>NZ_LMHU01000001.1:0-602451 GCF_001428505.1 Terrabacter sp. Root181
CACTCATCTCATGGGTTCTAGCCGGGTGCCTGGTGTTGCTGGGAGGCTCGGTTCCGGTAGCGGCTGGCGGGTCAGCACTCATACTTTTCTGGCCTTCGAGGTCTGGCGGCAGACTGTGCGCCCGTCGGTCGTGAGGAGATGGTGACCGCTGCTGGGATGACGTGCCCCGAGATGGTTTCGGTGAGCACTTGGGCCATGAGATCGCCGGGCGTCTCCTCCGCGCTGCTGACCTGTCAGGGCTGAGGCACCAGGAGGCAAAGCCGATGCTGTTCGTTGGAGATGACTGGGCTGAGGATCACCACGATGTCGAGCTGGTCGACGAGGGCGGGAGGGTGTTGGCCCGGCGGCGACTGCCTGAAGGGCGTGTGGGCGTGACGCGCCTGCATGCGTTGATCGCTGAGTTCCTGCCCGACCCGAAGGATGACCTCGATCCCACGCCGCAGGTAGTGATCGGGATCGAGACCGAGCGGGAGGCGTGGGTGGCGTCGCTGGTCGCCGCCGGGTACACGGTGTACGCGATCAACCCGCTGTCCGCGGCGCGGTATCGCCAGCGGCATTCCACGTCGGGGGCGAAGTCCGATGCTGCCGATGCGCATCTGCTGGCCGAGATCGTTCGGTTGGACCGTGCCCATCACCGCAGCGTCGCCGGGGACAGCGCCTTGGCCGAGGGCGTCAAGCTCGCCGCCCGGATGCACCAGAACCTGGTGTGGGAACGCACCAGGCATGTGCTGCRGTTGCGCTCGACGCTGCGGGAGTTCTTTCCCGCTGCGCTGCAGGCGTTTTCGGAGCTTGACGCCCCGGACGCGCTGGAGATCTTGGCCAAGGCCCCGGACCCTGACACGGCGGCGCGCATGACCCGCCGCACGATCCTTGCGGCAGTCACCCGGGCACGGCGACGCAACCCCGAGGAACGCGCCGAGCAGACGATGGCGGTGCTTCGGGCGCACGAGCTGCGTCAGCCGGGACCGGTCCAAGCGGCATACGCGGCTGCGGTGAGGGCTCAGGTCGCTCTGATCTCCACCCTGAACACCCAGGTTGACTCCCTCGAGCAGGTGGTGGCCGAGCATTTTGGCCAGCACCCGGCCGCTGAGATCCTCACCAGCCTGCCGGGGCTGGGCACCGTCCTGGCCGCCCGGGTGCTCGGCGAGTTCGGGGATGACGCCGCCAGATACGTCGACGCCAAGGCCCGCAAGGCCTACGCCGGAACAGCACCGATCACCAAGGCATCCGGCACCAAGAAGGTCGTGATGGCCCGCTACGCGCGCAACAAACGACTGGGCGACGCCGCACAGCAATGGGCGTTCTCCTCGATGCGCGGCTCCGCCGGCGCCAAGTCCTACTACCAGCAGCTCCGAGCCCGCGGCACCGGGCACCAAGCCGCCCTGCGTCAGCTGGCGAACCGATGGGTCGGCATCCTTCACGGCTGCCTCAAAACCGGATCCCTCTACGACGAGGGCACCGCCTGGAGTCACATCATCGCCTCCACCACTTGACACAACCAGAACCTGGGATGTCTGCCGCGNTGCCTCAAAACCGGATCCCTCTACGACGAGGGCACCGCCTGGAGTCACATCATCGCCTCCACCACTTGACACAACCAGAACCTGGGATGTCTGCCGCGATCCGTGAGTCGGGGAGGTGCGTCTATTCGCCGCGTGACGCCGCTTGGCATGATGCGAATCCGCACCGGGGTCAGGCGCAGCGGCGAAGGGTGCCTGATCAACGATTTGAGCAGCAGCCCCCCTTTCAGACGGATGGCCTGCGGTCCCCCGGGCGCAACTCAGTGACAGACAGGGTTGCGCGATCGGCCGGGCCGCGCCGCGCGTCTGCGAATCTGGCCGGTGATCCACGAGCTGTGGCGGCATGGTCACGACGACGTCGGCTACGCCCTGGTGGTCACCAGTGAGGACGACCGTCTGGCACAACTCCTCTACGAAGCAGCCGGGTTCCGCCGGACCGAAGGCGAGGGCGGGTCCCTCATGCTTGCGTACGAGCGAGACTTGTAGGCCTCGGCGGCCGCGTCTATCCGCCGGGTAGCCCATTTGCTCGGGTGCCATGGATCCGCTCCGGTAGCGTTTGCAGCACACCTGGCAGAACGAGGTAGCACGGGTGAGCGATGACACGATGGCACTCTCGGAGGGCCGCTGGCGCCGGGTTCCCATGGTCCGCTGGCTGCCGCGCTACCAGGCTGCGTGGCTGCGCGGAGACCTCATCGCCGGCGCGGTGGTGGCGGCGCTCGCGATTCCGCAGGCTCTCGGTTACGCGTCGATCGCAGGTGCTCCCGTTGAGGTCGGCCTCTACGCGCTCCCGGTGGCGCTCGTGGCATATGCCGTGTTCGGCTCGTCCCGACAGCTCGTCGTGGGCCCGGTGTCGACGGTGTCCGTGCTGTCCGGGTCCCTTCTGGCCAGCTTCGGGGTCGCAGGTACGGCGCAAGCAGCGTCATACACGGCCGCACTGGCGCTCGGCTCAGGGCTGGTGCTCGTCGCTGCGGGCTTCGTCCGGGTTGGGTGGATGGCAGAGTTCCTGTCCAAGCCAATCGTCACAGGCTTCGTCCTCGGACTGACCCTGCTTGTCATCCTCAACGAAGTGCCCCACCTGGTCGGGGTGTCGACGCCGACAGGGAAGGTGATCGAACGGGTAAGTGCCCTGGGTTCGAGCGTCACTCGCGGCGAGGCCGACCTCACGACTGTGGCCGTGTCGGCGGTCTCGCTCGTGGTCCTCTTTGGCGGGCACCGTCTGCTTCCGAAGTTCCCTTGGGGTCTGTTGGTCCTGCTCGGCAGCCTTGCGGCGTCGGCGGCGCTGGATCTTCAGGCACGCGGGGTTGAGGTTGTCGGCCCGGTCCCGCGTGGGCTGCCGAGGCCCGGCATACCTGCCGTCGACCCCGCCGATTTGGCCGGCCTACTCACCGCCGGAGCGGCACTAGCCCTCGTGGGCCTGGCAGAGGGCCTGAGCGCGGCACGCCTCTTCGCGGCACGGGGGGCCTACCGGATCGACGCCGACCAGGAGTTGCTCGCCTCCGGCGCGGCCAACGTCGCGTCCGGCCTGTTCGGTGGGCTCGGCGTGGCCGGGAGCCTGTCCAAGACGGCTGCGGTCAGTGACGCCCGCGGGCGGACGCAGCTGACCGGGCTGGCTGCGGCGGGGCTGGCCGTGGTTGTCATCGTCGCCATCGCCCCCGCGCTGTCGGTGCTCCCACGGGCGGTGTTGAGCGCGATCGTGGTAAACGCGGTGTGGAAGCTCATGGACTTCGAGGCCATGGCCCGCTACAGAGTGGTGCGCCGCAACGACATCGTCGCCGCCGTCATCGCTGCGGCGGGCGTGCTGGCGTTCGGCCCCCTGAATGGCCTCTTACTCGCCGTGGCCGGATCGGTGATCGGCCTGGTCTTCCGCTCCACCAGGGTCGACGTCGAAGTGATGGGCAAAGTGCCCGATGAGAAGGCAGCATGGGGGAGCACCCGCAACCATGCTGAGCGCTCGACGTACCCCGGGGTGATCGTGCTTCGCCTCGACGTGCCGCTCTTCTGGGTCACGGCGGCGCCGGCCAACGACAGCATCCTCGCCCTGATTGACTCCACACCGGCTACGCGCGCTCTGGTCCTCGACCTGGAGGCGACCAACCAGATGGACACGACCAGCGCGGACGCCCTCGCGGACCTCCGGGCTGCCCTGGTACGACGGGATGTCGACCTCTTCCTCGTCCGGGTCATGTGGCCGGTCCGCAAGGCGCTGCGCCGCTCCGGACTGATCCCCGATCTCGGCGAAGACCACCTGTGGCACAGCATCTCTCAGGGCGTGCGTGAGGCACGTCGAGTGCACGGCCTGCTCGACCTCCCTGCCCACGACGGGGTGCCACCCGCCGGCGGAGCGCTGGCCGACGAACCCCTCGACGCAGACGGCGAGGAACACATCGTCGCCCGCGACCCGGGTCCAGCCCCGCCGAACGAGCAGGGGTCATAGTGAACGCCGTGCCCGAGGGAGATCCTCAACCAGCCTGGCCTGGTTGAGAGCCTCGGGCGATGGTGACGTTCGATCTGCGTGGTGCCCCTCCCAGTACCCGCCGGCTGAAGTCATGACTCATGCGTCATATCGCCGCCTGTCGGCCGCACCGACTTTCCGCACATAATGCCGAGAGCCGGTAGCAGCAGACTGCGCGCCGTACGATCCGCTGTCGCGCACGTAGGGCGTGAAGGGCATGCGTTGGGCCCGAAGATGAGGGTGGGCCGCAGCGTCGGGTCATTCACTCTGAGCGAGCTCAGCGAGTCGATCGAGCGACGCCATCAGCCTCTCGGTTGTGGTCGCCTGAGCGCGCGGGATCCGCCGGTCATCGTCGGACAACCGTGTCCAGTCGTAGGTGTGGGTGACGCGCGTACGCGATGACGTGATTGGCTGCAACTCCCATCGCCACAGGTGTCCCGGCGGCTCCTGACCCGGCTCAGCGGGGACCCAGGCGATTCGTCGGCCCTCGACGAACTCGACCACGTGGTTCTCTCGGATGTTGCCCTTGGTGGTTGTCATGGTGAAGACATCACCGACGGCGTGGACTCTTTGACCGGCGGGTGCCCGAGACAGGTTGTCGTTGCCATCCCAGCGCGGCTGTTGGGTCGGATCTGCGATGAGCTCGAAGATCCGGGCGGTTCCCGCAGCAATATCGCGGCTGGCGCTCACGACACGCCCAACTTCGCCTTGGCTGGCCATGGGTCCATCCAAACACTCGATGCCCCTCGAAGGGTGCCACCTGACCGCGGCCCGTTTCACTGCCAGCGGTTGGCCTCCGACATCGCCGGGCACGACTGCCGACCCGCCACCACAACCGCTGGAACCGCTGGCAGCGTGTGGGAACCCCGACGAGGCCGCTGGGGTTACACCACACGGACCTCAACCCGGATGACCATAGGGCCGTCGTGGACCGGCCGCGGGTGAGCGGCCCGGTCCGGAGCGCCTCCAGATGGCCTCGCCCGAGGCGCGTACATCGTCATCGGTCACGGCGCAGAAGCAGAACCTCGAAGGAGGTCGATCTCGATGACGAGGCCGGCGCTCAGGTAGCGGCCACCGACCTTGACCTGCGGGCGGCTCCACCGCCGGATCGAGAGGGTGAACTCGCGCCGCGCCACCGCGTCGCGAACGTCTCGGCCGAACATCACCCCGACACGTTACGTCTGCGTGGGCCAGTCCCCACACTGAGCCTGGAGGTCGATCGCGTGTGCCCCGGAGGCGGCCGTCGGTCCGAACCCGTCGACCGCCCAGGTAGCGAGAGTCGCTCGTTCGGGCACTCGTCGCGAAGGCGTGTCATTCCGCCGCCTGAAGGGCGTCTCCCCCGCATGCCCGTTAGCGGTCGGCTCCATTGGAACATTCTGACGTCGCTTGCCACCCAGATCTGCTCGTCACCAGACGAAGGGGACCAGCCGCGCACGGTCCTTCGCGAAGTCCAGATACGCGTCTCCAAGACTGTCGATCATCGCGTGCTCCTCGCGCAGAAGTCGGTAGATGAGCCCAACCAGGATCAGAAGGAAGCAAGCAGCGGTGCCCACCCAGTTGCCGAGCATCAGGCCACAGCCGACGAACGCCGCGAGTAGGCCGGTGTAGCTGGGGTGCCGCAGTATCCGATAGGGGCCGCGTTCGACGACCACCTGATCGGAAGAAGTCTTCACCACGGTCGTGAAGTACGTGCCCAAGGTGGCGAACGACCACCACCGCAGCAGTAGGCCGAGCCAACCGATCACTGTTCCCAGTACGAACACCCCGGCACCATCGAGTACAGCTTCGGGCACCAGGGCCTGGGCGAGCGGCAGCATGAGGATGCCCGCGAAGAAGATCACCCGGAACACCACTTCACCTCGGACGTCCGTGCGCGAGGCACCGCGACGCCATTTCACCACCTGAGAGAACTCGCCTACAGCGAATGCAGCGACGCTGATGCCGAACACCAGCCGAGCCCAGGCTTCCTGTTGAATCCAGGCCGTCGCCACGCGAACCAGTCTGCCAGTCATAGCGTGTCCGGGCATGCCGCGCGGAGGACGAGACGTCCGTCCATGCGCTGATGCCCGCGTTGACGACCGGGCGTCACCCCGCCGCCTGTCGACCATTCTGGCTGGGGTGTGCAGCCCCAGCGCGCCGCGTCCTCAGGCGAGCAGGCGCGCGACCTCCGCCATCTGCACCTGCGTCAGCGGGCCGTGCTGCAGCGCCGCGGCATTTGCCTCGGCCTGCGCCACGGTGCGGACTCCGGGGATAGGGACGGTGGCCGGGCTCCGTCCCCAGATCCAAGCGAGCGCCCCCTGGGCGGGAGTGCGCCCACCGGACGTGATGACCTCGCGAATCGCGGCAGCCCGGGCCAGCCACTCCGGGTTCGGCCTGCCGTCGATGAAGTACTTCATCCAAGCCGCACCTGTCGCGCGGACATCGGTGGCCGAGAGCCTCGCCCCGCCGTCGTAGGCGCCGGTGAGCACGCCCATCCCCAAGGGCCCGCGGTTGATGCTGGCGAGGTTCTCGCTCTCGCAGAAGTCGAGCATGGCGGGGTTGTCCTCGAGCACGTTGAGCTGGTGCTGGACGGACGCGCAGCGCGGACCCGCTGCGAAGACGCGGGCGCGATCCACATCGTCGGTGCTCCATCCGTACGCGCGGATAGTGCCCTCGTCGACGAGCCCCTCGAGCACGGCGCGCACGTCCTCGGCCCGGGCGGGTTCGAGGTCGCCGACGTGCAGCTGGAAGAGGTCGATCCAGTCGGTGCCCAGGCGTCGAAGGCTCTCGGCACATGACCGTCGCACCGCGTCCGGCGTGACGTCGACGCCGCTGACGCTCTTGCCGGCCTCGTCCACGGCGTAGCCGAACTTCGTGGCGAGCACGACGTCGGAACGCCGGTCGGCAACGGCGCGACCGAGCACGACCTCGCTGTGGCCGGCCCCGTAGTTGGCGGCGGTGTCGAAGAAGGTGACCCCGCCGGCCATCGCCGCATGGAGCGCGCGGACCGACTCGTCGTCGTCGACCTCGCCCCAGCCCGCCTGCTGGCCGTCCATCGTCCACGGACCGCCGATGGCCCAGCAGCCGACCCCGAGGGCGCTCACGTCGATGCCACTGCGGCCGAGGGTTCGCCGGGTCGTGATGGTGTTCTCAGATGTCGTCATGTCAACGACGCTAGATCCTTGAGCGCGCACCAGATCAAGCCCTTGAACGGACCATTCGTCGACCCTCACCTCTACGGTGGACCGATGACGACGACGCGCAAGGACGGCGCCGGCCTCCGCGTCGGTGAGGCCGCGCGAGAGGCTGGGGTCAGCATCGACACCCTCCGGTACTACGAGCGCGAGGACCTGCTCCGTACGGAACGCACCCCGAGCGGCCATCGCCGCTACTTCGAGAGCGACCTCGAGTGGATCAGCGTGCTCACGTGCCTCCGCGAGACGGGCATGCCGATCCGGCGGATGCGGGAGTTCGCCACGCTCGTGGGCGAGGACGACGACGCGACCATCGGTGCCCGCATCGAGCTGCTCGAAGAGCACCGGACCGAGGTGCTGCGCCAGATCCGGGAGCTGCAGGCAAACCTCGAACGTGTCGAGGGCAAGCTCGAGTGGTACCGCTCGCGGCTCCCGTGACCTACGACGTCCGGTTCAGCGACGGGTGAGGTAGACGACCGGGATCACCCGCTCGCTCTTCATCTCGTAGCGTTCGATGCTGGGGTGGCGGCCCTTCTGCTTCTGCCGGATCGGGGTGGCGCTACGCCGCCTCGGAGTCAGGCCTGCGTACCGGCTGAGCGCTTCAACGACCCACTTCGACGCCAATCACCATTCGTCATCACCCTGCCAGTTGGCCACGCGACGGCGGCAGAGCCGGCCGTGACATTGGCAGCGCAGCCGGCGGGTGGCACTTGGCTGGGCGCATGGTCATCGTTCGTCGCGCGCGGTGGTCGCGCCGTCAGCCGCCCGAGCGACCGCTGCGGCCTGACCGCGGTTGGCGACGCCGAGTTTGGCGAGCACTCTTCCGACGTGGGTGCTGGCTGTCTTCTCGGTGATGAACAGGGCTGTGGCGATGGCCCGGTCGGTGGCGCCGGTGCTGACGAGGTCGAGGACTTCGCGTTCGCGTCGGGTAAGCACGTTCAGCGGCCCGGCTCGGGCGTCAACCTGCGGGAGCGGCACGCGGAACCGACGGGCGGCAAGGGTCGCCTGCTCTTCATACCAGCGCGCTCCCATGGCGTGCGCGTCGTGACGGAGCCGGATGAGGATCTCCTTTCCTTCCTCGCGTGCGCCGTGCGCGAGCAGCTCTCGAGCCAGTTCCAGCTGAGGGCGGAGTGCCGTGTAGCGACCGAAGCGTGACGCGAGCTCGGCCGCACCGCGCCATTGCGCGATCGCCGGAAGACAAGCGAGCTGCGCCTCAAACGCTTCAGCGAGGGCCAGGTGCATGCCGTACCAGGTTTGGGACCATTCCGAGGTCGCGTGACGCTGAGCGACGTCGAGGGCGTCGGCAGCCGTCCGGATCAGGTCCTCAGCTGGCGGGACGCCCGCAGCGCGGGCAGCGACCATGGCGCGGTACGAGCAGCTGGCTGCTAGAGCCAGCCGCAGCGGCGAGTCGGTGTGTGCGGTCGTCGCCAAGAGGGCCTGTGCCGTGGCCAGCATGCGCTGGTGGTCCGACACCTCCTCGCAGGCGTCGATGAGGCGCGGAGAGTGGCCAACTCCCGGCTGGGCGGTCCCGGCAGCGATGCCCTCTTCCTCGATCGCCAGAGCCGAGCGTGCCTCCCCCCGCGCGAGCAGGAGGGTGACCCGCATCCATCGATCGCGGTAGTCCTGCTTGGCGGGGAGGCAGGCTTCCTCGAACAGGGCTTCTGCGTCGGCGAACCGCCCGTCCCAGACGAGCCATTCCACCTCCTGCTCAGCACCGAAGGCCACGAAGCGGGGCAGCCCGGCGCGCTCGGCATCCGTCCGGACCTGCCTGGCCAGCGCCAGTCCGTCGTCGACGAGGCCACAGATGACCATGAAGTACGCGAGCTCCCCACGCGCCTCCAGGCTCATGCCCGGTTCGTCGGCGGCCTGCGCCGACTTGACCGCGTCGCGGTAGACAGTCAACGCCTCGGCGCAGCGGCCGAGATTGAACAACGGGTCGGCCAGCTCCCACCGAGCCTCCGCGAGCAGGTCTTTTGCCCCGAGGGTGTCGGCCACCGAAATGGCCCTGGACGCCAATCTCAGGGCGAGACCGTACTCCTCCAGGTTGCTGTGGTGGAACGAGCTCGCGATGAGTGCCTCGGCAAGCTCACGACTGGGCTCGTCACCTGCAAGGGTGATCGCACGCTCCAGCGCCTCCGCTCTGCTGATCAGCTCAGGGACCTCGCCCCAGCTGCTGCCGACTGCTGTGTACACGCGGCAGGCAGCAAGGGGGTCACCGTACGGATCGAGCAGCGCGACCGCCCGCCGCAGCAGGTCCTGCACGCGGTCCCCAACGCCTTCGTTGGCGAGCACCTTCGCGGCGAGCCGAGGTAGGTCTGCCTCGACGAGACCGGTCACGGCCCCGGCGTCGGGCACCCGGTCCCAGAGTTCGAGGGCACGCTCGAAGTGGTCCGCTGCGCCGGCCGCGCCGTACTGCTTGCCGGCCAGCCCTGCCCACACCGAGGCCCGGAAGGTCAGCGGGATGTCGTGGCCGGCGTATGCGTGGAGTGCGAGCGCGGCACCGAACTGCCACCGTTCGGCGGTCGTCCCCGACTCGACGCGACCACGCAGCGCGGCCGCGTAGGCGGCGTGCATCTTGGAACGCTCATGGGGAAGCACGTCGTCGTGGATCGCCTCACGCAGCAGGGCGTGCCGGAACGTGAAGCGGTCCCGGACCCGGACGATGACGTTGGCGTCGAGCGCCTCCTGAAGCGCCGTCTGGAACTGTGGGTCGGGCAGGCCGGAAGCCTCACGCAGGACCTCGACGTCGATCGTGCTGCCGCCGACCGAAGCGAGCCGGGCGAGTCGAGCCGATCCTGTCGAGAGCTTGTCGGCGTGGCGCAGCAGCAGGTCGTGCAGCAGCAGGGGGACCGCGATGTCAGCGGCGCTGAGCAGCTCCTCCACGTGGAGTGGGTTGCCGGCCGAGCGCTCCAGCAGCTGGCTCACGGCCAGGGCCGGCAGGGTATGACCGGTGCGCCGCTGGGCCAGCTGTGCGACGCCGTCCGTGTCGAGGCCTTCGAGGTCGGCTCGGGTCGTGGCCGGGCTCCGGGTCAGCTCGAGCAGCAGCGGCCGCACCGGGTGCCGCCGGGTCAGCTCGTCGGTGCGGAGCGTCACGACGAGCAGCAGCGGGGCGCGGCAGGTGCGCAGCAGTGCCAGGGTGAAGTCGCGGACCGTGGTGTCGGCCCAGTGCAGGTCCTCGAGCGCGAGGACGAACGGCGCGGCCCGGGCAAGCGCCTCGGTGGCCAGCAGCAGGCTCTCGAGGGAGCCCTCCGACGACGACGGCTCGCCGGCGGCGAGCCATCGGGCCGGCCCCGGAACAACCTCCAGCCGGGTTCCGCTGTGCTTGACGATCGCCCTCAATGCCTCGGTGACGGGATCGAACGGCGGCCCTGTCGCCAGGTCCAGGCAGTGACCGACCGTGAAGCCAAGATCGAGCGCCGCTGCCCGGGCGCCTAGAGCATGAACGAGCGTGGTCTTCCCGATGCCGGCGTCGCCGCCCACGAGCAGGGCACGGACGTGGGGGTCGGCCGAACCCGCGTCGGCAAGGGTGGCGCGGAGGAGGCCATCGGCCAGGACGATCTCCTCGTCCCGGCCGAGGGGTTGTTCCAGCTCGAACGTCCTGGCCATCGGCGACTCCACAACGGGCGCGGACGGATCCGCCCACACTGCCCTCAGCGTACGAGCACCCACGTGCGGGTGGTGTCAGAAGGCAACGGAAGCAGGGACGTTCCCGGCCAGGACGATCTCGTTGTGCACCGATCGCCGGTGGCTGGTGGCGTACTCGGCCAGCAGGTCCTTCATCAGCGAGTCCCGGACGGCTGATGCAGCCTGTACCGCAGCGGTTCCGCTAGGTTCCGGCATCGGCTGCGACATGCCGGTGGCGTTGGCGGATCCAGCGGAAGCCGCGAAGGCAGTTGCCGCCAGCAGACCGGCGGCGAGGTGGCGAGTGTTCATGAGCCTGGTGCTCCTTGTCAGGTGTGGCGGCTTTTCCGCCAACACCTCCACCATTCGCGCCGAGCGCCCCTCGCACATCGGGAGAACTACTACAGCTGACCGGCCGCCTCCGTAGGTCTCCAGAGCGGCCGCGACGAAGGATGACCTAGCAGAATTCGGGAACGCCGCGACCTGATGCCCTTCGAGCGACACTCGCCAAGCGCGTCGTTTCGCCGCGTGTGGTGCTTCGTCGATGCTTTGCATGGCCTTCTGGCGCGTTCTCCCATGCTGCGTCCAGAGGCGCGGGCAAGCCAGATGCGGTCTTGGCCCGGGCGGTTGACGGCGCAGGGCCGGGAACGGGCCCACCTGCCACGCTCAGCGGCTGGCGCGAGCCAACGGGGTGCCATCCAGGGCGTAACGGAAGGCCACCAGCGAGTCGAAGACCTGCAGGACGCCGGCCTCCTGCAGCTCACCGACGGAGAAGCCGCCCGTGCGGACCCCGAGGGTCGGAATGCTGAGCTTGGCCGCCGCCTGGGCGTCGTAGATCGAGTCGCCCACCATGATGGCGCCGGCGCCCTCGACCTTGGCCAGCGCCGCCGCCACGATGTCCGGCTCGGGCTTGCTCTTCTCCACATCGTCCGAGGTCGTCCAGGCATCGGCCAGGGACTTGCCGTCGATGAGGTCGAGGAAGGCCTCGACGTGCTGGGACTTGCCCGAGCTGGCAAGCACCAGCCGGAAGCCGCGCTCCTTGACCTCGGCCAGCAGCTCGTGCGCGCCCTCGAAAGGCTGGATCTCGCCGATCAGCTCGTCGAACTCCTCCGCCCACGCCTCGCGCAGGTCGTCCCCGTGCGCCTCCTCGGCCTGCCGTCCGGCGACCGCCGAGACGAACTGGTCCCCACCCATCCCGATGCCGCGGTGGATGCGCCACATCGGCAGGGTGATGTCATAGCGGCGCAGGGCGCGGAACCACGCCAAGGCATGCTGGTAGTTGGTGTCCACGAGAGTGCCGTCGACATCGAAGATCGCCGTATCCGCCATGTCACCTTCTTACCCCGCGGGGCAGCCGCTACCAGCCTCGCGACCGCGGTCCCAGATGCGTCACATCGCCGACTGGAAGGCGGGTGGTTTGCGCCCGCATGCCGTGCGCGTACGTATTCAACGGGTAGCACCGGCGCACTTGGCCGCGGAAGGCCGCTTTCGATGGTGCCGTCGGCTCAGGGCTGCCGGCCTACTTCGTCGTGGGACGCATCGACTGCGCGGAGGGTTGTCGTCGACGATGGCGGCGAGCTGCCCAGCGGGCTGCTTCGCTGGCAGCTGCCGCCGCGGCGACGACCAGCGTCAGTGCCGTCAGGGCGAGGTCCCCCTTGTTGTGATCCCGCAGACGCATAATCCCCAACATGCCCTCTATCGCGTGCTGCAAACGCCTTCATGGAGGCCAAGTGAACAGGAATGTCTGCCGCGACCCGCTTGGACAGCGTCGTCGCCTGAGACTGACGCGGTTCACCGCATACGGATCAGCCGTTGGACGCGCTGGGATGACGGAAGATTCCGACCCCCGCGGCGAGCACCAAATCGAGCCAGGCGCCGATCACTTCAACTGGTACGTGACCTTGCCGATCTCAGTCGTGCCGAGATCGGTTGACGCCACGAGGTCGACAGGCGTCTTGACGTCGTCAAGCTCGAACGCAACCGCATTTTCGACCGTGCCGCCCTTCTTGATCTCCTCCGTTTGAGTGTCCAAGTACTTGTCGTCGGGTAGAGAACCGACTTGGAGCTCGTTCTCCGCATTCGGGTTGTTGTCCTGGTAGGCCCTGATCGTCAGCAGGATGCCGGGTCGTCGGGTCGACCTTTTGGCCACTGACATTCGTCGTCTTGTACCAGAACGCGATCACTGGCTTTTCGCCGTACTCGTTTCCCTTCTTCCCGACCGGGATGAGCTTGTGCTTCGTGATCTCGATGCGGATATCTGGGGTCGTGAGCACGCCGTCCTTGAATGAGGCGTCAGCTTCAGCAGCATCGCTCGTGGGAGACGAACCACCACGACTCGAACTCTCGACCATGCTCGTCGAGACGGCGCCCGGTGCGCTGCTATCTGTACTCGCACTTCCGCCACACCCACTGAGCACAAGAGCGAACGAGGCGAACGAACACGTAAGCAAAAGCGACTTCTTCACGTATAACCCCTGATTCCCTGCTGCTCGGAGAGCAGCCGTTACGCCCCACGAAGTGGGGCTATGAGTGGGCGGTCCGACCCAGCGGCCGCAGGAACTTGTGTCAGCCGGGGTCGCGCCGGCGTCAAGGTATCGGACAAATGGTCGGGATTGACGGACCTCGGTGACGTGTTTCGCCGACAGCCAGGCCCCTGGCAATGCCCGCTCTCATTCGACAGCAGCCCTACACCTCGGTTGCCGACGCCAGCTTCAGCCAGCAAATCCGGTCGGACGGATGACTCGTGCCGGGACTCCCGCGACGATGGTGTCGGCGGGGACGTCCTTGGTCACGACCGCTCCGGCGCCGATCACGGCACCGTCGCCGATGGTCACGCCGGGCACGACCGTGACGCCTGCTCCCAGCCACACGTTGCGACCGATCCTCACCGGCGCCGGCTCCATGTCGGCGCGCCGGGCCGGGTCCATCGAGTGGTTGAGCGTCGTCAGCGTGCTGCCGTGCCCGATCAGCGTCCCGTCGCCGATGGTGATGCCACCGGTGTCCTGGAAGCGGCAGCCCATGTTGACGAAGACGCCCTCGCCGAGGGTGAGGTTCTTGCCGAACTCGGAGTAGAACGGCGGGAAGACCGTCACCGACGCAGCCACCTCCCGTCCGGTCAGCCGGGACAGCAGCGCCCGCACCTCGTCCGGGGAGCGGTAGGCGCCGTTCAGCTCCGCGAGGACGAGCAGCGCCTCCTGCGACGCCTCGTGCATGAACGCGTGCGCCTCCGACCCGCCCTCGATGAGGCGCCTACTGTTCACGTGGTCGAGGAACTCCTCCAGCGTCACCGCGTTCACCTCGCCTCGACGGTCGCCGTGACGGGACCGCGCTGGTCGGCGATCTGCGCAGCGGCGCCCTCGTCCAGACGACCGAGGACGACGATGCCGGGGTAGTAGGACTGGTCGCCGTAGTAGAGGACGAGGTCGTTGCCGGGGGCGTAGTAGCCGACGTCCCCCACGTCCGGGTCCGCACCATCGGGCTGCCCGTCGAGCGAGAGCGGTGACGGCAGCGCTCCGGTCTTCTCCACCCCGCCGTGGTCGATCATGTCGACGGTCACCGGCAGCTGTCGCAGCAGGTCACGCGACGCCGCGCTGTCGGTCAGCACAGCACCGAAGCGCCTCTCTCCCAACGTGATCACGATCTTCATCTGGTCCTCCTCGAGGTCGGTCGACTGAGCGGAACTTGATGTCGTATGCCGTGTCGTGGCGGTCGGGATGGTCTGCGCGCGGCCGGGTGCCTCCCGGCCGTCGACGGTCTCGACCGCCGAGCCACAGCCCGCGGTCAAGACCGTCGTCAGCCCGAGAGCCGCCATCGCCCCGTGCGTCCTGCTCGACAGCAACACCACGCTCACAGGGTCAGCAGCACTTTGGTCGCCCGGCGCTCGTCCATCGCCTCGTAGCCGGCGGCAGTCTCCGAGAGCGGGAGGGTGAGGTCGAAGACCTTGCCGGGGTCGATCTTCCGGTCCCAGATGAGCTGGATGAGCTCGGGCAGGTAGCGTCGCACCGGAGCCGGCCCACCGAGCGTGTGGATGCCGGCGAAGAACAGCTCGATGCCGGGGATCTGCACGTCGTGGTTGACGCCGACGTAGCCGAGGTGTCCACCACCACGGGTCGCACCGACGGCCTGCATGAACGCCTCCTGGGTGCCGACGGCCTCGACGACGGAGTGGGCGCCCAGGCCGCCGGTCAGCTCCTTGATCTTGGCGACCCCGACCTCGCCGCGCTCCTCGACGATGTCGGTCGCGCCGTAGTGGCGCGCGAGCTTCTGGCGCTCCGGGTGGCGCGACATGGCGATGATCCGGTCGGCGCCGAGCTGCTTGGCCGCGAGGATCGCCATCAGCCCGACGGCTCCGTCCCCGACGACCGCGACGGTCTTGCCGGGACCTGCCTGAGCAGCGTCGGCGGCGAACCAGCCGGTGCCGAGCACGTCCGAGGCGGCGAGGAGCGACGGGATGAGGTCCTCGTCCGGCTGACCCGGCGTCGCCACGAGCGTGCCGTCGGCGTGCGGGATGCGAGCCCGCTCCGCCTGGGTGCCGATCCCGCCGTGGACGAACTCGGCGTGGACGCACTTGGACTGGAATCCGGACCGGCAGATCTCGCAGGTGTTGTCGGAGATGACAAACGACCCCACGACGAAGTCGCCCACTTTGACAGTGCTCACGTCCGAGCCGACCTCCTCGACGACCCCGACGTACTCGTGCCCCATGAGGGTGTGGTCGACCGGCTCGACGCCGCGGTAGGGCCACAGGTCGCTGCCGCAGATGCACGTCGCCGTGAGGCGGACGATCGCGTCCGTCGGCTCGATGATCCTCGGGTCCTCGCGCTCCTCCACCCGCACGTCGCCGGGTCCGTACATGACAACTCCACGCATCGCGTGAACTCCTTCAGCTCGCTTCTCGCGGGCAGGCGCCCGCCGGGCCAACGGCCCACCCCACGAGTGAAGCCCCCGGCGAGAGCTCGAGGAAGTCCCTGTCGAGGCACGCACTGACAGGGCACCTCTCACGGCTCGGCCACCCCTCGACGCGGCCTAGTCTCGAAGGTGTGGACAACCGCCAAGAGGTGCGCGAGTTCCTCATGACCCGCCGCGCCCGCATCACCCCCGACCAGGTCGGCCTGCCCGTCAGCCGCGGCCGACGCGTGCCCGGCCTGCGCCGCAGCGAGGTCGCGACCATCGCCGGGCTCAGCGTCGAGTACTACGCCCGGCTCGAGCGCGGCCAGATCGGCGGCGCCTCGGCCGGCGTCCTCGACGCGGTCGCTCGCGCCCTGCAGCTCGACGACACCGAACGCGCCCACCTGCTCGACCTCGCGAGGGCAGCGGACGGCATACCCACGTCCGGGCGTCCGCGCCGACGCGCGGCCGGCAAGCCCGCGTCCCGGCCCAGCCTGCAGTGGGCCCTCGAGTCGATCCGTGACGCCGTCGCCTTCGTGCGCGACCCCCACCAGAACCTGCTCGCCACCAACGCGCTCGGCCGCGCCTTCTACTCGCCCGTCATCGGCGAGGGCGGCCSCCTGCCGAACCTCGCCCGCTTCCAGTTCCTCGACCCGGCCTCGCACGACTTCTACCCGGACTGGGAGCTCTTCGCCGGGATGTGCGTCGGCATCATGCGCACCGAGGCCGGCCGCGACCCGCACGACCGTGGCCTGCAGGACCTCGTCGGCGAGCTCTCCACGCAGAGCGAGGTCTTCGGCCGCCTCTGGAGCGCCCACGACGTGCGCACCCACGGCACTGGCACCAAGCGCTTCACCCACCCCGTCGTGGGCGAGCTGACCCTCGCCTACGAGGAGCTCGCCATCACGGCCGAGCCCGGCCTCGTCCTCATGGTCTACACCGCCGAGCCCGGCTCGCCCTCGGCCGAGCGCCTCCAGCTGCTCGCCTCCTGGGCCGCCGACACCGCGAGCCCCACCGCGACCACCGACACCGCGATCCACAACAGTCAGAAGGAAACCCATGCAGATCACCCGTAGCTCCGTCGACACCGTCAAGGGCCCGAGCGACTGGTTCACCGGCGACGTCTACATCGACGCGGTCGCCGCCGCGCCCAGCCCGTCGCGCGTCTCGGCCAACCTCGTGCACTTCATGCCCGGAGCCCGCACCCACTGGCACCGCCACCCCTTGAGCCAGACCGTCTTCGTTACCGAGGGCGTCGGCCTCTGCCAGCGCCGCGGCGGACCGATCGAGGTCATCCGTCCCGGCGACCGCGTCCTCTTCGAGGCCGACGAGGACCACTGGCACGGCGCAGCGCCCACCCGGCTCATGGTGCACGTCGCCATCAACGAAGGAGACGCGGACCACGACGTCGTGCACTGGCTGACCCCCGTCTCCGACGAGGAGTATGCCGCCGCCCCCTCCCTCTCCGACTGACCGACCCAGACCTGCCGCCGACACCGGCCGCCCCGAAAGGAAAGCAGCCAGGCCCGCGGAGGCGACCGGCTACTCGGTCTCGGGAGAGGGCTCGAAGGAGCGCTTGAGGGAGGCAAGGGTGTGTGACCGCTCCCGCGTCACCATCCGCGCCGCGAGGGGCTTGAACACGCGAGCGAAGCCGTAGAGCTCTGCCTCGGCGGTGTGGTGGACGACCGTGGAGTCGCCGTCGACCTCGAGCACGTAGCTCGGACGCGCCTGCGTCAGCGGGTGGCCGAACATACTGAACGTCTCGCTGAACGCGAGGCGCGTCGACGGCACGTGCTCGGTCACCTCCCCGACGAAGCGACCCATCCGCGTACGGTCCACGTACGTCGTGCCGGACCGCACCGGCAGCGCCGATGTCAGCTCGGTGCCACCGAACACACCGTCACGGTGCATCCACTGCCGATAGCCGGGCAGGTCGGCCAGCCGCTCGAACACCTCACTCGCCGACCGACGGATCACCGTCTGCGCTTCGAACCGAAGCACGCTCCCAGCCATGACGCCTCCTCGCTCGGTGCGGCAACCACTCCGGAGCCTAGGCAGGTCAGGGGTGATCCGCACGCATCGTCGCGAAGGGCGCGGACGACCACACATCCCCGGCTCCGCGGCGGCTGCCGAGCAGGGTCGCCGGCCGGCGCCGCGACGGGGAGTCTGCTGGGAAGTCGCTGGGCAGACCACGAAGACGCCCGGTTCGCGCCCCGAGCCTGCGTACCGTGGAGGCACCGCTCCTCCCTCCCGTGAACGGGTCCGCACCATGACGGCACCGACCGCGGTAGCCACCGGCACCGCACGCACCACCCGCCCGGGCTGGCCTCCGCCCCGGTGGCTCGTCGTCACAGCGGTGCTCGTCCTCGCACTCGTGCTGACCGACGCGGTGTCCCAGGCCATCGCGCCGTTCATCCGCCGCGACGACTGGCCCTACCTGCTGCCTCCGGACACGCCCACCGCGGCCGGGGTCGTGGCCAAGAACCTCAACGAGGGACGGTGGCTGAACTCGGCGTGGTGGTATGTCGTCGGCCAGCACAGCACGGCGACGTCGGCCTCTCTGACGTACGTGGCGGCATACGTCGTCTTCGTCGCGGGTCTGTGGCGCCTGCTGCGGCTGCGGCTCCCGCGTCTTCACTGGGCGGTCGACGCGCTCCTGGGCCTGACCCTCTTCGTCTCGGTCATCTGGGTGCGCCTCTTCTACTGGCCGGGAACACTGACCCCGTCGATGCTCGTCGCTGCCACCGGGGTATGGACGCTGCCGCACGTGGCCAGCAGCCGGTTGCGGTTGGGGACGTGGCTGCTCGTCGTCACCGTCCTGTCGGTGCTGAGCTACCCTCCCGTCGGGGTCGTGCTCTTCGTCTGTGCCGTGGTGCACGTGGGGGTGCGACCGTGGCGAGAGCTCGTCCTTCTGGCGATCGGCTTCATCGTGTCCTACGCGGTCGGCGTCGCCGTCATGTACGCCCTCAACAAGGCCGCGTTCGACCACTTCGGGCTTCGCATCGCCGCCTGGCGGCACCCGAACCCTCTGGTGAGCCTCTACGACGCCAAGGTGAACACCCTTCGCGCGGTGCGCGCCCTCTACCGACTCTCGGCCATCGTCTGGGCCGGCGGTCTCGTGGCCGTCGCGGCCTCCGCGGTCGCCTACCTCGACCTTCGGCTCCGTCCCGCGCTGGTGCGGTTGTGGTTCGCCATCGCGGTCGTCATCGGCCTCGACTCCGCGCAGACTCTCGTGACCGGAATCGACACCGACCCGCGCGGTGAGCTCTGGGCGTGGCTGGCGATCGTCCTGCCCGCGGTGCTGCTGCTGGCCGGTTCGGCGCGATCGCGACGGGTCGGCGTCGCGTGCCTGGCCGTCCTGACCGTGGTCGGTGTCCTCACCTGGCGCTCCGACGTCGGTGAACACCAAGGCAGCCGGCGCGAGTACTCCGCCCTCGTGGAGCAGGCCACGCAGCCGCGATCCGACGGACTGCGACCGCAGGTGGTGCTCTATCAGCCGAAGAAGGAGCAGAACACGACGAGGGGCCGGATCACGGCCGGCACCGTTCGGATGATGGTGCGTGCCGCCCAGGACGGCGTGGTGCCGCGGTGGTGTACCCCCGCGGAGTGCGCACGCATCGCGGCCGCAGGGGCGCCGGTCGTCGACCTCGGGACGGTGGTCGGCGTCGTCGTCCCGCCCCCTCCCGACCGGCTTTGAGTGCCGACTACTTCACGGAACCGGCCGTGAGGCCGCCGACGAGGTGCTTCTCGATGATCGCGAAGAGGATGACGACCGGCACGACGGCGATGACCGACGCCGCGAAGAGCTGGTCCCAGTGCTGCTCGTAGCCGGTGATGTAGGCACGCATGCCGACCGTCAGGGGCTTCTTGTCGTCGTCGATCATCAGGGTCAGGGCCACGACGTACTCGTTCCACGCGGCGATGAAGGTGAAGATCGTCGCCGTGACGAGCCCCGGCAGCGTCAGTGGGAGCATCACCCGGCGCAGGATCTGCCAGCGGCTCGCCCCGTCGAGCGCGGCGGCCTCCTCGACCTCGAGCGGGATGGAGGAGAAGAAGCCGTGCAGGATCCAGATCGCGAAGGCTAGGTTGAACGCCGCGTTGGTGAGGATGAGCGCGCCGTAGGTGTTGATCATGTTGAGCTCGAAGAACTGCCGGTAGAGGCCGACGACGAGCGAGGTGGGCGCGAACATCTGCGTCACGAGCACGACGAGCAGGAAGAGGCCCCGACCGGGGAAGCGGTGCCGGGCCGTCATGAAGGCCGCGGGGATCGCGACGAGGATGACGATCACCGTCGAGCCGGTCGCGATGATGAGCGAGGTCTTGAGCCAGTTGAGGAAGCGCTCGTCGCCGAGGATCTGGGCGTAGGTGTCCCACTGCCAGACCTTCGGCAGAAAGCTCGGCGGCGTGCTCTTGACGTCGCTGCTCGTGCGCAGCGAGTCGAGCACCATGACGAGATAGGGCGCGACGAAGACGAACGCGACGAGCGCGCCACCGATCGCCATGAGGATCCGCTTGCGGCGCTTGGGATCCCGCGGCGTCGCGGTCGGGCCTCCCTGCGGTGCGGGCGCGCCCGCAGACGGCGGCGCAGAGACCGTGGTCGAGGTCATCGGCTCGTCTCCTCTCGCCAGTTGATGATCTTGAGGTAGATGCCGACGACGACGAGGATGAGCAGCACGTTGAAGATGCCCGCGGCCGCCGACATGCCCACGTCGTGCTCCTGGCTCTTGAAGGCCAGCTTGTACATGAACGTGATCGTCGTGTCGTGCGCGTAGCCGGGGTTGCGGTCGTTGAGGGTGTAGATGATCGGGAAGCTGTTGAAGACGTAGATGACGTTGAGCACCGTCGCGATCATGAGCGCGGGACGCATGAGCGGGAGCGTGATGTTCCAGTAGCGCTGCCACGGGCTCGCGCCGTCGACGGTCGCCGCCTCCATGACGTCGTCCGGGATCGCGCCGAGACCGGCGATGAAGACGAAGATCGTGAACGGCAGCGACACGAAGACACCGACGACGACCATCGAGAACATCGTCCAGCTGTCGTCGCCGAGGAAGTCGATCGGCGTGCCGATGACGTGCAGGCTCAGCAGGACGTGGTTGATGATCCCGTAGTTGTAGTCGTAGAGCAGGACGAAGAGCTGGCTCGTGATGACGAGCGACGCGGCCCACGGGATGATGACGGCCCAGCGGACGAACCGTCGCCCCGGGAAGCTCTTCACGAGGAACTGGGCGAGGGCCAGGCTGAGGACGATCGTGATGGCCACCACCGCGACGACCCACACGACCGTGTTGCGCAACACCGTGCCGAGGTCGGGGTGCTGGAGCACGTTGACGTAGTTGTCCCAGCCGGCGTCACCCTTGCGCAGGCCCGTGATGGAGTACTCGCCGCGCGATGCGTCGAAGAGCTTGATCGCCGGGTAGAGCACGACCCCGAGGATGAGGGCGAGCGCCGGCGCGAGCCACAGCAGCGCGACGAGCGGGTGGACCTGGCCGATGCGGCCGGCGCGTCGACGACGGCGCGTGCGGGACGGCATACGCGAGGGGTGGTCCCCCGACCCCGCCGCGGGGGCGGGGTCGGGGGTCACGGTGGTGCTGTCACTCATCGGGGGCGGATGCCTCAGCCGACGCTCTCGGCGGTCCGCTGGAGGCCGTCGAGGGTGGCCTTCGGCGAGCCGTTCATGGCCCCGCCGAGGTTCTGCTGGACGGCGAGCTTGACCTTGTCCCAGGCGGGATCGTCGGTCGGCGTGAGCTTCGCGTTCGGGAGGGTGTTGAGGTAGACGGTGAGCGCCTTCTCGTTGGAGAAGTACTTGACGCCCGACTCCGTGACCGGCAGGAAGCCCTCGGCCTTGATGAAGGTGTTGACCTGGTCAGGGGTGTAGTAGAGGTTGTAGAAGGCCTTGACCGCCTTCTCGTTGCCCGGCTTCTTGAAGGCCATGAGGTAGTCGGTGACGCCGAGCGTCTTGCTCTCGGACCCGTCCATCGTCGGGAACGGCGCGACGCCGTAGTCGACCTTCTTGTCCTTGTCGAGGTCAGCAGCGAGGGGGCTGAATCCGACGACCATGCCGGCCGCGCCGGACTTGAAGAGGTCGAAGGCGTCGGCACGGTTCGTGCGAGCCGGGTTGTTCTGCGTGACCTTCTCGTCGGCGAGCTTCTTGAGGAAGTCGAGGGTCTGGACGTTCTTGTCCGAGTTGATGACCCAGTTGCCGTCGGTCTTCCAGTCGCCGCCGTTGTTGAACATCCACATCGAGAACTCGCCCTGCGCCTCCTCGGGGCCGAGCGGAAGGGCGTAGCCGACCTTGCCGCCGCCGAGGGCGGTGATCTTCTGGGCGTCTGCCTCGAGCTCGGCCCACGTCTTCGGCGGCGCGGTGATGCCGGCCTGCTTGAAGATCGTCTTGTTGTAGAAGAAGGCACGGGCCGACGAGAGGTCGGGGAAGCCGTAGAACTTGCCCTGGTAGGTGCCGTACTTGACGAACGTGTCGAGGATGTCGTCCTTCGCAACCGCCGGGAGCACCGCGTCCGAGTCGTAGAGCAGGCCGTCCTTGGCGTAGCTGGCGTACGCGTTGAGGTTGAGGATGTCGGGGGCCTGGTTGTTCTGGATCATCGTCGAGGACTGCTGGTCGATGTTGTCCCAGCTGACGACCTGCACCTCGAGCGTGTAGCCGGTCTTCTCGTTGTACGTCTTGGCGAAGGCGTCCCAGAACGCCTTCGTGTGGTCCTTGGAGTACTCGGCCGCCACGAGCTTGATCGTCTTGGCCTCCTCGCCGGTGGCACCGGCCGTGCCTCCCGGCGCCGTTCCGGCACCGGTTCCTCCGCCACAGGCGCCGAGGGCGAGGCCTGCGATGGCCAACCCCGCGACGACCACAGACTTCTTCGTCGACCTCATGTCTCTCCTTGGTTCGGTGTCGGGCGAGGTGGCAGCGTGATCACGCGCCGTCCCGGCCACACGGTGAGGCCAACCTAGAGGGGCGTGTTTGCCATTCGCAAGAGCAATTCTGACTGAATGTTCATCGATTCGATCACAATCACGCAGGGAGGCATCGAGCCCGGTCAGACCTGGTGGATCACGACGCCGGCCTCGCGCAGCGCCTCGACCTCGTCGCGATCTGCTCCCACGGTAGTGACGAGATGGTCGATCCGCCCGGCGGGACAGATCGACGCGAAGGTGCGCACCCCGAGTTTGTCACCCGTGGCGACGCAGATGACCTGTTTCGACCGTTCGATCATCGTGCGGATGATGGCGGCCTCCTCCTCGTGGCGGCAGGTCGCGCCCTCGCGCGCCGAGAGGCCGTTGACGCCGACGATGGCGACGTCGAGCCAGAGCTGGTGAAGCACGAGCGTCGCGAGCGGTCCGGTGACCTCGTAGGACTCGGGCCGGGCGACGCCGCCGAGCGAGACGCACTGGACGTGGGGTCGCAGCACCGCCTCGGTCGCGATGTTGAGGGCGTTGGTGACGATGGTGATCTCACCGTCGGCCGCGAGGTCCTCGCGCGCCGTGATGGCCCGCGACGTCGCGGTGGTCGTGGTGCCGCCGTTGAGGCCGATGACCTGGCCCGGCTGCACGAGCGCGGCAGCCGCCTCGGCGACTCGCGTCCGGTCGTCGTCGGCCATGCTGCTGCGGTAGCGGTAGGGCAGCTCGTAGGCGACGGACGTCGCGACGACCCCACCGTGGTTGCGGGCCACGAGCTGGCGCTTGGCGAGCTCGGAGAAGTCACGACGGATGGTGGCCTCGCTGACGCCGAGCAGCTCGGCCGCCTCGCCGACGCCCAGACGGCCGGTCGTCGCGAGACGGTCGAGCATGATCGACCAGCGGCTGGCGCGGTTGCGGGCGAGATCGCTCTCTTCGGTCACGCGCTGACGATACCGCGCAGTTCGAGCAATGGACATGTGCATCTCTGCGCGTTTAGGCTGTGTTTCGCGCAAACACAATCACCACCGCCACGGCCCAGCCGTGTGACCGTCGAACCGTCGGGAGCCACCATGCCGCAGACCACGCACCTCGCCCAGGAGATCGCCACGCAGCCGGACGACTGGGAGCGCGTCGTCACGCGCCTCGACGACGTGGCGCGGCACCTCCCGCGCCCCGGCGAGCGGGTCGCGACGATCGGGTGCGGCACGTCGTGGTTCATGGGACAGGCGTATGCCGTCCGCCGCGAGGAGCTCGGTCAGGGCCCCACCGACGCGTATGCCGCCTCCGAGCACCAGCTCGCGCGCGGCTACGACCGCGTCGTCCTGATCAGCCGCTCCGGCACGACGAGCGAGGTCATGGCCGTCGTCGAGGAGCTGCGCGCCTCGGGTACGCCGCACGTGTCGATCGTCGCGACGGCCGGCACCCCGGTGGCCGAGCGCTCCGACGCGACAGTGCTGCTCGACGACGTGGACGAGCAGAGCGTTGTGCAGACCCGCTTCGCCACGACGACCCTGGCCCTGCTCCGCGCCTCGCTCGGCGACGACATGCGGCCGGTGGCCGAGCAGGCCCGCGCCGTCCTCGCCGAGGACACCTCGGCGGCATACGGCCATCTCGCTCTGGCCGAGCAGGTCACCTTCCTCGGTCGCGGCTGGTCCAACGGCATCGCCAACGAGGCCGCGCTCAAGCTGCGCGAGTCGGCCCAGTTCTGGTCCGAGTCCTACCCCGCCATGGAGTACCGCCATGGTCCGATCAGCATCGCGGCTCCGGGCCGGGCCGTGTGGGCCTTCGGCGAGGTGCCCCAGGGGCTGCCCGAGCAGGTGCGCGCGACCGGTGCCCACTTCGAGCACCGTGACATCGACCCGCTCGCCGACCTCGTGCGCCTGCACCGCCTCTGCCTCGGCAAGGCCGACGCCGCCGGCCTCGACCCCGACGCCCCGCGCAACCTCACCCGCAGCATCGTCCTCACCTGACCCCGTCGAAAGGCCACCTCGGGCCCACCCCCGACCGTCGAAAGGCCACCTCTGGCCCACCCCCGACCGTCGAGAGGCCACCTCGGGCCCACCCCCGACCGTCGAAAGGCCACCTCTGGCCCACCCATCCCGTCAGGAGAGGTGGGCGACACCTGGCCTCTCGACGGTTGCGGCGGGGCAACACGTGGCCTCTCGACGGTTGCGGCGGGGCAACACGTGGCCCTTCGACGGTTGAAGCGGGTGGCTGGTGGAGGGGTCAGCGGAGGGCCAGGAGAGTCATCAGGCGGGCGGCCTCGTCGGTGACGGCGTCACGAGCCGCCCCGAGGTACTTCCTCGTGTCGACCGTCGGCGACGCCTCGAGGCGCGCCGTCATCGCGCGGGTGAACACCTGGTTGAGGTGCGTCGCGATGTTGACCTTGGTCATGCCGGCCCGCACTGCCGCGACGAGACCATCGTCGGGCACGCCGGACGAGCCATGCAGCACCAGGGGCACCGGCACCGAGTCCCTCAGTGCCGCAATGAGATCCGTGTCCAGCTCGGCGGTGCGGTCGGTCATCGCGTGGCTGCTGCCGACGGCCACGGCCAGGGCGTCGACGCCCGTGTCGGCGACGAAGCGCGCCGCGTCGTCGGGGTCGGTGCGCACGCCGGGCGCGTGGACGCCGTCCTTGCCGCCGACCTCGCCCAGCTCGGCCTCGACGCTGACCCCCGCGGCGCGGCACAGCCCGACGACCCGACGGGTCACGGCGCGGTTCTCGTCGTCGGCCAGCGTCGAGCCGTCGAACATCACCGACGTGAGCCCGAGCCGGACCGCCTCTCTGACGAGCGCGACGTCCTCGGCGTGGTCGAGGTGCACGACGACCGGCTGGGCACACGCGTCCGCGATGGCGAGCGTCGCTGCCGCGATCGGGGCGAGCGAACCGTGGTAGCGCACGCAGTTCTCCGAGATCTGCATGACGACGGGCAGGCCGACCCGCTCGGCCGCGGCGGCATACGCCTCCGCGTGCTCGAGCTGGATGACGTTGAAGGCCGCCACGGCGCGGCCGGCGGCTGACGCCTCGGCGAGCAGGGGCGTCAGGGCGGAGCGGGTCACGGACGGATCTCCTCGATCTCGACGGTGGGGAGCAGGCGGCCGACGTCGGCGGGGTCGACGGCGCCCGCGACGGGCTGGAGCACAGCGGCGGCCGACCACGCGACCCCGCGACGCAGCACGGAGGCCCAGGCCTCCGCCCCCTGCGGGAGGTCGCCGTCGCCGTCGAGGTCGGCGGCGAGCGAGGCCGTGAGGGCGTCGCCGGCACCGGTCGGGTTGCCCGAGAGCGGGCGCGGGAGGTGGGCGCGCAGGGCGACGTCCTCGTGGACGAGGACGAGGCCGTTGGTGCCGTCGCTGATGAGGGCGGCCTGGGCCCCGGCGGCCACGAGTGCCCGGGCCGCGTCCGGGACCGACGGCACCTCCCCGCGTCCGAGTCCGGTCAGGGTCTGTGCGGCCTCGACGCGGTTGGGCTTGACGAGCTCCGGGCCGAGACCGAGCGCGCGCAACAGGTGGACGCCGCTGACGTCGAGGACGACGCGCAGACCGGACTCGTGGGCCAGTCGGGTCACCCGGCGCACGAGGTCGGGGTCGGTGCCCGGCGGGAAGCTGCCCGACACCGTCAGCGTCGACGCGTCCGGGGCCAGCGCCGCGATCTCGTCGGCGATGCGGTCCCAGACCCGCTGCGACTGCCCGATACCGGGCTCGTTGAGCAGGGTCACCCGTCCGCTCGCCTCGACGACGGCCACGGACCGACGGGTCGGGCACGGCGAGGGGACGAGACGGTGCGGCACCCGCCGGGCGCCGAGGTCGGACGCGAAGAGGTCGAGGTCCATCTCGCCGACGGGTGCGACCGCGACGGCCCGGCCGCCCATCGACGTCAGCACCGACGCGACGTTGAGCCCCTTGCCGCCGGCACGCTCGCTCACCGACGCGACGCGGTGGGACTCGCCGAGCGCGACGTGGGGGACGGCGTACGTGATGTCGAGGGCCGGGTTCGGCGTGAACGTGACGATCATCGACCGACGAGGTCCAGGGCGATGGTCGCGGCGCCGAGCGATCCGGCGCGGTCGCCGAGCGCCGCGGCCCGGACGGCGACATCGTCACGACCGCCGAGGCGGGCGGTGAGCGCGGTGCGCAGCGGCTCGAGCAGGGTGTCGCCGGCGTGGACGAGGCCACCGCCGATGAGGACGAGCTCGGTGCCGGCGGCCGCGACGACGGGCGCGACCATGATGGCGAGCGCGTCGATGGCCTCCTGCCAGATGCGGCGGGCCTCGGGCTCACCGGCCTCGGCGCGGCGGGCCACCTCCTCGGCGTCGCCGACGAGGCCGGTCGCCTCGGACCAACGGCGGCCGATCGCACCCGCGCTCGACAGGGCCTCGAGACACCCGCGCTGACCACAGGCGCAGAGCGGGCCGTCGGGCACGACCACGATGTGGCCGATCTCGCCGGTCCAGAGCGACCCAGTGACGAGCTGGCCGCGGCAGAGGATGGCACTGGCGAGGCCGGTGCCGAGGGGCACGAAAAGGACGTTGTCTGCCTCGCGCGCGGCGCCGAGGCGGTGCTCGGCGAGCAGTCCGGACCGCACGTCGTGGCCGATCGCGACGGGCACGTCGACGTGGGCCGCGATGCCGCCGCGCAGGTCGAGGTCGCGCCAGCCGAGGTTGGCCGACCACACGCCGATGCCGGTCACGTCGTCGACGAGGCCGGGCACCGCGACGCCGACCGCGAGCAGGTCGACCGCGTCCCCGACGCGGGCCGTCAGCTCGACGACGGCCTTGGCGGCGACCTCGCCGAGCTGGTCGCCGACCTTCTCGGGGGTGGGTCGCACGGCCTCGGCGAGGACCTGGCCGTCGGGCGTCACGAGGGCCGACTTGATCCGGGTGCCGCCGACGTCGATCCCTACCACTGCTTCGCGCATCACGACGCGCAGTCTATGAGCATTAATGCGCGGTTGCACACTCGATCGAGCACATTTGGACACATTGACCGGCAGATGGGCACGTTGGCCAGCCTGCCACCCCGGGCAGCGCGCCGCTCGCGAAGTGGCGGCCCGAGCGTCAGCGCAGGTAGAGGGCCCGCGCCGGGCACAACCGCACGGCTGTGTTGGCCAGGTCGCGCCCCTCGCCCGCCTCGACGCGGTCGTCGGTGACCACCGGATCGCCCCACTCGTCCAGCGTCACCCCGGCCAGCAGCTGGGCGCACACCCTGTGCCCGCTGCACGCGACGCGGTCGACGGCGAGGTGCCGGTCGCGGACGAGTCCGAGGCGGCGGCGCGTGTGGTCGTCACCGTCCGCACGGTCGGCGGCGTCGCACCGGCCGGCGCGGTGCTGCTCGAGGTGGTCGGCGAGGACGCGGAGCGCCGACCCGGCGAAACCCGCGACCCCGTCGGGGAAGCGGCACGCGCCACGCCCCGGCAGCAGCCCGACCCGCGAGCGGACGCGGTCGTATGCCGCCCGGTCCCCTCCCGCGGCCAGCGCGCGCCAGTCGGTGGCGAGGGCAGGCCGTCCGAACATGCACGGGCCGCACTGTCCCGCCGACTCGCCCGCAGCCCAGGTGAGGCAGCGGTCGACGAACTCGAGCGGGCAGTCGCGCGGGTCGAGCGCCTCGACGACGCCGGGTCCGGTGCGGGCCCCGACCCGGGCGAGGTCGGCGTCGGACCACAGCAGTCCGGAGAGGTTCTCGACGGCGACGAAAGTGCCGCCGAGGCCTCCGACGAGAACGACGCGCGAACCGGCGGCGAGACCTCCGGCGAGGTCGAGCAGGTCGGTGAGCGGAGCACCGGCCGCCGTCCCGACGACGACGCCCCGGGCCGCCGGCGTGCTGACGGAGACGAGCCGCGGTCCGGGCTGGGCGGGCGTGCCGAACGACCGGAACCAGGCGGGGCCGAGGCGCGAGATCTGCGCCGCCCGCCAGACCGTCTCGGCGTTGAGCACGACGGCCGGGCTGATCCGGCGACCCTCGGAGTCCCGACCACCGCGCACGAACGGCTGCCGCTTCGTCATGGGACGCGCGAGCCCATCCTGCGCGAGCGAGATGATCGCCGACTCCTCCGACGAGCCGTAGCGCGGTGGCACGTGGAGCACGCGCAGCCCGGC
The DNA here is from genome assembly GCF_001428505.1 of Terrabacter sp. Root181. Lineage (GTDB taxonomy): Bacteria > Actinomycetota > Actinomycetes > Actinomycetales > Dermatophilaceae > Terrabacter. The sequence goes on from NZ_LMHU01000001.1 coordinate 28,649, forward strand.
CTCCCGCAGACGGAGGGCGGTCCCGGAGCCGCGGTGGGCGGCATACGTGACCGGAGCGCCGGCGGCACACGGCATACGCAAACGGCTTGCGGCCGAACGCGATCGGGACGACGCTGCGCTCATGGCACTGGGAATCCACAGCATCACGTTCGACTGCGCCGACTCGCGCTCCCTCGCGACGTTCTGGGCGGGCCTGCTCGGCTGGAACGTCTTCTACGACGACGACCCGGAGGTGGTCGTTGCCCCCTCCTTCCCCAATCCCGGCATGGGGCTGCTCTTCATCCCGGTGCCAGAGGGCAAGACGGCGAAGAACCGCGTCCACTTCGACGTCGCACCCGACGTGGGCACCCGCGACGAGGCCGTCGAGCGGGCCCTCGCCGCGGGTGCCGCCATCCTCGGGGACCACCGCAAGGAGGACGGCACCGGCTGGGTGACGCTGACCGACCCCGAGGGCAACGAGTTCTGCATCGAGCGCGGGGAGGCGGAGCGGGGTCCGCGCGCGTCCGCGGCCTACCGGATCGGCTGACGCGCGGGGCCTCAGGCGTCCGGGGACACTCCGTGTCGGGTGAGGAAGGCGGCTGCGGTGTCGGCGACCTCGCGCCATCCGCTGTCGACGACGAGCGAGTGCCCGCGGCCCGGGATCTCGATGATCTCGGTGGGCCCGGCGTTCTTCTGCTGGCGCTTGTAGGACGCGTGGGCGATGGCCCAGGGCACGATGTGGTCCTTCTCGCCGCTGATGACGAGGAGCGGGCCGCGGTCGGGGTTGGCCGTGTCGACGCTCGCCTCGGTGCGCGGGTTGACGTTCGCCGTGGCGGCCTGGAAGAGCGGGCGTCCTGGCGCCGCAACGGGATACGTGCGGTAGAGGTCAGCGGCCTCTTCGGCGCTCACGGCGTTGGCGAAGGCGTAGCGGTACTGGTCGAAGGTCAGTGACACGTGCCGGTTGAAGTTGGCCGGGTTGGACAGGACGGGCGAGCTCGCACGGAGGGCCGACACCGGCAGGGGAAGCACCCCGCGGAAGGGCGCGGGGTCGATGGCGACGGAGGCCCGGGCGAGGCCGAGGCCGGCGAGCTTCTGCGTGATGAGGCCGCCGAAGGAGTGCCCGATGACGACCGGGGCCCGGTCGAGCAGCCGGATGACGTCGGCGACGTGGTCGGTGACCTGACCGACGGTCTTGCCGGCGAAGACCTCCGGGTGGGCGCGTGCCTCCTCGACGGTCTCGGGGTCGTCGGGCCAGCCGGGCGCGAGCGTCGCGTAGCCGAGGGACTCGAAGTGCTCGCGCCAGGCGTCCCAGCTGCTGGGGAGCAGCCACAGGCCGTGCACGAAGACGACGGGCTGGCGACCGCTCGCGTTGGCGGCCTCGACCTGGGCGCGCTCGGTGGCGGTGATGACGGACGTGGTGGTGGCGGCCGGCGAAGAGCTCATGGTGTTCTCCCGTGCAGTGAGGGGGCGGGCGGGTCCAGCAGGTAGAACGATCGTTCTACGATATCCATTCCCGACCCGCCGCGCCAGAGGGCCGGGTCGGAGGTTCGTCGCCGCCGCCGTCGCCACCGCCGTCCCCGCCGCAGCCGTCTCGGTCGCGCGGCCGCCCTGCGTTAGCGTGGCGATGTGGACGAGCCGACGACGACGCGGACCCCCGGCCGCGAGCGGCTCCTGGCCGCCGCGTCACGCCTCTTCTACCGCGAGGGCATCAACGGCGTCGGCGTCGACCGCATCCTCGAGGAGGCCGGCGTCACGCGCGCCACGATGTACCGCCACTTCGCCGGCAAGGAGGCACTCGTCGCGGCCTACCTCGAGTCCGAGGACGCCACGCTGCGCGGCTACTTCGCCGACGCGGAGGCCGAGGGCGGCACGCCGACCGAGCTGCTCGGCCGGGTCATCGACACCATCGCGATCGACATCACGAGCTACCACACGCGCGGCTGCCCCTTCATCAACGCGGCCGCGGAGTTCCCCGACGCCGACAGCCCGGTGCGGCGCATCGTCACCGCGCACCGGACGTGGTTCCGGCAGGCCCTGGCCGAGCTGGCCCGTGCCGCAGGGCTGCCCGATCCCGATGCCGCGGCCGCATCGCTCGTCCTCCTCCGTGACGCCGCCCTCGTGGGGGGCTACCTCGACGGGGTCGAGGTCACCGCCCCGGCCTTCGTCGCGACGGCACGGCAGGTCGCCGGGCTCGACGTGTAGTCGACCACCGGATCACTCCCGACAGGTCAGTCGCCGGCCCTCGCGAGCGCCACGCTCTTCGGCACGACGAGGCGCCAGGCGTCGATGACGATCTCGCGCATCCGGTCGACGTCGAGCGCGTCGAGCCGCACCTCGACCCAGTTGAAGCGGAGGTCGGACCGGCGGGGCATGAGGAAGACGTCGGGCTCGCTCGCGACGAGCACGTCGCGCTCCTCCTTGGGGAAGGCGAATCCCAGCTGCGTCTCGTCGGCGGAGAACGCCAGCCACACGATCTTGCCGACACGGAACTTCACGCGGTCGCGGACGAGCACCTCGTACGAACGGGGAAGCTGCTCGGCCACGCGCCGCACGTCGTCGATGGTCACGGGCACCCCTCCACCCTGGCACGCACGGCCGGCCGACACGCCGTCCGATGCCTCTGAGTGCGAGGGACCGCTCCACATCCCCGCTGCGAACGGAGCCGGCCCGGCACCCGCGAAAGCAGTTCCGCTGACGTGCGCGACGGCATACCCTGCCTCTGTCGCGACCTCGACGGCCTCCGGGCCGGGCGGGCTGAAACGTCGACTCCCTGACACGACGACAAGGAGACGACGTATGCCGTCCAGCCCCGCCCCGCCCACCGTCCCGAGCGTGCCCACCGTCCCGGCGCGCCTGTTCGCCTTCCTCGACCGCCTCGCCGCCGAGCTCGACCGGCGCGGCGACGCCGTCGCCCTGCTCGGCCTCGGGTCGGTCGGGCGCGACCTGCACCGCCTCGACGAGCACTCCGACGCGGACTTCTTCGTCGTCGTCGACGACGCGGCGACCCGTGACCGCTACATCGCCGACATCGACTGGCTCGAGGCGGCCCACCCCGTCGTGTGGTCGTTCGAGAACAGCGACCTCGGCCGCAAGGCGCTCCTCGAGGGCGACCTCTTCGCGGAGTACGCCGTCCTCGCCCTCGCCGACATGGCGACCGCCGGCTACCCGCCGGGGCGCATCCACTGGAGCCGCGGCGACGCGCCCGTCGGCCTCGAGGTGCCGACGACGCCTGTGCCGCAACCGCCCTCGCTCGAGCACGAGGTCGGCGAGGCGATCACGAACCTCTACGTCGGGCTGCACCGCGACCTGCGCGGCGAGCGCCTCACGGCGACCCGCTTCATCCAGGGGTATGCCGTCGACCGCTGGGTCACGGTGCTCGACCACCTGGGGCTCGGTCGCGGTGCCCGTCAGGACGTCTTCGTCGTCGACCGTGGCGTCGAGCGGCGTTTCGGGCCCGAGCTGCTGCCGCTCGCCGACCTCGTGCCGGGCTACGAGCGCAACGCGCACGCGGCGGCGACCCTGCTCGGGCTGCTCGAGGCGCACGTCGAGCTCGACCCGACGATCGTCGCGGCGGTGCGCGACCTCGTCGCCCGCTCGGCCGCCGAGGCTCAGTCGCGGGCGAGCTCGAGCTCGTAGACGAGCAGGGTCAGGGTCGCGATCGGCGACCAGTCGCGCTCGGGGGCGCGGGTGAAGCCGAAGCGCTCGTAGACGCGGTGCGCCGCGTGCATCATCGGCTGCGTCGAGAGCACGACGCGGGTGCGGCCGAGGGCCCGGGCGCGGTCGACGCACTCGCGGACGAGGGCCGTCCCGACGCCGCGACCGCGACCGGCGGGGGCGACAGCCAGGGTCCGGAACTCGGCCTCGCCCTCGCGGGCGACGTCGGCGAACGGGCCCGGGGCCCCGACGAACGCGACCCCACCGAGCACCGTGTCGTCGGCGTCGACCGCGACGAGCACCTCGGCGTGCTCGGCCCGGCGGCCGACGTCGCGGAGCACGGCAAGGTAGGGGTCATCGGTGCCGAAGTCGAGCAGCCCGTCGTCGAGGTAGGCCGCGGCCGTCAGCTCACCGAGCCGTTCGTAGTCGCCCGGGTGCGCCGCGCGGATCGTGAAGCCGTCCATGCGCGCCAGTGTCGCAGCCGGCCATGGTCGGCCGTGCCGGCCGTCCGGATCGTTCGGATCGTCCGGATCGTTCGGATGGTTCGGAGCGCCCGGGTCGTCACGATCGCCCGGAGATGGCCTCCCATGCGACCAGCAGACTCCACCCAGCCGGTTCGCAGAAACCGCACCTACGTTCCGAGACGGCTCGAGCGAGCCGCCTCGGGGGCTACAGGGAAGGGGCAGCATGCGCACACTCAGCAGACGCACACACACCCGGCGGGCGAGGACCGTCGTGGGCGTGGGGCTCGCGTCGACCGCCCTCGCGCTCGGCACGACCTTCGCCGCGGGCTCCGCGGCGACGGCGGCCGGCTCGGACAGCGGTGACATCGTCTACACCGTCCACCCGCCGACGAAGCAGTTCTCGACGGGCAGCCGGCCCGGCGCGCTCCCGACGCCGTCGCAGTGCGTCGCCCGGATCGGGCTGGCCTGCTACACGCCCGCGCTCATCCGCAAGGCGTACGACATCCCCGACGGCTGGACCGGCAAGGGTCAGCGCATCGTCGTCGTCGACGCGTACGGCAGCCCCACGGTGCGCCAGGACCTCGACGTCTTCAGCCAGACCTTCGGCCTGCCCGGGGCCGACCTCAACGTCTATTACCCGGGCGGTCAGCCGCAGACGAGCACGGCGCACCAGGGCCAGCCGCTCGGCTGGGCCGGCGAGACGAGCCTCGACGTCCAGTGGGCGCACGCCATCGCGCCCGACGCGACGATCAACCTCGTCGTCGCGCCGAACAACTACGGCAACGCGCTCAACGTGGCCGTGCGCTACGCCGTCGACCACGACCTCGGCGACGTCCTGTCGATGAGCTACGGCGCCGACGAGGCTGCGATCAAGGGCAAGGGCAACAACCTGCAGCTCCAGCAGTCGCACGCGAACTTCGCGGCGGCGGCCGCCAAGGGGATCTCCCTGTTCGCCTCGTCGGGCGACGACGGCGCCTCGAACGGCGGCCCTGCCCTCGCGGCCGGCTACCCGGCATCCGACCCGCTCGTCACCGCGGTCGGCGGCACGAACCTCTTCGCGAGCGACTCGGGCGACTACCAGGGCGAGACGGTCTGGGGCGACGAGGCATCGTGCGCCGTGCACCAGCCGTTCGGCTGCACCCTCGGACCGATCGGCGCGACGGGCGGAGCCCCGAGCACGATCTTCCGCGCGCCCGCCTACCAGGCCGGCGTCTCCGGCAACCCGATGCGCACGACGTCCGACGTGTGCTACGACGCGTCGGTCTACACGTCGGTCTTCGTCTACGAGGGCTTCAACGCCAACCCGGACGACAACGGCTTCTACTTCTACGGCGGCACGAGCTCCGGCTCCCCGCAGTGGGCCGCGATCGGGGCCCTCGCCGACCAGCAGGCGGGCCACCGCCTGGGCGCGCTCAACCCGGCGCTCTACACGATCGGCACGGGGGCGACGCACGCCCTCGCCTTCCACGACGTCACGTCGGGCAACAACGCCTGGCACGGGCCCGGCCTCGACGCGAAGGCCGGCTACGACGACCCCACCGGGCTCGGCTCGCCGGACGTCTCGAACCTCGTGGGCCAGCTCGTCCACTGACCCATCGCGTATGCCGTGTCGTGGCCACCCAGCGCTCCGCTGGGTGGCTGCTCCACGAGCTTGGTGAAGCGGGCCGAGTAGTGCGTGAACCCGCCTGCGTGACTCGCGTCGTCGAAGGTGACCGTGGTCGCGCCGGCCCGGGCCGCCATGTACCGCTGCAGGGCCGGGTCGATGACCCGGTCGGCGCCGGAGACGGCGTACCAGGACGGGATGGCGGGCCAGGCGACGTCGGCCGACGGCGCGAACAGGATGCTGAGGTCCGTGGGCGTCTGGGCACGATCGAGCGTGGCCGCGAGCCGAGGGCTCAGGTCCTGCGCGAAGTCGTCGCGGAAGTTCGTCGACGTGATGGTGGCGCGACCTGCGCTGTCGAAGGTGATGTGACCGGGCGCGAGGAAGGCGGCTGGCGCGTAACCCGCGCCCAGCCCAATGATGCTCTCCCCGGCTGCCGGGACGAAGGCGGCTGTGTAGACGAGCGCCGACACGTCGCTCCGCCCGGCGGCCGCGTCGGAGATGACGAAGCCGCCGTAGGAGTGCCCGACCACGACCTTGGGGCCGGCTACCGCGTCCAAGGTCGCCCTGACCGTCGCGATGTCGTCGACCGTCCCGGACAGCGGCAGCGGAACGGCGACCGAGGTGTAGCCGTCCTTGCGCAGCGCCGCGGAGACCTCGTCCCACGACGAGGGACCGGCGAACGCGCCGTGCACGAGCACGATGGTGGGGCGCGCCGCAACGGAGGTCAGTGCCCCGGACGAGGCGGGTCCGGCCTGGGCCGGGGCCCCGGCCATGAGGGCGACGAGCGCGGCGAGCACCACGCCGGCCAGCCACGTCGAACGTCTCCGGACGCTCGAGGCACCGCGTCCGTTCCTCATCCGGCCGGGACCTGGAACGAGGTCCGGCGACGTGGGCGGTGGGGTGGTCACGATGCCGGACCGGTTGCTGGACATGTGGTTCTCCTCGTGCTCGGGAGGTCAGGTGGTGGTGATGAGGCCGCCGTCGATGGCGACGTCGGCTCCGGTGATGTTTCCTGCGACGTCGCTGGCCAGGAAGGCGACCAGGTTGGCCACCTCACTGGGCCGGGTGAAGCGGCCCGTGGCGGATTCCCGAGCCGCTGCGGCGGCGACGGCGGAGGGGTCCGTCCCCTGCCGTGCGGACACCGCGGCGGCAACCCCGCCGGCGCCCAGCCACAGGTCGGTGGAGACCGGCCCCGGGCTCACGGTGTTGACGCGAATCCCCTTCGGGCCCAGTTCCTTCGAGAGGGACTTGCAGAAGCTCCGCAACGCCGCCTTGGCCGCGCTGTAGTCGATGACGCCCGGGTCGGCCAGGACGGCGTTGACCGAGCTCGTGCAGACGATGACTCCCCGGCCACGAGCCAGCATCATCGGCAGGGCGGCGCGGGTGGTGCGCACGGCGGCCATGAGGTTGAGCGTGTACGTCGTCGCCCACTGCTCGTCTGTCACGGCCACGAAGCCGTCCAGTCGCGGGGTCACCGCTCCGACGTTGTTGACGAGGATGTCGAGACGCCCGCGCCCGGCAGCGGCGTCGACGAGGTGGGCCACCCCGTCGGGCTGACCGAGGTCGGCGGCGACGTACGTCACCGTCCCGGTACGGGTCAAGGCCTCCAGCTCTGCCGAGGTCTCGCGTGCGCCGGCCACCACCGTGACCCCCTCGTCAGCCAAGACCCTCGTGATGGCGAGACCGATCCCCTTGCTCGCACTGGTGACGATCGCGACCTGCCCCGCCAGCCCGAGGTCCACGCTCAGAGTCCTTGCTCGTGCAGCCAGGCCAGCACGGCCTCGGCGATCTCGTTCCAGCCACTGTCGATCGTCAGCGAGTGACCCCGACCCTCGAACTGACGCAGCTCGGTGACCGCGGTCGAGTGGCGGTACTGCTTGAGCGTCGACCGGGTGACGGCGTCGGGAACCGTGTGGTCCTCCAGGCCGGAGATCAGCAGGAGCGGGCCACGGGTCGTGTTGCGCGTATCGACCGCCGCCTCCGAGTGGAGCGAGAAGTTGGCGGCTGCGGCCTGGAACAAGGGCTTCGCGGGTGACGGGATGCTCCACTTCTCGTAGAGGGCGTCCGACTCCTCCTCACTCACCGCGTTGCCGAAGCCGAAGCGGAACTCCTTGGCCGTCAGCGAGACCGCCTTGCTGCGGTTGGCGGGGTTGCCCAGGGCCGGCAGTCCGGCGCGCAGCTGGGCGAGCGGTAGCGGCAGGACGCCCTTGATCTGCGCCGGGTCGATGGCAACCGCCGCGGCTGCTTTCCCCTGCCCCAGCAGCTTCTCGGCGATGAGCCCGCCGAACGAGTGACCGATGATGACCGGCGGCTCCGACGACCCGTCGATCAGTGACGCGTAGTGGTTGGTCACGTCGTCGATGCCCAGGCCCGCGACGGCCTCCGGGTGCTGACGGGCCTCGGCCACGGTCTCGGGCTCGTGGGGCCACCCGGGCGCGGTGGGCGAGTAGCCCGACCGAGCGAAGGCCTCGACCCACGGGGCCCAGCTGGTGCTGTGGAGCCACAGTCCGTGGATGAAGATGACGGGTCGTTGGGCTGGCTGCATGACGGTGCCTCCGGAGCGGATGCTGGCGGGGCGACCTCCTGGCCGTCCACGTTGTCGCGCTGCACGGCGACGGTTCCGAGTCTTGCCGCACCCTCGTCGCGCGTCCAAGACCCGTTCCGGACCGATCGATAACCGCGAGCGCCCCTCCCGCAGCGGCCGGCTCGGTAGCGTGGGCGACGGAGACCGGCAACCAGCTACGCCCGTCCAGTCCACGGCCTCCACGGAGGCGTCGGCATGGACCTGGAGCTTCGACTGGTGCGCTACTTCGTGGCGGTCGCCGACGAGCTGCACTTCGGTCGTGCCGCGGCACGCCTCTACGTGAGCCAGCCGGCGCTCTCCAAGCAGATCCGCAAGCTCGAGGACCAGCTCGGCGAACCCCTCTTCGTGCGGGACAGCCGGCACGTGACCCTGACGACGCGAGGGGAGCGCTTCCTCGTGGACGCCCGTCGCCTACTGGCGCTGGCGGACTCGATGTCCGAACGGACCCGATCGGCGGGGGTGCGCATCGCCCATGTGTTCGAGCTGTCCACGAGCCAGGTCGTCGCCGACGCCTTCAGGGTGGCCGAGCCGGGGATCCCGCTGCGAGAGCATGCCATGGACAGCGTCACGCAGCTCAACGCGCTCCTGCAGGGCCGCCTCGATGTCGCCATCCTGCGCGTCACGCCGCGGATGAAGGTCGCGCACCCCACCGGCTGGCGCCACCGGCTCCTGCGCCTCGAGCCCCTCGTACTCGTGGGGCGACACGAGGATGGGCACCAGGGGAGGGTGTCGTTCGGCGCACGGCCGTTGCACGTCTTCGGGGACCCGCCCAGTTCCGGTACCTACAACGCGCACGGACAGTACCTGACCGCCCTGGAGCAACGACTCGGGCACACGATGCAGTGGCTCGGTACACCGGGGGCCTTCAGTCACTGCCTCTCGCATGTTAGATGGGCACCTGACAGCGTCCACTACCTCGAGTTCCTCAGCTACGCGGAGAAGTACGTCGCCGAGGGGCTCCACATGTCCTGGCCCGACGAGATCCAGCCGTACTACCCGTGGTCGCTCGCCTGGCGCGCAGACGACGTCGACGCGACGACGACTCGACTCATCGAGGTCTCGGTCGGCGTGGCCGACGAGCTCGGCTGGCTGGACTCGGGGCGGGACGGCAGACACGCCCCCGCCTGGCTGCCGGATGACGACCCGGCCTGGCAGGAGGTCCACACAGCCGACCCGGGCGCCCACGAGACGGCTCAGGCGACGGGCACTGCGCCAGAGAGTGCAACGGGCGCCTGACAGGTCGCCTGTCACGCGCGCACGTGCAACCTCACTCGTCGCCGCTGGGGCAGGCGCCGGCGTCTGGGTCCCGCGCGATGGCCGCAGGTCGGGCCCGAACGGATCAGGCAGACAGCCAGGTCAGGCCGCGAGGCGCCAGGCGAGGACGCCGAAGAGCACGCCGAGCGAGTTCGTGGCCCAGTGCATGCCGACGCTCGCGAAGAGGCTGCCGCTGCGACGGCGCAGCTCACCGGCGAGCACGCCACCGAGCGCGGTGAAGAGCACGGTGCCGCCGACGACGGCGGCCTTGGCGAAGGGGCCCAGCCCGGCGACGGCGGAGCCGATCGCCTCGTTGCCGGTGGCCGAGGCCATGGCGGGGAAGACGTGCCAGAGGCCGAAGAGCAGGGACGACCCCGCGAGGACCTGCCACATCCGGGCGTGCCGGGAGAGGAAGCCCCAGAGCACGGAGCGGAAGGCGACCTCCTCGAGCAGGATCGTGCCGACGGGGATCATGACGAACGCCGTGAGCAGCGCACCCGCCGGGGGCAGGTGGTAGCGGACGTCGAGGAACGCGGTGCGCGTCGACGGGAGCAGGATGCCGACGAGGTAGACGAGCCCGACGACGGCGATGACGCCGAGCCCCCACCGGATGCCGCGGGCATGGGTGTGCCGGGCGAGCCCCAGCTGGTGCCACGACAGGCCCTGCCAGCGGGCGAAGCCGAGGAGGGCGACGGCCCCGACCGGGCCGAGCCACATGGTGTCCCAGCCCAGCACGTGGTTGGCGACGTTGACGCCGGCGAGGGCGAAGACGACGACCACGGTGGCGGCCATCCGGGCCCGCCGTCCGCGGGCGATGAGTGCCAGACGGCGTCGACGCACCGGGTCGTGGGCCGTGGCCACGGAGACCATGGGGATGCCGTCGGTCGGGGACGCGACGGCGACAACGGGGCTCACGGCTGGGCTGTTCATTGCCACCATTTTCGCACGTCAACCTGTGCGCGACCTGTGCTGGAACCGCCCGGCGATCCCGCCTGCCACCCCGGTCACAAGCGCCTCAACCCACCCCGAAGGCCACGCCGCCACAGCAGACATCTCCGGCGATTCCGGGGCGACGCCGAGGCCGGTCGCCCTAGGGTCTTCCCATGGCGACATCTCCGGTGCCGGCACCGGTGCTGGCGAGGGTCCACCCAGACGCGTGGCGACGCTTCCGCTACGGACTGGTCGTGGCCTGCTTCGTCCTCCTCGGGTGCGGCCTGGTGCTGGGCTCGGCTCCCGCGACCTTCGCCGACCTCAGAGCAGGCGTCAGCGCCGGCCGTGTCGACGAGGTGCACGTGTCCGGGGCGCTGCCCCCCGGGGCGACGGGCTTGGTGACCGTGTCCCTCGCGTGGCGCGACGGCGGCCGCAACCGGTTCGCCGAGGTGGTCCAGGTGAGCGATCCTGCGGTCTCGTCGCCGGGCGACATCGGCGCCCGCGAGATCGTGACCGAGAACCTCGAGGAGTCGCTCCGCGCGCTGCAACCGGGCGTGCGCATCGTGGCGGACACGTGGCGCGACCCCGGTCACGAGCTCGCCGGCTGGCGCGTGCCGGGGTGGTTCGCCGCTGCGGCGCTCGTGCTCTGGTTCGCGACCGTGGCGCTGCTCTTCAACGGCGCTCAGCCGTGGTGGGCCACCCGCTGGGCCTGGTTCTGGGCGCTCTTCTCCCCGGCCGCGGTCGTGGCCGTGCCACTGTTCCTGCTCGTCTCCGGCCCGCCGCCCGGGGTGCCCGACACGGGGCGGTCCGGGCGTCGCCTCACCGGCGGCTGGGCCTTCATCCTGTTCTACCTCGTGGCACCGGCCGCCTACGGAGCCCTCACCCGCTCCTGAGCCGACGGCCTCGGCGGCGCCGCTCGACGAGCCCGCGGACGTACTCGGCCTGGCCGAGGTGCTTCGCCCCGTCGTCGAGGACGGAGACGAGACGCACCGCCACGGTGACGGGCGGGTCCCAGCGCTCGTCGACGACCCGGGCGTATGCCGTGTCGTCGAGCTCCTCGACGAGCTCGACCGTCCGCTCGTGGACCGCCGCGTGGTATGCCGCGAAGAGGGCCGGGTCGGCGACGGTGAAGCGTCCGACGTCTGCCGACGTCATGCTCCAGCCGTGCGCGTCCGCCCGGTAGGGCAGCCCGAACCGTTCGACCCAGCCGTCGCCGCGCCACACCGAGTCGTCGGCGTCGGCCAGCTGGGCCACCTGGTCGTCCTGCTGCCGGGCGAGGTGCCAGACGAGCCATGCGATGTGGTTCGCGTCCGGGTCGGGGCGCCAGAGCAGCTCCTCGACGGAGAGACCGTCGACGACCTCCGGCAGGCCGTCACGGATGCGGCCGAAGCCGTCGAGCATCAGGTCGCGTGCGATGTCGGTCGTCATGTCGTCCACCTCCCCAGCATGCACCCGGGCGCGGACCTCCCACGCCGTGCCCCTACTGCATCCCGACCCGCAGTGCGGCGGATCACCTTGCGCCCGTGTGACTCCGGACGAATCAGACCTTTGCCGCGCGATGTATCTGCAGGGCCCGCCCGGTCTCTGAACCCCCGCGCCCACCACGAGGGCCGACCCCGACACAGGAGACCAGCAATGACGACCATCCTCACCCCCACCGCCCGACGGGCCACGAGCCTCGCCGGACTCTGCGACGGTGCGGTCCACCTCCCCGGCGACCCCGGCTACGACGCGGCACGCCTGCCCTGGAACGTCGCCCTCGACCAGCGCCCGGCCGCCGTCGCCCTGCCTCGCACCGTCGCGGACGTCCAGGCGGTCGTCCGCGCGGCCGCCGCCGACGGGCTGAAGGTCGCGCCGCAGAGCACGGGCCACAACGCCGGGCCGCTCGTCGGGCGGGGCCTCGACGACGTCGTCCTCGTGCGCACCCAGCGGATGCGCGGTGTCGGCATCGACGCGACCCGCCGGGTCGCCCGGGTCGAGGGCGGGGCGCTCTGGATCGACGCGACCGAGCCCGCAGCCGACCACCGGCTCGCGGCCCTGCACGGCAGCTCGCCCGACGTCGGCATCGCCGGCTACAGCCTCGGCGGTGGCATCGGCTGGTACGCCCGCAAGCTCGGTCTCGCCTCCAACAGCCTCACGGCCGTCGAGCTCGTCACGGCCGACGGTGAGCACGTGCGCGCCGACGCGACGCAGAACGTCGAGCTCTTCTGGGCCCTGCGCGGGGGTGGCGGCAACTTCGGGGTCGTCACGGCTCTCGAGTTCCGCCTCTACCCGATCGAGGCGGCGTATGCCGGCATGCTCGTCTGGGACCGCGACCACGCCGAGCGTGTGCTGCGTCGCTGGGCCGACTGGGCTCCCGAGGCCCCCGACGCCGTCTCGACGTCGTTCCGCTTCCTCGACCTGCCGCCGCTGCCGACGATCCCCGAGCCGCTGCGTGGGCGGTCGCTCGTCGTCATCGACGGCGCGGTGCTCGGCTGCGACGCCGAGGCCCGCTCGATCCTCGGGATGCTCCGCGGCCTCGGACCCGAGATCGACACCTTCGACCGCGTGCCGGCCCGGTCGCTGACCCGGCTGCACATGGACCCGGAGGGCCCGACACCCGCCGTCTCGGACGGGACCCTCATCGGCGAGCTCGGCGACGCGACCGTCGACACGCTCCTCGAGCAGGTGGGCCCGGGCTCGACGTCGTCGCTGCTGTCGACCGAGCTGCGCCAGCTCGGCGGGGCCCTCGGCCGGGCACCCGAGGGCCACGGCGCCCTCGCGACGATCGATGCGGCATACGCCGTCTTCGCCGTCGCGGTCGCCGCGACCCCCGAGATGGCGATGCAGGGGCAGCTCGACGCGCACCGGCTCACGGGCTCGCTCGAGCCGTGGTCGACCGGCCGCAGCTACCTCAACTTCGCCGAGAACGAGGTCGACGTGCGCACCGGCTACACCGAGTCGGCGTGGCTGCAGCTCAAGGGGATCCGGTCGGCGTACGACCTCGACGACCGCTTCCTCGCCAACCACCGCGTCCCCCGGCTCTTCGAGGACGGCGCGGTCACCGAGTGACGGCTCGCTCGAGGTGATCCCGTGGGCCACGTGCCTCACGGGATCACCTCGACCGGCGTCAGAGCGTCACGAGGACGAAGGCCTCCACCGGCTCGCCCTTGCCCTTGAGCTCGAGCGGACCCAGCGGCTCGGTGGTCGCGCCGGGCAGCATCGCCAGGGTGTCGGCCGTGACCGCGACGCGGCCGACCGGCGCCTGGCCCTCGATCCGCGAGGCCACGTTGACGGCGTCGCCGATGACGGTGTGGGTGCGGCCGCCCTCGCTGCCGAGCACGCTGACGAGCACCTCGCCGCTGTTGATCCCGACCCGGAAGCGCGGCCAGCCGGGGTGCTGGTCGGCGATGCGCGCCGTCTCGACCTGGAGGTCCAGACCGGCCCGAGCCGCTCGGTGTGCATGGTCGGGCTGGTCGCCGAGACGGTTGAACGTCGCCATGATCGCGTCGCCGATGAGGCGGTCGATCGTGCCCCCGTGCCGCTTGACGACGGCCGGGATCGCCACCGTGAAGTAGGCGTTGAGCATCTCGGTGACCTCGCTCGGGTCATGGCCCTCGGAGAAGGTCGTGAAGCCCTTGAGGTCGGCGAAGAGGATCGACATCTCGCGGCGGCCGGCCAGGGTGTCGGCCGTGTAGAGGCTGGCGTAGCGCTCCTCGTGCCAGGACTGCTGCGCGCCCCAGGCGACGAGGACGAACGCCGCGAGCATGAGCAGGTGCCACTCCCACCACGAGTAGTGCCAGTTGGGGGCGAACACGATGGCGACCATCGCCTCGGCGAGCAGGACCATCGCCGACGCCATCGCCGCGGGGAGCAGCCCACCACGCCGCCACCACAGCCGCGCGTACGTCACCGCCGTCACCGCGAAGAGGACGACCGACACCACGGCCGCGCCCACCATCGGCGGCGATCCCCTCTCGAGCCCGGGCCCCACGTCGAACGGCGGCACCCGCAGCAGCGACGCGAAGCCCCAGACGACCATCGTGATCAGCAGGGCCAGGCGCAGCATCCGCGCCCTCCGCATCTCGGCGGCCGCCCGGTCGGCAGCCACCTCGCGCACCGACGCGACGGCGAAGAGCGAGCCGATGGCGATGCCGACGGGGGTGGAGATGTTGAACCCGGCCGTGGCGGTCTCCAGGAGCATGTGCGGGGTCGCGAGCGCGTGCAGCCCGAGGAAGCCCGAGGCGGAGAGGAAGGCGAGCGACACGTACATGACGCGCACGTCGCCGCGCCGGACCGCAGCCGCGCCCGTGCCGTATGCCGTCAGCGCGCTGAGCAGGGCCGCGCCGAGGACGATCCAGAAGTGCGTCGGGTCGTGCTGCCACTGCCGGTCGAGGGGCTCGGAGAGCCGAAGCACGACGAGGCCGAGCAGCGGCAGCGCGAGCGCGACGGCGCCGACGACACCGCGTCGGCGGGCCCCGGGGCGTGACTCGCCCGGGCTGGTCGCGGGCGCGGCCAGCGGGGTGACGGCCGGGTCGTCAGCCATGGGGGTGGGCCTGCCCGTCCGTCTCCGTCTCCTTCTCGGTCGACCGGGACATCGACTCGACGAGCGAGAGGTACTGGTGCACCTCGGACACCACGACCGAGCCCTCGCCGACCGCCGACGCGACCCGCTTGACGGACCCCGCTCGCACGTCCCCGACCGCGAAGAGTCCCGGCACCGACGTCTCGTGCGCGCACGGAGGTCGCTCGAGGCTCCAGGCGCCGGCCTCGCGCACGTCGGCGCCGGTGAGCAGGAAGCCCCACCCGTCGCGGACCACGGCCTCGGGCAGCCACGCGGTGTGCGGCTGCGCGCCGATCATGACGAAGAGACCGTCGGCCGGGATGGAGCGCCGCTCGCCGGTCGTCCGGTCCGCCACCACGATCTCGGACAGCCATCCGTCGCCGCCCCCGTCGACGACGTCGGCGTTCGGGACGACGGTGATCCTCGGCGAGGCCTCGATCTCGTCGATGAGGTAGCGCGACATGGTCGTCGAGAGGTCCGGCGTGCGGATGACGACGGTCACGTCCGCGGCATACCGCTGCAGGTGCAGGGCCGCCTGGCCGGCGGAGTTGCCGCCGCCGACGATGACCGTGTGCGCCCCGGTGAGCCCATGGGCCTCGGAGACGTTCGCGCCGTAGTAGACGCCGGACCCGCTCAACGCCTCGAGCGACGGCACCCCGAGGCGCCGGTAGGCGACGCCGGTCGCGAGCAGCACCGCCCGCGCCCGCACGTCGCCGACGTCGGAGACCGTGGCGACGAACCACGGGGCCCCGTGCGCGTCCGGGGTCGGGTCGATCGCCGTGACCCGCCGGGTCAGGACGAACCGCGCGCCGAAGACCCACGCCTGCTGGAAGCCCCGCTGGGCGAGCTCGGCGCCCGAGACCCCGCGCGAGAAGCCGAGGTAGTTGCGGATGAGCGAGCTCGTGCCGGCCTGACCGCCGAGCGCCTGCTCCTCGACGCAGAGCACCGACAGTCCCTCGGACGAGCCGTAGACCGCAGCCGCGAGCCCGGCCGGTCCGGCCCCGACGACGAGCAGGTCCACGTCGCGCACCTCCGGCCCGCCCCCGGGCACGGTGAGGTCGGTGCCGATGCCCCAGGCCTGGCAGATCTCGACGTCGGTCGGGTCGAGCAGGACCCGGCCGCCCAGCGCCGCGAGCCAGATGACGAGCGGACCCTCCGGGTCGGTCGGGCGCGGGGCCTCGATCGTCAGGAGCAGGTCCACCGCCTCCGCCGTGCCCCGGTCGAGGTAGGCGTGCGGGATCCCGTTGCGAGTCAACAGGGTTCGCACGGCGTGGCCGCGCGGGTCGCGGGCCGCGCCGACGACGACCACCTCGCGCCGGCGGTTCGCCACCGTCCGGGACCACACCTGGACGAACTCCGAGACGGTGCGACAGAAGAGCTCGTCCGGTGACGTCCACGGCTCGAGGACGTAGTAGTCGATGTCGCCGAGCGACATGCCTCGCAGGATCGCGTGGGCGGTGCGACCGTCGGCCCACGCGCCCCAGGGCACGAGCAGGGCCCGGGCGGCGTCGGGGTGCAGGGTGCGCACCGACCGCAGCAGCTCGGCGCCCCCGAGTCCGGGCAGCCACGGGTCGGCGAGGACGAGCGCGACCGGGTCGCCGCGCTCGGCCGCGAGCTGGAGGTGCTGGAGGGCGACGGCGCTGTCGGACTCGCCGCGCACGCGGAAGTCGGCGCCGAAGCGCCGCGCGAGCTCGGCCTCGGTCCGGGCGAGCCCGTCGAGGTCATGGTCGACGACGAGCAGGAGAGGACGGGTCATGGAACCCCCTCACGCAGTGGTGCGGGCAGGACGATGGACGACCACCCCTCACACCGACGGTAGGCCGCATCAGGACCCCGCGGGTCCCGAACGGACGATCTCGTGGTCCCTCGGCGAAGATGGGGCCATGGCACCCCTGGCACCCTCCGCGTACGACGTCGACCGGATCCGCTGGCACTTCCCCGCCCTCCACGAGGGGGCGGCGCACTTCGACGGCCCCGGTGGGTCGCAGGTGCCCGACACCGTCGCCACGGCTGTCGTCGAGACGCTGACCTCCGCCATCTCGAACCGCGGCTCCGTGACCGCGGCCGAGCGCCGCGCCGACCGCGTCGTCGTCGAGGCGCGCGCCGCGATGGGCGACCTGCTGTCGGTCGAGCCGGGCGGCGTCGTCTTCGGCCGGTCGGCCACGGAGCTGACCTTCCACCTCGCGCGCACGCTCTCGTCGGACTGGGGTCCCGGCGACGAGGTCGTCGTCAGCCGCCTCGACCACGACGCCAACGTCCGTCCGTGGGTCCTCGCTGCCGAGGCTCGGGGCGCCACCGTCCGGTGGGCCGAGTTCGACCCGAGCACCGGCGAGCTCGCACCCGAGGCCGTCGCCGCCGTCGTCGGCGAGCGCACCCGCCTCGTCGCCGTGACCGCCGCGTCCAACCTCATCGGCACCCGCCCCGACCTGCCCGCCATCGCCGAGATCGTCCACGCGGCCGGGGCGCTGTTCTGGGTCGACGGCGTGCACGCGACCGCGCACGTGCTCACCGACGTGCCGGCGAGCGGCGCCGACTTCTGGGTCTGCTCGCCCTACAAGTTCCTCGGCCCGCACCTCGGCGTCCTCGGCGCCTCGTCCGCGCTGCTCGAGACGCTGCACCCCGCCAAGCTCGTGCCCTCGTCGGACGCCGTGCCCGAGCGCTTCGAGCTCGGCACGCTGCCCTACGAGCTGCTCGCCGGCACGACGGCGGCCGTCGACTTCCTCGCCGACCTCGCCCTCACCGACCCCTCGCGGCCGCGCCGGGAGCGACTCGTCGCCTCGTTCGCCGCCCTCGAGGCGCACGAGGACGCCCTCCTCACCACGCTGGAGGCGCGGCTTCGCGCGATCCCGGGGCTGACGGCATACAGCAACGCGCAGCGTCGGACGCCGACCGTGCTCGTCACGGTCGAGGGGCACGACCCGCAGGACCTGCGCACGGCGCTGGCCGAGCGCGGTGTCAACGCCCCAGCCGGCAGCTTCTACGCGTGGGAGTGCAGCCACCACCTCGGGCTCGGCGCCAGCGGCGGGCTGCGGATGGGCCTCGCGCCCTACACGAACGCTGACGACGTCGACCGGCTCGCGACCGGGCTCGAGGAGATCTGCGGGGTGTCCCGGTGAGCCGAGCGGTGCCCCTCCCGGCCGGCCCGGGCCAGGAGTCGGTGTGGGACTACCCGCGTCCGCCGGCGGTCGACCCGAGCGACGAGCTGGTCGAGGTGCACCTCGGCGGCGAGGTCGTGGCCCGCACCCGCTCCTCGCTCCGCGTCCTCGAGACGAGCCACCCGCCGACCTACTACCTGCCGCTCGACGCGTTCGTCGACGGCGCGCTCGTGCCCGTCCAGGGCAGCACCGTGTGCGAGTGGAAGGGTCGCGCCGCCTACTTCGACGTCGTCGGTGGCGGGCTGCGCGCGGCCCGCGCCGCGTGGACCTACCCCGAGCCCGTGGCCACGTATGCCGTCCTGGCCGGTCACGTCGCCGTCATGCCGGGACTCGTCGACGCGTGCCTCGTGGACGGCGAGAGGGTGCGGGCGCAGGAGGGCGGCTTCTACGGCGGCTGGATCACCGACCGGGTCGTCGGCCCCTTCAAGGGCGGCCCCGGCTCCTGGGGCTGGTGACGGCGCGGAGGCGCCAGACCTCACCCTGAGAGGGGGAGGATCACGGCGGCCGGGAGCGGCAGGGTGGTCCATGGGGAGACGTGCGTCCGGCGACGCACGTGGACCCGACGACACCACTCGCACCCACCGCCGGACGGCCGGGCCCGCCACGGCGCCACGCAAAGGAGCAGGACATGGCTGCCTTCACGGTATGGAAGTTCGACGACCTCGACGGCGCAGACCACGCCGAGTCCGTCCTCGAGGACTGTCAGGCGGAGGGTTTCCTCAAGGTCGTCGACCACGCCGTCGTCACGTGGCCCGAGGGCGACGAGCATCCCAGCATGAGCCACGGGAACGACGAGAAGTGGCGTGGCACGGGCTGGGGCGCGCTCTGGGGAGTGCTGGTCGGCGCGCTCTTCTTCGTCCCGGTCGTCGGGGGCGTCGTCGGAGCGGCCATCGGGGCCATCAGCAAGATGACGGAGGACGCCGGCATCACCAAGGAGCAGCTCGAGACGATCCGCACCGAGCTGACCCCGGGCACGTCGGCGCTCTTCGTCGTCACCGAGCAGGGCGACCTCGACCGCGTCGGCGAGCGCCTCCGGGGGATCCACAGCAAGCTCGTCGCCACCAACCTCACGGACGGCGAGCGCCAGATCCTCCTGGAGACCTTCGGCGGTCGCTGAGCCCTGCCGGGAGCGGTTCAGCGCGGAAGCGGCACGATCCGCGCCTCGACGAGCGTCCGGTCGCGCACGTCGAGGGTCGCGAAGGTCCCGGCCGGCTGGCGCCGTCGGTCGGTGGGCGAGCCCGGGTTGAGGATGCGCACGCCGTCGCCGGTCTCGTCGAGCGGGATGTGCGAGTGCCCGAACACGACGAGGTCGGCGGTGGGGAAGCGCCGCCGCATCCGCGCGGTGCGCCCCTGTCGCTGCCCGCTGTCGTGGACCATCCCGATGCGCAGGCCCTCGAGCTCGATCTCCATCGTCTCGGGGGCGCCCCACGCGGCGACCTCGGGCACGTCGTTGTTGCCCATGACGACGTGCACCGGCGCGAAGGTCGCCAGCAGGTCGAGCACGTCGGGGGTGCAGACGTCACCGGCGTGGAGGATGACGTCGGCCGACTCGAGGTGCGGGAGCAGCGCCGGCGGGCAGGCCTTCCAGTGGCGGGGCGCGTGGGTGTCGGAGACGACGAGGACCCTCACGACCGCACGCGCTCGAGCACCTCGCGGACCGTGGCCTCGACGAGCTGCACCTTGTAGCCGGTCTCGGGGAGCGGGCGGGCACCGCGCGTCGCCTCCTCAGCCGCCGCGGAAACGGTGTCGTCATTGAGCGACGTCCCGGTCAGCAGCTCCTCGACCGCACCGAGCCGCAAGGGAACCGGCGCGACCCCGCCGATCGCGACCCCGCACGACGTGACGGTCCCGGCGTCGTCGCGCACGACGCGGACGACCGCCTCGACGAGCGGCCACTCCGCCTCGAACCGGCTGATCGAGCGGAAGTAGGCCGCCCGCTCGCCCGCCGCGGGGGGTGGCAGCGTCACCCGGGTCAGCACCTCGTCGTCGGCGAGCAGGTGGTCACGGCTCGGGTCGGACCCGTCGCCGAGCACGTCGCCCACCCCGAGACCGTCACGCTGCGTCGTGTCGATGGTGGCGGCATACGTCATCAGGGCCATGGCGAGGGACGACGGGTGCGGGTGGACGCACGGGGCGGTGTCGAAGACGACGCCGTAGAGGTGGCGCCCGTCGCGCGCGGGACAGCCCTCGCCGCCCGACTTGAAGCACGACGTGTGCGGGTGGCGGAAGTACCAGCAGCGGGTGCGCTGGAGCAGGTTGCCGCCGATCGTCGCCGCGGTGCGCACCTGGGGGGTCGCCAGGCCCGCGGCCGTGAGCGCGAGCGCCGGGTAGTCGGCAGCCAGGTCGTGAGCGATGGTGGCGACGGTGACGCCCGCGCCGAGGGTCGTGGCGGCGTCGGTGCGCTCGACCGCGGCGAAGCCGGGCACCCCCGTCAGGTCGAGGACGTGCGGCGTCGCGCCGGTCGTGCGCAGCCGCTCCTGCAGGTCGGTGCCGCCGGCGCGATAGACGAGCTCGCCTGCGCCGTCGGGCCGCTCGTCGTATGCCGTGAGGATCGTGATGCTCATCGCGTGACCTCCGTGCGCAGTCCCTCGAGGAGCCGGTCTGGACGCACCGGCAGTGACAGGGGTCGCCAGCCCGTGGCGTTGAAGATGGCGTTCCCCACGGAGGCCGCGGGACTGACGGTGGCGACCTCGCCCAGCCCGACGCCACCGCCCGGCACGCGGTCCCACCCCTCCTCGTGGAAGTGGATGTCGATCTCGGGGGTGTCTCCCAGCTGCGGGATGCGGTAGTCCTCGAGGTTGGCCGTGAGGGTGAGTCCGGTGTGCGGGTCGAGGACCTGGTTCTCGTAGAGCGCGAGCCCGACGCCCTGGATGATCGAGCCCTCGCACTGGCTGCGGGCGAGGACCGGGGCGTGGATGCGGCCGACGGCGATGCCGCCGTGGACGCGGAGAACCCGGGTCTTCCCGGTGCGGGTGTCGACCTCGACCTCGGTGACGTGCAGGGCCGCCGAGAAGCCGCGGCCGACCTGGATGCCGTTCATCGTCATCGGGACGGCTCGGAGACCGCGGTCGCCGCCGCGCTTCGCCGTCGCCGACGCGCCGGCCGGGGCACGGTCGAGGTCGGTGCCGACCCGATCACGGAGGCTGGTCGCCGCCTCGACGGCGGTCGACCACAGCGACACCGTCGTGCGGCTGCCCCCGGACGCCGGGCCGTGGGACGTGCCGCCGTGGGAGCGACCGAGCCGGACCTCGACGGCGGACGGGTCGACGTCAAAGACACCCGCCACCGCCCGGGCGACGACCGTGCGGCTCCCGGTCCCCATGTCCTGCGCAGCCGTCGACGCGACCAGGTGACCGGCCTCGACGGACACGACGACCTCGCAGTCGGGGTCGACGAGGTAGATCCAGTTGCCGGCAGCCACACCGACGCCGCGCCGGAAGCGCCCGGACTGGCTGCCGGTGGCGGGTCGCCGCTCCCACGTCGGGAGCGCACTCGCCCAGCGGTAGAGCGCCTGACGCTTCTGGTTGCCGTCCCACTGGGCGCGCAGCCCGATCGGGTCGCGGTTGAAGCGGTGGGCGACCTCGTCGACGGTCTGCTCGAGCGACCAGGCGCTCGTCGGGCCGCCGGGTCCCCGGAACGGCGCTCCGGGAGGCGCGTTCGTCACGACGTCGACGTCGCGGGCCAGGCGCGGCGTGCGCTCGTAGAGCAGCATCGACAGGGCGGCCACGCTGTTGCCGATCGCGACCCCCGCGTGGCTGTCGGTGTCGACGACGAGCGCCCTGACGGCCTGCGTGTCGTCGTCGACGAGCATCGAGACGCGCGACCGGCTGCCCGGGCGGTTGCCGGTGCCGGTCAGCTCCTCGTGCCGGTCGAGCACGAGCCGCACCGGTCGACGCGCGAGACGGCTCAGGGAGATCGCGCTCGTGGCCTCCGTCGTGAGTGAGAGCTTGGCCCCGAACCCGCCGCCGACGTGCTCGGCGACGACCTCCACCTGCGTGGGGTCGAGGTCGAAGCGGTCGGCGATGGCGTGCCGCATGAGGTCCACGCCCTGGGTGCTGAGCCAGACCCGCAGATGCTGCGGGTCGGTCCAGTCGGCGACGCAGGCGTGCGGCTCGAAGGCCGTGTGCAGCTGGGCCGCGGTGTGGAACTCCAGCTCGACGAGGCCCGGTCTCCCGGCGGCGCGCGCGGCACCGACGCGGCGTTTGGCGAGGGTGCCCAGGAAGGGGCTGCGCGAGGGCCCGTGGCGGTTGCCGTCCCATGGCGCCGGCATCGACCCACCCTCACCGGCGGACGGCGCGGCCTTGCGCTCGCCCCGCGTCGGGTAGACGAGCGGGGCACCCGGGCGCACGGCCGCCTCGGGATCGAGCACGAAGTCGAGGGGCGTCACGGGCACGACGAGCTCGCGCGCGACCCGGCGCGCCTCGGCGAGGGACTCTGCCGCGACGACGGCGATCGGCTGACCGGCCCAGCGCACGCGTCGGTCGTCGCCGAGGACGTCGAGGCCGACGACGCCGTCCGGGAAGCGGATCGGACCGACGGTCCCGGCCGCCACGTCGGACCGGCGGATCGCGGCGTGCAGCATGCCGGGCAGGACGACGTCCGTCGTGTAGACGGCGGCCCCGGTGACCTTGGCAGGGGCGTCGACGCGCTCGACGTGGCCGGCCCCGTCGTCGTGCTCGCCGCGGCACGCGGCGGCGACCGCGCGGTAGATCCCCTCGTACGAGCCGCAGCGGCACAGGTGGCCGGCGAGGGCCTCGGCGATCGTCTCGCGGTCGGGCCCGTCGGCACCGGCTTTTCCGACCTCCCCGGCGGCACCGGCGGCACCGCGCTCGGCCCGCCACCGGTCGTGGAAGGCGACTGCGTCGACGACGAATCCCGGTGTGCAGTAGCCGCACTGGAGCCCGTCGTGGTGGGCGAAGGCGCGCTGCACGGGATGGAGGTCGTCGCCGTCGGCCAGGCCCTCGACGGTCGTCACGCTCGCGTCGCGCAGCCGGGTCGCCGGGGTGAGGCAGCCGAGCACCGGCTCGCCGTCGACGAGCATCGTGCACGCGCCGCAGACGCCGCTGCCGCAGACGAGCTTGGTGCCGGTCAGGCCGAGGCGGTCGCGCACGACGTCGACGGCCGACTCGGTGCCCTCGACCTCGACGACCCGCGCCTCGTCGTTGACCGTGGTGGTGAGCTCCATGAGGCCTCCCTGCGGCTGCGTCTCGACGAGACGGTGCGAACCGACGCTACCTCCGGATCGGCCGCGGCGCGATGATGGTGTGGAGGGCTCTCGTCCGCGCCGACCCACGGCCGGAACGGCGACCCGCAGCGACGAGGAGGACACGGTCATGCGCATCGCGGTGCTCGGCACGGGCGGGATCGGCGGCTACTTCGGCGGGCGGCTCGCGGCGTCCGGGCACGACGTCACGTTCGTGGCGCGGGGCGACCACCTCGAGGCGATCCGCGACAGCGGTCTCGTCGTGACGAGCGTCGCCGGCGACTTCACGGTCGAGCCCGCGCACGCCACCGACGACGTGACGTCGATCGGCGTCGTCGACGCGGTCCTGCTCGCGGTCAAGACGTGGCAGCTGCCACCCGTCCTCGAGTCGCTGCGCTCGCTCGTCGGACCCGGCACGGCCGTCGTCACCACCCAGAACGGGGTCGAGGCGCCCGACCAGGTGGCCGCCGTCGTCGGGCGCTCCGCGGTGCTGCCCGGCATCGCCAAGATCTTCGCCTACATCGACGGTCCCGGCCGCATCACGCACGCGGGCGGCCCCGCCTCCTTGGCCTTCGACGAGTGGTCGGCCGCTCCCGCGCCGTCCGACCGGGTCGCCCGGCTCCGCGAGGCGGTGACGGCCTCGGGTGCGGTGTCGCCCGTGCCCGACGACATCTGGGCCGAGCTGTGGTCGAAGATGCTCTTCGTCGTGCCCTTCGGCGGGCTCGGCGCCGCCCTCGACTCGACCATCGGCGAGCTGCGCACGAAGCCGTCGAGCCGGGCGCTCCTTCAGGAAGCGATGCGGGAGGTGGAGACGCTGGCCCGGGCACGCGGCACACACCTGCCCGAGCGCGTGGTCGCGGGCACGATGGCCTTCGTCGACGACCAGCCCGCCGACGCGACGACGTCGCTGCAGCGGGACCTGCTCGAGGGCAGGCCGTCCGAGCTCGACGCGTGGACGGGCGCCGTCGTGCGCCTCGCGAGCGAGTCCGGCGTGGACGTGCCGCTGCACCGCCTGCTGCTCGAGGTGCTCACCTCACGCCACCCAGGGGCGCTGCTCGGCTGACCGGTGACCGCGCTGATGGCGTACGCCCTCGGCGGCGTCCGAGCCCGGGTGACGCTCAGAGGTCGGGGCGGCACACCCCACGACCGAGGATCGAGAGCCCGCGCCGGTCGCCGTCGGCGGGGCCGGCCCCCGTGCCGCCCGTCTGCGACATGAGCTGCGAGCCGTCGGACACGTGGTTGAGCCCGAGCACGTGCCCGATCTCGTGCTCGACGACGGCGCGGGCGGAGTCGCGTCGGCCCGCGGCGAGCAGGTCGTGCATCGCCTTCGCGTCGAGCCAGACCGACCCGGTGACGTAGACGAGGACCCCGTCACCGGCAGCCCGCGGCGTGCTGCCGCCGAGTCCGACGGTGCCGCCCGCGAGCCTCGGGATCTGCTCGGGCGTCGCGAAGGCGACGTAGACCGGCGCCCAGCGGTCGCCGTAGCGGTCGGGCTGGTACGGGTCGCGCTCGGGGGTAGGCCCCTCGTCGGTCAGGCCGTCGTCGACGAAGCGCAGCCCGCTCGCCTCGGACATCGTCGCGACGGCCTCGCGCACGAGGGCGTCGCCACCGGGCGGCAGGCGGACCGTGCTCGTCGTGAAGTGGATCGGCCGGCAGGGGTCGTAGGCCACCGGGTCCAGGCCGTCGGCCTGCATCCGCATGAACGTGTAGCCGCCGTGGCCGCCCGGCATCGACGGGGGGTCACCGAGCGGGGCCTGGGCCGCGCCGATGCCGGCCGGCGGGGAGTCGACCCCGATGCCGTGCCTCGAGTCGAACGGCCGCGCCTGCCACAGCCACAGCGGGACCGTGATCGCGAGCACGGCGAGGATCACGGTGCCGAGCCACACGGGCCGGCGCCCGCGGGACGCACTCGCGCCGGTGGCTCGGTGCCGACCGGGTGCGCGAACGAGGGACCCCTGACGCATGTCCTGCATGGTGCCGTGAACCGCCCGTCCTGTCGCATCGAGAGCCTGCGCCTCGCGCGCGACTCCTCTTTCCGTACCCAACGGGGGTCCACCTCGGGCACCCACAACCGTGTCGGCTAGGTTCTGCGTCCGTGGACTGGTTCGAGGCGGTGCGCGACCGGGTGGTCCCGGCGACCGGTGACGTCGCCCTGGCCGCCCCCCGGCTGCTGATCGTCCTCGGCATCGCGCTCGTCCTCGTTGCCGTCGAGCCGCTGTGGAAGGTCGTACGCCTCGCCGTCACCCTCGTGCACGAGCTCGGTCACGCCGTGGTCGGGGTGCTCGTCGGGCGGCAGTTCACGGGTTTCGTGCTCCGCGGTGACATGTCCGGCCACGCCGTGACCCGTGGCCCGGTGCGCGGCCCCGGCCGCATGGCCTCGACGTGGTCGGGATACCCGATGCCGGCGCTGCTCGGCGCCGCGATGGTGTGGGCGGCCGAGCGCGGCTGGGCGGCCCCCGTCATCACGGCCGGTCTCGCCGTCCTCCTCTTCGCCCTCGTCCGGGTGCGGTCGGCGCTCACGGTCGTCGTCATGCTCGTCGCCATCGCCGGATCGGCCGCCCTCTGGTGGTGGCGCGACGACGCGCTGCAGACGCAGGTGCTCGTCGGCCTGGGCGTCGTGCTCGTCGTCGGGGCCTGGCGCCATCTGCTCGCGGTGCTGGGCGACCGCAGCAGCGGCAGCGACCCGGGCGTCCTCGCCTCGCTGACGCACCTGCCACGTGCCGCCTGGAACCTCTCGTTCGTCGTCGTGTGCGCCCTCGCGACGTGGGTCGTCGCGGCCGAGGTCGTCGCCACCCTGCACTGACCGGCACGAAGGCCGGCTGTCGGTGGTCGACGCGCCGGGAAAATGGGTAAGCGAAGATCGGGTGGAGGCAGGGGGACCACCCTGCACCACACCTCGGGGACGCCGCATCCGGTGCACGGATGACCACGGCGACGGCCCGGCGGCATGCAGGGAGATCACTGGCATGCCGCCGGGCTGGGCCCCGCCTGCAGGCGGTCGGCCTTCGCGATGAGGTCAGTTGAGGCTGAAGGGCGGGATCGGCGGCCGGGCGACCGCGCCGAGGGCAGCGGCGAACTCGCGCTCACGCCTGACCAGCTCGAGGCCGAGCCGCAGGCGCGACTCCGTGTCGCTGCTCGCGAGGAGGCGCTGGCGGTCGGCCACGTCCAGACTCACGGCGTCGGACACGGCATACGCGAGGGCACGGTCGTCGGCCGGGAGCTCGGGGTCGGTGCCCGTCACCGCGGCGAAGACGGCGAGCTCGGCGCGGAGGCGGGCCGCGAGGAGGGTGACGGTCGCGGCGTCGCCGTCGGGCTCGGTCAGCCAGGTGACGCGGGCCGTGGTGTACGGCGTGCCGGCGGACTCGTCGATGGCGTCGAGCCGGAAGCGGTCCGTGCCCTCCGAGACGACGAGGAACCGCTCGCCCTCGAGCGCAGCGGCCTGGGTGAGCAGGGCGCCGCAGCCGATGGGGTGCAGGGCGCGCACGCCCTCCTCGCCGACCTCGTAGCCCTCCCGGATCGCGACGACCCCGAAGACGGGGGAGCGCTCGTCCTGCCCGTCGAGCAGGTCCCGGAGCAGCCGGACGTAGCGCGGTTCGAAGATCTGCAGGGGCAACCGCCCACCGGGCATGAGCACGGTGCCGAGCGGGAAGAGCGGCAGGGTCGCCATGGAGTCAGCCTAGGTCGGATCGACAGCAGCGGCAGGAACGCTGTCGAGCCCCGGGGGACCACGTGTGGCCGGTGCCGACCCGGAGTGGACCCGGCGCGGTCAGTCGCGGGCGCCGGACGGCATCGCCTGCGTGGCGCCGAGCTGGTCGGCCGTCACGGCGGGGTTGGAGCCGGTGCGCTGCGCCGGGTCCCGGACTTCGCCGTGGAGCTCCTCAACCTCGTCAAGCATCTCGGCGGGCGAGCCGTTGATGGCCGTCGCGAGGCCGAGCGCGAGACCGCGCAGCTCCTGGTCGCCCAGGCCGAGGCGGACGGCGACAGCGGCCGCGTTGGCCGGACGCTTCTCGGGGTCCTTCTCGAGGCACTCGGCGATGAGGTCGCGCAGGTCCTCCGGCACGTCGTCGGGCAGCGGCGGGGGTGGCTCGTTGACGTGGCTGAGGGCCGTGGCGATGGGGGTGCCGCGGTCGAAGGGACGCTTGCCCACGAGCATCTCGTGGCCGACGACGCCGAGGGCGTAGAGGTCGCTCGCGCCCGTGGCGGCGTGGCCGAGCGCCTGCTCGGGACTGATGTAGTTGGGCGTGCCGAGCATCTCGCCGTGCTGCGTGTGACCGGACGCGTCGAGAGCGCGCGCGATGCCGAAGTCGGTGAGCTTCACGAGCCCGTCCTCGCGCACCATGATGTTGGCCGGCTTGATGTCGCGGTGCACGACGCGCGCCTCGTGGGCGACGCCGAGCGCGAGCGCGGCCTGACCCATGATCGAGCGGACCTCGCTCGGTACCAGCGGCCCGCGTCGGGTGAGGACAGCGGAGAGCGGCTCGCCGGAGACGAGCTCCATGACGAGGAACGCGAGGCCCTGGTCCTCGCCGTAGTCGAAGACCGTCGCGATGTTGGTGTGCAGCAGCGCCGCCGAGTGCACCGCCTCGTCGCGGAAGCGGAGGGCGAAGAGCCGCTCGTGGTCGGCGTCGGGGCGCATGACCTTGACCGCGACCTCGCGCCGCAGCACGAAGTCGGTGCCGGCCCAGACATCGGCCATCCCCCCGGAGGCGATGCGGCTCTCCAGCTGATAGCGGTCGCCGAGGACGAACCCTTCCTGCAGGCGGTTCATGTCAGTGGCACCGGGGCCTTTCGGTCTGAAGGTGCACGTCAGTTGACATCTCAGGGGCCTTCGTCAGCGGTCATGGTACGGGACCCCGCAATGAATGAACATTCACGGGCTGGGGCTCTGCAGAACCGTCCCCCCGGTCGCACGGCTCCCGCCTACATACCCCTCGCATCACTGCCTCGAACCGTCGATGTGGTCCGCTTCGCGCCACGAGCCCGACGGCACACGATGGTCGTGTGCCGTCGGGCCGGGTGACGCGTCCGGGGCCCCGGTCGGGGGTCCTGGGGCGAGATCGCAGGCGCGATCTCAGGCGGGATCTCAAGCGGCGCGTCGGCGGTTCGTCGACGCGATCATGAGCCCACCCGCGATGACGACCGCAGCGGCGACCCCGATGCCGATCGCCGGCAGGTCGGACGGCTCGGGCGAGGGCAGGACGACGCGGGGCGACACGGGCGTGGCCACCTCGGGCGTACCCTGCTCGGCCGCGGAGGCCGACCCCGCGCCGGAGCCCGGGGACGCCGACGACTGGTCGCGGCAGGACACGGCCGAGGCACCGCCGACGTAGACGCAGTCCGACGGGGCGGACGAGGCCTGCGGGACGGGAATCGGGTCGGGCAGCTTCATGGCGAGCGCCGGACCGGCGAGAGCCAGGCAGAGGACTGCCGAGGTGCCGAGCGCTGCGGCCGAGCGACGCGCGAGGGTGGTGGTGGTGGAGGACTGACTGGACATGTGGCGCTCCTTTCGGGTGGAGAGTCGACCCCGCACGGCCGCGCCTGGACCGCGATCATTCCCGGGGGCGTCGCGCCGTCCGGGGTTCCGTGTGGCGCGACTGGAGCTGATCTAGCTGGGTAGCGGACAGACGCCCGATCCGGGCTCCAGATACCGAACGGCGTGCTGCTTCGACGAATTCGCGGACGAAGCCACCTCAGAACGGACGGATCGGTCCTGGTACGCGAGGGGGGAACCGTCGCCTCCGCTTCGCTCCGGCTCCTCCCAAATCCCGGGCGGCGCACGCGATGACGAAGGGCCCGCACACGCGGAAGGGCCCCAGTTCCGAGAACTGGGGCCCTTCGTCATCGCGTGCGCGAGGGGGGATTTGAACCCCCACGCCCTTTCGGACACTGGCACCTGAAGCCAGCGCGTCTGCCATTCCGCCACTCGCGCGTGACAAGGAGACAGTGTGCTGTATCAGGCCCGCTATCGCCAAACCGGGTCCCCCGGCGTGGGCTCGTCAGCCCATTCCGGCTCGCCGTGACACGTCGGATGGTCCGCCGTCCGGTGGGGTGATCACCACACCAGGGCGCAGACCATCGGCCGATCGACCAGCCGGGTCAGAGTCGGTCGCGCGCACCGCCGTGCGGCTCGCCCAGCCGGTAGTCCGGAGTCGCGAACCCGCCTCCGAGCACTCCGGGCGGGCTGCTCGGGTCCCGCTGCTCGACGCCCCAGGCATACGCCTCCGCGTCGTCCTGCGGGTCGAAGCCGATCGCGAGCCCCGGCGCCAGGTCGACCCGGCGCCGCGTGTTGCGCGAGACGCCCCACACGACGTGGTGACCGCCGGCGTCCGTGGTCAGCGCCGCCAGCACGAGCCGCGTCATGTCGTCGGGGGAGAGCCACGACTGCAGCGAGCGCGGGCCACCCGGCGCGTCGTCGAAGGTCATGATCCGGGCGCTGACGACCGTCATGGCGAAGCGGCCGGCATACAACCCGCCGAGCGCCTCGAGCGCCGCCTTGCTGACGCCGTAGTACGTGTCGGGCGCCGGCAGCGGCATCCCCTCGCGGGCGAGCGGGGAGTCCACCGGCACGTAGCCCGCCGCGTGCACCGAGCTCGCGAGCAGCATCCGACCCACACCGGCGAGCCGGGCCGCCTCGCAGACGGCGTGCGTGCCGTCGATGTTGACGGCGAGGATGTCGGACCAGGACCGCTCGTCGGAGTGGGCGCCGAGGTGCACGACGAGGTCGGCGCCCGCGAACGCCTCGGCCTGGGCCGCGACGTCACGCAGGTCGCACGCGAGCACCCGCTCGGTCGCCGGGTCGACGCCGGGCACGACCACCCCGGCGCCGTCGCAGAGGACGACCCGATGGCCCGCCGCGCGCAGACGGGGGCGCACCGCGGTCGCGATGCGCCCTGCGGCGCCGGTCAGCGCGATGACGGCCACGTCAGCAGCCTCGCCGCTCGGGTTCCGGGATCAGAGGCCGTCGACGACGACGGCAGCCATCTCCATGCAGCACTCGTGCGTCTTGCGGCTGATCTTGAGCGGGTCGAGGTGCAGGCCCGGCGCGAGCATCGGGTCGTAGGGGATGTCGACGACGGCGCGCACCCACTGCTCGAAGTGCTCGCGCGTGTGGACGCCGGCTCCGACGTCGTTGCCCTTGGCCGAGGTGTGCGAGATGACGCAGACCGCGTTGCGCACGAGGTCGCCCCGGCCCATCGCGACGAGCGCGTCGAGGTTCTTGGCCGCGACGACGGACGTGTCGTCCTTGAGCGACGTGGCGAAGACGAGGATGTCGGCGCGGGCAGCCGCCGCGAGCCAGTTCGGCGACAGACGGTTGTTGCCCGTGTCGACGACGATCATCCGGTAGAAGCGCGAGAGCTGCGTGTGGAGGTTCTCGAACTCCGACTCGCCGATGATGCGCATCGCCTCGTCGTCGTCGGCCGAGGCGAGCACGTCGAACGACAGGCCCCGCTGCTCGCGCACCCAGTGCTCGAGCTCGGACGTGCCGGCAGTGGGGTCGTTGGCGATCGTCGGCAGGGCACCGAGCAGGTCGACGACCGTGCGGTGGTGGCTCTGCGACGGCGCGCGCATGCCCAGCGTGCCCTCGGTCTCGTTGTTGTCCCACGCGAGCACGGAACCCGAGCGGTAGCGCCCCAGGTAGCTGGCGAGCATGAGGGTGACGAGCGTCTTGCCACCGCCACCCTTGGTGTTGATGACCATGATCGTCTTGCGGCCGTTGAGCGGGCGCGCGATGCGGTCGATGCGGTCGCGCTCGAGCATCTCCTTGACGCTCGGACCGAGGCCGAACGCCTTGCGCAGACCCGAGTTGGCCTTGACCTTCTGGCGCTCCCCCTTCGAGCGGGCCGTGATGAGGTCCTCGGCGCTCGGGCGGTCGGAGTTGCCGGTGCGCGGCGCGGGGGTCAGGTCGTAGGACGGGTCCGCCGAGGTGTCGATGTCGTAGCCCAGCTCGGCGGCCGCGGCGGCCACGTCGGGGTCGACGGCCGGCCGGGCGGCATACGCCTGCTGCGCGGCGGAGTGGTCGGCCGTATTGGCCGAGGGCTCGTCCGCCGCGGTGGAACCGGCGGGCGTCCACCCGGAGTACGTCTCCTCAGCGTAGGTCTCGTCGGAGGCGACGGTGCCGCTCGCCGACCAGTCGGCCGTTCCCGGGTCGGAGGGCTCCCAGTCGGTCCACGAGCTCGTCGAGGACGAGGCGTCCGAGGTGTCCGCCCCGTTGACCGCACTGCCGTTCTGGGCGTGGCCGTTGCGCTCGGAGGTGTCGTGGGCGGCGGTCTCGCCGCCGTACTCATAGGAGTCGGTCCACTGGTTGGTGGAGGAGTCGGCGTCGTCGGCGCCCGTCGGGATCTCACCGGTGTCGCCCGACTGCCAGGAGGTGTCCTCCCACGTCGAGCTCCACGGGTCGGCCGGGGCCTCGTCGGGCTGGGCAGCACCGCCGGTCGCCGTCGGGATGGGAAGGGCGAAACCACCCGGGATGGAGTTGTTCGCCGAGAAGCCGGGGATGCCCTGGCTCTCGGTGTTTCCGGTGTCGTCCTTGCTCATCGAGCACTCCTTGCTGGCCTAACCACGTGCGGGACCCCGCCGCGGGACCCCGTGTGATAGTCCCATGCTTCCGCCACACATCAAACCCGCCGGCCATGCCCCAGCGGGCGCAAACGGACGTTTCGTGGCACCCCGCGCCGACTGTCGGTTGGAGGCTCGGGGTGCTGACCCGGTTACGATGAAGCGCCCGACAGGAGCGCTCACCAAGGAGGAGGAGACGGCGTGGGAATCATCAACCGTGTCGAGCACGGTCTCGCCAAGGCTGTCCACGGTGCCTTCGCCAAGGCGTTCAAGTCCGAGGTGCAGCCTGTCGAGATCGCCTCGGCCATCCGCCGCGCCATGGACGACCGGGCGGCGCTCCTCGGTCACGGCCGGGCCATGGTGCCCAACCTCTACACGATCGAGCTGAGCCAGACCGACTACGAGCGGCTCGGCGACTACGAGGACGACCTGTCCGACGACCTCGTCGCCGCGGCCCAGGAGCACGCCGACTCGCAGGGCTACCAGCCCGGCGGCCCCCTCGAGGTCGCGCTCGTCGAGGGCGAGGGCCTCGAGACGGGTGTCTTCCGCGTGCGCCCCGCCACCGCCAAGCAGGCCGGGCGCGAGCCCGCCGCTCGCGAGCCCGCCGCTCGCGAGCCGGCCCCTGCGGCGCGGCCGCAGACCTACAACGGCACGGCCATCGACGAGGCGCCGGTGCACCGCCCGGCCCCCCGGTCCAACCCGTCGGCCCGCCCGTGGCTCGACATCGGGGGCGACCGCTACCCCCTCCTCGGCAGCCTCACGACGCTCGGCCGCGACGAGACGGCCGACATCGTCATCGACGACCCCGGGGTGTCCCGCCGCCACAGCGAGATCCGCGTCACCACCGACGGTCCCCACCTCGTGACCTCGATCCGCGACCTCAACTCCACCAACGGCACCTTCGTCAACGGCGAGCGCGTCTCGAGCCAGCGGCTCCAGGACGGCGACCGCCTCACGATCGGC
This sequence comes from Terrabacter sp. Root181, assembly GCF_001428505.1. Lineage (GTDB taxonomy): Bacteria > Actinomycetota > Actinomycetes > Actinomycetales > Dermatophilaceae > Terrabacter. Next base: position 61,537 of record NZ_LMHU01000001.1, read on the forward strand.
CGGACGTCGGCGACCTTCCGAGCCGGACGCCGGTGAGCCCGATGACCCCCTTGGACGGCCCTCCGGTGATGACATCTGGTGACGCATGAGTGAACTCACCCTCACCCTGCTGCGGCTGGGTCTGCTCGCGCTGCTGTGGATCTTCATCTTCAGCGTCGTCGGCGTGCTCCGCACCGACATCTACGGCACCGCCGTGAGCCGCCGCGGGCAGCGCAAGGCGCTGAAGCAGGCCGAGAAGCAGGACCGCAAGGCCACCTCCCGTCGCACGCCGGTGCCCGCCGCGGGTGCCGCGGGTGCCGCCGGTGCCGCCGGCGCCGCCGGTGCCGCTGCCACCACCCCCGAGGCAGCCGCCCGCAAGGGCCGGGGGCGCGGCAAGGGCAGCCCGACGACGCTCGTCGTCACCGAGGGCCCGCTGACCGGCACGTCACTGCCCCTGCGCAGCGGCGGCATCCTCATCGGCCGCAACCCCGAGTGCGCGCTCGTCCTCGACGACGACTACGCGTCGGGCCGCCACTGCCGCATCCATCCCGACCCTTCGGGCCGCGACGGCTGGGTCGTCGAGGACCTCGGCTCGACCAACGGCACCTTCATGGGCCGCGACCGGCTGACGGGGTCGCGACCGGTCGAGATCGGCACCACCCTGCGGATCGGCAAGACCGTCCTCGAACTGCGAGGCTGACCGGATGGCCATCGCCCTGCGCTATGCCGCGCGCTCCGACCTCGGGCTGGGCCCCAAGTCCCGCAACGAGGACTCGGGGTATGCCGGGCCCAACCTGCTCGTTCTCGCCGACGGCATGGGCGGCCACGCCGCAGGCGACGTCGCCAGCTCGATGATCGTCGGAGAGCTCGCCCCGCTCGACGAGGAGGACGTCACCGCCGACCAGGCGATCCCGCTCCTCGAGGAGGCGCTCCACGCCGCGAACGCCAGGCTGACCAAGGCGATGCGCGAGAACTCCGACCTCGCCGGCATGGGCAGCACGACGATCGTCATGCTGCGCACCGGCAACAAGCTGGCGATGGCCCACATCGGCGACTCGCGCGCCTTCATGCTGCGCGGCGACACGTTCTCGCAGATCACGAAGGACCACTCCTTCGTCCAGCAGCTGATCGACGAGGGCCGCATCTCCAAGGAGGACGCCGGCCACCACCCGCAGCGCTCCGTCGTGACTCGCGTCATGACCGGCCAGCCCGACGACGAGCCCGACACGTCGCTGCGCGAGGCGAAGATCGGTGACCGCTTCCTGCTGTGCTCCGACGGCCTGTCCGACTTCGTCGGCGCCGACGTCATCGAGGAGATCGTCCGCGAGGCGCGCACGCCCGACGAGGCCGCCGACCGGTGCATCGAGGTCGCCCTCAAGGCGAGCACCCGCGACAACGTCACGGTCATCGTGGCCGAGGTCGTCGACGCCGACGGCGACGACCTGCCCACCACGGTGCCCCAGGTCGTGGGCGCCGCGGGCAAGCGCATGCGCGGCCGCACGCGTGCCATCCCGACCAGCCCCGCCGAGAAGGCCGCGGCCCTGTCACGCGAGGCCACCGGCCGCGCCGAGCCCGACGACGACTCCCTCGAGCTCGCCGAGGATCCCACCCGCTCGCGCCGCTCGAAGATCGCGCTGCGCACCATCAGCGTCGTCGTCGTCGCGGCCATCCTCGCCGCCGGCGGGTATGCCGCGTGGGCCTGGTCGCAGAAGCAGTACTTCGTCGCGACCGACGCCGGGCACGTCGCGATCTTCCGAGGTGTCTCCCAGGACCTCGGCCCGATCAGCCTCTCCCACGTCGAGTCGCCGTCCGACGTCCTCGTCTCCGACCTGCCGAGCGACGTCCAGGCGGCCGTCGGCAACACGATCCCCGCCCGTGACCTCGCCGACGCGCTGGTCAAGGTCACGGCCCTGCGCGCCGAGGCGGTGCGCTGCCAGCACCTCGCCGCGACCGGCACCCCGTGCGGCACGACCCCGACGCCGGCGCAGTCGACCGTCCCGACCACGCCTCCGACGACGAACCCCACCTCCCCGCTGCCGTCGACGCCGCGCCTGAGCCCGTCGATCACGACGCCTCCGGCCGTCGCGCTGCCCACCGACGGTCTCGTGACGCTCCCCGGGGTCGTGGCGTGACGACGACCGTCGAGCCCCTGACCCCCCGGACCCGCCGTGGCGCCGAGCTGATGCTCCTGGTCCTCGCCATCGCGATCGTGCTGCTCGCGTGGGTCACGACCGACCTCAACCGCAACGGCACGGTGCCGGCCAACATCATCCCGATCGCCGGTGGCTTCACCGCCCTCGTGCTCTCGGTCCACCTCGTGCTCCGGTGGAAGGCGGCGTACGCCGACCCCGTGCTCCTGCCGATCACCACCGTGCTCAACGGGCTCGGTCTCGTCATGATCCACCGGCTCGACCTCGCCCGCGGCAAGCTCGGCACCGACGGCGACGCCTACCGGCAGATCATCTGGACGACGCTCGCCGTGGTCCTCGCCATCGCCGTCCTCTTCCTGCTGCGCGACCACCGCCTGCTGCGCCGCTACACCTATGTGACCATGGCCTTCGGCTTCGCGCTGCTCCTGCTGCCGCTCGTGCCCGGCATCGGACGCACCATCAACGGCTCGCAGATCTGGATCTCCATCGGCCCGATGAACTTCCAGCCCGGAGAGTTCGCCAAGATCGCCCTCGCGATCTTCTTCGCCGGCTACCTCGTGCAGACCCGCGACGTGCTCTCGCTCGCCGGCAAGAAGGTGCTCGGCTTCACGTTCCCGCGCGGGCGCGACCTCGGACCCATCCTCGTCGCCTGGGTCCTCGCCCTGCTCGTCCTCGTCTTCCAGAAGGACCTCGGCTCGGCCCTGCTCTTCTTCGGTCTCTTCGTCGCGATGCTCTACGTCGCCACCGAGCGCGTGTCCTGGATCGCGATCGGCCTGATCCTCTTCGCCGCGGCCGTCGCCTTCGCCCTGTCGGCCTTCACGCACTTCCAGAAGCGCGTCGACCTGTGGCTCGACCCGTTCTCGCAGGACAACCTCGAGCGGTCCAACCAGCTGGCCAACGGCCTGTGGGGCATGGCCTCGGGTGGTCTCACGGGCACCGGGCTCGGCGCCGGCCGCCCCTACCTGACGTCGTTCGCCGAGAGCGACTTCATCTTCACGAGCCTCGGTGAGGAGCTCGGCCTCTTCGGCTCCGTCGCGATCATCGTGCTCTACCTCATCTTCTGCGAGCGCGGCATCCGGACCGCCCTGGGCGTGCGTGACGGCTTCGGCAAGCTCCTCGCCATCGGCCTTTCCTTCTCCGTCGCCTTCCAGCTCTTCATCGTCATCGGCGGCGTCACGCGGGTCATCCCGCTGACCGGCCTCACGACGCCCTTCATGTCGCTCGGTGGCTCGTCCCTGCTCGCGAACTGGGTGATCATGGCGCTGCTGCTGCGCATCTCCGACCAGGCCCGCCGACCGATGCCCGAGATCCCGGTCGGTGTCGCCGCCGACGAGCCGGCCCCGGCAGAGGTCACCCAGGTGGTGAGGCTGACGTGAACACCCCGATCCGCCGCCTGTCGGTCGTCATCGCAGCGCTCTTCACCGCGCTGCTCGTCGCGTCGACGGTCGTCCAGTTCACGCAGGCCAAGTCGCTGGGCGCGATGGCGTCCAACAAGCGCACCCTGCTCGACAGCTACTCCCGCGAACGCGGTTCGATCATCGTCGGCGGCCAGGCCGTGGCGAAGTCGGTGCCCGTCCAGGACCAGTACCGCTTCCTGCGCACCTACCCCCAGGACCAGCTGTACGCGCAGACGACCGGCTTCTACTCGTATGCCGTGGGCGCCCCCTACGGTCTGGAGCACGCCTCCGACGACCTGCTCTCCGGCGACGCCGACACGCTGTTCGTCCGGCGGGTGACCGACCTCATCACGGGCCGCAAGACCTCGGGCGCGACGATCGAGCTGACGATCGACCCCAAGGCGCAGGCCGCTGCCGACAAGGCCCTCGGCGACAACAAGGGGGCCGTGGTGGCGCTGGACCCGAAGACCGGCGCGATCCTCGCGATGGTGAGCCACCCCTCCTACGACCCCAACCCGCTCTCGAGCCACGACCTCAACAAGGCGTCGAAGGCGTGGCAGGCCCTGTCCACCGACAAGGACAAGGCCTACCTCAACCGCACCATCAACGGCGTCTACCCGCCCGGGTCGACCTTCAAGGTGGTCACGGCGGCCGCGGCCCTCGAGAGCGGCGTCGTCAGCGACGAGAACTCCACCGTCCCCGGGCCGCCCGAGCTCGACCTGCCGCTGACGAGCACCAACCTGCCCAACGAGGACGGCCGGGCCTGCGGGCCGGGCAACGAGACGACGCTCATCCACGCGCTCGAGATCTCGTGCAACACCGCGTTCGGCTCGCTCGGCCTCGAGCTCGGCGGCGAGAAGATCCGTGCCCAGGCCGCGAAGTTCGGATTCGGTGACGCCCTGCAGATCCCGATGCGCGTGTCGGTGAGCTCGGTGCCGGCCGACCTCAACGCCCCGCAGGCCGCGCAGGCCGCGATCGGCCAGTACGACGTGCGCGCGACGCCGCTCCAGATGGCCATGGTCGCGGCCGGCATCGCCAACCAGGGCCGGGTCATGACTCCCTATCTCATCCAGTCGGTGCGCAGCGCGAACCTCGACATCATCGAGTCGACCCCCGATCCGGTGGAGCTCTCCCAGGCCGTCTCGGAGCAGACCGCCTCGACGCTCACCAAGATGATGGTCTCGGTCGTCGACCACGGAAGCGGGGCCCGGGCGCAGATCGACGGCGTCGAGGTCGCGGGCAAGACCGGCACGGCGCAGCACGACCCCGGCAAGCCACCGCACGCGTGGTTCATCTCGTTCGCGCCGGCCACCGACCCCAAGGTCGCTGTCGCCGTCGTCGTCGAGGACGGCGGCGTCACGGGCAGCGAGATCGGCGGCGGCCGCGTCGCCGCCCCGATCGCCCGCGACGTCATGGAGGCGGTGCTGAGCCGATGAGTCTCGCGAGCCTCACGACCGGTGCGACCCTCGGCGGCCGCTACACCCTGGGCACGGCCATCGCGTCCGGCGGGATGGGCGACGTCTGGGAGGCCACCGACGAGGTGCTCCAGCGTCCCGTCGCCGTCAAGGTCATGCGGCCGCAGGGTCCCGAGGCCGACGCCTTCCTCGAGCGCTTCCGCGACGAGGCCCGGGGCAGCGCCTCGCTGCACCACCCCAACATCGCGTCCGTCTTCGACTACGGCGAGGAGCACGGCACGGCCTACCTCGTCATGGAGCTCGTCCCCGGACGCACGCTGGGCGACCTCATCCGCGACAGCGACGGCGGTATGCCGGCCGAGGAGGTGCGCTCGCTGCTCGGCCAGGCGGCCCTGGCGTTGTCCGCGGCCCACGAGGCCGGCGTCGTGCACCGCGACGTCAAGCCCGCCAACATCATCGTGACGCCCGAGGGGCAGGCCAAGCTCACCGACTTCGGGATCGCCCGGGTCGGCGACGGCTCGGGGCACACCCTCACCGGCGAGGTGCTCGGCACGCCCGACTACATCAGCCCGGAGCAGGCTCTCGGCGAGCCGGCGACCGCGGCGAGTGACATCTACTCGCTCGGCGTCGTGGCGCACGAGATGATCACCGGCCGCAAGCCGTTCGACATGGGCACGCCCGTCGCGACGGCCATCGCGCAGGTCAACGACCCTCCGCCCGAGCTGCCCTCGACCGTGCCCCTCGACCTGCGGGAGGTCGTCGACGCGTGCCTGGCCAAGGCAGCATCCGACCGTCCGGCCGACGCGCGCACCGTCGCCGACGCCGCCGGCGTGCCCCTGGGGTCGCTCCCGGGCGTCACACCGCCGCCCGTCGCCGCCGACACCACCGCGATCGTCCCGGCCGCCGTCGCGACGCGAGCCCTTCCGCTGGCCCATGCCGACACGACCGGCCGCGCTGCGCCCGCCGCGGCCGGACTCGCTTCCGCCACAGAGGGACTCGCCTCGCGCGCCGACCGTCATCGCCTGACCGGGAGCCCCTCGGAGCACCCGGCCGCACGCCGGTGGGCCTGGCTGGCCGTCCCGGCCGTCGCTCTCGTGGCCTGGGGTGCTTTCGCGCTCGGCAGCGTCATGAGCGGACCGGACGCGAGCCCGGCGGCCCGACCGACGCCGCCCGCGGCCACCGCCCCGGCAACCACGCCGACCGCCACGCCGACCGCCACGCCGACCGCCACGCCGACCGCCATGCGGACGACCACCACGGCGGCCCCGAGCCGCACCGTGACCCAGGCCCCCGTCCCCATCACGACGAGCACGATGCAGCAGCCCGCCCATGCCGGCAAGGGCAAGGGAAAGGGCAAGGCGAACTGACATGACCGACCAGCCCGAGCAGCGCGATCCAGGCGCCCGACGAGTGGACCAGGATGACCCAGCACCCGAACGACCAGAGGCCAACGACGTGAGCACCGCACCCCGTGTCCTCGGCGGACGCTACGAGGTCGGCGAGCTCATCGGTCGAGGCGGCATGGCCGACGTCCACCTCGGCCACGACACGCGACTCGGGCGCCAGGTCGCGATCAAGATGCTGCGGTCCGACCTCGCCCGCGACGCGAACTTCCTCATGCGGTTCCGCCGCGAGGCGCAGTCCGCCGCCGGGCTCAACCACCCGGCGATCGTGGCCATCTTCGACTCGGGTGAGGACGACAGCGTCGTCGAGGGCCCCAACGGCACGCGGACGACGCTGCCCTACATCGTCATGGAGTACGTCGACGGCGAGACCCTGCGCCAGCAGCTGACCGACCAGCAGCAGCTCCAGCCGGCCGAGGCGATCCGCGTCACCGAGGGCATCCTCGACGCCCTCGCCTACAGCCACCGGATGGGCATCGTCCACCGCGACATCAAGCCGGCCAACGTCATGATCACGACCGGCGGCCACGTCAAGGTCATGGACTTCGGCATCGCCCGGGCGATCGCCGACACGGCCGCGACGATGACCCAGACCCAGTCGGTCGTCGGCACCGCGCAGTACCTCTCGCCCGAGCAGGCCCAGGGCCAGACGGTCGACGCGCGGTCCGACCTCTACTCCACCGGCTGCCTCCTGTTCGAGCTGCTGGCCGGCCGCCCACCCTTCACGGGTGACTCCGCGGTCGCGATCGCCTACCAGCACGTCGGCGAGCTGCCCCAGCCGCCGAGCGTCTTCAACGACGCCGTCGCCGGCGACCTCGACGCCGTGACCCTGCACGCCCTGGCCAAGGACCGCGAGGCCCGTTACCAGGACGCCACCGCCTTCCGGGACGACCTCGAGAACGTCCGGCTCGGCCGCCGGATCAGCGCGGCGGCCCTCGGGACCGCGGCCGCCGTGGGCGCCGCCGCCACCCAGACCCTCCCGCAGGCGTATGCCGCTCCCGGCACTCCCACCGCGGTCCAGGCCCCCGTCACCTCCCGCAGCGAGCGCTACGCGAACACCGCGGGCCTGCCCGCCGTCGGCCACGACGAGCAGGACGCGGACGACCGGAAGGGCGGCACGGGCAAGGCGGTGCTCATCACCGGCCTCGTCATCGCCCTGCTCGCCCTTGTCGGGTGGGGTGGCGTGAAGTGGTTCGGCAACCAGACCCCTGACGTGACGCTGGTGTCCGTGCCCACGATCGAGGGCATGAAGGAGGACGTCGCCGCGCGCACCCTGGCGACCAACAACCTCCGGGGCGAGAAGTCGACGGCGGCGAGCACGACCGTCACCGAGGGCGACGTCATCAGCCAGGACCCCAGGTCAGGCACGCGGATCGCCGAGCTGTCGGTCGTCAAGTACGTCGTGTCGACCGGCCCCGACAACCTCACCGTCCCCGACGTCACCGGCTTCAACAAGGACGACGCCCGCGCCGAGCTCGAGAAGCAGGGCTTCGTCGTGTCGGGCTTCCAGGAGGAGAACACCCCCGACCAGGACAAGAACAAGGTGACCAAGACCGAGCCGGCTGCACAGGCCGTCGTCCCCAAGGGGTCGAAGATCAAGATCTTCTACGCCACCGGCAACGTCAAGGTGCCCGACAACCTCGTCGGCAAGGACTGGGCCCTCGCGGCCGTCGCGCTCCAGAACGCCGGGCTCAACCCGGTCAAGCAGACCGTCGACTCCGACAAGAACCCCGACGAGGTGCTCTCGGTCGACCGGTCCGGAGACGTCGTCAAGCTCGGCACCGACATCACGGTGAAGGTGGCGCGCACGCCGAGCCAGACGGCGACCGTCACGATCACGCCCCCGCCGCCGCCCACCGACACCACGACCGATACGGGGACCAGCCCGCCACCGACCCCCTAGGGGTCAGCACACGGCATACGGCCGAGGGCCCCTCCCGAGCGGGAGGGGCCCTTCGTCGTGTGAGGTCGCGTATGCCGTGTCGACCGTCGCGTCAGACGGCGGCGGTCACGAGGGGGCTCAGCCCGACCGAGCGCTCGACCGCGTCGGTGTCGCCGCACAGGGCCAGGAAGTTGGCGAGCATGCGGTGGCCGCCCTCGGTCAGGACGCTCTCGGGGTGGAACTGCACCCCGTGCAGCGGCAGGTCGCGGTGGCGCACCGCCATGACCAGGCCCGAGTCGGTGCTGCCGGTCGCGACGAGCTCGTCGGGCAGGGTCGCCGGGTCGATGGTCAGCGAGTGGTAGCGGGTCGCGGTGAACGGGCTGGGCAGGCCCTCGAGGACCCCGGTGCCGTCGTGGTGCACGAGCGAGGTCTTGCCGTGGAGCAGCTCGGGCGCGCGCCCGACGACCGCGCCGGCGACGACGCCGAGCGCCTGGTGGCCGAGGCACACGCCGAACATCGGCTTCGCGAGGCGGGCGCACTCGCGGATGATCTCCATCGACACCCCTGCGGCCTCGGGCGTGCCGGGTCCCGGGGAGACGAGCACGCCGTCGTAGGCGGCCGCGTCAGACGCGGGGACGGCGTCGTTGCGCACGACGGTGCAGTCGGCGCCGAGCTGCTCGAGGTAGCCGACGATCGTGTAGACGAAGCTGTCGTAGTTGTCGACGACGAGGATGCGGGTGGGGCTGGTCATGCGGGGGCCTCAGAGGGGTGGTGGGGCGCGCTCAGCGGATCGGCGACGCGTACTGGAAGTCGACCGAGCCCGAGTATGCCGGGAACTCGATCGAGCCGTGCGTGTGCAGGGCGTAGCCGAGACCGACGGCATCGACGTACTGCTTGTAGATGTTGACCGACGCGTCGGCGTCGAGCCCCTGCTGCATCCGGTCGACGTCGCCGATGGCGCTGATCCGGTAGGGCGGGGCGTAGACGCGACCCTGGAGGATGAGGGTGTTGCCGACGCAGCGGACGGCGCTCGTCGAGATGACCCGCTGGTCCTGGATCATCATCGCCTCGGCGCCCGAGGTCCAGAGCGCGTTGACGACGGCCTGCACGTCCTGCTGGTGGACCACGATGTCGTCGGCGGTGAAGCCGTCGGGCAGGGAGTCGGCCGTGCGCTTCGCGTCGTCGAGGGTCACCTCGAGGGCGGAGCCCCGGACCGTGGTCGTCGCGGCCGACGCGGCGAGCTCGTCGGCGGTGCGGGTCAGGCTCGAGAGGTGGTCGTCGGTCGGGGCGTTCGACTTCGACAGCGCCTCGACCTCCTTCTGGAGCCCGTCGAGGACGCCGGCCTTCTCGGCCACCCGCGAGTCACCCTCCATGATCAGCTGCGGCAGGTCCCGGTCGGCCCGGAGGTCGCGTCCCTGCGCGGTCTGGAAGCTCATCGCGAACATCACGCCGGCCGCCGCCATGACGACCGGGACGAGCAGCCCCCACGTCAGACGGAGTCGCCGCCGGGCGGTCGAGGGGGACGCCGCCGGCTCGGCAGCGTGCTCGACCGTCGCCGACTCGGGCGGCTCGACGTCGTTCATGACAGGTGTCCTCGCTCGCGCGGACCGTCCGCGCCGCCTCCATTGTGCCTCGTCACGGCGCGTGGACCGACCGGAGGTAGGGGACGACCGACGCCGCCTCGCTCATCTGGGTGCCGCCGCGCAGGGCGAGGCCGGCCGCGGCGCGGTTGGTCGCCCCGAGCTGCGTGACGAGGCCGCGTGGGGCTGCGTGTTCGTGCAACGGAGGAACTACGGACGCGACATCGAGGCATCCGGGTGTCATCCTCGTCCCGTCACCGTGTAGGGACCGGCGGCGGGCGGGGCGCAGACAGGGGGCGCATCCGCCCGCTCGCCGTCGGGACACGCGGACGCCGGGCGTGTCATTGGTTACCCTTGCCTCAACTCAGACCCAAGGAGAACGCAGTGCCCGAGTCCAAAGGCCGCGACCACAAGGCGACGGCCTACACCCCGCCCCGCACGAGCAAGGCCGCCGAGCCCAACCCCACCTGGTGGGCGCCCGTCTTCATCACGCTGCTCGTCCTCGGGCTGCTGTGGATCGTCGTCTACTACGTGACCGAGTACAAGTACCCGATCGGGTCCATCGGGGTCTGGAACCTCGGGGTGGGCTTCGTCCTGCTCATGGGCGGGTTCATCATGACGATGCGCTGGCGCTGACGCACCAGGCATCACCCAGAGCACACAGGGGCCGCTTCCGTCGACGCGACGGAGCGGCCCTTTTGCACACAAGCGTCCCGGTGCCGGCTGTCCACACCTGTGGACAGCCGGCACGGTGGTTCCCGGTCCACAGCTGTGGATGACGCCCGTGCACAACCTCTGGCGCGGATGACGAGAGTTATCCACACCGTTGTCCCCAGCTGGGGATGAATGACAGGTGTGTAACTACATCCACAGGCTTATCCACACCCGGTGGACAACTCCACCCGTCGGCTGGGGACAGCAGCCACGACGACCCGTGGGCGCCGGTTGTCGAGGACGTCAGAGCCGGGGCAGGCCGAGCTCGGTGACGACCCGCTCGGCCGTGGCGCGGGCATCGCCGTGGTCGTTGTCGAGGCGCAGGTGGCGGTGCCCGGGCAGCAGGCGCTCGCCGTCCCGGGCCGGGTCGGTGCTGAACCGCGCCCGCGACTCGAGGTCGACGACATGGGAACGGGCCCACTCGACGTCCCGCTTGCTGCGCTTGTGGTCCATCCGGTCGGTGCCGCCCTCGCGGGCCAGGCGCACGTCCTGGGGTGCATAGAGCTCGACGACGTCGACGGGAGCGCCGGCTCGCTCGACCGGCTCGACGAGCTCCCGCAGCTGCGCGAGGTCGGCCGGGTGGTCGAGGTCGATGGCGAAGGTGAAGACGAGGCCGGGCAGGTCGGCGACGACGGACTCGGCGATGACCTCCCGGCGAATCATGGCGTTGATCCGCTGGAACGAGGGGGTGCCGAAGTCGTAGACCCCGAGCAGCGGCTCGATCGACATGTGGTTGTGGAAGAGCCGGAAGCCCGTCAGGTCGCACACGGCCCGACCGACCGTCATCTTGCCGACGGCCGGCGGACCGGTGACGCAGACGAGGTGCACGACGACCTCAGCCGAAGATGCTGAGCTCGCGGATGACCTCGGGCACGGTGAGGTACTTGACGACGGTGACGGCCACGAGGAGCACGAGGACGGCTCCGAGCGCGGTCCACACGAGGTGGCGCACGCCCTGGCGGCGGAAGACGACGATGACACCGGCGCAGGCCATGCCGGTGACGAAGCCGCCGACGTGCGCATGCCACGAGATGCCGGGGTAGAAAAAGCCGAACGCGGCGTTGATCGCGATCGTCGCGTACATCGCGGCCGACGAGCGCCCGAGGTGCCGGTTGAGCACGAGGAGCGCGCCGAAGAGTCCGAAGATCGCGCCGGACGCGCCGACGACGGGAGTCAGCCAGGCATCATCCAGACCGGCGCGCAGGCCCGCGATCGTGGGCGAGCCCGCCAGGAGCGTCACGGCGACCTGACCGCCGATGCCGCTGATGAGGTAGAGCGCGGCGAACCGCGCGCGGCCGAGCATCGGCTCGAGGTACTGACCGAGCGTCCACAGCGCGAACATGTTGAGCAGGATGTGGAAGATCGTCGACGGGGAGTGCAGGAAGGCCGCGGTGACGAAGCGCCACGGCTCGGTCCACCCGAGGAACGGCGCGAACGCGAACTTCTCCGTGACACTCGGGTTGGCGCGCTGCGCGAGGTAGACGACGGCGCAGACCGCGATGATCGTGTAGGTGACGACCGGGGTGCCGTCGGTCGCGCGACCACCGAAGACGGTGCGGGCGCTGGGCGTGGTCCGGGCGGCCTCACGCACGCAGTCGACGCACTGGATGCCGACGGCGGCGGGGCGCTGGCACTCCGGGCACGCCGGCCGGCCGCAGCGCTGGCAGCGGACGTAGGCCTCCCGGTCGGGGTGGCGCGGGCACACGGACGGACCGGCAGCGGGCTGCGGGACCCCCGACTCGGGCGGGGGTTGGCCGGGCTGGCCGCTGGGCGGGTTGTCAGACAACGGGGTTCCCCCTGCCGGTCACGTCCGTGGGCGGTGGTGCGGTGGTGCGGGTGGTGCGGATGGTGCGGTCGTGCGATGGACCCGGAGGGTCAGTCCTCGACGGTCACCGAGTTGATGACGATGTCCTCGACGGGCTTGTCGTTGGCGCCCGTGGCGACCGCGCCGATCTTGTCGACGACGTCGCGCGAGGCCTGGTCGGCGACCTCACCGAAGATCGTGTGCTTGCCCTGGAGCCAGGTGGTCGCAGCGGTCGTGATGAAGAACTGCGAGCCGTTGGTGCCCTTGCCCATGCGCTTGCCGGCGTTGGCCATGGCGAGGATGTAGGGCTTGGTGAAGTCCTTGTCGGGGCTGATCTCGTCGTCGAACGCGTAGCCCGGACCGCCGAAGCCCTGACCGATCGGGCAGCCGCCCTGGATCATGAAGTTCGGGATGATGCGGTGGAAGATCAGGCCGTCGTAGAACGGGGTCGGGTTGGTGCGGCCCGCGTCGTCCTTGTACTCCTTCTCGCCCTTGGCGAGACCGACGAAGTTCTCCACGGTCTTCGGGGCCTGGTGCTCGAAGAGGTCGATGACGATGTCACCGTGGTTCGTGTGCAGGGTTGCCTTCATGGGCCCAATCCTCGCACGACCGAGCACGTATGCCGTCCGGGCGGGTATGCGCCATGGGTGGCGGAACGCTGGGGGTGGACCCACCGTTGGCCAAGGAGAAGGATCATCCTCACAGCAGTCGAGGACGCGACCCGATGAGCAGCCGGCCAGGAGCCGGCGCAGGACGGAGTGCCGATGTCGTTCATGGACAAGCTGAAGAAGAAGGCCGAGGAGCTCGACCTCGAGACGAAAGCCAGACAGCTGCAGGAGTCCGCCACGCAGGCGGCCAAGCAGGCGCGGGAGAAGGCGGGCGACTACGCCGCCCAGAACCGCGAGAAGATCGACGGCTACGTCGAGACGGCCACGACGAAGATCGACGAGAAGACCGAGGGCAAGTACGCCGACAAGGTGGCCAAGGTCCGCGGGCACGTCGACCGCGGCGTCGACAAGGTCGCCGAGGGCCGCACCTCGGGGCCGACCACCGCGACCGGTGCGGCGGCGGCCGCGGGCGCGACCGACGTGACGGGTGGCGAGCCCTTCCCGGTCGACCCCGAGGCTCCCGCCCCGGTGTCGGCCAGCCCCCTCGACGCCCCGTCCCCCCTCGACCGGCCGACGCCCGTGACGGAGGGCGGCTTCGACGCGGCCGCCGGCGACCTGCCGGTCCCGGCCCGCGAGTCGCTCACCGACACGACGCTCGAGGACACCGTGCTCGGTCTCGACCACCCGCCGACCGCACCGGCCGGGCACCCGGACGCGCCGGCCCCCGAGGACGCCGACGCGACCCCGCGCGGGCCTCGCCCGCCGCACGACGGCACGAGCTGAACGGCGGGGCGTGACGGCATACGCGAGCGGCGCCGGTGACGGCGCCGTCCACGCATGGGCGGTGTCCGTGCAGTACGTGGCCGAACTTGGCAGGATGGGTAAGGACGAGTGGACTTAGGAGGACGTATGTTCCGAACCAAGCAGTCCCGCACGGAGGCTGCAGTTGACCAGGCACGCTCCACGGCGGCCGATCTCGGGTCGGCGGCCGGTGACCGGATCGGCACGCTGAAGGACAGCGCTGCCGACACCGCGAGCGACGCCGCTGCAGCCGCGAAGGATCGCGCGTATGCCGCGAAGGACGCCGCGACGCCTGCGCTGCAGGACGCGGCTGGCGCGACGCGCGAGCGGCTCGTGGCGGCCAAGGACGCTGCGACGCCCGCACTGGCGGACGCGGCCGACACGGCTCGCGAGCGCTTCTACGACGCCGCGGCGACCGCCAAGGACGCTGCGGGTGACGCGCTGCACGAGGCTGCCGACCGAGCCAAGCCGAAGGTGGAGGCCGCACAGTCGACGCTGGTCGACACCGTGCTGCCGAAGGTCGGGGCCGCCATCGCCACGGCGGCCGCTGCGCTCGCCTCCGGTGCCGAGCAGGCTCGCGAGGCGGCCCAGCCGCACCTCGAGCAGGCTGCGGCGCAGGCCAAGGAGTCGGCGGCGGTCGGTGGCCATCGCGCCCAGGACGCCTACTCGGTGCTCAAGGGTGACGCGGTCGCCAAGAAGCGTGGCGGCAAGGGCAAGTGGCTCATCGCCATCGGCCTGACCGCTGCCGCTGTCGCCGCCGTCGCCGCCTTCCGCAAGCAGAAGCAGGCCGACGACCCGTGGGCCACGCCCCTCGACTCGCGCTCCGGTGCGGGCGCGGGTGGCTCGACGACCTCGGCGCTCGCGTCCGACGCCGCGACCCTCAAGGACAAGGCCGCCGAGCAGGTCGGCCACGCCAAGGAGGCCGTCGCCGACGCCGCGAGCAAGGCCAAGGAGAAGGGTTCCGAGCTCGCCGACGCGGCCAAGGACAAGGCCGGCGACCTCGCCGCCAAGGGCCAGGCCGCGATCGCCGACGCTAAGGACCGCTCCGGCGAGTCCGTCGACGCCGCGACCGACGCCGCAACGGATGCCGTCGACTCCGCGACCGAGTCCGCAACGAATGCCGTGGACGACGCGACCGACGAGCTCGCCGGCGCTCCGGCGACCGCCGAGGGTGAGGTGACGGCGGTCGACGCCGCGCCCGACTCCGACGCGATCACGTCCGAGGCGGTCGAGGGCGGCACGATCAACGGCGCCTCGACGAAGTCGTCCCCCCGGGGGTCGGCCAAGGCCAGGGTCGCCAAGGAGAACGGCGACAGCACGAGCTGAGTCCCCCTCTGGTGCCGGGCCCGTGCAGGGCTCGGCGCCGGAACCGGGAGTGGACAGAGAAGGACCCGGATGCCCATGGCATCCGGGTCCTTCTCTGCTTGAGCTGGCTCGCACCGACAGGGGGACAGTGCGAGCCAGCACATGCAGAAGGGCTGGGCGCGGTTCGTGCGGGCCCAACCCTTCGCTACCACCAGTCTAGACCCTGTCCGGCTGGTTGCGCGAGGGGCTCGATGAAGATTGCATCACATCAAGCGCGTCAGTTCGGTTCCTTCCACGCATCACACCCACGAGTTCCGGCGTCCCTGAAGAGGCGCGGAGATTGCTGCACCACTGAGCATGGCACCAGAGTCGAGGTTGCGCCAGAGGAAGATCCCGTGGATTGCCTGTAGGTCCTCGGGAGTGGTCGGGACACGCCGAGCACGACCGATTTGCCCCGACCTCTTGACGCCCCTTTCCGCCCACCCCTACGGTCCTACCCACAGAGGGTGACTGATTGTGAGCGAAAGGATGCTTGAATGAGCAGTTTCAAACACACAGTGCGGAGAGGGGTGGGTGCCCTCGCCGGCGCCGCCGTCACCCTCTCCGGCCTGGTGCTCGTGTCCGGCCCCGCGCAGGCGGCCGACTCGCACCTCGGCGACGTGACGGCCTACAGCCGCAGCGGCGACACGTACACGTTCGGATCGGGCACGGCGAAGCTGCGCGTCGAGGTCGACGACACCGACCTGCTGCGCGTGCAGGTCGCCCCCGACGGCACGTTCACCGACCCCGCGAGCGCGGACCCGGCAGACCCGTCGGCGCCCGACGCCGACATCGTCGTCAAGCGGGACTACCCGGGCGGTGCGTCGAGCGTGACCGACACCGGCACGGCATACGTCATCTCGACGGCGAAGGCGCGGCTCACGGTGACGAAGGCACCGATCACCTTCCGGCTCGAGGACGCGAGCGGGGCCGAGCTGATGCGCGAGACCGCGCCGCTGGCCTGGAACGCGAGCGGCATGACCCAGACACTCGCCCAGGGCGCCCAGGAGCAGTTCTTCGGCGGGGGCATGCAGAACGGCCGCTTCAGCCACCGCGACACCGCGATCACGATCAGCCGCGACTACAACTGGGACGACGGCGGCAACCCCAACGCCGCGCCCTTCTACCTCTCGAGCGCGGGCTACGGCGTGCTGCGCAACACGTTCGCACCTGGCACCTACGACTTCCACTCGCCGGTGCGCACGACCCACCAGGAGCAGCGCTTCGACGCGTACTACTTCGTCGGCGACACCCGGCAGGTCCTCGACGGCTACACCGAGCTGACCGGCCGGCCCCTCATGCTGCCGATGTACGCGCTCGAGCTCGGGGACGCGGACTGCTACCTCCACAACGCGAACCGTGGCGAGCGCGAGACGCTGCGCGACACCACGGCGATCGCCGACGGCTACCGGGCCAGTGGCATGCCGCTCGGCTGGACGCTCGTCAACGACGGCTACGGCTGCGGCTACGAGGACCTCCCCGTGACCCACGAGATGCTCGTCGACCACGGGTCCGAGCTCGGCCTCTGGACCCAGTCCGACCTCACCAACCAGCCGTACGAGGTCGCGAGCGGCGTGCGGGTGCGCAAGACCGACGTCGCCTGGGTCGGCCCGGGCTACCGCTTCGCGCTCGACGCCTGCGAGAAGGCCCGGGACGGCATCCAGTCGGGCAGCACCGACCGCGCGACCGTCCTCACGATCGAGGGCTGGGCGGGCACGCAGCGCTGTGGCGCGATGTGGAGCGGCGACCAGTCGGGGTCGTGGGACTACATCAAGTGGCAGATCCCGACGTACGCCGGCTCGACGCTCTCGGGGCAGCCGGTGACGACGGGCGACATCGACGGCATCTTCGGCGGCAGCGCAGACACGTACACGCGCGACCTCCAGTGGAAGATGTTCCTGCCGATGACGTATGCCATGAGCGGGTGGGCGGCCAAGGACAAGCAGCCCTACCGCTACGGGGAGCCGTACACGACGATCAACCGGAGCTACCTCGAGCTGCACGAGCGGCTGCTGCCCTACCTCTACACGCACACGGTCAACGGGTCGAAGACCGGTCTGGGGCCGACGCGCCCGCTCTACGCCAACTACCCGAAGGACCCGGCGACGTGGGGCGACGCGGCGAAGTACGAGTTCCTCGCGGGTGACGACTTCCTCGTCGCGCCGGTCTACTCCGACACGACGGTGCGCGACGGCATCTACCTGCCCGAGGGGACGTGGGTCGACTACTGGACCGGCCGGCTCTACTCCGGCAAGCAGACGGTCGACGGCTACAAGGCCCCGCTCGACCGGCTGCCGCTCTTCGTCCGGGCCGGTGCCGTGGTACCGATGTTCCCCGAGGGCACGCTCGACTGGAAGGCCGGCAAGGCCTCGGGTCGCCTCGACCTCGAGGTCTACCCGTCGGGCACGTCGACGTTCACGAACTACGAGGACGACGGCCGCTCGCAGGCGTGGGCGTCCGGCGCGAGTGCGACGCAGCGCTTCGACGTCGGGGCGCCGACGGTCGGCAAGGGTCCGGTGACCGTGACCCTCGGGTCGGTGAACGGCTCGTACGCCGGCAAGCCCGCCTCGCGCGGCTACGACCTCGCCGTGCACACGAACTCGGCCCCGTCGGCGGTCGCCGTCGACGGTGTCGACGTCGCCGAAGTGGGCTCGGAGGCGGCACTGGACGCCGCGGTGAGCGGGTGGTTCTACGACTCGGCCACCGGGGTCATCCACGTCCGGACGGCGTCGACGTCCACCGCGTCGGCGCACACCGTGAAGATCACCGGCGCCGGCGCCGTCGGTGGCGCCCAGCCGGGTGAGCTCGACGCGACCCTCGACGTCAAGGCACCCGTCATCTCGGTTCCCGGCGAGGCTCGCGAGGTCACGGCGACGTTCACGAACTCCACGGGCAAGCCGGTCCAGGTGACGTCCACGTCGGTGGGCGTGCCGACCGGCTGGACGTCGGTGGCCTCCGGGCCGACGACGGCCACCGACCTCAAGGACGGCGCCACCTTCACCGCCCGCTTCAGCGTGACACCCCCAGCCGGGGCGAAGCCCGGGTCGTATGCCGTGAGCGCGTCTGCGGCATACACCGCGCGGGACGTCTCGCGGACCGTCACCGACAGCACGAAGACCCGTCTGGCGTTCCCGTCGCTGGCGAGCGCCTTCAGCAACGTCGGCGTGACGGCGCTGGCGTCGCCCGCAGCAGGCGACATCGACGGCGGTGGGTCGAGCTTTATCGCCGAACGCCTTGCAGCGCAAGGCGTCTCGCCCGGGGCGAAGGTGACGGCGAACGGCTTCGACTTCACGTGGCCGTCGTCGCAGCCGGGCACGAAGGACAACGTCGCATCGGCCGGAGAGACGATCCAGGTGTCGGGCAGGGGGAACGCCCTGGCGTTCCTGGGCACCGGGACGAGCGGCTCGGCCGGCGGTGCGGCGACCGTGCACTACACGGACGGGTCGTCGGCCGCAGTGACGGTCGGCTTCCCGAACTGGTGCTGCCTCGCGACCGACACCTACGGGGCGAGGACGGCGGTCACGACGATGGGCAAGAACACGCCCACCGGCGCGGCCTACCCGACCGTCGCGTACCGCCTCTACACGAAGACGGTGCGGCTCGACCCGGCCAAGGAGGTGGCCGCGGTGACCCTGCCGGCCAACTCCGCGGTGCACGTCTTCGCGATGACGGTGGGCACCGAGGACGTCGTGCCGCCGCCGATCGCCGACGGGCAGTACTCCCTCGGCAACGTCGGGTCGGGGCTCGCCCTCGAGGCACCGGGGTCGGACTCGTCCCAGCTCGGCACGGCGGCGGTGTCGTCGTCGGGCTCGCAGAAGTGGGTCGTGACGCTGCAGGACTCCGGCGCCTACCAGGTGAAGAACGCGCAGAGCGGGCAGTGCATGGACGTCTTCTACAGCTCGCAGACGTCGGGCGCGCTCGTCGGGCAGTACACCTGCACCGGCACGACGAACCAGCAGTGGACCGTCACGCGGTCGGGCACGCAGCTGAAGATCACCGCCAAGCACAGCGGGCTCTCGCTCGCCGTCGACGGGGCCGGCAAGGTCGTCCAGGTGACCGACACCGGTGCGGCGACGCAGCGCTGGACGGCGACGGCGAACTAACCGGCGCCGGGACGGGCCCGGTTCGAGGTATTCCGCGCGTGGAAACACGCACGCGAATACCTCGAACCGGGCCTTCGTCGCGTCAGGAGCCGGTCGCGGGCAGGCCGTAGGCGCGGACGGCGTTGTCGCGCGCGATCATCCGCACGACCCGGCTCGCGTCCGCGGCCGCCCACTCGTCGTCGGCGACGAAGCCACCGACGACCCGGGCGATCGCGTTGCGCCACAGGCGGGCTCCGAGGAAGTGCAGCTCCGCCGGGCCGCAGCCGTCCGAGCTGTAGAGCACCTGGCCGAAGGGCGCGAGCTCGAGGCTCCGCGCGACGAGCGACGCCGCCCGCGCGCCGAGGAAGTTGACCGACAGGCCTACGTCGAGGAAGACGTTGCGGAAGGCCTGCGCGAGGTAGCCGGCCTGCCGCTCGAACGGGTAGCAGTGCAGGAGCATGACCGGCACGCTCGACACCTCGGGCATCCGGAGGAAGTCGGTGAGCAGCAACGGGTCCGAGCGCCGCAGGTCCATGTCCCGGTCGCCGAGCCCGACGTGCAGCTGGAGCGGCAGGGCCAGCCCGATCGCCTCGTGGATGCCGAACGCGATGAGCCGCGGGTCGGTGAGCCGGACCGAGCCGGTCCGTCCCACCTCCCTGAGCCATGCCGCGACGTGGCGTTCGACCTGGGCATCGCTCGGCCGGCTCAGGTCGACGTCGAAGCCCGCGCGGTAGGCGAGCACCGACTTGACCGCGACGGCACCACGCACCCGGTCGGCGAGCAGCGCCCCGAAGGCGGCGGCATACGCCCTCGGCTCGGTCCCGGCCTGCGCGACCGACTCGGCGAGCGACTCCAGCCGCACCACCTCGTGGGCGCGGCCGCCCCCGGCCGTCGCGAGCTCGGTCGGCGTCAGCAGGTCGTCGGCCCGGTGCCCGGTGTCGACGAGCCAGTCGCTGACCCCGGCGGCGGTGAGGAAGCGCCGGTTGACCTCGTCCTCCCCGAGCTCGGTGCGGCGGGCCCAGTAGTCGTCGGGGGCCGCGTGACGGTCGAGCCCGAGCACCGGGGCGCACCAGGCGCGGACCGCGAAGCCGACCTGGCTGTCGAAGGGGTCGGCGCCTGCCGGGAGCGGGTCGGTGTCCGCCTCGTTGAGGGCCTCGCCGTATGCCGCCCGGCTCGGAGCAGCGCGGAAGGCGGCGTGCACGTGGTGGTCGACGAGCGTAGTGGCGCCGACCACGGCGAGCAGGTCGCGGACTGCTCCGACGGTCCTGGGTGCCATCTCAGATCGACCAGGTGAGTCGGAGTCGTTCGCAGAGCTGCTCAGGTGCGAGGCCCGCGAAGGCGTCCCGCTCGTGGCGTCGGACGGCGATCAGGGCTGCCGCCGCCCGCTCACCGAGGACGCGCTCGGCGACCGATCCAGTGAAGGCGTCGAGGATCGCACCCTGGTCGGTCAGGACGAGCGAGAGTCCGGCCCGGGCGCGGTCGGCGTCGTCGAGCTGCCCTGTGTCGCGGACGGTTTCAGGCGGGAGCGGCAACCGGCGCTCGATGCCGTCATGGGCCAGGCCGAGCAGCACCGCCGAGGCGAGGTAGGGGTTTGCCGACGGGTCGACGAGCTTCGCCTCGATGTTCGCGCCGTGCGGGTTCGAGGGTCCGCCGGCGAGGAATCGCACTGCGGCCTCGCGGTTCTCGGCGCCCCAGCAGATCGTCGCTCCCGACCACAGGCCGGGTCGGAGCCGACGACCCGAGACGATCGAGCCCGTGAGGACGGCCTGCGCCCCGATGAGCCCGTCGAGAAGCCCGGCGATGGCGTGCCCACCCCGCGTCGAGATGCGGTGCGGCGTCGTGACCGCCGGGTCGTCGAAGAGGTTGACGCCCTCAGCGGCGAGGGAGAGGTGCTGGTGCGCGCCGTTGCCGACCGTGCTGGCGAAGGGGACCGGTGAGAAGGAGGCCGCCAGTCCGTGCGCGCGGGTGACGATCCCGATCACCGTCTTGAGCAGGATCACCGAGTCCGCCCCCGCGACGGGGGCCTCCGGTGCGAGGGACACCTCGAGCTGGTGGGCGCCGTACTCCGCGTGGACCTGCTCGATGCCGAGCCCCGCGGCGGTCGCGACGTCGACGATCTCGCCGATGAGCGCCGACCGGTCGACGAGGGCCGTCAGGCCGTAGGGCGTCCACGCCGCGTGTGGGAGCGCCGACCCGTCCGGGGCGACGAGGACGAACTCGAGCTCGTGGCCGACCCGGGCGGTCAGGCCGGCAGCGGCCAGCCGGTCGACCATCTCCGCGAGGACGTGACGCGGCGCGGTCGGATCCGGCTCGCCGTCCTGCGTCACCACGTGCGTGGGCCCGGCGGCCAGACCACCGGGCAGCACGCGTACGCCCTCGGGCACGAGACGCATCCGCAGGTCGCCGACCGCGTCGTAGAACGGCGTGAGCTGGATCGAGCCGTCGAGCGAGTAGCCGTGGTGGACCTGCGACATGCCCGCGCCGGCCGCGACGAAGGCGGCAGTCCGCTCGACCGGCATCGACTTCGCGTGGACGAGGTTGGAGGCGTTGGTCGCCCACCCCGCCACGACACGTACGCCCTGGCGGGTGAGGGACTCGGTGAGGTCGTCGGCGTCCGGCACGCTCGAGCTCATGACGGCAGTCTGCTCCTGCCCGACCCGTCACGGCGCCCCAACCACCGGAACGGTGGGCACCGGCTGGCGTCCGGCGGGAGTAGATCCGCCCTCCACGTCCTTGAAGCAGACATGCGGCACGACACCCTGAGCCTCTCGCGTACCGTCCCCGCCGCGCCGAGTGCGGTGTGGGCGGCCTTCTCCGACGACGCGATCCGGCGACGCTGGGTCCGCATGCCCGGCTCGGGCGCGAGCTACGAGCACGACTTCCGCGTGGGCGGGGGTGAGACGGCGCGGGCGTCGTTCACCACGCTCGAGGCACCGCCCGAGGTCCTCGAGAACCAGTCCCACTACCTCGACCTCGAGCCGGACCGCCGCCTCGTCCTCGCCTACCGGGCCGTGGTCGACGGCGTGGTGCGCTGGGCCTCGCTCGTGACCGTCGAGCTGGAGCCCGCCGACGACGGACGGTCGACGCAGCTCACGTGGACCGAGCAGGTCACGCTCGTCACGACGACTGATGGCACGGGCGACGTCGACCTGGCCCACCTGCGCGGCGGCATCCAGCTGCGCCTCAACGCCCTGACGCTCGCCGTCCGCGAGCACGACTGAGCGCGGATGGCGGCGGCTCGCGCGGCCCTCACGCCGGGCGGCCCGCGAGGGCGACCCCGGGCTCGGGGTCGCCCTCGGTGCGCCGGCGCTGCGGCCGCCGGGTGCCGGCGAGTCGGCAGCACCCGTGGTCGCCGCGTCCGCCTAGTGGCCGGCCGACTTCCCCGGAGGTGCAGGCGGGCCGTCCGGGATGGCACCGAGCTGCTGCATCATCGTCAGCATGTCCATGACGCCCCAGTGCTCGACGATCTTGCCGTCGGCGTCGAACCGCATGATGTCGATGAGCTGGGTCTCGGCGTGGCGGCCGGATGCCGGCAGGCCCATGAACTCGCCGCGCTGGGTGCCCGACGCGGCCACCCGGGCGATGGTCCGGTCGCCGCTCTCGAGCACCTCGACAGCCTTCATGTGCAGGTCTGGGAAGGCGACGCGGTAGGCGCGGAACGTCGATCACGCCCGCCTTGGTGGGCGCGAGGCCCGGCACCTCCTCGTGCTCGACGAAGCCCTCGGCCATCAGCTCGCCGAAGCCGTCGATGTCGCCGTGGTTGATGAGCTCGTAGGCGCGACGCATCGTCGCGGTGTTGTCCATGACCGGGCCCTCAGGCGGTCGCCGCGGGGCCCGGTGGCCGTGAGGCTCGTCGTGGGGCTCGGGCAGGGTGATCATCAGCTCGATGTACTCGGGCGGGGTGGCGGACAGTCCGGTCGGCAGGTTGGGTGCGACGTGGTGGTCGTACCAAGCCTGGTGCGACTCCTTCCGGTCCCACACCTCGACGACGCGGAAGCCGGTGTCGGTCGGGCCGCTGACGTGGCTGACGAAGCCCGGCATCTTGGGCAGGGCGTCGAGCAGCCCGGAGGCCCGGAGGCCCTCGACCAGGCCGCGGTCGGCACCCGGCACCTCGGAGATCATGATGACGGCCATGCTGTTCCTCCTCGTCCCGTGCTGGCGGGCGAGACATCACCTGATCGAGTGATCCTCCGACGCGTCGGGTGCCGGCCTGGCGACGCTCGGGGGGGCCGTGGGCGCTGACGCAGCCAGGCGACTGAACATGACGCTGATGCGAAAAGGCGCCACATTCCATCGGAGATGGCACTGCTTCGACTTTGCCACTGGGTGCTTCGCGATCACCTCTCGGAGAACGACTGGTTCCTAGCTGTCGGGAATGGTCTGGAGTCAGTCCCCGCGCCCAAGAAATAGGCAATGGACATTCGTCGGCCAACGATTCCTGCCGCCGAACTGAAAAGCGCGGCTTCTGTTGCCCGCACCTGGCAAGCTGCCTCGGGTGAGCAACGGGGAAGAGGGCCTGCTCGAGGGGCTGTACGAGAGTCTCATCACGCGCGCGTTGGAGCAGCGCCTGGCGGGTGTTTCAGCCCTCGACGTTCACCGCGGTTTAGTCGACGAGGCTGACGAGCCGGACGTCCTGGCACGGCACGTCCGCGATGTGACGCTGAGGTTCCTGCGCCAGGAGCGGGATGCGGGGCGTCGCTTGGCCATGGTTAACCAGCTGGTCGAGGCTCTCGGGGCTTCCGAGGATTCGGTCTCTAGGGCTGGGCAGCTTCTCGCTCTGACTACGCCACCCGCTCCCGGCGCGGTTCTCGGGGTGTTGAGTGAGCGTCCGTCGACCCCACTCTCGGATGCCGCCCTCCTCACCAACGCGCACGGTGAGCCAGGGGTGGGCCACGAGATTCGAGCCGAGCTGGCTAGTGCCGACCGGGTCGACGTCATCATGGCCTTCGTCAAGTGGTACGGCCTTCGCCTCTTCGAGGACCGACTCAAGAGCGCCTGCGAGCGTGGCGTCCCTCTCCGCCTCATCACGACGACCTATATGGGGGCTACCGAGCGGGACGCCCTGGATCGGCTCGTGAGGGACTTCGGGGCCGAGGTCAAGGTCCAGCACGACGCGCAGCGAACACGACTCCACGCGAAGGCGTGGCTCTTCCGGCGCAACACCGGCTTCGACACGGCCTATGTCGGCTCCAGCAATCTTTCCCGCGCGGCGATGCTCGATGGCGTCGAGTGGAATGTGCGCCTGTCGTCCGTGTCCACGCCGCCTGTACTGCGGAAGTTCCTCGCCACGTTCGACAGCTACTGGAACGACGCCACGTTCGAGAGCTACGACCCCGACGCGGACCGCGACAGGCTGGACGACGCGCTGGCTGAAGCAGCCGGCAAGCGCATCAACGACAGGGTGACGCTGACGCTCTCGGGCCTCGAGGTGCGGCCGTACCCCTACCAACAGGAGATGCTCGACCAGCTTGAAGTCGAGCGAATCGTGCATGGCCGCCACCGGAACCTCCTGGTCGCGGCGACTGGTACCGGGAAGACGGTTGTCGCTGCGCTCGACTACCGGCGCATGGCCGCCGATGGTCCGACGCTTCCGGGACTGCTCTTCGTCGCCCACCGGCGAGAGATCCTCCAGCAGTCCCTGCGGACCTACCGAGAGGTTCTCGCCGACGCAAACTTCGGCGAGCTCTACGTGGACGGTCGTCGCCCCGAACGGTGGGAGCACGTCTTCGCTTCGGTGCAGTCACTGTCGGCCTACGGCATCACGAACATCCCCGCGGGGGCCTATCGAGTCGTCGTCATTGACGAGTTCCACCACGCAGAGGCGAAGACTTACCGACGGATCCTCGATCACCTCAACCCCCGTGAGCTGCTTGGCCTGACAGCCACCCCTGAACGTGGCGACGGCCTGGACGTGCGGTCGTTCTTCGGCGGCCGCACCGCGGCCGAGTTGCGGCTGTGGGACGCCCTCAGAGCAGACCTGTTGACCCCGTTCCACTACTTCGCCGTCGCCGATGGCATGGACATGACCCGCGTGGACTGGAAGGCCGGCGCCTACGACCCAGGCGAGTTGTCGAATCTGTTCACCGGCAATGACGCTCGCGCCCGGATCGTCCTGAAGGCTGTTCGTGACAAGGTCGCCGACCTCACTGCAATGAAGGCGCTCGGCTTCTGTGTCTCCCGCGACCATGCGCGCTACATGACCAAAGTCTTCAACGATGCCGGGATCAAAGCGGCGGCGGTGCTCGGCGACGCTGCATCCGCTGACCGTGACGCCGCGGTTAAGGACCTTCGAGACGGTGCCGTACAGGTGGTGTTCACCGTCGACGTGTTCAACGAGGGGGTCGACGTACCGGCCATCAACACCGTGCTCTTCCTCCGGCCCACGGAGAGTTCCACGGTCTTTCTGCAACAACTTGGACGAGGGCTCCGACGTGCGAACGACAAGGCAGTGCTCACCGCACTCGACTTCGTCGGCCACCACCGCAAGGAGTTCCGGTTCGATCAAAGGTTCCGGGCGATGACCGGCAGTACTCGCGCCGTGCTCGAGCGCGACATCGAACAGGGCTTTCCGTTCCTTCCCGCCGGAACGCAGATCGTGCTCGACCACCAGAGTCAGAACCTCGTTCTCGACAACATCAAGAGTCAGGTCACCAAACGCTGGCCCAACATCACGTCGGAGCTGCGAGCCCACCCCATCGACGACCTGGGTACGTTCCTCGACGACTCCGGCGTGGAGCTGGTCGACGTGATCCGCGGCGATCGCTCGTGGGCTCGCCTGAGGCGCGAGGCGGGGCTCGAGGTGCCGCAGGAGGGACCGATGGAGCTGTCTCTTCTGAAGCGGGCCCGCGCGCTTTGCCATGTCGACGATCGCGAGCGCGCGGGAGCCTATCTCGCGTGGTTGCGTGATGACTCGCCGCGTTACGACTCCGCCGACCCGGTGCTTCAGGCCTACGGGCGCATGCTGTTCTTCTCGATGTGGCCGGATGGGGGTGGGTTCGACTCGTATGGCGCCGGGCTTGACGCGCTTCGGCAGGAACCCGCCGTGCGCGAGGATCTGAGGGCTGTGGTCAGACTGGGACTGCAGGGGGCCGAGCGAGTCGCCACTCGACTGCCGGGTGAGCTGGGCATGCGGCCGCTCCGGGTCCACGCCCGGTACACACGGGAGGAGATCGTCTCTGCGCTGGACTATGTGTCGATCGACGGACGGAAGCCCAATAGCTTCCGGGAGGGGGTCCTCTTTTCGCCAGCGGCAAATGCCGACGCCTTCCTCGTGACCCTGCATAAGTCCGAGGCGGACTACTCACCGACGACGATGTACCAGGACTATGCGATCAGTCCCGACCTGTTTCACTGGGAGTCGCAGTCTGTGACATCGGTTGCGTCCAAGACCGGCCAGCGTTACCTCAACCACCGCGCCAACGGCAGCCACGTCCTCCTCTTCACTCGTCCGCAGAAGGTCTCCGCTTTCGGCACGGGTGCGCCGTACCTCTTCCTCGGAGAAGCGCGGTACGTCGAGCACCGTGGAGAGCGGCCGATCGCGATCACCTGGCAGCTTCGGACCCCAATGCCGGCGGCAGACTTCGCCGCGGCCAGCGTCGTTCTCTAGCTGCCAGTGGGCGACGCCGTCTGCGCTGGTCAACGGCCGAGCCCGGCCGTTCGACGACCAACGGCCTGCGGCGACACGCAATACTTCACTGGGTACGGACGCGTCAGAGGCCCTCTCCCGACGTGCGGAAGGGGGCCTCTGAAGTGTGGTGGAGCCAAGGGGACTCGAACCCCTAACCCCCTGCTTGCAAAGCAGGTGCGCTACCAATTGCGCCATGGCCCCGAGTGGGGAGAACGGCCTCAGGACGAGGTGGACGCCTCGTCGGTCGCCGTGGGACGGGGAGCCGGCGCGACCGGTGCCTGCACGTCGTCGGTGGCCTGGGTCCAGAGGTCCTGCTCGGCCTGCTGCTGCTTGGCCTTCTTCCGAAGGAAGACGACGCCGGCGACGGCTGCACCGACGAGGGCGAGACGCTTCAGCATGCGAGGGATCCTCTCCGTGGGGGCGGTGATGGTGGGCCTAGGAGGACTTGAACCTCCGACCTCTTCCTTATCAGGGAAGCGCTCTAACCGTCTGAGCTATAGGCCCATCGTCACCTTCGCGCGGCCGGCCCACCCCATCAGAGATGTTGACCGGACGCGAGGGGAAACGTTACCCGATGCACCTCGCCTCACACAAAACGGGCCCCGCCGGTGAGGGCGGGGGCCGTTCGCGTATGCCGTGTCGCCGCGTCCGCGACGCCGGTGGAGGGCCGCTAGGGCGGGTCTCAGTCGTCGGTGAGCGTCAGCTGCACGCCACCGACGAGGGCCGAGCAGATGTTGTAGAGGAAGGCCATGACGGTCGCGATCGCCGTCATGAGGATGACGTCGATGACGCCGATGACGATCGAGAGCGACACGACGCGGCCGAAGCCGACGTAGTCCTTGATCGAGAACGGGTCGGACGTCGTGGTCTGGAGCGACTGGAGCACGCCCTCGATGTCGGTGAAGACGTTCATCGTCGACAGGATCATCCACAGCACGGCCGTGAGGATGACGCCGGCGATGCCGAGCGCGACGGAGAGCAGGAAGCTCATCTTCATGACCGACCACGGGTCGACACGTGCGACGGCGAGGCGGACGCGGCGCGGGCCCTTGTGCTTGCGAGTCGCGGTCGCGGTGCGCGTACCGGTGCTCGCCGAGGAGGCCGCGCCGGACTGGCCGGAGCCGACCCGCTGCGTCGGAGCGGTGCGGCTGGTGACCGCGCCACGCGAGAGCGCGGTGGCCTGCTCGGCGCTGGAGGCACCGGACGTGCTGCCGGACGCGCCGCTCGCGGCGTAGTAGGAGCCGTTCTGGCCCTGGTCGTCGGAGAAGCCGGAGCCGCTGCCTGCCCGCGTCGACGTGCCGGGCCCGCTGACGGAGCCCTCAGGGCTGGTCGCGCTCATTCGTCACCTCCGTTGTCGGTGTCCGACGAGCTCGCCTCGTCACCCGACGTCTCGTCCGACGGTACGCCATCAGGGCCGGGAACCGTAGCGGGCGCTCCCGGAGCGGACGCCGCGTCACCAGCGGACTCGCCACCCCCGGCACCCTCCGCACCGTCACCGTCCACGATCTCACCGACGACGATGGCGGACTCGGCGTTTCGGGCCACGGCCACGATCGAGTCGCCCTTGTCGGGCGTCGCGAACTTCACGCCCTGTGACGAGCGGCCGGTGTGGCGCACCTCGTCCACGCGCGAGCGCACGATCTTGCCCTTCTCCATGACGACCATGACCTCGTCGGTGGCGATGACGGTCAGGGCCCCGACGAGGTCGCCGCCCTTCTCGGAGAGCTTGGCGACCTTGATGCCGAGGCCACCGCGACCCTGGAGGCGGTACTCCGAGACGGGGGTGCGCTTGGCGAGGCCGTTCTCGAAGACGACGAACACGTCAGGGCTCTCGCCCTCCTCGACGACCGACATCGCGAGCAGGTCGTCGCCGTGGCGGAACTTCATGCCCGTGACGCCGGAGGTCGAGCGGCCCATCGGGCGCAGCGCCTCGTCGGTCGCGGTGAAGCGCACCGACTGGCCCTTGCGCGAGACGAGGAGCAGGTCGTCACGGTTGGACGCGAGGCCGGCGCCGACGAGCTCGTCGCCCTCGCGCAGGTTGATCGCGATGAGGCCGCCGGAGCGGTTGGAGTCGTAGTCGGCCAGGCGCGTCTTCTTGACCAGGCCCGCACGGGTGGCGAGGACGAGGTAGTCGGCCTTGGCGTAGTCGCGGATCGCGAGCACCTGGGCGATCTGCTCGCCGGGCTGGAAGGCGAGCAGGTTGGCCACGTGCTGGCCCTTGCTGTCGCGCGACCCCTCGGGCAGCTCGTACGCCTTGGCACGGTAGACGCGGCCGAGGTTGGTGAAGAAGAGCAGCCAGTGGTGGGTCGTCGTCGTGAAGAAGTGCTCGACGACGTCCTCGCCGCGCAGCGACGCACCGCGGACCCCCTTGCCGCCGCGCTTCTGCGAGCGGTACTGGTCGACCCGGGTGCGCTTGGCGTAGCCACCACGGGTGATCGTGACGACGACGTCCTCCTCGGGGATGAGGTCCTCCATCGACATGTCGCCGTCGAAGGGCACGATCGTCGTGCGTCGCTCGTCGCCGTAGCGCTCGACGATGTCGGCGAGCTCCTCGCTGATGATCTCGCGCTGGCGCACCGGCGAGGCGAGGATCGCGGTGTACTCGTCGATGAGGGTCTGCAGCTCGTCGTGGGCCTCGATGAGCTTCTCGCGCTCGAGGGCCGCGAGGCGGCGCAGCTGCATGTTGAGGATCGCGTTGGCCTGGATCTCGTCGATCTCGAGCAGCTCGATGAGGCCGTCGCGGGCGATGTCGACGGTGCGTGAGCCACGGATGAGGGCGATGACCTCGTCGAGTCGGTCGAGGGCCTTGAGCAGACCGCGCAGGATGTGGATGTCGGCCTCGGCCTTGCGCAGGCGGAAGGTCGTGCGCCGGACGATGACCTCGACCTGGTGGTCGACCCAGTGGCGGATGAAGCCGTCGAGCGGCAGCGTGCGCGGCACCTCGTCGACGAGGGCGAGCATGTTGGCGCCGAACGTCGTCTGCAGCTGCGTGTGCTTGTAGAGGTTGTTGAGCACGACCTTCGCGACGGCGTCGCGCTTGAGCACGATGACGAGGCGCTGGCCGGTGCGGCCCGAGGTCTCGTCACGGATGTCGGCGATGCCCGAGATCTTGCCGTCCTTGACGAGGTCGGCGATCTTGAGCGCGAGCATGTCCGGGTTGACCTGGTAGGGCAGCTCGGTGACGACGAGGCACTGGCGGTTCTGGATCTCCTCGACCTCGACGACCGCCCGCATGATGATCGAGCCGCGGCCCGTGCGGTAGGCCTCCTCGATCCCCTTGTGACCCATGATCAGCGCGCCGGTCGGGAAGTCCGGGCCCTTGATGATGCCGAGCAGCGCCTCGAGCAGGTCCTCGCGCGAGATCTCGGGGTGGTCGAGGTAGTACTGCGCGCCGGCCGCGACCTCGCGCAGGTTGTGCGCGGGGATCTGCGTGGCCATGCCGACGGCGATGCCGGCGGAGCCGTTCACGAGCAGGTTGGGGAAGCGGCTCGGCAGCACGGCCGGCTGCATCGTCTTGCCGTCGTAGTTCGGGACGAAGTCGACGGTGTCCTGCTCGATGTCGCGGACCATCTCCATCGCGATCGAGGCCATCCGGCACTCGGTGTATCGCGGGGCGGCGGCGCCGTCGTTGCCTCGGGAGCCGAAGTTGCCCTGGCCGTCGACGAGCGGGTAGCGCAGCGACCAGTCCTGCACGAGGCGCACGAGGGCGTCGTAGATCGCCGAGTCGCCGTGCGGGTGGTAGTGGCCCATGACGTCGCCGACGACGCGCGCGCACTTGTTGTAGCCGCGGTCGGGCCGGTAGCCGCCGTCGTACATCGCGTAGACGATGCGGCGGTGCACGGGCTTGAGGCCGTCGCGCACGTCGGGCAGGGCGCGGCTGACGATGACCGACATGGCGTACTCGATGTAGCTGCGCTGCATCTCGGTGTTGAGGTCGATCGGCTCGACCCGGTCGTGCTGGCCGATGTCGCTCGGCACGACGACCGCGCTCGCGTTGGGGTCGCCCTCGTCGTCGGCGTCCGTGTCAGCCTCCGGGTCGGGGCCGAGGATGTCCTCGATGCTCTGGTCGGGTGTCTCGTCGCCAGGTGTCTCGTTGCCGGGCGTCTCGTTGCCGGGCGTCTCGTTGACGTCGTCTCCGTCGTTGGGAGGCAGGTCGTCGCTCACGTCAGATCCCTTTGTCTCTCAGTCACATTCGTACAGGTGCGTGGGTCGCCACCGATGGCGTATGCCGTGTCGCCCGTTTCACGTGGAACGTCCCGTCCCAGCGAGGCCGGGCTCGACGGCATACGGCGGCGGTCGGCTAGATGTCGAGGAACTTCACGTCGCGCGCGTTCTTCTGGATGAAGGAGCGCCGCGACTCGACGTCCTCACCCATGAGCACGGCGAAGACCTCGTCGGCCTTCGCGGCGTCGTCGAGCGTGACCTGGAGCAGCGTGCGCGTGCTCTGGTCCATCGTCGTCTCGCCGAGCTCCTGGTAGTTCATCTCGCCGAGGCCCTTGTAGCGCTGGATCGGGTTGTCCTTCGGCAGGCGCCAGCCCTTGCCCTCACCGAGCAGCCGCAGGCCGTCGCGCTCGCGGTCGCTGTAGGCGAACTGGTGCTCGGCATTGCTCCACCGCAGGCGGAAGAGCGGCGGCTGCGCGAGGTAGACGTAGCCGGCCTCGATGAGCGGGCGCATGAAGCGGAAGAGCAGGGTCAGCAGCAGG
This sequence comes from Terrabacter sp. Root181, assembly GCF_001428505.1. Taxonomy (GTDB): domain Bacteria; phylum Actinomycetota; class Actinomycetes; order Actinomycetales; family Dermatophilaceae; genus Terrabacter. Next base: position 93,026 of record NZ_LMHU01000001.1, read on the forward strand.
GTGCGGATGTGCATGCCGTCGACGTCCGCGTCGGCCATCAGCACGATCTTGTGATAGCGCGCCTTGTCGATGTCGAAGTCCTCGCCGATGCCCGTGCCGAAGGCCGAGATGAGCGCCTGGACCTCGTTGTTGGCGAGGATCTTGTCGATGCGCGCCTTCTCGACGTTGAGGATCTTGCCGCGGATCGGGAGGATCGCCTGGGTGTGCGGGTTGCGGGCCTGGGTGGCCGAGCCGCCGGCGCTGTCGCCCTCGACGATGAAGACCTCGGAGATGCTCGGGTCCTTGCTCTGACAGTCCTTGAGCTTGCCCGGCAGGCCGCCCGACTCGAGCAGGCCCTTGCGGCGGGTCGCCTCACGGGCCTTGCGGGCCGCCATGCGCGCGGCCGCGGCCTGGACCGACTTGCGGACGATGTCCTTGCCCTCGTTGGGGTGTGCACCGAGCCAGTGTCCGAACTCCTCGGTCATGGCGCGCTGGACGAAGCCCTTGACCTCGGAGTTGCCGAGCTTGGTCTTGGTCTGGCCCTCGAACTGCGGCTCGGCGAGCTTGACCGAGATGACGGCGGTGAGACCTTCGCGCACGTCGTCGCCAGTGAGGTTCTCGTCCTTCTCCTTGAGGAGGTTCTGCCGGCGCGCGAAGTCGTTGACCAGCTTGGTCATCGCCGCGCGGAAGCCCTCCTCGTGGGTGCCGCCCTCATGGGTGTTGATCGCGTTGGCGTAGGTGTGCACCGACTCGCTGTAGGCGTTGGTCCACTGCATGGCGAGCTCGAGGCTGAGCGAGCGGGCCTCGTCCTCGACCTCGATCGAGATGACCTCGGGGTGGACCGGCTCGCTGCGCTTGCTGCCGTTGATGTGGTTGACGTAGTCGACGAGGCCGTTGTCGTAGCGGTAGCTGACCCGCTTGGCGGTGACCTTCTTCTTCTCGCCGCCGGCAGTGTCGCCGGCCGCCGCGTCCTGGGGCTCGTCGTCGTCGGTCGACTCGTCGACGACCTCGAGGTCCTCATCGAGGTCGTCGAGGTCCACGTCTTGCTCGCCCGCGGGCTGCTCGATCCGCTCGTCGACGAGGTTGATCGTCAGGCCCTTGTTGAGGAAGGCCATCTGCTGCATCCGGGCCCGGATGGTCTCGAAGTCGTAGTCGACCGTCTCGAAGATGTCGTCGTTGGCCCAGAAGGTGATCGTCGTGCCGGTCTCGTCGGTGGCCTCCTGCTTCTCGAGGGGCCCGTCGGGCACGCCGTCGGAGAAGCTCATCCGGAAGACGTGGCCCTTCTGGCGGACCGCGGCCTTGAGCCGGGTCGAGAGGGCGTTGACGACGGAGCTGCCGACGCCGTGCAGGCCACCGGAGACCTTGTAGCCGCCGCCGCCGAACTTGCCGCCGGCGTGCAGCTGCGTCAGGACGAGCTCGACGGCACTGATCTGCTCGACCGGGTGGATGTCGGTGGGGATGCCGCGGCCGTTGTCCTTGACCCGCACGCCCCCGTCGGCGAGGAGGGTGACGTCGATGGTGTCGGCGTAGCCGGCGAGCGACTCGTCCACGGCGTTGTCGACGATCTCGTAGACGAGGTGGTGCAGGCCGCGGGGGCCGGTCGAGCCGATGTACATGCCGGGGCGCTTGCGCACGGCCTCGAGACCCTCGAGGACGGTGATCGCGCTCGCGTCGTAGTCGACGCCGTTGGGCCGGACGTCGGCGGGGATCGCGGGCGCTGCGGGGACGACCGGTGCCGCTGCGTCAGGAGTCGCTGTGCCGTTTGCTGCCACGGAGTCGGATCCGGTGGAACTGGGGGTGGTGCTGGTGGTGATCGGCTCGTCGGCGTCGGACACGTCTCTCCTCGGTGGTCAGACCTCATGCGGGCGGCTCGACGTGGACGTCGAGCCGCAACCTCACCAGTCTAACGGTCCGGCGCGGGAAACCGTGCCCTCAGACGCGCGAAACGGCCACTTTCCGGCCCGAGAACCCGTGGATCCGAGGGGAGGATCACACCAGGGGGATCCAGCGCGCCTCAGGCACCTTCACCCGCCGCAACGCCGTCGGCCACCTCGAGACTGCCGCCGGTCCCCATTCTCCTCCTCCGAAGTCGTCCGGCCGGGCCGTCGTCCACAGGCCTTTCCCGGGTCGTCCCGGCGTGGGACGGAGGTATGCCGGGAGGCCGGGTCCCAGCGGAACCCGGCCTCCCGGCATACGCGATCAGCGCCCCGAGGCGCGGCGGCTCAGAGGATGCCGCGGGCCTGGAAGGCGGCGCGCACCGTGGCGGCGTCGGTCGAGCCGTAGAGCGCCGTGGCGGCGTCGACGGTCTTCTGGGCCGCAGCGGCCCACGTCGTCGTCGGGGCGTAGGAGAACTGCGCCTCGAGGATGATCCGGGTCGCCTTGTCGCGGCCGAAGGCCTTGTTGACGTCCCAGAGTGCGTGGCTCCAGATCTCGCCGTCGGCGTGCACCTCACCGGTGCGGTTGGCCACGGTCTTGGTCGTGTCGAGCCGACGGATGCAGTGCGGCGTCGTCGACGTGTAGGACGTCGAGTCCCAGTCCATGACGCAGGCCCACGGCGTGGTGGCCGTGTCGGCCGAGCTGCCCTGCGACATCGTGGCCGCGAGGTAGTCACCGAAGCCCTCGCCGATGGCGCCCGCGTCGGAGCCGCTGCCGAACCCGGGCACCTGGTCGTCCTGGACCGCGTGGCCGTACTCGTGCCACACGACCTCCTGGTCCTCGCCGTCGTCGACGCCGCCGGTGCCGACCGTGATGGTGTCCTGGCTCGGGGTGTACCAGGAGTTGTCCTGCGTCGTCGTGTTGATGCTGAGGTCCTGCGCCTCGTGGTTGACGTCGGCGAAGCCGAGGCCCTGGATGTAGGTCTGGACCCGGTCCACGGCGTAGTAGCTGTTGACCTGCTCGAACCGCGTGTCGCTGCGGGTGTAGGCGAAGGCCAGCGACGACGAGAAGGCGCCGGCGTTCTTGCCCTTCTTGCTGTTCGTGACGTTGGCCCAGCTGCCCTTGAGGTAGCCGGAGCCGTCGAGGTTGGCGAGCGTCACCGTCGTGTAGGCAGAGGCCGGGACGGCCGAGTCGGCGTTGTTCGCGTCCTTGAGCGACTCGTTCTGCAGGGCGACGACGGGGTTGGGGTCGAAGACCTTGCCGGAGCCGTTCGCGAGCACCCGCTCGTCGGTGACCCGGGTGACCCGTCCGCTGCGCGCGTCGACGAGAACCTGCTTGTCCTGGTCGGTCGTGACCTGCCACGCGAGGGTCGCGCTCGCACCGGCGGCGCCGGGCACGACGACGAGCCGGCTGCTGCGGGCGTTGCCGTGGCCCTTGGCCGCGGTGGCGGCCGACGAGCGCGCGACACCCGGCGAGACCGAGGTGAGGCCGGTGACGACACGACGCCCGTCGTCGACCGACGCGGACGCCCCCGTCGAGTGGAAGGCGTAGAAGCCGCCGAGCACCGGGACACCGCGGTAGGTCTGGGCGTACCAGCTGTGCGAGCCGAGCAGGCTCTGGCGCACCTGGACGAGCGTGAGGTCCGCGGGCATCGAGGCGACCGCCGCCGAGGAGAGGGGCGCGGCGGCCGAACCGGTGGCGGCCGTCGAGAGGAGCGCGCCGACCGCGGCGACGACCGAGGCGGTGGCGATGAGAGGCATGCGACGCATGTCGAACCTTTCGGGGTGACGACGCGGTGAGGGCGACGTGGTGGTGGCGCCGTGATGGTGGCGACGACACAGGCAACCACGCACGGGACCCTCGCGTCCGGCAAGGATTCGTAAAGACTTCCCCTCGTTTCGGCAGGCCCGGCAGCCGCACCGGGACGACCCCGACACAAGGACCCCGAGCGCGGGGCGCCGAGGGCGCGGGCGCCGGGGGTGCGGGGCGCCGAGCCGCCGACGCCTCAGTACTCGGCGAGGGTGCGCTCGAAGAGGGAGTGGATCGCCTCGGGCAGGTGCGGCTCCTGGAGCGTCACGTCACACCCGGCCTCGTCGCACACGACGGAGTAGATGTAGGCGTCGGGGTGGGTGCGCTCGGTCGAGGCGGCGATGCGCTGGAGCGTCGGCGCGGCCAGCAGGTGCTGCCAGTCCTTGGCGTCCCGTTCGGGCAGCTCGCCGAGGGCAAGCCGCCGCTCGCGGACCTGACCGGCGAAGCCGCCGGTGCGCCGCAGCAGCAGCTGCGCGTCGGCGCCGGGTGCCTGACCCCCGCGGGGCCCGCTCGGGCTGGGCGCCGGGACCGAGCCGTCGGCGCCGTCGGCCCCAGCGGCCGGTGCGGCCGGGGACGCTCCGAGCACCCCGACCTGCTCCCAGGCCGAGCGCACGGCCTTCTGCTCGGCGGAGCCGTCACCGTGCGCGCTCGCGGCGGCAGCGACCGTGAGGTCGGCGAAGGTCGCGAAGTCGCAGTCGGCCTTGATGCCGGCACCCGACACGACGGCATACCAGATCGCCCCCGGGCCCTCCCAGGCGTTGCCGCCGATCGCGTCGGCCGCCAGCACGAAGGCGCGGTTGGGGATGCCGGAGTTGATGTGGACGCCACCGTTGTCGTCCTGCGTGTCGACGTAGCCGTCCATGTGAGCGGGCTGCGGGTCCCTGCCGAGGCGCGGGTCGTCGTAGGCCGTGCCGGGGTTGCGCATGTCGCGCAGCGCCCGGCCCTGGACCGAGCTGTTGAGCAGCTCGGCACCGACGAGCCAGTCGGCCTGCGCCGCGCTCTGTCCCAGCGTCTTCTGCTTGACGAGGACCCCGAAGACGTCGGAGATCGACTCGTTGAGCGCTCCGGACTGACCTTGGTAGAGCAGCCCGGCCGTGTGCTCGGTGACGCCGTGCGCGAGCTCGTGCCCGATGACGTCGAGGCTCTGCGTGAACCGCTCGAAGACGACGCCGTCGCCGTCGCCGAACACCATCTGCGAGCCGTCCCAGAACGCGTTGTCGTAGTTGCGGCCGTAGTGGACCGTCGCGAGCAGCGGCATCCCCTTGCCGTCGAGCGAGTCACGGTCGTACGCCGTCGACCACAGCTCCCAGGTCGCGCCGAGTCCGTCGTAGGCCTCGTTGACCGCGACGTCGCCGGTCGCGGCCGCGCCCTCGGTGCGCACGGTCGTGCCGGGCGTCGTCTGGGCACCCGCAGCGTCGGAGATGGTGCGGTGCGGACCCGTGCCGTGGGCCCCCGGGGTGGTGACGTCCTCACGGCGCGGGGCACGGCGCGTGGTCGGCCGGGCCGTGGGCGTGCGGCGGGTGGAGCGCAGGTCCTCGTCGTGGCGCAGGGCCTCGCGGGCGTGCGCGGCCAGGGCCGGCTCGTCACTGGCCGCCATCGCCTCGAGCATGTAGGGCGGGACGATGGTGCAGAGCGGCGTCCGAGGGTCGGTCGAGGGCTGCGTCGAGGTCATGCGAACAGTCTGCGTCGGAACACCGACACACGCCCTCCGAGCGGCCCTACAGTTCGCTGGGTGATCAGGATCAACGTCGGGGGCCGCGAGTACGGCTCGTGGGACGAGCTGCCCGAGGACGTGCGCGCACAGCTCCTCGCCGCGGGCGTCGACCCGGGACCCGACGGACGACTCGACTCCCTCGACCTGTCGCGGGCGAGCAGCTCGGGCAGCGCGGTCACGCGGCGCACCGTCGTCACCGGTCCGGACGGCGCGCCGCTGCCGCCCGTCGTGTCCCAGGTGCTCACCTCGATCGCCGACGCTGTCGGCTCCGCGCTCCGCGGCGATCCCGCGGCCGCTGTCCGGATGCAGCCGGGGGAGAGCACCCCACCGACCGTGGTCCCGGAGGTCGCGCCGGACGCTGACCCCGACGCGGTCGGCAACGACGACCACCACCACGAGGACCCCGAGACCGAGCCTGACGCCGGGGTCGCGGACCCGGGGCGTTCCCGCCGCGTCCCGCTCGCGCTGGGGTGGATCATCATCGCCGGCACGGTCCTGCTCGTCGCCACCGTGGTCGTCATCGGCCTCTCCGGCGTCTGAGCGCGGCCGAGCCGGCCACGGCGCCGGTCAGCCGTAGGTGTCGCGCGGTCCCCGCGAGTCGGGGGAGCGGCGCGGGCCGCGGTTCCACGACGGCGCGCTCGGACCGACGACCTTGAGCTCGCTGACGGCACCCGCCCCGATCTCCTCGTCGATCCGGGCGAGCAGCGACGACGCGAGCAGGCGCATCTGCGTGGCCCAGGCCGTCGAGTCCGCGCGCACGGTGAGGATGCCGTCGACGAAGGTCTGAGGCTCGACGTGCGCGGCGATGTCGGGACCCACGATCTCGGGCCAGCGGCCCATCACCGAACCGACCGCGACGTCCACCTTCCAACCACGGTCGAGGAGCAGCCGGTCGAGCTGGTCGCCGAGCAGGGCCGGGTCGCGGCCGTCGCGCGCCGAGCCGGTCAGCACGGGCGCCTGGCCGATCGGACGGCGCCGCTTCTTCGGTCGCATCCCCGGGCGCAGGCCCTTGTCGGCCGCTCCCGCCCGGGCCCGGGCCAGCGCCGAGGCCGCCGCGTCGGCGATCCGGGTGTCCTCGTCGGTGGGCTCGGGAGGCTCCTCGCCCTCGACCTCGGGGGTCTCGTCACTCATCGTCGTCCTCGCCCGCAACCTCGACGGCCGCGTCGTCCACGACCGCATCATCCTCGACCGCGGCTTCGGCGGGGGCCGTTGGGGAGTCCGCCGCCTGCACCTGACCGAGCACGACGGCATACGTCGTTCCGTTCTCACGGAGCACGTCGGGCACGTCCGCGCCGACCGCGGCCGTGATGAGCACCTGCTCGCAGTCGGCGACGAGCGCAGCGAGCCGCTCGCGCCGCCCCGAGTCGAGCTCGGCGAAGACGTCGTCGAGCACGAGCACCGGGTCGTCCCCGAGGTCGCGCCGCAGGAGGCGGTATGCCGCGAGCTTGAGTCCCAGCGCGAAGCTCCACGACTCGCCGTGGCTGGCATAGCCCTTTGCGGGCAGCTCACCGAGCGAGAGCACCAGGTCGTCGCGGTGCGGCCCGACGAGGGAGATGCCGCGCTCGATCTCGTTGGAGCGCACCTGCTCGAGGGTGTCGAGCATGCCGGCGCGCAGCTCGTCGATCTCGGGCACCTCGCCTGCCGCGAGTCGTCGGGCGAGGTCCTCGTGGAGCGAGCTCCTGTAGGTGGCGCGGGCGTTCGACGAGGCCGCGCTCACCGCGTCGTAGCACTCGGACAGGTCTGGGGCGAGGTCGCGCAGCAGCCGCAGACGGGCATAGAGCAGCTGGGACCCGACCGTGGCCAGGTGGTCGTTCCACACGTCGAGGGTGTGCAGGGCCGCCTCGCGCGCCTCGTCGAGCGGCTGGTCGCCGTCGCGTGGCGGGCGCGGCTGGCGTCGGGGACCCTTGCGCAGCACGGGCGCCGCAGACTTCAGCAGGGCGTTGCGCTGCTTGAGGATCTTGTCGTAGTCGGACCGGACGCCCGACCACCGCGGCTGGCGCTGGACGAGCAGCTCGTCGAGGAAGCGGCGCCGCTCCGACGGGTCGCCCTTGACGAGCGCGAGGTCCTCGGGCGCGAAGAGCACCGTGCGCACCGTGCCGAGCACGTCCCGGGGCCGCGAGACCGGGGAGCGCCCGAGCCGGGCCCGGTTGGCCCGACCCGGCGTGATCTCGAGCTCGACCATCGTCTCGCGCTCGTCGCGCACGATGGCCCCGCGCACGATCGCCTGCGCTGCCCCGAACCGCACGAGCGGCTGGTCCGTCGCCACCCGGTGCGACCCGAGCGTCGCGAGGTAGCCGACCGCCTCGACGAGGTTCGTCTTGCCCTGCCCGTTCAGGCCCACGAGCGTGGTGACCCCCGGCGTCAGCGCGAGCTCGGCGCTCGTGTAGCTGCGGAAGTCCTTGAGGGTCAGGTGACGGACGTGCAAGGAGGGTGCGGCGCTCTGCTCAGGCCTTCGTGGCGGTCTTCTTCGCCGCGCGCTTCTGGCCGCGCGCGGTGTCGGCCATGTCGGTGGCCGTCGTGGACGAGGCCCGACCCGACGCGGCAGCCTTCTTGGCGGCGCCGACATTGGCCTTCGAGGCCGTCGCCGACGCGCGCTTGCTCGCCTGCTTCGTCGCCGACCGGCGCGACGCGCCCTTCGTGGCGGCGGCCTTCTTGGCCGGTGCCGGGGGCACGTCGCCCTGGCGCAGCTTCTCGCCCTCGGCGATCGTCATGACCTCGTGCCCACCGAACTGGCCGCGCAGCGCCGCGACGGCCTGCATCGTCGGCGAGCTCGACTGGCGCGAGGCGAAGCGGGCGAAGAGCGAGGCGGAGATGACCGGCATCGGCACCGAGAGGGCGATGGCCTCCTCGACGGTCCAGCGGCCCTCGCCGGAGTCGTTGGTGTAGTCGGACACGTCGTCGAGGTGCGGGTTCTCCTCGAGCGCGTCGACCATGAGGTCGAGCAGCCAGGACCGGACGACGGTGCCTCGGCTCCACGCCTTGAAGGCGCCGGGGACGTCGGTGACGATGTCCTTCTTCTCGAGCAGCTCGTAGCCCTCGGCATACGCCGCCATGAGGCCGTACTCGATGCCGTTGTGGACCATCTTCGTGTAGTGCCCGGCGCCGACCTTGCCGGCGTGGACGAAGCCCTCGTCGCGCGGGCCCTCGGGTCGCAGCGCGTCGAAGATCGGCATCGCCTTGGCGACCCACTTCTTGTCGCCGCCGCACATGAGGCCGTAGCCGTTCTCGAGGCCCCAGACGCCACCGCTCACGCCGCAGTCGACGTAGCCGATCTTCTTGTCGCCGAGGAGCTTGGCGTTCTCGAAGTCGTCGGTGAAGCGGGAGTTGCCGCCGTCGATGACGAGGTCGCCCGGCTCGAGCAGCTCGGCGAGCTTGGCGACGGTCTCACGGGTCGGGTCGCCGGCCGGCACCATGACCCACACGACGCGGGGCGCGTCGAGGGCCTTGACGAGAGCCGGGAGGGTGCGCACGTCCGCGACGTCGGGGTTGCGGTCGAAGCCGACCACCTCGTGGCCCGCGCGGCGCAACCGCTCGCGCATGTTGCCGCCCATCTTGCCGAGACCGATGAGACCGAGCTGCATGTCGCGTGCCTTTCTGCGGGGGAGCGTGCGGGGCGGAACCGGTGACGCGTTCGAGGCTACGCGTACCCAGCGCGGCGCCTCAGGGGACGAGGGGTGCCCCGTCAGCTGGCGAAACGCACCGGCATCAGGACGTAGCGGTAGCTGGTGTCGGACTCAGAGTCGGCCTCGGCCTGGCCGGTCAGCACGGCCGGGCGGCTCGGCTGGGTGAAGGACAGCCGGCTCCACGCGGTGCCGACGGCGTGCAGGCCATCGAGGAGGAACTGCGGGTTGAACGCGATCTGGATCTCGGGGCCGTTGAGCGTCGCCTCGACGGCCTCGGACGCCTGGGCGTCGTCTCCGGTGCCGGCCTCGATGGCGACCTGGCCCTCGGTGAACTTCAGCAGCACCGGGGTGTTGCGCTCGGCGACGAGCGCGACGCGCTTGACCGCCTCCTCGAGCGCCGCGGTCTCGACGATCGCCTCGGTGTCGACGGAGGTCGGGAAGATCGAGGTGACCTTGGGGTACTCGCCGTCGAGCAGCCTCGTCGTCGCGCGTCGCTGCCCGGCCTCGAAACCGATGAGGCCGTCGCCGCCCTGACCGAGCGCGAGCTCGACCGAGCCGGATGCCCCGAGGGCTCGCGCCGTGTCGGAGAGCTGGCGGGCCGGGATCAGCGCGATGTGGCTGGCGTCGGTGGCCGCCGGGCTCCAGGTCAGCTCGCGCATCGCGAGGCGGTAGCGGTCGGTCGCGAGCAGCGTGACCTTGTCGCCGTCGATCTCCATGCGCACGCCCGTGAGGATCGGCAGGGTGTCGCCCTTGTCGGCGGCGATCGAGACCTGCGCGACCGCCTGGGTGAAGACGTCGCCGGCGATGGTGCCGCTCGTCTCGGGCGACGCGGGGAGCGTCGGGTAGTCGGCCACCGGCATCTCGCGGAGCGCGAAGCGCGACGACCCGCACGCGACGTTGACCTTGGTGCCGTCCGTGCTGACGTCGATCGGCTTGTTGGGCAGGTTGCGCGAGATGTCGGCGAGCAGCCGACCGAGCACGAGCACCTGACCGGCCTCGGCGACGTCGGCCGGGACGGTGATGCGCGCGGACACCTCGTAGTCGAACGCGGACAGCGTCAGCGTGCCGTCCTCGTTCGCGTCGACGAGCACGCCAGCGAGCACGGGAACCGGCGGGCGCGCCGGGAGCCCGCGGGCCACCCAGGTCACGGCCTCGGCCAGGACGTCTCGCTCAACCCGAAACTTCACGGTGCACTCACTTCGACGGGGAAGGACATTGGGGATCAGACACTAGTGCCTGCCGGTGACTGGCACCACAGACACTCCCCGAATCGCGGGGGCGGCGAAGACACACCTCCCTTCCACGTGGGATCCGTGGGCCCTCCCGCGCCCGGCGCCGGTGTCCTGACCTGACCCTCGTTGTCGGGGCTCCCCTCTATGACTGGGATCTCGTCATAGTCATAGGTGCTGTGGATCCTGTGGACAACTCGCGTCGAGGCTGGTCAGCGCGCCGATCGGGGTGTGCACGACGTGTGGGCTCGTACCGGACGCGGTGGCCTGGTGCTGTGGACCGATTTCGGCCGTGCACATCGTCCTCACAGGTAGGCCATGGGTTGTCCGCAGCTATTCGACGGTCATCCACACGTTTCCACAGAGGCGTGTGGAAGAGGGGTTGCCATATGTCCGATTTGGACGGATTGATGACTAGTCACCTGTGCATGGGGACGGCATCCACTTCCACAGAGTTGTCCACAGACGGTGGACAACTCTCCCTGGCCCGGCCTCCTGCGCGTCTGTGCCCGTTGGGTCACGGAGAGGTCACGCTGTGCACACAGGTGTGGACAACTCTGTGGATGAATGTGGACGTATGCCGTGTGGCCGGGGACCGTCGGACCGTGACGGGGGTGGCGACTAGTCACCGGCGGGCGCGATGACGCACCGTCTCGACGCGGCCAGGAGGCACTCGAAGAGCGCCCGGCCGTCCGGGACCGGCCCGAGCTGGGCGAAGACCTCGCTCGTCACGGAGCCGAGGAGGAGGGTCCAGGCGGCCAGCCCCTGGGTCAGGGTGACGGCGTCGAGCTCTGTCGCGGCGAACATCGGCGCCTCGAGCAGGGCACCCACCCCGGCCTCGGCGTGCACTGCGACGAGACCGAGCCGGTCCGGGGCGGTGAGCCGTCCCGCCCGCCGGACGTCGTCGAGCAGTGCGACGAGCAGGACGAGGACGGCCGTGCCCGGCTCCTCGGTGCGTTCGGCCGGCGCCTCGTAGTCCGGGACGGGCGAGCCGTAGATCAGGGCGAAGTCGTGAGGATGCCCGACCGCCCAGGACCGCAGCGCTCGACCGATCGCGTCCCACCGCCCCTCGAGGTCGTCGACGGGGGTGGCGTCGTGGGCCGTGCGGACGGCCGTGGCCAGCGACCAGTACGAGTCGACGATGAGGCGGGTGAGCAGCTCGTCGCGGCTCTCGACGTAGCGATAGATCCCCGAGGAGACCATCCCGAGGTCGCGGGCGACGGCCCGCAGGCTCAACGCCGCCGCCCCGTCGGTGGCCAGGTGCTCTCGGGCCACGCGCAGGATGTCCGCCTCGACGGCGAGCCGGTTGCGCGCCCGCTTGCCCAGCGGGGCGGCGGTCGCGTCGGGATCCGGGGAGGCGGTGAGCGGGTCCATGCCTTCGAGCCTGCCACAGTTCACCAACAAATGTGAGCGGTGCTCTTGCTTTACGCCCGCCCCGGTGCGATGCTCGAAACGTGAGCGGTGCTCACACCTTGACCTCGAAGGAGCAGACATGACCCACCACCTCGTCCTCGGCGCCGGAGGCGTCGGCCGCTCGACCACCTCGGCGCTCGTGGCGCTCGGCCACACCGTCACCCTCGCCTCGCGTTCGGGGTGCGTCACCGAGCAGCCCTGGGCTGCCACGCACCCCGACGCCGTCGAGATCGTCGCCGTCGACGCCAGTGACAGCGCCGCCGTCACCGCCCTCGCACGTGGCGCCGCGAGCATCGTCAACGCCGTCAACCCGCCGAGCTACACGACGTGGGACACCGACTGGCCGCCCGTCGCGGCCGCCACGCTCGCCGCCGCCGAGGCCAGCGGCGCCGGGCTCGTCATCATCGGCAACCTCTACGGCTACGGCGAGGTCGCGGCCCCGATGCACGAGGACGACCCGATGCGCCCGACCGGTCACAAGGGCCGGATCCGGGCCGACATGTGGACCGAGGCCCTGGCCCGCCACGAGGCCGGGCACGTGCGCGTCACCGAGCTGCGCTCGAGCGACTACTTCGGGCCCGGCACGACGCCACGCACGAGCTACCTGAACGACGTCGTCATCGACGCGCTGCTCGCCGGCCGGCCGCCCGTCGTCCCTGCCGGTCGGGCCGACGCGCCCCACTCGTGGACCTACGTCCCCGACGTCGGCCGCCTCGCGGCCCGGGTCGCCGCGGGCGACGACGGCTGGGGACGTGCGTGGCACGTGCCGACCGCACCCGCCTGCACGTTCGACGAGGCCGCCACCGACGTCGCGCGGCTCGCGGGCGTCAAGCAGCGGCGGGTACGCGTGCTGCCCCGTTCGCTCGGGACCGCAGCCGGGCTCGTCGTCCCCTTCATGCGCGAGCTCCGCGAGACCAGGCACCAGTTCGAGCGGCCGTTCGTGCTCGACTCCGAGCTGACGCAGCGCACCTTCGACCTCAGGCCCACTCCGTGGGACGAGGCCCTGGTGGCGACCATCGCCGCACGGCGCACCACGACACCCGCCCGAGCGGGCGCTGCGGCCTGACGCGGACCCGGCCCGACGGCATACGCCATCGGGCCGCGCCGGCGGGCGTCAGTGCGACTGCTGGCGGATCCGGTTGGTCAGCTCGGTGACCTGGTTGTAGATGGCACGGCGCTCACCCATCAGCTCACGGATCTTGCGGTCCGCGTGCATGACGGTCGTGTGGTCGCGGCCGCCGAAGTGCTGGCCGATCTTGGGCAGGCTCAGGTCGGTCATCTCGCGACACAGGTACATCGCGATCTGGCGGGCCGTCACGAGCTGGCGCGAGCGGCTCGAGCCGCAGAGGTCCTCGAGCGTCACCGCGTAGTAGGCGGCCGTGACCGCCATGATCGTCGCCGCCGTCACCTGGTTGGGCGTCTCGTTGGGCAGCACGTCCTTGAGCACGATGACCGCGAGCGGCAGGTCGACCGCCTGGCGGTTGAGGTTGCTGAACGCCGTGACGCGGATGAGCGCGCCCTCGAGCTCGCGGATGTTGGTGCTGAAGTTCGTCGCGATGTACTCGAGGACGTCGTCGGGGACCTTCATCCGGTCCTGGATCGCCTTCTTGCGCAGGATCGCGATGCGGGTCTCGAGGTCGGGCGGCTGGACGTCGGTCAGCAGGCCGGACTCGAAGCGCGTGCGCATCCGGTCCTCGAAGCCCGAGAGCTCACGCGGCGGCAGGTCGCTCGTGATGACGATCTGCTTGTTCGCGTTGTGCAGGGTGTTGAAGGTGTGGAAGAACTCCTCCTGGGTCTGCAGCTTGCCCTGAAGGAACTGGATGTCGTCGATGAGCAGCACGTCGACGCTGCGGTAGCGGTTCTGGAACGCGCTCGCCTTGTCGTCACGGATGCTGTTGATGAAGTCGTTGGTGAACTCCTCGGAGTTCACGTAGCGCACGCGCACGTTGGGGAACATCGTGCGGGCGTAGTGGCCGATCGCGTGGAGCAGGTGCGTCTTGCCCAGCCCCGACTCGCCGTAGACGAAGAGCGGGTTGTACGCCTTGGCCGGGGCCTCTGCGACCGCGACCGCAGCCGCGTGGGCGAAGCGGTTGCTCGCCCCGATGACGAAGGTGTCGAAGGTGTACTTCGGGTTGAGGCGGGTGTCGCCGGGGGAGCTGGGCTCGGGGCGCTGCTGCAGGCGCAGCGGCCCGCTCTCGCCCGCGCTCAGCGGGTCGGGGCCGAGCTCCATCCGCGTCTGGACGTCGTAGGCCGGCTGGCGCGGCTCGTCGAGGTCGGCACCGTTGAGCGCCGGGGCACTCTCGGCCAGGTCACGCAGCGGGTTGTGCGCCGCCTGGCCGTAGCCGCCGTTCTGGTGACCGCCGACGAGACCGGAGCCGTTGCCGGGAGCCGAGCTGGACCCGCCGCCCTGAATGACGCCCTGGCCGCCGCGCGCACCGTCGTGGACCTGGCCGCTCGGCTCGTCGCTGATCATGCCGAGGTCGGTCTCGAGGCTCTCGTCGACCGACACGGCGAGCTGGACCGGATGGCCGAGCTGGCTGGCGAGGGCCTCGTGGATCTGCTCACGGACGCGCTGCTCGAGGAAGTCCTTGGTGAACGTGTTGGGGGCGCGCACGAGGGCCGTCTGGTCGAGCACGCCGACGAGCCGGCACAGCCGGACGAAGGCGCGCTCCTGGTTCGACAGGCCCACCGAGTCGAGGGTGCCGAGCGTCTGCTGCCAGATCTGCGCGTAATCGACGCCTGTATCGGCCACCTGATCCCACCTGCCCCTGAGTCAATTCCGTTGCACCTGTTGCGTTCCCGGCTCGGTTCGGCACGAGCAACGGCTCGAGCCCGCCGGGTCGGACGTCCTGGGACCGTCCGTGTCCTGGTGAACGATGCCCTGTTGTCCACACGTTTGTCCACAGCCTGTGCATGGGGTGGCGAGGATCGTGAGAGTCGAAAACCTACCGCCGCAGGCGCGCTCGTGACAATCGAGTCGCCGACAATCTGCGCGTTCGGCGGCGTGTCGCCTTGCAATCGCTGCCGGACCTTCGAGGATCGTGGGTTTTGACCAGGTCACCGGGGCGGCCTCCGTCGGTTTGACCCTCGTTCGCGGGCTCCCGTATCGTTGACCGAGCGTGTCTGCGACCTCTTTCGCATGCCCATGGCCCCGAGACCGGCTCAGCCGGACCACCTCGGCCCTCCACGGGCTTGCCGATTGCGGTCGCACCGGCCACCACAAGCCCCACAACGGGAGCCGGGCCGACGTCGTCGTGACGTCGGACGGGCCCCTGCAACCTACGGAGAACCTCGTGAGCAAGCGCACCTTCCAGCCGAACAACCGTCGCCGCGCCAAGACGCACGGCTTCCGCCTGCGCATGCGCACCCGCGCCGGCCGCGCCATCCTCGCCCGCCGCCGCAGCAAGGGCCGCGCCGAGCTCTCGGCCTGAGCAGCCGGAGGCCGCGGCGTGCTGCCGGCACGTCACCGACTGCGTGAGCGGACGGACTTCACGACGGCAGTACGCGGGCCCGGCGCCAGCAGAGCAGGCGGGCGACTCATCGTCGTGCATGCCAACCGGACCGATGCGCGTGCGGAACTTCCGCCGCGCGTCGGTTTTGTTGTGTCCAAGGCCGTCGGCAACGCCGTCGTGCGCAACCGCACCAAACGGCGCCTGCGCGCCAGCGTCGCGACCCGGCTGGCCGGCATACCTGCTGGGCTCGACGTCGTCGTGCGGGCGAACCCGGCGGCGGCCGAGGTCACCTGGGACGAGCTCGACCTCGCGGTCGGGCGCCAGCTCGACAAGGCGTGCCGGCCATGAGCACCAGCCTGAACCAGGTGCTCGCGACACCCCTGGTGCTCGCGGTGAAGCTCTACCAGCGCTTCATCTCCCCGCTCTCCGGCCCCAGCTGCCGCTTCTACCCGAGCTGCTCGGCGTATGCCGTCACCGCGCTCACCCGGTTCGGCCCGGTTCGTGGTGGTTGGCTCGCGATCCGCCGGCTCGGCCGCTGCCACCCGTGGAACCCGGGCGGGGTCGACCCCGTTCCGATGACATGGGCCACGCGCAACGACGTGCGGCCCGAGGACTTCCGTCCCGCCGGCTCCGACCCGGCCGAGGACGACCACACGCACGACCACGAGCACGACGAGCACGCACAGCACGGAGTCCCGCACCGGGAACCCACGACCTGACCAACCGGCATAAGGTTGCCGATCAGTGGTGAGTGGCCCAGACACCTCGAACCCGAGCTGAACCGGCCGGCCCACCCGACGACAGAGGAAACACGTTGATCGAGTTCTTCAACACCCTGCTCTACCCGATCAAGCTCGGTGAAGCCTGGGTCATGTACGGCTGGCACTGGCTCTTCGACAAGATCGGCCTCAACGGCGATCTCGCCGGATGGGCCTGGGCCATGTCGATCGTCGGCCTCACGGTCGTGGTCCGCATCCTGCTCATCCCGCTCTTCGTGCGGCAGATCCACTCCTCGCGGCGGATGCAGCTCATCCAGCCCGAGATGCAGAAGATCCAGAAGAAGTACAAGGGCAAGCGCGACCCGGAGTCCCAGAAGGCGCAGCAGGCGGAGATCATGGATCTCTACCGACGCACCGGGACCAACCCGTTCAGCAGCTGTCTGCCGATCTTGATCCAGAGCCCCTTCTTCTTCGCGCTCTTCCAGCTGCTCAACAACCTCAAGGCCCAGGCCGAGGGCGTTCCCGGACACGACGCGATCGGCCCGATCACCCGCGAGGTCGCGGCCCAGATCGAGAGCTCGACGATCTTCGGCGCCAAGCTGTCGGACTCGTTCCTGACGCCCGGCGCCAGCCTCAACGTCAAGATCCTGACGGCCGTCCTCATCATCCTCATGTCGGCCACCACCTTCACGACCCAGTACCAGCTGATGCGCAAGAACATGCCTGCGGCTGCGCTGGACAACCCGTTCGCCAAGCAGCAGAAGGTCCTGCTGTACCTGATGCCGATCTTCTTCGCGATCTCGGGCATCAACTTCCCGATCGGCGTCCTGATCTACTGGCTCACGACGAACCTGTGGACCATGGGCCAGCAGTTCTACGTCATCCGCAACATGCCGGCTCCCGGTTCAGAGGCCGAGCGTGCTCGCCGCGAGCGGATGAAGCGCAAGGGCAAGGACATGCAGGAGCTGACCGTGCCGGGCCTCGAGTCGGCCGAGACGGTCCCCGACGACGAGCCCAAGTCGGGCCAGCGCCAGCAGCCCAAGGGCAAGAAGCGTGCCCGCACGCAGCCGACCAAGAACCGCCGCTGAGGTTCATCCACACACTTGTCCACACTGCCTTGGGGCCTCTGACCTGCGGAGACACGAGTTGTCCACAGATCCGGCCCCGGTGAACGAAGGAGTTTCCATGAGCGACACCCAGGCCACGGACGTCGAGACGCCCGTCGACGCCACCGAGCCCTCGACCTCGACCGAGTCCACGACCGAGCCGACCGAGGTCGCCGCCGACACCTCCGTGTCCACGGGCCAGGGCGACACCGTGGACGACGACTCGGATGAGGCCGCCGGCCCGGATCAGGTCGAGTCGGAGGGCAAGGGCGAGAAGAAGACGCGGGTGCGTCAGCTCGAGCGCGAGGGAGAGGTGGCGGCCGACTTCCTCGAGACGCTGCTCGACATCGCCGACCTCGACGGCGACATCGACGTGGACGTCGACGGTGACCGCGCCGCGATCGCGATCGTCGACTCCGACGAGGGTCGCGTGCCGCGCCGCCTGGTCGGCACCGACGGCAAGGTCCTCGAGGCCCTCCAGGAGCTGACCCGCCTGGCCGTGCAGGTCGAGACGGGTGAGCGCAGCCGCCTCATGCTCGACATCGCCGGCCATCGTGCCCAGCGCCGTTCGGCGCTCGTCGAGTTGGCCAAGGTCGCCATCGCCGAGGTGCAGGAGTCGGGGACGAAGCGCTCGCTCGAGCCGATGACAGCCTTCGAGCGCAAGGTGGTGCACGACGAGGTCGCGGCCGCCGGTCTGGTGTCCGAGTCCGAGGGCGTCGACCCGCACCGACACATCGTCATCCTGCCTGCCTGACCATCGGTTTCGTTTCACGTGAAACGGGATTCGACCAGCTGCATCCGAACGGCACGAACCGAGGAGTGAGGGCGCGTGACACACGATGCTCTCGACCCGATCGAGGTGCCGGCCACCCCGGGGGCGGCGGCCGCCGTCTTCGTCGATCGGGTGGAGCTGGCTGAGCACTTCGTGGCGATCCTGGCCGATACCGGGATCAGCCACGGCCTGATCGGGCCCCGCGAGGCCCCCCGCCTCTGGGACCGGCACGTCCTCAACTGCGCGGTCGTCCACGAGGCGATCCCCCGGACTGGGGAGACGCAGCAGGTCATCGACGTGGGCTCGGGCGCAGGCCTCCCCGGCCTGGCCCTGGCCATCGCCCGCCCGGACCTGGACCTGCACCTCGTCGAGCCGCTCGCCCGGCGCACCGGGTGGCTGTCGGGGACCGTGGCCCAGCTCGGTCTGACCAACGTCACCGTGCACACGGCGCGGGCCGAGACCATGTGGGACCGGCTTCACGCCCCGTGGGTCACGGCCCGCGCCGTGTCGCGCATCGTCCAGCTGGCCGAGTGGACCCTCCCACTGCTGGACGCCGGTGGCAGCCTGCTCGCCCTCAAGGGGAGTCAGGCCGTCGCGGAGCTCGCGGAGGGCAGAACCGCCCTGACGCGTCTCGGCGTCGTCGACGCCGGTGTGGACGAGTACGGCGCTGCCCTGCTCGGGGAGCCCACCATCGTGCTGCGAGCCACCATCGGCGACGTCGTGGACCGCCGCCGCTTCCGCTCACGTCAGCCTTCGAGCGCCGGGTCGGCCCGGCGACGGGTTGATCGTCCGCGCGGTTCGCGACGCTCCGGCCCGGAAGCGGGCGGGCGTCCGCGCCATCAGCCATGATCGTGTCCAGACCATTTCGATGGACGGCTCGCGCGGATCACTCCGCGGGCCGGCCCTCAACCCCGGAGGTGCTCTCCCTGTGACGATGTCGACCAACTTGGGCTGGCCGAGCGAACCCGAGCCGGGACCGGAGCACCGACGGCTCGGGTGGCTGGCGCGCATGTTGGGCGTTTCACGTGAAACGAGCGGCGAAACGCGCGTCGACGCGGCACGCGAGGGCACGGACGATGCTGCCGACGATGTTGCCGACGATGTTGCCGACGATGTTGCCGACGATGTTGCGGTCACCCCCGCCCCGGGAGGCGCCGGCACCCTCGACACCCCCGACGAGGGTGAGACACCGGCGGGAAGCGTTACCGGCGACCAGGACGGCGTGCTGGCGAGCGAGGTCGTCCTCGGTCAGCCGGATGCCCGCCCGGAGGTCACGCCGGCCGACCCCTCCGACGACGGATCGTCGGACGCCGAGTCCCGCGACACCGCGGGCTGGGCCGGAGAGGCTCCCGGCGTGCAGCCCGACCCGATCGAGTCCGCCCACCAGCCGTTCATGGAGGCCGAGGCCTCCGCCCCACAGGAGCGGATGCCCGCATCCGACGAGGCTGGGCCCGACGATGCAGTCGACGCCGAGAGGGCCGTCGGTCACGCCGATCCGGAGGTCGTCGAGACCGGCGTGCAGGGGTCGGGCCTCGCCACGTCCGTCGACGACCCGGGCTCTGGCCTGCCGGTCGACCCGACCCATGAGGGTGACTCGGAGGCGCCCGGAGACGCCCAGGGTGTGGCTTCCGCACCTGTGGACAACACGGTGGACGACTCTCCCGAAAAGGCCTCTGTTGAACAGGAAATGATGGCGAACGAGGCTGGGGACAACGCTGTGGACGAAGCCCGCCGCGCCTCCGATCTCCGGGCCGACCATGCGGATCGGGAGGCCCTGGCAGCGGCCATCCCGACCGCCGGACAGGACACGCCTCTCGCGATGGAGCTGGCCGAGAACGCACGCCGGCGCATCCAGCTGACCGGCCGCCCCTTCCCGAAGCCGGTGGCTCCTCGGGTCCTCACCGTGGCAAACCAGAAGGGTGGTGTCGGCAAGACGACGACGACGGTCAACGTCGCCGCAGCGCTCGCGCAGTCCGGGCTCAAGGCCCTCGTCATCGACCTCGACCCCCAGGGAAACGCCAGTACGGCCCTCGGGATCGACCACCACGCCGAGGTGCCGTCCATCTACGACGTGCTCGTCGACGGCACCCCGCTGCTCGACGTCGTGCAGCGGTGCACCACCGTGGAGAACCTCTACTGCGCGCCGGCCACGATCGACCTCGCCGGTGCAGAGATCGAGCTGGTCTCGCTGGTGGCTCGTGAGTCGCGACTGCAGAAGGCGATCGCGGCCGCGGGGGAGTCCGGGCACGAGTTCGACTACATCCTCATCGACTGCCCGCCCAGCCTCGGCCTGCTCACCGTGAACGCGATGGTGGCCGCCAGCGAGGTGTTCATCCCGATCCAGTGCGAGTACTACGCCCTCGAGGGCCTGTCGCAGCTGCTGAAGAACATCGACCTCGTCAGGCGTCACCTCAACCCGACGCTCCACGTCTCCACGATCCTGCTGACGATGTACGACGGTCGGACCCGGCTCTCGGCACAGGTGGCCGACGAGGTCCGCGAGCACTTCCCGAAGGAGGTCCTCCGCACGACGGTCCCTCGCTCGGTCAGGGTGTCGGAGGCGCCGAGCTTCGGTGAGACGGTCATGACCTACGACCCGGCGAGCAGTGGGGCCCTGGCCTACCTCGAGGCCGCCGGCGAGATCGCCGACCGGGGGGCGGCGGGCCGCACCTGACCGACCGGCCGAACCTGGTCAACGGGACCGTCGCCACGGTGACGGTCCCGTTTCACGTGAAACGCGTGCCGACACGGCTCGACACGGGTGACGTGGCCACGCCTGGTGGACCGGTCGCTCCGCCCGGCGTTTCACGTGAAACGGATCGTCCGGGGATCGGTGCTGCGCACGCGCACGGCACCGCGGGACAGGGCTTCTGCCCGGGCAGCAGCGACGCCTCAGCTGGGCAGCCACCGGGGCTCGAGCGCTCCGTGGACCAGGCGAGCGCCGTGTTCCACGTGAAACGGCGTCGAGCAGGCGTGAACACGCCTGCGTTTCACGTGAAACGGGGCGAGAGGGCGCTTCGGTCCGAAGCCCGACATGGCCCGAGGTGCAGGGGCGGACCGGCCCCGACCACCTAGACTGGCCGACGGACGCGATGGCCGCGTCGGCGATGTGAGGGGTTGGCGAATGGCGGAGAAGCGTCGAGCACTGGGTCGAGGCCTCGGGGCGCTCATACCGAGCGCACCGAGCGGAGGCGCAGGGCGGCCCGTCGACGTCTTCTTCACCGAGCAGAAGCAGGCCGAGCCCGTGGCGGCGGATTCCGCCGACTCCGCGGTCCGCGACGAACCAGCATCGCCGACGTCCTCGGCCCCGGCCTCCGACGGCTCGACCCCTCCCACGACCGCATCCGACGGCGCTGACCCGTCGCTCACCACGAGCAGCGGGCTGGCGATGGTCCCCGGCGCTGAGTTCGCCGAGCTCGACATCGACTCGATCCGGCCGAACCCGAAGCAGCCGCGCACGGTCTTCGACGAGGACCACATGGGCGAGCTCGTGCACTCGATCCGGGAGATCGGCGTGCTGCAACCCATCGTCGTGCGGCGGATCCCTGCCGACCAGCTCGCCGAGGCGGAGGGGAAGATCTTCGAGCTCATCATGGGCGAACGTCGATGGCGCGCCTCCCAGGCCGCGGATCTCGGCGTCATCCCCGCGATCATCAAGGACACCAGCGACGACGACCTGCTGCGTGATGCCCTGCTCGAGAACCTGCACCGCAGCCAGCTCAACCCGCTCGAGGAGGCGGCGGCCTACCAGCAGCTGCTCGACGACTTCGGCTGCTCCCACGAGCAGCTGGCCACGCGCATCGGCCGGTCGCGACCCCAGATCTCCAACACGCTGCGTCTGCTGAAGCTGCCCCCGCTCGTGCAGCGACGCGTGGCCGCCGGCGTGCTGAGTGCCGGACACGCCCGCGCCCTGCTCGGCATGGCCGACGGCGCCGCCATGGAGCGCATGGCTCAGCGCATCGTCGCCGAGGGGCTGTCCGTGCGCAACGTCGAGGAGCTCGTCGCTCTGGGCGAGGGCAATGACGCCCCCAAGGCCCGGCGGCCGCGGGCCGGTAGCAGACACCCGCAGCTCGACAGCTTCACGGCCGGGCTCTCGGACCACCTCGAGACCCGAGTCGCCATCGCCCTGGGCCAGCGCAAGGGCAAGATCACCGTCGAGTTCGCCTCGATGGAGGACCTGCGCCGGATCCTGGGTCTGATGGGGATGTCGTCCCCGTCGCAGGACTGACGGCACGTCGTCTCGCCGTCGCCCGTTCTCAGAGCCAGGCTGGAGGCCGGGGGATCCGCACCACGGTGAGCCCGTCGACGCGCAGGACGTCGGCGTGGGGATCGTCCCGCACCGCCCGGGCGATGTCCGCGCACTCGGCAGGAGCGCACCACCGCGGATAGAGGCCCTGCTGGTCGTAGAGCATCGAGCGCACCGTGACCGCCGTCATGGATCCTTGGGCGGTCGCCTTCCAGCGCGGCTCCATCCACATGACGACGACATCGTCAGGATGCTGGCCCACGACGGATGCCGTGTCGCTGACGATGGCGTCGTACTGCTCGCGCGTCGCCCGGTGCTGGCCCAGATCGGAGCGCCATGACATCACGCCGACCATTGCGATGACAGCCAGACCCACGACACCGGCGATGCGTGATGGACGAATCCCGTTGAGCAGCAAGGCAGCCGGTAGACACACCGCAGGCCAGGCCCAGAGGGAGGCGCGGGTGCCGGTCACGACTCCGGAGTAGACCGTCAGGGCGGCCTCCAGCGACACCACGACGACGACGGCGCCCAGCACGATGACGGCGGACCTTCGCGTCGACGAGTCGACGAGCGCCCAGACGAGAGTGACGACAGCGACCACCGCGGCCCAGCCGAGCAGCCCCAGCAGCGACGCGAACTGCGTGCCGTAGCGCGCGAGGTTCGTCGTGAGGTCGTCGAGGCTCTCGAGCGGGTTGGGGCGACGCCAGGTCGAGATGGTCAGGCCGAAGGTGCCGAACGCGAGCCAGTTGAACGCGTAGACGGTGAGGACACCGATGCCATAGGCGCCGACGAAGCCGGCCGCGCCGACCAGGAGGCGTCGTGTCGACTGGCCGAGCTCGGTGACGACGAAGGCGAGGAAGACGAGGGCGGCCACGGGCGGGTAGGACAGGATCGACAGGACGACGAAGAGCAGCAGCCAGGCCGCCAGGAAGCGTCGCCGAAGGCGCGCCAGGGGAAGCGTCCAGACCGCGGTGGCGGCGACGATCATCGACGCCGAGAGGGTGCCGGGCCAGTAGACGAGGCGGACCCAGATCGCCGAGACGAACAGGGCGAACGTCAGCACGAACGTCGAGAGACGGTTCGGGGGAGCGAGGGCGCGGACGAAGCCCCACACGAAGGCGGAGTACGCCGCGACGAAGATGGTGGATGCCACGACGATGGACGTGCGCTGGCCGATGACGTACCAGTAGACCGTGTTGAGCCAACGCCCCTCGTAGAGGTTGCGGCTGAACTGTGCCGCGGACCCCGGCTCGTGGCGGCCCAGGGTGAATGCCCAGTCGTCGTGTCGGATGAAGGGATGGGCCACCTGCAGCACGGCACCCGTCACGACGAGCGTGAGGACCAGTGCGCCGGGTACCACGAGCCACTCGGGCCACGCGCGGCGAGCACTCCACGGCGGCCGCTGGCTCACCGTCGGCTCCGCCGTGGCGTGGGCGGTGTTGCTCATGCGGCTCCCCTGGGTCCGGTTGGGGTCTGCCAACCTTGGCGGTCCGCGACTCTGCTCTGCGACCACGGTAGCCCCCGGACCTCCACGGAACCGGGCACGTCGCTGACAGGACCCGGTGCGTCGCGCGTCGGGTACGTCCTGCAGGATCGAGGCACAGCTGGCAGAGGGAGGACGAGGATGCCTGAGGGCCATACCATCCACGCGCTCGCAGATCGCCTCGACCGCGCCTTCCGCGGCCGTGAGATCACGGCCACGAGCCCGCAGGGACGCTTTGCGGCCGACGCGGAGCGTCTCGACGGACGCGTGTTCGAGCGGGCCCAGGCGTGGGGCAAGCACCTCTTCGCCGACATCGGTGACGCCACGCTGCACGTCCACCTCGGTCTGATCGGGATGTTTCCCGTGAAACATCTCGACGGCGACCATCCACCCGCTCCCGTGGGCGCCGTCCGGCTGCGACTCGTGGGTCCCGACCACTGGGCCGACCTGCGCGGGCCGATGATCTGCACGCTCGTGGACCGGGCCCGCCAGCGCGAGATCGTCGCGACGTTGGGCCCCGACCCGCTGCGCCGGGGTGCACGTCCCGAACCCGGGTGGGCGCGGGTGCAGGGGAGCCGACGCACGGTGGCGGAGCTGCTCATGGACCAGTCGGTCGTCGCCGGCGTCGGCAACGTCTACCGCTGCGAGGTGCTGCATCGCCTGGCTGTCGACCCGCTCACTCGTGGCGTCGACCTGTCAGACCAGGTCTGGCGCGAGATCTGGGACGACCTCGTGCTCCTCATGCCCCTCGGGCGCAGCTTCTCCCAGATCATCACCATGCCCGACCAGGTCGAGGACGCTGCCCGTGTGAAGCGCTCCGGGCGGGCGCGAGCGATCAGCCGACGCCTGACCGGTGAGCGGCTCGGCGACACGTTCGAGCGACGGTTCCTCGTCTACAAACGCACGGGTGAGCCATGTCCGAGATGCTCAAATCCCTTGCAGGAGAAGGAGATTGCTGGACGGCGGCTCTACTGGTGCCCGGCCTGCCAGCTGCGGCACTGAGGGTCGGGTCGAGCAGCAGACCGTCACCACCCGGTGAACGGCGCGCGGGTCCGCACGGGAATCTCGACGTAGTCGTGGCACCCGAGGAGGGGCAGCACCAGTCGGGGCGGCTGTGGCATCCGGGAGTGACCCTCGTCCTCCGGGAGGTCGACGGGCGCGCCGAGGGTCAACAGCTCGTCACGCAGGTGCATCCGCCCGACACCGGCGGCACGGAGGTTGGCCAGCCAGTCGACACCCCGACCGTAGGTCAGGGCGACGGTCACGGCATCGCCTCGGTCGAACGCCATGATCGGTACCCGGAAGGTGCGTCCGGAGCGACGTCCGACGTGCTCGAGCTCGACGAACCAGCCATGCCCCGCGAGGTGCACCAGGGCTCGGTTCAGGTACTTCTTGTTCAGCTGGGTGACGGCACGGGGAATCGGCATCGGGACCTCCGGCACCCAGCCTCGCACCCGAGCCGTCCACCGGCACCCCGGAGCACCCAGAACGCCCGGCTCGCTCCCGAACGCACCCGAGGACGACCCTGGCGACACCAGTGCCCGCCTAGGCTGGCGCCATGGCCCTCAGCGGATCACGGCCGGCGCCGACCCACGTGCTCGCCCACCTCTCCGACACGCACCTCATCGCGGGAGGCGGCCTGCTCGCCGGTCACATCGACACGGAGGCGCAGCTGCGCCGGGCCCTGGCACGGTTGGAGTCGTCGGGGGAGCGGTTCGACGCCCTCGTCATCTCGGGCGACCTCGCCGACAGCGGGGACCCCGCGGCCTATGCCCTGCTGCGGGAGGTCGTCGAGCCCGTCGTCGCGCGGCTCGGGTGCGCGCTCGTCCTGACCGGCGGCAACCACGACGAGCGCCTGCCGATGGCGCGGATGCTCTACGGCGTGGACACGGATGCGCCTCAGGACACGGTCACCGACGTGAACGGCCTGCGCGTCATCGCGATCGACTCCGCGGTGCCGGGCTACCATCACGGCGGGTTCTCGGATGACCAGTACGACTGGCTCGCAAAGGAACTCGCCACTCCAGCCGAGCACGGAACGATCCTCGTGATCCACCACGCGCCCATCACCTACCGCTCACCGGTCATGCAGCTGCTCGACTTCGACGACGTCGACCGGTTGCGCGTCGTCGTCGAGGGCAGCGACGTGCGGGCCGTCCTCAGCGGCCATCTCCACGTGACGAGCTTCGGCACGCTCGGGACGGTCCCGGTCCTCGTCGCCGGCGGCGTCAGCTACGTCGACGACGTCGGGGCGCCACGTGAGCTGCTCATGGGCGTCGACGGACCCCAGTCGTGGAACCTCGTCGAGGTGCACGCCGACCAGGTCGTGGCCACCGTCGTGCCGATCGAGCAGCACCCGACGTGGCCGGCCCTCTCGGAGGCCGTCATGGAGTACATGGAGACGGTGCCCGAGGATGATCGGCGCGAGGTCTTCTCCCGCAAGCGCACGTGAGGCGGCCGCACACTTCGATATTCGAAGTGTCGAGAACGTCGTTCCCTGATCGACATGATGGTGAAGGTCCGACCCGCGGGCCGCACACCGAGGAGTCAGACATGAGCCAGATCGAGGAGGCCACATCGGCGGATGGCACCACCATCGCCTACGAGTCCTACGGCTCGGGGCCGGTGGCGGTCGTGGTCGGCGGCGCGTTCTGCGACCTAGGGTCCTTCCGCGACCTCGCCGAGGAACTGGGCGGGCTGGGGCTGACCGGAGTGACCTACGACCGACGGGGCCGCGGCGACAGCGGTGACACTCATCCCTACGCCGTCGCCCGTGAGATCGACGACCTCACCGCCGTCATCGATGCGGCCGGTGAATCCGACGCTCCTGCCTACGCTTTCGGCGTCTCGTCCGGAGGGGCACTCGTCATCGAGGCCATCGCCGCAGGCGCTCCGGTCACCAAGGGCTCAGCGCTCGAGGTGCCCTACCGCAGCGAGGCCTGGCCGGCACCCGACGACTACATCGGCCAGCTCGAGCGCTTCGAGGCGGCCGGCGACCGAGAGGGCATCCTGCGCTACTTCAACAACATCGTCGTCGGGATGCCCGAGGAGATGGTCGAGGGCATGCGGGGCACACCGATGTGGGAGCCGCTGCTGGCGCTGACCTACACCGTCAAGTACGACGGGGCCTGCCTGGGCGGCGACGACCAGAGCCTGCCCACCGAGACGCTGCGCCGGGTGACGGTGCCCTTCCTCTCGGTCTGCAGCAGCGGCACGCAGATGCCGGTGCTGCACGACTCGGCGCGCGTGCTCGCCGGCGCGCTGCCGAACGCCCGAGCCGTCGAGCTCCCGGGTGACTTCCACCAGGTGCCGGCCCCGGTGCTGGCTCCGGTCCTCGCCGAGTTCTACCGCGCCTGAACCGCTGACGACCCGTTGGGTTCCCTTGAACAACAAGGGAACCCAACGGCATACGCGCGGAGTGTCAGCCGGCAAGCAGGGCGAGCACGGGGTTGTGCTCGGGTGGCACGACCTCACGCGGCGGACCGGGGGGAGTCCCGTCGCCAAACGGCGAGCCGCCCAGCTCCTCGCGCCCGTGGGGCGTGGCCCAGTTGTCGAGCGCCGGGCCGAGGGGGACGACACCCGTCGGGTTCACGTCGGTGTGCACGACGTAGTAGTGCCGCTTGATGTGGGTGAAGTCGACCGTGTCGCCGAAGCCGGGCGTCTGGAAGAGGTCACGCGCGTAGCCCCACAGCGCCGGCATCTCGATGAGCTTGCTCCGGTTGCACTTGAAGTGGCCGTGGTAGACGGGGTCGAAGCGCACGAGCGTCGTGAAGAGGCGCACGTCGGCCTCGGTGATGTGGTCGCCGACGAGGTAGCGCCGGGTCGACAGGCGCTCCTCGAGCAGGTCGAGGTTGTCCCACAGCCGGCGGTAGGCCTTGTCGTAGGCGTCCTGGGTGCCGGCGAAGCCGCACCGGTAGACACCGTTGTTGACGTAGCGGTAGATCGGCTCGCTCACCGCCTCGATCTCGTCGGCGAGGGCGTCCGGGTAGAGGTCCGGCGCACCCTCCCGGTGGAACTCCCGCCACTCGGTCTCGAGGTCGACGGTGATCTGCTTGAAGTCGTTCGTCACGACGGCACCTGTCGGCACGTCGACGATCGCGGGCACCGTGATGCCACGGGGGTATTCGGGGTCGCGCGTGAGGTAGGCGTCCTGGATGCGAGGGATCTGCAGCACCGGGTCGAGGCCGCCGGGGTCGAGGTCGAAGGTCCAGCTGCGCCGGTCGTGCGTCGGCCCGCAGATCCCCATCGACAGCGCGTCCTCGAGCCCGAGCAGCCGGCGCACGATGATCGCGCGGTTGGCCCAGGGGCACGCCCGCGCGACGACGAGACGGTAGCGGCCCGCCTCGACGGGGAAGCCGTCGCGCCCGTCGGCGGTGATGCGGGTCGTGATGTAGCGCGTGTCGCGCTTGAAGCTCTTCTCGACATAGGTGCCCGGCTCGCTCATGCGCCCACCCTAATTCGGTATGCCGGGTGGCCCGGGGGAGCGCCCGCGGCACCCGAGGTGCCCTCCCCAGCAGACCGTCGCGACCTGGCTCCGACGCGGTGGTTCCCGCACTCATGGTGCTCGCGGGCGGACGGCGGGCCAGAATGGGGAGCATGAGGGCTGCGAGGAGGCACGATGCGTGAGCTCCGGCCCCTCACGCCCGACCGGGTCGGCGACCTCGTCGGCTCGTGTGCGCCGTGCACGTTCTGGCAGACGGTGCCCCGCAACGGGCACTCCGACCCGAGCGAGCCGCTCGTCCTCTTGGCTGAGTGGGTCGAGTCGGTCACTGCCGACTGGGGTCCGCCGGGGCGCATCGCCTACCTCGACGGACAGCCCGCCGGACACGTCGTCGTCGCTCCCGCGCGGCACGTCGCGCGGCTGGCCGCCTTCCCGACCTCACCGTCCGACCCGTCGACGCTCATGCTCGTCACGGCGGTCACGACCCCGGAGTACGCCGGACGGGGACTGCGCAAGGCCCTGGTCCAGTCGGCCGCGAAGGACGCCCTGCGCCACCGCGTGCGATCGCTGGAGGCGGTCGCGGCACGTCCGCTCGCGGTCTCGCGGCACGCGTGCGTCCTCGACGTCGGCTTCCTCGAGAAGGTCGGCTTCCGGGTCGAACGCGACCACCCGGCATACCCCCGCCTCCGGATCGACCTGCGCACGGTCGTCACGCTGCGCGACGAGGCAGCGGCAGCGATCGCCCGTGCCCTGGACCGTGTGCCGGGGGTGCGCCCGGTGCCCGAGAGCCACCCCAGCGGCTCGAGCCACGCGCACGTCAGCGACCGCGACTGACCCACTCCGCCGAGGGCACCCGTCCCGAGCACGACGTGCCCACTCGGTCGGTCTCAGCCGACGGTGCGCTCGGCCCCCACCTGCTGCGCGCGCATGGTCTCGAGGTGGCGGCGCAGGTCGTCGAGCCGCAGGACGCCGGTGCGCGAGGTGTCGGCCTCGCCGAGGTAGACGCGCTGGAGTGCGACGACGACGGCCTCTGCGACGTGGTCGAGGGTCTGGCCGCTGGCGAGGGCTGTGGCATCGCCCTCGTGGCTGAGGTAGCCGAAGTCGAGCCGCACCGCCGGCATGCGGGTGCGGCGCAGCAGCGGCCACGTGCGGGCGTGCGCGCGGCAGTCGGTCAGACCCGTGCGGGCCACGACCTCGCGCAGGAGCAGGTCGGCGAAGCTCTCGCCGATGACCGACCAGTCGGCATGGGCGGCGTTGTCGGGGTGACCGTAGAAGTACGTCGCGGCCCCGTGGGCCGAGCCCGTGACCGAGTGGTCGGTGTGCAGCGAGAGCACGAGGTCGGCCTCGCAGGAGTTGGCGAAGGCCGCGCGCTCCTCGTCGGTGCCGCCGTCGGTGGCCTCGGTGCGGGTGAAGACGACGCTCACACCGTGGGCGGACAGGCGCCCCTCGATGCGTCGCGCGAGGTCGAGCGCGAGGCGGGCCTCGACGAGACTGCGGTGCCCCCGGGCGCCGGCGTCGCCGCCACCGTGGCCGGGGTCGAGCACGATGGTGCGGCCGCTGAGGCTGTAACCGCTGCGACGGATCTGCTCGCGCTCGCGCAGGGCGTTGGCCGACCCGCCGCTGACGGAGCGGCGCAGGCCGGCGAAGGAGCGCATCGTCTCGGGTCCGACGGTGCCGTCGGGGACGAGGCCGACGGCGGCCTGGAAGGCGCGCAGTGCCGTGTCGGTGCTCGGGCCGTGGAGACCGTCGACCTTGCCGGGCGTGAAACCGAGCTCGACGAGGCGGGCCTGCAGGGCCACGACGTCGTCGCCCTCGATGAAGTGCTCGGGGACGTAGCGGAGCACGCGGTCGCCGAGCGCCCAGCGCGCGCCGTCGAGGACGGCATACGTGGAGCGGCCGACGATGCCGTCGACGATGAGTCCGCGCCGCTGCTGGAAGGACTTGACGGCCTGCTCGACCCGCTCGTCGTAGACGGGGTCGCCGAAGCGGTCGCTGTGGCCGGAACCGCCCGGGAGGTCGCCCGACAGGACGAGCCGCTCGCACACAGCGGCCACGGCCGGGCCGGAGTCGCCGCGCCGGAGCACGACTGACTGCTGTGGGGTCATCTCGGCTCCTTTCCTTGGAGGGGCTCCGGAGGGGGTCGCGGTTGGCTGTGCGTCAGTCCGGAGCGGTCGGGCGCCGTCAGCAGCGTAGTACGCGAAAGGGGTGGCACCGTGACGGTGGACCACCCCTTCGACGTCTGCCGGTCAGGCGATGAACTCCTCCAGCTCGCGGAGCAGCTTCGGCTTCGGGTGCGCGCCGACGATCGTCTTGACGACCTCGCCCTTGACGTAGACGTTGAGCGTGGGGATCGAGACGACGCCGTAACGGGCGGCGGTGTCGACGTTCGCGTCGGTGTCGAGCTTGACGACCTCGATCTTGTCGCCGTACTGCTCGTTGATCTCCTCGAGGATCGGAGCGACCTTGCGGCACGGGCCGCACCACGTCGCCCAGAAGTCGACGAGCACGGGCTTGTCGCTCATGAGGACGTCGTCGGCGAAGGTGGCGTCGGTCGTGTTCTTCAGTGCCATGGGGATTCCTTCTCGGTGTACGGCGGGGCTGGGGTGGGCTGGATGGTGGGGCCGCAGGTTTCGAGGCTAGGCGTCGGCGCCGACGGTGGCGCGCTGGTCGGGGATCGCGCCGGAGTCCGTCTCGTCGATGAGGGCGGCCTCCGCGGCGGCCTCGGCGGGCGTCGCGGTGTCCTCGAGGGCGGCGAGGTAGTGCTCGGCGTCGAGGGCGGCGGCGCAGCCGGAGCCGGCGGCGGTGATGGCCTGGCGGTACGTGTGGTCGACGAGGTCGCCACAGGCGAAGACGCCGGGGATGTTGGTGCGGGTGGAGCGGCCGTCGACGAGGACGTAGCCGGCGTCGTCGAGGGCGACGGCCTCGCCCTCGGCGCCGTCGGTGGGCGCGAGGAGCTCGTTGCGGGGGTCGTGGCCGATCGCGACGAAGAGGCCCGTGACGGCCAGCTCGCGGGTGTCTCCGGTGACCGTGTCGCGCAGCGTGATGCCGGAGAGCCTGCCCTCGCCGTGGATCTGCGCGACCTCGGAGTTCCAGGCGAAACGGATCTTGTCGTTGGCGAAGGCGCGGTCGGCCATGATCTTGCTGGCGCGCAGCTCCTCGCGGCGGTGGATGATCGTGACCGTGCGGGCGAACTTCGTCAGGAAGGTCGCCTCCTCGATGGCGGAGTCGCCGCCGCCGACGACGGCGATGTCCTGGTCGCGGAAGAAGAAGCCGTCGCACGTCGCGCACCACGAGACGCCGTGGCCGGAGAGCTCCTTCTCGCGGGGCAGGCCGAGCTCGCGGTAGGCCGAGCCCATCGCGAGGATGACCGAGCGGGCGCGGTGGACGGTGCCCTCGCCGTCGGTGACCGTCTTGACCTCGCCGGTCAGGTCGACGGCGGTGACGTCGTCGGTGACGATCTCGGCGCCGAAGCGCTCGGCCTGGGCGCGCATGCCGTCCATGAGGTCGGGGCCCATGATGCCGTCCTTGAAACCGGGGAAGTTCTCGACCTCGGTCGTGTTCATCAGCGCACCACCGGCGGTGACGGCGCCCTCGAAGACGAGGGGCGCGAGGTTCGCGCGCGCGGCGTAGACGGCCGCGGTGTACCCCGCAGGGCCCGAGCCGATGATGATGACGTTGCGGACGTCGGACATGTGGGCTGCTCCTCGTGAAACTCGTGTCGTGGCCGCTCGTCCCCGCGTGGCGACCGGTAGGTGCCGGTGCCGCGGGAGGCCGCGAGCCGCATAGGCCTCAACCGATCCTAGGCGGTTGTTGTTCCCGCGCTCGTCAGCCTGCGAGGCGCTGGGCGCGCGTCCGCATCGCGCGTGGTGCCAGCAGTCTCGTGGGGCTCACGGGACGGGCGTGGCGTCCCGGAGCAGGCCGGGGGCGCCGGTCGTGCAGCTGCGCTCCACGGCCCATGCGGTGCTGGCGCCGGCGCGGGTGACGACGACGACGACTGCAGGGCGTCCGTCGAACGTCGCGAGGTCGGCGGAGACGCCGTCGGGCGCGGGGTCCGCCGCGCTGAGCGCCCCGATCTCCTCGAGGCACGCCTCGAGGCCGATGGGGGTGGCGATGGGACCGATCGCGGGCGACTCCGCTGCGAGGTCGCGGATCGGCTCTCCCGGGCGGTCGAGCAGTTCGCGCGCCCGCCCGGCGAGGTTCGCGGCGGTGTATGCCGTCGTGCTGAGCTGGATGTGGAGGCCGGACGGCGTGGACGGCGGGCTCGACGGCGTCGTGGAGGCCCCGGCGCCGAAGGTGTCGCCGATGACCGCCGCCCCGTTGGGCCGCTTAGTCACGTGCAGGGCCGACGCGCCCACGGCGACGACGGCAGCGGCCGCGGCGACGGCGGCCACGAGGTAGATCGGCTTGGGTCGGTTCGCGCGCGTGGGCAGCGCGAGCACCGAGCCGTGAGACATGTCGGCCGGGTTGGCCGGATCCGCCGGGTCCGAACCGGCGCGGGAGGCGGCCAGGGGGCCCGGGTCGACGCGCAGCCGGGCCGCCTCGAGCAAGGCGGCGGAGATGCGCTCGGAGACGCCGTCAGGCATCGGGCCAGGGTCTGCCGCTCCGGCGAGCAGGGTCCGCACCTGCTGCTCGACGTCCGCGTCGAGGTGGGGCGGGGGGGCGTCATCCTCGATCTCGTGGTCGACGGCCCGGTCGCCGGCCGGCTCGGTCACGTCCCGGTCGTCGGGGTCACGGACGCGAGGATGGTGCTCGGGGGTGTGCGCGGACTCGTCCACGGATGTGGTCCTTCAGGCAGGGCGTGCGGTGGTCGGACGGGCAGGCAGGGGTATGCCGGTCGCCATGGCTTCGACGGCCCCCTGTGGCCGTCGGGTTCCACCGGATTCAACCATTCTTCGGCGGGGGGGCCGGGACGGTGGCCGCGGGACCCGAGGTGACCCGGGCCCGTCCCACCCGTACCCCGTGACGGCGTGCGCGGACCGCGTCAGTCGTGCTCGACGGGCCGGACACCCGGCGTCAGACCCAGGTGCTGGGCCAGGGCCGCGCGCCCGCGTGCGCACCGCGACTTGATGGTCCCCTCGGCGACGCCGAGGATGACGGCCGCCTCGGCCACCGGCACCGCGTGCATGTCGACGAGCACGAGCGCCGCGCGCTGCCCCTCGGGGAGCTTGGCCAGCGCCTCCTGGATGTCGAGGCGCACCTCGGTGGAGGCGTGGTGGTCGTGGCGGTCGGCGAGCTCGTACTCGGGCAGCTCGGCGGTCGGCTTGCGGCGACGCAGCCGGTCCAGGCAGGCGTTGACGATGATGCGGTGCAGCCACGTGGTGACGGCGGCCTCGCCGCGATACGACTCGGCCCGGCGGAAGGCGGCGATGAAGCCGTCCTGCACGCAGTCGGCGGCGAGCTCGGGGTCACGCACGGTGCGCAGCGCGACGGCCCACATCCGGTCCTTGTGCCGTCGGAAGAGCTCGGCAAAGGCATGGTCGTCACCGTCGACGTGCAGTGCCAGCAGCTCCCGGTCGCTCAGATCTGCGACCGGGGCGGCAACCCCCGGGCTCACGGTCAGCGCACCGTCACTTCGCTGATCTGCGCGCGGTAGTGGTTCGCGGCCTCGGCGGGCGCCGCCTTGGTGACGAGGACGAGGATCTTGCTGGCCGGCTGGAGCGGGCCGTCGGCCTTGATGACGACGGTGCCGCTGGCCCTCTTCATGGACCCGATCTTCTGGGCGCCGTCGAGCGAGTCCTTGGAGCCCGAGTCGGTGGCGTACACGGTGACGTTCTGCTCGGCGCCGAGGACGAGCTCGACCTCCTTGACGACCGTGGGCGCGCTGAGGTCGAGCAGGACCCCGACGCCGTCCTTCTTGCCGTTGAAGGAGGCGGTGCCGTACCAGCGCGAGCGCCATTCGGTGCCCGGGTCGCCGTCGAAGGTGAGCTTGACGTTCTGGTCGGCCTCGGTGCCGTCCTCGGGGTCGAAGCCCGTGCCGCCGATGACGCTGACGGGTGCCGCGGGCGGCGCCTGGGTCGTGGCCGGTGGCGCCTGGGTGGTCGTGCCCTGCGGCTGGCTCGCGGACGGTGTGCGCGTCTTGGTGACGGTGACGGCCGTGGCGGGGCCGTCGTGCTGGCCGATCTTCATGACGTTGCTGATGCCGATGACGAGCGCGATGAGCACGAGCACCCCGACGATCGCGAGGGCGATGCGCGACTGCGCGCCGCTCGGAGCCTCGGGGACGTCGCGACCGAAGACCGGCAGCGGCGGCTCCAGGCGGGTCGTGGGCGCCTCGTCGAGCGCGTCGACGAGGCCGATGTCCTCGCCCTCGAAGTCGTCGTCGTGGGACGACCGGCGCTCGGCGGCCCGGGCAGCGGCCTTGTCGGCGGCGGCGCGGGCGAACGAGCCGACCTTGTCGCCGATGGCACCGGCGACGCCGGCCGCGGCAGCCCCGGCCGCGGCGATGCCGCCATGGGGTCGCTCGGTGGTGGGCGCGCCGGTCGTCGTGGCGCCGGGCTGTCCCTCGGACACGCTGTCGAAGAAGATCGTGCTCGGCTGGCCCAGGTCGCCCCCGGCGCCGGTCCTCGAGGCGGCCCCGGCAGCACCCGCGACACCGGCCGCACCCACAGCTGCTGCCCCGGCGCCCACGGACGGCATGACACGCGTCGGCTCGAGGGACTCGCGGTCGCGGCTGCGCAGGCCGATGCCGGTGGCACCGTCGGACGACGCCTGCTCGCTCGGCCACGGCGCGATCTGGAGGGCGAGGTCGCCGGGCGACACGGGCCCGCGTCGGCCGTTGCCCAGGGTCATGCGGCAGATGAGGTCGAGGTCGTTGGGCACGCCCACGGCGATCTCGGAGGGGGCGGCGACACCACCGACGATGGTCGGGGCCGCCTCGAGGCCGACGGGCGCGCCCGCGGGGATCAGCCCGTCGTCGACGGACACCATGGGCCAGCGACCGGTGAGTCCGGCATACGCGATCTTGACGAGCCCGACGGCGTCGGCGCGGGACGCCCGCTCGTCGGAGAGGCGGTCGGCGTCGGTGAGGGCTGCCTCGGTGGCGAGGCCGCGCACCTTGACGGCACCGTCGGACATCCGCAGCAGCGAGCTCGGGGTCAGGGCGAGGTGGTGCAGACCGCGATGGGTCGCCTTGTCGAGGGCCGTGGCGGCCTCGCCGGTCAGCCGGCGCACCTC
Source organism: Terrabacter sp. Root181 (assembly GCF_001428505.1). Taxonomy (GTDB): domain Bacteria; phylum Actinomycetota; class Actinomycetes; order Actinomycetales; family Dermatophilaceae; genus Terrabacter. The sequence goes on from NZ_LMHU01000001.1 coordinate 128,063, forward strand.
GTCGGGCGAGAGGCCGCCGCTCTGCAACAGGTGCGAGAGGGGTGCGGCGCCGGTCAGGGGCTCCTCGACGATGAAGCCGACGCCCTGGTCGGTGCCCACGTCGAGGACCCGCACGAGGCGGGAGTCCTCGATGCCCGCGGCCCGGCGGGCGGCGTCGAGCGCGGCGGCCGCGACCGACGAGGCGGCCGGGAAGCAGACGAGCACGACCTCGCGCTCGAGGGTGTGGTCGTTGGCGCGCCAGCGCTCGTGGTGGGTGCCCTCGGAGGTGCGCAGCGTGACCGCGTAGCGGCCGCCCAGGACGGATCCGGGTCCGACTCCCTGCACGTGCGTCACCCTCCCTCGTCATGTCGTGCGCGGATGCGTGGCTCGACACCCATCCTAGGCGGACTCAGACGCGATCCCCGTCGTCCGAATCGCCGAGCGCCTCGTGTGCCGCGGTCACGGCCTCGATGTCGGCGATCTCGTCGACGCGCGAGGTGCCCTTGACGACCGCACGGATCACACCGGCCAGCAGGACGAGTCCCACGAGGATGCCGCCGACCCAGTAGATGGCGGCGTCCAGCGGGTTGGCCGACACGGGAATGGTGGCCGGTGAGCCGATCCGGGTGCCGTCGGCCGTCGTCAGAAAGGCGCGGATCTCGGCACGGCCCGCGGCCACCGCAGCGACCTCGACCGGCACGTTGGTGCGCGAGGAGGGCCCGATGGTCACCGGACCGGGCTGCTCCACGATGCGGATGCGCGGGTTGTCGGGCACGAGTCGCAGGCGGATGTCCTCGACGGCGTAGTCGAGGCCGTTCTCGACGGTGACGCGCAGGGTCCCGTTCTCGGCGAGCAGGTTGATCGTGCTCGTGCGAGGCACGACGCGGATGGCGCTCGTCGCCGCCTTGATGTCGGCGTCGACGGAGTTGGCCAGGGTGACCCACCCGGCCGGGTTCCAGCGCCATCGGGCGCTCGCGAGCTCGTCGAGCACCTCGCGGTAGGTCTTTTCGAACTCCTCGCCGTCGCGCAGGACCGAGGAGACGCTGAGGAGGGTGTCGCGCTGGTCGGCCATTCGTGCCAGGCGGCGTGCGTTGAGCACGGGCCTGGGGGCGGCGGAGGCGACCGCCGTCGTCGGCTTCGTCTGCGGCACGGCCTTGTCGTTGCCGCTGTCGGTCAGCAGCGACGCGGCGTCGACCGTCTCGAGCCACGGCGCGCTCGAGGTGGCCTCGAGGAAGGTCGCGAGCCCGGCGGCATCGGGGTCGTAGGTGCGCGGTGCGGTCACGAGCACCGAGCGCGGGGTGCCGGCGCGCTCGCCGAGCAGCACGAGCGTCTCGGCGAGGTAGCGCTGGACCGACAGGACGGGACTGGGGTCGCTGCGCTTCGGCAGCAGGGCGGACAGGCGGGTGTCGTACGCGAGCAGCCGGGTCCCGCTCGCCGTGACCCGCCGTGCGGTCGGGGTGTAGGCCGACCCCCTGGTCACGGCGGGGGCGCTGACGACGATGCCGGCGGCCTTCTTGACGGTCGTGCCGGACAGCAGCGTCTTGATGCCCTTCTCGCGCCCGGCCGGCATCAGCCCGTCGACGGGCCAGACGATGTCGGTCCGGGCCGGCTGACCGAGGCGGGCCGCGAGGGTCGACGCCCGGCTGACGAGGTCGCGCACGAGAGAGTTCGCGGGATCGACGCCGACGGTGGCGGCGATGTCCGCGTCCGCGTAGGGCAGCGCCCAGACGCTGCGGCCGGTCAGCTGCGTGACGACGGCGTCGCCGAGCCGCGCGATCGCGAGCCTGGCCTCCGACGGCGTGCCGCCGGGAGCCGTCGTCGTCGACGGGGTCGGGGACGTGCCCCCGGGCGCGGGGGTGCTCGTCGCGGATCCCGGAGTCGGCGTGCCCGTGGTGCCCGTGGTCCCCGACGGCTGGGAGGTCCCCGAGGTGCCGGTGCCCGATGGTGACGGCGTGGCCGTGCCGGTGCCGCCGGACGTGGACGTGCCGCTCGGCGTGGGACCGACCGCTCCGGAGTCGGTGGCCGCGTCGGGGCCGAGCACCGACGGGTCGACGGCGAGGTTCACCCGGGTGCCGTTGGTGCCCTCGAGGATGCGGGCGACCCTCGAGTCGGGACCGATGGCCTGCTGCCAGGCAGCCTGCCGGACCAGGTCGTCGCGGGAGAAGAGGTCGACCACGGGATCGAGCGTGACGGGGACCACCGTGGCGACCTTGAGCGGCACGTACTCCTTGCGGCCGTTCCAGGCGATGAAGGTCCGGGTCATCCCGGTGGGTTCGCTCGCCCCCTCCTGGACCACCTCCACCGAGATCGGCAGCGCCGCGAAGGCCTCGTCGGAGCGCAGCCGCTCCCACGGGACCGTGGCCGTGAAGGCCCGCGTCTGCCCGGCGGCCACCGTGGCGATGGACGTCGTGTCGACGGTGCGACCGGAGGTGTCGGTGCGGCCGGAGGCCCAGTCGTCGAGCGCGCTGCGCTGGTTGACCGTGACGTCACCGCGCACGACCCGCACCTCCGGGCCCGACAGCGGACCGGTGAGGGGGGCCGTGACGGTGCCGGTGATCGTGACGTCCTTGCCCGGTCCGACCACGGCCGGCGACAGGGTGTCGAGCACGATGACGGCGACGTCCTTGGCGGGCACCACGGCGGGACGGTGCGCGGCCGAGGAGGCGGGCCCGGCGGCATACGTGCTCGGGCCGGCGGACGGCGCGGCGCTCGCCAGGGCGCCACCGGCCGTCATCCCCAGCGCCACGATCGTCGTCGCCGTGGCGGTCAGGCGGCGCACGAGGCGGGTTGCGCGGCGCCCGCTCGTGTCCGGACGCCGCGACCCTCGGAGGATCACGCCGTCCCCGCCAGCCGGTTCCACGCCGCCTGCGCGATGCGGCGCTCGTTGGGGAAGGTGAGCCTGCGGTGCACCTCGTCCAGTCGCATCCACGCGACGTCGATGGCCTCGTGGTCGGGGTCGTTCTCGATGGAGAGCTCACCGCCCGTGGCCTCGAGGAGGTAGTGGTGCACGAACTTGTGGACGCGCTTGTTGGACGTCGCGAACCAGTAGTCGATGGTGCCGAGCTCGACGAGCACGCGCCCCACGATCCCGGTCTCCTCGGCGACCTCGCGGGCGGCCGTCTCGACGAGGGTCTCACCGGGCTCGACGTGGCCCTTGGGGAGGCACCACTCGACGCGGCCGGCGCGGTTGCGGCGGGCGATGATCGCGATGAGGGCCAGACCCTCCTGGACATCGACGACGATGCCACCGGCAGAGCGCTCCTCGACGGCGGGCAGACGCCTCCCCGGCACGGGGCTGGGGACGGGCTGCGCGCTCACATCGCCACCATAACGGGCGGGACCCGGACGGCTCTCGTCGTCGGCGCGACGCCGCACGCGACGGGTGTCGACGGGTGTGCCCGGTGCCTGTCCCGGGCGGACGCCCGGCCGGTCCCGGTCCATCCGCAGCTCACCCCACCGCGTACGCGCGCGGTCGGGGGCCCAGCGAACGCTCACTAGGCTGGGCGCGTGCCTGACCGACCCGACACGCCCTCCGCCGACAGCCACGAGCCGGCCGACGCCGGACTCCCGCTCCTGCGGGCGGCCGTCGCCCGGCTCGCCCCGGTCCTGCCGATGCTGACCGAGCTCGGGGAGCGGTTCGCCGCCGCCGGGCACGAGCTGGCCCTCGTCGGGGGTCCGGTGCGCGACGCCTTCCTCGGACGCGTCTCGCCCGACCTCGACCTCACCTCCGACGCCCGGCCGCACGCGATCCTCGCGCTCGTCACCGGCTGGGCCGACGCCCACTGGGACATCGGCCGCGAGTTCGGCACCATCGGACTGCGCAAGGGGCCGCACGTCATCGAGATCACGACCTACCGCGCCGACACCTACGACCGCACGTCGCGCAAGCCCGAGGTCATGTTCGGCGAGAGCCTCGAGGGCGACCTCGTCCGGCGCGACTTCACGGTCAACGCCATGGCGATCCGGCTGCCGAGCCTCGAGTTCGTCGACGTCCACGGTGGGCTGTCCGACCTCGTCCGGCAGCGGCTCATGACGCCCGCCGCACCCGAGGAGTCCTTCGCCGACGACCCGCTGCGGATGATGCGGGCGGCGCGCTTCGCCTCCCAGCTCGGCTTCGAGGTCGCGCCGGAGGTGCGGGCCGCCATGACCGAGCGTGCCGACACCCTCTCGATCATCTCGGCAGAACGGGTCCGCGACGAGTTCGTCAAGCTGCTCCTGTCACCGAGGCCGCGACTGGGCCTGACGCTCCTCGTCGACACGGGGCTCGCCGACGTCTTCCTGCCCGAGCTGCCCGCACTGCGTCTCGAGCTCGACGAGCACCACCGGCACAAGGACGTCTACGACCACTCCCTCATCGTCCTCGAGCAGGCCATGGACCTCGAGGGTCCCGCTGGTGGGGCGCCCGAGTCGGTGCCCGGGCCCGACCTCGTGCTGCGCCTCGCGGCCCTGCTCCACGACATCGGCAAGCCAGCCACCCGTCGCTTCGAGGACGGCGGCGGGGTCTCCTTCCACCACCACGAGCTCGTCGGCGCCAAGCTCGCCAGCCGGCGGATGAAGGCGATGCGCTTCGACAAGGACACGACGAAGCAGGTCGCCCGGCTCGTCGAGCTGCACCTGCGCTTCCACGGCTACGGCGACGGACAGTGGACCGACTCCGCCGTCCGGCGCTACGTCAACGACGCCGGACCGCTGCTCACGCGCCTGCACCGGCTGACGCGGTCGGACTGCACGACGCGCAACGCCCGCAAGGCGCAGCGCCTCTCCCGCGCCTACGACGACCTCGAGAAGCGCATCGAGCGCCTGGCGGCCGAGGAGGAGCTGGCCAGCGTCCGACCCGAGCTCAACGGGAACGAGATCGCCGAGGCACTGGCGATCCGGCCCGGGCCCGTGCTTGGGGAGGCCTACGACTTCCTCCTGTCGGTCCGGCTCGACGACGGACCCATCGGCAAGGACGCCGCCCGCGAGAAGCTGCTCGCCTGGTGGGCCGCGCGCGAGTCCTCCGCCTGAGAGGTGTCGCCGGGGAGTTCTCCCCATCGCGACGTCCGGGGACGCGGTCGTACGCTCGGAGGACCTCGTTCCTGCGCCGCCAGCGCCCGCCCGGGAGGTGCCCCGGCCGATCTGACACGTCACCTCGTGAATGATTGACTGACCGCGCCGTCCCCGACCCCCGCGGGAACGACCGAAAGGAACGAGCCATGAGCACCCTCGCCTACCCGAGCGCCGCCTTCCCGGGCCAGCCGTCGGTGGCCCTCGAGGTGCCGGACGGCTGGGAGCCGGCGCATGCACCGGGCACGACGATGGCGGCGCGGCTCCCGCGTGAGGGGTCCTTCGCACCCAACGTCGTCGTCACCATCGAGCAGTGCGGACCGGCCTACCGGATCGAGGACTCCCTCGAGCAGATCGCCTCGATGGCCACGTCGCGCGGCGGCGCCGTCTCCGAGCCGTATGCCGCCGACCTCGGCGGCGCACAGTTCGTCGGGTGCGACGCGACCTGGCCCGACGCTGACGTCGACACCGTCCTGCAGGCCAACCTCTTCCACCTCGTGACGGCCGGGGGGCCCGGCGCGGGCGCGCACCTCGTGCAGCTGACCGGTGCGGTCGGTGGTGCGGACGCCGTGGCGGACTACGAGCTCGTCCGCGAGGTCCTGACCACGGCGCGCGTCACGCCCTGGGGGGACGCGGGGCCCGCCGCCGACGAGGGCGCTGCCGACGACGCGGACGCGGACGCATGAGCACGACGCTCCCGGTCATCGCCTCCGGCCTCGCGACCGACGTGGGTCGCGTGCGCCAGCACAACGAGGACTCCGCGTGCACCCGAGGCACGGTCTACGTGGTCGCCGACGGCATGGGAGGTCACGCCGCCGGGGAGGTCGCGAGCCGGATCGCCGCCGAGACCGTCGCCGAGCTCGCCGAGCGTCCCGTGCTGCAGGTGCGCGACGTCGTCGCGCAGGTCGGCGAGGCCAACCGCCGCATCCTCGCCTCGGCCGCGCGCCACCCCGAGCAGACCGGCATGGGCACCACCGTCGCCGGCCTCGCCCTCGTCTCCGTCGGTGGTTCGCGCCACTGGGCCGTCTTCAACATCGGTGACTCCCGGGTCTACCGGTGCCTCGACGGCCGGCTCGCGCAGGTGACCGTCGACCACTCGGAGGTCTGGGAACTCGTGGAGCGTGGCCTCATCACCCCCGAGCAGGCGCAGCGGCACCCGGGGCGCAACGTCGTCACGCGGTCGCTGGGACGCGACCCTATGGGTGTCGTCGACACGTGGGTCTTCCCGCCCTACCCGGGCGAGGTGTTCGTCATCTGCTCCGACGGCCTGTCCAACGAGCTCACCCGCGAGGAGATCGAGGCCGTCCTCGCCGACCACCCCGACGCCGACGAGGCCGCGACCGAGCTGGTGCGACGCGGTGTCGAGGCCGGTGGTCGCGACAACGTCACTGCTATCGTCGTCGCGGTGCAGGGCCAGGACGCCGACTCCGACGTCGACGAGGACACGACCCCGCGCGAGAACGTGAACGGCTCATCAGGGGAGAGCAGGTCGTAGACGTGAGTGGCCCGTCCGTTGTGGTCGACCGGGCCCCCGAAGGCTGGACGCACATCGGGGGCCCCGGCATGCACCTGCTCATCGGTCTCGACGAGGACGACGAGCGCACCATCGCGGCGAGCGATGCCGCCGACGGTGGCGATCTCGACGACGTCGTCGAGGTGCTGACCGCCGGGGGCATGCGCAAGGCGCACCACTTCGTCGGCGTGCACTGGCAGCCGCGCACGCGCATCGTGGCGTTCGGCCCGGTGTCGGCGGTCGTGACGCTTGCCGACGGCACCGAGCACGACGTGCGCGCGACGAGCAGCAAGGTCTGGACCGACCTCGAGCTGCCCGCCCATCCCGAGCGGGTCGTGCTGCGCGTGCTCGAGGAGTCGGAGCGCTCGCATCCGGTGCCCTCGCAGGGCCTCGTGGCCGGACCACCACCTCCGAGTGGCGGATCCGCCTCCGTGGACAGCGGCGACGCGGCGACGCCCGTGGCGCCTGACGCGCCGGTCGACGCCTCGGCCACGCCCTCCACGACCGACGGTGGGACCCGCGGGCCGGTGGCGGTCGCCACCGGCGGCGTCTCTGCCGTCCTCGAGGTCGAGCCCGGGCCCGGGCCCGCGCGTCAGCAGGAGGCCGGGACGCCGTCCGGCGGTATCCCGACGTTCGGCTCGGCGGCACCGGTGAGCCGGGACGTCGAGGCGGTGGAACGCGCGGACACGTCCGCCACGTCGAGCCGTTCGCCCTGGAACCGCAGCTGGGCCGAGGGCGGCACGTCACCTTCCTCGTCCCACGCCCCAGCCGAGAGGGCCGAATCCCTTTCGGCCGCAGGCGAATCCGAGGACAGCGATGCCAGTCACGCTGTGGCGCAACAGGACTCGGATGCTGTATCCGACGAGGTGCGGGGTGACCATCGGGTCGAGCCTGTCGCACCAGACGAGCCCGCGAGTCCCGCGCCCGCGCTGCGATCGTGGACGTCCGTGGCCCCTGCCGTTCCTGTTCGCGCCACTCCGACGACGAACGACGGCGGCGCCGAGCACGCTGCCTCGGGCGCGTCGTCGGTGTCCTCGGCTCCGGTGGCCGGAGACCTGCCCGTGGCCGCGCCGCGTGACGTGCACTCGACCTGGTCGGCCCGCCCCGTGCTCGACCCCGGGCCGTCGACGCCGTCGGCTCCGTCCGCTCCGTCGGATCCGTCGGCCGGCCCGGACCCCGCCTCGCCCGTCGCGTCCGGGCTCGACGAACCCGACGACGACGTGCCGGCGGCCCCGCCGAGCTACGACTACCTCTTCGGGCACACGACGGCCGCCGACGAGCACCGCAGGGTGCTCGCCTCGTTGACCCAGCCCGACGACGAGGCGGGGCCCGACGAGGACGACCCGCTGCCGGGCCCCACCCTCCCGGCCGCCGCCGACGCGTCCGACGCACCGGTCACCAACGCCGCGCCGGCGCCCGTGGTGCCGGCGCGACCCATCCCGTCCGCGCCGGTCGTGCCCGAAGGCGGTCTCATCTCCTCGGTGCCGTGGGCTCGCTCCGCTCCGGAGACGGAGGTGCCTGAGCCCGAGGTGGAGCCCGAGGTCCCGACCTTCTCGGGTCGGCACACGCCACCGCCTGCCCCGAGCCTGCTGCCCCCGATGAACACCCCGCCGCCAGGCGTCCGCGCACCCGAGGCGACGCCGCTCATCTCGACCGGGCCGCCGCCCGTGACTGTCGACCCGGTACCCACCCCGGCCTCGACGCCGACGGCACCCCCGACGCCTCCTGCGGCGACGGCATACGTCGAAGGGGCCCAGCCACCGGCGGAGCCCACCTTCGACGTGCCCATCGCGGTGCCCTCCGCCGTGCCGCCGGTCGCCCCCGTCGCCCCGGTCGCCCCCGTCGCTCGCACGACGCCGGAACCGGTCCCGCCCGCTCCCACCCTCGACGCAGACACGGACGACGACGAGACCGAGCTGACCGTGGACCGGAGCGCCCTGCTCGAGGCGCGCCACGCCGCGCAGAACCAGTCCTTCTCCGGCCCGAGCGTCCTGGCCGTCCTGTGCTCCGCCGGCCACCCGACCCCGCCGCACGGCGACCGTTGTCGCGTCTGCGGCTCGAGCATCCCGCCGCAGGAGCCCTTCGCCATGCCGCGACCGCCACTGGGCGTGCTGCGGCTGTCGACGGGTGACGTCGTGACCCTCGACCGCAGCGTGCTGCTCGGCCGCGCGCCCAAGCTCGGCGACGGTCTCGCCGTCCACGACCGGCCGCACGTGGTCAAGGTGCCGAGCCCGGAGCGCGACGTCTCGCGCAACCACGTCGAGGTCATCCTCGAGGGCTGGCACGTGCTCATCCGCGACCTCGGCACGACGAACGGCACGACCGTGACGCTGCCGGGCGAGAGCCCGATCCGCCTGCGCGCCAACGACCAGCAGGTCCTCGAGCCGGGGTCGCTCGTGTCGATGGCCGACGAGGTCTCCTTCACGTTCGAGGCGGCGTCGTGACCCGCACGCCCGACCACCTGCCGGCTGCTGACGGAGGTGCCTCGTGAAGAAGGGTGCGCCCCCGAAGATCCCGGGGCTCGTCTTCGTCCAGCCGCTCGGGTCGGGCGGCTACGCCGACGTGTTCCTCTACGAGCAGCAGAGCCCCCGCATGCCGGTCGCGGTCAAGGTGCTCAAGTCCGAGGGCCTGACCGACGCCCTGCGCCAGCAGTTCGTCGAGGAGGCCGACACGATGGCCGCCCTCGGCGACCACCCGTACATCGTGCAGGTCTTCCGTTCCGGTGCCTCCGACGACGGTCGTCCCTACCTCGTCATGAAGTACTACCCGCCGCCCAACCTGGCGATGCGGGCCCGGGCCGAGCGCTTCTCCGTCGAGGACGTGCTGCGCACCGGCATCCAGCTCGCGAGTGCCGTCGAGACGGCGCACCGCGCCCACATCACGCACCGCGACATCAAGCCGGCCAACGTCCTCATCAGCGCGTACGGCGCTCCCGGCCTGACCGACTTCGGCATCGCCGGTCGCGGCGCCCGCGAGGGTGACGTCGAGGCCGAGACCACCGACGACGTCGGCGTCTCGGTGCCGTGGGCACCCCCGGAGGTGCTCTACGGCCAGAGCAACGGCGACGAGCGATCCGACGTCTACTCGCTCGCCGCCACCCTCTGGCAGCTGCTCGTCGGGCGCTCGCCCTTCGAGGTCCCGGGCGGCGACAACTCGGCGTACGCGTTGATGCCCCGGATCCGCAGCACCGCACCGCCCGCGACGGGCCGTCAGGACGTGCCGGCCGGCCTCGAGCGACTGCTGGCACAGGCCATGGCCAAGGACCCCGCGCACCGACCGGCGTCGGCGCTCGAGCTCGCCCGTGCGCTCCAGGCCGTCGAGCAGCAGCAACGCCTGGGCCGCACCCCCATCGTCGTGCTCGACGAGCAGGGTCACACCACCCTCGTCAGCCAGACCCAGGGGTCACCGACCGGCCGCGCCGGGGACGACGAGGACCGTACCCGGGTCAAGGCACCGCAGACCGTCGTCGCGCAGCCCGTCGGTCCCTCGCCGACGATGCTCGACGACGAGACGCGTCGCCGATCGGGGGCCGGTGCGCAACGCTGGTCGCCGGCCCCGATGCCGAGCCCCAGCCACGGGGCGTCGGCCGCGCCGGTCCGCCCGGCCGCCGTCACCGACCCGGTGGGGAGCCGGACTGCGCCGCTCGGGTCGGACGCCGCCGAGGAGGCCACGGTCCGACGCGCCACGAGCGCGTCTGCGACGCAGGGCGTTCCGGCGCCGGCGGCGACGTCTCCGCTCGCGAAGCCCGCGGTCCTCTGGGGCCTCGTGGCCGGCGTGGTCGTCCTCGTCGGTCTCGTCGTCTTCCTCGTCGCCCGACCCGGCTCGGACGACGACACCCCGGCGACTCCCACGCCAAGCGCCACCGTCTCGATGCCGGGGGACGACAGCGCCATCGGCGACGGTGTCTTCGACAAGCCGACCATCTCGGCGCGATCGGGTCAGGGCCGCGTCAGCTTCACGTGGAGCTACCCGCAGCCGTCCACGAAGGACACCTTCCGCGTGTCCTACGGTCCGACGCCGTCCGACGCCGGGAACCCGGAGCGCGCCACGCTCGTCTCGGTCACGGCCAGGACCTACACGGTCAAGGCGCCCCAGGGCACGAAGGTGTGCGCCACGGTCGTCGTGGCCCGCTCCGGCCAGGCCTCCCCGGGGGCCGACGTGCAGTGCGAGACCGCCCAGTGAAGGCGGCGGCGACCCGCTGCCTGAGTACGCCGGCGGGTGGACACGAAAGGGTCGGAACGGCAACCTCGACCCAGACACCCGCAAACCACCACAGACGTCCGTAACGCGGTGCAGCCGCACATCGTTAGCCGCGAGCGCCAGCGCGACAGCGCGTCGACAGGAATCAGGGGACCTGATCGTGATCCACAGCAAGGTGACCGTCGTGTTCTGCGGCGAGGAGTACTCCGTGTCGCCCGACACCGGTCTGACCATCGGTCGCACCGGTGACGTCGAGGTGGATGACAACCCCTACCTGCACCGCACCTTCCTCGTCGTGTCGTTCGAGAACGGCTTCTGGTGGCTGAGCAACACCGGGTCGACGCTGACGGCGACGGTCGCCGACGAGCAGGGTCTCTTCCAGGCGTGGCTCAACCCGGGCGCGAAGATCCCGCTCGCGATGAAGCAGCTCATCGTCTGGTTCACGGCCGGCCCGACGACCTACGACTTCGAGATCCACGTGGCGAGCCCCGCCTTCACGTCGGTGACGGCCGACCCTCCGTCCGAGTCCGACGACGACGAGGTCGGCGCGGCGACGGTCGGCCGGGTGTCGTTCACCCCCGACCAGAAGCTGCTCGTCGTCGCGCTCTGCGAGCCGTTCCTGCGCCGCCGGGAGGCGGGTACGAGCCAGATACCCTCCTCGGCTGCCGCCGCCGACCGGCTCGGCTGGACCCTCACCCGTTTCAACCGCAAGCTCGACAACGTCTGCCAGAAGCTCGCGGACGCCGGCACGCGCGGCCTGCACGGCGGCGTCGGCAAGCTCGCGACCAACCGCAAGGCACGCCTCGTCGAGCACGCGCTCTCGACCAAGCTCGTCACCGAGGACGATCTCGCCCTCATCGACGAGCCGGTCTCCACCGACACCACGCCAGATGAAGAGAACCGGGCAGACGGCCGCATGGCCGTCGCCGAACAGGGGAACGCATGAGCACCGCCGCCACCAAGCGACGGGTCGGAGTCATCTCCACCGTCGTCGTCGCCCTCGTCGCCAGCCTGCTCGTGTGGCTCGCCACCCGCAGCGAGGGCGAGATCGTGCGCAAGGCCGACCTCAACGACGGCGGTGTCTGGGTCACGAACTCCGAGCAGGCGCGCTACGGCCGCATCAACAAGCCCGCCGGGCAGCTCGACGCCGGTGTCCTGTCCGACGGCTCCACCGGCTCGGGCCTTGACGTCTTCCAGGACGGCGCGGCCATCGTCGGCTACTCCAAGGCGAGCAACCAGATCGTCCCGATCAACCCGGCCGAGGGCACCCTCGCGCCGGAGCAGGCGATCGTCGTGCCGAAGCCGAGCACGGCCACCGGCAACCGCGTCTTCACCGCCCCCCTCGTCGACGTACGCGGCGGGAGCATCGCGATGATCGACCCGGCGAAGGGCGAGCTGCGTGCGCAGCGGGTCGACGACCGCAGCGGGATCACCGGTCTCGACGCCCTGCAGACCCAGGCCAAGCCGCTCGCCAAGGTGGGTGGCAACTCCGCCGTCGCCGTGGGCGTCGACGGCACGGTGTATGCCGTGTCCGCCGAGCTGGGCACGGTCACCGTGCTGAGGCCCGAGGGCAACGCGTTCGCCAAGCCGGTCACGACGAAGCTCGGCTTCACGTCGAAGTCGGCCCAGGTGACCGCGGTCGGCGGCCACTGGGTCGTCTGGGACTCCGCGACGGGCACGCTCTACTCCGACGCGCTCACCGAGCCCCAGCAGCTGTCGGTCGGCAACGCCGAGCCCGGCAACCCTGCCTTCGCGGCGCTCCAGCAGCCCGGGCCCGACGCGGCGTCCGTCCTCATCCAGGACGAGGCGCAGCTGACCCAGGTGTCGCTGACCGGCGCCAGCCCCACGACCGGTGGGGTGAAGCTGAGCCAGGGCGCACCCGGTCAGCGGCTCTTCCTCTCGGCACCCGTGCGTCTGGCGAGCTGCGTCCACGCGGCGTGGGCCGGCGCGTCCAACGTCTACTACGGCCGCAACTGCGGCGCCCCCACCGACGCCGACACCGTCGACCTCGGCGCGATGAAGAAGGGCGTGCGCACCGACGGCGTCAAGCTGCGCGTCAACCGCGGCCTCATCGTCCTCAACGACCTCGACTCCGGTGACGTCTGGGACATCGACCGCAACCGCGTCAAGATCGACAACTGGAACTCCGTCATCCCGCCGCCGCAGACCGACGACAAGAACAAGAAGAAGGACGAGAACCTCGTCGATGACGAGGTGAGCCGCACGCCGCCCAAGGCGCAGCCGGACAACCTGCAGGTCCGCCCGGGGCGCACCTCGACCTTGCACGTCCTCGACAACGACTCCGACTCGCAGGGCTCGATCCTCGCGATCTCGCCCGGTGACGTCAGCCAGCCGGGGGTCACCGGCGTCTCGACGAGCGCCTCGGCCGACGGCCAGACCGTCCAGGTCACCGTGCCCGAGGAGGCCAGCGGCACGTTCTCCTTCGACTACACCGTCAACAACGGCACGACGGCCACGAACGGCCGCGCGACCGCCAAGGTCACGGTCCGCATCGTCGGGGCCGACGTCAACACCGCTCCCAAGCTGCGGACGGGTCAGGCGAAGCTGGCCCAGGCCACGTACCCCGTCGTCGCGAGCGGCTCGGTGCGCGTCGGTGTCATCGCCGACTGGCGCGACGCCGAGAACGACCCGATCCAGGTCTCGGCGCTCGACCCGACGACGACCGGCGTGGACGGCTCAGGGGCGCTGACCGTCAAGGCGCAGGGCGACAAGGGCGACCAGGTCGTCGACTACCAGGTCGACGACGGCCGTGGCGGCACGCAGAAGGCGTCGGTCACGCTCGACGTGCTGAGCGAGCAGGACAGCAAGGCCATCCCGCCCAAGACCCAGCCCGACGTGCTGCGCGCCGTCGTCGGCAAGCCGGTGCAGCTCCAGCCGCTCGGCAACGACATCGCCGGCGCCGACCCGACCGACCCGCAGGCCCGGATGCGCCTCGCGCAGTCCGTCAAGGGTCCGGGCCAGCTGAGGCTCGACACCAACCTCGACACCAACGTCCTCACGGTGACGGGGCAGACCCCCGGCACCTCGACGGTGACGTATGCCGCCCAGGTGGGCTCCGGTGTCAGCGTCGGCCGCATCCGCGTCGACATCATGCCGAACCCGTCGGTCGACCTGCCGCCCGTCGCGACCCCGGACGCCGCCGTGCTCCGGGGGCAGACCCCGGTCATCGCCGACGTGCTCTCCAACGACTACAGCCCGCGCAGCGACGTCCTCGTGGTCCAGCGCGTCGTCACCGGCGACGCGTGGCTGCGCGTCTCGGTCGTCCAGGGCCGGTGGATCCGGGCCGAGGCCACGGCCCCGCTCGACGGCGAAACCCCGCGACGCGGCACCGTCAGCTACACGATCAGCGACGGCACGAAGACCGCCGTCGGCCAGCTGTCGGTCGTGCAGAAGCCGGAGCCCAAGGACAAGGTGCTGCCGACGGTCGTCGACGACGTCGCCACGGTCCGCGTCGGCGACGCGGTGACGATCCCGGCCCTGGACAACGACTCGATGAGCGAGGGCATCCCGCTCAAGCTCGACCCGGCCAGCATCAAGGTGCTCTCCGGCGGTGGCCAGGCCTTCGCGTCCGGCACGGTCGTGCGCTACGTCCCCGACCAGGAGACCCTCAAGGGGCCGAAGGCGGCCATCCTCGAGTACGCCACCTACCCCGAGGGCCTCCGGGCCCGGGCGGTCACCGGTCGCATCGGCGTGACGATCAACCCGCTGCCCGACGCGGTGAAGTACCCGAACCAGCCGCCCTCGGCGCGCAGCTTCTCGGCGAGCGTGACCGCCGGTGACACGTTGGCCATCACGGTGCCGACGAGCGGCGTCGACCCGGACGGTGACCTCACCTTCGTCAGCGGCATCGTCGGCGAGGACGGCAAGGCCGTCGACCTCAAGCTGGGTCGAGTCCTCGGCTTCGGCGCGGCGACGATCCGCTACGAGGCCTACCCGCGCAGCGCCGGCACCGAGGTCATCCGCTACCAGCTGCGCGACCGCTTCGGCCTGACGAGCGAGGGCTTCGTCCGCGTCGGTGTCGTCCAGCCGGGCGACCCGCAGCCGCCGGTGGCCGTCGAGGACGACGTCGTCGCCGCTCCCGGTCGCACGGTCCACGCCGACGTCCTGTCCAACGACCTCATCGCCGCCGGGGACTCGGTGTCGTTCGTCGACCTGTCGACGCTCAACGACGCCGACGTGCTCAAGGACTTCCAGAAGCAGAAGGACGACACCTTCAAGGTCGTCGCCCCCGAGGACGGCCCGGCCAAGGTGCTGACCTACGGCATCACCGACGGGCTCTTCGACGCCTCGAAGTCGACGCTGACCGTGCGCGGCCAGAAGGACTTCAACAACCCGCCGATCGCCGTCGACGACACGGGCCTGGCCAAGCAGGGCGAGACCTCGATCCTCGTCGACGCGCTGGCCAACGACCGCGACCTCGACGGTGACCAGGCGAGCCTCAAGATCACGACGTTCATCGGGGACGGCGTCGTCCGCGAGGGCCGCAAGCTGCGCATCCAGCTGCGGCCCCAGGCCCGTGTCGTCCCCTACGTCATCGAGGATGCCGACGGCGCCTCGGCCATGGCCCTCATCTACGTGCCGGCCGGCAGCAACGGTGCGCCCTACGTCGTCGACGGCAAGACCATCAAGATGGGCGCCGACTCGACGGTCGACGTCAACCTCGGCGACTACGTCAGCGACCCTCGGGGCGGCAAGGTGTCCCTCACCTCGCCCGACACCGTGTCGACGTCCCCGGAGGAGAACCTCCAGTCCGCCATCTCTTCCGGCACCGACCTCAAGCTGACGTCGACCAACGGCTACGTCGGCCCGGCCGCCCTGATGCTCGAGGTGACCAACTCGACGGGTCCGGCCGACAAGGCGGCCCAGAAGGTCTACGTCACGATCCCGGTGCAGATCGGGCCCGACGTCCCGGTGCTGCGCTGCCCTGACCACGAGGTCCGGCTCGTCGCCGACGGCCCTGCCCGCAGCTTCGACATCCCGCGGCTCTGTCACGCGTGGCTGCCCACCGGGATGGACGCGAACAACGCGCAGTACGAAGCCACGTGGGACCCCGCCATCGACCGCGTCGACCTGAACCAGGCCGGTGCGGGCGGGCGCCAGGTCGTCCTCAAGGCCCAGCCGGCCGCCCAGGAGGGCTCCACGGGCGCGGTCACCGTCAAGGCCAAGGGCGGCGCCGAGTCCTACAAGATCACGGTGCGGGTCGTCAGCGCCCCACCGGCCGCGACCCTGCGTCCGGTGCGGGTCGAGGGCCTCATCGCCGGCACGAGCCGCACGGTCAACCTGTCGCAGTACCTCGACAGCCCGCTGACCGCCCCCAGATGCCAGGTGCAGTCGGCCAAGGTCGTGTCCGGCACGGGAGTCAGCGTCACCCAGAGCGGCTGCCAGGTCTCGGTGTCGGCGTCCGACAAGGGCCGCGGCGACGCCCGCATCACGGTGCAGGCCGTCGACGCACCCGGGCGCCCCGCCGCGCTCGGCCAGGTCTCCGTCAGCGTCCGCAGCAAGCCCGACCCCATGGCCGCCCCGACCGCGGTCGCGGACCGCATCCTCGGCAGCAGCGCGCGGGTCGACTTCCGGCCGCCGGCCTACGACGGCGGCCTGCCGATCCAGGGCTACGAGGTCACGGCGATCGGACCCGGCGGTGGCACCAAGCCCTGCTCGTCCTCCCCGTGCACGATCACGGGGCTGACCAACGGTCAGGACTACTCGTTCACGGTCCGCAGCCGCAACCCGGTCGGCTGGTCCGACCAGAGCCCGCCCAGCAACACGGTGCGCCCCGACACCAAGCCGAAGGCGACGGCGATCACCGACATCACGCCGGGAGACCGCAAGCTGGCGGTGCGGTGGAGCGAGCCGCCGAACGAGGGCAGCAAGGTGCTCAAGTACCGCGTCCAGTGGGTCAACATCGGCGGCAGCGCCGGCGCCACGGGACAGGCGGAGGTCGCGGCCCCGGGTCTGACCAAGGTCATCAGCGGCCTCATCAACAACGACGCCTACAACGTCCGCGTCCAGGCCAACAACGAGGCGGGCTGGGGTCCTTTCGGTCCCCAGGTCAAGGCCCAGTCGTTCGGCAAGCCGGCCGCTGTGCCGGCCCCGACGCTGAGCCCGCGCGAGCCCGTGCCGGGCGAGGCGAACGCCCAGGTGTCCATCGCGTGGGCGGCGACCGACCCGAACGGACCGCCCATCACGAAGTACGACGTGTTCCGTCGCACCGGTGGGGGCGCATGGAACCTCATCGCGACCCGCTCCGGCGGCGACTCCCGTGTCGCGAGCGACACGATCCCCTACCAGGGCCAGACGGTGCAGTACGTCGTGACCGCGACGAACGGCGGACCGGCGACCTCCGACAAGGCCAACTACAGCGGCTACACCGCCGACGGCATCCCCGAGACGCCCAACCTCTCGTCGGTGTCGACGCCGAGCGAGAACTACTCGGCGAACGCGGCGTTCAGCCTCGGTGACTCGCGCTCGCGCGGCTACGACAAGGTCAACTGGCGCACCAACGAGGGCCGCACCGGCTCGTGGAGCTGTGGCAGCGGCTGCTCGGGCGGCACCGCGTCCAACCTCGGCAACAACCAGCAGTCCATGGAGGTCCAGGCCTGCAACGTCGCCGGTCGGTGCTCACCGTGGTCCAACAGCGTCACCTACCACCCGTTCGGTCCGACGCGGGCGATCCGCAACCCGGGCGAGAGCCACGACAACAACAGCATCACCTTCACGTGGAACGCCCCGACCAGCAACGGCCGCCCGATCACGCAGTACCAGGTGACCGGCGACAAGAACGAGACGTTCGGGGCGAGCCGCGAGTCGACGACGATCGGTGGCCTCGGCTACAGCGACACCCGGACCATCCGGGTCCGGGCCTACGCGACCGACTCGGGCTGGGGTCCGTACACCTCGATCACCGGCACGACGAACGCCGCCCCCAAGCCGAAGGTGAACTCGGTCTACAAGGGGAGCCAGTGCGGCGCCACGAGCGGGTGCACCAAGCCCGACGGCACCCAGTGCGGCTCCAACTGCAACCACGTCGGCTACAACCTGTCGAACTACAACGGCGCCATCAGCTGCACCGTCGACAGCTCCGACGGCGGCTGGTCCAACCCCGACAACGGCTCCGGCGGGTCGCACCGCCCGAGCAACGGCGGCAACGACTCCAACAAGTTCTTCGGGTTCCCCAACGGCTGGGTCCGCGTGACCTGCTCGTCGTCGAACGGGTCCGACTCCGCGGAACGCAATCCCTGGGGGTGACGGCCCGCTCCCGCGAAGGAGCAGGGCGCGCCCCGCCCCAGCCACACGGCATACCCCACGATCGACGGAACACCTGACAGGAGAACGACACCCATGACGGCCACCCCCACCACAGGTCGCATCACGCAGGAGCAGGTCACCTGGTTCGCGCACACGTTCGACCAGCTGGTCGGCAACATCGAGAAGGCCGTGCTCGGCAAGCAGCACGTCACGCGGCTCGCACTGACCTGCCTGCTGTCCGAGGGCCACATGCTCCTCGAGGACTTCCCCGGCACCGGCAAGACCCAGCTCGCCCGCGCCCTCTCGGCGACCGTGCAGGGCACCCACAGCCGCATCCAGTTCACGCCCGACCTGCTCCCGAGCGACGTCACCGGCGTCACGATCTACGAGCCGACGAAGCAGAGCTTCGAGTTCCACCCGGGCCCGATCTTCGCGACCATCGTGCTCGCCGACGAGATCAACCGCGCCTCGCCCAAGACGCAGTCGGCGCTGCTCGAGGTCATGGAGGAGGGCCGGGTCACCATCGACGGCAAGCCACACTCCGTCGGGGAGCCCTTCATGGTCATCGCGACCCAGAACCCCATCGAGCAGGCCGGCACCTACCGTCTCCCCGAGGCGCAGCTCGACCGCTTCCTCATGAAGGCGAGCGTCGGCTACCCCGACCACGAGGCGACGATCGCCGTGCTCGCCGACGCCAAGACGCGCGACCGCGCCAAGACGCTGAGCCCGCTGATCGCGAGCAACGTCATCGTCGAGATGTCCAAGCTCGCCGACGAGGTGCACGTCGACCCGGCGATCCTCGGCTACGTCAGCCGCATCGCCGAGGAGTCGCGCCGTCACCCGTCGCTCAAGCTCGGCCTGTCGGTCCGTGGCTGCCTCGCCTACGTCCGCTGCGCCAAGACGTGGGCCGCGAGCCAGGGCCGCACCTACGTCGTGCCCGACGACATCAAGCTGCTCGCCGAGCCGATCCTCAGCCACCGCCTGCTGCTGGGCGCCGAGGCGCAGTTCGCCGGAACGACCGTCGAGCAGTGCGTCGACCAGATCCTCGGCGACATCGCGCCGCCGGCCGAGCGCGCCTCGGCCTGACCGCGACCGCAGAAGCAAGCAAGGGGACCGTATGACCCAGCAGGACCAGGGGGCCACGTCGTCGCGTCGCGGCGGCCGCTTCCGTATGCCGTCACGCACGGGAGCGCCGGCCGGTGCCGGCGCGCCCGTGGCGGCGTCCGCGTCGACCGGTGGTCGGGCGCGAGCCGTCGGCTCGACGAGCCGCGGCATCCGCCAGGTCACCGCGCCGATCACGCGGTCGATCGAGCAGGTCGCCGGTCAGACCGAGGGCGTGTGGCGCCCCGTCGCCGGGATCCTTCGCTGGATCTCGCCGCTCGGGTGGACGATCCTCGCGCTCGGTCTCGTGTGCTGGTTCGTCGGGGCCCGCTGGGGCTGGACCGAGCTGCTCATGGTCGCCGCGGCAGCCCTGCTGCTCTTCGCGATCTGCTTCGTGCTCGCCCTCGGTCGCACGAAGGTCCGCATCCTCGCCGAGGTCGACCCGCGTCGGGTCGTCGTCGGTGACCCCGCGACGGGCCGCATCCTCGTCACCAACGAGGCCCGCACCCCGATGCTGCCGATCCTCGTCGAGCTGCCCGTGGGCCTGTCGGCCGCGCGCTTCGTGCTGCCGGCCCTGACCCCGGGCAACGCCCACGAGGAGCTCTTCGTCGTGCCGACCTCGCGGCGCGGCGTCATCCAGGTCGGACCCGCGACGACGGTCCAGGGCGACCCGCTCGGCCTGATGCGCCGCACGCTGACGTGGACCGAGCGCACCGAGCTCTTCGTCCACCCGCGCACCGTCGCGCTCGAGTCGCTCGGCGCCGGCCTGCTGCGCGACCTCGAGGGCAGCACGACCGAGGACGTCTCGATGAGCGACCTCGCCTTCCACGCGCTGCGCGAGTACCAGCCGGGCGACGACCGCCGCTACATCCACTGGCGCAGCTCGGCCAAGGCCGGCAAGCTCCTCGTGCGCCAGTTCCTCGACACCCGCCGGTCGCACGTGACGGTGATCGTCGACCCCGACCCGGAGCAGTACCGCTCGGGTCACGGCAAGACCGGGCAGGCCGACCGCGACGTCGAGCGCGACGTCATGGCCGCGAACGCCCCCACGGCGATCCAGGCCGACGTCGAGACGGCCATCTCGGTCGGCAGCTCGATCATGGTCCGCGTCATGCTCGACGAACAGGACTGCACCATCGTCTGCGGTCCGCAGAAGGTGACGAAGTCGGTCCCGCAGGTCGGCCTCGACGCGATGTCCCGGGTCGAGCCCGGTCCCGTCGACCTCTTCACGACCTCTCTCGACGCCGCCGAGCTGGCGCCCGACACGAGCACGTGCTTCATCGTGACCGGTCCGCACCGGCCGTTCATCGAGCTGCAGCGCGCGGCCGGGCAGTTCCCGCCCGAGGTCAGCCGCGTCATCGTCGTCATCGACCCGGAGGCCGACCACGGCATCCGTCGTGGCGGCGGCCTCGTCATCCTCACCCTCGCCACGCTCGAGGACCTCCGCACGCTTCTCGTCTCAGGGGTGGCCCGATGAGCTCTCCGACGTCCCGGGAATCGATCCCGGCCCCGCCGCCCTCCGCACTGGTGACGCCGCCGACCGCGGGCGAGCGCGTCCGCGCCCAGCTGGCCCGACTGCGCCCCACCACCGCCCACCTCGTCGACGCCGGCTTCACGGTCGTGCTCGTCGGGCTCGCCCTCGTCGGCTTCCGCACGACCTTCTTCGGCCTCGGCTGGCTCTGGGTCGGCCTCGCCGGCCTCGTCATCGGCCTCCTCGTCGCCCACGTGACGGCGACCTTCCGGGCACCCGGGATCGTCACGCTGCTCGCGGTCGCGACGGCATACCTCCTCCTCGGCGGACCCGTCGCGATCCGCGAGGATCTCATCGCGGGGTTCATCCCGTCCGGTCAGACGTTCGCGACGCTCGTGCACATGGCGGTGCCCGGCTGGAAGGAGCTGCTCACCGCGCTCCCGCCGGTCGACTCTGAGGGCCCCTACCTGGCCCTGCCGTTCCTCTTCACGCTCGTGGGGGCGGCGCTCACTTACGGCGTCGCCCGCCGCTGGACGGGCGCCGTCACGGCTCTCGTCGCCCCGGTGCTCCTGCTCGTCGCGTCGATCGTGCTCGGCACGCTGACGCCCGCGGCCGTGCTGCTCCAGGGTGCCGTGTTCGCCCTCGTCGCCATCGGGTGGACGGCCCTGCGCAGCAACCGCAACCGCCCCGCGCTGCAGAACGGCGCCGGACGCACGACGCGGGCGGTCACGACCGCCGCCCTGCTCGCCGTCGCCACGGTGGGCGGCTTCTTCGTCGGCCCGATGCTGCCCGGCGCGGACGACGCGGGCCGCACCGTCTTCCGGGCCTCGCTCGTGCCGCCCTTCGACGTGACGCAGTACGCCTCGCCGCTCGCCGGCTTCCGGCAGTACACCGAGCCCAACGGCTCCGAGCTCTTCGACAAGACGCTGCTCACGGTCAAGGGCCTCCCGCAGGGGGTGCCCGTGCGCATCGCGGCGCTCGACTCCTACGACGACTTCGTGTGGGGCGCCGGCAACGTTGCGAACCTCGGCTCGGGTGACGATCCCGAGGGCACGAGCTTCCGCAAGGTCGGCAGCCACATCGCCACCGAGGGCGCCGGCACCCCGGTCACCGCGACCGTGGGCGTGCCGGCCGGGGGCTACAGCGACGTCTGGCTGCCGACCTTCGGCACCGTCACCGGCCTCGAGTTCGGCGGGTCGCGCGGCGACCAGCAGTCCGATGACCTGCGCTTCAACGTCGACACCAACACCGGCGTCCTGCCCGAGAAGCTCCAGGCCGGCGACACCTACACCGTCAGCGCCTTGGCCCAGAAGGTCGACGCCGAGCTGCCCAAGGACGTCGACGTCGCCGACGGCACCGTCGTCGACAGCCAGAACCTCACCTTCATCGACGACAAGATCTCGCCGTGGACCGAACGCGTCGACGGCCAGTGGCAGAAGGTCGTCGCCGTGGCCAAGGCGATGCAGGACGGTGCCTACACCGACGGCGGCGCCCCTGGCGACTACCAGAACGTCTTCCTCCCCGGCCACAGCCTCCGGCGCATGACGCAGTTCATGAAGGCCACGCAGCTGGCCGGCAACGACGAGCAGTACGCCTCCGCGCTGGCGCTCGCGGCGAACCGCCTCGGCCTGCCGGCCCGCGTCGTGCTCGGTGCCGAGCCCGACGCCACCGGCGCCGTCAAGGGCAAGGACGTCCACGCCTGGGTCGAGGTCGCGAGGTCGGACGGCTCGTGGCAGCCGATCTACTGGAAGCAGTTCATCCCCGACCGCAACAAGAAGCCGCAGCAGCTGATCCAGAAGTCCGAGGAGAAGAAGACCGGCGCGCAGGTGCCGCCGCCCGCGGCCAACAACCCGCCGAGCGTCCTCCAGGGGCCCGACCAGGCGCAGAACGCGACCCAGCTCAAGACGCCGCCGAAGGACGACAAGAACCCGCTCGACCCCGACAACTGGCCGGACTGGCTGCGCTGGCTCATCTTCTTCGTCGTGGTCCCGTTGATCGTGCTGCTCCTCGTCTACACCGCGATCCGGGTCGCCAAGTGGCTGCGGCGTCGCCGTCGGCGCACGACCGGAGCGACCGCGACCCGCGTCAGCGGCGGCTGGCGCGAGGTCGTCGACACGGCCCGCGACATGCAGATGCCCTTGCCGGTCAAGGGAACCCGTCTCGAGCAGGCCCATGCCCTCGAGGAGCACGTCTTCGGACCTCCACCCGAGAAGCCCAGCCCCGTCGTCGACGGTGCGCTCATCGGCGCCCCTGCCCCGTCGGGGGGTCACGTCGCCCCGGCCGTCGACACGGAGCCGCTGCCCACCGCGGCGGGCGACGCGCCCGGCCGACAAGGGTTGGCGCTCGTGCCGCTCGCGGCCGCGGCCAACGGGCACGTCTTCGACGTCGCCGAGCCGACGCCCGAGGAGGTCGACGCCTTCTGGGCCGACGTCGAGACGGCGCGCCAGCGGATCCGCAGCGAGCAGGGCTTCTGGCAGAGGCTGCGCGGTGACCTGTCGCTGCGGACCTTCCGCGACCACCTGCCCACTGGGGCCGGCCTCGGTCCGGCCCTCGCACGGACCTCGCGCCGCCAGGGCGGGCCCCAGCAGCCGAGCCGACGCGGCAAGGCCGCCACCAAGGCCGGGATCGGCACGACCGCTCCCACCGAGACCCGATCGAGCCGCCGCGGCGGCGCTGGCGGACGCACGAGCACCGGCAGCGGTGCCGGCAAGAAGGGTGACGCGTGAAGCTGAAGTTCGTCCTCCGGTCGGGAGACCGTGAGACCGACCTCGTCGCGACGACGGACTCCGCCACCACGGTCGGGGACCTCGCGGCCTACCTCGCCGCCGCGGACCCGCACCGGTCGAGCGTGCTCGGGGTCGACACGTCGATGACACTGGCCCTCGTCGACCAGGACATGCGTGGCCTCGACCCGCGCGCGACCGTCGCCGAGAGCGGCCTCCAGTCCGGCATGCGGGTCTCGACGACCCGCGCCGGCGAGGGCTTCGTCGACCGTGGCCGACCCGCCGCCGTCGCCTACATCCGCTCGGGCCCCGACGCAGGGCGCGAGTTCCCGCTCGCCCGCGGGACGGCATACATCGGTCGTGGCCGCGGCTGCGAGGTGCAGCTCTCCGACGAGTCGGTCTCGCGCAAGCACGCCAAGCTCGTCATCCAGGAGGTCGTCGAGGTCGTCGACCTCGGCTCGGCCAACGGCATCACCGCCGGCGGGCAGCAGGTCACCCGCGCCCACCTCAAGAGCGGCGACGTCGTGCGGGTCGGCGACACCGAGCTCGAGGTGCACCTGCAGGGCGACGGCGTCGTGAGCCGTCCCGGCAGCGGTGTGCTCTCGGGCGACGCCGGCACCGTGGCGTTCTCGCGCTCGCCGCGCGTGGCCCCGCTCTTCGCCGGGCAGGAGTTCCAGGTGCCCGACCTGCCCGAGCGGGGCAAGCCCAACCCGATGCCGCTCGTCGCGATGCTCGTGCCGCTGCTCATGGGCATCGTCATGTACCTCATCACCCGCAGCGCCTTCTCGATCATCTTCATGCTGATGATGCCGATGATGATGGCGGGCACCTACTACGAGGCCCGCCGTCAGCAGAAGAAGGACTTCGCGCAGGCGATGGAGGACTTCACGGAGGACCTCGCCCTGCTCTCGCAGCGCATCCGCGGGTCCCTGGAGGTCGAGGGCCACACCCGACGTGGGGAGCACCCCAGCGGCGTCGACTGCCTGACCGCCGTGCGCGACCGCAGCGCGCTGCTCTGGACCCGCCGGCGCGACGGCAACGGCCACGCCGAGCTGCGGCTCGGGCTCGGCACCCGCCCCTCCCGCTCCGCCATCAAGATGCCCGCCGTCGGCCGCTCCAAGGCCGAGGCATGGCTCGAGGTGTCGGAGCAGCTGCACGGCCTCGAGGTCGTGCACGACGTGCCGATCGTCGCGTCGCCGCTGACCGACGGAGCCATCGGAGTGGCGGGCCAGCGCGCCAACGCCCTCGGTGCGGCCCGTTCGGTCGTGCTCCAGACCGCGGCGCTGCACTCGCCTGCCGAGCTCGCCGTCTGCTCCTTCGCCTCCGGCAGCTCGGCCCGCGACTGGGACTTCCTCAAGTGGCTCCCGCACACGACCTCGCCGCACAGCCCCATCGGCACCGACCACCTCGCGGCCAGTGCCCCGGCCTGCTCGGCGCTCGCCGACGCCCTCGAGGACATCATCGAGGCCAAGGGCACCGCTAAGGGCACCGCCCAGGAGCAGGAGCAGGCCGGCGCCGAGCGCCCGACCGTCCTCGTGCTCGTCGAGAGCGACGCCCCCATCGACCGCAGCCGCCTCGTCGCCATCGCCGAGCGCGGCCACCGCCAGGGTGTCGTCGTCGTCTGGGTCGCCGAGACCCAGCAGCTGCTCCCGGCCGCGTGCCACACCTTCCTCGTCGTCAGCGACGACCAGAGCTCCCTTGCCGGCTACGTCCACGCCGGCGAGGAGGTGCAGCCCGTCGCCGTCGACCGCATCGGCTACGACGAGGCGATGGCCTGCGCACGTCAGCTCGCGCCCGTCGTCGACGCCGGCGTGCCCGTCGACGACGCGAGCGACCTGCCGCGGGCCGTCTCGCTCCTCACCCTCGCCGGCACCGACCTCGCGAGCTCCGAGGAGGCCGTCATCGAGAAGTGGGGCGAGTCGCGCTCGATTCTCACCGGCCCGTACGCCCCCGCCGTCCTGCCTCGCAGGCCCGCCAACCTGCGCGCCATCGTGGGCCAGTCGAGCCAGGGCACCTTCTCGGTCGACATCCGCTCCGACGGCCCCCACGCCCTCGTCGGCGGCACGACCGGCGCCGGCAAGTCCGAGCTGCTCCAGGCGTGGATCCTCGGCATGGCCGCAGCGCACTCCCCGCAGCGCGTCACCTTCCTGCTCGTCGACTACAAGGGCGGCTCGGCCTTCCGCGACTGCGTCAAGCTGCCGCACACGGTCGGCCTCGTCACCGACCTGTCGCCGCACCTCGTACGCCGGGCGCTCGCGTCGCTCGCGGCCGAGCTGCACTACCGCGAGCACCTGCTCGCCCGGCACAAGGCCAAGGACCTCGTCGAGCTCGAGCGCCGCGGCGAGGTCGATGCCCCGCCGTCGCTGATCATCGTCGTCGACGAGTTCGCGGCGCTCGTCCAGGAGGTGCCGGAGTTCGTCGACGGCGTCGTCAACGTCGCCCAGCGCGGCCGCTCGCTCGGGCTGCACCTCATCCTCGCGACGCAGCGGCCCGCCGGCGTCATCAAGGACAACCTGCGCGCCAACACCAACCTCCGCATGGCGCTGCGCATGGCCGACGAGAACGACTCCGACGACGTGCTCGGGTCCAAGGAGGCCGCCTTCTTCGACCCCGCGCTGCCCGGCCGTGCCGTGTCCAAGACCGGCCCTGGCCGGCTCGTCCCCTTCCAGACGGGGTATGCCGGTGGGTGGACCTCCGACGTCCCGCCGCCGCCCGACATGAAGGTCGAGACGCTGACCTTCGGCCGCGGCACCGAGTGGGAGCCGCCGCGCGCCGAGGGCGCCGACGAGGCCGCCGACCTCGGGCCCACCGACATCCAGCGGCTCGTCGTCACGCTCGGCCGCGCCGCCCGGGTCGCCGAGCTGCCCAAGCCGCGCAAGCCGTGGCTGCCTGACATGCGCTCGGTCTACGACCTCGCGACCCTGCCGACGCAGCGCCGCGACGACGAGCTCGTCTTCGGTGTCGCCGACGATCCCGACAACCAGGCCCAGCCCGAGATCGCGTTCCGCCCGGACAAGGAGGGCAACATCGCGATCTACGGCACGTCGGGCTCCGGCAAGTCGGTCTTCCTCCGCTCGATGGCGGTCGCGGCCGGCTACACCGTGCGCGGCGGGCCCTGCCACGTCTACGGCCTCGACTTCGGCAACCGTGGCCTCGCGATGCTCGAGTCGCTGCCGCACGTCGGCTCGATCATCCCCGGCGGTGACCACGAGCGCGTCATCCGACTCCTCCGGACGCTGCGCGCGACGATCGACGAGCGGGCCTCGCGCTACTCGGCCGTCAGCGCCGCGACGATCACCGACTACCGGCGCCTCGCCGGCCGCCCCGACGAGCCGCGCGTCATCGTCCTCATCGACAACATGACCGCCTTTCGTCAGGCCTACGAGGTCGGCGGTCGCTTCCAGTGGCTCGACATGCTGGCCGGGCTCGCCGCCGACGGGCGCCCCGTCGGCGTCCACTTCATCATCGCCTCCGACCAGCGCACCGGCCTGCCGACCAACCTCGCGGCCGCCGTGCAGGGCCGGATCATCCTGCGCATGAGCAACGTCGACGACTACTCCGTCTTCGGCGTGCCCGGTGACGTGCTGACGATGGCCTCGCCCTCCGGCCGTGGCCTCATGTCCGGCTCCGAGGTGCAGGTCGCGGTGCTCGGCGGCTCGTCCGACGTCACGGTGCAGGCCGCCGCGATCCAGGCCTTCGCCGACGCGACGCGCAAGGCCGGCGTCAGCCAGGCGCCGCCGATCGAGAGCCTCGCAGAGGTCATCCCGGTCGGCGACCTCCCGTCGGAGCTCGGCGGTCGTCCCGTCGTGGGTGTCGCCTCCTCGACGCTCGAGCCGATCGGCTTCGACCCGAAGGGCACGTTCATCGTCACCGGTCCCTCCGGCTCGGGACGCACGACGGCGGTCGCGACGACCGCGGCCGGCCTCTTCCGGTTCAGCTCCGGCTCGGCGCTCTACCTCATGACGCCGCGCCGAACGTCGGAGCTGCTCGACCTCGGGATCTGGGCCGAGACGGCCGTCGGCGGAGAGGCCACCGCTGCACTCGCAGCCCGGCTCGCGGCCGAGATCGAGGAGGGACGCGTCACGCGGCCCATCGCGGTCTTCGTCGAGCGCATCGACGATCTCGCGCCGTCGGGCGCCGAGAACGCCCTGACCACCCTGACCAAGGCCTGCGTCGACGACGACCAGCTCGTCGTCGCCGAGGGCGAGGCGGCCTTCTTCAGCAGCAACTTCGGGCTCCAGGCCCTGCTCAAGACGTCGCGCTCGGGCCTCGCCCTTCACCCCGACGGCAACGAGGGGCTCTCGGTCTTCAAGGCCAACCTCCCCGCCCTCAACCGGGCAGAGCTCCCCCCGGGCCGCGGGTTCATCATCGAGAAGGGCCGTTTCGAGCTGGTCCAGGTGGCCCTCCCATGACACCCCCCTCGCAACACACCCAGAAGGTCACCACACACCGGGATCGGATGCCGGTGAGTTGCGACCTACTCGGTGTGTTGCGGAGTCGGGCGTGGGGTCGTGACGGGACCAGAAGCGTTGGGGCACCAGGGATTCGGGGAGGCACACGGCATACGCCATCGGTGCCGCACAAGGCCCTCGGATCATGGGGAGTGCTCCCCATCGACACCCCCTGAGGGCTGACATAGGTTTCTGCATGTCGACGAAAGCCGCCCATCGGGACGAACCGCCCGGGGCACGGACGTCGAGGAGTTGGCACAGCGCGGGCCTGCACGGTTGGTCCGGAAGAGAACTTCCCGAATCAGTCGGGGGAACACAGGCGAAGGAGAATGTCATGGCTTGGCTCGGTATGAACGACGATGAGGTCAACGCCCAGGGCAACGTCCTGCAGCAGCAGGCGGAGGCCATCCAGAAGCTCATCACCAAGGTCGACCAGGAGGTCGAGTCCCTGAAGCAGAACTGGCAGGGTGACGACTCCAAGCAGTTCGAGCAGGAGTGGACCGGCACGCACCGCCCCGAGCTCCAGAAGGCCCAGAAGCTGCTCACCGAGATGAAGTCGACGATCGACCACGAGGTCCAGCAGCAGCGCAGCACCTCGTCGCAGTACTGACCCACCTCATCTCGCTCACGACCAACACACGCAGACTTCTGAAGGGGAACTGACATGGCTGTTTACAAGAAGGGTATGAACGCCGACGCGGTGTCCGCGTCCGGTGACAAGCTCGTCGGCTACAAGGGCGAGCTCGACGGCATCGTCGAGGCCGTCAACGGCGCCGTCTCCACGATCAAGAGCAACTGGGGCGGCACGGACGCCGACCGCTTCCAGAGCGACTGGCACGGCCAGCGCCAGGTCGTCTCGGCCGCCGGCGACAAGCTCGACGCCATGGGCAAGAAGTGCAAGACCAACGCCGAGTCGCAGAAGCAGACGTCGTCGAAGTGAGCCCGGCTGCCGCGTGAGCACGGCTCCGCAGCACCCGTCGCGAAGGGTGGTCGCTCCCGAACAGGGGAGGAGCGGCCACCCTTTCGCATATCCGGGCCACAGGACGTATCAATTCGCTTGACAGCCGCGTCTGCCCGGTGTGAGACCTAGACTGAGCACCCAGAGGAGGGGCGACGCATGGGCGGACCTGGTGAACTCACCGAGCTGGTCGCCCGCGCCTCCCACGGAGAAGCCGCGGCGTGGAACGCCATCGTCGACCGCTTCGCGCCGTTGCTCTGGGGCGTCGCCCGCGGCTACCGGCTCCGCCAGGAGGACGCCGCCGACGTCGTGCAGAACACGTGGCTCAAGCTCCTCGACCACCTCGACTCGATCAAGCAGCCCGAGGCGTTGGCCGGATGGCTGTCGACGACGGCCCAGCACGAGGCCCTGGCGGTCCTGCGCAAGGGCAAGCGCGAGCACCTCGTGCGCGACGACGACCTCGCGACGAACGTGCCCGACGAACAGGCGCTCGCCCTGGACGCGGCGCTGCTCGACGACGAGCGCGACGGCGAGCTCTGGACGTGCTTCGGCCACCTGTCGGAACCCTGTCAGGTGCTCCTCCGGGCGCTCATGGCGAGTGATCGCCCGAACTACAAGGTCATCTCGGAGGCGCTCGGGATGGCGGTCGGCTCGATCGGGCCGACGCGGATGCGCTGCCTCGACAAGCTCAGGGAGATCGTCCGGAAGTCCGGATCCGACCTCGACACGGAAAGGGGGGCGTGATGACTGACCACGACCTGCACGTCGACGACGCGGAGCTCCTCGCGCGCCTGCGGCGGATCGCCGACACGGTCGACCCCGTCCCCGAAGACGTCGTCGAGCTCGGCCGGGCCGCGTTCGAGCTGCGGCACACCGACGCCATCCTCATGACCATGGCGGCCGAGGCGCTCTCCGGTGCCGACCTCCGCGCCGCCGGCGACCAGGGCTCGAGTCGCCTGCACGTCTTCGAGCACGACGGCGTCTCGATCGAGGTCGAGGTGACCGCTCGCGGCGAGTTCGCCCGGGCTGTCGGCATCGTCGACGACTCGTCGGGCGCCGACCTGTCGGGAGCCCACGTCTCCGTCGAGACGACGTCGTCGTCGATGACTGTGGACCTCGAAGGGGGCCGTTTCACGGTCGAGCGCGTGCCGCTGAGGCTGGCCCGTATCGTGCTGGAGCGATCCGGCGAGCGTCTCATGGTCACACCGTGGTTCGACGTCGGCTGAGCACCGCGCTCAGGCACCCCACGCCGTGAACGACGCCGCCGTCGCGGCGCGGAGCGGATCGCCGACAGCCTCGGTGCGGGCCTCGAGCCAGCCCTCCGCGACCGAGCCCGTGCGCTCGGCCACGCGGTGGACGTCCTCCATGATCCGCAAGCAGCCCTGGTCGTTGACGGGCACGACACTGGCCAGTACGACGGAGGTGCCCATGCCGAGCAGGTTGGCGACGAGTCCGAGCGCCTCGTAGGGGCCGATCGAGGCCGCGCCACCCGAGTCGCAGGCAGAAAGCACGAACGAGCGAGGAGGCTCGCGCAGCTCACGCAGGTCGTGCACGGTGAGCGGCCCGTCCGCCATCTGCAGCGACGAGAACAGGGGCGCGTCGGCGCGGAAGACCCCGTGGGCCGCGATGTGTGCGAGGGATGACCCGTCGATGGCCTCGATGGCCGCGGCGACGGTGGCCTCTTCGGCGTGCAGGACCCGTGCCTGCCGGTGGATCGCGCTGAGGCCGGTCACCTCCGCCTCACGGCTCGTCAGGTTCGGACCCGTCACGAGCGCCACCTCGCCACCTTGGCCGCCTTCGCCGCCTTGGCCGCCTTGGCCGCCTTGGCCGCCTTGCCCAACGGCCCGGCGACGGGCCCGCAACCACTGGCTCACCGACGGGCTCACGGTGAGCACGACGTCACGAAAATCGGGAAGCAGCCCCCACGGAGCGGTCAGGAGGTGGGCCGGGGGAACGACGACGACGCGCGAGGGCTGTCCTGGGAGGACTCGTGTCGGGCCGAGCAGGGCGTCCCGAAGCAGCCGCGCCGCGGTGTCGAGGTCGACCGGTCGCCCGTGTGCCGCCCGACGCAGGGTGAGGCGCGCGAAGTCGGCCTCGCGCTCGGCGCCCGCCGTGGGACCGGCGACGGTGTGCCGGACCCGACCTCGGGACACGGTGAGGACGTGCAGTGTTCCTCGCTCGTCGACGATGTCAACGAGGACACCGTCGTCCTCGAGGGCGGCGAAGACCTCCTCCAGGTCCACGCGTGAACCTGCCTGCCGGCCGGGTGAGCCGACGACCCGGTGGCTGCCCGACGCTCTCTGGTGGCGGTACGCACGTCGTAGACCGTTCTCGAGCCGAGCACGTTCGCGCACCAGGCCGGCGGCCGTGACGGCGCCGGCGTCGAGCGAGCTGAGTCGGCGGGTGACGTCGCGCAGCGCCGCCAGGTCACGGCGGAGCCCCGGGTCGTCAGCCCGCGTGGCGCCGTCGAAAGCGGCAGCACGCCACCGCTCGGCCCACCACAGCAGCTCGCGCGGACGGTGCGAGCGCACGGCTTCGTCGACCGCGAGCCGCGAGAACTCGATCCCGTGCCCGCTCGCGAGCGCCCGCAGCTCGATGTCGCCCAGCCCGTCGCGGTGCTCGTCCACGGCGTCCAGTC
This sequence comes from Terrabacter sp. Root181, assembly GCF_001428505.1. GTDB lineage: Bacteria > Actinomycetota > Actinomycetes > Actinomycetales > Dermatophilaceae > Terrabacter. The sequence goes on from NZ_LMHU01000001.1 coordinate 159,409, forward strand.
CTCGGCGGCAGGCGAGGTAGATGCCGCGCCGATCACGGCGGTGGACGGCGAGCAGGGCGGCGGCGAGCCAGCCGGCCGCGCGTGACAGGGGCGCCCCGACCCGACGTGTGGCAGCCGCTTCCTCCAGAGCAGCGGTCGCCTCGTCGCCGCGTCCTGCGTCCCCGCAGATGCGTCCGTGCAGCACCAGTGCCACGGGAAGCTCGCCGGCGTCCGACGAGCGCATCGAGTCGACCAGGGCCGACGACTCGCGCAGGAGCATCTCCTTGCGCCGCGCACGCGCTGTCGGGCTGCGCAGGGGTCTCTGCGCCTCGTCGATCATCCACGGTCCTGACTCGGGGTGGTCGGCGACGTAACGGGCACGCAGTCGCAGCAGCAGCGCCCGGTCCTGCCAGGCCGGACGCCGCTGGGAGGCGAAGAGCCTTGCCGCCTTGTCGGCCATGCCCTCGGCGGCGACGACGTCTCCCGTCCCCAGCGCGGCGCGGGCTGCGACGAGCAGCATCTCGGCCCGACGAACCGGGGCCAGGTCCGGCTCGGCCAGCGTCCGCGCGGACAGGGCCAACGCCTCCTCCGTGAGGCCCGCCGTGAGCAACGTGTGGACCTTGTCGATGGTGAGGTCGTGACGGATGTTGCCCAGTTCAACATACCGGTCCGCGGCCCGGTCCAGCAGCGTCAGCGCCTCGGGCAGGTCGCCACGGTCATGCGCTGCGAGCGCGCGGTTGTGCATCGACTGGGCCTCCTCCCAGTCCTGCCCGATGGTGCGGAAGAGCTCCTCGGCCCTGCGCGCATCGGCGTCCGCGGCCTCGGTCTCGCCGAGTGCCAGGAGGGCGTCGAAGCGGTTGTTGTAGGCGCGGGCCTCCCAGAGCGTGTCGTGGTTCCAGTGCAGGCCGCCGATGGCTCGGCTGGCGTCGTCGACGGCCTCTCGGTAGCGCGCCAGCATGGTGAGCACGTGCGCCCGACGCAGATACAGCCGGGGAAGCTCGCGCGGCGGCGTGATCGGGACGGCCTCCTCCAGGCGACGGAGCGCCTCGTCGGTCCGCCCGGCATACGCCAGGACGACTCCCAGCGTCGCGAGCACGTCCGCCTGTCGATCCAGCGTCACCCGGCGAGCGTGCCGGAGGGCCAGGAAGCCGTGCCTGACCGCGTCGTCCATGTGTCCGCTGTCACGGTTGACGATGGCCAGAGCCTGGTGGGCGACGGAGAGGTCGCCGGACTGTGCCGAGGACCCGATGACGACGGTCGCGCTCTGCGTGGCCGCACGAGGGTCCGAGATGGCCAGGGCCAGCAGACTCTCGGCGAGCGTCCGCGTGGCAGCGGACAGCTCCGACGCGGAACCCGCCCGCCGAGAGGCCACGGGAGGAGTATCAGACCGTCGCCGTGCCGCATCTGGGCTCATGCCAACATCCTCGACCCCAAAGGAGGCCGACATGGCCGCATCGTGGTGGACCACTGCAGTTCCGAACCCGCCCCAACGAGACCGGTACCGGGCGCAGATCGACAAGATGATCACCCGCTTCAACGGCCGGGTGGCTCCCTTCCCGCAGGTCGCGGACCTCGCGGACGCCGTCTTCCTGCACAGCACGCAGCACGTATTGGCTCGCGACGACGGGAACCTTCCGCAGGTGCTCGGTGCCCTGAACCTGACCCCGGCGAGTGTCGACCGACCCGTCGCGGGACTGGCCCGCGTCCGACTCGATGCGGGAACCACTGCACCGCAGGCGATTCAGCGGGTCGAGACGGCAGCCGGGACGAGGCTGGCCGTCTTCGACCGCGTCGTGCACATCGCGTCCGCGAGCGCGTGCCCCGCCACCGAGCCGGAGGCAACGGCCAGCCGGTCGCCCGTGCCACCTTCCAACGGCAAGCCCGTGCCGTTGCGGGCGGTGCACGTGGCGATCATCGACACCGGCCTCCCGCCCCGTGCCGGCGGCGGGACGATGTCGCTCGACCAGTGGCCCTGGATGCAGAACGTCACCGGCGGCCCGGAAGACTCCAGCCACGCGGGCCACTACAAGGGTCACGGTCTCTTCGTGGCCGGTGTGCTGGCGGCGGTCGCACGAGCGGCAACCATCAAGGTGCACCCGTTCATCTTCACGAACGGGGGACAGCTCGAGAGCGACCTCGTCGGTCTCATCGCCAAGGCAGCGTCGGAGAACCCGAGGCCCGACATCATCAGCATGTCGGCCGGCACGTCGTTGCACGGTCCCGCGATCGGCGTCGACACGGATCCCCTGCTCGGCTTCGACGCGCTGGGGCAGCACCTGGCGCAGCAGGGAACGCTGCTCGTCTGCGCAGCGGGCAACGACGCAGGTCCCGGCCCGTTCGAACCAGCCAGCCTCGGGTGGCCCGTGGCCGTCGGCGCCCTGAACGCCGACGGCTCGCTGGCGGGGTACAGCAACCGGGGCCCGTGGGTCGACGTCTATGCGCGGGGGACCGACGTCGTCAACGCGTTCAAGAACGGGGCCTACGTCTACGAGGAGCCGCCGCGCGCCGGCGGACCCGCACTCGTCGTGAACAACTGGCTCGCTTCGTGGACCGGGACGTCTTTCGCGACCCCGATCGTGGCCGGTGCCATCGCCAACCGCATGGCGGTCCACAACGAGACGGCAGCGGTGGCGTGGGCGGCGATCAAGCTCGCCGCGGACCAGCAGGCTGGTGCAGGTGGGCTGCCGACGATTCCTTGACCCGGCGCCTCTGCGGCACATGTCCGAAACCGCGGACATGTGCCGTATCGGCGCGAGACCATGGACGACGGTGGGCTGACGCCCACCTGACGGGACGTCGAACAGGGCAACACAGGGTCTTCGACAGGTCTCGGGGGAGGGGTATCAGACCCACGCGCTGCCGCGTCTGGCTCGGTGACCCCGACCCCCTCGACCTCACGGAGGCTCACATGGCCACGGACAACGAGTCGAAACGCACCACCAGCAGACGCCGGCGCCCGCGCCCGGCTGCCGGAAAGGACTGGGATCGCGAGCGCTACCGCGCCCAGATCGAGCAGATGCTCCGGGACGTGAACAATGAGACGTTCAACAGCTCGCGCAAGGTCCGGGTCATTCCCTACCCGGAGAGCAAGGACCTCGCCGACACCCGTTTCCTCCACCGCGAGGACACCATCCTCACCAGGGACTCCACCGCGGCGGAGGTGCGCCGAATCCTCGGCATCGCTGCCCCTCGGCGGCCTGGCCGCCGTCCGGACCCTCGCCTGCCCGCGCAGATCCGAGGACTGACCGTGCTCACGGTTCCCAAGGGGGAGACCGCCGTATCCGCCGTCCAAGCTGTCAACGCGGTTCTGGGTCGTGGGGTCGCCACCCTGGATCGAGTCCTGCACCTCACGTCTTCCAGCGCGTGCCCCGCCACTGAACCCATTCCCGCCTCCGGGGTACCGGTGCCGGGCATCTCTCGGCACCGGAAGCTCGGGCGCGGTGTCAAGGTCGCCGTCATCGACACAGGTCTACACGCCTCGACAAGGGCGTTGGCACCCGAGCACTGGCTCGAGGGTGTGGATGGGGGGCTTGAACCAGCCTCTATTGCCGGCCACTACGTCGGTCATGGAGAGTTCGTTGCCGGGGTCCTGCGCACCATGGCACCGTCCGCAGAGGTCTACGTCCACCCCTTCTTCTTCACGAGCGGCGGCGTGATCGAGAGCGACCTGGCTCCACTTCTCGTCCACGCGCTGGCGACGAGCCCGGACATCATCAGCATGTCCGCTGGGATCGACCTGTCACCTGAGGGGCTGGCGGACCTCAACAGCACGGCGCAGGTCGACGACCTCTCGGACGCGCTCATATCCCTCGAGGCGTTCTACGAGGAGCACCTCAAGTGCTCTGCGACGCTGTTGGTCTGCGCGGCCGGGAACGACGGCAACAGAGGGCCGTTCGCACCCGCGAGCACGTGTTGGGCTGTGGCCGTCGGCGCGCTGGATGCTCAAGGTAGGCGCGCGGACTACAGCAACAGGGGTCCGTGGGTCGATGTGTACGCGCGCGGCTCGGACATGGTCAACGCGTACCCCGACGGGTCGTACACCTACACCGAGGACGAGGGTCTCATCGGTTCTACCGCGTACTTCACCCACGGCTTGGCGCGGTGGAGCGGAACGTCCTTCTCGACCCCCCTCGTCGCCGGACTCGTGGCGGCTCGGATGTCCTGGAGTGGCGAGCCGCCACGCGAGGCGTGGGAGCAGCTGCTCGCCAACGCAAGAGTGCGCAGGGGGATGAGAGTGTTGCGACCTGGCGACGCAGACCGGGGCGTGAATCCTCCGCGCGGGTGGAGAGGTTGACGGCTTTCGAGAACGCGGGTGACGCCGGTGGTCCGGTCGGCACGGACGTGACCACCGGCGCCGCGCCGCCGCGGTTCAGGCGGGGGCCGTGGTGAAGCGCAGGTAGGGCTTGACCTCGTCGACGGCGTCGTCGCCGAAGCGCTCGCGGGCGTCGGCCGTCGACACCGTCGGGGCGACGATGACCTTCTGGCCCTCGCGCCAGTCGGCCGGCGTCGAGAAGGGACCGCTGTCGGTGAGCTGGAGCGCGTCGACGGCGCGGAGGATCTCGTCGAAGTTGCGGCCGACGCTCTTGGGGTAGGTCAGCGACAGGCGCACCTTGTGGTTCGGGTCGATGATGAAGACCGAGCGCACGCCCGAGGTGTCGCCCTCACCCGGGTGGATCATGTCGTAGAGCTCGGAGACCTGTCGGGAGTCGTCGGCGATGATCGGGTAGCCGACGGTCGCGCCGCTGACCTCCTCGATGTCGCCCTTCCACTCCTCGTGCTGCTCGATCGGGTCGACCGACACGGCGAGCACCTTGACGCCGCGCTTGGTCCACTCGTCGTCGAGGGCGGCGACGCGGCCGAGCTCGGTGGTGCAGACCGGCGTGAAGTCGGCCGGGTGGCTGAAGAGGACGGCCCAGCTGGCGTCCTTCCAGTCGTGGAAGCGGATCGGGCCCTCGGTGGTCGTGGCCTCGAAGTCGGGGGCGATCTCGCCCAGTCGCGGTGTTGCCATTGGCTCGTCCTCTCGCGGTCGGGCGCACGGCGCGCCCCGGTCTGCGACTCATTGTCGCCACAGGACCATGCATCGCGTTATGGGTGTCCAAATGTTGTGACGCGCATCCAGCGGGCGCACAGCCGGCTCACCGACACTTCGCGTGGAAACCTGTCGCCGTCCCGAGGAGCCCGACGTGAGCGCCCTGCTCGACACCATCACGAACCAGGTCCTCCACGCACCCGTGTGGCTGGTGCTCCTCGTCGTGGGGGCGGTCGTCTTCGTGGAGGACGCGCTCTTCGTCGGCTTCGTCGTGCCCGGTGAGACGGTCGCGATCCTCGGCGGGGTCGCCGCGTCCCTCGGCCACGTGCCGCTCGCTGCCGTCCTCGTCGTCGTCGTGGTGGCGGCGATCGTCGGGGACACCGTCGGCTTCGAGGTCGGCCGCCATCTGGGCGGCAGGGTCGTGGCGCTGCGTGCCTTCGACCGGCACCGCGAACGCATCGCCCAGGCGCAGGACTTCCTCGGCCGTCGCGGTGGCGCCGCCGTCTTCCTCGGCCGCTGGACCGCGTTCCTGCGCGCCGTCATGCCGGCGCTCGCCGGGATGTCGAAGATGCACTACCCGACCTTCCTCGTGTGGAACGCCGCGGGCGGGATCGCCTGGGGCAGTGTCGTCGTCACCGCTGGCTACCTCGCGGGCCGCTCCTACGCGCGGGTCGAGACGTGGCTCGGACGCGGTGCCGCGATCCTCGTCGCGGTGGCCGTCGTCGTGTCGCTCGTCGTGTGGCAGGTGCGCCGCCGCCGTGCGGAGGCTGCCGAGGGTGCCGAGGACGCCGTCGTGGAGGCTGGGGAGCACCCCTCGCGTATGCCGTCAGCGGGCTGAGCGGGCGACGTTCGCTCGCGCTCGTCCGAGGGTCCGCGCAGCCGTCCGGGTGTGGTCGTCACGATCGGGTCGCAAGCGTTCCGTTTCGTCCCGAGGGGGGCATCGACCTGACATGCTCCCGGTCGTGACCGCCGAACTGCCGCCACCGAGCGGACCCCCGCAGCCGAACCCGGACGTCGATGCACCGCCCGCGCCACCTGCCGACGACTCCGTGCCCGTTGCGCCTGCGCCCGAGCCGTCTGCGCCCACCTCGCCCCCCGTACCGGTGGCGCCGCCGCCGATGATGCCGCCCTTCGGGACCTCGACCGCCCCGACGGACACGATGAGCCCGACGTACCCGACGCTGCCACCGGCCGGCGATGCGACGTACCAGCCGACTCCGGTGCCGGGCAGCAACGGGCTGGCGATCGCCGCCCTCTGCTGCGGCATCGCCGGGCTCTTCCCCGTCGCTGCCGTCGTCGCGATCGTGCTCGGCGTGGTTGCCCTGAACCAGCTGAAGTATCGGATCCAACGGGGCCGGGGCATGGCCGTCGCGGGCATCGTGCTCGGCGTGCTCTGGCTGCTCGGCTGGACCGTGCTCGTCGTCGCCGCCGTCGTCACCGACGAGCCCGCACGCAACGCGTCAGGAGCCGTGACCCAGACGTCCGACGCCTACGTGGAAGACCTCAAGGCCGGCGACTGCTTCTCGGGCGCGGGTCGCGACGAGGTCGACAGCGTCACGATCCTCCCGTGCACGTCGGCCCACGAGAGCCAGGTCGTGACGATCTTCGCGATGCCCGCAGGCCCGTGGCCCGGCGAGGACAAGGTCGTAGCGGCCGCCGAGAAGGGATGCACCGAGAAGGCCGACCCCCTCATCACCCAGCGGGCCTACGACGACCTCAGCCCGTCCTTCATCTACCCGCAGGACGCGTTCTCGTGGCGGGGCAGCCGCGAGATCATCTGCGTCGTCGACGCCCCGAAGGGCACGACGACCGGCACGGCCCTCAAGTAGTCACGCCGTGTCACCACGGGGTAGCCGTGAGGCCCCCTTCCGGACGGAAGGGGGCCTCACGGCATTCACGGTGACCGGGAGGTCAGCGCTCCTCGGTGCCCGCGATGAAGGCCTCGAGCTTGGCGCGACCGAGGTCGTCGGGGCGCTGCTCCGGCGGGGACTTCATGAGGTAGGACGAGGCGGACAGCAGGGCGCCGCCGATGCCGCGGTCCTTGGCGATCTTCGCCGCACGGATGGCGTCGATGATGATGCCGGCCGAGTTGGGGGAGTCCCAGACCTCGAGCTTGTACTCGAGGTTCAGTGGCACGTCACCGAAGGCGCGACCCTCGAGGCGGACGTAGGCCCACTTGCGGTCGTCGAGCCACGCGACGTAGTCGGACGGGCCGATGTGGACGTTCTTGCTGTCGACGAGACCCGCGAGCGGACCGGTCAGGTTGCTCGTGACGGCCTGCGTCTTGGAGACCTTCTTGGACTCGAGGCGCTCGCGCTCGAGCATGTTCTTGAAGTCCATGTTGCCGCCGACGTTGAGCTGGTACGTGCGGTCGAGCACGACGCCGCGGTCCTCGAAGAGCTTGGCCATGACGCGGTGCGTGATGGTCGCGCCGACCTGGCTCTTGATGTCGTCACCGATGATCGGCACGCCGGCGGCCTCGAACTTCGCGGCCCACTCGGGGTCGGAGGCGATGAAGACCGGGAGCGCGTTGACGAAGGCGACCTTCGCGTCGATGGCGCACTGGGCGTAGAACTTGTCGGCCTGCTCGGAGCCCACCGGGAGGTAGGAGACGAGGACGTCGACCTTGCGGTCCTTGAGGACCTGCACGACGTCGACCGGCTCGGCGCCCGACTCGTCGATCGTCAGCCGGTAGTACTTGCCGAGACCGTCGAGCGTGTGGCCGCGCTGGACCTCGACGCCCGTGGTGGGGACGTCGGCGATCTTGATGGTGTTGTTCTCCGAGGCGTTGATGGCCTCGGACAGGTCCTTGCCGACCTTCTTGTCGTCGACGTCGAACGCGGCGACGAACTCCACGTCAGAGACGTGGTACTCGCCGAACTTGACGTGCATGAGGCCGGGGACGCCGGTGGTGGGGTCGGCGTCCTTGTAGTACTCGACGCCCTGCACGAGCGAGCTCGCGCAGTTGCCGACGCCGACGATGGCGACGCGTACGGATCCCATGGATCACTCCTTGTTGTTGGTGGTCGTGCTCTGGGGGGTGGAGATGTCTGTGGTGGGCTCGTCGTATGCCGCCGGGCCCGGGTCGAGCGCCGCGCGGCGCTCGGCGACGATGAGCTCCTCGAGCCAGCGGACCTCGCGCTCGGCGCGCTCCTCGCCGTGCTGCTGGAGGGCGAGGGTGTAGCCGTCCATCCGCTCGCGGCGGGCCTGGGAGGCGTCGCGGATGTTGGCGAGACGCTCCTCGAGGCGCGAGCGCCGGCCCTCGAGGATGCGCAGGCGCACCTGCGCCTCGGTGCGGGAGAAGAAGGCGAAGCGGACGTCGAAGTCGTCGTCGTCCCAGGCGTCGGGGCCGCTGGCCGCGACGAGGTCCTGGAAGTGCTCCTTGCCGTCGGCGGTCAGCTCGTAGGTGATGCGGGGGCGCTTGCTGCTGGCCGAGGCGGCCTCGGTGGTCTCGTGGATCCAGCCGGAGTCGACGAGGTGGCGCAGCGCCGGGTAGAGCGAGCCGTACGAAAGCGCCCGGAAGATGCCGAGCGCGGTGGTGAGGCGCTTGCGCAGCTCGTAGCCGTGCAGCGGTCCGTCGTGGAGCAGGCCGAGGACCGCGAACTCGAGCAGCGCGGCGCGGCGGCTCTGGGGGCGTTCGGACTTCGGCACGTGACCACGGTACACCCAGATATATCGCTGCGATACATCACGCCGACGCATAGCGCGTCACGGACCGCCGCCGCTGTCGCGCCGCTGGGCCGATCGGCCGGAGCGAAGCCCGGTTTCGACGCCTGGCGTCCGTTCGGTGGTTCGTTCCGGCCGATCGACCCCGGGACCCCGCTCGGAGGCCAGCGCCCAGCGCCGCCGCCACCAGCTGGAGTACGTGTTGACCATGACCCGACGGACGTACGCGTCGGGTTGGCCGTCGATGCGACCCCACGCGAACCACGCCTTCGCGAGCGACGTCTGCACGAGGTCCTCGGCGAGCGCGCGGTCGTGGGTCAGCAGGTATGCCGTTCGCAGCAGACGGGTGGAGCGCGTCGCCACGAAGTCGTCGAAGGACCCCCGGTCCACGGCTCGTCCCCCTGTCAGCGGCCCGGTCGAGAGGCATCTCGCCCCGGCGTCGGTGCCCGTCGATGTCGTCACACCCTGCAGGACCGGCTGACCCCGGAGAAAGGTTGCACGGCACCCCCGGGTATGTGAACCGAGTCTGTGGGCCGCTTGTGTCAGTCGTGTGAGCCGCCTCCTTCGTTTCGTCGTCACGGGGCCGGTCAGGTCATACTGAGTGGCGGCCCGGGACGGTTTCTCGGGCCTGATCAGTGAATGGAGCAGGTTGTGACGCAGAGCAGGCGCGACATCCGCGCTGCCCAGCTGGCGGCCGACAAGGGCCGGCCCCAGCGCGCAGGGAATGGCAACGGCAACGGCCGGTCCGCAGGGACCGCCGGCTTCTCCGACGGTGAGGGCGAGGGCCGCACCGGCTGGAAGAAGTGGGCCATCGGCACGCTCAAGTGGGGCTCGATCGCGGCAGCGGTGCTGCTCGTGCTCGGCGTCGTCGGGGTCATCGTCGCCTACAACCAGACCGCCATCCCGCAGCCGAACCAGCTCGCCAACAAGCAGGTCTCGATCGTCTACTACAGCGACGGCAAGACCGAGCTCGACCGCATCGCCGTCCAGGACGGCAACCGCGAGTCCGTCAAGCTGGCGCAGGTGCCGAAGTTCGTCCAGGACGCGCACATCGCCGCCGAGGACCGCACCTTCTACCAGAACAACGGCATCTCGGTCGGCGGCATCCTGCGCGCCGTCAAGACGAGCGTCACCGGTGAGACCCAGGTCGGTGGCTCCACGATCACCCAGCAGTACGTCAAGAACTACTTCCTGACGCAGGACCGGACGATCTCCCGCAAGGCCAAGGAGATCCTCATCGCCGTCAAGATCGACGGCCAGCTCTCCAAGTCCGAGATCCTCGAGAAGTACCTCAACACCATCTACTACGGCCGCGGCGCCTACGGCATCCAGAGCGCGTCCAAGGCGTACTTCAACAAGGACGTCTCCAAGCTCAACGTCGGCGAGGCCGCCGTCCTCGCGTCGGTCATCAACGCCCCGTCGCTCTACGACCCCGCCAACGGCGACACGGCCGAGGCCAACCTCACCAAGCGCTACGCGTACGTCCTCGACGGCATGGTGCAGGAGGGCTGGCTCAGCGCGGCCGAGCGGGCCAAGTACACCGAGCTGCCGAAGATCCAGGCCTACAAGGGCAACAAGTTCTCGTCGGGCCCCAACGGCTACATCACCGCCCAGGTCAAGCGCGAGCTCGTCTCGACGGGCCTCTCGGAGCAGGACATCGACAACGGCGGCCTGCGCATCGTCACGACGATCGACAAGAAGGCCCAGACGGCTGCGATCGCGGCGATGAAGGACAACCTGCCGAAGAAGGTCCAGGGCGGCCTCATCGCGATGAAGCCCGGTGACGGCGCGGTCGTGGCGATGTACGGCGGCGCCGACTACGCGAAGACGCAGTACAACTCCGCGACCCAGGCGACGATGCAGGGCGCCTCCAACTTCAAGCCGTTCGCCGTGCTCGCGGCTGTCCGCGACGGCATCTCGACGAAGACGAAGTTCGACGGCGACCAGCCCCAGGAGATCGACGGCACGAAGATCACCAACTTCGGCGAGCGGTCCTACGGCATGGTCGACATGCGCCGGATGATCGGTCGCTCGATCAACACGGCCTTCGTCAACCTCAACAACGAGATCACGCCGGAGCTGACGCGCCAGGCCGCCATCGACGCCGGCATGCCGGAGAAGACCCGCGGCCTCGGCACCGACCTCACGAACGTCCTCGGCACCGCCTCGCCGCACGTCATCGACATGGCCTCCGCCTACTCGACCATCGCGTCGCAGGGCGTGCGGTCCAAGCCGTACTTCGTCAAGAAGGTCACCTCGACGACGGGTGACTTCAGCTACGTGGCCAAGCCGCAGACCAAGCGCGCCTTCGACAAGGACGTGACCGCCGACGTCACGGACGCCATGACCTACACCGTCAAGGACGGCGGCACCGCGACGAAGCTCCAGCGGCTGGGCCGCCCTGTGGCCGGCAAGACCGGCACCTCCTCGGAGGCGAAGTCGATCTGGTTCTCCGGGTTCGTGCCGCAGCTCGCTGTGTCGATCGGGATGTACAAGCCGGACGACAACGGCAACCCGCTGACCCTCACCGACGCCGAGGACACCAACCTCACAGGTGGCACGATCCCGGCCGACGTCTTCTACGACTTCATGAAGGTCGTGACGGAGAACATGGAGGTCCAGGAGTTCCCGGAGCGTGCGGGTGTCGGCGACGACAAGATCCCGACCCCGACGACGACGTTCACTCCGCCGCCGGAGACGACGACGCAGGCGCCGCCGACGACGACGCAGGAGCCGACGACCACGGCCCCGACGACGACGCAGCCGACGAAGACGAACGGCACGGGCAAGCCCCAGCCGACGACGACGACCGCGGAGCCGACGATCACCATCCCGTTGCCCGGGCCGTCGCCCACGTCGACCAAACCCGGCAACGGCCCATGACGCGGCCGCGAGTGGTGGGGTGACGAGGTGACCGCTCGGTGACCGGGACGGTCGACGACCCCGTCGTGCGGGCGGCCTCCGAGGTCATCGGAGGCCCCCGCGGACGGTATGCCGCGGCCCGTGAGCTCCCGTGGGTGCTCACGGCCGCGCTGCTGTCCGCGCTGACGGCCGTCACCGCCGGGCTCGCGATCCTCATCCGCGTGCCCTGCCTGCGCACCGGCTTCACGGGCGATACGCAGTTCTGGAGCGCCTGCTACGCCGACCTGCCTACCGCCTACCGCGACTCGAACCTCAAGGCCGGCCTCGCGGCATACCTCCAGGGCGGCGACGGTGCTCCGGTCACGGGACAGCCACCCCTGACCGGGCTGGTGCTCACCGCCGTCGCGAGCCTCGGGCCCGACGACGGCTCGCTCAAGACGCGCGCCGCCTGGTACTTCGCGCTGTGGTCGGTGCTGCTGACCCTCCTGCTGCTCACGGTCGTGTGGCTCGTCGCCTCGTCGGCGGCCCGACCCTTCTCGGCCGCGCACGTCGCGCTGTCGCCGGTCGTGGTGCTCGCCGGCTTCATCTCCGCCGACATGCTCGGGGTGGCTCTCGCCAGCGCCGGCATGTGGGCGTGGTCGCGGCGCAACCCGACGCTCGCCGGGGTGCTGCTCGGGCTCGCCATGGGCGCCCGGTCGTATCCCGTGCTCATCCTCGTGGCGATCGCGCTGCTCTGCGTGCGGTCCGGGCGGCTGCGCGAGATGGGGAGGGTCGTCGGCTACGCCCTGCTGACCTTCGGCGCCCTGCTCTCGGGCCTCTGGCTGCTCAACCCGGGGGCGGCCGCGTCGCCCTACCAGCAGTGGGCGTCGGCGGGAGCCGGCTACGGCTCGCCGTGGCTGCTGCCGCAGCTCGCCGGGCACGCACTGCCCGCGGGTGCCGTGACGGCGCTCGCCGTCGTCGGCTGGCTCGTCGCCCTGGTGGTGGGGGCCGTGCTCGCCCTGTCGTCGGCCCGGCGCCCGACGATCGCCGAGGTGTCGCTCGTCATGGTCGGCCTCGTCCTCGTCACCGGCAAGTCGTTCACCGTGCAGAGCTCGCTGTGGCTCGTGCCCCTCGTCGCGTGGTGCGCCCTCCAGTGGCGCGACCACCTCATGTGGGCAGGCGCCGAGGCCCTCAACTTCGTCGCCGTGTGGCTGACGATCGCCGCGACGACCGTGCCCGACCGCGGCCTGCCGCCGGCGTGGTACGCCTTCTTCTCGATGCTGCGCGTCGTGGCCGTGCTGTGGCTGGTGGCGGTCGTGTGGCTGCGGGCGCGCGACCGGTGGAGCCGGTCGAGCGCCGAGCCCGACGACCTCGCCGGGCCGATGAGCGGCGCCGAGGACCGGCTGATCGTCCGCTTCTCCTGAGCGATGACGGCGCGGCGGCGCTGCGGATTCGGCGTATGCCGTCCGGCCCGGTAGTCTTGCCCAGTTCGCCGTGTGCCCGGTGGCCTGTGGATCGACCCGACCGATGTCGGTGAGGTCTGCGAGGCTGAACCCGGCTGGAAGATCAGGCCGGGCCCCAGGCTCGCGGCGGGACGAATGCAACCCTCCTGTCACGAGAGAGACTCGTGACCGCCAAGACCAGAGGAGGTGGGTTAGAAGCATGCGTCAGTACGAACTCATGGTCATCCTCGACCCGGAGACCGAAGAGCGCACCGTCGACAAGACGATGGACAAGTTCCTCACCGTCGTGAAGAACGACGGGGGCACCGTCGAGAACGTCGACATCTGGGGCCGCCGCCGTCTCGCCTACGACATCAAGAAGAAGTCCGAGGGCATCTACGTCGTCGTCAACATGACGACCGAGCCGGCCACCGCCCAGGAGCTCGACCGCCAGCTGAACCTCAGCGAGTCGGTCATGCGCACCAAGCTGCTGCGCCCCGGCGCCTGATTCAGCGAAGATACTGATCCGCTCGATCAACCGACGAAGGACTGGTCCATGGCAGGCGACACCGTCATCACGATCATCGGCAACCTGACCGCCGACCCCGAGCTGCGTTTCACGCCGTCCGGAGCCGCGGTCGCGAACTTCACCGTGGCCTCGACGCCGCGGCAGTTCGACCGCCAGAGCAATGAGTGGAAGGACGGCGAGACGCTGTTCATGCGCTGCTCGGTGTGGCGCGACGCGGCGGAGAACGTCGCCGAGTCGTGCCAGCGGGGCATGCGCGTGATCGTGTCCGGCCGGCTGAAGTCTCGTTCCTACGAGACGAAGGAAGGCGAGAAGCGCACCGTCGTGGAGATGGACGTCGACGAGATCGGCCCGTCCCTGCGCAGTGCCACCGCAAAGGTCAACAAGACCCAGCGCGGTGGTGGCGGTGGTGGCGGCTTCGGCGGCGGCCAGGGCAACCAGGGCGGCGGCTGGAGCGGTGGCTCCGGCGGCGGCCAGGCCGAGGACCCGTGGGCGACCGGCGGTTCCGCCGGTGGCCAGGCGGCCCCGGCTTCAGGCGGCGGCCAGGGCGGCTGGAACCAGCCCTCGGGCGGTGGCCAGCCCGCGGCAGGTGGCCAGCAGGGTGGTGGGTGGGGCGCAGCCCCCAGCTACGACGAGCCCCCCTTCTGATCGAGCAGGTCAGCACCGTCGTCCGGTGACCGAGCCGGACGGCATACCCCGTAGTTCTTAACCCATCCCGGGGCACCTCCCCCGGGCTCTCATCAAGAAGGAGAGCACCACGATGGCAAAGCCCGTTGTGCGCAAGCCCAAGAAGAAGGCCAACCCGCTGAAGGCGGCGAAGGTCGAGAACATCGACTACAAGGACACTGCGCTCCTGCGCAAGTTCATCTCCGACCGCGGCAAGATCCGCGCGCGTCGCGTGACCGGTGTGTCCGTCCAGGAGCAGCGTCTCATCGCCACGGCCGTCAAGAACGCCCGTGAGATGGCCCTGCTGCCCTACTCGAGCTCGGCTCGCTGAGCCCGTTCGGGAACGAGGAGAACACCATGAAGCTCATTCTCACGCACGAGGTCACCGGCCTCGGTGCTGCTGGTGACATCGTCGAGGTCAAGGACGGCTACGGCCGTAACTTCCTCATGCCGCGCGGTCTCGCGACCCCGTGGACCAAGGGCGGCCAGAAGCAGGTCGACGCCCTGACCAAGGGCCGTGCGGTCCGCGAGATCAAGGACCTCGACACCGCCAAGGGTGTCAAGGGCCAGCTCGAGGCCACGTCGGTCAAGGTCCCGGCCAAGTCCGGCCAGTCCGGTCGCCTCTTCGGCGCCGTCAGCAACGGCGACATCGCTGCCGCCGTCAAGGCTGCCGGTGGCCCGGAGCTCGACAAGCGCAAGATCGAGGTCAAGCAGGCCATCAAGACGCTCGGCTCCTACGAGGCGACCGTCCGTCTGCACCCCGAGGTCGCGGCGACCCTCAAGTTCGAGGTCGTCCCCGCCTGACCCTCGAGGTCTGAAGCACGCCGAAGGGCCGGGCTCCGCATCACGCGGAGCCCGGCCCTTCGCCGTGCGAGGGCCCGTCACGCAGCCGATGCCGGTCACGCCGGGGCGCCTGCGGGCGACGCGCACACCCTCGGGCCGGCTGCACGCCGTGCTCCGTGCCCGCTGACCCGAGAGTGTGCCGCTGGCGCGCCGACGAGTCCGCCGGCACCCCCATCTCCAGCGACGGGTCAGGTGGAGTCGCGGACGACGAGCTCGGTGTCGAGGGTCGTCACGCGCGGCGGGGACTCTCCCGCGAGCAGTCGTAGCAGGGTGTCGGCCATGACGACGCCCATCTCCCGGGCGGGCTGGGCCACGGTGGTCAGGCCGACCTTGCCGCGGGTGGCGTACTTGCTGTTGTCGAAACCGACGACAGCGACGTCGTCGGGGACCCGCAGCCCCCGCTCCTCGAGCGCGAGCAGCGCTCCGCTCGCCATGAGGTCGCTCGCGACGAAGAGCGCGTCGATGTCGGGGTACTCGTCGATGAGGGCCAGCGCGGCGCGGATGCCACCGGCCTCGGTGAAGTCGCCCCGCGCCAAGCGGTGGTCGGGCAGCCCGGCCCCCGCGAGGGCGTCGCGCCAGCCTTGCTCGCGGTCGACCGAGGCCGGCATGTCGGCCGGGCCCGTGATCGTCGCGATCGCCGTGCGCCCGCGGTCGATGAGGTGCTGGGTGCCCCGGACGCCGCCGAGACGGTTGTCGACGTCGATGTAGTAGTCGCCGTCGACGGCCGCCTCACCGATCGGCCGGCCACCGAAGACGACGGGCAGGGAGCGGCTGAGCGAGGTGAGGAAGTGGTCGCCGGAGTGGTGCGAGACGACGATGGCCCCGTCGACGTTGCCGCCGAGCAGGTAGCGCTTCGTCTTGTCCGAAGGCGAGCTCGGGCTGGTCAGCTGGAGGTTGAGCACGTAGTCGCTGTCGTCGAGCCGGTCGCTGATGCCCTGGACGACGTCGGCGAAGTAGGGGTCGCCGAAGAAGCGGTGGGTGTCCTCGGGCACGACGAGGGCGATCGACATCGTCGCGCGCGCGACGAGTGACCGCGCGGCCCGGTTGGGCACGTAGTCGAGCTCGGCGATCGCCTTCTCGACGACGGCGAGCACGTCGGGGCTGACCCGGGGCGAGCCGTTGATGACGCGCGAGACCGTGGCCCGGGAAACGCCGGCCACCCGGGCGACCTCCTCGAGGGTGGGTCGCCCGACGGGAGTGGCGGGCGTCCCTTCGCTCATGCTGTCGATTCTCCTGCGGGTTCGTCGCCGTCGCCGCTCCCAGCCGAACCGTCCCACGGGGTGGGCAGCCGGCGCGTGGCGATGATGCGGGCGTAGTCGAGGGCGCTCGCCTTGGGGGTGCGCACCTGGGTGTCGTAGTCGACTCGGACGATACCGAAGCGCTTGGCGTAGCCCCAGGCCCATTCGAAGTTGTCGAGCAGGGACCAGTAGAAGTAGCCGCGCACGGGCACGCCCGCGTCGACGGCGTCGAGGACCGCGCCCAGGTGTGCGCGGACGTATGCCGTGCGGCCGCGGTCGTCGACGAAGCCGTCCTCGTCGGGGACGTCGTCGAAGGCGGCGCCGTTCTCCGTCACGTGCAGGGCCACGCCGGCCGGGCCGGCGTAGTCCTGCTGGAGCCGGGCGAGCAGGCGGGTCAGGCCCTCGGGCTGGATCTCCCAGTCCATCGCGGTGACGGGCAGGCCGCGGGGGTGGCGGTGCGCTTCGTCGGCCGCGGGGAAGGGCGAGCGGGTGACCCGGCCACCGTTGACGCTGTCGTCGAGTGCGGCGCTCGGTGGCTCGTGCCCGATGGCCTCGCCGTTGTAGTAGTTGACGCCGAGGACGTCGATGGGCGTCGAGATGACGTCGAGGTCGCCGTCCATGATGTGGTCCTCGAGGCCCAGATGGCGGACGTCCTCGAGGAGGTCGGCGGGGTACTCGCCGCGGAAGATCGGGTCGAGGAAGACCCGGTTCATCTGGGCGTCGACGCGGCGGGCGGCATCGACGTCGCGCGGGTCGGACGGGTCGACCGGGTCGGCCACCGTGAAGTTGAGCGTCAGGCCGAGCTCGAGCGCGGCGTCGCGGGCCCGCAGCTCCTGCACGACCCGGCCGTGACCGAGCATGAGGTGGTGCGCGGCGGTGAGGCCGTCGGCGGGTGAGGTGCGTCCCGGCGCGTGCATGCCGGCCGTGTAGCCGAGGAAGGCCGAGCAGAACGGCTCGTTGAGGGTCGTCCAGGTGCTCACGCGGTCGCCGAGCCGGTCGTGCACCGCCAGGGCGTAGTCGACGAAGCGGTCGACCGTCTCGCGGGAGGTCCACCCGCCACGGTCCTCGAGGGCCTGCGGCAGGTCCCAGTGGTAGAGCGTCAGCCACGGCGCGATGCCCGACTCGATGAGGGAGTCGACGAGACGCTCGTAGAAGTCGAGGCCCTTGGCGTTGACCGGTCCGCCGTCGGGGCAGACGCGCGCCCATGACGTCGAGAAGCGGTAGGACTGCATCCCCAGCGACTTCATGAGGGCGACGTCGCCGGCATACCGGTGGTAGTGCTCGCAGGCGACGTCACCGGTGTCCCCGTTCACGACGGCACCCGGGGTGTGCGAGAAGGTGTCCCAGATGGAGTCGGTGCGCCCGTCCTCGTGGCGAGCCCCCTCGATCTGGAAGGCGGCGGTCGCGACGCCGAGGACGAAGTCCTGCGGCACCGGGCGGGACTCTGCCACAGGACGACCCGTGGCCGAGGCCGTGAGGGGCTGGTGGGTGTGCGGCTGGTCGGTCATCCCTTGACTGCTCCTTGCATGATGCCGGAGACGAGCTGCCTCCCGGCGAAGACGAACAGGACGATGAGCGGAAGTGCCATGAGCACGACGCCGTTGAGCACGAGGGAGTAGTCGACGAAGTATGCGGCCTGCAGCTGTTGCAGGGCTACGGGCAGGGTCGGGTTGCCCGGGTCGAGGATGATGAACGGCCAGAAGAAGTTGGTCCACGTCGCGATGAAGGTGAACAGGCCGAGCATCGCAGCGCCGGGGCGGGCGGCGGGCAGCGCGATGGACCAGAAGGTCCGCAGGGTCGAGGCGCCGTCGACGCGCGCGGCCTCGATGAGCTCGTCGGGCAGGGCCTCCTGGAGGTACTGCGTCATCCAGAAGACGCCGAAGGCGCTGACGGCGCTGGGCAGGATGACGGCCCAGAGGCTGCCGATCCAGCCGAGCTTGCTCATGACGATGAAGAGCGGCACGATCCCGAGCTGTGTCGGTACGGCCATCGTCGCGATGACGAAGACGAGCAGCCCGTTGCGTCCGCGGAAGCGCAGCTTGGCGAACGCGAAGCCGGCCATCGCCGAGAAGAGCACGACGAGCACGGCCACCGTGGTGCTGACGAAGATGCTGTTGCCGAGGGCCTTCCAGAACGGGACCGTCGTGACGACGGTGCTCGCGTTCTGGAGGAAGTGCCCGCCCGGGACGAGCGAGAACGGGTCCTGCACGATGGCGGCCGAGTCCTTGCTGCCGATGACGTAGGACCACCAGAGCGGGAAGGCCGAGCCGACGAGGACGATCGCCAGGACGACGTATGCCGTGGGGCTGGCCTGGGTGCGGCGCATCAGCCGGGAGCCACGTCGGGTCTTCGGGAGGGTCGAGGTGGTCATCGCTGTCCCTTCGAGGCGATCCGGCGGGTGACGAGGAAGTTGACGACCGCGAAGACGATGACGATGAGGAAGAGCATCCAGGCGACGGCGGCGGCGCGGCCGAAGTTCTTCTGCGTCCAGCCGAGCTGGTAGAGGTACAGGGTCAGCGTCTGCCACTGCCGGTCGGCGCCGCCGAGGCCGTACTGGTCGTACATCCGCGGCTCGTCGAAGATCTGCAGGCCGCCGATCGTCGAGGTGATGACGACGAAGATGATGGTCGCTCGCAGCTGCGGGATCGTGATCGAGAAGAAGGTGCGGATGCGTCCAGCGCCGTCGATCATGGCCGCCTCGTAGTAGTCGCGCGGGATGGCCTGCATGGCCGCCAGGAAGATCAGGGCGTTGTAGCCGGTCCACCGGAAGTTGACCATCGTCGCGATGGCGACGTGGCTCGGCAGGACCTCCTTGTGCCACTGGATCGGGTCGATGCCGACGAGGCCGAGCAGGTGGTTGACGAGGCCGAACTTGTCGCCGAAGAGGTCGCTGAAGATCAGGGCGACGGCCACGGGTGCCACGACATAGGGCAGCAGGACGCCCATCCGCCAGAAGGTGCGGGCCCGCAGGCCGCTGTCGAGGGCGGCGGCGATGAGCAGCGCCGCGATGACCTGCGGCACGCTCGAGAGCAGGAAGATGCTGACGGTGTTCTTCAACGCGTTCCAGAAGTAGGGCTGCGAGAGGACGTCCGCGTAGTTCTTGAGGCCGACGAAGTCGCCCTGGCCTCCGATGAGGCTCCACTTGTGGAGCGAGACCCACGCCGTGTAGAGCAGCGGGAAGAGCCCGACGACGCCGAAGAGGATGAAGAACGGAGAGACGTACGCGTAGGGGGCGCCCTTCTCGTCCAGCCGGGTCAGGCGGCGGCGCCACCCGGAGCGGGGGGTCATCGGCGAACGGCTCACGAAACCGGGTGCGTCGCCGGGGAGGGGCCCGGTCGTGCGGGCAGGGGTCTGGACGGACATGCTCTTCCGATCGTCGGGTGGACGGCCCGGTGCGGTGGAGGTGCGCCGGGCCGTCCACGGCCGGCTGGGGGTCAGGTCAGCCGAGCGCCTTGACGTCGCCGACCCACTTGTCCCAGGACTCCTGCGGGGAGGTGCCCTGCTCGACACGGGTCAGGGCCTGCTGCATCGCGTCGTTGATCGCGAAGTAGTGGGTGCCCTTGTACGGCGTGATGGTGACGGCCTTGGCGCGGTCGGCGAAGATCTGGCCGGTCGGCGCGTTGTTGAAGGAGGCCACGGTGAAGGAGAGCAGGTCCTGGCTCTCGAGCGCCTGCTTCTGGCTGGGGAAGGCACCGACCTTCTTGAAGGCCTTGATCTGCTGCTCGGGCGCGGTCAGCCACGCGGCGAGCTCCTGGGCCTCCTTCGGGTGGGCGCTCTGCTTCGGCACGGTCAGGTAGCTGCCGCCCCAGTTGCCGCCGCCGCCGGGGAAGGTGTTGGCGACGTCCCAGCCCTTGACGCCCTTGGCGTTGCCCTCGATGACACCGACCATCCAGCCGGGGCAGAGCATGGTCGCGAAGCCGTTCTTCTGGTAGCTCGCGGTCCAGTCGTCGCCCCACTGCTGGAGCTTGGCGGAGAGGCCGTCGGTGATGCCGGCCTGGATGACCTGGTCGTAGATCTTCTTGACCTCGGCGTTGTCGGTCGCCGTGATCGCGTCGTCGCTCGGGCTCTCGTAGGCGGCCTCGAGCTGGTTGACCATGCCCTGGTAGGTGGCGCCGATGCTGTCGAAGAAGGGGACCTTCGACTTGGCCTTGAACTGCTTGCCGGCGGCGAAGTAGCTCTCCCACGTGGTGCCGAACAGCTTCGCGACCGAGTCGCGGTCGCTGGGCAGACCGGCGGCCTTGAAGAGGTCGCTGCGGTAGCAGATGGCCTCGGGGCCGGAGTCGGTGCCGTAGCCGATGAGGTGACCGTCGGCGTCGGTGGCGGCCTTGGCCTTCCAGTCGAGCCAGCGGCCCTGGACGTCGGCAGAGTTGAGGTCGTTGAACTTGTCGGAGTACTGGAGCATCTCCGGGAGCCAGTCGACCTCGACGGCTTCGACGTCGGCCATGCCGCTGCCGGCCGAGAGGCGGGTGAAGAAGTTGTCGCGGGCCTCGTTGGAGGTCGCGGCCTTCTTGTGGGTGACCTTGATGTTCGGGTGCGACTTCTCGAACTCGGGGATGAGCTCCTCGTAGCCGAACTGGTTGAAGGTGGCGAGCGTCAGGGTGACCGGTCCGCCACCTCCCGTGCTGCCGGCCTGGGTGGAGGGGCTGTCGCCACCCGAGGCCGAGCCGCAGGCCGAGAGGGCCAGCATGCCGACGGTGAGGGTGGCGAGTACGGCGTGGCGAGAGCGCACGGAGGGCGCGCCGATCCGGGTGGAACGGGATGTCATGGAGAGCTCCTTTGGTCTCATCCCCAATGTGGGTGTGAGAGCGCTCTCCGTGCTGGGATTCCAGTCGTGAGAGCGCTCTCACGAGGAGAATGGGGGTGCCGGTGGGCATCGGTCAAGGGCCGTGACCATTCCGTGACCTGATCGCCGCTAGCGTGGAGGTCGAGACGCCGGCGCGGGCCCGGCACCGGTGGGAGGCTCCCATGACCGTCTACGACCTCGTCGCGATCGGTCGCGTGGGCGTCGACCTGTACCCCCTCCAGCACGGCGTCACGCTGGACGAGGTGCGCACCTTCGAGAAGTTCCTCGGCGGCAGTCCGGCCAACGTGACGGTCGCCGCGGCCCGCCACGGCCGGCGCGCGTCACTTGTCAGCGCGACGGCCGACGACGCCTTCGGACGCTTCGTGCATCGGGAGCTGCTGCAGCTCGGGGTCGACGACGCGCACGTCCAGACCATCACCGGTGGCCCGCCCACGCCGGTCACCTTCTGCGAGGTCTTCCCGCCGGACCACTTCCCCATCTGGTTCTATCGCTACCCGATCGCGCCAGACCTGCTCATCACGGCGGAATCCCTTCCGCTGCAAGCGATCCGCGAGGCCAAGGTCTACTGGTCCACCGTGACAGGCCTCAGCCAGGAGCCCAGCAGAGCGGCGCACCAGGCCGCGTGGGAGGAGCGCGGACGAGCGCCACTCACCGTCCTCGACCTCGACTACCGACCCGTCTTCTGGCGCGACGCCGACGAGGCTCGCCGTCAGGTGCGCGAGGGCCTGCGTCACGCCACCGTCGCCGTCGGCAACCTCGAGGAGTGCGAGATCGCCACGGGGGAGGCCGACGCCGAGCGCGCCGCCCGGGCGCTGCTCGCCGCGGGCGTCGAGCTCGCCGTCGTCAAGCAGGGCCCGCGCGGGGTGCTGGCCATGACGCCGACCGAGCAGGTGAGCGTCGGGGCCTTCCCCGTTCGCGTCGTCAACGGTCTCGGCGCGGGTGACGCGTTCGGCGGAGCGCTCGTGCACGGCCTCCTCGAGGGATGGGACCTCGAGCGGACCCTCCACTTCGCCAACGTCGCCGGCGCGCTCGTCGCCGGGCGGCTCGGCTGCTCGACGGCGATGCCGACGACGGCCGAGGTCCAGGCGCTGCTCTCGGACGTCGAGGTCGCCGACGGCGCGATGTGAGTCCCGGCAGGTGGTTCGCCGGGCACCGACCGGGCCCGAAAACGAGAAAACCCGCCCCTGCTGGTCACGTCGCCGAACTCGACCAGCAGGGGCAGGTGCTCTTTGACCCGGTGATCCGACAGGGGGAGGAGATCACCGAGTCGCACAGGAGCAACTCACGAGATCGACTATGAACGCCGGACCTTAAAGAAGACTGGGAAACCGGTAGCAGTTGGCCCTGACTCCGGCGGCGCGGTCCGAAGGGGCCGCGCCGACCCGGCGTGGCGGCATACGCGCCCGTCTCGGTGCGCGAGGTCAGCCGGGGACGGGGGTGGACGCCCCCGGTGGGACCGGCGCCGAGCGGAACGCGCGCGGCGACGACCCGTGCGCACGCTTGAACGCGGCGCTGAAGGCGAACGCGTTGGCGTAGCCGACCGTGTGCGCGACCTGCTCGACTCCGAGGCCCCCCTCGCGGAGCAGGTCGGCGGCCCGCGCCAGCCGCCACTGGGTGAGGTAGGCCATCGGCGACTGGCCGACGAGCTCGGTGAACCGGCGCGACAGGGTTGCCCGCGACACGTGGACGTGGGCGGCGAGGAGGTCGAGGGTCCAGGGGTGGCCCGGCTCGTCGTGCAGCAGCGCGAGCACGCGGCCGACGAGCGGGTCGGAGCCCGCGCTCCACCACGACGGCGCCGAGCCGTCCGCGCGCGAGAACCACTGGCGTACGGCGCCGATCAGCACGAGGTCGACGAGCCGGTCGAGCACGACGTCCTGACCGGGCAGGTCGCGCTGCACCTCGCGGGCGAGCAGCCCGGCCAGCGTGGGGTCGGCCTCGTCCGCCGGGATGACCACCACGTCGGGGAGGGCGTCGAGCAGGCGGCCGGTCACCTGGCTCGCGAGCTCCCACGACGCGGTGAGGAAGGTGGTGTCGCCGGGTCGGTCGCCCGCATTGCCCCACGTGCGGGTGCCGAGACCCAGCGACAGCGCCAGGTGCTCGCCCGTCAGCGACCGGCAGACGTTGCCGGCCCCGATGACGACGCTCGGCCGGGTCGCGACGGCGTCGGCAAAGACCCAGGGGTGGGTGCCCTTGACGAGCGCGAGGTCCCCCTCGTCGAGCCGCATCGGGGCGCCGTGCGCGGGGACGACGTGGGCGCTGCCCGAGACCATGACGACGAGCCCGAGGGCGGCCTCGTCCTCGATGCGGAGCGCCCACGGGGCTGCCATCTCGCAGCGCAGCAGGGAGGCGCCACGGGCGCGGTGGCCGTCCATGACCGTGCTCAGGGTGTCCATCGCCCCACCGTACGCCGGTGAGACGATCGCTGAGGTTGATGAGCCGAATGCGTATTCACCTGCTCATGCGGACGCGGTGTCATGGAGTCATGGACACCACTCTGATGCGCACCGTCACCCTCGCCACCGCCCTCGGCACCGGAGTGCTCGGGGGTGTCTTCGTCGGCTTCTCGACCTTCGTCATGCCGGCGCTCGACCGGCTCGCCGCCGGGGACGCCGTGCGTGCCATGCAGGCCATCAACGTCACCGCCCCGCGCGGGCTCGCCGTGCCGCTCGCCGTGTCGGGGCTCGGGTCGCTCGCCGTCGGCGGGTGGGCCCTCGCCCGCTCGAGCGGCAGTGCCCGCGCACTGCTCGTCGCCGGCGCGCTCACCGGGGTCGTGGCCCTCGGGGTCACCGCGGCCTACCACGTGCCCCGCAACGACGCGCTCGGTCGGGTGGACGCCGGCTCGACCGCCGCGGCGACGGCCTGGCAGGGGTACGCGCCGGGCTGGGTCGCGATGAACCACGTGCGGGCCGCGCTGTCGCTGGCGTCCGCGGGGCTCCTCGTCGCGGGAGTGGTCAAGGGCGGCTGACCGGGCGGGTCAGCGGGCGGGTCAGCGGGCGCCGACCACCATCCAGTCGTCGCCCCGGGCCCGCCACCCGAGCCCGACGCCGCGGATCACCATGAAGGCGGTGAACGCGGCCCAGAGCACGACGACGTCGCGGGTCGGGGAGCCGCTCGGTCCGGCGGACCGCACGGCCAGGATGAGGGGGAGGTAGGCGACGAACGTTGCGACCATGCCCCAGGCGAGCCACCGGCCGTCGCCCGCGCCGATGAGCACGCCGTCGAGGACGAAGACGTAGCCGGCCACCGCCTGCCCGAGCCCGACGACGACGAGGGCCGCGCCGAGCGCCTCCTGGACGGCCGGGTCGGGTGTGAAGAGCGCCGGCACGACCGAGTGCAGCCCGGCGATGACGAGCCCGAGCGCCAGCCCGCCCCACACGCCCCAGCGGACCATCGTGCCCATCGCGAGCCGGACGCCGCCCCGGTCGCCGGCACCGAGCGCGCGACCGGTGATCGCCTGGGCCGCGATCGCGAGGGCGTCGAGCGCGAAGGCGAGGAACGACCAGACCGTCATCGCCACCTGGTGGGCCGCGAGCGTGACGTCACCGAGCGACGCCGCGACCCACGTCGTGACGAGCAGCGTCGCGCGCAGCGCCAGGGTGCGCACGAGCAGGGGTAGGCCGGTGCGTCCGGCTGCGAGGACACGTGCTGGGTGCGGGCGCAGCCGGGCGTGCCTGGCCCGGGCCTTGACGAGCAGCACGGTGACGAGGGCGAGGCCCATGCCGGTCTGGGCGATGACCGTGCCCCACGCGGATCCGGCGATGCCCCAGTGCAACCCGTAGACGAAGACGACGTTGAGCACGATGTTGGCGCCGAAGCCGACGACCGAGGCGACCAGCGGAGTCGTCGTGTCCTGCAGGCCGCGCAGCACGCCGGTGACGGCGAGGATGACGAGCATCGCGGGGATGCCGAGGGCCGAGATGCGCAGGTAGGTGGTCGCCTGCTCGTGCGCGGCGGGGGACGACCCGAAGACCGCGCTGATCGGACCCGCCCAGACCGCGACGGCGGCTGCGGTGACGGCGCCGAGGCCCAGGGCCAACCAGAACCCGTCGATGCCGGCGCTCACCGCGGAGCGCTCGTCGCCGGCGCCGAGGTGACGCGCGACGATGCTCGTCGTGCCGTAGGCGAGGAAGACGAAGATGCCGGCCGCCGTGACGAGGGCCGCGCTCGCGACCCCGAGGCCGGCGAGCTCGGCGGTGCCGAGGTGTCCGATGATCGCCGAGTCGGCGAGCAGGAAGAGCGGCTCGGCGATGAGGGCGAGGAAGGCCGGGACCGCGAGACGGACGATCTCGCGCCGGTGGCTCGTGGGCAGCGGGGAGGTGGGGCTCACGTGAGCGGCCCGAGGTGCTTGAGCGCCTCGCGTCGCGAGAGGCCGGACAGGTCCGGGTGGGCGGCGACGAACGAGCGCACCCACTGCGGGTCGATGCGGGCGTGGTCACGCAGGGCCCAGCCGATCGCCTTGCGGCTGAAGAAGTCCGGGTCGTCGATGTTGGGCTCGATGACGTCGGCGAGGAGCGACTGGTCGAGGCGGTCACGCGCGCCGACCTGGCAGATGATCGCCGCTCGGCGCACCCACAGCGAGTCCGAGCCGGCCCAGTCGCGCATCCGCAGGCCCTCCACCGTCGGGTGGGCGAGCACCGTGTCACGCACGAGGTGCGTCGCGATGTCGTCGCCGACGTCCCACCACGCCCCAGCGCGGATCAGCCTCTCCCACAACGGCATCGCGTCGCTGTCGACCCACGCGCGGTAGGGGCGGTGTCGCGCGAGGGCGATGGCGGCATACCACTGCTCCCGGTGGGTGGCGCCGTCCCACAGGGCGCGGATGGTCGCCTCCCACTGCTCGCGTGACTCCATGGCGAGCCCGGGGTCGCGGAGCAGGGGAGTCAGGGCGGCCTTGAGCTGCGGGGACGTCAGACCGAAGTACGGCATGGCCGACTTCATGTAGCGCTGCTGACCGGCTGCCCGCTCCGCGTCGGCCTCGGCGAGGAGAGCGGCCCGCACCTCCGACACGAGGTCGGGGTGCGCGCCGATCGTCATGCGCCAACCGTAGTCGGCGTCGCCGACCGGGGCGGTCAGCCGTCACCCCGGTCGTGGCCCTCGCATCGCCGCACGTCCCCTGTCCGTGCGGATCGTCGCCGATGCGTCCTCTCACTGTCCGGACGAGGGGGTATGCCGGAGGGCTGGGTCGCGCTCGTCGTCAGGCCGGTCGCACGGCGCGGCCGAGGTAGCCGAAGACCCACGGCCGCATGAGCTTGGGCGTCAGTGCGTACGCCCGGTCGATCTCCTCGATGACGAGGCCGGACTCCGCGACCAGTCGGTCGATCGGGCGGGTGAGGTGGCACCCGTCGAAGACCCTCTTCTGCACCGGCTCGAGGAGGCGCTGCCACCGTTGGACGCCCTCCTCGGGCGCGATGCCGTGCTCGAGGAAATGGAGGGCGCCGCCCGGTCGGAGCACGCGCCGGACCTCGGCGAGGGCACGGTGGACGTCGGGGATGGTGCACAGCGTGAACGTCGACAGGACGGCATCGGCGCTCGCGTCCGGGAGGCTCAACCACTGGCCGTCGAGGTCGCCCCGGACGATCGGGATCGGGCTGCCGGCGCGGCGCCGCGCCCCCAGCTCCCAGCCGAGGTCGGACGGCTCGACGGCGACGACGCGGGTGACGGCGCTCGGGTAGAGCCCGACGTTGTGGCCGCTGCCGAAGCCGAGCTCGACGACCTCGCCGTGCAGACCCCCGCAGGCCCGGGCCCGGAGGGCGCGCACCTTCTCGTCCTCGCTCCCGGCCGCCACGAGCCGCGGCGTGACCTGGGTGGCCCAGATGCCCATGCGGCCAGCGTAGGGGAGCTCACCCGCCGTGCAGGGTGATGACCGGGATCTCCGGCGGGGCGAGGGCCCGGCGGAGAAGGGCGGCGAGCAGCGCGAGGAGCGCCGCGAGGGCCGCGAGGGCCGGCGACGGAGAACGACAGCGAGGTCAGCCGGCGCGGGTCAGGCCGGGGTGCCGAAGCGGACCGCGTTGCGCTCGCGCGCCTTCTGGCGCTCGATCTCGCGGTCCTTGGGCGGAGCCGTCGTCGTCAGATGCTCGAGCAGGTGGGCCGTCGCGTGCGCGACGGCCTCGACCGCCTCGTCGAAGGCGGCCTGGTTGGCGTGGCTGGGCTTGGTGCTCCCGCTGACCTTGCGGACGTACTGCAGCGCGGCGGCACGGACCTCGTCGCTCGTCGCTGGCGGCTCGAAGTTGTGGAGCTGTCGGATGTTGCGGCACATACCTCGACTGTATGTCGCGGCACCGACCCGCGGTCCCTGCCGCTCGCACCCTTCGAGGTGATCGCGCGAGCGGCGTCGGCGTCGAGATCACCTCGACCCGGCGGCGCGACGGTGAACATTTCTCGCCGAAGGGGTTGCCAAACTGAGAGTTAGTAAACTTTACTAACTCTCGTGACCACCGCACTGCCGCGAGCCCGCCGCGTCTCCCCCCGCACCGCCGTGCTGCCCGCCCACGGCCGCCGGCACAACCTCTCGCTCGTGCTCCAGATGCTCTACTCGGTCGGTGCGATGAGCCGGGCCGACCTCGCCCGCCGCCTCGGGATGAGCAAGGTGACCGTCTCCGACCTCGTCTCCGAGCTCATGGACAGCGGTCACGCCGTCGAGCTCGGCCCCTCCGAGGTCGTGCGCCCCGGCAAGCCGGGCACCCTCGTCGACGTCAACCGCACGGGCCTGCAGGCCATCGGCGTCGACCTCGCCGCCCACGAGATGCTGCGCGCCGCCGTGCTCGACCTCGACGGCAACATCCTCGTCCGCGCCGAGCGCCCGATCGGCGACGACTCCGGCCAGGCCGTCGTCGACACCGTCCTCGACCTCGTGCACGAGGTCATCGCGGCCGCCACGGCGCCGCTGCTCGGCATCGGTGTCGGCACCCCCGGCATCGTCGGCCCGGGCGGCGTCGTCGACACGGCCCCCAACCTCGGCTGGAACGACGTGCCGCTGCGTGACATCGTCGCCGACGCGACCGGCCTGCCCGTCTTCGTCGTCAACGACGCCGACGCCGCGGTCCACGCCGACTACACGCTCGGCGACGGCGGCGACGACCTCGTCCTCGTCAAGATCGGGCGCGGTGTCGGTGGCGGCCTCATCGTCGGCGGCCAGCGCGTCCGCGGATCGCACTTCGCCGCGGGCGAGATCGGCCACGTCACCGTCGGCACCGACGGCGGCGCCATGTGCCGCTGCGGCAAGGTCGGCTGCCTCGAGACGTGGATCTCGGCCCCCAACCTCGAGAAGGCGCTCGCCGCGGCGCTCTCCGACGACCCGCAGGAGCCGCTGCGCGAGGCGGGCGAGCGCCTCGGCATCGCCCTCGCCCCCGTCGTCGCCGCCCTCGACCTCTCGGAGGTCGTCCTCAGCGGCCCCGAGCACCTGCTCGGCGGCGTCCTGCGCGACGCCGTCGAGGAGACCCTCCGGACCCGCCTCCTCGCCCGCACCACGACCGACCTCACGGTGCGCCTCGCGCACCGCTCCGACGACATCGTCCTGCGCGGCGCCGCCGTCCTCGTCCTCTGGGACCAGCTCGGGGTCGCCTGACCCCGCCGTCCACCCTGACCGGGCCGGACGGCATACGCCCTCGGCCCACGACAGCGCACCACCCCCTCGAACTCCCCTCCACAGGGACACTCCTCCACTCGCGTCCAGCGAACAACCGGTCCGCACCGCGGCCCTTCGAAAGGAAGACAAGGAATGAAGAAGACCCTGGGTCTGGCCGTGGCCACGACCACTGCGGCGCTCGTCCTCACCGCGTGCGGTGGGGGTGCCACCGGCTCGACCACCGACCCCTCGGCGGGTGCGTCGGGCAACGCCGGCAAGTCCATCACCCTCTGGCTCGCCGGCACCGACACCCCGAAGGAGCTGCGCACCTACCTGCAGGACACCTTCAAGGCCAAGACCGGTGCCACCCTCAAGATCGAGGAGCAGAGCTGGGGCGACCTCGTCACCAAGCTGACGACCTCGCTGCCCGACCCGAAGAACACGCCCGACGTCACCGAGATCGGCAACACGCAGAGCCCGACCTTCACCAACGTCGGTGCCTTCAGCGACGTGTCGGACATGTACCAGGAGCTCGGCGGCAGCAAGCTGCTCCAGTCCTTCGTCGACGTCGGCAGCGTCGACGGCAGGCAGTACGCCCTGCCCTACTACTTCGGCTCGCGCTACATGTTCGCGCGCAAGGACGTCTGGCAGGAGGCCGGCGTCGCCGCGCCGAAGACCCTCGACGAGTTCAACGCCGCGGTCAAGACGATCACGACGAAGAACCCGCGCAGCATCAAGAACTTCTCCGGCTTCTTCCTCGGCGGCCAGGACTGGCGCAACGGCGTCTCGTGGATCTTCGCCAACGGCGGCGAGCTCGCGAAGCAGGAGAACGGCCAGTGGGTCTCGACGCTCGCCGACCCCAACACGGTCAAAGGCCTGACCCAGCTGCAGGACCTCTACAAGAACGCGTCCAAGGCCCCGGCCGACGCCAAGGACCAGACGCCCTGGCTCTACGTCAACGACGCCGACGAGATCCTCGACGAGTCCGGCAACGTCACGGGCAAGACGTCCCTCGCCGCCGCGACGATCATGGCGCCGGGCTGGGCCCACTGGTCGATCGGCGACCTCGTCGAGAAGGACGGCAAGAAGGTCCGCGAGTGGAACGACAAGAAGTTCAGCGCCTTCGTCCTGCCGGGCAACGACGGCAAGCCCGCCCCGGTCTTCGCCGGTGGCTCGAACATCGCCATCTCCAAGGCCAGCCAGAACCAGGCCCTCTCCAAGGAGCTGCTGAAGATCATCTTCTCCGCGGACTACCAGAAGAAGCTCGGCGGCGCCGGCCTCGGCCCGGCCAACACCGACTACGTCAGCTCCCTCGGTGACGACCAGTTCGCCAAGGCCCTCATCGACTCCGCGACCAACTCCAAGCTCACCCCGGCTGCTCCGGGCTGGGCGACCGTCGAGTCGAAGATGATCATGGAGGAGTTCTTCTCCAAGATCCGGGACGCCTCCGACCTCACGGCCCTGGCCCAGGAGTACGACGCGAAGATCACGCCGCTGCTCAACCTCAAGTGACCTGACCGTCGCGTGACACCACGTCCGGCGGTCGGGACCCCCTCCCGCCCGACCGCCGGACGCCAGGTTCGAAAGGCCCGCCCATGACCTCCACGGCGACCGCTCCCCCCGAGACCGCCCCGGCACCGGAGCCCACGGCTCCCGCCCGCCCCGCCCGACGGCACACGCCCGCGTGGCTCGTGCTCCCCTCGCTCGTCCTGCTCGTCGCCGCGCTCGGCTACCCCGTCGGGTGGCAGGTCGTCACGAGCTTCCAGCACTTCGGGATGATGCAGCAGTTCGGCCAGCCGCCCGAGTGGGTGGGTCTGTCGAACTACGCGACCCTGGTGACGGACCCGGAGCTCTGGGTCATCGTCGGACGCTCCATCGCCTTCTGCATCGTGTGCGCCCTGTCGACGGTGGCGATCGGCCTCGGTCTCGCCCTGCTCATGGGCGCGGTCACCCGCGCCGGGCGTCTCGTCCTCCAGGTCGCGCTCCTGCTCGCCTGGGCCATGCCGGTCGTCGCCTCGATGACGGTGTGGACGTGGATCGTCAACTGGCGCAACGGGTTGCTCAACTGGGCGCTCGAGCGCGTCGGTGTCGACGCGCAGGGGCACAACTGGCTCGTCGAGCCGCTCTCGTTCCTCGTCGTGGCGGCCGTCATCGTCGTGTGGATGAGCGTGCCGTTCGTGGCCCTCTCGATCTACGCCGGGCTGACCCAGCTCTCCCCGGAGGTGCTCGAGGCAGCCGAGATCGACGGCGCGGGAGGCTGGAAACGCCTCCGGCACATCATCCTCCCGCTCGTGGCGCCGGTCATCTCGATCGTCCTGCTGCTCCAGCTCATCTGGGACCTCCGGGTCTTCACGCAGATCAAGCTGCTCCAGGACGCCGGTGGCGTGGCCAACGAGACCCACCTGCTAGGCACGTTCATCTACCAGCTCGGCACGGGCGCAGGCGATTTCGGGATGGCCAGTGCCGTCTCGATCGTCATGCTCCTGCTCACCGTCGCCATCAGCTGGTACTACGTCCGCTCGCTCATGAAGGAGGAGTCGTGAGTCGCATCCTCGCCCCCGCCCGCTCGCGTCGGTCCACCCGACGCTCGGTGCTGACCGTCGTCGCCGTCCTCGTCGCCCTCGTCTGGGCGTTCCCCGTCTACTGGATGCTCAACTCGGCCTTCCTCGACAAGGTGACCCTCCAGTCGAGCACCCCGACCTTCCTGCCCTTCGGCGGCTCCCTCGACAACTTCGCCACGGTCTTCGGCGACGCGGGCTTCGTTCGGGCGCTGGGGATCTCGCTCGCCGTAACCCTCGTCACCGTCGCCGCGGCCATCGTCATCGCCTTCCTCGGGGCCCTCGCGATCAGCCGCTTCCGCTTCCGCGGCCGACGCTCGTTCATCCTCGCGCTGCTGCTCATCCAGATGCTGCCCGCGGAGGGACTCTTCATCGCGCAGTACAAGATGATGAGCTCGGTGGGCCTGCTCAACAACGTCCTCGGCCTCGCCCTGCTCTACACGGCGGCCGTCGTCCCCTTCACCGTGTGGATGCTGCGCGGCTTCGTCGCCGGCGTGCCCGTCGAGCTCGAGGAGGCGGCCATGGTCGACGGCCTCTCGCGCACCAAGGCCTTCCTGCGGATCACGTTCCCCCTGTTGGCTCCCGGGCTCGTCGCGTCGGGCGTCTACGCGTTCCTCCAGGCGTGGAACGAGTTCACCGTGGCGCTGGTCGTCATGACCGAGGAGCAGTCCCGCACGCTGCCGCTCTGGCTGCGCGGCTTCGTCCAGGCGAGCGCGACCCGCGAGACCGACTGGGGCCAGGTCATGGCCGCGTCGACCGTCGTCGCGGTGCCCGTCATCGTCTTCTTCCTCGTCGTCCAGGGACGCATGAGCAACGGCCTCGTCGGCGGAGCGCTGAAGGGCTGAGATGAACACCTCACGAGAGGCGCTGCGGCGCCTCGTTGTCGGCACGCTCATGCCCGGTTTCGTCGGCACCACCGTCCCCGCGTGGATCGAGCGGGAGTATGCCGCCGGGCTGGCCTCCGTCTGCCTCTACGGCGCGAACGTGGTGGACCCCGACCAGCTGGCGACCCTGTGCGCGTCGCTGCGGGAGGCCGCGCCCGACCTGCTCGTCGCCGTCGACGAGGAGGGCGGTGACGTGACGCGGCTGCACTACCCGACCGGTTCGACGCAGCCCGGCAACGCGCTGCTCGGGCGCCTCGACGACACCGGGCTGACGCGGAGCTCCGCCTCGGCCATCGGACGCGAGCTCGCGGCATACGGCATCAACCTCGACCTGGCGCCCGTCGTCGACGTCAACTCGGCCGACGAGAACCCGGTCATCGGGGTGCGCAGCTTCGGCGCAGACGCCGCCCACGTGGCCCGGCACTCCGCCGCCTATGTCGAGGGCGTGCAGTCGGTGGGCGTCGCGGCGTGCGCCAAGCACTTCCCTGGCCACGGTGACACGGTCACCGACTCGCACCACGCGCTGCCCCGGGTGCACGCCGAGGCGCACGTGCTCGACGTGCGCGAGCTCGAGCCGTTCCGCGCAGCGATCGAGGCTCGCGTCGCGTGCATCATGACCTCCCACGTCGTCGTCAGCGCCATCGACGCCGAGCGTCCGGCGACCTTCTCGCCGATCGTCCTCGGGGACGTGCTGCGCGGCCGTCTCGGCTTCGAGGGTGTCATCGTGTCCGACGCCCTCGACATGGCCGGGGCCTCGGCGGAGACCGGCATCCCCGAGGCGTCCGTGCGCGCCCTCGTGGCGGGGTGCGACCTGCTCTGCGTCGGGTCCGAGACGACGGAGGCTTGCTACCTCGCCGTCGTCGAGGCGCTCGTGGAGGCTGCGGCGTCCGGGCGGTTGCCGGTCGACCGCCTCGGGGAGGCGGCGGCGCGGGTCGCCCTGCTGTCCAAGGGTTTCGCCATGGGTGGCGTGGGTGCGAACTTCGTGCAGGATGACGACGCGGCGGAGCCGGCATGGGCCAATGGCGCTCTCGTCGGGGGCTTCGAGGTGGGCGGTGCGGTCCGGGCGTGGCTCGACGCGCCCGGTGACGCCGTCATCGTGCAGGTCGCGTCCGACCCGAACCTCGCCGTCGGACGCGTCGCCTGGGGGCCGGATGCCGCCGGGCTGACCACCGCCGAGCCGGACGTGCCGGATGGGGCGAG
Source organism: Terrabacter sp. Root181 (assembly GCF_001428505.1). GTDB lineage: Bacteria > Actinomycetota > Actinomycetes > Actinomycetales > Dermatophilaceae > Terrabacter. The sequence goes on from NZ_LMHU01000001.1 coordinate 192,649, forward strand.
GGTCGCCGTGGCCGGTCGCGGTCTCGCGGCCGGGCACCCGTTGTGGGACGTCGCCGAACGGCTTCGCGCACAGGGACATCCGACGATCGTCGTCGACTGCGGCTGGCCGCGCGGCGGAGCCGACCTCGTGACCTTCGGCGGCTCCGTCGTCGTGGCCCAGGCCCTCGGCCGCTACCTCGGGGTGCCCGCGCGATGACGGCGGGGCACCGGCTCGGCATCGACATCGGCGGGACGAAGACGGCTGTGGCCCTCGTGGCCGACGGCTCGGTGCAGGCGATGCGCTCGGCGCCGTCCGGACGCGGTGCGTCCGGAGTCGTCGACGTCGCGGTGCGGCTTGCACGGGAGGTCCTCGATGCGCACGCGCCTCGCGCGCGGGGTCGTGGTGCCACGGTGCCGGTCGGGGCCTGCATGCCCGGGCTCGTCGACCCGGTCAGCGGCTTCGCCCGGCACGCCGTCAACCTCGAGGTCGAGTCCCTGGACCTCGCCGGCGAGCTCTCGGCGCGCCTCGGCGTCCCCGTGGCGGTCGAGAACGACGTCAAGGCCGCCGCCCTCGGCGCCTGGCGCCTGCGCGGGTCCTGGTCCGCGGGGTCCGCGGGGTCCGCGGGGTCTGTGGCGGGCGTCGGGCCGGCACGCGGGTCGGACGACCGTGGAGGCGAGTCGGCGCTGGCCTACCTCAACCTCGGGACGGGCCTGGCCTCGGCCGTCGTGCGCGACGGGATCGTGGTCCGCGGGATCGACGGTGCGGCAGGCGAGATCGGGCACCTGCCTGTGGGCGGGGACGCGCCGTGCACGTGCGGCCAGGTCGGCTGCCTCGAGACCGTGGCCTCAGGGTCCGCGCTCGCCCGGCTCTGGCCCGCGACGCGGCGTCGAGCACGGGACCCCTTCGCTGCGGCGGCTGCCGGTGACGCCCTCGCCGGCGCCGCCGTCGACGTGCTGTGCACGGGGGTGGGTCTGGCGGTCCAGGTGCTCGCCCTGGCCTCGGGCGCCGAGCGTGTCGTCGTGGGCGGCGGCCTCGCCGGGTTGGGCGCGCCCCTGCTCGACGGGATCCGTGCAGACCTGATGCGGCGGGCACGCAGCTCGAGGATCATCGACGTCCTCGGCCTGCCCGACCGCGTCGAGCTGCTGCCTGCCGACGTGCCCGTGGCCGCGCTCGGAGCTGCCTGGCTCGGTGTCCCGGACGTCCCACGCCTGGCCGCGGTCGCGTCCCCGGACGCCAGTCCCGACGTCGCCCTGCCCGGTGAGAGGGTGGGCTGATGGAGGTCCTCGTCCTGCCCACGCCTGCCGACGTCGCACGCCGAGCCGCGTCGGTCGTCATCGAGGGGCTGGCCGCTGCCCGCCGCCCCGAGCCCGTCATCGGACTCGCCACCGGATCCTCCCCGCTCGGGCTGTACGCCGAGCTGGCGGGGGCCGTGGCGAGCGGCCGCCTCGACCTGCGCGGTGCCAGCGGGTTCGCGCTCGACGAGTACGTCGGCCTGCCCGCGGGGCATCCCCAGTCGTACCGCGAGGTGCTGCTGCGCGAGGTCTGCGGGCCGCTGGGACTGGCGCCCGACCGGCTGCACGTGCCGGACGGCTCCGGCCACGACGAGGACGAGCTCGTTTCCGGCGCAAGGGAGTACGAGCGCCTCATCCGTGACGCGGGTGGTGTCGACGTGCAGATCCTCGGTATCGGCGCCAACGGCCACCTCGGCTTCAACGAGCCCGGGTCGGCGCTGTCGTCGCGGACCAGGGTCAAGCGCCTGTCGGACCGGACGCGTCATGACAACGCGCGCTTCTTCGACGGGATCGACGACGTGCCGACGCACTGTGTCACCCAAGGACTCGGCACCGTCCTCGACGCGCGGCGGCTCGTGCTCGTCGCCTCCGGGCGGGGCAAGGCGGCGGCCGTCGCGGCCGCGCTCGAGGGTCCGCTGTCGGCGTCGTGCCCCGCGTCGGTGCTCCAATGGCACGCCGACGCGACCGCCGTACTCGACGGGGCCGCGGCCTCGGGCCTGCGCAACCGGGACTACTACGACGCCTCGGCCGCCGGGCTGTAAACGGACGCGGGGACCCAGCGGGACGCCATACCCCACGTTCGGGCGTGTCGCATACCGCTGTGGACAGCGCACAGGGGTGAGGAACTTGTTCTCCACACCCCGTGGAAAGGCGTTTATGCAGGTCAGCGAGCACGAACTCGTGTGACCGGCGCCACATGCCCACAGTTGTGCACACACCTTGTCCACACCTGTTGACGGCGTGTCGGGGATGACCGTCCACCGGTTGTCCACAGGCGGTTCGGCGCGGATGGCTCCTGAGGTTGTTGTCGGTCGAACCCCGCACCTACGGTGGGTCGGGTGCTCCTCGGGAGGGTGAGCGCGCGAGCTGGGTAGGACTCGTCCCCCCTCGTTCCAGCACTGTCGGCACGACGTTGTCTACTGGTGTGGACCAAGTTGCACTGATGTCATTCATCACTCAGGGGAAGGGGAGCACGTGTCGCTCGATGAGCTGAGCACGAGCGCGTTCGCGTCGTCGTCGACCCGTGACGGGGGACCTCCGGACGACCGCCTCCCGCCCCAGGACGTCGGGGCCGAGCAGTCCGTCCTCGGCGGCATGCTCCTGTCCAAGGACGCCATCGCCGACTGTGTCGAGCAGCTCAAGGGCACCGACTTCTACCGCCCCGCGCACGAGCTCATCTACGACGCCGTCCTCGACCTCTACGGTCGCGGCGAGCCCGCCGACGCCATCACCGTCAGCGACGAGCTGACCAAGCGCGGCGACCTCGGGCGCGTCGGGGGCCAGGCCTACCTCCACCAGCTCATCGCCTCGGTGCCCACCGCGGCCAACGCCGGCTACTACGCCCAGATCGTCGCCGAGCGCGCCGTGCTGCGCCGCCTCGTCGAGGCCGGCACCCGGATCGTCCAGCTCGGCTACGCGCAGGGCGGCGGTGACGTCGAGGACATCGTCAACGCGGCGCAGGCCGAGGTCTACGCCGTCGCCGACAAGCGCGGCGGCGAGGACTACCACGCCATCGGCGACATCATCGAGGCCACGGTCGACGAGATCGAGGTCGCATCCGGCCGATCCGGCGAGATGACCGGTGTACCAACGGGATTCACCGACTTCGACGCCCTGACCAACGGTCTGCACCCCGGCCAGATGATCGTCATCGCCGCCAGACCGGCGATGGGAAAATCGACCATCGGACTCGACATCGTCCGGTCTGCTGCGATCAAGCACAAGATGGCTGCCGTCGTCTTCTCGCTCGAGATGAGCCGCACCGAGATCACCATGCGTCTGCTCTCGGCCGAGGCCGGCATCCAGCTGCAGCACATGCGCAAGGGCACGATGCGCGAGGAGGACTGGACCCGCCTCGCTTCGACGATGGGCCGAGTCTCCGACGCACCGCTCTTCATCGACGACTCGCCGAACATGTCGCTCATGGAGATCCGTGCCAAATGCCGCCGGCTCAAGCAGCGCGAGAACCTCAAGCTCGTCGTCATCGACTACCTCCAGCTGATGAGCTCGGGCAAGCGCGTCGAGTCGCGCCAGCAGGAGGTCTCGGAGTTCTCGCGTGCGCTCAAGCTGCTCGCCAAGGAGCTCGAGGTCCCGGTCATCGCGATCTCGCAGCTGAACCGTGGTCCCGAGCAGCGCACCGACAAGAAGCCCGCGATGAGCGACCTTCGCGAGAGCGGGTCGATCGAGCAAGACGCGGACATGGTGATCCTGCTGCACCGCGAGGCCGCCTACGAGAAGGACTCCCCGCGCGAGGGCGAGGCTGACCTCATCGTGGCCAAGCACCGAAACGGTCCCACCGACACGATCGTCGTCGCCTTCCAGGGTCACTTCAGCCGCTTCACCAACATGGCCAACAACTTCTGACCCGGATCCCTTGGCAGCACAGGCCGCTCGCACACGGGCGAAATGGCGTGGTCGCCTCCAAGGCCACGCCTCTAGGGTGGATCCATGGCGTCGGTGAGACAGGTCCAGGTCACGTTCGACTGCGCGGAACCCGAGAGGGTCGCTCGCTTCTGGTGCGAGGTGCTCGGCTACGAGGTGCCGCCACCGCCCGAGGGTTTTGCCTCGTGGGACGAGTTCGACCAGTCACTCCCTCCGGAGCGTCAGGGTTCGGCGTTCGCGTGCTCCGACCCCACCGGTGTGGGCCCGCGCCTGTTCTTCCAGCGCGTCCCCGAGGGCAAGGTCGTCAAGAACCGGGTCCACCTCGACGTCCGGGTCGGCACGGGGCTCGTCGGTGACGAGCGCCTGGCGGCCCTCGAGTCCGAGTGCACCCGGCTCGTCGCGCTCGGTGCCACCCGAGGGACGCTCCTGCGCGCCGACGGTTTCAACGAGTCGTGCCAGGTGATGCAGGACGTCGAGGGCAACGAGTTCTGCCTCGACTGAGCGACGGTCGCCCGTCGCGAGTGACCGCCCAGCCGGTGGTCCGGGTGGGCGGTCACGTCGCGGGGACGGGGTCGAGGTCAGTCCTCGGCCAGGGCGGCGAACCTCTGCTTGGTGTCGGTGTACCAGGCCATGGACTTCTTCGGGTGCCGCCACCGGCCCTTCATGGCCTCACGTGCCTCCTGGTGGGTGCCGTCGCCGGCCTTCTCCGCCTCCTTGAGGTGGCGGTCCTGGGCCTTGATGATCTCGTCGGCGGTCTCGGCCCGGTGCTCGAGGTCGCAGGGTCCTCCGAGTGCTCGGCAGGTCATGGTCTTCATGGTCATCTCCTTCTCTCGTGTGCTGTCCTGCACTACTGACGATCGGGACGGGGCAGATGTGACAGGGCCGACCGGGCCCTCGGTGGGATCAGCGCTCACACCGCGGGCTCCAGGCGCCGGATGTCGGTCCAGCCGGTCCAGCCGCGCTCCTCGAGCAGCTCCAGCAGCCGGCCCGCGCACGCGAAGGACTCGAGGAACGCCGCGTCGAGGAGCGCGACCAGGTCGTCGCTCACGGGGTGCACGTCCTCGATGCCCTCGGCCTCCGCCGACGCGGCCTCGATGAAGGCGGCGACCCGGTCGGCGAGGGCGGGCAGACGCGGGTCGTCGGGGGTGCAGTCGACGAGGTCGCCGACGTCGAGGTAGAGCCGGCGCAGCACCTCGTGCTCGATCTGGGTCTGCTTGATCTCCATGAAGGCCGCGACCTCGTCCGGCATCTGCGCCGCGATGAGGATCCAGCTGTCGCGCTCGACCTCGATGAGTCGCTCGGGGAAGCCGAACTCGCGCATCCGGTCGAGGTAGGCGACCGCCTCGGGCGGCAGCGCCAGGCTGTCACCTGCTGCGAGCTTGGCGATGCGCTCCCGGTGCCGCTGGAGCTCGCGGATCTCGGCGCGCAGGCGGCGGTCGATCTGCTCGACCGCCGCCGCGAACTCCTCGTCACCCGCCTCCAGCAGCTCGTGCACCCGAGACAGGGGCACCCCCGCGTCGGCCAGGGTGCGGATCCGGACCAGCTCGACGACCGCTGCAGCGTCGTAGCGCCGGTAGCCCGAGTGGTCGCGCTCGGGCTCGGGCAGCAGCCCCTTGGCGTGGTAGTGCCGGACGGTGCGGACGGTGACGCCGGCATACGACGCGAGCTGGCTGATGGTCAGCATGGCCCTATTCTGCGACCTTCGCGCACACCTGCGCGGCGACCTCGCGGTTCAGCGTGGACCGCCACGTGTCGGCGTACGTCGTCACGCCGCGCAGTCGCTCGTCGCAGAACGCCGCGACGTCACTCCCGGTGACGTCCAGGACGTGCCTGCCCTCGGCGGCACTGGTCTCGAAGAGCTCGAGGACGTCCTTCAGGACCGCGACGACGTCCATGCCATCGCCAGAGGTGAAGCGCCACATGTAGGACTTCATCTCGCCGTAGACGACCCGGTAGTCGCGGGGCAGGGTGCGTGCCCGCGCCTCCATGGCCTTCCACTCCTTCTTGTCGCCGATGATCTTGGTCAGCAGGTTGTTCATGACGGTGTCTCCTTCGCGGGTGGTGGGGACGGCGGCGGTGTCAGGCGAGCTTGCTGCGGTAGGTGCGCATCGCCAGCGCGTAGGCGACGAGGAGGAGCCCGACGCACCAGGCGAGGGCCACCCAGCCGTCGCTGCCGACGGGCTGCTGCGCGAAGAGGCTGCGGATGGTGTTGACGATCGAGGTGACCGGCTGGTGCTCGGCGAACCACTGCACGGGGCCGGGCATGCTCTCCGTGGGCACGAAGGCCGAGCTGACGAAGGGCAGGAAGATCAGCGGGTAGGAGAAGCCGCTCACGCCGTCGACCGTCTTGGCGGTCAGCCCCGGGATCACGGCGAGCCAGGTGAGCGCCAGGGTGAAGAGCAGCATGATCCCGAGCACTGCGAGCCAGGCGAGCACACCGGCGCCGGTGCGGAAGCCCATCGCCAGGGCGACGAGGACCACGAGCACGAGCGAGGTCATGTTGGCCACGACCGACGTCAGCACGTGCCCCCACAGGAACGCCGAGCGCGTGATCGGCATCGACTGGAACCGTTCGAAGATGCCGCCCGAGACGTCGGTGAAGAGCCGGAAGGCGGTGTAGGCGATGCCGGAGGCGACGGTGATGAGCAGGATGCCGGGCAGCAGGTAGTTGACGTAGGAGGCGCCTCCCACGTCGATCGCCCCGCCGAAGACGTAGACGAAGAGCAGGAGCATGGCGATCGGGGTGACGGCGGTGGTGATGATGGTGTCCGGGCTGCGCAGGATGTGGCGCAGGGACCGCTTGAGCAGGACGTCGGTGTCGTGGAGGACGTAGGTGGTCATCGCTGGGCTCCTTGGCTGGCGGCGCCGTCGTGACCGACGATCGCGAGGAAGATGTCTTCGAGGGACGGCTGCTTCTCGACGTACTCGACCTTGGCCGGCGGGAGGAGCTGCTTGAGCTCGGCGAGCGTGCCGTCGGCGATGATGCGGCCGTCGTGGAGCACCGCGATCCGGTCGGCGAGGTGCTCGGCCTCGTCGAGGTACTGCGTGGTGAGCAGGACGGTGGTGCCGCGGCCGGCCAGCTCCTGCACCGTCTTCCACACCTCGATCCGCGACTGGGGGTCGAGCCCCGTCGTCGGCTCGTCGAGGAAGAGCACCGGCGGGTCGCCGATGAGGCTCATCGCGATGTCGAGGCGACGGCGCATGCCACCCGAGTAGGTGGCGACCCGCTGCCCGGCGGCGTCGGTGAGGCCGAACCGCGAGAGCAGGGCGTCGGCGATCGCTCCCGAGCCCTCGAGGCGCCGCAGCCGGGCGACGAGCACGAGGTTCTCGCGGCCGGTGAGGATCTCGTCGACGGCGGCGAACTGCCCAGTGAGACTGATCGACTCGCGGACCTTCTCGGGTTCGGTGGACACGTCGTGCCCGTTGACGGAGGCGGTCCCGCCGTCGGCCTTGAGCAGCGTGGACAGGATCTTCACCGCCGTGGTCTTGCCGGCGCCGTTGGAGCCGAGCAAGGCGAAGATGGTGCCCGCGGGGACGCTCAGGTCGACGCCCGTGAGCACTGCGTGGTCGCCGTAGGACTTGGTGAGCCCGGCGATCTCGATGGCTGGTTGAGTGGTCATGCGTACAGCGTGCAACCCTGACGCAGCGTCAAGGTCAAGCGGCAATCTGTACCGATTTTTCCAGCCGGTCGGTGACCCGTCAGCGCGCCTCATCGAGGATGCGCTGACGCACGCCCAGCAGCCGGGCCGTGGCGCTCTCGTCGGACCGCGCGGAGTCGGTGAGCCAGTCGACCAGGGCCCGGTCGTCCCGCGTCACCCCCGCGCGCTCGTCGGCGACGGCGGCGGCCATCAGGGCCCCGGCGCGCGGTACCGGCAGGGCGTCGCCGAGCACCTCGTCGGCCCAGCTGTCCGCCGAGCGGAGGAGGTCGTCGTCGACATGGCGCCGTCGCGCCCGACCCAAGGCGTCCGCGGCCACCGGCAGCGATCCCACCGCGCCGGAGTCCGCCACCGAACGTACCTCCGACACCAGCGCGTCGAGGTGGATCTCGAGCAGCCAGGAGGGCATCCCCCGGGCGGCGAGGACCCGCGACAGCCACTCGACCTGGTGCACCGCGCGGTCCTCGGCCAGGGTCGCGAGCGAGACGAGCCACGCGGAGTCCGTCGTGGCGAACCGTGAACCGCGCGCACCGTAGCGGGCGCCGTAGTAGGGCATGGCGTCGATCGACCCCTGGGCGGCCCGAACGGCGGCGCGCAGGAGGGTCGCATCGGTCGTGATCTCGTAGCCACCGGAGGCCGGGTTGACGATGCCGGCGTCCACGGCCTGCCCGGTGGCGCGCCGGAGGAGCCCGGCCATGACGTGGCTCCTCGCCTCGGCGACCAGGGCGGCGACCCGGTCGGGATCGGCGTCCGCCACGACGTCACCGGTGAGCGCAGACCGCAGCACGGCCTCATCGGTCGATCCCGTTGCGACGACGAGCCGCTCGACCCCGACAACCGCTGCGAGGACGGCAGGGTCCTCCAGCGGACCGGTCACCTTCCGGTCGGCATGATCGAGCAGGATCCGGTGCGCGTGGTCGTCGTCGACGGGCTCTGTCACGGGTCCAATCCTTGTCCATCGCCCCCAGCCGTGTCAGGCGACCCCGAACTTCGTGGTCCCGGGAATGGGTGGCGGCGCGGCCGCGTTGACCGGACCGGAGGGCATACCCGTGGGGGGTATGCCGGGTGGCGGGCCCAGCGGGTCCCCGCAGCTCCCGGGACCGGAAGGACGAGACGATGAACCACCCAGCGCACACCCATCACGCAGCCCACGAGGCGCGCGCGGCCCACGGTGGAGGGCTCGCCTCGATGGCGGCCAGTGCCACGCTGCACTGCCTCACGGGCTGTGCGATCGGAGAGATCCTCGGCCTCATGATCGGCACGGCGGTCGGGCTCGCCACGGGGGCGACCATCGCGCTGTCCGTGGCGCTCGCGTTTCTCTTCGGCTACGCACTCTCGAGCCTGCCCCTGCTGCGCAGTGGTCTGACGCTCGGCGCCGCGCTGGGGCTCGTCGTGGCCGCCGACACCGTCTCGATCCTCACGATGGAGGTCGTCGACAACCTCGTCATGGCCGTCATCCCGGGTGCCATGGACGCGGGGCTCGTCAACGCCGTCTTCTGGGTCGGGATGTCGATCTCGCTCGTCGCGGCGTTCCTCGCCGCCTACCCGGTGAACCGCTACCTGCTCGCCCGCGGCAAGGGCCACGCCCTGACGCACGAGCACCACGGGTCGGCCGCTGCGGTCACCGGAGCGCGCCGTTTCATCCCCGACCTGCCCGCGCCGGCCCTGGCGGCGGCGATCGCCGCGTTCATGCTCGGTGGGCTCGTCGTCGCGGTCGCCGACGGGCTGGCATCTCCCAGCGCGGCGACCCACGCGGCCGTCAGCACGACGCGCTGACGGCGGACGCCGAACGTCCGGGTACGGCCCTACGCTGCCAATGGTGGGCCCGGTGGTGGTCCGAGGACAGCATCAGGGGCGGACGGGCCTCTGGGAGAAGGGGACTGCGATGACCGATGTGACCTACGACGACCAGACCGGCGCCCGCTTCGAACGGGCCAGGCTCACCGGCGCCTCCTTCGAGGACGTCTACCTCGACCGCGCCACCTTCCACGACGTCGATCTGCGAGGTGCGTCGCTGCGCCAGGTCGACCTGCGGGGCCTTCGCGCCCGCGACGTCTGGCTCGAGGACGTCGACATCACCGGCGACGTCGAGAACCTCGTCATCAACGGCGTCGACGTGGCGCCCCTCATCGAGGCTGAGCTCGACCGCCGGGACCCCGACCGGCCCAAGATGCGACCGACCGACGCCGCCGGCTACCGCGAGGCCTGGGACGTCCTCGAGCGGCTCTGGGCCGGCACCGTCGCGCGCGCCCGCACCTTCCCGGCCGACCAGCTGCACGAGCGCGTCGACGGCGAGTGGTCCTTCATCGAGACCCAGCGGCACCTCGTCTTCGCCACCGACGCGTGGGTGTGTCGCGCCCTCCTCGGTGAGCCCGAGCCGTGGGACGCCCTCGACCTGCCGCACGACGACATGCCCGACAGCCCGCCCGTGCCTCGCGACCGGGACGCGCGCCCCTCGCTCGACGAGGTGCTCGCGCTGCGCGCCGACCGGACGGCGACGGTGCGCCGGGTCGTCGACGGGCTCACCGACGAGGCGCTCGCGGGCACCACCGAGCCCGTCACCGCGCCCGGCTACCCCGAGCCCGAGTCGTATGCCGTGACCCGCATCCTGCGCACCATCCTCAACGAGGAGTGGCAGCACCGCCTCTACGCCGAGCGGGACCTCGACGCCCTCGCCGCCGGCGCGGGCGACCCCGCCCCGGCCACCCACTGACCCGGCCACCCACTGACCCGGCCACCCCCTGACCCGGCGCTGGCTGACCCGGTCGCCCGGCGACCTCACAGCCGGTTCCCGGCGGTTTCCCACCCACGGCTCCTACACTGCTCCATCACCATGCGTGCGCGGGCGCGTGCAACCGCCGACCCCGCCGACCGCCGAACCCAGGAGGTTCCCGTGGCAGATCTCGGGTGGCCGGAGCTGAGCATCATCGCCCTCGCCGTCGTGCTCCTCTTCGGCTGGAAGCGCATGCCCGACATGGCCCGCAGCCTCGGGCGGTCGGCGCGCATCTTCAAGTCGGAGGTCGACCAGATGCGGACCTCGGCCGACGTCCCTGAGAACCACGTCGGCTCCGCCACGAGCGCCGTCTCCGAGGCGGACGACCGCGCGGCCGCCGCCGAGGCCGAGGTCGCCCGGCTGCGTGCCGAGTTCGAGACCCGGAAGCACGCGAGCGGCTCGCACTAGTCTGCGACCGTGACGAGCGACCCCTCCGCCCTCCCCGAGCCCGAGCTCGAGCGCGACACGGAGCCCCACGCCGTGGCCGACACCGAGCCCGCGACCGAGCGCGCGACCGTGGCGCTCCTCGTCGGCGACGTGCGCACCGAGCCCCTGGACGAGCAGGTCCCCGCCGGGGTGGAGGTGCTCGGCGGAGCGCCGACCGCCGCCGTCACGACTCTCGCCGAGGTCGCCGGCGCCGAGGTCGGCGTCTGGGAGATGAGCCCCGGCACGGTCACGGACGTCGAGGCCGATGAGGTCTTCGTCGTGCTCTCCGGCCGGGCCGCGCTCGCGGTCGAGGGCGGTGCGACGCTCGAGCTCGGACCCGGCTCCGTCGTGCGGTTGCCCGAGGGTGCGCGCACGGTGTGGACGGTCACCGAGACGCTCCGCAAGATCTACGTCACGCCCCGCGCCTGACGGCATACGCCATCGGTCGCCCGTCAGGCGACGGTGTGGATCGGGTCGTTCGGCAGCCGGCGCACCTTGGCGCGGCGGCGACGCCGCTCCGGGATCATCGAGCGCATCTCCTCGAGGCGGCCGAAGCACAGCAGCCGGTCCTCGGCCTCGAGCACGACGCGGCGCCGCGGGTTGGGGACGACGCTCGTGCCGCGGTGCAGGGTGAGCACCTGCAGGTCGCGCTCCTCGAGCCCCGAGTCGCCGATCGTCTTGCCGATGATGTCGGCGCCGGCGTGCACGACGAGCTCGGCGACGCCGTAGCCCGTCGAGACCGTGAGCCGCTGGCGCACGTCGATCTCGGGGAAGGCGACCTGGCCGGCGATGTGGTCGATGATCGCGCCGGCGACATCGAGCTTCGTCGCCGTCTCGATGCCCTCGAGACCGGGGGAGGAGTTGACCTCCATGACGAGGGGGCCGTCGTTGCCCTCGAGCATGTCGACGCCGGCGACGCGCAGGCCCATGATCTGCGCCGAACGCACGGCCGCCTGCTCGTACTCCGGCGTCAGCTCGACCGCCTCGACGGTGCCGCCGCGGTGGACGTTGGAGCGGAACTCGTCGCCGCTGGCCCGTCGCCGCATCGCGGCGACGACGCGGTCACCGACGACGAGCGCGCGGATGTCACGGCCCCGGCTCTCGGTGACGAAGCTCTGGATGAGGACGTTCTGCTTCGTGCTGTGCAGCGTCTCGATGATCGCCTCGGCGATCTTGATGTCGGGCGCGAGGATGACCCCGATGCCCTGCGTGCCCTCGAGCAGCTTGATGACGACGGGCGCGCCGCCGACGCGCTCGATGGCCGGCATGACGTCGGCGCGGTTGCGCACGAACGTCGTCGCGGGCATGCCGATGTTGTGGCGCGACAGGATCTGCGCGGCGCGGAGCTTGTCGCGCGCGTTGGAGATGCCGTTCGCGGTGTTCGGCGTGTAGACGTCCATCTGCTCGAACTGCCGCACGACGGCCGTGCCGAAGTAGGTGATCGAGTTGCCGATGCGCGGCAGCACCGCGTCGTAGTCGGAGATCGGGCGCCCGCGGAACTGCAGGTCGGGCTCCGGGCCCGAGAGGTCGATGGCGAAACGGAGCGTGTTGAGCACCCTCACCTGGTGCCCGCGGTCGAGCGCTGCGGTGCGGAGACGCTGCGTCGAGTAGGCACGCGGCGCGCGCGAGAGGATCGCGAGTTTCATGCAGGGTCCTGCCAAGATGGGCGGGTGTCTGGGCCGGCCTATTCAAGCACTCCCGTCGGGTGGAGGGAGTGGGTCGGCATGCCTGCGATCGGCCTGCCGTGGCTCAAGGCCAAGATCGACACCGGTGCTCGCACCTCGTCGCTGCACGCCGAGGACGTCGTGGAGTTCGACCGCGACGGCGAGCCGTGGGTGCGCTTCACGGTGCACCCCTGGCAGGACGCCACCGACGACGCCCACACCATCGAGTGCCCGGTCCACGACCGACGCAGCGTGCGCAGCTCGTCGGGGCACGTGACCAAGCGCCTCGTCGTGCGGCTCGACCTCGCGCTCGCCGGCCGCACGGTCCCCGCAGAGGTGACGCTGAGCAAGCGTGACCGGATGGGCTTCCGGATGCTCGTCGGTCGGGAGGCGCTGCGCCAGGGCTACGTCGTCGACCCCTCGCGGTCGTATGCCGGCGGCAAGCCCCCCAAGGACGTCCGGCGCCGCAACCGCGGTCGCTGACCCGCGCGCACGACGGCGGTCGCGAGCAGGGCGAGTGCTGCGGCACCGAACGGCGCTCCCGGGCCGTATGCCGTCCCGAGCGTCGTGAGGACGACCGGCGCGACCGACGTGGCGAGTCCCCACGTCAGTCCCAGCACGGCGAGGTAGGTGCCGCGGGACCCCTCAGGTGCCAGGGTGCCGGCGCGGGCCATCGTCGTCGCGATGACGAGGAGGCCGCCGACGTCGAAGGCGACGAGGCCGAGGGCGAGCGTCGCGGGGTGGACGGCGAGTGCGATCGTCGCGAGACCGGCCGAGGCGACCACCTCGCCGACGAGCAGGACACCGGCGTCGTCTGTGCGGCGGCGCAGTGCAGCGGCGAGCCACGCGCCGGGGACGCTGGCTGCGGCGCCGGCGGCGAGGACCCAGCCCGTGACGGCCGGGGCCAGACCGCGCTGCTCGACGAGGAGCGGCACCCCGAGCACGACGACCATCGTCACGGTGGCGGCGACGGTCCCGAAGGCGACGACCGGGCGCAGGCGCCGGTCCTGGAGCGCTGCGGCCCACCGAGCGCGGGCGACGGGCGTGATGCGGTGGCGTGGGCGTGGGCGTGGGGAGGTGCCCACTCGACGTGAGTCCTCGTTGACCGGGCGGTTCTCCACCGAGAAGGTGGCGTGGGGGATGCGGCGGGCGACGAGGGCGGCGCAGGCGAGGCAGGTCGCCGCGTCGACGACGAACAGCCACCGCAGGCCGGCGCCCGAGACGGCGGCCGCGACCAGCCCGGCGAGGACGCCCGCGACCGCGAGGGAGGCGTTGAGCGCGGAGTAGGCGAAAGCGCGGGCATCCTCGGGCACGAGATCGGAGACGAGCGCCTGCGTCGGCGGCTCGACGACCTCGTACGCCAGCCCGAGGAGCACGGCGCCGAGGAGGGCCCAGGCGAAGCCCGGTGCCATGGCGATGACGAGCTGGGCGACCGCGCAGCCGACGAGGCCGAGGAGCATCGTCGACCGGTGGCCCCAGGCGTCGGTGAGGTGACCGCCGACGATGCGCGAGGGGATCGTCGCGACGCCGAAGCAGGTGAGGACCAGCGCGGTCTCGGCGGCCCCTGATCCGAGGTCGCGGACGAGGAGCACACCGAGGAAGGCCATCGAGAAGCCGCCGAGCCGGTTGACGCACCGGGCGAGGATGAGCAGGCGCAGCTGGGGCGGCAGTGCGGTCGCCTCGCGGTGGCTCCTCACTCGGATCTCCTGACTGTCGAACTAGACTTTGGCAGTCACGAGACTATGAAGGAGGAGGTGACTGGTCAAGTGCGTTTCGACAGTCATGTCGAGCGGCTGCTCGACGCGACGGTGGCACTCGTCAACCTCGCGAGCCCCGGCGAGGCCCACGGGACGGCCTACGAACCCCCGACGGGGGACGACCTCGTGCGCGGCGTGGCCGACGCGACCTCGTCACCCGAGCGGCGCTCGCGGCCGACATCCGCCGAGGCCGGCGCTCTCCTCACTGTCGTGCCGCAGGTCCGGGACGTCTTCGAGGCGGCGGAGCGCGACGACCTCGCGGCTGCGGCCTCGGTCGTCAACGACCTGCTCGCTGCGACGGGCGCCCGTCCGCGGCTCGACCCCGACGACGAGGGCCGCTACCAGCTGCACTTCCACGGTCCCGACGACGGCTTCGTACGCGGCTGGCAGGCGGGTCTCGCCTCGGGCCTGGCCATGGCGGTCGGCAGTGACCTCGGCGGCCGCCTGGGGGTGTGTGCGGCGCCGGTGTGCGACCGCGTCTACGTCGACGGGTCGAAGAACGGCACCCGGCGCTTCTGCTCGGCGCGCTGCCAGAGCCGTGTCAAGGCCGCCGCCCACCGCGCCCGCACCCGCTGAACCCCGCCCCGCTCGGCGGGAGGGGATCTCTCAGGTCGTGGTCGTGGTCGCGGTGGTGGTGGCGGCGTCGTGGGCGGCCCAGAGGCGGGCCTCGGCGGCGGCGTCCATGGGACCTCCGCCACGGTTGGTCGGGCGTTCGGGCAGCCCCTCGCGCTCGAGCCACGCCCACGTGTCGGCGACGGTCTCGGGCATCGGCCGGCAGCGCAGGCCGGCCGCCGCGGCCGCCGAGGTGTCGAGCGCGTGCAGGCCGGCGAGCTCGCCCGTCGGCGGGACCCAGATCGGCAGCTCGGTCCAGGGCTGGACGCCGGCCGCCTCGACCGTCTCCGGGTCGAGCCAGACGAGCTCGGCATCACTCGCCGTCACGGCACGCACCTCGTCGAGCAGGGCGCCGATCGTCGTGTGGCCGGGCTCGCTCACCATGTTGAAGGTGCCGACCGCCCGTGACCCGAGCACCCAGTCCGCGATGTCGCGGCAGTCGACGTACTGCAACGGCCGGTCATACGGACCCGGTGCGGGCACGCGCCCACCGGCGGCGATCCGCTTGAGCCAGAACGGCATCCGGCCGACCATCTCGTACGGGCCGAGGATGAGCCCGGCGCGGGCGATCGCCACGTCGCCGTCGAACTCCGCGAGCGCGGCGAGCTCGCCCCCGCGCTTGGCCGCGGCGTAGTCCGAGCCGTCGGTCGACGACGGGTCGCCCTCGACGACCGGCGCGCCCTCGTCGGAACCCACCGCGATCGGCCACGTGTAGACGGAGCACGACGAGACGTACGTGTAGTGCGGGGCGCGTCCGCTCAGCAGCCGGGCCGACGTCTGCACCGCGACCGGCTCGGCCGACCACGTGTCGAACACGGCGTCCCACTCGTCGTCGCCCAGCGCGGTGCGCAGGGCCCGGGGGTCGAGGCGGTCGGCGTGCCGCGCCTCGGCGCCCTCGACGGGCGTGCCGCTGACGCCGCGGGTCACCGTGGTGACCTCGTCGCCGCGGGCGAGGGCGGCCTCGACGAACGCGCGACCGACGTGGTGGGTGCCTCCGAGCACGAGCAGTCTCATGGGCACGATCCTCGCCCGGACGCGCCGCGACGCCAAGGCCCCTTCGCTGTCGACGTAAGGCCGTCCAGCGGCTGGTGCGGTGCAGCCCTACTCCCAGTCGGCGATGCGGGCCGTCGCCGTGCGGCCCTCCGTGAGGTCGGCGACGTGCTGCGAGAAGCGCGGGCACGCGACGATGTCGTGCGCCCGGCAGCGCAGCGCGTGCTCGGTCATCTCGCGCGAGCGGTCGATGGACCGCGCCCGCTCGTCGAGGTCGCGCAGGTGGGCCTCGAGCACCTCGTGTCGACCGGCCGCCTCGCCGTCGAGCAGCACGCCGATCTGCTCGAGCGTCATCCCGGCCGCCTTGTTGCGCAGGATGACCGCGACCCGCACGAGGTCGGTGCGTCCGTAGCGCCGGTAGCCGGACCCGTCGCGCGCCGGGGTCAGCAGCCCGAACGTCTCCCAGTGCCGCAGCACGTTCGTCGGCAGGTCGAAACGCGCCGCCAGCTCACCGACGGTCCACGTCTCGTCACGCTGCCTTGCCTTCATGTCCACATGAAGGTACACGCTGGATCGCAACAGGCACAGAGCCGCCCGGGACCGACCGCCGGACAACTGCCGGACAACCGCCGGACAACCGCAAGGAGCCACTCATGCACACCGACGTCGCCGTCATCGGCGGAGGCCCCGCCGGCCTCCAGGCCGCCCTCACCCTCGGCCGCATCCACCGAGACGCCGTCCTCTTCGACGACGGGACCTACCGCAACGCCACCGTCAGCCACATGCACAACGTCGTCGCGCACGACGGGACCCCGCCGGCGGACTTCCGCGCCGACGCGCGCAGGCAGCTCACGGCATACGACACCGTGAGCGTGCGGGAGGAGCGCGTCGCGTCGATCGAGGAGGTCGACGGGAGCTTCCTCCTACATGCGGCCGACGGCACGACCGTGACGGCGTATGCCGTCGTGCTCGCCACCGGGGTCCGTGACACGCTGCCGCCGGTGCCCGGGCTCGACCCGCTCTGGGGCGACCTCGTCGCGCACTGCCCCTTCTGCCACGGGCACGAGCTCAGCGGTCAGCGCGTCGGCATCCTCGGCGCCGCGAACGCGCCCCACCTGTCGGCGCTGCTCGGGCGCATCGCGTCCGAGCTCGTCGTGCTCGCCGACGGTGCGGACGTGCCGGACGGCCTTCCGGCGGTGGCGATCGTGCGCACCGAGCGGGTCGTCGCGGTCGAACGGCACGACGGGGGCGTACGCGTGGTGCTCGAAGGCGTCGACGGTGAGCAGGTGCACGAGCAGGTCGCAGGCCTCTTCGTGAAGCCGGAGCTCCACCAGTCGGCACCGTTCGCCGAGCAGCTGGGACTCGAGCTCAACCCGTCCGGGGCGGTCCGCGTCGACGAGTTCGGCCGGTCGAGCCGCGAGCGCGTCTTCTGCGCGGGCGACATGGCGCACCTCCCGGCCTACCCGATGCCGATGTCCTCGGTCGTGTCGTCGATGGCCGCCGGCCAGCTCGCGGCCTCGGCGGCGATCATGGCGTTGCTGTCGCGCTGAGGTCTGGCAAGGTGGGGCTGTGGGAGCAACGCACAGCTGGAGCAGCCCGGTCGACACCGACCACCTCGACGAGATCCGGCGCAACGCAAGCGAGTTCGCGTCGGCCGGCCCGTTTCGACTCGTCCTGGAGGTGCTCGCCTACCCGGTCGACGAGGCCGTCGAAGGGTCGACGACCCGGATCCGCGTCGTGCTCCACGCGGACGGCTCCGTGTCCGTCGCGGACGACGGGCGCGGCACCGAGACGCGCGTCGACGACGACGGCGTCGCGCGGGTCAAGCCGGTCATGGCGACGAGGGACCTGCGCTTCTACGGCCGTGACGACGCGCCCCTGCTGCCCGACGGGTCGCCGCGGGCCGGCATCTCGGTCGTCGCGGCGCTGAGCGAGTGGGTCGTCCACACGAACCGCCGCACCGAGGGTGGGTGGAGCCAGCGTCTCGAGCGCGGCCAACCGCAGGGCGTGCCGGAGGCCGTGCCCGGTCAGGCGTCGACGGGGACGGTCGTCCACTTCCGCCCCGACCCGGCGCTCGTCCCCGGGTCACTCACCGCCGACGAGGTCCGGGCTGCCGCGCAGGCGTATGCCGGCGTCGTCCCGATCGAGGTCGTCGCCGAGAGCGTGTGACCGACCTGGCCTGACCCGTGTGGCGGGGCGCTCACTCGGGTGGGGTGGGGCCGGGTGGGTGCGGGCTGGGCGGCATACGATGCTGGGACCCGAGAAAGCTCGAAGGAGTGGCCCATGCCGCGCGACCTTGCCCCCGACCTCGTCGAGCGCCTCACGAAGGCGTTCGAGGCCGACCCCACTGCCCGGATGCTGCAGAACGCCGTCACGACGACGTCGGTCGACGACATCGCGCTCGACCGCCGGGTCGTGACGGGCATCGACCACTCCGTCTCGAACCTGCTCGACGACTGGAGCGCCACGTCCCAGGAGAAGAGCGGCCGCTGCTGGCTCTTCGCCGGCACCAACCTGCTGCGCGCGAGCGCGCGCGAGAAGCTCAAGGTCAAGGACTTCGAGTTCTCGCAGAACCACCTGCTCTTCTGGGACAAGTTCGAGAAGGCCAACCACTGGCTCGAGTCGATCATCGCGACGACCGACCGCGACGTCGACGACCGCACGGTCGCGCACCTGCTCGCGACGCCGGCCGAGGACGGCGGGCAGTGGAACATGTTCGTCGCGCTCGTGGTCAAGCACGGACTCGTGCCGAAGGTCGCGATGCCCGAGACGAAGAGCTCGAGCAACACCGGCCAGATGAACCGCGACCTCAGCACGATCCTGCGCCAGGCCGCGCGCGACCTGCGGGCCAAGGCAGCCGACGGCGACGACGCCGAGGACCTGCAGGACGCCAAGGAGCAGGCGCTCGCGACGGTCCACCGCCTGCTCTGCATCCACCTCGGCACGCCGCCCGAGTCGTTCGTGTGGCAGTGGAAGGACACCGACGGGGGCTTCCACCGCGATGGCACCATGACGCCGCTCGAGTTCGCCGAGCGCTACGTCACGGTGCCTCTCGAGGACTACGTCTGCCTCGTCAACGACCCTCGCGCGAGCAGCCCCTACGGGCACACCTTCACCGTCGAGCACCTCGGCAACGTCGTCGGCGCACCGCCCGTCACCTACCTCAACGTCGAGCCCGACCTCATGAAGTCCCTTGCGGCACAGGCGATCCTCGGGGGCGAGCCGGTGTGGTTCGGCTGCGACACGGGGCAGATGTCCAACGCCACCCTCGGCCTCTGGGACGCCGGCCTCTTCGACCGGGCCGCGATCTACGGCACCGAGCCGAGCCTCGGCAAGGCCGACCGGCTGCTCCACCACGAGTCACTCATGACGCACGCGATGCTCTTCACCGGCGTCGACCTGCTCGACGACCTCCCGCGACGCTGGCGCGTCGAGAACAGCTGGGGCACCGAGAAGGGCGACAAGGGCTTCATGACGATGAACGACGGCTGGTTCGCCGAGTTCGTCTTCGAGGTGGCCGTCCGCCGCGACGCGCTGCCGGGCGAGCTGCAGGAGGCGCTGACCCGCGACCCGATCGTCCTGCCCGCCTGGGACCCGATGGGCGCCCTCGCCGGCTGAGTCCGCTCTCGCTCCGCGTCGAGCGCGTCGCTGCCGGTCAGGCGGCGGCGCGCTCGTACGTCAGGTGGACGGCGTCGCCGACCAGCCGCGTGATGGACTGGGTGCACCATGCCCCCGAGCTTCCGCGACCCCCGTCATGACGACCACGACCGCACGATGGCGCTGGCCGCCCAGCTCACCGCCGTGCACGACGACCTGCGGGGACGGGTGCGCGTGATCCGCGACGGTCTCGCCCGACCTGGGACGACGACGGTCGACGCGGAGTCCCCGGCCACCGGCATCCTCGAGCACTGTCTCGGCTTCTGCCTCGCCCTGCAGGCTCACCACACCGGCGAGGACGACGGACTCTTCGCCGCGCTGCGCGTCGAGCGACCCGACCTCGGCCCGATGCTCGACAAGATCGTCGAGGACCATCACCTCGTGGCGGGCATCCTCGCGCGTGTCGAGCACCTCGTCGACACGGCCACGAGCGCGGGCGACGACGGCCACCGCGCTCGTCTCGTCGGTGAGCTCGACGGGCTGACCGCGATCATGGACTCCCACTTCGCCTTCGAGGAGCGCAGCATCGGTGCCGCGCTCGACGGCCTCGACGACGAGTCGTGGGTCGAGGCCGTGCTGTCGGTGCGAGACGATGACGACTACTGACGCGCACCACACGACGCCGGGCCCGTTGACGGACGCCGACGTGCCGGCATACGTCCGTTCTCTCGGGCTGCCGGGCCTCGCCGACGTCCATGTCCACTTCCTGCCCGACGCCATGCAGCGCAAGGTGTGGGACTACTTCGACGAGGCCGAGACGCACTACGGCACGCCGTGGCCGGTCACCTACCGCGACGACGAGGAGACGCGCCTCGCGACACTGCGGTCGCTGGGACTGCAGACGATCCCGGCGCTCGTCTACCCGCACAAGCCCGGCATGGCGCAGTGGCTCAACGCGTGGTGCGCCGACTTCGCCCGCACGGTGCCGGACGCGGTCCACTGCGCGACCTTCTACCCCGAGCCCGGCGTGGGCGACGTCGTCGCGGCGGCCCTCGACGACGGGGCGCGCCTGTTCAAGATGCACGTCCAGGTCGGGGACTTCACCCCTGACGACGAGCGCCTCGACCCGGCGTGGGCGCGACTCGAGCGCGCCCGGGTCCCGGTCGTCATCCACGCCGGCTCGGCACCGATCCGCGGCACCCACACCGGCCCGGACGCCGTGCGCCAGGTGCTCCGTCGACACCCGGACCTCGTGCTCGTCGTGGCCCACCTGGGCATGCCGGAGTACCACGAGTTCGCCGACCTCGCAGACGAGTTCGCCGGTGTCCACCTCGACACGACGATGAGCGGCACGGACTTCACGAACCGCTTCGCGCCCTTCCCCGACGGCTACGTCGAGCGCCTCGCGACCCTGCGCGACCGGGTCGCGCTCGGATCGGACTTCCCGAGCATCCCCTACCCCTATGCCCACCAGCTCGACGCCCTCGCCCGCCTCGGCCTCGGCGACGGCTGGATGCGAGCGGTGTTGTGGCACAACGGCGCCCGACTCCTGGGCCTGGACGGTGGCCTGGACGGTGGCCTGGACGCTGGTCTGGACGTGGCCTCGACAGCAGCCCCGAGCGAGGGTGACCGGTCGGCGTCGACCTGACGCCGACCGGTCACCCGCCGGCCTCAGTGCGTCCGGCCCTTGAGCTGGACCGTCTGGTCGGCGAAGTACTCGCCACAGCCGCTGATGTTGCAGGCCACGGCGGCGGTGGCCGTCGCGCCCTTGCCGCCCTTGAAGAGCCCGTTGTCGCCGAGGACGAAGACCGTCCACGGCTCGACGGACCCGGTGCAGGCGATCTCGGTCTCACCGAATCCCTGGATCAGGATCCGACCGACCCGCTGCCTGAGCTGGACGTCGACGAACGCGAAGTCGGCCTCGCCCGAACACGTCGCCGTGCCGGACACGTACGCGCCGCCGGTCGCCTTGTCGAACTGGGCGATCGGGTTGATGGTGGCCTCGATGGACGGCACGTCCGGAGCCGTCTCGACGGTGATGTCGAGCAGTCCGCCGTTGCCGACCCCGTCCTCCTGGTCGTCGAAGGCGAGGATCGTATAGGTCTCCCCTGCGGACGCCGCCCACCCGGAGCCTCCGGGTCCGCAGGCGATGACCGTGGCCGAGCTGCCCGTGCCCTGCGCCACGATCACGCCGGCGCTGTAGTCGGAGCCGCTGACGTCGGCGACGACGATGCTGTCGGCGGCCGCCGTGAAGGTGAACCAGACGCTCGCGTCCGTCGCCGGGGCGCCGCACGACGCGTTGAGCGCGGCGTCGTCCGCGTCGGTGGTGGCCTCGCTCGTGTCGAGGGTCGTGCTGTAGGGCAGGGCCCCGATGGCCAGTGCGCTGCCGCTGACGTCGTTGGCGGGTGCGGCGGCCAGCGCCGTCCCTGCCGACATGATGACTCCCGTGACGGCTGCGAGCGCAGCTGCGCCCCACCGCTGTGTGCGTATCATCTCTTCCCCTTGCCTTGGCGTGGTCGCCGCGGCCCCCGAACCGGGACGAGCCCCGGAACGTCCTGCGCGAGATCGCAGGACATCCTTCGATGGTGGCGTGTCCGGTGACATCGCCATGGAGATTCAGAGAGATCGAGGGGCCCTCCGGATACGTCACGGCGACGGTCAGGCGCTCCAGCCCGTCCGGACCTCAGCCCAGGTGCTGCTGGAGGAAGGCCTCGGTGCGCCGGATCGAGGTGTCCCACTGCGGCGACGTCAGGGTGTGCCGCCCGCCGGGGTAGACGCGCAGCTCGACGTCCTTGCCCTTGGCCTTCAGGGCGGCGACGGACTTGCGGGACCAGGTGAGCGGGCAGTCCTCGTCGGCGGTGCCGTGGTGGATGAGGAGCGGCTCGGTGATGCGGCCGAAGTAGGTGCGGGGGCTCGTCGCCGCCCACGCGGCCGGCTCCGCCTCGGGCGTGCCGAGCCGCCCGATGACGGCCCGCGCCGCGCCGGAACGGGAGGCGTCGCGCCGCACCCACTTGTCGAAGTTGTCGACGCTGTCGGAGCTCACCGGCGCGTAGGCCACGGCCGCGCGGAAGAGCCCCGGGCGTACGACGAGGACGCCCAAGACGACCCCGCCGCCCATCGACCGGCCGATGATCGCGATGCGGCTCGGGTCGACGACCTGGGCCTTCTTGAGCGCCAGCCCGGCGTTGATCGCGTCGACGGTGTAGGCGGCGCGGAGGTTGGCATCGTTGCGGGGGTCGCGGTCGGACTGCGCGTGGTTGCGGTAGTCGATGTGGAGCGTGACGTAGCCCCGGCGGGCCAGGTAGTCGCGCTCGCGGAGCATCGTCTCGCCGTTCGTGTAGACGGCCGGGTCGACGTAGCCGTGGGCCAGGACCACGGCGGGGAACGGGCCCTTGCCCCGCGGGATGTTGATGCGTCCCGAGATCGTCAGCCCGTTGCTCTCATAGGTCGCGAAGTACTGCCGGTACGCGTCGGTGCTGCCGCGCTCACGGCCCAGCCTCAGGTTGCCGCCCTCGTAGCGGGTCGCGATGAGGGCCTCGATCGAGGCCGGGTCGGGCGCGGGCTTCGTCGGGCTCGGCGCGGGTGTCGGGGTGGACGCGGTGGGCGTCGACGTGGCCGTCTCGCTCGCGCCCTGGCTCGGGCCGGCGTATGCCGTGGGGCTGGGCCCGGTGGTTCCGCCGCGGTCGTCGGCGGGCCCGGCGGCCGGCCCCGAGGTCGAGCAGGCACCGAGCAGCAGCGCGGCGGCCAGGCCGGTCACGAGGGCTCTGGGGGTGCGCACCTCTCGAGTCTCACCCGGGACCGCCCGGATTCCCAGCCCGCTCCCAGCCTTCGTGCCCGTTCCGAGACCTCCACCGACCGACGACCGTTGGCAGACGCCCCACCCGACACGCCGCACGACACGCCGGAACGGTCGACACGGCATACCAACGGTCGTCCGTCGGCGGACGTCCGACCGGTCAGGGGAGGGTGGCGGCGGCCTCGAGGACGGTCCACGCCTGCAGCTGCGGTGACAGCTCGAGCGGCGGACCGGGCGCGCGCCCGCCGGGCTCCACGGGGAAGACCGTCGGGTCGCGGCGACCCGGGACGGCGAGGCTCGCCCGGCCGCGCCAGAGCGCCTCGGCCGTCGCGGCGACGAGTCCTCGTGCCGTCTCGCGCGCCACGGCGTCGAGCCCGGGCTCGGTCGCCGCGAGGGCGAGATAGCGCACGAGGATGCCGGTGAAGAGACCGCCGTCACCACCGCCGTGCGTCCGGAGCACGCGACCCCCGTCGACCTCGGTCGTCAGCCGAGCGTCCACGGCGGCGACGAGGGCGGCCGCGCGCATCAGGCTCTCCTCGTCGCCCAACGTCACGAGCGCGCCGAGCACGGTGCCCTGGTTGTAGGACCAGACGTCCGGGACGAGCACCTCCTCGCCGCCGCGCAGCCGTATGCCGTCGAGCACGAGCCCGCTCTCCGGTGACCACAGGCGCGCGTAGAGCCAGTCGACGAGCCGACGCGCCTCGTCGGTGTCGCCGAGACGGGCGAGGTGCAGGGCGGCCGGGCCGGTCGCCGGGCTGTTCTTGAAGTCGCGGTCACGGCTCCAGAAGAGGCCACCGCCGAGGTCGTCCGTGTGCGCCGCGCGCAGCTGGCCGGTGAGGTGACGGCTCGCCGACCGGAGGCGCCGACCCCGGGCCGTGCGGCCGATCTCGTCGTGCAGGGTCTGGAGCCGGCCCGAGGCGAGGGCGAGCCAGGCCATGTCGTCGTAGAAGTCGTTGACCCATCGCACTCGGTTGCGCAGCCGGATCGTCTTGAGCAGCCGGTCGCCCCGGGCCGCGTGCTCCTCGGCGCCGGTCCGGTCGCCGGTCCGCAGGGCCCGGACGCCGGCGTCGACGAGCGCGTCGAGGTAGTGCGCCTGCCACCAGTAGTGCCACGTCCCGCGGAGCCCGCCGAACGCCCGCGACCCGGGCGGCACGGGGTGGACGATCCGCGCGAGGTGCGTCAGTGGCACCCGCCCGAGGGGGCCCGCGAAGAGTGCCGTCACGGAGCGCTCGGCCTCCGCCGCACGCTCGTCGAGGGCGGTCGGAGGTCGGGTCGGGACGTCACCGGCGGACACGCTGCGACGCTATCGCGGCCCCCGCCGCCACCGGGACTGTGGAAGGGTCGGTCGGTGTCGAGATCGCGGCCGCGGCTCCGACGTCTCCTGACGAGGAACCCGCCGCCACGAGGGCGCCTGGACGGCGTCAGGACGAAGGAGTGGACGTGAAGTACCTGCTGATGATCTGGAGCAACCCGCAGACCTGGGGGCACCCGATCTTCCTGCGCACGCCGGAGGCCGCGGCCATGACCGACGACGAGCGGGCGGGGCTGCTGCGCGCCTTCGAGGACCTGATGCGCGAGATCAGCGAGTCCGGTGAGCTCGTCACCGCCCAGGCGCTCGCGGACCCGCTCACGGCCCGGAGCGTCCGCGTCCGCGACGGCGAGAGCCTCGTCACCGACGGGCCGTTCGTCGAGGCGAAGGAGCAGATGGCCGGCTACTTCGTCGTCGACTGCGCGACGCCCGAGCGGGCCGAGGAGATCGCGGGGCGCTTCCCCGACGCCCGGTTCGCGGCCGTCGAGGTGCGCCCGCTCATGGGCGGCTCGGCCGAGGACCTCTGAGAAGGACTGTGGCGTGGGAGGACCCGTCGTGACCGATGACCTGTGGCGCAGCGTGACGCCGCAGGTCATCGGTGCGCTCGTGCGCCGCTACCGCGACTTCGACCGCGCCGAGGAGGCCGCCCAGGAGGCGCTGCTCGCCGCCGCCGCGCAGTGGCCCGAGGACGGCGTGCCCGACGACCCCAAGGCGTGGCTCATCCGGGTCGGCTCGCGCCGGCTCATCGACGGCCTGCGCAGCGACGAGGCACGAGAGCGTCGTGAGCTCGCCGACGCGACGCGGGCTCCTGCCGACGAGCTCGTGGCCCCGCCGCCGTATGCCGTCGGGCCGGGTGACCACGACGACACCCTGACGCTGCTCCTCCTCTGCTGCCACCCCGCGCTCGCCCCGGCGTCCCGGATCGCCTTGACCCTCAGGGCAGTCGGCGGCCTCACCACCGCGCAGATCGCGCACGCCTTCCTCGTGCCCGAGGCGACGATGGCCCAGCGGATCAGCCGGGCCAAGCAGCGGATCCGCGAGTCGGGCGCGGAGTTCCGGATGCCGCCGCCCGACGACGTGCCGGACCGTCTGCGCGAGGTGCTCCACGTCCTCTACCTCGTGTTCACCGAGGGGCACACGGCAAGCACCGGTGACGAGCTGCACCGGGTCGACCTGACGGCAGAGGCGATCCGCCTCACGCGCCAGGCGCACGCCCTCCTGCCCGACGACGGCGAGGTGGCCGGCCTCCTCGCCCTCATGCTGCTCACCGAGGCGCGGCGCCCCGCCCGCACGAACGAGGCGGGAGAGCTCGTGCCGCTCGCCGAGCAGGACCGCTCTCGGTGGGACACGGCATACGTCCACGAGGGCGTGGCCCTCGTGACCGACTCCCTGACGCGGACCCGGCTCGGGCCCTACCAGGTGCAGGCGGCCATCGCCGCGGTGCACGACGAGGCGCCCTCGGGGGCCGAGACCGACTGGGAGCAGGTGCTCGCGCTCTACGGGCTCCTCGAGCAGCTCGCCCCCGGGCCGGTCGTGACGCTCAACCGCGCCGTCGCGCTCGCGATGGTCGAGGGGCCGGCCGCAGGTCTGGCGGTGCTGGACGACCTCGAGCAGGACAAGCGTCTCGCCCGGCACCACCGCCTGCACGCCGTGCGGGCGCACCTGCTCGAGATGTCCGGCGACACCGAGAGGGCCCGCGAGAGCTACCTGCTCGCGTCACGTCTCACGACGAGCATCCCCGAGCAGGACCACCTCCGACGAAAGGCCGAAGCCCTGTGAGCGACGCCGCCGACACCCCCGCGCCCGCCGTGACCGAGAGCGACGTCGACCTCGGCGACGGTCACGTGCTCCACGTCTACGACACCGGCGGCCCGGGGACCCCGGACGTCGAGGCGCTCGTCGTCGTGTGGCACCACGGCACCCCGAACATCGGGGCGCCCCCGCAGCCGCTCTTCGCCGCGGCGGCCCGCCTCGGCATCCGCTGGGTGTCCTACGACCGGCCCGGCTACGGCGGCTCGACTGCTCGACCGGGTCGTGACGTCGCCTCGGCGGCGCGGGACGTCGCGGCCGTCGTCGACCACCTCGGCGTGGGCTCGTTCGCGGTGATGGGCCACTCGGGCGGAGGCACGCACGCTCTGGCCCCCGCGGCGCTGCTCGGCGACCGCGTGCTCGGCGTCGTGACCGTCTCGGGAGTGGCACCGTTCGGCGCCCCGGGGCTGGACTTCTTCGCCGGGATGGCGCCGGGCGGCGAGGCGTCGCTGCGTGCCGCGGCCGCCGGTCGCGAGGCCAAGGAGGCTCATGAGGCCGCTGCGGCCCAGGTGCCGGACGGCGAGGTCGACTTCGGCTTCGTGGAGGCGGACGAGGAGGCCTTCTCGGGTCCGTGGGGCTGGTTCGGTTCGGTCGTCGGCCCGGCGCTGGCGGCCGGCCCGGCCGCGCTCATCGACGACGACCTCGCCTACGTCTCCGACTGGGGCTTCGATCCCCGCGACGTCGCGGCGCCGGCGCTCGTCGTGCACGGCGGCGCCGACCGCATCGTGCCGGTCTCGCACGGCGAGTGGCTCGCGAGCGCGATCCCCGACGCGGACCTGTGGCTCCAGCCTCTCGACGGTCACGTCTCCGTGCTCAGCACTGCCGAGGACGCCCTCACCTGGCTCGCCCGCGCCGCCCGCCGCTCCTGAGCGCCCACCGCTCCTGAGCGCCCGCCGCTCTGCCCGTTCGAGGTGATCGCGGGAGCCGGGTCGGTGCCGGCATCACCTCGACCCGGCCGTCGCCCGGCTTGCGTTGGAGTGCACTCGAAGTCATAGCGTCGAGCGCATGACGAAAACGTGGTTCATCACCGGAACGTCCCGCGGGTTCGGTCGCGAGTGGGCGACCGCCGCACTCGAGCGGGGCGACAACGTGGCCGCGACCGCCCGTGACACCTCGACCCTCGACGACCTCGTCCAGACCTACGGCGACCGGCTGCTGCCGATCGCCCTCGACGTCACCGACCGCGACGCGGACATCGCAGCCGTCCAGCAGGCGCACCAGCGCTTCGGCCGGCTCGACGTCGTCATCAACAACGCCGGCTACGGCCACTTCGGCTTCGTCGAGGAGCTGAGCGAGGCCGACGTCCGCAACCAGCTGGAGACGAACTTCTTCGGCGCCCTCTGGGTCACGCAGGCGGCGTTGCCGATCATGCGCGAGCAGGGATCCGGCCACATCATCCAGGTCAGCTCGATCGGCGGCATCTCCGCGTTCCCGATCGTCGGCGCCTACCACGCGTCGAAGTGGGCGCTCGAGGGTCTGAGCCAGTCGCTCGCCCAGGAGGTCGCGCCCTTCGGCATCCACGTCACGCTCATCGAGCCCGGCGGCTTCTCGACCGACTGGGCCGGCCCGTCGGCCAAGCACTCGGCGCCGTCGTCGCCCTACGACGACATCCGCGAGCGGACCCACCGCGAGCGCGCGGCCCGCAACACGTCGGGCCCCGGCGACCCCAAGGCCTCCGCGGCCGCCGTGCTCAAGGTCGTCGACGCCGACGAGCCGCCGCTGCGCGTTTTCTTCGGCGCGGCCCCGCTCTCGATCGCCAAGGCCGACTACGCCTCGCGGATCGAGACGTGGGAGAAGTGGGACGACGTGTCCCAGCTCGCCCAGGGCTGAGCCGGCCGGGAGTGCCTGACCCGCGAGCGTGGGTCAGGCACTCTCGTCCGCGAGGCGGCGAAGGGCCCGCAGCACCGAGCCCGGACGCTCCCACCACACGAAGTGCCCGGCGCCGTCGACGACCTCGACCCACGCTCCGGGGATCGCGTCCGCCGTCGCCCCGCCGGCTCGGTCGGGCGGCATCGGGCTGCGCTCGCCGACGACGACCCCGACGGGGACCCGGATGTCGACCAGCCCCGACTCGAGGTCGGGGAGCCTCGCCTTGAGGTCGTTCCACAGGCCCACGTGGGCCTCCGGCGAGACGGTCATCTCGGGCCTCGGCATGACGTGCGAGGGGTCGCCGAAGTAGCCGGGCCACACCAGGTCCCAGGTCTCCGCCTCCTCCTCGGGCGTCGCCGTGCCGTTCATGTCCTTCTCGTCGAGCGCCTCGGCGCGTGCCCGCCGGTCGGCGGGGACCCGGGCGAACATCTCCGCACCGAACGCCTCCGCGGCCCCGTCGCCGACCCCACCGAGCGGGTCCACGGCGAGGACCCCGTGCAGCCGGTCGGGGATGGCCTCCGCGACATGGAAGCCGAGGTGCCCGCCCCAGGAGTGCCCGACGAACCAGGCGCGGTCCCAGCCGAGGTGGTCGAGCACCGCGACGGCGTCGCCGACCGCCTCCGCGACAGTGAAGGCACCCGTGGTCGTCGAGGGCGGGAGTCCGCGCTGCTGGTAGTAAGCGACCCGGAACCCGGCGGCGAGCTCCTCGACGAGGGTGCTCAGGTGGTCATAGCCCAGGCCCGGGCCGCCGTGGGCCAGCAGCACCGGCTGTCCCGCACCGGTGACGAACCCGCCGAGGTCGCCGTCGGTGCCCGAGGCGACGAAGTCTGTGCGCTCCATGGCCGAACGCTACGGCGGCAGCGCTGCCCGCGTACGCGCTTCGTGGGACCCGCCGCGCGCCACCCGACGTTCGCCTCCCGACGGGTGCAGCGCCTGCAGCGCCGGGCCCGTCGCGTGACCTCGCCGGTGGCGGGCTCGTTCTCCTCCGAGACCGACACCGGACGAAGGAGTCCCGCCGTGCCCCGTTCCTCACGCACCGCCCGCCGTGCCCGGCCTGCCGCAGCGCTCGTCGCGGCCCTCGCTGCAGCCGCCGCCCTCGCGACCGGCGGGGCCGCCGCGGCTCCCTCCGCCGTCGCGACGGACGCGCCGCACGTCGTGCAGCTCGGCGACTCCTACTCGGCCGGCAACGGCACCGGCACCTACGAGGAGCGCAGCTGCTACCGCTCCCCGGACAACTACGGGTGGCAGGTCGCGGCCTCGATCGACGCGACCTACACCGACGCGGCCTGCAGCGGCGGGGTCGTCGCCGACATCCTCGAGCCGCGCCTGCTCGGTGACGCGTCCACGAAGACGGGGACGTACTCGGTCGACCCGGCGCGCCACCCCGACCAGAAGGCCGAGTGGCTGCGCCGGGCGCAGACCGAGCGGCTCTGCGGGGTGCCGGCACAGCCCGACTTCTCGTACACGTACACGTTCGTCGCGGGCGTCGGCGTGAACGACCTCTACACGGGCACCGTGTCGTGCCAGCTCGTCGCGCGTCCGCAGATCGACGCGGTCACGCCCGACACCGACCTCGCCCTCCTCACCATCGGCGGCAACGACATCGGCTTCTCCACGATCGTCGTCGACTGCCTGACCCTGCGTGACCCGTCGAGCTGCCGCCAGTCCCTCGAGGCGGCCTCGGCCAAGGCGCCCGAGATGGTCCAGCGCACCAAGGACGCGCTGCGGGCCGTCGTCGCGCGCTCGGGCGGTCACGCGCAGGTCTACCTGCTCAGCTACCCGTTCCTCATCGACACCGAGAGCTACGCCATCCCCGAGGTCGCGCCGGTCTACGACGCCGGCCGGGCGCTCAACGACCTCCAGCGGCTCGGTGACGACCTCCAGGCTCGCGGCGTCGCCGAGCTCAACGCCGAGGACGGGACGACGCCGTACCACTTCGTCGACACCGTCAAGGCCGCCTGGGGCGGTCGCGTCCACGGCCTCGACCCGCACGTCGTCGCCGACAACTCCGCGGCATGGCTCGTCCCCGTCGGGACGCCGGGCCGCGACGTCGCCGAGTTCGTCCACCCGACCCAGGCCGGCTGGGACGCGACCGCCGGAGCCCTCCGGGTCGCCGTCACCGGCTGAGCTCCACGGGGTTCGGGACACCGGCCCCGCTGGGACGAGGTATGCCGTCGCGTCCGGTCGCGACGGCATACCTCGGTCACGTCGTGGTGGGGACCGCCGAGCTCAGGTGAGCGGCGAGACGGCGCCCATGACCTCGTCGAGCAGGGGTGCCAGGCGGACGGAGGGGTCGCCGGCCCACGTCGTCTGGGCGATCTCGAGGCAGGCCAGGGCGCTGCTCGTCATCGCCGCCGCGCGGACGTCGGGCCCGCGGTGGGCGCGGCGGCGAGGCATCCGCTCGGCGACGAGGGGGGTGAGCGACTCGAGCCAGCGGCGGTGCAGCTCGGTGACCGTCCCGCGCAGCACGGGCTCGCGGTGGAGCATCAGCTGGAGGGGGCGTGAGCTCACGGCGTGGGTCTCCTGAAGGCTGACGATCGCCTCGAAGGCCCTCCGCAGGGCCGCCCACGGCGACTCGTCGGCCGGTCGCTCACGCATTGCGTCGACGACGGACTCGCCGGACTCGAGGAGCCGGTCGAGGACGAGGTCCTCCTTGCTCTCGAAGTAGCGGAAGAACGTGCGCCGCGACATGCCGGCCGCGGCGGCGATCTGTTCGACGGTCGTCAGCTCGAAGCCCTGCGTCGCGAAGAGGCGCCACGCCTGCTTCGACACCTCGTCGCGCACGGCCCCACGGGCGCGGTCCCGGAGGGTCGTCGGCGTCGCTGGCATGCGGCCATCCTAGCAGGCTCTGGCATCGCCTGCCGTGTTTGACACCGGGTGTCACGATGGGCGTACAGTGTCAGGACACCGCAGTTCTTCCCGTAGGAGTCCGCATGTCCGTCAGCACCGAGCCGCCCGAGACGGCAGCCTCGACCGTGGCGACCACCGAGCCGGCCACCCGGCGGGCCGGCGAGGAGACCACGACCTCGAACCGGGCCACCGTCCAGCTCGTCTTCGTCGGCCTCGGCGCCCTCGTCGTCGCGCTCTCGCAGTCGCTGCTCGTCCCCGTCCTGTCGACCCTGCCGGCCGACCTCCACACGTCCGCGAGCAACGTCTCGTGGCTGCTCACCTCGACGCTGCTCGTCGCCGCCATCTCAGTGCCGATCATGGGCCGCCTCGGCGACATGTTCGGCAAGCGCCGGATGCTCCTCGTCTCGCTCGCCGCCCTGACGCTCGGCTCGCTCCTCACGGCCGTGACCGACAACATCGCCCTGCTCATCGCCGGCCGCGCGATCCAGGGCATGGCCGCCGCCGCGATCCCGCTCGGGATCAGCCTGCTCATGACGACGATGCCCAAGGAGCGCGTCGCGTCGTCCGTCGCCCTCGTCAGCGCGATGCTCGGCGTCGGTGGCGCGCTCGGACTGCCCCTGGCCGGCTTCGTCGCCGAGCACTTCTCCTTCCACGCCCTCTTCTGGATCACCTCGTTCGCGGGCCTCGTCGCCCTCGTCGGCATCCGCCTGATGGTCCCCGAGGCGCCGGGCCGCAGCGGTGGTCGGGTCGACATCGTCGGTGCCGTGCTCATGGGCAGCGCGCTCCTGACGCTCCTGCTGCCGCTGACGCAGAGCGCCGCGTGGGGCTGGTCGGACCCCCGTGTCTGGTGGCTGCTCGGTGCGTCCGCCGTGCTCTTCGTGGTCTTCGGCTGGAGCCAGACCCGCATCCGCGAGCCGCTCGTCGACCTCAGGGCGCTGCGCAGGCGCCCGATCGTGCTGACCAACATCGCCTCGGTCCTCTTCGGCTTCGCCCTCTTCGCCTCGTTCCTCGGCACGGCGTCGTTCATCGAGGCCCCGGCGGCGAGCGGCTACGGCTTCGGCGCGAGCCTGATGACCGGTGGTCTGGCCCTGCTCCCGAGCGGCATCGCGATGATCATCTTCTCGCCGATCGCCGCCCGCCTCATCGGCTCGTGGGGTGCGCCGCAGACCCTCGCCCTCGGCGCGGTGATCGTCGCCCTCGGCTGGTTCATGCGCATCGTCTGGACCGCGAGCCTCACCGAGGTCATCATCGGCACGACCGTGGTCGGGATCGGCACGGGCATCGGCTACGCCGCCATCCCGTCGCTCATCAACGAGCACTCGCCGCGCTCCGAGATCGCGGCCGCCAACGGCCTCAACGCGCTGTTTCGCAGCCTCGGCAGCTCGCTGGCCTCGGCTCTCGGTGGCAGCATCCTCGCCGCCAACACGGTCATCCTCGGAGCCTTCGCGGTGCCGTCCCTGACGGCCTACCGCCAGCTCTTCGCGCTGTGCGCCGGGGCCGCGCTGCTCGCCGCGGTCGTCGTCCTCTTCATCCGGCGCTCACCCGAGCCGGCGGCTGCCGCCTGAGTCCCGGCCCAGACCGGACGAGGTATGCCGTCGCGCCCGGTCGCGACGGCATACCTCGTCACCCCCTCTCGAGTGAGCGCCCGACCCCACTCGACTGAGCGCTCCGCGTCGTGGTGTGGTCGCGCGGCGGCTCAGAGCTCGAGGGTCATGAAGGTGCTGTGCGGGTCGGGTCGCTTGGAGCCGAAGGGTCCGCACCCGGTGAACCCGTCCGCGGCGTAGAGCGCCCGCGCCGGAGCGAAGCAGTCGTCGAGCGTGATCAGCATCGCCCTGTCATCCGGCACCTTTGGGGGCGCTCGACGTTCAGGCCCAGATGGCGGCCGGGATGCCGTCGGAGAAGACCTCGGGCGGGTCCGGCAGCGGGCGCGCGAGACCCGACGCGTGACGCGCGGCCGACCACGCGACCGCGCAGGCGTCGAGGACGTCGTCGACGGCGTACCCCTGGCCCTGGAGCACGGAGGGGCGGGGGATGCCTCCGGCGGCGAGCGCTGCGAGCCGCTGGTCGCGTCCCTCGTCGGTCTTCTTGCTTGCTGTGATCGGTGCGCCCGTCATCGCGGCGAACGACACCTCGGGGTGGACCTCGAGGACGGTCACCGTGGGCCGGGTGCGCAGCCAGGCGTCGACCTCGACGATCTTGTCGCGGAGGGCGAACGCCTGCGCACCGACGCCCTGGCCGACGAGACCACGGTTGACCGAGTCGGCCTCGAGGCGCGTCGCCGCGGCGTACGCGGAGCGGGTC
This sequence comes from Terrabacter sp. Root181, assembly GCF_001428505.1. Taxonomy (GTDB): domain Bacteria; phylum Actinomycetota; class Actinomycetes; order Actinomycetales; family Dermatophilaceae; genus Terrabacter. The sequence continues at coordinate 225,931 of NZ_LMHU01000001.1, forward strand.
AGGGTGGAGAAGATCGACGACGCCTTGCCCGGCAGGGCTTGGCGCGCGAGGACGTCGGCCTGACGGATCGTGTTGTCGGGCAGGCCGATCGGGATGTCGATGGCGACGACGCGGATGCCCGTCGACTCGCGCACCATGGCGACGAGGTCGGCGATCGTCGGCGCGACGACGATGCGCGGACGTGGGGCTCCGGGCTCGAGCAGCGCTCCGACCCAGCCGGCCGAGCAGCCGTCGACGCCGAGCACGGGGACGACGACCTCGACCGGTGCGAGCCGCCCGGTCGCTGCGAGCGCGTCCGACCGCCGCTCGACCACGTCGGCGAGCCGTCGCAGCGACGTGACGCTCTCGGCGAGGGCGGCCGCGACCTCGTCGTCGGTCGCGCCGGCCAGACCGGACGCCAGCCCGTCGGCGAGCTCGCGGATCCGCTGCGCGTCCGTCTCCATGGCACCACTCAACCCCATCGCCGCGCGACCGTGGTGAGCGCCCAGCCCTCGACGCACCCTTCGACACCGTCGGGAGTCGGACGTAGCGTGAGGCAATGACCCACCCCGACACCGGTCGTCCCACCACCCTCGGCGAGCTCCGCGCCTCGGGCCACGTCCACCGCAGCGTCAAGAGCGAGATCCGCGAGAACCTCCTGGCGCGGCTGCGCGCCGGTGACGACGCGTTCCCGGGGATGGTCGGCTTCGAGGACACCGTCCTGCCCGAGCTCGAGACGGCGCTGCTCGCGGGCCACGACCTCGTGCTCCTCGGCGAGCGCGGCCAGGGCAAGACGCGCCTGATGCGCACGCTGTCCGGGCTGCTCGACGAGTGGAGCCCCGTCGTCGAGGGCTGCGAGATCGGCGACGACCCGCACGCGCCGTCGTGCACGCGCTGTCGCCGGCTGGCCGCCGAGCTCGGCGACGACCTGCCCGTGGCGTGGCGGCACCGGAGCGAGCGCTACACCGAGAAGCTCGCGACGCCCGACACCAGCGTCGGCGACCTCGTCGGCGACGTGGACCCGGTCAAGGTCGCGCAGGGCCGCACGCTCGGCGACCCGGAGACGGTGCACTACGGCCTCGTGCCGCGCAGCAACCGCGGCATCTTCGGCCTCAACGAGCTGCCCGACCTCGCCGAGCGCATCCAGGTGGCGCTCTTCAACGTGCTCGAGGAGCGCGACATCCAGATCCGCGGCTACTCGCTGCGGCTGCCGCTCGACCTCCTCCTCGTCGCGACCGCCAACCCCGAGGACTACACGAACCGCGGGCGCATCATCACGCCGCTCAAGGACCGCTTCGGCGCCGAGATCCGCACGCACTACCCGACCGAGGTCAGCGACGAGGTCGCCCTCATCGCGCAGGAGTCCGCGCTCGTCGCCGACGTGCCCGAGCACCTCCTCGAGGTCATCGCGCGATTCACGCGTGGTCTGCGCGAGTCGTCCGCCGTCGACCAGCGGTCCGGCGTGTCGGCGCGGTTCGCGATCGCCGGGGCCGAGGGGGTGGCCGGGTCCGCGCTGCGCCGCGCCGCCCGCTCCGGGGAGGCGTATGCCGTCGCGCGCGTCTGCGACGTCCCCACCGTCGTGCCCACCCTCCTCGGCAAGGTCGAGTTCGAGATGGGGGAGGAGGGGCGCGAGCGCGACGTGCTGGCGCACCTGCTGCGCCTCGCCGTCGCCGAGACCTACCGGTCCAGGCTCTCCGGGCTCGACCTCACCGGGTTCACGAACCTCTTCGCCGAGGGCGCCGTCGTCGAGACCGGCGAGCTCGTGCCGGGCGCCGACCTGCTCGCCCAGGTGGGGCCGGTGCCGGGCCTGTCGAAGGTGCTCGACCGGCTCGGCCACGGCGACGACGCGACGCCCGGGCAGGTTGCTGCCGCAGTGGAGTTCGTGCTCGAGGGGCTTCACCTGACGCGCCGCATCGACAAGGACTCCGTCGCCGGCCGCACGGTCTACGGGGTGTAGGTCGTGCCGATGACGCCGCGCGACGGGGACGAGGTGCACGGACGGTTCCGCTATGCGCCGTGGTCGGGCGGGCCCGACCCGCTCGCCCCGCCCTTCGACGTGCGGTCGGCCCTCGACGAGGTCGGTCACGACGTCCTGTCCGGCGGGTCGCTGCGCGAGGCGCTGCGTGAGCTGATGCGACGGGGCATGGACGGTCGCCGCGGTCTCGACGACCTCGCCGAACGCGTACGCCGCCTGCGGGAGGCCGCGCGCCGACGCGGTGACCTCGGCGGCACGCTCGACCAGGTGCGCGCGATGCTCGACCAGGCGCTCGCCGAGGAGCGCGACACCCTCGCGGGCGAGGACGGTGACGACGCCCGGCTCGCCGAGATGGACCTCGCGACGATCCCCGACGACGTCGCCGGTGCGGTGCGGGCGCTCGGCGACTACGCGTGGCACTCGCCGGAGGCACGCGAGACCTACGAGCAGATCCAGCAGATGCTCCAGCGCGAGGTCGTCGGGGCGCAGTTCGAAGGGCTCAAGCAGGCGCTGTCGGGCAACGACCCCGAGGCGATGCAGGCCGTCAAGGACATGCTCGCCGACCTCAACCAGCTCCTCGCCGCCCACGCCCGGGGGGAGGACACCGAGGACCAGTTCCGCGACTTCATGGACAAGCACGGAGACCTCTTCCCCGAGCAGCCCGAGAACGTCGACGAGCTCATCGACGCCCTCGCCCGGAGGCAGGCCGCGGCCGACCGGCTGATGGCCTCCCTGACGCCCGAGCAGCGCGAGCAGCTCGGCCAGCTCATGTCCGACGCACTCGGTGACCCCGACCTCGCGTCGCAGATGGCGCAGCTCTCCGACAACCTCCGCGCCCTGCGGCCCGGGCTCGACCGGCGCAGCCCGGTGCAGCAGGGGCAGGGCGGCGAGCCGATGGGCTACGGCGACGCCGTCGGCGCGGTGGCCGAGCTCGCCGACCTCGAGCAGCTCGGCGAGCAGCTCGGGCAGGGCTACTTCGGCGCGACCCTCGACGACGTCGACGTCGAACGGCTCGGGCAGTACCTCGGCGCCGACGCCGCCCGCGACATGGAGGCGCTGCGCCAGCTGGAGCGCGAGCTCGAGCGCCAGGGCTACGTCTCCCGCGGCGACGACGGGCTGAGGCTCACGCCCCGCGCCGTGCGTCGCCTCGGCGAGACCGCGCTCAAGCGGGTCTTCGAGCGCGTCGAGGCCGCCGGACGTGGCGACCACGACGACCGCGCCGCCGGTCAGGCCGACGAGCCGACGGGTCTGACCCGGCAGTGGGAGTTCGGCGACGAGCTGCCCATCGACACGGTGCGCACCGTCTCGAACGCCTTGCAGCGCAACGCGGCCCAGCGGAGCACGGCATCGGCTCCAGCCAGCGGTGGGGTGGAGCTGCTCGTCGAGGACTTCGAGGTGGCCGAGACGGAGCGGCGCTCGGTGGCGGCGGTCGCGCTGTGCGTCGACATGTCGTTCTCGATGATGCAGGAGGGGCGCTGGGGGCCGATGAAGCAGACGGCGCTCGCGCTCTCGCACCTCGTGCAGACCCGCTTCCGGCACGACGCGCTGCAGATCATCGGCTTCAACCTCGCGGCCCGCACGCTCACGCCCACCGAGCTCACCGAGGCCGAGCCCGAGTGGGTCCAGGGGACCAACCTCCAGCACGCGCTCATGCTCGCGTCGCGGCACCTGCGCCGGCACCCCGACGCCGAGCCGGTGGTCCTCGTCGTCACCGACGGCGAGCCGACGGCGCACATCGAGATCGACGGGAGGCCGGCGTTCCACTGGCCGGCGACCCAGGAGACGGTGCGCGCGACGGTCGCGCAGGTCGACGAGCTGCGCCGCTCGGGGGCGCAGCTCAACATCTTCATGCTGGGCGACGACCCGGGGCTGGGGCGCTTCGTCGACGCGGTGGCTCGGCGGGCCGGCGGGCGCGTGTTCACGCCCGACATCGCACGGCTCGGGGAGTACGTCGTCGCCGACTACCTGCGCACCCGCCGCGGACGCCGCTGAGTCGCGGGACACGAAGGACAGGAGAGCAGCATGGGCAAGGTCGTGTCGTCGGCATCGATGTCGCTGGACGGTTTCGTCGCGGGACCGAACGACGAGGTCGGGCCGCTCTTCGACTGGTACGAGGCGGGCGAGGTGCCGTGGGAGTCGGCGGGCGGTGACATGACCTTCCACCTGACGCAGACCGACGCGGACTACTGGCGGTCGTGGGTCGGACGGCTCGGTGCGCTCGTCGTCGGCCGGCACCTCTTCGACATCACCGACGGCTGGAAGGGCACGCACCCGCTCGGTGTCCCGGTCGTCGTGCTGACCCACGCGCCGCCGGACGGCTGGGGCTACCCCGGCGGCACGGTCGAGTTCGTGACGGGCGGCGTGCACGATGCGGTGGCGCGGGCCCGCGAGATCGCTGGCGACGCGGACGTCGGTGTAGCCGCGGGTGAGATCGCGAGCCAGTGCGTGGCCGAGGGGCTGCTCGACGAGGTGGCGATCGACCTCGTGCCGTGCTTCCTCGGCGTCGGGCGCCCCTACTTCACCGAGGCCGCCGGCCAGGTCGTGCTCGGAAACCCGACGACCGTCGTCGAGGGCGAGCGGGTCACGCACCTCGTCTATCCGGCGCAGCGCGGCTGACGCCGTAATCCGGTCGCTCGCACGGGTCACCGGCTGTCATGGTGGCGCCATGGGGCGAGCTCACGACGCGCGGCTGGACCGCATCGAGGCCTACTACGACCGGGTCCCGCGCGCTGTCGCGGCGGTCGAGGAGGTGGGCCCCTTCACGCTCTTCGTCGCCGACGAGGGCACCGGGTGGCAGTTCTACGCGCGGCCCCGGTTGGGCGGTCGGGGCGTCTTCACCCCCGAGGACGTATGCCGTGTGCTGGAGCACCAGCAGGCCCTCGGGGTGCCGCGGGCGCTCGAGTGGGTCGACGAGGTGACGCCCACGCTGCTGCCCGCCGTGCGTGGAGCCGGTCACGAGCCACACCGCTACCCACTGCTCGTCATGCCGCCGGAGGTGCCGGTGTCGCCAGACCCGCGGGCACGGACCCTGCACCCGGCCGAGCCGCACCTGTCGTTGGCGATGGGCGCGGTGTCGGCAGGTTTCGAGGGGTGCGACGAGGTGGAGCCGAAGGACCCGGGCAGGCGGCCCGAGCTCATGGAGCGCGGCGACCTCCTCGTCGTCGCCTCGTTCGAGGGCAACCGTCTCTGCGGCGCCGGGTCCGCCGCACCGCGCGGGGACGTCGCCGAGCTCATGGGCATCGCCGTGCCACCCGGCCACCGGGGCCGCGGTCACGGCACGGCGATCACGAGCACCCTCGTCGCCGCGTGCCGCGAGCAGGGCGTCGAGGTCGTCTTCCTCTCCGCCGGGTCCGACGCGGCGGGCGAGATCTACCGCCGGGTCGGCTTCGTCGACGTCGGCACGGCCTGCATCCTCGAGCTCGACGACTGAGGCACGAGCAGCATCACCGGGAGCGCCCTCCGTCACTGCTGCGCTGGGTGCAGCACTGACGCACAGCTCGGGTCGCCGTCGCGTCTCCGGCGCCCCCCGGTCAGCCGACCTCGGCGAGGGCGTCCGCGAGGTAGGGGCGCAGGGCATCGGCCCAGCGGGCGCAGGTCGCCGGGAGGGTCGGCAGGCTCGGCCGGGCCGGCTCGGTCGACCGGGACACGAACGACATCGACGCCGCGGCCGCGAGGGCGAGGAGGTCTGCGGGGTCGCGGTCGCGCAGGGCCGGGTCGGTGCGCGCCAGCTGGGCTGTCGGCACCTCGCTGCCGGTCATGGAGCAGTCGAGCGCCAGCAGCGCGTGGTCCATCCAGGCCGCGCCACGCCTGGCCTGTCCCCAGTCGACGAGCACGGTCCGGTCAGCCGTCAGCACGATGTTGTCGGCCCGGATGTCCCAGTGCACGAGCGCATCCCCGTCGATGAGGTCCGCCGCGCGGTCGGCATGCACGGCGAGCGCGTCGTGGTGCTCGGCCCACCACGGGTCGACGAGGTCGAGGCGGTCGGCCAGCCCGCGCCACCGGGTGAGGAAGATCGGGGACGAGTCCCGTGCCGCGGGGAGGCCGTCGAGGTGGACCGCGTCCAGCACTGGCCGCAGCTCGTGGAGCGCATCGCCGACGCGCCGGAGGTCTGCGCCACTCCAGGGGGCTGGGGGAGGTGACCCCGGCAGGTCCTCGACGAGGAGGACGACCCAGTCGCCGTCGTCGTGGACGTCGAGCAGCCGCGGCAGGCACGCGTGGTCGGGAAGGGCGGCCAGCACCCGAGCCTCGGCACGCAGGAGCTCGGGTGTCGCCGGGTCGAGGGCGGTGCCGCAGGCCTTGACGAAGGCGGCGGTCCCTGATGCCGTGCGCACCCGCGCGGCAGGTCCCGGCGACATGCCGCCGACACAGTCGACGACGCCGACCACCTCGCCGCCCAGTCGCCGCTCGACCCACTGCCGCATCCGAGCGGGCGCCTGAGCGAAGCCGATCCGGACGCCGACCGCGTGACCACCCATCGGGCGAGCATGCCGAGTGGGACGACAAGGCTCAAGTCGACAACGCGCGAGGACGTCAGACCTTGGCGGGGCGGAAGCCGGCGGACTCGGCGTCACTCATCGTCGCGAAGCACTGCTCGGGCTTGGTCACGTTGTAGTACCGGTCGCCCGGCTCGTGGGCGATCATCGAGTCCTCGTTGCCCTTGACCGGGCGCGACTGCGGGCACGGGGACTTGTCGCCCGCCTGTGGCCACGAGCCGGTGAAGCCGCTGCCAACCGCTCCACCGGTGGCGCCCACGTTCGGGTCGACGCACGCGGCCGTGGGGCTCGCGGCGTCCGCGCGGACGTACGCCGTCTCGCGCGTGTGGGCCCCGTAGCCGTCCCCCGAGTCGTAGCGGGCGACGGCATACCCCCGCTTGACGAGGCGCAGGCCGGCGTCGACCCCACCCACGTCCACGTAGCGGAGCAGTCGGCCGTAGCGGTCGACGTCGTCCTGGGCGCCGGCGGTGAGGGTCACGCGCTGGCCACCGATGATGCCGCGCAGCGCGTTGCGGGCCTCGGTGAAGCCACACTGGCCGGTCTCGGGGGTGTCGATGCCGATGAAGCGGATCTTGCGTGACACCCCGGCCCGGGAGACCCAGATCGTGTCGCCGTCGACGACCGTGGTCACGGCCCAGGTGGCTGCAGCCGCCTTCGCCTTCGCGGCCGCGGCCGTGGCCTGCGCGGCCCTGTCGGCGGCAGCCTTGGCCGCGGCGGCTCGGGCAGCAGCAGCCTTGGCGTCGGCGGCCTTCTTCGCGGCGGCAGCCTGGTCCGCGGCAGCCTGGTCGGCGACGGCCTTGGCCTCGTCGGCGCGCCGGGCGGCATCCGCGTCGACCGTCGCGACCGGGGTCGTGGGAGCTGGCGTGTGCGTGGCCGTCACGACGGGTTCCGCCACGGCACCGGCGAGAGCGTTCTCGTCGGAGCCTCGCGCCGCGGTGCCACCGATCGCGGCGAGCGCCACGAGGGCGGCGACGATGACGAGTCCGTTGGTCCTGCGGCTGCGCATCCTGCTCCCTGGTCCCCTGCTGATCGGGCTCACCGTAGGTGATCGGTACCGCCCTGTCCGGCGAATCGGCCATGGTCGTGGGGCCTGCAGTCGGTCACACTGGCGGGGACGGGGGACCTGTCACGAAGCACGACGAGGGGGACCGATGAGCGAGCCGGAGACCACACCGACCGACCAGGCCACGAGCGCTCCGACCACCGTGGACGCCTACGTCCAGGGCTTTCCGGACGGGCCGCGCCAAGTGCTCGAGCAGGTGGCCGCGGCGCTCCGCCGGGCGGTGCCCGGCGGCGAGGAGAAGATCCGCTACGGCATGCCGGCGATCATGTTCAGCGGCCGCTACGGCATCCACTTCGCGGGGTGGAAGAAGCACGTCGGGCTCTACCCGGTGGGGGAGCTGGATCCCGACCTCGAGGCGGAGGTGGCGCCGCACCGAGCGAAGAAGGACACGGTGCAGTTCTTCTACAAGGACCCCGTGCCCTTCGACCTCATCGAGCGGGTCGCCCGGGCGCTCGCGGCACGCCACTCGGGGTGACCACGAGCGCCGACCTCAGTCGGTGACCGTGACGCCGCGCCAGAAGGCGACCCGGTCCCGGATCTGCGCGGCTGCGCTCTTGGGCGTCGGGTAGAACCATGCGGCGTCGCGGTTGGTGTCGCCGTCGACGGTGAGGGAGAAGTACGAGGCCTCGCCCTTCCACGGGCAGGCGGTCTGCGTGCCGCTCTCGACGAGCACGCTGTCGTGGACGGACTCGCGGGGGAAGTAGTGGTTGCCCTCGACGACGACGGTGTCGTCGCTCTCGGCGATGACCTTGCCGTTCCAGATCGCACGCACGCTGAGCTCCTTGTCGCTCGCGTCCCGGGGTGGGACGTCCTCACCGACAACTCCGGGGCGGGTCGAATCCTTCCGAACGTTGGACAGCCTCAGCCGGGGCAACGCTCAGTCTCGGCGGGCGAGGAGGAACGCCTGCGGGGTCTTCTCGTAGTCCTGCGAGGCCCGCTCGGTGCGCACCGTGACGCGGAAGCCCGCGTCGGCGAGCTGCGCGGTCACCCGGTCGGCGTCATGGCGGTGAGCCTCGAAGGTGACCGCGTGGCCGTATGCCTGCTCGTGCCGCACCGAGAAGCCACCGGTCTGGAAGGCGAGCAGCAGCAGCCCGTTCGGGCGGGTGACGCGGTGCAGCTCGGCGAACACGTCGGGCAGCAGCGCCGCCGGGGTGTGGATGACCGAGTACCACGCGACGACGCCGGTGACCGAGGCGTCGGCGAGGTCGAGCGCGGCGAGGGTGCCCGTGCGGAAGTCGAGGTCGGGGTGCCGCCGACGCGCCTCCGCGACCATGCCCGGCGACAGGTCGATGCCGCTGACGTCGAGGCCGAGGGCGGCGAGGTGCCCGGTGAGGCGCCCCGGTCCGCAGCCGACGTCGACGACCGGTCCGCCGCCCTCGAGCCGGACGAGCTCGGCGAAGTGGCCGAGCAGCGCCCGGTCGAGCGGGCTCCGCTCGAGCTCGCCCTCGAGCAGGCTCGCGTAGTCCGCCGCGACCGTGTCGTAGGCCGCCCGCGTCTCGGTCACGTGCACGGGCTCGGTCACGTGCACGGGCTCGGTCACGGGCTCGCTGGCGTGGACCGGCCGGGTGAGGTGGACCGGCTCGGTCACGCCTCGGCCTTGATGAGCCCGAGGGTGTGCGCGACGACGGCGGTCGCGTGTCCGTGCCCGAAGCCGTGCTCGGTCTTGAGCCACGTGACGAGCTCGCCGTGCTTGACCGTGCCGGCGGCGTGCTGCTCGCGGACGAGGCCGATCCAGTGCTCGATCGGCCGGCCGTGGTTCCGCTCGATCGACGGGAAGTAGGACGCCGGTCCCTTGGGGGCGGGACTGGTGTCCGGGCCGGCGGTGGGCTGGGTGCTCATGGGTCCTCCTGGAGTGGTCGTCATGCCACCACGTCGAACGGCCGGCCCGCATCTCGACACTCCGGTGGCACCCGCACGGGAGGGACGACCGGCTGGCAGCAGGGCCCCCGCCGCGCGTCGGGAAGGCGCGGCCCCTGTCGAGCTGCCAGCCGGCCGTCCCGGTTCGGGTCGGCTGTGTGGCCTAGGCGGTCCGGGCGGTCGCGAGGCCGGCGACCGCGACCTCGGCGGGTTCCGGGACGGGAGTGCTGCGGCCGTGTGCCGCGTGGCGGGCGAAGTCGGCCACGACCTGGCCCGCCTTGCGCCGCGACGGCATGAAGCGCAGGAAGAAGGTCAGGCGCAGCACCCACGCGACCCAGCCGGTGAAGGGGATGCCGTAGAGCTCGGAGATCGAGCGGCCGACGCCGAAGGAGGCCGCCTGGCCGAGCCCGCGGTAGGCGAACGGCTTGGTCGGGCGGCCGCGGAACGTCCGCGCGAGGTTGCGCCCCACGTGCTCGCCGCCCTTGATCGCCCACAGCGCGTTGGCCGGCACGGGCTCGCCGCTCGTCGGGTGGACGACACACGCGGCGTCCCCGGCGGCCCAGACGCCGTCGACGACGGAGAGGTCGGGCCGGGTGACGAGGCGGCCGCGCGGGTCGCGGTGCGCGTCGAGCCCCGGGACCTGCACGGGACGTTGGCCGATGGTCGCGATGACGGTGCTCGCCGGGAGGCTCGTGCCGTCGGAGAGGTAGGCGTGGTCCTCGGTCACCGAGGCGAGGCGCACCCCGAGGCGCACCCGGACGCCGAGGCGACGCAGCTCCTGGTCGGCGCGACGGGCGAGGCGGGGCTGGTCGTCGCGCAGCTCGGGGAGGATCGCGTCGCCGGAGTGGACGAGCTCGACGCGGACGCGCGCACCGCCGAGGTCGGCGACGGCCGCGGCCATCTCGACGCCGGCCATCCCGCCACCGGCGACGACGACGGTGTGACGGCGGAGACCGCGGTGCGCCGCTGCCTCGCGGACGCGGTCGGTCAGGACGGCGATGTCGCCGGGCGCCCGCAGCGTGAAGCCGTGCTCGGCGAGGCCCGGCACGGTGGTCGCGGGCTCACGGCCGCCGGTGCCGACGACCAGGGCGTCGTAGTCGAGGACGCGCTCGTAGCCAGTGTCGGAGGGCGAACCAGGCCGGGGATCGGACTCGTCGTCGGCCAGCACGTAGCGCACGACCCGGTGCTCGGCGTCGATCGCCGTCGCGCGGCCGAGGACGACGTGCGCGTGCGGCATCGCGTCGACGAGCGGCGTGCGCGTCCGGTCGTAGGGCAGCAGCCCCGCGAGGACCTCGCCGGTGAAGCCGTGGAAGCTGTGCGCGTCGTCGGTGCTGATGACGACGACCTGGACGTCGCCCGCGCGGACCGCGCGTCCGGCGTGACGCATCAGGCCGGCATACGCGTGGAGGGTGACGTAGCCGCCGCCGAGGAGGACGACGCGGTAGCGGGCGCGGTGGCCGCCGCGGACGAGCGTGGTCACGACGCCACCGCCAGCGTGGAGACGGCGGTGGTGGTGGCGGGGCGGCCGACGGCGACCGGGCGCCCGAACGTCGTCGGCTCCGCGGCACGGAAGCCGAGGTGGGCGAGGTCGGCGGCCATCCCGCGGGTCCGGTCGACGAGCTCGAGCGTCGGGACGCCGATCGAGAAGTGGCCGCGGTGGCCGGTGAGCGCGAGGAGCGCGGTCTCGGCGAAGCACGCGTAGGAGCGGCCGTCGGGGAGGCCGATGTTGCCGCCGGCGAGGCGCAGGCTCGGGATGTCGACGACGCCGCCGTCGACGACGAGGACGTCGGGCCGCTCCTCGACGAGCGACGGGGAGGTGTTCCGGGGCTGGGTCGCGTCGAGCACGACGGCTCCGGGCGCGAGGTGCTGGGCGCCGAGGAGCGCGTCGGCCGAGGCGGTGAGGAGGATGACGAGGTCTGCCGTGGCGACGGCGTCCATCGTCGTGGCGGTCGTCGTCGGGACCTGGCGGCCGACCTCGGCGGCGAGCACGTCGAGCCGTCCGGCCCCGCGGGCGACGAGGGTGAGCCGGGCGACGGCCCGGTCGCGGGCGAGCAGCCGGGTGACCGCAGCGCCGACGCTGCCCGTCGCGCCGACGATCGCGACGTGCGGGTCGGCCGGGTGGTCGACGGCGTCGCGCAGCAGGCGGCGGGCCTGGTCGTCGACGATCGCGGCGGTGAAGGCGTTGCCGTTCGTCACGCCGATGTCGGTGCGGCCGCGGAGCGAGACCCCGCCCGCGGTCACCGTGGCGGTCAGGGCGCCGAGCCCCACGACGTCGCAGCCGAGGGCGCGGGCCTTGTCGACCGCACGGTGAACGCGGGCCCGGCCTTCGCTGGGGGAGGTGAGCAGGTGGCGCGCCCCGAACGGCACGAGCACGACGTGGCCGACGCGCGAGCCGCCGATATGGATGCCCGCCATCGAGATCGGGCGCAGCGGGAGCCGGCGCAGGGCGGTGTCGTAGACGGGGTCCGGCACCCGGCCGAGCGGCGACCAGACGCGGGCGAGGTCCTCGCCGAGGCGGGCCCGCGGGTGGACGGTGAAGGCGAACGTGCTGCTCACGGTGCTCCTGAGGGGTCTGCGTATGCCGTGTGGCTCGGGAGGAGCCGCTTCATGAGTCGCGGTGCGGCGCCGTTGCAGGAGAGGAGGAGCGGCCGGAGGGGGTGATACCTCGGGGAGCGCGCGGGACGGCATACGCCCTCGAAACTGGGTACGCGTACCCAGCGCTCGTGCGCCCGTGCCGGGCGGGGCGATAATCGAGGATGCTCCGCATCGCGGCGGCCCTGGCCGTCTGCGCCTTCTCGGTGGCGGCCTGCTCGGGCGGCGACGGGTCGGCCACGGGCGGGAGCGCCGGCCCCCCGGTGTCGTCGAGCAGCAGTGCATCCGGGGGTGCGACGTCCGGCGTGCTCGAGGTCGTCGCCGTCTACCGGCCCGTGTGCGGGCCCGAGCCGCGGCCGACTGCTGGGGGATCATCGGCGCCGGCCTGCCCCGAGGAGCCGGTGGGCGCCGTCGAGGTCGTCGCGACCGGCGCGGACGGGACGGTGGTGGCGCGGGGCACGACGGCGGCGGACGGGCGGGTGTCGCTGGCCCTCGCTCCCGGGACCTACACGCTGACCGCCGCGCCTGCGCCACCGCCGCGCATCACCCCGCGTCCGACGTCGGTGACCGTCGGCACCGAGCCGATGCCGACGGTCACCCTGGTCTACGAGTCGTCCATGCAGTAGGGACGACTCGCGTTCGCGCTGCTACTTGCCCGTGCCCCCCTTCATGACGATCGACGCCGCGTTGGTGTTGTTGCCGAGCGTCAGGTCGGGCGTCGAGCTCGTCACGGACGCGGTGTTGAGGATCGTGCCGACGCTGCCGGACACCTGCGACTCGATGACGAAGGTCACCGAGGCGCCGGCCGGGACGTTGGCGGAGGTGCACCGGACCGTGTGGGTGGCCTTGGTGTAGGTGCACTGCGGCGAGACGTACTGCACGACGAGCTTCTTGTTCGTCAGCGGGAGCGCGTCCGTGACCACGATGTCGCGGGCGTCGGACGGGCCGCCGGTGCCGCACGTCGGGGTCTGCGTCGACTGGGCGTCGGTCTCGCACCCGGTGTCGTTGTGCACGACGAGGGTGTAGATGAGCGTCGGCGACGGGTTGCCGGACCGCTTGCTCGCCTGCTTGTCGAGCCAGACGTCGGCGCGGGTGTTGACGGTGGTGCCCGCCGTCGCGGTGTTGTTGCCCGGCACCGGGTCGGGTGTCGGAGAGCTCACCACGACGCTGTTGGTCAGCACCGTGCCCGGGTCGAGCGACGGGTCGACGCGCACCGTGAGCTGGACCGTCGCGGTCTGGCTCGGTTGCAGCGTGCCGACGGCGCACTCGACGCTCGCGGTCTGCACGAGCGTGCACACCGTCTGGCCGTTGTTGTCGACGCCGGACACGAACGTCACGCCGGTCGGCAGGGTGTCGGTCAGCAGGACCGAGGTCGCCGTCGACGGACCGCCGTTGGTGGCCGTGATGGTCCACGTCAGGAGGCCGCCGGCGATGACCGGGTCGGGCGAGTCGGTCTTGGTGACCCGGAGGTCGGCCGAGGCCGTGACGCCCGTCGGGACGCTGACCCGGTTGTTGGCGTTGTCCGGGTCGGCCGTGGTGCTCGACACGACGGCCTCGTTGACGAGGATCGTGCCGGGCGTGACGTCCGGTGCGACGGTGCCGTTGACCGTGACGACGGCGCTCGCCCCGGCGTTGAGGTTGCCGAGGTTGCACGTCAGGTCGTGCCCGGTGGGCTGGCCGTACGTGCACGTGCCGACGGTCGTCGACACCGACACGAAGGTCACTCCGGTGGGCAGCCGGTCGGTCACGACGGTGCCGACGGCCCGCGACGGACCGTTGTTCGTCACCGTGACGACGTACTGGATCGGGGTGCCGGCGACGACCGAGGCCGGCCCGGTCTTCGTCACCTGGAGGTCGGCGGAGCCGGTGAAGACCACCTTGCCCGTCGCCTGGTTGTTGGCCGTGACCGGGTCGGGCGTCGGGCTCGACACGGTGGCGACGTCGTTGACCTCGGCGACGTCGGCTGCGGTGACGAGGACGCGCACCGTGGTGCGCCCCCCGGCCGGCTCGGTGCCGAGGTCGCACGTGATCGTGATCGCGGTAGCCGGGCCGGCGGCCGTCGGTGCGCACGTGCCGGACGGGGTCACGGTGACCCCGGTGACCGAGAACGGCGTGCTCGAGGTGAGGACGTCGGTGAGCGTCACGGTGACGGCGTCGGAGGGTCCGAGGTTGTCGACGTGGATGTCACAGAAGGCCTCGGTGCCCGCGGGTGCCGTGGTGTCCGGCTTGCAGACCTTCGTGACGGCGAGGTCGGCCTTGGCCAGCACCGTCGTCGTCGCGGTCGCCGTGTTGTTGCCGGGTGTCGGGTCGGTCTGGTTGGCCGCCGCGACCGAGGCCGTGTTGGTGATCAGCCCGGACGCGTTGGTGCCGAGGAAGTTCGACGGCACGTGGACCTGGATCCCGATGACGACCGACTGGGCCGGCAGGAGGGTCCCGACGGCACAGGTCAGGGTGCCGGCGGCGTTGGTGCAGCCGGGTGCGCTGACGAGGCTCACACCGGCCGGCAGCACGTCGGTGACGGTGACGGCCTGCGCCGTCGCCGGACCGTCGTTGGTCGCGGTCAGCGTGTACGTGAGGTCCTGACCGGCGACGACCGGGTCGGGCGAGTCGGTCTTCGTGATGCGCAGGTCGCTCTGGAGGCACGACGGCATCCGGAACGAGCCGATGGTCGTCAGCCCGTTGTCGTGCATGCCCGTGAGCCAGTAGGTGCAGTCGTCGACCGGGTCGACGTTGAGGCCGGCGTAGTCGCCCCAGCGGTTCGATCCCGCCTGGAAGGCCGTGCCCGCGGTCATCGTCTGCTCACCCTGCGGCATGGACCCGAGCGGGTCGTTGACGCTGCGGGCCGTGTAGGCCAGCGACGGGAAGGTCGTCGTGCCGTCGGATGCCGAGTAGCCGAGGGCGATGTCGCCCCGGCCGTCCATCGCCGCGGCCGCCATCCAGCGGTGCACGCCGTCGACCGGCGCGTACGTCCCCTGCTGGAAGATCGACCAGCCGGCCCCGGTGTTGCGCAGCTCGTACCACCGCACCCCGGCGCGGTTGGCGCCGTCGGCGTCCACGGTCTGGTTGATGACCATGGCCTGGTGGTCGGCGAAGTTGCGGTACTGCAGGCGCGCCATGAGGCGGTTGGTGATGCCGTCGACCTTCTGCGTCGTCCCGGGCTGCGGGATGCAGTCGCGGAAGGTCGGTGTGCAGCTGAGGTCGGTGTCGAAGGCCGCCGTGTTGACCGTGTCGGTCAGCGTGAACGTCGTGTTGGCCGGGGTGGCCCAGTCGACGTGGAACGACCGGATCTCGATGCGGTCGTTGCCGCCGTCGAAGGCGCCGTCGAACGACATCGCGAACGGGTTCGGCGCACCTGCGGGCGGCGGGTTGGCGCCGTCCCAGTCGGCCGGGACGATGCGGCGCTCGCGGCCGTCGACGCCGCCGCCGACGCCGACGCTGAAGGACTGGAAGGTCGCGGGCGAGCCGGAGAGCATCTGCCCACGGTCGAAGGCGTACGCGCCGACCGCGCCACCCTCGTACGTCGACATGTAGAGCCCGTCGGGCCAGATGCCGTACTTCATGTAGTCGTGCGACCGCGGCAGGTTGAACTGGTAGAGGAACCAGTTCTGCGTCGGGTCGGGTGTCTGCGAGTAGGCGATGCACATCGGGAACGTGCCGCCGGGACCGGTCGCCGAGTTCGGGTTGGTGAACTGGCTGATCATGAACCGGTCGGCCTCCTGGTCGTAGAGGACGATCGGGTCGCCGGCGTTCTGGTTGCGGCACTGGTCGAAGCCGGTGCCGGCCGTCGTGCCGTTCTGCCAGAGCACGTTGATGTTGGTGGGGCCGGCGAGCGAGGTGCCCTGCTTGTTCCAGATCTGGATCTGGGAGTTGACCATCTGGACGTAGTGGTTGGGCCCCACGTCACCGTTGGGGTCGGGCGGGGTGAACGGGCTCGTCTGTCCGGCGAAGGACACGAGCGGCGCGGTGAGCTCCTGGCCGGCGTCGAAGGACGGGGCCGCCTTGGTCGTCGCGGAGGCGAGGGTCTTGCTCGTCTGGAGGACGGGGTCCTTGGCGCCCGGTGTCTTCGTGGTGGCGCTCGCGTGCCCGCGCCCGAGGCCCTCGCCCGGGTCGACGCGCGTCGCGCTGGGGTGGTGGCTCAGCTTCTTGAGCGGCGTCGTGGTCCTCCCGGCCGCGAAGGGTTGGCTGACGTAGGGCCCCGGTTCTCTGCCGCTCTGCATCACCGTGCCCTGGCTCGAAGTGATGGCCAGTGCGGAGGTCATCGGCAGCGATGCCGCCATCAGAGTGACCGCCAGCACGCGCGGGATGAGATGCGCTGTCATGTCCGTTCCTTCCCCGTTGGTTGGACTGAGCGACCTTTCAGTGTTGCCCCGGCCTGTTTCGAGCCGCAGCCGCATCACCGAAATGCCCACAACTCTTGCGTACCAATACAATTCGTTATGAAACGGGTGATACCTGAGGGGCGCCGCTACGGTGGGGGTGTCTGTGGGAACGGTGCGTATGCGTGGGGCGGGACCGCAGCGGAGTGCACTTTGTCCCGCGGCCGGCCGCACGGCATACGCCTCGGTCGCGCCGACGTGCCTAGGCTGCGGTCATGGCGACATCACGCGCGGGGAAGTGGTCGATCGCGTCCCGGGACTCGTTCCTGTCGATCGGGTCGACGGGATCGGTGCTCTCGATCGGGAGCGCGGGGTCGGTGCTCTCGATCGGCAGTGTCGGCTCGTTCGCGTCGTTCCTGTCGATCGGGTCGTCGATGAGCGCGCTCTCGCTGCTGTCGAACATGTCGCGACTGTCGGTGCTCTCGCACCAGAGCGACGGGTCGGTCCTGTCGGCGCAGTCGAAGCGGGCGGTGCGCGGCTACCGCGTCAACGGGACGCCGGATCGGGGACGGTCCTCGGCGGTCGAGCCGGCCGGGCGGTAGACGAGCCAGAGTGCGCCGGTCGGGGTCGGGGTGGCGCTGACCAGGGTGAGGCGCTGGAGTTCGGCCAGGCAGTCGAAGAGGCGGCGACCCTCGGGGTCGAGGACGGGCGCGACGGCGAGGTGGAGCTCGTCGACGAGGCCCTCGGCGAGCAGTGACCGGGCGAGCTCGATGCTGCCGTGGACGCCGATGTCGTTGCCGGGCAAGGCTTTCAGGTCGCGGACGACGTCGGCGAGGGGGCCCTGGACGACCTCGGCGTCACCCCACTGCGTCGTGAGCGGGCTGGACGTGACGACGTACTTCTTGACGCCGTTGATGAAGTCGGCGAAGGGCTGCTCGTCGGAGGTCGGCCAGTAGCGCGACCACTCGTCGTACATGTGGCGGCCGAGGAGCACGGCGTCCTGCCGCTCGATGAGGGCCGTCTCGCGCTCGATGAGGACGTCGTCGAACGTCGGCGGCTGGGGCTTGTCGGGGTCGACGTCGGGCGGGAAGCAGCGCGTGGGGTCGTCGACGGAGCCGTCGAGCGAGGTGATGGTGTAGAGCACGATCCGGCGCACGGCGGTCTCCTGGTGGTGGGGCTACGGGGCTGCGGGGCCGCTGGGGGTGAGGTTGAGCCAGACGGCGAGGTCGGTGATCTCGCGGTGGACGGCGGTCGTGATGGCCTTGGTGAAGCGGACGTCCTCGTGGATCGCATTGACGACGAGCGTGCCGGCCTTGCGGTCGGCTTGGGCGTCGAGCTTCCCGACGAGCCGGTCGTGGTGGAGGATCGGCAGCGCAAAGTAGCCCCACCGGCGTTGGTCCTTCGGCTTGTACATCTCGAGGATGTACTCGAAACCCCAGAGCTGCTCGGCGCGCACGCGGTCGTGGACGAGCCGGTCGAACGGGCTGAGGAGGGCGGTGCGTCCCCTGAAGCTGTCGGCGACGTCGAGGTATGCCGGGTGGACGCGCCACGTCCCTGGCACGCCCTCGACCTCGGCGGGCTCGCCGGCGTCGCCGACGTAGTTGCCCTCGCCCGGCATGACGGTGCCGCTGGCCCGGGCGATGCCGAGGGAGGCCAGGCGACGCTCGTTGCGGTGTGCGATCGCCTCGTCGAGGCTGAGCGACGCGAGGTCGGGCGGATAGACACGCTCGGGGACGTCGAAGTAGCGCTGGCGGCCCTTGCGCCCGGCGATCGCGACTTCGCCTCTCAGGGCCATGGCCTCGAGCATCTTGGTGATGTTGCGGTTGTTGGTCCAGCCGGTCGAGGGCCACGGGACGACGCTCGTGTCGGGGATGTCGCGTGAGAGGAGGGGTCCGTCGGCTTCCAGCGTGGTGAGGATGTCGCGGCGGAACGAGTCGTTGGCGGCGAGCCAGTCGGCCATGAACGGGTAGGGCTCGGCGTCGCGGACCTCGGCGATCACGGCCGGCACGTCGTGCGGGCTGCGGACGTAGGCGACGGTCTCTACGAGGGTGCGGTCGTGCTCGATGGCCTTCGTGAGGTCGGCGGGGTCGTAGGTCCTGCCGAGGCGGCTCCACAGGACGAGGTCGGCGCTCGGAGCGATGGCTGCGGTCGGGTCGATCTGGAGGAACGTCAGCCGCTCGACCGTCTGCACGAGGTCGGTCGGGCGCGGCAGGTCGAGCAGCTGCGCGTGCACCGCGATGCGACGGGCCTGCTCGCTCGTGAGCTGGTGGACCACCATGCCGGAGACCCTAGCCAGCCCCGCCGACACGCGGTGGTCGGGGCGGTCACCTCTCCTGTGGCTCGTGCACGGGCGGAGGGAGTGGCTCGAACCGGGTGGTGGCAGGGTGGCCGGTCGGGTCAGCTCGCGGCCCAGCCGGTGACGTCGACGATGCGCAGGACGAGGACGCGGTCGAAGGGGCGGTCCCGGTACTGCGTGTAGCGGTCGGCGAGCAACGCCGCGAGACCATCCATGCGTTCGGGCGACGGTGCCGCGTCCCACTCCAGCGAGGCGCGCACCCACCAGAGCCGCGACCAGTCGTCGCGGTCCCACTGCTCGACGAGCAGCGTTGCGCGCGAGTCGGACTCGAGGTTGTGCTCGCGCTGGAGCCGGGACAGCGACTTGGGTTTGACGCGGTCGATCGGCACCCCGACGAAGCCGTCCTCGTCGACTGCGTAGACACACGGCACGGCGTCGACACCGCGGGTGGCGTGGAGGGTGCAGAGCACGCCGTGGTCGTGAGCGACGAGTCGCGTCATGGCATCCGAGCGGGCGAGCCTCATCGCGGGGCCCGCGCCGTCAGCTGGGAGGTCGTCGTCATGCGGTCCTCGCGATCACCGCGTCGTCGGTCGTCTGTCGTCTGTCGTCTGTCGTCTGTCGTCCCAGCCAGCCTAGGTGGCCACGGGCGGCGCGGACGTCGCCCACGGCATACGGGATCGGCGTGGTCCCGACGCGCGCGCCGCTACTGTGGCGGCATGGCTGGTCAGGTGCAGGCGCCCTTCTGGGCCAAGGTCATCGCGACGTTCACCGGGTGCGCGTCGATCGGGGCGCTCGCCGGGCTCATGGGTGGCGCGCTCACGAAGGACGTCGGGCGCGGGCTCGTCGTCGGCATCGTCGCCGGGCTGCTCGTCGCACTGGCCCTCGTCATCCTCAAGCCGGACCGCATCCGCGGCGAGTGACCGCCCCGCGGACCGTGAGGTGGGTCAGGGCCGCTCGCGACCCGACGGTGCGGCCGTCCGGGTGCCACGCCCGAGACGGAGCCCGGGGACGAGCGCGGGGACGCTGACGGCATACGCGTCGTACGCCGCCCCGAACGTGCGGCGGAGGTCGCGCTCCTCGAAGGTGATCCCGACGGCGATGTAGCCGGTGGCGGCGACGGCGAAGAGCAGGTGCGGCGCGCTCATCTGCGGGGTGGCCCAGAACGCGAGCACCATCCCGGTCATCAGCGGGTGCCGCACGATCGCGTGGAGGCCGCCGACCTGCAGCGTCGCGGGCCCGTGGGACGGCTGCGTGCGAGAGCCCCACCCGGCCTGCCGGAGCCCGAGCAGCTCGAGGTGGTCGACGGCGAAGGTCGCCGCGATCGCGAGCACCCAGCCCGCCGCGCACAGCGTCCAGAGGGCGTATGCCGTCACGCCGTCGACGTGCCAGATCAGCTGGTCCCATGGTTGCCACAGCGCCAGCAGGAGCGCGAGGCACGCGTTGGTGGCGAGGACGTAGGTGGTGCGCTCGAGCTCGGCCGGGACCTGTCTGCGGAGCCAGGCCTTCGCCGGTCGACGTGCCATCACCGAGTGCTGCACGGCGAAGAGCAGCAGGAGCGCGAGGTCGACGGCGACCGCCCAGCCGGTGCTGGCGCGAGCCGGCCCGTCGACGGTGCGGGGGATCGCGATGCCGGCGAGGAAGACCATCGTCCACACGGTGATGGCGACGAACCCGCACCAGGCGGCGGCGGAGATGACGAGAAACGCGATGCGTCGGGACATCTCTACAGGTTGTCGACGCGCGGGCGGCGGCACAGCCGTGGAACTACCCCACTTCTACGGCGTCCTCTACGGGGTCCGCGCGACGTACCAGGCCGCCACCTGCGAGCGGGAGCTGAACCCGAGTCGCAGCCGGATCCGCTCCAGGTGCGACTCGGCGGACCGCTCGGAGATGCCGAGCCTGTCTGCGATCTGGCGGTTCGTGAGGCCCTCTGCCACGAGGCCCGCGACCTCCGTCTGGCGCGTCGTGAGCCCGGTCGGCACGGCGCGGCGCAGCGCCGGCAGGCCGAGGAAACGCCGCACCTCGTCGACGACCGACTGCGCATCGCCGATGGCAGGAAGGTGCGAGCGGCCCTCGAGCTCGACGAGCTCGGCCTCCGGGATCGCCTGTGCGAGAGCCCGGCCGCCGGCCAGCGGGGCGGCCCGGTCTCCACGACGGTGCAGCACCAGGGTCGGTGCCCGGACGCGCCCGACGGCCGGGGTGACGTCGAGTCCGTAGGCGAGCTGCAGCAATGCGACCGCCGTCTCGGCCGAGGAGGCGGCGCGCTGGTAGCGGGCGAGGGTCCGTCGCGTGCCGGCGTCCGCATCGGGGGCGAAGACCTCGGTGAGCAGGTCCGATCCCAGTCCCCAATGGGTCGCGAGCAGGCCGAGCACGTGCTGCCGGCTGTGGTCGTCACCGATGGCGCTCCCGATGGGCCAGCCGCCGTAGAGCACGAGGCGCGAGAGGGTTTCCGGCCGTTCGGCGGCCCACTGAACGGCCGCCGCGGCCCCCAGTGACCAGCCGAACAGGTCGAAGCGGGTGGCGCCGACAGCGTCGGTGACGGCAGCGATCGTGGCGACCTCCAGCTCCATCGTGCGGGGGCCGTCGTAGGCGTCGGAGAGGCCGCAGCCCGGTCGGTCGTAGCGCACCAGGGTGCGTCCGGACGACAACGCCTCGTGGAACATCCGCTCGCCGGGGATGGCCCATCCCATCTCGAGGTGGCTCAGCCATCCGGGGGCGACCACGAGGAACGGACCACTCCCCGTGACGGCATACGCCACTCGGCCCCCGCCAGTCAGGGGGGCCGTCCCCAGGCGCTGCGCAGCCACGGGGTCCAGTGAACCGCACGACGGCGTGGGGTCGCCCGGTTCAGGGTGGGGGAGTCAGGGGGCGTCGGGCGGCAGGCTCAGTCAGTGGGCGGGCTCGGGCTGTCGGGCAGGCTCAGGCTGTCGGGCAGGCTCAGGCCGTCGCGCTCGTCGTCCCACGCGGCCGCGCTGATGCGCCACCCGTCGGCCGTGCGGACGAACTGGATCGTCTTCATCCCGCGCCCGGTGAACGGCTCGCCCTCCTGCGTGCCCGCCTTGGCGTAGCCGCCGAACCAGTGGGCGATGTCGCCGAAGACCTCGACGCGCCCCGCGACCGGCCACTCGCGGAAGCCGGTCAGCGAGCCCCCGGTCAGCAGCGCCTCGCGCGGAGCGATGAACTCCTCGACGCCCATGACCGCCGGCTCCAGGCCGCAGGTGCGCACGATGACGGCCCGGGGGAGCAGCAGCGCGCGCAGCCCGTCCATCCGCTCCGAGCAGCCCGGCCCCGAGACGAACGCGCCGAAGAACGCGTCGACCATGCCCTGGATGGTGGCCTGGTCGCTGGCCCGGTCGTATGTCGCGGCTCCCGTCGTCACGGCCCACACGCTAGCCGCGCCACCCCGACCGATGGCGTATGCCGTGTGCCCGGGTCGGTGGGTGGCGTGGCGTCGTGTGGGGGCTGGGACTGGGGCTGGGCTGGGGCTCAGCGGCCGGCGGTCACGGCCTTGAGCTGGTCGAAGCACTCGCTCACGTGGTGCTGGAGGTCGTGCGCGTCGGTCGCGTCGTTGATCCACGTCTCGAAGCCGACCTTGAAGGCCGCGATCCCGGCCTCGGCGGTGAGGCTCGCGGTCGGGTCGGTGACGCCACGGGCCCGGAGGGCGTCGGCCATGGCGGCTCCGAGCGAGGCGAGCTTGATGAGCTCGCGCTCGCGCAGCATCGGGTTGGCGTCGATGACGCGCTGACGCAGCCGCGAGCCCTCCCGGTTCTGCTGGAGCAGGCCGCCCACGGTGTCGAGCGCTGCGGCGACAGCATCAATGGGAGCAGCCGAGTCACTCTGTGCCGCAATGGTCTCCGCGAGGAGGGCGTGCAGGTCGATCGGCCCGGCGAAGAGCACCTCGCGCTTGTCGGCGTAATGCCGGTAGAAGGTGCGCTCGGTCAGGCCGGCGCGGGCCGCGATGTCGGCGACGGTCGTCTGCTCGAAGCCGTGCTCGAGGAAGAGCTCGATCGCCGCCGCCATCAAGCGACCGCGTGCATCCGGCTCCCAGCGACCCATGTCGTGAATCCTAGCGATGACAGGGACTGACATCAGGGGTTATCGTGCTGATGTCACAGACTGACATCACGGCGGCGCGAACGGCGGCGACCGGTCGGTCACGATCAGGAGGATCACCATGCGCGTCTTCGTCACCGGAGCATCCGGCTGGATCGGCTCGGCCGTCGTCCCCGAGCTCCTCGCACACAGCCACTCGGTCGTCGGTCTCGCCCGCTCCGACGCGTCGGCAGCAGCGCTCGAGCAGGCCGGCGCCGAGGTGGTGCGCGGCGGCATCGACGACCTCGACGTCCTGCGTGATGCCGCCGCCGCCTCGGACGGCGTCATCCACCTCGCCTTCAAGCACGACATCGCCTTCTCGGGTGACTACGCCGGCGCGGCGACCGCGGACAGTGCGGCGATCGAGACCCTCGGGTCGGCGCTCGAAGGGACGGGTAAGCCCTTCTTCATCGCCTCCGGCGTGCTTGGTCTGACGGCTCCGGGCCAGGTGGCGACGGAGACGGACGGGCACGACATCGACCCCTCCGCCGTCGGTCCGGCGGCTCGGGCGCTCAACGCGGAGCTCGCGCTGTCCTTCGCCGAGCGTGGCGTCCGCTCCGGGACCGTGCGTCTGGCCCCCACCGTGCACGGTGAGGGCGACGAGGGCTTCATGGCCAGCATCGTCGGGGTGGCGAAGGAGAAGGGCGTCTCGGCCTACGTCGGCGACGGCTCGAACCGCTGGCCGGCGGTGCACCGGTCCGACGCCGCCCGCCTCTACCGCCTGGCGCTGGAGCAGGCGCCGCCTGGCTCGACGCTGCACGCGGTCGCGGAGGGGGGCGTGAGCTTCCGCGACATCGCCGAAGCCATCGGTCACCGGCTCGACGTGCCCGTCACCTCCATCGACCCGGCCGACGCGGCTGCTCACTTCGGCTGGCTCGGCGGTTTCATCGGCCTGGACTCTCTCGCGTCGAGCGCGGCTACCCGCGAGCTGCTGGGTTGGCAGCCGACCGGGCCCAGCCTCATCGAGGACCTCGACGCCGGCCACTACACCAGGTCGGAGCAGGCTGACTGGGCTCCGTCGCGCTGACGTTCGGGCGCCTTGGCGCGGTCGCGGCGTGTGGTCAGTCCTCGAAGACCGACCAGCAGATGGCGTTCCGGCGAGCCTGGTCCTCGAGGACCAGTGCCCGGATCCGTTCGTCGAGCTGGTCGCGCTGCCAGTCACGCTCGAGCCGTCCGGCGTCGATCTCGTTCGGGTGTGCAGCTCGAGTGGCCTTGATCGCGTAGGCGGCGGCGCCGAGGTCGTGCTCGGCCACGTGGCCCACGCAGGCCGCCTGACCCGCGGCGTAGGCCGCGAACCGGGCGGCTCCCCGCAGAGGTCGAGCGGCCCCCATCGCGTGTCCGCCGCGGGCCCGGGCATCCATCATCGTCATCTCGCCGCGGGCCCACGCGCGCGCCGCGTCGATGGCGTCCCGCGGGCGAGTGTCCGACGGCTCCTCCGCCTCGAACAGATGCAGCACGTGCTCGGCACACCGGGCGGCCCACAGGGCCAGGAGCTGGTGATCCGCGTCCCTGAGCAGGCCTCCACGGCGGATCGTGACCAGGCGCGGGTCGCGAACGTCCGGCAGGATCATGCACCTAGCCTCCCAGCCCTCATGGCCCGAAGCGGGATCCGTCTGCAGGCTGGTGAAGAAATCTCGAGGAGGATGTCGAAGACCTCCCCGGCCGGTCGACGTAGGAGTACGAAGCACACCCGAGCAACGAGTAGGAGTGATCGACATGCCGCGTTTCATGGGATTCGTGAGGATGGAAGAGGGGATCGGCACACCGCCGAAGGCACTCTTCGATGCCATGGACGTCCACATCGGCGAACGGGCCGCCTCAGGAGTATTCCTCGACGGCGGCGGGCTGTACGGGACGGAGGACGCCGTGAACTTCGTGGTCAGCCAGGGCGAGATCACCCAGCACGACGGACCGTACGCCGAGTCCAAGGAGGTCATCGGAGGGTGGTCGATCATGCAGTACGACACCGTCGAGGAGGCCGTGGCCGACCAGCGGAAGTTCGCCGAGCTGCATGCCAAGTACTGGCCTGAGGTCACCGTGATCTCGACCCTGCGCCAGATCTCCACCGGCCCGGACGCGCCCGGCGACTGAGGCCCAGCCATGGCGTTGGCTTCGGGACGGCCGTGGGTCTGGGCCACCGCCGGCCCGCACGACTCGAAACGATGCCATCGTCGCGACGTGGCAGGCCGACCCGGCCCGCGCTCTCAACCGGGCTCGTGTTGCTGGACGCGTCGAGAGGCTATGGGGCCGCTGCTTCGAGCAGCCCCCTGCCGGCCGTTTCCACAGCACCCGGTTGCTCCGGGGCGATCATGTGGCCGGCGTCTGGGACGAGGGTGAGCTGGGCGCCGGGGACGCC
The DNA here is from genome assembly GCF_001428505.1 of Terrabacter sp. Root181. Taxonomy (GTDB): domain Bacteria; phylum Actinomycetota; class Actinomycetes; order Actinomycetales; family Dermatophilaceae; genus Terrabacter. The sequence goes on from NZ_LMHU01000001.1 coordinate 250,950, forward strand.
GTCAGCGATCTCGACGGCGTTCTCCGGTGCGATGAGCCGGTCGCCCGTGCCATGGATGACAGCCGTCGGGCAACGGATCGCCGCGAGGTCGGGGCGTGAGTCCGGACCGCTCATGACTGCTTCGAGCTGGGCAACAAAGGCGTCGGGACCGATCTCGAGCGCCAGCGTTCGCCAGGCGTCGGCCGGGTCCGTGCGCGCGACGGTGTCGGCGTCGACCAGGACGGGGTAGACGGCATCGACGAGCTCGTTGAAACGGCCTGCGGCAACGGCACGCTCCTGCTCGCGTCGGCTGGCCACCTGTTCGGGGGAGTCCGGACGTGCCGAGGTGGCGATGAGGGCCAGCCCCGAGACCCGTTCCGGTGCGAGGCGCATGACCTCGAGGGCGACGTAGCCGCCCATGCTGAGACCGACCAGCGCGAACCGGCCGGGCGCTGCGGCAAGCAGCCGTTGCGCCATTCCGGTCACCGTGCTGTCGCGACGAGTGTCGGCGATCGTGACCCCGCCGTACGACCACACGATCGGCAGCAGCTGGTCGTACAGTCGGGCCGAGCACAACAGGCCCGGGATCAGAACGGTGTGAACAGGGGTGTCGGCATCCTCGAAGGCTTCAGAGCCCCGCAGACAGGGCACGCCAGCGCGGTGGACGCTTCCGAGCCCCGAGGATCTTGGGGCAGCAAGCGCATTGACTCACGATGGGTGGTGCACAGCAGCCGTCGGGCGAGCCCGTGTCTAGGCGACGTTGATGCTTCTCCAAGATGCCCGGCAGCGGCTCAGTGACGTTACGGCCGGCGCAGCTGGTCAGCCGCTGGCCCTCTGGATCCGTCGCCAACCGCCGGCTCGGTTGTTGCTCACTATGGCTCTGAGGACCGCGAGCAGCGGCGCATGGTTGATCAGATTGCCGCGGTAGATCTGTATGGCGCGGGCCGTCTTGTTGCCTTCGCCCTGGTTGATGATGCCGTCTGGGTCAGGGACTGTCGGGTCGTACAGGAACAGGTTGATGTGGTCTCTCGTCGCCAGGAGGGCGCAGACATTGCCGTCCAGAACGAAGTACGGCTGGACCGACCGCTTGATGGTCTCTGTGATGTCCGTGTCTGCCTCCCAGATGATCTCTCGCAGCTCGGTGCAGATGTCCCGCTGCCACGGCGGGAGGCGGTCGATGTAGGTGTCGACTCCCGGATGCGCAAGCTCTCCCATCGACCCACCGTAAGTCGGCCACGGCCTGGGACTCCACTGCGGCCGACTGACAGTGCGCCGGCTGGCGGCGAAAGGACGCGACCACTTGGCGGTGGTGCGGCATGTCGGACATCGCTGTCGTGAGGGCGGCGGTGTCCGCCTATCGCACCATGCGTATCTCGACCAGCCCGTCGAGATCTGGATCGACCTGCTCGGTCCCGTCGGCTGTGAATCCGTTCTTCTCGTAGAACCGGCGAGCCCGCGCGTTGCCCTTGGCCACCCACAGTTGTGCAGGCCGCTCGCTGAGAGCCTGGTCAAGGAGAGCTTGACCGACACCGTGGCCGTAGCAGCTGGACAGCACGTAGAGCGCGTACAGCTGCTCATCGCGCTCCGGCGGGTGCCCTTGGTGGTCGGCGGCCGGACCGTGCATGACAAACCCCACGATTCGGCCTTCGCGCCGGGCGACACGGAACCGCTCCCCGGCATCCTCCTCCGAGAGAAGACCCGACCACATCACCTGCCGACTCTCGCGCGCGGCGTCATCGTAGAAATGCTCTGGGAGCAGCTCTCTGTAGGCTTCCCGCCACGCCTGAACGTGGACCGAGGCCAGTTCCTCAGCGTCAGCAGTCTGTCGACACGGCCACTCACATCCTCACCGGAGACCCACGAGATGCGTCGCTCCGACAGCGAAGAACACTATCCCCAGTTCCGCACCGCATCGATGCCGAAGAGACCGTATCGCGGCGGTTAGACGCATCCACGCGTCCGCCGCAGCCAGCGACGAGGCTCCCGGAGTCCGGCACTCGCCGTGTCGCTCGGGCCTTACATTCGCTGGCATCACGGCTGGTCCGGAAACCTGCCGGGCCATCCGGCACTGATTGCGACGACGTACGAGGGCAGCGGAGAGGCGCCGCAGCAGTAGCCGGGCGCCTGCCGCAGGGTGGTCGCCGCCGGGAACGATGGTCAGGGAGGCGTGCGGGATCTTCTGCGCGCTTCGAGACCCGCCGGCGACGCACGCCAGGAGATCTCACAGGAACCGACTCGGGGATCCTGGCGTTTTCGCCCTGCGTCACCCAGCGCACAGACAGCACCGGGCCCGAAGCGCACCCTGACTGCATGAACACCAACAAGAGCATCAGATGCGCCATCGGTCGGCACCGCTGGCAGCCCACCCCCATCGCAGACATGCACGAACGGATCTGCGTCGACTGCGGCAGCCCCCGCTTCGACGCCTCGATCCACCCGGACCACGAGGCAGGCAGCGGAACCGTCAGCGCCTCGGGTCCTGGCCCCGCACACTTCCTCTCCGGCGGTGGATTCGGCGGAGGGTTCGACGGCGGAGGGTTCGGCGGCGGTCTTGGCTGACCAGCTCGTGCGCAGTGGCCGACCGCTGTCGTGACCTCGGTTGGTGCTGCCGGGTCGGGCGCCAGCCCAGACAAGCAACGCAGCCCTACAGCCCGACGGTAGCCCGATCGGGTTACCTCGTCCGCTCGCGGCGGTGTTACGCACCTCTGACAACCCCGCTTGAACGAGCGGACCATGTCCTGAGCGGGCCTATACATGCGGCAGAACGGGGCGCGACGTCACGGCTTCTTTGGCGCGAGGACCACGATTCACCGGCCGACAACGGCCGGATCCAGAATCAGATCCTCATGTTGCTCAACACCAGACGCGCAGCGCTCTCAGGCCGACAATCGACTAACGGGAAGGAAGGTCAGAAATGACAGTGCACACAAGGGAAGTCGCCCCTGAAATATCCTCGCCGCATTGGTTAGCCCGGACGGTGGCTGCCATCGCCGCTCTCTTCTGGTCAGTCCTCTTCTTCGGGCTCATCGACCTTCTGGTCGTCCCTCTTCAGGATGCGCGCTTCAATGCGCACTACGTTGTGGGAACCTCATGGGGGCTGCTGTACACAGCTCTTGTCGCATGGCCTCTCGTAATGTTCGCGGTGCGTGCCCGATGGTGGATCTTCCTCCACATCGTCGGCGCGTCAGGCTGCGCCGTCCTCCTCGTCGGACTGGTCGGACGTATCCCGGGACAGGCCCTCGCGGGAGCCCTCGTCATCCTGTCGGCCGCCGCACCTCTCGTAATGTCCATGCGCTCGCTGTGGCCAGCCGCACGGCCCAGGCTTCGGGCCTGTCCCGCCACGCCGCTCGTCCTGGCGACGATCGCCGGGATCGGGAGCATCGCTCACGCGGTCGCGGTCGTGGCCGCGGTCCGGTCGAACGCGGTAGACGACAACACGTGGGAACTGATGCACCTGCCCATGCAGGCCGCGTTCGGGTTCGCGGTCGCGGCAGCGGCATTCATCGCTGTGGTCGCCCGAGCGGTCGGAGCCAAAGGCTCTCGACTCAGTGCGCTTCCGGCCTCGGTCTCGGCCATCTGGTTCGGATCCGTGTGCGCGCTCTACCCCGACGTGGTCGGAAGCCTCGGGGTGCTCCTGAGCATCGTCGTGATCGCGTGGGGGCTGGCCTTCGCAGCGACGGCCCTCCTTGGCCGCACACCGCCGGCCCTATAAGGAGCCGGCCACATCGGGAGCCGAGTCCTGGCAGCGACCTCCGAAGGCGAGCCCACGAGACCCCGTGCCGCGCAGGCCCGATGGCCCAACAAGCTCTACTCCCAACTCCAGGCAGAGAGGGCCCAATAGCCGCCGAAGCCGGCGGCGAGATGAACCGCAAGCGCCAGCCCTACTCACGGCCTGAAGAACCACCTGCGCCGGAAGGCGGCGGAAGGACGCACTCGGCTGGCAAGCGGACGACGACGCCAGAGCGCCCAACAGAACGCGATGCACTAGATCGGTGAGCCTTCCGGGTAGCGGCGGTAGGGGGTCCGCGGCATTCCTACAAAGGGCTGATGGTGAACCTGCCGTCGTCCTCGATGAGCAGCACGCCGGCACCCTTGCCGAGCGGTTCGACGGTCTCACCCGTCAGGCCTGACACTGCAGCCTCGTTCGTCGGACTGTGTCCGACCACGAGGGCCCGGCCGCCCTCCGGAAGTGACTCGACGACGCCTCGCAGCGCTGCACCGAGGAGCCGCTCCTCGTGTTCGACCAGGTCTGGGTCGATCCCGCGGATCTGCTCGGCCGTGGCGTCCTTACCCGCTGCTTTGGCAGCGGCCCGCCAGCGGTCCTCGACCAACGAGCGCAGCCCTATCACCTCGGAGATGGGGGAGTCGTCCTGCCCGGCGGCGCGGCGCAGGATCCTGACCATCTGGGTGGCGCGGGCCGCGCCGGAGGAGATGAATGCGGCGTACGGCGGGTGGAGTCCCTCGCGGCCGATCGCCTCCGCATCCGCCACACCTTGTGCGGTCAACTCGTCGCCGTCGTTGTCGGTGTGCCGCCGAAGCTCCACGTAGCGCATCCCTCATCGTGGACACAGGATCGCGAAGGGCACAAGCAAAGGACTCCGTTGACGCGGGGGCGGCATGGCTGGAGACGGCCCCCGGCATCGTGCGGGTGAGGCGTTGACCGGGGTGGAAGGACGCGCTAACGCTCCAAGGGGCGGACCGTATGTCATTCCGCGTCGGCACCTCTATCTGTCGCGGTCCCGAGCCTGACCGGGCTACGCCGCCAACGCGGCCGGACACCTAGAACGCATTGGAGGGGGCGTGGGTGCCCCACGGGATCTGGTGGATCCTCCTCAGCATCGCCGGCGACCGGATCTGCGGCTGACCCGCTCCGACAACAGCGTTCTCGCTGGTTCGGGCGGCCGCGCTCGCTTCCCGCGCGATTGCCGTGAATGTCGCCGTCGGCACAGACGGGCACCCGCAGGACCGGGACCCTCGTGGCATGAACACGATGTCAGAGATGGTCCGATCCATCGTCCGAGGCGGGAACCGAGCGGCGGCCGACCCGCAGTTCATCGCCGACTACGCGTTCCCGCCGGGCATGATCGACCGGGCCCTCGCGCGATGCCCCGAGTCCGCGAGGGCCCCGGTCCTCGAGGCCGGCCTGCGCCAGTTCTTCCTCGCTGCGGCAGCGGATCCCGACCTGCGGGCCAGCATGCCGTCGCGCGTCGTCGACGAGGCGTGGCACGAGTTCATCACCTTCACCAGGGCGTACGACACGTTCTGCCAGCGGGCGTTCGGCAGGTTCCTGCACCACGAGCCCGAGTACCTGATGGCGTCGTCGGAGGCCACGGCCAACCAGACCACGGTCCTACGTGGGACCTGGAGGACCGCGTGCCTGAGCGCCGGGCTGGATCCCGACACGACGCGTACCGCGCCAACCCTGTTCGCCGCGGACCTCTGGGCGGGCATCGACGAGGCCCGGACGTATGTCGCCACGTGCGGCTCGGGGGACGCCTGCACCACGTCGGACGACGTCGTATGCGTCGAGCATGAGCTGGGCGGGCCGGTGCAGCCGGAGCCGGCACGCCGCCGCCGTCACGCGCGAGTCGGACGCCGCGGAGACGGCGGGGGTGGAGACGGCGGGGGTGGAGACGGCGGGGGTGGCGACGGGGGTGGCGACGGAGGTGGCGACGACGGGGGTGGCGACGGGGGTGGCGACGGCGGAGGCTGTGGGGGCGGAGGCTGCGGGGGCGGAGGCTGCGGGGGCGGCGAATGAGGCCAGATGAGGCATCGCACGTAGGGCACACGCACAGCGCCTCGTCATGTGAGCGGCCGGATCACCAGACCCATTGTGGTACCGCTTGAGAGGCTGTATCGGCAATAGCGTCCAAGAGCATCGCCAGCTCGGCTCCGCGTCGGGCGGCGAATCCCAGGTGCTGACCCCACGCGCGACCAGTGTGACGCACTCCTCCCGCTGCCGGGACCACGGCGCCGGAACCGGCACCCCACGACGTGACGACTACACGTCCATGACGCCGTCCACACCCTCTGGTGTGGGGTCGTCGCTGGAATTCCAAGCGGTTCCACCCACGCACTCGGCAAGACCCCTGCACGCGGCGGACAGACGCAGGGGGTCGGCGCTCAGGTCCCGCTTCGGAGCTTGTCGAGTCGCCACCTGTGTTGCGTTCCAGGCGGTGGCATGCTCGGCGTGTGAAGACGCAGGTGGTGTCGACGTCACTCGGTCCTGTGGAAGTGTCCTTGGCCGGTCCCGTCGGCGGAGCCGTCGTGCTCGCCTTTCCCGGGGGACACGCCTCGGCGGGCACTCCGCTCGGTTCAGACCTCTACACCAACCTGGGGTTTCGGGTCTTGGCCTTCTCCCGGCCTGGCTACGGCCGCACGCGCGTGGGTCCGCTGATGGCGGCCGAGTTCGTCCCTGCTGTGGCGGAGGTCTGCGACGGGCTTGGGATCAGCGAAGCGGCCGCAACCGTGGGAATCAGCTTCGGGGGACTCCAGGCGGTGCACGTCGCTGTCGCGCTGGGGCACCTGGCGCCTCGGCTGGTACTGCACAGCTGCGCTCCGTCGACGTTGCCCTACCCCGACAGCAGGCTGGAGGCGGCGGCGGGCCCGCTGGGATTCTCTCCGGGGACCCAACGACTCACCTGGCGGGCCATCCGCGCGATGACGTCGTCGGACAGGGGTCTGCGTCTGATGATGTCGACGTTGTCGACGCTCCCGGTCGACTCGTGGTGGCACACGTGGACGCCTGCGGACCGCGCATCGGCTCGGGCGACCTTCGCGGCCATGGGTTCCGGATCGGGGTTTGTCACGGACCTTCGGCAAGGCGCGGCAGACCGGGCGTGCTACCGCCACGCGGTTCTGCGGTCGGTTCCCTGCCCAACCCTCGTGACGGCGTCCCGACATGATCGTGGCGTGACTTTCGAACACGCCAAGGACTTCGTGCACACGGTACCCAGGACCCACCTGTTCGACACCAACGCGCCCAGCCACTTCTACTGGGTGGGCCCCGGCCGGCTGGCTCTATCCAACGCCATCCACGACTTCGTCGTCGATTAGCCAAAACGGACCCATTGCGGCAGTAGCACGCTCGTCGCAGCGGAGATGTTGGTCAGGCGGCTCAGGCTAGGCGCGCTGGTCCGCGGCCGAGGCTGGTTGTACCGACCAGTCCGCGGGTTCGTCGTCGGTGTCGGCGTCGGCGATCGCCTTGGTCTGGTGCACCTTGCCCGGCTGGTGGTGTTGCGGCGCATAAACGGTGTACACCTGCAATGGCTCGTCACCGATGTTGGTCACGTTGTGCCAGCTGCCGGCCGGAACGATGACGCACCAGCCGTCGGTCACCTCTTGGTCGAAGGTCAGCTCGTCCTTGCTGGGCCCCATCTGGGCTCGCCCGCGGCCGCTGTCGAGCCGGATGAACTGGTCGGTGTCAGGGTGCTTCTCCAGTCCGATGTCGCCGTTCACCGGGATCGACATGAGCGTGACCTGCAGGTACGTGCCGCTCCAGACCACGGTGCGGTAGTTCGGGTTCTCGAGCGTCTCCCTCTCCAGGTTGAACGCCTGGGGACCTGGGCCGCTGTCAGCGATGCTCATGGTTCGACCCTAGCCTCGCCCGAGCGTGGATGGACTGCTTCCCAACCAAGGCGGTTGCCACGCGCTGAAGGCAGCCTCCGTAACGAGGAAACGCCCGTCTAGGGGGGTGTGACGTTCCCTAGTGAAGGTAGGTGGCCGGAGGGTCTGCCCGGTCGCGGCCGATGTGACGCACCCTCGGTCTGCTGCTCGCGCCCCGGCGCACGCCTCGTCTACGGCACATCCGTGGTCACCTCAATGCCCGGCACCTGACTCGACTACCAGCACATTGCCCGACCATCGCTTGATCAGCGGATTGTAGAAATGTCGGACGTTCGCGTATGACGCGCACCTCGCGACATGAGGGTATTCAGAGCCCGGTCATCTTCGTGCACGTCTTCGTTGTAGCCGGGATCCGAGAGGCACCCGGGTCTCGGTCTCGGTCTCGCCGAGTGCGGTGCGATCGCGTAAGGAGGGCTCGGGCTGCGTGGCGCCGATCTGGTCGAGGGCGCTCGAGCCGGCGGGGTTGCCGGGGTTGGGGACGATCCAGGGGTTGCTCGAGCAGCCAGGCCAGGGCGACCTGCGCCGGGGTGGCCCAGTGCGCTGTCGCGGCCCGGCTGATGAGGTCGACCACTACCACTGCCCGGCAAACGCAAATACGTAGACAAAACCCGATATCCTTGGACGCCGCTATTGGCGGGAGAACCCGAAAATATGAGCAGTTTGTTCTAGTTGGAGGGGATATGGAACCAGAGACCAGACGTCCAGCGGACGAGGGGGAGGCATCCTCCAGGAACGTCGTTGGTGCCACTCACGCGTTCTTGCTCGATGTCAACGAGCAGCCCGAGATGACACGCATCAGTGCACAGGGCGCTGACAACGAAGCCTTGAGGAAGTCCCTGACTGAAGTGAACGAGCGAGGACAGGCGAGTAGAACGTGAGAGCCACACACGTGAGGATCGCAGGGTCACTGGCCCTGGTTATGGTTCTGGCCCTGATCCCCTTCGCGGCCGTGAGTAACGGCGCGTCGACCACGGCGCACTTCATCGCCAATCTTGGGGGAAGCACAGCACCAGCTGCCCTCGGCTACAACGTGTTCGACACCAGTCCCAGCAACGTGGGGAATCTTCCCAGTGGAGTACGAGGCCTGGTCTGGCTGGGACAGAAGTGCCCCACCACGGCAGATGCAAGTTTTCGGAGCGCCATCGACAATCTCAGTACCAATGAAGGGGTCTTCGGCTACTACTTGAGCGACGAACCCCACATCTCAGACTGCCCTGGTGGCCCGGCGGCCCTGAAGTCACGAACGGACTACATCAGGAGCAAGAACTCCAGCCAGTACACCTTCATCGTGCTGGATGACCAGGTGGACATGACACCGTTCCGTCCCGCTGTCACTGGGGTTCATCTGGTCGGCCTGGACCCGTACCCGTGCAGCATCGCCAACCCCCAGTGTGACTTGACCAAGATCGGACAGCGGGTGGGTTGGGCAGACACAGCAGGTATCCCACGATCACAATTGGTCCCGACCTTCCAGTGCTTCGGGCAGAACAACATCTCGGGTGGCTACTACACCCTGCCCACGGCGACACAGCTGCGCGCCATGCTGGCTGAGTGGGCCAAGTACCTGCCCGACCCGGTCATGGACTACTCATACTCATGGGGCAACCAGTCATCCTCGAACCCAACCCTGGTGAACTCGCCCGCGCTGCAGCAGGTGATGGCTGAGCACAACGCTGTTGCTGCGCCTACGGCAACCACAACGCCGCCGCCCACGGTGACAGTCACGCCTACGCCAACGCGCACGAAGAAGCCGCATCCAACTCACTCCGGGCGGGCAGGCTGAGCCGCCCCGGGTTTAGGGAGGCTTCAATCCTTGGGAAGCGTGGAGTCGTGACGGGGACAGGTCCCGCAGGTTCCCGCCTGAGCTGAAGGCTGGGGGGTGGAGCCACTCCGCTGTGACTGCGGAGCTGCTCAAGAGGTTGACCGGCGGAATGAGATGGCCAGTCCTGCAAGCAGCAGCGCTGCCGCCAGGAGGCCGAAGGCTGCGCTGAGGTCGATGTCTTGCTCGCTGACCGTCACGTGCTTGGGGAGGTCGGCGAGGACCTTGGTCAGGCCGTCGGCGTCTGTCGCGGCGAAGTACTCGCCGCCCGTCCTCTGAGCGACGCCCTTCAAAGCCGCCTCGTCCACCACGAGGAAGTTGCGGCCACCCAACGACCCACCACCGGGACCACTGAAGTCACGCGTCCGAGGCGTGAAGCCGCCGTACTGGTCGCGCGTGCACGCCATCTGCGTCGGGTTCGTCGTGCCGAAGCCGATCGGATAGACCCGCACCCCACGCGCCGCAGCCTGGTCAGCAGCCTCGGCCGGCGTCACCCCACGCGTGTTCGCACCGTCCGTCAACAGCACGATGATCTCCGGCGCCACATCCACTGCCGCACCACTGCCGCTACCCGAGCCGCCACCGACACCCCCACCAACAGAAGGGGTGGGCACAGGAGTCGGGTCCGCCAGACCGGGCCCGTCCGTCGTCGGCTCTTCGACCGGGTCGGCCGGCGCCACGTTCGGGTCCAGCTCGGCGATCGCGTCGATCGACCTCAGGATCGCCGCCCCGATCGTCGTCCCACGCCCCGTCGTCACCGCGTCGATCGCCGCCAGCAGCTCTCCCCGGTCCGCGGTAGGCGCCACCGCGAGCTGCGCGAACCCGGAGAAGACCACGAGCCCGACCTTCGTCTCGTCGTCCTGCCCCTCGACGAACGTCCGCACGGCCGCCTGCGCCGCGCTCAGCCGGTTCGGCACGACATCGGTCGCGCACATCGACCCTGACACGTCGAGCGCCAGGATGATCGTCGAGCTCGACGTCGGGACCGCTGCCCGCACCGTCGGCCGCGCACTCGCGAGCCCCAGCAGAGCCAGGGCGCAGAGCACCAGACCCACAGGGACGTGCCGCTTCCACGACGCCGACCCAGCACCGGCAGCACGCAGCAGCGCCACGTTCGAGTAGCGCACCGTCTGCCGCCGCCGACGCCGCAGCTGCCACACGTAGATCCCGAGCAGCACCGGCACGAAGACCAGCGTCACGAGCAGCAGCGGCACCCCGAACGACACGTCAGATCACCCGCCCCTGCCGCAGCACCGACACCGTCGCCCCACCCAGCAGCAACAGGGCAGCGAGCGCCGCCACCCACGAGGTCACCTCGTGCGGCACCGTCCGCGTCGTCCACTGCAGCTCGATCGCGTCATAGACGGCAGCCAACGTCGCAGCGTCCGACGCCCGTCGGTACGTCCCGCCCGTCGTCTCCGCGATGGCCTGCAGCGACGACTCGTCGAGCGCCGTCGCGATGCTGAAGCCGTCCACCTTGATCGTCGTCCCCGCCGGCGTCCCGAGCCCGATCGGCTCGATCCGCACCCCCGCCGCCGACGCGAGCTCGGCTGCGCCCGAAGGCCCGTCCTTCGTCGTGTCCTCGCCGTCGGTGAGCAGCACGATCGCCGTCCCGCCGTGGTAGCCGACCGGCGTCTCCTCGTCCGTCCCCTTCTCGGCATCGCCCGGCGCCTTGACCGGCTTGCCGACGATCGCGCTCAGCCCGCCGAGGATCCCGTCGCTCAGCGACGTGTCACCGGCCGGCTTCAGCCGCGCGATCGCCGCCAGCACCGCAGACCGGTCGTCCGTCGGCCGCTGCGTCACGAGCCCGGTTCCGCCGAATGCGACGACCGCGATCCGCACCGACGCCGGCTGCTTCGCGACAAACCCCCGCGCCGCCGCCTTCGCCGCCTCGAGCCGCGACGGCTTCACGTCCGTCGCCGCCATGCTGTTGGACACGTCGAACGCGAGCACGACCGTGCCGTCCCGGTGCGGCTCGGTGACCGACGCCACCGGTCGCGTCAGCGACAGCACCATGACCGCCATCGCCGCGATGAGCAGGGCCGGACCCAGGTGCCGCCACCGCGACCGTGCCGGCGCGGGCATGACGAGCCCGTCCGCCGCCAGCGCCGCCCGCCGGGCCCCCTGCGCCCGCAGCACCCGTCGGTAGCCGACGACGAGCAGCGGCACGACGAGCAGCCCCGCCAGCGCCCACGGCCACATCAGTGACAGCTCGCTCACCGCCACCACCTCATCGCGACCACCTCATCGCCGTCGCCTCCGCCGCAGCTCGGAGATCCGCAGCAGCGACCGCACGAGGTCGTCGTCCGTCCGCACCGGATAGAGGTCGACGCCGACCTTGCGCGCCCGCGTCTCGAGGTCCGCCTGTCGCGCCTCCGCGGCCGCCGCCAGCCGCGCCCGGAACCCGACGTCGCTCGTGTCGACGAAGATCTGCTCGCCCGTCTCCGCGTCCTCGACGTAGACCGCGCCCGCGTCCGGCAGCTCGCTCTCGCGGGGGTCGACGACCTGGATCGCGACGACCTCGTGACGCCGCGCCAGCCGCGACAGCGGCGCCTCCCACCCGTCCGCCGTGATGAAGTCGGACACGACGAGCACGAGCGACCGCCGCCGCGCGATCCCCGCCGCCGCGGTGAGCAGCACCGACAGGTCGGTCACCCCACGGCTTGCGTATGCCGTCCCGCCAGGTCCGCGCCCACCCGCGGTCCGCGCCCTCCGCCGCCCGAGCCACCCGCGCTCGCCCCGCCCGCCGGCCCCGGCCGCCGCCGCAACCTCGGACTCAGCAGCGCGCGCCTCTCGGCGGTCGAGCAGCGTCTTGGCGATCCGCAGCACCTGGTTGCGGCCGGACGACGGCGGGATCACGAGGTCGACCCCGGTGTCCATGACGATCGCCCCGACCCGGCTCCCGCCACGCGTCAGCACGTGCGCGAGCGTCGTCGCCACCTCGGCGAGCACGAGGTCCTTCTGCCGGTCGACCGGCCCGAAGCCCATCGACGCGGAGTGGTCGAGCAGCAGCCACGCCGTGAGCTCACGGTCCTCGACGAACTCCCTCACGTAGGGCTCGTCGAGCCGCGCCGTCACGTTCCACTCGATGTGCCGCAGGTCGTCGCCCGGCACGTACTCACGCAGGTCGGTGAAGTCGAGCCCGGCACCCCGGAAGAGGGTCCGGTAGTCGCCCTGGAGTCGCCCGTCGAGCCGCCGCACCACCCTCCACTCGAGGCGCCGCAGCAGGCTCTCGGCGCTCAGCGTGGAGGTCGCGCCCATGTCGCGTCACCGCCACCGGCGGCACCAGGACCACCGGGACCACCAGAACCACCAGGTCCCCCCGGAAGCTCGGCCCCGAAAGCGCCCGCCACAGAAGCCGACCCACCAGATCCACCAGACCCACCGGCCCCGTCGAAACCGCCCACCCGCTCGCGCAGCGGAGCCGTCGGCACCGGCACGGCCTCGAGGATCGGCGTCAGCAGGTCGTCGGCCGACAGGTCCTCGGCCAGCGCCTCGTAGGACAGCACGATCCGGTGCCGCAGCACGTCCCGTGCGAGGTCGCGCACGTCGTCGGGCAGCGCGTAGTCCCGCCCCCGCAGGAACGCCAGCGCCCGCGCCGCCAGCACGAGGTTGATCGACGCGCGCGGACTCGCGCCGTACGTCAGCAGCCGGGCCAGGTCGTCCCGGCCGACGCCCGCCGGCTCGCGCGTCGCGGTGGCCAGCCGGACGGCATACTCGATGACCGCGGGGTCGACGTAGACGGCGTCCGCCTCGCGCTGGAAGCCGCGCAGCATCTCCGGGTCGAGCACCTTGACCGTCGCCACGGCGGCCGAGATCTGCCGCTCGACGACGACGAACTCCTCAGCGGCAGAGGGATATCCGATGAGCACCTTGAGCATGAAGCGGTCGACCTGCGCCTCGGGCAGCGCATATGTCCCCTCCGACTCGATGGGGTTCTGCGTCGCCATGACGAGGAACGGGTCGGGCGCCGGGTAGGTCTCGCGGCCGATCGTCACCTGCCGCTCCTGCATGACCTCGAGCAGCGCGCTCTGCACCTTCGCCGGCGCGCGGTTGATCTCGTCGGCGAGCACGAGGTTGGCGAAGACCGGCCCGAGCGAGACCTGGAACTCGCCGTCCTTCTGGTTGTAGATCCGCGTCCCGACGAGGTCGGCCGGCACGAGGTCGGGCGTGAACTGGATGCGCTGGAAGTCGCCGCCGATGGCCTGCGCGAGCGTCTTGATCGCCATCGTCTTGGCCAGCCCCGGCACGCCCTCGACGAGCAGGTGCCCCCGTGCGAGCAGCGCGACGAGCATCCGCTCGACGAGCACGTCCTGCCCGACGATCGTCCGCTTCACCTCGTAGAGCGCCTGCTCCAGCGCGTGCCGACCAGTGGGTGCCTGTCCGTCCATGCCGTCCTCCTGCTCGTTCACGCCTGCTGGGTCACGCTCGTCGATGGCGTATGCCGTGTGCTCGCCCCCCGCGTGGGGGCGTCCTCTCAGCGGGGTGGGCTGCCCGCCGCCCCTCCCGCCGTCGCGATCGGGACCGCGAAGCCGATACCGACGAAGAGGGTCTCGTCGGTCGGGTTGGCGAGGCCGGTGACGATGCCGACGACCTGCCCGGCCTTGTTGAGCAGCGGCCCACCGGAGTTGCCAGGGTTGACGGCTGCGTCGATCTGGATGAGGTGCTCGAGCTTGCGGTCGCCCTCGACGCGCACCGTCCGGTCGAGCGCCGACACGACGCCGGCCGACAGCGAGTCGGTCAGGCCGAGCGGGTGGCCGACGGCGAAGACCGGCGCCCCGACGGCGACGCCACCACCGAGCACGGCCGGGACGACCGTCTCGGGCAGCGTCGACGGGGTGAGGGTCGCGATGTCGCTCTCCGGCTTCTCGCTCGCGACCTTCGCCGGCGAGGTCGTGCCGTCGGCGAAGGTGACGGTGATGTTCGTCGACCCGTCGACGACGTGCAGCGCCGTCAGCACCGTGCCGTCCTCGTTGACGACGACCCCGGCGCCGCTGCCCTCCTGCTCGACCCCGTCCACGGTGTCGCGGGTCTCGATGAGCACGAGCGACGGTGCGATCGCCGCGTGCGCGACCGACCCGTCCGCCGGGGCGGCGGCGTCGGCCTCCGCCTGCTTCTCGATGCCGCGCTGGACGCTCGTGTCGACGTCGCGCTGCGTGAGGACGTGCGGTGCCGGAGGCCGCGTGACGGCATACGTCGTCACGAGCGCGACGATGACGAGGAGCGCGACAATGCCCCACCAGGCACGGCGCGACACTCGGGCCAGACGGTCGCGGAGACGCTGCCACCGACCGGGCGGGGGAGGCTCGGGCTCCGGGGCGGGCGTGCCGAGGAGCAGCCTGGCGCCTGGGGCGACGGCGGTGTCGATCGCAGGGGGAGCGGTGACCCGTGCCACCTTTTCGACTGTACGTTTCCTGAGACCCGAGCGGCAGAGGCTGTCGAGTCTTCACAGGATCGCGAGAACCGAGGACGGCCGCCCCGACGACGGGTATAGAGAGGTATGCCGTCTGCCGCCTCCCTGCTCAGCCAGCACCTCCGCGAGCAGCGAGAGGCGCTGACGACCGCCGAGGCCGACGTGCGCGCGGGCGAGCCCGAAGGGGTCCACGACCTCCGCGTCGCCATGCGCCGGATCCGCAGCGCCCTCGCGAGCTTCCACGCCCTCGTCGACCCGGCTGTCACCGAACCGCTCCGCGACGAGCTGCGCTGGGCGGCGGGCCGCCTCGGCGAGGCACGGGACGCCGAGGTCGTCCAGGACCTCGTCGACACGCTGCTCGACGACATCGGCCCCGCCGGCCTCGTCGGCCTCGACGAGGCCGTGACCGGCCTCCGCGCCCGGATGCACCTCGACGCCACCGCCGCCACCGAGGTCATCGACGAGACGCTCGGGTCGACCCGGTATGCCGCCATGACCGCCCTGCTCGACAGCGTCGTCACGCACCCGCCCTTCACCGACGAGGCGGAGCGGAGCGTCGCGAAGGTCGTCCGCACCGTGCTGCGCAAGGAGGGCAAGCGGGTGCGCGAGAGGGTGGAGCTGGCCGATGTCGCCGACGCGGCGGCCGACCCCGAGTTGCGGGCGGCGTGCCTCCACGACGTGCGCAAGGCGGCCAAGCGGCTGCGCTACGCCGCCGAGGCGGTGGCTCCGATGACCGGGTCGAAGGTGCGCCGGGTCGCCGAGCGTGCCGAGGACGTCCAGGGCCTGCTCGGTGACCACCACGACGCCGTCGTCACTCGGGCGACGCTGCGCCACCTGGCGATCGACGAGGACGCGGGCGTGGCCGCGGCCTTCCTGCTCGGCCACCTGGACGCCGACGAGCAGCGTGCCGCGGAGCGCCTCGAGCGTCGCGGCGGCAAGGCGCTCAGGCGTCTCGACCGAGCCCTTGACCGAGCCCTCGCGTAGACACCGCCCCACTCGACGTCCGGGTGGGGCCGGGTCGGGCTCAGGGAGAGAGGGCGCGGCCCTCCGCGACCAGGCGGGGGACGGGCTGGTCGGGGTGGGGCTCGTCGCCGACCTCCTGCTGGGCCACCCACATCCGCGCCTCGAGCTCGTCGCGCACCTGCGCGTAGGCCGGGTCGTCGGCGACGTTGACGAGCTCCTCGGGGTCGGCCTCGAGATCGTAGAGCTCCCACTCCTGCGCGAACCGGCGGTCCGAGCAGCCGGGCAGACCGAGTCCGTCGTTGTAGAAGAAGATCAGCGTGTAGCGGTGGGTGCGGTAGCCGTAGTGCGCCCCGACGTGGTGGCTGCGGTCGTCGTGCATCCAGTAGCGGTAGTAGAAGCCCTCGCGCTCCCTCTCCCGATCGCGCTGCGCCCCAGCCGGATCCGTGAGGTCGCCCCAGAACGACCGCCCCTGCATCCGCTCGGGGACCTCGACGCCGGCCGCGTCGAGCAGGGTCGCCGCGATGTCGACGTTCGTGACGATCCGGTCGAGCCCCTGCCCCGTCGCGACGGCGCGCGGGTAGGACAGGACGAACGGCATCCGGATCGACTCCTCGTACATGAAGCGCTTGTCGAACCAGCCGTGGTCGCCGAGGAAGAAGCCCTGGTCGGAGGAGTAGATGACGACGGTGTCGTCGAGCTCGCGCCGGTCGGCGAGCCACGACGTCAGCCGGCCGACGTTGTCGTCGACGGACGCGACGCACGCGAGGTAGTCCTCCATGTAGCGCTGGTACTTCCACAGCGCCTCCTCGTCGGCCGACAGCCCGGGCGGCACCGGCTGCTTGAGGTCCTCCTCGGTCAGGTGGTCGGCGATCCGCATGGCCGCGCGGCGTGCCGTGTCGGACCGACCCGCGAGGTCGTCGGTGAACGTCGCCGGCACCGGGATCGGCGTGCCCCCGGCGGGCCCGCCCTCGGCATACATCCCCGCGTGCGCGGCGTCGGGCTCCCACGGCCGGTGCGGCGCCTTGTGCCACACGAGCACGCACCACGGCGCCCTCTCCCCGTCGCCGTCGTGGTCGCCCCCGCCCCCGCCGTCGTCGCCCTCGTCGAGGGACTCGACCCAGTCGATGGCGAGGTCGGTGATGAGGTCGGTCGCGTAGCCCGGCTCGACGCGCAGCCCGTCGGGGGAGAGGAAGCGCGGGTCGTGGTACTCGCCCTGGTCGATGAGCGCGTCCCACCGGTCGAAGCCCTGCGGGTCGTGGTCGACACCGTCGCTCGAGCCCTGCCCCATGTGCCACTTGCCGACGAACGCCGTGCGGTAGCCCGCCTCGCGGAGCGCCGTGACGAAGGTCGGCTGCGACGCGTCGACGAACGTGTCGAGCGTCGTCACGCCGTTGACGTGGCTGTAGGTGCCGGTGAGGATCGAGGCCCGGCTCGGCGCGCACAGCGAGTTCGTCGCGAAGAGGTTGTCGAGGCGGACGCCCGCCGCCGCGAGGGCGTCGATGTGCGGCGTGCGGTTGACGACCGAGCCGTAGGTGCCGATGGCGTGGGCCGCGTGGTCGTCGCTCAGCACGAAGACGATGTTGGGGCGGCGCTCGCTCACGAGCCGCCCCCGCCGCCGGCCGGCACCGTGCGGTGCGCGTCGGCGGCGGCCTGGATGCGGGCGACGTAGTCGCTCCACCAGGCGTCGTCGCCCATGTGGTCGTGGTCCCGCCCGCCGCGCCCGTCGATCGACTCGCGCAGGATGTCGGCGTGCCCGGCATGCTGCGACACCTCGGCGACGCACCGGACGAGCAGCGACCCGAGGGTCGTCTCGCGACGCTCCTCGGGCCACCACGCGACCCTCGCCGGGGCGTCGAGCCCGAGCTCGCGCACGACGGCGTCGCAGTGCGTCGCCGCCCGCTCGTAGAGCCCGACGAGGTCGGCGCGGGACTCCTCGGCCGTGGCCCACATGTCGGCCGAGTCCCAGATCGAGCCGTCCTCGACCCAGGGCAGCCGCTCGCGCGACGGTCGCCCGACGGAGTCGGCGAGGTAGGCGAGCTGGACGCCGGCCACGTGCTTGACGAGCCCGAGCAGGTTGGTGCCGCTCGGGGTGATCGGCCGGCGCACGTCGTAGTCGTCGAGCCCGTCGAGCGCGCGCAGCAGCCCGTCGCGCCCCTCCTGCAGGTAGCGCAGGAGGTCGTCGACGAGGTGGGGTCCGCTCACCCGCGTCGACTCACTCGTCCCGCTCACAGCACTGGTCCCGCTCGGCGTCGCGCTCACGCCGACCACGCTAGACGCCGCCCCCGACGGCGGCGAGGGATGAGGACCACCGCCGGCGTATGCCGTGTCGCCCGGTCGTCAGGACGCAGCCCCTTCCAGCCCCGCCAGGTCACGTCGCCTCGCCGCCGGTGAGCCCGGCGTCGGTGCGAACCGCCAGATGACTCCCTGCTGCACGAACGTCCACGCGTTGTTGAAGAACCAGTAGGCGACGAGGCCCGCCGGCACGACGACCGCCGCGGCCAGCACTCCGACCGCGCCGAGCCACGGCAGGAGCCGCTGGACCGTCGCCATCCCCTCGGGGAGGTCGGTGGGGTCGGTCATCGGCAGCACGAACCAGCGCTGGGTCAGCAGGCTCAGCGCCGCCGCACCCACGGCGACGGCGACGAGGACGAGCCCGGCCACCGGGTTCGACCCGAGCGTCGTGCCGAGGTGGCTCGTCAGGTGCAGACCAGCGAGCGAGGCGGCCGACGCCGACGCGACGAGCCCGGCGTCGAGCGCCCCGACCGAGTGCCCGGCCGTGAGGTCCGAGACGACGCGGTAGAGCGCGTAGAAGAGCGGCAGCTGGAGCAGCGCGGGCGCGAGGCTCCAGCCTGAGACGCCGTGCTCGGCGTGGATCGCCTTCTGTTCGGCGCGCATCGCAGTCAGCTGCTCGAGGTCGCGGCTGCCGGCATACCTCTGGCGGAGCTCGCGCAGCTGGGGTGCGGCGTGGGCGCGGGCGTGCGACGAGCGCACCCCGTGGATCGTCACGGGCAGCAGCACCGTGCGGACGGCGACGACGAGCAGCAGGACGGCGAGCAGCCAGGCGCCCGCCGACCCGGGGCTCAGGCCGAGCGAGCCGGCGACGTCGTGGGTGGCCGCGAGCACCGCGGCGACGGCATGGGTGATGGGGGACAGCAGGTCAGGCATGGGTGAGCTCCTCGGCTCGGGCCCGCGTGGGGCCGGGGATGGGTGGGCAGAGGCCCGGACGTCGCAGGTGCGACGAACGGGGTCAGTGCCGACCCGGAGCCCGGGGTCGCTGGGGGCAGCGCGGCGCGTCGAGGGCGCACCAGTACGCCGTCGAGGCGGGCACCGCGCCGGGGACCCCCGACGCGTGGACGCGCACCGGCAGCGGCCGCACCATGCGCACCGCGGTCGTGGCGAGCACGACAGCGAGGACGCCGACGGTCGCGGCGGTGACGAGCGCCTGTCCGGCGCCCGCGCCCGTGACGGTGCCGAGGAGGACGACCACCGTCGCGGCGAGGCTCGCGGCGACGGCGGGAAGGGCGCCCACGTCGGAGGACAGGCGGTGGCGCAGGGCGCTCATGCTCGTCTCCTTCCGTGAGGGTCTGGCTGCCGGGAGCGGGTCGTCGACCCACCACGAGCGTACGTCACGCGCTCGCTCGACCACGCTCGCGGCGGCACACGACCCATGCGGGCGTATGCCGGGTGGCGCGGCTATCCCCTTGCCCTCCCGTGCGGGGCTCCGTACGTTGTCTGGGCCCTCGGTGAGCCGGCCGAAGAAGCCGACCGCCAGACCAGACTCTGCAACGACAACATCGTCGGGCTGGCGGCGGCCTTCGCCGACGCCGGCTTCACGCCCGTCATCGACTGGGTCGTGCCCGACCGTGCCCAGCTCGACCTCTACGTCGAGGGCCTCGGCGAGCGTCACCTGGCGCTCGTCGTGCTCGACCCGGGTGGTGACGTGTGCCGCCGCCGCAACGAGCTGCGTGTCCCGGAGGAGCGGTTCCTCTTCGACGGCCACGAGGCGCTCGTGGCGACGATGCGCGCCACCTTCGGCGAGCTCGGCTGGTGGTTCGACACGTCCGCGCTCACACCCGAGGAGACCGCCGGGCGGGTGCTCGCCCACGCGTACGACCTCGGTCGGCGCGGTCTCTGACGACCTCCGGGCGCTGGCGGCCTCCTCGCCCTATCCTCGGTCTCGGGGAGCAGATCCCCGCGACCCTCGAGGAGGGCGGCATGGCCGAGCCCAGCAGCGGGCACGAGGGCGACGCGGACGCGCCGACGACCCCTGCCCGGCCGAGCCGCGAGAGTCGCCAGGGCCGGCGGGACCGACTGATCCGCGCCCCGCTCCTCGACCGCTTCGGGCTCGTCCTCATCCTCGTGCTCATCACGATCGCGGTCCAGGGCCTCGTCGACGTGCGCGGCTCGCTCCTCGCCCAGCTCTTCGCGCACGCCATCAGCGGGCTCGCCCTCATCGCCGCGGTCCGCGCCTCGGGAGCCCGGCGGCGCTGGCGCCACGCGGTCTACGTCTTCGTGGGCGTCGTCGTCATCATCAGCGTCGCGACCCTGTCGTGGCATCGCGCCGACGGGTCGTCCACCGTGCCACCCGAGACGGCGTGGCTGCTCGCGGCCGCCCTGACGCCGGTCCTCATCGCCCGCCGGGTGCTGCAGCACACCGTCGTCACGATCCAGACGATCATGGGCTCGGTCGCGGCCTACCTGCAGCTCGCGGTGGCCTACGCCTTCCTCTTCCAGACCATCGACGCCTACACCGTCACCCCCTTCTTCGGCGAGGACGTGTCGACGACGACGTACATGTACTTCAGCCTCGTCACCATCTCGACGGTCGGCTTCGGGGACGTCGCGGCCGTGGGCGACCTCGGCCGGATGGCGGCTGCGAGCGAGGCCGTCATCGGGCAGGTCTACCTCGTCACCTTCGTCGCCCTCATCGTGTCCCGCTTCGCGGCGGGTATGCCACGCGGCTCGGCGGGTGCCCCGGTGGAGCCCCGGTCGGGACCCGTGCCGCGGACGCTGTTCGAGGCGCTGGACGCGTCCCGGTCGAACCAGGCGCCGCCAGACCCCGACCCCGACGAGGACGAGGAGGACGGGGGGCCCGACCGGGCCTGAGCGTCAGCTCGTGGTGCCGAGGTCGATGCTCTCCCCGACCGACCGTGCCGGACGCGGTTCACGCCGCCGACACACGGGCGGCCTAGCATCGCGGCATGGCCGACCCGCGCGAACCGCTCGAACCCTCCGACCCGCTGGAACCGCTTCGGGTGCGGGACGCGACGGCCGACGACGCCGCAGCGTGCGCCGGCATCTACGCGCCCTACGTCACCGGGACGACGGTCACCTTCGAGACCGAGCCGCCCGACGTCGCCGAGATGGTCCGGCGCATCGCCAAGGCCCAGGCGCGTCACGCGTTCCTCGTGCTGGACGACGCGGGCGAGGTCGCCGGCTACGCGTATGGCGGCCCGTTCAAGGAGCGCGCCGCGTACCGGTGGTCGTGCGAGGTGTCGGTCTACCTCGCCGAGGGCCGGCGCGGCCGCGGTGGTGGCCGCCGGCTCTACGAGGCGCTGCTCGAGCGGCTCACCGCCCGCGGCTACCGGATGGCCGCCGCCGGGATGACACAGCCCAACGAGGGGAGCGGACGGCTGCACGCGTCGATGGGCTTCGAGCCGGTCGGCACCTACCGCGACATCGGCTGGAAGTTCGGCGCCTCGCACGACGTCGCTTGGGTCCAGCGCCCCCTCGGCGACCCGCTCCCGTCAGCGTTCGCGGGCCAGGACCCACCCGAGCCGACCTGACACCGGACCTGATGCCCGTGAACCCCGTCGAGTGAGCGCACTCGACGGGGTTTACGGGGAGGTGGCGGGACGTCAGGGGAGGGCGGGGTAGTCCGTGTAGCCCTCGGCGCCGCCGCCGTAGAAGGTCTGCGGGTTCGGCTCGTTGAGCGGCGCGCCCTCGCGCCAGCGACGGACGAGGTCCGGGTTGGCGAGGAACTCGCGCCCCACGGCCACGAGGTCGCCGAGGTCGCGCTCGAGGATGTCCTCGACGTCGGCCAGCTCGGTCACCTTGCCGAAGCCCGTGTTGAGGATGACCGGACCGCCGAAGCGCTTGCGCAGGTCGCGGACGATGTCGGACTCCGGGTCGCCGAGGATGCTGAGGTAGGCGAGCCCGAGCGGCGCGATGCCCTCGACGAGCGACTCGTAGGTCGCGGCCGTCTCGGCCTCGTCCTGCTCGAGCACGCCCTGGATGTTGTGCGACGGCGAGATGCGGATGCCGACACGGTCGGCGCCGATCGCCTCGGCCACCGCCTTCGTGATCTCCACGACGAGCCGGGCGCGGTTCTCGGGCGCTCCGCCGTAGCCGTCGGTGCGCTCGTTGCTCGACGGCGCGAGGAACTGGTGCGGCAGGTAGCCGTTCGCGGCGTGCACCTCGACGCCGTCGAGCCCGGCCGCGACGGCCTGGCGCGCAGCGTGGACGAACTCCGCCACGAGCGCGGGGATCTCATCGGTCTCGAGGGCCCGCGGGACGGCATACGCCTGCTGACCCCTGGGGGTCACGACCTCGCCGGGGGCCGCGATGGCGCTCGGCGCCACGCTCTCCAGCCCGCCCTTGTTGTCGGGGTGGGCGACGCGGCCGGCGTGCATGAGCTGGACGACGACGTGGCCACCGCCCGCGTGCACGGCGTCGGCGACGAGGCGCCAGCCGGCGACCTGCTCGTCGGAGTGGATGCCGGGGGTGTCGAGGTAGCCCTGCCCGACGGCGCTCGGCTGGGTGCCCTCGGTGATGATGAGACCGGCGCTCGCGCGCTGGCCGTAGTACTCGGCGTTGAGCTCGGTCGGCGCCTGGCCCTCGCCGGCGCGGTTGCGCGTCAGGGGTGCCATGACGAAGCGCTGGGGAAGGTCCCAGCGGCCGATGCGGATGCTCTCGAAGGCCGTGGACACAGGCCTGCTCCTCACGTTCTCGGGGACTGTGGTGGCGGTCGGCGGCTCCGCCGGCGACCGGTGGAGCCTTCAACTACCCAGTCGACAAGGAGCGGGGCCGGTGGATCATTCCCCGGTGTCCAGGGTTGCGCGTGTGGGGGATCACACGCGGCCCGAGGGGAACGTGCGGGTATGCCGAAGGGGAGGATGCGCAGGCATCCTCCCCTTCGTACGCGCTCAGCTCGCGGAGAGCTCCACGGTCGCGACCTGATGGGTCACGGCGCGTAGATGTACCTCATGCCGGGGCCGTCGGTCAGCGTGCGGGTGTTGTAGTTGTACGCACCGGCGAGGGCGTTCATCTCGACGATCGTCACCTCGTTGCCGTTGACCGCGGTCACCCACGCGACGTGGCCGACGCTCGAGGAGCCGTGGACGCCGGGCTCCATGACGAGGATCGAGCGGGTGCGCGGCGTGCCGCTCACGGTGTAGCCGGCGTTGGCGGCACCGGTGTCCCAGACCATCGCGTTGCCGGTCCAGCCGCCGGGGTAGTAGCCCTCGGACTGGTACCACTTGTTGAGGGCGCCCCACGTGCACTGGCCGTCGGTGGCCCAGTTGGACGAGGCGCGCATGCCGGACGAGGCGCTCGGGACGGAGCCGTTGCTGCTCGACTTCGACGAGGAGGTGCTCGTCGTCAGCGTCTTGCGGGTCAGGTCACGCGAGGCGCGCTGGGCAGCGGCCTTGCGCTCGGCGGCGGCCTTTGCGGCAGCGCGCTCGGTCTTGACCTTGACGTCCTCGATGACCTGCGGCTTGGGCTTGGCGACGCGCTTGGCGACGGCCTGCTGCGCGGCGGGGGCGTAGCCGATCTTCGACAGTGCGGTCGAGGCGGCGGGAGCGGCGGCCGTGGCGGGGCCGACAGCGGCCGGAGCCGCAGCGTCCACGCCGGCAGCAGCCGCGACGTCGCCCGAGCTGGGCGACAGGGTGTCGGCGCTCGCCGGGTTGGCGAAGGTGGCGACCAGTCCACCGGTGGCGGCGACGACGGCACCCGCCTTCATGGCCGGCTGTGCCGACTCGCGGGCGAGGAGCTTGAGCTCGTTGAGGGGGTTGTGGCGGCCTGGCGCACGGTGGCGACCGCGGATGATCTCAGTGTTCACGCGTCTTACCTCTCCGCGCCTACGAAGTTAGCTGTCGGGTTCGGGCGGAAAGGTGCCCGGGCCACCTGCCTCGCGAACCGGTCGCGTGGCGGGTGAGTCTTCACCCCAAGGACGTCCGAAGTCGTTGCGCCGGACGCCCGGAGAAACGTGTGGTTCCTCCGCTCCTGTCACAAGGTTTGATCTCTCTCGTCAGGCGGTGACAGGACTAGGCGGTCCACCTCACGAGAGCCCGACCAGGTGGCCGGACTCCCGGAAGACTAGACGAGGCAACTGGCAAATGTCACGCCACGGTAACGGCGACGCGCGGGGTACGCCCTTGAAAGTCCGTTGTGTACGTCTATACCAACGCTTTACCTTCCGCCGGGTGAGACGTGGATCACACCTTGGGGACGTATCGGACAAGCCCCCCATGGGTACGCCGCGGGGTCCCGACCGGCGGGACCCTCGGTAGCCCCGGCGCGTCAGCCGGCGCGTCAGCCGGCGCTCGACAGGTGGCCGAAGACCACGACGTTGTCGCGGTACTCGTTGCGGCTGTCGGGCCGGGCCCGCCACAGGTGACGAGCCGGATCTCGGCCCTGGTGACGTCGCCCTTGTAGACGAGGTCGGTCGGGAACTGCGTCTTCGTGTAGGCCGCGACCCGGTCGACAGTGAAGGTCAGGTGCGAGGCGTCGCGGCGCGACACCGTGACGACGTCGCCGGCCTTGACCCTGCCGAGCTCGTGGAAGATGCCCGGCACCCCCGAGGGCGTGTCGACGTGCGCCGCGAGGACCGACGGGCCGAGCTGTCCCGGCGTGGGGCCGGCGTCGTAGATCCCGACCTCCTGGGCCGTGCCCGGCACCGAGATGGTCCGTCCCGCTGGACGCGCAGCGGCACGAAGTGCGACGACCGCACCCCGATCGACGGGATCTCGATCGAGGTCGGTTCGGACGCCTCGAGGAAGTCGCCGATGCCGGCGCCCGCAACGGCGGCCCCACCTCCGCCTGCCGGCGTCCCACCCTGACCGGGGGACGCCGACGGGCTCGGGTTGGACGAGCCCTTGGTGGACGGGCTCGCCGTGGCCGTGGGTCCGGCCGAGGAGAGTCCGGGGAGACAAACCGTCCATCCTTCTCTGCTTCAGACAGGGGGTCGTCGTCGACCGTCTCCGCGCGTGGTTCGCGGCCCGGTGCCGGTTGGATTGGGGTTCCAGCGAAATTTCGCCGGTCGGGGCCCCCGGTGCACGGCCGACGGGTCTTGACTGGGTGGAGCGGGCGCGCACCGCGCCCGCCGCAGAACCGGACGCAAGATGCAGATCCGGAAGCAAGCAGAAGAAGTGCCGAAGCAAGAAGAAAGGCAGGACCGACCGTGCTGACCAGCTCCCACGCCTTCAGCGGCTTCTCCGTCGACGACATCCCCGCGGCCCGGGCGTTCTACGCCGAGACCCTCGGCCTGCGCGTCACCGAGGAGAACGGCATGCTGACGCTCCACCTCGCCGGCGAGGGCGGCGACCGCCCGACGCTCGTCTACCCCAAGCCCAACCACGAGCCGGCGTCGTTCACGATCCTCAACTTCCCGGTCGACGACATCGAAGCAGCGGTCGACGAGCTGACCGCGGGGGGCGTCGTCTTCGAGAAGTACGAGGGCACGCCGATGGAGACCGACGCGAAGGGCATCTTCCGCAAGGGCGGACCGCTCATTGCGTGGTTCACCGACCCGGCAGGCAACGTGCTGTCCGTCATCGAGGCGCCCGGCCCCGGCTGACCCGTCCGGTCCTCAGGCGTCGTGGCCCTCGGAGACGGCGGCGCGGCGCCTGAGGCAGAGCTCGGTGATCTCGGAGACGAGCTCGAGCGGGACCGGCCGGATGATCGGGAAGCGCACGGTGTCCTTGGCGCGGCGATAGGGGCTGATCGCCTCCTCGAACCGCGCGTCGCCCGTCGGGACCGGGTAGAGGCCGACGTGGTTCTTCCAGCCGGCGTAGTAGATGAGCGGCTTGCCGTCGACGGTGAACGTCGCCATGCCGTAGCTGATCTTCTCGCCCGCGTGAGGGGCTACCTCGCGGATCGCGCGGCGGACTCCCGCAAGCTGAGTTCGCGTCTCCTCGGGGTAGGAGGCGATGTAGTCATCGACTGACGCAAATCTCGGGGCCAATCGTGGTCCTCACTTCAGTTCCGGACCGGTCGTTGGAGGGGTGTCCTGACTGTATTCAACGAAACGGACGACTGCAAAGTAAGCACACAATTAGGAATCAACTGGTCATAAACCTACAAAACGTGCATTCAGCGGAGCGGTGGCCCGCAAGACGTGCGGGGAGCGCCCCCGCCATCCGTGTTCGTGTCCGGCCGTTCAGACGTCGACCCAGGCCTCACCGGCGAGGACCCGACCGACCACGCCTGCGGGCCGCCGACCGAGGAGGGTCGCGGCGGCGAAGTCGGCAGCGAGCCCGTCGAAGACGTCGTGCCGTCGCAGCATCGCGTGCTTGCCGCCCTCGACGGTGACGTAGCCGACCTCCGCGGTGCGGGCCAGGTCGCGGGCCACCGCGGCCGAGCTGGTCGGCCGGGCGACGCGGTCGTCGTCGCCGTGGACGACGAGCACCCGCCGGCCGGTGAGGTCGAGCCGTCCCTCGTCCGGGTAGAGCCACGGGTTGAGCGCGACGGCGCTGACGACGGGGTCCTCCCCGGCGGCGAGCAGGGCCGCGCGTCCCCCGAGAGAGTGCCCGACGAGGCACACGGGCAGGTCGGGGCCGAAGCGGGCGGCGACCTCGCCCAGGGCCCAGCGCACGTCGTCGACCGGCGTCTGGTGGGCGTCCCAGCCACGCGTCGAGTTGAGCAGGCGCAGCACGGCGAGCTCGCCCTTGGCGGCGCGCGCGATCCGGCTCGCGATCGGCACCATCCGCAGCACCGACAGCTGGGTGGGGCTGACGCGCATCGGCCTGCGTCGGGCTCCGCCCCCGTGGAGCACGAGGACGACGCCGCGGGGCGCGCTCGGGGCCGCCGTGTCGATGAGCCGGGCGTGCGTCACGTCTCGCTCCTCTGCCGCCGCTGGGTATGCCGTGTGCTCGGGTTCGCGGGTCACCCCGGTGCTTCGGAGCGCGCGCGTCACCGGCTTGGTGCCCACACGGCATACCCGATCGGTGTCGCCCTCAGGCGGCTGTCCAGGGTTGCTCAGGGCCGCTCAGGGGCGCAGGAGCACCTTGACGGCGCGGCGCTCGTCCATGGCGCGGTAGCCCTCGGCGACCTCGTCGAGCGGGAGCGTCAGGTCGAAGACCTTGCCCGGGTCGATGCGGCCGTCGAGGACGCGACCCAGCAGGTCGGGCAGGTAGGTGCGCACGGGCGCCATGCCGCCGGCGAGCCCGACGTTGCGGACGAACATCTGCCGGACGGGCAGCTCGACGCCGTGCGGGGCGCCGACGAAGCCGACGGTCGAGCCGGGCCGGCCGATGCGGAAGGCGGTCTTCATCGACTGGTCGGTGCCGACGCACTCGAGCACCGAGTCGGCGCCGATGCCGTCGGTCAGCTCCATGACCGCCTCGACGCCGGCGTCGTCACGCTCGGCGATGACGTGGGTGGCGCCGAACTCGCGGGCCAGGGCCTGGCGCGGCTCGTGGCGCGACATCGCGACGATCCGCTCGGCGCCGAGCTCCTTGGCGGCGATGACGCCGCAGAGGCCGACGGCCCCGTCACCGATGACGACGGCGGTGCCACCGGGCTGCACGCGCGAGCTGACGGCGGCGTGCCAGCCGGTGGCCATGACGTCGGCGAGGGTGAGCAGCGAGGGCAGCATGGCGTCGTCGGGCATCCCGTCGGTCGTCACGAGGCTGCCGTCGGCCTGGTTGACGCGGACGAGCTCGGCCTGGCCACTCTCGGTCCAGCCCTGGTGGTCGCAGACCGAGGTCATGCCGGCGCGGCAGTGCGCACACGTGTTGTCGCAGTGGACGAAGGGGATGACGACGAAGTCGCCCGTGCGGATGGTGCGCACGTCGCCGCCGACCTCCTCGACGACGCCGACCGCCTCGTGGCCGATCGTCGAGCCGGCCGTGATCGGGTTGGCCCCGCGGTAGGGCCAGAGGTCCGAGCCGCAGATGCAGCCGGCCACGACGCGCACGATGGCATCGGTCGGGGCCTCGATCGTCGGGTCGGGGACCTCGGTCAGGCGGATGTCACCGGGGGCATGGATCGTCGTCGCGCGCATGCGCCCATCCTTCTCCCGACCGGGGCGCGACCCCAAACCCGCCGGTCAGCCGCGCGAGCGGAGCCTGAGGTTGGGCAGGCCAGGCGCCGGGAGGGTGTGCTCCCAGGCCTCGGGGAAGGTGCCGTAGCGCGCGCCGGGCTGCGCGGCGGCATACGACCCCTCCTCGCGGGGACTGCGCTCGCGCTGCCAGTCCTCGCGGAAGCCGACGACCTCGTCGTGGCTGCGGCCGATGAAGTTCCACCACATGACGATCTGCTCGCCGAAGGGCGCGCCGCCGAGCACGAGGAAGCGTGCCGGCCCGTCGGGACCTGCCTCGACGGCGATGCGCTCGGTGCCGGTGGCGTGGAAGGCGAGCTCGCCGGGCTTCGCCGTGACGTCGCCGACCGTGAGCAGGCCTGTGTCGCAGAGCAGCCCGTGCTCGTGGGTCGGATCGACCTCGATGGTGAGCGAGGCGCCGGCCTCGAGGGTCACCTCGGCGCCGACGAGGTCGGAGAACATCGTCACGGGCGAGGTCTGACCGAACAGGGTGCCGAGGAAGACGAGGACCCGTGCGCCGTCGACCTCCGTCACGGGCGGGGCGTAGTGCTCGAAGCCCGGCTGCGCGTTGCGGTCGGCCTCGGGGAGCGCGACCCACAGCTGGGCGCCGTGGAGCACGGTCGTATCGGGGGTGGAGTACTCCGAGTGGGCGATGCCCGAGCCCGCGGTCATGATGTTGAGCTCGCCGGGCCGCACGAAGGCGTGCGCGCCGGTCGTGTCGCGGTGCTCGACCTCGCCGGAGAAGAGCCACGACACGGTCTGCAGGCCGGTGTGCGGGTGGCCGGGCACGACCATGCCGCCGGTCTGCGACACGTCGTCGGGCCCGTAGTGGTCGACGAAGCACCACGCGCCGAGGAGCGAGCGCTCGCGCTGCGGGAGGCTGCGTCGGACCGGCATCGCGCGCGGGCCGCCGAGGGGCACCTCGCGGTAGGGCAGGACGACCGCTGTGGGTGGCCCCGACGACGGGACCTCGTCGTCGCCGCAGACGAGCTCGGTGGGGTGGCGGTCGGGGTTGCTCACCCCCTCAGGCTAGGCCCGGCGACGGGTCTGGTTGCAGGTCTGGTGTGCTTCTGGTTGCAGGTCCGGTTGCTAGGTTGCCCGGCATGACCGACTCGGCCGCCAGCGCCCCCACCACCGGCGTCGGCCCGGGACGCTGGTCGGCGTGGCGGGTCGTCTGGTGGTTCGGCTTCGTCAGCCTCGCCGCCGACATGGTCTACGAGGGCGCGCGCTCGATGTACGGCCCGCTCCTCGCCTCGCTCGGCGCGACCGCGGTCGTCGTCGGCCTCGTGACCGGCGCCGGGGAGGCCATGGCGCTCGTGCTGCGCCTCGTCTTCGGACCGCTCGCGGACCGGACCGGCCGCTACTGGGGCCTGACGATCATCGGCTACGGCCTCACCGCCGTCTGCGTGCCGCTGCTCGCCGTGACGCCGTTCGTCGGCGGTGCCGGGCTCGTGCTGGCCTCGGTCCTCATCCTCCTCGAGCGGTCGGGCAAGGCCGTGCGGAGCCCGTCGAAGTCCGCGCTGCTCGCCCACGTCGCGTCGGCGGTCGGTCGCGGCCGGGGCTTCGGGGTGCACAAGGCGCTCGACCAGGTCGGGGCCTTCGCCGGACCGCTGCTCGTCGCGGGCGTCATCGCGGCCACTGGCGCCATCTGGCCGAGCATGGCGGTCCTCGCGATCCCGGGCACGGCGGCGATGCTGCTCCTCGCCGTCATCCGCTCGCACGTGCCCGACCCGTCGGTCTACGACGTCGACGCCCCGGAGGCGGCGAGCACGTCGAGCACGCCCGTGGCAGTAGCGGTTCCGGGTGGTGAGCCGGCGCGTCGCGGGCTGCGCGGCTGGTTCGCCGACGCCGTCGGCTCGGGCCTGCCGCGCGAGTTCTTCGGCTACGCCCTGGCGGCCGGGCTCATGACCGGTGGCCTCGTCACGTTCGGCATCATCGGCTACCACCTCACCGTCGAGGGGCTCGTCCCCGTCGCCACCGTCCCGATCGTGTATGCCGGCGCCATGGGTGTCGAGGCGCTCGCCGCCCTCGGCGTGGGCCTCGTCTACGACCGCCACGGCGGCGCCGTGCTGTATGCCGTGCCGGTGCTCGTCGCGCTCGTGCCCCCGCTCGCCCTGTCGGGGTCCGTGGCGCTCTCCCTCGTCGGGGTCGCCGTCTGGGGCCTGGCCTACGGCGTGCAGGACTCGACCGTCAAGGCGCTCGTCGCGGAGGTCGTGGAGGCCCCGAGGCGCGCGACGGCATACGGCGTCTTCGCGGGGGTGCAGGGCGCGTTCGCGATCGTCGGCGGGCTCGTGTCCGGCTGGCTCTACGACCGGTCGCTGCCCGTCCTGGTCGGTGTCGTCGCGGTGAGCCAGCTCGTCGCGCTCGTCCTCCTCGCCCGCACCGTCCGCACGCTCCACCCCGACCGTGTGACGACCGGGCCACTCGAGTAACGGGGAGGACCCCTCCACCGTCGAGTGGCCCCGTCGTCGCGGGACGACGGGGCCACTCGAGTGCGATGCGGTGGTGCGGTTGGTCAGCTGACGGCGTCGAGGGCGTCGACGACACCCTCACCGAAGTAGCTGTTGTCCTCGACCGGGCCGACGCAGACCGGGCCGCCGGTCGTGGTGCCGCACGCCTTGTCGTCGGCCTGCGAGCGCAGCTTCTCGACCATCTGCGCGGGCGTCCACGTCGGGTGGACCGACTTCATCAGCGCGAGCACGCCGGCGACGTGCGGCGACGCCATCGACGTGCCGCTCTTGGTGCCGTAGCCGTTGTTGGCGACGACCGTCGACAGGATCGTCGAGCCGGGGGCGGCGACGTCGATCGTGCCGAGGCCGCGGTTGCTGAACGATGAGAGTCGGCTGTCCATCGTGCCGGCCGGGAAGCGCTGCATCGAGCTCACCGTCACGACGCCGTCGAGCTCGGTCGGGATGTCCTCGCACCCGCTGTTGAGGGTGCGCGTCACGAAGCCCGACGCCGGCTGGTCGTCGGGGCTCGTCGTGTCCTTGAAGGACGACTTGTCCGACAGGTCGTGCGCCGAGTTGCCGGCGGCGGCCGCGTGGACGACACCCTGCTCCGTCGACCAGGTCACGGCGCGGCGCACGGCCTCCTTGGCGGCGTACTGGTCGGGCTGGTCCTCGCAGTAGAACTCGAACGGGTCGACGTAGTAGCTGTTGTTCGTCACGTCCATGTGCTTCAGGCCGGCCCAGATGAACCCGCACACGGCGTACTCCGGGTAGATGAACCCGGCGTCGTTGACGACCTTGACGGCAGCCATCCGCACGTTCGGGGCGACGCCGACGATGCCGACCCCGTTGCGCGCCGCGGCGATCGTGCCGGCCACGTGGGTGCCGTGGTCGCTCGTCGTCGGGTTCCAGCCGGTGGCCGAGAGGTCGGGCCGGCCGGCGTCGGTGCAGTTGACCGAGTCGGCGACGTCGATGTTGGCGGCGAGGTCGGGGTGGTCGGGGTCGATGCCGCTGTCGAGGACGCCGACGAGGACGTCGCGGGAGCCGTCGGTGATCGCGTGGGCCTGGTCGGCCTTGATCATCCGCATGTCCCACTGCTCGGTCTCGCGCGGGTCGGTGGCGTCGGCCGGCGTCGCGTCGGACTCGAGGTCGCCGTTGAAGGCCTTCTTCGCGCCCTGCATGTAGCCGGACGCGCCACGGCCCCAGGACGCCCCCGCGACCTCGGGCGTGCCCTCGGAGACGGCGACGGTGCGGGTCGCGCCGACGGACTCGACGGCGTTGCCGCCCATGGCGACGACGTCGGCGCGGAAGGTCGAGACCTTCGAGTGCGCGATGACGACGCCGATCTGCGGCCACGACTGGACGACGACGCCGCCCGCCGCCTTGACCGCGGTCTCGACGAGGCGCGTCTGGCCGGGGCCCACGATGCGGGCGTTGACGACGTAGCTCATGAGCCGGTCGTCGGGGGTGCTGATGGTGACGGGCGTCGAGACCGGTTCGGCATCGGTCGAGGCGACGGCGACGCCACCGATCGCTGCGGTGGAGGCGAGGGCGAGCGACGCGACGGCGACGATGCCGCGTCTGGTCAGGCTGGGGTGGCGCATGTGGTGAGCTCCCGTGGTGTGAGGGACGGTGCCGGCGCCCGGATCGGGCGCACCACCACATCCTCGGACCGAACTCGCGGGTGCGCGCGCCGAGATTGGCACCAGGTGCCGCCGTGCCGGCTCAGCTCGGCCCGGCGGGGTGGGTCAGCGGGGCGAGGGCGATGAGGAGCACGAGCGAGGCGAGCGGGCTCAGGCTCCACGGGAGCAGCATGATCGCGGCCGCGAGGGACGCGAGCGCGAGCGACCCGACGGGCAGGAGCCCCTCGACCGCCAGGGCCACGAGCACCACCGCGAGGGCCACGGCGGTCAGGACCGCGCCGCCGGACGAGAGCGCCGACGGGACCGCGTAGCCGAGCAGCCCCGTGACGTGACCGAGCCAGACCGCGCCGGTCGCGCCGGCGCCGAACGCCGCGAGCAGCGAGGTGGGCACCGCGAGCGGGAGGTGGCGCAGCCGGGCGCCGAGACTCGTCGTCAGCCAGGCGAAGCCGACGACCGACAGGACGAGGAGCACGCCGGCGGCCACCGACAGGGCGCCCTGGTCGCGCGCGGCGGCGACCCCGCCGAGACCGCCCAGACCCCGGAGGCCGTCGAGGTTGTCGAGGCCGTCGACCCAGTCGACGATGCCGTAGGTGAAGAGCAGGAGCGGTGCGAGCAGCGCCAGCAGCGGCGTGCGGTCCGTCGTCGTCCGGGTTCCCGTGGAGGCCGCATGCGTGGACACCCACGCGGACGCCGGCGCCGTCGCCGGCGCCGACGCCGTCGCCGACGTGGCGAGCGGTGAGTCGGCCCGGAGGTCGATGGTGGCGGCGGAGGCGGAACGGCTGGCTTGCGCCCTTGGCGGCGTGACGGCATACGCAGGCGGTGTGTGGGCGCTCGAAGGGCCGGTGGGGCGGGCCGGGGAGAGCGTGCTCGGCGTCATGTGTCCCAGCGTGGCCGTCGGCGGTGACGGTGCCCATCGGGGTCGACCCCGAGACGTCCCCGAACGGTCCCTGAGAGCGGTCGTGTCCAAGGGGTTGCCTATTTGTCCATTTCGAAGACTTTGACCACCTTTGGGTCGTACCGTGCGACTGTGGGGCCGAGGTCAGGGTCGGCCCCGTCGAGGCTCTGGTCAAAGGGGTAGACATGTCGGTGCGCTTCAACGCTCCTCCGGGATGGCCGGTTCCGTCGTCGTCGTGGGCTCCCGGTGACGACTGGATGCCGGACCCCGGCTGGCCGACGCCGCCCCGCGGCTGGACGTTCTGGATCGTCGACCGGCGAGCGCTGGGCGCCCCGGGCGAGGCCGGCACGCCGCGCTTCGGCACGCCACGGCGCACGACCGCCGCCACCTACCGCGCCTACGGCACCGACCGTGGGAGCTGGCTCGCCGGGCTGCGCGCCCGGGCCGCGGCCGACGCCCTCACGACCGCTCCCGGCGTTGCCGTCGAGCCGGCGCGGGCCGTGGCGGACAGCTCGTGGGAGCTCGACGGCCTCCTGACGTCTGCAGGCCGGCTGGACCTCTGAGGTGGACCTGACGCTCAGGGTCGCACCCGAGGTGCGACTCGGCTCCGCCACGTCCGGGCTGCGCGCCTTCCTCGACGACATCGCCGGTACGCGCGTGGGCACCGGCGTCGGAGCGCGCACGTCGGCGTCGACGGGAGGCGACCGGGGCTCCGACCGGGGCTCCGACCGTGGCTCCGACCGAGGCTCCGACCGAGGCTCCGACGGGACCGCGACGCTGGCAGAGCTCGAGGTGCGCGCGCGCCTGGCCCAGGAGTCGGGTGACCTGAACGCCCTGCGGTCGATCGAGGAGGCTCTCGGAGCGCTCCACCTCGAGAACCATCCACCCCGCCGACGCCCCGAGCCGCCGGCGGCGGCCGCCATCTCCGCCAAGGAGCGGAGCCTGCTCGAGCGCAAGGCCTTCCACGCTGCACTGCCGCAGGTGTCGGTCTTCAAGCGCGCCGCGCGCGCCAAGGCCAAGGCGATCGCCGAGACCCAGGCGGACGGTTTCAGTCGCGCCCTCGACCTCGCGCACGTCGTCGTCTCCCAGCACCGCGCCGCCGCCCTCGACGACCAGTGGAACCACCTCGCCGGACACGATCGCTGCGCCGTCATCGCCGAGCTCGATGCCGACTTCGCCGCGGCCGAGTGCGGCTGCACGTGCGTCGACGCCGGCTGGGACGCAGAGACCTCACGGGGCTACGTCACGATCGTGGGCCGCTACCCCTCACTCGACATCGTGGCCGAGCGAGGACCGGGGGTCTCGTCGAGCGGACGCCGGATGCTGCGTCGCCGCCCGCGCTCCGAGCGCAATGCGCTCTATCTCAGCGGGCTCGCGTCGTTCGCCCTGGCCACGGCCCGGCGGTCGATCAGTGTCGCCGTCGCCGCCGACGACATCCACCTCGTCATCGTCCGGCCGACCGAGGCCGGCCACGGGCTCGAACCGATCTACGTCGGCAGCCTGAGCCGGGAGGCCGTCACGCTGCGTCCGGCGCTCGCCGACCCGCTGCCGCTGCTGCTCGGGTCCGCGGCTCGGCCCATGCAGTTCGACGGTCCCGCCCACGATCTCGTGGCCGCGGCCCCGGAGGCCGACGTCATGGGCATCGTGCAGATGTGCGTCGACGCGCTCGGCGACGAGGAGCTCGACGGGCTGCTGGAGACCGGCCACGCCTGAACGTCGGTGGCCCCTCGACGGTCGCGAGGGGGCCGAACGTGGCCCTTCGACGGTTGGGAGGGGGCCGAACGTGGCCCTTCGACGGTTGGGAGGGGGCCGAACGTGGCCTCTCGACGGTTGAGGGGCGGGGTCGGGTGTGGTGGGTCAGGTGGGTGGGGGGTCAGGAGGGGAGGGTGCAGGCGGCGGACTGGCCCTGGGGGGCGACGGCCTGGTAGCCGGGCAGGGTCGCCAGACCCTTCTGCCACAGCGCCCGCCACGCAGCCTCCGCCGCAGCCGGGGTCATGCCGCCGGCCTTGAAGTGGGACTGGTCCTTGAGGTGGGTCTCCCACGGGGCGATGGCGACGCGGGCCTGGGCCAGCACGCCGCCCACGGCCTTCAGTGAGGCCGCGCAGCGGCGAATCGCGTCCGCATCGACCCCGGTCGCCCCGGCGGCGACCGCGCAGGCGTCCTTGGAGGCGGCCAGGGCCCTGTCGGCGGCGCGGAAGGCGACGATGTTGTCGGCGGCCTTCTCCGTCGTCGCGGGCCAGGCAGCCTTGGCCTCGGCCAGGGTGAGCTTCCCGGCCTGGAGGTCGTTCATGATCTTGAGGTGCCGGTCCCACTGCGAGAGCGAGCGGTAGGCGTCGGCGCGCGCCGCTGACTGCAGGGCCCACTTCGCCCGGCACGACGCGACGGCCTTGACGATCGGGTCGACCTCCGGCGTCTCGGTGGCCCCCGTGGTCTCCGACGGCGTGGTCGACGGGGTCGTGCTGGGGGCGGGCGTCGTCGTCAGAGGGGCTGCGACGCCGGGTATCGCGCTCGGCGAGCCGGTCGGCTCGGCCGACGTGAACAGTCCCTTGCCGAACCACACGGCGGCGCCCAGCACGACCACGGCGAGCACGCCGATGAGGACGGGGAGGATCCCCCGTCGACCCCGCTGCTGCTCCTTGATCGCCCGACGCGTCTGCGGTTGCTGACCCATCCCATCCCCTACTCGGCCGCCGGTCGCGCGGATGCCCCGGCCCCCACCGGCACTTGCGACCTCGCTTGCACGATAACGCGCTACCCGTGCGTACCCGAACCGAAACCCCTTGTGATCTGGTCGAATACGGCATATCAACCCCGCGGCAGCCGTAGCGGCGGCGCTGCCCGAGGGGTGGCCAGGGGTGATGCCGCGACAGGGTTCGGCGCTATCCTCCGAGCGAATCCTGTTGTGTCATGGTTCATCCGGTGGTGCTCGGGGAGTGGAGCGGGGGTGGTGGTCGTGACCGTGCTTCCCCCCGGCGAGGGTCAGGATGCACCCGGTCCGCGTGTCCAGAGTTCGAAACGTCACTACGACAGTGTATTTCGGGCAAATGCCGTCGAACGGGCCAAAGCGCCCGACGCGCGGCTCTCCGTCGTGGCCACGGACCTCGGGGTCAGCGCCAGCACGCTCCGGCGATGGGTCAAGGCGCACGACGGTGCGACCCCCGCGTCCCCCGCATCCCCCGCGTCGTCCGACTCTCCGGGCGCACTGACGACGCCCCTCCCGGCGGCGTCGCCGGACGTGCCGGCCCCGCCCGACGTGCCCTTCGCGCCGGTCCCGTCCGTCCCGCCGCCCGACCCGGCCGCTCCGATCGTCGCCGGGCGCCCGTCGCCGAGCTCGGGCGCCGCCGGGACCGCGGCCTCGGTGACCGCACCCTCGGGGACCGCGCGGCACGAGGACTCGCACGTCATCGCCATGCTCGACGCGATCCTCGAGATGTTCCCCGGCCCCGGCGCGTTTCCCGCGGGCCACGAGCTCGACGTCCCCGGTCCGCGTGAGCAGCGCGACGCCGCCGCCCCGGCCGACCGGATCCCGCTGCACCCGGGCGACGACATCTTCCCGGCCCTGTCGAGGCTGCTGCCGGTCTACCGCTTCCCGATCATCCTGGGCGCCCTGCTCGCCGCCATCGTCTTGTCGCGGGCGGTGCCCGCCGACTACGCCCTGCGCCCCGCGGTCCTCTCCCTCCACGTCCTCGCGCTCGTCGTCTCGTTCGGGGCCGTCCTCGTCATCGACTGGCACGGGCTGCTCTGGCTCGCCGGACGTCGCGGCCTGACCGAGTCGACGCGGCTCGCGGCCGGCGCCGGTCCTCTCATCTGGGGCGGCCTCGCCGGGCTCATCGTGTCCGGGGCGCTGCTCCACCCGAACCTCACGTCACCGCTGACGGTCACCAAGCTCGTCCTCGTGCTCGCCGTCGCCTGGAACGGCGCAGCCATGTCCGCGCTCCGTCGCCGCATGGCCCAGCTGCCGGCGTACGTCACGCCCGGCAACCTGCCCCGCCGCGACTGGCGCCTCATGATGACCGCCACCGTCGTGTCCCAGGTCGGGTGGTGGGGCGCCATCCTCATCGGCTTCGTCAACTCGTCGACATGAGCATCCACGTGCACGACCTGAGCAGGCCGACATGAGCAGGCCGACATGAGCAGGCCGACATGAGCAGGCCGACATGAGCTGGCCGACATGAGCAGCCCGACATGAGCAGCCCGACATGAGCATCCCGACATGAGCAGCCCCGTGCGGCCCGACGCCTCGGCAGCCGGGGACGACCTGCGTCCGGTGCCACGGGCGCCGGCCACGCGGCGCTCCGTGCCGCCCGCCGTCGCCCCGGTGGTCGCCGTCGTCGCCGGTCTCGTGGCGTGCGTCGTGGCCGCGAGCTCCACGGGCGCCATGGACCCCCTCGTCTTCGTCGAGGACGCCGGGCCCCTCGTGCGGTGGTCGGTGCCCCTCGTCCGCGTCGTCCACGACGTCGCAGCGGCCGTCACGGTCGCCTCCCTCGCGTTCGCAGCCTGCCTCGTGCCAGCGCCCGTCCGCTCGGGGCCGCGGATCCGCGCCACCGCCCCGACGGCGCCGTTGCGTCTCGCCGTGGGCGCCGGCTTCCTCTGGCTCGTCACCGCGCTCGCGGGGGCCGTGCTCACCTTCGCGGACGCCGCAGGCCTGCCGCTGTCGAGCCCCGCGCTCGTCCAGCAGCTGCAAGCGCTCGTGTGGCAGATCGACGCGACGCGGATCGGGCTCATCAGCGGCGCCTGCGCCTTCGTCGTCGCGACCGGGGCCGCCCTCGCGCGCAGCCGCACCGCAGCCGCCTGGCTCGGAGCCCTTGCCGCCGCCGGGATCGGGGTCCTCGGCCTCGCGAGCCACACGGGCGCCTCCGACGACCACGAGACGTCGGTCAACGCCATGGGGCTGCACCTGGTGGGTGCGACGACGTGGGTCGGTGGCCTCGTCGTGCTCGTCGTCCTTCATCGCTGGCTCGGCGAGCGGTTGGGCGTCACGGCCCGGCGCTACTCCACGCTGGCGCTCGCCGCCTTCGTCGCCGTCGGGCTCTCGGGGGTGCTGGCGGCGACGACGCGCCTTGCTTCCTGGTCCGACCTCGGCACGCCCTACGGCCTGCTCATCGTCGTGAAGTCGCTCGCCTTCGTGGCGCTGGGCGCGGCCGGCTGGTGGCACCGGCGCTCGACGCTCGACGGCCTCGACGCAGGGGTCGGTCAGCGCGCCTTCGTGCGGCTCGCCCTCGGCGAGGTGGCGGTCATGGGGGCGACCTTCGGCGTCGCCGCCGCGCTGTCGCGCAGTGCGCCGCCCGTGCCCGAGGAGCTGCCCGACCCCACCCCCGCGCTCGCGGTCACCGGCTTCCCGGCGCCACCTGACCCCGCGACCGTGACATGGTGGGCGACCTGGCGCACCGACTGGCTCTGGCTCGCCGTGGCCGTCGTCGCCATCGGGTTGTATGCCGCCGGGGTCGTCGCCGCGCGCGTGGCCTCCGCGCGGGCCCTGGTCGAGTCGCACCGCGACGGGAGTCGTGCCGAACCCCTCGAGGACAGCCGCGCGGGGCGCCGACGGGCGCAGGCCGTGGTCGGCTGGTCCCGCCTGCGCACCACCTCGTGGGTGCTCGGGTGCCTGCTGCTCGTCTGGACGACGAGCGGGCCCCTCGGGACCTACGGTCGCGTCTCCTTCGCGTGGCACACGGCGCTCCTGCTCGTGCTCGCCCTCGTCGTGCCGCTGCCGCTCGTCGCCGGGTCACCCGTCAGGCTCGCCGAGCGCGCGCTCGCCTCGCGCGACGACGGCACCCTCGGCCCGCGCGAGGTCGTCGTCGGGCTGGCGCGCTCCGGCGTCGTCGGCGCGCTGACGCGTCCGGTCGTCGCGACGGTGCTGCTCGTCGCCGG
The DNA here is from genome assembly GCF_001428505.1 of Terrabacter sp. Root181. Classification (GTDB taxonomy): domain Bacteria; phylum Actinomycetota; class Actinomycetes; order Actinomycetales; family Dermatophilaceae; genus Terrabacter. Next base: position 289,862 of record NZ_LMHU01000001.1, read on the forward strand.
GCTCGTGGTGCTGCACGCGAGCGGCCTGCTCGACCTCGCCTTCACGACCCACCCCGGTCATCTCGTCATGGTCGCGTCCGCCCTCGCCGTCGGAGTCCTCTGGGCCACGGCGATGACCGCAGCTCCCGACTCGCCGGCGCGTGGCCCCCTGCGCACCGTCCTGCTGTGTCTCGGCGCTCTCGTGGTGGGTGCCTTCGCCACGGCGGCCTGGCTGGCCCGCAGCTCCACCATCCTCGCCGCCGAGCCGCTCGGCGGCCTCGACCTGCCCTGGCTGCCCGACCTCGCCGCGGACCAGGTGCGCGCCGGAGCCGTCATCCTCTTCGTCGTCGTCCCGGTGTGCGTGCTGCTCGCCGTCGTCGCGGCCGCCCGGACGCCGCGGGGGCCGCGCGCCCGAGGTCGCTGAGGGCGCGTCGCGGCGGACGGCATACGCCCCTCACGAGCCGACCACGGCGGCGGTTCCGGCGCTACGCTGCGACGACGGGTGCGCGGACGTCTGGACCATCCCTCGGTCGCGGGCCCGTCGATGCGCGATGATGCCCGGCGGGGAGGGCCATGAGGGGTGGCCGAGGGGGGCCGTGCTGTGACCATTGACTTCAACCCACCGCCGGGGTGGCCGACGCCACCTGCGACGTGGGTGCCGCCGGACGAGTGGCTGCCCGGCCCCGAGTGGCCCGAGCCGCCGGCCGACTGGACGTTCTGGTCGGTGACCGAGCAGCAGCCCCGGTCGGGGAGGTCCAAGCGGCAGGGACGCGGCCGCCTGAGCAAGGTCTCCTTCCCCCTCGCGACGGTGGCGGCGCAGTCGACGGTGTCGCTCGCCGCCCTCTTCCCGGAGCGGGCTCGGCAGGCGGGGGGTGCGACCTACGGGGGATACGGCAGCTCGTCGGGGGGCGATGCGGCGCCCGCGACCAAGGCGGGACGCGAGTACTACCAACCACGGGGGGTGGGCGGCGCGGCGACAGGCAGCGTGACCGACCCGAGCAACGGGTCGGTCCTCAACGGCTCCGCACCGGCGCCCGCCGGACGCCTGCTCGTGCAGCCGGACGCGCGGGCGGACGTCGGCGGCGCTGGCGACGAGGGCGAGGTGGCGCCGGGCATCCGGCTGTCACCGATCCTGCGGCTCGTGGCGCACCCGTCCGGTCTGCGCGTGCAGTTCCGGGTCGGTGGCCCCGTGGCCGCGGCGCTCGCCGACGTCATGACGCCCGCCATCGAGGCGGCCACTCCCGGCATGACCGCGACGCAGTCGGCCCAGTCCGGGCAGCAGGGGAGGTCCGGTCGGGGCGGACGCGGCGGGCGGCAGGGCGGCCTGCGCCTGCTGCGGCGCGGGCGTCGGGACAGCGGCGACCTCCCGGGTGGCACCTCTGCGGGGGCAGGTTCCGGAGGGCACCCCGGGGCCGGCGCGCTCTCCATCCGCGAGCTCGCGCGTCGAGCCCTCGAGGCGCGACGCGAGACGGACCGCGACGCGGCGCTCGGGGTGGAGCGCGACCTGTGCTCCGTGCACCGCCAGGCGTTCCTCGCGATCCGCCCGCCCGCTGTGACGCCGCTCGAGCCCGTGACCGCCTCGGAGACGTCGGCGATCCGGCAGAAGGCGCTCGCCGCCACCGGTGCCACGGCGAAGGGCCTCTCACGCGCCGAGAGCACCGAGCTCAAGGCGCTCGCCGCCGAGCGGGCCGACGCCTTCGTGCGCGCCAGCAACGTCGCGCGCCGGGTGATCGCCGACCGGCGCGAGGCCCTCGCGTCGGGTGCGTGGCAGCTCCTCGAGGCGCACGACCCGGCCGCGGTCGTCGCCGTCGTCGACGAGGCACTGCGGCTCTCGGGCAACGACCTCACCTGCCTCGACGCCGGCACCGACCCGGTGACGCAACGGGCCTACGTGACGGTCCTCGTGCGCTTCGCGACCATCGGCATCGTCGCCGAGGAGGGCCGCGAGGTCAGCCCGTCGGGCCGCACGACGTGGCGGGCGCGCACGGCGTGGGAGCGCAACGGGGTGTATGCCGCCGGGCTGGCCTCCGTCGTCCTCGCCGCCGCGAAGCAGGTCGACAGCATCGCGCCGGCGACCGACGACGTGAACGTCGTCGTCGTGCGCCCGACCCGCAACGGCCGGGGCGTCGAGCCGGTCTACGTCGGGCGCCTCGACCGCGAGGACGCGTCCCTGCGCCATCCCGAGGCAGACCCGCTACCCCTCGTCATCAGCTCGGCGGTGCCACACGGCATACGCATCCACGGTCCGGAGCGCGAGGTCACCGCGCTCGACCACGCGGCCGACGTCGACGGGGCGCTGCGCGAGATCGTCGACGCGTGCCGGGCCGCGGATGCCCAGGCGGCGCGACTCCAGCTGGCGCGGCGGGGGCAGGCAGGCGGGTCGGTCCCACCAGCCGGTTAGAGGTCGCGCCGAACGAGTCGGCGCAGCGCGAGCGCGGCGAGCGGGCGATAGCCGACGACCGCGAAGGCCGGTGCGTCGATGACGACCTCGGTCATGCAGCCGCCCGGTGCGTGCCGGACGACGTGGTCGAGCCTGGCGTGCACCGGGCCGAGCCGCACGTGCCAGCTCCACTCCATCGCCTCCGGGTCGACGGCCAGCACCTCGAACGGCACCCGCACCCCGAGCGGCCCGACGACCAGGCCGTTGAGGCCGGGGGAGAGGCGGTGCGTGGCGGCGATGACCTCCTGGATCTGCGGCGACCACGTCGACCAGAGCTCGAGGTTCTCGTAGCGGGCCCAGGCGACGGCCGGGTCGGCTCCGCCGCTTGCGGTGATCGTCGCGCGCATGGTGGGCTCCCTCGTCGCTCAGGTGCGGTCGGCGTCCGGGGACGCGTGAGGGGACGTGTGAGGGGACGTGTCAGGGGAAGCGGCGGGGTCGGTGGTGGGGGCGGGTCCGTCGACGTTGACCGTCGGCGTGCCCGACCCGCAGCGCACGATGACCGCGCGGGACGTGCCGTCGCCCGGGTTGGACTCGCGGTGCACGGCGCCTGCCGGCACCCGGAGGAAGTCGCCCGGGCCGGCCTCGACGACGACCTCGCCGCCCGGCCCCGACTCGAGCCGCATCCGGCCCGAGACGACGTAGAGCGTCGTGTCGTGGTCGCCGTGGTGGTGCCAGCCGGAGACGGCGCCGGCCTCGGTGTCGACGGTGCCCGACCACATCGACTCGGTGTGCAGGGCGACCTGCCGGCTCATCCCCGGTGTCGGGTCGGCAGGGCTCAGGGCGTTGCCGGCGACGTGGCTGCACGGCTCGGCGGCGGCGGTCGGCAGGTCGGGGTGCTTCGTCATGCCCCCATCAAACCCCCGGAGCTCTAGCCTTGTCGTGTCCGTCAGCGAGATGAGGTGGGCTGTGGGAGCAGGGCGTGCAGGTCGGGCAGGGCGTGCAGGTCGGGTCGTCGTGGTCGGCGGCAGCATGGCCGGGCTGCTCGCGGCCCGGGCCCTCGCCGACCATGCGGAGTCGGTCGTCGTGCTGGAGCGGGAGCGGTTGTCCGACGAGGTCGCACCTCGCGGCCGCGTGCCGCAGGGCCGGCACCTGCACGTGCTCCTCTCGGCCGGCCTCGACCGGTTACGGCAGTGGTTCCCGGGCATCGAGGAGGAGCTGACGTCGCTCGGTGCGGTCCCGGTCGACGGCTTCGGGGCGTGGGTGCACCAGGGCGGTGCGTATCGCGCCCGCGGCTACTGGGGACGCCCCGGCTTGGGCATGACGCGCCCCCTCCTCGAGCTCGTCGTCCGGCGGCGCGTGGCCGCGCTGCCCTCCGTGACGATCGAGGACGGAGTGACCGTCGAGTCGCTCAGGGTCCGGCAGGGTCGCGTCACCGGCGTGGTCGTCGCCGGAGAGGCGCGACCCGCGGACCTCGTCGTCGACTGCTCCGGGCGCAGCTCACGCATCGCCCACGACCTCGCGGCCGCCCGGCTGCTCGACCCGCCCGTCACCAAGGTCGGCATCGACATCGGCTACTCCTCCTTCTTCCTGCGCCGCGCACCGGAGGACTTCGAGGGGATGTTCCTCGTCAGCATCGAGAACCCGGGATCGTTCCGCGGCGGCGCCGTCGTGCCCGTCGAGGGCGACCGGTGGCAGGTGACGCTGTCGGGCGTCCACGGCGACGTGCCGCCCGCGACCGACGACGGGCTGGTGGACTTCGCCGCGACGCTCTCGACACCCGCGGTCGCGCAGCTCATCGCGCAGTGCGAGCGGGTCTCGGACATCCACACCTACCGCTTCCCGTCGAGCCAGCGCCGGCACTACGAGAAGGTGCGGGCACTGCTTCCGGGGCTCGTCACGCTCGGCGACGCGTCGAGCAGCTTCGACCCGATCTACGGGCAGGGGATGACGTCGTCGGCGCTCCAGGCGGCTGCGCTCGGCGCGGTCGCGGGTCGCGTCGGGATCCTGTCGGACGAGCTGCCGAAACGCTTCCACCGCAAGGCCGCCCGCATCATCGAGGCGCCATGGCGGATCGCCGTCGGTGGGGACTTCGGCCACCCCGAGACCGTCGGCGACCGGCCGGTCGGCACGGCCCAGCTCAACGGCTACATGGTGCGCGTCATCTATGCGGCCCACGCGTCCCTGCCGGTGGCCCGCTCGTTCAACCGGGTCCTCCAGCTCGAGGACCCGCCGGCCTCCCTCCTGCGGCCGTCGATGGTGGCGAGGGTGCTCCGCGCCTCGCGGAGGTCGCCGGTCGTGACCGGCGCCGAGGTGCGCCACCCGACCGTGGGCCCGCACCCGGCCGGCTGAGCCACGGGGACCTGCCGACTCGACCTGGGGTGTGGTCGTGACGGACCGCTGTGTCACCGGGGCACTTCTTTGACAGGGTGGACGCATGAGGACCGACCACTTCATCCGATTCGAGCGTGTCGACTCCGTCGAGGAGACGGCGAGCGGCCTGCTGGCCCGCCTGCACGGGGAGCAGCTGCGCGTCGACGCCGTGCGCTCGGACGTCGTGCGCGTCCAGCTGAGCCGTGGCGGCGTCCTCGACGAGAAGCCGACGTATGCCGTGTGCATCGACCCGCTCGCCGTGACCGACGGCGGGGGCGGCGTCACGTGGCGGGCGGAGGAGTCGGAGGGTGCGTGGCGGCTCGTCACCGACGACCTCGTCGTGACGCTCTGGCTCGACCCGTTCCGCGTCGACATCCACCGCACCGACGGGTCGGTCGTCATCGAGTCGATCCCGGACTCGGAGGGCCGCTACTGGACCTACGCGACACTCAACGACGCGTGGACGACGCGCCGGCGCATCGGTCGCGACGACGCGATCTACGGTCTCGGCGAGAAGGGCGGCCACCACAACCGGCGCGGCCGCGACTTCACGATGTGGAACACCGACGTCCTCAACGAGCACGCGACGGCCGAGTTCCGCGCGGGGCTCGACGCGGACGACCCGCGCGCCGACATGACGAGCGCCGAGTTCGACCCGTACTACGTGACGATCCCGTTCTTCTACCAGCGCGACGCCTCGACCGGGGCGGCGGCCGGCTCGTTCGTCGACAACGGCTACCGCGGCGAGTACGAGTTCAGCCGCGACGACGAGTACCGCGTCACCTTCCACGGCGGACAGTGGACGGAGTACGTCTTCGCCGGCCCCTCGATGGCGGGCATCCTCGAGCGCTACACGTGGCTGACCGGCCGTGCGTCGCTGCCTCCGATCTGGGCGCTCGGCTACCACCACTGCCGGTGGCACGCGTACAAGCAGCAGGACATCGAGGTCATCGCCAAGCGCTACCGCGACGACGAGTTCCCTTGCGACGCCATCTGGCTCGACATCGACTACATGGACGGCTACCGCGTCTTCACGTGGGACTCGGAGCGATACCCGGACCCCGCCGGCATGCTCAAGGGCCTGGCCAACCACGGCTTCCGGGCCATCTCGATCGTCGACCCGGGCGTCAAGCACGACCCCGGCTACGCGGTCTACGACGACGGTCTGGCGCAGGACGTCTTCTGCCGCACCGAGGGCGGCGACACGTACATCGGCCAGGTGTGGCCGGGCAACACGGTCTTCCCGGACTTCGCGACGCCCGAGGCGCGTTCGTGGTGGGGCGCCCTCAACGCCCGGCACGTCGAGTCGGGTCTGGCGGGCATCTGGAACGACATGAACGAGCCCGCCACCGGCGAGATCGCGCCCCAGGCGATGCTCTTTGACAAGGGTCGCGCCAAGCACGAGCGCTACCACAACCAGTACGCCCTGCTCATGGCGATGGGCACGATCGAGGGCCTGCGGGCCGCCCGGCCGGAGGCCCGGACGTTCATCCTGTCGCGAGCCGGCTTCGCAGGCATCCAGCGCTACGCCGCGAACTGGATGGGCGACAACCAGGCCCGTTGGGACCACCTGTGGGTCAGCACCCCGATGGCGTGCGGCTTCGGACTGTCGGGCCAGCCCTTCGTCGGCGCCGACATCGGTGGCTTCCAGGGCGACACGAACCCGGAGCTCTTCCTGCGATGGATGCAGATGGGCGTGCTGACTCCCTTCTGCCGCAACCACTCCGAGACGAACAACATCGACCAGTACCCCTGGTCGTTCGGGCCCGAGATCCACAACCTGGCCCGTGAGGCGGTGCGCCTGCGCTACCGGCTCATCCCCTACATCTACTCGGCGTTCGTCCGGGCGACCGAGACGGGGGAGCCGGTGCAGCGTCCGCTCGTCCTTGACTACCAAGGCGATCCGGCCGTCGTCGACATCGACGACCAGTACCTCTTCGGCCGCGACCTCCTCGTCGCGCCGGTGAGCGAGCAGGGGCAGACGTCGCGAACCGTCTACCTCCCGGAGGGCGACTGGTACGACTGGCACACCGGCGAGCTGCACCACGGCGGCCAGCGGATCACGGTGGAGACCCCGCTCGAGCGGCTCCCGCTCTACGCGCGCGCCGGCGCCGCGATCCCGATGTGGGCCGAGGCACCCGCCTCGACGGACGGTTACCGGCCCGAGTCGGTCGAGCTGCACGTCTTCGACCCGGTCGTCGACGGCCGCTGGGAGTCGGTGCTCGTCGAGGACGACGGCCTCACGGTCGCCGACGGCGAGGCCGAGCGCCTCACGACGACCGTCGTCGTCGAGCGCTCGGGCGGCGAGGTGTCGGTCGAGCACGAGACGTCGGGACCCGGGTATGCCGGTCACGCGCGGACCCGCTTCGACGTCGTGCGCCACAGCGCGCACGAGTCGTAGACGACGCCAGGACGGGGCGGCCCGTTCGCTGGGACTGCAGCGAACGGCATACGCCCCCATCGGGTATGCCGTCGGCGCAGTCCGCTCGAGCGCCCCTTGAGCGGGTGACCCCCGAACGGAAGACTGGCGACCATGGCTGACACGGCGGAGCGCGAGCAGGGCCAGAAGAGCGAGAGTCTGCTCACCGTCATCATCGCGCTGGCGATGAACGCCCTGATCGCCGTGGCGAAGTCGGTCGTCGCGATCATCACCGGGTCGGCGTCGATGGTCGCCGAGGCCGCCCACTCGTGGGCCGACGCGGGCAACGAGATCTTCCTGCTCATCGCTGAGCGTCGCGCGGGGCAGAAGCGCGACACGACGCACCCCTTCGGCTACGGCCGAGAGGCGTACGTGTGGTCGATGTTCGCGGCGTTCGGGCTCTTCGGCGCCGGCGCGGTCGTGTCGGTCTGGCACGGCATCTCGGTGCTCGGGCACGAGGAGCCGGAGACGTCGTACACGTGGGCGTATGCCGTGCTCGCCATCGCCTTCGTGCTCGAGAGCGTGTCGTTCGTCCAGGCGACGCGGCAGACGCGGTCCGAGGCGCGGGCTCTCGGGCTGCGGCCGCTGAAGTTCATCGCCAACACGTCGAACCCGACCCTGCGGGCGGTCTTCGCCGAGGACGCCGCGGCGCTCATCGGTCTGCTCATCGCGGGGCTCGGGATCTTCCTGCACCAGGTCACGGGCAACGCGGTCTGGGACGCGCTCGGCTCGATCCTCGTCGGCCTGCTGCTCGGTGTCGTCGCGATCTTCCTCATCAGCCGCAACCGCGACTACCTCGTCGGGCAGGCCGTGCGGCCGGAGCTGTGGGCGCGGGCCTTCGACGCCCTGCACGACAGTCCAGAGGTCGAGCGGATCACCTTCCTGCACCTCGAGTTCGTCGGGCCGGGGCGCGTCTTCCTCGTCGCGGCCGTCGACCTGACCGGTGACGACACCGAGTCGAAGGTGGCCGACCGTCTGGCGGTGCTCGGGCACGAGATCGAGAAGCACGAGCTCGTCGAGCTGGCCATGGTCACCCTGTCGCGGACGGACGCGCCGAGCATCGAGCGCCCGGCAGTCGCCTAGGAGTTTCTCGGCGGGCTCAACAGTCCCCAGGACTGCGCGTAGAGCCGACGGGAAGGCGAGGGCTTGAGCTCCCCCCGTACGAAATCCCCAGAAGTGTGCACATGGCTGCATATGGTGCGCCACACTCGGTGGAAGGACCGCCGCCGAGCGGTCACAGGGATGCGAGCGTGAGGGGACCACGTGAGCCAGAACCAGCCTCCAGTCGTGCAGGACAACCGGCGTTTTGGCAGTCGCTTGGCGGACCGGGTGTTCCGTCCACGCTACGCAGGGCGCAGTGCGTTGACCGCCATCAGCCTGGCGATGTTTGTCGGCATCGTCTCGGTCGTGGCCATCGCGTTCGTGCTGACGTGGATGAACAGCCAGAACTTCATCCCCGCCGAGATCGCGATCGCGCTCGTCGTCATCCTCGGAGCGCTGGTACTCGTGCTCTGTGTCGCCTGCCTCTCCATCGTGCTGAAGCGACTGGCGCTGGCCGACAAGCGGTATGCGATGGGCCTGCCGGACGGCAGCATCCGGGCCATCCTCGCGCTCATGCTCGTGCTCCTCTTCGGCGTGGTGTCGGTCTTCCTCGTGGGGTCGGCGCAGCGTGGCGGCTTTGAGGGGCGCAAGCTGGACAACCTCTCCACCGCTCAGGTCGACGCGATCCCGGTGGACCAGGTGCTGTCGAAGGTCGAGACCTCGGACGGGTCCGGTCTGTATGACGTGGTCCTTGTCGCGGCGCCCAACGAGTCCTTCGACGACCTGTCCAAGCAGCTGCTGACGACTCTCGCGACGCTCGTGGTCGCCATCGCCGCCTTCTACTTCGGGGCGTCGACGGTCACGAACGCGGTCGAGACGGTGAACCCCAGGCGTCCAGCGGCGGACGACGGCGAGGGTGAGGAGATCACTGCCGAGGAGGCGGCGAAGAGGGCCGAAGCCGAGAAGGCCAAGGCTGCGGAGGCGGCGAAGCAGGCCGAAGTCGACAAGGCCAAGGCTGCGGAGGCGGCGGAGAAGGCTCAGGCTGAGGAGGCGGCGAAGCAGGCCGAGGCGGAGAAGGCTCAGGCTGAGGAGGCGGCGAGGAAGGCCGACGCCGACACGGCTCAGACCGAAGGCGCAGCCAAGACCCCAGGAGCCGAAGTTCCCCTGGTCAGCGATCCTTTTGTCGGGACGTCCGAAACGGCTGCGCCGGTGGCATTCCCGGACACCGAGGCAGCCGCAAGACTCGCGCGGTCGACTCAGGCGTTCAAGGCGGTCGAGGCCATGGCGGTTGCCGCCCAGGCGGCCCTGGCCGAGCTGTCGCGCGTGAGAGTCGAGACGACCGAAGCCGCAGGCGACGCAGCAACAGGCACCGCAGCAACAGTGACGGGTGATGCAGCGCCATCGCAGGTCGGACTGGAGACTGGTGACGATGAGGCGCAGCAGCCGAACGGTCGGAACACCGAGGCTGACGCGAACCGCGAGTCGGCGGCTGGTCCGGGCACCGACGAGCACGGTGGGGAGAACGCCACACCCGCCTCGTCCACGACGTCGCGCGAGTCCACTCCCGACACCGCCACGACAGAAGACGCGCCAGCCCCGGAGCCGAGCACCCAGGAGCCCCCACCCGCCGCCGTCGCCGAGGACGAGGGCGAGGCGGACAGCTCCGGCGAAGGACCTGACGAGTCCGTCGGGCGCTGATCGCCCACGCATGCCTCTGACCCCCGCCCTGGTCGGCGGGGTGCGGGGCGGGCGAGTCAGGTGTGCCAGGTGACGCCGGTGGCGGTGACCGTCGCCGTGAGGTCGCGGTCGTGGACCTCGGTGTGGTGCCTCGGGCAGAGCAGGGCCCCGTTGCTCACCGAGGTGCGGCCGCCGTGCCGCCAATGCGTCACGTGGTGAGCGTCGCACCAGGTCGAGGGGACCGTGCACCCGTCGAAGCTGCAGCCCTGGTCACGGGCGATGAGTGCGAGGCGCTGGCCTCGGGTGAAGAGGCGCTGACTGCGCCCGACGTCGAGGGGCTCGCTGTCACGGCCGAGCACCATCGGGATGATCTCGGCGTCGCAGGCCATCCGGCGCACCACCGCGGGCGACAGGACGTCGCCGGTGAGCGTGCTGCCGGAGCCGCGGACGTCGTCGACGAGTGACTCGAGGTCGATGAGGACGACGACCTTGGCCTTGTCGGTGGTCGGGACGCCGTCGGCCGACGCGACCCCGCGCTGCACCATCGTCAGCAGGGCGTCCATGCGGCGTCGCGCGGGAGTGCGGTCGTCGGGCGTGACCGTGCGGCCGTGCTCGTCCTTCTCGGGGCAGGGGATCGACAGCGGGTCGATCGCGGCCTTGAGCACGGCTGCGCCCTCGGGGTCGAGCACGCCGCGCAGGCCGACCATGCCGTTGGCGTTGGGCGGCGTGAACCACAGGCCACGGGCCTCGCGGCGCCCTCGGTCGAGCCTGTCCTCGTCGCGAGGCGGCCGCACCTGCTCGGCGTGGTGCCGGACGAGACGGGCCAGCTCCTCGGGCCGCAGCCGCGGTGCCTGCTCGGTGACGTCGGCCAGCGCGGTGACGAGGTCGTCGGGGTCGGCCACCGGCGTCGTGCGCGCGTCGAACTCGACGATCTGCGCAGCGTTGCCGACGGTGACCTGCTGGGTCGCCACGAGCAGCCGCAGCCGCGCCCAGCGTGCCTCGGCCAGGGCCGTGCCGACCGTGACGAACGCCTTCGCCTGCCCGGCCGTCAGGCTCGGGTCGTGGCTGCGCAGCCAGTCGGTGCGCGACAGCCCGTCGGGCGGCTCGATGCCGCGCGACACGAGCTCGGAGACGATGGTGACGAGCGTGACCTCGTGGGCGCGTCGTTGGTGTGCGACCCGCTCGGCCGCGGCCGTGAGCTCGGCCTCGGCGTGTGCCGCGAGGCCCAGCCCGGCAGCCGCCTCGAAGGCAATCGCCTCCTGCTGAGCGCGTCGGCCGTCGACCTCCGCTTCACGCTCCGCCCGGGCCTCCCCTCGCGCCGCGGTGGCCTCGACCCAGGACGGGTCGTCGACCATCTGCTCGTAGGCGGCGGCGTCGAGCCGTGGCACCCGACGCAGGTCGGGCCCCTCGAGAGCGTCCGCGTCATCGAGCGCCAGCCCGGACCACGGCCCACCCGGCCGCGGCTCCGGTCGAACGTGGGGCGCCACGCGCGGGCCCCGTGCCCCCGCCAGTGCGCCCGCCCGCGCGGACGGTCCGGTGGTCCGGGACGGGGGAGACGGCACACGCCCGGAGAAGCGCTCCCAGAACCCGCCCTCGGCCACACCGCCCGTGGCACGCTGGCGCGCCTCGAGGTCGGTGAGCCGGCTCCTCAGGAGCTCGAGCGTCGTGGGTTCCGTTGCCATGAAACAACTTTAGAGGCGACCACCGACAGTGCCCCGACCTCCGAACCGCCCTCGGCAGCACAGCCCTCACCCAGTCCCCGCGCAGCCCGCACCCAGCCCTCATCCGGCCGTCCACCAGTCCGCGCCCAGCCCGCACCCAGCCCCGACGAAGCCGCGCCCGCCGATCGCCCGCCACCACACGGCATACGCAATCACCTGCGCCACAGCGGGATTCGCGTTCGGCCACGGGCGCGACGGGCCGAGAGTACGTTCCGAGGATCGGGGGATCGTCACCGTTCACGAGACCTTGAAGAGGTGCACCATGGGCAACACCCGTCGGCGGAGGGTGGCCGTCTTGGCCAGCCTCGGCCTCGTCTCCATCGCGTTCACGGCGATCCCGGCCGGTGGGTCGGCCAGTGCGGCGCCGCCGGGACACGCCCACGCCTCCCCGCACCTCAAGCATGCCCAGCCACTCAGGGTCAACGCGCTGCTCGACGGTCAGGACGAGGACAACGGTGCCGCCGAACCGAGCCTCTCGGCGCTGTGCCAGAGCTACCTCGGCGCGCCGAACCCCTACGGCAACCCGGCCCCGAACGTCGACGCGATCGTCGGCGACAGCATCGTGCAGGCCGGCTCGCAGACGGGCTGCGCGGCCGCGCAGAACGAGACGACCGTCGCGGTCAACCCGGCCAACCCGCGCAACATCGTGGCCGGCGCGAACGACTACCGACTCTTCAACTCGCGTGAGGGCCGCAACGACTCCTATGGCTTCGCCTACACGTCGATGGACGGGGGTGCCACGTGGACGAACGTCGCGCTGCCGCACCTGACCTTCTCGACGGGGGCCACCGGTGCGCTATCCGACATGGACGGGGCGGGCGACCCCGCCATCGCCTTCGGACCCAACAACACCGTCTACTTCGCCAACATCGCCTTCAGCCGGCTCAACGACGGCAGCGCGATCACCGTCAACGTCTCGCACGACGGCGGCGTCACGTGGGGCGAGCCCTCGATCGTGGCGCTCGACGGCGCGGACGCGAGTGGCAACCCCGTGCCGACCGACGTCTTCAACGACAAGGAGTGGATCGGGGTCGACCAGAGCAGCGGCGCCGCCTACGTGTCGTGGACCCGGTTCGACTCGACCGCATCGCCCATCGTCGTGTCGAAGTCGGTCGACGGCGGCGCGACGTGGAGCCCGCGCACCTCGGTCACGCCGACCTTCACCCCGGGCGGCGTCACGCCCTTCGACCAGGGCTCGTTCCCGCTGGTCGGGTCCGACGGGGCCGTCTACATCGCCTACGAGGGATCGGTCTGCCAGTCCCTCGCGTGCGACCAGGCCACCGACCACGACGCCGTCGTCGTGGCCAAGTCGACGAACGGTGGCGCGACCTTCAGCAGCCGGGAGGTGTCGGCCGACTACGACTTCCCCTTCAACCGGGACCTCCAGACCCCGGCCCTGACCGGCGAGAACTTCCGGATCAACAGCTACCCGTCGCTCGCCATCGACCGGACGAACAACCGCCTCTACGTCGCGTGGGCGGACGACCGGAACGGCTCCTACGACAGCTCCGGCCAGTCGATCAGGACCAACGGTGACGTCTTCGTCGCGACCTCCGGCAACGGGGTCCAGTGGCAGGCGCCGGTTGCTCTCGGCTCCGCGGCGGACGAGGTCTTCCCTGCCGTCGCCGCCTACAACGGGCGCGTCGCCGTCTCGACCTACACGCGCTCGTACAACCCCAACGGGGTCGGCCTCGACGTCGTCATGAACGGCGCGACCGGCATCGGCAACCTCAAGAAGTCGCCGACGACACGCGTGACCACCGCGACGAGCAACCCGCAGGTGCAGTTCGTGACCATCGGCGCCGTGTCGGGCCAGGAGCTGCAGGGCGCGTTCATCGGCGACTACACGAGCATCGCGATGGGCAGCGACCTCGTCGCCCACCCGGTGTGGACCGACTTCCGCGGCAACCCGACGCTGACCGGGTCGACGCCCAACCAGGAGGTCTACACGTCGTCGGTGCGCGTGCGCTGAGGTAGCGCTTGCTAGCGCCGACGTGGCGCTGACGTGGCGCTGACGCGCAGATGGCGTATGCCGGTGCGCCGGGTTCGTCCGGGCCCACCGGTTTCGTCGGCAATGGCACCAAGGAGCGGATCGTGCCCCTATCCTGAGCCCGCCGCACCACGGTGGGCGGCCCGACACAGGGGATCCAACGCATGCCCACTCTGCGCGCCGTCGCGGCTGCTTTCGCGGCGTCCTTGACGCTGACCACCATCGCCGTCCCGACAGCGGGTGCCCCCGCTCGGGCGGCGACAGCCTCCTCGACAGCACCTGCGGCTGGAGACGTGTCACAGACCCGTCGGGAGCGGGCCGGCTCGGTGGACCGCTCGACGACCACGCGTGCGGCTGCCCCGACCGACTCGACCGCCGCCACGCCGCAGCGCACCCCACGGACGACGTCCTCGGCTTCGACGTCGGCTGACGACGCCACCGCTGCCCCGTCGCCGACCGACGGAGCCCGCACGGCCACGGCCACGGGCACGGGCACGGCCGCCGGCACGGTCTCGGCAGCATCACTCCCGGGCGGCATGCACGCGCTGCCGGCGCACCGCCTCCTCGACACCCGCACCGGCCTCGGCGCTGCCAAGGCGGCGGTCGCCGCCGGCTCGAGCGTGTCGTTCCCGGTGACCGGGCGCGAGGGCGTGCCCGCGACCGGTGTCGGCGCGGTGGCCCTGACGGTCACGGTCGTGTCACCGACCGGCCCGGGGTTCGTGACGGCGTACGCCGCGGCGTCGCCGGTGCCGACGGCGTCGTCGCTCAACTACGCGACGGGTGACGTCGCGACGAACCTCGTCGTCACTCGCCTCTCGGCCGACGGACGCGCCGAGCTGCGCGTCGGCGGCTCCGGGTCGACGCAGCTGCTCGCGGAGGTCGTCGGCTGGGTCGAGGCCGGCGACGGGACCGAGCCGGGCGCGTACTCCCCGCTGGCCCCGCAGCGGCTCCTCGACACCCGCGACGGGACGGGTGCCCCGAAGGGCATCCTGGCCGGTGGCTCCACGGTGCGGCTCGCGGTGGCCGGGCGCGGTGGTGTCCCGGCCGAGGGCGCGGGTGCGGTCCTGCTCAACGTCACGGCGGTCGGCGGTACGGCTGCCGGCTTCCTCACCGTGGCGCCGACCCTGACGGGTGACGCCACGACCTCGAACCTGAACTACAACGCCGGTCAGGTGCGCGCGAACCTCGTGCTGGTTCCGCTGTCGGACACGGGTTCGGTCGACCTGCGGGTCACGAGCAACGGGTCGGTGCACGCGATCGCCGACGTCGTCGGCTGGGTGCGCACGGGAACTCCGGTCGCAGACGGGTCCATGGCGGCCGTCGCGCCGGTGCGCCTCCTCGACACGAGGACCGATGGTGGTGGGCAGGTCTACAACAACGGCTGGGCCGAGATCCCGGTCACGGGCGTCGCCGGGGTGCCGTACGGCGGCGTGCACGCGGTCCTGCTCAACGTCACCGCGACGCGTGCGACCGCGCAGGGTCGCGTCAGCGTGCTCCCGGGCGCGAGCAACCTGCCGACCGGCTCGCAGGTGCAGTTCACCAAGGGACGCAACGACGCCAACCTCGTCCTCGCCCCGGTGTCGGCCGACGGCTGGGTCGACCTCCTCGTGCAGTCCTCGGGGTCGGTCGACCTCGTGGCCGACATCGTCGGTTACGTCACCGGCCCCACCGCCGACGTCCAGCCCCCGGGCTCGGTGACGGGGCTGACCGTGACGCAGCCGACGAAGAACTCGATCTCCCTCTCGTGGCAGAACCCCACCGACGGGGACCTGAGCGGCGTCACGATCCGCCGGGTCGCCGACGGCGCGACGACCGGCGACCCCTTCGAGGGCACCGTCGTCGCCGAGACCACCGGCACGACGTTCACCGACACGAACCTCGCGCCCGGCACGACCTACGGCTACTCGGTGTGGGCGCACGACTCGTTCCCGAACATCTCCGCGCCGGTCGAGGACTCGCGCGCCACGACGGCGCTCGCGTGGTCGGCCCCCGTGCGGGTCGCGCCCTACGTCGGGGCTCCGCGCACCATCTCGTGCGTGACCACCACGTGGTGCATGGTGGGCGATGCGTCCGGCCAGTTCCTGACGTGGAACGGCACGGCCTGGAGCGCGCCGAAGCGAGCCGTCACCCTCGCGGACACCGACACGGACGGCGGCTTCTCGTCGCTGTCGTGCGTGTCGTCGTCGTTCTGCGCAGCGGTCGCGGACAGCGGCGGGATCGTCACCTACCGGAGCGGCGTCTGGAGTGCCGTCACCCGGATCAAGAGCACCACCGGCCTCGAGCTGGTGGCCGCGTCGGTCACCTGCACCTCGACGACCTTCTGCGTCGCCGTCGGGCAGGACGACAGCTGGAAGGGCTGGACTGCACGCTTCAACGGCAGGTCGTGGACGGCTGCGACCAAGCTGACGGCACCCACGGGCCGGCTCGACTGCGTGTCCACGACCTTCTGCGTGGCCATCGGCCAGGACATGTACGGCGCCGGATGGGCCACCCGCTGGAACGGCAGCACGTGGACGTCGACGAAGATCCAGCCCAACGGCTCGTCCACCTACGACGTGTCGTGCACGAGCGCCACCTTCTGCATGGCGACCTCGAGCGGGGGACTGTCGGTCCGCTGGAACGGGTCGTCGTGGAAGACCCTGCCCACCTTCGACTCCACCAACGGATTCCAGGGCTACGACGTGTCGTGCTCCTCGACGACGTTCTGCATCACCGCCGACTACGAGCGCGGCTACTCACGGTGGAACGGGACGACCTGGAGCCGGGTCACGGCGTTCGGAGCGCCTCGGGGCTTCACGTTGTCCTGCGTCTCCACGACCTGCATCGGCGCCGAGTCCCTGGGGCGCTACACCCGCTTCAACGGAACGTCGTGGTCGACGCTGACCAGCTTCGACGCGACCCGCGGCGGCATCATCGACCTTGCGTGCGGCGCCACGACGAACTGCCTCGCCACCGACGAGCGCGGCAAGGCCTACCGCTGGAACGGCACGTCGTGGGCCGACCCGGTCACCATCTCGTCCGTCGCCTCGAACGCAGCCTGCGCCAGCTCGACGTGGTGTCTCACGAACGCGTCCTCGGCGCGCACGTGGCGCAGCGTGAGCGGGTCGACCTGGTCTGCCAACGGGGCCGCTCCTGCCGACCTCGGCGACGCCGACTGCCCCGTGGCGGGGTGGTGCGTCGCCTTCGACTCCTTCGGCCACGCCAGCACCTTCAACGGCACGTCGTGGAGCGCCTACAAGACGGTCTTCACCTACAACGGCGGGGCGCCGACCGCGGTCGACTGCCTGAGCAAGACGTTCTGCATCGCCGTCCACGGCGGCAGCGGCTACTGGTCGCGGTGGAACGGGTCGACGTGGTCGACGCAGACGGACCTGGCGAGCGGCACCGACCGCAGTGCCGTCGTGTCGTGCGCGTCGACGACGATGTGCCTCGCCGTCGACGAGGGCGGCACGAGCCTCCGGTTCGACGGGACGACGTGGCGACGCCTCGTCGCGCCCACGGACTACCAGCTGGAGGGCGCCTACGACGTGGCCTGCCCGACGACGAGCTTCTGCTCGGCGCTGCTCAACGGCGGGTCGGTCGCGACCTTCAACGGGACGGCGTGGAACACGGCCGCCCAGGAGACGGGCCTCTACGACGTCTGGGACAAGCCCGCCGACCGCGTCTACGAGCTCGAGTGCCCGTCGACGTACGCGTGCGTCGTGGCCGGCCGCGTCAAGGTGGTGACGTCGCACTGACGCGCGACGGCGCGTGTCAGGTGAGGGAGCGGATCGAGGCGCGTAACTGGACGGGCATCTCGACGAGGTGCTCGCCCTGTGGCTCGTCGCCCAGGACGAGCTCCATCGCGCGCCGACCCATCTCCTCGTAGGGCAGCCGGGCCGTCGTGAGCGCGGGCCGCAGGTAGGAGGCGATCTCGTCGTCGTCGAACGATGCGATGGACACGTCGTCGGGCACGCGCAGGCCTCGCTCGGCCAGGGCCTGGTAGGCACCGAACGCGACGCGGTCGTTGAGGCAGAGCAATGCGGTCACCGGGGTGCCGGCGTCGAGGACCTGCATCGTCCCGGCGTAGCCGTTGGCCGGTTCCCACGAGCCGACGTCGACGACCGCGACCGGCGTCGCACCGGCCTCGGCTAGAGCCTCGTCGATGCCGGCGAAGCGGGCACCGATCGTCACCGAGGCGCGCCGGTCGGCGGGAGCGCTCGGGGCACTGCCGATGATGCCGATGCCCTCGCCGTGCCCGTGCTCGAGGAGGAGTCGCATCATGGCGCGGCCCGCCTCGTGCTCGGCCGGCAGGACGGAGGCGGACGACCCGGCGCCGGCGCTGTTGGCCGTGACGATGCGCATCGACTCGGGCAGCGGCGGCAGGTCGAGGAGCCGGGCGGCCATCGAGCCGAAGACGAGCCCGTCGACCTGGCGGTCGATCATGAACTCGAGCGCCTTGGCGCGCTGCTTCGGGTGGTGGCCGGTCTCGGCGATGAGGACGCCCTGGTCGCGCTCGTCGGCGACGTCGAGCAGGCCGCGGATCATGGCGGACGCGAAGCGCGTGATCGTCACCTCGTCGGAGATGAAGCCGATGGTGCCGGTCGTGCCCATGCGCAGCGACCGGGCCGCGGGGTTGGGGCGGTAGTTGAGCTCGCGTGCGGCTTCGTGGATGCGGGCGATCGCATCCGGTGAGAGCCGTGACCCGGGGCGGTCGTTGAGCACCAGGCTGACGGCCGTCTTCGACAGGCCGGAGCGGGCTGCGACGTCGGCGAGCGTCGGTCGCTTGTTCATCGTCCCCCCGTCGGTCGTCCCTTGGTCGCGTATGCCTTGGGCACCCTCCGTGGGTGCCCTGCCGAGAGCGTACCCCACGGTAGGCCGGTCGCGGCCGGGTCTCTGCTGGTGAAAAGGATTTAGCAAACCCTTGTGCAGGGTGCTGTCCAAGGTCTACCGTCCGGTGCTGAAAGGTTTTAGCAGTGGCGCTGGACCTTCCCACCCCGGAGGAACCGATGAAGCTCACCCCCACCACCAAGCGCGTCGCCGTCGGCCTCCTCGCCGCGGCGCTGCCCCTCTCCATGGCCGCCTGCACCAAGGGCGCCAGCTCGAGCTCCGGCGGCGCCGGGGGCGAGCTGACGATGTGGACGCACAACGCCGGCAACAAGGCCGAGCTCGCGGCCATCACGACGATCGTCAACGACTACAACAAGAGCCAGAGCAAGTACAAGGTCAAGATCCAGGCCTTCCCGCAGGACTCCTACAACCAGTCCGTCGTCGCGGCGGCGGCCTCCAAGAAGCTGCCCTGCATCCTCGACATCGACGGCCCCAACGTGCCGAACTGGGCGTGGGCCGGCTACCTCGCGCCGCTCGACGGGCTCGACGCCACGCTCTCGAAGTACCTGCCGACGGTGCTCGGCAAGTGGGACAACAAGACGTACTCCTACGGCTACTACGACGTCGCGCTCGTCATGGTCACGCGCAAGACGATCCTCGACAAGTACGGCATCCGCGTCCCGACCACCGACTCCCCGTGGACGAAGGACGAGTTCGACGCGGCGCTGAAGAAGATCAAGGCGTCCGGCGACTTCCAGAACCCGCTCGACATCGCGACGAGCTTCACCGGCGAGTGGTGGCCCTACGCGTACTCCCCGATGCTCCAGAGCTTCGGCGGCGACCTCATCAACCGCGACGGCTACAAGACGGCCGAGGGCTCCCTCAACGGGCCGAAGGCCGTCGAGTGGGCGACGTGGTTCCGGAGCCTCGTCACCGACGGGCTGGTCCCGCTCAAGTCCGGCGCCGACCCGGCCAAGGACTTCATCAACGGCAAGACCGCGATCCTCTACAACGGCACGTGGACGGCGGTCGACACCCGCAAGGCCTTCGGCAAGGACACCCTCTTCCTCCCGCCGCCGGACCTCGGCACCGGCCCGAAGATCGGTGGCGGCTCGTGGCAGTGGGGCATCTCGCAGAACTGCTCCGACCAGGCCGGCGCGCTCGACTACATGAAGTTCGCGGCGCAGGACAAGTACGTGGCGAGCGTCGCCCGGGACACGAACAACATCCCGGCGACGGATGCGGCGGCCGCGCAGGTCAAGGGCTACGAGAAGGGCGGGGAGAACGAGATCTTCCTCGACTACGCGAAGAAGTTCGCCCTGCTGCGACCCGTGACCCCGGGCTACCCCTTCATCGCGACGGAGTTCACGAAGACCGCGCAGGACATCCTCAACGGCGCCGACCCCAAGCAGGCGCTCGACCAGGCCGTCAAGAACATCGACGCCAACCAGAAGTCCAACGGCTACTTCCAGTGACCCGCTGGGCGCAGCCATCCGGCTGAGCCACTGAGCCGAGTCACTGAACCGCGAGGGTATGCCGCCGCGTGCGGTGGGAGGGGCAGCGTGACTGCCGCCCCTCCCGCCGACCCGGGCGGACGGCATACGCGAGCTCCTGCTTGAACCCGGACCTTCACGAAAGGGGATGGACGATGACGACCATCACCGCGGCCGAGAACCCCTCGGCGATCACGCCCCCGGAGCGCAAGCCCGTCAAGGGCTCCCGCTCCTCGACCACGACGGCGCTGCTCATGCTGGTGCCGGCGGCGGTCCTGCTGATCACGTTCCTGCTGATCCCGATCGGTCTGACGTTCGGGCTCGCGTTCACCAACGCCCGGTTGATCTCGCCCCGACCGGCGGAGTTCATCGGCACCGACAACTTCGTGCGGCTCTTCCAGGACGAGACGTTCTGGAAGTCGCTGCGCAACACGATCGTCTTCGCCGTGGTCATCGTGCCGCTGCAGTCGGCGTGCGCGCTCGGGCTGGCGCTGCTCGTCAACGTCAAGATGCGCGGGGTCAACTTCTTCCGCACCGTCTACTTCCTGCCCGTCGTCACCTCGATGGTCGTCGTGTCGATGCTGTGGCTGTTCATGTACCAGAAGAACGGCCTCATCAACCAGGTGCTCCTCAAGTTCGGCATCGAGGGGCCGGACTGGCTCGGCGACCCGCACACCGCGCTGCTCGCGATCATCCTCATGTCGGCGTGGCAGGCGATGGGCTTCCACATGGTCATCTGGCTCTCCGGGCTCCAGACCATTTCGGCGGACCTCTACGAGGCGGCCGATCTCGACGGCGCCGGAACGTGGCAGAAGTTCCGCTACGTCACGTGGCCGGGGCTGCAGGCGACCCGCACGTTCATCCTCATCACCATCACGATCTCGGCGTTCGCGCTCTTCACGCAGGTCAACATCATGACCCAGGGCGGCCCGCTCGACTCGACCTCGACGCTCGTGCTCATGGCGGTCCGCACCGGCTTCCAGCAGCAACAGACCGGCTACGCCTCGGCGATCTCGCTCGCGTTCTTCGTCCTCGTGCTCGCCGTCACCCTCGTCAACCGCTACTTCACCAGAGACAAGGACGTCGTCCGATGAACGCCACCCCGACCGGCCCTGTCACTGACATCGCCGCCGGCACCGGCACTGTTGCCGGCACCGGCACCCTGGCCCACGTCGCCGAGACCGCCGTCCCCGAGCACCACCGGGGCGGGGAGCGGCCGCACCCAGCCCGGGCGGGGCTAGGGCTGCTGCTGCGGATCGTGCTCTGCCTCGTGTTCGGTCTGCCGCTGCTGTTCATGGTCGTCAGCAGCTTCAAGCCCGACCTGCAGATCTTCGACGACCTCGGCAGCTGGAAGGCGTTCCTGCCCACCGGCGACATCTCGGCGGACAACTACACGGGCGTCTTCGACCGGGTCCCGTTCGCGCAGTTCATGATGAACTCGGTCATCATCACCGTGGTCACCGTCGTGCTCGGCATCCTCGTCAACTCGATGGCCGCGTTCGCGCTGGCCCGGATCGGGTTCAAGGGCGGCGGCATCGTGCTCGGCATCATCCTTGCGACCCTCATCGTCCCCTTCGAGACCCTCGCGCTGCCGCTGCTGTGGTGGGCGAACCAGCTGCCCTTCCTCGGGCCCGACGGGTTCAGCCAGGGCTGGCTCGACACCTACCAGGTGCAGATCATCCCGTTCATCGCCAACGCCTTCTCGATCTTCCTCTTCTACCAGTACTTCGACTCCATCCCGAAGGAGCTCGACGAGGCGGCGAAGGTCGACGGCGCGGGGTGGTTCCGGATCTACCGAAGCATCGTCATGCCCCTGTCGGGCCCGGCCATCGCGACCGTCGCGATCCTCACCTTCCTGCCGATGTGGAACCAGTACCTCTGGCCGCTGATGTCGGTGCAGACCGAGGAGCTGCGACCGGTGATGGTCGGCATCGACTACTTCAAGCAGCTCAACACCTCGTGGGGGCAGATCATGGCCTACGCGACGATGATCACCGCGCCCGTCCTCATCCTGTTCATCGCCTTCCAGCGATCGTTCATCAACTCCATGGCCAGCAGTGGCGTGAAAGGCTGACTCGTGTTTCGTCTCCCTGAGGCCTGGGTCTGGGACTTCTGGCTCGTCGACGACGGGACCGACTACCACCTCTTCTTCCTCTACGCGTCGCGGGCGCTGCGCGATCCGCACGCCCGGCACTACCGGGCGTCGATCGGGCACGCGGTGTCTTCTGACCTGGTTCATTGGGAGCGAGTCGTCGACGCCCTCGTGCGGTCGGACGCGCCGGCCTTCGACGAGCTCGCGACGTGGACCGGGTCGGTCGTGCGACACCCGGACGGGCGGTGGTTCATGTTCTACACCGGGGCTCGCCTCAACGAGCACGGCGCGAACGTGCAGTCGATCGGGTATGCCGTGTCCTCTGACCTCTACGTGTGGGACAAGGCGCCGGGGCCGGTGCTGGAGGCGGACGGGAGGTGGTACGAGAAGTACGCGCCGGCGCCTGAGGGGAACTGGCACGACGAGGCGTTCCGCGACCCGTGGGTGGTGGCTGACCCGGACGGTGACGGCTGGCACATGCTGATCACGGCTCGGTCGGCGGTCGGGCCTGCCCACGATCCCTCGGATCGGGTGGACCGGGGCGTGGTCGGGCATGCGTGGTCCGCTGACCTGGAGACGTGGGAGCTGCGGGAGCCCCTGTCGGCGCCGGGGGCCGGCTTCGGGCAGCTCGAGGTGTTCCAGACGCACGTCGTGGACGGGAAGCAGGTGCTGCTCTTCAACTGCGCGGTCGGGGACATGCCCGAGGCGGCCCGGGCGGCCGGCATCACGGGCGGGGTGTGGATCGCGTCGGCCGAGTCGGTGCTGGGGCCGTATGACATCGCCGGCGCTCGCGAGATCGACGACCCGACCCTCTACGTCGGCAAGTTCATCGATGGCCGCGAGACGGGCGAGACCAAGTTCCTCGCCTTCCGCAACGAGACCGGCGGCCAATTCATCGGCGAGATCACCGACCCCGTGGCGGCCCGCTTGGATGGCGACCGGCTGGTGCTCGACGCTGGCCCGCTTACGGAGGCGTCGACGAACGATTCGTTCGGCGCCCGCGCGCTAAGAGGTGTGTTCGAGGGCTAGGTACCCTTGCGATCTGGATGGCGAGGTGAGCACGCGGCCGGCCGCCAGCCAGATGATTCTCCGGGCGCAACCTGTGCCGTCACCGCGAGCTGGGTGCTTACCGGCGAGAGCGCGGTGTCAACGGCGGGGGGGTTTCCACCGATCGAGGCAACGCCTGCTTGATTCTGGGAGTCGTGTTGTCCACTCGTCGTGTCGCCAAGGGACCCGGTCGCCGGCCGCAGTCAGGCAAGCGTGAACAGTTCACGCGGTTGCTCTCCAAGGGGTGGAGCGTCGCCGCCCGCCGTGAGGCGGGGTAAGTCGAACCACGGGAAACCGGTGGAAGAACGGCTACAACCTGTTCCGCCAGGGTGAGTTGGTCGGCTTCGTGCCGGCGCTCGACCGGTGGTGGAGCGCTCCGGATCTCTGCGCGTTCCTCTCCGCCGAGGAGCGCGTGGAGATAGCAGACCGGTTACGGGCCGAGGAATCGCTGCTCGTGGATGTTTGGCAAACCGCCTCCTCCGGGATTCAACGGGCGTAAATTTCACCAGGTAGATTTCACACGACGCCCGTGGAGGACCGCATGCCCGTTATCCGTTACCGCTGCAAGTGCCAAGGCTGCAAGCACGAGTGGACAAGCCACCGCGACAGTGGAACACCCGAGTATTGCCCGCAGTGCCGAAGCCGCATGATCTCTATGACGCCCCTTGTGAGTCAGAAGTGACCCCGAGCGAGCAAGACCGCCAAGTACCGACGGTTCTGTACGACGACGTCAAGGCGGCGGCGCGTGTCGTCGGGACGTCTCTGGTCCCATCCACTGACACCGATCAGAGTGAGATTGCTGCACTCGAGCAGGGACGACGCCAGCGCCCAGATGGGACTTTGGAGGAATACCAGCGGGTCGAGTTCCACCGCCGCTCGAAGTAGACCGCCGTGTGTGGCGCGTCCCTGCCCGCGTCAACTTGTGACCCGCCGCCTCGTGGTAACCGTTCAGGTTGCGGGTGCCCACTCGACCGGGCGTCATCGGCGACCTCGAGGATCGGGATCGGACGCTGCACCGGATACTCCTAGATGGCGATGGCCCGGATCGCAGCTCCGGACCTATAGGGGCACCACGCCGCCACACGCCGAGCAGGTACTCCAGTGCGGTGGTGGACCGTGATCGTCTGGGCGACCTGCAGGAACTGGATTAGCGCCAGTCGGTCCAGTCCCTGCGTTCGGCACTCGTCGCGGTGGACCCTGGGTAGGGGGCCTCGAGGTCGGTGATCCGGCTCCTCAGGAGCTTGAGCATCGTGGGTTTCCCTGCCATGAAACGACTTTAGAGGCTCATCACAATCCAGGGTGTAGTCGTGGTCTGAATCCGCCTGTCTCCAGCAGGGATCGTGCGATGTAGTTGGCGAGGTTGCGGAAGCCGAGTGCGGACCCGCGGAGGTGCTCGAGGCGGCCGTTGATCGCCTCCGTTGGTCCGTTCGAGGTGCCGGGCCGGGCGAAGTAGGCCAGCACGTCGGCTGCTCGCTGTTTCAGGGTCCGCCGCAGCCGGCGCAGTTCGGTCAACGCTGCCGGGACGCCGGCGCTGACCGACTCGATGACGGCATGCATCAGCTCGCGGCCGCGGTGCCGGTCGGGTTCGCGGTAGGCGCCTATCATCCGCTGGTAGATGCCCCAGGTCGCCTCGACCTCGACGTGCTCCTCGACCGCGAACAGCATCGCCAGCCGATCCGCCTGCGGTTGGTCAGCCGGTCGGTCAGCCGGTCGGCGCCGGTGTGCAGGGTCCGCCTCGCAGGGTAGAGCGGGTTGCCGGAGGCCACGGTGCCCGTGGAGGTCCTGCTGGACCCGGCGCCGGCACCGGTCCAGCGCGTCGCCGGCCAGCCGGACGACGTGGAAGGGGTCCATCACGGCTGCCGCGTCGGGAAGCTCCTGGGAGGTGGCGGTCTTGTACCCGGTGAAGCCGTCCATCGCGACGACCACCACCCCGTCGCGCCACGAGGGATCCCGTTGCGCAAGCCACGCCTTGAACGCCGCCTTCGAGCGGCCTTCGACCATGTCCAGCAGCCTGGCCGGCCCGGTACCGCAACGGATCGGGGTGAGGTCGATGATGACGGTGACGTACTCGTCCCCGCGGCGGGTGTGCCTCCACACGTGCTCGTCCACCCCGACGACTGCCACCGCGTCGAACCGGCCCGGGTCCTCGATGAGGACGCGTCTCCCTTCTGCCAGGACAGCGTCGTTGGCGGTGTTCCAGGCTACCCCGAGGCCCTCGGCGACCCGGCCACGGTCAGGTGCTGACACACGATCGCCTCCAGCGCCCACCGCAGCCCACGCAGCGACAGCTTCGCCCGGGGCTCGGCCGCTCGGGTCATGTCCTGGCGCCACACGTGCCCGCACCCGGTGCACCCGTAGCGACGGACCGTGACGAGCAGCGTCGCGGGTCGCAACCGAGCGGCTCGTGCGCCAGCTCCCGGGTGATGGTGTCCCGCGGAGCGCCCTCGCAGCCGCACCGTCGGCACCACTGGTCCGGCTCGACGACGCGGCAGGCCAGCACCGCACGGTCAGGCTCAAGTCGTTGACCGGTGACCGCGAGCCCGAGATCGTCGAGCCGGGTGAAAGTCGTCAGGTCAGGGCAGGCGAAGGTAGCGTCGCACACGTCGAGGTCTTCCAGATGGGCAGTGTGAGAACTTCCATCTTCGGGAGACCTCGACGCCTACCCAGCCAGCGACGGGCCGCCAACTCCTACACCCTCATTTGTGATGAGCCCGTTTGAGGGCCTGCATGACTGAAGGGCCTGCCGGCTGTGCGCTGTGGTCGCTACGGTTGTCGTGGAGAGGGATTCGCGCCGGTTTCTTCCTGGCGGTCATGTTCTCCGAGGGCGGCGCAATTGCGCCCGTGGCGTATTGAGTCAGAACCCTTCGCTGCGCCGCTGTAGCTTGAACCCTAGATCACTGCCGACATGACAGCGCGTAACAGCCCCGTAGCACCCCGCCCTTCAGCCATCGCGACGATCGTGCCGCCCCTCCTGATGTCACGAATGTGGTTGGTAGCGGCGTGCTTTGCCGTGGCCCATCCGATGACGACGATGTCGCTCCCCCTAACCATGGCGGTAAGTCGTTCTGAAGCGTCGTGCTCGTGGTTTAGTACCACCTTGGCCGAAGGAGCAATCTCGAGGATCCATGAGCGGGCCTTTGCGGCTGCACCCTCGTCGAGGGTGTAGATGCCGATAGCGAGTCCGTCCAGGGTTGGCGCTTCGGATGGCGGGTCCTCCGCGTTGTCGTCGAATTTCGCGTGCCAGACCTCGATCGGTTGGCTGGCCTCGCGGCCAAGGAGGCGGAGTAGAACCCTCTGCGCCTCACTGACTCGATCGGCGTACGCCGTGAGTTGCGAGTACAACTCGATGACGAACGCGTCGCGGCTGACCGGATCAGGTGCCGGGGAAGCAAGGGCGGCGTCCAGAATGTCGGCTGCCCAGTCGCATCGGCGCCATGACTTGACGCGTGTCCAAACGTCAAGAAGGTCTAAGAGGAGTTGTTTGTACTGCGCGGTCTCCATACCGGTGTTCAGGACGGTTGAAGCGAGATCAGATATCGCCCCCAAGTCCGTGGCTGTGAGGTCGGATTCATATGTGAGGACGGCCAGGAGCGCATTGTGAAGGGGCGCGAGTCGTGCGCCCGAGGCGCCGGAACGCTGGCTGTACGCAAGTGCTCTTGGCACGGCGTCAGCAACCAGAGTCATCTGTGCGGGTCCGCGAGTAGCTAGAAACAAATCCGAGAGTGCCCGGACGGCTTGATCGGAATCCAAGACCGTCGCCTGCCACCCAGCCAATGCTTCGTCCAGAAGCTCTATGGTCTCGCGGTTAGGGTCCCCTTCGAGACGCTGGAACCATTCCGTCCAATTACCTGGCAAGAACCTCGTCCTGCCGCGTAGTTCGTGAAGGGCAAGCCTGACGAGCGCGTCGTTGAGGAGGTCGGCCTGCTCGTCCTCAGGAAGCGTGTCGAAGGCTTCAACCGCGGCTATGGCCGCGTCTTGGGTGCCGATGGAAACCGCCGTGATAACGACGATCTTGGTGCGGACGAGCCCGGGCGCGTCTGTTAGCGCTGCGGTGAAGGCGGCGTCGAGGTCGCCCAGTTGGTACACCTGCAATGCAGTTCGCTGCGGCTGGGGTTCTTGGCGTCTGCGAGCCCAGACAGCTTGAAGCCAGGCGGAGACCTCGAGGCTCCAGGGGCGGGAAAGTACGTCCTCGGCGTACCCTTCGTTGGGTATCTCAGCAGTCGAGGCCGCGAGCATCTGTAGGCGAGCGGCCGATGGGTCATCGGTTGGGCTCAGAACTGTGAAGAGTGCGCCGTAGCGTTGGGAGACCTCGATCTTGAATCGCTCTATCGCCTGGTCGACGGGCAGGGCTTGATTGTCTACGACCAGGTATGCGTCGAACATCAGTCGCTGCAATGCGACTGTGACTGCGCGAGGACGGCGGATCGCGATAAGGGTGGCGAGATCTGGGAAGTTGGTTGCGTTCTGCGTGGTCTCGAAAGTAGCCACGAGTCGGAAACGGAGGAAGAGCAGGTTTGACGCCGTGAGTTGTCGATTGCGCTCAATCTCAGCGAGTGCCTCAACCGCGTGTTGGTGATGCCGGCCGGTCAAGGCAAGTTCGAAGTCCCGAAGGATGCGGCCGAGCGGCCGGATCCGCACCCAACTGCGTTGGGGTCGATGTGCCCAAGCGCTGTGGAGTCGCTCGAGGCCGGCACGAAGCGCTGCGGTATAGCCGGGCAAAGGCGCAAAGCGATAGACGCGTCTGTCGGGTCCCAGTTGTGCGATGGCGGCCTCGACCTTGTCGGCGATGTTCAAGGAGGCAGGTTCCGGGGTGAAGTCCGAGTATGGATCACCGGCCACAGCTAACAACTCGGCGCCCAGTCGTCGGAAGTCGGCGTAGTCAAATGTGACGGCGTACCAGGTTGGCTGTTGCTGTTGGCCGGTCCGCCGTGGAAGAAGCCACGGCCACGGGGCGCCGTCAACGATATCTCGGATCAATTCCTTGAGGAAGTTGTGCGACGGGTCAGCGAATGCGATTGCATGCGGGTCGATGTTCAGCGAGTTCGCAGGACCGAAGAACTCATCGAGGAAGACGACGCGTGCGGTCTGGTCGTCCACGGTCAGACCGCCACATATTCGGGGTTGGTCCAGCGATTCATGAATGCTAGTCGTGCCTCCCCGATCACTCTAGGGTCTGAGTCGAAGCGTAGTGCTTCTTCGAGGATGAGGATTCCATTGCGCGTGAAGTTCATAGAACCGCTGACGTACCATGCGGAAGAGAGGAGTCCCTTCTCATGAAGAACTTGTCCCGTCTTGGCCTGGAACCGCTCACCAACGTTTCGCAATTGCGCCCGCGCCCTCGTGGTTTCGATGAACCTCAGGTTGTGCGCGTCCGGGCGCGTGAGAAGGCGCACAGCGGTTCCACGTTCGGCCAATGACACGAAGACACGCGCCAGTCCGATCTCCTGCGTCGGCCATTCTTCGCTCAGAGAAGCGAACGCGTCGCTGCGATTGTCGATGACCGGGATATCACTCACCCACGGCGAAATAAGCCAAAGTTCCCTGCTTGGCGATAGTAACTCGGCTACGAGGAGCGCTGACAGGAGTCCTCGGATCTCCGCCTGCAAGCCCTTGGATTCGGTGAAAATAAGGCGAGTCATTGGGGCGACTCCGAGAGTTCCAAGTCGACGTAGGCAACATCGCTCCGTCGCCCAGTGCCCACAACACGGGGGTAGGCCAGTATCCACCCGACGTCGAGGGGGGCGGTTTGCAGTTCAACCAGGGCGGCCGCCAAGGCCGTTGTCTCGCCGATCGAGTTGGTCAGTCGCACCGCTCCGCCAGTTGTGAGCCTCTCGGCGACGATGCGCTCCCAGTCCGGGTCCTGAACATCGACAATCGCGGCCTCCGTTTCCGTCAGTGGCGCGAGGAGGAGTCGGTCCGTGCCAGAAAGGCGTTGGAAACGATTCTGCGCACGAAGTGCCGAAGCCCGCGCGTTTACTCCCCGGGGCCAAAGAGTTCCTAACATCATGGCGAAACGCTGCGCTCGGCTTGATTGCTGCAGGTTCGGGCCGGATAGGCCGGGAAAGTGGAGTGTGGTATCGCCACTAGCGATGAAGGCAGCAGTGCGGACGTCAATGTCCATTCCCATCGAGACCTCAATGCCTCTCCATGTTTCCATGACCGCCCTAGTTGTAGCGTCGGAGCGAGGTGAGGATCCTGGCCTCAGAACACGTGTGTTGAGGGCCGCGACAACTGCATGGCTCAACGTCATCCCTCGCAGCCTCAGTTCACTCAGGAGCGTGGAGGTCGCATCCCGGAGCGCCGCGTTGCCTTCCCGGCTGGCCTGACGAACACTGGAAACCAGGGTGGCGATTCCATGATCTGTGTGGGCCAATTCTAGGAAGCGCGATATCTCACGATCAACACCTTCAGCGTCCGTCTCCCGCAAGGCGGTCCCGACGAGTCGCCAGAACCGACGGGGGTCGTCGTCGTACCTGCGACTAATCTGTTCGATGAATCCGACACCGCCCGTTGACGATTCAGAGATCCAGACGGTCGGCGAAGAACCTTTGCCGAACTCATCCGCATCGCCTGTGTCGACGACCAACCCATCTGTGTCTATTTCGGGGCACAGTCGGGCGACGGCGTCCACGATGGCTGCCCCAAGAGTGCTCAGCGTTCGACTCCTAGCCCACGATCTTCCATATTCTGTGTCTTGCCAATGCCGAGCTTCGGACAGCAGGCTGATCAGAGCTTGCACGGTTTCGGGCACACGTGCCAGGTCGGCCAGATCCGCGTGCAAACGCTGGCGCTGCGGCTCCTCAGCCATGTCGCTATCCCTCTCTGGCTCACCAGCGAATGTTGCGAACGTCACCTCGAGAACTTCTGACATGCCGTCAACGACGTCGTCGACTTTCAGGGAATTCAGCGCGGTCTGCAGATCCCAGCCTTCAGTCGCACAACGTTCGGCGATCGCGGACAGGAAGAGGAACGCAAGCCAATCTCGTTTAAAGCTGTTGGCCTCCTTCGGAATTCGACTCGAGTCCCTGACGGACCAAACGAAGGCGTCGCTTACCGCTCCCCGGCACGCCTCAGGGCTGAGGCTCGTGGTAGACAGTTCGGTCAGAAGGTTGAGATCGACTTCGATGCGGGCCGCGTCTACCGTTATCTCAAATCCCAGGGCGACAGGTTCTTCCGTTTCGTTAACGAAGTCAACCTCGAAGCGTTCGGTGCTTCCATCCTGGAACTTCAAGTCTGCGTTGCACCCTGGGGCGAACCTTCGAGCCGTAATGTCCGTTCCGTCTGCGTGGAGAAAAAATCGAACATCTCGCACGAGCGTGCTCCATGCGGACGGATCGGGCACCGAAGCCATGAGCGGCTCAGCCTTAACGACGAACTCGCGGAGCCATTTGGGCGCGGACATAGATGAGTCGCGTAACTGTTTCGGCAAGTCTTCAAGCTTTAGCCTCAGGGGTCGAAGGCACTTTATTTGGTGCGGATGGCCATCGACGTTCCCGGTGAAGACGCCCAATGGTTCCCCTATGACTAGATCCGAGAGGTCCAGTTTTCGCCGATCCCCTGCTTGGAGTGGTACAGGGAGCCAATGACATTGCGCGCCGAACTCAACAGCGTAGCGTTTGGATGCCCGGCCTGGGATGAACTCGCTGAGGGCCTGGACGATGGGAAGTGCTTCTGCCTGCCTCTCGTCGTCCCTATGCGGAATGTCCAGCTGAACTTCGGGCACCAGCAGATCACTGAATAGATTCGGAGGAACGAACTCTGGGAGTGGCGTTGCGCGCCAGTCCCCTTCCAGCCTTGCCTCATTGCTGCCCCAACGACTGGCTAGTCGTCTATAGGCTGTTGGGACAACTTCGAGGAGAAGTGATCGCGGCCCTTCAAATACCAGTGCGGTTGCCTCATCGAGGGTCACCTGAAGGGCGCGGGACAAGTACGCGCACAGTCGATCCTGCTCATTCCGTTCCTCAAGCAGGCGCAGACATATCTTCTCCAGTCGCTCTTGGCGCTCGAGGTCCGCCATCCTGCCATGCTTTGCTGGTCGCGCGAGATCGTTCCAGACATTTCCTTTGAGTTGGGGGGGTAATTGTGTGGCGAGAAAGTCGAATAGGGCATACGTTGCCTGAATTCGAAGGACGTATCGGTTGGCGATGGGGAGAGGCAAGCGACTGAGGCTTGGCGAGAAGAGTTGTTCGTACGACTCGTAGGCGAGCCTGTCTCTTCCGTAGTCGCTAAGAACCGTCACGGTCCATGGACGCATACCGCGTGTACGACCTGCTCGACCACGACGCTGTATGAAGGAGGCGTTGTCGCGAGGTGCTTTGTGCTGCAACACCGCGCCCGCAAGAGGATCATCGAATCCAACTTCGAGTGAGGCCGTCGCGATGATCACGTCGGCAGTCAGATCAACGCCAGCGTCCTGCGAACTTGTGCGTCGGACTCGAAGTGAGTCTGTGTTCCCCAAGTAATGACCGATAGCCGTTGGGGCGTCCCAAGACTGCCCTGCCGCGACTCGCAGCAAGTGATTGGTGTCCGGTCGGTGCGGAGACCGCAGAGCGGCCAAGCTGCGAGGGAGCCTCCCGAGAGGCTTCTTTTCCGAAAGCCAACCTTCCGCGCTCAGGGTATCCCAGAAGAATCGATTGACACTGTCGAGTTGATCGGTGAAGGCGTACACGCGTTGGCCGTACATACCGCCACTTGTGGCGGCGGCGGTGTCGAGCATGCGCCGAAGCAGCATGAGGGTCTGAATACTTGTCGAGAGTTGGCTCGTGCCAGACGCTGGGTTACTTCTGAGTGCGAGTGAGTATTCCATGCCCTCGGCGATCATGTCGCCAGCGGTAGGCGACACCTCGGTCACGGCCTGTTCAGCAAGGCCCGTGAGATCGGCGAAGAAGCCTTGACCATCAATGAGAGTGGCGGACAAGCCCACGAAGGTCACAGGCGCGTTCACGGCAGCCCGCCACCGCCGCAGGAGAAGCGCGGTTTGGGCCCCCGTCGTGCCCGTGTACACATGGACCTCGTCGAGCAGTACTAGTCGGGGCGGTCGTGCACGACCGAGGGGCCCGAGACCAAAGACGTGCCGCGAGTACGAGTCCGTGAAGCGCCGGTTCAACATCTCCGTCGTCGTAAAAAGGATATCGGGGGGCGTCGTCTGGATCGACCGCCTCGTAAGCAGGAGTTCGCCCTCCTTGGTGTGGCCATCGCAACCCTCCGCCGTACAGGCCAGTCGTTCCCGCTCGACCCCTTGACGAAGGTCCTCATGCCGCCACACGAGTACGCCATCGCCGCAGTAGGGGCACCGGAGCATTGGGCAGACATAACCCTCCGGCCGCCTCACCCAACCGGGTGTAGTGGGTACGTCCTTCGCGCTAAGTGGGGTGGCACCGTATAGGGAAGCAATGCGCAGAGGACGACTGGCAATCCTTTGCGTTACCTCGTCCAGGCGACGACATTCGAGATACGCCGCTTGGAATTGATCCTTCAATAACTCGATTCTCGGATACAGGGCCATTACACGCGTTGCGGCCGGTCCGGACACGTTGGCTGCCGCCCAAGCAAGCGCCGGGATGTAGAAGGCCAAGGTCTTGCCACTTCCTGTGCCAGCAGCGACTACGGTACCGCGCGAACTGGGAGCCTTTATGTCGCTAAGGACTTGGGCTGTGGCGACCTGCTGAAAATCGGCAAAACGATAGTCCACCCCTCGATCGATCAAGGCCAGAGTTGCATCACGAACAGCAGTAGGATGACCACTGAGGGCCCTCGAGAGACCGGCATCGAACGATGCTGACGTGATGTGTCTCCTCGGGTAGAGCCTGGGCCCCAGTTGATAGCGGAAGTCGGACACCAGTTGCGGTGTGCGGATCCAGTCCTGGCCCGGGAACCACTGCCTGAGGTACTGCAGCAACCGGATCGTTTCCGCCGATCGGGTACGGAACAGAACTGGGGACGTACCGGGCACAGCAAACAGCAATGTGCGTTGGTGCAGGTCATCGATCAACTGATCGGGCTCTACAAACGGACCGGAAGGATCAGACGTGGCAAGATGCGCCGCCAATTCTCGCAGTTCCGCTCGAGAGAAGGCACCGTCGACAATTCCCCATGCGAGCAGTTCTGCTTCCCGTCGCTCAAGCATTCCCAGCAGTTGGGTGGCGAGATCCTCGCTCACGCGTCATCACCCGGCACAACGACGTAGCGATCGAGCAGTCCTTCCTCATCTAGCCAATGCGTAACCTCTGAGGACAGTTGAGATAGCGGGGCGCCGTCTGCGGCGCAAAGGTCCAGGAAGTCACGCACTGCGGGGGGCACGTGATCCAGATCAAACGAAGCCCAAAGCTCTCCTCGCTCCTTAAGCGTCTTCAAAAGTGCAGACACTGAGCCCGGCCTATCGGTCGGGTCCATAGCGCGCAGCACGGCGAGATTGGCATCGAGATGCTTGAGTTGCTCGGTCGACGCCGTGGGTCCGCCCGCGCGCCGCTCGACGAGTTCAATGAGTCCTGTCTGGGGCACGGGTACATGGCGGTCGCAGTATTCGCGCCAAGCCTCGCGCCCCCCAGCCCTGAGTTCGTTCGTGGCGCGGGTAGCATCAGCACGGATTGTTGGCAGGTCATGGTGTCCAATGACAGACAAGGGGTCTGTCACAGCGGCAGCCGCAAGGGCTTCCACCTGATGCACCGCCGTCTTCGCAGTCGGACTCACAAGTGGTCGCTCGGTAATCCCACCTTCCGCGCACTGCTCGGCGAAGGACGCGGCCGAGGCTAGTTCGGTGGCTAACGTGGCGATCGTGGAGGACACTTCGAGCACGCGGTCCCGCAGGTGCTTCTCACTGTTCAGTTGGCGGAGTGCATCTGACTGCTTGATGACCGCAGTCGCGACATCGACCAGGGAAGTCACAGTATTCCTCCTGCTCGGCGCATGGCTCGCACCAACTGTTCAAGCGCTGCATTATGACTATCTCCCACGCCTGTGCTTCCGCTTTGAGCGTTGAGCGCTAGTTGCCCTCGCTGGTGTGCTTCCCCCAAGACGTTGCCTGCTCTGATCAAGAATGTCCTGAGAGGTGACAGGCGGACCGTCGGCCTCGTCGCTAGCCACACCAGTGTCGCTCGCTCGGACCCTTCGGCATGGTTCTTCAGGTGGTCCTCGATGTCATAGACCGCATCTAGAGTACCGGCGCCCGTCAAGGCTTCGCATTCCTGTGTGAATTTCAGCATCTCGTGGCCTGGGTAGAATGTCTTTACGTCTCCTGCCGCGCGGGCCGCATCCGCCAGAAGATTGCCCAACTCGTATAGATCCGAGGTGCCGCCGAGCGCGCTATTGATCTGCTCCACCGCTATACGGATTTGACTCACTTCGAGGGCAATAGGTCCCGACCATTGTCGCAGCAAGGCCTTTGCATAGCCTGCCACGAACGGACTGGCCTCTTCGGCCGGCGCTGCATTATCGCCCAGGCTCACGAGATCTTCGATTGCCTGCAGCATGGGAACTGCATCAATCGCATGCGCCATCGCACCTCCCCCTTGGCGGGCACCATAACTCAGGAGCACACGTTCGATGATGTCGTTGCGACGCTCCTCAATGGCAGCCCGCGCAGCAGTTCCCGTGGCGCCGTCCCGGCCGATAGTTTCATGAAGGTGGGCCTGCGCTTTGGGGGTGAATGCTGCCGACAGCAAGTCGAGGGGATCGTCGCTTGCCGCTTCGGCCACCCCCATGAACGCAGCACCGACGACAAGGGCCTGCATGGCAGTTGCGAGGGATGCGCCGGTTTCGACGTCCGTGAGGCGCCGGCAGTGGTCAACCACCTCCACGGCCCACGAGTCGAGGAGGTTGCACAGCCGCCGATACGCATCAGGGCCGCCGGGGAACACCCATGAGCCGAGGGTCCGGTGCTGAACGATCGCTCGCAGGATAGCCCCGCTGATCTCACTTGGGCCGATCGACGTCTTCCACACTCGTGGCCCCGCACTGCGGCCTCCAGCTGCTTGGTCAATTTCGAAGGATGCCTGATCGATGGCCTCCCGGACGAAGGCCGCCCCCGGGCGCATGAGCGTGATGTCCCAGTCCACCCGCGTCCGCAATGCGTCCGCAAGGTATTGGCGCAGTTCCCTTGCAATATCTGCATCGAGCAGTCCATTTCCTGTCGCCCACTGGTCGATCAGTTCGATCTGCCTCGCTGACCGCTCGGACGAGCCGTCGGGCTTCAGTGTCGGCTGAGATGCCGCCTCGGTCTCGTGCCACTCCGGAGTCTCCGTCGGCACCTCCGTGATGATGGGAATGCTGAAAGCAGAGTGGATTCCGGGCGGCAGGTTGACTATGGAGTCCGGGCTATCGCCCCACAGGGTGAGAAGCACCCGACGGCGCTCCGGGCTGGGGAAGTCATTGACTGCCATCGACACGTTGGCAGGCAACGCCTTCTGCGGCCGTGCTGCGGAAACGAAGGACTGGCCGTACTCCTTGGACGGGAAAAGTCCATTCTTGATGTCGGCGGCCTCTGCCTCGATCGTGCGACGAATCACTTGGCCGAGCACCGCTCTAGGGTCGAAGAAGGAAGACGACGTCACCGCATAGACCGTCCGTTTGACGGCAACGTCATTGAATGGGTATAGCCCATATCCGTCGGACGTCTGTCCGAAACTCTCATGACACGGTTTCTTGAAGCCGCAGCCCTCGCAGGCATTAGGAATCCAGTCGGCGTCGATCCTCTTTGACCTATTCCACGCAGCCTCCAGTCCGGCCGAACCAACTCTCGTGGCGTTTAGATAGCGCCCAACGAAGTCGAGAGTTGTCCGCTCCCCCTCGGTATCACCTGATGAGAAGGGCACATTGAGGTCGTAGACGTGACTGGCGAACGCGGCGCGGGTCTTGATTGTGTCAGCCAATGAATCAAAGTATCCGCTTGTCACAGCCAGCGTCGTTCGGATCCCGCAGAGATCCGGCTCGTTCGGTCGTTTGGTGGGTTCGACGATGGCATCGAGCAACTCACGCTGGATGCCCTGCAGGATGGTGAAATCTTCAATCAACAGGACGAGTTCCATATCCTGCTTTGCAAGGGTTCGGCGTGTCTCCATCATAACATCGGTCAGGCTTACTGCTCCTTCAAGACCGAAAACCGTCTGGATGGCAGGGCCTAGCTGCGTGGTCATCATCTCCACGGCGATACGCGCCGCGGTCGGGTACTTCAGTGAGTAGTTTACGTCACGAGCGGCCCTGGCGGCATCCCGGTCGTCCAAGCGCGTGGGGAGTTCATCCGTCGTGAACTCAAAGGGTTTCTCGTGGTCGCCCTGACGCGTGCCACTGAGCGCGCTGTGTACGAAATGCGCTATCAGGCCGTCCTTCCTCAGGAACCAGTCGCGGAAGAACACGTCACGTAAAAGCACGGGGAGTCTGGTTTGGAGTTCGTCCTTGGTCTGCTGTGTGTCCGAGGTCGCCGGAGAGGGCCAGTTCGAGTATTCGATTCGATCGGCTAGGGCCGCAAGCAGCGCTGATGGAGCCGCCTTCTCGTCAAGTTTGGTGGTCGCTTCGTGGAGCGCCGCGCGCAATTCTGGAACCTCGTCCCCTTCCATCTTGTCAAGGATGAGTTCGATGACCTTGCGGAGGTTGGTGCCATACTTGGGCACATAGATAACCCGCCTACGTTCGTTCCCATCGCCGATCTTCGCCCCCATCCAGCGAACCAGGTGCGACTTACCCGCGCCCGACTCCCCCCGGATGGGGAGGAGCATCATCGACTCATTCTCGCGAAGGAACTCCTGCAGAAGTTCTTGCTCAGTGACGTATTTTGAGTCTCCCGAACCGGTAAACGAGGTCCGGATGATCCTCATGGGTTGGTGCGTTGCAAGGAACACAGCATCGGAAGGTGACACCGCGTCCACAAAGACCGTCTTCTCGACCTCACTGGGGTTCCAGCACAGGTACTGGCTAAACGACTCACTGACAGTCATGCGAGCACCACCCTTGAAACGACTTTGCCATGTCCAATTGGGTTCGCGAGGGCCATAACGTCCGGGGAGTCCGCTCTTGGTTCAAGGCTGAGCGTTCCTTCGTCGGAGAGGCGTTGCAGGGCGTGTGACAGGGCTGGGGAAAGTCGTTCCCTCGACACTGGGTTCATACCCTGGGCCATCCTCTGTGTGACCACTTCTTGCAGACGGCCGCCGTCCAACACAGGCAACTCGTTGGTCAGCTGCTTGACGAAGTTGCGGACACTCAATGTCGCTGGCCTTGCCATCGAGTGCACGACGTCCCGAATGGCTACGGTCGGATCCGGCACGAGCATCTCTTCTCGGCCACCCGTGGTATCCGTTGTCGCCAGGCCCAGAAACACTGCCCATCGCTGAAACGCATTCCAGCGGATCCCGGTGTTGAACAACGCGACCTTCTTGCCGTCTGCTGCTTTGCCCATCGTGCCAACATCGGGAAACTGGCGCGCTTGCTCGTGGAAAGCGCTTCTTGTTGGGTCTTCGGCGCTGAAGCGTCCGGGCGGGGCCCACACGTCCTGGACGAGAAACCACGAGACCGCGCGTGTGAAGTCACGCATGTCCCGGTCCGACGCCCAAAGGTCCAACTTCTCACCGCCGTTTTGGCGGTCCGAAAGGATCTGTGACCGCAGATGGCCCCTCAGCACAGCGACGTCCTCGTCGGTCTGGCTTGCCCTGGGAAGTGCCCGGTCTAGCGTCAATCGGGACTCATTGTCAACGAGGATGGTGCCCAACGCCCTCATTAGTGACACCGTCTCGTCAACCGCTCGTGTGCCCGCCGTTTCCTCTTCAGAGGCCTCACTGGAAGTGGGTGGCGAGATGGCGGTCGGCGCGACTGCACGCGCGAGGTCCGATTCCGTGACTGCATCAGTCGCGTACGACAAGTACCGATACACAACTAGAGCAACGCTCGGGAGCGCATTCGGACGATTTATGAGAGTCACTAGTGGCCCCTGACTAGAGTGGAAAGCGAAATTTGAGGAAAGCGTCGAACCACGGCTAATTGAGACGGCGCGTCGGGGTCTTCCACATCCTTGGGCAGGATGAATACGGTCGGTCTCCGTAGTCGCGCATTCCACAGCCATGACGGCAACTCATTCACGTCATCCAAAGGCCCGAGGAAGGCCGCCGTCGCCACCGGAGGGAGGTCATCGCGCACACAATTTCGGTAGTCGTGGAGGAAGACGAACCGTTCTGGCACGTGGACATGGGCACGCTGGAATTGGCCCATCCCGAGCAGTCGGCCGGATGCGATTAGGGTGCGCACACCGTGCCTCATGAGAGTCGGGATGAGTGTCTCGAGGAGGTCGACCCAGTCCTGCAGTTGCGCGGGTGATCTCGGCCGGTCGTAAAAGGTGAATAGTCGACCCTCGTTTCCTGCCCGCTCTGAGAGCCACTCCGCGACGGGGCCGACGAAGGGAATAGTTGGGGGAGTCGGGGTACCCGATGTCCAAGACCCTGGGTGGCCACAGTAGTCACATACCCCGCACGCCTTAACCGGGAAATGACCCTCGCCGTGCCGCGCAGGCATTGGCGGTAGCGTGTAAGTGTCGAGGAGCAGGTCACACACTTTCGACTGCCCGGTGAGAGCCTCTAGCATGCCAGTCAAGTTGATCCGGTCCCTGCGACGCGTCTCGGTCGCCACCTGGGCGACGGCCTTCCCCCATTCGTCGGCCGTGATCGACCCATGTCTTAGCCGGATTACGGCG
This sequence comes from Terrabacter sp. Root181, assembly GCF_001428505.1. Lineage (GTDB taxonomy): Bacteria > Actinomycetota > Actinomycetes > Actinomycetales > Dermatophilaceae > Terrabacter. The sequence continues at coordinate 328,550 of NZ_LMHU01000001.1, forward strand.
GTCCCCAGGTACTCGCTCCAGGCGTCTTCGCGCTTCGTCTCCCATTCAGATTCGCTCTCTCCGGCACGGCGGTTTGGCGGGGTGTCGGCATCGAACTCGATGAGTCCGGCGCGCACCATCAGGGCCATCGTCCGTTCGTTCCACTCAACATTTCGATCGGAGGAGGCGAAGAGGCCAGGCCTGCCGCTCCGCGTTTCAGTTCTAAGGGCGTCGAGTCGTACTCGTGCGCGTCCGTCGGGTGCAGATCCACCCGCCGACGCCCAAAGAGCCTCCCAGCGGGGATAGCCGACTTCTTCCGAGATTAGGGTTGTGCTGGCAAGACTACTAGCCACTGCCCGATCGCCTGGTTCATACAGTGTCAGAGAGACTGAGGGATTGCCGTCGCGGCCCCCGCGACCCACCTCTTGATAGAAGCGATCTACGGTCTCCGGGATGCACGCGTGGATAACCGTCCGGACGTCACTTTGGTCGATTCCTAGCCCGAAGGCGGACGTGCCAACAACGATGTCGTACTCGGTCCGTTTTACGCCCCGTCTGGTGTATGAACCCTGAAAGCGCTGCAGGACGTCCTGTCGGACCTCGCCCTGGGTATCTCCGGTCAGGAGCCCCACGCGCGCATACCCCTCGTCACGCAGTCGTTCAACCCAATAGGCGGCATCCGATTTGCGGGCGGTGTAAATGATCATAGGGCGCGGCAGGTGAGCGACAGCCTCTGCTAGTCGCACTGCGCGCTGAGTGGAATCGACACAGGCGGAGGCCCAGTAATCTGGCTCACGACGCAGTGTTGACGAAGAAATGATTTCGAAGGGACCTGGCTCGTCAAACAACTGGCCGAGGAGTTCTACAGAAGACCTGCCAAGAGTGCCCGAAAGTAGCACTGTTTTGAAGAGCGCGTACCCGTTGGCGGCGGCCTCTCGAAGCAGGTGCCTCCTGAGCCCGCTCAGCTGTTGGAAGGCAGGTCGGAAGTCGCTACCCCACTGCTCGACAAGGTGCGCCTCATCGATTACGAACAGGCGCAATCGTCCCGTTTGTGCCGCCACTGTCAGGGCATGTGATAAGCCTGCAATGGCCGACTCAGGGTTGAGTAACACCAGTGTCTGCGAGCCGTCCAGGATTCCTCGCCGGATACGCTCCCGATCTGCATCAGATTTTCCGCCGACGTAAGCGAGCGCGCGTTGGTAGGTCGGCTCGTCCAGCGCCTGCAACCGCGCTTCTTGGTCTAGGGCAAGGCTCACGGTAGGGACGACGAAGAGTGTCAGGCCGCCATGCCTGGCCTCAAGGGTCGCGGGGATGGTTGCGACCGCGGACTTGCCCTCACCTGTGGGCAGGTTGATTAGCGTTGTCGAACCGGGCGGCGCAAGGAGAACCGCGCGGAGCGCTTGCCGCTGCCCGGCCGACGTATATCTCTGGTACTGGCCGAGGCTTGCCGCCTCCAGATAGGGGTCGCCTGGCATTGTGAGATCGGGACGGCGCCGATGCCTCATGTCGCCTGCTGCGAACGCTTCCTTGCCGATCGGAAGTCCTCCGGAGTGCGCAAGCCAGTCCGGCATCCATGGCCCCGCGGAGACCTCTAGTCTGCCAGGACCGGCGTCGACCGCGTGACACCCGACGACACCCCAGTGGTGGTGAGTCGGCCATCTTGGTCCGCTCGGGACGACCAAGGTGAAGGGCGCATTATGTCTCGCCTCTTGCGCAAGGAGTGCATGCCTGACGAGGGTGGCCACGTCGAGCGGGCCCACCAGTGCAAGGTCAGCCAGGCCATCACTACCCTCGACTGCGTCCAAGAGTCGCCGGTGGGGTCCGAACGCGAACGTCATGCGTGGGAGGGGCGAGGGCCAGTCTCGAAGCCATGTGCGCAGAACGAGGAACTCCGAAGAGGGATCAGTGCGCTGCCCCGCGTTGGTCTCGTCCATTGCGTTTCCTCCCCTTTCGACTCGGTAGCGAATGTACCGAATCCGGCGCCAGGTACACACGGTGGTGTCAGCTACAACTCCAAACGCTCCGGTCACGGCCATCTGGCGGCCGGTGGCGGACATGCGTTCCGCGCTTTGCGGGCATAGGAACTGCACGACGCGACGTAGTCTCCTTGTCGACGGTCCAAGATTTACGCCCCTTCCTGGGGTTCGATGAGCGGTGCAGAAGCGCGCCAGCACAAACCAACCACGGGAGCCACGCACTTCGTCCACCGTGAGCGCGTGCACCACATGACTCCCAAACCCGTCGATTTCGACCCGTCCCAGAGCGGACCGCATCATGCCCGAGGAACGCTCCGCCGAGTGTTGAAGATGCTCACTCGGTGTTATCCGGCACAAGCCCATGTCCTCACTCGCGCCACTGCGGAGACAAGGCTCTCGCATTTGAGCGGGGCGGGCGCTGGTTTCGGTTGAGGCCCTCCGCGCGGGCGTTGGTCACGTTCTCGCTGAGCGCGACGACCACCACCGACCAACCACGTGTCGATGGTGGTGGCCTGGCGCGTGGTCGCCTCGGCGTGGGCCCTGGCAGCGGCGTCTTGGAAGCCGTACAGCCAACCCCGGATCCGGTGCGGGTCAGACTCGGACAGCGGCATGCGGAGGCGTTCCTTGACGGCGTGCGCGGCGTCCCATCTCGTTGGTCGGGTCCTCCGTGGCAGGCCGCGGTGAACCGGGCCCGTTGCTTGGGTGAGAGGTGCTCGTACCCGCTGAGAAGCCAGCCGCCGCGAGGGCCCAAACCTGGTCGGCGGCGACCCCCCGTGCCATGCAACTGCCAACTGATCCCCTGTCGGATGTGGGTGACCGACAGGTTCTCGAGGGCGACGAGATGCCACTTGTCGACCGCGATCCGCGCGTCCGTTAGCGCGGAGCGGATCTCGCCGGCGTGGGGCGCGGCATAGGGCGATCACGCCCAACTCGACACCCCGCGGAACGCCGGCATGTGCAGCCCTAGCCACTCGATGACGCACGCCCGGAACGACCTGGGGTCGGCCCGAGAGACCCCCGCCGAGCTGCGTCAGCGGTCACGAAGCTTGTCATTCACGGCTCCGACCGCTTCCACCCGGCTTCGTCGACACTCAGCGCACCGACCTGGCCCTCGTTTCACCGATTCCTAGGACCCCGGATCGGTTCCGGTGCCGGTAGCCACCGGGCCGCGAGGGCGATCAGCGCCTTGCGCAGTCGACCACCCAACCTGGTACCCCCAGCGACCTCCCTGACCGCACGCTGGTCCGACGCGACTGTCAAGCGAGCCGACCCGTCTCCCGCTCCGGGTCGTGATCCGCGATCGTGCGGGCGCGGCGGTGGATTGCTGCATGAACGTGCCTGTCGCATGAACTATTTCGCGGCACGTGAGGCGTCGCTTGAGGCACCACAACTCTATGCGCTGGCCCGAGACGGGCATACCCTTGAACTGCACTAGGGGACCCCCTTGATCCTCGAGGCGGGCATCCCGCAGTTCGGGGCCCTCCGGTCGATCAACTCGATAACCACATGCACCATGTCCGGGTCAACTCGGTCGAACTCAGGACGCGGAACTCGTCCTCCATCCCGAGCAGCACTGACGTACCCTCATTCATGCTCATGGCCGGGTGGCTGCGTGCTTCCATCTTTAACTCCGATCACGGAGTCTGGTACACCTGCAAGGACTTCGCCGCAGTCTGCACCCCGTTCGAGGTCACCCTGACCCTCGGCAGCGTCGACTCGGGGGATAACGGCAGACGCGAGACGCTGGCCCGAGAAACCGCCTTCCGGTAGTGGTCGGACGGCGCGCGCCCGGGAGTGTGCTCCTGCTTAAGGATGAGTTTGTCGGTCTCTCGAGCGACCGATTTGCCAGTGCCGAACCGATTGTCCGCCGAAGCAGACTCAGTCCGGGGAGACGGCTAGCGGAGCGCGCGCAAGAGGTGTCCAGTGAGCAGTCTTATGTCGCTGGGGGTGTTCTGGAGGCCGTTCCAGCGCCGGATGTCGTCGTCAGCAAATGCCCAGGTTCCCTCCGTCCAAGCGCAGCAGGGAAGAAGTTGCGCCAGTTGGCTCTTGAGATCCAGGTCATCAAGTTCGTCGACGTTGAAGCCTTCCGTCAGGGCGTCCATGACGTAGCCGAGGGACTGAACCCCAACGCCGTGCGTAAGACGGGACTTGCGGGGTTCGAGTTGCCACGGCTCGTAGAAAGTAGTCTGAACCGCGTCCCAAAAAGCGACGAGATGCGCAACCATGTTGTCCACGTTCGCAGATCCGTCTGCAGGGTCTCGGTATTGATAGAGCGCGCCATCGGACAGGCTGTTTTCAATCATCCTAAGAACGCTATTGTCCTTAATGTACCCATCTGGCTGTGTCGGCGTAGCAATTCGACCCGCGAAGGGCTGGCCCTTCAAGTTGCGCGGACCGGCGTTGAGTCGTGTCATGATCTGCGCCGGCAATTGTTTCCTGGCATAGGCCGGGGGTAGATGCCCCGTGGTGTCAGGCAGCAGTTCGTGAATTAGGCCCTTGGGTAAGGGTTTTGTGTTGTTCACAAGGATGAACTGCGAACGCTGCTCTTCCTCGCCATCAGCGATGAATCCGACCGCTGCGACCGCGAACTCCGCAAGATCCGCGTCGCGAATCGCGGCACTACGCTGTTGGCCATCGACAACCCAAGCGGGCCTCGCCTCTTCCGGGATTGATTCGTCGATCGGGATCACGAGCTCCCCGATCGACGAGTAGTCGACCGCAGATTTTTCGCTGAACGCCTCAAACTTCACGCGGTCGTCAAAGGCAAAGACGACCGCGTTGGGAAGGAGCGGACCATCGGACTCGAGGTACCGGCGAATGGCCCGAATGTGCGTGAGCACCTCCGGCCGCTGGTATCCCTTTAGGTTCGCATCGTCTCGGTGGACCCGCGAGACCGTGGCGAAATCGTGGATGCGCTTACCATCAACTGCGAATGAATAGATGTACTTCTGTCCCTGCCTAATCCTCAAAGCAGGAAGGCGCAGTTCGTAACGGTCAGCCATGTGAGTCCTCGGTTGGATGGGGAAGTGAGAGGTTCTGAATCTTATGTGCGAGCACTGACAGGTTGTGGAATCCGCGACGCTTGTTGCGCTCGGTGCCTCGGAAGATGGCCACCTCGATGCCGAGTTCGCGACAGATCGAGCATGAGCATTTTGCCCAGGGCGCGGCGCGCAGGGTCCTTTCGTACTGGGAGAGGTAGCTCTTCTTGCTCTGGCAAATCGTCTCGTACCTGGCGAGCGCCGCCAGAACCTCACGCATACTGGACTCGGTTCCGTCATACGCGCGTAGTGCCCGCAAGCATTCGCGCTCACCGCTCACGGCATCTCGTTGGGACACTCTGCCAGCCAAGACGGCTCTGCGAAGGGTTGGATTGCCGTCAACCTGCGGGACGCGCAAAGCCACATACGCTTCGTCACGGGTGTGAAAGTTAAGCCGGTCGTCCATGAAGGCCTGCCGGAACGCCGAGGTGCTATCGAAACTCGTCACCCCAAATTCAGCGAAGCGCCCCATCGACTCGACCCGCGTGATGCCGAGGAGATGAAATTCCGTCTCGGGTGCGCGCACTCCGTCGATCGCCTCAAGACATTCTACGATCTGCCGAGTCTTGAGGGGCACCATGCCGCCGAGGGCAATGCGGCGATATCCGAAGTCCTGGAGTTGCTTTACGCTGTCCGCGTAGCTCGTCGGACTCCAGCCTTGGGCGGCGCCGACGGGTTCCAAATCGGTACCCCGATCGGCGACCCGCGTGATGAACTCTTCGGCGAGTCGGAGAGTCAGCAGTCGTCGTTGGGCCCAAGCAGGATCGACCGTGTTGAAGTCCGCCTCGGGTGCATAGCCGAAGATGATGTGGTCAACGCTCACCCCGGCGTCGAAGCCGCACCCTTCATAGAAGTCGAGCGTCTCATCTACGGTGACGGGAGGAACGAGTTCGTCAGCGTAATTGAACGCGCCGTTGTCGCCGAGTGTCACGAGTTCGGGCGTCAGTCGGAAGAACTCACGAACGCCCAAGCGATACAGGCGTGCTCGCTGAGCTCCTGTGTACTTGCCAGCGCCCCTGATCGAGCCATCGACGATGGACTTGCTCACCAGAAGTCCGTGGTAGGGATGCTCGTCCAGCACCTCGTGGGCATAACGGTCATCGCGCTGCCTCACCCGTAGTGGGGAGTATTCGTCACGTTGGAAGTCATACGTGGGGCTGACGAGGTCCTGGCTGTCGGGAAAGTAGAACCTCATTTTCTACTCATCCGCGCTGACAAATAGATGCGTACGAGGTAGTTCGAAAGTGCGCTGATGTGTCTTGGCGTGTTCTGCAAGTCGTTCCATGTGAGCCCTAAGTCCTCCCACGTGCCGTCCGTCCAGCGGCATCTGTCCGCGATAAGGGCCAGTTCGGCGGAAGCTTGCTCGCGGGCATCGACGGCGTTCGCGTCTACATGTGCCATCACGCGGTCCATGAGTCGGCCCATCGCCCTGATGCCCACCCCGCCCATGAGGCGCGACTCTGTGGGAGGCAATCCCCACGCTCCCGGGAAGGTTTGACGCACGGCGCCCCAATAGGCAAGGAGTGCACGGCGGATGCCCTCGGTATCTGTCGTTCCGGTGGCGATGTTTCGGTATGGGAACAGCAGGCTCGACGGCGACTCGATCGACTCGCGCAAGGCTTCGACAAGGCCCGTGTCAGTCACCACCGCCACATGCTTGTTGTCCGTGGACGTCGAGGCGCGCCGGACAATGCCGTAGAAGGGAGAGTCAGGATCTTGGTTCAGCATGTCGACGAGAGCGGAGGGGAGTTGCCTGGTCGCCATCCGGGCTGACGGGACGCGTGCGATTTCAGGCAGCAGTTCTGTGACCAGACCCACTGGTAGGGGTTGCACGGTATTGACTCGCAGAAATTGCTCTCTTTGAACGTCCAGATCTTGCGTCACAAAGCCGGCAACGGGCACCGGCATGCGACGATTCTTGGTCCGTGAAAGCGCGAGGCTGCGCTGTTGCCCATCCACGATCCAGGCCGGGCGTGGGCCTTCGCCCTCCGGAGAAGTCGGAATCTCTAACGTGCCAGAGACGGCCAGGCCATCACTGGTGCCTGGGCCACGGCTGGACTTGAAACGTGTCTCAGGCGGTAGCGCCAGGATGAGCCCATTCGGGAACAGCACGTCGCCGGAGTCGAGGTAGTCCAGGATCTGCTTGACGTGCTTTTGCTTCTCGGGTCTCTGGTAGCCAATTAATTTGCCTGCCTCGTCGCGACCAATCCGAGAGACATCGGCCACCAGGTCGATCTCTTCAGCCGCGAGTGTGAAGAGGAATAATGGGACCTCAGTGTTCTGCAGCACTTTCAACGCGCGTCTCTCGATCCAACCCTCGGTCATGAGACCTCCTCCGTCTGCTGAAAGAGAGTTCCGAATCGGCGTTGTTCACATGCAAGATTGGAGTCGCGCAACTGGCGCAAGGCCCGAGACTTCGTGATGCCGGGGTCCATTTCACGAAAAGCACGGATTAGGTCCAAGATGGTTTCATCGGCAATCCGATCCCGGTTATACGACTCAGGGCGTGCCGCCTTCGTGCACCAGTCATGCCACCGTTTAAGCGCCTCCGCGGAGAAGGCCCCGCAGGCGCCTGAAAGCTCCAGCCATTGCACAGCCATCCGCAAATTCAGACTATTCGCTGTGCCCCCAAGGGTCCGGCGGAGCTGCCGATTGGATGGGACGCGTCGATCGGATGGAACATCCACTGAGCCACCGAACACTAACAGTGGATCGCCGTTTGTTCGGGCAAGCATGTCGTCAGCGATCACCTTTGAGTAGTCCTTTGACAGCACCCACAACATGGGCCCGCTCAACGTTGAGGGCGAGTCGGCGCTGATTGCTTGCCACCACCCTTGCGCCTGTTCGACGGTCAACGCGACGGAGTCATCGTGGCCTGTGGAAAACGTCGCTGCGTAGGCAGGCGCCCTGTGGTCGAGTGGGCGAAGGCCCAAGCCAGCGGAAGCAACTAGAACAACCGGGTCGTAGCCCGCCGCGCGGGCGGCACCCTCGAGACGAAGCACCTGAGACCAGGCCTCGCCCTGGTATAGCGCGCGGAGCGTCCTCCGGTCAGTCGCCCGACCTAGACTCTCGTCCCAGGCCGATGCGCGGGACTCGACCGTGCCGGGGCTGAGGTTTCGAATCCTGAGGTCGTCGGACACCGGGAGCGACTTGCGGTCAGTACACGTGACGACGATCGTCATCTGGTTGGTCACGTCTCGGCCCCTGACTTGAAAACTGTCGGTGTGTTGACGCTACTGTAGACCACAGTAAATCGTAGAGTCAGATCGTACGCCCGGTGTTGGTTATGAAGGTTGGTGGATGAGATGAAGGCCGTAGTTCTCCTCAGTGGCGGGCTCGACTCAACGACTGTGTTGGCCTACGCGAAGAGTCAGGGCTATGAGCCGTACGCGCTCAGCTTTCGCTACGGCCAGCGGCACGCTGTCGAGCTCGAGGCTGCCCGTCGCGTGGCCGCGGCGCAAGGGGTCGAGGGCCACACCATCTGCGACATAGACCTCACGGCATTCGGCGGATCGGCTCTGACTGCCGACATCGATGTTCCGAAGCACGACACCGCAGAGGAAGTGGCCGAAGACATCCCGGTCACATACGTGCCTGCCCGAAACACCATCTTTCTCTCGTTCGCCTTGGCGTACGCCGAGGTGGTCGGGGCGGCAGACATCTTCATCGGCGTGAACGCTCTCGACTACTCGGGCTACCCCGACTGTCGTCCGGAGTACATCAAGGCCTTCGAACACATGGCCAACCTCGCGACGCGTGCCGGGGTTGAGGGCTCGACGTTGAAGATTCACACGCCTCTGATGGACAAGACCAAGGCGCAGATCGTTGAAATGGGCTTGGCCCTGGGCGTTGATTACGGCCTTACGAGTTCCTGCTACGACCCTGATGAGGCCGGTCGGTCCTGCGGGCATTGCGATTCCTGCTTGTTGCGTCTCAGAGGCTTCGCGGAAGCGGGATCAATGGACCCGATCAGCTATCAAGAGTCGGCATGACGTACAAAATCAAGGAGATCTTCTACACCCTCCAGGGCGAAGGCGCCCACGCGGGCAGGCCAGCCGTGTTCTGCAGATTCAGCCTCTGCAACCTGTGGACGGGGCGGGAAGAGGATCGGGCCCGAGCGATCTGTCAGTTCTGCGACACGGACTTCGTTGGAACTGACGGGGAAGGCGGTGGCCGATTTAAGAGCGCTGATGATCTGGCCGACGCAGTCGAGGCTGCATGGCCGTCAGGGTGGACCAAGGACCGAATGGTTGTCTGCACGGGCGGCGAGCCTTTGCTGCAGTTGGACGAGGCGGCCGTCGTGGCACTTAAGGCCCGCGGTTTCTACGTGGCTGTCGAAACCAACGGCACACGGGTGCCGCCACCCGGCATCGATTGGTTGTGTGTCAGCCCAAAGATTGGGGCGGACCTGGTCGTCAGCGGCGGGCAGGAACTCAAGTTCGTGTACCCGCAGCTGAACGCCGACCCTTTGCAGTTCGAATCGCTGGCCTTCGAGAGTTACCGGGTCCAGCCGATGGACGGTCCCGATCTAGACGCCAACGTGAGTGCAGCGGTCAAATTCTGCCTCGACCACCCCAACTGGAACCTCAGCCTTCAAACGCACAAGTACTTAGGAATCCCGTGAGCCACACCGCCGAGATCTATCGCGAGTTCACCTTCGAGTCTGCGCACCGTCTACCGAACGTTCCACAGGACCACAAGTGTGCGCGTCTGCATGGGCATTCGTATCGTGTTCAGGTGCACGTCACGGGGAACGTCGGCGCCCAGACCGGGTGGGTGCAGGACTTTGGCGACATCAAGGCCGCCTTCAAGCCGCTCGAGGATCAGTTGGACCACCACTATCTCAACGAGATTGGCGGCCTAGAGAACCCGACGAGCGAAGTGCTCGCTCGCTGGATCTGGGACCGACTGATCGATCACGTTGACGGTCTCAGCGCGGTACAGGTTCGAGAGACCTGTACGTCCGGTTGCATCTACCGGGGGGAGCGATGATCCTGCCTGATATTCAGGATCAAGTGGATACCCGCGGCATCACGCTCGATGAAGTCGGTATCGACGGCGTGAGGATGCCAAGCACGTTTTCCGACGGGGAGACGGTTCAACCCGGCGTCGCTTCGTTCGAGGTCCTCGTCCAACTGCCGTCGGACCGGCGAGGCACGCACATGAGCCGCATGGTCGAGTTGGTGCACGAGCACTTACAGGTCATCGATCCTCGCGATCTCGCGACGGTCCTGAAGCAGGCAGCCGCCCGTTTGGAGGTTTCAGCCGCCTCCATCAGCGTTGTTCTCCCCTTCGCAACTCAGGTGACGTCGCCGGCGTCGGGTCGCAAGTCCTGGCAGGCCAGTGATCTGAGTCTGCGGGCCAAGCTGCGAGGGGACGCCTTTGAACTGGTGACTACCGTCTCGAGCGAGGTCACCAGCTTGTGCCCATGCAGCAAGGCAATCAGTGACTACGGCGCTCATAATCAGCGCAGCGTGGTCTCCGTTGATGTGCATGGTCGAGACGACAGCCCGTATCCAGTCCCAGTTGCAGCCCTGGTGGAGCTAATTCGCAGCACGGGGTCGTGCCCCGTCTACCCGATCGTGAAGCGCCCCGATGAGCGTTCGATAACGATGACTGCGTTCGACCATCCGGCGTTCGTGGAGGACATGGCGCGAGATCTCTCTGGCCGCTTGAGGAGCCAGGATGTCGCGCACAAGGTGCGCATTCGCAACCTGGAGAGCATCCATAGTCACGACGCCGTCACAACCGTCTCGTGGTGCCCTGGCACATGAGGCGATTCCTCTTGCCTTCGCACCGCCGAAGTTGGGCAGTTGCGCCGCTAGGCTTCGGGCCGTCTGCCAGCGCATTCTGTCATCGGACCTGAAGCCATTGACGCGTTCGCTCAGTCGCAGTTGGGGCAGGGGCCGGAGACGGGCATCTCCATGAAGCAGGTCGGGCAGACTGCGCCGCGGCGAGCCTCCGTGGCCGCCGTCGCACGCGGTGTGCTCGCCCGAACGACCCGCGCCTTGGCCGTCAGCGTCGGCACCGCGTCGGCGGGCACGTCGGCTCCCCAATGGCGGTAGCACTCGAGTCGCGCCGCGGCCGCGCTGTTCTCGCGCTCGAGCGGATCCGTGATGGGGGCTTCGCCAGCAACACGCAGCGCCTCGTCGTAGCCGGCGCCGACCTGCCCGTCGTCCTTGCGGACGACCAGTGACGCGAGCGGCGGCTCGTTGCGTACGTGGTTGACCTTGACCAGATCGGCGAGCAGAGGCCCGATCCAGTTGCGCATCTGCGACTTGGTCCGCAGCGCCGAGCGGCGCTGGACCTCCTCGGCGAGCTCGGAGTAGGTGATGACGGCGTTGTAGCGGCCGGCGGTCTCCACGAGCACCTCGTACGCGTGCTTCGCCCAGTAGGGCTGGGCGAACTTCGCAGTCACGAACGTCTCGTGGTCAGACATGGTGAGCCATTCGATTCCTTCGTGGTTCTCTCGATGAGATACCAGTCTCCACCCATCGCCTCGGCGGCCCTCACCCACCCACCGATGAGTCAATCCTCAACGTGTGGAGGACTCAGACGCAGCGCCGATCCAGGCGATCATCTCGCCGGTCGTGGCGACCTGGGCGAAGAAGGTGCCGACCGTGGCCAGGGAGGCTCGCTGCACCTCCGAGACCTCCAGGCCGGGCACCCCGCCGGTCGTCGTGGCATCGCTGATGAAGAACGCGCGCACGTCGCGCACCATCGCCTCGCGAGCTGTCGTCTCGCAGCAGACGTTCGTCTCGATGCCCGTGATGATGATGGTGTCGGCACCGAGCAGCTCGAGCCGGGCCAGCAGGTCGGTGTCGTGGAAGGCACCGAAATGCGGCTTCTCGAGCACGTGGTCGGACGGATCCATGACGAGCGCCTCGTGGAAGGCGGCGCTGTGGGACGTTCGGTCGAGCATCCCCTCTCGCACCGGCGGGAACATCTCCCCGAGGATGCCGAGGTCGGCGCCCGCAGGCACCGCGTGCCGGACGTGGATGACCGGGGTGCCGGCCACGCGGCATACCTCCGCCAGGCGGTTGATGCGCTCGACCACGGCGGGCGCGTTCGCCGCCATCTCGACGAAGACGTTCTGGACGTCGATGTTGAGCAGGGCCATCCGGCGCGGGTCGACCTCGAACTGCATCATGGTGCGCCTTCCGGTCGCGTCGGGCCCCTGCGTGCACGCTACGGCTCGCCGGCCCATAGCCACCGAGGAATCGAACAGCAGCGCCGCCACTCGTCAGGCGAGGGGGTCCCGGGTCGCACGCGCCAGGACCACTAGGCAGATGGCGCCCACGACACCCCAGAGCACGAACGAGCCCGTCCAACGTTGCCCCGGCTCACTCGGGAAGACGTCGACCCAGCGCGAGAGCGGGTTCACGACGGCCAGCGCGATGACCACCGTCAGCAGTGCGCCGCCGACCGCGTCCCCGGGCTCGGTCACGTGCCGTCGCCACGCGGCGGCCGCGGCGACGGCCACGAGCACGGAGCCGGTCAGCCACACCATGACCCCGAGCCGAGCGCTCAACCCGCTCCTGACCGCCAGGGCGGCGACCCCCATCGACCCCGCGACGAGCACCGCACCAGCCACGAGGAGTCGGGCTCGGCTGCGCCTCCGCAGGGATATGGGCGCGGCCCCCACTGCCTCGGCTGCCGCCTCGTCGAGGACGTATGCCGTCGCCGCGGCGAGGGCGGCCACGCCCACCACGAGCGCCGTGCCCGCTACGGCGCTGGTGGTCCACGTCGCCGCGACCCCCAGAAGCAGCAGTCCCACTGAGGTCAGGGCCGCCACGGGCCGCCACGGGATGCCCGCGGCGGGCCCGAGGACGCGCGAATGGATCATCGCGTCACGACCACGCTGTGGCCGTCGGGGTAGGAGCGCACCGGCTGGCTGAGGCCGGTGGCGGAGGCGAGGCCATAGGCGATCACCGAGAGCGCGAGGGTCACCGCGCCCATCCGGACGAGCCGCCGCCGGGTCTGACCCTCCGACCGCCACAGCAGTGCGGCGACGGCCGCGAGGCCGCAGAGGGTGATGACCCAGACGAGGTACCACGCCGGCGACCCGGTCAGGCTGGTGACCGTGAGGTAGTCCGCCGATGCCGACGAGAAGTAGCCCACGGGGGCGAAGAGGCGAACCCAGCGGAACCACTCAGGCGGTGCCCCCTCGGTGGTGCTGAAGGCGCCGAGGACGCCGATCGTCCAGACGACCACCGCCAGCACGAGGACCGCCGACGCCCCACGGAACCGCCACCACCGGCCGGCTGCGATGCCGAGCAGGGTGCCGCCGACGGCCGTCGCGACCGAGTTCTCGACGAGGACCGCCGCGACCGCCGCGTGAGACAAGGGGCCGTACATCCACTCCGGCGCGCTCAACCCCGACGGGCCGATGGCGTAGTAGAGGACGAGCCACGCTGAGGCGACGAGCGCAGGGACGCCAGCCATCAGGCAGAGCGCGGCCGTCCGGGTGGTGACGGAGGTGGGCGACGCCTCGAGCAGCTCACCGGCCCCGTGGAACGACCGCGTCAGGTGGTAGGCGGTGATCATCGAGGCCACCCCCACTGTCAGGGCGACGACGGGCAGGCTGAGAGAGTCGCTGGTGACCTGGTGTGCCTGCTCGTTGAGGGCCATGACGGTGAAGACGACGCCGAGCGCCGTGCCCACCAGGAACATGGGGTGTCGCGCGAAGCGCCACGCCTCGATGCGGGCGAGCGCCGGGAACGGGCTCCGGTAGCCGCCGCGCGGAGAGAGCGCGGTCGTCACGGCGAGGGCGTCCTGCGGAGTGCTGGTCATCACGCCACCTCCGCCGAGGTCGTGGCGTCATCCGATGAGGTGCTGGTGGCGCCCCGCAGCAGCAGGTAGGCGTCCTCGAGGCTGGGCTCGACGAGCTCGGCGCCGTTCGGCACGTGCTCCCCGACGTTGCGATAGCGCCCGGACGCGGTGCGCCACGACGCCTGCGCCTCAGCATCCGGCCCAGCGGCCATCCAGACACGTCCGGCCGCGAGCGACACGAGGTCGGGCACCGTGCCGTCGAAGTGCACGCGCCCGGCATCGAGCACGACGACCCGGCGGCACAGCGCGGCGACGTCCTCGGTCTGGTGCGTCGAGATGACCATCGTCGACGTCGCGGCGATGTCGGCGAGCACGCCTCGCAAGGACGCGCGCTGCTCTGGGTCGAGCCCGGTCGTCGGCTCGTCGAGGACCAGCAGCTCCGGTGTGCCGAGCAGGGCCTGGGCCAGAGCGACGCGGCGCCGCTGACCACCCGAGAGGCGACTGATCCGCTTGGCCGCGACGTCGCCGAGGCCGACGAGGTCGAGCACGCGTCTCACCTCGGTCGTGCGAGTCCCACGGTCGGCCCACTCCTTGAGCACTGCCATGTAGTTGACGAAGGCGAAGGCCGAGAAACCGCGCGGGAAGCCGAGCTCCTGCGGCTGGTAGCCGAGCCGCCGCCTGACCTCGGTGCGGGCATCCGGCTGGCTCGGGTCGCGACCGAGGAGCCGCACCTCGCCGGCGTCGGGGCGCAGCACCGTCGCCATGACGCGGAGCATCGTGGTCTTGCCTGCGCCGTTCGGACCGAGCAGTCCGGTGATGCCGGGCCCGAGGTCGAGGTCGACGTCATCGAGGGCCGCGAGGGAGCGGTAGCGCTTGGTGACACCGCGCAGGGAGACCGGGGTCGAGCTGGTTGCGGTCATGACGCGATCCTTCCGATCGTGCCGAGTCGCCGGGCTCGAAGGACGAGGACGGGCGGCCCGATGAGGAGCATGAGGACGTAGAGGACGAGGTACTGCGGCGCGAAGACGGCCCAGATCGTGTCGAGGCGGGAGGCCGCGCCGGTGGCGATGACCCAGACGACGGTGATGGCGCTCGCCGGGCGCCACGGCCCGAACCACGTCGAGAGGGCGAGGACCGCCGCGGTGAAGCCCAGCGCCGGGAGGAGCCACACCCACGCCGCCGACTCGGGGAAGACGAACTGGCCGACGAGGACGACGGGGAGCGCCGCGAGGAGCACGGCGGCGGTCCGGAGCAGCAGCAGGCGTGCGAGCGGGTACGGCGCCGAGCTCTCCTGCTCCAGCGCCGGCCCGCCCTCCGGACCGAAGGCCGTCGCCACGGCGAGCACCGGCACGAGCGGCGCCACGACGAGGAAGATCATGACGCTGCCGTTGCGCGCCGCCACGGCCCCGCCGACCGCGAAGGCGACGGCGAGTGCGACCGCGCAGATCCAGGACCCGCGCAGCGCCGGCGCCGCGGCCACGAGCATCGCGTCGCCGGGCGGCAGGCCGAGCCGCCCGAGGAGTCGCTCCAGCACCGACACGCGCGGCACCTCGATCTCGTCGCGCACGGCGGTCCAGACGGCCGCCAAGTCCGGCAGGTCGGGCGCGTCCAGCGGGTCAGGCGCGTCCGGAACGTCGGAAAGGGCTGGTGGCTCAGGCTGCCCGGGACGTGCTGCGTCCGAAAGGGGCGTCACGTCGGGAAGGGGGCTGACGGCATACGCCATCGATGGCAGCTCGGCCGCGACACCCGCCTGGCACTGCGCGCACCGCAGGAGGTGCTGCTCGAGCGACATCGACGTGACGGCGTCGGCCTCGCCGTGGACCCAGGCGCGCAGGTCGTCCGGCCGCACGTGGCGCGTACTCATGACGACGCTCCTTCCAGCAGGCTCGCCCGCAGGCGCGCCCGTGCGCGGTGGGCCCGCGTCTTGACGGTGTTCTGGGGGATGCCCAGCAGGCGTGCGGCCTCCCGGGTGGTGAGGCCGTCGAGCACGGTCGCCTGCATGACGGCCCGCAGCTCGGGGGAGAGGGTGGCCATTGCCCGACCGAGGTCGCCGTACTCGACGCCGAGGAGCAGCTCGTCCTCGGCGGTCGGCGAGGCAGGGCCGGAGGCGCCCGGGTCGCGCAGGAGCACGACGTCCCGGCGCGACCGGAGACGGCTGACGAGCCGTCGGATCGCGATCCCCCACATCCAGGCGCCGACCTCGCCCGTCCCCTGGTAGCGCCGGGCCCCTTGCCACACGGCGACGAACGTGTCCTGGAGGACGTCGGCCACGACCTCACGGTCGTTGCAGCGTCGCATCAGCCGGACCGAGAGCCACGGTGCGTGGCGCTCGTAGAGCCTCTCGAGGGCGCCGACGTCCCCGGAGGCCAGCGCCTCGAGGAGGCTCTGGTCGTCGGGAGCGACGAGTGGTGACACATCTCTACTGTCGACCCGGAGGGCCGGATCGGTTCTCGGTATGGCGACGAAGCGCGCTGCGGGGCGTCAGCGGGGAGGCAGGTCGCCGCCCGTCTCGGTGGCGATGACGTGCATGACCGCGTTGATGAGGGCCAGGTGGGTGAACGCCTGCGGGAAGTTGCCGAGGTGGCGGCCCGTGTGGGTGTCGATCTCCTCGGCATACAGCTCGAGCGGCCCGGCGAACGACAGCAGCTTGGCGCACAGCTCGTGCGCCCGCTTGTGCTCGCCGATCTCCGACAGCGCCGACACGAGCCAGAACGAGCAGATCGTGAACGTCCCCTCCTCGCCGGAGAAGCCGTCGTCGGTCTCGTCGACGCGATAGCGCAGCACCAGCCCGTCGAGAGTCAGCTCGTCGGCGATCGCGAGCACCGTCGCCTTGATGACCGGGTGGTCCGACGGCAGGAACTGCACGAGCGGCGCCAGCAGCAGCGACGCGTCGAGGGCGTCCGTGCCGTAGTACTGCGTCAGGACGCCCCGCGAGTCGACGCCGTGCTCGAGGATGTCGGCCTTGATCTCCTCGGCGGCCAACTCCCACTCCGCGGCCTGTGAGTCCTCGCCGATCATCGACGCCAGCTTCGCGCCACGGTCGACCGCGACCCAGCACATGATCTTCGACGACGTGAAGTGCTTGAGCTCGCCGCGCACCTCCCAGATGCCGGCGTCGGGCTCGCGCCAGTGCTTGAGCGCCGTCCTCACCTGCTTCCCGAGGATCGGCCAGATGCGCCCGTCGAGGTGGTCGGCGACCTTGGAGTGCAGGTAGACCGAGTCGAGCAGCGCGCCCCAGACGTCGTGCTGCACCTGCGAGTGCGCGGCGTTGCCGATGCGCACGGGGCGCGACCCGGCATACCCCGACAGGTGGTCGAGCTCGAACTCCGGCAGCTCGCGCTCCCCGCCGATGCCGTACATGATCTGCAGGTCCTCGTCACGCTCGGCCATGTCGGCGATGAACGAGAAGAAGTCCACGGCCTCCCAGTCGAACCCGAGCGAGTACATCCCCCACAACGCGAACGTCGCGTCACGGATCCACGTGTAGCGGTAGTCGTAGTTGCGCTCTCCACCAATGGTCTCCGGCAGTGACGTCGTCGACGCCGCGGCGATCGCGCCGGTCGGCGCGTACGTCAGGCCCTTCAGCGTCAGCGCACTCCGCTGGAGATAGCTGCGCCACGGGTGGTCGGGGAAGCGTCCTCGGGCGAGCCAGTGCTGCCAGTGGTGCGCGGTCCACACGAGCCGCGAGTACGCCTGCCCGAAGTCCGTGGGCGGCGGGTGGGCGCCCCAGGAAAGAGCGATGTAACGGACGTCGCCCTCCCTGAGGAGCGTTCTCGCCGCGGCCTGCCCGCCCTCGAAACCGAGCCGCAGGTCCGTGGTGAGCGTGAGCGTGAGGTCGAACCCCTCGGCCGACGCCTGCCCCTGGTGGTAGCCGCGGTCGGTGTACGTCCACGTCACCGGCCGGCGCCCGTAGTCGAGCACCGGCTCGCACTCCATGACCGTCTGCACCTCGCCCGAGACGCACCGGATCGTCCGCAGGAGCGTGTGCTCGGCGTCGTAGTCCATCGGCGTACGCCGGTGCTTGGGGGAGACGTCGTCGTCGTGCCGCCACGGCCCGATGAGCAGCACGTCACGGACGATGATCCACCCGGTCGGCGTGCCCCAGCTCGTCTCGAGCACCATCGTGCCCGGCAGGTAGCGCCGCGCCGTCGGCACGCTGACGTCGGACGGCCCGAGCCGGAAGCGCCCCGAGTGCCGACCGAGCACGGCCCCGAAGACGCTCGGCGAGTCCAGGCGCGGCAGGCACATCCAGTCGACGTCGCCGCCCGGCGCCACGAGCGCCGTCACCTCGCCGTCGGAGAGGAACCCGTAGTCCGCGATCGGGACGGCCTTCACATGACCCGCCGGGCCCGTCGGGGCGTACGAGGTCGCGACGTCGGCTGCAGCGTCCATGTCCTCAGACTGCTCGAAGGCCGCCGCCATCACAAGACCCGCGTCTACGGATCCGGTGCGACGGTGAGCCGCGGGCGAAGGCGAGGCTGGTGCCCCGCGCGATGGTCCATGACCCCGGTCCACCCGTGCGGGGTCACGACGTAGACGTCGCCGTCGACGGCGCTCGTAAGGTGGTCGCTGTAGCGCCACGCCCCGAACCACCGGTGCTCGGCAATCGTGTCGATGACCCGCCCTTCACGGCACACGACTGTGACCAGCAGGTGGGTGACGGGACTCCGCCCCGGCCTCGCGCCCGCGCCGGTGCTCTCGGGGACGAGCTGGAGCGCGACCTCGCTCAGCCGCGAGCTCGCGTCGTGCGGGTCCCAGAACGGTTGCGACTCAGCAGGATCCGGCACGTAGGCCGCTGCCGTCAGCTCCTGGCTGTCGAGGGTGAGGGCCGCCATGACGACGCTGCCGGAGACGAGCGGGCACACGTCGTCGATGGACCGCAGGACGAGCTCCGGGTCTTCGAGCTCCCAACGCTGACGAGGTCTGGTCATGCCCCGACCGTGCCAGCGACGCGGGGGCCCGTGCTCGCGTTGTCCCCAGCCCCTGGCGCGGCCCACCGGTGAGCCGCTGCCTGTGGACGACGCCCTCCGACCCCGGGCGTGCGGTGCTTGGGTCGGTGCCACGACACCACCGCATCCCGACACCAACGCGCGGCGACCGACACGGAGGACCGATGGGCTACAGCACGCACTACCTCGGCCGGCTCGACATCACGCCGGTGCTGCGCGAGCCGGAGATCGAGTGGCTGCGCGCCTACGCCGAGCTCATCGACCCTGGAGCGCACGGCTACGACCTTCCGCCGAACCCTCGGGCCGAGCGGGTGGACCGAGCCCGCCGCTCCCGCACCAGTCCCGTCCAGCCGCCCGAGTCAGAGATCCCGACGCCCTGGGGGATGTGCGACTGGAAGCCCTGCGTCGAGGGGTGCTGCCTGCGCTGGAGCGAGGTCGAGAAGTCCAACAACGCCGTGCCCTGGCTCGAGCACCTCGTCGACCACTTCCTCAGGCCCGACGGGCTGGCCCGCGGCGCGGGTGCCGACTTCGACGACTTCACCTTCGACCACGTCGTCAACGGCGTCCTCGCGGCGGAGCGTGGGGACACCCGCGAGCTCTACCTGATCCGAGCCGTCGACAACGTCATCACCACCGAGACGCTCGTCGCGGGCGACCCCCAGGGATGGTGACCAAGGTGACTACAATGGCTCGTGAGGTGGTCACCATGACTCATGAACAGGTCGGGATCCGCGAGCTGAAGAGCCGACTGAGCGAGTTCGTCGATCGCGCCCGCGCTGGGGAGACGCTCGTCGTCACCGACCGCGGCCGACCGGTGGCCGAGATCCGACCGCTCTCCGGTCGCACGACGCTCGAGACCCTCGTCGCCGAAGGCCTGGCGACTCCCGCCCGCCCCAAGCGCCCTGCCCCCGAACCCCTCGCCGTCAAGGGCGGGATCAGCGACCTCGTCGCCGACCAGAGCCGGTGATCCTCTACCTCGACACGTCGGCCTTCGTGCCGCTCCTCGTCGCCGAACCCACCTCTGCCCTCTGCCGACGGCTCTGGGACGACGCCGACGACGTCGTCTCCTCCGTGGCCCTGCGCGCCGAGGCCGCCTCCGGACTCTGGGGGGCCCGGCACACCGGCCGCATCACCGCTCGTCAGCACCGCACACTGCTCGCTGCCGTCGCCGACCTGACCGAGCAGATGCACCTCGTGGTCGTCGACGACCGGCTCTCGACGGCCGCGGCCGACCTCGCCTCCACCCACGGCCTACGGGGCTACGACGCCGTCCACGCCGCCACCGCGCTCACCGTCGTGGGGCCGGACGGGCTGGCCGCCTCGGGCGACACATCGCTTCTCGCCACCTGGCATGCGGCGCCCATCGCGACGTGCGACATCCACGCCGCGACGTAGGACAGAGGGGCGTATGCCGTCCGCTTCCGCAAGCGCGCTGCAAGAGTCCCGCAACGTCTCCCGAATTCAGACATTTCGCCGCGTTGCCGGGCCTCCACTAGGAGGAGTCGTCCACCGACGACACAGACTTCGGCGGTTGGCCCGTTGTGGTACGTGAACCGTCACGGGGCCCGAGCTCGCAACGCGAGGCGGGCCCCATCGTCATCCCCATAGCGGGCCTCACGACTCGCTGAGTCACCTGATGACCCAATGCACAGCCCCCGCAACGAGGGTCGGAGGGACGCCCGTCAGGCCAGAGCGATGTCGACGAGCAGCTCGGTGGCCAGCCGCTCCAGGTCGGCGCGCAGCGCCGCGGAGTCGGACCCGCCGGGCACCCGCACGACGACGTGCGCCTCGAAGAGCAGCCCGCCGGCCATCGGCGCCTCACGCGTCCCCGTCGTCATCGTCTCGATCGACAGCTCGTGCCGGCTCAGCACCGACGACACCTCCCGCACGATGCCCGGGCTGTCGTTGCCGAGCAGGTCGAGTGTCAGCCGCTGGGCATCGGCGTCGTCCGCCACGCCATCAGCCTCGGCCCCCGGGTGCGAGGTCACCTCGAGCAGCCCGTCGAGCTCGCGCAGCGCCGCGGTCAGCTCGTCGACGCGCTCGGCCGGCACCCCGACGACGACGATGCCGGCGAACTTGCCTGCCAGCTCTGCGAGCTGGCTGTCCTCCCAGTTGCCGTCGTGGGCGGTGACGACGTCCGCTAGGGCGCTGACGAGGCCGGCGCGGTCGTCGCCGATGACGGTGAGCACGAGTCTGGGCACGTCAGCAGCCTACTGACCCGACGGCATACGGCCGCCGGGCCTGCGGATTCTCGCCATTCCTCGTCGCCGCGCCGAACGGCGGTGCTATCAAGGGAGGGTTGCACGGGGACCCTGCCCGCGGGCTGCGCCAACCGTGGCAGCGGGCTCCGATCGGAGGTCGCGATGTCACGCGCCGGTGGCAGTACCACTGCCCGTCCCATTACCCCCTTCCACCGCTTCCACCGCATCGCCGCCGCGTGTGCGCTTCTCCTGGTGGCGGCCCTGCTCGGCCCCGCCGGCAGCGCCTCGGCAGCACCGAGCACCGGCGAGATGTCGTATGCGTGCGCCCTCAAGAGCAACGGCCTCCTCCGTGCCGTCACCTCTCTGGGCGAGTGCAAGAGCACCGAGACGAAGGTGGCCTTCAAGCCCGGCCCGGTGCTCGTCTGCATCCAGCCGTCCGGCTCGACCCGCCTGACCAAGAACGCCCGTGACTGCAAGCCGCCGGCCACCTTCAAGACGCTCCCGCCGCTGGCCGGCACCGTGTACTTCTGCGCGGCCCTGCCCTCGGGCACCCTGCGCTACGTCACAGGTCCCGGCCAGTGCCTCACCGGCGAGGTCCAGGTCCAGGTGACCCCCAACGACGCCGCGCCGAGCGTCACGTCGACGTCGCCGACCACCAACGCGACCCACGTCGGCACGTCCGTCACCCCCGCCTTCACCTTCAGCGAGCCTGTCACCGCGACCGTCGCCTCCTTCGCGCTCGACTGCGACAGCGCGGCGATCCCCTTCAGCATCAGTGGATCCACCACGTCCACCGTCACGCTCCACCCGACCGGATCCCTGCCGCAGGGCGCCGCCTGCTCCGTCACCGCGTATGCCGCGGGCATCAGTGACGTCGACACCCTCGACCCGCCCGACAACCCCGCCGCCGACCGCACCGTCTCGTTCACGACCGACACAGCTCCATCCCTCGTCTCGTCCAGCCCGGTCGGGGACGCCACCGGGGTCGCGACGTCCACCGACATCGTGCTCACCTTCAGCGAGCCCATCGACGTCGCCGCCGACGCCTTCACGCTCTCCTGCGGCGGCCCGAACCTGGCGTATGCCGTCACCGGCTCGGGCACGTTGACGGTGACCGTCAACCCCACCGCAAACCTCCCGCAGACCGCGACCTGCTCCTTGACGGCGCCCGCCAGCGCCATCACCGACGTCGACGCCGGCGACCCGCCCGACGCGCTCACGGCCGCCCTCAGCGTCACCTTCGTCACCGTCGACGCGGCGCCCTCGGTCGTCGCGACGACGCCCGTCGACGGCGCGACCAGTGTCTCGACGACCGCCGCGCTCGCGGTCACCTTCTCCGAGCCGGTCACGCTCGCCGCCGGCGCCCTCACCCTCAGCTGCGACAGCGGCCCCGTCACCACGACGCCCGGCACGGCCGACCAGATCACCTACACCTTCACGCCGACCTCGGCCCTCACCGAGGGCGACGCGTGCACGGCCACCGTCGACAAGACCAAGGTCTCCGACGTTGACGCCGTCGACCCGCCCGACCATCCGGCCGCCGACCGCGTCTTCTCCTTCGTCGTCGACACGGCTCCGTTCGTCGTCAGCAGCTCACCGGCCGACGGAGGGACCGATGTGCCTGCAACCGGCGCGCTCACCGTCACGTTCAACGAGCCGGTCACCGTCGCCCTCGACTCCTTCGGGCTGACCTGCAACGCCACGCCCGTCGCGTTCACCCTTGGCGGCTCGGGCACCACGACCGCGACCCTGACCCCGACCGGCGCCCTGCCCGGCGCGGCATCCTGCATCCTCACGGTCGTCGCGACCAAGGTGCACGACGTCGACGCCGGCGACCCGCCCGACACCATGGCGGCGAACTACACGGCCGGCTTCACCACCGTCGACACCGCCCCGACCGTCGTCTCGACGTCACCGGCCGACGGTGCCACCAACGTGTCGGCGGGGGCCACGATCACGGTCACCTTCAGCGAGCCGGTCACGGCAGACGCCGACGCCTTCGGTCTCGAGTGCCCGACGGGCACGACGACCGCCTTCTCGCTGAGCGGGTCGGGCACCGCCGTCTGGACCCTCGACCCGACCGGGCTCCTGCCCGCCGCCACCGACTGCACCCTGACGATCACCGGCAGCCAGATCCACGACGTCGACACGGTCGACCCGCCCGACACCATGGTCGGCACCGTCACGGCTACCTTCGCCGTGGCCGCCAACAGCGCGCCGACCGCCCTCTCGCTCTCCCCGTCGACCGTCGCCGAGAACCAGCCGTCCGCCACCGCCGTCGGCACGTTCACGAGCACCGACCCCGACCCGGGCGACACCTTCACCTACGCCCGGGTCGCCGGATCCGGAGACACCGACAACGCCTCCTTCGCGATCGTCGGGGACGAGCTGCGCACGGCCGCCTCGTTCGACTTCGAGGCCAAGGCGTCCTACTCGGTCCGCGTCCGCACGATCGACTCGGCCGGGAACTTCTTCGAGAAGACGTTCACCATCACGGTCACCGACGTCAACGAGGCGCCGACCGACATCACCCTGACCAACAGCTCGGTCCCCGAGAACCAGCCCGTCGGCACCCTCGTCGGCACCCTCGGTGCCCTGGACCCCGACGCCGACCAGACGCATACGTTCTCGGTCGTCACCGTGGCCTCGCTGGGCTGCGGGGGCACGTACGCGGACGGCGCGAGCTTCAGCGTCAGCACCGGGTCGCTCGTCACCGCGGCGTCCCTGAACTTCGAGGCGAAGTCCTCCTACAGCGTCTGCGTGCGCGCCACCGACAGCGGCAGCCCCGTCAAGACGTTCGACAAGGTCCTCACGATCACGGTCACGAACGTCAACGAGGCGCCCGTCGTCGGCGGCGACAGCTACTCCGGCGCCATCGGCAACACCCTCGCCGTGCGCGGCGTGACGGCCACCGGCCCGAGCACGGCCCTGACGGGCGACCTGCCCCTCGCCAACGACTCCGACCCCGAGGGTGCCACCCTCTCCGTCGTCGCCGGCACCATCGCGACGACCGGTGGTGGCAGCGCGACGATCAACGCCGACGGCACCTTCAGCTACCTGCCGGGGGTCGGGGACGTCAGCCAGACCGACACCTTCACCTACACCGTGACCGACGGTCTGCTCACCTCCACCGGCACCATCAGCGTCGCCATCGGCGCCGACCGCGTCTGGTGGGTCGACGGTGCGGCAGCCCCGGGTGGCGACGGCCGCTCCACGGCCCCCTTCACGACGCTGACCCCGCTCAACGGGGCCGGCGGCGCGGGCGACCCCGACGGCACGGGCGACTACGTCTTCGTCTACGCCGCCCCGGGGTCGTATGCCGGTGGGCTGGCCCTCGAGGCCAACCAGCGGCTCTACGGGCAGAAGTTCGGTCTCGCGATCGGCGGTACGACCCTCGTGCCCGCCGGTGCCACCGCGCCGACGATCACCAACGCCGCCGGCAACGGCCTGACCCTGGCCAACGGGGTCGAGGTCCAGGGCCTCACGGTCTCCGGCGCCTCCGCCGACGGCATCCACGGCGACGCCGTCACGACCGCGACCATCGGCAGCACCGTCACGGTGAGCGCGAGCACCCAGGACGGCATCGACCTGACCGGCGCGGCCTCGGGCGGCATCTCCGTCGGCGCGACGGTCACCGGAAGCACCGGTCGCTCGGTCGCCGTCAGCAACCGCAGTGGTGGCACGACGACCTTCTCCGGTGCGATCACCGGATCGGGGATCGCCCTGACCTCCAACACCGGAGCGACGGTCACCTTCACCGCCCCGCTGACGATCTCGTCCGGCACGGCCAGCGCCTTCAGCGCCACCGGCGGCGGCACGGTCACGGCCAGCGACCTCACCTCGACCCTGACGAGCACGACCGGCTCGACCCTCGTCGTCGACAGCACGACGATCGGTGCTGCGGGCCTGAGCTTCCGGTCGGTGAGCGCGAACGGCGCGGCGAACGGCATACGGCTCAACGCCACCGGCAGCTCCGGTGGGCTGACGGTCGTCGGCGGGGGCAACACCTCCGTGGGCGGCAACGCGAGCGGCGGCACGATCCAGAACACGACTGGAGCGGGCGTCCTGCTGACGAACACCGCCGGCGTCAGCCTCACCAACCTCACGGTCAGCGGCACCCCGAACGCGCCGGGCATCGACGGGACGGCAGTCGCCGGCTTCTCCTTCACCAACGGCACCGTCTCGGGCAGCGGCACGGCGAAGGCGAGTGGCCTCCACTCGAGCATCGCCTTCAACGACGACGGACCCACGGTCGCCAACGTCACCGGATCACTCACGGTGTCCGGCTCCGTGCTGACCGGCGGCTACGGCGGCGGACTCCACGTCGTCAACCGGAGCGGCGCACTCTCGTCGGTCACCGTCACGAACAACACCGTGCAGAGCCCCGCCGCAGCCGCCGACTCCGTCGGCTCGGGCGTCCTGCTCAACCTCTCCGGCTCCACCACGACGACCGCCACGATCGGCACGGGGTCGGTCACCGGCAACACCATCACGGGCTACCCGAACGGCGGCGGCATCATCCTGCTCGGTGGCAACCCAGAAAGCGCGTCGGCCCCCGTCGCGGACTTCGGCACCAGCGGTGCCCACGTGCTCATCGGCAGCAACCTCGTCGCGGGAGCCAGCAGCGCGAACCCGATGTCGACGCAGTGCATCCAGGTCGCGCTGACCGGTCGCGGCACGAGCTACGTCGACGTCACCGGCAACGGCACGGGTGCCGCACCGCTCGGGCTCAACAAGGGCACGTGCGTCTCCGTCGACGTCGACGGCGCCCACGTCCTGACCAGCGCCATCACGGGCAACGTCGTCAAGCCCCAGGCCCAGCTCGGTGGCGCGTTCGGCATCGCCGGAGGCACGGACCAGAGGCTGCTCGCCGACACCAGCGTCCTCGACAGCGCCGTCCTCAACGCGACGATCAGCAGCAACACGGTCTCGTCCTCCGACCGGTCGGGCATCCGCTTCCTGGCCAACTCGCGCGGGACGCTCAACGCGAAGATCGAGAGCAACACCGTGGCGGCGCCCCTGTCCACCACGGTGGCGAGCGTGCCCGGCATCCGCGTCGACTCCGGGACTGGTTCCAGCGCCGCGATCGACACCACCGTGTGCCTCAAGATCTCGTCGAACACGACGGCCGGCAACACAGCCGTCGGCACCACCACGCCGGGCATCGGCCTGCGCAAGCAGGGCACCGTGGCAACGACGAACGACTTCGGCGTCGTCGGCCTGAGCCCGAACCCCGCGACGGGTCCGCAGACCGAGGCCTACGTCTCCGGCCTCAACCCCGCGAGCGCCGCGGGCACCTTCGGCACGGGGGGCACGGCCGTCCTCTCGGGCAGCAGCTTCATCCCGTGCACCCTGTCCTTCTAGGAGGAGCCACATGTCCGATCCCTTTATCGGCGAGATCAAGCTCGTCGCCTTCGGCTACCCCCCGAAGGGGTGGGCGCTGTGCAACGGGCAGCTGCTCCCGATCAACCAGAACCAGGCACTCTTCTCCCTCCTCGGGACGATGTACGGCGGCAACGGGACGACCACCTTCGCCCTGCCCGACCTCCGGGGCCGGGTCCCGCTCCACACCGGGCAGGGCCTCACGCAGGGGCAGGTGCTCGGCGAGGCCAGCCACACCCTGATCGTCAGCGAGCTGCCGGCGCACCTGCACCCCGTCACCGCCACGAGCGCCGGCGCCACGACCGAGGCCCCCAGCGTGGACGTGACGCTCGCGACGAGCGCCGGGTCGCCGGCCTACGCACCGGCGCAGAACCTCGTCGCCATGGACGGGGGCGCGTTCACCACCGTCGGCGGCAACCAGCCGCACGAGAACCGGCAGCCCTACCTCGCCATGTTCATGTGCATCGCCCTCGTCGGCATCTTCCCGTCGCGCAACTAGGAGAGACCATGAGCGAGCCCTACATCGGCGAGATCCGCCTGTTCGGCGGCACCTTCGCGCCCGTCGGCTGGCTGGCCTGCAACGGCCAGCTGCTGCCGATCGGCGTGTACGACGCCCTCTTCAACCTCATCGGCACGACCTACGGCGGCGACGGTCAGACGACGTTCGCCGTGCCCGACCTGCGCGGTCGGATTCCGGTGCACGCCGACGGCTCCGGCTACGTCCTCGGCCAGTCGGGAGGCGTCGAGTCGGTCACCCTCACGACCTCGCAGATGCCGGCGCACACCCACCCGGTCATGGGGTCCTCGGCCACCGCGTCCGTCACCTCAGCCACCGGCAACGTCCCGGCCACGACCGCGGGTGTGACCGTCTTCGCCTACGGCACCGACCAGCCGCACACGACGCTGCACCCGTCCACGGTGGCCCCCAGCGGCGGCTTCCAGCCGCACGACAACATGCAGCCCTACCTGTGCATCACCTTCATCATCGCCACCGAGGGCATCTATCCCAGCCAGAACTGAGGTACCGCCATGACCGACCCCTTCCTGGCCGAGATCCGCATCGTCGGCTTCAACTTCGCGCCGAGCGGCTGGGCCACCTGCGACGGTCAGCTCATCCCGATCAGCCAGAACACCGCCCTCTTCTCCCTGCTCGGCACCTTCTACGGCGGCGACGGCAGGTCTACGTTCGCGCTGCCCAACCTTGCCGGGTCAGCGCCCATGCACCCCGGGCAAGGTCCCGGCCTGACGCCGCGCGACCTCGGTGAGGTCGGCGGCGAGCCCAACGTGACGCTCATCCAGGGCGAGATGCCCGTCCACAACCATGGGGTGGCGGCGTCGCAGGCCGAGGGTGGCGACCGCAGTCCCGCAGCCAGCCTGCCCGCCGCCGAGGCAGGCGGCATCAACTCGTACGCGCCGCCCGGCGCCCCCGCCCAGATGGCGCCCACCATGACGGGTGCGGCAGGTGGGAACCTGCCGCACAACAACCTGCAGCCGTCCCTGGTGGTGACCTTCGTCATCGCGCTGCAGGGCATCTTCCCGCAGCGGCCCTGAGGTGGGCGGAGAGCGTATGCCGTCCGCCCCCGACGTGAGGTCGCCGGCCGTCACGCTGCGCCGCGCGACCGACGCGGACCGCGAGCTGCTCCTCGCCGTCTACCGATCCACCCGAGCGGCCGAGCTCGACCTCGTACCCTGGGACGAGGCGACGAAGACGGCCTTCGTCACGCAGCAGTTCGAGGCTCAGGACCGTGCGTGGTCGCAGCAGCGTCCCGATGCCGAGCGCAACGTGGTGCTCGTCGACGGCGTGTCGGCGGGGCGGCTCTACGTCGACCGCACGGCGGACGAGATCCGGGTCCTCGACATCACCCTGCTGCCCGAGCACCGTGGTCGTGGCGTGGGGGAGGCGCTGCTCGAGCCGGTGCTGGCCGAGGGTGACCGCGACGGTCTGCCCGTGACGATCCACGTCGAGCGCCACAACCCCGCGCTGCGTCTCTATGCCCGGCTCGGCTTCGAGGTCGGCGAGGACCTCGGCGGCGTCTACCTCTTCCTGAGCCGTCCGGCCCGTCAGCCGAAGACGGCCTCGTAGCGGTGCCGGCCGTCGGCGCCCGGGCCGATGGGCACGAGGAAGAGGTCGAAGCCGCCGAGGGCATCGTGCTCGAGACGGTGCATGCCTTGTGCCGACGGGGGATTCGGGCCGCCCGCGAAGGTCAGGGTGAACGGCTCCCGCGTCGGCCCGCCGGCACGCCCGCGGCTGACCTCCGCGAGCACGACCGAGAAGCCGCCTCCGCCGCCGTCGCCATCCCCTGAGCCGGACACGGCGAACGCGGACCCGACGTGCGGCTCGAAGTCGCCCGCTCCGACCCCGGCGAGGTCGAGCGTCACAGGCGGTTCACCACGGCGGTCCACGTCTTGCCCGTCGGGCCGGGCACGAGGTGGAGCGGCGTCGTCGTGAAGCCGGATCGGCTGACGCCGTAGGTGTCCTCGCGCGAGCCCATCGTCGAGGTGAAGTGCAGCGCGTAGCGCCGGTCGGAGCCCGGCGTCCCGGGCAGGTCGTTGACAGCGGACAACCGGCCGGTCCAGGCCGACGTCGCCGACTTCGCCGAGAAGGAGCTGCCGACCAGGGGGGTCCATCGCGACCGGCTCAGCAGGTCGACCGGGGCCTTGGCTGCCGCTGCGGTGCCGGCGCCTGCCGCCGTCACAGCTGTGGCCACCGCGGCTGCGGGAACGGCCTGAAGCACTCGTCGACGACTGATCACGACCATGTCCGTACGCCTCTCGACACCCCCGCGGCGCCGGGGCTCTCCGGCACCCTCGCATCATCCCGCGCGGGCGTGCGTGCGTCAGCCGAACGGCATACGCCATCGGGCAACTCGGCAGGTGGCGAGCAGGGAGGCGCCGGGCCGGGTGCGCCCGCTTCTTGAGCGCCACCCGGCCCGGTCAAAGGTGGCCGCTCAGCGGGCGGCCCGGGCCCCGACGAGGTCATCCGTCTCGTCGGGGGGTCTGGGGGTGTCCGGCGAGGAGTCCGGTGCGGAGAGGGGCGCGGCGTCGGACGGGCGGCGCTCGGCGAGACCGGCCATGCCCCACCGCACCGCCGCCGTGCCGAGGTGCCCGAGCGGTCGCGCCACGAGCGTCGAGACGACGCCGGGCAGCGGGATGCCGAGCATCTCGCGGGCCCACCCGGGCAGCAGGGACACGCCGCCGGAGGCGAGGGTCCCGTAGCCGGGGCGGGCGTAGAAGGGTAGCGGGGGATCGAGCAGCAGGAAGCGCGCGGCCTCGCGTGCGGCCGGTGACGACTCGAGCTCGGGTCGGTAGGAGGCGAGGACGGTCCGCAGCTCGGCGACCGAGGTCGGCGGGTCGACGACGCCGAGGCGCCCGGCGGGGATGCCGGCCTGCGCGACGTAGACGTCGGCCTCGGCATCGGTCAGCGGCTCGTCGCCGAAGGTCTGATAGCCCCGGAGGAAGGAGTCGATCTCGGCGGCATGCACCCACATGAGCAGGTGCGGGTCGTCGGCGCGGTAGGGCCGGCCGAGGTGGTCCTTGCCGCGCACCCGCTCGTGGATCGAGCGGACCATCGCGATGGCCTCCTCGGCGTGCTCGACCGTGCCGAAGGTCGTCGTCGCGAGGTAGTGGCTCGTGCGCTGGAGGCGCCCCCACGGGTCGCTCTTGTAGCCGCTGTGGCCGGCGACCCCGGCCATCGCCATCGGGTGCAGCATCTGCAGGAGCAGCGACGCGACGCCGGCCGGGAACATCGACGCGTCGGCGTGCACGCGCCACACCGGGTCCTCGGGGGTGAACCACCGCTCGCCCTCCGCACCCCAGATCCGCTGCGCACGGTCGGGCGCGTCATCGCCCGCGACCCTGCTGCGCAGCATGAGGCCGAGCCGGCGCTGGACCAGCCGGGCACCTGCGGTGTGGCTCATGGTCGAGACCATAACCACAGGTCAGCGGCGTGCGGAAACGACCTGTCCACCCTTTGTCCGCGTCAGCCCAGGGTGATGCGGATGCCGGCGCGTGGACCGCGGGGTCGGACGCGGTCGGTGACCGCCGCCACGGCGTCGCCGAGCCGGGCCATGACGTACTTGCGGCCGATGGCGCGCTTGACCGCGGCGACGCCCTCCGAGCTGCGGTCGACGACGGCCGTGCCGGCATACGTCGGGGCCCCGTCGGGCACGCGCCCACGCATGTCGCACGGCCGTAGCTCGACCCGCGACGTGTGCGCGAGGCGCTTGAGCTTGCCGCTCGGGTCGACGGTGACGACGACGAGCTCGCCCGCGTCACGCGAGATCCACACGGCCGACGACACCGGGACCCCCGTCCGGCGGAACGTCGTCAGCGACACGTAGCGGTTGGCGTTGACGACGTCGAGGTCGTCCGGCATGGGGCTCACGCCGCCAGCGTATGCCGTGTGGTCGCCCGTGGACGCACGCCGGCACGGTGCCGAGCCGGCGCCTCAGACGAGCGTGCGGACCACCGCGACCACGCCGATGGTGAGGGCCGTCCCCGCCATCAGAGCCGCAGTCGTCGTGGCGGTCGCACCACCGCGACCCGGGCGACGTGCCAGGACGGTGGCCGTCGTCGTGAAGGCCGCGAGGAGCAGTGCGAGGTTCATGAGGTTGGCCGCGTCACCACGTCGCTGCGAGGAGTCGACGGCCTCGTGCTGGGCGGCGAGGAGCGCGTCGTAGTCGGCCGGTTCGGACGTGACCATCGCGACGACGGCGGGCGGGACCCCGTCGGACTCGCTCGGCGGCGCCGTCATCGCCGTCGCGACCTGCGCCCACGTGGACGCCGCTGCGGCGTCGGCGCTCGCGAGCTCTGACTGACCCGGCACGTCGTCGCCCACGGCGACGAACTGCCTTGCGAGGGAGAGCATCCCGAGCTGCACCTGCTGGTGCTGGCTCCGGAGCGCGAACGAGCTGAAGAGCTGGCTCGCGAGCAGTGAGCCCGTGATCGTCGTCGCCCGCCGTGACGACTCAGCATCGTCGCGAGCCGACCCGCTCGAGAGCACGAGCTGCGCCGCCGTCAGGACCGGGAGCAGCAGCCACGCGACGAGGGCCACGCCTGCGCCCACCCGCTGGGCACGCGTCCGCTCCTGCCACGGCTGGGGGACGAGCCCGACGTCCTCGCCGTCGCCGGGGGACGAGCCGCCGGACGCCGACCTCGCCGTCGACCCCGCCGCCGGGTCCGCCTGCGGTCGGTGCCGGTTGCCAGCGGTGCGCAGGACGACGAACGCGGCCGCGGCGACCACCGACAGGGCAGCCAGGCGCAACGCCCACGCCGCTCGCTCGTCGCCGTCGGCCACGGCGTCCTCGACGCCTTGCGGGTCGGCCCCGGCGGTGGTGAGCGCGTCCGCGAGACGGGTGCTCACGGCATACCCGTGGTCGGCCCGCTCGTAGTCGGCGGACAGCAAGGAGCTGCCGGCCTGCTGCAGCCCGGCCCGGAGCTCACCGGCGGCCTTGCGCAGCGTCGCGGCCTCCGCGGCCGCCAGCCGGCTGCCCGGGGTGGCGAGACCCTGCGAGGTGACCGTGTCGGACGCGTCCTGGAAGGCATCGGCTCGCACCTCGAGCAGCGCGAGGTCGAGCGCGACCGGCGCCTGGTCCTGGTAGAGGTGACGCAGCTCCTCGACGGTGAGCGCCATCGAGCGCGTCTCGAGTCGGGTCGACTGCAGCCAGTCGCCACTCGCCTGGGCGGCGAGCCAGGTGCCCGCAGCCAGAAGCGCGGCGATGAGGACGGAGACGACGACCTGCGCCGGGTTCGAGCGGACCCGGGCAGCCCAGTCGTGCAGGCGTGCTGCGGCACGTTCGGTCAGCGCGTCGTCGCCGCTCACCGTGGTGGCTCCTGCGTCACCGGCTCGTAGGTCACGGCCCCGAACTTCCCCACGAGGACGAGGTCCTCGCCCTGCCTCGACCACGAGTAGGTCTCCGGCGACAGGTCATCGAGCGGGCGGCCGTCGTAGCTGCCCGAGGGCGAGTCCGGGTCGTGCAGCGTCTGCACGCCACCCTGGGGCTTCAGCGTCAGCGTCGAGCCGGTCACCTCGACGACCCCCTTGGTGCCGATGGCGAACTCGAAGGTGCCGCTCGACCGCGACTGCATGAGCACCTCGGCCCGCTCGAACCGGCCGTCGGGCCGGAAGGTGTAGAGCACCTCGGCCGACCCCTGGTCGAGGCTCTGCCACGTGCCCTCCAGCTGACCCAGGGTGGAGGTCGGGGTGGAGGTCGTGGAGGGCGGCGTGGACACCGGTCGCGGTGCTGGGGTGTGCGTGACCGTCACGGTCGTCAGCGTCGGCGTGGCACCCGACTGTCTCGCCGAGGAGCACGCCGCGAGCGACAGCGGGGCCGACGCCACCACGCTGAGTGCGAGCACCGCGGTCCAGCGCCACCTCGTGCGGTCCGGCGGGTTCGTGGTCATGTGGTCGTCCATGGGCTCGGGCATCGGCTCGCCCTCCTCGTGCCGGGCACCTCGTCGGTGCCTCTTTGCGCCTCTTCCCATCGGACGTGGCGGCCGGGGCCGGTGATACATCCGGCCGCCGGCCGGTCTCGCGGGGTGCCCGTGCGCACAATGGGCCATGGCGCTCGCGCTCTGCCTCCTGCTCGACCGCAGGTCGGACCGCGCCGTCCGCGCGCTCTGGGAGCGGCTCGAGGCGGACGGCGTACCGACGCTGCTCACCCACACCCACGGTCACCACGTGCCCCACCTGTCGTATGCCGTCCTGCTGGCCTGGGAGCGCGAGGCGGTCCGCTGCGCCGTGGCCGGGCTGGGCGACGGTGGGCCGGTGGAGGTGTCGGTGCAGGGCACGGTGGTCTTCCCCCGAGGGCGCGTGGCGCTCGCCGGGTCGGCCTCCGTCGATCTCGCGACGCGGCAGGCCCGGGTGGTCGAGGCGCTGCGCGACACTGGAGCGACGATCCACCGGCACTACGAGCCCGGCCACTGGATGCCGCACGTGTCCGCGACGACCGGCGTTCCGGGCTCGCACCTGCAGGGCGTCGTCGACGCCGTGTCGGACCGGCTGCCGCTGACCCTCCGGTGCGACCGGGCCGCCCTCATCGACACGACCGACGGGGCCACGTGGGACCTGCCCGTCGTGCCGTGAGCACCGTCCGGTGATGGCGCCTCTACGGGGCGTCCGTCAGGGCGCCGAGCAGACGACGCCAAGGCACTGGGCGAGGTCGCCGTTCCCGGCCGCCTTGTTGCCCCCACCGTCCGTCACGTCGGACGTCGCGCGGATGCCCAGCTGCCCGTTCCAGGTCGCGAGGTTCTGTGCCAGCGTGGTCGTCCCCGCCGCGTCGATGCCGTCGCCGCCGTTGAGCGTGACGGTGTTCTGGCCGACCAGGGTGCTGGTGGTGTCCGCGGCCACGTTGATGCCGTCCGCCCAACCACTGCTCACCGTGTTCTGGCTGAGCGTGATCCCCGTCGTGCCGCTGAAGACGGCGAGACCGGCGTTCCGTGTGCCCGTCACGACGTTGCGGGTGACGCTGACGGTGCCCGCGAAGTCGGCGACGTAGATGCCGAAGACGTTGTCGGTGGCCACGTTCTGGGTGACCATGCTCGCGTCGGACCCGCCGACGCGGATCGCGTCGCCCTCGTTGGCCCAGACCGTGTTCTTCGTGACGAGCAGGTTGTCCCCGTTGGCGATGTTGATGCCGCGGATGTTGTGGTGGGCCGACACCTTCGACACCGTGGTGAAGTGTGAGGTGTCGACGACCACCCCGGTCTCGAAGCCCGACACCGTCCCGTTGGTGATGGTGACGCCAGTGCGCTCGACCGCCCTGATGCCCGCGCCCTCGCTCGGGCCGGCGCCCGGTCCGGTGATGCTGTGTCCCTTGAGGTCGAGGACGACGTTGTCGGCGGCGATGACGAGCGCGTCCCCCGTGCCGGTGCAGACGAGGTCGGTGGTCAGCGCCGTGCTGGACGTGATGACGTCTCCGCACGCGACCGGCGCGACGGCCTGCGCGGATCCGGTCGCGAGCGTCGCGCCGAGCGCGGCGACGGCCGCGACCCCGAGGGTGCGGCGCAAGGTGAACGTGTACATGGGTTTCCTCCCCGCGAGCCACGGCCTGAGACCTCTCCCCAGCGGCAACCGTGTCCGCCCACCGAGTGTGCGCCCAGCGCGACCGGCATCGCTGGGGATTGCCGGTTCCAGGCATCCGCGGTGGGCGTTCTGAGTACGAATGCCCAGTATCGATCGGGACGCCCGTCGCTCTTCTCCCCGACCAACCAACCTTCGGGGAAAGACACACGATCATGCGCATCAGCTTCACGCCCGCCGAGAACGGCTTCGCCTTCAGCAACGGCTTCACCAACCACGTCCTCCGCGTCCCGGCCGTCGGCGTCGACATCACGACCCGCGGCCGCTGTGGCGGCATGGCGGCCGCCGCCATGGACTACTGGTACGCCGGCCTGGCCATGTCGACGAACGGCACTCTCCCGCAAGACGGCTCGCTCGTCGGCGACTACGTCTACGCCCGGCTCATGGACACCTTCGTCGACAACGGCCTGAAGTTCGTCCAGTACGCCACGAGCCTCGACCACCCGACCTGGCTGCGCGGCAAGGGCGTCGCCCGGATGACCCGCGAGGACGAGCTGCCCAAGCTCAAGGCACGGCTCAACTCGGGACAGCCCGTGCTCCTCGGCCTGACCCAGGCCCGCTCGGTGACCGAGCTCGGCAACGACCACCAGGTCGTCGCCTACGGCTGGGAGCAGGACAGCCGCTACACCTACGTCCTCGTCTACGACAACAACAACCCGGGCCAGGAGGTCCGGCTCAGGCTCACCACCGTCGACGACCCGGCCGAGCGGGCCATCACCGGGAGCAACGGCAAGACGTGGCGCGGCCTCTTCGTCGAGAGCTACACCCGCAAGGTCCCGAGCTACCTCGCCGACGGTCGCGTCATCCACGACTCCACCGACCCGCGCATCATGGTGATCCGCGGTGGCGGGCAGTTCTGGGTGCCGTCACCGGCCGAGTTCGACGCGTGCGGGCTCCGTTGGGACGCGGTCGTGTCCGCCAAGTCGGGCTCGATGGCGCACGTCGCGACCCACCCGGGCAACGGCACGCTCGTCCGCGAGCGCGGCACCGACCCGATCCACGTCGTCTACGGCGGCAAGGCCTTCTGGATCCCGTCGCCCGAGGTCTTCGAAGGGCTGGGACTCGACTGGGGGAAGGTCCGCGAGATCCCGCAGGGCACGCTCGCCGGACTGCGCTCGATGCCGCTCGACCGGACGTTGCTGCGTGAGCGGTCGGCCGACCCGGTGTGGCTCGTCGACGGCGGACGCCTCCGGCACGTCACGAGCCAGGCCGTCATGGACCGGCTCGGCCTCGAGTGGGGCTGCGTGCGTGTCGTGCCCGACGGGGCCCTCGCGGGTCTCGCGACGGGAACGCCGATCACCTGAGGATGGCCGACCGGCGGCCGGCGACCGGTGGCCGGCGGCCGGCGGCCGGCGGGACTAGTCACCGGTGGTCCTTTTGCACCATGGTGCGCCATTTCGACGACGTGCGCCGACACCGGCGTGTCACTCTGTCTCGGTCGCTCCTGCGCGGGACACTCGTTCTCAGGAAAGACCGAGACTTCGACGGTTGGCCCGTTGTGGTACGTGAACCGTCACTGGTAGCCCGGCATCGCGAACGCGAGCCGGGCTCCAACACATTTTGGGGGAGGGTGGCGCGGATCTCGCGGCCCGACAACGGTTTCCGGACTACCGTGAAAGGCATGAGGCGCCTGGTCGCACCAGTGGTCGTCGGCGCCGCGGTCGTGACCGTGGTGACGCTGCGCTGGTCGGCCCTGCACTGGGGCGCCACCACCGAGGAGACGCGTGAGCACCTGCCGGGTGACGAGATCCTCCCGGTCGCCGGCCTCGTCGCCACCCGTTCCATCACGGTCCAAGCCCCGCCCGAGGACGTGTGGCCCTGGGTCGTCCAGCTAGGCGCGGACCGCGGTGGCTTCTACAGCTACGACCGTCTCGAGAACCTCGCCGGGTGCCGGCTGCACAGTGCGGAGAACGTCGTCGAGGAGTGGCAGCACCTCGAGGCCGGCGACGTCGTCCGCCTCCACCCGCAGGTCGCGCTCGCCGTCGCGTCGGTCGACCCCGGGCGGTCGCTCGTGCTCCACGCGGCACCCGCCATGCCAGGCGACCCGGCGGCGGCCCCCTACGACTTCACGTGGTCGTTCGTCCTGCGCCGCCACCCGCACCTCGCGACCCGGCTCATCACCCGCGAGCGCTTCGCCTACACGCACCGGTGGTCGCCGTTCCTCGTCGAGCCGGTGTCGGCCGCGAGCTCGCTGATGAGCCAGAAGATGCTGCGCGGCATCCGTGACCGCGCCGAGCGCGCGGCCGAGTCGTCGGGCCGCGCGCCCGTCGTGTGACGACGGCGGGACTCAGGTGGCCGAGCCTGTGCCGGTGCGCACGTTCCACGTCGCCGAGATGGTCTCGCCGACCCCACCGGTCGCACTCTGGAGGAAGAGCGTGTACTTGATGATCGCGAACGCCAGCGAGAGCGATTCGAAGGGGGGCCCTTCTGACGCGGACGACTGGTAGGAGATGACGGCGACGTCCTTGAGCTCGAGCTCGAGGAACTTTCTCGGCGTGTCCCCGCCGGTCATGCCCTGGAGCACGGCCGTCGACACGTGCTTGCCATTCATGGTGCGAAGGAAGAGAAGCGGACTGGCGGAACCGAACTGTGTCGACAGATTGAGATTGCTGATGCTGGCCTTGCTCGACGACCAGCCCGATCCCGAGACGGCAGACGAGTTCGAGGCTCCCCAGGAGTAGCTCTCCACGTCGATCCACGCGAGGTGCCGCTCATCGACACTGTCCCCGGGGATCCCATCGAGCTGGAGGAAGTAGGAACCTCCGGAGACGCCCGCCAGCGCGGCGACCGTGTCCATCGACGGGAGGGCGGCAGCCGAGGCCGCTTCGGTGCCACCGAGCGCGATGGCGCTGGTGAGGCCACCGAGGCCGAGGGCCCCGGTCTTGAGAGCCCCGCGGCGGGTGGTGGTGAATGCATCGTTGCCGTCGACCATGACTGCCTCACATCGATCAGGTGGCCTGACTGGCCACGGACTCCGATCGTGGCGCGAAAAACAATGAGCCGCAGTCAAACTCAACAAACCCCGAGAGTTGAGGATGGCGCGATGTCATGGCATGTCGACCGATGTCAGGACGGCACCTCCGGGACCGCCACCTTGCGCCCGCGTGCGAAGTAGGCGAGCGGGCCCACGAAGTTGATCGCGATGATGGCGGCCCACTTCGCCTTGCTCCCTGCAACCTGACTCGCCGGTCGCCGGGCCAGGTCGGCCCAGGCCGTCGCCGCCAGGGACAGCTGGATGCATCCCGCCACGAGGATCGCCGTCTGCTGACCACTCGTCAGGTCCGACCACTTCTTCTTCTGGGCCATGCCCCCTCCTCAGGGACTCTCACGCTCTCGGTGCAGGACGACGGTCAGTGCAGGATGTTCCGGAAGGCGTCGAGGAGGATCTCGAGCTCCATCTCCCCGATGACGAGCGGGGGAGCGATGCGCACCGTCGAGCCGTGCGTGTCCTTGACGAGGACACCGTGCTCGAGCAGGCGGTGCGACGCCTCGCGCCCGGTCATGAGCCGCGGGTCGATATCGACGCCGGCCCACAAGCCGCGGCAGCGCACCGCGTCCACGCCGTGGCCGAGCAGCTCGCGCAGCCCGGTCTCGAGCTGCGCCCCGAGCCACCGTGCCCGCTGCTGGAACTCGCCGGTCGACAGCAGGCCCACCACCGCCTGGCCCACCGCGGCCGCGAGCGGGTTGCCGCCGAACGTCGACCCGTGGCTTCCCGGCGTGAAGACGCCGAGCACATCACGGTCGGCGACGACCGCCGACACCGGGACGATGCCGCCGCCGAGCGCCTTGCCGAGCAGGTAGACGTCGGGCACGACGCCCTCGACGTCACAGGCGAAGGTCGTGCCGGTGCGGCCCAGCCCCGACTGGATCTCGTCGGCCACCATGAGCACGTTGCGCTCCCGGGTGAGGGCGCGCACGTCGCGCAGCCACCCCTCGGGCGGGATGATGACGCCGCCCTCGCCCTGGATCGGCTCGAGCAGCACCGCGACGGTCTCGTCGGTGATGGCCGCCTCGAGGGCCTCGAGGTCGCCGAACGGCACCATGTCGAAGCCCGGCGTGTAGGGGCCGTAGTGGTCGTGGGCGAGCGGGTCGTCGGAGAAGCTGATGATCGTCGTCGTGCGGCCGTGGAAGTTGCCGGCCATGACGACGATCCGGGCTCGGCCGCCGGGCACGCCCTTGACCTCGTAGCCCCATCTCCGGGCGGTCTTGATCGCGGTCTCGACGGCCTCGGCGCCGGTGTTCATCGGCAGCACGAGCTCCTTGCCGGCGAGCGTCGCGAGGTCACGACAGAAGGGGCCGAGCCGGTCGCTGTGGAAGGCGCGGCTCGTCAGCGTCAGCCGGTCGAGCTGCGACCGTGCTGCGGCGACGAGAGTCGGGTGGAGGTGCCCGAAGTTGAGCGCCGAGTAGCCGGCGAGGGCATCGAGATAGCGGCGTCCCTCGACGTCCGTGACCCACGCGCCCTCGGCGTGCGCGATGACGACGGGCAGCGGGCTGTAGTTGTTGGCCACCCAGCTCTGCGCCAGCGAGACGTGCTCGTGGGTGGTGGTGCGGGGACCCGGGGTCGGGCTGGTCTGCTCGCTGGCCCCGGTTCGTGCGGCCGTGTCGCTCACCCCTCGATCGTGGCACCGAGCCGCCTGTCCGGCACCGGAATGTGAGGTGATCCGCCTCTCGGACCGCCGCCGGCCGCGGACCCCGGTGGGACACTGGCAGAGGCGGGTCCCGCAGCCAGGACTACCCGCGGTGGGGTGTGTCGGTCACGTCGGTGACCCAGCCATGGAGATGGTCATGAGCGCCCCCAGCACGCCTGTCACGACCCGCGCCGCCTCTGAAGCCGTCGGCGACGTCGCCCCACGGACGCGAGTCGTCATCCTGGGCGCGGCTGGACGCGACTTCCACGACTTCAACGTCGTGTTCCGCGACGACCCGGCCTACGAGGTCGTCGCCTTCACGGCGACGCAGATCCCCGACATCGACGGCCGCCGCTACCCGCCGGAGCTCGCGGGATCCCTGTATCCGCAAGGCATCCCGATCGTCACGGAGTCTGAGCTGACCGACCTCGTCGAACGCGAGCACGTCGACGTCGTCGTCTTCGCCTACTCCGACGTGCGGCACGAGCAGGTCATGCACCTGGCGTCCCGGTGCATCGCTGCCGGCGCCGACTTCCGTCTCCACAGCGCGCGGCGCACGATGCTGCGCAGCACGAAGCCCGTCGTGGCCGTGACGGCCGTGCGCACGGGCGTCGGCAAGAGCCAGACGACCCGCTACCTCGCGCGGATGCTCATCGACCTCGGCCTGCGCGTCGTCGCGATCCGGCACCCGATGCCCTACGGCGACCTCGCCGCCCAGGCGTGCCAGCGCTTCGCAACGTATGCCGACCTCGACCTCCACGACTGCACGATCGAGGAGCGCGAGGAGTACGAGCCGCACCTCGACGCGGGCGTCGTCGTCTACGCGGGCGTCGACTACGAGCGGATCCTGCGCGAGGCCGAGCAGGAGGCCGACGTGATCCTCTGGGACGGCGGCAACAACGACCTGCCCTTCTACGTCCCCGACCTCCACGTCGTGCTCGCCGACCCGCTGCGACCGGGTGACGAGGCGGCCTACCACCCGGGCGAGGCCAACGTCCGGATGGCCGACGTCGTCGTCATCGCCAAGTGCGACTCGGCACGGACGGCCGACATCGAGGCCGTCGAGGCGTCCGTGCGTGACCTCAACCCCGGCGCCACGGTGCTGCGCGCCGACAGCCCTGTCACCGTTGACGATCCGGCCGCCGTCCACGGTCGCCGAGTCATCGTCGTCGAGGACGGCCCGACGCTGACGCACGGGTCGATGACCTACGGCGCCGGCGTGGTCGGCGCCCGCGCGGCCGGTGCCGCCCTGCTCGTCGACCCGACCCCGTATGCCGTGGGGTCCATCGCCGCGACCTACGCGAAGTACCCGAACGCGCGGGGTGTCCTGCCGGCCATGGGCTACGGAGCGGAGCAGGTGCGCGACCTCGAGGCGACGATCCGGGCCGCGGTCGACGCGGGGGAGTGCGACGCCGTCGTCAGCGGCACGCCCATCGACCTCACCCGGGTGCTGTCGGTCCCGGCGCCCCTCGTGCGGGCCCGCTACGAGCTGCGGGAGGTCGTGCCCGGAGGCCTTGCCGCCGCAGTGCGGACCGCACTGCCGCTCGACGTCCTCACCGTCCTCGGCGCCCACGCGGGCGCCTCGTTCGCCGGGAGCGCGTCATGACCACGCCGACCGAGCACCTGCCCTCCGACTCGCGCGACCACCACACCGGCCACCAGCTCGACCCGCCTGCCCCTGCGCCCGTGGGGGGCCGCCGCGGCGCATCCTTCGGCTCGCTGGTCGTCAGCCTCGTCATGCTCGTGCTCGTCAACGTCTGGCCCGGCTGGGAGGCCGTGCCGTTCCTCACCGCCCGCACGGTCCTCGTCATCGGGGCGGTCAACGCCTCGATCATCGCCCGGGCGATCGCCGACCTCGTCAACGTCGTCGTCGACCGGCCGCGCCCTCGGGCGTTCGGCGACATCATCTCCATCGGCTTCGGCCTCATCGCCATCACCCAGGTCTGGCAGGTCTTCCCGCTCGACGTCATCGGCACCGGCTGGGAGGTCGTCGCGCGCGTGCTGCTCGCCATCGGCTTCGTGGGCAGCCTCGTCGGGATCGTCGAAGCCATCGTCAGACTCGTCACCGGCCGCTTCCCGAGGATGTGATCGCCATGACCTCCACCACGCCCACCGGCCCGGCCCCCGTCAGCCCCGACCCGATCGCCAGCCCGGTCGCTCCGCCCGACCGGACGCATCCGGCCAGCCGGCACCTCGTCGCGCTCATCATCGGGTGCCTCCTCATCCTGCCCGGCCTGGGCCTGCTCCTCGGCGGCGCCGGCCTCGCGGTCACGTATGCCGTCGGACGGGACGACGCGGGCTACCTGTCCCTGACGCTCCCCGCCCTCACCAGCCAGTCGCCGGCGATCACGGCGGAGGACATCGTCGTCGAGACCGGTCCCGACGTGCCGTCCTGGGTGCTCGACCGGCTCGACGTCGACCTGAGGCTCACCGCACGCCCGCTCGTGTCCGGGCGCGAGGTCTTCCTCGGCGTCGCACCCGCCAGCAGCCTCACGGCATACCTCAAGGGCGTCGCGCACGAACAGGTCGTCGGCATCGCCGGCGGCCGGAACGGGAGCGCGAGCGCCGCTGTCCTGCAGGCGACCCCGGGTGTCTCGACCGTGGCCGCGCCGACCACCCAGACCTTCTGGACCGTGTCGGCCACCGGCGCCGGCCGGCAGGAGCTGGCCTGGCGCGTGACCGGGGGCGAGTGGGCCGCCGTCATCATGAACGCCGACGGCAGCCCCGGTGTCGCGGTCGCGTCGACCATCGGCGTGCGCGCAGGCTTCCTCCTGCCCGTCGCCCTGCTCATGCTCGGGATCGGCCTCGTCGTGACCGGGATCGCCGTCGCGCTCGTCGTCCGTGGTGCGAGCGGCAGCAGGCCCTCCGCGAGCGGCACCGCGACGCCGCCCGCATCGTCGACTGGCCCCTCGACGACCGCGGCGCCGATGACCGCGGCACCGCTGGTCGGGGCACCCGTGTCGCAGCTGCCGCACCCCCGTGCGGTGAGTCCGGTCGCGCTCGACGCGCGTCTCGACGAGCCGCTCTCGCGGTGGCTGTGGCTGGTCAAGTGGTTCCTCGCGATCCCGCACTACGTCGTGCTCGGCTTCCTGTGGTTCGCGTTCATGATCGTCAGCGTCATCGCGTTCTTCGCGATCCTCTTCACCGGGCGCTACCCACGCGGGCTCTTCGAGTTCAACCTGGGCGTCCTGCGCTGGACGTGGCGCGTGTCCTACTACGCCAGCAGCGGAGGCCTCGGCACCGACCGCTACCCGCCGTTCAGCCTCCAGGCCGAGCCGGAGTACCCGGCACGGCTCGACATCGCCTATCCCGAGCGGCTCTCGCGCGGCCTCGTCCTCGTCAAGTGGTGGCTGCTCGCCATCCCGCACTACCTCATCGTCGGCCTGCTCGTCGGTGGCGGATCGTGGGCGTGGACGTGGGCGCGGGACATCGACGGGAGCTCCCGCCTCAACGTGCTGAGCGGTGGCCTCCTCGGCCTCCTCGTCCTCGTCGCGGGCCTCTCGCTCCTCTTCGCGGGCCACTACCCGCGGGCGCTCTTCGACCTCGTCGCCGGACTCAACCGCTGGGTCTACCGCGTCGTCGCGTATGCCGCGCTCATGACGGACGTCTACCCGCCGTTCCAGCTCGACGAGGGCGGCGCCGAGGTGCCGCTCCCGCCGCCCACACTCCCGCCACCCACGCTCCCGCCGCCGGTGGCCGACGACCGGGTCGGGCCGCCACCTCAGGCCAAGTAGACGACGTCTCCCGGCGGGGTCAGGGCCGGCGGCGCGGTCGTGACAGCGCCAGCCCGAGACCCGCCACGGCGACGATCGGTCCGATGACCGCCCACAGGGTCACGCCCGACATGGCGCTGCCGCTGACGTAGCCGAGCCCCTGCAGGGTCCACAGCGTGCCGACGAGCAGCACGAGGACGCCGACGATGACGCGCACGGGACGACTCACGACAGGACCCGCAGACCGGTGCTCATGTCCTGACGCTACGTCCCCGCGACCCGTCGCGTCACCAGCCGCTCGCCGAGAACGCTACAACGGTCGTATGCGGTCCGGTGACCCCTGCGTCAGTGTTGCACCCCGTGCAGCACTGACGTAGCGAACGGGGCGGGTCGGGCGCCTCGTCCTACGTCACTGTTGCACCCCGTGCAGCACTGACGTAGCGAGCGGAGCGGGTCGGGCGCCTCGTCCTACGTCACTGTTGCACCCCGTGCAGCACTGACGTAGCGAGCGGAGCGGGTCCGGCGGCTCGTCCTACGTCACAGACCCGGCGGGTCAGGCCTTGGCGGGCAGGTGCGCGTCGAGCCAGTCGACGAGCTCGACCTCGACCTCGTCGCGGTTCGTCTCGTTGAGGATCTCGTGCCGGGCCCCGGGCCAGAGCGTGAGCGTCACGTCCTGCACCCCGACCTCGCGGAACCGGTCGGCGACCTCGCGCGGGCCCTTGCCGTCCTCGCCGACCTGGCACCGGTCCCCGGAGGCGAGATGGATCGGGAGGTCCTTGGGCACGCGGGATGCCGACCGGTCGGTGTTGACGTCGGCGAGGCCTCGGACCATGTCGGCGAGCCCACCCGTGCTCATGATGAAGCCGCAGTCGGGATCGGCGACGTACTTGTCGACCTCCGCGGTGTCGCGCGAGAGCCAGTCGAAGTCGGTCCGGGTCGGCTTGAAGGCGGCGTTGAACCGACCGAACGACATCGAGTTCAGCAGGGTGCTGACGTGGTCGTGACCTCGCACCCTGGCCTGTGCGCTGGCGATCGCCAGGCCGACCTTCCCGATGGCGCCGGCGCCCCCGGCGGTCCCGAGGAGCACGAGACCGGCGAGCTCGGAGCCGAAGCGCGCGGCGTAGGACCGCGAGAGGAACGAGCCCATGCTCATCCCGATGAGGAAGACGGGGAGGTCCGGGTGCTCCTCCCGGGCCTTCTCGGTGACCGCGTGGAGGTCGTCGACGACGCTCTGCCACCCGTCCTTCGGAGCGAAGACCCCTCGCGCGCCGGACGTGCGCCCGTGCCCACGGTGGTCCGACGCGTACACGGCATACCCTCCCGCGGTCAGGCGCTCGGCGAACCGGGCATAGCGCCCCGAGTACTCGGCCAGGCCGTGCGCGATCTGCACGATCGCCTTGGGGTCGCCCTCGGGCAGCCAGCGGTTGACGAAGACGTCGGTGCCGTCGGGCGTGGTGACCGTGAAGGTGCTGCTCTGCATGGATCGTCCTCGATCTCGCGTCGGTCTGGCTCTCGAGCGGCAGCGTATGCCGTCACCGAGGTGCCGGGGGAGGGTCCGCTCACGACGTGGTTCGGGCAACCGCGTCGCCCGTCCGGATTGCCCGTTTCGCCGGACCGGATCACAGAAAACCACAGAAACGGGTGCCCGAGTCTATTTACTTCACGCCGAACCGGTGGTTTCCTTGTGTCACGAGCCCGACAGGGCACGATGGGCAACGACACAGGACGAGGGAGTCCGATGTACGCAGCGGAGCGGCAGCAGCGGATCATCGCTGAGGCACGTCGTGCCGGCCGGGTCGAGGTCACCGCCCTCGCCGACTCCCTCGGGGTCGCCGCCGAGACCGTGCGCCGCGACCTCACCGCCCTCGAGCGCCGCGGCTCCCTCCGCCGGGTCCACGGGGGCGCGATCCCCGTCGAGCGCCTCGAGGTCGAGCCGACGCTCGCCACCCGCTCCGGCCGGCTCGCCGAGGTCAAGCGCCGCATCGCCGCCCGCGCCCTCGACGAGCTGCCCAGCGGCGGCAGCATCATCCTCGACGGCGGGTCGACCACCCTCGCCGTCGCCGAGATGCTCCCGCCCGACCTCGACCTCACCGTCCTCACCAACAGCCTCGCCGCGGCCACGGTCCTCTCGACCCACCCCGGCATCAAGCTCTACCTCCTCGGCGGACGCGTCCGCGGCACGACCGGTGCCGCGGTCGGCGACTGGGCGACGGGCGCCCTGTCCGACGTCGTCGTCGACG
This sequence comes from Terrabacter sp. Root181, assembly GCF_001428505.1. Taxonomy (GTDB): domain Bacteria; phylum Actinomycetota; class Actinomycetes; order Actinomycetales; family Dermatophilaceae; genus Terrabacter. Next base: position 373,508 of record NZ_LMHU01000001.1, read on the forward strand.
TCGCGATCATCGGCACCAACGGCCTCTCGGTCGCCCGCGGCCTCACGACGCCCGACCAGTCCGAGTCCCTCGTCAAGCGCGCCATGGTGGGCGCCGCCCGCAAGTGCGTGGTCCTCACCGACTCGAGCAAGGCCGGCGACGACCACCTCCACCGATTCGCCCAGCTCGCCGACGTCGACGTCGTCATCACCGACACCGACCTCGACGACGACGTCGCCGCCGAGATCCGTGCGGCCGGACCGGAAGTGGTGACCGCATGATCGTCACGCTCACACCCAACCCGAGCATCGACCGCGCCGTCCTCATCGACGCGCTCCGTCGGGGCGAGGTGCACCGCGCCACGAGCAGCCGCATCGACCCGGGCGGCAAGGGCGTCAACGTCTCCCGCGCCCTGGCCGCGCAGGGCGGCCCGACCGTCGCCGTGCTGCCGAGCGGAGGTCCCGAGGGCCACCTGCTCGAGGAGCTGCTCGACGCCGCCGGGGTCGGCTACGTGTCCGTGCCGGTCGACGGCTCGGTCCGCATGAACATCAGCGTCCTCGAGCCCGACGGCACGACGACCAAGCTCAACGAGCCCGGCCCCGACCTGTCCGCCGCCGAGGTCGAGGCGCTGCTCACGACCACCCTCGAGCGCGCCGACGGCGCGCAGTGGGCCGTCGGCTGCGGCAGCCTCCCGCCCGGCGCCTCGACCGACCTGTATGCCGGCCTCGTCAGCCGGGTGCGCGAGCGCGGCGGACGTGTCGCCATCGACTCGTCCGGCGCACCGTTCGCCGCCGCCGTCGCCGCGAAGCCGCACCTCATCAAGCCCAACCACGAGGAGCTCGCCGAGCTCGTCGAGCACGACCTGCCCACCCTGGGCCACGTCCGCGACGCAGCCCGTGAGCTCGTCGCCGGCGGCATCGACGTCGTGGCCGTCAGCCTCGGCGGCGACGGCGCCCTGCTCGTGACCGCCGACGAGTGCGCCCATGCACGCGCGACGATCACGGCACCCCTGTCCACCGTGGGCGCCGGCGACTGCATGCTCGCCGGCCTGCTCCACGGCCTGTCCACCGGCCTCGACCCGGCGGACGCCCTCATGACGGGGGTGACGTGGGGCGCCGCGGCGGTCACCCTCCCCGGAAGCCGCGTGCCCGCACCCGAGGACCTCGACGGCATACGCGCTGTGCTGACCCGCGAGCCCGACTTCGACCGCGTCCTGTCCTGACGCGCCCACCCACGCCGAACACCTCGATCGTCCAGATCCTCCGAAAGGAAATCCCATGTCCCTGATCACCGAAGACCAGGTCGTCCTCGACCTCGTCGGTGCCGACCGCCACGAGGCGACTCGGAGGCTCGGCGAGCGCCTCGTCGCGTCCGGCCGGTGCACCGACCTCGACGCCTTCTTGGGCGATGTGCGCAAGCGCGAGGAGACGATGGCGACCGGCCTGCCCGGCGGCATCGGCATCCCGCACGCCCGCAGCGCCGCCATCACCGAGCCCTCGCTCGTCTTCGGCCGCTCCGGTGACGGCATCGACTGGGGCGCCAAGGACGGCCCGGCGACGCTCGTCTTCCTCATCGCGGCCCCCGAGGCCGGCGGCGACGCGCACATGCAGATGCTGCCCAAGCTCGCCCGCGCCCTCATGAAGAAGGACTTCAAGGCCGCGCTCGCCGCCGCGACGACGGAGGCCGAGGTCGTCCGCATCGTCAGCGCCGAGGTCGAGCTCGACCAGCCGGCCGCCGCTCCCGCGGCAGCCGCCGGCGGGGCGGACACCACGGGCGCTGCAGCGCCGGCCGCCAAGCGCGCGCTCAACCTCGTCGGCGTCACCTCGTGCCCGACCGGCATCGCCCACACCTACATGGCGGCCGAGGGCCTCGAGAACGCCGCGAAGGCGGCCGGGCACACGATGAAGGTCGAGACACAGGGCTCCGCGGGCTCGACGCCACTCAGCGCGGCCGAGATCGCCGCCGCCGACGCCGTGATCTTCGCCCATGACCTGCCCGTCAAGGACGCCGGCCGCTTCGCCGGCAAGCCCCTCGTCGACGTCGGCGTCAAGAAGGGCATCTCCGACGGCCCGGCGCTCGTGACGCAGGCCGAGCAGCTCGTCACCGAGTGGGACGCCGACCCGAGCAAGCGCGAGGCCGCCGTCGCGGCAGCCGCTGCCGCTGGTCCATCCGGTGGCCTGACCTCGAAGGTCGAGAGCGGCGCGAGCACCGGCACGAAGATCCGCCAGTGGCTGATGACGGGTGTCTCCTACATGATCCCGTTCGTCGCAGCCGGCGGCATCCTCATCGCCCTGTCGTTCATGCTCGCCCAGATCGCCCTCGGTGAGCAGGGGCCCATCGAGATCGTCAAGTACGGCCTCACGGCCGAGGGCAAGTACAACATCACCCAGAGCTTCAGCGCCTTCAGCCTCGAGTCGTGGGCCGGCCTGCTCTTCGTCATCGGCGGCGCCTCGTTCGGCTTCCTCGTCCCGATCCTCTCCGGCTTCATCGCCTTCGCGATCGCCGACCGCCCCGGCCTCGTGCCCGGCATCGTCGGTGGCTCCATCGCCGCGACGATGGGCGCCGGCTTCCTCGGCGGCCTCGCCACCGGCTTCCTCGCCGGCTTCGTCGCCCGCTGGATCGCGCACTGGAAGGTGGCCAAGGGGGTCCGCGGCGTCATGCCGGTGGTCGTCATCCCGCTGCTGTCGACCCTGATCACGGCAGGCCTGTTCATCACCGTGCTCGGCCGTCCGATCAAGGCCCTCAGCGACGCGCTGACGAGCGGCCTGAACAACATGAGCGGCTCGAGCGCCCTGCTGCTCGGCATCGTGCTCGGCGCGATGATGGGCTTCGACCTCGGTGGCCCAGTCAACAAGGCGGCCTACTTCTTCGCCACCGCGGGCCTGGCCACGGCCGGCACGGTGGCCGACGCTCCCCAGCTGAAGATCATGGCGGCCGTCATGGCCGCCGGCATGGTCGCGCCGCTCGCCATGGCCCTCGCCACGACGGTCCGCCCGCACCTCTTCTCCGAGCCCGAGCGCGAGAACGGCAAGGCCGCCTGGCTGCTCGGCGCCTCGTTCATCTCCGAGGGCGCCATCCCGTTCGCCGCGGCCGACCCGGTGCGCATCATCACCTCCTCCGTGATCGGCTCCGCCGTCACCGGTGGCCTCGTGATGGTGTTCGGCGCGACGCTCCGGGCCCCGCACGGCGGCATCTGGGTGCTGCCCCTCATCGGCAACTTCCTGCTCTTCCTGCTGGCTCTCGTCATCGGCGTCCTCGTCATGACGGCCATCGTGGTCAGCCTGAAGTCCCGCGACACGCACCTTGCCGAGGTCGACGCGAGCGCTACGGTCTGATCAGGGCGTGAGCTCGATCGCCGTCTGATCCACATCGACAGCACGACCACTCTGAATCCATAGAAGGAGCACGTCCATGGCAACCCGCACCGTCACCATCGCCTCCTCGGTGGGCCTCCACGCCCGCCCGGCCGCCCTCTTCGTCGAGGCGGCGAGCGCGTCCGGGCTCGACGTCGAGATCGCCAAGCCCGGCGAGGACCCGGTCGACGCGACGAGCATCCTCGGCGTCATGGCCCTCGGGGCCAGGCACGGCGAGGAGGTCGTCCTGACGGCCGACGGCGACGGCGCCGACGAGACGCTCGACTCGCTCGTCGAGCTCCTGTCGCGCGACCTCGACGCGGAGTAACGAGCATGGCCGAGTCGGAGACCCCGTCGCAGACCCAGTCGGAGACCAGGCACGGCATCGGTGTCAGCCCGGGCACGGCCTACGGGCCGGTGGTGCAGGTCGCACCACCGGTCCGCCCGCCGGCCGACGAGGGTGCCGTCGACGACGAGGAGGCAGCGCTCGCCGACGTGCGCGCGGCATTCGAGTCGGTCGCCGTCTCGCTCGAGGAGCGGGCGACCCGGGTCGACGACACGGCCCAGCAGATCCTCAAGGCGACCGCCCTCATCGCGCGCGACAAGGGCCTCGTCAAGGCCGCGGCCAAGGAGCTCGCCGCCGGGCACGGGCGGGCCCACTCCATCGCCAACGCGGTGGAGACCTATGCCGCCCAGTTCGAGGCTCTCGGCGGCTACTTCGCCGAGCGGGTGGCCGACCTGCGTGACGTCGGGTCACGCGCTGTCGCAGCGGTGCTCGGGGTCCCGGCCCCCGGCGTCCCCCCCTTCACGGAGCCCAGCGTCATCGTCGCGGAGGACCTCGCGCCCGCCGAGACCGCGACGCTCGACCGGCGACTCGTCGTCGGCATCGTCACCGAGGCCGGCGGTCGCACGAGCCACACGGCGATCCTCGCCGCGCAGATGGGCATCCCCGCTGTCGTCCAGCTCGCCGGCGCGACCGAGATCGCGGCAGGTACCCCGATCGCGCTCGACGGCGACACCGGTGAGGTGACGATCGCCCCGGACATGGAGCTCGTCACCGCCCAGCGGGAGCGGGCGGCGCGTCGGGCCGAGGCGCTGTCGCACCTCTCTGGACCGGGTCGCACGTCCGACGGCGCCGAGGTCGCGCTGCTCGCCAACATCGGTGGCGTCGAGGACGCCGTCGCCGCAGGCGCCCAGGACCTCGAAGGTGTCGGGCTCTTCCGCACCGAGTTCGTCTACCTCTCGGCGACCAAGGCCCCGACGGTCGAGGAGCAGACCGAGATCTACCGCGGTGTCTTCGCGCCCTTCGAGGGCCGGCGCGTCGTCGTGCGCACCCTCGACGCCGGCGCCGACAAGCCGCTCAAGTTCGCCGACCTCGGGCCGGAGGAGAACCCCGCCCTCGGGCGTCGCGGCCTGCGGCTCTCGGCCGAGCGACCCGACCTGCTCGACGCCCAGCTCGAGGCGCTCGCCGTCGCCGCCCGCGAGACCGGGGCCGACGTGCGCGTCATGGCCCCGATGGTCGCCACGGCCGAGGAGGCGGCGTGGTTCGCCCGACGGGTCCGCGAGAACGGGCTGCCCAAGGCGGGCGTCATGATCGAGGTGCCGGGAGCCGCCCTGCGGGCCCATGACGTCCTCGGTGAGGTCGACTTCGGCTCGCTCGGCACCAACGACCTCGCGCAGTACACCATGGCCGCCGACCGCATGCAGGGCGCGCTGTCCGACCTGCTCGACCCGTGGCAGCCGGGCGTCCTCGACGTCGTCGGGCTCGCGTGCGAGGGCGCCGCCCGGGCCGAGCGACCCATCGGGGTCTGCGGCGAGTCGGCCGGCGATCCGCTGCTCGCGCTCGTCCTCGTCGGGCTCGGCGTCTCGTCGCTGTCGATGGCGCCGAGCAAGGTCCCGGTCGTGCGGCTGGCACTGTCCCTCCACTCGGTCGCCGAGTGCCAGGCCCTCGCGGCCGCGGCCCGCGGTGCGCGCACCGCGATCGACGCCCTCACCGCCGTCCGGGAGGCGGCCCGCACCGAGCTCACCGACCTGCTCTGACACCGCCCGATTCGGTCACCGGCCTCGCGCGTGCCTCGAGGATCACGACGTCGGCGTCGGTCTCCACCAGGCGTGCGGGCCCGAAGCCGGCGGCGACGAACAGCGCGTCGAACTGCGCCGCCGTGCGTTCGCGCCCACCCGGCAGCACGAGCATGTTGAGGTCGGACAGGGCGGACTCGAGCTCGTGGCCCGGCCGGTCGAGCACGAGCTCGACGACGAGCACCACTCCGCCCGGTTCGAGGGAGCGACGACACGTGCGCAGGATCTCGACGCACCGCTCGTCGGACCAGTCGTGCAGCACCTTCTTCAGCAGGTAGGCGTCGGCGGACGGGACTGCCTCGAAGAAGCTGCCCGCCGCGACCGACCATCGGGACGCGACCGACTCGCTCGCAGTGGAGGGTGGACCGCCCGGTATGGCCTGGGGCAGGTCGAACACCGTGCCGTGCAGGTGCTCGTGCCGGGCCAGGACGGCCTCGAGCAGCACCCCGTGTCCACCACCGACGTCGACGACCGAGGTGAGCCCGCCGAAGTCATACGCTCGAGCCACCGCCGCCGCCACCCTCGAGGTCAGCGCCGTCATGTTGTCGTTGAAGATCGCGTTCGCCTCCGCGTGGGAGGCCCGGTAGGTCCAGACGTCCTCGCCGTGCAGGGCCTCGAACGCGTTGTCGCCCGTCCGCACGCTGTCGGCGAGGTGCCCCCAGGCCGCCCACGTCGCCGGGTCCTGGAGCGTGCGGGCCAGAGGCCGCAGCGAGCCGGCGACGTCGGTACGCAAGCCGGCCCCGAGCGGTGTTGCGGTGTAGGCGCCCTCGGTCGACACGGCATACAGCCCCAGTGCGACGAGCACCCTCATGAGCCGATCGAGGGTGTCCTCGTCCGCGCCCACGCGTCCCGCGAGCTGCGTCAGGGGCAACGGGCCGAGCGCGAGCTCGTCACTGAGCCCCAGCTCGGCGGCTGCGCTGACTGCCGCCGACGTCCGGAAGCCGGTGATCAACGATCTGAGGTCAGGCGTCACGTCCATCTCGCCATCGTCCTCCAGAAAGGGCCGTGACCACCCTCATAGGTCTGGAACGGTTGCAGGCCAAGGCGGCTCGATAGACTCGAGGTGGACGTCGACACCGGCGCCCACGCGGCAAAGGAGCTCGGCATGAGCACGTCCAGCCTCTTCATGGATCGGGTCCGTCTCGAGGACGGCTACCACGAGGACGACCTCCCCTTCATCGAGCACGCGCTGACCCAGCTGTTCACCCAGCTCGAGCGCTTCGACCCCTCGATGGTCCACATCGGGCTCAGGGTCAAGGACCGCGGGCAGCCCGGCATGCACACCTCGGTCGAGGTCTGCATCAGCGGCCTGCCGACCGTTATCGGCGTCTCCAACCTCACCGACACCAAGGCCGCACTCAACGACGCCGAGATGAAGGTCGTGTCGCAGCTGCGCGAGGCCGCCGACCGCCACCACGACCGCCGTCCTCGCCAGCCCCGTCACTGAGCGTCAGTCGGACCCGGCGGAGAGCACGTCGGCGAGGTCGTAGCTGACGGGCTCCTCGAGCTGGTCGAACGTGCACGACTCGGGCGTGCGGTCCTCGCGCCACCGGACGAACTGCGCCGTGTGCCGGAAGCGCGTGCCCTCCATGTGGTCGTAGCGCACCTCGACGACGCGCTCGGGTCGCAGTGGCACGAACGAGAGGTCCTTCTGGTTGTTCCAGCGGGAGTACTCCGACGACCGCGGAGTGCGTACGCCGCCGGCGTCCTCCGCGGGAGCCGCCCAGTTCCAGGGGTGCTCGTCCCACTCGGCGACGAGCGGCTGGAGCTCCTCGAAGAGCTCCTTGCGGCGAGCCATCGGGAACGCGCCGATGACGCCGACCGAGGCGAGCTGCCCGTCCGCCCCGTAGAGCCCGAGCAGCAGCGAGCCGATGGCGTCGGGGCCGCTCTTGTGCACGCGGTAGCCGGCGACCACGCAGTCGGCGGTGCGCTCGTGCTTGAGCTTGAACATCAGTCGCTTGTCGGGCTCGTAGGCGATGTCGACGGGCTTGGCGATGACGCCGTCGAGCCCGGCGCCCTCGAACTGGGTGAACCAGCCCGTGGCGACGTCGCGGTCGGCGGTGGCGGCCGTGAGGTGGATCGGTGCCTCAGCCGTGGCGAGTGCCTTTTCGAGGGCCGCGCGCCGCTCGGCGAACGGCTTGTCGAGGTAGGACTCCTCGCCGAGCGCGAGCAGGTCGAAGGCGACGAACGACGCCGGCGTCTCGGCGGCGAGCTTCTTGACGCGTGAGGCCGCCGGGTGGATGCGCTGCTGGAGCAGGTCGAAGTCGAGACGGTCGCCGGACTCCGGTGCCACGAGGATGATCTCGCCGTCGATGACGCACTTGTCGGGGAAGTTCGCGAGGACGGCCTCGACGACGTCGGGGAAGTAGCGCGTCATCGGCTTCTCGTTGCGCGACCCGATCTCGACGAGGTCACCGGACCGGAAGATGATCGACCGGAAACCGTCCCACTTCGGCTCGTAGAGCACGTCGACCTTGACGGCCGAGAAGTCCTTGACCGGCTTGGCCAGCATCGGTGACACGGGAGGGACCACCGGCATACCCCACGTCGTGCGCAGGTCGGCGTCGCGCTCGGCCTTGGGGGCCATGTACTCGGTGTCGGCCTTGTCCTGGCGACGCTTGCTCGGCTGCACGCGCGGCGGCTCGCCCGGCATCTTGGGGTAGTCGGGCGGGAAGTTCAGCTCACCGAGTCCACGCTCGCTGACGTCCTTGTCCCACAAGGTGATTGCGGCCGCCACGTCACCGACCTCATCGTCGATCCCGGCCCAGGCGTCGCTGCGGTCGGCGACGAGCTGCGGCACGGTCCGCACCGTGAGCTCCTTCGGGTCGACCGACCCGAGCTCGTCCCACGTGACCGGCGTCGAGACCGGCGCGCCCGGGAGCGGCCGGGGGGAGTAGGCCGATGCGATGGTGCGGTCGCGGCAGGCCTGGTTGAAGTCGACGAAGATCTTCTCGCCGCGCTCCTCCTTCCACCACGAGGTCGTCACGAGGTCGGGCAGCCGGCGCTCGAGCTCGCGCGCGATGCCGATGACGCCGTGACGCACGTCGAGGAACTCGTGGGTCGGCGCGACCCGCGCGTAGACGTGCACGCCGCGGTTGCCGGACGTCTTGGCCCACGCCGTGAGGCCGATCTCGGCCATGACCTCGCGGAGCGCCAGGGCGGCCTCGACCGCGTCCTTGAAGCCCCGGCCCGGTTGCGGGTCGAGGTCGATGCGCAGCTCGTCCGGCTTGTCGACGTCGGCCGTGCGGACCGGCCACGGGTGGAAGGTGATGGTGTTCATCTGCGCCGCCCAGACGGCATCGGCGATCTCGTCGATGACGAGCTGCGGGTGCTTGCGGCCCGACGGATAGGTGCACATGACCGTGCGCGTCCCCTCGGGCACGCCCTTGGGCGGGTTCTTGGAGAAGAACTCCTCGCCCTCGATGCCCTCCGGGAAGCGCTGCAGCGTCACCGGTCGGTCGCCGAGCGCGCGCAGCATGGGGTCGGCGACGGCGACGAGGTAGTGCGCCATGTCGAGCTTCGTCACCGGCTGGCCGTCCGCCATCCCGGCTGCCGGCCACAGCACCCGGTCGGGGCTCGAGACGCGCACCTCCCGCACCCCGGACGGACCTGGCGCTTCGACGACAGCGGGCTTGGCGCTCACCCGGCGATCGTAGCGATGCGGTGCGACGTCGGGGCCGGGCCGCGCTGTGCATTGGGTCAGGGGGCGACTCAGCCCGGCGTGGAGCACGCGGGCCGCGGCCTGAGTCACGTGGCGACCCAACGCACAGCGTCCGGCGGCCGACAGCCCCGAAACGTCCGAACGGCGGCCGGGCGCGACGCGATCGTCTCCGTCCTCGACCACGTGGCCATCCCCACCGCGTGGGAGGTCACGGCCCCGGCCCGCCGTGTCGAGATGACGCAGTCCGGACGTCACCTGTCCGACCACGACGCGTACGTCGTGGACGTCGAGCCGGGCGCCTGATCCGAGGCGCTGCACGCCATCCGCGCCGAGCGGGTACGTCTTCGCCATGACCCAGGCGCCCACGCTCCACAACCTCGGCGGCGAACGCTTCGTGCTGCTGACGACCTACCGCCGCACCGGCGAGCCGGTCCCGACGCCCGTGTGGGTGCTCCCCGACGCCGGCGCCGCGATCGTCAGCACCCCCGAGGGCGCCGGCAAGCTCAAGCGCCTGCGCAACGACCCGCGCGTCACGATCCAGCCGTGCGACCGCCGCGGCAACGTCGAGCCCGACGCCCCCCTCGTCGACGGACGAGCCGAGATCATCCGCGACTCGGCCGCCTCCGAGGCCGTCAACCGCCGGCTCGCCCGCAAGTACGGCGTCGAGTTCCGCATCTTCATGGCCATCGAGTGGGTCGCGCGCCGCGGCAACAGCAACCGCGTCGTCGTGCGGATCACCCCCACCGACTGAGAACGGCTGAGACCGGCCGGCTGTCAGCTGCGCGCCACGAGGCTGACGACGTTAGCGAGCGCGATGAGCACCGCCGCCACGAACGGCACGCGCCCGCGCGCCACGACGGCGACGACCGCGAGGGCGGCGCACGCGACGAGCAGTGCCAGCCCGGTGGCGTCCAGGCCGGGGCCGAATGCCGCCACGACCGACCCCGCTAGAAGCACCGCGGGTGCCAGCCACCGCACGACCCGCTCGCCGAGGCGGTGCGGCAGGCCGCGCACCCCCGTGGCCTCGTCGTCGGCGAGGTCCGGCAGGGCGTTGAGCAGGTGGGCGCCGACGCCGAGCAGGCCGCCCGTGACGAGCACCCACGCGGGCGGCCAGACGGGGGAGGGGAGGGCGAGCGTGACGACGGCCGGCAGCGCGGCGAACGCGACGGCATACGGCAGCGGGGAGAGCGCGGTGCGCTTGAACCAGAGGTTGTAGGCCCAGCCGGACGCGACTCCGAGGAGCAGGTGGACAAGGCCCGAGGCCCAGCCGCACGCGAGCGACAGCACGACGCAGGCGACGAGGGCAGCGCCGCAGGCGGCCCGGACGACCGTCTCCGTCACGTCCCCGGCGGCGAGGGGCTTGTCGGTGCGCCCGACGGCGCGGTCGCGGCGCGCGTCGATGAGGTCGTTCGACCACCCGATCGAGAGCTGGCCGGTGAGGACGGCCGTGGTCACGAGGAGACCGCGCGTCAGGGTGTGCCCGGCCGACCAGGCGAGCAGGGCGGTGAGCACGGTGACGGCCAGGGTCGGGCCGGGGTGGCAGGCGAGCACCAGTGCACGCACCGTCCGCCCGACCCGCTGAACCTCCGCCACGGGCCGAGCCTAGGCGCCCCGAAGGGACCGTCCCGGGGACGAGCGTGTCCAGTGTCAGGCCCCACCGGCGCCCGCGGCGCCTACGCTGGCCCGGTGAGCCACCTTGCGGCCGTCCGCGGCGTCCTGCCTGACCACAGCTACGCGCAGGCCGACGTCACGGCCGCCTTCGCCGACGTGCTCGGCTCGACCGGGTCCGACCGCGCACTGCTCGAGCGGTTCCACGCCAACGCGGGAGTGAGCCAGCGACACCTCGCGCTGCCCCTCGAGCGCTACTGGCAGCTCGCGGACTTCGGGGCAGCCAACGACGAGTTCATCCGCGTCGGGACCGAGCTCGGCTCGCACGCCGTCACCAAGGCGCTCGCGGCATCCGGTCTCACTCCGCGGGACGTCGATCTCATCATGTCGACGACGATCACCGGGCTGGCCGTCCCGTCTATCGAGGCCCGGGTCGCCGCCGAGATCGGCCTGCGCGACGACGTGAAGCGCGTCCCGCTCGTCGGACTCGGCTGCGTCGCCGGCGCTGCAGGGGTCGCCCGCGTCCACGACTACCTCCTCGGCCACCCCGACGACATCGCTGTGCTCCTCTCGGTCGAGCTGTGCAGCCTCACCGTGCAGCGCGACGACCGGTCGACCGCGAACCTCGTCGCCAGCGGCCTGTTCGGGGACGGCGCGGCCGCGGTCGTCATGGTCGGGGCCCACCGCGCCGCGGCCCTCGCCCCCGCCCAGCCGCGCGTCGTCGCCACCCGCAGCCGGCTCTACCCTGGCACCGAGCGCGCCATGGGCTGGGACGTCGGAGCCACCGGGCTGCGCATCGTCCTCGGCGCCGAGGTGCCCGACCTCGTCCGCGAGAACGTCCGCGACGACGTCGACCGCTTCCTCGCCGGCCAGGGCCTGACCCGCGCCGACATCGGCTGGTGGGTCGCCCACCCGGGCGGTCCCAAGGTCCTCGAGGCGATGGAGGAGGCGCTCGAGGTCGACCGGGAGGCCCTCGGCGTCACGTGGCGCTCGCTCGACCGCATCGGCAACCTCAGCTCCGCCTCCGTGCTCCACGTGCTCGCCGACACCCTCGCCGACCACACACCGGAGCCCGGCTCGTGGGGTGTCCTCATGGCGATGGGCCCCGGCTTCTGCCTCGAGCTCGTCCTGCTCCGCGCGGCCGACTGAGGCGCCGATGACCTCCCAGTGGCTCTTCACCGGCCTCGTCGTGCTCGTCGGCCTCGAACGCGTCGCCGAGCTCGTCGTGTCGAAACGCCATGCGGCGTGGGCGTTCTCGCGCGGTGGTGTGGAGCTTGGCCAGTCGCACTACCCCTTCATGGTGGGGCTTCACACCGGCCTGCTCGTCGGCGCCGTCGCAGAGGTCTGGGTGGCCGACCGTCCCTTCGTCCCGGTCCTCGGCTGGGTCATGCTCGCCCTCGTCGTCGCCAGCCAGGCCCTGCGCTGGTGGTGCATCACGACCCTCGGCAACCAGTGGAACACCCGCGTCATCGTCGTGCCGGGGCTCTCGCTCGTGCGACGCGGCCCCTATCGCCTCATCCCGCACCCGAACTACGTCGCGGTCGTCGTCGAGGGCTTCGCCCTGCCGCTCGTGCACACGGCCTGGCTCACAGCGCTCGTCTTCACGGTCGCCAACGCGGCACTGCTCACCGTACGCATCCGGGTCGAGAATGCCGCCCTGCGCGAGATCGCCTCTCCCGTAGGCGCTTCCGACGGGGCCGTCGCATGAGTGCCGACGTCATCATCATCGGTGGGGGCCCCGTCGGGCTCGCCGCGGCGTTGTACGCCGCGCGCTCGGGTCTCGCTCCCGTCGTCCTCGAGCCTCGGGCCGGCACGATCGACAAGGCGTGCGGTGAAGGCCTCATGCCCGGGGGCCTTCTCGCCCTCGGCGCGCTCGGGGTCGACCCGCAGGGCCACGACCTGCGCGGCATCCGCTACGTCGCCCGGGGCCGCGTCGTCGAAGCCGACTTCAGGGCAGGCCCGGGTCGCGGCGTGCGACGCACCACCCTCCACGACGCCCTGCGCGAGGCCGTTGCCGCGGCGGGCATCGAGATGCTCCCGTTCAGCGCGATCGAGGTGACGCAGGACGACGCCGCCGTGACGGTGCGCACCGGCCACTCGGGCACCGCCGGGCCGGTGTTGACCGCTCCGTGGGTCATCGCGGCCGACGGGCTGCACTCTCCGACGCGCCGCTCCCTCGGACTCGACCGCGACCACGGCGCCGTCGGCCGAATGGCCGGCATGCGCCCACTGCGCCGCTACGGGCTGCGCCAGCACTACGGCATACGCCCGTGGGGAGACCACGTCGAGGTGCACTGGGGCACGCACGGCGAGGCCTACGTCACGCCGGTCTCCGACGACCTCGTCGGGGTGGCCGTCCTCAGCAAGCAGCGGAACCCTTTGTCCGACAGCCTCGCCGAGTTCCCACACCTGCGCGAGCGACTCGACGGAGCGCCCGTCGTCACGTCGGTGCGCGGCGCCGGACCGCTGCGTCAGCGCACGACGCGCCGGGTCGCGGGACGCGTCCTGCTTGCGGGTGACGCGAGCGGCTACGTCGACGCCCTGACCGGGGAAGGCATCTCGCTCGGCCTTGCTCACGCGCGGGCGGCGGTGGCAGCCTTCGTCGCCGGCGACCCTCAGTCCTACGAGCGGTCCTGGCGCCTGGCCAGCCGGCGCTACTCCCTGCTGACCCACACCCTCGTCCAGGTGACCCGACCGACCTGGACCCGGCGGCTGCTCGTGCCTGCCGCCGCGACGCTGCCCCCGGTCTTCCACGGGGCGGTCAACGAGCTCGCGAGGCCGGGGAGTTGACCGGGATGCAGCCGACCCGCACGGTCGACCCGACCGACCCCTCGGAGGAGCTCGTCGTCCTCGTGTCCCCGGACGGCCGGGCCATCGGCACGGCGCCGAAGGCGACGGTCCACCACGCCGACACCCCGCTCCACCTTGCGTTCTCCGTCTACCTGTTCGACGACGCCGGCTCGCTCCTCGTGACCCAGCGCGCCCTCGGCAAGGCCACGTTCCCGGGGGTCTGGACCAACTCCGCGTGCGGCCACCCGGCGCCGGGGGAGCCCGTCGAGGATGCCGTACGCCGTCGCGCCCGTGACGAGCTCGGCCTCGAGCTGCATGGCCTGCGGCTCGTGCTGCCGCGCTTCTCCTACCGCGCCGAGATGGACGGCGTCGTCGAGTTGGAGCTGTGCCCCGTCCTCGTCGGGCGGGTGGCCGGTGTGGCACCCCGGGTCGATCCGGACCCGAGCGAGGTCGAGGGCGCCGCATGGCTGCCGTGGGACGAGTTGGCCCCGGACGTGCTGGCCGGGACCCGGGTGGTCTCGACGTGGTGTCGCGAGCAGGTGACGGAGCTGGCCGCCCTCGGCCCCGACCCGGCCGCCTGGCCGACCGCCGACTCCGCCGACCTCCCACCCGCCATGACCTCCCACTCGAGTGGGAGTGGAGTCAGCTGACGAGGACTTGGTCGGCGAGGGCCTCGAGCGCGGCGGTCTCGCACCCGGCGGCAAGGGCCTCCTGTGTGGCCTGCCGAGCGGCGACGAGCGCGTCCGGCTTGAGCGCCGCGATCACCGCGCCGACCGCCCGGGCCTCGATGCACTCGTCGTGCAGGCGCATCTGGTCGAGGTTGCACGTGCTCGGGTGGGTGCCGAGGTGGGCCTCGCAGGCGGAGTCGAGGTCGCGCTCGAGGTCCCACAGCGCGACGAGGTCCTCGGTCTCGGGATAGTGCTCGAGACCACCGCGGGCGACCTCGAGGGCGTTGCGGTCATGGACCCCCGCGACCGCGCACGCCAGGCGTGCGACACGGAAGGCGAAGCGTCGGGCCTCCCCGCGTTCGGCGCCCGCGATGCGCGCGGCGATGCCGGGAACCAGCCCCTCGACCGGGTGCAGCTTCACGGGTACTCCTCGACGGTCCGGGGCGGAGCTGCAGGAGCAGCCCACCGGGCCATACCCGCTCGGGCGCCGGCCCACCCGTATTGTCCCAGAAGGAAGGCGTCGGCGTGGTCGCTTCTGCCACGAACCGACGCAAACGCCCTCAGGTGTGGGCGACCGTCACGGTGCGCACGCCCCGCAGGTGCAGGTCGGTCCGGTGCAGGAGACTCAGGGGGCCGTCACCCAGCAGGGTCGTGAGCGTGAGGCGGTCCTCGGCGTCCAGGCGGTCGGCGAGACCGTGCGAGAGCCGGTCGAACCAGCCGCGCGCGTACGGTCCGGCGAGCGGGTGCTCCGGTGACGACTCGTCGATGACGAGGTCGTGCTGCCCGGTCACCGTCCATCCGGCGTCGCCGAGGATCGAGGCCCACGGCGCCCCCAGGGTCGGCACGGCCTCGGCGTGCACCACGGAGAGCGCGTCGAGCGCCCGCGTCTCGAAGCCGGGACGACCGACACCCAGGTCATCCGGCAGGAAGCGCAGCGGCTCGTCGAACTCGGCCACCGCGACGAGCCCTCCGGTCCGGGTCACCCGGCGGAGCTCGGACAGCGAGCGAGTGGGATCGGCCAGGTGGTGCAGCGACATCGAGGCCCACGTGAGGTCGACGGGGCCGAGGTCGGGCCACCCGGCGTCGAGGTCGACCACCAGGGTGCGGACCCGGTCGCCGGTCCCGGCGGCCTCCGCCTTGGCGTGGATGCGGGCCAGCGACAGCTCGGAGACGTCGACGGCGACGACCTCGGCGTCCGGCAGCCGACGCGCCAGGCCCAGGGCACCGGTGCCGGTGCCGGCCCCGAGGTCGACGACGCGGGCAGGCGAGCGCTCCCCGCGCGCGGCCCGCTCCGACAGGGCCGCCGTGGCGAGGTCGAGGGCGGAGTCCCAGTAGCCGTGGAGCACCTGGGCGTCGAGGTCGAGCAGGTCGGCACCGTCGGACTCGAGCTCGGCGGAGTCGTGGTCGTGGGTGTGACCGACACCCTCGTGGAGGTCGGATGCGTCGTGGTGGTGGGAGTGCGGCATACGTGACACGGTAGGAGATCCTTGCGCCGACACCATACGATCTTGCCAATGACGCAAGAACTCGATCTCGACGCCGTCATCCGCGCCCGCGTCCGTGGCCTGCGGATCGCCCGCGGCTGGTCCCTCGACACCCTGGCCGGACGATGCGGTCTCAGCCCCTCGACCCTGAGCCGGATCGAGACGGGGCACCGGCGGATCGCGATCGACCAGCTGGCCCCCATCGCCCGGGCCCTCGGCACGACCATCGACCAGCTCGTCGAGCTCGCGGGCGACGACGACGTCGTCATCCACCCGCGGCGGGACACCGCCCACGGCCGCACCACGTGGCTGCTCACCCGTGACGACGAGCCGCACGGCCTCGTCGTCGCGAAGATGCGGATCACGGCTCGCCGTCCCACTGCCCCGCTCGGCGTGCACCCGGGCCACGAGTGGTTCACCGTGCTGTCAGGGACCGCCCGGCTCCACCTCGGCGACCGCACGGTCCTCGTCGAGGAGGGCCAGTCGGCGCAGTTCTCGACGATGGTCCCGCACGCGATCACCGCTCCGGAGGGCCCGGTCGAGGTCATCGTCGTGCTGGACCGCGACGGTCGGCGGGCCCACCTCGACGCGGCGCCGGCCGACGCCGGCGCCGGCGCCGGCGTCGACACCGACGCCTAGGCTCACTCGGCCTGCAGTGCCCGCACCTCGACGGGCGCGCCGCAGGCCGCCGAGCCCTCCCGGGCCAGCGACAGCGCAGCGTCGAGGTCGGCGGCCTCGACGATCCAGAAGCCCCCGAGCCACTCGCGGGCCTCGCTGAACGGCCCGTCGGTGACCGACCCGGCGCCGGCCGACGCGTCGACGACCTTGGCCTGGGTCACGTCGGTCAGGCCCGCGGCGTGCACCCACGCCCCGTCCTGCTGGAGCTTGCGGTTGAAGGCGTCGACGGAGGCGTACATGCGCTGGATCTCGTCATCGGACGGCATGGCGTCGCCGACGGTGTGGTGGACGGAGAGGAAGTACTGGGTCATCTCGGTGCTCCTGGTCGATGGTCGG
Source organism: Terrabacter sp. Root181 (assembly GCF_001428505.1). Taxonomy (GTDB): domain Bacteria; phylum Actinomycetota; class Actinomycetes; order Actinomycetales; family Dermatophilaceae; genus Terrabacter. Next base: position 390,144 of record NZ_LMHU01000001.1, read on the forward strand.
CTGTGCTGCGGTCGGGTGCCGGTGTGGCTCCCGTTCACCCGCACGTCGAACGGCCCGATGCCGTCTCGACACCGTTCGACGAGGGAGATCCAGGCCGGGGGAGCGCTCAGCCGACGGGCAGGCGCTCGCGGAGGAACTCGGTCGTCGTCGCCCATGCGAGGGCCGAGGACGCCGGGTCGTGCCATGGCATGTCGTCGTTGTCGAACGCGTGGTCGGCGCCGGCATAGGTCTCGAAGACGGTGCCCGGCTGCTCGGTCACGCTCGCCTCGATGCGGCGCACCGTCTCGGTGTCGATGAACGAGTCGGCGAGGCCGAAGTGGTGCAGGCTCGGCGCGGTCACCGTCATGAGGTCGTGCAGGCCCGGGAGGGCCGAACCGTAGTAGCTGACGAGCGCGTCGATCGGCGCCGAGCCGTCGGACTCGAGGTGGGCGGCGACGTTGAAGCCGAGCCCGCCGCCGAAGCAGAAGCCGACCGCACCGACACCGGCGGTGACCTCGTCGCGGTCGCGGAGCCACTCGACGGTCGCGGCGGCGTCCGTCACGGCGGCCTGCCAGTCGAGGCGCTGCACGAGGCCCATGCCCTGCTGGAGGGCGTCCTCGCCCTCGACGGCCGAGGTGACGCCGAGCCGCCAGAAGATCTCGGGCGCGACGACGACGTAGCCCTGCTCGGCGAGCTGGGCGGCGCGGCGCCGGATGTAGTCGCTGACACCGAAGATCTCCTGCAGCACGACGATCCCCGGGCCGTGTCCGGCTGGGGGGAGCCAGAGGTGCGCGGGCATCTCGCCGGTATCGGTCGGAATGGTCACGGCATCGTCCATGCGGCCCAGTATGTACGTCGGCCGGCACGACTCAACGAAGCGCGCGGAGCTGCTCCAGTCTGGCCTCGTACACGTGCACCCGCTTGGTGAGCGTGTCGAGCTCGTGCTGATGCTGGCGCAGTACCGCGACGAGGCCCAGGACGACGACGACCAGCCCCGCCCCTGCGCCCCAGAGGGTGAGGAACCCGGTGGCGCCGGTGCCGGTGCCGGTGCCGTGCCCGGTGGCGAGCATGCCGATCATCGCTCCGAGGAGCAGCGCGGCGAGCGTGCCCAGGCCGGCCAGGCGGCGCGAGGCGGTGCGGTCAGACGCCGCGAGGGCGTCGCGCGCCACCGCGAGCTCCTCCCGCGCGACCGCGCGGTCGAGGAACGTCGCGGCGGGGAAGCGGTGGACCTGGCGACCCTCACCGAGACCGAAGCGACGCCGGTGGTCGGTGGGCGCGTCGACGAGAGGGGACAGGTGGGCGGGGCCGGGGAACGGCATCGCGGGCAGGGCGGTCATGGTGGTGCCTCCGGGGTTCGGGGTGATGTGGGTGAAGGCGCCCGGGCCACGGGCGGATGGGCGGGTTCGGGATGGGGCGAGACCGGACGAGGTACCGGCGAGGTGCCCACTCGAACGACTGCTTGCCTCGAGTGGGCACCTCGCGTCGGTCGGTCGTCCTCAGTCGTCCGAGCCGGCGTGCAGCCGGGCGCCGAGGGCGTAGGCGGCGACGACGAGGGCCGACGCGGCCAGGACGATGTCCTTGAGGACGTACTGGCCCATCAGCGTCGGGCCGTGCGGGAAGAGCTCGGCCGTGAAGAGCGCGAGCGGCGACATGATCCCGATGAGGGCTCCGCCGAGGACGACGATGCCGACGCGCAGGAACTTGCCGGTGACGAGCGTCAGGCCGATGACCGTCTCGGTGACGGCGGTGAGCAGCACCGCGGTGTGGCCCGAGACGAGGCCGAGGGTCAGACGGTCGATCGTCGCCGAGGCGATGGCCTCGGCCGGGCTGAGGCCCGGGACGAACTTGATGACGCCGAAGCCGAGGAAGACCAGCCCGAGGCTGATCCGCAGGGCCTGGAGGCTGTAGGCCACGAGGAACGCCTGGAGGCGGTCGACGGCCGAGACGGCCACACCCGTGACGGTCCCCCGGAGGGAGCCGAGGCGGGTGGACGGGATGGATCGGTGGGGCCCGGACTCGCCGGGCCGGTCGAGGACGTACTGCGACATGGTGGTTGCTCCTTGAAGTCGAAACTGTCGAGACCTCAGATGGAGCAGGGCCGCCGGAAGATACGCCGCGCCGCCGGGTTGAGTCGATCTACCTAGACCAAACAGGACCCGACGCGGGCAAATCGGACCCGATCGTCGATGACATCAATTCGATTGACATGGAAGCGGATTCCCGACCACCTGTACTTTTCTCCACCCCCGGAGGGTCACGAACGTCATGGTCCCGGGCCCCTGACGACCCCTACCGTGGTCGCGTGACCACGATCCGCAGCCGCGTCGAGCGGCGCCTCGCCCCTCGCCACACGGCATACGTCGTGCTCGGCGGTGTCGTCGGTGCCCTGGCGGCGCCGGTCATGTGGACGCTCGCGAGCCTCGCGACGGGACTGCTCGTCGTCGTCGTCGGGGTCGCGTTCGTCGGGCTGCTGCTCCTGGCGTCGGAGGGTCTGAGCCGCTGGCACCGGGCCCGCGCCGCCGCGCTCCTCGGCGTCGTCGTCGACGCGCCAGCGAGCGGGGCCGAGCCGGGCTGGCGCGGCTGGCTGGCCCGGTTGGGCCGGGCGACGACCTGGCGACAGCTGGCCTACCACGCGTTCGTGGGACCCACCCTGCTCGCGGCCTCTGCCGGGCTCGTGGCGTTCTGCTGGGGCGGTGGCCTCGTGCTCGTGACCTCCCCGCTGTGGTCGCGGATCAGCCCCGAGGTGGTCGCGCTGCCCGGCGGCCTCCTCCAGGGTGTCGGCCGCATCTGGGTGTCGACCGCCGTCGGCCTCGGCCTCCTCGCCATCGCCCCACGAGCCGCTCGCTGGCTCTCCGCGCTCGACATCGCGATCCTGCGGCCGATGCTCGGCCAGACCCGGGGCGAGCAGCTGTCGCCGCGGGTGACCGCCCTCGAGCAGACGCGCGCCGGGGTCATCGACGCCGCCGACGCCGAACGTCGCCGCATCGAACGTGACCTCCACGACGGAGCCCAGCAGCGCCTCACCTCCCTCGCGCTCAACCTCGGCATGGCCCGCTCCGCGCTGGCCCCTGACGCGCCGCCCGCGACGCGACGGGCCATCGAGGAGGCGCACGACGAGGCCAAGCAGGCGCTCGCCGAGCTGCGCGGCTTCGTCCGCGGCCTGCACCCGGCGGTCCTCGACGAGCGAGGGCTCGACGCAGCGCTCTCGGGGATCGTGGCCCGCTCGCCGGTGCCGACGAGCCTGCACGTCCTCCTCGCCCAGCGTCCCCCGCGGACCCTCGAGGCCGTCGCCTACTTCGTCGTGTCGGAGGCCCTGACCAACGTCGCCAGGCACTCGGGAGCCACGAGGGCCGCGGTCCGGGTCACCTCGGACGCACACCGTCTCGTCGTCGAGGTCAGCGACGACGGCCGGGGTGGTGCCACGACCGGCGCCGGATCCGGCCTCACCGGACTGACCAACCGGGTGGCGTCCGTCGACGGCACCCTCACCGTGACCAGCCCGGTCGGCGGTCCCACCGTGCTCAGGGCGGAGATGCCGTGCGTGTCGTGATCGCCGAGGACTCGATCCTCCTGCGGGACGGGCTGATCCGTCTGCTCGCAGCCAATGGCATCGAGGTCGTCGAGGCCGTCGGCGACGCCGAGGCAGCGCTCGTCGCCGTCGAGCGGCACCAGCCCGACCTCGCCCTGCTCGACGTGCGGATGCCGCCGAGCCACACCGACGAAGGGCTGCGCGCCGCGCTCGTCATCCGCGCCCAGTGGCCCGACGTGGCCCTGCTCATCCTCAGCCAGTACGTCGAGGAGCGGTATGCCGCCGACCTCCTCGCCAGCACCACCTCGGCCGTCGGCTACCTCCTCAAGGACCGCGTCGCCGACGTCGACGAGTTCGTCGACTCACTGCGCCGCGTCGCCGACGGTGGCACGGCGCTCGACCCCGAGGTCGTGGCGCAGCTGCTGCTCCGCCGCGACAAGAGCCCGCTCCAGCGCCTCACCGACCGTGAGCGCGAGACGCTCTCGCTCATGGCCGAGGGCCGCTCCAACACCGGCATCGCCCGGGCGCTGCACGTCAGCGAGAGCGCGATCGCCAAGCACGTCAACGCCATCTTCACCAAGCTCGACATGCCGACGACGGCCGGTGACCACCGCCGCGTCCTGGCCGTTCTCCAGTACCTCTCGGAATAGGGGACCCACCCATGTCCATGCACGACCCCACTCCCACCTCCGTCCCCGACGACCGCGTCCACGGTGACGCGGTGCCCGGCGCCGCGCCCTACAGCGACTCCTGGCTGCGGCCCACGCTGACGACCGAGCCGGTCGAAGGGGCGGCTGCCGGGCCCAGCGGTGCCGGTGACCACCCGACCCCGCCTGCCCCGTCGGCACGCGCGGGGTGGCTGGTCGCCGGGCTCGGTGCGACGCTCGTGCTGGCGAGCGTCGCGGGCGTCACGACATGGGGCGCGGCCACCGGCGGCCTCTGGCGCAGCGCCGACGAGCAGCAGACCTACCACCAGGACGTGAGCGAGCTGACCTTCGCGGGCGGGTCGAGCGACGTCGAGGTCCGCGGTGGCGCCCCGACGGGGACCGTCCACGTCGAGCGCCACCTCAGCTGGGGGCCCGGCGCGTCGCAGCCGGCGCCGAAGGAGACGTGGGCCGGTGGCAACCTGACCATCGACGCCGGGTGCGACGGCGCGTTCCTGTCGTCGTGCTCGATCGACTACGTCGTCACCGTCCCCGACGCGACGACCGTGACGGTGCGCAACGGCTCCGGCGACATCAGCGTGAGCGGGGCACTCGGTGGCGTCAGCCTCGACGCCGGCTCGGGTGACGTCGAGGGCTCGGACCTCGCGGCCTCGACGCTCACGGCCAAGACCGGCAGCGGCGACATCGACCTCGCGCTCGCGACGGCGGCCTCGCCCGTGTCGGTCATCGCGGGCTCTGGGGACGTCGCGGTGCGCCTGCCGCAGCACACCGTCTATGCCGTGAACACCGAGACGGGGTCCGGTGACACAGAGGTCAGCGTCCCGACCAACCCGGACAGCACGTCCACCCTGCGGATCCGGACCGGCTCCGGCGACATCGCCGTCGACTACCGCTGACCGGCCCGCAGCCCCGCACCCCGGCACACGACGAAGCCGTATGCCGCCGAGGGGGTTCGGCGGCATACGGCCCTGGGAGGTGCCGGCTCAGGTGGGGTTGCCGGCTGGGGTGTCCTCGTCGAAGGCGGCGTGCTTGTCGTCGGGCACGCCAGAGGCGGCGGGGGTGGGAGGAGCCGCCTTGTCGTGGTGCTCGACGAGCTTGTCGATGCCCTTGTCGACCGAGGCACGGACCTTGGTCACGGTGTCGGCGTGCTTGCCGCTGGTCTTCTCGTCGATCTTGGCCTCGGCCTTGTCGAGGGCCCCGTCGACCTTGCCACGGTTCTCGTGGGCGTAGCCGGCGGCGACCGACATCACGGCCTTGGCCATCTCGACGACCGCGTCGCCGAAGTCCTTGGCCTTCTCCTGCAGGTGGACCTCGTCCGCCTTGTTCTTCAGCTGCTCACCGAATGACACGGTGTCTCCTCGTCTCGCACTGGCCGACCCACGTCGGCTCACTGCATCCACACTCATACCCGACGGTGGTCCGCCGCAACCGGGGTCGACCCCGAGATCGACCCCGATCGACCCTGATTGCCCGGGCCGTGGGCGGCATGTCCGACATGTCCCGGGACGTGCCGTCGCCACTGTCTCGTCGGTCACGTCGGCGCTTCTGTGACCGGGGGAACTGCGCTCCCGGCACGCCGGGCGGAGACTTGAGGAGCAGGCGGATTGCCTGCCCCACAACTGAACTGGAGTGATCACCATGAAGCGACTCGACGGACGCGTGGCACTGGTGACGGGCGCGGCGAGCGGCATCGGCAAGGCCACGGCGCGGCGTCTCGCCGACGAGGGCGCAGCGGTCCTGCTGACCGACGTCAACGAGGCCCTCGGGGCCACGACGACCGACGAGATCCGGTCCTCGGGAGGCACGGTCGAATTCTTCCGGCACGACGTCACGAGCGAGGCCGACTGGGAGGCCGCCGTCGCCAAGGCGGTCGAGGAGTTCGGCGCGCTCGACGTGCTCGTCAACAACGCCGGCATGGGCGACCTGCTGCCCATCGAGGACACGAGCCTCGCCGACTGGGAGCGCACCATCGCCATCGACCAGACCGGCGTCTTCCTCGGCATGAAGACGGCGGCCGACCAGCTCAAGGCCTCGGGCCACGGCGCGGTCGTCAACATCAGTTCGATCTTCGGCACGAGCGGCGGCTTCGGCACCTCGCCCGCCTACCACGCGGCGAAGGGCGCGGTGCGGACGCTGACGAAGAACGTCGCGCTGCACTGGGCGACCGAGGGCGTGCGGGTCAACTCGATCCACCCGGGCTTCGTCGACACCCCGATCCTCGACGGCGCACGGGGGACCCCCTTCGAGCAGGCCATGATCGACCTGACCCCGATGGGTCGCCTCGGGCAGCCCGACGAGATCGCGGCCGGCGTCGCCTACCTCGTGAGCGACGACGCGGCGTTCGTCACCGGCCTCGAGCTCTACATCGACGGCGGCTACATGGCCCGCTGACCGATGGCCCGCTGACCGATGGCCCGCTAGCGTCCGCGGGCGCTCGACCAGGCCCAGTCGAGCGCCGTCCGGTGCCGGGCCCACGACGGGTCGCCCACCGACGGCGCCTGGGGGTCACCGTCGACGGCGGCGCCGTCCGGCGCGCCGTCGCCCGCCCGCGTCGTCGCGAGCGACCGGGACACCGCGTCGGAGACCCGGAGCCGTCCCTCCGGGGGCTCGCCGAGCACGTCGGCCGCGTCACGCTCGGCGACCATGTCGTGCCCGAGGCTCGGGATGAGCGACTCCACGGTGCCGCTCGGGACGTCGACGAGGGCGCCCGCCACGCGGGCGACCGCATCGACGGGCGSGAGCCACACGGGGACCTGCACGCGCAGCAGGCGGGCGCGGGCGGCATACGTCCGGAGGAGGGAGACGTAGCTGAGGCGGTCGGGGCCGACGACGTCGAGGTGTCCCGTCACGTCGGGCCGCTCGACCGCCTCGGCGAGGAACCACACCGCGTCCGCGACGGCGACCGGCTGGATGACCGAGCTGCCCATCCACGCCGGCACCGTCTGCACGACCCCGAGCCGGGTGGACATCTGGCGCATCACCTCGAAGCTCGTCGAGCCGGCCCCGACGACCATCGACGCGCGCAGCGTCAGCACCGGGCAGTCCGCCGTCGCGAGGATCTCCTCGACCTCGAGCCGCGACAGCAGGTGGTCCGAGAGCTCGTCGTCGGGCAGGTCGGGCACGATCCCCGAGAAGTAGACGAGGCGGCCCGCGCCGACGACGCCCGTGGCATACGCGACGTTGTCGGCGGCCTGCCGGTCGCGCTGCATGAAGTCGTCGGAGTCGAGACCGTGCACGAGGTAGCAGATCGCGTCGACGCCCTCGAGGGCCTCGACGACGCGGTCCTCGTCGTGGACGTCGACGCGCCGCCACGCGACGTCAGCCGACCACGGGTACGCCGTCGCCGGGCTCCGGTGGTGGGTCGCCACGACGTCGTGGCCGCGACGGAGCAGCTCGGGCACGAGGCGTGAGCCGACGTAGCCGCTCGCGCCGACGACGGCGACCCTCATCGGCGCTTGCGCTCGCGCCGGTCGCGCCGGAGGGAGCCGAAGAGGTCGGTGGCCGAGCGGACGAGGTCGAGCGAGCTATCGTCGTCGGCCTCGGCGTCCGGGACGGGGCCGGACACGGACATGCACGTGAGGAACCGCTCGATGAGGGGGTCGGACGCGCGCTGGACGAGGCCGGTGCCGAAGTCCATCGGGAAGCCGAGGAAGACGAGGTCGGTCACGAGGTGCGCCCGGGTGCGGTCGCCGTCCCGGTCGTCGTCGCCGTCCGCGTCGACGGGGTGCAGCGTGAGCGTGATGTCGATGGTCGCCCTGCCGAGACCGTGCCGCTCCTGGCCCGAGGCCGTCAGGCGCGCGCGACCGGCGTCCTCGTCGCGCTCGACCATCGAGCCGGTGCCGTCGAAGTACATCGACAGCGGCCCGAGCTTGGCCTTGATCTCACCGACGAAGTCGTCGCCGTCGACCTCGGTGACCTTCGCGCCCGGGAAGCACCGGCCGATCCGGCGCAGGTCCATGAAGTGCGCCCAGACCACGTCGCGCGGTGCGTCGAGCTCCTGCTCGTGCCCGAGTCTCATCGCGTGTCCTCCCGTCGGCCGCGCCGCCCGGTGGGTGGCCGGCGGCGCTTCGTCCACCGTGGCATACCCGTACGGCCCGCGGCAGAGGCGGCCCGGTCCAGGGCGTGGGCCGGTGGCCCCTCAGTCGCCGGCGCCGGAGGGCAGCAGCTCCCAGTAGAGGCCGTCGCCCCAGCCGCCGTCGGTGACCCGGTCCACGGCGTGCTCCCGACCGAACTCCACGAAGCCGACCGACCGGAGCACGGCGTTGCTCGCCGCGTTGTCGGCGGCCGTCTCGGCGACGAGGCGGCGCAGGCCCAGCCCGCCCTCGCTCGTCGGGGCCAGGGCGTGGGCGACGGCGAGCCGGGCGGCCTCCTTGGCGGCGCCGCGACCGCGGGCGCTCGGGAAGAACTGGTAGCCCAGCTCGGCCGTGTCGGTGATGGCCCCGCCGCGGCTGAAGACGGTGACGCCGCCGAGGGCGCGGTCGGTCTCGAGGTCCGCGACGCACCAGTCGATCGCCGTGCCCTCGGACATCCGCTCCTGCCGGGTGAGCAGCCAGGCCGGGAAGGTCTCGCGGCGCAGGATCGACCGGGACGGCATCCAGTGCACGGGGTCGTCGCGCAGCTCGATGGCGTCGACGTCCTCGGGCCGCCAGGGGCGCAGCCGGACCCGGTCGCCCTCGGTCGGCGTCGCGGCGAACCACGGCGTCTGCGCCGTGAGCGGGTCGCCCGGGGTGATGCTGCCGGTCCACGTGTCGAGCGCCTCGGAGCCGCCCTCGGGGTCCGGGTGGCTGGCCGGGATGGTGCCGTGGAAGGTGAAGCCCGCGGCCCACGCGGCTCGTCGCGAGCCCCAGTTGCCGACGACCGCCCGCCAGTGCACGCGACGGACCGGGACGCCCCAGACCGGTGTCGCGAAGGCGTGGTCGACGACGAGCCGGACGGCGCGCGACATCAGGCCCCGGCCACGCGCATCCGGGTGCAGCCCGAAGCCGAGCTCACCGACGGACGCCGCGGCGCCGGGTCGCAGGTCGATGGTGCCGGCGTAGCGGGCCGCACCCGTCTCGTCGGTCCACTCGATCGCCCACGAGCGCCTGGCGCCGGCCTCGCCCCAGGCGGCGAGGTTGCCCTCGACGAAGGTCACGGCGTCCTCGGCGGAGTAGGGCCGGGGCACCGTCGTCCACCGCAGGCTCTCGGGGTCGGTGCTCTGTTCGACGATCGCCTCGGCGTCGTCGACGGAGTGGGCGCGCAGCGTCACGACGCCGTCGGTCAGGGGGTGAACGGCGGGCGGCTGGGAGGCATCGGTCACGGCGTCAGCCTGCCAGCCGGCATACGGCCCCGTCACGGCGATTCCGGGTGCCGGCGCGGTAGCGCAGACCTCCCGGGACGTGCCCGGGAACGAGAGAGGACCGGGAGCCGGCGTGCCGGCTCCCGGTCCAAAGGCCCGCTTCCCCTCCACAGGCTGCGTACCGGCCTCTACCGTACCCAATGGGTCGTCCGGACGAACACGCGTTGCGGGCGGCCCTGGACGACGCAACTCGGGGGAGGATGCGTGGGGAGCCGACCGGCTCCCGACGCGAGGAAGGGTTGCCGTGGTGACAGGGGCCGAGGGGGGCGCGCGACGCCCGGCGCTCTCGGATCGAGGACAGGCCGGTGGCGGGACGGAAGTCTCCCCCTGGCCTCGACTCCCGCCCCGGCCCACCGGTGCCAGTCGTCACGATACGAAGGTCGTGGGCCGTGACGCGTCTCTGTTGCGCACGCGGGCGCCGCGCGCAACAGGGCTTCACGCCGGGGTGTCCTCGTGTTGAACGAACAGGTGCAGTGGGTGCTGCGCAACGCCCGCCTCCAGGCCGCCGACCCCGCACTGCGCAGCGCGGCGGCGTTCGCCCACGGCGCGGGGCGGGCCGAGCCGGTGCACCGGTCCCAGGTCGGCCGCTGGGAGAACGGCCGCGTCGAGCTGACGCGGTCGCTCGTGCGCCGCTACGAGACCGTGCTCGACCTGCCCGACGGCCAGCTGCTCGCCGCCGTCGACCTCTTCTCGCGCTCCCACCAGCCCGTGCGCCCGGCCGCCACGCTCCCACCGCCGACCCCGCCCGACGTCGACGGCACCCTCGACCTGCTCGAGCGAGCGCTCGCCGACGAACGGATGAGCGGGCTCGACTGGGACCGGCTCTCCGACCACCTCGGCCGGATGCCCCACGCCATGGTGCGAGCCGGCGACTGGGAGGGACTGATCCGCCGGCTCCTCCAGGAGGTCAGCCTCGGGCTGGACCTCGACTACGTGCAGCGTGCCGAGGCCATGGCCCGCCTGGCCGGGCACCCCCGCAGCGCCGGCGTCGTCGCCGCGCTGGCCGCCGAGGTGGTGGGCCGGCCCGACGCGCAGTTCTACGTCGACACCCTGGGCCTGCTGCGCTTCATGGAGGCCCCGCGCGGCTTCTCCGTCCTCATCGGACAGCTGCGCGAGCCGACCAACGCCAGCTCGCTGCGGGCCTGCCTCAGCGTGCTGACGACGCTCGTGCGCGGCACCGGCCTCGACCCCGAGGCGCGTCTCGACGCCGTCCGGCTCGCGGTCCAGCACCTGCGCGACCCCTCGCACCCCTACCTCGTGCACCGCGGCGCCGCCAACCTCGTGCGCACGCTGGGGCCCGAGGGCCACCGCGTCGCGACGGGTCTCACGGCCGAGGACCGTCGGGCCGCGGCCTCGATCGTCCGCAACGGCCGGGCGATCACGGCGCAGGCGATCCGCGAGGCCCACCTGCGGATCCGGGGCGAGCTCGAGGCGGCCGACGGGCACGCGGCCGCCCACGAGCCGATCCTCGGCGAGCTGCTGCAGACGGCGCTCGGCGAGACCAACGAGGAGGACCGGGCCTACGCGCTCGGCATCCTCATGCTCTCGCCGCAGAGCCGGATCATCGGCCGGGTCCACGCCGCGGCCTTCGCCGACGCCCTCGCGCGGCACGACCACGTCGCCGCGCACGAGAGCCTCACCGTGCTGACGTGGATGGGCCAGGCCGAGGACCTCGACCTCTTCGAGCGGGTCGCGCTGTCGCCCGCCTCGGCACCCGACGTCGCCAAGGAGGCCGGCTACGTCGTGGGCAACACGCTGGAGCCGGCCGGCCGGCGGCGGGAGGAGCGCGAGGAGGCCGTCGCCCGGCGGATCGCCGGGCTGGTCGCGACCGGCGGCGGCGAGCCCGACGCCCAGCTGCTCCGTGGCCTTGTCTACGCCCTCGGCATGCGAGGCCGCTACGACCTCGTGGCCGCCCTCGTCGAGGCCCTGCCCGTGTCGGGGCGTGACCCGCTCGCGATGGCCGAGCAGGCCCGCGCCACGCTCGGCTGGTGGCTCGACGTGCCCGAGCACCTGCGGCCGGAGCGGTGACGGGGCGGGGTCGATAGGTTGGGGGCGTGCAGACGGACGAGGTGCTGAGCCTCCTGAAGGACGTGGCCGACGAGGTCATCAACCCGCGGTTCCGGGCGCTGGCGGCCGGAGAGATCCACGAGAAGCGTCCCGGCGACCTCGTGACCGACGCCGACCGCGAGGCCGAGGTGCTCATCACCGCCGCCCTGGTCGCCGCCTACCCCGACGCCGTCGTGCTCGGCGAGGAGACCTTCGCCGGAGACCCGGCGCTCATGCAGCGGTATGCCGCCGCGGACCACGCGTTCACGGTCGACCCCGTCGACGGCACGAAGAACTTCGTCCACGGCTCCAAGGACCACGCCGTCATGGTCGCCGAGACCGTGGCCGGGGAGGCCGTGCGGGCGTGGATCTGGCAGCCACAGCACGAGGTCGGCTTCGTCGCCGAGCGCGGAGCAGGAACCTGGCGCCACGACGCCGACGGGTCGCGTCGCCTCACGATCCCCGAGCCACCCGCCGCGGGCCTCCGGGGCCGCACGTCACGCCGGAAGTGGATCGGCCAGGCGCTGCACGGCCTCGAGCCGATGACGCTGACGTGGGTCTCGTGCGGCATCGACTACCCCAAGCTCGTCGAGGGCGAGGCCGACTACATCCTCTACGCGTCCGCTGCTCCGTGGGACCACGTGCCCGGCTCGCTCCTGCTCGCCGAGGCCGGTGGTCTGCTCGGCACGACCGAGGGCGTCGTCTACTCCCCCCGCGACACCGCGCCCCCGGGGCTCGTCGCCGCCGGCAGCCCCACGGCATACGACCACGTATGCCGTGCGCTCGCCTCGAGCGCCCACCTGCCCTGACCCGCCGCTGACGTGGCACGCCCGCGGCTCCGGTACCGGCTCACCGGCCAGTCACTCCTCGGAGGCCGCCGCCGACGCCTTCTTCGAGCGTGCCGCGCGGGCCGGCGCGGTCTTGGCGGCCTTCCGCGCGTCGCGAGCGGCCTTCTTCGCCGTGGCCGACGCCTTCGTCGTCTTCCTCGCGGCGACGTAGCGCTCGGGGTCCTTGTCCTTCGGGGTGATCCCCTCGGCCCAGCGCACCGCCTCGTAGCGCAGGAACTGCACGGCGATCTCGTGGCGCAGCTCGAGGCTCGCGCGCTGCCGGAAGTCGGCGAGGTCCTGGCGCTCCTCCTCGCCCATGTGGTCGCTGTTGTGGACGTTGGCGTCGACGACCGCCGTCCACCACGCGTCGGAGCCGGTGCGGCAGCGCCCCACCTTGCGCACCGACTTGCGGATGTCGTTGTGGTCCTTGACGGCGTCCTCGACCTCCTCGTCGACGGACTCGGCGTCGGCGCCGCCCGTGCCGATGCGCAGCAGCTCCGGGTAGAAGTAGAGCTCCTCGGCCTCGGCGTGCGTCTCGAGGAGGATCTCGAGCCGCTTCCAGACCGCGGCCAGGCCCTCGTGGTCGTCGCGCGGCCACTCCTCGAGCACGGCGAACATCCGTCGCTGCTCGTCGTGCTGGCGGAGGATGACGTCGGTGATGTCCACGGGAGGGCCTCTCTGTCGTCCGGCGGGTTCCGGATCCACTGTGCCGCATCCATACCCGTTGGACGTCGCGGGCTTGGCCGTTTCGCGTATCACCGGCCCCGGCTGGTGCCACCGTTGGTCGGGAGAGTTCACCGACGCGCTTCAGCGACGCAGGATGGGTGGTGGGTCCGCATGACGAGCAACGACCTGGTCGTGGTGCTTCCGGGGATCACCGGCAGCACGCTCGGGGTCCGGGGTGACGACGGCTCGCCGGCGAGCGAGAACCTCATCTGGGCCCCCAGCGCGGGCGCGGTGTGGAAGCTGCTGACGGGTAGCCAGTCCATCCTCAAGAAGGTGCTGCCCGAGGGGATCGGCGACGACCACCCGGGTGACGGCGTCGAGCCGGTGGCCCTCATGCCGGACGTCCACGTCCTGCCGGGCATCTGGACGCCGATCCGCGGCTACGACGTGCTCGTCAGCGCCCTCGAGAAGCAGGGCTACCAGCGGGGCACCGGCGGCAAGCCGGCCACGCTCATCACGTACGCCTACGACTGGCGCCTCTCGAACCGCTACAACGGCGCTCGTCTCAAGACCGTCGTCGAGCCCGCCCTCGAGCAGCTGCGGGCGCAGGGTGGCGCGTATGCCGACGCGAAGGTCGTCTTCGTCTGCCACTCCATGGGTGGGCTCGTCGCCCGCTGGTACATCGAGAAGTGTGGCGGGGCCGAGGTGACCCGCAAGCTCATCACCCTCGGCACCCCGTGGCGGGGTGCCACCGACGCGCTCACGCAGCTCGTCAACGGCGTCAAGAAGGGCATCGGCCCGCTGTCGATCGACCTCACGGACTTCTCGCGCAGCATGCCCTCGCTCTTCCAGCTGCTGCCCGAGTTCGCGTGCATCAGCAACGCCGGCGGCTACGCGAAGACGACCGAGGTGTCGGTGCCCAACGTCAGCACGGCGATGGTGGCCGACGCGATGGCCTTCCACACCGACCTCCAGGCCGCCGAGGCAACCCGCCCGGAGAGCCACACGTCGGCCCACATGATCGTCGGCATCCGGCAGCCGACGGCGACCACGGTCCAGCTCTCGGGCGGCACGGCCACGGCCTACCAGGACTTCGGCACCGACAACGACTTCGGCGACGGCACGGTGCCGCTGACCGGGGCGGTGGGTCTCGGCGAGGCGCTCGACACCAACCTGGCCGTGCGCGTGCCCGACCAGCACACCAACCTCCAGTGCAACCAGCTCGTCCTCGACCAGGTGCAGGAGATCCTCAGCGCCAAGCCCGTCCGGAGGCGGGAGATCACCGACACGAACGTGCGCGCCGTCGTGCCCGACCTCGTCACGGCCGGACAGCCGCTCAAGGTGGCCTTCGACCTCGAGTCGGACGACCTCGGCGCCGACCCACCGCACAAGGCCGTGACGGTGACGGTCAGCAGCGAGAAGGGCAAAGTGCTCGCCACGGCCGAGCCGGCGCTGCGCAAGGGCCACGGCGTCGCGACCTTCGACGACCTGCCGGCCGGCACGCACACCGTCACGGTCACCGGCTCGGGACCCACGTCGACGGTGCGCCCGGTCACGTCGACGACGCTCGTCTGGCCGAAGCCGACGCGCTGAGGAACGCGCCTGGTCGTCCGCGTGATCCTGCACCTGATCGCGCCACAGCTGCGCCCGAGCGACACATCCTGCGCTACCTCGCGCGCGACCTGGTGTCCGCGACTGGTGGTTGAGTGAGGGAATGACCTCAGAGATCAGTGCATCGACGATCGGCTGGGACTGCGTCGCGCTCGACTGCGCCGACGCAGCCGGTGTCGCGCAGTTCTACGCCGACCTGCTCGGCGGCCGCGTCGAGGCCGACCCGGACGGCGACTGGTTCAACGTGCTGTGGGACGGCCCGCGCATCGCGACCCAGCTCGCTCCCGACCACGAGTCGCCCGACTGGCCGCGAGGCCAGCAGCAGGCCCACCTCGACTTCGTCGTCGTCGACATCGCTGCCGCCCACGAGCGGGTGCTCGCCCTCGGCGGCACGGCGCTCGACCCCGTCGAGCCGCCACGGCCGGAACCCGAGCGCGGGTTCCGCGTGTACGCCGACCCGGCCGGCCACCCGTTCTGCCTGTGCCGCCCGACCGAGGACGCCTGGGGCTGAGCCTCGGCGGCCTCCGACCGTCAGCCGAAGTCGAGTCCGTCGAGGGACGTCGAGGGCTTCTGGTCGGGCAGCCGCAGCATGCGGAACGAGTTGGCGAGTCCCAGCAGGCCGGCCAGGAGCGGGACCAGCAGGGCGATCTGGAGAGAGCGGTTCCGGGCCTCGTCGTTGATGGCCAGCACCTCGGCCTCCACCTCGGCCGGCTGGCCGGAGATCTGCTGCTCGAGCTGGCTGTTGCTCATGATCTCGGCGTCGTGCTCGAGGGCCTGGGCGATCTGCTGCTGCTGCGCGGCCGGGATGACGGGACTGCTCTCGGACAGCTGGGTGAAGCTGAGCGACAGCGCGGCGAGCATGAGGCCGCCCGCCATGGCGAGACCGAAGGAGAGGCCGAAGGACCCGGCGGCCGAGTTGACTCCGGCGGCCTCGCTGACCCGCTCCTCCTCGACCGGTGCGAGGGTGTAGTTGTTCAGCTGCGACACCAACAGGCCGAGGCCGCACCCGGTGATCGCGAGCGGGACCACGAACCACCACCCGCTGTCGGCGCGTGGGACGAACGGGATGATGATCGCGACACCGAGGCTGCTCAGGACGAAGCCGACGCGGATGATCGCGGCAGGTCGCCGGTCACCGGCCTTCCTGCCGGCCACGAGGGCCGCCCCGAACATCGTCAGCGACAGGGGGGCGAGCGACAGGCCGGACTGGAGGGCGTTGTACTCGAGGGTCATCTGGAAGTAGAGCGGGAGGGCGATCATCGCGCCGCCCAGGGTGACCTGCTGCAACAGCTGTCCCGAGACACCGGCCGTGAAGTTCGGATGACGGAACAGGTCCGGGTCGAGCAGGGTCACGGCCCCGGCGCGCTTGCGCCGGATGAGCCACCGGGCCAGCAGCACGAGAGCCACGGCCCCGACGGCCATGAGGAGGCCGACGAACTCACCGCCCTCCTGCCAGACGAGGATCCCCAGCACCACGCCTCCCATGCCGAAGACGGACAGGACCGCGCCGACCACGTCGACCTTGCGTGAACCGGTGTATGCGACATCGCGGACCAGCCGGATCTGGCTCAGGACGACGACGATGATGACGACCTCCAGCGCGAACCCGACCCGCCACGACAGGTAGGTGGTGACGAAGCCGCCGAGCAGTGGACCGATCGCGGCGGCGATGGCGGCCGAGGCGCCGACGAGGGCGTAGGCCTGCTTCTGCGCGGTGCCGACGAAGTTGCCGTGGATCAGCGACTGCATGGCCGGCAGGAGCAACGATGCGCCGAGCCCGCCGATGATCGCCCAGAAGATGATGATCGCCGTGAGGCTCTGGGCGAGCGTCATCGCGAGCGCCCCGATGGCATACGCGAGCAGACCCAGGACATAGGCCCGCTTGCGCCCGATCAGGTCGCCGACCTTGCTGTTGATGAGGATGAACGCGGCCGAGACGAGCGCCTCGAGCGCGATGGCGGACTGCACCCCGCTGGCCGTCGTGTCGAGGTCGACGATGACCGCGGAGATCGACACGTTCATCAACGACGTGTCGACCACGAGGACGAACATCGCCGCGGCCAGCAGCAGCATCAGGCGGCGACTCCCCGAGGCGTCGGGATCCGATCCTGGGGCGGGACTCTGCGTCATTTCTCCCTCTCGGTCACCGAATGGTCCGGAGTCTATCGAGGTCGACCGGACGCGTTGGTCAATCGAGGACGATGCCGAAGTGGTCGGCGAGGGCGGCCCGCACGGCGTCCTCGTCGGTGAGCCGGGTCTCCTCGCGGCGGCCGTGGGTGGTCGTGATGAGCCGGTCGCCGCTCAGGGTGACCCGTCCCGTCGGGGTGAGCACCGACGCGAGCCGGGACCGGGTGAAGTGGCTCTCGGCCGAGGTCTGCTGCCACTCGTTGCGCGCGGCGAAGTCGCTCAGCGGGTGGGGTGTCGTCGTGAAGACGAAGCCGTCGCGCCAGTCCTCGCCGTCACGGCGCTCGCGGGAGACCCACGTGCCGTCGCGCCGCACGAGCCCGACGAGGTGCCCGCGCTCGCGGCGTTCGACCCCGTCGCGCAGCGGCAGCGGCTCGACGAACCCGTCACCGAAGCCGACGTCGGCGAGCACGGGCTCCTCGAGCCGCCCACCCGCGACCACGAGCGCCAGGTGGTCGAAGTCGTCGGTGAGCCCGCCGGCCGCGGTGGCGACGCGCGCGGAGACGAGGTCGACGGCATACCCGAGGCTGCGCAGCAGCAGGGCGAAGAGGCCGTTGAGCTCGTAGCAGTAGCCGCCGCGTCGGGCGTCCACGACCTTGGCCAGCAGGGCCGCGCGGTCGAGGCGGATCGGCCGGCCGAGCGAGATGTCGAGGCTCTCGAACGGCACGGCCAGCAGGTGCGCCCGGTGCAGCGACGCGAGGGCGCCCAGGGTCGGGGACTCGGGGGCGGCGGCGCCGATCCGCGCGAGGTAGGCGGCCGCCTCCGGCGTGGTCAGCGCGTCGGCCGTGGTCGGTGGGGTCACCCGGTCATCCTGCGACCTCCAGCCTGTTTGAGGTCAAGGGGTCGGCAGCGGCAGGGTCACCCCGACCATCGTCACGCCGCGCCCGTCCCACTCGTATGCCGTCCGCTCGAGCAGGTGCCCGGCCGCGGTCCGCAGGGCGGCGGGGTCGACCGTCGGCGCGTCGAGGGGTCCGCGCTCGAGCACCTGGGTGCCGTCGTCGTAGCGGACGAGCACCTCGAGCCGGCGGGGGAGGCGGGGTGGCCCGTCGAGCGCGATCACGCGCGAGACGGCACGGTCGACGCAGCCGTCGAGCACGGCGACGACCTTCGACCGGGTCCGGGTCGCGGGCAGCGACCGGCTGGCGCTCACCGAACGGCGAGGTCCCGGAAGGCGGATCGTCGCGTCGTCGGTGCCGCTCGCGATGGAGACGAGGCGGCGGGCCATGGCCGTGGTGACGAGGCGCTTGAGGTCGTCCTCGTCGAGGCCGTGGAGGTCGGCGACGACGAACAGCCCTGCTGCGTGGAGCTTTTCGTAGGTCGTCGGCCCGACACCCCAGAGCTCGTCGAGGCGCAGGCGAGGTCGCACGCGTGCCTCGAGCTCGGCGTCGACGACGACGAGGCCGTCGGGCTTGGCGCGCCGGCTGGCGAGCTTGGCCATCAGCTTGGTGCGCCCGACCCCGACCGAGACCGGGATCCCGACCTCGGCTCTGGCGGCGGCGCGGAGGGCGGCGGCCATCCCGCGCGGGTCGCCCCGGTCGCGACCCGTCACGTCGAGGAAGGCCTCCTCGACCGAGCCCGGCTCGACGAGGGGCGTGAAGCGGCGGAACACCTCGAAGAGCCGTGCGGATGCCTCCTCGTAGGCCCCCGAGCGGTAGCCGGTCACGAGCACCTGGGGCCAGCGCCGCTGGACCTGGCGCAACGGCATACCTGCGTGGATGCCGAGCGCGCGGGCCTCGTAGGACGGGCACGCGACGACCTCGTGGGCCACGACCATCGGCCGGCCGCGCAGCGCGGGGTTATCGCGCTGCTCGACCGAGGCGAAGAACGCGTCGGCATCGGCGTGCAGGATCACCACGGGCACAGTCTCCGCCCGACTACCGACAGAACGCAGGGTGAAGTGCGTGATGGTCCGGCATCCGGTGTGGTGATCACCCCACCGGATGCAGTTTCATCCGCAGGTTCATGAACGGGGCTCAGTAGCCGGCGTGGTCGAGGGCCTCGGTCGTCAGCTGGCGGCCGAGCTCGATCATCTCGGCAGCCCGGTGGAAGTCCAGGGTCTTCACGGCGTTCGAGGGCACGGTGACGAGCACGTCGGGAGGGTTGCTCGCCATCCGGTAGCGCGAGATGAGGGCGCTCATCGTCTCGAACGACATGTTGAGCAGGTCGACGAGCCCGACGTCGGCGGCGCGCACGACGAGCGCCTCGGTCGGGGTCGGGGGCAGGTCGGCGATCGCCTCGGGCGGGATCGTCTGGTGGTGGTCGAGGTCGCGGCCGTGCCCGCCGAGGCGGCTCGTGATGGCTCGGATGCGCTCGGACTCGAGCACGTCGGTCGCGCTGCGCCGCAGGCGGGTCGTCCACTCCTCGCGCGGGACGGCCTCCGACGACTCCTTGACCGGCGTCGTCGGGCCGCCGGCGGCCCGCATCCCCGACAGCGAGACCGCGATCGTCACGTCCGCGTTGGCCGCCGCGGTCGGCTCGATGGGGATCGGGTTGATGAGGCCGCCGTCGACGAGCACCCGTCCGTTGATGACCGCCGGCGTGATGACGCCCGGGATCGCGATCGAGGCCCGGATCGCGTGCACGACGGGTCCGCGCTGGAACCACACCTCCCGGCGTGCGTTGATGTCGGTCGCGACCGCCGTGTAGGGGATCGGCAGGCTTTCGATCGTCGCGCCGTCGAGGATCTCGCCGACCTTCGCGATGATCCGCTCCGCGCGGATCGCGCCGCCGGGCGAGGTGATGCTGAGGTCGAGCAGGCGCCACACCTCGCGCTGGGTCAGGCTCCGCGCCCACTCGGTGTAGGCGTCGAGCTTGCCTGCCGCCGCGACGCCGCCGACGAGCGCACCCATCGACGAGCCCGCGATCGACACAACCTCGAAGCCGCGCTCGGCGAGCACCTCGAGCGCCCCGATGTGGGCGTAGCCGCGCGCCCCGCCCGACCCGAGCACGACCGCCGCACGCATCCCCTCAGCCACGCTCCGACGATAGCCCGCCCCCCGGAGGGGTCGCTCGCCGGTCACGAGGTCAGGTCACGAGTTCAGGCCAGGAGGTCAGGACGTCAGGAACCAGATCTCCATCGCGTCCAGCCGCGCCCGGTCGGCGACCATCTCGATGCCGGTGACGATGTCGCGGTCGTCGTCGACGGTGAAGCGGAACGCGACCATGGCCTCGCCCCGCAGCGTCCAGACCGCACCGATGCCGCCGTCGAAGGCCGCGAGCCGCGCCGACCTGGCGCCGCCGTTGAACCGCTGGGCCACGGCCTCGGGCCCGCGCAGCACCTCGGGCGAGCCCATCGCGACCGCGGCCTCGTCGGAGGTCAGCACGACGTCCGGGTCGAGCATCTCGAGCAACGCCGTGAAGTCGCCGCCCCGGGCCGCGGTGAGGAAGGCCGTGACGACCTCGCGCTGCCGGGTGCGGGCGGGCGCGGCCGCGTCGGCGTCGGCCGCGCGCACCCGGCGGCGGGCGCGGCTCGCGAGCTGGCGGGTGGCGGCGGGGGAGCGGTCGAGGATGTCGGCGATCTGCTCGAACGGCATCCCGAAGAGGTCGTGGAGCACGAAGGCGAGCCGCTCGGCGGGGGCCAAGGTGTCGAGCACGACGAGCAGGGCCAGACCGATGCTGTCGGCGAGCTCGACCTCGCTGGCCGGGTCGGGGGCCGGTCGGGTCGGCTGGGTCGGGGCGGTGCGCACGGCCCCACCCGCGACGAGCTCGGCGAGCCCCGCGTCCCAGCTGTCCTCGCGCCGGGAGCTGCGCGAGCGCAGCATGTCGAGGCTGATCCGCCCGACGACGGTCGTCAGCCAGCCGGCGAGGTTGGTGACCTCGGTCGTGTCGCTCCGGCTGAGCCGCAGCCACGCCTCCTGCACGGCGTCGTCGGCGTCCGCCGCCGAGCCCAGCACTCGGTAGGCGACCGCACGCAGCCGCGGCCGCTGCTGCTCGAAGTCGCGGGCGAGCCACTGCTCGCGGGTGTCGTCGTCCATGGTCGTCACATCCTCCACTCGGGATCCGTCATAGCACTGACGAGCCCAAACCACCCGATGTGACACCAACGGCTCGGCAACCCACCACCAGTAGCACGCGACCACCCAGGAGACCACGATGTCCGCTGTGAACACTCTCATCTACCC
Source organism: Terrabacter sp. Root181 (assembly GCF_001428505.1). Lineage (GTDB taxonomy): Bacteria > Actinomycetota > Actinomycetes > Actinomycetales > Dermatophilaceae > Terrabacter. The sequence goes on from NZ_LMHU01000001.1 coordinate 411,110, forward strand.
CGTCGCCGACCTCGCCGCCGCGAAGCAGGTCTTCACGACGCTGCTCGGCACCGAGCCGCACACCGACGAGTCCTACTACGTCGGCTACAACGTCGACGGCCAGGAGATCGCCCTCGACCCGAGCGGCCACCGCAAGGGCCTCACCGGGGCGACGCCCTACTGGTCGGTCGACGACCTCGAGGCGACGGTCGCGGCGCTCACCGAGGCCGGGGCGACCGTCAGCCAGCGACCGACGGCGGTCGGTGGCGGACGCACCGTGGCCGTGCTCGCCGACGCCGACGGCAACATGATCGGCGTGATGCAGGGATGACGGCCCCCGACGACGTATGCCGTCCGCCCGCCGAGGTGCCCGCGTCGCCTCCTCCGCCACGCCCCACCGCAGCGCGGGTCCGCGACACGAGGGACCTGCTGGGCCGCGAGATCGACTGCTGGGTCGCCACGACCGACCCGGCGACGGGCGCACCGCACCTGGTCCCGCTGTCGTTCGACTGGGACGGGAGCACGCTGCTGCTCGCGACGGGCGAACGCAGCGTCGCGGGAAGGGGTCTCGCCTCCGGCGCGGGGGTGCGGATCGGGCTCGGCGGGACACGCGACGTCGTCATGGTCGACGGGTCGGTCGGGGTGGTCCCGACGGCCGACCTCGACCCGGCCGAGGCCGACCGTTTCGCCCAGCGGACGGGTTTCGACCCCCGGGAGACCTCCGGTTCCTACCTCTTCTTCCGGGTCGTCCCGAGCCGCATCCAGGCCTGGCGCGAGGAGAACGAGCTGCGTGGTCGCGACGTGATGCGCGACGGACGGTGGCTCGGATCGACCGACTGAGCCATCACGCCGGATCCGACTGTGCCGCAGTCGATCCCATGCCAACCGCAGGCTGACTGAGCTGCTGCTCCCGAGGCGCGTGACGGCATACGCACGTGGTGCCGGCGACGGCCGCACGACGAGGGGCCGGGAGGGGTGTCACCGACGCCCACCCGGCCCTCCGCGCTGCCCGGAGCCTTAGTCGGGTCTTGCGCCCTCGCTGTGACCTGTGCAGTATGGGAGAGCAGATGTAAGCGCTTACAGAGCCGGGGAGACCCGGTCAGGGGCCTGGTCGCGACACATCACTCAACGACGAGACGCGAGAGGTGGGACCCATGGCGACAGCACGCGAGCACGGCCCGGACACCCCCTCGGTGGGGGCCACGATCTACTCCGTCGCCGAGCGCGCCGGCGTCTCGATCGCCACCGTCTCCCGCGTCCTCCAGGGCGCCGGCACCGTGTCGTCGACGACGACGCAGAAGGTCCTCGACGCCGTCGAGCAGCTCAACTACGTGCCGCTCGGGGCCGCTCGCAGCCTCGCCGTTCGGCACCACGAGGCGTACGGGCTCGTGCTGCCCGAGCTGACCGGCCCGTACTACTCAGAGCTGCTCATGGGCTTCGAGTCGCGGGCGGCAGAGCTGGGCCAGAGCGTCACCCTGATGCTCACCGACGGCAAGGCCGACCTCGCCCGTGCCGTGCGCCAGCTCGCCACCCGCGTCGACGCCATCGCGGTGCTCGGCTCGGCCGCGATGCCGCCCGCCGTCGCCCGCGCCCTGCACGGCCAGAAGCCCGTCGTCATCATCGCCGGTGCGCCCCAGGAGGGCATCGAGAGCGTGGGCGCCGAGAACGCCCACAGCGCCGAGCAGCTCACCGAGCACGTGCTCACCCACGGGCGCACCCGCCTCGTCTTCGTCGGTGACCCCGAGGGTGCACCCGACATCTACGAGCGCCACGCCGGTTTCGTCGCCGCCCACCGGGCGCGGGGCGCCGAGCCCGCTGCTCCGGTCCGCGTGCCGTTCCGTGAAGGGGAGGGCGAGGCCGTCGCGGAGCGCATCCTCTCCGGCGAGATCGAGGCCGACGCGCTCGTCTGCGCCAACGACGAGCTCGCGCTGGGCATCATGAGCCGCCTGCAGGACGCCGGCCGAGACGTCCCGGGCGACGTCGCCGTCGTCGGCTGGGACGACGTGATGGCGTCAAGGTACGTCCGGCCGGGTATGACCACCGTGAGTCAGCCAGTCAGGGAACTCGGGGTCCTGGCGGCAGACCGTCTTCACCATCGGGTCCAAGGGGGTGAGCCCCACGCCGAGCGGCAGGTGCTCGCGACCCGGGTGATCATCCGCGGCTCGTGCGGCTGCGCGAGCCCGCGAAACACCCATCCCGGACGGAGCGGCGTCACGGATGACGAGCAGCCGTGACGGCAGTGCTTCACCACAGCAAACGAAACCCCCAACGTCTCGAACGAGACCCGAGAAAGCGAGAGACCGATGAGACGCACCACTGTCATCTCCGTCGCGTGCATGACCGCCGCGGCCCTCACCGTGACCGCGTGTGGTCGCGGTGCCGAGGACGGCGGCTCCGCCGCCGGTCAGACGGGCGCCGCAGTCAGCACCGGCAAGGCCACGGGCACGATCACCGTCTGGGCGATGGGCGCCGAGGGCGACAACCTGTCCAAGCTGACGAAGGACTTCGAGGCCGCCAACCCCGGGGTGAGCGTCAAAGTGACGTCCATCCCGTGGGCCGCGGCGCACGACAAGTTCACGACCGCGATCACGGCGGGCAAGACGCCCGACGTCGCGATGGTCGGCACCACGTGGATGGGTGAGTTCGCCGGGAGTGACGCCATCGACCCGACGCCTGCCCAGATCGACAAGTCCGCCTTCTTCGAAGGTGCGCAGAAGACGACCGAGGTGAACGGCACGTCCTACGGCATCCCGTGGTACGTCGAGACCCGTGTCGTCTTCTACCGCACCGACCTCGCGAAGAAGGCCGGCTACGACACCGTGCCGACCGATGCGGCCGGACTGAAGGACATGGCCAAGGCCATGCAGACCAAGGCCGGCGCCAAGTGGGGCATCGGCCTCCAGGCGGGCGGCGACGGCTCGTGGCAGACCTTGATGCCCTTCGCCTGGAGCGAGGGCGCTGACCTCACCAAGGACGGCGGCAAGAAGTACAACTTCGACAGCCCGGAGGTGCTCAAGGCGACCCAGTACTACCAGTCGTACTTCACCGACGGCATCTCGAACAAGAGCGCCCCGGCGACGCCGACGACCGAGCCCGACTTCGTCAACGGCACGGTCCCGATGTTCATCTCCGGCCCGTGGATGATGTCCGCGGTCGAGAAGGTGGGCGGTGCCGGCTTCAAGGACAAGTACAACGTCGCGCCGATCCCGGCCGGTTCGGCCGGCTCGTCGTCGTTCGTCGGCGGCTCGAACTTCGTCGTCTTCAAGAACACGCAGAACCGCGACACCGCGTGGAAGTTCGTCCAGTGGCTCGCCGAGCCCAAGGTCCAGTCGAAGTGGTACACGATCTCGACCGACCTGCCGTCGGTCAAGAGCGCGTGGCAGGACCCGGCGCTCGCCTCGGACAAGAAGCTCGCCGTCTTCGGAAAGCAGCTCGAGACGGCCAAGGCGCCGCCGTCCTTCCCGACGTGGGAGCAGGCGGTCAAGGGACTCGACACGGAGCTGGAGAAGATCACCAAGACGGGCGAGGACCCGGCCACGGGCCTCAAGACGGCGCAGCAGCAGGCCGACTCCATCGGCACGGGCATGTGATCGCATGACTGCCCAGACCGGCACGACCGGGTCCCCCACAGGACCTGTGACGCCACCTCCGGTCACCGCTCCGGGACGGCCCGACCACGGGTCGTCCCGGGGGGCGGGCGACGGAGGCTCCCCCGGACGGGTCGGGTCCGGCCGCCGGCGGGAGGGGCGGGCCGCCTGGATCCTCGCGATCCCCTTCTGCCTGCTCTTCCTCGCCTTCACGGCGTGGCCGGTGGTCCAGTCGCTCTTCATGAGCTTCACCGACACCAAGGCGAAGGACCTGCGACACCCCTTCAGCGTCAACATCGTCGGCTTCGACAACTTCACCAAGGCGCTGTCGGACCCGATCTTCCGCAAGGCTGCCGCCAACACCGCCTACTTCGTCCTCGTCGGGGTGCCGCTGACTCTCCTCCTCGCGCTCGCCGCGGCAGTCGCGCTCGACAAGGGCATCACGCGGTTCCGCGCGGTCTTCCGCCTCGGCTTCTACATGCCGGTCATCACCTCGATCGTCGCGGTGGCGGTCGTCTGGCGCTTCCTGCTGCAGGATCCGGGTGGCCTGATCAACACCGTGCTCGGGTGGTTCGGCATCACGGGGCCCAACTGGCTCGGTGACCCGAACTGGTCGATGCCGGCGCTCATCATGATGGCCGCGTGGCGCAACTTCGGCACGGGGATGATCATCTTCCTCGCGGGCCTGCAGGCCGTGCCCGCCGAGCTGCACGAGGCGGCCGCCATCGACGGCGCCGGAGCGGTGAAGCGGTTCCGCCACGTCACCCTGCCCCTGCTGCGACCCACCCTGCTCTTCGTCATGGTCACGACGTCCATCGGCTACCTCCAGGTCTTCGAGGAGCCGTTCGTCATGACCCAGGGCGGGCCGCTCAACAGCACGATCACGGTGACGTACAACACGTACCAGCAGTTCGGCTTCGGCAACTACGGCCTCGCGTCGGCGATGAGCTACCTCATCTTCGTCGTCATCGCGATCGTCACGGCGCTGCAGTTCCGGCTGCTGCGAGAGAGGAGCTGACCATGTCCGTCGACACCGCACCCCGTCAGCCCGCGGCCGCGCCCCAGCAGGAGTCCGGCACGCCGCGCTCCGGCATGGTCGGGACCAGCCGCAGCGGGCACTGGTGGCTCTACGTCATCCTCGTCATCGCCCTCGCCGCCGTCGTCGCGCCCTTCGTGTGGATGGTGCTCGGCAGCTTCAAGGGTGAAGGAGAGCTGAGGCAGATCCCGCCGACGTGGTGGCCCCAGGACGCCTCGCTCGACAACTACACCCAGCTGTTCAGCAAGCTCAACTTCGGCCAGTACTTCACGAACTCGACGGTCGTCGCCGTCGTCGTGACGGCGGGCAATCTCGTCTTCTGCTCGATGCTCGGATATGCCCTCGCGATGCTCGACTTCAAGGGCAAGCGGGTCATCTTCGTCGCCGTCATGACGACGCTCATGATCCCGGGCGTCGTGACGTTCGTGCCGCTCTTCGTCCTCGTCGCGAACGCCGGCCTCGTCGACACGATCCCGGGTCTCTTCCTGCCGTGGCTCGTCAGCCCGTTCGGCGTGTTCCTCATGCGCCAGTTCATTCTCGGGCTCCCGAGGGACCTGCTCGACGCGGGACGCGTCGACGGCGCCGGCGAGCTGCGGATCTTCTGGCGGATCATCCTGCCCCTCTGCGGTCCCGCCCTCGCGACGCTCGGCATCCTCACCTTCCTCGGCAGCTGGAACAACTTCCTGTGGCCACTGGTCGTGGCGCAGTCCGAGGACAAGTACACCCTCCCGGTGGCCCTGGCGCTCTACTCCACCGGCCAGAACAGCACGAACTACGGCCTGCTCCTCGCCGGGGCGACCGTCGTCATCATCCCGGTCCTCGTCGTCTTCCTCATCTTCCAGAAGCGCTTCATCGAGGGCATCGCCACCACCGGCCTCAAGTAATCGGAAACGGAGTACAGCCCATGGCAGACCTGACCGACCGCACCCCGAAGACCCTCCACACCCCGAGCCGACGCGCCCTGCTCGTCGGAGGCGCGGCCTCCGTCGCCGCGTTCGCGCTCGCGCCCTCGGCGTCAGCCTCGACCACCTCCGCCCGTCAGGCGCCCGCGTTCCTCCGGACGGCCCCGAATGCGGTCCGCTCCCTGGAGAGCGCGACGGTGCGCACGTGGGCGGCCGACACGTGGCGCAGCCTCGTCGCGATGACGAACCCACAGACCGGCCTTCCGGCGGACAACATCCCCGAGTCGCTCGCGCCCGGCGACCGTTCCGGCTACACGTCACCCACCAACATCGGCGGCTACCTCTGGTCGACGATTGCGGCGCGAGAGCTCGGCATCATCAGCCGCGGTGAGGCCACGGCGCGGCTCATCCGCACCCTGAAGACGCTCTACCGCATGGAGCACCATGTCCCCAGCGGCATGTACTACAACTGGTACGACGAGGAGACCGGCAAGGCCCTGACATCCTGGCCGGGTTCGGGTGACAAGGTCTACGCGTTCGCCTCGAGCGTCGACAACGGCTGGCTCGGGGCGGCGCTGCTCGTCGTCGCCAACTCCGACCGCGCCGCCGGCCCGTGGGCGAGGCGGATCTTCGACCGGATGCGCTGGAAGGCGTTCTACAACGACAACAGCGACCCTGCCCACCAGGTCCGCGCGGGTGGTCTGGTCCACGGCGGCTTCTACCCCTACGAGGACGGTCGGCCCGGAGGGACCTACCTGGGCACCCACATAGGCGGCGAACCGGTCTGGCTGACGACGCACCACTACGACACCACGGTGTCGGAGACGCGCATCACGACCTACCTCGGCATCATCACCGGCCAGATCAACCCGACCGCGTACTACGCAACCTGGCGCACCTTCCCGGACACCTGCGACTGGTCGTGGCAGGAGATGAAGCCGGTGGGTGTGACCCGCAGGTACTACGGCCTCGACGTCTACGAGGGTGCGTACACCTACCGTGGCCTGCACATCGTGCCCGGCTGGGGCGGATCGATGTTCGAGGAGCTGATGCCCGACGTCTTCGTCGACGAGGCCACGTGGGCCCCCAGCTCGTGGGGTCGCAACCACCCGCTGCACGTCCGTGCGCAGCGTGAGCACGGACTCGTCGACGCGGACTACGGCTACTGGGGCTTCAGCCCGTCGAGCAACCCCGCCGGTGGCTACCGTGAGTACGGCGTCGACCCGCTCGGGCTCGGCCCGGGCAACGAGCCCGGCAACGGCGCCAACGGGTACTTCTCCGACCAGGAGATGACGAACTACGACGTCGGCTTCGACGGCTGTCGTGCTGCCACGAACCCGACTCCGACGTACGGCGACGGTGTCGTCACGCCGCACGCGTCGTTCCTGGCGATGATGCACGAGCCCGACCAGGCGTTCACGAACCTCGCGAACATCCAGGCCGACTTCGACGCGTACGACCGAGGTGGGTTCTTCGACGCCGTCGCGGTCCGGTCCGGCATGGTCGCCCGGCGCTACCTCTCGCTCGACCAGGCCATGGTCATGGGCGCGATCGGCAACGTGCTCGGCAACGACGTCATCCGTCGCGGCTTCAGCACCCCGGCCGTGGAGCGCGCGCTCAAGCCCGTCATCGGCATCGAGGAGTTCGGCGCCAGCCCGATCGCCTGACCCGCTCCAGAACGTCCCTCATCGACGAAAGGTCCGACCCGTGCGCCCCCAGCTTCGCACCACCGAGGACGGCGTCGCCTACCGCGACCTCAACGGCAACGGCCGGATGGACCCCTACGAGGACCCACGGCTGGCCGTCGAGGTGCGGGTCGAGGACCTCCTCGTGCGCCTGTCCCTCCAGGAGAAGGTCGGCCTGATGTTCCAGACCGTCATCGAGGCAGGCGCGGACGGCACGGTGCTCGAGCACCCGGGCACCATCAGCAAGTCCCCGACGAGCACCGTCGTGCTCGACAAGCACCTCACCCACTTCAACGTTCACGCCCTCGACGACCCGCGCACGGCGGCCCGGTGGAGCAACGCCCTGCAGGCGCTCGCCGAGCGCACGCCGCACGGCATACCCGTGACGGTGTCGACCGACCCGCGGCACGCGTTCATCGAGAACGTCGGGGTCTCCTTCTCGGCCGGGGCGTTCTCGCAGTGGCCTGAGCCGCTCGGGCTCGCGGCGCTGCGCGACGCGGACGCGGTGCGACGCTTCGCCGACATCGCGCGGCAGGAGTACGCCGCGGTCGGCATCCGGGCCGCGCTGCACCCGACGCTCGACCTCGCGACCGAGCCGCGCTGGGCACGCCAGGCCGGCACGTTCGGCCAGGACCCCGACCTCGTGACGGAGCTCGGAGTCGCGTATCTCCAAGGCTTCCAAAGAGATTCGCTCGGTCCGGGCAGCGTGGCGTGCACGAGCAAGCACTTCCCCGGGGGCGGCCCGCAGAAGGACGGCGAGGACGCGCACTTCCCCTATGGGCGCGAGCAGGTCTACCCCGGTGGGCGTTTCGCCGACCACCTCAAGCCGTTCCCGCCGATCATCGCGGCCGGCACCGCGGGGATCATGCCGTACTACGGGATGCCGGTCGACCTCGTCGTCGACGGCGCGGAGATCGAGCCGATCGGCTTCGGCTACAACAAGCAGGTCGTCACCGGCCTGCTCCGCGAGAAGCTCGGCTACGACGGCGTCGTCGTCACCGACTGGGAGCTCGTCAACGACAACCACGTGGGCGACCAGGTGCTCCCCGCCCGCGCATGGGGTGTCGAGCACCTCGACCCGCACGGCCGCATGGAGCTGATCCTCGAGGCCGGCGCCGACCAGTTCGGTGGCGAGGAGTGCGTCGACATCCTCCTCGACCTCGTCGCCCAGGGCCGGGTCCCCGAGGCGCGCGTCGACGAGTCGGCGCGCCGCATCCTCGCGGTGAAGTTCCGGCTCGGGCTGTTCGAGAACCCCTACGTCGACGAGGACGCGGCCGCCGCAACCGTGGGCCGGGGCGACTTCCGCGAGGAGGGGTATGCCGCCCAGGCCCGTTCGGTGACCGTGCTGCACAACGAGGGTGGCCGGCTCCCGCTCGAGCAGGGCCTGCGCATCTACGCAGAGCGGCTCTCACCCGAGGCGGTCGCGCGGCACGGCAAGCTCGTCGAGCGGCCCGAGGACGCCGACGTCGCCGTCGTGCGCCTCACCGCGCCCTTCGACCCGCGGGCCGACCTCTTCCTCGAGTCGTGGTTCCACCAGGGCTCGCTCGACTTCCCGCCGGGCCTCGTGGCCCGGCTCGAGCGCATCGCCGCGGTGTGCCCGCTCGTCATCGACGTCGTGCTCGACCGGCCGGCCGTGCTCACCCCGCTGCTGCGCTTCGCCTCGGCCGTCGTCGGTAGCTACGGCTCGTCCGACGACGCCCTGCTCGACGCGATCACCGGGACCATCGCGCCCGCCGGTCGCCTGCCGTTCGACCTGCCCCGGTCGATGGACCAGGTGCGGGCGCACGGCGAGGACGTGCCCGGCTACGACGACCCGCTCTTCCCGGTCGGCCACGGCCTCACGATCTGAGCGTCAGCCGGTGTAGCCCTCGACAGTGCGCTCGGACCGGACCTCGGCGCCGTCGGGGTCCTGGCCGAACTCGCGTCGGGCGCGACGTTGGCGCAGCAGGTCCCAGCACTGGTCGAGCTCGACCTCGACGGTCCGCAGCCGGGCGTGCTCCTCGTCGACGGTGATCTCACCGGCCTGGAGTGCGGAGCGGAGCCGGTGCTCCTCGTCGATGAGCGAGCCGATGCGGTCCTGGATCGAGGGGTCGTCAGCCATGACGCCACGATCGCACGCCGCTCGGGGCGCCGTCGAGGGCTAGCATGTGGACAGTGACCACATTCGCACTCGTCCCCGGCGCCGGGGGCGCCGCCTGGTACTGGCACCGGGTCGTGCCGCTCATCGAGGAGGCGGGCCATGAGGCCGTCGCCGTCGAGCTGCCGGCCGACGACCCGGATGCCGGGCTGCCGGAGTACGCCGACCTCGTCACCTCCGCGGTCGAGGGCCGCGACGACGTCGTGGTCGTCGGCCAGTCGATGGGCGGCTTCACCGTCCCGATGGTCGCGGTGCGGCGGCCGGTCGCAGGACTCGTCCTGCTCAACGCCATGCTCCCGCTGCCGGGCGAGACGGCCGGTGCGTGGTGGGACGCCGTGGGGTCGGAGGGCGCCCGGGTGGCGGCGGCCCGCGCCGGCGGCTACCCCGAGGAGTTCGACCTCGACACGTACTTCCTCCACGACGTCGACCCGGCCGTCGCCGCGAGCGGCGAGGAGCACCAGCGACCCGAGGGCGACCGCGCCTTCGAGACGCCGTGCGACATCGTGACGTGGCCCGAGGTGCCGACGCGGGTCGTCGCCGGCGCCGGCGACCGCTTCTTCCCGGTCGGCCTGCAGCGCCGGGTCGCCCACGAGCGGCTCGGCCTCGACGTCGACACGGTCCCCGGTGGGCACCTCGCCGCGCTCTCGCACCCCGCCGAGCTCACGGCATACCTTCTGACGGGACGCTGACGACCGGGCGTGCGAGGCTGGCGCGCGTGATCGACGACTTCGCCAAGGCGTACCTCCACGACAACCTCCGGTGGGCCCGGGCGTCCCTGCTCGCCAAGCTCGAGGGAGTGTCGGAGTACGACGCGCGACGACCCCTCACGACGACGGGCACCAACCTGCTCGGCCTCGTCAAGCACCTCACCCTGTCCGAGGCCCGCTACCTCGGCGGCATCATGGGCCGGCCCTTCCCCGAGCCGCTGCCCCAGTTCGACGACCCGGGATTCGTGAGCCGCGACCACCTGTGGGTGAGGGCGGACGAGTCGCGGGCCGACGTCGTCGAGCGCTACCGCCGCGCCTGCGCCCACGCCGACGCGACGATCGAGGCGCTGCCGGTCGACGCCCCCGGCCACGTCCCGTGGTGGCCGCGGCCGGACGTCATGCTCTTCAACCTCATGGTCCACGTCCTCACCGAGACCAACCGTCACGTCGGCCATGCCGACATCCTGCGCGAACAGGTCGACGGCGTCGTCGGTGACGACCTCGTGTCGACGAGCGACGACGCGGCCGACTGGGCTGCTCACCGGGAGAAGGTCGAGCAGGCAGCGCGCGCAGCGGGATCCGGCACCTGACCTTGCGCAGACCTTGCGGGTTGTCTGCTCCTTGACACGGCAGCCCTTGCAGGCGTCACCGGCGGGTCGGGACGCCTAGCGTCGTCTCGCGGGCCTCGAGCGTCCACGCCACCTCGACCTCCTCGGCGTCACCGCGCTCGCCGTCGATGCGGCGTGACAGCAGCTCGAGGGCGGCGCGGGCCAGCCCCGTGAGGTCGGGGGAGATCGTCGTGATCGTGGGGTTGGAGTAGCGGGTCTCGGCGATGTCGTCGAAGCCGACGATGGCCATCTCGTCCGGCACCGACACGCCGGCCTCGACGCAGGCGCGCAGCGCGCCGATGGCCATGAGGTCGTTGAAGCAGAAGACGGCGTCCGGAGGCTCGGGCAGCTCGAGCAGCCGCTGCATCGCGGCGTGCCCGTCGGCGCGCTCGAAGTGGGGCACGCCGATGACGAGATCGGGGTCGTACGCCAGGCCGGCGGCCTTGAGCGCTTGCCGGTAGCCACGCAGCCGCGCGGACGCCGTGCCCTTCATCGTCTCGCGTCCGACGGCGGCGATACGTCGACGTCCTTGCGCCACAAGGTGATCCGTCGCCGCTCGGGCTGCGGCGACGGAGTCGACGGCGATGTGGTCGAAGCCCGAGGGGACGGGTCGCTCACCGAGCAGCACCATCGGCAGGCTGTCGGCGCGCCGGCTGATCTCGTCGGGGGAGAGGGCGAGCGGCGAGAAGATGACGCCGTCGATGACGTGCGAGCGCATGCCCTCGAGGACGACGCGCTCGGCGTCGGCGTCGCCGCCGGTGACGTCGAGCAGGACGATGAAGCCGAGGGCGGCCGCCTCCTCGGTGATGCGGGCCGCGAGCTCGGCGAAGTAGGGCGAGTCCATCGCCGGTACCGCGAGGGCCAGGAAGCCCGCGCGACCGTGCTTGAGGCTGCGCGCCGACAGGTTGGGCCGGTAGTGCAGCTCGGCCATCGCGGCCTCGACGCGCTCGCGCGTGCTGGCCTTCACGTGTGGGTGGTGGTTGAGGACGTTGGAGGCGGTCTTGACCGACACTCCTGCACGTTCCGCAACGTCTCGCAGCCGCGCCGCCAACCGTGTCTCCGTCCTGCGTGCCCCCGTGCAAGCCCCGTCGAGGAACAGGCTAGCGCCCGGCGTGGCTCGCCGTGATGACCTCGGACAACCTCTGGACACTTTTCGGTAACCGTTGTAATTTTCAGCACACACGCTATTGGGTAACCGTTGTAGGACGCGGTGCGACCCGACGCCGACGGTCAAGGAGGACCGCATGGGACGAGCGATGGTGCGGCTGGACCCCGCCTTCACGGTGGGGCCCGTGCGACCGAGGACCTTTGGGTCCTTCGTCGAGCACATGGGCCGGTGCGTCTACACGGGCATCTACGAGCCGGACCACCCCGACGCCGACGAGCTGGGCTTCCGCAGCGACGTCGCGCGGCTCGTCCGGGAGCTCGGGGTCACCGTCGTGCGCTACCCCGGGGGCAACTTCGTCTCCAACTACCGCTGGGAGGACGGCGTCGGACCCAAGGCCGAGCGGCCCACGCAGCTCGACCTCGCCTGGCGCTCCGTCGAGACCAACCAGGTCGGCACCGACGACTTCGTCGACTGGGCCCGCGGCGTCGGCGTCGAGCCGATGATGGCGGTCAACCTCGGCACGCGGGGCGTGCAGGAGGCCATCGACCTGCTCCTCTACTGCAACGCCGAGGCCGGCACGTCGTGGCCTGACCGGCGGGTCAAGAACGGACACACCGAGCCGCACGACATCCGGGTCTGGTGCCTCGGCAACGAGATGGACGGCCCGTGGCAGATGGGCCACAAGACCGCCGAGGAGTACGCGCGTGTCGCCGAGGAGGCGGCGCGGGCCATGCGTCGGGTCGACCCGGGCCTCGAGCTCGTGGCCTGCGGCTCGTCCAACCGCGGCATGCCGACCTTCGGAACCTGGGAACGCGTGGTCCTCGAGCGATGCTTCGACCTCGTCGACCACATCTCCGCCCACGCCTACTACGAGCCCGTCGACGGCGACGTGGACTCCTTCCTCGCGAGCGGCGAGGACATGCACCGCTTCATCGAGTCCGTCGTCGCCACGGCCGACCACGTGGCCGCGGTCAAGGGCTCCGACAAGCGGATCATGGTCTCCTTCGACGAGTGGAACGTGTGGTTCCAGAAGCGCTTCCACGGTGAGAGCTCCCTCGAGATCCGCCAGGCCCCGGAGCTGATCGAGGACGTCTACGACGTCACCGACGCCGTCGTCGTCGGCAGCCTGCTGATCACGCTGCTCCAGCACACCGACCGCGTCTCGATGGCCTGCCAGGCGCAGCTCGTCAACGTCATCGCCCCCATCGCCACCCGTCCCGGCAGGGGTGCGTGGAAGCAGACGATCTTCCACCCCTTCGCCCTCACCGCGAGGCATGCCCGTGGCACCGTGCTGCGCCCGGCCGTCTCCTGCGACTCGATGGAGACCCAGGCCTTCGGGCCCGTCGACCAGCTCGTCGTCACCGCCACCCACGACCCCGACACCGGAGACCTCGCCGTGTTCGTGGTCAACCGCAGCCGCACCGAGACGGCCGAGCTGACGCTCGACGTCGCGGCCGCCGTGCGGGGGCACCCCACGGCATACGCACTCGTCGAGCACCTCCAGGTGCACGACGACGACACCTCGGCCACGAACACCGAGGAGCACCCCGACCGGGTGACCCCGCGCCCGGGGGACGCGGCGGTCGACGGCACCGATGGCACCACCCTCACGGCAACCCTGCCGCCCACCTCCTGGCACTGCATCCGCCTCACCGAAGGGACCGTTCAATGACGAACACCACACCCCGCCCCCAGTCACCTCTCACCCCGCTGTCCCGGCGCACGATCCTCTCGGGAGCGCTCGGCATCGCCGGCGTCGCGGGCCTCGCCGCATGCGGCTCCGGATCCAGCGGCGTCCCCGGTCAGGCCCCGGCCGTGTCGGGCGGCGGTGGCGCCACCGGATACTCCGGTCCCAAGGTCGCCCTCGCCTTCTGGAACGGTTTCACAGGAGGCGACGGGCCCTACATGAAGCGCCTCGTGGACCAGTTCAACGCCGAGCACCAGAACATCGCCGTCAGCATGAACACGATGCAGTGGGCCGACTACTACGCCAAGCTGCCCGCCGCGGTTGCGGCCGGCAAGGGGCCCGAGATCGCCATCATGCACGTCGACTCCGTCGCGACCAACGCCGCCCGCAGGGTCGTCCAGCCACTGGACGACGTCGCCGCCGCTCTCAAGCTCAGCGAGAGCGACTTCGCACCGGTTCCGTGGAAGGCGGGCATCTACAACGGAAAGCGCTACTCCATCCCGCTCGACGTGCACCCACTGGGCTTCTTCTACAACAAGAGCGTCATGGAGCAGGGCGGGCTGGACCCGGAGAAGCCCCCGATGACGAACGACGAGTACATGGCGGCTCTCGAGACCATGAAAGGCAAGGGAATCCAGGGTCACTGGGCCAGCCCGTTCCCGTTCACGGGTGGTCTCTCGATCCAGGCGCTCATCTACCAGTTCGGTGGCTCGCTCTTCTCGGAGGACGGCAAGCAGGTCCTCTGGGCGGAGGACCCCGGCGTCAAGGGACTGACCTGGTTCCAGGACCTCGTGACGAAGGGCTACTCGCCGGGCAAGATCGCCCAGGACGCCGACCTCATCGCGCTGGAGAATGCCAAGACGGCTTTCAACTGGAATGGCATCTGGACCATCAACACCCTCAAGGAGAAGTCGGGCCTGGAGTGGGGTGTGGCCCCGTTGCCCAACATCGGCGGCACCAAGGCGGCGTGGGCCGGTTCACACCAGTTCGTGCTGCCGACGATGCGCACGCCCGACCAGAACAAGCAGGACGCGGCCCGCGTCTTCCTCAACTGGATCAGCACGAAGAGCCTCGAGTGGGCGAAGGGCGGTCAGGTGCCGGCTCGCAACTCCGTGCGCGAGTCCGCGGAGTTCGAGGCCCTCAAGGAACAGGCGATCCTGGCCAGCCAGATCGACGACCTGCACTTCCTGCCGGCGGTTGCCGGTATCGGAGATGCCATGCCGGAGTTCGACAAGGCGGTCAACGCGGCGGTCCTCGGTGGACAGGACCCGGCAAAGGTCCTCTCCGACGCTGCTGCCCGCGCGACGAAGATCCTCGAGGCCAACGCGAAGAAGTACGGCGGCTGACCATGGCTGTGACGACACAGCCCACCGGATTCTCCTCGGGAGCGGAGGCCGCGCCGGGCGGGCGCCGCTCCCGAGGAGCCCCAGCAGGGATCCACGGGTCGCCGTGGACCCCATATCTCTTCCTCGCGCCCTTCCTCCTGCTGTTCCTCACGTTCGTGGTGCTTCCGGGAATTCTCGGGATCTGGATCTCCCTGCACGACTGGGACTTCCTCCTGCCGAACAAGCCCTTCATCGGGACCCAGAACTACGCGGACCTCCTGGACAGCGAATCCCCACAGTTCGAGCCGTTCTGGAGCGGCATGAAGGCCACGGGCCTCTTCGTGCTCATCAGCGTCCCGTTCCTCGTCGTCCTGCCGCTGCTCCTCGCGATCCTGCTCAACCGAAGGTTCCCCGGCCGCACCTTCTTCCGCGCGCTCTACTTCGCACCCTTCGTCCTGGGCGTCGCAGTGGTCGGCCTCATGTGGCGCTACCTGCTCGACCCGTCGTTCGGCATGGTCAACGGTGTGCTGGGCGCGCTCGGCCTGCCCGATGACACCCCCTGGACGACCGCGCAGCCGTGGGCATGGATCTCACTCGCGGGCGTGACGGTCTGGTGGACCATGGGCTTCAACGCCGTCATCTACCTGGCCGGACTCGCCGACATCCCCGCCGAGCACTACGAGGCCGCGGACATCGACGGTGCCTCTGCCTGGCAGAAGCTGCGCTTCATCACGATCCCGGGTCTCCGACCGGTCCTCGTCTTCATCGTCGTCACCACGATCCTGGCCAGCGCCAACATGTTCGGCCAGAGCTACCTCATCACCAAGGGCGGTCCGGGCGACTCGACGCGAACGGCGATCATGGAGATCACCGACCTCGGCCTCTCGCAGTACCGGATGGGTCAGGCATCGGCCATGAGCTACGTGCTTGCGGTCTTCCTCGCCCTCATCTCGCTCGTCAACTTCTGGGCGCTCAGGGAGAAGAAGTCATGAGGCGTCGCAACGGACCCCTCTTCTGGCTGGGCATGGGCGCGTTGAGCCTGATCTTCGTCGGCCCGCTCCTGCTCATCTTCCTGACGTCCTTCAAGTCGCAGAGCGAGGCCCGCACCGTCCCGCCGACGTACCTGCCCCAGGAGCCGACTCTCCGGGCCTACGACGTCCTGTTCTTCCAGGACGCCGCAAGCCCGGTGCTGCGCTGGTTCGCCAACTCCATGGCGGCGGCCACGATGCACGCCCTGCTCGTCCTGTTCGTCTGCTCCCTCGCCGGCTATGCCTTGGCGCGCATGGAGTTCCGCTTCAAGAACGCCATCTTCAGTGCCATCATCCTCACCCTGTTCGTGCCGGGCTTCATCTTCCTCATGCCCAACTTCCTGCTGCTCGACAAGCTCGGCTGGCTCGACCAGATCTGGGCGCTCGTCGTGCCCGGGGCGGCAGGCGCTTTCGGAGTTTTCTTCATGCGGCAGTTCTTCCTCGGTCTGCCGAAGGAGCTCGAGGAGAGCGCCCGCCTCGACGGCGCCGGAGCCTTCCGCACCTGGTGGTCCATTGTCCTCCCGAATGCACGGCCGGCACTCGTCACGCTGGGCGTGCTCAGCTTCCTCGCCAACTGGAACGACTTCATCTGGCCGATCTACGTGCTCTTCTCCCCGGAGCGGCTGACGCTGCCCGCCGGCCTCAGCCGGCTCCAGGGCGCCTACACGATCGACTACCCCGTGGTCATGGCCGGCGCCATGCTCGCCGCGATCCCCGTCCTCGCGCTCTACGTCTTCGTGCAGCGCTACGTCATCGAGGGCGTCGCCAACAGCGGCGTCAAGGGCTGAGGAGTCCGTATGCGTCCCCTGACCTCCCTGAGCGCCCGTGCCTTCCGGCGCGGAACCGCCTGTCTCGCAGCATTCGTCACGGTCGTCGGTATGAGCGCCGCGGCACCGGCATCAGCGGGTCGTATGCCGTCCGCGGCCCTCCCGACGGCATACGACAACGCCGTGTCGGACTCCTTCTCGGACACGTTCGCCGACCCGTCCGTGATCCGCGGCCGCGACGGCTGGTGGTACGCCTACGCCACGTCCGACCCGCTGCGCTCAGGTGACGCCCCCGGCGCGATACACATGGCGCGCACCCGTGACTGGTCGAGCTGGGAGTACCTCGGCACCGTCTTCGACGCGGGCAACCGACCGTCGTGGGCGACCCCGACCTCGGGCCTGTGGGCCCCCGACATCCGTTTCGTGGCAGGGCGGTACGTCCTCTACTTCACCGTCACCGACACGACGCTCCACCCCGGCGACGACTCGGCCATCGGCGCCGCGACGGCGCCCACGCCGTCGGGCCCCTGGACTCCCGCCCCCGCGCCGGCCATCCCACCACGGCCGGCGTCGGGTGGCGGGTTCCTCTGGACCTTCGACCCGGCGGGGTTCACCGACACCGACGGGCAGCGCTACGTCTACTTCGGCAGCTACTTCGGCGGCCTGTGGGCGACGCGCATGTCGGCGGACGGCCTGACGCCGGTCGGCGCGGCCACGCAGGTGGCGATCGACAACCGCTACGAGGGCTCCTACGTGGTGCGCCACGGCGACTTCTACTACCTCATGGGCTCGGCGGCGAACTGCTGTGCCGGCCCGACCACGGGCTACTCCGTCTTCGCCGGCCGCGCGCGCTCGCCCCTCGGGCCGTTCCTCGACGCCGAGGGCACGCCGCTGCTCACCTCGCGCGTCGGTGGCACGACCGTGCTGACGCAGAACGGCAACCGCTTCGTCGGCGCCGGCCACCATGCCGTCGTCACCGACGCGCAGGGGCGCGACTTCATCGCCTACCACACCATCGACCGGACGAACCCGTGGCTCACGACGCCCTTCGGGATCAACCGCCGGCCCATGCTCCTCGACGTTCTCGACTGGGTCGACGGCTGGCCGCGCACCCGCGCAGGGGCCGGTCCGTCGGACACGCCCCAGCCGGCGCCGTCCTTGGAATCGGGGCTCGGCATCACACCGACCGATCCGTTGGCGAGCGGCTTCACGGGCCTGGCCGCGGGACCGGCGGATCCCGTCACCGGCAACACGGCTCTCGTCCACGGCACCGCCTCGACGGCGGCGTTCGCCCCTGCCGGGCCGCTCCACGTGCGTCTCGACCACCAGGGCACCGAGCCGCTCCGTGTTCTGCTCGGGCGCGACCCTGCCGTCAAGATCACCCTGGACCCCAAGGGTCGCCGGCTCACCGCCCAGGTCGAGCGCGACGGCACCGTGCGCTCGTCGACGACGGCGTTGCCCCCGATCCCGACCGGGGCGTGGCGCACGCTGACCGTCGAGGCGACGGCAGACGGGCTCACCGCCGAGGTGACCGAGAGCGACCTCGCCGACGTCGTGGCCCGGGTGAAGGTGTCCGGCGACGCCAGGCCCGCTGCCGCCCCGGTACGCCTGAGCAGCAGCAACGCGGTCGTCGACAACGTCGTCGTCAACCCGGCAGCCGCGGATGCAGCCGCCCTCGCGCCAGTGCCGGTGGCCGGGGCGCTCCTGTCGTCCGAGGAGTTCGACGAGCCGGACCTACCCGGCTTCACGTGGGTGCGGCGCAACTCGGCCGTGACCGTGTCGGGCGGCAGCCTGCGCTGGCCGGTCGAGGGCGCCGACCTCGTCGGTGGTGGCAACACCGCGGGCGTGCTGCTCCACGACGTCCCGGGCGACGGCGACTGGATCGCCGAGGCCAGGACGACGCTAGACCTCGGCACCGACTCGGTGCGCAACTACCAGCAGGTCGGGCTCGTCGCCTACGCGAACGACGACGACTTCGCCCGCCTGTCCAACGTCGCGATCTGGAACACCCGCCAGACCGAGTTCGGCCGCGAGACCGCGGCCGACCCCGACGCACCGGACGGCCCGACGAGCTACGGCGGCGCCATCATCGGCACGTCGGCGCCGACCCTCTGGCTGCGGCTCGCCCACCACCGGAACGCCGCCGGCGAACACCTCTACCGGGCGGGCACGAGCCGTGACGGCGTGCACTGGACGTGGGGCGCGACGTGGACCTTCCGCGCCGACACCCACCCGCGCATCGGGCTCGTCGCCCACGGCGGTGCGTCCCCGGCCGTCACCGCCGAGGTCGACCACCTGCGGTTCTACGCGTCGAGCTGGCCCGCCGACCCGGGCGCCGGATGAGCGCTGCCACCCGGGGCGCCTTCGTCCTCGTCGCGGTCGCCGCGACCGTCCTCACCGGCGCCTGCCAGGCGCTCGACCCCGCCACCAGCCCGACAGGAGACCGCGTGACCACCCCCGCGACGCAGGCAGCACCACCCACCGCGACGAACCCGGTCTGGCGGAGCAACTTCCCCGACCCGCAGATCCTCCCGGCCGGCGACGGCTGGGTCGCGATCGCGACCAACGGCAACGGCATGAACGTCCAGACGCTGACGAGTGACGACCTCGCCACGTGGACGCAGGGGAGCGACGCGCTTCCGCGCGTCGCCTCGTGGAGCACGCCGGGCAAGGTGTGGGCGCCCGAGGCGCACCGCTTCGGCGACCGGTGGGTCATGTACTACACGACGATGGCGCCCGACCCGACGATCCAGTGCATCGGTCTGGCCGTTGCCGACGACCCCAGGGGACCCTTCACCGACACGAGCAGCCAGCCGCTCGTCTGCGAGCACGACCAGGGCGGCTCCATCGACGCGTCACCGTTCGTGGCGTCCGACGGTACGGCATACCTCTTCTGGAAGAACGACGGCAACGCCGTCGGGATCGACACGTGGATCTCCGTGCAGCGCCTCTCGTCGGACGGTCGGCGACTCGAGGGTGAGCCGAAACGCCTGATCCGACAGGACCTTCCGTGGGAGGGGCAGCTCGTCGAGGCACCCTTCGTCTGGGAGCGCGACGGCGTTTACCACCTCTTCTACTCCGCCAACGACTACGGCAGCGACCGGTACGCCGTCGGGCACGCCACCGCGATGTCGCCGACCGGTCCGTTCACCAAGGATCCCGAGCCGGTGCTGACGAGCACCGACGTCGCGGCCGGGCCGGGTCACTGCGCGCTGTTCGAGGCCGGCGGCCGGGTGCTCATGGTCTACCACGCGTGGGCACCCGACTCGATCGGCTCGGAGGTGCCCGGCCGCACGATGTGGCTGAGCGAGGTCACCTTCGACGGCGCGAAGGTCTCGGTCACCCCACCGCGGACGCAGCTGCCCGACGGGCTCTGAGATGGCCGTGTATCAACCCCACCCACGTCGTCTCTGAGTGTCATGGGGAACGGTGCGGGG
This sequence comes from Terrabacter sp. Root181, assembly GCF_001428505.1. GTDB lineage: Bacteria > Actinomycetota > Actinomycetes > Actinomycetales > Dermatophilaceae > Terrabacter. The sequence goes on from NZ_LMHU01000001.1 coordinate 431,103, forward strand.
CAGGGGGGCTGCCCCGCACCACACCCCGAATCGCTTGGGCGGCTGGCCCGTTGAGGTACGTTAACCGCCATCAGGGCCCGGGATCGCAGACCTGATCAGTCGCGAGCCGGGCCCTCTGGCGTGTCCCCGGACGGCGAGGTCGCCGCCCCACTCGGTCTCAGGTGCGGGCTGCGGCGAGCACCCGCCCAGTGCCGGTGCGCACCTCGAGAGCCTGGATCTCGTTCGGCCGCAGCGCCGTCGCTCCGGTGACGCGGGAGTAGCCGGTGGTCGTCGCGCGCCAGGAGGCCGCGGTCGTCGCCTTGCCGCCCCGGTCGATGACCCAGAGGGCGAGCTCGCCGTCGGTCGGCATGTCCTCGCAGTCGATGTCGAGCTGCGTGCCCCAACCTCGCGTCACGAGGGCGATGTCGATCCGGACCTGGCTGCCGGCGACGGCAGCGGCGGCGACGTGCGTCGTCGGCAGCGTCGGCGTGGCGGGTGTCAGCAGCAGCGGACCGAGCCATGCGCCGCCGGCGAAGATGAGGACCGCGGCCGCGGCCGCGACGACCGAGAGCCACGTGCGCCGCCGGCGTCGGCGGCGGCCGACCTCGGCGAGCAGGGTGGTGACGCGCTCGTCGTCGTGGTCGGTCAGGAGCGGGGCGGGCACAGCGACCGGGGCCTCGGTGAGGTGGGGACCGCCCTCGGGACCGGCCAGGTCGAGCAGGCGGGGGAGCCCGGACACCTGGCCCATGTCGGTCTGGCACTGCCGGCACGAGCGCAGGTGCTCGCTGAAGGCGCGGTGGTCGTCATCGGACAGGCCACCGAGCACGTACGCGCCGAGCAGCGCGTGCAGGTCGTCCGGTCCGGTGGTCATCTCGTCACTCCCATCTCGTCGAGGATGTCGCGCAGGTTGCGCACGGCGTAGTAGGCGCGGGACTTCACGGTGCCCTCGGGCACCCCGACCCGCACGGAGGTCTCGGCGACGGTCAGGCGTTCGTAGTAGAGGTAGCGCACGATCTCGCGGTGGTTGGACTGGAGGCGGCCGAGGGCTTCCTCGACGAGCACCTGGTCGAGGGCGCGGTCGAGCGCGGAGTCCGTCTCGGCGACGTCGACGAGCTGCGCCTGCTGGGGTCGGCGTCCGGCGGCGCGGTGCTGGTCGACGATGAGGTGGCGGGCGGTCGTGATGAGGTAGGCGCGCAGGTTGTCGGCCTCGGGGGCCTGCTTCCAGACCCGCAGGATGACCTCCTGGACGATGTCCTCGACCCGGTTGGCGTCGCTCGTCGCGCGCCACACGACGCGTCGGAGCATCGGCCCGTGCTCGCGGTAGATCTCAGCGACCGCCTCGTCGTCGAGCGGCATGCCGCAGCCACCTCCTCACTGGTGCTCCCGGTTGCAGAGACGCCTCCGCGCCCCGTCCGGTTCATCAGTCCGACCCCTGAACCGTCTCACGTCCGTATGCCGTCCGGCCCGGTCCCGGCCTAGCGTGGGGCCATGTGTCCCGTCGACCTGCCGAACCCGGCCCAGCACCCCGTGACCGGCGGCCTCTTCCTGTCGCCGGTGCCCGCCGGCTCGGGCTGGCCGGGTGACCCGGCGACGGCCGAGACGCCTGTGGCGACCACCGCGGCGCAGGTGCGCCGGCTCGCGATGGGGGCGGGCGGCATACGCGAGCTCGATGGCCGGATCAGCGTGTGCCGCGCGTGCCCGCGGCTCGTCGCGTGGCGCGAGTCGGTCGCGACCCACGGGCGCCGGGCCGCGTTCGCCGACCAGCCGTACTGGGGCAGGCCGGGGCCGTCGTTCGGCGACCCCGAGGCGGAGGTGCTCGTCGTCGGACTCGCCCCGGCGGCCAACGGCACCAACCGGACCGGCCGGATGTTCACCGGCGACCGCTCCGGCGACTGGTTGTATGCCGCGCTCCACCGGGGTGGGTACGCGAGCCAGCCCACGTCGGTCGCCTCGGGCGACGGGCTGGTGCTGACCGGACTGCGGATCGTCGCCGCCGTCCGGTGCGCCCCGCCGGCCAACAAGCCGACGACCGAGGAGAAGGCGGCGTGCGCGCCGTGGCTCGACCGGGACCTCGAGCTCTCCGAGCCGCGACTGCGATCGATGCTCGCGCTCGGGGCGATCGCCTGGGACGCGGCCCTCGGGGCGGCCCGCCGCCGAGGCTGGGACGTGCCGAGGCCCAAGCCGAGGTTCGGCCACGGCGCCGAGGCCGTGCTGACCACCGAGACGGGACGGCAGGTGCGGCTCGTCGGCAGCTACCACGTGAGCCAGCAGAACACGTTCACCGGCAAGCTCACCGAGGCCATGCTCGACGAGGTCATCGTGCGCCTCTGAGCGCGACCGCGCTCACTGGGGGACGACCGGGCCGCACGGCATACGATCGCGGGATGATGCCCTGGCTCGTCGTCGCGCTCGCCCTGGCGCTGGTCGGGCTGCTCCTCCGGCGCGCGGCCCTCGTCGTGCGGCGTCGAGGAGCCGGCCACGTGATGGCGCCGTTCGAGGAGATCTGGCGCCCGACCGCGCTCGAACCACACGCCGAGGTGCGCCAGCAGTCGCAGCGGCGCGCGCCCGCCCCGTCGCCCGACGACGCGTGACGCCCACCCCTCTGGCGGTCAGGCCACGCAGAACTCGTTGCCCTCGGGGTCGAGCATGACGACGTGCCCGAGGGCGCCGTCGTAGCTCTCCTCGCGGACGACGGTCGCGCCGAGGTCGACGAGCTGGGGCACCCTGGCGCGGATGAGCCGTTCGCGCTCGACGAGGTCCCACGGGCCCTCGCCCGCGACGCGGATGTCGATGTGGAGGCGGTTCTTGGCCGACTTCGGCTCGGGCACCCGGAGCCAGCCGATCGCGGGGCCCCTGCCGTTCGGGTCGATGATCGAGGCGCCGTCGGGGTCGTCGTAGCCGGGCTCGGCGACGTAGCCGAGGGCCGCCGCCCAGAAGGCTGCGAGCCGGTGCGGGTCGGTGGCGTCGCAGCCGAGGGTCCAGTGAGTGGCCATGACGACACCGTAGGAGCCGATCCGGATGTTCGGCGTCCTCGACGCGGGCCCGGCTCTGGCCGTGCTGAGTAGGGGCGCCGATGCGGGCCCGGCGGACGTGGGCGATGGTGGAGGCGTGGAGCCACGCAGCGTTCGCCCGTACATCGTCGCCCTCGGCCTGCTCTGGATCGTCCCGGCCGTCCTCGTGCTCGTGCTGCACCTGACGCTCCCGGACTACAACGCCTCGGGGCAGTGCACCGGTCTCGGCTTCGGCTGCACCCCGACCCCTGCGGACACGGTGCTGTTCCTCGGCTACCTGGCCGCGCTGCCGCTCTTCCTCCTCGGCATGGTGGCCTGCCTCGTCATCGCCGTCGTGCGCGCGCGCCGCGACCGGCGCGATGCCGGCCGCGACGAGGTCGAGACGACGGACAGCCGCGACGCCGGCGACCCTGGCCGCTGACTGCGCCCGTGCCCCGGCGTCAGAGGCCGGCGAACGGCAGCAAGGGGTCGAACCCCAGGACGGCGAGCATGCCGGTCGTGGCCACGACCCCGGTGACCAGGGCGATCGGGAGAGCGGCCAGCACCGGCGGCCACGCGGCCGCTCGGGTCCGCATGGTCAGTCTCGACAGTCCCAGCGCGCCGAAGACGTTGGTGCCGATGCCGACCGCCAGCGCCAGCTCGTAGCGGCCGATGTCCGGGTCGTCGACCGAGCCCAGATCGAGCACGTAGGCGAAGCCGTAGGTCAGGGAGTGCATGACCAGCAGCACGAACGCCAGGCCGGCCAGAAACGCCGTCGTCAGGGCGCCGATGGCAAGTGACCACCACGGCAGGCTGAGTCCCCAGCGACTCTCGACCGGCTCTGCCCCGCCCATGCGTGTCATCCTCGCGACTCCTGGCCGTGCACCGCGTCCGTATGCGTACTCGACCTGGACTGTCTGGCGCGGTCAGAGGGGACGTGCGTAGCCGAGGAGCTCTGGGCAGGGCGCGAACGAGCTCCTGCTGCGCTCTCCGGTCGGCTCCCATCCGTGCTTCTCGTAGAAGCGGCGGCCGCGGCCGTTGCCCGTGAAGACGCGGAGCCGGGCACGCCGGATGCCGCGGTCGCGCAGGTGGTCGAGGACGTCGTCGTGCGCGAGCGTCGCCAGCCCGCTGCCCCAGTGGTCGACGGCGATGCCGAAGTGCAGGAACTCGTCGCCACGAGTTGCCGCGAAACCAGCGACAGCCCCCTCGGAGGACGACGAAGCAGTCGGTCCCGGGAAGGTCGATCTCGCGGAGCCACCGTTCGGCGATGGCCTCGCGCGGGAACCGGTGCTGGTCCTGAGGGAAGACGTCAGCCAGCCCGAGGACCGCCCCCGGTCACGCGGGCAGTATGACCCCGGTGCGCGCCGCGGCGTGACGAACCCAGGTGGCACCGAGCAGCGCGGATGGGTGAAGATCATGCTGACTCGCTGACCCGAGGACGTGTCAGCCTCATCGAACGACAGGGAAGTTGAGGTTCACATGTCCGACCTCTCAGCCGCGCCACGTCTCGGCGGCCTGCGGAGCTTCTTCGACCGAGGCGGCTTCTGGCGGCTCGTGCCGCTCGTCGTCGTCTACCTCGCCATCTACCTCGGTGCGGGCCTGCTCGCGACGACGGTCTTCGCCCGACAAGGTGAGGAGGAGCTGCTGACGACCGTCGGCAGCGTCTTCGTCGACGTCACCTTCGCGCTCATCGTCGGCGCGGTCGTCCTCGGTGTCTTCCTGTGGGCGATGGGCTGGACCCGCGAGGTCTTCGGCCCGCAGCCCATCGGCGGGTCGCGGTGGATGTGGATCGGCCCGACCCTCGTCACGATCCCGATCGTGCTGCGCATCATCGGCCCGGACTACGGGAAGTACAGCCTCGCCGTCATCGTGCTCACGATCGTGACGGGGCTGCTCGTCGGCCTCGTCGAGGAAGTCCTGACCCGCGGCATCGCGGTCAAGATGCTGCGCGACGCCGGACACTCGGAGCGCGTCGTGGCGCTCGTCTCCTCGCTGGTCTTCGCGGCGCTCCACTCGGTCAACCTGCTGAGCGGTCAAGCGGTCACGACCGTGGGGGTCACGATGGCCTACACCTTCGGGTTCGGTGTCTGCATGTACCTCACGATGCGCGTCACGCGATCGATCATCCCCGCGATCGTGCTCCACGGGCTGACCGACCCGTTCGTCCTGCTGTCAACGGGTGGCATCGACGAGGTGGGCTCGAACGGGACCCAGAACGCCCTGCTGACCGTCGCGGGCTCGTTCAGCTTCATCATCATCGTCGCGGGACTGGTCATGGTGTGGTTCGTCCGGGGGCGCGTCGCCCAAGGCACGGACGGGACCGTCCACGACCCGGTGGGCGCCACGAAGGGCTGAGGTCCACGCGGGCTGCCCGCGCCGTGTCTCACGGTCGCGGCGGATCCGCTCCCGGTGTGGTGCCCCGCCGTGGGGTGAGGTCGACGAGGTGCAGGTGCAGCGGTCCGCCCGAGGGGGCGGGGTAGCGCCGCCCAAGTCTGGCTGGTGGTCTGCGTCGGTCACGCTGTTTCGGGTCGGGGTCCTGGGCCAGGGTGAGACGGGGCGGCCGCTGGGGTGGGCCGATGAGCAGCCCGGTGTCGGTCGTGAAGGTGAGCCCGTCGGGGTGGGTGGGGTCGCCGGTGAGGGTGAACTCGCCGCGGTGGTGTCCGTCGTGGTGGAACGGGCACAGGCCCAGGAGGTTGGTGGTGTCGGTGCGGGGGGGGTGGGGTCGCCGGTGAGGGTGAACTCGCCGCGGTGGTGTCCGTCGTGGTGGAACGGGCACAGGCCCAGGAGGTTGGTGGTGTCGGTGGGTCCGCCGTCGCGCCAGTGCTGGAGGTGGTGGATCTCGAGGTGTCGGGTGCTCCCGCAGCCGGGGAACCGGCAGCCGCGGTCGCGGTCGAGGACCAGGATGCGGGTGCGGTGCGGGACGACGCGCTGGGCGCGGCCGACGTTGACGGGGGTGCCCGTCGGTCTCCCAGACGGGGGTCAGGGTCCCGTCGCAGGTCAGCTGGTTCGTGATGTGTTGGGGCAGGCGGGGTCGTCCGGTGAGCCAGCCGCCGTCGGTGTCGAGGTGGACCTGGACCCGGTATCTGGCGGACCGGGCCCGGCGCGCGGCCCCACCCGAACCACCCGACCCGGCAGACGCGTGACTGCCGGTCGTGGTGGTGGCGGCGTCGAGGGAGCGGGTGGCGAGCACGGTCAGCGCGTCGGCCCACGTGACCAGGGGCTTGCCTCCGTCGGTGCAGCACCGGTCCGGGTGCAGCACGTCCCCGTTCAGGGCCCGCTTCTCCTCCTCACTCACGCCCTCGCTCACGCCCTCGCGGTTGGCGGGGTCGTGGCTCAGGGTGTGGAAGAGGTGGTCCTTCGCCTCGGTGAGCGCTGACTCGATGAGGGCGCCGACCTCGGCCGGGGCGTCGTAGCGCAGCCGGAACCGCCCGTCCGCGTCCAGACCCATGCTCAGGTGCGCCGGCTCGACCGGCGCGGGCTTCACACCGGTCGTGGACGCGGCGTCCTCCTGCGACCCTTCGTCGGGCTGGAGCTCGCCGGGCAGGCCGCGGCCGCGGTCGTCGACGGTGTCGGGCTGCAGGGTGAAGTCGTAGCGGGTGACCGAGCGCTGCAGCTGGGTGACGGTCGCGTGCTGCGCGAACTCGGCGACGGTCGCGTCGAACGCGGCCGGGGTGTGCCGGGCCACGACCGCGGCCTGGTCGAGGCTGATCCGCCCCTCCCGCAACGCCGCGGCGATGGCGGGCAGATCCCCGGCGCGGCGGGCCAGCAGGATGACCGCGGCGGCCTGGGCCCGGGACAGTCCCGCGCGGAGCATCAGCCAGTGCTCGGGGGAGCGCAGACCCCCGGCCTGCCAGGACCCGTCCGACAGGACGGTGGCGACGAAGTCGACGAGCCGGGCGTGCGCGTCGTGCAGGTCGGCGGCCAGGGATGCGACGTGCTCCCAGTCCTGCTCGATCTGCTGCGCGGTCCGGCTCTGCTCCATACCCTCTATCGTACAGGTGTTCGAACGACCCGACAAGACCTGTCCACACCAAACCCACTGTCCCGCAACGGTTTACGACTCAACAGCGTTCAGCGGTACGACTTCGCCTGCAGCTCGAAGAGCTCTGCGTAGGCACCCCCGGCGGCCATCAGCTCGTCGTGCGTCCCCTCCTCGGCCACGCGCCCGTCGACGGTGGACGACGCTGCGACGAGCCACGGCACCCCGACGGCGACGCCGGAGACGAAGAGCGCGTTGACGGCGACGAGCACGACCCCGAGCGGGTGCACGCGGAACTGGTGGCGCACGAGTCCGAGCACGGGATCCCCTGTCGTCGCGGACGCTGACTGCCCTCCGGTCTACCCGACCCCGCCGACGAGCGCACCCGGATAACGTGGGCCCATGGGAGACAACGCGATCGCGGGCACGTCGTGGGTGGTCCAGGAGCTCGGCGGTGTCGTCACGACCGACCCGAAGCCGCAGCTGGCGTTCGACGAGGACGGCCGGGTCACCGGCACGACCGGCGTCAACCGGGTCATGGGGCGCTACGAGGTGGCGGACGGCCTGCTCACGGTGGCCGATGCAGCCACGACCCGCATGGCCGGCCCGCCCGAGGCGATGGAGCAGGAGCAGCGACTGCTCGGGCTCTTCGATGCGCCGCAGGCGTTCGTCGTGACGGGCGACCGTCTCGAGGTCGGCGACGGCGAGACCCTCGCGCTCCTCGTGCGGCCGCGAGAGGGGTAGGACCTCGGTTAGCGTGGACGGCATGACGGGCCAGCCGTACTGGGAGAGCGCTGTGGACAAGCAGATCCGCGAGGCGCAGGAGCGTGGGGACTTCGACAACCTGCCGGGCGCCGGCAAGCCTCTCGACCTCAGCGACTCGGGCGATCCCGACTGGTGGGTCAAGCGCTTCGCGGCCCGCGAGCAGCTCGACCTGGCCGGTGCGCTGCCGGGAGCGCTGGGCCTGCGCAAGGAGGCGGCGGGCTACCCGGAGTCGCTCGTCGACGTCCGCACCGAGGCGCAGGTGCGCGAGATCATCGAGGGCTACAACAAGCGCGTCCTCGCCGACCGGCTGCGCCCCGCCGTCGGCAACCTGCCGCCGCTCATCGCCAAGACCCTCGACGTCGACGAGATGGTGCAGCGGTGGCGACCGCTGCGCGAGGCGCTCGAGGAGCAGCAGCGCGCGGCGCGCGACGAGGCGGCGGCCGCCCGGGCCGCCGCGCAGCAGCCCCGCCCGTCGTGGTGGCGCCGCCTCCTCGGAGGTTGAACGCGCCCTACCCAAGCGGCGTCCCGCGTGTCACGATCACGGGGAGCCGTGTCCCCGCGCAGGGCCACCCGTCGCAAAGGTGCGCATGTCCACAGCCTCCGGACTCGAAGCGGCCCTGACTGCGTTCGAGGACCCCGCAGCCAAGGCCCGGGACCTGCTGCGCCTGCACCGCTCCTGGGCGCACACGCACGAGGTGCCGGCGGGCGCGCGCGGTGTCGTCGCGCGGTCCTGGCTCCGGCAGACGCCCGAGGGCGACAAGATCTCGACGCCGATCTCCGACCACGCCCTGCTCGCCCGGCGCGAGCGCTCGCGCCTGCTCGCCTCGGTCGTGCCGGTCCTCAAGGACCGCCTGCTCCCCCTCGCCCACGAGGCCGGCAACGAGCTCGTCATCAGCGACGACGAGGGCTACCCGCTGTGGATGTTCGGGCCCTCGCCGATCCGTCGCCGCAGCGACGGTCTCGGCTTCGTCGAGGGCGCCCGCTGGCGCGAGGGCGACGTCGGCACCAACTCGCTCGGAACGGCGATGGAGGAGCGCAGGCCCGTCCAGATCTTCGGCCCCGAGCACGCCCGCGAGGACCAGCACGCGTGGGTATGCACGAGCGCCCCGATCCTCGACCGTCGGGCGCGGACACCGCTCGGTGTCGTCACCCTGAGCGGGGCCTTCCGCACGGCGCACCCGCACACGCTGATGCTCGTCACCATGGCCGTCCGCGAGGCCGTCGACTCGCTCGCCGGCCAGCACGAGCGCGACCTGCGCCGGGTCGCCCGTGCCAGCGAGTCGTGTGCCGGGTCGGGTCGTTTCGTCGTCGTCGACCGTCACGGGTGGGTGGCCCGGGCGGAGGGCTACGGCGTCGGTGAGCGGGTCTGGGTGCCGGGCAGCCTGCGCGAGGGCACCGTGTGGGTGCCCGAGATCGGGCAGGTCCGCGCCGAGGCGATCTCGGGCGGCTGGGTGCTCCACGAGGCGGCCACGACCGCTGCCACGCTCGAGGTCGTCCGCCACCCGAACCCGCGCGTCCTCGTCATCTCCGCAGGCTCGACCGTGGAGATCGCGCTCAGCGAGCGCCATGCCGAGATCGTCGCCCTGCTGGCGCAGCATCCCGCCGGGCTCGACACCGCCGCCCTCATGGCGCGGCTCGACGGCGCGACGACGCCCGTGACGATCCGGGCCGAGATGTCGCGCCTGCGCAAGCGCCTCGGCGGCCTCGTCGACAGCCGCCCCTACCGCCTCACCACGCGCGCGACGGTCCGGCCCGACGCGACCTGAGCACCCGGCATACGCCCTCTGGGTCTGCCTGCAACGTTCTGCAACCCTGTCCGGCGACCCCGCCCGCTCCTAGCGTCACTCCCACGACCCCACCACGTGGACAAAGGAGTTGGCGATGGGTGAGCAGTTGACGGCGAGCGAGTGGCTCGCGCGGTTCGGGGACGCCCTGGCCTCCGGCGAGGTCGACCGGGTGACCGGTCTCTTCGGCGACGAGTGCTACTGGCGCGACCTGATCAGCATGACGTGGAACATCCACACCTCCGAGGGCCGCGAGCAGATCGGCGACATGCTCTCGGGCGTCGAGCCCGGAGCGTGGCCCACCGACATCGTGGCGACGAGCGAGTCGGAGGCCGACGGCGTCCACGAGGCGTGGTTCACCTTCGGCAACGCCATCTTCACCGGCAAGGGGCTCGTGCGCGTCCGCGACGGCCTCGCCTGGACCCTGCTGACCAGCGCGCAGGCGCTCAAGGACCACCCGGAGCCGTCCGGCACGCGCCGACCGCGCGGCGCCGAGCACGGCGTCAACGTCTCGACCGAGAACTGGCTCGACAAGCGGCAGCAGGAGGTCGAGTCCTACGGCGTCGACGCCGAGCCCTACGTGCTCGTGGTCGGCGGCGGCCAGGGTGGCATCGGCCTCGCCGCGCGGCTCAAGCGTCTCGGCGTGCCGACGCTCGTCGTCGACAGGTACCCCAGGCCCGGCGACCAGTGGCGCAGCCGCTACCACTCGCTCTGCCTGCACGACCCGGTCTGGTACGACCACATGCCCTACCTGCCCTTCCCCGACCACTGGCCCGTCTTCACGCCCAAGGACAAGATGGGCGACTGGCTCGAGAGCTACACCCAGGTCATGGAGCTCGACTACTGGAGCAACAGCGAGGCGACGTCGGCGACCTTCGACGAGGCCACCGGCGCCTGGACGGTGCACGTGACCCGTGAGGGCCGCGAGGTCGTGCTCCACCCCGCCCAGCTCGTCCTTGCCACCGGCATGAGCGGCATCGCCAACGTGCCGACGCTGCCCGGCCAGGACGTCTTCCAGGGCGACCAGCACCACAGCAGCAAGCACCCCGGCGGCGCGCGCTACGTCGGCAAGAAGGTCGTCGTCATCGGGTCGAACAACTCGGCCCACGACATCTGTGCCGACCTGTGGCAGAACGGCGCCCAGCCGATCATGCTGCAGCGCTCCAGCACCCACATCGTGAGGTCCGACTCGCTCATGGACACGGTGCTCGGCCCGCTCTACTCCGAGGAGGCCGTCGCCAACGGGATCGACCACGACACCGCCGACCTCGTCTTCGCATCGATCCCCTACAAGATCCTCGCCGACTTCCAGCGACCCGCCTTCGACGCCATCCGTGAGCAGGACGCCGACTTCTACGCCGCTCTCGAGGCGGCCGGATTCGACCTCGACTTCGGTGACGACGACTCGGGCCTCTTCCTCAAGTACCTCCGCCGCGGCTCGGGCTACTACATCGACATCGGCGCTTCCGAGCTCGTCGCCAAGGGCGCGATCCGGCTGGTGCGCGGGCAGGTCGACCACCTGACCGAGCACGCCGTCGTCCTCACCGACGGCACCGAGCTCGAGGCCGACGCCGTCGTCTACGCCACGGGCTACGGGTCGATGAACGGCTGGGCCGCCCGGCTCATCAGCCAGGACGTCGCCGACGCCGTCGGCAAGTGCTGGGGCCTCGGCTCCGACACGACGAAGGACCCCGGGCCGTGGCAGGGCGAGCTGCGCAACATGTGGAAGCCAACCCGCCAGGACAACCTGTGGTTCCACGGGGGCAACCTGCACCAGTCGCGGCACTACTCGCGCTACCTGGCGATGCAGCTCAAGGCGCGCATGGAGGGCATCGACACCCCCGTGTACGCCCTCGCGGAGACCCACCACCTGGCCTGAGCCTGAGTGAAGTCTGGGAGTTCCATGTCAGGTGCATGGGAATGCCCCCGCGGCGGGTCGCGAGACCCCTGCGGGGGCAGGCACGGGGCTACGGTCGAGCGGCCCACCCGCACCCCGAACAGCCCAGAGGTGAACCCATGAGGCGTCCCACCCCCAGAGCCGCCGGCCTCGCGGCCGCAGCAGTCGGCTCGATCATCGGCTCCCTGGTCGTCGCCAGCGCGTCCCCGGCCCTCGCCCACGGCGACGCCGGCGGCCGTCACGACCAGACCCTGACCCCGCGTACCCAGTTCGTCATGGCGCCCGACGGCTCGAGCGGCGCGCGCGCCGACGGCGCCGGCATCCCCAACATCGACTCGGTGAAGAAGACGATCTACAGCTACTACGGCGACCCCGGCACGGGCCGGGCCGACCGGGCGAGCTCGCCGTACATCTCCGAGATGCGCTCGATCACGGACGGCCTCCGCGCGTCCCTGAAGCGCACGTACGCCGCGGCCGAGCGGGCCGGCACGAAGCCGGCCATCGTGTTCGACGCCGACGACACGACGCTGTGGACCTACGACATGGAGGTCGCGGACATGAAGTTCGTCTTCGACCCCGTGCGCCAGGACTACTGGGTGCAGCACCAGCTCTTCCCCGCGACGCCGACCATGGTCGACCTCGTCAACGAGGCCGATGCCATGGGCTTCACGATCTTCGGTCTCACCGGTCGCGGCGCGGCCCAGAAGGACGCGACGATCGGCAACCTCAAGGACGTCGGCTACAACGCCTTCACGCCCGACCACTACTTCACGAAGTGGGCCGGGTCGACGCCGCCCGCCTACCTCACGTGCGCCACGGCCAAGTGCACGACGGTCGAGTACAAGGCCGGCACGCGCAAGCACATCGAGCAGGACCTCGGCTACGACATCGTGCTCAACATCGGCGACCAGTGGTCCGACCTGCAGGGCGGCCACGCCGACCGCAACGTCAAGCTGCCGAACCCGACCTACTACCTCCCGTCGCCGAACCTCCCGGGTGTCGAGGAGCCCAGCCTCACCCCGCGCACGCACTTCACGATGGAGCCCGACGGCTCGAGCGGACTCACCGAGAGCGGCGAGGGCATCCCCAACATCGACTCGGTCAAGAAGACGATCGCCACCTACTACGGCGACCCCGGCACCGGCATTGCCGACAGGACGAGCTCGCCCTACATCACCGAGCTCGCGGCCCTCGAGGCCCGCAACACCCAGCGACTCGTCAGCGAGTGCCGCCAGGGCGTGCGCGCCGGCACGAAGCCCGCCGTCGTGTTCGACGCCGACGACACGACGCTGTGGACCTACGACATGGAGGTGGCGGACATGAAGTTCGTCTTCAACCCCGTGCGCCAGGACTACTGGGTGCAGAACAAGCTCTTCCCCGCCACACCCGGAATGCCTTCTCTCGTCAAGGCCGTCGCCGACTCCGGCTGTACGGTCATCGGCCTGACGGGTCGCAACACCGGCCAGAGGGCGGCCACGCTCGCGAACCTCCACGAGCAGGGCTACCCGCAGTTCACCGACGACCTCTACTTCACGAAGTGGCGCTCGACCGAGACGCCGCCGGCCTACATGCAGGGCCACTGCAAGGCCTACCCGACGTGCACGACGATCGAGTACAAGTCGACGACCCGTGCGCACGTCGAGCAGGACCTCGGCTACGACGTCGTCGCCAACCTCGGCGACCAGTACAGCGACCTCATCGGCGGCCATGCCGACCGTGCGGTCAAGCTGCCGAACCCGACGTACTACCTGCCCTGACGTCGGGGGTCAGTGCTGCTCGCCGACCTCGTGCGCGACGAAGCGGACGAGGTCGGCGACGGAGTCGACGATGCGGCTCGGGCGGTACGGGAAGTGCTCGACCTGCTCACGGCTCGTCGAGCCGGTGAGGACGAGGACCGTGCGCAGACCGGCCTCGAGCCCGCTGATGATGTCGGTGTCCATGCGGTCGCCGACCATGATCGTCGTCTCGGAGTGCGCGTCGAGGCGGTTGAGGGCGCTGCGCATCATGAGCGGGTTGGGCTTGCCGATGTAGTAGGGCTGGCGACCGGTCGCCGTCGAGATGAGGGCGGCGACCGAGCCGGTGGCCGGGAGCGTGCCGGCCGGGCTCGGGCCGCTCGGGTCGGGGTTCGTCGCGATGAAGCGGGCGCCCTTCTCGATGAGGCGGATCGCGCGGGTGATGGCCTCGAACGAGTACGTGCGCGTCTCGCCGAGGACGACGTAGTCGGGGTCACGGTCGGTCATGACGTAGCCGACGTCGTGCATGGCCGTCGTCAGGCCGGCCTCGCCGACGACGTAGGCCGAGCCGCCGGGCCGCTGCTCGGCGAGGAACTGCGCCGTCGCCAGCGCCGAGGTCCAGATCGCCTCCTCGGGCACGTCGATGCCGCTGCGGAGCAGCCGGGCGCGCAGGTCGCGCGGCGTGAAGATCGAGTTGTTCGTCAGGACGAGGAAGCTCCGGCCGGACTCCTTGAGCGCCGTGACGAACTCGGCGGCGCCGGCGATCGCGTCCTCCTCGTGCACGAGGACGCCGTCCATGTCGGTGAGCCACGTCGCGACGGGCCGGTGATCGGTCATGGACCCCATTGTGGCGGGTCGGGCCGCCGTCCCGCTCAGGACGCCGAGTGGGCGATGGCGAGGTCGACGCGGTCGGCCGTCAGGGCGTGCTGGATGACCATGGTGGCCGCACCGATGACGCCGGCCTGGACGCCGGTGGTCGCCGGCACGATCTGCAGCACGCCGGTGGCGAGGGGGAGCGAGCGGCCGTAGACGACCTCGCGCACGCCGGCGATGAGGCTCTCGCCGGCCTGGACGAGCGAGCCGCCGATGACGATGACCGACGGGTTGAGCAGGCTGACGCAGGTGGCGAGCACCTCGCCGATGGTGCGACCGGCCTGGCGCACCGCGAGGGCGGCCGGGATGTTGCCGCCGCGGACGAGGTCGACGATGTCCTTGTTGGAGTCGGCGATGATCCCGATCTCCTTGAGCGCCTTGGAGATCGCGGGTCCGCTGGCGACGGCCTCGAGGCAGCCGACGTTGCCGCACGAGCAGAGCACCTCGGCGGCGTGGGGCGCCGCGACGTGGCCGAGGTCGCCGGCCGCGCCGACCGCCCCGCGGTGCAGGCGGCCGCCGCTGATGATGCCGGCGCCGATGCCGGTCGCGACCTTGACGAAGAGGAGGTGCTCGACGTCGGGGTGGGCCATCGCGTGCTCGCCGAGGGCCATGATGTTGACGTCGTTGTCGACGAGGACCGGGACGTCGAAGTCGCGTCGGACGTGGGCGGGCACGTCGTAGCCGTCCCAGCCGGGCATGATCGGCGGGCGCATCGGACGGCCGCTCGAGTGCTCGACCGGCCCGGGCACCCCGATGCCGATGCCGATGAGGTCGCGGGGCTCGCGGCCCGCCTGCTCGAGCAGGCGGCGCGTCGTCGCGACGAGCCAGTCGAGGACGACCTCGGGGCCGTCGGTGATGTCGAGGCTCTCGCCGATCTCACAGATCGGACGGCCGCTGAGGTCGGTCAGGGCGACCCGGCCGTGCGTGGCACCGATGTCCGCGCCGACGACCACGCGGGCCTCGGGGTTGAAGGCGAAGCGGACCGGCGGCCGGCCACCGGTGCTCGCGGCCTCGCCGCTGGGGGCGAGCAGGCCCGTCGCGAGCAGGGCGTCGACGCGGGCGCCCACGGTCGACCGGGCGAGGCCGGTCAGCTTGGCGAGCTCGGCACGCGTGCGCGGGGTCTCGTCGCGCAGCAGCTGCAGCAGCTCACCTGCGCCGCTGACGGCGGTGGCGGCATACGCGGACGACGTTGACTCTGGACGCACGTTCGAAGTCAAGCACACGCGGCTTCGGTATGTCATGCACACGGCTTTGGTGTGTCCACGAGAAAACTTTTGCTTGACGTTCCGACAAAAGTGGGTCACGGTGTGACGCATGGAATCTCGACGGCGAGATGTAGCAGGCGCCCCTCTCCTGCGAATGACGAACGTGGTCAAGCGTTTTCCCGGGGTCGTGGCCCTCGGTGGCGTCGACCTCGACGTGCAGCCCGGCGAGGTGCACTGCCTGCTCGGCCAGAACGGCGCGGGCAAGAGCACCCTCATCAAGGTGCTCGCCGGCGTCCACGAGCCCAACGAGGGCACCATCGAGTGGGCCGGCGAGCCGGTCACCCTGCACCACCCGCAGGCGGCGATGGACCTCGGCGTCGCGACGATGTACCAGGAGCTCGACCTCGTCGAGGGCCTCAGCGTCGCCGAGAACATCTTCCTCGGGCACGAGCCCACCCGGTTCGGCTTCTCCCAGCGCACCGCCGCCCGCCGTGAGGCCGCCGCCCTGCTCGCCCGCCTCGGCCACCCCGAGATCTCGCCCTCCGTCGAGGTCGGCACGCTCTCGGCCGCCTCGTGCCAGATCGTCAGCATGGCCCGCGCCCTGTCCCGCGACGCGCAGCTCATCGTCATGGACGAGCCCTCCGCGGTGCTCGACGCCGGCGAGGTCAAGCAGCTCTTCCGCGTCATCGCCGAGGTGACCGGGCAGGGCGTCGCCGTCGTCTACATCTCGCACCGACTCGAGGAGATCCGCGAGATCGGTGACCGCGTCACGGTGCTCAAGGACGGCAAGACGGTCGCCACCGGCCTCGACGCCAAGACGACGCCGACCCAGGAGCTGATCCGTCTCATGACGGGCCGCTCCATCGAGTACGTCTTCCCGCCCAAGCCCGAGGTCGTCGTCGACGCCGAGCCCGTCCTCCGCGTCGAGGGCCTGGCCCGCGCGGGCGAGTTCGCATCGGTCACCTTCGACGTCCGTCCCGGCGAGGTCGTCGGGCTCGCCGGCCTCGTGGGCTCGGGTCGCTCCGAGGTCGTCGAGACGATCTTCGGGGCCCGCAAGGCGACGAGCGGCACGGTCAGCGTCGGCGGCAAGGCGGTGCGCGGGGGGTCCGTCGCCGCGGCCGTCGCCGCCGGGATCGGCCTGTGCCCCGAGGAGCGCAAGAGCCAGGCGCTCGTCCTCGGCGCCTCGCTCGCCTCGAACATCACCCTCGCGACGCTCCCGCGCTTCTCGCACGGCGGCCTGCTCGACGGGTCGGCCGAGGTCGAGGCCGCCGAGGAGCTGCTCGAGTCGCTCGACGTGCGCCCGCGCGGCGTCCACCGCGAGTCGCGCACCCTCTCCGGCGGCAACCAGCAGAAGGTCGTCCTGGCCCGCTGGCTGCTCCGCGGCTGCAAGGTGCTGCTCCTCGACGAGCCCACCCGCGGCGTCGACGTCGGGGCCCGCTCCGAGATCTACGCCCTGATCCGCCGCCTCACCGACGAGGGCGTCGCCGTCGTCGTCGTGTCCAGCGAGATCCCCGAGGTCCTGGGGCTGTCCAACCGGGTGCTGGTCCTCGCCGACCGCACCGTCCGTCACGAGGGCCCGGCCGACGAGCTCGACGAGCACGCCGTCCTCGACATCATCCTGAAGGGAGACGCGGCATGAGCGCCGACGTCACGAAGGTCGACCAGGCAGGGGAGCCCGTCGGCGGAGCCGCGAGCGGGACCACCCCGCCCACCCCGAGCGGACCACCGGTCGGTGGAGCCGCCTCCCGCCGGGAGGGAGGCATCGCCGGCTTCCTCAACGGACCCGTCGGCCGGAACGCGGGTCTCGTGCTGGCCCTCGTGCTCCTCGTCATCGTCGGCATCATCACGGCCGGGGACCGTTTCGCCAGCCCCGAGAACGCGCTGACGATCCTGCGACTCGGCTCGGTCATCGGCGTCGTCAGCGTCGGCATGACGTTCGTCATCTCCGGTGGCGGCATCGACCTGTCGGTCGGCGCCATCGTCGCCCTCTCGTCGGTCTGGGCCACCACGGTGGCGACCCAGACCATGGCCGCGAACTACCACTGGATCGTCATGGTCATCGCGGCGCTCGTCGTCGGGGCCGTCTGCGGACTCGTCAACGGGGTGCTGATCGCCTACGGGCGCATGGCGCCGTTCATCGCGACCCTCGCGATGCTCGCCGCCGCCCGGGGCCTGGCCGAGATCATCGCCAAGCGCCGCACCCAGATCATCCGCGACCGCGGCTTCATCGAGTTCTTCGGCGGCAGCGTCCTCGGCATCCCCGTGCTCGTCATCATGTTCGCGATCGTCGCCGTCGTCGGCTGGGTCCTGCTCAACCGCACGACGTTCGGGCGTCGCACGCTGGCCATCGGCGGCAACCCCGAGGCGGCCCGCCTCGCCGGCATCCGGGTGCAGCGCCAGACGATGTACCTCTACATCCTGCTCGGTGTCGCCTGCGGCATCGCCGCCGTGATGATCATGGCCCGCACGACGACCGGCACGTCCACGCACGGCACCCTCTACGAGCTCGACGCGATCGCCGCCGTCGTCATCGGCGGCACGCTCCTCAGCGGTGGCCGCGGCACGATCGTCGGCACCGTCCTCGGCGTCCTCATCTTCACGACGCTCACCAACGTCTTCACCCTCAACAACCTCGACACGTCGACGCAGGCGGTGGCCAAGGGGGCGATCATCGTCGCCGCCGTCCTGCTCCAGCAGCGGGTCTCCCGCACCAGGTCGGGCTAGCCGAACGGCCCGGTCGACAGCACCACCAGCACGGCAGAGCACCACTCACCTCGCACCACCCCTCTTCGCTCACATAGGAGTCAGCGTGTCCGCATCACTCTCCCGTCCGACCAAGCGCGTCGCCGTCCTGGCGATCGCCCTGAGCTCGGCCCTCGTCGCCGCCGGGTGCACGAGCAACGACCCGGCCACGACTCCCGCGGCCTCGACCCAGCAGACCGGCAGCGACGCCGTGAGCGACAACGACGCCCCCGGCAAGAAGGTCGTCATCGGCTTCTCCGGACCGGCGGCCGACCACGGCTGGCTCGCGGCGGTCAACAAGTCGGCCCAGGACGAGGCCAAGAAGTACAGCGACATCGAGCTCAAGTCGGCCGAGGGCACCAACGACGCCAGCCTCCAGATCAGCCAGATCGAGACCTTCATCAACGACAAGGTCGACGCGATCGTGCTGCTGCCGACCGACGGCGCTGCCCTCACCGAGGTCGCCACCAAGGCGATGCAGGCCGGCATCCCGGTCATCAACGTCGACCGGGAGTTCTCGAGCCCGTTCGCCGCGCGGGCGACGGTCCTCGGTGACAACTACGGCATGGGCGTCTCGGCCGGCACCTACGCCTGCAAGATCGTCAAGGACAAGAACATCGCCAACCCGGTCATCGCCGAGATCGCCGGCATCGACGCCCTGCCCCTGACGCAGGACCGGTCGAAGGGCTTCGCCGACGCGCTCAAGGCCTGCAACCAGACCGTCGACAACCGGGTCGCGGCGGAGTTCACGGTCGAGTCCGGCGAGAAGCAGGCGTCCAACCTGCTTCAGGCCGCCCCGAAGATCGACGTCCTGTGGAACCACGACGACGACCAGGGTGTGGGCGTCATGGCCGCCCTCGACCAGGCCAACCGCCACGAGATGGCCTTCATCGGCGGCGCCGGTTCGGCCAACGCGATGCGCTGGATCCAGGAGGGCAAGATGGAGGCCACGGTCATCTACCCGCCGACCCAGGCCGCCGACGGCATCAAGCTCGCGCGCCTCATCGCCCAGGGCAAGGGCCTGAGCGACCTCGTCCAGGTCGAGGTGCCCAACCGCATCGTCCTCAACGCGCCCGTCGTGACCAAGGAGAACGTCGAGCAGTACCTGCCCCTCGGCTTCGAGTCCTGACCGGTCGGTGCTCGCGCCACCGCACGCCAGGTGGCGCGGGCACCCCACCGCACCAGCAGGACCGAACCGTCAGCGGTACCACCCCTCGTCGGATGTGAGGACGTCATGAGCACACCCAGCAAGCCCACCCTCGGGGTCGGGATGATCGGCTACGCCTTCATGGGGCGGGCCCACTCCCAGGCCTGGCGCAACGTGCGCAGCTACTTCGACGTGCCGGCCGCGCCGCGCCTCGTCGCCGTGGCCGGGCGCAACGAGGCGGCCGCGCGCGACACGGCCGACCGCTTCGGCTGGGCCGGGGTCGAGACCGACTGGCGGCGCCTGCTCGAGCGTGACGACATCGACGTCATCGACATCTGCACGCCGGGCGACACCCACGCCGAGATCGCGGTCGCCGCTCTCGAGGCCGGCAAGCACGTGCTCTGCGAGAAGCCGCTCGCCAACTCGGTCGGGGAGGCCGAGGCGATGGTCGTGGCCGCCGAGGCGGCCCGGGCCCGCGGCGTCCGCTCGATGGTGGGCTTCACCTACCGCCGGGTCCCGGCCATCGCGTACGCCCGTCAGCTCGTCGCGGAGGGACGGCTCGGCCGTATCCTCCACGTCCGCGGTGCTTACCTGCAGGACTGGCTCGTCGACCCCGAGTCGCCGCTCACCTGGCGCCTCCAGAAGGAGCGTGCCGGCTCGGGGGCGCTCGGCGACATCGGCGCCCACATCGTCGACCTCGCGCAGTTCGTGACGGGTGAGCACCTCACCGGGGTGTCCGCCCTGACCGAGACGTTCGTGCGCGAACGTCCGGTGGCCGATCCGGCGGCCGCCGGGACCGGGGGGATCAGCGGCACGGCCGCGCAGAACGGCTCGGCCACCACCGGGCCGGTGACCGTCGACGACGCCGCCGTGCTCGTCTCGCGGATGAGCGGTGGCGCCCTCGCGACCTTCGAGGCGACCCGCTTCGCCAACGGCCGCAAGAACGCGATCCGCCTGGAGGTCAACGGGACCGAGGGCTCGCTCGCCTTCGACTTCGAGGACATGAACGTCCTCCACGTCTTCGACGGGCGCGTCCCGAGCCGCGACGCCGGCTTCACCCGGGTGCTCGTCACCGAGTCCACCCACCCCTACGTGGCGTCCTGGTGGCCGCCCGGTCACGTGCTCGGCTACGAGCACGGCTTCACCCACCAGGCGGTCGACCTGCTGACCGCCATCGCCGAGGGCACCGACCCCCGGCCTTCCTTCTCCGACGGGCTCCAGGTGCAGCGGATCCTGTCGGCGGTCGAGACGAGCGTGGAGCGGGAGGGGTCCTGGACCCCGATCGACGGGGCCCACGCGACGTCGCCGACCATGTCCTGAACGCTGCGGAGGCACTCGACCTCGCTTGTCAGACAAGGAGATCCAGCACAAACCGCACGTCTAGTCTCTGTCACCCCTTGAAGGAGCACGCTCACATGCACGACAACGACGTCAACCCGCTCAAGCTCGTCAGCAAGCTCGGACTCAACCGTCGCCAGTTCTTCGCGGCCACGACGGGCGTCGCCGCCGCCGTGACCCTGACCGGGACGGCCGCCAAGGCCGCCCCCGGCGCCAGCGGGGTCCTCATCCCCGCCCCTCGCCGAGGGATCATCCTCTACACCGTGCGTGACGCGGTCGGGCGCGACCCGCTGACCTCGCCGTACGCCTCCGGCTTCAAGGAGGTGCTCACCGAGCTCTCCTCGATCGGCTACCGCCAGATCGAGTTCGCCGGCTTCCGCCAGCACGCCAACGCCGAGGGCGGTGCAGACCTGAACACGGTGGCCGGTGCCACGCAGCTGCGCGCCTGGCTCGACGAGCTCGGGCTCGAGGCCGAGGGCAACCACGGCTCGATCCCGTCGACCATCACGGACACGACGATCGCGCAGTTCGACGCGGCCTGCGAGATCGCCAACATCCTCGGCATGGGCCACGTCGGCACCGGGTCCGACCCGACCGGCTCGGCCTACGTCGCCGACTGGGAGGCCGCGGCCGCGCGCTGGAACTTCTTCGGGGAGAGGGCCGCCCAGCACGGACTCAAGCTCTACACGCACAACCACGACATCGCGTACAGCTTCCTGCTCGACAGCGGGCCGCTCGACGCACAGGGCCGCCCGACGCGCTCGTCCGGCATCCGCCGCCTCGAGCACTTCCTGGCCAACACGGACCCGAAGGCCGTCTACCTCGAGATGGACATCTACTGGGCCCACGTCGCGCAGTACAAGCACACGACGTACACCGCCCCGGACGGCTCGGTCGTGACCTCGATCTTCGACCCGGCCGCGGTCGTCGCCGCCCAGACGTCACGCTTCCCGCTCTTCCACGCCAAGGACGGCAAGATCGACACGACGCAGTCCAACGGCTACGTCATGGCCCCCTTCGGCCAGGGCGACATCGACTACTCGACGTTCCTGCGCCGGGTCGGTGCCAAGGGCTCGCACAACCCGATGTGGGAGATGGACACCGCACCGGGCAACGCCACGACGGCTCCGAACCAGTCGATGGAGCTCTCGAAGGTCAGCTACGACGCGATGGCCGCCCTTCGCGGCTGAGCCCCCTGCACACGCAGGCCGACCGCCCTCCGGGGGCGGCCGGCATACCGGAAAACACCGGGCCCCGGGGAGTGCAGAAGCCGTTGCAGCGGCGCACTCCCCGGGGACCGGCTTCGCCCGTCTCTGTCAAGAAGGACGTACCGATGAATGCTACTTCGCGATCCAGGGCGAGGAGGCTGGTTGCCACAACTGCGGCAGCCGTCCTCGCCTGCACGGCGCTCGGCGCCGTGGCCACCCTCCCGGCCCAGGCGCACGACGGGGTCGACCACGGCTCCGAGCCGGCGCTCGACTGGTCGAACTACGAGAAGATCACCCTCACCAAGGACACCGGTGAGCCGATCGACATGGCCGTGCTCCCCGACCGCCGCGTGCTGACGACCGCCCGCAACGGCGACGTCCGCCTCGTCGACCCCGACAGCGGCGTCACCAAGGTGATCAACACCCTGCCCGTCTACAACAACTCGGAGGACGGGCTCCAGACCGTCACCCTCGACCCCGACTTCCAGACGAACCAGTGGGTCTACCTCTACTACGCGCCGCGCACCATGACCGCGCCGTACGTGACGACGACCCCGACCGGGTCGGCGCCGAACAGCCTGCCCGCCGGCGCGGACGCCTCCTACTGGGACCAGTGGAAGGGCTACAACCAGCTCAGCCGCTTCAGGTGGGACGACGCCGCCGACAAGCTCGACCTCGCGAGCGAGCAGGTCATCCTCAAGGTGGAGACGCAGCGCGGCCAGTGCTGCCACGTCGCCGGTGACGTCGACTTCGACGCCGACGGCAACCTCTACCTCTCGACCGGCGACAACACGCCGGCGAGCGCGCCGGGGGCCAACGGCTTCGCGCCGAACAACAACGCGCCCGGCTTCAACCCCGGCTTCGACTCGCGTCGCGGCGCCGGCAACACCAACGACCTGCGCGGCAAGATCCTGCGCGTCCACCCCGAGGCCGACGGGTCCTACACGATCCCGGCGGGCAACCTCTTCGCACCGGGCACCGCCAAGACCCGTCCCGAGATCTTCGTCATGGGCGTGCGCAACCCGTTCCGCATGGACGTCGACCCGATCACGAACTCCGTCTCGTGGGGCGACTACGGCCCCGACGCCGGCGCGCCCGACGCCCAGCGCGGCCCGATGGGCTACGTCGAGTGGCAGACCACGGCCATCACCAAGCCGATCAACGGCGGGTGGCCCTACTGCCACGGGCCGAACGCGAACTACAACGAGTGGAACTTCGCCACGGCGACGCCCGGACCGTGGTTCGACTGCAACGCCGGCGCCACGAACAACTCGACGTGGAACACCGGGCTCGCCCAGGTGCCCCCGGCCACCGCGCCGACGCTCTACTACGGCGACAACAACACGCACCAGCCGTGGCCCGAGCTGACCGACTTCGACCCGCAGGGTGGTCAGGGCCCGATGGGCGGTCCCGTCTACCACTACGACGCGACCAACGCGTCGACGACGAAGTTCCCGGCGTACTGGGACAAGAAGGCGTTCTTCGCCGAGTTCTCGCAGGACTACCTCGCGGTGTTCGACGTGCAGTGGCCCAACGGACCCGTCAACCACATCCAGCACTTCCTGCCCAACCGCGACCTCGAGACGAACGGCCAGCCGATCACTGACAGCCCGATCGACATCGAGTTCGGCCCGGACGGGTCGCTCTACGTCCTCGACTACGGTGACGGCTTCTTCCGGGCCAACCCCGACGCCGGCCTCTACCGGATCGACTACGCGCCCGGCAACAAGGCGCCGCAGGCGAAGATCGCGGCGAACCCGATCAGCAGCAGCAGCGCCCCGCTGACGGTCCAGTTCGACGCGTCCGGCTCGGTCGACCCCGAGGGTGGGGCCCTGACCTACGAGTGGGACTTCGACGGCAACGGCACGTTCGACGCGACCGGCGCCACGGCGAGCTTCACCTACACCGAGCTCGGGAAGTACACGGCGCGCCTGCGCGTCACCGACCCGGAGGGCCGTCGCGGCCTGACGAGCACGTCGATCAGCGTCGGCAACGTCGCCCCGACGGTCACCATCGCGACGCCCCCCAACGGCGGCTTCTTCGACTGGGGCCAGGCCGTGCCCTTCAACGTCACGACCTCCGACCCCGAGGACGGCACCGCAACGGTGTGCTCGCGCGTGACCTGGACCTTCGGGCTGGGGCACGACGCGCACGCCCACCCGCTGAGCCAGGGCACGGGCTGCCAGTTCGCGATCCCGACCCCGGCCGACGCGACCCAGCACGGCGAGACGGAGAACATCTTCGGCGTCGTCGTCATCACGTACACCGACAACGGGGCCAACGGTCTCCCCGGTGCGACCACCACCGAGCAGCTGATCCTCAACCCGAAGAAGCAGGAGGCCGAGTGGGCCGACGCGACACAGGGTGTCGAGATCACGAACGACGACGCGGCGAGCGGCCTGCGCAAGGTCACCTCGTTCGACGCCGGTGACTGGCTGGCCTGGGACCCGGCGAACCTCGTCGGCGTCACGGGCGTGACGGCCCGCGCCTCCGGCAGCGGCACCCTGTCGCTCCGGTGGAACTCGCCGACGGCGGTCCCCTTCGGCACCGTCGCGGTGAGCGGCTCCGGCTGGACCGACGCGGCAGCGAGCCTGTCGTCGAAGCCCACCGGCACCGGACGCCTCTACGTCACCTCCTCCGGCGGGGTCGTGCTCGACTCCCTGACGTTCGTGGGCAACGGCGTCGCCGACGTCACACCCCCCGTCGTCTCGGCCACGCTGAACCCGGCGACGCCGAACGGCGCGAACGGCTGGTACACGAGCAACGTGACCGTCACGGTCAACGCGACCGACAACGGCACCGTCGCCTCGCGCCAGCGCTCCACCGACGGTGGGACCACGTGGGTCAACGCCAACACGGCGCTGACGATCTCGACCGAGGGCACGACGACCGTGCTCTACCGCGCCACCGACAACGGCGGCAACGTCTCGCAGGTCGGCTCCGTCACGGTCAAGCTCGACAAGACCCAGCCCGCGGTCGCGGTGTCCGGGGTGACCGACGGCGCCACCGTCGGCAACTCCGGCGACGTGACGTGGACGGCGACGGACGCGACGAGCGGCATCGACACCGTGACCGCCACGGTCGACGGCACCGCGGTCGCGGCCGCCACGCCGCTGGCCCTGTGGAAGCTCTCGCTGGGCAGCCACACCCTGGTCGTCACGGCGACGGACAAGGCAGGCCTGGTGCGCACCACGACGGTGACGTTCACGACCCGCACGTCGCTGCTGACGCTCACCGCCCTGACGGAGCGACTGGCCCGCGAGGGTCTCGTCACCCCGGCGGGCGAGAAGGAGCTCGAGAAGCGTCTCCAGCAGGCCGAGAGGCACGTCGCCGCGGGTCGCACCGCGGCCGCGATCTCGCAGCTGCAGGGCTTCGTCGACGCTGCGACGTCGAGCACCAACGTCCGCGACGCGGCGGCCTCGGCCGCCCTGCAGCGTGACGCCAACGCGGTCATCGCCTCGCTGCGCTGACCCATCCCGGTGGCCCGGCGGCGGGCACACGCCCCCGCCGCCGGGCCACCGGCCCCACACCCGGCCCCCACCTCTCGAGGAGTAACGACCATGACGGACGAACGAACCGGGCTCTGGCTCGTCGGCGCACGCGGCTCGGTCGCGACGACCGTCGCCACCGGCCTCGCGCTCATCACCGCCGGCGGTGCCGGGCCCGACGGCCTCGTCACCGAGCAGCCCGACCTGGCCGCTGCCGGCCTCGTCCCGCTCGACCACCTCGTCGTCGGTGGCCACGACGTCACGGACGTGCCGCTCGTCAAGCGGGCGGCGCAGCTGGCCGACGCCGGGGTCATCCCGCACACGGCCCTGGCGCTCGTCGCCGACGAGCTCGACCGGACGTGCCGGCGGATCCGCCACGGCCACCGGGACGCCGAGGAGCGCCAGGTCGACGCCGTCGAGCGGCTGGCCGCCGACATCCGCGCCTTCGCGGAGACCGAGTCCCTGTCGCGGGTGGTCGTCGTCAACGTCAGCTCCACCGAGCCGGTCGTCACCGACGACCCGGCCCACGCATCCCTCGACGTCCTCGAGCAGGCCTGGGGCGCAGGCGAGTCCCCGCTGCCGCCGAGTGCCGTCTACGCAGCGGCCGCCTTCACGGCCGGCGCCGCGTTCATCGACTTCACGCCCTCGACCGGCGCGCGCCTGCCCGCGCTCGAGGAGCTCGCCGAGCGCCACGGGGTTCCATGGGGCGGCAGCGACGGCAAGACGGGCGAGACCCTCGTCAAGTCGGTCCTCGCACCGATGTTCGCCGCGCGGTCGCTCCGCGTCCGGTCGTGGGCCGGCACGAACCTGCTCGGCGGCGGGGACGGCGCCACGCTCGCCGACCCCGACGCGATGGAGAGCAAGGCGCGGAGCAAGGCCCGTGGCCTCGAGGCGATGCTCGGCCACCCGGTCGACGGCCCGGTCCACATCGACAACATCGCCGACCTCGGCGACTGGAAGACGGCGTGGGACCACCTGACCTTCTCCGGCTTCCTCGGCACGCGGATGTCGATGCAGTTCACGTGGCAGGGCTGCGACTCGAGCCTCGCCGCCCCGCTCGTCATCGACCTGGCGCGCCTCGCCGACCTGGCGCTGCGCCGCGGGGAGGTCGGCCCGCTGCCGGCCCTGGGCTTCTTCTTCAAGGACCCCGTCGGCTCGGACGAGCACCGCCTCTTCGAGCAGCACCGGGTGCTGACCGCGTGGGCGAACGAGCCGGCGACGGAGCAGGCGACGGCGTCGTGACGACCCTGCGCGACCTCGTCGAGCTGGTGCGGGCGCCGGCCGCCCTCACCGTGCCCGGCGACACCCTCGCGGGGGCGGCGAGCGCGGGCTGGCCGGCCGGTGCGCGCTCAGCGGCGCTGCCGGTCGCGTCGACGTGCCTCTACTGGGCGGGCATGGCGCTCAACGACTGGGCCGACCGCCGCACGGATGCGGTCGAGCGACCGGAGCGCCCGATCCCGTCCGGTCGTGTGCCGGCCCGGACGGCGCTCGCCGTCGCCACCGGCCTCACCGCCGCCGGCATCGCCGTCTCGGCGGCCGCCGGTGGGCGCCGCTCGGCCGCCACCGCCGCCGTGCTCGCCGCGGCGGTCTGGGCCTACGACCTGTCCCCCAAGCAGGGACCGCTGAGCGTGGCGACGATGGCCTCCACACGCGGTCTCGACGTGCTCCTCGGGGCGAGCGCGGGCGGCGTGCCCGGCCTGCGCGCCGCCGCCGTCCCGGCCACGCTCGTCGCCGTCCACACGGCAGGCGTCACGGCCCTCAGCCGCGGTGAGGTGCACGGCGGCTCGACCGGCATGGCCCGGGCCTGCGTCGCCGCGACCGCCCTCGTCGCCACAGCCTCGGCGCTGCGTACAGTCCCCACTGCCGGACGCGGACGTGCCGGCGGAGCGCTCGGCGCTGCCGTCTCCGTCGCCCTCACGGGGTCGTATGCCGTGAGCGTCCTCCGCGCGCAGCTGGCCGCCGCGCGCACGCCCGATGCCGGCACGGTCCGGCGGGCCACGGGCGCGGGCATCCGGGGCCTCGTGCCCCTCCAGGGCGCGGCGCTCGCGGCGACCGGCCACCACGCGGCCGCGCTGGGTTTCGCCGCCTCCGCGCCGGTCGGTGCGGCCGCCATGAGGCGGGTGTCGGCGACGTGAGCCTCCGCTTCGGCTACGGCCTCAACGGCTTCACCGACCACCGGCTCGAGGACGCCCTCGCGCTCCTCGCCGACCTCGGCTACGACGGCGTCGCCCTGACGCTCGATCACGCGCACCTCGACCCCTTCGCGCCCGACCTGGCCGGCCGGGCGGCCCGAGTCGGCGGCCTGCTGGCCCGGCACGGGCTCGGGGTCGTCGTCGAGACGGGAGCCCGCTACGTGCTCGACCCGCGCCGCAAGCACGAGCCCACCCTCGTGTCCGACTCCGGCCGAGAGCGCCGGATCGACCTGCTGGAGAGGGCGATCCGCGTCGCGGCAGAGGTCGGGTCACCGGTGGTCTCGTGCTGGAGCGGCATCGCCCCGCGTGGTGCGAGCAGCGAGGAGCTGTGGTCGCGCGTCGAGGCCGCCGTCGCAGCACTCCTGCCGGTGGCCGAGGCGCACGGCGTCGACCTCGCCCTCGAGCCGGAGCCCGGCATGTTCGTCGAACGCATCGCCGACGTGCTCGAGCTGCGCCGACGCCTCGGCTCGCCCGATCGACTGCGCCTGACGATCGACGTCGGCCACCTGCGCTGCACCGAGGACGCCGACCCGGCGGCCTGCGTGCTCGGCGCCGGCGAGCTCCTCGCCAACGTGCAGATCGACGACATGCGCCGTGGCGTCCACGAGCACCTACCGCTCGGCGAGGGCGAGGTGGACTTCCCGCCCGTGCTCGCGGCGCTCGAGGCCGTCGAGTTCACCGGACTCGTCGCCGTCGAGCTGCCCCGCCACGCCCACGCCGCGCCGTCGCTGGCGGCCTCGAGCCTCGAGTTCCTCCGCACCGCCGCACGACGACCCCAGGAGGTGGGCCGATGACCCCCACGAACCCCACGACCAGCACGGACGCGCTCGCCGAGGTCGCGAGCGACCCCGACACCATCGACCGGCACTTCCCAGCGGCGGCGCGCACCGCGGCCCGCGAGGGCCGTGACGGGGACGCCGCACGCGAGGCTCTGCTGCTCGCGGTCCCCGGCCCGGCGGCATACGTCGTCGACGTCGTGCGTCGCGTCTACGACCACGGCGACGCGGCCGAGCGCCGGGCGGTCCTGCTCGCGCTCCCGGCGCTCGACGCCCCCGACCGTCCCGACCCCATCGGCGACACCGCCCTCCCGATCGTCCGAGATGCCCTGCGCACCAACGACACCCGCCTCGTGGCCGCTGCCCTCGGACCGTATGCCGCCGCGCACCTCGACGACGACGCCTGGCGCCAGGCGGTGCTCAAGGTGCTCTTCACCGGCATCCCGGTGGAGCAGGTCGCCGGCCTGGCCGACCGTGCCGACGACGAGCTGGCCCGCATGGTCCGCGACTACGCCGCCGAGCGCGAGGCCGCCGGCCGAGTCGTGCCACCGGACGCCCGAACCGTCCTCGCCCTTGCCCACCGAGCCGACTGAGGAGCCACCGTGCGCATCTTCGACCCCCACATCCACATGACGTCCCGCACGACGGACGACTACCAGCGCATGCACGCCGCCGGCGTCCGCGCCGTCGTCGAGCCGTCGTTCTGGCTCGGCCAGCCGCGTACGAGCGTCGGCTCCTTCTGCGACTACTTCGACGCGCTCCTCGGCTGGGAGCCGTTCCGCGCGTCGCAGTACGGCATCGCCCACCACGCGACGATCGGCCTCAATCCCAAGGAGGCGAACGACGCCCGCTGCCGCGAGGTCCTCGACGTGCTGCCGCGCTACCTCGCCAAGGACCGCGTCGTGGCCGTGGGCGAGCTCGGCTACGACTCGATGACGCCCGAGGAGGACGACGTCTTCGCCGCGCAGCTCGCGCTCGCCGCCGAGCACGAGCTGCCCGCCCTCGTGCACACCCCGCACCGCGACAAGCTCGCGGGCACGAGGCGCACCCTCGACGTCGTGCGCGAGTCGGCGCTCGAGCCCGGCGCCGTCCTCGTCGACCACCTCAACGAGATGACGGTGGACGTCGTGGCCGAGTCCGGTTGCTGGATGGGCTTCTCCGTCTACCCGGACACGAAGATGGACGAGCACCGGATGGTCGAGATCCTGCGCCGCCACGGCCTCGACCGGATGATCGTCAACTCGGCCGCCGACTGGGGCAACAGCGACCCCCTCAAGACGCGCCGCGTCGCCGAGACCATGCTCGCCGCGGGCTACACGCCCGACGACGTCGACCGGGTGCTGTGGCGCAACCCCGTCGAGTTCTACGGACAGAGCGGGCGGCTCGAGCTCCCCGAGACGCAGGCGCCGGGGGCGTCCGAGGGTGAGCTCGTCGCAGCCGGCGCCACGTTCATGGGCAACTCCGTGCTCCGCGGCGCGAGGGAGTGAGCCGTGCGCCTGCTCCACGCCGACGGCCAGACCGTCCACGTCGCGTACTGCACCAACGTCCACCCGGGCGAGGACCTCGACACGATCATCGGGCAGCTCGACCGCTTCGCGCTGCCCGTACGCCGTCACCTCGGCAGCGATGTCCTCGGCCTCGGTCTGTGGCTGAGCGCTCCCGTCGCCCGTGGCCTCGCCGGTGACCCGCGACAGACCGACCGCCTCCGCGCCGCGCTCGACGGGCGCGGCCTCGAGGTCGTCACCCTCAACGGGTTCCCCTACCGCGGCTTCCAGGACGAGGTGGTCAAGCACCGCGTCTACCACCCCGACTGGACCGAGCCGGCCCGCCTGGCCTACACGACCGACCTCACCGAGGTGCTGGCCCGGCTGCTGCCCGACGACGCGGCCCGCGGCAGCATCTCCACCCTCCCGCTGGGCTGGCGGCACCCGTGGTTCGGCGACCGGCAGGTGCTCGCCGCCGAGCAGCTCGACCGGCTCGCCGACCACCTGCATGCCCTGCGGGAGCGCACCGGCCGCGAGATCCGGGTCGGCCTCGAGCCCGAGCCCGGCTGCGTCATCGAGACGACGACCGAGCTCGTCGACCGGATGGCGGGCTGGGACGAGGACGTCCTGGGCGTCTGCCTCGACCTGTGCCACCTCGCCGTCGGCTTCGAGGACGCCGCCGTCGCGGTCCCGCGGCTCTCCGCCGCCGGTCGGCGGGTCGTCAAGGCCCAGGTGTCGGCCGCGCTGCACGTCGAGCACCCCGGCGACCCGGCCACCCGCGCGACGCTCGCGGCCTTCGACGAGGACCGCTTCCTCCACCAGACCCGGGCCCGTGGCGACGCCGGCCAGCTGCGGGCGCGCGACGACCTCGGCGACGTCCTCGGGGGCACGCGACCCCTCGACCCGTGCCCCGGTGGGGTCGAGCAGCCGTGGCGGGTCCACTTCCACGTGCCGCTCGACCACGCCCCCGAGCCGCCGCTCGCCGCCACGACCGCAGACCTGCGGCACTCGCTCGACGTCCTCGTCGGCGGAGACACCGCCCTGACCGACCATCTCGAGGTCGAGACCTACACGTGGACGGTCGTCCCGCAGGCGGTGCGCCCGTCCGACGACGCAGCCCTGGCCGTGAGCATCGCCGGCGAGCTCGCCTGGCTGCGCGACACCCTCATCGACCTCGGACTCAAGGAGCCCGCATGAACACCCTGAGCACCCGGCCCACGAAGGTCCTGCTCCTCGACGTCGTCGGCCTGACGCCCCGCGCCCTCGCCGACATGCCACGGCTGCGCCACCTCGCCGAGTCGGGCTGGCAGGCGCCGCTCGAGACCGTGCTGCCGGCCGTCACGTGCTCGGTGCAGTCGACGATGCTCACCGGGCGACCGGTCGCCGAGCACGGCGCGGTGGGCAACGGGTGGTACTTCCGCGACCTCGGCGAGGTCTTCCTGTGGCGCCAGCACAACGCGCTCGTCGCCGGGGAGAAGGTCTGGGATGCCCTGCGCCGCAGTCACCCCGGAGCCCGCGTGGCCAACGTGTGCTGGTGGTACGCGATGGGCATGGACGTCGACTCGATCGTCACGCCGCGCCCGGTCTACCACGCCGACGGCCGCAAGTCGCCTGACTGCTACACGCGCCCGGCGGCGCTGCACGACCGGCTCACCGAGCGGCTCGGGGCCTTCCCGCTCTTCCACTACTGGGGGCCCACCGCGTCCATCGCGTCGTCGCGCTGGATCATCGAGGCGACCCGCATCCTGCTCCCGGAGCACGACCTGACGCTCTCCTACGTGCCGCACCTCGACTACGACCTCCAGCGCTTCGGCCCGGAGTCGCCCGAGGCCCGGGCCGCCGCCCGAGAGCTCGACGCGGCCCTCGCGCCCCTGCTCGACGACGCCGAGCGCCTCGGCGTCAGTGTCGTCGTCGTCAGCGAGTACGGCATCACGGCCGTCGACGAGCCCGTCGACGTCAACCGGGTGCTGCGCCGGGCGGGCCTGCTCGACGTGCACACGCAGGCCGGGATGGAGTACCTCGACCCGTGGGCGTCGGAGGCGTTCGCCGTCGCCGACCACCAGGTCGCCCACGTCTACGTCCGCGACGAGGCCCGTCTCGACGAGGTGCGGGCCCTGCTCGCCGCCACCCCGGGCGTCGACCACGTGCTCGACCGGGCCGGCCAGGCGGCCTACGGCCTCGACCACGAGCGCAGCGGCGACCTCGTCCTCGTCGCGGAGCCGCGCGCGTGGTTCACGTACTACTACTGGCTCGACGACGAGCGGGCGCCCGACTTCGCGCGCGGCGTCGAGATCCACCGCAAGCCCGGCTACGACCCCGCCGAGCTCTTCTTCGACCCCGCCGACCGCTCCGCCAGGGCCCGCGCCGGGCTCGGGCTCGTGCGCAAGAAGCTCGGCCTCCGGTATGCCATGAAGGTCGTCCCGCTCGACCCGCGGTGGGTGCGGGGCAGCCACGGACGGCTGCCCGACGACCCCACGGACGGACCCGTCGTCATCACCTCCGACGCGGCCCTGCGCCGTGAGACGGTGGCGGCAGCGGACGTCCACGACCTCGTCCTCGAGGCCGCGGGCGCCACCGTCGCCGCACCAAGCTCCCACTGACCCGTCACCCAGCAACCCACATCAGCAACAAGGAGATCCACGATGGCCCGACCGATCACCCTCTTCACCGGACAGTGGGCCGACCTGCCCTTCGAGGAGGTGTGCCGCCTCGCGGGGGAGTGGGGCTACGACGGCCTCGAGATCGCCTGCTGGGGCGACCACTTCGAGGTCGACCGGGCCCTGTCTGAGGACAGCTACATCGAGTCCCGGCGCGAGATCCTCGAGCGGCACGGCCTCAAGGTCTGGGCCATCTCGAACCACCTCGTCGGACAGGCCGTCTGCGACGACCCCATCGACCAGCGCCACCGGGACATCCTTCCCGCCGCCCTGTGGGGCGACGGCGACCCCGAGGGGGTGCGGCAGCGCGCGGCCGAGCGGATGGCCGACACGGCCCGCGCCGCGGCGAGGCTCGGCGTCGACACCGTCATCGGCTTCACCGGGTCGGCGATCTGGAAGTACGTCGCGATGTTCCCGCCGGTCGGGGACGACGTCATCCAGGAGGGCTACGCCGACTTCGCCCGCCGCTGGCACCCGATCCTCGACGTCTTCGACGAGGTGGGCGTGCGGTTCGCGCACGAGGTCCACCCGAGCGAGATCGCCTACGACTACTGGAGCACCGTCGCGACGCTCGAGGCGATCGGCCACCGCGAGGCGTTCGGCCTCAACTGGGACCCGAGCCACATGGTGTGGCAGGACCTCGACCCGGCCGGCTTCATCTGGGACTTCAAGGACCGGATCTACCACGTCGACTGCAAGGACACCCGCAAGCGGATCGGCAACGGCCGCAACGGTCGTCTCGGCTCGCACCTGCCGTGGGGCGACCCGCGGCGGGGCTGGGACTTCGTCTCGACCGGCCACGGGGACGTGCCGTGGGAGGACTGCTTCCGCACCCTGAACGCCATCGGCTACGACGGACCGATCTCGATCGAGTGGGAGGACGCCGGCATGGACCGCCTCGTCGGTGCCCCTGGCGCGCTCGAGTACGTCCGCGCCCTCAACTTCGAGCGACCCACCGCCTCGTTCGACGCCGCCTTCAGCAGCAGCAAGGACTGACGCCCGTCGCCCCGGCGGTCTACCGTCGGGGCATGGGACTCGTCCAGATCGCCCAGCACGCCGACGACCTCGGGCGGGCCACCGCCTTCTACCGTCACCTGCTCGGTGCCGAACCGCTCGCGACGTACGACCCGCCGGGTCTCGTCTTCTTCGACCTCGGCGGCGTGCGGCTGCTGCTCGACCGGGGCGCGCCGACCGCCCTGCACTACCTGCGGGTCGACGACATCGACGCCACGGTCGAGCGGCTGCGCTCCGCCGGTGTCGAGGTGCGCAGCGAGCCGCGCGTCATCTTCGGCCACGACGATGACACGCTGGGGCCGGCCGGGACCGACGAGTGGATGGCGTTCGTCGTCGACTCCGAGGGCAACCTCGTCGGGCTCGTCGAGCAGCGACCGCGTGGCTGAGCCGCGCGATCTGTCGATTCCGCGGGACGGCGTTCGTGTAGAGGGTGCAGGGCGCACACCAGGGGCGCCCCGGACCCGCCGGCAGCGCCGGCAGGAGGAGTTCACCGTGAAGACCTACCTCATCAGCCTCTTCTCGCCCGACGGCCCGCCGCCGGAGGACCTCGACCTGACGACGGTCATGGCCGACCTCGAGCTCGTCAACGCCGACATCCGCGCAGCCGGTGGCTGGGTCTTCGCGGGTGGCCTCGCCGACCAGGGGAGTGCGACGACGATCCGCCGCCCGCGCGACTCCGTCGCCGACGCCGTGCTCACCGACGGGCCCTTCGCCGAGGCCAAGGAGCATCTCGGGGGCCTGACGATCCTGCGCTCCGACGACTACGACGTCGTGCTCGGCTGGGCCGAGCGGATCGCCGGAGCGACCGGCCTGCCCGTCGAGGTCCGCCCGTTCCAGGGCGAGGGCGACCCCGGCCAGGCACCGACCGACCGGTGACGGCTCGGTCGACATGACGGTCTCAGGCGCGGACATCGCGCGGGTCTTCCGGACCGAGTACGGCCGCGCGGTGTCGGTGCTCATCCGGGCGCTGGGCGACATCGACCTCGCCGAGGAGGCCGTGCAGGACGCCTTCACCGTCGCCGTCGAGCGCTGGCCCCGAGAGGGTATGCCGCCGAGTCCCGCCGGCTGGATCATCACGACCGCGCGCCGCCGGGCCATCGACCGGCTGCGCCGGGAGTCGACGCGGGAGGCCCGCCAGGCGGAGGCGGTCGCGCTGCACGCGCCGGACGAGGGCTCCGGACTCCCGGAGGAGGGACCCGTGAGGGACGAACGACTGCGGCTCGTCTTCACCTGCTGCCACCCGGCGCTCTCGCGGGAGGCGCAGGTCGCGCTGACGCTCCGGCTGCTGGGGGGCCTGACCACGCCGGAGATCGCGCACGCCTTCCTCGTGCCCGAGGCGACGATGGCGCAGCGGATCGTGCGGGCCAAGAGCAAGATCCGCTCGGCCGGTATCCCCTACCGGGTGCCACGCGACGAGGACCTCCCGGCCCGGCTCGCCTCCGTGCTCGCGGTGCTCTACCTCGTGTTCACCGAGGGGCACACCGCCACGGCCGGCGACGACCTCGGCCGACCGGACCTCGCCGCCGAGGCGATCCGGCTCGGCCGCGTGCTCGTCGAGCTGATGCCCGACGAGCCGGAGGCCATGGGACTGCTGGCCCTCATGCTGCTGACGGAGGCCCGGCGCCCGGCGCGCACCGACGCCGCGGGAGACCTCGTCCTGCTCGCCGACCAGGACCGCTCGCTCTGGGACGCCGCCCTCGTCGCCGAGGGCCACGCGCTCGTACGCCGGTGCCTGCGCCGGGGCGCCCCCGGCCCCTACCAGCTGCAGGCCGCGGTCAACGCCGTGCACACGAGCGCGGCGACCGCCGCCGACACCGACTGGTCGCAGGTCGTCGCGCTCTACGACCACCAGCTGCGCATCGCCCCGACCGACGTCGTCCGGCTCAACCGGGCCGTCGCCGTGGCCGAGCTCGACGGACCACAGGCTGCCCTCGCCCTGCTCGACGGCATCGACCTCGAGGGCTACGTCGCCTTCCACGTCGTGCGGGCCGAGCTGCTCGGCCGCCTGGAGCGGTGGCCCGAGTCGGCCGCCGAGTGGGAACGCGCCGCCGGGCTCAGCGACAACGCCCCCGAGTCGCGGCACCTGCGGGCCCGTGCCGCCGGAGCTGCCGCGCGGGCAGGTGACCGGCGGTAACCTGCGGTCATGACGACCCCGCCGTCCACCGCACCGACCGACATCGCGTCCCCCTGGGGAGGGGTCGGTCGCACCCTCGACCTCGACGGCCCCGTGCACTGGGTCGACTTCGGCGGTCCGGACACCGAGCCGGGCGCGACCGAGCCGGCCCCGGTCGTCCTCGTGCACGGCCTCGGCGGTTCGCACCTCAACTGGGTCGGCATCGCACCGGCGCTCGCTGCACGTCGCCGGGTCGTCGCGATCGACCTGCCCGGCTTCGGGCTGACCCCGGCCCTCGGACGCGCGACGAGCGTCAACCACAACGCCGCCCTGCTCAGCCGATTCATCCACGAGGTGCTCGGGCGCCCGGTCGTCCTCGTCGGCAACTCGATGGGCGGCATGGTGAGCCTCCTGCTCGCCGACCGCCGCCCCGAGCAGGTCGCGGGCCTCGCCCTCGTCGACCCCGCGCTGCCCAACCCCGGCGCGCGGCCCGACCCCCAGGTCGCCGCGACCTTCGCGATGTATGCCGTGCCGCGGGTCGGCGAGCTCGTGCTGACCCGCTACAACAAGAGCGTCTCGGACCGCCAGCGCGTGCTCGGCACCGTGGCGCTCTGCTTCGCCGACCCGTCCCGCGCCGACGTCGACGTCGTCGAGGCCGGCGTGGAGCTCGCAGCCTGGCGCCGGTCGCTCCCGGACCCCGAGGGCGAGTTCCTCGGTGCCGCGCGGTCGCTGCTGCGTGTGCTCCGCGGACGGCGCGAGTACGACCGGATCATGCGGGACCTCGACCGGCCGGTGCTGCTCATCCACGGGACCCGGGACCGCCTCGTGCCCGTCTCGGCCGCCCGCCGCGCGGCGCGGCTCAACCCGGCGTGGCGCACGGCCTACCTCGAGGGGATGGGGCACACGCCGCAGCTCGAGTCGCCGGAGGACGTGCTCGGGCACCTCGAGCCGTGGCTGGAGTCGCTCGACTGAGCGAGCCCCGCGTCAGGCGACGCCGTGGCTGACCCGGGAGGCCAGCTCCGCGCCCCACGCGTGCGCCCGTTCCAGCTCGCCGGCCTCGACGGGGCCCGGCGTGCCCTCCACCCAGAAGGTCTCGCCGCGCTCGGCGCGGTCGAACCCGTGGTGGCGCAGGGCTTTCGCGGCCGCGCTCGCGGCCGAGCCGGGCAGCATCTTGACGTGCACCCGGGTGTCGAAGGTGACGACGGGCAGCCCGGGCCGCGGCGTCACGGCCTGGATCCACTCGCGCACACCCTCGCGGGCCGGCGTGGCGCCCTTCGTCGTCGCGTCCTCACGCGTCTTCGGCCGGGACATGCCGAGCGCGTGCGTGGGGCCGCCGACGAGGAGCAGGTCGACGTCGTCCGGGATGACCGTCGGGGCGTCGTCGACGTGGACGAGACGCACGTCGCCGTCGCCGGGTGATCTGCCCTGGCGCAACCCGTCGGCGATGGCGGAGGCGATCTCGTGGGTGTTGCCGAACATGGACTCGTGGACGATGAGGACGTTCATGATGCTGCCTTTCCACCGTCCACGCTACGCGCGGGCCGTGGCCAGGCGTCCGATTCGTGACGCACGAGACGTGCCGGGCCACAATGGGATTCGCGACGTCGAACACGGCGCCGACGACGACGAGGAGAGACATCGTGGACGCCAATGCCTGGGACGAGCGGTATGCCGCCCACGAGCTCGTGTGGTCGGTCGAGCCGAACCGCTTCGTCGCCGAGATCATCGGCCCGCTGACGCCGGGTCATGCCGTCGACCTCGCGGCGGGCGAAGGGCGCAACGCCATCTGGATGGTCGAGCAGGGCTGGGTCGTCACCGCCTCGGACTACTCCCAGGTCGCCGTGGAGCGGATGCGGTCCCTGGCGGCCGACCGCCTCGGCGACGACCTGAGCCGGTTGACCGCGGTCGTCGCCGACGCCACGCAGACGACGCCCGGCGGGCCCGCGGCGTACGACCTCGCGCTGCTCTGCTACCTCCAGCTGCCCGCCGACGAGTGGCGCCGGGCGCTGCGGTCGGCCGTCGAGGCGGTGCGGCCGGGCGGGCTCGTCGTCGTCATCGGTCACGCCGGCCGCAACCTCGCCGAGGGCTGGGGCGGCCCGAGCGAGCGCGGCGTGCTCTACGACCCCGAGGAGGTGCTCGACCGGGCCGACGGGCTGCCGGTCACCACGCTGCAGTCGGGCATCCGGGAGCGGCCCGTCCCCACCGACGACGGTGAGCGCGTCGCGCTCGACACGGTGGTCGTGCTGCGCCGCGAGGGCTGAGAGCCGCCCGACTAGCGGCGGCCGTACCTCTTGTGGACGGCCTGCCGGGTGACGCCGAGCTGCTCGGCGATCTCGGCCCAGGCGAGGCCCTGGTTGCGCGCCCGGCGCACGACGGCGGCCTCGGTGCGGTCGGCTGCACGCCGCAGCTCGCGGGCCGCCGCGAGCGCTGCGCGTGGGTCGTCGTCACCGGTGGCCAGTGCCAGCTCGCGCATGTCGTCGACCTCCTTCGTCATCGCGGTCACCTCTCGTGCCGTGTCAACCTGCGTTGACAGGGTATGCCGACCGGCGGCGTTCGTCAACCATGGTTGACACTGCGGGTGGGTCGGGTGGAAGGCGGTCCGCAAAGGAGTGGCCCGGCCTCGCCCGGGCCCAGCAGGATGTCCCCATGGCACTGGAGCTCTCGCACACGACCGTCAACGCCCTCGACGCCCACGCGCAGTCCGTCTGGTGGGCCGACCTGCTCGGCTACCACGAGGACCCGGACGACCCGAACGAGCCGGGGCACGAGGAGTGCATGATCTTCTCCCCCGACGAGTCGCACCGGCTGCTCTTCATCGAGGTCGAGGATGCCAAGCAGCTGCGCAACCGCGTGCACCTCGACCTGCGCCCCACCGACCGCCCGCGCGACGAGGAGGTCGAGCGCGTCACGGGCCTCGGCGCGACCGTCGTGCAGGACTGCCGCACGGAGGATGGCCGCGGCTGGGTCGTCATGGGCGACCCGGAGGGCAACGAGTTCTGCATCCTGCGCAGCGACGACGAGCGGCGCGCGGCCGGGGACATCTGAGCGTGACCGTCACGCGCTCGATCCTGCTCTTCGTGCTCGCCGCCCTCGCCGAGATCGGTGGCGCCTGGCTCATCTGGCAAGGGGTGCGCGAGCAGCGCGGCTGGGTGTGGGCCGGGGCGGGAGTGGTCGCGCTCGGACTCTACGGCTTCGTCGCCACGCTCCAGCCCGACGCGAGCTTCGGGCGCATCCTCGCCGCCTACGGTGGCGTGTTCGTCGCGGGCTCGCTCGTGTGGGGCATGGTCGTCGACGGCTTCCGGCCCGACCGGTGGGACGTCGCGGGCGCGCTCGTCTGCCTCGTCGGCGTCGCGCTCATCATGTACGCGCCCCGCTCGGGCTGAGGGCCGCCCCTCGAAGGCTCCGGAAGGCATACGGCCGGGGGTATCATGGGGCGTTCCCGCAACGACCTCAGGAGGATGCCGTGGAGCTCGACCTCGACGAGATGCAGTCGGTCATCCGTCGCCTCAACCGCGCGCGCGGCCAGATCGGCGGCATCGTCAAGATGATCGAGGAGGGGCGCGACTGCCAGGACATCGTCACGCAGCTCGCCGCCGTCTCCAAGGCGCTCGACCGCGCCGGCTTCGCCGTCATCGCGACCGGCCTGCGCGCGTGCA
Organism: Terrabacter sp. Root181; assembly: GCF_001428505.1. GTDB lineage: Bacteria > Actinomycetota > Actinomycetes > Actinomycetales > Dermatophilaceae > Terrabacter. The sequence goes on from NZ_LMHU01000001.1 coordinate 470,123, forward strand.
TCGCCAACCCGGACGGCGAGACGATGGACGTCGCCCAGATGGAGAAGCTCTTCCTGTCGCTGGCCTGAGACGGGGGTGGGTCAGCCGGCCGGCGGATCAGCGGGTCAGCGCCGGCTCGCGGATGCTCGTGCCGGCGAGCCACGTGCGGTAGCCGCCGTCGAGGTTGCGCACCTCGCGCCCGGCGTGGGCCAGCACCTGCGCCGCCGTGTGGCCGCGCTGCCCGACCGCGCAGTGCACGACGACCGGGCCGGGCGGGATCTCGTCCAGGCGCCGGCGCAGCTCGTCGACCGGGACGAGCAGGGCGCCGGGGATCGCGCCCTCGTCGTGCTCCCGCGGCGTGCGGACGTCGACGAGGACCGCACCCCCCGCCAGGGCGTTCGCCAGCTCGTGCCACTGGATCGAGCGGGTCACGCCGGTGCGCAGGTTGTCGGCGACGTAGCCGAGCATGTTGACGGGGTCCTTGGCCGAGGCGAACTGCGGCGCGTAGGCCAGCTCGAGGTCGGCGAGGGTGCTCGCCGTGAGGCCGCCCGCGATGGCGGTGGCGATGACGTCGATGCGCTTGTCGACCCCGTCGCGGCCGACGCCCTGAGCGCCGAGGATCGCGTCGGTGTCGGGGTCGACGAGGAGCTTGAGGCTCATGCCCTCGGCGCCGGGGTAGTACGTCGCGTGCGAGGCCGGGTGCGTGTGGATGACGCGGTGCGGGCGTCCGGCGGCGACGAGGCGCTTCTCGCTCCAGCCGGTCGTCGCGACCTGCAGCCCGAAGACGCCGACGATCGCCGTCCCGAGCACCGGGCGGTCGTGCGCCGGGAGCCCGGCCATGACGTCGGCCGCCATGCGGCCCTGGCGGTTCGCCGTGTTGGCGAGCGGCACGAGCACCTGCTCGCCGTCGAGGGCGTCGCGCTTCTCGACGGCGTCGCCGACGGCGAGGATCCGCGGGTCGCTCGTGCGGAAGCGGCTGTCGACGAGGATGCCGCCGAGACGGCCCGTCTCGAGACCGGCGTCGTCCGCGAGGCGCGTGTCGGGTCGCACGCCCACGGCCGAGACGACGAGGTCGGCGTCGACCTGCTCACCCGACCCGAGCGTCACCGCGTCGGGCCCGATGGAGGTGACCGACGTGCCGAGGCGCAGCGTGACGCCCGAGGCGCGGATGTGGTCGTGGACCGGCCCGACCATCTCGGGGTCGAGGGGGGCCATCACCTGGTCGGCGGCCTCGACGACCGTCACGGCGATCCCGCGGCGGGTGAGGTTCTCGGCGAGCTCGAGCCCGATGAAGCCGCCACCGATGATCGCGGCGGTGCGGGCCGGGCGGCTCGCCGCCACGAGCGAGTCGGTGTCCTCGACGTCGCGCAGCGAGAGGGCGCGCTCGATGCCGGGGATCGGCGGCCGGACCGGCCGGGCACCGGGGGCGAGGAGCACGTGGTCGTAGGCCAGCTCGGACACGGTGCCCGTGGCGAGCTCGTGCACGACGACGACCCGGCGTTCGCGGTCGATGCGGACGGCCTCGGTCCCGACGCGCACGTCGAGGCCGAAGCGCCGCCCGAGCGAGGCCGGCGTCTGGAGGAGCAGGGACGCGCGGTCCTCGATGACGCCGCCGACGTGGTAGGGCAGCCCACAGTTGGCGAAGGACACGTGGCCACTGCGCTCGATGACCGTGATGTGGGCGTCCTCGTCGAGCCGGCGCAGGCGCGTGGCCGCGCTCATGCCGCCCGCGACACCGCCGATGATGATGTGGTCCATGCTGCAAGAATACCCCAGGGGGTATTGTGTGGCCCAATCGCGAGGTCGCCCGCTCTGGACGAACCGGGCACTGCGGAGCGACCATGGAGGGCACGGAGGTCGCGCCATGAACGTCCAGCCGAATGCCGCCATCCCGCCCATCGCCCCGGCGGGTCAGCTCGACGCGCACGGGTTCGACCGGGGCCGGGTCGAGACCGCCGCCGACCTCGCCGTCCACCTCGAACGCGTGCGCCGGCACCGGTCCGAGCTGCGTGACTCCGTGGCCGCCGTCGACCTCGCCCTCGAGGCGCCGATCGCGCGCGGCGGGATGTGGCGCGAGCGGGTGCGGGCGGCCCTCGCCGAGCTGGCGCACGACTTCGACGACCACGTCTCGCTCACTGAGAGTCCGGGCGGCATCTACGACCGGGCGAGGCGCAGCGCGCCGCGCCTCTCGGGGCGCGTCGACCGGCTGCTCGAGGAGCACCGCGACCTGCGCGAGGCCCTTCACGGCTACCTCGCGGTGCTCGAGCACGGCGGCACGATGGCCGACCTGCCCGTCTTCCGTGAGGAGCTGACGGTGCTCGTCGGACGACTCGTGCGCCACCGACAGAAGGGCGGCGACCTCGTCTACGAGGCCTACGACGTCGACCTCGGCGGGTCGGGCTAGGGCTCGTAGCGCGGCCGCAGCGTGAAGCCCGACACCCCCTCGCCGCTCGTCCTCGACGCGAGCACCTGGTGCAGCTGGATCTCGTTGCGCTCGAAGGCGAGTCGCGACCCGGCGAGGTAGAGGCCCCACACCCGGGCGGTGCCGAGACCGGCGAGCTCGACGCAGTCCTCCCAGTGCTTGGCCAGGTTGGCGTTCCATGCGGCGCAGGTGCGGGCGTAGTGCTCGCGGAGGTTCTCGTGGTGACGCACCTCGAAGCCCTCGTCCTCCATGACGCGCACGATGTCGCCGCTCCCGGTCAGCTCGCCGTCGGGGAAGACGTAGCGGTTGATGAAGCCGCGGGGCGGCAGGCCGGGGTGCTGGTTGTCGGGGCGCGTGATGCAGTGGTTGAGCAGGCGTCCCTCGTCGCGCAGCCGCTCCCGCAGGAAACGGAAGTAGGACGGGTAGTTGCCGACCCCGATGTGCTCGGTGAGCCCGATCGAGCTGATCGCGTCGAAGCCGCGCTCCGTGACGTCGCGGTAGTCGCCGTGCCGGACCTCGGCACGGTCGGCGAGCCCCTCGGCCTCGATGGCGGCCTGGGCCCAGGTGGCCTGCTCGCGCGAGAGTGTCACGCCGAGGGCGGTGACCCCGTAGTGCTTCACGGCGTGGCGCACCATGCCGCCCCAGCCGCAGCCGACGTCGAGCAGGCGCATGCCGGGCCGCAGGCCGAGCTTCCGCGCGACGAGGTCGTACTTGTAGGCCTGGGCGTCCTCGAGCGAGGCCTCGTCGGTGGGGAAGCACGCACACGTGTAGGTCATCGACGGGCCGAGGACCTTCTCGTAGAAGGCGTTCGACACGTCGTAGTGGTGGCTGATCGCGGCGGCGTCGCGCGCCTTGCCGTGCCTCAGCCCGTGCGCGAGCCGACGCAGCTGGCCGGGTGTCTCCTCCGGGGGCAGGGTCGGCGCATGGGGTCGGTGGTGGGCCACGAAGCGGGCCAGCTCCGCGGCGTCGTGCCGTCCCGGTCGGCGAGGGGTGAGCCCGTCACCGATGACGCGCAGCACGTCGTAGGGATCCGCCTCGTCCACCCCGTCGATGATGAGGTCCCCGAGGAGGTACGCGCGGGCGAGGCCGAGCTCTCCCGGCGCGGCGAGGAGGTGGTTGAGCGCCTCGGGCCCGGTCAGCCGGATCACGAGCCCGTCCGGACCACCCCCCTCCGAGCCGTCCCACGCGACGACCCGCACCGGGGCCTCGGGGCCGAACACGCGGTCGAATGCCTCTCCCACGGTCAATGTCATCGAGCCTGCACCGCCTTCTCGTAGAGCGTCGGGAACCGTCCCGCCGGGTCGTACCTGCGTTTGACGGGGACGTAGGCCGTGCCGCCGTAGAGGGCGGCGAAGGTCGCCTCGTCGTAGTACGCGTCGGAGTAGAGCGACTTGTGGCCGCCCAGCCGCGTCACCTCGTCCTCGATGCGGCGGTTGACGTCGCCGTCGGCCGCGCCGGGCTCGATGACCACCGTCGACCAGAAGCCGACGTTGACGTAGCGCTCGTCGCGGCGCATCGGGTAGAGGGGCCACGGGGTCTCGTCGGGCTGCGCGCCCGGAGCGGGGCGCAGCTGGATCGGGCACAGCCAGACGGGTTCGATCGGCACCTCGCGCAGGAACCAGTCGACGAACTCGGCCGTGCGCGCGAGGGGGATCTCGACGTCCTGCACGACGCGCTCGCGGTCGGGCAGGCCCCGGAGCCGTTCGATCCGGCCCATGACGTGGTGCCGGTTCTCGAAGGCGACGATCTTCCAGTAGACGTCGCTGCGCAGCAGTCGGCTCGGCCAGAGCCGGCGGACGGTCGGGTGCTGGGCGCCGAACGCACGGCTGCACCAGAACCAGTCCGTGTCCCAGCGCCACAGGTAGTCGTGTGCCGTCAGCACGTCGGCGCGGCGCTGTTGGATGGAGCGGTAGAAGACCTGGTCGCCGGTGTAGTCGCTCGGCCGAGCCTGCCCCTCGAGGTGGTCGGTCCAGCGTCCGAGGCAGAGGTAGGCCTCGGTCGGGCCGAAGACGACGCCGTCGACGAAGTCGACCCGGTCGCCGTCCCAGGTCTGCGACGACATCACGTCGTCGACCGCGTCCGTCAGGGCCGCCACCGCGTCGAACCGCACGTGCCGCAGGGCGACGTAGGGCCGGGCGGGCTCCAGCTCGATGACGAGGTCGAGCGCGTAGCCGAGCGAGCCGTAGGAGTTGGGGAAGGTCCGGAAGAGGTCGGCGTGCTCGCCGTCGGGCGTCGCGGTGACGACCTCGCCGTCCCCTGTGAGGATCCGCATCTGCAGGACCGACTCGTGGGGAAGGCCGTTGCGGAACGACGCCGCCTCGATGCCGAGCCCGGTCACGGCCCCGCCGATCGTGATGGTGCGCAGCTGCGGCACGACGAGCGGCACGAAGCCGTGCGGCAGCAGCTCGTCGACGAGCTGCTCGTACGTCGTCAGCCCGCCGACGAGCGCGGTCGCCGGCGCGCCGGCGGTCCCGGGGCGCACCTCGACGACGCCGCACAGGGCCGAGAGGTCGAGGCCCGGCGAGTCGGTCGCGGTGCGGTTGCGGAAGAGGTTGGACGTGCGCTTCGCGAGCCGGACGGGCCGGTCGGGCGGCAGGGCGGCATACGCCCTCCTCACCTGCTCGAGTTCACGCTCGTGGTCGCGGACCCGCTGGAGGGGGTCGTGCCGATCCGCAGGAGACGTGACCTGAGGGGTTGCCACCATTGCAGTCAAACAGATCTCGGGGCGCTGTGGGTACTACTCGCGTGCGAGCATCGTGGCGCCGAGCCCGACCATCATGACGCCGCCCGTCACCCCGAGCTTGTCGAGCCGGGCGGGCTTGCGGGCGAACCACTCCCGTGCCCGCGCGGCGAGCAGGGCCCACATGCTGTCGCTGCAGATCGCCATGAGGCCGAAGACCCCGCCGAGCACCGCCATCTGGACGCCGACGTGGCCCGCGCCGGTGTTGACGAACTGCGGGAGGAAGGCCACGAAGAAGAGGATCGTCTTCGGGTTGGTGAGGCCGACGACCGCGCCGATGCGCAGGGCGTGGCCGCGCTTGGCCGACACCTGCGCCTCCATGGCCTCGCGCGCCTCGTGGCGGTGGCGGATCGCCTGGATGCCGAGCCAGATGACGTAGGCGGCGCCGGCGACCTTGATGACGGTGTAGGCGGTGATGCTCGCCGCGACGACCGCACCGAGACCGACGGCGACGAAGACGGCCTGGGCCGTGACCCCGAGGGCGTTGCCGACGACCGACAGCAGCGCCTCGCGCCGCCCGACGGTCAGGGCGCGACCGATGGTGAAGAGCAGGCTGGGACCCGGGACCTGGATGAAGAGGATCGACGCGACGAGGAACGCGACCCACTGGCTTGATGACGGCACCGGACCAGTGTGCTCCCGGCCCCGGGTAAAGGGCAGGCGGTTTTCGAGGCGCGGACACTAACGTCGGGGCCATGACGACACCTGCTCAGACCGAGCGCACCGACCCGCCGCTCGCCGCCGACGAGGCGACGACCCTCGTCGCGTTCCTCGACTTCCACCGCGACACCCTGCGCCGCAAGACCGAGGGGCTGACGGCCGAGCAGCTGGCGCAGACCCTTCCGCCCTCGAGCCTGACGCTCGGTGCCCTGCTCAAGCACGTCGCCCTCAACGAGGCGAGCTGGTTCGGCGAGGTGCTCCACGGCCGCCCGATGCCCGAGCCGTGGGCGAGCGCCGACTGGGACGCCGACCGGGACTGGGAGATGACGTCGGCCCGCGACGACAGCCCGGAGGAGCTGCGCCGGATCATGGACGTGTCGGTCGAGCAGGCCCGCCTGGACATCGAGGCGGCGCTCGCCGAGGGAGGACTCGAGTTCCGGTCGGCGACGCTGTCGCGCAAGGAGAACCAGACGTTCAGCCTCCGCTGGATCCTGCTGCACATGATCGAGGAGTACGCCCGCCACAACGGTCACGCGGACTTCCTGCGCGAGGCGGTCGACGGCGTCACGGGCGAGTGAGCCCCGCCCGCCGGAGGCAGAAGCGCCGGAGCGGCTCGGCCGGCATGACCTCGGCGAGGTCGCGGTAGCGCTCGGCCGCGTGCTCCCGCCGTCCCGTGCGCCACTCGAGGTCGGCGAGTGCGAGGCTCGCGTCACGGCTGGCGTATGCCGGGGCGCCCTTCTCGAGGGACGCGAGCTCGGCCTCGAGCTCGGCCAGTGACCGCTCGGCCGGTGACCCCTCGGGGTGGGCGGCGAGGAGGCCCTGAGCCGTGGCCACGAGGCGGGCGACCCGGACGGAGGGGGACGGCCAGCGGCGCTCGAGCGCGCCGTAGAGCGAGACGATGCGCGGCCAGTCGGTGCGCTCGAACGACGGCGCGCTCGAGTGCAGGCCGGCGATCGCCGCCTCGATGGCGAAGCGACCGTCGCCCGACGCGGCGACCGTCGCGTCGGCGAGCCCGGCCCGCAGCAGGGCGCCGTCCCAGCGGGTGCGGTCGACCTCGTCGAGCGCGAGCCCCGTCCCGGTGTCGTCGACGCGGCCCGGGCGACGGGCCAGGCCGAGGCGGATGACGGCACGCAGCCCCCGCACCTCCGTGTCGTCCGGGTGGGCGGCGACGAGCGCGTCGGCGATGGAGAGCGCCTGGCGTCCCGTGTCCGCCAAGGCGTCGGCGGGGTCGAGCACCGTGCGGTGCGCGACCGTGAACATGCCTGCGACGCAGGCGATGACGACCGGCAGGCGGCGGTCGCGCTCGGCCTCGCCCGGCACGTGGAAGGTGCCTCGGGCCTCGGCGAGGGCGCGCTTCGCCCGGGTGAGCCGGGCGGCGGCGGCGGTGTCCTGGACGCCGAGGTGTCCGGCGATCTCCGGGACCGTCAGGCCGCACACGACGCGCAGGGCCAGCACCATGCGGGACGCGGGCGAGATGGCCTCGTCGCACGCGACGAAGAGCAGGGCGAGGCGGTCGTCGAGCCCCTCATGTCCGTGCATGGACAGGTCGTCGGCATCCATGGCAGTGCGGTCCGCCTCGGGGCGGGCGAGCTCGGGGGCCAGCCGGCGCCAGGTGGTGCGCCGTCGGGCGTCGTCGAGCCACGCCCGCTTGGCCACCGAGGTGCACCACGCGGCATACGACTCGATCGGTGCTCCGCCGTCGCGCTCGTGCGCGGCGGCCCGTGCGACGGCCTCGGCGGCGTACTCCTCCGCGTCGTCGAGGCTCCCGGTGAAGGAGGCGAGGGCGCGCACGATGCGCGGCCACGCCTCCTCGAACTCACCCGTCCCGAGTGGCACTCACATCCCCGTCGGGAAGACCTTGCGCCACTCGATGTGTCTGCCCGTCGGCACGAGGGCGGCGATCCGGCGCGCGGTGTCCTCGTCGTCGGTCTCGACGAGATAGAAGCCGGTGATGACCTCGGACGTGTCGGTGAACGGGCCGTCGGTGTAGACGGCGTCCTCGACGGTGCGGTCACCCGCGCCGGGGGCGACGGTGCCGCCGTGGCGGGAGTTCTGCAGGGCCGCACCCCCGACGACGCGGGCGCCGAGGTCGGCGACGGCCTGCTGGAAGGCCTTGTGCTCGGGGAACGACGCGTCCATGTCGGAGGCCGGGGCGCTCGGGTCCTTGCCGGCGGGACCGGCGTCGGCGGCCGGCGCGCCACCGAGGTAGGCGTCGGAGTCCCAGTCGTTCTCGTGGATCAGGTAGACATACGTGTCGGCCATGGCCGGCTCCTTCTCGAAGAGGCGCGCGGTGCGCAGGTGGCGACCCTCGCCACATCATCCTGACGAACTCTCGGGCCGGGAATCGACACGCGGTCGAGATTTCTTCGGATCGGGCCGGTCAGCTCGCCCCGAGACGCTCGAGGCGCCCCTCGAGGGAGGCCCGACGGTGGGCGTTGCCCTCGAGGTCGAGGTAGCGCGTGCCGAACGTCGCGAGCAGGGCGTCGTCGAGCCGGCGCACCGCACCGGGTGGGTACTTGTAGCCCATTCGCTCGATGAGGGCGGCGCCGTCGACCGGGGCGATGACCTCGGCGAGGGCGTCGACCGACGTGATGCCGAGCTCGAGCAGCAGGCCGGAGACCCACGTGTAGTGGTCGGTGCGCGACCAGCCGGCGTCGGCGTACTTCGCGGCGAGGAACGTCGCGAGGTCCTGCGTGCTGATCCGGGAGTCCTGCTCCACCGCGTCGGGCGGGCTCGCCGGCAGGGCCTTCTGGAGGCGGTCGCGGATCGCCGAGAACTCGCGGTCGGCCAGCTCGATGAGCCCCGCCGCCAGGGTGAACCGGCGGTCGAGGTCGTGCGCGTGCTCCTCGGGGACGGTGCCCTTGTAGCGGATGTCGTGCTCGAACTCGGCCCAGGCGTGCTGCAGCACGGTCCGGATCTGCACCGAGGCGCTGCGCCGGCGGAGCGGCTCGTAGGCCGTCGGCACGGTGCGGCTCGCGTCGACCGCGACGAGCAGGTGGCGGCTCGCGTAGCCGAAGCGTCCCGAGCGCGCCGTCTCGAGGCCCATGTCACGGTCGTCGAGGACGGCGAGCTCCTCGGCCAGCAGCTCGGCGACGGCGGCGACGTCGTCGTGGACGTAGGTGATGACCCGGACGCCGATCTGGTCGGTGATGTCGGCGAGCGGGTCGGGATAGAGCAGCTCGCCGTCCCTGCGGCGCTCGGCCTTGGACGCGAAGGACGCCACGGACTTCGTGCGCCCGCCCACGCTGAGGTAGTTGATGCCCGCCTCGTCGAGCAGCCCGGTGACCATCTCGACGAAGAGTGCCGTCGCGGCCTCGACCTCGGGGCGCACCGCGGCATACGCCTGTGCTGCCTCCCTGCTCTCGGTGGACGTGGTGCTCGCCTCGTCGGTCGCGCCTGCGCCATCGCTGTCGGACATGCCGCCATCCTGCCGTGCCCGCAGGACCGGCGGCGACCGGTAGTCGTGGAACCACCAGAGGTCCTCCCGGTCGGAGGCTCCCCAACCGTGCCGCACACCCCACCACGTCGGCGCCTGCGTCCACACGGCCCCGTGGGCCGGGAACGCGCGCCGGGCCGCGTCGACGAGACCCACCGCGCCGTCGTCCTCCCAGTCATGGCACCGGGGCCGGACCTCATCGCTGCGCGGACAGGGGAAGAGGTGGTGCAGGCCGATGCTGAAACCCAACGCGCGGTAGAGCGAGATCGCGGACTCCAGCGTGATGGCGTGGTGGCCGCTCTCGAGCCGGGAGATGCGGCTGTGCGGGACGTCGAGCCGGGCGGCGAGCGCGCGCTGGCTCAGCAGGTAGGTGCGGCGCACGTGCCTCAGGGCGTTGCCGAAGGCATCTGGTCCGTGGCCGAGGGGAATGGTCATGGCGCCAGCGTCCATGCCCGTCGCCTCACTGTCAGGCCCGGCGCAGGTCCTGTGGATCAGCCGCACTCGGGGCGGAAGGGTGTGGACGGGGGCAACGGACCCGCGCTTGGCCGCCGCGCCCTGTGCGTTGGGTCGCCCCGTGACTCAACCGCCGGCGAGGACCTCGCGCGCTGTGCGTCGGGTCGCCCGGTGACTCAACCGCCGTCGGGGACGTCCTGTGCGCTGTGCGTTGGGTCGCCGGCTGACTCAACTGCCGGCGGGGACGTCCTCTGCGCTGTGCGTTGGGTCGCCCGGTGACTCAACCGCCGGCGCGGCCCTCTGAGTCACCTGATGACCCAAGGCACAGGGAGCACGCGGTGGCCGTAGACGTGTCGACTCGGAACGGGCGAGCGGTGGAATGGCGTGGACGGTGGGGGAATGGCGTGGACGGTCGAGCGGGGAGGTGCGAGCGTGTCGCCATGCACCTCGAGACCTCCCGACTCACCATCCGTCCCTGGTCGCACGACGAGGCAGAACGGCTGCTCGACATCCAGAGCCGCCTCGAGGTCGTGAAGTGGCTCGGCGACGGCGAGCCCGTCCTCATGAAGGACCTCGACGAGGCCCACGCCCGCATCGACCGCTACCACGAGCGCAGCGAGGCGCCGCCGCTCGGCTTCTGGGCCGTCGAGGTGCGCGAGACGGGCGTCGTCGCCGGCTCCGTCATCCTGCTGACCCTGCCGGACGCCGACGACGGTGAGGTCGAGGTGGGCTGGCACCTGCATCCCGACTCGTGGGGCCACGGCTATGCGACCGAGGCCGCGACGGCCGTGGTCCAGCTCGGCTTCGACGGTGGGCTGCCCGAGATCTACGCCCTGACCCACACGACGAACGAGCCGTCGCAGGCCGTGTGCCGCCGCCTCGGTCTCGACGACCTCGGCGTCATGGAGAAGTGGTACGAGGGCGAGTCCCGCGTCTACCGCACCACGCCGGAGCGGTGGGCCAACCGAGCCTAGGTGTGCCGGCGCCCGGCTCAGCCTCCGACGTGCACCTGCGGGCGCCGGTCCGCGTCGGGCTCGGCGCGCCGGATGATCTCGTGCGTCAGCGGGGGGATGTCGCCCTCGCCGGCGAGCAGGAAGCGCAGCACGTTCTGCCCCGGTGCCTTCTCGCTCCACTCGAAGTAGATGTGCGGCGGCTTGCTGACGCGGTCGCGCACGTCGAGCAGGACCGCGGCGAGGACGTTCGGCACCGACGGGCCGGTGGCGCGCAGGATGTAGTGGCCACCGACGACGGCCGACCCCACGTGGACGGTCGTCGCGAAGTCACTCGCGTCGCTGATCTGCACCTCGAGGAAGATCGCGCCCTGCCGGGCGTTGAGATGGTTCGACATCCGGACCTCGAGCGACTTCGCGCGGTACTCGTCGCGGTCTCCGGCGTTGATCTTGTTGGCGATGAAGCGCAGCGGCTGGGGGCCGAGCGCCGCGTCGTCGAGGATCGCCCGGGCGCTGTCGTCGTAGACGACGCGCTGGACCCGCAGCTCGGTCGAGCGGACGATGCGGGACCAGACGCTGATGACGACGATGAGTGCGATGAACACGAGGGCGATGACGAGGCCCTCGGGGCGCTCCGCGATGGTGATCGTGATCGTGTAGACGAAGATCGCGCTGACGACGGCGAAGAAGGCCGCCGCCGCGCGGTGCCCGCGCCGCAGCTCGGTGAGGAAGACGGCGATCGCGGCGGACGTCATGAGCGCGAGCACGCCGGTGGCATACGCCCCCGCCTGCTCGTCGACGTTGGCCCCGAAGGCGAGCGTCACGACGGCGGCGATGAACGACAGCACGAGCACGAGCGGCCGCGTCGAGCGGGCCCAGTCCGGTGCCATGCCGTAGCGGGGCAGGTAGCGCGGCACGATGTTGAGCAGGCCCGCCATGGCAGACGCGCCGGCGAACCAGAGGATACCGATGGTCGAGATGTCGTAGACCGTGCCGAAGCCCTCGCCGAGCAGGTCGTGCGCAAGGTAGGCGAGGGCGCGTCCGTTGGCCGCGCCGCCCGGCTGGAAGGCGTCGGCCGGGATGAGCAGCGTCGTGACGAGCGAGGACCCGATGAGCAGCACGCTCATGATCAGGGCGGCGGTCGTCAGGAGCTTGCGGGCGTTGCGGATGCGGCCCTCGGGCTTCTCGGCCGTGTCGGTCGGGTCGCCCTTGACGAGCGGCATGACGACGACGCCGGTCTCGAAGCCGGAGAGGCCCAGCGCGAGGGCCGGGAAGACGAGAAGTGACGCCCCGATGATCCCGAACGGTGCGGAGTGGGCCGACGTCATGGCCGTGATCCAGTCGCTGAACGCGGTCGGGTGGTCGCCGATCTCGAGGATGCCACGCACGAGGACCACGGAGCTGAGGCCGAGGTAGGCGACGACGAGCACGACGGCGATGCCGATGGCCTCTTTGAAGCCCTTGAGGAAGATGCCCGCGAGGAACAGGAGCAGGGTCAGGGTGACGCCGACCTGGTGCCCGGTGAGCGTCGACTTGAGGTAGGGGTTCTCGATGAGGTGGGCGCTCGCGTCGGCGGCCGACAGGGTGATGGTGATGATGAAGCCGGTGGCGACGAAGCCGATGAGGCAGAGCACGAGGATCTTGCTCGGCCAGTAGGACAGGAGGCGTTCGAGCATCGAGAGGCTGCCGTCGCCGTGCGGGCTCTCGGCCGCGACGCGGCGGTACATCGGGAGCGCACCGAAGAGGGTGACGAGCACGAGCACGAGCGTCGCAACCGGTGAGAGGGCGCCGGCGGCGAGGGCCGCGATCCCGGGCTGGTAGCCGAGCGTCGAGAAGTAGTCGACGCCGGTCAGGCACATGACGCGCCACCACGGCTGGACGTGCGCCTGCTCCTTCGCCTCGCTCTCGCGCTCGTAGTAGCCGCCCGGGTCGGCCTCCTCGGCGTCGAGGAACCAGCGCATCAGGGGTGTGCGCTCCGCGCGCTGTGTCGTCACGGCGCCGAAGTCTAGGGGCTGGCACTGGAACCATCACCCTGTCGATGAGTCCGGGACCGGTAGGCGAGCGAGAGGAGCACGAGCCCCAGGGCCCACAGCGCATGGAGGCCGTTGACGACGAGCAGGGCGACCACCGACGCGTGGGCGACGAGTGCGGTCCACCAGGCGCGGCTGCCGCGGGGGAGCAGGCGCAGCGCCGCGGCGGTGCCGAGGACGTAGACGAGCGTGAAGCACCCCGTCGCGAGCAGCATGAGCGGGGTGAGGCCGAGGTCGAGCACGACGGCGACGACGAGCGAGAGCATCGAGCTGGTCGTGACGAGGGCGATGCTGCGCCGAGGCACCTGGCCGGCCTCGCCGCCCTTCGCCAGCCAGCGCGGCAGCGCGCCGTCCCGGGCGAGTGCGGCACCGAGCCTCGACCCGCCGGCGTAGTACGCGTTCATCGCCCCCACGGTGAGCAGCACCGCCACGACGGCGGTCACGACCCGGGCCTGCTCGCCGAGCGCGATGGCCATGAGGTCGGAGAGCGGCGCCTGGCTGCGACCGGTGGCGGGTCCGAGCACGAGGACGCTGGTCGTGGCGAGGCCGAGGTAGAGCACCCCGACGACCGCGACGGCGATGCCCGTGGCTCGGGGCACGTCCCGGCGGGGGTCGCGGTAGTCCGCCGCGAGCGACGCCACGGCCTCCCAGCCCGCGAAGCCCCAGACCAGGACGGCGGCCGCGGTGCCGACGGCGGCCCACCCGTTCGGGGCGAAGGGGGTCAGTGACGCCGTGCTCCCGTGCGGCAGGGCGACCGCCATCGTCGCCGTCATGAGCAGGGCGAGGGCGGTGGCGAGACCGAGCTGCACGCGACCGGAGAAGCGCAGCCCGGCCAGGTTCATCAGGCCGGTGCCGAGGATGAGAGTGGCCGCGACGACGACGGAGGTCGTGCGTCCCCCGCCGACGACGTCCGCGACGTAGCCGCCGGCCATCATCGACGCCGGCGGAGCCCCGACGGGCACCGCGAAGTAGAAGCACCACCCGACCGCCCCCGCGGCGCGGTCGCCGAAGGCCCGACGGACGTAGGTCGAGACCCCGCCGCCGTCGGGGTGCCGGGCTCCGAGCGCGGCGAACGTGCTCGCGAGCGGCACGGACAGGAGCACGAGCGCCGCCCACGCGAGCAGTGACGCCGGACCGGCCACCTCGGCGGCGAGGGCGGGCAGGGTGATGACGCCCGTGCCGAGCACGGCGCCCACCGAGAGGGCCGCGCCCTGCGCGACGGTGATCGTGCCCCCGGTCGCGGTCGGGGTGGCCCGGGTCATGCGTGCGGTCGTCGCCATGGCTCCAGACTCCCGCCGAAGCGGACCGGTCAGAAGTGCCACTTCTTGTCAGATGGTGTGGGCCAATCCAGACTGTCGAGATGGACCTGCACGTCTCCCTCACCGGCTCGGGCGACCTCACCGCCCAGATCTACGCCCAGCTGCGCGCCGCCGTCCTCGACGGTCGCCTCGCCGGGGGCGACCGCGTGCCCGCCTCCCGCGACCTCGCGGAGAGCCTCAGCGTCTCGCGCGGCACGGTCACCGCGGCCTACGACCGGCTCCTCGCCGAGGAGCTGCTCGAGACCCGCCGCGGCGCCGGGACCTTCGTCGCGAGGGGGTGCGTGCCTCCCGGCGGCGTGGCCCGGCGTCGCGCCCGAGCCGGGGCCGTCGTGCCGACGGCCCTGTGGGCGACCACTGCGGAGGCCGCGCCGGGCCCGGGCGGTGCGGTCCACGACTTCTCGGTCGGGGTGCCCGACGACTCGCTCTTCCCCCTCGCGACCTGGCGCCGGCTCGTCAGCGGCACGCTGCGCCGGGGCCGCCTGGCCGCCGGCACCTACGACGACCCGGGCGCGAACCGCGGAGGGAGCCGTCTCGAGGCCGAGATCGCGAGGTATGCCGGGGTGTCCCGGTCGGTCGTGGCCTCCGGCGCCGACGTGGTGACCACGGCCGGCGCGCAGCAGGCTCTCGACCTCGTCGCGCGGGTGCTCGTCGAGCCCGGTGGCACCGTCGCCGTCGAGGACCCCGGCTACACCGCCGCGGCACGGCTCTTCGCGACCCACCGGGCTGTCGTCCGCGGGGTGCCCGTCGACGGCGAGGGGATCGTCGTCGACGCCCTGCCCGACGCGGCCCGTCTCGTCTACGTCACCCCGTCGCACCAGCACCCGACCGGGGTGGCGATGTCCCGCGCGCGCCGGGTCGCGCTGCTGGAGTGGGCGGTCCGGCACGGGGCGGTCATCGTGGAGGACGACTACGACAGCGAGTTCCGGTTCGCCGACCGGCCGCTCGAGCCGCTCCAGAGCCTCGACCGCGACGGGCGCGTGGTCTACGTCGGGTCGTTCTCCAAGTCGCTGCTGCCGGGCCTCCGGGTCGGCTATGCCATCGCCCCCGCCACGCTCACACCGGCCCTGCGCGAGGCCAAGCGGGTCACCGTCTGGGACGGCGATGCCGTGACGCAGGGCGCCCTCGCCGACTTCCTCTCCGAGGGGCACCACGCGGCCCACGTCAGGCGCGCGACGAAGGTCTACCGTGCCCGTCGCGAGGCGCTGCTCGACGGCCTCACGCGCCCCGACGGCCTCGCCGACTGGCTCGAGGTCGTCCCCTCCGCGGCCGGGCTGCACCTGTGCACCCTGCTGCGTGACCCGGCCCTCGACGACGTCGCGATCGCCGAGCAGGCGCTGGCCGCAGGCGTGTTCGTCGAGCCCCTGTCGGTGCGACACCTGGAGCAGCCAGCCCGCCACGGGCTCGCCTTCGGCGTCGGCGGCATACCCCTGACGGGCATCGGCCCGGCACTCACCGCGCTGCGGGGTGTCCTCAGCTCGAGCCGGCCGGGACGCCGCGTCGACGGATGATGGCGAACTGCGTGGCGAGCGGGATGATCCCGAGGATCAGCACCATCGGCACGGCAAAGCCGAGGCGCAGGTTGTCCGACCCGACCGCACCGGTCAGCACCGCGCCGAGCAGTGCACCGACGTAGTTGAACTGGTTGAAGCGCGCCACGACCTGGTCGGTCTTGTCGATGCGCTCGCCGGCGGAGTCGGCGTCGCCGCCGGCGATGGCACCCGCCGCCGAGAAGCTGAGCGGCGCGATGGTCGCGACGGCGCCGCCGAGGATGGTGAAGCCGACGACGGCCACGACCCACGTCGGCGCGAAGACGATGACCGCGAGCGACAGGGCGGCGACGACGCCGCTGATGCGGAGCAGCCAGACGGCGCCGTGGCGGTCGACGAGGCGGTCGCCGACGGTGCGGGCGAGGAAGGTCGCGACGAGGTAGGGGAGCGTGGCGAGCGCGGTGAGCCCCGTCGGGGCGTCGAGCGTGCCGTCGAGGTAGACCGGTCCCCACGTCGTGGCCGCCGTGTCGACCATGTAGAAGAGCACCATCGCCACGCCGAGCAGGGCGATGCGCCGCCACGGGACGTCGACCTTCGCGTCGGTCTCGGCGAGGCGGTCGCGACGGACGTAGGGCGCAGCGAGTGCCGCGACGGGGAAGACGAGCAGCGGCAGCAGGGCCGGCCCGAGGTCGACCCCCGACGTCGCCAGCGTGACGAGCGTGCCGAGGATGCCGCCGGCGGTCCAGAAGGCGTGGAAGGACGGGAGGATCGGTCGCCGGTAGAGGTGCTCGACGGTGACGGCCTGCATGTTGGACGACGCGTCGACGAGCCCGAGCGCGAGCCCGTAGGCCGCGAGCCCCCCGACGAAGACCCCGAAGGCCGGCGCGACGAGCAGCACCGCGAAGCCGATCGTCGCGGTGACGAGCCCCATGCGGACGACCATGGCGCTCGACGAGCGCGCCGCGACGACCTCGGCGATGACCGAGCCGACCCCCGCGAGCAGCACGACCATGAGGAGCAGGCCGCTGACGGCGAGCTCGTCGAGCGACCACTTCTCCTGCACCTGCGGCAGGCGGGTCGTCAGCGAGATGAAGAGCAGGCCCTGGACGAAGAAGGCGGTGCCGGCCGCGAGGCGTGCCCGCAGCAGTGAGGAGGACTCGGCCCGAAGTGTCACGGTGGGTCACACTGTCGGTCGCCGGACCCGCCGTCAAGACTCATGCCGTGGTTCCGTGGGTCAGCAGCAGGCGTCGCCGCGCCAGTTCGAGCGTCCCTCGCGGACCGCGACGGCGGCGATGACGAGCGCCGCCACGGGGTCGAGCCACCACCAGCCCAGGAGGGCGTTGGCGAGCAGCCCGACGAGCAGGACGGCCGAGAGGTAGGTGCAGAGCAGCGTCTGGGTGCCGTCGGCGACCACCGCCCCCGACCCGAGCTCCCGGCCGGTGCGCCGCTGCCAGTGCGAGAGCAGTGGCATGACGGCGAGCGAGAGCGCGGCGAGCGCGATGCCGACGACCGAGGTGTCGGACTGCTCGCGGGTCACGACGGCGCGCACGGACTCGACGGTGACGTAGGCGGCCAGCGCGAAGAAGGAGACCGCGATGAGGCGGCGGGCCAGGTGCTCGCGCTCCTCCGGGACGGGGTGGCCGAACTGCCAGAGGATGACGAGCCCGCTCATCACCTCGACCGTCGAGTCGAGGCCGAAGCCGACGAGGGCGGTGGAGTCGGCGATGCGGCCGGAGCCGATGGCGACGACGGCCTCGACCACGTTGTAGGCGACCGACGCGCCGGCCAGCAGGCGGGCGCGGCGCACCAGGGCGGCCCGCCGGGACGGAGGCAGGAGCGTGAAGAGGGGGCGGGAGGGCGTGCTCACCAGTCGGCTCCTCGGCACTCGGAGCGGTCGGTCGTCTCGACCTGGAGCGTCGCGTGGGCGACGTGGAAGCGCTCGCGCAGCATCCGGCTGGCGGCGTCGAGCACCTCGGGCCCGGCGTCGGCACGGGACGTCACGAGGTGCGCCGTCGCGACGTCCATGCCGGACGTCAGGGTCCACACGTGCAGGTCGTGGACCTCGGTGACACCCGGCACGTCGCCGAGGGCGGTCAGCAGGTCGGTGGGCTCGAGTCCGGTCGGCGCGTGCTGGCCGAGGACGGCCACGACCTCGCGCCCGAGCCCGACGGCGCGGACGGCGACGAAGACCGCGATGGCGAGCGCGACGGCGGTGTCCCACCAGGCGCTGCCGGTCGCCCGCACGAGCACGGCGGCCGCGATGACCCCGACCGAGCCCACGGTGTCGGCGACGACCTCGAGGTAGGCGCCCCGGACGTTGAGGCTCTCGCCCGCACCGCCGCGGAGCATGAGGAGGGCCACGATGTTGACGACGAGGCCGGTGGCGCCGACGACGAGCATGGTGCCGGACGCGATCTCGGGGCTCGACCCGATGCGCCCGATCGCCTCGACGGTGATGTAGACCGAGACGCCGAGCATGAGCAGCACGGCGAGCCCGGAGGCGAAGACCTCGGCGCGGTAGGAGCCGAAGGTGCGGCGGCCGGTCGTGTCGGCGCGTGTCGCGATCCGGGTGGCCACGAGCGCGGCGCCGAGCGTCACGACGTCGGCGGCCATGTGCCCCGCGTCGGAGAGCAGAGCCAGCGAGCCGGACGCGAGGCCGGCCACGAGCTCGACGACGAAGAAGGCGGCGACGAGACCGAAGGCGACCGCGAGCCGCCAGCGGTGGCGGCCGCCGGCGTGGACCGCGGCGGCCCCGTGGTCGTGTCCATGCGAGTGGCCGCCGCTCATGGGGCCCCGCCGTCGTGGAGGGCGTGCTCGCGCGTCACGTCGAGGAGCAGCCGGACGTGGGCGTCGGAGAGGCGGTAGTAGATGTTGCGTCCGTCGCGCCGACCGGTGACGACGCCCGACGCGCGGAGCAGTCGGAGGGCCTGGGAGACGGTGGTCTCGGCGGTGGTGGTCGCCGCTGCGAGGTCGCACACGCAGAGCTCGCCGGCCTCGAGGAGGGCATAGAGCAGTCGGGCGCGGGTCGGGTCGCCGAGCAGCTTGAAGACGCTCGTGACGCGTGCGAGCTCGTCGACGCCGGGCGCGTTCGCGGTGGCGAGGGCGACCTTGTCGGGGTGCACGCACGGGGCGGCGCACCCGTCGAGTCCGGTGACGGTGCTCATCACGACCCTCTCATCTGAATGGATGATCAGATGTCACTGTCGTGGCGGACAGGCCCACCTGTCAACCGGACGGCAGACTGTCCGACATGCTGAGACTGACGGTCACGATCCCGAGCGAGCTGACCGAGCGGGTCACCCAGGTGCTCGCCGACTCCACGGCCGTGAGCACCCTGTCGGTGCTGCGAGGCGCGGCCGTGCGTCCCGTCGGCGACGTCGTGCACGCCGACGTCGCCCGCGAGGGGGCCAACGTCCTCGTCGACCGGCTGCGCGAGCTCGGCGTCCACGAGGGCGGGACGCTCCAGATCGAGCCGGTCACGACGTGGGTCTCGCGGGCCGGCTTCGAGGCGGACGAGGAGACGCCCGGCAGCAGTGCCGACGCCGTCGTCTGGGCCCAGGTCGCGCAGCGGTCCTACGACGACAGCGAGCTGAACTGGACCTTCCTGTCGTTCATGTCGCTCGCGACCCTCATCGCGGGCATCGCGATCGTGCTCGACTCCCAGATCCTCGTCATCGGCGCCATGGTGCTCGGGCCCGAGTTCGGCGCCATCGCGGCCCTCGGCGTCGCGCTCGTGCGCCGCCGCACCCTGCTGCTCGGGGTCGCGGCCCGCGCCCTCGTCGTCGGCTTCGTCGTGGCCATCCTCGTCACGTGCGTGGCGGGACTGGTCGGCCGGGCCCTGGGCTGGGTCACACTCCACGACATCACCGGCGCGCGTCCGGCGACCGGCTTCATCTACTCGCCCGACAAGTGGTCGTTCATCGTCGCCGTCCTCGCAGCCGCGGCGGGCGTCCTGTCGCTGACGTCGGCCAAGCTCGGCGGCCTCAGCGGAGTCTTCATCTCCGTCACAACGATCCCGGCCGCGGGCAACGTCGGGCTCGGGCTCGCCTTCGGCGCCTGGTCAGAGGTGCGTGGCAGCGGCCTGCAGCTCGTCGTCAACATGATCGGGATGGCCCTGGCCGGCTGGCTCACGCTGGCCTTCCAGGACGCAGTCTGGTCGCGGGTGCCGGCGCCGCGGTCCCACTCGCGGCTCAGCCGCCGGATCCACGCCGAGCCGCCGCCACCCCGCTAGCGTCGACCTCGTGATGACGCCGTGATGACGCCACCCGCGGACTTCTCCACCGAGCTGCTCACCGCGGCCCTGCGCGAGATGTGGGGTCTCGAGGTGAGGGACATCGCTTACGCGCCAATGGGTTTCGGCAGCCACCACTGGCGGGTGGACGCGGGTGGCGACGGCCGCTGGTTCGTGACCCTCGACGACTACGTCGGGGCCGGGACAGACGTCGAGCGCGGCCCGGCGCTCAGTGCGGCGTTCCGCTCGGCCCGGGCGCTCGCCGACTCCGGGCTCGACGTCGTCGTCGCGCCGGTGCCGGCCCGGGACGGCTCGGTGCCGTTCGAGCTGAGGCGGCACCAGTGGGTGTCGGTGACCCCGTGGCTCGAGGCCCCGCGCCTGCCGTCGCCGGACGACCAGACCGCGGCCGACCGGCGCGCGGTGACCGAGGCCCTGGCGGGGCTGCACGCGGCCACACGCCACGTCGTCGGGATTGCCGGCACCGACGACCTGCGGCTGCCCGAGCGCGACCTCCTCGACCGCGCGCTCGCGGACGGGATCCCGCCCGGTGCGGGGCCCTACGGCGAGCGGGCGCGGGATGCCCTGGCCGAGCGGGCTGACGCGGTGCGCCGAGCCCTCGTGGTCTGGGACGCGACGGCGGACCGGGCGCGCGCCGAGCGTGACTCCTGGGTCATCACCCACGGCGAACCGCACTGGCGCAACGTCCTCGCCGATGGTGACGGCCTCCACCTCGTCGACTGGGACACCGCGCTGCTCGCACCACCGGCTCGGGACCTGTGGCACGTCGCGGGCGCCGAGGGCGAGGCCGTGGACGACGTCCTCGCCGCCTACGCGACTCTGACCGGACGGTCCGTGACGACCCACGACCTGCTCGTCCAGGCATCGCGATGGGACCTCACGGAGGTCGCGCTCTACGCCGCCCGGTTCAGCCGACCCCACGCCGACGACGCCGACGGCGAGATCGCGTGGGCTGGTTTCACGGAGTCGTTGTCGACGGTCGGGGCGCGGGAGTCGGCAGCGTGAACGTCGTCGTCAGAGCACCGTTGACGAGGGACAGCAGGATCCCGGTCTCCTGACGGATGACGGCGTAGCGGCTCTGTGCGACGGGCGAGTTCGCCGTGGCCTCGGCGGAGGCGGCCCGCGCGAAGAGGCCGAGCGACCCCAGGCGTCCGTAGTAGCTCGGGGCGTCGAGCCCCGGCGGCGGGCCGTTCGCCCCGAGCCGTCCGAGGTGCTGGGCCATGAGGTCGAGCTGGAGCGCGGCGGCGTTGCCGGACAGCGTCATCCGGTCGAGCAGCCGCACATCGACGACGAGGTTCGAGTAGTCGGCCAGCGCAGCGGGCCGGTTGAAGACGGTGCTCGTCGTCAGGCTCGGGCGGGGGAGTGCCGTGACCGTGACCGTCGGCGTGGCGACCACCGTCGCCGTCCTCACGACCGTCGTCGTCGCCGTGACGGTGCGCGTGTCGATCTCGGTGACCGTCACGGTCTCGGTCGGCACCGGGGTGCCCGTGGAGCCGGCCACCTGGCTCAGGTCGATGTCGGGCTTGTCGGACGTGCACCCACCGAGCGCGAGGGCAGCCGCCAGCGCCAGCGCTGCGGCGACCTCGGCTCGGCGCACGATCGACTCCGGTGCTCGACGTGAATGGTGGGTCGATTGTCATCGTTTCACCGTCCCCGTGGGAGCGAATGCGCGAATCGTGCGGTCAGATGCGAGCCGCCGCGAGCTGGGGACGGGTGAGGAAGAGCGCACCGTCGAGCCGCGCCCCCCGCAGGTCGGCGTCGCGCAGGTCGGCGCCGAGCAGGTCCGCCCAGCGCAGGTCGGCGTCGCGCAGGTCAGCCGCGATGAGCAGCGCCCCCCGGAGGTCCGCCGTGCGCAGGTCCCGGCCGTGCAGGTCGGCGGCGACGAGGTCGGCCCCGGCGCGCAGGCGCCGTGGGGGCGTGCGTATGCCGTCACGCCTCCTCCGCCGGTCGCGCGCGGTCTCGCTGGCACCCCGGAGCAGGCCCCCGACCCGGGACCGCACGGCGGCGAGGTCGACCGCGAGCAGGTCGTCGGGTGAGCCCGCCGTCGCCAGCCGGACCTCCTCGGCGGCGGCCATGAGGCCGGCGCGCGTGGGCTCGTCCGGGTCGAGCGCGAGGGCCTCCCCGAGGTGGGCGAGCATCTCGTGGAGCTGTCGCATGACGGGCAGGACGGCATACATCATCGGGGCTGTCGCGGGGGCCTCGCGCCACGAGACGCCGCCGAAGGTCACCTGCGAGACCTGCTGCCCCGCACCGAAGCAGTCGAACGTCACGCAACCGCGCCAGCCGCCCTCGAGGAGCCGGTCGTGGATGCCGCAGCGGTGGTCGGCGAGGAGGTTGCGACAGGGCTCTCCACCGACCTTGTCGACGGGGAAGTCCGCCGACCGGGCGAAGGGGAGGGCGACGCAGCAGAGGCCGAAGCACCGCGAGCAGTCGGCCTCGAGGGCGGGCGTCGCGTCGGGCGCTGGGGTCACGGCAGCACCAGGGTTTCGGGATGGATCGTCACGAGGGACTCGGGGAAGGAGGCGTGACCCTGGAGCTGGAGCCAGGTCGTGCGTGCCTCCTCGATCTCGCCGACGCGCTCGCCGTCGGGCCCGATCCGCCAGCGCTGCAGGGTCGCCCCGTCCGCGTCGGGTGCGACGAACCGGTTGACCCGCTGCCAGGACGGCCCGCCGGCGGGCTCGACGAGGAGCGTGATGGTGCGCTCGTCGGGGCACCCGGCGCGGATCTCGTGAGCCGTGAACGGGGTCGGTGCGGTGCCCGGTCCGAGCACGTGGGGATCGCTCATCCCGTCAGTATCACGGGCCGTCGGGGACACCGTCACCGTCGAGGTCCACGACGAGCTTGCCGAGCGTGCCCGCGGCGAAGTCGGCCAGTGCCGTCGGCGTGTCCGTGAGCGAGTAGGCGCGCTGGATCGTCACCGACGTCAGGCCGCCGGACTGGTTCGCGGCGAGCCGGCCGAGCAGCTCGGGCGTGGGGTTCGCCGCGATCGGGACGAAGACGTCGGGCACCTCGGGGAAGCCCTCGGTCGAGAAGACGAGGGTCGACACGAGGGTGCCGCCCTCGCGCAGGGTGGGCACGAGCGCGGCCGCGTCGCCGGCGAGGTGGATGGCGACGTCGACGCCCTCGGGGTGCGCGGTGCGCACGGCGGCGGCGACGTCCTGGTCGTAGGCGACGACCTCGGCCGCCCCGAGCCGCCGGACGAGCTGCTGCTCGGGCTCCGAGGATCCTGTGGCGATAACGTGCGCGCCGGCCTGCGAGGCGAGCTGCACGACCTGGTTGCCGACGCCCCCGGTCGCGCCGGTCACGAGGACCGTTCGGCCCGGTCCCGGTTCGGCGGCGTCGATGCACGCGATGGCGGCGGCTCCGGCGAGGCCCAGCGCGGCCCCGTGGACGAAGTCGACACCGTCCGGGAGCGGTGCCACCCCGACCGAGGTCGGCACCGTGACGTACTCGGCGAACGACCCGTCGCCGAGGAAGTCCTTCGTCACCACGCCGAAGACCCGGTCGCCCGCGGCGTAGCCGTCGACGCCCGGGCCGACCGCGTCGACGGTGCCCGCGAAGTCCTTGCCGAGGACGAGGGGGAAGCGGTGCTCGAAGTACCCCGTGAAGAAGCCGTGCACCTCGCCGAGGTCGAAGCCGTTGACCGCGGCCGCCCTGACCCGCACCCTCACCTCGCCCTCGCCGGGCTCGGGGACCTCGATCTCCTCGACGGTCGGGGTGGCGTGGAACTCGTTGAGGACGATGGCGCGCATGGCGGGCTCCCGGCGGACGCGGCGGCGGTGGAGGTGCGGCCCGGCCGGGCATCCCCGAGTCTTTCCCGACTCGAGCCACCTCGACGCTACGCCGGGCCCGCACCGGTGTTCACGGATCGGTGGAACCAGCCGTCAGAGCAGCGAGCTCGGGTCGTCGGGGACGTCGGCGGCATACGACTGGAGCAGCTGCAGCGGCACGACCTCGAGCGCCCGCGCGTGCGTGGCGGCGAGGAAGACCGGCGCGGCGGCGCCGTCCTGGTGGGCCTCGAGCCACCGGCTCGCGACGACGCACCACCGGTCGCCCGGCGTCAGGCCCGGGAAGCGCCACTCCGGACGTGGTGTCACGAGGTCGTTGCCGACGCTGCGCTGGTGCTCGAGGAACTCGGCCGTCACGACGACGCAGACGGTGTGGCTCCCCCGGTCCTCCGGTCCCGTCGTGCAGTAGCCGTCGCGGTAGAAGCCGGTCACCGGGTCGGTGCCACAGGCCTCGAGCTCGCCGCCGAGCACGTTCCGTTCCCGCGCTGCCATGACCCAAACCTAGTGGCGGAGCTGCTCGCTAGGCTGGGTCCATGCTGGGGATGAAGGAGTACGAGCAGGACTACATCGACGCCTGCCGGTCGCGGGTCGAGTCGCAGGTCGTGATGTTCCACGAGGTGGCGCAGGCGGCGCGCGACCACGGCGACGCCGACGTCTCCCACCTCGAGGGGGCCCTGGAGTCGCTGGAGTACGAGTACTTCAACAACATGCTCCTCGTCCTCGACGGCTACTTCGTCCACCGCCTGCGCGGCGTCGAGGGCAAGGACGGCAACGCGCTCAACGAGGTGCGGGTGCTCGCGCGCTCGCTCATGGAGAACGGCGGCACGGTCATGGCCGACCCGCAGATCCCGCTCGACCCGGCCCACAGCGTCCTGGGCCTCGAGGTCGGTGCTCCCATCACCCTGACGCTCCAGCAGTACCGTCGGATCTCCGACGCATTCCTCCGTGAGATCGAGAGCAAGTTCTCGCGCAACGAGTAGCCGGGCACCCGTCCTCACGCCCATCCGAGAAGCCCTGAGGTCAAAGGAGATCCGCAGTGCCCCGCGCCCCGATGCCCGCTGAGGTGCGGCGCGACGCCGTCGGTGTCCCGCACCTGCGCGCCGGTGACGTCATGGAGCTGGCCCGTCTCCAGGGGCGCATCGCGGCCCTCGACCGGGGGTGGCAGATCGAGCACCACCGCTGGCGGATGGAGGGGCGCACGGCCGAGTACGTCGGTGCCGACGGGCTGCACTGGGACCGGTTCGCCCGGCAGGTGCTGCTCGAGCCGACGGTGCGGCGCTGCTTCGAGCGCCTCGACCGGGAGACGCGGACGTGGCTGTCGGCCTACGTCGACGGCGTCAACGACACGCTCGCCCAGGGGCTCGCGGGCACGCCCGAGGTCGCGCTGCTCGGGCTCCAGTCGTATGCCGCCGCGCCGCGTCCGTGGGAGCCGTGGACGCCGCTCGGCATCTTCTGGGGGATCCACCTGCTCTTCGGGACCTTCCCGGCGAAGCTGTTCAACGCGCACGTCGCCGACCGTCTCGGCGCCGATGCCCTCGCGATGTTCCACGCCGAGGGCGTCGAGCGGGCGGAGGCCTCGGGGAGCAACGCCTGGGTCGTCGGCGGGGACCGCACGGCGAGCGGGCTGCCGCTCATCGCGGGCGACCCGCACCGCACGATCGAGCTGCCCGGCTGCTACCAGCAGGTGGGCCTGGCCTGCCCCGAGTTCGACGTCGTCGGCTTCACCTTCCCGGGGGTGCCCGGCGTGCAGCACTTCGCCCACACGGGCACCGTCGCATGGGGCATCACGAACGCGATGGCCGACTACCAGGACCTGACACTCGAGTCGCTCGGTCACGTCGGTCACGGGCCGGACGGGTCGCCGTTGCTCAAGGCGCGTGGCATCGACGGCTGGGAGCCGGTGCTTTCCACCACCGAGACGCTGCGCGTGCGCGGAAAGGCCGACGTGACCGTGCCCGTCGTCGTCACCTCGCGTGGCCCGATCGTCACGGGTCTGGAGGCGGAGATCGAGCGGCTCGTCGCGGAGGCCGAGGCGCCCCCGCAGTGGACCGACGAGAGCGTGCAGCCGCGCCGGGCGCACCCGGCCGCCCACAGCCTGCGCACACCGACCCACGTCGAGGAGGACCTCGGCTTCGGCGCCCTCCTGCCGCTGCTGCGTGCGCGGACGGTGGCCGACGTCGAGGAGGCGTTGTCGCGGTGGGTCGAGCCGGTCAACAGCGCGCTCGTCGCCGACGACACCGGTCGCATCCGTCATCTCGTCGTCGGTCGCGTGCCCGAGCGCGACGCGGTCGGCGCCGTGCTGCCGGTGCCGGCCTGGGACCCGAGACACGTGTGGCACGGCTACCGGCGCGGCCCCGCCCGCGACGTCGCCGACGTGATGGTCAGCGCCAACGACCGGGCCAGCGGTGGCGGGCTCGGGGTGGAGTACGCGACGCCGTTCCGGGCCGGCCGCATCCGGGCGCTCCTCGAGACGGGCGAGGGCGTGACCGTCGACGACTGCGCGGCGATCCACGTCGACACGCTCAACGGTCAGGCCGACCTCATGCGCGAGCTCGTCGGGGCCGCTGACGTCACCGGGGCTGCCGCCGACGTCCGGTCCGAGCTGCTCGGCTGGAACGGCCACAGCGACGCGGGCAGCCGCGGCGCCGCGCTCTTCGCCGCCTGGCGCACCGCGCTCGTGCGGTGGTTCTCCGAGCACCCGACCCTCGCGGCCCTGCACGAGCCGAGCGGTCACTCACGCATCTTCGCGGCGTGGACCGACGTCGTCACCCAGATCGGGGTCGGCTGGCACTCGATGGCGCACCTCGGCCCGCACTACGGCATCGAGGTCACCGAGGGCGTACGCGTGGCGCTCGAACGCGTTGCCGCACAGGGCGACTCGTCCACGACGTGGGGTGAGCGGCACTGGCTCGACCCCGTCCACGCGCTCGACGTGACCGGGCGTGCGCCGGGAGTCCCCCGTGACCCGGTCGGGGGCGACAAGGGCTGCGTCCTCGCGGCGGCGAGCGCGCCCGGTGTGACCGACCACTGCTACGGCGGCCCGGTGGCCCGATACGTCTGGGACCTCGCCGACCGTGGTGCGAGCCGGTGGGTCGTGCCGTTCGGGGCGAGCGGTGACGCGCGCGACCCGCACTTCGCCGACCAGACGGCGGCGTGGCTCGTCGGCGACCTGCACCCGGTTCAGCCGGCGGCGGGCACGAGGTAGCCCTCGGCATCGAGGGTCACCGCCATCGGGTCGCCGATCCAGAGCGATCCGTCGACGACGAGGCTGCGGAGCACCTCGAGCTGGCCGAAGCCGGCGCCCGGTGCGCACCGTGGCTCACCGACCTGCCACGACGAGAGGTCGCCGTCGGGGTCGTGCAGCACGAGGGGGTCGCGCCACGTCTCGCTGCCGCCCTCGAGGTCGGGTCCCTCGGTGGGACCGGGGTGCGAGGCGAGCGTCTTGTAGTGGTGCGCGTCGATGCGCAGGGCGGGCTGGTCCGAGGTGCGCGTCCAGTGGAGGGTAAAAGAGAACTTTGCCCGTCTTTTACTATTTACGGTACAAAACGAGACTTTGGGACGTACTGTTCTCGCGAAATGGCACCCTCCAAGCGGCGGTGCCCCGCATATCGCAGGAGTAGGGAGTCCGGTGACCATGAGCATGACGCCGACGCACGGCGACCCGGAGCGCTGGCTGCCCGACCCGTCCTGGCCCGTGCCGCCCCGCGGATGGCAGCTCTGGGCGGCCGCCGGCTCGGTCGCCCGTGCGGAGCGACCGGACGATGTCGGCGTCGGACACCTTCAGGACGGGTCGGAGCCCCACGCGGGGCCCCGGATCGACCACACTGGCGACGTGAAGTCCGAAATGCCCTGTTCGGCAGCTCTCGAGAACGCCTCGTTCACGTTGCCGACCCGGCCGAGCGCCATGGTGGACGACGGGCGGGTCGACCTGCTCGCCGACCGTCCAGCGCGCCGGATCCCGGAGGGGGCCCTCGCGGGCTTCGCCGTCCTCGGTGTGCTCGTCCTCTTCAGCTGCCTCGTCGGCGGGCTGACCGGCGGCCTCATCGTCATCGGGGTGTCCACCCTCCTGGCCGCGAGCGCCGCCCTCGTGCGCGGCCACCTCTCGCTCTCGCAGGTCGGTGGTCAGCGCGGAGCCGGGCTGCTCCTCGGCGCGGCCGTCACGGCCCTCATCGTCGGCTCGGTCGCCACGCACGACCGCCGCCCGGGCGTGGAGGTGCTTCCGAGCGCGCCGGTCCCGGTCAGCTCCGAGCACGTCACCGACACCAGCACGGCGTATGCCGCCGTCCCCCCGTCCCATGCGGCCGCCTCGGTCACGCCGCCGGTCGCGGCCACGACGGCGCCAGGGCCGGTCCGGACCCCGGCCGCGAGCGCTCCTGACGAGCCGGTGGTTCCCGTCGTCGACGCGACGCCCGCGGCCGCCCCTCGTGCCGACACCGCCGTGGCGGCGTCGGGCTCGACGGCCGGTGGCCAGGCCCTCACCCTCTCGCCCGACGCCTTGAGCCCCGCCGCCGCCCCCACCGGGGTCGCGGACCCGACGGCGTCCAAGAGCGCCAAGGGCGGCAAGAGCGGCAAGAGCGGCAAGGACCCGAGGACCTCCACGACCTCGAAGGACTCCAAGGGCACCAAGACCTCCAAGGGGTCGAAGACGTCGAAGGCCTCCAAGGGATCGACGACGTCGAGCGATCCGAGGCCC
Source organism: Terrabacter sp. Root181 (assembly GCF_001428505.1). Classification (GTDB taxonomy): domain Bacteria; phylum Actinomycetota; class Actinomycetes; order Actinomycetales; family Dermatophilaceae; genus Terrabacter. The sequence goes on from NZ_LMHU01000001.1 coordinate 498,329, forward strand.
GCGTTGTCCGATGCCGGCATCGGCGGCTCCGGGGCGGCCAGCACGTCGATGACCGGCTTCTCCGTGACTCCGGGGGCGCGTGCCGACAAGTCCGGACGCCAGGGCGGCCCGACCGTCGTCGAGCTCGCACCGGCCTCGGCGTCGGCGTCCGCGACGTCGGCACGCCCCTGAACGAAACCTGTCGGACTCTGCCCCCGGGGGTATGGGCCCGCGCCACGGGCACCGCGCCCCTGTCGAGGTGCTCTCGGGTGGCGCGGACGTGTGCCACAGTGACCTCGTGGGGAATTCAATGACCCGGGCCACGATCATCTGGTTCGTCGGCGCCGCGGTCGTGGGGGCGGTCGCCGGCGGCCTGCACCTCCTCCGTTCCGAGATCGGCGGTGCCCACACCGGACTGCCGCTCGCGGTGTCGGCATTCGCGCTGACGGCCGTCGCGGCCGCCATGCTCTTCCACGGCGTCATGCTCGCGGCGCGCGAGCAGGACGCCGCGGCCGGGCCCGCGCCCCGGCTCGCGGCCGGGCCTGCCGACGTGCCGGCCGAGTCACGCGACGGCTTCGACGAGCCGTTCGGCGACCCGGCGCGGCACCGCGACGGCGACCTGGACGACGCGCAGTCGTCGTCCGACGGCCCGGCGGTCTACACCTTCCGCGGCGGCAAGCCCGTGGGTGACCGATCGCCCCGTCCCGACCGGCGCGACCGCTCCTCCCGGAGCTGACGCGCCGACACCGTCACACCCGCCGGGCACAATGGCGGGATGAGCGCGGGCCCGCCCCACTGGGTGCTGCACGTCGACCTCGACCAGTTCATCGCGGCGGTCGAGGTGCTGCGCCGACCCGAGCTGGCCGGCCGGCCGGTCATCGTGGGTGGTCGAGGTGACCCCACCGAGCGGGCCGTCGTGTCCACCGCGAGCTACGAGGCCCGTGAGTTCGGAGTCGGGTCCGGCATGCCGCTCCGTCTCGCCGCGCGCAAGGTGCCCGACGCGGTGATCCTGCCCGTCGACGCCCCGGCCTACACCGAGGCGTCCGAGCACGTGATGGACGCGCTGCGCGGCCTCGGCGTCGTCGTCGAGGTGCTCGGGTGGGACGAGGCTTTCCTCGGGGTAGAGACCGACGACCCGGAGGGTTTCGCCGAGCGGGCGCGTGCCGCCGTGCTCGACGCGACGGCGCTCCACTGCTCGGTCGGCATCGGTGACAACAAGGTCAGGGCCAAGATCGCGACCGGTTTCGGCAAGCCCCGCGGCGTCTTCCGGCTGACCCGCGAGACGTGGTTCGAGGTCATGGGCGACCGACCCACGATCGACCTGTGGGGCGTCGGGTCCAAGGTGTCCAAGCGCCTGTCCGGTCACGGCATCCACACCGTGCGCGAGCTGGCCGATGCCGACGAGGCCGTCCTCGTCGGCGAGTTCGGTCCGCGCATGGGCGTCTGGTACTCCCAGCTCGGGCGCGGCATCGGCTCGGCGGTCGTCGACGACTCGCCGTGGATCGCGCGCGGGCACAGCCGCGAGACCACCTACCAGCGCAACCTCACGACGCCCGACGAGGTGCGCGCTGCGGTCCGCGAGCTCGCCTCGCAGGTCTTCGACGACACGGTCAAGGAGGGGCGTCAGGTCTTCCGGGTGACCCTCAAGGTGCGCTACGCCCCGTTCTTCACCTCGACGAAGGCCCGCAAGCTCGCGGCGCCGACGAGCGAGCGCGGCGACGTCGTCGAGGCGGCCGTGGCCCTCGCGGAGTCGCTCGACGCGGAGCGGGAGGTGCGGCTGCTCGGCGTCCGCGCCGAGATGGTCATGCCCGACGAGGGCGACCCGGTCGAGCGCACACCGGTGCGCGGCAGGCTCTGAGTGTCCGTCGCTCTCATCTTCATCGCCTACGGTCGTCCGCATGCCTTCTCGAGATGACGGTGCTGTGGACGTGCGGCGACGGTTCGGCGGCGAGCCGGCCACCGGCGTCCTGTCGACGGTCGCGGTCGTCGTGGTCGTCGTCGCACTGCTCTTCGTCGTGCGCGACGCCGCCTACCGTGCGACGGCATCCGGTGCGGTGGCCCTGCCGTCGGTCGTCGGTGACGCGTTCGAGGTGGTCGGTGAGCTCGGGCTCGTCGTCCTGGCCGGCGTCGCCGTCGTGCTCATCTGGCGGGCGCGCTCCCAGGGCCTGGAGCACCTCTCCGTGGCGGTCGCGGCTGCGGTCTCCGTCGTCGTGGCCTACGTCCTGAGCGAGGTCGTCAAGGGGTTCGTACGAGAGGAGCGGCCGTGTCGCACGCTCTCCGTACGGACGGTCGCCTCGTGCCCGGCCGCGGGCGACTGGTCGTGGCCCAGCAACCACGCGACCATCGCCGGCGCCCTCGCCACCGCCGTGGTCGTCATGGCACCGGTGTGGTGGCGGCTCGTCGTCCCGCTCACCCTCGCAATCGGGGCCTCGCGCGTGCTCACCGGCGCGCACTACTGGCACGACGTCGTCGCCGGCCTCGCGGTCGGCGTGGTCGTCGTCTGGTTCGGCACGTGGGCGCTGGCGCCGGTGGCTCACCGCCTGCTCAGGCGGTCGGTGGCGTCCGGCCCGCCGGCGTGGCGTCGCCTCGTCGGGCAGCGGTACGTCCCGAGGTATGCCGCGACGGATCGTCCGGACGGCGACGCGGACGGTGACCCGGACGCTGACCTTGGCGATGACGCGGGCGATGACGCGGACCGAGAGCGGCCCCGGACCGACTGACCCCGGGTCAGACCCGGGGCGGGCTGGGCGCGGCGTGAGCCACCGCGCCGGCCCGAGGGTGCACGGTGCAGGAACTCGACGAGCGGTGCCAGCTCGGGCAGCTCGCCGGCGCTCTGGAGCGACTCCTCGAGCACCTCGGCGTGCGTGGGTGTCTTCGGCGGCATGTTCGGCGCCTTCATGTACGCCGAGCCGCTCCTGACCAGGGTGACCGGCTTCGACGAGTCGGCGGTGCCGTGGCTGCTCGTCCTCTTCGGTGTCGGCCTCTTCGCGGGCAACCTGCTGGGTGGTCACTGGGCCGACCGCGCCCTGACCCGCACGCTCGTCGTGCTGACGCTCGCCCTCGCGGTGTCGCTCGTCGCGTTCGCGCTGCTGTCGGGCAGCATGCTCGGCTCGGCGGCGATGCTGCTCGCGATGGGATTCTCGGCTTCGCGACGGTGCCAGGCCTGCAGATGCGGGTCCTCGCCCACGCCTCCGGGCCCCGACCATGGCGTCCTCGGCCAACATCGCCGCCTTCAACGTCGGCAACTTCCTCGGTGTCTGGGTCTCGGGCCTCGCCATCGGTGCCGGTCTCGGCTGGACCTCGCCGCTGTGGGTCGGCGCCGGCTTCACCACGCTCGGCCTCCTCGTCCTGCTCGCCGCCACCCGCACCGTCGGTCAGAGCGCCGCGGCCGCCGACCGGCCGGCGGTGCGGCCGCTGAAGAGGCAGCCGCCGAGGAAGGTGCCCTCGAGGGAGTTGTAGCCGTGCATGCCGCCGCCGCCGAAGCCGCTCACCTCGCCCGCGGCGTACACCCCCGGCAGCGGCTCGCCACCGGCACGCAGCACCCGCCCGGCGAGGTCGGTCTCGAGGCCGCCGAGCGTCTTGCGGGTGAGGATGTTGAGGCGCACCGCGATGAGGGGTCCCGCCTTGGGGTCGAGCAGCTTGTGCGGGCTCGCGACGCGGATCAGCTTGTCGCCGCGGTAGTTCCGCGCGCCGCGCATCGCGGTGACCTGCGCGTCCTTGGTGAAGTCGTTGTCCATCTCGTTGTCACGCGCGACGATCGTGCGCCGCAGTGACTCGAGGTCGATGAGGTCGTCACCGGTGAGCGCGTTCATGCCCCGGACGAGCTCGTCGAGGGTGTCGGCGACGACGAAGTCCTCGCCGTGGCGCTTGAACGCCTCGACCGGCGCCGGTGCGCCCTTGCGGGCCCGCCCGAGGACCTGTCTGACGTCCTTGCCGGTGAGGTCGGGGTTCTGCTCCGAGCCGGAGAGGGCGAACTCCTTCTCGATGATGCGCTGGGTCAGCACGAACCACGAGTAGTCGTGCCCGCTGCGCATGATGTGGCCCAGCGTGCCGAGCGTGTCGAAGCCGGGGAAGTAGGGCGCCGGGAAGCGTCTGCCGCGGGCGTCGACCCACAGGGACGAGGGCCCGGGCAGGATGCGGATGCCGTGGTTGTCCCACACGGGGTCCCAGTTGCGCAGGCCCTCGGTGTAGTGCCACATCCGGTCGGGGTTGATGACGTTGCCCCCCGCGGCCTGCGTGATGCCGAGCATCCGCCCGTCGACGTGCGCGGGGACACCGGCCACCATGCGCGCCGGCGGCGTGCCGAGCCGCTCGGGCCAGGCGCGGCGCACGAGCTCGTGGTCGCCGCCGATGCCCCCGCTCGTCACGATGACGGCCTGGGCCGTGATCTCGAAGTCGCCGACCTCCTCCCGGCTGCTCGGCCGACCACGGTCGACGCCGTCGGGCGCCAGGAGGCGACCGCGTACGCCCGTGACGGTGCCCGCGGTCGAGACGAGCTCGTCGACGCGGTGGCGGAAGGCGAAGGTGACGCGGCCGCTCGCCACGGCCGCGCGGACCCGTCGCTCGAAGGGCTCGACGAGCCCGGGCCCCGTGCCCCACGTGATGTGGAAGCGCGGCACCGAGTTGCCGTGGCCGTCGGCCCGGCCGTCGCCGCGCTCGGCCCAGCCGACGACGGGGAAGAGGCGGTGCCCCTGCTCGTGCAGCCACGACCGCTTCTCGCCGGCCGCGAAGTAGAGGTAGGCCTCGGCCCACTTGCGGGGCCAGAAGTCCTCGTCACGGTCGAACTGTGCCGAGCCCATCCAGTCCTGGGTCGCGAGCTCGAGGCTGTCCTTGATTCCCATCCGCCGCTGCTCGGGGCTGTCGACGAGGAAGAGCCCGCCGAAGCTCCAGAAGGCCTGGCCGCCGAGCGACTGCTCACCCTCCTGGTCGACGAGCACGACCCGCTTGCCGCGGTCGGCGAGCTCTGCGGTGGCGACGAGACCGGCCAGACCGGCTCCCACGACGACGACGTCGGCTTCCATGGTCAGAGCATGCCATCAGTCGTCCGAGTCGGGGTGCCGGCCGGGTCGGACCGCGTCAACGCCTCACTGTCCGGTGGCGCCGTCGATGCACTCCCGGAGCAGGTCCGCGTGGCCACAGTGCCGGGCGTACTCCTCGATGAGGTGGACGAGGACCTCGCGCAGGTTGATCGGGTTCCTCGGGTCGAGGCTGACGAGATCGAGGGACTCCGCGGCCGCCACGAAGGCGTCGCCGTTCGCCACCTCCTCGCGCCACCGCGCCCACGCCTCGTCGACGACCTCGTCGTCACCGGTCGCGTCCGTGAAGTCGGCGTCTCGGTCGTCGTCACGCCGGTACAGGAAGGACGTGGCCTCGCCGGCCATGACGCGCCGCCACCACGACTGCTCCACCTGGGCGAGGTGGCGCACCAACCCGAGGAGCGACATCGTCGACGGCGGCACCGACCGCGTCGCGAGCTGCTCCGCCGTCAGGCCCGAGCACTTCAGCTCCAGCGTGAGGCGGTAGTTGGAGAGGTAGTCGAGCAGGGTCGTGCGCTCGTCGCCGAGCAGCGCCTCCTGCGATCGGGGGTCGTCCTCGGGGTCGACCCACATGTCGGGATACGTCTTTCCGGCCATGCGCCCATCGTGGTGGCAGCGGACGGCGCGCGCCAACGGGATATCGCCCGGGCGGCATACGCTGTCGGCGAATCTGCCCGCGGCAGAGCGGGACTCCCTGTCGTGTGAACCGGGGTCACGCTGGGTGCATGACCGACTCACTCATGCCAGGACCGCTCGACGACCAGCTCTCGATGCAGCTGCTCCACCAGCGGATCATCGTCCTCGGGGCGGAGGTCGACGACCCGGTCGCCAACCGGATCACCGCCCAGCTGCTCCTGCTCTCGGCCCGGGACCCGCGCGCCGACATCAGCCTCTACGTCAACAGCCCCGGCGGCTCCGTCACCGCCGGGCTCGCGATCTACGACACGATGCGGGTCATCCCCAACGACGTCTCCACTCTCGCAGTGGGATTCGCGGCATCGATGGGCCAGTTCCTCCTCGGTGCCGGCACCCCCGGCAAGCGCTACGCGCTGCCCAACGCTCGGATCATGATGCACCAGCCGTCCGCCGGCATCCAGGGCACCGCGGCCGACGTCGAGGTCCAGGCCGCCAACCTCAAGGCGGTCAAGCGCCGGGTCAACGAGCTGCAGGCCGAGCACACGGGGCAGACCGTCGAGCAGATCACCCGCGACAGCGAGCGCGACCGCTGGTTCAGTGCGGAGGAGGCGGCGGCATACGGCATCGTCGACCACGTCGTCAGCGCCCTCGCGGACGTCCGTCCCGGCGGGGCCGAGCGCAAGGTGGGCCTGCGGTGAGCAGCTACACGATCCCCTACGTCATCGAGCGCACACCGGCGGGCGAGCGCAGCTTCGACATCTACAGCCGGCTGCTCCAGGAGCGGATCATCTTCGTGGGCACCGAGATCGACGACGGGGTCGCCAACGTCGTCATGGCCCAGCTGCTCCACCTCTCCTACGTCGCCCCCGACCGCGAGGTGTCCCTCTACGTCAACAGCCCCGGCGGTTCGTTCACCGCGCTCATGGCCGTCTACGACACGATGCAGCTCGTCCAGTCCCCCGTCGCGACCTTCTGCCTCGGGCAGGCGGCCTCGGCGGCCGCGGTGCTGCTCGCGGCCGGTGAGCCGGGCCGCCGCTTCGCCCTGCGCCACTCGCGGGTCCTGCTGCACCAGCCCTCCGCCGGCGGCCAGGGGACGGTGAGCGACCTCGCGCTCCAGGCCGACGAGCTGCTCCGGGTGCGTGCGCAGGTCGAGGAGGTGCTGAGTCACCACACCGGGCGCTCGATCGACCAGCTGCGCCTCGACACCGACCGCGACAAGGTGCTGACGGCCCAGCAGGCCGTGGAGTTCGGGATCGTCGACCACGTCATCGAGCGAGCCACGGAGGCGGTGCCGGTCGGGCGGTGAGGAGGACGGGTCGATTCCGTGGACAGGCCCCGGCGCGCGGTGCAAGAGTGCTCAGTGCAAGGCCGAGTGACCCGGCGCCGAGGGCCCTCAGGTGTTCTTTCTCCATCCCTCGCCCGCCCCCGGCCCGCCCACCGTCCGACAGCGACGGGTGATGCCCCGGACGGGCTCCACTTCCTCGAAGGGGAGCTCATGGCTGGTCCACGTAGGTCGCGCCTCATGCGCATCAGTTCCATCTCCGTCCCGATCCTCGCCCTCGCCGCCCTCGGGCTGCCGGCGACCCAGGCCCAGGCCGAGTCCGGCTCGAGCGCTCACCTCGTCGGCACGTCTGCCGCGGCGACCGGGGCCTTCACCCCGTCCGGCTCCGGCGACGTCACCGACGAGGAGTTCATGGGTGAGCCCGACGACGCCGACGGCGACGCCGGGCCCGACCCCTATCCCGGCACCATCACCGACCGCAGCCTGTCCGACGGGCACGGCAGCAGCCACTCCATCTCCGTCAAGAGCGGGCAGAAGGCCAAGTCCAACCCGCAGCTCGGGACGTCCTTCGAGGGCCTGAACCTCTTCCAGCAGAGGTACGCCCGCGGTGGCAACCAGTTCACCGTCGAGCCGCCCGACCAGGCTCTCTGCGTCGGCAACGGCTACGTCCTCGAGGCCGTCAACGACGTGCTCAACGTCTACGACAAGCACGGCACCTCGGTCCTGCCGGACAACACGGCGACGAACGTCGTCAGCGGCTTCCCGACCGACGTCGGCCACGCCGTCGACCTCAACTCGTTCTTCGGCTACGCCCCGGCGATCAACCGGTCCACCGGCGTCCGCGCCCAGAGCATCACCGACCCGGTCTGCCTCTTCGACGCCGCCACGCAGCGCTTCTTCGTCGCGGTCCTCACCCTGGAGACGACCCCGGCCGGCGCTCTCACCCTCCAGAACCACATCGACGTCGCCGTGAGCCGCACGGCCGACCCGCGGGGGACGTGGAACATCTTCACGTTCGACGTGACCGGCGACGGCACCAACACCGGCGGCGCCAACGCCGGCCCCTACCTCGGCGACTACCCCCACATCGGGGCCGACGCCAACGGCATCTACGTCACGACGAACGCCTACCCGTGGAACCACAACGGGTTCGCCGGAGCCCAGATCTACGCCCTGTCCAAGGCGCAGCTGGCCGCCGGTGCCCCGACGGTCTCGATGCAGCACATCGACACGTCCGGCTCGGTCCCTCTGCCCAGTGATGCGGGCTCGACACAGCCCGGCTTCACCGTCTGGCCGGCACAGTCGCCGGGGACGGGCTCCTACGAGCTCGGCGCGAACGGCACGGAGTACCTCCTCAGCTCCACCGCTGCGGACGAGGCGACGCACCCCGTCGCCGGCACCGGTGGCAGCTACGTGTCGAGCACCGTCGTGGTCTGGGCGCTGACCAACACGGCCTCGCTCGCCTCGGCGACGCCAGCGCTGTCGCTCAGCAACAAGGTCGTGCCGTCCGAGACGTACGCCATCCCGCCCAAGACGAAGCAGCCCGGGGCCGGGACCGCGCCGACCACGGCGACGCCGCAGGGCTACTGCATCAACGACACGACGACGTCGACCATCGCCGGCGTCGGGTGCTGGAGGCTCCTCTTCGGCGCCCAGCCGGCGCACAACGAGGTCGTCTCGACCCCGGACTCCAACGACACCCGCATGCAGCAGGTCACGTACGCCAACGGCAAGCTGTGGGGTGCCCTCGACACCGCGCTCAACCCCGAGGGCGGCGCCCAGCGCGCCGGCATCGCGTGGTTCGTCGTCAAGCCGTCGGTCGCCACGGGCTCCGTGTCGGCGAAGATGGCGCTGCAGGGCTACCTCGGCAGGGCCGGGGCCGACCTGACCTACCCGGCCATCGGCGTCACGCCGAGCGGTCGCGGTGTCATGGCGTTCAGCTACACGGACGCGACGACCTACCCGAGCGCCGGGTATGCCGCCATCGACGGTCTCGTGGGCACCGGACCCATCTCGGTCGCCGCCGAGGGCAAGGCCACCGACGACGGGTTCACCAGCTACAAGGCGCAGGTCGGCAACCCGCCGCGGACCCGCTGGGGTGACTACGGCGCGGCCGCGGTCGACGGCAGCTCCGTGTGGATCGCGAGCGAGTACGTCGCCAGCGCGTGCGACTACACGACGTGGGGCGGCCGCTTCTTCGGGGCCACCACCGGCGACAACAAGCTCGGCACCTGCGCCTCCGCTCCGGGGGCGGCGGGGTCGCGCACCGCGCTCGGCAACTGGTCGACGCGGATCAGCCAGGTGACGCCCTAGCGGCGTCCGCCAGGGAGGGGTGACGGTGGCGCAGGGAGGCGCCGCCGTCACCCGGACCTGAGCCCTGCCGTGAGGAGTCGATGTCCGGACCCGGTGACCGGGTTGTCCGGGGGAGGTACCAGCGCGCGCGCCGAGTGCATGGGGAGTGCTCCCCATGCACTCGGCGCGCAGAACCCGCGCCACTCGGACACGCTCGGCCTGTAGGGACAGGCAGCTCACGAAAGGGACATCGCATGCGCAGGAACCGACTCACACGCGTCATCGCCGCACTCGCCATCGCCTTCGGAGGCCTCGGCGTCGCGACCGCCACCGTGACGGCGACGGCACCCACCGCCCATGCCGACGAGTGCTACTCGTGGCCCCGCACGCTGAGCTCCGGCGCGTCGGGCTCCGACGTGACGCAGCTCCAGATCCGCGTCGCCGGCTGGGTGCCGCGCGGCCAGGTCATGGGCATCGACGGCTCCTTCGGCCCGCAGACCACGGCCGCCGTCACGAACTTCCAGAGGGCATACGGCCTCACGGCCGACGGGGTCGCCGGCCCCGCGACGTTCTCGAAGATCTACGCCCTGCAGGACCCCGACTGCTCGCCGCTCCACTTCACCTACGCCGAGGCGAGCTACAACTGCGGCCGGGGCTTCACGGGCACGGCGGCCAACAAGGAGAACATGAAGCGCGCCCTGTGGCGGGCCGAGGCGCTGCGCCACCAGCTCGGCGACCACCCGCTCAAGGTCACGTCGGGCTACCGCGACTCCGCCTGCAACGCCTCTGTCGGTGGTGCGAGCAACAGCATCCACCTCACGGGCGGCGCCCTCGACCTCGTCCCCGGCGACAGCGCCACCTCGATCTGCAGCATCGCCAAGCAGGCCCGCTACGCCGGCTTCGGTGGCATCTTCGGTCCGGGCTACCCGGCCCACGACGACCACGCCCACGTCGACATCCGGACGAGCATCGCCTGGGACGCGGACGCATGTGCCGGCTGGTGAAGGTCGCGGCGGGGGATCGGAGGACCAGATGAAGACCAGCACCGCCCGCAGGACCGTCGCCGGGCTGCTCGCCGGCGTGGCCGTGGCGATCCTCGGCGTGGTCTCGGCCCCGAGCGCCCTCGCCGCCTCGAACGACGAGATCGCCTTCGACTACTTCGTGTCCAAGGGGCTCACCGAACGCCAGTCCGCCGGCATCGTCGGCAACCTCATCCAGGAGTCGGGCAGCCCGATCAACCCCTACGCCAACCAGCCCAGCGGACCCGGCATGGGGATCGCGCAGTGGAGCGAGGGCGGCCGTTGGGACACCGACTCCCGGGACAACGTGGTCTGGTACGCCGGGCTCAGCGCGCGCAGCCGCTACAGCCTCACGGCCCAGCTCGACTTCACGTGGTACGAGCTGTCGACCTTCTCGGCCTACGGCCTCGCCGACCTGAGGGCGTCGACCTCCGTCAGCACGGCGACGACCGTCTTCATGCAGAAGTTCGAGCGGTGCGGCACGTGCGCGACGACCCAGCGCATCGCGTACGCCAACGACGTCCTGTCGAAGTACGGCAGCGGTGGCACGGGCGGCAGCACGACGGAGACGAGCCTGCCGGTGCTGCGCAGCGGCAGCAGCGGGGCGGCCGTACGCACCGTGCAGTACCTGCTCAGGGCGTCGGGCCGCAGCGTCACCGCCGACGGGTCCTTCGGCCCCGCAACGGATTCCGCGGTGCGCAGCTACCAGTCCGCCCACGGGCTGTCCGTCGACGGCGTCGTCGGCGACAACACGTGGTACTCGCTGCTGCCCGTGCTGCGCCAGGGCGCGAGCGGCGAGGCCGTCAAGGGCCTGCAGCGCGAGCTCGTCGACGCCGGCTACGCGTTGACCGTCGACGGGTCGTTCGGCCCGGCGACGTACTCGGCGGTGCGGGCCTACCAGACCAAGACCGGGCTGGTCGTCGACGGCGTCGTCGGCAACAACACGTGGGGCAGCCTCATCGACTGAGCCGGCTCCCGTCGCCGACGGGTCCGGTGCCGCTCACGCGACGAGCAGCACCGGACCCGTCGCTGCGTCCGAGGGGGTCGCGATGCTCGACCCGACGCGCGAGGTGAGGTCGAGGACGCGGCCACCGGTGCCCTCGGAGGTGAGGTCGCGCAGCTCGCGGTGGGCGGCGCCGACGAGGCCGGTGATGCTGGAGCCGAGGGCGACGCAGACCGCCTCGAGCACCTCGGACGACGGCTCCTTGAGCCCCCGCTCCACCTCGGAGAGGTAGGCGACCGAGATGCCGGCACGCGCGGCGACCTCGGCGAGGGTGCGTCCCTGGCGGGTGCGCAGGCCGCGCAGGAGGCGTCCGTAGACCTCGCGCAACAGCGGCGTCCGGAGGGTGGTCTGGGGGCGCGGGGCGAGCTGGGTCATGGCGGTCTCCGATCTCGGTGCGTCCGTCCAGCGTCGCACGCGAGCGCTCGGAACGTGCCGACTGCGGCGACGGATGGCGTACGCCGTGGGCGAACTGCCCCAAACATGTTGACGGCGTTCACTTCGTCGATGAGGCTTGTCGGTGGTGACGCCTAAGGTCGTCGCACGCCGCAACTCACACCTCTCGTCCCACAGGCACGACTCACCCGGGGAGCCCGCACATGACCATCACCACCGACGCGCGCGCCGTGCGCGACCGGTCCACAGGTCCGGCCATCGAGGCCGAGCACCTCGTCAAACGCTTCGGCGACATGACCGCCGTCGACGACGTCAGCTTCTCCGTGCCCCAGGGCACGGTCCTCGGTCTGCTCGGTCCCAACGGTGCCGGCAAGACCACCACCGTCCGCATGATGACGACCCTGAGCCGCCCGACGAGCGGCTCGGCCCGCGTCGCCGGCCACGACGTCGCCCGCGAGCCCGAGCTGGTCCGCCGCAGCATGGGCCTCACGGGCCAGGCCGCCACGGTCGACGAGCTGCTCACCGGTCGCGAGAACCTCAGGATGATGGGCTCGCTCTACGGCCTGCCGGGGGGTGAGGTACGCCGTCTGTCCGCCGAGCTGCTCGAGCGCTTCTCCCTCACCGACGCCGGCAACAAGGTGGTCAAGGACTACAGCGGCGGCATGCGGCGCCGGCTCGACCTCGCGGTCAGCCTCATCGCCACGCCGCCCGTCCTCTTCCTCGACGAGCCGACCACGGGTCTCGACCCGCGCAGCCGCGTCGAGCTCTGGGACGTGCTGCGTGGCCTCGTGCGCGACGGCACGACGCTGCTCCTCACGACGCAGTACCTCGAGGAGGCCGACCAGCTGGCCGACCGCATCGTCGTCATCGACCACGGCCGCATCATCGCCCAGGGCACACCGCTCGAGCTCAAGGACCAGTCGGGCAAGGCCGCGATCGTCCTCACGGTGTCGCACGCCGACCAGCTCGAGGCGGCTCGCGCGCTGCTCGCCGCCCACGTCCCCGAGGTGCACGTCGACGTGGCGGCCCGTCAGCTGACCGCCCCGGCCGACGGGCTGTCCGACATGACGCGCGTCGCGACGGTGTTCGAGCGCAGCGAGATCGTGCTCGACGACCTGGGCCTGCAGCGGCCCAGCCTCGACGACGTCTTCCTCAGCCTCACCGGCCACCGCGCCGAGCCGCCGGCCGGCGACAGCGCCGAGACCCCCACCGAACCCAGCACGCAGACCGAGGAGCAGCGATGACCGACTCCGCAGTTCAGGAGGCCACGCGGGTTGCCCACGTCGAGCCCCACGACTTCCAGCCGCCCGGCTTCGTCCGCCAGGTCACGACGATGGTGTGGCGCAGCCTCAAGCACATCAAGCGACAGCCCGAGATGCTCACCGACGTCACGATCCAGCCGGTCATGTTCGTGCTGCTCTTCGCCTTCGTCTTCGGAGGGTCGATCGTCATCCCCGGCTTCAACTACCGGGAGTGGCTGATGCCGGGGATCATGGCCCAGACCATGGCCTTCTCCGCGTTCATCGTCGCGATCGGCCTCAACATGGATCTCGGCAAGGGCATCATCGACCGGTTCCGCTCGCTCCCGATCTCGCGGGGCTCCGTGCTCGTCGGGCGCAGCATCTACAGCATCATCCACTCGAGCATCGGCATCTTCGTCATGTCGCTCACCGGCCTGGCCATCGGCTGGCGCATCCACAACGGCATCGGCAAGGCGCTGCTCGCCTTCGCGCTGCTGCTGCTCTTCGGTTTCGCCATGATCTGGGTGGGCATCCTCGTCGGCTCGTCGATGCGCTCGCCCGAGGCGGTCAACGGTCTGATGTTCACGACGATCTTCCCGATCACGTTCCTGGCCAACACCTTCGCACCGACGGTGGGCATGGCCAGCTGGTTGCGCACCATCGCCGAGTGGAACCCGATCAGCTCGCTCGTCCAGGCGATGCGCGAGCTGTGGGGCAACGGCCCCGCGGCACTGCCCGACGCCGCCCTGCCCCTCCACTACCCGGTCCTCACGACGGTGATCTGGTCGGTCGCGATCACCGCCGTCGTCTCCCCGCTGGCCGTGCGTGCCTTCATCCGCCGCACGACCGACTGAGGCCGCGGTCGCAGGGCGCCGGCTCAGGCCGGCGGCATGCAGCGGACGACGGTGACGTCGCCCTCGAGGCGCACGTCACCGGCCCCGTACGGCACGAGCAGAACGTCGCCCCGCGCCACCTCGGTGGTGCGGGGCGCGTCCGTCCCGGTGGTCAGCACCCCGGCGCCGGCGACGACGACCGTCACGGCGAAGGCCGCCGCGCCGGTGGCCGAGGCTCCGGCACTCGCCCGCAGGACCTCGGCCCGGAAGTACTCCGAGGCCTCGTCCGGCAGGGCGGGGCCCGACGCCTCGACGTCGGTCCACCGACGGCGCAGCCGGTCCAGGCCGTCGGACGTCAGTGGCCCGAGGGCGACGCTCTCGAGGGCGCGCGCGAGGCCGAGCCCGAGGAACGCGTGTGCCTCCTCGAGGCCGAAGCGACGGTGCTCGAGCATGACGGACAGGTCGGTCGGCTCCTGCAGCTCGAGGACGAAGACCCCCTCGCCGATGGCGTGCGGCTGACCACCGGGCACGAGGACGGTGTCGCCCGCGTGCACCTCGATCCGGTTGAGCGCGGCGAGGAGCCGCTCGTCCTGGGCCTCGACGAGCCCGGCCAGCTCGTCGGCGGGCAGCTCGTCGCGGAAGCCGAGCCAGACGCACGCGCCGGGCTCGGCGTCGAGCACGATCCAGGCCTCCGTCTTGCCGTGGTCGCAGTCGAGGTGGGCCGCGGCGAAGGCGCGGTCGGGGTGGGAGTGGACGGGCAGCCGCTCACCGGCGTCGAGCAGCTTCGTCAGCAGGCCCGGCTCGATACCGTGCCTGGCGACGTGGTCGGCGCCGAGCCAGTGGTCGGGGTCGCTGGCGAGCGCGTCGGGCAGCGGCGTCCCGTCGGCGAGGACCGTGACGCCGTCCCCGCCCTCGGCGAACAGGCGCGTCGTCGAGGCGAGCCAGTCCTCGGGGCGGTGGCCGTCGAAGGCCTCCGGGACGTCGAGCCCGCGGAAGGCGAGGATGCGCTCGCCGCCCCGGTAGAACCGGTGGGGCGTGTTGAGCGGCAGGCGCGTCGGGTCGGACACGGTGGTCTCGGACACGGTGGTGGTGCTCCTCGGGTCGGTGCTGGAGGTGCGTGGCGGGGTCATCGGGTCGGTGTCCCGCGGCGGATGCCGGAGGCGCGCACGATGAGCCGCGTCGGCATGACGACGGTCTGCGCCTGGGACTCGTCGCCGAGCAGCCGCGCGAAGAGCTGCTGGGCGGCCTTCTGTCCCATGGCCGCCGGGTCCTGGTGCACGACGGTGACCGGCGGGTCGATGAGCGCGGCGAGCTCGAAGTCGTCGTAGCCGACGAGCGACAGGGGCAGCCGCAGCTCGCGCAGGGCGAGCAGGGCGGCGAGGGTGATGCGGTTGTTGCCGGTGATGACCGCGGTGATCGGCTCCGGCCCGGTCGTCCACTGGCTCAGCGTCTCGTGCACGGAGACCGGCGTGTGCGGGCCCATCGAGACGCGTGGGCTGGCGGGCAGGCCCAGGCTCTGCTGCGTCGTCACGAACGCGTCGCGGCGCTGTCGTGCCGTCCAGAAGGCCGGGTCGTCGCCGTAGAAGGCGATGTTGCGGTGGCCGTGGGCGACGAGGTGCTCGACGGCGCTGCGGATGCCGCCGTGGTTGTCGCTGAGGATCGTGTCGCGCGGGGTGCCGCGCACGGGTCGGTCCATGTAGACGATGGGGGTGTGGCTCGCCTCGAGCACGGCGTCCGAGGAAGCGCTCTCGTCGGCGGGCACGACGACGATGCCGTCGACGCGGCGGCCCACGAGCGCCTCGATGACCGCGCGCTCGCGCGACGGCGAGCCCTCGGCGGAGGCCGTGATGAGCTGGTGCTGGCGGATGCGCGCCTCGCGCTCGACGGCCGCGCCGACCTGCGAGTAGAAGGGGTTGGCGAGGTCCTCCACGACGAGGGCGATGGTGAAGGTGCGGCCCTGGCGCATGAGGCGGGCACCGTCGTGGCGTCGGAATCCGAGTCGCTCGATGACGGCGCGCACTCGTTCGGCCGTGTCGGGTCGCACGCCCGGCTCGTGGTTGACCACACGCGAGACGGTCTTGACCGAGACGTGGGCCTCGGCGGCGACGTCGGCCATGGTCGGGCGGGCGGCTGTCCGGTGGTCAGACAACGCTGTCATGCCCGCAGTCTGACCAGCGAGCGCTCGGATGGCAACGCCACATCCCCCCGAAGTCTCGCCGCAGGGGCGTTCTGTCCGATCCGATGTCCTGACCGGACAAGATCGGTTCGGGCTGTTGACGCCCTTTGTCGGGTGCGGCGAGTCTCTGCCGGGTCGGAGGCGGCTCGGGGTCGCCGGCGCCGACCTCACATTCAGCACGGCTCAACGACGAGCACGGAGGAACCCATGTCCATGAGATCCGGGATCCACAGAGGCGTCATCGCCCTGGCAGTCCTGGCCACGTCGACCGCGGGTGCGGTCGCCGGTCCCGCTTCAGCGAACGCCGCCGGCAGCCCTGCCGCGGCGCCGCTCTCAGCACCCACCGCCGTCGCGGGCGCGGGTGACTTCTCGACCTCGTTCGAGACCGGTCAGCCGCAGCCCGCGCTGTCGACCGTCGAGGTCGGCCCCAGCGGCCCGCGGCAGCAGAACGTCTCCGGCACGGCGAGCGCCGACGGGAGCCTGCTCGGCTCGGTCGTCGGCGTCACCGCGAGCGCCGAGAACGCCCCGGGGGAGGTTGCGGCGAACCTCGCCGACGCCAACCCCGACAGCAAGTGGCTCGCCTTCGCCTCGAGCGCCTGGGTGCGCTACCAGCTCGGTACGCCGGCCAAGGCCGTCCGCTACTCGCTGACCTCGGCCAACGACTCCCCGGAGCGCGACCCGAAGGACTTCACGCTCCAGGGATCGGCCGACGGCACGACGTGGACCGACCTCGACCGCCGCACCGGCATCGACTTCTCCGGACGCTTCGCGACGCGGACCTTCGACGTGACGACGCCCGGGACGTACGCGTACTACCGCCTCAACGTGACCGCCATCCACTCGGGCGGCACCGTCCAGCTCGCCGACTGGGACCTCTCCGACGGCAGCACGGGCTCCGGCCCGGCGACGCCGATGAAGACGATCGTCGGCTCGGGGCCCATCTCCGGCTTCAACATCAAACCGCTCGTCGGCTGGACCGGCGTCAAGGCGCTGCGCTACTCCGGCGGTCACACCGCCGACGGCCGTGGCTACGCCTGGAACCGGCTGTTCGACGTCGACCTGCCGGTGACGTCGCAGACCCGGCTGAGCTACAAGATCTTCCCCGACATGATCTCGGGCGACCTCGAGTACCCGTCGACGTATGCCGCGCTCGACGTGCGCTTCACCGACGGCACCTACCTGTCCGACCTCGGCGCCGACGACGTGCACGGCGTCGCCGGCAGCCCGAGCGGGCAGGGCAAGGGCAAGATCCTCTACGCCAACCAGTGGAACGCCGTCACCCTCGAGGTCGGAAAGGTCGCGGCAGGCAAGACCATCGACCGCGTCCTCGTCGGTTACGACAACGTCGGCGGCGCCAAGAAGGACACGCGCTTCGGCGGCTGGATCGACGACGTCGCGGTGCAGTCCTCGCCGGCGGTCGTCGACGGCTCGGACCTGACGAACTACGTCGACGTGCGACGCGGCACCAACGCGTCGGGCGGCTTCTCGCGCGGCAACAACCTGCCGATCAGCGCAGTGCCCAACGGGTTCACCTTCTTCACCCCCGTGACCGACGCGAACTCGCAGTCGTGGGAGTACTACTACCAGTCGCAGAACAACGCGGCGAACCTCCCTGTGCTGCAAGGCCTTGCGGTCTCGCACGAGCCGAGCCCGTGGATGGGCGACCGCAACCAGATGTCGGTCATGCCGTCCATCGCGACGGGCACCCCGACGGGCAGCGCGTCCGGTCGCGGCCTCGCCTTCGACCATGCGACCGAGCTGGCCCACCCCGACTACTACAAGGTGGTCCTCGCCGGCGGCCTGACCGCCGAGACGGCCCCGGCCGACCACGGCGGCGTCTACCGCTTCACCTTCCCCGCCTCGGCGACCAAGGGCAGCCTCGTCGTCGACACCCGAGACGACAACGGCACCTTCACGGTCGACGCGGCCACCGGCACCATG
Source organism: Terrabacter sp. Root181 (assembly GCF_001428505.1). Lineage (GTDB taxonomy): Bacteria > Actinomycetota > Actinomycetes > Actinomycetales > Dermatophilaceae > Terrabacter. The sequence goes on from NZ_LMHU01000001.1 coordinate 516,160, forward strand.
ACCGGCTGGGTCGACAACGGCAGCGGCCTCTCCGCCGGCCGCAGCCGGATGTTCGTCTACGGCACCTTCGACCGGCCCGCCACGGCGGTCGGCACGGCGCCGGGCGGCCACGTCGGCACCCGCTACGCGAGCTTCGACACGAGCACGACCAAGCAGGTCACGCTCAAGCTCTCGACGTCGTTCATCTCGCTCGACCAGGCGAAGAAGAACCACGCGCTCGAGCTCGCCACCCGCGACTTCGACGCCGTGCGCGCGGCCGCCAAGACGGCCTGGAACGACCGTCTCGGCGTGGTCAGCGTCAAGGGCACCAACGACACCGAGCGGACGACGCTCTACTCCAACCTCTACCGCCTCAACCTCTACCCGAACAGCCAGTTCGAGAACACCGGCACGGCTGCGGCTCCGCACTACCAGTACGCGAGCCCGGTTGCGGCCAAGAGCGGTTCGGCCACCGCGACGACGACGAACGCCGCGGTCAAGGACGGCAAGATCTACGTCAACAACGGCTTCTGGGACACCTACCGCACCGTGTGGCCGGCCTACAGCCTGCTCTACCCGGAGGTGGCGGCCGAGATCGCCGACGGCTTCGTGCAGCAGTACCGCGACGGCGGCTGGGTCGCGCGGTGGAGCTCGCCGGGCTACGCCGACCTCATGACCGGCACGAGCTCCGACGTGGCCTTCGCCGACGCGTACGCCAAGGGCGTCAAGCTGCCCGACCCGCTCGCCGCCTACGACGCGGCGGTGAAGAACGCCACGGTGCTCCCGACGTCGAGTGCGGTCGGTCGCAAGGGCCTCGACACGTCCACCTTCCTCGGCTACACGAGCACCAACACCGGGGAGAGCGTGTCGTGGGGTCTCGAGGGGCTCGTCAACGACTTCGGCATCGGCACCATGGCGGCCAAGCTCGCCACGGACCCCGCGACGCCGGCGTCACGCCGGGCGCAGCTCGTCGAGGAGTCGAAGTACTTCCTCGAGCGCTCGACGCACTACGGCAACCTCTTCAACCCGAAGGTCGGCTTCTTCCAGGGCCGCGGCGCCGACGGGACCTTCCCGTCGAGCTTCGACCCCGAGGACTGGGGCGGCGACTACACCGAGACGAACGCCTGGAACTTCGCCTTCCACGCCCCGTTCGACGGCAACGGCCTGGCCAACCTCTACGGCGGCCGTGACGCGCTCGCGAAGAAGCTCGACACGTTCTTCTCGACGCCCGAGACGGCGACGAAGCCCGGCGGCTACGGCGGCGTCATCCACGAGATGCTCGAGGCCCGCGACGTCCGGATGGGGCAGCTCGGCCAGAGCAACCAGGTGAGCCACCACATCGCCTACATGTACGACTGGACCGGCCAGCAGTGGAAGACGGCCGAGAAGGTCCGCGAGATCATGCGACGCCTCTACGTGGGCGGCGAGATCGGCCAGGGCTACCCGGGTGACGAGGACAACGGCGAGATGTCGGCGTGGTACGTCCTCTCCTCGCTCGGCATCTACCCGCTCCAGGTCGGCTCGGCCAACTGGGCCATCGGGTCGCCGAAGTTCGAGCAGGTGCGGGTCAAGCGCACCCAGGGTGACCTCGTCGTCAATGCGCCGGGCAACTCGGAGCGCTCGATCTACGTCCAGGGCGTCACGATCGACGGCCAGAAGCACAAGAGCGTCTCGATCAGCCAGGACGAGCTCACCGGCCCGACCACGGTCGACTTCGCGATGGGCGCCAAGCCGTCCGACTTCGGCGCCCGCGCCCAGGACGCCCCGCCGTCGCTGACGCAGGGCACCGAGGCACCGAAGCCGCTCAGGGACGCGACCGGTCCCGGTCGCGGCACCGCGACGGCGACCGACCTCGCGTCGGGCGGCGACGCCAAGGCGCTCTTCGACAACACGTCGCGGACGTCGGTGGCCTTCACCTCGGGTACGCCGCAGGTGACCTTCGCCCTCTCGGGCGTCGGCCAGCGGGCGACCTGGTACACCGTCACCTCGGGTCCGAAGGCCGGCGACCCGTCGGCGTGGCGCCTCGAGGGCAGCAAGGACGGCACGACCTGGGTCACGCTCGACACGCGCACCGGCCAGTCGTTCCCGTGGCGGGTGCAGACCCGCCCGTTCCAGATCGCCCTCCCCGAGACGTACACGTCGTACCGTCTCGTCGTGACGGCCACCGCCGGGGGCGAGGCCGCCAACCTGTCCGAGCTCGAGCTGCTCACCGACGGCTCCAAGGCGCAGAACACCGGGATCAAGGTCTCGGCGGCCGAGCCGTTCGAGGTGGCCGAGGACACCGCGTGGACCGGCGCGGTGGCGACGTTCTCGGGTGGTGTCGGCCAGGGCACCGACCCGGCCGGCACGGCGACGGCGACGATCGCATGGGGTGACGGGTCCAGCTCGGCCGGCACCATCGAGGCCGGCGACCTGGGCTCCTACACCGTCCGCGGCACCCACACGTGGGCCGAGCCGGGGCCGTACCAGCCCAAGGTCACCGTCACGACGGCGAACGACGGCGGCTCCGCGCTCGGCGGCGTCACCGTGCACCAGGCGTCGGCGCCGGCGTATGCCGCCGGGTTCGACTCGGTGTGCTTCGGCAACGTCGGCGACTCGGTGCCGTGCGACGGGGACCGCGCGGGCCTGTCCCGCGAGGCCCTCGCCGCAGCGGGCGGGGTGCCGGGCAAGCTGCTGACTGTGCCGGGGACCGACCTCCGGTTCTCGATGCCGGGGATCCCGGTCGGCGAGAAGGACAACGCCACCGGCGCCGGCCAGACCCTCCCGGTAACCCTCGCGCCGGGGGCGACGAAGCTGTCGCTCATCGGCACGGCCACCCAGCGCAACCAGGACACCACGGCCACGGTCCGCTTCACCGACGGCTCGACGACGAGCTACCCGGTGCAGTACGGCGACTGGTGCGGCTCGCCGCAGTTCGGCAACGTCGTCGCGATCCAGATGGCCTACCGCCTCAACGGCACGGGGACCGACAGCTGCCAGGTCAAGCTCTTCGCCACCACGCCGCTCACGGTGCCGGCCGGCAAGACGGTCGAGTCGGTCACCCTGCCGACGCAGACCGGTGACCCGGCCACGGCGGGACGGATCCACGTCTTCGCGGTCGCCGACAACGGTTCGGCTCTCGAGGTCAAGGCTGCCGCGGGTGCCACCGCGACGACCGGCGCCGACACCGACGTCACGCTCGGCACGGCGTCGGGCGGCGTCCCCGCCGACACCGGCTACACGGCTCGGGTGCAGTGGGGCGACGGCACCGTGACGGAGGACGCGACCGTGACGGTCGGGTCCGACGGCACGGCCACGGTGGCAGGCGTCCACACGTGGGCCACCGCCGGCACCTACACGGTGCGGGTCCTCGTGTCCGACTCCCGGTCCGACGTGCTGAGCTCGCTCACGGTCACAGTCGGCTAGCCCACCGGGTCACCACCGGGTCACCACCGGGCACCACAACAGAGCGGCGCGGGGAACACGCCTCCCCGCGCCGCTCTGCTGCGCTCAGCCGAGGTTGTGGTCGAAGTCCATGCGGTGGGTGCCGTCGGCGTCGACGTGCAACCGGACGGTGCCCTCGATGCCGGCCAGCTCCTCGGTGCCGCTGCCCGGCACGATGAGGCCGTACTCGTTCGAGCGGTCCGCGCCGCTGGTCGAGGCGGCGTGCACGAAGTTGAAGGCGCCGTGGCGCCCGGCGACGGTGCCCTCGAAGGACTCGAGCGCGACGTACGTGCCGACACCGGAGGTCTGGTCGAAGGCCGACGTGAACTGGGTGACGCTGCGCCCCTCGACGTCACCGGCATACGCCTTGCGCATGCGCAGGTGCCCGGTGGGCAGCGCCGTCGTCACGTCGGGGACGTAGTCGGTGACGTCGAAGTCGGACGTCGTGAAGGTCGAGGTGCTCAGCATGAGCCCGACGCTATCGACCCGAATGCCGTTGGGCTAGAACGTTTCCGACGGGTCAGCCGTGCGCCGCGTCGTCGAGCAGCTGCTCGATCGTGCGCCGGGCCATGGCGGAGAACCCCGGATTGGTGCGCTCGTAGTACGGCACGATGTGGGCCGCCTGCGTCAGGGCGTGGCCGCGGGCTCGCTCCCACGTGCCCTCGTCGACACCGAGGGCCTCGCGGTATGCCGCCCGGCCCGTCCGGGAGAACATCGTCCACGCCGCGATCGTGTCGGCCGCCGGGTCGCCGACGCCGACGCTCCCGAAGTCGAGGACGGCCTCGACGTGTCCGTCCCGGACGAGCACGTTGGGTGGCAGCAGGTCGCCGTGGAGCCACACGCGGTCCGAGCTGGAACCGGTGAGGACGGGGGCCTGCATCGCGCGGTCCCACGCGGCGAGGGCGGCGTCGGCGTCGACGAGATGGCGGGACCGCTGCAGGGCGTCCCGGGTCGAGGCGTCGACCTCCGCCAGCGGCCGACGCCCACCCGGAGGCGCGTCCGGGGGAGCCGGTACGGCGCGCAGGGCGGCGACGAAGGCGCCGAGGTCGGCTGCCGCGCGGGCCTCCTCCACGGCGCCGACGGCATACGGACTGCCGGTCACCCATCGGAACACCGCCCACACGTGGGGGAACTCGCTGGTCGGTTCCCCGACCGCCACGGCTTCCGGGACGGTGAGCGGGAGGGACGGCGCGAGCCGGGGCAGCCACTCCAGCTCCCTGGCCAGGTCGTGCGCCCAGGCCGCGACTCGCGGAAGGCGCACGTAGAGGTCGTCGCCGAGGCGGATGATCGCGTTGACGGTCCCGGTCGACGCGAACGGCCGCACGGGAAGGTGGGCGAGGTGCGGGAGCTGGTCGGCGAGGAGCCGGCGGACGAGGTCCTCGCTGACCACGAGCTCGTCCGCGTGCATCCGTGCGGTCACAGGGCGCGCATGCGGTTGTTGCGGGCGCCGTGCTCGACCTCGGCGAGGCCGAGCTCCTCGAGCAGGGGAGGCAGGTACATGCCGACGCGCCCTCGGTAGCCCTTGCGCAGGCCGTACCAGCCACCGAGCGGGTTGGTCTCCGACCGCGCCCAGGCCTCCACGGTCCCCTCCTTCGCCGGCTTCTGCTCGTCAGCCGACCCGAGCGGGACCCAGTCACCCTGTTCCCGCAGCCAGGCGTGGAGGTCGTCGACGACCCTGGCGTCGTATGTCAGCCGCGTCGATCCCACCTGGCAGACGAGCTGGGCCGGCTCGGCGCCGTCGTCGCGGCTCATCGTGTACTCCGAGGTGCCCGCCGGCGTGCGCAGCACCCACGGGTCGTCGGCGCTTCCGGTCCCGCTCACGGTGTCCTCCTGGTCTCGACGTCGTCGCCCACCTTTCTACTCCCGCGTCGTCAGGACGGCGTCAAGATCGCGTCAGGATGCGGGCGAGATGGCGAGCTGTCCCTGCCGGCGGGTGTTGCGTGGAGTCATGACCACTGACTGGCTCGCCGATCACCGCGCCTGGACGCGGTGGGGCTCCCTGCTCCTGCCCATCCTCGTGGGCGCGGCCCTCGGCCTCTTCCGCGACGGGATGAACCAGAGCACCGCGGCCATGGTGCTCGTGCTCACCGTCGTCGCGGCCGCCGCCACGGGCGACAGGGTCGCCGGCATCATCGCCGCCCTCTCGGCCGCGGGCGCCTTCGACTTCTTCCTCACCGAGCCGTACTACTCGTTCTCGATCCATCACCGGGAGGACCTCGAGCTCGCCGTCGCGCTCGTCGTCGTCGGTCTCGCCGTCACGGAGATCGCGCTGTGGGGACGTCGCCAGCAGGCCGCGGCGCAGCGCCGCGACGGGTACATCTCCGGTCTGACCCACCTGCTCGACCTGCCGCCGGACACGACCGAGCACGCCCGGGCCGACGCCATCGGGACCGCGATCACCACGGTGCTCGGCGCCGACCGGTCCACGTGGGACGCCGGCCATCCCCGCTGGAACGACGCCGTCATCGGCGCGGACGGCCAGGTGACCACCGGCGGGCGACGCCTCCCCGTCGAGCGGGTCGGGCTGCCCACGGACGGCTACACCGCGGTCGTCGTCCGTCGCGGCACCGACCTCGTCGGTCACTTCCGCGTGACGGCCTCGACGCACGTCGCGCGACCCACGACCGAGCAGCTGCGCGTCGCCGTGCTCCTCGCCGACCGGATGGCGAACGCACGAGCGCCGCGGCCCGCCACCGAGGAGGGGATGGCGGGACGCGACGCAGGCGTGCGGGCGCGAGGGACCGGCATCGTCGGCGACCCGTTCGCAACCCCTGAGTAACCTAGGCGGCCGCGAGGGACCGTTGGGTAAAGAGTGAGTCAGGAAATGCTGGGAGCGCCCTGAGTGTCGCGGCCCGGGTCAGGCAACCCTTGCCGCGTTGTAGAGCGTCTCCTCGACGGTGCCGAAGTACGGCCCGTACATGACGTTCTTCTCGCCGCGGTAGCCGAAGCTGTTGAGGGAGTTGAGGACGCCGCCGGTGATCCAGCCGCCACCCGACGAGCCGCCGGTCATGCTGCACGGCAGGCGGTTGTCCGTCGAGCCCCGGGTGTCCTTCGTCGTGGGACCCGAGCAGCGCCACAGGGTCTGGCCGTCGTAGGGGCTCGCCTGCGGGTAGCCGTAGGCGTCGAAGGTCCGGTTGTAGCCCAGGTTGAACGCGATGGGGTAGGCACCGCCCACCGTGGCGGCGAGCGTCTTGCCGCCCATCTGGTTCATGACGGCGAAGCCGATGTCGTGGTTGAAGTCGCCGCTCGTGCGCCATTCGGAGGTGGTCAGCAGGGTGCGCGCTGTGAACGTGCCGTAGGGGCGGACGCCGTTCTCGTACTTCGGGACGAAGGCGAAGTTCGTCACGTAGGCCCCGGGCCCCTCGTTGACGCAGTGCCCGGCCGTCGTCACGAGCGAGCCGGTGCCGCTCGCGGTGACGGTGCCGGAGCACACGTAGTTGAGGCCCTTCTCGGTGAAGAACACCTTGCCGAAGAGCGGCGAGGCGGGCACCTGCACTGCCGTCGCGCTGCTCGTGCCGCCCCCGGGCTTGCCCTGGAGCGGGACGTACTTGTTCTCGCGCGGAATGGCGCTCTTCATCCGTGCCGGGGTCCAGTAGGCCGTGATGCGCTGCTGCTCGGCCAGGGTCGTCGCCGCGGCGTGGCTGTCGACGTGGCCGCTCGTTCGCGCGGCGGTCGCGGTCGGCGCCGCGGAGATGGTGAGCGCCAGGGCCCCGGCGCCCAGTGCCGCCGTGGCGGTCCTGATGATCGTTCGCATGAGTTCCTCCGTCGAAGCGGGGGATCGCCGGCCAACCCCCGAGTGGCGATCCACCTCGCACGGTAGGCCGCTCCCGACCTCTGGCGAGGGTTGTCGGGGTAAAGACGTCGTCAAGACGTCAGACGTGCGACCGCAGCCAGGCGATGTCGGCGCTCTGGCCCTCGAGCCCGCCGGGGGTCTCGCACACGACCGGAGCCCCGGCCGCGCGGATGACGCCCGCGAGCGCCTCGCCCGCGATGTGCCCGGAGCCGAAGTTCGTGTGCCGGTCGGCGCCCGAGTCGAACTCGTCGCGCGAGTCGTTGGCGTGGACGAGGTCGATGCGCCCGGTGATGGCGCGCACCTCGTCGACGACGGTGCCGAGGTCGTTGCCGCCGGCGTGGGCGTGGCACGTGTCGAGGCAGAAGCCGACGTCCTCGCTCCCGGACGCCCGGCCGATCGCGTCCCACAGCCGGGCGATGGCCTCGAGCCGGCGGGCCATGGCGTTGTCGCCGCCCGCGGTGTTCTCGATGAGCAGCGGCACGGGCAGGTCGAGCCCGTCGATGCACTTGCGCCAGTTGTCGAATCCCGTCGCCGCGTCCTCGTCGGCGCCCAGGTGGCCGCCGTGGACGATGACGCCCTTGGCGCCGATCTCGGCGGCAGCCGTCAGGTGCTGCTGGAGCAGCTTGCGGCCGGGGATGCGGATGCGGTTGTTGAGGCTCGCGACGTTGATCGGGTAGGGCGCGTGGACGTAGAGGTCGACGCCCGCGGCATCGGCGTCCGCCTTGAGCGCCTCCGCGCCACCGGCATACCGGACCACCGGGCCCTTGTAGCTCTGCGGGTCGCCGAGGAAGAGCTGCGATAGCGAGGCCCCGCGCGCCTTCGCCTCCGCGATCGGGTCCTCCTGGTCGACGTGCGCACCGATGTGTAGAGCCATGCCGCCAGCGTATGCCGCCCGGCCGACACCGATTTCCCGTGGCCGTGTCGAGGTGGCGCGGTCCCGTTCGACGTGAGGGCATGACGACGACAACGCAGACCCAGCCCACGACGACCACGACGTCGACGCGCCGCCAGTGGCTCGCCCTCGGGGTCCTCGCCCTGACGGCCCTGCTCCTCTCCCTCGACGTCAGCGTCCTCTACCTCGCGCTGCCGGAGCTGTCCGCCGACCTGGGTGCCAGCACGACCCAGCAGCTGTGGATGCTGGACATCTACTCGTTCGTGCTCGCCGGCTTCCTCGTGACGATGGGGGCCGTCGGTGACCGGATCGGTCGCAAGCGCCTCCTGCTCATCGGCGCGGTGGCCTTCGGCATCGCGAGCGCGGCCGCCGCCTACGCCTCCACCCCCGGTCAGCTGATCTTCTGGCGGGCCGTGCTCGGCATCGCGGGCGCGACCCTCATGCCGTCGACGATGGGCCTCATCCGCACCATCTTCACCGACGAGAAGGCGATGATGACGGCGATCGGCGTCTGGTACTCGTGCTTCATGGGCGGCATGGCCGTCGGCCCGCTCGTCGGCGGCGTCCTGCTCGAGCACTTCTGGTGGGGATCGGCGTTCCTGCTCGGCGTCCCCTTCATGCTGCTGCTCGTCGTCGTCGGTCGCCGCGTGCTCCCGGAGTCCGACCGCCGGGCCGGTGCGCCCGTCGACGTCGCCAGCTCGGTGCTGTCGCTCGCCGCGATCCTGCCGGTCATCTACGGCTTCAAGGAGATCGCCCGGGGCGGCGACACGACGACCGCCCTGCTGACGATGTCGGTCGGCTGCGCGCTCGGCATCGTCTTCGTCCGTCGCCAGCGACGCATCGCCAACCCGCTCGTCGACCTCGCGCTCTTCCGCAGCCGCGCCTTCTCCACGGCGCTCGCGGTGATGCTCGTCGGTGGCGTGGTCATGGCGGGTGTGTCGTTCCTCAGCTCCCAGTGGCTGCAGCTGGTCGCGGGTCTCGACCCGCTCGGTGCAGGCCTGTGGATGCTCCCGGCCAACATCGCCCTGCTCATCGGCGCGTCGTCGTCGGCGCGGATCGCCCAGCGGCTCGGCACCGCGCGCACCATGGCCACGGGACTGGTCGTCTGTGCCACGGGTCTCGCGCTCTACACGCAGGTCGGCCCCGCCCAGGGCCTCGGCCTGCTCGTCTTCGGGATGTGCCTGACCTCGTTCGGGATCATGCTCCCGTCGACGCTGACGATGGGCGTCATGATGCAGTCGGCGCCGCCGGAGCGTGCCGGGTCGGTCGCCTCGATGTCGGAGACCTCCGGTGAGTTCGGCATCGCCATCGGCATCGCCGGGCTGGGCTCGCTCGCGACGTTCGTCTACCGCGACCAGCTGGCGCCGTATGCCGCCACGCACGCGTCCGACGCGACCACCGCCGCGCTCGACTCCCTCGCCGGCGCCGTCCGGACCGCGACCACGCTGCCGGCCGCGGCCGCCCACGAGCTCGTCACGGCCGCGCAGGGCGCCTTCACGACGAGCCTCGGCGTCGTCGCCGGCGTCGGCGCCGTGCTCTTCGTGGCCTGCGCGGTCATCGCCCTGCGGGTCCTGCGGACCCGCTGAGGTCCGGATGCTGGCCGAAGGTTGCATAACCCGACCTTATGTAGTCAATAATGTGGGGATGAGTTCCTCGCGCTTCCCCGCTGTCGTCGACGACGTCACGGTCCGTCTCATCGCGGCCGTCGTGCTCGTCATCGGCGTCATCGCCCTCGCGACGCAGCAGTGGTGGCTCTACGCCGTCCTCGCCGTCGACTTCAGCTTGCGGGCCGCGCTCGGACCCCAGGCCAGCCCGATCGCCCGGCTCGTCCAGCGGTGGATCCGACCCGCCGTCTCCGCGCCCAAGCGACCCACGGCCGGCCCGCCCAAGCGGTTCGCGGCGACCATCGGAGCCGTCATGACGGTCGCCGCGACCGTGCTCTGGGTCGTCGCGCTCGTGACCGGGTCGTCGGGGGCCACCGCCGGCGTCGTCGTCATCGGCGCCGTCATGGTGCTCTTTCCGGCGCTCGAGTCGATCTTCGGCATCTGCGTCGGCTGCATCCTCTTCTCCGGCCTCATGCGCCTCGGTGTCATCCCCGAGGAGGTCTGCCTCGAGTGCGCGGACATCACCAAGCGCCGCGATCGTCTCGTCGCCGAGCGGACGGGCCAGCAGGCGGCCTGAGGCTCACCCGGCGGCGGCCCGCAGCTTCTCGAGCAGCGGTCCCGCGGCCTCGTCGAGGAAGCGCTCCTGGGCGTCCCCGCCGATCTGCACGAGCGCGATGTCGGTGAAGCCGGCCTCCCAGTAGGGGCGCACGGCCTCGACGACCGCATCGAGGTCGGGCCCGCAGGGGATCGACGCCGCGACGTCGTCCGGCCGCACGAACTGAGTGGCGCCGGCGAAGCCCGCCGGGGTCGGCAGGTCGGCGTTCACCGACCAGCCGCCGCCGAACCAACGGAACTGCTCGTGGGCCCGGGCCACCGCCGCGTCGCGGTCGGGGTCCCAGCTGATCGGGACCTGGCCGATGGCGCGCGCGCCGGAGCCGATCCGCTCGGCCCCGTCGGTGCGGTTCCACGTGTCGACGAGGTCGGACTCCGGCTGCACCGCGATCATGTGGTCGGCCAGCGGGGCGAGGCGCTCGATCGACGCGTCGCCGCTCACGGCGACGGCCACCGGCACGAGGATGTCGGGCAGGTCCCAGATGCGCGCCGAGTCGACGTCGAAGTAGTCACCGTGGTGGGTCACGAGCTCACCCGAGTGCAGCTCCCGGATGATCTCGATCGCCTCGACGAGCATCTCCTGCCGTGTCGCGACGCCCGGCCAGCCCTCGCCGACGACGTGCTCGTTGAGGCTCTCGCCGCTGCCGAGGCCCAGCGTGAAGCGGCCGTCGGAGAGCAGCTGCATCGTCGCCGACTTCTGGGCGACGACGGCCGGGTGGTAGCGCATCGTCGGGCACGTCACGTAGGTCATGAGCTCGAGGCGCTCGGTGGCCTGCGCGACCGCGCCGAGCACCGACCACGCGTACGGTGCGTGTCCCTGCTCGGTCAGCCAGGGTGAGTAGTGGTCGCTCGAGACCGCGAGGTCGAAGCCCACCTCCTCGGCGCGCACGGCCCAGCGGACGAGGTCCTTGGGGCCGCTCTGCTCGGTCATCAGGGTGTATCCGAAGTTGGTCACGCAGGGGACCTACCCATTCTCGGGGGCACAGCGTGTACAGGGTCTGTCCACAGTTGTGGACAGGTCTGTGGATCGCGGCCCGTCGCGTCAGGACGGGCGGTGCCTCCCGAGGAAGGTCCGGATGGCCTCGCGCGGCCGGTCGCGCAGCTCGGTGCCGTGCGTGAAGGCCGCGACGTCGTAGTCGAGCTCGCCGAGCAGGTGGGCGGTCTGCTGCGTCATGCGGAAGTCGGTGCAGAACGCCTTGACCGGCCAGCGCAGCCCCATGACGTTGAAGATGGCGTCGCCCGTGATCAGCGTGCGCGACTCCTCGTGGAGCAGCGAGACGTGGCCGGGGGAGTGGCCGGGCGTGTGCACGACCCGCAGGCCACCGGCGATCGGCAGCACCTCGCCGTCGGTCATCTCGCGCTCGACCGTGAGCGGCTCGAAGTCGCGACCGGGCCGGGAGAAGCGGTCGATGAGCCGGCCGAGCAGGAAGCTGCGGTCACGCGGCGGCGAGGACCCCTCGACGGCGTATGCCGCGTCGCCGTGGTGGATCGTGAAGCCGCGCCCGGTCTCGCGGGCCACGTGCGCCGCACCGCCCGCGTGGTCGGGGTGGGCGTGCGTGAGCAGCAGGCGGGTCACGTCGGACGGGGCGGCCCCGATCGCGCCCAGGGCGGCGATGACCTTGGGCCCCGAGCTGGCCAGCCCCATGTCGACGAGCGTCACCTGGCCGTCGTCGTCGCGCAGGATGAACCCGTTGACGAAGTCGCGCACGAGCGGGATGCGCCAGACGTTCGGCGCGAGCGGAACCACGAGGTCCTTGGCCATGGGCCGACCCTAACCGCGACCGGTGTCCCGCGCTCGCGCTGTCGAACGTCGGGTGAGACGGGCGGGCCCGGTGGGTAGGAGCCGAGGGTGGCGGTCGACGTCACCCGAGACCAGAGGAGGGCCAACGTGGCCAAGCGAGTCGCATTTCTCGTCGCGAACGAGGGCATCGAGCAGGTCGAGCTGACCGAGCCGTGGAAGGCCGTCACCGACGCCGGGCACGAGGCCGTCGTCGTCAGCCCCGAGGCCGGCGAGGTGCAGATGTTCGACCACCTCGACAAGGCGGACACCCGGGCGGTCGACGTGACCGTGGCCGACGCGAGAGCCGAGGACTACGACGCGCTCGTGCTGCCCGGCGGCGTCGCCAACCCCGACAACCTGCGCACCCACGCCGATGCCGTCGCGCTCGTGCGTGACTTCGTCGCCTCGGGCCGTCCTGTCGCGGCGATCTGCCACGCCCCGTGGACCCTCATCGAGGCCGACGTCGTCTCGGGCCGCCGCCTCACGTCGTGGCCGAGCCTGAAGACCGACATCCGCAACGCCGGAGGTGAGTGGGTCGACGAGTCGCTCGTCGTCGACGGCAACCTCATCACGAGCCGCAACCCCGACGACCTGCCCGACTTCTGCGGCGCCGTCGTCGAGGCGCTCGAGCACGGCTCGGCCGCCGCCACGTCGGCGCCCTCCGCCTGAGACCGGCGGCCTGGCTCCTCAGCCGAACCCGTGGCGGGCGAGCGGATGGAGCAGCTCGCGCTCCTCGTAGGCGAGGTGTGACAGGAGCGTGTCGGTGAGCAGGTCGAGGGCGCGCTGGATCTCGTCCAGGGACTCCTGCCCGGCGCGGCCGTAGGCGTCGGCGCCCACGAGCCCGACGAGCGCGTCGTCGACCTGCTCGAGGACGTCGGCGATGACGTGGTGCTCCTCCTCGAGCCGGTCGATGACGGGTCCCAGGTCGGGCTGGGCGCCGCGCAGGTGGACGAAGATGCTGCGGTCCTCGAGGGTGTGGTGCCCGGTCACGAGACGGCAGTACGTCTCGCAGTAGGCGCCCAGGGTCCAGTTGTTCTGCCGCATCGCCATCGTGTTGATGACCGACCTGGCGGCCCCGGTCGACATCGAGCCGCGGCGCACCTGCCCCACGACGTCGCGCAGCTGGGCGAGCTCGCCGCGCAGGTGGTCGTGGACGTCGACGAGGTGCTGCGGCACGGCCTGCTCGGCGGGGGAGTATGCCGCGTCGTCGGGTTTCGTGGTCACCGGTCGGTCGTCCTCGCGCCACGGCAGGCCGGCGCTGAGCCGGGTGCCGTGGTCGGGGGTCGGGCGCACCTGGAGCGACTGCCGAGCGGACCCCTCCACCGGTGTCGAGGGAGATGTCCGGTGCGGCGCCGGGGGCTCGCCGGCTCGTCGGGCGCGCTCGTGGTCCACCGCCGCGCGGGCGGCCGGTGCGACCTCGTCGGCATAGCGGCGCACGACGTCGGGGTCGTCGGTGCCGAGGATGAAGGTGCTCATGCCCTCCGTCAACGCGAGCCCAGCCAGCTGTTCGGCCCAGTCGTCGGCCGTGCCGCGGAGGAAGCCGCTGCCGGTGCCGAACTGGCCGAAGACGTTGTACATCCGGCGGATGGACTGGGGCCCGCGCCCGGCCCGGTCGGCGGCCTCGTCGATGACGGCGTTCATCGCACCGAGCGCGTCGGGGTCGGCGTAGCCCATGCTCGGGAGCCAGCCGTCGGCGTGGCGGGCCGTGACCCGCAGCATGCGCGGCTTGTAGGCGCCGAGCCAGATCTCGACGTGGTGCAGGGGGAGGGGCCCGGCGTGCATCCCTGCGACGGCGTAGTGCTCGCCCTCGACCGTCACCGACCGCGCGCCGGGCCGGTCCGGGTCCTGCCCCCAGACGCCCCGGATGACACGGATCGCCTCGACGAGGGCGTCGACCGCCTCGCCGGGCGTGCGGCGCTCGCCGCCCGCGGCCACGATCGCGTCCCAGAAGGCACCGGTGCCCAGACCCAGCTCGGCGCGGCCGCCGCTGATGACGTCGAGGGTCGCGACCTGCTTGGCGAGGCCCACGGGTGGACGAAGAGGCAGGTTGGCCACGTTGGCCGCGACCCGGATCGCGTTGGTGCGAGAGGCGACCGCCGTCAGCAGGGTCGAGGTGTCGAGGTGCTTGGCGTTGTAGGGGTGGTCCTGGACGGTGAACACGTCGAGCCCGACGACGTCGGCGAGCTGCGCCAGCTCGAGTGTCTCGTGCACCCGTGACGCGTCGGGGCTCGCGAACACCCCGAACTGCAGATCGTGTCCGTAGTCCATGCGGTCAGCGTGGCATACGCTCCGGGGCATGAACGGGGACGACGCCGCCGTCGAGGCGCTGCGCGCGCTGATCCGCATCCCGACGGTCTCGGACTGGGACCCCGCGCGCGAGGACCGGACGACGTTCGAGGCACTCCTGGTCGAGCTGCGCGAGCGCTTCCCACGCCTGCACGCGGACTGCGAGGTCGAGCGCATCTGCGGCGACGCCCTGCTCGTGCGTTGGCCGGGCCGGACGCGCGAGGCGCCGGTCGTGCTCATGGCGCACCTCGACGTCGTGCCCGTCGACGACCCCGACGCGTGGACGCACCCGCCCTTCGCGGCCGACCTCGCCGACGGGCACGTCTGGGGCCGAGGGGCGCTCGACTGCAAGGGGTCTCTCGTGGCGACGTGCCGGGCGGTCGAGGACCTCATCGAGGAGGGCGTCACACCCGGTCGGGACGTGTGGCTCTCGTTCGGCTGCAACGAGGAGGTGTCCGGGCGCGCTGCGAAGGACGCCGTCGCGATCCTGCGCGAGCGGGGCGTCGAGCCGTGGTTCGTCATCGACGAGGGCGGCGCCATCGTGGAGGGCGCCCTCCCCGGGGTCGACGCACCCATGGCCGTCATCGGGGTCTCCGAGAAGGGCACCGTCGACGTCGACCTCACCGCCCGCGGCGATGGCGGCCACGCCTCCGCGCCGCGCCGGATGGGCGCCACGAGCAGGCTCGCGCGCGCGGTCCTGCGCCTGGAGCGCAAGCCCTTCCCGAGCCACCTGCCCGACGCCACCGTCGACATGCTCGAACGCGCCGGCGCCCATGCGCGTATGCCGTATGCCGCGGTCTTCGGCCACGCGCGCCGCCTACGCCCCGTGCTCTCCCGGGTCCTCCCACGGCTCGGTCACGAGACCGCGGCCCTGACGCGCACGACGGTGGCCGTCACCCAGCTCTCGGGGTCTGCGGGCGCGAACGTCATCGCCGCGACCGCGCGCGCCCACGTCAACATGCGGGTCATGGTCGGGGAGACCGTCGACGGGGCCGTCGAGCGGATCCGCCGCACCGTCAAGGACCCCCACGTCGAGGTGACGCTGGTCAGCGGCGACGAACCGAGCCCGGTGTCGCCGACGGACGACACGGCATACGCCCTCTTGGAGTCGACGGTGGGAGACGTCTTCCCGGGGACCGTCGCGGTGCCGTACGTCATGCTCGCGGCCACGGACTCGCGCCACTTCCACCGCCTGTGGCCGCGCGTCTACCGGTTCACGCCGTTCCGGATGACCGACGCGCAGCGCGCCTCGATCCACGGCGTCGACGAGCGCATCGGCGTGACCGACCTCCACGACGGCGTCGCGTGGTACCGCCGCCTCATCGAACAGCTCTAGTCGAAGCAGCCTGAGAGAGAACAGGATCCGCATGTCAGACAGCACGGCCGTCTCTGACGCCGCCCGGGCCGTGGCCCGCAGCCCGATCACCAAGGTCGTCGGCTTCCTCATCTGCGTCGAGCTCGCGAGCGGCGTGCTGCAGGGCTACTACACCCCGATCTTCACCGACATCGCGCGCCACCTGTCGATCAAGGACGCGGACGTCAACTGGTTCGAGGCCGCCCAGCTCATCGTGTCCGCGCTCGTGGTCCCGCTCCTGGCGCGGCTCGGAGACCTCATCGGACACCGCAAGGTGCTCCTGCTGTCGACGGTCGTCACGGCGCTCGCGTCGTGGGGTGTGGCGTTCGCCCCGACCTTCGGTCTCTTCCTCGTCGCGTGGGCGATCCAGGGCTTCTACGTCGTGTGGCTGCCGATGGAGGTTGCGATCATCCACCGCCGCACCGGCGGCTCCGAGCGGCGCGTCCGCGGTGCGGCCGGCCTGCTCGTCGCGGGACTCGAGCTCGGCGTCATCGCGGGTGCGCTGACCAGCGGTGCCCTCGCCGAGTCGCTCGGCATGACGGCCCTGCTTGCGCTGCCGGCCGTCGTCGTCACGCTGGCCCTCGTCGCGATCTGGTTCGGGGTCGAGGAGTCGCCGGTGCTCGCGCACGGCTCGGTCGACTGGCGCGGCTTCTGGCTTGTCACGCTCGCACTCGGGCTCGTCATGGGCGGTCTCGTCATGCTGCGCGTCGTCGGCCCGGGCAGCCCGTGGCCGTGGGCGCTCGTCGTGGCGGGCCTCGCCGCGCTCGTGCCGTTCGCGCGCGCCGAGCTCGCGCACCCGGAGCCGCTCGTGGACCTGCGCATCCTCGGGGCGCGGGGCCAGTGGCCGGTCCAGGCGACGGCCTTCCTCTTCGGGGTCTCGGTCCTGGGTGCCCAGATCCCGCTGTCCACCTTCGCGCGCACGGACCCGGCCGTCACGGGCTACGGCCTCGGCGCGTCGGCCGGCAAGGTGTCGATCATCATCGGCGGCTACGTGCTGTCGCTCGCCGTCGGCGCCCTGCTGCTCCACCTGCTCGCGCACCGGACCGGGACGCGCGTGGCGATGGTCGTGGCGGCCGTGCTCGTCGCGGCGGGCTACCTGCTCTTCCTGCCGTTCCACGACACCCTCGCCCAGACGATGACGAACATGGTCATTGCCGGCCTGGGGTCGGGCGCCCTCGTCGCGGGCCTGCCGACGGCCGCCGCGGCCCAGGCGCCACCGACCCACACCGGCCTGACGACGGGCATGACCAACACGACGAAGACGATCGGCGGGGCCTTCGCCTCGAGCGTCTTCGCCATCGCCCTCGCCTCGACGGGCACGGTCGACGCGGAGGCGACGGCGCACGCGTCGCTCTCCGGCTACCTGACGGTGTGGGCGATCTGCGGTGTCACGGCGCTCGTCGCCGCGGTCTTCCTGGCGGTCGTCCGACCGGTCAGCTCCCGGTCCGCTGTCGCTGTGCCCGGGTGAGCACGTCCTGGGCCACCTGGGTCACGGACGTCGCACGCTGCACGGCCTCGGTGACGAGCAGCTCGTAGGCGGTCGCCGTGTCGACGCCCTGCAGGTGGGCGAGGGCCCCCTTGGCCTGCTCGATGACGACACGACCGAGGAGCGCCTCACGGAGGGACTCGGTGATCTGGCGCTGGTCGATCGACTGGGTCTGCAGGATGACGATGGTCGACATGTCGGTGAACGCCTGCGCCATCTCGCGCTGGGACTCGTCGAGGGCGGCGTCGCTCTGCGTGAAGATGTTGAGCGCGCCGAGGGCCCGCCCGTGCCACACCAAGGGAAAGGCGTGCACGGCGCCGAAGCCGGCGCGCACGATCGCCTCGCCGGAGACCGGCCAGCGGAGCTGGATCACGCTGGCGCCGAGGGCGACCACCGGCGATGCCGAGCGGTAGCACTCGACACAGGGCCCCTCGTCCTGGCCCACCTGGAGGGCCTCGAGCTCGGCGACCCGGTGCGACGTGGAGACGAGGAGCTCGAGCGTGTCGTCGGGCGCCTGCACGATGAGCCCCATCGCGTCGACGCCGAGCGAGGACGAGCCGTCGCGCAACAGGCGCGTCAGCAGGTCTGTGACGTCGTGTCGGTCGACCATGGCGGCCGTCGCCTCGGCGAGGACCTGGCTGGTCGGTTTCGGGTTCATGCGGGGTCCTTCGTCGTCGGGCCCGCGTCGGAGAAGTCGAGAGCACGGTCGAGCACGAGCGCTGCGATCGCCTCCACGTCCGTGTCCTGCGAATAGGCGTGGGCCCGGATCACCGCCATGGCGTCCACCGGGCTGATCCCCAGCTGCGCGACGACCATCCCGACGGCCTGGTGCACCTGCTGGCGCACGACCCACGGGCCGACGTCGTCGGTGAGCAGCGCGTCGTGACCGAGCAGCGCGGCGCCGACGGCGTCCGCGAGGAACTGGGCGAGGACGGGGTCGCCGCCGATGGCCTCGGGTGACTCGTCGTAGACCATGACGACGCCGAGGGCGCGGTCATCGGGTCGCATCGGTGCGGCGCAGACCCAGAGCTCGCCGAGCTCCTGACGCGCGGTCGACGAGAAGTGCTCCCACGGCGTGGGGTGGCGCAGGTCGGCCGTCACGACGCGCCGCGAGGTGAAGGCGTCCCAGCCGGGGCCCTCGCCGAGCACCTCCTGCAGGCCGTCGAGGCGTGCGACCGTCGGGTCCGTCGCGCAGAGCGTCAGGCGGTCGGGCTGGTGGTAGCCCAGGGTGATGGCGGCCCCGGCGCCGCCGAAGACGTCGACGAAGGCGTTGCACAGGCGAGCGGGCAGGGGGAGGCGGTCGACGTCGCGCGCGATGCCACGGGTCAGGGCCGCGAGGATGGCGGCACGGTGCCGCGGGTCCGGGCCGAGACCGTCATTCGTCATGCGACTCCGGCCTGGCTGGACCGGACTCCGTGGCGTGGGCGGGCGTGTCACGCACGGTGAGACGCTCCTCTGAGGGGGTGGCGGTCCGGCTCGTGCCGGACCACCCTTCGACTCTACGCCGCGACGGTGACCCGGCCGGGCCCGCCCGGCGCCGCCCAGCCCGCCCAGCCCCGCCCGGCCGGTGGTCAACGCGACGGGCGCGGTGGTGTCATGGAGCCATGGACATGCCCAAGCACAGCGACGAGGCCAAGGCCCACTTCCGCTCCCTCGTGACGGCCGCGCCCGGGGTGGAGGTCAAGCCGATGTTCGGCAGCCTCGGCGCCTTCGTCAACGGCAACATGTTCGCCGGGCTCTTCGGACCGAACGTCGGGGTCAGGCTCGACGAGGCGGGGCTGGCCGAGCTGCGGGCGATGCCGGGCAGTGGACCTTTCGGGCCCGAGGGCCGACCGATGGGGGGCTACCTGTCGCTCCCCGCCGACCTCACCGACGAGGACCAGTCGACGTGGGTCGACCGCGCCCGCGACCACGTCGCGACCCTCCCGCCCAAGGTGAAGAAGCCGAAGAAGTAGCGGACGAGATGGCCACGCCCACCACCGAACCGAGTGGGCCCGCTGACCTGCGGGCCCTGCTCCGCGACGAGCCCGGGGTGGAGCTGCGCCCGATGTTCGGCACCCTCGCCGCGCTCGTGGACGGGCACGTCTTCGCCGTGGCGATGGACGACGTGGTCGGGGTCAAGCTCGGCCCCGATGCGCTCAGCGAGCTCGCCGCCGCGCCGGGCTCGGGCGTCGTGAGGATGGGCGACCGGCAGATGAAGGCCTACCGCAGCCTCCCCGCCGGCATGCCGTCCGCCGAGCGCCGCGCGTGGTTGCTGCGGGCACGTGAGCACGTCGCGAGCCTGCACGCCTGACAAGACCACGCGGCGCGCTCAGAAGGGTGGTGGGTCGTCCTCGGATCGGGTGAGCCCTGCTGGTGTGGCGGTTCGCTCGGGCGGCAGGTGTGGGTGTGGGTGTGGCTGTCGTGGTGGGTGTGGTGGTGGGGGCTCGAGGCCGTCGCGCCAGTTCTTGGGGTGGGTGGTGTGGGTGCGGCCGGTGAGGGTGGTCCATTCGAGGCCGTCATCGAGACTGTCGTCCGGGCCGTCGTCGGGGACTGGTCGGGAGGTCCAGATGCCGTCGGTCTTGGTGTTGTGGTGCCAGCGGTGTTTGGCGTGGAGGTTGCCGACCGCTGTCTCNGTTCTTGGGGTGGGTGGTGTGGGTGCGGCCGGTGAGGGTGGTCCATTCGAGGCCGTCATCGAGACTGTCGTCCGGGCCGTCGTCGGGGACTGGTCGGGAGGTCCAGATGCCGTCGGTCTTGGTGTTGTGGTGCCAGCGGTGTTTGGCGTGGAGGTTGCCGACCGCTGTCTCGCCGCGCGGCCACGGTGTCTCGTGGTCGAGGTCGCAGCGGGTGGCGGGGACCTGGCAGCCGGGTCCGCGGCAGACCCCGTCGACGGCCTGGACGTGTTCGACCATGGCTCGGGTGGGCCGGTACGCCGTGGTGGGGCGGGTGAGGGCGTGGCCGGTGCGCAGGTCGACGGGCAAGGTGCGCCAGACCGATCCGGGGCGGGTGATGATCTCGCGGGCGTGGGCGGCGGTGACCCAGCCGTGGCCGGGGAGCTCGCAGGCGGTGTCGCGCTCGCCGATCGCGACCTCGAAGGGTCGACGAACCCAGCGCGCTGGTAGAGCCCGATCNGGGCAAGGTGCGCCAGACCGATCCGGGGCGGGTGATGATCTCGCGGGCGTGGGCGGCGGTGACCCAGCCGTGGCCGGGGAGCTCGCAGGCGGTGTCGCGCTCGCCGATCGCGACCTCGAAGGGCACGACGATCCACGCCAGCGCCGCCGCCCCGCCGGACACCGCGCCGGACACCGCGCCGGACACCGCGCCGGACACCGCGCCGGGCGCCGCGCCTGATGCGGCACCCGGCGCCGGAGCGGGGACGTCCCCAGTTGTGGCTCCGGGGTGGCTGGTGGCGTGCAGGAGGGCGTGGGTGGCGAGGTCGGCGCGGAGCTGGTCGAGGGTGCGGGGGTCCCCGGCCCCGCGCCGGCCACGGGCGTGCGTGTCGAGGCGGTCCAGGACCGCGGCGATCGTGGCGGCGTCGGTGGTGACGGTGAGACAGCCCATCCCGTCCTGCGTGAGGCGGCCGAAGACCCCGCGCCGGGACCGGGCGTGCGCGTGCCGCTCCTGGCTGCCGCGGGCGTCGACCGACGCGACCGCCCGCCGCAGCCGCGCGGTGAACGTCCGCTGCGGCACGGGCTGCCCGTCGCGGGACGGGGCGAGCACGGCCTCGGCGACGGTGGTCACGTCCGGATCGGGCAGCTGGGCGGTCTCGGATGCGACCTGCAGCGCACGGTGCAGCGAGGTCGCCCCGGCGCGCAGCGCGCCCAGGACGACCCGGTGCCGACGCGGCGCGGTCGCCAGGGACAGGCGGCGGGCGACCTCGCCGGTGCCGACCCCGGTCGCGAGGGCGATCTCCTCGGTCACGACTCGGTCCGGGCAGACCCGCGCGGACACCCGGGCGACGGCGCCGGCGGGGAGGGCGTCGATCTGCTGGGCCTCGATGGTGCGCAGCGCGCCGTAGGCGGCGAGCAGGTCGGCCTCGAGGCGCGCCTTGGCGACCTCGAGCGCCTCGATCTGGGCCAGCACCCGCTCACCCGCACGCGCGAGCCCCTCCAGGGCCGTCGCCGCCTCCGCCCGCCCGCCGTCGGTCGCCGTCACGGGATCGACTCCACGCCCTCGCCCTCGCCCATGCGCTGGCCGCGACGTGGGCTCGACCGTCGATGTCACCGATGACGTCGCACTCGTCATCCCCGTGGTCGTCGTGGCCGCAGCGTCGACGCGCAGCCGGGTCAGGACCGGCTCAAGCGACCGAACGAGAAGCTCATGGCCGGTCGACCACGCCATCCGGTGAACCGGCCACGGCCCTCTCGCGGGCGCGCCGAGCGGCCCGTTCGACGGCGTGGCGTACGGCACGGCGCTCTCCTCCCCTGTGGTGTGTCCAACACCTCAAGTAGAACAGGTGTTCGACTGCTTTGCACGAGGTGGACGCCATCTGTGGACAACGAATCTGACTGTGCTGCAACCTGTCTCGCGCCGCCATTACTCCATCATCGATGCGAGCAAGTGCGCATCCGCCCCGCCGAACCCCTAGGGTCGGCGGATGGCGAGAACGAGACTGACCGTGACCGACACACCGGTCGGGGACGTCGAGACCGTCGTCGTCTCCCCGGTGGGCACCCGTCGATCCGACCCGCTCCCGCTGCTCGTCGCGCACGACGGACCGGCGTACTCCCGTCGCGCGCACCTGCCCTCGCGGTTGCGCGCGGCCACTGCCGAGGGTCGCGTCCCGCCGACCCGCGTCGTCCTGCTCGAACCCGGTCCCCGCAACGAGCGGTATGCCGCCAACCCGCTCTGGGCCGAGGCGCTCACCGCGCACGTGCTCCCGACGGTGCGGACGGCATACGCCATCGACGGGAGTCCGACCCTCATGGGAGCGAGCCTCGGAGCGCTCGCCTCGCTCCAGGCCGAGTGGTGCCACCCGGGGACGGTCGGGGCCCTCTTCCTCCAGTCGGGGTCCTTCTTCCGCAAGCGCGTCGACGACGAGGAGGACTTCGAGTTCTGGGACCGCGTCACGGCGTTCGTCACCCGGGTGCGTCGGGCGCGCCGGCCGCACACCGACGCCCGCATCGTCCTCACGCGCGGCGCCGACGAGGGCAACCTCGCCAACAACCGCCAGATGGCGCAGTCGCTCGCCGCCAGCGGTCACGACGTGTCGTTCACCGAGCTGCCGGGGCGACACGACTGGCGCTCGTGGGAGGCGGCGTTCGACCCCTACCTGCTCGACCTTCTCGCCCGAGCGGGCACCCGCTGACCGGCGACAGATCCCGCCGTTCCTGCAAGGATCGCAGTCGATGACCCGACCCACGACGGTAGGAGCAGCACGATGACCGACACCGCACAGCAGGACTCGTCCGCCTCGTCGAGCACCTCGTCGACCAGGACGCATCTCGTCGGCCTCCTGCTCGGTGCCGAGGAGGACTGGCCCACGGCGTTCGAGGAGCTGCTCGCGCTCGTCGGACCGATCACGACCGACGACGGCGTCACCCACGAGCTGACGAGCGAGCGCCTCACCATCGAGCCGTTCGACCTGCGCCAGCCGGTGCGCACCGAGCTCGTCATCGACCGCCTCGCCTACTGGTACTACCACCCGCGCGAGTGGCTCAAGAAGGCCGCGCTCATGGACGACACCTACCTGCTCAACAGCCCGTTCACCTTCCAGTCCATGGAGAAGCACAGCGCGTACGTCGCTCTGATGCGCCTGGGGCTCAAGGTCCCCGAGACGTGGCTGGTGCCCTACAAGCACCCCGTCGACAACGTCCGGTGGGCCTACACCTCCGCGAAGTACAACCGTCCCTTCGACCTCAAGGCGATCGCCAACCGGCTCGGCTACCCGATGTACATGAAGCCGTTCGACGGTGGTGGCTGGCGCGGCGTCTCCCGGATCAACGACGAGAGCGACCTCGTCAAGGCCTACGACGAGTCCGGCGAGATGCTCATGCACCTGCAGTCGACCATCGAGTACGACCACTTCGCGCGGGCCCTGTCGATCGGTCCCGAGACGATGGTCATGGACTTCCGTCCCGAGCAGCCGATGCACAACCGGTATGCCGTGAGCTACGACTTCCTCCAGCCCTCGGCGGGCAAGCAGGCAGCCGCGATCAGCCGCATCGTCAACGCGATGTTCGGCTGGGAGTTCAACTCGTGCGAGATGCTCGTCAAGGGTGACGACGTCTACCCGATCGACTACGCCAACGCCTGTCCCGACGTCGCCGTCACGTCGTTGCACTACTACTTCCCGTGGGCCATCAAGGCGCTCGTGCGGTGGTCGACCTTCTGCGTCATCACCGGCCGCCGTGGCCCGATGGACCTCGAGATGCGCCGCTACTTCGACGTCGCCGACCGCGACGACCTCACCGACGCGCAGAAGCTCGACGAGTTCCTCGCGATCGCCGACGAGTACTTCGACACGGCCGCCTACTGGGCGTGGTGCGAGCGCTACCTGCCGCACCTCGACGCCGCGGTGCTCGAGTGGGTGCAGTCCGACGTCTTCACCAACCTGCTCCGCTCGACCGTCGTCACGACCTACCCGGCCCACGAGCGGGACCGGTTCATGGCGCACTTCGGCGGTCTCATCGGCCTGTGGGTCAAGGACGAGAAGGTGCGGCTCGGGATCGCCTAGGGCTCCCGGGGCTCTCAGGGGCCGGCCTAGCGGAGGGAGCCGCCGATGCCGGCGACGAGGTTGATCGTCGAGGCGATGACGATGGTGCCGTAGAGGTAGGCGAGGAGCGTGTGGCCGAGCACGACCCGGCGCACGGCGGAGCTCTTGAGGTCGGTGTCCGAGACCTGGTAGGCCATGCCGAGGTTGAAGGAGAAGTAGGCGAAGTCCGCGAACGTCGGGTCCTCGTCCTGGTTGAAGTCGATGGGTGGACGCGGACTCGCGTAGTAGACGCGGGCGTAGCGCAGCACGTAGACGGTGTGGACGCAGAGCCAGCCGACCGCGACCGCGCCGACCCCGACGAGCGCGTCGACGACCTCGGCCCCGCCGAGGGCGCGCCCGCCGACGAGGAGGATGGTCACGCCGGCGAGGCTGGCCAGCCCGACGAGGATGACGACCACGTCGTACCACGCGGCGTCGCCGTCGCGGCCCTGCACCTTCTCCCGCGTCGCGGGGGCGTCGTGGCCGAGGATGTGGACGAGCAGCGGCACGGCGAAGGCGAGCCCGGCGACGACGAAACCGGCGAGCCCGTGCACGAGGGCACCGTGCGCGGGTCCCAGCGGCACGAGGACACCGGCGAGCACCCCGACGACGACCGCGAGGGCCAGGCGACGTCGGATGGTGGGCACCTTCGGAGGCTACCGCCGGAGGCGACCCGGCGGCTGGACGCCGGCTGGAGGTGCGCTGGTGGTCGGCT
The DNA here is from genome assembly GCF_001428505.1 of Terrabacter sp. Root181. GTDB lineage: Bacteria > Actinomycetota > Actinomycetes > Actinomycetales > Dermatophilaceae > Terrabacter. The sequence goes on from NZ_LMHU01000001.1 coordinate 540,757, forward strand.
GGGTGCCGGGTCGGGTATGTCTACGACTGGCCCGCTCGACGGCCGCCCCCTCCCGCCCCGAGCCCTAGGATCCGCACATGTCAGACACCCCCAGCGCTCGACGCAGCCTCACCGTCGTCTACAACCCGGTCAAGGTCGACGACCTCGTCGCTGCCCAGGAGCTCGTCGCCAAGGCCGCGGCCCGGCACGGCTGGGAGGACCCCGCGTGGATCGAGACGACCGAGGACGAGACCGGCGAGAAGCAGGGCCGTGAGGCCGTGCGTGCCGGGTCCGACGTCGTGGCCTCGCTCGGGGGCGACGGCACGGTCCGCGCGGTGGCCTCGGCACTCGTCGGCACCGATGTCGCCCTCGGCCTGCTGCCGGGCGGCACGGGCAACCTCCTCGCCCGCAACCTCGGCCTGCCCGTCGACTCCCTCGAGGACGCCGTCGAGGCGATGCTCGGCGGCACCGACCGCCGCATCGACGTCGGCCTGATGCGCGTGGCCGACCAGCCGATCCAGCCGCGCGAGAGCCACGGCACCCACGACGGCGGCCCGCAGGTCGACGACGACGAGGAGGTCTTCCTCGTCATGGCCGGCCTCGGCCTCGACGGCCAGGTCATGGCCGGCACCAACGAGAAGGTCAAGGCCGCGGTCGGCTGGGTCGCCTACGTCTTCAGTGCGCTGCGCCAGGTCTTCAGCCGCGGCTTCCGCGTCGACGTCGCCTCGAAGGGCGGCTCCGGCGTGACGGGCGAGAGCGGCGACCACGAGCGCGACCACGACGAGCCGAGCGGGTCGGTGAGCCGGCACGCGCGCACCGTCGTCGTCGGCAACTGCGGCACCCTGCAGGGCGGCATCGAGCTGATGCCCGAGGCGAAGATCGACGACGGCATCCTCGACGCCGTCGTCGTCGCCCCCAAGGGTGCGCTGGGCTGGATCTCCGTGCTCTCCGACGTCGTGACCCGTCACCGGGCCGGCCACGGACGTCTCGACCGCCTCCGGGGCCGTGAGCTCACCGTCACCGCGGGCCGCCCGGTCGAGGCGGAGATCGACGGCGACCCGATCGGCGAGCACGTCTCGCTGGGCATCCGCATCCTCCCCGACTCCCTGGTGGTCCGGGTTGGCTGAGCGACGTCCTCACGGCCGGCGACCCGAGGGTCGCGGCCGCCGCCTGCTCAAGGCCGTCGGTTTCGGGCTCGCGTTCGCGGTGCCCGTCACGGCCCTCGCGTTCGTCGTCCGCGAGAAGTTCCTCCCCGTCATCGAGCTCGACGGGCGGCTCATCGTCGCCGCGACGGACATCACCCGCGACAACCCGTGGCTCAAGACCGTCCTGCTCGTCTGGCAGGAGGCCACCCAGCCGAAGTGGGTCTACATCATCGCCTCGGGCGTGTGCCTCGTCGTCTGGCGCCGGCACCGCGAGCTCGCCACCCGGTGCCTCTGGGCGTTCCTCACGATGATGGTCGCCTGGAACCTCCAGCTCGTCCTCAAGGAGGTCGTCCGCCGGGCCCGCCCGGTCGTCAGCGACCCCGTCTCGCACGCCCCTGGCTACAGCTTCCCGTCCGGTCACGTCGCCAACGCCGCGGCGATCGCGACCGTCATGACGCTGCTGCTCTGGCCGGTGCTGTCGCCCGTGGCGCGTCGGTGGCTGGTGGCCGGCCTGACGGCATACGTCGTCCTCACGGCCCTCGACCGCGTCTTCCTCGGCGTGCACTACCCCTCAGACGTCCTGGCCGGTGTCCTCTTCGGCATCGGCCTGGGTACGGCGTCCTACGTCGGCTACCTCGGGTGGAACCCCCAGGGCCTGGACGAGACCCCTCCGCCGGAGGGGGACGTCGGGCCCGAGTCATCGAAAGGCAGCACGTGAACCACACCTTCATCCACCGATACGAGATCGACTCGTCGCGACCGACCGTGGGGTCGGCGCTGCGTGACGTGGCCCTGCGGGTGCTCGCCCCGGCCATCGTCCTCTTCGGGCTCATCGTCGGCCTGGGCCTGCTGATCATGGGGCCACTCGACAACCTCCCCTGGGAGGACGACCTCAGCAAGTCCGTCGCGGCAGGGCGCACCGAGATGATGAACTCCGTCACCGCGGTCTGGTCGCACATCGGCAACACCGAGATCGTCATCGGTGTCTGCGTGATCGTCGTGGCCCTGGTGTGGTGGCGCACCAAGCAGTGGTGGTATGCCGTCATCCCCGCCATCGCGATCGCCACCCAGGCGAGCGTGTTCGTCGCCGCCACGACCCTCACCGACCGCAAGCGGCCGGCGGTCGAGCACCTCGACCCGGCGCCCCCGACGTCGAGCTACCCCAGTGGTCACATGGGCGCCGCGACGGCGCTCTACCTGACCTTCGCGATGATGGCCCAGCGCATCGAGACGGTGTGGCTGCGCCGCCTCGTCACCGTGGTGTGCGCGATCGTGCCGCTCCTCGTCGGCTACGCCCGCCTCTACCGCGGCATGCACCACCTCGTCGACATCCTCGTCGGGCTGGTCAACGGCGTCATCTGCGCGCTGCTGGCGTGGAACTACCTGCGCCGCCGGACCAGTGGTGACCGGGCGACCTCCGCGGTGCGCGAGGCCGTCTCGCGCTGACGCGTCAGCCCCCGCAGAGACGGCGATGGCCGGAAACCCGGACGGGTTTCCGGCCATCGCCGTTCTCGTGGCTCACCCGGGGGACACCTGCGAACGGCGCGTGCGCCACCCGAGGATGAGGATCATGCCGCGGCGCGGCGTCGACTGCGGGTCGACGACGGGTCGCTGTGCGCGTCGGGTCCGGCGACCGAGGTCGGCGGTGCGCTGACGGGCGATGGCCTCGTTCAGGTATGTCGTGTTCATGGTGCCCTCCTGCACTCGTGATGCGTGCTCACACAGAGCAGGAGAGGGCCGCCGTGATGCAGGCGGACCGAGAACGGCCCCGAGTGCCCGGAAATGTCCGGGTGCTCGGGGCCGTGGGAGTTCTGGCGTCGGGGCCAGGGAGGTGGCTCAGACGTCGATCGTGCTCAGACGTCGGCGTGCCGGGCGCGGCCGAAGGAGTAGACGCCGAAGGCGATGAGGCCGAGCGCGACGAGGGCGAGCAGCACCGGTCCGCCGGGGGCGCCGAGCAGGTTGCGCAGCGCACCGTCCAGTCCCTGGGCTTCGCTGGGCTTGTGCCGCACGGCCGCCAGGACGAAGAGGCCGCCGACGATGGCGAGGGCGATGCCCTTGGCGATGTAGCCGATGCGGCCGGCCTTGACGATCCACTCGCTCGGGTGGGTCTCGAGGTCCTCGAGGAACTTCTTCCTCCAGCCCTTGACGACGTGGTAGACGCCGACGCCGATGATGGCGAGGCCCACGGCCGCGACGAGCCACTGGCCGGCCGGCTTCGACATGAGCGTCGCCGTGAAGTCGGTCGACTGCTTCTTGCTCGACGAGCCGCCGCCGCTCGCGAAGCGGAACGCCGTCCACGACAGGAGGAGGTAGACGATCGCCTTGGTGACGGCCTTGACCTTGTCGCTCGTCTCGCGGCCGCCCGAGATGGCCTCGGTGACCTGCCAGACGGCGAGGCCGAGCCAGGCGATGACGGCGATCCAGAGGGTGACCAGGCCGAGGGGGTTCTCAGCCATCGACCCGAGCGCGCCGGACTGGTCGGCACTGGCGCCCTTGGCGCCGAAGGCGAGTCGCAGGGCGATGGCGCCGATGATGATGTGCAGCACGCCGTTGACGGCGTAGCCGATGCGCGCTGCCGTCTCGAGCGCCGGGTGGTCACCCGCGCGCTGTGATGCGGCCTTGACGTCTGTGGAGTCCATTCACGTGATCCTGTCGGTAGAGGGGTCCCCGATGGGCCACTGGGGAACATACCCACGTGGGGTCGGAAACTGGCACCTCGGCCGCAGGCTCTTCTGGACGGCGCAGGCGGGCGCGCTCCGCGCGGCGTCGGAGGTCGGCCTCGCGCTGGGCGAGGAGGGCACTGACGATGTAGGAGGAGAGCATGGTGTGGATCCTTCGAGGTCGGTTCGTGCTGACCTCTCCAGCGTCGTTCTGAGGCGTGCCCGGCCACATCGGGAGATCGGCGTATGCCGGCCGGGCGGGTGCCTCAGATCCGTGACCTCCCGCGTCACTGCAGGTCGAGCACGCGCCGGATCTCGGGCCAGGCCCGCTCGCCGAGCTCGCGGTCGGCCACCTCGGTGCCGCCGCGCGCCATCTGCTGGCCGCCGGCCGCGACGGGTTCGCCGGGCAGGATGACGCGGTGTCCGGCGTCCGGGTGGGTGACGAGTGTCGTCGGCAGGTCGAGGGCTTTCCTCCGGGCCTGCACAGCCCTCGCGAAGGTCACCGACGGCCAGACCTGGTCGTCGCCCCCGGCCACGAGCAGCACGTCGCCGAAGAAGCGCTCGACCGGGATCGTGGCGGCCGCGACCCGGTCGCCCGCGGAGCGCAGGCTCTGGGCGTAGACGGGGGTGAACGCGGGCGGGTCGCCGAGCGGGTCGGCGTCGTCGTCGTACGGCACGAAGGGGAGCGGCGCCCCGCCTCGGGACCACGACGAGTGCTGCGGGCGCAGCTCGCCGTCGGGCCCGGCACCGACGTTGGCCCACACGACGTGGCTCGGCGCGAGCGCGACGACGGCGTCCACGGCGGGGTCGTCGGCGGCATACGCCAGGAAGGCCTCGGCCGTCTTCGAGGCGCCCACCAGCACCACACGGTCGCATCGCGCGACGAGCGTCGCGACGGCGGGGGCGAAGGCCTCGAGGGGGTACTCCCAGATGGCGGCCGGCCGGCCGTCGCCACCGAACCAGCGGTAGGTCAGGGCTGCGGAGACGCCGGCTCCGGCGAGCACGCGCGCACGGTCGAGCTCGACGCGGCCGCTCGAACCGGACAGCACGAGCACGCCCGTGCCGTTGCCGCCGTCTGCTGCCTCGACGAGGACGCCCTCGTGGTCGGCGGGGTGCTCGCGCAGGGCCATCGTCAGCCTCCGAGCCGTTCGAAGCCGGTGACGGTGAGGACCGCGGCGCCGACGTCGTCGCTCGCCGCGAGGTCGATGACCGCCGTGATGCCCCAGTCCTTGTCGTCATCAGGGTCGACGACGACCTGGCGCAGCCGCCACTCGGTCGGGGTCCGCTCGACCTGGAGCAGCGCGGGTGAGCGGGCCCCCTGGTCGGTCGCGATGGCGTCGTGGTCGTCGTAGTAGGCGCCGAGGGCGTCGTTCCACGCCTGGGCGTCCATGAGCACCTTCTGCGGCGGGTCGGTGAGCTCGGCGACGCGGGACTCGAGCTCGCCGAGGGCCTCCCACTCGTCCCGCGAGGCCAGCTCGACCCGGTGGAACATCGCGTTGCGGATCATGACGGTGAAGGCGCGCTCGTTGGCGGTGATCGGCCGGGCCGGCGGGGCGACGTCGGTCTGCGCGAGCACGGCGTCGCTCGGGTTGACGAGGTCCTCCCACTCGTCGAGCAGGCTCGAGTCGGTCTGCCGGACGAGCTCGCCGAGCCACTCGATGATGTCCTCGAGCTCCTCGGTGCGGTGGCTCTCGGGGACCGTGCGGCGCAGGGCTCGGTAGGCGTCGGTGAGGTAGCGCAGGACGAGCCCCTCGGACCGGGACAGGCCGTAGTAGGAGACGAACTCGTTGAACGTCATGCCGCGCTCGTACATCTCGCGCACGACGGACTTCGGCGAGAGGGCGTCCTGGGAGATCCAGGGGTGGCTCTGGCGGTAGGCCGTCAGCGTCACCTCGAGGAGGTCGGCGAGCGGCTTGGGCCACGTGACCTCCTCGAGCCGCTCCATCCGCTCCTCGTACTCGATGCCGTCGAGCTTCATGGCGGCGACGGCCTCGCCCCGTGCCTTGAACTCCTGGGCCCAGAGCACCTGGCGCGGGTCCTCGAGGATGGCCTCGATGACCGAGACGAGGTCCTTGGCGTAGGCGTCGCTCTCGGGGTCGAGGGTGTCCATGACGGCGAGTGCGAAGGGGGCGAGCGGCTGGTTGAGCGCGAAGTCGCGCTGGAGGTCGATCGTCAGCGCGTGCCGACGGCCGGACGCCTCGACGGTCGCGAGGCGCTCGACGACGCCGGAGGTGAGCAGCTCCTTGGCGAGCACGAGCGCGTGCCGCTGGAGGCGTCGCTGGTCCTTGACCTCGTGGTGGTTGTCGGAGAGCAGCCGCGCCGCGTGGGCGACCGGGTTGCCCTCGCGGGCGAGGATGTTGACGAGCATCGAGTGCGAGACGCGCAGGCGGGGCTGGAGCGGCTCGGGCTCGGCGACGATGAGCCGCTCGAAGGTCTCCTCGGACCAGTTGACGAAGCCGTCGGGGGCCTTCTTGCGCTGGATCTTCTTCTGCTTCTTGGGGTCGTCGCCCGCCTTCTCGACGGCACGGAGGTTCTCGACGACGTGGTCCGGTGCCTGCGCGACGACCCAGCCGCGGGCGTCGAACCCCGCCCGTCCGGCGCGGCCGACGATCTGGTGGAACTCGCGGGCCTTGAGCAGGCGCTGCTTCGTGCCGTCGTACTTCGTCAGTCCGGTCAGCAGCACGGTGCGGATCGGGACGTTGATGCCGACGCCGAGCGTGTCGGTGCCGCAGATGACCTTGAGCAGGCCGTCCTGCGCGAGCTGCTCGACGAGGCGCCGGTACTTCGGCAGCATGCCCGCGTGGTGCACGCCGATGCCGTGCCGCACGAGCCGCGAGAGCGTGCGGCCGAACCCGGCCCCGAAGCGGAAGCTGCCGATGCGCTCGGCGATCGCCTCGCGCTCCTCGCGGGTCGTGATCTTGACGGCCATGAGGCTCTGGGCGCGCTCGAGGGCGGCCGCCTGCGTGAAGTGGACGACGTAGACCGGTGCACGGTCCTTCTCGAGGAGCTCCTCGATGGTCTCGTGGAGGGGCGTCACGGCATACGAGAACTCGAGGGGAACGGGGCGCTCGGTGCCGGTGATGACGGCCGTGGAGCGGCCGGTGCGCCGGGTCAGGTCGTCCGTGAACATCGTGACGTCACCGAGCGTGGCCGACATGAGGACGAACTGCGCCTGCGGCAGCTCGATGATGGGCACCTGCCACGCCCAGCCGCGGTCGGGCTCGGAGTAGAAGTGGAACTCGTCCATGACGACGAGACCCACGTCAGCCGAGCTGCCCTCTCGCAGAGCGAGGTTCGCGAGGATCTCGGCGGTGCAGCAGATGATCGGGGCGTCGGCGTTGACCGATGCGTCGCCGGTGATCATGCCGACGTTGTCGGCGCCGAACTGCTCGCAGAGGGCGAAGAACTTCTCGGAGACGAGCGCCTTGATGGGTGCCGTGTAGAAGGAGACGCGGTCCTCGGCGAGGGCGGTGAGATGGGCGGCCGTCGCGACGAGCGACTTCCCCGAGCCGGTCGGCGTCGACAGGATGAGGTTGCTGCCGCTGAGGATCTCGAGGAACGCCTCCTCCTGGTGCGGGTAGAGGGTCAGGCCGCGTTCGGTCGTCCACTCGGTGAAGACCTCGTAGAGGCCGTCGGGATCGGGATCCCGCGGGATGCGCTCGCTGAGGTTCTTCGTCACCACGTGAGTATGCCGCCGGGCCGGGACGTGTGCCGAATCGCCGGCACGCAGCGGGCCGGTGGTGTCAGAGTGGGACTCGTGCATGCGGAGGCCAGCGCAGTCGTCGAGCCCTTCATAGGCGGGATGCGCCTGCTCGCGACCGGGGTCCCCGGCGGCTACCAGAAGGTCGGACGCGGTGTGGTCCTCAACGTCATCGGGCTGCCCTCGGCGTCGACGAACACCATTCACGTGCTCAGCCCGGACGCCGAGCGCGACGACGCGGAGGCGTATGCCGACGAGCTCGCCGGTGCGGGCCTGCCCTTCGTCGTCCGCGAGCGTCCAGGTGCGCCGTCCTGGGTGGGAGACCTCGCCGCCCAGCGTGGCCTGGGCAGGCGAGCGGACTTCCCGATCATGGTGATGGACGAGCCCACGATCCTGACCCTGACGGCTGGGCCCCGGGCGGACGTCGACTCCATCGTGGAGCTGGACGGCGACGCCCTCGACCTGCTGCCTCGGGTGGCGGAGGCGTTCGCCCTCGGGAACGAGCTGCCGCGAGGCGTCTACGACGCCCTCGTGGGCCGCCGCATGGTCGAGCAGCCGGGCGTGGCGGTCTATGCATCGTTGGCCGGTGGTGCCGTCACCTCGGTCGGCATCCGGCTGCAGGTGCCTGGAGCCGTGGGAGTCTTCGGGATCGCGACGCCTCCCGAGCATCGCCGTCGTGGCCTCGGGCGAGCCGTCACCGCGCGAATCCTGGCCGACGGGGTTCGAGAGGGCGCCACCATGGCGTTCCTCGGTGCGTCGCCGATGGGCTTCGGCATCTACCAGCGGCTCGGCTTTCGTGTGGCGGAGCGGTGGATCTTCCATCTCCCCGGCTGACGTCCGGCTGGTCAGGTATCGCGGTCGGACCGAACGCGCAACGGCTACAAGGACAGCACCGACGCGACGCAGGTCTGGTCGGGCCACGACCTCCTCGCCCTCGGCAACCCGCGTTGGGTCGGGGGCATGGGCGTCTGGACGACCGCCTGCTTCTGCGGCCCCGGCGGCGCCGAGGTCATCAACGGCGGCGGGCGTTGTGGTGTCGGCGGGGGATGGCAGGCTGGGCCCGATGGCCAAGGGCAAGCGAGCCGACGTGCTCGACCGTTTCTCTCCGGCGACCGCCGAGTGGTTCCGGAGCAGCTTCAGCGCGCCCACGACGGCCCAGACGGGGGCGTGGGACGCGATCAGCTCCGGCCACCACACGGTCGTCGTCGCGCCCACCGGCTCGGGCAAGACGCTCTCGGCCTTCCTCTGGGCCATCGACCGGATGGCGAGCGTTCCGGTGCCCGAGGAGAAGCTCGAGCGGTGCCGGGTGCTCTACGTCTCGCCCATGAAGGCCCTCGCCGTCGACGTCGAGCGCAACCTGCGCGCCCCGCTCGTCGGCATCGGGCACGCGGCCACCCGGCTCGAGCTGGCTCCGCCCGACATCAGCGTCAGCGTCCGCTCGGGCGACACCCCCGCCAACGAGCGCCGTGCCTTCGCGCGCACGCCCACCGACATCCTCATCACGACGCCCGAGTCACTGTTCCTCATGCTCACCTCGTCGGTGCGCGAGGCGCTCCGGGGCGTCGAGACGGTCATCATCGACGAGGTCCACGCCGTCGCCGGCACCAAGCGCGGCGCCCACCTCGCCCTCAGCCTCGAGCGGCTCGACGCCATCCTGCCGAAGCCGGCCCAGCGCGTCGGGCTGTCCGCGACGGTGCGCCCCGTCGAGGAGGTCGCGCGCTACCTCGCCGGCGGCCGCCCGGTCGAGATCGTGCAGCCGGTGTCGACCAAGCAGTGGGACCTCGAGGTCGTCGTGCCCGTCCCCGACATGGGCGAGCTGTCCGGCTCGGCCGCCGAGATCTCGCCGGGCGTGCCCGACCTCTCGGGACCGGCCGCGGGACAGGCCCCGCAGGCGAGCATCTGGCCGCACGTCGAGGAGCGCATCGTCGACCTCATCGCCGAGCACCGCTCGACCATCGTCTTCGCCAACTCGCGGCGCCTCGCCGAGCGGCTCACCTCGCGCCTCAACGAGATCTGGGAGGAGCGGCTCGCCGAGCAGGAGGGCCTCCCCGTCCCCAGCCTCGCGGCCCTCTCGACGCGTCCACCGGCCCAGGTCATGGCCCAGGCGGGAGTGTCCCGGGGCGCGCCGGCCGTGATCGCCCGCGCCCACCACGGCTCGGTGAGCAAGGAGCACCGCGCCACCATCGAGGAGGACCTCAAGGCCGGTCGTCTGCCCGCCGTCGTCGCGACGAGCAGCCTCGAGCTCGGCATCGACATGGGCGCCGTCGACCTCGTCATCCAGGTCGAGAGCCCGCCGTCGGTGGCGAGCGGGCTGCAGCGCGTCGGCCGCGCCGGGCACCAGGTCGGCGCCGTGAGCCAGGGCGTGATGTTCCCGAAGTTCCGCGGTGACCTCGTGCAGACCGCCGTCGTCGTCGAGCGCATGCGCGCCGGCGCCATCGAGTCGCTGCGCGTCCCGGCCAACCCCGTCGACGTGCTCGCGCAGCAGGTCGTCGCCATGTGCGCCATGGACGACTGGAGCGTCGCCGACGTCGAGGCGCTGGTCCACCGGACCGCGAGCTTCGCCTCGCTCCCGCGCTCGGTGCTCGAGGCCACGCTCGACATGCTCGCGGGCCGCTACCCCTCCGACGAGTTCGCCGAGCTGCGCCCGCGCATCGTCTGGGACCGCGTCACCGACACGCTCTCCGGCCGACGGGGTGCCCAGCGTCTGGCCGTGACGAGTGGCGGCACCATCCCCGACCGCGGGTTGTATGCCGTGTTCCTCGCCTCCGGGGAGGGGCCCGGTCGCCGGGTCGGCGAGCTCGACGAGGAGATGGTCTACGAGTCGCGCGTCGGCGACGTCTTCACCCTCGGCACCTCGACGTGGCGCATCGAGGACATCACGCACGACCGCGTCCTCGTCACTCCCGCTCCGGGCCAGGCGGGCAAGCTGCCCTTCTGGAAGGGCGACCAGCAGGGCCGGCCCGCCGAGCTCGGCCGGGCGCTCGGGGGCTTCGTGCGCGAGATCGTCGGCCTCAGCCCCGAGCGGGCCCGGGCGCGCGTCACGGCGGCAGGCCTCGACGAGTGGGCTGCCGACAACCTCATCGGCTACCTCACCGAGCAGAAGGAGGCGACGCGGCACGTCCCCGACGACCGGACCATCGTCGTCGAGCGCTTCCGCGACGAGATCGGCGACTGGCGCGTCGCGGTGCTCTCGCCCTTCGGTGGCCAGGTGCACGCGCCGTGGGCGCTCTGCGTCGCGGCGCGCATGCGCGAGAGGTTCGGCATCGACGTCCAGGCGATGCACGGCGACGACGGCATCGTCTTCCGGCTGCCCGACCTCGAGTTCGAGGACGGCGCGGCCGTCGGCCAGCAGCTCGTCGAGCTCGTCACCCTCGATCCCGAGGAGGTCAGCGAGCTCGTCACGCAGGAGATCGGCGGATCAGCCCTGTTCGCAGCGCGGTTCAGGGAGTGCGCGGCCCGGGCGCTCCTGCTGCCACGCCGCCGCCCCGACAAGCGGCAGCCCCTGTGGCAGCAGCGCCAGCGCGCCGCGCAGCTGCTGTCGGTGGCGAGCCAGTACCCCAGCTTCCCCATCGTGCTCGAGGCCGTCCGCGAGTGCGTCCAGGACGTCTTCGACGTGCCGGGCCTCGTCGAGCTCATGGGCGACATCCGCTCGCGCGCCGTCAAGGTCGTCGACGTCGAGTCGAGCCAGCCGAGCCCCTTCGCGAAGTCGCTGGTCTTCGGCTACGTCGCCCAGTACCTCTACGAGGGCGACTCGCCGCTCGCCGAGCGCCGGGCGGCGGCGCTCGCGCTCGACCCGTCGCTGCTGTCCGAGCTGCTCGGCCAGGGCGAGGCGCTCGCCCTGCGCGACCTGCTCGACCCCGAGGCGGTCGCCCGCACCGAGGCCGAGCTCCAGCGGCTGACGCCCGAGCGGGGTGCCCGTGACGCCGAGGACGTCGCCGACCTGCTCCGGGTGCTCGGCCCCCTCTCGGTGCGTGACGTCGTCGCCCGCGCGGCTGAGGGCTTCGAGCCGGCGGCCGTCGAGTCGGCTCTCACCGAGCTCGAGGCGGCCCGCCGGGTCATCGCCGTGCGCGTCGGCAGCGAGGACCGCTGGGCCGCCATCGAGGACGCCGCCCGCCTGCGCGACGCCCTCGGCACCGCGCTGCCCGTCGGCGTTCCGCAGGCCTTCCTCGAGCCGGTGCCCGACCCGCTCGCCGACCTCGTCGCGCGCTTCGCCCGCACGCACGGACCCTTCGCCGTCCAGACCGTCGCGTCCTGGTGGGGCGTCGGGCCGGCCGTCGTCCACGACGCGCTGCGCCGGCTCGTCTCGGCCGGCCGGGTCGTCGAGGGCGAGCTGCTCCCCACCGAGAACGGCGGCGGCCACGGCCCCGAGTTCTGCGACGCCGAGGTGCTGCGCCTGCTCCGGCGCCGGTCGCTGGCCGCGCTGCGGCACGAGGTCGAGCCCGTCGCGCAGCCCGACCTCGCGCGCTTCCTCCCGCAGTGGCAGGGAGTCGGCGGCGGACTGCGTGGCCGCGAGGGTCTCCTCCGCGCCGTCGAGCAGCTGACCGGTGCGGTCGTCCCGGCGAGTGCGGTCGAGTCGCTCGTCCTCCCGGCGCGCGTGGCCGACTACCGACCGGCCCTGCTCGACGAGGTGATGAGCTCGGGCGAGGTGGTCTGGCGCGGGCACGGCTCGCTGCCGGGCGACGACGGGTGGGTCAGCCTGCACCTGGCAGACGCCGCGCACCTCACGCTGACCCCGCCCGAGCTCGTCGAGCTGACCGACGACGAGCAGGCCGTGCTCGACGCGCTCGAGGGCGGCGGCGCGTACTTCTTCCGCGCCCTCTCGACCCGCGTGGGTCTCGGTGATCGCGAGCTCAACGACGCGTTGTGGTCGCTGCTGTGGTCGGGCCGCGTCACCAACGACACCATCGCCCCGCTGCGTGCCCTCCTCGCCGGCGGCCGCACCGCCCACAAGCGCACCGCCTCCGGTCCGCGCTCGACGAGGTATGCCGGCCGGCGCGGTTCGCTGGGCCGGTTCGGCTCCCTGCGTGGTCCCCTGGCCGGCACGAGCCCGGCCCGGGTCGAGGCCGCCGAGGGCGCGGCGACGTCCAAGGCGCTGGCCGCGGGTCGGGCGGTCGGGTCCGGGCCCTCCACCGGCGTCGGCCGATGGACCGTGCTCCCGCCCGCCGAGTCCGACCCGACGGTGCGAGCCGTCACCAACGCCGAGCTGCTCCTCGACCGCTACGGCGTCCTCACGCGCGGGTCGGTCGTCACCGAGGACGTGCCCGGCGGCTTCGCGGCCGTCTACCGCGTGCTCGCCGCGGCAGAGGAGGCCGGCAAGGTGCGGCGCGGCTACTTCGTCGAGGGCCTCGGCGCCTCGCAGTTCGCCTCGACCGGTGCCGTCGACCGGCTCCGGTCCATGTCGCGCCTGCCGGGCGCGGGGGCTGACGCCCCGGAGCGCTCCGGACCGCCGGCGCTCGTCCTCGCCGCGAGCGATCCCGCCAACCCCTACGGCGCCGCCATCGGATGGCCCGAGCGCGGCCTCACCGACGCCGCCGACGAGCCGGCGACCGATGCGGACGCCGGTGACGAGGCGGGGGCCCGGACGCCGCCGCGTCGCAAGGGCCACCAGCCCGGGCGCAAGGCCGGGGCTCTCGTCGTCCTCGTCGACGGCGAGCTCGTGCTCTACGTCGAGCGCGGCGGCAAGACGATGCTCTGCTGGTCCCACGACCCCGAGCCGCTCCAGGCTGCCGCCGACGCGCTGGCGCTCGCCGTCCGGGAGGGCGCGCTCGGGCGCCTCACCGTCGAGAAGGCCGACGGCGCCTCGGTGCTCGGCTCGGACCACCCGCTCGTGCGGGCCCTGTCGCAGGCCGGCTTCCACCTGACACCGCGGGGCCTGCGCCTGCGCCGCTGACCGGTCGAACGGCGCCTCGAACGGCGACTCGCGCTGCGACGCGAAATGCGGCGATCGTGCTGGTACGACGGGGAATCCGACGTGAGTTGAGTCATGCTGCCCCCAGCATCCTGCCGATTCGCCGGTTCGCAAGCCCTTCCGGTGCGACGCTGGCGGGAAGGGGACAGGGAGTCCCCCGACGGTCGCCGAGCGCGAGCGGGGACACGCCATTGACCAGTTTCGTCGAACTGGATGGTGAGCACGATGATGGATCCGAAGGACATGGGCCGACTGCAGCTGAGCCGGCGGACGTTCATCAGGGCAGCGGGTGTGGCGGGCGCGGGCTTCGTGCTGTACGTCCATACGCCGGGCGGCACGCCACGTGCCGTCGCAGCGGTTCCGGGCGGGACGCTGGATCCCACGGCCGTCCCGAAGTTCGTGACGCCGCTGCTCATACCGCCCGTCATGCCGCGCGCGGGGACGCTCAAGCTGCCGGGAGGCAAGCCGGCGGACTACTACGAGATCTCGGTGAAGCAGCTCTCGCAGCAGATCCTGCCCGCTGGTCTGCCCGCCACCACCGTCTGGGGCTACGGCGCCGTGACGTCGGCGAGCAAGAGGGGGCTGTTGATCCACCACGCTCCGTCGCTCACGATCGAGTCCAGGTGGGACCGTCCGGTGCGCGTCAAGTGGATCAACGACCTCGTGGACACGAACGGGAGATACCTGCCGCACCTGCTGCCGGTCGACCCCACCCTGCACTGGGCCAACCCGCCCGGTGGCGACGACGGTCGCGACACGCGGCCGACCTTCTCGGACCCGCCGGGGCCGTACACCGGGCCCGTGCCCATGGTGACGCACCTCCACGGCGCGGTCGGCGTCGGTGATGAGAGCGACGGCTATCCCGAGGCGTGGTTCCTGCCGGCGGCGAACAATGTTCCCGCGGGCTACGCGACCGAAGGCACCTGGTACGACTTCTTCGGGAGCAAGGCATCGTCGAGATACGCCGCCACCTGGGGTCCCGGGTTCGCCGTCTTCCAGTACCCGAACGACCAGCGGGAGTCGACGCTCTGGTACCACGACCACACGCTCGGCATGACCCGCCTCAATGTCTACGCAGGACCGGCCGGCTTCTTTCTCGTGAGAGGGGGTCCGCAGGGCGACAAGGCCATCCTCGACAGTCGCTCCGGCGCCACTGCCCTGCTGCCCGGTCCCGCGCCCATCGAGGGAGACAAGTTCCCCCCCAACAAGACCTACTACGAGATCCCGATCGCGGTCCAGGACCGGGCGTTCAACGAGGACGGATCCTTGTTCTACCCCGACAGCCGCGAGTTCTTCGACGGCGCCACGGCCGAGGACCCGGGTTTCGTGCCCCAGACCGACCTCTCGCCGATCTGGAACCCCGAGTTCTTCGGCAACATGATCATGGTCAACGGCAGCACGTGGCCCTTCCAGGTCGTCGAGCGACGCCGCTACCGGCTCCGCTTCCTCAACGGCTGCCAGTCCCGCTTCCTCATCCTCGACTTCGCTGCCATCCCGGGCGTGCAGGTCTGGGCCATCGGCAACGAGGGCGGCTTCCTGGCCGCACCCGTGAACCTGACCGCGACCAACGGCAACCGGCTCCTCATGGGGCTGGCTGAGCGCGCCGACCTGATCGTCGACTTCACGAACGTCCCTCTGGGGAACCACGTCCTGCGGAATGTGGGACCGGATGAACCGTTCGGCGGCGGCGAGCCCGACGAGGACTTCGACGAGGCCGACCCGGCCACGACCGGGCAGGTCCTGCAGCTCCGGGTCGTTCCGGCGGTTGCGCCGGACCCGACGACCCCGCCGCAGTTCCTGGTCCTGCCGCCGATCACTCCGCTGCCCGCCGCGACCAACACGCGCCCCCTGGCCCTCATCGAGATCGCATCGACGTACTGGGACGGGCCGGCCGAGGCGATGTTGGGCTTCCTGGACGAGGACGGCATGCCGGTCCACAAGATGTGGGAGGAACCGGTCAGCGAGAACCCGAAGGTCGGCGACACCGAGATCTGGGAGTTCCACAACTTCACCGCCGACGCCCACCCGATGCACGTCCACGAGACCACGTTCGAGGTGATCAACAGGCAGGCCCTGGTGACGAACGAGGATGGCGAGACCGAGCCCCCGTCCCGGCTCGAGGGCGAACCGCGACCGCCTGAGCCGTGGGAGAGCGGCTTCAAGGACACGGTCATCGCCTACCCGGGCGAGGTGACCCGCATCAAGGCGAGGTTCAACAACCCGGGGCAGTTCGTCTGGCACTGCCACATCGTCGAGCACGAGGACAACGAGATGATGCGGCCCTACCGGATCGGGCCGGTGCAGCAGGGGCAGCCCACGGCGTGAGGGGCCCGCGGCTCAGTCGAAGGTGTCGCCGTCGGCCATCGTCACGGCGCTCGGCGTGGTCGGGCGCCACGCGAGGGACTCCTGCGTGCCCAGCCGTGCGCGCAGAGCCGGCTGGGCGGCATACCACCCGATGAGCTCGGCGAGCTCGTCGGCGCGCAGCCACAGGTAGGCGACGGGGACCGCGACCCGTCCGGGTGTCGGCTGGTCCGTGACGTCGAGGGGCACGTCGACGGGGAAGGTCCGGGCCGCCGAGGCGTCGGTGGCGCCGGCAAGGCCGTGCGCGAGGTCGTCCGGGCGGCCCGTCACGGACTCCCACGGGACGCTCGCCGAGCGCACGCCCCAGCGCAGCTCGATGGCCGAGGGCGTCAGGTAGACCCCGCCCGCCGCGGCGCGACCCAGGACGAACGGCGCCAGCCGGGCGCAGGTAGCGAGGGTGACCAGGCCGAAGACCGTGGCCGCCCAGGGGGCCGGCGCGGTGAGCACGACCATGAAGACGCACCAGGCCACGACGAGGATCGCGTTCGACAGTGGCGTGGCGAACGACGCCCGCGAGCGGAGGACCGCGGTGGACACGGCCCCGGACGGTGCGGGTGAGACCACGAGGCGGCCCGGTCGGCGGCGGCTCCACCACCACCGGGTGACCGCCTCGAGGACCCACACGGCCGCCCCACAGGTCGCCATCGCGAAGGTGCCGACCCCGAGCGCGCGCAGCCAGAGCGGCTCGTCCACGCTGACGACGAGCAGGCCCACGAGCACGCCGGCGGCGGCCGCGAGGACGGCGAGCTCGGCGAGGAGGAGCAGCACGTAGGTGCCGGCGCGCTCCCGGTCGAGCATCCGCCGGATGAACGCCGGACCGTTGCGGGCCCCCCAGGCACCGGCAGCGGCATACGACCCGATCACGACGCGATGCTAGCTGCGGCGGCGGGGGGTCATGGCGCCCTGGCGCCCGGGTACGTCTTCCGACGAGGATGGACTCCCGCCCAGCCCGTCGTCGATGCGCCGACCGAGAGGAACCGGAGATGGACACCGCCGCCACCGCCGCCAAGGCCCACGAGCTCCAGCGCCTGCACCGCGACCCCGAGCTGCTGCTCGTCGTCAACGTCTGGGACGTCATCACCGCCCGCGTCGTCGCCGACACCCCCGGCACGAAGGCCCTGGCCACGGCGAGTCACTCGATCGCAGCCGCCTACGGCTATCCCGACGGCGAGCAGATCCCGC
Organism: Terrabacter sp. Root181; assembly: GCF_001428505.1. Classification (GTDB taxonomy): domain Bacteria; phylum Actinomycetota; class Actinomycetes; order Actinomycetales; family Dermatophilaceae; genus Terrabacter. The sequence continues at coordinate 557,692 of NZ_LMHU01000001.1, forward strand.
GCGACCTCATGATCGAGGCGGTCGGGCGCATCGCCGCAGCCGTCGACCTGCCCGTGACGGCCGACCTCGAGGCGGGCTACGGAGACGCGGGCGAGACGGTGGCGAGGGCCATCGACGTCGGGATCGTCGGCGCCAACCTCGAGGACCAGATGAAGCCGCTGCCGGATGCTGTACGAGCCGTCGAGGCAGCGGTCGCCGCCGGTGAGCGGGCGGGCATCCCGTTCGTCCTCAACGCCCGCACCGACGCCTTCGTCAAGGCCGGCGACCGCAACCCCGCGGACGTCCTCGCCGAGGCGGTCGAGCGGGGCCGCGCCTTCCTCGACGCCGGCGCGTCGACCTTCTTCGTCCCGGGCAGGCTCGACGAGCCGACGGTGAGCCGCCTCGTCGAGGAGCTGGGGCCGCAGAAGGTCAACGTCATCGGCGTCCCCGGCTCGCTCGACCTCGCCACCCTCCAGCGCCTGGGCGTCGCTCGGGTGTCCTACGGCCCGTGGAGCCAGAACGTGGCACTCACCGCGCTCGCCGCGCTCGCCGAGGACGTCTACGCCGGCGGCGGCCTGCCCGAGGGCACCCGCAAGCTCAACTGAGCCGCCTCGGCACTTCTCCGTGTCGGCGACCACTGCGCGAGAAGCGCGGACGCGTCAGAGGCGCTCGGCGCGAGCGGTGGGGGTGACGACGCCACGGGTGTCGAGGAAGCGTCGCGAGCGCGCCGCGAGGGCGTCGACGTCGTAGTCGCGGTGGTGCTGCAGCAGCACGACGACGTCGGCGTCGGCGACGGCCGCCTCGAGGTCGGCCACCGACGTCGCGGCGTCACCGAGCTCGGAGCCCAGCTCGTCCCAGTGCGCGATGAGTGGGTCGTGGAACGACAGCGCCGCGCCCTGCTCGAGGAGCCGCCGGGCGACCGGGACGGCGGGCGACTCGCGCTGGTCGGCGATGTCGGCCTTGTACGTCACCCCGAGCAGCAGCACCCGGGCCCCGCGTAGGGCCGTGCCGTCGTCGTTGAGCGCGTCCTGAACGCGACGCGCGACGTAGGCGGGCATCGAGGCGTTGATCTCCTGCGCGAGCTCGACGAAGCGGAACGGGTAGCCGAGCCGGGTGCGGACGTTGTGCGACAGGTAGTTCGGGTCGATCGGGATGCAGTGCCCGCCGACGCCCGGACCCGGGTAGAAGGCCTGGAAGCCGAAGGGTTTCGTCCTCGCCGCCGCGATGACCTCCCAGAGGTCGATGTCGAGGTCGTGGCAGAAGCGGGCCATCTCGTTGACGAGGGCGATGTTGATGTGGCGGTAGGTGTTCTCGAGCAGCTTGGCCGTCTCGGCCTCGCGCGTGCCCCGGGTCGGCACCACGGTGTCGACGAAGAGCGAGTAGAAGGCCACGGCGGCGTCGGTGCAGGCGGGCGTGTGCCCGCCGACGACCTTCGGCGTGTTGCTGATGCCGTATGCCGTGTTGCCGGGGTCGACGCGCTCGGGCGAGAACGCGAGGGGGAAGTCCTCGCCGGCCCGCAGGCCGCCGGACTCGAGGATCGGGCGCACCACCTCGTCGGTCGTGCCGGGGTAGGTCGTCGACTCGAGGACGACGAGGGTCCCCGGGGCCAAGTGGCGCGCGAGCTCCGTCATGGCCGACCGCACGGCGGAGAGGTCGGGACCGCCCTCGGAGCCCAGCGGCGTGGGCACGCACACGACGACCGCGGAGGTGTCGGCGAGGCAGGAGGGGTCGGTCGTCGGCTCGAAGCCGGCGCTCACCATCTTCGTGACGTCCTCGTCGGACAGGTCGTCGACGTGCGACCGCCCGCCGGCGAGCGAGGCCACGACGGACGCGCTCGCGTCGAGCCCGGCGACGGACAGCCCCGCGCCGACGGCAGCCTGTGCGAGCGGCAGGCCGACGTAGCCGAGGCCGACGACGACGACGTCGCGCCGCCGACGCTCAGACACGAAGCAGCTCGGCGGAGCTGTCGGACGACGCCTCGGCGGCGTCGCTCGGGTCGAAGTCGGGAGCGCGGTGCCCGAGGCCGAGCAGCTCGGCGATGGCCGCGACCGACCGCTCCGCGGCACGCCCGTCGCCGTAGGGGTTCACGGCATTGGCCATGGCGGAGTAGGCCTCGACGTCGTCGAGCAGCTCCTCGACGGCGGCGCGGATCGTGGCGCCGTCGGTGCCGACGAGGCGGACTGTCCCGGCCTCGACGGCCTCGGGACGCTCGGTGGTGTCGCGCATGACGAGCACGGGTTTGCCGAGGCTCGGAGCCTCCTCCTGCACGCCGCCCGAGTCGGTGAGCACGACGGTCGCCCCGGCGAGCGCGTGCGCGAACTGGTGGTAGTCGAGCGGCTCGGTGAGCAGCACGTTGTCGAGCGACCCGAGCAGCGGCTCGATGACGTCGCGGACGATCGGGTTGCGGTGCATCGGCAGCAGGACCTGCAGGTCGGGGCGGTCGCGGGCCAGGTCGCGGATCGCGGTCATCGTCTCGACCATGCGCTGCCCCCACGACTCGCGACGGTGCGACGTGACGAGGAGCAGGTCCCGGCCGCTCGCCGTGTGGTCGACCGCCTCGGCGACGCGCGGGTCGTCGAACTCGACCGGCTGCGCGGTCGTCCACTGCAGGGCGTCGATGACGGTGTTGCCGGTGACCGGGACCCGCGACCCGTCGATCGACTCGCGGACGAGGTTGGCCTTGGACGTCGCCGTGGGTGCGAGGTGCAGGTCGGCGAGGGGCGCGGTGAGCCTACGGTTCGCCTCCTCGGGGAAGGGCGACCGGACGTCACCCGTGCGCAGGCCGGCCTCGAGGTGCACGACGGGGATGTGCTCGTAGAACGCGGCCAGGCCCGTCGCGAGGACTGTCGTCGTGTCGCCCTGGACGACGACGACGTCGGGACGGGTCTCGCGCAGCAGCGCCGAGGTGGCCAGCACCGTGCGGGCCGTGATCTCGGCCAGGGTCGCGCCGGGCGCCATGAGGTCGAGGTCGTGCGCCGGGCGGATCCCGAAGAGGGCGTTGACCTGGTCGAGCATCTCGCGGTGCTGCCCGGTGACGGCGACGACCGGCTCGATCCGGTCGTCGGCCTCGAGGGCGGCGACGAGGGGCGCCATCTTGATCGCCTCAGGTCGCGTGCCGTAGACGGTCATGACGCGGTGGGGTGCAGGGCTCATGGTCTCGGTCTCCTTCAGCGCCAGAGGCCGCGGGTGTCGACGAGCTCCCGGCCGCGCAGGTCGCCGAGGCTGACGGACCGGAAGGCCGCGTGGTCGACGAGCAGGACGACGACGTCGGCCTCGGCGATGGCCTGCCCGGTCGCGGCGAGCTCGACGTTCGGCAGCGCGGCGAGGGACGCGGGCAGTGCGTCGACGTGCGGCTCGACGGCGAGCACCCGGGTGCCGGGCCGCTCGGTCGCGAGGGTCTCGGTGATCAGGAGGGCGGGCGACTCGCGCAGGTCGTCGATGTCGGCCTTGAAGGCGAGACCGAGGCACGCGACGGTGCCGCCGTCGTCCGCGCGACCGGAGGCCGCCAGCGCGTCGGCCACCTTCCTGACGACGGTGCGCGGTCGGGCGTCGTTGGTCTCGCGGGCGGCCCGGATGATCCGCGCCTGCTCGGGCGCGGCCGAGACGATGAACCACGGGTCGACGGCGATGCAGTGGCCGCCGACGCCGGGGCCGGGCTGGAGGATGTTGACACGCGGGTGGTGGTTGGCCATCGAGATGACCTCCCACACGTCGAGGCCGATGTGCTCGCAGATCTCGGCGAGCTCGTTGGCGAAGGCGATGTTGACGTCGCGGAAGGCGTTCTCCGTCAGCTTGGACATCTCGGCCGACTTCGCGTCGGTGAGGATGATCTCGCCGGTGACGAAGAGCCGGTAGACCTCGGCGGCACGCAGCGCGCACTCGGGCGACAGGCCACCGACGACGCGGTCGTTGGAGAAGATCTCGACCATGATCCGGCCGGGCAGCACCCGCTCGGGGCAGTGCGCGAGGTGGACGTCGGAGATCCCACCCATGTGGGGGAGCTTGAGGTCGGGTCGCAGGTCCGAGATCCACTCGGAGATCAGCTCGGTCGTCCCCGGCGGCGACGTCGACTCCAGGATGACGACCTCGCCGCCGCGCAGCATCGGCGCGATGGCCTCGGTCGCCGAGCGCACGTGCCGCAGGTCCGGCTCGTGGTCGCCGGTGAACGGCGTGGGCACGGCGATGAGGTAGACGGAGGCGTGCGGCATCGTCGTCGTCGCCGTCAGCAGGCCGTCGCCCACCGCCGCGGCGATGGCGACGTCGAGGTTCGGCTCGACGATCGGGACGCGGCCGGCGTTGATCTCCGAGACGGTGCGCTCGTTGACGTCGACGCCGGTGACCCGGAGGCCGTGGCGGGTGAGGGCGGCGCAGGTGGGCAGGCCGATGTAGCCGAGGCCGATGACGGCGATTCCGTCCTCGAACATGGTGGATCTCCTGTGCTGTCAGTGCTGCTGGTGGGTGGCGGGGTGTGCGTAGGTGCTGGGTCGCAGGGCAGGCTCGTGCGCGCCGCGGTGGCGCTGGGCGAGGTCGGTGACGTGGCGCACGAAGTCGCGGCCGATGACGTTCCAGTCGTGGTGCTCGCGGGCGTACGCGTGCCCGGCCCGTCCCAGGGCCGCGCGTCGCTCGGGGTCGCGGGCCAGCTCGATGAGCGCGGCTGCAGTGGCCTCGGCATCGTCGAAGGGCACGACGACCCCGCAGCCGGACCGCTCGACGAGGTCGGCGGCGAGCGGCAGCGGAGTCGTGATGACGGGCAGGCCGTGGGCCATGTACTCGATGACCTTGGTCGGCATCGAGTGCCGGTAGTTGGGCCGGTCCTCGAGCAGCGAGAGCCCGGCGAGCGCGCCGTCGAGCATCGGCAGGGCGCGGGCGCTCGGCACGAAGCCGTGGTGCACGACGTGACCGCACTTGACGCCCCAGTCGAGGGTGTCGGCGGTGCGGGTGTCGCGGGCCCCCCCGATGATCTCGACCTTGACCTCGCCCCGGGTGGCGACCGTGAGCAGTCTTCCGGTCTGCAGGAGGGTCGCCGCGCCGCGGGCCATCGTCAGCGAGCCGAGGTAGACCGCTCGCGACGCCCCGGGCGCAGCCGCCGTGGCCGGGACGCGCACCGTGTTGGGCACGACGACGTGCTCCCGCTCGAAGCGGTCGGCGTACGCGTACTCCGCGAGGATCAGCTCGTGCCGACGCTCCGCGTGCCGCTCGATGGCGCGGGCTGCGCGGGCGAGAGGAGCGCGGGTCCGCGCCGGCACCCAGGGCTTGGCCTCGATGGCGGCGGCGGTGTCCTCGTGGACGTCCCAGACGAGGTTGTCCAGACGCAGACCCGCTGCGGCAGCGACGATCTCGGGGTCGTGGACGAGCACGACGTCGTGGTCCCAGGCCTCGTGGGCGAGCAGCCGTCGGGCTGCCCGGAAGGCCCGGCCGCGGGAGCGTCCGGTGGCGTGAGGAAGGTCGACGGGGCGCAGGCCGGCCACGTCGGGGAGGTCGAGGCCGTGCGCGACGAAGGCGGCGGCATACGTGACCTGCACCCCCGCGTCGAGGAGGGCGCCGATCTCGCGGTGCCGGATGCGAGCGTCCTCGGGGTGGTGCACGACCGTGACGACGAGCGCGCGCAGGGCCCCGTCGCGTCGGGGTGCGGGGTGAGGGCTCACGCGGGAGCCTTCCGGTGGGACTGCTCGTAGGCGCGCACGACCTCGTCGGTCGGCCCGTCCATGACGAGACGGCCCTGCTCCATCCACAGCACGCGGTCGCACGACTCGCGGATCGCGGCGTTGCTGTGGCTGACGAGGAAGACGGTGCTCGCGTCGCGCCGGATCTCGGCGATCCGGTCGCGGCTGCGCGCCTGGAACTCGGCGTCGCCCGTGGCCAGGGCCTCGTCGATCATGAGGATGTCGGGGGCCGCCGCCGTCGAGATCGCGAAGCGCAGCCGCGCGCCCATCCCGGAGGAGTAGGCGCTCATCGGCAGGTTGACGAAGTCACCGATGCCGCTGAAGTCGACGATGTCGTCGTAGCGCTCGCGCACCTGGCGCGGCGTCAGGCCGAGCGCGAGACCGCCGATCATGACGTTCTTCGCGCCGGTCAGGCCCGTGAGCAGGACGGCGTTGACCCCGAGGAGCGACGGTCGCCCGGACGCCCAGACGCGTCCGTTCGTCGGGGGCATGAGCCCGGCGATGGCGCGCAGCAGCGTGCTCTTGCCCGATCCGTTGCGACCGATGATGCCGACGGCCTCGCCGTGGTCGACGACGAACGAGACGTCCTTGACGGCGTGCACCTTGCGCACCGAGCTGACCGGGTTGCGCTTCGTCAGCAGCCGCTCGACGAAGGGCAGCTCGCCGCCCGTGTCGGTGCCCTTCTGCTTGGCGCCGAACACCGTGTAGACGATGTCGAGCCCCGAGCAGACGACGCTCGGACGTGCGGTTGCCCCTGCCTCAGTTGCTTCCATAGCGACCCTCCCCGCGCCAGAAGAAGACGATCCCGGTGATGCTGAGCCCGACTCCCCAGGCCGCGGCCGCGACCCAGCTGCCCCACGTCAGGGGGTACTGGTCCATCAGGGCCTCGCGCGCGGTCGTCATGCTGACCGCGAGCGGCTGGTAGAGCAGCAGGGCGCTGACGAGCCCGTAGCCGGCGTAGTGCGGGATCGAGAAGAAGACGCCCGAGACGTAGCGGGCGAGCCGCACGCCGACGGGCACGAGGTTGGCCGAGTCGCGGGCCGTGTTGACGACGCGGGCGAGGTAGAAGGCGAGGCCCAGGTTGATGAGGCTCTGGAACACGAGCGCGACGGGGAACAGCAGCCAATGCGGCGAGAACGGCTCTCCCGTCAGGGGGATCATGACCATGAGCACGGCGAACGCCGGGACGTTGACGAGGAACTGCGTCAGCGTCACCGAGATGGGCAGCACGGCCCGGGGGAAGCGCAATGCGCGCACGAGCCCGATCTGCCCGACGACGGCCCGCGAGCCGGCGATGATGGCGCTCGCGGAGTAGCCGAAGACGAAGATGCCGATGGTGAGGAACGCGATGTAGTTCGACGTCCCGCCGCGCGTCTTGAGCAGCAGGCCGAAGATCAGGTAGTACGACCCGACGAGGAGCAGCGGGTTGAGCACCGCCCAGAGCTGGCCGAGGTAGTTGTTCTGGTTCGTCGCCCAGGCCTGCGCCGACGACAGGTGCCAGACGAGGTGGCGGTAGCCCCACACCTCGCGGGCGTAGCCGACGAAACCGGGTCGCACGCCGAGCTCCTCGAGGCCGGCACCCCGCGCGAGGGCGGCCGCCTCCTCGGCGGTGAGCCGCGCCGGCTCGGTCCGTGCCTCCGGCGCCTCGACGCTCTCCACCACGCTGCTGCTCCCGATCGTCATGCCGCCACAGCCTGCACCTGCTCGTAGACCTGTCCGTATGCCGCCGCGGCCACCGACCACGTCCGCTCGCTCGCGACGTGGTCGCGTCCCCGGGCCCCGAGCCGACTACGCCGGTCCGGGTCGGAGACGAGCTCGCGCACGGCCTGGGCGAGCAGCTCCGGGTCGGCCTCCGGGACGACGACGCCGCGGTCGGGCCCGACGATCTCGCGCAGGGGCGGGAGGTCGGTCACCACGACGGGGCGCCCGAGTGCCATCGCCTCGACGGGCTTGAGCGGCGGCACGAGCCGCGTGACCGGGGTGGCCCGGCGCGGGAGGCAGAAGACGTCGATGGCCGCGTGGTGCTCGCGGGTGCGGCTGTGCGGCACGCGTCCGGTGAGCACGAAGCGCGTCCTCGTGCCGGACCGGCGCAGCTCGGCGGCCTGTCGGGTCAGTCGGTCGCGGGCCGGTCCGTCACCCACGACGAGGACGACGAGCCGTGCGTCGTCGAGGAGTGCGCCCGCGTCGAGGAGCACGTCGATGCCCTCGTACGCGTTGAGCGTCGACACGGTGCCCACGACGACGTCGTCGGGTCCGATGCCGAGCGCCTCGCGCACGGGGCCGCCGTCGACGGCCTCGGTGAGAAGGGCGTCGGGCACACAGTTGCCGATGACGTGGACCCGCGAGGCGTCGACGCCCCGGGCGACGACGTCGTCGCGCATGCTGCGAGACAGGGTCACGACGGCGTCGGCGAGGGAGAGGCAGCGGGTCTCCGTCTCGCGGGTCCAGCGGTAGAAGTCGCTGTCGGCGTCGCCGCCGCGCGTGCGCCAGGTCTCCTCGAGGAAGCCGCGCGCCTCGTAGACGACGGGTACCCCGAGGCGCCGACCCGCGAGCAGGGCGGCCTGGGCGTTGACGTGCCTGGAGTGCGCGTGGAGGACGTCGGCACCCACGGAACGGCCGAGCGCGGCGACCGTGGCGGCATACGCCTGCAGGTGGCGGTCGGGCAGGTCGAGGCGGCGTCCGGCACCGAGGTCGCGGTGGTAGGGCACGCCCGCGAGCGTCGTGAACGGGGCTGCCCCCAGGTGACCCTGGGCGACGGGGAAGCCGGGGGGCGTGCACACGTGCGCCTCGATCCCGGCGGCGCGCTGGCCCTCGACGAGTCCCTGGGTGCGCACCGTGTAGCCGGCCTGCACCTCGGGCAGCGCGTTCGTGACGACGTGGACGACGCGGCTGTGGCCGGCCGCCTCCCGCGTCGGGCGCGGGCCGATGGCGTCGGCCGCGAGGACGGCCAGGGCCTCACCGGTCAGGACGGAGCGCTCGCCGACGAGCCAGCGGCGGTGCGCTCGGGCCGCGGGGTTGCGCAGCCCCTCGAGGGCACGCTGCGCACCGCTGACGTCACCGGCGGCGTGCGCGAGGTACGCGGCGGACGACCCCCGGGGCACGGCTGCGACGACGGCTGCGCCACGGTCGATCCCGGCCAGCTGGCCCGTCGCGGCGGCAGCAGCGAGGAGGCGCTGCGCCCGTCGTGGACCGGCACCCCGCAGCTCGTCCGTGAGACGACGCCGCGCCAGGTCGCGCTGTCCGGAGGCGGCTGCCGCGATGACCGAGAGCGGTCCCCGACTGCGTCGGCTCAGCTCGCGCCGCGCTCCGGCGGGCAGCACACGGGCGCCGACCCAGACCGCCTGCCACGGGTTGCGGGCGAGGTGGGCGCGGGCCACGCACGCGGCGACGGGGAGGTTCGCGACGAGCAGCGCCGTCGTGGTCGGGACGTCACCAAGTGTTCGGCTCCCCGTTGCATCGCGTGGACCGGGGGCGCCAAGAGCGGATGCCACACTGGCGCCGAGTCTGGAGGTCACGCACCGAACGTTGCAGTCCCACTCCCAACGGCGGACCGGCCCGGGCGGAACGTCAGTCGAACAGAGAGAGAAGTTTGTGGTGAACACGCGGCAGCGGTTGCTGTCTGACCTCGACCGGGCACGGACCGCGGCAGTGCGGGCGGCGCGGGATCCCCAAGCGCGCGAAGCTCTTCCGCGCAAGGTGCGCAAGGAGGTCGAGCGTCGCCTGCCGCGCGTGCGCTCGGCCCGGCTACGCGTCGACCTGCCGCAGCCCGAGGTCCCGAGCGGACCGGTGGCGCGCCCGGACGTCGTCGCGGCCGTGGTCCTCGACGACTTCTCGCGGCTCGCCCTCGGCTACGAGTGGGTCCAGGTCTGCGTCACGCCACAGGACTGGCGCGACCAGCTCACCGCCAGGCCCGTCGACGTCCTCTTCGTCGAGTCGGCGTGGAACGGCAACGGCGGCACGTGGCGCCTTGCGATGACGACGGACGGCGGCCCGTCCCAGGCGCTGCGCGACCTCGTCGAGCACTGCCGCGCGACCGGAGTGCCCACGGTCTTCTGGAACAAGGAGGACCCGCCCAACTACGACCTCTTCGTCGAGACGGCGCGGCTCTTCGACCACGTGTTCACCGTCGACGCGGGGCGCATCCCCGACTACGAGCGGGACCTCGGTCACACGCGGATCGGCTTGCTGCCCTTCGGTGCCCAGCCTCGCATCCACACGCCTGTGCGTCAGGGAGCCGGCCGCAGCCGCGAGGTCGCCTTCGCCGGCAGCTACTTCGCCGACAAGCACGACGAGCGCCGCGCGCAGATGGCCTACGTCCTCGAGCCGGCGCTGCCGCTCGGGCTCGAGGTCTTCTCGCGCCTGGCCGGGCGTGACCCGCGCTACCAGTTCCCGAGGGCGTATGCCGCCGCGCTCGTCGGGAGCCTGCCGTACCGTCGGATGCTCGGCGCCTACACGGCCTACAAGGTCTTCCTCAACGTCAACTCGGTCACCGAGTCGCCGACGATGTGTGCCCGACGCCTCTTCGAGCTCTCGGCCGCGCAGACGCCCGTGCTGTCCGGGCCGGCGGCGTCGATCGACCCCTTCTTCGGCGACACGGTCCGGGTGACGCACGGGGCCGAGGAGACGACGCGTGAGCTGCGGGCGCTGCTCCAGCACGAGGACTACCGCGACCGGATCGGCCTCCGGGCCCACCGCCGGGTGCTCGACGCCCACACCTACGGCCACCGCGTCGACAGCGTGCTCGCGGCCGTCGGGCTCGAGACGCCGGCGCGAGACCTCGGCATCTCCGCGGTGGTCCCGACGATGCGTCCCGGGCAGGTCGACCACGTGCTGGGTTTCCTTGCGGCACAAGCCCACCAGGACGTCGAGCTCGTCCTCGTGACCCACGGCTTCGAGGTGGGGCGGGACGACGTGCGGCGTCGGGCCGAGTCGGCCGGTCTCGACCCGGCACGCGTCGTCGTCGTGTCGCGCCCCTCGACCGACACCCTCGGCGCGTGCATGAACGCCGGCGTCGACGCGGCCACTGGTCGCTACGTCGCGAAGATGGACGACGACAACGTCTACGCGGAGCACTACCTCGGCGACCTCGTCCGCGCCTTCGACTACACCGATGCTGCCGTCGTCGGGAAGTGGGCGCACTACGCGCACCTCACGGCGACCGGGGCGACGCTCCTGCGCTTCCCCGACGCGGAGCACCGCTACGTCGACCTCGTCCAGGGCGGGACGCTGCTGCTCGAGCGCGACCTCGCCCGACGCCTGCGGTTCGAGGACCTGCCGCGCCGGGTCGACACGACCTTCCTCGACAAGGTGCGAGCCGAGGGCGGCCGCGTCTACTCGACCGACCGCTTCAACTTCGTGTCCGTGCGCGCGTCGAACCCGGACGGCCACACGTGGCCGATCTCGGACGTCGAGCTCCTCTCTCGCCGTGGGGTGCTCGCCTTCCACGGCGACCCCACCGTCCACGTCACCGTCTGAGAGCTGGTCCACGTGCCCGTACCTGCCCGGCGCCTCGTCGCCTCCTACTGCTTCCCGCCCTACAGCGACACCGCCGCCGTCGTCGCGGCCAAGCGGGTCCACGACCGGGGCGAGCCCGTCGACGTCATCTGCAACGCGATGGACTCGATCCGCCACCAGGACCCGGACCTCGTCCAGCTCTGCGGCGGTCTCGTCCGACGCTTCGCCGCCGTGCCGTCGCGCACGGCCTTCAGCTCGTGGGGTTCGATCGTCGACTACCAGCACCTCGGACTGGAGACCTTCCTCCGATGGGAGTCGCTGCAAGGGCAGTACGAGTCCGTCTACAGCAGAGCGCAGTTCGCGGCGTCCCACTTCCTCGCGGTCGCGCTGAAGACGGCCCGCCCTGCCATCCGGTGGGACGCCGAGTTCTCCGACCCGCTGTCGCACGACGTCCTCGGCCAGGTGCGCGCCGCCCCGGCCCACGACGACCGGACCCTGGCCCGGCTGCGGTCGGCCGTCGAGGCGGCCGGCTACCGGCCGCCGACCGGCCTCAACGCCTTCGAGTGGTGCGAGGTCGCGGCCTTCGCCCTCGCCGACTCGGTGATGTTCACCAACACCCGTCAGCGCGACTTCATGCTCGAGAGCTGCCACGACCGCGAGCTCGCTGCCCGGGCCGAGCGAGTGGCTGTCGTGTCGCCGCACCCGACGCCGCCGGCCGCCCTCTACGACGCGAAACCGTCTGCGCACCAGCTCGACCCGGGCCGTCGGCACATCGGCTACTTCGGCAACTTCTACGCCAACCGAGGCGTCTCGGGTGTGCTCGACGCCCTGGCACTGCTGCCGCGCGAGTCCCGGGACCGCGTGGTGCTCCACGTCTTCACCTCGAAGCCGGAGGAGCTGCACGACGTCGTCGTCGCCCGTGGTCTCGCCGACTGCGTCCGCGTCGGACCCTTCGTCGGCTACCTCGAGTTCCTCGCGCTCTCACGCCGGATGGACTGCCTCCTCGTCAACGACGCGGTGAGCCCGCCCGGCGCGCCGAACCCCTTCCTGCCCTCGAAGTGGAGCGACTACCGCGGCAGCGGCACCCGGGTCTGGGGAGTCGTCGAGGAGGGCAGTGCCCTCGACGAGCAGCCGCTCGACCACCGCTCGCCGATCGAGCACGTCAGTGCGGCCGTGCAGGTGCTCCGCCGGATCAGCGCTCTCCCAGCACGATCCGGCGCAGCCACTCTGCCGAGTCCGTCCCGCTGAAGCGCTCGCGCACCGTGTCGACGGTGCGTCCGCTCGCGTCGTCCCACGTGCCGGAGCCGCTGATCCGCAGGATGCGATCGGCGGCCTCGGCGGGGGTGGTGGCCACCCAGTCGCCGGGGAAGAGTCCGGTCGCACCTCCGATGCCGGCATACACCGGCCAGTCGCGCACGACCGGGACGGCGCCGCTCGCGGCCATCTCGACGAGGCCGATGTGGAAGCCCTCGCGGCGGCTCGAGCTGACGGCCCAGCCGACCTCGCGGAGGTGCTCGGGCAGGCGCGTGGTGTAGCCGACGAAGTCGACGCCGTCGCCGACGAGCGGGTCGGCCATCCGGGCGTGGAAGGCGCGGGCGGCGTCGCGCTCGACGGGGTTCGGGTTGTCGACCGCGAAGTCGGCGCCGATGAGGCGCAGCCGCCAGCGGGGGTCCTGCCGGCGCAGCTCGGCGAGCACGTCGAGGGTCCAGAGGGGGTCCTTGACCTGCTGCGCCCAGCCGACCATGCCGAGCGTCGTGCGGGCGGCCTCGGACTTGGGCCGGACGTAGCGCTCGACGTCGACGGGGTTGGCGACGACGTGCTGGCGTATGCCGTCCAGACGGCCGCCCAGCGCCGCCGCGGCCGCGCGCCGCAGGTGGTCGCTCGGGAAGATGACGTCGTCGACCTTGTCCCACTCGGCGGTGTGCAGCCAGGCGCTGAGGGTGTCGACGCCGTGGAGGCGGACGACGACGCGGGTCCCCTCCGGCACGACCTGCGTGACCCAGGTGAGGCCCTTGTCGGCCCAGTCGACGAAGACGACGTCGGCCGAGAGCGCCTCGGCGGTGGCGAGGTCGAGGGCCGGCGGGTGCCCTGTCGCGGCGAGCAGCCGCTCGCGCACCGTCACCGGGTCGACGCCGGTGTTGGCGAAGCGCTTCTGCCGGGCGGCCAGGTCGAGCACCTCGACATCGGCGTGGTCGGAGAGGCCGGCGACGACGGCGGTGGCGAACTTCGGGTAGGCGCCCGGCAGCACGGTGACGCTCGGGCGGGTGCTCCCGGGAGCCCGGGACGGTCGCGGCTGGCGGACCGTCGGGCTCGTCGTCCGGCGGCCGAGCAGGCGACCGACCTCGGTCTCGCGCAGGGGAGCGAGGAAGGTGTCGGGCTCCGACACGATCGCCGAGCGGGTCTCTGCCGTGTGCAGCCGCCGGGTGAAGAGCAGGTCGAGCGCCACCGTGGTGAGGAAGGCGGCGCGGTCGAGGTCGCCGTCGGCCAGGGCCTCGTCGGCCTCGCGCATCGTGGCGCCGGCGGCGCCGACCACGTCAACCGCCCCGGGGTCGGTCCCGGTCAGCACGGACCGGAGGGCCGCGAGCGCCGGGTGCCCGAGCGGGCCGAAGACGGCCTCGCGGTCCTCGAGCAGCTGGCCGGCCGCCTCGAGCCGGCCGGCCCGCAGCAGGCGGTAGGCGACCATGGTCCACAGCTCGGGGTCGAGCCCGGCGCGGGTGCGTGAGGCGTCGTCGCGCAGCAGTCGGGACGCCCGGCGGGCGGCATGGGCGTCGGCGAGCGAGCCGCGCAGCTGGCTCGCGGCCGTGCGCAGCACGAGACCGGCGAGCTCGGGCGCGCCGACGGCCGGGCTGTCGTCGCGCCACGTGCGCAGCAGGGTCGAGCCGGCGCGGTCGAGGACGACGCGCGTGCCCGGCTCGGCGAGGAGCGCGGCCGCCCGCGTGTCGACGCGGGCGTAGGCCGGCGCCGCGAGCCGGGCGGGCACGAGCTCGGGGAGGGCGCGACGGCCCAGGCGCAGGCCCTCCTGCGACGCGCGGAGCGCGAGCCGACGGCTGCGGGGCGCACCGGCGGTGACGCGGGACTCGATCCACCCGAGGGACGTGGGGAGCACCTCCACCCGGTGGGTCTCGGGGAGCTTCCGCAGGCTCTGCTTGAGCCGCCCGCGGTAGTGCAGGACGCGTATGCCGTGCCCGCTGCGGGCGAGGAAGCCGAGCATCCGGGCGTGCTCGTTGACGGACCCCGCGCTGCCCGCGACGACGACGAGCGACCGGGCGCCGGACGGCTGGGTGAGGAAGAGGCCGAAGCCGTCGGCCGTCCCGTCGACGTGGCTGGGCGCCAAGGACGTGAGGCCGACGATGCCCGCGTCACGGAGGGCTCCCTCGACGTGGGCGCGGCCGTCGGGGTGGAGCCCGGCGACGCGTCGCAGGTCGGCGAGCTCCGAGGCCACGAGCGCGTTCGTCACGGCGCTGCGGTCGACCGGGTCCGCCTGGGTCCCGGTGGTCAGGGCCGTGAGGACGGACAGGTGGGCCCGGACGGCCGCCTCGGGGTCGACGTCGACGGGTGCGCCGGGGTCGTCGACGCGCGTGTGGAGCGGCGCGGGTGTCAGGTCGAGCTCGGCGAACTGGCGGTCGAACCGGCTGAGCAGGTGGCCGTGGAGCACCGTGTCCTCGCTGCCGCACAGCCCCCCGACGAACGGGGTGTCGGCGAGCCACCGCGTCGGGTAGAGCCTCCCGCCGCGACCCCGCAGGCTCTCGGCGGCGAGGTGTGGCGCGACGTGCCGTGGGGCGTCGTCGCCCGCCGGCGTGGTGGCGACGACGATGCGCTCGGGGTGGCGGGCGGCATACAACGTCTCGAGGTGGGTCGGCGCGAGGGTGTCGGTGCCGTCGACGAACGTCGTCCACGGCGCTCGCGCGAGCCCGACGCCGACGTTGCGGGTGGCCGCGGACGATGCGGCCACGGCGTCGACGAGCTCGACCTCGTGGCCGGCCAGCGGTCCTCGCGTCACGCGCTCGACGGCATCACGGGCGCTCGACCCGGCCCCGTGGACCACGACGACGACCTCGAACCGGTCGGCCGGGAGGGTCTGGGCCGCCAGCGCACCGAGGCACGCGGCCACCCGGTCGCAGGAGCCGTGGGCGGACACCACGACGGAGAGGTCACGCACCCGGCGAACGTAGTCAGACGATGTGAATAGGCTGGACGGAGCCGCGACCGCGGGGGTGAACGACCGGTGACGAGGAGGTGGCGTGCCCGAGGGAGACACCGTGTGGCGCACCGCCACCCGCCTCGACGAGGCCCTGGCCGGCCGCGAGATCGTCGAGTCCGACCTGCGCTGGCCCGACATCTCGACCGCGGACCTCACCGGCCGCACGACGCTCGCGGTGGTCAGCCGCGGCAAGCACCTGCTGCACCGCATCGAGGGCGGGCTGACCCTGCACTCGCACCTGCGCATGGAGGGCCAGTGGCGCGTCGAGGCGACGCGGGGGCTGTCGCCCCGGTGGCGCCGCAACCCGCAGCTGCGCGCCCTCGTCGCTGCGCCGGACTGGACCGCACTGGGGCTGCGTCTCGGCATGCTCGACCTCGTGCCGACCGCCCGCGAGGGTGACGTCGTCGGACACCTCGGGCCCGACGTGCTCGGCCCGGACTGGGACCTGGTGCTCGCCGTCGACCACGTCGCCGGCGCCCGGGTCCCGATCGGGCAGGCGCTGCTCGACCAGCGCAACCTCGCCGGCATCGGCACGATGTGGTGCGCCGAGACGCTCTTCCTCGAGCGGGTGCCCCCGTGGAGCCTCGCCGACGAGCTGGGCCGCGAGACCGTCGAGCGGGTCGTGTCCCGCGCCCACCGTCTCATCGACAACGGCCGCCGTCGCGCCGTGCAGTCGAGCACCGGCAGCCCGCGCCTCGACGAGGCCCACTACGTCCACGCCCGCAGCGGCCGGCCCTGCCGACGCTGTGGCGCGACGGTGCGCGTCGCGATGATCGGCGAGCCCACGCGGGAGCGCACGATGTTCTACTGCCCCGGCTGCCAGGGCGGCCTGGCACCGACCGACGACGGCCGGCCCCAGGCACCCCTCGGCTCGAACCGCGGTGCGAAGCGCTCGCGACGCTCCTCCTGAGCGGTGGGCGTCGGTGCCCACCGAACGCAACCACGTGTCGGCGGTCGGTCCTAGGGTGTTTGGGACCGCAGCACTTCGAGAGGAGCACGGCCATGGCATCCCGCCTCAACCCCTACATCGGTTTCAAGGACAACGCCCGAGCGGCGATGGAGTTCTACAGGTCCGTCTTCGGCGGCGAGCTCGTCGTCTCGACGTTCGGCGAGTTCGGTGACAACGGTCCCAGCGCCGACAACGTCATGCACGCACAGCTCGAGACGCCGAGCGGCTACACGATCATGGCGTCCGACACCCCCGAGCAGATGCCCTACCAGCCGGGCACCAACATCTCCGTCAGCCTGAGCGGCGACGACAGCGACGAGCTGCACGGCTACTGGGACAAGCTCGCCGATGGTGGCACCGTCATGATGCCCCTCGAGAAGCAGGCGTGGGGCGACGAGTTCGGCATGCTGACCGACCAGTTCGGCATCGGCTGGATGGTCAACATCGGCAGCGGGCAGCCCGACGAGGCACCGACGGGGTGACATCGGGCGGGTCCGGTCGGGAGCTCAGTCCCGGCCGGGGCCGCCGTAGTGGCGCGCCAGCTGACGGGTGAGCTCGTCCGGACCGATGAGGCTCGAGTGCGTGCCCGCGGTGCCGCACGCCCACGCGCCCGCCACGGTCCCGGCCCGTGCCGCCGCGCGGGCGTCGCCGCCGGCGAGCCACGCGTGCAGGAACGCCGAGACGTACGCGTCGCCCGCTCCGTTGGAGTCCACGGCCGGGCGGCCTTCGATGTCGACGGCGGACACGGCGAACGACCCGCCCTCGCGCACCGTCACCCGGCTGCCGCGGGCGCCGTCCATGACGACGACGAGCCGCGCCCGCCCGCGGTCGAGGACGTCGGAGACGACGTCGTCCTCGACGCCGTCGAGGCGCGAGCCCGACACGAAGACGAGGTCGGCGGCATACGCGAACGGCCGGTGGTGCGGGTTGCGCCCGTCCCAGTCGTGCAGGTCGGTCGAGCTCGTGGCCCCCGCGGCCGTGGCGTCCTCGAGGGCACCGACGGTCCACGGCATGATCGAGGCGTGCACGTGCCGCGCCTCCGCGAGCGGGCCGCGCCAGAGCGCCGGGTCGGGTGCGAGGTCGTAGGGGTGGCGCGGGTCGTAGAAGGACATGCGGCGGCCGGTGGCGTCGACGAGGTTCACCGCCCGACGGGTGCCGCTCTCGTGGACGACGTGCTCGAAGCGGAGGCCCTCGGCGGCGAACCGGTCGAGGAGCATCCGGCCCTCGTGGTCGTCGCCGATGACGTCGACGAAGAGCGTGCCGAGGCCGAGGCGGTGGCAGCCGAGGGCGACACCGCTGCCCGTGTGGCCCACGACGGTGTCGATCGGCGGGACGACGTGCGAGTCGGCGAAGGGGACCGGCAGGGCGTCGACGCGCACGATGGTGTCGACGCCGGCACCGCCGACGACGAGGACGTCAGTCATCACGGCCTCATTGTGCACGGCCGGGCGCGATCAGGGGCGCGTGACGCTGAGCAGACCGAGGCACATCTCGTCGGTCGTGCCCTCGCCCCAGACGACGTAGCGCTCGGGCAGGCCCTGCAGGTCGGGAAGCTTGTCGCGCCAGGCCTGGTCGTGGGTGCAGCTGACCCGGATCGAGTCACCGGGACGGATCGCCGTCGCAGGGATCGGGACCGACCCCTGGTTGTCGAAGTCCCAGACCTTGATGTCGAGGAGCGTCTTCGCCTTCGCCGTGTCCGGGTTGAGCTCGATGCGCAGCGACGAGCCGAGCAGGTGCATGTGGCCGGCCACGGCGCGGATCGTCGCGGGTTGGTCGACGCGGCGCGTGCACGACTGGGTGGCGCCCGGGGTCGGGATGAGGGTGCCGTTGCAGACGAGCAGCAGTCCGTTGACGATGCGTGACGACATCGGGCCGAAGCGCTCGGTGACGTCGGCGACCGCCGCCTCGCGGTCGCAAAGCGGACCGGACTTGCCTGCGCGACAAGGCAGCTCGACCGGCGCCGGGTAGAGCATCGTCTCGAGCGGCTTGAGCTTCGGCGAGGCGGACAGGCGCAGCTGGACGGACGTGCGGTCGGGCGTCACGCCGTGCCGGAGGTTGTAGTGGACCTGCATGACGAGGAGGGAGCCGCGCTGCAGGGGGATGCCGACGTCGGCCGGCAGGACGTTCGCGCGGCCGCCCGGGGCCCACGCGCCCACCCATGGGGCGTCGTCAAGGCTGGCGCCGCGCGACCCGAGGCCGGTGCCGCCGAAGCAGGTCCAGCCGTTGCCGCCCGACTCGGCGTCCTTGGCTCGGGCGGCCGCCGCGGCCGACGGCGGCACGCGGAAGAGGATGACGTGGTGCACCTCCTGCGGCTGGCCCGGCGCGATGTCGAAGCCGGTCACGAACTCGTCGCGGGTGACCTCGGGGTCGAGGACGAAGCACCGGTAGTCGTCGGTGCCGGTCGTCGGCGCCTTCGGCGTGTAGGACACCGGGGACGTCACGGTCCGCATCGACTCGCCGGCTCGCAGCGCCGCCGGCTTGGCCGGGCCGACGGGCTTCGCGGCGTGGCCGGTGGCAGCCGTCGTCGGGTGGTCGGTGGCGCCCACCGAGTGCCCGGCCGCGTGCCCCTCGAGCCGGGCCTGGGCGGCCGGGTTCGGGGAGCCGCAGCCCGCCACGAGCAGGGCGATCGCCGCGACGGCCGCCGCGACCGCCGGGGTCGCCCGCATCGCTGGCCGGCCGCGTCGAGTCCTCATCCCTGCAGTCTAGGAACGTGACCGCGCCGCGGAGCCGTTGTCGAGCCTTTGCCCGGGTCAGGACTGCTCAGGCGCCCGGCTCACGGGTATCCGGCGCACGTCCGGGGCGCTCAGCCGCTCGGCGTTGGCCTCGGAGTCGGCGAGCTCCTTCTGCGACTCGAGCTCCGCCTCGACCCGGGCGATGTAGGCGGACACCTCGGCCTCGACCCGCTCGGCGTCCCAGCCGAGGACGGGGGCCACGATCTCGGCCACGGCCCGGGCGCTGTCGGCGCCACGGCTCGAGGTCTCGATGGAGATGCGCGTGCGGCGGGCCAGCACGTCGTCGAGGTGCAGCGCGCCCTCGTGCGTGGCGGCATACAGCGCCTCGACCCGGAGGTACTCCTCCGCGCCGGGGAGCGGCTGGTAGAGGGAGCGGTCGTCCTCGGCGAGGGCGAAGAGCTCGTGGACGAGCGAGCCGTAGCGCTCGAGCAGGTGGGTGATGCGCCACACCGGGAGGTCCTGGTGGCGCGCGAGCCGGTCGATCTGGTTGACGAGCGCGACGTAGCCCTCGGCGCCCGAGAGCGGGATGAACTCGGTGACGCTGTCGGAGACGTCGCCGCCGATGTCCTCACGGGCGGCGTCGACGGCGTCGGCGGCCATGACCCGGTAGGTGGTGTACTTGCCGCCGGCGATGGAGATGAGGCCGGGCTGCGGGCGCGCCACCGCGTGCTCGCGCGAGAGCTGGCTCGTGTCCTCGCTCTCTCCGGAGAGCAGGGGGCGCAGACCGGCGTAGACGCCCTGGATGTCGTCGTGTGTCAGCGGCACCTTCAGCACGGTGTTGATGTGCTCGAGGATGTAGTCGATGTCGGCCCGGGTCGCCGCGGGGTGGGCGAGGTCGAGCTCCCAGTCGGTGTCGGTCGTGCCGATGATCCAGTGGGTGCCCCACGGGATGACGAAGAGGACCGACTTCTCGGTGCGCAGGATGAGCCCGGTCTCGGAGTTGATCCGGTCGCGCGCGACGACGATGTGCACGCCCTTGCTGGCGCGCACGTGGAAGCGGCCGCGGCCACCGGCCATCGTCTGGATGTCGTCGGTCCACACGCCGGTGCAGTTGATGACGACGGAGGCCCGGACCTCGGTGCGTTCGCCCGTCTCGACGTCCTCGACGAGGGCGCCGACGACGCGCTCGCCCGCGCGCAGCAGCTCGACGACGCGGGCCGAGGCCAGCACGGTGGCGCCGTAGGCCGCAGCGGTGCGGACCGTCGTCAGCGTGTGCCGCGCGTCGTCGGCCTGGGCGTCGTAGTAGAGCAGGCCGCCGGTGAGGGAGTCGCGCTTGAGGGCCGGCGCGAGCTTGAGGGCGCCGGTGCGGGTCAGCTGCTTGTGCCGCGGCACCGACCGGGCGCCGCCCATCGAGTCGTAGAGGGTCAGGCCCGCGGTGACGTAGGGGCGCTCCCACCCGCGGTTGGTCAGCGGGTAGAGGAAGGAGACCGGCTTGACGAGGTGCGGGGCGATGCGGCTCAGCATGAGCTCGCGCTCCTTGAGCGCTTCGCGCACGAGGTCGAAGTTCATCTGCTCGAGGTAGCGCAGGCCGCCGTGGAAGAGCTTGGACGACCGCGAGGACGTGCCCGAGGCGAAGTCGCGCTGCTCGACGAGGGCCGTCGAGAGGCCGCGGGTGGCCGCGTCGAGGGCCACCCCACCGCCGGTCACGCCGCCACCGACGACGAGCACGTCGAACTGCTTGGTGGCGAGACGCTTCCACGCCCGCGCCCGGTAGTCCGCGTCCAGCCGCACTGGGCTCGTCATCGGTTCCCCTTCACGTCGCTGGTGAGACAGACACTCTAACGAGCGCACCCTGCGGGACGCGGGGCCGTCCGACCTCCCTCACGCACGGGTCTCGTGGGCGACACTGTGGAGGTGAGGTTCATGTGGGTCATCTGCCTTTTCGCCGGTCACCGGTGGCTCCGTGAGAGCCGCGACGGGGAGGCGATCATCGTCTGCGGGCGGTGTGACGCGATCAGCAGGGTGGCGGAGGCACGCGAGCGCCACCGCCTCCGCCAGCTCGGACGTGGCCACGGCGAGATGTAGGCGCGCGGCGGTACGGTCTGGTCATGCCGACGGAGCAGCGCAGCCATGTCGTGTCGATCGACCAGGGGACGACGAGCACCCGGGCCATGGTCTTCGACCGGAGGGGCCGCGTCGTCGCCGTCGACCAGATGGAGCACCGGCAGATCTTCCCGCGGGCCGGGTGGGTCGAGCACGACGCGATGGAGATCTGGCAGAACTCCCGCGTCGTCGTCGGAGGCGCGCTCGGCAAGGCGAACCTCAACGCCACCCACATCGCCGCGGTCGGCATCACGAACCAGCGCGAGACGACCGTCGTGTGGGAGCGGGCCACCGGCCGGCCGGTCCACAACGCCATCGTCTGGCAGGACACCCGCACCCAGGCGATCTGCGACGAGCTGGCGCGCGACGGTGGCGTCGAGCGCTTCAAGGACGTGACCGGGCTGCCGCTCGCGACGTACTTCGCCGGGCCCAAGGCCCGCTGGATCCTCGACCACGTCGACGGCGCCCGTGAGCGCGCCGAGGCCGGCGAGCTGCTCTTCGGGACCATCGACACCTGGCTGCTGTGGAACCTCACCGGCGGCGCCGACGACGACGGCGTCCACGTCACCGATGTCACGAACGCCTCTCGCACCCTCCTGATGGACCTGCGCACCCTCGACTGGGACGCCTCGGCCGCGGAGGCGATCGGGGTCCCCCTGGCGATGCTCCCCGAGATCCGCTCGTCGTCCGAGGTCTACGGCGCGTGCAAGCCGGGCATCCTCATCGACGTCCCCGTGGCGGGCATCCTCGGCGACCAGCAGGCGGCGACCTTCGGCCAGGCCTGTCTCGACGTCGGCACGGCCAAGAACACCTACGGCACGGGCAACTTCATGCTCCTCAACACCGGCGAGGAGATCGTCGCCTCGAAGAACGGCCTGCTGACGACGGTCTGCTACCGGCTCGGCGACGCCAAGCCGGTCTACGCCCTCGAGGGCTCGATCGCCGTGACCGGGTCGCTCGTGCAGTGGCTGCGCGACAACCTCGGCATCATCAAGGACGCCAAGGAGGTCGAGGCGCTCGCGGCGACCGTCGACGACAACGGAGGCGCCTACTTCGTGCCGGCCTTCTCGGGTCTCTTCGCCCCGCACTGGCGTCCCGACGCCCGTGGCGCGCTCGTCGGTCTCACCCGCTTCGTCAACAAGGGCCACATCGCGCGAGCGGCACTGGAGGCCACGGCGTTCCAGACGCGCGAGGTGCTCGAGGCGATGAACGCCGACTCCGGCGTGCCGCTCACCGAGCTGCGCGTCGACGGCGGCATGGTCGTCAACGAGACGCTCATGCAGTTCCAGGCCGACCTGCTCGGCGTCGACGTCGTGCGTCCGGTCGTGGCCGAGACCACGGCGCTCGGGGCCGCGTATGCCGCCGGGCTGGCCGTGGGCTACTGGGAGAGCACCGACGAGATCCGCGAGAACTGGGGCGAGGACCGTCGCTGGACCCCGCAGCTCGACGAGGCCGAGCGCGAGCGCCTCTTCCGCACCTGGAAGAAGGCCGTCGAGCGCACCCTCGACTGGGTCGACGACGACACACCCTGACGGCTCAGTCCTCGCCCTCGAGGTGCAGGACGACCTTGCGCAGCAGCCCGTTGAGGGCGACGAGCTCCTTGGCCGTGAGGCCGGAGAACGCGTCCTGCTCGCGGGCCATGCCGGCCTCGATCCCCTTCTCCCACAGCGCCCGTCCCGACGGCGTCGGTCGGATGAGGATGCGTCGCCGGTCGATGGGGTCGACCTCGCGGGTCGCGTGGCCTCGCTGGACGAGCCGGTCGACGCGTGAGGTCATGGCAGCGCGCGTGACGCCGCAGGAGTCCGCGAGCTGGGCCGGCGTGGCCTCCTCGGGGAACGGCTGGATCATCAGCGCGTGGAGGGTGCGGTAGTCCTCGATCGTGTCGTCCGTGCCGGCGTAGCTCGCGTGGTCGGCGGCCTTGAGCCGCTTGGTGATCGCCTGCATGCGGGTGACGGCGCCCTCGACCTCGGGGTCCATGTCCTCGAGGAGGCCGCTCCAGCGCGCGACGTGCCGGTCGACCGAGTCCTGCCGTGCTCTCGCCATGGCGTCAGTGTCGCAGAGGCATGCGGTCTGCGACGAGTCTCCTGACTATTCGTTGACAGATAGTCAGACATCTAACTACCTTCGGTTGTATGACCGCGCGCGACCTCCTCCGCCTCCGTGACGTCAGGCTCCTGCTGGCCGGCCAGGGCCTCTCGTGGGTCGGCGACGCCTTCAACCCGATCGCCCTGTCGGTGGCGGTCGTCCTGAGCGGCGGGGGAGCGGCCGAGCTCGGCATCGTCCTCGCGAGCGCCGTGGTGGCGCGGCTGCTCTGCACGCTCGTCGGTGGGGTGTGGGCCGACCGCATCACCCCGCACCGGATCATGGTCGTGGCCGACCTGACGCGGGCGGCGTCCGTCGCCGGCATGGCGCTCGCCTTCGCCGCCGGTGACCCGTCGGTTGCCCTGCTCGCCGGGCTCGCCGCCGTCACGGCGGGCGCCGGCGCGTTCTTCTACCCGGCCTTCGTCTCGCTCCGTCCCCTCGTCGTGCCGACCGCGGCCCTCCAGACCGCCAACGGCGCGATCAGCTTCCTCCAGTCGAGCGCCCAGGTGGCCGGCCCGGTCCTGGCCGGCCTCGTCGTCGCCCGGTTCGGGCCGGTCGCCGGCTTCACGGTCAACGCGCTGACGTTCGTCTGGTCGGCCCTCTGCGTCGCCCGCCTCCGGGCCCGCGCCGACCACGTCGCGGCCCGCTCCGGCATGCTGTCCGAGATCCGTGAGGGCCTGGCCGAGATCCGCAGCCGTGACTGGCTGTGGACGAGCCTCCTGTCGGCGGCGATGTTCCACGTCGCGAGCGGCGTCTTCATCGTCCTCGTCGAGGTGACGGCCGTGCGTGACCTCGGCGGCGCCCACGCCCTCGGGCTCATCACCGCCGCGCTCGGCGTCGGCGGACTCGTCGGCGGGCTCGTCGGGATGCGGCTCCAGCCGCGCCGGATGCTGCTCTGGGCCTTCGCAGCCCTCGGCCTCTACCCGCTCTTCCCCCTCGGGTTCGCCTGGCCCGGCGGCCTCGTGCCGATCATGGCGCTGGCCTTCGTCGCCCAGGCGGGGCTGCTCTACTTCGACGTCGGCTGGCAGACGGCCATCCAGCAGGGGGTGCCGCACGACCGGCTCGCCCGGGTCGTGTCCTGGGACGTGCTCATCTCGTTCGTCGCCCTGCCGCTCGGCAACGTCCTCGCGGGCCCGCTCAGCGAGCACGTCGAGACCGCCGACCTCATGGTCGGGACCGCCGTCTGGATGCTCGCCGCCGGCTGCTGGCCGCTCCTCGTCCGCAGCGTCCGGGGTTTCACCCGGGCGTCAGAGGTGCCTCAGCCCAGTGCGGCGATCGCGGCGTCGTAGTCGGGCTCCTGGCCGATGGACGGGACGACCTCGGTGTGGGTGACCGTGCCGTCGGCGTCGATGACGACGACGGCACGGGCGAGCAGCCCGGCGAAACCGCCGTTCTCCATCCGCACGCCGTAGTCGTAGCCGAAGCCCGACCGGAACGAGGAGGCCGCGACGACGTTCTCGATGCCCTCGGCGCCGCAGAAGCGGTTCAGGGCGAAGGGGAGGTCGGCGGACACGCAGACGACCGTCGCGTTGTCGAGACCGGCTGCCAGCTCGTTGAAGCGGCGGACGCTCGTCGCGCAGACACCGGTGTCGACGCTCGGGAAGATGTTGAGCACCACGCGCTTGCCCACGGGCAGCGTCACGTCGTCGCGCAGGTTCGTGCCGGTCAGCGTGTACGCCGGGGCGGGGGTGCCCACGGACGGCAGGTCGCCGACGGTGTGGACGGGGGTGTCTCCGAGGGAGGTGGTGGCCATGGACGTATCTAACACGGGCACGCTGGGACTACGGTCGCGGCATGCCCGCTGACGGCGCGACGTGCCTCGCGACCCGCTGCTTCTGCGAGCTGGTCCGCGCCGACGGGATCACACAGCCGGCCAACGCGTGGTCCTCGCTCGCGTTCGTCGTGGCCGGGGCCGCGGCCCTGCTCCTGCGGCCCGCGGCCCGACCCGAACGCGTCCTCGTGCCCCTCCTCGGGGTGGCGCTCGCCGCCGTCGGCCTCGGCAGCTTCGCCTTCCACGCGACCCTGACGCTGTGGGGCCAGTTCGTCGACGTCTTCCCGATGTACGCCGTCGGCTGCGTCCTGCTCGCCGGCGCGCTCGTGCGCCTCGGCTGGACCACCCCGCGTCGCGCTGCGGTCGGCGGCGTCGCCCTGCTCGTGGCGCTCGGCGTCCTGCTCTGGCTCTGGCCCGAGTCGCGGCGGGTCCTCTTCGCAGCCGTCCTCCTGCCCGGCATCGTCCGCGAGCTGGTGCGCACCCGCCGCGTCGGAGGCGACGGGCGCTGGCTGCACGTCGGGCTCGGTCTGCTCGTCGCGGCATACGCCCTCTGGGTGCTCGACCAGGCGGGCCTCCTCTGCGACCCGACGAGCTGGCTCCAGGGGCACGCCGCGTGGCACGTCCTCGGTGCGGTCGCCGGGTGGTGCCTCGCGCGCCACTGGGCGAGCCGTAGGTTGGTGGCATGACCGAGTCGCAGGACACCGGAGCGCGTTCGCGCCTCGTCATCAACCTCGTCGGGGTGGTCGGCATCCTCTTCGGAGTGCTGCCGATCGTGCGATACCTGCTCGACCTCTCGTACTTCGAGCTCACCACCGCGCCCTACGGCTGGCTGGAGCTCGAGGGCGCGATGCGGTTCCTGCCGCCCGCCATGGTGCTCGTCGGGTGCATCGTCCTGGCCTACGTCCTCGAGCAGCGCCTCTCCCGCGACTGAGCCCCGGCGCCACGGCTGGACGGTCGGTGACCGTTCAACGACCGGCGCGTGATGTGATGTGGTCATGTCGGTCCGGGCCTCCCTCATCGCCGCGCTCGTCCTCGGGTCGGGTCTCACGATGGCGCCCGCCCCGTCGGCGCTCGCGGCGGCTTCAGTCGGGCAGGCCGCCGACACCGTCGCCCCAGAGGTGTCGTCGGTTCCGGTCGGCGCCGAACCGGACGGCACGGCCGTGCGCCTCGACGTGTCCGTGTGGCCGCAGTCGAGCGGCAAGCACCCCGTCGTCCTGCTCGCCCACGGATTCGGCGGCTCCAAGGACTCGGTGACGAGCCAGGCGAACGACCTGCACGACCGCGGCTACGTCGTCGTCGCCTGGAGCGCCCGCGGCCACGGCCAGTCCGGCGGTCGCATCCACCTCAACGACCCGGCCTACGAGATCGCCGACGCCAGAACGCTGCTCGACCTCGCGGCCAGGCGCTCCGACGTCGAGCTCGACGCTCCCGGCGACCCGCGCGCGGGTGTCATGGGCGCCTCCTACGGCGGCGCGCTCGCCCTCATGCTCGCCGGCTCGGACCGGCGCGTCGACGGCGTCGTCTCGGCCATCACGTGGAACGACCTCGCCGACGCCTTCTTCCCGCAGGCCGCCGTCACGAGAGCGCCGACCACGGCAGCGGGCCGCTCGCCGATCGACGGCGCCGGACCCTTCAAGCAGGTCTGGGCGACGAACTTCTTCCTCTCGGCCCTGCGCGGCGGCGCGGGCGGCCAAGGTGGCCAGGGCGCGGGCGCCGACCGCTGCGGCCGGTTCGACCCCACCATCTGCAGGCTCTTCGTCCAGGCGTCCGAGACCGGCACCGCGTCACCGCAGCTGACCGCGCTGCTGCGCGCCCACAGCCCGAAGCCGACGATGAACGTCGTCACCGCGCCGACCTTCCTCGTGCAGGGGGTCGGCGACTCGCTCTTCGGCCTCGACCAGGCCGACGCCACCGCGTCGGCGCTCGCCGCCACGGGCGCGCCGTATGCCGTCCGGTGGAGCGACGGGGGCCACGACGCCGCGAGCACGCACGAGGCCGAGGAGGTCGAGGCGTCCTACACGTGGCTCGACCACTACGTCCGCGACCAGGGAGCGCGCGGATCGGCCCTGCCCACAGCGGCGTTCACGTACGGCACCCCGGCCGGTCGCGCCGGGCAGCCGACGACGCTCCACACCCTCACGGCATACCCCGGCCTGTCGGGCGCGGCGCTCCGGACGCGCGAGCTTCCCCTGGCGACGACGTCGGGGGCGCTCGTGCACCCGCCCGGTGGGCAACCCGCCTCGCTCATCGCGGTGCCCGGTCTCGCCGCCCTCGGGGTCAGCCTCTCGACCTACCAGATCGCGGCGCTGCCGGGTCAGTCGGCGGCTCTCGACACCCAGCCCCTCGCGGAGGCCGCCACCGTCGTGGGCTCGCCGACCATGCGCGTCACGGTCACGTCCGACAGTCCCGACGTCACGCTCTTCGCGTCGGTGTGGCGCGTCACCGGCGGCTCCGTGACCCTGACCAACCCGCTCGTCGCCCCGCTCCGGCTCGCCGTGACGCCGGGCCGGCCCACCCCGGTGACGATCTCGCTCCCGGCCGCGACCTACGAGATGCCCGCCGGCACGCGGTGGCGGGTGCTGTTGACGAGCACCGAGTCGACCTACTCGAACTCGCGCAGCCCGAGCGCCATCCGGATCTCCGACGCGTCCGCCATGACGTTGCCGGTCGCGACCGGTGCCACGGTCGACGGGGCTGTCGCGGGGGTTGTCGACACCGAGACGATCCTCGCCGGCTCGGCGCTCGCGCTGCTCCTCGTCGCCGCGCTCGTCGGCTGGCTCGTCCGCCGCCGCCGACGGCTGCACCGGCCGACGCGTCCCGACCTCGCGGACGTGCCGCTCGTCGTCGAGGGACTCGTCAAGACGTATGCCGACGGGCACCGCGCCGTCGACGACGTGACGTGGCGGGCCGAGAAGGGCCAGGTCGTCGGGCTGCTCGGCCCCAACGGCGCCGGCAAGACCACGACGATGCGCATGGTCATGGGCCTCATCTCCTCCGACGCCGGGAGCGTCCACGTGCTCGGCGAGCCCGTGTCGGCCGGCTCCCGCGTGCTCGGCCGGGTCGGCGCGCTCATCGAGGGCCCGGGCTTCCTGCCGCACCTCACCGGGCGCCAGAACCTCGAGGCCTACTGGTCCGCGACGGGCCGCGCCCCCGAGGACGCCCACATCCCCGAGGCGCTCGACGTCGCGGCCCTCGGCGGCGCCGTCGACCGGCCCGTCAAGTCCTACAGCCACGGCATGAAGCAGCGGCTCGGCATCGCCCAGGCCATGCTCGGCCTGCCCGAGCTGCTCATCCTCGACGAGCCGACCAACGGTCTCGACCCGCCCCAGATCGCGGCGATGCGCCCGATCCTGCGCCGCTATGCCGAGACCGGGCGCACCGTCGTCGTCTCGAGCCACCTGCTCGCCGAGGTCGAGATGACGTGCACCCACGTCGTCGTCATGCACGCCGGCCGGGTCGTCACGCAGGGCCCCGTCGCCGAGCTCGTCGACAGCGACGACACGACGATCCTCGACCTGCCCGAGCGCGTCGACCACACCCTCGTCAGCGCCGCCGTGCACGCCCTCGAGGCTGCGGACGGCGTCACCGAGGTGCGGGTCGACACCCCGACCCGCATCGTCGTCGTCGCCGACCGGGGCCGCGCCGAGGTGGTGGCCGCCGCCGTCACCGCGGGCCTGCCCGTCGTCGGCGTCAGCAGCCGGCGCCACCTCGAGGAGGTCTTCCTCGGGGTCATCTCGTCGGCGTCCGCCCCGGGGGTCGTGGGCGAGCCCGGAGACGAGGGGGCCTCCCTCGTCGAGCGACTCAGGCAGGTGAGGGCGCGATGAGCGACAACCCCGGAGACGCGCTGCTCGACGCCATCGAGCCTGCGTCGTCCGCCGCGAGCGGCGAGATCCACCAGGTGCGCGGCCCGCTGTCGTGGCGGTCCGAGCTGCGCCGGCAGTGGGGGCGCAGGCGGACGCTCTGGGCTTTCGGCCTGCTCCTCGCGCTGCCCCTCGTCCTCGTCGGGTCGTTCGCCTTCGGCGAGCGGTCGAGCAACAGCCGCGGGGGTGCGTCCACGCGGATCTTCGACCTCGCCCAGAGCGGTGCGGCGAACTTCAGCCTCGTGCTCGTCTTCCTCGCCTCCGAGCTGCTGCTCGTGCTGCTCGCCGCCCTCTTCTGCGGCGACGCCGTGCCGTCCGAGGCGTCGTGGTCATCGCTGCGCTACCTGCTCATCGCACCGGTGCAGCGTGCGCGTCTGCTGACGAGCAAGCTTGCGATCGGCATCGCCTCGACGCTGCTCGCGACGGTCCTGCTGCCGGCGTGGGGCCTGCTCGTCGGCGGTGTCGCCTACGGCTGGGACCCCCTGACCAACCCCCTCGGCGAGAACCTCACGTGGGGCCAGTTCCTGCCCCGGCTCGCGCTCGCGATGGCCTACATCTTCGTGACCCTGCTGCCGATCGCGGCCATCGCCTTCTGGCTCGGGACGCGCTCCGACGCCCCGCTCGCGGCGGTCGGCGGCGCCGTGCTCGTCAGCATCCTGCTCAACATCCTCGACCAGCTCGACGCGCTCGACCCCTACCGCAACGCCTTCCCGGGCCACTACTCGCGGGCCTGGCAGGACGCCCTCGCCGTGTCACCGGACTACACCGACATGGTGCACGGCGCCCTCTGGGCGCTCGTGTGGGCGGTCGCCTTCACGATGCTCGCCTACCGCCGCTTCCGCCGCAGCGACATCCTCAGCTGAGCTCAGAGTCGCGCGGCCTCGGGGATGATGCGCTCGCCGATGAGCTCGAGCACGTCGGTCTTCGAGCCGTCACCGACGCCCAGCTGCACGTGCGTCACGCCGAGCCCGGCGAGGTCGCGCAGGTGCTCGAGGGTGGCGTCGACGTTCTCGCCGTTCGGGCCCGGGTCGACGGGCCCCATGACGGTCTTCTCGATCTCGTCGTAGTCGCGGCCGAGCGCGTCGCAGTGCCCGCGCAGCACCTCGAGCTTGTGGGCGAGGTCGGGGCTGTCGAAGAGGTTGCAGGCCTGGGCGTACTGCGCGACCATCCGCAGCGTCTTCTTCTCGCCGCCGCCACCGATGAGGATCGGCGGGTGCGGGCGCTGCACCGACTGCGGCGAGTTGAGGGTGCTGCCGAGCCGGTAGTGCCTGCCGGCATACGGCTCGACACTGTCGCCCCACATCTGGAGGCAGATCTGCAGCGTCTCCTCGAGGCGCTCGAACCGCTCGGCCGTGGCGGGGAAGGGCAGGCCGAGACCGATGCACTCATCCTCGTTCCAGGCGGCGCCGATGCCGAGCATGGCGCGGCCCTTCGACAGCACGTCGAGGGTCGTGACCTCCTTGGCGAGCAGGCCCGGCTCGCGGTAGACGGCGGCCGTGACCCACGCGAGCAGCTGGACCTTCTCGGTGACCGCGGCGAGGAAGCCGAGGGCCGTGTAGGCCTCGAGCATCTCGTGCTCCTTCGGCCCGAGCATGCCGATCTGCCAGACGTGGTCCATGACCGAGAGCTTCGTGAAGCCGACGTCCTCCGCCGTGCGCGCCGTGCGCACGAGGTCGTCGACGAAGGTGGAGGAGCCGCCGCTCCACGTGAAGTTGGCGAGGTGCAGTCCGAGATGCATCCTCCGACACTACGTCCGCTCACTGGGAGCGGGGGTCCCTCAGGAGGCGTCGGGATCCGCCGTCACCTGCGCGCCCGACACGGGCGGCTCGGCCGACCACGGGAAGACGATCCACTTGTCAGTCTGGCGCCAGACGTAGTCGGGCGTGACGACCGAGCCCGGCTTGCCGAAGAGCACCGCGCTCCGGGCCTCCGCGCCGCGCTCCTGGAGCAGCAGCCCGCCACCCAGGATGAGGCCGCCGCGGGCGACGGCGACGTGCACCTCGGGGCGGAAGCTCGAGTCGGCCACGAGGGTCGCGAGCTCACGGACCGCGACGCCGAAGCGTTCCCACGTCAGCACCTCCACCTCACGTGAACGTCGTGTCTCGGGTGTCGAGGGTTCGGGCAGACTGGCCGCATGGCCCTCGACCCGACCCGCGCGCCCCGCCCGCTCCAGCCGTCCCGGCGCTCGCAGGTGCCGCCCTTCGAGGTCATGGACGTCCTCGACCGGGTGGCCGTGCTGCGGTCCGAGGGCCGCGACGTCGTGTCCCTCTGCGCCGGTGAGCCGTCCGGGGGTGCGCCGAGCCTCGTCTCGGAGGCCGCGGCGCGGATCCACGGCTCGGGCCGGGCCCTGACCTACACGTCCGCCCTCGGCATCCGTGAGCTGCGCTCCGAGATCGCGGCGCACTACGGCCGCTGGTACGACCTCGACGTCGACCCCGCGCGGGTCGCGATCACGACCGGCTCGTCCGGGGGCTTCGTCCTCGCCTTCCTCGCCGCCTTCGAGGCGGGGGACCGCGTGGCTCTCGCCCGCCCGGGCTACCCCGCCTACCGCAACATCCTCACCTCGCTCGGCTGCGAGGTCGCCCTGATCGACTGCGGCCCCGAGACCCGTTACCAGCCGACGCCGGAGCTGCTCGACGCCGCGCAGGCCGACGGCCCGCTCGCCGGGCTCATCGTCGCCTCGCCGGCCAACCCCACCGGCACGATGGTCGACCGGGCCGAGCTCGCCGCGATCACCGGGTGGTGCGCCGAGCGTGGGGTGCGCCTCGTCAGCGACGAGATCTACCACGGGGTCACCTATCCCGAGCCGGATGCAGCCGACCCGCCTGGCGTCTGTGCGTGGGAGTCCGACGACACCTCCATCGTCATCTCCTCCTTCAGCAAGTACTGGGGCATGACCGGCTGGCGCCTGGGCTGGATGCTGCTGCCCGCCGACCTCGCGCGCCCCGTCGACGCGCTCGCGGGCAACGTCGCGCTGTGTCCTCCGGCGCCGGCGCAGTATGCCGCCGTGTCGGCTTTCGCGGAGGAGTCCTACCGCGAGTGCGACGAAGCGGTCGCCGAGTTCGCGCGAACCCGGAAGCTCTTGCTGGACAACGCGTCCCGACTGGGCTGGGGTGAGTCCGCCCCGCCCGACGGCGCGTTCTACTACTGGGCCGACCTCGGACCACAGCTGGCCCGCTGGGGCGGCTCGGCGGCATACGCCACGGCCCTGCTCGAGGAGGTCGGCGTCGCGATCACGCCCGGCGGCGACTTCGACGACCGCGCCGGGGGGCACTCCGCGCGGCTCAGCTTCGCCGCAGGAGTGACCGCGGTCGGCGAGGCGATCGAGCGGATCGAGGCCTTCAACAGCCGCTGACCCGAGTGCGCCTCCGGCCGCGTCGAAGCCCCCAACCTCTTGGGGGCTTCGATCAGCCTCACCCCTTCCGGGTCGTCAGAGGATGAGCACCACCGCAGCGATAACCGCTCCGGCCAGGCTCAGCGTGCTGAGCACGAAGCTCATCACGGCGCCTGCGGTCCAGTAGCCGGACCGGTCGCGGACACTCGCACCCAGCAGGCCGAAGCCTGCCGTGAGCAGCACTCCACCGGCGATCCAGCTGCCGAGGTACCAGGCTTCGCTCAGGCCTGCCAAGATCCAGCCTGCCGGCACGAAGTATGCGTACGCACCGAAGGCTGCCACCAGAAGACCGATGGTGATGAGCGTGTAGTCCAACGTGCGGTTGCGGAACAACCGCGGAAGACGTTCGGTCCCCACACGTTCCTTCTCAAGGAGCTGTGTCATTGTCCTCACCTCCTCTCCAAGCCTCACCTCCAGCGTCTCTCGCCTGCCGGGTGGACGTAAGAGGCCTTCGTCCTGTCTTTCCCATCCGGCCTGTTCGGCGACGCCGATCGAGCGGATCGAGGACTTCAACGTGCGCTGAGCGGCTAGCGTCGGTGCATGGGGTGGTTCACCGACGCAGTGGCGTGGGTCCGCTCGCGGACCGGCGGTGCTCCGCGACCCGAGCCGCCGGCCCCCGACCAGCTGACGTCGGTGGAGGTGCTCGTCGGGCGGATGCACGAGATCGACCGCGCGCTGCCGTCGGGCGACGGCGTCGCGGCCTTCAACCGGATGTACCTCCGGGTCACCGAGCTCGTGCGGGACCGGCTCGTCGAGGGCTGGTTCGGCAACCCGGCCTTCGTGACGCGGCTCGACCTCGTCTTCGCCGGTCTCTACCTCGAGGCCGTCGGCGCGGGGACTCCCGACCCGTCGTGGGCGCCGCTCTTCAGCGCCCGGCTCGAGCCCGGCCGGGTCCCGATCCAGTTCGCGCTCGCCGGGATGAACGCCCACATCAACCACGACCTGCCGCTGGCCGTCGTCACGACGTGCCGCCAGCTCGGCCTGACGCCCGACAGCCCCGGGGTCGAGGCCGACTACCACCGCGTCAACGACCTGCTCGCCGCCGTCCAGGAGGACGTGCGGCGCTCCTTCCTCGACGGCATCGCCCTCGCCGTCGACGAGCAGTACGCCGGCCCGGTCGCGAACCTCGTCAGCGGCTGGAGCATCTCGCGCGCCCGCGACGCCGCGTGGACGAACGCCCGCGTGCTGTGGTCCCTCGAGGGCGTCGAGCCGTTGCGCACCGACTTCCTCGGGACGCTGTCGCGCACCGTGGGGATGGCGGGGCGCTACCTGCTGACGCCCGTCGCCGACCTCGCGCCCTGACGATCAGGCGGCGACCGGCGCGGCGACCGGCGCGGAGGCGGGCTCGAGCGGCCGCTCGGCGACGGCTCGGCCCGCCGCCTCCCGACGCTCCTCGACGCGGCGGTCACGGAGCGCGGCCCGCAGTCGCCAGGCGCCGTAGACGGCGGCGAGGCTGATGACGAGGTGCAGTCCGAGGAAGCCGTTCGCGAGGCCCATGCCGAGCAGGGCGCCGGCGACGAGGGGCCCGACGGCCGAGAAGGTCGTCTGGATCGCCGTGAAGGTGCCGAGCGTCGTGCCGACGAGCCCGCGGGGAGCGAGGCTCGCGGTGAGCGGGTTGAGCACCGGGGCGTACATCGTCTCGCCGACGGCGAAGATGCCGAACGTCGTGACGAAGAGCGCCGAGGCGACCTCCGGCGTCAGCTGCGCGACGGACAGGACGACCCACGACAGCGTCCAGACGGCGCCCACGACCATGAGCAGGCTGGCCGCGTTGCGTCGCGCCGTGACGCGGACGACGACGACCTGCAGTGCGACGATGACGACGCAGTTGACGGCGGCGGCGAGGCCGATGGTGGACTCGTCGACGTCGAGCACGGTCAGGGCGTACGCCGGCAGCCCGGACTCGAACTGGGCGTAGAACCCGAGAGCCAGGGCCACCGCGACGACCGCGGTCCAGCGCAGCGCGGGCACGGCGAAGATCCGACGCAGGGCCTCCATCGTGCCGAGGCGGGTCTCGGCCTCGCCGGCGGCGAGGTCAGGGGCCACCTCGCTCGGCGCGCCGATGCCGGCGACGTGGATGAGCACGGCGGAGATCGCGAAGCCGGCGCCCGCCGCGACGAACGCGAACGTCATGCCGTCGGTGCGCGAGAGGTCGACGAACTGGCCGGCGACGAAGGCTCCGACGGCCATGCCGATGGCCTCGGCCGTGAACTTGTAGGCGAAGACCTTGCGTCGGTCGTCGCTCCCGGCCCAGCGCAGCACGAGGACCGAGGCGGCGGGGCCGGCGGCGGTCAGGCCGAAGCCGAAGACGAACATCCCGACGAGGAAGGCCGGGGCCGACCCGGCCCACACGAGGCTGCCGACGCCGACGGCGGCGAGCAGCTTGGCCACGACGGCGACGGTGACCGGGTTGAAGCGGTCGCTGAGCCGCCCGGCGAAGGGCGCGGCGACGAGCGCGCCGACCGAGAAGAGCGTGCTGGCCAGAGCGGCGGCGAGCGCGCCCCATCCGCGAGTGTTGGCCGCATACGCGTACTGGTAGGGCAGCACGGTGCCCCATCCGAGCATGCCGATGGACGACGCGAGGATGAGCAGCTTGGTGCGCATGGGTTTCACACCCTTTCGTGGATGGGGAGGCGGACTCCGGGAGTCAACGCAGCTTCGGTATCGAATATTTCGTCATCGAAGTTCGATTTCGAAAGACTAGCACCAGCCCCCACGGGTGCGACAATGCCTTTCCATGGCAGCGAAGCGACGACAGACCGCCCAGCAGGAGCACGCGGCCGACGTCTCCATCTATGTCGCCGCCGGTGGTGAGGAGTCGGTCCAGCGCGTCATCACCGCCGTGTACGCCGTGACGAAGAAGCTCGACCAGTGGTACGTCCGGCAGTTCGCCGACCTCGACCTGACCCAGGGGGAGTGGTCCGTGCTCGCCTCTCTGGCCCGCGCGGGCGACACGTGCCTCACCCCGAGCCAGCTCGCCGACCTGTCCAACGTCGCGCCCTCGTCGATGACCCACCGCCTCGACAAGATGGGAGGGCGCGGGCTGCTCCAGCGGCGGCCCGACGAGTCCAACCGCACCCGCACGCTCGTCTCGCTGACGAAGGACGGGTGGGCTCTCTTCAGCGCGGCCGTCCGCGAGTCCAACGTCGTCGAGAGCGACACGCTGCGCGACCTGTCCGACGCCGAGCGTCACGAGCTCGCGCGGCTCCTCGAGATCGTCATCGCCGGCCTCGACGACATCGACGCCTGACCGACGAGTGGCTTCAGGCGTAGCGTCGCCGCATGAACCAGAACGGGCAGCCAGTCGCCCTCGTCACCGGAACCTCCTCGGGCATGGGCCTGCACACCGCGGTCGAGCTGGCCCGTCGCGGCCTCGTCGTCGTCGCGACGATGCGTGACACCTCCCGGGCGGCCGCCCTCACCGACGCCGCGGCCGAGGCGGGGGTCGAGCTCGACGTGCGCGCCCTCGACGTCACCGACCACGACGCCGCGCGGACCTGCGTCGAGGGGGTGCTCGCCGACCACGGTCACATCGACGTGCTCGTCAACAACGCCGGCCGGGGCGCCGTCGCCACGGCCGAGCAGCTGAGCCTCGACGAGATCCGCGCCCAGCTCGAGGTCAACTACCTCGGCCCCGTGGCCCTGACCAAGCTCGTCCTGCCGCCCATGCGCGCGGCGGGCCGGGGCACCGTGCTCACCGTGACGAGCGTCGGCGGGGCCGTGGGGCAGCCCTTCGCCGACGCCTACTGCGGTGCGAAGTTCGCCGTCGAGGGCTTCATGCAGTCGCTCGCGGTGGTCATGCTCGCCCACGGCGTGCACGTGTCGGTCATCGAGCCGGCCGCCGTCGCGAGCGACTTCGTCGGCAACCTCGCCCGTCCCGAGGGCGATCCCACCGACCCGTATGCCGCCCAGCTCGACGCCTATCGCGCGCGCTCCGCCGGGGCCTTCGCCAACGCGCAGTCCTCACAGGACGCCGCCGTGGCGATCGCCGACGCCGCGACGTCGACGGAGCACCGCTTCCGCTGGCAGACGTCCGAGGGTGCGACCGCCTTCGTCGGGATGTCGCTCGCCGACATCGACGGCAGCCGCGTGCTCGGCGTGACCCGGTCCTGGATCGAGTGAGTCCCTCGTTAGAGTCGCCACCGTGAGCTACCGCAGGCCCGTCCCGACGATCGGCGACCCGTCGTCGGCCGCCGAGCGGGCTCAGGCGCCCGACGCCTGGGCCCTGCGCGACGACCTCGCCTCGCTCGAGCGGGTCGTCGGTGCGCGGCGCGACATCCGCCGTTTCCGCCCCGACCCCGTGCCCGACGACGTGCTCACGGCGGTGCTGACGGCCGGCCACCGCGGCCCGTCGGTCGGGCACAGCCAACCGTGGCGCTTCGTCGTCGTCACCGAGGCCGCGACCCGCGACACCGCTGCCCTCATGGCCGACCGGTGCCGGCTGCGCCAGGCAGCCGGGATGGCGGAGGAGTCGGCCCGTGGCCTGCTCGACCTGCGCCTCGAGGGCATCCGCGAGGCGCCGGTCGGCGTCGTCGTCGCGTGCGACCGCCGCACCCCGGCCGCGGGGGTGCTCGGTCGCGCGACCTTCCCCGACGCCGACCTCTGGTCGTGCGCCGCCGCGATCGAGAACATGTGGCTGACGGCCCGCGCCCACGGCCTCGGCCTCGGCTGGGTGACGCTCTTCGAGCCGGCCGAGCTCGCCGACCTGCTCGGCCTGCCCGAAGGTGTGGAGACGCTCGGTTGGCTCTGCCTGGGCTGGCCCGACGAGCGGCCGCCCGAGCCCGGGCTCGAGCGCGCCGGGTGGAGCAAGCGGCTCCCGCTCGACGAGGTCGTCATGCGCGAGCGCTGGACCGAGCGCGACGCCCCGACCTCGCACCTGCGGGCGCCCGAGCCGGCCGACGTGGTCGCCGCGCGCGACCGCTCCGACGACCTCCTCACCGTCCCGGGCTCGCTCGGCGTCCTCGACACCGTCCTCGACCGCATCACCGCGCTGGCCGCGGTGGACGGTCGGGGCACCCTCGTCGTCGCGGCCGCGGACCACGCCGTGACGGCATACGACATCTCGGCCTTCGACCCGTCGGTCACCGCCGACGTGGCCCGGGCCACGCGCGAGGGGACGTCGATGGGCGCTGTCGCGGCCCGCGCCGCAGGTATGGACGTCGAGCTCGTCGATGCCGGGATCGGTTGCCGCAGAGGCGATCTCGTCGCTACAGACGCACTCGACAAGACGACGTATGCCGCCCTGCTGGGGCTCGGGCGCGACCGCGGTCGCGCGCTGGCGAGCGCCGGGCCCGTCGCCCTCGGCGAGGTCGGTGTCGGCAACACGACGGTGGCGGCCGCCCTGGCTGGGGCGCTGCTCGACGTGCCCGCCGACGAGGTCGTCGGCCGCGGGTCGTCCGCCGACACCGCGATGGTCGACCGCAAGCGCGACGTCGTGACGCGGGCGCTCGCCCGGGTCGGGCGCGTCGGCCCCGACGAGGCCGTCCGTCGCCTCGGTGGCGGGGAGCTCGCCGTCCTCACCGGCATCACGCTCGGCGTGGCCGAGTCCGGTGGTGTCGTGGTGCTCGACGGGCTCGCGACGGCGGTGTGCGCGCTCGCCGCCGTGCGCCTCGAACCGGCGGTCGCGGCGCACCTCGTCGCCGGCCAGCGCTCACGTGAGAAGGCCCACGCCCTCGTGCTGCGCGAGCTCGGTCTCGAGCCCCTCCTCGACCTGCGGATCCGTGCGGGTGAGGGCGTCGGCGCGGCCCTCGCGACCGGCCTCGTCAAGGACGCACTGGCCCTGCGAGCAGGCGTCGCGCGCACCTCCACGGTTTGAGTCCGACGGCGGGACCCGCCTAGTTTGGGGTGGTTGTCCAACCGTCGAACTGCCCTCACGAGGGGCTGGGAGAATCCGCATGACCACACAGACCCAGGACCGACCACCGACTCCCGAGTCGCGCTCCAGCGCCGACGACCGAGCCTTCCTCGGGCACCCCAAGGGGCTGTCGACCCTCTTCTTCGTCGAGCTGTGGGAGCGCTTCTCCTACTACGGGATGCGCGCCATCCTGCTCTACTTCCTCATCGACACCGTGGCCAACGGCGGCCTCGGCATCGACGAGACGACCGGCACGGCCGTCGTCGCGATCTACGGCGCGTCCGTCTACCTCCTGTCGATCATCGGCGGCTTCACCGCGGACCGTCTCTTCGGCGCCCGGCGCTCGACCCTCTACGGCGCCGTCGTCATCATGGCCGGCCACGTCTGCCTCGCGATCCCGGCGGCGGCGACCGCCTGGCTCGGGATCGCCCTCGTCGCGCTCGGCACCGGCCTGCTCAAGCCCAACGTCTCCGCGATGGTCGGCACGCTCTACAAGCCCGAGGACGCCCGCCGTGACGGCGGCTTCTCGATCTTCTACATGTCGATCAACATCGGCTCGTTCTTCTCGCCGCTCG
The DNA here is from genome assembly GCF_001428505.1 of Terrabacter sp. Root181. Taxonomy (GTDB): domain Bacteria; phylum Actinomycetota; class Actinomycetes; order Actinomycetales; family Dermatophilaceae; genus Terrabacter. Next base: position 596,249 of record NZ_LMHU01000001.1, read on the forward strand.
TCGTCGGCTGGCTGCGTGAGCACTATGGCTACCACGTCGGCTTCTCGGCCGCGGCGGTCGGCATGGCCATCGCCATCGTGTGGTTCGTCCTCGGCCGCAAGGCCCTCGGCCCCGCCGTCGACGACGTGCCCAACCCGCTCTCGCCCGAGGAGCGCGGCCGCGTCTCCGCCCTCGCCGTCGGTGCCGTCGTCGCCTTCACGGTCATCGTCGTCATCGCCGGCCTGTGGCGCGACACGGTGCTCGACCAGGTCATCGACGCGATCTCGATCATCGCCGTACTGACGCCGATCGCCTACTTCACGATGATGTTCCGCAGCCCCAAGGTCGAGCGCGAGGAGAAGTCGCACCTCGCCGCCTACGTCCCCCTGTGGATCGGCGCGATGCTCTTCTGGATGATCTTCGAGCAGGCCGCCGGCAAGATGGCGATCTTCGCCTCCGAGAACACGGTCACGGAGACGGCGGGCATCAGCATCAACCCCGAGTGGTTCCAGTCGATCAACCCGCTCGCCATCGTCCTGCTCGCACCGCTCTTCGGCTGGATCTGGACCAAGCGCGCCGGCCGCTCGCCGTCGACGCCGATGAAGTTCGTCCTCGGTGTCGCGATCATCGGCCTGTCGGCCCTCGCCATGTCGTGGGCGTTCGCCACGTTCCAGGACAACACCGCGCCGATCTACATCCTCGGCGGCGTCTTCGTCATGCAGACGGTCGCCGAGCTCTGCCTCTCGCCGGTGGGCCTGTCGGCCACGACCCGTCTCGCGCCGCGCGCCTTCGCCAGCCAGGCGATGGCGCTCTGGTTCCTCGGCAGCGCCGCCGGCCAGGCCATCGCCGCCCAGCTCATCCAGGCGATGGGAGGCCTGAGCGACGCTGCGTACTACCTCGTCAACGGTGTCATCACGCTCGTCGTCGCCGGGGTGCTCCTCGCGCTCGTGCCGTGGATCCGGCGCAAGATGGCCACGGCCGAGCTGCACGCCACCGACCGGGTCGACAGCGTCGACCGCGTCGACAGCGTCGACCGCGTCGCGGTGCACTGACGTGATCGTCACCCTCGACGGCGTCACCCCGGCGGTCCACGAGACCGCCTGGGTGGCGCCCAGCGCCGACCTCGTCGGGGCCGTCGACCTCCGGGCGGGCTCGAGCGTCTGGTACACCGCCGTGCTCCGCGCCGATGTCGACCCCATCGTGCTCGGCGAGCGCAGCAACCTGCAGGACGGCGTCGTCGTGCACACCGACGCCGGGCACCCGACGAGCATCGGTGCCGGCGTCTCGGTCGGCCACCGCGCCGTGCTCCACGGCTGCACCATCGAGGACGACTGCCTCGTCGGCATGGGGTCGGTCGTGCTCAACGGCGCCCACATCGGCGCGGGCAGCCTCATCGCCGCGGGCGCCGTCGTGCCCGAGGGGGCGGTCATCCCGCCCCGGTCCCTCGTCGCCGGGGTGCCCGGGAGGGTCCGCCGCGAGATCGACGACCCCGGCCTTGCGCGCATCCGCGCCAATGCCGAGATCTACGTCGAGCTGGCCCGCCGCCACCGTGCGGCCACCAGCGCCTGAGCACGCGCACGCGCGGCGGCGGGCCACACGGCATACCCTCCGCTGGTTCGAGGTGATGTCGTGAGCGATGTCGGTGCCGGGATCACCTCGAACGGCGGGTCAGCGGAGCAGCAGGACCGCGGCGACGACGCCGGCGACGACGACGAGCACCCGGAAGAGCGTCGGCGGAAGGCGGCGGCCGATGCGGGCTCCGACGTAGCCGCCGACGACCGACCCTGCCGCGAGCAGCCCGATGGCCTGCCAGTCGAGGTCGGCGACGGCGACGAAGATGATGCCGGCGACGACGTTGCCGGCGAAGATCGCAAGGGTCTTGAGGGCGTTGACGACGCGCAGGTCGATGTCGAGCCCGAGCCCGAGGACGGCGACCATCATGACGCCGGAGCCCGCCCCGAAGTAGCCGCCGTACACGCCCGTCAGCAGCGCGAAGAAGGTCGTCACCGGTCCCATCCGGGTGCGCGGACCGAGGTCCTTGCCGCCGCGGGCGCGTAGGCGGCGCGCGACCCAGGGCTGCACGCCGACGAGCAGGCAGGTGAAGAGGATCAGCCACGGGGCGACGGCCTCGAAGACGCTCGACGGCAGGGCGAGCAGGAGGACCGCGCCGCCGACCGCACCGACCGCGCACGTGGCGACGACGGTCCACGTGATGCGTGGGTGCTCGCGCAGCTCGGCCCGATAGCCGAACGACCCGCTGACGCCGGCCGGGACGAGCCCGACGGTGTTGGACGCGTTGGCGACGACGGGTGGGAGCCCCACGGCGAGCAGGACGGGGAAGCTGAGGAGCGAGGCGACCCCGACCGTCGTCGTGAGGATGCCGGCGCCGAGACCCGCCCCGAGCACCGCGAGCATCTGGAGGGACGTCACGACCCGTCTCGCAGCAGCGCCACGTCGCTGACCATGACGACGTGGGCGTGCATCGCGGCCGCGGCTGCCTCGGGGTCGCCGGCGCGGATGGCGTCGGCGATGGCCTGGTGCCCGACGAGGGAGTCGGCCGGCCGGCCGGGCTGGGAGAGCGACTCGATGCGCGTCTCGCGGACGAGGTCGCGGATCTCGTCCATGAGGCGGGCGAGCAGGAGCGAGTGGGCGGCTGCGGTCACGGCGCCGTGGAAGCGCTCGTCGCCCTCGACACCGCGCCCACCGGCCTCGATGTCGCGGGCCATCTCGGCCAGAGCCTCGTCGATGCGGGCGAGGTCGTCGGCGGTGCGGCGGGCCGCCGCGAGTGCCGCGATCTTCGTCTCGAGGGCGTCGCGGGTGTCGATGATCTCGGGGAGCCGGTGGGCGTGGGCGCGGATCGCCTCGACGATCCGGCGCGGGCCGGGGGCGTCGGACAGGACCGTGCCGTCGCCGTGCCGGACCGTCACGACGCCGATCACCTCGAGGGCGACGAGGGCCTGGCTCAGGGTGGCGCGGCTGACGCCGAGGCGCTGCGCGAGCTCGCGCTCGGGGGGTAGCCGGTCGCCCGTCGTGAGACCGTTCGAGTCGATCCACGACGTGATCTGCTCGGCCACCTGCTCGTAGAGCCGGGTCCTCGTGAGGCGCGGCAGCCCCGATGTCGACATGGGGTCACTCTATTGACAGTTGGACAATTGACCTATTGGCTAGGCCACTGAGCCAGCCATGAGCCTCGTCACCAGGGCGTTCCTCATGCAGGCGAACCGGCCCGACACCACCAGCGAACCGGTGTACTACAACCAGATCCTCACCTACAGCGTCAACGTGGTCATCGCCGGCCCGTTGCTCGTGTGGGCCGCCCCGATCCTCCCCGGATGGTGAACGAATGACCGCTCTCGGCCCCCTCTCCGACATCCTCGTCGTCGACCTCTCGCGCGCCCTCGCGGGTCCGCACGCCACGATGATGCTCGCCGACCAGGGCGCACGCGTCATCAAGGTCGAGGCCCCCGGACGCGGGGACGACACCCGTGGCTGGGGTCCGCCCTTCGTCGGCGAGGAGGGTCGACGCGAGTCGACGTACTTCCTGTCGGCCAACCGCAACAAGGAGTCGATCATCCTCGACCTCAAGGACGAGACGGACCGCGACGTCCTGCTCGCGCTCGTCGACCGGGCCGACGTGCTCGTCGAGAACTTCCGCACCGGCGTGCTCGAGCGGCTCGGCCTGGGCATCGACTCGCTCATGGAGCGCAACCCGCGGCTCGTCGTGCTCTCGATCACCGGCTTCGGCCACGACGGCCCCGAGGGCGGCCGCGCCGGCTATGACCAGATCGCCCAGGGCGAGGCCGGGGTCATGTCGCTCACCGGCTCCGGGCCCGACGACCCGCAGCGCGTCGGGGTCCCGATCGCCGACCTGCTCTCCGGGATGTACGGCGCCTACGGCGTCGTCGCGGCCCTCAACGAGCGGCACCGCACCGGCAAGGGCACCGTCGTGCGCACCTCGCTGCTGGCAGCGGTCGTCGGCGTGCACGCCTTCCAGGGCACCCGGTGGACGGTGGCCGGGGAGGTGGGCCGCTCGGCCGGCAACCACCACCCGTCGATCAGCCCCTACGGGCTCTTCCACTGCCGCGACGGCTCCGTGCAGATCGCCGTCGGCAGCGAGGGGCTGTGGCAGCGGCTGTGCGCGGCCTTCGGGCTCGACCCGGCGGCCGAGGGGCTCGCGACGAACGCCGAACGCGTCGCCGAGCGCGAGCGGGTCATCGAGGTCGTCGAGGCGGCCTTCGCCGACTGGGACGCCGAGCCGTTGCTGGCCCGGCTCGCCGAGGTCGGCGTGCCGGCGGGCAAGGTGCGCAGCCTCGACGAGGTGTATGCGTGGGACCAGACCGCGAGCCAGGGCCTGCTCGTCGAGGTCGATCACCCGACGCTCGGACCGCTGACACTGCCCGGGCCGCCCCTGCGCTTCTTCGACGGCGACGGCACCGAGGTGACCCGCCGCCACCACGACGCACCGCCCACCCTCGACGAGGACGGCGCGGCGATCCGCGCGTGGCTCAAGGAGGAGTGATGCCGCGCCGACCGTGGACTGCGCACGAGCTGCTCGACCTCGTGCTCGACGCCGGCTCCTTCGAGTCGTGGGACGAGCCGATCGACATCATTGGCCAGCCCGAGGACTAACGCCGGCAGCTCGAGGCGGCCGCCGCCAAGGCCGGCACCGACGAGTCCGTGCTGACCGGGCGCGGCCTCGTACGTGGTCGGCCCTTGGCCGTGGTCGTCAACGAGTTCCGCTTCCTCGCCGGATCGATCGGACGCGCCGCGGCCGAGCGCATCACGGCTGCCGTCAGGCGGGCCACCGCGGAGGGCCTGCCCGTCCTCGCCTCCACCGCGTCGGGCGGCACGCGCATGCAGGAGGGGACGCCCGCGTTCATCGAGATGGTCGAGATCTCACGGGCGCTCATGGCCCACCGGGCAGCCCGGTTGCCCTATCTCGTGCACCTGCGCCACCCGACGACCGGGGGCGTGTACGCGTCGTGGGGGTCCCTCGGGCACGTGACCGTCGCCGAGCCCGGCGCCCTCGTCGGCTTCCTCGGTCCCAAGGTCTACGAGGCGCTCAACGGCGAGCCCTTCCCGTCCGGCGTGCAGACGGCCGAGAACCTCGCCGCCAAGGGGGTGCTCGACGCCGTCGTGGCGGCCGAGGACATGCCGATGCTCGTCGACCGCCCGCTCGGCGTCCTCGTCGACGGCCCGACGCTGCCGCGCCTCGGCCACCGCGCGGGCGAGCCGAGCCGGCACCTCTCCGCGTGGGAGTCCATCGAGGTGACGCGTCGCCCCGACCGGGCCGGCGTGAGGGAGCTGCTCCGCTAAGCGCCAGCGGATTGAGTGCTCAGGTCGGGGGGAGGTCGACGAGGTGCAGGTGCAGCGGTCCGCCCGAGGGGGCGGGGTAGCGCCGCCCCAGTCTGGCTGGTGGTCTGCGTCGGTCACGCTGTTTCGGGTCGGGGTCCTGGGCCAGGGTGAGACGGGGCGGCCGATGGGGTGGGCCGATGAGCAGCCCGGTGTCGGTGTGGAAGGTGAGCCCGTCGGGTCGGGTGGGGTCGCCGGTGATGGTGAACTCGCCGCGGTGGTGGCCGTCGTGGTGGAAGGGGCACAGGCCCAGGAGGTTGGTGGTGTCGGTGGGTCCACCGTCGCGCCAGTGCTGGAGGTGGTGGATCTCGAGGTTCCGGGTGGTCCCGCAGCCGGGGAACCGGCAGCCGCGGTCCCGGTCGAGGACCAGGACCCGGGTGCGGTGCGGGACGACGCGTTGGCTGCGGCCGACGTTGACGGGGTGCCCGTCGGTCTCCCAGACGGGGGTCAGGGTCCCGTCGCAGGTCAGGCCGTCGACGACCGGCTGCCGGAGCCGGGGGCGGCCGGTGAGCCAGCCGCCGTCGGTGTCGAGGTGGACCTGGACTCTGTATCTGGCGGACCGGGCCCGACGCGCCGCCCCACCCGAACCACCCGACCCGGCAGACGCGTCGCTGCCGGTGGTGGTGGCGGCGTCGAGGGAGCGGGTGGCGAGCACGGTCAGGGCGTCGGCCCACGTGACCAGGGGCTTGCCTGCGGCGGTGCAGCACCGGTCCGGGTGCAGCACGTCCCCGTTCAGGGCCCGCTTCTCCTCCTCACTCACGCCCTCGCTCACGCCCTCGCGGTTGGCGGGGTCGTGGGTCAGGGTGTGGAAGAGGTGGTCCTTCGCCTCGGCCAACGCTGACTCGATGAGGGCGCCGACCTCGGCGGGGGCG
>NZ_LMHU01000001.1:602456-1890574 GCF_001428505.1 Terrabacter sp. Root181
CGGGTCGTGCTGCTCGGGCTGGAGCTCGCCGGGCAGGCTGCGGCCGCGATCGTCGACGGTGTCGGGCTGCAGGGTGAAGTCGTAGCGGGTGACGGAGCGTTGCAGCTGGGTGACGGTCGCGTGCTGCGCGAACTCGGCGGCCGTCGCGTCGAACGCGGCCGGGGTGTGCCGGGCCACGACCGCGGCCTGGTCGAGGCTGATCCGCCCCTCCCGCAGCGCGGCGGCCGTGGCGGGCAGCTCCTGGGCGCGGCGGGCGAGCAGGATCACCGCGCCCGCCTGGCCGCGGGACAGTCCGGCGCGGAGCATCAGCCAGTGCTCGGGTGAGCGCAGCCCCGCGGCCTGCCACGACCCGTCCGACAGGACGGTCGCGACGAAGTCGACGAGCCGGGCGTGCGCGTCGTGCAGGTCGGCGGCCAGGGACGCGACGTGCTCCCAGTCCTGCTCGATCTGCTGCGCGGTCCGGCTCTGCTCCATCCTCTGATCGTACAGGTGTTCGAACGACCCGACAAGGCTTGTCCACACGAAATCCACTGTCCCGCAACACAACTCGTAGCGAACCGTCAGCGGAAGCGGGCGGCGAACTCGCCCGGCGTCATGCCGGTCGCCTTGCGGAAGTCACGGGTGAAGTGCGCCTGGTCGGCGTAGCCCAGGTCGACCGCGATGCCGGCCAGCTCGGCCTCGGAGTCGCGCAGACGGTCCGCCGCCTCCTGGAGCCGGCGACGACGGATGAGCCACTTGGGTCCGAGCCCGATCCGCTTGTGCAGCAGGCGTTGCAGGGTGCGCTCGTTGATGTCGAAGCGAGCGCACAGGTCGTCGACACGCAGCAGCTCGGGCGAGGTCTCGACGTCCTCGATGATGGCGTTGACGATGAGGCCCTCGTCGTCGACGGGCAGCAGCGGCCGCAGGGCGTCCTCGACGACCTCGCGTGCGTCCGCCTGCGCCGCGGGCGACGTCGGGTCGGGTCGCATCAGCGACCGCAGGCGCCTGGTGAGGCCCGGGCCATCGAGCGTCGTCACCGTCGACAGGTCGACGTAGCGGTCGGTCATCCGGCGCACCGGCTCACGGGTCAGGAGGTGTCCGGCTGCGGGCTGGAGCATGAGACCGACCGCCCAGCCGCGCCCGGTGAGCATGGTGTGCGAGAGGCCGGACACGACCCCGTAGAAACGGGTGTAGGTGTCGGAGACGACGACGAGGCACACGGGGTACTGCAGCACCCGCTGCACCGAGTCGCGTCCTTCCGGCACGTCCCACACCGGGATCCAGAACCGGCGGGCGAGGTCGGTGAGGTCCGGGGAGACGGAGGCGCGGGCGATCGACCACGTGTGGTCGGTGGGGTCGACGAGGTGGGCCCGCTCGATGTCGTCGCGGGCCGCCGTCCGTCCTGCCCCGGTAGACGTCGTCACGTGTCGAAAAGTACCAAGACCCACCGACGGCGGGCTTCCTGGCGTGACCCCCATGACCTCGACCACCACATCGGCCGTCGGACGCCCGCGAAGGCCTGAGTGGTCACCGCGCCCAGAGGTACTCGACCTCGGGACGTCCCGCGCCGGCATACCTCGACCGTCGCACGGCGACCCTGGTCTCACAGAGGTACTCGGCGTAGCGGCGCGCGGTGACCCGGCTGACGCCGAGCTCCTCTCCGAGCTCGGTCGCCGAGCGGCCCGTGTCGGCGTCGCGCAACAGGCGTGAGACGCGAGCGAGCAGCTCCTCGCCCATCCCCTTGGGCAGCCGCGCCTCGGTCGCCACGCGCGCGCCGGCGAAGACCTCGTCGACCTCGGCCTGCGTGCCGATCTCCGCGCCGCTCGTCACCTGGTCGCGGTAGGCGCGGTAGGCGAGCAGCCGCTCGCGCAGCGTCGCGAAGACGAAGGGCTTGAGGAGGTACTGCACGATCCCGAGCGACACGGCGGCGCGGACGACGTCGAGGTCCCGCGCCGACGTGACCGCGATGACGTCGGCGCGGTGGCCGGCGGCACGCATGGCGCGCACGACGTCGAGACCGTGCCGGTCGGGGAGGTTCATGTCGAGCAGGACGACGTCGATCTCCTTGTCCTGCAAGGTCTTCAGCGCCGCCTGGGACGTGCCTACGGTCGCGACGACCTCGAAGCCGTCGACGCGGCCGACGTATGCCGTGTGGGCCTCGGCCGCGATCGGCTCGTCCTCGACGACGAGGACCCGCAGCACCGCGGACACCGGTGGCTCAGTCATCGCCACCACCCGCCGGCAGCCGCACCGTGAACGTCGCCCCCGGCGGACCCGACACCTCGAGCGTCCCCCCGAGCCGGTCGACGGTCTGCCCCACGAGGGCCAGCCCGATGCCGCGGCGCCCGGCGCTGCCCTGCTCCTTCGTCGACCAGCCGCGCCGGAAGGCGTCGTCGACCGCACCCGGCGGCAGGCCCGGCCCGTCGTCGGAGACCTCGAGGACGGCATACGCGTCCTCGACCCGGGAGTCGAAGCGCACGTGCCGCTCCGGCCGGGGGGTCCCGGGCTCGCCGGCCACGGCATCGAGGGCGTTGTCGATGAGGTTGCCGGCGATGGTCACGACGTCCCGGGTCGGCGCGACGTCGCGCGGCCAGTGCGCCCCCGGCTCGATCTCGAAGGCGATGCCGCGCTCGTGCGCCTCGGCCGCCTTGCCGAGCAGCAGCGCCGTGAGCGCCGGCTCGTCGACCGAGCCGACGACGCGGTCGGTGAGCAGCTGCGAGACCTGCAGCTCGTCCGTGGCGAAGTCCAGCGCGCGGTCGGTGTGCCCGAGCTCGATGAGGCTGACGATGGTGTGGAGCCGGTTGGCCGACTCGTGCGCCTGCGACCGGAGCGCCTCGGTGAGGCCGCGGGCCGAGTCGAGCTCGCCCGTCAGGGCCTCGAGGTCGGTGCGGTCGCGCAGGGTCGCGACGTGGCCGAGCAGGCGCCCCTGCCAGCGCGCCGGGCCGCGGTTGAGCACGAGCACCCGGGCCGACGTCACGTGCAGCTCGTCCTCGTGGGCGGCGTCGTCGGTGAGCGCGGCCGTCAGGGCCGGCGTCAGTCCCAGCTCGGCGACCGGTCGACCCACGGCGTCGGCGGGCAGGGCGAGGAGCCGGGTCGCCTCGTCGTTCGCGAGCCGGAGCCGGCCGTCGAGATCGGTGATGATGAGGCCCTCGGTGACGGCGTGGAGGACGGCGTCGTAGTACTCGTACATCTCGCGCAGCTGCTGCTCGCCGAGGCCGTGCGTCTGTCGTCGGATGCGGCGGGACACCAGACCCGTCCCGAGCCCCGACAGCAGCGCCGCCACGAGTCCCGCGAGCAGCAGCCCCGGCAGCTGGGCGCGCACCCGCTCGCCGACCGCCGACTTGCGGATGCCGACGGAGACGAGCGCCACGACCGTGCCCTGGTCGGTCACGGGGACCACGACCCGCGACGACGGCCCGAGGGTGCCGGTGTAGTCCTCCTCGACGACCCCGCCCGCGAGCGCCGCCTCCGTGTGGCCGAGGAACTTCTTCCCGATCTGGGTCGGGTCGGGATGGGTGTAGCGGATCGCGTCGCGGCTCATGACGACGACGAAATCGGTGCCCGACTCGACCCGCACGCGCTCGGCGTAGGGCTGGAGCGCGGCCGACGGGTCGGGACCCTGCACGCCGGCGACGACGTCGGGCGTCGCGGCCATCGTCTCGGCCACCGCGAGGGCGCGGGCGATGGCCTCCTGGTCACCGGCCCGCTGCGCCTGGCCGTACACCCCGGCGAGCCCGGCGGCGACGACGAGCACGGCGATGAGCACCTGCAGCGCGAAGGTCTGCCCCGCGACGCTCCAGCGACCGGGTGCACCGAGCACCCGGGTGGCGGTCGACGAGAGCGAGCTCAACGGCATACCTCGGGCCGCGAGAACTCAATGAACACAAAGGTGACCCTAGTCACTGGCCACGGCAGCCTCGTCACATTCACCGGTCCCGCGCCCAGCGTGGGACCCAGCCAACGGAGGTCACCGTGAGTTCCACCGCCGACAGCGCCGTCGACGCCCAGCCGGGCTCGGCACCCAAGCGCGACCGCACCCATTTCCTCTACATCGCCGTCATCGTCGCCATGGTGGCGGGCATCCTCGTGGGATGGGCCTTCCCCGAGGTGGGCAAGAGCCTCAAGCCCCTCGGCACCGGCTTCGTCAACCTCATCAAGATGATGATCACGCCGATCATCTTCTGCACCATCGTCCTCGGCATCGGCTCGGTCCGGAAGGCCGCCCAGGTCGGCAAGGTCGGCGGTCTCGCCCTCGGCTACTTCATCACGATGTCGACGGTGGCCCTCGCGATCGGCCTCGTCGTCGGCAACATCATCAAGCCGGGCGACAGCCTCAACCTGACGGCCGCGGTCGCGGAGTCCGGGCAGTCGCAGATCGCCGCCGAGTCGGAGGGCACGGTCGACTTCCTCCTCGGCCTCATCCCCGACACGCTGGTCTCCGCGCTGACGTCGGGCTCGGTGCTCCAGGCACTGCTCATCGCGCTCCTCGTCGGCTTCGCACTCCAGCAGATGGGCAAGACCGGTGAGCCGATCCTCCATGCCATCAAGTACCTCGAGCGCCTCGTCTTCCGCCTCATGGCGATGATCATGTGGGCCGCCCCGATCGGCGCGTTCGGCGCGATGGCCGCCCTCGTCGGTGCCACCGGCATCGGCTCGCTCAAGAGCCTGGGCCTGCTCATGGTCGCCTTCTACGCGACGTGCGCGATCTTCGTCTTCGCCTTCCTCGGCAGCATCCTCAAGGTCGTCACGGGGATGAACGTCTTCTCGCTCTTCCGCTACCTCGGCCGCGAGTTCCTCCTCATCCTGTCGACGTCGTCGTCGGAGTCGGCCCTGCCGCGCCTCATCGCCAAGATGGAGCACCTCGGCGTCTCCCGCCCGGTCGTCGGCATCACCGTGCCGACCGGCTACTCCTTCAACCTCGACGGCACCGCGATCTACCTGACGATGGCGAGCCTCTTCATCGCCGAGGCCATGGACAAGCCGTTCAGCATCGGCGAGCAGATCTCGCTCCTCGTCTTCATGATCATCGCCAGCAAGGGCGCTGCGGGCGTCAGCGGCGCCGGTCTGGCGACCCTCGCCGGTGGCCTCCAGTCGCACCGCCCCGACCTCGTGCCCGGTGTCGGCTTCATCGTCGGCATCGACCGCCTCATGAGCGAGGCCCGCGCGCTGACGAACTTCGCCGGCAACGCCATCGCGACCGTCCTCATCGGCACCTGGGTCGGCGAGATCGACCGCGACAAGGCGTCGCGCGTCCTCTCCGGCCAGGACCGCTTCGACGAGGCGAGCATGCTCGACCACGACGACGATGTCCTGGACGACCAGGTCCCGGACGCCCGCCGTCACGAGCCCGAGCTCGTCGGCGCCAGTCGCTGACACGACCGTCGAAGGGCCGCGAACCTGCCGGGTTCGCGGCCCTTCTCCGTGGTCGTGGCCCATGTCACTCCTGCGCGTCCGGCACTTCGGGAACCTTTGGCACACATGGGGATTCCCGCCTGCGTATGCCGTCTGCCACGTCCCTGGACCGCGCTCGCTTTGCGCTCGTCCCCCCATCTTCGACACAGTGGACGCTTCTTCGAGACATCTGTGACACGTAACTGTGAGGAGACAGACGGCACCTCGTCGGGGTGCCGTCCATGACGTATGAGTGAACTGACCAAGAGTCCCGACGACGCGCTGCACCCGGCGCTCGAACCGCCACCCGTGAACCACGAGGAGGCCGCACCCTCCCGGGTCGACACGGTCGTCTTCGGCGTCGCGGCGGCTGTCGCCATCGCGTTCGTGCTGTGGGGCGCCCTCGACACCGAGAGCCTCAGCGCGAGCGCCACCGCCGGCCTCGACTTCGTCGTCCACAACACCGGCTGGCTCTTCTCGCTCGTCGCCTCCGGCTTCGTCGTCTTCGTCATCTGGCTGGCCGCGAGCAAGTACGGCAACATCCCCCTCGGCGGTGACGGCGAGGCCCCCGAGTTCCGCACGTCGTCGTGGGTGGCGATGATGTTCTCCGCCGGCATGGGCATCGGCCTGATGTTCTACGGCGTCACCGAGCCGCTCACCCACCTCGTGACCCCGCCGCCCGGCACCGGTGCCAAGGGCAACCCCGAGGCCGTGCAGACCGCGATGGCCACGACGATGTTCCACTGGTCGCTGCACCCGTGGGCCATCTACGCGGTCGTCGGTCTCGCCGTCGCGTACGGCGTGTTCCGCAAGGGCCGCTCGCTGCTCATCAGCTCGGCCTTCGCCCCGCTCTTCGGCGAGAAGCGTGCGAACGGCCCGGCCGGCCGCGTCATCGACATCTTCGCGATCTTCGCGACGCTCTTCGGCTCCGCGACCTCGCTCGGCCTCGGCGCCCTCCAGATCGGCTCCGGCCTCGAGATCGTCGGCGGCATCGGCACGGTCGGCAACGGCGTGCTCATCGGCATCATCGCCGTCCTGACCGTCTGCTTCATCCTCTCGGCCGTCTCCGGCATCGAGAAGGGCATCCAGTGGCTCTCGAACATCAACATGGTGCTCGCCCTGGCTCTCGCCTTCTTCGTCTTCGTCGTCGGCCCGACGGTCTTCATCCTCAACCTCGTGCCGACGACCATCGGCTCCTACTTCAAGGACCTCGCGATGATGTCGGCCCGCACCGACGCCGCGGGTGGCGACGGCATGAAGGACTGGCTCGCGGGCTGGACGATCTTCTACTGGGCCTGGTGGGTCAGCTGGACGCCGTTCGTCGGCATGTTCATCGCGCGCATCTCGCGTGGCCGCACGATCCGCCAGTTCGTCTCCGGCGTGCTGCTCGTGCCGTCCGTCGTCTCGCTCATCTGGTTCGCCATCTTCGGCGGCGCGGGCATCGACCAGCAGCAGAACGGCCAGGACATCGCCGGGCAGGCCTCGCCCGAGGGCTCGCTCTTCGCGATGCTCGGCAACCTTCCCTGGCCGACCGTGACCGCGGTCGTCGTCATGCTCCTCGTCGCGATCTTCTTCGTGTCGGGTGCCGACGCCGCGTCGATCGTCATGGGCACGCTCTCGGAGAAGGGCACGCTCGAGCCGTCGAAGAAGACCGTGGTCTTCTGGGGCGCGGCCACGGGTGCCGTCGCCGCGACCATGCTGCTCATCGGCGGCGAGGACGCCTTGTCGGGCCTGCAGAACGTCACGATCGTCGCGGCCCTGCCCTTCCTCGTGATCATGGTCGGGTTGGCCGTCGCGCTCGTGAAGGACCTGTCGCGCGACCCGCAGGTCGTCCGGCGCCAGTATGCCGTCGCGGCCGTCGAGCACGCCGTCGTCGCGGGCGTCAGCGAGCACGGTGACGACTTCTCGCTCACGGTGCAGGAGACCGCGCCCGGCGAGGGCGTCGGCGAGATGGTCCAGACCGACCCCGTCGCCGACCCGGTCGTGGCCGAGGACGTCGCGGCGCAGGACGGGCTGGGCGGCGCGGTCGACGAGCAGACCGAGAAGGTCGGCGCGTCGATGCGCCTCTGACCGAGGTCGCGTCAGACCGTCACCGGCAGACCCCTCGAGCGCGCCGCATCATCCGCCTGGCCGGATGATGCGGCGCTCGAACGCCGCCGCGACCGCGCCGGCTCGGGTGTCGACGCCGAGCTTGGTGTAGACGTGCGAGAGGTGCGACTTCACGGTCGCCTCCGAGACGAGGAGCTCGCGCGCCATGTCGCGGTTGCCGAGCCCCCGGGCGAGCAGCTCGAGCACCTCCACCTCCCGCTCCGTGACGACCGGACCGGGTGAGGCGGTGCGCCGGACGAGCCGCGCCGCCACCGAAGGCGCGAGCACCGTCTCGCCGCGTGCGGTGGCGCGGATGCCCGCGAAGAGCCGGTCGGGCGGAGCGTCCTTGAGGAGGTAGCCGAGGGCGCCTGCGTCGAGCGCCCGCAGGATGTCGGCCTCGGTGTCGTAGGTCGTCAGCACCAGCACGTGCGGCGGGTGCGGCAGGGCTCGCAGCCGAGCGGTCACCTCCGCCCCGCCCGGCCCGTCGCCGAGGCCCAGGTCCATGAGGACCACGTCGGGGCGTTCCGCCGCGACGACCCGCACGGCGCTCGCCAGGTCGCTCGCCTCACCGACGACGGCGATGCCCTCCTGCCCGTCGACGAGCGCGCGCAGGCCCGCGCGCACGACGGGGTGGTCGTCGACGAGGACGACGCGCACGACGTCGGAGCCGCTGTCAGCCACGGGGTTCCTCCACCACGAGGGGGAAGCGCACCGTCACGGTCGTGCCCTCACCCGGGGCGCTCTCGACGGCGGCGCTGCCGCCCAGGCCCGACGCCCGTTCGCGTATGCCGTCCAGCCCGTGTCCGCGGTTTCCGCGCGCTCCCGGGCGGCGGGCCGGGTCGAAGCCGTGCCCGTCGTCGCGGACGTCGAGGCGCACCTCGTCCGAGAGGAAGGTGAGGCTGACGACGGCCCGGGTGGCGTCGGCGTGCTCGACGACGTTGGCCACGGCTCCCCGCGCCGACCGGACGAGCGCGCTCGCGACAGCGGGGTCCACGGCGACGGGGGCACCGTGGACCCGGACCTGCACGTCGAGCCCGTGGGTCCCGCCGGCGACCCGCTCGAGGGCCGCCGTCAGGGCGTCGCCGGTCGCGTCGTCCTCGAGGCCGGCCGGGGCGAGGTCGCGCACCACGCGGCGCACCTCGTCGAGCCCCTCACGCGCCGCGACGCCGGCGGTGGCGACGTGCTCGCGGGCGGCGGCGGGCCTGCGGTCCCAGTCCTGCTCAGCCGCGCTGAGGAGCAGCGTGATGCTCGAGAGGCCTTGGCCCACGGAGTCGTGGATCTCCCGCGACAGCCTGGTCCGCTCGGCGAGGGCGCCCGAGCGGCGTTGGGCCGCAGCGAGATCGGCCTGTGCATCGGTGAGCTCGTCGATGAGGGTCTGTCGGGTGCGCGCCTCGCGCTCCAGTGCGCGGTACGACAGCACGGTGACGAGCGCGATGCCGACGGGCCCGACGACGACCGTCGGGTCCAGCTCGTCGATGATGCGACTCCACGCCACGCTGACGACCGTGGTCATGACGACGACGACCGTGACGGCATACGCGAAGGGAAGGACCTGGAGCACGGCGAAGGCCACCGGCACCGCCGTCCACGCGAAGGACGGGGCGACGAGGCTGAGGGCCACCCACAGGACGACGACGACCGTGATCCACACGTAGGGCCAGGCGGCGTGGCCGGCGACGAGCCGACGGGTGAGGTAGGCGGCGCCGAGGACGGCCGCACCCGCGAGGACGAGCACCGCCGTGCCGTCGAGGTCGTGGCGCAGGAGATAGCGCACCGAGCACGTCACGAGGAGCGCGACGAGGACGGCGTCGAGCCACCGGTCGAGTCGCGCCACCGGCGCGAGGATGCCCTCCTCCATGACCGGCAGCCTAGGGACGTCGAGGGCGCGTCGGCATCATCCGATCGGCTATCCGGGAGTGGCCGGTCGCCCGACGCGGTGGACGGGGTGCGCCCGCGACGGTGGTGGGACTGCACCGACCCCACCGCGATCCCCATCGGAGACCACCATGACGCGCACCCCCACAGTCCTCACGGTCCTCACCGTCCTCGCCGCCGCGCCCCTGCTGCTCCCCGCTCAGGCCCAGGCACAGCCGTCTGACCGCGGCCGACCGGGGACCTACCTGCTGACGGGTGACACCGGCGGCTCGAAGTTCGAGGGCATCGGCGCCGACGAGCGCCGGGGCCTCTTCTACGTCAGCGAGACGACGGGCGGGGAGATCCACCGCGGATCGGCGGGGGTCGCGCAGACCGAGCAGTGGCTCGGTGGCGACGGGACCGACGGTCGCTTCACGGCGCGTGGCGTCACGACCGACGCCGGCGGGCGCGTCTACGTCGCCGGCGGGCCCAACGGCATCGGCACCGGACGACCCGACCTCTGGGTGTACTCGCCCGACGGCGAGCTGCTCGCGGCCCTCCGGGCACCGGACGGGAACGTCTTCCTCAACGACGTCGCCATCGGGCCGGACGGCGCCGCCTACTTCACGAACTCCAACGCGCCGCAGGTCTACCGGGTCGCCCGCGACGGTGGCGACTGGTCCGTGACGCAGTGGGCCGACGCGACGGGCACGATCGAGCAGCGGCCCGGCTTCAACCTCGGCGGCGTCGTCGTCAGTGCCGACCGCTCCGCCCTCGTCGTCGCCCAGGGCAACGCCGGGCTGCTCTGGCGCTTCGACCTCGCGACCGGGGCCGCGACGTCCGTGGACACCGGCGGCGCCGCCCTCACCGACGCCGACGGGCTCGTGCGGCAGGGCTCGCGCCTGACCGTAGTGCGCAACGTCGCCCGGATGCTCGCCACGCTCGAGCTGACCGCCGACGGACGCAGCGCACGGCTCGTCTCGCAGCAGGCCACCGACCCGGCCCGCGTGCTGACGACGGCGAAGGTGCTGCACGGCCGCACGCTCTACGTCGACAGCAAGTTCGACGAGCCGGTGGCGTCCGGACCCTACGAGGTCGTCACCGACCCGCTGGCACGATGAGCACCATGGGACGAGGCAGCAGGGGGACGGCAGCGGTGGCGGCCCTCGCCGGGCTCGCGCTCACCACCCTCGTCGCCTGCACCTCGAGTGGCCCCGCGACCACGGTGACCCCAGCAGCAGCACCGGCCACCGCGACCGGCGCGGCGACGAGGCCACTCGACGAGGAGACGGTGACGCCGTCGGCGGCCGATCGGGCGCTGCTCGACGCCGACCTGCGGGCCGCCGCGTGGGACGACGACCTGCCGCGCGCCACGGCCCTCGTCGCGCGGGGCGCGGACGTCAACGCCAAGGACGACACCCAGCAGTCGGCGTACCTCATCGCCACGAGCGAGGGCCGCCTCGGGCTGCTCCGGCTGGCGCTCGCGCACGGCGCCCGGGTCGACGACAAGGACAGCTGGAACGGCACCGGCCTCATCCGTGCGGCCGAGCGCGGGCACGGTCTCGTCGTCGGTGCGCTGCTCCGGGCCGGCATCGACCGCGACCACGTCAACCGGATCGGCTACCAGGCGGTCCACGAGGCCGTCTGGCTCGGGCGCGACACCACGACCTACGTCGACACGGTCCGCCTCCTCGTGGCCGGCGGTGCCGAGCTCACCCGACCCTCGCGCGACGAGGGCCTCACCCCGCTCCAGATGGCCCGCGAACGCGGGTTCGACCGACTGACAGGAGTCCTCGTGACAGCGACCACCACCGACCCCGTCAAGGACCCGGACGCCGCCCTCCTCGCGGCCGCGTCGAGCGGCGACGCCGACGGAGTGGCTCTGGCCCTGCGCGCGGGTGCGGGTCTCGAGACGCGGGACGCGAAGCAGCGCACCGCGCTGCTGCTCGCGGCCACCGGCGACCACGTCGACGCCGCACGGGTGCTCGTCGCGATGGGTGCCGACCCAGACGCCCTGGACGACCGCCACGACACGCCGTGGCTCGTCACCGGCGTCACCGGCAGCGTCCCGATGCTCGAGGCGCTCCTGCCCGCGGGACCCGACCTGACCATCCGCAACCGCTTCGGCGGTGTCTCCGTCATCCCCGCGAGCGAGCGCGGCCACGTGGACTACGTGCGCCGCGTCGTCACGACCGGCATCGACGTCGACCACGTCAACGACCTCGGCTGGACCGCTCTGCTCGAGGCCGTCATCCTCGGCGACGGCGGTGAGCGCCACCAGCAGATCGTGCGCATCCTGCTCGACGCCGGCGCCGACCGGTCCATCGCCGACAAGGACGGGGTCACCGCGCTCGAGCACGCCCGCGCCAAAGGGTATGCCGCCATCGCCCGGATCCTCGAGCGTCCCTGACCCGCTGGGCGAGTCAGGGACGGCCGGCCCCACGCGACCAGACCGTGGCGGCCGGCTTCCCCCTACTTGGTGAAGCCGGCTGTCAGGCCGCTCAGCAGCTGACGGCGTCCGACGACGTAGAGCGCGAGAATCGGCAGCGCGGTGAGCAGCACGGCGGCGAGAATGGCCGGCACGTTGATGCCGTACTGGCCCTGGAAGGTCCACAGCGCGAGCGGCAGCACCCGCAGGTTCGGGCTCTGGGTGAGCACGAGCGGGAGCAGGAAGCCGTTCCAGATGAGCAGGGCGTTGTAGATCGTCACCGTCACGAGCGCCGGGCGCGTCAGCGGGAGGGCGAGCCGCCAGAGCGTCTGCCACTCGCTGCAGCCGTCGAGGCGCATCGACTCGAAGAGCTCGTTGGGCACGTCGCGGATGAAGTTGGACAGGACGAGGACCGAGAGCGGGATCGCGAATGCGATCGACGGCAGGATCAGCGCCAGCAGGGTGTCGTAGAGGTGCAGCCGGATGATGATGAGGTACACCGGGATGATCGTCGCCTGCAGCGGGATCGCCAGGCCCATCAGCAGGACCGCGTTCGTGGACTTGAGGAACCAGTGCGGCCGGCTCCGGATGATCGCGAAGGCGGCCATGAACGAGACGAGGACCGCCGGGATGACCGCGCCGACCGTGACGATGACGCTGTTGAAGAAGTAGCGGATGAAGCCCGACTCGATCACGAGCCGGTAGGCGTCGAGCGTCGGCTCGGACGATGGCACGAACGGGTTGGTGACGAAGTACTCGGACTGGCTCTTGATGCTCGTGATGACGATCCAGTAGATCGGCAGGATCACGATGAAGAGCCAGAACCAGCTGAGTGTGCCGCCGATCCAGTTCGTGCTGCGGATGCGGGTGGTCTTCTGTGGTGTGTCGGCCACGGCTCAGGCCCCCTCGAGTTGGCTGGCGGTCTGGTCGCCCCCGCCGAGGCGTCGGAACAGGAGCGCGAGGAGCAGGCCGACGAGGACGAGGATGACGCCGATGGCACTGGCCGGGCCCATCAGGTTCGCCTGGAAGCCGCGCTTGTACATGTCGAGTGCGAGCACCCGGGTGGCATCGCCCGGTCCGCCGGCGGTGAGGACGTAGATGAGGTCGAAGAACGTCAGCGAACCGACGACCATGAGCGTCGACGACGTGACGATCGTGTTCTTCAGCTGGGGCAGCGTGATCGAGAAGAACTGCCGCATGCGCCCGGCTCCGTCGATCTGGGCCGCCTCGTACATCGAGGTCGGGATCTGGCGGACCGCGCCCTGGTAGATGAGCGAGTGGAACGGGATGAACTGCCAGGACACGACGAAGACGACGACCCCGAGAGCGAGCTTCGGTTCACCGAGCCAGTCCTGGGACATGAACGGAAGCCCCAGGCCGGTGCCGATGCCGAAGTTGGGGTCGAGCAGGGCCTTGAAGGTGATCGCGATCGCCGCCGAGCTGAGCAGCAGCGGGATGAAGTAGAGCACCGCGAGGAACGCACGGTACTTCTGTGCCCCGGCGAGGAAGACGCCGAGGAGGATGCTCATCGGCGTCTGGAACAGCCAGGAGAGGGCCGCCACCTGGAACGTGACCCACATGGCGTGCGGGAGCCCGGGATCGGAGAGCACGGACTTCCAGCTGGTGAGGCCGGAGGGCACGACCTCGCCGATGCCGTCCCACGTGGTGAAGCTGAGCAGGAGCACGCCGATGAGCGGGATGACGCCGAAGGCGACGAAGAAGACCAGCGCCGGGACCGCCAGCCACCCGAGCGAGCGACCGTGCACGCTCTTGGCGGAACGGGACGGTGCCGGCCTGGCGGACCCGACGCTGGCGGCGGTCACGAGTTCGTGACCGCGTTGAGGTTGGTGGCGAACTGCTCCGGGGTGATGCTCAGCTGGAACAGCTTGGCGATGTTGTCGAGGAGCGTCTCGGCGGCGCTCGGCGGCAGGGCCTGGTCCCACGACTGCGCGAAGACCTTGGCGTTGCTCGACACCCCGTAGAGGAACTTGAGCCACTCGGCGTCCTCGGAGCTCCCGATGTTGGAGTCGGCGCCCTTGACGATCGGGATGGAGCCCGTGTCGATCCACGCCTTGACCTCGGTCGAGTCGAGCACGCCGGTCGTGAAGAACTTCTTGGCCGTCTCCTTCTCGGCGGCAGTGGCCTTCGACGAGATCGAGAGGTACTGACCGGGGTTGCCGACGGTGTTCGTCGGGTCACCCTTGCCGCCGGCCACCGGCGGGAAGTTCATCCAGCCGAGGTGTCCGCCCTTGACGAAGTCGCCGCCGTCGCTCTTCATGCTGCCGTACGTCCAGGCGCCGTGCAGCATCATGGCCGCCTTGCCGGTGTAGAGCAGGGCCTGGTCGGCGTTGGAGTCGGCCGTGATCGACGAGAAGCCCTTGATGAAGCCGTTGGCCTTGACGAGGTCCTGCACCTTGGTGAGGGCCGTGATCGCGTCGGGGTTGGACCAGGCGTCCTTCTGGCCCTCGAACGCGGCCTGGAACACCTCGGGACCACCGATCCGGTCGAAGAGGAACTCGAGCCACATCATGTTGGTCCACCGGGACTGGCCACCGAGGGAGAACGGGGCGATGCCCTGGGCGTTGAACTTCGGGACCAGCGCCATGATGTCGTCCCACGAGGTGGGGGGCTGCACGCCCACCTTCTCGAAGACCGACTTGTTGTAGTAGAGCACGATGGGCTGCACGGTCTCGCACGGCATGGCGTAGATCTTCCCGCCGACCGTCGCTGCCCCGAACGAGGACGGGAAGAGCTTGTCCTTGACGGCGGCGTTGTCGCTGAACCACGAGGTGAGGTCCTCGACCTGGCTGGCATCGACGTACGACTTGAGCCCGCCACCGCCCCAGCCCCAGATGATGGTGGGTGCCTGGCCGGCACCGAGGGCCGTCTTGATCTTCGTCTTGTAGGCGTCGTTCTGGAACGCCGTCTGGGCGATCTGGGTGCTCGCGTTGGCGGCGTTGAAACGGTCGACGGCCCCCTTGCGGATGCCCTCACCGGGTTGGCCGGTGAGGTACCAGTAGGAGGCGCCGGAGCCGGCGGCGCCGGCGCTGCCCGAGGACGTGCTGCTGCTCGGCCCCGAGCTTCCGCACGCGGCGAGGGCCCCGGCCAGGGGAACGCCCATGGCGAGCCCGAGGAAGGTGCGACGAGAGGTTGTTCTGGGATCCACGTTGATCTCCACTGTGTCATGGCCGCGGGCGGCCTGGCCTGTGTCGCATGAGCGTTGGCCAGGAGGGCGTCCGGGCACGCAACAACTTGGTGCGAGCGACGATACTTTTCGCCGGTTTTTCGTGTCAAGGGTTGTGTTCGGATCGTGTCCGGGTAGAAGGTGATCCCATATTCCGTGCTCAAACAGTCACGTTCGGCACACATCGTGACTATCGACAGGTGGTCGAAACTTTCGACGCGCTGTCGTCTCGAAGGAGGACCACCATGATCGAGGCCACCCGGCTGCCGCAGGACGAGGTGTGGCTCGACCCGTTGCGCAGCCCCGAGGTGCGGGTCGACGACCTGCTGGCCCGACTCACGTTGGCGGAGAAGGTCGGCCAGCTCGGCAGCCGGTGGGTGCTCAACGACATGTCGGCCACCGGTGAGCCCGACGACGAGGCTTCCGAGGGGCTCGACCAGGCCGAGGTGATGAACGTCGCTCCGATGCAGGACGTCTTCGCGGCCTCCGGGACCCTGGCGCTGGAGGACGCGGCTGCGCACGGGCTCGGGCACCTGACCCGGGTCCACGGCAGCCTGCCGCTCACGCCTTCGGAGGGCGCCGCCGAGGTCGTCCGCCAGCAGCGCGTCGTCATCGAGCGGTCGCGACTGGGGATCCCCGCGATCGTGCACGAGGAGTGCCTGACCGGCTTCACCGCCTACGGCGCGACCGTCTACCCGGCGGCGATCGCGTGGGGCGCGACCTTCGACCCCGAGCTCGTCGAGGCGATGGCGGCCGCCATCGGTCGTGACATGGCGGCCGTCGGGGTGCACCAGGGGCTCTCGCCCGTCCTCGACGTCGTGCGCGACTACCGGTGGGGGCGCGTCGAGGAGACGATGGGGGAGGACCCCTATCTCGTGTCCATGCTGGGGGCGGCGTACGTCCGTGGCCTGCAGGGGGCGGGTGTCATCGCGACGCTCAAGCACTTCGCCGGCTACTCCGCCTCGAGGGCGGCCCGCAACCACGGGCCGGTGCCGATGGGCCGGCGCGAGCTGCTCGACGTCATCCTGCCGCCGTTCGAGATGGCCGTCCGCGAGGCCGGCGTCGGTTCGGTGATGAACTCGTACTCCGACGTGGACGGGGTTCCGGCGGGCGCCGACCCGTGGCTGCTCACCGAGACCCTGCGCGACACGTGGGGCTTCACGGGCACGGTGGTCTCGGACTACTGGGCCGTGCCGTTCCTCTCCTCGATGCATCGCGTCGCCGCGGACGCGGACGACGCCGGGGCGCTCGCCCTGGCGGCCGGCATCGACGTCGAGCTGCCCGACACCCTCGGTTTCGGCCAGCAGCTCACGGCGCGGGTCGCCGAGGGAGACCTCGACGGGTCGGTCGTCGACCGGGCGGCCCGGCGGGTCCTGCTCCAGAAGATCCGCCTCGGCCTGCTCGACCCCGGCTGGACCCCGGAGGGCTCGGTCGAGCGGGCGGCCGACGTGGAGCTCGACTCCGCAGACAACCGGGCCCTGGCCCGCACGATGGCGGAGCGCAGCATCGTGCTGCTCGACGCCGGCGACGTGCTGCCTCTGGCCGGCCCTGGACGCCCCGCCCACACAAAGGTCGCCGTCATCGGCCCGGCGGCCCACGACCCCCGGACCTTCATGGGCTGCTACGCATTCCCGAACCACGTCCTGCCCCGCTACCCGGCCAAGGGACTCGGCATCTCGGTGCCGACCCTCGTCGAGGCACTGCGCTCCGAGCTGCCGGATGCGAGCATCGTGCACGCACGCGGCTGCAGCACCAGCGGGTCCGATCGCTCGGGCCTCGCCGAGGCCGTGTCCATGGCGGCCGACGCCGACGTGTGCGTCGTCGCGGTCGGTGACCTGGCCGGCCTCTTCGGCCACGGCACCTCGGGTGAGGGCTGTGACGCCCCCGACCTGAGCCTTCCCGGCGTGCAGGGCGAGCTCGTCGCCCGCCTCATCGAGACGGGCACTCCGGTGGTGGTGGTCGTCGTCTCGGGGCGGCCGTACGCCCTCGGCGAGGTCGCGGGACGCGCCGCCGGCCTCGTCCAGGCCTTCATGCCGGGCGAGGAGGGCGCCGCGGCCATCGCCGGGGTCCTCTCTGGTCGGGTGCAGCCGTCCGGCAGGCTTCCCGTCCAGATCCCGCGGTCGCCCGGTGCGCAGCCGGGCACCTACCTCCAGCCGTTGCTCGGCGTCGGCAACCACGGCATCAGCACCCTGGACCCGACGCCGCTCTACCCGTTCGGGTTCGGCCGGTCGTACACGAGCTTCGTCATCGACGGTCTCGAGCTCAGCGACGACGAGATCGCGACCGACGGCGAGGTGCGCATCACGGTGCGCGTCACCAACACGGGCGACCTCCCGGGCGCCGAGGTCGTCCAGCTGTACCTGCACGACGCCGTGGCGCAGGTGACACGGCCGGTCCTGCAGCTCGCCGGTTTCGCTCGCGTCGACCTCGAACCCCTAGAGTCGCGCGTTGTGACGTTCACACTCCACGCCGACAGGACGGCCTTCACCGGTCGCGACCTTCGTCGTGTCGTGGAGCCGGGTGACCTCCAGGTCATGGTGGGCAGCTCCGCCGCCGACCTGCCGTGCGTGGCGGTGCTGCGTCTGACGGGCGAACCCCGGCTCGTCGGCGCCGAGCGTGTCCTCGTCACGCCCGTGCAGGTCTCCGGGGCCGAACGCGAACGGTAGGTCGTCCATGAGCAGCTCGCCGCGCACGACGCTGGCGGAGGTCGCGTCGTCGGCAGGGGTCTCGGTGGCCACCGTGTCGAAGGTCGTCAACGGTCGTCGGGACGTGTCCCAGACGACCCGAGCGCGCGTGCAGGAGCTGCTCGACCAGAACGGCTACCGACCCCGCGGCCCGCGACGGGGGCGCCCGACGGCCAGGGCGTCCATCGAGCTCGGCTTCGAGGGTGACCTGCACGCCTACTCGGCCGAGATCATCCAGGGCGTCGTCGACGCCGCGGCACTGTCCGGGACGCCGGTCATCATCACCCGGCAGCCTACGGGCGCGCCGTTGTTGGGGCCCCCGGAGCAGTGGGCCCAGGACCTCGCCGACCGGGGCATCGGGGCCTTCATCGCCGTCACGAGCGTCATGTCGGCGGACCAGATCGCCGCGCTGGCACGCTGGGGTGTGCACCTCGTCGTCATCGACCCGCTGGAGCTGCCGAACATCGACGTCACGAGCGTCGGCTCGACGAACTTCGCGGGTGGGGTCTCGGCCACCCAGCACCTGCTCGAGCTCGGACACCGGCGCATCGCCTTCCTCGGCGGACACCCGCTCGCCGCCTGCAACGAGGCCCGCATGCACGGCTACCGGGCGGCCCTCGAACGCATCGGCGTCCCGGTGCGGTCGGAGTACGTCCGCTCGTCGCACTTCATGTACGTCAACGGCGTCGAGGGTGGTGCGGCCCTGCTCGGCCTGCCGGTGCCCCCGACCGCGATCTTCGCCGCGTCGGACGAGATCGCGGTCGGCGTCATGGAGGCGGCCCGGGCCCGCGGCCTGCGGATACCGGACGACCTCAGCATCGTCGGCTTCGACGACACGCAGCTCGCGCGCATGGCGTCGCCGCCGCTCACGACGGTTCGCCAGCCGTTGACCGAGATGGCGCGCGTCGCGGTGCTCACCGCTCTTCGGCTCATCGCGGGCGAGGCGATCGAGTCACACCACGTCGAGCTCGCCACCGAGCTCGTCCTGCGCGGGTCGACAGCGCCGCTCGACCCCTCGGTGGGCTGACGGCGGAGGTGGCGACGCCGCCACTCGACGGGCGGGTGTCTCAGCTGAACTCGGCCGACAGCTCGGGGCTCACCCGCGCCAGGACGGCATACGCCATCTCGACGGGCACGTCGACGACGTCGTAGTGCTGGGCTCCCGCGGCCGTGGTGGCGACGAGGGTCGCGACGCCCACGCGCCGCTGGAAGAACGACTGCTCGACCTTCCAGCCGATGATGCCGTCGCGGTCGAGCACGACACGCTGCCGGTCGAGCGAGCCGTGGCGAGACACGAGGTGGTCGGGTGTCACGGCGTGCCCGAGGGCGCCGTAGCGGTCGCGGCCCAGGGCCACGGCCCCGACGAACAGCATCGGCACGAGGACGAGCAGCGAGCCGTGCCAGTCCCACAGCACGCGGGCGACCACGAGACCGGCCGCGACGAGGGTGGCCGGCACGAGCGCACGCGTCATCCGTCGTCGCCGGGCGGCCGGGCCGTGTGGCGTCAGCGGACCCGACACGGCGGCCTCGTCGGGCCGTATGCGCAGGGCGAGGGGCGTCACGACGCCCGCCGGCGCCGGGGGGCACAGCCAGTCGGACCCACCCTGCTCGCGCAGCAGGCCCGACGTCACGACCTTGAGCCGGCGCGCGCCCGCGAGCCGGAGCCCCAAGGGCTCGTCGAGCCGGATGCCGCGCACGCGGGCGGCGTCGATGCTCGTCTCACGGTTGGTGAGCAGGCCGCGACGCGTGTGCAGGGTGCCGAGACGGTTGCGGGTGAGGCGGAAGCCCCAGAAGGTCAGGACGTAGGCACCGACCGCGAGGAGCGACACGACGCCGAGCAGGAGCAGCACGTCGAGCCACCACGACAGCCGTGAGACGAACGACGCGCCGTCGCGGAAGACCGACCGCTCCTGCGAGAACCGCGAGAAGCCCTGCGACGCGAAGCCGACGATCGCCGCAGCGCTCGCGAGCCCGGTCACGGTGAGCGGCGCGTAGCGGATCCACGACGGGTCGAGGCGCACGAGCACCTCGTCGTCGACCGGAGGGGGCGCGTCGCCGGGCACCGCGTCGGCCGGCACGGGCGCGCCGGTCGGGGCGGGCAGGCCGGTGACCGCGGGGTCGACCCGGTGGAGCAGCTCGGCCCGCAGCCGACGACCGGCGTCGACGCTCAGCGAGTCGAGGACGAGCCGGTCGTGGCCGCCGCCGGCCGTCGAGATCTCGACCTTGGCCAGGCCGAGCAGCCGGTGGTGGACCTGCGCCGTCAGGTCGATGGTGCGCACCTTGTCGAGGCGCGCCGTCGTCGTCTGCTTCGTGAAGAGGCCACGTCGCAGCTCGATCTGGCCCGCGGTGATGCGGTAGCGGGTCGTCACCCAGCGCAGCACGCCGAACGCGACGATGAGCGGGACGGCATACAGCTCCCAGCGGTCGTTCTGGTCGGAGCCGGCCCGGAAGATCACGAGCGCGAGCAGCGCCGGGAGGAAGCGGATCAGCGTCTCGAGGGGGTGGACGAGCAGCATCCGGGCATCGAGTCGGCGCCAGCCGTCCGTGTCGTCCGCGGGCTCGCGGAGCTCGCCGGGCGCGCTCTCCTCGTTCACGTGGCGTCGCCCGTCTCGGCCACGGCCGCCGCCGTCAGGGCCTCGACGAGCTCGCGGGCAACGGGCAGGTCGAGCCCGTGGATCGTGACGGGCCCGGCGGCCGACGCGGTCGTGACGGTGACGGCGGCGAGTCCGAGCAGCTGCGCGACGGGCCCGCGCTCGAGGTCGACGGTCTGCACGCGGCCGAGGGGCGCGATGCGGCGCTCCTGCCAGAGCCAGCCGCTCTGCGTGTAGATCGCGCGCGGCGTCGCCTCCCAGCGGTGCACGCGGTAGCGCCACTGCGGCATCGCCACGGCGTAGGCCGCCCCGGCGACGAGCCAGACGGCGCCGACGACCCAGTGCGGGGTGCGTGACGGTGCGTCGTCGACGAGCCACCAGACGACCTGACCCGCCAGCAGGACTGCGAGCACCACGAGCGCCTGGAACG
The DNA here is from genome assembly GCF_001428505.1 of Terrabacter sp. Root181. GTDB lineage: Bacteria > Actinomycetota > Actinomycetes > Actinomycetales > Dermatophilaceae > Terrabacter. The sequence goes on from NZ_LMHU01000001.1 coordinate 623,086, forward strand.
TCCACATGACGACGGCGCGGCGTGAGACGCGGTGGGCGGGGTCGCGGAGCACGGGGTCGGAGGCGACGGGGACGTCGGCGGGTTCCACGACCCCACGGTGCCACACGCCGGGCACGGGCACCCATGCCCCTCCGCGCATCAGGCAGCGAGCGCCTCGCGTGCGGAGCCCTCGCGGGCCTCGACGAGCCGCGCGTAGCGACCTCCACGAGCCATCAGCTCGTCGTGGTCGCCGAGCTCGGCGACCCGGCCTCGGTCGAGGACGGCGATCTGCTCGGCGTCGCGGATCGTCGACAGGCGGTGCGCGATCGTCAGGGTGGTGCGTCCGGCCATGAGCCGGTCGATCGCGGCCTGGAGCTCGCGCTCGGTCTCGTTGTCGAGGGCGCTCGTCGCCTCGTCGAGCACGAGGACGCGCGGGTTGCGCAGCAGCGTGCGGGCGATCGCGAGGCGCTGCTTCTCACCGCCGGAGAACCGGTGGCCGCGGGCGCCGACGACGGTGTCGAGCCCGTCGGGCAGGCTCGCGACGAGCGGCGCGACCTGGGCGGCCGCGAGGGCCTGCCACAGCTCGTCGTCGGTGGCACCGGGGGCCGCCAGCAGCAGGTTGTCGCGGATCGAGGCGTGCACGAGGTAGGTGTCCTGCGAGACGACTCCGACGATGCGGGCGAGGTCGGCCGGGTCGAGGTCCCGCAGGTCCACCCCGTCGATGGTGACGCGGCCGGACTGGGGGTCGTGGAGCCGTGCGAGCAGGCCGGCGAGGCTCGACTTGCCTGAGCCGGTCTCGCCGACGAGAGCCAGCGTCGTGCCCGCGGGGACGTGCAGCGTGACGTCGTCGACGGCATACGTGTGCTCGGCGGCGGACGGGTCGTGGCTGAAGGCGACGCCCTCGAAGCGCACCTCCCCGCGGAGCCGGTCGTGCTGCACCGCAACGGGATCGGCGGGTGGTGCCACCTCGACGGGCAGGTCGAGGTAGCCGAAGATCCTGCTGAAGAGGGCCATCGAGGTGACCCACTGGGCGCCGACGTCGAGCAGTCCCATGAGGGGCCGGAAGATGCCGGACTGGAGGGTCGTGAAGGCGATGAGCGTGCCGATGGTCATGCCGCCCGAGGTCGCGGGCAGCCCGGCCGCGAGGTAGATGAGAGCGGGGATCGCGGCGAAGATGATCTGCATCGTCGCCATCCGCCAGCGGCCGGCGAGCTGTGAGCGCAGCTCCAGGTCGATGAGGTCGGTGGACGTCGCGGCGAAGCGGTCGGCCGTGGCCTCGCCGGCGCCGAGGGTCTTGACGAGGGTGGCGCCGCTCACGGTCAGGCCCTCCTCGACCTGGCTGTGCAGGTCGGCGAGGCGGCGCTGGCGCTGGGCCGTGATGTCGCGGCGCAGCAGGGCGACCTTGCGGGTCATGAGGACGGCCGGCGGGATGACGAGCAGCGACAGGAGCGAGAGTCGGGGGCTGAGGGCGACCATGGCGATGGCCGTCGCGACGGCGGTGGTGAGGTTGCTCGCGATCGACGTGGCCGTCGAGGTGATGACCGACTGCATGCCGCTGATGTCGTGGGTCAGGCGCGACTGCACCTCGCCGCTGCGGGTGCGGGTGAAGAAGGCCACGGACTGGCGTTGCAGGTGGCGGAAGACGTCGGTGCGCAGGCCGTGCATGACGCGCTGGCCGACGGCGGTGGTCAGCCAGGTCTGGACGACGCCGAGCAGCTGGCTCACGACGGTGACGGCGAGCATGCCGCCGACGGCCCACAGCAGGAGTCGGACGTCCTGGTGGGGGAGGGCGTCGTCGATGACGGCGCGCAGGAGGAAGGGCTGGGCCATCGAGATGACCGAGATCGCCACGATGAGCGCCGTGACGACGGCGACGGTGCGGACGTGGGGGCGGAAGAGGCCTGCGACCCGTCGCAGCGAGACGGGGGACTCGGCGAGCTGGGCGCGGTCCTGCGGGTCGATCTTCTCGGGCTGGCGGCCGCGGCCGCCGCGGGTGGGGGGCGTCAGGGGGCTGGTGGTGTCGGTCATGCAGTCACTCCATGTCTGGTCTCCGGTTCATGATGCTGAGGTTACCTCATTATGAGGTCGATCTACACATCGGCCCGTATGCTGCTCACCATGCGTGACGCCGACGAGCCCTCCCTCGACGAGCTGCTCATGGGCGCGGCACGCGCCCTCCGACGCCGTTGGGCCACCGGCCTCGGGCCCGACCTCTCGCCCCATGACGCCCGGGCGCTCCGCGTCATCGGGCACCACGGCCCCACGCGGCTCGGGGTCGTCGCCGACCACCTGCGCATCGCGCCGCGCTCGGCCACCGATGTCGTCGACCGGCTCGAGTCTCGGGGGCTCGTGCACCGCAGCCCCGACCCGGCCGACCGACGCGCCATGACGGTCTCGCTCACAGAGGTGGGGGAGTCGGTGCTCGCGGAGGTCGACGAGGCCCGGCGCGAGGGCGCGGCCGACTTCTTCGGCGCGCTGAGCGACCGCGAACGCGCGTCGCTCGCCACCATCCTCGGCCGGCTCGACCCCCGCGGGCCCCGAGAGGGCTGAGGGGCGAAATGTCCTCTGGCATACACTTCGCTGCCGGCAACCGACGGCACGCGAGGCCGGGGCGAGCACCGGCGAGGAGCTGGTGGGTGGCTGTCGTCAACGGGCTGGTCATGGTCGAAGGACTACCGGGATCGGGCAGGAGCACGACGGCGCGCGGCATCGCATCGTGGCTCGCCGACCAGCAGGTCGAGGTCGAGCACTGGGCCGAGGGTCGGGTCGACCACCCCGTCGACCACCCGGTCGGCGCCGAGCAGGTGGTCGTCCTCGAGACCGCCGATCTCCTGGCGCTCGCCGCCGAGTCGCCCGCGATGTCACAGGCCCTCCTCCGCGCGGCCGAGCAGCACGGTGACGTGTGGCTCGTCCGTCAGGAGCGGCACCCGGACCTGCCGCTCGCGCTCGTCGAGCGGATCGTGGACGCGGCCCGTGGGACTCGTGTCCCCGCCGACGTCAGCACGGCACTCGTCGCCGACAGGTGGGAGCGCTTCGGCGCGACGCTGCCCCGTGGCGTGCACGTCTGGGAGTCGGTCCTGCTCCGTTCACCCGACGCCGACGTCGTCGCCCGCCTCGTCGAGGCCGTGCGGCCGCACGCGCCGGCACTCGTCTACCTCGACCACGAGCGCGACGCCGCGTCCACGCGGCAGGGCCAGCGCCGCGGGCAGGAGCTCGCGGTCGTCGAGGCGCTCGACCTGCCGACACTCGTCCTGCCGGTCGGCGACGGCCGCTGGGACGACCACGAGTCCGCCGTGCGCGACTTCGTCGCCGACCACCTCGGCCTCGGCGACCGCCCCGGTCTCACCGAGTCGGAGCAGGTCGCCTGACCATGCCCCTCCACTCGGTCGAGGGCCTGCTCGACGCCACCACCGACACGGAGGTCCGGCGTGAGTGGGCGGCGCTCGCGGAGGCGGGTCTGCCGAGCCAGGCGAAGCACCAGGGCGCGACGAACGCGCCGCACGTGACCCTGGCCCTGGGTGGTGCAATCCCCGACTACGTCGAGGCCCGGATCGCCCGCACCCTGGAGACGATGCGGCCGGTGCCGGTCCGTCTCGGGTCCCTGCTCGTCGCGGGCTCGCGCCGCTACGTGCTCGCCCGGCTCGTCGTCCCGACGGCCGAGCTGCTCCGGCTCCAGCAGTCGGTCGCGGCCGCGATGGTCGGGGCGCCCGACATCCCCGATCAGGTGCGCCCCGGACGCTGGACGCCGCACGTGACCATCGCGCGCGGGCTCGGCTCCCGCCAGGTCGGTGAGGCTCTCGCCGTCCTCGGTCGTGCCCGCCCGCTCGACGGGACGATCGAGTCGGTCCGGCGCTGGGACCCCAACGCCGGGCGCACGTCGCAGGTCGGCGGCCTACCTACGATGGGCGCATGAGCCTCGAACTCGGCCTCGACACGTTCGGCGACATCGCCGACGGGCCCGACGGCGCCCCGCTCCACCCCGCGACGGTGATCCGGGAGGTGCTGGCCGAGGGCGAGCTCGCCGACCGGCTGGGCCTCGACTTCTTCGGCGTCGGCGAGCACCACCGCGACGACTACGCCGTCAGCGCCCCGGACGTGCTCCTCGCCGGCCTGGCGGGCCGCACCGAGCACATCCGGCTCGGCACGTCCGTCACGGTCCTCAGCAGCGACGACCCGATCCGGGTCTTCCAGCGCTTCTCGACCGTCGACGCGATCAGCCGGGGTCGCGCCGAGATCACTGTCGGCAGAGGCTCGTTCGTCGAGTCGTTCCCACTCTTCGGCCTCGACCTCTCCGACTACGAGACCCTCTTCGAGGAGAAGCTCGACCTGCTCGCCGCCGTCGTGGCCGAGCAGCCGGTCCGGTGGGAGGGCTCGATCCGCCCGCCCGTCCGGGTCGAGAAGGTCATGCCGGCGACGGAGTCCGGCCACCTGCCGGTCTGGGTCGGCGTCGGTGGCACGCCGCAGTCGGTCGTCCGCGCCGCGCACTACGGCTTCCCCGTCGTCATCGCGATCATCGGCGGCTCCGCGCGCCAGTTCGCCCCGCTCGCCGACCTCTACCGTCGCGCGCTGTCCGAGCTGGGCAGGCCCGAGCTCCCGGTGGGCGTGCACTCGCCGGGCTACGTCGCCGCCACCGACGAGCAGGCGCGCGACGACTTCATGCCGCACTTCCTGCCCTACATGAACAAGCTCGGCCGCGAGCGCCGCTGGGCGCCCATGGGCACGGACCAGGCGCTCCAGCAGCTCGGGCCCGAGGGTGCCGTCTACTGCGGCTCGCCCGACACCGTCGCCGCCAAGATCGTCGACACGGTGCGCGTGCTCGGCCTCTCGCGCTTCCAGCTGAAGTACTCCTTCGGCACCCTCCCGCACGACCAGCGCATGCAGTGCATCCGCCTCTACGCCGAGGAGGTCGTGCCGCGCGTGCGCGCGCAGCTCGGTGAGGGCTGACGTGCGGATCCTGCTGCTGGGCATGGGATCCCGCGGTGACGTCGAGCCGCTCGTCGCGCTCGGGCAACGCCTCCGGCGGATGGCGTATGCCGTGTCGCTCGCCGCGCCGGCCGACCTCGGTCACGTCGTGGCGGGCAGTGGTGTCGACTTCGAGCCGCTGTCGTTCGACCTCGAGGGCCCGCTCCGGGAGGGGCTCGGACGTGACTCGCTCCGGGGCTCGGCGCGGACGCAGGTGCGCGAGGCCCGGCTGATGCGGCAGGTCATGGCCGGGACGGCGCCGGCGCTCGCCGCGGACGTCTCGCGCCTCGTCGACGGCGCCGATGCCGTGGTCTCGGGGGCGCTGACCTTCGACCTCGTCGACGCCCTGCTGTCGACCGGTGGTCACAGTGGTCGCCCCGCGAAACCGCACGTCTACGCGGTCTTCGCCCCGGTCTGGCCGAGCGCGCACGGGGAATCGGTCGCACTCGCGCTGCGCCCGCGGTCGACGTCGTGGGTCAACGACGCGTGGAGCACCCTCGCGGGCCGCGTCGCCCTCGACCTCTTCCGTCCGTCCGGCGACGTGGTGCGCGCGCGACGAGGACTGCCACGACAGCGTTTCCGTCACTACACGGCCACGGCCGAGCGCACCCCGACCCTGCTCGCGGCCAGTCCGCACGTCGTCCCGCCCGCTGCCGACTGGCCACCGGCACTGCGCCAGACCGGCTACTGGGTGCGCGACGACGCCGCCGGCCGGTCGCTGGACCCGACGCTCGAGGCGTTCCTCGGCGAGGGGGATCCTCCGGTCTTCGTGGGCTTCGGCTCGATGCCGACGCCCGACCCGGCGGGAGTCGTGGCCGCCGTCGTGCGGGCGCTCGGCCGGCTGGGCGTGCGTGGTGTCGTGAGCGAGGGTCTCGCCGGGCTGTCGGTCGATGCCGAGCCGGAGGACGGGACGCACCGGCTCCTCGGGATCGGATCAGCCCCGCACGACGTCCTTTTCCCGCGGTGCGGCGTCGTCGTCCACCACGGGGGAGCGGGCACGACGGCTGCCGCGGTCCGGTCCGGGGTGCCGCAGGTCGTCGTGCCCCATGCCGCCGACCAGCCCTACTGGGGCCGTCGGATGGCCGACCTCGGCGTCGCCGCGCCGCCGATCGCGCGCAAGGACCTCACAGCGGCCCGGCTCGAGCGGGCGCTCGAGGTGGCGCTGTCCCCGGGAGCCCGCGCGGCGGCATACGCCCTCGGTGAGTGCGTCGGCGCGGAGGACGGCGCTGGCGATGCCGCAGCCCTCATCCACGCCCACCTTCAGGGCAACGCGCCGATGCCCTGAGGGAGGTGTGTCCTCCGCCGTACCATCGCGGCATGGGCGCATCCGACGTGCTCACCCTTCCCCGGACCGGCCTCAGAGGGGCTGTCGTCCGCATCGTCGAGCGTCTCGCCGAGATCGGTGCGCGACCGGGCAGGTCCCAGGACGAGGGGCTGCGCCAGGGCATGCTGATCTTCGCGTCCGTGCTCATCGCCCTGATCTCCTTCATCTGGGTCGGCACCTACCTCGCCTACGGCTACCCGCGGTCGGCCGCGATCCCGGCCGCCTACCAGGCGATCACCGTCGTGGGGCTCGTCGTCCTGTCGCGCACCGGGCGCTTCGCCCTGTTCCGCACGACCCAGCTCGTGGCGTTCCTCGTGCTCCCCTCGCTGCTCCAGGCGTCGCTCGGCGGTTTCATCGCCTCCAGCGGGATGGTGCTGTGGGCGATCTTCGTGCCGCTCGCCGCGCTCGCGCTGCTCGGGGTGCGGCGCTCGGTCGGCTGGCTCGTGGCGTTCTTCACCGCGCTCGTGACACTGGCGCTGCTCGACCCGCGGCTGTCGCAGCACCCCGCGGACCTGCCGACCGGGTTCGTCGTCACGTTCTTCGTGCTCAACGTCATGGGCGTGACCGTCAGCGCCTACGCCATGCTCGGCTACTTCGTCGAACAGCGCGAGCGGGCCCGGATCGCCCTCGAGGCCGAGCAGGAGCGCTCCGAACGTCTGCTGCTCAACGTCCTGCCCGGCCCGATCGCCGAACGGCTGAAACGAGGGTCGGGTGTCATCGCAGAGCACTACGACGCCGTGACCGTCCTCTTCGCCGACCTCGTCGGCTTCACCGAGCGCACCCAGGTCATGCCCGCCGACGAGCTCGTCGCGCTCCTCGACCGCATCTTCTCTGCCTTCGACCACGAGGCGGATGCCCAGGGCGTCGAGAAGATCAAGACCATCGGCGACGCGTACATGGTCGCGGGAGGCCTGCCGGAGCGGCGGCCCGACCACGTCGAGGCGGTTGCCCGCGTGGCGCTCGCGATGCGGGACGAGATCGCCTCCGTCGCGACCGAGCCGGGCTGCGAGTGGCTCGCCGTGCGCATCGGCATCGACACCGGGCCCGCCGTCGCCGGGGTCATCGGCCGCCGGAAGTTCATCTACGACCTCTGGGGCGACACGGTGAACACGGCGAGCCGGATGGAGTCCCACGGGCTGCCCGGAGAGATCCAGGTGACCGAGCGGGTCGCGGCCGCCCTGGGGCCCGCGTTCACGCTCCGCCCCCGCGGGACGATCCTCGTCAAGAGCAAGGGGCCGATGACCACCTTCCTGCTCGAGGGCGCGGACGGCTGAACGCGGTCCGAGTGGCGTCAGATGGTGGCCGCGAGCTCGGTGCCCTGGCGGATGGCGCGCTTGGCGTCGAGCTCGGCGGCGACGTCGGCGCCGCCGATGACGTGGACCCTGACGCCTGCGGCCGCGAGTGCGGGGCCGAGCGTGTCGACCGACTCCTGGCCGGTGCACAGCACGATGGTGTCGACGTCGAGCACCTGCGGGTCGGAGCGGTCCTCGCCGTGAGTGATGTGCAGGCCGTCGTCGTCGATGAGTTCGTAGTTGACACCGACGTGGTGGTGGACTCCCTTCGCCCTCAAGGCTGCCCGGTGCACCCAGCCGGTGGTCTTGCCGAGACCCCTGCCGATCGGGGTGGCCTTGCGCTGGAGCAGGTGCACCTCACGCGGTGACGGTGCCGGGTGTGCCTCGACGAGCCCGCCGCGCGACGCATCCGGCTCGCCGACGCCCCACTCGGCCATCCACTGCTCGACGGTCATCGGGGACTCGACGTGCGTCAGGAACTCCGACACGTCGACCCCGATGCCGCCGGCACCCATCACGGCCACGCGCTGACCGATGGGTGCCTCGCCGCGGACCGCGGCGGCATACGTCACGACCTTCGGGTGGTCGACGCCCGGGACGTCGGGTACGCGGGGCTCGACGCCGGTGGCGACGACGACCTCGTCGAAGTCGGTGAGGTCCTCGACCCCGGCGCGGCGACCGAGGTGGACCTTGACGCCACCGAGCTCGAGCCGCCGGCGGTAGTAGCGGATCGTCTCGGCGAACTCCTCCTTGCCGGGGATGCGCATGGCGATCGCGAACTGGCCGCCGAGGTCGTCGGCCGCCTCGAAGAGCTCGACCCGGTGGCCACGCTCGGTCAGCGCGACGGCGGTCGCGAGGCCCGCAGGACCCGCACCGACGACGGCGACGTGCTTGGAGCGTCGGCTCGGCGCGAGCACGAGGGTCGTCTCGCGGACGGCGCGTGGGTTGACGAGGCAGGTCGCCGTCTTCCTGGCGAAGGTGTGGTCGAGACAGGCCTGGTTGCAGGCGATGCACGTGTTGATCTCGTCGGCGCGGTCGCCCGCCGCCTTGGCCACCCAGTCGGGGTCGGCGAGGAAGGGGCGCGCCATCGAGACGAGGTCGGCGCTGCCGTCGGCGACGACCTGCTCGGCGAGGTCGGGCATCGAGATGCGGTTGGACGTGACGACCGGGACGGTGAGGTGGGGGCGCAGCTTCGCGGTGACGCGCGTGAACGCACCGCGGGGGACGGAGGTGACGATCGTCGGCACGCGCGCCTCGTGCCAGCCGATGCCGGTGTTGATGATCGTCGCGCCGGCCGCCTCGACCTCGTGGGCGAGCGCCACGACCTCGTCCCACGACTGGCCCTCTGGCACGAGGTCGAGCATCGAGAGGCGGTAGACGATGACGAAGTCGGGGCCGGCCGCCGCGCGGACCGCGCGGACGACCTCGACCGGGAGGCGACGACGGTTCTCCGGGGAGCCGCCCCACTCGTCGGTGCGGTGGTTGGTGCGCGGCGCGAGGAACTGGTTGAGGAGGTAGCCCTCGGAGCCCATGATCTCGACGCCGTCGTAGCCGGCCTCGCGCGCCAGGCGGGCGCAGCGGGCGTACGCCTCGATGGTGCGGCGGATGCCGCGCGCGGTCAGGGCGCGGGGCCTGAAGCGCGAGATCGGGGACCTGAGCGCCGACGCGGAGACGGCGAGCGGGTGGTAGGCGTAGCGGCCCGCGTGCAGCACCTGGAGGGCGATCCTGCCGCCCTCGCGGTGCACGGCATTCGTGACGACGCGGTGGCGTCGGGCCTGTCGGCTCGTGACGAGCACGGAACCGCCCGGGTAGAGCGCGCCGGCGAGGTCGGGGGCGAAGCCGCCCGTGACGATGAGGCCGACCCCGCCACGGGCGCGCTCGGCGTAGTAGGCCGCGAGCCGGTCGAAGTCCTTGGCGCGGTCCTCGAGGCCGGTGTGCATCGAGCCCATGACGACGCGGTTGCGCAGCGTCGTGAAGCCGAGGTCGAGGGGTTCGAGCAGGTGGGGGTATGCCGTCGTCACCCGCCCGAGGGTAGCCGCTGGTTACCGTCCGGTAGCCGATCGCGCGTCGAGCGTCACAGTGGGTCGGAACCGTGGGTGAGAATGGCGGGGTGAGCGAGACCGAGCACCTGGACGTCCTCGTCGTCGGAGCCGGCCTGTCCGGCATCGGCGCCGGCTACCGCCTGTCGACGATGAGCCCGTCGCGCTCGTGGGCGATCCTCGAGGGGCGCGACTCGCTCGGCGGCACGTGGGACCTCTTCCGCTACCCGGGCGTCCGGTCCGACTCCGACATGATGACCCTCGGCTTCCCCTTCGAGCCGTGGACCGACCCCGATGCGATCGCGGACGGGCCCAAGATCCTCGACTACCTGCGGTCGACGGCGGAGAAGCACTCCATCGCCGAGCGGATCCGTCTGGGACACAAGGTCGTCGGCGCCGACTGGTCGAGCGAGGACGCGCGCTGGACGGTGACGGTCGACCGCGGGGGAGTCCGAGAGCGGCTGAGGTGCAGGTTCCTCTACCTGTGCAGCGGCTACTACGACTACGAGCGACCGCACGACCCGCAGCTGCCGGGCCTCGGCTCGTTCGAGGGTGAGGTCGTGCACCCGCAGTTCTGGCCGGAGGGCCTCGACGTGGCGGGCCGGAAGGTCGTCGTCATCGGGTCGGGGGCGACGGCCGTGACCCTCGTGCCCGCGCTCGCCGACGCCGGTGCCGACGTGACGATGCTCCAGCGCACGCCGACGTGGATCGCGTCGCTGCCACGTCGCGACCGGGCGCGCGACGTGCTGCAGAAGGTGCTGCCGACGCGGGCCGCCGGCACCGCCGCCCGCTACAAGAACGTCCTCGGGACGATGGGCGTGTACGAGCTGAGCCGTCGGCGCCCGGCCCTCATGAGGTCACTGCTGTCCAAGGGAGCCGCGAAGTCCCTCGGCTCGACGGACCTCGCCAGCGACCACTTCACCCCGACCTACGACCCGTGGGACCAACGCCTCTGCGTCGTCCCCGACGGCGACCTCTTCGAGGCGGTGCGCAGTGGACGGGCCCACGTCGTCACCGACACGATCGAGACCTTCCTGCCACACGGCATACGGCTGCACTCGGGACGTGAGCTCGACGCCGACGTCGTCGTCACGGCGACGGGGCTGCGCATCAAGATCGCCGGTGGCATCGCCATCACCGTCGACGGGCAGGCCCGTCCCACAGGCGATCTCACGGTCTATCGCGGTGTCATGTTCGCCGACGTGCCCAACCTCGCCGTCTGCGTCGGCTACGTCAACGCGTCGTGGACCCTGCGTGCCGACCTGGCGAGCCGCTACGTCTGCCGGCTGCTCAACCACATGAAGCACCACGCCTGGCGGGTGGCGACCCCGCGCGCTCCGGAGGGCATGGAGGGGCAGCCGCTGCTGCCGCTCGCGTCGGGCTACGTGCAGCGTGCCGCGGGCGACCTGCCGCAGCAGGGGGACGCGGCTCCGTGGCTGATGCGGCAGAACTACCTGCTCGACCGCCGCGACATGCTCCGCAGCGACGTCACCGAAGCGATGTCCTTCGCCCGCTGAAACACCGGTCAGACCTCGCTCCCGTGGCCCTCGGTGCGCCCCTCGGCGCACGGTAGACGTACCCGAAGCAAGCCTCCGGATGGCGACGTCAGAACGGGGGCGGGTCCGGGTCGGCGCCGAGACCGGGCGCCGGGGTGCCGTCGTCCAGGCTCGCGCGCCAGTCCTTCGGCCTCGTGACGTAGCGGCGTCCGGTCGTCGTGGTCCACGCGAGCCCATCGTCGTCGACGGGCTCCGATCTCCAGATCCCGGCGGTCTTGATGTTGTGGTGGAAGCGCTCCTTGGCGTGGAGGTTGCCGACCGATGTGGGGCCCTGCGGCCATGCGATCTCGTGGTCGAGGTCGCAGCGGCTCGCGGGCGCCTCGCAGCCCGGCCCGCGGCACACGCCGTCGACGGCGCGGACGTGCTCGACCATCGCACGCGTGGGTCGGTAGGAGTCCGAGGGTGCGCTCAGGGCGCGGCCGGTCCGCACGGCGACGGGCAGCGTGTGCCACGCCGACCCGGGCCGCGTCATGATGTCGCGCGCCTGCCGGGCGGTGACCCAGCCGTGCCCCGGGAGCTCGCACGCGGCGTCGGACTCACCCACGGCCACCTCGAACGGCACGACGAGCCACGCGGTCGCTGGGGCGTCGGGGCCAGCGGTCGGCCGCCCGTCCTCCAGCGGACCACTGAGCATTGCCTGACCGGCGAGGTCGCAGCGGAGCTGGTCCAGCGATCGAGGGTCGCCGGCACCGCGACGGGCGCGTGCCGCGGTGTCGAGCCTGTCGAGCACGGCGGCGACGACGTCACCGGTGGCCACCAGCGTCAGGGAGCCCATCCCGTCCTCGGTCAGGCGGCCGAAGACGCCGCGACGGCTCTTGGCGTGCTCGTGGCGCTCAGCGGACCCTCGGTGGTCGACGGAGGCCACGGCGCGACGCAGCCGCGTGGAGAACGTGCGCTGCGGCAGCACCTGGCCGTCGCGACTCGGCGCCAGCACCGACCGCTCGACAGACTCGACGTCGGCATCGGGCAGCAGACCGGTCTCCGAGACGACCTGAAGCGCGCGGTGCAGGGACGTCGAGCCGTCGCGGAGGGCCTGGCGCACGAGCCGGTGGCGCCGCGGACCGGTGGCCAGCGTCAGCCGCCGTGCGACCTCCCCGGCCCCAACGCCGGTCGCGAGGGCGATCTCCTCGGCGACGATGCGGTCGGTGCAGACGTGGACCGAGGCCGCCGCGATCTGCTGGGCCTCGATGGTGTGGAGGGCGGCATAGGCGTCGAGCAGGTCTGACTCGACCTGGGCCTTTTCGACCTCGAGCGCCTCGATCTCGCGGAGGATGCGGTCGCCCTCGATCGTCAGGTCGATCTGGAGATGGGCCTTGGTGTAGGTCTCGTCGAAGGCGGTGTCGGCCGGCGACGGCCCGATGCGCGACGGGTTGAAGAACGGTGTCACCGTGACCTCCTCGCGAATCGCACTGCGCTTGTCCAGTACCCAATTAGAACATATGTTCGATACCGTTTCAAGGGTCTTGTTGCTGATTGTGCACAGCGAATCGCTCTGTCCCGCGGTCTGTTTCGACGTCGTGGGTGCGCTCGCGCGGAATGCCCGACCGCGCGGTCCGGAGCGAGGTCTGACCGGACCGCCCCGCCTCAGGCGATGTCGATGCGGTCCGACACGAGGCCCTCGTCGGCCAGCGCCCGCAGCCGGGTCAGCGTGCGCTCACGCACCGCCCACGGGTCGATCGTGTTGACGTAGATCTTCGTGCCGCCCTCGAAGCCGGCCAGCGTCGAGACCCGCCACTTGATGACGGCGCGCAGCGGCACGGGCAGGTCGAGCGACGGCGGGCCGTGGTGCCACTCCTCGTTGGTCGGCACGTCGGCGCCCGTCGCGGCGTGGCACGCGTGCACGAGGTCGGAGAAGTCGCGCACCTCGTCCTCCGAGAGCTCCCACGGGCGGCGCGACGTGTTGGACGTGTAGACGACGAGCGCCGGGTACTGGTGGCCGATGCCGGCGAAGGCCGCGGCCGTCGGGGTGCGGGCGACGACGAGCCCCTGTGCCTCGGCGTACTGCGGCCCCCACCGCGCGAAGAGGTCCGGCTCGGCCCGCACCCGCTCCGTCTCGCGCTCGAGGTCGACCCCCGGCTCGTCGATGGCGACGAGCTGCTTGTGCAGGTGGTCGAACGACGCGCCCGCCGGCCGCAGCCAGTTCTGGAACGCCGACACGTAGCGGGCGTGCGGGTTGCCGCGGTAGAGGTCACACACGGCCGTGATCGTGAATCGCGTGTACTGCCAGTGCTCTTCGGGCGTCAGCGTCCCCGCTGCGGCGTTCTGCGTGTCGTCCGTCGCACCGTCGACGAAGTGCCGTCGGGCCACGACGACCTGGTGATTACCGGCGAAGAGCCCGACCGCCTCGCGCTCGAGGTCGTCCTCGTCGAGCGGCTCGGCCCCAGCGCCCGACACGCCCCGCGAACGCATCCGGATGCGCGCCAGCGCCGTCACGTGCGCGCGCCCTGCGGGCGTCGAGAGGTATGCGGTCCGGTGCGCCAGCGACTCGGGCGTCGGCTCGTATCCGTGGGTCAGGTGCCAGTAGTCGTAGGTGAGGATCTCGAAGAGGTTCGGGAAGAGCCGGAGTTCCGGCACGGTGTCGCCGAGCTGCTCCGCGACGAGTCCCCGCACCTCGCGCCACGACGAGCCGTCGCGGACGACCCGGGCGATCTCGGGGGTCGTCTCGATCATCCGTCCCCAGCAGAAGGCGCAGTGCCGGTCGTGTTCGGCGGGGTCCAGCGGGCGGGGATCCGGCCTGGGGATGCCGAGGGGCCGGGCCCCGCGGCCGGGCAGCGTCCAGACCTTCGTGCCGGTGAAGGGGTTGACCTGCTTGATGGTCCCGTCGGGCAGTCGCGTCAGGGGCTCGATCACCCTGCCAGCCTAGGTCGACACGGTCGGCTAGCGTCGAGGCGTGCCCGACAACGCTGCCGACCGCCACGCCGACCCCCAGAGCCCACCGCCGTACCGCGACGCGTCGCTGCCGGTCGAGGAGCGCCTCGACGACCTCATCGGCCGGATGACGCTGCCCGAGAAGGTCGGCCAGATGCTCCAGCTCGACGCGCGCGGCGACCTGACCGACATCGTCCACACGAAGCTGGCCGGCTCGATCCTGCACACCTCCCCCGAGCGGATGCTCGAGGCCATCGCCCTCGCCGAGCAGACCCGGCTCGGCATCCCGCTCCTCACGGCGGACGACTGCATCCACGGCCACTCTTTCTGGCCGGGCGCGACGATCTTCCCCACCCAGCTCGGCATGGCGTGCTCGTGGGACCCCGAGCTCGTCGAGCAGGCCGCACGGGCCACCGCTGTCGAGGTCTCCGCGACCGGCGTCCACTGGACCTTCTCGCCGGTCCTCTGCATCACCCGCGACCTGCGCTGGGGCCGGGTCGGCGAGACGTTCGGCGAGGACCCGCACCTCATCGGCGAGCTCGGCGCGGCGATGGTCCGCGGCTACCAGGGCGACGGCCTCACCGACCCGACCGCCGTCCTCGCGTGCGCCAAGCACTTCGCCGGCTACTCCGAGACCCAGGGCGGCCGTGACGCGAGCGAGGCCGACCTCAGCCGCCGCAAGCTGACGTCGTGGTTCCTCCCGCCGTTCGAGCGTGCCGTCCAGGAGGGCTGCCGCACCTTCATGCTCGGCTACCAGGCGATCGACGGCGTCCCCGTGACGGCCAACGGCTGGCTCCTCGACGAGGTGCTCAAGGGGGAGTGGGGCTTCACCGGCACCCTCGTCACCGACTGGGACAACGTCGGCCGCATGGTCTGGGAGCAGAAGGTCTGCGCCGACGACGTCGAGGCGGCGGCGGTCGCGGTGCGTGCCGGCAACGACCTCGTCATGACGACACCCGCCTTCTTCGAGGCCGCGCAGGAGGCCGTCGCCCGCGGCCTGCTCGACGAGCGCGACATCGACGAGGCCGCCCGCCGGGTGCTGCGCGTCAAGCTCGAGCTCGGCCTCTTCGAGAACCCCCGCCCGCCGGACGGCGAGCGCCAGCGCCTCGTCATCGGCTCCGCCGAGCACGCCGCCCTCAACCTCGACGTGGCCCGCCGGTCGCTCGTGCTGCTCACCAACGACGGCTCGCTGCCGTATGCCGTGGGCGCCCCCGATGCGACCGACCTCGCCCCGCGCACCGCCGCCGTCATCGGCCCCAACGCCGACGACCCGCAGGCCAACCTCGGCGACTGGGCGGGGGCCTCGGGCCAGGTGGACTGGATGCCGGACGGGCACCCGCGCGAGACGGTCGAGACCGTGCTCGACGGCTTCCGGGCCGTCGTCCCGCCGTCGTGGACCGTCACCCATGCTCGCGGAGCCGAGATCGAGACCCTCGTGCCCGACCCGGATGGCCCTCTCTTCCCCGACGGGCAGCCGCGCCCGCCGGTCTCGGCGGCGGCGCCCGTCGACCCCGACCAGCTCGCCGACGCCGTCGCGACCGCGAGCTCGGCAGACCTCGCCGTCGTCGTCCTCGGCGACACGATCGCCCTGACGGGGGAAGGCTGCTCGACCGCGACCCTCGACCTCCAGGGCGGCCAGGTCGCGCTCCTCGACGCCATCGTCGACGCGCTCGACGGCACCGGCACCCCGGTCGTCGTCGTGCTGCTGCACTCCAAGCCCAGCGTCCTGCCGCCCAGCGCCCTGCGCGCAGCGGCGGTCATCGAGGCCTTCAGCCCCGGGATGCGCGGCGGCCGTGCCGTCGCCGAGCTCGTCCTCGGCCGCATCGAGCCCGCCGGCCGGCTTCCCGTCTCCGTCCCGCGCCACGTCGGCCAGCAGCCGACCTACTACAACCAGGTGCGCGGGCAGCACGGCCACCGCTACGCCGACCTGACCCAGGAGCCGCAGTTCGTCTTCGGCGAGGGCCTGACCTACACGACCGTCGAGTGGTCCGACCTCACCCTCGACGCCACCGACCTCTCCCCCGACGACGTCGTGGCCGCGGAGGTCACGCTGACCAACACGGGGCAGCGGACGGCATACGAGGTCGTGCAGGCCTATGTGACCGACGTCGTCACGAGCGTCACGTGGGCGGCCAAGGAGCTCAAGGCGTTCCGTCGCGTCACGGTGCCGGCCGGCGCGTCGGTCAGCACCCGCATCGAGGTCCCGGCCGCGGCCTGCTCCATCGTCGACGCGGCGGGACGCCGCATCGTGGAGCCGGGCGAGTTCGAGCTCCGGGTCGGACCGAGCTCGCGCGACGCCGACCTGCTCCGGGCGACGTTCACGATCACGGCGCCGCGGACGCCGGTGCCCTCGGCGTCAGGGCGGCCAGCGGGATGACGCGGCCGGCGGCCTTGGCCTCGTAGCCGCCGAAGAACGGCGCGACTTCGAGGAGGCGCCGCCACAGGCGGTCGCGCTCGTCGCCGTGCGCGACGTGGACGTCCACCTCCATCCGCTCGTCGCCGACCTCGATCGTGGCCGTGTCGGCGTGCCGGAGGTTGCGGAACCACTGTGGCTCCGCCGCGGCACCACCGGCGCTCCCGCACACGACGTAGGACCCGTCGTCGAGGAAGTAGCCGACCGGGCTGGTCCGCGGGGTGCCGGACGACCGACCGGCCACGGTGAGCAGGAGGATCGGCATGCCCTTGACGGAGCGAAGGAAGCCCACGTCGAAGCGGCGGTAGAGCGCCACGTGCGCCGAGTTGCCCGCACGCATCATCCGGTTGGCCACGCCCATGGTCGCCTCCTGGTCCCGCGGCACCCGTCTGCCGACCCGTCCAGTGTGGACCTGCGGGCGGCTAGGGTCGAGATCTCGCCACCGATGATGAGGAGCCCCATGCGCGCCGCACGAGTCACGAGCCTCGACGGGCCGGCGTCCGTCACCGTCGGCGAGGTCGACGAGCCCGCGGCGGCTCCCGGTCACGTCCTCGTCGACGTCCACGAGGCCGGGGTGAGCTTCCCCGACGTCCTCATGAGCCGGGGGCTCTACCAGATGCGCCCGGACCTGCCCTTCGTCCCGGGCGCCGAGTGCGCAGGCGTCGTCCGTGAGGTCGCGGAGGGCAGCGCCTTCAGCGTCGGCGACCGCGTCGCGGCCTTCCCGGTGCTCGGCGCCTTCGCCGAGACGGTCGCCGTGCCCGAGGCGATGGTCTTCCCGCTGCCCGACGCCGTGTCGTTCGAGGCCGGCGCGGCACTGCCGATGAACTACCTCACCGTCCACTTCGCCCTGACCCGTCGCGGCCAGCTCGAGCGCGGCGAGACCGTGCTCGTCCACGGCGCCGCCGGTGGCATCGGCACGGCCGCCATCCAGCTGGCCCGTGCCATGGACGCCCGCGTCATCGCCGTCGTGTCGTCCGACGACAAGATCGAGACCGCCCGCGCTGCCGGCGCGCACCACATCGTGCTCGCCGACGGCTTCCTCGCCGCCGCGAAGGAGCTCACGGACGGGCGCGGCGTCGACGTCGTCGTCGACCCGGTGGGCGGCGACCGCTTCACCGACAGCCTCCGCAGCCTCGCCCCCGAGGGGCGACTGCTCGTCATCGGCTTCACCGCCGGCCAGATCCCCGAGGTCAAGGTCAACCGACTCCTGCTGGGCAACATCAGCGTCGTCGGCGTCGGGTGGGGTGCCTTCTGGATGCCCGACCCGACCTACCTGCGCACCCAGTGGGACGCGATCCTCCCGCTCCTCGAGAGCGGCGCGCTCGCACCGCCCATCGGCGCGCGGCACCCGCTCGACGACGTCGCGGCCGCCCTCGGCGAGATCGACGAGCGCCGCGCCCACGGCAAGGTGACGCTCACCGTCCGCCAGTAGGTTGGGCCGTATGCCGTCCCGCTCGCTCCGCGTCCGGAGCTCCGCCCCCACGTCCCCGCGCCGCGTCCTCGTCACCGGCGGTGCGTCCGGCCTCGGGCTCGCGCTCGTGCGCGCCCTCGTCGCCCGCGGCGACCACGTGCTCGCGACCGACCTGCAGGCCGACCGGCCCGACGCGCTCCCGGACGCGGCGGCCTACCTCCCGCTCGACGTGCGCAGCGACGAGGCGTGGGCCGCGGCCCTCGCCCACGTGCGCGAGACCTGGCGTGGGCTGGACCTGCTCGTCAACAACGCCGGCGTCGCCGCCGGTGGGCGCATCGACGTGGCGACGATGGACGAGTGGCACTGGATCGTCGACATCAACCTGCTCGGTGTCGTCCGCGGCTGCCGCACGTTCACGCCCCTCCTCAAGGAGCAGGGCAACGGGCACATCGTCAACACCGCGTCGCTCGCCGGCCTCGTCCACGCCCCGGGGATGGCCGCCTACAACACCGTCAAGGCCGGCGTGGTCGCCCTGAGCGAGACCCTGTCGCACGAGCTCGCCCCGCACGGCATCGACGTCTCGGTCGTGTGCCCGTCGTTCTTCCGGACCAACCTCGGGTCGTCGTTCCAGGGCGCGGACACCGAGATGGAGGAGGCCGGCAAGAAGATGGTGAGCGGCTCGAAGCGCACCGCCGACGAGATCGCGGCCGTCGTCGTCCGCGGCATCGACGCCCGCCGCGACGTCATCCTCACCGACCGCGACGGCCACGTCGCGTGGCGGGCCAAGCGGTTCGCCCGCCCGGCCTACACCGCCGTCATGAAGCGAGCGGCGAAGCGGGTCGCAGCCGGTCGCTGAGGCGCCGGGCACGGGCCGTCAGTCGGGCGGGCGGGTCAGGGGCGTGGAGCGCGCCGGATGTCGACGTCGGCCGGCGTGGCCGCGCCGAGCACCCCGGCCAGGCTCGCCCGGAGCAGCCCCGCCGCCTCCGCCGCGCTGTCGAGGGCGCGGCTGAACTCCGGCTCGTCGCCCTCGCGCTCCCAGCCGAGGTCGGCGAGGGCGGCCTGCTGGTCGCTCGTCAGGTCGGTCAGACCCTCGAACTGCGTGTCACCGATGCACTCGAGCGCGAGCACGCCCTCGAGCCGCCGTGCCTGCACGAAGACGTCCGGGACGCGCGCCGGTCGAGCCGGCCGCGCGCCGCCCCGGCGCCGGCCTCGGGGAGCCCGCTCGGCGGCATACGTGCTCGCCGCCTGTGACGACACGTGCACGGTGAAGGTCAGCCAGTCGTCCTCGGTGAGCGCCGCGAGGTCGGCGGCGATGCGGGTCGTCCACGACTCCCACGACTCCTCGAGCGGCCCCTCGCTCATGCGGGGACCTCCACCACCGCCGTCTCCATGAGGGCGCGCAGGTGATCGGGGATGGGGGTCGGGCGGCGGGTCGCGGCGTCGATCTCGACGTGCACCCAGTGCCCGAGCGCCTTGATCGCGGCGTCGGGCGCCGCGCCCCGCTCGGGGTCGACGAAGAGTCCGAGCTGGTAGGTGACGCTGCTCCGGCCGAGCCGCACCACGCGAACGCCGACGACGAGCGGCGCCGGGAAGGCCACCTCGGCGTAGAAGGCGCACGACGACTCGGCCACGACGCCCTGAGTCGAGTCGGTCATCGGGTCGACCGTCACGTGCTCGGCCTGCCAGCCGTTGATCGCCGAGTCGAACAGCTCGTAGTAGACGGCGTTGTTGAGGTGGCCGTACATGTCGTTGTCGGACCACCGGGTCGTCACCGGGCGATGGACCGGGAAGTCGGCGAGCGTCAGCTCGCGGGCGTCGGGCGTGCTGGGCATGCCCCCATCCTGCCCGACCTTGTGGACGACACCTCGGCGGTGTCGGCGGGCGAACGTAGAGTGCTCAGGTGGTGTGGAGCGTGGGTCGGGCGACGTGGGTGGCTGACGTCACCGACCCCGACATCGCCCAGCAGGTCGGCACGCGCACCTTCGAGCGCGGGCAGGCGTATGCCGTCGAGCGTCGGGTCCGCTCGCTCGCCACCCGCCCCGACGGGATGATGCTGCTCGGCACCATCGAGGGCAGCGGCAGCGAGACCTACCAGACGATCGTCGAGGCGAGACCGCACCCGAAGGGCCGCTCGCACCTGTGGAGCGGGCGGTGCAGCTGCCCCGTCGCGGCCGACTGCAAGCACGTCGTGGCCCTCATGCTCACAGCGCGTGACGTCGCGCAGGGCAAGGTCGTCGAGCCACGACCCGCGGCCGACGGTGATGTCCCCGCCGAGCCGGTCGCCGAGGCATCCGTCCCGCTCGTCGTGCCGCCGCACTGGTCCGACGTCTTCGGCCACGTCCGGCCGCGCGCGGTCGAGCCGTCCCCCGCCGCCGGGCGCCCCGAGCCGCGCGGCGACCTCATGCCCGCGGGCCTCTTCGTCGACACCGTCTACCGCGACCCGCGCGGCCGGCGTGGGGTGCCCGAGCTCAGCTACGGCCTGAGGCCCACCCGCTGGACCCGCGCCGGCACGTGGCACCGCACGCTCTCGTGGCACGACGCGCTGCCCCAGTGGCGCGCCGGCATCCGCTTCCTGCCCGAGCACGAGCGGATCATGGGACGCCTGCACGACGTCGCCCGGCACGGCTCGGGCGGCACCACCTACTTCTCGTCGACGCCGCCGCTCTCGCTCGACGCGAGTCCCGAGGTCTGGCCGCTCCTGCGCGAGGCCCGTGCGGCCGGCATCGAGGTCCTGCCCGGCGAGGGCGTCACGGGCCCGGTCCACGTCGCCGACGACGCCGCCCTCGTGCTCCTCGTCAAGCGGGCCCCCGACGGCAGCGGCGACCTCGACCTCGACGTCGACATCGAGGGGATGCCGGCCGGGGCCACCGGCGAGCGGCTCTTCCTCGGCGACCCCGTCCACGCCGTCGCGGTCGAGGGTGACGACGCCTCGCTGACGTTCGTGCCGCTCGACCAGGACCTCGACCTCGGACCCGAGGCCCTCGCCTCCGCGCTCGCCGGACTGCGCGTGCCCGCCGACGAGCGGGGGCGCTTCCTGCGCTCCGTCGTGCCCGGCCTGCGGCAGCGCCTCCGCGTCCGGTCGGAGGTGCCGCTGCCCGCGCCCGAGCTGCCCGAGGACGTCGAGCCCGAGGTCGTCACGGTCCACGTCCGGGTCGTCAGCGACGTGCCCGGCGAGCTGCGCCTCGACCTCGGGCACGCCTACGACGGCACGCCGCGGCCCTTCACGACGGCGCGCTTCGGCACGGTCGGCGGTCGCGACCGCGACGCCGAGTCCGCAGCGGTCCAGGCCGCGACATCGCTGCGCTCGGTGCCCGGAGCCCTCCGCGCCGACCTCGGGGGGCACGCCTACCTCGTGCCCCGGGTCGTGCTCACCGGGCTCACCGCCGCCCGGTTCGTCGTCGACACGCTGCCGCTGCTCGAGGCCGACGAGCACGTGACGGTCGAGGTCGACGGCGACGTCCCCGACTACGAGGAGGTCACGTCGGCGCCGGTCGTCCGGCTGGGCGCCGGTGAGCGGCGTGAGCAGGCTGAGCCCGGTGACTGGTTCGACCTGCGGGTGTCCGTCGAGGTCGACGGCGAGGACGTGCCCTTCGAGCCGCTCTTCGGTGCGCTCGCCCGGGGTGACGAGATCATGCTCCTCGACTCCGGCGCCTTCTTCCGGCTCGACCGTCCCGAGCTGCACCGGCTACGCGACCTCATCGAGGAGGCCCGCGACATCGCCGACCCCGAGACCGGCGGCCTGCGCCTCAGTGCCCACCACGCCGACCTCTGGGACGAGCTGGTCGCGCTCGGTGTCGTCGACGAGCAGAGCGCGCGATGGGCGGCCAACGTCGAGGCCCTCGGGTCGCTCGAGTCCGGCCCGCTCGCCGAGGTGCCGCCCGACCTCCGGGCGACCCTGCGTCCCTACCAGCTCGACGGCTACCGCTGGCTCGCGCGCCTCTGGGACGCCCGCATCGGCGGCATCCTCGCCGACGACATGGGCCTCGGCAAGACGCTCCAGGTCATCGCGGTCCTCGTCCGCGCGCGCGACCGCGGCGAGCTCGGTGACGCGGGTCCCGAGTCCCGTGGTCCGGTGCTCGTCATCGCTCCGACGAGCGTCGTCGGCACGTGGATGGGCGAGCTCGAGACCTTCGCGCCGCACCTGTCCGCGGTCGCGGTCACCGCCACCGAGCGCAAGCGCGGGGTGACCCTCGCCGACACCGTGGCCGGTGCCGAGGTCGTCATCACCTCGTATGCCGTCCTGCGCCTCGACGACGCCGCCTTCCACGCCGTCCGCTGGGGTGGGGTCGTGCTCGACGAGGCCCAGTTCGTCAAGAACCGGCAGGCCAAGACCCACGTCGCCGTGCGCCGGCTCGGGGCGCCCTTCACGGTCGCCGTCACGGGCACGCCCCTCGAGAACTCCCTCATGGACCTCTGGTCGCTGCTGTCGCTCACCGCACCGGGGCTCTACCCGCGGCCCGACGTCTTCACCAAGAACTACCGCAAGCCCATCGAGTCCGGCGAGCGGCCCGAGCTGCTCGACCTGCTGCGCCGCCGCATCCGGCCCCTGATGCTGCGCCGCACCAAGGAGCAGGTCGCGATCGACCTGCCGCCCAAGCAGATCCAGGTCATGGCCCTCGACCCGCACCCGGTGCACCGGCACATCTACGACCAGCACCTCCAGCGCGAGCGGCAGCGCGTCCTCGGCCTGCTCGACGACCCCGAGTCCAACCGCGTCGCGATCCTCGCCGCGCTCACCCGCCTGCGCCAGCTCGCCCTCGACCCGGTCCTCGTCGACGAGGTCCACGCCGGCAAGGCGACCGCCGCCAAGATCGAGTTCCTCGTCGACCAGCTGCGCGAGCTCGCCGCCGAGGGCCACCGGGCCCTCGTCTTCAGCCAGTTCACCGGCTTCCTGCGCCTCGTCGAGGCCGCGCTGACACGCGCGGGCCTCGACACGGCATACCTCGACGGGTCGACGACCGACCGTCAGGCGGTCGTGCGCGGCTTCCGCGAAGGCGACGCCGTCGCCTTCCTCATCAGCCTCAAGGCCGGCGGCTTCGGGCTGACGCTCACCGAGGCCGACTACGTCTACGTCCTCGACCCGTGGTGGAACCCCGCCGCTGAGGCCCAGGCGATCGACCGCGCGCACCGCATCGGCCAGAGCCGCCCGGTCACGGTCTACCGCCTCGTCTCGACGGGCACCATCGAGGAGAAGGTCGTCGCCCTCCAGGAGCGCAAGCGCGACCTCTTCCAGCGCGTCGTCGACGAGGGCGGCTCGCTGTCCGGTGCGATCACGGCCGACGACGTGCGCGACCTGCTCGGACTCGCCTGAACCGAAACATGATTCGCATCCGGCCCCACGTCCGGGGCTGAGGCCCTAGCGTGGACGTGAGCCGCTTCGGATGGGCGGCGCGTGCACGGCTCGAGACAACTCACCCCCTCGGAGGTCCGCATGAGCACCGTCAGCCCCAGCATCACCGCCACGTCCGACCGACTCCGCTCGGTCGCCCTCATCGGGACGATCATCATCGTCATCGGCGTCATCATGGCCTTGGCCGGGGGCATCACCTGGTTCCAGGTGCAGTCCCAGCTCGCCAGCGAGAAGATCACCGTCTCGGAGGACGCCGCGAGGTTCGCCGGGCAGCCCGTGAACTCGCCCTGGACCGCGTACTCGGAGGCCGAGACCATCGAGAAGCACGCCCTCGCGGCGAGTGGCGGCAAGACGTACGCCGAGCTGCCCAAGGATGACCCGAACCGTCAGGTCGTCATGACCGGCTCGTTCCTGCGCGCCTCGCTCTTCACGTCGGTCCTGGCCTTCGGCGTCGCGTTCATGGCGTTCGGCGTGGGCATCGTCCTCGTCCTGGTCGGCTTCGCGTTCCGGCGGATCGCCCGCGCGTGACCGAGCACCCGGTGCTCGACGAGCTGGCCGCCCAGGAGGCGCGACTCGTCTTCGACCGCTTCGACGACGACACGGCATGGGCGTTGGGCGTCGCGCTGCGCGACGCGGCCCGGGCCGCAGGGTCGCCCGTGGCGATCTCGATCCGCCGCAACGGGCAGCGCCTCTTCCACGCGGCGCTGCCCGGGGCGACGGCCGACAACGACGGGTGGCTCGAGCGCAAGAGCGCCGTCGTCGACCGCTACGGCCACTCGTCCCTCTACGTCGGCGAGGAGTTCCGCGCCGCCGGCAAGACCTTCGAGGAGAGCTCGCGCCTCGACCCGGCAGGGTATGCCGCCCACGGTGGTGCCTTCCCGGTCATCGTCCGCGACGTGGGCTGCGTCGGCACCATCGCCGTGTCCGGCCTGCCGCAGCGCGAGGACCACCGGCTCGTGGTCGAGACGCTCGAGGCCTTCCTCGGACGTGCGTGACCTGCGCCGTTTGACCTCAAGTCGGGTTGAAGTCGGAGGGTGGGCCAAGTGGGTACGTGACCCACAGCCCGTGCTCACGGACACCCTGTCGACGCCGTTCCGGTGCGGCATAGAGTGGTCGGAGCCGGATGGTCTCCAGAAAGGAACGACAAGTGGCTTACACGCTTCCCGAGCTCGACTACGACTACGCCGCCCTCGAGCCCCACATCAGCGCCCGCATCATGGAGCTGCACCACAGCAAGCACCACAAGGCCTACGTCGACGGCGCCAACGCCGCCGTCGCCAAGCTTGAGGAGCTGCGCGATTCGGGTGACTACGCCGCGGTGAACGGTGTGGAGAAGAACCTCGCCTTCCACCTCGGCGGTCACACCAACCACTCGGTGTTCTGGAAGAACATGAGCCCCGACGGTGGTGGCCAGCCCGAGGGTGAGGTCGCCGCGGCGATCACCGAGTACTTCGGTGGCTTCGAGAAGTTCCAGGCGCACTTCAACGCCAACGCCAACGCGATCCAGGGCTCCGGCTGGTCGATCCTCGCGTGGGACACCCTCGCCGAGCGACCGCACATCATGCAGCTGTTCGACCAGCAGGGCAACATCCCCGTCGGCCAGATCCCGCTGCTCCAGCTCGACATGTGGGAGCACGCCTTCTACCTGCAGTACGAGAACGTCAAGGCCGACTACGTCAAGGCCTGGTGGAACCTCGTCAACTGGGAGGACGTCGCCGCCCGCCTCGAGCGCGCCAAGGCCACCAAGGGACTCATCATCCCCGCCTGACCTCCAGCACCGCACGAGAGGCGGTCATCCCTGCCCGGGGTGGCCGCCTCCGTCGTCCCCGGTCGGACGGGCCAGCCGGTCGACGACCCCGAGCAGGAGCACCTCGCGCAGGGCCGTCGGCAGGGCGTCGAGCAGCGCGTTTACCGGCGCCATCCGCTCGGGCAGCACGAGCCCGCCGTCGCCACCCGCGAGACCCGCGGCGGCGAGCAGCCCCGCGAACGTGGCCTCGTCGAGGGTCGCGGGGTCGATGGCGGCGGCCATCGCGACGAGCTCGGCCGGCGGGATGGCCGGGCCGGCAGCGCGGGCCGCCTCGGTCGCGGCGGCGAGGTCGGTCGCGATGAGGTCGGACGACGACGCCGTCGCCGCGCTGAAGGTGAGGTGCAGCGTGGCCGGCAGGTCCCGGAAGCGCATCTGCGGCTGGACGAACCAGCCACGGTCGAGCATCTCGTCGCTGATCGTGAAGACGTCGCACGAGCCGTCGGTGACGAGGGAGAGCAGCGTCGAGTCCGGGGGAGCCGCGACCGACAGGCCGGGTATGCCGTCCACCGCAGCTGCGAGGTCGAGCGTGGCCGTGCGCGCGTCATGGGCGAGCGACGTGTAGCGGTCCGCGCCGATGTGGTGCACGACCGCCCAGGCCGCGGCCACCGGGCCGCCCGACTTCGTCGACTGGGCCGTCGTGTTGAGCATCGTGTAGCCCGGCCAGCGGGCCGACGCGAAGAGGTGCGCGCGGCGCAGGTCGGCTGACGCATGGAGCAGCACCGAGACGCCCTTGGGGGTGTAGGCGTACTTGTGCAGGTCGAGCGACAGGCTCGTCACGCCCTCGACGGCGAACGTCCACGGAGGCTGCCCGGGCTCGGAGTCGCGCAGGTGTGGCAGCACCCAGCCGCCGATGCACGCGTCGACGTGGCAGCGCACCCCGGCGGCCGCGGCTGCTGCGGCGATCGGCGCGACGGGGTCGATGACGCCGTGCGCGTAGGACGGGGCCGAGGCGACGACGAGGACGGTCCGGTCGTCGATCGCGGCCGCCATCGCCTCGGGGTCGGCGCGCTTCGTCACGGGGTCGACGTCGACCAGGACGGGCTCGACCCGCAGCCAGTGCGCAGCCTTGTGGAAGGCCGCGTGCGCCGTCGTCGGCAGGACCATCCGTGGAGCGGTGACGTCGGGCCGCGCGTCGCGGGCGGCGAGGACCGCGAGCAGGATCGACTCGGTGCCGCCAGAGGTGACCACACCTGCGAATCGCGCCGGCGCGTCGACCAGTCGGCCGGCGATGCCGACGAGGTCGTTCTCCATCTGCAGCAGCGACGGGAAGGCGGTCGGGTCGAGGCCGTTCGTCGACGCGAACGCCGCGAGGGCCTCGCGGCCGATGGCGTCGGCGGAGGCCAGGCCGGAGTCGTAGACGTAGGCGAGGGTGCGCCCGCCGTGGGTCGGCAGGTCGCGGGCGCGCATCGCCTGCAGGGCGTCCCGGATCTCGTCGTGGTCCATCGTCACAGGGATCCATCTCCTTCGGATCGAGGTATCTGGCTGTCACCTGTGATCGCGGAATACATCGAACCAGGGGAGGGGAAGGCTCGGAGGGAGAGGAACGAGAGCGCGACGAGGACGGCGGGCACGAGGGAGAAGCCGATCCCGATCGCGACCAGGGCCGACTCCGACTGCGGGACGGTCGATCCCGTGGAGGACACGTAGCCTCCGAGGGCCAGCACGGCGGCATACGTGGCCGGTCCGAGCGCCAGGCCGAGCGTCTCTCCCGCGGTCCACACGCCGGTGTAGAGGCCGACGCGCGTGCGCGACTCCTCCGTGCGGCTCGCGACGTCGGCGAGCATCGCGAGCGGGAACATCTGGGCGCCGGCGTAGCCGATGCCCACGACGGCCACGCACGCGTAGACGAGGCCCTCGGGCAGTGAGCGCAGCAGCACGAGGGCGAGGGCGCCGCCGCCGAGCAGGAGCGAGGCGACGAGGTAGCCCGGCTTCTTGCCCCGGCTCGTCCCTAGGCGCTGCCACAGCGGGGTCACGACGAGGGCGGGGGCGACGAAGCAGACGAAGAGCAGCGTCGCGGACAGCGGGGTGCCGATGATCCAGCGGGAGACGTAGTCGACTCCCGCGAGCATCGCCCCAGTGGCGAGCGCCTGGAGGACGAACGTCGTCAGCAGCAGCCGGAACGGCTTGTCGGAGCGGATGATCCGCAGCTGGTCGCCGAAGGTGGTGCTCGTCGGCGCGCCCATGCGGACCGGCGCCGACCGGGTGCCGCGCCACGCGCCGAACGCCCCGAGGGCGATGAGGGAGGCGACGAAGAAGCCGACGACGCGGTAGCCCCAGTCGGGACCGAACGCGTCCCGGATGGCCGGTGACGCCCCGCCGCTGACGAGGATCGCGAGGGCGAGGATCGCGACCCGCCACGTCATGAGCCGGGTGCGCTCGTCGTAGTCGTCAGTGATCTCGGCCGGCATCGCGACGTAGGGCACCTGGAAGAAGCTGTAGGCCGTCGCGCAGGCGAGATAGGCCACGGCGACCCACCCGGCCGCGAGCCACTGCGGCGCGGTCGGACCGAGGAAGAGCAGGGCGAAGGCCGCGGCGAGCAGCAGGCCGGCGCGGATGAGGAAGGGCCGGCGCCGCCCGTCGGGATGGGTCGACCGGTCGCTGATGCGGCCGGCGACCGGGTTGAGCACGACGTCCCAGGCCTTGGGGGCGAAGACGATGACCCCGGCGGCTGCGGCCGGCACGCCGAGCCGGTCGGTGAGGTAGGGGAGCAGGAGCAGCCCCGGCACCGTGCCGAAGGACCCGGTCGCCACCGAACCGAGGCCGTAGCCCCGCCGCACGGCAGCGGGCAGGGCGGGGCTCGTCGTGGGCGGCGTCGCCGAGGTCATGGACGCACCCTAGTGAGCGCGCAGCCTCAGCGGTCGCGGTCGGCGGAACCCGACGCGGTCACCGTGAACGACACCGGGGGCGTGAAGCCCTCGGCCTCGAAGGCTGCCGTGACCGCCGCGGTCACGGCGTCGGCGTCGGAGGCGCGGACGATGGCGATGCACGAGCCGCCGAAGCCGCCCCCGGTCATCCGGGCACCCAGTGCACCGTGCGAGCGGGCCGTCTGCGTCGCGACGTCGAGCTCCTCGCACGACACCTCGTAGTCGTCGCGCAGCGACGCGTGCGAGGCGTCGAAGAGCCGCCCGACCTCGTCGAGGTCGCCGCGCTCGAGAGCCGCCACGGTGAGCGTGACGCGCTCGATCTCGGTGACGACGTGGCGCACCCGGCGCCGCACCTCGTCGGACCCGAGCCGCCCCAGGGCGGCCTCGAGCCCGGCGGGGTCGATCTCGCGCAGCGTCTCGACGCCGAGGTCCTCGGCGGCGGCTTCGCAGGCCTCGCGCCGGGCGGCGTACTGCCCGTCGACGAGCGCGTGCTCGGCCCTGGTGTCGGTGACGAGCAGGACGTAGCCCGCCGAGTCGAGGTCGAAGGGGACCTGGCGCGTCTCGCCCGACCGGCAGTCGAGCAGGAGCGCGGCGGCGGCGGCGCAGAGCAGCGAGGCCGACTGGTCCATGCCGCCCGTCGGGGCGCCGGCGATGACGTTCTCGGCCTCGACGCAGCGTGCGGCGAGGCGTGCGCGGCCCTCGGCCGAGCCGAGCAGGTCGAGGTCGAAGAGGTCGCTCGCCGCCGCGGCGACGGCGCACTCGAGGGCCGCGGAGCTCGAGAGGCCCGCACCGAGCGGCACGGTGGAGTCGACGAGGACGTCGAGACCGTCGACGTCGAGGCCGTCGCGGCGCAGGGCCCAGAGGACGCCCGCGACGTAGGAGCCCCAGCCACCGGGCTGCTCGGGCGAGATGTCGTCGAGGGCGACCTCGACGACGCCGTCCTGCTGGGCGGAAGCCATCCGGAGGACGCCGTCGTCGCGTCGGGACACGGCGGCATACGTCCGGTGCGGCAGGGCGATCGGGAGGCACAGGCCGCCGTTGTAGTCCGTGTGCTCGCCGATCAGGTTGACCCGGCCCGGCGCCGACCACACGCCCGCGGGGGCGTCGCCGAACCTCCGCTCGAACGCGCGCCACACCGACTCGACGACCTCGTCGGGGGTGCGCTCGCTCACCGGGCGACCTCGCGCAGGCGGGCAGCCGCCTTCTCGGGCGCCACGTCGTTGACCCAGCCACCGACGCCGGACTCGGAGCCGGCGAGGAACTTCAGCCGCCCCGGGCCGCGCAGCACCGACATGAGCTGCAGGTGCAGCCGCGAGACGTCCCGTCCGGTCCTGGCCGGGGCCTGCTGCCACGCGGCGATGTAGGGCAGCGTGACGGGCGAGCCGTCCTCGGCGACGTAGTAGCGGTCGAGGCG
This sequence comes from Terrabacter sp. Root181, assembly GCF_001428505.1. Lineage (GTDB taxonomy): Bacteria > Actinomycetota > Actinomycetes > Actinomycetales > Dermatophilaceae > Terrabacter. The sequence continues at coordinate 652,365 of NZ_LMHU01000001.1, forward strand.
ACCGAGCAGGTCGCGGTAGATGACGGCCAGCTCGTCGCGCTCGTCGTCGTCGAGCGCGACGAGGTCGGGCACGTCGCGGTGGGGGGCGAGGTGCACCTCGACCGGCCAGCGCGCCGCGAAGGGGACGTATGCCGTCCAGTGCGTCCCCGAGACGACGACCCTCGAGCCGTCGGCGCGCTCGGCGGCGAGGATGTCGGCGCCGAGGAGCCGGCCCGTGCGCTCGTGGTGACGGCGGGCCGCGTCGAGCAGCGCCTTGGTGCGGTCGGGCAGGTAGGGGTAGGCGTAGATCTGGCCGTGCGGGTGCGGGAGCGTCACGCCGATCTCGCGGCCACGGTTCTCGAAGGCGAAGACGTGCTCGACGTCGGGCAGGGCGCCGAGGGCCGCGGTGCGCTGCGCCCACGTGTCGATGACGGTGCGCACCCGGTCGACCGGGAGGTCCTTGAACGACGACTCGTGGTTGCTCGTGAAGCACACGACCTCGCAGCGGCCGACAGCCGGACGGGTGCCGAAGATCCCCGTCGGGTCGGGGACGTCGGCACCGAGGGAGGTGACGGCATACGACGGGAAGCGGTTCTCGAAGACGACGACCTGGTAGTCGCGCTCGGGGATCTCGGACGGCGCCGAGCCGTGCCCGGCGGGGCAGAGCGGGCACTCGTCCTTGGGCGGCATGAAGGTGCGGTGCTGGCGGTGCGCGGCCACCGCCACCGAGTCGTCGACGAGGGCGTCGTGGCGCAGCTCGCCCGACTGGACGCGCGGCTCGACCGGGCGCGGGTCCACGGCGGTGCGCTCGGGCGTGCCGGGCTCGTCGACGTAGATGATCTCGCGCCCGTCGGCGAGGTGCCTCGTCGTGAAGCGGGCGGCCGTCCGGCTGTCGGTGGGCATCATGCCTCCACGATCTCGAGGGAGCCGACGCTCTCGCGCGCAGCGTCTCGCGCGCGCTCCGGGAAGGCGTTGTCGGTGACGAACAGGTCGACGTCGGCGAGGTCGGCGAAGGTGCTGAGGCCGATGGTGCCCCACTTCGAGGAGTCCGCGAGCAGGCAGACGTGCCGGGCCGACGCGACGAGGGCGCGGTTGGTCTCGGCCTCGACGAGGTTGGGTGTGGTCAGGCCCGTGCGGCCGTCGACGCCGTGCGCGCCGAGGAAGAGCAGGTCGACGTGGAGGTTGCGCAGGGCCGACACCGCGACCGGGCCGACGAGGGCGTCGGAGGGCGTGCGCACCCCACCGGTCAGCACGACCGTCTGGCCGGGCGCTCCCGACTCGTGGAGCAGCTGGGCCACCGGCACGGAGTTGGTGACCACCGTCAGCTGCGGGATGTCCTTGACGGCGCGGGCGAGCTCGTAGGTCGTCGTGCCGGCCGAGATGCCGATGGCGCTGCCGACCTCGACCCGCTGCGCGGCAGCGCGGGCGATGGCCTGCTTCTGCGCGAGCTGGAGCAGGGACTTCGCCGAGAAGCCGGGCTCCTCGCTGCTCCGGGTGCCGCCGAGCGCCAGGGCGCCGCCGTGGACCCGCTCGAGGAGGCCGTCGGTCGACAGGCGCTCGATGTCGCGACGGATCGTCATGTCCGAGACACCGAGGCGCTCGACGAGGTCCGAGACCTTGACGGCACCCGACTCCTCGACGAGCTCGAGGATGACGGACCGCCGCTGGCTGGCGAGCATCGTCAGTCCTCCCTGAGCACGGCCACGCCACCGGGGGCGAGGCGGACGCTGCCGTCGACAGGGGCGTCCGCGACGAGGTCGTACCCACTTGCGGTGATGGTCTGCTCGGCACCGGTGTGGTTGAGCAGGAAGAGCCACGAGCTGCCGCCGCCGCGGCGCCGGGTCGTCTCGACGCCGCGGGGGAGGTCCGCGACCGTCGGCTCGACGCCGGCTGCGTCCAGGACGTCGTCGAGAAGGGCGCCCAGGGTGGTGTCGTCCGGGAGTGTGCTGACGTACCAAGCGGATCCGGCGCTGCCCGTGCCCGCGCGACGGGTGACCGCGGGTCGGCCGGTGAGCGGCCCGGCGGCATACGTCGCCAGCACGTCGGTGCCGGGGAGGGCGGTGACGTCCTCGCTCCACCACGTGCCGGTGCCGTGGGCGAGGGCGACGCTCTCGTCGGGGCCGAGCGGGAAGAACTCCTCGACGCGCACCCCGAGCAGGTCGCGGAACGCGCCCGGGTAGCCGCCGAGCCGGACGTGGTCGTTGTCGTCGCTGATGCCGGAGAAGTACGTGACGAGGACCTCAGCGCCGGCCTCGGCGGCCGCGGAGACGGCGGCCGCGTGCGCGTCGGTGACGAGGTAGAGCTGCGGCACGACGACGAGGGCGTATGCCGTGAGGTCGGCCGACGGGTGCACGACGTCCGCCGTGACCCCGCGGTCGTGGAGCGCCCGGTGGATCGCCTGCGCGGCGGTCAGGGCGTCGAGCTCGGAGCTCGGCATGCAGGGCCCCTCGGCGGCCCAGATCGCTTGGTAGTCATGGAGGATCGCGACGCGGGAGTCGACGCGGCTGCCGACGAGCTCCCCGAGGCGACCGGCGATGCGGCCGAGCTCCTCGACCTCGCGGAAGCGGGCGCTGTCGGGGCCGGCGTGCGGCACGAGGGCGCTGTGGAACTTCTCGGAGCCGGCGCGCGACTGGCGCCACTGGAACCAGCCGATGGTGTCGGCGCCGCGGGCCACGTGGGCGAGGGCGTCGCGGATCGTCTGGCCGAAGTCCTTGGCGTGGTTGGTCGGCTGCCAGTTGACGGCGCTCGTCGAGTGCTCCATCAGCATCCACGGCGCGCCGTCCGCGAGGCCGCGGGTCAGGTCGCCGCTGTAGGCGAGCTCGGCGCGCGGGTGCTCGAGGGCGTCGACGATGTAGTGGTCGGTGCTGACGACGTCGACGGTGGGGGTCCACTGCGAGTAGTCGAGGTGGCGGAAGTGGTCGAGCGTCATGAAGTTCGTCGTCACGGGGACGCCGGGGGAGAGCTCGTCGAGGACGGCCCGCTCGGCCCACATGTGGTCGAGGAGGGCATCGGAGCTGAAGCGCTTGTAGTCGAGCACGTGGGTCGGGTTGTTGAACGTCGTCGACCGGCGCGGCGGGAGGATCTGCTCCCAGTCGGTGTAGCGCTGGCTCCAGAAGGCCGTGCCCCACGCGTCGTTGAGCACCTCGAGCGTGGTGTAGCGACGTCGGAGCCAGGTGCGGAAGTGCCGGGCGCACTCGTCGCAGTAGCACGGCAGGTTGTGGCACGCGTACTCGTTGGACACGTGCCACATCGCGAGGGCCGGGTGCTCGTGGTAGCGGGTCGCCAGCTGCCGCGTGAGGGCGACGGCGTACTCGCGGAAGACCGGCGAGGTGGGGCACCACGTCTGCCGGCTGCCCGGCCACAGGGTGTGGCCGTCGACGTCCACCGGCAGGATCTCCGGGTGTGCGGCCGAGAGCCACGGCGGCGGGGTCGCGGTCGCGGTCGCGAGGTCGACGGCGATGCCGCCGGCGTAGAGCTTGTCCATGATCGTGTCGAGCCACTCGAACGCGTACTCGCCCTTGGCCGGCTCGAGCCAGCTCCACGAGAAGATGCCGAGGCTGACGAACGACACGTTGGCGCGCCGCATCAGCTCGATGTCCTCGTCCCAGACGTGGCGGGGCCACTGCTCGGGGTTGTAGTCGCCACCGAGTGCCAGGGTCTTCGTCGGCCATGAGCGCATGGGACACAGGGTGTCTCCTCGTTCGACGCGATGTCAACAATTTCAAACACATCGGACGTGGCGATGTTCGGACGTCGCGTGGCGGTCTCGCGCTGTGGGACGCCGCAGGGGCCGATGTCCGCCGTCCGGCGACGTGGCCTCGCAGAGGGCGCGAATCCCTTTACAACGGTGTAAAACCGGAGGTCAGCGCTGTTTCGAGGTCTCGGTTCGGTCGCGGACGTCTGTGGGTCTGGACGAATCCCTTGACAGCGCCACCGGGCGCCGACATCCTCTGTTTGTTGTTGAAGGTTTCTGGTGGCAGATGTTCGACTCTGTCGCCTCCTGTCGACAACGAACCCGGCACAGCGTCAAAGGAGACCGCAATGACCCGCCCCTCGAGCGAGGCCGAGTACCTGGCCCGCATGGTTCCCCCCTCCGTCCGCGGCGTCGACCGTCGGACCCTGCTGCGCGGCGCCCTCGGCGTCGGCACCCTGCTCGGAGCGGGCGGCCTCGCCGCGTGCAGCTCCGACAGCACGGGCAGCACCGGCGTGCCGACGGGGGCCGTCACCGGCACCGTCACCGTCGGCTCCAACCAGTCGGACGCCGTGCCGAAGGCCGCCGTCCAGTCCTACATGGACGCCTTCTCCAAGGCGAACCCCGGCACGACGGTCAAGATCAACACCGTCGACCACAACTCCTTCCAGGAGAACATCAACAACTACCTGCAGGGCTCGCCCGACGACGTCTTCACGTGGTTCGCCGGCTACCGCATGCAGTTCTTCGCGGAGAAGGGCCTCGTCGGCGACATCTCCGACGTGTGGAAGAACATCACCGGCATGCCCGACGCCCTCAAGAAGGCCTCGACCGCCGCCGACGGCAAGCAGTACTTCGTGCCGATCACCAACTACCCGTGGGCAGTCTTCTACCGCAAGAGCGTCTTCCAGGAGAAGGGCTACGAGGTCCCCAAGACCCTCGATGACCTCAACGCCCTCGGCGCCCAGATGAAGAAGGACGGCCTCGCCCCGATCGCCTTCGGCGACAAGGACGGCTGGCCCGCCATGGGCACGTTCGACCAGATCAACCTGCGCGTCAACGGCTACGACTTCCACGTCAGCCTGATGGCCGGCAAGGAGGCCTGGACCGACCCCAAGGTCAAGAAGGTCTTCGACACCTGGGCCGGCATCCTGCCCCTCCACCAGGCCGACTCGCTCGGTCGCACGTGGCAGGAGGCGGCGCAGTCGCTCCAGCAGAAGAAGTCCGGCATGTACGTCCTCGGCTCCTTCCTCGCCCAGCAGTTCAGCAAGGGCGCCGAGCAGGACGACCTCGACTTCTTCACCTTCCCGGAGATCGACTCGACGATCGGCACCGACGCCATCGAGGCGCCCATCGACGGCTACATGATGAGCGCCAAGCCGAAGAACGAGGGCGCCGCCAAGAAGCTGCTCAAGTACATCTCTGAGCCCGAGGCCCAGCTGCTCGCGCTCAAGGCCGACCCGAGCGTCATCGCCACGAACCAGACGGCCGACACGAGCGGCTACACGGCCCTGCAGAAGAAGTCGCTGGAGTACGTGAAGTCGGCCAAGTCGATCGCGCAGTTCATGGACCGCGACACCCGCCCCGACTTCGCCTCGACGGTGATGATCCCGGCGATCCAGAGCTTCATCAAGAACCCGAAGGACATCGACGGTCTCCTCACCAGCATCGAGGCCCAGAAGAAGAGCATCTTCGGTTCCTGACGGGAGGCGAGCCGCCATGGCGAGCAAGCGCAAGTACAGAGGTATCGACCAGCTGTCGACACGCGACAAGGTCGTGGTGTCGTTCATGGTCATCGTGCCGACCCTCATCGTCCTGTGGCTCGTCTGGCTGCCGGCGATCGGCTCGGTCCTGCTCTCCTTCACCAACTGGGACGGGATCGGGCCGCTCTCCGGCATCAAGTCGGTGGGCCTGCAGAACTACCGGGACATCGCGACGATCTACCCGCCGTTCTGGCCGGCGATCCAGCACAACCTGATCTGGCTCGCCGTGATGTTCCTCGTCGCGACCCCGCTCGGCATGCTCTTCGCGGTGCTCGTCGACCGAGGCGTGGCCGGCACGCGGTTCTACCAGACGAGCATCTACCTCCCGGTGGTGCTGTCCCTGGCCCTCATCGGCTTCATCTGGCAGCTGATCTACTCGCGTGACCAGGGCCTGATCAACGCGATCACGGGTGGCACGACGGACTGGTACGGCGACCCGAACGTCAACCTGTGGGCCGCGCTCGTGGCCGCGAGCTGGCGCCACGCGGGCTACATCATGCTGCTCTACCTGGCCGGCCTCAAGGGCGTCGACCCGTCGTTGCGCGAGGCGGCCAAGATCGACGGTGCCAGCGAGTCGCAGACGTTCTTCAAGGTCGTCTTCCCGGTCATGCGGCCGATCAACATCATCGTCCTCGTCGTGACCTTCATCGAGTCGCTGCGTGCCTTCGACCTCGTGTGGGTCATCAACAAGGGCCGCAACGGCCTCGAGCTCATCTCGACCCTCGTGACACAGAACGTCGTCGGCGAGGCGAGCCGCATCGGCTTCGGGTCGGCGCTCGCGACGATCATGCTGCTCATCTCGAGCGTGCTCGTCTTCGTCTACCTGCGCATCGCCATGAAGGAGGACTGACATGTCCGTCACCGCCGACCCGGTCCAGGAGCGCAGCGAGGCACTGCTCAAGCCGCGCGAGGGGGGCCCGCAGTCCGGCCGTCGCTGGCTGCTGCCGGTCATGCTCACCCTGATCTCGCTGATCTGGCTGTTCCCGCTGCTCCTCGCCCTCGTCAACTCGTTCCGCGACTACGCCTTCACGGCGAAGAACGGCTACGTCTCGTGGGGCGGCTTCACCTTCGACAACTACACGAACGCGTGGCAGCAGGCCGACTTCGGCCTGCACTTCATGAACTCGGCGATCATCACGATCCCCGCGGTCATCCTCACCCTGTTCCTGTCGTGCTGCGTGGCGTTCGTCGTGGCGCGCTTCTCGTACAGGTTCAACCTCGCGCTGCTGGGCTTCTTCCTCGCGGCGAACCTGCTGCCGCCCCAGGCGCTGCTCATCCCGGTCTACCGGATGTTCCGCGCCATCGAGGTGCCGCTGTGGATCAGCGACTCGGGCACCCTGCTCAACAGCTTCGTCGGCCTGATCCTCGTCAACATGGCCTTCCAGATCGGCTTCTGCGCCTTCGTGCTGAGCAACTACATGAAGGCGCTGCCGAAGGAGCTCTACGAGTCGGCCGTCATCGACGGTGCGAGCGTGAGCCGGCAGTTCTTCCAGATCACGCTGCCGCTCTGCCGTCCGGCCCTCGCGGCGCTCGCGGTGCTGCAGACGACGTGGATCTACAACGAGTTCTTCTGGGCCACGGTGCTGCTCCAGCAGGGTGACAAGTTCCCGGTGACGAGCTCGCTCAACAACCTGCGGGGCCAGTTCTTCACCGACAACAACCTCGTGGCCGCCGGGTCGATGATCGTCGCGATCCCGACCCTGGTCATCTTCTTCGTGCTCCAACGACACTTCGTGGCCGGCCTGACGCTCGGCGCGACCAAGGGATGACGTGACCGACCTGACCGACCAGTCCGCACCGTCCACCGTCCACCTGGAGTCCGCCGGGACCGCGCTCGTGCTCGAGCCGCGTCCCGGCGGCTCGGGGCTGCCCGAGGTGGTCCACTGGGGCCCCGCGCTCGAGGGCGGGGCGAGCACGTATGCCGCCCTGTCCGCCGTGACGACGGCGCCCGTCACCCACAGTGCGCTCGACGTGCCGTGGCCGCTCACCGTGCTGCCCGGCGAGGCCGACGGCTGGTCGGGCACGCCCGGCTGGTCCGGGCACCGGGCCGGTGCCGCGGGCGCCGTGCGCTGGGGCGACGTGACGTGCGATGCCACCGACGGCGCCGTCGTGACGCGCGCGAGCTCGCCGGACGGCATACGCCTGGAGGTGCGGCACGCGCTCGACGAGCACGGCGTGCTCCGCGTCGACGCGTCGGTGACCAACACGAGCGACGAGACCGCACCCCTCGACGTGTCGGCGCTGCGGGCGATCCTGCCGCTGCCCGTGCGCGCCGACGAGGTGCTCGACCTCACCGGCCGCTGGTGCCGCGAGCGCTCACCGCAGCGCAGCCGACTCGACCACGGCACCCACCTGCGTGCGTCGCGCCGCGGGCGCACCGGGCACGACGCGACCCTGCTGATGATGGCCGGGACGACCGGCTTCGGCTGGCGCTCCGGTGAGGTCTGGGCCGTGCACACCGCGTGGAGCGGCAACCACGAGCACCTCGTCGAGGCGCTGCCCGAGGGCGCCGGGCGCCACCACGCCGTCATCGGCGGCGGCGAGCTGCTCGCTCCCGGCGAGGTGCGCCTCGCGCCGGGGGAGTCGTATGCCGCCCCGACCGTCGTCTTCGTCCACTCGACCGACGGCCTCGACGGCCTGTCCCGACGGCTGCACCGCAGCCTGCGCGCCCGTCCCGCTCACCCGTCGCGCCCGCGCCCCGTCGTGCTCAACACGTGGGAGGCCGTCTACTTCGAGACCGACCTCGAGCAGCTGAAGTCCCTGGCCGACACGGCCGCCCGCATCGGGGTCGAGCGCTTCGTCCTCGACGACGGCTGGTTCGGCGGCCGGCGGCACGACCGCGCCGGGCTCGGCGACTGGGTCGTCTCGACCGACGTGTGGCCCGACGGCATGGGCCCGCTCGTCGACCACGTCAAGGGCCTCGGTCTCGAGTTCGGGCTGTGGTTCGAGCCCGAGATGGTCAACGAGGACAGCGACCTCGTGCGCGAGCACCCCGAGTGGGTGCTGCGCCCGGCTGCCGGCTCGCCGCGCGAGTGGCGCTGGCAGCAGCTGCTCGACCTCACCGACGACGACGCCTCCGCCCAGCTGCTCGAGCGGATCAGCGGCCTCGTCGCCGACATCGGCATCGACTACATCAAGTGGGACCACAACCGCGACCTCCTCGAGGCCGTGCACACCGTCGACGGCCCGTCCGGTCGGCTCGTCGACGCCCCCGCCGTGCACGCGCACACGCTCGCCTTCTACCGGCTCCTCGACGACCTGCGGGCCCGCCACCCGCGGCTCGAGATCGAGTCGTGCAGCAGTGGCGGCGCGCGCGTCGACCTCGCCGTGCTCGACCGCACCGACCGCATCTGGACGAGCGACTGCAACGACGCCCTCGAGCGTGCGAGCATCCAGCGCTGGACGAGCCTGCTCGTGCCGGCGGAGCTCATGGGCACTCACGTCGGCCCGGCGACCGCGCACACGACTCACCGCACGGTCGACCTCGGCTTCCGCATGCTCATGGCCCTCCAGGGCCACGCGGGCCTCGAGTGGGACATCACGCAGTGCTCCGACGACGAGCTCGAGGCGCTGACGGCGTGGACGGCGCTCGCACGCGAGCTGCGGCCGCTGCTGCACACCGGTGACCTCGTGCGGTCCGAGAGCCCCGACGGGACCGTGCTCGTGACGGGCACGGTCGACGCGGACCGCCGCCGGGCGGCCTACACGGTCGCCAGGCTGGTGACCGGTCGCGACGCGGTGACCGGGGCGCTGCCCCTGCCGGGCCTCGACCCCAGCCGGTCGTATGCCGTCCGCGTCCGTCCCGAGGCCGGGCTCCCTGCCGTCGTGCAGAACACGCCGCCGTCCTGGTGGGACGGGGCGCTCGGCGACGACGGCGTCGTCGTGCCCGGTGCCATCCTGAGCCGGGTCGGGCTGCCGGTCCCGGTGATGGGCCCTGCCCAGGGCTACCTCCTCGACCTCCGGGCCGTCTGACGGTCGGTCAGGGGGTCCGGCAGTCGCGGCAGGTGCCGAGCAGCGCGGCGTGGCCGGTGTCGAGGACGAAGCCGAGGTCGTCGCGCAGCCGCGCTGCGACCCCGTCGAACACGTCCGGTGCCACGTCGAGCACACGCCCGCAGACGTGGCACTGGACGTGGGCGTGCCCGTGCTCGTGGTGGTGCTCGGGCTCCGGGTCGGCGAGGTGGTAGACCGTGGCCGACCCGCCGAGGTGGACGTGCGAGAGCACGCCGGTCTCGGCGAGCGAGGTCAGCGTGCGGTAGACGGTGGCCCGGTGGACGCTCGGCTCGACGTCGGCCACCCGCGTGCCGATCTGCTCGGCCGTGAGGTGCTCGTCGGCGAGGCCGGCGGCGTCGAGGACGTGCAGGACGGCATACCTCGCCGGGGTGACGCGCTCACCGGCGGACCGCAGCCGCGCGACGGCGGCGGCCACCCGGGGGCTCAGTGCGGGGCTCGGTGCGGGGCCCGGTGCGGGGCTCGGTGCGGGGCTCTCGGCGGAGGGGGGCACGCTCCCATTATCGGCAGTGGCAGACTCTCCCCGTGCGCGCACTCACGAAGCTGACCGCAGGCCCCGGCCTCTCGCTCGTCGACCGTCCCGAGCCCGAGTGCGGGCCCGCCGACGTCAAGATCCGCGTCCTGCGGGCGGGCCTGTGCGGCACCGACCTGCACCTCGCGGGCTGGGACGACTGGGCCCAGTCCACCGTCAAGCCGCCGCTCGTCATCGGCCACGAGTTCTACGGCGAGGTCGTCGAGGTCGGCGAGGACGTCACGGGCGTCTCCATCGGTGACCGCGCGTCGGGCGAGGGCCACATCGTGTGCGGCCGCTGCCGCAACTGCCGGGCCGGCCGACGCCACCTCTGCATCCGGACCGAGGGCATCGGCCTCAACCGCGACGGCGCCTTCGCCGACTACGTCGTCATCCCGGCGAGCAACGCGTGGATCCAGCCCGCCGACCTCGACCCCGACCTCGGTGCCGTCTTCGACCCGCTCGGCAACGCGACCCACACCGCCCTGCAGTGGCCGATGGTCGGCGAGGACGTCGTCATCACCGGCGCCGGCCCGATCGGCGTCATGGCGGCCGCGATCGCGCGCCACGCGGGCGCCCGCTACGTCGTCGTCACCGACGCGAGCGACTACCGCCTCGCGCTCGCCGAGCACGCCGGCGCCGACCTCACGATCAACGTGACGCGCGAGAGCCTCGCCGACGCGCAGGCCCACCTCGGCATGAAGGAGGGCTTCGACATCGGGCTCGAGATGTCGGGTGCCGCGCCGGCCGTCACCGACATGATCGCCAACATGAACCACGGCGGCCGCATCGCGCTGCTCGGCCTGCCGCACCAGTCCTACGAGCTCGACTGGGGCAAGGTCATCACCCACATGATCACGCTCAAGGGCATCTACGGCCGCGAGATGTACGACACCTGGTACGCCATGTCGCAGATGATCGCGACGTCCGAGCGCTTCCGGTCGGCCGTCGCGCAGGTCATCACGCACCGCTTCCCCGCCGAGCAGTGGGAGGAGGCCTTCGAGACCGCCCGGTCCGGCCAGTGCGGCAAGGTCGTCCTCGACTGGAGCTGAAGGGCTCTCGTATGCCGTCCGCTCCCGACCCGGGTGACCGCCCCCGTCCGCTCGTCCTCCTCCACGGCCTCGGCCAGTCGCCGATCGCGTGGCAGGACTTCGTGTCGGCCTACGGCGCCGGACGCCCGATGACGGCGCCGTGGATGAAGGGCCTCAAGCCCAAGGACCCCGTCGGCTTCGACCTCGGGGCGGCAGCGTCCGGCGTCGCCGACGAGCTCGAGCTGCAGGGCGTGCGGCAGGCCGACTTCGTCGGGGTGTCGGTCGGCGCGAGCGTCGCGCTGCGCCTCGCCGTCGAGCGGCCTGAGCTCGTCGGACGGCTCGTCCTCGGCGGCGCGCTCGTACGGCCCGGCAGGGGTGCGCTGCGGATGCAGCGCCTCGCCATGCGGCTCGTGCCGGAGGGCCGGCTCGTGGACGCGGGGGTCTCGCGTCCGCGGATGCTCGCCGTGCTCGACGCGCTCAAGGGCTTCGACGGCACCGAGTCGCTGCGCACGGTCACGGCGCCCGTGCTCGTCGTCGCCGGGTCGAGGGACAAGGCCGGGATCGCCGCCGCGCAGGAGCTGTCGCGGCACCTGCCGACCGCCCACCTCCAGGTCATCGACGGCGCCGGAGCCCTCGTCAACACCGAGTCGGCGCGCGAGCTCGCGGACCTCACGCACGCCTTCCTCGACGAGCCGGACCCGTGACCGCGCGCTCCGTCGCCGGCGTCAACGCGAATGACGTCGTGGCCTTCGGCGTCGAGGTGCTGGCCGTCGTCCTGCTCGCGGTCTGGGGAGCCACGCTCGGGACCACCACCGCCGCCCACGTGCTCGGCGGGGTCCTCGTACCGACGGCCGCCGTCACCCTCTGGGGACTCTTCGCGGCGCCACGGGCCGTCGTGCAGGTGCCCGTGCTCGGCGTCCTGACGAAGGTCGTCGTGCTCGGTGGTGCGGTGGGTGCGGCCTTCGTGGTCCTGCCGGTCGCGTGGGCGCTGGTCGTGGCTGGACTCGTCGTCGTCAACACCGTGCTCACGTGGTTCGGTCCCTTCGCGCACCGGGGCGCGGGTCCGTCCTCGTTCTAGGGTGCGAGGGTGGACGGACGTGTGCTGGCCCTCGTGGTGGTGGTTGGCATCATCGTGCTCACTCCGTTGGCCGACCGGATCCGGGTGCCGCAGCCGGTCCTGCTGACGATCTTCGGCCTGCTCCTGGCGTGGGTGACGCCGGCCAACCCGCTGTCCTTCGACCCCGCTCTCATCCTCCCCGTCGTCCTGCCCCCGCTGCTCTTCGCCGCGACCCAGCGCACGACCGTCAACGAGTTCAGGGAGCACGCCGGTGCCGTCTTCGTGCTCGCGGTCGGCCTGACCCTGGCCACGGTGGCCGTCGTGGCCGTCGTGGCCCACGCGGCGGGGCTGCCCTGGGCGGTGGCCTGGGTGCTGGGTGCCATCGTGTCCCCACCCGACCCGGTCGCGGCGACGGCCGTGGCTCGTCGGCTTCGTCTGCCGCACCGGCTGGTCACCATCCTCGAGGGCGAGGGGATGTTCAACGACGCGACGGCCCTCGTCGCCTACAAGGTCGCCATCGTGGCCGCGGTGACGGGCGACATCACCCGGGCTGAGGTGGCGGTCGAGCTCGTCGAGGCGGTCGTGCTCGGCGTGCTGGTCGGGCTCGTGCTCGGACATCTCTCCACCATCGTGCTGGGCCGCATCCACGACGGCTACACCGAGACGACGGTGACCGTGCTCGTGCCCTTCGTCGCCTACGTGGGTGCGGAGCACCTCAACGGGTCAGGCGTGCTGGCCGTCCTCGTGCTCGGTCTCTACCTGCGCACCTTCGGACACGACGCCACCACCTCGGCGGGCTGGCTCCTCGGCCGCGCCGTCTGGTCGTTCTCCGACTTCCTCATCACCAGCCTCGTCTTCGCGCTGCTGGGCTTCGAGCTCGTCGCGGTGATCCGCTCCACCGAGACGAGCTCGGGAACCATGGGTCTGGCCGCCCTCGTGGTCGGCACGATCATCGTCTTCCGGGCGGCCTGGATCTATCCGGCCGCGTGGCTGGCCCGCTTTCGGGCCCGGCGTCGCGACTCCCCCCTGCCCACCGGCTGGCGGGAGTCGACGGTCGTCGCCTGGGCGGGCATGCGCGGTGTCGTCACCGTGGCCACGGCCGTCGCGCTGCCGACCGTCGTCGCGACGGGTGAGCCGCTGCCCGCCCGCGACGAGGTGGTCACCGTCGCACTCGTGGTGGTGCTGGTCACCCTCGTCGTGCAGGGCCTGACGCTGACCCCTCTGACGACGTACCTCCGCGTCGGCAGCGACGTCGACGAGACGGCCGAGATCGCGCAGCTGCGGATGCGCGCCACCACGGCAGGTCTGGCCCGGATCAGGCAGGAGGAGGCGTCCCTCGACGAGGACGTCCGTCGTGCCGCGATCGCGCAGTACGAGGGGTACCTCTCGGCGCAGGAGACGATCGCCTCCGCCCGGGCGCGCGACGACGAGCACGCCCGACGGGGAAGGGCACTCGAGTCCGTCCTGCGACGTGCCAGCGATGCCGAGCGCCGGCACGTGCTCGACGCGCGTCGACGCGGTGACGTGAGCGCGGCGAGTGCCGACGAGGTCCTGCGCGACATCGAGAACCGGGCGTTGCGGGACTTCGACTGACCGGCTCTCAGCAGAGGTTGATGCCACCGGCGTCGAGCAGCTTGGCCACGACCTGCTCGTCGCTGACGGCCGGGACCATCCAGTCCTTGCCGGCCACCGACTTCACGCCGGGCTTGCACTCGAAGGTGCTGACGCGACGGTCGAGCTCGACGGACTGGTCGTAGAACGCGGCCTCCACAGGCTTGCCCTGGGCGCCCGTGCACGTGATCCGGTGGTCGGCCAGCGACCCCTCGGAGTCACCGCTCGACGGGCAGACGAGCTCGGCGACGACGGCCCAGCCGGGGTGCGCGGCGGCCTCGGGCGACGAGGCCGGAGTGCTGCCACCGCAGGCGGCGAGGGGGAGGGCGAGGGCGGCCGTGGCGCAGGCGAGGGTCAGGCGTCGGAGCACGAGAGCGTTCCCTGAGGGTGGGGGATGGAGGGGGGTCGCGCCCGGGGTGGCCGGACGCAAACCCCGGTCATGCTAGACCTCGGTCCGGCCCCGGACCCACTCGAACCGGGTGCCCTGAGCGTGCACGAGTGACAGAGTCAACACATGGCTCGCCTCATCTACACGACCATCGCCTCCCTCGACGGCTACGTGAACGACGCGAGCGGAGGATTCGAGTGGGCGGCCCCCGACGCCGAGGTGCACGCCTTCGTCAACGACCTCGAGCGCGACGTCGGCACCTACCTGTGTGGCCGTCGCCTCTACGAGGTGATGGTCTACTGGGAGACCGCCCCGACCGACGACCCCGACGGCGACATCGGGCACGACTACGCCCGCATCTGGCAGGCCGCCGACAAGGTCGTCCACTCCCGCACGCTCGGCGCCGTGACGAGCGCGCGCACCACGCTCGTGCGCGAATTCGACCCCGAGTCGGTCGCCCGGTTCGTCGCCTCGGCCGACCGCGACGTCAGCATCGGAGGGCCCACCCTCGCGGCCGTCGCCCTGCGAGCCGGCATCGTCGACGAGCTGCGGTTGCTGACGGTGCCCGTCGTCGTGGGCGGTGGCACGCGGAGCCTGCCGGACGGCATACGCCTCGACCTCGAGCTGCTCGACCAGCGCCGTTTCGCCGCGGGCGCGACGTACACGAGGTATGCCGTCAGGCGGTGACCGTGCCCGCCGTGTCGTCCGTGCCGGTCGGGGGTGCGTCGAGCGCCACGAGGCCGTCGCGCAGGGTCTGGAGGAACTCGACCCGGCGCTGCGCCTCGGTGCCGGCCATGACGATGAGGAAGTCGACCTGGTCGCGGACCTGGCGCAGCTGCTCCTCGCTGCCGAGGTCGCTCGCGCGCCGGTAGAGGTCGAGGGCGTCCTGCGCCTCCTCGGCCGTGGCCCGCGGGCTCCACAGCGCGTCGAGGACGAGCAGGTCGGCGTAGACCGTGACCGTCCAGAACGTCGGGGCGAGGTAGGCCTCCTCACGTGCGGGGCCGAGCGACTCGCCGATGAGCCGTCGCGCCTCGGCCCGGTCGAGCATCGCGCGACCCTCGACCGGCCGCCAGCGCAGGGCGAGCTCGGCAGCGAGCCAGTTGGCGAGGGCGCCGTGCCGACGCCGGTCGGTCGCACCCGACGCGGTGCGCGCCGCGGCGTACCACTCGGACATCTTCGTCAGGGCGTCGTGGGTCTGCGACCAGTCGCCCGCCCGCGTCGAGCCGGGCCGGTCGGGACACGTGACGAGGGCGAGCCGCTTGTAGGCGCTCGCGACCCGCCAGAGCCGGTCGATGCCGACGCCGCCGGACGGCTCGTGGGCGTCGCCGGGCAGGAAGGCCGCGCGTTCGGGCGCGTGCTGACCCAGGACGAGCGACGCCGGGTTGTCGAGGAGCGAGCGCAGCCGGTCGATGGCCGACTCGATCGTCGCGACCGCGTCGTCGACGGCGTCCTCACTCGCGGCGGCCGCCCGGACCACCTGGTCGATCCAGACCTCGAAGTCGCGCACGGTCAGGGCCGCCCCGCCCCGCTCGAGGGTCTGCTCGAAGTACTGCGTGGCGTGGGCGAAGTCGCCGAACTTGTTGTACGTCCGGGCGATGAGCACCTGGAGCGCGTCGTCCTCGCGGTCCTCGGGGGACAGCGCCTCGTAGAGCTCGCGCAGGCGGTCGAGCCCGAAGCGGGTGTTGCGGCTGACGTCCACCGACTGGCCGAGGTTCTCGATCTCGACCCGCGCCTGCTCGGCGCTCGCGGGTGCGCGGCGCACCGTCGTGGCGCGGTGCACGGCCGCGTCGGGCGCGAGCCGGTAGTCCGGGTCGCCGTAGCACTGGTAGGCACCCCACGTGTTCACGGCGGGGTGGTCGTTCCACGTCTGCCAGCGCGCGGCGGCGATCGCCTCGCCGAACGTCAGGCCGGAAAGCAGCCGGTCGTAGAGCGTCGCCGCGAAGGTCGACGCGGCCGCGTCGTCGACGGCCCAGCCGCACGCGACGACGGCTCGCACGCCGATGTCGATGAGCTCGGTCGCGAAGCTCGCCGCGAGCCGGTGGTAGTTGCCGGTGTGCTCCGTCGGAACTCCCGGGCCGCCCGTGCCCCCCGGACCGACGGGCCCGCTCGGGCCCATCGACCCGAGGTGGCAGCAGTTGACGACGACGAGCTCGGGCACCTGCCGCATCTGGCCGACCTCGCCGGCGGTGAGGTACATCCCGTTGCCGAGCACCATGCCGGTGACCGTGGCGTCCGTGCCGTCGCCGAGCGGCCACTCGAAGACGCCGTGACCGGCGAGGTGGACGACCCGGTACGACGTGGCGAAGAGGGCCTGGATGACCTTGGTGCCGCTCTCGGCGATGAGGGGCTCGGCGTCGAACCCACTCTGGCGCAATGCATCCGCGACACCTCGGGCCTCCTTCTGCGCGGCCGGGAGGGAGCTGAGCCCGCTCGCGGTGTCGCCGACGACGAGGGCGCGGCTGCTCGTCGCCGACAGCACGTGGCTGCGCATCGACGAGCCCTCGAGCTGGCGCACGAGGCCGCGGCGCACCCCGAGCGGTTCGCGGTCCTCCTCCGTGCCGTGGTCGTCGAGCAGCTCCCACGGGTAGTGCGCCGAGCCGCGGTCGACGAGGAGCACGAGGTTGTCCGTGTCGGGGGCCTGCGCCTTGAGGTCGTTGGGGAAGAGCAGCTCGAAGAGCGTGCGGGAGGCCGACGGGTCGGGCGACGGCGAGTCGACGAGCGACTCGACGAGCCGGTCGACGAGGGCGCGCTGGGTCGGCACGGTGCGCGTCGGCGTGCCCGCCCGGCGCATCGACGCCTCGAAGGTGAGGCCGCCGTCGGCCTCGCTGCGCACCCGCACCTGCTGCCACCAGCCGGTGGGCTCCTGGAAGAGCAGCCGGCGCTGGCGGCCCGGACGCTCCTCGAGGCGGAGGTCGGCCGTGAAGGAGTCGGCGAGCTCCCCGCTCGTCAGCGACGACCCGAGGGCCTCGACCGCCTGGAGCGCGCGGTCCTGCCACAGCTCGATGATCTCGAGCTCGGCGATGTGCACCCCGAGGTCGGTGTCGGCGAGCCGGTCGTTGGCGCGCTGCACGCCGGTCAGCAGGGCCTGCACGCTGTCGCGCACGGGGAGGCCGCCCTGCCCGGTGCCGATGAGCAGGCTCGAGAGGCTCAGCTGCCGCACCTCGGTGCTCGTCGCCGAGGCGCCCGCGGTCAGGTGGCCGAGGGCCGAGGTCAGCACCGCGTGGGCGGTGGCGCGGGCCAGCGACGCGGCGCTCAGGCCGCCGATCGGACCGAGCCCTGCGACGACCGCCCCGGGAGGGCGCGTCCACTCGTCCGGGTCGGTGAAGACCTGGCACGTCTCGATCGGGCCCGGGTAGATGCCGAGCAGCGCGGCGCGAGAGAGCCGCCCGTCGAGCAGCTCGTCGAGGGCGCCCTCGCCGCCGACGAGGGTGCTGCCCGGGTAGTGGCCGACGAGGACGTGGTGGCGGGCGAAGCGCAGGTCGCCGTGTGAGATCCGGACCCGCGTCAGCGGCCGCGACGGGTCGACGTCCGAGTCGTCCGAGTCGTCCGAGTCGTCTGGGTCCACCACGACCGGTGCGACCGGTGAGGCCGAGGCGACCGGCTGGGCGCTGGGCGGGTCCGGCAGCGGCTGCTCGGGGAGGACACGTGCCTCCTCGACGGCCGGGACGGCATACGGCTCCGGCTCGGCCGGCGGCGCGGGGTGCCCGTTCGGCGACGGGTCAGGGTCTGCCGGGGGCGTGCTGCCCACGAGGGCCGACACGGCTCAGCCCGCCCCGGACAGGAAGGTCTCGTCGAGGCGTGGGGCTCGGCCCTCGAGCTGCGGCACCTGGTCGTAGTTGCCCTGCAGGCCGGCCAGGGTCCGGGTGTGGAGGGCTCGGTAGGTCGACTGCGGGTCCTCCCGCATGGCGCGCACGAGGTAGTAGGTGAGGGCGCCGTTGTAGTCGCCGTCGATGTGGGCGTCGGCGGACGTCTGGTTGTCGCGGCACCCGCTGACGAGGGTCTCGGCGATGTCGACGACGTGGACGTCCTCGTCGCGGCGGCGACGTCGGGCGCGACGCGGTGTGCCCGTGAAGCCGCCACCGCGGGTCTCGTCGTCGGGGTTGGGCAGGAAGCGCGAGACGACCTCGGGCGGCGGCCCGCCGAGGAGCACCGGCTCACGCGTGTTGCTGCCGGAGTGGCAGCAGTCCATGACGACGGTGAGCGACGCTCCGGGGTCGAGCCGGTCGAAGGTCGTGCGGAGCCAGTCGTCGGTGAGCGGGTCGTTCCAGTCGAGGTCGTGCGGGCACAGGATCTCGTCCCGATGGTCGGTCGTCTCGTCGCCGTCGGTGTCCGGGACGTTGGAGCCGTGCCCCGAGTAGTGGAGGTAGAGCACGTCACCGGGCTTGGCCGAGTCGACGAGGTCGGCGATGCCGTGCGTCATCGCGGCCTTCGTCGCGGCGCCGTCGAGGAGCATCGTGATGTCGGACTCCGCGAAGCCGTAGAGGTCGGTCAGGGCGGCGGCGATGTTGTGGACGTCGTTGACGCACCCGCGGAGGTTGGCCCCCGGGATCGCGTACTCGTTGACCCCGATGAGCAGCGCGCGCTTGGACATGGTGGACTCCTTCGCCCCGGGCCGCGCAGTGGGCGCGACGGCCCCTGCGATCCAGTGTTCTCCTGCGGGGCTGCTGATACAGCCGGTTCAGGAGGAACGTCTGGGGCTGGTCCTCGGGGTCCGCCCGCTCAGGCCGTGACGGTGATCTCGTGGATCTCGTCCGCCGGGTGGCCGGTGCGCTCGTGGATGCGCCTCACGGCGTCGGCGCTCGGTCCCTCGGAGAGGCAGAACACGTGGCCGCTGTTGGGGTCGGCCCAGGCGTGCTTGAAGACCACGCCCTCGTCGTCCTGGATGTCGAGGTCGGCCTGGTGGGCCTCCATCAGTGCTTGCGACGTCACACCCGGCATGTTGGTGTGAACGTCCATGAACTCTGGCATGTGATCGCCTCGCTGGATCGTCGATCCCCCGAGGAACGGATGCGACCACGCTACGCCGGGTCGCGTCCTCCGGCAGGAACTTCGGCGAGGTCCTTCAGGCGCTCGCCGCGTCCTCCATGGCCCGCTCGATCGCACTCGGGAAACGCGTCTCGAAGTCGAGGATCGCGACCCATTCGGGCCTGACGAAGACTCGGCTCAGGGCATCTCGTCCGTGTCGATGGACACCGCCACGCGGTCACCGTCCCTGAGGACCTTCATCTTGGGCGCATCTGGTGGCGTCCCGAACACGAGCTCCTCACCGTTCCAGTGGAACCCGATCGGCACCACCCGTGGTGACCCGTCGGTCCACGAGTACGCCAGGCGCGCGGGCAGCCGAGACCGCAGCAACCGCTGCGCCACCTCGTCCTCGAGCAGTGCGAGGCTTCCCTGTCGTGTCGTCATGACCCTCACTCCTTCCTCCCACCCGCGGACGCGGGCGTGCTTCCAGCGTCCTCCGACGCCGCGCAGGACGTCAGCGGTTTCGCGAACGTGGCCGGGCATACGCTGGGTGGCGCCACACGCCTCACCGACCCGCGAAGGACACCGATGTACGGCTCAGTCAAGGACGAGATCGCCGCGACGCTGCAGGAGATCAAGGACGCCGGCCTCTACAAGAACGAGCGGGAGCTGACGTCGCCGCAGTCGGCGCACGTCACGACGCTCAAGACGGAGGCGCTCAACTTCTGCGCCAACAACTATCTCGGTCTCGCCAACGACCCGGGCGTCGTCGCAGCCTCGAAGCAGGCGCTCGACGAGTGGGGCTTCGGCATGGCGTCGGTGCGCTTCATCTGTGGCACCCAGACGCTGCACACCTCGCTCGAGCACCAGATCAGCGAGTTCCTCGGGACCGAGGCGACGATCCTCTACTCGTCGTGCTTCGATGCGAACGGGGGCGTCTTCGAGGTGCTCTTCGGGGCCGAGGACGCCATCATCAGCGACGAGCTCAACCACGCCTCGATCATCGACGGTGTGCGGCTGTCCAAGGCGATGCGCTACCGCTACAAGAACGCCGACATGACCGACCTGCGGGTGCAGCTCGAGGCGGCCCACGATGCCAACGCGAGGCGGACCGTCGTCGTCACGGACGGCGTCTTCTCGATGGACGGCTCGTACGCCCCGCTCGACGAGATCTGCGACCTCGCCGACGAGTTCGGGGCCCTCGTCCTCGTCGACGACTCCCACGCCGTGGGCTTCGTCGGTGACGGCGGCCGCGGCACGCCCGAGCTCTTCGGCGTCATGGACCGCGTCGACATCATCACGGGCACGCTCGGCAAGGCCCTCGGCGGTGCGTCGGGTGGCTACGTCTCGTCGCACCAGGAGATCGTCGACCTCCTGCGCCAGCGCTCGCGGCCCTACCTCTTCTCCAACTCGGTGGCGCCGTCCGTCGTCGCGGGCTCCATGGCCGCGCTCGAGCTCGTCGAGAGCTCGGCCGAGAAGCGCGAGACCCTCAAGGCCAACACGGCGCTCTTCCACTCGCTCATGACCGAGGCCGGCTTCGAGCTGCTGCCGGGCACGCACCCGATCCGCCCGGTCATGTTCCCCGGCGAGGACGGCGCCCGTCAGGCCGCGCAGATCGCCGACCACATGCTCGGCAACGGCGTCTACGTCATCGCCTTCAGCTTCCCCGTCGTCCCGCGCGGGAAGGCGCGCATCCGCGTGCAGCTCTCGGCGGCGCACTCCGAGGCCGACGTACGCGCGTGCGTCGACGCCTTCGTGGCCGCCCGGGACGCCGTCGGCTGAGCTCGTCGGACGCTCGCCTCGGTGTCACCGGGTCCGGCGCGTGCACCTGCGTCAGTGCTGCACGGGGTGCAGCACTGACGCAGTGATCGGCGGGTGGCGGGCTCAGTGCTCGGCCGAGCGGCCACCTGGAGGCAGCCGGTCAGCCGGTCGGCAGGTCCCGCAGCCAGGGTCGGGTGAGGTCGAAGCGGCGTCCCGAGATCTCGTCGACCTCGATCGCGACGACGACGGACTTCGGGGTGTCGATCCACGGTCGCACGGGGAGGCGCTCGACGACGTAGGCCGCCTGCCCCTCGAGCGTGCGGGCCCGTCCGCGACAGATGACGCTCGTGGCACGCTCGGCGACGATCTCGTCGACCTCGAAGGCGACGTCGGGGTTGGCGGTCACGCCGAAGAGCTTGCTGCCCTCGGCCGTCATGAAGACGATGTGCTCGCCGTCGAGGGCGTAGTTGATCGGTGTCAGATGCACCTCACCGACGAGGTGGAAGGCCAGACGGCCGAACTCGTGCTCGCGAAGGAAGCCCCAAGACTCCTCCGGGTGAAGGACATGGACCGGGTTCTGGTCCGACATGGTGACCTCCTCGGGATGCGCGTCGGACGGGGTGTCCGGCTACTACTGATGGTAGTAGGGATGGGTCGGACACGCCCGCGCTCGGCGAGAGTCCCGCGTCACACGCGCTGCCCGAACGGCCGTGCGATTGACTGTGCCCATGGACTTCTACAGCTCCTGGGCCCAGGGCTTCGCCCGCGTCGCCGCGTGCACCCTGCCGATCGTCGCGGTCGACCCCGAGCGCAACGCCGACGCCGTCATCACGCAGCTGCGCGAGCTCGACGACGAGGGCGTCGGTCTCGTCCTCTTCCCCGAGCTCTGCCTCTCCGGCTACGCCATCGACGACCTGCTCCTGCAGGACCCGCTCCTCGACGCGGTCGACGACGCGCTGGCCCGGATCGCCGATGCCACCGCCGACCTGCGTCCCGTGGTCATCGTCGGCGCCCCGCTCGAGAAGGGCTCGCGCGTCTACAACTGCGGCGTCGTCATCCACGCCGGTCGCATCCTCGGCGTCGCACCGAAGTCCTACCTGCCGAACTACCGCGAGTTCTACGAGCGGCGCCACTTCGCGCCCGGCGACGACCAGCGCGGCCAGACCGTCGACGTCGCCGGCGACCGCGTGCCGTTCGGCCCCGACCTGCTCTTCCGGGCCACCGACGTGCCGGGCTTCGTGCTGCACGTCGAGGTCTGCGAGGACATGTGGGTCCCCGTCCCCCCGAGCCACGAGGCGGCCCTCGCCGGGGCGACGATCCTCACGAACCTCTCCGGGTCGCCGATCACCGTCTCGCGCGCCGAGGACCGCCACCTCCTCGCCCGCAGCGCCTCCGCCCGCTGCCTCGCCGCCTACCTCTACTCCGCCGCAGGCGAGGGTGAGAGCTCGACCGACCTGTCGTGGGACGGCATGACGATGGTCTACGAGAACGGCGCCCTGCTCGCCGAGAGCGAGCGGTTCCCCGAGGGGGCCCGCGCGTCCATCGCCGACATCGACCTCGACCTGCTGCGCCAGGAGCGCCAGCGGCAGGGCACGTTCGACGACAACCGGCGCACCCTCGCCGCACGCACCGACGGCTTCCGCACCGTCGAGCTCGAGCTCGACCCCCCGACCGGCGACCTCGGCCTGCTCCGCAAGGTCGACCGCTTCCCTTTCGTGCCCGACGACGAGGACCGCCTCGCACTCGACTGCTACGAGGCGTACAACATCCAGGTCTCCGGGCTCGAGCAGCGGCTCCGGGCCATCGGTCAGCCCAAGATCGTCATCGGCGTCAGCGGCGGTCTCGACTCGACCCACGCCCTCATCGTCGCCGCCAAGGCCATGGACCGGCTCGACCGCCCCCGCAGCGACATCCTCGCCTTCACGATGCCCGGCTTCGCCACGAGCGACCACACGAAGAGCAACGCCATCGCGCTCATGGAGTCGCTCGACGTCACGTGGGAGGAGCTCGACATCCGCCCGGCGGCCACGCAGATGCTCGAGGCGATGGGCCACCCCTTCGGCACGGGCGAGGAGGTCTACGACGTCACCTTCGAGAACGTCCAGGCCGGCCTGCGCACCGACTACCTCTTCCGCATCGCCAACCAGCGTGGCGGCATCGTCCTCGGCACCGGCGACCTGTCCGAGCTCGCCCTCGGGTGGTGCACCTACGGCGTCGGTGACCAGATGAGCCACTACGGCGTCAACACCGGCGTGCCCAAGACCCTGATGCAGCACCTCATCCGGTGGGTCGTGTCGTCGAGCCAGTTCGACGAGGAGGTCGCCGGCACGCTGACCTCGATCCTCGACACCGAGATCACGCCCGAGCTCGTGCCGACCAAGGAGGGGGAGAAGCCGCAGAGCACCGAGGCGATGATCGGGCCGTACGCGCTCCAGGACTTCACGCTCTTCCACGTGCTCCGTCGCGGCTACCGGCCGTCGAAGATCGCCTACCTCGCGTGGAACGCCTGGCGCGACAGCGAGGCGGGGGAGTGGCCCGCGGGCTACCCCGAGGCCGAGCGGACGGCATACGACCTCGCGACGATCCGGCACTGGCTCGAGGTCTTCGTCAGGCGCTACTTCGCCAACCAGTTCAAGCGCTCCGCGCTGCCCAACGGCCCGAAGGTCGTGGCCGGCGGCTCGCTGTCGCCGCGCGGCGACTGGCGTATGCCGTCCGACGCGACGTCGGTGGCGTGGCTGAGCGAGCTCGACGCTAATGTCCCCGAGAAGTAAGGCGATCCGCGTGGCTTCGACGATCAGTGTCCGCGACTACGACGATGCCGACTGGCCGCTCGTCTGGCCCGTCATCGAGGAGGTGGTCCGGGCCGGTGACACCTTCCCCTTCCCGACCGACCTCACCGAGATCGAGGCGCGCGGCATCTGGCTCGAGAACGGCCCCGGTGGTCGCGTGACCGTCGCCGTCGACGGTGACCGCGTCCTGGGCACGGCGAAGATGGGGCGCAACCGTCCCGGCCCCGGGTCGCACGTGGCGACGGCGAGCTACATGGTGTCGGCCGAGGCCCGAGGTCTCGGCGCCGGGCGTGCGCTCGTCGTCGACTCCCTCGACTGGGCCCGCGAGTCCGGGTATGCCGCCATGCAGTTCAATGCCGTCGTCGCCACCAACACGGGGGCGGTCCGGCTCTACGAGAGCCTCGGCTTCACGGTCGTCGGCACCGTGCCGCGGGCCCACGAGCTCCCGACCGGGGAGCGCGTGGGCCTACGGATCATGCACCTCGACCTCTGACCGGGCGTGAGGGGGTCGACGCCCGGCCAGGGTCGAGCCTCAGCTCGTCAGCACGACCTTGAGGGCTCCGGTCTCGGCCGCGCGGGCGAACGTGTCGTAGGCGTCGAGGAAGTCGCCCATGGCGAAGCGGTGCGTCACGAACCGCGCCAGGTCGACCTGGTGCGTGGCGAGCAGCTTGAGCAGGGTGGGTGTCGAGTAGGTGTCGACGAGCCCGGTGGTGATGGTGACGTTCCTGATCCAGAGGTCCTCCAGGTGCAGGGTGGCCGGTCCTCCGTGGACGCCCACGTTGGCGACAGTGCCACCCGGCCGCACCAGGGCCGCGCACTGCTCGAACGTCGATGCCACCCCGACCGCCTCGATGGCGACGTCGGCGCCGAGGCCCTGGGTCAGGCCCCTGACGATCGCGACGGCGTCCTCGCGCGAGGGGTTCACCGTGATGTCGGCCCCGAACTGCTTGGCCGCCTCGAGTCGGGCATCGGCCAAGTCGATGGCCACGACGTGCGCCGGACTGAAGAGCTTGGCACCCATGATGGCGGAGAGCCCGACCGGGCCGGCGCCCACCACCGCTACGACGTCACCGGGTGATACCCGGCCGTTCAGCACACCGACCTCGTAGCCCGTGGGCCCGATGTCGGCGAGCATGAGCACTTCCTCGTCAGTCACACCTTGGGGGACGGCATACGTCGAGGTGTCCGCGAAGGGGACCCGGACGTACTCCGCCTGTGTGCCGTCGATCTTGTGGCCGAGGATCCAGCCGCCGCCGCCGATGCACTGGCCGTAGCTGCTCTCACGGCAGTAGCGGCACGCACCGCACGCGGTGATGCAGGAGACGAGCACGCGGTCGCCGGGCTTGACGTTCTTGACGCCCGGGCCGACCTCCTCGACCGTGCCGACCGCCTCGTGACCGAGGATCCGCCCGTCGGTGACCGCTGCGACGTCACCCTTGAGGATGTGCAGGTCGGTGCCGCAGATGGTCACGGTGTCGACCTTGACGACGGCGTCGGTGTCGGCCTGGACCGTCGGCTTCGGGACCTCGTCCCAGGCCTTCCGGCCGGGTCCGTGGTAGACGATCGCGTGCATGGTGGTGCTCATGTCTCCTCCTCGTGACCGCAGGCAGCGGCACGCGTCCAGTCCATCGCGGGAACCGGTGCGGAGGTAGGGCCCTTCGTCCCGCCCCGGAGTGCCGGGGCGGGACCAGGGTCCCGGGTCGCTCGGCCGTCAGACCTCGGTCAGGGCCTGGCGCAGCAGCTCGACGAGGGCGTCGAGCTGGAGGGTGTCGCCGGAGGTGACGTCCTCGTCGCTGCCGTCGAGGGCGCGCGCGGCGAGCCCCTGCTTGGCGTCGATGAGCTCGGCGATCTTGGAGTCGATGGTGCCGGACGCGAGGATGCGCCACGCCGTGACGGGCTCGTCCTGGCCGATGCGGTGGACGCGGTCGATGGCCTGCTGCTGCTCGGCCGCGGTCCACGACAGCTCGGCGAGCACGACGTTGGACGCGGCGTGCAGGTTGAGGCCGACGCCGGCGGCCGTCAGCGAGCAGACGGCGACGGCGACCTCGGGGTCCTTCTGGAAGGCGTCGATCGCCTCCTGGCGCTGCTTCGAGGTCTGCTCGCCGCGCACCGAGACGGTGCGCAGGCCGGCCGAGGCGAGCACGCGCTCGGCGGCGTCCATGACGTCGATGTGCTTGGCGAAGAAGACGACCTTGCCGACCGAGTGCGACAGCTGTACGGCGTAGTCGGCAGCGAGTGCCGACTTGGCCTGGCCGATCCGGCGCACGAGCGAGAAGACGTTGTCGGTGCCCTTCTCGGCTGATGCGGCCCGCAGCTCCGCGGCGGCGACCCGACGCATGAGGGAGGTGTCGGGCTCGCCGTCCTCCTCCCGGCCGTCGCCGGCGGCGAGGAGCGAGCGGTAGCGCTCGGCCAGGCGGCGTCCGAGGGCGCGCTCGGCCTCACGGATCGAGCGACCGAGGTCGTCGTCGAGCTCGACGGTGATGTCGGCGATGCGCTTGTCGGGCAGGTCCTTGGCCACGTCGACCTTGCGACGGCGCACGATGCCCATGTCGATGACGGCGCGACGGGCCTCGGGGTAGAAGGCGCGGTCCGCGGGCGTGTGGCCGGTGTCGTCGAGGCGCCGCGCGATCTCTGCGGTGGGCTTGCCGTCCTTGATCCAGCCGAGGAAGCGCCAGATCGCGTCGAAGTCCTTGACGTCGTTGATGAGTGGTGTGCCGGTGAGGGCCATGAGGAGCGGGTCGCCGCCGGGTGTCGTCGACCGGAGCCGGTCGCCGAGGGCCAGGACCTGCTGAGAGCGCTGCGACTGGAGGTTCTTGATGAAGTGGGCCTCGTCGACGACCATCGAGCGGAAGCCGAAGCTCGAGAGCCACCCGAAGTGCCGGTCGAGGATCTCGTAGTTGACGACGAACACGTCGGCGAACGCGTCGACGTCGTTGCCGTCGCCGTGGATGACGGTGACGCGTCGCTGCGGCGTCCACCGCTCGACCTCACGGGCCCAGTTGATCTTCACGACGTTCGGCACGACGGCGAGCATCGGGTAGGCGCCCGCGATCGAGGCGGCCATGACCGACTGGGCGGTCTTGCCGAGGCCCGGCTCGTCGGCGAGCAGGAAGGTGCGGTGACCCTCCTGGACGCTCTGGAGAAAGCGGGACTGGTGGACCATGAGCTGCGACCCGGGCGGGGAGAAGCGGTCGATCTGCGGCGTCGGCGGGAGGTCCATCGACGCTGCCTCGCCGCCGGCACCCTGCTCGAAGGCGCGGTAGAGCGGGCTGAGCAGGTCCCAGCCGGCCAGGCGGTTCGGGAGGTAGTCGCTCTGGACGCGGCCGACGTCCGGCGTGAGGAACGGGTTGGCGAGCGCCCGAGAGGGCACCGACTGCGGCATCACCTGACGGGCCGCGATCTGCGGCGGGACGACGGGCCGCGGCGGCTCGGGCGCCTGGATGACGAGGTCCTCCTCGGCGAGCTCGGCGCCCGACTCGAGGAGCCAGTCGCGGCGCATCTGCTGGGCCGCCGGGCCGGGCTTGGCGTCGGCGTCGAGCAGGGTCAGCAGGCTCGTGTCGCGGGCCGCGATCTGCGCGAGGATCGTCGCGATGCCGTCGAGGCGCTTGAGCAGGTCGGCGCGCGTGGCCGACGGGATCGACGCGTCCTCACGGACGCGGGCGCGCTCGGACCGCATGAGCAGGGCCACGACGAGGAACTTGGTCCGGTTCGTCGGGCTCGCCTTGCCCTTGCTCGAGACGCGGGACTCGACCTCGCGGACCCTCCGTGCGAGCACGGGGATGAGCGGGGCGGGGTCGTCCTTGCGCTGGGTGGCCTTCCGCTGGCCGTGGTTCTGGCCGTTCTGCCCCTGCTTCGGGCCCTGGCCGTCGGTCGGTCGGCGGCGGACGCGCGTTGCCATGTTCCTCCTGATGACGCGGAGGACGTCGAGCGGGCTGGGCCCCCGGACGACACCGTGTCGGGGTGTCGGCGGCGGACTCGGCTCGAGTCCCGGTGGACGCGCATCACGCGCCCCGTGTCCCGAGCGCCGGATCGGCGGTTGCGCCACGGACGGGCGCTTGGGACACCCCGACTCTACAGCCCGGAGCGGGCTCATCGGGTCGTATGCCGTGTGCTCGCCGTGAACTCGCCCCGAACTCAGCCGATGTTGACCCCGACGAGCGCGCCGATGGCATACGTCACGCCCATGGCGAGCAGGCCGCCGGCGACGTTGCGCAGGACCGCCCGGGTGGCCGGGCTCCGGCCGAGGCGGGCGCTGACCGCGCCGGTCAGCGCCAGGGCCGCGGCGACGCTGACCACGGTGACGTGGATCCGGATCGACGCCGGGCTGAAGGTGATCGTGAGCATGGGCAGGACGGCGCCGACGACGAAGGCCAGCATCGAGGCGCCGGCCGCGTGCCACGGGTTCGTCAGCTCGGTCGGGTCGATGCCGAGCTCGGCCTCCGCGTGCGCGGTGAGGGCGTCGTGGGCGGTGAGCTCGCGGGCCACCTCGGCGGCGAGCTCGCGCCGCATCCCCTTCGCCTCGTAGAGCTGGGTCAGCTCCTCGAGCTCGCCGTCGGGGTCCTCGTGGAGCTCCTTGCGCTCGAGCGTCAGCAGGGCCCGCTCCGAGTCGCGCTGCGTGCTGACCGAGACGTACTCCCCGGCGGCCATCGACATGGCGCCGGCGGACAGCGCGGCGAGGCCCGCGAGGATGATCGCGGCCTTGTCGGCGGTCGCGCCGGCGACGCCGACGACGACGCCGGCGGTCGAGACGATGCCGTCGTTGGCGCCGAGCACGCCGGCGCGCAGCCAGTTGAGGCGGGCGCCCACGTTGGCGTCGTGCGGCTCGTCGCGGTCGTGGCCGGTGTCGAGGGGCGTGGGCTCGTCGGACGCGCGCACGTCGGACATGGATGGTGCTCCGATCGACGGGTGGGTTGTGCCATCGATCGTGGCACCCGCGGTGGACCGTGTCACGGTAGGTGAGGCTCACCTGAGGCCGGCCCCGGATCCCGCGTCCCGACATGACGGCCGCATCCGGGCGCCGTGGCCCGCAATGCGCGAGGATCAGCACATGTCGGGCATCGAGGGCGGACTCGAAGCGGCGGGGGACGACCTCTACCGCTGGATGGTCGGTGCCTCGCCCGACGGGCTGTGGGTCTTCGACGAGAGCGGCCGCACGCTCTTCGCGAACGCCCGGATGGCCGAGATGCTCGGCCGCGACCCCGACGACATGGTCGGCTTCTCGGTCTTCGACGCCGTGGACGACATCGGCAAGGAGCAGTTCCGCCACCACCTGGACGAGCTCGCGGCCCAGGGGGTGCCGGGCGACAACATCGAGTGCAGCCTCCTCGACGCCCGCGGCGACCGCTTCTGGGCGCTCGTGTCGCACACCCCGCTCGTCGACGGCTCGGGCACGCGGCGCGGGTGGCTGCACCGGGTCAGCGAGCACAGCGCCCAGCGCAAGCTGCTCGACCAGCTCGCCGAGGCCCAGTCGATCGCCAAGATCGGCAGCTGGGAGTGGGACGTCGCCGCCGACCGGGTCTCGTGGTCCGACGAGCTCTACCGCATCTACGGCCTGGACCGCACCGACCTGACACCGACCTACGAGGGCTTCCTCTCGCGCATCCACGCCGACGACCGGGCCCTCGTGTCCCGGGTCGTCGGGGCCGCGCTCGTGTCGGAGGACGCGTTCGAGTTCGACGCCCGCGTCGTGCGCACGTCCGGCGAGATCGCGTGGATCCGCGGTCGGGGACTCGTGACCCGAGACCCCGAGGGCCGGGCGATCCGGATGGGTGGCACGACGCAGGACATCACGGAGAAGAAGGACGCCGAGCAGGCGCTCGGGCTCGTCACGGCGATGGCGACCGCGGCCAACGAGTCCGCGACACTCGACGAGGCACTGCCTGTCGTGCTCACGGAGGTGGCGCGCCACACGACGTGGCGACCGGTGCTCGGCGCCGTCGTCGATGCCGAGGGCGTCCTCGGGACGCCGGTCCGGGCGCCCGAGGGCACCGAGTCGAGCACCCTGCCGGTCGCGGTCGGACTGGACTTCGCGGCCCGCGCCGTCTCGAGCCGGTCGGTCGTGGCCGAGCCCTCTCCGGAGGGGTCGACGATCGTGGCCGTGCCGATCATCAACGAGGGCAGGGTGGCCGGCGTCGTCGTGCTCGACATGCGCAGCGCGGCGCCCCCGGTCGAGTCCGACGCGGTGACGATCCAGCAGATCACCGCGCTCTTCGCTCGGGTCGCCGACCGCGAGTGGACCGCCGAGCACCTCGCCGCCGCCCGCGACGCAGCCATGGCGGCCTCACGTGCCAAGTCGGAGTTCCTCGCGACCATGAGCCACGAGATCCGGACGCCCCTCAACGGCGTCATCGGCCTCAGCGAGCTGCTCGGGCGCACCGAGCTGACCCCGCACCAGCGACGGCTCTCCGACGGCATCGACCAGGCGGGCCACGTGCTGCTCGAGCTCGTCAACGACATCCTCGACCTGTCCAAGATCGAGGCCGGGCGGCTCGAGCTCGAGTCGGTCGACTTCGACCCGGCCGCGGTGCTCGAGCGGGGCGTCGCCCTGCTCGCCGAGCGGGCCCGCGCCAAGGCGCTCGACCTGTCGGTGACGCGCGGGCCCGACGTGCCGTTCATGGTCTCGGGCGACCCGGTGCGCTTCGGCCAGGTCGTCGCCAACCTCACGACCAACGCCGTGAAGTTCACCGACTCGGGCAGCGTCGTCATCCACCTGACCCTCGACCACGTCACCGACACCGGTCCCGTCCTGCGGGTCGAGGTGACCGACACCGGCGCCGGCGTCGCCCCGGAGGTCCGCTCGCGGCTCTTCGAGTCCTTCTCCCAGGGCGACTCGTCGACGACGCGCGAGTACGGCGGCACCGGGCTGGGCCTGGCCATCAGCCGGCAGATCGTCACGGCCCTCGGCGGCGAGATCGGCGTCGAGAGCGAGCCCGGGGAGGGCAGCACGTTCTGGTTCACCGCGGCGTTCGAGCCGGCCTCGGCGCGCAGCGTCGGTCGCTCCGAGTCCCAGGCGGCGGCCGTGTCGGGCCTGCGGGCGCTCGTCGTCGGCGCCAACCTGGCCCACCGCGTCCGCGTCGAGGAGCAGCTGGCGGCGTGGTCGATGTCCGTCACGTCGGCCGCATCCGGCGTCGAGGGCCTCGTCCAGCTCGACCGGGCCGACCGCGGAGGCACCCCGCTCGACGTCGTCGTGCTCGACGACCCGGGCTCGGGCGCCGGCGGCCTGCAGATCGCCCGGATGATCCGTTCGGACGAGCGCTTCGCGGGCGTACGCGTCGTGCTCGTGTGCGCGCACGTGCCACCTCCCGACGTGGCGACGCTCGAGGAGGCCGGCGTCGACGCGACGCTCACGGCCCCCGTCATGCCGTCCGCGCTCTTCGACGCGATGGCCGACGTCGCCGGGCGGCACCTCGTGCCCGAGCCGGTGCCCGCGCGGTCCGTCGACGCTGCCGACGCTGCTGACGGCCGCCTCGGCACGGTCCTCGTCGTCGAGGACAACGAGGTCAACCAGCTCGTCGCCCAGGGTGTGCTCGAGAGCCTCGGCTACGCCGTCGTGCTCGCCGGCAACGGCATCGAGGGGGTCGCGGCCCACCGGGCCCGGAGTGATGACGTCGTCGCCGTCCTCATGGACTGTCAGATGCCGCAGATGGACGGCTACGCCGCGACCCGGGCGATCCGCGCCCAGGAGGAGCCGGGCCGACGCCTCCCGGTCATCGCCATGACGGCCTCGGCCATCGCCGGCGAGCGGGAGCGCTGCCTGCAGGCGGGCATGGACGACTTCCTCACCAAGCCCGTCGACGTCGCACTGCTCGCCTCGACCCTCCAGCGCTGGACCGGCTCGGGACCCGTGCCGCGGTCACGCCCGGCGACCACGCCTGCCACGTCCCCTGCCACGGAGCTCGACGACCTCGACGTGCTCGACACCGGTCGGCTCGACGAGCTGCGCGACCTCGAGCCGGGCGACCCCTCGCTGCTGCTGCGCTTCATCGACCGCTTCGGCACGGGCGCGCGGCAGCGCCTCGCCGACCTCGCCGGCGCGCGGGACGAGGGCGACGCTCAGACGCAGGGCCGGATCGCCCACGGGCTCAAGGGAACCGCGTCCAACCTCGGCGCCACGGTCCTGGCCGACCTCTGCCACGAGGTGGAGCGCCTCGGCGCCGCCGGTGAGCTGGCCGACGAAGCCCTCGTCGCCCGGGTCGAGGACGAGATCGACCGGGCGACGAGGGCGCTCGAGGAGTACGCAGCCGCGCTGCGCGGCTGATCAGGTCGTCGTGGCGCTGCCCGACGTGCCCGAGCCCGAGTCGTCCTGGCCCGGGTCGGAGAACGGGTCCTGACCCTGGTCGTCCCCGAACGGGTCGACGCCCAGACCCAGCTGCTGGAGCAGGTCCTGCGGGTCGAGCTGGCCGAGCTGGTTCGGGTCGATCCCGCTCTGGCCGCCGCCCGGGACGCCGTTCTGCAGGTTGGGCAGCTGCTGCGGGCTCGTGCCCTGCTGGTTCGGCAGCACCTGCTGGTTGGGGTTCGTGAGCCCCTGCTGGCCGCCGGGGAACTGGAAGCTCCGGCCGCCGCCCGGACCGCGGAAGCCCGTGTCGCCGCCCGTCGCCCCGGCCGGCATCGCGGCCGCGGCACCGATGGCGCCGGCGGACGTCAGAGCGAGCGCGAGCCCGGCGGTGACGGCGGTCTTCTTCGCGTTCCAGCGCGGCCCGTCACCGGCGGTGGCGGCGCCGGCCGGCTTCTCGCGCACCGGGAGGCCGGTGGGGGAGAGCGGCACGTCGGGACCGGCGATGGGGGCCGCGGCACCCGGCGACACGGCATACGCGTACGGCGTGGCCGGTGGCGTCACGGGCATCTCGGTCGTCGTGGCAGACGGGAGCTGCTGGGTGTCGTCGGTGGCGGGGCGGGCGACCGGCGCGTTCGGGTCGAACTGCGGCAGCCCGGACGTCGGCTGTTCGGCCGGGACCTGTGGCGTGGACTCGTTGCTCATAGGGGCAACGCTCGGGCGGCTGCCTGTGCAGGTGCTGTGCCCGAGCCGTCGAGCCGCTGGGACTTCGGGACAGTCACTCCACAGGAATCGCACAGGGATGTACTGGTCATCGCACAGGCCGAGGGGTTTCACTGGATGACATGACCGAGAAGACCAAGCCCGCAGCAGCGCGACTCCAGCGACTCGACGGCTCCCCGGTGCGGGTGCTCGTCGTCGACGACGAGGCCAACCTCACCGAGCTGCTCGGCATGGCCCTGCGCTACGAGGGCTGGGAGGTGCGCGCCGCCGGCACCGGCATGGATGCCGTGCGCGCGGCCCGCGAGTTCGACCCCGACGCGGTCGTGCTCGACATGATGCTGCCCGACTTCGACGGCCTCGAGGTGCTGCGACGCATGCGCTCCGACAACAGCAACGTGCCGGTCCTCTTCCTCACGGCCAAGGACGCCGTCGAGGACCGCGTCTCGGGCCTGACCGCCGGCGGCGACGACTACGTCACCAAGCCCTTCTCCCTCGAGGAGGTCGTCGCCCGCGTCCGTGCCCTCATGCGCCGCACGACGATCGCCGTCTCGGCCTCCGACTCCGTGCTCGTCGTCGGTGACCTCACCCTCGACGAGGACAGCCACGAGGTGATGCGCGGCAGCGAGGAGATCCACCTGACCGCGACCGAGTTCGAGCTGCTGCGCTACCTCATGCGCAACCCCAAGCGGGTGCTGTCCAAGGCGCAGATCCTCGACCGCGTGTGGAACTACGACTTCGGCGGCCAGGCCAACGTCGTCGAGCTCTACATCTCCTACCTGCGCAAGAAGATCGACGCGGGGCGTGAGCCGATGATCCACACGATGCGAGGAGCTGGGTATGTCCTCAAGCCGGCCGCCTGAGACGGGCACCGAGCTGCCGGACCGCGCGGACCTGCCCGACGACGACGGCGCGAGCCCGCTCGACCTCTTCCACGAGGGCGTCGGTTTCCGCGACGACCTCGACGACGACACCGACGACCGGATGACGTATGCCGTGCCGGCACCTGCTGCGGCCACGGCGCGCCCCGAGGACGGCGAGGACAGCGAGGACGGCGATGCCGAGGCCCGGGTGCCGCTGAGCTGGCGACTTGCCGACGCGCGCGACCAGGTCCGGCCGTGGTCGGCCTGGACGCTGCGCGCCAAGCTCGTCGCCTCGATGCTCGCCCTCTTCACCCTGCTCAGCCTCGCCACGGGCGCCTTCACCGTCGTCGCGCTCGAGCGGCAGCTGACCGGACAGGTCGACGACCAGCTGCGCTCCTCGATGGCTCGGCAGATCAGCGACCCTCGGGGGGTCGATTTCGGAACGACGACCGACGATCACCGGACTCGCGGACCGGGCGACGAGGGCCTCGTGGCCTTCCTGCCCACCAGGCAGACGACCACCTCTCCCGGGTCGATCGGGAAGGTGAGCACGGGCGGTCAGCAGCCCGTCGCAATGACGACCGCGCAGCTGGGGGAGCTCCAGAGCGCTGGACTGCGTGGTGTGCCCACGAACATCAACATCACGGGTCTCGGCACTTATCGCGTCCAGTCGACGCCGGTGGTGGACGGCGGCGCGCCCGTCGGCGTCTTCGTCGTCGGTCTTCCGATGGGCCCCACGGAGCGGACGATCAGCCAGATGGTGGTCCTGGCGATCAGCACGGTCGTTTCCGGCATCATCCTCGTGGCCCTGATCGGGACGTGGCTCGTGCGACGCAACCTCGAGCCGCTGCGCCGGCTCGCGGCGACGGCCACGAAGGTCTCGCAGACGCCGCTCGACTCGGGCAAGGTCGCGCTCGGGGCCCGGGTCGACCCCATCGACACCGACACCCGCACCGAGGTCGGCCAGGTCGGCGCTGCCTTCAACGAGATGCTCGACCACGTCGACGAGGCCCTCAACGCCCGGCACCAGAGCGAGCAGCGGGTGCGACAGTTCGTCGCCGACGCCTCGCACGAGCTGCGCACGCCGCTC
The DNA here is from genome assembly GCF_001428505.1 of Terrabacter sp. Root181. Classification (GTDB taxonomy): domain Bacteria; phylum Actinomycetota; class Actinomycetes; order Actinomycetales; family Dermatophilaceae; genus Terrabacter. The sequence goes on from NZ_LMHU01000001.1 coordinate 686,864, forward strand.
GCGTCGATCAAGGGCTACGCCGAGCTGTCGCGTCGCGAGCCCGACCCCGTGCCGCCGACGGTCACCCACGCGATGGGTCGCATCGAGTCGGAGGCCGACCGGATGAGCTCGCTCGTCGAGGACCTCCTCCTGCTCGCGCGTCTCGACGCCGGCCGTCCCCTCGATGAGGCCCCGGTCGACATGTCGATGCTCGTCATCAACGCCGTGAGCGACGCGCACGCGGCCTCGCCCGGTCACCGGTGGGACCTCGACCTGCCGCCCGAGCCGGTCGAGGTGACCGGGGACGGCGCCCGACTCCACCAGGTCGTGGCCAACCTCCTCGCCAACGCGCGCACGCACACTCCCGACGGAACCCGCGTCACGACGTCGGTTCGCCCGGAGGGCGAGTGGGTGCGGGTCGCCGTCCACGACGACGGGCCCGGTGTGCCGGTCTCCTTGCAGCCCAACGTCTTCGAGCGGTTCGCCAGGGGCGACGACGCCCGCGTGCGGGCCGGCGGCAGCACCGGCCTGGGACTGTCGATCGTCGCGGCCGTCAGCAAGGCCCACGGGGGTCGGGTGGAGCTCGACAGCCGCCCCGGCGACACGACCTTCAGCCTGCTCCTGCCCGCCGCCCCGTGACCGACCCGCCGCACACGCGGTCGTGTGCGGCGGGTCGGGAAACGCGCGGGACCTCATGCCGGCACCAAAGTCGGGTCATAGGAACGGCACAGCGACCGGCCCGAACGTTGAGCCATGGACACCATGACCCTCACCAGCACGGGCCCCGCGGGCAGCGCCGCACCGGCGCCCGTCGGGCCGGCGGACGCCCGCCCCGACACCACGCAGTCGCCCGCAGCCCGTGCGGGTCGTCCCGGCCGTCTCCAGCGCCTGTGGCGCGGCGCCGACGCCGACCCGTCGTGGGCCCGCCCCGCGCTCCTGGCCCTCCTGCTCGTCACGCTCGTGCTCTACACGTGGAACCTCACGGCGAGCGGCTACGCGAACTCCTTCTACTCGGCGGCGGTCCAGGCGGGCAGCGACAGCTGGAAGGCCTTCTTCTACGGCAGCTCCGACGCCGCGAGCTCGATCACCGTCGACAAGCCGCCGGCCTCCCTCTGGGTGATGGCCCTCTCGGTGCGCCTCCTCGGGCTCAGCTCCTTCGCGATCCTCCTGCCGCAGGCGCTCATGGGCGTCGCGACGGTCGGTGTGGTCTACACGACCGTGAAGCGCCAATTCGGCGCCGCGGCCGGCCTCATCGCCGGAGTCGTCCTCGCCCTGACGCCCGTCGCCGCCCTGATGTTCACCTTCAACAACCCCGACGCGCTCCTGACGCTCCTCATGGCGCTCGGTGCGTGGGCCACGATCAAGGCGATCGAGCAGGCCTCGCCCAAGTGGATGATGATCGTCGGTGTCTTCATCGGTCTCGGCTTCCTCACCAAGACCCTCCAGGTCCTCCTCGTCGTGCCCTTCTTCGGGCTCGCCTACCTCATCGCGGCCCCGACCACCCTGCGCAAGCGGATCGTCCACTCGCTCCTGGCCGTCGGCACGATGGTGCTCTCGGCCGGCTGGTGGGTCGCGATCGTCGAGCTCGTGCCGGCCTCGGCCCGTCCCTACATCGGTGGCAGCCAGACGAACTCGTTCCTCGAGCTGACCTTCGGCTACAACGGCCTCGGTCGCCTGAGCGGTGACGAGACCGGCTCGGTCGGTGGCGGCGGCGCGGTGGCCGGTGGCGGCATGTGGGGCTCGACCGGCCTCTTCCGGATGTTCTCCTCGAGCGTCGGCGACCAGGTCTCCTGGCTCATCCCGAGCGCTCTCATCCTCCTCGCGGCCGGCCTCTGGCTGCGCGGCCGTCGCCCGCGCACCGACCTGCGCCGCGCGGCCTACCTCGTCTGGGGTGGCTGGCTCGTCGTGACGATCCTCGTCTTCTCGTTCATGGCCGGCATCTTCCACGAGTACTACACCGTGGCCCTCGCCCCCGCCATCGGTGCCGTGGTCGGCATGGGTGCGGTCGAGGCCTGGCAGCGCCGCTCGATCGCGGTCGGCACGATCGCCCTCGCGGCCGCGACGGCAGCCGCCGCGACGTGGAGCTTCATCCTCCTGTCCCGGACGACGGCCTACGGCGACTGGCTGCGCATCTCGGTGCTCGCGGTCGGCATGGCCGCGGCCCTGCTCATCCTCGCGACCCGCTGGATGCACGCCCGCGCCGTCCCGTTCGTCCTTGCCGCTGCGCTGGTCGCGAGCCTTGCCGGCCCGGGGGCGTATGCCGTGTCGACCACAGCCCAGGGCCACAGCGGCTCCATCGTGACGGCCGGTCCTGCCGGCTCCAGCGGTGGTCCCGGTGGCGCGGGCGGCATGGGTGGCACGCCGCCGCAGATGCCCGGCCAGACCGGCACGACGCAGGGCGGCCCGCAGACCGGTGGTGGCGGCGGCATGGGCGGTCTGCTCGACGCCTCCACGCCCAGCACGGCCGTCGTGGCGGCACTGTCGGCCGACGCCGACAGCTACACGTGGGTCGCCGCAGCGGTCGGCTCGCAGACGGCAGCCGGCCTCCAGCTCGGCACGCAGCTGCCCGTCATGGCGATCGGCGGGTTCAACGGCTCCGACCCGAGCCCGACGCTCGCGCAGTTCCAGCAGTACGTCGCGAACGGCCAGATCCACTACTTCGCCGGTGGCGGAAGGGGATTCGGCAACCAGAACGGTGGCAGCAGCGCCTCGTCCGAGATCAGCTCGTGGGTGCAGGAGAACTTCACCGCGGTGACGATCGACGGCTCGACGTTCTACGACCTGACCCAGCCCCTCCGGTGACGACCATGTCGGCCTCCACGTCGGTGCCACGAGTGCGCCTCTCGCAGCAGCTCATCCGCTTCGCCGGCGTCGGAGTCGTCTCCACCGCCCTGCACCTCGGCCTCTTCGCGGCCCTGGTGCGGGGCGGTGCCCCGTCCCAGCTGGCCAACGGGGTGGCGCTCGTCATCGCGACGGTCCTCAACACCGGGCTCAACCGGGCGTGGACCTTCGGGGTGTCAGGTCGGCGCAACCTCGTGGCTCACCACGGCCAGGCGCTCGTCATCTTCGGGATCACGTATGCCGCCACGACCGTCGCCCTCGCCGTGCTCGGGGCGGTGGCGCCGGACGCGGGGACGCTCGTCCAGACCGTCGTCGTCGCGGTGGCCAACGTGCTCTCGACGGCGGCGCGGTTCGTGGCCATGCGTCGCTGGATCTTCCGCACGCCGGCGTCTCCCGACGACACCACGGCGACACCGGTCGGGCCGACGGACCGCCACGACCCGGCATACTCCGAGGGTGGCGTGCTCGAGGGCCAGCAGGGCGAGCGCTGACGGCGGTCCGTCGGGACGCCTTGGCCCCCTAGTCGCGGTCCTCGGCGGCGGCGCACGTCTCCCACCACGGGTCCTGGTGCGCGGCCACGACCTCGTCGACGTCGTTGTCGCTCAGCTGGATCCGGGTGCCGACGCGCGGTGCGACCAGCCGCACGCCGCGCTCGGCGGCAGCCCGTCGCGCCCAGCGGATCGGCTCGCTCCACCAGTGCGTCGCGAGGTTGAAGGTGGCCCAGTGGATGGGCAGCAGCACCGAGCCGGTCTCGCCCTTGTTGACGTCGAGGTGCGCCTCGATCGCCTCCTCGGGGTTGAGGTGGATGTCGGGCCAGTGCACGCTGTAGGCGCCGATCGGGATGATCGTGAGGTCGAAGGGCCCGAGGTCGGCGCCGATGTCGGCGTAGCGGTGCGTCGGTCCCGAGTCACCTCCGAAGAAGACCGCGTGGCGCGGTCCGCGCAGCGACCACGCAGCCCACAGCGTCTGGTTGCGCACGAAGCCGCGACCCGAGAAGTGACGGGCCTCCGAGCACGTGATGCGGATGCCCGCGATCTCGGTCTCCTCGCGCCAGTCGAGGCTCGTGATGCGCCCCGCGGGCACGCCCCACGACCGCAGGTGCTCGTCGACCCCGAGGGGGACCACGTAGTGCGGGCGGTGGGTGCGCTCCAGCTGCACGATCGACGGCTCGTCGAGATGGTCGTAGTGGTCGTGGCTGATGACGACGGCGTCGAGGTGCGGGATCTCGGCGATGCGGCCCGGGACCGGGTGCAGGCGCTTGGGCCCGGCGACGACGGACGGCGAGGCCCGCTTGCCGAAGACGGGGTCGAGCAGGAAGCGCCGCCCGTCGAGCTCGACGACGCTGGTCGCGTGGCCGTACCACGTGACCGCGAGGTCGGCGGGCTCGTGCGGGTGCCGCGGCCTGACGAGCGGCACGGTGCCGCGCGGCCGTCCCCGGCCGAACTCGCGGACCATCGTCGTGAGCATGCTGCCCGGGCCCTCGGCCTCGGACGTCGCGACGACGTGCGTCGGCTCGTGGGATCGGAACTCGCCGTCACGGTAGTTGGGTGACGCGGCGGCGCGCTGTCGCTGCGTCGCGGTCGACGCACCCATCCGTCGGAGGATCGGGAGCTGCACGGGCTTTCTCCTGCCTGTCGTGCCTCACGGCTCGGACGGCCACGCGAGTGCGGGCTGCCGTCATTCTCGTCCAGCGCCGGGGAGAGCGCCCGAGTTCCCGCACCGCTCAGTCGTCGCGGTCCTCGGGTGCCGCGCACTCCTCCCACCACGGCTCCGCGTGCGCGGCCGCGACCGCGGTGGCATCACCGGTCGTGACGTCGACGCGCTCGCCGACGCGGGGGAAGGCGACGGGCACCCGCGCCTCGAGCGCGGCCCGCCGGATGCGGCGTACGGGCTCGGCCCACCAGTGCATCGAGAGGTTGAAGGTGGCCCAGTGGATCGGCACGAGGAGGGACTCGCGAGCGGCCGTCTGCACGGTGCGGGTCGTCTCGGTGGGCTCACCCTCCTCGTGGGTGCCGCCGGGGGTGTCGATGCGCTGGTCGCCCTCGATGAAGTCGTCGGCGACGCCCGCGTGGTCCTCGGTCAGGGCGTGCGCCTCGTCGCCGATGCGGTTGACGTCGCGGTGGGCGGCGAGCGCCTGCTCGGGGTCCATGTGGATGTCGGGCCAGAACGAGTCGTAGGCCCCGACCGGCATGAGGGTCAGGTCGAAGGGGCCGAGGTCGGCGCCGATGGACGCGAAGCGCTTGGACGTGCCCGAGTCGCCGGCGAAGTAGGCGCTGTGGCGAGCGCCGTGCAGGGCCCAGCCCGCCCACAGGGTCTGGCTGTCGACGAGCCCGCGACCGGAGTTGTGCCTCGCCTCGGTGCAGGTGAGGCGGATGCCGGCGACCTCGGTCTCGCCGCGCCAGTCGAGCGCGGTGATGCGCGCCTCGGGGACACCCCAGGCGAGCAGGTGCGCGTTGACGCCCAGCGGCACGACGTAGTGGGGGCGGTGGGTCTCCTCGAGCCGCACGATCGACGGCTGGTCGAGGTGGTCGTAGTGGTCGTGGCTGATGAGCACGGCGTCGATGCTGGGGAGGTCGGCGATCGACCCCGGCACGGGGTGCATCCGCTTGGGTCCGGAGTGCCGGATCGGCGAGACGCGCTCGCTGAAGACGGGGTCGATGAGGAATCGGGCGCCGTCGATCTCGAGCACGCTCGTCGCGTGGCCGTACCACGTGACGGCGAGGTCGCCCGGCTGCTGCGGCGGCCGGGCGGGGACGACGGGGACGGTGCCGGCCGGCTGGCCCCGGCCGCTGACCCGGATGGCGGCGATGAGGGCGCTCGTCTGTGCGCGGACGCGCGGGCGCAGCGACGGCTCCTCGCCCTCGAAGCGACGGCTCGTGAAGTTCGGGGAGTCCTGCACGAAGGGCAGGATCGCCGCGGGGGAGGCGCCCATCCGGTTCATGACCCGCACGAACTGGCGGGCCCGGGTGCGCGAGGAGACCTTCTCGATGGCGGACGAGACGGCGCGGACGGAGGGGCGGTCGGAGGTTCCGAGGCTGCGCATCGGGCACCTTTCACGAGGGGCGAGGGGCATGGGGAACGTACCCGGCTACGTCCCGGCGTCATCATGGTGTTGACGTGACACCACAGTGGTGTCATGATGATGCACATGGACATCACCGAGTACGTCGACGCACTGCGTCGGGATCTCGCCCAGGCGGCCAGGGCGATGGGTCCGGAGACCGAGCAGGCCGCCGAGCGGATCGGCTTCGCGCTCGACTCGTCCGCACGTCTGGCGCTGATGGATGCGCTCTCGCACGCTGCGGCCGAGATCACCAACGAGCTCGAGGGGGCCTCCGTCGAGGTCCGCCTGCAGGGCCGTGAGCCCGTCTTCGTCGTCGTCGGGGCCGGCCCGTCGGCTGTCGCCGACGACACCCAGGCCATCGACACCGCTGACACCACCGTGGTGTCACCCGACGACGAGGGCGCCGAGACGTCGCGCATCACGCTGCGCCTCCCCGAGGCCCTCAAGGTCCGGGCCGAGGATCTCGCCACCGGCCGCGGCCAGTCGCTCAACACGTGGATCGTCAACGCGGTCCGCGCCGCCACGGGAGCCGGCGTCCCGCCGATGCCGGGCTTCCCGCCGATGCCGCCCGGCCCGCAGTTCGGGCCCGGCGCACCCGGCCGCAACCGCTCCTCCAACAAGCGCGTGCAGGGCTGGGTCCGATGATCGGCCTTGACACGCCCACCAGCCAGCGCACCGACCTCACGACCATCACCGAGCAAAGGGGACTTCCCATGGGCACCACCCTCGAGACCCGCTTCGACACGACGGGTCCCATCACCCTCAAGGCCGAGCTCCTCGTCGGCGACCTGACGCTGACGGTCGGCAACGGCCCGACGACCACCGTCCGCCTGCACCCGCACGGCAAGAACGGCGCCGAGATCGCCGAGAAGTTCACGGTCGAGGCCCACGGCAACGACGTCTCCGTCCTGGCGCCGAAGCTGCGCGACAGCTTCTTCTCCCTGGGCACCAAGGGCTCCGTCGACGTCGAGGTCGAGCTGCCGGCATCGAGCACGGTCGACGCCAAGACCGGGGCCGGCGACGTCACCGCGGCCGGCCTGCTGGGTGAGGTCCGCGCGGCCACCGGCGCCGGAGACCTGACCTTCCACGAGGTCGGCTCCGCCCGGCTCAAGTCGGGCTCGGGCGACATCACGCTCCAGTCCGCGAGCGGCGACCTCGACGCCAGGACCGGCTCCGGCGACATCACCGTCGGCACGGGCGGCGGTCGTCTCGACCTCACCTCGGGCAGCGGCGACATCTCGCTCCGTCGCTCCGACGCCGCCGTCAAGGCCAAGACCGGGTCGGGCGACGTCCACATCGGTGCCTCGACCGGCGACCTCGAGCTCACCACGGGCACGGGCGACGTCAGCCTCGACGGCGTGCACGGTGGAGAGGTCCGGGCCCGCACCGGCACGGGTGACGTCACCATCGCCGTCGCCCACGGGGTCGCGGCCTACCTCGACCTCAACACCGTCACCGGTGACGTCGACATCGACCTCGAGGAGACGTCGGGACCCGGGGACTCCGAGGCCCAGGCACGCCTCGTCGTGCACTCGGGCAGCGGCGACATCCGGGTCAAGCGGGCGCAGGTGAGCCTCGCATGAGCACCGGAACCCTGAGCCTCTCGCCGCAGGAGGCGATCGCCCGCGACCGCATCGTCGAGCGCGTCGCCTCCCGCCACCATGCACCGAAGGTGGGCCGCATCCGCCGGCACGTCCGGGCCGCGCTGCTCCTGCGCAGCCTCGCCGAGCGCCTCGACCCCTCCGTCCAAAGTCCCCACCGCGCCGACCTGCACGTGGTCCCGGGCCCGCACGCCGGCAGCCCGCGTCCATGGACGGCGGCACCCCGCCGGGCACCCCACCGGCACAGCTGAGCCCACTCCTGCCCCTCCCCACGGAGCCCGTCGACACCCGTCGGCGGGCTCCGTGTCCGCGGTGCCGCCCACCGGGCGCGTGGCACCATCGGAGGATGTACGTGCCCAAGGCGAACGTCATGGCCGACCCAGGCGTCGCGGCCTTCCTCTCGGCCCACCCGGCTGCCCGCCTCGTGACCGTCGGCCCTGACGGCCGGCCGGACTCCACGCTGCTGCCGGTCATCGTCGACGGCGACCGGGTCCTCGGTCACCTGGCCCGGGCCAATGAGCACTGGACCCGCATCGCGCCGGCCTCGCCCGCCCTCCTCATCGTGAGCGGCGCCGACGCGTACGTCTCCCCGGCCTGGTACGCCAGCAAGGCCGAGCACGGTCGTGTCGTCCCGACGTGGAACTACAGCGAGGTGCAGCTGCGGGGCGCCGTCACCGTGCACGACGACCCCGACTGGGTGCTCGACGTCGTCACCCGGCTGACCGGACGCCACGAGGCCGGGCGCGATCGCCCGTGGGCGGTCACCGACGCCCCGGCCAAGTACGTCCGGGGCCGGCTGCGCGCCATCGTCGGCATCGAGGTGTCCGTCGAGTCCGTCGAGGGCAAGGCCAAGCTGAGCCAGAACCGGTCGGACGCCGACCGCGAGGGTGCGATCGCGGGCATGAGGGACGAGGGTGACGCCCCGGCCCGAGTGGTCGCGGACGAGATGGAGCGTGCCCTGCGGGACTGAGCGCCCTTGCGGCACAGCGGCCCACCACCCATGCCGAACGCATTCCCTCGGCACAGACGGCCGACAGCCGCGGCCGCGACGGTGGGGACATGGACACGACACCCCGCCCCGGAAACGCTCCCTCGACCTTCCGTTCCACGCTGCGTCGTGGCCTCGGCGCGGCCGGTGCCGCCGTCGCCGTCGCGTTCGTCGGCACCATGGCCCTCGGGGACGGGCAGGCCCAGGCGGCAGGCGTCGCCGGTGGCCTGACGCCCGTGCGCGCGGCCACCGAGCCGGCCCCGCACCCGCACCGGCACCATGCGACGCACCCCGCCAACCTGCCGGCGGCCACGACCGCGGCCTACCGCTACTCGTTCCGCGACGGGCAGCTCATCCAGCTCTGACGAGGGTGCCCGTCAGCGGCCGTAGGGCGCCCCGCGCAGGGACATCAGGTGCGTCGCCCGCAGCGTGCTCGCGGACGCAGCAGCTCCGGCGCCTCGGGCGTCCGCCGCCGCCGGCGGGGCGAGCGGGTCGAGATCCTGGCTGAACCTCGCCCCGACCGCCGGCAGGGTGCCGTCGAGCAGGTAGGCGGCCACCGCCGCGTCGGCCGCCGCGGAGAGGAAGAGGGTCGTGTGACCCCAGCCCTCGACCGTGAGCAGCCGGGACCCGGGCAGCAGGCCTGCGGCCCGTTGGGCGCCGTGCAGCGGCGTCGCCGGGTCGAACCTGGTGCTGGCCACGAGCACGGGGTTCGCGGTCCGCGCGGTCCACGGTCCGACGAAGCGGTCCTGCTGTGAGCCGGGCCAGTCGTTGCACACCGAGCTGACCCAGGTCCAGAGCGGGCCGAATCTCGACACGAGGGCCCGATCCGCCGCCGCGGCAGACCACGCGGCCACGGACGTGGGGTTGTCGCTGTCGGCGCACGCCACGGCCGCGAAGCCCTCGTAGCCGGGGTAGCGCGGGAAGCCGCTGTGGCCCGAGCCCACCGAGCGGCGCTTCTCCTCGAACGCCGCGCGCTGCGATGCCGAGCCACCGGCGGACAGCTCGTCCAGGGTCGCCAGCAGGTCGGCGAGGGTCCACCACTCGGGCGACGAGTAGAGGAAGCCGAGTGTGTCGCCGACGAGGAAGCGGTGGTCGTAGGCGAAGCCGTCGAGGTCCACCGGGTGAGCCCGCAGGCGAGCCTCCAGGGCGTCGTAGCGCGCGCTGGAGCCCCCCGGGGCGGCGAACGGGCAGCCGTCACCGGCCTCGTCGCAGAGCCGGAAGAACTCCGCGAGCGTGTCGCGGGAGCCGACGTCGCTGCGCAGGCGGGTCGAGAAGGGCTCGACCTGCTGACCCGGGTCGCCGGTCGACCACGCGACGGGGTCGAGGACGCCATCGACGACGAGGGCACGGACGCGAGACGGGAAGAGGTTCGCGTACGTGACGCCGAGGTAGCTGCCGTACGAGTAGCCGGCATACGTCAGCTGCTCGTCACCGACCGCGGCGCGCAGCAGGTCGAGGTCCCGCGCCACGTCCGCGGTGGACATGTGGTCGAGGATCCGGCCGCCTCGCTGGTCGCAGTCCTCCTGCAGGGCGGCGTCCGACAGCGCCCACGCGTCCGTCTCGGCGGCACTCTCGGGCCACACCAGCGGCACGAACCACGGACCCTGTTGACGGGGGCTGCCGGTGCAGCGCAGCTGGGTGCTGCGGGCGATGCCGCGCGGGTCGAAGCCCACGATGTCGAAGCGGGCGCGGAGCTCGGGCGTGTACAGGTACGGGCCGGCGAAGAGGGCGAAGTCCACCCCGCTGCCGCCGGGGCCGCCCGGATTGAGGAAGAGCGATCCGATCCGGTGGGCTCGGTCGGAGGCGGGGATCCGCACGACGCTGATGAGGACGGAGGCGCCGCGCGGGTCGTCGTGGTCGAGGGGGACGGGCACCGTGGCGCACTCGTAGATGATGGGCGGCTCGCCGGGGGGCACGTTGTCGCCGAGCCATCGGTAGCAGCCCGACCACGCCACCGCCGAGGCAGGAGCGGAGCGGGTTGACGGGGCACCCTGCGCGAGAGGGGCCGCGGCGATCCCGGCGATCCCCGCAAGGGCGACGGTGACTGCGGCGGCGAGGCGGGACGCCGTGGACAGGGGGCGACGTGAAAGCAGTAAAGGCGTCATGGGTGACTCCGGCGATGAGCAGGACGCGGCGGTGGGTCGCCCTTCCATAGTCCTCGCGACGCCCTGGCGGCGCAGCCGAATCCGGTGGACCGACGACTCGTCCGTCCTGCCGCGGATGTCCTGTCGGTGTCAGCGGGTCGGGTCGAGCCAGGCGTGCACGAGCGGCACGACCGACGCACCCTCACCGCTCGCCGCGGCCACGCGCTTCATCGAGCCGGCGCGGATGTCGCCCGCTGCGAACACACCCGGCACCGTCGTCTCGAGGCTCTCGGGCGGGAGTCCCCCGCGCCACCGGTCCTGCGGCACGTCGCGGCCCGTCAGCACGAAGCCCCGCTCGTCGCGCGCGACCTCGTCGGGCAGCCAGTCGCAGTGGGGCGCCGCCCCGATGAGCAGGAAGAGTCCGCGGCACTCGCGTCGCTCCGCGGTGCCGTCGGCGGTGTTGCGCACCGTGACCCAACCGAGGCGGCCGTCGTCGCCGGGTCCGCCCTCGATCACCTCGGAGCACGCGAGGACGGAGATCCGCGGGTTGTAGGCGATCTCGCCCACGAGGTAGCTCGACATCGTCTCGGCCAGGGACTCGCGGCGCACGAGGATCGTCACCGTCCGGGCGAAGCGGGCCAGGTGGATCGCGGCCTGCCCGGCGGAGTTGCCGCCGCCCACCACGACGACGTCGGCGCCCTCCATCTCACGGGCGGCCGTCATGGCACTGCCGTAGTGCACGCCGAGCCCGACGAGCCGCTCGATGCCCGGGGCGTCGAGGCGGCGGTACTTCACCCCCGCCGAGACGACGACGGCACGTGCGTGCACGTCACCGCCCTCGGTGCACAGGACGTGGGGCGTGGGCGCGCCGTCGCCGTCGAGCGCGCCGGGCGTGAACGACGTGACCGGCCAGCCGGTGAAGAACTCGGTGCCGAAGCGGATCGCCTGGTTGCGCGCCCGCTGGGACAGGCGCATACCGCTGATGCCGCGGGGGAACCCGAGGTAGTTGCGGATCATCGACGAGGTGCCGGCCTGGCCCCCGATCGCCTCGGCCTCGAGGACGACTGTCGACAGTCCCTCCGACGACGCGTAGACGGCGGCGGCCAGTCCCGCCGGCCCGGCGCCGACGATGGCCACGTCGACGACCCGGTCGACGTCGACGTCGGCGGGGCGGCCGTAGATGCGGGTCGCGACGTCGCGCACGCTGTGCACCGTCGCGACGCGCTTGCCGAGGTCCATGACGAGCGGGTAGTCGGGCTCGCCGCCGTCGCCCTCGACGTGGCCGAGGATGGCGCGCCCCTCGTCACTGTCGGGCGCGTAGACGCGGTTGGGCATGCCCATCCGGTCGAGGTAGTCGCGGATGCCCAGCGTCAGGGCGTCCTCGACCGGGGAGACGATGGCCACGGTCACGACCTCGGGCTCGGCCACCGTCGAGCCCCAGTCGGACAGCAGCTCGCAGATGGCCGTGTGGAACTCCTCGTCGCGCGCGCCGCGAGGTGCGAGGAGGTAGGCGTCGTACTTGCCCTTGGCCAGGCCGCCCCGCAGCTGCACGGCATCCTCGCGGAAGGTCGAGACGTGGGCGGCGATGACGCGTCGGGCCGTCGGGACGGTGGCGCGCCACCAGTGGAAGGCCTCGAGCACCTCGGCGTCGGGCAGCCGCGACTCGGTGACGAACATCGCCACCTGGCCGCCGTCGGCGACCACCCCCTTGGCTGCCTGCTTCGCCTCGTGGGCGGAGGTCGCGGTGGGCAGCTCGTAGTCGCGGGCATAGCGCCCGAACTCGTCGAGCAGCTCGTCGCAGCGGGTCTCGGACACGAGGATGATCGCTGGCTTCACCCTGTCGATCCTAGGAGCCGGAGGCCCGATGGAGTATGCCGTCGCGTCAGTCGGCGACGACCGTGACGTCGTCGGGTGCGCTGAGCACCTCGACCGCGCCGTCGGCCGAGACCTCGAGAAGGCATGCTATTCGCCAAGGCGCGCGTGTTCCTCAAGAACCCTGGAGAACGTGAGCGCCGTTTGACGAGCCCGCCGGCCGACCGAGGGCTGGTCGGCAGACCATGTTGATCCGGTTTGGCGACGCCGTTCGCGATCTTGTCGTTCGGCTCTTACGCAGGGCTGCAATCATCGCGGGCATGGGTGTTTCAAAACGTGCTGGGGTATTGGATCCACTTGTCCATCTGGTCGCGGCTGGCGGAAAACGATCGGAACTGCACGAGTGCGTAGACCCAAAGGGCGAAGACTCCTACTGCTGCTACTAGACGCCCAGCCATAACAAGATCCAAAGCATTCGACTGGTGTGCGGCGGCCGCAACAAACACCACTCCCAGTACGGGAGGCATCGATGCGAAGAGAAGAGTTATGTAGAAAGCAGCATTCCTTGTCGACCGAACAACTCTTCGGGAATCCAAGTTGCGCAAGAACTGCTCCCAGCCCAACGCGTGCGGGGCCGTCTCGACCAGAACGGGCCGGAGTTGTAGCGATATGTATGTCGCAAGCTTCCATATCTGCTCGGCGTGGTCCAACCAGAATAGCCACAGTATGGCAGAGAGAAAGGCGAGGCCCGCGTACAGATCGATCAGGTCCTTAGCGGCAACCAGTCCGATTCCCAGGGCGCTCAGTTCCAGAGCGACCAGACTCGATGACAAGGTGGCGCGCATCTCGATCTCGCGCCGAAGAGATTCATACTCAGAGAGGTATATGGAAATGCCGATTTCATTTGCGCTTGGCACCTGTCAACTCCTTGTAGAGTCTCTCAATTGAGTCCACGTACAGGTCGAGGTCGAAGGCTTGACTCCGCCGCAGCCCCCCCAACCTGAGTTGGTCACGAAGCTTTTGGTCCGACAGTACGCGCACCGAGGCGTCCGCGAGGGCTTCTTCGTCGCCGGCTCTGACCAATAGGCCCGATTGCTCGTTGCGGACGGTTTCTCGCATGCCGCCGACGTCGCTCACGACCACAGGAGTACCTGTGGCCATGGCCTCTATAGGGGCAAGACCCAAAGGTTCTGGTTCGATGGTGGGGTACCACACAAGATCAGAAGCACGGTAAGCGTCTGCCATGCGACCTCGCTCAAAGTCCATGAAGTGGACGAAGTCCCCTAGGTCAAGGTCAGCGATAATGCCTTCCAGTGTCGATCTATATGCGTATAGTTGCGCTGGATCGTCAACAATGTTCGTTGAGCCGCAGAGCACTAGCGACGCCGTGATGCCCCGGCGCCGCAGTACGGCAAGGGCTTTCACGCTCACATGCAGGCCCTTCCACTCCAGCATTCGGGCAGGGTGGAAGATCACCGGACCATCGAGCGCGGAGAAGCGCGTGTCAGTTGCGCCCGTTGGCGTGTAGCTTCCGAGGTCAATGCCGAGCCAGATCATCGAATTCGGGCTCGAAGACGGAAGGGCCTCGGCAACGTACTCGCTCACGTAAAGAGTATGAGCCCACTGCAAATCGAGCACCTCCGCGAAGATGTGTTCACCAGCTCGATCGTGAACGGTGTTGACGCAAGGGACGTCAAATCGGCTTAGTGTTGCAGTGGCGGGCATTGAGGAGAAGTGGTGTGCGTTGTGCATGTGGACCAGGTCGGGCCGGAAGTTGTCCGCAATAGAATCGAGATGGTGTAGGTACCTCTCTCTGGCCGCTGAGACGCTCGCCGGCCCTTCGCGCTCCACGCCCAAAAGGGATTGGACCGTCAGCGTGGAAGAATGAGCGACCTGCACCTCCGACAGTGGCCGACCTGACGCTCCGTCGTCGACTCCGCCAACCAGGCAAAGAATGTCATGGCCCCTCCCGGCCAGATTGTGCGCAAGGTCATGCACGTGACTCTCCACCCCGCCAAAGGTCGGAGGGTAAGCGTGGGAGACCTGTAGGATGCGCATGGAGGTCCTCCTCATTGAGAACTAAGCCGTAGTCTGGCTATGGCGATGGTATCTGCCCACACCACATACTGCCTGTTGAGCGGAGGTCTAGAATGATTCGCTGGTAGTATCGCTCCATGTTTGGGCCCAATGTTGCGCATGTGGAACGGATCATTCGCGACAAATGGAAGGTTCTGGACGTGGGCGGTTGGTATCGTCCCTTCAACCGAGCAGACGTCGTTGTGGATCTCCTTGGACACGAGTCGCGGGGGTTGGGGGGCAGCGATGGCGGTACGAAGGAGCGTTTCACCGATTCGTCATGGCTCGTTCATGACATCTCTGGCGCGCCTCTGCCGTTCGCCGACAAAGAGTTCGACTTTGCGGTTTGTTCGCACACCCTGGAGGACGTGCGTGATCCCATTCATGTTTGTGCGGAGATCTCGAGAGTAGCCAGGCGGGGATATGTAGAGGTGCCCTCGCGCTTGATTGAGAGTGTGCGCGGGCTTGAGGGGCGAAACTATGTCGGACATTACCATCATCGCTGGCTCGTTGATATCGAGAACAATGAGCTTAGATTCCGATTCAAGGCCCATGCGATCCATGAGGACCGCCGCTACCACCTCCCCAAGAGGATTCTGAAAGGCTTGAGGCCTGAAGACCGAGTCCAGTGGCTCTTTTGGGACGGAGCTCTCAATGCGCAAGAAGTCATTCAGATCAGTCACCTGCAAACTCGGCGTGAGCTGGCTGACTTTGCCGCCAGGAATTCCCCGCTTACCCTCCTGGATCGGGCGAATCTAGCTCTCCAGGCCCCCCTCACAGCGCTCCAGTATCGGACGTGGCGGGCGCTTCTGCACCCAGTAGCGACGCACGTAGCGCCCGACCCCGATCATGCGATGAAGGTCTGGTCCGAGCTTCCGGATATCCGGTGCGGTACTGCCGCCCCGATGAAGGACTCCACCTAACCCGTTTGCGCTGACCGGGGTCGGCGAATCGCAACGCACATCCACCCGGTGGATCTTGGGTTGGGGGCTGGGGTTTAGCCGGTGCCGACCCGGATCATCTCCGGCTCTCTGGAGGGCGCCGTCAAGGAGTAGCGGGCTCGACGCCGCGCAACGCTTCGGGTCGCTCACGGAGGGTGAGCCAGAGTCGGTGCGCCGTGATGACGGCGAGGGCCCAGGCGAGGCCGATGAGCCAGCCGGCGAGCACGTCGGTGAGCCAGTGGTGCCCGAGGAAGACGCGGGAGAGTCCCATCGCCAGGACGAAGAGCGTGCCGAGCGAGACGGCAACCGTGCGCTGCCACGCCGCGGTCGTCTCGATCAGGACCAGGTAGACGACGACCGTCGTCAGCACGGTGGCGTTGAGGGTGTGTCCGCTCGGGAAGGACGGCGACACCTCGAGCGGGGGCACCGCGAGCGAGGCCGGCGGGCGGGCCCGGTCGACGACGTTCTTGCCGACGATGGTCATGGCGAGCGAGCCTGCGGCGGCGATGAGGGTGAGGACGATCGGCGTCCACCGGCGGCGGCGCCACGTGATGATCGCGACGGCGACGAGGGCGAGGATCGGCATGCCGACCGGGCCGCCGATGTCCGTGAAGGCGGTGACGGCCGAGTCGAGGCCGGGGGAGCGGAGTGTGATCGCCGCGTCGAGCACCGGTTGGTCGATCGCGGTCAGTCCGTCGCGACCGACCACCCCTTCGTAGACCGTCTCGATCCCCTCGACGAGGACGACCATGACGACGAGGGCGACGGCGGCGAAGACGACGAACGCCAGGTGTGCCGACGACCAGCGCGCGACGCGCCGCGCGGCGGGGCTGGACGCCCGCGCGAGCGCGGCGAAGACGTCGACGAGCCAGCGGCCGAAACGCGTGTGCCAGGCGGTGAGGTCCCGCGCGCCGATCGTGTCGTCGGGCGTCGGCGGTCGGGTGGGCACGGGCATGCCCCATCCTTACCCATGAGTGGCCGTCCGGCCGCTGACGTATGCCGTCCGGCGAGTCCCGTTGAGTCGTAAACCGTTGCGGGACAGTGGTTTTCGTGTGGACAAGTCTTGTCGTGTCGTTCGAACACCTGTACGATCAGGGGATGGAGCAGAGCCGGACCGCGCAGCAGATCGAGCAGGACTGGGACCACGTCGCGTCCCTGGCCGCCGACCTGCACGACGCGCACGCCCGGCTCGTCGACTTCGTCGCCACCGTCCTGTCGGACGGGTCCTGGCAGGCCGCGGGTCTGCGCTCACCCGAGCACTGGCTGATGCTCCGCGCCGGACTGTCCCGGGGCCAGGCGGCCGCGGTGATCCTGCTCGCCCGCCGCGCCCGGGAGCTGCCCGCCACCGCCGCGGCGTTGCGGGAGGGGCGGATCAGCCTGGACCAGGCCGCGGTCGTGGCCCGGCACACCCCGGCCGCGTTCGACGCGACCGTGGCCGAGTTCGCGCAGCACGCGACCGTCACCCAGCTGCAGCGCTCCGTCACCCGCTACGACTTCACCCTGCAGCCCGACACCGTCGACGATCGCGGCCGCAGCCTGCCCGGCGAGCTCCAGCCCGAGCAGCACGACCCGGAGTCGGGACCGGTGAAAACCGCGCCGGTCAAGCCCGCGCACCTGAGCATGGGCCTGGACGCGGACGGGCGGTTCCGGCTGCGCTACGACGCCCCCGCCGAGGTCGGCGCCCTCATCGAGTCAGCGTTGGCCGAAGGCTGGGCCGCCTTCTTCGGCGTCACCGGGCTGCAGCGCTCCGTCACCCGCTACGACTTCACCCTGCAGCCCGACACCGTCGACGATCGCGGCCGCAGCCTGCCCGGCGAGCTCCAGCCCGAGCAGCACGACCCGGAGTCGGGACCGGTGAAAACCGCGCCGGTCRAGCCCGCGCACCTGAGCATGGGCCTGGACGCGGACGGGCGGTTCCGGCTGCGCTACGACGCCCCCGCCGAGGTCGGCGCCCTCATCGAGTCAGCGTTGGCCGAGGCGAAGGACCACCTCTTCCACACCCTGACCCACGACCCCGCCAACCGCGAGGGTCGCCCCCGCCGAGGTCGGCGCCCTCATCGAGTCAGCGTTGGCCGAGGCGAAGGACCACCTCTTCCACACCCTGACCCACGACCCCGCCAACCGCGAGGGTGTGAGCGAGGGCGAGAAGCGGGCCCTGAACGGGGACGTGCTGCACCCGGACCGATGCTGCACCGCCGCAGGCAAGCCCCTGGTCACGTGGGCCGACGCCCTGACCGTGCTCGCCACCCGCTCCCTCGACGCCGCCACCACCACCACGGCGGCGGGCCGTGACGGTTCAGCCGGTTCGGGTGGGGCGGCGCGCCGGGCGCGGTCCGCCAGATACCGGGTCCAGGTCCACCTCGACACCGACGGCGGCTGGCTCACCGGACGCCCCCGGCTCCCGCAGCCGGTCGTCGACGGCCTGACCTGCGACGGGACCCTGACCCCCGTCTGGGAGACCGACGGGCACCCCGTCAACGTCGGCCGCGCCCAGCGCGTCGTCCCGCACCGCACCCGCATCCTGGTCCTCGACCGCGACCGGGGCTGCCGGTTCCCCGGCTGCGGGAGCACCCGACACCTCGAGATCCACCACCTCCAGCACTGGCGCGACGGCGGACCCACCGACACCACCAACCTCCTNCTGCCGGTTCCCCGGCTGCGGGAGCACCCGACACCTCGAGATCCACCACCTCCAGCACTGGCGCGACGGCGGACCCACCGACACCACCAACCTCCTGGGCCTGTGCCCGTTCCACCACGACGGACACCACCGCGGCGAGTTCACCCTCACCGGCGACCCCACCCACCCCGACGGCCTCACCTTCCACACCGACACCGGGCTGCTCATCGGCCCACCCCAGCGACCACCAACCCCGCACCCACCACACCTCACCCTGGCCCCCGACCCAGACCCCCGCGCCGACCCGAAACAGCCAGACCGACACAGACCACCAGCCAGACTCGGGCGGCGCTACCCCGCCCCCAGCGGCGCACCGCTGCACCTGCACCTCGTCGACCTCTTCCCGACCTGACGCGTCGCCGACCCGGGCAGCATGACCTCTCAGCTGTCGAAGAGCTGCCGGACGCCCCAGGTCGACAGGCAGAACGGGTGGCCGGCCGGGTCGGCGTAGACGACGCAGTGGTCGTTCGGCTGGAACTCGAGACGCGTTGCTCCGGCCGCGCTGGCCCGCGCCCCGGTCGCCTCGAGGTCGTCGACGCGGAAGTCGAGGTGCAGGTGCATCGGGGTGGAGCCGCCGGGCCAGGTCGGCGGCTGGAAGTGCTCGACCTGCTGGAAGGCGATGAACGCGTCTCCACTGGAGACCGCGGCCCAGTGCGACGTGCCTCGCGCGACCCCACCGGTGATCTCGGCGTAGAACTGCGCGAGCTCGAGTGCGTCAGGAGCGTTGACCGTAGTCCCGTCGAACCGGATCGTGTCGGACATCAGTGGTCCGTCAGGTTCTCGTAGTCAGGGGTCAGGGCCGTCCAGCGCTCCTGCCAGGCAGGGGCGGCGGTCTGCTCCGACCAACCGTCGGGGTGGACCGGACCGCCGGTGCGCAGCGACCGCCCGAGGTCCTCGAGGTGCACCTGCCAGCCGGCGCCGTAGAAGTGGAGCTGCCCGACCGGCAGCCCGCGCTCCTCGACGACGAGCCGGGTCTGCGAACCCTCGGCGGTGAGCCAGGCCTCGATCTGGCTCTCGTCGTCGGTGCCGGGCTCGGTCGTCAGCAACAGGTGGTGCGGCGCGTCGCAGACCTCGACCGTCGCCGGTCCCGTCCACGTGCTCGTGAAGACGGCATGCACCGTCCCACCCACTCTCAGGTCGCCGGACACCTCGGCGATCCAGCGGGCCAGCCGCTGGGGGTTCGTGCAAGCCTCCCAGAGGTCGTGGATGTCGGTGTCGTAGACGTCCTCCACGCGGACTGCGCCGCGGGTGTCGTCGAGGGCGCGCATCGTTCCGGTGATCTTCACTTCCGTGCCTTCCTTCCTCGTGCGATCTCGGTGTGCAGGGCATCGAGCCGGTTCTGCCACAGGGCCCGGTAGCCGTCCAACCACTCGTCGACCTCCATGAGCGCCTCCGGGCGCAGGGTGTAGATCCGGCGCTGCGCCTCCTGGCGCACGTCGACGAGCCCGGCCTCGCGGAGCACCCGCAGGTGCCGCGAGACGCCGGGTCGGGCGATCGGCAGGGCGTCGGCCAGCTCGCCGGCGGTCGCCGCGTGGTCGCGCAGGATCTCCAGCACCGTGCGTCGGCTCGGGTCGCTCAAGGCCTGCAGTACCGCGTCCATACTTCGACCGTACCCGATCGGGTACGTACCCACAAGGGTACTCACAAGAGAAGGGCTTCAGCCGCCGAAGTCCTGCGTCCAGTAGTAGCGGTAGGGCCCACCGACCGCCGAGCCGACCCCGATGGCCGTGTAGCGGCAGTTGAGGATGTTGGCCCGGTGTGCGGGGCTCTTCATCCACGCGTCCATGACGGCCTTTGGCGTGGGATAGCCGGCCGCGATGTTCTCGCCGATGATCGAGCCGGTGTAGCCCTGTGCCCGGATGCGCTGCGCGAAGGTGCGCCCGTCGAGGCTGGTGTGCGAGAAGTAGCGACGCTTCGCCATGTCGATCGAGTGCGCCTGCGCGGCGCGCGAGAGGCGCGCGTCGAGCGCCAGCGCGCGGCACCCGGCCTTGGTCCGCTGCACGTTGACGAGCTGGATGACCTGGTTCTGGACGCTCACCGTCGCGGCCTCGGCCGCCTGCGGCGACCCGACCGCCGGGGCGGCGGCGAGCGCGGCGGACGCAGCGGCGACGAGCGCCAGGCGGGTGCGTAGGGGCGTGGCGGTCTGCATGGGTCCTCCGAGGTGACTGCGGGCGTATGCCGTCCAGCCACGGTACGGACGTCCGTGACGCTCCGTCGACAAAACGAACATATCCACCTCGCGACCGTGGCGGTGACGAAGCGCTGTCGCCACCGCTGGCTAGCGTGGTCGGCATGAGCATCGAGGTGCGGCCGGCCACGCACGCCCGGTTCGGCGACGTCGCGACCATGCTCGGCCCGAAGAACCCTGCGTCGACCGTGTGCTGGTGCCTGAGCCACCGCATCGACGCGAAGACCAGCAAGGCGCTCGTGGGTCCGGCGCGCGGGGAGTTCGTCCGGGCCCTGACGCGCCGCCGGGTCGCGCCGGGCGTGCTGGCCTACGACGGCGACGAGGTCGTCGGCTGGGCCGCCGTGGCCCCCCGCGCCGAGCTGCCCTTCGCCCGCTCGACGAAGATCCCGCACGTCGACGACCTCGCCGTGTGGTCGCTCTGGTGCATCCGGGTGCGCCCGGGCCACCGCGGCCAGGGCATCGCCCTGCCGCTCCTCGAGGGCGCCGTCGACTACGCCCGCGCGAAGGGCGCGCCGGCCGTCGAGGGCTACCCCGTCGACAACCGTGGGCGCAAGGTCGACCTGACGATGGCGTACGTCGGCACCCGCGCCCTCTTCGAGAGAGCGGGCTTCAGCAAGGCGGCCGACACCGACGCCGTCTCCGGGGGCTTCCCCCGCGTCGTCATGCGCCGGGCGCTGTCCTAGGGTCGCGGCATGACGGTCGTTGGTGCTGACGGGCTCGCCCGCCCCACGTGGGCCTCGGTGGACCCCCTCCTCATGGACTACTACGACACCGAGTGGGGGGTGCCGATCCGCGACGAGCGCGGCCTCTACGAGCGGATCTGCCTCGAGGGCTTCCAGGCGGGACTGTCGTGGGCGACGATCCTTCGCAAGCGCCCCAACTTCCGGGCCGCCTTCTCCGACTTCGTCCCCGACGTCGTGGCCACCTACACCGACGCCGACGTCGAGCGGCTGCTCGGCGACGCCGGCATCATCCGCCACCGGGGCAAGATCCAGGCTGCCATCACCAACGCCCGGGCCACCATTGCCCTGCGCGACGAGGGTGGACTCGTCGACTTCGTCTGGGGCTTCCGGCCCGCCGACACCCCGCGCCCGATCGACCACTCCGAGGTGCCCACCGTCTCCGACGAGAGCAAGGCGCTGTCAAAGGCCTTGCGCAAGAAGGGCTTTGCCTTCGTCGGTCCCACGACGATGTATGCCTTGATGGAGGCCGTCGGCATCGTCGACACCCATCTCATGGGCAGCCACCGACGTGGCAGCTCGGGTGTCTGGCCCGACTAGCCCTCAGCCGAGGACCGCCCGCGCCGCGTTGTGGCCGGGGATCGCACTGACTCCGCCGCCGCGTCGGGCCCCGGCTCCGCCGAGCAGCACGTTGTCGTATGCCGTCTCGACACCCCACGTGCCCACCTCGGAGTCCCGCTCGGCCCAGGGCCACTGCAGCGAGCGGTGGAAGATGTTGCCGCCGGGCAGGCCGACCGACTGCTCGAGGTCGACGGGGCTCTTGACCTCGATGCAGGGGTTGCCGTGGCGGTCACGGGCGAGCACCGACTCGATCGGCTCACCGAGCACCGAGTCGAGCGAGCGCAGGGTCGCGGCCAGCGCCTCCTTCGTCGCGGTCTCGTTGTCGTCGCGGAAGAGACGGGCCGGCAGGTGCAGGCCGAAGAGGGTCAGCGTCTGGGCGGCGCCGGCCGCGAGCTCGGGCCCGAGGATCGAGCGGTCCGAGAGGGTGTGGCAGTAGATCTCGCACGGCGGCAGGTCGGGGATGTGCCCGTCGCGCGCGGCGGCATACGTCTGCTCGAGCTGGGAGTAGCCCTCGTTGATGTGGAACGTCCCGGCGAAGGCTGCCGCCGGGTCGACGGCGCCGTCGCGGAGCCGGGGGAGCCGCGTCAGCAGCATGTTGACCTTGAGCTGGGCGCCCTCGACCTCGGGCTCGGTGTCGACCGGGTCGGCACCGGCCGCGGCGAGCAGGCGGTTGAGCACGGCCGGCGCACAGCCGGCGACGAGGGTGCCGCCGACGGCACTGCCGCTGCCGGCGCTCCCTCCGGACCAGGCGACCTCGCCCGTCGACGGGTCGACCGAGGTGACCTCCGCCCCGGTGACGATCGTCGCGCCGGCCGAGACGGCCGCTGCCGCAAGGGAGTCGGTGAGCGCGCCCATGCCCCCGACGGGGACGTCCCAGTCGCCGGTGCCGCCGCCGATGAGGTGGTAGAGGAAGCAGACGTTCTGGCGCAGGTCGCTCTCACCGAGCGAGGCGAACGTGCCGATGAGGGCGTCGGTGGCGATGATGCCGCGCAGCGTGTCGTCGTCGGTGACCGACTCGATGAGCTCGCCGACGGGCCGGGTCGTCAGGGCGTCGAAGAGCTCAGGGTCACCGGAGAGCGCGCGCACCTCGTCGCGCGAGCGCAGCGGTTCGAGGACCGTGGGGAAGACGTGTCCGGCCACGGCGGCCATGCGCCCGTAGAAGTCGCTCCACCCGGCATACGCGTCGTCACCGCCGGTCAGCGCGCGGAAGGCCGCGCGGGTCGCGGCCTCGTCGCCGTGGTCGACGAGCAGGCCGCGGTCGGGGTCCGACGGGACCGGCGTGTACGACGAGAACCGTCGCCGGATGAGCCGGAGGTCGAGGTCGAGGTCGGTGAGCACCTGCCGCGGCAGCAGCGACACGAGGTAGGAGTAGCGCGAGAGCCGCGCGTCGACGCCTTCGAAGGCCCGGGCGGACACGGCAGCGCCGCCCACCCGGTCCGATCGCTCGAGGAGGAGGACAGTCCTTCCCGCGCGGGCCAGGTAGGCGGCGGCCGTGAGGCCGTTGTGACCGGCCCCGATGATGATGTCGTCGTAGCGCACCCGGTCAGACTAGGTGCCGTGTCCGGGCGACGCCCGACGACCTCACCACTTCTTCACCGCGTGGTCACCGCGTGGCCGCGGCCTGCCTCGCGGCGTCCTGGCGAGCCGCGTAGAGCCGGTCGGCGGCGTCGATGCTGGCGCGGCTGCTCAGGTCGACCCCGGCGCGGGCCGCGGCAGCGCGCGCCGCGGACGTCGTGAGGTCGGGAGCCACGAAACGCTCCGGCGTGATCGTGCGGTCCACGGCGGCATACCGCTTCGCGTCGCGGGCGAGCGAGTCGGCGGACGCGACCGCCTTCGCCTCCGCCTGCGCGGCCGACAGCTTGAGCGCGAGCCCGAACGCCGGCTTCGTCACGACGGCGTAGCCGTCACGGTGACCGGCGACGTTGGGGTGGTAGCTCTCGCCGACCGGGTTGCTCAGGCCGTTGAGCCACTCGACGTCATCGCACACGGCGTGACCGACGAACTTCGAGGTCGGGTTGACGAACGTGAACCCGGCGTTCGAGGCGGCCGTGGCCGTCTTCGAGTTGAGCAGGTCCGCGGTCGCATTGAGGCGTGACTCCTCGGTGGGCGAGAACCACGTGAAGGCGTTGCAGTCCTCGCCGTTGAAGATGCGCGGGTAGCCGACGACGATGACTCGGGCGTTCGGGGCCTTGGCGCGGATCGAGGAGTAGAGCGTCGCGAGGCGTCCGGGGATCGTGTTGTTGATGGTGCCCTGGGCGGTGTCGATGGCGCCGTTGCAGTTGCTCAGCCAGCTCGGCTGCGCACAGGTCGTCAGGACGCTCGAGAAGCCGGCGTCGTTGCCGCCCACCGAGATCGTGACGTAGGCCGTCGTGCTCGAGAGCGCGGACAGCTGGGTGTTCGTCACGTTGGCGACCGTCGCGCCGGAGCACGCCCGGAAGCTCAGCGCCAGGCCGAGGGCCGAGGCGTCGAGGGAGGGGTAGGCGTAGACCGAGCGCTGGCACGACGTGCCGTCGCTGATGTAGGTCCGGGTGCCGGTCCCTGAGGAGTAGGAGTCGCCGAGGGCGACGTAGGTCGTGCCGGCTGCGACGGCGGGGGCGCCGAGGGCGAGCGCGGCCCCGAGACCGATGAGGGCGGAGAGGCCGGCGCCGAGGGCTCGCCGGCGGGGGGATGACATGAGGGACCTGCGCTTCACGACACACTCCTTTGTGGGTGGAAGGCTTGCTGACGCTGAGCACTGCAACCGCGAGGGGCGGCACCCGTCGGCCACGGTGTGTCCCGCGTCACACGTCCCACTACCGGACAGTAGGGCCGTCACCCCGGCCCCGCGACCCGAACACTCGGACCCGTCGTCGGGCGGGTCAGGACGGGGACGCGGGCCGGTCCCCGAGGAGACCGCCGAGCCATCGGGTGTCGGGGTCGACGTCGACGAGGAGGGCCTTGACGAGCAGCGTCAACGGGATGGCGAGCACGGCGCCGACAGCACCGATCAGGAGCGACCAGACGACGAGGGACAGGATCGTCACGAGGGCCGAGAGCCCCACCGCGTCACCGACGACCTTCGGCTGGATCACCGACTGGATGATGAGGTTGATGACGCTGTAGACCACGACCACGAGGACGAACGAGCCCCACCCGCCGTCGAGCAGCGCCAGGATCGCCGGCGGCACGAGGCCGATGAGGAAGCCGATGTTGGGGATGTAGTTCGTGATGAACGCGAGCACGCCCCACAGGAGCGCGCCGGGCACGCCGATGTACCAGAGGAACAGGGTGTCGAAGACAGCGACGATGGCACCGAACACCGTTGCCACGACGAGGTATCGACGCGTGCCGTGCGTGAAGGAGCCCATGGCCGAGACGAACGCGGGACGCTCGGTGCGCAGGGTGGTGAGCGTCTCGGAGAAGCCCCTCGCGTCCATCGCGGAGAAGAGCACGAGCGCGAGGACGAAGACGAGGTTCGTCACGAGCGAGAGGATGTCCGAGAGCAGCGAGGTGAGGACGGCGCTCGCACGCCCGAGGTCCAGCGACGACGCGAGGGCCTGCGTCTGCTCCGGCTTCACCCCGCGCGCCGCGAACCAGTTCGTGATGTCGGCGACGATGGCCGCGAGGTTGTCGGCGTACTGGGGCAGGAGGCCCGCGAGCTCGGCGCCCGACACCACGATGAGCAGGGCCAGGCCGACGACACCGAGGTAGATCGCGACGACGACGGCGAGCGTCCCGAGCCAGTGCGGCAGACCGCGGCGGACCATGGCGTTGCGCACCGGGAAGGCCGCGATGGTCAGGACGAGCGCGAGGAAGAGCGGCCCCAGGATGCCGGAGACGAGGTGGATGCCGAACGCCACGACGAAGCCCGCTGCCAGCGCCACGAGGATGAGGACGCCGCGCGGCACCGGTGGCGCCGCAGGCGCGGACGCGGTCGGGGTGGTCGGCGCGTCCGGTGAGGTCATGGCATCCATGGCAGCACCGGCGGCGTCGTGGGGGCCTCACCCTGCCGGGGTGATGCCCCTGACCTCAGGTCGCCGGAGCATGAAGGCGAGCGGCGTCGGCACGGCGCCGCCACGAACCGGGAGGGAGTCCCATGTCGACCTCGACGGGGCCCATCGGGCCAGTGGACCTGGCGGTCATCGGATTCCGTGGGGAGCTGCGGCAGAGCGGCATACGCGATGCGGTGGCGCGAGCCGTCGACCGAGGGGCCGTGCGCGTGCTCGACGTGCTCCTCGTCCGCAAGGACGACGACGGCAGCGTGCTGATGTTCGACGCCGAGTCACCCGAGGGCGCCGAGGAGCTGCTCGGCTTCCCGACCGTCATGCCCGACCTCGTCGGTGAGGAGGACGCGCTCGCGATCGCCGCCGAGATGGACCCCGGCACGACGGTGCTCGTCATCGCCTGGGAGAACGTCTGGGCGTCCGAGATCGCTGCCGAGGTGCGCGAGCTGGACGGGCAGGTGCTCGTCATGGAGCGACTGCCGCGCGAGGACATCGAGGTTGCCCTGGCGGCCATCTCGTCGAACGAGTCGACCGAGTCGACCGAGGAGGGGTCATGAGGGGACGCAGGGGACGGCCCGGACTGCTGGGGGTGGCGGCCCGCACGGCGGTCGTCGCCGGCACCGCGACCGCCGTGAGCGGCAAGATGCACCAGGGTCAGCAGGCCAAGGCGCAGCAGGCCGCGGACGCCGAGGCGCAGGCCGCCGCGACCCAGCCGCCACCGCCACCGCCACCGCCACCGCCACCACCGCCCTCCGCCCCCGCGGTCGACGACATGCTGGCCTCGCTCGAACGCCTGGCGGCACTGCACGCGCAGGGCATCCTCACCGACGAGGAGCTGGCGCAGCAGAAGGCCCGCATCCTGGGCGGCTGATCCACCCGTGGGGGCAGCGACCCCGGGAGCGCGAGCCCTGGCGCGGCTGAGGAGCCGATCGCTGTTGGCCGACCTCAAGGCAGGACTCGTGCTCGGCGTCGAGAGCGTCCCCGACGGGCTGGCGAGCGGCGTCCTCGCGGGCGTCAACCCGCTCGCGGGGCTCTACGGCTACCTCTACGGCATGGTGGGCGCCGCGCTCTTCACGAGCAGCACGCTCATGGCCGTCCAGGCGACCGGGGCCATGTCGCTCGTCGTCGCCGACGCCGACCTGGGGTCGCGCCCCGACCCCGAGCGGGCGCTCTGGACGCTGGCCGCCCTGACCGGCGTCGTCATGATCGCGGCGGGGCTCCTGCGGGGTGGAGTGCTGCTCCGCTTCGTGCCGAGCTCGGTCATGACCGGCTTCGTCACGGCCGTCGGCGTCAACATCGTGCTCGGGCAGCTCGGCGACTTCACGGGAGCCGAGACGTCCGGCGCCAACCGGATCATGCGCACCCTCGACCTGCTCCTCCATCCGTGGCGGATCGACCTCATGACCCTGCTCGTCGGGGTGGTGACGCTCGTCCTCATCGTCGGGCTCCAGCGGACCCGCCTGGGCGCGCTCGGCCTCGTGGTCGCGATGGCCGTGAGCTCCCTCCTCGCGGGCGTGCTCGGGTGGCTCTTCGACGCGGACGTCGCCGTCGTCGGCGACATCGCGGCCGTCCCTCACTCGCTCCCGCTGCCGGCGCTGCCGTCGCTCGGCGACGTGCCCTACCTCGCGTTGCCCGCGGTCTCGCTCGCGTTCATCGGACTCGTGCAGGGCGCCGCGGTCTCGGCTGCGGTGCCCAACCCCGACGGGCGCTCGTCCGTCGCCTCGCGTGACTTCATCGGCCAAGGGGTCGGCAACGTCGTCTCCGGACTTTTCCGGGGCATGCCGGTCGGCGGCTCGATGTCGGCGTCGTCGCTCGTCGCGACGGCGGGCGGCCGGACGCGCCTCTCGCTCGGCTTCGCCGGCGGGGTCATGGCACTGGTCGTGCTCGTGCTCGCCGACGTCGTGGCCCTGGTCGCCCTGCCGTCCATCGCGGCGCTGCTCATGGTCGTCGGCGCCGGCGCGGTGAAGCCGGCGAGGGTGCAGTCGGTCATGCGCACGGGGACCGTCCAGACCGTCGTCCTCGCCCTCACCTTCGTGCTGACCCTGCTCATCCCGGTGCAGTACGCCGTGCTCGTCGGGGTCGCCCTCGCGATCGTGCTCCACGTCGTCGAGCAGTCCAACCGGGTGCGGGTCGCCAGCCTCGACCTCGACGCCGACGGGAGGGTGCGCCAGGGCGAGCCACCGGACACGGTGCCGGGCGGCGAGGTGCTCGTGCTCCAGCCGTACGGCTCCCTCTTCTTCGCCAGCGCCCCGACGTTCCGGGCCCTGCTGCCGCGCGTCGACGAGGGGTCGCGGCACGCCGTCGTCGTGCTCCGGCTGCGCGGGGTCGACCAGATCGGGCTGACCCTCATCGACGTGCTCCGCGGCTACGCGAGGGAGCTCCACGCCCATGACGGCGTCCTCAAGCTCGTCGTCGACAACCGGCAGGTCCTGCACCAGATGGAGGCCGAGGGGCTCGTCGGCCTCGTGGGCCCCGACCACGTCTACCTCGGCACCGAGTGGCTGGGCGAGACCACCCGCCGGGCCCGGGCCGACGCACTGCGGCTCCTCGCCGAGTCGGGCCCGGCCGACGAAGAGGCCTGACCGCCTAGGCTGAACGTCAACAGGTGTGGTCCGAGGGGACCGTGACGACAGGAGGATGACCGTGGGCTTCCCGGAGAACGTGCTCGCCAAGGGAGAGAAGGTCGAGCGCGACCTGCACCCGCACTGGCTCACCGTCGTCGTGCCCACGCTCTTCGGCCTGCTGCTGGCCGCGGCCTGCATCACCGTCGCGCGCGCCACCCCCGACGACGACACCGGCAACCGGATCCAGTGGATCGCCGTGGCAGTGTTCGTCCTCGTCGCCGTCCCGGCGGTCTTCGTGCCCTACCTGCGCTGGCGCACCACCCACTACGTCATCACCTCGCACCGCGTCATGGTGCGCCGAGGCATCCTGACGAAGAACGGCAAGGACATCACGCTCTCGAAGATCACCGACGTGAGCTTCCAACAGACCGTGGTCGACCGGATCATCGGCGCGGGCTCGCTGCACATCGAGTCGGCCGGCGACAGCCCCGACGAGAACCTCACGAACATCCCGCGCAGCAACGAGGTCCAGCAGCTCATCAACCGCCTCATCGACGAGGACGACCTGCGCCGGCGCACCCACGGCCGCGGCATGGCCGACGCCCCCGGCTCTGACCCGGCCTCCGCGTCCGGTGACGACGGCTACGACGACGACACCACGGCGATCCCGCCCCAGCGGTCCGGGCGTCCCGACCGGCCCGAACTCGCCGAGGAGCGCCGCCGCCCGCGCGACCTCGGTGACGGCAGCGACCAGGCGCTCTGAGCTCGTCGCCGTCCTCTGCCGCACCGCAGGCGCGTGTGGCATCGTCGGGTCATGACCTCCACTGTCGACGAAGCCGGTGTGACCGCGACCTACCGGGCCGCCCGTGACGAGCTCCTCTCCCTGCGTGGCGACCATGCGCGCGCCGTCCGCGAGTTCACCTTCCCCGACGTGGGGGACCGCTGGAACTGGGGCATCGACTGGTTCGACGCCGTCGCCCGGGGCAACGACGGCGCCTGCCTGACGATCGTCGAGCAGGACGAGTCGTCGAGGTCGTACTCCTGGGACGAGATGGCCCGCCGCTCCGACCAGGTGGCCGCGCGGCTCGCCGCCCTCGGTGTCCGCCGGGGTGACTCCGTGATCCTCATGCTCGGCAACCAGGTCGAGCTCTGGGAGTCGATGCTCGCCGTCATCAAGCTCGGTGCCGTCGTCATGCCCACGACGACCGCCGTCGGCCCCGGCGACCTCGTCGACCGGATGGAGCGGGGGGCCGCCCGCGCCGTCATCACCAACGCGTCCGAGGTGCACAAGCTCGACGACGTGGCCGGCGACTACGCACGCGTCGCCGTCGGTGGAGCCGACCCGGCGGGGACCGCCACGGACGGCTGGGAGCGCCACGAGGCGGCATACGACCTCGACGTCCCGGCCACCGAGCACCCCGGCACCGGACCCGACGACCGCATGCTCCTCTACTTCACGTCCGGCACGACGAGCCGCCCCAAGCTCGTCGAGCACACCCAGCGCTCCTACCCCGTCGGGCACCTGTCGACGATGTACTGGATCGGGCTCCGGCCCGGCGACGTGCACCTCAACATCAGCAGCCCGGGCTGGGCCAAGCACGCGTGGTCGTCGTTCTTCGCGCCGTGGGCCGCCGAGGCGACGGCGTTCGTCTACAACTACAGCCGGTTCGACCCCGCCGCCCTGCTGCGGGTCCTGCGCACGCACGAAGTGACGTCGATCTGCGCGCCGCCGACGGTGTGGCGGATGCTCATCAAGAGCGACCTGTCGGGCGGCCCGGGGTCGCTGCGCGAGGTCATCGGCGCCGGCGAGCCGCTCAACCCCGAGGTCATCGCCCAGGTCGACAAGGCGTGGGGGCTGACCATCCGCGACGGCTACGGCCAGACCGAGATGACGGCCGCGGTCGGCAACACGCCCGGCTCGACCGTCAAGCCCGGCTCGATGGGACGACCCCTGCCCGGCTGCCCGGTCGTCGTCGTCGACCCGATCACGAATGTCCTTGTCACAGAGCCGGACTCGGACGGCAACCGCGAGGGCGAGATCTGCCTCGACCTGTCGCAGCACCCGGTGCCGCTCATGACGGGCTACCAGGGTGACGAGCAGCGCAACGCCGACGCCATGGCCGGCGGTTTCTACCACACCGGCGACGTCGCCTCGGTGGACGCCGACGGCTACATCTCCTTCGTGGGCCGCACCGACGACGTCTTCAAGGCGAGCGACTACAAGATCAGCCCGTTCGAGGTCGAGTCGGTCCTCATCGAGCACCCGGCCGTCGCCGAGGCCGCCGTCGTGCCCGCGCCCGACCCGGTGCGCCTCGCCGTGCCCAAGGCGTACATCGCCCTCGCCCCGGGCCACGAGCCCGGCGAGGACGTCGCGCGCTCGATCCTCGCCCACGCCCGCGAGAAGCTAGCGCCGTGGCAGCGGGTGCGACGCATCGAGTTCTACGAGCTGCCCAAGACGATCTCCGGCAAGATCCGCCGGGTCGAGCTGCGTGGCCGGGAGAGCGACCTCGAGGCGGCCGGAGCGGGCCAGCCCGAGAACGAGTGGCGCGACGACCAGTTCCCCGACCTCAAGGGGTGAGGGTCGAGGAGGTCGGGGCCGCAGGGGTCGTCGTCGACGGCGACGCCGGGTCCTGCGGCACGAGGGGCAGGGAGCGCATCGTCGTCTCGTCGATGCGGCTGCATAGGCGCCTGGCCGGGTCCGGCTGGTCCTGACCCGGCTGCTGCACGGTCGGCGCCACGGGTCGGTAGGGGTCGATGCGGGCGCCGCTGATGACCTGGACGCTGTCGTAGGCGGGGCGCCCCTCGAGCAGGTTGCGGAACGAGTAGCGCGTCAGCGAGGTCAGCTCGCACGACGTGCCGAACTGCGCGACGTCGAAGGAGTAGGGCTGCCCGTCGAGCTCCTCGCCCGGCCCCTCGGAGTAGTGCGAGACGACGCCTCCACCGGTGAAGGTGCCGACCTGGATCCGGTTCCCCTCGATCGCCGGCGTGTGCATGTGCCCGTTGACGAGCAGGCGCCCGCGCTCGACCTGCTCGGCGGCATACGGCTCGTGCGTCACGACGACGTCGGGCTCGGGCTGGTCGCCCACGGCCGCGTTGTAGCGGTCGGCCGCGGGCTTGGCCTTGGCCGTCGGGTCGGCGTTGTCGTCGCCGAAGTAGCGCGGGTCGTTGAAGCCGGTGATGCGCAGGCCGTGGAAGGTCAGCTCGCGCAGCGACCCCGCGGCGTCCTCGAGGAGCACGACGTTGGGGATGCGGCCGAGGCGCGAGAGGACCGCACGGTCGGTCGGGGACGACTGGTCGTGGTTGCCACTCGTGAAGATGTAGGGCACGCCGAGCGACTGGATGGAGGCGTAGAGGCCGGCGGCGTCCCCCTCCTGGACGCGGCCGAAGTTGACGAGGTCGCCGCTGTCGATGACGGCGTCGACGTCCTCCTCCTCGATGATCGTGCGCATCAGGGCGTACTGGTTCGCGCCGTGGATGTCGGAGACGAGCAGGAAGCGGGCCGAGACGGGCTCGTTGACGTTGCCGGCGACGTACTTCTGCTGGAGCGCCTGCGTCACCGCGAGGAGGTTGCGGAAGTAGGGCGTCACCTGGGTGGCCCGCGCCTCGACGTCCGCGAGGAGCCCGGCGTTGCGCTGGACGACGCCGAGGACGCCGGTCGTGCGGTACTCCGCGAAGCGGCTCGGCTGGTAGGTCAGGGCGATCCCGCCGAAGGTGACGACGGTCGCCACCACCATCGCCGACGCGACGAAGATCACGTGGTGGCGGCGGGTGTTGCGCTGTCGGATGTAGTGCGAGGCGAGGGCGAGGAGCACCGCGATGGCCGTCGCGCCGAGGACGAAGCGGATGCCGACGCCGACCCCCGCCTGGGCGATCGCCGACGAGATCTCGTCGGAGGACGGCTGCAGGGCCTTGATGTCGACGTTGGGCCGGGTGAAGAGGTTGGTGATCTCCTCGCGCACGGCGACCTGCACGTCGAGGCCGGGCGCGACGATGGGAGAGGCGAACTGGACGTCGACGTCCCCGACGATCGTGGGCGCGTGGAGCACGGGGGAGTGACGCGGCACGGGGTCGAGGCGCAGGACGGCGCGGTACTGCGACGTCTCGGCGACGGTCGGCGCGAGGTTGGTCGCAGCGACCCCGCCGAGGTAGCAGGCTGCGAGCACCGCGAGCCACTTGAGCACGTGCGAGGCCCGGCGCAGCCAGGGGCTGTCACCGGTCAGCAGGTCGCCCACCTGTCGCATCGACTCACCCTAACCGGACCGGGACGTGTCACCCGGACGGTGCCGCCCGTTCACGTCGGCGTGCTGCGATGAGGACGTCAGCGCACGCAGCGAGGAGGAGTCATGGGGTCGACTCGTCGCAAGGCCGTCGTCGTCACGGCGCTCGTGGCGTATGCCGTCCTGCTCGTCCTCGGCCCGCGCGTCCTCGGCGGGTCGGCCGGGGTCGTCATCCTCGTGGCGAGCTTCGTCGTCGGCTTCGCGTGGCTCGTGCTGCTCGTCGCCCCGTGGGCGGCGCGTGGTCGCGACCGTAGTCTGAGGCGGTGAGCCTCGAGCACCGACCGACCCGGATCATCCTCGTGCGACACGGCGAGTCCGAGGGGAACCTCGACGACACCATCTACGAGCGGGTCCCCGACCATCGGATCGGCTTGACACCCAAGGGATTCGAGCAGGCGCGCCAGACCGGTGCCGTCATCCGGGACGTGCTCGACGGTGAGTCGGTGGAGGTGTACGCCTCGCCCTACGTCCGCACCCGGCAGACGGTCGAGGCGATGGCTCTGCCGGTCGCTGCGGGTGACGTGCGGGTCGAGCCGCGCCTGCGCGAGCAGGACTGGGCCAACTTCCAGGACCCCGTCGACATCGCCGAGCAGAAGGCGCAGCGCGACCGCTACGGCCACTTCTTCTACCGTTTCACCGAGGGGGAGTCCGGCTCGGACGTCTACGACCGGGTGTCGACGTTCCTCGAGTCGATGCACCGCAACTTCGAGACGCCGGCCGCGCCGCGCAACGTCGTGATCGTGACGCACGGCCTGACGATGCGGCTCTTCTGCATGCGGTGGTTCCACTGGGGCGTCGACTACTTCGAGTCGCTCGACAACCCCGGGAACGCCCAGCCCGTGGTCCTGCTGAGGCAGCCGGACTTCCGCTACAAGCTCGAGGCCCCGTTCACGCAGTGGGACACGGGCGTCGTGCCCACCGAGCGCGAGCGCTCCAGCTGGCTCTGACCCTCGGGTCAGAGGTACTGGCCGGTGGGGCCCGGGTCGCCCGGGTGGTGCTCGCCCGGCTGCATGCCGGGAGGCGTCCCGTAGGTGACGCCCGGGCCGGGCGGCAGGGCGCGCATCTGCTGGAGCTGCTGCTGCGCCGCCATCTGCTGCGCGACGAGCGCCGTCTGGATGCCGTGGAAGAGCCCCTCGAGCCAGCCGACGAGCTGGGCCTGGGCGATGCGCAGCTCCGCGTCGGACGGGGAGTCGTCGCGGAACGGCAGCGCGATCCGGTCGAGCTCGGCGACGAGCTCGGGCGCGAGGCCGTCCTTGAGCTCCTCGATGGAGCGGTGGTGCACGTCGGCGAGGCGGCGGCGCCCGGCCTCGTCGAGAGGAGCGTTGCGCACCTCCTCGAGCAACTGCTTGATCATCGAGCCGATGCGCATGACCTTGGCCGGCTCCTCGACGAGGTCCGCCGGGTTGGTGCGCTCCCGCTCGCGTCGCTCCTCGCGGCTCTCCGCGTGGGTGTGCTTGCCATCGGCGGGGTCGTCGTCCTGAGCGTTCGCGACGCCCATGCCGTCGGGGGTCACGACGACGATGCGCGGCTCGTCGCGCTGGGAGTCGGTGTCGGTGCCCTGGCCCTGTCGGCTCGCGTCGTCGCTCATGCGCTCCATCCTGCCTCACGCGCCGGTCTGGATGGTCGGGGCCCGTGCGTCCCCCGTCAGGTCGCACGGGCGTCCAGGCGCGACGAGGCACCCGCCCTCAGGTCGAGCCCGAGGGCGGGCAGGTGCGAGGTTGTCAGCGCGCGCCGGCCGTGGCGAACCACGGGTGGTGGAGGTCGTGGTAGCTGACGTCGCTCATCAGCGCCATCATCTCGTCCATCTCCGCCTGGGTCTCGGGGGGCGGGCTCTTCTGCTCGCCCTCGCGCGCCGCGTCCTCGGTGCGGAAGGCCATCGTCTGGGTGAAGAAGCCGTCGGCGTCGATCGCGATGGTGCCGCCGATGATGTCGGGGCGGGCCTCGTGGAGCATGTCCATCGGGCCCTCCATCATGTGGCGGAAGCGCTCCGCGTCGCTGAGCCGGCCCTGGATGACCTGGACGAAGCCGGCGTCGTCGCTGCCGCCGTCGAGCATCATCGTCACGTCGTCGCAGTCGTGGAAGCTGGCTTCTCCGTCGAAGAGCCGAGCCGTCTGCTCCCACCATGCGCCCTGCTCGGGGCGGGCCGAGTTGGCCTCGGCCGAGGCCCGCGAGTCGAAGCGGACCACGCCGACGAACTCGCCGTCCTCCGTGATGCCGTACGTCCCGCCGAGCCAGCCCTGCGCGCCCGGCTCGAGTTCCTCGCGCCACCGGTCCATCTGCCGGTGGATGGCGTCGGCGTCGGTGCACCGACCCTGGATGACCTGGATGAACACCGTGAACCTCCCGTTGCGATCGGGGGCCGCTTCGAGCCGAAGTGGCCCATCGATCGACGGTACGCCGGTCGCGTCGGACGCGTCAGGGGACGAGTCCGACACGACCGGATTCAGGTGGTGAGGAGGATCTTGCCGATGTGGCCGGAGGCCTCCATCTCGCGGTGCGCCGCGGCGGCGTGCTCGAGCGGGTGCCGCGAGTGGATGACCGGCCGCACCGCGCCAGCTTCGAGGAGGGGCCACACGTGCTCGCGGACGGCGGCCACGATGGCGGCCTTCTCCGTGGCGGGGCGGGCCCGCAGCGACGTGGCGATGACGGCGGCGCGCTTGGCCAGCAGCATGCCCATGTCGAGCTCGCCCGTGCGGCCGCCCATGAGACCGATGGTCACGAGACGACCGCTGATGGCGAGGGCCTCGACGTTGCGGGCGAGGTACTTCGCGCCCATGTTGTCGAGGATGACGTCGGCGCCATGCCCCTTCGTCAGCTCGCGGACCCGCTCGACGAAGTCCTCCTCGCGGTAGTTGACGAGGAACTCGGCGCCGAGTTCGCGGCACACGTCGAGCTTGGCCTGGCTGCCGGCCGTGACGGCGACGTGCGCGCCGACCGCCTTGGCGAGCTGGATGGCCATGGTGCCGATGCCCGAGCTGCCACCGTGGACGAGCAGCACCTGGCCGGGCTGGATGTTGGCGACGAGGAAGACGTTGGACCACACGGTGCACGTCACCTCCGGCAGTCCGGCTGCGTCGATGAGCGAGACGCCCCGCGGCACGGGCAGCACCTGCTCGGCGGGTGCCACGACCTGCTCGGCATAGCCGCCGCCGTCGATGAGGGCGCACACCTCGTCACCGATCCGCCAGCCCTCGACGCCGTCGCCGAGCGCCGCGATCCGGCCACTCACCTCGAGGCCGGGATACTCCGACGCACCGGGCGGCGGCGGGTAGTGCCCGAGGCGCTGCATGACGTCGGCGCGGTTGACGCCCGCGGCGACGACGTCGATGAGAACCTGCCCCGCCTTCACCTCGGGCTCGGGCACCTCGTCGAGGAGCAGGCTGTCGGCGTCTCCGGGCTCGGGGATCGTGATGGCGCGCATGGGTGCGAGCCTATTGACCTCGACGGC
This sequence comes from Terrabacter sp. Root181, assembly GCF_001428505.1. Lineage (GTDB taxonomy): Bacteria > Actinomycetota > Actinomycetes > Actinomycetales > Dermatophilaceae > Terrabacter. Next base: position 722,691 of record NZ_LMHU01000001.1, read on the forward strand.
CGGACGAGGCGCTGGGGCTGAGGCGGCGCGCGATGTCGTCGGCCGCCAGACGGGCCCGCGCCACGAGCTCGGCCACGTGCTCGGCGCCGGCGTCGGGGGTGCGCAGCGTCAGGGCGATCGCGGCGAGCGGCCGTCCCGCCCGGTCGAGCACGGGCACGGCGACCGACGACAGGTCGGCCGTCACGGTGCCCTCCTCGCGGGCGTAGCCGTCGGTGCGCGTGCGGGTGAGCACGCTCCGCAGCTCGGCGAGCGACCGCGGCCCGCCGCCGCTGCGCTGCACGAAGGAGGCCCGGTCGGGGTAGAGGGCGCGCACCTGGGTGGCGGGGAGCGCCGACAGCATCGCGAGACCGCTCGCCGTGAGGTGCGCGGGCAGGCGCACGCCGACGTCGGTGACGAGCATCGGCTGCCCGGGCGCGCGCTCCTCGAGGAGGTAGATGACGTCGCGCCCGTCGAGGGTGGCGAAGTGGGCGTTGCGGCCGCTCTGGTCGACGAGCCGGCGCATCGCCGCGCGGGCGACGCGGGCCAGGGGCGCCTGCCGCTGGTAGGCCGAGCCCAGCTCGTAGGCCGCCTGGCCGAGGCCGAAGCGCCGCTCCTCGACGTAGTGGGTGACGTAGCCGCGGCTGTGCAGGACCTTGAGCAGGTGGTAGACCGAGCTGCGGGGGAGCCCGAGGTCGCGGGCGATGGACGCGGCCGGCACCGGCTCGGCGTGGCGGGAGAGGTGCTCGAGGACGTCGAGCGCGTTGGCGGCGGCCGGGGCGTTGGACATGTGGGCCACCTCCAGTCCACGATCGAGCAAGTCTCGCATCCGAGACAATTGTCCCCCCTCGTGGGCCGCCGCGCCAGCCGTTCGGCGGTTCGATGGAGGCATGAACGCAGCACCCGCCCCCGTCGCCGCCTCCGCCTCATTCGCCGGCACCGTCACCGTCGGCACCGGCCCGCTCTCCATCGACGACGTCGTCGCCGTCGCCCGCCACGACGCCCGGGTCGAGCTGTCCGCCGAGGCCGAGGCCGAGATCGCCCGCAGCCGCGAGGTCATCGAGGACCTGGCCCACGACACGGTCGCCCACTACGGCGTCTCGACCGGCTTCGGCGCGCTCGCGACGCGCCACATCCCGACCGCCCTGCGTGCCCAGCTCCAGCGCTCGCTCGTGCGCTCGCACGCGGCCGGTGCCGGCCCCGAGGTCGAGCGCGAGGTCGTGCGCGCCCTCATGCTCCTGCGCCTCTCGACCCTCGCGACCGGACGCACCGGCGTGCGCCTCGAGACCGCGAGGGCGTATGCCGCCCTGCTGAGTGCCGGCATCACCCCGGTCGTGCACGAGTACGGCTCGCTCGGCTGCTCCGGCGACCTCGCGCCGCTGGCGCACTGCGCGCTCGCCGCCATGGGCGAGGGCCCCGTGCGCCTCGCCGACGGCACCCTCACTGACGCGGCAACCGCCCTGCGCGACAGCGGGATCGAGCCCGTCGTCCTCGCCGAGAAGGAGGGCCTCGCCCTCATCAACGGCACCGACGGCATGCTCGGCATGCTCGTGCTCGCCATCCACGACCTGCGCCACCTGCTCAAGGTCGCCGACGTCTCGGCAGCCATGAGCGTCGAGGGACTCCTCGGCACCGACGACGTCTTCGCCCCCGACCTGCACGCCCTGCGCCCGCAGGTGGGCCAGGGTGCATCGGCCGCCAACATCCGTGCCGTCATGGCTGACTCGCCGATCCGCGAGTCGCACCGCACCGAGGAGTGCACCCGCGTGCAGGACGCGTACTCCCTGCGGTGCGCACCGCAGGTGCACGGCGGCGCCCGCGACACGGTCGAGCACGCCGCCCGCGTCGCCGCGGCCGAGCTGGCCTCGGCCGTCGACAACCCCGTCGTCACCCCCGACGGCCGCGTCGAGTCCAACGGCAACTTCCACGGGGCGCCCGTCGCCTACGTCCTCGACTTCCTCGCGATCGTCGCCGCCGACGTCGCCTCGATGGCCGAGCGCCGCTCCGACCGCTTCCTCGACCAGGCCCGCAACCACGGCCTGCCGCCCTTCCTCGCCGACGACCCCGGCGTCGACTCGGGCCTGATGATCGCGCAGTACACCCAGGCCGCCATGGTCTCGGAGATGAAGCGTCTCGCCGTCCCCGCGTCGGTCGACTCGATCCCGAGCTCGGCCATGCAGGAGGACCACGTGTCGATGGGGTGGTCCGGCGCCCGCAAGCTGCGCCGCTCGGTCGACGCCCTCGGCCGGGTCCTCGCCATCGAGGTGCTGGCGGCGGCGCGCGGCATCCAGCTGCGGGCCCCGCTCGAGCCCTCGCCCGCCACGGGCGCGGTCATCACGGCCCTCGCGGCCCGCACCAACGCGGCTCCCGGCCCGGACCGCTTCCTGGCCCCCGACATCGAGGGCGCCCACCAGGCCGTGACCGACGGCGACGTCCTCGCCGCCGCGGAGTCCGTCACCGGCCCCCTCCGCTGAGCGACCCGGCATACCAACGTTTTCCACCTCGAAGGAGAGTGACATGGAAGGTGCACGACCCGTCCGCGCGGCGCGTGGGACGACCCTGACGGCGCAGTCGTGGGCCACCGAGGCCCCCCTGCGGATGCTCATGAACAACCTCGACCCCGAGGTGGCCGAGCGTCCAGACGACCTCGTCGTCTACGGCGGCACCGGTCGCGCGGCCCGCGACTGGAAGTCCTTCGACGCGATGGTCCGCACGCTGACCACGCTCAAGCAGGACGAGACGATGCTCGTGCAGTCCGGTCGCCCGGTCGGCGTCATGCAGACGCACGAGTGGGCACCGCGCGTGCTCATCGCCAACTCCAACCTCGTCGGCGACTGGGCGACGTGGCCCGAGTTCCGCCGGCTCGAGCACCTCGGGCTGACGATGTACGGCCAGATGACGGCCGGGTCGTGGATCTACATCGGCACCCAGGGCATCGTCCAGGGCACCTACGAGACCTTCGCCGCCGTCGCCGAGAAGAAGTTCGGCGGCACGCTCGCCGGCACGCTCACCCTGACCGGCGGGTGCGGCGGCATGGGCGGCGCGCAGCCGCTCGCCGTCACCCTCAACGACGGCGCCTGCCTCATCGTCGACGTCGACCCCGCCCGCCTCCAGCGCCGCGTCGAGCACCGCTACCTCGACGAGGTCGCCACGGACCTCGACGACGCGATCGAGAAGGCGCTCGCGGCCAAGCGCGAGCGCCGCGGCTGGTCGGTCGGGGTCGTCGGCAACGCGGCCGAGGTCTTCCCCGAGCTGCTCCGTCGCGGGGTCGAGATCGACATCGTCACCGACCAGACGTCGGCGCACGACCCGCTCAGCTACCTGCCCGAGGGCGTCGACCTCGCCGACTGGGCCGAGTACGCCGAGAAGAAGCCCGAGGACTTCACCGACCGGGCCCGCGCCTCGATGGCCAAGCACGTCAAGGCCATGGTCGAGTTCCAGGACGCCGGCGCCGAGGTCTTCGACTACGGCAACTCGATCCGCGACGAGGCCCGCCAGGGTGGCTACGACCGGGCCTTCGAGTTCCCCGGCTTCGTCCCGGCCTACATCCGACCGCTCTTCTGCGAGGGCAAGGGCCCGTTCCGCTGGGCCGCGCTCTCGGGCGACCCGCGCGACATCGCCGCGACCGACAAGGCCGTGCTCGAGCTCTTCCCCGACAACGACCGGCTGCACAAGTGGATCCGCGGCGCGCAGGAGCGGATCGCCTTCCAGGGCCTGCCTGCCCGCATCTGCTGGCTCGGCTACGGCGAGCGCGACAAGGCGGGTCTGAAGTTCAACGAGATGGTGCGCACGGGCGAGATCTCGGCGCCGATCGTCATCGGTCGCGACCACCTCGACAGCGGTTCCGTCGCGAGTCCCTACCGCGAGACCGAGTCGATGGCCGACGGCTCCGACGCCATCGCCGACTGGCCGCTGCTCAACGCGCTCGTCAACACGAGCTCGGGCGCGAGCTGGGTCTCGATCCACCACGGCGGCGGCGTCGGCATCGGCCGCAGCCTGCACGCCGGCCAGGTCTCGCTCGCCGACGGCACCGACCTCGCGGCGCAGAAGCTCGCGCGCGTCCTGTCGAACGACCCCGGCATGGGTGTCATCCGCCACGTCGACGCGGGCTACGACATCGCCGACCGCGTCGCGCACGAGCGCGGCGTCCGCGTCCCGATGCAGGAGGGCTGAGAGGGCGTATGCCGTCCCCCTCGTTCGATGTATCGCGCGGTCACCCATGACCGTGCGATACATCGAACCGCGCGGGTGTGCAGGGCGGGCTCAGCGGGGGCGGCGCACCGTGATCGGGCCCTTCGCGTGGTCCGGGTCGATGACCCGGCCACCTTGGATGATCTGGGCGCGCCCGGCGGCCACGAGCCGCCGGGCGGCGTTCCGGGCCGGCTCGACGAGCTGCTCCCAGTCCGCGCCACCGACGGCCCTGGCCGCCTCCGACGGGTCGACCGTGGCCGAGGCGGGGTGTGCCCTGACGAGCTTCGTGAGGGCGTCCTCGAGCTCGAGGTCGACGGGCGTCAGACCGTGCTTGCGGCAGTTGTCGGAGCACCAGCGGACCGTCGCCCAGTCGCGCTCCCAGGCCTTGCGCCACGTGATCGTGCGGCCGCATCGAGCGCACGGTTTGGTGGGCAGCGGGGTGCGTGACATGTGCACAGTCTGCGCCCTCGGGGCCGCGGGGGCGTCAACGGTCCTTGCGGACCTCCTCGTCGGAGATGTCGGCGACGGTCGCGTCGAAGAGGCGGATGACATCGTCGCCGTTGACGGTGAGGCCGATCCCGTGGCCGCCGCCGCCGAGCGAGATGCGGCGGCCGACGAGGTGGGTGTCGGCGATGACGGGCAGGCGCGCAGCGGAGCCGAAGGGCGTGATGGTGCCGCGCTCGTAGCCCGTGACGGCCTTCGCGGCGTCGGCGTCGGGCATCGAGATGCGGTTCGTGCCGAGCAACGCGCGCACCTTGGCCCACGAGAAGGTGCGGTCACCGGGTACGAGGACGAAGACGTGGTCGTCCTCCGCCCGGCGCACGACGAGGGTCTTGATGAGGTCACGCGGCTCGATGCCCCGGGCGGCGGCCGCCTCCTCGAGACTCGAGACGCGCCCGTGCCGGGTCACCGTGTGCTCGATGCCAGCCGCGAGGACCGCGTCGACCGCCGGCGTGCGGATCGGCGGTTCCGAGCCCGAGTCACTACGCTCTGCGGTGTCATCGCGGTCAGGGTCCATGTGACAGAGCCTAGTTATGCCGCCGGACGCAGGCGCCGGCGTTGCGAGGAGTGGTGATCGAGGTGACGACGAGCTTCGAGAAGATGTGGGCCGATCTCGAGCCCGTCGGTCGCGCGCCCGCGTCGGGCGGCTACCGCCGCTACGCATGGACCCGGACCGACCACGACCTGCGGGAGTGGTTCGCGGGCGAGTGCGCGGCGCGGGGCCTCGACCTCGTCGAGGACCGGGCCGGCAACCAGTGGGGCTGGTGGGGCGACCCCGACGCGACGCCCGGCGTCGTCATCGGCTCGCACCTCGACTCCGTCCCCGACGGCGGCGCGTTCGACGGACCGCTCGGCGTGGTCAGCGCGCTCGCGACGGTCGACGCGCTGCGTGACGCAGGGTTCGAGCCCGACGTGCCGCTCGGGGTCGTCAACTTCGTCGACGAGGAGGGGGCGCGCTTCGGCATCGCCTGCGCGGGCTCGCGCATCATCACCGGCGCCCTCGACGCCGACCGTGCCCGGTCGCTCACCGACGACGACGGCGTGTCGATGGCCGACGCCTGGCGCAACGCGGGGCGCGACCCGGAGACGCTCGGCCGCGACGACGAGGCCGTGCGTCGCGTCGGCCGGTTCGTCGAGCTGCACGTCGAGCAGGGCAAGGCGCTCGCGCTCACCCCCGACGGCGGCGAGGACCTCACCGACCCGGCCCGCGCCGTCGCGATCGGCACCGACATCTGGCCCCACGGTCGCTGGCGCATCGACATCCCCGGTGAGGCCAACCATGCGGGCACGACGCGCATCGCCGACCGCCGGGACGCGATGATCGGCCTGGCCACGGTCATCCAGACCGCCCGGTCGTATGCCGTCGGGCTCGGCTGCGTGGCCACCGTGGGCAAGGTCGACGTCATCCCCGGCGGGGTCAACGCGATCCCGAGCCACGTCACGGCCTGGCTCGACGCCCGGGGCCGCAGCGAGCACGTCGTGCACGCGGTGGTCGACGCCGTGTCGGCGGAGGCCGGCCGCCTCGGCGCGACGACGACGCCGGAGTCGTGGACGCCGACGACCACCTTCGACGCCGGCCTCGTCGGCAGGCTGCGCGGCGTCCTGCCCGACGCGCCGCTGCTCGGCACGGGCGCCGGGCACGACGCGGGCATCCTCGCGACGCACGGGGTGCCGAGCGCGATGCTCTTCGTCCGCAACCCCACAGGAGTTTCACACTCTCCGGTCGAGCACGCAGACGTGGACGACTGCCACCATGGGGTCACGGCCCTCACCGCCGTCGTGACCGAGCTGTGCACAGGGAAGGACCCCGAGTCGATGAGCGACGTCCGATGACCGCGTTCTGGTGTGAGAGTGCTTGGCTGACAGGAGGATTCGCTCGACGCGTCCGCCTCGTGACGCAGGACGGCCTGCTCAAGGAGGTCCTTGTCGACGCGGACCCCCAGCCCGACGACGTCCGCCTCGCCGGCGTGACGCTGCCCGGCATGGCCAACGCGCACAGCCACGCCTTCCACCGTGCCCTCCGCGGGCGCGTCAACGGGGGCGGCGGCAACTTCTGGAGCTGGCGCGAGCAGATGTATGCCGCCGCGGAGCAGCTCAACCCCGACACGTACTTCGCGCTCGCGCGGGCGGTCTTCGCCGAGATGGTGCAGGCCGGCATCACGCTCGTGGGGGAGTTCCACTACGTCCACCACCGTCCGGGTGGCCACGCGTACGGCGACCCGAACGCCATGGGTCTCGCGGTGCGCCAGGCCGCCGACGAGGCCGGGATCCGGCTCACCCTGCTCGACACGTGCTACCTCGAGGGCGGCCTCAACGGCGGCGGCCACGTCGAGCTGCACCCCGGCCAGCGGCGGTTCAGCGACGGCACGGTCGAGGCCTGGGCCGCGCGCATGTCGGCACGGCGCCCCGAGACGGACCGCGTGCGGCTCGGCGCGGCCATCCACTCCGTCCGCGCGGTCAAGCGCGCCGACCTGCCCCGGGTCGTCGAAGCCGTCGGCGACCTGCCGCTGCACGTGCACCTCTCCGAGCAGCACGGCGAGAACCTCGCCTGCCAGATGTTCTACGGTGCCAGCCCGACCCAGCTGCTCGACGAGGCCGGTGCCCTCGGTGCCCACTCGACGGCCGTGCACGCCACCCACCTCGAGGACCGCGACATCGACCTGCTCGGCGGCACCGGCACGGGTGCGTGCTTCTGCCCGACGACCGAGCGCGACCTCGCCGACGGCATCGGCCCGGCCCGGGCCCTCCACGACGCCGGCAGCCCGATCTCGCTGGGCTCCGACCAGCACGTCGTCATCGACCCGTTCGAGGAGCTGCGGGGTCTCGAGATGCACGAGCGGCTCGTCACCAACGAGCGCGACCGCTTCTCGGCCAACGACCTGCTCCTCGCGGCCTCCTTCAACGGCTACCGGTCCCTCGGCTGGTCCGACGGCGGCCACCTGAGCAAGGGCGCCCTGGCCGACTTCGTCACGGTGCGCACCGACACGGTCAACACGGCTGGTGCCGCGCACGACCAGATCATCTACGCGTGCGTCGCGTCGGACGTCTCGACCGTCGTCGTCGGTGGCGACGTCGTCGTCAGCGACGGCCACCACCGGATGGGCGACGTCGGGCGGATGCTCGTCGGCGCCATCGACCGGGTCGCGGGAGGGGTCCCGGCGTGAGCCTGCTCCTCACGGGCATCGCCGAGCTGACGACGAACGACCCGGAGCGGCGCGACGGCCACACCGACCCCGGCGACGCCCTCCTCGGCATCGTCCGCGACGCGGCCCTGGTCGTCTCGGCCGCCGGCGAGGTCGAGTGGGTCGGTCCGGCGGCCAAGGCCCCCGCCGCCGACGACCGGCGCGACCTCGGCGGCCGTGCGGTCATCCCCGGCTTCGTCGACTCGCACACGCACCTCGTCTTCGCCGGCGACCGATCGGCGGAGTTCGCGGCCCGCATGACCGGCACGCCCTACGACGGAGGGGGCATCGCCGTCTCGGTCGCCGCCACCCGGGCCGCGAGCGACGACGACCTCCGCGCCCTCGTGGCCTCCCGCGTCGCCGAGATGCGTGCGCAGGGCACGACGACGGTCGAGATCAAGAGCGGCTACGGCCTCACCCTCGACGACGAGCTGCGCAGCCTGCGCGTCGCCCGCGAGCTCACCCCGCACACGACCTTCCTCGGTGCGCACGTGGTCCCCGGGGAGTACGCGACGCGGCGGGCGGCCTACGTCGACCTCGTGACGGGCCCCATGCTCGACGCGGTCGTCGCCGACGGCCCCACCGCGCTCGCCGAGAGCATCGACGTCTTCTGCGAGCCGCACTCGGCGCACGCCTTCGACGGTGACGAGGCCCGCACCGTCCTCGAGGCCGGTCGCGCCGCCGGACTGTCGCTCCGCGTCCACGGCAACCAGCTCGGCCACGGCCCCGGCGTCCGCCTGGCCTGCGAGCTCGGTGCCCGCAGCGTCGACCACTGCACCTTCCTGGACGACGCGGACGTCGAGGCGCTCGCCGCCGCACGCGGCACGACCGTGGCCACCCTGCTCCCCGGCGTCGAGTTCTCGACGCGGTCGCCCTACCCCGACGCGCGGGCGCTCATCGACGCCGGCGTCGACGTCGCGCTCGCGAGCGACTGCAACCCCGGCACGTGCTACTCGTCGTCGATCCCCTTCGCCATCGCCCTCGCCGTGCGCGAGATGGGGATGACGCCCGCCGAGGCGCTGCACGCCGCGACGGCCGTCTCAGCGCGCTCGCTCGGCCTGGATCGTCGGGTCGCGCCGGGGCAGCCCGCCGAGCTGGCGGTCATCGACGCGCCGAGCCACCTGCACCTCGCCTACCGGGCCGGGGTGCCGATCGTTCGCGCGCTCGACGTCTAGGAGCCGGCCGCGTCGTCGGCGGGGTGCTCGCAGCGCAGCACCGACCCGGGGCCGGGATGGATGATCCCGGTGTGGCCGTCGGACCACTCCACGACGTAGGGCGGTGCGCCGCCCTCACCCTTCACCTCGCGGATGACGCCCTCGCGCGTGCTCTGACCGACGTGCTCCGCGGCCATCGTGATGCGGTCACCGACCCGTGCCTCCATGGCACACCTCCTCGCGCTGGGGCTCTCCTCCAAGGAGACCACCTCCGGGCCCTTGCGGGAAGGTCTTCGCGGGTCGAGTGACCGAGCAGACGTCAGTCGAGCAGCACCCGCTCGCCCAGGCGCGGCACCGAGACGGCGCAGTCGAACCGCTCGCGTATGCCGTCCGCCAGCGCCCGCGCGGCCCCCGGCTCCCCGTGGACGACGTGGACGCTCTCCGGAGGGTGCGGCATCTCGCCGATCCAGGTAAGCAGCTCGTCGGCGTCGGCGTGGACGGAGAAGTCGTCGAGGGTGACGACCTCGGCCCGCACCGGGACGTAGCGACCGGCCATCTTGAGCTCGCGGGCGCCCTCCTGCAGGTCGCGGCCGCGGGTCCCGACGGCCTGGTAGCCGGTGAGCAGCACGGTGTTGCGCGCCTGGGGCAGCAGGTGCCGCAGGTGGTGCACGACGCGGCCCCCCGTCGCCATCCCGGAGGCCGACACGATGATGCACGGCGTGCCCGGGGTGTTGAGACGGATCGACTCCTCGGCGCTGTGCGCGGTCCGCAGGCCCGAGAGCCGCCGAAGCCGTTCGAGCGCGTCGGGACGCACCTCACCGGCGTGGGCGGGGTCGCGGTAGATGTCGAGCGCCGCGAGGGCCATCGGGCTGTCGACCCACACCGGGACGTCGGGGATCGCTCCGCTCTCGACGAGGTCGGCGATGGCGAGCAGGACGATCTCGGTGCGGTCGACCGCGAAGGCGGGCACGACGACGCTGCCTCCGCGCCGGACGGTGCGGCGGATCGCGTCGGCCATGACCCGGTGGCCGCGGTCGATCTCGGGGTGGGCCCGGTCGCCGTAGGTCGACTCGACGACGACGGTGCGGGCTGCGGGCGGCCGCGCCCGAGGGAGCAGCACCGGGTGGTCGGGCCGGCCGAGGTCGCCGGAGAAGAGGACGCTCGCGCCGTCGATCTCGACGAGCACGCTCGACGACCCGAGGATGTGCCCGGCGGGCACGAAGGTCACGGTGGCGCCCGCGGCGCCGCCCACACGTACGGCCGCGTCGTCGCCCACGGGGCGCAGGGCGGCGACGGCCTCGTCCGCGTCGGCGACGGTGTAGAGCGGGAGCGGTGGGTCGTGCCGCGACCACCCGCCGCGCCGGGCCCCCTCGGCCTCCTCCTCCTGCAGGTGCGCGCTGTCGCGGAGGATGACGCCCGCGAGGGCCGCGGTGCCGGCCGTCGCGTGCACCGGTCCCGCGAAGCCGCCCCGGACCAGTGCGGGCAGGTAGCCGCAGTGGTCGAGGTGGGCGTGGGTCAGGGCCACGGCGTCGACCGAGGCGGGGTCGACCGGAGGGGCCTCCCAGTTGAGCGACCGCCAGCGACGCTCGCCCTGGTAGAGGCCGCAGTCGACCATGAGCCGAGCGCCCTCTCCCTCGACGAGGAACTTGCTGCCGGTGACGGTCCCGGCGGCGCCGAGGAACGTCAGCGCCGGCGCCGGTCCGTGCCTCTCCGGTCTCACGTGAGTGCTCATGGCCCCTCCTCGGGTCCCTCTCCATCGTCCTCCCGCACCCCGGCAGGCAGTCGTGCTTCGCCGCGTGATCATCGAGACATCCGCCTGCTGGACGGCAGCGTCGGCGGGTCTCCGACCACGGTCTGACGACCCGGTCGCACGGCCCTCGTAGGCTCGGGGGGTGAGTGAGGGGAGCGTCTACGACTGGCTGCAGCGCCGGCCGATGCTCCTCGACGTGCCGCTCGCGATCGTCCTCGCTCTCCTCGGGCTCGTCGTCCTCGGCGAGGGCCAGGGCATCGGGTGGGCCGTCGTGGGCCTGTCCAACCTCGCCCTCATCTGGCGCCGCTCGCACCCCGCCACGGCCTTCGCCGTCGTGAGCATCGCGCTCGCGCTCCGGGTCGTCCCGACGAGCAGCCTCCTCCCCGGCGACATCGCCTTCCTCGTCGCCCTCTACTCGCTCGCCGCCTACGACCGACGCCGCGCCGTCCGCCTCGCCGGGCTGGGCGTCGCCGCGCTGGGCTCGGCCATCGCCGGGGTGCGGTTCAGCGCGGTCAGCGGCCGGGTGCCGGGGCCGGGCGAGTTCCTCTTCACCTTCGTCGCCTGCGCCGCCGCCTCGCTCGCGGCGTGGGCGCTCGGCGACCTCAAGCGCGCCCGCCTCCAGCGCCTCGCCGACCTCGAGGACCGCGCCGAGCGGGTCGAGCGCGAGCGCGAGCAGGCCCTGCGGCTCGCCGCCCAGCAGGAGCGCGCGGCCATCGCCCGCGAGATGCACGACGTCGTGGCCCACGCGCTGTCGGTCATCGTCGTGCAGGCCGACGGCGCCGCGTATGCCGCCGAGCGCAGTCCCGAGGGCGCGCTGGCCCGGTCGGTGGGCGCGCTCGAGACCATCGGGTCGACCGCCCGTGACGCCCTGACCGAGACCCGACGCCTCGTCGGGGTGCTGCGCGACCCGGACTCGGGCGTCGAGCTCGCACCGACCGGCGGGGTCGCCCAGCTCGACGACCTCGTCGCGGGCGTGCGCGCCGCCGGGGTGCCGGTGACGCTGACCGTCCGGGGCGCGGAGCGCGGGCGATCCGTGGGCCTCGACCTCGCGGCCTACCGCGTCGTCCAGGAGGCCCTCACCAACGTCATCAAGCACGCCGGACCCGGGGCGAGCGCCGTCGTCGACGTCGAGCAGACCGACGAGGTGCTGCGGATCTGCGTGTGCGACGACGGGGTCGGGGCGCGCAGCGTCGACGACGGCCGTGGCCACGGGCTGCCCGGCATGCGCGAGCGGGTCGCCGTGCACCGGGGCACCCTGACCGCGGGGCCGCGGGTTGGTGGCGGCTTCGAGGTCCTCGCGACGATGCCGACGGAGGGGGAGCGATGACCGAGGTGACGACGGAGCGGCCGACCGACCGGCCGACCCGGGTGATGATCGTCGACGACCAGGCGCTCGTGCGAGCGGGCTTCCGCATGGTGCTCGACGCCGAGCCCGACATCGACGTCGTCGCGGAGTGCGCCGACGGGTTGGCCGCGCTCGACGCACTGCCCGGTCGCGACGTCGACGTCGTGCTCATGGACATCCGCATGCCGCGGCTCGACGGCATCGAGGCGACGCGCCGGGTCGTCGAGCGCGGCGCCACCCCCAAGGTGCTCGTCCTGACGACCTTCGACCTCGACGAGTACGTCTACGCGGCGCTCCGCGCGGGCGCGGCCGGCTTCCTGCTCAAGGACGCCGGCCCGTCGGAGCTGCTCTCGGCGATCCGGGCCGTGCACACCGGGGACGCCGTCGTCGCGCCCGGACCGACGAGGCGGCTGCTCGACCGCTTCCTGCCCGTGCTCGCGACCCCCGTGCAGCCGGCGGGGATCGAGCGGCTGGACGTGCTGACCGAGCGCGAGCGCGAGGTGCTCGAGGCCGTCGGCAAAGGCCTGAACAACGCGGAGATCGCCGCGTCGTTCTTCGTCGCCGAGGCCACGGTCAAGACCCACATCGGGCGCATCCTCGCCAAGCTCGGGCTCCGCGACCGGGTGCAGATGGTCGTGCTGGCCTACGAGACGGGCCTCGTCCGCGTCGGCGACGGCTGACGCAGGACGAGGCGGTGCCGGGGCTCGCGCCGTCCGGCGGCGGCTCGCGCCGTGCGGCATCGGCTCACGTCGTCCTGATGTGGGCCTCCTCGCCCGTGCGCTGCCGGATGTCGCGCTCCGCCGCCACGATCAGCTGGTCGGCGAGGTGGCGCAGGGCCCGGGCGACGGCAACCTCGTCGCCGATCCGCCGGGACGCCGGGTCGTCGGACGACCGGTGGCTCGAACCCTTGGCGCTCAGCCGGTCCGTCGGGTCGGCGACGAGCACGACGGTCGCCTTGGTGTCGTCGCCGGACTCGAGCAGCGAGACACGGACCTGCCACTCGCGCAGGTGCTGAGTCGGTGCATGGTCCGCCGGCTCCGCCGGCCGGGGTGCGGCCGTCGCAGCCACGTCGCCAGGCACTCCGACGTGCAGCACCGACCCCGGGCCGGGGTAGATGAGCCCGGTGTGGCCGTCCGCCCAACGCACGACGTACGGCGGGCCGCCGTCGTCGCCGTGCACCTCGAGCACCTCCCCGTCGCGGGTGGGCTCGTCGACGTGCTCTGCCGCGAGCACGATGCGGTCTCCGACGTGTGCTCTCACGATGGCCTCCTCGATCGGTCTCAGACCAGAACACCACCCGGACGGCGGGCTGCTCAGGGGCGAAGGGCTCCCGGGTACGGGACCTTGGACCCTGTCCGCGCCTGACGGTCCGGGCGTGAGATGGGTCCACGTCGTGCGCAGGCACGGCCGACGGGCCGAGGGAGGCGCGACGAGCACCATGCAGGCGTGGGTCGTCGACGAGCCGGGACCGCTGCGGCGGCACCCGCTCGTCAGGGCCGAGCTGTCCCTCCCGGAGCCCGGCCCCGGCGACGTGCTGATCCGTGTCCGGGCCTGTGGGGTGTGCCGCACGGACCTGCACCTCGTCACGGGCGACCTGCCGCGACACCGGCACCGCGTCGTGCCCGGTCACGAGGTGGTCGGTGAGGTGGCACTCCTCGGAGAGGGCGCACACCGCTTCGCGCTCGGGGACCGGGTGGGCGTGGCCTGGCTGCGGACCACGTGCGGCGCGTGCCGGTGGTGTCGCTCGGGACGCGAGAACCTCTGCGCCGCTTCGCGATACACCGGCTGGGACGCCGACGGCGGCTACGCGGAGTGGACCGTCGTGCCCGAGGCGTACGCCTACCGGGTCCCGGCCTCGTTCTCGGACGTCGACGCGGCGCCGCTGCTGTGCGCGGGAATCATCGGTTACCGCTCGCTGCGACGCGCGCAGCTGCCGCCCGGCGGCCGGCTCGGCATCTACGGCTTCGGCGCGAGCGCCCACCTCACGGCACAGGTCGCCGTCGCCCAGGGGGCCGAGGTGCACGTGCTGACCCGGGGTGAGGGTGCCCGCGCGCTCGCCGCAGAGCTCGGGGCGGCCTCGGTCGGTGGTCCGTACGACGCGCCGCCGGTGCCGCTCGACGCCGCGATCCTCTTCGCACCGGTGGGCGAGCTCGTCCCGGTCGCCCTCGAGGCCCTGGCGTCGGGCGGCACTCTCGCCCTGGCGGGAATCCACCTCACTGACATCCCCGCGCTCGACTACCAGCGCCATCTCTTCGGGGAGCGGTCCGTGCGCAGCGTCACGAGCAACACGAGGCAGGACGGGGTGGAGTTCCTCCTGCTGGCCGAGCGGCTGCGGCTCCGGGTGACCACGACGCCGGTCCCGCTGGGTGAGGCCGACCGCGCGCTGATGGATCTCGAGGCCGGCCGCGTGCACGGAGCGGCGGTGCTCGTGCCGGACCACTCGCGCTGAACCGCCCGGTCGATGAGCCGCGCGCCGCGCGGGTCGGGCAGCTGACGGCCTAGCGGCCGCCGGTGGCCTTGTCGATGGCCTTCTTCGTGGCGCGCTCGGCCTTGTCCTTGCCCTTGGCGAGCTTGCGCGCCGCCTTCTTGTCGGTGAGCGACGCCTTCTCGTCCTCGAGGGCCTTGGGCAGGTGGCCCGTCGAGCGCCGGTAGTAGCTCGCCGCGCCGCGCTCGACGGCGACCCGGGCCGTGGCCACGGCCATCGACGAGATCGCGGTGAAGATGATGACGTCGCGGGTGCGCTCGCGCTCGAAGTCGCCCTTGACGGGCACGTTGCGGCCGGTCGCGAGCTTCCAGCCCTTCTGCGTGGCGTCGGTCGCGATCTTCGTGGCGAGGATGGTCGACCCGACGCTGAGGATCTTCCACACGGGGCCGCCGAGCGGCGTACGGGGCGTGGCGGCGTCCTCGGCCTTGGCCTTCGCCCTGCTGAGCGCCTTGGTGGCCTTCTTCGAGTCCTTGGGTCCCATGCCGTGACTGTACCCACGTCGTGCGGAGTAGAGTCACCCCCGACAACTGAAGAGCACCACCCACCCATCACGACAGGGGAGCGCGACACGCGCTGAGAGTGCGGCAGCCCGAAGGGCCGAGCCGCAGACCCTCGAACCTGCTCCGGTTAGCACCGGCGAAGGAAGTCGGTATTTCTCAGGCCACCGCACGGCATACGTCATCGACGTGTGCCGTCCGGCTGGCTTCCCCCAGGTATCCACACGTATCCACTGGAACCCGGGAGACACACCATGTCCAAGACCATCACCGCGAGCGGGCCGCTGACCCGCTGGCGCACCATCGACCTGCTCACCTGCGCCTTCCTCGGGGTCGCCTTCGGCGTCGCCTACTGGGCCTGGGGGCTCGTCTACTCCGTGCCGTCCGAGGCCGTGTCGGCGGCCTTCCCGCCCCTCGGGGCCCTCTTCAACTGGCCCTGGCTCGTCGCCGGCATCGTCGGCATGCTCATCATCCGGCGCCCCGGCGCGGCCGTCTTCACCGAGCTGCTCGCGGCGATCGTCTCGGCGCTCATCGGCACGCAGTGGGGGCTGACCACGCTCGTGTCGGGCCTCGTGCAGGGGCTCGGCGTCGAGCTCGGCTTCGCCGTCTTCGGGTATGCCGTCTACAGCTGGGCGCCGCTGTTGCTCGGTGGCTTCCTCGGCGGCGCCTTCGAGGCCGTCTACGAGTGGTACTCCTACTGGACCGACTGGGGCTGGGGCTACAAGATCTCCTACCTGCTCCTGCTCGGCGCCTCGGTGGCCGTCCTCGGCTCGCTCCTCGCCGTCGGCCTGACGCGCCTGCTCGCCGCGGCGGGCGCGCTCAACCCGTTCCCTCCGGGCCAGGAGGTCCGCGAGCAGCGGGCCGTCTGACCGGTTCGAGGTAGACGCGCCGATGGCACGAGAAGCCGAATACCTCGACGCGGGGTCGCGGTCGGTGACCTCGGGTGTCGGCGTGCGCGTCGAGGACCTGACGTGGCGGCCCTTCGGGCGCTCCCGTCCGGTCCTCGACGGCCTCGACCTGACCCTCGATCCCGGCGAGCGCGTGCTGCTCGCCGGGCCGAGCGGGTCGGGCAAGTCGACCCTGCTCCGCGCCGTCGCCGGTCTGCTGCTCACGGCCGACGCCGGTGACCTGTCGGGCACCGTCACCGTGGGCGGTCATGCGCCACAAGACGTTCCGGGCTCGGTGGGGCTCGTCCTGCAGGACCCGGGAGCCGGAGTCGTCGCCTCGAGCATCGGGCGTGACGTCGCCTTCGGCCTCGAGAACGTCGTGCTGCCCCGCGACGAGATGCCGGCACGTGTCGCGGCCGCGCTGCGCGAGGTCGGGCTGACGATGCCGCCCGACAGCCCACCGTCGACCCTGAGCGGCGGCGAGTCCCAGCGGCTGGCGCTCGCGGGCGCGCTCGTCATGGAGCCTTCCGTGCTGCTGCTCGACGAGCCCACGGCGATGCTCGACGCCGACACGGCGGCCGGCGTGCGTGCCGTCGTGGCCGAGGTCGTCGAGCGGCGCGGTCTCACCCTCGTCGTCGTCGAGCACCGGCTGGGCGGCTGGCTCGACCTCGTCGACCGTCTGGTCGTCCTCGACGCCTCCGGCTCGGTCGTCGCCGACGGCGAGCCGCGTCAGGTCCTCGCAGAGCACGGCAACTCCCTTGCGGCGCAAGGCATCTGGGTCCCTGGCGTGCCCGATCCGGAGCCGCTCGAGCTCGTTCTCGAGCCGGCCCCGTCAGCGGCGGCCGGCCGCGTGCCGCAGGGCCGTCTCGTCGCGGCGGCCGCCGACGTCCGGGTCGAGCACCGCAGTCGTCGGCTGGGGGAGCGGTCGCGCACGACGCTCGCCGTCGACGGCCTCGACCTCGAGGCGCGCGCCGGTCGCTCGCTGGCGCTCGTCGGGCCGAGCGGGGCCGGCAAGTCCTCGCTCATGTCCGCACTCGGCGGCCTCGTCTCGCCGAGCGGCGGGAGCGTCGACGTCGCGCTGCCCCTCACGCCGGCCGAGACCGGCGACCGCGCCGTGGCCCGTGACCGGCTCGCGCCGCCGCACGAGTGGTCCTCGATCGACCTCGCCCGCGTCGTGTCCTGGGTGCCGCAGCGTGCAGCCACCTCGCTCGTCGGCCGCACCGTGCGCGACGACGTGCTCACCACCCCGCTCGCCCTCGGGCAGGACCCCGATTCGGCCGGTCGCCGAGCCGACGACCTGCTCGCGGCCCTCGGGCTCGCCCACCTCGCCGACGCCGACCCGCGCCAGCTCTCGGGCGGTGAGCAGCGTCGCCTCGCGATGGCCTCCGCGGTGGCGCACGGGCCCGCCCTCGTGCTCGCCGACGAGCCGACCGTCGGGCAGGACCGGCTCACGTGGGCGGCCGTCTCCGGCGTGCTCGCGGCGGCCCGTGACGAGGGCGCGGCCGTCGTCGTCACGACCCACGACCCCGGCGTCGTCGACGACGCCGACGGCGTCGTCGAGCTGGCCGCCCCGAACCAGCCACCGCCCGACCCGGAGCCGGAGCGGCACCCGCTGCTCGCCCGGGTCGGCCCGCTCGCGCTGCTCGGCGCGGCGCTGTGCGTCCTGCCCCTGCCCGCCCTGCTGGACACGTGGCGCCAGGCCCTCGCCGTCCTCGCCGTCGAGGTCCTGCTGGGGCTCGTCGGCCTGCTCGCGCCGGGCCACGGCCGAGCCCCGGAGGGACGCCTGCGCGGGGTCCTCGCCCGGCTCGCGCCCGCTGGGCTCGCCGTCGTCGGCGTCGCGTGGTCCGCCTGGCTCCTCGGCGGGCGTGACCTCGAGGTCGCGGCCGGGGCGGCCTTGCGCGTGCTGTGCCTGCTCGTCCCGTCGGCGTTCGTCGTCGGCTTCCTCGACCCCGAGGGACTCGGCGACCACCTCGCCCAGCGGCTCCGTCTGCCGGCCCGTCCCGTCGTGGCCGCGACGGCGGCCCTCCAGCGGCTCCAGTCGTTCGACACTCTCTGGGGCGAGCTCATGACGACCCGCCGGGTGCGCGGCATCCGCGCCGACCGGGGGCCGCTCGCCCGCGGCCGTGAGGCCGTCGTCGTCACGGGCGGCCTGCTCGTCGGCGCCCTGGGCCAGGCGTCGGCGCTGGCGCTCGCCATGGACGCCCGGGGCTTCGCGGAGGCCCGGCGCCGCTCGTGGGCGGGCCCGGCGCCGTGGCGACTGCCCGACACGCTGGCCCTCGGCGCCGGGGTCCTCGTGGTCGCCGCCGCGGTCGCGGCCCGGCTGACGCTCTCCTGACGTCGTAGCGGGGCACAATGGGCGGCGCACACCTCGCGACAGGAAGGCGCCGCACGTGCCCATGCCAGGCCGACCCCGCCCAGCCACCCGTGTCATCCGCACACCCAGGGCGTATGCCGTCCCGACCGTCGCGCTGGGCCTGTCCGCCTCGCTCGTGCTGGCGCTCGCCGCGTGCGGCCAGCCCGCGCCGTCATCGCCCGACGACTCCGTCGCCCCCACCGTGAGCGTGCCCGTCCAGCCGACGATCACGGCCGAGACCCCGAGCGACGACGTGGCGGACCCGAGCGACACGGCCGCGCCGAGCGACGGCGGCCTCTTCGACGCGGCCTCGAGCCTCACGGACGCGACGTGCGAGCCCACGGGCGAGTCGTGGAGCTTCACCGGCACGCTGACCAACTCCGACACCGAGGAGCACACGTTCACCGTGGCCGTCTTCATCGTCAAGGACTCCGACGGCTCAGACGTCGCCGGCAAGGAGGTCGACGTCACGCTGGCGGCGGGGGCGACCGCACCGGTCTCCGTCAAGAACTTCCACACCGGGCCGAGCAAGGGCGTCGAGTGCCTGAGCGGCGTCACCGTGAAGGGCCTCTGAGGTGCGGCTGTTCCTCGTGCGGCACGGGCAGACCCACGCCAACGTCGCGCGCCAGCTCGACACGGCCGTGCCCGGTCTCGACCTCACCGACGAGGGTCGGGGGCAGGCCCGGGACCTCGCCGAGCGGCTCGGCGGCGAGGACCTCGGGGCCATCTACACCTCCGACCTCGTGCGCACCCAGCAGACCGCGGCGCCGCTCGCCGAGATGCTGGGCCTCGAGATGGTCGTGCTCCCCGGGCTGCGCGAGATCCAGGCCGGCGACTACGAGATGTCGACCGAGTGGCAGCCCTACATCGACGCCGTCATCCGCTGGCGCGACGAGCCCGACCACGCGATCCCCGGGGGCGACAGCGGTGCCGGCTTCATGGAGCGCTACGACGCGGCGATCGCCCGCATCGCCTCCGACGGCCACGAGTCCGCCCTCGCCGTGAGCCACGGAGCGGCCATGCGCGTCTGGTGCTCTGCCTCGCTCGGCCTGCCGGCCGACTTCTTCGACGGGCGCCGCCTCGACAACGCGCACGTCGTGACGATGGAGGGTGACCCCGTGGCCGGGTGGCGCCTGCTCGCGTGGGGCGACGAGCCGGTCACGCATGGCTGAGCCGCGACGCGCCGCCAGCCATGGCACGTGGCGATGGGCCGGCGCCGTCGGCGGGGTCGTGCTCGCCGCCGCGTCGTGGGGCTCGGGCGCGCTGCCGCGACCCAACACGGGTGTGCTGTGGCCGGGCCTCGCGTGGTGGACGACCAAGGGCGGCTCACCGCTCCTCGCGACGGTCTCGGTCCTCGCGATGGGCCTGCTCGTGCTCGCCTGGTGGCGCCTGCGCGAGGCGGACGTGTCGGTGCGCTGGTGGTGGGCGACGATCGCGCTGTGGTTCGTGCCGCTCGTGGCGGCGATGCCGCTCTACAGCCGCGACCTCTACTCGTACGCCGCGCAGGGCCTGCTCTGGGACCAGGGGCTCAGCCCCTACGACCACGTCGTCCGCGAGCTCGACTCGCCGTGGCGCGGATCGACGGCGCCGACGTGGCTCGACAGCCCGACGCCCTACGGACCGGTGTGGCTGCTCCTCGCCCGGGTCGTCGCCTCGGTGTCGGGTGAGCTGTGGGTCGCGCTCCTGCTCCTGCGCCTGCTCGCCGTGGCCGGGGTGGTCGTCATGGCCTGGGCCGTGCCCGACGTGGCCCGCCGGATCGGCTGGTCGCCCGTGCGGGCGCTCTGGCTCGGCGTCGCGGTGCCGCTCGTCGGCGCCCACTTCGTCGGGGGAGCCCACAACGACGCCCTCATGGTCGCCGCGGTGCTCGGGGGCCTGGCCCTCGCGCTGCGGGGCCGGTTCGTCCTCGCGTGCGTCGTCATCGCGCTCGGGGCCATGGTCAAGGTCACCGCCGTCATCGCGCTGCCCTTCGTCGTCGTCCTCTGGGCCCGCCACGTCGCGGCGGCACGAGCCCCGGGGGCGGGCGACCCGGCATACGCCCGCTGGGGTGACGTGCTGCGCGCGGGCGCCCTCACGCTGGTGTGCGCCGGGGTCCCGATGGCGCTCGGCGGAGTCGTGACCGGGCTCGGGTTCTCGTGGCTCAACCCGACGGGGACCCCCGGCAAGAACGAGCAGTGGACGTCACTGCCCACCGCGATCGGGATCGCCGTCGGCGCCGTCGGGCACCTGCTCGGCCACGACGCGTGGCGCGACACCGGCATCGCGGCCGCGCGGGCCGTCGGGCTCGTCGTGCTCGCCCTGCTCCTCGTGCTCGTCTGGCTCGCGGCGCTCAAGCCCGCGGACACCCGCGACCTGGCCGCGGAGGACGCCGCGGCCGAGCCACGACTGCGGCCGGTCCGCGGCGTCGCCTGGGCGATGCTCGCCGTCGTCGTGCTCGCCCCCGTCTTCCTCGGGTGGTACTACCTCTGGGCGCTTCCGCTCTTCGCCGTGTCGCTCGGCGCCCTGTGGCAGGAGCGTCTCGAGGGTCCCCTGGCCGTGGTCGCCACGGTCGTCTGCTTCGCGACGCTGCCCGAGGGCTACAGCCTCGGGCTGACCACGACCGCCGTCGGGGTGCCGGTCGCGATCGTCGTCCTCGTCCTGCTGCTGCGGAGCGGCCTGCGCACCGCCCGCCGCACCGACTGGCGACACCTGCTCGACCTCGACCGCCCTCTCGTCCGCAGCCCCGAGCCCGTCCCTCGTTCGAGGTGACGCCCGCCGGGTCACGGATCGGCGACAGTTGGACACGGGTGACTGCGGGTCGGGGCGACGTGTCCCACACTGTCCCGGTGAGTGACTCCGGCTTCGTCGACGAGGCCCCGACCGGCCGCGGCGTCCCCACGAGCGGGCCCGATGCGGCGCCCACAGC
Source organism: Terrabacter sp. Root181 (assembly GCF_001428505.1). Classification (GTDB taxonomy): domain Bacteria; phylum Actinomycetota; class Actinomycetes; order Actinomycetales; family Dermatophilaceae; genus Terrabacter. The sequence goes on from NZ_LMHU01000001.1 coordinate 743,914, forward strand.
CAGGAGTCGACGGCGCCCCGGCCCGGCAGGCATCGGTTTCATCGTGCTCGTCGTCGCCCTGCTGGCCTTCGGGTTCTGGGCCTGGTCGAGCCGCGTGCACACCGACGACGTCGCCGCCTACGAGTCGCTCGCACGCGAGGTCGAGGAGCTCGACCGCTCGATGGTCCCGCTCGGCCACAGCGAGCTCCCGCCCTGCCGGGAGAGCATCGACGGACGCATCACCCGCACCTACCCGCCCTCGACGGGGCCGCAGGCCGCCGAGCTCGTCGGCTACCTCGAGCAGAAGGGCTGGACGCAGGGGTCCGCCGTGCCGCCTGTCGTGGGCCACCTGACCCGGGTCGAGAACGGCCACGTCCTCACGGTCGACGTCGCCGCCGGCGCGCTCAACCAGCTCGTCGCGTCGCTGACGGCCAGCAGCCCCGGCTCCAGCCTCGGCTGCCTCGGCCGCTAGCCACCCCGCCCCACTCGTCCCACGCGCGACGTGACGGACGCGACGGGCCACATGGTGGGAATGACGCAGCTCACGGCGTACGCCGGTGGGACGCTGGTCCACATGCGCGCGGTGACCCAGAGCAAGAAGCTCCAGAACGTCTGTTACGAGATCCGGGGTCCCGTCCTGGCCGAGGCCAAGCGGCTCGAGGACGAGGGGCACCGCATCCTCAAGCTCAACATCGGCAACCCGGCGCCGTTCGGCTTCGAGGCTCCCGAGGACATCCTCGTCGACGTGATCCAGGAGCTGCCGACGGCGCAGGGCTACAGCGACAGCAAGGGCATCCTCTCGGCCCGGCGCGCCGTCAAGCAGCACTACGAGGTGCGCGACTTCCCGCCGGTCGGCGTCGAGGACATCTACCTCGGCAACGGGGTCAGCGAGCTCATCGTCATGGCGATGCAGGGACTGCTCGACAACGGCGACGAGGTGCTCATCCCGGCGCCGGACTACCCGCTGTGGACCGCGGCCGCGAGCCTCGCCGGCGGCAACGCCGTCCACTACGTCTGCGACGAGCAGGCCGGCTGGGCCCCGGACCTCGACGACATCCGCAGCAAGGTCACCGACCGCACGCGCGCCATCGTCGTCATCAACCCCAACAACCCGACGGGCGCCGTCTACCCGCGCGAGGTGCTCGAGGCCATCGCCCAGGTCGCCCGCGAGCACGAGCTGATCATCATGGCCGACGAGATCTACGACAAGATCCTCTACGACGGCGCGACGCACACCTCCATCGCGGCCCTCGCGCCCGACCTGCTCTGCCTGACCTTCAACGGCCTCTCCAAGGCCTACCGCGTCGCCGGCTTCCGGTCGGGCTGGCTCGTCATCACGGGGCCGAAGGAGCACGCGCGCAACTACCTCGAGGGCCTCGACATCCTCGCCAACATGCGTCTGTGCGCCAACGTGCCCGCGCAGCACGCGATCCAGGTCGCGCTCGGCGGCTACCAGTCGATCAACGAGCTGATCCTGCCCGGCGGCCGGCTCCTCGAGCAGCGCAACGTCGCGTGGGAGATGCTCAACCAGATCCCCGGGGTGTCGGCGACGAAGCCCGAGGGGGCGCTCTACCTCTTCCCGCGGCTCGACCCGAAGGTCCACGACATCCACGACGACGAGCGCTTCGCCCTCGACCTGCTCCGCGACCAGAAGATGCTCATCGTCCACGGCACGGGCTTCAACTGGTCGACGCCCGACCACTTCCGGCTCGTCTTCCTGCCCCGCGTCGAGGACCTCGAGGACGCGGTCGGTCGGCTCGAGAAGTTCCTCTCGACGTACTCCCAGTAGTCGGAGCAGCGGTCAGCGGGAGGTGGCCCACCACTTGAGGAGCAGGCCGAGCACGACGCCCCAGACGACCGTGAGCAGCAGGCTGATCGCGACGGCCAGGAGGGCGGGCCGGCGCCCACCCGGCTCACGGCGCACGAGGCTGAGCCCCGCGAGCGCCAGGCCGAGCAGCTGCGGCAGGAAGACGAACCCGAGGACGACCGCCGACAACGAGGCGACGACCGCGGCCCGGGCGATCGGCGCGTCCGCTGCCAGCCGGGCGGACGCGGCGTCGCGGGGATGATCGGGCTCGCTCACGCGTTCAGGGTAACGATGAACGCGATGACACCAGCGCACGCTCCGCGGCCGTATGCCGCCCGGCCCGGTCAGCGCCCGGCGCTCGCTGCCGGGGCCGCCCTCCTCGTCGTCCTCTCGCTCGCCGCGTGCGGTGGGTCGGACCCGACGATCGGTGACCTGCCCGCGGGCGTCGCCGACGCGCGCCCGAGCATCTCGGCCGAGGAGGCACAGTTCGTCCTCGCGGCGCAGAAGCTCGGGGCCTCGGTCACGGGTGACACGGTGAACGACGACATCGAGACCGGGACGACCACGTGCTGGGCGCTGAAGAACGGTGGCGTCGAGCTGGCCCAGATCGCGGTCGACGACGACGACAGGCCGCTGCCCAACACCGGTGAGGCGCTGCGCACGAAGCAGCTGATGGCCGCAGGCGTGCAGGCCTTCTGCCCCGACTACGACGACCAGGTGTCCCAGCTCAAGCTGCCGTGACCGTGGGCGCGGTGGAACCGGTGGGTGGAATACCGCGCACCACGCTGCCCGTTGGCACCCACGTGAGTCCTGCCGCCAGAGCCCAGCTGAACATCCTCGACCTCGTGCCCGTCCTCGACGGGGGCAGCGCGGGGGAGGCGATCGCCTCGACGGTCGACATCGCCCGCCACGCCGAGAAGTGGGGCTACGGCCGCTACTGGATGGCCGAGCACCACAACATGCGTGGGGTGGCGTCGAGCTCGACGGCCGTGCTCATCGGCCACGTCGCCGACCAGACCGAGACGATCCGCGTCGGCGCGGGCGGCATCATGCTGCCCAACCATGCGCCGTACGTCGTCGCCGAGCAGTTCGGCACCCTCGCGACGATCCACCCGGGCCGCATCGACCTCGGGCTCGGCCGTGCCCCCGGCACCGACCCCTTCACGACCCGTGCCCTGCGCCGCAACGAGGCAGCGGCCATGAACTTCGCCGGCGAGGTCGAGGAGCTCATCGGCTACCTCGGTGACCCCGACCCTGACGCGAAGGTCCGTGCCATCCCCGGCGAGGGGACGCACGTGCCGATCTGGATCCTCGGGTCGAGCCACGGCGGCGCCCAGGTGGCGGCCGCCCTCGGCCTGCCCTACTCCTTCGCCTCGCACTTCGCCCCGGCCGCCCTGATGAGCGCCCTCGAGGTCTACCGCTCCCGCTTCACCCCGTCGACGGAGCCCGGCGGGCTCGACGCGCCGCGCTCGATGGCGGGCGTCAACGTCATGGTCGCCGACACGACGGCCGAGGCCGAGCGCCTCTTCACGAGCGTGCTCCAGCGTTTCCACGGCATCGTCACCGGCCGCCGCGCCGGGCTCCCCGAGCCCGAGGGCGACATCGCGACCCTCATGGCGCAGTGGTCGCCGGCCGAGCGCCAGGCTGTCAACGAGATGACGCGCGTCTCGCTCGTCGGCACTCCCGACGAGGTGCGCGACGGCCTCGCCGGCTTCGTCGAGGCCACCGGCGTCGACGAGGTCATCGTCACGTGCGGCGCCCACGACCACGACGCGCGGCTGCGCTCCTACGAGCTGCTCGCCGACGCATGGAACTGACCGTCTGAAAGGCTTGACCCCATGAGCACCGACGCCCCCGACCTCCGTTCCGTCACGCTGACCCGCGACAGCATGGGCCGCTACACCGCCCGCAACCTCCGCGGCGGCTCGATCACCGTCAGCTCCGGCACCGACGAGCTCTCGCCCGTCGAGCTGCTCCTCGCCGGCATCGCCGCGTGCACGGCCGTCGACGTCGACACGGTGACGTCCCGCCGCGCCGAGCCCGACGACTTCGAGGTCGAGGTGACGGCCGACAAGGTCAAGGACGAGCACGGCAACCACCTCCAGGACATCACGGTGACCTTCCGCGTGCGCTTCCCCGAGGGTGACGGCGGTGACGCGGCGCGCGAGATGCTGCCGAAGATGGTCCAGCGCTCGCACGACGAGTGGTGCACCGTCAGCCGCACCGTCGAGCTCGGCACGAAGGTCACCGCCACGGTCGAGTGACCGGCGACCGCCGCGACGACCGAGGGCGTATGCCGTCAGGGGCGGTGGGCGGCGTCGAGCCACTCGATGGGGTCGCCCCACCCGAGCCGCGTCACGCCGTGCTTGTCGAGCGCGCGGACGGCGAGGGTGCGCCGGTGCGCCGCGAACGTCAGGACGTGCGCGACCATCGCGCCGTAGGAGCACACGTAGGGCGGGTCGCTGGCGGCATCGACGAAGACGTCGTCGAGCTGTCCCTGCTCGATGGCGTCGCGCACGTGCCAGAGGAAGACGGGCGCGGCATCGGCGACAGCCAGGCGCCGAAGGTGTCACGTGAGCCGGTCACGTCACGATCCTGCGCGCCACGGCCCCCCGCGTACTTGATCGGGTTTGCTCTGCTCGCAAGGCCGCTCGCTCCAGTGTCGCGTCGGGCTCAGTGGTAGACGACGACCTTGTCGCCGATGCGCACCTTGAAGAAGAGCGCCTTGACCTGTGCGTAGTCGGCGATGTTGACGCAGCCGTGGCTGGCGCTGGCGTAGCCGAGACGCGCGAAGTTCGACGAGTAGTGCACGGCCTGGCCGCCGGAGAAGAACATCGAGTAGGGCATCGGCGTGAAGTAGAGGTTCGAGATGACGTACTCGTACTTGCGGGAGACGCTGAAGGTGCCCTCGCGCGTCTCGTGTCCGGGCCGGCCGAAGCGGGCCCACATGGCCGTCTGCGGCTTGCCGTCGACGACCCACGTCAGGGTCCGAGTGGCCTTGTCGACGCACATGACGCGGCCGGTGCGGCAGCGCTTGTCGAGCGACGCGAGGGTCGGCACGAGCGGGCGCAGGCCGGCGTAGTAGCGGTGCTTGTCGAACGTGCCCGGCACGTAGGTGAGGGCGCGCAGGCGCGCCCAGGTGCGGGTGTCGACGACGCCCGACTGCGGCACGTCGTAGGTGCGCTGGAAGGCGAGGACCTTCTGGCCGAGGGTCCAGCCGTAGGTGCCGGAGTACGCGTACGGCCACAGGCCCTTGGCGCCGAGACGCCGCTGGAGCTCGCGCACGTTCGCGGCAGGGGCCGACGTGCTGATCGCGGTCGGGGACGCCGTCAGCGAGACGAGCCGGCTCCACGTGCGCTGGTCGAGGACGCCGGACTGCGGGAGGTTCTGGTCGCGCTGGAAGGCGAGCACCCTCTGGCCGAGCGTCCAGCCGTAGTAGCCCGACACGGCATACGACCAGTAGGACGCCTTGACCACGCGCAGACGCACCTGGAGGTCCTTGACGGCGTTGCCGGACGCGCCCTCCTTGAGGCGGGTCGGCGTCGCGGTGAGGGCGACGAGGCGGTTCCACGTGCGCTGGTCGACGACGCCCGTGGTCGGGAGGCCCTGGTCGGTCTGGAAGGTCAGGACCCGCTGCCCGAGCGTCCAGCCGTAGACGCCGGAGACGGCGTAGGTCCAGTAGGAGGCCTTGACGAGGCGCAGGCGCACCTGGAGGTCCTTGACCTTCCAGCCCGAGCTGCCCTCGGGGATGACGACCGGGCTCGGGGCGGGTGGCGGCGGCGTGGTCGTGGTGGGGCTCGGCGTCGTGGTGGTGCTGGTGGTGGTCGACGGCGTCGTCGTGGCGGTCGTGCTGGTCGTCGTCCCGGTGGTCGTCGACGAGGTGGTCGTCTCGGTCGAGGTGGTCCCGGCGGCGCCGCTCGCCGATGTCGAGGTGCCGGGCGGTGTCGGCGTGCCGGTCAGGTCGTCGGCGCGCGCGGCCGGAGCCGTGACGGCGAGCGCGACGATCGCGAGTGCCGCGGCGACGCTGCCTGCGGTGCGATTCCTGTCCATGCGGATGGTCCTCATGGTGTCCCCTGGTGTCCTGACCGCGCGACGGCGGGTGTGAGTCGGCGCGAACGCGCCCTTCATTGTGGCAGGCGAGCCGTGCTTTGGCGCGGAGTCCCGACACGCCTCTTGACGCCTCGACGCGGCGAAAGGTTGTCGCCGCGAGGTCACGACTGCGGTGGACCGCCGGGCTCAGGCGCCCGGCAGGCGGCGGACGGTGAGGATCTGCTCGGCGCGCCCGACCGGGCCGCGCTCGTCGTGCAACGTCGTCGAGGTCAGCCCGAGGCCCGTCGGGCCCATCGTCACGCTGGTGTCGAAGCCGACCCAGCCGCGCACCGGCTCGCGGAAGAGGTGCACGCTGAGGTCGACGTTCGGGAACATCCACTCCTGCGGCGAGACACGGACGGCGATGCCGTTGGCGGTGTCGGCGAGGCGCACGAGATCGGCTGTGGGAGAGCAGGTCTCGCCGTCGACGAGCGGGTTGAGCGCGCGGATCCAGGCGCGGGTCCGGCCCGGTCGGCGCTCGGGATCGACCCGGAACTCGAGTCCCTCGATGTAGCCGCCCTCCCACGTGTCGGTGCCGACCCACGGGCGCATCTCGTCGGGTCCGGGGATCGGCGCGAGCTCGACACCGGCCACGGGCTCGGAGTCGTGCGACGCGAGACGCCACGCGTGGGCCCGCACGACGGCGCGGTCGTCCACGAGCATCGTCGCCTCGACGAGCTCGATGGTGCGTCCCGGCCGTGTCGTGCGCACCTCGACCCGGCTCGGTCGCGCGGGGATCATGCCGAGGATGTCGAAGGAGATGCGGGCGAGCTGCTTGCCGTCGCGCGGCTCGTGCAGGTCGATCTCGTGGGCGAGGATGCCGCTGACCGGCGCCATGTGCTGCTCGTCGTCACGCCACGCGCCCTGCACGTGGACGGTGGGCGCGTAGAGCCCCGGGCCGAGCCGGCGGTAGAAGGCCGGGGTCTCGTGGTCGAGCTCGGCGCCGGTGCTGTCAGGGGTCTCGCTGGTCACCCGCCCACCCTAGGTCGCCGTCCCGGCCGGGCCGGCGCGAGCCCGTCGAGCAGGACGCCGAGGCCGAACGCGTGAGCGGAGCGGGCATCGGCCGCGGCGTGCGTCGCGGCGCCGGCGGCCTGCCCGACGCGGCTGGCGAGCGGGAAGCGCTCCTCGATCCCGAGGGCGGCGAGCTCGGCGCCCTCGCGCAGCCACCACTGCTCCGGCGTCTCCTCGCTGCGCTCGGCCCGGGCCGCCTCGAGGGCTCGCGCCGAGGACCGGACGAACGCCAGGACGAGAGCGAGGGCCTGGTCCTTGGCGGGGTCGGTCAGCGGCAGCGGCTCGACGGCCCCGAGCTCGCGCTCGTACTTGCCGAGGGTGCCGGGGCCGAGCACGGCTCGTTCGGTCTCCACGTGGGCGAGCCACGGGTGCCGCGTCAGGAGCGTGAGGTTCTCGTCGGCCACCTGGCCGAGGCGATCCCTCCAGGACCCCGACAGCGGCGCCCACTCCATGTCGAGCCGGCACTGGTCGACCATGAGGTCGAGCAGCTGCGCCTTGTTCGCGACGTGCCCGTAGAGCGTCATGACCCCGACGCCGAGGTGTTCGGCGACCCGGCGCAGCGAGACGTCGTGCAGCCCGCGGTCGTCGGCCTCGCGGATGCCGGCGTCGACGACGGCATCGACGGTGAGGGTCGGGCGGCGCCCGGGGCGCGGGGGGAGTGGGCGCTCACGTCGCCAGAGCAGCCGGACGGTGCCCACGGGCCCACCCCGTTCGTCTCGTGAATCGCCTCGGGAACGATTCGGTATGCCGTACGTTATTGTCCGTACACCGTACGGAAAGAGGTTCCCATGCCCGGCACGATCACCGGATTCGCCGTCTCGCTCAACGTCCCCGATCCCGACGCGTCCGCCGACTTCCTCGTCACCCACCTCGGTCACGTCGTCGAGATGCGCGACGACGGCTTCGTCTCGCTCCGGCACCCGGACGGTGGGTCGAACGTCATCTTCCTGCGCACCGGACTGCCGAGCTTCAAGCCGGCGGAGGTCGGCGGGTCGGCACGCGACGGGCTCCTGCTCGCCTTCGTCGTGGACGACCTCGATGCCCGGCACGAGCGGCTCGTGGCCGCCGGGGTCGACGTCGTCACGGCGCCTGAGACGGAGCCCTGGGGCGAGCGGTTCGTGCAGTACCGCGACCCCAACGGTCTCGTCGTGCAGCTCGTCCAGTGGGTCTGAGCCCGGCGCCGGGCCCTCGGGCTCAGCTCGCGCCGTCGGACAGGCCGAGACCGAGGTCGACCATGCGCACGAGGCGCGGGGCGAGCTCGTCGACGGCACCGGGCGGCAGGTCGCGCAGCGGCCCCTCGAGTGCGAGCATCGCCATGCCGTGAACGGCTGACCACGCGAGCAGCTCGGCGCCCGGCCGCTCGTCGTCGGACATGACCCCGGCGTCGACCATGGCGTCGAGGGAGTCGGCGAGCAGCTGGAAGGGGGTGCGGCCGCCGACGCCGGCCGCATCGGGGGACGCGGCCCGGCTGAGGTCGACGGGCACGGCGAACGCTGCGCGGAAGAGGCCCGGCTCGTCCATCGCGAAGCGCAGGTAGCCCACGCCCACCGCCCGGAAGCGGGCGCGGGCGCGCTGGCCGGTCTCGAGGTCGGCGGGGACGGCGTCCATCGTGGCGCTGATGACGTCCGCGGCCCGCGCCTGCGCGCGGGAGACCACCTCGCCGAGGAGGGCGTCGCGGTCGGCGAAATGGCGGTATGCCGCATTGGCCGAGACCCCGACGCGACGCGTCGCCTCCCGCAGGACGACCTTGTCGGGGCCACCCTCCCGGGCGAGGTCGGTGCCGGCCTCGAGCAGGGCCCGGCGCAGGTCGCCGTGGTGGTACGTCGCCCGTGCCGGCGGCGCGCCCGAGGGGTCGGGTGCCGGGTCGGCGTCGAAGGCGGCGGACGTGCTCACGGACCCATCATGCTCCGGGCCGTGCCTGCTGGTCTCACCCGGCTGCGGGATGGGACGGGGGTGTCGCGATGCCCCTGTGCGTCAGCACGGTGCGGAGCAGGTCGGGGCGGTTGGTGATGAGGCCGTCGACGCCGAGGTCGACGAGCCGTCCCATGCCTTCCTCGTCGTCGACCGTCCACGGCATTACGGCGAGTCTGGCGGCGTGGGCCGAGCGGACGAACGCGGCGTCGACGGGGAGGTCCTCGCGCGGTGAGATGGCCACGACCCCCGTGATGCCGGAGGCGGCGCGCACGACGTCGCCGTCCACGGCGTCGATGTCGAGGCCGCCGAGCCACGGCGACGCGCCCTCCTTGCCCCGCTCGAGGCGTTCCGGCGAGACGAGGGCGACGAGCCGGGCGTGGGGGGCGATGCGGTGCACCGTCGTCAGGCTCGCCCAGTCGAACGACTGGATCGTGACCCGGTCGGCCATGCCGCCCTCCTCGAGCACCGACCACACCTTCTCGGCGTAATGCTCGCGCGGGACGGTCAGGTCGAGGTCGTCCGCCTGGACCTTGATCTCGACGTTGAGACCGACGTCGTCGGCGCCGCGGTCGCGCAGCAGGTCGACGACCTCGCGGAGCTCGGGCACCCTGGCGCCCGGGACGGCGCGCTGGTCCGGGTAGTCGGGCGCCGGCTGGTAGCCGCAGTCGAGGGTGCGGACCTGCGCCAGCGTCAGCAGCCGAAAAGGCTTGCCGGAGTAAGGAAAAAGGTCGTCCGAGGCCTTGGCCGGCGTCGTGTCGCGGCACGTGTCGGGGTTGACCCGGTTGTCGTGGGCGACGACGACGGCCCCGTCGCGGGTGACCTGGGCGTCGAGCTCCAGGGTCGTGACGCCGAGGTCGAGCGCCCGTGAGAACGCGGCCAGCGTGTTCTCCGACGTCAGGGCCGCGCCGCCGCGGTGGGCCTGCAGGTCGAAGGTCCGGGCCAGCCTCGTCGAGGCGTCCGTGGGTGTGTCGCTGCCGGAACAGGCCGTCACGACGAGGCAGACCGCAACGCCGAGCGCCGCGAGAGCAGCCGGGCGCGAGCCCCGACGCATGCCGACCACGTCGTCAGAACCCGAAGCGGTGGGCGGTGTCGCGGACCGCGTCCGCCGACGCCCGCAGTCCCGACAGCTCGGCATCGGTCATCGGCACCTCGACCCGGTCGCCGACGCCGCCGGCGTGGACGATCGCCGGCACCGACAGGCACACGTCGCTGATGCCGTAGTAGTCGTCGAGGAGCGACGAGACGGGCAGGATGCGGCGCTCGTCGTAGAGGACCGCCTCGATGACCCGAGTGGCGGCGAGCCCGATCGCGTAGTTCGTCGCGCCCTTGCCCTCGATGACGCGGTAGGCCGACTGCACGACGTCCGTCGCGATGCGGTCGCGGGCCTCCTCGTCGAGGGCGATCCGTCCGTCCGACGTGCGCCACTGCAGCAGCGGCACGGAGCCGATCGTCGCGGACGACCAGAGCGGCAGCTCGGAGTCGCCGTGCTCGCCGATGACGTACGCGTGCACGCTCTGGGCCGCGACGCCCGTGTGCTCGGCGAGCAGGAAGCGCAGCCGCGACGAGTCGAGGACGGTGCCCGAGCCGAAGAGCCGCTCGGCGGGGAGGCCCGACACCTGGAGGGCGGCATAGGTCACGACGTCGACGGGGTTGGTCACCATGACGTGCACGGCATCGGGTGCCACCTCGACGAGTCGCGGGAGGATCGCCCGCATGATCCCGATGGTCGACTCGGCGAGGTCGAGCCGCGACTGGCCGGGCTTCTGCTTGGCGCCGGCGGTGAAGACGATGACGTCGGAGTCAGCGAGGACCTCGATGTCGTCGGACCCGTCGACGTGCGCCATCGGGACGAACTGGATGCCGTGGCTGAGGTCGAGCGCCTCGGCGCGCACCTTGGCGGCGTTGACGTCGAAGAGCGCGACGTTCTGGGCGACGCCACGCATCAACGCGGCATACGCCAGCGTGGCGCCGACGGCGCCCGCCCCGACGATCCCCAGCTTGGTCGTACGGCGGCGGCGCGTGCTGCCTGTCAGTGCATCCACGGTCATGGTCCGGTCCTCCGTCACTCGTCCACGTCGTCGGTGCGAGTGTGTCAGGCCGGGGGCCGCTCCGGGCCCGCCAGGCGGGCGAGGGCCGACACGAGTCCCGGAAGGTCGGGACCGGCGTCGGCGAAGAACGCCGCGTCGCAGTCCTCCACGGAGACGATCGCCGCATTGACGGTGTGCACGCCTGCCGGTGTGACGACGAGGTCGCGGGCGCGCGCGTCCGCCGGGTGGGGGCGGCGCTCGACCAGCCCCTTGGTCTCGAGGGCGCGCAGCACCTGCGAGGTCATCATGACGTCGGTCCTCGCGTGGGCGGCGAGGTCGCGCTGGGTGACCGGCTCGTCCCGTCCGCGCCGGAGCCACGTCAGCGAGGCCAGCAGGACGAACTGCGTGTGGGTCAGGTCGTGCGGCGCCAGGGCCTCGCGCACCATGGCCTGCCAGCGGTTGCCGACCCGCCAGAGCAGCAGGCCCGGGCTCTCGTCGGCCTCGGCGAAACGCGTCTGCAGGTCGCTCATGCGCGATGGGTCTCCGTCGGGGTCGGGGCAGGTGGCGGCGCGCCGGTCATGGCGGCCTCGATCAGGAGGAAGTCTGCCTCGTCGAGCGGGAGCAGGCCGCGGCGCAGCGCATAGCCCCAGTGCGGCGTGCTCGTCAGCAGGAGCCGGTCCTGCAGGTCCGCGATCAGCACGGGGTCTGCGCTGGCCCAGTCGACGCGGCGACGCCACGGGCGGAAGTCGCCCTCGTCGGCCTGCCAGATCTCGTCGTCGGCGATCCGACCGACGGCCGTGAACCGTCGGCAGGGGACGTCGCTGCCGAGCTCCTCCCGCGGCGAGTAGTAGACGAACCCGTCGCCGGCCGACATCCGCGCCAGACCCGGGCGGCGCCCGTGGTGGACCTGGGCGATGCCGAGACCGACGCCCCGGCGCACGTGGGCTGCCGACACGACGGCCAGCCAGTGCTTCACCGGGACGCCTGCGCGGTCGCGAGGAGGCCGATGACCTCGGGAGACACGGGGACCCGGGTGGAGAGGTGCGCGAGAGTGGTCATGACCCATAAACTAAGCGCGCTTATTAATTGTGTCAACACCTGGCCCGATGGCCGACCGGTCGTGCCGGTGCGAGGGCCGGGACGGCCGGGACGGCCGGGACGGCCGGGGGAGTGGCTATGAGAAGAGCTCGCGCAGGCACTCGCCGAACATCGTCGTGTGCGCCGCGACGTCTCTAGCCGTCGTCGCAGGACTCATCAGCGCCATGTTGTGGAACGGCGTGAGCAGGATGCCGCGGTTGAGGGCGTAGAGGTGGAGGTACTGCTGCAGCTCGAAGTCGTCGGCGTCGTGCGCCTCCTGGCCGTCGTGCGAGGGCCGCCCGGAGAAGTTGTACTCGGCTCGCGCGCCGAGCCGCGTCACGTGCCAGTCGGCCCCGGTCGCGTCGATGCCGGCCTGGACGCCGTCGGCCCACGCATCGGCGAGCGGCACCATGTGCTCGAACGCCTCGGCCGTCATGACGTGCTCGAGGGTGGCCTTCATGGCCGCCATCGACAGCCCGTTGCCGGCGAGCGTGCCGCCGATGCCGCCCACGTCGATGTCCTCCAGCTCGACGGAGCGGGCGATCCGGTCGGCGACGTCCTGGGTGAAGCCGAAGGTGCCGCAGGGGATGCCGCCACCGATGGACTTGCCGATGACGAGCATGTCCGGGGCGAGGCCGTGCGCCCCGGTGAAGCCACCGGGCCCGGCGCAGATCGTGTGCGTCTCGTCGTTGATGAGCAGCGCGCCATGGCGCGTCGCGAGCTCGCGCAGGCCCTCGTTGTATCCGGGGTCGGGCAGCACGATGCCGATGTTGGTCAGCGCCGGCTCGACGAGGATCGCCGCGACGTCGCCGTGGGCCAGGGCGCGCTCGAGCGCCTCGAGGTCGTTGAACTCGACGACCCGCGTCGTCTCCGACGTGTCGACCGGAGCCCCGATGTTGCTGCGCCGGTCGACCGTCGAGCCGTCCGGGCCCAACGTCGCGAACGCCTCGTCGACGGAGCCGTGGTAGCACCAGTTGTGCACGACGACCTTGCTCCGGCCGGTCAGGTGGCGGGCGTAGCGGATCGCGTGCCGGTTGGCGTCGGTCGCCGTCAGGGTGAACTGCCAGTAGGGCAGCCCGAATCGCTCGGCGAGACCCGTCGACACGGCGATCGCGTCCTCGGTGGGGAGCATGGTCGTGATCCCGCGCGAGAGCTGCCGCGTCACGGCCTCGACGGTCGGCGCGGGGGAGTGGCCCATCATCGCGCCCGTGTCGCCGAGGCAGAGGTCGACGTGGTCGATGCCGTCGACGCACGTGAAGTGGGCGCCCTCGGCGTGCTCGACGAAGACCGGGAAGTCGCCGGGCCACTTGACCATCCAGCTCATCGGGACGCCTCCGGGCATGTGCACCGCCGCCTGCTGCGCGAGGGCCCGGGACCGTGGCCGCGCCTCGGAGAAGGCTGCCCGCTCGCGCGCGTGCAGCTCGGCGAGACGCGCGCGGTCGACGGTGCTCATGTCCGCATCATGCCCCGGCGGACGACGCGGCGGAAGTGATTGCCCAAACCCCGCCAGGCCGCGGATTCCGAAGGTGTTGGAAGGGGATTCAAGCGAAAAGGCACAGGCTCGCAGGGCTTGCGGAGGGCCTGGAAGGTGGCATGATCCCGCCCATGCCCCCGAGTGGTTACCGCGGCCTGAGCCTCTGGCACGACACGATCGACGACATCGAGCCGCGCCCTTCGCTGACCACCGACGTCGACGTCGATGTCGCCGTCGTCGGGGCCGGCTACACGGGGCTGTGGACGGCATACCACCTCGTCACGGCCGACCCCACGATCCGGGTCGCGGTCATCGAGAAGGAGGTCGCCGGCTTCGGCGCCTCGGGCCGCAACGGCGGCTGGTGCTCAGCCCTCTTCCCCGCCTCGCTCAAGCGGATGGCTGCCGAGCGCGGCCGCGACGCGGCGGTGCGGATGCAGCACCTCCTGCACGACACGGTCGCCGACGTCGGCCGGATCGCCGACGCGGAGGGCATCGACTGCCACTTCGACCAGGGCGGCTACCTCTCCGTCGCACGCAACCCGGCCCAGCTCGAACGGGTCCGCGAGGAGGTCGCCGACCACCGCGAGTGGGGCTTCGGCGAGGACGACCACCGCCTCCTCGACGCACACGAGGTCACGGCGGTCGCCGGCGTCAGCGACGCTCTCGGGGGGTCGTTCACGCCCCACTGTGCGGCCATCCACCCGGCCCGTCTCGTGCGCGGTCTCGCCGACGCCGTCGAGCGGCGTGGCGTCGTCGTCCACGAGCGCACCCCGGCCGTCGACGTGCGCAGCCACCGCGTCGTCACGCCCCACGGCACGGTCCGCGCCGAGCACGTCGTCCTCGCGACCGAGGGCTACACGCCGACCGTCGCGGGGCGCCGCCGCGCCATCGCGCCCATCTACTCGCTCATGACGGCGACCGAGCCGCTGCCCGCCGACACGTGGGCGCAGATCGGCCTCGAGAAGCGCACGACCTTCGCCGACAACCGGCACCTGACGATCTATGGTCAGCGCACCCGCGACGGGCGGATCGCCTTCGGTGGCAGGGGCGCTCCCTACCACTACGCCTCCAAGGTCTCGCCGCTCTACGACCGCGACGAACGCGTCCACGGCGCGCTGCGTCGGATCCTCCTCGAGCTCTTCCCCGTGCTCGACGGCGTCGCCTTCACCCATGCCTGGGGTGGCAACCTCGGTGTGCCGCGCGACTGGTTCCCGTCCGTGCGCCACGACCGCCACACCGGTCTCGCCTTCGCCGGCGGCTACGTCGGTGACGGGGTCGCCACCTCGGCGCTCGCTGGACGCACGCTCGCCGCGATGATCCGCGGCGACGACCCCGAGGGTCTCGCCACGCTGCCGTGGGCGGGCCGCACGTCGCGCGACTGGGAGCCCGAGCCCCTCCGCTGGCTCGGCGTCAACGCCGTCACCGCGCTCATGAGCTCGGCCGACTGGTCGGAGCGGCGCACCGGCCGCCCGTCGCGCGCCGCCTCGGCCTTCTGGACGGCGCTCGGGCAGTAGCGGGCCCCGCCGGCCGTATGCCGTGTCCCCGCGGGCGCGGCCGAAACCCTTGCGCGCGCGGCCGGCCTTCGGTCTGTTGGTGTGGTCGTCGCAGTGATGCGCACTGAGCGGTCGGGCCACGCGCGTCGATCGGCAGCGTGCAGGGCATGCCCATCAAACTCGAGAACGTCGGCATCGCCGTCGACGACCTGGAAGCGACGATCGCCTTCTTCACCGACCTCGGGCTGACCGTCCTCGGTCGCGACACGGTCAGCGGTGAGTGGACCGACACCGCCGTGGGTCTCGACGGCAACCACGCCAAGATCGCCATGCTGCAGACGCCGGACGGCCACGGTCGCCTCGAGCTCTTCGAGTACATCCATCCCCAGGCCATCGAGACGACGCCCACCCGACCCAACGAGATCGGCATGCACCGGGTCGCCTTCTCCGTCGACGACATCGACGAGGCCCTCGAGGTCGCCGCGAGGCACGGCTGCCATCCGCTGCGCGGAGTGGCCACCTACGAGGACGTCTACAAGCTCACCTACGTGCGCGGCCCCAGCGGGATCATCGTGATGCTCGCCCAGGAGCTCAAGGCCGGCTGAGCCTGGGAGGCGCTTCTCCGGCCGCTCGATCGCGGCCAAGCGGGAGCTCTACCGACAGATCGTGGACCGACTCGCAGAGCACGACATCCCTCGGGCCCACGTTTCCATCCTCTTGCGGGAGAGCCCGCCCGGGAACTGGGGCGCGGGCGGAATCGCGGCAAGTGACTACGACCTGGGTTTCGACATCAACGTCTAGGAACTGTTCGCGGCATCACCGGATGAGCGGCTGTCCGTCCGAAGCGTCTGGACGCCGCGAGTCCCGTGACCCGGCGACTCACGCGAGGCACGATGCCTGCTCGAACGTACGTCGCGTGACGACGCGCACCGGAGCCATCGTCAACGCCTGCGGCGAGGGGGTTCGCAGGACCTGGTTCGGGTTGACGGGCTAGGTGAGGAACGCCCGCATCGCTGCGAGAACGTCGTCACGGCGGTCGATGAACAGGTAGTGGCTGGCGCGGAGCTCGATGACGCGAGCATTCGCCGTCTCCGCTGCGAAACGGTCACGACAGGCGACCCGCCAGATCGCCTCGGGCCCCTGCCACTGGTCCCCGAGGGCGTAGATGGCCAGCGCGGGTGCAGTGATGTCGGAGTAGGGGTGCCGGAACGCCTTGAGGGCCTGAACGAACGGCGCGGCGGCCGCGGCGGAGAACGTGTCGACCACCGACCCGTCCGCCTGGGTGTCCACGGTGGCGGGCAGCATGGCGTCAAGGGCAGGTCCCCGGATGTCGTCGGGGAGCAAGGAGTGGACGAAGTCGACGTAGTCCTCGTACGAGGCGAACCGGTCTGGGCCCGCGGCCTCTTCCGGCCACTCGGGTGTTGGGCTGTCGGCCCAGTCGTAGGCCCCGTCAAGGTAGACGACTCTCGCAACGCGTCCGGGATGGCGAGCGGCAAGGGCCGAGACCTCACCCCCTCCCATCGAGTGCCCCACGACGTGGGCACGCTCGATGCCCAGGCCGTCGAGGAGCCGTCGCGCGTCCTCGGCGGCGTCGGCGAGGGCGTGGCCGCTCTGGACCTGGTCGGTCAGCCCGTGCCCACGCCGGGTCAGGGCGAGCACCCGGAACCGGTCGCTCAAGTGCGGCGCGAGCTCCGCGAAGACGTGGGCGGTGCAGCCCAGGCCGGCCAGCAGCAGCAGCGGGTCTCCGTCGCCGCCCCAGTCCAGGTAGTGGAAGCGGACGCCGTCGAGGATGACGAACTGGTCGGAGGGTATGTCGATGGGACCCGGCACCCGGTGACCGTACCGCGACGGGCCCGGACGGAGACTGCCGCAGAGCGGATCACGACGGGGCGTTGTCCTGTCGCCCTCGTTGACGGCGCGGCTGGCGGCTTCCCTTCAGAAAAACCGTGGAGCCGCTCTTCCTCGCGCTGTTACGGTGCGGCCGCCCCCATCTCGATCACCGAGGACCTGCCGATGCACATCCTGTGAGACCTCTCGAGCGCTGATCCGTCGCGCGGCGCGCCTGCGCGCCGCGTTCCTTTCGCTTTCGAACTTCTCACGGGAACCGGTGTATCTCTGTGCCCAAGAGCTGGGTCGTCGTGCCCACCTGCCTGCCCACCATCGTCCGCCGCTGCCATAGGTGTGGTGCCGAGCGGTTCCGCGCGAACGGCAAGTTCCGCGTCAACGCACATCACAAGCTCCTCGACGCCTGGCTTCTCGCGCTCTGCGTCGTCTGCGGTGACACCACCAAGCTCACCGTGTTTGAGCGGATCAACGTCCGGTCGGTACGGCGTGGACTACTGGACCGGCTGCATCACAACGATCCCAGTCTGGCAGCCGAGCTGCTTCAGGATCCGGTCGTGCGGCGGCGTAACCGCATCGCTCTCGACTGGGACGATGCGTGGCGCCTCGACACCGGCGGACCGGACGATCCGGAAAACGTGCCGATCGATGTCGTGGTTCGCTTCGCGGCGCGGATCCCCGTCCGGCCAGTGCGGCTGATCGCTGAGGGTCTCGGGCTGTCGCGGGCTGAGGTCGAGAGGTTGGTCGCCGAGGAAGACCTCACATCTGCAGTCCACCTGGGCGGCAAGCGCTCTGGCGACTTCGCCTTTACGCTCAGGCGCTGAGTCCAGTACCTGTCCGCGGCCCAGGCGAAGACGCGGCCGCTCGTGGGGTCCCAGCCGCTCATTCCCCGACTCTAGAGCGACACCCGCGTACGAGCATCCGACAGGCGGCACGACCGATAGCGGCATGACCGGTCACCCCACACCGCTCCGCGCCAGGCAGGTGCATCACCAGGTCCGAATCGACATCGAGTTCAGCCTCCGGCTCAGCGCGGCAGGAGAGTGCGATCCCGTGGCCGTGTCGTCGTGCGCGGTGGGCCCGGGGCTATCGGCTGAGTCGAAGGTGTCTCGCGAACTGCTCGCCGGCGTACTCGGTGGCGTCTAGGAGAGCCGTGAACCCCCACGACTGCTGCGGCCCAAGCCCACGCCGGGGCTGGTCGACCCAGATGTCCGCCGCTCGACGAAGATCGGGAGGCGCGCTGGC
The DNA here is from genome assembly GCF_001428505.1 of Terrabacter sp. Root181. GTDB lineage: Bacteria > Actinomycetota > Actinomycetes > Actinomycetales > Dermatophilaceae > Terrabacter. The sequence continues at coordinate 761,872 of NZ_LMHU01000001.1, forward strand.
AGCCACGCGGTCCAGGAAGGCCGGCCAGTCCCGGATGATCCACTGCCCTCCTTCACACCACACCCAAGGCTGGAGCGCACCAGTCGGGACTACCGTCCGGCCAGCTCGGCGACGACTGGGGCGAGAGCGTCACTGACGTCAGCTCCGAACACGAAGTACGAGAAGCCGATCTCCTCCCGTCGTCGCTGGATCTCCTCGGCAGCGGCCGCGGGGTCGTTGGGGAGATAGGCCAGCGAGTCTGCGGCCCGGACGGCGGCGGTGTCGAGGTCGGGCCCGGCCATGAACGGAGCGACCGAGTCACCGATCACGGGAACATGCAAGGCCAGCTCGACGTCGCGGTGGTTGTCGAAGCGCCGTACCCGTTGCGTCGACTCGACTCGTGACTCGATCTGCGGCATGACGAAGGTCACCGTGTCCGCGATGTCTGCAGCAAGCGCCTGCGCCTTGGGACCGGCCACGGCCATGGCGACGGGGGTGTGCCGGTCCGCACCATCAAGCTGCCGCAACGCCGTGACGACGTCACGCACGTGATCCGAGCGTCGGCTCGCTGAGTCGATCGGCAGGCCCAGTTCGCGGAGCTGCTCGGCGATGCCGGGCCGCCCGGTACCGATGCCCATCTCAAACCGGCCGTTCGTGAGCACCGACAGGGAGTGCGCCTCCCACGCGGTGGTCCACGCCGGCCGCACCGGAGAGGCGTACACCCAGGTGCCCACTCGCAGGTCGGTGAGGGTTGCCGCGACCGCCAGCGCCGGACCGGGCGCCGGCTGCCACTGCGGCACGTCGGGCATCAAGATCGTCGAGTAGCCACTGTCGGCCAGACGACGCAAGTGGTCTCGCCAGGTCGCCACGCCGCGGGTGATCGGAGCAACGACCCCGAACCGCAGCGGTCTGGTGGCGCTTCTCGAGGTGACTGACATGGCGATGATCCTCCTATGGCTGCCTGGTGCCGGCTTCTCGATCACTCAACGATCGGGACGCGACGGATCGGACAGTCAGGACAGCGCCCAGACCGGCCGCCTCGCTTCAGCGCCGTCCTTGCTCCGGCCAGCGCCACCTGCCGATGGCCCAGGGGTCACCACAGGCGGATGCGAGAGGTGCCTGACGACAAGGTGGCGATCGGGCCGGCCGGGTAGGACGCGTTCGGGCCCTTGCGCACCCCGAGGAGATCTCGGTCGATCGTCACGGGCGAGCCGTCACGCTCCTCGAAGTCCGCGTCGACGAACCGGACCCTGGGCAGGTCCGCGCCGGTGACGACGCCGACCTGGAGCCCGTCGAACGACTCGGGGAGGTCGGCGTCGAGGGAGACGGTGTCGCCCTCCTCGACGACTGTGAAGGATGCCGAGTCGAGTCGCAGCGGAGCGTCCTCAGCGGCATACGGGGTGGCCGCTCCGGCATACGCGTTGTGGTGGATGTAGACGGGCTGCGGCACGTCGGGGAAGCGGTTGTGGTCGCCCGGGGGCTGGGCGTCGATGAGCGCGAGGTAGTCCGCGAAGGTGGACGGGTGGCCGTCGTAGCCGGCGGTCCCGACCCAGGCGCCGTCGAAGGTGTGGGCGTCCGTGTTGTAGGCCGCGTCGATCTCACCGCCGGCGAACACGTTGCCGATCCAGCGGTCGTCGGCGCCGTAGATCACGGCGTAGCCGGCTACCTGAGTGCTGTGGGGACGGTGGTAGGGGGTGGCGCGGTCCATCACCCGGATCAGGCCGAGGGTGCCGCACACGAGGTTGCCGACGTAGGCGCCGCCCTGGCTGAAGGACTCGATCGAGACCGGTGAGGCCAGGACGTTGTGGTCGACGACATAGGGTCCGTGGCTCACCTCGACGAAGAGGTCGCGCGAGTTGCCGTAGAGGACGTTGCGCGCGACCCGGGTCCCCTGGGTCTGCCAGTCGAGCCAGATCCCGAGCGAGCAGGAGTGGATGCGGTTGTGGGTGATCTCCACGTCGATGGCCGCGTGCAGCTTGATGCCGGCGATCTCGTGCCCGTAGAACTCCCGCTTCAGGGCGATGCGGTGGATGTGGTTGTCCTCGATCGTGGAGAAGACACAGCCGAGATGGCCCGCGACGGCGCACTGCCCGCAGTCGTAGATCGTGTTGCGGCGGATGACGTGGGAGCCGATGTGCTCCTTGTCCCAGCCGATCTCCCTGGCGGAGAAGACGGACTCGAGCTGGTACTGGTAGCCGGGCTTGTCGCCGCGGTTCGTGTAGTTGTTGTCGCCCGTCGAGGCCTCCTTGCCGATGGAGATGGCGACGCACTTGGCGTCGTGGATGACGTTGTCCTCGATGACCCAGCCCTTGGCCCAGTTCGGCCCGATGAGTCCCGGCTGGTCCGCCGTCGGCGGGGCCCACGGTGTCGCCGCCTGGCACAGCTCGAAGCCGCGGACGGTGATGTAGTCGACGTGGTGCTCGGTGGGGTAGAACACGGACCGTCGGACGTTGATCTCGACGAGTCGCTCGTTCGGGTCCGCGTCGTGGAAGTTGGCCCAGATGGTGGTCGCGTCGGGGCCGACCTGGGCGTGCCACACGTACCGCGTCTGGTCGGCGTCGGGGACGGGGACCGTCTTCCTCGTCCAGTCGTCGGTGACCTCGTCGCGGCGGTCTGGGTGTGACACCTCATCGGGACTGCCCACCTCGTAGAAGCTGCGGCCGTCGAGGTACACGTCACCGAGGTGCTTGCGCTGACCAGCCTCGATGGGGCGGACCACCCAGTCGCCGACGACTTCCTCCGCGAAGGGGTTGAAGGAGCCGAACAGCTCGTTGGGCACGCGCACCGTCCAGACCCCACCGCCCACCTGCTGCCAGTCGGTCACCCGCTCGGAGCCCTTGATGACGACGTGCTCGCCCGGCGCCGCCTCGTAGGTGATGCGACGCGCGTCGCTCAGCCCGCCCCGAGGGGGTGCGACCAACTCGCGGTACTCGCCCTCGTGGACGACGACCCGGTCGCCGGGCCGCGCCAGCTCTGCGGCGCGGCCGATCGTGCGGAAGGGACGGGGCTCAGACCCGTCCGCCTGGTCGGAGCCGGTGGGGGCGACATGCAGCACGCTGGTCACGGCGGTGTGTCCTCTATGTCGAGCGGTGGCAGGAGGCGCCGGTCCGGTGGTCATGCGCCCGTCATGGGCTCGGACACGGCGTGCGATCGACACTACGCAGGTTGCACTCGGGGATGAGGATTTCGCGGTTCTTCATGGCGACCGCTTGCCCCTCGGAAGCAGAGGTCGCGCGATGGAGCAGCCAGTCTTCGTGAACCTCTTCCTCACGCCCGTTGTAGCGGTAGGTGTGCTGACGCGTCCATACGGGTTCGCCGCAGGCAGGTCCTCGAGCCCGGGCTCCTCAGCGGCTTCACGAACGGCTGCCTGCTGGGCCGTCTCACCTGGCTCGCGACCGCCGCCCACGGGGTACCAGCACTCCTCTGCGCTCAGGGGATCCCGCGAGTGGATCAGCAGTAGTCGCTCGTGTTCATCCCGAAGGACTCGAAGAGGGTCGCCCGTGAGGACTTAGTCGGGCTGCCTCCACGCACGTCAGTCCCGCTTCGCCACCTGTCCCGTGAAGGCCCCGTCCGTCAGCACGGGCACGACGTCGGACGCGTCCAGCTCGGCCGCGACCGCCACGTCATCGGGCCAGCCCTGCTCGACGAGCTCGCGACCGCTCGCGCACGCATGCAGCGCCTCGCCGATCCGGTCCTCCACGGCCAGCCACGTCGTGCCGGCGGCCTCGGCCTCGGGGCTGAGCAGGAGCGGACCGGCCCGGTGCTCGAGCCGGCCGGCCAAGGCGGCGATCACGGCGCCGGCGCCCCAGAGGTCCTCGACGGCGGGGCGCAGCGAACCGTCGGGCCACCGCTCGCCGGCGGGCACGACGACCACGGCGGGCTGGGCGCGTGGCCCGCCCGATCCGCCCGACCCGCCCGACCCGCCCGATCCGCGCGACGACTCCAGCCAGTCGACGAGCCAGGCAGCCACCGCGGAGCGGTTGCGCAGCGACGCTGCGACGACGTCCGCCCCGGCGCCGGCCAGGACGGCGCTGGTCGTCGAGCCGTTGGGTGAGGGCAGCACGAGGTCCCCGATCGGCCCTGCCGCGCGGATCGAGGACGGCGAGAGGCTGACCCCGCCGTCGACAGCGGTCGCCGACCGTGGCCGCGCCAGCGTCGCCCCCAGCCCGTCCGCGAAGGTCCGGGCCGACGCGTCCTTCCAGCGGTAGGGGTGCACCCGGGTACCGGCGTCCACGGCGACGGACACGCACGTCGTGAAGCTGAGGACGTCGACGACGACCGCACAGACGGGCGAACCCGCGGCGACGGCATACGCCGTGAGGTCCTCGGCCGCTCCGGGCCCCCAGTCGAGGCGGACGACGTGCCGGTCCTGCGAGTGCCACGGCATCATGGCATCCAACCTACGGGTGGCTCAGCCGCCGAACGTCTGGGTCCAGTACGTGCCGTACGAGCCGCCGGTCGCGTAGCCGACGCCGATGTCGCGGTAGGAGCAGGTGAGGATGTTCGCCCGGTGGCCGGGGCTCGCCATCCAGCCGCGCATGACGTCCTTGGCGCTCGTCTGGCCGGCCGCGATGTTCTCGGCGATGGCACCGCCCTGGTAGCCCGCGGCGCGGATGCGCTCGGCGAAGGTGACCCCGTCGGGGCTCGTGTGGGAGAAGTAGTCGCGGGTGGCCATGTCGTCGCTGTGGTCCTGCGCAGCGCGCCGCAGCGCGGCGTTCACCGACACCGGGCCGCAGCCGGCGCGCGACCGCTCGACGTTGACGAGGGCCACGACCTGCTGGGCGACGCCGGCCCGCGGTGGTGGCGCCGGCTTCGCCGGTGTGGCCGTCGGGCTCGTCGCGCTCGCCGTGCCGGACGGTCGCGCGGGGGCCGTACGCGTGCCCTCCGGTGCGGTGACGAGCGGTGCCGGGGCGCGAGTGGTCAGTGACGGCTGCGGCGACGTCGGGAGGGTCGACGAGGTCGCACCGGAGGCGCTCGGCGACGTGCCCGGAGACGTGGACGGGGTGCGGCCGGGCTCCGTGGCGTCGTCGACGCGGCTGCTCGGCGTGACCGCCGGCACCGACGGCGTGGACGGGGTCGACCCGTGTCCGGGGCGGAACCCGTCCGCCTCGTGCAGGATCGCGAAGCCACCCACGACGAGCACCGCGGATACCGTCAGGGTCACCACGGCGGCGCGCCGCGATCCCACGACCGCGGGATCGGTGTGCCGTCCCATGTGCACCTTTCGTCGACCCGGCGAGCGGTACCTTACGCGTCCCGCGGGTGCGGGTGCACCATGGGGAGCCCTCGGCTCAGTCGGTGTCGAGCTCTCGCACGAGTCGAGCCGGGGCCGTGAGGCGGTAGGAGGCGTCGACGAGCTCGGCCACCTCCTGCCAGTCGACCTCCTCCGGCGCGCCGCACGCGCGCAGGTCGAGCCCCACCCAGCCCGACGGGCCGAGGTAGGCCGGGTCGTAGAAGCGCTCGTCCCCGAGCAGAGCCGGCCGTTCGGCTGCGTCGGGCAGCACGAGGACCGACTGGCGGTGCGGCTCCGGGTCGTGGTCGCCTTCACGGTGCCGCCGTAGGTGACGAACACCTTCGTCGTGAAGAAGGTCGGGCGCCCGTGCGACACCTTCTCGTCGGCGCCGGGCAGCGCCAGGCAGATGTCGCGGACCCGGGTCAGGTAGGGGTCGGCGGCGTCGAACATCAGGGGGTGGGCCACCCGACCACGGTAGGGCCCCGTCCCCCGCCGGGAGGGTTTCAGGCGCCGCAGGCCCCGCCGCAGCCACCGGCGCCGCAGCCTCCACCGCACCCGCCGCCGACGGCGACCGGCTCGGGCACCTCGTGCCGCGTCGACCACGCGGTCTCGAGCGCCTGCGTGAAGACCTCGACGGGCTGCGCGCCGGAGACGCCGTACTTGCGGTCGAGGACGAAGAAGGGGACCGACTCGATGCCGAGCATCTTGGCGGTGGCCTCGTCGCTGCGCACGTGGTTGCCGTAGTCGTCCGACTCGAGCATCGTGCGCACGGCCTCGGCGTCGAGGCCGATCTCGGCGGCGAGGCGCACGAGGACCTCCCGGTCGCCGACCGCGAGGCCGTCGGTGAAGTAGGCGCGCATGAGCCGCTCGTGGGCGGCGTCGGCGAGCCCCTGCTCGGCGGCGAGGTGGACGACCCGGTGGGCGTCGAACGTGTTGCCGTAGCGGGCCTGCTCCCAGTTGAACTCGAGCCCGAGCTCGGAAGCCGCGGCAGCCATCGAGCGGTGCTGCGCGACGGCCTGCTCCCGCGTCGTGCCGTACTTGGCGGCGACGAGGTCGACGAGGGGGACGCCCGACACCGGCTCGGCGCCACGGTCGAGCTCGAAGCTGTGCCACGTCACCTCGACCTCGTCGGCGTGCGCGAACTGCGCCAGGGCCGCCTCGAGACGGCGCTTGCCGAGGTAGCAGAAGGGGCACACGATGTCGGACCAGATGTCGATCTTCACGGTCGTGCAACCTACCCGTGACCGGGCGTGTTCCCCGCATCGGGCGAGGCGTCCGTCACCCTCCGGGTGAGCGGGCGTATGCCGTTCAGCCGGCCCGGGCGACCCGGTGCAGGATCGCCGCGGCGGACTCCGCGTCGCGGGTCTCGGGCAGCCAGTGGCCCGCGTCGAGCTCGACGAGCTCGTAGTCGCCCGTCACGTGCTCGCGGGTCAGCTCGGCGGCGGTGCGGCCCAGGAACGGGTCGCGCGAGCCCCAGACGTAGGTCGTCGGCACGGCGACGCGGTGCGCGGAGACGCCGGAGTGCCGGGCGGCGCGGTACCAGTTGATCGGACCGGTGAGCGCGTCGGCGTGGGCCAGCCGGACGGCATACCTCGTCCGGTCGGCGGTCGGGAGGCCCGAGCGGGCCATCAGCCGGTCGAAGCGGGCGGCCAGGGCCCGCTCGGGGAGGCGCGGCACCTGGAAGGCCGCCATGTACCAGGACTTCCGCTTCTGCTCGGTGCCGGAGCTCCACGCGCGCGACATGGCCGCCGGGTGCGGCGTCGACAGGACGGTCAGTGACGCGATGCGCGTCGGGTGGTTGCCCGCGACGAGCCACGCGACGGCGCCGCCCCAGTCGTGGCCGACCAGGTGGACCCGCTCGCGACCGGAGGCCTCGATGAGACCGAGGACGTCGGCGACGAGCTCGTCGAGGCGGTAGGCGTCCCGGTCGGCCGGGCTGGCCGTGGGGCAGTAGCCGCGCTGGTCCGGGGCGAGGGTGCGCAGGCCCGCCTCGTGCAGCCGGGCGGAGACGCGGTCCCAGCTCGTGCGGTCGGTCGGGAAGCCGTGGAGGAGCACGACGACCTCACCACCCAGCGGACCTCCGTCGGTCACGTCGAAGCGCAGCCCGTCCCGGCCGAAGGACGTGATCCGCTCGTCGAGGGCTCGCATGCCCCCATCGTGCCCCGGCGGGCCGAGGAGCGCCCGACCGGGTGCTCGGGTCAGGGTCATCACCTAGGGGCCAAACCCGAGGCGGCGTGACAGGGCGGCGACCTACTGTGGAGCCATGCCCGACGTGTCCGACCAGCGCATCCAGCCCGGCGCGGGCCGGGCCTGGTGGCACGTGTCGCGCACCGGGCTCTTCTTCGGCGCCGCCTACTTCCTCACCTCGATGGCCCCGAGCCTGCTGCCGCGCACGTGGTACTACCAGGGCCTCATCAGCGGGCTCTGCGTGGTGGCCGGCTATGCGCTCGGCGTCGTCGTCGCGTGGGTCGTGCGCCGGGTGGCGCGCCTCATCGACCTGCGCGTCACCGTCAGCGGCGAGGCACGGCACTGGCTGCTCGTCGCCGCCCCGGTCTTCGGGGCCGTCGCGGTCCTCGGCCTCACGGTCGCCAACGTGCGCTCGCAGGCGCGCACGGCGGCGTTCGTCGAGCTCACGCCCCTCGACCCGTTCGACTGGGCCCTGGCGCTCGCGCTCGCGGCCCTCGTGGCCGTCCTCTTCCTCGCCGTCGCCCGGGGTCTGCGCGGTGCGACGCGCCAGCTCGCCGAGGCCGCGGGCCACGTGCTGCCCAAGACCATCGCGACCCTCATCGCCGTCGTCGTCGTGGCCCTGGCCACGGCGTGGGTGACCGACAGCGTGCTCTTCCACCAGGGCATGCAGGCCTTCGCCGGCGTCGCCGCCAAGGTCAACACCGCTCCGACCGGCCGAGCCGCGCCGACGTTGCCGCTCCGCTCGGGCGGGCCGGGGTCGCTCGAGTCGTGGGACAGCCTCGGCTACCAGGGCCAGATGTTCGTCACGAGCGCGCCGACGGCCGCGCAGATCACGGCGGCGACCGACCGTGGCGCGATCGAGCCGATCCGGGTCTATGCCGGCCGGACGCCCGACCGCACGGTCTCCGACGTCGCCGATGCCGTGGTCGCCGAGCTCAAGCGCACCAACGCCTTCAACCGCCGCGTGCTGGCGGTGTTCACGACGACGGGCACCGGCTGGGTCGACGACTGGTCCGCCCAGTCCGTCGAGTACCTCAGCAACGGCGACAGCGCGATCGCCGCGATGCAGTACTCCTACCTGCCCAGCGCGATGTCGATGATGACCGACCGTGACACCCCGCGCGAGGCGGGCAAGGCCCTCTTCGACAAGGTGTATGCCGTGTGGCGCACGCTGCCGGCCGACGACCGTCCGCAGCTCGTCGTCGGCGGGGAGTCGCTCGGCTCCTACGGCGGGCAGGCGGCCTTCAAGGACGCCGACGACATGCTGGCCCGCGCGCAGGGCGGGGTGTGGGTCGGCACGCCGAGCTTCACCGACATCGCGGCGTCGCTGACGGCCCGGCGCAACGAGGGGTCGCCCGAGATCGTGCCGGTCGTCGACGCGGGCCTGCACATCCGCTTCGCGGCGAGCGGCGACCAGCTGACCCACGACTACTACGGGCGCGACTACGGCGCGTGGGACTTCCCGCGCTTCGTCTACGCCCAGCACGCGTCCGACCCCGTCGTCTGGTGGAACCCCGCCTTGCTCGGCGCCGAGCCCGACTGGCTCCGCGAGCCGCGGGGTCGCGACGTCAACCCCGACGTCACGTGGATCCCCTTCGTGACGTTCTGGCAGCTGACCACCGACATGGCCGTCGGGCACGACCCGCCGGACGGCTACGGCCACCGCTACGGCCCCGAGCTCGTCCCGGCGTGGGGGTCGGTGCTCGGCGGGTCGCCCACCGACGACTACTCGAAGCTCGTCGCCGGCATCGAGGAGACGGTCAACCGGGTCGAGTGACCGCGGCTCCCCGCTTCTCGTCGACACCCCGACGTCCGTCGGTGACGACGGTGGTGACGACCGTCGTCACCGGCGAGGCGAGCACGCCTCAGGCAGAGGCGGATCCGAACCGCGCGACGTAGTGCCAGACCCGCTTGAGGGCCTGCTCGTCGTACCGACCCGTCCGTGACGCGTCCCCGAGGACCTGCGGCGTGACGACGCCGTCCACGGCGAGTGCCACGCCGAGGGCGACGTGCTCCGGGCCGCGGTAGTCGGGGTGGGCGCGCAGCGTCGCGACGTCGAGGCAGTATCCCGGGTGCCACTCGACGGGCACCCCGAGGCGGTGGGCATCGGCCTCGACGCCGGTGCCGCGGTAGCAGGGGTCGAGCACGAGTGCCTCGACGTCGGTCGACAGGGCGACCACGCCGTGGACGTGCGCCTCGACGTAGTCGTCGAGGAGGTCGTGGTCGGCGGAGTCGGCGAGGGCGCCGAGCGCGAAGGCCGTTGCGGTGCCGAAGTGCTCGGGCTCGAAGACGCTGTCGGGGAAGCAGAACGTCGTCCGCTCGAGCGTGTGCGCGGCGAGCCTCACGTGCGCCGACCCGAAGCGCGGCGCCGCGCCGTACGGACGGCGGTGCAAGTCGAGCGCGCCGTACTTCGGCCGCAGGGCCGGCTCGGCCCCGTCGTAGGCACCGCCGAAGATCCTGCTCTCCCAGCGCCACCGGTCACCGCCGGGGTGTGCCGTCAGCCCGCCGTTGCTCGTCCCGGTCTCGAACTGGGAGCGGTAGACGCCGTCGCGGGCCATGACGGCGAGAACAGGCTCGCCGCGCACGAGCCGGTCCGGGTGGAAGTTGAGGGTGACGCGCAGCGTCGGGTCGAGGGCCGGCCCGGCCGAGAGCCCGCGGACGTGCGCGATCGCGCGCCGGACGGCATACGGCTGCGAGGTCACGGGCCACATCCTCACATCCGCGCCTCGCCTCGCGGCGGCGTCCGCGGGGACCCTGACACGCGGCACCCTCCGGGTCACGGGGTAGGAATGGTGCATGGGCACGATGATCGACCTCCCCGAGCACGACCTCACCGCCTACCGGGCCGACCCCACCGGAGCGCCGCGCGGCGCGGTGGTCGTGATCCAGGAGATCTGGGGCCTGGCCGACCACATCAAGGACGTCGCCGACCGCGTCGCTGCCCAAGGCTACGTCGCCGTCGCTCCCGACCTGCTCGGGCACGTCGGTCTGACTCCCGAGGTGGGCGCCCGGATCTTCGAGCTGATGTCCAGCGCGTCGGAGGAGGACCGGCTCGCCGCGCAGCCGCAGATGCGCGCTGCGACGACCCCCGCCCGGCAGCCGGAGTTCGCCGCGTGGGCGGTGCCCGCCCTGCGTGCCGTCGTCGACTCCCTCGTCGCCGAGCCCGGCGTCGACGGCCGGGTGGGCGTCATCGGCTTCTGCTTCGGGGGGACGTACGCGTTCGCCCTCGCGGCCGCCGACCCGCGGCTGCGCGCTGCGGTGCCCTTCTACGGGAGCTTCCCCGAGAACGCCGACCCCGCCACGATCGGCTGCCCCGTCCTCGCCTTCTACGGCGAGGACGACCACGGCATCACCGACGGGGTGCCCGAGCTCGAGTCGCGCCTGGAGCAGGCGGGCGTCGACTTCACGGCGCGGGTCTACCACGGCGTCGGGCACGCCTTCTTCAACGACACCTCGCCGTCGAAGTACCACGCCGAGGTCGCCGCCGACGCGTGGGAGCGGACGCTGGCCTTCCTCGACGAGCACCTGCCCTCATGACCTCCCCACCCCGCCGGGCGGGGCCTGCCACAGGGTTCCCACCGGTCTTTCGTCCCACGGGCACACCCGCGTGCGGTAGGCCTGTGGGATGACCGACACCGCCACAGCGCCGGACCCCGGCAACCCGCTCGTGCTCGGCCCCATGCTGCGCTACATCGGCGAGACGGACGCGACCGTCTGGGTCGAGGCCTCCGGCCCCGGAGTTGTCACCGTGCACACCGACGGTCGCGACTGGACCGCTCCGACGTTCATCGTCAAGGGGCACCACTACGCGCTCGTGGTCGTCGACGGCCTCGAGCCGGGCGGGTCGTGGGACTACACCGTCAGCATCGACGACACCCCGGTCTGGCCCGAGCCGGACAGCGCCTTCCCGCCACCGCGCATCCGCACCATCGACCGCGGCCGGCCCACCCGCCTGCTCTTCGGCTCGTGCCGTACCACGGTGCCGCACGACCGCGAGGGCCACCGCACCAACGGCGTCGACGCCCTGCGGACCCTCGCGCTCGCCCTCGCGCGGGGCGAGGAGGAGTGGCCCGACCTCGTGGCCTTCCTCGGCGACCAGGTCTACGCCGACGAGACGTCGGAGGCGATGCGCGAGTTCATCGCCGCCCGGCGGGACATCACCGAGCCGCCGGGCGAGGAGATCAAGGACTACGAGGAGTACGCCCACCTCTACCAGCTCGCCTGGGGCGACGCCGCGAACCGGTGGCTGTTGTCGACGGTGCCGAGCTGCATGATCTTCGACGACCACGACATCCGCGACGACTGGAACACGTCCTGGACCTGGCACGAGGAGATCAACCGGACGCCGTGGTGGCACGAGCGCCTGATGGGCGGTCTGTCGTCGTACTGGGTCTACCAGCACATCGGCAACCTCTCGCCGTCGCAGCTCGCCGACGACGAGATCTATGCCCGGGTGCTCGAGGCCGCCGGCGAGCGCGCTGGGGACCCGACGGTGGGTGAGCTCGACCTGACCGAGGCCGTCTTCGACCTCTCGCGCCGGTCGGACCGCCACCCCGAGGTCTACCGCTGGAGCTTCCGGCGCGACCTCGGCGACGTCCGCCTCGTCGTCGTCGACTCGCGGGCCGCTCGAGTCCTCGAGCCGAAGCACCGCTCGATGCTCGACCCCGACGAGATGCGCTGGCTCGACGAGCAGCTGACGGGCGACGTCGAGCACCTGCTCATCGGCACGTCCCTGCCGTTCATGCTCCCGCCCGGCCTGCACGACCTCGAGGCGATCGACGAGGTGCTCGCCATGGGCACCCACGGACGTGTCATCGCCGACCGGGCCGAGAAGGTCCGGCAGTCCATCGACCTCGAGCACTGGGCCGCCTTCAACGACGGGTTCGTCGAGGTGTTCGACACCGTCATGCAGGTGGCGCGGGGTGAGCGCGGCGCGGCTCCGGCGAGCGTCGTCTTCCTCTCCGGCGACGTCCACAACTCCTACGTCGCCGAGGTCGTCGACGCGAGGACCCGCCACGGCGCGACCTCGCGCATCATCCAGGCCGTCTGCTCGCCGATCCGCAACCCCATGCCGCGGATGGTGCGCGTCATGATGTCCGCCTTCGCCCGCGGGCTCGTGGGTCCCATGCGGTTCGTCGCCGAGCACTCGAAGCGCGTGCCCGACCCTGCCTACCCGTGGGTGGTCACCGACGGGCCGTGGTTCGACAACTGCCTCGCCGAGCTCACGGTCCAGGGCCGGGACCTGTCGATCGTCTGGCGGGGCGGCGAGATCCGCGACGGCGACGACGCCCACCCGGTGCTGACGACCGTGTCCAGCGTGCGCCTCCCGGCAGCAGGCTGACGGGCCAGCACGTGGACGAGGTCGAGCGGCGGATCGCGCTGGCGCGCAAGGCCGTCCGAGCGTATGCCGAGAACCCCAAGGTCGCGGCGGCGCTCATCGGCGGCTCGGTGGCCCGTCGGCTCGCCGACGCGGCGTCCGACATCGAGCTCGACGTCTACTGGTCCTCACCGCCGACGGCGGCGGACCGCGAGGCAGCCATCGAGGGCGCCGGGCTCACCCGGGTCTACGCCGAGGAGGACGAGCACGAGTGGGCCGACGGCCTGCTCGTCGGCGGCGTCAAGACCGACGTCAGCGGCTTCGTGACATCGACCATCGACACCTACCTGGACCGGGCGCTCATGGGCGACACCGAGGCGGAGCTCCAGGTGCGGGTCACGGCCCTGCGCGACGGCATACCGCTGCACGGGCACGACGTCATCGACGCGTGGCGCGCCCGCTGCGACGGCTACCCGGAGGCGCTGGCCGTCGCCCAGGTGCACCAGGCCCTCGACCTGCGACCCCGCGAGCGGCTCGAGATGCTCGCGGACCGGGACGACGTCGTGCTGCTGCACCGCGACCTCCTCGACGGGGTGCAGGGCGTCCTCGACGCCCTCTTCGCCGTCAACCGGGTGTGGATGCCACACCCCTTCCACAAGTGGCTGGACCGTGAGGCGACGCTGCTGGCCCACCGTCCGGAGCGGCTCGTCGAGCGCACCCGGGCCCTGCTCGTCGCGTCCCCGCACGGCGCGGTCGCCGCGCTGGTCGCCCTCGTCGAGGAGACGTACGACCTCGCCCTCGAGCACGTGCCGGACGCCGACGTCGCCCCGCTGCGCGCGGCGTTCGAGCAGCGCCGGGTCGTCGAGCCCTAGGTGCGGCGCAGCCGTCCGCCCAGTCCCTGCGGCGCGTCGGGCACCGGTGGTGTGGCGGGGTCCGGCCCGAGGGCGGGTGCGGGTTCGGGGCATCGGCGGCGGAGGGAGCGGTCTATGGCCGACATCGCGAGGAGCAGGACCGAGACGACCGTGAGCACCACGGCGAGGGCGTGCAACCCTGCGGTGTCGGCACGCTCGGGGAACGCGGCGGCGTTGGCGGCGGCGGCGACCATGGCGCCGAGGTACATGGAGGTGCGCAGCAGCCCGGCCGACGAGCCGAGGCGGTCGGGGTGGGCCTGTCGGTAGAGGGCGTTCTGGTTCGCCAGGCCGATGAGTCCCTGCGGCACCCCGACCACGCCGACGACGGCGACGACGAGCCAGAGCGGTGAGTCGTCGTGGAGCAGGAGCAGCCCGAGGCAGGCGAGCACCTGCAGCGCGCCGCCGACGAGGAGCTTGCCGCGCACCTGCTCACGACGACCGAAGACCGTCGTCACCGCGATGGCCACGACGAACATCGGCAGCAGCGCGAGCCCCGCGCCCGTGGCGGTGAGGCCCCGGCCCTGCTCGAGCCACTGGGTGAAGCCGTAGAGGAAGACGTAGCTCACCGTGGAGGCGAGCAGCTGCCGGACGTACGTCGCGACCAGGGGAGCGTTGCCGGCCAGAAGGCGGACGTCGATGAACGGGTCGTCGGCGCGCCGCTCGCGCAGCACCAGGCCCGTGACGGCGACGGCGACGACGAGCAGGAGCGGCCAGCGCGCCGCCGGCTGCATGAGGAAGAGCAGCAGTGCGGTCAGGGTCGCGGCGAAGAGCGCCATGCCGGTGACGTCGAGCCCCCGTGGGCGCGCCGTGTCGTCGTCGCGGTGCAGCTGCTCCTCGCGGGGCAGGCGCAGCGACCCGAGAACGAGGCAGGCGAGCGCGAGCGGCACGTTGACGGTGAAGATCGTGCGCCAGCCGCCGAGCCCGATGAGCAGGCCGCCGACGGTCGGGCCGATGACGGCCACCGTCTGGTTCGCCGCGGAGAGGGCGGCGAGCACGCCCGCGGGCGAGTCGGTGCCGGTGCGCACCGACTCGCTGCGGATGAGCACCATCGAGGCGGGAGCCAGATCGTCGAGGACGGCGGTGCACCGAGGGCCAGGCCGATCGGGACGAGCGCGACGGCGAGCATCGAGGAGTTGACGGGGTTGAGCACCGACCCGAGCACCATCGGCGCGACCAGGCGCCGGTCGAAGCGTCCGGCCGGCGGGGTGCGTGCACGGTCCGTGGCCTCGGCGGCCGCGCCGGCCTCGGCAGCGCGGGTCATCGGCGCGCGACCCGGTCGAGCAGGACCATGGCGTCGATGACGGTGCGGCGCTCGGCCTCGGTGAAGTGGTCGGTGAGGGCCCTCGAGAGCCACTCCTCGCGGGCGGCGCGACTGACGTCGATGCGGCTGCGCCCGGAGGTCGTGAGGGACACGAGCTGGCGGCGGCCGTCGGTGGGGTCGGGGCGGCGTTCGACGAGGTCGCGCTCCTCGAGGACCGTGAGGGTCGCCGCCATCGACTGCGGCCGCACCTGCTCGCCGGCCGCCAGGGCGCTGGCGGTCGCGTCGCCGTCGCCGAGCAGCCGGCTCAGCACGGCGGTCTGGGAGGGGGTGAGACCGTCGAGCTCGGCGACGTCGCGCAGCCGGCGACGCAGTCGGCTGAAGGTCACCCGGATGTCGTGGGCGGCGCGGCCCGCGGTCGGCGCGATGGCGTGCGAGCCGTCGGTCGCGACTCGGGTGGTGCTCCTTGATGCCATGACCCGACGGTAGAACTCGACAGGTGAAACTGTCCAGTCACACCTGTCGAACTGGTCACGTGACGCGGGCGAGCAGGATGCGGTCGTCGCCGGCTCCGGGGCTCTGGCGACCGTCGCGGTTGCTCGTCGTCACGAGCAGCGTGTCCGGCCCGACCGTGAGGACGCTGCGCAGCCGGCCGTAGCGTCCGACGAGGAAGTCCCGGGGAGCCGCCGCGGTCCCCGTGCCGTCGAGGGGGATCCGCCACAGCCGCTGCCCGCGCAGGGCAGCCATCCACACCGAGCCCTGGGCGATCGCGATGCCGCTCGGGGAGTCCTCGGGGGGGCCCCACTGGGCGACGGGGCCGGTGACCCCGGCCCTGCTCGTGCGCCCCTCCGTCTGCGGCCAGCCGTAGTTGCGACCCGGCCGGATGAGGTTGAGCTCGTCCTCGCTGTGGTCGCCGAACTCGGAGGCCCAGAGCCGACCCGCGGCATCCCACGCGATGCCCTGCACGTTGCGGTGCCCGTAGGACCAGACGAGCGTCCCGAAGGGGTTGCCGGGAGCCGGGCGCCCGGCCGTCGTCATCCGCAGGATCTTGCCGCCCAGCGAGCCCTTGTCCTGGGCCAGCGCCGGTTGCTGCGCCTCGCCGGTCGTCGCATAGAGGTAGCCGTCCGGGCCGAACGCGAGACGTCCGCCGTTGTGGTGCACGTTGTGGGGGATGCCCGTGACGAGCACCCGCGGCGTGCCGAGCTGGCGACCGGCCGGTGCTGTCGGGTCCCAGGGGATGGCGGCGATCCGGTTGTCGCCCGCGGTCGAGTAGTACGCGTACACGAGTCGGTCGTGCGCGAAGGAGGGCGAGACGGCGATGCCGAGCAGGCCCGCCTCGCCCTGCTGGGCGACGTTCGAGACGACGCCGGGCACGGTGCCCACACGGGTGAGGTGAGAGGCGGCGACGTCGAGCCGGTAGATGCGGAAGCTGTCGCGGGCCGAGACGAGGACGGTCCCGTCCGGTAACCGGGCCAGGCCCCATGGCACGTCGATCCCGGTGGCGAGCGTGCGCACGACGGTCGCGCTGCCCGTCGCCCGGCCGGCCCTCGACGTGGGTGCGGGGCTGGCCGGGCCGCTGGACGTCGTCGTCGAGGACGGCGTCGGAGTCGTCGGCGAGGGTGCGCTACTCGTCGTCGGGCTGGACGGGGGCGCGGAGGTCGTCACCGCTCTGGTCGTGGCGGCGGTGGTCCCGGTCGGCGCCGGCGGGCCCGACGAGCAGGCTGTCGTCGACAGCCCCGCCAGGCCGAGGACGGTGGCCGCGGCGAGCGCGGTGCGGGTCGTGTGCGGCATGAGGCACCTCCGGCCAGCGACGCTAGCGACGGACCCTGTGCGTGCGCGGGCGCCGGGCTCGGGCGTGCCGGGCCGGTTCGAGATCCGGCCCGGCGTGGCGGGAACAATCCTCGCGACCCCAGAGTTGAGTCGGGTGAGCGCAAGATTTGCGAGTGCGGTTTTGACAATCACGTCGGAGCCGGAGCAGATTGAGCGAGGACCTGTTTCACCAGACCACCAGCAACACCCGGTCTCCACCTAGATCATCAAGGAGTCACCCATGGCACGTGCCGTCGGAATCGACCTCGGTACCACCAACTCGGCCGTCTCCGTCCTCGAGGGCGGCGAGCCGAGCATCATCTCGAACGCCGAGGGCGGGCGCACGACCCCGTCCGTCGTCGCGTTCTCCAAGAACGGCGAGGTGCTCGTCGGCGAGGTCGCCAAGCGCCAGGCCGTCACGAACGTCGACCGCACGATCCGCTCGGTCAAGCGCCACATGGGCACCGACTGGAAGTCGCCCGAGATCGACGGCAAGACGTACACCGCCCAGGAGATCAGCGCGCGCATCCTCCAGAAGCTGAAGCGCGACGCCGAGTCCTACCTCGGTGAGACCGTCACCGACGCCGTCATCACCGTCCCCGCCTACTTCGACGACGCCGAGCGCCAGGCCACCAAGGAGGCCGGTGAGATCGCGGGCCTCAACGTCCTGCGCATCGTCAACGAGCCCACCGCGGCCGCCCTCGCCTACGGCCTCGACAAGGGCAAGGAGGACGAGCTCATCCTCGTCTTCGACCTCGGTGGCGGCACGTTCGACGTGTCCCTCCTGGAGGTCGGCAAGGACGCCGAGGACGGCTTCGCCACGATCCAGGTGCGCGCGACCAACGGTGACAACCACCTCGGTGGCGACGACTGGGACGACGTCGTCGTCCAGCACCTCATCACCCAGGTGAAGAACAAGACCGGCCAGGACCTGTCCAAGGACAAGATCGCGATGCAGCGGCTCCGCGACGAGGCCGAGCGCGCCAAGAAGGAGCTCTCCACCGCGACGAGCACCAACATCTCGGCGCAGTACATCTCGATGACGCCCGAGGGTCCGATCCACCTCGACGAGAACCTCACCCGCGCCCAGTTCGAGCAGATGACGAAGTCGCTCCTCGACCGCACCAAGGCGCCGTTCCACAAGGTCATCGACGACGCCGGCATCAAGGTCGCCGACATCGACCACGTCGTGCTCGTCGGCGGCTCCACCCGCATGCCGGCCGTCAGCAGCCTCGTCAAGGAGATGACCGGCGGCAAGGACCCCAACAAGGGGGTCAACCCCGACGAGGTCGTCGCCATGGGCGCGAGCCTGCAGGCCGGTGTCCTCAAGGGTGAGCGCAAGGACGTCCTGCTCATCGACGTCACGCCGCTCTCGCTCGGCATCGAGACCAAGGGTGGCCTGTTCACCAAGCTCATCGAGCGCAACACCGCGATCCCGACCAAGCGCTCCGAGATCTTCAGTACCGCCGACGACAACCAGCCGTCGGTCCTCATCCAGGTCTTCCAGGGTGAGCGCGACATCGCGCAGCACAACAAGTCGCTCGGCACCTTCGAGCTGACCGGCATCGCGCCGGCCCCGCGTGGTGTGCCGAAGATCGAGGTCACCTTCGACATCGACGCCAACGGCATCGTCAACGTCTCCGCCAAGGACCAGGGCACCGGGAAGGAGCAGAAGATGACGATCACCGGTGGCTCGGCCCTGTCGAAGGAAGAGATCGACAAGATGGTCAAGGACGCCGAGGCGCACGCCGACGAGGACCGCAAACGTCGCGACGAGGCCGAGGCCCGCAACCAGGCCGAGCAGCTCGTCTTCTCGACCGAGTCCTTCCTCAAGGAGTCGGGCGACAAGGTCCCGGCCGACGTCAAGACCCCGGTCGAGGAGTCGCTCGCCGACCTCAAGGCCGCCATCGCCGAGGGCTCAGAGGCTGGCGCCGACGAGATCAAGGCCAAGGTCGAGGACCTCAACACGAAGTCCCAGGCCATGGGCCAGGCCGTGTACGCCTCCGAGCAGGCCTCCGCGAACGCCGCCGCGGGTGCCGCCGGGCAGGACGGATCGCCCTCCGGCGACGGCGCGTCCGGCACGTCCGGCACGTCCGGTGCCTCCGACGCGTCCGACGACGACGTCGTCGACGCCGAGGTCGTCGACGACGACGAGGTCAAGGACGCCAAGTGACCGAGTCCCCGAAGCACGGCACGTCCGGCGAGCAGCCTGACGTGACCGCATCGGGCGCGACGGGTGCCGGCGGCGACGCCGCCGGCACCCCGCCGCGGGGCGGTTCGGCCCACGGCGAGCGCCACCACACGTACTACGAGGGCGGTCCGGGCGCCTCGTCCGAGCCCGGTGGTGAGGACGAGTTCGACCACACCGCAAGCGAGTCCGGCGAGCCCTCGGAGGCCGAGGGCGTCGTCCTCGCCGAGGAGGACACCATGGCCGCAACGCTGCTCGCCGACCTGCAGCGACTGCAGGCCGAGTACGTCAACTACAAGAAGCGCGTCGACCGCGACCGCGAGGTCATCCGCCACACCGCGGTCGGCAGCGTCGTCGAGTCGCTGCTCCCGGTCCTCGACGACATCCACATGGCCCGCCAGGCCGGCGACCTCGCCGACGGTCCGTTCGCGTCCATCGCCGACAAGCTCGAGGCGACCCTCGGCCGCTTCGGCGTCGAGCGCGTCGGTGAGGCCGGCCAGGAGTTCGACCCCAACGTGCACGAGGCCCTCATGCACGTCGAGGCCGAGCTCCCCGAGGGGGCAACGGGCACCACCGTCGTCCAGGTGCTCCAGCCCGGCTACCGCATCGGTGACCGGCTGGTCCGTGCCGCCCGGGTCTCGGTTGCCGACCCCGCCTGAGACGTCCGCCGCCGGGCTGCACACGCAGCCCGGCGGCATACACGATGATGGGAGCAGCGTGAGAGTCACCGTGAACGAGGAGGTGCGCCATGGCTAGTCAGGACTGGTTCGAGAAGGACTTCTACGCGATCCTCGGCGTGCCCCAGGACGCCGACGCCGCGACGATCAAGAAGACCTACCGCAAGGTCGCGCGCACGATGCACCCCGACCACAACGTCGGCGACGCCAAGGCGGAGGAGCGCTTCAAGGAGGTCGGGGAGGCGTATGCCGTCCTGTCCGACCCCGAGAAGCGCCGCGAGTACGACGCGATCCGCGCCATGTCGCACGGCGGCGCCCGCTTCACGGCAGGTGGCGCGGGTGGGCAGGGTGCCGGCTTCGAGGACATCTTCTCCGCCTTCGGCGGAGCGGGGGCTCCCGGCGGCCAGCGCGTGCGCTTCGACACCGGCGGCGCAGGTGGTCAACCCAACCTCGAGGACATCCTCGGTCAGATGTTCGGCGGTGGTGCTCCCGGCGCCGGCTACGGCGGCTACGGCGCGCCGGCCGGGCCTCGCCCCGGTGCCGACGTCCAGGCGAGCACGCGCATCGGCTTCCGCGACGCCGTCGAGGGCTCGACCGTGTCGCTGAGCTCGCCCGACCTCGGCCGCATCAACGCCCGCATCCCCGCCGGGGTGAAGGACGGCCAGCGGATCCGCCTGCGCGGCAAGGGTCGTCAGGGCGACCCGGGAGCTCCGGCCGGCGACCTCATCCTCACCGTGGCCGTCGACAAGCACCCGGTCTACGGGCGCGACGGCGACAACCTCACCCTCGACCTGCCCGTCACGTTCGCGGAGGCGGCGCTCGGTGCGACCGTCGCGGTCCCGACGCTCGACGGCGGCTCGGTCAAGGTCAAGGTGGCCCCGGGCACGCCGAGCGGACGCGTCCTGCGGCTCAAGGGCCGCGGCGTCAAGCGTGGCGACCACACGGGCGACCTGCTCGCCAAGGTCCAGGTCGTCGTGCCGCAGCGGCTCACCGACGAGGCGCGCGAGGCCGTCGAGCGGATGGCCGCCGCTGAGAACGGCCACGACCCGCGGGCCGACCTCTTCCAGCGCGCCCGAGCCTGACCACCACCGACGAGACCCGACGGACGGAGGACGACGATGGCCCGCAAGAGCGCCCGCCCCGGTGGGCACGACGACGACGCGCCGGTCTTCGTCATCTCCGTCGCGGCCGAGCTGGCGGGCATGCACGCCCAGACGCTCCGGCAGTACGACCGGCTCGGTCTCGTGTCGCCGTCGCGCACGCGTGGCGGCGGCCGGCGCTACAGCACGCGCGACGTCGAGCTGCTCCGCGAGGTGCAGCGACTGTCGCACGAGGGTGTCTCACTGGCCGGTATCCAGCGCATCCTCGACCTCGAGAACCACGTGGCGGCGCTCCGGTCGCGGGTCGAGGAGCTCGCCGCCGAGCTGGCGGCGGCCCAGGCCGCCCTGTCTGCCGGGGCCCGGGTCTTCGCGGTCGGTCCGCGCGGAGAGGTGGTCGCGGTCCGACCCGGCCAGCGTCCGCCGCGCGCCCCGTCGTCGCAGGCGCTCGTCGTGTGGCGGCCGGAACGCTAGCGTCCCGGCTCGCGGGACCCCCCGCGTGTGCCACACTGTGCTCGCCTCAAGCAGACGGGGCGCCGTTGTGGAATGCCGCCGGAGGCAGCTTCTTGACCCCAGTCCCGGAGGTCGTGTGACCCCGCACCACCCGGAGGGCGCCCTCTTCGGCGCCCCCATGACGAACCCGCACGGCGTGCCGCCGCGTCAGGGCGAGATGCTCGCCCTGTTGCGCCGCACCGACTGGTCGGCGACACCGCTCGGCCCGGTCGAGACGTGGCCGGCCAGCCTGCGCATCCTCGTGGACGTGTGCCTGTCGTCGCGCTTCCCCATGCTCGTGTGCTGGGGTCCCGACCTCGACATGGTCTACAACGACGGCTACCGCACCCTCCTCGGCGAGAGCAAGCACCCCGACGCGTGGGGCCGGCCGGTGCGTGAGGTGTGGCCGGAGGTGTGGGACGTCATCGGACCGATGTTCGAGGGCGTCACCACGGGTGGCCCCGCCACGTGGGTCGAGGACGAGCTGCTCGTCGTCGACCGTGCCGGCTACCTCGAGGAGGCCTACTTCACGTGGTCCTACGGCGCCATCCACGACGAGGCCGGAGCCGTCGTGGGTGTGCTCAACGTCGCGACCGAGACCACCACGAAGGTGCTCGCCGAGCGTCGTGCCGACGTCTCGGCCCGTCTCGTCGCCGCGCTGGCCGACGCCGAGGACTCCGAGGACGTACGCCGTCGCGCCCTCGACGTGCTGGGTGCCGACAGCCACGACCACCTCGCGAGCGACCTCCGCTGGGCTGCACCCGGTGACGCGCTGCCGACGGTCGACGACGAGGGCCGCCCGGTCCGGGTCGTCCCCGTCGTCGAGCCCGGCCTGCTCGAGCCCACGGCACACCTGCTGCTCACCGAGAACCCCCGTCAGCCGTGGGACGCGACGCTCCAGGTCTATGCCGAGCTGTGCGCCTCCCACGTCGCGATGGCCCTGAGCGGTATCCGCCGCCTCCAGGACGAGCGCGACCGCGCCGAGGCCCTGGCCGAGCTCGACGTGGCCAAGTCCGACTTCTTCGCGAACGTCAGCCACGAGCTGCGCACGCCGCTGACCCTCATCGCCGGCCCGGTGCAGGACGCCCTCGCCGCCGACGGCCTGGACCCCGAGCAGCGCCAGCGCTTCGAGCTGATCCGCCGCAACACCGACCGCCTCGCGGGCCTCGTCGACCGCATCCTCGACCTCACCCGGGTCGAGGCCGGGGCGGTCGAGCCGCACTGGGTCCCGGCCGACGTCGAGGAGCTGACGACCGGCATCGCCGCGAACTTCCGCCCGGCCATCGAGCGCACGGGACTCGCGTTCGAGGTGGTCTGCGACGACCTCGACCACGAGGCCTACGTCGACGTCGACATGTTCGAGCGCATCGTGCTCAACCTGCTCTCGAACGCCCTGAAGTTCACCGCGCGCGGCCGGATCTCGCTCCACCTGGGCGGCGACGAGCACGGGTACGCCGTGTCGGTCACCGACACGGGCATCGGCATCGCCGAGAAGGACCTCGACCTCGTCTTCGACCGGTTCCGGCAGCTCGACCGCGGTGACGACCGGCGGTCGCGCGAGGGCGCCGGCATCGGCCTGTCGCTCGTGCGCCAGCTCGTCGACCTGCTGGGGGGCCGGGTCGCCGTGCAGTCGCGGCAGGGCCAGGGCAGCACCTTCACCGTGTCGTTCCCGTGGGGCCGGGCGGCCGAGCGTGCCGCGTCGCGCCCGTCGATCACGCCGCGCTCGGCCGAGTCCTTCATCCACGAGGCGAGCAGCTGGGTCGTGCGCGACGAGGTCGCGGCGGAGGTGCAGCCCGCCACCGACGGTGCGACGTACCTCCCCGGCCCGGCGTCACCGACCCCGAGGGGCGGCGACGTGCGACCGACGCTCCTCGTCGTCGAGGACAACCACGACATGCGCGACTACATCGCGCGCCACTGCGTCGTCGACTTCGACGTCGTGTCGGTGCGCGACGGGGTCGAGGCCCTCGACCACCTCCGCACCCGGCGCCCGTCGATCGTCCTCGCCGACGTCATGATGCCGCGGATGGACGGCCTCACGCTCGTGCGCGAGATCCGCGCCGACCCGGGTCTGCGGGACCTGCCGGTCGTCCTGCTCTCCGCGCGTGCGGGCGTCGAGGCCAGCACGACCGGGCTGCTCGAGGGCGCCGACGACTACGTCGTCAAGCCCTTCCAGCCGCAGGAGCTCCGCGCGCGCCTCGCCGCCAACCTCGTGCGCGCTCGGTCGCGCTCGCGCGACGCCGCCTGGCTGCGGGCCATCCTCGGCGCCATCCAGGAACCGTTCGTCGTCGTCGACGGCGAGGGTCTCGTCATCCAGGTCAACGACGTGTTCACGCGGACGTTCGGCTGGTCCCTCGCGGACGGCCCGCTCGTGCCGCCCTACCCGTGGTGGGTCCCCGAGTCGGAGTCGTCCGACGAGCGTCGCCAGCACCAGCGACGGATGGAGCTGCTCCAGTCCGGACGACCTGTCGAGGACGACCGCTACCGCATCCTGCGCCGTGGTGGCGGCGAGGCGTGGGTTCACGTCCGGTCGGCGAGCGTGCCCGGCACGGCCGAGCACGACGGCTTCGTCATCGTCGTCGTCCGCGACGAGACGCGCGAGCGCGAGTCCCGGATGCGGCGCGAGCTCGCGGCCCGGATCGCCGTCGACCTCGCCGTCGCCGAGGAGCTCGACCAGGTCCTCGCCACGGCCGTCACCGGCTTCACCGTGCTCTTCGACGGTGCGGTCACGCTGCGCGTCTCGCCGACGAAGGGGGAGCCGGTCGTGCTGTCCCCGCGCGGACGCGTGGCGGTCGGCGACCTCGACCCGGGCGTACGCCAGGGGCTCGAGTCCTCGCCGCACCGGCACGACGTGCTCGTCGGCGACAAGCGAGAGGGCCTGCTGCTCCTCCCGACGGTGCACGAGTCCGACTGTCGCGCCTGGGTCCAGTTCGACGAGCCTCGGCTCGTCTCGAGCGACGAGCTCATCGTCGGCGACCTGCTCGCGCAGTCGCTCGGCCAGGCCGTCGACCGCGTGGTCGCGCAGCGGGCCCGCGCGCAGAAGGAGCACCAGCTCGAGCAGGCCATCGAGAGCCACCGGCTCATCGGCCACGCCGTCGGTGTCCTCATCGAGCGCCACCGGATCACGGCGACGCAGAGCTTCGAGATGCTGAGGCAGGCCTCGCTCAACCGCAACATCAAGCTGCGCGAGCTCGCGGCCCGGGTCGTCGAGAGCGGGCAGGACCCGGACCAGGCCTGACCGCCTCTGTCGCGTGCGTGCGGCCTTGTGCCGCGCGGGAATTGGCCGTGCCTCAATTTGGTCGTGTCGTGTTTTGTCCGGCGGCGTGGCGGGATGCAACACTGTGCTGCCTCCAAGTTCGCGGGCCTTCCCACGCATACCCTGGAGGCCCCGTTGAGCGTCCTGCGTCCGGCGATCACAGCGAACGACGACGACCGTCCGCTCGACGCGGCAGTGCGCATCACCTCGGCGGCCCGCCAGCTGGTGCGCTCGGAGGACCTCGAGGAGGCTCTCGCGGTGGCCGCCTCCGCGATCGGCGAGGCACTCGCCGGCGAAGCCGTCCTCCGGGTCACGGCGACCCAGCACGACCTCCTCGCCAGCGCCTCCGGCGTCGTCCCGCCCTCGGCGCTGTCGCCGGCGGTCCGGGAGGTCCTCTCCGGGCCCCTCGAGACCGGCGGGACGACGGCAGACCCCCGCGCCGGCGACGGCGCCCGCGGCATCCTCCTGGAGTCGTCCGGCATCCACGCCACGTGTCGGGCCTGGGCCGGGGTGGGTCGCAGCCCCGGTCCGGGCACGGCCCAGCGGACCCTGGCCGAGCTGCTCCTGCACTCGCTGGCACAGGCGGTGGACCGGATCGTCACGGTCGACCGCTTCCGCCAGAACGAGGCCAACCTCGAGCGGGCCGTCGAGAGCCACCGGCTCGTCGGCCAGGCGATGGGCATCCTCATCGAGCGCCACCGGATCGTGTCGGAGGAGGCCTTCCACGTGCTCCGGCGCGCGTCCCAGGACCACAACGTCAAGCTGCGCGAGGTCGCCCAGCGCGTCATCGAGACCGGCGCGGAGCCCGACGACGTCGTGGGACGGCCCTAGTCTGGGACCGTGAGCCCGACGGACGACGCGCCGCACCTCATTGTGCTTCCGGAGCGCGAGGCTGCCGAGGCGCTCGCCGACGAGCTCGAGGCCGAGGGGCTCCCCGACGTCCGGGTGGTGCGGGAGGCGCTCGCGGGCGAGGACGACTCCGAGGACCACGAGTGGGCCGTCTACGTGCGCACCCCCTCCGACCCGGCGTATGCCGTCCGCTTCCAGGCGCTCGCCGCGGCCCACGACGGCTGGTACGACCCCGACCCGCACGACTGAGGAGTGATGATGGCGCGCGCTTTCCAGGTGACGATCGACAGCGGCGACCCCCGTGCGCTCGGGGGCTTCTGGGCTGAGGTGCTCGGCTACGTCGAGGACGCCCCGCCGCCGGGCTTCGCGACGTGGCCCGAGGCGCTCACCGCCTGGGGGCTGCCGCCCGAGCGGCACAACGACGCGTACGCCGTCGTCGACCCCGACGGCGCCGGGCCGCGGGTCTTCCTGCAGAAGGTGCCGGAGGGCAAGACGGCCAAGAACCGGCTGCACCTCGACGTCCGTGTCAGCGGCGTTCCCGGTCCGGCCGAGGGCAAGGGCGAGCTGCTGCAGGCCGAGTCCGACCGTCTGGTCGCGCTCGGGGCCACCGTCGTCCGCGAGACGGTCACCGAGATGGACCACTACATCGTCATGCAGGACCCGGAGGGCAACGAGTTCTGCCTGACCTGAGGGCCCGGTCACCTTCTGGTTCCGCAGGAAGTTGAGTGGAATAGACTCAACTCCGCGCCAGTTGATCCCAGTGAACCGATCCCCGCACCAGGAGTACGCATGGACCTACAGCTGACCAACAAGGCTCAGGAGGCCTTCGCCCAGGCCGCGACCACCGCGACGGGCAAGCACCACCCGAACATCGAGCCGGCACACCTGCTGCTCGCGTTGGCAGCCCAGAGCGGCACGACCACCCCGGCCCTGCTCACCGCCGGGGGGTCCAGCGTCGCCGCCGCGACCGCCACCGCCGAGCGCGCCATGGCCTCGATGCCGCAGGTCACCGGCGGCACCCAGCAGCCGCAGCTCTCGCCCACGGCCGCCCGCGCCATCTCGCAGGCGCAGCAGTACATGACGGCGATGGGCGACTCGTACGTCTCGACCGACCACCTGCTCCTCGCCCTCGCGCGCACGGGTCAGCTCGGCCTCGACGCCGACGCCGTCGAGGCCGCGATCCCCGAGCTGCGCGGTGGGCGCCCCGTCACCTCCGACAACCCCGAGGGCACCTTCGAGGCGCTGTCGAAGTACGGCACCGACCTCACCGCCCGCGCGCGCGAGGGCAAGCTCGACCCCGTCATCGGGCGTGACGCCGAGATCCGTCGCGTCGTGCAGGTGCTCTCCCGGCGCACGAAGAACAACCCCGTGCTCATCGGCGAGCCCGGCGTCGGCAAGACCGCCGTCGTCGAGGGCCTGGCCCAGCGCATCGTCGAGGGCGACGTGCCCGAGAGCCTGCGCGACAAGACCCTCTACTCCCTCGACCTCGGCTCGATGATCGCCGGGGCGAAGTACCGCGGCGAGTTCGAGGAGCGGCTCAAGGCCGTCCTCGAGGAGATCAAGGGCAGCGACGGCCAGATCGTCACCTTCATCGACGAGATCCACACCGTCGTCGGCGCGGGCGCCGGCGGCGAGGGTGCCATGGATGCCGGCAACATGCTCAAGCCCATGCTCGCCCGCGGCGAGCTGCGCCTCGTCGGCGCGACGACGCTCGACGAGTACCGCAAGCACATCGAGAAGGACGCCGCGCTCGAGCGTCGCTTCCAGCAGGTCTTCGTCGGCGAGCCGTCGGTCGAGGACACCATCGCCATCCTGCGCGGGCTCAAGGAGCGCTACGAGGGGCACCACAAGGTGACGATCGCCGACTCGGCCCTCGTCGCCGCGGCCAGCCTGTCCGACCGCTACATCAGCGGCCGCCAGCTGCCCGACAAGGCCATCGACCTCATCGACGAGGCAGCCTCGCGACTGCGCATGGAGATCGACTCGAGCCCCGTCGAGATCGACGAGCTGCGCCGCGCCGTCGACCGGCTCAAGATGGAGGAGTTCGCCCTCGAGCAGGAGAGCGACGCGGCGAGCAAGGACCGGCTCGAGCGCCTGCGCAAGGACCTCGCCGACCGCTCCGAGGAGCTCGCGGCACTCAACGCCCGCTGGGAGGCCGAGAAGTCCGGCCTCAACGCCGTCGGCGACCTCAAGGCCCGCATCGACGACCTGCGCACGCAGGCCGACCGGCTCCAGCGCGAGGGCGACCTCGGCGCTGCCTCCAAGATCCTCTACGGCGACATCCCGACGCTCGAGAAGGAGCTCGCGACCGCCCAGGAGCGCGAGGCCGCGGCCGCGCCCGGCGACGACGAGCCGATGGTCAAGGAGGAGGTCGGCGCCGACGACATCGCCGACGTCATCTCCGCCTGGACCGGCATCCCCGCAGGCCGGCTCATGGAGGGCGAGTCCGAGAAGCTGCTGCACATGGAGCAGCACATCGGCGCCCGCCTCGTGGGCCAGGCCGACGCGGTGCGTGCGGTGTCCGACGCGGTGCGCCGCACGCGCGCCGGGGTCTCGGACCCCGACCGGCCCACCGGCAGCTTCCTCTTCCTCGGCCCGACCGGTGTCGGCAAGACCGAGCTCGCCAAGAGCCTCGCCGACTTCCTCTTCGACGACGAGCGGGCCATGGTCCGCATCGACATGTCGGAGTACTCCGAGCGGCACTCCGTGGCGCGCCTCATCGGGGCGCCCCCGGGCTACGTCGGCTACGAGGAGGGCGGCCAGCTCACCGAGGCCGTCCGTCGCCGGCCCTACTCCGTGATCCTGCTCGACGAGGTCGAGAAGGCCCACCCCGAGACGTTCGACATCCTGCTCCAGGTGCTCGACGACGGCAGACTGACCGACGGCCAGGGCCGCACCGTCGACTTCCGCAACGTCATCCTCGTGCTCACGTCCAACCTCGGGTCGCAGTACCTCACCGACCCGACGCTGAGCCCCGAGGCGCGGCACGAGTCGGTCATGGGTGTCGTGCGCTCGGCGTTCAAGCCCGAGTTCCTCAACCGCCTCGACGAGGTCGTCGTCTTCGACGCCCTGAGCCGCGACGACCTCGCCCACATCGTCGACCTGCAGGTGCGGGCCTTCGCCGAGCGGCTCTCCGACCGGCGCATCACCCTCGAGGTCACCGACGGGGCTCGCCAGTGGCTCGCCGCGCGCGGCTACGACCCGGCCTACGGCGCCCGCCCGTTGCGCCGCCTCGTGCAGCGCGAGATCGGCGACCGGCTCGCCCGCGGCCTGCTCTCGGGCGAGGTCCGCGACGGGTCGACGGTCGCGGTGGGCGTCGCCCCCGACGGGGAGACGCTCGTCCTGTCCTGACCGTCCGGGTGCCGCCCCACGGCTCAGCGGGTGAAGAGCTCCGCGTCCCAGCCGAACTCGCGGGCGGCCGTGACGTTGTCGTCACGGTCGTCGGTGAACCAGACGTCGTGACGGGCCACCGCGCGCCCGAGGTCAGCCTCGATCGCGCGGTGCGCGGCGGCATACGCCAGGGGGTCCGGCTTGGCTACGCCGAAGTCGGCGCTGTTGAGCAGGCCGTCGAAGAGCCGGGTGATCCCGAGCAGCTCCATCTCCTGCGGCACGTAGTCGGTGCCGTTGGTGAAGACGTAGGTGCGGTGGCCGCCCGAGCGCAGGACCTCGAGGCGCTCGACGGTCTCGTCGATCACCGTGCCGCGGTGCTCGCGCCAGGCCGCCATGTGCTCGCGCACCCGCGCCGGCTCGGGGACGACCTCCTCGAGCGCGGCGCAGATGGCGGCATACCAGTCGTCGAAGCTGCGCCGGCCGGTGATGGTCGGCAGGAGCAGCTCGCTGCGGAACGCCGTCGCCGCGACGTGCCCCGCGGGCAGCCCGAGGGCTGCCTCGATCGCGGGGTTCGCGTCACCCGGGGCGAAGTCCCGGACGACGCCGTCGAGGTCGAAGACGTATGCCGTGTGGTCCCTCACACCGTCGAGTCGCGCTGCTCGCGCTCGTCGGCGGTGGACTCGTCGGCGGTGGACTCGCCGGGCGTGGCGTCGGTCTGGTCGAGCGCGTCGCTGCGGTCGGCACGGCGGCCGGTCCGCGTCTCGGCGGGTCGCTCGACACTGCCGGCGGAACGCGGCTCGTCGGTCCACGACGCGGTGCCCTCGTTGACGTTGCCCTCGGCGCGGCCGGTCACGACGTCGGCCACCGACGGACTCTCGCGCTCGCGCCACTCGGCCTCGCGGCGCGACAGCTCCGCCTCGCGGGTGTCGAGGCCCTCGTGGCGGGCCGACAGCTCGCTCTCGCGGCGGCGCAGGTCCTCGTCACGCAGGCCGGCCTCCTGGATGCGGCGCTCGTGGTCGAGGCGCGCGGCCTCGGCGCTCTCCTCGACCTCGGTGAGCCGGGTCGTCTCCTTGTCCTGGCGACGCAGGCGGGCACGGCGACGGGCCGCGGCCGAGACCAAGGCCCAGCCGAGCGCGAAGAGCAGCACCGCGACGGCGCCGTAGACGACGAGCTCGAGCGGCGTCGCGTTGCGGGTGAAGCCGAAAGCCGCGACGGCAACCGTCCCGGACGCGGCATGGGTCGCCAGGTAGGCGACGACGCCGGCTCCGACGCCGACCAGCAGCAGGATGACTCCGAGCAGGGCCATGGGTTCGTGCTCCTTCATCTGGTGGCGGGGTTGTCCCGCCGTGATCGTCCCCGACCCTAGCCATACCCACATTCCCGTGGCGGACCGAAGCCGTCGCCCTCCTCAGTTAGCCTGACCCCCATGCGCATCACCGGAAAGCTCGCCGCTGCTGCCCTCTCGGCGCTGTGCGTCGTCGGGGTGGCCTCCTGCTCGAGCGACCCGGAGGCGACGACGCCGAGCGCCTCGCAGCTCTCGCCGGCGCAGCAGCTCGCGGCCGCCAAGGCCAAGGTCGACGCCGCAGCGTCCGTGCACCTGAAGCTCGCGAGCAGCAACGTCCCGGAGGGCTCGAGCGGTGTCGTGTCGGCCGACGGCTGGGGCAAGCACCCGCCGGCGTTCAAGGGCACCTTCAAGGTGGCGCTCAACGGTGTGCAGGCCGATGCCGAGATCACCTCGCTCGACGGTGAGGTCTACGCCAAGCTCCCGCTCATCCCGGGCACCAACAAGATCGACCCCAAGACCTTCGGCCTGCCCGACCCGGCCGTGCTCTTCTCACCCGACAAGGGTCTGACGACGCTCCTCACCGCGACGACGTCCCCGGTCGCCGGCGAGAAGGTGCGACAGGGCTCCGAGGTGCTCTCGACGATCACGGGCACCGTGCCGGGCAAGGCCGTCACCGACCTCTTCCTCATCGGCGACAGCAACGGCACCTACCAGGTGACCTACGGCCTCACCGACTCCGGGGAGCTGCGCCAGGTCGTCATCACGGGGCCGTTCTTCGGCGCCGGCACGACGTCGACCTACACCCTGACGCTCGACCAGTACGGCCAGCCCGTCACGATCACCAAGCCCTGACGCGCCGGTGACGTCACCCGCCTCGCCCACGACCGCGCCGCAGCCGGGGCCGGCCGACGGCAGGCACCGCCTCGCGCTGCTCTCGGCGGCGTCGGCTGCGGTCGCCCTGGCCGCCGCCGACACGTACGTCGTCGTTCTCGCGCTCACCGACATGATGGCCGGGGTCGGCATCGGCATCGACGCCCTCCAGCGGGCGACGCCGATCATCTCCGGCTTCCTCCTCGGCTACATCGCGGTGCTTCCCCTCATCGGCCGCCTGTCCGACCTGCTCGACCGCCGGCGCATCCTGCTCGGCTGCCTCCTCGTCTTCGTCGTCGGCTCGGCCGTCACGGCGCTCGCCGTCGAGATGCCGGTGCTCGTCACCGGTCGGGTGCTCCAGGGCATCGGCGGTGGCGGACTCGTCCCGGCGACCCTCGCCCTCGTCGCCGACCTGTGGCCACCGCATCGCCGGGGCACCCCCCTCGGGGTCGTCGGCGCCGTCCAGGAGCTCGGCTCGGTGCTCGGCCCGGTCCTCGGTGCGATCGTCCTCGCGTGGTCGGGATGGCGGGCGATCTTCTGGCTCAACGTCGCTGCCGCCCTTGTGCTGTACGCCGTCATCCACCTCCTCGGTGGCCGCTCGGGGACGTTGGCCCCGAGTGCGGTCCCCGACCCGGCGCGTCCACGGCGCCGAAGGGTCCTGTCGGTGCTCGCCGGAGTGCTCCTGGTGCTCGGCCTCGGCGTCACCGGCCTCGCGCTCGCGGACCCCGAGTCGCTCGTCACCGACGTCGCGCTCGGGGAGCCCTTCGTCCCCTTCGCCGGCACCTCGCGGGTGCTGACGCCGATCGGGGTCGTGGGTCTCGGCCTGCTCGTCGTCGTCGCGGTGCTCACCGCGCCCCGCTGGTGGCCCGTGCTCCGACGGGCCGACCTCGTCGGTGCCCTGCTCGTCGCCGTCGCACTCGGCAGCCTCGTGCTGACCTTCGCCTCGTCCGACCCGGAGAAGGAGGTCGTCGGTCCGCTCGGCTACAGCCTGCTGCCGGTCGGCGCCCTCGCCCTCGTGGCGCTCGCGTGGTGGCACCGGCACGCCGCCGACCCGCTCATCCCACGTGGGGTCGTCGGGGCGCGCGGCCTGCGCTCCCTCGTCGTCAGCCTCCTCGTCGGCGCGGCGCTCGTCGCGGTCGTCGTCGACGTGCCCCTCCTGGCCCGCCTCACCGACACCTACGACGAGACCGGCGCCGCGCTCGTCCTCGTCCGGTTCCTCCTCGCCGTGCCCGTGGGGGCCCTGCTCGGTGGGTGGTCGCTGCGCCGCCTCGGAGACGGTGCGGTCGCCGGGACGGGCCTGCTCCTCGGCGGGGTCGGCCTCGTCGTCATGTCCCGCTGGACCCTCGACTCGGTGAGCGACACCGTGCCGGCCACCGCCGTCCTGGTCGTCGTCGGCCTCGGCATGGGCCTCGCGCTGGCGCCGGTCAACAATGCGGCGCTCGCCGACTCACCGGCCGACGCCCACGGTGTCGCGAGCTCCCTCGTCGTCGTGGCCCGGATGGTCGGCATGGTCGTCGGGCTCGCGCTGCTCACCTCGATCGGCCTGAGCCGCTACTTCGACGCGGTGCGTCGGCTGCCCGACCAGCTCGACACCGACGCCCTCATCGGGGCCGGCGTCGTCCAGGTCCAGACGGTCTTCCTCGGTGGCGCGATCGCCGCCCTGCTCGGGGCCGCGGTCGCCTTCACCCTCGGTGTGCGCGGCCGCGCCGGCGCGAGCGAGCCGGCGGACGCCGACGCCCCCCGCTTCGTCGCCCTCTGAGACATCCGGCAGACCCGGCAGACCCGGCCGGCTGGGCCTGCCGGAGCCGGGGCCTCACACCGAGACGGGGCGGGCGCGCAGCTCGGCGAGCAGGCCGCGTACCTCGTCGGCGACGACGTCGGTCGCCTCCCACGGCAGCATGTGACCGGCCCGCGGCATGTCGACGAACGTCGCGTGCGGCAGGGCGACGCGCATCGCGCGTGCCCGCGTCACCGGCATGAGCGGGTCGAGCCGGCCCGCGACGATGGCGACCCGCACGCGTTCGAGGGCGGGGAAGCCGCCGCGCTGGTCGACGGTCAGGAGAGCCCCGTAGAACGCGGCGAACGTCGTCAGCTTCGTCGACGCCACCTGGTCGCAGGCGGTCTCGACGTCGGCGGGGTCGGCGTCCTCGCCGAAGAGCCCGCGGACGAGCGCGCGGATCCGGCCGTTCCCGCCGGGTGGCAGCGGCATGCCGCGGGCCGCCAGGCGCATGACGGCGGCCTCCCCGGTGCGCTCGCCGAGGGCGACGTGGGAGGAGGCGGTGGCGACGAGGAGCGCCGCCTGGACGCGCGAGCCGAAGAGCTCGGGACGCTGCTCGGCCAGCGCCAGGACCGTCATGCCGCCCATCGAGTGACCTGCGAGCAGGACGGGGGAGGTCGGCGGCACGACGGCGCGCAGCACGACGTCGAGGTCGCGCCCGGTGAGCGACACCGACATCGACGCGAGCTCGGTCCGGCGCAGCCCGATCGTCGAGCGCCCGTGCCCGCGCTGGTCCCACAGCACGATTCGGACCGGCTCGTCGGCGAGCTCGTCGACGACCGGCAGCCAGCTCTCGTGGTTGACGGCCCAGCCGTGCGCGAGCACGAGCGTGGGCGCCTCCGGCGGCAGGTCGGGCTCCGCGTACGTGTGGACGGACAGGATGGCGCCGTCGGGGGTGACGATGCCGCGGCGGTCGTGGCGCTTCACGCGTCCGTCCCCGCCGCCTCGACGCGGTCGGCGTCCCCGACCTGGAAGACGACGGGTGCGTGGTCGGACGCGCCCTTGCCCTTGCGCTCCTCGCGGTCGATGGCGGCCCCGACGACGCGCTCGGCGAGCGCGGGGGAGCAGAGCGCGAAGTCGATGCGCATGCCCTGCCGCTTCTGGAAGCGCAGCTGGGTGTAGTCCCAGTAGGTGAAGGTGCCGGGCTCGCTCGTGTGCGGTCGCACGACGTCGCTGAAGCCGGCGTCGACGACACCCTGGAAGGCGGCGCGCTCGCCGGGAGAGGTGTGCGTCTTGTCCTCGTAGTAGGGGACGCTCCACACGTCGGCGTCGGTCGGCGCGATGTTCCAGTCGCCGAGCAGGGCGATCTGCGCCTCGGGGTCGTCGGCCAGCCACCCGCGACCGGCGGCTGCGAGGGCCTCGAGCCACTTCAGCTTGTAGCCGAGGTGCGGGTCGTCGAGGGAGCGACCGTTGGGCACGTAGAGCGACCACACGCGGACGCCGTTGCAGAGGGCCCCGATGGCGCGCGCCTCGGGCGCCACGGGCTCGCCCCAGCCGGGCATCCCGTCGAAGCCGACGCGGACGTCGTCGAGTCCGACGCGCGAGACGACCGCGACGCCGTTCCACTGGCTCAGGCCGTGGTGGGCCACCTCGTAGCCGAGGGCCTCGAAGCGCTCGAACGGGAACTGGTCCTCGCGCGCCTTGGTCTCCTGGATGGCGAGCACGTCGACGTCGGTGCGTTCGAGCCAGGCGGCGACGCGGTCGATGCGGGATCGGATGGAGTTGACGTTCCACGTGGCGATGCGCACAGTCGGCCACCCTAGACCGCCGCGCCGACGGCGTGTGCCTAGGGTGAGCCACATGACTGCACCGCGGACGACGCGACCCACGGCCCTCGTCACCGGCGCCAGCGCCGGCATCGGACACGAGTTCGCGCGGCAGCTCGCGGCCCGGCAGCACGACCTCGTGCTCGTCGCCCGCGACCGCGAGCGCCTCGACGCGGTCGCCGCGGAGCTGACGAGCAGGTATGCCGTCACGGCCGATGTGCTCGTCGCCGACCTCTCGGACCGGTCGGCCCTGCAGACGGTCGCCGACCGGGTGGCCGACCCGGAGCGTCCCGTCGACGTGCTCGTCAACAACGCCGGCTACGGCCAGCGCCGCAGCTTCCTGCGCAACGACGTCGCCGTCGAGGAGGCTGCCTTCGACGTGCTGACGAGGGCGGTGCTCGTGCTGTCGCACGCCGCGGGCGTCGCTATGCGCGAGCGCGGTCGTGGCCGCATCGTCAACGTCTCGTCGGTGGCCGGCTTCGTCGCCTCCGGGTCCTACTCCGCCGCCAAGGCGTGGGTCACGACGTTCAGCGAGGGGCTCGCGAGCGAGCTCGCCGGCTCGGGCGTCACCGTGACGGCCCTGTGCCCCGGCTTCACCAACACCGAGTTCCAGCAGCGCGCGGGGATCAGCAAGCCGGGGCCCGACTTCATGTGGCTCGACCCGACGCGGCTCGTCTCCGACTGCCTCGACGACGTCGACAAGGGCCGGGTCGTCTCGGTGCCGGGCCTGCAGTACAAGGCGATCGTCGGCCTGCTCCGCATCGTGCCGCGGTCGGTCGTGCGTCGCCGGGCCCGTCTCGTCCGCCGCTGACCGCCGGCCTACTCGGCCTACTCGGGCTCCCAGGCGATCAGCCGGTCCACGACCCGTCGGTCGCCCTCGATCGTCAGGGCCTCCAGCGGGCGGCGGCCGTAGAAGGCGGCGAGGACGATCTCGCTCGCCGTGCCGGTGGCGCGGGTGTCGGCCGTGTCCCGGCCGGTGGCGGCAGACCCCGGCGCGTCGGCCCCGGCCCGGCGTGCGACTCGGGCGCCGTCGGCGGAGAGCCAGAGCCGCCACGAGCGACCCTCGGTCGCCTCGTAGTCGACGACGGCGGGCTCGTGCGGCCAGGGGCTCGTCGTCGCGCAGCAGGTGGAGAGGAACTCCTCGACACCCTCGAGCGCCACGTCGGTGGGCAGCGGCTGGGGCGCTCCCGCCGTCAGCTGGGCGTCGTACGTGTGTACCGCGACCTCCTGGAGCTGGTGCCGGGCCACGGCGCCGCACGTCTGCGGAGACTGCGAGTCGCCCCACCACGTCCAGCAGCCACGGTCGGGGCCGGCGTCGCGCAGCGCGTCGAGGAGCAGCTCGGTCGACGCGGCGAGCCAGGCGTCCAGGGCCTCGGGCTCCCGCGGCGCGGCCGCGTCACCGTCTGACGGCGGCCGGATCCGCGAGGTCGCGGCGGGGCCGGCGGCGACCGTGGCCGCCCAGGAGCGTCGCCCCTCGCCCAGGTGGTGCACCAGGTCGCGCAGAGTCCAGTCGGGACAGGTCGGCACCTGCACGTCGAGGGTGGACGCCATCGAGACGGCGGAGCGGAAGGCCCGCGACCGCTCGTCGATGAGGCGCAGCAGGTCGGGGAACTCGAGCTCGCTCGTCACGGCGGTCTGTCTACCACCCGGCCGCGCCCACCCGACAGCGCTTTCCGGTCCGACGGCCGGCAGCACCCGGGCGTCGACGTGATCTCCGTCCGTTGCGCGTGCCCGGGGACCTCGGCGACGCTGGGCCCATGGAGTTCTTCTGCTACCACCGCGACCGTCCCGGGTCCACGCCGTTGCGCAACCGGATGGTGGAGCAGCACTGGTCCTACATGGACCGGTTCGCCGCGACGATGATCGCGCGCGGACCGACCTTCACCAGCGACGGGACGCTGACCGGCAGCGTGCACATCCTCGACCTGCCGGATCCCGCGGCCGCCCGCGCCTTCGCCTTCGACGAGCCGGGCTACCAGGCCGGGGCCTACCGCGACGTGCTGCTGCGGCGGTGGCACAACTCGCTCGGTCGGACGATGTGGGACTTCGGTGACGGCCGACCCGGTCTCGACCGCTACCTCGTGCTCGGCTTCACCCTGGAGCCCCTGGCAGACGCCGTCGAGCCCCCGCAGGGTGAGGCGCTCATCGCCAGCGGGCCGCTCCTGTCCGACGACGCTGCCTTCGTCCTCGGGATGGCCGTCCTGCTGGAGGCGCCCGACGCGGAACGGGCGCGGGAGGTCCTGACCCCCGACCGGTACGTGGGGGTCGAGGTGCACCTGTGGCAGTTCGGGGGGCAGCCCGACTGACGCGGGGCCCTACGATGGAGCCTCGTGACCGCTACTGACGCCGCCGCTGCCCGTGCCCGCCTGCTCGAGATCATCCGTGAGAAGGCGATCGTCCACGGTCGGGTGACCCTGAGCTCGGGCAAGGAGGCGGACTACTACGTCGACCTGCGCCGCATCTCGCTCGACGGTGAGGCCGCGCCCCTCGTCGGGATCGTCATGCGCGAGCTGACCAAGGACCTCACGTATGCCGCCGTCGGCGGCCTGACGCTCGGCGCCGACCCGGTCGCGACCTCGATGCTCCACGCCGCCGCGGCCGCCGGTCAGCGGCTCGACGCCTTCGTCGTGCGCAAGGCCGGCAAGGCGCACGGCCTCCAGCAGCGCATCGAGGGTCCGTCGATCACGGGCCGCCAGGTGCTCGTCGTCGAGGACACGACGACGACCGGGGCCTCGCCGCTCGCCGCCGTCGAGGCGGCCCGCGAGGACGGCGCCGAGGTCGTCGCCGTCGCGACCATCGCCGACCGTGCCACGGGAGCCGGTGAGAAGATCACCGCCGAGGCCGGCGTGGAGTACCGCTACGCGTTCTCGCTCGAGGAGCTCGGGCTCGCCTGAGACGTGCCCGGACGTCGCCCGACGTGCACCTCGTAGCCGGCGCGCAGGGCCTCGACCGACGAGGGTGGGGTGATCACCGTCGCGACGCCCGCACGGGGCCGCTCGAGGAGCGAGGCGGCATACGTGTTGTCGGGCTGCCACGGCAGCAGGCCTCCGTCGGTGACGACGGCCGGACCCGACCCGAGCAGCACGTAGGCGCCGTCGGGCACGTCGCCCCACGCGTACGCGTGCAGCCGCCGGGTGCGGCGCCTCGCGTCCCAGCGCTCGTCGTGCAGCAACCCGTCGAGTCCGGGGGCCGGCAGGTGGGTGGTGCGGTGCGCCGCGGCGACGAGGTCGCGGAAGCGGGAGAAGTCCGCGCGTCGGCACTCGGCGCACGGCCGGTGCCCGGCTGCGAGCGCGAGCGCCTCGTCGAGGAAGAAGAGGGGCGTGTAGTGGGCCGGGTCCCACTGCCGGACACGGCGGCCCCGGAAGTCAAGCACGCACGTGATCCACGCGCGTCCGACGTGGTGCCGGCGCACGTCACGCGTGCCCGCACCGTCGTGGAGGCGACCGCGGTTGCCCATGAGGTCGCCGAGCCCGGCGGCTGCGACGACGTCGCCGAAGGGGTCGACCCGGTTGCGTGCCGGACCGTTCGACGGGCGCGACGCCGTCACTCGAGCACCTCGAGCACGACGTCGGCCGGGTCGCCCTCGTCGAGGCCCTCGGCTCGCCGCACGGCCTTCTTGACCGGGAGCACGTAGGCACCCCGGGCGGCGTCGGGGAAGACCGAGGTGGTCCACGACGTGGCCCCGACCGTGGCCCGGACGCGCACCGACCCGAAGCCCCGCGGCGGACGCGGCACCTCGCGGATGCGGGCCGAGGCGTCCTCGCCGACCGTCACGAAGAACCATCCCGTCTGCGCCTCCCAGCGCCACAGGTCGGCCGTGAAGCGGAGCGTCGTCATGCGACCACGCTATGACCCGGCACCGACAGGAACCCCGGACGGCGGCGCGTCGTCGCACCAGCGCCCCGGTCCGCAGGTGCGTCCCCCGCACTAGGATCGGCACACTGACCGCCCTGCATTCGGGAGAACCCATGATCATCGTCTGGATCCTGCTCGGCCTCGTCGTGCTCCTCGCCGTCGTGGGCGTCGTCATGTACAACGGCCTGATCGGCCTGCGCAACAAGGTCGAGGAGGGCTGGCGCCAGATCGACGTCGAGCTGAAGCGCCGCCACGACCTCATCCCCAACCTCGTCGAGACGGTCAAGGGCTACGCCGCCCACGAGCGCGGCACGCTCGAGGAGGTCATGGCCGCCAGGTCCGCGGCGATGTCCGGTGCCTCGACGCCCGCCGCCGCGGCACAGGCCGAGGGCCAGCTGAGCCAGGCGCTCGGTCGCCTCATGGCCGTGGCCGAGGCCTACCCCGACCTCAAGGCCAACCAGAACTTCCTCGCCCTCCAGCAGGAGCTGACGAGCACCGAGGACCGCATCGCGAGCTCGCGCCGCTACTACAACGCCCTCGTGCGCGAGCTCAACACCAAGGTCGAGTCGGTGCCGTCCAACATCGTCGCCAACGTCGCCGGCGTGAAGCGGGCCGAGTACTTCGAGACCCCTGCCACCGAGGCCGTCGTCCCGAACGTGTCGTTCGGCGGTGACGGCGCCGGCGGCGCCGACACCCCGGCCGTCTCGGCGTCCACCCAGCCCGGCGCCGTGGGGGGCCCGTCCACGCAGCCCGGTGGCGCTCCCGGCGCGCTGCCCCAGGCACAGGCCCCGGGTGGGGCCCAGCCCGACCCGACGTCCGACTCCCAGGCGGGCCCGGGCGTCAGCCCTTGACGTAGGAGAGCTTCTCGCAGACGAGGCCGTCGCGCAGGCGCACGACGTCGACGCCACGGACGTGCCCCGGTGAGCCGTCGGGGGCGACCCAGGAGAAGCGCCAGCGCAGCACGCCGCGGTCGCCCGCGACGAAGGACTCCTCGGCCGTGAAGGCCGGGCTGCCGGTCTCGGTGAAGAGCGACTCCCACACCGAGCGCACGTCGGCGGCACCCTCGTGGCGGATGCCGTCCGGCGCCGGCCCCGTCGCCTCGAAGACGCAGTCGTCGGTCATGAGCGCCATGATCGCCTCGACGTCGCCGCGACCGAAGGCCGCGACGAAGGCGGAGAAACCGGCGTGCGTCGCACCCCACGCGGCGTCCCGCCCGAAGCGGGCGAGCAGGTCGGCCTGCGCGTCGCCACCCGACGGCGTACGCGGTCCGACGGCGCCGCCGGAGCGGTAGGCCTCCTCCATGGCGTCGAACCACGTCGCGACCTCCGTGACGAGCCCGGGGTCGAGAGTGCGGTCCTGTCCGATCGCGGCGGCCAGGTCCCAGCCGTGCACGAGGTGGTCGGCGACGAGCTGCCGGACGTACTCGTCCATCGACTCCTCCCCGTAGGACAGCTGCACGGTGCCGTGCGACGGGAGCGTCTCGTCGACGGTGCCGACGGCCTCGGTCGCGGCCGACGCCGCGGCGTCGCGGGGGTCCTCACCGAGGAGGTCGCCGTCGAGCCGGCTGCCGACGTCGGCGATCGTGCGGCCGCGCATCAGCGGCGACGTCCAGAGGTCCTCGCCGGCCACGTGGTTGACGAGGTCGCGGACCGTCCACTCGCTGCACGGCGTCGGCAGGCCCCACTGGTCGTCGGCGACCGCGGCGACCTGCTGCGACCACCACTGGACGCTGCGGCGGTAGCTCCCGCCGAGGTCGGGCCCGGTCTGCGGGGTCTCGGTCGCTGTGTCCATGACGTCCTCCGATCACCCCCCGGCACCACCAGTGTGCTCCGGGCGCGCGGCGCTCGTCAGGTCATCGCGCCAAGATGTGCCGACGTGCGGGACGCGTGGGGACGCGTGGGACGAGGTCAGGAGGTGCGGTCGCCGCCCGTCGCGTGGTCGGCGATGTCGCTCGCCGCCTCGGCGGTCTCGGCGGCGAGGGCCTTGGCCTGGCGGCGGTGCTTGACGAACTCGAAGAGCACGGGCACCAGCGAGACGGCGACGACGAGCAGGATGGCGATCTCGAGCTTGTCGGTGAGCCACGGGAAGGCCTGCCCGAGGAAGTAGCCGAGGAGCGTCACGCCGGCCACCCACAGGACGGCGCCGACGGCGCTCCACGTGAAGAAGCGGCGGCGCTCCATCCGGCTGACACCGGCGACGACGGTGATGTAGGTGCGCACGATCGGGACGAACCGGCCGATGACGAGGGCCTTGTTGCCGTGCCGGTCGAAGAAGTCCGTCGTCTGGTCGAAGTACTTCTTCTTCAGCACCTTGCCGTCGCGCGCATAGAGCGGTGTGCCGAGGGCTCGACCGATCTCGTAGCCGACGACGTTGCCGAGGAAGGCCGACGCGCACAGGATCACGATCGCGATGCCGAGGTTGACGTGCACCTGGCCGGTGGCGATGAAGAGTCCCACGGCGAAGAGGAGCGAGTCGCCGGGCAGGATCGGGAAGAGCAGCCCGCACTCGATGAAGACGATGGCGACCGCGATCCAGAAGAAGGCCTCGCCGTACTGCTGGAGCAGGTAGGTGGGGTCCATCCACTTGGGGCCGAGGGCCGGTGCGATGGCCGGCAGGGCGGCGGCGAGTGCGTGCATGGGTCACAGGGTATGCCGTGTGTCCGGGAGCGCCTGAATCCGCGCTGTCCTCCGCCTGTGGGTCTCGGGCGGGTCTCGAAGGCGTATCGATGGGACGACGTCCCTTCCGTCGGCGCGCGGCGGCGGTTCACGATGGACGCGGGAGCGAAGGAGGAGCGGCGGCACCTGCCGGAACACTCGGGGTCGTGGACGCCACGTCGGACACGACGGCGGACGTGCCGTCCTCCTCCTGATCCCGTGCCGCGCCGGCAGCCGCCCTCAGGCGACGGGCAGGTCCGCGAGGTTGACGGCGGCCACTGCCACGGTCGCGATGGCGGCCACGACGAGCAGCAGGCGCGCCGGTCGGTAGCGGAAGCTCGACAGGACCCCGGAGAAGAAGAGCGCGACCGCGAGCAGGATCGTGTTGATGACGTACTCGTGCGCGGTGTCCCCCGCCAAGAGGGCCACCTTGCTCGAGGCGTCCGCCTTCGCAGTGGCCGTCCGGTAGGGGCCGAGCTGGCCGTCCATGTAGCTCGTGTCGTCGATGAGTCGCGTCGGGGTCGCGCCCGCCTTGATCTCGGCCTCCCAGCGGTCGATGACGGGGAGCAGCTCCTCGCGGATCAGGGTCGCCCGGTAGAAACCGACGAGCTGGGTGTTCTTCGCCTGCACCGCCTGCGCGTACTGCGCGATCATGCTGCTGTCGTAGCTGACCCGCTGGGTCGCGACGCCGAAGAGCCGGCTGGCCTCGACGCGCTGGTCGGTCGACGTGCTCGTCGCGGTGCTCTGCACCCCGTTCCACTGGGCCGCCTGGTAGCCGCACCACGCGGTACCGACCGTGGCGAGCCCGAGCACGAGCACGGTGATCATCTCGATCAGCCGGTCGATGAACGACCCCTCGCGGTTCATTGCGGCTCAGTGCTCGCCGGCTGGTCGGCGGTGGCGGACGGGTCGACGGGGGTGTCCTCGCGGACCGTGAGCCCGAGCCGGCCGGGTCCGTAGCCGGGTCGGCGACGGCCCACCTGAACCCCGTCGGAGCGCTGCACG
The DNA here is from genome assembly GCF_001428505.1 of Terrabacter sp. Root181. Lineage (GTDB taxonomy): Bacteria > Actinomycetota > Actinomycetes > Actinomycetales > Dermatophilaceae > Terrabacter. The sequence continues at coordinate 803,667 of NZ_LMHU01000001.1, forward strand.
AGGTCGCGCCACAGGTCCGTCTCGCGGTAGCGCCAGGCGTCCTCGCGTGCGGTCGTGATCTCCTCCGCGAGCCGGCCGTCGTTCTGGGCCTGGGCGATCCGGGTGGCAGCCTCGGCCTCCTCGAGGGCCAGCTCGAAGCCGGCGCGCACCGTGGCCTGGATGACCTCACCGGTGCGGCCGAGGTCCACGGGTCCGAGCACGAAGCCCGCGACGCGGATTCCGTGCTCCTCGAGGGCGGCGGTGACGGCCTCTGCGAGCCGGGTCTCGGTGTCGGACCGGGCGCGACCGAAGAGGGCATCGACCGTGACGTCCGGATCGCTCAGCGCGCGGCTGATGGCCCGACCGCTCTCGTCGCGCACCAGGCCGTGCACGCCCTGGGGCCCGAACCGCTCGTGCACGGTGCGGAGCCGCTCGGGGATGATCGCGTAACGCACCGTGTAGGCGACGTCGGCCAGGGCCCGGTCGCCGAGGGCACAGCTCAGGCTCGGCCCGGTCCGGTCGAGCTCCGACACCGCCGACGAGGCGTCCTCGCCGGCGCGGTAGGCCATCTCGACCGAGGGATACTCGACGACCATCGTCTTGCGCAGCAGCGGGACCCAGTGCCGGCCGGGAGTCAGGGAGTGGTCGGTGGCCCTGCCGTTCTTCAGCACCAGTCCCAAGGCTCCCGCAGGCACCTTGATGACCGAGGCCGCGATGACCATCCACGCGAGGATCCCGAGCATCGGGATCAGGAGCACGAGGAGGATGACGACGGCTGCGGTGCTCATGACGGTCGCCGAGAGGTCGTGCGGGTCGTCGAGGTCGTGGATCGCATCGCAGGTCTCCTGTCGCCACTCGGCCGTGCGGCTGCGTCGTCCGGCCGGTCGCCCGGTCGTTAGTCTTCCGGGCATCGGATGTGACACCAGAATGAGCCGGAAGGGGACCCGTGGCATCGCCTGAAGGGGGTGAGACCCCGCAGGAGCCGGCCGCCGTCGTGGGGGTCGGCCCGTGGGAGGGCCGATGGCCGGCCGGCGACCAGTGGGACCCCGACCTGCTCGAGCACGGCGACCGGCGCAACGTCGTCGACGCGTACCGCTACTGGCGACACGACGCGATCGTCGCCGACCTCGACACCAGGCGTCACGACTTCCACGTCGCCGTCGAGAACTGGGGCCACGACTTCAACATCGGCTCGGTCATCCGCACGGCGAACGCCATGGGTGCCCGCGCCTTCCACATCGTCGGCCGGCGGCGCTGGAACCGTCGCGGCGCCATGGTCACCGACCGCTACCAGCACGAGCACCACCACCCGGATGCCGCCTCGCTCGCGGCATGGGCCCGGCTCGAGGGGCTCACGCTCATCGGTGTCGACAACCTGCCGGGCTCGGTGCCCATCGAGACCTTCGACCTGCCCCGCCGGTGCGTGCTCGTCTTCGGTCAGGAGGGCCCGGGCCTGTCCGAGCCGATGCGCGGCGAGTGCGCGGCCGTGCTGCACATCGAGCAGTTCGGCTCGACCCGTTCGATCAACGCCGGTGCCGCCGCGGCGATCGCGATGCACGCCTGGGTGCGCCGGCACGTCTTCGACCAGCAGGTGTAGCTCAGCCCTGCGGGTCCCGGCCCCGCCAGCGCAACGGCTCCTCGGCGTACTCCTCGACGACGTGTGCGGCGACGCCGACCGACCTGGCCACCTGGAAGACGACCTCGCCCGACTCGGCGGGGAGGCCGAGGGCGTGGAGCACCGCAGCGCTCGCGAGGTCGATGTTGGGGAGCGCGCCGGTGCGCTCGGCGACGAGCGTGGCGAGGCCCTCGACGCGTCTCCTCAGCCGGGTCGTGCCGCGCCGCCGCCACAGGGCGTCGAGCACGACGTCGGCCCGCGGGTCGCCGTCGGGGTAGAGGAAGTGGCCGAAGCCCGCGACCCCACCGCGCTCGCGCAGCGACCGGGCCACGAGCACGGCAGGGTCGACGCCGTCGGCGAGCAGGGCATGGGCGGCCACCGGGGCGGCCCCGTGGAGCGGGCCGGCCATCGCCGCGTAGGCGGCCGACAGGCAGTCGTCGAGGCCGGCACGGGTCGAGGCGGCAACCCGCGCGGCGACCGTCGAGGCCGTGAGTCCGTGGTCGAGCAGGGCGACGAGCAGGACCCGGAGCACGGCGACGTCGGCGCGGGCCGACGGCGCGCCACCCAGTGCCGCCAGCGCGAGGCCGGCGAGGTCGAGCCGCGCCGGATCGGGGGTCCCGGCAGCGCTCGCGACGAGCGTCAGAGCGGCCCGCAGGGTCGGGAGCGCTGCGGCCCTCACCCGGTCGGGGTCGGTGTCGGAGGCGAAGGCGTCGGCCGCCGCGAGCAGCTGCACGGCCACCGGCATCCGGCGTTCGAGGGGGAGTCCCGACAGGTCGACCGGGGTCGTGGGCAGCCGGGCTGACGACGACGGCGGCGGCACCGCGGTCCCCAGCACGACGGCCGCCGCTGCCTCGAGCGAGGGCAGGGCGACGACCTCCCCCAGCGGGTGGCCGCGGTAGAAGAGCTCGCCCTCCGCCTGGCTGCTCACCGAGGTGGCGATGCTGCGGAACCGGAGCACGGGCCGCGGGCCGCCCGGTGGACGCGTCGCCGAGGCCATGGCATCGATCTGCGTCCGGTCGAAGAGGCTCTCCTGCTGGCCCGGTCGGCGTTCGCTGCGCAGCAGGCCGCGGCTGACGTAGGCGTAGAGCGTCGCACGCTTCACGCCGAGTCGCTGCGCCGCCTCGGTCGTCGTGATCCAGGTGCCTGGTGTCGCCGCCACGTCCGCCTCCGGGTTGATCGGGTCAACATTGACGCGATCAACATTGACGGTGTTGATCAACATCGTTGAGAGTGACGAGTGAACCTGAAAGGAGGACACCATGTCCACCACTCCCACCGGATTCATCAGCGTCCCGAGGGGTCTCGCCAAGGTCGTCGTCACCGACACCGAGCTCGGCGACGTCCGCGGCGACGAGGGCTTCTTCCACTACAGGCAGTACTCGGCCGTCGAGCTGGCCGAGCGGGTCGGCTTCGAGCAGGCCTGGCACCTCCTCGAACGCGGCCACCTGCCCGACGACGCCGAGCTGTCGGCCTTCACCGCCGAGGTGGGGCGCCTGCGCGTCATGCCCCGGGGTCTCGCCGACCTGCTGCCCGCCATCTGCGCGACGACCACCGACTCGCTCCAGGTGCTGCGCACGGCCCTGTCGGCGTGGGGCGGCATCGCCGGTCTGCGGCCGCTCTACGACTGCGACGAGGACGAGAAGGTCGCGGCAGCCCTCGCCGCCGTCGCCGTCACGCCGACGATCCTCGCTGCGGCCCACCGCCTCCACCAGGGGCTCGAGCCCGTGCCGGCCGACCCGACCCTGCGCCACGCCGAGGACTACCTGCGCATGGTGACCGGACGTCTGCCCTCGGCGCGCGACGCCCGCGCCGTCGAGCAGTACCTCGTCGCGACGATGGACCACGGCTTCAACGCGTCGACGTTCACGGCGCGGGTCGTCGCGAGCACCGGCGCCGACCTCGCCGCCTGTCTCGTCGCGGCCATCGGCTCGTTCTCGGGCCCGAAGCACGGCGGTGCGCCGAGTCGGGCCCTCGAGGCTCTCGACGAGATCGGCACCCTCGACCGGGCCGACGGCTGGGTGCGTGAGCGCATCGCGTCCGGCGACCGGATCATGGGCTTCGGCCACGCCGTCTACCGCACCCGCGACCCGCGATCGGAGATGCTCAAGGAGATCGCCCGCGGGTGGGACGACCCCCTCGTCGACCTCGCGGTCGGTGTCGAGGACGCCATCGAGCGCGCGCTCGCCGAGCTCAAGCCCGGGCGGGAGCTCCACGCCAACGTCGAGTTCTACGCCGGCGTCGTCATGAGGCTCGCGGGCCTGGAGCCGTCGATGTTCACGCCGACGTTCTGCGTCGCGCGCGTCGTCGGCTGGACCGCGAACGTCCTCGAGCAGAGTCGCGACCCCAAGATCATCCGGCCGGCGGCGCGCTACGTCGGGCCGCCGCCGCCCCAGCCGGTGCCTGCCGGCAGGCGCACTCCGCAGCCGGCCTAGGCCTGGTCCAGGAGGCGGGCATCGAGCAGACCCCGACGCATCCGGTTGCCGGGGCCTGCTCGGCGCGACCGGGGGAGCATCCGGTCGCTGGGTCGCCCGGAGCCCTCCGAACGTCATCTCCACGGTAGGGCAGGACCGACCCCCTCCGGTCGACGATCGGGTCAGAACTCGACAAGGTGGTGTCAAGGAACCGTCGGCATCGCGTAAGGAGGACCCCCAGCGTGGGAGCGGCACGGGTGGAAACCTCCCGCAATGCCGCATTCGTCCGCTTCTGGATCGCCGACGCCGTCTCCAACCTCGGCACCTTCGTGTCGGCGCTCGCCCTCCAGCTGCTCCTCATCGAGACCCTCCACGCAGACCAGACGGCCCTCGGGATCGTGCGGGCGGCGACGTGGCTGCCCTACCTGCTCTTCGGCATGCTCGCCGGCGTCGTCGTCGACCGGGTCCGGCGCCGCCCGCTCCTCATCGGGGCCGACCTGCTGTGCGCGCTGCTCATCGGCACGATCGGCGCCCTCGCCCTGACCGGCCACCTGACGGTGCCGCTCGTCGCCGTCCTCGTCTTCGGCGCCGGGTCGGCGTCGATGTTCTTCAGCGCCGCCCACCTGTCCTTCCTGCCGACGATCGTGCCGGAGACGCGCCTGGCCTCGGCGAACGCACGCCTGGCGCAGACCTACTCGGCGACCCAGTCGCTCGGACCGCTCATCGGCGGGGCGCTCGTGCGGCTGCTGTCCGCCCCCGTGGCGGTGCTCGTCGACGCCGTGTCGTATGCCGTGTCGGCTCTCGTGCTCATGACGGTCCGCGCCGAGGAGCGGGCACCCGAGCGCACCGCCGAGCGGCACGTGTGGCGCGAGCTGCGCGAGGGCGCGGCCTGGGTCTACCGGCACGCGGTGCTGCGCCCGTACGCCATCTCGCTCCACCTGTGGTTCTTCGCCAACGCCATGGTCACGACGGTCCTCGTCTACTTCGCCACGACGGAGCTGCACCTCGACCCGCTCGCGATCGGGCTCGTCCTCGCCGCGACGGGTGTGACCGGCGTCCTCGGCGCGGGCCTGTCCCCGCGACTCGGCCTGCGCTTCGGCACCGGACGGGTGATCACGACGACCGAGTGGCTGAGCCCGGCGGCATACGCTCTCCTGCTCCTCGCCCGACCCGGGCCGTATGCCGTCGTGTGGCCCCTCCTCGCGAACGCGCTCTTCGGCCTGGCGATGGGGCTGCGGGACCCGCTCGACATGAGCTACCGCAACCTCGTGACGCCCGACCGGCTGCGGGGCCGGATGAACGGGACGATCCGGTCGCTCAACTGGGGCTCGATCGCCGTGGCCGCACCGATCAGCGGACTCGTCGCCGCGACGTGGGGCAACCGCGTCGCCATCGCGCTCGGAGTGGTGGGGCTCGCGGTGGCTGCCCTGATCCTGTGGTGCTCGCCCTACCGGCACGTGACGACCCCCGGGGAGCGAGCCGACCAGGGCCGCGACTGAGGGCAGGCCGGGTCAGTCCGCCGCGCGGAGAGCCTGCCTCCACGACACCCGACCGCCGGTCTGCATGAGCGAACGGCGGTAGATCTTCTCGCCGACGAGGACGGTCCCGGCGGAGAAGGCCGCCATGAGCAGCAGGGCCACGACCGGCTCCCACCAGGCGGCGTCGCCCGCGATGATGCGGCCGGGCATCGCCACGACCGACACGATCGGCACGAAGGACGCGACCTTGAGCGCCGTCCCGCTCAGGGCGAAGCTCGCGAAGTAGACGAGCATGAGCACGGTCGTCATCGGCGAGGTCGTCGACTGGAGGTCCTCGGTGCGCGAGGCGAGCGCTCCCGCCACGGCGAAGAGGCAGGCGAGCGCGAAGAAGCCGACGGCGAAGAAGAGGACGAACCACAGCACGGCCGTCGAGAGCGCCGGCAGCAGCGACGACCAGTCGGTGAACGAGACCGCGACGAGTCCGACCCCGGCGAAGAGCACGACCTGCGCCAGGGCGATGGTGGCGTTGCCGACCACCTTGCCGGCCAGCAGGGCGCGCAGGGGGATCGCCGTGGCGATGATCTCCACGAGTCGCGACTGCTTCTCCTCGACGACGCTCGCGGCGATCTGCTGCCCGAACATCAGCGCGCTCATGAGGAAGAGCAGCGCGAAGGCGAAGGTCGCGGCCTGGACGAAGCCCCGGTTCGTCGTCTGCCCGTCGAAGCGGTCCGCCGACAGGGTCGCACCGCGCTCGAGCGCCTCGACCGTCGTCCCGGCCGCGGCCGCGTTGCGGTCGAGAGCGGCGTCGCGGACGGCACCCTCGAGGGGGACCTGCAGCGACATCGACACGTCGTCGCCGGAGGTCAGGGTCCAGCCGCTCGGCGTCTCGTGCAGCCACGCGTCGACGTCGCCGCGGTCGACCGCGGCTCGGGCCGGCTCCTGCCCCGAGACGCTGGCCGCTGTGATGAGGACGGTGTCGCTGCTCGTCCTCGCGGCGGCGCCCGCCTGCTCGACGAGGCGCGTTCCCTCGGCCGACGAGACCGCCACGGTGTAGGTCGTGGTCTTGCCCGCCTGCCACGCCGAGAAGGCCGCGAAGCCGGCGATGATCACGAGCGTGAAGAGCGTCGAGTAGAGGAACGTGCGGTTCGTGACCCGCACGACGATCTCGCGCACGGCCACGATGACCCAGGGCCGCCCGACCTCGTCGTGGGTCGGGTCGGCGTCGGTCGTGATCGGCTCGACGGGGCGCTCGTGGGTGGTGGTCATGCGGTCACCTCGCGGTAGATCTGGGCCAGGCTGGGCCGCTGTGGGGAGAACTCGTGGACCTCGCCGCGTCGCAGGGCCTCTTCGAGGAGCGTCCGCTCGGCGCCGTGCTCGACGATCTCGAGCAGCGCCCTGCTCCCCTCGACGTCGACGGCGTGCACGCCCGCGATGCCGCGCACCCATCCCGCGTCACCGGACAGCACGAGCCGGTGGCGCGCGACCGACGTGGCCCGCAGGTCGTCCGGGGTGCCAGAGGCGACCACCCGGCCGCGGGCGAGCACGACGAGGCGCTCGCAGAGCCGCTCGACGAGGTCGAGCTGGTGGGAGGAGAAGAGGACGGGCACGCCCCGGGAGGTGTGCTCGCGCAGCAGGTCGGCCATGTTGTCGACGGCGGCCGGGTCGAGCCCGCTGAACGGCTCGTCGAGCACGAGCGCCCGGGGCCGACCCATGAGGGCCGCGATGATCTGCACCCGTTGCTGGTTGCCGAGCGACAGCTTCTCGACGTGGTCCCTGGCGCGGTCGGCGAGACCGAGGCGTTCGAGGTGCGTCGTCACCGAGGCCTTCGCCTCCGCGGCGCCGAGTCCCCGCAGCCGACCGAGGTAGACGAGCTGGTCGAGGACGGCCTGCTTGGGGTAGAGACCGCGCTCCTCGGGCATGTAGCCGAAAGCCCGCCGGTCGAGCGACGTGATCGGTCGCTGGTCCCAGAGCACCTCCCCGCTGGTGGGGGAGAGGACGCCCATGAGCATCCGCATCGTCGTCGTCTTGCCGGCGCCGTTGCCGCCGACGAAGCCGGTCAGCTGGCCGGCGGCGACGGTGAAGCTGACGTCGTCGACGGCTCGGATCTCCCCGAACGTGCGGGTCAGGTGGCGCAGCTCGATGGCGGCTGTCGCGCGCGGTCTCGTGAGTCGGTCCCCGGGTTCGATCATGGCGTCCACGCTAGGGCGGTGTGGGCCGCCGGGGGATCAGCCGCCCGGCTGACCCTCGGGGTCCCCCGGGAGGATGAGGCCCGCCTCGTAGGCGAGCACCACGGCCTGGACCCGGTCGCGCAGGTGGAGCTTGGCGAAGACGTTGGACAGGTGGGTCTTGACCGTCGCCTCGCCGACGAAGAGCCGCGCGGCGACCTCGGCGTTCGACAGGCCGCGGCCGACGAGTCCGAGCACCTCGAGCTCTCGCGGCGTCAGCTCGTCCAGGCGCGGGTCGCGGGTCGGCGGCGCCGCCGTGCCGACGAGTGCCGTGCGGCCGGGTGCCTCGGTCATCTGCGCGATGACGCGGCGGGTCACCTCGGGGGCCAGCAGGGCGTGGCCGCCCGCGACGGCCCGCACCGCCTCGACGAGGTGCTCGGCGTCGGAGTTCTTGAGCAGGAAGCCGCTGGCGCCGGCGCCGAGCCCGGCGAACACGTAGTCGTCGCGGTCGAAGGTCGTGAGGATGACGACCTTGGACAGGTCGTCGGCCACGATCCGCCGGGTCGCCTCGATGCCGTCCATGACCGGCATCTGCACGTCCATGAGCACGACGTCAGGGCGCAGCTCCCGGGTGAGCCGCACCGCCTCGACGCCGTCGCTCGCCTCGCCGACGACCTCGAGGTCGTCCTCCACCGAGAGGATGAGCGAGAAGCCCGAGCGCACGAGCCGGTGGTCGTCGACGAGCAGGACGCGGGTCCGCGCGGTCACGACGCCTCCTCGGGCAGCGGCATGCGGACCCGGACGCGGTAGCCGCCGGTCACCCGGGGCCCGATCTCGCTGACCCCACCGTGGGCCGCGAGGCGCTCGCGGACGCCGAGCAGGCCGAGGCCGGTACCGGACGTGCCGGATCGCGGGCGCCCGTCGTCGAGCACCTCCACCTCGGCGTAGCCGTGGAGGAAGCCCGGCTCCGGCCGGCGGTCGACCCGGACGAAGACCGTTGCGGCAGAGGCGGTCGAGTGCCGACGGATGTTCGAGAGCGCCTCCTGCACGGTTCGGTAGAGCGAGAGTCCCACCGGGTCCGGCACGGCGACGACCGCGCCGGGGGAGTCCTCGACGAGGCGGCAGTCGACCCGCATGCCGGCGGTCGACACCTCCTCGACGAGTGCGGGCACGTCGGCGAGGCGCGGTTCGGGGGATCGCGTGCCGTCGGGCCGCTCGTCCTCACCCGACCGGAGGGTGCCGAGCAGCTCGCGCATCTGCGTGACGGCCTCGCGCGATGACGTCTCGACCGACCTCAAGGCGGTCTCGGCGGCGTCGGCGTCACGTCGCAGCACCCGACGGGCCGCGGCGGCCTGGATGCCGATGACCGAGACATGGTGGGCGACGACGTCGTGGAGCTCACGCGCGATCCGCAGCCGCTCCTCGACGACGGCCTGCCGCTGCAGGCTCGTGGCCTGGGCGTCGATGGTGCGGGCCTGCTCGGCGAGGCGGTCGCGCTGCAGGGCGGCGCGCCAGGCGGCCTGGCCCAGGGCGATCGCGCCCCCGAAGTAGAAGACGTTGATGAGGAGGCTGTAGGTGACGTAGGCCGATGCGGGACTGAACAGGCCCTTGCGCTCGGGGAGCCGGCCGTCGTGGCTCAGGGCCTCCTCGATGCCGGAGCCCACCGCGAACTGCCACGTGAGCCAGCCGAACATGAGCAGGACGATCGCGACGACGACCCCGATCATGAGGCGCCGGTCACGTGCCCAGGCGACGCCGGTGAAGATGGCCACGAAGTAGACGACCTGCATCGGGACCGACGCGACGACGCCGGGCATCGTGAGGCCCACGACGAAGAAGTGCAGCGACAGGCCGGCTGCGACGGCCAGCGGCCAGCGTCGTCGCCAGACGAGGGGCACCGTGCCGGCGAGCACCGCGACGTGCGGCCACACCCACGAGTCCTGGAACGGGCCGAGCGCGTCGATGCTCCGGAGCAGCTCGACGCCGAGCGAGCCGGCGACGAGGAAGGCCAGCGCGACCCACGTGTCGACGCGCCTCGTGCGGGCAGGGTCGTCCGGCCGGCGCACCCAGTCGGTGTCGACCCCGGCCCACGTCTCGACGCGTGCGATCACCGTGCGGCCCCCGGACATGGGCACCAGCCTAGGCAGCGGGGTGGTCTCCCGGCTCCCCCGCGAGGAGGAGGCGCGGCGGCGGTACGGTCGGCGCATGGGTGTCAGCTCCTCCGTCCTCGACGTCACGACCATGCGCTCCCGGCTCGACCGGCTGCGCCGACACGCGGCCGATGCGGGGGTCGCGGCGACCGTCGTGTCGCCCGGCTCCGACCTGCGCTACCTCACCGGCATCGCGGGCTCGTCCTTCGAACGGCTGACGGCGCTCGTCGTGCCGACCGGCGCCGCGGTCGCACCCGTCTTCGTCTCGCCCGCGCTCGAGTACGCCGGGCTCGGTCACGTGCCCCTGGGCGAGCTCGGCATCGAGGTGCGCACGTGGGTCGACGGCGAGGACCCCTACGCCCTGGCGCTCGGCGGCGTACCGGGGGGCCGGGTCGCAGTGTCCGACATGACGCCCGCCCTGCACCTGCTGCGGCTGCGTGACGCCGGAGCCCCCGACCAGCAGCTCGCCGGGCCGGTGCTGCGCGAGCTGCGGATGCGCAAGGACGCGTCCGAGCTCGCCGAGCTGCGCGCCGCGGGTGCCGCCATCGACCGGGTGCACGCCCGGGTCGGCGAGTGGCTCCGAGCGGGCCGCACCGAGGCCGCCGTCGCCGCCGACATCGCGGCCGCGATCGTCGAGGAGGGCCACGCCAGAGCCGATTTCGTGATCGTCGGCGCCGGTCCCAACGGCGCCAGCCCGCACCACTCCGTCAGCGACCGCGTCATCGAGGACGGTGACGTGGTCGTCGTCGACATCGGTGGCCCGCTGCCCTCCGGCTATGGCTCCGACAGCACGAGGACGTATGCCGTGGGCTCGCCACGAGAGCCCGACGTGGCCTCGGCCTACGCCGCGTTGCAGGCGGCGCAGCAGGCATCCGTCGAGTCGGTGCGCCCGGGAACCACGTGCGAGGCCATCGACCGGGCCGCCCGCGACGTCCTCGCCGAGGCCGGGCTCGCCGAGCACTTCATCCACCGCACCGGCCACGGCATCGGGCTCGACGGGCACGAGGAGCCCTACATCGTCGCCGGCAACGACCTGCCCGTGGAGGCCGGCATGACCTTCAGCATCGAGCCCGGCGTCTACCTCGCGGGACGCTGGGGGGCGCGCATCGAGGACATCGTCGCGGTGACCGAAGACGGCGTCGAGCGCTTCAACACCCGTCCGACCGACCTCGTCGTCCTCTGAGACACCCGCTCGGCGCCGGGTTCAGGAGTCGAAGCCGACACCCATCCGGTCGAGCGCGCGCAGCCACAGGTTGCGACGTCCGGTGCGGTCCTCGGCCGCGAGCGACGACCGCGTGGCCCGCACGGCGGCATACCGGATCGGCTCGGGAGGGAAGGGGATCGGCTTGCGCCGCACCATCCCGAGCCGAGTGAGCTCGGTGTCCCTGCCGTCGACGAGGTCGAGGGCGACCGCCGCGCCGAAGCGGGTCGAGGCGACGCCCAGCCCGGTGTAGCCGACGGCGTACGCCATGCGTCCGCCGAGCGCCGTGCCGAAGACCGGCGTGAAGCGCGACGTCGTGTCGATGACCCCGGCCCAGCGGTGCGTGAACCGGATGCCCTCGAGCTGGGGGAGGAGGTCGAGGAAGTGGTCGGCGAGGAGGCCGTGCGAGGCGTCGGACTGCTCCAGCGCGGGGTCGATGCGGCCGGGGAAGTGGTAGTTCGCGTCGTAGCCGCCGAAGAGCACACGGTCGTCGAGCGTCCTTCTGTAGTAGTGGAACTGGTTGCCTGCGTCGGTGAGTCCCTCGCGACCCTTCCAGCCGATGGCGTCGAGCTGGGTCGGCGTCAGGGGCTCGGTCATGAGGACGTGGTCGTAGACGGGCAGCACCCACGCGCTGAGGCGCCTGAGCACGCCCTGCGACGCGTTCGTGCCGATGACGACGCGCCTCGCGTGGATCGAGCCGCCGTCGAGCGTCACCCGCACGCCGTCGCCCTCGGTGTCGAATGCCGTGGCGCGCGTGTGCTCGTGGAGCCTGACGCCGAGCGACTCGGCGGCGCGGGCCAGCCCCCAGACGAGGCGGGCCGGGTCGACGAGCGCGACCTCGGGGTCGTACATCCCGGCGAGGTAGCGCGGCGAGTCGACGCGCACACGGGCCTGCGTCGCGTCGAGCAGCTCCACCGGCACGCCGTGCGCCCGGTGCAGCTCGTACGACTCGCGCACGGACGGCACCTGGTGCTCGGTCAGAGCGAGGGTCAGCTCGCCGGGCACGTGGTGGTCGGCGTCGATGCCGTACGCCGTCAGCGACCTCTCGATGCCCGCGACGTTCTCGGCCGCGAGCCGGTCGAGGGTCTCCATCTCGTCGGGCCAGCAGCCGACGCCCTGAGCGAGCCCGTGCGTGAGCGACGGCGCCATGAAACCGCCGTTGCGACCCGACGCCCCGTCGGCCAGGCGGCCCGCCTCGACGACGACGACATCGCGCGCGGGGTCGGCCTCCTTGGCCTGGATCGCGGCCCACAGACCCGTGAACCCGCCTCCGACGACGAGCAGGTCGGTGCGCGGGGCGGCACCGGTGAGTGCCGCACGCGGGTCGGGGCGCTCGGGACGGTCGGTCCAGAACGGGACGGGGCGGGCGTCGGCGAGGGCAGCGGCGGCGCGGGGCGAGAGCGGGGAAACAGGCATGACGAGACGGATCAGACCATGCTTGGCTGGTGCCTGTGAACCCCCGTTCGTTCCAGAGCGATACCGACCCGGCACCCGCGCCCCTCCCCGAGCAGCTGCTCCGGGTCTTCCACGACCAGAGCCGCGCCCCCGTCCCGCTCGGGACGGCCGAGCGGCCCCTCGAGCTCGACGGACCCGTGCGCAAGCACTACGACCTCGACCCGGCCGGCCACTTCGCGATGGTCGAGAGCCCCGACGGCCTCGGTGACGACCCCGTGGGCCTCATCGCCCGCGTGCGCGACTTCTTCGCCGAGCGCGGCCAGAAGGTCGAGTGGAAGACGTACGACTACGACGAGCCGAGCGACCTCGGCGAGCGGCTCGAGGCCGCCGGCTTCGTCCGCGAGGACGACGAGGCGCTCATCCTCGGCGAGGCCGGTCCGCTGGCTGCGCAGGACCTGGCCCTGCCCGACGGCGTGGTCGTCCGGGCCGCCGACTCCGTCGAGGACTTCGTGCGGATGCGCACGATGTCCGAGGCGGTCTGGGGCGACGACCACGCCTGGGTGACGGAGTCCCTCTACCCCGAGTGGGTGGCCCGGCCCGACTCGATGGACGTCGTCGTCGTCGAGGAGTCCCGTGAGGGGCCGGTCCTCTGCGCGGCCCGCGGCGAGTACGACACGAGCGGGTTCACCGGGCTGTGGGGCGGGTCGACGCTCGCCGAGTGGCGCGGCCGTGGCCTCTACCGCGCCACCCTGCTCCACCGGGCCAGGCTCGGTCTCGAACGGGGCAAGGAGTACGTCCGCGTCGACGCCTCGCCCGACTCCGAGCCGATCCTCCGCCGCCTCGGGCTGCACCGGGTCGCGACGACGACCCCGTACGTCTTCGACCCCCGCTGAGCGGGCGCTCACCGGTGGGTGGGCACTCGTGGGCACGCGACGGCATACGTGGCAGGATTCACGGCGGATCGTGAACCCGCTCACCAGACAGCAGGAGTAGCAATGCCCATCGCCACCCCCGAGGTGTATGCCGACATGCTCGACCGCGCGAAGGCCGGCTCCTTCGCGTACCCCGCCATCAACGTCTCGAGCTCTCAGACGCTCAACGCCGCGCTCAAGGGCTTCGCCGACGCCGGCTCCGACGGCATCATCCAGGTCTCGACGGGTGGGGCGGACTACCTCTCCGGCCCGAGCATCAAGAACATGGTGAGCGGCTCGCTCGCCTTCGCGGCCTACGCGCACGAGGTGGCGAAGAACTACCCCGTCAACATCGCGCTGCACACCGACCACTGCCCCAAGGACAAGCTCGACGCCTTCGTGCGCCCGCTCCTCGCGGCCAGCACCGAGCGCGTCCAGGCCGGCGGCACGCCCTGGTTCCAGTCGCACATGTGGGACGGCTCGGCCGTGCCGCTCGACGAGAACCTGTCGATCGCCCAGGAGCTGCTCGCCCTCGCCAAGGCCGCGAACGTCATCCTCGAGATCGAGGTCGGGGTCGTCGGCGGCGAGGAGGACGGCGTCGAGGGTGCCATCGACGACAAGCTCTACTCGACGCCCGAGGACGCCATCGCGACCATCAAGGCCCTCGGCTCCGGCGAGAACGGTCGCTACCTCACGGCCCTCACCTTCGGCAACGTCCACGGCGTCTACAAGCCCGGCAACGTCAAGCTGCGCCCCGAGATCCTCCTGCAGGCGCAGCACGCCGCTGCCCAGGAGCTCGGACTCTCCGACGACGCGCGCCCCTTCGACCTCGTCTTCCACGGCGGCTCGGGCTCGCTGCCCGAGGAGATCTCGGCCGCCGTCGACAACGGCGTCATCAAGATGAACGTCGACACCGACACGCAGTACGCCTTCACGCGCGACATCGCCGGCTGGATGATCGGGAACTACGCCGGCGTGCTCAAGATCGACGGCGAGGTGGGCAACAAGAAGCAGTACGACCCCCGCGCCTGGGGCAAGTCGGCCGAGGAGGCCATGGCCAAGCGCGTCGTCGAGGCCTGCGACGCCCTCCGCTCGGCGGGCACGCACCAGTGAGCGACAACCTGCTCGGCATCCCCGAGACCCGGCTCGCGGTCGACCCGGCCGCCGAGAAGCTCGACGCCGGGGTCGACCCGGTGCAGGTGGCCGCGACGTACCCCGCGAGCTCGCTCGCGTGGGCCGTCCTCGCCGAGGACGCGCTCGCCGACGGTGACCGCGACGTCGAGGCGTACGCCTACGCCCGCACCGGCTACCACCGCGCGCTCGACTCGCTGCGCAAGTCCGGCTGGCGGGGCCAGGGTCCCGTGCCGTGGTCGCACGAGCCGAACCGCGGCTTCCTGCGGGCGCTCGCGGCGCTCGCCCGGGCGGCGCGCGCCATCGGTGAGAGCGACGAGGAGGCCCGCTGCACGCAGTTCCTGCGCGACAGCTCGGCCGAGGCGGCGCGCGAGCTCGGTCTCTGACCGGGCCGCTCGACCGCACGCACTCATGACCCTCTTCTGCTCCGACGTCGACGGCACGCTCCTCGACCACCGGCGCACGCTGTCCACCCGCACCGTCGCCGCCATCCGGGCGGTGCGGGAGGCCGGCCACACGTTCGCGCTCTGCAGCTCACGCATGCCGGCGTCCCTCGAGGGTCTCGAGCGGCTCTGTGGCGTCGAGCCGACGCCGCTCATCGCGTACAACGGCGGGCTCGTGCTGAGGGCCGACCGCTCGGTCGTCACCGACGTGCCGATCGCTGCCGAGGACGCGCGCGCCGTGTATGCCGTCTGCGAGGGACTCGACCTGCACGCGAGCTTCTTCTCCGGGGACGACTGGTACGCCTGGGGTCCCGACGAGTGGACCGAGCGCGAGGCGAGCATCACGGCCGTCGACCCGAGCCCCGAGTCGGCGCACCACTACGTCTCGCAGGGCCACGTCGACACGCAGCTGCCGCACAAGGTCATGGCCATGGGCGACCCGGCGTCGGTCGACACCCTCGAGACCGCACTCGCGGGGCGGCCTGGTCTCGTGACCTACCGGTCCAAGGACACCTACCTCGAGATCGCCAACGCCGCCTGCTCCAAGGGTGACGGCCTGCGCGCCCTCGCCGGCGAGCTCGGCATCGACGTCGCTGACACCGTCTTCTTCGGCGACAACCACAACGACGTCTCGGCCTTCGCCGTCGCGGGCACCGCCGTCGCGGTCGCCAACGCCGTCGACCCGGCGCTCGACGCGGCCACCGTCGTCACCGCGCACCACCGCGAGGACGGCGTCGCTGCCTACCTCGAGGACTGGCTGACCCGCCACTGAGACGTCGTCGGGCGGGACGGCGTCGGGGGCATCGGTCTCGAACCGATAACCTTGCGGTTGGCTTCAACCGCAACCGGAAGGCAGACCGATGCCGGCAATCGTGCTCGTCGGAGCGCAGTGGGGTGACGAGGGCAAGGGCAAGGCGACCGACCTGCTGGGCAGCAGCGTCGACTACGTCGTCAAGTTCAACGGCGGCAACAACGCCGGCCACACCGTCGTCATCGAGAAGGACGGCAAGCGCGAGAAGTACGCGCTGCACCTGCTGCCGTCGGGCATCCTCAGCCCCAACTGCGTGCCGGTCATCGGCAACGGCGTCGTCATCGACCTGTCCGTGCTCTTCGAGGAGCTCGACGGCCTCGACGCGCGCGGTGTCGACACGAGCAAGCTGCTCGTCAGCGCCAACGCCCATGTCATCCCGAGCTACAACCGCACCATCGACAAGGTGACCGAGCGCTTCCTCGGCAAGCGCCGCATCGGCACGACCGGTCGCGGTATCGGCCCCACCTACGCCGACAAGATGAACCGCGTCGGCATCCGCATCCAGGACCTCTACGACGAGGGCATCCTGCGCCAGAAGGTCGAGGCGGCCCTCGAGCTGAAGAACCAGGTGCTCGCGAAGATCTACAACACCCGCGCCGCCGCCGTCGACGACGTCGTCGAGGAGCTGCTGTCGTATGCCGTCCGCCTGGCTCCCATGGTCGCCGACACGAGCCTCGTGCTGACCCAGGCGCTCGACCGCGGCGACACGGTGCTCTTCGAGGCGGGGCAGGCGACCCTGCTCGACGTCGACCACGGCACCTACCCCTACGTGACGTCCAGCAACGCCGTTTCCGCCGGCGCCTGCACGGGCTCGGGCGTGCCCCCGACGCGCATCGACTCGGTCATCGCGATCCTCAAGGCCTACACGACGCGCGTCGGCGAGGGTCCCTTCCCGACCGAGCTGCACGACGACAACGGCGAGTTCCTGCGCAAGACGGGAGCCGAGTACGGCACGACCACGGGCCGTCCGCGTCGGTGCGGCTGGATGGACACGGTCGTCGGCCGCTACGCGACCCGCATCAACGGCGTCACCGACTTCGTCATCACCAAGCTCGACGTCCTCACGGGCCTCGAGAAGGTCCCCGTCTGCGTCGCCTACGACGTCGGGGGCGTGCGCCACGACGAGATGCCGGTCAACCAGACCGACTTCCACCACGCGACGCCGATCTACGAGGAGCTGCCGGGCTGGTGGGAGGACATCACCGCCTGCCGCTCCTTCGAGGACCTGCCGGCCAACGCCCAGGCCTACGTGCTGCGCGTCGAGGAGCTCATCGGCGCCCGCGTCTCGGCCATCGGCGTCGGACCGGGCCGCGACGAGATCATCGAGCGCTACCCGCTCAAGCCGGCCGTCGCCGGCTGACGCGTTCCAGCGTCACGAAGCACACGGCATACGAAAGCCTTTGGAACTGAAGGAAACCCATGACTGAAGAGGTCACCCCGCTCGACTGGGTCACGCGTCTGGCCGACGAGGTCGTCGCGGAGGCGCAGGAGCGCAACCCCGGCGAGACGATCGTCTGCGCGTCCGGCATCAGCCCGTCGGGCCCGATCCACCTCGGCAACTTCCGCGAGCTCATCACGCCGCACCTCGTCGCCGACGAGATCAAGCGACGCGGCATCGACTGTGAGCACATCCTCAGCTGGGACGACTTCGACCGCTTCCGCCGCGTGCCGAAGAACCTTGCGGGAGTGGACGACTCGTGGGAGCAGTACATCGGCGTGCCGCTCACCTCGGTGCCGCCGCCCGCCGGCTCGCCGCACGCCAGCTGGGCCGACCACTTCAAGACACCGCTCCTCGAGGCCATGGAGGCCACGGGCATCGAGGTGCGCCAGATCAGCCAGACCGAGCAGTACCGCGCCGGTGTCTATCGCGACCAGGTGCTCCTCGCGATGCGTGAGCGCTTCGCCATCGACAAGGTGCTCGACCAGTACCGCACGCTCGAGGCCGTCGAGGCGGCGCGCCAGAAGTCGAGCGGCAAGGGCAAGGCCGGCCAGCAGGGTGGCGGCGGCAAGGCGGCGAAGCTCACCGAGGAGCAGGCGGCGGCCGCCACCGAGGCCGAGCGCGGTTCGGGAGCGGCCTCCGAGGACGACGGCAGCGAGGGCAAGGCGGGCTACTACCCGTTCAAGCCCTTCTGCAGCTCGTGCGGCACCGACTTCACGACCGTCACGGCCTACGACGACGGCAGCCACGAACTGACCTACGACTGCACCAAGTGCGGCCACACCGAGACCGTCGACCTCGACACCTTCACCAACGGCAAGCTCGTCTGGAAGGTCGACTGGCCGATGCGCTGGGGGCACGAGCACGTGCTGTTCGAGCCGTCGGGAGTCGACCACCAGAGCCCCGGCAGCAGCTTCGTCGTCGGCAAGGACCTCGCGCCGATCTTCGGCTGGGAGCGTCCCGTCGGCCCGATGTACGCCTTCGTCGGCATCGCCGGCATGGCCAAGATGAGCTCGAGCAAGGGTGGCGTGCCGATCCCGACCGACGCGCTCGAGGTCATGGAGGCCCCGTTGCTGCGCTGGCTCTACGCCCGCCGCCGGCCCAACCAGAGCTTCGACGTCGCCTTCGGGCCTGAGCTCCAGCGGCTCTATGACGAGTGGGATGCCTTGGGCCGCAAGGTCGCCGACGGATCGGCCCAGGCCGGCGACCTTGCTGCCCACCTGCGTGCCACGTCGACGGCGGCGGGCCCGCTGCCCACGACGCCGCGTCCCATGCCGTTCCGTACCATCGCGTCGGTCATCGACGTGACGCAGGGCGACGAGGAGCAGGCGGTCCGCATCCTCAGCGAGCTCGAGCCCGACAACCCGGTCGCCTCGACCGACGACCTGCGGCCCCGGCTCGACTGTGCCGAGCGCTGGATGCTCGGCTACGTCCCTGCCGAGGACCGGACGATCGTGCGCACCGAGCCCGACGCCGAGCTGCTCGGCAGCCTCGACGACCAGCAGCAGGAGTCTCTGCGGCTGCTCGCCGACGGTCTCGACGAGCACTGGTCGCTCGACGGCCTGACGCACCTCGTCTACGGCGTGCCGAAGATCCAGCGCGGCATCGACCCCGAGGCCAAGGTCAAGGACCCCGAGCTGTCGAAGGCCCAGCGCGCCTTCTTCGTCCTCGTCTACCGGCTGCTCGTGTCGAAGGACACCGGTCCCCGGCTGCCGACGCTGCTCCTCGCCGTCGGCGCCGACCGCGTCCGCACCCTCGTCGGCCACTGAGCTCCCGCATCTGAACCGTCGAAAGGCCACAAACCGGGGTGCGGGGCACCTGTAGGTCCGAGATCGGACCCCCGGTTCGTGGCCTTTCGACGTTTGGGGTGGGTCAGTTGACGCCGACGGCGGACCAGGCGGTCGCGGTGGCGGTGGACTGGGCGCTGCCGGCGCCGTAGAGGTCGGTCGCGGCCGACAGCATCCCGGCGCGGGCCTGTGCGTACGTCGTCGACGAGGTCCAGTACGTCGTCAGGGCGCGGTACCAGATGGCCGCGGCCGCGTCGCGACCGATGCCGGTCACCGCGCCGCCGTTGCACGTCGGGCTGTTGTAGCCGACGCCGTTGATCGTCTTCGCGCCGCTGCCCTCGGACAGCAGGTAGAAGAGGTGGTTTCCGACGCCCGAGGAGTAGTGGACGTCGAGGGTGCCGACGCTCTTGCTCCAGCAGTTCGCCGACGCGCCGTCCTTGCTCGGCTGGTCCATGTAGCGCAGCGGCTTGGCGGAGCCCAGCGCGAAGCGCTCACCGATGAGGTAGTCGCCCGGGTCGCCCGTCGTGGCGGCCGTGAACTCGACCATGGTGCCCATGACGTCGGACGTGGACTCGTTGAGGCCGCCGGACTCGCGGCGGTAGGCGAGTCCCGCGGTCGCGGACGTGACGCCGTGGGTCATCTCGTGGCCGGCGACGTCGAGCGAGACGAGCGGGCCGTAGCTGACGCCGTCACCGTCGCCGTAGCGCATGCAGAAGCACGTGTCGCTCCACGAGGCGTTGACCCACCCGGTGCCCACGTGCACGAGGCTGCGAGCACCCTTGCCGTCGTTCTTGATGCCGTTGCGGCCGAAGGTGTTCTTGTAGAAGTCCCACGTCGCGCCGACACCGAAGTCGGCGTCGACGGCGGCCGTCTGGCGGTTCGAGTTGGAGCCGGTGCCCCACGCGTTGTCGGCGTCGGTGAAGAGGGTGCCGGTCGTGGAGGACGTCGAGCCGTTGTTGCCGTCCTCGGTGCGGGCGCCACCGCGCGTGGCGTCGATCATCTGGTAGCTGCCGCCGGAGAGCGTGGTCTGCACCGTCACCGAGCCGAGGTAGAGGCTGCTGCCCGTGCCGGCGTCGTTGATCTCGGTCGCCCAGTGGTCGACGACCGCACCGGAGCGCGCGTCCACGAAGACGACCGTGCCGGCCGGCTCGCCGTGCGAGCCGACGCCGTCGACCTGCGTCTTCCACACGAGGCGGGCGGGGCCGCTCATCGCGTAGACGGCGAGGGTCGGCTTCGAGCTGCTGACGGTGAAGTCGACCGTTCGGGCCGCCGTGGCAGCGGCTTTCGCGGCGGCGACGGTCGGGGTCGTGGATGCGACGCGGACGGCGCTCGACGCGGCGTTGACGCCCTTCCAGGCGCCGGACTTGTCGGTGTGGACGACGAGGTCGCCGCCGACGACGGGCAGGCCCTTGAACGTGCGGTCGAACCGGACGTGCGTCGTGCCGTCCTTGTCGGTGGCGACACTGCGGGTCGTGAGGCCCTGGTCCTGGTCGAGGCCGAAGGCCGCGCCGTGGGCCTTCGCGGCCGCGACGGCCCGGTCGAGGCCGGATCCGGAGGCGGACTGGGTGGCTGCCTGCGCGCCGCTCGTGGCGACGGTTGCAAGGGCGGCGGCGGCGATCGCTGCGGTGGCGACCGTCGTCGTGATGAAGCTCTTCTTCAAGGCGTTCTCCTGGCTACCGAGGTGCCCCCGAGGGCGGTCGGACGACCGTTCCGCCACATTTGTCGCTGTCTGGTCACGGCGCCAGACACCGGAGTCATTGTTTGCCGGCGCTTGAACAAGAAATAATCCGCGGCGAGGGGAGTTCCCAGACTTCTCTCAGGAAAGTCCTCGGGCGTGAGAGGAGCGGCCGCCCCGAGCCGATGGCTGGGTAGGCCGGACGTGGCTGGACGTGGCTGGACGTGGCGGAGTGTGCGCGCGCGTGGCCCGGACATGGAAGCGGGCGAGGGGCGAGATGCAGGGGGGTTGCATCTCGTCCCTCGCCCGGTGCGTCGTCCACATTGGGGGGCGGGACTTCGCCGGACGTCAAGGGTCTCAGGGGGGAGGAGACGGCGGGGAGGGTAGGTTCGCACGCCTTGACGTTGAGGCAATCATCCCCCCGGGTCGGGGCGCAGTCGACGGTTCGAGGATTCCTTGAACAAGTCTTTACCTAGAAGGAAACGGGCGAGACGGACCATCCTGCGCGTGGCTGTGCGCATGGGGCGACATCGCGCGCCACCCCGTCCCGGAAACGTCGAACTCTGCGCCGAACATGACCGACATCAGGACATGTCATGACGCCGGCTCGGCCCGTGTTGGGGGTCAGGACAGGATCGTCATCCGGTGCGCTGCACGGGTGAGCGCCACGTAGAGCACCCGGATGCCGCCGGGCGACTCCCGGGTGATCTCGTCGGGGTCGACGACGACGGTCGCGTCGTACTCGAGGCCCTTCGTCGACATCGGGTCGATGACCTGGACGCGACCCTCGCCGAGCTCCGCGACCGGGGCGAGCACCTCGGCGTGCGTCGCCGGGGTGATGACGGCGATGGCACCCTCGACCTGCCCGAGGAGCGACTCGACGGCGGCGCGCACCGAGACTGCGGGATCGGCACCGAGGGCGCCCTCCACCGGGTCGATGCCCGTCTCGCGCACGGCCTGCGGGATGTCCGCGTCGGGCACCTCGCGGCGGACGACCTCGGCGGCGTAGTCGAAGATCTCGCGTGCGTTGCGGTAGTTGGTGTCCATGTGGAACTGCTGGCGCGCCTGCGTCCCGAACGCCTCCTCGCGCGCGGCAGCGGCCTCGCCGGCGTCCGGCCACGAGGCCTGGGCGGCGTCGCCGACGACCGTCCACGACGCGTACCGACCCCGGCGGCCGATCATCCGCCACTGCATGGGCGAGAGGTCCTGGGCCTCGTCGACGAGGACGTGGGCGTACTCGTCGGGCTTGCCGATGCGACCGGCGAGGAGCTTGTCGCGCGGGTCGGTGAGCACGAGGGGAGCGCCGCTGTCGCGTGCCGCGCTGACGACCGGCTGCACCTCGGTGACGCCGTACTGGCTGAGGTCCTCGAGCTCCTCGATCTCGTAGAAGCCGCGCTCCTCCTTGGGGGCCTCCTGCACGGGGCCGACGCGGGCGGAGATGTCGTCGACGAGCGCGACGTCGGCCACCGACCACGTGCCGGTCTCGAGCGCGAGGCGGAACGAGGCCGCCAGCGGCTCGATCTCGTCGTCGCGCAGCGTGCCGCGCGCGTGGCGGTGCACGAGCTCGGGGTCGCCGAGCCAGAGCAGCACCTCACGGGGGTCGACCTGCGGCCACCACACCTGCATGAACGCCTCGACGTCGAGGTGGTCCTCCCACTTGTCGAGGAACTCCTCCTTGGCCTCGCGGTCGCCGGTGATGCCGAGGGAGGCCCAGGCGGCCTCGCCGAGAGCGGCCTGGGCCGCGGCGGTGCCCGTGTTGCGCTGGTGCTGGCGCAGGACCTGGGAGCGCACGCGGTCGAGCTCGCGCATCTCGAGGCGGACCGGGCGGCCGGCGACCATGGCGCGGAACTCGGTCGGCGTGCCCGGTACGCGGCCACGGGCCGCGGCGCCGAGCAGCGTGCGGATGCGCGTCGAGCCCTTGGTGCGGGCCACGGCCGGGGGGTCGAACCGCTCGGTGTGCACGACGTCGAGGACGTCACCGAGGGCGCGCAGGATGACGCTGTCCTCGCCGAGCGAGGGGAGCACGCGCTCGATGTAGGCGGTGTAGGCCCCCGACGGGCCGACGACGAGGATGCCGCCGGACTCGAAGCGGCGCCGGTCGGAGTAGAGCAGGTAGGCCGCGCGGTGGAGGGCGACGACGGTCTTGCCCGTGCCGGGGCCACCCGTGATCTCCGTGATGCCGCGTGCGCTGGCGCGGATGGCCTCGTCCTGGTGGGCCTGGATCGTCGCCACGATGTCCCGCATGCGCTCGCCGCGGCTGCGGGTCAGGGCCGCCATGAGCGCGCCGTCCCCGACGACGACGAGGTCGTCAGGGGCCTCGGGGACCATGAGGTCGTCCTCGATGCCGATGACGACCGTGCCGCGGCTGCGCAGGACACGACGGCGCAGGACGCCCATCGGCTGCGTCGGGGTCGCACGGTAGAAGGCGGACGCGGCCGGCGCGCGCCAGTCGATGACGAGCGGCTCGTAGTCGTCGTCACGGACGCCGAGGCGCCCGATGTAGCGGATCTCGCGGTCGCCACCGGAGCTGCCGTCCGACGGGCGGTGGTGGCCGTTGCTGTTGGCGTCGACCGCCGCCGCCCGGAGCATCGCGTGGTCGATGTCGAGGCGCCCGAACACGAGCCCTTCGTACTGCGTGTCGAGGGCCGTGCGCCGCTTGGCGGCGTGGAACATCAGGGCGTCCCGCTCGAAGAGGGCAGCGCCCTCGGCGTCGCCGACCTCGACCTGGCGTCCGAAGTGGCTGCGTGCCAGGCCCTCGGCCTGGACGCTGTCGGCGCGCACGCCGGCCTTCTCCAGCTCCTCGTGGACGCGGTCGACGTGGGCCTGCTCGACCGCGATCTCGCGGGCGAGCTCGTCGGGGATGCTCTTGGTCGACACCGGCGAGGCGCCCCGAGATCCGGGCGCGCTGGTCCGCTGGGACGATGCGTTCGAAGTGCTCACTGACATCCAAGGACTCTGAGGGACGCGCCGGGTGGCGCGGGAACCATCAAGTCTACTGTCAGTTCATGCCCACCGAGGTCTGTGTCCCGCCAACCGGCGCGCCGCTCGTCGGCCGCTTCGTCCGCCTCGACGTGACGACCCCCGACGACGCCGCCGGGCTGTTCGCCGTCTACTCCGACCCGCGTTGCTACGAGCAGGGCTTCGCGATGATGCGACCGCACACCTCGGTGGCCGAGACCGAGGCCCTCGTCGCGGCTGCGGTGGCGGCCCGCGGGGCCGGCCGGACGGCATACACGATCAGGCTCGTCGCCGACGGCGACCTCGGTGAGGCGGGCACCGTCGTCGGGTCGAGCTCGCTCGGCGACGTCGACACCGACCGCGAGCACGTGCACCTCGGGTGGACGATGTACGGCTCCCGCTGGTGGGGCACCCAGGTCAACCCGGAGTCGAAGTTCCTCCTCCTCGCGCACGCGTTCGAGACGTGCGGGTTCGGACGGGTCAAGATCCAGACCGACGTCGTCAACGCGCGCTCGCGGGCGGCCATCCTCAAGCTCGGTGCGACGTTCGAGGGGATCACGCGCCGCGACGTCCGTCGGCCCGACGGCTCGTGGCGCGACTCGGCGGTCCACTCGATCCTCGTCGACGAGTGGCCGACCGTGCGGGCAGGTCTGCTGGCCCGCCTCGGCTGATCGCTCGCGTCCTCACCGGTACGCGTCGGCCGCGGCCTGCACCCGGCCGAGGTAGGCGACCCACCGGTCCCCGTCGACCTCGGGGAGGTTGTCGCGGTCGCGGAACCGTCCGGCCGAGCCGTCGATCTGCTCGCGGAGGATGTCGGCATGACCCGCGTGCCGAGCAGGTTCGTGCCCGTCGGCGTGAGGGGGCGGCGGACGTCGAACTCGGACAGCCCGTCGAGCTTCCACAGCACCGCCTCGCGATGGGTCTGCAGGGTCTGTACCAACCCCGCGTCGTGGTTAGGTGCCGGGTGTGTGTTGGGCATCGAGACAGCGTGGCAGGGCAGGTGGGGTGAGCCAATAGGGTGGGCACCGTGAAGGTTCTCGTCCTCGGTTCCGGCGCTCGTGAACACGCTCTCGTCAAGGCCGTCGCGGCCGATCCAGAGGTCGACGCGGTCATCGCCGCGCCGGGCAACCCGGGCATCGACGCGACCGCCCTCTGCGTCCCCGTCGACATCCTCGACGGCGATGCGGTGGCCGCCGTGGCCCGCGAGCACGCGGTCGACCTCGTCGTCGTCGGACCCGAGGCGCCGCTCGTCGCAGGCGTCGCCGACGTATGCCGTGCGGCCGGGTTCGCCGTCTTCGGGCCCTCCGCGGAGGCCGCCCGTCTCGAGGGCAGCAAGTCCTTCGCGAAGGAGGTCATGGCCGCCGCCGACGTGCCGACCGCGCTGGCCCACGTCTGCACGACGATGGGCGAGGTCGAGGCCGCCCTCGACGCGCTCGGCGCCCCGCACGTCGTCAAGGACGACGGCCTCGCCGCCGGCAAGGGGGTCGTCGTCACCGACTCGCGCGAGGCAGCCGTCGAGCACGCCCGCGCCTGCCTCGCCAAGCCCGACGGCCGCCTCGTCGTCGAGGAGTTCCTCGACGGGCCCGAGGTGTCGGTCTTCTGCATCAGCGACGGCGAGACCGTCGTCGCGCTCGCCCCCGCCCAGGACTTCAAGCGGGTCGGTGACGACGACGCCGGCCCCAACACCGGTGGCATGGGCGCCTACTCGCCCCTCGACTGGGCGCCCGACGGGCTCGCCGACGACATCGTGCGACGCGTGGCCCAGCCGACCGTCGACGAGATGCGCCGCCGCGGCACGCCGTTCGTCGGTGTTCTCTACGTCGGCCTCGCCCTGACGTCACGGGGGCCGAGGGTGATCGAGTTCAACGCGCGCTTCGGTGACCCCGACGGGCAGGCCTCGCTCGCACGCCTCGAGACGCCCTTCGCGCAGCTGCTCCTCGCCGCCGCCACGGGCGGGCTCGCCGAGTTCGGCCGGCTGCGCTGGTCGGCGGACCACGCGGTGGTCGTGGTCGTGGCCTCCTCGGGCTATCCCACGTCGCCCCGCACCGGTGACCCCATCACGGGACTCGACGCCGCGGCCGAGGTGCCCGGCACGGTGGTCCTCCACGCCGGCACGGCCCTCGACACCTCGGGTGCCCTCGTCTCGGCGGGCGGGCGCGTGCTCGACGTCGTCGCCGTGGGCTCGTCCCTCGCCAAGGCGCGGCAGTCGGCCTACGACGCCGTCGCCGTCATCGAGCTCGACGGCTCACACCACCGCACCGACATCGCGCTCAAGGCGGAGCAGGGCCAGATCGCGGTCGGCTGAGGCAAACCGACCCGGCCGATCCGGACTCTTCTTGGCATGAGCACCATGATCGCGAGCCGAGGAGGGGCGATGGCCGAGGCCGACCCGGCGGTCGACGACCGCCGGCTGTGGTCCCGGTTGGCCGAGGCGGACGACGCGGCGCTGACGGACCTGTACCGGCGCCACTGCGATGCCGTCTACAACTTCGCGTTCCGTCGCACGGCGTCCTGGGCGGCTGCGGAGGACGTCGTTCAGGCGACCTTCACCGCCGTCTGGCGACGGGCGCGAGCCGGCACGGTGGACCCACTGCGGGCCGAGACCGCCCGCGCCGTGCTGCTCGTCATGGCGGGGCAGGAGTGCGCCAACGTCGCACGCTCGGCCCGGCGGCAGCGGCTCCTGCACGGTCGTATCGAGGCGGACTCCGGAGGCGCCGTGTCGCCCGACCACGCCGCCTCCACCGCGGTGCGCGTCGACGACGAGCGGCAGATGAGCGAGGTGCGCCGCGCCCTGAAGCTGATCCCGGCGGTGCAGCGCGAGGCGGTCGAGCTCGTCGTCTGGTCGCACTGCTCCATGGCGCAGGCGGCCGACGCGCTCGGCGTCTCGGAGGGGACCGTCAAGTCCCGGCTCCACCGGGCTCGTCAGAGCCTCGTCCACGTGATCGAGATCGATGCCCTCAAGGAGGCCCTGTCGTGAACCTGCCCCTTCCGCCCGAGCGCGCCCTGCCCGATCGTCTGGCCAGGTGGCAGGCTGTGCGCGTGACCGATCTACCGCTCGAGCTGCCCGGCTACCTCCACGTCTACTCCGGCAAGGTGCGCGACCTCTACGCGCCGCTGGCCGACGACGGTCAGGTGGTGGAGGACCAGCTGCTCCTCGTCGCCTCGAACCGGCTCTCGGCGTACGACTGGATGATGTCGCCCGAGATCCCCGACAAGGGCGCGGTGCTGACCCGGCTGTCGCTGTGGTGGTTCGACCAGCTCGCGGACCTCGTGCCCAACCACGTCGTGTCCACGGACGTGCCCGACGCCGTGGCGGGGCGTGGTGTGCTCGTGCGCAGGCTCGACATGCTCAAGGTCGAGGCCATCGCTCGCGCGTACCTGACCGGTGGCGGGCTGGAGGAGTACCGCGAGAAGGGCTCCGTGTCCGGCGTGGTGCTGCCCGATGGACTCGTCGACGGGTCCAGGCTGCCGGAGCCGGTCTTCACGCCGACGACCAAGGCACCGGTCGGCGAGCACGACCTGCCGATGTCACCCGACGAGGTCGAGGCCGAGCTCGGCGCGGAGGTCGCAGCAGAGGTGTCTCGGCTGACCCGCGCCATCCTGGCCCGGGGCAACGAGATCGCGTCCGAGCGCGGCATCCTCATCGCCGACACGAAGGTCGAGTTCGGCCTCTCGCCCGACGGCACCGGTGGGCTCGTGCTCGCCGACGAGGTGCTGACCCCGGACTCGTCGCGCTTCTGGCCGGCCGAGCTGTGGGAGCCCGGACACTCGCAGCCGTCCTACGACAAGCAGTTCGTGCGTGACTGGCTGACCTCGTCCGAGTCGGGTTGGGACCGCAAGGCCGGTGGCCCGCCGCCGGAGCTGCCCCAGCACGTCGTCGAGCAGACCCGGGCGAAGTACGTCGAGGCCTACGAGCGCCTCACGGGGCAGACCTTCTGAACGGCGACCGCACGGACACGTCGGCGGGGCGGCTCCGGGCCGCCACGGCGTCCGATCTCCCGCGACTGCTCTCCCTCTGGGCGCTCGTGTACGACGGGGGTAACAGCGTTGGCGGTCACGGTGCCGCCTGGCGACGGCACGCGCACGACTGGTTCGTACGCGTCGTCGATGACGGTGCGGTCGCTCGCTTCCCGGTGGTCGAGGTGGACGGCGTCGTCATCGCGGCGGCGATCGGCACGCTCGAGCTCGGCGTACCCAACCCGCACTGCCCGCGCGGCCGCGCCGTGCGACTCGCCAACGTCATCACCGTGCCGGAGCATCGCGGGCGCGGGTTCGGGACCCTTCTCGTCGGCGACGTGGTCGAGTGGGCGCGCTCGATCGACGCGGATCGCGTGGACCTGTCCGCCACTCCCGAGGGGCGTCGCGTCTACGAACGTGCCGGCTTCACCCTGACGAGCGCGCCGAGGCTGAAGCTCGTGCTCTCGCGCGTCAGCCGATGAGCTCGACCTCGACGTCGGTGCGCCGGTAGAGCTCGAGCTGGATGACCTCGGCGGACACGGCGGACACGGCGGACACGGCCGGCGCTCGTCGACCGGCTCGCGGTGGTGAGCCGGGTGGACGCGTCGGGAGCAGCGGGGGAGCGCTCGACGCATACCGGTGCCCGGTCGGCGTCGTGGTCCGCACCGTGTGGGGGCGAGCGCTGGTGAGGCCGAGGCCGTCGTGGAGCACCTCGGAGGTCCAGCCAGGCTCCTCCTTGACGAGGTTGCATCGCACGCACAGGCCTGGCCGTTGGCCGCGCTCGTCGGACCGCCTTCGGCGTGAGGTTGGACGTGGTCGGCGTGCGCGACCGCTGCGTCGCACCAGGGCGTGCGGCAGGTGCCGTCACGCGCGACGACGAAGCGGCGCAGTGCTGCCGGGAAGAGCCGCCTGGTGCTGTCCATCGCCACGCGAGCCGGTGGTCGGATGTGTGAAGAGCCGCCGCACCCACACGTTCGCCCTCACGTCGCCAGGACGGTCTTCAGACGGGCCGGGGGCGAGGAGCTCGCGAGCCCAGCGGGCCGGGACGGGGCCGTAGCCGGGCACGTGGGCCGGCATGTCGCCTCCCGCGAGCAGACCCCGGTCGGTGATGACGACCTGGACCTCGACCGGGACGTCATCGGCCACGGCCTGCCCGGTCACGAGCTCGACGAGCGCGTCGGCCATCAGCTGGCCCTTGCCGCGGTCGTCTCCGGCTGCCTTGCCGGACAGGGCGGCCCGAGTGAGCGCGGTGTGGACCGCGACGGCTTGCGCGACGGGGAGCAGCGCCGACACGACGGCCATCGCGTCGGGCACCGGACGGATCGTGACCCGGCGCTCTCTCTCGGCGACCCGGCACCGCTCGACCGCGGCCGCGGCGTCGAGGCGGTCGGCGCACGCGCGGACGCGGCGCTCGAGCTCGCGGTCTCCCCAGGAACCGACGCCGCCCGGTGCGGTGGGATCGGTGAGGTCGAGGTGCGCCCCGACCACCTCGCTGTCGACCTGCGTCCTGAGCTCGGGGTCGAGGTGGCTCGTGCAGCGCACGACGATCTCGGCGCGACGCTCGTTGAGGACGCCGGCGGCCAGCGCATCCAGGGTGTGGTGCAGGTGCTGCACGAGGGCGAGCGACGCGTTCGCGAGTCGAGCACCCCGGGACGGTGACTCCCGTCGCGCGAGGCCGACCTGCGCCGACACCCCGGTGCGCGACAGCGTCATCCGACGGTCGGACCGCGCCGGGCGACGGTGCCTGCCGGGTGTCTCGGCCGCCACCGGCTCGAGCTCGAGGTCGCGCGCCCCGTCGCAGGCCGCCACCCAGCCGTCGAAGTCGCCGGCGTCGGAGCACGCCTGAGCCTCCGCCCGGAGGCGCGTCGCGGCCCGCGCCTGGGACTCGACGAAGTGTGCCGTCAGCCTGGCCTGGGCCGCGGCGCACGCAGCCTTGGCGCGTTCGAGCCGGTCGATGGCCGAGATGAGGTCGGCGTCGTCGAGGTCGTTGCCGTCGATGCCGGCGATGCCCGACACCTCGCGCAGCAGGGTGGACGCGGCGACGGCGGACGCGTGAACGGACTCGCCGAGGAGGTCGGCTCTCCCCACGTCTGCCGTGGTCGCGTGTTCGAACATGTGTTCCATCCTAGATGGTCGTCGCGCCTCCGACAATGCTTGTCCACATCGAATTCACATGTCTGCCAAGGGTTCTCCCGCACCGGCCCATGTCGGTGGCGCCTGCGAGGATGGCCCCATGTCGTCGCTTCCCGTGGCCGTCAGGGCCGGTGCCGTCAGTGGTCAGCCCCAGCCCGTCATCGATGCAGGCGGAGGGCTTCACCTGCGGCCGTTCGTCGAGGCCGATGCCGACGTCCTCGTCCGGGCGTACGCCGACCCCGCCATCGAGCGGTGGCACCGTCGCACCCTGACGGGTGATGAGGCCCTCGAGTGGGTCCGCGGGCGGGCGTGGCACCGCTGGCAGGCCGAGACCGGCGCCGAGTGGGCTGTGGTCGACGGCGGTGTCGTCGTCGGGCGCGTGGGCCTGCCCGTCCTGCACCTCGGTGAGGGTGTCGCCGAGGTGGGCTACTGGGTGCTGCCCGAGGGGCGTGGCCGCGGCGTGGCCGGTCGCGCCCTCACCGCCATGACCGACTGGCTCTTCGTGCTGGGGCTCCACCGCATCGAGCTCATGCACTCGGTGCTCAACGAGCCCTCGTGCCGGGTCGCGGCCAAGAACGGCTTCGGGCTCGAGGGCACCCGCCGGTCGGCGCTGCTCCATCCCGACGGTTGGCACGACATGCACCTGCACGCCCGGCTGGCGCCCGACTGACCCCCCGGCTCAGGCTTCGACGCCCGCCGTGCTGTCGAGGACGGCGCGGCTGGTGCGCACGACGAAGGCACGGACCTCCTCGAACCGACCCTTCTCGTCGTCCGAGCCCCCGGCGTACCACCAGTCGCCCGCCCACCGGACGAGGTCGGCCTCCTCCGGCCGCGCCGAGGCGAACTCGTCCGCGGCCGCCCGCTTCGACAGCTGCTCGCCTCGGACCAGCGCGCACCACGCTCGGCACAGCGAGAGCACCGAGTACGACTGGGCGCCAACGGTCGTCATCCCCTCGACCCACGTCGGCCAGTCGCGCACGTGCTCGATCAGAGCGTCGCGCGCGGTCTGTGCCGACACGGTCGGGAGCGCTTCGGCGGCCGTCGGCCCCACCAACGCCCGACCCGACCCACGAACCGTCGCCCAGGTGACGACGCGGTGCGACGTCGCCGGCAGGAGGTGCGGCGCCTCGCCGGGGCTGATCCGCATGATCGAGTCGGTCCGTGAGCCCTCCGGTCCGTCTGGCGGGCCGGACGCGTACGCCTCGACCGTCGAGCGTGCGACGGTCTCGACCTCGATGCGTCCTCGCCATGCCGGGTGCCGCTCCTCGAGCGCTGCGTGGACCGGTGCGACCGCCGCGAGCATCGCGTCGTCGGGTGGCCGCGCGACGACGGCGAGCAGGTCGAGGTCGCTGCGCGCGGGCGAGAAGTCGCCGGCCACGAGCGAGCCGTGGGCGTAGAGGCCCAGCAGGTCATCGCCGAGCGCGGAGCCCAGTCCGGTCGCGAGGTACTCGAGCACCGCGAGCGGCCCGACCGCGCGGCGCATGACGACGCGTCGTCCCAGGGCGTCCAGCCCGAGCCGCCGCTCCGCGTCCCGAAGTGCGCGGAGCTGCGGACCGAGGTCGGTGAGCTCGACGAAACCGTTCCGGGCGTAGAAGGGGGCATTGAACGGCACGTCGGCGAACGTGCACAGCGTCACGGTCTCGCACCCCTGGAGTGCCGCCCACGTCGCGGCGGCCTCGACGAGCGCGGTGCCGACCCCTCGACGTCCTGCCGCCGGGTGCACGGCCAGCTGCTCCAGGTGGGCCTGCCCGTCGACGCGTTCCATCCGCGCGAAGCCGATGGCGGGGTCCCCGACGACGAGGACCGCCGCTGCCCGAGCGAGCTCGTCCGCGGTCGTCGTGACCGGCGGCAACGGTCCGATGCCCTGCGCGGCGAAGAGGCCGTCGGCGGCCGCCTCGAGGACGGGCAGCCCGTCGAGGTCGCGGGGGAGCGCGGGGCGGACGACATGGGGCACCCGGCCACCCTGCCAGCCCGTCCCGGGCGTTGTCGTATGCGTGTGCGCGCCTCAGCGAGCACGCGCGGCGGGCGCCGGGCCGGGCGGCATACGCCATCGGCCGGGACGGCCGCTGTGGCACGCTGGGCGCATGACCGAGCCCGTCGCCGACGCCCTCTCCGACGTCCCCGTCGAGCGCTACCTGCTGCGCCAGAAGCTGACCATGATGGTCAACCGCTACGAGATCGTCCGACAGGACGAGTCCGGCAAGGAGCTCGGCCTGCTCTGCTTCGCCGAGCAGAAGCGGATGGCGGCCAAGGAGCAGGTCACCTTCTACACGGACTCGGCAAAGACGCACCCGCTGTTCGGGTTCAAGGCCCGCAAGCGCATCGACCTCAGGTCGACCTACGACGTCACGGACAGCCAGGGTCAGCCGATCGGCTGGTTCAGGAAGCAGTTCACCGCCTCGCTCGTGAACTCCACGTGGCTGCTCGGGCTGCCGGACGGACGCGAGCTCGTCGGCCGCGAGCGCAACGCGAAGGTCGCCGTGGCGCGCCGGCTGTGGGACGTGGTCCCCGTCCTCGGCGACCTCCCCGGGCCGTTCCTCTTCCACTTCGACTTCGTGACACCGGACGGTGCCGTCGGGCTCAGCTCGACGAAGAGGGCCGGAGTCAAGGACGTCTACCACGTGGCCCTCCCGGCGCTGGCCGACGGCAAGCCGATCGACTGGCGCGTCGGCATGGCGATGGCGGTCGCGCTCGACGCCCTGCAGTCCCGCTGAGACATTGTCAAGGTGCCCTCGTGGCGCCCGATAGACTCGGGCCGTCCCGCGGGGACGCCTCCACCCCCCACCAGCGCAGGGAGAAGCACCACTGATGGGAAGCATCGTCGTCGACGTCATGCTCAAGCCCGAGATCCTCGACCCCCAGGGACAGGCCGTCGGTGGCGCCCTGCCGCGGCTCGGGTTCAACGGTTTCACCGACGTCCGCCAGGGCAAGCGCTTCGTGCTCACCGTCGACGGTGACGTCACGGACGAGCACCTCTCCGCCGCCCGCGAGGCCGCCGAGACCCTCCTGTCCAACCCCGTCATCGAGGACGTCGTCTCGGTGCACGTGGTCGACGAGAGTGAGCAGGACGAGAGCGAGTCCGGCGAGAGCGAGTCCGGCGAGACGGGCCAGGCCGACGAGACCGACGGCGAGTCGCGCGAGGCGGAGGACGACGAGCAGTGAGGGTCGGCGTCGTCACGTTCCCCGGCTCGCTCGACGACCGTGACGCGGCGCGTGCCGTGCGGGAGTGCGGCGGCGAGGCCGTTGCGCTCTGGCACGGTGACGCGGACCTCAAGGGCGTCGACGCGGTCATCCTGCCCGGAGGCTTCTCCTACGGCGACTACCTCCGGTGCGGCGCCATCGCGCGCTTCGCGCCGGTCATGGACGCCCTCGTGCCGGCTGCCCGGGGCGGCCTGCCCGTCCTCGGCATCTGCAACGGCTTCCAGGTGCTCACCGAGAGCCACCTGCTGCCCGGCGCGCTGATCCGCAACGACCACCGCAAGTTCAACTGTGTCGACCAGCGGCTCGTCGTCGAGAACGCCTCCACCGCATGGACGTCCGACTTCGAGGCCGGCCAGGAGATCACCATCGTCCTCAAGAACGGCGAGGGCGGTTTCGTCGCCGACGAGAAGACGCTCGACACGCTGGAGGGTGAGGGGCGGGTCGTCTTCCGCTACGTCCCCGACGCCGAGGGGCGCAACCCCAACGGCTCCTACCGCCACATCGCCGGCATCACCAACGAGCGCGGCAACGTCGTCGGCCTGATGCCGCACCCGGAGCACGCGGTCGAGGAGGGCTACGGCCCGAGCCTCGACGGTCGCGGCTTCTTCACCTCGATCATCAAGCAGACCCTCGAGAGCGCAGCCACCGCATGAGCGACATCCAGACCGCGCCCCTGCTCGACACCGTCGAGCACGCCGCGTCGACGCCCGACGTCGAGCAGCCGTGGGCCGAGCTCGGCCTCAAGGTCGACGAGTACGCCAACATCCGCGAGATCATCGGGCGCCGTCCGACCATCGCCGAGCTCGCGATGTACTCCGTCATGTGGAGCGAGCACTGCTCCTACAAGTCGAGCAAGATCCACTTCTCCCTGTGGGGCGAGAACACCACCGACGAGATGCGCGAGAAGCTCCTCGTCGGCATCGGTGAGAACGCCGGCGTCGTCGACATCGGTGACGGCTGGGCGGTGACGTTCAAGGTCGAGTCGCACAACCACCCGTCCTACGTCGAGCCCTACCAGGGCGCCGCGACCGGGGTCGGCGGCATCATCCGCGACATCATGTCGATGGGTGCCCGCCCGATCGCCGTCATGGACCCGCTCCGCTTCGGCAACCTCCACCACCCGGACACCCAGCGCGTCCTGCCGGGCGTCGTCGCGGGCGTCGGTGGCTACGGCAACTGCATCGGTCTGCCCAACATCGGCGGCGAGGTCGTCTTCGACGACTGCTACCAGGGCAACCCGCTCGTCAACGCCCTCTGCGTCGGCGCCATGCGGGTCGAGGACATCCACCTGGCCAGGGCGTCCGGTGTCGGCAACAAGGTCATCCTCTTCGGCGCCAAGACCGGCGGCGACGGCATCGGCGGCGTCTCCGTGCTCGCGTCAGAGACGTTCGACGAGGGTGGCCCGACCAAGCGCCCCGCCGTCCAGGTCGGCGACCCGTTCGCCGAGAAGGTGCTCATCGAGTGCTGCCTCGACCTCTACGCGGCCGGCGTCGTCGACGGCATCCAGGACCTCGGCGGTGCCGGGCTCTCCTGTGCCACCAGCGAGCTCGCCTCCAACGGCGACGGCGGCATGCAGGTCGAGCTCTCGCTCGTCCCGCTGCGCGACGCGAGCCTGCAGCCGCAGGAGATCCTCATGTCGGAGTCGCAGGAGCGCATGATGGCCGTCGTCGAGCCGAAGCACCTCGACGAGTTCATGGCCATCACCGAGAAGTGGGACGTCGAGGCCACCGTGATCGGTGAGGTCACCGACGGCGACCACCTCGTCATCACCTGGCACGGCGAGGTCATCGTCGACGTGCCGCCGCGCTCGGTCGCCCACGAGGGCCCGACGTACGACCGCCCACTGGCCCGGCCGGCATACCTCGACGGTCTCAACGCGGCGGGCACCGCCGAGCTGGCCAAGCCCGAGTCGGGCGACGAGATCCGCGCCCAGCTGCTGACGCTCCTCGGTTCGCCCAACCTCTGCGACAAGTCGTGGATCACCGACCAGTACGACCGCTACGTCCTCGGCAACACCGCGCTCGCCCAGCCCGACGACTCGGGTGTCGTGCGCGTCGACGAGGAGACGGGGCGCGGCGTGGCGGTGTCGACCGACTGCAACGGCCGCTTCGCCAAGCTCGACCCGTATGCCGGTGCCCAGCTCGCGCTCGCCGAGGCCTACCGCAACGTCGCCACGGCCGGGGCCGCCCCGCTCGCCGTCACCGACTGCCTCAACTTCGGCTCGCCCGAGGACCCGGGCGTCATGTGGCAGTTCCGCGAGGCCATCCGCGGCATCGCCGAGGGGTGCCGGTTCCTCGGGATCCCCGTCACCGGCGGCAACGTGTCGTTCTACAACCAGACCGGCGACGTCGCGATCCACCCGACCCCCGTCATCGGCGTGCTCGGGGTCATGGAGGACGTCTCCAAGCGGTCCGGCTCGGGCTTCCGCAGCGACGACGCGCACGTCTACCTCCTCGGCACGACGCGCGACGAGCTCGACGGGTCCGAGTGGGCGCACGTCATCCACAAGCACCTCGGTGGACTCCCGCCGATGGTCGACCTCGCGGCCGAGCAGTCCCTCGGCCGGGTGCTCGTCGAGGCGGCCCGCACCGGTGTCGTCGAGGCGGCGCACGACCTGTCCGAGGGTGGGCTCGCCATCGCGCTCGCCGAGGCGTGCATGCGCCACGGCGTCGGCGTGACGGTCGACGGGCTCGACCAGGTCGGTGCCGACGCGGAGGGCAACCCGCTCGACGCGTTCACGGCGCTCTTCTCCGAGTCGAGCGCCCGGGCCCTCGTCGCGGTGCCCGCCGGTCACGCCGCCGAGTTCGAGGCGATGCTCGGAGAGGTGCCGCACGCCCGCATCGGTGTCACGGGTGGACGCGACCTCGAGGTCGTCGGCCACTTCTCCGTGTCCGTGGCGGAGCTGAAGTCGGCGCACGAGTTCACGCTCCCGGCGGTCTTCGGCGCCTGAGCGACCGACCTCACGGTCTCAGCGAGCCCGCCACCTCCCCGCCTCGGGAGGTGGCGGGCTCTGCATTCCCGTGTCGTCGAAGGGCCTCGCGCCGGCGAGCAGCCGTGTCAGGGCGGGCCCCTCACGCAGGCCGGTCGGGAGGTTGGCGCGAGCGACGTCGCGGCGCAGTGCCTCCAGCGGCAGCGGGGACGCGCTGGCGAGGAGCACCGAGTTGCCGAACCGACGACCCTTGAGCACCTCGTGCGTCGCGACGAGCGCGACGTGGGGCAGGCTCGTGGCCACGGTCGCGACGACCCTTGCGACCCAATGCATTCCGGGCTCGTCGGCGAGGTTCCAGAGGGCGAGGCCCGTCGGCTTGAGCACCCGTGCGACGTCGCGGGCGTATGCCGTCCCGACGAGCTCCGCGGGCACGCGGCCTCCGGCGTAGGCGTCGGTCACGACGACGTCGGCGGAGGCGTCCTTGAGCGCTCGGACGCCGGTCAGCCCGTCGACGGGGCGGACACGGATGCGGTGCCGGCGGGGGAGCGGGACCTCGCGACGGACGAGCTCGGTGAGGGCCTCGTCCGGCTCGCACACGATCTGCGGCGACCCCGGGCGGGTGGCCTCGACCCACCGAGGCAGCGTCAGCCCCGCCCCGCCGACGTGCGTGACGCCGAGCGGACCCGGGGGCATCGAGTCGATGGCGATCGCGAGGTGCTGGACGTACTCGAAGACGAGGAGGGTCGGGTCGTCGGGCTGGACGTGCGACTGAGGGGACCCGTCCATGTGCACCGTGACGCCGCCGCGCTCGTCCCACTCGAGCGAGACGTGCTGCGCCGCAGGCGATCCCGCGCTCACGCGAGGTCCAGGACGAGCGTGCGCTCCTCGCCGTAGCGAGTGAAGCCGATCCGCCGCAGGATCGGCGACGACGTGTCGACGACCCCGTGGGTGAGGGCCAGCGTCGCCCCGGCGGCGCGAGCGGTGTCGAGGCGGGCGGCGAGGACGGCGCGGTAGGCCCCACGGCCACGCAAGGTGCCGTGGGTCCCACCGCCCCAGAGACGGCATACGTCGTCGGCGAGCGTGTAGCCGCCCGTGCCCGCGGGACGTCCGTCGACGTAGGCCACCCAGCGTCCGCCGGAGTCGTCGTCGAGACCGCGCTCGACCTCGGCCAGCGACGAGGCGACCTGTTCGTCGGTCGGCTCCTCGCCGCCGAAGGCGTCGTTGCCGACGACGATCGCGTCGCGCACCGTCTGCGCGTCCGTCACCCGGCGGACCTCGACGTCGTCGGGCACCGCCAGGTCGGGCACGCCGCTTCCGAGCGGCAGGGCGAGGACGTCCATCCGGTCCACGAGCGTCGCGCCGCGCCGGACGAGCTCGGGCTCGAGCCCCTCGGGGCGCGTGAGCTCCGAGAGCCGCCACCAGAGGCGGTCGCGGCCGAACCGCTGTGCGATCTCGGCGATCTCGTCGGCGAGCTCGGAGGCGTCGCGCTCCGATCCGAAGACGCGCGCCGACGTCGGCGTCAGGAAGTGGTCGGGATAGGCGACGACGAGGTACTCGTCGTTCCGCACGTGAGGTGCGCCCTCCGGCACCCACGACCACTCGTTCGAGGCGGCGAGCACGGCCTCTGCGTCCCAGTTCGTCGTCACCCCGACAGGCTACGGTCGTGGCATGCGATTCGGTCTGGCGATCCTGCCCGAGCACCCGTGGTCCGATGCCGAGCCCATGTGGCGCGAGGCCGAGCAGATGGGCTTCGACCATGCCTGGACCTTCGACCACGTGACGTGGGGCGGGCTTCCCGAGTCACCGTGGTTCGCTGCGGTGCCGACCCTCGCCGCGGCCGCCGCCGTCACCGAACGCATCGGGCTCGGCACCTTCGTCTCCTCGCCCAACAACCACCACCCGGTGCAGTTCATGCGCGAGGTGCTCGCCCTCGACGACATCTCCGGCGGGCGTTTCCTCCTCGGCATCGGCACGGGCGGCGACCTCGACTCCCGCATCACGGGCGAGGACCTCCCGTTGCGCGACCGCGTCGCCCGCTTCCACGAGTTCACCGGCCTGCTCGACCGCCTCCTCCGTGACGACCACGTCACCGTCGACGGCCGTTTCTACGCCGCCCGCGACGTGCGCACCCTCCCGGGACCGGTCCGTGGTGGCGACACCGGCAGCCGGGTGCCGCTCGTCATCGCGGCCAACGGACCCAGGTCGATCGCCCTCGCCGTCGAGCGTGGCGACGGGTGGATGACCTATGGCGGCAACGCCGACACCGACGAGGAGTGGTGGGCGCTGGTGGCCGGCCACAGCCGGCGGGTCGACGAGGCGCTCGACGCGGCTGGTCGTGACTCCGACGGCTTCACCCGCTACCTCAACCTCGACTCCGCCCCGACCTTCTCGCTGTCGAGCGCCGCGACGTTCGAGCAGGCCGTGGGTCGCGCGGCCGACCTGGGCTTCACCGACGTCATCACCCACTGGCCACGCCCGACCGAGCCGTTCCTCGGCACGCGTGACGTCCTCGACGAGGTCGTCGCCGACGTCATCCCGCGCCTGCGCTGACGGCCGGGCATGGTCCCGGGGCCCCTGCTCGTCGTCGGCGGCCGCGGATAGCCTGCGAGGTATGCCGCCACGCCGCCGTACTCCTGTCGCCGAGGGCCATGCCGCCCTCGTCGCCTGCCGCGAGGCCGGCTGGGCCGCCGACCGCCGCACCACGGCGACGGCGGTGCGCTACACCCTCGAGGAGCTGGCGACCATCGCACCCGGTCGGACCGTCGAGGTGCGCGTGCCCCCGCACGGGGCCGTGCAGTGCATCGAGGGGCCGGTCCACACGCGCGGCACCCCGCCCAACGTCATCGAGACCGATGCTGCGACGTGGCTGCGCCTCGCCGTCGGCGACCTGGCGTGGGAGTCGGCGCTGGACGGTGCGCTCGTGCGGGCGAGCGGCCAGCGGGCCCACCTCGACGGCCTCCTGCCGCTCACCTCGCTTAGGCTGGACTCGTGACCCAGCCCTCGCCGACCACCCGCCCCGAGCGTCCCCGTATCCCGAACTTCAAGCGCTTCCTCATCACCGGCGCCGTCCTGGGCTTCATCGTGGGCGCGGCCGTCTCGATCCTGGGCGACGAGGTGCAGGGCTACACGACGACCACCGGTGCTCTCTACATCGGCGCCCTGGGTGCCTTCCTCGGCACCGGCCTCGCCGGCGTGCTCGGCATCCTCCTCGACCGGTCCGGTCGCGACCAGTCGTGACCCCGCCGGCCGGCGACGGTGAGGGCGCCACGGGCGCACGCCCGGGACCGCTCGCCGGCGTCCGCGTCGTCGAGCTGGCCGGCATCGGTCCCGCGCCGTTCGCGGCGATGCTCCTCGCCGACCTGGGCGCCGACGTCATCCGCGTCGACCGCCCCGGCGAGCCCTCGCTCCCGGTGCCGCTGCCGCCGGAGTCCGACCTGCTGCGCCGGGGCCGCCCCTCCGTCGCCCTCGACCTCAAGCACCCCGACGGGCTCGCGACGACGCTCGACCTCGTCGAGCAGGCCGACGTCCTCCTCGAGGGCTACCGCCCCGGCGTGGCGGAGCGCCTCGGTCTCGGTCCCGACGACTGTCTCGCCCGCAACCCCCGTCTCGTCTACGGCCGGATGACCGGCTGGGGCCAGGACGGCCCGCTCGCGCACTCGGCCGGGCACGACATCGGCTACGTCGCCGTCACCGGTGCCCTGCACGCCATCGGCCGGGCGGGTGGACCTCCGCAGGTCCCGGTCAACCTCGTCGGCGACTTCGGTGGCGGGGCGCTCTACCTCGTCGTCGGTGTCCTCGCCGCCCTCCTCGAGGCCCGCACGAGCGGCCGCGGCCAGGTCGTCGACGCCGCGATCGTCGACGGCACGGCCCACCTGTCGTCGCTCGTCGTCGGGCTCGCCTCGGCCGGCCTGTGGTCCGACCGGCGCGGCACCAACCTCCTCGACACCGGCGCCCCCTTCTACGACGTCTACGAGACGAGCGACGGCGGCTGGCTGGCGGTCGGCCCCCTCGAGCCGGCCTTCTACGCCGAGCTCCTGCACCTGCTCGACCTCACCGACGCCGCGCCCGACCGCCTCGACCCCGCCCAGTGGCCCGCCCTGCGGACCCTCCTCGCCGACGCGTTCCGGACCCGGACCCGCGACGCGTGGACCGCCGTCTTCGAGGGCACCGACGCGTGCGTCGAGCCGGTGCTCAGCTATGCCGAGGCGCCCGCGCACCCGCACCTCGCGGCCCGCGGCACCTACGTCGAGCACCACGGCATCGTCCAGCCCGCCCCGGCGCCGCGCTTCTCGCGCACGCCCGCGGTCCTCGGCGCCCCTCCGTCCACGCCCGGTGCCGACACCCGCGCCGCCCTCGCCGCCTGGGGCGTCGACGACGTCGACGCGCTCATCGCCTCGGGCGCCGCGTTCGCGCCATGAGGCTCTTCGTCGCCGTCGTCCCACCCGACGGCGTCCTCGACGACCTCGAGGAGCACGTCGGCCCGCGCCGCGAGGCCGGGCCCGAGATCCGCTGGACCGACCGCCACCAGTGGCACGTCACCCTCGCCTTCCTCGGCGCCGTCCCCGAGGCACGCCTCGACGCCCTGACCGAGGCGCTCGCCCGGTCCGCCGTACGCCGTGACCCGCTCGTCCTGCGGCTCGCCGGAGCCGGCGCCTTCCCGAACCCGTATGCCGCCCGGGTCCTCTGGGCAGGCATCGAACAGGTGCGCGGTGACCTCGGGAAGGTGGCGGGCGGCATACGCCATGCGTCGACGTCGGCAGGGGCGACGCCCGACGGCACGCGCTTCCACCCGCACCTGACGCTCGGTCGCTTCCACCGCGCCACCGAGGCCACCCGCTGGATCCGTGCGCTCGACGCGTGGGAGGGGCCCGCCTGGCGCGTCGACCACCTCGCGCTCGTCGAGTCGCACCTCGGCGAGGGACGGGGACGTCGACCGCGCTACGAGGTGCTCGCGGAGCTGCCGCTGCGGTCCTGAGCCGCGGACGGATCGCCCATCGGCGTGTGCGACACTGGCGCTGTGGCACGTGGCGACGGTCGTTTGAACCATGACCTCATCCCCGGCGAGAAAGGCCCGCAGGACGCCTGCGGGGTCTTCGGCGTCTGGGCTCCCGGAGAGGACGTCGCGAAGCTGACGTACTTCGGGCTCTATGCGTTGCAGCACCGCGGGCAGGAGTCGGCCGGCATCGCGACCGGTGACGGCGAGAAGATCCTCGTCTACAAGGACATGGGCCTCGTGTCGCAGGTCTTCGACGAGACCGCGCTCAGCTCGCTCCGTGGCCACATCGCCATCGGCCACACGCGCTACTCCACGACCGGCGGCTCCACCTGGGAGAACGCCCAGCCCACCCTCGGCGGCACGGGGCACAGCACGCTGGCGCTCGCCCACAACGGCAACCTCATCAACACGGTCGAGCTCAAGGCCCTCGTCGACGAGCACTTCGGCGGCACCCGCATCACCGGCGAGCTGGCCCGCGGCAACACGTCCGACACCGCCCTCGTCACGACACTGCTCGCGGCCGACGAGGACCGCACGCCCGAGCAGGCCGCCCTCGAGCTGCTGCCCAAGCTCAAGGGCGCGTTCTCCTTCGTCTTCATGGACGAGACGACGTTGTATGCCGCCCGCGACCCGTGGGGCGTGCGTCCCCTCGCGCTCGGCCGCCTCGAGCGGGGCTGGGTCGTCGCGTCCGAGACCGCGGCCCTGCAGACGATCGGCGCGGCCGTCATCCGCGAGGTCGAGCCGGGCGAGCTCATCGTCATCGACGAGGACGGCCTGCGCTCGCACAAGTTCGCCGAGCCGCAGCCCAAGGGCTGTGTGTTCGAGTACGTCTACCTCGCCCGCCCCGACGCCGTGATCCGCGGCCGGGTCGTGCACGAGGCCCGCGTCGAGATGGGCCGGGTCCTCGCGCGCGAGCACCCGGTCGACGCCGACCTCGTCATCGGTGTCCCGGAGTCGGGTGTGCCTGCGGCCGTTGGCTACTCGCAGGAGTCGGGCATCCCGTTCGGCCAGGGCTTCGTCAAGAACGCCTACGTCGGCCGCACCTTCATCCAGCCGTCGCAGACGCTGCGCCAGCTGGGCATCCGGCTCAAGCTCAACCCGCTCGAGCACACGATCCGCGGCAAGCGCCTCGTCGTCGTCGACGACTCGATCGTGCGCGGCAACACCCAGCGCGCGCAGATCCGGATGCTCCGCGAGGCCGGGGCCGCCGAGGTGCACGTGCGCATCAGCTCGCCGCCGGTGCAGTGGCCCTGCTTCTACGGCATCGACTTCGCGACGCGTGCCGAGCTCATCGCCACCGGCCTCGGTGTCGAGGAGATCCGCGCCTCGATCGGCGCCGACTCGCTCGGCTACATCTCCGAGGAGGGGATGATCGGCGCGACCAACCAGCCCGCCGACGAGCTGTGCTCGGCCTGCTTCACCGGGAAGTACCCCATCGAGCTGCCCGAGGACGGCCGGATCGGCAAGCACGTCCTCGAGACGCTGCCGCTCACGGTGCGCACCGGCCACGACCGCTCCGTCGACGTCGAGGGCGTCAGCCTCGGGGTCGGCCTCGGCGGCGAGAGCGCCCTCCAGCACCCCTGACCCGCGGTTCGATG
The DNA here is from genome assembly GCF_001428505.1 of Terrabacter sp. Root181. Lineage (GTDB taxonomy): Bacteria > Actinomycetota > Actinomycetes > Actinomycetales > Dermatophilaceae > Terrabacter. The sequence continues at coordinate 846,029 of NZ_LMHU01000001.1, forward strand.
TATTCCACGATCACCGGTGACCGTGAGATACATCGAACCGGCAGCGTGAGGGATGGTGCCCCGCCGCGACCTGCTGCAGGAACAGCTCGGCTTCGAGCCGCAGTCCGACGACGCTGATGCGGAGCACCCGATCACCCGCCAGGACGAGGGCGTTCTGGCGAAGGTTGTCGAGCATGACGTTGAGTCCGGCTCTGTGCTGCGCGCCGTCGATCTCCACCACGAGGTCGCAGCAGCTCCACCGGACATCGAGGTAGATGCGTCCTCGAGGGCCGCGCCGGACCACTTGGCGGTCGGGCTCCGGCAGGCCCTTGAGGCGGCACAGCCGGGCGAAGTCGAGCTCACCCAAGGACTCGACGCCGAAGGCGATGTCCCGCACGACTCCGCGCACGAACGCGCGACGGGTTCTGCCACGGACCTCACGTTGTGCCCGGGCCAGGACACGGGGCGTCGTGAGGTCCTGCTGGACAGCCATGAGCAGCACGAGCGCCGCCTGACGGTCGGACACGGCCCAGTGTGCGGCTCGGATGGCCGCGACGGCAGGGCGCACCCGAGGCAGGCCCACGCCCACGACCTCGTCGGGAACGCGGCGGATCACCTTGTGCACCGTCACGCCATCGACGACCGAGGTGTTGTGGTGGTGCCTGGCGGAGACGTGGATGCGGTCGTCCTCGTAGCCCTTGAGGCCTGCAGCCTGCAGAGCGGTCGCGCCGTCGATGGCCGCGATCGCCTCCCCGACCTCCCACACGCCGCGCCAGCGACGAGCGACGACGTCGAGCGGTGCAGTGTGGACCGCCACGGTCTGCCTGCCGTGCATCTGCCAGCGGCCCGACTCGACGGCTCGGCGCACGTGGGTCTCGGTCATGCCCGCGGCATACAGCTGTCGGCGGGATGCCACGCCGCCCTGCGCCTCGGCGATGCGGCGAGCGAGGAGAAGTCGTTCGCGGTCCATGGCCCGAGGCTCGCCGCCGTCCGCCGCGCCGTCACCAGGGCGGCACGCTTCTGTGGATGAGCGCCACGACCGGCCGGGACCTGTGGACGGTCCCCTGGTTCGATGTATGGCGCGGTCACGGGCGACCGTGGAATACATCGAACCGGGGAGGGGTCGTGGGGGTGGGGGAGGGGTGCTCGTGGCGCCGGTAGGCTGGGGCGTGTGAGCGATGCCCCCATCACCTATGCCTCGGCCGGAGTCGACGTCGAAGCAGGTGACAAGGCCGTCGAGCTGATGAAGGCATCGGTGCGGCGCGCCACCAGGCCCGAGGTCGTCGGCGGACTCGGCGGCTTCGCCGGCATGTTCGACGCGAGCGCGATCGCCCGGATGACCCGGCCGATCCTCGCCACGAGCACCGACGGCGTCGGCACCAAGGTCGCCATCGCCCAGGCCCTCGACGTGCACGACACCATCGGCTTCGACCTCGTCGGCATGGTCGTCGACGACATCGTGGTGTGCGGGGCCGAGCCGCTCTTCATGACCGACTACATCGCCACCGGCAAGGTCGTGCCCGAGCGCATCGCCGCGATCGTCGGCGGAATCGCCCGCGCGTGCGAGGAGGCCGGCGTCGCCCTCGTCGGCGGCGAGACCGCGGAGCACCCCGGGCTGCTCGAGCCCGACGAGTACGACGTCGCCGGCGCCGCCACCGGCGTCGTGGAGTATGCCGCCGTGCTGGGTCCGCAGCGCGTCGCCGACGGTGACGTCGTGGTGGCGCTCGCCAGCAGCGGCCTGCACAGCAACGGCTACAGCCTCGTGCGGCGCGTCGTCGCCAGCGCCGGCTGGCAGCTCGACCGCCACGTCGACGACTTCGGCCGCACGCTCGGCGAGGAGCTGCTCGAGCCGACCCGCATCTACACCAGGCCGCTGCTCGAGCTGATCGCCGCCGACGGCGTCGACGTGCACGCCCTGAGCCACGTCACCGGTGGTGGGCTCGCCGCGAACCTCGCACGGGTGCTCCCGACCGGCACCTTCGCCCGCGTCGACCGCTCGACGTGGACGCCTCCGGCCGTCTTCCGCACGGTCCAGGACCTCGGGCGCGTGCCGCAGGCCGACATCGAGCGCACCCTCAACCAGGGCATCGGCTTCGTCGCCGTGCTGCCCGAGGCCCAGGCCGAGCGCGCCATCGAGCTGAGCGAGGCGCGCGGCATCCGTGCGTGGCGTCTCGGCGACGTCGCCACCGAGGAGCGGGCGCACGCCGACGGGCTCGTCGCGGGCGACGTCGAGATCGTGCGGGGGGCCAAGGGCGTCGACGGGGGCGCCGTGCAGGTCGTCGGGCAGCACCCGACCGCCTGAGGCCCGCCACCGCGGCACCTTCAGCGGTCTCCGTTCACTGGTCACGGTCCACGCCCCTCGCGTGCGGGACCGGGCGACCCGGCGCACCCGGAACACTCCAGACCCGGCGACACGGCATACCCCGCGTGACACGGCAGACCCCGGGTACGACGAAGCCCGCAGCGCCCCGGGGGGTGTGCGGGCGTCGATGCGTCCCCCGACGGGACCCCGGACACGCGTGCCCGGGACGTCGGCTGCCTCGAGGGCAGCACCGATCGCACGCCGGGTGTGAACACCCGACGCACGAGGTGCAGACGGAAGAGGGAAGGGAGAGCTCAGCGCCCGCCCGAAGCCCACTTCCCGTATTCGTCGTACTCGTCGTCGTCGACGGATCGTGGCTGGTTGGACACGTCGCGTTGCGACGGCCCGTGCAGCTCACGCTCCAGCGCGCTCAAGTCCGTGTCAGGTGTGTAGTACTTGAGCTGCCGTGCGACCTTGGTCTGCTTGGCTTTGGCTCGGCCGCGCCCCATGGCGTGACCCCCTCGTGCGTCGTGCCGGGACGGCATCGCTCCTCGGAGAACCGGGTGGCTCTTCGATGTCCGCGTAGCGGCCCCGGGAATGTGTGTGTTCTCGTGGTGCTAACGCTACATGAGTGAGGCAAATCCCGCGCCTGCCGCACCCCCTCGACCGGCGGCGCGTCGCGACTCGGCCGGCCAGGGTGCACCCTGCTGTCACCGCGCGGCCCGGTCGATCCCCTCGTCGTATACACCCGGTGTCTCGGAAGCGGGACGATTTGACTCTTTTCAGTGTTTAACCGCCATTCGAACGGCCGAGACTTTACCCTTGCTTTACTGAGCCCCGATTGGGGCGCATGCGTGTCGCTGCACCTAGCGACAGGGTGGTGGGGATATGACAATGACGACTCAGGATCGACATGAGACCGAGAAGCTGCTGACTCCTGCCGAGGTTGCGGCCCTCTTCCGGGTGGACCCGAAGACGGTCACTCGCTGGGCCAAGGCAGGAAAGCTGACTTCGATCCGGACCCTTGGTGGGCACCGGAGGTATCGCGAGTCAGAGGTGCGCGACCTTCTGGGTGGCGGACACTGACTTCGGGGACATTTGGGGGGTAAACCGGTCAGATCGTCGGGGGAGGAACACCACACGGTGTCCCTCCCCCGACTGCTACCCCCGGTTGCGCTGGGAGCCGCTCAGCCCTGACCGTGGGGGACAGGGTTGACCGTGCACACGAAGTACTTCACGACGCCGCCGTCGACCAGGGCTCCGGCGTCGATGGCGGCCTGCACCTCGTCGGCGGCGTCGAGCACGCCGTCACCGTCGTGGTCGCCGGCGGCCAGCGCTGCGGCATACGTGCCGGTGAGCGACACGGCGTGCACCTGCCAGCGCCCCCCGTTGAAGCCGGGGTCACCCGGCGCCGCGGTCGCGACGCTGCGCTGCACGGCGCCGAAGCTGTAGATCGTGTCCCACGACTGCGCGGGTGCGCCCGTGCCGCTGAGGTCGGTCGGCGTCGCGACCGTCCGGTAGAGCTGGTGGTCGACGTAGAACGCGGGACCCGAGACGCGTCCTGCGTGGGCGGAGGTGCCCGCGACGAGGGCTGGGAGGGCGACCGCGGCGACGCCCAGCGAGCGAAGGATCCCGCGAGTCAGCTTGTGAGACATGGCTTTCCACCTTTCGTCCGGTCACCCTGACCGGCTCACCCCCGAGTCAAGACCCGCGAGGGCCCGCACTCCATGACGTAGGGGTTATCCGGTCCTTACGGCTCGGCGACGTCGGTGGGGCGTCCTATCGTGGCGGGATGACGACCCCACCCGAGATCACCGCCATCACCCTCGGCGTCCGTGACGTCGAGCGCTCACGGGCCTTCTACGTCGACGGGCTCGGCTTCCGCTCCGTGCTCCATCTCCCCGACATCACCTTCGTCCAGGGCGCCCCCGGGCAGCTGCTCGCGCTCTGGGACGTCACGCAGATGCCGAGCGAGTACGGCGACGTCGCGCACGGCTCGTCCGCGCCGCCCGTGTCGCTGGGCCACAACGTCACCGAGGTCGGGCAGGTCGAGGCGTTGTATGCCGCCGCGCTGGCTGCCGGTGCGACCTCCGTCTCGGCCCCGACCGAGCGCGAGTGGGGCGGGGTCAGTGCGTGCGTGGCCGACCCGGACGGCTTCCGGTGGGACCTCGTGCACAACCCGAACTTCCGGGTGGACGAAGACGGCACGGTCCACCTGGGCGAGGCGCCTGCCTAGGCGCCCCCCCGTACCCCGTCCAGGCGAGCCCGCCACGGATGGTCGGCCGGCTGGGCGTCGACGACCCGCCGGAGCACCGCGACCTGGGCGGCACCGAGCAGGGGGAGCGCGTGCTCGCGGACCCAGATCTGGCCGGAGTCCTCTGGCACGTCCCGTCCCGGCCGCAGGTGCAGCAGGCCCGAGTCGCCGGCGGACCACAGGTGCCAGTGCCGCTCGAGGTGGGCCCGGATCGCGCCGACGTCGCGACGGAGCACCGAGACGTCGATGTCCTCGTGGTCGCGGGCGACCCCGGTGAACGCCTCGACGGCCCACCCGCCGGCCACCCACCACGGCACCCCGAGGCCACGGAGCAGCTCGCGGACCTCGACCGGGGTCCAGGAGCGTTGCGGGCCGTAGATGCGCTCGAACTCGGCCGGTGCGAGCCACTGCTGCCCGCCGGTCGTCACCGCGTCCTGCTCGTCCACGACCCCACGCTAGCGGCGGCGGCCCGTCTCAGTGGCCGAGCGCGCGCAGCTGCAGGCGCAGGGCCAGCCGGGTCTCGGGGTCGTGCAGGTCGAGGTCGACGACGTCCGACAGCCGCTGCATCCGGTAGCGGAGCGTGTTGGGGTGTACGTGGACGCGCGCCGCGGCCGCCCGTGGGTCTCCCGGATGGTCGAGCCACGCGGCGACCGTCTCGAGGTATGCCGTGTGGTGGGCCTCGTCGTGCTCGCGCAGGGCGGCGACCGGACCGAGCAGCTCCTCGGTCCAGATGCCGCCGAGGGCGCGGGCGTTGGTGACGGCGGCCCAGGCGTCCTCGACCGTGGTCGTCGTGCCCGTGACCCGACCGACGTCGCGCAGGCGCTGCACCTCGGTGGCCTCGCGTCGCGACCGGTCGAGGTCGACCGTCCGGGAGACCCGGCCCCCGGCGCTCGCCGTGGCCGTCGGGGTGACCCCCGCGACCTCCTCGACGACGCCGAGCAGCCACTCCCACGTGCCCGGGGAGGCGTCGCCGGGCACGTCGCGCACGAGGGTCAGGGCGACGCCGTCGAAGATCGCGAGGAGCGGCTGGCGCCAGGACCGGCGGCGCGCGGCCGACTCCCACACGTCGAGCTCGCGTTCGGTGTCGCGCGGTGCGGCCTCACGGGTGGGGTCGGTGCGGGCGCGGTGGGCGCCGGCGAGCACGACGACCCGCCACGGTGCCGCCGGCAGCCAGCCCTCGGCCTCGAGCGTGTCGCCGCTGAGGACGGCTCGCAGCCGGTCGGCCGAGACCCGTCGGGCGAGGTCTGCCTGCGAGCGCAGACGCAGCAGGTGCAGGGCCACGACCGAGGCGGTCTGGGCGAGCGAGCCCATGACCTGCTCCGGTGGCTCCTCGTCGACGACGGCCCAGATCGAGCCGAGCCACTCGATGCCGGCCCGCACCGGGACGACGACGCGGGCTCGCAGGCCGCGACCGGCAGGGACGAAGAAGGGCTCGTCCGAGCGGGCCAGCCGACGGAACACCCCTCGTCCGCGGAGGTTGGCCATGACCTCGTCGGGCACGCGGCGTCCGACGATCGTCGAGACGCGCGCGGGGTCGGCGACATCCTGGGTCGAGGAGTAGGCGAGCACCCGCGACTGGGTGTCCTCGATGGTGATCGGGGCCGCGACGAGGGCCGCGCACGCGTCGGCGAGCGCGAAGAGCTCGTCGAGCACTGGACCCTCGGCGCGCAGGGCCGGCCCGCTCGCGGCGCGGTCGAGCACGCCCCGCAGCAGCCACACGACGTGCGCCCACGAGGCGTGGTCGGCGAGCTCGACGAGGCTGACGCCGAAGCGGGCCGCCGCGGCGCGGACCTGCGGGTCGCGCGCGGCGGCGCGTCTCAGCACGACGGCGCCGGTGTCCACCGCGGCGGCGCCCTCGAGCAGCGCTGCCGCCTCGGCCGGACGCTCCACCCCGACGCCGAGGAGCAGGTCGCCGGCCTGGCCGAAGACGCCGGAGCCGGGCTCGGCGAGCGTCACGTCGTCGACGGCCGGACCGCCGACGTCGACGACGACCGTGAGCAGGCCGCCCCCGAGGGTGCCGACGAGCTGCGCGATCGGCAGGCCGACCGGTGTGGTCGAGGAGGTACGGGTCGCAGAGCGCCGCTTCGAGCGCGACGGGGCGGACGGCATACAACCATTGTGACGGTCTTTAGTGCTCTCAGCACAACAGACGGAGGAAACGTTGGCTGTGCAGCACCACGGGGGCGGCGGCTGGCGCCGCCACCATGGAGACAAGGCACCACCTCGAACAGACAGACCCAGGAGTCGATCGCATGTCCGCTGTGACCCCCGCCGGTACCCCCGCCCCCGAGCGCGTCGCCGTCGTCGGCGCCGGCATGGTCGGTCTCGCCACCGCCTGGTTCCTCCAGGAGCGCGGCGTCGAGGTCACCGTCATCGACCGCGACGGTGTCGCCGCCGGTGCGTCCTGGGGCAACGCCGGCTGGCTGACGCCCGGCATCGCGACGCCGCTGCCCGAGCCCGCCGTGCTGAAGTACGGCCTGCGCGCCGTGCTCAGCCCCAGCTCGCCGGTCTACGTGCCGCCGAGCGCCCGACCGGACTTCCTCCGCTTCGTCACCGGCTTCACGCGCCACAGCACCATGACGGCGTGGAAGAAGGCCATGGGCGCCCTCGTGCCCGTCAACGACCTGTCGCTGCAGAGCTTCGACCTCCTCAAGGCCGGCGGGGTCGACGCCGACACCTACGAGGCGAAGTCGTTCACGGCCGCCTACCGCACGGCCGAGGAGCGCCAGACCCTGCTCGAGGAGATCGAGCACATCCACGCCTCGGGCGGCGACATCACCTTCGACGTTCTCACCGGCGACGAGGCCCGCGCCATCGAGCCGGCCCTCTCCGGCGAGATCGGCGCCGCGATCGTGCTCCACGGCCAGCGCTTCATCAACCCCGGCGCCTACGTCGCCGCGCTCGCCGACTCGGTCACGGCTCGTGGCGGCAAGATCGTCACCGGCAGCGCCGTCCAGCGCATCACCGACACCCCGACCGGCGTGCTCGTCACGAACGACTTCGGCCAGGCCGAGCACTACGACTCCGTCGTCGTCGCGACCGGCGCATGGCTCGGCAAGCTGGCTCGCGAGTTCGGCGTCAAGCGCGTCGTCCAGGCCGGCCGCGGCTACTCCTTCAGCGTCGCCGTCGACGACCTGCCCAACGGTCCCGTCTACTTCCCGGCCGAGCGCGTCGCCTGCACGCCCGTCGGCGACCGCCTCCGCGTCGCCGGCATGATGGAGTTCCGCCGGCCCGAGGCCGCCCTCGACCCGCGCCGGATCCAGGCCATCGTCGAGTCGGCCCGCCCGCTGCTCCAGGGCGCCGACCTCGACCACCGCCAGGACGAGTGGGTCGGCTCGCGTCCCTGCACCGTCGACGGCCTGCCGCTCATCGGCGCCTCGCGCAACCCCAAGGTCTTCGTCGCCGGCGGTCACGGCATGTGGGGGATCACTCTGGGCCCCGTGACCGGTCGCCTGCTCGCCGAGCAGATCGTGACCGGCCGTGCGCCCGAGCAGCTGGCCCCCTTCAACCCGCTGCGCTGAGTCGCTGCCGGAGGCGGCCGCCGCCGGACCCCTCAGTGCGGCGGCAGCCGTCACCCGTGCTTCGGAGGCGTCACGCCGATCGGATGGGAGCCGATCCGAAGGCGACGTCGAAGCGGTCGCACCAGATGACGACGGAGGTGAGCTCCGTCAGGTCGGTGCCGGCCGGGACGGCGTAGTTCTGGTTGCCGTCCGTGGCCTTGAGCGCGCCGAGGGGGACGGACTGCCCGTCGTCGTAGCGGTGCCAGTCGTCGTCCCCGGCCGGCTGGTCGGTGAGCCAGACCACGACGTCCGGGCCGTCGCTCGTCGAGAACCCCTCGAGGCGCACGACGCGTGAGCCGTCGGCCAGCTCGAGCACGCGGGCGGTGCCGGACGTGGCGTGCTCCCCGTCGACGAAGCGACCCTCGCCGAGCACGCGCGGAGCCGCTGCCGCGGCCGAGGGCGTATGCCGTCCGGTCGCGGCCGCGCTCCCCGTGGCCGTGCCGCTCGGGCCGGGGCTCTCGGCGGAGACCGCGGTGGCGGTCGGCAGCGCCTCGTCGACGGTGCTGCGGGTGAGCAGCCGCCATGGCTGGAAGAGGGCGAGCGCGACGACGAGCCCGACGACGGCGGTGACGACGGCGGCGGCGATCCAGGGGCGTCGGTTCATGCGTCCAGTGGACCGGTCGCGCGCCGCCGGCACCAGGACGCGACCCTTACGAAACGGTGACGCGCGCGTCAGGCAGGCGTGAGGACGACGAGGGTGTAGGCGCCGACCGAGACCGTGCCGCTTGCGGGCTGGTGGTCGAGCGGCTTGGGCGCCGCGTCCACGTCGTGGCTGTCGTGCCCCGCGAAGAGGGCGCTGTAGGTGGACGCGTCCGAGTTGAAGCGCACCGCCCACGGCCCGGCGGACGGCATACCCGTCGTGATGGCGCGGGCCTCGGCGCTCGCGTTGACGACGACCACGGCGACGTCGTCGCCCGAGCTCCGCGCCCACGCGAGGGCCTTCGCCTCGTCGTCGAGGTGGAGCACCTCGAAGCCCTCGCCGCGCAGCCCCCGCGAGACGCCGTCGACGTCGCGGCGCAGGTGGATGAGGTCGCGGCCGAGGCGCACGATGTCGCGGAACTGCTCGGCCCGCTCCCAGTCGAGCGGCACGTCGTCGCGGAACCACTCGTCCTCGAGGAACTCCTGGCCCTGGAAGAGCATCGGGATGCCCGGCGTCGTCAGGGCGATGGCGAAGCCGAGGGTCGCGCGCTTCTGCGCCGCCCAGCCGCTGGGGTCGCCGCCGTCGATCTCGTGGGGGACCCGCAGCTTGCCGTTGGCCACCTCGTCGTGGCTCTCGGTGTAGACGATGCGCCGGAACGGCTCGTCGACGCCACGCAGCGCCTCGGCGAGCGCGGTCATGGAGCGGTCGGCGTCGTCGACGGCCGTCAGCAGGCGCCGCACCGGGTGGACGAAGCTCGTGTCCCACTGCGCGTGGAAGCCGGCGCCGCCCTTGTCGTCGGAGGTGATCGCCGGGTCGGCCTGGAGGTCCTCGGCGATGAGGATCTTGTCGGGGTGCCGCTCGCGGATGGTCGCCGTGATCGACTGCAGGAGGTCCCAGCCCTCGGGCAGGTCGCCCGTGCCGAGGCCGTCGATGGTGCGCACGTAGAGCGTCGCGTCGAACCGCAGGCCGTCGAGGTGGAACTCCTCGAGCCACATGAGGGCGTTGTCGTGGAGGTAGGCGCGCACCTCCTCGCGGCCGTAGTCGGGGCGGGTGTCGCCCCACGGGGTCGCGGAGCGCTCGTCGTTGTAGAAGTAGATGCCGCCCTTGCCGTCCTCGCTCCAGCCGTCGAACTGCCACAGGGACAGGTCGCTCGGGCCGTAGTGGTTGATGACGACGTCGAGGATGACGGCGATGCCGTGCCGGTGGGCCTCCTTGACGAAGCCCTTCAGCGCGTCGGCGCCGCCGTAGCCGCTCTCGACCGCGAAGGGGTTCGACGGGTTGTAGCCCCACGAGTAGTCGCCGGCGAACTCGGCGACGGGCATGAGCTCGACGGCGTTGATGCCGAGCTCGGCGAGGTAGCCGAGCTTGCCGGCCAGGCCGCCGAGGTCGCCGGCGTCACCCTCGGTCGCGACGAACGAGCCGATGTGGGTCTCGTAGATGACGAGCTCGTCGTGGGGCGGGCAGCCGAACGTGTCGCCGGCCCAGTCGAAGGCGTCGCGGTCGTAGACGACGGCGTTGCCCGACGAGTTCGTGACGACGCGGGCGCGCGGGTCGATGCGCATGAGCCGCTGCTCGCCGTGGGTGATGACGAACTGGTACTCGTCGCCGGGGTGCGCGCCGTCGACGTCGGCGTACCAGTGGCCGTTGTCCTCGGAGACCATCGCGTGGCCGTCGCCGGACCACCCGGTGAAGCTGCCGGTGACCGCGACGGCGTCGGCGTTCGGGGCCCACACGCGGAAGGCCGTGCCGCCGTCGTGGGGCATCGACCCGAGTCCGGGGCGGTGGGCGTCGTGCTCGGACATGCGGGCTCCAGTCGGCTCGTGAGGGGGCAGCCCCGAGCGTAGACCGGGCTGCCGGGGCCGACCGGAGACGTACCCGATCGGCCACCGGGGCCCGCGTCAGCCGACGAGGAGGTATGCCGGGTGCTCGGGGAGCGCTCCGGTGTCCCGCAGGTGCCGGGCCAGCAGGAGGGCGCCGTCGAGCGCCCCGCCGCGGGCGGGAGTGCGCCGGGCGCCGGCGTCGGCGAGCCGGGCGTCGAGGGCGTCGGCCACGGGGGCGGCGCTGAGCAGCCCACCGGTCGCGGCGAGGACCGGGTCGGTCAGGCCCTCCGCCGCGCGGAGCAGGGAGTCGGCGAGGTCGGTGCCCGAGCGGACGCACAGGGCGTGGGCGACGGGGTCGCCGGCCGCAGCGGCCGTGACGAGCGGCGCCACCGAGGCCAGACGCTCGGGCGCGTCTCGGCTCGTCATGACGAGCCGCGGCCAGCCCTCGGGCGGTCCGAGCAGGTCGGTGGCCGCCGACAGGAGGGCCGGCGAACCGCCGGGGAGGCCGTCGTGGGCGCGCAGGGCCGCCCGGAGGCCGGCCATGCCGAGCGTCGCCGCCGACCCGGCGTCGCCGAGCACGTGCCCCCAGCCGTCGACGCGGCGCCACTGCCGGTCGAAGTCGGTGCCGAAGGCGACCGCGCCGGTGCCCGCCGCGACGACCGCGCCCGGACCGATCCGACCCGTCGCGCCCACGAGGTTGGCGACGGCGTCGCTGACGACGACGGTGCGCTCGGCGCCCAGGCCTTCGGCCACCGTGCGGAGCACGTCGGTCCGGTCGGCGAGGAAGAGCAGGCCGCGCATCGACCACACGACCACCTCGGGAGGCACTGCGCCGGAAGCGGACTCGGCCGCGGCTCTCGCCGACAGCGACCGCGCATCGGCGACGAGAGCAGCCACGTCGATCCCGCCCGACCCGACCCGCACCCCCGGTGCGGTGAGCACGGGACCAGGGCTGCTGGCAAACGTGGTCAGCCGAAGGCCCGAACCGCCGACGTCGACGGCGACGACGGCCCCGGCGCGCTCGCTCACGCGAGCGAGCCGATCACTTCGCCATGCCGGCGGTCAAGCCCGCGACGATCTGCTTCGTGGCGACGAGGAAGAGCACGATGAGCGGGATCGTCGTGATGACGAGCCCGGCGAAGACGGCCGAGTAGTTCGTCGCGTTCTCCCCGAAGAAGCTCGTGAGGCCGACCGGGAGGGTGTACTTGTCCTCGCTGCGCAGCAGCACGAGGGGGAAGAGGAAGTCGTTCCAGATCGGCACGAAGCGGAAGACCGCGACCGTCGCCAGGGCCGGGCGCACGAGCGGCACCATGATCCGCCAGAACGTCTGCCAGTGGCTCGCCCCGTCGAGCGCGGCGGCCTCCTCGAGCTCCTCCGGCAGCTGCCGGAAGAACGTCATGAGGACGAAGATCGAGAACGGGACGCCCGACGCGGCGTACATGAGCATGAGGCCGAGACGCGAGTCGATGAGCCCGAGCCCGTCGAAGAGGTAGAAGATCGGCAGGATCGCGAGGTGGATCGGCAGCATGAGGCCCGAGAGGAAGAGCGCCTCGAGCCAGCGGAAGATCCGAGACCGGCCGCGGGCCAGCGCGTAGGCGGCCATCGTCGCGACCGCCGTCGAGATCGCGACCGCGCCGACCGTGACGGCGAGCGAGTTGGCGAAGTACGTCGCGAAGTTGCCGGTGGTCCACGCCTCGACGTAGCTCGCCGTCGTCGGGGGAGTGGGCAGGCCGAGCGGGTCGGTGATGAGGTCGGAGTTGGTGCGGAAGCTGTTGCTCACCATGAGCAGCAGCGGCACGAGCGCCAGGGCGGCATACCCCCAGAGCAGCACGCTGGCACCGGCGCCGCCCACGGGACCGTTGACCCGCGGCGGGCGCCGACGACCGCTCGGGACGGGACGGGCCGCGGCCTGCTCCTGCGGCGACTCGGTGGTGACGACGGCCGTGGTCATGCGGTGATCCTCCGCTCGTGACGGCGCAGCACGGCCGTGGCGGCGTAGGCGCCGCCGAAGATGATGACGAAGAGCAGGGTGGCGAGCGCCGACGAGCTGCCGATGGCATCGGTCGCGCCCGAGTCGAAGGCCGTGCGGTAGAAGAGCAACGACACGAAGTCCGTTGCGCCTGCAGGGTTCCCGGTCGATCCGCCGAACGCGTAGGGCAGGGCGAAGGCCTCCATCGCGAAGATGAACGTCAGGACCGACACCGTGCCGATGGCCGGGACGAGCAGCGGGAGGGTGATCTTGAAGAACGCCTGCCGGTTGCTCGCGCCGTCGACGCGGGCGGCCTCGGTCAGCTCCTCCGGGACACCGCCGAGGGCGGCGCCGTAGAGCAGGACCGGGAAGCCGATCCACTGCCACACGCTGACGAGGATGACGACCCAGATCGCCGTCTTCGGGTCGCCGAGCCACGGCAGCGCCCACGACTCGAGACCGATCTTCGTCAGCAGCGTGTTGACCGGCCCGAACGTCGGCGAGAGCAGCAGCGTCCAGAGGTAGCCGATGACGATCGGGCTCACGAGGTAGGGCATCGCGTAGAGCGTCTGCAGCATCCGGCGGCTGCGCGGACGCGTGTAGAGCAGGTACGCGATCGTGAGACCGAACGTGTTCTGGATGAGCATCGTGCCGACGAAGAAGAGCACGTTGTGCATCAACGCTCGTGGCAGGTCGGTCGTGAACGGCGCCCTCGTGAAGAGCGTCGCGAAGTTCTCGAGCCCGGCGAACGCCCCGCGGGTCGTGCCCTGCCACTGGAAGAAGGCGTAGGAGAACGCCGTCACCATCGGGTAGAGCACGAACACCGCGAAGAGGGCGAGCGCCGGGGCGACGAAGACAAGGCCGGTGCGGCGCCTCATGCAGGAACCGTCACGCGCTCGGCTTGAACCAGGTCTTGACGCCGGTCTCGAGGTCCTGGCTCACCGCGGTGGCGTCCTTGGAGCCGAGCAGCAGCTCCTGCAGGCCCTTGCCGAGCAGGTCGGTGCCCGTCGGTGAGCCGTAGCGGAAGTCGGTGAGCAGCAGGTACGGCGACCCGGAGTCCGTGTAGTTCTGGCTCATCTGCTTGAGCAGCGGGTCGGTGGGCTCGACCCCGGGCACGGCCGAGATCTGCCTGATGTCGTCGGTGACCATCTGGCCGAACTCCTTCGTGGTCATCCACTTCACGAGCTCGGTGGCCTCGGTGGGGTGCTTCGACCTGGCGGAGACGCCGAAGTTGCCATCGGCCCATCCTGCCGTCGTCGCGGCCGAACCGCTCGGCGACCCGGGGGCCGGCGGCACCTGGAAGATGCCGATCTTCATGGCCGGGTTGGCCTTCTGGAAGACGGAGAGGTCGAAGCTGCCGCCGGGGATCATCGCGGCCTTCTCGGCCGAGAAGAGCGTCTGGGCGTCGGTCTGCGCCACGCCGGTGGAGTTCTTGGGCAGGTACTTCTCGAGGTCGCTCACCACCTGCACCGATCCGACCCAGTCGGGGTCGGTGAAGGACTTCTGGCCCGAGAGCACCTCGCTCTGGAAGGCCTTGCCGCCGAAGCGCGGGGCAGCGAGCACCTCGTGGACGATCGGGAGCGTCCAGTCGTCCTTGGCGCCGATGGCGATCGGCGTGACGCCGGCCGCCATGAGCTTGTCGTTGGCGGCGATGAACTCGGCCCACGTGGTGGGGGCCTTGATGCCGCTCTTGTCGAAGAGGCCCTGGTTGTAGAACATCTGGACGGTCTGGCGCGCGAGCGGCACGGAGTACGTCTTGCCGTCCTCCTTGCCCTTGGCGCTCGCGACGACGTTCTCGTCCCAGCCGGCGAGGTCGACCTTGCCGTCGAGCGGCAGCAGGGACTTGCTGGCGACGGTGCCCTGGAGCTGGCCGTAGGAGCGGACCTGCGGCACGTCCGGGCCGCTCGAGCCGGCGAGGCCGGTCGCGAGGATCTTGTTGTACTCCGTCGCCTTGAACGCCTTGAAGTCGATGCTGACGCCGGGGTGGGCCTTCTCGTACGCGTCGAAGATCTTGGTGTATGCCGCCTCGTCCTCGACGCGCCACGACCACACCGTCAGGGTGACCTTGCCGTCGTCACCGGTGCTCGAGGAGCCCGAGGAGGAGGGCGAGCAGGCGGTCACGACGAGCGCTCCGGAGAGCGCGGCGATCGTGAGGACCGTGCGGCGTGCGCGCCGCGACGAGCCGGGGAGGCGTGAGGCGAACGTCATGGTGGTGCTCCTGTCGGGTTCTGCTCGGTGCCTGGGGGTCGGCACGTGGGGGTGGGAGGGTGGTGGGTTCAGCGTTCGGGGGTGGGGGCGGCCGGGGCAGCGCGGGCGGCCGGGGCGGCCACCTGGCCGCCGAGGGACGCGAGCGCGTGGGCCACGGAGCCGTCGTGGGCGGCGATCGCGTCGCGCGCCGTGCCGGCGTCGACGCCCGCGAGCATCGAGAGCAGGGCGGGCTTGAGCTCGCCGTCGGCGTCGTCGAGGGCCCGGCGGGCCTGCTCGGCGTCGGCGCCCGTCGCCTCCTGCAGGATGCGCACGACGCGGCCGCGGAGCTTGGCGTTCGTCGCGACGACGTCGACCATGAGGTTGCTCCACGTGCGCCCGAGCCGGATCATCACGGCGGTCGAGAACGAGTTGAGGACGAGCTTCTGGGCGGTGCCGGCCTTGAGCCGGGTCGAGCCGGTCAGGGCCTCGGGGCCGGTGCGCACGGCGAGGAGGAGGTCGGCGTGGACGGCGACCTCGGCGTGCGGGTTGGCCGTGACGAGGGCCGTGACGGCCCCCAGCTCGCGAGCCCGCGCGAGAGCGCCGGCCACGAACGGCGTACGCCCTGAGGCCGTGAGGCCGATGGCGATGTCCCCGGGACGCAGCACGTCGGCTTCTGCGCGACCGAGGTCGACGTCGTCCTCGACGTTCTCGACGGCCTCGAGCAGGGCGGCGGGGCCGCCGGCGTGGTGGGCCACGACGAGCCCGGCCGGGGCGTTGAAGGTGGGGCGCAGCTCGGCGGCGTCGAGCACGGCGAGTCGGCCCGACGTGCCGGCGCCGAAGTAGTGCACGGCTCCGCCCGCGCGGAGCGACTCGACGGCGCGGTCGACGAGACGAGCCAGGTCGGGGAGGATCACGCTCACGGCGCCGGCCACGGTCGCGTCCTCGGCGTTGAGCGCCCTGAGGATGTCGAGGGAGGTGTGGGTGTCGATGGACGTCGTCCCCGGATGGCGCTCCTCGGTGGGGGCGTCCACGGTCACCTCGCTGCTCACCCGTGCGAGGTTAGTTTCCTACGCCGTCAGCGTCAATGCCGTAAATGAGTAACATTCCCGTCACGGTCCCCCGACCACCCCCGTCCCTCGAGTGGGGGAGGGGGCGCTTGACGGGTCAGTCGGTGACGTGGTGGCCGGCGACGGCCTCGCGCGTCTCGGCAACCGCCTTGCGCACCCGGCGCAGGTTGCGCTGGGCGACCGCGATGTAGAGGCAGTCGACGACCGTGAGGGCCGCGATGCGGCTCGCCGTCGCGCCCGAGCGCAGGCTCGTCTCGCGCGCGGCGGTCGTGAGCAGGTAGTCGACGCCCGAGGCCAGCCGCGACAGCGGGAAGTTCGTGATGGCCAGGGTCTTGGCCCCGGTCGAGCGCGCGGCCGCGAGCGCCTCGATGGTCTCCGTGGTCGTGCCGGAGTGCGAGATGCCGATGGCGATGTCACCCGGGCCGAGCAGCGTGGCGCTCGTCAGGGCGAGGTGCGCGTCGTTCCAGACGAAGGCGACGATGCCCATGCGGTGCAGCTTCTGCTGGAGGTCGGCGCCGACGACGGCGCTCGCGGCCACACCGTAGATGTCGACGCGTCCGGCCTTGGCGATGAAGGCGGCTGCCTCGGACAGCGCCTCGCGGTCGAGCTGCTGGGCGGTCTCCTCGACCGCGCTCGCATCGGTGAAGGCGACCTTGGCGATGATGTCGTCGATCGTGTCCTTGGCGCTGATGTCGGTGCCGCTGCGGCTCATCGTGCGCGGCTGGGCCGACTCCTCGGCGAGCGCGAGGCGCAGCTGCGGGTAGCCCGGCAGCCCGAGCCGCCGGCAGAAGCGCAGCACCGTCGTCTCGGACGTGCGCGCCGCCGTGGCGAGCTCGCTGATGGTCAGGCCGGCGGCACGGCGCGCGTCGGCGAGGACGATGTCGGCGACACGGTCCTCGGCGGGCGACAGCGAGGGCTTGATCCCCCGCAGGCGGATGAGCAGCGATGCGCTCGCGGCACCTGCGGGGGACGAGGCCCCGTCCTCGGTCCTGGGCATGGGCCTACGCTACGGCGTCGCGGCCCGCGAGCCGCCACCCGTCCGCCGTGAAGGCGTCAGGGGTCTTCTCACCGTCGAGCAGGACGCCGCCCGGGCCCTGGACGATGACGTCGTCCACGGCGACGCCCCGACCGAGGTAGCCGCCGTCGGTCGTGTGCCGCCAGCGCAGCTGCTGCGCCCCGGCCGGCAGGTCGGCCCGCACCTGCACCCAGCGCCTCGTGCCGGAGCCGGAGATGACGCCGTCGGCCGTCTCGGTCTGGCCCCGGTCGACGACGGCGAACGGCAGGGCCGCCCACGTCGCGCCGCCGTCCGTGGAGCGCTCGAGGTGGAGCAGGTCCGTCTCCTCGGTGTCGAGGAAGAGGTCGAAGCCGAGGCGCCCACCCCCGACGCCCACCGGGAGCGGCGTCGTCGTCAGGGTGGTGGTCGTCGCGTTGTCCGAGCCGGTGAACCAGGCCGTGTCACCGTGACGCGGCCGGATGCCCATGGACGCCGCGAGGCCGTGGGCCCACTCGCGGCGGGCGATGTTGATCGAGCCCCAGCTGCGCGACGGGTGCACCCGGTTGGTGAGCAGGACGGCGAAGGACCGCGACGTGAAGTCGATGACGATCGACGTCCCGGTGTAGCCGGTGTGGCCTGCGGTGCGGGGTCCGGACAGGGCGTCCATGTACCAGCGCTGGTCGAGCTCGAAGCCGAGACCGTGCGAGTCGCCGGGGAAGTCGCCGTTGAAGTTGGTGATGAGGGCCTCGACGCTCTTGCGGCTGAGGATGCGCTCTCCGCGGTAGGTGCCGCCGTTGAGCAGGGCCTGCGACAGGACCGCGAGGTCGTCGACGGTGGAGAAGACGCCCGCGTGCCCGGCGACCCCGCCCAGCGACCAGGCGTTCTCGTCGTGGACCTCGCCGCGCACCATGCCGCGCGGCGGCGCCGTCTGGTACTCGGTCGCCGCGGTGCGGGCCTTGTCGGCCGGGTTGTAGCCGGTGTCGGTCATGCCGAGCGGCGCCGTGATGCGGTCGTGGACGACGGCGTCGAGCGGCTCGCCCCGCAGCTTCTCGACCATGACGCCGAGGGTGATGAGGTTGAGGTCGCTGTAGAGGTAGGTGGTGCCGGGCGCGTTGGTGAGCGGCTGGTCCATGACCGCCTTGATGCGTGACACCTTGTCGGGCCACTTGCTCCACAGCGGCAGCCACGAGGTGAAGCCCGACGTGTGCGTCAGCAGCTGGCGCACCGTCACGGACTCCTTGCCGTTGGCGGCGAACTCGGGGAGGTAGGTCGCGACGGGGCTCTCGAGCGCGACGCGCCCCTCCTCGATGAGCTGGACGACGGCGATCGAGGTGAAGAGCTTCGAGACCGAGGCGAGGTCGAAGATCGTGTCGGTCCGCATCGGCTCCCACTGGTCGCGCGGCAGCTCGGTCGTGGCGTCGGCGTAGCGCAGCGCCCAGCCGCTCGCGTCGCGCTCGACGATGCGGCCCTCGTGGCCCATGATCCCGACGGCGCCCGCGAAGAGGGGGTGGCCGCTCGCGTCGACCTGCTCGTGGGCGTGGATCTGCGCCACCGACTCCGCGATCGGCGCCGGATCGAGCCCCACCGACGTCGGGCTCGCGTCGGACAGGACGGTGTTGGCCGGGGCGAAACCGCGGTCGGGCTTGCTGAAGTCGTCGGCCGTCGCGGAGCCGACGGGCCCGGCGGTCACGAGACTCCCCGCGAGGGCGAGGCTGCCGAGGGCAGCAGGGACGAGGGTGCGCAGGCGCATGTCACTCCTAGATCGTGCAACAGGTCGAGCAGCGGGTGGCGAGCCGGTGGACAGGTCAGTTCGAGGGGCCGCGGTAGATGAGGTACTGCTGGCGCCGGGCGTCGAAGGCCGCGAGCTCGTCGCGCCATGCGCCGACGACCTCAGCGGCGGGCGCACCGGCCGAGATCTGGGTGCGCAGCCGCTGGGAGCCGGTCAGCTTGTCGATCCAGTAGGGCCGCGCCGGGTCGTAGGAGTCGTAGCGCCAGGCGAAGTCGCTGTAGAGCGCCCTGGCCGCCACGAGCATCTCGACGGTCGAGCGGATCGGGTCGAAGGTGGACGGGTCGGTGACGTGCAGCTGGACGCCGCCGCAGACGAGGCCGGTGTGCTTGCTGAACGTGGGGGAGAAGTAGGCCTCGCGGAAGCCGACGCCCGGAAGGTCCAGCGCCGCAAGGCGTTCGGCCCACCTGTAGTCCACGTAGGGCGCGCCGATGAGCTCGAACGGCCGCGTCGTGCCGCGGCCCTCGGACAGGTTGGTCCCCTCGAACATCCCCGTGCCGGGGTAGACGAGCGCCGTGTCGGGAGTCGGCATGTTGGGACTCGGCATGACCCACGGGAGCCCGGTGACGGCATACGGCACGTCGCGGCGCCAGCCCTTGACCTCGACGACGCTGAGGTCGGTGAGCTGGCCACCTGCGTCGGCGGTGAGGAACTCGCCGTCGAAATAGCGGGCGAGCTCGCCCACGGTCATGCCGTGCGCCTGAACGATCTCCTTGGCGCCGACGCCAGAGGTCCACGGCGTCGTCATCATCGGCCCGATCGCCTTGCCGCCGATGGGGTTCGGGCGGTCGAGGACGACGAAACGGGCTCCGACGGCGACGGCCGCACGCATCGCCGTGTACATCGTCCAGATGTAGGTGTAGAAGCGCGACCCGACGTCCTGGATGTCGAAGACGACCGTCTCGACGCCGGCCGTCCGGAAGAGCGTCGTCATCTTCGCCGCGTTGGCGCCGTAGGCGTCGTAGACCATGAGGCCCGTGCGCGGGTCGGTGTGGTTGCCCTCGGAGTCACCGGCCTGGGCCGTGCCGCGGAAGCCGTGCTCGGGCCCGAAGACGCCGACGATGTCGACGGCGCCGGACTCGTGCATCTCATCGACGATGGTGCGCAGGTTGGTGAGGATGCCGGTCGGGTTCGTGATGACGCCGACCTTCTGCCCCGACAGGACGGACCAGTCGGCCGCGGCCGCGCTCTGGGCGCCGGTCGTCACGGGGTTGTTCGGGTAGCTGCTTGCGTATGCCGTCGGGCCGGCCTGCGCTGCAACGGAACCCGCCGCGGTGGCGGGGATGGCGACGGCGCCGAGGGCGCCGGCGGTGAGCAGCTGCCTGCGGTTGAGGTTGGTCATCTGGAGGTCTCCGATCCTTGGTCGAGCAGGACGGTCGCGGCGACTGCACGGTGGTCGCTCGCGCCGACGAGGGCGGGGTCATGGGCGGTGCTGGCGTGCACGACGTCGATGCCGGGGGAGACGGCGACGAGGTCGATGCGCTTGGTCGGGTCGATCGCGGGGTAGCTGAGTCCGGGCTCGCCGTCGCGGGTCGGGGCCACGGCCCAGGCGTCGCGCAGGCGGGTCCAGAGGCCGGCCAGCTCAGGTGCGCCGGCGTCGGCGTTGAGGTCGCCGAGGAGCACCTGGTCGGCGCCGGGCGGGTCCTGGTCGAGGATCGCCACGGTGTCGGCGACCTGGAGGCGGCGGACGGTCGGGTCGCCGCGGTAGTCGAGGTGGGTGACGTAGACGTGGGCGCGGGCCCCGCCGATCTGGACCGTGGCCTCGAGGAAGCCGGGAGCCGGTGCCGGGACGGGGTTCGGGTCCTGGGTCGAGAGCCGGGTCAGGTCGTGGTTCTCGACGGCGACGATGGGGTGACGTGAGAGCAGGGCGAGGCCGAACTCGCGCCGAGGCGCACCGGCTGTCAGTGGGTCGAGGCTGTAGATCGGGGCGAAGGCGGTGCGCATCCCGAGCCGGCGTCCGAGCTCGGCGACGGTGTCGTCGAAGCGGCTGCGCTCGCCCCAGTGGACGTCGGCCTCCTCGAGCCCGACGACGTCGGCGTCGAGGGCCCGGATCGCGGCGGCGGTGCGGTCGAGGTCGTACACGTTGTCGCTGCCCGCGCCCGCGTGGATGTTGTACGTCGCGACGACGGCGCGCACGGGTGGCACGGGTGGGACGGCCGGCACGGCGGCTTCGGCGCCCGCCGGGGCGACCGCGGTGGCAGTGGCCGCGGCGGCGACGAGAGCCGCCGCCGCGACCATCCGGTGCAGGGCGCCCATCTCAGTAGGTCAGCCCGTGACCGAACGGGTAGAGCACCGTGGCCGGGTCGCCGGCGACGGGGATGTCGACCGGCAGCGACGCCGTCGGCGCCACGTCCCCGACGATGACCCGTGCGGCCGCCTCGATGGCGACCGGGCTGTAGGAGTAGGTCGCGACGTACGTCGGCGCCGCCGTGAAGTACGCGATGTCGTAGGGGTCGCGCACGGCGACCACGACGACGGGCTTCCCGGTCGCGAGCAGCTGCTTGACGAGCTTCTGCTGGCCGCCGCGGGTGTCGGTGACGCTCGTGTCCCACGCCTTCATCGTCGTGACGACCACGACGTCCTTGTCGGCGGCTGCCGCGACGGCGGATGCCACCGCGGTGTCGGTGGGCGACGCGCCGGTCTGGACGGTCTGCACCGTCGCGCCCTTGGCGGTCAGGGCGGCCGCGAGGGTGGCGGTCGTCGAGACGCCGTAGCCCGTGACGAGGATCTTCGTGCCGCTCGGGGCGATCGGCAGGGCCTTGGCGTCGTTCTTGACGAGCGTCGTCGTGCGGTCGGTGACCGTGGCGGCCGACGCGAGGTGGGCCGGGGTCCCGACGACCGAGGCGACGGCGGTCGGGTCGGCGTACGGTCGGGCCACGATCCCGCGGCGGTACTTGAGGCCCAGCACGCGGCGTACCTTGGCGTCGAGCTCGCTCGGGTGGATCCGGTGGCTGCGCACGGCGGCGATGACGGCGGCGTACGCGTCGTCCATGGCGGGCGTCATGAGCAGCTGGTCGACGCCGGCGAGGAGCGCGCGCACGGCCACCTCGGCGTCGCCGTAGAGGTCGCGGACGCCCTGCATGGCGAGCGAGTCGGTGACGATGACGCCCTCGTAGCCGAGCTCCTCGCGCAGCACGCCGGTCATGATCGGCTTGCTCAGGGTGGCCGGGTTGCCCGAGTCGTCGAGGGCCGGGAACGACAGGTGCGCCGTCATGATCATGTCGATCTGCTCGTTGATCGCGGCCTTGAAGGGCGGGGCGTCGATGGTCTCCCACTGCTCCCGCGTGTGGGTGATGATCGGGAAGGCGACGTGGCTGTCGGTCGCGGTGTCGCCGTGGCCCGGGAAGTGCTTGGCCGACGAGGCGACGCCACCGTCGCGCTGGTAGCCGGCGACCTGGGCGGCCGCCAGCTCGGCGGCGAGCGCGGCGCGCGAGGAGAAGGACCGCGTGCCGATGACGGGATTGAGCGGGTTGACGTTGACGTCGCAGTCGGGCGCGAAGTTCGTGTTGACGCCCATGGCGAGCAGCTCACGGCCCGTGATCGCGGCGGCCGTGCGCGCGTCGGGGGCGCTGCGGCCGGCACCGAGGGCCATGGACCCCGGGAACTGCGTGGCAGGCGGCCCGATGCGCGTCACGACCCCCTGCTCCTGGTCGGTCGCGATCTGGAGCGGGATGTGGACCTTGCTCTGCTGCGTCAGGGCAGCCTTCTGCAGGCCGTTTGAGAGGCCGACGATCTGGTCGGGGTTCTGCACGCTGTCGGTCCAGGCGAAGTAGATGACACCGCCGAGGTGGTACTTCTGCACGACCTCCGCGGGGCTCGCGACGCCGTAGAGCGGGAGGTTGCGGCTGTCGGGGGTCGTCGCGTCCTTGCCGTAGACGTTCTGGATGAAGAGCTGACCGACCTTCTCCTCCAACGACATCCGGTTGATCGTTGCGGTGATCCAGCCATCCTCGCCGGTCACGGCTGCCGTGGATGCGCTCGAGGCGGCGCGGGCGCTCCCGGCCGTGGCACCCGCTGCTGCGGCGGCGATGCCACCTGCGATCACCGAGCGGCGGGAGAGTTCGGACATGGACATGGTGCCTCCAGGAGTGTGAAGAATTCACGCGATCTGCCTTCGGGCCGGAACTTACCTACGTACTGTGGCGTAGGCAACAGATAGCGGCGTGCCGTCTCACGACGCGCCGACGCCGCTCGGGCTCACCAGCCGGCGAGCGACCGCACGGTCTGCACGGTGTCGATCTCGGCGACCGGCTTGTCGTCGCGGTAGCGCAGCACGCGGGCGAACCGCAGCGCCATGCCGCCGGGGTAGCGCGACGACCTCTGCACGCCGTCGAAGGCGATCTCGACGACCTGCTGGGGGCGCAGCGGGACGACGCCCCACTGTTGGCCCGACCGGCCTGCCCCGACATCCGCCGGGTCGAGCGCCAGCTCGCTGAACCGCTCGGTCTGCCAGGCGAGCATCTCGTCGGTCATCCCCTTGAACGTCTTGCCGAGCATGACGAGGTCACCGGTGTCGGCGTCGCGCGCGCCGAGGTGGATGTTGGAGAGCCACCCCTGGCGGCGTCCGCTGCCCCACTCGACGGCCAGGACGACGAGGTCGAGGGTGTGCCGCGGCTTGACCTTGACCCACCCCGGGCCCCGGCGGCCGGCGGCATACGGCAGGGCGGGATCCTTGACGACGACGCCCTCGTGCCCGGCTGCGACGAGGTCTGCGAAGAACCGCTGGGCCTGCTCGGGGTCGTCGGTGAGCTCGCGCGGCACCATCCACGCGGGCGGCACGGTGCGGGCGAGTCGCTCCCATCGCACGTGGGCCGGCTCGTCGAGGAGGTCGTCGCCGTCGAGGTGGAGCAGGTCGAAGAAGAACGGTGTCAGGGGCACCTCCGCGCGCAGCCGGTCGACGTCGGCGCTGCTGGCCGTGCGGGCTCCCGTCACCTGGAACGGCTGGGGCCGGCCACCCTCGCCGAGTGCGATGACCTCGCCGTCGAGCACGAGGGTCTCGACGTCGAGGGTCGCCAGCGCCTCGGTGATCTCGGGCATCCGGTCGGTGACCTCGTCGAGCGTCCGGGTGAAGAGGCGCACGCTGCCCGGGCTAGTCCGGTTGTCGACGTGTGCCTGCAGGCGTATGCCGTCCAGCTTGGTCTCGACGACGACCTCGCCTCCCAGCGTGGCCAGTGCCGCGGCGACGTCGGGGGCCGAGCCGGCGAGCATGGGCCGCAGCGGGCGTCCCACCTCGAGCGTCAGGGCGTCGAGCGCCTCGGCGCCACCGGTGAGGGCGGCGCGCGCGACCGGGCCCGCGAAGCCGGCGAGCATGACGGCCCGGCGCACCGCGGCGTCGGGCACGTCGGCGGCCTTGGCGACGGCCTGGAGCATGACGCCGTCGCCCGCGCCCTGACGGGTCTCGCCCGTGATGAGGCCACGCAGCCACGCCTGCTCGTCGGCGGTGGCGCGCGAGAAGAGCTCGCGGACGGCGGCGGTGCGGGCGGCGGCCGAGCCGGAGCCGCCGATCGCGGCGATCGTGGTGGCCGCGGCGTCGACCTCCTCGACGGTCAGGGTCGAGGTCTCCGCCGGGTCGGGCAGTCCCTGGAGGCCGCGCCAGCTGACCCCGAGGCGCCGCTGGGGGAGCGTGCCCGACAGCTGGGCCGTGACGACCTCGACCACGTCGGGACCGTCGTCGGCCGCACGACGCAGGCACGCCGCCAGCGCCTCGACCTTCGCGGTGCGCGACGACGTGGCGGCGACGGTGTGCGAGGTGGCGACGACGTCGGAGAGCTGCATGACCCGATCCTGCCCCGCCCCGCCGACACCCACCAGCCACCGTCGAGAGGCCACGTGTGGCCGTGTCCCGACTAGATTCGCCGCATGGGTGGCATCGTCGACCGGACTCGCGGTCTCGCGCGGACGGCCGCGCTCGGCGTGGCGACGGCCGCCGGGGCGCTCCTCGTCGCCGCGCGGACGACGCCCTGGCCCTCGGCCCTGCTCGTCCGCGCCGTCTTCGGCCGGGGCGCCGCACGCGCGAGCGGCGCCCTCGAGAAGCATGTCCCGGGCGATCTCGTCGAGGTCGTCGACGAGGCGTACGACGTCTCGTCCCCGGACGGGAGGCTCGACGTCTTCAGGCCGGCGCGCGAAGCGGCGTTGCCGACGGTCGTCTGGGTCCACGGCGGTGCGTTCGTGTCCGGGTCGAAGGGTGACGTCGCCAACTACCTTCGGGTCCTGGCCGGGCGCGGTCTCACGACGGTCGGCGTCGACTACTCGATCGCCCCGGGTGCGCGCTACCCGACGCCCGTCAAGCAGGTGGTGGCCGCGCTCGCGCACCTCGTCGACCACGCCGACCGGCTCGGCATCGACCCCGGGCGGGTCGTCCTGGCCGGCGACTCGGCCGGCGCCCAGATCGCGGCGCAGGTGGCGCTGCTCGTCACCGACGAGGACTACGCCCGCGAGGTGGGGATCGACGTCGAGCTGCCGCCCTCCTCGCTGAGCGGTCTCGTGCTCTTCTGCGGTGCCTACGACTTCACGCTCGCGCAGGGGTCGACCCGGCTGGGCAGCTGGCTGGTCGACACGGCGATCTGGTCGTACCTCGGGTCGAGCCGGCGCCACGACGAACGCATCACCCGGCAGGGCTCGGTGCCGGTCCACGTCACGCCGTCGTTCCCGCCCTCGTTCGTCTCGGCCGGCAACGGCGACCCGTTGCTCCCGCACACGCTCGCGCTCGTCGACGCCCTGGAGCGGCACGACGTCGACCACGACGTCCTGCTCTTCGACGACGACCACGAGCCGCGGCTCGACCACGAGTACCAGTTCGACCTCGACACCCCGGACGGGCGCGAGGCCCTCGATCGGGCTGTCGCCTTCATCGAGCGCGTCACCGGCTGAGGGGCCGGACGTGGCCTCTCGACGGGTGGGGTCACTTGACGTGGGGGGCACCTTGTCGTCAAGGTAAGCAAGCGCTTAGTCCATCGCGAGGAGCAGCATGCCCGACACCGCCGTCGTCACCGGAGCAGCCCGGGGGATCGGCCGCGCCATCGCCACCCGTCTGGCCCGCGAGGGCCGGCAGGTCGTCGTGGCAGACCTCGACGCCGCCGAGCTCTCGGCGACGGCCGAGGCGATCGGCGCCCTCGCCGTCCCCGGCGACACGTCGACCGACGCCGGCGTGCGCCACCTCGTCGACACGGCATACGAGACCTTCGGGAGCGTCGACGTCTTCTTCGCCAACGCGGGGATCGGGACGCTGGCCGGGCTCGACGCCTCCGACGAGGAGTGGGCCCGCACCCTCGAGACCAACGTCCTCGCGCACGTGCGCGCCGCCCGGCACCTCGTGCCCCGCTGGCTCGACGCCGGCGGAGGCCGGCTCGTCGTCACCGCGTCGGCGGCCGGGCTGCTGACGATGCTCGGCGACGCGCCCTACTCCGTGAGCAAGCACGGCGCCGTCGCCTTCGCCGAGTGGTTGAGCGCGACCTACCGCCACCGCGGGATCGTCGTCCAGGCGATCTGCCCGCAGGGCGTGCAGACCCGCATGCTCGACGGTTCCGGCCCGCTCAAGGACCTGCTCACCCTCGACGCGACGCTGACCGCCGACGAGGTCGCCGAGGCCGCGTGGCGGGCGCTCGCGACCGACGACTTCTACGTGCTCCCGCACCCCGAGGTGCGCGACTACTACGCGCTGCGCGCCGCCCACCCCGACGCCTGGCTCGCCGGCATGAACCGGCTCCAGCAGAAGCTCGACCACCAGACCGCCGACCAGCAGGAGAACGCATGACCGACCAGCCGAACACCTCCCAGCGCACCGCCATCGTCACCGGGGCCGCGCGCGGCATCGGCGCCGCGGTGGCCAAGCGGCTCGCCTCCGACGGGTTTGCCGTCGCCGTCCTCGACCTCGACGAGTCCGCCTGTGCCGCAGTCGTCTCCGAGATCGAGGCTGCGGGTGGCAAGGGCCTCGCCGTCGCCGTCGACGTGTCGGACGAGGCGGCCGTGCAGGCGGCCGTCGACCGCGTCGCCTCCGAGCTCGGCGCCCCGACGGTGCTCGTCAACAACGCCGGCATCATCCGCGACAACATGCTCTTCAAGATGAGCGCCGACGACTGGGACGCCGTCATGAACGTCCACCTCCGCGGCTCGTTCCTCATGACGCGGGCGACCCAGAAGCACATGATCGACGCGACGTTCGGCCGCATCGTCAACCTCAGCTCGACCTCGGCCCTCGGCAACCGCGGCCAGGCCAACTACTCCGCCGCCAAGGCGGGCCTCCAGGGCTTCACGAAGACCCTCGCCATCGAGCTCGGCAAGTTCGGCGTCACGGCCAACGCCATCGCCCCCGGCTTCATCGCCACCGACATGACGCGCCAGACGGCCGAGCGCATGGGCATCACCTTCGAGCAGTTCCTCGAGGGTGCGGCCAAGGAGATCCCGGTCGCCCGCGTCGGCCAGCCCGAGGACATCGCCGCCACGACCTCCTTCCTCGTGCGCGACGAGGCCGGCTTCGTCTCCGGCCAGGTCATCTACGTCGCCGGCGGGCCGAAGGACTGACGTGACCGACGCCCGCGACACCGCCCCCGACGGGGACCCGCCCGGCCTTCCGCTCGACCGGCTCCGGGACTTCCTCGCCGACGCGGCCCCCGACCTGCTCGAGGGACCGCTCACGGGGCGGGTCGTCGCGGGCGGCAAGTCCAACCTCACGTACGAGGTGGGCGACGGCACGAGCACCGTCATCGTGCGGCGGCCGCCGCTCGGTCACGTGCTCGCCACCGCCCACGACATGGGGCGCGAGCACCGCGTCATCACGGCCCTGCGCGACACCGCCGTCCCCGTCCCGACGACGTATGCCGTGTGCGACGACCCCGACGTCATCGGGGCGCCGTTCTACGTCATGGAGCGCGTCGCGGGCACCCCCTACCGCTTCGAGGCACAGCTCCAGCCCCTCGGCGCGGAGCGGGTGCGCGCCATCAGCGAGCGCATGGTCGACACCCTCGTCGCGCTGCACGCCGTCGAGCCCGCGTCGGTCGGTCTCGGTGACTTCGGACGTCCCGACGGCTTCCTCGAGCGCCAGGTGCGCCGGTGGAAGCAGCAGCTCGACGCATCCCGCAGCCGCGACCTCCCGGGCATCGACGAGCTGCACGAGCGGCTCGCGGGATCCGTTCCCGCGCAAGACGATCCGACGATCGTTCATGGTGACTTCCGACTCGACAACCTGCTCGTCACGAGCGACGACGAGGTGTCGGCCGTGCTCGACTGGGAGATGGCCACGCTCGGGGACCCGCTCACCGACGTCGCCCTGCTCGAGGCGTACCAGACGCTCCCGCTCATGATGGACAGCGTCGCCGTCTCCGACGTCTCGCGGACGCCGGGCTTCATCAGCGGGCCCGAGCTGCGCCAGCGGTACGCCGCCGCGAGCGGGCGCGACCTCGGCCACCTCTCGTTCCACCTCGGGCTCGCCTACTTCAAGCTCGCGGTCATCCTCGAGGGCATCCACTACCGCTACACCCAGGGCCAGACGGTCGGCAGCGGCTTCGCCAGCATCGGCGAGGCCACCGTCCCGCTCGTCACGGCCGGTCTCGCCGCCGTCAAGGAGAGCTGAACATGGACTTCGGATTCGATGCCCGCACCGAGGAGCTGCGCCAGGAGCTGCTCGGCTTCATGGACGAGCGCATCGTGCCGTCGCTGCCCGTCTTCGACGAGCAGGTCTCGGCCCCGCCCGACCCGTGGGCGTGGAGCACCGCCCCCGTCCTGCAGGACCTCCGGCAGGAGGCCCGGGACCTCGGCCTGTGGAACGTCTTCCTCCCCGGCCAGCACGGCGCCGGTCTGACGAACCTCCAGTACGCGCCGCTCGCCGAGATCACCGGCCGCTCCATCCGCCTCGCGCCGGCGGTCCTCAACTGCGCTGCCCCCGACACCGGCAACATGGAGGTGCTCGCCCAGTTCGGCAACGCCGAGCAGCAGGAGCGCTGGCTGAAACCCTTGCTGCGCGGCGAGATCCGCTCGGCGTTCGCGATGACCGAGCCCGACGTCGCGAGCAGCGACGCCACCAACATCGGCACGAGCATCCGCCGCGACGGCGACGACTACGTCATCAACGGGCGCAAGTGGTGGATCACCGGGGCGATGAACCCCGAGTGCGAGGTCCTCATCGTCATGGGCAAGACCGACCCCGAGGCCGACCGGCACCGCCAGCAGTCGATGGTCCTCGTCCCGCGCGACGCGCCCGGCGTCGAGGTCGTCCGCGGCATGGAGGTCTTCGGCTACGACGACCACGACCACGGCGGGCACGCCGAGCTGCGCTTCACGGACGTGCGCGTGCCCGCGAGCAACCTCATCGGCGAGGAGGGCACCGGCTTCGCCATCGCGCAGGCCCGGCTCGGGCCGGGCCGCATCCACCACTGCATGCGCTCGATCGGTCTCGCCGAGGTCGCCATCGAGGCCATGTGCCGCCGGGCGTCCGAGCGCGTCGCCTTCGGCCGGCCCATCGCCGAGCAGGGCGTCGTTCGCGACTGGATCGCCGAGTCCCGGGTGCGCATCGAGCAGCTGCGCCTGCTCGTCCTCAAGACCGCCTGGCTCATGGACACCGTCGGCAACAAGGGCGCGCACACCGAGATCCAGGCGATCAAGATCGCGACGCCCAAGACCGTCGAGTGGATCCTCGACAAGGCCATCCAGACCCACGGCGCCGCCGGCCTCAGCCAGGACACCGAGCTCGCCGCCGCCTTCGCCGGCATCCGCACGCTGCGCTTCGCCGACGGACCCGACGAGGTGCACAAGAACGCCCTCGCCAAGGCCGAGCTGCGGAGGTATGCCGCCCGCTGACCGCGCGGGACGGCATACACCCCGCACTCGTCACGGCACGACACCCCGCACGTCACCCGCACGACCCACCCGACCGCACGACGAAGGGACCGACGATGGACTTCGACCTCAGCGCCGAGGAGCGCGAGATCCGCGACTGGGTGCGCACCTTCGTGCGCAAGGAGATCGTGCCGCTCGAGCCGCAGGTGCTCGAGCGCGAGCGACGGAACGAGCGTGGCCTCACCGCCGAGGAGCTGAAGGGCCTTCAGGACAAGGCCCGCTCGTCCGGCTTCTTCGGCATCCAGACGCCCGAGAGCCACGGCGGCATGGGGCAGGGCGCCGTCGTCGCGGCGCTCATCGAGATCGAGCTCGGCCGGTCGTTCGTGCCGTTCCGCTTCGCCGGCGAGGCCGACAACATCCTCTTCTCGGCCACCGAGGAGCAGCAGGACACCTACCTCCGCCCGACGATCGAGGGCACCCGGAGGTCGTGCTTCGCGATCACCGAGCCCGGCGCCGGCTCCGACGCACGCGCCATCCGCACGAGCGCCCGACGCGAGGGCGACGAGTGGGTCATCAACGGGGAGAAGACCTTCATCACCGGCGGCAACGAGGCCGACTTCGTCATGGTGTTCGCCGTGACGGACAAGGAGAAGGGCGCCGACGGTGGCGTCACGTGCTTCCTCGTCGACCGCGACCGCGGCTGGACGAGCACCCCGATCGACACGATGGGCGAGTGGGGACCTGCCGCGCTCGTCTTCGAGGACGTCCGGGTGCCGCACTCGGCGATCCTCGGCGAGGAGGGCACGGGCTTCGACCTCGCGATGCGGTGGATCGGCAAGGGCCGCTACATGCTGCCGGCCCACGCCCTCGGGTCGTGCGAGCGGCTCGTCGAGATGGGCATGGAGTGGGCCCGCAACCGCGTCACCTTCGGCCAGCCGATCGCCGAGCGCCAGGCCATCCAGTGGATGGTCGCCGACTCCGCCGTCGAGATCGAGGCCCTGCGCTGGCTCGTGCTGACCGCCGCCTGGCAGGTCGACCGCGGCCTCGACTCGCGCCAGTCGCAGTCGATGGCCAAGCTGTACGGCGGCGTCAAGGCCAACGAGATCGTCGACCGCGTGCTCCAGATGCACGGCGGGATGGGCTACACCCGCGAGCTGCCCGTCGAGCGGTGGTACCGCGAGCTGCGGCTGCTGCGCATCTACGAGGGCACCGACGAGATCCAGCGCCGCACCATCGCGCGCAACCTGCTCAAGGGGCACGTGTCGGTCCGCGGGCACCTGGGCTGACGGGCGGCGGACCCGGCCCGTCGGCATACGTCCTCGGCATACGTCCGCGGCAAAGGGCCCATGGCGGGGCTCGCGAGGAGCATGCTGAGGGCATGGCAGGCCCACCCGCATCCGCGAAGCAGTTCAACAAGGTCGCCGTCCGGCTCGCCGGGCACCGCTTCTTCCCGCTCTGGGCGGTGCTGCGCCACCAGGGCCGCTCGAGCGGCAAGGACTACTCCACGCCGATCGCCGTCATCCCCACGCCGACGACCTTCGTCATCGGCCTGCCGTGGGGGCGCGGCACCGACTGGGTCCGCAACGTGCGTGCGGCGGACGGCTGCACCATCCGGTGGAAGGGGCGCGAGTTCACGTGCACCGACCCCACGTTCGTCGACAAGACCGTCGCCCTGGCCGCGGCGAAGGGACTGACGCGGCGCG
Source organism: Terrabacter sp. Root181 (assembly GCF_001428505.1). Lineage (GTDB taxonomy): Bacteria > Actinomycetota > Actinomycetes > Actinomycetales > Dermatophilaceae > Terrabacter. The sequence continues at coordinate 877,060 of NZ_LMHU01000001.1, forward strand.
TCATCGAGCGGCGCGACATGCCCGGGGGCTTCCTCCAGCTGACCCGCACCCCCGCCCCCGAGCACTCGGCCATGCAGTCCGGCTGGTGACCCCGGCGCCACACCGCCCGCGACACGTGGTGTGAAAAGTCCCTTGTGCCGGATTGACGCCCGCTCTGCGACATCAGTGAGTCACTGAGGTCCGCGGAGATGGCTGCAGCCCGTGCTGCGCGTCGGCTGGAGCACGTCGAGCTGCTCCGGCAGGAGCCCGACGGCAACGGCGACCGGTCACTCGGGGTCATCGAGCGCAACACCGAGCCGCTGCAGAGCCTCACCGACGACCGGCTGACCCTCTCGCGGGTCAGCGACCCCGACCGGGGCCATGCCCGAGGCCGACGTCGACCTCGAGGAGCGGCTGCCGCTCGTCCGTGGCAGCGCCGGGGACCTGGAGCGGGTCGTGCAGAACCTCGTCAGCAACGCCGTGAAGCGGAGTTCTTCCGCGGGACCAACCCGCAGGCCCTCCAGGTTCCGGGCACCGGTCTCGGCCTCAGCATCGCGCAGCGTGTCGTGACGAGGCACGGTGGGCGGATCGACGTCGAGTCCGAGCTCGGCCGGGGGACGAGCATCAGGCTCCTGCTACCGGCTCACGGACGCGCCTGAGAGGCTGGTCCCATGACCGACGACACCGACCTGGACGCCCGCATCACCGCGCTCGACCTGGAGGCCAAGGTGCGCCTGCTGACCGGCGCCACGATGTTCACGCTGCAGGGCGACGACTCCATCGGCCTCGGCACGATGGCCTTCTCCGACGGGCCGACCGGAGTTCGTGGTCTCGAGTTCGTCGGTGGTGACGAGGTGGCGCTGATGCCCAACGCCACCCTCATCGCCTCCGCGTGGGACGAGGACCTCGCCCACGAGGTCGGCCAGGTGCTGGCCGAGGAGGCGGAGCGACAGCACATCCACGTCGTGCTCGGCCCGACCATCAACCTGCACCGCTCGCCCCTCGGGGGCCGTCTCTTCGAGGCGTACTCGGAGGACCCGCTGCTCACTGGACGGCTCGCTGCGGCATACGTGAAAGGCTTGCAGGGCAACGGTATCGGCGCGTGTCTCAAGCATCTCGTGGCCAACGAGTCCGAGACGGAACGACACACGGTCAACAGCGTCGTGGACGAGTCGACGCTCCGCGAGCTCTACCTGCTGCCTTTCGAGATCGCCGTCGAGGACTCCCACCCCTGGTCGATCATGGCCGCCTACAACGACGTCAACGGCGTGCCCGCGACCGAGCAGGACGCCGTCAACAACGGCATCGTCAAGGGGGAGTGGGGCTGGGACGGCCTCCTCATGTCCGACTGGTTCGCCACGAAGTCGGCCGCCGCGGCCGCCAACGGTGGCCTCGACCTCGTCATGCCCGGGCCCGACGGGCCTTGGGGCGCAGCGCTCGTCGCCGCCGTCGAGAGCGGCGACGTGGACGAGTCCACCATCGACGACCACCTTCGCCGGCTGCTCCGACTCGCAGGTCGGGTCGGGGCCCTCGACGGTGGCCGCGCGTGGTCGACGGACTGCCCGCCGCCGACCGACCCCGTGCGCCGGCAGCAGCTCGAGAGGCTCGCTGCGCGAGGGATGACGGTCGTGCGGAACGACGGCAGCCTGCCCCTGGACAGGGCGACACGGGTCGCGCTGATCGGGCGACACGCGACCCGGACCATCGACATGGGTGGCGGCTCCGCCCAGGTGAGGCCGCCGCATCAGATCAGCGTGGCCGAGGCGCTGGCGGCCCGCCTCGCCGACGTCGACGTCGTCGACGGCGTCGAGGTGCGATCGCGTCCTGTGCCGGCCGACCTCGACGTCGTGACCGACCCCCAGGGCGGCGCGGCGGGCATCCACTTCACCGCGACGACCGCCGACGGCGTGGTCGTCGTCGACCGCCACGTCGATGACGCGACGGTCTCGTTCGGCTTCGACGACGGGTTGCCCGAGGTCCCGGCCGTGATCCGGCTCGAGGCGGTCGTCGCGGGCAACGGGCCCCGCGAGGTCGGCGTCGTGGGCGTCGGCGCGTGGACGGTGCGCGTCGACGGCGTCGCGCATGACGTCACGCTCGGTCTGTCGAGCGGCGACGTCGGCGAGGCGCTCCTGACCCCGCCCGGCTGGACGACGGTCGTCGACTCCGCCGGCCCGGTCGAGCTGGTGGCCGAACGACGGTCGACCGGCGCGCCGTTCGGCCGGCTCTCTGTCGTGGCCCGCCAGGCGCCGCGCCCGGCCAGCGACGTCATTGCCGACGCGGCGGCCGCTGCGGCGGCGGCCGAGGTCGCGGTGGTCGTCGTGGGACTGACCGAGGAGCAGGAGACCGAGGCCGTCGACAAGACCACGCTTGCCCTCCCGGGACGTCAGGACGACCTCGTCGCCGCCGTCGCGGCGGTGGCGAGTCGGACCGTCGTGGTCGTCAACGCAGCCACCCCCGTGCTGATGCCGTGGTTCGGCGAGGTGGACGCCGTCCTCGTCGCCGGCATCCCGGGTCAGGAGGGCGGTCATGCCGTGGCCTCGGCCCTGGTCGGTGACATCGAGCCCTCGGGGCGGCTCGTCACGTCCTACCCCGCGGCCGACGGCGCCTCTCCGGCATGGGGCGTCACCCCGGTCGACGGGGCGGTGGAGTACGCCGAGGGCCCCTTCGTCGGGTACCGCGGACACCACGCGGGCCGGGCTCCCGCACCGACCCTCTGGTTCGGCCACGGCCTGGGATACGGGGCGTGGGACTACTCCGACGTCGCCGTGTCCTCCACCGAGGACGCCGCTGTCGTGGTCTCGGCGACCGTCACCAACACCTCGGACCGCACCTCCCGCGAGGTCGTGCAGGTCTACCTCGAGCCCGGCGACCCCACCCAGCCGGTGCGACTCGTCGGCTGGTCCGCCGTCGAGGTCGACTCCGGTGCCAGCGCGACCGTGGACGTGCGGTGCGACGAACGGATGTGGCGTCGCTGGGACGCCACCTCGGGATCCTGGGCTCGCCTCGAGGGCGGGGGGACCGTGCTCGTCGCGCGCGGTCTCGGGGACGTCAGAGCCCGCCTGCCATGGCGCTGAGCCTGGTCGAGGAAGGGTCCTCCGGCGTCATGGTCCCCCGGCCGAGCCGCTGACCTGGGCCGCGCCCCGACCGGCGAGGGCCGCGACGATCAGCGCCAGGCCGGCGACGACGGCGAGCAGGATCGTCCAGCCGGTGCCGAGATCGCCGGCGAAGACCACGACGAGGACGCAGAGGACGGCGACCCCGATGGCGACCGGGATCGCGAGGGGCGTGCCGGCGGCGCGGTCCATCCCGCCCCGCGCACCGTCCCAGCCGGCGACGGCCAGTGACCGCACCCGGCGGGCCCCGCGCGACGGGCCCACGACGAGCGCGACGAGCACCATCACGAGGAAGAAGGCGACGACGACGCGCACCATCTGGCGCAGCCCTTCGGTGAGGGTGTCGATGATGGAGACCGCGGCTGCGGAGGCCCCGGGCGGCAGGCTGCTCGCCACGTGCGAGCGGGCGAACGACAGCCCCAGCACGAGCACGACGCAGGCGACGGCGGCACCGAGCCCCACGCGTACCAGTGCTCGTCGGCGGTCGCGTGCCATCGCGACCCCGCCCGCGATGAACGCGATGGCCAGCAGCGGCAGCGCGACTCCGCCGACGCGCAGGGCGTTGTAGGCGGTACGCGCGGTGTCGAGGTCGCTGCTGGGCAGCAGGGGGACCGAGACGGTGATCGGCGGCAGCTTGTCGACGAGCGGGACCCCTGCGGCGACGAGACGCTGCTCGATGGGCTCGACGATGTTGCCGATGTCGATGCTGACGTCGGTCCCGTTGTCGACGATGGCGCCGTCGGGTGACCGCGAGAGCACGGCGACGAGCTGGGCGTGCGAGACCTGGTTGGCGGCGACCCAGACCGTGGCGAACTGGTCGCTCCCGACGACGGCGGTGACGACACGGCGCACGACCTGCTCGACCTGGGCCGCGAGGGGAGCTTTGAGCAGCCCGAGTGCTCGTGCTGCGACCGGTCGGCCTCCGGCCTCGAGCGCCTCCAGGGCTCGGTCGACCAGGTGCTGGTCGCTGATGGCGACCAGGACGCGTGCCGTCGCACGGTCCTCGACGAACGCGGTCACGGCCGGGTCGGTGGCGAGCGGTGTCACGGTCTCGACCCAGTTGTCGGTGTCGGTCACCGTCGTGCGCAGCCACGTCGCCGTCACCCCGACGGGCACGAGCACGACGCCGATGACGATGAGCACGGCTGCCAGCACCGAGCGCAGGCGTGCAGGCATGTCGACCTCCGGGACTCTCGCGATGCAGGCGTCAGGCCTGTCTGTCGAGCGTCCCGTGGCGCCGACCCCGCACGCATCCCCCGATGCGGGTGAGCCTCAGGCCGGGTGGCGCTTGGCCGGGCGGGCCAGCTGCGGGGTCACCGATCGACCGCGCAGCAGCAGGAGGCCGCCCACGACGATGCAGACGACCTCGGCCACGGCCGCCGTCCAGACCGATCCGCCCGCCCAGACGGTGTGCACGCCGAGCAGCCCGACGGTGGAGGCGATGATGAAGGCCCCGAGCGTCGCGGCCCCGAAACCGGCGGTGAGGAAGGCGGGCACCCAGTGCTCCCAGCGGAGCAGCAGGATCGCGATGACCACACCGGCGACGACGTTGATGAGGAACATCGGCCCAACGGTCTGGTTGCGCACCCCGTCGAACCACAGGTAGAGGTGCACTCCGGCGGAGACGAGCAACGCCACCGCTCCCACGCCTCGGAGTCTCATGATGCGCTCCTGTCGTCCGGGTCGCGCCGCGGCGTCCCGTTGGCGTCGCGGTGTTGGACTCCCTTCCCCTGAAGACGTCTCGACGGGGGGAGAGGTTCAGCCTCCGGCGCCGGGCCCGTAGGCGGTGAGGAAACGGTCGCGGAAGCGGTCCATCGGCCAGACCGGCGCGGTGGGGCCGGGCCGCAGCCCGTCCTGCCAGCCCCACCTGGAGATGCGGTCGAGCACGGCCGGGTCCCGGGAGACGATGCTGACGGGCACGTCGTGCCCGGCGTGGTCACCGGAGACGATGCTGACCGGCTGGTGGTCGCCCAGCACGACGACGACGAGGTCGTCGTCGTGGGTCCCGCGCAGGAACGACACGACGCTGTCGAGGGAGTAGGCGACGGTCTGGCCGTATGCCGTCCGCACCCCGGCGGTGCTGCTCCACACGGCGTCGCGTGGCCGGGCCTGTCCGGCTTGGGCGAGGAAGGTGGAGCCGTCGCCGACGGCGGCCCAGTCGACGAGCCGGGGCAGCGGGGCCCACGGGACGTGGCTCGTCACGAGGTCGATCTCGGCCATGACGGGAGGGCGGCCGCCCGGTGGGCGACTCTCGAGCTCCAGCCGGTCGAAGGCCGACAGGGTGTACTGGTCGGGCATGGGTGCGTAGCCGAAGCCCGGCCCGGCATAGCCCAGGGTGCGCGCGTCGTAGACGGCGTCGTAGCCGTAGAAGGCCTTGCCCTCGGGCCAGTCGTGGCGGTTGGCCGGGATGACGTCGACGGTGCGCCAACCGGCGCGTGAGAAGGCCTCGGCCAGGGTGAGGCGTCGGGAGGCCGACGTGGCGGTGTCGAGCAGCTGGTCGTAGCGCTGCTGGCTGCTCACCCAGAGGCCCGACTGGAGGGTCGAGTGGGCGAGCCAGCTGATCCCGCCGAACGTCGGGGACGTGAGCCAGGCGCTGCGCGTCGTGTAGCCGGAGGCCTCGAGCCCGCTCGTCCCGGCTGCGAGCGCCCTTGCCACGTCAGGGCTCTCGTCGACGGCGACCTTGCCGTAGCTCTCGACGAAGACGACGACGACGTCCTTGCCGCGCAGCGCGGTCAGCAGGTCGCCCGGAGGGGTGTCGTGGAACGGGTCGACGGCGATCTGGGCGGCGAAGACGTCCTGGTCGTGCAGGCCGTCGCGCACGGACGTGATCTCGCGGGCGGCGAGGGCCACGGTGCTCGACGAGGCCACGGGCAGGTCGGTGGTGGCACCGAGTCCCAAAGAGGCGCAGACGAGCCAGGCGACGGTCGCGGCCCCGAGGGCTCGCAGCGCGCCCGTGCGGTGCCGGTCGACGAGCAGCCCGACCCGTCGCACGGCCAGCGGGGTCAGGGCGACCAGCGCGATCAGGACCAGCCCGGCCGCGACGGCGGCCAGCACCGCGGTCACGGGACCGGTCGACTCGCCGAGGAGGTCGGTGGCGGAGCCGGCGTAGCGCCAGTCGGTCAGCGGGTTGAACGCCCGGTAGAGCGTGGCGAGGAAGGCCGCGTCGAGGACCCGCACGACGAGGAGTACTCCGAGGACGAGCCCGACGACGATCGCGAACCACCGCGCGGCGGTTCCGCGCAGGGCGAGGAGTACGGCGACGAGGAGCAGGGCCTCGACGGGGACACGCAGGAGCGCGAGCGGCGTCGGCGTCCAGCCCACCGCCGGGTTCGGTGCCACGAGCGCCACCCACACGAGCAGGACCGCGAGCCCGGTCAGGGCGTGGCCGGCCGCTCGTCGCGTCGTCGCGCGACTGATGCGCGGGGTGGGCGCCGTGTGCGTCGTGCGCGTCGTCGGCGCGGTCACGGCAGCACGCGCGCGTCGACGGCGCTCGGCCCGACGCCCGGCCAGGCAGCGAGGGTCTCGACCTCCGTCGGCCGGGGCAGCGACAGCCGCCGCAGCGTCACGATCTCGGTGCCGAACGAGACGGCGAGCAGTCCCAGCCCGGTGCCGACAGCGAGCGAGGCGACGGCCGCCGGGAGGATGCCGGCAGCGGCCACCGTGAGCACGATGCCCTGGTAGGCCGCGACGACCTTGCGCCAGAGCAGCGCCGGGACCTGCCCACGCAGCCACGGCGCCCAGCGCGCGGCGAGGGCGACGAGCAGCAGGAGGTAACGGGCCGCCCCGACGCCCATCACCCACCACCCGAGGTCCCGCGCGACGTATGCGCTGAGGACGAGGATGAGGAAGGCGTCGGTCTCCATGTCGAAGCGGGCTCCGAGGGGGTGCACGGTGCCGGTGCGGCGCGCGACGCGGCCGTCCACGGCGTCGAGGACGAGGGCGACCGCGGCCAGGGCCACCAGGACGCCGGTGGTCTCGTGGGTGCCGGCGGGTTGAGCGACGGTGTCCGCGACCAGAGCCGCGACGCCGCACACGAGGACCGCCCGAGACAGGGTGACCCGGTCGGCGGGCAGGAGGCGAGGACGCGAGGCGCGGACGAGCCCGGCACCGAGCAGGACGCACAGCGCCACGCCGCACGCCAGGCCGACGGCCCAGCCGACGGCACCCAAATCGCCGCCCCGGTCCAGGACGGCGAGCAGGGTCAGCACGCCGACGAGCCCGAGGAACGGGCCGTGAGGGGTCACGTGACGCACTGCGCCTCCACCGTGCTTGAGAGGTTTCATCCAAGGACGCCGTCGTCACCGTCGGAGTTCACGGACAGCCCTAGTCTGGTCGCGTGTCCACCGATGCGCGGGCGTTCTGGGTGGTCGAGCCCGGCAGGGGCGAGATCCGGCCGGTCACCGTGCCCGCACCCGGTTCCGGCGAGGTGCTCGTGCGGGCGCTGCACTCGGGGGTGAGCCGTGGCACCGAGACCATCGTCTTCCGTGGCGCCGTGCCCGAGGACCAGTACGCCGTCATGCGCGCCCCGCACCAGGAGGGCGACTTCCCCGGTCCGGTGAAGTACGGCTACCTCGGTGTCGGCGTCGTCGACGAGGGGCCTTCGGCGCTCCTCGGGCGGACGGTCTTCTGCCTGCACCCGCACCAGACGGCATACGTCGTGCCGGTCGAGTCGGTGGTCGTCGTGCCCGACGACGTGCCGGCACGGCGGGCCGTGCTCGCGGGCACGGTCGAGACGGCCGTCAACGCGCTCTGGGACGCCGCCCCCCGAATCGGTGACCGGGTGGCCGTCGTCGGGGCGGGGATGGTCGGATGCTGCGTCGCGCGCCTGCTCGCCGCGATCCCCGGCTGCCGGGTGACCCTCGTCGACGTGGACCCGGCCCGCGAGCCGGTGGCCGCGCGTCTCGGTGTCGCCTTCGCGCGACCCGACGACCTCGCGGACGCGCACGGAGACCACGACCTCGTCGTCCACACCAGCGCGACGGGCGCGGGGCTCCAGCTCTCGCTCGACCTCCTCGCGCCGGAGGCGACCGTGCTCGACCTCAGCTGGTACGGCGACACGCGGGTCGGGCTGTCGCTCGGTGGGTCGTTCCACTCGTCGCGGCTCCGCATCCGTGCCAGTCAGGTCGGTTCCGTTGCGGCAGCGCGGCGCTCGCGCTACTCGTATGCCGAGCGCCTGACGCTCGCCGTCGGCCTCCTGCGCGATCCCGCCTTCGATGCCCTGCTGACCGGTGACTCGCCGTTCGAGGAGCTGCCCGCCCTCATGCCTCGTCTCGCGGACGGCACCCTGCCGGCCATCTGCCACACCATCTCCTACCGACCCACCGACTGAAGCGGGGAGCCGATGTTCAGCGTGACCGTCCGGGACCACATGATGATCGCGCACAGCTTCCGCGGGGAGGTGTTCGGCCCGGCCCAGCGGCTGCACGGGGCGACGTTCGTCGTCGACGTGACCTTCCGTGGACCCGAGCTCGACCGCGATGACATCCTCGTCGACATCGGCCTGGCGACCCGGCACGTCCGCGAGGTCGTCGGTGCCCTCGGCTACCGCAACCTCGACGACGATCCGGACTTCGCGGGCGTCAACACCTCGACCGAGGTGCTGGCCCGCACGATCGCCGAGCGGGTCGCGGACCGGGTGCGCGCCGGCGACCTCGGCGGCGCCACCGACCAGGTGACCGGGCTCGTCGTGACGCTCCACGAGTCGCACGTCGCGTGGGCGAGCTACGAGTGCGACCTCTGAGCGAGGTCCACGCGGTCGTCCCGGACGGGATCGACGACCCCACCCGCCCGAGCGGGGGAAACACCTACGACCGCAGGGTGATCGACGGGTTGAGGACCGCGGGCCGGGTGGTGACCGAGCATGCGGTGCCCGGAGCCTGGCCGCGACCGGACGCGGCGGCTCTGGCGCGTCTGGCCGAGGTCGTCGATGCGGTCCCCGCGGACGCCGTGCTGCTCGTCGACGGTCTCGTCGCGTGCGCCGCCGACGAGGTCCTCGTGCCGGCGGCGGACCGCGTCCGTCTCGTCGTGCTCGTGCACCTGCCGCTCGGGTCGGCCGACGCCGCAGCGGCCGCGGGGGAGCAGCGGGTGCTCTCGGTGGCGACGGCCGTCGTCACGACGAGTGCCTGGACGCGAGACGTGCTGCTCGACGCGTACGCCCTCCCTCCCGGGCTCGTGCACGTCGCCCGACCCGGGGTCGACCGTGCGCCCCTGGCCGCGGGCTCGCGCGACGGCGGGCGCCTGTTGTGCGTCGGTGCCGTGACCGCGCTCAAGGGGCAGGCCGAGCTCGTGGTGGCGCTCGCCCTCGTGCGCGACCTGACGTGGTCGTGCGTCCTGGCCGGCGCACTCACGCGTGAGCCGGCGCTCGTCCACGGACTGCGTCGACGGCTCGCGGCGTCGGGGCTCACCGATCGCGTGCGCCTCGTGGGCCCCCTCGGTGGCGCGGACCTCGAGGAGGCGTATGCCGCCGCCGACCTCCTCGTGCTGCCCTCCCTCGTCGAGACGTACGGGATGGTCGTGACCGAGGCCCTCGCTCGTGGTGTCCCGGTGCTGGCCTCTCACGTCGGCGGGGTGTCCGAGGCGCTCGGGGAGGCCGGCGACGGCCCGCCGGGCCTGCTCGTGCCGGCCGGTCGTCCCGGCGCGCTGGCGGCCGCCCTCCGGTCCTGGCTGACCGACGGCGACCTGCGTGAGCGGTTGCGACGACGGGCGGTCGCGCGATGCGAGACCCTTGTGCCGTGGTCGGACACGGTGGACCACGTCTCGGCCGTGCTCGACGGGGTACGGGCCGGCTGAACCCGATCGTCGACACGGACGTCGTCACCATCAGGGGGTCCCGGGCAGACCCCCGGCAGACCCGGGCAGAAAGGGCGGAGGAGATGCGACCCGACCGATCCTGGCTGCGCCCCGTCGCGGGGCTCGCGATCCTCGGTGTCCTCGTATGGCGCATCGGTGGCGAGGCCTTCGTCGACGGACTGCGCCATGTCGACGCGTGGTCGGTCGCCGCCGCGGCTGCGATCGCGGTCGTGACGACCGTGTGCGGGGCCTGGCGGTGGGTCCTCGTTTCGCGGGGGCTCGGGACCGAGCTGTCCCTGCGCTCGGCCGTCGCAGCGTGCTACCGGTCGCAGTTCCTCAACGTGACCCTCCCCGGCGGGGTGCTCGGCGACGTGCACCGCGGTGTGCGCCACGGCCGCCGGGGCGGCGACCTGGGCCGCGGGCTGCGGTCCGTCGTGTGGGAGCGGGCGGCGGGTCAGGTCGTCCTCGTCGTGCTGACCGTCGGTGCCGTGCTGCTCCTGCCGTCGCCGGTGTCGTCGCTGCCGGAGGGCGAATCGCCTCTTCCGACAGTGCTTCTCGTCGCTGCCGCACTAGCGGTCGTCGCCGCCCTGGCCGTCGTGGTGGCGCGAGGGCGCCGTGTGTCGGGGAAGCGCCCGACGGTTCGAGTCGCTCGCGACGCGCGGGTCCCGCGGGTCTCGCGGGCCGGGCAGGTCGCGGTGGCCGACCTGCGAGCGGGACTGCTGGGACGGCATACGTGGCCGGGAGTCGTCGCGGTCTCCACGGTCGTCGTCGTCGGACACGTGGCGACCTTCGTGCTCGCAGCCAGGAGCGCCGGGGTCACCGCGTCGGTGGGCGACCTGGTGCCGCTTGCACTCGTGGTGCTCGTCGCGATGGCCGTGCCCCTCAACGTCGCCGGGTGGGGACCCCGTGAAGGGGTCGCGGCGTGGGCGTTCGGGGTCGCCGGCCTCGGGGTCGCCGGGGGAGTGGGGACCGCCGTCGTCTACGGCGTCATGTCGTTCGTCGCCGCCCTCCCCGGCGCGGCGCTGCTCGTCACCTCGCGGCGCGAGACCCACCGCGCCACGGGCGTCGCTGCGGAAGGAGCTGTCAGTGGCTGACCGTCCGTACACCCTGCTCAGCTGCGGCATGTCGATCGACGGCTACCTCAGTGCCGGCACCTCGACCCGCCTCATGCTGTCCAACGACGCCGACTTCGACCGCGTCGACGGCGAGCGGGCCGCCAGCGACGCGATCCTCGTGGGCGCGAGCACGATCCGCCACGACAACCCGCGCCTGCTCGTCCGCTCGGCCGAGCGCCGCGCCGCGCGCGTGGCCCGCGGGCTCACCCCGTCGCCCACGAAGGTGACGGTTACGAGGCGTGCCGAGCTCGACTGTGCCGCAAGCTTCTTCGCGGCCGACGGTGCCGACAAGCTCGTCTACTGCCCGACCGACGTGGTGCCCGAGGCCCGCGAGCGGCTCGGCGCCGCAGCGGCCGTCGTCGACGCCGGCCGTCCGGCGACGATGCGCCGGGTCTGCGAGGACCTCGGCGACCGCGGCGTGCAGCGGCTCATGGTCGAGGGCGGTGGGACCGTGCACACCCAGCTGCTCACCGACGACCTCGCCGACGAGCTCCAGCTCGTCGTGGCGCCCTTCTTCGTCGGGGACTCGGCCGCGTGCCGGTTCGTCGGGGACGGGCGCTATCCGTGGAACGCCGGCCGTCGCGCGACCCTCGCCGAGGTGCGCCAGATCGGCGACGTGGTCCTGCTGAGGTATGCGTTGTCGCCGCGTTTCCGGGAGGGCGCATGACCTCCGCGGCGCCGGACCCCACCCCGGCGACACCTCCCCCGGCCCGGATCCGCACCCACGTGCTCGTGCCGGTCGGGTTCGCCGACGGCTTCGAGACGACGGCGCGCGTCTTCACCTTCGACGGCCTCGCCGACGGGCGCGAGCACCTCGCGCTGGGTCTCGGCGACCGCGCCGCGTCCCCGGGCGCCGGCGCGTGTGACCGCGACCCGACGCCCACGCGGCTGCACAGCGAGTGCCTGACCGGCGACGTCTTCGGCAGCCGGCGGTGTGACTGCGGCGCCCAGCTGCGCGAGTCCGTCGAGCGCCTCGACGCAAGCGGTGGGTTCCTGCTCTACCTGCGGCAGGAGGGGCGCGGCATCGGCCTCTATCCCAAGCTCGACGCGTACGTGCTCCAGGACGCGGGGCTCGACACCTACGAGGCGAACGTCGCGCTCGGCTACGGCGAGGACGAGCGGGACTACACCGTGGCCGCCCAGATGCTCGGCGCGCTCGGGGTCAGCCGGGTCGCCCTGCTCAGCAACAACCCCGACAAGGCCGAGCAGCTGCGGGCCCTCGGGGTCACGGTGGTCCGCCGCGTGCCGACGGGGGTCCACCTCTCCGACGCGAACGCCCACTACCTCGCGACGAAGGTCGTGCGCGGCGCGCACACCCTCGACCTGCGCGTCCAGCCCTGATTGACCGCGGCGCCCGGCGGTGCATCATGGGTCAGTGGACGACGGGACTTTCGGATGACGCCGGAGCAGCCTCTCTCGGTGACGGTCAACGGCGCCGAGCTCGACCTGGCGGGCACCGACCCTGCGACCAATGCCCTCGACTGGCTGCGAGGGCAGGGGCTCACCGGGGCCAAGGAGGGGTGCGCCGAGGGAGAGTGCGGCGCCTGCGCGGTCCTCGTGGCCCGCCCCGACGGTGGGTCGGGCACCGAGTGGACGGCCGTCAATGCCTGTCTCCTGCCGGCCGCCTCGTTGGACGGCCAGGAGGTCGTCACGGCCGAGGGACTGGGGACGCCGGGGCACCTGCACCCGGTGCAGCACGAGATGGCGGTGCGAGGCGGGTCGCAGTGCGGCTACTGCACGCCCGGTTTCGTCTGCTCCATGGCTGCCGAGTACTACCGCGCCGACCGGCAGGACGACGGTGCCCGTGTGGGCGGGGACGCGGACAGGCACGAGTCGGGGCCCAACGGGTTCCGTCTCGGAGCGCTCTCAGGCAACCTGTGCCGGTGCACCGGCTACCGGCCCATCCGGGACGCGGCCTTCGCGCTCGAGTCCCCGGCAGCCGACGACAGGCTCGCCGCGCGGCGCTCGGACGCGCCGCCACCTCCGGTCGGGACCCGGCTCTCGGGGGCGACCGGCACGTATGCCCGTGCGGCCGACCTCGACGAGGCGCTCGACCTGCTCGCGGGCCATCCGGGCGCGGCGGTCGTCGCCGGCTCGACCGACTGGGGCGTCGACGTGAATCTCCGTGGCACCCGAGCGCCGTTCGTCATCGGCATCGACCGTCTGCCCGAGCTGCGCCGCCTCGAGATCGGTGACGAGGCCGTCGAGATCGGCGCCGCGTTGACCCTCACCGAGGTGCAGCGCGAGCTGGCGGGGCGGATCCCCCTGCTCGACCAGGTGTTCCCCCAGTTCGGCTCCCGACTCATCCGCAACGGTGCGACCGTCGGCGGCAACCTCGGCACGGGCTCCCCGATCGGTGACCTGCCGCCCGCGCTGCTCGCGCTCGAGGCCGTCGTCGTGCTCGCGAGCCCCGACGGCGACCGCCAGGTGCCGCTCGCCGACTACTACACCGGCTACCGGCGGAGCGTGCGCCGGCCCGACGAGCTCATCCGTGCGGTGCGGATCCCCTTGCCGCTCAGCCCGACCACGGCCTTCCACAAGATCGCCAAGCGCCGCTACGACGACATCTCCAGCGTCGCCGTCGCCGTGGCCCTCGACGTCGTCGACGGCTCCGTCCGGAGGGCGCGCATCGGTCTCGGCGGCGTGGCAGCCACCCCCGTCAGGGCGCTCGCCACCGAAGCAGCCCTGGAGGGCCGGGCCTGGACCGCGGCGACGGTGCAGGCCGCCGCAGAGGTGATGCGGGGGGAGGGCACCCCGCTCGACGACCACCGGGCGAGCGCGGCCTACCGCAGCGCTGTGCTGGGCACCTCGCTCCTTCGCCTCCATGCGGACGAGCAGCCCGAGGACGGGGTGGGTGCATGACGTCCCTGTCCCGCCGGCCTGCCGATCCCGTTGTCGGACAGTCGATCCCGCATGAGTCCGCCGCCCTTCACGTCACGGGCACGGCGCTCTACACCGACGACCTCACGACGCGCACGCACGGTCTGCTCCACGCCCACCCCGTCCAGGCACCGCACGCCCACGCCCGCGTGACGCGGCTGGACCCCGTCCCCGCGCTCGCCGTCCCGGGCGTCGTGCGCGTCCTCACCGCCGCCGACGTGCCCGGCGTCAACGATGCCGGCGTCAAGCACGACGAGCCCCTCTTCCCGTCCGAGGTGATGTTCTTCGGGCACGCCGTGTGCTGGGTACTGGCCGACACCCTCGAGGCGGCCCGGCTCGGGGCGCTGGCCGTCGAGGTGGACTACGAGCCGCTGCCCTCGGTCGTCACCGTCCGCGAGGCGATCGAGGCAGGCAGCTTCCAGGGCGGCCAGCCCAGGCTCGAGCGCGGTGATGTCGACGAGGCCTTCGGCGCGGCCGAGCACGTGTTCAGCGGCGAGCTCGATCTCGCCGGCCAGGAGCACTTCTACCTCGAGACGCACTGCTCGCTCGCGCACGTCGACGAGAGCGGACAGGTCTTCGTCCAGAGCAGCACCCAGCACCCGACGGAGACCCAGCAGATCGTGGCGCACGTGCTGGGTCTGGCGAGCCACGGCGTCACGGTCCAGTGTCTGCGGATGGGAGGAGGCTTCGGTGGCAAGGAGATGCAGCCGCACGGCTACGCGGCCGTGGCCGCGCTGGGAGCCGTCCTGACCGGGCGGCCGGTGCGTCTGCGCCTCACCCGGACCCAGGACCTGACGATGACGGGCAAGCGACACGGCTTCCACGCCCAGTGGCGCGCCGCCTTCGACGGCGATGGCCGCATCCGCGCGCTCGACGCCACCCTGACCTCCGACGGCGGCTGGAGCCTCGACCTCTCCGAGCCCGTGCTGGCGCGGGCGCTCTGTCACGTCGACAACGCATACTGGATCCCCCACCTGCGGGTCGACGGACGGATCGCCCGGACCCACAAGACGTCCCAGACGGCGTTCCGCGGGTTCGGCGGACCCCAGGGGATGCTCGTCATCGAGGACGTCCTCGGCCGCTGCGCACCGCTGCTCGGGATCGACCCCGTGGAGCTGCGGCGGCTCAACTTCTACGCAGAGGGTCAGGACACGCCATACGGTCAGGTCGTCCGTCACCCCGAGCGGGCCGTCGCGTGCTGGGAGCAGGTGCTGACCACCGGCGAGATCGCGGAGCGCTCCGCGGCGATCGCCGCGTACAACACGTCCCACGAGCACACGAAGCGGGCCCTGGCCGTCACGCCGGTGAAGTTCGGGATCTCCTTCAACTTCACCGCCTTCAACCAGGCCGGGGCGCTCGTGCACGTCTACAAGGACGGCTCGGTCCTCGTCACGCACGGTGGGACCGAGATGGGCCAGGGCCTGCACACGAAGATGCTGCAGGTGGCTGCCACGTCGCTAGCCGTCCCCCTGTCGCTCGTCCGGCTGGCACCGACGCGCACCGACAAGGTGCCCAACACGTCCGCGACCGCAGCGAGCTCGGGAGCCGACCTCAACGGTGCAGCGGTCAAGGACGCCTGCGAGCAGATCCTGGGCCGGCTCCGCGCCGTGGCCGCTGCCCGGCTGGGCATCCCCGGCGAGGACGTGCGGTTCGAGGACGGGTGCGCGCGAGCGGCGCAGGGAGCGGCGTCGGAAGCGGGGTCGGGCGCAGCGGAGGTGGCTTGGGCCGATCTCGTGGGCGAGGCCTACTACCAACGGGTCCAGCTCTGGGCGGCCGGTTTCTACCGCACCGAGGGACTCCACTGGGACTCGACGAGAATGCACGGCTCGCCGTTCAAGTACTTCTCCTACGGCGCTGCGGCGGCCGAGGTCGAGGTCGACGGCTTCACCGGTGCCTACCGGCTGCGCCGGGTCGACATCGTGCACGACGTGGGTGACTCGCTCTCCCCACTCGTCGACCTCGGCCAGATCGAGGGCGGCTTCGTGCAGGGTGCGGGCTGGCTCACCCTCGAGGACCTCCGGTGGGACGAGTCCTCCGGCCCGGCACGCGGCCGGCTCGCCACGGCGTCGGCGAGCACCTACAAGCTGCCGAGCTTCTCCGAGATGCCCGACGTCTTTAACGTCGCACTGCTCGAGCGCGCCACCGAGGACGGTGTCGTCTACGGGTCCAAGGCCGTCGGGGAGCCCCCGCTCATGCTCGCCATCTCCGTCCGCGAGGCCCTGCGCCAGGCGGCCGCTGCGTTCGGGGCCGCGGGCACGCAGGTCGACCTCGCCTCGCCGGCGACACCCGAGGCGGTCTTCTGGGCCGTCCAGCAGGCGCGAGGAGCCGGCCAGCCACCGCACACGGTGGCGGTCGTACGGGGCGAGCTCCGGGGCGTGGGCGTCGCGCCCGAGCGTGCAGACCCCGCCGGGCACCCGCTGCGCCCGCACTCGGAGCAGGTCGCCGCCGGGAGGGGTGACTGACGTGCACTGGCTCTCGGCAGCCCAGCGGCTGCGTGCGGACCGGGTCCCCGGCGTGCTCGTGACGGTCGCGGCCGTCCGCGGCCACGCCCCGCGCGAGCCCGGCGCCAAGATGGTCGTCTCGCCCGACGACACGTGGGGCAGCATCGGCGGTGGCAACCTCGAGGCGACGGCCGTCGAGCGCGCCCGCGCGATGCTCGGGCGGGGGGAGTTCGCCCCCGAGCAGCTCGACCTGGCGCTCAACGAGCGAGCACCCGTCGAGCACGGCCAGCAGTGCTGCGGCGGCGAGGTGTCGGTGCTGCTCGAGCCACTGCCCGTCGTGCCCTCCGTGGCGATCTTCGGGATGGGTCACGTCGGCCCCGAGCTCGCTCGCATCCTGAGCCGTCACGACCTCGAGCTGCACCTCGTCGACGGACGCGCCGACCGCGTGGCCCCAGGACGACTCGCGGGGCTCGCCGACGCCGTGGCCGGCGTGCACCTCCACCACGCGCCCGTTCCGGAGCTCGTCCTCGGGCAGGTCCCGCGCGGCACTCACGTGCTCGTCATGACCCACGACCATGCCGAGGACATCGCCCTGTGCGATGCCGCCCTGAGGTGCTCGCACCTGGGCTCGATCGGCCTCATCGGGTCGTCGGCCAAGTGGCGCCGGTTCGAGCAACGCCTTGCATCAGAGGGCCATTCGGCGCAGGAGCTGAGCAGGATCACGACGCCGATCGGGGTGCCCGGGCTCACCGGCAAGAGCCCGGCCACCATCGCCGTGGCGGTCGCGGCCGACCTGTTGGCGCTCTTCGAGCGGGAGCGGCAGCTCGAGCGCCCGACGCCGGGCACCCGTCCGTGACGATCTTCCGGGCACGCGTGCTCGACACGCCGACGAGCCCCTTCGCGGGCGGAACGCTCCGGTCGCACGACGACTGCGGGCTGCTCGTCGAGGACGGCGTCATCACCGCGCGCGGCCCGTTCGACGTGGTGCGCGCGCAGTATCCCGACGCAACGGTCCTCGACCTGCGCGAGGGTCTGCTCCTCCCGGGGCTCGTCGACACGCACGTGCACTTCCCCCAGGTGCGCGTCATCGGTGGGCTCGGCCTGCCGCTGCTCGACTGGCTCGACCGCTACGCCCTGCCGGAGGAGATGCGGCTCGCCGATGTCGACCACGCCCGTGGCGTGGCCCGTGACTTCGTGGCGGGGCTCGTCGACGCCGGGACGACGACCGCGCTCGTCTTCGGCGCCCATCAGGCCCCGGCCGTCGACGCGATGTTCGAGGCGGCCGACCACTGGGGCCTGCGGGTCACGACCGGCCTCGTGACCTCGGACCGGCTGCTGCCCGAGCCGCTGCTCACGACCGCCGAGCGCGCCCACGCCGAGTCGCGCGACCTCGCGGCCCGCTGGCACGGCAAGGGCCGGCTGCGCTACGCGGTCACACCGCGCTTCTCCCTCTCGGCGAGCGAGGCGATCCTCGAGGCCTGTGCCGCCACCTTCGCCGAGGTGCCCGGGTCGCTCTTCACGTCGCACCTCAACGAGAACCATCACGAGATCAGCGAGGTCGCCGCGCTCTTCGACGGGGCCTCGTACGTCGACACCTACGACCGCTTCGGCCTCGTCACGTCGAGGTCCGTGCTGGCGCACGACGTCCACCCGACCGATGCCGAGCTGAGGACGCTCGCCCAGCGCGGCGCCGCCGTGGCGCACTGCCCCACGAGCAACGCGGCGCTGGGCAGCGGGCTCTTCCCGCTCCGTCGGCACGTCGAGGCGGGGGTGCGCGTCGCCCTCGGCTCGGACGTCGGCGCCGGCACCGGCTTCTCGCTGTTCAAGGAGGGACTGCAGGCGTACTTCGTCCAGCAGCTCCTCGGCCTGGACGGGATGCTGCTGACCTCGGCGCACCTGCTCTGGCTGAGCACCGGGGCGGGCGCCGACGCGCTCGGGCTCGGTCACGACGTGGGTGACCTGTCGGTCGGCAAGCAGTTCGACGCCGTCTGGGTGCTGCCCGAGCCCGGCGACCCGCTCGCCGTGGGACTCGACAACGCGTCGTCCCCCGACGACGCGCTGTCCAAGGTCTTCGCGCTGGGGACGACGTCCGACGTCGGCGGCGTGTGGGTCGGGGGCGAGCAGATCGCCGCCGGCCGGTGGCGGAGCCCACACCCCCGTTGACGTGCTCCCGCCCGACCGAGGGCGTATGCCGCCGCTCACCTTCCGGGTCGACGTCCCCACCCGCGGGGAGGCTCAGACCGTCGCAGGGCCGCTCCCGTCGGCGGGCGCCGTCTGCTGCATCAGCGCGTCGCGGGCCCGTCGGGGTCCCGGATGCTCGCGCAGCGACACACCCATCCGGTGCAGCCCCGTGCGGTCCACGACGTCCGCGGAGCCCATGAGGCGTTCGGCGGCCGAGCGGATCGCAACGGCGTCGGCGCGGTTGGGGTCGAGCACCTCGCCCAGCCGCTGCTCCTCGACGGCGGCGGCGCCGGCGAACTGGTCGGTGGAGAGGGGGAGCAGCAGCAGGGGGACACCGGCCGTGAGTGACTCGGTGACGCTGTTGTTTCCGCCGTGCGAGACGGCCACGCAAGCGTGACCGAGCAGGGTCACCTGCGGGAGCATCTCGCGTACGAGCCACGACTCGGGGAGTGCACCCAGCAGGGCACGCGGCGTCGACCCGTGGGCCAGGGCGACGCGGACGTCGAGCGGGCGCAGCGCCTCGACGATCGTCGCGATCAGGTCCGACCGGGCGGAGAGGAAGCTGCCGAGGCTGACGTAGACGACCGGCTCGTCGCTGCGGCCGAGCCACTCCTCGACCTGCTCGTCCGGGGCCTCGGCCCGCACCGCGGAGCCGAGGAAGGTGTGGCGCGGGAGCAGCGAGGTGCGGTGGGGGTCGTGCAGCTCCGCGGGGTAGTTGAGCATCAGGACGTCGCCGGTCTCGGCGAAGGCGTCCACGCTCGGCGGGGCCCCGTGCGACAGCTGCGCCAGTGCGGTGTTCCACTGCGCCGTGAAGTCGTCGCGCACCCGCTCCGAGAGCCGCCGAAGCTCGGCGAGGGCGTCCGATCCGGGCGTGAAGGCACGGGGCCAGGCGGGTGGGTAGCCGTACACCTCGTCGCCGACGGTGAGGGCGGACGGGTGTCCCAGCACGACGTCGGCGTGGCTGGTGCCCCCGCTGGCGAGACCGAGTCGGGCACCGAAGGCGAGGTGGTCGACGATGACCGTGTCGGGGCGCACCCGGTCGACGACGTCGTGCACGGCCCGGGCCACGCCTACGGCGTTCCAGAGCAGGTCGTCCCCGCGCGCCCGCGCCTGGTAGGCGAGCGTCTCGACGGCGCCGAGCCTCGTCGCCTCGAAGAACCCGCGGAGCGAGTCGTCCTCGCCGGCCGGCTGCTCCTCGGCCCGGATGACGCCCGGGTTCGAGCCGCGCCCCAGCTGCAGGTGCTCGCGCTCGTAGCCGAAGGCGGTGACGAGGGCGTCGGTGGCCTTGCCTGTGGCGACGACGACGCGCTCACCCGCGTCACGCCAGGCCGTGGCGAGGGTGGCGAGCGGGTAGAGGTGGGAGGCGTAGTCGGGGCTGATGACGAGGAGCGTCACGAGGCTCCCTCCACGGCGTCGGACAGGCGCGGCCCATCCGCTCGCTGTGGCGCCACCTGACGGTAGACCGCGGCGAGCGACGCGGCCATCGTGTCGATGCCGAACCTCGTGCGCACCATGTCCCGGGCCTGCGCCATCCGGGCGTCGGCGTCCGGTGCCGCGGCGAGGTCGAGTGCGGCGTGGGTCGCGTTTGCGAGGGCGGCGGCGGTGGACGTGTCGGCGAGGATGCCCGTCTCCCCGTGGGCGACGTAGGTCGCCGGGCCCCCGCCGTCGGGCGCGACGACGACGAGCCCGACGGCCATCGCCTCGAGGATCGCGATGCCGAACTCCTCCTTGAGGCTCGCGCTGACGTAGACCCCGGGCGGCGCCGTTTCGCCCGGCCGTCCGCGCAGTCGCGCGAGCCACGCGATGGTCGTCGCGTTGGGGCGGTGGCCGGCCAGGAGCAGCCCCTGGTCGGCCGCCTCGCCGGGCGGCACGACGGCGTCGATGCGGGCCAGCTCGGCGCCCTCCTCGGCGCTCGGGTGGTCGAGGTCGCCGCCCACGACGAGCAGGTTGCAACGCTCGCGCAGCAGGGCGTCGTCGCGCCAGGCCTGCACGAGGGTCGCCATCCCCTTGACGGGGTTGAGCCGACCGACCGACACGACGGTCGGCAGGGCCCGGCGGTCGTCGGGGAGGGTGCGGAGGAGGGCGTCGAGCTCGTCGAGTGCGGTGGCGACGCCGGACCCGCGGCGTCGTCCGGACCTGTCCAGGGCCTCGCCGACGATGCGGTCGACACCCGCCACGTCGATGCCCTCGCCGACGACGCCGAGGCGCTCTCGCTGCACCTCGATGTCGATCCCGAGGTAGCGCCGCAGGTCGTCGCCGACCTGTGGGCGCGGGAAGAGCACGAGGTGGGAGGCGCGCGCAGCGAGGTCGCGGAGCAGCTGGTCGCGGAACCACAGGTGCTCCGCGAGATCAGCCTCGCCGAACCCGGCACGGGTCAGCGTCCCGGTGCGGTCCCGCGCGTCGATGAGGGCCTGGGGGTCGGGCGCGACGGTCAGCACGACGGGGATGCCGAGCTCGTCCGCCACCTCGGCGGCGGCCATGGACCCGACGTCGGCCATCCGCAGGTGGATCGCGTCGACGCGGCCCGCAGCCCGGAGGACCCGGCGGATTCCGCGGCGCGCCGCGACCCGCGCCGGCCACGCCCGGCCCACTCCCACAGGACCTGACAGCGGCACCCTGGCGTAGTGGTGGCCCGGAGCGAGCAGCGAGGAGCCGACGTGGCCTCCGGGCGCGGCGGACGGACGCCCGGAGGGGAACTGGGCCGGGTCGGGGCTGCCGCCCGACACGGTGATGACCCGAGCCACGGCGGGATCGCCCCGCAGCAGGGCGTCCCCGAGGTGCACGAGCAGCGTGGCGATGCCACCGGTGTCGCCCCGGCCGGAGTGGTGCAGCCGCCCGTCGATGTCGGAGTGGAGGAAGAGCTGCACGACGGTCAGCCCGTCAGGGACGCACGGCACCGGCACCGGCGCCGGACGGAGGTCGAAGAGGGCGAGCCGGGCGGTCTGGGCCAGGGGGCCGACAGTGCGGGCCAACGACACGAGGAGCGCCTCGGCGCTGTGGCCGGCCGCAGGTCCGTCGCCGAGGGCGGCCGTCGCTGCCGCGCGCACCGGGAGCACCTCGGTGTCGTCTGCCGCGAGAGTGATGAGCGCAGTCGTGGTCGCCGCTCCGGGCACCAGCCCCAGCGTCTCGGCCAGTCGCGCGCGGCCGTCGTGGTCGGCTGCTGCCAGACCGGTCAGCAGGGCCCCGCGCACCCGGTCCGGCTGCTGGGCCGCCCAGCTCTCGAGGGTGCGCTGGGCCAGCATTCCGGTGAAGCCGCCGTCGCGGCTCGCGCCGACGAGGTGGGGCAGCGCGTCGTCGACGGGAGTCGTGTGCCGCAGCGCGTCGAGCGCGTGCTCCGCCACATGGCGCCGCTCGTCACGCACCAGCTGTGCGAGAAGCGATGCCGCGGCGGGGTCGTCGCATACGCCGAGCGCGTGGACGGCGGCAAGGGCGGTCAGGGGATCGTCGGAGAGCGTCGCCGAGGTCAGGTCACCGACGACGTCACCGACCGACTGGCTGGTGACGTCGGCGAGCGCCGAGGCGGCCCGCATGGCTTTGAGGAGGGTGGGAGCGGTACGGACCGCCTCGAGTGCGGAGCGGGGGTCCATGGTGCCGACCTTAGGCGTCCGATCGCGAAGATGTACAACCCTTGTCTAACGTTAGGCGGCACGGTGACGGCCACTGTTGAGCTACGGTCGCCGGAGCCAGCCCTTTTCGTGTGCCGCCCAACCCAGCTGGATGCGGCTGTTGGCGCCGGTGGCATCCATGAGCGAACGGACGCGGCGCTGGACCGTGCGCAGCCCGACGTCGAGCTGTCTCGCGACCAGGACGTCGGAGGCGCCGGCGATGAGCAACGACAGCACCTGGAGGTCGGTCTCGTCCGGTCCCGGGGCCGTCTCCACGAGCTCGTCGCTCTCCGGAGACGCGAAGTTGAGCGGCCAGGCTTCGCGCCAGACGAAGTCGAAGAGCGACAGGAGGGACTGGACGAGCCCGGTCGAGTGGATGACGAGGGCCGCCGGCTCCGGGGAGTCGGCATCGAGGGGCACCATCGCGGTGCGACGGTCGGCGATGACGAGCTTGGTCGGGACACGGTCGCTGATCCGCACCTCCTCGTCGCGGCGTATCACCGCCACGAGCTCGGTCTGCGACGTCTGCTCCAGCACGTCGCGCTCGAGCACGACCCGGTACCGGACGCCGCGGGCCGCCGCGATGTCCTCGGCCTGGTTCTCCGCCGCGGTGACGGCCGTCGGGGTGTCGGTGACGAGGACGCAGACCTCCTCGACGGCTCCCAGCTGCAGCTGGTGGAACCGCTGTCCGACCGCGCCGGCCCCGACGACCACCTCGACGAGATCGTGAACACTCCCCGCAGCATCGGTGCGATGCGACTCCGCCAGCCGCGCGGCCACGAGCTCGGCCTGGTCGAGCTCGTGACGGCGGTCGTTGAGGAGGGCACGCAGCGCGATGCCCGGTGGTGCCGCCACCCAGCGGCCGGGAGTGGCGGCCGCCTGTGCCACCAGTCCCTTGCCCTCCAGACCGACGAGGCCGTCCTCGACCTCCGCGCTCGAGAGCTGGCACCGATGGGCCAGGTCGTCGACGCCGGTCCCACCCAGACCGACCAGCGTGCGGTAGAGCGTCGCCTCTCCGCGACCGAGACCCAGCGCTGCGAGCGCTTCCACCCTCGCTCCTTCCGGTCGCCCTGTCACTCTCCCGGGCGGGTGGCGCACCTGCGCCATGACACATAACCGCCGCACACACATTCTTCCCGACAAACCGGCTCCTCGGGCACTGTGGCTCGCGGCGGAGGAGTCCCACCCCTTGCGCCACCCTCACGCAGCGTGACCCGAACAGCGGGCTCGCGCCCCATCCCCCGGAGGACCAGCATGCGCCCCATCTGGCGTCACACCCTAGGGGTGGCAACGGTTGCCATCGTTGCCGCCACCGCGGCCGCCCCCACCTCGGCCTTCGGCCAGGACTCAGGTGCCACACCCCGTCCGATCGTCGGATCGTCCGCTGCCCAGGCGGCGAGCCACGCCCCCAAGACCGTCACCCTGATCACGGGTGACAAGGTCCTCGTCACCGGGGCCGGCACCAACGCGCCGATCGTCACCGTGCTGCCGCGCGAGGACGGCACCGTGCCTTCTGTCGAGACGCGCCGGGTCGGCAAGGACGTCTACGTCTATCCCGCCGATGCCGTGGACGCCCTGGCCTCGGGCAAGGTGGACGAGGAGCTCTTCAACGTGACCGGGCTCGTCGCCATGGGCTACGACGACGCCAGCACCGACAGCGTGCCGGTCATCGCGCGCTACACCACTGACCTCAGCCGGGCCCGCTCGGCACCGGTCACCCCGAAGGGCGCGGCGAAGGGCCAGACGCTGCACTCGATCGACGGCGTCGCGCTCAAGGCCGGCAAGGCGCAGGCCGCGCACTTCTTCGCCGACGCGACGGACCCGTCCACCGCGGCGGGTGCCAAGATCGAGAAGATCTGGCTCGACGCCAAGGCGTACGCCACCCTCGACCAGTCGACCAAGCAGGTCAACGCCGACAAGGCCTGGGCAGAGGGCCTCAAGGGAGCCGGCACCAAGGTCGCCGTCCTCGACACGGGCGCCGACGCCGAGCACCCTGACCTGCAGGGTCGGATCGTGGCGTCCAAGGACTTCACCGGCTCAGCGGGTGGAGCGCTGTCGGACGTGCACGGTCACGGCACGCACACGGCCTCCACCGTCGGCGGGTCCGGGGCGGCGAGCGATGGCCTCGAGAAGGGCGTCGCCCCCGAGACGCAGCTGCTCATCGGCAAGGTGCTCGGTGACAACGGTGGTGGTTCCGACTCGATGATCATCGGCGGCATGGAGTGGGCGGTCTCGCAGGGCGCCGACGTCGTGTCCATGAGCCTGGGGAGCAATGGGGCACCTGCCGCCTGCAACGACCCGATGTCGTCCGCCGCGCAGGAGCTCGCCACCACGAGCTCCACCCTCTTCGTCATCGCGGCGGGCAACACGGGCTCGGCGAACAACACGGTCTCGGCTCCCGGCTGCGCTCCCGCGGTGCTGACGGTGGGCGCGGTGGACCGTCAGGACGTGCCGGCGTGGTTCTCCAGCCGCGGGCCCACAGCGGTCGACCACACCCTCAAGCCGGAGATCTCGGCGCCCGGCGTCGGCATCACCGCGGCGCGCTCAGGCGGGCGGGGCGACAACGCGTACGTCGCGATGTCGGGCACGTCGATGGCGACGCCGCACGTCGCCGGTGCCGCCGCCATCGTCAAGCAGACGCACCCGACCTGGACCGGGCAGCAGCTCAAGGCGGCCCTCGTGTCGTCGGCGAAGTCCGATGTTCCCGGTGACGTCCGCGCGCAGGGCGCGGGTCGACTGGATGTGATCGCCGCGGCGAAGGCCCCGGTGACCACCATGCCCGTGCAGGCCGGGACGTTCGCGTGGCCGCACACGAGCTCCCAGATCACGACCATCGACCTTCCCTACACCAACGTCACCGACCAGCCGGTCACCCTGCAGCTGTCCGTCGCCGGTGTCACCGGTGACGACGGTTCGGCCGTCAAGTCGGCGCCGGTCGTGCTCGGAGCGTCGTCGGTGACCGTCCCCGCGGGTGCGACCGTCAAGGTCCCCGTCAAGGTCGACCCGACCGCGAAGCTCGACGCCGCGCAGTACGGAGACGTCACCGGCCGCATCGTCGCCACCGGCGGCGCCAACGTGTCGACGCCGTTCTCGCTCTTCGTCACTCCCGAGACGGTGCAGCTCACGGTCCGGATGAAGGACCGCCTCGGCAACCCGGCCAACCTGGGTTCGAGCGTCGATGTGGTCAACATCGACTCCATCAAGGCGCAGCGCGCCTTCAACAACGGCGCTGCGGAGCAGAAGTTCCAGGTGCGCCCGGGCACGTACTTCCTGTCGAGCTTCGTCAGGACGGCGGACCCCACCTACCTGACGGCGGGCACGGTCGGCTCCATCGCCTACTTCGGCCGACCGGAGATCAAGGTCACCGGCGACACGACCGTCGACTTCGACGCGACCAAGGCGCACCTGCTGTCGGTCAAGACGGACCGGCCCAGCGAGGCCAAGGCCTCGGTCCTCTCGTTCTCCCGCACGTGGGACGACACGTGGATCCACGCCGGCTCCCTCAGCACTGGCCCGACGACGACCGCCGTGTATGCCGACGTGCAGGGCAACCCCCAGCAGGGCACCTGGGAGTTCGGTGACTGGTCGCGCCGCTACGCGCCTGCCGTCGATTCGATGTCGGTCCTCGGAGGACCAGTGCTGCACCCGATCGCGGCGCCGAACGCGGCGCCCGGCCTCGACGGCGTCAGCACCGCGGGTCTCGTCGACGGCGGCACCGGCTCGATCTTCGACCCCGCCCGCGTGGGTGGCAAGGTCGTGCTCGTCAAGGTGAGCACCAGCGGCATCTCGCCGGCGATGGTCAACCGGGCCCGCGCAGCCGGTGCCAAGGCCCTGCTCGCGTACGCTCCGGCTCCCGGAAAGTGGCTGCCCGTGGCCGGCTTCGCGCCGCTCAGCGTGGCGACCTACTCCCTTCCGATGGCCGAGGGCGACCAGCTCCAGGCGCTCCTTGCCACCGCCCCCGGAGGTGAGCTGACGCTCTCCTGGAAGGCGACGGCCAGCAGCCCGTACGTCTACAACCTCGGCTTCACCCAGTCGACTCCGGTGACCGACGACAAGACGTTCGTCGTGCAGGACAAGAAGCTCGGCCGCACGGAGGCGGACTACAAGGGCATGGGCGTCGACACTCCGCTCCTGGACTTCGTCTACGCCGGCCGTGACAACGGTGTCACCTTCGGTGTCTCCGCCTACGAAGCCGTGCAGGTGGCGACGAAGCGCACGGAGTTCTACACCGACGGCGGCACGAAGTGGCTGCACTACCTCACGTCGAGCTTCCCCTTCGGAGAGGCGATGACCGAGGCCTGGCGCACCTACCCGGCCGGCAGCGTCCGCACCGACAGCTGGTACGGCGGCATCGTCGCCCCGGCTGCGATCAAGAACGACCAGGGCGTCGAGCAGCTGACGGCCGAGCGTCAGGGCGGCCTCATGGGCTTCGCCCCCCAGATGTGGGGCGATGACTTCGGGCACGTGGCCAACCCCGGCAGCTTCGGTGACGAGGGCAACCTCACGCTGCGCCGCAACGGCGAGGAGATCGGCTACAGCTACTACCCCAACGGCGTCTTCGAGGTGCCGGCCGAGGACTCGGCCTACGAGCTCGAGATGAACACCGGCAAGTTCGGGGGCCCGGCGAGGCAGTGGGCCCGTTCCACCGAGGTCAAGACGACGTGGGGCTTCCGTTCCGCGCTCGACCCCGACACGTTCTCGGTCGGTCTCCCGCTGCTCTTCCCGCGGGTCGGCCTGCCCGAGGAAGGCAGCAAGACCCTCGCCGCCTCGGCCGGACAGGTGCTCCCGATCCGGGTCACCGGTCACGGTGGCTACGCCCCCGGTGACATCGTCTCTGCGAAGTTCGCCTTCTCCTACGACGGCGGCACGACGTGGACGGACGCAGCCGTGTCCAGCGACGGCGGTGTCTGGAGTGCGGCCGTCGACCACACGGGTGCCAGCGGCAAGACGGTCACCACGCGGGTCGAGGTGACCGACAGCAAGGGCGCCTCGGTGACGCAGGTCGTCAAGGCCGCCTACGCGGTGCGCTGAGCGGCGTCCGAAAGAGCTGCCAGCGGCGCAGGCCGCCCACCTCACCGGAGGTGGGCGGCCTGCGGTCCGGTGCGGCCCAGGCGTTCCCCCGTGGGACCTGGCGCGGCGCGCCGCAGGCTGCCTCTTGTCGGCAAGCCGCTGCCCGTCCCTTCTCAGGAGTAGTGTCCGAAAGCACACTGGCGCGACCGGTACACGTCAAGCCGGCGGCGCCCACCCTTGAACCAGGAGGCGTCGATGTCCGAAGTCCCGAACACACCCGATGAGACCGATGTGACGATGTCCGGTGGGGCGGTGTACGACGGCGCGTACACCCTGCTGATCGCTGACTTCTCGGACACCGGAACGGCGCAGGACGCCTACGAGGCACTCAAGTCGGTCGAGGATGGCCGGCACGTCCAGATCGAGGGTGTCATCGTCGTCAAGCGGGCGGCAGACGGGCAGCTGGAGATCCAGAAGGCCACCGACCACACCACCCGACGCGGCCTCAAGTGGGGCGTGGTCGGCGGAGCCGTCCTCGGTCTCATCTTCCCGCCGACGATTCTCGCAAGCGCCGCGGTGCTCGGCGCTGCGGGGGCCGCGGCCGGCAAGGTGGGCCAGCTCCATCACCGCAGCGAGCTGTCTGACGAGCTGGAGTCCGCGGTCGAGCCCGGCCACTCTGCCATCGTCGCCCTGGTCTCCGACCCAGCCGTCGTCGAGCTGCGGCGGGCGCTCGCGATGGCCGACGCCATCGTGGAGTCCGCTGTCGACCACGTCGTCGCGCAGGACGTCAAGGCTGCGGCCAAGGAGGCCGAGGAGGCCGAGGAGGCGGCAGCGGGCGCGAGTGCTGACGGGTCCGAGAAGCAGGGCGAGCCGGAGCGGACCGACACGTAGCCGAGTCTGCAGCCCGGCTGGTACGCCGCGCTGGCGCAGTTCGTCGCGATCAACACACTGTTGTTCGATGGCCTGGCCATCGCCCAGCTCCTGCCGGCACGGCAGCAATGAGCCGCCCGCCGAATCGGTCTGGGGAAACGCATCGCCGCAGCTGGGAAGGCACTTGAGGGCGCTCGACTTGTACCAATGCCTGAATCGGCTTTCCCGTCCAGCCATGGGGGTGTCATGGGGGAGGGATTCGGGCTGCGGGCGAGGCGCCCGGATGGCGCGCAGAGATCCTGACCCGCAGCGCAGCCGGACGGACGACGAACTCGAGTGGAGCAACGAGTTCGACGGCCTCGCCATCGATGCCGGCGTGCACGGTCGCCGGGGCCTGGACCTCGAGGTGGGGAGCGCTCCAGGCTCGCCCCGGATGGTGCTGCCTCTCCTCTGGTGTGTCGAGCACCAGGATCCCCAGCTGACCGCTGGCGAGCGTTGGTCGGGTGCCCAGCCCAGGACCGTTCAACGCATACGGGTTGTTGGACACCAGCAGCACAGCGAGCCGGGCATGCTCTCGTCCGGTGTCGTCGACCAGGCGCAGCGCTGGCACCGGCCCACTGGGGCCAAGCACCCGGCGCGCCGTCTCCGCCAGGGTGCGGAGCTTCGAGTCGCGATAGCCGGCCTCCTGAACAGCCTCTCCGTAGATGCCGAGGGAGACGTTGTTCAAGAAGATCCGGCCGTTGACGTGGCCCACATCGATCAGGCGCTCCACCCCGTCAGTGAACGCGTCCATGGCCCCGGGCACGTCGTGCCGGTCCACGCCGAGGTCCAGCGCAAAGTGGTTGCGTGTCCCGACCGGGATGCAGACGAAGGGCAACCCGCGTGCGGCAGCGACTGCCGCCACGGCCGCAAGCGACCCGTCGCCGCCCGCCATTCCGAGCGCATCGGCACCATCGGCCACAACCTCCGAGACGCGGGTCCTCAGATCGTCGTCCGAGCCGAGGACCACCGCTTCGACTCCGCGCTCACGTGCCAGCTCAACCACGCCGTGGCGGGTCGCTGCGCCGTCACCAGACCTGGGGTTGACGAACAGCACCGGCCGTCGAGGAGGCACGACCGGCCGCCAGCCACGAGTGAGCGGCGTCGAGAGCTCGGTCGCGGGCTGCCGTGGCTGGATCATGTCGCTGCCTTTCCCTGGCGGCTGCCAGGTCGTTCTCCGTGTCAACCGCTGAGTGTCAACCGCTGACGGCAGCGGTTGACGACCCGGAGGGCTTGCTGGTCTTCACTGAGCTCTGGGGCGACTCGCCGGAGTGGCTGAAGCGCTCGCCGCGTGGATCTCCTGGGTGAGCTCGAGGATCTCCTGGGACAGGCGCAGCAGCCTCTCGTTCTGGTCGCTCTCGTCCTGGACCGTCCGCCAGGCCTCGTCCGCGATCACGTGGCGCTTCTCGTCGGCGCGGTTCTCGCTGATCATGACAAAGGTCGACAGGAAGATGGCCTCGAGCGACACGATCATCGTCAGGAGTCCGAACGGGTAGTCCTCGACGCCGAGGCCGATCCACAGGCTGAACCAGATGACGTGGATGTAGACGAACTTCATCGAACCAGCGAACCGCGTGATCCGGTCCGCGATCCGGTTCTCCCGGCGCCTGCCGCGCTCGCGAAGGTGCTGCATCAGAGCGGGGCTGCCGGGTTCCGGGTGAGTGGTTTTCACTTCGGCTCCTTTGCTTTGCGCCGCCCGGCGGGATGCCAGACGGGCGGCTGATCGGCTTGCTCGCCGAACTGGCGCAGGGTGATGCCGGCGTAGATCTCCGCCACCCCGCGACCGGCCCGGATGACATTTTGCTGAGCGGCTCAGTGGCCTTCAACGCGGGTGTCATTGCGCACTTCCCCCGGTGATGCCGCGCGGGCAGGGCGTTGACCACCCCTGCCCGCGTCGGCGCAACTGTGAGAAGAACCAGGCCTCCTGACGTCCGGTCCGGTCGGGGACTACCTGGCGTCGGCGGCCGTGAGCGTGTCGGCGTAGGCGCGGGCGTGGATGGCGTCGAGGATCGACAGCTGCGCGTTCCCGACCGCCCAGTCGGCGAAGTCGAGGGCCTCGGCCGCATCAGCCTCTGCCCAGTCCGCGTCGGTCGTGGCCACCTTGGCGTCCATGTGGAGGGCCCGCTTGTCCATGTTGGCCTTGACGTCGCTCCTCTTCGCCGCAGCGTCAGCCTTCAGCTGTGCCCACTTGGCCCGAGCACCGTCGGCGGCCTCGGAGACGTCCTGCCGGGCGTCCTGGACGGACTGGTCCAGGACAGCCTGGGCCTGGTCGATCCGCTCCTTGAGCTGCGACTCGGACTCGGTCGCGGCCGTCTGCACCGCGGACCTGGCCGTCCCGACCCGCTGCTGCAGATCGTCCAGCCGCTCAGAGAAGTTCGTGTGCTGTGTCATGGGTACCACCTTCACTAGATTCCGGCCCACTAGGGCCTCTTGTTCATTTCCTGCACTATTGACGATATCGTCAGTAGTGCAGATTGGCAAGTGCGCGGAGGCCCATGTGACGTAGGCCTCAGTTCGCTCAGGAGACTTCGTCGGATGGAAGCGAGGCACCTGAGGGTCTCCCGGCTCGACCTCGGCAGAACGGGGTAGGCGGGCGTCAGTCGCCGGACCAGGCGTCCTCGTCTCCCTGTGAGGTCAGGAAGCTCGAGACGAGCGGGCCGAGCTCGTCGGCGGCGGTGAGGAGCCCGAGGTGGCCGTCGTCGAAGACGTGGATCGAGGCATGGGGCAGCAGGGTGAGCATCAGCCGCGCATTGACCAGTGGAATCATCGGGTCGTCTGTCCCGGCGAGGATCAAGGTGCGCTGCCGGATCAGTGGCAGGGCCGGAAGGCTCGACCAACCCACGCCCGCGAGGAGCTGGAGGACGTAGCCGGTTGAAGAGCCTGAGCGCTCGGGCTCATACGCCACAGGCCTGACTTCGTCGGGCCGCCCACGCATCCGGCCGCCGTACAGCTCCGCCGCGATGGACCGGGCATATGCCGGGTCGCGATAGCGCCGGGGCGTCAGCATCTTGCTGAGCAGGGTGAGGCGTCCTGGCACCATCAACATGCCGGTTCCGGTGCTGACCAGCACCAGCCGACGGCAGCGTCGCGGGAACTGGAAGGCGAGCTGTTGGGCGAGGCCCCCGCCCCAAGAGATGCCGAGGGTGTCGAACCGGTCGTAGCCGAGCCGGTCGAGCAGCGTCCCCACGAAGCACGCCAGCAGGGCGAAGTTGTACGGCACCCTCGGCGTCGGGGAGCCACCCACGCCAGGTACGTCGAACCGAACCACCTCGATCCGTGGGTCGACCTCGTCGACAAAGGGCTGGAGCAGGTCGAGGCTGGCGCCGATACCGTTGCAGAGCACCAGCGGTGGGCCTGGTGCCGTGCCCGGCCGGACTGACACCCGGACGTCGTGGCCGAGGACACGGAGCCGCTGGGACTCGGTCATCGGTCGAAGACGTAGGTGCCGGGCGCCTCCACCAGCAGGCTCAGGCTGTGCGACCCGAGCGTCTCGGGTGCTGGACGGAGCTGGCCACAGCGCTCGTCCAGCCACAGTCCGAGATCGGTCCACCAGCTGCCCGGCTGGAGATCGGAGCCCCCCCAGCCACACCGCGGCGTCGGATGTCATGTCGTCGTTGGTGTGGAAGGACGCCTTCGGGTTGCCGGGCGGGTTGACCAGGGCAGCGATATGACCACTGGTCGACAGCACGAAGCGGGTTCTCCCGCCCACGTGCTGAGCGCTTCGGTAGCAGTTCTCCCACGGGGTGATGTGGTCGGCGATGCCGGCCACCACATAGGTGTCAACGGTGATCGTGTGAAGGTCGATCGGCACGCCGAGGACGGTGAGGGCCCCAGATCGTGCGAGCGAATGGTCCATCGCCAGGTCGACGAAGTCAGCGTGCAGTGCGGCGGTCATCCGGGTGGTGTCGGAGTTCCAGAACAGGATGTCGAACGCCGGGGGCCGCCTCCCCATCAGGTAGTTGTTCACCCAGTAGTTCCACACCAGGTCCCCGGGCCTCAGCCATGCGAACACCTCGGCCAGCGCCCGCCCATCCAGGTATCCCTTGCGTGCCGATGTCGCCTTAGCGTGGCTCGCCAACCGCTCGTCGACGAGGGCGGACACCGTCTCGGCGTCCCGGCTGTCGAAGGCCGTCACCGCCAGGCAGAGCGCGGCCAGCCGGTCCTGCTGGCCGATACCGGTCAGGTAGGCCGCCGTCATGCTGGCGAGGATGCCGCCTGAACAGACACCCCCGAGCACCGTCTGCGCGTTCCCCGTGATCTCCTCAACTGCCCCCAGAGCTTCGAGGATGGCGTCGACATAGGTGTCGAAGTTCCAGAATGCATGCGCCGGGTCCGGGTTGCGCCAGGAGATCACGAACACCTGCCTGCCCTGCCGGACCCCGAACTCGACGAGGCTCCTCGTCGGGGCGAGGTCGATCGCGTAGAACTTGTTGATCGTGGGCGGGACCACGAGCGTCGGCACCTCGTAGACCTCGTCGGTCTGCGGGGTGTACTGGATCAGCTCCAGCACCTCGCTGCGGAAGACGACCCCGCCGCCGGTCGCGGCGATGTTGTCGCCCACGACGAAGCTGGCGCTGTCGACCATCTCCGGCAGGCGCGGGGCCGAGGCCATGTCCTTGACCAGCTGCCTGCCCCCGCGGACCAGGCTCAACCCTGCTGTGTCGATGGCCGCCTTGGCCGAAGCAGGGTTGACGAGGGGGACGTTGCTGGGGGCGACCGCCTCGGCGACGTTGTCGAGGAAGAACCGCGCGCGCGCACGGTCGCGTGGGTCCAGGTCGGCTTCGATCAGGAGCTGCTCGGCGGTGTGGCGGCCGGCCAGGTAGAGCTGGACCAGGCGTCTCAGCAACGGGTTCTCGATCCAGGCGACGTCGGTGAACCGGCGGTCCGCGCGGTGCGGCGCGAGCGTCGAGGTCCCGCTGAGGATGCGTCCTGCCTCGGCACCCAGCTCGCCCAGTCGTCGAGCAGCTCTCCCCGGAGTGCGCGCGAGAGAGACTCCCCACTTCGCCGTGGACCTGTCCGGAAGGAAGCGGTTCAGGGGGCCAAGGGCGGCGTCGACGAGAAGGGCGTCGAAGGTCGGGGTGCTCATCGGAGAGTCTCCTCAGCGTCTTCAGGCGGCCATGGGGAGGGCCACCGCTGGACTGAAGAATACCTCGTTAGTGATGATTTCGTCAGTAGCGTTCGAAGAGACTGTTGTCGTCGATGGCGGGAGGACCGGAGGTCAGGCCGCCGAGCCGTCGCCGGGTGCCGCGTCGAGGTCAGGCAGGGGCAGCGAGCAGATCCGCCGCGCCCGTTGCCGGGGCACACCGAACATGCGCAGCAGGTCCTCAGCCACTCGGTCGGTGGTCTCCTCGACGTCACGGGCCGGCTGGGCGTGCAGCAGGTGGCCGAGGCCGAGCAGGGCTCCGGCACTCATCGTGACAGCCACGTCGAGGTCCTCGACGTCGAAGCGCCCGGCATCGACGGCTGCCGCGATGTCCCGGCGGACTCGTGGTGCCAGGCCATTGTCGGCGCTGAGCAGCCGGAACACGTTGTTGAGAAGCACCTGGCTGAGTTCCGGCTCCCGCCGGTGCAGTCGCCCGGTGAGCCGGAAGCTGCAGGCGAACACCTCTGCGGGGTCCTCTATGTCGGCGGTCAGGTTGTCGAGCAGCTCGCCGTAGGCGTCCATCACTGCTTCGACCGCGGCCTCGAACAGCTGCTCCTTGGTCTCGAAGTGGTTGTAGAAGGACCCCATCCCGACGTCAGCTGCCTGAGTGATCTCCAGGATCGGCACGTTCGTCCTGCCCTCGGCAATGAGCGTCTGCGCGGCCCGGATGAGAGCCGCTCGCGTCCGGGCCTTGCGACGGTCCAGTCGGTTGCTCTGCTGCTGCGCTGGGACGTTGCTCACGGCCGCTCCTCTTGTCTGGGTCTCGTTGTGCATCCACCCTAGCGCGTCCAGTCAGGAATGACGATTACCTCAGAAACCCTTGACTGAGCATGTGGTCATGAATGACGATTACGTCAGAAGATCAACGGAGGAGCGGCAATGACCAGTCACCACGGAACCCACACCGACCTGCACTGCGAGCAGGGTGCGCTGCCTGCTGAGCACCCGGGACGCGCAAGGAACCCCGTCATCAAGGTGCTCGACCTGGCCTGGCTCGAGTTCGTCAAGCCCGACCTCGTTGCCTCGGAGCGCTTCGCGCACGCGTTCGGGTTCACCACGGTGAGCAGGACGGTGGACGAGCTGCAGCTGAGAGGCAACGACCCGGGCGCGCCCTGTGTGATCGTACGACGCGGGCCACGTTCGAGGTACCTCGGAGCGGCCTTCCGCGCCGCGGAGACCGTCGACCTGGTGCGGCTGGCCGGGGCCACCTGCACGAACGTCGAGACGCTTCCGGAGAGCATCGGCGGGCTCACCGTGGACCTGACCGACCCGAGTGGTGGCATGGTCCGGGTTGTCGCCGACACCCACGAGCTGGCAGCCCTTCCGCCCCAGCCGACACAGCAGTTCAACTTCGGGCACGACGTCCGACGCGCCAACACCACGCAGCGGCCGCCACGTGCACCCGCGACGATCCAGCGACTGGGCCACGTCGTGCTCCAGACCACGAAGTACATCGAGTCGCTGAACTGGTACCTCCAGCACCTGGGTCTCATCGTCAGCGACTTCAAGTATTACGAGGGGCAGCGTGAGCGCGGCCCGACGATGAGCTTCATCCGGTGTGACCGAGGCACGACCCCGAGCGACCACCACACGCTGGCGATGATGCTCGGGCCCAGTAACCGGTACGTGCACTCGGCGTACCAGGTGGGAGACCTCGACGCGTTGGCCGCCGGCGGGGAGTATCTCCGCGAGCTCGGCTTCAACCGCTCGTGGGGAATTGGTCGCCACATCGAGGGCAGCCAGATCTTCGACTACTGGCGCGACCCCGACGGGCTCCTGGTCGAGCACTTCGCGGACGGTGACCTGTTCGACTGCACGTTGGAGCCTGGCTGGTCGCCGATGACCGCATCCGGGCTGGCTCAGTGGGGACCACGGGCCACCAAGGACTTCCTCGGTCTCACGCCAGGACGAGACCTGGCGCACGAGCTTGTCTCGATGGCTCGCTCACTGCGCGACAACAACGAGTTCGACCTGACCCGCCTCCGCGGCATGCTGAAAGTGACGAGCTCATGAGCACCACGATCCTCCGCACGACGGACTCCTGGTGGGTCCGCACTCCCGGCGGCGCCGCCCGCATCGACACCGACGCCACGACCACCCGCGGGCTGCTCGCCGGGCCCACGCGGATCGACGCCGCCCGGGGCACCACGACGACCGTCGACCCGGCCACCCTCGATGTGGTGTCCCCGGTGACGGCACCCTGCCGGGTCGTGGCGCAGATGACGAACTTCACCAGCCATGTGAAGGACGCAGGTCTCAACCCCGACACCATCCCGCTGACGTTCTTCCGCAAGACGTCGGGCTCGATCAGCGGCCCGTTCGACGACATCATCCGCCCCGACCACGTGCGCTTCCTCGACTACGAGGTCGAGATCGGCCTGGTCATCGGTCAGGCAATCCCAGTGGGCACGCAGGTCACCGCCGACAACTGGACCACGTTCGTGGCCGGCCTCGTCGTGACCAACGACGTCTCGGCCCGCGACGTGCAGCTGCCGAAGACCCAGTTCTTCGAGTCCAAGTCGTACCCGACCTTCACGCCCGTCGGCCCGGCGCTGGTCCTGCTCGACGACCATGAGCTCAAGCGGTTC
The DNA here is from genome assembly GCF_001428505.1 of Terrabacter sp. Root181. Lineage (GTDB taxonomy): Bacteria > Actinomycetota > Actinomycetes > Actinomycetales > Dermatophilaceae > Terrabacter. The sequence continues at coordinate 912,813 of NZ_LMHU01000001.1, forward strand.
GGCGACCTACGCCTGCGCCTGTGGGTCAACGGCCAGCTGCGCCAGGACTCGGTGGTCGACGGCGACATGGTCTTCTCCCCGCTCGAGGCGCTGCAGGCGCTGAGCCGGTTCCAACGCCTCGACCCGGGTGACCTGCTCCTCACCGGGACCCCGGAGGGGACCGCCCTGAGCGCACCCCCGAAGCCAGTCGAGATCATTGCCGCGTTCCTGCCGCCCGCCCTGAAGTGGAAGGTCTTCTTCAAGCGGCAGGCCCAGAACCCCAAGTACCTCAAGCACGGCGACGTCGTCGAAGTCTCCATCGGCAGCGACGACGGGGCCATTGACCTCGGTCGTCAGCGCACTGTCGTGAGGACAGCATGATGGGCGACCTGCTCTCGCCGACGTACGACGGGCCTGGCGATCTTGCTGCCATCGAGGCCATACCGCTGACTGACCGTGGCCTGCCGGGCACGACGTACGAGCTCCTCGTCCGGGCCGCCGGTCTCTGGCCGGACCGCGTCGCCCTGTCCGTGCTCCCGGACGGCGAAGGGTGGGAGCAACCGGCGGAGCGCACCCATGCCCAGCTCCTGATGGACGTGCATCGCTACGCCAACGTGCTCCACACGCTCGGCGTGCGCCGCACCGACGCGGTCGCACTCCTCGCCCCGAACTGCGACGAGCTCGTCACCGCAACGCTCGCTGCCCAGCTCGCCGGCATCGCCGCGCCGATCAACAGCGGGCTCTCCGAGGACCACATCGCCGAGCTGCTGCGCAGGTCGGGCGCCCGAATCCTCGTGGCCGCCGGCCCCGACCTCGCGCCCGAGGTCTGGGAGCGTGCCCGCGAGCTCGCCGCCGACGCCGGGATCGAGGCCGTCCTGGCCCTGAGCGCGACGGGCGCGGGCCCGGTTGAGGCAGAGCTGTGCGCTATCGACGGCATCCGGGTCGGGCACCTATCCGCCCTCGCGGCAGGACAGCCACACGATGCCTTCGTGGGTGAACCGCCCTCGGCCGCCGACCTCGCCGCTCTCTTCCACACGGGCGGCACGACGGGCCTGCCGAAACTCGCAGCGCACACCCACGCCAACGAGGTCAGCGACGCCTGGATGATCTCTGTCACCGGCATGCTGCACGACGACGCGGTGATCTTCGCGGCCTTGCCGCTCTTCCACGTCAACGCACTCCTTGTCACCGTTCTTGGCCCGCTGTTCAGAGGACTCCACGTCATCTGGGCCGGCCCTCAGGGCTACCGCGACCACGCGCTCCTCTCAAACTTCTGGAAGCTCGTCGAGCGTTATCGGGTCACCACGATGAGCGCCGTGCCCACCGTGTACTCCGTCCTCGCTGGCCATCCCCTGGACGCCGACATCAGCAGTCTCCGCTTCGCCGTCGTCGGCGCATCCCCCCTGCCCCTGGCGGTGCGGGACGGCTTTGAGGCCGCCACCGGCATCCAACTGGTCGAGGGCTACGGCCTCACCGAGGCCACGTGCGTGAGCGCACTGAGCTTTCCTCACCACCCACGTCGGGAATCCGTCGGCCAGCGGCTGCCGTACCAGCAGGTGAAGACCGTCAAGGTCACCGACGACGGTGAGTGGGTCGACCTGCCGGCCGGTCAAGTCGGCGTCCTCGCCATCAGCGGACCGACCGTGTTTCCCGGCTACGTCAGCGGCCGAAGTCCCGACGGGCCCGGGCTGGACGGGCTGGGCAAGCTGCGCGACGGCTGGCTGGACACCGGAGACCTGGCCTGGGTCGACCCGGACGGCTTCATCCACCTCGCCGGCCGAGCCAAGGACCTCATCATCCGCGGCGGTCACAACATCGACCCGGCGGTCATCGAGAACGTGCTGCTGGCACACCCGGCGGTCACGGCTGCGCAGGCGGTGGGCCGTCCGGACCTGCACGCCGGCGAGGTGCCGGTCGCGTTCGTCACCGTCGCATCCGAAGCCAACCCGACCCCCGAGGAACTGCGGGCCTGGGCCGCCGACCACGTCCCCGAGCAGGCGGCAGCACCCAAGACCGTCACCGTGCTGGACGCGCTCCCGGTCACTCGGGTGGGCAAACACTTCAAACCGGCCCTGCGCGCCGAGGCCACCCGAGAGGCCGTCGCAGACGCCCTGCGCGACATCGCCTCGGTCACGTCCGTCCGAGGGGCCGTCGAGGACGGTGCTGTCGTCGCCGTCGTCACTCTGGCCCGCGGCGCCGACCAGACCCCGGTCAGGGAAACACTCGACCGCTTTGCCATCACCTGGAGATTGGAACTGTCATGAACCCCACAACGATCCTTGCCGGCCTTCTGGTCGTGGCCTTCACAGCCGTCGGCACCGCCAAGCTCGCCGCCGTGCCAGCCATGCGCGCCAAAGCCGAACACGTCGGCTTCAGCGTCACCGCCTACCGACGGATCGGCCTCCTCGAGGTCCTCGGTGTCGTCGGCCTGCTCGTCGGCGCGTTCGTCCCGGTCATCGGCGGCCTGGCCGCCGCCGGACTCCTGATGCTCCTCGGAGGGGCAGTCGTGGCCCACGTCCGGGGCGGCGACGGCGTACGCGAGATCGCCCCGGCCATCGTCCTGGGTCTGGCGACCGTGAGCTACCTCCTTCTGGTGGTCGGTGACCTGCGATGAACCGTTCTCGGCAGACCCGCGACGACCCGATTCCCGTCGTCATCGTGGGGGCCGGGCCCGTCGGCGTCGCCGCCGCCACCCTTCTGGGCCAGTACGGAGTCGACTGCCTGGTGCTGGACCGCTGGGACGGCGTCTACCCCCAGCCGCGAGCCGTCCACCTCGACGACGAGACCTACCGGATCCTGGGACGGCTCGGGATCGGCGGGCAGTTCGCTGCCGTGTCCCGGCCCACGCGCGGGCTTCAGCTGGTCGACCGGAACCATCGGGTGTTGGCGGTGTTCGACCGGACCGGCGACCACGGCCGGCATGGGCACCCCGAGGCCAACATGTTCGACCAGCCCGAGCTCGAGCAGCTGATGCGCACCAACCTCGAGGGCCAGACCACGGTCAACCTGCGCGGAAACGTGGACGTCACGGACATCGCCCAGGACGGCCAGGGCCGGGTCAGGGTGGACTTCACCGACCGGCTCACCGGCGAGCGGGAGTCCGTGCCGGCCACCTTCGTGCTGGGTTGCGACGGAGCCAACAGCGTGGTGCGCGCGGCGATCGGCTCGACGATGGCGGACCTCAAGTTCGACCAGCGCTGGCTCGTGATCGACGTGGCCAGCAGGGTCGAGCTCGACCAGTGGGAAGGCGTGCACCAGGTCTGCGACCCGGCGCGCGCCGCGACATACATGCGTATCGGGGACACCCGCTACCGCTGGGAGTTCCGGATGCTGCCGGGCGAGACCGCCGCCGACTTCCAGTCCATCGAAGCACTCCAGCCCCTCATCGGACCGTGGGTCAAGGGCGTCCCGTGCGACCAGCTCGAGCTGGGCCGCGTTGCGGAGTACACCTTCCGGGCCCAGCTGGCGGACCGCTGGCGAGACCGCAACGTGTTCCTCCTCGGCGACGCCGCCCACCTGACACCCCCCTTCGTCGGACAAGGGCTGTGCGCGGGACTCCGCGACTCCATGAACCTCAGCTGGAAGCTCGCCGGTGTCCTCTCCGGAGACCTGCCGGGGTCGGTGCTCGACACCTACGAGGTGGAGCGCAAACCACACGCTCGCGCGCTCATCCAGCTCGCCCGGCTCATCGGTGTCGCCATGACGCAGGGCGGCAGGGCCGGTGACCTGCTCCGTGGGGCCATCGCCCCACGGCTGCACTGGGTCCCCGGTCTGCGCGACCGCCTCCTCGACAGCGAGACCCCGCCGCTGAGCCGGTCCGCACTGGTGGATGGGGCCGGACGTCGCAGGTCCTTGGCAGGGCGGATGTGCCCGAACGCGCCCCTGACGGAGGACCTCCGATATGACGACGTGACACGTGGCGGGTTCGTGGTCGTCAGCGCCGTGCCCCTCTCGCCCGGCCAGCGGGATCTGCTGGCGGGCCGCGGGACCGAGGTGCTCGAGGTGAAACCAGGCTCGGCGTTGTCCACGTGGCTCGCAGACGGCAAGGCTGTGGCCGCACTGGTGCGACCGGACTTCACCGTGCTGCGCGTCGGTCGCGACGTGGCAACGCTCTGCGAGGGAGCACCGACGTTCCTGCAGCGACAGGACCCTCTCGCCCATGCCGTCCCAGGCCACCTGCTTTCCCCGGGTGACCCCGCCACGTACGGCGGCAACGACGACACTTCTCGCTCGGCATGCTGACGCCGATACAGTGCGACGTGCGAACGCCGATCACCGTGGCCTGAGAATCCGCCCCACCGACTCCACGAGACGCGGAACGGGACACGCTGTGACCTGCCTACCCTGACATCCGTGCGTCTGCAGGTGTGAGCACCTGACACCTCGGTTTCGTCGCCATCCCGCCGTTGCTCAGCACGAGAAGGATCACCATGACACCGCAGCTGTTCACCGCAACCAGCCGCCCGGCGCCCGAGCAGGCCTCCTCCAGCTCGGACCGCCAGGCCGTGAGCTCCCGTCCCGGGAGGGGCCTGTGAGCGCGGGTGGCGGTCGCCGGCCTCAGTCCCGTGGGCGTGGACGCGGCTCCCGACGGTCGTCCCAGGACATCCCCACGCTGCCGCGCAACGGCCTTCGGATCGTTCCCCTGGGTGGACTGGGCGAGATCGGCCGCAACATGACGGTCTTCGAGCACGCCGGGCGGCTGCTCGTCGTCGACTGCGGCGTCCTCTTCCCCGAGGAGCACCAGCCGGGCGTCGACGTGATCCTGCCGGACTTCTCCTGGATCCGGGACCGTCTCGACAAGGTCGACGCGATCGTGCTCACGCACGGTCATGAGGACCACATCGGCGGCGTGCCCTACCTGCTGCGCGAGCGACCGGACATTCCCGTTGTCGGCTCACGCCTCACGCTCGCGTTCCTCGAGGCGAAGCTCCAGGAGCATCGCATCACCCCGGTCTCCGTGCAGGTGAGCGAGGACGACCGCCGCTCCTTCGGCCCCTTCGACTGCGAGTTCGTGGCCGTCAACCACTCGATCCCCGACGGGCTCGCCGTCGCGATCCGCACCGCAGCGGGCCTCGTCCTGCACACCGGCGACTTCAAGATGGACCAGTTCCCCCTCGACGGTCGGGTAACCGACCTACGCGCCTTCGCCCGCCTCGGCGAAGAGGGCGTCGACCTCTTCCTCGTCGACTCGACGAACGCGGAGGTTCCGGGCTTCACGGTGTCGGAGGGCGAGCTGTCGCCCGCGATCGAAGCGGTGTTCCGGACCACAACGGGACGGGTCATCGTGTCGAGCTTCGCCAGCCACGTGCACCGCATCCAGCAGGTGCTCAACGCGGCCCGCGACCACGGACGGAAGGTGTCCTTCGTCGGCCGGTCGATGGTCCGCAACATGGGCATCGCCGCCGACCTCGGCTACCTGGACATCCCCCAGGGCCTGGTCGTCGACCTCAAGCAGCTCGAGCGCCGGCCCGCGAACGAGATTGCCCTGATCTGCACGGGGTCGCAGGGCGAGCCCCTGGCCGCCCTGTCGAGGATGGCCAGGCGAGACCATCCCATCCGCGTCGCCGAAGGTGACACCGTGCTGCTCGCCAGCTCCCTCATCCCGGGCAACGAGAACGCCATCTACCGCGTCATCAACGAGCTCACCCGCTGGGGTGCCAACGTCGTTCACAAGGGCAACGCCAAGGTGCACGTCTCCGGCCACGCCAGCGCCGGCGAGCTCGCCTACTGCTACAACATCGTCCAGCCCTCCAGCGTGCTGCCCGTCCACGGGGAGTGGCGCCACCTGCGAGCAAACGCCGACATCGCCATCCGCACCGGCGTCGACCCCAAGCGCGCCCTCATCGCCCACGACGGCGCCGTCATCGACCTCGTCGACGGCCAGGCGACGATCACCGGCACAGTCCCCGCCGGCCTCGTCTACGTCGACGCCATGACGGTCGGCGGAGCGACCGAGGAGTCCCTGCACGTGCGCCGCACCCTCGCCGAGGAAGGGGTCATCACCATCGTCTGCATCGTCGATCCCGACACCGGCAAGCTCACCGAGGAGCCCGACTACCTCGCCCACGGGTTCGAGCACGAGCCCGGCGACTTCGCCAAGGCCACACCGGCCATCCAGAAGGCGCTCACGACCGCCACCAAGGAGGGCATCGAGGACATCGAGCAGGTCGAGGAGCTCGTCCGCCAAGCCATGTCCACCTGGGTCCACCGACAGGCGCGCCGCAGCCCCCTCATCATCCCCGTCATCGTCGACGCCTGAGCCTCCCTCAGGCAGGGCGCGGGACCGATCACTCCTGCACGCACCGGAGCCACGCGAAGGAACCACGCCCTCAACCGGGCCGCGACAGGACAGCATGCGCCGGTCCCAAGGGCAGCAACTGCGCCTGGACCATTGCTCTTGCCGCTCCGCGGCCACGACGAAGCCGCAGGTCAGAGGGATCTGAACCTGCGGCTTCGGGGTTGTGGCCAGGGGCGGGGTCGAACCGCCGACCTTCCGATTTTCAGTCGGACGCTCGTACCAACTGAGCTACCTGGCCGGGACAACGAGTGGAACTATAGCCGACCCCTCGGGGCTTCCTGCAAACCGCCCACGGGTGGCGCAGGAGCGCACGTGAGGGATCGTCGGCGGGTATGGGGAGGTCAGCCGTCGGGGGCGAGCGCCGGGGTCCCGTGCCCATAACTTGCCAACGAACGAGGCAGTAGTGAAAGATTCAAGCACCCTGGGTCGTGAGAGGATGCCGCGACTCATTCTTCGAACCGCAGGGGAGAGACCATGACCGACCACGGATCCGCGTTGAGCGGGGACTGGGATTTCGACCCGGCCCACACCCGTATCGGCTTCTCGGCGCGGCACGCGATGGTGACGACGGTGCGCGGCTCGTTCAACGACGTGACCGGCCGCCTCTACGCCGACGTCGACGACATGGACAAGTCGTACGCCGAGGTGGTCCTCAAGGCCGCCAGCGTCGACACGCGCAACCAGCAGCGTGACGACCACCTTCGCAGCGCCGACTTCTTCGACGCCGAGAAGTGGCCCGACATCCGCTTCGAGAGCACGCAGATCGAGGAGGTCGAGGAGAACGCCTACATGGTCTCCGGCAACCTGACGATCCGCGACATCACCAAGCCCGTCACCATCCCGATCGAGCTCATCGGCGTGCAGACCGACGCCTTCGGCGCGCTGCGCGCCGGCTTCGAGGGCTCGCGCCGGATCAACCGCCGCGACTTCGGCCTCGAGTGGAACATGCCCCTCGACGCCGGCGGCGTGCTCGTCTCGGAGAAGATCTCGCTCGAGTTCGAGATCTCCGCCGTCAAGCGCGGGAGCGACCAGCAGGACTGACCCGCCGGAGGTCGAGGTGTGCCGTCGCGCCGGGCGGCGCGTGGACACCTCGACCGGACGGGTCGGTCAGGCCCCGGGGCCCTTGGTGCGCACGTCGGCGACGTGCGACATGGCCTCACGCAGCTCGCCGAGCCAGTCGCTCTCGTGCTGGGCGACGAGCTTGACGCACCAGGCCAGCGCCTCGGCGCGTGACCGGGCCACCCCGGCGTCGACGAGCGTGTCGAGCACGAGCCGCTCGGGCTGGCGCAGCCGTGTCATCGCCGGCGCTGCCACGTGCGTGAACAGCTCGGTGTGGTCGCCGACGCGCACGGCCCACGACACCTTCCGCTCGAAGCGGTGCTCGGCCTCGCGGGCGATCTCGATGCGACGGCCGCGGGTGTCCTCGCGGAACGCCTTGGCTCGACCGGCGCGCGCCTCGTCGCGCTCGGCGGCGCTCGACCCGTCGGGCAGGTCGACGTCGGCGACGGTGAGGACGACGGTGATCTCCTCGCGGTCGACGGTGATCTCGGGTGGCGTGCTGCGCCACTCCTCGGGCAGGCGGCCGACGAACCAGCCGCGCACTCGCTCCAGTGCTTCGTTCGTAATCATGTAATCAGGATTACTCCATTACGCGAGAGCGTCAACGCCTTACCCCGGAGGCAGAGAGCGAGGGCGCATGCCGTCGGGTGGCGAGCGGACGGCATACGCCCTCGGTGGAGGGTCCTGGGAGGGGAGCGCGAGCGTCAGCGGCGGCGCGCCCGGATCGAGTAGGTGCCGGTCCCACTCGGTCGGTAGTGGCGCACCTGGGCGACGTAGCGACCGGGGGTGAGCCCGGCACGCACGCGCGCGTTGACGCCGTAGCCGCTGTCGTCGTCCTCGCCAACGAGGTCGGTGTCGCTGTCGGGCCCGAAGAGGGAGAGGTAGACGTCGGTCGACCCGCGTGTCGACACCTCGTAGAGCCCGTCGCTCGCGACGTCGAAGGCGTAGAGGTCCTCCTCGCCGGCAGCTCCGATCGAGGCCTCGACCTTCGGGCCGTCGATCGTGAGGGTCGCCGCGTCGGTGACGACCGGGGCGCCCTTGGGATACATGGCCGCTCCCGCGACGAAGGCCTGGTCGAGCGCCGAGAGGTCGTCGTTGGCGTGCGTGGCGACACCGTTGAGCGTCCACGTCGCCGGGAAGGCGTAGAGCATGATCGAGTCGGGGTCGAACTGCGTCCCCTTGATCTGGTCGACGGCGTACTTCATGAAGACGTTGTGGCGGACCTTGGCCTCGTCCCAGCGGTTCGGTGGTCCGGCGAGGGCCGCGATGACGACCGGCTCGTTCCATTCGATGCCGCCCTGCGGGTTCGAGTGCTCGTGCGCGAGCCCGATGGCGTGGCCGAACTCGTGGCCCGCCGTGCCGCCGTCGAGGAAGCCGAGGTTCATCGTCGCCTCGTTGCTCGGGATGCCCTTGTTGTCGGTGCCGACGTAGGACCACGCGCCGTCGGTGGGGTCGAACGAGACCCGGAGGTCGGCGTTCGGGTGGTTGCCGAAGTCGAAGGAGATGTTGCACGCGGCCTGCCACCACGCGGCCTGCTCGCGCGCCTTGGCCTGCTGGGCGGGCGTGCCCTCGAGGAAGCGGACCTTCAGCGTCGTGCCGTTCATCCACGCCTTGCCGATGGGCGAGATCGCGCGGTCCGCACCGTCCGGGCCCCGCTCGCGCCGGTGAGGGCGCATCAGGTCCTTGGGAAGGATCCGGTCGAAGCACACGTGCGGTGCATCCGTCATGGCGTTCCCCCAATCATTCCGGGGCGCAGTCGCGTCCACCGTCCATCGTCCTACCGCCGGCGGTCGCGCACAGCCGAATCGGCCGTATGCCGTGTGGTGGCGCTCGTGGGCCGCTGCGGGCTGGTTGACTCCTGCCCGAGCGACAGCCATCGATGGATGATTTGGGGGCACCCCGAAGCAGAGGAGAAGCGCCGTGGGCACGGTGGTCATGTACGGCTCGGTGTCGGTGGACGGCTTCGTCGCGGACGAGAACGACCAGCCCGGACCGCTGTTCGACTGGTTGTCCGACGGTGACGTCCCGTTGGACGAGAGTGGCGAGCTGCTGGTGTCGCAGACGTCCTACGACTACATCCGGCCGTACTGGGACCAGATCGGGGTGACACTCGTCGGCCGCCACGTCTTCGACCTGACGGACGGCTGGGACGGGAAGCCTCCGAGCGGCATCGACCACGTGGTCGTCGTGACGCACCGGCCGCCGCCCGACGGCTGGGACCCCGAGGCGCCGTTTCACTTCGTCGACGGCGTCGAGGCAGCCATGGCCCAGGCGCAGGAGCTTGCGGGTGACCGCATCGTCGAGGTCGCCGCTGGTGACGTCGGGGGCCAGATGCTCGCCGCGGGCCTCGTCGACGAGGTGCGCATGGACGTCGTACCCGTCGTGCTCGGGTCCGGCAAGCGCTACTTCGGGTCGGTCCACGCCCAGCACCTGCTGGAGGATCCCGACGTGGTGATCCGGGGCGACCGGGTGCTGCACCTGCGCTACCGAGTGCGCCGTTGACCGATCCGAGCGGGTGACACCAGATCGGGGCTCCGGCTGCATCTGCGCGTCGCTGCCCGGGCCCGACGCGCCGGCCGACATCCAGCCGGCGACGACCCCCTCAACCCTGAAGAGCCGGTTCGGCGACGGGCTCGGGACGCTCGGCTGCTGCGGTGGTCGCGGCATCGGTGCGGGCGAGCCTGCTCGGCCACCACATCCGTGCCCCGATGTCGAGGTTGAGGGCGGTGACGAGGACCGAGCGGACGATCAGCGTGTCGAGCAGGACGCCGAGTGCCACGGCGAAGCCGATCTCGGCGAACGCGACGATGGGCATCGTCGCGAGCACCGCGAAGGTGCCGGCCAGTACGAGCCCCGCCGACGTGATGACCCCGCCCGTCGCAGCGAGCCCCACGAGCGACCCGCGCCACGTCCCGACCTTCTTCGCCTCCTCGTGGACACGGGTCATGAGGAAGATGTTGTAGTCGATGCCGAGGGCGACGAGGAAGACGAAGACGAAGAGCGGGAACGAGGAGTCGGCGCCGGCGAACCCGAGCACGTGCCGGAAGACCAACGCGGACAAGCCGATTGCCGCTCCGAAGGAGAGCAGGACCGTCCCGATGAGGACGAGTGGTGCGGTGAGGGCGCGTAGCAGGAGCACGAGGATGAGCAGGACGACGCCGAGGATGACGGGGATGATCCGCTCGTTGTCGTTGGAGCTGGCCCGGAGCGTGTCGACGCGGGTCGCCGTGTCACCTCCCGCGATGGCGTTCGCACCCGGCACGGCCGCGATGGCCGTCCTGATCCGGTCGAGCGTCGCGGTCGCCGCGTCGGAGTCCGGGGCCGAGGTGAGGGTGGCCTGGATGAGCGAGCGGCCGTCCCGAGTCACCGGGTCGGCGACCGTGTCGACGCCGTCGACCGCCTCGAGCGACGACCGCACCTGGGCGGCGGCGGCCCCGTTCGCCAGGACGAGGACCGGGGACCCGCCGCCGGCGGGGAAGTGCTTCGCGACGATCTGCTCGCCGATCACCGACGGCGGCGTCGTGTAGTAGGAGTCCTTGTTCTGCAGCCCGACCGCGTTGAGCTGGAGCACCCCGAGCGACGCGATCGCGAGCAGGAGCGACGTCACCACCCACGTGCGTCGCGGTGCCCGGGCGATCCGGGCGCCGATGCGGGCCCAGACCCCGTCGCGGGTGCCGTCGACGGAGCCCAGGGTCGGGCGGACGGGCCAGAAGACCCAGCGGCCCAGGACGACGAGCAGGGCCGGCAGCAGCGTCAGCATGACGAGCAGGGCGACGGCGATGCCGATCGCGGCGACGGGGCCCAGTCCCTTCGTCGAGCTCATGGACGCGAAGAGGAGGCAGAGCATGCCGGCGACGACCGTGGCACCCGAGGCGAGGATCGCCGGGCCGGCGCGGTGCAGGGCAACCGCCATGGCCTCGTGCCGGTCGGCGTGACGGCGCAGCTCCTCGCGGTAGCGCGCCACGAGGAGCAGCGCGTAGTCGGTACCGGCGCCGAAGACGATGACCGTGAGGATGCCGGAGCTCTGCGCGTTGACCGTGAGGGTGTCGCCGTCGGCGAGGAAGTAGATGACGCCCTGCGCGACGAACAGGGCGGTGCCCGCCGAGACGACGGGAAGGAGCCAGAGGATCGGGCTTCGGTAAGTGATGAGCAGGATGAGGATCACGACGGCCATCGCGCTGTAGAGCAGCTTGCCGTCGATGCCGGAGAACGCCTCCGACGAGTCCGCGCCGTAGCCGACCGGCCCGGTGACGTGCATCGAGAGACCGGCGGGCCCGTTGGCGGCGATGTCGCGCATCTGCGTCGCCGTGGTGCTGAGGGAGTCCCAGCCGGCTTCCCCGGCGTCGACCGGGACGATGACCTGGAGCGCCTGGCCGTCGGCGGACGGGATCGGGCCGACCGAGTCGCGCTTGACCGGCTCGAGGGCGTTGAAGCGCGCGACCTGCGCGGTCACGGCGGCGAGGTCGGCCGGCGTGACGCCGCTCGGCCGCTCGTAGACGATGACGGCGGGGAACTCGTTGGTGCTCTGGAACGCCGAGATCTGGTCGACGACCTGGGTCGACTGGGCGTCCGCGGGAAGCCATGACGCGGCCTCGTTGTTGAGGACCGACTGCAGCTTCGACGACGGGCCGGCGAGGAAGCCGACCACGACGATCCAGAAGCCGACGACGAGCCACTTCGTCACCCGGGAGGACGGGATTCGCGCAAGCCGCCCGACATCGCCGATCCTGTTGTCATTCATGGCATTTGCCCCCTACCGGAGTCTGCCGCGCAGTCGCGGCCCGATCAACGCTAGGGCCGCCGACGGCCGCGCGAACAGGGGTTGGGGCCAGGTTGGGGGTCGACTTCAGGGTCAGGTGGGGGAGGACCCTGACCCCGCTGCCCCGTCAGGGCCGGGTGTCGACCGCCGCTCGCACCGGAACCGCCTACCATGGGTTCCCGTGCAGTTCCTCAACGGTCTCCAGCCCCAGCTCGACCTCACCTACGACGACGTCTTCATGGTGCCCAGCCGCTCGTCGGTCACGAGCCGCCTCGACGTCGACCTGTCGTCGGTCGACGGCTCGGGCACGACGATCCCGCTCGTCGTCGCCAACATGACCGCCATCGCCGGTCGGCGCATGGCCGAGACCGTCGCCCGACGTGGCGGCATCGCCGTCATCCCGCAGGACATCCCCGTCGAGGTGGTCCGCGACGTCGTCGGCTGGGTCAAGCAGCGCCACCTCGTCCACGACACGGCGATCACCCTCGAGCGGCACATGACGGCCGGCGAGGCGCTCGTCCTCATCGGCAAGCGGGCCCACGGTGCCGCAGTCGTCGTCGACGGTCCGAAGCCCGTGGGCATCGTCACCGAGAAGGACCTGACCGGCGTCGACCGCTACACGCAGGTGCACGACGTCATGCACGAGGACATGGTCGTGCTGCCCGACTCCATCGACCCGCAGGAGGCCTTCGAGCGGCTCTCGGCTGCGCGGCGCAAGGTCGCCCCCGTCGTCTCCGAGCACGGCGAGCTCGTCGGCATCCTGACCCGGGGTGGTGCGATCCGAGCCGGCCTCTACCAGCCGGCGGTAGACGACAGGCAGCGCCTGCGCGTGGCCGCGGCGGTCGGCATCAACGGTGACGTCGCGGCCAAGGCCGCCGAGGTGCTCGACACCGGCGCCGACGTCCTCGTCATCGACACCGCCCACGGGCACCAGGACAAGATGATCGACGCGCTGCGTGCGGTGCGGGCGCTCGACCCGCAGGTACCGGTCGTCGCCGGCAACGTCGTGTCTGCCGCCGGCACGCGTGAGCTGGTCGGGGCCGGTGCCGACGTCGTCAAGGTCGGGGTGGGCCCGGGGGCGATGTGCACGACCCGGATGATGACCGCGGTCGGTCGGCCACAGTTCTCGGCAGTGCTCGAATGTGCCGCGGCTGCAAGGGATCTCGGCAAGCACGTCTGGGCTGACGGTGGAGTGCGTCACCCGCGCGACGTCGCCCTCGCGCTCGCGGCAGGCGCGTCCAACGTCATGATCGGTTCGTGGTTCGCGGGCACGCTCGAGTCGCCCGGCGACCTGTACACCGACAACGACGGGCGCCAGTACAAGGAGTCGTTCGGCATGGCGAGCAGCCGGGCCGTGCGCAACCGCACCGCGACCGACACCGACTACGACCGCGCCCGCAAGTCCCTCTTCGAGGAGGGCATCAGCACGGCGCGGATGTACATCGACCCCGCGCGCCCCTCCGTCGAGGACGTCATCGACGAGATCGTCGCCGGGTTGCGCAGCAGCTGCACGTATGCCGGTGCGCGGACGCTCGAGGAGTTCCACGAGCGGGCGGTCGTCGGGCTCCAGAGCACGGCCGGCTTCGCCGAGGGGCGCCCGCTCCACACCTCCTGGTGACGCCGGCGCCCGACGGCGGCCCGTGTCAGCGGCGGACGATCGGCGCGAGACCTGCCGGATGATCCGCCGTCCAGTGGGGTGATCACCCCACCGAAGCGCAGACCATCACGCGGTCACCCTCGGGAGGCGACGGCATACGCGATCAGTGGCGCTTGCGGCCGACCTCGACGACGCGCCAACCGCGCTCGCGGGCGAGCTCGCGCAGCTCGCCGTCGGGGTTGACGGCCACGGCCTCACCCACCCGCTCCATCATCGGGAGGTCGCTGATCGAGTCGCTGTAGGCGGCGCACCGGGACAGGTCGTAGCCGCGCTCGGCGGCGAGCTTCTCGATCTCGATGACCTTGCCTGCGCCGTAACAGAACTCGCCCGTGAGCTGGCCGGTGTAGCGGCCCTGCTCGTCGAGCTCGCTTCGGGTCGCGACGGCACCCTCGAGCCCGAGCGCCGTCGCGATGCGGCTGACGAGCTCGATGGGCGAGGCCGACACGACGATGCGGTCGTGCCCGCGCTGGCGGGCCTCCGACAGCAGCGCCATCGACGCCGGGATCGCCTTGCGCACGATGCCCGGCACGATCGCGTCGGTCAGGTGGATGATGTCGGACTGCGGGATGCCGGCCACCGCCCGGAGGATGCGCTCACGCAGCGCCTCCGACCCTTCGTCGGTGGAGCCCTTGCGGTGGAAGGAGATCGCGTTGACGGTGTCCTTGACGAGGTCCTTCCACGGCACGTGACCGCCCCGGAAGGCGGCGATCGCGAGCGGGTAGTTGGCGGACCCCCGGATCAGCGTGCGGTCGAGGTCGAAGAAGGCGGCCGTCGGCACCGGTCGTGCTCCCGCCTCAGCCGACACGGGCCACCATCGGCAGGGCGGAGCGCCGCGGCGGGACCGGGGCGTTGACGGCGTGGGCGGCGTTCTTCGGCAGGGGTCGCGGGCGGTTGGGCAGGGCGAGGCGGAACACCTTGGCCCACGCCTGGTAGACCTGCTTGGGCAGCGGGCCGGTCGTGTACGGCAGTCCGTAGCGCTGGCAGATCTCGCGCACCTCGACGGCGACCTCGTGGTAGCGGTTGCTCGGCAGGTCGGGGAAGCAGTGGTGCTCGATCTGGTGGCTGAGGTTGCCGGTCATGATGTGCATGAGCTTGCTGCCCGAGATGTTGGCCGAGCCGAGCATCTGGCGGATGTACCAGTCGCCGCGGGTCTCGCCCTCGATCTCCTCCTCGGTGAACGTGTCGACGCCGTCGGGGAAGTGGCCGCAGAAGATGACGGAGTGCGCCCAGACGTTGCGGATGGCGTTGGCCGTGAAGGTGCCGATGAGAGCCTGCTTGCCCGAGCCGAAGGGGACGGCGGCGAGCGGGGTGGCGGCGTAGTCCTTGGTGAACTGGCGGACGACCTTGCGGCCCATGGCCTTGAGGTCCTTTTTGAGGTCGTCCTTGGACTTCTCGCCGTCCTTGACGGCCTCGAGCTCGAGGTCGTAGATCGCGATGCCCCACTCGAAGAAGGGCGCGAGGATCATGTTGTAGAGCGGGTTGCCGAGGTTGCCCGGGTGCCAGGGCTGGTCCTCGTCCATGCGCAGGATGGAGTAGCCCACGTCCTTGTCCTTGCCCAGCACGTTGGTCCACGTGTGGTGCAGGTCGTTGTGCGTGTGCTTCCACGCGGCCGCCGGCGTGACGAAGTCCCACTCCCACGTGGTCGAGTGGATGTCGGGGTCGCGCATCCAGTCCCACTGGCCGTGCAGGACGTTGTGGCCGATCTCCATGTTCTCGAGGATCTTCGCGACCGAGAGCATCGCGGTGCCGGCGACGAACGCCGTCTTCTTCTTCGAGAAGAGCAGGGTGGCGCGGCCGGCGACCTCGAGGGTGCGCTGGATGCGGATGACCCTGCGGATGTAGGCCGCGTCGGCCGCGCCACGCGTCGCGATGACGCGGTCGCGCAGGGCGTCGAGCTCCTTGCCGAGCTGCTCGACGTCGGCGTCGGTGAGGTGGGCGGCGGCGCTGGGGCGCTTCGCGGGTCCGCCGGACGCGGCGAGGATCGGCTTGCGGGGCCGGGGCGTCGTGGCGGTGCCGTCAACGACACCGGTGGCGGCGTCCCCGAGGGGCGTCGTCGTCGGTCGGTTCGTGGTGGCAGTCATGGTGGTTCCCTTCTCAGATGTCCAGGTGGACGGGTCCGGCGGCCGCGTTGACACAGGTCTGGATGAGCTCGCCCTCGTCACCGTGGACCTCACCGGTGCGCAGGTCGCGAACCTTGCCGGCGACCAGGGGGACGAGGCAGCTGCGGCAGATGCCCATGCGGCACCCGCTCGGCATGACGACGCCGCAGTCCTCGCCGGCCTCGAGGAGGGGGACGTCGCCGCCCGCCTCCACCTCCTTGTCGGACTTCTCGAACGTCAGCAGGCCGCCCTCGCCGCCGGACCCTTCCAGCAGGACGGGTGCGAAGCGCTCGATGGTGAGGTTCGTGTGGGTGGCGTCGTCGCCGTCACGCAGCCACAGGTCGGTGGCCGCGTCGAGGAAGTCGGTGGGACCGCAAGCGTATGCCGCCCGCTCGCGCCAGTCGGGACAGAGCGTCTCGAGGTCGGTGACGTCCGAGAGGTCGAGGCGGCGCGAGCCCTCCTCACGGGTGAACCAGTGGCGGACCGTGAGGCCGGGGAACTGGTCGGCGAGCTCGAGCAGCTCGTCGTGGAAGAGGGCGTCGTCGCGGGTGCGCGCCGAGTGGACGAGCACGACGTCGGCGTCGGGTCGGCGCGGGACGAGCGTGCGGATCATCGACATGACCGGCGTCAGGCCGCTGCCGGCGGTCAGCATGAACAGCGGGCGCGGGTGCTCGGGGAGCACGAAGTCGCCCTGCGGGGTGTCGAGGAAGAGGATGTCGCCCACCTTGGTGCTGCGGGCGAGGGCCGTCGACACGAAGCCGATCGCGGTCACCGTGATGGCCGGGTCGTGCCCGACGGCGGCCGACAGGGAGTAGCTGCGCCACTGCCGCACACCGTCGATCTCGACGCCGATGCGGGCCCACTGGCCGGCGGCGTGGGGGTTCCAGCCGCGGCCGGGACGGAAGTGGATCGTCGTCGAGTCGGGGGTCTCGCGGACCACCTTCGTGACGACGCCCCGCAGCTGGCGCGCCGAGGCCAGCGGGTTGACCAGATTGATGATGTCCTCGGGAGCGAGAGGGGTCGTCAGGAGCGACGCCACCCGCCGGAGAGCTCTGATCTGGGTCATCCTCCTATGGTCGTCGCCCAAGCCCCTCGGGATCTTGGGGTGGCGCGTACTCTTTGGAGTGAGAAACTGTTGCACGACGACAAAATGCAGGAGGTCGAAGTGGCGCAGGACACGTCTGACCCGCCGTGGTTGTCTCTGCCAGCCGAAGTGACGACCGTTCTGCGGCCCGTCGTCGGCGACATCGTCGAGGCCATCATCGAGGGCATACCCCGTGACGTGCCGGTCTATGCGATGCCGATGGAGGGCCGCTTCGGCCAAGGCGTCCGTCGGGGCGTGACGGTGGCGCTCAACCGCTTCCTCGACCTGCCGGGCACCCGCTTGCCGGCCCTGTCGGAGGACGGCAAGTGGGTCTACGAGAACCTCGGTCGCGGGGAGGTCCGCTCGGGCCGGAGCCTCGAGTCGCTGCTCGCCGCCTACCGCTACGGCGCCCGCGTCACCTTCCGCGCCATCTCGCGCACCGTCGACGTGTCGCAGCTGCCGCCCGACGTGCTGCTCTCGCTCGGGGAGTCGCTCTTCGCCTACATCGACGAGCTGTCGGCGGCGAGCGCGCAGGGCTACGCGCAGGAGCAGTCCGAGCGCGCCGGCGAGCAGCTGCGCCTGCGCGGTGAGCTGCTCGAGATGATCCTGCGCGGCGACTCCAGCGACGGTGGCGTGGCACGCCTCGCCGCGGCCGTCGGCTGGACCCTGCCCGAGGTCGTCGTCGTCGCGCTCGTGCCCTTCCCGCACGTCGACGGGCTGCGCGGCGCGCTCGGACCCGACGGTCTCGTCGCCGAGCGAGGCACGGACGTCGTCGTCGTCTTCCCGTTCGTCAGCCGCAAGCCGCGTCGACGCGACCTCGAGCGGGCCCTGCGCGGGCGCCGCGCGATCGTCGGACCGGCACGTCCGTGGCAGCAGGCGAGCGAGTCGCTGCACCTGGCGACGTCGGCGGGGGCCCACGGCGTGGCGCCGGGACCGGACCGGCCGCACGGCGACGCCGCCCCCGTGTGGGTCGAGGACCACCTCGCCGAGCTCGTCGTGCTCGCCGAGCCGCTCGCCACCGACGACCTCGCCCGCACGCGGCTCGCGCCGCTCGACAGCCTGCGGCCCGCCGTGCGCGAGCGCCTGACCGAGACGCTCCTGTCGTGGCTGCGCCACCAGGGGCAGCGCGCGCCGATCGCCGCCGAGCTCTTCGTCCACCAGCAGACGGTGGGCTACCGGGTCGCCCAGCTCAAGGAGCTCTTCGGCGAGGCCCTCGACGACCCGGAGGTGCGCTTCGAGCTCGAGCTCGTCCTGCGCGCCGGCCACCGCTGAGGTCACGTCACGGGCGGGGCCGGGCGCACGGCATACGCCCTCGGGTGGGCAGGTCGGGCGCCAGGACGCGGCGAACGCGCGACCTCGCGCCCGACGATGGTCAGAGCGCTCGGATCGGGGAGCCGTCGAGGTATGCCGTCACGTCCTCGACGACGCCGCTGAAGAACGTCGCGTAGACGTCGCGCGTCACGTAGCCGAGGTGCGGCGTCAGCAGCGTGCGCGGCGCGGTGCGCAGGGGGTGGTCGACGGGCAGGGGCTCCACGTCGAAGACGTCGAGTCCGACGCCTCCGAGGTGGCCACGGTCGAGAGCCGCCAGGAGGGCGCGCTCGTCGACGATCGGGCCCCGGGAGGTGTTGACGAGCATCGCGTCGGGTCGCATGAGCGCCAGCTCGCGCTCGCCGACGAGGCCGCGGGTGCCCTCGGCGAGGACGAGGTGGATCGAGACGACGTCTGAGCCGGACAGCACGTCGTCGAGCGGGGCCGATCGGACGCCCGCCTGCGCCGCCCGCTCGGGGGTGAGGCTGCGGCTCCACGCGACGACGTCCATCCCGAACGCGCGGCCGACCGCGGCGACCTGCGTGCCGATGCGACCGAGGCCGAGCAGGCCGAGCGTGTGGCCCGCGAGGTCGCGACCGACGGTCGTCTGCCAGCCGCCGTCGTGCACGGCCGTGGACTCGGGGACGAGGTGTCGCACCAGCCCGAGGACGAGGGCCCAGGTGAGCTCGGCCGGTGCCGTCGCCAGGCTCTCGGTGCCGCAGACGGTGATGCCGGCCGCGGTGGCGGCCGCGACGTCGATGCTCGGGTTGCGGCGGCCGGTCGTGACGACGAGCCGCAGCCGGGGGAGCGAGGCCAGGACCGCGGCCGGCAGCGGGGTGCGCTCGCGCATGACGACGACGGCGTCGTAGGGCGCGAGCCGCTCGACGAGCGCTCCTGCCTCGCTGACGTGGTCCCGGAACACCTCGACCGAGCAGGGGGAGCCCGGGTGGTCGGTGACCGGCGACCAGTCGGCGCTGGACAGGGCCACGCCCTGGTAGTCGTCGAGCACCGCGATCCGCACAGGGCACAGCCTACGAGGACCCCCACATGCGAGAAGCGCCGCTCTCTGATGAGAGCGGCGCTTCTGGTGTCTTGCGACCCCGACCGGGCTCGAACCGGCGACCTCCGCCGTGACAGGGCGGCGCGCTAACCAACTGCGCTACGGGGCCTTACTGGGTGGTGCGTGTCGAACTGTACTGCGTATCCCCAACGGGATTCGAACCCGTGCTGCCGCCGTGAAAGGGCGGAGTCCTAGGCCGCTAGACGATGGGGACCTGCCCGACCTATCCGTTGGGACGTCGAAACTATATGGGAGATTCCGGCACCGTCCAAATCGCCTCCGAACGGCCGTCCGGAGCCCCTTCGGCAACCCCTCCGGTCACCCCTTCGCCCAGGCCCGGACCTCGTCGACGGGCCACGTCGTGACGATGCGTTCGGCGGGGATGCCGAGGCGCTCGGCGCGCTCACAGCCGAGAGACTTCATGTCGAGCTGTCCGGGTGCGTGCGCGTCGGAGTCGATGGTGAAGAGGCAGCCGAGGTCGCGGGCCAGCTCGATGAGCTCGTCGGGCGGGTCACACCGCTCCGGACGCGAGTTGATCTCGACGGCGACGTCGTGCTCGAGGCAGGCCCGGAAGACCTTCTCGGCGTCGAACTGCGACGGCGGACGCTTGCCGCGGTTGCCCGTCACGAGCTGGCCGGTGCAGTGGGCGAGCACGTTGGTGTGCGGGTTGCGCACGGCGGCCACCATGCGGGGCGTCATCTCGAACGAGGGCTGCCGCAGCTTGGAGTGGATCGAGGCGGTGACGACGTCGAGCTGGTCGAGCATGTCGTCGTCCTGGTCGAGCGTGCCGTCGAGGTGGATGTCGACCTCGATGCCCCTGAGGAGCGTGAACGCGTCGCCAAGGCTCGCGTTGATCGCGTCGACACGCTTCAGCTGGTCGGCGAGGCGGGCCCGGCTCAGGCCGTTGGCGACGGTGAGGCGCGGCGAGTGGTCGGTCAGCGCCATCCACTCCTGCCCGAGCTCGACGGCGGCGAGCACCATCTCCTCGATCGGGCTGCCGCCGTCGCTCCAGTTGGAGTGGGCGTGCAGGTCTCCGCGGAGGGCGGCGTAGAGGTCGGCGCCGCCGGTGGTGAGCGGCGCGCCGTGCTTCTCTTCCGCCGAGACCAGGTAGGCCGGCAGGACGCCGCGCACCGCCTGGCCGATGATCGCGGCGCTCGAGTCGCCGATTCCCTTGATCTGCTTGAGGGTTCCGGCCTCGACGCGCTCCTTCAGCTCATCGTCGCTGATGAGCGTGATCGCCTCGATGGTCTTGCGGAACGCGTCGACGCGGTAGCTGCTCTCGCGCCCCCGCTCGAGGAGGAAGCAGATGCGGCGCAGCGCGTCGAGCGGGCTGATCGGTGCCTGCGGAGGGGTCGGCTGCTCCATGCCGAGCAGCCTAACCGCGGCACCCGACGCCGTGCCCGCCTACTGCTGCAGGGTCGGCAGCGTGCTGCCGTCCGGCAGCTTGCCGGGCGCCGTCTGGGTCGACGGGACCACGCGCACGATGTCGCCGTACTGCTGGGCGATGAGCCCGGGCGACGAGCCCTCGTCGGCCATGACGACGACCTGGTCGCCGCGGGCGTCCTGCGTCACGGCGATGATCTCGATCCCCTTGGAGCGCCACAGCATCCGCTGGTCGAGGATCTCCTTCGCGACCTTCTCCTTCTCGGCCAGGGAATGGCTCATGACGACGAACTCCACATCGGTCGGTGACGGCATCGCGGCGGCCACGAAGGCCTCGAGGCCGGGGTCGTGCCGGGTGACCACGACGGCCACGCGGGCACCTGCGGGGTCGGCGGCATACGCCCCCGAGAAGACGTCGGGCCAGCGCGCGGCCACGGTGGGCTCGACGGCGTCGAACGCGTTGGTCTGCGGCGTCGAGAGCGTGCCGAACCACCGGGTCGTGTCGCGAGCAGGTGGGGCGGACGGGACGAGGTCGACGCCCGTGGGCGCCTCGCTGCCGGTGAGGGTCTGGGGCGATCGGGCGCCGTTGTCCGCGCCGGCGCTCCCCGTCGCGTCCTTCATGACCTCGGGCGCCGAGCCCGCGCTGGCGCTGCTCGACGACGCGCCGTGGTCGCCGAGCGCCCAGGTGCCGCCGACGGCGCCGACCACGACGACGGCGGCTGCCGCGCCGAGCAGCGCTGACCGGCGGCGGGAGGTGCGGGCCCGCCCGCGCATCAGGGCGCGCTGGGCGAAGAGGTCGTCGCGGGGTGGTTCGAGGTCGTTCATGGTGGACAGCGCCTTTCGCAGCTGGAGCTCGCCCTCCTCCGGCGCGGCGCCGGGCCCGCGTGTCGTGTCGTCGCTCATGGGAAAGCTCCCGCCCCGGTCAGTGGTGGTTCGGCCAGCCGGTCGCGCAGGGCGGCGAGCCCGCGCGAGATCTGGCTCTTGATGGTGCCCTCGGCCACGCCCGTGCACTCGGCGATCTGGGGCACCGTGAGGTCCTCCCAGAAGCGGAGGACGAGGACGGCGCGCTGCTTCTCAGGGAGGTCGCGCAGCAGGTCGGTGAGGGTCATCGCGAGCTCGCGGTCGTGGTCGGTGGTCGCCGGCTCGGGTGCCTGGTCGGTGAGCACCTCGCGACGTCGTTTGCGCTGGTCGTTGAGGTAGAGGTTCATCATCGTGCGTCTCGTGTAGGCCGTCTCGGCGCCGGTGGCGATCCGCGGCCACGCGACGTAGACGCGGGCGAGCGCCTCCTGGACGAGCTCGTCGCCGTCGGCCCAGTTGCCGCAGAGCAGGTAGGCGCGTCGGCGCAGCATCGTCTGCCGCTCCTCCACGAAGCTGCGGAACGCCGCCTCGTCCCTGCGTCTCATGTGCTCCCGCCGGTCCCGGTCGTCGTCGGTGGTGCCGATCGTCTGGCTGTCAGTGTCGTACACCCCCTAGGACACGGCGGCGCGTCGAACCGTTGCACCCGGGCCGGGATTCGCGAGATGGCGTATGCCGTGTGGTGCGGTCGTCGTCGTGCGGTCGGCCCTGGCTCGGGCTCGCGACGCCCGGCGTCAGGACACTCGGTCGAGCGCCACGAGGGCGAGCATCAGCGCGGCGATCGTCTCGCCGTCGGTGATGGCGCCGTCGCGGACGAGCCCGAGGACGTCGCGGACCGGGGCGCGGCGGACCTCACGGATCCCCTCCTCGGCGCGGGCGTTGGTGTCGGCGGCGCCCGGGGCCGGCTCGAGCCCGCGCGCGAGGAAGACGACCTCCGGTGCGCGGCACACGCCGTTGAGGGCGTTCATGGTGCCGACCTGACGCCAGTCCCGAGCGACGAGCCCGGTCTCCTCGACGAGCTCGCGGCGGGCGGCCGCGAGCGGGTCCTCGCCGTCGGTGCCTCCTGCCGGGACCTCGACGGAGGTGCCGACCGTGTGCCGGTCGAGCGTCACGAGGACCACCTCGTCGTCGTCGGTGAGGGCCACGACGAAGACGGCCGGCCGCTGCAGCTCGACGACGCCGTAGATGCCATCGGTGCCGTCGGGTCGGGTCACGACGTCCTCGCGCACGCGGATCCACGGGTTCTCGTAGACGACCTCGGTCGCACGCACGGGCCAGCTCACGACGGATCTCCGGGACGCATGCCCCCGATCGTCCCACCCGTCACTCGAGTGAGCGTCCCGTCCCAGTCGAGTGAGCGCCCCGTCCCAGCGGCCGGGGTCGGTGGGTCAGTCGAGGAGGGTGATGAGCACCAGGGCGCGGCCGGCCGTTCCGGCGCGCACCTCGTCGAGGGTCGGCGGACGGTCGACGTTGACCTTGAGGGCCACCCGGTTGGCCCGCTTGGGTCCGAGCCGCTCGAGGAGCCGGTCGAAGACCTCCGCGACGCGGTCGGGATCCTCCTCGAGGACCGCGTGCGCACGGCGTCGCCGTCCGTCGACCGTCACCTCGAGGTCGGCCCCGCCCCGGAGGTTGGCCCGCCAGGCGCCGCCCCCGTAGGTCATGAGCTGCCCGTCGAGCTCGTGGCGGCCGACCGGGACGTCGTAGACGCGGCCCGTGCGCCGCCCGGTCACGTGCAGGACCAGCAGGCCCTTGCTCGCGATGCCGTGCAGGGGCGACGACAGCACCCACCGCATGACGGGGTTGACGAGCTTGACCAGGGCGGCGGGCGCCAGGGCCTCCTCGACCGCGGGCTTCGTCGTGTCGGTCACCGCCTCAGCATGGCACCGCGGCAGGGCCGCGGAGGGCGATCGCCGATCCCGCCCCCCGTCCCACTCGAGTGAGGTCCCGTCCCACTCGAGTGAGCACCCGGTCACGGCAGCTGCGGGTCAGGCGGCGCGCTCGAGGGCGAGGAGGCGCTTCTTCGTGGGGAGACCGCCGAGGTAGCCGCCGAGGGAGCCGTCCGAACGGACGACGCGGTGGCACGGGACGATGATCGGCAGCGGGTTCGTCGCGCACGCCGACCCGACGGCCCGCACGGCCCGCGGGCTGCCGGACGCCACGGCGACCTCGCCGTAGCTCTCGGTCGAGCCGTACGGGATCTCGCCCAGGTGCCGCAGCACGGTGAGCCGGAAACCGCGGGCCAGCCGCAGGTCGAGCGGGACGTCGAATCCCTGCCGGCGCCCGGCGAAGTAGTCGTCGAGCTCGCGCGCCAGCGGGTCGAGGCGGACACCCCCGCGGAGGATCCGCGATCCGACCGACGACCCGAGCGACTCGAGAACGCGGTCGTGGTCCTCGATCTCGAAGGCGACGCGTACGACCCCGTTCTCGGTCGCTGCGAGCAGGAGCGGTCCGACCGGCGAGTCGAGGAGGCGGTAGGTCACGTCGAGGGAGGACTCCGCCGAAGCGCGGGTGACCAGGGCGGCGTGGAGGGCGGCGAGGCGCTCGTCCTCGCCGGAGGCGGGCTCCGTCAGGAGCTGGATCGGGTTGTCAGACATGGGTGCTCACCCTTCCGTGGGGGGCGTAGGTGGACCGGAGCCGCGCGATGCCGTCGGCTGCCGCACGGCGTGCTGCCGCGGGCGTTCCGCCGACGATGCGGGCGACCTCGGGGTGGGGCAGCCCGGCGACGTGGTGGTAGGCCACGCAGAGGCGCTGCTTCTCGGGGAGGGCGGCGACCGCCGTCCAGAGGTCCCCGTCGGGCAGGGCCTCCTCCGGCTGGTCGGCGCGAGGGGCTGTGGCATCGGGCACCACCGCGACCGGCACGGCCCGACGGGCGCCGGCGCGGGCGACGTCGACGGCCTTGCGGTGCGCGATGGTGACGAGCCAGGCCCGGACGTTCGCGTCGTCGGGCAGGTCGGGCCAGGCCCGCAGGGCCGAGAGGAAGGTCTCGGACCATGCGTCGTCGGCCTCGGTCGGGCCGAGCACGGCGCGGCAGACGCGCAGCACCACGGCCCCGTGCTCGGTGACGGCCTGCTCGAACGGTCGCTTCATGCCCTGTAGACGCTCCGGCCTCCGGAAGTGTGAGGTCACCCAGTGTGACGGACGGGGCGGACCGCCCACTCGAGTGCGGCTGGGCGCTGTCAGAAGAGGCGGCCGGAGGTGGCGGCGGGGGGCTCCTCGAGCGCGAGGAGGAAACGCTTGCGGTCCAGCCCACCGGCGTACCCCACGAGCGAACCGTCGGCGCCGATGACGCGGTGGCACGGGACGACGACGGCGATCGGGTTGCGGCCGTTGGCCGTGCCGACCGCCTGGGCGAGGTTGCGGTCGCCGAGCGCCCGCGCCAGGTCGCCGTAGCTGCGCGTCTCGCCGTAGGGGATCTCGCGCAGCAGCGCCCACACCTTCTGGTGGAAGGCGTCGCCCCGAGGTGCGAGCGGGAGGTCGAACTCGGTCAGCGCGCCGGTGAAGTACGCGGCGAGCTGCACGCCGGCGGCCGCGAACGGCTCGTCGGCCGGGTCGCCGACCTCGCCGAGGACCGCGGGGTCCTCGGGGCGGTACTTCGCGGCATCCATGAGCACGTGGGTGATGGCGCCCTCCTCGGCGACGACGGTCAGCTCGCCGATGGGCGAGGGCAGGACGACGTGCGCGCGGCTCATGCCGGGTCGTCGCGCCGCGGTGTCGACCCGTGCGCAGCGACGATGTCGTCGTGCGTCGGGATGGGGAACTCGGCCGCGTAGTCGCCGTAGGCCCGGGGGTCCTCGGAGGGCTCGAGGTGGCAGGTCAGGGCGATCTCGCCGAACTCGCGGTGCACGGCCTCCTCGACCTCCTCCATGAGGTCGTGCCCCTGCTGCACCGTCCACGCGCCGGGCACGAGGACGTGCACCTCGGCGAAGCGGTGGTGGCCCGAGACGCGGGTGCGCAGCGCGTGGAAGTGGACCTCGCGCGTGACGAAGCGCGCCAGGATCTCGGCGATCGCGCTGTTGTCCTCCTTGGGCATCGAGATGTCCATGAGGCCCTCGGTCGACTCGCGGATGAGCTTCCACCCGGTCCAGACGATGTTGATGCCGACGAGGAAGGCGATGACGGGGTCGAGACGGGCGATGCCGGTGAGGCCGACGAGGAGGACGCCGACGACGACGCCTGCGGACGTCCACACGTCGGTCATGAGGTGCTTGCCGTCCGCGGTGAGCGTGAGCGAGCGGTGCTGGCGCCCGGCGCGCAGCAGGACCACCGCGACGGCGCCGTTGACGGCCGACGCGACGACGGAGATGGCCAGGCCGATGCCGACGTTCTCGATCGGCTGCGGGTGCAGGAAGCGCTCGACCGCGGTGTACATGATCACGAGGGCGGCGACGAAGATCATCATCCCCTCGACCGCCGCCGAGAAGTACTCGGCCTTGGTGTGCCCGTAGTGGTGGTTCTTGTCGGCGGGCATCGCCGCGACCTTGAGCGCGATGAGCACGGCGACGGCGGCGACGAGGTTGACGACCGACTCGGCCGCGTCGGAGAGCAGGCCCACCGAGCCGGTGATGCGCCATGCGATGACCTTGAGCGTGATGGTGACGACCGCCGCAGCGATGGAGAGGTAGGCGAACCGGCTCAGGTCGCGGGTCTGGGGCGCACGACCGGATGACGCGGGCGCTTCGGGCTGGTCCGGCGCGGGACCCGGGATCGCTGACACCACCCCAGTGTCGCAAACGCCACCGACGCCGATGACCTGCGACTCCTCTGCGGACGCGGTGACCGCCTCTGGTGAGGATCGTCCGGGACCGGGTAGGGGGAGTGGTATCCGAGCGAAGGCGAAAGGAGCCCCGACATGGGTACCGAGGACAAGGCCAAGAACATGGGTGAAGACCTGAAGGGCAAGGCCAAGGAAGCCACCGGAAAGGTCACCGACAACGAGCGACTCGAGGCCGAGGGCAAGCGTGACCAGGCCTCGGCAGACCTCAAGCAGCGGGGCGAGCAGCTCAAGGACGCGGGCGACGACGTCAAGGACGCCTTCAACCGCTGACCTTCCGGAGTGGGGTGGGCCGGTCCCGACGGGGACCGGCCCACTGCCGTCCCCGGGCCCGTTCGACGCTCCCACCCGCACCGAGGGCGTATGCCGTCCGGCCGGCTGGCCGGTTCAGGGACCTTCGTCCCCTTGTCAGCGGGGCGTCCGTCGGTGAGGCTCGACGGGACGATCTCTTCCCTCGAGAGGCCCTGCTGTGACGACATCGACGACCGCCACGACCACCGAGCCAGCCCCGATCGCGGTGCCGGCCCCGACCGCCGACGAGATCGCGTCGATGGACGCGTGGTGGCGGGCCGACAACTACCTGACGATCGGGCAGATCTACCTGCAGGACAACCCCCTGCTGCGGCGCCCGCTCGTGCCGGACGACATCAAGCCGCGGCTGCTCGGCCACTGGGGCACCAGCCCCGGGCTGTCGTTCGTCTACACCCACATGTCGAGGGTCATCCGCCACACCGGCCAGCAGACGATCTACCTCACGGGACCCGGCCACGGCGGCCCCGCCCTCGTTGCCGCGGGCTACCTCGAGGGCACGTACTCCGAGATCTACCCGGCCGTGACGTGCGACGAGGACGGCGTGAGGCGGCTCTTCCGCCAGTTCTCGGCACCCGGCGGCATCCCGAGCCACGTGTCCGTGACGACGCCGGGCTCGATCCACGAGGGCGGCGAGCTCGGCTACGTGCTCGTCCACGCCTTCGGCGCCGTCATGGACAACCCCGACCTGCTGGCCCTCGCCGTCGTCGGTGACGGCGAGGCCGAGACCGGCCCGCTCGAGGGCTCGTGGAAGGGCATCTCCTTCCTCAACCCGCGCCGCGACGGGGCGGTGCTGCCCGTGCTGCACCTCAACGGCCACAAGATCGCCGGCCCGACGGTGCTCGGCCGCAAGGACCCCGCGGAGGTGCGCAGCCTGCTCGAGGGCCACGGCTACGACGTGCTCGAGGTCGAGGGTGACGACGTGCCGGGCATGCACGAGCGCTTCGCGGAGACGCTGGCGACGGCATACGGCCGGATCCGCGCCATCCAGCAGGAGGCCCGCGCCGACGGGTGGGTCATGGGGGAGCGGCCGCG
The DNA here is from genome assembly GCF_001428505.1 of Terrabacter sp. Root181. Taxonomy (GTDB): domain Bacteria; phylum Actinomycetota; class Actinomycetes; order Actinomycetales; family Dermatophilaceae; genus Terrabacter. The sequence continues at coordinate 940,469 of NZ_LMHU01000001.1, forward strand.
GTGGCCCCTGATCGTGCTGCGCACGCCGAAGGGGTGGACCGGTCCCGAGGAGGTCGACGGGATCCCGGTGACCGGCTCGTGGCGCTCGCACCAGGTGCCGCTGTCCGGCGTCAAGGACAACCCCGAGCACCTCGCCGTCCTCGAGACATGGCTGCGCTCCTACCGGCCCGACGAGCTCTTCGACGCGTCGGGAAGGCCGACCGACCTCGTGCTGCAGGCCAACCCGGAGGGCACCCTGCGGATGAGCGCCTCGCCGCACGCGAACGGCGGCGCGCTGACGACCGACCTCGACATCCCCGACTTCCGCGACTTCGCGCGCGACGTGCCGACGCCCGCGACCGTCCGGGAGGAGTCCACGCGCGCCATCGGCGAGATGATGCGCGAGCTCTACGTCCGCAACCCGACGACCTTCCGCCTGTTCAGCCCCGACGAGACGAACAGCAACCGGGTCGGCGCCGTCTTCGACGTGTCAGACCGGATGACGGCCGAGCGGGTCACGGACGACGACCTCAAGCTCTCGCACGAGGGCCGGGTCATGGAGGTGCTCTCCGAGCACTCGTGCCACGGCTGGCTTGAGGGCTACACGCTGACCGGTCGGCACGGCCTCTTCGCGACGTACGAGGCGTTCGCGATGGTGAGCGCCTCGATGACCGTGCAGCACAGCAAGTGGCTCCAGGAGGCCAACAAGCTCGACTGGCGGGCCGAGGTGCCGAGCCTCAACATCCTGCTGACCTCGACGGCGTGGCGCAACGACCACAACGGCTTCTCGCACCAGGGCCCGGGACTCATCCAGACCGTCCTCAACGCGCGGGGCGACGTCTCGCGCATCTACCTGCCGCCGGACGCGAACTGCCTTCTGTCCGTTGCCGACCACTGTTTCAGGTCGAGGAACTACGTCAACCTCATCGTCATCGACAAGCAGCCCCAGCCGCAGTGGCTGACGATGGACGAGGCGATCGCGCACAGCGCGGCCGGCGCCGGCATCTGGGACTGGGCGGGCAGCGACGACGGCGACCGCGACCCCGACGTCGTGCTCGGCTGCGCGGGGGACGTCGTGACGATGGAGGTCGTCGCAGCGGCCCAGATCCTCAAGGAGAAGCTGCCGCAGCTGCGCGTCCGCGTCGTCAACGTCGTCGACCTCATGACACTGCCGCGGGCGCGCAGCCACCCCCACGGCATGGACGACGTGCGGTTCGGCGAGCTCTTCACCGACCACGTCGACGTCGTCTTCGCCTTCCACGGCTACCCCGGGGCGATCCACCAGCTCGTCCATGGCCGACCCGACGCCGACCGCTTCCACGTGCGCGGGTTCAGCGAGGAGGGCACGACCACGACACCGTTCGACATGGTCGTGCGCAACGGCGTCGACCGCTACTCGCTCGTCATGGACGCCATCAACAACGCCGGTCGGCAGGTGCGCGGGTCGAGCGAGGTCAAGGCGTGGTGCGAGGCGCAGCTCGCGAAGCACCACGACTACATCGTCGAGCACCTCGAGGACATGCCGCAGGTGCGCGACTGGGTCATGACGACCCCGCTCGAGGACTGACTCAGTCGCGGCGCGGTGCGATGACGACCTCGATGCCGTTGTCGCGGAAGGCCTGCAGCGCAAGGGGATCGGCAGACTCGTCGGTGACGAGGGTCCACGTGCGCGGCATCACGGCCCACGCGTGGAAGGGTGACTGGCCGAGCTTGTCGGCGTGGGCGAGGACGTAGGTGTGCTCGGCCCGGCTCATCATGAGCTCCTTGAGCCGGGTCTGCTCGAGGTCGGCCTCGCAGATGCCGCGCTCGGCGTGCACGCTGTCGGCACCCATGAAAGCGCGGTCGAAGGAGAGCCGCTGCACGGCGGCCTCGGCGAGCGGCCCGACGAAGGCCTGGCTGAGCGGCCGCAGCCGGCCGCCGAGGGCGATGACGTCGATGCCGACGCTGTCGGCGAGGGTGCCCATGGCGCTGATGCCGGCCGTGACGACGGTCAGCTCGGTCAGCTCGGGGGTCTTGGTGATGGCGTCGGCGAGCGCGCCCATCGTCGAGCCGGCATCGAGCAGCACGGTCTCACCGGGCTCGATCTGGTCGGCGGCCCAGCGCGCGATGTCGCGCTTGGCGGCGTGCGCCTCACCCAGCCGCTGGCGCAACGAGGCCTCGGGGTGGTGGGCGAGGCTCATGACGCCGCCGTAGGTGCGGGCCAGCTTGCCCTGCGCCGTCAGCTTGGCGAGGTCGCGGCGGATCGTCGACGCGGTCACGCCGAGCTGGTCGGAGAGCTCCTCCACGCTCGCGAGCCCACTGGTGGTGGCGAGGCGGACGATCTCGCCCCGACGCGTCTGTGCGGTGTGCTTCGCCACGCTGGGCACCCTAGGCGTCCACGGGCCGCGGCGCCATCTCCGCGCCCAGACGCAGCGCCTCGATCATCGAGCGGTGGTCGGCGATGCCAGTCCCGGCGATGTCGAAAGCCGTGCCGTGGTCGACGGACGTCCGGATGACGGGGAGGCCGATCGTGACGTTGACACCGGCCTCGAGGCCGAGCACCTTGACCGGACCGTGGCCCTGGTCGTGGTACATCGCGACGACGAGGTCGTAGTCGCCGCGGCCGGCGAGGAAGAAGAGGGTGTCGGCCGGCAGGGCGCCGTGGACGTCGATGCCGTCGGCCCGGCAGACCTCGACCGCGGGGTTGATCTTCGACGCCTCCTCGCCGTAGCCGAAGAGGCCGTTCTCGCCGGCGTGCGGGTTGATGCCGCACACGCCGATCTTCGGGTTCGGGGTGCCGGCGTCGACGAGGGCCTTGTGGCCGCGGCGGATGACGCGCTCGACGAGCCCCGGCTCGATGCGGTTGACGGCGTCGATGAGGCCGATGTGGGTCGTCACGTGGATGACCTTGACCCGCTCGGTCGACAGCATCATCGAGACCTCGGGAGTGCCGGTGAGGTGGGCGAGCAGCTCGGTGTGCCCGGGGAAGACGTGGCCGCCGGCGTGCAGCGCCTCCTTGTTGAGCGGGGCCGTGCAGATCGCCTGGACCTTGCCCGCCATCGCGAGCTCGGAGGCGACCCGGATGTAGTGGTAGGCCGCATCGCCGGCGACGGCGGACAGCCGGCCGAACGGCAGGTCCTCGGGCAGCAGGGCGAGGTCGATGACGTTGATGCGGCCGGGGATCTCGCTCGCCTCCTCGACGTCGTCGATCGTGACGATGTCGACGGGGACGCCCGCGATGTCGGCGGCCTGCTTGAGGCGCATCGCGTCACCCACGACGACGACGCGCGCCATGGTGGCGACGTGCGGGTCGGCCAGGGCCTTGACGATGATCTCGGGGCCGATGCCGGCGCCGTCGCCCATGGTCACGGCGATGCGGGGAAGGGCGGCGCTCATGAGTTCTCCTCGGTGGTCGCGCCGGGGGTGGCGCGGGTTGCGGTGTGAGTTGGCGTGGTGTCGGGGGGTGCGGCGCCGAGCAGGTGCGTGGCGACGCGGGCGAGCGAGGTCGGGTCGCCGAAGCTGCCCGGGCGGGTGACGACGAGGCCCCCACCGGGAAGGCGGCTCACGACGGTGCCGGTCTCGACCTCCTCGACGACCTCGAGGGAGTGCACGTCGAGCCGGTCGAGGACGGCACGGGCCGTCTCGCCGCCGGAGAGGAACACGCCGTCGTACTCGTCGAGCAGCGGCGCCACCGCGGTGGCGAGGGCCTCGGTCAGGGCACGCGACCGGGTCGGGTCGGCGGGGGCGGCCGGGTCGAGCGCCACCACGACGACACTGCCGCGGCCTCGGGCGGCCAGCTCGGCGCGTACGACCCCGGGGTCGGCGAGCAGCCGGCCCGGCTGGACGAGGACCATGTGCGTGGTCCGCGCGGCACAGAGCTGCTCGAGCTGCGCCGAGACGCCGGGGGCGCGCGTGCCCAGCACGAAGAGCACGGACCGGACGGGCCCGACGGACGGTGCGGACCGCATCGCACCCGCCGTTTCGGCGCCGCGGCCCTCAAATGGTGCGTTGTCGGGCTCCGGGCCCGCAATTCGGGGGCCGCGGCGCTGCTCTGGCGGTAGGGCACGCACGGCGGCGTCGGCCAGCGCTCCCGAGCCGACGAGGAGGGTGCCACGCCCACGGGCGGCGCTCGCGGCCACGGCGGCCGCGTGGACGACGTCGAGGTCGGCGTCGGTCACGGCGTCGCAGACGGCGACCAGTCCGGCGTCGGCGGCGGCCGCCAGAGCCTCGGCCACGGCCGCGACGCCACGGCTGACCACCGAGTGGGGCACGAGGACCGTCGCGAGCGGGTGCAGGGCTGTGGCCACCCGGTCGGGCGCCGCGGTCGCCTCGACGGCCCACAGGTCGGTGCGGTGCAGGGGCGTGCCACCGACGTGGAGCACGCCGTCGACCACGACCCGCTCGAGAGCCGGGTTGGCGACGGCGACGACCGGCGTGCGCTGCAGCTCCTCGGCCAGTGCGGACACCTCGGCGGCGACGTGTCCTCGCAGCAGCGAGTCGACCTTCTTGACGACGACGGGTGCGCCGGCGACGAGACCGGCGGCTGCGCGGACCGCGCCCTGGGCCTCCTGCTCGGTGAGTCGACGCGAGTCGGTGTCGACGGTGACCACCGCGAGGGGCTCGTCCTCGGTGCCGCCGGCGCCCGTGCAGGGTGCGTCAGGATGCACGATGGTGGCATCCGCGTCCCGGCCCGCCAGGACCACAATGCTGCGCGAAACACGCATAAGTGCGTGCGATGCGCACTCGGCGGCGCCGCTCAGGTCGTCAGCGACGATGCCCAGGGACGGTGCAGTCATGGTCTCCTCCTCACGGCGCTCAGGGCGTGTCTTGGGCTGTGCAGCAAGGAGATTGGCGTCCTTGCCGGTGGGGGCGAAGGGTTGGTCAGCGTGCTCCGGGAGTGCTCCGGACGGCATACGACCAACCGTCTCTTCACAAAAAACGCTACAGGTATTGCGCGAATCGCGCAACGGTGCGAAGGTGGTCCAACCCGAGGGGCGCATCGTGCGCCGCCGACGGGGAGGCCACCGCTCAACGAGGAGTCCCGATGCCCCAGCAGCCTGCACTGCTTCCCATGTCTGACCAGTCGACGCGCGAGGTCTCGCGTCGCTCGATTCTCAAGTTCGCCTCGCTGGCCGGCGCCGGAGCACTCTTCGCTCCCGCGCTCGCGGCCTGCGCCGGGCCCAAGTCCGCCACCACCGCGAGCACTGCCGGGGCAGGCGCTGCGGGGGGCACACTGAGCATCGTGCTCAACCGCAACCTGGTCAGCCTCGACAACAAGCTGAACCAGTACGACGCGGCCGTCACCGTCCAGCGCGCCGTGCGCGAGGCCCTGACGAAGATCGGCGACAAGCTCACCCCCGAGCTCATGCTCGCCGAGTCGTTCGAGCAGACCAAGCCCACCGAGTGGACCGTCAAGCTGCGCGACGACATCCACTACTCCGACAAGTCGAAGGTCACGGTCGAGGACGTCGAGACGGCGCTCCGGCTCTACTTCGAGGTCAAGGCCGGCTACGTCGCCTCGCAGTTCCCCGAGCAGCCCACCTTCGCCAAGATCGACGACCGGACCTTCACCCTGACGACGAAGAGTCCCGTCGTCTCGCTCAACTCGCTGATGTCCAACATCCTGATCACCCCGGCCAAGGACAACAAGGCCGAGGAGCTCGACTCCGGGCTCGGCACCGGCCCCTTCACCGTCGCGAGCTCCGACTCCGGCACCGGCACCTACCGACTCGTGCGCAACGACAACTACTGGGGCACGCCGGCCAAGCTCGACACGGTCAACGTCGGCTACCAGGAGGAGGAGGGCGCGCGCGTCATCGCGATCACCTCGGGCCAGACCGACGTCATCGACACGATCACGCCCGAGTCCGCGACGTCCCTCAAGACCAACTCGGACATCGACGTCATCGAGACGCCCGGCACGCGCCTCATCCACCTCTTCTACAACTTCCGCAAGCCGGCGGGTAGCCCGCTCGCCAACCCGAAGGTGCGCGAGGCGCTCACCTACGCGATCGACCACGAGTCGCTCATCAAGGCGCTCATGAACGGCCAGGTCACCTCGGCCGAAGGTGTCGTGCCCACGACCCTGGCCGGGTTCGCCAAGACGGGTGAGTACACCTACGACGTGGCCAAGGCCAAGCAGATGCTCGCCGACAACGGCGGCTCCGGCCTCAAGGTGCGGATCATCTGGGAGGACTCCGAGTTCGCCGGTGCGTCACGCGTCCTCGAGGCCGTTTCGCAGATGCTCGCCGCCGTCGGTGTCACGGCCGAGCTGAAGATGATCCCCAAGGGCGGCGAGATCAACGCCTGGCGTCGCGGCGAGGCCGGCGACTGGGACATCCTGGCCAACGGCTACGGCAACCAGACGGGGCTCGCGCTGACGAACCTCCAGGGCCAGTACGGCGGCACGGCGGAGAAGGAGAAGACGCGCGACACCTACCACGGCTTCGTCGTCCCCGAGATCACCGCGCTGCTCGACCAGGCCGCTGCCGAGTCCGACGAGGCCAAGCGCAACGACCTGCTCAAGCAGGCGCAGGACAAGATCTGGGCGGAGTGGCCGGCCGTGTGGGCCTGGACGCCGAACAACGTCCTCGCCAAGCGCAAGCGGGTCCAGAACCTCAACCTCCGGGCGACGAACTCCTACGACCTCGCCGCCGTGACCGTCTCCGCCTGACTCACAGGCGACCAGACCAAGGTGATCCCATGCTCAAGTACGTCCTCAAACGGGTCGGCCAGACGATCCTGACGGCCTTCCTCGCCGTCGCGACCGTGTTCGTCCTGCTCCGCATGGCCCCGGGGGACCCCGCCGCCAACTACGCGCCGCCGAACCCGAGCTCGGAGCAGCTCGAGGCGATCCGCCAGCAGTTCGGGCTCGACCAGCCGGTCCCCGTGCAGTTCTGGACGTTCCTGCAGCACCTGTTCCAGGGCGACGTCGGCACGTCGTTCTTCTTCAAGCGCCCCGCGCTCGACGTCGTCCTGGAACGCCTGCCCTACACGATCACCCTCGCGGTCGCGGCGATCATCGTCACCTCGGCCGTCGCGATCCCGCTGGGCGTGTGGATGGCGCGCCGCAGCAACACGGCTCCGGAGCTGGGAGCCAACATCGGCACCATCGCCGGTCAGTCGATGCCCGACTTCTGGATCGGCTTCGTGCTGCTCATCCTCTTCGCGGTCAACCTTCACTGGTTCGCGCCCTCGGGCTTCGACTCTGCGGCCTCGATCATCCTGCCCACCGTGACGATCGCGATCCTGCAGATCGCGCTCATCTCGCGGCTCGTGCGCCGCGAGATGGTCGTCAACCTCGCGTCGCCCTACCTGACGGTCGCACGGTCGCGCGGGGTGTCGGAGCGTGCGCTGACCTGGCGCTACGCCTTCTCCAACGCCGCGCTGCCGGTCGTCACGGCGCTGGGCACCCGCTTCGCGGCCATGCTCAACGGCGTCGTCATCGTCGAGGTCGTCTTCAACTGGCCCGGCGTCGGTGAGCTCGTCGTCAACGCGCTCAAGCAGCGCGACTTCCCGCTCATCCAGGCGACCGTCCTCGTCACCGTGGTGCTGGCGCTCGTCGTCCAGCTGCTCGTCGACCTGCTCTACCCGCTCATGGACCCGCGGGTCCGACTCGGAGAGGCCAGCTCATGACCACCTCGACGAACCTGCCCGGCCACCCGCAGGTCCCGAACCTCGCCGAGGTGCCCGGCTCCATCCTCGGTCGCGAGTCGGCCGTGACGAAGGTGCTGCTGCGCCGCTCGGCCGCCGCGCGACGGGCCCGCTACAGCACCGTCAAGATCTGGGTCGGTGCGATCTGCGCCGGTGTCGTCGTCATCCCGGTCGTGCTGGCGGGAGTCCTCCCGCTGCCCGACCCGATCGTCGGCGCCCTGTCCGAGTCGTCGCTGCCCCCGTTCAGCGCGGGGCACCTGCTCGGCACCGACCCCAACGGACGCGACCTGCTCTCGCGCATCCTCCACGGCGGCCAGACGTCCCTCGTCATCGGCTTCCTCGCGATCTTCGTCTCGGGCCTCTTCGGCATCGTCGCGGGTGCCGCCGCCGGCTACTTCGGCGGCTGGGTCGACACGATCATCTCCCGGCTGCTCGAGGCGCAGATGGCCCTCCCGCTGCTGCTCATGCTGCTGCTCGTCGTGGCCCTCTTCGGCCCGTCGATCCCCGTCATCACGCTCGTCATCGCCTTCGCCCAGTGGCCCGAGCCGGCGCGCATCACCCGCGCGCTCGTGCTCGTCGAGCGGGAGAAGCCGTACGTCGCGGCGGCGCGCGTGCTCGGACTGCCGAAGTTCTCGATCCTCAGCCGGCACGTCGTCCCCAACATCCTCCAGCAGGTGCTCGTCGTCGTGCTCCTGCTGCTGGCCCAGGCCGTGCTGCTCGAGAGCGCGCTGTCGTTCCTCGGAGCCGGCGTCCAGCGGCCCTACCCGACGTGGGGCGGCATCATCTCCGACGGGCGCGAGCTCTTCGTCACGGGCAAGCCCTGGCTCGTCACCGTGCCGGGCCTGGCCATCGCGCTGCTCGTCGTCGGCGTCAACCTCGTCGGAGACGGCCTACGCGACCGGGTGCGACGCGCGAAGGGAGACCAGACATGAGAGTCCTCGAGGTCACGGACCTGCAGGTCGAGCTGCTCACCGGCACCAGCGTCGTGCGCGCCGTCGACGGCGTCAGCTTCCACATCGACGAGGGCGAGACGGTGACGATCATCGGCGAGTCCGGCTCGGGCAAGTCGACGACGGCGATGGCCATCCTGCGCCTGCTGCCCGACGACCTCGCGGTCATCTCCGGCGAGGCCCGCATCGGCGGCCAGGACGTCACCGGGAGCCGCAAGGTCATCGACAAGCTCCGCGGACGAGCCGTCGCGCTCATCCCGCAGGACCCGATGACGGCCCTCAACCCCATCCGCACCATCGGCCGGCAGATGACCGAGGCCGTGCGCATCAAGTACCCCGACCTCGGCAAGGCCGAGGCGAAGGCGCGGGCCCTGTCGCTCATGGAGCAGGTGCACATCCGCAACCCCGCGAAGCAGTTCGACGCCTACCCGCACCAGCTCTCGGGCGGGATGCTCCAGCGCGTGCTCATCGCGATGGCGGTCTCGACCGACGCCGACCTCATCGTCGCCGACGAGCCGACGAGCGCACTCGACGTCACGGTGCAGGCCGGCATCCTCGACCTGCTCCTCGAGCTGCAGGAGCAGACCGGGATCGCGCTGCTGCTCATCACGCACGACCTCGGCGTGGCGCGCCTCATGAGCGACCGCGTCCACGTCATGAAGTCGGGCGCCTTCGTCGAGGGCGGCCCGGTGACCGACGTCGTCGACCACCCCCAGCACCCCTACACCCAGAAGCTGCTCGGTGCGATCCCCGAGCTGGGCCCCTGGGAGGACCCGGGCGTCACGCCGCCGCTCGTCAAGGAGGCCAGCCATGGCTGAGGACCTGCTCACCGTCAGCAACCTCGTCGTCGAGTACGGCAGCGGCAAGGACGCCTTCCGGGCCGTCGACGACGTGTCCTTCAGCGTGCCGCGCGGCGGCACCCTGGCAATCGTGGGGGAGTCGGGCTGCGGCAAGTCGACGATCGCCAAGGCGCTCGTTCGCCTGCTGACGCCGACGTCCGGTGTCATCGACCTCGACGGCACCGACCTCGTCCAGCTCACCGAGAAGCAGCTGCGCCCGATGCGCCACCGGGTGCAGATGGTCTTCCAGGACCCGTACGGCTCGCTCGACCCGCACCTGACCGCCCAGGAGATCGTTGCCGAGCCGGTCCGGGTCCGCGGGGAGAAGTCGCGCAAGGTCCAGCGCGACCGGGCCGCCGAGCTCATCGACCGGGTCGGGCTGCCGCGCACCGCCCTCGACCGCAAGCCGCCGGAGTTCTCCGGCGGACAGCGTCAGCGCATCGGCATCGCCCGGGCGCTCGCCTCCGACCCGGAGCTGCTCGTCTGCGACGAGGCGACCAGTGCGCTCGACGTCTCCGTCCAGGCGCAGGTGCTCGAGCTGCTCGCCGACATCCAGGCCGAGACCGGGCTGACCTACCTCTTCATCTCGCACAACCTCGGCGTGGTCCGCGCCATCGCGCAGGACACGGTCGTCATGCGCGCGGGCCGGATCGTCGAGAGCGGCCGCACCGACGACCTCCTCTCGCGCCCGCAGGCGGAGTACACCCAGCGCCTGCGCCGCTCGGCGCTCGAGCCCGGCCTCATGACCGGCATCAAGCCGCGACACCTCATCCGCCACATCGCCGCCTCCCGCACGGCCGAGACCGAGAAGGCCTCATGACCACTGCTGCCCTGCCCACGCTCGACCTGCCCGGCCTCGACCGACCGCTCTCGCGGCTCGTGCTCGGGACCATGACCTTCGGCGACACGGTCGACCTCGACACGGCCCGCAGCATGGTCGACACCGCGCTCGACGCGGGCATCACCTCGATCGACACCGCCAACGGGTATGCCGCCGGGCGCAGCGAAGAGATGCTGGCCGAGATCCTCGTCGGCCGGCGCGACGCCGCGACGATCGCGACCAAGGCCGGCATCCACCCGGGTGACGCCGGGGGCGCCCCGCTGCTCTCGGCCGCGGGACTCCGCTCGTCGCTCGAGGCGAGCCTCCGCCGGCTGCGCACCGACCACGTCGACGTCTACTACCTGCACCAGCCCGACCGGTCCGTCCCGATCGACGAGACCGTCTCCGCCCTGGGCGAGTTCGTCAAGGAGGGCACGGTCCGCGCCATCGGCGTCTCGAACTTCTCGGCATGGCAGATCGGCGACGTCTTCGCGGCGTGCGACGCGCTCGGTACGCCGAGGCCGATCCTCGCGCAGCAGCTCTACAACCTCGTCGCACGCCGCATCGAGGCGGAGTACTCCGAGTTCGCCACGACGAAGGGCCTCGCGACCATCGTCTACAACCCGCTCGGCGGCGGCCTGCTCACCGGACGCCACTCCTTCACGGAGACGCCCGGCGAGGGACGCTTCGGCTCGTCGGCGCTCGCCACCATGTACAGGGACCGCTACTGGAACGCCGAGACGTTCGCGGTCATCGAGGCCCTGGGCGCCATCGCGTCCGAGGCCGGAGTCACCCTCCCCGAGCTGTCGCTGCGTTGGCTGCTGAGCAAGCCGGTCGTCTCGTCGGTGCTGCTCGGGGGATCCAAACCACACCAGCTGGAGGCCAACATCACTGCTGCACAAGCCGGTCCGCTCCACGACGACGTCGTCGCCGCGTGCGACGAGGCAGGCCTGGCGATCGCCGGGTCGATGCCGGGGTACAACCGATGAGCACGGCGATGGAGCGCAGCCGCGAGCGCGTGCTCGACTACGCGCGGCGGCTCCGGGCCCGCGAGACGATCCTCGGCTACTGGGTCATCATCGACTCTCCCGTGTCGACGGAACGGCTCGCCCGGCTCGGCTACGACTACGTCTGCTTCGACGCCCAGCACGGCCTGCTCGACTACAAGGGCATCCTTGCGGGCATGACGGCCGTCGACGCCGGTGGCGAGTCGGTCGGCATGGTCCGGGTCGGCGCCAACGACCCGTTCCTCATCGGGCAGGCCCTCGACTCGGGTGCGGCCGGCATCATCGTGCCGCTCGTCAACACCGCCGAGGACGCGGCCGCCGCGGTGTCGTTCGCGAAGTACCCGCCGCTCGGCATCCGCTCCTACGGGCCCATGAGGTCGCAGCTGCGCATCGGCCCCAACCCGGCCGACTCCAACGACGCGACGGTCGTCCTCGCGATGATCGAGACGCCCCAGGGGCTCGAGAACGTCGAGGCCATCGCGGCGACGCCCGGCATCGACGGGCTCTACATCGGTCCGTCCGACCTGCGCATCGCCGTCGGCGGCGCGACGTCGTCCGACACCGCCGTCGACGAGGCCTTCGAGTCCGCCGTCGAGCGGATCCTGGCCGCTGCCGAGGCGGCCGGCATCGCGGCCGGGTTCCACACTCCCAGTGGGGAGGTCGCGGCCAAGCGCCTCGCCCAGGGCTTCACGCTCGCGACCGTCTCGTCCGACCTCATCCACCTCGAGCAGGCCGCGACGGCCCACCTCAAGGCGGCGCGGGGCGAGTCGTGAGCGTCGCCGGGGCATCCGCCGTGGGGCTCCCGACCGACGGCGCCCTGCGCCCGCGCGACGGAGGCGGCCACACGGCATACCTCCCCACCCCGACGGTGCAGTGCCACGCGGCCAACCTCGCGTGGCTGCCGAACGGCGACCTCGCATGCGTGTGGTTCGGTGGCACCCAGGAGGGTGTCAGCGACATCACCGCCTACCTCTCGCGTATGCCGTCCGGCGCGGACACGTGGCTCGACCCCGTGCCGCTCAGCGACGACCCGACCAGGTCGGAGCAGAACCCGGTCCTCTTCACGGCGCCCGACGGTGCCGTCTGGCTGCTCTACACGGCCCAGCTCGCCGGCAACCAGGACACGTCCGAGGTGCGGCGCCGGGTGTCCCGCGACGGCGGGCAGACGTGGGCGGCGCCGACGGTGCTGCTGCCCGCCACGGACGCCGGCGGCGTCTTCGTGCGCCAGCCGCCCGTCGTGACCGCGAGCGGCCGCATCCTGCTGCCCGTCTTCAACTGCGTGACGGTGCCCGGCGAGAAGTGGGTCGGCAACGAGGACACGTCGAGCGTGTGGTGGAGCGACGACGGCGGCGACACGTGGACCGAGGCGCAGGTGCCGGGATCGCTCGGCTGCGTGCACATGAACGTCATCGTCCGCGAGGACTCCTCGCTCTGGGCGTGTTTCCGCAGCCGGTGGGCCGACCACGTCTGGGAGACGACCTCGACCGACGACGGCCTGACGTGGGCCGACCCCACCCCGACCGCGCTGCCCAACAACAACTCCTCGATCCAGGCCGTGGCGACCGGTGGGGGAGAGGTCGCGCTCGTCTTCAACCGCAGCTCGGCGCTGGACGCCACGGAACGCAGGGTCTCGCTCTACGACGAGATCGACGACGAGGGTGTCGTGGACGGCCTGGACGGTCCCGTCGTCGCCGAGCCGTCGCCGGAGGAGGCGGAGGCCGCGGGGCGCCGCACGGCGTTCTGGGGAGCGCCACGGGCGCCGATGACCCTCGGCCTCAGCCCTGACGAGGGCCGGTCGTGGCCGGTCCAGGTCGACCTCGAGACCGGCGACGGCTACTGCATGTCCAACAACTCGCGCGACGGTCTCAACCGCGAGCTGTCCTACCCCTCGGTGCTGCCCGGCCCGGACGGCGACCTGCACGTCGCCTACACCTACCACCGCCGCGCCATCAAGCACGTGCACCTTCCCGCCGACGTCGTCGACCGCCTGCGCCGGAGCCCATCCCGGTGAGTGCGGCGACGCGGCCCGGGCCGGCCCCCACCCCACATGCCGAGCGCGCGACACGCAGCGCGGTCGTCACGGGGGCCAGCTCGGGCATCGGTCTCGCCATCGCCCACGACCTCGTCGGTGCCGGGTGGCACGTCCTCGGGCTCAGCCGCTCCCGCGGCGCGCTGTCGGACGCCGCCACGTGGGTGCCGTGCGACCTGGCCGACGTGATCTCGGCCGACGAGGCCGTCCGTGTGGTGCGTGGGACCGCGGCCGGCGTCGGCGAGCTGCTCCCCGAGCAGGGCGAGCGGATGTGGGCCGTGCACGTGCGCGGCGCGGAGCTCGTCGTGGGCGGCCTCGTCGGGTCGCTCGTCGACGGCGGTCGTGTCGTCCTCGTCGGCAGTCGCACCATGACGGGGGTGCCCGGCAAGAGCCAGTACGCCGCCACAAAGGCCGCGCTCACCGCGATGGCCCGTTCGTGGGCCGCGGAGCTCGCACCGCGCGGGATCACCGTCAACGTCGTCGCTCCGGGACCGACCCGCACGGCGATGCTCGACGACCCCAACCGTGCGTCGGTGCCACCGGTCGTGCCGCCACTCGGCCGGCTCGTCGAGCCGTCGGAGGTCGCGGCGCTGACCCGCTTCCTGGTCGAACCGACCGGCGCGATGGTGACGGGTCAGACCATCGTCATGTGCGGCGGCGCGTCCCTGCCCTGACGGCGTGCGCCCGGGGGGCGGCCGGCATGCGCTCGCCTGCGCCGATCGACACACGTCCGGGTCAGCCGCACCCGGTGCGCGGTGTGCAACCGGCCCGCACGTGCGTAGGTGTGTCTCGCGGCGGCGGACCGGTCAGGCGGTGACCTTCTCAAGGACGACGGGGAGCCCCTCGCCGACGCCGATGCGGATGCAGATGCAGGCGACGCCCCAGCACCCCCGGAGTGCTGCAGGTCGCGCGCCAGGCCAACGGGGCTGACAGTGCCTGACCTGCGTAAACGTGTGGTGGGCCCCGTCGGGCTCGAACCGACGACCGGCGGATTAAAAGTCCGATGTCACGGAGCCCTTGAACACTAGTCTACATGGCCCGGCGACCAGCGGAGACGCGCGAATCGTCCTGCGACGATTGACAATCAGCAAATCGGCTGTGGCGCACCCCGACGCATCGGGGCCGACCTCGGCGGAGCCCTACCGGAGCCCGTACGGAGCCCCTTGAAGGTGCTCTCGGTAGTGCGGGAAACTTGCCGTCGGGGCGGCGTAAACGTCCGGATCTGCCGATGTGCGGACGTTGTGAATCCGCTGTCGTCTACGCTGCTGAACGTGGCAAATGAGGTGCGGTGCTTTCACTCACACCCGCCCAAGCGTGAGACACGGCTGTCGGACGGGACTGAACATCGCGGGGTCGTCGTGTGCCTGCACCCGTTCGGGCTGGGTGTGTTTCTTCCGGACCAGGAGACCTTTGGGCATGTCGATACCCCGATGATGGGCCGGTCCGCGACCTCGGGGCTTGACGACTATCCCCCGGTTGGCAGCGTCGTGTTGTTGACGGTGCTGGGCTACTCGGGCTTGGAGCAACTGCGCCTATCGGTCAACACCTGATCGTCCGCTCGTGCCGCGATCAGCGAGCGCACCGCGAGGGATCGCTCAGACGGCTACTGGACCGCGCGCAGATGGTTGCGTCGGGTCGGCGCGGTCGCGCTGGACGTGGCGCGGTCGAGCGCGGCGAGACGCTCGGCGTGGCGGGAGGAGTCCTCAGCGAACAGGTGCGTGTAGATCTGGCGCGTGATGATGTCGTCGGCGTGCCCGAGCCACGCCGCAACTTGGGCCGAGGGGATGCCCTGGCTGGCGGCGAGGGAGGCGAACGTGTGCCGCAGATCGTGCAGCCGGGGCGAGCCGATGCCGAGCGCAAGCGTGGCCGGGCGGAATCGTCGCTTCAGGAAAGTGCCCGCCTCCCATGGGTGGCTCCAATCGAGACGCCCGCTGCCCGTGGCGGCGGCGAACCTGCCGGACGTTCGCGGGCCGGTGCTCGCGCCGGGGCGGGTGCCGGGCCAGAGCGGCGCGTCGGGGTTGTCGCGGTCGGGGTGCATCGCGAGCACGTCGTGCACCGCCCTGAGCGCGCTTGGCAGCAGCGGCACGGTGCGAGCCTTGCCCGACTTCGGCGTGTGCTCAGACCACACCCCACCCCGGAAGGCACGGGTGCGGGTGACCGTGATGGAGGGTGTGGAGGATTCAAGGTTCACGTCACCGACGTTGAGCCCGGCGACCTCGCCGGTACGCAGGCCGGTCCAGGCCATGAAGCGGACGAGCGCGCCCCACGGTGCCTCGGGGTAGGTGTCGCTGAGGCAGCGGGCGAGGCGGTCGATCTCCTCGGCGGTCATGAACTTTGGCGTGTAGTCGAGCCGACCGGTGCTCCGGTTGGTTGGAAGCCGGACGTCGCGTGCCGGGTTGTAGGTGATCGCTCGGGCGCGCACCGCGTAGGCGAACACCTGTCCCAAGACCCACCCGTGGTGCTTGATCGTGGCCGGAGCCTTGTTGTCCCGCAACAAGCTCGTGATCCAGTCCTGCACGTCGCCCGCCGTGATTGAGCCGATACGCCGGTCACCGAACGCCGGGCGGACACTCGCGCTCCAGATCGCCCGGTAGCCGCGAGCAGTGGACGGCTTGGTGAGTGTCTCGCGCTCGGCCAACCAACGCTCACCCCAGAAGGCGAGCGACTGCTTGCCGCCCGCGTAGTCGGGGAGATTGGCTGAGGTGATGGCGTCCTCGACCTCGCGCTTCTTGGCCTTGGCCTCGCGCTCGGTGCGATAGCGCGCCTTCTTGAAGTGACGCTTACCAGCCGTGTCGTACCAACTCCACCGCACCTCATACGGGCGTGGGCTGGTGGTGCTTGTCTCGACCTTGACGATGCGAGCCATCAGGCGACCGTCCTTCCGGCTCGGTCGAATACGCGGCGGACGGTGGACGACTGCCAACCGGGCCGACCCTGCGGGCTGAGGATGCCGTCGTCGGTGAGCCCGCGAGCGATGGCCCCGAACGAGGCTCCGCCCTCCCGCTCGCGACAGATGCGGTCCACGACGCCAGCCGTCGCGAGCCGGGGCCGACCGATCTGCTTGCCCTTGGCCTTCGCGGCGGCGAGCCCTTCGCGGGTGCGAGTCGCGATCATCTCTCGCTCCAACTCAGCGAACGTCGCCAGCATGTTCGCCATCGCCTTGCCGTACGGAGTCGACAGGTCGAGGGCGAGGTCGCAGACCACGAGGTCCCAGCCTTGGAGCCGGGCGCGCTCCATGACGTCGCTCGCGTGGAGCACCGACCGGGCAAGCCGGTCCATCTTGGCGACGATCAGGGCGTCTGCGCGCCCGGTCGCGAGTTGGTCGAGCGCGTCGCGCAGACCTGGGTTGACCTGCTTGCCGGACGCGCCCTCATCGGTGATCACATCCACGGTCCAACCGCGCCGGGTCGCCTCCGCCGTGACCGTGTCGCGTTGGGCGTCGAGCCCGAGCCCGGTGCGCACTTGCTCGGCTGTCGACACGCGGCAGTAGGCGAGTGCTCGGGTGACGGGCCGGGTGCCCGCTTGAGCCTTGCTCATCTTGGTTCCTTCCTTGTTCTCGGTCGGGCGTAACCGACCGGCTTGGCCTTACGCCCCGAACGGTACGCCTGCCGTCTCACTTCGTGAGACGGTTCGCCCGCCATTCGAGCACACGGCGTGCTACGCGCCCGCCTAACGCTGCCGACGGGCTCGACCCTCGCCCGGTACTGGCCCGGCCATTACGCACCGTTACGCCACAGCCGGGGCGTGCGAGGCGTGGGCCTACGGGGCGAACGTCGCCCGTCCGGGGTCGGGGTCGAGGCGTAGCCCCGAGCGGATGTGGGTGGGCACCTTCACAACGGCCCCGATCCGCTTGCCTCGGGGCGGGCTCGCAGGTGCGCTTGCCGGCTGGGCGGGCGGGGCTGTGGCTGCCGGCTCGCGGATGACCTCGCCGGGGATGGTGTCGCGCTCAGGCAGCCACTCGTCACCCCACCCCCGGTCCGGGGTGGGGAGGGCGCGCCGCGGGGTGTCCTCGATGATCAGGTCGGGGTCGCTCAGGATCTCCTTGAGCAGATCGCCAAACGGATCGTCTTGCGCGAGCCCAAACTTGACCATCTGGGCCGGGGCGAAGCCTGCGCGGTCGAGGGCGTCCTTGATCGCGGACAACCGGACGGCCTCGCTCTCCGCGCTGGCGGCGATGCCAAGCAGCTGCGCCATGAGCACGTCTGCCGCCGCAGCGAGCCGCTCCGCTGCCTTCCTCCGCACCTGGGGCGCGGAGCCACCATGCTTCGGGCAGACGGTGGAGCCTCTGACCGGCCAACGGCCGCATGGAGTTCCGTCCTTCTTGTGGGCTTTGCACTTGGGCTTGTCCATTGCAATCTCCTTGTCCTTCAGTGTGTTTCACGTCATCCGAAATCGTGGGCCGGGGAGGGGAATCGGCGGCCTTTCACGCCTCCCCGTGCTGCGCCTAGCCTCCCTGAGCACACTTCGATAGGTCTTCACTTCCGTAGGTCATCGCGCGAGTCCTCCATACCTGCAAGAAGATCGGCCCCGGCAAGGGGTGGACCAAGGGGGTGGGTGGGGTAACCGGCCTTCTCTAGCCACCCCTTGACCGACCAAGGAGTCGCTAGAGGAGGTTGATTCCCCGTAAGAGAGCCTTGCCCCACCCCTAGCCCTTCCGTGCCACGTTTCCGCTGGTCGGAGCAAGAAGTGGCTAGAGGCTGGTGCTCCTTCTCATGCGACCTCAACCCGATTCACCACCCTGCACAGCATCGGGCGGCGCGACGGTCCATTCCCAGCCGCAGATCGCCGCGCCCTCGCGGCGCTGCACCGAACGAACGCCATAGTGGCGCTTGGTCCGCTTGATGGTGTCGAGGGTGTGCCCGGCCTCCTGCAAGAGACGCTGCACCTCACGCGCCGGTCGCGGGTCGCGCTCCGCCAGAAGCGCCTTCATGTTCTCCCAACACTCGTCCCGTTCTGGGGCGTCGCGCCGGGAGTCGTGGCCCCGGAGGAGCGTGTCGGCGTCCATGTCCACCGGCTCACCCCACTCGATGCCTGAGGTATCGATGGACTTGCCGCCAGCATCAGTGACCTCTCGCGGCACGATCACGTATCGCACTGACCGGCCCCGCACGGTGATGTTGGCCTTGGAGTGGACGAAGACGTACGTGCCTGGCTCCTCTGGATGCTCGCCGACCATCCACGCCGACCGGGCAAGCCCGATGAAGCCGCCGTGTGAGCCGCCACCCCGGTACTCAGCCTTCAGGTCGACCGACTTGTTGAGGTGGCGGATCAGTACGAACGCCGCGCCGGTCTTGGCGGCGAGTTCCTTGAAGGGGCCGAGCGCCTTGCGCACGCTCGCGTCGCTGCTGGTGTTTGTGTCCTCCCCGAAGAACGCCATGATCGGGTCCACGACCACCAGTACGGCGTCGACAGCCTTGACGGCCTGCCGCACCTTCGTCGTGTCCTTTGGAAACTCCAGGGCTCGGACTTGGCCGTCGTCGGAGCGTTGCATCCCAACGACGGCAACACGATCCAGCGCAGCTGGGATGTCCTTGCATCCGTACTCCTGAAGCGCCCCGACAAGCCGCGGGAGGATCGTGTCTCCCCAGTCGTCCTCCGCGCAGACCATCACGACACCACAAGGCGAAACCCGTTTCCGGGAAGCCGGGCGCGAGACACTGACATGAACACGCATGTCGGGCAGTGGCAGCCCCATGATGACGCGCGCCGCAAGGTCGACGGTGATCTGGGACTTGCCCTTGCCGGGATCACCGTCGAACACAGTGATCTTCCCCAGCGGGAGGTATGGGTACCAAAGGTGCCGGGCGGCGCGCATCGTGAAGTCGCTGGCTCGGAGCACGCCGTCTCCATGCAGCGGGATGACGTTGTCGCCGGCCGCCCTGGGCGCGTTGCTTGGCATGCTTGGTCTCTCGTTCCGTTGCCGGCTCATATCGGACTGCCTGACCCGTCTGGGTGGGGGTTGCTGGCCATGACTCGCAGAGCAAACTTCTCGAGTTTGTGCAGGTCCATCGGCACCAGGTCATCGAGCGTGTAGCCGTCCTTGAGGTGGTCGGTGACGTCACGACCCCTGTCGAGCGGCATCGGCCCAGCAGCGCGGACGACCGTGATTCGCTCGCTCGGGATGCCGAATCGTGTGAGTAGCCCGTACCACCGGAACGCGGTAACGGCACCGGCGTCGTCCGCGTCGGCACACACGACGACACCTCCCCGCCATGGGCGGAGGCGTCGCGCCTGTCGGGAGGTCGGCCCGCCCGAGCCCTGCCTGGCTCCGCCCTGCCAGTGCGACACGGCCACCACCCCAGGCAGGCCGAGCGCGGCGATGGAGTCGGCGTCCTTCTCGCCCTCGGTGATGTAGAGGGTGCCGTGCTCGGAACCCTCAACCGCCGCAAGCAGGTCGGGCAGCCGGTACAGAAGGCTGTCGAAGTAGGCGCGCGCGGCTGGGTACTTGCGTTTGAGCGTTTTGGGCTGAACCCACGCCATGCCCTCGCCCTTTCGCGCCTGCATGTAGAAGGACTTCTGCTCGGCGGGGAAGGGGATGTCATCGGTGGGTGGTGGGGTCCGCTGGAACCGAATCTTGCGCAGCCGCAGGTGTCCTTGGCTGTCTGGGTAGTGGTACGTGGCGCCGTTCACCAGATGCTCCGAGTCTTCGTGGGGCTCCACGACGGCACGAACTGGTCTGGGAAGTCCATGACAACGCCCACCGGCCCGTAGATGACGCAGGTTGAGTCGGTCGAGAACAGTCGGTGGATCGCGCCTTGTCCGGGGATGAACGCTTGGACCCCGACCGCTGCTGCGTACTCCTCGACTGCCTTGCAGTGCAGGTCGTGACCTGGCTCGCCAGGTCGTTGCGCGTACGGGAAGCAGATGAGGATGCGGTGCTGGGTCTCCGTGGCCGTGAACACGAAGGCGTTGGCGAGCAGCGTTCGTCGCGCTGGCAGGCAGTAGTCACGGTGGGCTCGGGTGTCGAGGCGGCCACCACGGATCGCATGTGCGCACGGGTGGCGGGTGCTGGGGCGCAGGCGAACGGCCTGCGCCCAGAGCGCGATGTGCTCACCGAACTGTGGGTTCTTCATGGCAGGCAGGCTTGCTCAGGCGACGCGACGCACGAGGCGCACGGCGGGCGGCAGGAGGGTCAGCGGCGAGTTCGCGGCGTCGACCTGTCGCGACAGCCAAATCTGCGCAGTGCAGACGTTCTGGGCGTGGTTGACCGGCTGCCCACGCTTCACGTCAAGCGAGTCAAACCAAGCCGTGAGGTCGGCGAGGACCGCGCTGCGGCTCTGGACGTGAACACCCTTGCCCGAGAAGCACACCCGGATGATCAGCTGTGCCTCGATGGTGACCGGCGCGTCCGACTGCTGCCAACGGATTCGACCTCGGGTCAAAGGAACTCGCGACAACGGCATCGCGCGGTCGTCGGGTAGTCTCGAAGTGTTGATACTCATGGGAATCTCCTCCTCCTTCTGGGGGTTCCTGGCGGGGCAGTCACTTTGGCTCGGCGGCTGCCCCGCAGTCACGCCCGGCGTTGGTCAGTTCTTGGCGCCGAGATACGCGGCGTTGAGGTCGTTGAGGAAGCGGACAAAGTCGTCCGGGTCGATGCGCAGGACGTTGATCCGCACGGCGCGGAACCGACGCTCACGGAGCATGTCGTGCACCCAACGCACGTTGACGCCGTACTCCTCAGCGATCTCCAGCGCGGTCGGCCAGTCGCGAGCGGCCCGGAACTCATCAGCGGTCAGCGTCGACCCAGCCGGGCTACGCCTGGTTGGCTTGGCCATTTCTCAAACTCCTTGCGGTTGTGTGTTGTTCGGGTTGTAGACCCAGACCGGCTTGAGGTTGTCGTCGAGCCAAGCCAGGTTGAACATCTCTGCGCAGCCATGGCAGAAGACAAGGCCGATGATTTTGGCGCCGTGCGCGAACAGCAGTGCCCCGTATGGCGGCTTGTCCTCGGCGCACCGATCGCAGGTCGAGGTCTGCCCCAGTGCGAGCGGGTACGAGTGCGCGGCAAACATGGCCACGTCCTCACCCCGCTGCACCTGCACCGCAGCACCGTTCACCGGCCAGACGAGCGTCACTTGGTCAGGCCGGACGAGTGCACCCCACGCACTGTCGCTGTCCGGGCCGATCGCGCAGTCCAGCAACCGAGCCTCCACCTTGAGGTCGCTCCACATGGCCTTGTTGTGGGGCCAAAGGCGTTCGGCGTCCTCGGCTGCGGTAGTCGCCTGGTCGAGCACCGACCGGGCGAGCACCTCAGAGTCCTTGTCGCTCATGGTCATGGCTGTCAGAACGTCCGGACGTACTTGGACGGGGCGGCGTAGGAGGCATTCGCCGTGACCTGCATGACGGCAGCGGCGCCACGGTGGCGGATGCCCGTCCCGAACCCACGAGCCCAGAACGAGTCCTGGAGCGGGTAGCGGTTGTCGGGGCCACCGACCTGCCGCAGACCCTTGAGGTCAGCGCGCACGTGCTCGCGGAATCCCACTGGGTTGTCTGGGCTGTTCGGTCCGCCGGACGCGACCGCGAGCAGGTAGCCCTTGGGCATGAGCGACTCCGGCAGGACCCAGGCCGAACCGAACGAGCCAGCGACCGGCAGCGCGCCGTAGGTGGCGGGGGCGACCTGACCCATGATCGTGTCTGCGGTGAGGTACGCAGGGGCAGCAGCCGAGGGGATGAAGTCAGCGGGGCTGCCTGAGGCGACCTTGAACCCGCGGATGATCTCCACGTCGTCGGGGTGCGCGAACACGAGCAGCTGTCCACTGCCGTTCGTGCCGTAGCCGTGGTGGGTGACGTGGCCCATCAGGGTGTTGAGGTCTGCGCCGTCGAAGTTCGCCGCGCCGCTCGTGAGGTAGTGCGTGTGCGTGCCCAGGAACGTCGTGCCGTCGACCGCGGGCGGGACAGTGCCGTCCGCGTTATAGAGGCCGTAGACCGGGTTGCCCTCTGGCGAGACGCGCTGGGCCGGGTCGAAGAACGAACCCATGATTCCCTCGAAGACCTGGCGGTTGTCGGCCTCCAGGACACCGTTGGTGTTCGAGCGCACCTGCTCC
Source organism: Terrabacter sp. Root181 (assembly GCF_001428505.1). GTDB lineage: Bacteria > Actinomycetota > Actinomycetes > Actinomycetales > Dermatophilaceae > Terrabacter. The sequence goes on from NZ_LMHU01000001.1 coordinate 962,766, forward strand.
GCAGTGGCGTCGATCAGGAAGCGCCACGTCGTGCGCACCGCGATGTCGCGGAACTTGAACGTGTACGCGACGGGCAGCGCCGTCGGCAGAGCGCGGTAGCCGACCGGCTCGCCGTACTCAGTCGTGTCCTCAAACACGAAGTCCGACGTGCCCTGCAGGACATCGTCATAGGCGTTCACCGTGCGGAACGAGAGTGCGGCGGCGAACCCATCGCGCTTGGCGTTCTGTGCGGCCGCAGCCTTGTCGAACTCTGTGAACAGGTTGGCGGTGTCGGTGCCGTCGGCGAGTTTCTTGACGACGTCGCCAGCGCTGTTGTACCCGCGCGGCATGGCGCCAAAGATCGGGAAGACGGGCGTGCCGGCTCGGGTGTACCCGACTAGTGACCTCATGGTGAGGTTCATATGTGAATCTCCTTGGTATCGAAGCGAATTTTGGGTGGGTTGCGCCTCTGACGTCATCCCGCGAATCGGGCCGCTGGCTCCGACGACGACGAACGTACGCCATCGGCGGAATCGACGCGGCACGAGTGCCCTTGTGGGAGAAAGCAACCCACTCCAGCCCAAGCAGGCAGGGTCAGGCGAGGCGACCGGATGTGGCTGGGGTCGTGGATGCCTCGATGAGCGCGTCCAACGCGGACTGCCGGATGCGGATGCGGCTTTTGGGCTGGCCGCCGATCTTGATGATGGGCAAGATCCCATCGCGGATCAGTCGTCGCACGGCGGACTCGGTGTAGCCGAGGTAGTCGGCCACCTGCCACACGTCGAGGAGTGGATCTGGCTGAGCAGGAGTGGAACTCATGGCTTGCCTCTTCAGATGGAGTCATCGGAGAGGCAGCGGACACAGAGAAGCCGAGCGCGGCCCGCTCCGATGGATCGGAAACGGAGTGCCACTGCTCGGCTGGGGAGTGACCACCCTGACGTGTGTATCAGTGTGTCAGTGTGTCGGCGTCTGTGCGTTTGCGTGTTCGGGGGTCTCGGCATATCGGTGTACGAGCGATGCTAACACCGCGAGTTCCGTTGGCGCTACTAGCCCGACGCACCTCGGCGCACGAATCGTGTTCGCGTGCAAGCGATCCGGTGGGTATGCCAGCGCGAGGACGCTTCACGACGTAAGTCGGGTCACTCTCGCTCGATGCTGCATCTCAGGCGCGTTCCGGACCGTGATCCGTTGCTTCGCTTCGCGCTGGAGACCGCGCAGGGTAATCCAGCATCCGTTGGTACCTGCCCACGAGCCGATGGTGTCCAGGGCATGGGGGAGCCCGGCCATGAGGCAGGCGGCTGAAGCCGCGAGCCCGTGCAGGTCCCCTTGACGTTGAACGTTCAGCCCAACCCAGTGCAGGCCGCTATCGAGAAGCGCCTCTCTGTGGTTGCGAAGTTGGCTGCGGTCCTGCGTGACCATGACGTCGAACTGACTCTGGAGCGACTGGATCAGCGCGTCGTCGTCGGCGCTGACCAGCCTGCCGCCGTTGTGTTCGAAGATGGACACCAACTCGTGCTCTCTGCCGAGGAGCGGCCGCAGCGGGTCCACCACTGTGGGGGACATGTTCTCGTCAAAGAAGAACTTCACGCCGGGACCGCTTCAACCGACAGGTGGAAGTCACGGGCATCCTTGGCTGCCTCCGCCGAAACGCCAGGGTAGTAACGCGAGACCTGTTCCGCCGGAACGTCCTCCATGAGGCTGGCCACCAAGTCGTACGGCACCCGAGTGCCCCGGATCGTGGGCCATCCGGCGAGACGCGCCTCACGGATCTCCAAGTTCTCGCGCGGGTGTCTGAGGTCCACGACCCGCTCACCCCTCATGTTCTTGAAGGGGTGCATGACGTCCGCGAGCGAGGTCAGCATCGTCTGACGTCTCCGCTTCACCAGATCCGTGATGTCGTCCCCTTGCACAAGGAAGACGCTTTCACCGTCAGAGAAGAGGGCGTACTGCGACGGGTGCTCCGTGAGGTCCAGCTCGCTCAGTGTGCTGAAGGCGCTGCGAATCCGTTGGAGGGGTACGTCCGAGCGCAGTCGAGCGACGGTGCGCAAAGCCATGATGTCTCGGAAGGAGTACAAGTACCGTGGCTGCCGACCGTGGGCTGGCTCCAAAATGCCGGTGGTGGCCCAGTGCCGCAGTTGGCCTTCGCTGGCCCCGGAAAGCTTGGACGCCAGATGGATCGGGTACATGGCTCCTCCTTCCGCACCCTTGAGGTCTCGCTTGCGCTCATCATGCCAGCGACCGGGGTCAATCGCTTGGCAGAATCGCCCACAGACGCGTGGGCCGTACGCCGACACCTTGAGCCCGTGAGAGGGCCCTCCGAGGCACCGGAGCCCTTACGGAGCCCTCGGCGGGTGCAGTGATCGCCGCTGAGTACGTCGGAAACCGCTCTCGACCTGCGCAAACGTGTGGTGGGCCCCGTCGGGCTCGAACCGACGACCGGCGGATTAAAAGTCCGATGCTCTACCGACTGAGCTAGAGGCCCGGGGGGGTGGGGAGTTCACCTGCAAACTTCCCACGCAAGTTCGATCGGAACAACAGGGGTGTAAGTACCGGCCGAACCTGATCCCACGGCAAGTATGCCGCAGTCCCCAGACGCCTTGATGTGCGGCCCCGCCAGAGGAAGTGGGGCGGCGACATCCCAGCGCAGGCACGGTTCACGGCGCGGAAGACTCCGATCACGACGGCTGTGAACTGTCCATGCAGTGGTGGGTGTCCCCTGAGTCCTAACGGGTGAGGCCCAGCGTCGCGATCAGGTCCTCGTGAAGCTCGAACCAGACGCGGTGGCAGGAGTCCCGGTCGGTACCGACGATCCAGGCCGGCGCTGTGCGGGCTCGGGTGAGGGCGGTTCGGAAGCTGTCGTGGTAGCCCGAGAACCGCATGAGATGAGAGGTCAGGAGCCTCTCGATCTCGGCCAGGGCCGTGGCGGCGGTCTCGAGAGTCGCGATGGTGTCCGCCAGGGTGGTGCGTTGGGCGCCGATGCCCATCTCGGTCAGCTGCCAAGCGGTGAGGGCTCCGGCCACCACCTCGTTGAGCGGTAGGAAGTCTCGGTAGACACTTTCGACGACGCCTCGGGCACCGGTCTCGTCGAGCTCGGTGGCCATGACGTCTTCGTCGTGGGCCTTGCCGGACTCGGTGAGCGACCAGCCCTCGTCACCGGCGAACGACGAGGGCACGACCCATCCACGACGCCGAGCCTCGCCCAGGTGCTGCAGTGCGGCGTCCGGGCTGGCGGCGGCGCGACGGGCGAGGCGTTCGGTATCGGCGTAGCCGAGGACGCGCACGGCGTGCAGCACCCTGACCTCGACCGGCGTGGGGGTGGTCACTGGTCCTCCTCGGTGATCGTTCGCCCTGGGCTGTGCACAGCGGTGGAGACGGTGCCATCAGTGCCGTCGACGATCACTCGCTCTCCGTTGCTCAGTGCCGTCGTCGCGTCGCTGACGCCGGTGACCGCTGGGATGCCGAACTCCCGGGCCACGATCGCCGTGTGCGACAGGATGCCGCCGACCTCGGTCACCACCGCTGCTGCGCGAGCCAGAAGGGGAGTCCAGGCCGGTGACGTCGCGCGGCACACGAGGACGTCGCCGGGGCGGAAGCGGTCGAAGTCGTCCAGGCCGTCGATGACCTGGGCGGGGCCCGCGGCGCTGCCGGGGCTGGAGCCCGTGCCCCGCACCAGCAGTCGGACGGCAGCGCCGGACGTCCTGGCGTCGGGGGTGGCCGGCGAGCCGAGCAGGCCGGTCGTGGTGATGGGACGAGCCTGAAGCACCCAGAGCACGCCGTCGGCCAGGGCCCACTCGACGTCCTGTGGGCCCCCCAGCTCGGCCTCGACACGCCGTCCGGTTCGGGCGATGTCCAGCACCTGCCCCGCGGTCAGGACCATCTCCCCGTCCGAGCCTGGCGCGGGAGCTGGGGCGCTGACGACGTGATCGCTCACGGCCCACCGCTGCGGCCTCACCCTGCCTTCGACCACCTGGTCACCAAGGCCGCGGGCGCCTTCGATGATCACCGCGTCGCCCCCGGTGACCGGATGCCGGGTGAACAGCACTCCGGAGACGTCGGCGGGGACGAGGAGCTGCACGATGACCGGCACGGATGCCGGAACGGGACGGGGATCGCTCCTCTCGGCGGTCGGGTGACGCGGGTGACGCGGGTGACCTCGGCGGGCGGCGTAGGCGAGGGCCCGCAACGTGTTGCCCGATGCCGCGCAGCTGCGTACCGCATCGGCGACCTCCCTCGGCGTCGTGACACCCAACGTGGTGTCCAGCTGGCCGGCGTAGGACGCTTCGGGTCCGTCCTCGCACATCGCGGAGGAACGCACGGCGAACGGCCCCGGACCCAGCTGGCGCAAGGCCGCTTCGAGCTCTCCTGCCCAGCTGTCGTCGCCGAGGGCGTCGACGACGACGAACCCGGCCGGAACGTGGAAACCCGTGCGGAGCAACCGGCCCAGCTGCGCTGCCTTGGCGCCACATCGCCCGTCGGCCGCCTCCAGCCAGATCACCAGGTCCGCCGGAGACGCCTCATGAACCTGACTCGCCATCGCTGACGCGTCCTAGCACCCGGTTCAACCGCTGCTGTGCGGCCTGTGCCGAGGCGAGCCCGAGCGCGTCCGCGATCTGTGGCCACGTCATCCCGGCCGCCCGCGCCGCGAAGAGCAGGCCGGCCTCGACCTGGTCCAGCTCCGCTCGGGCGCTGGAGAGCAGCTGCAGCCCCGCGGTCACGACGGCGACATCGGTGCCGGCCTCGTGGCGGGCCGCCCAGACGGCGAACCGCACCAGGTCCCCGTCGGAGGGAGGCTGCCCCGAGGTCTGCCACGGTCGAGAACCCAGACCGGCGCCACCAGCGGCTCCTACGACCCCGCGAGCACCGTCCAGAGCAGCGGCACCATCCCAGTCATCGTCGCGCATCCCCAGAGCGCACCGCATCAACGGGATGTTGTCAACAAGACATTGAGCAACTGCTGGAACCGCGAGGTCGCCATCGTGCCCGGCCCGGCAGAACCGGCGACCCGGTCAGGACGTGCTCGGCGGCGCCGCGTCGGGCCGGAGCGGGTCAGAGGTGGCGGCCACGCACCCAGTCCTCGAGGGTGCCGTCGACCTGGCCGCGCATCACGAGGGCCCAGACCAGGACCGAGGCCGCGAGCTCGCCGACCGGCGCCGCGGCCGCCACGTCGTCACGGACCGCGGCGAAGCCCGGCTCGTCGGTCGGTCGGCGGAAGCGCAGGCGCGGTGAGTCCAGCACGATCGCTCGGGCGCTCTCCGGGAGGCTCTCGACGGTGGCCGGCCTGGCCGTGGCGGCGGCGCGTCGGGTGCGGACGGCCCGCACCCGCAGGAGGCCGCCGACGGTCACGCCGACCGCCGCGGCGGCCAGCACGACCGTCGCGCCGAGTGCGAGGTCGGACTCGCGGACGGGCCAGCGCCAGGCCACCGTGGCGGCTCCGGCCGCGAGCACGAGCGCCACACCGAACGGCCAGGCGAGGCGCCACCACGTCGCGTCGCGCTCGAGCCGCTCCTGCTCGTAGTAGCGGGCCGCCCACTCCCGGACGGCGAAGACCGGGAAGCCGGACGGGACGGGCGGCGTCTGCTCGGCAGCGGACTCCGGAGCCGCCGAGACCATGGCATCGTGCGTGTGCCCGCGCCGCACCCTGCCGGTGCCGTGCGCCTCTCGCTCCTTGCGCATCAGGACCCCTGTCTGCTTTGTCACGTTTCGTGACCTTCAGCGTAACGAGGGACCGGGTCGGACGTGGGACGTCCACGCCCAGGGGGTCCCGCGGCTCGATGTCGTCCGAGCCGCGGGAGCGCGTCAGACGCCGGCGTCCGGCCGGTCCGAGTCCGCCGCGGCGGCCGGGCTCTCGACGGGACCGAGGGTGGCGCGCAGGTCGCGTCGGGCCGAGTCGATCACCGCTCGACGGGCCCGGAACTGGTCGGGGTCGGCCGTCGGGGCCGTCGCGAGGTCGGCCCCGACAGCCTCCACCAGGCCACGCAGGAGACCGCGAACGTCGGTGACCCGCTCGGCGCGTGCCCCGTCCGGCGCCTCGGTGGCCAGAGCGTGGAAGGCCTCGTCGATCTCGAGCAGGCGGGGCTGGGCGGCCGTCCAGATCGGCAGCGCCTCTGCGGCGCTCGGCCGCTCCAGGACCTGGGTGGTGAGAGAGTCCTCGACCCAGGACGCCTCCCGCTCGGCGGCGAGCAGACGGTCGTCCCAGGCCTGGAGCTCAGCCTGTGCCTGGCGACGCCGGATCAGGAACCAGGTGAGCGCGCCGAGCAGGATGAGCAGGAGCAGCAGCCACGGCCACCACGTCGTCCCCTCGTCGGACGTGGGCGCCGCTGCGACCTCGGTCGAGGTCGGTGTCGGCGTCGGGCTCTCGGACGGTGTCTCGGTCACCGTGGCGGTCTCGGTCTCGGTCCGAGTCACCGTGGCCGTCCTCGTCTCCGTCTGCGTCTGCGTCTCGGTCTTCGTCTGCGTCTGCGTGGCGGTCTCCGTCACGGTCTGGGTCTCGGTCGGGACCGTCCGGGTCGGCAGTGCCGGGAGTGCCGGATCGCTCGTCGCCGACTCGCTGGCCGCCGGTTCGCTCGCCGCCGGTTCGCTGGCGGACGGCTGCGATGAGCGCTCGACGCTCGGCAGCGTCGTCGGCAGGTTGACTGACCCGCTGCCGGAGCACGCGGCGAGGACCGAGATCACGGCCAGGGTGGCAAGCGCGCTGGCCAAGGCAGGAATGCGTCTCATGGCCGATTGTGCGCGCACGACACCCCGCTCGGGCGTCACCCCCGCGGGGTGAGATGGCGGGGAAGGCGAGGGTCGGGGACGCGCTCTCGGCCCGGGACGGCATACGCACTCGGTGGGTAGGGTGCAGACGTCAACGACTCGCAGGAGGACCGCATGAGCCTGGACCGACCGGTCGCCCCCAACCCCTACGACCTGCTTCCGCCGGTGCCGTCCTTCACGGTGACGAGCGCCGACGTCACCGACGGGGCGCCGCTCGGGGACGACCAGGTGGCGGCCGCGGGCAACACCAGCCCGCAGCTGTCGTGGAGCGGTGCGCCCGAGGGGACGCAGAGCTACGTCGTGACCTGCTTCGACCCCGACGCCCCGACGCCGTCGGGCTTCTGGCACTGGGTGCTCGTCGACGTGCCTGCCGACGTGACGTCGCTCGACACCGGCGCAGCCTCGGGAGCCTTGCCGGGCAAGGCTTTCCACGTGCGCAACGACAGCGGTGAGAAGGGTTTCATGGGTGCCGCGCCCCCGAAGGGCGACATGCCGCACCGCTACTTCTTCGTCGTCCACGCCGTGTCGGAGCCGACACTCGGCGTCGACGACTCGGTGTCTCCGGCGGTCGTGTCGTTCAACCTCGCCTTCAAGTCGCTCGGCCGCGCCGTCGTCCACGGCACGTACCAGCACTGACACCGTCGGCGTCACCCCGATGGCGTCTGCCGGGTCGCTCGCTGGGCGGCCCGGCTGACGTCAGGCGAAGGTGAAGTGACCGGACCTGGGTGTCCAGCCGTCGGGCGGGTCCTCACCCACGCGTCCGTCGACGGCCTCGCGCAACAGGTCGGCGTGACCGGTGTGACGGGAGTACTCCTCGACGAAGTCGGACACGAGGCGACGCAGGTTGGCGTGCCGGCCGTCGGGCATCGAGGCGTGGACGGGCTGGTCGAGGTCGCCCGCGTCGAGCGCTGCGCGGAGCCGGGTGCGTGATCGCTGCACGGCTCCGTCGTAGAGGTCGTAAAGGCTCTCGGCGGAGTCCTGAGCGGCCGACTCGAAGTCCCAGTCGTCGCTGCCGTCCCAGCCGGTCGCGTCCCACGGGGCGCCCATGGGCTCGCCGCGCAGCTTGTGCGTGAAGATGTAGTCCTCGTTCGCGGCGAGGTGCTTGAGGAGGCCGCCGAGGGTGAGGCTCGAGGCTCCGACGCGGGTCCGCAGGCCGGCGCCGTCGAGGTCGTCGGCCTTCCAGCGGAAGGTCGCTCGCATCCGCTCGAGGGAGCCCACGAGCTGCTCGACGTCGGTGCCGGCGAGCGGTGGCTCCCACGGGGTCTGGTTCGTCATCGGTTCGGTGCTCATGGACCGACCGTAGGCAGGGTCCCGGACGGTCGACGTCCGCCTCGTGAGGGCGTCCGAAGGTCGCCGGACGACGAGACCCGCGCCGCCGTCGTCTGCGGTGCGGGTCTCGCCCGGGTCCGGGTGCACGGAGGGAGCGCGCGGTCAGGCGCTCATGAGCTCCTCGGTCTCGAGGTGGGTGCGCAGCTCGGCGAGCACCCGGCGCAACAGGCGGCTGACCTGCATGGCGCTCAGGCCCATCGTCTGGGCGATCTCGGCCTGCGTCATGTCGTGCGCGAAGCGCAGCTCGACGATCTCCTGCTCACGTGGGGGCAGTCGCTTGAGCGCCGTCCGGACGACGATGCCGTCGTCGAGGCCGGGGTCGGACTGGTGCTCGGCGCGGGCGTCGACGAGGTCGAGGACAGGGCGCCCGCCCTCCGTCGTGGCCGCGTCGAGCGACGCCGGCCGAAGGTTCGTCGAGGCGACCTGCGCCTCCTTGACCTGCTCGAGCGTCAGCTCGAGCGACGCGGCCAGGTCGGCCTGCGTGGGCTCGTGGCCCAGAGTCTGCTCGAGGCGGGTGCGCGCGTCGGTGACGAGCTGGCGCCGCTCCTGCAGGCCGCGCGGGGGACGGACGAGCCACCCGTGGTCGCGGAAGTGGCGGCGCAGCTCGCCGGTGATGGTGGGCGTCGCGTAGGCGCCGAACTCCGTCTCGTGGGACAGGTCGAAACGCCGAATCGCCTTGAGCAGAGCCAGAAAGGCGACCTGCTCGAGGTCTTCGCGGTCGAGACCCTTGCCGGAGTAGCGGTGGGCGAGCGACCGGGCCAGTGGCATGTGCAGCCGGGTCACCGTCTCGAGTGCCTGCGCCCTCTCCGTCTCGGAGTCCGAGGTGCGGAAGGCGGTGATGAGCTCACGGGTGCGGGCGTCCTTGCGGGGACCGCGCGAGGGGTCGGTCATGTCTGCTCCATCCAGGGATGTGGGTGGCGGCACCTTCTTGACCGACAGGAGGACCCTAGACAAAGTCTCAACATTGCACAAGGGCTGGACAGTCGAGCCCGGCCGATCCGGGCCCGCGCGCCCTCACGCAGGGCGGTGCAGCACCGCTCCCACGGGGGTGACCACGAGCTCGCCGTCTCCGACCTGCGCCACGGTGCCGTCGACGATCAGCGACCGGTCGCCGGCCTCCCGGGGCGGGAACACGAGCGTCACGCCGCCGCGATCCCCGACGAGCCGGGTCGCGGTCGCGCCGATCCGGTCGACGACCAGCCGGTCGCCGTCGAGCCTCGGCCGGACGCCGAGCACGTGCGGCCGTTCCTCCCCGAGACACACGAGGAACGCGTAGTCGTGGCGCCCCATCGCCTCGCCCAGCTCCGACAGCTCGACCTTGACGCTCATGGCGACCTCCACCGTCCGGGATCCGCACCGGCGGTGGCGCGGACGTCCCCACCATCGTCCACCCGCTCGTCGATCGCTCGTCCACCGACGACGGCGAGCTCCGCTGTGCGAGGGTGTTCGTATGCGTGTGGCGTTGATGGTGACCTGCCTCAACGACGCGATGTTCCCGGATGCCGGCAAGGCCGTGGTGACGCTGCTGCGCCGGCTGGGCGTCGACGTCGAGTTCCCCGCCGCTCAGACCTGTTGCGGTCAGCCGATGGTCAACACCGGCTACCTCGACGAGGCCGTGCCGGTCGTCCGCAGCTTCGTGCGGGCCTTCGAGGGCTACGACGCCGTCGTCACGCCGTCGGGGTCGTGCGCCGGATCCGCGCGCCACCAGCACTCGATCGTCGCGCGACGCTCCGGTGACCCCGGCCTCGCGACCGCGGTCGCCGAGATCTCCCCGCGGGTGCACGAGCTGTCCGAGTTCCTCGTCGACGTCCTCGGCGTCGAGGACGTGGGGGCGTCCTTCCCGCACGCCGTCACCTACCACCCGACGTGCCACTCGCTGCGGATGCTGGGCGTCGGCGACCGTCCCGAGCGGCTCCTCCGTGCGGTCCGGGGCCTCCGGCTGCTCGACCTCCCGCGGGCCGAGGAGTGCTGCGGCTTCGGCGGCACCTTCGCACTGAAGAACGCCGACACCTCCGTCGCGATGGGCGCCGACAAGGCTCGGCACGTGCGCGAGTCCGGGGCCGAGGTGCTCGTCGCCGGCGACAGCTCGTGCCTCATGCACATCGGTGGCCTGCTGACGCGCCAGCGGGCCGGGGTCCGCGTGATGCACCTCGCCGAGGTGCTGGCGTCGACCGAGGGCGCGACACGCGCCGGGGCCGCCCGATGAGCCGCACCTTCGTCGGTATGCCGCCGTTCCCCACTGCCGCTCGTGCCGCCCTCGCGGACACGCAGCTGCGTGCCAACCTCGCCCACGCGACGACGACCATCCGCGCCAAGCGAGCCGCCGTCGTCGCCGAGCTCGACGACTGGGAGGCGCTCCGGCTCCGTGCCGCCGCGATCAAGGACGACGTCCTGCTCCACCTGGACGAGCACCTCGTCCGGCTCGAGGAGTCGCTCACCGCGCGCGGCGCCGTCGTGCACTGGGCGCGCACCGCGGAGGAGGCGTCGGAGGTCGTGGCGCAGGTCGCGCGGGCCCACGGCGTCGACGAGGTGGTCAAGGTCAAGTCGATGGCGACGCAGGAGGTCGAGCTCAACGAACACCTTGCGGCGCAGGGCATCTCGGCGTGGGAGACCGACCTCGCCGAGCTCATCGTCCAGCTCGGCGACGACCTCCCGAGCCACATCCTCGTGCCCGCCATCCACCGCAACCGCGCCGAGATCCGCGCCATCTTCGAGCGGGAGATGGCGCGCGTCGGCCGCCCCGCTCCGGCCGACCTCACCGACGACCCGGTGCGCCTGGCCGAGGCGGCCCGCCTTCACCTGCGCGAGAAGTTCCTCCGCGCCAAGGTCGGGGTCAGTGGCGCCAACTTCGCCGTCGCGGACTCCGGCACCCTCGTCGTCGTCGAGTCCGAGGGCAACGGCCGCATGTGCCTGACCCTCCCCGAGGTCCTCGTGTCGGTCGTCGGCATCGAGAAGGTGGTGCCGACGTGGACCGAGCTCGACGTCTTCCTCACCCTGCTGCCGCGCTCGTCGACGGGTGAGCGGATGAACCCTTACACCTCGACGTGGTCAGGCGTGACTCCGGGCGACGGCCCGCAGGAGGTGCACGTCGTCCTCCTCGACAACGGCCGCACCCGCGCGCTCGCCGACGAGGTCGGCCGGCAGGCCCTGAGGTGCATCCGGTGCTCGGCCTGCCTCAACGTGTGCCCGGTCTACGAGCGAACCGGCGGGCACGCGTACGGCTCGGTCTACCCGGGGCCCATCGGCGCCATCCTCAACCCGCTCCTCAAGGGCGTCGGCCACGACGAGCAGACCGACTCGCTGCCGTACGCGTCGTCGCTGTGCGGGGCGTGCTTCGAGGCCTGCCCCGTGCGCATCGACATCCCGAGCGTCCTCGTCGACCTGCGCGCCCAGGTCGTCGACGCCCACCGGTCGGGGGTCCCCAAGCCCGAGGCGCTCGCCATGCGAGCCGCGGCCGCCGCCTTCGGGTCGGGCGGCCGGCTCGCGGCCGCCGAGCAGGCGTCCGGCCTCGCGGGCCGTGCTCTCGACGCCCTCTCCTCCCTGACCCGTCGCGGCCGTCGTGCCGGTGGCCGCCGCCTGGTCGGTCGCCTCCCCGGTCCCGGTGCCGCCTGGACCGACGCGCGCGACCTCCCGGTTCCGCCTCGGGAGTCCTTCCGGGCCTGGTGGAAGCGCACGGACGGAGGCACCCGATGAGTGCGCGCGACGAGATCCTCGCGGCCGTCCGGGGTGCCGTCGCCACCGCGCGTCGCCCGGTCGAGGTCCCACCGCTCGACCGGCCCGAGCGGGAGGGCGACGTCGACCTGTTCGCCGCGCGGGTCGCCGACTACCGCGCCACCGTCGTGCGGTGCCCGCCCGAGGGCGTCGCCGCGGCCATCGCCGCGGCCCTGCCCGAACGTGCCACCGTCGTCGTCCCCGACGGGATGCCGTATGCCGTCCCCGGCGCGGTCCCCGACGCCGGCCTGTCGTCCGCGGAGCTCGACGCGACCACGGCCGTGGTCACGACGGCGACCGTCGCGATCGCGACGACCGGGACGATCGTGCTCTCGCACGGGGCGGGGGAGGGGCGACGGGTGCTGACGCTCGTGCCCGACGTGCACGTGTGCGTCGTCCGCGCCGACCAGGTCGTCGACGACGTCCCGGCTGCCGTGCGACGTCTCGACCCGGCGCGTCCGACGACGTGGATCAGCGGCCCGTCGGCGACGAGCGACATCGAGCTGAGCCGCGTCGAGGGTGTCCACGGACCCCGTACCCTCCACGTCGTCCTCGTCGGCCCGGCGGACGGCACGCCCCCGGGGGCCGTCAGCTGACGCGAGTCAGCGCCGGCCGGTCGTCGCCCACGAGGGCAGCGTCGTGCCGAGCGCCTCCAGCCGGTGTAGGAGCCCGCCGGGACGAGCCTGGCGTGGGCGCCGGGGGTTAGCCTGCGGGGATGAGTGAGAGCGACCACCACGCCCCGAGGCGGCCCGCCTTCTTCAGCGAGGCCGCCCTCGAGGCGCACGGTCCCGCCTACGACCCGACGGAGCAGATCCACGTCGCGCACGAGACGGCCCTCGCGCTCGTCCACGCCGGACGTGCGGCGTCCGACCCGGCCGTGACGCAGAAGCTCGTCGCGCTCGTCGACGACATCGGCCTGTCGACGCTCGCCGAGCTGTGGTCACAGCGCCCCGCCCGGTCGCTCCCGGGAGCGCTCTGGCGTCTCTACGTGCTGCGTGAGTGGGTGCAGCGGGCGCCTGAGGAGGCGAGCCGGGAGTATGCCGCCGGCATCCGTTTCACCGGCCCCAACCACGCCGTCGCCGGTGCGGCCGAGCCGCCGGGGCCCCAGGAGATGGGGCGGGTCATCGACGAGGTGCTGCGCGGTGTGTTCGAGGGCGACCTCGCCGTCGCCCTCGAGCGGGCCTCGGCGTTCTGCCGCGTCGTCTCGGCCGGCCGTGCCGACATCTCGTCGGGCGACGAGTCCGCCGAGCAGGCCGCCAACGTCCTCGTCATGGCCGAGGACCTCACCGTGTGCGCGCGCCTGTGGCGGGCCGACGCGCTGGACTGAGGCGGCTCGTAGTCGTCGGGGCTTGCGTCAGCGCGTCTTTGGTGATCCGTTCGGACGGCTTTATTCTTGGACGCGCGTCGGGTCGTGGTAGCCCCGGGTCCCAAATTCAGCCGCTACGAGCGGCCCAGTGCCGAGAGGCGCTCCCGACCCGACGCAACCTCGGTCGCCGTCACGTCACGGTCGTTCACGGCCCACCCCGATAGCACGCGCCACGCCCTCATCTCGTTTGGGGCTTCCCCCCACGGGCCCCGGGGTCGGCACCTAGATTGGACCCATGACGCCCGAGGAGGAGCGGTCCGGAGACCTGCTCGATGTCGCACTCGCCGACGAGATCGAGCTCGTGAGCGACCTCGTGGTGGCGGCGTCCTCCAGCCCGCGCCACTTCACGCCCGACGAGGTCGACGAGCTGCTCGGCATACCGGGTGAGGACCCCGGCGACCCAGCGGCCGGGCCCGCGGCAGCCGCCGACGCCTCCTCCCCTGAGATCCCCAGCACCGACGGCTCACGGGCCTCGGGGCCGTCGCTCGCCGACCCGGCCGAGTGACCCGTTCCCGTCCGCACGCCGAACCGGGTGCTGTGGGCGCCTTCCTGCACGCAGCTCCCGAGCCGCCCGGTCGGTCCGGCGTGAACGCCGGATTGACGCCGGGTTGCGCCGGAGTGACTCAGACGCCGTAGCATCTTCCCGGACCAGACCTCGATCGACCGGAGCGCCCCCGTGGGTTTTCGCCTCACACCCCAGGACACGAGCTTTTTCTCCCTCTTCACCTCCTCCGCCCAACTCCTCGTCGAGGCGACCCGGGAGCTGACCCGGTTCCTCGAGGTCGAGCCCTCGAAGCGGCAGGCGGTGGCTGACCGGCTCAAGGACCTCGAGCACGCCGCCGACGACGCGACGCACGAGCTCATCAACAAGGTCAACAGCTCGTTCATCACGCCCTTCGACCGCGAGGACATCCACAACCTCGCCGCGTCGCTCGACGACTGCATGGACTACATCGAGGAGACCGCCGACCTCATCGTGCTCTACCGCATGGGCGAGATCCCCGAGGGTCTTGCCGAGCAGTTCGAGATCCTCGCCCGCATGGCCGAGGTGACCGCCGAAGCCATGCCGCGGCTGCGCTCGCTGAAGGACCTCAAGAGCTACTGGATCGAGATCAACCGCCTCGAGAACCAGGCCGACTCCCTGCACCGCAAGATGGTGGCCGCCCTCTTCAACAACTCGCCCGACCCGGTCAACGTGATCAAGGTCAAGGCCATCGTCGACGGCTTCGAGAACGCCGCCGACGCGTTCGAGAAGGTCGCCCACGTGGTCGAGGGCATCGCGGTCAAGGAGTCCTGACCCGCTGATGGACACAACCATCCCCGTCCTCGGGGTCGGTGCGGTCATCGCGCTGGCCATGGGCTTCAACTACACCAACGGCTTCCACGACGCCGCCAACGCGATCGCGACCTCGGTCTCGACCCGGGCCCTGACGCCTCGCGTGGCGCTTGCCATGGCCGCCATCGCCAACCTCTTCGGGGCCTTCTTCGGCTCCAAGGTGGCCGCGACCATCGGCTCGGGCATCATCGAGCAGCCCGAGGGCGTCGACGGGCTCTGGCTCGTCGCCGCAGCCCTCATCGGCGCCATCGGCTGGAACCTGCTGACCTGGTGGTTCGGCCTGCCCTCGTCCTCGTCTCACGCCCTCATCGGCGGTCTCGCTGGCGCTGCGCTCGTGGCCGGCGTCGCCGTGAAGTGGGCCGTCATCTGGGAGAAGGTCATCATCCCGATGATCGCCTCACCACTCATCGGGCTCGTCGTCGGCTACCTCTTCATGACGGCCATCTTCTGGATCTTCCGCAACGCCAACCCGGGCCGGGTCACGCGCGGCTTCCGCCTGGCGCAGACCGCGTCCGCTGCCGCGATGGCCTTCGGCCACGGCCTCCAGGACGCCGCCAAGACCGCCGGTGTCGTGCTGCTCGCCCTCAACATCTCTGGCTACCACAACAGCACCACCGTCCCGATCTGGGTCCTCGTGCTCTCGGCCCTCGTGATCTCCGCGGGCACGTATGCCGGTGGGTGGCGCATCATGCGCACGCTGGGTCGGCGGATCATCGACCTCACGCCCCCGCAGGGCTTCGCGGCCGAGACCACGGCGGCGTCGATCCTCTACGTCGCCGGCCTCGCGCTCGGGGCCCCCATCTCGACGACGCACACGATCACCTCGGCGATCATGGGCGTCGGCGCGACCAAGCGGCTCTCGGCGGTGCGCTGGAGCGTGGCCGGCAACATCGTCGGCGCGTGGGTGCTCACCTTCCCCGGCGCCGGCCTCGTCGCAGTCGCCGCCTGGTACGTGACCGCCATCTTCCGCTGACCGCGCCACCGGCATACGACCAGTGCCCACCCGACCGTCGAGGTCGAGTGGGCACTGTCGTCCGTGGCCGCGGGCCGTCGGCCCGAGCGGCCTCGTGGCTCAGCCGAAGCGGCCGGAGATGTAGTCCTCGGTGGCCTGCTCGGTCGGGTTGTTGAAGATCCGCGTCGTGTCGTCGACCTCGACCAGCCGACCCGGCTCGCCGGTGGCCTTGAGGTTGAAGAAGGCCGTGCGGTCGGAGACGCGCGCCGCCTGCTGCATGTTGTGGGTGACGATCACGATCGTGAAGTCGTTCTTGAGCTCGTTGATGAGGTCCTCGATCGCCAGCGTCGAGATCGGGTCGAGCGCCGAGCACGGCTCGTCCATGAGCAGCACCTGCGGCTGCACGGCGATGGCCCGGGCGATGCAGAGCCGCTGCTGCTGGCCACCGGAGAGCCCGGCGCCCGGCTTGCTCAGGCGGTCCTTGACCTCGGTCCAGAGGTTCGCGCCCTTGAGCGACTGCTCGACGATGCCGTCGAGGGTCTTCTTGTTCTTGACGCCGTTGAGCCGCAGCCCGGCCGCGACGTTGTCGTAGATCGACATCGTCGGGAAGGGGTTGGGCCGCTGGAAGACCATGCCGACGGTGCGGCGCACGGTCACGGGGTCCATCGAGGCCGCGTAGAGGTCCTGGTCGTCGAGCATGACCTTGCCCTCGACGCGCCCGCCGGGGATCACCTCGTGCATCCGGTTGAGGGTGCGCAGGAAGGTCGACTTGCCGCAGCCCGACGGGCCGATGAAGGCCGTGACGGACCGGGGCTCGACCGTCATCGAGACACCTTCCACGGCCTTGAAGCCGCCGTAGTAGACGTTGAGGTCGCTGACGTCGATTCGCTTTGCCATCGTTCAGGTATCGCTTTCTCTTACTTCTTGACGGCGCCGAAGTGCGCAATGACGCGGCCGATGACGTTGAGGAGGAGCACGAGCAGGATCAGCGTGAGCGCCGCGCCCCACATCCGTTCGGCGGCGGTCGCGAGCGCGAAGTCGCCGCGGTCCTGGTTGATCATCATCGGCAGCGTCGGGAAGTTGCCGTTGAACAGGTCACGCTGGAAGTTCTTGGTGTACGGCGCGAGGATCAGCAGCGGCGCCGTCTCACCCATGACGCGGGCGATGCCGAGGAGCACGCCGGTCACGATGCCCGAGAACGCGGTGCGCAGGACGATCTTGACGACGGTCGCCCACTTCGGCACCCCGAGCGCGTACGAGGCCTCGCGCAGCTCGTTGGGCACGAGCTTGAGCATCTCCTCCGTCGAACGGACGATGACGGGGATCATGAGCAGCACGAGGGCGAGGGCCGCCGCGAACCCCGAGCGGCTGAAGCCGAAGGCCGTCACCCAGATCGCGTAGATGAACAGCGCGGCGACGATGGACGGGACGCCCGAGAGGATGTCGACGGTGAAGCTGATCACCCGGGCCAGGTGCCCGCGGCCGTACTCGACGAGGTAGACGGCGGTGAGGATGCCGATGGGCACCGCGATGAGCGCGGTGATGCCGACCATCTGCAGCGTGCCCTCGATGGCGTGACGAGCGCCGCCACCGAAGTCGTCGGAGTTGACGTTGCGCTGGTTGCCGGTCCACCAGGTCGACGTCGTGAGCATGTGGAAGCCCTTGCCGATCACGGTGCCGAGGATCCACACGAGCGGCACGACGGCGAGGAAGAAGGCGGCCCACATGACGACGCGGGCCACGACGTCCTTGACCGCGCGAGCCCGGTGGGGGTTGCTCATCTCGGACAGCGCGTCGCGACCCGATCGGCCACCGGGCGGGGTCGAGGTGTCCCCGGAGGCGACCTGGTCGTCGGGGACGCGGTCGTCGGGGAGGCGGCGGTCGGTGGCGGTGCTCATTCGGTGAAGGCCTTCCTGCGCTCGATGACCACGCGGGCGATGCTGTTGACGACGAAGGTCAGCACGAACAGGACGAGGCCGGCCGCGATGTAGGCGCCGGTCTTGTTGGGGTTGCTGAACTCCGAGGCGTTGTTCGCGATCTTCGAGGCGAAGGTCTCACCGCCGTTGAAGAGCGACCAGGACCAGGGGTTGCCGTCGGCGAGGGCCGAGACGAGAAACGTGACGGCGATGGTCTCGCCGAGCGCCCGGCCGAGGGCGAGCATCGAGGCGGAGATGACGCCGGGTCGCCCGAAGGGCAGGACGGACGTGCGGATCATCTCCCACTGGGTCGCGCCCAGCGCCAGCGCGCCCTCCTTGTGCGCGGTCGGCGTCTGGTCGAAGACCTCACGCGAGAGTGCGGTGACGATCGGCAGGACCATGATGGCCAGGACGACGCCGATGAAGCAGATGGTCCCGCCGCTGATGCCCGTGGGGGCGAAGAGCGGGAACCAGCCGAGCTTGTCCTCGATGAACGACTGCACCGGCTTGAACACGGGCGCGAAGGCGATCAGGCCCCAGAGGCCGTAGACGATCGAGGGGACGGCCGCGAGGAGGTCGACGAGGCTCGCGGCCGGGCGGCGCATCCAGGTGGGGGCGTACTGGGTGAGGAAGAGGGCCACGGCCACGCCGACCGGCACCGAGAGCAGCATGGCGATGGCCGACGCGGTCACGGTCGTCCACAGGAACTCGAGGATGCCGAAGGCGGGCTGCTCGCCGCCGGGTGCCCACACCCGGCTGGTGAAGAAGTTCGCCGAGTTGTCCATCAGCGCGGGCACGGCCTGCACGATGAGGAAGATGGCGATCAGGGTCACGAGGACGATGACGAAGACACCCGAGACCGTGGCGGCGCCACCGAAGAGCCGGTCGCCGACGCGCCCCGTGGACGCGTGGTCCGCCTGCAAGGGTCTGCGCCCGTCGGGCCCGGGAGTCTGGTCCGCGGCGGACACACCCGTCACTGTCGACACGTGGAGGCCTCTTCCTTCGATGTGCGTCGTACTGGCGCAGGGGCGGACGCCGGGTTCGGCGCCCACCCCTGCGTGGACGACCCTGCCGGATCGCTCCGGCCGGGTCAGGTGGTCAGGAGATCGCGTCGACCGCGGCCTGGACCTTGGTCGCGACCTCGGTCGGGAGCGGGGCGTAGCCCTTGGCCTCGAGGCCCTTCTGGACCTCGTCCGAGGCGAAGGTCTTGAGGAAGCTCTTGACCTTCTTGCCCGTCTCGGCGTCGGCGTACTTCGAGCAGACGATCTCGTAGGTCACGAGGACGATCGGGTAGGCCCCGGCCTCCTTGGTGGCGTAGTCGATCTTGAGCGCGAGGTTGTTGCCGGAGCCGGTCTGCTTGGCCGTGGCGATCGTCTTGCCGGCCGACTCGGCGGTCAGCTCGACGGGGCCGGAGCCGGTGTCGATCTGGGCCATCGCCAGCTGGTTCTGCTGGGCGTAGGAGAGCTCGACGTACGTGATGCCGCCGTCCTGGCCCTTTGTCGCGGTGGCGACGCCGGCCGACTTCTCCTTGCCCTCGCCCTTGCCGGTCCACTTCTTGCCGGTCTCGTAGGACCAGGCGTCGGGAGCGGCGGCCTTGAGGTACTTCGTGAAGTTCTCGGTCGTGCCCGACTCGTCGGAGCGGAAGAAGACCTTGATCGGCGTGGCGGGAAGCGTGACGCCCTTGTTGAGCGCGGCGATGGCCGGGTCGTTCCAGGTGGTGATCTTGCCGTCGAAGATCTTCGCGGCCACCTCGGCGTTCAGCACGAGCTTGTCGACCCCCTTGACGTTGTAGGCGATCGCGATGGGGCCGGTCACCATGGGCAGGTTCCAGGCCTCGGTGCCGCAGGCCGCCTTGGCGTCGTCGGCCTCGATCTTGCCGTCCTTGGGCTCGGTCTTGAGGGCCGAGTCGGAGCCGGCGAAGTCGACCTGCTTGGCGATGAACTGCTTGATGCCGGCGCCGGAGCCGGTGGGCTGGTAGTCGATGTTGGCGTCGGCGCAGGCCGTCTGGTACGCCTTGATGGCCTCGTCGATGGCGTTCTTCTGGGCCGAGGAGCCCTCGGCCTTGAGGTCGCCGCTGAAGCAGTCACCGGCGGCGGTGGAACCAGCAGCGGTCGAGCCGGCGCCGGGAGCGGCGCCGTTGTTCTCGGACGCGCAGGCCGACAGCGCCAGAGCGCCGGACAGGGCGATGGCGCCGAGAGCGCTGATACGCGAAACAGACACGAGTGTGATCCCTCTCGATGGGGTGTACCTGGTGGTCGTTCGGCAGATCCGAGCGACGTTGCTGGACGTTGATCCACGGCGAACATAGGTGCGCAGGATGACGAGTCGTCCACGTGCGGTTAACGCAGGGTGAACGAGGGGCGACGTCTTGGGGTGCGGCGCCGGCTCGGGATGCGGCGCGGCCCGGACCGGCCGACGATGAAGGATTGGGGAGCCTCGCAGACCCCGTCCGGTCTCAGGTGTCGATGCGCTCGACGTCGACGACGCGCGCGTCCTCGCCACGTCCGACGAGGTGGCAGACGAGCACCTCGCCCTTGTGCATGTCCTCGTCGGCCGCGCCCTGCAGGGCGTCCGCGACGCCGCCGCGTTCCGGCGAGTGGTCCACCCGGGTGTGGAGCAGGCCGAGCAGGGTCGGCAGCACGGGACCGTGGCTGCAGAGGGCGGCCGGGTCGCCGCGCTCGAGCAGCCGCTGCACCTGGGCGACCGCACCGACGGGGCTCTCGGCGAACCCCTCCTCCGACAGCACGTCACGGGTGCGCAGTCGCAGGCCCTGCCCAGCGGCATACGGCTCGACGGTGGAGACGCAGCGGGCCGAGGAGGAGGAGACGACGCGGGTCACGCCGTAGGACCCGAGCACGGCGGCGACGCTGGCCGCCTGCGCGCGCCCCACGGCATCGAGCGGCCGACGCCGGTCGTCGCCCTCCCACTTGCCGCGCGGGGTCGCCTTCGCATGGCGCACGAACGCGAGCGGCCACGTGCGCAGCTCGTCGGCACGCTCGGCGCGGACGAGGGCGAGCAGCTGCTCGCGGTCGCGGGCGTAGTGGAGGCGGTCGTGGGCGGTACGGACGTCGACCCACGCCACCTCGTCGATCTCGTGCTCGAGCACACCGGTGCCGCCCGTGACGCGTGCGGTCCAGTAGTGCACCTGCTTCGTGGCAGGGCCGCCCGTGGAGTCGAGCACGGGGTACTCCGCCGACGGCAGGGGCACCCCGAGGCGCACGACGAGCCCGGTCTCCTCCAGCGTCTCGCGGGCGGCGGCGACGCACGGGTGCTCACCGGGGTCGAGCTTGCCCTTGGCCCAGGACCAGTCGTCGTACTTCGGCCGGTGCACGAGGGCGACCTCGAGACGTCCGTCGCGACGCCGCCAGGGCAGCGTGCCGGCGGCGGGGATCACTGAGGCCACGCGCGCCAGTCTGCCTGATGCGGCGCCACGAGGCGCCCCGACCGGCCCAACCTGCCCGTATGCCGGTCAGCCGAGCAGGTCGTCGAGGTCGCCGAAGCGCGGCGCGCGAGCACGCGGGCGGCGCATCATGGAACGATGAGCGACGACGACGACTTTCTCACCTGGGTGAAGACCGAGCTGTACGACGCCGAACTGGCCCTGCACAACGGTGACGCCGGGCCCCGACGGGCGCTGTGGTCGCGCCGTGAGCCCGTGAGCGTGCTCGGGGCCTGGCGCAGCGCGCAGGGGCAGCGTGAGCTCGACGAGCTGTTCGCGTCCCTCGGCAGGTCGTTCTCCGACTGCACGTCGTACGCGTTCGAGCTGCTGGCACATGACGTGGCGGGCGACATGGCCTACACCGCAGGCCTCGAGCACACGTCGGCCTCCGTCGACGGTCGGCCACGGACGTACACCTTGCGAGCGACACAGGTGTACCGACGCGAGCACGGCCAGTGGCGGGTAGCCCATCGCCACGGTGACACCGTGACCGACTGAGTGCCGTGCCCGTTCTGACCGCAGCCGCGCGCGACGGCCGTCGAGTCGCCGAGCAGTGAGCCTCAGCGGCGGCGGGCCTTGCGGCGTCGCCGGTCGTGGCGCTCGATGAGCTTCTCCTGCAGGTCGTCGAGAGGCTCGCCGGCCTCGGACAGGTGGTGGCGCACCCAGCGACCGTCGGAGCCGAGGTCCCAGCGGGAGGTGGTCTCGGCGAAGGCGAGGTCGATGAGGTCGGCGAGCTCGACGAGGTGCCCGGGCTCGACGATGCGCACGAGGGCCTCGACCCGGCGGTCGAGGTTGCGGTGCATCATGTCCGCGCTGCCGATGTAGACCTGCGGGTCGCCGCCGTGGTCGAACCAGAAGACGCGCGAGTGCTCGAGGAAGCGGCCGAGGATCGAGCGCACGCGGATGTTCTCGGACAGGCCCTCGACGCCGGGGCGCAAGGCGCAGATGCCGCGCACCCAGATGTCGACCTGGACCCCGGCGATGCTCGCCCGGTAGAGCGCGTCGATGAGCGCCTCGTCCACGATGGAGTTGGCCTTGATGACGATCCGCCCGGCCGGGGCGTCCTTGTGCCGCGACTCGTGGATGTCGATCTCCTCGTCGACGAGGTCGATGAGGCCCGACCGCACCGACCTCGGGGCGACGAGGAGGCGCTTGAACCTGCTGCGGGGCGCGAAGCCGGACAGGAGGTTGAAGAGGCGAGAGAGGTCCTCGCCGACCTGCGGGTCGGTCGTGAAGAGGCCGAAGTCCTCGTAGACGCGAGCCGTCTTCGGGTTGTAGTTGCCGGTGCCGATGTGGCAGTAGCGCACGAGCCCCTCGGACTCCTGGCGCACGACGAGGCACAGCTTGGCGTGCGTCTTGAGGCCGACGACGCCGTAGACGACGTGGACGCCGGCCTGCTCGAGCTGTCGGGCCCAGGAGATGTTGTTGACCTCGTCGAAGCGGGCCTTGATCTCGACGACGGCGAGGACCTGCTTGCCGGCCTCGGCGGCGTCGATGAGGGCGTCGATGATCGGCGAGTCGCCGGAGGTGCGGTAGAGCGTCTGCTTGATCGCGAGCACCTTCGGGTCGTTCGCGGCCTGCTCGATGAAGGCCTGCACCGACGTGGAGAACGAGTTGTAGGGGTGCTGGACGAGCACGTCCTTCTGCCGAACGGCCGTGAGCAGGTCGATGGCCTTGGCGCTCTCGGTCGGAGCGAAGTCCGGGTGCGTGCGCGGGAAGAACTTGGGGAACTCGAGGTCGCTGCGGTCGACGTCGGCGACGGTGAACAGGCCACGCAGGTCGAGCGGGGTCGGCAGCCGGTAGATCTCGCGGTCGCTGATCTGCAGCTCGCGGGCGAGCATGTCGAGGACCTTGGGGTCCATGTCGTCCTCGACCTCGAGGCGGATCGGCGGCCCGAACCGGCGGCGGGTCAGCTCCTTCTCGAGCGCGGTGAGGAGGTTCTCGGCGTCGTCCTCCTCCACCTCGAGGTCCTCGTTGCGGGTCACGCGGAAGCTGAAGTGCTCCTGCACGAGCATCCCGGGGAAGAGCTGGTCGAGGTGGCTCGCGATGACGTCCTCGAGCGGCACGAAGCGCTTGCGCTCGACCTCGGCGTCGATGTCCTCCTCGACGAGGATGAAGCGCGGCAGGCTCGGTGGCACCTTGACGCGGGCGAAGTGCTCGCTGCCCGTCTTGGGGTTCTGGAGCAGCACCGCGAGGTTGAGCGACAGGCCGGAGATGTAGGGGAACGGGTGCGCCGGGTCGACGGCGAGCGGCGTCAGCACCGGGAAGACCCGGTCCGCGAAGAAGTAGTGGAGCGGCTCCCGGTCGTCCTCGTCGAGGTCGTCCCAGCGGACGATGGTGATGCCCTCGTCCTCGAGCGAGGGCCGCACGTCGTGCTGGAAGACGCCGGCGTGCTGCTGCATCAGCTCGTGCGCGAGCCGGGCGATGCGCTCGATCAGCTCACGTGGCTCGAGCCCTGCGGCGGTGCGCACGGCGAGGCCGGTCGCGATGCGCCGCTTGAGGCCGGCGACGCGCACCATGAAGTACTCGTCGAGGTTGTTGGCGAAGATCGCGAGGAAGCGGGTGCGCTCGAGCAGGGGCACCGCAGGGTCCATGGCCAGCTGGAGCACCCGCTCGTTGAACTGCAGCCAGGACAGCTCGCGCTCGAGGTAGCGGTCGGCCGGCAGGTCGTCCTCGTCGTCGCTCGGCCCCGCGGCCCCGACGAACCGCCCGTTGGGTGCCCGCGCGGGGATGCGCCGGGTGGGCACCGTGCTCGTGAAGGAGCTGACCTCGGCGGCCTCGCTCGCGGCCTCCTCCGAGCTCATGTCGCGGACCTCCGTCGAGACGGCGTCCTGCTCGTCGAGGTCGGTGGTGGTGAGACTGCCGGTGCTCATGTGCCCATCGTGGCACCGAAAGGCGACTCGGGGGTGAACTCGTCTCAGCCGACAGCGGGCGAGGACCGGGCGAACTGCCGGTGCACCTCGACGTCCTCGAAGCCGAGGGCGGCGTAGGTGCGCACGGCCGCGACGTTGTCCTCGTCGACGTACAGCACGACGCGGTCGAGGCCGAGCGAGCGCAGGTGGTCGAGGCCCAGCACCGTGACCGCGCGCCCCAGGCCCTGCCCCTGCCGGTCGGGTGCGACCGCCACGACGTAGACCTCGCCCACCTCACCGCCCGGCGGGTCGACCTTCGTCCAGTGCGAGGCGGCGAGCACGTCCGGGTCGGCGGCCTCGACGACGAGGATGAGGCCTGCCGGGTCCCACCACGGCTCCGCCATCCGCTGGTCGAGGTCGGCCCGCCGCAGCGACCCCTGCTCGGGGTGGTGTGCGAACGCTGCGGCGTTGAGCTCCAGCCACGTGTCCTCGTCACGTCCGGGCTCGAAGGAGCGGACGGCATACGTCGGGTCGAGGGACGCGGGCGGCCAGGCGGGCCCGTCGCGGAGCGAGCGGCCCATGACGTGGAGCGAACGCACGGGCACGAGCCCGAGGGCGGCGGCGAAGGAGGCGGCCGCGGACGCGCTCGCCCCGGAGCCGTGGCTCCACAGCCGCACGTCACCGGGCAGCGCGGCTGCGAGGGAGCGGCCGATGCCGCGCCGCCTCACGTCCGGTGCGACGACGAGCTCGGCCGACGGGGGCTCGCCGTCGGGCCCGACGCGCCACTGGGCGTAACCGACGACCCCGCCCGCCTCGTCGAGCGCGAGGACGTGATCGACGCCGTCGACGTCGCGCGAGGCGGTCGACAGCCGGAACTGCTCCGACAGCGGGGGAGAGCCGTCGCGCCGGGTGACCTCCTCCGCAAGGGTGAGGACGGCCGTGGCCTCCTGGGTGGTCAGCGGGTGCTGCTCGTCGCGCACGGCGAGGGTCGGCGGCATACGGCGATTCCACCACAGGGGGCACACGGACTCGCGACCGTCACCACTCTTTTACCGGACAACACCCATTTGGCACTCAGCCACGGCTAGCCTCCGCAGTGGATGCCACGAGCTCCGACACCACCGATGACCAAGGGGAAAGACATGTCCCGTTCCACCCGCCGCTTCGCCGGAGTCGCCGTCGCCGGACTCTGCGCTGCGGCCGCGCTCGCAGCGCCTGCCGTTGCCGACAACGGCAACCAGAAGAGCGACCCGCAAGGCCCGCTGGTCGACATCCAGCTCCTGTCGTTCAACGACTTCCACGGCAACCTCGAGGCGCCGTCCGGGTCGAGCGGGCGCATCGTCGTCGGCCACGCGCCGGACGCCAACGACGTCGACAAGGACCTCAACAAGGCCGAGCCCGTGGACGTCACGGTCGACGCCGGCGGTGTCGAGTACCTCGCGTCCCACCTCGCCGAGGCCCGCCAGGGCCACCGCAACACGCTCACCGTCGCCGCGGGTGACATCGTGGGCGCCTCGCCGCTGCTGTCCGCGGCCTTCCACGACGAGCCCACGATCCTCGCGATGAACAAGCTCGGCCTCAACGTCACCTCCGTCGGCAACCACGAGTTCGACGAGGGTTACAGGGAGATCCAGCGCCTCGCCCACGGCGGCTGCATCGACGACGGCGACGGCCAGAACAACCAGAACTCCTGCCCGACCGGCTCCTTCCCCGGTGCGAGCTTCGACATCCTCGCCGCGAACGTCATCGAGAAGGCCAGCGGCAACACGATCCTGCCCGCCTACTCGATCAAGAACGTCAACGGCGCCAAGATCG
Source organism: Terrabacter sp. Root181 (assembly GCF_001428505.1). GTDB lineage: Bacteria > Actinomycetota > Actinomycetes > Actinomycetales > Dermatophilaceae > Terrabacter. The sequence goes on from NZ_LMHU01000001.1 coordinate 988,217, forward strand.
GCTTCATCGGCATGACCCTCAAGGACACGCCCAACATCGTCACCGCCTCCGGCGTGGCCGGGCTGGAGTTCACCGACGAGGTGAAGACCGCCAACGCGCTCGTGCCGGTGCTTCGCGCGCAGGGCGTCAAGGCCATCGTCGTGCTGATCCACCAGGGCGGGACCCCGAGCTCTGAGCCGTGGACGAGCCCCGTCGACCAGAAGACCTACCAGGCCAACCCGACCTATGACTACACGTGCCAGGGCGGCGGCAGCCTGAAGAGCGACTCGGCGATCCTGCCGATCGCAGCGGGCCTCGACCCCGAGATCGACATGATCGTCTCGGGTCACACCCACCAGCCCTACGTGTGTGACGTCAAGGATCCGGCCGACAACGACCGGCTCGTGACCTCGGCGTCGTCGTTCGGCCGGCTCTTCACCGAGACCAACCTCCAGTTCGACAGGCGCACCCAGGACATCGTGCGGAGCTCGGTCGAGGGCACGAACATGATCGTCACGCGCGACACGAAGGACCCCGCGCAGACGGCGCTCATCAACCAGTACAAGGAGCTCGTCCGCCCCATCGCCTCAAAGGTGATCGGCCACATCACGCAGGACGTCCTCAAGGGCGGCGCCGGTGCCAACGCAGGCGGTGAGTCGCAGCTCGGCGACCTCATCGCCGACGCCCAGCTCGCCGACCCGTCGGTCGTCACCGGCGGCGACAAGCCGGTCATCGCCTTCATGAACCCGGGCGGCATCCGTGCGGACCTCACCTACGCCACCTCCCCGTACGGCGAGGCGCCCGGTGACGTCACCTACGACGAGGCGTTCACGGTCCAGCCGTTCAACAACTACCTCGTGTCGATGACGCTGACCGGTGAGCAGATCAAGGCGATCCTGGGGCAGCAGTGGACCGGCAGCAACGCCGGCTCCAACAAGAAGATCCTCCAGGTCTCGAAGGGCTTCTCCTACAGCTACTCCGGCACGACCCTCGGTGCCGTGACGCTGAACGGCAGCCCCCTCGTCGACAGCCAGTCCTACCGCATCGTGACGAACAACTTCCTGCAGGGCGGTGGCGACGGCTTCCCGACCTTCACGAAGGGCACCAACGTCTACTACGGCGGTCTCGACATCGACGCGTTCGCCAACTACCTCACGTCCTTCAACCCCACCGGCTACACGCCGGGTCCGCTGACCCGGATCTCCGGCAGCTGACCGAGGACCGACCCGGCACCACCACGAGGTATGCCGTCCAGCTCACCGAGCCGGACGGCATACCTCTGTGTGGCGTGGCTCGGGCGAGTGGGTCAGGCGTCGGCCGGCTGGGCCTCGGCCCGGTCGGGCACGAGACGGTAGCCCACGTTGCGGACCGTGCCGATGAGGGCCTCGTGGTCGGGCCCGAGCTTGGCGCGGAGGCGACGCACGTGCACGTCGACGGTGCGCGTGCCGCCGTAGTAGTCGTAGCCCCAGACCTCCTGGAGCAGCTGGGCGCGGGTGAAGACGCGCCCCGGGTGCTGCGCGAGGTACTTGATGAGCTCGAACTCCTTGTAGGTCAGGTCGAGCGGGCTGCCACGGAACTTCGCGGAGTAGGAGGCCTCGTCGATGACGAGCTCGCCCGAGGTGATCGGCAGGTCGAGGTCGGCGTCGTCGTCCTGGCCCTTCGTCATGGCGAGGCGCAGGCGCGCGTCGACCTCGGCGGGGCCGGCGGAGTCGAGCAGCACGTCGTCGAGGCCCCACTCGGCCGTGAGACCAGCAAGGCCGCCCTCGGTGAGGACGGCCAGCAGGGGGGTGCCGATCCCGGTCGTGCGCAGCACCCTGCAGAGGGAGCGTGCGCTCGCCAGCTCCCGTCGCGCATCGATGATGACGACGTCGCAGTCGGGTGAGTCGACGAGGGCCGTGGCCTCGGCGGGCAGGATCCGCACCGTGTGGCTGAGCAGCCCGAGGGCAGGCAGCACCTCGGCGCTGGGAGCCAGCGCGTTGGTGAGCAGCAGCAGTCGGGCCATCTCATGCAGGATAGGCGAGACTGGTCACCAGCGGACGAGACCGCATCAACGATGAGACGGAGTGAGATGGCCCCGAGTGGACCCGAGCCGCGCACGACCGAACCGGTCGCTGCGGCGGTTCCCGCGACCCCGGTTGCCACCACCTCCGCCGCGACGGTCACGGTGCGCTACTGGGCCGCGGCGCGCGCCGCGGCCGGGACCGACAGCGAGACGCGGACCGGCGCGACCGTCGGGGAGGTCGTCGACGCGGCCGTCGCCGCCCACCCCGACCTCGCGCGGGTCGCGCGGGTCGCGACCTTCCTGCTCGACGGCCGCAAGGTCGGTCGCGACGCACCCGTCGTCGACGGCGGGACCGTCGAGGTGCTGCCGCCCTTCGCCGGCGGGTGATGCACAATGGCCCCCGTGCCTGAGGACGACGCGACCCTCCGCGAGCCCGGTCCCGACGCCTCCGTGGCCGCCGGGTCGCTCCGCCTACCGCTGTCGCCCGCGGGTGCCGACCGCATCCGGTGGGTCAGCATCGCAGCGACCCTCGTCGCCGCGGTGGTGCTCCTCGTCGCACAGGGGACCGGGTATGCCGCCACGCTGGGCGTGACCCTCGCGCTCGCTCTCGCGGTGGCCTGGGGATGGCCTCTGCTCACCGGGTCCTGGACCCCGACGGCGACGACCGTCGTGCTCGCCGTCGCGTCCGTGGCGATCGTGCTCAGTGCGCTGCGCCAGGACCTGCTCTGGGTCCCGGCAGCAGTCGCGTTCGGCATCCTGCTCGCCTTCTCCGGCCAGCTCGTCCGGCGCACCGGCCGCGAGGGGCTCGTCCTGACGCTGCTCTCGTCGTTCGGCGGCCTCGTCGTCATCGCCTCCGGCACGACGGCGGTCGTCGCGGCCAACAGCGACAAGGGCCGGGCGGTCGCCGTCGTCGCCATGGCAGCGGTCGGGGCGGCCGTCGTCACCGACCTGCTCGCCGGCGTCCGGGGCGCCTCGCCGTTCCTCGGGTTCGTGGCCCTCGCGGCCGCGGTGCTCGCCGCTGTCGTCGTCGCGACCCGCGGCACGCAGGTCGGCGCGCTCGAGGCACTCGGGATCGGTGCTGCCGTCGGCACGGTGTCGTGGTCGTTCCGCCGGGTGCTCGCGCTGCAGCCGGCCATGCTGACGGTCCGGGGACAGGTCGGCGCGGGGGCCGGGTCGGTGCTCGTCGTCGGTGCCGTCGTGCACCTCTTCTCCGTCCTCACCTGACTCCCCACCTCCCCAACCGTCGAGAGGCCACGTTCCGCCGCCTCCCACCGTCGAGAGGCCAGAAACTCGGGTCAGTAGACGAGGGCCTGCGCACCCGGGGCCATGACCTCCTCGACGAAGACGGCCGCGCCCTTGATCACCGCACCGTCGACCAGCTGGTCCTGCGTCAGGTCGCGCCGGGCCGCACACTGCGTGCAGACGGTGAGCCGGCCACCCTCGATCACCGCGTCACGCAGCGAGACGAGCGGGGCGGCATACGGCAGCTCGAACTCCTCCGCCCGCCCGGGGACGGCCATCCACGTCGACTCGCCGGTGAGCCAGAGCGAGACGTCGACGCCGCTCGCGACGGCCGTGGCGGCGACCGTGAAGGCCTGCGAGAGGCGCTCCGGCGCCTCGGTGCCGGCGGTGACCTTGACGACGAGCGAGCGTGCGGGGGAGTCCATGGGATCAGGCTACGATCGGGCGCATGTTCAACCTCGACCAGGACATCCCCGAGCCGCTGCGACCCCTCGCCTGGCTCATCGGACGCTGGGAGGGCGCCGGCGTCGTCGGCTACCCGACGATCGAGTCGGCGCACTTCGGCCAGGAGGTCGAGGTCACCCACGACGGGCGAGGCTTCCTCAAGTGGGAGAGCCGCGCCTGGATCCTGGACTCCGAGAACGGCGCGAAGGTGCGCCCCGCGGCCGTCGAGTCCGGCTTCTGGCGCCCGCTCGAGAACGGTGAGGTCGAGCTGCTCCTCGCGCACCCCACCGGCATTCTCGAGCTCTACTACGGCAAGATCGAGCCGGCCAAGATCCAGCTCAAGACCGACGGCGTCCTGCGCGCCCCCGGGGCGAAGGAGTACAACGCCGCGACGCGGATGTACGGCCTCGTCGAGTCCAACCTCCTCTGGGTCATGGACATGGCCGCCGTCGGCCAGGAGCTCCAGAGCCACGTGTCGGCCACCCTCAAGCGCGTCGAGTGACCAACGGAATGAGGCGTGTGCCGTGAGCGTTCCAACCAGCATGAGCGACGTGGAGCTGCCCACCCGACCGGCGACGACGAGTCCGCTGCTGTCGCGCCCCGGCGCCGTGGCGGGCGAGGGGCTCGAGGCCGGCGTCGCCCTCCACCACGGCGACCCGATGCGCGAGCAGCGCCTCCTGGAGGAGGGCCTCGCGGTCGTCGACCTCTCGCACCGCGACGTCGTCACCGTCACGGGCCCCGACCGGCTCAGCTGGCTGCACTCGCTGACCACCCAGCACCTCCTCGGCCTGGAGCCGCGCCAGTCGCGCGAGGCCCTCATCCTCAGCCCCAAGGGCCACGTCGAGCACTCCCTGCACGTCGTCGACGACGGCGAGACGACATGGATCACGACCGAGCCCGGTGCCGGCCCGGCCCTCGTCGAGTGGCTCGACCGGATGCGCTTCATGCTGCGCGTCGAGGTCTCGCTCGTCACCGACGACTGGGCCGTGCTCGGCGAGCCGCACGACAGCGAGTCCGTCGAGGGCGAGCCCCTCGCCTGGCGCGACCCGTGGCCCGACCTCGTCGGCGACACGACGGCATACGGCCCGGTCGACGACCACCCCGGCACCGAGCGGTCCTGGCGAGAGGTCATCGTCCCGCGATCGGATCTCGTTGCGGCCGTGGGGGATCGGCCTCTAGCCGGTCTGTGGGCCGCCGAGGCCCTCCGGATCGCTGCCTGGCGTCCGCGTCTCGGCCTCGAGACCGACCACCGCACCATCGTCCACGAGCTCGACTGGCTGCGCACCGCGGTGCACCTGCACAAGGGCTGCTACCGCGGCCAGGAGACGGTGGCCCGCGTCCACAACCTCGGTCGCCCTCCGCGCCGGCTCGTCTTCCTCCACCTCGACGGCTCGGGTCACGTCCTGCCGGCGCAGGGGAGCGAGGTCCGGGCGGGCGACCGCGTCATCGGGCGCGTCACCTCGGTCGGGCGCCACCACGTCGACGGACCCATCGCCCTCGCGGTCATCAAGCGCAACACCGACCCGACCCTCGAGCTGCTCGTCGACGACCTCTCGGCCGCGCAGACGACGATCGTCGCCCCCTGACCGACGCGGCTGCAGCCGCTGGCAGGATGTGCGGCATGAGCACCGCACGCACCGCAGCGAGCACCCTGATCACCGTCGCGCCCACGGGCGCCGAGACCGCCAAGTCGGACGTCGCGGCCCTGCCCACGACACCGGATGAGCTCGTCGAGACCGCCGTCGCCTGTGAGCGCGCGGGCGCCGCGTTGATCCACATCCACGTGCGCGACCGCGAGCACCAGCCGACGCTCGAGCCGGGCTTCCTGAAGGAGGCCGTCGACGGCGTGCGCGAGGCCACCGACCTCGTCGTCCAGCTCTCGACCGGCGGCTCCATCACCGACCCCCTCGAGAAGCGCCTCACCGTCCTCGACGCCGACCCCGACTCGTGCTCGCTGACGTGCGGCACGACCAACTTCGGCGACGGCGTGTTCCTCAACCCGTGGGGCTTCATGGTCGACCTCTACCGGCAGGCCCAGGAGCGGGAGGTCGTGCCGGAGTTCGAGCTCTTCGAGCTCGGTCACGTGCACGCGCTGCGCCGGCTCATCGACGAGTGCGGACTGCCCTACGGCGGCAAGGTCCACGTCGACTTCGTCACCGGGGTGCCGGGCTCGATGCCGGGCACGCCGCAGGCGCTGCTCGCCGGCGTCGCGATGCTCCCGCCCGAGGTGACGAGCTGGTCGGCCACCGGCATCGGCCGCGCGCACCTGCCGATCGTCGCCGCGGCCCTCTCGGGCGGCGGGCACCTCCGCGTCGGCATGGAGGACAACCTCATGTACGCCAAGGGTCGTCCCGTCGCGCACAACAGCGAGCTCGTGGCCCGGGCCGCCGAGATCGCCACGGTCATGCAGCGCCCGCCGATGACGACGACCGAGGCGCGAGAGGCCCTGTCGATCAAGGACCGTCGCACCCGCTGACACGCTCCTGCGCGGGGAAGAGTGCCCTCTCGACCCATCGGGTCGGGAGGGCACTCGTGCGTGCCGGGAGCCGGTGTGGGGCGTCTCACGCTGTCCAGAGTTTGCATTCTGCTTGCTGTAGTTAGCACAATGGAGGCATGAGCAAGCTTCCGCTACCCGACCTCGGGGCCTACTTGCGCGAGCAGCGCGAGAGCGCCCAGCTGTCGCTGCGGCAGCTCGCCGAGATGGCCGGGGTCTCCAATCCCTACCTGTCGCAGATCGAGCGCGGGCTCAAGCGCCCGAGCGCCGAGATCCTGCAGCAGATCGCCAAGGGGCTGCAGGTCTCGGCCGAGTCGCTCTACGTCCGGGCCGGCATCCTCGACGAGCGGGTCGCCGACGGCGACCCTGCCGCCGTGCCCGACGTCCTCTCCGCGGTCGCGCTCGACCCGGTCCTGACCGACCGGCAGCGCGCGGTGCTCGTCGACATCTACCTGTCGTTCGTCGGTGAGGACGAGACGACACCCGAGACCACGCCGCGGCCACCGCGCACCCCGCGCACACCGCGTACCCCGGCGGCAGCACCGCGCCGGCGCCCGTCGCGCAGCACGTCCGCTGCCGCGACCCCCGAGCTCAACGAGAAGGAGAACTGAGATGGCACTCAGCAAGAAGATCACCAAGGCTGTCAAGGACGCCCAGAAGCAGGCCGAGGCCGCCGTCGCCGACGTGCGCGGCCAGCTGGTCCAGGTCGAGGACCGTATGCCCGATGTCCAGGTCGACCCGACGCCGTTCTACGCCGTCGTCGGCGCCGCCAACATCGCGATCGACACGGTCCGCACGGCCGGCGAGCAGCTCGAGGTCGCGCGCAAGCAGGCCAAGGGTGTCGACCTGCGCAAGGGCGCCAAGAAGGAGGCCGACCAGATGCAGAAGGACCTCCAGAAGCGCATCGTCGACCTCCAGGGCCGCACGACCGAGCTGCAGAAGCTGGCGACGACGTATGCCGAGCGCTTCGTCACCCGGGCCCAGGACCTCCCGGCCCGCGTCCTCAACGAGGGTCTCGTCATCGCGAGCAACGCCAAGGACCAGTACGACGCCGCCGCGGCCCGTGGCGAGAAGGTCGTGACCGACCTCCGCGCCCACGGTGAGCGCACGGCCTACGACCTCGCCGAGCGCGGCACCGCCACGGTGACCCGTGGTCGTCGCGTCGCCGGTGCTGCTGTGAGCGAGGGCGAGAAGGTCGCCAAGAGCCTCAAGGGTGTCGTCGTCAAGGACGCCTCCACGCTCGGCTCGCAGGTCTCCTCCTCGGTCGAGGCCGTCGAGTCGGCCGCCGCACCGGTCCCGGCCAAGCGCACCGCCGCCCACCAGACGGCGATCCGCAAGTCGGCGGCCCAGAAGGCCGCGGCCACGCGCAAGGCCAACGAGGTCGAGGCCACGACGACCCGCAAGGTCGCCGCTCGCAGCTCTGCCACGACCGACGACCCGCAGGCCACGGTGGCCCGCAAGGTCGCGCCGGCCAAGAAGGCGGCCAGGAAGACGGCCACCAAGACGGCGGCCGCGACCACGGGCGCGGCCAAGACCGCGACGAAGAAGGCCACGCCGGCCAAGAAGAAGACCGCCAAGAAGGCCTCGACGGCCACGAGCACGACCGGCACCTCGACGGACTGACTCGTCGAGCCGGCGCCCCCCGGGCGCCCGTCCGTACGACAGGGCCGCCACCCCCACCGGGTGGCGGCCCTGCTGCGTCGCTCCGGCATACTGCGGGACGTGTCCGTTCACCTTGCCCCGCCGTCCACAAACTCCGTCAGCGCGGCGCTCGCCGACGCCCCGATCGTCGCGCACGTCGTGCGGGACGGGTTCGTCGAGTCGGTGCACCACGGGACGGCCGTCGTCACGCCTCCCGACGGCTCGGTCGAGCTGGAGATCGGCGACTCGAGCGGCGCAGTCTTCCCCCGCAGCTCGAGCAAGCCCCTCCAGGCGCTCGCGATGGTGCGCAGCGGCCTCGCGACCGACGGCCACCTGCTGTCGCTCGCGTGTGCCAGCCACTCGGGCGAGGACTTCCACGTCGAGGGTGCGCGCGAGATCCTCGCCGGCGCCGGCCTGACCGAGGCCGACCTCCAGAACACCCCCGACTACCCCTACGACGAGTCCGCCCGCATCGGGTGGATCGCGAGCGGGCGACCGCGGCAGTCGATCGCGCAGAACTGCTCGGGCAAGCACGCCTCGATGCTCGCGACGTGTGTCGTCAACGGGTGGGACCTCGCGACCTACCGCGACCCCGCGCACCCGCTCCAGGTGGCCGTGGCCGAGACCGTCCGCGAGCTCACGGGCGCCGAGCCGAGCGCCGTCGCCGTCGACGGCTGCGGTGCGCCGATCCACGCGGTGCCCCTACGCGCCCTCGCCCGCTCGTTCGGCCGTCTCGCAGCGGCGACCGAGGGGCCGGAGGCCAAGATCACCAGGGCCATCCGGGACTTCCCGGAGTACCTCGGCGGCACGCACCGCGACGTCACCGCCCTGATCCGGGGTGTCGACGGCCTGGTCGCCAAGGACGGCGCCGAGGCCGTCTACGCGGTGGGTCTGCCCGACGGCCGCGGCATCGCGGTCAAGGTCGCCGACGGCACGTCGCGCGCCCGCAGCGTCCTGCTGGCCGCCGTCCTGCGGCGCATCGGGGTCGGCAGCGAGGACGTCCTCGCGGTGCTCGAGCACCAGCCCGTGCTCGGCCACGGCCAGCCCGTGGGGTCCGTCGTCGCCGTCGGCGTCTGAGCCGGCCGAGGTGGCCGAGGTGGCCGACGCGGCCGGGACGACGGTGAGGTCGACGTGAGGGCGGTGCTCCAGCGCGTCACGAGCGCGAGGGTCGAGGTGGACGGCGAGGTCGTGGGCGCCATCGACCGCCCCGGACTGCTGGCGCTCGTCGGCGTCACCCACGACGACGGTCCCGAGCAGGTCGAGCGGATGGCCCGCAAGATCGCCGAGCTGCGGATCCTGCGCGACGAGGAGAGCCTCACCGATGCCGGGGCCCCCGTCCTCGTCGTCAGCCAGTTCACGCTCCACGCCGACACCCGCAAGGGCCGCCGCCCGTCGTGGAGTGCGGCCGCACCGGGGCCGGTGGCGGAGCCGATCGTCGCCGACCTCGTGGCCGCGCTGCGCGCTCGGGGGATCGAGGTCGAGCAGGGCCGTTTCGGCGCCATGATGCAGGTGTCGCTGGTCAACGACGGTCCCTTCACGCTCGTCGTGGACGTCTGACCAGAACGTTCGCGGCCGGCCCGACGGCAGAAGTCTGGGAGCCGGCTGGGAGAGGTCGGGCCCACGTCGCCGGGTTACGCTGCATCCATGCAGCTCTATGCCGGCTACCAGAGCCTCGTCACCCTCGTCATCGGAGTGGTGGCCCTGGGTTGCGAGATCTTCGCCTTCGTCGACGCCCTGCGCCACCCGGAGAACGCCTACGTCGCCGCGAGCAAGCGCACCAAGCGCTTCTGGCTCGTGATCACGGGCGTGGCCCTGGTCCTCGGGTCCGTCTCGGTCTTCAACCCGATCGGCCTGCTGGGTCTGGCCGCGTTCCTCGGGGCCGCGGTCTACCTCGCCGACGTGCGTCCGGCGCTGCGGCAGGTCAGGGGTCTCGGAGGCCGCTCCAACACCGGGTGGTGACCCTCACGCGTCCGCCCGGGACACCGGGCCCGCCGCGTACGGCACACTGGTGCACTCACAACCGATAGGAGAACCATGTCCGACCAGCAGCCTGCTGCTGCCGTCGTCGACCACGAGCTCGACGCCCACCAGCACCAGAACTTCTCGTCTCCGCGTCACACCGCGGACGAGTACGACCTGGGCAACCGCAACCCGACCGAGGACATCTTCGTCGCCGAGCGGCCGTGGGGCGAGTTCCAGCAGTTCGTCTCCAACGAGCAGGTCACCGTCAAGATCATCACGGTGCAGCCCGGCCACCGGCTCTCCCTCCAGCGTCACGACCACCGCGGTGAGATGTGGCAGATCCTCGACGTGCCGATCGACGTCACGGTGGGTGACCGCACCTGGAGCGCCCAGCCCGGCGAGACGGTCTGGGTCCCGCGCAACTCGATCCACCGCATGGGCAACTCCGGGGAGCACCCGGGTCGTCTCCTCGAGGTCGGCTTCGGCCACTTCGACGAGTCCGACATCGAGCGCCTCGAGGACGACTACGTCCGCTGAGCGCGCACGCACCACGACCACGCACGACCGCACGTATGCCGCCGGCCCGCCCGGCGGCATACGTGCGTCCCGGGGCTGGTCGGCACCGGCGAGCGAGGCGCCGGCCGACTCAGCCGGCGCGTGACCGGCCCGGGTCGAGCGTCAGCTCCGCCCACACCACCTTGCCGCCGGGGACCGGGCTGTAGCCCCACCGCTCCGACAGGGCCGCGACGATGTCGACGCCGCGCCCGCTGACGTCGTCCACCGCGGCCGGTCGCCGCCTGAGCGGGGTGACGGCCGCGTCCTCGACGCCGATGCGCAGATCGCCCCGACGCCGGTCGACGACGACACGGAACGGGGAGGCGGCGTGGGTCAGGGCGTTGGTCGCGAGCTCGGAGACGATGAGGGCGGCATCGGTCGTGAGCGTGTCGTGGTCCCACGCCCGCAGCACGTCGACGACGAAGTGCCGCGCCGCGGGCACCGACTCGGCCGTCGGCAGGTAGACCCGGGAGCAGGCGTGGCCGGCAGCCAGCCGGGACCCGTCGGTCGAGGTCGCTGCGCCCACCGGCATCAGGTCGGTGTGCAGGTCGCACACCCGCCGCACGTCGACGAGCTCGGCGTGGTCGAAGGCGCCCGTGGGGTAGGCGCAGAGCAGCGAGAAGTCGTACTCGCGCAGCAGCTCGTTCCAGAGCAGCTCGAGGTCGATGGCCTCCTCGATCTGCCCGCGCTGCCAGAGCACGGCGACCATCTCGCCGAACCCCCGGATCGGGCGGCCGGCGCCGGAGGCCTCGCTGACGACCTCGCCGACCCGCCGCATGAACAGGTCGGGGTCCAGGTGGCCGTCGACGAAGAGCTCGGACAAGGTCTGCTCGGCGTCGAGGGTCAGGTAGCGTCCGGCCGCCACCCGCGCGGCGGGGTCGTGCCCGAGCTCGAGCAGGAGCGCCTCCACGGCGGCCCGGTGGGCTGCCGTGGCCACGACGACGACACACTCGTCCTGGTCCCACCCGTCCGCGACGAATCGCGCGACGGCGCCGAAACCCTCACTGTCGAGCGTGTAGAAACTCACCGCATGGCCTCGCCCCCACGCGGCCGTGCCGCCGTGCGACATGGTGCCGATGCTACGCCGCCGTCGAGCTCGTCGACGGCGGCGCTACCTGTGAGTGCCGAGTGGGGGAACAGAGCGGGACAAGGCGGCCCAAACCCTGAGCGGCTGATCGGGATGGGCAGCTCAGCGGGGGAGCGGCGCCACCGCCGCCCAGTCGACGGTGAGCTCGCCGAGCCGCCAGCGTGCGGGACCGTCGAGCAACGGCCACCTCTCGCGTACCTCGGCCACGGCGGCGAGGAAGCGCTGGCGCGCACCCCAGGAGGACTGGGGGGCGCTGCGGGCCCAGGCGCGGTCGAGGTCGGCGAGGAACGCATGGACCGGTTCGCCCGGCACGTTGCGGTGGATGAGCGACTTGGGCAGGCGCTCGGCGACGTCGGAGGGACGGTCGAGGCCGCCCATCCGCACCGAGATGGTCAGGCTGACGGGACCGGTCGCGTCGACCGCGACCCACGACGCACGGCGCCCGATCTCGTCGCACGTCCCGTCCACGAGCAGCCCGTCCGGGGCGAGACGTTCCCGGACCAAGGCCCAGGCGGCCGGCACCTCGTCCTCGGCGTACTGCCGCAGCACGTTGAAGGCACGCACGACGGTGGGGCGGGCGCCGTCGTCGAGGGGCACCTCGAAGCCCCCGACGCGGAAGGACAGCCCGTCACGCTCGAGCGGCTTCGCCGCGGCGACCCGGGCGGGCTCGATCTCGATGCCGACGACCCGGACGTCCGCCCGCACGCGCTGGAGTCGGTCGTGCAGCTCGACCGCGGTGATGGGGGAGGCGCCGTAGCCGAGGTCGACCACGACCGGGGGCGTCGGGCTCCGTCGCAGTCGCCACGCCTGCGGTCCGGCGATCCACCGGTCGCAGCGCCGCAGCCGGTTCGGGTTCGTCGTCCCGCGCGTCACCGTGCCGACGGGGCGTTGACGTGGAGGCACCTCCGCAGCCTAGTCAGCGCCCCACGACCGCGGTTCGACGTGTTCCCCGGTCACGGGCGACCGCGGAATACATCGAATCGTGCGTGTGGTTGAGTCGAGGAAGAGCATGTCGACGAGCAGCGAGCAGGACGAAGGGATGCCGATGGCGGCCGATCCGAGACGTGTGGCGATGATCAGCGTCCACACCTCGCCCCTGGAGCAGCCGGGCACCGGCGACGCCGGAGGTCTCAACGTCTACGTCGCCGAGACCGCGAAGGAGCTCGCCGCGAGGGGCATCGAGGTCGACATCTTCACCCGACGCACCACCGGCGCGACGCCGGTCGAGGCCGACCTCGTGCCGGGCGTCCGGGTGCGGCACGTGACCGCCGGTCCCTACGAGGGTCTCGCCAAGGAGGACCTGCCGGGCCAGCTGTGCGCCTTCTCCGCCGGCATCATGCAGGCCGGGCTCTCGGTCCCCGAGGACCACTACGACCTCGTCCACTCGCACTACTGGCTCTCGGGCCAGGTCGGCTGGCTCGCCGCCGACCGCTGGCGGGTCGCGCTCGTGCACACGATGCACACCATGGCGCGCGTCAAGAACCTCCACCTTGCCGAGGGCGACCCACCCGAGCCGCGCGGCCGCGAGATCGGTGAGGTCCAGGTCGTCGAGGCGGCCGACCGCCTCATCGCCAACACCGACGACGAGGCCCGTGAGCTCATCGAGCTCTATGCGGCCCCGCCGGCCAAGGTGTCCGTCGTCCCACCCGGGGTCGACCTGTCGACCTTCACCCCCGGCGACCGGGGTGCGGCGCACCGGGCCCTGGGCCTGCCGGTCGAGGGTGAGCTGCTCCTCTTCGTCGGGCGCATCCAGCCGCTCAAGGCGCCCGACGTGCTGCTCCGCGTCGCGGGCGAGCTGCTGCACCGGGACCCGTCACGCCGCAGGCGCCTCACCGTCGCCGTGCTCGGCGGACCCAGTGGAAGCGGCCTCACCCGGCCGCACGAGCTCGAGGAGCTCGCCCGCACCCTCGGCATCGACGACGTCGTCCGCTTCGTGCCACCCGTCGACCGTCAGGTGCTCGCGCAGTGGTACCGCGCCGCCGACCTCGTCCTCGTCCCGAGCCACTCCGAGTCCTTCGGCCTCGTGGCCATCGAGGCCCAGGCCTGTGGGACCCCGGTCGTCGCCGCCCACGTCGGCGGACTCCCGACCGCCGTTGGTGACGCGGGTTTCCTGGTCGACGGCCACGCGACCCCCGACTGGACCGACGCCGTCGAGTCCCTGCTGCGCGACGACGACCGCCGCCTCGCGCTGGGCTCCGCAGCGGTCGCACACGCCGCCCAGTTCGGCTGGGGCGCGACCACCGACCGGCTCCTCGAGGTCTACCGGCAGGCGATCCGCGAGCGGGCCGACGGCGGCAACGAGTCGCCCATCGACGAGGGTCAGAGTCTCGTCGGCGTCCCGACGGCGGTGATCCCGTGAGCGCCGAGCCCACCGACAACCCCGCAGACGACAACCCCGCAGACGACAACCCGGCCGCGGCCGCGGAGGCCCGCCTCACGGCATACCTCGGCTCGGTCGGTCTCGACTGGGAGCTCGGCGGACGCCCGGGGGAGTACGTCGTCACCCTGCCCGGGGAGAAGAAGCTCAAGACCGTCGTGTCGGTCCTCGTGCGCGACCGGACGACGAGCGTCAGCGCCTTCGTCATCCGCAACCCGGACGAGAACCACGAGGCGTTCTACCGCACGCTGCTGCGCAAGAACCTGCGGCTGCAGGGCGTCGCCTACGCCGTCGACACCGACGGCGACGTCTACCTCCGCGGTGAGGTGCCGACCGTCGCGGTCGAGCCCGAGCACCTGGACCAGCTCTTCGGGATCGTCCTGTCCGCGAGCGACGACGTCTTCAACGAGCTGCTCGCGCTCGGCTTCCTCGGCTCGATGCGCAAGGAGTGGGCCTGGCGGGTCTCGCGAGGGGAGTCCACCCGCAACCTCGACGCCTTCCGTCACCTGCTGGACGACAGGTCGGAGCCCTGATCGGCCGTCGCTAGGCTGGCCCGCATGACCTACACGCTCGTCCTCGTCCGTCACGGCGAAAGCGACTGGAACGCCAAGAACCTCTTCACCGGCTGGGTCGACGTCGACCTCACCGACCAGGGCCGCGCCGAGGGCGTGCGCGCCGGCGAGCAGCTCAAGGACGCCGGCATCCTGCCGGACATCGTGCACACCTCGCTGCTGCGCCGTGCCATCACGACCGCGAACCTCTCGCTCGACGCGGCGGACCGCCACTGGATCCCCGTCAAGCGCGACTGGCGCCTCAACGAACGTCACTACGGCGCGCTCCAGGGCAAGAACAAGAAGCAGACCCTCGAGGAGTTCGGCGAGGAGAGGTTCATGGAGTGGCGCCGCTCCTACGACGTGCCGCCGCCGCCCATCGCCGAGGACGACGAGTTCTCGCAGCACGGAGACGCCCGATACGCCGGCCTCGGCGCGGCCATGCCCGCCACGGAGTGCCTCAAGGACGTCGTGACACGGCTGATGCCCTACTGGGAGAGCGAGATCCAGAACGACCTCGCCGACGGCCTGACCGTCATGGTCGCCGCGCACGGCAACTCGCTGCGGGCCCTCGTCAAGACCCTCGACGGCATCTCCGACGACGACATCGCCGGCCTCAACATCCCCACCGGCATGCCGCTCGTCTACGAGCTCGACGAGTCGTTCCGCCCCGTGACCCGGGGTGGGCGCTACCTCGACCCCGAGGCCGCCCGCGCCGCCGCCGAGGCCGTCGCCAACCAGGGCCGCTGACGGCCCCGACCGTCGAACCGTCGAAAGGCCACGAACCGGAGCCCGGTTCGTGGCCTTTTCGAGGTTGCAGAAGGTGAGGGTCAGGAGTCGTGCTCGATGGCCTCGAGCACGTCGGCGTCCTCGGCGTCCTCGTGGTCGTAGCTCACCTCGGAGTCGTACTCACCGGTGACGAGGTAGATGACGCGGCGTGCCACCGACACCGCGTGGTCGGCGAAGCGCTCGTAGTAGCGGCCGACGAGCGTCAGGTCGAGGATCGCGCTGCGCGACCACGACGTGTTCTCGTCGAGCAGGGCGGCGAAGAGTTCGCGGTGGAGGTCGTCCATCGCGTCGTCGTCCTTCTCGAGGGCGATGGCCGCAGCGACGTCCTTGCTCGCGATGATCGACCCGCACTTGGCGACGATCGACTCGGCGACCTGGCCCATCTGCAGG
Organism: Terrabacter sp. Root181; assembly: GCF_001428505.1. Taxonomy (GTDB): domain Bacteria; phylum Actinomycetota; class Actinomycetes; order Actinomycetales; family Dermatophilaceae; genus Terrabacter. The sequence continues at coordinate 1,003,730 of NZ_LMHU01000001.1, forward strand.
ATGTGCGAGCGCAGCTCCGGTGGCACTGCCGAGTCGGGCGTGCGCAGGCGGGCCACCTTGGCGACGTGACGGGCGAGGTCGCCCATCCGCTCGAGGTCGGAGCTCATGTGCATCGCCGTCACGACGATGCGCAGGTCGGTGGCCACCGGCTGCTGGCGGGCGAGGAGGTCGATCGACAGCTCGTCGAGCTCGACGCGGATGTCGTCGAGCTTGCGGTCTGCCTCGATGACCGACTCGGCGAGGTGGACGTCGGCGTCGAGCAGTGCGGTCGTGGCCCGGGAGATGGCCGACCCCGCGAGGCGCGTCATTTCGACGAGCTGGTCCGAGATCGTGTCGAGGTCCTCGTGGAACTGGTCGCGCATGGTCTTCCTGTCAGTTGCCGGTCGTGCGTGGTCGTGCGTGTCGTCGTGCGTGGTCGTGCGTGGTCGTGCCAGCGGTGGGTCGTGCTGGGGCGGGCGCCACCTCGGGAACCAGCCTGCCACTCGCGACGCGCGGGACGGCATACGAACGGGGTGGCACGTCCCCCGCTGGTGCAGAGGTTGGCAGGGCTTCGTGAATGGGTGGGGACGCCAAGGTGAACAGTGGGTTCGCGCTCAGCACGAGCGTGTCGCGCGTGGTCCGACCCTCCCGCGGTGATGCGTACGCTGAGTGTCGTGGACCCGACGACCGCGGCAACGCTCGGTGGAATCGCCGGCCTCGCCCTTGGCGGCCTGGCGATGGTCGCCGTGCGCCTGTCGGACCGCTCGACCGCCGCCGAGATGCCCCCGCCACCCGACCCGCCGCTGCCCCCCGGTGTCGGTGAGGTGATCGCGGTGCTGCGCTCGAGCGGCATCCTCGTCGACTCGTCCGACCGGGTCGTCAACAACAGCCCTGCCGCGGTGGCCCAGGGCCTCGTGCGCGGCCAGGAGCTCGTCCACCCGGAACTGCTCCACCTCGCCCGCGCGGTGCGCCGCGACGGCGTCATCCGCGAGGCCGAGCTGGCCCTGCAGAAGGGCATCGGGGACGGCCGGCTCGTCGTCGCGGCCCGCGTGGCACCGCTCGGCGCCGACCACGTCCTCCTCCTCGTCGAGGACCGCTCCAAGGCGGCGCGCGTCGAGGAGATCCGTCGCGACTTCCTCGCGAACGTCAGCCACGAGCTCAAGACCCCGGTCGGCGGCATCTCGCTGCTCGCCGAGGCCGTCCTCGACGCGCACGACGACCCCGAGGCCGTGGCGCGCTTCGCCAAGCGGATCAGCGTCGAGTCGGACCGGCTGACCCGGCTGGTCAAGGAGATCGTCGAGCTGTCCCGCCTGCAGGGCGCCGACGTCATCAAGGACCCGACCCTCATCGACGTCGGGGCGTGCGCCGGAGATGCCGCCGACCGCAGTCGCCTCATAGCCGAGGAGCACCGCATCGAGCTCGTCACGGCCATCGACGAGGGCTGCGAGGTCTGGGGGGACGCCGAGCTCGTGACCACCGCGATCAGCAACCTCGTCGGCAACGCCATCGCCTACTCCGACACGGGCACCCGGGTCGGGGTCATGGTGCGTCGAGGTCGTGCGGGTGTCATCGACGTCTCCGTCACCGACCAGGGCCTCGGCATCGCCCCCGACGAGCAGCAGCGCATCTTCGAGCGCTTCTACCGCGTCGACACGGCCCGGTCGCGTGCCACCGGCGGCACCGGGCTCGGCCTGGCCATCGTCAAGCACGTCGCCGACAACCACGGCGGCAACGTGTCGGTGTGGTCCGAGCCCGGCCGCGGGTCGACGTTCACCATCGAGCTGCCCGCCGCGAACGCCTCCGCCGCGATCGCGCCCTCTCGACCGACGACGTATGCCGCCCTCCCGCCCGACGCGGCGGCTGCGGCGGCCACGCCGGCCGAGCCGGACGCTTCGGCCACGCCGGGTGCACCGGACCCGCCGGGTGCGCACCGCCGCGCCGGCCCGACCCCGTCCGTCAACGCCTAGCCACGTCCCCACCGCCCGAGCAGCTCACCCAGTTCCCACGCTGCCCGACCCCGAGAGGCCTGTCTTGAGTCGCATTCTCATCGTCGAGGACGAGGTGTCGTTCTCCGACCCGCTGTCCTACCTGCTGAAGAAGGAGGGCTACGACGTCGCCGTGGCCGAGACCGGGCCCGACGGCCTGGCCGAGTTCGACAAGAACGGCGCCGACCTCGTCCTGCTCGACCTCATGCTGCCCGGCCTGTCGGGCGTCGACGTGTGCCGGGCGCTGCGCCAGCGCTCCTCGGTGCCGGTCATCATGCTGACCGCCAAGGACAGCGAGATCGACAAGGTCGTGGGTCTCGAGATCGGTGCCGACGACTACGTCACGAAGCCCTACTCCAGCCGTGAGCTGCTCGCGCGCGTCAAGGCCGTGCTCCGCCGGCTCGCCGAGCCCGAGGACCTGCTGCCCTCGACGCTCGAGTCGGGTCCGGTGCGCATGGACGTCGAGCGCCACACGGTCAGCGTCCAGGGCCGGTCGGCGTCCTTGCCGCTCAAGGAGTTCGAGCTGCTCGAGATGCTGCTGCGCAACTCCGGTCGCGTGCTGACGCGCATGCAGCTCATCGACCGGGTGTGGGGTAGCGACTACGTCGGCGACACGAAGACGCTCGACGTCCACGTCAAGCGCCTGCGCGCCAAGATCGAGCCCGACCCGGCCAACCCGGTGCACATCGTCACGGTGCGCGGGCTGGGCTACAAGTTCGAGGCCGGCTGACCCCCACTGTCGAGCGGTCACGAGTGGCCGCACCCACGCAGTCGAAAGGCCACTCCTCGCCGCGAGGAGTGGCCTTTCGACTGCTGCGAGTGGGCCGGACGTGGCCTCTCGACGGGGAGCGTCAGCTGCCGGTCGGGGCCGGCGTCACCGTGGCGTAGTAGCCGCTCGCCGTCAGCACCGGCACCTTGACGACGGTGGTACCACCGGTGTCGGAGGTGATGGTGACCGGGGCGAGGCCGCCGGGCTTGGTCTTGACGTCGGTCAGCTGCAGACCCTTGGTGGAGAGGTTGACCTGCTCGCGCGGGCCGAGCCGCACCTCGGAGCCGGTGGGCGCGCTGGTGGCGTTGGGGTCGGCCTGCGCGGCGATCTGGACGGTCATGTCCTGCTCGCCGAGGTTGATGGCCGAGCCGGAGATGACCACGGTGCCGTTGCCGTCACCGACGAGCAGGAGGTCGCGCACGGCGAGCTGGCCCACGTTGGCCGGCACGCCGTCGGCCGGCACGTAGGGGACGGCGGTCTGGACGGGCGAGTTGACCTGGCAGCCGGTCGTCGCGACGGCGAGGACGACACCGGCGAGCACGGTCGACACCCGGCGGGTGGACGGGCGACGCGCGGGGGTCATGGCGGGGTATCGACGCTTCACGGGCGACAGCCTACCGGCGCGTGACCCCGCGGACCCGTGCACCCGCCGACTCGGCGCCGGCGAGCCGAAGGACGGGCGCCGCGAACGCGACGACACAGGCCCGGAAGGCCCCCGCGAAGCACGCCGAGCGGCCTTCTGTCAAGACGTCAATTACCGCGTGCCGCGCCCCCACTGTGGCTCTGACCTGCACTGATGCCGAATCCTGAGATCGCGATGTGCACAGCTTCGTGATAATCTGGAGGTCGCGAAAGGGGAAAACAGCAGATGGTTTTCAAGGTCGGCGAGACGGTCGTGTACCCCCACCACGGGGCTGCACTCATCGAAGAGATCAACACACGCACGATCAAGGGAGAGGACAAGCTCTACCTCAAGCTCAAGGTCGCCCAAGGTGACCTGACGATCGAGGTCCCCGCCGAGAACTGCGACCTCGTGGGTGTCCGCGACGTCGTCGGCAAGGAAGGCCTCGACCGCGTTTTCGAGGTGCTCCGCACGCCGCACACCGAGGAGCCGACCAACTGGTCGCGTCGCTACAAGGCGAACCTCGAGAAGCTCGCGTCGGGTGACGTCATCAAGGTCGCCGAGGTCGTGCGCGACCTGTGGCGTCGTGACCAGGACCGCGGTCTGTCGGCCGGCGAGAAGCGCATGCTCGCCAAGGCCCGCCAGATCCTCGTCTCCGAGCTCGCGCTCGCGGAGAAGACGAACGAGGAGAAGGCCGAGACCATCCTTGACGAGGTCCTCGCTTCCTGATCGGACAGCACACTGAACAACGAGACCGGAGCCGGTCGCGTCGGCGTCATCGTCGTCGCGGCCGGCTCTGGCTCGCGTCTGGGGGCAGGTCTGCCCAAGGCGTTCGTGCCCCTCGCCGGGGTGCCCCTGCTGGGGCACGCCCTGCGGGGGGTCCTGTCGTGCGCGACCGTGGTCCAGGTCGTCCTCGTCGTTCCGGACACCCACCGCGAGCAGGCCGCTGCCGTCACTGATGGCGTATGCCGTGAGCTCGGGTCCGTGACGCCGGTGACCGTCGTGCCCGGCGGGGTCGAGCGGGGCGACTCCGTCGCAGCCGGTCTGCGCGCGCTCGGTGACGAGGTCGACATCGTCCTCGTCCACGACGCCGCCCGGTGCCTGACGCCGGTCGCGGTCTTCGACCGGGTGGTCGCCGCCGTCGCGGCGGGAGCCGTGGCCGTCGTGCCCGGCACTGCGGTCGTCGACACGATCAAGCAGGTCGACGCCGACGGGTTCGTCGTCGGCACGCCCGAGCGCTCGGCCCTGCGGGCGGTGCAGACGCCGCAGGGCTTCCGGCGTGACGTGCTCGAGCGTGCGCACGCCGTGTCGAGCGAGGCCACCGACGACGCGGGGCTCGTCGAACGGCTGGGCGAGCGGGTCCTCGTCGTCGAGGGCGACCCGCGGGCCCTCAAGGTGACGACGCCGAGCGACCTCGAGGCCGCCGCCCGCCTGCTCGCCACCTCCTGACCTCGATCCGACCTCGATCCGACCTCGGTTCGATGTGTTCTGCGGTCACGGGTGACCGCAGAACACATCGACCCCGGGAGTTGCCTATCCTCGGCAGCGTGACGACCGACCCCAGCACCGCCCTGTCCCGACCGACGGCTCTCATCACCGGTGGTGGCACCGGCATCGGTGCGGCCATCGCACGGCGGCTGTCGCGCGACGGCTTCGACGTCGTCGTCGCCGGCCGCCGTCGCGAGAAGCTCGACGAGGTCGTGGCCGACATCGAGAGCGCCGGCGGCTCCGCCCGTGCGCTCGTCATGGACGTCACCGACCCCGGGTCGGTGACCCAGGGCGTCGCGTCCCTCGACCGGTGCGACGTCGTCGTCAACAACGCAGGCGGTGCGCTGGGCGTGACCCGCGTCGAGGACGGCGACCCCGAGGAGGTCGAGGACGGCGACCCCGAGGAGTGGGAGCGGATGTTCGCCACGAACGTCGTCGGCACCCTCCGGGTCATCCAGGCCGTGCTGCCGCTCCTGCGGCGCTCCTCCCGCGCCACCATCGTCGACATCAGCTCCATCGCCGGTGAGCGCGTCTACGAGGGCGGTGCCGGCTACGTCGCCGCCAAGCACGGCACGTCCGTCGTCTCCGAGACGCTCCGGCTCGAGCTCAACGGAGAGAACATCCGCGTCGTCGACATCCGGCCCGGCATGGTGCACACCGAGGAGTTCTCCCTGACCCGCCTGCACGGGGACCGGGCCGCGGCCGACAAGGTCTACGACGGCGTCGACCGCCCGCTCGTCGCCGACGACGTCGCGGAGTGCGTCGGTTTCGTCGTGGGCCTGCCCCAGCACGTCAACATCGACACGATGGTGGTCAAGCCGGTGGCCCAGGCGGCCCCGCACAAGATCCACCGCGGCCCGATCGACTGGAAGGACGCCTGATGACCCACCTCCCGCGCGTCGGCGTGGGCGTCGACGTCCACGCGTACGCCCCGGAGGGCTCGGACCGGGAGCTCTGGGTGGCGGGACTGCAGTGGCCGGGGGAGCGCGGCCTCGACGGGCACTCCGACGCCGACGTCGCCGCCCACGCGGCCTGTGACGCGATCTTCTCGGCGGCCGGGATCGGTGACCTCGGCGCGCACTTCGGCACGTCGCGTCCCGAGCTCGCCGGAGCGTCCGGGGTCACGCTTCTCGCCGAGGCCGCGCGGCTCGTGCGCGAGGCCGGCTACGACATCGGCAACATCGCCGTCCAGGTCGTCGGCAACCGGCCCAAGGTCGGCGCCCGCCGTGCCGAGGCCGAGGCGGCCCTCGCCGCCGCGGCCGGCGCCCCGGTCTCGGTGAGCGGCACGACGACGGACGGGCTCGGCCTGACGGGTCGGGGCGAGGGCGTGGCCGCCGTCGCGACGGCCCTCGTCGTCGCTCGCTGAGGCCCCGCGAGGGCCGAGACACCTCGCCACGTCGGAACCGATCGACGGGCGCGCCGCTCGTAGTGCCGACCGCGTCCGCCCCCCGGCGGCTCGACGACTCACCTGAGGAGACCCGTGGACGACTCGTGGATGTGGCTGGTCTTCGGACCGGTCGCACTGATGCTCATCGTCTTCCTCGTCGCGATGTTCATCGCCCTCGCCGGCTGGAACCGTCCGGCCGAGCCGGAGCAGCTGCCGACCGCCTGGGACGTGCAGGTGCGGTCGCGTCGCGACGTCGCCGGTCCCGGCCGCATCGAGGTCCGAGACGGCCACGTCGCCTTCACGCCGGCGGGTGCCCAGGACGTCGCCTGGGCCGTGCCGGTCGCCGGCACCCGGGCGTCGCGCAACTACACGACGACGCGGTGGCCGGTGCTGCTGCGCACCACGGCCCACGGACGGATCTTCCTGCGTGTCGCTCCCGTCGACCACGACCTCGAGCACTCGCCGTGGGACCGGGCCCCGGTGCAGCGGCACGCCCAGCTCTTCCTCGCGGCGCTGCGCCGGGCCTGACGCTCGTTGCGCTGGGCCCCGCGGGACGTTTGGGTAGGTCATGGAGGGCCTCTCAGGCCGCACATCCGCAAGATCGACAGGAGTAGTCATGCCGCAGACCGTCAAGGGTGTCATCAGCCGCAGCAAGGGCGCCGACGTCGAGGTCGTCGACGTCGTCGTGCCGGACCCCGGCCCGGGTGAGGCGGTCGTCAAGATCGAGACCTGCGGGGTGTGCCACACCGACCTGCACTACCGCGAGGGCGGCATCAACGACGACTACCCGTTCCTGCTCGGCCACGAGGCCGCCGGCTACGTCGAGGCCGTCGGCGAGGGCGTCACCGACGTGGCTCCCGGCGACTTCGTCATCCTCAACTGGCGCGCCGTGTGCGGTCAGTGCCGGGCCTGCGCCAAGGGCAAGCCGTGGTACTGCTTCAACACCCACAACGCGACGCAGAAGATGACGCTGACCGACGGGACCGAGCTGACGCCCGCGCTCGGCATCGGGGCCTTCATCGAGAAGACGCTCGTCGCCGCGGGCCAGTGCACCACGGTGCCCGAGGCCGACGCCGCCGCCGTCGGTCTGCTCGGCTGCGGCGTCATGGCCGGCTTCGGCGCGGCCGTCAACACCGGCGGGGTGGGCCGCGGCGACTCGATCGCCGTCATCGGCTGCGGCGGGGTCGGCAACGCCGCGATCGCCGGCGCCAAGGTGGCCGGCGCGACGACGATCATCGCCGTCGACGTCAGCGACGCGAAGCTCGAGCAGGCGAAGCACTTCGGCGCCACGCACACCGTCAACAGCAAGAACACCGACGCCGTCGAGGCGATCCGCAGCCTCACCGACGGCAACGGCGCCGACGTCGTCGTCGAGGCGGTCGGCCGCCCCGAGACCTACGAGCAGGCGTTCTACGCCCGCGACCTCGCGGGCACCGTCGTACTCGTCGGCGTCCCGACGCCGGACCAGCAGGTCACCCTGCCGATGATCGACATCTTCGGCCGCGGCGGCGCCCTGAAGTCGAGCTGGTACGGCGACTGCCTCCCGAGCCGCGACTTCCCGATGCTCGTGGACCTCTACAAGCAGGGCCGCTTCGACCTCGACGCGTTCGTCACCGAGCGCATCGGCCTCGGCGACATCGAGGCGGCGTTCGACAAGATGCACGCCGGCGAGGTCCTGCGATCGGTCGTCGAGCTGTGAGCGCCGACGGCGCGGCCGACCGGGTCACGCCCTCGCAGGGCGGCGTCCGCATCGACCACACGACGACCGAGGGCACCTTCAGCCTCGACGGCGGCACGTGGGAGGTCGAGAACAACGTGTGGGTCATCGGCGACGACACCCAGTGCGTCGTCATCGACGCCCCGCACGACGCCGCCCCGATCCTCGAGCTCGTCGGCGACCGCCGCCTGACCCACATCCTGCTGACGCACGCACACGACGACCACGTCACCGTCGTGCCCGAGCTGCTCGCCGCCCATCCCGGCGCGAAGGTTGCTCTCCACCCGGACGACCGGGTGCTGTGGGACCAGAGCCACCCCGACCTCACCCCGACCCTGGACCTCGCCGACGGCGACGTCGTGCAGGTCGCCGACGTCGAGCTGTTCGTGCTGCACACGCCGGGCCACGCGCCGGGCGCGTGCTGCTTCCACGCCCGCGACCTCGCCGTCGTCTTCACCGGTGACACGCTCTTCCAGGGTGGCCCCGGCGCGACGGGTCGGTCGTGGTCCGACTTCCCGACCATCGTCGAGTCGATCAAGGACCAGCTGCTCTCGCTCCCGCCCGAGACGACGGTCCTCACCGGCCACGGCCGCGCCACGACGATCGGCGACGAGCTGCCGGACGTCGAGGAGTGGATCCGCCGGGGTCACTGACCCCGCTGCGCCGCGTGACCCGGGCACACGGCATACGCCCTCGTGCCGTATGCCGTATGCCGTGTGCCCGAGGCCGCGGCGTCGCGCGCTCAGGCGCGGGGTGCGTCGCGCAGGAGGCTGATCTTCTGCCAGATCTTGCGGCTCATGCCGGTCGTGAGGTTCTCGATCTCGCTCACGGTGTCGAGCACGAGCGCGTCGGTCGACTCCTCGGCGCACAGGGCCGCGGCCTTCGAGGTCATCGACAGCAGCTCGGAGCAGTACTCGAGGTAGAGCGCGTAGTCGCGCACCGACATCGTGCGGGGGCTCACGACCTCGTCACCGGCGATCGTCCCGAGCCGGGTGTCGGGCAGCAGGGCGGCGGGGTCCTTGCTCATCTGGTGCATGTCGATGATGTGGGCGAGCGAGCGCAGGTGGTGCAGCCGGCGGATGAGGTCGTTGCGCACGACCCGGTCGGCGAGCGAGAGCAGGAACCAGATCGCGATCCCGGCGAACACGAGGTCGTTGATGAGGCTCTCGACGACCGGCAGCCACTCGAAGGCCGCGATCGAGCCGGCCCGGGCCAGCGCGTCGCGCACCGCGATGCCGACCGCGACGAGCGACACGGCGAGGACGACGACGATGAGGGCCCGCGAGGCCCACACCAGGGTGGCTCGCTGGGCGGGGGCGCGCCGGCGGCGGTCGAGGAGGGCGTCGACGACCTTGCCGAGCTCCTCGGTGGCGGCACGCAGCCCGGGGTGGCGGGGCAGGTAGGTGTCGATGCGCTCGCCGAGGTAGCTGATGACGGCGCGCACCTCGGAGCCGTCGAGCCGCTCGTAGCTCGTGAGCCGCGGTTGCGCCATGCGCCCGAGCGTAGACCGCGCGGTGCCGGCGTCGCGGGATCGCGCATGGTCGGGTGCGCAGCGACGCGCCGATAGACTTCGGCGGGTGAGCCTACGACTGTTCGACACCGCAACCCGGGAGCTGCGCGACTTCATGCCGCGCGAGGTGGGCAAGGTCGGCATGTACATCTGTGGCCTCACCACGCAGGGTGCGCCGCACATCGGCCACATCCGTTTCGCGGTCGCCTTCGACGTGCTGCGCCGCTGGCTCGAGGTCGGTCACGGCTACGACGTCACGCTCGTGCGCAACGTCACCGACATCGACGACAAGGTGCTCCGCAAGGCGGCCGACGCCGGTGAGGACTGGTTCGCCCTGACCTACCGCAACGAGCGCCTCACCTCGCAGGCGCTCGACGCGCTCGGCGTCGAGCCGGCCACCTACGAGCCGCGGGCGACCGGTCACGTGCCCGACATGGTGACGCTCATGGAGACGCTCATCGAGAAGGGCCACGCGTATGCCGCCCCCGACGGCAGTGGCGACGTGTACTTCGACGTCCGCTCGTGGCCCGAGTACGGCTCGCTGACCGGCCAGTCGCTCGACGACATGGCCAGCGCGGACGATGCCGACCCGCGCGGCAAGCGTGACCCGCGCGACTTCGCGCTCTGGAAGGGCCACAAGTCCGACGAGCCCGAGAGCGCGTCGTGGCCCACGCCCTTCGGCGCCGGTCGTCCGGGCTGGCACCTCGAGTGCTCCGCCATGGCGCGACGCTGGCTCGGCGACGAGTTCGACATCCACGGCGGTGGCATCGACCTGCGCTTCCCGCACCACGAGAACGAGCAGGCGCAGTCGCGCGCGGCCGGGCTCGGCTTCGCCCGCTACTGGCTCCACAACGCGTGGGTCACGGTCAAGGGCCAGAAGATGGGCAAGTCGCTCGGCAACGCCCTCGAGGTGCGCCACCTGCTCGAGTCGACGCGGCCGATCGTGCTGCGCTACTACCTCACGGCGGCGCACTACCGCTCGATGATCGAGTACCACTCCGGCTCCCTCGAGGAGGCCGCCGCCGCCGTCGAGCGCATCGAGGGCTTCCTCGAACGGGCGTCCCGGCGCGGCGCGATCCGACCGGTGTCCACCGCTGACCTGCCGGGCGCGTTCGTCGCCTCGATGGACGACGACCTCGGCGTCAGCGGCGCGCTCGCCGTTGTGCACGACACGGTGCGCGCCGGCAACAGCGCCCTCGACGAGGACGACGACGAGGCGGCCCTCGAGGCCGCCGGCGCCGTCGTCGCCATGACCGACGTGCTCGGCGTCAACCCGCTCGCCGCGCACTGGGGCTCCGGCAGCAGCCGCGAGGACGCCGCCGCCGAGCTCGCGCTCGAGGCACTCGTGCGGGCCCAGCTCGACGCCCGCCAGATCGCCCGCCAGGAGCGCGACTTCGACCGGGCCGACGAGATCCGCGACACGCTGACGGCGGTCGGCATCGAGATCACCGACACCCCGTCCGGGGCCCAGTGGTCGCTCGCCCGCCCGGCGCGCGGCGACGCCGACCCCACCACCGACCACCCCACCGCGGCCCTCGGGGCCGAGAAGGCACAGGGCTGACATGCCAGGCAACTCCCAACGGCGCGGCGCCATCCGCAAGAGCGGCAAGGGCGCGACCGTCGGCTCCGGCGGCCAGCGCCGCCGCGGGCTCGAGGGCAAGGGCCCGACGCCCAAGGCCTCCGAGCGCGAGTACCACCCCGCGCACAAGCGCGCCAAGGCTGCGGCGAAGCGCTCCGGCTCCGGTGCGCCCGGTCCGGGCGGCCGCGGCCAGACCCGGTCCAAGAGCCGCAGCAAGGCCTCGAGCGAGATGGTCTACGGCCGCAACTCGGTCGTCGAGGCGCTCCGCGCCGATGTGCCGGTCGCGACGATGTACATCGCCACGCGCATCGACACCGACGACCGCGTGCGCGAGGCCCTCAAGCTCGCCACCGAGCGGGGTCTCCCGATCCTCGAGACGCCGCGCGGCGAGCTCGACCGGCTCACCGACGGCGGCGTGCACCAGGGGATGGCGCTGCAGGTGCCGCCCTACGACTACGCCCACCCGAACGACCTCATCGACCCCGAGATGCCCGGCATCCCGCTCGTCGTGGCGCTCGACGGCATCACCGACCCGCGCAACCTCGGCGCCATCGTGCGGTCCGTGGCGGCCTTCGGCGGCCACGGTGTCGTCGTGCCCGAGCGTCGTTCCGTCGGCATGACCGCGTCGGCGTGGAAGACCTCCGCCGGTGCGGCTGCCCGCATCCCGGTGGCCCGCGCGAGCAACCTGACCCGCGCCCTCGAGGAGTTCAAGAAGGCCGGCTTCTTCATCCTCGGCCTCGACATGGACGGCGACGTCGAGCTGCCCGACCTCTCGCTCGCGACGGAGCCGCTCGTCGTCGTCACCGGCTCCGAGGGCAAGGGCCTGTCGCGCCTCGTCCGCGAGACGTGCGACCAGATCGTCTCGATCCCGATGAGCTCGGCCGTCGAGTCGCTCAACGCCGGGCTCGCGACGGGCGTCACCCTCTACGAGATCGCCCGCCAGCGCCGCCGCTGACCGGCCGGTCGGCGGCCGGGGGGAACGACTCATACGTGTCCGGGAACTCTCGGACCCTCTGCGACGCTGGTCCAGATGACCTCGATAGAGTGCTGACGCAGGTCAACTACGAGCTGTAGTACTACGAACCCCGACTGCGGTCATGCAGCGGGAGATGCCGGAGGACCGAACCCGTGGCGAAGAGCAACCGTGCCGAGACGGCCGCCCGAGCGGCGCAGCTGCGCGCCGAGGCCGCCCGCAAGGACCGTCAGCGCACGCAGGTCATCGCCGCGTCGGTGGCTGTCGTCGTGGTCGTGATCGCGGTCGTCCTCGGGGTCGTCATCTCGAACCGGCCGCAGGACGCGCCCGCGGCCAGCGGGGGAGCCGCGGCGCTCGCCACGCTCGAGAAGCTGCCCTCGAGCGTCTTCGACAGCGCGCCGGCTCCGACGCCGGAGCAGGCGCCCGCCAAGCTCCAGGGCGGCACGGCCCTGACCCAGGACGGCAAGCCGAAGGTGCTCTACGTCGGCGCCGAGTACTGCCCGTTCTGCGCCATGGAGCGCTGGGCGCTCATCGGGGCGCTGTCCCGCTTCGGCACCTTCACCGGCGTCACCGAGACGACGAGCTCGAGTGACGACGTGCACCCGGACACCCCGACGTTCTCGTTCAAGGACGCGAAGTACGCGAGCGACGTCGTCGCCTTCGAGGCCGTCGAGACGCAGGACCGCAACAAGCAGCCGCTCCAGACCCTGGACGGCGAGAACCTCGCGCTCTTCCAGAAGTTCAACCCCGGCGGCGGCATCCCGTGGATCACCTACGGCGGCACCCACGCCACCGACGGCGCGACGGTCGACGCCAACGCCTTCGAGGGCAAGACCTACGACCAGATCATCGCCGGCATCCAGGACCCCACCTCCGACATCGGCAAGACCGTGACGCCGGCCATCAACATGATCACCGCCCAGATCTGCGAGCAGACCAAGGGCCAGCCCGCCAACGTCTGCACGAGCCAGGCGGTCGCCTCCGCCTCCGTGCTGCTCAAGCGGTGACGCCGGCGTGAGCCCGCTGCACGACGACGTGGCCACCGGGGAGGCCCCGGTGGTCACCGGCCCGAGCCGGCCGGTGTGGCTCGCCCCCGTGTCGGTCGTCCTCGCCGTCGCGGGCCTGCTCGTCTCGGCCTACCTGACCTTCGAGCACTTCACGGCCAACGCGACCCTCGCGTGCAGCATCGGCGGGGTCATCGACTGTGCCAAGGTGACGACGAGCGCCTGGAGCACCTTCATGGGCGTCCCCGTGGCGCTGCTCGGGCTCGTCTTCTTCGTCGTCGCCCTCGGTCTCTGCCTGCCGCAGGTGTGGCGTCGGCCCGAGCGCTGGCTCGACGCGGTCCGCCTCGGCTGGCTCACGGTCGGCCTCGGCATGGCGCTCTACCTCGTGTGGGCCGAGCTCTACCGGATCCACGCGATCTGCCTGTGGTGCACGGCCGTGCACGTCGTGACGTTCCTGCTCTGGATCGTCGTGCTCTTCGGCCAGATCCTCTCGGCCCCGGCCGACCAGCTCGCCGTGGGCACCGAGGGGGAGTGACGGCATACCGGCGCTGAGCGGGGGCTCCAGCCGTCGGTGGCGCACGGCACCCGTGCTCAGTCGAAGCGGCTGATGACCGGCATCTCCTCGGTGTCGACGCCGAGCACGGCCTTCTCCTCCGGCTTGGCCGGCAGGACGGTGGCGACGTAGTCGCGCAGGGCGTCCTCGATGGGGGTGTCGTGACCGGCCCGCTCGCTCATGTACCAGCGGTGCTCGAGCACCTCGTGGAAGATCTCGGCGGGCTCGAGGCGGCCGGTCAGCTCGCGTGGCACCGCGCGCGTCACCGGCTCGTAGATCTTGGCCAGCCAGTCGTGCGCGACGATCTCCTCGTCGTCGCCCTGACGGTCGGTGGCGGCGGTGTACGCGTCGAGGTCGTTGAGCAGGCGTCGCGCCTGGTTCTCGCCGACGTCGAGGCCGGTGAGGCGCAGCAGGCGGCGGGAGTGGTGCCCGGCGTCGACGACCTTCGGGGTGATGACGATCTCGGTGCCGCCGATGTCGGTCGTCATCGACAGCTCGTCGACGTCGAAGCCGAGCTCGTTGAGGCGGCGGATGCGCTCGTCGACCCGCCAGCGGTCACCGACCTCGAAGCGCTCCGTGCCGGTGAGGGCGTCCCACAGCGTGTGGTAGCGCTCGATGACCGACGCGGACACCTCGAAGGGGTCGGCGTGCTCCTCGAGGAAGCCCCCCGCCGCGAGGTCCATCAGCTCACCGGCGATGTTGACCCGGGCGATGTCGAGGTCGTGCTCGCGCTGGCCGTCGGACAGCCTCGCGTGCAGCTCGCCCGTCTCGGCGTCGACGAGGTAGGCGGCGAAGGCTCCGGCGTCGCGGCGGAAGAGCGTGTTGGACAGGGACACGTCGCCCCACCAGAAGCCCTCGAGGTGCAGGCGCACGAGGAGGACGGCGAGGGCGTCCATGAGGCGCACGGCCGTGTCGGGCCGGAGGTTCTGGCTGTAGAGCGCGCGGTAGGGCAGCGAGAACTGCAGGTGGCGCGTGATGAGGCAGGCGTCGAGCGGCTCGCCGTCGGCGGTCGTGCGCCCGTGCACGACCCCGAACGGCTCGACGCTCGGCACGTCGAGGCGGCGCAGGTTGCGCAGCATGGCGTACTCGCGGTCGGCGATGTCGTCCTTGATCTCCTTGACGGCGAGGACGCGCGGGCCGAGCTTGACGAAACGCACGACGTGGCGCGAGATGCCTCGGGGTAGCGCGGCGAGATAGCTCTCGGGCCACTCCTCCAGCGGTGTCGACCACGGCAGGTCGAGCAGTGCGGACTCGGGCCTGGCGGTGGTGATCTCGAGCGTCACGCGTTCATCGTGGCACGGTCGCGCGACAGGCGTCGATCAGCCCACAGCGCAAGGGCGGCCAGCGCCAGGAAGAGGACGGCGATGACGGCGCAGTTGAGCAGGGTGCGGCCCAGGCCGATCGAGCCCACGTTGAGGAAGGGGTAGGGGTACCAGTCGACGAGCGGTCCGAGGGCGAGCGTGGCGGCAAGCCACAGCACCGGCCAGATGAGCGAGGGCAGCAGGTCGTCGCGGGTCACCCGGCCCCGCGGACCGAAGGCGACCCAGCCGACGAAGGTCAGCACCGGGACGACGATGTGGAGCAGTCGGTCACAGACGAGCGAGCCCGTCGTGTAGCTCGGCGACGGGGGAAGCGCGACCGCCGCGACGATGCCGGTCACCGTGATACCGACGAGCGAGGCGAGCCGCACGACCCGGAAGAGCTGGGAGTCGATGCGGTCGCGGACGACGAGGTACATCGAGACGGCGACGAGGAGGTTCGCCTGGATGGTGAAGTAGCTGAAGTAGCGGCGCACCTGCTCGGGCCGGGCGGTCGTCACCGCGCTCGAGTCGAGGATGTTGTCGCCCGTCGCCACGAGGTAGAGCTGGAAGACGAGTGCGAAGACCGCGACGACGAGCGTCACGAGGTGCCAGTACCGGCCGATCGTCGACTTCGTCACAGCCGGAGCCTAGGGCCTCGTCAGCCGCTGGCGCCGCACCTTGTCCAGCGTTGCGGGACAACGGCGCCGGGCCGGCACCCACGAGGGGTGCCGGCCCGGCGGCGTGATGCGGTGGTACGCGTGTGGCTCAGTCGCCGACGCGCAGCCCCGACTCGGCGTTGAAGACGTGCACGTGGCCGGCCTTCGGCTTGAGGTAGATCTTGTCGCCCTTCTCCGGGGGGCGGCGACCGTCGACGCGTGCGATGAACGGCACGGCGCCGGCGTTCTCGCCGGTGGCCTCGAGCAGCTTCTGCTCGGTGGAGCCGTAGATGTAGGCGTCGGCGCCGAGCTCCTCGACGACGTCGACCGTGACGGGGATGCCCGACTGGTCGGACGACAGCTCGAGGTCCTCGGGACGCACACCGAGCGTGACGTTCTTGCCGACGCCCGCGAGGTTCTCACGCGTCACCGGGACCGTGTGGCCGTGGAGGTCCACGCCGCCGTCGGTGACCGGCACCTCCATGAGGTTCATGGCGGGCGAGCCGATGAAGCCGGCGACGAAGACGTTGGCCGGGTGGTCGTACATGCGGCGCGGGCTGTCGCACTGCTGGAGGATGCCGTCCTTGAGCACCGCGACGCGGTCACCCATCGTCATGGCCTCGACCTGGTCGTGCGTGACGTAGACCGTCGTGACGCCGAGGCGGCGCTGGAGCGAGGCGATCTGCGTGCGCGTCTGGACGCGGAGCTTGGCGTCGAGGTTGGACAGCGGCTCGTCCATGAGGAACACCTGCGGGGAGCGCACGATCGCGCGGCCCATGGCGACGCGCTGGCGCTGGCCACCGGAGAGGGCCTTCGGCTTGCGGTCGAGGTACGGCGTCAGGTCGAGGATCTTGGCGGCCTCCTCGACGCGCTTGCGGATCTCGGCCTTGTCGACGCCGGCGATCTTGAGCGCGAAGCCCATGTTGTCGGCGACCGTCATGTGCGGGTAGAGCGCGTAGTTCTGGAAGACCATCGCGACGTCGCGGTCCTTGGGGGACAGGTTCGTCACGTCGCGGTCACCGATGAGGATGCGTCCGCCGTTGACCTCCTCGAGGCCGGCGAGCATGCGCAGGGAGGTGGACTTGCCACACCCGGAGGGGCCGACGAGGACGAGGAACTCCCCGTCCGCGATCTCGATGTTGAGCTTGTCGACGGAGGGAATCGGGTTCCCGGGGTACTGCCTCGTCGCGTTGTCGAACGTCACTGTTGCCATGGCTTCATTGCCTTCCTTCACCGGCAGGAACGTGCCGGACGATCCGTTGTAAAGGGTGTGCCTGCCCGGGTGAGCAGGCATCGACATCATGTCCCACTCCGGGCACGTTGACCACCCCTCGCCCACGGGAGGGCCGCCGCGGGCACGGGTCGGGGACGTGTAGGCCCCGGCGGGGACCCCGGCGACCGGTCCCCGCTGGGTCCGATCAGGGATGTGTCCGGAACGTTGCAAAAAATTGCAGCAAGCGGGTTTCCGCTGTCTGCAACTTCTTGCTAGATTCCGGGGCACCGGTGGCGGCGTGTGCCACCTGGCTTCAAAGGAGAATCCATGCACAAGCGTGCGCTCGGCGCTGCTGCCGTCACGGGTGTTGCCGCCCTGGCCCTCAGCGCCTGCGGTGGGTCCAGCCCCACCACCCCGTCCGACACCGGCGCCGCCGGCACGAGCAAGGCGACGACCACCGGTGTCCCGGAGACGCCGAGCGGCACCGCTGCTCCCGTCCGTGACGCCAACGTCGACCTCGTCATCTGGACCGACGCCGACCGCTCGAAGGCCGTGCAGAAGTACGCCGACGAGTTCGCTGCCGAGAACGGCGTGACGGTCAAGGTCCAGATCTCGACCGACACCCGCGCCCAGTTCAAGGACGCGACCAAGGTCGGCAAGGGTCCGGACGTCATCGTCGGCGCCCACGACTGGCTCGGCGAGCTCGTCCAGAACTCGACGGTCGCGCCGGTCAACCTCAGCTCCGACGTCGCGGCCAAGTTCCTGCCGAAGGCGATCGAGGCCACGAAGTTCAACGGCCAGGCCTACGGCGTGCCCTACGCCGTCGAGAACATCGGCCTCATGTACAACAAGGACCTCGTCCCGAACCCGCCCAAGACCATGGACGAGCTCGTCGCCGCCGGCGAGAAGCTCGTCAAGGAGGGTAAGGCCAAGCAGGTCCTCAGCCAGTTCGTCTCCAAGGTCGGCAACGCGTACTTCGCCTACCCGTACCTCTCGGCGTTCCCCGAGGGCGGCATCTTCGCCATCAAGCCCAACGGTGACTACGACCCGAACAAGGTCATCGTCAACACCCCTGACTCGGTCAAGGGTGGCGACGTCCTCGCCGAGCTCGGCAAGAAGAAGGTCCTCTCGACCAACGTCGACGACACGAACCAGGACGCGCTCTTCGACACGAAGGCCGCCCCGTTCATGATCTCCGGTCCGTGGAGCGTCGCGAAGGCCAAGGAAGCCGGCATCAACTACGGCATCGCCCCGCTCCCGAGCCTCACCGGTGGCGGCGCCATGCGTCCGTTCCTCGGTGTCCAGATGTTCTACGTCTCGAGCAAGGCCAAGAACGCCGCCCTCGCGCAGGAGTTCGTCACGAACTACATCCCGCGCAAGGACGTCCAGCTGGCCCTCTTCGAGGTCGGCAAGCGCCCGCCGGCCCTCAAGGAGGCGTACGCCGAGGTCGCCGCGAGCGACCCCGACGTCAAGGCGTGGTACGAGGCCGGCATCGACGGCTCGCCGATGCCGAACATTCCCGCGATGAACTCGGTCTGGGGCCCCTTCGGCCAGGCGACCGCCGACATCATCGCCGGCAAGGCCGGCGCCAAGGAGCGTCTCGACGCTGCTGCCAAGGAGATCACGGCGAACATCGCCAAGGGCTGAGCTCCTCAGTCTGACAAGGGTTTCCGGGGTCCGTCCTGAGGGCGGACCCCGGAAACCCGGCCCGGGCACGGGCCATCGGGGAGCTCCGCGAGGGCTCCCCTTCGTGCACCTACGGCAACGGCGCCGGGTCGGCGCAAAAGGACGTGTCACATGAAGAAGCCCATCGCGCTCGCGATCAAGTGGGTTCTCATTGCAGTCGCCCTGCTGGGCATCCTCTACATCGCCACCAAGCTGGCTGCGGCCGGCAACGTCATGGCGGTCGTTCTCGCCGGACTCGTGGGGATGGGCGTCCTCGCCGTCTACGCGACGAAGCGATCGGTCCCCCTGAAGTACCTCGTCCCGGGTCTGCTCTTCATGATCCTCTTCCAGCTGTGGCCGGTGCTCTACACCGCGAGCCTCTCGGTCACGAACTACGGCGACGGACACCTCTACAGCAAGGAGGAGTCGGTCACCGACATCATCGCCCAGTCGGTCCGCGAGGTCCCCGACACCCCGCGCTACAAGATGTCGGTCGCGATCGCCGAGGGCGGCGACCCCGCCACCGCGGACCTCGTCCTGTTGCTGACCAAGCCAGACGGCAGCACCTACGTCGGTGACAACGCCGGCCTCAAGCCGCTTCCCCCGACCGGTGTCGAGAAGACGCCCGTCGGCAAGATCACCAAGGCTCCCGGCTACACCATCCTCACCGCGAAGCAGGCGAACGCCCGGAGCAAGGACCTGTCGGCCATCGCCGTGCCGACCAGCGACGGGGGCGGCATCAAACCGGTCGGTCTCTCCGAGGCCTTCGAGGGCAAGGCGACGGTCACCTACGACTCGGCGGCCGACCAGCTGACCGACGCGGCCACGGCGCCACCATCGGTGTATGCGCCGAAGGACGCCAAGTGGGTCAACGTGGCCGACCCGACCCAGTCGTTCCCCCAGGGCTGGAAGGAGAACATCGGCCTGGCGAACTACTCCCGCATCTTCACCGACAGCACGATCCGCAGCGGCTTCATCAGCATCTTCATCTGGAACATCGCCTTCGCCATCCTGTCGGTGCTCACGACGTTCCTGCTGGGCATGCTCATCGCGCTGCTCTTCAACGACCCGAGACTGCGCGGCAAAGCGTTCTACCGGTCTCTGCTGATCCTGCCCTATGCCCTGCCCGGCTTCGTCACGGCGCTGGTGTGGAAGGGCATGTTCAACCAGGACTACGGCATCATCAACCAGACGCTGGGCATCTCCGTCGACTGGCTGGGAACGCCCGGCGGCGCCAAGGCCGCGATCCTCATCACGAACCTCTGGCTGGGCTTCCCGTACATGTTCATCGTCTGCACGGGCGCGCTCCAGTCGATCCCGCAGGACGTGCGCGAGGCGGCGACGATCGACGGCGCCAACGCCTTCCGGACGCTCCGCTCGATCATCATGCCGTTGCTGTTCGTGGCCGTCGGCCCGCTGCTGCTCGCGTCGTTCGCGTTCAACTTCAACAACTTCGGGCTCATCTACCTGCTCACCAAGGGTGGCCCGTTCAACGGCGCCGACACGAGCATCGGCTCGAGCGACCTGCTCATCACGTATGCGTTCCGCCTGGCCTTCTCCGGCAGCGCGCCCAACTACGGCTTTGCTGCGGCGGTGTCCGTGATCATCTTCCTGCTCGTGGCGCTGATGAGCATCCCGGGCTTCCGTCGCACCAAGGCCCTCGAGGAGGTCAACTGATGTCCGCCCCTGTTCCCACAGACCCCCGCCTCGACCACCGGCTCGAGGTCGAGACCGGCGAGCACGTCGACCACGCCCCGTCGCCGAAACGGCCGGGCGTCGGCGGGCAGGTCTGGTGGCGCCACGCCCTGGGCATCCTCGCCCTGATGTGGGCGCTCTTCCCGATCCTCTTCATCTACTCCGCAGCGACGAACCCGAGCGGCACGCTCAACACGGCGAGCCTGTGGCCCTCGGGCTTCTCGACGAAGAACTTCACCGACCTCTTCAACGACAGCTCGCGCCCGTTCTGGACCTGGTACAAGAACTCGCTGACCATCTCGTTCGTCGGGGCGCTCGGGGCGGTCTTCCTCGGCGCGTGTGCGGCGTTCGCCTTCTCGCGCCTGCGGTTCAAGGGCCGTCGCGGCGGCATGATGTTCCTGCTGCTGACGACGTTCTTCCCGGCGCTGCTCGCCATCGTCGCGACGTACATCATCTTCGCGGCGATCGGTGACGTGCTGCCGGCGCTCGGCCTCAACACGGTCACCGGCCTGATCCTCGCCTACCTCGGCGGCGCGCTCGGGGCCAACGTGTGGCTGCTCAAGGGCTACTTCGACACCGTGCCACGCGAGCTCGACGAGGCAGCCATCGTCGACGGTGCGAGCCATGCGCGCATCTTCTTCACGATGACGCTACGACTGGTCATGCCGATCCTCGTCACGGTCTTCATGCTCGTCTTCGTCGGCCTCTACGGCGAGTTCATGCTGGCGAGCGTCTTCCTCACGGACGTCGAGAACCAGACGCTCGGTGTCGGTCTCTACGGCATGACGCTCGGCAACGACGCGAACACCCTGTTCGGGCGGTTCACGGCCGGTGCCCTGCTCGGCTCGATCCCCGTGATGCTGCTCTACCTCGCCTTCCAGCGTCAGCTGGTCGGTGGGCTCACCACGGGATCCGTGAAGTGACTCCTGCCCCGACCCGCCAGCAGACGTGGCTGAGCCAGCCGCACCACGACGGGTCGGGGCGGTACGTCTCCAACCAGACGCCCCGCCTCGGCGACCGCGTCGACGTGCTCGTCCGGGTGCCGCTCGAGGCCGAGGTCGAGGCGGTCCACGTGCGCACGTCCCCGGACGGCGAGGCGACCTTCACGGTCGCCCGCAAGGTGCGCACGACGGCCGTCGACGAGTGGTGGCGCGCGACCCTGACGTGCCACAACCCGGTCACGAGCTACCGCTTCCTGCTCACCGGCGGCCCGACGAGGTACGCGTGGCTCAACGGGACCGGTGTCCACGGGCGGGACGTGCCCGATGCGAGCGACTTCCGCCTCGTCGCGCACGCGAGCCCGCCGCCGGAGTGGGCGCTGGGGGCGGTCGTCTACCAGATCTTCCCCGACCGCTTCGCGCGCTCGAAAGGTGCCGACAAGCACGAGACGCCGGACTGGGCCGTCGCTGCGGCCTGGTCCGACCCGGTCGAGCTCAGCCCCAGGGGCATCGCCCACCAGCTCTACGGCGGTGACCTCGACGGCATCACCGAGCACCTCGACCACCTCGAGTCGCTGGGCGTCGACGTCGTCTACCTGACGCCGTTCTTCCCGGCGCGCTCCAACCACCGCTACGACGCGTCGTCCTTCGAGCAGATCGACCCGCTCCTCGGCGGTGCCCCGGCGCTGCGCCGGCTCACCAAGGCCGCCCACGAGCGCGGCCTGAAGGTGATGGGCGACTTCACGACGAACCACACGGGCAACGCCCACGAGTGGTTCCTCAAGGCCGCCGGTCCCGGCGGGAAGAACACGCCGGAGCGGGACTACTACATCTGGGAGGACGGCACCTACGTCGCCTGGCTCGGCGTCCCGTCCCTGCCGAAGCTCAACCACCTCAACGCCGCGTTGCGCCACCGCATCTTCGAGGACCCCCAGGGTGTCGTACGCAAGTGGCTGGGTCGGTCAGGTGGGCTCGACGGGTGGCGTGTCGACGTCGCCAACATGACCGGCCGCTGGCGCGACACCGACGTCAACCACGACGTGGCTCGGCAGATGCGTGACGTCATGGGCCGGGTCGCCCCCGACGCCCTGCTCGTCGGGGAGCACTTCCACGACTACACGCCTGACATGCCCGGCGACGGCTGGCACGGCGTCATGAACTACGCCGGCTTCTGCAAGCCGACGTGGACGTGGCTGCGTGAGGAACCCAAGGACCCGCGGTTCCTCGGCGCCCCGGTCCCGCTGCCCCTGCTCGATGCCGGTGCGGTCGTCGAGACGATGCGTGACTTCACGTCGCGGATCGCCTGGCAGTCGCTCGTCCACTCGTTCAACCTCATCGGGTCACACGACGTACCGCGCATCCGGACCCTCGTCGGCGCCGACTCCGTCGAGGCGGCGGTCGGTCTGCTCATGACCTTCCCGTCGATGCCGATGATGACCTACGGCGACGAGATCGGGATGGAGGGCACCTTCGGCGAGGACGGCCGCCGTCCGATGCCGTGGGACGAGAGCGTTTGGGACTCGGGGACGCTCGCGGTCTACCGCGGCCTCATCCAGGCTCGCCAGCGTTCGGTGGCGCTCCGGCGCGGCGGCCTGCGCTGGGTCTACGCCGAGGGTGACGCCATGGTCTACCTCCGCGAGACGCTCGACGAGGTGGCTCTCGTCCACGTCGCACGGGACGCCCACGACCCGGTGGTCCTCGACCCGCGTCACCTGGCCGGGATCGAGTCCGGTTCGCCGCTCTACGGACCCGTCCCCAAGGTCGGCAAGCGTGCTGTCACACTGAGCGCCTCGGGGCCCAGCGTCAGCATCTGGACGTGGCGCCCCACCGACGACGGTCCACGGCACGTGCGACGAAGGGGGAGGTGACATGAGGGCACGACTGCGCGACATCGCCGAACAGGCGAGCGTGTCCGAGGCCACCGTGTCCCGAGTGCTCAACGGCAAGCCGGGGGTGGCCGAGTCGACACGCCAGGCCGTCCTCACGGCGCTCGACGTCCTCGGCTACGACCGACCGAGTCGCTTGCGCCGCAAGAGCGCCGGGCTCGTCGGCCTCATCGTGCCGGAGCTGACCAACCCGATCTTCCCGGCCTTCGCCCAGATCATCGAGAACTCCCTCGCGCAGAACGGCTACACGCCGGTGCTGTGCACGCAGGTCGCGGGGGGAGTGCACGAGGACGACTACGTCCAGATGCTCCTCGAGCGCGGTGTCGCCGGCATCATCTTCATCTCCGGCCTGCACGCCGACACGACGACCGACTCCGCCCGCTACGTCGCGCTGCGTGACCGCAACCTGCCGCTCGTCCTTGTCAACGGCTACATCGAGGGCGTCGACGCGCCCTTCATCAGCAACGACGACGTCGCCTCGATGGGCCTTGCGCTCGAGCACCTCGTGAGCCTGGGGCACCGCGAGATCGGTCTGGCAGTCGGACCCGACCGCTACGTGCCGGTCATCCGCAAGATCGCGGGCTTCCGCCACTCGATGCAGGAGCTGACCGGTCGCTCCGACGTCGACGACCTCATCGAGCGCTCGCTCTTCTCCGTCGAGGGCGGGGCGACCGCGGCCGGGCGTCTGCTCGACCGTGGCGCCACAGCCGTCGTATGCGGATCGGACCTCATGGCGCTGGGCGCCATCCGCGAGGCCCGCAAGCGCGGCCTCAACGTCCCGCGCGACTTCTCGGTCGTCGGCTACGACGACTCGACGCTCATCGCCTTCACCGACCCGCCACTCACGACGGTGCGCCAGAGCGTCAACGCCATGAGTGCTGCGACGGTGCGTGCCCTGCTCGACGAGATCGCCGGGCAGCCTTCTCCCCGCGCCGAATACGTCTTCCGACCCGAGCTGGTCGTCCGCGGCTCGACGGGCGCTGTCCGGCGCCACTGAGCGTCCGCGCGACGTGGGGGAGTGCGGCCTTCCGGCGCTGGGCGCCGGCTCCAGCCCTCGACCGGCGGTCCGGGTTCTCGGCCTCCGGGGCCTCCACCGTTTGGGGGCCGCGGCGCCGGGGCGGTCGAGGGCGTGGGGTTACGCCCACCGTTTGGGGGCCGCGGCGTCGAGGTGGTGCGCGTATGCCGGGTGGCCCGGTCGCCCGGTTCAGCTCGCGACGTGGGCGGCGGAGCAGAGGGACTGGAGTCGCGTCAGCAGGGCGGCCACGGCCGGCTCGTCGTCGACGCGGTAACGGGCGGCGGTCGAGCCGGTGCCGACCTTGACGGTGACGTCCTCGGGCCGGCGCATGCGCATGAACGCGTCCTCGTCGGTGACGTCGTCGCCGAGGTAGACGCGCGCGACGGCGCCGACGTGGCGCCCGAGCGCCGTGACGGCAGATCCCTTGTCGGCGTGGGAGACCGACAGCTCGAGCACCGACTTGCCCTTGAGCACCTTGACGCCGGGGTGGTCGAGGGCGACCCGCCGGGCGTCGGCGATGGCGGCGTCACCGACGTCGCGCGGGAGGCCGCGGACGTGGACGACGACGGCGGCCGACTTGTACTCGATCCCGGCCTCGGGGTGGTGCTCCTTGACGAGCGACTCGATGTCGGTGCGCAGCTCGGCCAGCGTCACCTCGTCGTCAGGGGTCACGGCTGCCGCCTCCATGGCCTCGCGCACGGCCCCGCTCGACGACTCGGCGCCGTGGCTGCCGATGAGGACGATCGGCTCGTCCTCGGTGATGCCGGTGAGGGCCCGCAGCGTGTCGAGGTCACGTCCCGAGACGACGGCGACGTGGACGCCCGGCAGGCTCGCGAGCGACCGCAGCGTGTCGATGCTGCCCGCCACGGGCGTGGCGTTCATGGGGTCGGCGTCGAACGGTGCGAGCACCCCGTCGAAGTCGGTGGCGACGAGCAGGACCGGGGCGGCCGCCGCCTCCTCGAGCGCCTCCGCGGACGGCGCGGTGGCGCTCACGACCCCGCCCTGTCCGCGACACCGCGCGACCCGCTGCGGGACTCGCTGCGGGACTCGCTGGGGGCGGGCATGAGCGGAGTCTCCTCCGCGTGCGGGGTCGGCTGCGGGCGTGCCTCGGCCCCCGGCAGCTCGGGCGCCGCGGCGAGCGCGGCAAGATAGCGCGCCGCCCAGCGCTGGACGTCGTGGTCGGAGACGCGCCGGCGCAGCGCCTTCATGATCCGCTGCTTGTCCTTCTCGGGGGTGTTGATGGCGCGCAGGATCGTCTGCTTGAGGCCCTCGATGTCGTGCGGGTTGCACGCGAACGCCTGGTGCAGCTCGTGCCACGCGCCGGTGAACTCCGACAGCACGAGGGCGCCGCCGAGGTCGTGGCGGCACGTGACGTACTCCTTGGCGACGAGGTTCATCCCGTCGCGCAGCGGTGTCACGAGCATGACGTCGGCGGCCTGGAAGAGCGCCGCCATCTCCTCGCGAGGGTAGGAGTGGTGGAGGTAGTGCACGGCCGGTGCGCCGATCTTGCCGAGCTCGCCGTTGATGCGGCCGACGGTCTGCTCGATCTCGTTCTTGAGGTTGCGGTAGGCGTCCACCCGCTCGCGACTCGGCGTCGCGACCTGCACGAGCGTCACGTCGGGCGGTCCGATGCGCCGCTCGCTCAGCAGCTCCTCGTAGGCCTTGAGCCGGTGCCGGATGCCCTTGGTGTAGTCGAGCCGGTCGACGCCGAGCATGAGGACCTTGGGGTCGCCGAGGCTCTCGCGGATCTCGCGGGCGCGGGCCATGACGTCAGGCCGTCGGGCGAGCGCCTCGAGGCCCTGGAAGTCGACGGAGATCGGGATCGCGGCCGCCCGGACCTGACGGTGCGAGCCCTCGACGGTGACGCGGTCGCGCCTGGTCTGGGCACCGAGCAGCTGGCGGCAGGCACGCACGAAGTTGCGGGCGTCGGCCTGGCGCTGGAAGCCGAGGAAGTCGGCCCCGAGCAGGCCGTCGAGCAGCTGGGCGCGCCACGGCAGCTGCGCGAAGAGCTCGACGGGCGGGAAGGGGATGTGGTTGAACCACCCGATGCGCACGTCGGGTCGCAGCTTGCGCACGATCTCCGGCACGAGCTGGAGCTGGTAGTCCTGCACCCAGACCGTGGCGCCCTCGGCCGCGACCTCGGCGACGGCCTCGGCGAAGCGCCGGTTGACCGTCTGGTAGCTCGACCACCACTCGCGGTGGAAGGTCGCCGGCACGATGACGTCGTGGTAGATCGGCCAGAGGGTGTCGTTGGAGAAGCCCTCGTAGTAGTCGCGGATGTCGTCGGTCGACAGCGGCACGGGGTGCAGGTGGATGCCGTCCTCGTCGAACGGCTCGGGCGCCTCGCCGGCGTCGCCGGCCCAGCCCACCCATGCGCCGGGCTGCGTGCGCATCACGGACTCCATGGCGGTCACGAGGCCGCCGGGGCTGCGGCGCCACTCGACCTCGCCGTCGTCGGTGACGACCTTGTCGACGGGCAGGCGGTTCGCGGCGATGACGAGGTCGTAGGTCGGCCGAGCGGACGGCACGCAATCAACTCCTGCTGCTTCGAGGGGTGGTCCTCGGGCCGCGCCGTGCTCCGGCCCGGTGGGCAGGGGTGCGGCGGGCGCGATCGGTCTCACTCTAACGAGCGAACGGTGGCGCCCGGTCCGGTCCCGTTCTAGGGTCGAGTCAGGGCATCTCTGGTGGAGCGGGTGGCCGCCTGAGGGCATCGCGCCGAGGTGAAGGAGTCGCCGTGAAGATTTCTGACGTGCTGCGCTACAAGGGCAGCGAGGTCATCACCGTCAAGCCCGACGAGACCGTCGCCGGCCTGCTCGCACTGCTGGCCGAGCACCGGATCGGTGCGGTGGTCGTCAGCACCGACGGCTCGAGCGTCGACGGGATCGTCAGCGAGCGCGACGTCGTCCGCCACCTCCACAGCACGGGCACGAGCGTGCTCGAGGCGCCGGTGTCGCAGATCATGACGAGCGAGGTCACCACCGGTTCGGCCGACGACAACATCGCCGACCTCGCCGGGACGATGACCGAGATGCGGGTGCGCCACGTGCCGATCGTCGACGCCGACGGCAAGCTCGCTGCCATCGTCAGCATCGGTGACATCGTCAAGCACCGCCTGTCCGAGCTGCAGTCCGAGCGCGATCAGCTGCGCGACTACATCAGCAGCTGAGCACCGGGACGAAGGGGACCAACCACCACCGACCGGGACACTCCGCGGCGCGCTGCCGCAGGGTTCCTACGGCAGCGCGCCAGTCGCATACCGTAGGGGCATGACTGCGTACGACCGGACCGAGCGGGTGCCCACCCCGCGGCCCGGCGCGCGCACCGGTGGTGTGCCCGTGGTCCCGAAGCCCGGCGGTCCCGGGTCCCAGCAGCGCATCGGCCCGTACCGCCTCATCGAGGAGATCGGCGAGGGCGGCATGGGCGTCGTGCACCTCGCCCTCGACCCGCGCGGCCGCGCCGTGGCGATCAAGGTGCTGCGCGCGCACGTGGCCCATGACGCCGACGCCCGCCAGCGCCTGTCCCGTGAGGTCGAAACACTCTCGCGCATCCGCGACGCCCGGGTCGCGAGCGTCATCGACGCCGACGTCATGGCGCCCCGCCCCTACATCGTGACGCGCTACGTGCCCGGTCCGGCCCTCGACGAGGTCGTCGAGGAGCACGGCCCGCTGGCGCCCGCCGACCTGCTGCGCCTCGCCCGCGGCATCGCCGAGGCGATCCGCGCGATCCACGCGTGCGGCGTCGTCCATCGCGACATCAAGCCGGGCAACGTCCTCATCGAGGACGGCGACCCGGTGCTCATCGACTTCGGCATCGCGCACCTGCAGGACGACGTGCGCCACACCGTCGGCGGGCTCGTCATGGGCACGCCCGGCTACCTCTCGCCCGAGCTCGTCGAGGGTGCCGCCATCACCGACGCCACCGACTGGTGGGGCTGGGCCGCCACGATCACGTATGCCGCGTCCGGCCGTCCGCCGTTCGGCCGCGCCCGCATGGACGCCGTGCTCACCCGGGTCCGCGCCGGTGACGTCGACCTCGAGGGCGTCGACCCTCGGCTCGTGCCGCTGCTGCGCGCGTCGCTGTCACCCGACCCGAGGCTGCGGCCCCACGCCGACCAGGTCATCGCGGCGCTCGAGCTCTACGCCGCGGGGCGTGCGGCGACCGTGCCGACGCCGAGCGGCAACCCCTGGGACGACGGCCGCGCCGCGACTCCGGGCGACACCCAGGTGGTCCAGAACGGCAGCACCGCCGTCATGCCGCCCGTGACGCCGGCGACTGCGCACCCGGCCGATACCCCGGTGCGGTGGGCCCCGCCCCCGACCGGCGCCCCGGCGCCCGCACCCGACCCGGCGGCATACGACCACGGCTGGGACGACGAGCCGGCGTCGGACCACGAGTGGGGCGGAGCGCAGGACTACGACGCTCTCCACGGGCACGGGGGCGAGGACGTCGAGCAGGCCCAGCAGGGCTACTGGCCCGAGGACGAGTGGGACGAGGAGGCGGAGCCGGCCACGCGCGAGGGCGACCCCCGCATCGGCCTGCCGATGCGCACCGGCCTGCTGGCCGCCGTCGGCATCGCCTGGATCGGTGCCCTCATGGCCTGGCCGGGCATCGCCCTGCTCGTGCTCGTGGTGCTGTCGGCGCTCGCCCGCGCCACCGACCGCTCCGTCACGGCGCTCGTGCTGCGCCGCTACGACTTCGGGCGTCGGCGCAGCGACGTGCCCTTCGCCGTCGTCTCGAGCCCGTGGCACCTCGTCGTCGGCATCATCGCGACCGGGGTGGGACTGCTCCTGCCCGTCGCCGTGGCGCTCGCGGGGATCTTCGCGGCCGCCCTGCTCCTCGCCGGGACACAGGGGAGCGACCTCGGGCCCGGCGCCCCGATCACGCTCGCCGTCGGCGGCGTCCTGGGCCTGCTCATGCTGTGGTGGGGACCCGGCGGTGCCTCGCTGCGGCGGGGGTCGCGCTCGATCGCGCGGCGCCTCGTGCCGGCCGGCCTCGCCGCGCAGATCGTGTCCGGGCTGCTCGCCGTCTTCGGCGTCGTGGCCGCTCTCGTGGCGCTCCAGCACGGCACGAGCCTCACGTGGGACCCGTTCACGGCCAACCCGTTCGGGCACTGACGGCCGCGCACCGCCGCGTCTGTAGGCCCGCCCGGTGGGGTCTGTGGGTGCCTGATGCGACCTCTGTGCGGGCCCTGTGTCCCTAGCGCATCAACCCCTGTCAGGGGCTGGGAAAAGATCACGGAAGTGTCTCGACATTCCTTGTGCAGGGCTGGAACGTCCCGTACCGTCAGTGCTCGGCGGCCTCGACTCTAGGGTCGGACGGGAGCTGCAGCACTTGGCTCCCGGGTCGCTTCGTCGCGTCCGGCTCCACACGAACGCTCCCACAACTTCACATGGACACCCATCAATCCGTTCCCTGAGCGCGCCGAGCCTCGCCAGCCAGGGATGCAGCCCACAGCCGTGGGCCGGGCGAGGACGGGGGACCCAGTGTGACCAGTGAGTGCATGTGTGTCGAAGCGCATGACAAGAGGACGAGATCTGGTCTCGGGGTGAAGTCGCATCCGCGACAGGGCACCTGACGCCCCAACCCGACAGCTAACCCCGCAGGCGCGCGTCAGGAAGGAAACACCATGCAGTACATGTCGAAGCATGCTGCGACCAAGAAGGTCTCGGTCAAGCAGCGCATCGCGGGAGTCGGTATCGCTGGAGCCGCCACCATCGTCGGTGGGATCGCCACGGGCGGGTCGGCCAAGGCGGCCTCCGTCTGGGACCGCGTCGCCCAGTGCGAGTCGAGCGGCAACTGGCACATCAACACCGGCAACGGCTACTACGGCGGACTCCAGTTCGTGCAGAGCACGTGGCGCGGCTACGGCGGCACGGCCTTCGCACCGCGCGCGGACCTCGCCACCAGGGCCGAGCAGATCGCCGTCGCGCAGCGTGTGCTTGCCTCCCAGGGCCCCGGCGCCTGGCCGGTGTGCTCGCAGCGCGCGGGCCTGACGCGCGCCAACGGCGGCGCCACGTCGACCCCGGTCTCGCGGTCGACCGTGCGCAAGCCGGTGACGACGAAGAAGGTCGTCAAGAAGAAGACGTATGCCGTCACGTCCACCAAGAAGAACACTGCCAAGGGCGCCAAGATCACCGTCCGCAGTGGTGACACCCTCGGCAAGATCGCCGCGCGCTACCACGTGGCCGGCGGCTGGAAGTCCCTCTGGAAGGCGAACGGGGCCCGGGTCACCAACCCGAACCTCATCTTCGTGGGTCAGACTCTGCGACTTCCGTGAGTTCCTGATACAACTGAGCCGGACGGCCTCGCGCGACCACCCCTGGGTTTGCGCGGGGCCGTCCTTTCGTCTCCCCCGGCCGAGCCGTGTGGGCGTATGCGGTCCGGCTCGGCTACGCTTTCGCCCGTCCGCGGCGCTCGCGCCGGGACGTGCTGGCGTGGCGCAACTGGTAGCGCACCTGTCTTGTAAACAGGCGGTTAGGGGTTCGAGTCCCCTCGCCAGCTCCCTGACCACCGCAAAGCTGCTGGACGACAGGCTCACCACCCGGTCACCCACTGCTCTGCCCACCTTTTCGCCGGGGCAGGATCCTGGTCATCCGCTCCCGTGACGCACGTCGTGCGGCAAGGCGGGTCGGGCACCACCCCGTGGCGGAGTCCGTCCCCCGTCCGTTCGTGCCGCCCTCGGGTAGCAGTTCACGTGATGGCCACGGCGGTGCCGGTGACCTCGATCTCGGCTCGATCGGCGCGGATATCGACGACGAGGTGTCCAGGTCGCCTGAGATCCTCACCCTGATGGATGGTGACGGTTGCGGGTAGCGGCACGAGCTGGAGATCGCGGAGGTACGCGCCGAGCGCAGCGGCGGCGGCGCCGGTCGCGGGATCCTCGACGACGCCGCCTGGCGGGAACGGATTGCGCGAGTGAAAGAGCGAGCCGGCCTCGCGCCAGACCAGCTGGATCGTCGTCCATTCGCGGGCGGCCATGAGTGTCGCCAGCCGGTCGAAGTCGTAGTCGAGCGCGGCGAGGCGCCGGCGCGTGGCCGCGGCGATCACGGGATGCCAGGCGCCGGCATAGCCGATGCGTGGCGGCAGTGCGGGGTCGAGGTCGGCGGTGCCCCAGCCGAGTGACGCGAGCAGCTCCTCGAGATCCGCGGGTCCGATAGGGGAGATCCGCGCTGGCACGCTGGTGAGTGTCGCCAGGATGCGGCCGTCAGGATCGCGCCGGGTCTTGACCGGAACCGGGCCGCCGGCCGTAGCCAGGACGACCTCGCCAGGCCCGTCGCGCTCGGCCAGGGCCACCGCCGTGGCAATGGTGGCGTGACCGCAGAACGGGACCTCGGCCAGCGGTGAGAAGTAGCGGATGTCGGTGCCGCACAGGAAGGCCGTCTCGCTGTATCCCAGGTCGGCGGCGATCGCGAGCATGCGATCGTCACTCAACCCGGCCGCATCGAGCACGACACCAGCGGGGTTGCCGCCGTCGGGATGATCCGAGAACGCCACGTACCGTTGCACGGCCTCGCTCATGTCGGCATCATCGCAGGCCTGACCGCTTGCGGATGCCTCATGTGCGGGGTGCAGACGTCGCCGCTGGGCCCGGACGGACCTGAGAGCTGGGCTCGATCAAGGCCTTCCGGCGTGCCTCGACGAGTCGTCAGCGGGTCCGCCGTCCTCGAGCAGGACGCGAACGGCTGGGAGGCCGTAGATGAAGGAGAGACGCTCGCCATCGGTGCGCGGGATGGGCGCGACCGCCCGCAGCTGCGGGAAACGCACTGCGAGCCGGGGCAGTGTCGTTCGCAGCTCGAGGCGCGCCAGCTCGGCACCGATGCACCGGTGCGGACCATGACCGAACGCGAGGTGAGTTCGAGGTCGGCCATCCGGCAGAAACTGGGCGGCGTCGTCGACGAACTTCGCGTCGCGGTTGGCCGCGCTGAGCGAGCAGACCACCAGGTCTCCGGCGAGGACGCGCTCGCCGCCGAGCTCCGTGTCTGCCAGCGCCACCCGGGGGAACGCCACCTGCACGACCGAGGTGTAGCGCAAGAGCTCCTCGACCCATCGGTCCACACCTTTACGGTCATCGTCCCGCAGGAGGTGTGCCGCCACGGAGTCCGTTCCGAGCAGGTATCCGCCCAGCGCCAACGCGCTCGTGGTGGACTCGAGTCCGCCGGTCCACAGGCCGTCGGCCAGACCTGCGATCTGGGTGTCGGTCAGCTCGGTGCCGTGATCGCGCAGGAGACGGCCGATGAGTCCCGGTGCCGGGTGTGCGCGTTGACGGCGCACGACCTCGAGGAGATGGCCGATGGCGTCGGAGATCGGTCCGAAAGGTCCCCCGCCTGATCCCGCGAGGTCGAACCGCTGGGAACTGAGCCGATGGAGCACGGCGTGCTCATCCTCATCGAGACCCAGCATCATGGAGATGGTGCGGGCGGCGACCGGACGGGCCAGGTGCTCGACGAGATCGACCGGCTCACCTGCGTCTCCGAGCCTTGACAGGTCGTCCAAGGCGTCGTCGACGATGCCCTCGATGAGCGGCTGCAGGTCCTGGAGGCGACGCCCGGTGAACTCGGGGACGAGCAGATGCCGCAGCCGCGTGTGCTCGGGCGGGTCGCACAAGCCCAGACCGCCAAGGTGGTGCTTCCCTGCGGCCGATGCCCCGAGCCGACCCACCAGGTCGTTGCTGTAGCCGGCGGAGTCCGCGAGCACCGAGCGCACGTCCGGGTACCCGGTCACGAGCCACCCGCGGAACCGGAACGGGAGCCGAAGCCTCGTCACAGCGTCTCGGTCGAGGAGGGCCGCCACCGGGTCGAGCCCATCGCGACGCACGAGGGTGTAGGCATCCTCGGGTACGCGGGGCCAAGCACGCGCGTGCCTGCCGTCTGCGCGGCGGCCGAGCATCCACAGGAGCCCACGTCCAGCGGCCCTCTGGAGCAAGCCGGTTCGCATGGCCCACCGTCGCACGTCGATGCCCGTCGGTCTGCGTTTTCGGGACCATTGGCCGAATCCCGCGAGATGGACCGCAAGATCCACGGGGGGCTGCCACGATGACCCGTGAAGGGGCCCACCGCCAGGCGGGTCCGGGAGAGTCTCGGGGGGTGAGGGGCGAGCGTGACCAGTCGTGCTGACCTCATCGTGTCCGGCCTGACCGTGGAGCTGGGCTCAGGCCCCAGCTGCGTCCGGCCCCTGGAGAACCTGTCATTCGTCGGTACCGATGGTCGGCTCATGGTGGTGTGCGCCCCGAGCGGCGGGGGCAAGACCACGCTGCTGTCGGTCCTGGCCGGCTTGTTGACACCGGCTCGAGGCTCCGTCACCTTCTCGGGCCGCGAGCTCGCGCTCTCGTCACGTCCGCAGATGCTGCAGCACCGTCGGGACTGCGTGGGCCTGGCGTTCCAGTCGTTCAACTTGATCGCCAGTCTCGATGCCGTCGAGAACGTCATGGCGCCGCTGCTGATGACGGGCGTCCAGCGCTCGGTCGCTCGACGGCGCGCCACCGAGCTCTTGTCCGGGATGGGTCTCGCTCACCGCTTGCACCACCGACCCGGGAGTCTCTCGGGCGGCGAGCAGCAGCGGGTCGCGATCGCGCGCGGCCTCGTCGGAGATCCTCCGCTGTTCTTGGCCGACGAGCCGACCGCCCACCTGGATCAACCGCAGGTCGGCGCGATGTTGACGCTCCTCCGCTCGCTCGTCCGGCCGGGTCGACTCGTCCTCGTCGCCACGCATGATCTCCGAGTAATACAGGCCGCCGACGACGTGGTGGACCTGACCACGCCATGCTGACCATCACCTTGCGCGACCTGCAGTGGCGAGCCCGCCGCATCGTCGTGGGCGTCTGCGCGGCCATGCTCGTCTTCGCCGTCACCCTGTTGCTCCAGTCCGTTCACGACAGCTTCCTCGAGGAGACGGACCGGACCATCACCTTCTTCGGCGGTGACGCCTGGATCGTGACGCGAGGTCTGGCAGGTCCCTTCACCACGAACTCCCCGATGAGGACCTCGACGGCGGAGCTGATCGCGGACCCCCCTCGAGCAGTCGCCATGACCCCGGTGGCGATCTTCCGACACGTCGTCGACGGGGCCCAGTCCAGCGGTCCCGTCGACGTCAACGTCATCGCCTACCGTCCCGATGGTGTCGTCCAGCCTCGACCGACCGCAGGCCGGCCGCCTCGCGCCGAGGGCGAGGTCG
Organism: Terrabacter sp. Root181; assembly: GCF_001428505.1. GTDB lineage: Bacteria > Actinomycetota > Actinomycetes > Actinomycetales > Dermatophilaceae > Terrabacter. The sequence continues at coordinate 1,037,835 of NZ_LMHU01000001.1, forward strand.
CGGTCGACGAGAGCCTGGGCGTCCCGCTCGGAACAACCTTGACGCTCGCCGGTGTTCGTCTGACGGTGGTCGGAACCCTTGCCGGGCTGACGTACAACGGGGGTACGCCTACCGTGGTCATGACGCTCTCTCAGGGCCAGGCCATCGCCTACCACGGCGACGACCTGGCCAGCGCGCTCGTCATGCGGGGCAAACCCGCCGTTCTCCCACCAGACCTGGTGGTCATGACGCCGCGCGATGTCCGGGACGACCTACGCCGACCACTTCAGGTCGCGACCAGGACCCTTGGCCTCCTCTCTGTCCTCCTCTGGCTCGTGGCCGGCAGCATCGTGGCCTTCGTCTGCTACCTTTCGGCCCTCGACCGAGTGCGCGACGTGGCCGTCCTCAAGGCCATCGGTGCCGCTCCATGGCGGCTTTGCGCGACCCCTCTGATCGAGGGTCTCGCCGTGTCGGTGGCCGCCGCGGCCGGCGCGGTCCTCCTCGCGCAGGCACTCTTGCCGGCCTTTCCGCTGACCATCGGCCTCGGCCTCACCCCGTGCCTGGTGCTCGCGGTGGTCGCCATCGGTCTCGGGGTCGTGGCGAGCGTCGCTGGTATCACGCGAGTCCTCCGGGTGGACCCCGCCCTCGCGTTGGCAGGACCTTAGGCGAAGGGACGCGCCCACATCGGCGTCGGCCCGAGGAGGCGTCGATACGTGACGCGTCGGGTGCACGACCTCGCCGACGACCTGAGGACGTTCTGGACCGGCTCGAGCTGCGCCTCCGGCGCGGAAAGCGCAGGCACCCGGGCCCGGGTCGCAAGCAGAGCGAATAGACGACGAGACCAGCAAGAGGGCCGGACCCCAAACAGGGGACGGCCCCCGACCACCCGACAGGGACACTCCACGGCCGCCGGCAGGCAGGGTTCATCCCCAGCGGGTGAGGCTGCACGGGCGGACGGCTCCTAGCCTTGTGGGCAACGCAGGCGGACCCGCATGCGTCGCGACCCATCACCCCGTCGCGGTGCGGCACCCCGACTGTCGCCCGTGGTCTGTCGGCCCAGGCCTGCACCTCCACCGGACGCACTGATCCACACCGGACGCACACCAAGGAGAAGATGACATGACTCTCAACGTCGACGAGCTCGGTCCGGTGGACTGGATCGTCGTGGAGTTCGAGGGCAGCACCCTCAACGGCAAGATCGCCCCGATCCTCAAGGACTACGTGGATCGCGACCTCATCCGGGTCCTGGACCTGCTGTTCTTCAAGAAGGCGGAGGACGGCAGCTTCGAGGCGTTCGAGGCGACGGACATGGAGGACTCCGAGATCGGCGAGCTCCGCGCGTACGAGACCGAGCTGGCCATGCTGCTCAGCGAGCAGGACGTCGCCGACCTGGCCGAGACCATCGAGCCGGGCAGCTCAGCGGCCGTCCTGGTGTGGGAGAACTTGTGGGCGGCCCCCTTCGGCGCGGCGGTGCGTCACGCCGGCGGCCAGCTCGTGGCCAGCGGGCGCATCCCGATCCAGGCCGTCATCGCGGCCATCGAGTCCGACGAAGAGGAAGGAGCCTGACATGCCACTCGCAGCCAGGCGCAGGAGAAGGACAGTGGCCGCCGTCGGTGGCGCCGTCGTCGTCGCGCACGGAATTCACCGGCGCGGTGAGCGCCGTGAAGACCGGCGCGACGATCGCCGCGATCGCCGCTGACGCCTGAGTCCAGCCGTGGGGCCCGCCCAGGGCCCCACGGCGCTCCGTGCTGCCCTACGCCGCCGCCGGCTCCGGTCGGAAGGACGTGACGAGCAGGTGCAGGCTGAGGAGCAGGACCCAGAGCGGGAAGAGCAGGACGGCCCAGACCGTCCGCGGCGGCGCAAGGAGCAGGACCACCGCGACCACGAACCCCACCGCCACCAGCCACCGCGGCACGATGCCGGTGCGCCGGCCGAGGTTCGTGACGACCATGGTGAAGACCGCTGCCATGCGGATGCCGAACGTCGTCAGGAGCGCCGTGCTCACCGCTCCCACCTGGCGGACGTACTCCGGCGAGACGCTGTCGGGCCCGTCGTAGAGCGACAGCAACGCCCCGACGTCCGCGGAAGCGGCGAACAGCATCGCGACGAAGAGCAGGCCGGAGCCGAGGAAGGCCGTGGCGAACAGCTTGTCCTCTCGGGCCCCGAGACGGGAACGGATCACCCCGATGAACCACAGGAAGGCGATGCCGGCGTAGGGGGTCAGCTGCATCGCCAGCGCGACCCTGTCGCGGCGCGCCGTATCGGTGATCCACGTCGACCGCGTGCCGGTGCCCGGGAGGGCCAGGTACATCAGGATGATGACCGCTCCCAGGAGCAGGGCGAAGGCGATCCCGGCGATGGCTGCCGCCCTCGGCGTGCGGATCTCGTCGAGCACTCGCCCTCGCGGTCCGAGATCAGCGCGTGACTCGGCCAGACCGTCCTCGTCCTGATGCATGCTCATGCTCCAGTTGTATGCGCTCGCGGCCGCTGTCGGGACCGATCGTGGCAGACCGCCACGACACCGGCCTTCGGCTCGCCGGTCATGCGGGACAGATCCGGCGAGCGCGTCCACGACAGGGTCCGGCTGGACAGGGCTTGTCGTGGGTGCCACGGTGAGCTGCGCGTGGCGCCGGCACCGGCGGCACGAGGCGTGGGCTCGCGCGGAGTCCGGGATCCGACCAAGGGAGACACCTGGTGAGCGACAGCGTGTTCGTGCTCCACACCGGCGGCACCATCGGGATGGTCGACACCCCCGACGGCTACGCGCCGGTGGCTGGCGCGCTGGCCCCCTACGTCGACTGGATCGTGGAGAACTCGCGGGGCGAGCTGCCCCCGATCGTCTTCGAGGAGCTCGATCCGCCGATCGACTCCGCCAACGCGACGCCCGACGACTGGTGCGCCATCGCGCGGGTCCTCCACGAGCGCCGCAAGGAGCACCGCGGGTTCGTCGTCCTGCACGGGACGGACACGATGGCCTACACGGCGTCCGCACTCTCGTTCCTGCTCCCGTCGTTCGGCAAGCCCGTCATCGTCACCGGTTCGCAGATCCCCATCGCCCGCACCCGCAGCGACGGACGGCAGAACCTCATCGGGGCTCTCCAGGTCGCGGCGCGGTCCGACGTCCCCGAGTCCACGCTGCTCTTCGGGGAGGTGCTGCTCCGAGGCAACCGGGCCACGAAGGTCGACGCCTCGGGCCTCGACGCCTTCGACTCCCCCCGCTTCCCGCCGCTCGCCGCGATCGGCATCGACATCGACGTCCAGGACTCCCTGGTGCGCCCGGCCGGAGGAGAGCCCGAGCTCAGGGCCGGGCGGCTGGGGGAGGTCGCGGCCGTGCGGCTCTTTCCCGGGTTCTCGGCCTCCATCCTCGCGAACCTGTGCCGACCGCCGCTGCAGGGCCTGGTCGTCGAGGCCTACGGGGCGGGCAACGGACCGTCGAACGACCGGGCGTTCATGGCTGTGGTCGAGGCCGCCACGGCCCAGGACATCGTCGTGGTCGTCGTCACCCAGTGCGTCCGCGGCTCGGTGCAGCCGGGGGCGTACGCCACGGGGTCGGCACTCATGCGGGCCGGAGCCGTGCCGGGCTACGACATGACGTGCGAGGCGGCGCTCACCAAGCTCGCGGTCCTGCTCGGCCAGGGCCTCGACACCTCGGTCGTGGCCGACCTGATGCAACGTGACGTCGCCGGCGAGCTGACGAGGAGGGACGACGTCGCGGCTCCGACGGGGGCAGGGGCCACCTGATGTCGCAGCTCAGGCGCGCGGCGTCGTCAGGGCGCGGGCAGGCGCGACCGTCGACTGCGGGTCGAGGGCCTCAGCAGGCTCGCGTCGGCGCCTCCTGACCAGCTTGCCGAGCTCGACGACGACGGGGAGCGCGGCGGCCAGGGCTGCGCAGACGAGCCACTCGCGCGGCGTGAGCTGGGAGGTCAGGAGCGCCTGCTGCAACGTCGGGAGCTGGGTCGCCAGGAGCAGCATCCCCACGGGAACGAGGGCGATCGCCAGCGCCCTGAGGATCGGCGGGGTGAGGCCACTCGTGGGGTCGCGCCGGTTGACCACCGCGTTGAACGCGGTGCCGAGGCCCATCACGACGAACGTCATCGTCATGGACACGGATGCTCGCGTCGGGCTCGGCTCGTCCGGTCCGAGCACCAGCGGCATGAAGGCCGCGAGGAAGAGCACGAGCGCATAGGCCACCCACATGACGACCGCTGACCGGTTCGTGATGGGGATGCCGGGGTCGCGGGGCGGGCGGCTCATGACGTCGGGGTCGCCCGGGTCGACGGCGATGATGATGACACCCACGGCCGTGGCGAAGAACAGCAGGAAGAGCACCATGGTCGGGGTCATCGCGACACCCCGGTTGACGTCGAACACCGTCGCTGCGAGGAACAGGAACACCAGCGAGAGCAGCTGGGTCATCTGGTAGCGCACGTACGAGACGACCTTGTCGTAGACGCGCCTCCCGATCTCGACGGCATGGACGAGCGTCCCGAAGTTGTCGTCGGTGAGCACCATGCGCGCGGCCTGCTTGGTCACCTCGCTGCCGCTCCCCATCGCGACGCCGATGTCAGCCTGCTTGAGGGCGGCCGCGTCGTTGACGGCGTCGCCGGTCATCGCGACGATCATCCCCTCCTCCTGCATCGCGCGCGCCAGCCGGAGCTTGTCCTCGGGCGTCACCCGGCCGAACACGTGCAGGGCCGGCAGCTGCCGCTTCAGCTCCTCGTCGCTGAGCGCCTGCAGCTCGGCGCCGCTGATGGCCCCCGGACCCAGCCCCAGCTCCTGGCCGATCGCCTGGGCCGTGACGGCGTGGTCACCGGTGATCATCCGCACGTCGATCCCGGCCCTGAGGGCCGTCGCGACAGCGCTCCTCGCCTCGGCGCGCAGGGGGTCGATGATCCCGGCGAGCCCGACGAAGGACAGGCCCTGCGTCAGGGCCATCGGGTCTGCGGTCATGGTCGCCACCTCGTCGTCGGCGACGAGACGGGCCGCGAACGCGAGCACGCGCAGACCCTTGCCGCCCATCCGCTCGTTGGCCTCCTGGAGGCCGTCGAGCGCCTGCTCGATGGGAACCTGCGAGCCACTGAGCGGACCGCCGGCCAGGGTGCACCGGGCGATGACGACGTCGGGGGCGCCCTTGACGAGCTCGATGAGGTGCTCGGCGCCGTCGAGCGTCACCCGGTGGAACGTGGCCATGAACTTGTACTCGGAGTCGAAGGGCACCTCGGACAGGCGCGGGTAGGTGCGGCGGGTCTCCTCGGCGTCGATCCCGAGCTTGGCGGCGAGCACCACCAGCGCCGCCTCGGTGGGGTCTCCGATCACCGAGCCGTCGTCGCCGACCACCGCGTCGCTGTCGAGACACAGCCCCAGCCCCAGACGTGTGAAGTCGGGGACCGGAGTGCCGGCCACGGCCCGGATCGCCCCGCTCTTGCGGTAGCCCTCGCCGTCGACGGTGAACCACGACCCGCTCGCGTACAGCGTGGACACCATCATCTCGTTGAGCGTCAGCGTGCCCGTCTTGTCGGTGTTGATCGCGCTCGTCGACCCGAGCGTCTCGACGTCGGTGAGGTTCTTCACCACGGCCTTGGCCGCCGTCAGCTGCTTCGCCCCGATCGAGAGGAGTCCGGAGACGAAGGCGGGCATCCCCGTGGGGATCGCGGAGACGGCCATCGCCGTGCCCAGCAGCAGGAGGTCCTTGCCCGGTGTCCCGCGGACGAGACCAACGACGACGATGACGGCGACCGCTCCCCACGCGATGACGCCCAGCACCTTGGTGAGGGAGTCGAGCTCCTTCTGCAGCGGTGAACGCGTACGCGTGACCGAGCTGAGCATCGTCGCGATCTGGCCCATCTGCGTCTGCTGCCCGGTCGCCGTGACCACGATGGTGCCCGTGCCGCGTGTGATGGACGTGTTCTGGAAGAGCATGTTGGTCCGGTCGCCGAGAGCGACGTCCACGGACCCCAGAGCGGAGTGGTCCTTCGCGATCGGCACGCTCTCCCCGGTCAGCGCAGCCTCCTGGGCCTCGAGGGTGGCGGACCTGACGATGCGTCCGTCCGCCGGGACGATGTCACCTGCCTCGACCTGCACCACGTCCCCGGGCACGATCTCGGTGGCGGGGACGAGGGAGACGGCGCCGTCACGGACGACTCGCGCCTGTGGTGTCTGCATCTTGGCGAGGGCGTCGACGCTCGCCCGGGCCGTCAGCTCCTGCCGGGTGCCGAGGGCGAGGTTGAGGACGATGAGCAACCCGACGATCACGCCGGTCGACACCTGGCCGATGACCAGGCTCACGACCACGACGGCCACCAGCATGATGTTCATCGGGTCGCGCAGCTGGCTCGCGGCGACGACCCACGCGGACGGCGGCTTCTCAGCAGCGATCGCGTTGGGACCGAAGGTCGTCAGACGGCTCGCCGCCAGGGTCCCGCTCAACCCGGAGTCGGCGTCGGAGCCGGCCGCGGCCACGACCTCGTCGGCGTCCAGCGCGAATGGTGGGGTCTCGGTGTCCGCCGTCGACGTCGGCGTGCCGCTCTCGCTCATGGGTCGTCCCCTCAGCTCCGGGTGCCTCAACCTCAGCATCTGTCACGCTAGTACCAACCGGCCCCCTTGCGTGGCAGGTCCGCTCCGCCATGTCGTCCGACGATCCGCTGAGCGGTCACGACTTCCGTGCGAGCCTTGACCGCGTGACGAGTCAAGATCCGCATTCGGTGCGCGTCGCCGGGGTCGCCCTGGACCTCGAGCGTCTGACGTACGCGACCATCGTCGTGATGGCCGTCCTGTCCGCCTACTCCGGCTGGTCCGAGCTGTCGTTCCCGGCAGCTGCCGTCGTCGTCGTCTCTCCCGTCGTGGCCGTGTGCCTGGCGCATGCGTTCTCGGAGCTGCTCCAGGAGCACGCAGCGGTGCAGCGCGGGCTCACGACCTCGGAATGGCTCGCGGTGGCGCGTCGGCAGGTGCATCTGCTGCTGGCAGCCGTGCCCCCGCTCGCCGTCCTGGCCATCGGTCGGGCGACATCTCTCAGGACCGCCGACACCCTTCCCGTCGTGGAGATCACGGGGATGCTGACCCTGGCCTTCCTGTCGGCGATCGCGAGCAGGCGGGCCGGCCTCCGGGGACCGTGGCTGGTCGTCGGGGCGCTCGCCGGGGGCCTGGTCGGGCTCACGGTCATCGCTCTGCAGATCGTCCTGAAGCCGCACTAGTCCGCGGTGCAGGAGACCCCTCGCCGTCCGCGTCCCCGTCGCCCTCGTCCGTGCCGGACGCCCCGCTCGACGCACCGCTCGACGCCCCGCTCGACGCCCCGCTCGACGCCCCGCTCGACGCCCGGCGGAGGCCGATGGGCCACCAGATGCGGTCGCCGAGGTCGTAGGAGACCGCCGGGACTAGCAGGCTGCGCACGACGAGCGTGTCGAGCAGGACGCCGAAGGCGACGATGAAGGCGATCTGCACGAGGAAGAGGATCGGGAGCACCGCGAGCGCCGAGAAGGTCGACGCGAGGACGATGCCGGCGCTCGTGATGACGCCGCCCGTCACCGCGAGCCCCACGAGGATGCCGGGACGGGTGCCGCGGGCGCGCGACTCCTCGCGGACGCGTGTCATGAGGAAGATCGAGTAGTCGATCCCGAGGGCGACGAGGAAGACGAAGCCGTAGAGCGGTGTCGACGGGTCGGAGCCCGGGAAGCCGAACACGTGGTTGAACGCGATGGCGGAGACGCCCATCGTCGCGGCGAAGGACAGGACGTTCGCGGCGACGAGGACGAGCGGGGCCACGATCGAGCGCAGCAGCAGCATGAGCACGACGAAGATGACGGCGAGGATCGTCGGGATGATGACCTTGAGGTCGCGCTCGCTGGCGAGGCGCACGTCGAGGTTCGTCGCCGTGGTCCCGCCGACGAGGACGTCGGTGCCCACCCGGTCGAGGGACGACCGGAGCGTCTCGATGGTGTCCTCGGCCTCGACGCTGTCGGCGGCCGCGTCGAGCGTGGCCTGCACGATGACCTGGCCGTCGACGACCTTGGGGGGCTGGCCGGGCACGAGGCCCACCTGCGCGCTGCTGACGCCGTCGGTCGACTCGAGCACCGCGACCACGGCGTCGGCCTCGGCCTCGGGGACGGCGATCTGCACCGGCGAGCCCGACCCGGCGGGGAAGTGGCGTGCCAGCACCTCCTGCCCCGTGACGGAGTCGACCCTGGTGAGGAAGAGGTCGGACTGGGCGATTCCGCGGGCGTTGAGCGTCGGCAGGAACGCCGCACACGTCGCGAGGGCGAGGAACGTGACCACCCAGACGCGCCGCGGGTGGAGTCCGACCAGGCCGGCCACGCGGCCCCAGATGCCCCGGGTGCCGACCGCGTCTGCCCCGTGCACGTGGTCGACGTGGGGCACCTGCGGCCAGAAGATGCGCCGCCCGATGAGGAGCAGGACGGCGGGCAGGAAGGTCAGCGACGCGACGAAGGCGCCGACGATCCCGAGGGCGCCCACGGGTCCGAGCCCCTTGGTGCTGCCGAGGTCGGACAGGCGCAGGCACAGCAGTCCGAGGACGACGGTCGCGGCGCTCGCGGCGATCGGCTCGAGGGAGGCCCGCCACGCGATCTTCATGGCCGCCCACGTCGACTCCTCGTCGTGCAGCTCCTCCTTGAACCGCGCGACGAGGAGCAGGGCGTAGTCCGTGGCGGCGCCGACGACGAGGATCGACAGGATGCCCTGGCTCTGGCCGCTCAGGCTGATAGAGCCGTTCTCGGCGAGGGGGAAGACGACGAGAGCCGCCAGCGAGAGGCCGAACATCGCGGTGATGAGCACGGCGAAGGGCAGGATCGGGCTCCGGTAGACGATGAGCAGGATGAGGAAGACGACGCCGAGCGCGACGAGGAGCAGGATCCCGTCGATGCCGCTGAAGGCGATGATGAAGTCGGCGAAGAACCCACCGGCCCCCGTGACGTGCACGGTCAGTCCGGTCGAGCCCAACGTCGACGCGGCGGACTCGCGCAGGGCCTGGGCGACGGCATACAACGCGGTGTCACCGTCGATGGTGTCCTCGGCCTTGTCGGCGACGAACGGGACGGGGACGAGCGCGGCCTGCCGGTCCGGACTGGGGATCGCCGCCGTCGGGGGAGCCTGGAGGAACTGGCCGACGGTGCGCCCCGGCTCGGCGAGCTCGAGCCCGGGGATGCCGTCGACGTAGCGCTGGACGGCCGCGAGGTCGGCCGGGGTCAGTCCGCTCGGTCGCTCGACGACGACGAGGTAGGGGAGCGTCTGGGTGTCGGTGGTGCGGCCCACGAGCTTGCTCACCGACGTCGACTCGGCCGACGGGGGAAGGAAGTTCGCGTTGTCGTTGGTGGCGACCTCGGAGAGGCGTCCCACCAGGGGGCCGCCGACCCCGCCGATGGCGAGCCAGGCCAGCACGGCCAGGGCGGCGACCCACCGCACGGCGGCGCGGCCCTTCGGTCTCGTCGACCCGTGCCTGCCCCCGGATGCGTCGCTCATGGACACATCATGGAGCAGGCCGGGACCGCAAGGTTGGACAGCCGGTGGAGCCGGGTCACTCGGGGACGTCGGCGCCCGTCGGGTCGACGTCGGACTTCGAGACGGCCGTCTCGAAGAACGGGGAGGCGAGGGCCGCGATGGCACCACCGATGAGCGGCGCGACGATGAACATCCACACGTGGGCGAGCGGCTCGCCACCGTAGAGCAGGGCCGGGCCGATGGACCGTGCCGGGTTGACCGAGGTGCCGTCGAGCGGGATGCCGACGATGTGGATCACGGTGAGCACGAGGCCGATCGCGAGTCCGGCGAAGCCCGGCGCCGCGGCCCGGCTGGTCACGAGGAGCACGACGAAGACGAGCAGGAAGGTGAGGACCACCTCGAGCACGAAGGTGCCACCCGCCGTGATGGTCAGGCCCCAGTTGTTGGTCCCGAGGGCGCCGGTCTCGTCCTTGACGCCGCCGAAGCTCGAGACCATGAGCTTGAGCAGGGCCGCGCCGAGGATCGCGCCGACGAGCTGGGCGATCCAGTAGTAGACGGCCTCGGTCGTCGTGATGCCCTTGCGCATGAGGACACCCAGGGTCACGGCCGGGTTGACGTGGCAGCCCGAGACGGGGCCGATGGCGTAGGCGAGGGCGAGCAGGACGAAGCCGAAGCTCAGCGCGACGGCGAGCCTGCTCATCGTCTCGAGGCCGACGACGGCGGCGCCGACGGCGAAGAACACGAGGATGAACGTCCCGACGGCCTCGGCCACGGCTTTGCGTGTGAGGTCGGGCGTCGGGCCGGCGACGGTGCTGGAGTCGGGCATGAGAGTCCTTCCGTAGCAGGGCGAGCGGGCCCGATCCCCCGGGACGCTCATGCTCAGAGTAGGGGTGAGGTGGTGCCGAGCGCAGTCATCTGTGCGCCGTTTCCCTGTGCGGCCCTGCACCGACCGACATCATGGGCGGCGTGAACCGATACCTGGCCGTGGCCCGGTCGACCCTGACGGGCCGGTGGGTCGGGCGTCGCTCGGCCTCCTCGCCACGGCTGCGCCCGCTCGACCTGTCGCCGTTCGAGGACGCGCTTCGCGACTTCGAGGACGACCGTGTCGAGCGCGTCGCCACGCTCGTGCGCGACGCGTCGATCGTCCAGCTGAGCCGCCTCATGGACTCGGGCCGCCTGACCTCGCAGGACCTCACTCTCCTGTGCCTCAGTCGGATTCGCGCACAGGACGAGACCCTGAGGTCGCTGCTCGAGCTCAACCCGCACGCCCTCGTCGAGGCCGCATCGGCTGACGAGCGGCGCCGGGCGGGGGCGTCGCCGTCCCCGCTCTGCGGCATACCGCTGACCCTCAAGGACAACATCGAGACCGCGCCACCTCTGCACACCACCGCGGGCTCCGTGCTGCTCGCCGACCACCTGGCCGACCACGACGCGCCGCTCGTGGCCCGGCTGCGCGATGCCGGCGCCGTCATCCTCGGGAAGGCCAACCTGTCCGAGCTCGCCGGCGCGATGTCGTCGCGGGCGGGGTTCAGCGCCGTCGGCGGTCAGGCGATGAATCCCTTTGGGGCGCAGTTCTCCCCAGGCGGGTCGAGCAGTGGTTCGGCGGTCGGGGTCGCGGCAGGGCTCTGCATCGCGAGCATCGGCACCGAGACGTCCGGGTCGCTCCTCGCCCCGGTGGCCTTCAGCGGGGTCGTCGCGATGAAGCCGAGCCGCGGGGTCGTCCCCACCGACGGCATCGTGCCGCTCGTGCACACTCAGGACTCGGCCGGGCCCGTCGCAAGGTCGGTCGCCGACGCGGCCGCCGTGCTCGAGGTCATCGCGAGGCACCCGGTGCGCACCGACCTCGCCGACGACGCGCTCGAAGGAGTGCGCGTCGGCGTCCTCCGAGCCGACGTGCTGTCGCAGCAGTCGCCCTTCGAGGACACCTCGGAGAACGCCGCGGTGCTCGGGCGCGTCGTCGAGGGCCTGACCCGCGCCGGGGCCGATGCGGCAGACGTCCTGCTCGGCCTGCGCGCCGACTCGCTGGACGAGTACGAGAAGGGATTCGTCGGGGTCGTGCTCGGTGGCCTGTGCCACGACACGCTGCCCTACCTCGCCGCGGCCACCGGGGCCCGCGGCGACGGTGTCCGCGTGACGACGGCTGCCGACCTCCTCGCGTGGAACCTCGCCGACCCCCGACGACGTATGCCGTCCGGCCAGGGCGTCCTGGACCTCGCCGTCCTGCGTGGCGCTGACGCCGACGCCTATGCCGAAGCCGCGCTCGGCTTCCGTGACCGCGCGGCCGCCCTCCTCGCCGAGACCTTCGACGGCACGCGCACCGAGCTGCTCGTGAGCCTCTCGAACCGGCACTCCTCCGTCTACGCGACCGCCGGCTTCCCGGCGGTCACCGTCCCGGCCGGCATGCGCAGCAACGGGATGCCGGTCGGCGCCACGTTCATCGGTCGCCCCGGTGAGGACGGCCGACTGCTGTCGATGGCCCACGCGTTCGAGCGAGTCACGCGGCTGCGTCGTGAACCGATCGGGGCAGGTCGCGGCTAGCCGGCCGATCGGGCGCTCCTGCCGAGCTCGTGGTTTCCGTGGTGCGCCGACGGTTCGGGGAGGAGACTCATCTGGGGGACCACAGGGACTCACAGCGCGATGGGGGACTCGCATGGGCGGGTTCGAAGAGGCGGGCGTTCAGCCGGTCGAGGTCGTCCACGATCTCGCCGACCGACTTGCGACGACGCAGGAGCAGCTGCGTGCCACGAGCGACATCCTCAAGGTCCTCACCGCCTCGACGACCGGCGGCGCCGCCAGTCGCGACGAGGTCTTCGACGCCGTCGTCGACAGCGCACGGCGTCTCCTCGGGGCGCAGGTGGCCCAGATCTACCTCGTCCAGGGTGACTCCTACGTGCTCGCGCGTTCGAGCGGGCTGACGCCCGAGTTCGTCGACTTCGTCTCGCAGCACCCGATCGCCCGCGACCGGGCGACGCTGGTCGGGCGCGTCACCATCGACCGGACCGTGCACCAGATCGACGACGTCCTCGCCGACCCGGACTACCGCCGCACCGACTTCCAACGGGTCGGCGGCTACCGGACGATGATGGGCGCTCCGATGGTGGTCGGCGACCAGGTCGTCGGCGCCATCAACGTCTGGCGCACCGAGGTCGCGCCCTTCGACGAGGCCGCTCAGGAGCTCCTGTCGACCTTCGCGGAGCAGGCAGCCCTCGCGCTCCGGCACGTCGAGCTCTTCTCCGCGCTCGAGAGCCGCTCGGCCGAGCTGGGCCGCAAGGTCGACCAGCTCGAGGCGCTCGCCGAGGTCGGCGAGGCGATCAGCTCGACGCTCGTCGCGGACGAGGTCCTGACCACGATCGTCACCCACGCCGTGGAGCTCTCGGACACCGACGGCGGGTCGCTCATGGAGTTCGACGAGGCGACCGGACTCTTCCGGGTGCGCACGGCCTACGGCACGAGCGCCGACGTCATCGACGCGCTGCGTGGCGCGGAGATCCACATCGACCGGACGTGGGTGGGCCGGGCGGCCAGCACCCGCGAGGTCCTCCAGATCCCCGATCTCGACGCCGAGCCCGGCCCGCTCGACCCCCACCTGGCCGTGCTGCACGGGTCGGGCTGGCGCTCGCTCGTCGCCATCCCGCTCGTGCGTCCCGACCGGGTCGTCGGGGCACTCGTCGTGCGTCGCAAGTCGACCGGGTCGTTCAGCGACGAGACGTGCGACCTGCTCACCGCCTTCGCGAGCCAGTCGGCCGTCGCGCTCACCAACGCCCGTCTCTACCAGCAGCTCGAGCAGCAGAGCGTCGCCCTCGCCGAGGCCAGCCGCCACAAGTCGGAGTTCCTCGCGAGCATGTCGCACGAGCTGCGGACGCCCCTCAACGCCGTCATCGGCTTCTCCGAGGTGCTCCTGGAGCGGATGTTCGGCGACCTCAACGAACGGCAGGAGGACTACCTCGAGGACATCCACTCCGCCGGTCGCCACCTGCTCGCCCTGCTCGGCGACATCCTCGACCTGTCGAAGATCGAGGCCGGACGCATGGAGCTCGACCTCACGACCTTTCCCATCGACGACATCCTCGTCCAGGCGCTGTCGCTCGTGCGCGAGCGCGCCGCACTGCACGGCATACGGCTGACGCTGGAGGCGGCCGCCGGCCTCGGACTCGTCACGGCCGACGAGCTGCGGCTCAAGCAGGTGCTGCTCAACCTGCTGAGCAACGCGGTCAAGTTCACCCCGGACGGCGGCAGCATCGTCGTCCGGGCCTGGCGCGACGCGGAGGAGGTCGACGTCACGGTCACGGACACGGGCATCGGCATCGCGCCCGCGGACCAGGAGCGCATCTTCGACTCGTTCCAGCAGGGTGAGCGGTCGGCGTCGTCGAGCGAGGGCACGGGGCTCACCAGCACCCCGGGCGACGGGAGCACCTTCGGGATCTCGGTCCCGCAGCCCGACGCCGACCGTGCGGCGGGCGGCGAGGTGTGGATGGTCGACGACGGCTCCCTCACCGGCCCGACCGTCGTCGTCATCGAGGACGACCCCCGCTCGGCCGAGCTCGTCGAGCTGCACCTGCGCGCAGCCGGCCTCCGCGCCGTCGGTGCGTCCACGGGCGAGCAGGGACTCGACCTCGTCCGGGCCCAGGACCCGGTCGCGGTCGTCCTCGACATCCACCTGCCCGGGATGGACGGGTGGGAGGTCCTGACGGCGCTCAAGAGCGACCCGACGACGGCTGACGTGCCCGTCGTCGTCGTCAGCGTCGAGCCGGAGCGAGGTCGTGGCTTCGCTCTCGGAGCGACGGAGTACCTCGTCAAGCCGGTGAGCGGCGAGCACCTCCTCGCGGCCGTGACCCGGTTGCTGCCACCGCCGCGCGCCGACGAGCAGACTCCCCGGCTCAGTGTCGTCGTCGTCGACGACGACCCCCTCGCCCTCAAGCTCGTGCGCAGCACGCTCGAGCCGCTCGGCTGGGAGGTGCACACGTGCGCGGGCGGCCAGCAGGCGGCGGACCTCGTCCGTGCCGTCGCCCCGTCGGTCGTCGTCATCGACCTGCTCATGCCCCACGTCGACGGCTTCGCCGTCATCGACGAGCTGCGGCCGCACCGCGACTCCGACGGGCCCCCCATCGTCGTCCTGACCGCGAAGTCCCTGACGCCGCAAGACCGCTCACGCCTCGAGGGGCGCATCGCGTTCGTCGCGGAGAAGGCCGGCATCGACCTCCCGGGTCTCGCGCGCCGCCTGGCGACCGTCGCGGCGGAGCACACGGGGGAGGGGCAGCCGTGAGCGACCTCCCCGTCGTGCTCCTCGTCGAGGACAACCCCCGCAACCTCAAGCTGGCGCGGGACGTGCTGGAGTATGCCGGCTTCTGCGTCGTCGTCGCGACCACCGGTGAGGAGGCGGTCGAGCAGGCGAGGGCGACCCTGCCCGACGTCATCCTCATGGACCTCCAGCTCCCCGGGATCGACGGCTTCGCCGCTCTCGAGCTGATCCGTGACCACGAGCCGACGGCCCACATCCCGATCGTCGCGCTGACGGCGTTCGCCATGCACCGCGACCGCGAGCGGGCTCTCGGCTCGGGCTTCGCGGGCTACCTCGAGAAGCCGATCAGCGTCCGTGAGTTCCCGGCCCAGGTGCGCCGCCACCTGCCCCGACGAGACGCGCCGAGCCCATGATGCCGGTCCCTGCAGCCACGGTCCCCTCGCTCGCCGGCGTGCGGGTCCTCGTCGTCGACGACCTCGAGCAGAACCGCAAGCTCATGCACGCCGTCCTCGAGCCGCGGGGGTTCCTCGTGCGCTCTGAGGCGTCGGGCGCCGCCGCGCTCGAGGCGCTCGCCGAGTGCGAGATCGACGTCGTCCTGCTCGACGTGCTGATGCCCGTCATGGACGGCTACGAGACGTGCGAGCGCATCAAGGCCGACCCTCGCACCGCGATGCTGCCCGTCGTCATGGTCACGGCCAGCGGGACCCAGCAGCGGCTGCGGGCCCTCGAGGCGGGGGCCGACGACTTCATCACCAAGCCGTTCGACCAGGCCGAGCTGATGGCTCGTGTCCGGTCCCTGGCGCGGGTCAAGCGGCTGCACGACACGGTGCTCGAGCAGACCGTCGCGCTGGAGCGCTGGAACGCCGAGCTCGAGAGCCGGGTCGCCGAGCAGGTCGACGACCTCGACCGGCTGGGCCGCCTGCGCCGCTTCCTGTCGCCCCAGATCGCGGGACTCATCGTCGAGTCCGGTGACGAGTCCTTCCTCGAGAGCCACCGACGCGACATCACGACCGTCTTCACCGACCTCCGCGGCTTCACCGCGTTCGCCGAGACCGCCGAGCCCGAGGAGACCATGTCGGTGCTGCGCGACTACCACGGCGCCCTCGGGGAGCTCGTCTTCGCGTACGAGGGCACGCTGGAGCACTTCGCCGGCGACGGGCTCATGGTGTTCTTCAACGACCCGCCGCCGTGTCCCGACGCGCCCGAGCGGGCGGTGCGGATGGCGCTCGACATGCGTGACCGCGTCGACGAGCTCGCCTCCCGGTGGTCCCGGCAGGGGCACGACCTCGGCTTCGGGATCGGCATCGCGCAGGGCTACGCGACGCTGGGCCGCGTCGGCTTCGAGGGCCGCTGGGACTACGCGGCGATCGGGACCGTCACCAACGTCGCGGCGCGCCTGTGCGCCACCGCGGCAGCCCGGCAGATCCTCATCAGCCCCCGCGTGCGCGCCGGCCTCGACGAGCGCTTCGAGACGCGCTCGCTCGGGCCGGTGGAGCTGCGCGGCATCTCGCGGCCCCTCGAGGTCCACGAGGTCATCGGCACCACCGACCGGGAGGACGACCCATGAACCCGACGACCCCGACCCCGACCCCGGCCCCGGCCGACCCGACGACGCCAGCGCCGACGGCTGCCGGAGGTGGCCTCGACGACCTCGACGAGGCGGCCCGCGGCCGACTGTTCGACGACCTGCAGCAGGTCCTGCCCGAGGTCTGGCGCAGCTTTGGTCAAGGCGACCCCCGGGAGTCGGTGGTCGTCGTGCCGTCGATGAGCGTCGACCACCTCGCGCCGTCGGCGGGCGCCATGAACCAGGCGATGGAGGAGCGTTTCCTCTTCCTGCTGCTGCTGCTGCGCCAGCCATGCCTCCGGATGGTCTACGTGACGTCGATGCCGATCAGCGAGCACATCATCGAGTACTACCTGTCGCTGCTGCCCGGCGTCATCCCGAGCCATGCCCGGGCCCGCCTCGACCTGGTCTCGGTGGGTGACTCCTCCCCGAGACCCCTGACCGACAAGCTCTTGGCCCGCCCGCGGGTTCTCTCCCGCATCGCCTCCCTCGTACCGGACCCCGCGCGGTCGCACCTCATCCCCTACACGAGCACGACGCGCGAGCGTGACCTGGCGCTGATGCTCGGCATCCCCATGTATGCCGCCGACCCGCGCCTCTACCCGCTGGGCACCAAGACCGGCTGCCGCAGGGTCTTCGCCGAGGCCGGCGTCGACCATCCCTTCGGCGCCGAGGACGTCCACTCGGTCGACGACGTCGTCGACGCCGTGCTCGAGCTACACGCGTCGCGGCCCGACGCGCAGTGGGCCATGGTCAAGCTCGACGAGGGTGTCTCGGGCTCGGGCAACGCCCTCGTCGACCTGACCGACGTGGACGCCGCGGCGGCGGATCCGGGCGACGAGGGAGGCTCGCTGCGTGCGGTCGTCACCGACCGGGTGCTGGGGATGCAGCTCGAGGACGAACGCATCGAGACCGGGGCCTACCTCGGGCGGCTGGACGAGCGCGGTGGCATCGTCGAGGAGCGCATCGTCGGTGACGAGGTGCGCAGCCCTAGCGTGCAGCTGCGCGTGACCCCGCTCGGGAAGCTCGAGATCCTCTCGACCCACGACCAGGTGCTCGGAGGCCCGACGGGGCAGATGTACCTCGGCGCGCGGTTCCCGGCCGACCCGGCCTACGCGACGACGATCACCCGCGAGGCGGAGAAGGTCGGTCGCGTCCTCGCCGACAAGGGGGTGCTCGGCCGCTTCGCCCTCGACTTCGTCGTGGTCCGCCACGGGGAGCGCTGGCAGACCCACGCCATCGAGATCAACCTGCGCAGGGGCGGCACGACGCACCCGTTCCTCACGCTGCAGTTCCTGACCGACGGCACCTACGTCCACGAGGAGGGCCGCTTCGTCACCCCGTCCGGCGCCGAGCGCCATCTCGTGGCGACCGACCACCTCCAGGACACGTCTCTCCGGGGCCTGGGTGTCGACGACCTCTTCGACCTCGTGGCCCGGGCGGGGCTCCACTTCGACCAGTCCCGCCAGGCGGGCGTCGTCTTCCACATGATCAGCTCGATCACCGAGTGCGGTCGCGTGGGCATGACGGCCATCGGGGACACGCCAGACTCCGCCCAGGATGTGTTCGACCGGGCGGAGTCGGCGTTGCTCACCGAGGCGCGGGCGTCCCTCGTGCCGCTCCCCGTGCCCCATCGGGGGCGCCTCGGAGAGGGTCTTCGGTGACCGCTCAGGGGGCGATCGAGGCGGAGTGGATGAGGGCGCCGACGAAGGCCTGGTGCCACGTCAGGCGGGCCACGACGGACCGGGCCGATGCACCGCCGCAGTCGCACTCCCACGTCCAGCCGCCACGGGACAGGCGCGTCACTCGGGGGTGGTGGTGCGCCAGGTCCGGGTGGACTCGTCGTCGTGTCGTCGTCGTGGTCATCGAAGTGCCTTCCCTCAGTGAGGGGTTCGCCGCCCCTCGTTCCGCGGATGTCGTCGTGCGGTCACGTCCTGATGTCGCCACTCATGACGGTCCCGCTGATGCGCGCAGGTGTCTGTGCGCGTGGCGACACCCCGGGCGTGCTCGTCGGCACCCAGTCGCCGCGAGGGTGCTGCCGTGATGCTCGAGCTCGGGCTGTTGTCCGACCTCGCACCGAGCGAGCGCCGGGAGGTCGTCGCGACGATGCACCGGCACACGTACGCCACGGGCGAGGTGGTCTTCCACGAGGGGGACACCGCGGACTCCGTGCACTTCGTCGTCGAGGGGCGTGTCGTCGCCCGCCGGTCGTCGGAGCAGGGTGACCGTTTGGCGTATTCCGTCATGGGTCCGGGTCAGGCCTTCGGGGAGCTCGCGATGATCGTGCGCGCCGGGCGACGCACGGCGACGATCGAGGCCGTGGAGCCGACCGTGACCCTGGCCCTGGCCTTCGCGGACTTCGAGCGGTTGTGTGCCAAGCACCCGGAGGTCAGTCGGCTGCTCGTGCGGCTGCTCGCGGCCCGGGTGAACTGCCTCACCGAGGCGCTCATGGAGGCCCTGCACACGCCAGCCGAGCTCCGAGTCGTGCGCAGTCTCGTGTCCCTGTGCGGGGTGTATGCCGTTGGCGCGCAGTCACGCTCACCGGTGACAGTGCAGCTGAACCAGTCCGAGCTCGCCGAGCTCGCCGGCGTCACCAGGCCGACGGCCAACCGCGTCCTGCGCCGCCTCGAGTCGGGTGGTGTCGTCGCGCTCGACCGTGGGCGCGTGACGGTCGTGGACCCCGGGGCCCTGCGCCGGACAGCGACCGTCACCCACCCACTCGGGCACGCCTGACGACCTCCGTCCGCGACGTGACAGGACCCCCCGCTCTGGCGTGGGTCGGGCGGGCGGGCTCGGACGAACGCGGCGAAGTCGTCCTCGTCCTCTGGTGAAGGCATCGTGAGTGCCTCTCTGTCGGTTCCCCCTGTCGGAACCGACGACCCGGGAATGGTTGCACGCGGCCGACAGGTCTTCTCCCCGAACACGTATGCCGTCCGCCCGGGTGGGCGAACGGCATACGTGGGTGCTCGGTGGGCCCGGGCTCACCTCGGGACGACGTACCTCGGCTCGGTGAAGGAGGACGGGTTGCTCAGTCCGATCTCGGGGTGCAGGACACTGCAGTCCATGGCCAGGGTGCATCGCTGGACGGTGTTCCGCGCGGCGGGAGTCAGCGGCTTCGACGTGTTGCGCGAGATGACGAGCGTGGACTCGTCGTCGCCGAGGTGCCACGTCCAGCCGGAGACCACGCGGTCCCCGGTGCCGCCGAGGACGACCGTGCCGTCGCTGACCCGCACCACGCCGGCGCTGAACCAGAAGCCGCCGTCGAGGTAGTGCGAGCCGACGAGGTAGGTGCCCCTGCTCGAGAAGGCGGTCGGCATGAACATGGTCGGGTTCTGGCCCGCGCCGCACCTCTCCACCGTCTTCGGGAACGTCGACCTCGTCAGGTCGACGACCGCCCAGCACGCCTCGTCCATCGCGTCCGTCGCGACGAACCACTGGAGAGCGGCCCGGCTGCGGTCCGGGGAGACCGCCACGACGTGCGCGGGGAGCTTCCGGGACGTCCCCGTCGCGACGTCCCACTCGAGCGAGCCCGTCGTCGTGTCCCCGGTGAGGTAGGCGAGGTCACCGACGATCGCGCCTGGCTGGCGGTCGTCCGTGCGCTGGGCCACCTTCGAGCCGTCAGCGGCGTAGACCACGACCGTGTCGGAGTCCCCGCTCTTGGCGAGCACCCGTGACCCGTCCGGCGACACGGCGTACGTCCCGCTGACCCCGAGCGAGGTGACGAGGCGACCGCCCGGCGACAGGATCTCCATGATGCTCTGCGAGGGCCCGTCTGACATGTGTGACGCGACGACGAAGCCACCGTTGCCGAGCACGGCGAACGTCTCGACGGCGGTGCCCTTCTGGAGCCGGAAGACCTTGTCGCCGAAGCGGATCGTGTCGTCCAGCGCGTAGGCCGTCCCGCGCGTCGCCACCTGTGCCGTGCCGCTCGGCGGGATCGTGCCCGTCGCCGTCGGAGGCGCGCTGGTCAGCGGAGGGGCGCTGGTCGGGGGAGCGACCGTGCCCGTGCCGGTCGTCACCGACGGCGTCTGGGTCGGCACCGAGCTCGGCGACGACGGGACCGACGTCGACGAGGTGGTCAGCGCCGGGACCGGCGGCGTGCCGCGGCCCGCGGACCACACGGTCGGCACCGCCACGGCGATGACGGCGACAGCGGCCGCCGCCCCGAGCACGGCCCGGTTGCGCCGGTCGCGACGACGGCGCGCGATGGCGACCGGTGCGAAGTCCCCGGACACCTCGATGCCGCCGGCGTGCTGCCTGAGCAGGGCCTGGAGCTCGTTCTCCTGGTCTGGCGTGGTCAAGACGTGACCTCCTTCATGCGGCTGCGCAGCGAGCTGATGGCTCGGCTCGTGTGGCTCTTGACGGTGCCGACGGAGACCCCGAGGATCTCCGCCGTCTGGGCCTCCGTGAGGTCCTCGTAGTAGCGCAGGACGACGGCGGCCCGCTGCTGCGGTGCGAGCGAGCGGACGTGGGCCCACAGCTCGCTGTCGTGCCCCGTGACCGGCGCGGCTGCCGGGTCCATGACGCGGATCAGCTCGCTGTCGGTGCGCTCGCGATGTCGCCAGGCGCGCCGCCACCACGTCGTGTGCTCGTTGACCATGACCTTTCGCACGTAGGCGTCGGGCGACTCGACGGTGCTGATGTGGTCCCACTTGCCGTAGACCTTCGCCAGCGACGACTGGACGAGGTCCTCGGCGCTGTGCGGGTCCCCGGTGAGCAGGTACGCGAATCGTGCGAGCGAGGTCTGTCGCGCTCGCACGTAGGCCGAGAAGTCGACCTCGCGCTCGGTGTTTCCCACTGACATCCCCTGTCTGGTGTGGCTGGACGCACCCTCAACGCGGTGGGGCCGCCCAGAGGTTGTCATCGGGCACGATCCTCTCCGAGGAGGGTGCGTCGGGCACAGCGGGGGCACATCGGGCACGTCGGGACCGGACGGCATCCCGGCGCTGAGCGCCCGCTCCAGCCTCGGGTCAGCCGTGGATGAACGTCTCGAGGACGCTCGCGAAGCGGTCCGGCTGCTCGAGGTGCGGGAAGTGGCCGGCACCCTCGAAGAGCACGACCTCGGCGCCGGGGAAGACCTCGTGAGCCCGCTCGGCGTGGCCGACGGGGATCATCCGGTCGCGGGTGCCCCAGATGACGAGCGTGCGGATGTGGTCGGCGGTCGTCAGGTGGCCGTGCGCGTTGACCGTCTGGCCACCGGGGTCGATGACCCCGCGGGTGGTGGCGAGGAAGGCGCGGCGGCTCTCGGCGTCCGAGAGCGACGTGAAGCCCTTCCAGGCCGCCGAGACGTCGGCGCTGGGCCGCCACCCGAGGCCCCGCACGGCCCGGCCGACGGTCTCCACCCGTTCACGCACCCACGTCGAGGCGATGACGGGAAGCACGAGCTCGGCCCCCGGGAGCGTGGCGGAGCGCAGCAGCGGGCTGACCGACCGCCCGAGGCCACCGCTGGAGACGAGGACGAGCGCCTCGACACGCTCGGGGAAGAGGTAGCAGAACTGCATGGCGATGCCGCCCCCGAGCGAGTGGCCGACGAGGGTGACCCTCGGGATCTCGAGCCGGTCGATGAGGTCGCGCAGGATGGCGGCGTGCGAGCCGAGCGAGTAGTCACCCACGGGCTTGGCCGAGGCGCCGTGCCCGAAGAGGTCGGGGATGAGCACCCGGTGCTCGGTGTCGAGGCGGTCGACGAGGTGGGTCCAGTTCTCGTGCGAGCCGAGCAGCCCGTGGATGAAGAGGATGGCTGAGCCGTGACCGGTGTCGACGTAGGAGAGGTCGTGCCCACCGAGGTTCGCGACGCTCGCCGGGTAGCTCAGCTCGGCCTCGTCGCGCGGGCCCTGCGTCCTGGTCATGGTGCGTCGTCCTCCCACCGGGTGCGTGCGGCCGGGGACTGCGGTCGACCGCGATCCACACCTCCAGCCTCTCTCTCCTCAGGGGCCGCGTGCCCTCCCTGAGATACACGTCACCGGCGGCGCTCGCCTGTTAGCGTCGCGGCGCATGATCTACCACCTGGCCGAGCAGGCCCACTGGCAGCAGGCCCTCCGCGACGGCAGCTACGTGCGTTCGACGCGCGGTCGCTCCCTCGCCGAGGAGGGGTTCATCCACGCCTCGTCGGCGCAGCAGTGGCCGGTCGTGCGGTCCCGCTTCTACGCCGACGTCACCGAGCCGCTCGTGCTGCTGCACGTCGACGAGTCGAGGCTGACCTCGCGCGTCGTCCACGAGGTCGGCGACCCCGCCACGGGTGAGACGTTCCCGCACGTCTACGGCCCCATCGAGGTGGACGCCGTCGTCGACACGACCGTGCTGGCACCACCCCACGCCTGACCCGTCGAGTGGCCACGTCGTGCCCACTGTTGCACGTCGAGAGGCCACGTCGCGTGCCCCGTTGCACGTCGAGAGGCCACGGCTCGTGCCCGTCACTCGGGGCTGATGCGGCCCCGGCCCGACTTGACCTGCGACCGGCGCTTCTTGCCCTCGATCCGCCGCCTCTTCGAGCCGAGCGTCGGCTTCGTCGCGCGGCGTGCCGGAGGCGGGGGAGCCAGGCCCTCGCGGAGCAGGTCGGCGAGCCGCTCACGGGCCGCGGACCGGTTGCGCAGCTGGGAGCGCTGCTCGGAGGCCACGATCGTGAGCCGGCCGGCGACGAGGCGGCCCGCAAGGGCGGTGACGAGGCGCTCCCGCTGGGTGGGCGTCAGGGCGGTCGACGCCTCCGGGTCGAAGGCGAGCTCGACCCGGCTGTCCGTGGTGTTGACGCCCTGACCGCCCGGGCCGGACGACCGGCTGAACCGCTCGACGAGCTCGACCGCGGGGATGACGAGGCCGCGCCGCAGACCGGGGCCGGCCGCGATCACGAGGTCACCGCCGGGCTCGTTCACCGAACCATTGTGCCGCCCGGCCACCTCACTGCGGCACGCGCACCCACGTATCTGGCGGGGCCGCTTCGCCCTCCGTCCGGTGACGGCAACCAGAGGGCGCGCACCCATCCACCGTTCCGCCGTCGCCGTGCGCCCTCGGCAGGCACGGGCGCGAAGGATGCCCGGAGGGGACAGGTCATGCAGACGGACCACTCGACACACGTCACCGTTCTCGCGCCCGAGTCGGATCACGACCGGCGCTACCAGCTCGGCGAGGACGACCTCCTCGTCGGGCGTGCCGAGGCGTGCGACCTGCGCTTCGACGATCCCTACCTCAGCCGGGTCCACGCCAAGCTCGAGGTCAGGTCCGGTCGGGTACGCATCCGGGACCTCGGCTCATCAGGGGGCACCTGGGTCAACGACGAGCCCGTCGATGGCGTCGTCGAGCTGCACGCCGGTGACGTCGTGACCATGGGTCGGGTCCGGCTCAGGGTCTCGACCGACGACTCGGGGACGCGTGTCCTGCCACCGGCCGGGCCGACCCAGGCCGGGGCTCGGGCCCGAACCGGTGCCGACCACCGCGCCGAGCCGGGGGTTCGCTACGACGTCGACGAGCAGCGCGCCGGCACCATCAACAACGTCGGGCGTGACCAGTACAACGCCTACATCCACCAGCGAGAGAGCTTCATGCGCGAGATCGCCGCGACGCGGACCAGGGCCCGATGGCTCCTGTGGACCGGGTTCGTCGTCTTCGCGCTCGGCTTCGGCGTGCAGCTGTTCGGCTCCATGGGCTTCATGCAGGGCATCACGGGAGCCATCGACGAGGGCTTCACCGCGGCGCCGGGAACGACGAACCCGTCCACCCTGCCGTCGATGGGCAGCTTCCAGCTCGCCTTCACCGGCGCCGCGGTCTCGTCGCTCGGCGTCGTGCTGTTCGTCATCGGACTCGTGCTGCACGTCGTCGCCGCCTCGCGGCGCAAGCGGGTCGACCGGGAGATGCCCGCACGGCCCTGGTCGCACGCCTACTGAGGAGACCGCCATGACCTTCAACATCAACAACCAGAACGCCGGCACGATCAACAACGTCGACGGCGACCAGCACGTCCACGGGGGGCAGCACTCGACGGTGCACATGCGCCAGGACCTCAAGCAGGGTCGAGACGCCTTGGCCGACTTACGTTCAGCGATCGATGCATGCCCCGAGGCGTCGGCAGACCCTGTGGCACGGCACGAGGCCGCGCGCATCGACGAGGCACTCGGAGTGCAGGAGCCCGACCGGGCGGCGGCGGCCTCGGCCCTCGAGCGACTGACGCAGCGGCTCAGGTCGATCGGCGCGCTGGCGTCGGCCGGTGCCGCACTAGTGGAACCGATCCGCGCCCTCGCCGGCTGGCTCGGGCCACTGGCCGGCGGCGTGTCGACGATGCTGTCCGTCTGAGGGTCGCCTGGAAGACGCGTGTGCCGCCCCCAGCGACTGGGGGCGGCACACGTCGGGACGGGGCGCGCGGTCTCAGCGCGGCGGCATCCGCAGGGCGCCGTCGAGGCGGATGACCTCACCGTTGAGCATCGGGTTGTCGACGATGTGGCGCACGAGGTTGGCGTACTCCTCGGGGCGACCGAGGCGCGACGGGTGCGGCACCTGCTTCTCGAGGACCTCCTTGACCTCGCCCGGGAGCCCGGCGAGCATCGGCGTCTCGAACGTGCCGGGTGCGATCGTCATGACTCGGATCGCCTTGTCGGCCAGGTCCCGAGCAGCCGACAGCGTGAGCCCGACGATGCCACCCTTGCTGGCGGCGTACGCAGCCTGGCCGATCTGGCCGTCGAAGGCGGCGATGCTCGCCGTGTTGACGATGACGCCGCGGTCGCCGTCGACGGGCTCGTTGCCGAGCATCGCCGCGGCCGCGAGACGCAGGACGTTGAACGAGCCGACGAGGTTGATGTCGATGACCGTCCGGAACGTGTCGAGGGCGAGCGGTCCGCCTCGTCCGAGGACCCGGCCGGGTGTGGCGACGCCCGCGCAGTTGACGGCGATCCGCAGCTCCCCGAGCTCGGTGGCCCGCTCGATCGCGGCCTGCACCTGTGCCTCGTCCCGGACGTCGGCGGCGACGAACACGGCACTGCCCTCGCGCTGCGCATCGAGCTCGTCGACGAGGGCCGGCGCAGTGGATCCCTCGAGGTCGATGATGACGACGGTCGCGCCGTCCGCGACGAGACGGCGGGCGGTGGCACCGCCGAGGCCGGAGCCGCCACCGGTGACGACGGCGACGGTGGACGAGTTCAGCTGCATGACAAGGCCTTTCGCGGGGACGGGCAGTCGGGAGGGGGGAGCGGAGGCTCAGCGGGCGAGGAGCTGGCGCGAGATGACGAGGCGCTGGATCTGGTTGGTGCCCTCGAAGATCTGGGTGACCTTGGCCTCGCGCATGTAGCGCTCGAGCGGGAAGTCCTCGGTGTAGCCGGCGCCGCCGAGCACCTGGACGGCGTCCGTCGTCACGCGCATCGCGGCATCGGTCGCCACGAGCTTGGCGACAGCGGCCTCCTTGCCGTAGCCGCGGCCGGCGTCCTTGAGCCGGGCGGCGTGCAGGTAGGTGGCGCGGGCCGACGTGACGGCGGCCTCCATGTCGGCGAGGAGGAAGGCAAGGCCCTGGAAGTCACCGATGGGGCGTCCGAACTGCTGGCGCTCGGTGGCGTAGTCGGCTGCCGCGTCGAGTGCCGCCTGCGCGAGTCCCGTCGCGGCGGCGGCGATCCCGAGGCGCCCGGCGTCGAGGGCGGACAGGGCCATGTGCATGCCCTGCCCCTCCTGGCCGACGAGGCGGGACCCGTCGACGTGGACCGCGTCGAACATCACCTGTGCGACGGGGTCGCAGTGCAGGCCCATCTTCCGCTCCGGCTCGGCGAAGCTCAGGCCCGGTGCGTCGCCCGGCACGATGAACGTCGACAGTCCCTTGCCGCCGTCGTCGGACGTGCGCGCGAAGGTCGTGTAGTAGTCGGCGTGTCCCGCGTGCGAGATCCACGCCTTGGTGCCCTTGAGTGACCAGCCGTCGTCGCTTCGGGTGGCCCGGGTCGTCATCGAGGCGATGTCGGACCCGGCGAGGGGCTCGGAGAGGCAGTACGCGCCGAGCTGCTCGCCCGAGAGCATCCCCGGCAGCAGGGCCTCCTGCTGCTCGCGGGTGCCGAAGGTCGCCACGGGGTATGCCGTGAGGCTGTGGACGCTGACCCCGACCGCGACGCTCATCCAGACGGAGGCGATCTCTTCGACGACCTGGAGGTAGACCTCGTAGGGCTGGTCGGCCCCGCCGAACTCCTCGGGGTAGGGCAGCGACAGCAGGCCCGCTCGGCCGAGCGTCCGGAAGGTCTCGCCGGGGAACGTGTGGGCGCGTTCGGCGTCGTCGACCTTCGGCGCGAGGTCCTTGCGGCAGATCTCCCGCGTCAGCTCGATCAGGTCGGTGGCTTCGTCAGTCGGCATCAACCTCGTCGCTGGCATGGCTAGATACTAGGACGTCCGAGCATTTCGTCCAAAGTGTGAGACGTGAGGGGCTCCTCGTCCTGTTAGGAGCCAGTTAGGCGACGTCGGTTCAGTGGGTCGGACAGGGCACCACCACACCGCTCTTTGGAAGGACACGACATGTTCAGGAGATTCGCAGTCGGCTTGGTCGCCGTGCTCGGCGTCGCAGCCGCACTCGTCGGCACCGCGCCGACCGCCAGCGCCACGGCTCGCAACGGGGTGTGCGAGTCCGGCGAGTTCTGCCTCTACTACAACAGCGGAAACGCGGGGTCCCGCGTCGACCTCGTCAACTCCCAGCGCGACTACGGCTCGGGGTCCGGCTGCATCACGTTCGTCAGCAGCGGGTCCGGCCAGGGCCAGTGCGTCAAGAACAACACCGCCTCGGTCTGGAACCGCACCGGCACGTCGGTGTTCGTCTTCTACAACAGCGACTTCGGCGGGGTCTACGACGAGGTCCCCAACGGCGCGCAGGTCGACCTCAACGCCAACGTCAAGAACAACAACGCCTCGCAGATCATCGGCGACGCGTCGCTGCGCTTCCCGCTCGGCGTCACGCAGGCCGACATCAAGAACCGCACACCGCACTGGTGCTGGGACAGCAAGGTCAACTGCCACCACGACTACAACGCGTCCGACATCTTCGCCGCGACCGGCACCTCGGTCCTCTCGCCGGTCAACGGCACGGTGATGACGCGCAACGTCCGTGCGGGCAGCACGGCCTGCGACAGCGTCGGCAGCACCGTCACCGTCAAGGACGGTTTCGGACGGCTGTGGTACTTCGCCCACATGGACGACAGCCACGCCCCGGTGGTCTCGGTCGGGCAGTCCGTGACCAAGGGCCAGCGCCTCGGCTACGTCGGCACGAAGTACCACGCCCTCTGCACCGACTCGCACCTGCACATCGACATGGGGGTCGGCGTCGACTCGCGTGTGTCGTGCAGCGCTGCCGCCTGCGCGGACTACGGCTTCGTCAACAACCAGCCGCTGCTCCGCAACGCCTTCCTCGCGCTTCCCTGAGCAGGCACGTCGGCGGCCGGGACCACGTCGGTCCCGGCCGCCGACCCGCCGGTCACCCTCGCCTGCCGAGCCCCAGCCATGGTCACGGGGCCGGCCACCCGGCATACGTGCTCGGGAAACCGCGCGACGGCACGACCTCGCGGGCCCTACGGTCGACCCGTGCTCACGCTCCTGCGGCGTCCGCTGCGCGAGGCGGACGCGACGGCCACCTTCTACGTGCTGACGGCCGTCGCGGCGTTCGCGTATGCCGCGTGCTTCACGCTCAACCTCGTCTTCCAGTACCGCGTCGTCGGTCTCGACCCCTTCCAGATGGTGCTCGTCGGCACGGTGCTCGAGGCGACGTGCTTCGTCTTCGAGGTGCCGACCGGGATCGTCGCGGACCTGTGGAGCCGACGCGTGTCGGTCATCATCGGGTTCTTCCTCGTCGGCGTCGGGTTCGCGGTCGAGGGGGTCGTCGCGACCTTCGCCGCCGCGATCGTCGGCAACGTCATCTGGGGCATCGGCTACACGTTCACGTCCGGTGCGCTCCAGGCGTGGATCACCGACGAGGTGGGGGAGGCGCACGTCGCGCGGGTCTTCACGAGGGAGACGCAGCTCGACCTCGCCTTCGGCTTCGTCGGCATCCTCGCTGCCGGAGGGCTCGGCCTGATCGCCCTCAGGGTGCCGATCATCGTGGCGGGCGTGACCCTGGTGCTGTTGGCCGTGGGCCTCGCGGTGACGATGCCGGAGCGCCACTTCCACCCGACACCACGCGGCGAACGGGAGACGTTCGGGCACCTCAAGGACCAGTTCGTCGCGGGCCTGCGGATCGCGCGTGGGCGGCAGGTCGTGCGCGTCTTCCTCTTCGTCAGCGTGCTCGTCGGGCTCTCGAGCGAGGTCTTCGACCGCCTGTGGCAGGTGCACGTGCTCGACACGTTCGAGATGCCCGAGTTCCTCGGCAGCGACCCGGCCGTGGCGTTCACCGTGTTCGCGCTCATCGGCTCGGTCGTCTCGCTGCTCGCGTCCGGGGCGAGCGGCCGCTGGCTGCCGTCTCGGGTCGTCGACGAGAACCCGGGACTGCCGGTGGCGCTCGCGTCCGCGGCGCAGGTCGTGGCCGTCGTCGGGGTCGCCCTCCTCGGCAACCTGTGGCTCGTCCTCGCGGCCCTGTGGCTGCACAACGCGAGCAGCGCCTTCAGCGCGCCGATCCAGGCGACGTGGCTCAACCGCAACCTCGAGTCGGCCTCGCGCGCGACGGTGCTGTCGATGAACAGCCAGGCGAACGCCATCGGCCAGGTCGCGGGTGGGCCGCCGCTCGGCGCCCTCGCGACCCGGACCTCGATCCCCGTGGCCCTGCTCGTCTCCGCGGCGGTGCAGCTGCCGTCGGTGCTGGCCTTCCTCCGGATCCGCCACACCACCACCCGCTCACTCGAGTGAACAGAGTCGGCAGCCGGTTTCAGCGCGGGTAGGTGCGCACCTCGGTGGCCTTGACGGCGGCCCAGACGCCCTGACCGACCTGCAGGCCGAGCGCCGTGACCGACTCGAGCGTCACCTCGGCTGTGAGGGCCACGTCACCGACGAGACCGACGCGGGCCGACTGGCCCTGCATCGTCACGGACGCGATGCGCAGCCGCCACGCGTTGCGGGGCGACCCCTCCGGCTCGTGCCGGTGCAGCGACACCGCGCTCGGCGGGATCGTCGCCCACACCGCGCCCTCGGTCGGACTCGTCGTGACGATGAGACCACCGTCTGCCGTGTGCACGTGGCCATGTGAATCGCCGTGTGCGGCATACAGGTTGAGCCCGACGACCGTGCCGACGTACGCGCTCCGCGGCTCGCTCAGCACCTCGGCGGGCGTGCCCGCCTGCGTCACCCGCCCGTCCTCGACGAAGACGAGGTGGTCGGCGAGTGTCAGCGCGTCGAGCGGGTCGTGGGTGACGAGCACCGTCACCCCGTCGTATGCCGTCAGGCGGGCCGCGAGGTCGCTGCGCGTCCGTGCGCGCGTGTCGGGGTCCAGGGCGGCGAGCGGCTCGTCGAGGAGCAGCAGGGCCGGGTCGGTCGCGAGCGCGCGCGCGAGGGCCACGCGCGCCTGCTGACCGGAGGAGAGCTCCCGGGGTCGCGAGGTGGCGCGGTCGGAGAGGCCGACGCGTTCGAGCTCGGTGCGCGCGCGCTCCCGGGCCTCGTGCCGGCTGATGCCGCGGCTGCGTGGGCCGAAGGCGACGTTGTCGAGGGCGCGAAGGTGGGGGAAGAGCAGGCTGTCGGCCAGCATCAGACCGACGGCACGCTGCTCGGGTGCGAGGCGGCGACGGCCGTCGTCCCAGACGTCGCCCGCGACCCGGATGTGGCCCTCGCCGAGGGCGAGCACGCCGGCGAGCGCGAGGACGGTGGTCGTCTTGCCGCCACCGTTGGGCCCCAGCACGCCGATCACCTGGCCGGGCTCGGCCGTCAGTGCCACGTCCACCTCGATCTCCCCGCGTGACAGGCAGATCCGCGCGTCGAGGCCCTCGCCGGCGGGGACCAGCCTGCTCATCGGAGCCACCGTCCGCGCAGCACACCGAGCACGAGCACGCTGACCACGAGCAGCATGATCGAGATCGAGATCGCCACCTGCGGGTCACGCTCGAGCTCGACGTAGACGAGCAGTGGCAGCGTCTGGGTGCGCCCCGGGAAGTTGCCGGCGAAGGTGATCGTCGCGCCGAACTCCCCGAGTGCGCGCGCCCACGCAAGGGCCAGGCCACCGGCGATACCGGGCAGCACGAGCGGGATGCCCACCGTGCGCAGGTAGCGCAGGTCGCTCGCGCCGAGCGTGCGCGCCACCGACTCGAGCCGGGGGTCGAGGCCGCGCATCGCACCCTCGACGGCGAGCACGTAGTAGGGCATCGCGACGAACGTCTCGGCGAGCATGACCGCCACGGTCGTGAACGGGATCTGGATGCCGAACGGCGCCAGGTGCTGCCCGATGAGCCCGTTGCGGCCCCACGTCATGAGCAGCGCCACGCCGCCGACGACCGGCGGCAGGACGAGGGGCACGGTGAGCAGTGCCCGCACCCAGCTCGTGGCGCGGTGGTCGGAGCGGGCGAGGAACCAGGCCAGGGGAGTGCCCAGCAGCAGGCACAGGACGGCCGTGACCGACGTCGTCGTCAGCGAGAGCCGCAGCGCCGGAAGGACGGTCGGGGTCGCGAGGTCGGACGGGATGCGGGCCCAGTCGGCGCGGAGGAGCAGCGCGACGAGGGGCACGACGAGCAGCAGCAGGGCGAGCGCCGCCGGCACGCCGAGCGCGACCCGCGAACGCCACCGGCCGGCATACCTCATGTCAGGTCATCCTCCCGGTGGCCCGACGGCCCCCTGCTCAGGGCGCGCCGAAGCCGAACGACTGCACGGTCGCGAGACCCTTGGCGCTCAGCAGGTAGGCGACGAAGGCCTTGGTCGCCGCGTCGTCGGAGAGCCTGATGACGGGGTAGGACAGGCTCGTGTTGAACTGCGACGGGATCTCCACCCCGGTGACGGCGTCCTTCGCCGCGACGACGTCGGAGTGGTAGACCACGGCGGCGTCGGCCTCGGCGAGCTTGACCTTGGAGAGGGTCGCCTTGACGTCGACCTCCTTGCTCACGACGTTGGGCACGATGCGCGCCTTCTTGAAGGTCGCCTGCGCGGCCTTGCCGCACGGCACCGTGTCGGCACAGAGCACGACCTTGACGCTCGGCTTCGCGAGGTCGTTGATCGACGTGACCGCACCGGGGTTGCTCGGTGGCACGGCGATCTCGAGGACGTTGGTCGCGAAGCTCTGCGTGTCCTTGACGGCGGCCTGGTCGAGGGGCTCCGCCGCGGCCGTGCCGGCGAGGGCGATGACCGAGGCGGGTGCGCCGTTGTCGACCTGCTGCACGAGGGTCGCGCTCGACCCGTAGGACGTCTCGACGGTCACGCCGGGGTTGGCGGCCTCGAAGTCCGTCTTCAGCTGGTCGAAGGACTCGGTGAGCGACGCCGCTGCGAGGACCGTCACGGTGCCCTCGAGGGAGGCCGCCGAGGCACCGGACCTCCCCGGTTGTCCGGTGCCGTCGGCAGACGTGGTGGGGGTGCTGCTGCCGCACCCTGCGACGAGCAGGGCGGTGGCGAGGGTCGCGACGGCGGCCGCGACGGCCCGATGGGGGTTGCGGGCGCTCCGGGGGCTCCGGGGCGGCGCGGGGCGCGATGGCCCGGCGCTCACGCCGGGACCTCCACGACGACGTGGGTCGACTTGACGCTGGCGACGGCGACGGATCCGACCTCGAGGGCGAGGTCGTCGACGGACTCGCTCGAGAGCAGCGAGACGATGCGGAAGGGCCCGCACTGGAGCTCGACCTTGGCCATGACGGTGTCCCGGGTGATGGCGGTGACGATGCCGCGCATCCGGTTGCGGGCGGATGCGCCCCCGATGGCGCCGACCGCAGCCGGATGCGCGAGCTCCTGGGCCACCGCTGCGAGCTGGGCGCCGTCGACGGTGCGTCGGCCGGCGTCGTCGGTCGCCCCGTCGAGGCGGCCGGAGTCGACCATGCGCCGGACGGTGTCGTCGGAGACGCCGAGCAGCGAGGCTGCCTCGGTGATTCGCAGATGCGGCATGAGTGTGACATTACACCCGCAGGTGCGGGAGTCGCTGTGCTTGCGTATGCCGCGTGCGCTCCTCGAGCGCCCAGGGTCGGCCCCGCGGGTGGCGCGGTTGGTGGCGGCAGGGGGTTGACGGGAGGGATGGCACCGGCGTTTAATCAACGTATTAGTTGATCAAGGAGTTAGTTGACAATGATCCTCTCGCCCGTCTCGGAAGCCCACCTCGACCGCGCCTTCGCGGCCCTGGCCGACCCCGTGCGCCGCGCCATCATCGCCCGCCTCAGCCGGGGCGCCGCGACCGTCAACGAGCTCGCCGAGCCGTTCGAGATCAGCAAGCAGGCCGTCAGCAAGCACATCCAGGTGCTCGAGCTGGCCGGTCTCGTGAGCCGGACCCGCGACGCCCAGCGCCGTCCGGTCCACCTCGAGGCCGCCCGCCTCGAGGCGATGACGGCCTGGATCGACCGCTACCGGCTCGCCGCCGAGCAGCGCTTCCGGTCGCTCGATGCCGTCCTCGAACGCACCACCCAGCCCGCCATCCAGGCGGACGCAACCACACCGATCACCGACAAGGAGCAGCAGTCATGACCAACCCACTCACCCTCGACATCCCCGCGGGCAAGCCGTGGATCGACTTCACGCGCGAGTTCGACGCCCCCGTCGAGGCCGTGTTCAACGCCCACCGCGACCCCGAGCTCGTGCGCCAGTGGCTCGGGCCGCGAGGCTACGAGATGCAGATCGAGCGCTGGGACTTCACGTCCGGCGGCGGTTACCGCTACACGCACCGGGACGGGGACAACGTCTATGGCTTCCACGGCACGTTCCACACCGTGCGCGAGAACGACCTCGCCATCCAGACCTTCGAGTTCGAGGGTGCGCCCGATGAGGTCGCCATCGAGTTCATGCGCTTCGTCGACCTCGGCGACGGCCGCTGCCGGCTCGAGGGACACAGCGTCGGCCCGACCGTCGAGGGCCGCGACCTGATGGTCGAGAGCGGCATGGAGAAGGGCATGGCCCAGGGCTACGAGCAGCTCGACGAGCTGCTCGGCGTCGCCGCCCCCGCGACGGCGCAGGGCTGAGCGCCGTGGACTGGACCCTCGAGGTCGTCATCGTCCCGGTCAGCGACCTCGGGGCCGCGATCGCCTTCTACCGTGACCAGGTCGGCTTCGACCTCGACCACGAGACGCAGAACGAGCACATGCACATCGCACAGCTGACGCCGCGCGGCTCCGGGTGCTCGATCGTCGTCGGCGACCTCCCGTCGCAGAAGGCGATGACGCCCGGCTCGCTGCACGGCATACAGCTCGTCGTGCCGGACGCCGCCGCCGCGCGCGAAGAGCTCGTCGGCCGGGGAGTCGAGTGCTCCGAGGTCCAGGTCATCGACCCTCGCGACGGCGGCACGTTCTTCGGCTTCACCGACCCCGACGGCAACTCGTGGGCCGTCCAGGAGCTCAAGGTGCGGGCAGACAAGCCGCTCATCCCGCACGAGGCCCGCGGCCGTTTCGGTGAGGGCGTCGAGCTCTGACGCCCCGAGCGAAGTGCCCACTCGCGGTCGAGTGGGCACTTCGCCGGCGTCCGGGGCCACCGAGACCCCCGGTTCAGGCCATGACGCTCATGCACGCCTGCCGGTGGTCAGTTGCCGTGCACCGCCTGGACGAGATCGGGCAGCAGCACTCCCGCATTCGGAGTGCCGAGACCGGTCACCGGGTCCCACCCGGTCGTGGCCGGATATCCCGCAACGCTGGGATCGGCCGTGTTGTTGCCCAGTGTCACGTCGTAGAAGTCGGCGGCATACCGAGCGGGGTTGGCGCCGATCCGGTAGAGGCCCGGGTTGATCAGACCCAGCCCGCCGCCGTTGATCTGGTCGGCGATGGCGACGAGCCCCGCCCACTGGGGACAGGACAACGACGTGCCTCCGATGTCGTACCAGCCGGTGCTGCAGGGTGTGCTCCCGCAGAAGAGGCCGCCCGTGCCGTCGGGTGGCAGCGACAGGTAGACGAGCGCGCCCGTGCCCGCACTGGCCTGGAGGGCGATGTCGGGAACGCCGCGCTTGGTGCCGATCGGTGTGCTGCCGGTGGGCAGGGTCGACTGGTAGGCGGGGGTGTCGAAGACGTGGCTGAAGCCGCCGCCCGAGAAGGTCCACCCGACCTCGGCTGCGCCCGGGTTTGCCTGGCACTTGGCCGGGGGGTGGATGCTGTCGACGACGCGGCCGGCGCTCGCCTGGGCGTCGGTGCACAGGTAGGTGCCTCCCACTCCCGTCACGAGGGGGTCGGATGCCGGCCACTCCACGGTCGGGTAGGGGATGAGGGCGCCGCCGGCCTTCACCGGCTGCTTCATGGTGTTCGCCGTGCCGCCGTCACCCGACGACCCGAGCACCGTGACGCCGCTCTGGGCGGCGGAGACGAAGGCATGCCGGAGGTTGAGCAGCGACTGGGAGCTGCCGAAGGCGTCCTCCGCCGAGGCGAAGCTCTGCGAGATGACGTTCGCGAGGTGATGGTCGACGACGTACTGCTCGGCCGCCATCATCTGCGGGAAGCCTTGGACTCCGAGGGTCTCGGAGTTCGGCGTGGTGACGAGCAGGATGTTGGCGCCGGGGGCCATCGAGTGAGCCGTCTCGACGTCAAGGGCGACCTCGAGCGCCCAGGCGGCCTTGTCCTGCAGGCCGGTGCCCTTGCTGGTCGACGGTGGCGCCTTGGTCGCCGGGCTGCCCTGGAGCTGCAGCTCGCTGAAGGTCGGCATGCCGGCAGCGCACGACACCGACTCCTCGCCGCACATGGCGGGGAGCCCGAACGCCTGGTCGTACACGTGCAGGTCGTGCGCCATCGTGTCGCTGCCGTGGGAGTCGACGATGGCGATGGTCATGCCGCGGCCGTCGAGGTGACTGTCGATGAGGCCCTGGACGTTGTAGGCCGCGCGGGTCGACGTCGGCGTGAAGCACCGCCGCCCGACGGAGTAGCACTGCGCCTCCGTCGGCGGAGTCGTCGAGGCCGAGACCTGGACGTAGTCGGACACGGTCGGGTGCAGGCCCGACAGGGACGTGGTCGTCCGGGCTGGTGAGGCGGGTGCCGCGCTGACCGGTGCGAGGGCGCCGCTCGTGGCCGCGCCGAGGGTGGCGAGGGCGAGGGCGCTGATGGTCGCCACCGCTCTCGGCTGGGTGTGGATCATGGTTGCTCCGAGCTCCCCGAGTGCCTGTGATCTGCGGATCGATCCTTCGGCTCACCGGCGACACGACATCGTCGTCGACAGCCACTACTCAGGGAACCGCCGAAGCGAGGTCGCCACCACAACTCACCGGATATTCAGTGCGAGTTCACGGGTTTCTCGCAGAATCGAGAGTGCCCGGGTCGCTGTCGACACCCACCCACCCCAGGGCGCCGGAAGCCACATGTCGCTGGGTGCACATTCAGTCGTGTCTGCCGTGCTAGACGACGGTATGCGCGGCCCGAATGGGCAAGGAATCACGGAATGCGCACTTTCCGTGGAGGCGCCCGGGTTCCGTCCGGCCCTCGCCGGACGGCATACTGACCCCCATGAGCAACGTCCCCCAGCAGCGGCTCCTGCAGACCGCGATCCCCGGCCCCACGTCGGCCGCGCTCCAGGCCCGCAAGACGGCGGCCGTGTCCGCCGGAGTCTCCACCGGCCTGCCGGTCTACATCGAGCGGGCCGGCGGCGGCATCCTCGTCGACGTCGACGGCAACCAGCTCATCGACTTCGGCTCCGGCATCGCCGTGACGACCGTCGGCAACGCCGCGCCGCGCGTGGTCGACCGTGTCACAGCGCAGGTGCAGGACTTCACCCACACCTGCTTCATGGTCACGCCCTACGAGGAGTACCTCGAGGTGGCCGAGGCCCTCAACGACCTGACGCCCGGCGACCACGACAAGCGCACCGCGCTCTTCAACTCCGGCGCCGAGGCCGTCGAGAACGCCGTCAAGGTCGCGCGCCACTTCACCGGCCGCAACGCCGTCGTCGCGTTCGACCACGCCTACCACGGGCGCACCAACCTCACGATGGCGCTGACGGCCAAGAACATGCCCTACAAGCACCGGTTCGGGCCGTTCGCCGGCGAGGTCTACCGCGCCCCGATGAGCTACCCCTACCGCTGGCCGGGCGGCGCCGCCGACTGTGCGAAGGAGAGCTTCGACGCGTTCGTCACCCAGGTGCACGCGCAGGTGGGCGAGGACAACCTCGCTGCCGTCATCCTCGAGCCGATCCAGGGCGAGGGCGGGTTCATCGTCCCCGCACCGGGATTCGTCAAGCAGGTCGCCGACTGGTGCGCCGACAACGGCATCCTCTTCATCGCCGACGAGGTGCAGACCGGGTTCTGCCGCACGGGTGACTGGTTCGCGAGCGAGCACGAGGGCGTCGTGCCCGACCTCATCACGACGGCCAAGGGCATGGCCGGCGGCCTCCCGCTCGCCGGTGTCACGGGCCGCGCCGACGTCATGGACTCGATCCACGGCGGTGGCCTCGGCGGCACCTACGGCGGCAACCCCGTCGCGTGCGCGTCAGCCCTCGGCGCCATCGAGACGATGAAGGAGGAGGACCTCTGCGCCCGCGCCAAGCAGGTCGAGGCCCTCTTCGTGCCGCGCCTTCAGGCCCTCGCCGAGAAGTACCCCCAGATCGGCGACATCCGCGGCCGTGGGGCCATGCTCGCCGTCGAGCTCGTCAACGGCCCCGGCGACCTGACCCCGAACGCCGCCCTGACCGGCGCCGTCAACAAGGCCTGCCACGCCGAGGGGCTCGTCACCCTGACGTGCGGCACCTACGGCAACGTCTTCCGGTTCCTCCCGCCGCTCGCCGCGAGCGACGACCTGCTCTCCGAGGGGCTCGACATCTTCGAGAAGGCGTTCGCCGCCTCCGTCTGACGCACGTTCCCGAGTGCGTATGCCGTCCGGTTGCCTTGCAGCGCAACCAAGCCCGACGGCATACGCCCCCCCACGACAGTGAGGCCCGCCCCCGAACGGGGGGCGGGCCTCACTGCGTCACGGGGGGATCCGCGTCAGCGGAGCCAGACCTTGACCTGCATCGAGGTGCCGAACTGGTTTTCGATGCCGATGTTGACGCCGTTGTTCGGGACCTTGACGCCGGTGTACGGCGTGCTCGAGTACCAGAACTGCTTGGAGTCGTTGAAGACCGGCTTGGCCGCAGCACCGGCGACCGGGAAGGCCACCCCGTTCTTGTGGAACGTGAACGAGTCCGACTGCTGTGTCGAGAACGGCGCGTCGTAGCCGGCGATGCGCGCCCGCAGGAGCGTCCCGTCGGACAGCAGGCGCGGCTCGGGGTTGGCGTCGACCGGGAGGATCAGGCCCTCGCCGGGGTGGGCGCCGGTGTTGTTGTCGGCCTGCGAGGTGTCCCAGTAGCTGACGAGCAGGCCGTCCTGGTAGGGGAAGTGCTCCACCTTGTCGCCGTTGGTGTTGAGCCAGCCGAAGTTGTACGGCCCGCTCTTGAGGTACGAGTCGAACGACACGTAGTTGCGGTACGAGGCGATGTAGTAGTTGTCGTACGCCGTGGAGACGCTCGCCCCGACCGACGACCAACCGCTCGCCGTCCAGCCCTCGAGGCCTCCCTCGGCCCCGCTGTCGACGACGGTCGCGCCGTTGCTGACGACCTTGACGTCGTCGACGAACCAGCCGAGCTCGGTGTAGGCCGGGTCCGTGTGGTAGCGGAAGCGCAGCTGCACCGTCTTGCCCGCGTAGGCGGACAGGTCGAAGGACGCGTCCTTCCAGCCCATCTGGCCCTCGGCGCCGCCGCTCCAGCCGGTGATGCCGTTGCCCTCGGGGGCTCGGGTGTCGGTGCCGGGGATGGCCGTCCAGCCGGAGCCGTCGTTGACCTCGACGTAGCCGTAGTCGCAGCCGCAGTCCTCGATCGCGTAGTTCGTCGCGAAGGACAGCGTCGACGTGCCCGAGGCGAGGGCCACCGAGCGGGTCAGGGTCGCCTCGGTCGCGTTGGCGCGACCCCCGTAGAAGTCCTTCGAGCCCGTCCTCGGGGTGACGAGGGGCGAGACGACGTTCTTCTTCGGCAGCGGGACGATGACCGCCTGCTTCTTGTCGGTGTTGTACTCGTGCGGGCCGACCATGACCTTGGTGCCCTTGGCCGTCGGCGTCACGACCTGGTAGTCGAGCCAGCCGAGGAAGAGCTTCTCCCACGCGCCGAAGTCCGAGCCGCGCGCGCCGATGGACTGGTCGTTCGGACCGGCCTGGCGGCTCTGGCTCATCATCGACCACCAGTTGACGCCGTTGTCGGCGCCGGTGGCGGAGTCGTAGAGGTCGGGCAGGCCGAGGTCGTGGCCGTACTCGTGCGTGAAGACGGACATGCCGCCGTTCTCGGGCTGGATCGTGTAGTCACCGACCCACATGCCGGTGTCGGCGATCGGGGTGCCCGTCGCCCCGCCGGGACCGCCGGCCGCGGTCGAGGCGTACCAGCGGTGCGACCAGACGGCGTCCTCACCCTGGTAAGGGTCGCCATCGGCCTGGTCGCCACCGGAGTGCACGATCTGGAAGTGGTCGATGAAGCCGTCGGGCTCGTTGAAGTTGCCGTCGCCGTCGACGTCGTAGCGGTCCCACTGGTCGTACAGCGCCAGGTCGGCCTTGATCTGGTCGAGCGTGCGGCCGGCGGCCTTCTGGTCGGCAACCCACTGGTTGACCGCGTCACGGACGAGCGCCCACGTGTTGTTGCAGACGTTGCCGGCGCACGGGTAGCCGTTCGAGCGGCCGTAGCGGGCCTCGTTGTAGCGCACCTTGACCCAGTCGGAGACCTCGCCGTCGATGCTGTAGCGGCCCGAGCTCTGGCGCTCGTACCACTGCTTGACGCTCTCCTGGGTGCCGCCCTGGCCGATGGGGCCGCCGGCACCGAAGTAGAGGTTCTGGAAGTACTCGCGGCTGTAGTTCGCGTTCCAGTTCGTCGAGTTGTCGAGCGTGCGGTCCGGCTCGGGGATCGCGTTGTGCAGCGGGCCCTCGAACGTCGTCGGGCCGGGCGTGGCCGGGTCCGTGTCCTGGTCGGGGTAGCGCGATTCGCGCTCGTTGCCGAACTCGGCGAGGATCACGAAGATCTTGTCGGTGCCCTCGCGGCTCAGCTCGACGTACTCGTCGGTGGGGCCCTTCCCGCCGGTCGCGCCCTTGACCTTGACGACGGTGCTGTTGCCCTTCTTGACGGGCGTGGCGGTGCCGTTCAGCACCTGCTTGATCGCCGTCTCCTTGAGAGCGCGGCGCTTGTCCTCCCTGGGGTTGGGGAGCTCGTCCGACCCCTTCTGGGCGGCGGCGTCGGCCGGCTGGTGGGCGACCCGGTCGACGGTCGGTTGGGCGCCGACCATGGGAGCGCCGACGGCGACCCCCATGCCGGCTGCGAGAGCGAGGCTGAGCAGCCCCCTGGACGTCCTGCGCACTGATCCTCCTCGACTGGCAGCCGTCGTCGGCCGCCGGTCCGCGCGATGCGCGTGGCCCGATCCGGGTCACGCGCACCAGTGGTGTCGGGTTGGGGCTCCCCCGAGCAACCCGAGAAGGAGAATGGCAGGACGGACCGCTCCGCGCCAGAGGTTGGAGCCATCCATTTTCAGGAGATCCTCAGGTGGCGGGCAGGGTGTTCCGAAGAAGTGGTCGTATGCCGGGTGGTCGACGGAGGATCCGGAGCCGTACTTGCCGGGCGCGTCCGCGTCCCGGCCCGAGCGTGTGACGCGGCGTCAGTCGAGGGGGGCGACGTCGGGGCGCTTGGCCAGGCGGTGGTCGCCCGAGCTGCGCCCGGTGAGGCGGCGGTGGACCCACGGGCCGACGTACTCCTTGGCCCACTGCGCGTTGGCCTGCAGCGCCTCGCGGCGGCCGATCGGGGGAGCAGGCTCGAGCGGGGTGGCCCAGTCGGTTTCGGTCGGCGTGTGGCCGAGGGCCTCGAGCGCGGCGAGGGCGACGCGGCGGTGGCCCTCGGTCGTCATGTGGATGCGGTCCTCGGACCACATCCGCCAGTCCCGGAGGGCGTGCAGGCCCCACTGGTCGATGACGTGGGCGCCGTTGCGACGGGCGATGCTCCAGATGTTGGCGGTGTGGATCGCGGCGCGACCCCGGGTGGCCTTGACGAGCGGGGCGTCGGCCGGGTCGACCGGCGTGGCCATGAGGACGTCGGCCCCGGTCGCGCGGATGCGGGCGACGGCGGCCTCGAGCCGCGCGGCGAGGCCGTCGAGGTCGGCCTTCGGGCGCAGGATGTCGTTGCCGCCGCCGACGATGCTGACCAGGTCGGGCTGGAGCGACAGGGCGTCCTCGAGCTGCGGGCCGACGACGTCGGCGAGCTTGCGGCCGCGCACGGCGAGGTTGGCGTAGCCGAAGTCGAGCCCCTCGCTGCGAGCGATCTCGGACAGGTGCGACGCGAGCCGGTCGGCCCAGCCGGCGAACTCGCCGTCGTGCCCGAACGTCGGGTCGTCGTCGCACATGCCCTCGGTGAACGAGTCGCCGATCGCGACGAAGCGCGTCCAGACCGTGGGTCCGGAGCCGTCGGGTGCGGGCTGGGTCATGTCAGCCTCCAGTCGATGGGTGCCGCGCCCTGCTGGGCGAGGAGGTCGTTGGTGCGGCTGAAGGGCCGCGAGCCGAAGAAGCCGGAACGCGCCGAGAGCGGGGACGGGTGGGCCGACTCGATGCGCGGCACGTCGCCGAGCATGGGGGCGAGGGACTGCGCCTGCCGTCCCCAGAGGATCGCGACCAGTGGTCCGCCGCGCTGGACGAGGGCCGAGATCGCCTGTGCCGTCACGGTTTCCCAGCCCTTGCCCTGGTGGCTGGCTGACGCGCCGGGCCGCACCGTGAGCACCCTGTTGAGCAGCATCACGCCGCGCTGGAACCACGGCGTCAGGTCGCCGTCGCCCGGCGTCGGGAGGCCGAGGTCGGTGCCGAGCTCCTGGTAGATGTTCTGCAGCGACCGGGGGACCGGGCGCACGTCGGGCGCGACGCTGAAGCTCAGGCCCACCGGGTGACCGGGTGTCGGGTAGGGGTCCTGGCCGACCACGAGCACGCGCACGTCGGGCAGTGGCAGCGAGAAGGCGCGCAGCACGCGGTCGCCGGCCGGGAGGTAGCCGCGACCTGCCGCCACCTCCGCGCGCAGGAACTCCCCCATCGCGGTGATGGTGTCGGCGACCGGCTCGAGCGCCGGCACCCACGTCGGGTGGACGAGGTCGCTGAGGGGGCGGGCTGGCACGGCCACACGCTACCCCTGTGCGGTGTGCGACAGAATCGACCCCGATGAACCTCACACTGCGCGGACCCGCCCTCGTCGACGACACGGTGCTGCCCGACGTCCTCGTCCACGTCGACGGCGAGCGCATCACGGCCGTCACTCCACTCACGGCCGGCGCGGAGCCCCCGCCCGGCGCCGACGCGGCCGAGCGGGTGTCGGGGACGATGCTGCCTGCATACGTCGACATCCACTGCCACGGCGGCGGCGGCACGGCGTTCACCGACCTCCGCGACGACGCGGCCGCCGCTGCGGCCGAGCACCACCACGCGCACGGCTCGACGAGCCTCCTCGCGAGCCTCGTGACGATGAGCTCCCGTGACCTCGAGCGGGGCGTCGCGATGCTCGCCGAGCTCGCCGACGACGGCGTCGTCGACGGGATCCACCTCGAGGGTCCGTGGCTGGCCGAGGCCCGCTGCGGCGCCCACGACCCGACGCTCCTGCGTGACCCCTCGCTCGCCGAGGTCGAGCGCCTCATCGAGCTCGGCCGCGGCCACATCCGCCAGGTGACGCTCGCCCCTGAGCGCGCTCACGGCCTCGACCTCGTCCGCTGGCTCACGTCGGCCGGCATCCACGCGGCAGTGGGTCACACGACGGCCACCTACGCGCAGGTCGAGGCGGCGGTCGCGGCCGGCGCCGACCTCGCCACGCACCTCTTCAACGGCATGGACCCGTGGCACCATCGCACGCCGGGCGCCGTTGCGGCACTGATGCGTTCGGCCGCGCGCGGTCACGTCACGGTCGAGCTCATCGCCGACGGCGCGCACCTGTCGGACGACACCGTGCGCACGGTCCTCGACCTCGTCGGCGCCGACCACGTCGCCTTCGTCTCCGACGCCATGGCGGCGGCCGGCGTCGGAGACGGTGCCTACGTCCTCGGCGGCCTCTCGGTCGTCGTCGACCGCGGCATCGCCCGCCTCACCCGTGACCCCGACGGCACGACGCCCGGATCGATCGCCGGGGGCACGAGCCACGTCGCCGACATCGTGGCCCGGGCCGTTGCCGCCGGCGTCCCGATGGCGTATGCCGTCCGCCCCGCCACGCGCACGCCTGCCCGCGCGCTCGGGCTGGCCGACCGGGGGGCGCTCGCCGTGGGATCCCGCGCCGACGTGGTCGTCGTCGACGAGGCCGCCCGAGCGACCCGGGTCATGAGACGCGGGCGGTGGCTGGAGTCCCCGCTGCCCTAGGCTCGGCCGGTGACTTCTCCCCGCTGGTCCACCGCTGTCTTCGACCTCGACGGCACGCTGGCCGACACGATCAACCTCATCGTCGAGTCCTACCAGCACGCGTTCCGCACCGTCATCGGCCGCGAGGAGGACCCGGACGTGATCCGTTCGTGGATCGGCCGGCCCCTCATCGGCGCGTTCCGCGACCACTCGCCCGAGCACGCGGACGAGCTCTACGCGACCTACCTGCAGTGGAACGCCGACAACACCGAGCGCCTCATCCGCGGCTACGACGGCGTCGTCGAGGTGCTCGGCGACCTGCGCGCTGCGGGCGTCCACGTCGGTGTCGCCACGTCGAAGCGGCGCGAGTCGGCCGAGCAGGCCATGGACATCCTCGGCATCAGCGAGCACGTCGACGTCCTCGTCGCGATGGAGGACACCGAGCGGCACAAGCCCGACCCGACGCCGCTGCTGCTCGCGCTCGACCGGATGGGGCGCGGGTCCAACGACGCCGTCTACGTCGGTGACGCGGTCGTCGACGTGCTCGCCGGCAAGGCCGCGGGCATGGACACCGTCGCCGTCACGTGGGGCGCGGGCCTGCCCGACGCCCTGCACGGCGTGCGGCCCACGGCCGTCGTGGCGACCGCCGGCGAGCTGCGCACCGCCCTCATCGGCTGAGGTCCTTGGGGGTCCCGGTCCGCACCTGACGGCCCGCAGGCTGCGTCCCAACGACCGAACGCCGCGTTCGGTCGCGAACGCGCCGTCAGAACACCGAGCTCGACACCGAACGCGGCGTTCGGTGCGGAGGGGGTCGGAGGGGTCGGAGGCACCGGGTCGCAGGGCCTAGCATCTGTGCGTGCACAGCTTCGACAAGGACGCCGACCACGTCGCCGTCGACAAGGTCCTCAGCTACGCCCGCGAGCGACTGCTCATGGACCCGATCCCGCTCGACGGCGCGCAGCCCGAGGACTACCTCCGGGCCGCGGCCGGCCAGACCATCACCCCGCAGGGTCTCGGCTCGACGCGGGCGATGGAGCTCTTCGAGCACACCCTGGCGCCGGCCTGCCTCTCGACCGACCACCCCCGCTACCTCTCCTTCATCCCGTGCGCTCCGACGCGCGAGGCCGCGGCGTTCGACGTCGTCGTGGGCGCGTCATCGATCTACGGCGGGTCGTGGATGGAGGGCGCCGGCGCGGTCTACGCCGAGAACCAGGCCCTGCGCTGGATCAGTGACCTCGCCGGCCTGCCCGACTCGGCGGGCGGCGTCTTCGTGCCCGGTGGCACGGTGGGCAACCTGTCAGCGCTCGTCGTGGCACGGCATACGGCCAGGGCTCGCGCGAAGCAGGCGGGCACCGGCGCGCGCCCCTACCGGATCGCCGCGACGGACAACGCGCACTCGTCGGTCGTCTCGATGGCC
The DNA here is from genome assembly GCF_001428505.1 of Terrabacter sp. Root181. Classification (GTDB taxonomy): domain Bacteria; phylum Actinomycetota; class Actinomycetes; order Actinomycetales; family Dermatophilaceae; genus Terrabacter. Next base: position 1,081,769 of record NZ_LMHU01000001.1, read on the forward strand.
GCGGTCATGGACGCCGAGGTCTGCGGCGTCCACGTCGACGAGAAGCTGCGCCTGACCGGTGCCGAGCTGCGCAGGACGCTGGAGGAGCACGGCGCCGAGACCTTCTTCGCCGTCGTCGCGACGAGCGGCACGACGAACTTCGGTGTCGTGGACGACCTCGAGTCGGTCGCCGAGGTGTGCCGCGAGTACGGCCTGTGGCTGCACGTCGACGGTGCCTACGGCGGCGCCGGGCTCGCGGCCCCGTCGGTGCGCCACCTCTTCACCGGCATCGAGCACGCCGACTCCTTCATCGTCGACCCGCACAAGTGGCTCTTCGCGCCGTTCGACTGCTGCGCCCTCATCTACCGCGAGCCCGAGCTCGCACGGGTCGCGCACACGCAGGAGGCCGGCTACCTCGACGTCATCACGAAGTCGGCCGAGTGGAACCCGACCGACTACTCCATCGGCCTGACGCGGCGGGCCCGCGGCCTGCCGCTCTGGTACTCCCTCGCGGTCCACGGCACCGACGCCTACGTCGACGCCATCGAGAGCACGCTCGAGGTGACGCGTTTCGCCGCCGACGAGATAGGGCGCCGCGACTACCTCGAGGCGGTGCGCGAGCCCGACCTCTCGGTCGTGGTCTTCCGGCGCCTCGGCTGGTCGCCCGAGGACTACCAGGCGTGGACCGACCGGCTACTCGCGCAGGAGTTCGCCTTCGTCGTGCCGACGACGTTCCGCGCGGAGACGCTGACGCGCTTCGCGATCGTCAACCCGCACACGACGAAGGAGGACGTCAACGCCATCCTCGATACGATGGCGTGACGCACGGGGGACGCCGCACGACCGGACGCGACGACGCGTCACGGGTGGGGCTCATGAGGCTGGTGGGACGCATGTTCCGGGCCTTCCGAGCGCCCCGCCGACGACATGCCGCGCCACGCCCGAGCTGAATGACACCCTTGTCATTTCGGTCTAGGGTGTGACCGGAGCCAACGCACGACGTGAGACGCAGCACCACTCCAGCGAGACGGGGACATGAGCACAGAACACGCCACGGCGCAGCCGCACCGCCACGAGTCCGAGGACGGCCTCAGTGCGCGTGACCTCGAGATCCTGGCGTTCGAGCGCCAGTGGTGGAAGTACGCCGGCTCCAAGGAGCAGGCCATCAAGGAGCTCTTCGACATGAGCTCCACGCGGTACTACCAGGTGCTCAACGCGCTCCTCGACAGCCCGGAGGCCCTCGAGGCCGACCCGATGCTCATCAAGCGCCTGCGCCGCATGCGCGCGAGCCGCCAGCGGGCGCGCACGAGCCGCCGCCTCGGCATCAACGTCTGACCCGTCCCTCACGTCGCCCGTCCCACCGATGGGCAGGTGGCCGCTCGAGCCGGTGATGCGGGCCCTCGCAACGCGCGCGTGGTTCACTTCCCTCATGGCCGAGGTGACGATCCGCCGCGCGTCGGCCGACGACGCCCTCATCGTCGCCGCGCTGCACCTGCAGTTCGCCCGCGAGCTGGGTATGCCGTCCGAGACTGGCTACCTCGACCGTTTCGTCGACGCGTGGCTGGCCGAGCGGCCCGACCGGCCGACGTGGATCGCCGAGAGCCGCGGCGAGCACGCCGGCATCCTCGAGACCCGGCGCATCCACGCGCTGCCGTGGCCCGGTCGCAAGGACGTCTCCTGGCTGCACGTCGGTGGCCTCTTCGTGGCCCCGGGCTGCCGTGACCGCGGCGTCGGCCGCGCCCTCACCGAGGCGATGATCGAGTGGTCGCGCACCACCGACGTCAAGTGGATCCGGCTCAACGCCCCCGACGACCGCGCGCAGGAGTTCTACGAGCGGCTCGGCTTCAGCTCGCCCGGTCGGCTCATGGAGTTCGACCTCCGGGAACCGCAGTGAGCGGTGGCCCCTTCGTCGCGGCCCCCGGCCCGACCAACTCCCTCGTCGACGTCTCCGGCGTGCGCGTCGGCCACTGCACCCGTGACGAGCCCGGGTGGCTCACAGGCGTCACCGTCGTGCTCGCGCCCGAGGGCGGTGCGGTCGCCGGCGTCGACGTGCGTGGCGGTGGCCCCGGCACGCGTGAGACCGACCTGCTCGACCCCCGCAACCTCGTCGACCGGATCAACGCCGTCGTCCTCGGCGGCGGGTCCGCCCTCGGCCTCGCCGCCGCCGACGGTGTCGTGGACGCCCTGCTCGACGACGGGATCGGCTGGCCGATGGGCGAGCCCGGACACGTCGTGCCGATCGTGCCGTCCGCGATCCTCTTCGACCTCGGACGGGGCGGCACGTGGGCCCATCGTCCGCGCGCGGAGGACGGGAGGGCGGCATACGCCAGTGCGTCGGCCTCGGCCGTCGCCCAGGGCTGCGTCGGCGCCGGGACCGGTGCGAAGGCGGGCGGCTTCAAGGGCGGCGTCGGCTCCGCGAGCATCGTGCTCGAGTCGGGTGCCACCGTCGCAGCGCTCGTCGCCGTCAACGCCGTCGGCTCGGCCGTCGACCCTGCCACCGGGCTGCCGTATGCCGTGGGCCTGGGTCTCGGCGACGAGCTGGCCCACGTGGGTCGGCCGAGTGCGGCAGAGCTCGAGGAGTCCCGGGCCCGGGCCGAGGCGCTGCCCGCCAACACCGGCCGCCCGGGCCTCGCGACGACGATCGGGGTGATCGCGACGGACGCCACCCTGACCAAGGCCCAGTGCCAGAAGATGTCCGGCATCGGTCACGACGGCTTCGCGCGGGCGCTCAAGCCCGTGCACACGCTCTTCGACGGCGACACCCTCTTCACGCTGGCGACGGGGGAGCGGCCGGCACCCGACCCGGTCGAGCAGACGCTGCTCATGGAGGCGGGCGCCGACTGCGTGGCGCGAGCGATCGTCCACGCGCTGCTGGCGGCGACGTCGGTCGACCGCTCCGCCGACGGCGGCGTGATGCTGCGCTCGTGGTCCGACGCGTTCCCGTCCGCGATCGCGCGCTGACTCCGGGAGCCGGCGCGCTGAGACCCGGAGGGCTCAGTAGTAGGGATGGACCAGCTCGTCGGAGAGCTGACGGGTGAGCTCGCCCCGGAGACCGGCCAGCTCGCGGTCGGCGCCGTGCTGCACGTCGGAGGCGCCCATGGAGCGCTCCGCGGCGCGGGCCTCCGCGAGAGAGAGGCGCAGGTCGTCGCGGGGGTGGCTCGCGTCCCAGCGCAGGTCCTGCTCTCGCGCCCGCTGGCGTGCGGCCGCGACCTGCTGCGCCGTCGGGCCCGGACGCTCGCGCACCGCCTCGAGGACCGCGAAGGGGTCCTCTCGCCGTCGCGCCCCCGCGGCGGCCAGCGTGTGGAGGCCGGGCAGGTTCTCGGTCGTGACGAGCAGACGCACGACGGCGGACGTGCCTGCAACCTCGGCGGCCCGGAGGTCGGCGAGGTACTCGCGGCGCTGGGACTCGACGGCGGCGAGGCGCTCGAAGAGCAGGAGCAGGAGGGTTGCGGGCGCGGAGAGCACGCGGAGGACCAGTGAGCCGACAGCGTTCATGGTCGCCTCGGAGACATCGCGACGGTCGTCGACGAAGTCTGAGTAGGCGTCGTCGGGCAAGGGGGTCAGGAGCGTGGCGGCGCGACGCAGCACGCCGTGCGCGACGGCCGCCAGGTGGCTGAGGGCCGTGTCCCGGCCGCGGAGATGTCCCATCTCGTGGGCGAGCAGGGCGAGGCGCTCGTCGTCGGTGAGCAGGGTCCAGAGCGGTAGCCCGATCACGAGCGCCTGACGGCGCCCCCAGCCGATTCGAGCGACGCCCGCGTTGAACTCGATCGAGACGGCGATGAGGTCCGGGGCCGGCGTACCGACCGACTCGGCCACGGCTGCCACGAGGCGGTGGGTACTCGGATAGTCATCGGCTGGCAGCAGTCGGACGTCCTCGAGCCGGTGGGGCCGTGGCGCGATGGCAACCACGATCAGCCAGCCGAGGACGACGGCGAACCAGCCGATGACGTTCTTCGAGGCGACGGTGGCGATGACGAGCAGGACCAACGCGATGGCATACGAGGCGAGTACGAGCACCGAGATCGCGATGACGCCACGTGACGTGCGGGTCGAAGCCTGGGGGCGCTCGCCCCGACTCACCTGGGCGAGCAGGACGCCGTGGATCCGGGCCGAGGCCTGGTCGAGTGCCTCGACTCGCCGGCGGGCGAACCACGAGAGTCCAGGTCGCGGTGGGGCCGCGGCGGCGGTGGACGTGGGCGAGGACGAATGTGGGTGGAGCTCGGACAACGGACGGCCCTTCGGCGGTGGGTTGGTGCTCCGGATGCTACGGCTGCGTCGACCGTCGCGGGCTGCTTGCCCGGGCACGGTCGCGACGGGCCCCGCCACGAGGGCCAGAGCCGGGCCCACATCAGGGGCGCGGGCCGCAAGGTCGTGGAGCTCTCCCGGCACCTGGTGCCGAAGGATCTCATCGAGCCATCCCGCGGATCATCCACACCCCCTCGTCGGGGTGGCTCGTCAGCCACAGGCAGACGCCGCCGCTGTGCGGCATCCAGGATGCGCGGTCACGCTCGGAGGCATGGACCTGTCGTGCGCGCACCGACTGCTCCGGTCGCAGGACGGGGTGATCTCGCGGTCGCAGGCCCTGGAGTGCGGCCTCGACGACAACGGCCTGGAGAGGCTGCTGCGCCGTCGAGAGCTGGCGCGGATCCACCCGGGCATCTACGTCGACCACACCGGGCCCGCCACGTGGTCGCAGCGCGCCTGGGCCGCCACGCTCTTCCACTGGCCCGCGGCGCTCGCCGGGCCGTCCGCGCTGCGGGCTCACGGTCTCAGGTCGTTCAACGGGGGAGGGCGCGCTGACGCGTGGATCGACAAGGGGATCCGTTTCGGACGCGTGGCCGACGTGGACCCGGTCCATGTCGTCGTGGACGCGAGTCGACGGGTCGTGCCACCGAGTGGTGTCGTCGTGACCCGTCGGTCCGACTTCGAGAGTCGCGTCCTGCTCCACCTCGCGCCGCCGCGTCTCCGCCTCGACGAGGCCCTTCTCGACGTGGCGTCGAGCTGTCGAGGCGAGGCGGACGCCGTCGCCGTCCTGTCGGATGCGTGCCAGGAGGGAGCGACGACCGCCTCACGCCTTCGCGCCACGCTGGCCGCACGTGGGCGGTTGCCTCGGCGACGGCTCCTCCTGGCGATCCTGGACGACATCGCGAACGGGACGATGTCGGTCCTCGAACGGCGCTACCTCTCCGAGGTCGAGCGAGCGCACGGCCTGCCGACGGCGCGCCGGCAGGTCCGCGCCGTCACGAGGTGGGGAGTGACCTACCGCGACGTCGAGTACCCGGAGCTCGGGGTCGTCGTGGAGCTCGACGGACGGTTCGTCCACGCAGGGCCGGCGCGCGAGTGGGCCGATCTCGAGCGCGACGTCGACGCCGCGAGCCGTGGTGATGCCACCCTGCGACTGGGTTGGTCCCACGTTCTCGAGCCCTGTCGCGCGAGTCTGCTGGTCGGGCAGCTCCTCCGATCCCGCGGCTGGGACGGCGAGCTCACGTCGTGCGGCCCGAGCTGCGGCGTGGCTCGGTCGAGGCATCGGGTCGCGTGAGGGCCGTCTGCGTGGGCCGCAGGTCGTGGAGTGCAGTCGGCACCACGTGCTGGGAGAACTCCACCACCGGACCCGAGGCGCCCGTCGGCGCGGAGTCAGGGGGCGGGTGGGGTGAGGTGGTCCCAGCCCCGGCGGATCGCTGCACCCAGGTGGTCGAGCGGGTAGGGCAGGCGCGGGTCGGGCTCGCGCAGCGCCTCCTCGAGGGAGCCCGCACCGAGCCGGCGCTCGCGGATCACGGCCGCGACCGCGGCGATCTCGTCGCGCTGCCGGGCCACGAACGCGCCGTCGACCGGGCGTCCGTGTCCCGGCACGACGACGATGCGGTCAGCGGCCTGGACGAGGTGCGAGGTGAGTGTGTCGGCCCACTCGAGCGGCCAGCAGTCACTGCCGAACGACGGCTGGGCGCTCTCCTCGACGAGGTCACCGAGGAACATCGCGTCGGTGTCGGGCACGAGCACGGCGACGTCGCCGTCGGTGTGGCCGCGACCGGCATACGTCATCGTGACCACGCGGTCACCGAGGTCGATGGTCGCGTTGGAGCCGAAGGTGCGGTCGGGCGCGCGCACGACGGTAGCCATGACCTCGGCGGCGTCGCGCTCGGTGTAGCCGTGCTCCGGACCGGCTCCCGGGTCGGCCCGGAAGGCGGCCTTGATCCGCTGGGCGTCTTCCTCGATCGTGCGCCCGACGTTGTCGTGCGCATGCACCGTCGCGAGGTCGAAGGCGGCGTTGCCGAACGTGTGGTCGAAGTGGACGTGCGTGTTGACGACGTGGCGCACCTCGATGTCACGGCCGAGGCGCCGGACGTCGTCGAGCACCTGGCTGCCCTCGACGTCGCTCGCACGGGTGTCGATGACGACGGCGCCGTGGCGGCCGAGCACGAGTCCGACGTTGACGTCCCACTGCCGGTAGCGCGCGACGAAGACGCGATCGGCGACCTCGACGAAGCCCGTCGTCGTCGCCGTCGTGGCTCCCTCGGGCGGTGCGGTCATGCCGCGACCCTTGGTGTGATCCACGTCTCGCCGAGCATGGGTCCACCGTAGCGGCCACGTCCTGAGGAGGCGTCCGGCGCCCGGTTCCTCTACGTTTGTGGACCATGTCGACCGAGATCCACACCTCCACTCCCGGCTCGAAGTCCCGACGCAAGGTCGTCATCGCTGCCGTCCTCGCCTCGATCGCCCTGCTCTCGACCGGTGCCGTCGCCTTCTGGTCCGGCGACAGCTGGAGCGACGAGGCGATGTCGTCGGGCGGCTTCCCCGGACTGCCCGGGGGCGACTGGTCGAGCACGACCTCGGACGACGGCTGGGGCTCGGCAGACACCTCCACCGCCGCCACCAGCGGGGCCGGCGCGACCGGGGCGACCGGGGCCCGCCGACCCGGGACCACCCGACCGCGGGCTACCGCTGTCGTCGTCGAGCCGGCCTCCCACCCGACCTCGTCGGTCCCCACGACGACGGCGCCCGCTCCGTCGCCGAGCCAGGCCACCACGGCGCCCGCACCGAGCTCGACCGCCGCCCCGAGCCCGAGGCCGACCAGGGGCAACCCGAAGCCGAAGCCGACCTCGACGAAGAAGCCCATCCCGACGCCCAGCCCCTCACCCACGTCGAGCGACGGCGGCTGCGTCCTGCTCGTCATCTGCTGAGCCCCGCGGCCCGCCCGACCGTGCTCGGGCGTGAAAGCCTGTCGGCATGGACTGCGTCTTCTGCTCGATCGTGGCGGGGGAGGTCCAGGCCGACGTCGTGCTCGACGAGCCGGACCTCGTCGCCTTCCTCGACCGCCGCCCCGTCTTCAAGGGCCACGTGCTGCTCGTGCCGCGCCGGCATGTCGACACCCTGCTCGACCTGCCCGCGGACCTGCACGCCACGCTGCTCGGGGCGACCCAGCGCCTCGCCGCGGCCGTCGTCGAGGCGCTCGGCGCGCAGGGCACGTTCGTCGCGGTGAACAACGTCGTGAGCCAGTCCGTGCCGCACCTGCACGTCCACGTCGTGCCACGGACCAAGGGCGACGGCCTGCGCGGTTTCTTCTGGCCGCGGACGACCTACGCGTCGCCGGAGGAGTCCGCCGCGCACGCGGCCCGGATCGCCACCGTGCTGGCACCGGCCGGGGACGCCTGAGCCGACCCCACGGCATACGCCCTCACCCGAGCGGGTGAGACGTTTGCACTCTCACCCCGAGAGTGCCAATAATGGCGTTAGCACTCTCCCTAGGGGAGTGACAGAAATGGGCCGTATGCCGAGGGGCTGGGTTCGCAGCTACATGAAGCTGGGGAGACCGGTCCCGTCCGTCGCGGGCGTCATGCGGGCCACCACCAACGATTCGCGTGGGAGGAACCACCCGAATGGCCAAGACCATTGCGTTTGACGAAGAGGCGCGTCGCGGGCTCGAGCGAGGAATGAACATCCTCGCCGATGCCGTCCGCGTGACCCTCGGCCCGAAGGGCCGCAACGTCGTCCTGGAGAAGAAGTGGGGCGCCCCCACGATCACCAACGACGGCGTCTCGATCGCCAAGGAGATCGAGCTCGACGACCCGTACGAGAAGATCGGCGCGGAGCTCGTCAAGGAAGTTGCCAAGAAGACCGACGACGTCGCCGGTGACGGCACGACGACGGCGACCGTGCTCGCCCAGGCGATGGTGAAGGAAGGCCTGCGCAACGTGGCCGCCGGCGCCAACCCGATGGCGCTCAAGCGCGGCATCGAGAAGGCCGTCGAGGCCGTCACCGCCCGCCTGCTCGAGCAGGCCAAGGAGATCGAGACCAAGGAACAGATCGCCTCGACCGCCAGCATCTCGGCGGCCGACGAGGAGATCGGTGCTCTCATCGCCGAGGCGATGGACAAGGTCGGCAAGGAAGGTGTCATCACCGTCGAGGACTCCAACACCATGGGCCTCGAGCTGGAGATGACGGAGGGGATGCGCTTCGACAAGGGCTACATCTCCGCCTACTTCGTCACCGACACCGAGCGCATGGAGGCCGTCCTCGACGACGCCTACGTGCTCGTCGCGAACTCCAAGATCGGCAGCATCAAGGACCTCATCCCGCTCCTCGAGAAGGTCATGCAGTCAGGCAAGCCGCTGCTGATCATCGCCGAGGACATCGAGGGTGAGGCACTCGCGACGCTCGTCGTGAACAAGATCAAGGGCACGTTCAAGTCGGTCGCCGTCAAGGCTCCCGGCTTCGGCGACCGCCGCAAGGCCATGCTCACCGACATCGCCATCCTCACCGGTGGCCAGGTCATCTCCGAGGAGGTCGGTCTCAAGCTCGAGAACGCCACCCTCGACCTGCTCGGCCGCGCTCGCAAGGTCGTCGTCACCAAGGACGAGACGACCATCGTCGAGGACGCCGAGGACCGCTCGCAGATCGAGGGCCGCATCGCCCAGATCAAGGCCGAGATCGAGAAGTCGGACTCCGACTACGACCGCGAGAAGCTCCAGGAGCGCCTCGCCAAGCTCGCCGGCGGCGTCGCCGTCATCAAGGCGGGCGCGGCCACCGAGGTCGAGCTCAAGGAGCGCAAGCACCGCATCGAGGACGCCGTCCGCAACGCGAAGGCTGCCGTCGAGGAGGGCATCGTCGCCGGTGGTGGCGTGGCTCTCATCCAGGCCGCCAAGGCGCTCGACGAGCTCGTGCTCGAGGGTGACGAGGCGACCGGCGCCAACATCGTGCGCGTCGCGACCGAGGCCCCGCTCAAGCAGATCGCGATCAACGCCGGTCTCGAGGGTGGAGTCGTGGCGGAGAAGGTGCGCGGCCTGGAGGCCGGTCACGGTCTCAACGCCGCGTCGGGTGAGTACGTCGACCTGCTCGCCGCCGGCATCATCGACCCGGTCAAGGTGACGCGCTCGGCGCTGCAGAACGCAGCCTCGATCGCGGCGCTCTTCCTCACGACCGAGGCCGTCATCGCCGACAAGCCCGAGAAGAACGCGCCGGCCATGCCCGGTGGCGACGACATGGGCGGCATGGGCGGCATGGGCTTCTGAGCCCAACCGTCTGAGCAGCACCGCAGCACGTCGCAAGGGCGGCTCCTCCTCACGGGGGAGCCGCCCTTGGGCGTCTCGGGCGTCTCGGGCGTCCCGGGCGTCCCGGGGTCCCAGGCGCCCGTGAGGCAGAGCGGCGTATGCCGTGTGCCCGCGAGGGACTCAGCGGGCGAAGAGGGCGCGCGTCGCGTTCTCGTGCTCGGCATACGCCGAGGACGCCTTGAGGGTGAGGCGGCCGACGTCGGCCAGCGCCTCGGTCATCTGGGCCCGGATGCGCTGGTAGTCGTGCATGACGCGCTCGAACTCGACCTTGGCCGGGCCCTGCCAGTCGGCGCCCATGCCGGCGAGGCGCCCGCGCAGCTCGGCGGTGCTCGACGTGATGGTGTCGGCGAGGCGGTTGATGTCGCCGGCCGCGGCGGCGATGCGTTCGGTGTCAACGACGGAACGGGACATGGGTCTACTCCTCGATCGGTGGACCGGCCGGACGGCGGCCGCGTGCGTTCGAGGCTAGGTCGGGCGGAGGGGCGGCGGCGCGCGTCATCCACAGGGGACCCGACGGCGTACGTGATGGGGCTGGCCTAGGCTCGGGGCCATGACCGTGTGGATCGACCAGCCGATCTGGCCCGCCCACGGTCGGCTCTTCGCCCACCTCGTCAGCGACACCTCCTACGACGAGCTGCACGCCGTCGCCCGCGCCGCCCAGCTGCACCCGCGGTCGTTCGACGGCGACCACTACGACGTGCCGCAGGGACGGTGGCAGGACGCGGTCGACGCCGGCGCCACACCGACGGGCGGGGCCGACCTCGCGCGCCGGCTCAACGCGTCCGGCCTGCGGCTGCGCAAGCGCAAGCGCGACCGCGGGGTCCTCCGCATCCTCGACGTGTCGTTCCCCAACGGCTCGAGCGACGTCGACCTCGTGGCCTCCGACGACCCGATGGACCCGGCCCGCGTGCTGGCGGCGATGGTCTTCGTCCGCGACCGGCGCGGCGACTTCGTCGTCGTGCACAGCGTGCGTCGCGGCGAGTGGGGCTCTCCCGGTGGGTGGCGCGAGGACGACGAGACACCGGTCGAGAACGCCGTGCGCGAGACGTTCGAGGAGACCGGACTCAGGCTGCGTCACCCGGACGTACTGCCTTGCGGCTACGAGCGGTTCACGCCTCGCACCGACGACAACCTCTTCGGTCGCGACAAGCCCTTCCTGCAGGTCTTCCGAACCCGGCTCGACGACGTGCGGCCGGAGCTCACCGACGGCGACGACGGCATCCACGAGACGCGCTGGGTGACGCCGCAGGAGTACGCCGAGCTCTGCGGCCACCTCTTCTGGTGGGCCCTCGCCGTCGAGGTCTTCCCGGACCTGCGCGGCTTCGCCCGCCCCCGCTGAGACGCACGTATGCCGCCCACCTGGGTGGACGGCATACGTGGTCTCTCGTGGTGGGTTCACCTGTCGCCCAAGCGGACCCGCGCGCTCAACGCTGGTTCGTGAAGTTCAGCGCGACGTCGAGGTCGGCCTCACGCAGCATCCGCTGGACGGCCTGGAGGTCGTCGCGGGACTTGCTCGACACGCGCAGCTCGTCGCCCTGGATCTGGCTCTTGACGCCCTTGGGCCCCTCGTCGCGGATGAGCTTGTTGATCTTCTTCGCGTTCTCCTGCGAGATTCCCTCCTTGAGGGGCGCGTCGAGGTGGTACTCCTTGCCGGAGAGGCGCGGTCCGGCCTCGGGGACGTCGAGGTGCTTGAGGCTGACCTTGCGCTTGACGAGGTGGGTCTGCACGACGTCGAGCACCGCGAGGCAGCGCTCCTCGGTGTTCGCCTTCATCTTGATGACGTCACCCGCGAGGTCGACGGAGGCGCCGACGTTCTTGAAGTCGTAGCGCGTCGCGATCTCCTTGCTGGCGCTGTTGACCGCGTTCGCGATCTCCTGCTTGTCGAACTTGCTGACGATGTCGAACGAGGAGTCGGCCATCGGTGGGGTCCTTCCGGATGCTGTTGTCTGGTCTGTCGGGCGGGCGCTCGAGACGCGTGCGGACGCGACGAAAGCGCCGCCGCGGGCCCGATTTCGGACCGCGCCCGATCTCTTGCTATCCTTCCAGACGCACCAGGGCAGGTTGTCCGAGCGGCCAATGGAAACGGACTGTAAATCCGTCGCGAGAGCTACGAAGGTTCGAATCCTTCACCTGCCACCCAGTGCTCAGAAGGGCCCCTGACCAGCGGAAACGCCGGTCGGGGGCCCTTTCTGCTGTCTGGCGGCGGGGGCCCGCTGGTGGCCGACGACGGCTCTTTACGAGTGTCTGTGGGGAAATCTGCCGGGCTCGACGCAGAGATGGCTGCAGGACGCGTAGACGCGGAGGAGTACGTTCACGCTGTGTGCCGCCCGATCGGCGACCTGGGTGACGGGCGCACCCGCGTTGAGCCAGAGCGAGACCGCTGCGTGCCGCAGGTGGTATGGCCGGGCCTTGGGTATGTACATGGCGTGTCAACTCTGACGGGGCAGCGGCTGGGGCCGGCTCTTGACATCGATGCTCGCCTCACCGGCCTCGAGCGCACCGTGGATCTGCTGCTGAACCTGACGCCGGTCAACGCGGCCGAGGCGTGGGTCGACTTCGAACGCAGTGACTATGGCAGCGCGCCGACGCTGCGGCTGCGGCCCCTGGACTTCGACCCGGACCTGGTGCGGCGTGATCTCTACGGGCTCGAGATCGAGAACGTCACGGATCCCGCACTCCACGCACTTCTGCGATCCAAGCGGGACGAGATAGCCAGACAGGTCACGGCTCTGGAGGATCGCGACACGTCGCGCTTCGTGTACGGGTCACTGCAGCTCTACGGGGGGATCACCCGGGTCTTGGCAGCGGATGCGGAAGAGCTGCTGCGGCTCATCCCCGCCCAGGTCCCCAGCGGGCGCAGCGTCACCGCCGGGGCTTTTGCGGAGGCCGCGCGTGCCGAGTTCCATCGATACGGCGCCCAGTACCCGGGCTTCCCCGTGAACGTCCAGGTGCGCGAGGACATCTCGGAGCTGATGGTGTCGTTCGGCCAGCTGCTCATCCCCGAGGCCGCAGCGATCAGGGCTGACCGCGTCGAGGCGTTGCTGCACCATGAGGTCGGCACTCACGTCGTCACGTACCAGAACGGTGCCAGGCAAGCGCTGAAGCTCCTGACGATCGGCCTGCCGGGTTATGACGAGACCCAGGAGGGACTCGCCGTGCTGGCGGAGTACCTGGTCGGCGGGCTGGACCCCCGGCGGCTGCGGGTGCTCGCGGCGCGCGTCATCGCCATCGACCGGATGCTGCACGGAGCCGACTTCTTGGAGATCTTCGAGTCGCTGAGGGCGGACCATGGGATCCCGGCGCGGACCGCGTGGGCCATCGCCATTCGCGTCGTCGTCGCGGGCGGGTCCGTCAAGGACGCGATCTACCTCCGCGGGATCAGCCGCCTCCTCGACCTGCTCGCAGAGGGCGTCAACCTCGACGTCCTGTTCGTCGGCAAGCTCGCGGTCGACCACATTCCGCTGATCCAGGATCTGCTCGACCGCAAGGTGCTTGAAGCGCCATGGGTCCGTCCGCGCTGGCTCGACGTTCCCGGCGCGCAGGAACGGCTGGACGGCATACGCGCGGGCATGTCCGTCACCGACCTCTACGAAGGAGCCGTGCCCACATGAGACTTGCCTTCCTCGTCAACGACGTCGCCACGGAGATCGACGAGTACACGACCACCAGGCTGGCGAGAGCCGCCGCCCAGGGCGGCCACGAGGTCTGGTACCTCGGCGTCGGCGACCTCGAGCTCGGAGAGCGAAACGGGCAGCTGCTCGGCCGGGCTCGGATCGCGACGCTCGAGGGCGGTGACACGCTTCGAACGTTCATGGGCCGCGTCCAGGAGGGCGACGCCGAACGAATCGTGTTGGACGACCTCGACGCCGTGGTCCTGCGCAACGAGTCGATCGACGACCTGCAGGAGCGCCCCTGGGCGAGCCCACTCGGCGCCGTCTTCGGCCAGATGCTCAAGGCCCGCGGCGTTGTGGTGGTCAACGACCCCATGTCCCTGATCCGCGCCACCAGCAAGCTGTACCTGGAGGAGTTCCCCGAGAAGATCCGACCCCGGTCACTGGTGACGCGCGACCCCGAGTCGATCGAGCGGTTCGTCCGCATGGTGGGTCACTCCGTCGTCAAGCCGCTCTACGGAGCCAAGGGCCGAAACGTCTTCATGATCAAGGACGCCGACGAGACCAACCTCGCCCAGATGACCGAAGCGGTGCTGCAGGACGGCTACGCGATCGTCCAGGAGTTCATCGACGGGGGAGAGCGGGGAGATGCACGCATCTTCGTCCTCGAAGGACGCATCCTCGAGCGCGGTGGAAAGCTCGCGGCGTTCCGACGGGTGCCCACCGGCAACGACCCTCGAGCCAACATCAGCACGGGCGGGCGCTCCGTTCCCCTCGAGGTCAGCGACGTCGAGCTCGCCGTCGTGGACGTGATGAGCGAGAAGCTCGTGGCAGACGGGATGTTCCTCGTGGGCATCGACGTGATCGGCGACAAGGTGGTCGAGATCAACGCCGAGAGCCCCGGAGGGATGCAGAGCGTCGAACGGCTCTACGACGTGGACGTCTGCCCCACCGTCATCGAGGCCTTGGAGCGCCGCACCCGGTCGAACAGGTGACAAACCCTGTCGAACGCGAATGTGCCGCGCTCTCAAGCGAGCAGTTGGGCGTGGGTGACCTCAGCACCGCGAGCCGTGAGCATCTCAAGGACTCCGAGGAACTCTTGACTGTCATGCACTTCCAGCGCGAAGACGGACAGGTCGCCGGTGCGCTGGGAGGCGATGGCATACGGCCAGAGGTCGTCGTGCTCGATCTCGCCCACGACGACGACCTCTGCTCGCACAGGCATCCGATACCCAGAGCACCGGGCCTCGAACCAACGAGCGTCGTCGCTGCACGTGGCAGTCGCTGAGTGGGGCTGTCACGCACTGAGAGCGTTGCAACCCCGAGAGGTATGGGTGCAGTCCGTGCTAGCCGGTCCAGCGCGGGATCTGTTTGCGGCTGAACCTGGTCCAGACCGTCTCGAACTCGGCCTCGGCACGTTCGGCACGAACCTGCTCCAGGGCGTGGAGCCGACCAAAGGAGAAGCTGTTGTCCCCGGCCAGATGCGCCTGCACTCCCAGCTCGCGCAGACGGCCGCGCGCGTTGACCGAGTCCTGGTGCGCGCCGAGCACCTTCTGCGCCTGTTTGGCGGACTTCGCGAGTGAACGAGCCCGCTTGCCCAGCGGGGGTACTGCGACCTCGGCTGCGTAGCGCAGGCGCTTGGCCTTCTTCCGGGCCTCGTGGAACGCCATGTCGCGGTGGGCGGCGTCCGGGGCGGCCTCGATCGCTCGCACCGCGCGACGAAGCCGCTTCAGGTCACGGGCCAGCAGACGCGGCATCATCGTGCGGGCCGACGTGTCCGCGTGCGGTCGCAGCGGCGGGCTGGCGACGAGAGTGTCGAGGGTGTCGAGCAGGTGCCAGTAGCGGTCACTGTCGAGTGCTTCGCGGGCCCCCACGAGCCCGGTCTGGTGATCAGCGCGCAGCTGGTCTTCGATGCGCGTCACGGCAGAGCCGATGACGAGCTCATCCGGCTCCGACGAGACCAGGGCGAGCAGGTGCTCACGTAGCACGTGCGCGTCGCGCGCTGGCGCGAGCGACCGGCCGAGCCAGCGCAGCTCCTCCTGCACGGGATCGGTGTGGGTTCGGTCGAGGATCGGTCGGAAGGTGCTGAGCGCGGACCGCAGCCGCCGGGCGGCGATCCGAAGCCGGTGGACCGACTCGGGATGGCCGGCCCGCACCCCGGCGTCGTGCTCGTGCAGACGAGCGGTCTGTTCGGTCAGGTGCGCGGACAGCAGCTGGCCGGCGGTGCCCCTGGCGAGCTGCTTCTTCGATGGCCGGACCTGCTCGACGCCTGGGATCTCGCCCACGACGCGACCCAGCTTCGACCCGGCGCTCGCCGGGACCGCGCCGGCAGCGAGCAGGACCGCGGTGACGGCTTCAAGCACTGAGGCAGGGCCTGCGTCGAGCTCGACCTCCCATTCCCTCCAGGTCTGGTCGGGTTCGTCGTCGCCGAGCAGCTGACCCAGCACCGCGTCGTCGCAGACCCGCGCGACCACTGCGCCCTCGGCATCACGCAGGGCGTACTCACGCCGAGTCGTGTTCACGATGGCGATCGGTGCGAGGGGGCGGGCCCGTGCGATGGCGCCCACTCGCGTCCGTAGCTGGTCAGGCACGTCACCGCCTACAGGCCCGAGTGGCTCGCGTATCTCGGTCCTGGTGTCTGGTCCGGCAGGCAGCTTGAGGTGCCACCCCGCGTCCGTGCCGCCCGTGCGGCGCCGCAACGTGATTCGCGCGCGGGCGAGGTCGTAGTCCGGGGTGTCGAAGTAGACAGCTTCGAGCTGGAACTCGCCGGGTTGGTCGACCGAGGACACGCCCTCAGCGGAGGTGAGGTTCGGCAAGACGGTTCGTGTCTCGACGTCGAACTTTCGCTCTGTCTCGTCATGCTGCGAAGCGGCCATGCTCCTGATCTTGACGCATCCTCGGTTGCCATGGGTGGCTTGCCCCGGCCCCGCTGGTGTCGTCCGCTCACGCAGGGTCGTGGAGCAGTTCGACGTCCACAGCCAGTGCCCGGTGGTCAGAGACGGGGAGCGCCACGGCCTCGCCTCGGTGGGTCCGTACGTTTCCACGCACGAGCACATGGTCGATCTGCTGGGTCGGTCCGGCCGCGGGGTAGGTCAGCAGCTGCACGCCCGATGTCATCCCCGTGAGGTGCGTCGCGCGCTCGGGTCCCATGTTGAGGTCACCCATGAGCAACACCGGTCCGGTGTCGTCGGCGATGTCGGCAACGAGGCGGCGCAGCTGACGGCCGTTCCACCAGTCGATGAACGACAGGTGCGTGTTCACCACCGTGACTTGCCCGCCGGGGGACTCGACATCTGCGACGACGGCGACCCGAGGCTCGTCGCGCACCAGCTCAGGGAGGCGGCGACCGGAGAAGCGCATCGGGACCCGCACCGGCACCGGTGCGAGCCGCACGACCCGCCACCCTCGCACGGGGAAGCGCGACAGGAGGGCGATGCCGTACGCGGCAGCGTCGGGCTGCTCCTCGCCGGTTGACGCGATCCAGGTCGCACCGGGGCTGCCGGACAGAGCCGCCACGAACCTGTGCTCCGGTGCCTCCATCGCCTCGGCGGCGATGGCCGTGAGGTCGGCGCGGTCCGAGCGGTGCTGGTTGTGGTCCACCTCCTGCATCGCCAGGACATCGACGTCGAGGCGGCGGATCGCCTCGCGGAATCCGACGAGATTGACGTGCTGGTCGGTCGGCACGCGTCCGTTGAGGATGTTGAACGTCGCGACTCTCATGACAGGCTCCTACCCGCCGGCCCGTCGGCGCACGCGAATGCGGGCTGTCGGCGCACGTGCTCGTGTGGGTAAACCAACACCATGGGAGTGGACGACGCGCCGGACCTTCGGGAGGCGCTCAAGACCGTGGCCGTGGCACTGAAGCGGGCCGGCGTGCCGTTCGCGCTGATGGGTGGCTATGCGGCATGGGCCCGTGGAGGGCCGGAACCCGACCACGACGTGGACTTCCTCGTCGCGGACGAGGACGCGGACCTTGTGGCCCAGCACCTGGCTGACGAAGGGCTCGATGTCGTGCAGCCGCCGGAGGACTGGCTGTTCAAGGTCTACGCCGACGGGGCCATGGTCGACATCATCCACGGACCGGTCGGCGGGGCCGTGCACCGTGCGGAGGTCCAGCGCGCGACGGCCATGGATGTCCTGTCGGTCGAGATGCCAGTGCTCGAGGCCACAGAGCTGCTCGTGCACAAGCTGAACGCGCTCGACGAACACTACTGCGATCTCGCCAAGGTCCTTCCGGTCACACGGGCCCTGCGAGAACAGGTCGACTGGGACCGCGTCGGGCGTGAGACCGCGGGCAACGACTTCGCCGTCACCGTGCTCTTCCTGCTTCGACGGCTGGACATCATCTCCGGCTGACCGTGTCAGGCGAGGGGCTCCTCCAACGTCCATCCCTCCCGGTGCCCCTCCTCGTGTACGAGGTGGGGCTAGGCCGCGGCGTGGGATCCGAAGGCTGCCGCGCGGGGAGCTCAACCCGACTGCTCAACCGTTGCGCAGCGACCCCGACCGGTGCGGGCCGCGAATCCTCCGCTGCAGGCGCAGGTCGTCACGAAGACCGGGCGGCATCGGCAGCCCGCGTCGAACCAGCTCGGCGGCATATCTCTCCGTGGCGTCGAGCAGCGCGCCCCGAGCGGCCATCAGAAGAGCCGCATCGACCCGCCCGGACCGCAGGACTCGCACGTCTGCCTGAGCTGCGTGGACGAGCGACATCAGTTCCGACAGCTGCGGTGCGGCTGGTGGCACGACCGGCGGATCGGTCCGCATCGCTGACTCCGGTCTGTCGCCGCACGGTGCGCCGACCTCATTCCCGAACCCTACGCCCGCTGAACATCGCCGGGCCCGTGCTGGCCCTCGAGGAAGGGGCGACCGATCCACGTCTCGCGAGCATCAGGACGGGGAACCCGAGGGCTGGAGGAGGAGCGGGTCGCCACCACGGGCGTCACAATGGACCTGTGCACGACTGCCAGGTGCGCGGCGGAGGGTGAAGGACATGTCCACGAGCTCAAGCCCCGACTCGGGCCGGTCCCTACCGGACTGGGCTCTGGGGCAAGCGATGAACGACCTGGACGACGACGACACCGCCGGCCGCGACGAACGGGCGCAGGAACTCGTGCAGGACTTCGAAGACGAACGGCACGACGAGGATGACGACGCGGACGAGGGAGGCGAGGGCTGACCCAGCCCGCGACGCCGGCCCTCCGGCGTCGTGAGTGCGGCATGCTCGGAGCATGACCGACCCTGCTGACTGGTTGCTGACCCGGGCCGAGCGGGGCAACCCCTCCACCCGGGTGGACGACCTGCACGGCCCTTTGGCCTGGTCCGAGGGCAACCACGTCCGTCCGCTCATCCACGGCGCGACGTACTTCCGAGAGCTGTACGACGCGGTGGAGGCGACGGGGCCGGGTGACCTGGTCCTCTTCACCGACTGGCAGGGCGATGCCGACGAACGGCTCACCGGGGAGCCCGGCAGCGAGGTGGTCGAGGTGCTCGCACGCGCGGACCGGCGCGGGGTCGTCGTCCGCGGGCTGGTGTGGCGGTCGCACGTCGACCAGACCGGATTCTTCGCGACCGAGAACCGCCACCTCGGTGAGCAGCTGCAGCGCCGGGGCGCCGAGGTGCTGCTCGACATGCGGGTGCGCGCCGGCGGGTCCCACCACCAGAAGTTCGTCGTGATCCGCCACCACCAGGACCCAGGCCGCGACGTGGCCTTCGTCGGCGGTATCGACGTGGCCCACAACCGGCGCGATGACGCCACGCACCAGGGTGATCCGCAGCCCCAGCCCCTCAGCGAGGAGTACGGCCCACGCCCGCCGTGGCACGACGTCCAGGTGGCGATCCAGGGGCCGGCGGTCCACGACGTGGAGACGGTGTTCAGGGAGCGTTGGGGCGACCCGGCCCCGCTGTCGCGCGCTCCGTGGCGTCGGCTGGCCGACAGGGCTCGCGGCCTGGACAGCACGCCCGCCCGCCTTCCCGGACAGTGGCCTCCGCCGCCGCTCGCAGGTGACCACGTCGTGCAGCTCCTGCGGACCTACCCCGACCTGGGCCGGGGCCGCGACTATCCCTTCGCCAGGGGTGGAGAACGCAGCGTCGCCCGCGGCTACGCCAAGGCAGTCCGGCGGGCCGAGCGCCTCGTCTACGTCGAGGACCAGTACTTCTGGGGGCATGACGTCGCGCGGGTCTTCGACGAGCAGCTCCGGAGGCAGCCGGACCTCCACGTGGTCGTCGTCATCCCGCTGGTCCCCGACCTGGCCGGTGTCAACCGCGTGCCGCAGCTGCTCGGCCGTCACCGCGCGATCGGGCGGCTGACGGAGGTCGCTCCCGGCCGCGTGACGGCGTACGGCCTGGTGAACCACGCCGACGTCCCCGTCTACGTCCACGCGAAGGTCTGCATCGTCGACGACACGTGGGCGAGCACCGGCTCCGACAACTTCAGCCGTCGCTCCTGGACGCACGACTCGGAGCTCACGGCCGTCGTGCTCGACGAGTCCTACGCCCGCGACCTGCGTCTCACCCTTGCCGCCGAGCACCTCGACCGGCTCGACGACGTGCGCGACCGCGGCCTCGAGGCGACGATGGGCGACTGCCTGGATCCTGCCGACATGGTCGAGGTCTATGCCGACCATGCCGCGCGGCTCGACGCGTGGCTTGCCGCCGGGAGCCACGGGTCGCGACCGCCGGGGCGGCTGCGCCGGCTGCCTCTGCCGCAGCTCACGGCCCGGCAGCGGCGTTGGGCCACGCTCCCGCTCGACGTGATCCAGGATCCCGACGGGCGACCGCCGGCGTTGCGCAAGGACGAGCGCTACTGAGACCCCGCCTCGCGACCCCGGCCGTCGTGGCCGCGACGGCTGTCCGGTCGGGCCGACCGGAGGCCAGGTGTCTCCGAAGCCAGCGGTGCCCCGGTCCCCGGCGCCCCTCCACGAGGCCGGGGACCGGGGCGATCGCGGCACTCGACGGCCGGACGAGCCGGTGCGCTGCGGCATACCCCCTGACCGACCCGTGCCGTCGCGCAACCGGATGGAACCCCTGATCCGGGCCGTCGGTGACCTGCGAGCCATCGACCGGCCATGCCCACTATCAGCCCTGGCGTGGCCGCGGGGTATCCGCCGGAGGGGGAGTGGGCGGGTCGTTCGCCGGCGGAGCCGACCTGCGTGAAAGCGGCCGCACGCGGGTCGAGGGCGTTCTACGGTGGCCACCTCGCCCGAGGTGGGACGAGCGCGTTGCAGGAGGGGGTGCACGATGACGCTCAGCGACCTGACGATCCGGGCCCTGCGCCATGCCGACCAGGTCATGCACGAGGCGGACCGCAGCGACGTCTTCACCGTCTACGACGCCTGCCGGGCGGCCGTCGGGGCCATCACCAGACTCGACGACTTCTACGTCGCCCTCGTGCACGAGCAGGACCGCGAGCTGTCCTACCCGTACGTCTTCAGCAACGGGCGCTACCTCGAGACCGGAACGCTTGCCTACGGCCCGAGCGGGGTCGTGGCCTGGGTGCTCGCCTCGCACCGGCCCTATCGCTACCGGGACGACGGTGGTGCCCTGCTCAACCGGGGAGTGCGGTTCGGCGACGGGCAGCTCTCCGCCGACGCCGTCGTCGTGCCGATGCTCGGCGTCGACGGGGTGGTGGGCCTGTTGGGTGCGTTGTCGGACACCCCGGACGTCATGACCGACGAGGTCGTGACGGCGCTGACCTGGCTCGCGGCGCTGGTGCTCGACCGGATCCATGCGGCCAGCCCGGGTCGGCGTCTCAACCTCGGGGCGGTCTACCCGGAGCTCTCGGACGACGGGCGTGCCGGCACCCTGATGGCGGTCAACCAGGCGTCCTCGGCGCTGACCCGCCTGGCGCTCGACATCGAGGAGACGGCCGAGGAGCTGCCGCCGGACGCAGACGACGGCGCTCGCGACCGGCTCGCCCTGCTCAGCCGACGCTGCTTCGAGGTGCAGGCTGCCCTCATGACCCGTCTCGGCGGCCGCGCCGAGACGGCCCGCGGGAGGAGTCCGGTGACCGACCCGCTCGAGGGGCTGTCCGCGCGGGAGCGGGAGGTCGTCGCCCTCGTCATCGGCCCGGACGGCGACCCGGGCAACGCAGGGATCGCGGCCGCCCTCGACATCGGCACCGCGACCGTGAAGACGCACGTCGCCTCGGTGCTCGCGAAGCTCGGGCTCCAGCACCGCAGCGAGCTGCGCTGGCTGGTGCGCCACGGGCCCGGCTGAGGGACCGCGCGGTCGTCCGCGCGCGGTCGTCCTCGTGGTCGTCGACCTAGCGGAGGTCCTCCTCGCTGACGCCGAGACGCACCTTGCCCTTGCTGGGGCAGTCGTCGGCGTGCGCGAGCGCGTCCTTGCGGGCCTTGTCGCGGGCTCGTCGCGCGGGGCCCGTCCAGTCGCAGCTCTTGCAGTAGCCGAGCACGAACGAGCCGTCCTCCTGGGTCGTGTCCGCGTCGACGCGCTCGAGGGTTGCGTGGTGCTTGTTGCCCTCGCCGTCCTTCACGGTCAGCTCGTCACCGCGACGCCTGAAGAACCGCGGGCCACCCCCAGACTTCGCCATGGCGTCATCGTCGCCTGCTTCACGGCCGGGCACCAGTGGCCGTTCAGCGAACGGATGGTGTGCCACGTGACCCAGCCCGTCATGAGGTGCCGGCGCCCCCGTGATCGGATCATCGTGTGGACGCGATGGCAACGACGCCCGGTTCAACCGCATCACCGTCCGCGAGAGTCGCGATCCTGCCGTCGGTGAGCTCGATGACCGCGTCGGCGGTGGCGAGGTGCTCGTGGTCGTGGGTGACCATCACCGTCGTGAGGTTGCGGTCGGTGGTCAGCTCACGCAGCAGGTCGAGCACGGCCTCTCCGCGGTGGCGGTCCAGGGCGCTCGTGGGTTCATCGACCAGCAGCAGGGACGGCTGGTTCATCAGGCCTCGAGCGATCGTGACACGTTGACGTTGTCCGCCGGAGAGCTGGCTGGGGCGCTTGTCTGCCTGGGGGACGAGTCCCACCGCGCCAAGCAGGTCCATGGCCTGGATCCGGGCGGCATCGATGTCCCTCCCGGCGATGTGGGCGATCACGAGCAGCTGGTCCAGGGCCGTGAGTGAGGCAAGCAGGTTGGAGGTCTGGAACACGATGCCGATCCCCTCCCGTCGCGCCTTCGCGGTCTCGGTGCGACTGAGCTGGGCGAGGTCGCGCCCGTTGAGCAGGACGCGCCCGGAGTCGGGGGTGATCAGTGTGGCCGCCACAGCGAGCAGGCTGGACTTGCCTGAGCCGGAAGGCCCGACGATCGCGGTGAGGGTGCCGGGTTCGGCGGTGAGACTGACGTGGTCGAGGGCGGTGAGGCGCTGCTCGCCGTCCGGGTAGGTGAGGGTGACGTCGTCGATGTGGAGGGTCATCGTGCACTTCCCAGGGCAGTGAGGGGGTCGACGGAGGTGACGGTGCGCAGCGAGACCGCCGCACCGACGAGGCCGAGCAGGATCATCACCGCGCTGGGGAACAGCAGGGTGGGCAGGGCCAGGACGAACGGGACGGCGGTGCCGGCGAAGGCTCTGATGGCTGCCCCGATCGCGGACGCGGCTGCGGTGCCGAGGGCCGTGCCGATGGCGAGCAGCGCCAGCGCCTGACCGAGTGCGTCCTTGAGCAGGTAGCCCGTGGAGGCACCGACGGCCTTGAGGATGGCGATCTCGCCGCTGCGCTGGACGGTCCAGACCGTGAAGAAGGCGCCGATGACCAGGGCGGAGATCGCGAACAGCAGGACGCGCATGAGCTGCAGGGACCCGTTCTCGG
Organism: Terrabacter sp. Root181; assembly: GCF_001428505.1. GTDB lineage: Bacteria > Actinomycetota > Actinomycetes > Actinomycetales > Dermatophilaceae > Terrabacter. The sequence continues at coordinate 1,104,669 of NZ_LMHU01000001.1, forward strand.
AGGTGTAGGAGCCGATCCCGGAGAGCGACTCGGCCACCGTGAGGGTGCGGGTACCGAGGGCTTGGTCGGCGGCGGCGAGATCGGCTCCGCCGGTGGTGGTGAGGGCGATGACGGTGGCGTTGCCCGGCGTCAGCCCGGAGGATGGCGCGTTCTCGGTGGCCGCCCAGATCACCGGGGCGTGCGAGAACTCGTCATCGCCGGAGACGGCCTCCACGGTGACGAGCTGACCCGTCAGCTCGATCTGGTCACCCGCGGCGACCTCGAGCGAGGCGGCGGCCTTCGAGGACAGGACGACCCGGTCGGTGCCGACTCGCGGTGCCAGCGCGGAACCGGCCGGGACGGCGAACACCGCTACAGCGGCGCTGCGCCCGCTCCCGCTCCCGCTCCCGCTCCCGCTCCCGCTGGCACGGGTCATCGCGATGCGGACCGGATCGGCGCTGACCACGCCGTCCACGGAGGCCCACTCCTGCTGGACGGAGGGGGTGATCGAGGACTCGGTGAAGGCCAGCTTCTGTCCCTCGGCCGGGGCTGAGAACACGAGGTGGTCGGCGGGCAGGTCGGTGATGGCGGAGGTGTTGCCCCGCGCGAGTCCGGCGGTCAGGCCGGACAGCAGGACAACGAGCATGGTGATGAGGGTGACGACGGCCCCCATCAGCGCGAACCGCCCCTTGGCATGGCGGAGATCTCGGATGGCGACGAACACGCCGGTGGCTTCCTTTCCACGGTGTCCCGGCTCGTGCACGCCCGCCCGTGGGCTCCAGCGCTCGGATGACCGGCGCGCCGCGGTTGCGGCGCCACAGGCAACGTTCCTCGATCCGCACGCTCGCGGCATCGGGCGTGAGTACGGATCCGCGCGATCAAGAGATGCAGTGGCCGTTCAACCCTTTGATGGATGCGCCACCTCGCGTCGGCGCCATAGGCTCTCCAGCGACATGATCCACGGTGCCCGGAGCCAGCCCCATCACGATGCGGCCACCCGCCGGTGGGAACCGACCCCGGTGCCGGCCCTGCTGCGAGCGGGGTTGCACCTGCTGGTCGGCGCACTGCTCGTCCTCGTGGCCGGGCGCAGCGCCTCCGACCAGGCTCCCGGCTGGCCGTGGGTCGTGGCATTCGCTGCTCTCGTGGGAGTCGTCTATGCGGTCGGAGCCAGGTCGGCGGTCGTCGCCGGGTCCCAGCTCGCGGCCGGCGCCTGGCTCGCGCTGTTGCTCTCGGCCTGGGTCGCCCTGCTGATCCTGACCCCGGAGGCCGTCTACCTGGCGTTCCCCTGGTTCTTGCTGCTGCTGCACCTCCTGCCGCCGCGGCAAGGGCTCGCAGCAGTCGCCGTCGTGACCCTGGTGTCGGTCGCCGGGTTCGGCTGGCACCAGGAGACGTTCACGGCTGCAATGGCGATCGGACCCGTGCTGGGAGCCGTTGTCCCGATCGCCACCGTCTTCGGCTACCAGGCGTTGCAGGCCGAGTCGGAGCAGCGACGGCAGCTGATCGTCGAGCTCGACCGCACCCGCACCGAGCTGGCCGCCGCCCAACACCGTGCGGGCGTTCTCGACGAGCGAGAACGCCTGGCTCGGGAGATCCACGACACCCTCGCCCAAGGCCTGTCCAGCATCCAGCTGCTCCTGCAAGCGGCCTCCCGCTCCCTGGACCCCGACCGCGAGGTCGACCCGGCCCGGGCGGCGGTCCTCGTCGAGCAGGCCCGCGTCGCCGCGAAGGACAACCTGGCAGAGGCCCGCCGCGTCGTCCGCGCCCTGACCCCGGGCGACCTCGAAAGCTCAACCCTGCCGGCGGCTCTGCAGCGACTGTGCGACACGACCGCCTCCCGGACCGGCATCGACGTCGTCTTCCACGACGAGGGTCCGGCGACCGCCGTGGCCAAGCCCGTGGAGGTCGCCCTGCTCCGGATCGCCCAGGGCGCGCTCGGTAACGCCGCGCAGCACTCGCGAGCCACCCGCGCCGATGTCACCCTGACCATCATGGACAGCGAGGTGACCCTCGACATCGTCGACAACGGGATCGGCTTCGCCACCGACGCGCCCGCCGCCGACAAGCCCGGCAGTGGGGGCTATGGCCTCGGGTCCATGCGCTCTCGGACTGCCGAGCTCGGCGGCACGCTGACGGTCGAGTCCCAACCCGGCCGCGGCACAGCGGTATCGGTTCATCTCGACCGGGTCAGCGCGACCCCAGCCACCGGTGAGCGCCAGTGACTGCGATCCGTCTCCTTCTTGCCGACGACCATCCGGTGGTGCGCGCGGGACTGCGCGCCGTCCTGGAGTCCGAGCCGGACATCGCGGTCGTCGACGACGTCGACACCGCAGAGGCTGCGGTCGAGCGTGCCGGCCGCGGTGACATCGACGTCGTCCTGATGGACCTCCAGTTCGGCACCGGCCTGAGTGGCAGCGCCGCGACCCGGCAGATCACCATGGCGCCGGCCGCTCCACGCGTCATCATCCTGACCACCTACGACACCGACGCCGACATCATCGCTGCCGTCGAGGCAGGCGCCTGCGGCTACCTGCTCAAGGACGCTCCACCGGATGAGCTCAGTGCGGCCGTGCGTACGGCCGCAGCGGGGCAGTCGGCCCTCGCGCCCGCCATCGCCGGCCGCCTCATCGAGCGGATCCGCATCCCGTCACAGGCATTGAGCACCCGGGAGACCGATGTGTTGGTCCTCGTGGCGGCGGGCAGGTCGAACCAACAGATCGCGTCCGAGCTCTTCGTGTCCCAGGCCACCGTCAAGTCACACCTCGTGCACATCTTCGCCAAGCTCGACGTGGACTCACGAACCGCCGCGGTGGCCGTGGCCGTCCAGCGAGGACTGATTCGCCGGAGCGATCGCCCACGGTAGACAGATCATCGGCACCACCCGGACACTGACACCGACGGCCGCAGAGGAGGAGACGTGTCCCGCTTCGGATTGACTGCCCTGGCTCTCCTTGTCGTCGTCGCGACCTCCGGCTGCGCCGTCAGCGACGGATCCGGCGGCGCGGCGGATGCCACGAGCACCCCCCGGGCCGCCGAACCCACGAGCGGTGTCGACCCCGAGGCTCTCGCGATCGCTGATCTCGCTGCCCTGACAGGCGTCGACCCTGCCGACATCGACGTGGTCACCCACGAGCGGGTCACGTGGCCCGACGGCTCGCTCGGCTGTCCCAAGCCGGGCTACTCGTACACGCAGGCGCTGGTCGACGGCTATCGCATCGTGTTGCGTGCCGGGGCCGAGGAGTACGTCTACCACGGAGCAGACGGGCAAAAGCCCTTCCGCTGCGTCCAGACCGGCTCCAACGGGGCAGTCGGCGGCTGAGTCCGCGTCACGAGGTCGGCGCACGCGCCGTCTCGAGCGCGCGGCGGGCGCTGGTGGCGGCGCGCAGAAGCGCCGCACCGACCGGCAGCGACCGGTGCTCGTCGGAGAGGATCTCGACACCCCACGGCCCGGCCCAGCCGGCGGACCTCAGGGCCGCGATCATGCCCGCGAGGTCGAAGCTGCCCTCGCCGCAGTACCGGCGGCGGTGGACGGTGTCCTCGAAGAGGGAGCCGACCACCTGTGGGTCCGCGTCGTTCAGCTCGACCCCGATGATGCGTTCGAGCGGCACCGTCGCCAGGTCCGACGGTGGCGTCCCGGCGCGGGCGATGTGCCAGGTGTCGATGATGACGCCGCCCGCCGGGTGCCCGGCCTCGGTGACCAGTCGCAGCCCCTCCTCGAGCGATGCGACGTTGGACCACGGGAAGAACTCGATCCCGAGGCGGGCGCCCACGTCCTGCGCCTGGGCGGCGAGCTCGGCGAACCGTGCAGCCCAGAGGCTGCGGTCCCACGGCGCGTTGTCGCCGTCGGGGGTGACCTTGAGGTGGCGGGCACCCAAGGTCTCCGCGGCCTCGAGGAGTGCCCGGCGCACGCGGTCGGACTCGTGTCGGTGGGCTCCATCGTCCCACCAGTACGGGATGCCCTCCAGCTCGAGGTGGGTGATCCCGCTGTCGGTGAGCAGGGCGCGAATCCCCTTGAGGCCGTATGCCGTCACGGCCGCAGGGAGGTCGTCGGAGAGGAGGCCGAAGCCTGGGTACCCGGCGGCCGACGCGGCCTCGACGCGCTCGCGCAGGGTGAGCGGGCTGCGCAGGTCGGCGCGGTCGGAGGCGGCGTCCCCGGCACTCGTCCAGCACGTGGCGAGGAGGTCGTCGGGTGCGGATCGGGACGTCATCGGACGGCCCTCTCGGGGTCGACGTGCGTGGGTCGGGGGCCCAGGCCCACCGCCTCGTAGCACTGGTCGATGAGGCGCATCGTCAGCACGGCGTCGTCGGCGTCGGGACGGGCCGGGGTGCCGGTGCGGATCGCCGTCGTGAGGGCCTCGAGCTGGTAGGTGTACGAGGAGCGTCGACCGAGGTGCTCGGTGCGGGTGCCGGCTGCGGTGGTGACGACGAGCCGGTCGTCGTGGTGGGGGTTGACGAAGTCGGTGATGACCGCCTCGCCGGCGGTGCCGACGAGGCGATGGCTCATCTCGTGGTGGTCGCTCGCCATGCTGCAGCCGGCGGTCCCGGTGACGCCGTCGGGGAACTCCAGCTCCGCGGTGAGCCACTCGTCGACCCCCGGGTGACCGCTCCGCTCACCGCCGGTCGCGCTGACCAGAGCAGGCTCGCCGCCGGCGAACGGGGCGAGCAGGCGCAGGGTGTGCAGGCTGTAGCAGCCGAGGTCCATGAGGGCCCCGCCGCCGAGCTCGAAGGACCATCGAGGGTCTGACGGAGCGGGAGCCGGCATGTCCATGACGGTCTCGACGTGTCGCAGCTCGCCGATCTCGCCGCTCGCGAGGATGGCGTGGAGTCGCGCGACGAGTGGGTGCCAGAGGTAGTGGAAGCCCTCGAAGAACTGTCGGTCGCTCCGGCGCGCGGCCGCAGCGACGGTCTCGGCCTCGGCCGCGTTGCTCGCGGACGGCTTCTCGGTGAAGACGTGCTTGCCGGCGCCCAGCGTGGAGAGGTTCCACGGCCCGTGGAGGCTGTTGGCCAGCGGGTTGTAGACCACCTCCACCTCGGGGTCCTCGATGACGTCGAGGTAGGAGTCGTGGACCCGTTCGACGCCATGGGCCTGCGCGAACGCGCTGGCCCTGGAGCGGTCGCGAGCGGCGACGGCGACGAGTCGGGCACCGGTGATCCTCGCGGGTTTCACGAGGGCGAGCTCGGTGATGCGTGCGGCCCCGAGGATGCCGAGGCGCAGCGGCTCCGTGGCCGGCATCTCGCCGGTCGAGCCCGTCATGGGAGCCGGACCTCGTCGATCCGCACGGGGCGGTGCTCGCGCAGGGACAGGGCGGCGGCTTCGGCGATGTAGGCCACGGCGAGGGCGTCATCGACCGTGCACGGCGAGCTCCGCTCTCCCGCAACGACATCCGTGAACGCCTGCAGCTCGGCGCGGAAGGCAGCCGTGAGCCGGTCCATGAAGAAGGTGGCCGGCGGTCCGGCGGGCCAGGTCGCTCCCGGCTCGAGGTTGCGCAGGGGAGTCGTGTCGCTCCACCCGGCTGCGACGCTGTCCTCGGTCCCGTGCAGCTCGAGGCGCACGTCGTAGCCGCGCGGGTTGTAGCGGGTGTTCGACACGACCGCGGTGGCGCCGTCGTCGAAGGTCAGCAGGGTGGCCGCCGTGGCGACGTCGCCGAGCTCGGCGAAGAAGTCCGCGCCCCGTGCGCTCCCGGTGGCGTACACCTCGACGACCTCCCGGCCGGTCACCCAGCGGACGGTGTCGAAGTCGTGCACGCTGCAGTCGCGGAAGATCCCGCCGGAGGTCTCGATGTACGCGCGCGGTGCGGGCGACGGGTCCAGCGTGGTCGACCGCACCGTGTGGACCCAGCCGAGCTCGCCGGACTCGACAGCGGACCGGGCGGCGCTGAAGGCGGGGTCGAAGCGGCGCGGGTAGCCGACCTGCACCGGTGTCCCGCGTTCGGTCACGTGGCGGGCGATCGCCACGGCCTCGGCGAGGTCGCCCGACAACGGCTTCTCGCAGAAGACCGGCACCCCTGCCTCGACGCCGGCCCGGATCAGCTCGGTGTGCGCGTCGGTGGCCGCGGCGATGACGATGGCGTCGACACCGCCGGCCAAGAGGCTCGCGGGCGAGTCGGCCACGTCGGCGCCGACCCGCTCCGCGACGGCTCTCGTCGCGGCCGGGACGACGTCCGTCACGACGAGGGAGTCGACGGCGGGCAGCCGGGACAGGGTGTCGGCGTGGAACGAGCCGATTCGACCGAGACCGATCAGGCCAAGGCGCATGGGTTCTCCTCGGGGCGGGTGCGAGTGCCACGACCCCGCGCACCCGATCCGCCGAGGCGACCGAGGACGTCGTGGTCCCGGTTGATGACCCCAGCGTGGGGCTCCTCGCGGCGGCGTGGCGCCGGCCGAACCCCTCAATAAGCCCTCAGTACCGCAGCCCGCCCGCGCCGGTCGTCAGTGGGCGTGGATCCGCGGAGGGATGTTGTATGCCGTCACGACCTCGACGTGGGCCGCGACCGAGGTGGGGGCGCCGGGCACGAGGCGGTGGGCGCGCATGACCTGGCGCACGCCGGCCCGCATGTCCGCGTGGAGGTCGTGGTGCAGCACGGCGGTGAGCACCCCGGAGCGCAGCAGGTCGAGGTTGTCCTCGTCGAGGTCGTGGGCGACGAAGACGACCGGCGTGAGGCCGGCCGTGGTGAACGCACCGGCGATGGCGCGGTTGCCGCCGCCGACCGAGTAGACCGCACGCACGTCCGGCTGCGAGCGGAGCAGATCGGCGATCAGGGCGCCCATCGTGGCGTCGAGCCCGTCGCTGTCGGAGATCGTGTGGACGCGCCGGTCGGGGTCGAGGCGGGAGAGGGTGGCCGTGAAGGCGTCGGCCCGCTCGCGCTCACCGAAGAAGAACGACCGGCTCAGCGTGAGCAGCACGTCGCCGGGCCGGTCGCCGAGCACCTGCGACACGAGGTAGGCGGCCGTGGCGCCGGCCGCGGCGTTGTCGAGCCCGACGTAGGCGACCCGTGCGCTGTCATGCAGGTCGGTGACGAGCGTGACGACCGGGATGCCGCGTGCGGCGAGGCGCGCCACGGCGGACGCCACGGCGGGGTCGTCGGGTGCCTTGAGCACGACGCCGTGGCAGACCCGTCCTCGACGACCGAGGCCGTCGAGGACCTCGACGGCGGCGTCCACGTCGGCGTTCTCGCGCAGGTGGAAGCGCGCTCGCACCGTAGCGGGTCGCAGGGCCGGCAGCTCGTCCTCGAGGGCGGCGCGGACGGCCGAGCTGAAGCGCGACGGTGCCTGGACCACGACGTCGAGCAGGAGGGTCCGTGCCGCGAGCCGAAGCTGGGTCTGCTGGCGGTCGAGGTCGAGCACGGCCTGCTCGACCGCGCGCACGGCCCGGGCGCTCGCCCCCGGACGGCCGTGGAGCACCCGGTCGATCGTCGCCTCCGACAGGCCGGACTGCTCGGCGATGTCGCGCACACGGTGCGACCTGGTTCGGTGCGGGGCCATGCGCACGAGAGTAGTCCGGACACCCCTTCCACTGAGGTGTTTCTGAGGTCTTCCGGTCCCTCGACGACCACCGCTCCGACCGCATCCTTGAGGCACTGGCCACGACCGCACCTGCGGTGCAGGCCCACCCGCACCACTACCGATCACCCCTGATCACCGTCGATCCGCCCGAGGAGGGCACCATGACCATCACGCCGACCAGCGCACGCACCGGCTGGATCCGTCCCGAGGACGCTCGGCTGTCCGACCTGCTCGCCGTGCTCGACGAGACGACCGACCTCGCCGACTACCCGCACGCGACCCGGGTCGAGCAGGAGGTCCTCGTCTACGACTGGGCCACCCTCCGGCATACGGCCGCGGACGACGCGACGAGGGGCGACGTGCAGGCCGAGCTCGCGCGAGCCCTCTCCGACGGGCCCGGAATCGTCGTGCTGGCAGGCGCTTTCGGGGCCGAGCCCCTCGACCGCGCGACCGCCGCCTTCGAGCGGATGATCGCCGAGCAGCGCGCGAGCGGCACGGCTGCCGGCGACCACTTCGCCAAGCCTGGAGCGAACGACCGCATCTGGAACGCCCTCGAGAAGCTCGCCGTGGCCGACCCCGGGGCCTTCGTCGACTACTACGCCAACGACGCCCTCGCGCTCGCCGCGCAGGCCTGGCTCGGCCCGGGCTACCAGGTCACCTCGCAGCTCAACCTCGTCAACCCCGGCGGCGCCGGCCAGACGGTGCACCGCGACTACCACCTCGGCTTCCAGTCGGCCGAGACGTGCGCGCGGTACCCGGCGCACGTGCACGCCCTCTCGCAGGTGCTGACGCTGCAGGGCGCCGTCGCCCACGTCGACATGCCCGTCGAGTCCGGGCCGACGCTCTACCTGCCGCACAGCCAGAAGTACACGCACGGCTACGTCGCCTACCAGCAGCCCGAGTTCCAGGCGTACTTCGTGGCCCACCACGTGCAGCTGCCGCTCTCGGCCGGGGACGCCGTGTTCTTCAACCCCGCACTCCTGCATGCTGCCGGCACCAACCACACGACCGACGTGCGCCGCATGGCGAACCTGCTGCAGGTCAGCTCGGCGTTCGGTCGGGCGATGGAGACCGTCGACCGGGCGCGCGTCGTGGAGGCCGTCCACCCGGCCCTCGTGGCGGCCCGTGCCGCCGGGATGCCGCCGCGCGAGGTCGCCAACGTCGTCGCCGCGAGCGCCGAGGGCTACGCGTTCCCGACGAACCTCGACCGGGACCAGCCCATCGACGGCATGTCGCCGCGGACGCAGGCCGAGCTCGTCACCGACTCCCTGGCCGCCGACGTGCCTCTGGCCGAGCTTCGCGACGGCCTGTCGCGCCAGCAGTCGGGCCGCGAGAGCCACTGAACCGGCCTGCGGCTCAGGGGCGCCCGCGGGTCGTCGACGAGTCGCAGCAAAGACACGGTGTCGAAAACGCCCCACGCGAGGCCTGCACGTGGTTGGGTACCGTCGCGCCCATCGGCGCCGCTCCGCAGCCGCGGTGACCCACCTTCCATATCTGGAGGCAACTCGTGTCGTTCGTCGACGCCATCAAGACCGTCCTGTCCAAGTACGCCACCTTCTCCGGCCGCGCCCGTCGCTCCGAGTACTGGTTCTGGGCGCTGGCGGCGGCCATCGTCGGCATCATCGCCAATGTCATCGACCAGGCGATGGGTGCGAAGCCGGGTCAGGTCGGCGTCCTGTCCGGCATCGTCGCGCTCGCCCTGCTCCTGCCCAACCTCGCGGTCATGGCTCGTCGCCTGCACGACACGAGCCGTAGCGCCTGGTGGATCCTCATCGGCCTCGTCCCGTTCGTGGGCGCCATCGTCCTGATCGTCTTCGCGGTCCAGGACAGCCACGGCGACAACCAGTACGGCCCGTCGCCCAAGGCCGTCGGCAGCGCGCCCTCCTACAGCTGACGGTCCACCGAGAGGCCCCGTTCCGCGCTCGCGGGGCGGGGCCTCTCGTGTGCGGTGCTCGCAGTACCGTGGACCACGAGGCAGCCCTGACCGTTCGACCCCACAGATCCGGAGACCCCAGCACCGTGACGTCGCAGCCCGACTGGAGAAGCGGAACCCCACACCCCACCGGCGGCTACGACAAGGTGATCGTCGCCCGCGGGGACACGCTCTACTTCACGGCAGCGCGGCTGCACCGGCTCGACGGGCCGGCCGTCGAGGCCGAGGACGGCAGCGTGCAGTACTGGGTCCACGGCAAGCGGATGACGGAGCAGGAGTACCACGACCGCCCCGCGACGTGAGACGCCGGAGGGCGGAGCCGGCGGCTACCGGTGGGCGGCGTCGTACGCGGAGACGACCGACTGCGGGATGCGTCCCCTCGCGGGTGCGTGGTGCCCCACCTCGGCCGCCCAGGCGCGGATCAGCGCGTTGCGGGACTCGCCCACGGCGGGAAGCACCGTCGTCAGGCGCGTGGGTCCGGTGTGCGTCCGTCGTTCGTCGCCGGCGCGCCGTGCCTTCTCCACCCACGCGTCCAGCGTCGAGCGGAGTGCCTCGGCGTGGGCCTCGGAGAGGTCGATCTCGAAGGTGTCACCGTCGATCCCGAAGGTGACCGTCTCCGCGGCCTCCGTGCCGTCGAGGTCGTCGACGAGGGAGACGATGGTCCGGCGCATGGCTCGAGCGTAGTGGGCGCCGGACCGTGGTCGGACCCACCCTCCCGTCTGTGTAAGGTAAGCCTTACCTACTCAGGCGTGCCTCGGACGAGCCCGGCACGCCTTTCCGGATCACGAAGGCAGCTCACATGACCTCCCGCCCCCATACCTCCATCGGCGTCGCCATCGCGGCGGCCGGTGCCCTCGCCCTGACGGCCTGCGGCTCCGGTTCGTCCGCGGACGGCGGCTCGAGCGCCGGCACGGGCAGCATCACCGTCTACAACGCGCAGCACGAGAGCCTCACCAAGGAGTGGGTCGACGCGTTCACGAAGCAGACCGGCATCGAGGTGACCGTGCGCAACGGCGACGACACCGAGATGTCCAACCAGATCATGCAGGAGGGCGCGGCATCGCCGGCCGACGTCTTCCTCACCGAGAACAGCCCCGCCATGACGCAGGTCGAGAACGCCGGGCTCTTCGCCGACGTCGACCAGGCCACCCTCGCCCAGGTTCCAGCCGGCTTCCGCCCGTCCACGGGCAAGTGGACGGGCATCGCGGCCCGCTCGACGGTCCTCGTCTACGACAAGCGGACGATCCAGGAGAACCAGCTCCCCGCCTCGATGCTCGACCTCGCCAGGCCGGAGTGGAAGGGCCGCTGGGCCGCGTCGCCGTCCGGCGCCGACTTCCAGGCCATCGTCTCGGCCCTGCTCGAGCTCAAGGGCGAGGCCGTCACGAACGACTGGCTGACCGCGATGAAGACCAACGCCAAGGCCTACAAGGGCAACAGCACCGCGATGAAGGCGGTCAACTCCGGCGAGGTCGAGACCGCGCTGATCTACCACTACTACTACTACGGCGACCAGGCCAAGACGGGCGAGAACTCGGCCAACGTCGGCACCCACTACTTCAGGAACCAGGACCCGGGCGCCTTCGTCTCGGTCTCCGGCGGTGGCGTGCTGAAGTCGTCGAAGAATGCCGCTGCCGCTCAGTCCTTCCTGAAGTTCGTCACCGGCAAGGCCGGCCAGGAGGTGCTGCAGAAGGGCACCTCCTTCGAGTACGCCGTCGGCTCCGACGTGCCGTCGAACCCGGCGCTCGTGCCCCTGAAGGACCTCCAGGCCCCGACGGTCGACCCCGCCCAGCTCAACTCCGCCACGGTCACCGATCTGATGACCAAGGCGGGTCTGCTGTAGTTCTCGGGTGACCACCGACCTCACCGGACCGGGCGCGCACCGCGCGACCGGCGCCGGCACGGCTCTCACGCCGGGCCCGGGCACCCGCCCGGGTCCGGCGTCCGGGCGTCGGCGGCCGCCCGTCCTGGCGGTCATCGCCGTGCTCATCGCTCTCTTCTCGCTCGTGCCCCTCGGCTACGTCATCGCAATGACGGTGGCGACGGGATGGGATGCCGCGGTCGCCCTGATCTTCCGGGCGCGGGTCGGCGAGCTGCTGCTCAACACGATCCTGCTCATGTTCTTCTCGATTCCCCTGTGCCTCGCCCTCGGAGTCGGTGGCGCGTGGCTCGTCGAGCGAACGAGCTTGCGCGGCAACAGGTTCTGGGCGCTCGCGCTGGCGGCGCCGCTCGCCATCCCGGCGTTCGTCAACAGCTACGGCTGGGTGTCGGCCGTCCCGTCCCTCGCCGGCCTCTCGGCCGGCGTGCTCATCTCGGTGCTGTCGTACTTCCCGCTCGTCTACATCCCAGCTGCGGCGACCCTGAGCCGCCTCGACCCGTCGCTCGAGGAGTCGGCGGCCTCGCTCGGGCTCGGGCCGTGGCAGGTCTTCCGACGGGTCGTGCTCCCACAGCTGAGGCTCGCGATGACCGGGGGCGCGCTGCTCGTCGGCCTCCACCTGCTGGCCGAGTACGGCGCCTTCGCGATGATCCGGTTCGACACCTTCACGACGGCGATCATGGTGCAGTACCAGTCGACCTTCAACGGCGCCGCCGGCAACATGCTCGCCAGCGTGCTCGTCGTCCTGTGCCTCCTGCTGCTCGTCGCCGAGGTGCGCAGTCGCGGCACCGCTCGCTACGCCCGCGTCGGCTCCGGCGGGCAGGCCGCCCCGGGGCGTATGCCGCTGGGCGGGCTCCACGTGCCGGCGCAGCTCGCGCTGCTGCTCCTCGTCGTGCTCGCCGTCGGCGTCCCGATGTGGTTCGTGCTCCGGTGGGTGGTGCTCGGCGGCTCGGAGATCTGGGTGCCCGAGGAGATCATCCCGGCCCTGCTCCAGACGCTGCTGTACGGCGTGGCCGGTGCGGCCGCGACGACACTCGTGGCCTTCCCGATGGCCTTCCTCGCCGTGCGGCGCCCGAGCTGGTTCACCCGCTCGCTCGAGCTGTCCAACTACATCACGAGCTCGATGCCCGGCATCGTCGTCGGCCTCGCCTTCGTCACCGTGAGCATCCGGTTCCTGCCGGCGTTCTACCAGACGGCCGTCGTCCTCGTCGCCGCCTACGTGCTGCTCTTCCTGCCCCGTGCCCTCGTCAGCCTGCGCTCGGGGCTCGCGCAGGCTCCGCGCGAGCTCGAGGAGGCGGCCCAGGCGCTCGGTGTGCGCCCCTTCGGCGCCTTCGTCCGGGTGACGCTCAGGCTCACGGCACCGGCGGCGGCCGGAGGGGCGGCGCTCGTGTTCCTCGCCATCGTCAACGAGCTGACGGCGACCCTGCTGCTCGCCCCGAACGGCACCACCACGCTCGCGACGGAGTTCTGGGCCAAGAGCAGCGAGATCGACTACGCCGGCGCCGCGCCGTACGCCCTCCTCATGGTCGTGCTCTCGGCGCCGATGACCTACCTGCTCTTCCAGCAGTCGAAGAAAGCGGCCGGACAATGACCACGACATCCCCGTCGACCCCCAGCCCACGGGTCGGCTACCACGACCCGTCGGCGCGGGGCCGCCTCGAGGTCAGCGGCCTGACCAAGAGCTTCGGCCCGCAGCAGGTGCTGCGCGGCGTCACGCTGTCGGTCGACCCCGGCAGCACCACCGCGATCGTCGGCCCGTCGGGCTCGGGCAAGACCACCCTGCTGCGGCTCATCGCCGGCTTCGAGCGTGCCGACGCGGGCGCGGTGACCCTGAGCGGGCGTGCGCTCGCGAGCGCCGACGCCTGGGTCCCGGCGCACCACCGCGACGTCGGCTACGTCGCCCAGGACGGCGCCCTCTTCCCGCACCTGACCGTCGGCCAGAACATCGCCTTCGGCATCGACACCTCGGCCCTGTCCGGTGGCCGCAAGGCCGCACGGGCACGAGTCGCCGAGCTGCTCGAGATGGTCTCGCTGGACAGCGCGCTCGCGGCACGGCGCCCGCACGAGATCTCGGGTGGGCAGCAACAGCGCGTGGCGCTCGCGCGGGCCCTCGCCCGTGAGCCGGAGCTGATGCTCCTCGACGAGTCGTTCTCGGCCCTCGACGCGGGCCTGCGGGTGGCGACCCGACGCACCGTGGCCAAGGTGCTCCGCGACGCCGGCATCACGACCGTCCTCGTGACCCACGACCAGGCGGAGGCGCTCAGCTTCGCCGACCAGGTCGCCGTGATGCGCGACGGCCTGCTCGCGCAGGTCGACAGCCCGCTCGAGGTCTACACTCGGCCGGTCGACCGCGCCACGGCCGAGTTCCTCGGTGACGCGGTGATGCTCGAGGCGTGGGTCGACGGCGATACCGCCACGTGCTCGCTCGGGGCCGTCCCGGTCGCGAAGACGTCGCTGCGCGGCCGCGTCCAGCTCATGCTCCGGCCGGAGCAGATCCGCGTCGACGAGCACGGCCCGATCCGCGGCGTCGTCGTCGACACCGACTACTTCGGCCCCGAGAGCACGGTCCGGCTCGAGCTGACGTCGAGCCGCGAACCCGGTTGCGAGACATCGGCGCTCGCGCGAGGTGGCGAGATCATCAGCATCCGCCACTCGAACGCGTTCATCGCCGCCAAGGGCACCGAGCTGCGGCTGCGCATCGAGGGCGAGGCCATCGCCTTCCCCGCCCTCCTGCCGAAGTCCCCGTCGTCCCCGTCGTCGCCGACGTCCCCGACGTCCCCGGGCGCCTGACCGCCGATCGCCCCCTGGTTCCCGCAGCCCTCAAGGCATCGGCACCGGGACGTCGGTGCCGCCCTGCGGGGTGACGCGTCCGCGCACCCGCACGACGCTCGGCATGGGCACGAAGCCACCGGCCAGGAGGGCCTCGCCCTGGCGGAAGCGCGCCGCCTGCGCGATCAGCCCGCGGGGGACGAAGCCGAACACGGACGCGAGCTGCTCGAGGTCGTCGCGTGAGTTCATCCTCATCAGGGTGAGGTTGTCGCACTGCGACACGATCCCGGGGTGCACCTTGGACGGGCGCTGGGTCGACAGGAGCAGCCACAGCCCGTACTTGCGGCCCTCGGCGGCGATCTGGATCAGACGGTCGCGCACCGCGACCCCGAGCGGGGTCTCCGGGTCGGGCGGGCACAGGTTGTGCGCCTCGTCGACGACGATGAGCAGCGGGCGACGCTCCCCGCGGCGGGCCCAGAGGTCGTCGAGGACGGCGAGGGCGACGGCGAGCTGCTCCTCGGACCGGTCGTAGCCGCCGAGGTCGAGCACGGTTGCCGCCGGTCGGCGGGCGATGACCTCGGTCGCAGGGGTCGCGCCGAACGCCCACGTCTTCGTCCACTCGACGACACCGAGGTTCTCGAGGCGCTGGGCCAGGGCCTCGGCGTCCGGGTCCCCGAGCGAGCGCAGGTAGGGCACGATCTGTCCGGCCTCGACGGTGTTGAACTCGCCGTCGAAGAGGCGCAGGAGCGCGTTGTACTCAGCGCGGTCGACCACCGGGTCCAGCCGCAGCACCGCGGCCTTGGCCCGCGACGTCAGCTCGGTGAAGCGCACGCGCAGCGGTGAGTCGGGGTCGTCGGGCCGCAGGACGACGACCTCGCGCTCCTGCAGCGCGCGTGCCTGGTCCGAGCCCGGCTCGACGGCCTGCTCGTGCAGCCGCACGAAGTCGCTGTTGGGGTCGAAGACGACCATGGGCAGCCGGGTCGTGACGAGGATGCGCTCGAGGAGCACGCCGAGGGCGTACGTCTTGCCGGAGCCGCTCTGGCCGCACCAGAAGGTGTGCCGGTTGAGTCGGTTGGGCACGAGGGCGACGCCGACCGAGTCCTGGCCGGCGAGCTGGCCGAGGTGCAGCTCCGGGTCGGTGCCCGACAGGAGGCGATGGACGGCGTCGGGGCGCGTCGGGCGTACCGCGACGTCGTGCCAGGCGGCGTCCGCCGGCCGCGCCTGCGCACCGGAGCCGACCTGCACCAGCGTACCGGTCGCCGCGAAGCCGAGGCCGTCGCTCGAGACGTCCTCGACGAAGGCGAGCACACCGTCCTCGCCGTCCAGCTCGAGGTAGTCGCCCGCCAACGGACGCTCGCTCGCCGGGCCCCGAGCCACGAACGACCTCCCGTCCGTGGACTCCAGGTGGGTGGCGACAGGCGCTGGCTCGACCTCGGCGTTCGCAGTCATGGACCCATGATGCTCACCCCCGGCCCGCGTGGGCACCCCTTGGCGCAGAAGGCCTCCCGTCCCGCACGAAGATCACCCTTGAGGGGTGACCGCAACGACTCCCGACGTGACCATGCTCGGAGCAGGAGCGGGCGCGACGTCAGGTCGGTCCGCGACCGGTCGAGCGCCGGGAGGGCCCATGGAGCAGTCTGACTTCGTCCACACAGGACAGAAGGTCGGCCTCGTCATGGCCTCCTTCGTGACGCCGTCGACCCTCGCGCCGTCGTTGTCGAAACGCTCGTGGGCCGACCAGGGCATCATCACCGGACTCTCGAGCGGGTCGAGCTACCTGCTCGCCCTCACGGCACAGGACGTCATCGACGTCGTCGCCGGGGCGGCGGCGTCGTGGGTCGTGTTCCCCGACGCGTGGTCCGAGGACCGGCGCCGTTCGGCGGCTGCCCTGGGCTGCGAGCTGGCGATGGCGCCGCTGGGACTCGGCCTCGCGGCCTACCTCGACCGGCGGGGTGTCGCCACGGCCAGGGAGGGCGTCCTGCGGCAGGGCGCCTGGCGGATGGGATCCGCGGCCCTCTGTGGCTCGGTCCTCATCGGCGCCACCGCCGGGGTGCGCCGGCTCGACCGGGCCATCGGCGCCGACGGGCGCCTCGCGGCGCTGCCCCTGTCGATCCCCGTCGGCCTGGCGACGTCTGCCGTCCTCGAGCGGACCCGGCGGACCGGCTCGGAAGCCGGGCTCGACACGGTCGACGACGTGCCCACGCTCAAGGGTCTCGCCGCCGGCGGCGGCGTGCTCGCGGTCCTCTACGGGGCCGGCTGGGTCGAACGATGGACCGCCGAGCAGGTGCGGCGCCTCGCCCCGGGCCAGACGCCCGGTGCCGGGCTCGCCTGGCAGCTGGCCTCGCACGCCGTCTTCGTGGCCGGGGCCGGCGTCGTCGTCAGTGCCCTCTGGACCCGCGCCATGCAGCGCATCGAGGCCGTGACGACCACGGTGGACCCGTGGATGCGCGCGGCACCCGGCGTCTGGACCGATCCGATGACCAGTGGCGACCCGGCGAGCCTGGTGTCGTGGGACTCCCTCGGGCGTGAGGGCCGGCGGCACGCCGTCACCTACGTGCGACCCGCGCCCGTAGCCAACCCGCAGGCCCTCCCCGACGGCAGGACACCGCCCGACCTGTCCATCGCGACGGTCATGGGCGAGCCCGCCCGCGCCCACCCCGTCCAGGTGTTCGTCGGCCTCGACAGCGCACCGACCCCCACCGAGCGCGTCGAGCTCGCGATCGCCGAGATGGACCGGACCGACGCGTGGTCCCGGTCGATGCTCATGCTCGTGTCTCCGACCGGGACGGGCTACGTCAACTACGTCGCCATCGCCGCCGCGCAGTACCTCACCCGCGGTGACGTCGCGAGCGTCACGATGCAGTACTCCAAGCGCCCGTCGCCGCTCTCGCTCGGCAAGGTCCGCGACGCCCGCCAGCAGAACCGGCTGCTCTGGCTGCGCATCCTCGAGCGGGTGCGCGCCATGCCCCCGGACGAGCGGCCCGAGGTCGTGCTCTTCGGCGAGTCGCTCGGTGCGCACACGAGCCAGGACGTGCTGCTCGGCTGGGGGACCCTCGGCCCGCAGGCGCTCGGCATAGACCGGGCCCTGTGGATCGGGACGCCCGGCGGCAGCAAGTGGATGCACGAGGTCACCGGCGCCCCGCGGCCCGACGTCGACACGAGCCTCGTCGCCGTCGTCAACGACCACGAGCAGCTCGTGGCCCTGGGCCAGGAGGCACGGGACCGGCTGCGCTACGTGCTGCTCAGCCACGACAACGACGGCGTGACGAAGTTCGGTCCCGACCTGCTCAACCGCAGACCGCCCTGGCTCGGACCCGGCCGCCCGCGTCGCGAGGACGTGACGCTGCGGTCACCACGCGGCATACCTGCAGGGATGCGGTGGCGTCCCGTCACGACGTTCTTCCAGACCCTCATCGACATGAAGAACGCCCAGCTGCCGGGCGAGTTCAGGGCCTGGGCCCACGACTACCGGGCCGACCTGCCGGAGTTCGTCCGCGACGTCTACGGCCTCGAGTGCACCGACGAGCAGATGCAGGCCATCCAGGCCGCGGTCCGCGTCCGCGAGGAGCTCCGCGAAGGGGTCTTCGCCTGAGGTCCCCACCGACAGCACCACCAGATCGACCCCAGACCTGGCGCAGAAACCGCCAGAACCAACCACAACCAGGCACCACCAACCGAACGGAGAACGCCATGGCCGGCGCCACCCCCACCGCTCCCACCCGTCGCGCGCGCACGCTCTGGGCGGCCGGTGCGAGCACGTTCGCCGCGACGATCATGCTCGTCGTCGGCGTGTTCCAGTTCATCGAGGGCCTCATCGCCGTCGTCAACGGCAACGACTTCCTCGTCAAGACGCCGAACTACCTCTTCACCTTCAACGCGACGGCGTGGGGATGGTTCCACATGATCATCGGCCTGTGCGCGGCCGTCGCCGGCGGGTTCATCTTCACCGGCAACGTCCTGGCCCGGTCGGTCGGCGTCGCGCTCGCCGTGCTCTCGGCGCTCGCGAACTTCCTCTGGCTGCCGTACTACCCGCTCTGGGGGATCGTCATCATCGCCCTCGACGTGCTCGTCATCTGGGGACTGACCTCGGTCGACCTCAGCGATCTCTGACCGGGTGCGCTCAGGCTCGGGACAGCCAGGCAGGCCCGAGCTCGAGCAGCTCGGCGCGCAGTGTCTCGTCGTCGACGTCGTCGAGCTTCGGGTCGATGCCGGCCGCGGCGACGCCGGCACCGACGACGGAGACGGCGATGCGGCGGCGCAGGTCGGGCGTGGGGCCGAGCAGCAGTGAGGTCAGTCGTCCGACGAGCGAGGTGAGGTCGTCGTGGGCCGCCATGATGCGCTCGACCTCGGGGTCGCGCATGAGCGCCGCGACGACCTTGCGGTGGCCGATCATGAGGTCGACGAGCCCGCGCAGCGCCGCCATCGCCGCCCCGTCGGGGGTGGGCAGCGACTCCGCTGCGGTGACGAAGGCCGTCATGTCGACGAGCGCCTCCTCGAGGACGGCGAGGACGATGTCCTCCTTGGCGTGGAACTGGTAGTAGACGGCGGCCTTCGTGACCCCGAGGTCGTCGGCGATCATCTGCAGCGACGTGCCGCTGACCCCGTGCACGGCGAAGAGCTCGACGGCGGCGTCGATGACGCGCCGCCGGCCGTGGCCCCGCGGGGCCTGGGGTCGAGCCATGGTCGCCTCCGTCGCGTCGGGTGTCGGGGACCGGTGTCGTATGCCGTGTGCTGGCGGCCGTGCCCACCGGGCGAGCCGCTGGGGCCCGCTGGGAGGTGGTGCGCGTCACCCTAGCGGAGCTAGCCGATCGGCTTGTCAGTCACTTAGCCGATCGGTTAACTTTGATCGGACGGTCAGCGACGCCCGGTCGATCCGCACCACCACCTCGAGCTCGCGCCCCCGTCGCGGCGAGCCACTGCGAGCCACTTCGAGCCCCTGGAGTCACCCCGATGGCCACCCTGCTCTACCGGATCGGACGCTTCGCGTTCGGACGTCGCGGCGTCGTCGCGTCTGCCTGGTTCGTCCTGCTCGCCGTGCTCGCCGGGGTGCTGCTGGCACTCGGCAGCGCACCGACCTCGAGCGTCACGATCCCCGGCACCGAGTCCCAGCGCGCGCTCGAGGCGCTCGCACAGGAGTTCCCGCAGGCGAGCGGCGCGTCCGGCACCGTCGTCGTCCGGGCGCCGGAGGGGCAGACCCTCGTGGCGCCCGCCTCCAAGGCCGTCGTCGACGACGTCGTGGCGCGGGCCTCGAAGGTCCCCGGGGTCGTCGGCGCGCTGAGCCCGTTCGACACCAAGGCGATCAGCCAGGACGGGCGCTACGGCCTCGTCACCGTGCAGTTCGACCGGACGGCCGACGAGCTCAGCGCCGACCAGCGCGCCGCCTACGAGGCCCTCGGCGAGGACGCCCCGGCCGGGTGGACGGTGGCCGCGGGCGGCGAGCCCCTGCTCGCCACCCCCGAGATCGGCTCGACCGAGGGCATCGGTGTGCTCGTGGCTCTCGTGGTGCTCGTCATCACCTTCGGCTCGCTCGTCGCGGCCGGCATGACGATGGTCAACGCGCTCGTCGGCGTGGGCGTCGGCATGATCGGCCTGCTCATCGTCGGGCACGCCGTCGAGCTCTCGAGCGTCACGCCGGTGCTGGCCCTCATGCTGGGTCTCGCCGTCGGCATCGACTACTCGCTCTTCATCACCTCGCGCTACCGGCACAACCTCGCCCTCGGCCTCGAGCGCCAGGAGGCCGCCGCCCGGGCCGTGGGCACCGCGGGCACCGCCGTGGTCTTCGCCGGCCTGACGGTGATCATCGCCCTTGCGGGTCTGTCCGTCGTCGGCATCCCGTTCCTGACCGCGATGGGTCTCGCCGCCGCCGGGACCGTCCTCGTCGCCGTCCTCGTGGCGGTGACGCTGCTGCCGGCCCTGCTCGGCTTCGCGGGCGACCGCGTGCTGTCCCGACGCCAGCGTCGGGCCGACCGCGACGAGGGGTTCGGGACCGACCTCGACGAGCGTGCCGGCAACCGCGGCTTCGCCTGGGGCCGGTTCACGGTCCGCCACCGCGTGCCGGTGCTCGTCGCCGGCGTCGTGCTCCTCGGCGCGGTCGCCCTCCCGGCCGCCGACATGCGTCTCGCCCTGCCCGACGACGGCACCGCGCCGGTCACGAGCAGCAAGCGCGTGGCGTACGACCTCATCTCCGAGGGCTTCGGCGAGGGCTTCAACGGCAGGCTCGTCATGGTCGTCCACGGCGACACCCCGCAGCAGGCGCAGCAGGCCGCGGCCGGCGCCGCGAAGGCCGCCTCCGCCCTGCCGGGCGTGCTCGCGGTCGCACCCGGGCAGACGAGCGCCGACGGGCGGACCACGATCCTCGCCGTCATCCCGAAGTCGGGGCCGACCGCCCAGGCGACCGTCGACCTCGTGCGCGACCTGCGCTCGTCGCTCGCCGTGACGTCCGCGGCCACCGGCGCCGAGATCTCCGTCACCGGTGTCACGGCCGTCGGCGTCGACGTGTCCGACAAGCTGTCCGCCGCTCTTCCCATCTACCTGCTCGTCGTCGTCGGGCTCGGCTTCGTGCTGCTCATGCTGATGTTCCGCTCGCTGCTCGTGCCGCTCAAGGCGACGCTCGGCTTCCTGCTGACGATCGGCGCGGCGTTCGGCGCGACGGTCGCGATCTTCCAGTGGGGGTGGCTGTCGTCGCTCGTCGGGCTCGACACCGCGGGTCCGCTCGTCAGCTTCCTCCCCATCCTGCTCATCGGCATCCTGTTCGGTCTCGCGATGGACTACGAGGTCTTCCTCGTCTCGCGGATGCGCGAGGACTTCGTGCACGGCGAGACCGCGCGTGAGGCGGTCGTCGCGGGCGTGGGCCACGGCGCACGCGTCGTCGTCGCGGCGGCGCTCATCATGATGTCGGTCTTCGCCGGCTTCGTCCTCGTCGAGGACCCGATCATCAAGTCGATGGGCTTCGCGCTCGCGTTCGGTGTCGCCGTCGACGCCTTCGTCGTGCGCCTGTCGCTCGTGCCGGCCGTCATGTCGTTCCTCGGCGACAAGGCGTGGTGGCTGCCGCGCTGGCTCGACCGGGCGATGCCCGACGTCGACATCGAGGGCGAGAAGCTCCGTCCCACAGGCGGATCCGCCGGCGCCACGGTCACGGACCCGCCGGTCGCCCAGCCCGCTCCCTGACGTCGCCGACCCCGGATGCCGTGGGGGAGAGGGGGCGCGGCATCCGGGGTCGCGGCGTCAGCGGAGCGCGATCACGAGGACGAGGACCAGGGCCGAGACCGCGACGACCCCCGCGGTGGCGGCCGTGCGGGCCAGCGTCGGGGCGGCGACGGCTCGGGGGTCGCGGCCGTCACCGGTGCGCAGCAGGCGGCGGCCGTCGCGGTAGCGGCGTCGTGCCGTCAGGGCGAGGTCGGCGCTCCACACCAGGCCGAGTCCCGCCACGGCATACCCCGTCGGTCCGAGCTGCTGCGGGAGCACGCGCAGGCCGATGAGCGAGCCGACGGCGACCGAGAGCGCCGTGCGCCGCCAGGCGAGCGACGTGCGCTCCGCCTGCAGACCGGGGTCGGCGGGGGAGGTCACAGCAGCAGCCCGACGACGACGGCGAGGGCGACGAGCCCGAGCAGCACCGCGATCGGCAGCTTGAGCCCCGAGGACGGCAGGGGCGCGAGGTGACGCATCGCGCGCTCGGTGCGCACCCACGAGAGCCAGGCCTGCGCCGTCGCGGCGATGCCGGCGAGCACGAGCAGGACGGAGATCGTGACCCGCAGCCACTCGGTCACGGGCAGCTGCAGGGCCTCGACGGCGAGCCCCGCCGCCACGAAGGCCAGGCCGGTGCGGATCCATGCGAGGAAGGTGCGCTCGTTGGCGAGGCTGAAGCGGGGGTCCGGGTCCTCGCCCTCCTCGAAGACGGAGCGTGGGAAACGTCCGCGGTCCTCGGCCATCGGTGCGTCGTCCTCCTCCTCGACCACCCCTGCGCTCGCAGGGGTGCACCGATCATCCTCCCGCGGCAGGGCGACCGGCCGCTGCGGCACGCGCGTGAGCCCGCCCCGGTCGTGGCGGGGCGGGCTCACGTGACCACCCCGGGCTCAGCCCGGGAGGGCGACCGTGCCGGCGAGGGCGGCGTCGAGCTTGTCCTGGCCCTCGAAGGAGTTGGGCCGACCGGCCCCGGACTCGACGAGCGAGCGCAGGCTGCCGAGGACGTACTGGCCCCAGGCCGTGTGGCACACCTCGTAGCACTCCTGCTCGGGCGAGAGCCCCACGTGGGTGAAGCGGACGCGGGTCCCGTCGTCGGTCTCGGACACCTCGAAGGTGACGGTCGTGCCCTTCCACTCCTCGTGGTCCTCGGTGAAGGACAGCCACGCGTCGAGCACCAGCCAGCTGACCCTCCGGTGGGGCTCGAGCTCGGTGATCCGGAACGTCGACCAGTGGATGTCGGGCACGGAGTAGGAGAACTCCGCCCCGAGGCGGTCGGTGGGCCCCTCGATCGTGCCCGACCACCAGGCGCGGACGTCGGTGATGGCGGCGAAGGCCTGCTCGGGCGTCTGGTCGACGGTGAACGACAAGGTGAGGTCGGTGCTCATGGTCCTGCTCCCATCCATCGGTGCCGTCACCCGGTGGTGACAGTCACTTGCATCATGCAAGTCACTGTAGGACCGGGTGCTTTCATGATGCAAGCACTTGGGTAGGATGGGTTCGTGCTCGGCAGGACGTACGACCAGCAGGTGTGCTCCATCGCCCGCGCCCTCGAGGTGGTGGGCGAGCGGTGGAGCCTGCTCATCGTGCGCGACGCGCTCTTCGCCGGGGTGACCCGCTTCAGCGACTTCCAGCACAACCTCGGCGTCGCCACCAACATCCTCAAGGCCCGCCTCGACGCGTTCGTCGAGACGGGCGTCATGGAGCGGCGCCGCTACTCCGAGCGCCCCGAGCAGTTCGAGTACGTCCTGACCGACAAGGGCCGCGACCTGGCGCCCGCGCTCATCGCGCTGACCCAGTGGGGCGACCGCTGGGCGGCCCCCGACGGGCCGCCGATCCTCTACCGCCACGACACGTGCGGCGACGCCGTCACCCAGGCCGTCGTCTGTGCCACGTGCGGCCCGGTGGACGCCGACGACGTGCGGGTGCAGCCGGGCCCGGGCATGCCCCAGGAGTACCTCGCGCAGCGCCGGCCACGCCCGACCGGCTGAGGCCCGCTCGCTTCAGGCTCGCCGGGTCATGCGGATCACGGGAGAGGTGTTCGTCGTCACGACCCTCGCCCCCGACGCCCCGAGTGCCTAGGTTGGGACCCATGACGCAGGTTCCGACACGCACCCTCGGCGACGGCACGACCCTCCCCGCCACCGGCTTCGGCACGTACCCCCTCACGGGGGAGGACGGCATACGCGCCATGGTGACCGCGCTCGAGGCCGGCTACCGGCTGCTCGACACGGCCGTCAACTACGGCAACGAGGCGGAGGTGGGCGAGGCGATCCGCCGGTCCGGCGTGCCCCGCGACGAGATCGTCGTCCAGACGAAGGTGCCCGGCCGCGACCACGCGTACGACCGCGCCATCGCCTCCGTCGAGGAGTCGCTCGAGCGCCTCGGCCTCGAGCGGGTGGACGTCGCGCTCATCCACTGGCCCAACCCGAGCGTTGGCCTGTACGTCGACGCCTACCGCGCGCTCGTCGAGTGCCGCGAGCGCGGGCTCGTGCGGTCCGTCGGCGTCAGCAACTTCACCGAGCAGCACCTCGCCGACGTCATCGAGGCCACCGGCGTGACGCCGGCGCTCAACCAGGTCGAGCTGCACCCGCTCTTCCCGCAGGACCGCCTACGGGCGGTGCACGAACGCCTCGGCATCGTCACCGAGGCGTGGAGCCCGCTCGGCAAGCGCAACGCGCCCTTCGCCGCCGACCCGGTGGCCGCGGCCGCCGAGGCGCACGGCGTCGAGCCGGCGCAGGCGATACTGCGCTGGCACGTGCAGCTCGGAGTGGTTCCGCTGCCGAAGTC
The DNA here is from genome assembly GCF_001428505.1 of Terrabacter sp. Root181. Taxonomy (GTDB): domain Bacteria; phylum Actinomycetota; class Actinomycetes; order Actinomycetales; family Dermatophilaceae; genus Terrabacter. The sequence continues at coordinate 1,128,692 of NZ_LMHU01000001.1, forward strand.
GTCGGACGCCGAGCGGCAGCGCGCCAACCTCGACGTCTTCGGTTTCGAGCTGAGCCAGGACGAGGTCGCCGCGATCTCCGCCCTCGGGCGTGAGGACGGGCGTCTCTTCGGCGGCGACCCGAACACGCACGAGGAGATGTGAGGCGCGAGCCGTCGACCTAGGCCAGGAAGCCGCGCACGGCGGCGAGCTGCTCGACGTCGAGCCGGAACCAGGCCCAGCTGCCCCGGCGTTCTCGGCTGAGGATGCCGGCGTCGACGAGGGTCTTGAGGTGGTGGCTGACCGTCGGCTGCGACACCTGGACGGCCTCGGTCATGTCGCACACGCACGCCTCGCGGCCGGGCGAGGCGCTGATGATGCTGAGCAGCTGGAGGCGCACCGGGTCGGCGAGCGCCTTGAGCAGCGCTGCCCGGCGGTCGGCCTCCGTGCGGTCGAGGGGCTCGACGGGCGCAGTGCCGCAGGCGGAGATCTCCTGCGGGGTGGTGCTCAGCGTGGTCACGCTCACGGGTTCACCCTCCGTTCACCGGCATCGACGATGATCCATATTGACACACACCGATGAGGCTGCAACGTTGGAGTATCGACCACCGTCGATGCGTCTGGCAGTGACCCCGCCCGTTCGAAGGACTCCGGTGACCAACCCGCCCAGCCCCAGCGCCCCGCCCGAGACCACACCCGGGAGCATGTCCGGAGGCACGCCCGCGCCGCATGACCCCGTGGCGGCGAAGCTCTCGACGCTCGACCGCTTCCTGCCGGTGTGGATCGGGCTGGCCATGCTGGCCGGCCTGCTGCTCGGGCGTCTCGTCCCCGGGCTCGGCGACGGCCTCGCGCGCGTGGAGGTCGACGGCGTCTCGCTGCCGATCGCCCTCGGCCTGCTCGTCATGATGTATCCCGTCCTCGCCAAGGTCCGCTACGACCGGCTTGACTCGGTGACCGGCGACAAGCGCCTCCTGCTGAGCTCGCTGTTCCTCAACTGGGTCCTCGGACCGGCCCTGATGTTCGCCCTGGCGTGGATCTTCCTGCCCGACCTGCCCGCCTACCGCACCGGCCTCATCATCGTCGGGCTCGCCCGCTGCATCGCCATGGTCATCATCTGGAACGACCTCGCGTGCGGGGATCGCGAGGCGGCCGCGGTGCTCGTCGCGATCAACTCCGTCTTCCAGGTCGTGGCCTTCGCCGGGCTGGGGTGGTTCTACCTCTCGGTGCTGCCCGGGTGGCTCGGCCTCGAGCAGACCGGCATCGACGCGTCGACGTGGGACATCGCCCGGTCCGTGCTCATCTTCCTCGGCATCCCGCTGCTGGCAGGTTTCCTGTCCCGCCGTATCGGGGAGCGGGCGCGTGGGCGGGACTGGTACGAGACGAAGTTCATCCCGAGGGTCGCCCCCTGGGCGCTCTACGGCCTGCTCTTCACGATCGTCATCCTCTTCGCCCTCCAGGGTGAGGCCATCACCTCGCAGCCGCTCGACGTCGTGCGCATCGCGCTGCCCCTGCTCGTCTACTTCGCCCTGATGTGGGGCGGCGGCTTCGGGCTCGGAGCGGGCCTCGGACTCGGCTACGAGCGCACGGCGACGCTCGCGTTCACGGCGGCGGGCAACAACTTCGAGCTGGCGATCGCCGTGGCCATCGCGACCTTCGGCGCGGCCTCCGGGCAGGCCCTCGCCGGCGTCGTCGGCCCCCTCATCGAGGTCCCGGCCCTCGTCGCGCTGGTCTACGTCAGCCTCGCCCTGCGCAAGCGCTTCACCGCTCGGCCCGGCAGTCCGGGCGCGCCGCTCACGCAGGCTGCCGGGTCGCGCCATGCCTGACCTGCCGGCGCACGAGTCCGCACCGTGCTGATGCCTCGCCTGCCGTTCCTCGACGACCTGCCGCGGTTCCTCTTCTTCACCGGCAAGGGCGGCGTCGGCAAGACCTCGCTGGCCTGCGCCACGGCGGTACGCCTCGCGGGGCAGGGCAAGCGGGTCCTGCTGACGAGCACCGACCCGGCCTCGAACGTCGGACAGGTCTTCGGGGTCGGCATCGGCAACACGATCACACCGGTGCCGACCGTCCCGGGCCTGGACGCCCTCGAGATCGACCCTCAGCAGGCGGTCGACGCGTACCGTGCCACCATCATCGACCCGGTGCGCGACCTGCTGCCCGCGGCGGAGATCTCCGCGATGACGGAACAGCTGTCCGGTGCGTGCACGACCGAGATCGCCTCGTTCAACGAGTTCGCGTCGTTGCTCGCCGACGAGTCCGCCACCGCTGCGTACGACCACGTCCTCTTCGACACCGCGCCCACGGGGCACACCGTGCGACTGCTGCAGCTGCCGGGGGAGTGGACCACCTACCTGTCCGACGGCAAGGGCGACGTGTCGTGCCTCGGACCCGTGGCCGGCCTGGATCGTCGGCGCCACGACTATGCCGGCGCTCTGGCCGCGCTGACGGACCCCACGCGTACCCGCCTCGTGCTCGTGACGCGTCCGCAGGGGTCCTCGATCCGCGAGGCCGCGAGGACGTACGCGGAGCTGCACGAGCTGGGCATGACGAACGCCCACCTCGTCGTGAACGGTGTCATGCCGGCGTATGCCGTCTCAGGCACCCCCGCGGACGAGCTGGCCCAAGCGGTCCGTGTCCGTGAGGAAGCCGCCCTCGAAGCCGTCCCCGACGCCCTGGCGGCGCTGCCTCGGACGACCGTGCCGCTGCTGGCCGTCAACACCGTGGGCCTGCCCGCGCTCCGGGCCCTTTTCGACCCCGGGGCGCGGTCCCAGCCGGCACCCGACGCTGAGATCGCCTCGCTGCCCGCGGGCTTCACAGGCCTGCGACATCTCGTGGACGAGGTCGAGAGCGACGGTCACGGGCTCGTCATGTGCATGGGCAAGGGCGGGGTCGGCAAGACCACCGTCGCCGCTGCGCTCGCACTCGAGCTCGCCTCCAGGGGCCACGAGGTGCTGCTCACGACGACCGACCCGGCGGCACACCTGAACGAGACCCTGCAGGCCGAGGCCCCGCACCTCACCGTCGAGCGCATCGACCCCGAGGTGGCGATCGAGGGCTATCGCACCCGGGTCATGGCGAGCAAGGGCAAGGCCCTGGATGATGCCGGTCGAGCCGTGCTGGCCGAGGACCTCAAGTCGCCGTGCACCGACGAGGTCGCGGTCTTCCAGCAGTTCTCCCACGTCGTGTTCCGAGCCCGGAAGCAGTTCGTCGTGCTCGACACCGCGCCGACCGGGCACACCTTGCTCCTGCTCGACGCGACCGGCTCGTACCACCGTGAGATCACCCGGCAGATGAGCGAGGGCGCGCACTTCGTGACCCCGCTCATGCGGCTGCAGGACCCGGCCCAGACCAAGGTCGTCATCGTCAGCCTTCCCGAGACGACCCCGGTGCTCGAGGCCGAGGAGCTGCAGGACGACCTCGTCCGGGCCGGCATCACCCCCTGGGCCTGGGTCGTCAACGGCAGCCTGGCCGCGGCAGGGCCGAGCTCGCCGTTCCTGCAGGCCCGCGCCCACGCCGAGGCGGAGCCGCTCACCCGCGTGACGGAGCTCTGCCAGCGCGTGGCCGTCCTGCCGCTGCTGGCCAGCGAACCCGTCGGCGCCGCAGCGCTGTCCGAGCTCACCCGTCCCCTCACGGAAGGCAACCTGGTCGATGCGCACTGACACTCCCGCCGGCGGACCCGACTACGACCGGATCGTCGAGGACCTGACGTACAAGTACGACGGGGTCTTCTCCAAGGAGTCGGTGGCGCAGGCCGTCGCAGATGCCCGAGCCGCCCTCGAGCCGGTGTCCAGGATCCCCACGTACCTGCCGATCCTCACCGCCAGGTACGCCACCACTCAGCTGACGGCGGCCGCTCAGGCCGAGGGTCGGATCACCAAGCAGGTCCCTGAGCTGCTCTTCGTCTGCGTCCACAACGCGGGGCGGTCCCAGATCGCCGCGGCACTGGCCCAGCACCTGTCCGGCGGTCGTGTCCACGTCCGCTCGGCCGGCTCAGCCCCTGTCGGTGAGGTCAACGCCACCGCCATCGCCGTCCTCAAGGAGCGCGGGATCGATCTCTCCGAGGCCTACCCGAAGCCGCTGTCGGACGACGTCGTACGCGCCGCGGACGTCGTCATCACGATGGGCTGCGGCGACGCCTGCCCGATCCTGCCGGGCAAGCGGTACGAGGACTGGGACGTCGTCGACCCCTCCGGCCAGCCCATCGAGACCGTCCGCGACATCCGCGACGACATCCAGGGCCGCGTCACCCGGCTGCTCCGCGACCTCGGCATCTGACCCTCCCCCACCCTCGACCCAGGAGCACTCATGACCGACAAGCCGTCCGTCCTGTTCGTCTGCATCCACAACGCCGGCCGCTCCCAGATGGCCGCCGCCTACCTCGCCCACCTCTCCGGCGGCGCCGTCGAGGTCCGCTCTGCGGGATCCGCTCCCGCCGACCAGGTCAACCCCTCGGCTGTTGCCGCCATGGCCGAGGAGGGCATCGACATCACCGCCGAGACCCCCAAGATCCTCACGACAGAGGCGGTCAAGGAGTCCGACGTCGTTATCACCATGGGGTGCGGCGACACGTGCCCGATCTTCCCCGGCAAGCGCTACGAGGACTGGGAGCTCACGGACCCCGCCGGCAAGGGCATCGAAGCGGTGCGGCCCATCCGTGACGGGATCAAGCAGCGCATCCTCGGCCTGCTCGAGTCCCTGGACGTCACGCCGGTCAACGCCTGACGCGACGCGGTCGGCTGGCGCGGCCATCGGCGAGGGACTCCCTTCCGCGATCGTGCTCACCGCGCGAGACTGGTCCCATGGCCCCTCCCACGGCCCCCCTGGCATCGACCGAACGCCAGCGCATCCACGCTGATCTGGACAGAGTTCGTGCCGACTTCCGAGACCTGGTCGCCGGCGCCGGCCCGGACGATCTCCGTCGCTCCACTCGTGGGACCCGGTGGACCAACGGTCAGCTGCTGTGGCACATGGCCTTCGGCTTCCTCATCGTGCGACGGCTGCTCCCGCTGGTGCGGATGTTCGGGCGGCTACCCGACGGGTTCAGTCGGGCCTTCGCGGCGATGCTCGACGCCGCGACGGGACCGTTCCACCACGTCAACTTCCTCGGGTCCGTCGGCGGCGCGCTCGTCTTCCGCGGTCCACGGCTCACCCGACAGCTCGACCACACCATCTCGCGGCTGCACCGCCGGCTCGACGCCGAGTCAGCTGAAGCGCTCGGTCGACGGATGCACTTCCCGCTCGGCTGGGACCCCTTCTTCCGGGACACGATGACGCTGGCCGACGTGTACGCGTACGGCATGCAGCACTACGACTTCCACCGGAGGCAGCTCACGATCGAGCTGTAGCGGCGGCCCCCCGGGTCCGAGCCCGAGGGCGTCGTGGGCTGCTGCCGGCCGGATCAGGCGCTGACCGGCGCGAGCAGCTCGGCCATGACGGCGAGGACGTCGGGATCAACCCGGTAGTACACCCAGCTCCCACGTCGTTCGGACTCGAGCAGCCCGGCCTCGCGCAGCTTCCTGAGGTGGTGGGAGACGGTCGGCTGCGAGACGCCGACGTCCTGGATGTCGCACACACAGGCCTCGCCACCCTCGGCGGAGGCGATGTTGGAGAACAGCCTCAGTCGCACGGGGTCGCCCAGCGCCTTGAACATGACCGCCACGCGCTCCGCATCCGTCTCGCTGATCGGGGAGCGTGCCAGCGGTGCGCAGCAGGCTGCGCCGGTGACGTCGACGACGGGCAGTGGATTTGACATACGTCTATGTTGACATCTGTCTATGCCAGTTGCAAGATGGCTGTGTCGACATCGACAACCATCGAAACCGCGTGGTTCCGCCCGGCGGCGGCACCCCGACCGAACCGGAGGCGTCACGTGACCACCACGACCCCAGCACCCACCGACACCGCCGTGAGCGCTTCGCCATGGACCGCCGCGCCCGTCGCTGTCATCGGCGCCGGCCCGATCGGTCTGGCCGCGGCGGCACACCTTCTCGAGCGGGGGCTCGAGCCGATCGTGCTCGAGCGCGGCGACCGTGCCGGCTCCGCCGTGGCGTCCTGGGGCCACGTGCGGCTCTTCTCCCGCTGGTCAGAGCTCGTCGACCCGGCCGCTCGACGCCTGCTCTCCCGCCTGGGCTGGGTCGAGCCCGACCCGAACCACTACCCGACCGGCGCCGAGTGGGCGCAGGAGTACCTCCAGCCGCTGGCCGACGCCCTCGGTGACCGCATCCGAACCGGCGCCACCGTGACCGGCGTCGCCCGGCGGGGCCGAGACCGGGTCGTCGACTCCGGCCGCGAGGAGCAGCCCTTCACCGTCCACGTGCGCCATGCAGACGGGCGAACGAGCCGGGTCACCGCCGGCGCCGTCGTCGACGCCTCCGGCACGTGGACGCGCCCGAACCCGCTCGGCAGCGACGGCTACCCGGCAGACGGGGAGCACGAGCCCGACGTCGCGGCCCACGTCTCCTACCGCGTCCCCGACGTCAGCAAGGCAGGCGATGTGGCGCGTTTCGGGGGACGGCGCACGGCAGTCGTCGGGTCGGGCCACTCCGCCCTCACGGCGCTGGTCGCCCTGGCCACCCTCGCCGAGAAGGTGCCCGGGACGAAGGCTGTCTGGGTCCTGCGCCGGGGGGCCGTCGGCAGCGCCTACGGCGGCGGCGACGCGGACGAGCTGCCCGCGCGCGGCGCCCTCGGCCTGCGCGCACGCGAGGCTGTCGCGGCAGGACACATCGAGGTCGTCACCGGGTTCCGGACGCAGGCCGTCGAGCCCGTCGGCAGCGGCGCTCTGGCCCTGGTCAGCGAGGACGGACGCCGCATCGACGGCCTCGACGAGGTCGTCGGACTGACCGGGTTCCGCCCGGACCACTCGATCATGTCGGAGCTGCGCCTGCGCCTCGACGACCGGCTCGAGGCGCCCGTCGGACTCGCGCCGCTCATCGACCCCAACGTCCACTCGTGCGGCACCGTCTACCCGCACGGCGCCCGCGAGCTGGCCCAGGACGAGCAGGACGTCTACGTGGTCGGGATGAAGGCCTACGGCCGCGCGCCGACCTTCCTGGCGCTGACCGGCTACGAGCAGGTCCGCTCCGTGGCGGCCGCGCTGGCCGGTGACCACGAGTCCGCCTCACGCGTGGAGCTGACGCTCCCGGAGACGGGGGTCTGCGGCGGGGCGGGCCTGTTCGACGATCCGGACGCGACCACGGCCGACGGCGACGCGGGGCAGGTCGGCGGCTGCTGCGCACCCGCCGTCCCGCAGCTCGTCCAGATCGGCGCCCCGTCCAGCAGCGGGGGTGCGTGCGGACCCACCGGATGCTGACCCCTCTCGCCGACGACGACGGCCCGGCGAGCACGGCGACGTCGAGGGCCCGCTCCGGCGTCGCCGTCGCCACGGCGTCAGGCCTTCTGCACCGTCCCCGCTGGGCGCTCCCGGCGCTGTGCATCACCCAAGTCGTCGGCTGGGGCGTGCTCTACTACGCCTTCCCCGTCATGCTGCCCGCCCTCACGCACGACACCGGCTGGCCCGCGACGACCACGACCGCGGCGTTCTCCGCCGCGCTCGTCGTCTCGGCCCTCGTCGGCATCCCGGTCGGACGCCTCATCGACAGGGCCGGACCGCGCCGGCTGATGACGGCAGGCTCGCTGCTCGGCGCCACCGGGTTCGCCGTCATCGCCGTCGCCCCGAACCTGCTCGTGTTCACGTTCGGATGGATGCTGACCGGTATCGCGATGGCAGCGACCTTCTACCAGCCTGCTTTCGCCGCACTCACGCGCTGGTACGGCCATGACCGGGTCCGGGCCCTGACCATCCTCACCCTCGCCGGCGGCCTCGCCAGCACCGTGTTCGCCCCGATCACGGCGACACTCACCGACCACCTCGGGTGGCGTCACGCCACCCTCGCGCTCGCCGGCGTCGTCCTGGTCATCGCGGCACCGCTGCACGCCGTGGGTCTCCGGGGCCCGTGGCCACCGCACCCTCCCGACCATGCGTCGAGATCGGTCACGGCCGTCGCACTCAGTGCTCGCGCCATCACCACGAGCCGGCCCTTCCTCCAGCTGGCCGTCGCGCTCACGCTGTCCGGGTTCGCGATGTACGCCGTCGTGTTCGGGCTCATCCCGCTGCTCACCGAACGCGGTGCCTCCACGTCCCAAGCCGCGTGGGCGCTCGGGCTCGGAGGCCTGGGGCAGACCATGGGCCGCCTGCTCTACGCGCCTCTCGCGGCGCGCACCAGCACGCGGACGCGCACCGCCGTCCTCATCCTCGCCGGGGGCGTGACGACCGCGCTCCTCGCGTCCCTTGCCGGGCCGATCTGGCTCGTCACCCTCGTGGCCATGGGCGCCGGGATGGTCCGCGGCAACCTCACGCTCCTGCAGGCGACCGCCGTCACCGATCGGTGGGGGACTCGTGCGTACGGACGTCTGACCGCGACCCTGGCAGCCCCGGTGACGATCGCGTCGGCGACGGCGCCGTGGGTCGGAGCCGCCCTCGCAGGACAGCTCGGGGGGTACCCGGCCTTCTTCTGGGTGCTTGCGGCGATCTCGGCCGGTGCAGCCTGCATCGTGTCGTTCACGTGACACAGGTCGCGGAGTCTCCCGGACGTGCGTCAGTCGCGCGGCTCCTCGTCGTCGTCCCAGTGACACGTGCACGAACACGTGTGGTCCACCGTGCCGTTCGCCGGGCACCTCTTGTGCCAGCCGTTCTCGCACTCCGCGCTCATGGACATCCGCTCACCCCTTGATGAGGTCTCCCTCTCCCACCGGCCGACCGCTCCGTGGCGGTCTACGACGCACCGGAGTCGCGTCCGGCCACTCGGCCCGGCAACCGGCGTTCAGCCGGTGGACGCACCCACGAGGAAACGCCTCAATCCTGAACGACGGCTGGGGGCAGGGGTACGGTGAAGCCGGGCCGAGCGGCCGGTCACCGCGGTGGTCGGTGGTCGAGCGTCCAGCCCGGATCGTGTCGCCTGCGTGACCCCCTCACGAAAGTGCACCGTGATGCCCCTCCCAGCATGGCCCGTCCCCAGCAGCCAGAGCCCTGAGCCCCCAGACCCCTCCGGGCGACCGGGTGGGTCGTCCGGCGAGGGCTGACGCCGTGCACTCGGGGACGGCGCGGGCCACCGACGAGCACGTCGGTGGCCGCCGCTCCGCCGCCTGCCGGCCCTCGCCCAAGCACCGTCCGCCGGGCCTCACGGTCCGGACGGTGCGCCGTGCCGCGATCCCGGCGCCGGTGCCACTGGCCTCCGCGACCGAGCGGGCCCGCGGCACTCTCGTGCTCGTCGCAGGCTCGGTCGGCACGGGGAAGACGACCCTGCTCGCGGACTGGTCGGAGGCGCTCGAAGGGCGCGGCGACCTCGTCGGCTGGGCGTCCCTCGACCGCGAGGACAACGACCCTCAGGTCATGGCCGAGACCCTTCTCGGTGCCGTCCGTGCGGCCGTCGGACCCCACGTCCCCGCGATCGACGAGGAGACGGTCCCGAGCCGGGTGGGGCACGCCTTCGTCTCGCGCCTCATCGGTCTCGCCGGCGAGGCTCCCACGGACACGTGGCTCGTCCTCGACGACCTGCACCTCGTCCGCGACCCGCGCTGCGTCGAGCTCGTCGGGCTGATCGTCCGCTGGGCGCCGCCGTACCTGCACGTGGTCATCGGCACGCGTGCCGACCCCGGTCTGCGCCTGGCGCGGCTGCGTCTGGAGGAGCGCCTGGTCGAGGTGCGGGAGCACCAGCTCCGCTTCTCCGTCGACGACACGCGAGAGCTGTTGTCCCGACACGACCTCGACCTCGACGACGGGCAGGTGCGCCACCTGCAGGAGCTCACCGAGGGCTGGGCCGCGGGCGTCGCCCTCGCGGCCGTCTCGCTGGCGCGCGGTCGTGACGCCGAGGGGTTCCTGCGCGAGTTCGCGCGGAGCCACCGTGCGATGTCGGGCTACCTCGTCGAGGAGGTGCTCGCGAGCCTCGACGAGTCGACGCGGGACTTCCTCGTCTCGACCTCGGTCCTCGAGGACCTAACACCCGAGCTCGCCGCAGCCGTCACCGGGCGCGACGACGCGGGTGCGCTGCTCGAGGCGCTCTCGTCCGACAACGCCATGGTCACCGTCGACCGGGTCGGGCCCCCGACCTACCGCTACCACGTGCTCCTGCGCAGCTACCTCGGCGCGATGCTCGAGTCCCGGAGCCTCCGGGGCGCCCGAGAGGTCCATGCGCGCGCGGCCCAGTGGTATGCCGCCCACGACGTCCCCGGGCAGGCGTTGCGTCACGCCGAGGCGGCCGGTGACCTCGGCCTCATGAGCGACGTCATCCACCACCACGCCCTCCACCTGCTCCTCGACGGCCGGGCCGCCGACGTCGAGGCCGCGGTGCGCACGGTCCACGAGGGTGACCCGGTCATGACGGCGGTCGCAGCGCTCGCGAGCCTCGACCTGTCCGATCCGGTGTCCGCCCGGGTGCAGTTGGCGTCGCTGGCGACCCAGCCGGGGACGTGGCTCGCGGGCGCGACCGATGGCGACCCCGCGTCCGCCGACCCCGCGGGCCGCGACCCCGGAGTGCTTCCCCTCGAGCGCCTCCTGTCCGTCGGCCTGCGCTGGCTCTCCTTCGTCGGTGACGACGCCGGGCACCGCCGCACCGAGAGCCCGCCCGAGCACCTGGGAGTCCAGCCCACCGGGGACGAGAGGGTCACCGACGGCCTGGCCGCAGAGCTCTCCTCCACGTTGCGGACCTGGTCGGTCGGCCGTCCCGCACCAGGCGCGGTCACGCTCCCGGGCGTCGACCTCCCGACGAGCCCGTATGCCGCAGAAGGCCTCCCGAGGCGCGGTCGGCCGGCGGGGCGCGTCCCGCACGCGCGGACCGACCTGACCCTGCTCGACGAGCTGACGAGCGGAGGTGTCCTGCTCGGTGCCGGCCGGCTCGACGAGGCGCGGGCGGCCTACGGCGCCGCCCTGGTGACCGCCCGCGACGCCGGCCACGTCCTGTCGGCCCTGCAGGCCATGGTCGGCCTCGCCTCGGTCGCCGCCGGCCAGGAAGACCTCGTCCACATGAGGGCGTGGTCCGAGCAGGTGCTCGCCGACGCCCAGGGCACGCCCTGGGCGATGTCGCCGCGGCTCCTTCCCGCCCACGTCCTGGCGGCGTGGGGTGCCTTCCACGTCTTCGACGCCGAGACCGCTCGCGAGCGCAACCGCACCGCCCTCGAGCTCGTCGCCGCGGTCACGGCGGTCCCGCCCGTCGCGGGGGCTCCCGACCTGGACCTGGTGGACGGCCCCGACGCGACCTCCACGGCGGCGCGCGGCCTGGAGCAGCTGGCGCGACTCGCGAGGATGCTCCAGGCGCACCTCGACCTCGACGCGGCGGCGGCCGAACCGGGTGCCCGCCAGGACGTCGCGACCCGCGTCATGGCCGACGCCCGGGCCGTCAGCCGCCTGTCGATGACCCCGGCGATGGCGGTCGCGGAGCTCTCCAGAGCCCATCTCGTGGTGCTGCTGGCAGGCTTCCCACGGCTGGCCATCGAGATCGAGCAGCTGTGCGCGGCCCTGCCCGGCAGCCAGGTCGAGACCGCGGTGATGACGTCGGTCCGCCACCTCAGGGCCGGCGAGGACGTCGCGGCCCGGACGGCCGCCGCCCCCCTGCTGTCCCTCGACCCCGCGAGCCTGCCGCTTCGGCCCGCGGTCACGGCGCACCTGGTCAAGGCGGTGGTCGCCCACCGCAACGCGCAGCCGACGGTGGCCCACGAGGGCCTCGTCGTCGCCCTGACCCGCGCCGCGCCGCAGCGCGCCCTGCGGATGGTCCTCGAGCTCGCGCCCGAGGTCGCCGACGTGCTCGCCGTCGGGGCCGGGCGGTTCGGTGAGCTCGAGCCGTTCGCCCTCGTGCTGCGCGAGCACGCGCTGGAGGCTCCGGTGCCGCCGACCGAGCCCCTGCTCGACGTGGCGCTCAGTGCGCGCGAGCTGAGCCTGCTGCGTGAGCTCCCGTCGCTGCTCACCGTCGCCGAGATCGCCGACGCCCGTGCCGTGAGCCGCAACACCGTCAAGACACAGCTGCGCTCGCTCTTCCAGAAGCTCGGCGTGGGCTCGCGTCGCGATGCCGTGGCCGCGGCCCGTCGGCTCGGGCTCCTCTAGGTCGCGGGTCACCCGCCCGGGGTGACGCCACGACCCGCCGAGCGCGGCACGATCGGACCAGGAGCCATCGGCATCCGGTTCGACCCACGAAGGGGGCGGCGTGCGCTACGAGTTCATCCTGGCCGAGCAGGTCCCCGAGGTCGCCCGCGCGGCGTTTCCCGAGCTCGACGAGTCGACCGTGGAGATCGGCACGAAGGGCTCGGTCATGTACGGCAGGGTCGTCGACGCTCCCCACCTGCACGGCATCCTCGACCGCTTCCAGGACCTCGGGTTCACGCTCCTCGAGCTGCGGCGCCTGCCGGACTGAACCCCGGTGACCCAGGAGTCCGTGGGGGACCACGAGGCTCGTCCCCACGAGCCGAGGCAGTCCGGGCCCCCGGAGCGGCCGTCGCGACCGGACCCGCTGCTCCCGGCCGTGCGACGACGCGCCCTGCCGGTGGGCTGCCTCAAGATCGGGATCACCCTGGTGGCGCTCTGGTGGTTCGCCCGCGTCGTGCGTCGGGTGAACTGGTCGTCGGTCTGGGACGCGGTCACCGATCTCTCCCTGCTCCAGGTCGCGGCCCTGCTCGCCGTCGTCGCGGTGCGCCAGTGCCTCAACGCCGGCCCGCTCGCAGTCTTCGTCCCCGCCCTGGGCCTGCGCCACGCCGTGTCCAACGACCTGTCCGCCAACCTCGTCGCGACGGTCGCACCGCCACCGGGCGACGTCGTGCTCCGCATCGCGATGCTCCGGTCGTGGGGGATCCCCGCCGCCGAGGGCGTCGCCGGCATCACGCTCAACACCCTGACCTACTACGTCGCGCGCTTCGGCGCGCCGGTCCTCGGGCTGGCACTATCGGCGGTCGCCGGTCAGGCCGAGACGGCATACGTCTGGACGGCGGTCACGAGCGGTGCCGTCAGCCTCGTGGTCGTGGCGGGACTCGTCATCGCGTCGAGGGGGGAGCGGCCGGCCGCGCGCGCCGCCGGATGGGTCGCCCACCGGCTGCGGCGGGTGAGCACGCGGGTCGACCCCGTGGCGTGGTCGACCCGCGCTGCCGAGTTCGTCCGGCAGTCGGGCGACGTGCTGCGCCGCGGCTGGGGCCGGGCGATGGCCTGCCAGCTCGGGCTGCTGCTCAGCGAGGCGCTGCTGCTCGTGCTGTCGCTGCGCTTCGCCGGGGTGCCCGCCGTCGTGGCGCCCACCGTGACCATCGTCGTGGCCCTGCTCGTCAGCTACCCGCTCACGGCCCTGCCGCTCGCCGGGGTCGGGGTGCTCGACGCCGCCGTCATCGCGATCCTGGGCCTGGAGCAGGGGCTGTTCGAGGCGGAGGCGGTCGCCGGCCTCGTCGTCTTCCGCGTGTGCTGGATGCTCGTGCCCCTCGCGCTGGGTGCGGTGACGGTGACGAGGTGGCGTCGCGGGCACGTCGCCGAGGCCGCGGCCCTCAGAAACGCCACACGAGGGGGATGACGGCCACGGACACCGCCATCCACAGCAGCAGGACCGGCAGCCCCAGGCGCCAGTAGTCGCCGAAGCGGTAGCCGCCCGGACCCATGATCATCATGTTGGCCGGCGTCGCGATCGGGGTGAGCAGCGATGCGGCGCCGGCGACCGCGACGAGCATGAGCACCGGCTGCACGGAGACACCGGTCTCCTGGGCCGCCGCGACGGCGATCGGCACGACGATGAGCACCGTGGCGGTGTTGCTGACGACCTGGCCGACGACCGCGGTCAGGGCGAAGAGCGCGACGAGCAGCACGTAGGGTCGGCCGTCGCCCACGACGTCGATGAGCCCCTTGGCGACGAGGTCTGCCGCACCGCTCGTCTCGATCGCGGTCGACAGCGGGATGAGGCCGCCGATGAGCACGACGGTCTGCCACGAGACGGCACGGTAGGCCTGGTTGACGCTGATGACCCTGGTCAGCACCATCGCGGTCGCCGCGGCGAGGCCCGCGATCGCCGGGGACACGACCCCGAGAGCGAGCACCACGACCATGACGAGCAGGACGACGACGGCCCGTCCCGACCGCGGGCCGAGCGGAACTGCCTGTCGCCGAACGAGATCCGGTGAGTCGACGAGCAGCACGTCCCGATCGTGGACGAGCTCCTCGATGGCCGTCCACGTGCCGTGCAGCAGGAGGCTGTCACCGGCGGTCAGCTCGACCGGCGTGGCCCCCACGTCCTTGCCGAGCCGACGGATGCCGAGCACCACGAGGTCGCTAGCCCGCATCTGTCCGGGGAAGGTCGTCTCGCCGACCAGCGGCGAACGCGGGGGCACGACGACCTCGGCCACACCCACCTCGCGGTTCATGATCCCGGCCGACTCGACCGTGATCGGCCGCATCGCGACGGCGAGACGCAGCTCGGGCACGAGCCGGCTCACCGCCTCGCTCGCCCCGCTGACGACGACAACGTCGTCGTCGCCCACCGGGGTCGAGCCCGTCACGGCGTGTCCGCCCGCGCTCTGCACGCCGATGAGCGTCACCCCCGGGTATGCCGCGAGGTCGAGCCGCGCTGACGGCACCCCGACGACGGGCGACCCGGGACGGACCCGGAGGCGGTAGAAGCCGTCGTACAGCTCGTAGTACGCCGCGAGCCGGTTCGCGTGACGGCCGAGGTCACGCACCGGCTGCGACGAGGTCCGTCGGGGGAGCACCCGGGGTCCGAGGAGGACGCCGAGCGTCACGGTGCCGATCACGAGAGGCAGCCCGACGACAGCGAAGTCGAAGAAGCCGAACGGCTCCGAACCGGCCTCGACGGCTGCGTTCGAGACGATGACGTTGACCGGGCTGCCGGTCAGCGCGAGGAGCGAGCCGGCGCTCCCGGCGAAGGCCATCGGCATGAGCATGAGTGACGGCGACCGCCGGATGCGGGTGGCGAGGACGAGCACCATGGGCAGCAGGGCGGCGACGGAGCCGTTGAGGGTGATGACGGCAGTGAGCACGGCGCACAGGCCGAGCACGGCGACCATGAGCCGCACCGCCCCGTCGCCGACGACGTCGATGAGCCGCTGGCCGGCCCACGTCGTCACGCCGGCCGAGTCGATGGCCTCGCTCACGACGAAGAGGGAGGCGATGAAGACGACGACGGGGTCACCGAAGCCGGACAGCGCCGTGTCCGCGTCGACGAGGCCGGTCGCGTAGAGCGTGAGGCAGGTGAGGACGGCCACCCCACCCACGGGCAGCCGGTTCCAGACGAAGAGGACGACGGTCGCGCCGAGGACGACCAGGCTCGTCGTGGCCGGGCTCATGGCCCCATCGTCCGGGCACTGGGCCGTGGTGCGGTCACCCACGACGGGTGAATCGGGCCCGGCCTCGGGACGGCCATGCTCGGAGGGACCACGGTTCATCGCCTCCGGAAGGAGTTGGGCGTGAGCACTCAAGCCATGCGCACTCTGGATCCCATCCCGTCCACGCGCTCGTCCGCCACGGTCGACGTCCTGACCCAGCTGCCCGGTGCCGACGAGGTCGGAGCGGTCGCGGTGCCCGTCGCAGAGGGTGCCGAGCCACCCTCCGAGCTCGGGCAGGACGCCGCCGCTCTCGCCGCGGCGGGCTTCACCGGCAAACGCGGGCAGACGATCGTGCTCCCTGGCGGGGGGCGAGCCCTCGTCGCGGTCGGCATCGGCAGGGTCGACGACGTCGACGAGGCCGCGGTCCGCGACCTCGCCGCGACGTTCGCACGGGCCGTGCCGCAGCACACCCGACTCGCGGTGGAGCTGCCCGACCGGGAGATCGGGCTGTCGCCCGGCGACTTCGCCCGGGCCGTGACCGAGGGTGTCCTCCTCGCCCGCTGGCGCTTCCGCATCAGCGAGTCCGACGACGACCCCGTCCTCGAGCGGCTCGTCATCGTGACCCCGGCCGACCACTCCGAAGCGGTCGTCGAGGGCGTCCGTCGGGGTGAGGTGCGCGCTCGGGCGGCAGCCCTGGGCCGCGACCTCGCCAACTGTCCGGCCGCGGCGCTCACGGCGACCCGCATCGGCGAGGTCGCCCAGGAGCTCGGCCCGGACGCCGGCCTCGAGGTCGACGTCGTCGGGCTCGACGAGCTCATCGAGATGGGCTGCGGCGGACTGCTCGGGGTCAACCTCGGCAGTGTCGAGGAGCCCCGCATGGTCCGCCTGCACTACGCGCCGGAGGGCGAGTCACGAGGGCACCTCGCCTTCGTCGGCAAGGGCATCATGTACGACTCCGGCGGCATCAGCCTCAAGCCGAGCGACGAGTCGCACGCGCAGATGAAGAACGACATGACCGGTGCCGCAACCGTGCTCGCGGCGATGACCGCCCTGCGCGACGTCGGGTGCCGGACGGAGGTGACCGGCTATCTCATGTGCACCGACAACATGCCCTCCGGCTCGGCGCTCAAGCTCGGCGACGTGCTCCGGATGCGCAACGGCAAGACCGTCGAGGTGCTCAACACCGATGCCGAGGGACGCCTCGTCATGGCCGACGCCCTCGCCCTGGCCGTCGAGCTCGACGTCGACGCGATCGTCGACATCGCCACTCTGACGGGCGCGTGCCTGCGGGCGCTGGGCGTCGACATCGCCGGCGTCATGGGCAACTCGGACGCGCTCGTCGAGCAGGTCCGCGCGGCCGGTGACGCGGTCGACGAGCCGGTCTGGCCGATGCCGCTGCACCGCCGCTACCGCTCGCAGCTCGACTCGCCGATCGCCGACATGACGAACATGGGAGGACCCAACGCCGGCCAGATCACGGCCGCCCTCTTCCTCGAGGAGTTCGTCGGCGGCAAACCGTGGGCCCACATCGACATCGCCGGCACGGCCCAGCTCCCGGAGGCCAGGGGCTGGCGCAACAAGGGGGCCACCGGCTTCGGCAGCAGGCTCCTCGTCGAGCTCGCCTGCGCGTTCGAGAGGCCGGCGGAGGTGGACGCGTGAGCACCATCGCCCAGACACCGGACCCGGCCGCCGACGAGGACGGAGCGGCCTCGGGCAAGCCGGGCGGGACCCAGCGCTTCCTCGACGCGATCGAGCGCCTCGGCAACAAGGTGCCGCACCCGGCCCTGATCTTCCTCGGGCTCATCATCATCGTCATCGTGCTCTCGCACGTGCTCTACCTCACCGGCGCGAGCGTCACGGCCGACGTCGCCGAGCCCGGCTCGGTCCCCGCGGTGCCGGACTACGAGGGCGGCACCGTCGTGCCCGGCTACCCGCACCCGCCGGTCGGTGCGGTCCCGGACTACGAGATCGAGCGCGAGACGATCACCGCCAACAGCCTGCTCACGGGCGACGGCATCCGTTTCATCTTCACGACGGCCGTGCAGAACTTCAACGACTTCGGCGTCGTCGCCGTCATCCTCGTCGCGATGATCGGTGTCGGCGTGGCCGAGGAGGCTGGGCTCATCGCAGCCCTGATCCGCAAGATGGTCAAGGTCGCCCCGCGCGGCGCGATCACCTTCATCATCGTGCTCCTGGGTGGCATCTCGAGCGTCGCCTCCGACGCCGGCTACCTCGTGCTGATCCCGCTCGGGGCCGCGGCGTTCGTCTCGCTCGGGCGCCACCCGCTCGCCGGCATCGCGGCGGCATACGCCGGCGTCAGCGCGGCCTTCTTCGTCAACGTCCTCATCACTCCGGCGGACGGCATCATCACCGAGGTGACGAACGAGACCATCGGCCTCGTCGCGCCCGACGTGGAGCTCAACGTCACCCAGAACTTCTTCTTCAGCACGGCGTCGCTCCTCTTCTGCGCCGTCGTCATGACGTGGGTGACCGAACGTCTCCTCGAGCCCCGCCTGGGAGCCTGGAACCGGTCCGAGGCCCCCAAGGCCGCCGAGGCCCCCGAGGCCGCGGCCGCGGAGACGGCGCAAACCGACGAGGAGATGGCCCTCGAGTCCCGCGGCCTGCGCATGTCGCTCATCTGGACGCTCGTGGCCGTCGCCGTCGTCACCCTCCTCACCGCCCTGCCGAACGCTCCGCTACGCAACCCCGACACCGGTGAGATCTTCGGCTCCTCACCCTTCATGAGCAGCCTGCTCTTCATCATCTCGATGCTCTTCCTCGCGGCAGGACTCGGCTACGGCCGGGGGGCGAAGACGCTCATGGGCAGCACGAACGTCATCAACGCGATCGTCAAGACCTTCAACGGCCTCGGCGGCCTGATCTTCCTCATGCTGCTCATCGCCCAGTTCATCGCGTACTTCAACTACTCGAACATGAGCAGGCTCGCGGCGACGGGGCTGGCCGACATCCTCGAGAGCGCCAACATCGGGGCGCTCGCGCTCCTCGTCGGCTTCATCCTGCTCGTGGCCGTCATCGACCTGATCATGCCGGGCGTCATCCCCAAGTGGGCGATCCTGGCGCCGATCTTCATCCCCCTCTTCTACCGGCTCGGGATCGCGCCGCAGACGGTCATCGCGGCCTACCGCGTCGGCGACGGACCGATGAACGTCATCACACCGCTCATGGTGTACCTGCCCTTCATCGTTCTCGTGTGCCAGCGCTACCAGAAGAAGGCCGGACTCGGCACGGTCGTGTCGATGATGATCCCGTACACCGCCATCGTCCTCGTCACGTGGATCCTCTTCTTCGTCGCGTGGTATCTGATCGGGATCCCTTGGGGTCCAAGCGCTCCCGTTCACCTCAACTGACGCCGTCGGCAGCCGGTGACGTGACGTGGACGTGAGGGCGGACCGGTCCGGGGGCAGCGTCCCAGACCCCGTCGGCGACCCCCGGTCCGTGGCGCCGGACGGTCCGGTCGCCAGGGTGTCGACCGGCCACCTGCCCGACGACGCCACGGTCGGGGGACTGCTGCGGGCCGCATACGACCGGCACCGCCACGTGGCCGACGGGGACGTCGCGACGTACATCCCACAGCTCGCCGGGGCCGACCCGGCCTGGTGCGCCGCCTCCGTCGTCTCGGTGTCGGGGCGCGCCTTCGAGATCGGCGACGTCGGCGTGCGCTTCTCGATCCAGAGCGTGTCCAAGCCCTTCGTGCTGGCCCTCGTCGTCGAGGCGCTCGGGCACGACCGGTCGCGAGACCTGCTGGGCGCCAACGCGACCGGCCTGCCCTTCAACTCGGTGATGGCCGTCGAGGTGCACGACCACCGCACCATGAACCCCATGGTCAACGCCGGCGCCATCGCCACGACGAGCCTCACCCCGGAGGTGGCCGGGCTCAGCCGCGACGGCAGCGGCGCCGAGGCCGCGTGGGCCGTCGTCGTCGACGGGCTCTCGGCCTTCGCCGGACGACGTCTCGCCGTCGACGAGGACGTGTACGCGTGCGAGTCGGGCACGAACCTGCGCAACCGCGGCATCGCCCACCTGCTGCACAGCTACGGCCGGGTGCACTGCGACCCCGACGTCGCGACCGACCTCTACACCCGACAGTGCTCGCTGTCCGTCGACGTCCACGACCTCGCCGTCATGGCCGCGACGCTCGCCGACGGCGGCGTCAACCCGGTGACGGGCGAGCGGGTCGTGTCGGACGGGACGTGCGCGCGCGTGCTGGCCGTCATGGCGACCGCGGGCCTCTACGAGCTGTCGGGCGACTGGCTCTGGGAGGTCGGGCTCCCGGGCAAGAGCGGCGTCAGTGGCGCCGTCGTGACGGTCGCGCCGGGCAAGGGCGGACTGGCCGCGTGGTCGCCGCCGCTCGACGCCGCGGGCAACAGCGTCCGGGGCCAGCTCATCACGCGCTCGCTGAGCCGGGCGCTCGGGCTCAACGTCTTCGCCTCCGCGCCCGATCCGCACCCGCCGGGGCCCTGACCGACGTCGCGGGACGTCCTCGGCCGGCACCGGGGTCCCGGCCGGTCCCGCGCAAACGGCTGGCGCCGCGCCGGCCGCGGTGGCGACAATCGTCTGGTGGACATCGACCTGTTGGTCACGGGTGGCGTCGTCCGCGGGGTCACCGACGGCGACCTCGTGGTCTTCAAGGGCATCCCGTACGCGGCTCCGCCGGTCCCGTTCGCCGCACCCGAGCCGGTGCGGCCCTGGCACGGCGTGCGCGAGGCCGTGACCTTCGGGGCGGCGCCGCCGCAGTCGGGAGCCTTCGGGATGGACGCCCTGGCCGACCGCGGTGACGACTGGCTGACCCTCAACGTGTGGTCACCCGACCTCGACGGCCGGCTGCCCGTCATGGTCTGGATCCAGGGCGGCGCCTACGTCTTCGGCAGGTCAGGTCTTCCGGAGTACGACGGAAGCACTCTCGCCCGGGGCGGGGTCGTCCTGGTGACCTTCAACTTCCGGGTGGGCCTGGACGGCTTCGGCTGGGTCGAGGGGACGCCGCCGAACCGCGGCCTGCTCGACCAGGTCGCGGCCCTCGAGTGGGTCCGCGACAACATCGGGGCGTTCGGTGGTGACCCGGACCGCGTCACGGTCTTCGGCCAGTCCGCCGGCGGCGGCTCGGTGGCGGCCCTTCTCGCCATGCCGCGTATCGCCGGACTCTTCCACCGGGCCGTCGTGCAGAGCATGCCCGGCACCTACTTCACCCCCCGGCTGGCCGGCGACATCACGCGGGCGTGCGCGGCGGCGATCGACCTCGACCCCGCCGAGCTGCCCGGGGCCGACCCCTGGGCACTGCCGGCGGCCGGTGACGCCGTGGCGGCGACGATGCCGCGCCACGCGGACCGCTGGGGCCGAGCCGCCCACGCGCTGGTGCCCTTCGCGCCGGTCGTCGACGGGGACGTGCTCCCGACGACGCCGTGGCTCGGGGTGACCGGCCGGGTGGCGGTGCTGGTCGGTCACACGCGCCACGAGCAGCGGCTGCTCACGGCGCTCGCCGGACTGCTCGGCGAGGTCACCGAGGACCAGGCCGCCGAGGCCGCCGAGATCTTCGGCCCGGACCCGCAGCGCTACCGCGACAGCTTCCCCGACCCCGAGGAGCTCTACGACGTCGTGCGGTCGGACTGGCTCTTCCGCATGCCGTCCCTGCACCTCGCGCAGGCCCAGCTGGCGGCGGGCGGCCGGGCCCACCTCTACGAGCTGACCTGGCCGGCCCCGGGCATGGGGGGCGTGCTCGGCGCCTGTCACGGCCTCGACGTGCCCCTCGTGTTCGGCAACCTCACGCAGGGCCAGCCGGCCGTGCTCATCGGTGAGCCGACGGCGGAGGCCGAGGCGGTGTCGGAGCAGATGCGGCTCGCGTGGACGGCGTTCGCGACCAGTGGCGATCCCGGCTGGCCGTCCCACGACACCGGTGCGACGCGACTCTTCGACGCGGAGCCTTCGGTCACGGACTACCCGGAGCAGGTCTCCCGCGAGATCTGGCACGAGCCGCCGGGCGTGCTCGACCTGGTCCGCACGGACTGACGGCGTGGCCGGATCAGCTGGTGGCCGGCGCGACGGGCGAGACCGGGGAGACGGTCGGCAGGCCGAAGCCGTCGACGAAGACGTTGACCGTCACGCTGCCGGCCTTCTCGAAGCGGAAGCTCACAGGCAGGAGCCGACCCGCCCGTACGTCGAGCTTGAGGTCGACCATCTCGAGGTGCAGACCGCCGGGGTACTGCAGGGACACGACGCCGTTGCCCGGGACGTCGACCTGCACGGGGGCCTCGGGGCCGTCGGTGCCCTGGCGCATGACGACCTGACGCGCGTACACCGAGCTCACGCCCACGAGCCGGTCGGCGGCGTCGCCGTCGTTGGCGAGCGTCGTGAACAGGCCGGTGTTGGACCCGCCGAGCAGCTTGCGGTCCTCGGGCGCGTCGATGCGCGTCGCGAGGAGCCGGATGCGGCCGACCTCGGCGTTGACGCTGGTGCCGCGAGCCGGGTTGGTGATGCGCGCCTGCACGGGGTCCGGCTGCGAGGTGCACGCGGCGAGCGGGACGACGCTGACCGACAGGAGGGCGACGACGACGATCGGGCTGGTCCTCATGGTCGTCAGGCTAGGAGCGGTGAAGCCCCGGGCGATTCCCCCGTCGAGGGTGATCATGCCCGGCCGGACAGGGTCGGGCGGGTCAGCCCGTGCGGGGCGCGAGAGCGCGCACGACGGCCCTCAGCACTGGGCGTACGGCGTCGTCGTCGGGCTCGCCGTCGCGGGAGTGCGCGGGGTCCGGGTCGCCGTGCCCGTGCCGTCGCTGGATCGGGGCGTCGTCGACGTCGGCGTCGGCGTCTTCGCCGGCTTCGGTGCGGCGATCCCCTTCCTGACGAGAGCGCGGATCTTCGCGTAGTCGGGGTCCCACGGCGTGATGCCGTCGTCGAGGGTCAGGGTCACGCTGTTGACCTTGGCCTTCTGCGCCCGCTCGACGAGGTCGACGAAGGCGGGGAGGCTCTGGGCCGGGATGTCGGTGTAGATGTTGTCGCGGGCGATCCGGGCCAGCTGCGGGTACTGCCCCACCATCTTCGCCGGGTTGACCTGCTCGACGATCGCCTGGACGACGCATCGCTGCCGGGCCTGCCGGAAGGTGTCGTTGTCGGCGGCGCGGGAGCGCGCGTACCAGAGCGAACGCCACCCGTCGAGGTGCTGGCGCCCGGGGGTGAAGTACGCCTTGACGTCGACGATGCGCTGGTCGGCCGTCACGTGGCCGCCGATCGGCAGGGGCCCCCCGGTGCCGGCGTTCTTGACGTTGATGTCGAGCCCGCCCATGGCGTCGATGAGGAGGGAGAAGCCCTTGAGGTCGATGACGACGACGTGGTCGATCGTGAGCCCGACGATCTGCTGGACGGCGCCGCGGATCTCCTCCCGGCCCGGCACGACGCCTTGGGGATACGCGCCCGGGTGGTCGACGGCATACGCCTCCGCCTCGTTGTAGAGGTTGGTGAGCATGCACTGGCCGGTCACGCCGGGCTCGTTCTGGGCGCAGGATCGCTCGGGGGAGCCGAAGCGGCCGGACGGGTAGCGGGCGAGGAGGGGGCTGCCGGGGGCGAGCGGCGCCTTGAGCAGGTTGCGGGGCATCGAGATGAGCGTCGTGCGCCCGGAGCGGGTGTCGATGCTCGCGACGATCATCGAGTCCGTGCGGGTGCCGACGCGGTCGGAGCCCGCGTCGGAGCCGAGCAGCAGGAGGTTGACCCGGGCCTGCTCAGCCCACGGGTCGTCGCCCTCGACGACCTTCGCGCCGACGCCGGGTCGCGCCGGTGGCGCCGAGAAGACGACCTCGACGGTGTCCTGGGTGATGAGGGCGTAGTCCGCCGCCGTCCAGGCCCCGCCGCCGACCACGAGCACCATGAGGGTCGTGAAGGCTGCGAGCAGGCGGGTACGGGCCCGGTCGAGCGTGCCGGGTCGGGCCTGGACGGCGGTGAGGACGATCGACGCGCACCAGACGAGTCCCCACAGCGCGATGACGATCACGGCGCCGCGGAGCAGACCGGGTCGCGCGACGACCATGAGCGCGGCGCTCGTGGCGCCCTGGGTGAGCAGGGCGTACGCGCCGACGGCGAGGGCGGCCAGGGTGACGCCGAGGATGGTCCAGCCGACCCAGCGGCTCCGGGTCTGCGTCAGACCCGCACCCGGCAGGAGGGTGCCGAGCGCCGTGAGGCCGAGTGAGCGGCGGAAGCCCGATCCCAGCTCACGGCGCACCTGGCTGCGGAGCTGCCCGTCCTGTGGGGCGGGTGACGGGTCCGGCGCGGCCTGCGGTCGCGGCTCCTGTGCGGCGGCGCCGTCCGGCTGCATCGTGCTCCTCCCGGCCTGGCGTCGTGCGCAGGTCACCGAGCGCCATCATGCCGCTCCGGAGCCTCCAGCAGAAGCACCGTGTGCCGGAGCGTGGCTGGAGGGTGGCCGGAGCATGGCCGGAGCGCACTTCGCGCGGGTCAGCCTCGGCTGATCGACCCGGTCTCGACGACCTCCAGGGCGAGCAGGTGCAGCTTGACGTTGCGGGCCATGCTGGCTCGGCGGAGGTCGTCGAACGCCTCCTCGCGGGTGAGGCGGCGCAGCGCCATGAGGATGCCGATGGCGGCGCCGATGTCACGGCTGTGGGCGAGGGCGGCCTCGAGCTGGAGGGCTCGGGACTCGGCGGCGTCGAGCCGCTCGAGGGCCTCGAGGAGGTAGGTCTCGACGGGTGTCAGGTGGTCATCGGTGTCGTCGGCCGCTCCGAAGACCGTGTCGACCCCGTCTCTGGGCGAGGTGCCCGCCACGACGTGTGGCTCCATGCGAAAACTCCTACTGGTACCCCGCCGGCGGCCTTTGCTCGACCGCGAATGGCGCCTGACCAGCCTAGGGGACACGCCCGACCCGTGGTGCCGAGCGGGCTGCGCGACCGGGCCGATCGGGGCGGCCCCTCTCGGTCCGCCGCGACTGAGGATGACCTGGCTGGGTACACGTCACCTGGCGGCATCGTCGCCCTTCAACCAGTCAGGGGCGGCGGTGGCGTCGCTCTCGGGTCGAGGTGCCGGGCAGACAGCGAGACGGCACCCGCTCGGGGGATCGGGTGCCGCCTCACCCACACCATCGCGGCCCACGCCCTTCCGTTACAGCCGCCGGCCGGCGTATGCCGTCACGGGCGTTCGCCACGCTCCGCCGGCTCCGCGCCGTGCTGGGCGCCGTACACCGCGGCCTGGGTGCGCCGCGCGAAGCCGAGCTTGGCGAGCAGGCCCGACACGTAGTTCTTGACGGTCTTCTCGGCGAGGTGCAGGCGCTCGCCGATCTGGCGGTTGGTCAGCCCCTCGGCGATGAGGGTGAGGATCTCCTGCTCCCGGTCGGTCAGGGTGTCGGTGCGCGAACCCGGCCGGGCCGGGCCACCCCGTCCCGGCGCGTGCGTGCCCGTGCCGTTCGCCGGGCCGTCGCCCTGGGGTCGGCGGATCCGCTCGAGGAGGCGCTCGACGAGTGCAGGGTCGATGAGCGAGTGACCGGCCGCGACGTGCGCCACCGCCTCGGTCAGCGAGGTGCCGCGGATCTGCTTGAGCAGGTATCCCGAGGCGCCCGCCATGACGGCGGCGAAGAGGGCGTCGTCGTCGTCGTAGGAGGTGAGGATGAGACAGCGGGTGCCGGGGCTGGTCACCTGCACGTCGCGGCACACGTCGATGCCGCTCCCGTCGGGCAGGCGCGCGTCGAGCAGCGCCACCTGCGGGGCGAGCGTGGGGATGCGACGCAGGGCCTCGGCGGCGGTGCCGGCCTCTCCGACGACCCGGAACCCGTCGTGCGACTCGAGCAGGTCGACGAGGCCGCGTCGCACGATCTCGTGGTCGTCGAGCAGGAACACGGTGATCGGGGTCGTCACGGGCTCAGCAGGGCGGTCCATGTCAGTACCGTCTCCCTCTCGTCGGTCGTGAGCGTGCAGTCCCCTCCGCGGTGGCGGGCACGGCTCGTGAGGTTGGCGAGGCCGCGGTGCCGGCGCTCGAGCGGTCGGTCGGCCCGGTCGGCCCGGTCGGCCCGGTCGGTGCTCCCGGTGCTCCCTGTGCTCCCGGTGCTGCCGGACGGGCCGCCGTCGTGGCCCCGCGTGGCGGGGCCGTCGTCGGTCACCTCGACCGTGACCTCCTCGGCCGTGACGGCGACGCGGACGTTGACCGCCGTGCAGCGGGCGTGCTTGACGACGTTGGTCAGGGCCTCGCGGAGCACCGCCGTGACGTCGTGGAGCAGGACCGGGTCGATGACGGTGGCGACGGGGCCCTCGAGCCGCAGGGTCGGCTCGACGCCGACGCCCGCGGTGGCGGCGGACACGACCTCGAGCAGCACGGCGCGTGCGTCGGGCGACGACGGCGGCTCCTGGAGCTCGAAGATCGACGCGCGGATCGTCCGGATCGTCTCGTCGAGATCCTCGACGGCACGGCCGAGGGTCCCGCGCACCGCGGTGTCGGCCGCGCGCTCGCTGGCCGCCTGGAGCGTCAGCGCCGTGGCGAAGATGCGCTGGATGACGTGGTCGTGGAGGTCGCGGGCGATCCGGTGGCGGTCCTCGAGCACGGCGACGCGCTCCTCGTCCGCGCGGCCGTCCGCGAGCTCGAGCGCGAGGGCCGCGTGGGTCGCGAGCTGCTCGGCCATCTCGACGTCCGCGGGCGTGAAGGGACGGCTCCCCGCCCGTCGGGCGACGACGACGGCGCCGCGCACGCCCGCCTCGCCGACGAGGGGGCACGCCATGGCCGGTCCGCCCGAGCCGTCCTCGGCGACCGAGGCGAGAGTCGGGTCGGCCGGCCCCGGCGTCTCGGCGAGTACCGCCCGCCGCTCGCGCATCGCCGTGCCGGCCAGGGACGGGCCCGAGCGGTAGGACGTCCCGACGAGGTCGTTCGCGCCCAGGCCGCGCGCGACCTCGACGACGAGCCGGACGGCATACGCGAGCGGTCCGTCGGTGCCGGCGGGGACGACGGCACCGTGCTCGGGGAAGTCGAGGGTGACGACGTCGGCGTCGGCGAGGCGCAGCACCGCGTCGGCGATGCGGACGAGCACGTCGTCCCCCAGGCCGGGCCGCAGCAGGTCGCGGCTGATCTCGGCCGAGGCGCGCAGCCACTCCTGCCGTCGCCGGGACTCCTCGTAGAGGCGGGCGTTCTCGATGGCCACGCCGGCACTGGCCGCCAGGGCGACGACGAGGTCCTCGTCGTCGGAGGTGAAGTCCGAGCCGTCGAGTCGATCGGCGAAGTAGAGGTTGCCGAAGACCTCGCCGCGCGAGCGCACCGGGACGCCGAGGAAGCCGTGCATGGGCGGGTGTCCGGCAGGGAAGCCGACGGATCGCGGGTCGTCCGAGATGGCGTGCAACCGGATCGGCTCGGGCTCCTCGATGACCGCGCCCAGCACCCCCCGACCGGTGGGCAGGTGGCCGATCCGCTCGACCACGTCGGGATCCATGCCCGAGTGGATGAACTGCTCGAGCCGGCCGTCGACGCCGATGACCCCGAGCGCGGCGTAGCGGGCGCCCGCGACCGTCCGGGCGGCCTCCACGATGCGCCTCAGCACCGCGGGCAGGGCGAGCTCGGAGACGACGGAGCGGTTGGCGGCGAGCAGACCACGGAGGCGGTCCTCCGCCGAGCCCACCGACCCCACCACCGACCCCACCGGGTGCGAACCGGAGGGACTGGGCGAGGACGACCGTCGCTCGACCATCAACGTGCCGTCCGCGCCGGGCCAGCGGGTGGCCGCACCCGTCGACCGGTGGTGCGCGTCGCCGTCATCACCCAAGGCTAGGCCCGCGCGGTCCGGCCGGTGGGTCGTTGGGGCAGGTCGCGAGCGGTGCTCAGCGGGCACTGCGTCGCGCGGCGGGCGGGACCCGCTGCGACCCGAAGGAGCGGCCGGTGATCCGCTCGACGCTGATGCCGATGAAGACGTTGCGCACGCCTCCGGCCCAAGGCTCGGCGCCCTCGACGGTCCACAGGTGCGTCAGCAGGGCGGGCGACGCGACGGCCTGCGCGCGACCGCGGGCGATGACGCTCCACCCCGTGTGCGCGGTGTCGTCGAGGTCGTCCACCTCGAAGACGACCTGGGTCGGGCGCACGAGCTCGGAGAGCACCCCGAAGGGCGACGTGCGGAAGACGATGAGGTCGGCCGCGCACGCGTAGCTGATCGGGAAGATCTGCGGTCCGTGGCCCGCGTTCCACCCGATCCGGCCGACGTCGCGGGACTCGAGGAGGGCCTGGGACTCGGCGGGCGTCAGGTCGGCGTAGTTGATCCGCCGGCTCGACCGCTGCCCGTGCGGCTGCTCGGCGCGGTCGCTGCCGGGCGACCGGCGGGTGCCGTCGGTGCCCTCGCCTGTTGGGTGCTGTCCGGACGTCGTCGTCATGTCAGGTCCTCGAGGTCGGGCCGGCCGAGGCCAGGTACTGCGGGCGGTGGATGCGGGAGGTGTCACGCCCGACCGGGCGGCCCAGCTCGACGGCGCTGACGTGCCTCGGCTCGGGCGTCACGGCGCGCAGCATGGCGCGACACCGGTCGAGCTCGGCCCGGACCCGGGCCAGCTCGGTGCGCAGCTCGAGGAAGTGGGCGAGGTGGTCGCCGACGCTCCGGGCCCACGCGTCGACCGCGCGCCAGTCGGCGCACCAGGTCATCGGGATCGTCGACCGGCCGTCCTCCGGCCCGACCGCGGTCCCGCCGTCGGGCGGCTCGGTCGGCCGGATGGGCACCGAGGGTCTCCCGCTCCAGTGGCTGACGTGCAGGTGGTCGACGGAGACGACGAGCTCGAAGCCGTCCGTCGACGTGATGGCCACGCAGGGGCGACACGTGACCCGGTGCCCGGCATGGGCGAGCTCGTCGGCGATCGCGGCGGCGATGGCCTCGTCGATGCCGGCGGTCGTCGCCGCGAAGGAGGAGTCCGGCCCGGCCGTCGCGTCGGTGCCCGCACCGGACGGGCTCTCGCCGGTGACCTGGGGGACGGTGTCAGGCGGTGGCGGTGGGGTGGAGTACGTGATGAGGACGGTGCACATGGTGCTCTCCCTGGTCGACGCCGTCGGGCGCGGCGCTGCCTCGATCGTGCACGTGACGGGCCGCCCGGTGCCACGGCCGAAGGTCGCCGGGTGTCGGGACCAAGGTCCCGGAACGGACAGGACCGACGCACCTGTCGCGCGCCCGTGTCCGGGGCGCACGCTGGGCACAGAGGTGAGCACCATGGACGAGACGACACGGCCCGAGCCCAGTCCGGCGACCTCCGAGGCGCCCAGTGCGGCGGCACGGGCCGACGGGGCGTCGGGCGTCGACGCGGCTCGGCAGATGGGCAGGATCGTCGTGGGCGTGGACGGCTCGAAGCAGAGCCGGAACGCGCTGCGCTGGGCCTGTGCCGATGCACGCGCCAAGGGCTCCGTGGTCGTCGCGGTTGCCGTGTGGCACCTCTACCCGCTGGCGCCGCCCGAGCGTGTCGGTGCGTCGCCGTGGTGGTTCACGGCCGACCCCGAGGAGGCCACCCGAGCCTTCCTCGGGGAGGTCGTGGACGAGGTGACCGACGACTTCCCGGACGTCGTCGTCGAGCAGAAGGTGCTCTCGGGCCACGCGGCCGAGCAGCTGATCGGCCTGTCCGCGGTGGCGGACGCCGTCGTCCTGGGAGCGACCGGGAGCGGCGGGTTCGCCGGGATGGCCCTCGGTTCGACGAGCCGGGCCGTCGTCGAGCACGCCCTCAGCACGGTCGTCCTGGCCCGCTGACCTGCCACTGGCCGTCGGGCGCTCGCCGGGCGAGCCCCAGCGCGGCGAACGCGTCGAGCCAGCCCTCCATCGGCCACCAGCCCCATCGCTGCGCGAAGCGGTTGGCGTTGGCGACGACGTCGTGCACGTGCTGCACGGGCGGCGACGTCGTGGGGTGGTGCTGGTGGTGCGCTCTGGCGCCCCCGACCCAGAGGAGGCTCCCACCTGCGGCACCGAGGCGCTGGCCGAAGTCGGTGTCCTCGCCGCCGTAGCCGACGTAGGCCTCGTCGAAGCCCCCGACCGCCTCCCACGAACGCACGGTCAGGGCGAACGAGAGGGACCAGAAGAGGCGCAGGTCGTCGGCGGGCCGCACCTCGTCCGTCGCCAGGACCGGCCGACCCGGGTGCGGTGCAGCCAGGGCCGCCAGGTCGAGGTCGCGGTAGTCGTGTCCGGCCGGCGGGGGAGGGAGATAGGCCACCTCGCCCGACAGGACGAGCGGCGTCCCGCCCTGCTCGGGAGTCCGCCTGCGCTCGTCGTCCAGCACGGCGGCATACCGCTCGACGAGCCCGGGCGAGGGGATGCAGTCGACGTCGAGGAGCACGACGTGCTCGGCACCGGCGCGGGCGGCGACGTCGACGCCGAGGTTGCGCGCAGCCGCCAGGGGCAGGTGTCCCTCCCGTCTCGGCAGACGCGGGACGCGTACCTCCCAGGCCCCGGCCTGGGCCGTGGCCAGCGCCGCGACGTCGGGGTCGTCCATCGCGACGACCACGTGGGTGTCGGGCGGTCGGGTCTGCTGCCGCAGGCCCCACAGCTGGCGCTCGAGGTGGGCGTGGCGCCCGTGCACGATCGTCACGACGGCCACGTCGGGGCGCCGCTCGTCCCGCGATGCCTCCGCCGATGCCGTGGCCCGGGCGCCGGGCGGACGGCTCACGAAGCCGCCCGGACGGATCACGAGGCCGTCCGGACGTCGTGGACCACCCGGCCGTGCTCGTCGGCGAGCTCGTCGAGCCTCGCTGCGGCCGCGGCCGCCCCGTGACTGGTCGACCACCGGCGCCAGCCCTCCCCGCCACGGCCGAGGGCCCGCTCGAGCAGACCGGGCCACGCCGACGCGAGTGGCCAGGTCGGGACGCCGACCGCGACACCGAGCCGGTCGACGGCGGCAGCCGTGGCCACCTGCTCGTCGAACGGGCGCGGCTGGGCCACGACGACGGCGGGGCGTCGGGCCGCGGCGACCTCGGCGACCGCGTTCTGGCCACCGTGCGTGACGACGACGTCCGCGGATGCGAGCTCGGACCAGAGGTCGGGTGACGGCGACCCCGGGCCGCGCTCGACCCACTCCCAGCCGGGTGTGGCGGCCCGGGCCGCGGCAACCTCGGCAGCCGACGTGGACCGCCCGCCCCCGCCCCAGAGGACCAGGACGCGTCGCGTCGCGGGCCCGACGGACGGGCGCCGGCTCGGGGGGACCCGGCCGTCGAAGCGCGAGATGCCGCCGACCGCCCACAGCTTGGCGCGCCGGTCCGGGTGCCAAGCTGTGGCGTGGGCCGCTTCCGGCCAGGGGGCGAGCAGGGCGTCGGCGAGGTCGTAGGCCAGGGCGTGGGGGCGGTCGGTGCGCTCTCCCGGCATCGCGACCACGACGACCGGCACCCCGCAGAGCCGGAGGAGCGCCGTGACCTCGACGGACACGTCGACGACGACGAGCGACGGGCGCGTCCGGGCGACCCATGCGGTCAGGGCAGCCACCCGACCCGCCAGCCCGAGGTCGTGCCGCGGCACCCAGTGCAGCACGCCACCCGCCGTGGGGTCGGCCCCGGTGACCTCTGCCGCCGGCATCCGGTCGTCACGGTCGAGGTGCAGCCAGTCCGAGGCCCACCCCTCGGGTGCGGGCAGCGAGCTGATCCCGGTGACCGGCGCCCGCAGGTGCTCTGCGATCGCCTGCAGACGCGTGAGGTGGCCGAGTCCCTGGTGATGGACGTAGTAGCCGATCATGCCGCGCCCGACAGCGCGGGGAGTGACTTGTAGACGGCGAGGTAGCTCTCGACCATGCGGTCGATCGAGCAGGCCGAGACGGCGTGCGACCGACAGGCCCCGCGGTCGAGGTCGACCGCGGCGGACACGGCCTCGGCGGCCGCCGCGTCGTCACGGTCGCGGTGGAGCAGCACCCCGACCCCGGGAACGAC
Organism: Terrabacter sp. Root181; assembly: GCF_001428505.1. Classification (GTDB taxonomy): domain Bacteria; phylum Actinomycetota; class Actinomycetes; order Actinomycetales; family Dermatophilaceae; genus Terrabacter. The sequence continues at coordinate 1,159,803 of NZ_LMHU01000001.1, forward strand.
GAACTCGCGGAGCCCGCCGCGGTCGAGGGCCACGACGGGGGTGCCGCAGGCGAGGGACTCCGCGGCGACGAGGCCGTACGGCTCGTCCCACTCCGGCGTCACGAGCATCGCCGCGCTCGAGCCGACGAGGGCGACGAGGGCGTCGGTGTCGAGGTGGCCGACGTAGTCGACGTCGTCGCCCAGCTCACCCGCGACGTGCCGGGCGAAGTAGCCCGCGTCGCCGACCGGCCCGGCGATGCGCAGCCGACGGCCGGCCGCCCGCGCCATGGCGATGGCCCGGTGCGGGGCCTTCTCCGGCACGAGGCGGCCCACCCACACGAGGTCGTCACCGCCGGGTCCGGGGACCCACCGGTCGACGTCGACCCCGTTGTGCACGACGTGAGCCGGGGTGACGTGGGCCCACGATCTCGCGGTGTGCTCGCTGACGGCGACGAAGTGGCTGTGGCGCAAGGGGTTCCGCGATCGGGAGCTGATTTCGATGGCGGGTTCGAGCCACGGCGTGGGCGGGGTGTGAAGGGTGGTCAGCACGGGCGACGGCAGTGAGTCGGCCATCGCGACCGGGAGGTGGTGGAGGCTGTTGTTGTGCACCACCGCGACGTCGGGGCGTCGCTGGAGCGCCAGCATGACCTGCAGGTACGCGTGGTGCTCGCGCAGCCACACTTCGGGGACCATCGACGTGTCGCTCCGGGCCGTGTCGCTGAGCCGCAGGGGTGCGACGTCGAGCTCGGTCGCTCCGAGCCCCGGGTCGCTGCCCGGCCCGGCGAAGAACGACACGTCGACACCTCGAGCCCGCAGCCCCCGGACGAGGTGCCAGGTGAGCGACTCCAGTCCACCCGCGAACGGCTCCGCGATCGGGTGCTTGGCCGCCGCGAGGATCACGATGCGCACGCCACACCCCGCTTCGCTGCGGTGGCCAGCACGGCGGCATACACCTGCTCGTGCGCGCGCGAGACCTCGTGGCGCTCGCGTCTGCGCTCCTCCGGCCGGGCCCGCCACGACGGACGGTCGCGGTAGGCGCGAACGAGGGTGTCGCGCAGCGGCGGTGCACCGCTGTCGAAGCCGGAACCGGGTGCGCCGTAGAGCAGACACGGGCGCTGGTCGGCGTAGTGGCCGCAGTCGGGTGCCACGACGGTGGTCCCGAGATCGTGGCAGGCCTCGAGCCAGCCCGAGTGCGTGCCGAACCGGTACGGCAGCACCGACACGTCGAGAGACTGGAGGTAGTCCCAGAGCTCGTCGTCGCTGAAGTAGTCGTGCACGTGCAGCTCGACGTGGTCCGCGGCGGCGAGCTCGCGGAGCCGGGGCTCGAGGTCGGTGGCGTGTCGGGGGTGGCCGGGTGTCATGACGTCGGTGTGCGCATCGACGCGGAGCCGGGCGCCCGGGAGGTCGGGAAGCGTGGCGACGATCTCCTCGATGACCGGTAGGGGGTCCATGCCCGCGCGGAGGCTCTTGGCGTGGACGCCGATCACGAAGCCGGAGTGGGGGACCCGCGGCCGGGAGATGAGCGGCTCGTCGACGACGTGCGGATGGGGGACGACGCGGGCCTCGCGGCCCCACCGCTCGGCGATCTCCGCCGCAGCCCCGGGGGTGAGGGTCAGCACGGCGTCCGCCGCCTCGACGAGGACCCCTAGCTGCGCGTCGTGCAGGTCCCGCTCGTGGTGGTGCGGGTTGCGCAGGTCGTGCACCGTGAGCACGAGGGGTCGGCCGTGGCGCCGCAGGCTCGACACGACCTGCGAGAGGTCGTCGGGAGCCACGGCATCGAAGCCGAAGTGGACGTGCATGACGTCGAACTCACCCGCGTGCGCGTCGACCCAGCCGGGCTCGAGCATGCGCGGAGGCCACCACTGCGCGTCGGGCACGTCGGCACGCGGACGAGGGTCCGGCAGCCTCGTCACCGTCGTGTCGCCGTCGGGAGGGGCGAGGTGGCGGACGTAGACGTGGCCTGCGGGGACGGATGCGATGACGGGGCTCAAACCGGGTGCCTCTCGGTGCACGCCGCCCGACGCACCGATGGAGGGGGCGCCGGCGCGGGTTCGGGGGGCCGCTGGTCTGGAGCCTCCACCCGTCCCATACCCGGGTGGCGGCCGGGCCACACCGTTCCGGCGGATCCCGCGAGGTATGCGAGGTTTCGCCGGACCCGGGGGCGTGGGGGGGGTATGCCGTCAGGCGGGCCGGGCAACCCCGCCGCGCTCGCGACGGCGCTCGAGGTAGCGCATCACGGGCGTGGCGAGCGTGCCGTGCACCATGACCGACAGCAGGATGGTGAACGCGATCGTCGACCACAGCCACCGCTCGTCCGCGAAGGCGTGCTCGCCCGCGGCGAAGGCGAGGTAGTAGAGCGAGCCGATGCCGCGCACCCCGAAGAACGCGGTCGCGAGGGTCTCGCGCCGGCCGAGGCCACCCGGGAGGTCGGCGGGACGCGCGCGCAGTCGCAGGCTCGCCCAGCCGGAGAGCGGGCGCACCACGAAGACGAGGGCGACCGCGATGAGGACACCGCGCCAGTCGAGCTCACCGAGCACACCCTTGGTCATCGCCATGCCGAGCATGAGCAGGATGATGAGGGTCAGCAGCCGCTCGAGGCGCTGCACGACCTCGTGCATCGTCCGGTGGTAACGGTGGTTGCGCTCGGCCGCACGCAGGGTCATGCCGCACGCGAAGACCGAGAGGAAGCCGTAGCCACCGACGAGCTGGCTCAGGCCGTAGGTCATGACGAGGGCGGCGAGAGCGAGGAGGGGCTCGCCCTGCTCGGCGAGGCGCAGCGAGCGGCGCGGCGACCGGAACGCGACCTTGGCCAGGCCCCAGCCGACGGCGACGCCGACGAGGACGCCGATGACGACCTTGCCGACGAGGTCCCATGCCAGCCAGTGCAGGCCCCACGACGAGACGCTGCCGGCCGAGGCGAGCAGGATGGCTGCGGTGACGAACGGGAAGGCCAGTCCGTCGTTGAGGCCTGCCTCGGAGGTGAGCGCGAAACGGACGTCGTCCTTCTCGTCGACGGGCTCGCCGAGTGCCTCCTCGTTGTCGTCCACCCCGTCGCCGGTCGAGTCACCCGGGTCGTCCGAGGTCTCGACGGCGTTCTCGCCGTCGACGCGCGGCCCCTCGACCTGGACGTCGCTCGCGAGCACCGGGTCGGTCGGGGCGAGTGCGGCGCCGAGCAGCAGCGCGGCGGCCGGGGCGACCCCGAGGCCCCAGCCGAGCAGTGCCACCGACGCGATCGTCAGGGGCATCGCGATGGCGAGCAGACGCCACGTCGGGGACCACGACGCCCACGACGAGCGGCTGCGCCAGTCGAAGGAGCGGTCGATAGCGAGGCCGACGCCCATCAGCGCGACGAGGATGGTGAACTCGGTGACCCGCTCCACCTGGGGCCGGATCACCACGGGGTCGAGGCGCATCCCCTCGGGCAGGGGCAGCAGGCCGATGCCCATGCCGAGGACGAGCAGCACCATCGCGGCCGACACGGCATACCGGTCGAGGACAGCCGGGAGCACGGCCGCGAGCAACATCGCCAGACCGGCGATGAGGTAGATCAGGTTGATCGACATGACGACATGCGGGGTTTGCTCCTCGGGGTGGGCCTCATGATGACCTACCCGCCACGGTGGCCCGCCGATCGCCGGGGGCCGACGATCGGGCGCGGCGAGACCCGGCGAGACCCGGCGAGACCCGGCGAGACCCGGCGAGACCCGGCGAGACCCGGCGAGACCCGGCGAGACCCGGCGAGACCCGGCGAGACCCGGACGTTCTCGTCCACGCCACCCGGCTCCTGCGGCCTGCCGGCTCCTTTTTCGGCCGGCAGACCTGCGCAGCAGACGCCCCGGGACGCATGGCACGCTGTGTCCATTGCACCGCCGGCGGTGCACACGTGCAACCCGAGCATCGCCGGTCCGTGATTCCTCGCCACACGGTGCATCGGGGGCTACGGTCGACGGAGAAGGAAGCGTGGTGGAAGCCTTGGGCGTGGACGAGCCGGCACCGGGTGACGATGCACTCCGCGACGTCGCCGAGACGTTCGCGACGCTCGGGTCGGACCTCGGCTCCATGGGTCCCGACGACACCCTCGACGCGCTCGCCCGGGCTGCCGTCGAGCGCGTGCCGGGCGCGAGGTGGGCGAGCGTCACGAGCTACGAGCACGACCGTTTCCGCACCGTGGCCGCCACCGACGACATCGCCCGTCGGGCCGACGCGATCCAGTACGCCGTCGGCTCCGGGCCGTGCCTCGATGCCATCGTCGACGACACGCTCTACCGCCCACGCGACCTGCGGTACGACGACCGGTGGCCCGAGTACGGCGAGCGGGTGTCGAGAGAGCTCGGCATGCGCAGCATGCTGTCCTACCGGCTCGGCCACGACATCGGCGACCGCGTCGACGGCCTCAACATCTACTCCGACGAGGTGGCCGCCTTCGGAGAACGGTCCGAGCTCGTCGGGCTGATGCTGGCGACGCACGGCGCACTGGCCGTCGCGCTGACGGCCAACCAGGAGCGGGTCGAGAACCTCCAGAAAGCCCTGCTGTCCAACCGCGAGATCGGCGTGGCCATGGGCGTGCTCATGACCCGGCACCGCGTCACGCGCGACCAGGCGTTCGGGCTGCTCCGGATGGCGAGCCAGAACTCCAACCGCAAGCTGCACGAGGTGGCCCTGCAGGTGGCCGACACCGGGGCGCTGCCGCCGATCGCCGGTGACCGTCCGCGGCGCGAGCCCGCCGCGGAATGAGACGGCTCGGGCTCAGCCCCTCACGAGGCGGTGCTCATCTCGTCGGTGACGTCAGGCGGCTCGTGCGAGTCGGGATCGTGCTCGGTGAGCTGGTCGTGGAGGCGCACCGTGATGCGGCGCAGGGTCCGTGACACCTGCATCTGGCTGACGCCGCGCGCCTCGCCGATCTCGCGCTGGGTCATGCCCTCGACGTAGCGCATGAGGAGCAGCTCGCGCTCGTCGTCGTCGAGCTCGGTCAGGGCCTCGGCGAGGCACACGCGGTCGTCCGCACCGGCGAGACCATCGTCGTCCGCCGCGAGAAACGCCGCGAGGCCCGGCCGATCCTCGTCGGAGGGGCTGCAGTCGAGCGACAGCGGGCGGAAGCCAGTGGCTGCTGTGGCCACCTCGCGGACCTCCTCGACGGTCGCCCCGACCGCCTCGGCCAGCTCGGCGTCCGTGGGCGTGGCGCCGAGCTCCTGCTCGAGTCGGGAACGCACGGACTGCAGGTTGGCGCGCAGCTCCTGCAGACGCCGGGGCGGCCGCACGACCCACCCGCGGTCACGGAACCACCGCTTGAGCTCGCCGGAGATCGTGGGCACCGCGTAGGCGGCGAAGGACGGGGCGTGGCCCGGCTCATAGCGACGGACGGCCTTGACGAGGGCCAGCCGGGCGACCTGGACGAGGTCCTCGTGCTCGACACCGCGTCCGTCGTAGCGGCCGGCCATGGAGGCGCAGAGGTCGAGATAGAGGTGCACGATCTGCTCCACGACCTGCTCCGACTCCTCCGGTGTGTCGGTGGCCGCGAGACGGCGGAAGAGCTCGGACGTCTCCACGTCGCGCTCGGCGAACGACATCCGGGGGTGCTGAGGGCGCTGCGACATGACTCATCTCCGGGGTGCGGTGACGGAGTCGGCGCTGTGATTGGACCGCTCAGACCTTTCGACAGTGCCACGCGAGCACGGTTTTCGCAACCGTCGGGATGCCGTCGGATGCGGCCACTGAGTTCGCTTGTGTCCACTGGGAACCGCTCGTGTTTGGTTGGCGCAGGGGTCGGGTACGCCGACCATGTGCGCGTCACGTGTCCCGCCCTTGTCGCCGTCGTCGCCGGCCTCTCCCTGACGGCCTGCTCAACCGCCGACGAGCCGGAGGTGACGGCGGTGACACAGCGATTCCTCGGCCTGGCCGGGTCGGACCCGGCGGCAGCGTGCACACTGCTCGCCCCGCGCACCGTGGAGCGGCTGGCAGACGATGCGGGAGACTGCGCCGCAGGCCTGCGGGACGCTCGTCTGCGTGCTCCTGACAGCATCCGGACCGTCACCGTCGCCATCGACTCCGCCCAGGTGGTCCTGTCGGGCCAGGTGGTCTTTCTGGCGAGATTCGACACCGGCTGGCTGGTGACGGCCGCGGGATGCACACGCGCGTCGTCCGACGACGCCGTGCCGTACCGCTGTCCCGTCGAGGGAGACTGACGTGAAGGTGATGTTCCTCCTCTACTGCGTCGTCATCGCCACAGGCTTCGTGCTGGCCTTTGCCGTCGGGGTGATGGGTCGATGAGCACCGGGCACCGCGGCGGCGTGAAGGCCGCGTGGCAGCACAACAGCCTGACCATCGTCTTCGGTGTGCTTCTGCTGGTCTTCGTCGTCGGCCAAGCCATCTCTGGACTGGCCGAGTACGACGAGACTGCGAGAACCATTGGGCTGCAACAGATCTCGATGCTCCGTTACGTGACGTCGTCGTCCTTTGCCGTGGATCTGCTCGAGAACTGGCAGTCGGAGTACCTCCAGTTCACCCTCTACATCCTGCTGACGATCTGGCTCGTCCAGAGGGGTTCGTCGGAGTCGAAGAAGCCGGGTGACGAGGGGCGCGGCTCCGACGAGGAGCAGCTCGTCGGTCGGTTTGCGCGGCCCGACTCACCGAGGTGGGCCCAGCGGGGCGGATGGCGCCGCTCGGTCTACTCCCACTCGCTCCTGCTGGTCATGGGCGTCGTCTTCGTGCTGTCGTGGTGCGCCCAGGCCGTGACCGGGCGGGTGGCCGAGAACCAGCAGCGGATGCGCGATCTGCGCGACCCGATCGGTCTCGGGGACTACGTCGCGGGTCCGGACTTCTGGTCGCGGACCCTTCAGAACTGGCAGTCCGAGATGCTGGCCATCGGCTCGATGGCCGTCTTCGCGATCTACCTGCGTGAGCGCGGCTCCCCTGAGTCCAAGCCGGTGGGAATGCCGCACGACGTGACGACCTCAGACGACTGACCGCGTCACCCTGCCCGCGACGGGTAGGGGGAGGGCGTACCGCTCCCCACTGGAAGGACCGACCGTGTCCAAGATCGCCGACCGCGCCGAGAGCATGGTGCGCCATGACGACGAGGGTGGATTCCCCGCCCAGCAGCAGGAGCCGCCCGGGCTGACGAGCGAGATGCGTCCCGTGCCCGACCACGGCGAGGAGACCTACGTCGGGCACGGCAGGCTCGAGGGCAAGCGAGCGCTCGTCACCGGTGGCGACTCCGGGATCGGACGCGCGGTCGCCATCGCCTACGCCCGCGAGGGTGCCGACGTCGCGATCAGCTATCTGCCGGGGGAGCAGTCCGACGCCGAGGACACGCTCGGGTGGATCGAGAAGGCAGGCCGCACCGGCGTGCTCGTGCCCGGTGACCTCGTCGAGCGCGAGGCCTGCATGCGCGCCGTCGCCGACGCGGTGCGCGGGCTCGGTGGCCTCGACATCCTCGTCAACAACGCCGGCTACCACTGGGACCGCGGCCCCGAGGGGCTCGTGGGTCTCCAGCCGGAGCACGTCGAGCGTGTGCTGCGCACCAACCTGCACGCCGTGATCTGGCTGTGCCAGGCGGCACTGCCGCATTTGCAGCCCGGCTCGGCGATCATCAACACGACCTCGATCCAGGCCTACGACCCGTCGCCGGCCCTGCTCGACTACGCGGCGACCAAGGCAGCGCTCAACAACCTCACCGTCAATCTCGCGGCGTCATTGGGCCCCAAGGGGATCCGCGTGAACGCCGTGGCACCGGGACCGATCTGGACGCCCCTGCAGCCCGCAACACGTGACAGCAAGAAGATCGAGACGTTCGGGGCGGACACCCCGCTGGGCCGCGCCGGCCAGCCGGGCGAGGTCGCGCCGGCATACGTCTTCCTGGCGTCCCCGGCGGACGCGAGCTACGTGTCGGGCACCGTCCTCGGTGTCACCGGCGGTGGCGCGGTCTTCTGAGGTCGGTCGGTCAGTCGTCGCGCTCCCACGGCGCGTCCTCGCCCATCTTGGCGTAGTACTTCTCGAGGTGGCTGCGCACGCGGCCGCGGTCCTGGTCGGGCAGGTCGACTCCGCCCCGCGACCCCTGCATGACGGCGGCCGCGGCCATCACCCCTCGCGGGACGGCGCGTAGCCGACCGTCGACGACGTCGGCCACGAGCAGCTTGTATGCCGTGAAGTTCGTCGTGTTGTCGGCGTCGTACCAGACATGGGCGTCGCGGTACTTCTCGTTGGGCTCGTCCGTGGCGCCGGCCCACTCGCGCACCCGCTTCTCGGCTGCGTCGCCGTCCCACGCCCGGTCACGGTCGGCGAGGGGCAGGTCCTGGAAGCTCGTCACGCTCATCGGTGGTCTCCTTGCTGTGCGGTGCTGGTCCCGGCTGCTGGATGGTGAGGCGGCCTCTCAGGGCCGCAGGACGACCTTGAGGCACGCGTCCTGTTTCTCCTGGAAGATCCGGTAGAGGTCAGGGGCGTCCTCGAGGCTTCCGTGGTGCGTCGCGAGATCCTCGAGGCCGAGCACGTCGTCGTCGGTCCGGACGATGTCGAGCAGCTCGTCGCTCCACCGGCGCACGTGGCACTGGCCCATGCGGATGGTGAGGCCCTTGTCGAAGAGCTCCATCATCGGCATGGGGTCGACCGCGCCGCCGTAGACGCCGCTGATCGAGAGCGTGCCGCCGCGGCGCACGGCCGACACCGCGGTATGGAGTGCGGCGAGCCGGTCGATCCCAAAACGTTCGACGGCACCCCGGGCCATGGGCTTCGGGAGACGGCTGGCCGCGCCGATGACCTTCTCCGACATCGGGTTTCCGTGAGCCTCCATGCCGACGGCATCGATGACCGCGTCGGGTCCCCGGCCGTCCGTGAGCTCGAGCAGGGCCTGGGTGACGTCAGTGTCCGAGGCGTCCACGACCTCGGCGCCCCAGGCTCGGGCCTTCTCGACCCGATCCGCCACGAGGTCCACGCCGATGACCCGACCGACGCCACGGTGCAGCGCCGACCGGACCGCGAGCTGTCCGACGGGACCCAGGCCGAGGACGGCAAGGGTGTCGTTGCCGTTGACGTCGGCATACTCCACGGCCTGCCAGGCGGTGGGCAGGATGTCAGAGAGGTAGAGGAAGCGCTCGTCGGGCATCTCGTCGGGGATGACGATGGGTCCGAAGTCGGCGTGGGGGACGCGGACGTACTCCGCCTGGCCGCCGGGCACCGAGCCGTAGAGGCTGGTGTAGCCGAAGAGACTGGCGCCCTTACCGGCGTCGGTGTTCTGCGTCGTCTCGCACTGCGCGAAGAGGCCTCGCTGGCACATCCAGCACCGGCCGCACGAGATGTTGAACGGCACGACGACGCGGTCACCGACCGCGAGCGTGGCCACGTCCGGACCGATCTCCTCGACGATCCCCATGAACTCGTGCCCGAGGACGTCTCCCGGTTGCAGGTACGGTGCGAGCACCCGGTAGAGGTGCAGGTCGGAGCCGCAGATGGCCGTCGACGTGACACGCACGACGGCGTCGGTGGTGTGAGCGATGACGGGGTCGGGTACGTCGGTCACACGAACGTCCTCGATGCCGTGCCAGGTCAGTGCCTTCATGACGCGGTCCTACCCATGCGCGCCCGTGGGAAAACCCAGGGGTGGACAGGTGTCGGGGTGGAGGCGAGGAGCGAACATGTGCCCGAACCAAGAGATCGTCCCCGAGCGACCCGTGGCCCTCGTTCTCGGCGCGTCCCGAGGCCTCGGTCTCCTCATCGCCGAGCAGCTCTTGAGACGTGGCCACCTGGTCGTCGTCGCGGCCCGGGACGTGGCGGAGGTCGAGGCTGCGGCGAGAGCACTGGAGGCCTTCGGGCCGGTCCGCGCCGAGCGCTGCGACGTCCGTGACCGCCACGAGGTGGGTGACCTCGTCGGTCGCGTCGAGCACTCCATCGGCCCCATCGAGGTCCTCGTCACCGTGGCCGGCATCATCCAGACGGCTCCCGCCGAGTCACTGGTCCTGCACGAGTTCGAGGACGCCATCGAGACCATGGCCTGGGGCCCCATCCATGCGGCCATGACGGTGCTGCCGCACATGCGTCGCCGGGGGCACGGGCGGATCGGGACGGTGACGTCGGTCGGCGGCATGGTCTCTCCGCCGCACCTGCTGCCGTACGCGACGGCGAAGTTCGCCGCCGTCGGCTTCTCGGACGGCCTCGCATCGGCCCTGAGCGGTAGCGGCGTCACGGCCACGACGATCGTCCCCGGTCTGATGCGGACCGGGGGACACCTGCACGCGAGTTTCGGCGGCGATCCCGCCGCTGAGTACGCGTGGTTCGCCCCCGCCGCCTCGCTCCCGCTGCTCTCGATCGACGCCGACCGAGCCGCTCGGCGCATCGTGGACGCGGTGCTGGCCGGTAGGCCGATGGTCGTGCTGACGCCGTTGGCGTGGGTCGGGATCCGGGTGCGGGGCCTCGCGCCGGCGACGACGACGCGCGTGATGGGGCTCATGGGCCGTCTGCTGCCGAGCGCGCCGTTACGCGCTGGGGCGCACACCGTCGACGGCGCCGAGGCACGACGGAGGCTCGGGTCGCCCGTCGTCGACCGCTTCGCGACACTGGGCGACCGAGCCGCCAGACGCAACAACGGCTGAGTGCAACCTGACGTGTCGAGCGCGAGGTGAGTGGGTAGGCGCACGGTGCAGGTCTGGACCAAGGAGGCACCATGGCACGCAGGACACCCGGACCATCGGTCAAGGACAAGCATCTCTACGAGTCGCTGCGCGACGACGGGGCGAGCAAGGAGAAGGCTGCTCGCGTCTCCAACGCGGCTGCCGCGAGCTCTCGCTCCGCCGTGAGCCGCAAGGGCGGCCGGGCGGGCGACTACGAGGACATGACGAAGGACCAGCTGATGAAGCGCGCCCGCGAGGTGGGCATCGAGGGCCGGTCGAGCATGAACAAGTCACAGCTCATCTCCGCCCTGCGCCACCACTGAGGCGCCCAGGGCAGAACCTCAGAGGAGAGGGTCCTCGCCGTCGCGTACGACGAGCAGCCAGCGGAAGCCGTAGGCCTCGAGGTCGATCTCGACCCGCCCCGATGCCGAGACGTCGAGGTCGGGCCGGTCCCCGAGCACGTCGACGAGCCGCGCGCCCGCCGGGAGACCCGGCACCGTGAGCGGCACGACGGCTCCCTCCTCCCCGAGGTTGTGCACGGCGAGCATGGCCCAGTCGTCGCAGCGGCTGACGTGCGCCAGGACCGACGGCACGGGGTGGTCGAGCACCTCGACCGTCGCCCACCCGCTCTCGGGCAGCTGCCGGTAGCGACGGGCCAGACTGCGCACGAACCACCACAGCGAGCCCGGGTCCCGTCGCTGGTCGGAGACGTTGACGTGCTCCGGTCCCCAGACCCCGTCGGGCATGGGCCGGGTGAGGCGGCGCGGGGTGGCGGTCGAGAAGCCGCCGCTCGGTGCGGAGGTCCACTGCATGGGGGTGCGCACCGCGAGCCGCCCCGGCACGTCGAGGTTCTCGCCCATGCCGATCTCCTCGCCGTAGAAGAGCACCGGGGTGCCGGGCAGCGAGAACATCAGGGAGTACGCGAGCCGCACCCTCCGCTCGTCACCGCTGACCATGGGCGGGAGGCGGCGTCGCAGACCTCGGTCGTAGAGCTGCATGTCGGGGTCGGGCCCGAAGGCGTCGAAGACCTCGTGCCGCTCCTTCTTGGTGAGCTTGTCGAGGGTCAGCTCGTCGTGGTTGCGCACGAAGCTCGCCCACTGGCTCGTGATGTCGAGCGGGGGCCTCTCGCGCAGCGCAGCGGCGAGCGGGCCGGCGTCGCCGCGAGCCAGGGAGAGGTAGAAGCGCTGCATCCCGATGAAGTCGAACTGCATGTTGAGCCCGTCCCCGTCGTCGCCGCCGAAGAACCGGCGCTGCTCCGGGTAGGGCAGGTTGACCTCGCCGAGGAGCACGGCGTCGCCCACCCGGCGGGTCACGAAGGACCGGACGTCACCGAGGTAGCGGTCGGGGTTGAAGGCATCCGCGTCGTCGACGCCGGGCACCCCGTCGCGGGCGAAGAGGAACGGCACGGCATCCACCCGGAACCCGGACACCCCGAGCTCGAGCCAGAAGCCGAGCGTCCGTGAGATCTCCTCCTGGACAGCCGGATTCGCGACGTTGAGGTCGGGCTGGTGCTTGTAGAAGTGGTGGAGGTAGTAGTCGCCCGTCTTCTCGTCCCGCTCCCAGATGCTGTCCTCCTGGTCCGGGAAGACGACGTCCTTGGGGCTCGACCGCGGCTTCGTGCGGCTCCACACGTAGTAGTCGCGGTACGGGTCCTCGCGGCTGCGCCGCGCGGACTTGAACCACGGGTGCTGGTCGGACGTGTGGTTCATGACGAAGTCGACGACGACCCGGATGCCGTGGTCCCGGGCGGTGCGCACGAGCTCGACGAAGTCGCCCAGGGTGCCGAGGCGTGGGTCGACGCCGAAGAAGTCGGTGATGTCGTAGCCGTCGTCCTTGCGGGCCGTCGGGTAGAACGGCATGAGCCACAGGCACGTCACGCCGAGGTCGGCGAGGTACTCGATGCGGTCGGTCATCCCGCGCAGGTCGCCCACGCCGTCACCGTCGGAGTCCTGGAACGTCTCGATGTCGGCGCAGTAGAGGACCGCGTTCTTCCACCACACGTCGCCCGTGTCGCTCATCCTCATGAGGCCACCTCCCGTGCGCCCTGCGGCGCGTCGCCCTGTGCCACCGGACTCGTCGGAGACAGCCGCGGCAGCACGGTGGTGCCGAAGGCGTCGATGAAGGGGGCCTGGTGCCGGCCGACGAAGTGGACGTAGAGCTCGTCCCAGCCCATGTCGACGTAGTCCTGGAGCCACTGGGCGTGGCGCCCGAGGTCGGACGAGACGAGCACGGCCTCGCGGACCTGCTCGGGCGAGACCTTCTCGCCGATGAGGTCGAAGGCCTCGACGGTCTCGGTGTCCCACGCGACCGGCGGCCCGATCACGTTGCTGCGCCACTGGTCGTGGGCGACGTGCAGGGCCTCGTCCTCCGTGGGCGCCCAGCTGACGTGCACCTGCAGGCGTGCGGGACCCTTGCCGCCGGCGTCGCGATAGGCGCCCAGCACGCGACGCAGGGTGTCGGGCGGCTGGTTCACGGTGATGAGGCCGTCGGCCCAGCCGGCGTGACGCGCGGCCGTCTCGGCGGTCACCGCCGGCCCGACGAGGTCGGGCACCGGGTCCGCCAGCGTCCAGAGCCGCGCTCGGTTGACCGAGACGAGGCCGTCGTGGCTGACCTCCTCTCCGGAGAGAAGGCGTCGGATGACGTCGACGCACTCGAGGAGGCGGGCGTCACGGACCTCCTTGCGCGGCCACACCTCCCCGGTCACTCGCTCGTTCGAGGCCTCGCCCGACCCCAGGGCAGCCCAGAAGCGTCCGGGGAACATCTGCCCGAGCGTCGCGATGGCCTGTGCCGTGACGGCAGGGTGGTAGCGCTGCCCCGGAGCCGTGACGACGCCGAAGGGCAGGGACGTGGTCGCCAGGGCCGCGCCCAGCCAGCTCCACGCGTACCCGGACTCGCCCTGCCGGCTGCTCCACGGCGAGATGTGGTCGGACGACATGGCAGCCGTGAAGCCGGCGTCCTGCGCCGCGCGGACGTCCTGGAGGAGCTGGGCGGGGTCGATCTGCTCGTGCGAGCAGTGGAAGCCGATGACGGTCATGCCTCCCCACGCAACCGCACCGGAGGGTGCGCCGTCAACGCCCAGCGGTCCGGCACGCTTGCGGTTGTTGGGATCTCGGTTGAATGGGTATGACGCATGACCCTGTCCGTCCATCCGCACTCCGGTCGACGCTCAGGGGGCTGCACGCCAGGCTGCGACCGACCTCGCGGTGGCCAGCTCGTCCACGACGGCCGAGGAGAGCAGTGCGTGCCCGTTCGCGTTCGGGTGGTCGCCGTCGTCGAGCAGGTCGCCCGTCGGGTCCCGGGTGCCCGACGCGCCCTTGAGCGGGCTGTACGCGTCGACGTAGACGGCGCCCGTCGACGCGGCCACCTGCTGGACCGTGTCGTTGACGAGCCGGGTCAGCGAGTCGCTGCCGAGGACGAAGTCCTCGCCGAGGGCCCGCCCCACCGAGCCGTCGACCGTGACGTTCCAGTAGCCGAGGAGGGCGATGCGCAGGTCGGGCCGGTGGTCGATACGACTTATCGCCGCGATGATCCGGGTCAGGCCGTCGTGCAGTCCGGCGAGGGTGGTGGACCAGCAGTCCGACCCCGCGGCCGGGAAGCAGCCCTGGTCGTCGACGCGGTCGAGGTCGAAGTCGTTGGCGCCCACCTCGACGATGACGAGGTCGGCGTCCGCGAGGTGGTCGCGCGTCGCGGGCGACGAGAGGTCGTCCTCGACGTCCGCCGTGGTCCAGCCCCCGTTCGCGTCGTTGTGCACCACCCAGCTCCGGTGCGTCAGCCGCCCCAGCCGCTCACCGACCTGCTCGACGTAGCCCGTGCATCCGCACGTCTCCGCCGAGGGCACCGAGTCCCCCAGCCCGACGACCGTCAGCGGTCCGGGCGGCGTCGGAGATGCTGTCGGCGACGATCCCGCCGACGGGATCCCGCTCGTGACAGTGGGTTTCGTGGCTGGGCCGGACTCACGCAGCACGTCGGTCGTCCCGAGACCGGGCACGACACCGCCCAGCGCCAGCGCCATGACGACTGCGATCCCGATCAGCACCGCGACCCGGCGCGACGGCATCCGGCGCCGGCGCTCACGCACGGAAGCCCGGCAGGGTCTGTGCCAGCCACACGAGGGCGGCCGGGACGTACGGCGTGAACACCGAGTCGCGGTGGCCGCCGTGGGCGAGGACGGTGCCGGTGACGTCGAGCGGGCTGCGGGCGACGCTGAGGAACTTCGAGGTCGTCGGGTACGACAGCGGGTCCTCGCGGGAGGTCAGCACCCACATCGCCACGGGCGGCGGTGCCGTGCGCGCCATCGTGACGAGGTCGTAGCCACGCCCGCTCGCCGCCGTCAGGGGGTCGTACGCCGCGCTGAAGTCCGGGCGGAAGTAGCCGAGGAGCACGACGGCGGCCCCGAAGACGTCGGGGTGGCGCATCGACAGGGACGCCGCGCACCATGCGCCGTAGGAGTATCCGAGCGTGGCCCACGACGTCCGGGTCTGCTTGACGTGGAAGTGGTGCACGGTCCACGCGGGGATGTCGTGGGCGAGCCACGTGTCCGTCTGTGGCTGTCCTGCACCACCGTTGACGCACTCGGTGTCGAGGCTCGCCGGGGTGTCGATGCGCGGCACGACGACGATCGAGGGGGCCAGTCGGCCCTCGGCGGTCAGGGCGTCGACGGAGCTGAGGAAGTCGAGCTTGAGGAAGCCCCGGGGTCCGCTCGGGAAGCCGTGCAGGCCCAGGATGACGGGGTAGGTGCGGGAGGACCGGGGGTCGTAGCCGACCGGCAGGTGCACGTAGACCTGTACCTCGGCGTTCGACCGCGAGTCGACCACCGTGTACGTCTGCAGCCGCGAGCCCGGCTGGGGGAGCGGCGGCAGCACGGCCGGTGCCGCCACGCCTCGGAGCCCGGGGCCCGACACGGGGGCCGACACGACCTCCGGGCTCGTCCCGCCGTGGTGCACCTGGACGGACGTCGAGCGGGAGCCGAAGAGGTCGCCCCAGCTCGAGTAGAAGAGGTACTGGTCGTTGAGGGCGGCGCCGGCGAGCGCGAGGACGAGGACGTTGAGCAGCACGACCTGGACGCCACGCACGACGGCGCGCCCGACCCTGCTGCCCCACCGGGGCCATCCGGCGACGACGAGCCCGAACACGACGAGGGCGAGCACGGCGAGCAGGACGACGGGGCCGGCATCGGTCAGCTCCATGCCGGGCTCGTCTCGCGGTCGGCCCGGCGCGTGGTCACCGGGCGCACGAACGGGAACGTCAGCACCGAGCGGATCGAGCTGTGGGTGAGGAGCATGACGAGGCGGTCGACGCCGATGCCGAGGCCACCGCTGGGCGGCATCCCCAGCTCGAGCGCGTGGAGGAAGTCCTCGTCGACCTCCATCGCCTCGGGGTCGCCCGCGGCGGCCTTGAGCGACTGCTCGGTGAGCCGCGCCCGCTGGTCGACGGGGTCGGTCAGCTCGCTGTAGGCCGTGCCGACCTCCATGCCCGCCACGACGAGGTCCCAGCGCTCGGCGAGCCCCGGCGCGCTGCGGTGCGGTCGGGTCAGGGGCGAGGTCTCGACGGGGAAGTCCGTGTAGAAGGTGGGCAGGACGGTCACCGGCTCGACGAGCTCGGCGTAGAGCTCCTCGATGACGGCCCCGGCGCCCATCTCGGGGCGCACCGCGATGCCGTGGTCCTCGGCGAGGCCGAGCAGCACGTCGAAGTCGGTCTCGACGGTGACCCGCCGCCCGACCGCGTCCGACACGGCGTCGAGCACGGACACGACGGGCCACTCGCCGCTGATGTCGACGAGCTCGACGCCGTCCGAGCCGTCCGAGCCGCCCGATCCGGTGAGCGGCAACGGGATCGCCTCGCGACCGTGGACGGTGCGTGCCGCCTCGCGGACGAGCCGCTCGGTGAGATGACGCATCGTCGTGTAGTCCGCGTGCGGCTGGTAGACCTCCAGCGAGGTGAACTCGGGGTTGTGCGTCGCGTCCGCCCCCTCGTTGCGGAAGTTGCGACCCAGCTCGAAGACCGGGCCGAGGCCGGCCACGAGGAGTCGCTTGAGGTGCAGCTCGGGCGCGATGCGCAGCGAGAGGTCGACGCCGTACGCGTTGATGAAGGTCCGGAACGGCCGCGCGCTCGCGCCGCCGTGGGTCGTGTGGAGCATGGGCGTCTCCACCTCGAGGAAGCCGGCGTCGCCCAGCGTCCGCCGGATCGAACCGACGACGGCGGACCGGCGCCGGAGCAGCTCGACGTCGCGCGGGTGGACGAGCAGGTCGGTCGAGCGTCGGCGCGCCCGGGTCCCGGGGTCGTCGAAGGCGCGGAAGGGGACCGGGTGCAGGCACTTGGCCTCCATCCGCCAGGCCTCGGCGAGCAGGCTCGGGGTGCCCGTCCGCGAACGGCCCGTCGTGCCCTCGACCCGCACGAGGTCGCCGACGTCGACGAACGACGTGAGCCGGTCGAGGCAGGGGCGACCGACCCGGGCCGCGTCGAACAGCACCTGCAGCCGCGCCTCACCGTCCACGAGAGTGGCGAAGGCGACGCCTCCGTGGTCGCGCACCTCCCGGACGCGTCCGACGACCGACAGTGTCCGAGGGGTCCGCCACGCGTCCGGGCCGAGGGCGGCGACCGGGGTGGTCGTGACCGACGCGGCGCCGACGGGGTAGGCGTCGACCCCGGCCTCGCGCATCCGGTCCAGCGCCGCGACCCGGTGGCGGAACTGGTCGGACCGGCGCGGCCCGAGCGCCTCGACGTCGACGGGGGGTGCGCTGATCGAGGCCGCCTGCGCGAGGTGCACGGGGTCGAGCTCGGTGGGCACGCTCCGGAGAGACGGGTGGCGCACGAACCCCTCGGCAGCCCCGACGGCGAGGACCACCTGCGGCAGCGACACGGCATCGTCGTAGCAGAGGAACCGCGGCTGCCACGTCGGCTCGTACTTCTCGTTCGCGCGGTAGAGGCGCTCGAGCTGCCAGATGCGGTCGAAGAGCCCGAGCACCGAGGCGCCCACCCGCGTCAGGGACCTGGAACCGAGCCTCTCGGCGTCCTCGAAGACGGTGCGGAACATGCAGAAGTTGAGCGAGACCCGGGCCAGGCCCAGCCGGCGGGAACGGGCGAGCAGCTCGCTCACCATGAGCTCGGTGACGCCGTTGGGGGCGTCGGGGGAGCGCCGCATGACGTCGAGCGAGACCCCCGAGCGCCCCCACGGCACGAGGGACAGCACCCCGACGAGCGACGAGTCCGCAGCGTGCGCGGTCACGTGCAGGACGTCGCCGTCCGCGAGGTCGCCGCCCCGACCGAGGGCCATCGAGAAGCCCCGGTCGGTCTCACCGCTGCGCCACGCCTCGGCGCGCTCGGTGATCTCGGCGAGCTCGTCGGCCCGCAGCTCGCGCTGTCGCCGCACGCGCACCTCGAGTCCGGCCCGCGTCGCCCGCGCGACGGCGTGGCGCACCGGCGAGAGCGACGTCCGACGCAGGTCGAAGCGTCGGGGATCGAGGATCGCCTCGTCACCGAGGAGCAGCACCCGCATGCCCCCGGTGGCGGCATACGCCCGGGCGCCCCGCTCGCTCGCACCCACCACCGCCGGCACCCACCCGAACTCACGCGCCTCCGCGCGCCAGGCCTCGATGGCAGGCTGCCAGCTGTCGGGATGACCGATCGGGTCGGCACTCGCCAGGGACACCCCGGCGACGACCCGGTAGGTCACGGCGGCCCGGCCGTCGGCGGAGAAGACGGAGGCCTTGTCGCGGCGCGTCGCGATGTAGCCGAGGGAGTCCTCGGCGCCGTGGTGCGCGAGGAGCCCGCGCAGGGCCACCTCGCGGTCCGGCGACCAGCGGCTGCGCGGTCGGGCGGAGGCGAGGAAGAGCGTGACGGCCGCGAGGATCGTCAGGCCGGCGCAGACCGCCACGACGTCGACGACCCACGGCGGGACGAGCGCCAGGGCGTGCCGGCTCATCCCTCCGAAGACGGCGAGCACGGTGTCGACGAGGGGGTCGACCTGTGACCGGGGTGCCCCGACCGCGCCGAGGAGCAGCCACGCGACGCCCAGCGTCACCGCCGAACCCACGGCAAGGGCCGCGAGCGCGAGGCTCCACGAGCCCCGCTGGAGGCGTCCCGTGAAGTCGTCACGGATCCGCCAGAGCCACCACAGGGCCAGGGCGGCGACCAGCGTCGAGACGATGTCGAGCCCGCGGCCCAGGTCACCTCGGCTCACCCACATCTCGGTGCGGGGCAGCCGAGCGGCAGGGATGAGCGCCACGAAGCCGACGTAGATGCCGAGGACCTGGAAGACGGCGACGAACCACAGCCCGATCCGCTTGCGGCCGAGCAGCGCCCGGGTGGCGAGAGCGAGGACGACCACCGACACGAAGGTCGGGGCCACCGGCACGTTGAGGAGACCGAAGATGCCCTCCGCCAGGAACGGGTGCGGCCGGCGTCGGGCCAGGAGCGTCAGCAGGAGTGCCACGAGGGTGGCGAGCGCGTAGACGCCGGTGAGCAGTCGCGCGGGACGGTGCGAGGCCGGCGCCCGCGAGATTCGGGTGCCCATGGGCCAGACGATCCCCCGCACCGCTGGGCGACCGCTGGGCGTTGCCTGCGAAGGGCCTCACAGCCCGTGCCCAGCCAGCACCCAGCGTGGTGCGCGCGGCGGTGCCTCAGGAACCTCTCAGGTACGCGGTCCACCGTCGCGGGTAGGTCGGGGGTGGACGCGGACGACGCACTGAGCGTCCGGAACGGGCGCCCGGAGCATACGAGACACGGGCCGTGCGACGGCTCGTCCGATCGGTCGAGGAGGCTGTCGTGGGTCGAAGCAGGTGGGTGGTCGGTGGGGCCGGCGTGGGTGCGGTCGGACTCGCGGCCTGGGACCTCCTCCAGCGCAAGCACACGATCCTGCGCCGTTACCCCGTGGTCGGGCACCTGCGCTACCTGCTCGAGGACATCCGGCCCGAGCTCCAGCAGTACTTCGTCGAGCGCGACTGGGACGGCCGCCCGTTCGACCGTGACACGCGGTCGGTCGTCTACGAGCGGGCCAAGGGCATCCACGGAGAGCGCCCCTTCGGCACGGAGCTCGACGTCAACGAGGTCGGCTACGAGTACCTCGTGCACTCGGCCGCGCCGGCCGACCCTCCCGACGAGCCTGCCCGTGTCGTCGTCGGCGGCCCGGACTGCTCGAAGCCCTACTCCATGGCCCTGCTCAACGTCTCCGCGATGAGCTTCGGCGCCCTGTCCGCCAACGCGATCCGCGCCCTCAACCGGGGTGCAGCGCTCGGGGGTTTCGCCCACGACACGGGCGAGGGCGGGTTGTCGCCCTACCACCTCGAGCACGGCGGCGACATCGTCTGGGAGATCGGTACGGGCTACTTCGGCGCTCGCACCAAGGACGGTGACTTCGACCCGGCGACCTTTTCCGACAAGGCATCGGGGGAGTCCGTCAAGTGCGTGTCCCTCAAGCTGAGCCAGGGCGCCAAGCCCGGCATCGGTGGTGTGCTGCCCGGCGCGAAGGTGACGAAGGAGATCGCCGACATCCGGCAGGTGCCGCAGGGCGAGAAGTGCGTCAGCCCGTCGAGCCACCGGGTCTTCCACACGCCCGTCGAGCTCATCGAGTTCATCGGCCGCATGCGTGAGCTCGCCGGGGGCAAGCCGACCGGCTTCAAGCTCTGCGTCGGGTCGCGGGTCGACGTCCTCGCGATCTGCAAGGCGATGCTCGAGGTGGGGACGACTCCCGACTTCATCGTCGTCGACGGCTCCGAGGGAGGCACCGGTGCGGCCCCGCTCGAGTTCGAGGACCACGTCGGGATGCCGCTCACCCACGGCCTCATGACCGTGCACAACGCGCTCGTCGGGGTCGGTCTGCGCGACCGCGTCCGCATCGGCGCTAGCGGCAAGGTCGCGGCCGGCAACGACATCGTCAAGCGCGTCATCCAGGGCGCGGACTACACCAACTCGGCCCGCGCGATGATGATGGCGGCGGGGTGCATCCAGGCCCAGCGCTGCCACACCGACAAGTGCCCGAGCGGCGTCGCGACGCAGAACCCCCGCCGAGCGCGGGCGCTCGACGTCGGCGACAAGAGCGAGCGCGTCCACCGCTACCAGCAGGCCACCGTCGACGAGGCGATGCGGATCATGGCGGCCATGGGCGTCACCGACCCCTCGCAGCTGTCCCCGCACCACCTGCGGCTCAACGTGTCGGCGACCCGCAACCAGTCCTACGCCGCGCTCTACGACTGGCTCGGCCCGGGCCAGCTCGTGGCCGAGCCGCCGCGGGAATGGGCCCACGACTGGGCGACCGCCAGCGCCGCCCACTTCGGCCCGCGAGCCCGACCCGTGCACCTCTGACCGCCACTCACCGGCTGGCGTTCGCCGCCCGCCCGCCACGGAAGGACCGTCCATGACCACCGTCGCCGAGCACATCATCACCTCGTTGGCCGACGCAGGCGTGACCCAGGTCTGGGGCGTCGTCGGCGACGCCCTCAACCCGCTCACCGACGCGATCCGCAGGCAGGAGCGCATCGAGTGGGTCGGCGTGCGCCATGAGGAGGTGGCGGCCTTCGCCGTCAGCGCCCAGGCCCAGCTGACCGGCACGCTCGGGGTCTGCATGGGCACCGTGGGGCCCGGTTCGATCCACCTGCTCAACGGGCTCTACGACGCGAAGAAGTCGCACGCGCCCGTGCTCGCCATCTGCGGCCAGGTGCCGAGCCCCGAGATCGGGACCGACTTCTTCCAGGAGGTCGACAACAACGCCCTGTTCGCCGACGTCTCCGTGTGGTCCCAGACCCTGACGTCGGCCGGACAGCTGCCCTACCTGCTCGAGCAGGCCGTCAACGCGGCCCAGTCGCTGCGTGGCGTCGCCGTGCTGACCCTGCCCGGGGACGTCGGTGACCTCTCGCTCGACAAGGGCGTGCGGCCCGCGACGTTCGCACCGACCGGCGTCCCGGCCGCGGCCCCGGATGCCCAGGTGGACGCCGCCGTCGCCGCCCTCGCGGGAGACGCGCCGGTGACGCTGCTCGTCGGCTGCGGCGCGCGGGAGGCCCGGTCGCAGGTGCTCGAGCTGGCCGACGTCCTCGCCGCGCCGATGGTGCTGACGCTCAAGGCCAAGGAGGGGCTCGAGCGCGACAACCCGTTCGAGGTGGGCCAGTCAGGGCTCATCGGCAACCCGGCTGCCGCTAAGGCCATGGACGACTGCGACGTGCTCGTCCTCGTCGGCACCGACTTCCCCTACCGCGACTGGTACCCGACGGGGAAGACGGTGGTCCAGATCGACGCCCGGGGGGAGCACGTCGGGCGCCGCACGCCGGTGCAGCACGCCCTCGTCGGTGACGCCGCGGCGACCCTGGACCGGCTCGTGCCGCGTCTCGAGCGACGCGCGGACCGCGGGCACCTCGAGACGGCCGTCGCGGCATACGGCAGGTGGCGTGATCGGCAGCGGTCGCTACTCGACCCGGGCCACGACCGGACGCTCCTCGGGCGAGCCCGCGCCGTGCTCGACAACCCCGACGAGCGCATCCGCCCCGAGGCCGTCGCAGCGGCCGTCGACCGGCTGGCGCCCGACACGACGATCTTCACGAGCGACACCGGCATGTCGACCGCGTGGCTCGCGCGCTTCGTGACGATGCGCGGCACCCGGCGGCTCGTGGGCTCCTACAACCTCGGCTCGATGGCCAACGCGCTGCCGATGGCCCTCGGCGCGCAGGCCCTGGACCGCACGCGTCCGGTGGTCGCGTTCGCCGGCGACGGCGGCCTGATGATGCTGCTCGGCGACCTGCGCACGGCCGTGACGTACCGGCTGCCCGTCGTCGTCGTGGTCTTCGACAACGGCAGGCTCGGCATGGTCAAGCTCGAGCAGGAGCAGGGTGGGCTGCCGGAGTTCGGGACCGAGCTCGACAACCCCGACCTCGCGGCCGTCGCTGCGGCGATGGGTCTGACGAGCCGCCGAGTCACCGAGCCCGACCAGCTGGACGACGCCGTCGGGTGGGCTCTGGCCGCCGACGGGCCGGTGCTGCTCGACGTCGTGACGAACCCCGACGAGGTCGCGATCCCGCCGAAGCCCAAGGTCGCCCAGGGCTGGGGCTTCGCCATCGCGAAGGCCAAGGAGGCCGTGGAGAGCAGGTAGACGTGTGTCGTCTCTTCGGGATGAGTGCCGGTCGGGCGCGGGTCTCCGCGACCTTCTGGCTCCTCGACGCGCCCGACAGCCTGACCCGCCAGTCGCACGTCAACCCCGACGGCACCGGTCTCGGCACCTTCGACGAGGCCGGCCGCCCGGTGCTCGAGAAGCAGCCTCTTGCGGCCTGGCACGACGCCGAGTTCTCGAGCGAGGCGAAGGAGCGGCGGAGTGCGACCTTCGTGGCGCACGTGCGGCACTCGTCCGGCACCGCGCCCCGGCCGGAGAACACCCATCCCTTCGAGCTCGACGGCCGCCTCTTCGCGCACAACGGGGTGGTGGAGGGCATGCCGCTCCTGGAGCAGCACCTCGGCCCGGCGATGGGACGCGTCCGCGGAGACACCGACTCCGAGCGCCTGTTCGCGCTGGTCACCGCCGAGACGGCTGCCGCCGGTGGGGACGTCGGTGCGGGCATGGAGCGGGCCCTCGGCTGGGTGGCAGAACACCTGCCCGTGTATGCCGTCAACGTCGTCCTCACGACACCGACCGAGCTGTGGGCCTGCCGCTACCCCGACACGCACGCCCTCTGGCTACTCGACCGCCGTCGACCCGTCGAGGGCCTCGACCACCGCAGCGAGTCCGGCACGCACGTCGTCAGCGACGACCTGGCGGACGCCCCGTGCGTCGTGGTCGCGAGCGAGCGCCTCGACCAGGACCCGGGGTGGCGGATGCTCGACCCCGGCGTGCTCGTGCGGGTCGGGCCGGACCTGGCCGTCACGGAGCGCGCCGTCGTCGACCCGGAACCGCGGCACCGGCTCGAGCCGGACGACCTCGGTGCGGCCGCGGCCTCGCAGCGCCCCACCGGGCGGTGAGGCTCAGCCGGCGTCGACGACGCGGCGGACCAGGTCGGTCCACGTGGCGACCCCGCGGTCTTCGGCCGCCTCGCGGACGCGCTCGGCGCCCTCGTCGACCACCAGCCCGCCGCCTGACCGCACCCCGGCACACCGCCTCGTCGTCGGCACCCGCCGACCACCCGCTGGGCTGGGCCCGGACCGAACGTCCGGGCCCAGCGCCATACCCGGGCGGCCGTCGGAAGGCGCGCGTCGCTGCGCCGGGGACCGGTGCGTGTCTCAGTCGGCTGGGGTCGTCGCGGCGATGACGCGGGTCAGCGAGCCGTGCAGCGCCTCGAGGTCCTCGATGCGCAGGCCGAGCCGTTCGACGATCTGTGGCGGCACCTCGAGCGCCTGCTCGCGCAGGCGCCTGCCGCGCTCCGTCAGGGTGATGGCGAGAGCACGCTCGTCGTCGGGGTGTCGGTCGCGCGTCACGAGACCCGCGGCCTCCAGACGCTTGAGCAGGGGGGAGAGCGTGGCGGGTTCGAGGCTGATCAGCCGGCCGATCTCGCGGACGGTGAGGGGGGACCGCTCCCACAGGGCGAGCATGACGAGGTACTGCGGGTGGGTGAGCCCGAGCGGCTCGAGCACCGGTCGGTAGAGACCGATGACGTTGCGCGCGGCCACGGCGAGGGCGAAGCAGACCTGCTGGTCGAGCTTGAGCAGGTCGTCGGGCGAGACGGTCGGCGCGTCGTGGGAGCGGGTGACCGGGCGGCGTGACGGTCGGATGCCGGTAGGGGTGCTGGCGCTGCGGGTCATCGGGCCTCGTCCTCGGGGTCGCGGGATCTGTGTACACTAACAGTTAGTGCACTAACTATCTGGAGGCAGCATCGTGTCGTCCTCGAGGCCCCGTGAGGGACTGTCGATCTGGTATCGCATCGGCTACCGGCTGCGCCTGATCGGCCTGACCGTCTTCGGCCCGGCCCAGCTCGGCGAGGGCAACGACCCCACGGCCCGGCTCGCACGCGAGCGCGCGGCCAAGGTCGCCGCGGCGCGCGCGGCGCGCGACGCGCACTGAGCGACCCCACGACCCGCCGACATCCGTTCGCGCGCAACGGGCCTCGCGCCGCGCCGACGGGAGTACCGTCGGAGGTGACGCATCGGACCCTGGAGGTGCCATGGGTGATCGTGTAGGACTCATCGTCATGCTGGCGGTCGTCGTGATCCTCGTCATCGGTCTGCTCATCGTCGGACCTCGGCGGTCCCGTAGTGGACGCGATGGGAGCGAGTCCCTCAACAAGCACCGCGACGACACCGAGCAGGCGCGTCGCGACCATCCCGAGGGTGCCGAGCGGTCCCACCTCGTTGGCAACCCGCCGGTCGACACGATCACGGCCGACGGCTGGGGCGTGGCCCGACCCGGTGAGGGGGCCGAGCCGGAGGAGCTGCCCGAGGACGTCCACCCCGAGCTCCACGAGGAGCGCGGTCGCCGCCGACGTCACTAGACGGCGACGCGGTCGCTCAGTCGCGGGTCAGTCGCCAGGTCGTCGTGCTCGCGTAGGTCTCGCCGGCGCGAAGCACCGTCGAGGGGAAGTGCGCGTGGTTCGGCGCGTCGGGAAACCCCTGCGTCTCCAACGCGATTCCGGCTCGAGGGCCGTATGCCGTGCCGGAGGTCCCCACGACCGTGCCGTCGAAGTGGGCCCCGGTGTAGACCTGCACGCCCGGCTGGTCGCTCTCGATCACGAGGGTGCGTCCCGACGCGCCGCGCAGCGTCGCGACGTGGCGCAGCCCCGTCCCCCGCACGACGAAGTTGTGGTCGAGGCCCTGGCCGTGGACGAGCTGCTCGTCGTCCCCGGCGAGAGCGTCACCGAGGCGGGTCGGCCGGCGCAGGTCGAAGGGCGTCCCGGTCACGTCGCGCACCTCGCCGGTCGGCAGCAGCTGGGCGTCGGTCGGCGTGAAGGCGTCCGCGGACACTGCCAGATCGTGCTCGTCGACAGGGCCTGAGCCCTCGCCGTCGAGGTTGAAGTACGTGTGGTTCGTCAGGCTCAGCACGGTGGCGCGGTCGGCCGTGGCGCTGTAGTCGATGCGGACGAGGTCGGGCTCGACGCGGTAGGTGACCGTGACGTCGAGGGCACCGGGGAAGCCCTGGTCGCCGTCAGGGCCGTGCAGCGCGAGGCGCACGTGGCTCGGGCCCTGCTCCTGGACGGTCCACGCGCGACGGTCGAAACCGTCGAGTCCGCCGTGCAGGGCGTTGTCGCCCTCGTTGGCCGTGATGGTGTGCTCCACGCCGTCGAGCGTGAACCGGGCCCGGGACAGACGGTTGGCGTAGCGTCCGATCGTGGCGCCGAGGTAGCCGCCGTCGGCGGCGTACGTCATCGGGTCCGCATGTCCCAGAGCGACGTTCGTGTCACCCTCAGCGTCCGTGACGACCAGCCGGCGCACCGCGGCGCCGGCCGTCACCACCTCGAGCACCAGGCCGTCGGCGACGAGCTCGATCGAGGTCGGGGTGGTCGGTGCGGACGATGGCATCCGGGGCTCCTGCAGGTGGTCGGCGGTTCGGCTGAGGTAGAAGGTCGACGTCGACCCCGAGGGGCCGCGGCGAGGCGACCCGCGTCGTGGCGAACGTACGACCCGGGCGACGCCACCGCCCAGAGTGACACGCCCGCGCGTGCCGGTTCGCTGCTCGCCGCGCGACTCGGACGGCGTGACGTGGAATACGTCTGCCCGGCGGGCCGCGAGTGAGCACAATGGGGCGATGGTCGAGACGAACTGGGCAGGCAGCCATACGTACCGGTCCCGCATCGAGCGGGTGCGCTCGGTCGAGCACCTCCAGGAGGTCGTCGCTGCGGCACCGCGCGTGCGCGCCCTCGGGTCGCGGCACAGCTTCACCGACCTGACCGACATCACGGACGTCGACGACGGCGTGCTCGTGTCGCTCGACGACCTGCCGACCCGGGTGGACGTCGACCCGTCGACCCGCAGGGCCCGAGTGACGGGCCGGGCGGCATACGGCGACGTCGCCACCGCGCTCCAGGCGGAGGGGTGGGCCCTCGGCAACCTCGCCTCGCTCCCGCACATCTCCGTCGCGGGTGCCGTCGCGACCGGCACGCACGGCTCGGGCATCGGGAACGGCTCTCTCGCAACGGCCGTCGCCTCGCTCGACCTCGTCGGCCCGGACGGTGAG
Source organism: Terrabacter sp. Root181 (assembly GCF_001428505.1). GTDB lineage: Bacteria > Actinomycetota > Actinomycetes > Actinomycetales > Dermatophilaceae > Terrabacter. Next base: position 1,186,455 of record NZ_LMHU01000001.1, read on the forward strand.
CTGCGCACGGTCGGCCGCGGGGACACCGACTTCGGCGGCAGCGTCGTCGCTCTCGGTGCGCTCGGCGTCGTCACCTCGGTCACCCTCGACGTCGAGCCCACCTACGACGTGCGCCAGGAGGTCCGCACCGGGCTGTCCTGGGAGACACTGGCGTCCGGGCTCGACGCCGTCATCGGCAGCGCCTACAGCGTCAGCCTCTTCACCCGGTGGGGCGACGCCGGCATCGACCAGGTCTGGCTCAAGAGCCGCGGCGACGAGGCCCCGCCCCGGCCTTTCGGTGCCCCGGCAACGACGACGTTGCACATGTTCGCAGACGGCGACACAGAGGCGGTGACCGTGCAGGGCGGTGTCCCCGGGCCGTGGCTCGACCGGCTGCCGCACTTCCGAATGGCCTTCACCCCGAGCCGCGGCGAGGAGCTGCAGAGCGAGTACCTCCTGCCGCGCGAGCACGCCCTGACCGCGATCGAGCGGATGCGCGGCCTGCGCGAGCGCCTGGCACCGGTGCTCCAGGTCAGCGAGCTGCGCACCGTGGTCGCCGACGACCTCTGGCTGAGCGGCTCCTACGGCCACGACGTCGTGGCCGTCCACTTCACCTGGAGTCGCGACCAGGAGCGGGTGTATGCCGTCCTGCCGGCGATCGAGGCGGCGCTCCTGCCGCTCGGGGCGCGTCCGCACTGGGGCAAGTGCTTCGTCGCGGGAGTCGCGGAGCTCGAGCCGCTCTACCCGCGGATGGCCGACTTCCGGGCGCTGCGCGACCGGGTCGACCCGGACCGGGTCTTCGGCAACACCTTCCTCGAGCGCGTCATCGGCTGACCGCCCCGCGCCCGCGCCCGCCCCCGCGCCGGGGCTCAGTGGCGCTTGCGGCCACTTCTCTCCGCCCGGGCGGCGTCGATCTCGGCGGTGACCGAGCGGAGCGCGGCCGCGATGGTGCCCAGCGAGGCGGCCACGCCGGGCAGCTCGTCGGCGCCGATCGGGTCGAAGGCGTGCGGCATCCAGTCGCGCACCTCGCGCAGCCGGCGCACCCCGGACTCGGGGATCTCGACGGTGCTCCGTCTCCGGTCGCTCGGGTCGGGCACACGTCTGACCATCTCGCGCCGCTCGAGGCGGTCGACGAGGGTCGTCGTCGAGCTCGTCGTCAGGCCCAGCTCGGTTGCGAGGTCCGTCTGGCCCATGGGTCCGCGGGCGAGGAGATAGCTGATGGCCCGGCTCTCGTTCACCGTGAGGTCGAGGTGGGCTGCCACCGCGATGCGGTAACGCTCGCCGGCGAGGATCAGCTCCCGAAGGGCGATCGTCGCGTCGTCGCGGGCGTGGGCGCGGGGGCTCACGCGCACCACCTCCTGAGATCCATCTCATGTGCCGATCTGGTCGCTTGATTGTCTAATTAACTACCCGTACCGTAGCTGGTGTCGGGAGCCTGGGACCACCGCGCGCGGTGACCCGGGATCCACCGGACTCGGGGTTGAGCAGCCAGCCCCGAGTCCGAGACCTCCACTGACGCTGCGACGGGGCGAGGCGGACAGACATGGACGGCGACGACATGGCGGTCGAGAGACTGCTGACCCCCGCGGAGGTCGCGACGATCTTCCGCGTCGACCCCAAGACGGTGAGCCGCTGGGCCCGGTCGGGCCAGCTGCACGCCCTCCGGACGCTGGGCGGACATCGCCGCTACCCGGAGAGCGAGATCTGGGCCCTGCTCGACCAGCAGCAGGGCTAGGCGCTGCGGGGCGTCTGCAGCGCCCCGTCGCGCAGCGCCCCCGCGAACGACGTGATCTCGCCGAGAGCGCCGACGAGACACGCCTGGTAGGCGTGGTAGACGTCCGGGCGCCCCTGCCAGACGACGCTCGACGGGACCAGCTCGGGTGACAGCTCGTGGCGCCACGAGCCCTGCTCGGGGTCGACGAACCACTGGTGGGCGTGCTCCCACCAGCGGTCGTACCACGCGGCATACGTGGGATCGCCGGTGGCGAGGTGGAGCGTGCGGGCGGCGCCGATGGCCTCGGTGACGACCCAGTGCAGCCGGTCGCGCACGACGGGCCGGCCCTCGAAGTCGGTGGTGTAGACGAACCCCTCGTGGCCGTCGACGTCCCAGCCCTCGTGCACCGCGACGTCGAAGAGCGAGCGCGCCTCGTCGAGCAGCCAGGCCGGCGCCTCGGCCCCGAGGGCGTGGCGAAGGTGCAGCGACAGCCTCGACCACTCGAGCAGGTGGCCCGGCGTCACGCCGAACGGGCGGAACTTGTCGGTCGGACGGTCGCGGTTGTAGTCCGGGCGCGGCTCCCAGCGGGCGTCGAAGTGCTCAGGCAGCCGGTAGTTCCACGACCGCGCGAAGCCGTGCACGACGCGCTCGGTGATCCGGAGGGCGTGCCCGAGCCAGCGCGGGTCGCGGGTCACGTCCCACGCGGCGAGCAGCGCCTCCAGGGAGTGCATGTTGGCGTTGACGCCGCGGTAGTCCTCGAGGTCGGTCCACGTGCGGTCCCAGACGTCGAGGGCCAGGCCGTCGGACTCCCGCCAGAACCGCTGCTCGAAGGTCTGCAGCGCGCCGTCGAGCAGCTCGTCCGCGCCGGGGCGCCGCGCGGCCGAGGCGGACGTCGCCGCGAGCACGACGAACGCGTGCTCGTAGGCCCGCTTGTCGGCGATGTCGGGCGACCCGTCGCCGTGCACCGAGGCGAACCAGCCACCGTGCTCGCCGTCGTGGAGCAGCCCGCCGGGGGCGAAGGCCGCGACGCCGTGGTCGACGACGGGCTCGAACGAGGCGTCGCCCTCGAGGACCGCCAGGGCGGCCACGTGGGTCATCCGCGCCGTGATCCACAGCTCGACGCCGTATGCCGGGTCGAGCCTCCCGTCGTCGCCGAGCCACCCGAAGCCGCCGCCGGGGCGTTGCGCCGCACGCGCGAGGGCCCGCAGTGAGCGCCGCTGCTCCGCGAGCCGGTCGAGGTGGTCCGGGGGCAGCGGGGTGTCGGGCATGCCCCCCAGTCTGCCGAGGTCGCGCCCCGGCCGCTGCCGGTCCGCGTAACGAACTGGGGTCAGAAGTCGCCCGCGTCGCGTCGCAGCCGGGTCAGCACGTCGACGAGCGAGCGGACGTCGGCGGCGCCGAGGTCGGGCTGCTCGAAGACCTCGGTGTTGAGGGCCGTCGTGGCGCGCTCGGCCAGCTCCCGGCCGGCCGGGGTGAGGGCCACGAGCATCGCGCGACGGTCCTCGGGGTGGGTCGAGCGGGTCACGAGCCCGGCGTCCTCGAGGCGGTCGACCGCGTTGGTCACGCTCGTGGGATGCACCTGCAGGCGGCTGCCGATGACCTTCATGGGTAGCGAGCCGCGCCGGCTGAACCACAGGAGCATGAGCACCTCGTAGCGCGCGAAGGTCACCCCGAGGGGGCGGAGGGTCGCCTCGACCCGGGCGAGCACGATCTGGTGCGCGCGCATGAGGGAGGTGATCGCGGCCATCCCGTCGGCGGCGGGGCCCCACCCCTGCTCGACCCACTGCTCCCGCGCCCGGGCGATCGGGTCGAAGCCGAGGCCCGAGCCGGCGGCGACCCCGGCGCCCGCGCTGCCCGCCGCGTTGGTCTGCGCACTCATGGCGTCATCGTAGGACGCGGACGCGTTGACGTCCATTAGTAGGAAGTCCTACTATTTTTCCATGTCCGACGCAGCGAAGCGCGATCTCCACCAGCCGTCACACCACGTCCGTCTCGTCACGGCCAGCAGCCTGTTCGACGGGCACGACGCCTCGATCAACATCATGCGGCGCATCATGCAGACGCAGGGCGCCGAGGTCATCCACCTCGGACACAACCGCTCCGTCCAGGAGGTCGTCGACGCGGCGATCGAGGAGGACGTCCAGGGCGTCGCCGTCAGCTCCTACCAGGGCGGCCACGTCGAGTACTTCGAGTACCTCGTGAAGCTGCTCGAGGAGAACGGCGCCGGCCACATCCGTGTCGTCGGCGGCGGGGGCGGCGTCATCGTCCCCGAGGAGATCGCACGGCTGCGCGAGTCCGGCGTCACGATCTTCAGCCCCGAGGACGGCCAGCGCCTCGGCCTCGCCGGCATGATCAACACCGTCGTCGCCGACTGTGACTTCGACCCGTGGGAGCTGAGTGCGCCCTCGCTCGAGGCCGTGCTCGCCGGCGAGCGGGCCTCCGTGGCGCGCGCCATCACCGGCGCCCAGGAGGGCGACATCGACGACGCCATGCTGGCGGCCGTCCGCGAGGCCGCGGGCCGACGCCGCGTGCCGGTCCTCGGCATCACCGGCACCGGTGGCTCCGGCAAGTCGAGCCTCACCGACGAGCTCATCCGCCGCCTGCGCCTCGACCAGCAGGACAAGCTGCGCGTCGCCGTCCTCGCCGTCGACCCGACCCGCAGCCGTGGTGGCGGCGCCCTGCTCGGCGACCGCATCCGCATGAGCTCGCTCGACGGCGACCGCGTCTTCTTCCGCAGCCTCGCGACGCGCGGCGGCTCGCAGGTGCCGACCCACTTGGACGATGTCCTCGACATCGTGCGGGCCGCGGGCTTCGACCTCGTCCTCCTCGAGACGCCGGGCATCGGCCAGGGCGACGCCGCCGTCATCGACTACGCCGACGTCTCCCTCTACGTCATGACGCCGGAGTTCGGCGCGAGCAGCCAGCTCGAGAAGATCGACATGCTCGACCGCGCCGACGTCGTCGCCATCAACAAGTTCGAGCGTCGCGGCGCCGAGGACGCCCTGCGCGACGTCGGCCGCCAGATGGTGCGCAACCGCGAGGCCTTCGGCAAGGGCCCCGCCGACATGCCCGTCTACGGCACGTCGGCCGCCACCTTCAACGACGACGGCGTCACCGCGCTCTACCAGGAGCTGCGGGGCCTGCTCGCCGACCGGGGCATGCCGGTCGAGGAGGGCGTGCTGCCGCGGGTCGCCACCAGGCAGTCCACCCGCATCGCGACCATCGTGCCCGCGTCGCGCGTGCGCTACCTCGCCGAGATCAGCGACACCGTCCGCGGCTACCACGAGGCCACCGAGCGGTATGCCGCCGCGGCCAGCCGGGTGCAGCGGCTCGAGTCGGTGCGCGGCGAGCTCGCGGCCGCCGCAGCGGCCGACGACGTCGACAGCGCCGAGAGCGCGGTGCGTGCCGTGGAGGCCTTGCTCGACCAGGCCCGCACCGACGTGCCGACCGCGGTGGCCGGGGCCCTCGCCTCCTGGCCGTCCGTCGTCGAGTCCTACTCCGGCGACGAGCAGGTCGTCAGCATCCGGGGCAAGGAGATCCGCAACGTCCTGACCCGAGAGTCCCTGTCGGGCAACAAGATCCCCCGGGTCTCGCTGCCGCGCTACCGCGACCACGGCGAGCTCGTCAGCTTCCTGCGCCGCGAGAACCTCCCCGGCTACTACCCCTTCACCGCGGGCGTCTTCCCGTTCAAGCGCGAGGGGGAGGACCCCGCCCGGATGTTCGCGGGGGAGGGCGACCCGTTCCGCACCAACCGGCGCTTCAAGCTGGTCTCCGAGGGCCAGCCCGCCACCCGTCTGTCGACGGCGTTCGACTCCGTGACCCTCTACGGCCGTGACCCCGACCCGCGCCCCGACGTCTACGGCAAGGTCGGCACCTCGGGCGTCTCCGTCGCGACGCTCGACGACATGAAGGCGCTCTACGACGGCTTCGACCTCGTCTCCCCGACGACGAGCGTCTCGATGACGATCAACGGTCCGGCGCCGACGATCCTCGCCTTCTTCCTCAACACCGCGATCGACCAGCAGCTCGACGCCTTCCGGGCGCGGGAGGGCAGGGAGCCGAGCGACGGCGATCGCGAGGAGCTCACGGCATACGCCCTCGCCAACGTGCGTGGCACCGTGCAGGCCGACATCCTCAAGGAGGACCAGGGCCAGAACACCTGCATCTTCAGCACCGAGTTCTCGCTCAAGATGATGGCCGACATCCAGGAGTGGTTCATCGAGCGGAAGGTCCGCAACTTCTACTCCGTGTCGATCTCCGGCTACCACATCGCCGAGGCCGGGGCCAACCCCATCAGCCAGCTCGCGTTCACCCTCGCCAACGGCTTCACCTACGTCGAGAGCTACCTCGCGCGCGGCATGGCGGTCGACGACTTCGCGCCCAACCTCAGCTTCTTCTTCAGCAACGGCATGGACCCCGAGTACTCCGTGCTGGGCCGTGTGGCCCGCCGCATCTGGGCCGTCGCGATGAAGGAGAAGTACAACGCGGGGGAGCGGTCCCAGAAGCTGAAGTACCACGTGCAGACATCGGGCCGCTCGCTGCACGCGCAGGAGATGGACTTCAACGACATCCGCACGACGCTCCAAGCGCTCATCGCCATCTACGACAACGCGAACTCCTTGCACACCAACGCTTTCGACGAGGCCGTGACCACGCCGTCGGAGGAGTCGGTGCGTCGCGCCCTCGCGATCCAGCTCATCATCAACCGCGAGTGGGGTCTCGCGATGAACGAGAACCCGCTCCAGGGCTCGTTCGTCATCGACGAGCTGACCGACCTCGTCGAGGCCGCCGTCCTCAAGGAGTTCGACCGCATCACCGAGCGTGGCGGCGTGCTCGGCGCGATGGAGACCGGCTACCAGCGCGGGCGCATCCAGGACGAGTCGATGCTCTACGAGCACCGCAAGCACGACGGCAGCCTGCCCATCATCGGCGTCAACACCTTCCGCAACCCGCACGAGGGCGAGGTGCCCCGCACCGTGGTGCTGGCCCGCGGCACCGAGGACGAGAAGCAGAGCCAGCTCTCGCGGGTCCGCGCCTTCCGGGCGGCCCACGAGGTCGAGGCGAAGGCGGCGCTCGAGGAGCTCCAGGCGGTGGCGATCGAGGGTGGCAACGTCTTCGACGTCCTCATGCGCGCGGCACGGGTGTGCTCGCTCCAGCAGGTCACCGAGGCCTTCTTCGAGGTCGGCGGCCAGTACCGCCGCAACGTCTGACCCCACCCTCCAACCGTCGAAAGGCCACGAACCGTGCCGGTGACGCTCGCCGACGACCTCGCGTATGCCGTGTCGTTGCCGACACCGCCACGCCGGGTCGTGTCGCTGGTGCCGTCCATCACCGAGGCCCTGGCGACGACCTGCCCGGAGCGGCTCGTGGGCGCCACCGACTGGTGCACGCACCCGGAAGGCCTTGCCGTGCAACGGGTTCGAGGCACGAAGAACCCCGACCTCAGGGCCGTCGAGGCGCTCGAGCCCGACCTCGTCGTGGCCAACAAGGAGGAGAACCGCGAGCTCGACGTCCGGCGGCTGCGTGACGCCGGCGTGCCCGTCTGGGTCACCGACATCGAGACGGTGCCGGGGGCACTGGACTCGCTCGGGCGGCTCTTCCGCGACGTGCTCGACGTGGGCACGCCCGACTGGCTCGTCGCGGCCGCTGACGAGTGGGGCGGCCCGGTGCCCGAGCCGATCGTCGACGTGGCCGTGGCGATCTGGCGCGACCCGTGGATGGCCGTCGGCCGCGACACCTTCACCGGCGACCTCGTGTCCCGGCTCGGCTGGCGCAACGTCCTCGCCGGCTCCGACGACCGCTACCCGCACGTCGACCTCGACGAGCTCGACCGTGAGGGCGTCGTCGTCCTGCTGCCCGACGAGCCCTACGTCTTCAGGCCCGACGACGGCCCCGAGGCGTTCGACCGCGCGCGCACCGCTCTCGTCAGCGGCCGGCTGCTCACCTGGTACGGCCCGAGCCTCGTCGGGGCCCGGGCGTCCCTCACCGCAGCGGTCGAGCGCTGACTCCGCCCGCGTCAGCACATGCCTGACACCCCGGGCGACAGCACGCGCCTGAATCCGCCGGCCAGTTTGTGGCCTCTCGACGTTCGAGGACCGTCGAGAGGCCACAAACCGCGTCCGCCCGGAGGCGGGTCGGGCATCGGGGCGGCGTCGTCCCGTCAGTCGTCGGCGACGACGAGCAGGCCGGCGAGCATCAGCCGACGAGCCAGCTCGAGCCCGACCATGTCGGCGCGCAGGACGCCACCGGCGACCAGGGCGACGAACGTGCCGACGTCGTGCGACTCGACCGGGAAGTCGGCGAGGCGGCTGCGCAGCCGGGCCGGGCCGTCACCGGAGGGCACGAGCCGAGCGGCCACGTGCGGCCGCAGGCGGAGCGTCGTCTCGGGGCGAAGGGCGTCGGCCGCCGCCACCTGGGCGAGGGGGCTGATCGGGGCCGGTCGCTGCGAGCCGCGGGCTCGTGCCTCGAGGGCGTCGACGACCGTGGCCACGTCGATCTCGCCGAGGGCGCGCACGAGCGCTGCCCGCACGAGCTCCACGTCCGGGGCGATGGCCTCGTGGTCGAAGCCAGTGGGTGCGACGCCGAGGGAGGCCCTGATCCTCTCGTCGCGGCTGGCCTCGGCGACCGCGATGGAGACGAGCTCGTCGGCGACGTGCCGGCGCGTCCACACGTGGACGCCCAGCGTGAGGTGCGTGCTGACGCCGCCGAGGGCCGTCGCCGAGTGCACCCAGCCGCGGGGGAGATAGAGGACGTCGCCGGGGCGGAGCGTGAACTCGTGGTCCGGCGCGCGCCGCCCGACCTCCTCGACCTCGGCCCGGTGGTCGGTCCACGGCTCGTCGCGCAGCGGGGAGTCGTGCACGGGGGGCCGGACACGCCAGCGCTTCTCGCCACCCACCTGGAGCACGAAGACGTCGTGCACGTCGTAGTGGTCGCTGAAGCCGGTGTTCTGGCTCGGGGTGACGTACGCGTTGGCCTGGACCGGGTGGCCCAGCTCCTCCGCGAGCTGCTGGGTGAAGTCGATGAGGGGGCCCCACGTGCGGTGCAGCCCTTGCAGGACGATCGTGGCTCCGTCGGCGAAGTGGCCGAGGAGCTTGTCGTCGCTCACCTGGTCGGCGACCGACGCGCCGACGCCGCCGCCCTGGGTGAACTCGCGGTCCCCCAGGGTGTGCCCGCCCTTGGCGACACGAAGGAAGGGGGACCGGAGACCGCGACGGGAGATGAGCTCGTCGACGGCGTCCTCCCCGAAGAGGTCGAGCAGGCCGCCCGGCAGGTCGGCCGCGCGGGTGACCACCGGCGTGTGCGCCCAGTGGTCGCGGGCGAACTCGTCGGCGGCGAACGGCACGAGACGCGCCAGCGCCGAGCGCCCACGGTCGTCCGTGGGCACCCGGCTCGTCGTGCCAGCGGTCATCAGATCGAGGAGGTCGGGTCCGCTCCGGCCCCACCGTCGGCGCCGCCGTCGTGGCTGCTCGTGTCGGCTCCGCCGTCAGCAGGGCCCTCGGTGTCGGCGCCACCGTCGGCGCCGCCGTCGTGGCTGCTCGTGTCGGCTCCGCCGTCAGCAGGGCCCTCGGTGTCAGCGCCACCGTCGGCGCCGCCGTCGTGGCTGCTCGTGTCGGCTCCGCCGTCAGCAGGGCCCTCGGTGTCAGCGCCACCGTCGGCGCCGCCGTCGTNGTCAGCGCCACCGTCGGCGCCGCCGTCGTGGCTGCTCGTGTCGGCTCCGCCGTCAGCAGGGCCCTCGGTGTCAGCGCCACCGTCGGCGCCGCCGTCGTGGCTGGTCGTGTCGGCTCCGCCGTCAGCGGGCCCCTCGGTCGTCGGGTCGTCGCTCACGGGGTCCAGCGGGCTGTCGCTCATCGCTTCTCCTCCACAGGGTGTGCCGCGGCGCCGGACGACGCCGTCGACGTGCACCTACCCACTGGGCGCGCTCCGGGCACGTCGCGGCCCCACCTTCAGGTCAGGTGGTCGAGGTCCCCACGCGTCCACGCCGCGTGACGGTCCGCCGACCGACGCAGCACGGCCTTGGCGTCCGACGGCACGACGGCACCGAAGTTGTTGTAGAGCCGGTCGAAGTGCAGTCCCTCGAGCTGACCCGCGATGCGCTGGACGACGTTGCCCGACAAGGGGATCCGGTTCGGGTAGCTGCGCATGAAGCTCACCGACCGGCGGTCGGGGTTGGGGAAGACCGCATCTCCCGCAAGCAGCACGCCGCGCCCGTCGGCGCCCGCCTTCCACTCGACGACCGCCTGGCCGCGGAAGTGCCCACCGACCCGGTGCAGGGTGAGCCCCGCGGCGATCTCCCGCTGCTCGTCGTAGAGCTCGACGAGCGGGTCGTGGCGCCGCACCCACTCGGCGTCGGGGGCGGCCACGAGCACCGGCACGTCGCCGAGGGCGTGGGCCCACTCCGTCTGCACGCCGTACATGTGCGGATGGCTGGCGGCCACGGCGAGCGTCGGGCCGAGGGCGCGCACGAGCTCGACGGTCACCTCGTCGATGTAGCCGACGCAGTCGAAGAGGAGCACGCCCTCGCCCACCCGCAGGACCATGGTCTGCTGCCCGATCCCGACCTCGGGCTCGGCACGCAGGCCCCAGAGGTCGGTCTCGACCTCGTCGACGGTGATCCGGGTCCCGGCCTCCCGAAGCTGCTGCACGGTGGTCCATTGCTGCCCTTGCTCGAGCACCCACTGTCGCTCGTCCTCGCAGACGGCACACGCGCCCGGCGGCTCGGGCAGGTCGTCGGTCTCGACGGCGCAGGTCGCACAGATCCAGATCACGCGCCAAGCCTGCCCCTCCGCGGCGGGCCGCACCAGCGGGTTTGCGGGAGGATGCAGGGGTGATCCTGCACGTGCGCGCCGCCGTCGAGCAGCTGTATGCCGTCCCGCCCGCTCGGTTCACCCCGTTGCGTTCCGAGCTGGTGGCCGAGGCGAGGTCGGCGGGCGAGAAGGACCTCGCCGCCTCGGTCGGTGCCCTGCGCAAGCCGACCCTCGCCGCCTGGGCGGTCAACCACTTCGTCCGCGAGCACGCCGACGAGCTGGAGGAGCTCCGGTCGTTCGCCGAGCTGCTCCGTGAGGCGCAGCGCAGCCTCGACGCCGACCAGCTGCGCCTGCTCGGCCGCGAGCGGGCCACACGCGTCGACGCTCTCGCCGATCGCATCGCCCAGGTCGCGGCGCAGGACGGTCCGGGACTCGGCGCGGGCGCGGCCCAGGAGGTGCGCGAGACGCTGACGGCGCTCATCGCCGATGAGGACGCCGAGGCCTCGGTCCTCACGGGCGCGCTCGTCAAGTCACTCAGCTACTCCGGCTTCGGTTCGGTCGACGTGGCCGATGTCGTCGCCATCGCGGACCTCGACGCGGACGACGACGACGCCGCGGCCGGTCGCCCCTCGCTCTCGGTGCTGCCCGGGGGTGCCGGAGGCGGCGACCCGGTCGACCTCGAGGAGCGGCGACGGAGCCGGCGGACCGCGGAGCGCGCCCGCCTCCAGTCGACGCTCGAGACCGCGCGGGCCGACCTGCGGGCCGCGGATCGGCAGGTCGCGGTCCTCACGGCCCGTCAGGAGGAGGTCGTCGAGGGCATCGCCGACCTCGAGCGGCGGCTCGCGACGGCGAGGGCCCGGCTCGAGAAGGTCACGGGCGAGCTCGACGACGCGACCGGCATACGCAGTCAGCGTGAGCAGGAGGAGGCCGCGGCCCAGCAGGCGCTCGACGCGCACGACGCGCACGACGGGGCGTGACGTCCGTCGCGGCCAGGACGGCCGGCGACGTGGCTACTTCTTGCCCTCCGAGGCGTGGTCGCGGGAGAACCAGTGCCGCAGGGTCGCACGCAGGCCGGTCGGCTGGGGCTCGGCCGCGGGCGTCGGCGGCTCGGCGGCCTTCGCCCGAGCCCGGGGCAGCGCGGGGAGCCGGGCCGTGAACGACGCGTGCTGGTGTTCGGCGTGCTGCCGCTCCCCGGGCTGGGGAGCGGCAAGCTGCGGCAGCAGCTCGTACTTGCGCGAGTAGATGTCGAAGAGGGCGAGCATCAGCGCGGCCACGGGCACCGCCACGAAGGCTCCGGCGACGCCGAAGAGCGCCGCACCGAACATGACGGCAGCGAAGGACACCGCGGGATGCACGTCGACCGCGTCCGCCGAGATGCGGGGCTCGATGGTGACGTTCTCGATCTGCTGGTAGACGAGGGCGAAGCCGAGCAGCGCCACCCCCTGCCACGGCTCCGGGCCGACGAGGCCGACGAAGACCGGCAGCGCGATCGCGATGTAGGTCCCGATGGTCGGCACGAACTGCGCCACGAGGCCGGTCCAGATGCCGAGGGCCAGCCAGTAGTCCATGCCGATGATGAGCATGAACAGGCTGGACAGGCCGCCGCAGATCGCGGCGAGCACGAGCCGGGCCGACACGTAGCCGCCGGTCTTGATGACCGCGAGGTCCCACGCCACCCCGATGACCTCCTGCTGGCGCGGCGGGGCGAGCTGAGCGACCCAGCGACGCAGACGCAGGCTGTCGGCCGAGAAGTAGAAGGTGAAGAAGAAGAAGGTGATGGACGAGAAGAAGGCACCGAGCACGGCGGCGACGGCACCGATGAGGCCGCCGGCGACGCTGCCGGCCAGACTGCCCAGACCGCCGACGTCGCTCGTGAACTGGGCCAGGAACGCGTCGGGGCTGAGCTCGGAGCCGAAGGTCTCGTTGGCCCACGTCGTCGCCTTCTGGACGAGCGCCGGGATCGAGGCGACGAAGGTGGCGAGCTGGTCGGCCAGCAGGTTGCCGAACGCGAGCATGAAGACGATGCAGAAGACGAGCACGCCGAGCATGACGATCATCGTCGCCATCCCGCGTCGCATCCGGCGCGAGAGCCGCGCGACGGCCGGCTCCATGGCGATCGAGGCGAGCATGGCCATGATGAGGGTGAAGATGACCGAGCCGCCGTCGTCGATGACGAACTTGCCCAGGGCGGCGATCGCGACGATGGCGACCGCGAGCCAGCCCGCGCGCCACACGCTGCGCCGGTCGAAGCGCACCTGGACGTCGACCAGGCGGGTGTCCACGTCACTCCCGACGCCCGGTTCGGTGCGCGCCGCAGCGCCCGCCGGGGTGCCCGGTGGTTCGACATCGGAGCCGAGCCGCCCGGTCGACGGTTCGGCGGTAGGACCGGTGTCCGGCTGACCATCGATGGGGCCGCTCATGCCCGCATCCTTCCAGTAGCGACGCCCAGAGTGCGTGAACTGCTCGATTTCGTATCCGCGCCGCCGACCGTGTAGTCTCGCCGTCGCACAACAGGTCGACCTGAAGGCGTTCTCGCAGCGGTTTCTCGGTGTCGGCCGTGCCCCAATAGCTCAGTCGGCAGAGCGTTTCCATGGTAAGGAAAAGGTCTAGGGTTCGATTCCCTATTGGGGCTCTGGTCGGTCGGGCTCCGGTCCCCGTCGCAGCAGCGGCGGGCCGGGGGACGACAGCCCATGGCGGGGTAGCTCAGCTGGTTAGAGCGCACGACTCATAATCGTGAGGTCGCGGGATCGAGCCCCGCTCCCGCTACCACTTCCGCGCGCACCGGTTCGATTTCTCGAATCATCGGGGTGTCGCGTAACCTTGGACGTCGCGCCTGCGTGTCACCCCGGGATGCCGCCCGGAACGCGTGACGCGCCGCGCGACACCCGTCGCAAGACGACCGAACACCCAAGTACGTTTCCGAAAGAGCAGGTTGCCGTGGCCAGCAAGAGCAGCGACGTCCGTCCGAAGATCACGATGGCGTGTGTGGACTGCAAGGACCGCAACTACATCACCAAGAAGAACCGTCGGAACAACCCCGACCGCCTCGCGATGAACAAGTTCTGCCCGAAGTGCGGCAAGCACACGGAGCACCGCGAGACCCGCTGACCCCAGCGCACCCATCGACCGCTCCCTCGGCCACCCGGCCGGGGGAGCGTCGTCGTTCCCGGACGCCCACCGGTCGGCGCGGGCGCGGGTCGGCGGCGGTGGATAGGCTGCCCCGTATGCCGGTGAACGCAGACTTCCAGGGCCGGGTGTACCCGCCCACCGAGACCTATCGGGTCAGTGCCGCCAAGATCCGTGAGTTCGCCGAGGCGGTCGGTTCGGCCGACCCGGTGCACGTCGACGCCGACGTGGCGCGAACCCGTGGCTACGCCGACGTCATCGCGCCGCCGACGTTCGCCGTGCTCATCGCCCAGCAGTGCGACGGGCAGCTGATCCGCGACCCCGAGGCCGGCATCGACTTCTCCCGCGTCGTGCACGGTGAGCAGCGCTTCGTCCACCACCGGCCTCTGACGGCCGGCGACGCCGTCGTCGGCACGCTCCACGTCGACACCGTGCGCGAGGCCGGCGGACACGCCATGGTGACCACCCGCACCGAGCTCGCCACCGAGGCGGGCGAGTCCGTGTGCACCGCCACGTCGACCATCGTCATCCGAGGAGCCGAGTGATGAGCGCCCAGCCGAGCACCCCGACCGCCACGCCGGTGCGGTCCTTCTCCGACGTCGCGGTCGGTGACGCGCTGCCGTCGATGACCGTCCACGTCGACCGCGCCCGCCTCGTGCAGTACGCCGGCGCCTCCCTCGACCGCAACCGCATCCACTGGGACGAGCCGTTCGCCAAGGCGGTCGGGCTGCCCGACGTCATCGCCCACGGCATGTTCACGATGGGCTCGGCCGTCACGCTGGTCACCGACTGGGCCGGCGACGCCGGCCGCGTCGTCGAGTACGGCGTGCGTTTCACCCGCCCCGTCGTCGTGCCCTACGACACCGGCGCCGACATCGAGGTCGCCGGCGTCGTCAAGTCCGCCGACCCCGAGACCAAGCGGGTCACCGTCGAGCTGACCGCTACGGCCGCCGGCGAGAAGGTCCTCGGCCGCGCGCTGGCCGTCGCCGTCCTCGACTGAGCGGGCCGGACCACCGCGTGCACGAGCAACACGACGTCCCCCTGTCGACCCTCACGACCATGAGGGTCGGTGGCCCGGCGTCCCGCGTCGTCACCGCCGAGACCACCGACGAGCTCGTCGACGCGGTCCGTGAGGTCGACGACGCCGACGAGCCGCTGCTCGTCGTCTCGGGCGGCTCCAACCTCCTCGTGTCCGACGACGGCTTCGAGGGCACGGTCGTGCGCATCGCCACCTCGGGCATCACGCCCGAGTCCGCCGACTACTGCGGCGGCGCGGTCGTGCGCGTGGCCGCGGGCGAGGTCTGGGACGACGTCGTGGCGCACGCCGTCGCGCAGGGCTGGGCCGGCGTCGAGGGCCTGAGCGGCATACCTGGGCTCACGGGTGCTACGCCCATCCAGAACGTCGGCGCCTACGGCCAGGACGTCTCGCAGACCGTGGCCCAGGTGCGCACGTGGGACCGCCAGGAGCAGGCCGTGCGCACCTTCATGAACGCCGACTGCGCGTTCACCTACCGCCACTCGCGCTTCAAGGGGCACTCGCGCTACGTCGTGCTCGACGTGGTGTTCCAGTTCGAGGTCGCCGACCTCAGCCGCCCGGTGGCGTATGCCGCCCTGGCGAAGGGCCTCGGCGTCGAGATCGGCACGCGCGTGCCCCTCTCGGACGCCCGCGAGGCCGTCCTCGAGCAGCGTCGGGCCCGCGGGATGGTGCTCGACGACGCCGACCCCGACACGTGGTCGTGCGGGTCGTTCTTCACCAACCCCATCCTGAGCCGGCACGAGTTCGACGACCTCGTCGAGCGCGTGGGGGAGCGGCTCGGGTGGGAGGGGCCCACCCCTCCGCGCTTCCCGGAGGCCGACGGGCGGGTCAAGACGAGCGCGGCCTGGCTCATCGACCATGCCGGCTTCGCCAAGGGCTTCGGTCTGCCCGCACCGGCCGCGCTGTCCACGAAGCACACCCTGGCCGTCACCAACCGGGGCGGAGCCACGACCGCCGACGTCCTCGCCCTCGCCCGCCAGGTGCGCGACGGGGTGCACGACGCCTTCGGTGTCACCCTCGTCAACGAGCCGGTCATCGTCGGCGATCGGCTCTGAGGCTCGTCCCCCGATCCCGAGCTGCACGACGAAGGCCCCGGTTCCGTTGGGAACCGGGGCCTTTCGCGTGACGCGGAGCGCTGCCGCTACTTCGTCAGGACGACGGAGAAGGTCTTGGCCGGGATGTTCTTGTCCGTCGTGCTGACGGCGTAGGCCGGCCGGTTGAAGGCCAGGCGCAGAGTGCTCGTGGTGCCCTTGTCGACCTTGAAGAAGACCCAGCCGCGGTCGCGGTCGTCGCGCTTCGTCGTCAGCAGCGGGTCGGCCTTGTAGGCCTTGCCGAACTCGGCCGTCGGCGCGACGTTCTGCTTGGGGCGCGCCGCGACGAGCGTCAGCATCTTCGGGTCGAGCGAGGCGGAGTAGCGCGATCCGGCGGCGAACTCGACCTTGACGCCGACGATCTCGAAGGCCTCGGCCCCGACGGGCTGGTTCTTCGGGAAGGGCAGGTTGCGCGAGACGCGCAGCGCCGTGATCGTGTGGCCGAGCTGGGGGTCCTTGATGACGGCCTTGATGGTGCGCGTCGAGTACTTCGCCGGCGCTGCCGACGTCGGAGCGGCGGTCGTGGTCGGCGCTGTGGTCGTGGACGCCGTCGAGCTGCTCGTCGCGGCCGGCGTCGTGCCGGCCGGGGCCGTCGGGTCGGCGGTCACGGGCGACTCCCCGCTGCACGCCGCGAGCGCGACGACGGGGGCGACGAGGCCGACCACGGCGAGTCGTCGCAGACGGGCGCCGGAAGCGGTCAATGGGCGGGCGTGGGCGGGGGCAGAAGTCTTCATCTCCCGCCCAGCATGACCGGGCGCACCGATCCTGAGCAAACCCGGTGGGGCGGCGCCGCGAGCGCGGACGTGCTGGGTCCGGCCCGTTATGCCCGGTTACGACCCGGTCCTGCGTGTGGTCGGTGTCACGCCGTGCCGGCGAGCCAGGTGTCGACGTCGGCGAGCGCGGCCTTGCGGAGCCGGTCCGGCATCCGGCTGCCCTCCAGCGAGCCGCGAGCCAGCCGGGCGAGGCCGGCGTCGTCGAAGCCGAGGTCGCGGGCCGCGGTGTACTGCGCAGCCAGACGGGACCCGAAGAGGAGGGGGTCGTCCGCGCCGAGCGCGACGGGGATGCCGGCCTCGACGATCCGGTGCAGCGGCACGTCCCTGGGATCGGCGTACACGCCGAGCGCGACGTTGCTGCCCGGGCACACCTCGAGCGTCACGCCCGCCTCGGCGACGGCGTCGAGCACCTGGGGGTCCTCGACGCTGCGCACGCCGTGCCCGATGCGGTCGGGGTCGAGGTGCTCGAGCGTCTCCATGACCGACTGCGCACCGAGGAGCTCCCCGCCGTGCGGCACGAGGGCGAGGCCGGCTCGACGGGCGATGGCGAAGGCCGGAGCGAAGTCGGCGACGGCCCCGCGTCGCTCGTCGTTGGACAGGCCGAAGCCGACGACGTCGCCGGCCTCCTCGCCCGCGTGGTGGGCCGCGAGGCGGGCGAGGGTGCGGGCCTCCAGCGGGTGGCGCATGCGGCTCGCCGCGACGACGACACCCACGCCGATCTCGCCGTCCGCCGAGACCGCGCGGGCCTCGTCGAGCACGATCTCGAGAGCGGGCGTGATGCCGCCGACGAAAGGCGCGTACGACGTGGGGTCCACCTGGATCTCGAGCCAGCGCGACCCCTCGGCGGCGTCGTCGGCCGCAGCCTCGCGCACGATCCGGCGCATGTCCTCCTCACCGCGCACGCACGACCGGGCGGCGTCGTAGAGGCGCTGGAAGCGGAACCAGCCACGCTCGTCCGTGGCCCGGGCGAGCCGCGGGGGCCAGCCCGTCACGAGCGCGTCCGGGAGGCGGATGCCGTGTCGGGCGGCGAGGTCCCGCACCGTGTCGATGCGCATCGAGCCGGTGAAGTGCAGGTGCAGGTGCGCCTTGGGCAGGTCCTGCACCGCACGCGTCATGCGGGTCAGTGTGTCATCCGGTCCCGGGCGGCGCAGAGAGGCCACGGCGCGGCTGGTGCCGGGGCCGTGGCCTCTCTGCGGGTCGGCCGGACTCAGTCCTCGTCGGGCTCGTCGGCGATCTCGTCGACGACGTGCATGGCGGCCTCCTCGGCCGACGCCCCGGCGCCGTCGACGCCCACGTCGCTGGCCCAGGCCTGCTTCTCGTCATCCTCGTGCGCGCCCTCGTCGTCGGCCACGAGCCGCCCGGCGCGGGCGTCGCCCACCTCGTGGTCGCCGAGCCAGTCGTCCTCGGCGTCGATGGAGTCGGGGTCGTCGCCGCCGACGCGGTCACCGTCGAGGCCGCTCTCGTTGTCGGGGGCCCCGTAGGCGGAGTTCGGGTCGGGGACCTCCTGCCGGATGCGCTCGTCGATCGTCTCGTCGATGGACTCCTCGTAGGCCGTCGTGCCGTGGGCCGTGACGCCCTGGGGCCGGTCGTTGGGGGAGTAGCCGCGGTCGAGCACGTCCTCGAGGTCGCCGTCGTCGAGGGTGTCCTCGGGCTGGAGCTGGTCCTCGTCGTCGACGCTGTAGGTCGTCAGGTCGTCGTCGATGGTCTCGTTGGGATCCAGGTCG
The DNA here is from genome assembly GCF_001428505.1 of Terrabacter sp. Root181. Taxonomy (GTDB): domain Bacteria; phylum Actinomycetota; class Actinomycetes; order Actinomycetales; family Dermatophilaceae; genus Terrabacter. The sequence continues at coordinate 1,204,639 of NZ_LMHU01000001.1, forward strand.
CTCATCGCGAGGCTCCTTCGGTGGCGGTGGTCGTGGTGGTTCCTGCCGACGGCGTCGCGCCGTCGCCCGCTGCCCCTACCCCAGAGGCGCGGTCCCGCGTCAGCTTCTCGGCGGCGGCGAGCGCGACGCACGTCGCGACGCCGGCCATGGCCGTGAGCACCTCGTCGAGCACCGGGAAGGTCGGCGCGAGGCGGATGTTGCGGTCGCGCGGGTCGTTGCCGAGGGGGAAGGACGCGCCCGCCGGCGTCACCGCGATGCCGGCCTCCTTGGCGAGGGCCACCACCCGGGACGCGGTGCCGTCGAGCACGTCGAGGTTGACGAAGTAGCCACCGGTCGGGTGGCTCCACTCGGCGACCTCGAGCCCGGCGAGCCCGGACGTCAGGGCGTCGTCGACGGCCGCGAACTTCGGCGCGATGATCGCGCGGTGCTTGCGCATGTGCGCCCGCACCCCGTCGGCGTCGCGGAAGAACTCGACGTGGCGCAGGTGGTTGACCTTGTCGGGCCCGATCGAGCCCATCGCCAGGTGCGAGAGGTACCACGTGACGTTGGCCTGGCTCGCGGCGAGCACGGCGGCGCCGGCGCCCGCGAAGGTGATCTTCGAGGTCGAGGCGAACATGATGGGCCGGTTCGGGTGCCCGGAGGCGGCGGCGAGGCTGAGGATGTCGGCGCTCTTGGCCTCGTCCTCGGTGAGGTGGTGGAAGGCGTACGCGTTGTCCCAGAAGATCGTGAAGTCGGGTGCCGCGGTCGGCATCGCGGCGAGGCGCGCGGCCTTCTCCTGCGACACGATCGCGCCGGAGGGGTTGGCGTAGGTCGGCACGATCCAGATGCCCTTGATGCTCGGGTCGTCCTTGACGAGAGCCTCGACCGCGGCCACGTCGGGCCCGTCGTCGTGCATCTCGACCGTGACCATCTCGATGCCGAACTCCGCGAGCATGGAGAAGTGGCGGTCGTAGCCGGGCACGGGGCAGATGAAGGTGACCTGCTCCTCCTGGCTCCACGGCCGGGGTGACTCGACGCCGCCGAAGAGCAGGAAGTCGACGATGGTCGTGTGCATCATCGTCAGGCTCGAGTTGCCGCCGGCGACGACCTGGCTCGGCTCGACCCAGAGCAGCTCGGCGAAGAGCTCGCGCAGCTCGGCCAGGCCCTCGAGCCCGCCGTAGTTGCGCACGTCGACGCCCGCGCGGTCCTTCGTCGTCGTCGGCAGGTGCAGCAGGTCGTCCGAGAGGTCGAGCTGCGCGGCGGACGGCTTGCCCCGCGTCAGGTCTAGCTTGAGACCGCGGGACTGCAGGGCCTCGTAGGCCGACCGCTGCTCGGCGAGGAAGCCGGCCAGGTCGTCGTCGGACAGGGACGCGAGGGGGGTGCGCGGGTTCGTCACGTCTCGATCCTGCCACTGCGCCCCTCCGCCCGGGCGCCCGAGTCCGTATGCCGGGTCGAACCGTCCCGCCACGGGCTCGGCACGTGTCCGCCGGGTTGCCCAGCGAGCTGCCCGGCGGGCTGCCCAGAAGGTGGCCCGGTATCGTCCGGAGGGCGCCCACCGAGGGCTCGTCGAGGGGGTTTCGGGCCGGTTCGCGTTGGGGCGCACCGTCCCGTATGATCGTCCCTCGGACGGCTTCGCTGGCCATGCTGACGCATGCCGTCCCGCCGTGGACACCCAACGTCCCCGGCGAAGGGCAATAGCTCAATTGGTAGAGCTCTGGTCTCCAAAACCAGCGGTTGGGGGTTCGAGTCCCTCTTGCCCTGCGCATCCCAGTGATGTGGTCGTCGTGCAAGGCGGCACGCGGCTTCTGCCCTGACGTGGAACCCCACGGTCCGGGTGTGGCGCCCGCGGGCCGACACCCAGGCAGAAAGAAGGAATTGTGACGGAGACGAGCGCCAAGCGCGGGTCCGGCCGTGCCGACAAGGCTCGTGGCGGCAACCCCGTGTCGCGTCTCTTCGGCGCGATCAGCCTCTTCGTGCGCCAGATCCTCGACGAGCTGCGCAAGGTCGTGCGGCCGACGGGTCCCGAGCTCGTGCGCTACACGACCGTCGTGGTCGTGTTCGTCGTGATCATGATGGCCCTGGTGTCAACGCTCGACTTCGGTCTGAGCCGCCTGGTCTCCTGGGTCTTCACGGGTTCGGCGACCTGAGGCACGAGCCCACGGGCACCATCGCGGGATGTCACCGCCAGCCGTCACCGGCTGGTCCACGAGCAAGGAAGTAGGTCAGAGCGTGTCCGAGCAGTTCGCCCACGAGGGCGCCCCGAACGGCGAGAGCACCGAGAGCGACGTCGTCGACCCCGCGGTCGAGACCGACGAGCTCACGGCGTCCGACGTCGAGTCGGGTGCTGAGGACGACGCCACCGACTCCGACAGCGACACGGTCTCCGTCGACGAGTCCGAGCCCGCCCTGTCCGCCGAGGACGACGAGTCCGCCGAGGACGACGAGTCCGCCGAGGACGACGAGTCCGCCGAGGACGACGAGTCCGCCGAGGACGACGAGTCCGCCGACGACACCGACGAGTCCGATGACGACGCCGAGCCTGCGGTCCAGGGCAGTGGCGACCCGGTCGCCGACTTCAAGGCCGACCTGCGCACGCGCTTCGGCGACTGGTACGTCATCCACTCCTACGCCGGTTACGAGAACCGTGTGAAGGCGAACCTCGAGACGCGTATCCAGACCCTCAACATGGAGGACTTCATCTTCGAGATCGAGGTCCCCATGGAGGAGGTCACCGAGATCAAGAACGGCCAGAAGAAGCAGGTCCGTCGCGTCCGGATGCCCGGCTACGTCCTCGTCCGCATGGACCTCACCGACGAGAGCTGGGGCGCCGTGCGCCACACGCCGGGCGTCACCGGCTTCGTCGGCAACGCGCACCAGCCGGTGCCGCTGTCGATCGACGAGGTCTTCACGATGCTCGCCCCGAACTTCGAGGCCGCTGCGGCCGCCGACGGCTCGGGCGCCGCGTCGAGCTCCGGCGCTCCCAAGGACGTGCGTGTCGTCGACTTCGAGGTCGGCGAGTCCGTCACCGTCATGGAGGGGCCCTTCGAGACCCTTCCCGCCACGATCTCCGAGATCAACCCCGACACCCAGAAGCTCAAGGTGCTCGTCTCCATCTTCGGCCGGGAGACCCCGGTCGAGCTCTCCTTCGCCCAGGTCGCCAAGATCTGATCGAGGGTCGTACGACCTCGTGCGGCTGACCGCACGAGGACATGCAACCGGGTCATCGCCCAAGGCGTCGGCCCAGCAACACAGAAGGTAGGCATCCATGCCCCCCAAGAAGAAGGTCTCCGGCTTCATCAAGCTGCAGATCCAGGCCGGTCAGGCCACGCCCGCCCCGCCCGTCGGCCCCGCCCTCGGTCAGCACGGCGTCAACATCATGGAGTTCGTCAAGGCGTACAACGCCGCGACGGAGTCCCAGCGCGGCAACGTCATCCCGGTCGAGATCACGGTCTACGAGGACCGCTCGTTCACCTTCGTGACCAAGACCCCGCCGGCCGCCGAGCTCATCAAGAAGGCCGCCGGCGTCGCCAAGGGTTCCGGCGAGCCGCACAAGACGAAGGTCGCCAAGCTCTCGCGCGAGCAGGTCCTCGAGATCGCCCGCCAGAAGATGGAAGACCTCAACGCCCACGACGAGGAGATGGCGGCGCGCATCATCGCCGGCACCGCTCGCTCGATGGGCATCGACACCGAGCTCTGAGCTCGACGTCACCCCGGCCGCACGGCATACGGACCGTATGCCGTCGGCCACGTGGGAGGGCCAGCGCTGGCCCGCACCACGACTCCACCACCACGCAAGGAGCAGTTCCATGAAGCGCAGCAAGAACTACCGCGCAGCCGCCGAGCTCATCACGCCCGGCAAGGTCTACGCCCCCCTCGAGGCCGTCCGCGTCGCCAAGCAGACGGCCAAGGCCAAGTACGACGAGACCGTCGAGGTCGCCATGCGCCTCGGCGTCGACCCGCGCAAGGCCGACCAGGCCGTCCGCGGCACGGTCAACCTGCCGCACGGCACGGGCAAGACCGCCCGCGTCCTCGTCTTCGCCAACGGCGACAAGGCCGAGGCCGCCCGTGAGGCCGGCGCCGACCACGTCGGCTCCGACGACCTGCTCGAGAAGGTCCAGGGTGGCTGGCTCGACTTCGACGCCGTCGTCGCGACCCCTGACCTCATGGGCAAGGTCGGTCGTCTCGGCAAGGTCCTCGGTCCGCGTGGCCTCATGCCGAACCCGAAGACCGGCACCGTGACGATGGACGTCGCCAAGGCCGTCACCGACATCAAGGGCGGCAAGATCGAGTTCCGCGTCGACAAGCACGCGAACCTCCACTTCATCATCGGCAAGGCGTCCTTCGACGAGACGAAGCTCGTCGAGAACTACGCCGCTGCCCTCGAGGAGATCCTGCGTCTGAAGCCGGCCAGCTCCAAGGGCCGCTACATCGAGAAGGCCACCGTCTCCACGACGATGGGCCCGGGCATCCCGCTCGACTTCTCCAAGACGCGCAACCTCCTCGCCGAGGAGGAGCAGGCCTGACCGCCTGACCCAGCAGTCGAGGAGCCCGTCACCCCACCCGGGGTGGCGGGCTCTCGTCGTTCGCGCCCGTCCCTCTCGAGTGGCCTCGTGGTCACACCCGTCCGGCTCCCGGGATGGGTGGGGTGCTCGGCGCGATCTGAGGTGTTTGCGCGGGTACGGTCGAACGATGAGTCGTCACAGCGCACGCACCACGAGACGTTCCCGATGGGTCCTCGGCGCTCTCGTCGTCGGACTCCCTCTGTCCCTGTTGCCGGCCACGGCCGGCGCTCAGCCGGCTGGGGCCCCGACCGCCGCCACGGTCGACCGCGGGTGGCACGGCCAGCCCACCCCGCTGCCGAAGGTCCCGGTCATGACGGGCTCCGGTGGCGCGGTCAGCTCGGTCGACCGGGACGCCTCGCAGGTCGGCATCGACGTGCTGGCCCGGGGCGGCAACGCGGCGGACGCCGCGGTCGCGACGGCGGCTGCCCTCGGTGTCACCGAGCCCTACAGCGCCGGCATCGGCGGCGGTGGTTTCCTCGTCTACTACGACGCCCGCAGCAGACACGTCTCGACCATCGACGGTCGCGAGACGGCGCCCGAGTCGTTCACGTCGACGTCGTTCGTCGACGAGACGACGGGCGCGGCCTACCCGTTCGCCACGGCCGTCAACTCGGGTCTGTCGGTGGGTGTCCCCGGCACGCCCGCCCTGTGGGACAAGGCCTTGCGCGACTACGGCACGTGGTCGCTCAACGAGGCGCTCAAGCCCGCCGAGAAGCTCGCGGCCCAGGGTTTCGTCGTCGACCAGACGTTCGCCGACCAGACCACGGCCAACGCGACGCGCTTCAAGACCTTCCCCGAGACGGCCCGGGTGTTCCTGCGCGACGGCGGGGCGCCTGCCGTCGGTTCCGTCTTCACCAACCCCGACATGGCCAAGGCCTATAGGACGCTGCGCACCCAGGGCGTCGCGGCGCTGTATGCCGGGTCGCTGGGTCAGGCGGTCGTCGCCGAGGCGAGCGCCCCGCACACCGACGGCACGAGCGTGTTGCCCGGCCAGATCAGGATGGACGACCTCCGCGCGTACCGGGCCCTGACGAAGGACCCGATCCACTCGCGGTACAAGGGCTACGACGTCTACGGCATGCCGGTCCCGAGCTCCGGCGGCATCGCCGTGGCCGAGATCCTCAACCTCATGGCGGCCTACGAGCAGCGCACCGGGGTCTCCACGGGTGACGTCGACCAGGTGCAGTACCTCCACCGGTTCTCCGAGGCGTCGGCCACCGCGTTCGCCGACCGGAACCGCTACGTCGGTGACGTATCGAACGTGCCGGTGCAGGAGCTGACGAGCACCGGCTTCGCGGGTGAGCGCTCCTGCCTCTTCGACCCGACGCATGCGCTCACGCGACCGATTGCTCCGGGCGTCCCCGACCGGTCCTACGTCTCCACCTGCCCGACGGCGCTGGTCTCGTCGCAACCCAGCGAGGGCCAGTCGACGACGCACCTGACGGCGACCGACCGGTGGGGCAACGTCGCCTCCTACACGCTCACCATCGAGCAGACCGGTGGCTCGGGCATCACCGTCCCGGGCTACGGGTTCCTCCTCAACAACGAGCTGACGGACTTCAACTTCACGCCGACCCAGGGCAGTGCGCCCGACCCGAACCTGCCGGGGTCGGGCAAGCGGCCGCGCTCGTCGATGAGCCCGACGATCATCCTCGATGACGGCAAGCCGTTCCTCGCCGTCGGCTCGCCCGGTGGCGCGACGATCATCACGTCGGTCTCCCAGACGATCCTCGGCTACCTGGACCGCGACCTCTCGCTCGTCGACGCGGTCGCGGCGGCACGCCTCAGCTCGCGCAACGGGGCGGAGGGCGCCGAGCCGACCATCCTCGACGGCCCGACCGGCGCCGGCCTCCGGGCCCTCGGGCACAACCTCGTGTCGGCCGGCACGCCCAACGAGATCGGCGCGGTCACGGCGATCCGGAGCCTCGCGGACGGCCAGTTCGAGGCCGCGGCCGAGACGACCCGGCGTGGCGGTGGCTCGGCGATGGTGGTCGACCCCCGCTGACCGCGCGGCTGAGCGATCCGTAACCGTGAGGCCGGTCCCCGTCCGGGGCCGGCCTCACTCATGCCGTCAGGGTCAGGCCGGCCTGGGGGTCGGCCAGGGCCACGCCGTGCAGCCCTTGAGGCCGTAGGTCTGCTGCATCATGACCGGCGCCACCTTGCCCTTGCCGCCGCAGTAGGCGTGCGCGTGCCCGGTGCCGTGGCCGACCTCGTGGTTGACGAGGTAGGTGCGGTAGCCGGTGACGTCGCTGCCGTAGGCCGCGGCGCCGAGGACCCAGCGGCGCAGGTTGAGCACGACCCGCCCCGAGTTGTGGCAGCTGACCTGGCCCCGCGTCTGGAGCGGCGCACACAGCCGGTCGGTCGTGTCGGGGCTCGCGAGCGTGATGCGCAGGTCGACGGCGGCGCCCTTGGCCGCAGCGGCGGGTGAGACGTCGATGAACCGGACGCCGTCCTTCGCCTGCCAGCCGCGCGGGTCGGTCAGGACGGTGCCGACGGTGGTCGCGAGGTCCTCGCCCCGGATGTCGAGGCCGCCCTCGAGCTCGACGGTGTAGCGCACCGTGCGGCCGCTCGCGGGGGCCGGGCGCAGGGCTGCGGTGGGCATCGCCACGACCGTGAAGGTGCCGGACCCCTTCTCGATGACCGCGCCCTTCTCGTCCTTGCCGTCGTCCTTGCCGTCGCCGGAGCCGGTGGCCGACGTGGCCCCGCCGACCTGCGAGTCGGTCGCGGCATCGGGTACCCGCTCGACCTCGTCGATCGAGACCGCCGGCGCCGTCCCGGCCGTCATCGCGACCCGAGAGGCGCGCGAGACCGCGCCCTCCGGGACCGGCTCGCCGGCACCGGCCGACGTCACCACCCAGAGGTCGGCGGCGACGCAGAGCACGACGGCGAGACCCGCCCACGTCCGACGGCGGCGGATCGCCTGCCGTCGCGACGGGGTCGGACGGCGGACTGCGCTGCCACTCCCCATAGGTGCCACGCTAGGTCACGTACCCCCTGCGGTGGGGGATCGCGCGTCGGACCCGCCGACGGGCCCCGGGCTCGATTTGGTCCGCGACGGTCCAGCCCGTACTCTGGTCCACGACCAATGACCGCCGGTTGGAGGGCGTGGGCAACCACGATCTCCCGAAGGTTCCGCACGATGCGGGCAGCCAGCGCAGGACACTCAGCCCCACGGCATACCTCGAGTATGTCGCTGCGAGCCCCGAGCGCCCTGCGCCGGGGCTCTTTTCGTGCAGGCCCTCCGGGCCCCTTCGACAGGCGGCACCACGCAAGGGAAGGAGGCCCAGATGGCGAACTCCGAGAAGACGGCTGCCATTGCCGAGATCGCGGACAAGTTCCGTGAGTCCGGCGCGGCCGTTCTCACCGAGTACCGCGGTCTGACCGTGGCCCAGCTCTCGCAGCTGCGCACCTCGATCCGGGAACACGCCACCTACGCCGTGGTCAAGAACACGCTCACGGAGCGCGCCGCCAAGGAGGCCGGTATCACGGCCTTCGACGGCCACCTCCAGGGCCCGTCGGCCATCGCCTTCATCACCGGTGACCCGGTCGAGGCTGCCAAGGGTCTGCGTGACTTCGCCAAGGCACACCCCCTCCTCGTGATCAAGGCTGGCGTCCTCGACGGCAAGACCTTGTCCCCCGAGGAGATCACGAAGCTCGCGGACCTCGAGTCCCGCGAGGTTCTCCTGGCCAAGCTTGCGGGCGCCATGAAGGGCTCCCTCAACAAGGCCGCCTACCTCTTCGTCGCTCCTCTGTCGCAGACGGCCCGCGTGGTCGACGCCCTGCGCCAGAAGGTCGAGGCGCAGGGTCCCGCCACGCCGGCTGCCGCCGACGAGGCAACCACCGACGTCGCCGAGGGTGGCGACGAGAGCTGATCGCGCTCCTGCGCACCAGCTCGATTCAACAACACGCCACTCACGGCAATATCTAGGAAGGAAGCCACCATGGCGAAGCTCAGCACCGACGAGCTCCTTGACGCTTTCAAGGAGATGACCCTCATCGAGCTCTCCGAGTTCGTGAAGCAGTTCGAGGAGACCTTCGAGGTCACCGCTGCTGCCCCCGTTGCCGCGGTTGCCGCCGCTGCCGGTGGCGGCGCTGCCGCCGTCGAGGAGGAGGAGAAGGACTCGTTCGACGTCGTTCTCACCGCCGCGGGCGAGAAGAAGATCCAGGTCATCAAGGAGGTCCGCGCGCTCACGAGCCTCGGCCTCAAGGAGGCCAAGGACCTCGTCGACGGCGCCCCCAAGCCCGTCCTCGAGGGTGTCGACAAGGCTGCGGCCGAGAAGGCCAAGGAGCAGCTCGAGGGCGCCGGCGCCACCGTCGAGCTCAAGTGATCTGACCCGGCACTGCCGGGATCACTGCTGTACCGCAAAGGCGGGTCCGACCATCTGGTCGGGCCCGCCTTTCGCTGTGCTCTGGTCGCCGGGCTGCGTGGGCGCGACCCGCGACGGCGCTCGCGGCGTGGAGCGTCGGCGGGCGTATGCCGTCACGCTCGCTCCCAGCGCACGGGCCCGCCGCCGATGCCGCGACCACCGCCACGCCCCGCGCCCTCGTCGACGCTCGCCCCCGGGTCGAGGTGTTTCGTCGCCACTGTGCGCGACGGCATACCTCGACCGGGGAGCGTGGCGGGGTCAGGCGGCGTGGGCCAAGGCGTCCTTGAGGGCGGCGAGGACGAGGGCCACGCGGTCGGGGCGGGCGTTGTGGCCCATCAGGCCGATGCGCCAGACGGTGGCGGCGAACTCCCCCACCCCGGCGCCGATCTCGAGGTTGTGCCGTTCGAGCAGGTAGGCGCGGACCGCGGCCGAGTCGACGCCGTCGGGGACCCGGACCGTGGTCAGCTCGGGCAGGCGGGAGCCCTCGGCGGCGAAGAGGGCCAGGCCCATCTCCTGCAGGCCGTCCTGGAGCAGACGCCCGGCCTCGGCGTGACGGTCCCAGACCTTCTCGAGGCCCTCGTCGGCGATGCGCTGCAGGCCGGCGTGGAGGCTCGCGACCATCGCCGTGGGGGCCGTGTGGTGGTAGGTGCGCTTGCCGGATCCGGAGGCCTCGCCGACGTAGCCGCCGAGCAGGCCGAGGTCGAGATACCACGACGACGGCTTCTCGACGCGCCGGTCGAAGGCCCGGTCGCTGATGGTGAAGGGCGCGAGGCCCGGAGCGACGCCGAGGCACTTCTGGGTGCCGGCGTAGCCGATGTCGATGCCCCACTCGTCGGCGCGCAGCTCGATGCCACCGATGCTCGTGACGGCGTCGACGAGCAGCAGCGCGTCGCCCTTGACGGCGCCGAGCGCTGCGATGTCGGAACGGACACCGGTGGACGTCTCGGCGTGCACCGCGGCGATGATCTTCGGGGACGGGTGGGCGGCGGCGACGCGCCCGACGTCGACGGGCGTGCCCCACTCGTGGTCGACGCGCACGACCTCGGCGCCGTGGCGGCCCGCGACGTCGACCATGCGCTCTCCGAAGAGCCCGTTGACGGCCACGACGACGACGTCGCCGGGCGAGACGGTGTTGACGAACGCGGCCTCCATGCCCGCCGATCCAGTCGCCGAGAGCGGCAGGGTGCGGCGGTTGTCGGTGCCCCAGACATGGCGCAGCAGGTCGCACGTCTCGTCCATGATCGCGAGGAAGTCCGGGTCGAGGTGCCCGAGCAGCGGTGCGGCGAGCGCCAGGGTCGCCTCGGGGTAGGGGTTGCACGGGCCGGGGCCGAAGAGGTGCCGGTCGGCGATGGGGCGGCGGGTCGTGGTGGGCGGCGTCGCGGTCATCAGAATCCTGCTCCGGGGTTGAGGATGCCCTGTGGGTCGAGGGCGTTCTTGATGCGGTGGGTGAGGGCCATGACGTCGGGCCCGAGCTGCTCCGGCAGGGCCGCTCGCTTGAGGCGGCCGACGCCGTGCTCGCCGGTGATGGTGCCGCCGAGCCCGATCGCGAGGCTCATGACCTCCGAGAACGCCTGTGCCGCGCGGGCCCCGGCGTCGTCATCGCCCGCCGGGTAGACGATGACCGGGTGCGTGTTGCCGTCGCCGGCATGGGCCACGACCGGGATCTCGACGGCATGGCGTCGGGAGATCTCGGCGATGCCGGTGAGCAGGTCGGGCAGGCGCGGCACGGGCACGCCGACGTCCTCGAGCATGATCGCGCCTCGGCGCTCGATGGCGACGATCGCGGCGCGACGGGCGGCGACGAACATCTCGCCCTCGGCGGCATCCGTCGTGGTGAAGCACTCCCGCGCGCCGCCCTCCTGGCACAGTCGCTCCATCACGGCGATCTCCTCACCGCGCGCCGCACCCGGGGCGTCGGACTGCGCCAGCAGCATGGCACCGGCCTCGCGGTCGAGCCCCATGCTCCGGTGGTCCTCGACGGCGTTGACCGAGGCCTGGTCCATCAGCTCCATCATCGACGCGCGCAGCGTGTTGCCGACGGCCACGACCACCCGAGCCGCGTCCTCGACGGTGTCGAAGGTGGCCACGAGGGTGGCCGGCGGCGCCTGGGCCGGCACGAGCCGCAGGGTCGCCCGCGTCACGACGCCGAGGGTGCCCTCGCTGCCCACGAAGAGCTTGACGAGCGAGAGGCCCGCCGTGTCCTTGACCCGCTGGCCGCCGAGGTGCACGAGCGTCCCGTCGGCGAGGACGACGTCGAGGCCGAGCACGTAGTCGGTCGTGACGCCGTACTTCACGCAGCACAGGCCGCCAGCGTTGGTCGCGACGTTGCCGCCGATCGAGCAGATCTCGAACGACGACGGGTCGGGCGGGTACCAGAGCCCGTGCTCGGCCGCGGCCTGCTTGACCTCCACGTTGAGCGCCCCGGCCTCGACGAGCGCGGTGCGCGTGCTCGGGTCGATCTCGACCGTCCGCATCCGCTCGAGGCTCAGCACGATGCAGCCGTCGATCGCGTTCGAGCCGCCAGAGAGCCCACTGCCGGCCCCGCGTGGCACGACCGGGACCTCGTGCTCGCCGGCCCAGCGCACGGTGGCCTGCACGTCGGCCGCGCTCGCCGCGCGGACCACGGCGAGCGGCACACCGGCGGCGGCGTCAGCCGTGTAGTCGAAGCGGTAGGCGGCCACGCTGTCGGGCTCGGTCAGCAGCGCACCGGGCGTCAGGGACCCGGCGAGTCCCTCCAGGGCCCGCAGGTCGGGAGCGTCCTTGCTCACTGTCGTCACGCGACCACCGTAACCACGACGGGTCCGCTCGCGCGTCCAGGGCGAGCCGATGGCGTATGCCGTCCCGTCCCTCAGGTGTCCGTCGTCAGCACCCGGAGAGTGCTCGCGCCACGCGCCGTCGATCCGCGCACCGGTCCCGGTAGGTTTGCCCGCATGGGATGGCTGTCGCGCACCTTCAGGCCCGCTGCTGACGACGCTCCGGACACCGGCGCCGAGCACGTGGAGCCCGTGGACACCGGCGCGCCCACCGCGGACACCGACGTGCCCACCGCGGACACCGACGTGCCCACCGTGGCACCCGGACCGGCCGCCGCACCGGCACCATCGACCCCGCTGGCCGCTCCGACGTCGACGTCACCCTCTGCGCCGACGACGGACGCGTCGAGCCCGTCGGGGCGCTACGGACCGCTCGTGTGCGTGACGCGCTTCGACACGGCGCCGGCCGAGCTCGAGTGGCAGCTGCCGCTCAACGGCGAGCTGTATCGGCTCATGCCGGGGGCAGACCGTCCCGACTACTCGCTCCTCGTCCTCGAGCGCCCGCTGCACTTCTACCCCCGCGAGGGCTTCGACCTGCGTCGTGTCGAGGCCGAGCAGCAGGTGCAGGACCGCAAGGGCCGCACCATGGTCCGCGTGCACGCACTGCTGCTGTGTGCCCGCTTCGTCGGCCAGCAGCTGCACCCGGGCATGACCGACCTCGCCGTCAACCTCGCCTACGTCATCGACAACTCGCTGGCCCGCGACGCCGAGGTCGACTTCGCCAAGATCGAGTTCGCCGCGATCGGCTTCCTCAGCGAGGGCCACGCCCCGAGGGCCGCCACCGAGCCCGCCCGCGAGGAGGCCGCCGCCGAGGCCGCCACCGAGCAGACCACCCAGGCAACGGTCGCGGCGGCGACCGAGCCCAAAGAGCCGGTCACGTCCGATGACGACTCGGGCGGCCGGCATACGCCCTCGGAGGTGCTCGACGAGCTGGCGACGACGCTGCGCCGCGGCATCGAGGAGCAGCGGGGGGCGCCCGTCCAGCGGATGACCGCCGCCCTGACCCTCGACACGGACCACCGCCTGACCGGCCTGTCGGGCAACGCCGACGGACAGGCGCCGGTGCCCAGCCCGGACACGTTCGGCCGCCTCGCCGAGGTGCTCGGCCGCCTCGCCCGGCTCGACGGGGCCGACCGGGTCGCCGCCGTCACCGTGCGCGTCGACGGGGATGCCGTCAGCCACGAGGTCACGGCCACGCACGACTGACGGTCAGTCGCCGGAGACCTCGCGGTAGCTGCGTACCCGCGCCGGGTCGGCCAGGCGGCCGACGCTGATCTCCCACATGCCGCCGTCGAAGCTCTCGTAGACGAGCACGGCGTCGTCGGTGTCCACCGCGACGAACTCGACGAACTCGCACGTGCCCTGGAGGCCCAGACCCGTGTCGCCCTCGGCGGTGTAGGTGAGGGACCCCGCCGCGAGGAGCGACCAGTCGCGGCCGTCGAGACTCATCCCGCCCGGTCGGGGTCGCCGAAGAGGTCGTGCCGGGTCTGCCAGTGGATGACGCACTCGGCGCCGCGCGGCTGCAGCGAGAGCCACTCCCGCGGGCCGGACGAGGTGATGCAGTGCTCGCCCCACCGGGTGCCGGCGAGGTCGAACCGGACGGTCCCGACGACACGGTACGTGCTGCCCTCGACCTCGAGCAGCGCCCCCGGTGCGACCTGTGACGGCCGCAGCTCTGCTCGCACGCATCCTCCTGGCTCCACAGGTCTCGCACAGGCTAGCCGCGCCGGACCCTCCCTGCCGGGAGAACCCGACTCGCGCGTAACTTCCGCCCGGCGCCCTCGTTTCCCCCGTAGCCGAGTCGAGACGGCCAGGAAGACATAGGTGGATGCCACATGGGTGTGGAGATCGCGGTCACAGGTCTGACCAAGACCTTCGGTTCGCAGACGATCTGGCGGGACGTGACCCTCACGCTTCCCGCGGGGGAGATCTCGGTCATGCTCGGGCCCTCGGGCACCGGCAAGTCCGTCTTCCTCAAGACACTCGTCGGGCTGCTCAAACCCGACGCCGGGTCGATCGTCATCAACGGACGTGACCTGACGCGCCTGCGTGAGGCCGACCTCTACGAGGTGCGCAAGCTCTTCGGCGTCCTCTTCCAGGACGGCGCCCTCTTCGGCTCGATGACGCTCTACGACAACGTCGCCTTCCCGCTGCGCGAGCACACGAAGAAGACCGAGGCGGAGATCCGGCGCATCGTCACCGAGAAGATGGATCTCGTCGGGCTCTCCGGCGCCGAGGGCAAGCTCCCGGGAGAGATCTCAGGTGGCATGCGCAAGCGGGCCGGGCTGGCGCGGGCCCTCGTGCTCGACCCCGAGATCCTGCTCATCGACGAGCCGGACTCGGGCCTCGACCCGGTGCGCACGAGCTACATCAACCAGCTCTTCGTCGACCTCAACGCGCAGATCGACGCGACGTTCCTCATCGTCACCCACGACATCAACACGGCCCGCACGGTGCCGGACAACATCGGCCTGCTCTACCACAAGCACCTGGCGATGTTCGGGCCGCGCGAGATGCTGCTCAGCTCGGAGGAGCCGGTCGTGCGGCAGTTCCTCAACGCCCAGACGATCGGTCCGATCGGCATGTCCGAGGAGAAGGACGCCGACGAGCTCGCCGCCGAGTCGGGCCAGGAGCTGCCGCCCCTGCCGCCGATCGCCCTCCAGCTGCCGACGAGCGACGGCAAGCCCCGTCGCGCCGAGCGCCCCGCCGGGGGCTGGTGCCGCGACAACGGCGTCACCCCGCCTCCGGGCTCGTTCGAGTCACGCAACGCGGGCATCCCCGGTGTCCGGGTGGAGGTGAGCTGACGTGGCCGCACCCCTCACCGGCGCCCTGCGCCAGTCCGGTTCGCTCTTCGCGCTGGCGCTCGACGTGTTCCGGGCCCTGCCCAAGCGACCGTTCCAGGTCAAGGAGTTCATCCAGCAGGCGTGGTTCATCGCGAGCGTCACGATCCTGCCGACGGCTCTCGTCTCCATCCCGTTCGGCGCGGTCATCGCCCTCCAGCTCGGCACCTTGACGCGCCAGCTGGGCGCCCAGTCCTACACGGGCGCCGCCAGCGTCCTGGCCGTCCTGCGCGAGGCCAGCCCGATCGTCACAGCGCTCCTCATCGCCGGCGCGGGGGGTTCGGCCATCTGCGCCGACCTCGGCTCGCGCAAGATCCGTGAGGAGATCGACGCCATGGAGGTGCTCGGCATCAGCCCGATCCAGCGCCTCGTCGTGCCCCGTGTGCTCGCCTCGATGCTCGTCGCGGTGCTGCTCAACGGGCTCGTGTCGGTCGTCGGCGTCGTCGGCGGCTACGTCTTCAACGTCATCGTCCAGGGCGGCACGCCGGGCGCATACATCGCGAGCTTCACGGCCCTGGCCCAGCTGCCCGACCTCTGGACCGCAGAGATCAAGGCCCTGATCTTCGGGGCCATCGCGGCGGTCGTGGCGGCGTACAAGGGGCTCAACGCCGGCGGTGGTCCGAAGGGCGTCGGCGACGCGGTGAACCAGAGCGTCGTCATCACCTTCATGCTCCTGTTCGTCGTCAACTTCGTCATCACGGCCGTGTACTTCCAAGTCGTCCCGCAGAAGATCTGAGGAGAGGGCGATGGCGACGAAGACCCAGACCCGACCGAGCACGGAGCGGCTGCTCCACCTCGCGAGCCGGCCCTCCCGCGCGCTCGACTCGCTCGGCGAGCAGATGCGCTTCTACGTGCGCTCCCTGGCGTGGAGCGGGCGCACGATCCGCCGCTACAAGAAGGAGATCATCCGCCTGCTGGCGGAGGTCTCCCTCGGCACCGGTGCGCTCTCCGTCATCGGCGGCACGGTGGGTGTCATCGCCTTCCTCGCCTTCTTCACCGGCACCGAGGTCGGCCTGCAGGGCTACTCCTCGCTCGAGCAGCTGGGCACCGGAGCCTTCACGGGCTTCTTCTCGGCCTACCTCAACACCCGCGAGATCGCCCCGCTCGTCGCGGGACTGGCGCTCGCGGCCACGGTCGGCTGCGGCTTCACCGCCCAGCTCGGCGCGATGCGCATCTCGGAGGAGGTCGACGCTCTCGAGGTCATGGGCATCCCGTCGCTGCCGTTCCTCGTGACGACGCGCATGATCGCCGGCTTCATCGCCGTCATCCCGCTCTACGTCCTGGGCCTGCTCAGCTCGTATGCCGCCACGCGCTTCATCTCGACGGCGTACTTCGGTCAGTCGGAGGGCACCTACGACCACTACTTCCACCTGTTCCTGCCACCGGGTGACGTGTTCTGGTCGTTCGCGAAGGTCATGGTCTTCGCCGTCGTCATCATCCTCATCCACTGCTACTACGGCTACACGGCGTCGGGCGGCCCCGCCGGTGTCGGCGTCGCCGTCGGCACCGCGGTGCGCACGTCGATCGTGGCCATCAACATCGTCGACTTCTTCCTGTCCCTCGCCATCTGGGGCGCCACGACGAGCGTGAGGATCGCCGGATGAGCGACACCAGCCCCGGCCCGCTCACCCAGCTGACGCGGTGGCGCATCGGCGTCAAGGCCTACGGCATCGTCTTCCTCCTCGTGCTGGCGCTGCTCGTGGGCCTCGCCGTCGCGTCCTTCCAGAAGCGCTTCACGCCCGTCGTCATGGTCACCCTCGAGACCGACCGCCTCGGCAGCCAGCTGCAGGAGAGCTCCGACGTCAAGCTGCGCGGCCTGCTCGTCGGCGAGGTGCGCCACGTCGAGGCGACCCCGACGGGAGCCCGTCTCGAGCTGGCGCTCCAGCCCGACGAGGTCGCCGGGATCCCGTCGAACGTCAGCGCCCGGCTGCTGCCCAAGACCCTCTTCGGCGAGCGCTACGTCGACCTCGTCACGGCCACCTCGAACGCGCGCCCGATCCAGGCGGGCGACACCATCCCGCAGGACCGCAGCACCGTGTCCATCGAGCTCGAGACGGTCCTCGACAACCTCTACCCGCTCCTGCGCACCGTGCAGCCGGGCAAGCTCGCGACCACCCTCAACGCGCTGTCGACGACGCTCGACGGCCGCGGCGACCAGATCGGTCGCAACCTCGTGCTCGTCGACCGCTACCTCGAGGCGCTCAACCCCAGCATGCCGACGATCCGACACGACATCTCCCTGCTGGCCGACACCGCAGACCTCTATGCCGGAGTCGCGCCCGACTTCTTCCGCCTGACCGAGTCGCTGCGCGTCCCGAACAGGACGATCGTCGAGAAGGACCAGCAGCTCGCGGCCTTCCTCGTCGGCACCGCGGGCTTCGCCAACGAGGCGGCCGGCTTCCTGCGCGACAACGAGCAGCGCATCATCCAGGTCGGCCAGGTCAGCAAGCCAACCCTCCAGCTGCTCGCCGAGTACTCCCCGATCTACCCGTGCGTGGCCTCGGGCCTGGTCAACTGGCTCCCGCGCGCCAACGCGGCCTTCGCGGGCGGCACCTTCCACATCACGCTCGAGGTCGTGGCCCCCCGTCAGCCGTACCGGCCGGGGGAGGAGCCGCGCTGGGACGACACGCGCGGCCCGCACTGCTACGGCCTGCCCTCGCCCGACGGGTCGCAGTCGAACCCCTTCCCCGGCAACCACTTCGACGACGGCACCCAGCCGGCGAGCGAAGCGACGCCCTTCTCGGCCGTGCCCGAGGCGCTGCTCGGCAAGGCCCCCGCCGCTGACTCCGGCAGCGCCGGCACGACCGACGAGCAGCGCGTCGTCGCGGCCCTCCTCGCCCGTGACGGCCAGTCGTCCGACGGGGGAGCGAGCAGCATCCAGACCCTGCTCGCGGGACCGATGATGCGCGGCACGGTGGTGAGCACCCGATGAAGGTCAAGGGCTCGCTCATGAAGCTCATCGTCTTCGCGGCGGTGACGCTCTTCGCGACGAGCATCCTCGCGCTGACGATCGCCAACATCCAGCTCGGCTCCAAGGCGACCTACACGGCCGTCGTCACCGACGCGACGGGCGTCATCGCCGGGCAGGACGTCCGCATCGCCGGGGTCCGGGTGGGCGAGGTGACCGACGTCCGGGTCGCCCACGACGCGACGTCCGAGGGCGCCACCGCCGAGATCGACTTCTCGGTGCTCAAGAGCTCCGTGCTGACGCGGGGCACCGAGGTGACGGTGAAGTACCGCAACCTCGTGGGCCAGCGCTACCTCGCGCTGAGCCAGGGCGCCGGCGCCCCCGCGCCACTTGCCGACGGCTCGACGATCCCGCTCTCGCGCACTCACCCGGCCCTCGACCTCACAGTCCTCTTCAACGGCTTCAAGCCGCTCTTCGCCGCACTGTCGCCGAGCGACGTCAACGAGCTGTCGGGCCTGCTCATCCAGACGCTGCAGGGGGAGGGTGGCGACGTCAACTCCCTGCTCGCCAGGACGGCCGGCCTCACGTCGGCCATCGCCGACCGCGACGCCGTCATCGGCCGCACCATCGACAACCTCAACACCGTCCTCGGCACCGTCGACGCCCACGACCAGCAGCTGCTCTCGCTCATCGACCAGCTCCAGCGCTTCACCAGCGGGCTCGCGGCCGACCGCGAGACGATCGGCCGCTCGCTGTCCGGGATCAACACCCTCTCGGCCGAGACCGCCGACCTGCTCGTCTCGACGCGCCCGCTCATCAAGGACGACGTCTCCCAGCTGCGCACGCTGGCCACGACGCTCAACAAGCCGGCCAACGTCAAGGAGTTCGAGGACTTCATCACCGGCGCGCCGAGGCGCATCGCCACGCTGACGCGCACGGCGACCTATGGGTCGTGGTTCAACTTCTACCTCTGCAAGTTCGACACGAAGAGCCCGATCCTGCCCGGCGTGAGCCCCACCTACGAGGTCTCGTCAGCGAGGTGCGAGTCATGAGCATCCCCTTCCGAGAGCGCAACCCGGTCCCGATCGGTGCCATCGGCCTGCTCGCCATCGCCGTCGTGCTCTACCTGGCGTTCAACGCCTCTAGCCTTCCGCTCATCGGCGGCGGGACGGCATACAGCGCGGCCTTCTCGGAGGCCGGGGGCATCAAGCCCGACGACGACGTCCGCATCGCCGGCGTCAAGGTCGGCAAGGTGACGGGCGTCGACCTCGAGGGCGGCCACGTCCGTGTCGACTTCACCATCACCGAGGACGCGAGCTTCGGCCGGCAGACCGGTGCGTCGATCCGGATGAAGACGATCCTCGGCGAGAAGTACGTCGCGCTCGACCCGAAGGGCCAGGGCCAGCTCGAGGCCGACGCGCAGATCCCCGTCGCGCGCACCGTCAGCTCCTACGACGTCATCAACGCCTTCCAGGACCTCACGACGACGACCGAGCGCATCGACACCGACCAGCTGGCGAAGTCCCTCACGGTCATCGCGACGGAGTTCAAGGACAGCCCGCAGTACGTCAAGGCCACCCTCGACGGGCTCTCCCGCCTCTCGCGCACGGTGGCCGGCCGCGACGCCGAGCTGGGCTCGCTGCTCCAGCGGGCCAACAGCGTCTCCGGCCTCGTCCGCAGCCGCAACCAGCAGGTCAGCACGCTCATCAGGGACGCCGACCTGCTCATGGTCGAGCTCGTCAAGCGTCGCGACGACATCCGCACGCTCTTCCGCAACACCTCGGCGCTCGCCAAGCAGCTGACGGGTCTCGCCCGCGACAACCGGGGCCAGCTCAAGCCGGCGCTCGCCGAGCTCGACAGGACGCTCGCGATGCTCCAGAAGCACGACACCGACCTGCAGAAGACGATCCGGGCGATGGCCCCCTTCACGCGGGTCTACGCCAACACGCTCGGCACGGGACGATGGTTCGACACGTGGGTCTCCAACCTCGTCGTGCCCGTCGGCACGCCGGGCCTCGCGCTGCCGGGCACGCAGCTGCCCGACCTGCTTCTCCCCGGCACCTCCGGAGGTGGCCGCTGATGACTGCGCCCCAGGGTTCCCGTCTGCCGTTCGGCCGGCTCCACGGCCCCGCGACCGTCCTCGGCAAGGTGGTCACCGGTCTCGTCGTCGTCGCCCTGGTCGCGGCCGGCGTCGTGTTCTGGCCCCGCCGGGCCCAGACGTCGGTGAGCGCCGACTTCACCCGTGCGGTCGGTCTCTACCCGGGCTCGGACGTGCGCATCCTCGGGGTCAAGATCGGCCAGGTCGACACCGTGACGCCGGAGGGCGACCACGTGCACGTCACCTTCAGCTACGACGACACGTACCGCGTTCCGGTCTCGGCCAAGGCCGCCATCGTCGCGCCCTCGCTGGTCTCCGACCGCTACGTCCAGCTGCTGCCCGTCTACGAGGCCGGCCCCGCACTGACGGCCGGCACGCGAATCCCTTTGGAGCGCACGGCAGTTCCCGTCGAGCTGGACCGCGTGTCCCAGAGCCTCGATGACCTCATGGTCGCGCTCGGTCCCGACGGCGCCAACAAGGACGGCGCGCTCAACGAGCTGCTGCGCACGTCGGCGGCCAACCTCGACGGCAACGGCGACACGATCAACGGCACGGTGCACGACCTGTCGACCGCGCTGTCGACCCTGTCCGGCAGCCGCGACGACCTCTTCGGCACCGTGAAGAACCTCCAGTCCTTCACCTCGATGCTCGCGACGAACAACACGCAGGTGCGCCGGCTCAACGCCGACCTGGCGACGGTCGCGACCCAGCTGAGCGAGGAGCGCGAGAACCTCAAGGCGACCCTCGAGAGCCTCGGGGTCGCGGTCGACGAGGTGTCGGGCTTCGTCTCCGACAACCGAGCGCTGCTCAAGAGCGACCTCGACCGCGCGGTCACCGTGACCAACGCCTTCGCGAAGAACCGTCAGGCCCTCGCCCAGCTCCTCGAGAACGCGCCGGTCGCCCTGTCGAACCTCCAGAACGCCTACCACCCGCAGACCGGCACGCTCGACACCCGCAACAACGCGAAGGGTCTCGACGACCCGTTGCTCCTCGTCTGCTCGATCCTCACCGGCCCGACGAAGACGGGGAACACCAGGCTGTGCGACTCCCTGAAGAAGGCGCTGCTGCCCCAGCTGCCCACCCTGCCCTCGCTGCCGAGCGGCGCTGCGGTGCAGGGCACTCCGCAGTCGAGTGGCCTCGTCAACCTGCGGGGCGCCGACCCCACTCTCGGTGGACTGCTCGGAGGCTCCCGATGACGTATGCCGTCCGCTCCCGTTCCCGACGTGGGTCCGCCGTCGTCGTGCTGGCCTGCCTCGCTCTCGGGGGCTGCAGCGCCTACGACCTGCCGCTCCCGGGCGGCGCCGGCACCGGCGACGACTCCTACACCGTCACTGCCGAGTTCGCCGACGTGCTCGACCTCGTGCCCCAGTCGTCGGTCAAGGTCAACCAGGTCACCGTCGGGACCGTCGAGGACATCCAGGTGACGGGCTGGACCGCGACGGTCCGGCTGCGGCTGCCCGGCACCGTCGTGCTGCCCGACAACGCGACGGCCGAGCTCAAGCAGACCTCGCTCCTGGGCGAGAAGTACGTCGCGATCGCCGCCCCGACCGACGTGCCGTCGCAGGGCCGCCTCGGACAGGGCGACCGCATCCCGCTGTCGCGCACGAGCCGCAATCCCGAGGTCGAGGAGGTCCTCGGCGCGATGTCGCTGCTGCTCAACGGTGGTGGTGTCGCCCAGCTGAAGACCATCGAGGCCGAGCTCAACAACGCGCTCCGCGGCCGCACCGGCGACGTCAAGGACCTGGTCACGCAGCTGAACACCTTCGTCGGCGGACTCGACGCCCAGAAGGGCGAGATCGTGCGGGCCATCGACAGCATCGACCGGCTCTCGTCGACGCTGGCGAAGAACCAGGCCAAGATCGCCGCAGCGCTCGACGAGCTGCCCAAGGGGCTGACGATCCTCGCCGACCAGCGCCGACAGCTGACGGCGATGCTCACGGCCCTGCGTGACCTCGGCGAGGTCGGCACCCGGGTCATCCGCGGTTCGCGGGCCGACCTCGAGGCCAATCTCAGGGCGGTCAGCCCGATCCTGCGGCAGCTCAACAAGGCCGGTGACGACCTGCCCAAGAGCTACCAGCTGCTGCTGACTTACCCCTTCCCCAACAACGCCCAGAACACCATCAAGGGCGACTTCACCAACCTCTGGGCGACCCTCGACACCAACCTCGACACCATCGCCGGCAACCTCGGCGTCGGCAGGCTCCCGGCCCTGCCGGACATCCCGGGGGCGCCGCTGCCGTCGGTGCCGTTGCCGTCGGTGCCCGTGCCCTCGGTCCCGCTCCCGAGCGTCACCGTGCCGTCGGTGCCCGGCGTGCCCCTGCCGACGACGCTGCCCGGTGGCCTGGTCGGCTCGAGCCGTTCCGGTTCGGCGGGCGACGGCTCCGCCGACGGCTCGGCCGACGCGGCGTCGTGGTCCACGCTCTTCCCCACGGGAGGCTCTCGATGATCACCCGCACCGTCCGGCTCCAGCTGGCCGCCTTCGCCCTCCTGTCGATCACGCTCGTGGCGGTCCTCTCGGCGAGCTACGTCGGGCTCACCGACAAGCTCGCCGGGGGCAGCTACGTCGTGTCCGCCGACCTCGCCCAGTCGGGCGGCATCTTCGTCGGCGCCGAGGTCACCTACCGCGGCGTCACCGTCGGCAAGGTCGAGGGGATGCGCCTGTCCGGCGACGGCGTCGTCGTCGACGCGAGGCTTGACCGCGGCACGGAGGTCCCGAAGGACACGAAGGCCGTCGTCGAGAACCGGTCGGCGGTGGGCGAGCAGTACCTCGACCTCCAGCCGCGCACCGCGCGCGCTCCCTACCTGGCGTCCGGCGACGTCATCCCGCGAGACCGGACCGCCTTCCCGCTCCGGATCGACCAGCTGCTCCAGCACGTCGACGACACCGTCGCGTCGGTGCCGCGCGACGCCCTCGTCACCACCGTCGACGAGCTGGCCGAGGCGTTCAAGGGTGGTGGCTCCGACCTGCAGCGGCTCATCGACTCCGGTGACGCCCTGACCACCGCTGCGTCCGAGGCGCTCCCCGAGACGACGCGCCTCATCGATGACGGCCGCATCGTCCTCGACACGCAGGTCAGGAGCGGTGACGACATCCGCACCAGCGTGTCCGGCTTCGCGAACGTCGCCGACGCCCTTCGGGAGGCGAATCCCGACCTACGCGTGGTCCTCGACCGAGGGTCCGTCGCCGTCGAGCAGCTCGACGCGCTCATCTCCGAGAACAAGCAGAGCCTGGCGGCGCTCCTCGCCAACTTCATCACCATCGGCAACGTGACCACGGCCCGTCTCGACGGGATCGAGCAGCTCCTCGTCACCTACCCCGACGTCGTCACGGGCGGCTTCAGCGTCGTGCCCGGCGACGGCACCGCCCACTTCGGTCTCGTGCTCAATGTCGACGACCCCAAGGCCTGCGAGGCCGGCTACGAGGGCACGACGAAGGTCGACCCGCACCGCACCACGGGTCTGCCGCCCGTGAACCTCGACGCCCACTGCGCCGCGTCGCGGGGCTCCGGGCTCAACGTCCGCGGAGCGCAGAACGCGCCCAAACCCACCCGAAGGGGACAGAGCGGGCAGAGCTACCCCATGTCCTTCGGGGCGACACCGGTCGCTCTCGGCAACCGGGCCGTGACCTCCGGCAGCCCTGCCTCGTTGTCAGTCCAGTCGCCGGTCGCTCCGGCCGGTGGCGACGAACGGACCGACAACGGCACGAGCTGGCTCTGGATGATGCAGGAGGCGCTCCGCTAGCCGGTGACGGAAGGAAACCCCTCGATGACGATGGTCACCACCCGCTCGGAGACCGAGCGGCCCTCGCGGTCGCCCGAGACCTCCGCCGACCGCGAGCCGCGCGAACCCCGCGAGACTCACGACCCCACTGACGCCGCAGTGGGCTCCGGTCACCCCGACGCGCCACGTGCGGGCCTTAGGGGTGTCCGCACGTGGCGCCCCACCCCCCGGCTGCTGTGGACTGTCACGGCCGTCCTGCTGCTCGTCGCCGTCGCCGTCACGGCGACCCTGGGCCGCTCGGCCTGGCAGCAGCAGCGGGAGGCCGACAGCCGCGCCGCCGCCCTGGCCGCCGGGCGCCAGATCGCCGTCAACTTCGTGACGATGAACGCCGCCTCGTTCGACGCCGACACCCAGCGTGTGCTCGACGAGACGACGGGAGCCTTCCGGAAGGAGTACGCCTCCACGCTGGCCCAGCTGGAGCCCGTCGTCACCGCCAACAAGACGGTCTCGACGGTCGAGCGGGCCGAGGCCTCGCTCGTGTCGGGCGACGACGACTCGGCCAAGGTCATCGTCGGGGTCGTGGCCCCCACGTCCAACGCCTCGACACCCAAGGCAGAGAAGAAGACGTACCGGCTCCGGCTCGACCTCGTGAAGGTCGGCGACGCCTGGAAGGTGAGCACCCTTGACTTCGTCAGCTGATCCCCGCCGCCCCCTCGCCGCGCCCGCCGCGGGTCCTCGCAAGCGCGTGGCCGGCGCCCGGCGACGGTCCGCAGGCGCCGACACCGGCGCCCCCGCGACCTCGACCCTCGTCCTCGACGACAGGCCCGCACCGACCGCCGACGACCCTGCCGGCGATCGCGGCTCGGCCGGCCTGTGGGCCTCCGCCATCGGCGTCACGCTCGCGCTCGCCCTGCTCGCGGCCTCGCTCGTGTACGCGCTGCGCCCCGCGGTCTCCGACACCGACCGCACGGCCGCGGTGGGATCGGCCCGGACGACCCTGGAGAGCCTGCTCAGCTACAGCGGCTCCGCCTTCGACAAGCACGTCGGCGAGGTCACCCCGCAGCTGACGTCCCCGTTCAAGGACCAGTTCACCAAGGTCGCGGCCACCGACATCAAGCCGATGGCCGTCAAGAACGACGCGACCGTGCAGGCCAAGGTCTACGACGCCGGCGTCATGGACGCGGACGGCGACGGCGGCGAGGGGACGACCGTGCGGGTCATGGCCTTCGTCAACCAGGCCACGACCACCAAGGCCCAGCAGGCTCCCGCGATCGACCAGAACCGGGTCATCGCGACCATGCGGAAGGTGGGCGATCGCTGGCTCGTCAGCGAGCTGTCCGCCTTCTGACAGGGGGAAGAAGGGGGAAGGTCCCGGGCGCCCGCGAGGTCGTCCGGGACCGAGGCGCCCACCGATGTCCCGCGGCACGACGCACGGGGGACTGGTGCAGCGACCGAGGCTCGGACCACCCCTGGGCCCTGCGGCATACTGCACGCTGTGAAGCTCATCCAGGCCAATGGCGTCCCAGAGTCCCTCGCCCGCGTCGACCAGCCCGGCACCGCGCCCGTCCGGGTCGGCGTGGTGCAGCACGAGTGGGTCGACGACCCCGCTGCCCTCCTCGAGACGCTCCGTGACGGCATCCGCACGGCGGCCGAGGCCGGCGCCTCCATCGTCTTCCTGCCCGAGCTGACCCTGTCGCGCTACCCGGCCGACACGCTGCCAGCGGGCACCCCGTCGGCGCTCGCCGAGGATCTCGAGTCCGGCCCGACGGTGACCTTCGCCCGCGATGCCGCCCGCGACTTCGGGATCCACGTCCACGCCTCGCTCTACGAGCGCGCCGACGAAGGCGACGGGCTCGGCTTCAACACCGCGGTCGTCGTGGCCCCGAGCGGAGAGGTCGTGGCCCGGACCCGCAAGACCCACATCCCCGTCACGGCCGGCTACTACGAGGACAAGTACTTCCGCCCCGGACCGCCCGACGACGCGTATCCCGTTGTGGCACTGGGTGACCCGGCGCTCAGGCTCGGCCTGCCGACCTGCTGGGACGAGTGGTTCCCCGAGGTCGCGCGCCTCTACTCGCTCGGCGGCGCCGAGGTGCTCTGCTACCCCACGGCCATCGGGTCCGAGCCCGACCATCCCGACTTCGACACGCAGCCGCTGTGGCAGCAGGTCATCGTCGGCAACGGCATCGCCAACGGCCTCTTCATGGTCGTGCCCAACCGCTTCGGCACCGAGGGCCTCATCACCTTCTACGGCAGCTCGTTCATCTCCGACCCCTACGGTCGCGTCCTCGTCCAGGCCCCGCGCGACGAGGCGGCCGTCCTCGTCGCCGACCTCGACCTCGCGCAGCGACGCGACTGGCTCGAGCTCTTCCCCTTCCTCGAGACCCGTCGGCCCGACTCGTATGCCGCCCTGACCGCACCCGTGCGGGACGAGCACCGTCGCGAGGTGCAGCAGTGACCGATGCCGTTCCGGCGCCGAGCGGTGCGGGAGGCGCGGCGGGAGCGGGTGAGCCAGGCTGGCTGATGCCGTCCGAGACCGCCCGGCACGACTGCACGTGGATGGCCTGGCCGAGCCAGGGCTACACCCTCGGCGAGACTCCCGAGGAGGTGGCCTCGGCGCGCCGCACGTGGGCGGCCGTCGCCGACGCGGTCGTCGAGTTCGAGCCGGTCCGGATGGTCGTCGTGCCCGCCGACCTCGACGTGGCGCGGGCGCACCTGCACCCCGACGTCGAGCTCGTGCCGGCCGCGCTCGACGACGCGTGGATGCGCGACATCGGCCCGACCTTCGTCCGTTCGGCCGACGGCTCGCGTCTCGGCGCGGTCGACTGGGTCTTCAACGGCTGGGGCGCGCAGGCGTGGGCCACGTGGGAGCACGACGCCCGGGTCGGCGGCTTCGTCGCGGGTCTGTCCGGGGCCGAGGTCATCGGCTCGTCCCTCGTCAACGAGGGCGGTGGCATCCACGTCGACGGGCTGGGCACGGTGCTGCTCACCGAGACCGTCCAGCTCGACCCGGGCCGCAACCCGGGTCTGACCCGCAGCGACGTCGAGGCGGAGCTCGCGCGCACCATCGGGGCGACGACGTGCGTGTGGCTCCCGCGAGGCCTGACCCGCGACTACGACGAGTTCGGCACCCGCGGCCACGTCGACATCGTGGCGACGATCCCGAGGCCGGGGGTCGTGCTGCTCCACGAGCAGCAGGATCCCTCGCACCCCGACCACGCCGTCTCACGCGCCCTGCGCGAGCTCCTCGAGGACGCCCGTGACGCGCGTGGCGAGCGGTTCGAGGTCGTCGGGGTGCCGGCCCCGCGCACCCTCGCCGACGCCGAGGGCCCGGTCGACTGGTCCTACCTCAACCACTTCGTCGTCAACGACGGCGTCATCGCCTGCACCTTCAGGGACGAGCAGGACGAGGCGTCGCTCGCGGTGCTCGCCGAGGCGTACCCGGGTCGGCGGGTCGTCGGTGTCGACGCGCGCCCGCTCTTCGACCGTGGTGGCGGCATCCACTGCATCACCCAGCAGCAGCCCGCCCTCTGACACCGACCGGGTCCGTCCCACCACGCCAGGGCCCCGGACCGCCCCGGACCGCCCCGGACGTCGAGTGGGCACTCTCCCCGGGGAGAGTGCCCACTCGACGTGGAGGGGCCGCGGGTGGCCCGGCGGCTCAGGCCTGCGGGAGTCGCTTGTGGATGTCCTCGCTCATGCGCACGACCGAGAGGTAGAACTCGAGGGTCATGCGGATGACGGCGAGGTAGATGATGACGAAGACCGGGCCGAGGATGAGCGCGGCGAGGCCGGTCCCGACGCTGTTGGCGAAGCCGGCGAACACGAAGATGAGCCAGCTCGCGACGAGCGCCACGGTCGCCAGCAGGTAGACGAACCGCACGAGGATCGGCGTGACGAAGTTCGTGAAGCTGAAGTCGAAGAGCGCGGCGAAGAAGCCGGCGCCCTCCCTGGCGGGGTCCGGGATGCTCGACATGCCGCTCGACCCACCGGTCGGCGCCACGGGCGGCGGCGGGGGAGGGGTGCTGCCGGCGACCGGTGCGTCCGGTGCGCCCGGGGCGGCCGGCACGGGCGACGCGGGCGAGGCGGGCTGGCCGCTCGGGATCGGCGTCGTCGGGTCGCTGCCGGCGGGCTGGTTGAAGGACGGTTGCTCGGGCGGGTTCGGATCGGACATGGCTTCCCTCTCGGAAGGAGACGTCAACGGATCTCTGGCGTGCTCCATGCTAGGGCGGGGCCCTGTCCAGAGGCCCGGATCGGCACCCTCGCGCTGCGCGTCGTCGCAGGTCAGCGGGGTTCTGGCCCGCGCTGCGCGGCGTGTCGCGACGCGCCTGCGGAGGGGTGGGTCTTGACGTCGGGCCCGCGGAGGGCCATATTCGTCGCGTTCGCATCGCGAGCTCCCGGTCCGGGAGGCGTGGCAGGTCACGTCGAGGGCGCCGGTCGTTCCAGACCGGTGGGCGCCTCGACAGACGATCTCCGTCTCTTGACCCGGCTGGACACTCCTGCCCTTTACCGGTAGGCTAGGCCTTTGCGCTGCCCATGCCCACCCTTCGCGACCTCGGTCAGGCCAATCACCATGCCATCCGGCATCCGGTATGACCTCGGGACCCGCGAGCGGAGCCATGCGGCAACGCGGATCTGAAGATTCGAAAAAGGCCCGTGGAAGGACCCTCCTTGGCTGCCTCGCGTACTGCGACGAACATGTCCACCGCACAGACCCCTTCGGGGCGTCTGTCCTTCGCGAAGATTCGCGAACCACTCGAGGTCCCCGACCTCCTGGCGCTTCAGACGGAGAGCTTCGACTGGCTGCTCGGCAACGAGCGCTGGCAGGCTCGCGTCGCCGCGGCCAAGGCCGAGGGACGCACCGACGTCCCGGACCGGTCCGGGCTCGAGGAGATCTTCGAGGAGATCTCCCCGATCGAGGACTTCAGCGGCTCCATGTCGCTGTCGTTCCGCGACCACCGCTTCGAGGAGACCCGCAAGACGATCGAGTCGTGCAAGGAGCGCGACCAGACGTACGACGCACCGCTCTTCGTCACCGCCGAGTTCATGAACGCCCAGACGGGTGAGATCAAGAGCCAGACGGTCTTCATGGGCGACTTCCCGCTCATGACCGAGCGCGGCACCTTCATCATCAACGGCACCGAGCGTGTCGTCGTCTCGCAGCTCGTCCGCAGCCCGGGCGTCTACTTCGAGCGCACGCCCGACAAGACGTCCGACAAGGACATCTACACGGCCAAGATCATCCCGAGCCGCGGTGCCTGGCTCGAGTTCGAGATCGACAAGCGCGACATGGTCGGCGTCCGCGTCGACCGCAAGCGCAAGCAGTCGGTCACGGTGCTCCTCAAGGCCCTCGGCTGGACCGAGGCCCAGATCCTCGAGGAGTTCGGCGAGTTCGAGTCGATGCGCCTCACCCTGGAGAAGGATCACACCCAGGGCCAGGACGACGCGCTGCTCGACATCTACCGCAAGCTGCGCCCGGGCGAGCCGCCGACCAAGGAGGCCGCGCAGACCCTGCTCGACAACCTCTACTTCAACGGCAAGCGCTACGACCTCGCCAAGGTCGGCCGCTACAAGGTGAACAAGAAGCTCGGTCTCGACGCCTCGATCAACGACTCGACCCTGTCGATCGACGACATCGTCAAGACGATCAAGTTCATCGTCACGCTGCACGACGGCCAGGACTCGATGAAGGGCGTCAAGAACGCCGAGGAGATCGACGTCCGCGTCGAGGTCGACGACATCGACCACTTCGGCAACCGTCGCCTGCGCTCCGTCGGCGAGCTCATCCAGAACCAGGTCCGCACGGGCCTGTCGCGGATGGAGCGTGTCGTCCGCGAGCGCATGACGACGCAGGACGTCGAGGCGATCACTCCGCAGACCCTGATCAACATCCGCCCTGTGGTGGCCTCGATCAAGGAGTTCTTCGGCACGTCGCAGCTCTCGCAGTTCATGGACCAGAACAACCCGCTCGCGGGTCTGACGCACAAGCGTCGTCTGTCCGCGCTCGGCCCGGGTGGTATCTCCCGTGACCGCGCCCAGATGGAGGTCCGTGACGTCCACCCGTCGCACTACGGCCGCATGTGCCCGATCGAGACGCCGGAAGGCCCGAACATCGGCCTCATCGGCTCGCTCGCGTCCTACGGTCGCATCAACGCGTTCGGCTTCATCGAGACGCCGTACCGCAAGGTGACCGGCGGTCACGTGACCGACGACGTCGACTACCTGTCCGCCGACGAGGAGGACCGCTACGTCGTCGCCCAGGCCAACGCGCCGCTCGACAAGCAGAACAACTTCACCGAGGACCGCGTGCTCGTGCGCACCAAGGGCGGAGAGGTCGAGCTCGTCCCCGGCGACGAGGTCGACTACATGGACGTCTCGCCGCGCCAGATGGTCTCGGCCGCGACCGCGATGATCCCGTTCCTCGAGCACGATGACGCCAACCGTGCCCTCATGGGCGCCAACATGCAGCGTCAGGCCGTCCCGCTCGTCAAGAGCGAGGCGCCGATCGTCGGCACCGGCATGGAGTTCCGCGCCGCCCTCGACTCGGGCGACGTCGTCCGCGCCGAGAAGGCCGGAGTCGTCCAGGAGGTGTCGGCCGACCTCGTCACCGTCGCCAACGACGACGGCACGTACCAGACCTACCGCATCGCCAAGTTCGCGCGCTCCAACCAGGGCACGAGCTACAACCAGGTCGTCGTCGTGAACGAGGGCGACCGTCTCGAGGCCGGTGGCGTCATCGCCGACGGTCCCGCGACCGAGGGTGGCGAGATGGCGCTCGGGCGCAACCTGCTCGTGGCGTTCATGTCGTGGGAGGGCCACAACTACGAGGACGCGATCATCCTCAGCCAGCGTCTGGTCCAGGACGACGTCCTCTCCTCGATCCACATCGAGGAGCACGAGGTCGACGCCCGCGACACGAAGCTCGGCCCCGAGGAGATCACCCGGGACATCCCGAACGTCTCCGAGGAGGTCCTCGCCGACCTCGACGAGCGCGGCATCATCCGCGTCGGCGCCGAGGTCCGTGACGGTGACCTGCTCGTCGGCAAGGTCACGCCCAAGGGCGAGACCGAGCTGACGCCGGAGGAGCGCCTGCTGCGCGCCATCTTCGGTGAGAAGGCGCGCGAGGTCCGTGACACGAGCCTCAAGGTGCCCCACGGCGAGACCGGCACGGTCATCGGCGTCAAGGAGTTCCGTGCCGACCTGGGCGACGACCTGCCGCCCGGCGTCAACCAGCTCGTCCGCGTCTACGTGGCCAACAAGCGCAAGATCACCGACGGTGACAAGCTCGCCGGCCGCCACGGCAACAAGGGCGTCATCTCCAAGATCCTGCCGGTCGAGGACATGCCGTTCCTCGAGGACGGCACGGCGGTCGACGTCGTGCTCAACCCGCACGGTGTGCCGCGACGCATGAACCTCGGCCAGATCCTCGAGCTGCACCTCGGCTGGGCCGCCTCGCGCGGCTGGAAGATCGAGGGCAACCCGGAGTGGGCCAAGGAGATCGCGCCCGACGCGCACGAGGCCCCCGCGGGCACGCGCGTGGCGACGCCGGTCTTCGACGGTGCGTCGGAGGACGTCGTCACGGGTCTGCTCGACTCGACGCTCAAGACGCGCGACGGGGTCCGCCTCATCGACGCCTCGGGCAAGACGCGCCTCTTCGACGGCCGCTCCGGCGAGCCGTTCCCCGAGCCCGTCGCGGTCGGCTACATGTACATCCTCAAGCTCCACCACCTCGTCGACGACAAGATCCACGCTCGTTCGACGGGTCCGTACTCCATGATCACCCAGCAGCCGCTCGGCGGTAAGGCCCAGTTCGGTGGCCAGCGCTTCGGTGAGATGGAGGTCTGGGCCCTCGAGGCGTACGGCGCCGCCTACACGCTCCAGGAGCTCCTGACGATCAAGTCGGACGACGTTCCCGGCCGCGTGAAGGTCTACGAGGCCATCGTCAAGGGCGAGAACATCCCCGACTCGGGCATCCCGGAGTCGTTCAAGGTCCTCCTCAAGGAGATGCAGTCGCTGTGTCTCAACGTCGAGGTCCTGAGCAGCGACGGCACCACGATCGAGATGAAGGAGTCCGACGAGGAGGTCTTCCGCGCGGCGGAGGAGCTCGGCATCGACCTGAGCCGGCGTGAGCCGTCCAGCGTCGAAGAGGTCTGAGAAGGCCACCTAACGACAAGCGGTGCGTATGCCGCTGGGCCCGCTCAGCGGCATACGCCCCCTCGTCAACGAACACCACTCAGACCAAAGACTTAACGAGAGTTACGAGAGAAGGAACCACGTGCTCGACGTCAACTTCTTCGACGAGCTGCGCATCGGCCTCGCCACCGCGGAATCCATCCGCCAGTGGAGCCACGGCGAGGTCAAGAAGCCCGAGACCATCAACTACCGCACGCTCAAGCCCGAGAAGGAGGGCCTGTTCTGCGAGCGCATCTTCGGCCCCACCCGGGACTGGGAGTGCAACTGCGGCAAGTACAAGCGTGTCCGCTTCAAGGGCATCATCTGTGAGCGCTGTGGCGTCGAGGTCACGCGCGCCAAGGTGCGCCGCGAGCGGATGGGCCACATCGAGCTCGCCGCCCCCGTCACCCACATCTGGTACTTCAAGGGTGTCCCGAGCCGCCTCGGCTACCTGCTCGACCTCGCCCCGAAGGACCTCGAGAAGGTCATCTACTTCGCGGCCTACATGATCACGTCCGTCGACGAGGACCAGCGTCACGCTGACCTGCCGTCGCTCGAGGCGCAGATCCAGGTCGAGAAGAAGGAGATCGAGAACCGCCGCGACGCCGATGTCGAGTCGCGCGCGCAGCTGCTCGAGCGCAACGTCGCCGAGCTCGAGGCCGAGGGTGCCAAGGCCGACGCGAAGCGCAAGGTCCGCGACCAGGCCGAGCGCGAGATGAACAACATCCGCAAGCGTGCCGACCAGCTGGTCGAGCGCCTCGAGCAGGTCTGGGACCGCTTCAAGAACCTCAAGGTCCAGGACCTCGAGGGCGACGAGATCCTCTACCGCGAGATGCGTGACCGCTTCGGTCTGTACTTCGAGGGCGGCATGGGCGCCGCGGCGATCCAGAAGCGCCTCGAGTCCTTCGACCTCGACGCCGAGGCGGACCTCCTCCAGGAGATCATCGCCACCGGCAAGGGCCAGAAGAAGACCCGCGCCATCAAGCGCCTCAAGGTCGTCAACGCCTTCCAGATGACGACGAACCACCCGTCGGGCATGGTCCTCGACGCGATCCCGGTCATCCCGCCGGACCTGCGCCCGATGGTGCAGCTCGACGGTGGCCGCTTCGCGACCTCGGACCTCAACGACCTCTACCGGCGCGTCATCAACCGCAACAACCGCCTGAAGCGCCTGCTCGACCTCGGTGCCCCCGAGATCATCGTCAACAACGAGAAGCGCATGCTCCAGGAGGCCGTCGACAGCCTCTTCGACAACGGCCGTCGTGGTCGCCCGGTCACGGGTCCCGGCAACCGTCCGCTCAAGTCGCTGTCCGACATGCTCAAGGGCAAGCAGGGGCGTTTCCGCCAGAACCTGCTCGGCAAGCGCGTCGACTACTCCGGCCGTTCGGTCATCGTCGTCGGCCCGCAGCTGAAGCTGCACCAGTGCGGTCTGCCCAAGCAGATGGCGCTCGAGCTGTTCAAGCCGTTCGTGATGAAGCGCCTGGTCGACCTCGACCACGCGCAGAACATCAAGTCGGCCAAGCGCATGGTCGAGCGTGCCCGCCCGGTCGTGTGGGACGTCCTCGAAGAGGTCATCACGGAGCACCCGGTGCTGCTCAACCGCGCACCCACGCTGCACCGTCTCGGCATCCAGGCGTTCGAGCCGCAGCTCGTCGAGGGCAAGGCCATCCAGATCCACCCGCTCGTCTGCTCGGCCTTCAACGCCGACTTCGACGGTGACCAGATGGCTGTCCACGTGCCGCTGTCGGCCGAGGCGCAGGCCGAGGCCCGCATCCTCATGCTGTCGAGCAACAACATCCTGAAGCCGGCTGACGGTCGCCCCGTCACCATGCCGACCCAGGACATGATCACCGGCATCTACCACCTGACCGACGCGGTCGACGGTGGCGGCATCGGTGCGGGTCGCGCGTTCTCGTCGCCCTCGGAGGCCCGCATGGCCTTCGACCGTGGCGAGATCCTGCTCGGCTCGGCGATCAAGCTGCGCCTGACGGACGCGGTGCCCCCGGCCGGCTTCGAGCTGCCCGAGGGTGTCGAGGCCGGCGAGGACGGCATCGTCAAGAGCATCACGCTCGAGACGACGCTCGGCCGCGCGATCTTCAACGACACGCTGCCGCTCGACTACCCGTTCGAGAACCGCCCGGTCGACCGCAAGCGCCTCTCGGCGATCGTCAACGACCTCGCGGAGCGCTACTCCAAGGTCCAGGTCGCCGCGTCCCTCGACGCCCTGAAGGAGGCCGGTTTCCACTGGTCGACCCGCTCGGGCTGCACCGTCGCCATCTCCGACGTCACGACGCCGGACAACAAGACGGCGATCCTCGAGGGCTACGAGACGAAGGCCGCCAAGGTCCAGACGCAGTACGAGCGCGGTCTCATCACCGACGACGAGCGTCGTCAGGAGCTCGTCGAGATCTGGACGCAGGCGTCCAACCAGGTCGCCAAGGAGATGGAGACCAACTTCCCGCGCACGAACCCCATCTACCGGATGGTGTCCTCGGGTGCTGGTGGTAACTGGTTCCAGATCCGTCAGATCGCCGGCATGCGTGGCCTCATGGCCAACCCGAAGGGCGAGATCATCCCGCGCCCGATCAAGGCGAACTTCCGTGAGGGCCTCACGGTGCTCGAGTTCTTCATCTCGACGCACGGTGCCCGTAAGGGTCTGGCCGACACGGCGCTTCGTACCGCCGACTCCGGCTACCTCACGCGTCGTCTCGTCGACGTGTCGCAGGACGTCATCATCCGTGAGGACGACTGCGGCACCGAGCGTGGTCTCAAGCTGCCGATCGCCCAGGTCAACGAGACCACGGGCACGCGTGCGCCGAGCGAGGTCGTCGAGGCCTCGGTCTACGCCCGCACGCTGGCCGAGGACGTCGTCGTCGACGGCGAGACGCTCGCCGTGGCCGGCATCGACCTCGGTGACGTCGTCATCGACGCGCTCTACGCGGCCGGTGTCGACGAGGTGCGGATCCGCTCGGTCCTCACCTGCGACAGCAAGGTCGGCACGTGTGCGGCCTGCTACGGCCGCTCGCTCGCGACCGGCAAGCTCGTCGACATCGGCGAGGCCGTCGGCATCATCGCGGCCCAGTCGATCGGCGAGCCCGGCACGCAGCTGACGATGCGTACCTTCCACACCGGTGGTGCGGCTGCGGCCGACGACATCACCCAGGGTCTGCCGCGTGTCGTCGAGCTGTTCGAGGCGCGAACGCCCAAGGGTGTCGCCCCGATCGCCGAGGCCACCGGCCGCGTCGAGATCGAGGACACCGACAAGGCGCGTCGCGTCCTGCTCACGCCCGACGACGGCTCCGAGCAGCACGCCTACCCGGTCAGCAAGCGTTCGCGCCTGCTCGTCGGCGACGGCGACCACGTGACCGTGGGTGACAAGCTGGTCCAGGGCGCGATCGACCCCAAGCAGGTCCTTCGCATCCTCGGCCCGCGTGCCGCCCAGAAGCACCTCGTCGACGAGGTGCAGCGGGTCTACCGTCAGCAGGGTGTGTCGATCCACGACAAGCACATCGAGGTCATCGTGCGACAGATGCTGCGTCGCGTGACGATCATCGAGGCCGGCGACGCCGACCTGCTGCCCGGCGAGCTCGCCGAGCGTGGTCGCTTCGAGGAGGAGAACCGCAAGGTCATGGCCGAGGGTGGCCGTCCGGCTGCCGGTCGTCCCGAGCTCATGGGCATCACCAAGGCCTCGCTCGCGACCGAGTCGTGGCTGTCGGCCGCGTCCTTCCAGGAGACGACACGCGTGCTCACGCAGGCCGCCATGGAGGCCAAGTCCGACCCGCTGCTCGGCCTCAAGGAGAACGTCATCCTCGGAAAGCTCATCCCTGCCGGCACGGGCCTGCCCCGCTACCGGAACGTCAAGGTCGAGCCCACCGAGGAAGCCAAGGCCGCGATGTACTCGCTGCCGAACTACGACGCCTACGACTACGCAGGTTTCGGTTCGGGCACCGGCGAGGCCATCCGTCTCGACGACGAGGCTCTCGGTCTCGACCAGTTCTGACCGGTCCCGTCCACCGCGTGAGCGGCGGACGACGACCACCACGTATGCCGCTGGGCCGGCTCCCCGACAGGGGAGCCGGCCCTCGGCGCGTTCGGGGGAGCGACCGGTTCAGCGCGCGGGCAGCGGACAAATCGGACTAGTCTCGCGGGCAAGGTGAGTGTCTGGCGGGCGCCAGGGCCGGCCGGCGACACCCTCGGGAGGTCGTCATGTTCGGTGCTCCTCGCTCGCTCAAGGTCGTGCGTGGCTCGCGTGGTCCGCGCCACCGCCCGGTGCGCTGGCCCTTCCTCCTGGCGGTGGCGATGCTGGCCGTCGCCGCCATCGTCGCCTCGGCGCCACCCGGGTCCGGCGCCACCGTCTACTCGACGCGCGACGCCGCCCTGCGCCGCGAGGTGGGCCGGCTCATGACCGACCCGAGCGTGACGGCGTCGACGGCGCACGTCGGGGTCGTCGTGGCCGACGCGTCCACGCGCACGCCGGTCTACGTCCGCTACGCCAACACCCCGCTCGCCCCCGCATCGACCCAGAAGACCTTCACCGCGGCTGCGGCGATGTACACGCTCGGCAGCGGCTACCGGTGGCGCACCGACGTCTATGCGCCGTCGGCCCCCGTCGGGGGAGTGGTGTCGGGGCGGCTCTACCTCAAGGGCGCCGGCGACCCGACGCTGCTCGAGCGCGACCTGACGGCGCTGGCGAGCGCGCTGCGGTCCAAGGGCGTCACGCGGGTCACGGGTGACGTCGTCGCCGACGCGTCCGCCTTCGACGAGGTGCGCTACAGCCCGTACTGGTCGACGTCGTACGCGTCGAGCTACTACGCCGCCCAGGTGTCGGCCCTGACGCTGGCACCCGACACGGACTACGACGCGGGCACGGTCATCGTCTCCGCGAGCCCCGGCACGAGCACGACGAGCGCGCCCCGTCTCACGGTGACGCCGGCGTCCGCTGCCTCGCACGTGCGCGTCGTCAACAGGGCACGCACCTCCGCCACGGGCTCCATGACGACGATCGCGGTCACCCGGGCCTCCGGCACCAACACGCTGACGGTCACGGGCCAGGTGCCGCTCGGGCACTCGGCCGCCAGGAAGTGGGTCACGGTCGACGACCCCGCCCTCATGACGGCGCGGGCACTGCGCACCCGTCTCGTCGCCGCGGGCATCCGGGTCGACGGCACCGCGGTGCGCGGCACCACCCCGGCCGGGCAGTCCCTGCTGGCGCGCCACACGTCGATGACCCTGGGGCAGCTGCTCGTGCCCTTCCTCAAGCTGAGCAACAACGGACACGCCGAGGCCATCACCAAGACCCTGGGGTCGAGGTATGGCCGCCCGGGCAACTGGGCCGACGGCACGAAGGCCCTGCGCGACTACGCCGCCCGCGTCGGCATCCCCGTCGCCGGCCTGCGGTTCGTCGACGGCTCCGGGCTCGCGAGGGCCAACCGCCTGACACCCAGCCAGCTCGCGACGCTGCTCGACAAGGTCCAGCGCACGTCGTGGTGGCCGACCTTCCGCGCCGCGTTACCGGTCGCGGGCACTGACCCCGTCCGATGGACCGGGGGCACCCTGGCCGGCCGGATGCGGGGCACGGCCGCCGCCGGCAACCTCCGCGCCAAGAACGGCAGCCTGACCGGCGTCACGTCCCTCGCGGGCTACGTCACAGGGGCCGACGGCCGTCGCTACGTGTTCGTCATGATCAGCAACTACTCCGGCATCTCGCCGCGGCCCGTGGAGGATCGTCTGGGCGTGCTGCTCGCGCGGTGGCGCATGACCAACCGCTGACCCGCGGGACCCGCTGCGTCGGTAGGGTGGTCGCATGACCGAGCCCACGGCCGACGAGCCCAACGCGACCGAGCCCGCCGACCACGCGTCGCCGGCCGCGCCCACCGCCGACGAGCCCCTCGAGGCCACTGAGCCCACCGAGGCGACCGAGCCGACCGAAGCCACCGACGCCGACAGCGGTCCGGCGCCGACGATCATCGTGCTGACCGAGGAGGCGCTCAAGCCGGTCGACGTCGACAAGATCATCGGTCTGCACGAGGAGGACGCGCCGACCTACCGCGTGCTCGTCCCCGCCGACACCGAGCGCAACCTGCTCAGCTCCTTCCTCAACCACCTCAGCCTCTTCGAGATGCGAGAGGCCCTCGAGTCCCTGCGTCCCGTCGACCGGACCGAGGCCCACAGCGACGCCGACACCGCACTGTCGACCACCTTGGCCGAGTTCGAGGGACACGACGTCGTCGCCACCGGGGAGATCACTGCCGACGACCCCATGCCGACGCTCGTCGAGGAGGTGGCCCGTCTCGGTGCGCGCGAGGTCGTCGTCGTCACCGAGCCGCACGCGGTCGAGGACACCTTCCACACCGACTGGGCCTCCCGGGCCCGCGAGACGCTCGGCGTGCCCGTGCTGCACATGTATGCCGGAGACTGGCGCCTGGGCTGAGCCGGCCGACCCCGGCCCGACCCGAGCACTCGTCGGGGTGACGTGCCCGCGCTCCGCAGCGGACGGCATACCCCATCGGCCCCGCACGGGCCGGTCTATCCGATTTGGTCGGCGTGCCGCGCCCCGGTACGCTTGAACACTGTGTCTGAGGCACGTACTCAGGCATGCGCGATGACGGCCTCGGTGCCCTGTCCGCCCGCTCGCTGCGGACGCGACATCACTGCGGTCCAGAGCACACCTTTCGCCGGGCAACCGCTCCGACCGACTGCCTTCCGGCAGTCGTCACGAGGGGAAGTGCAGGGGGAAGTACCGGTTCCGACACACCCGACCTCGGGGGTCGAGGAGCCGAACAGCCAAGGAGTCGTCCGCCAGGACGACTGACAACGAGCAACGTTATGGAGTAACCAGGTTGCCTACCATCAACCAGCTGGTCCGCAAGGGCCGCCAGGACAAGGCCAGCAAGGCCAAGACCCCGGCGCTCAAGGGCTCGCCCCAGCGCCGCGGTGTGTGCACCCGCGTGTACACCACCACCCCCAAGAAGCCGAACTCTGCCCTGCGCAAGGTCGCCCGCGTGCGCCTCAGCTCGGGCATCGAGGTCACGGCCTACATCCCCGGCGTCGGCCACAACCTGCAGGAGCACTCGATCGTGCTCGTGCGCGGTGGTCGTGTGAAGGACCTCCCGGGTGTGCGTTACAAGATCGTCCGCGGCACGCTCGACACCCAGGGTGTCAAGAACCGCAAGCAGGCTCGTAGCCGTTACGGCGCGAAGAAGGAGAAGAGCTGATGCCTCGTAAGGGACCCGCTCCGAAGCGCCCGCTCGTCGTCGACCCGGTCTACCAGAGCCCGCTCGTCACGCAGCTCGTCAACAAGATCCTCCTCGACGGCAAGAAGTCGATCGCCGAGATGATCGTCTACGGCGCCCTCGAGGGCTGCCGCCAGAAGACTGGCACCGACCCCGTCGCCACGCTCAAGCGCGCGCTCGACAACGTCAAGCCGGCCATGGAGGTCAAGAGCCGTCGCGTCGGTGGCGCGACCTACCAGGTGCCGATCGAGGTCAAGCCCAACCGCTCGACCACCCTCGCCCTGCGCTGGCTCGTCGGCTACTCGCGGCAGCGCCGTGAGAAGACGATGACCGAGCGCCTGATGAACGAGATCCTCGACGCGAGCAACGGCCTCGGCGCCGCTGTCAAGCGCCGCGAGGACACCCACAAGATGGCCGAGTCCAACAAGGCCTTCGCGCACTACCGCTGGTGACCCAGCGGTCCGGCCGGTATGCCGGGAGCCCGCTCCACGGCATACCGGCTGGGCACGCGCCCGCCCGTCGCACGACGCGGCCCACGGCGCCCACGATTTTCACCCCACGACGAATGAGACGAGAAACCTGACGTGGCACTCGACGTCCTGACGGACCTCAAGAAGGTCCGCAACATCGGCATCATGGCGCACATCGACGCTGGCAAGACCACGGTGACGGAGCGCATCCTCTTCTACACCGGTGTCAACCACAAGATCGGTGAGACCCACGACGGTGCGTCGACGACCGACTGGATGGAGCAGGAGAAGGAGCGCGGCATCACGATCACGTCTGCCGCCGTGACCTCCTTCTGGGAGGGCACCCAGATCAACATCATCGACACCCCCGGACACGTGGACTTCACCGTCGAGGTCGAGCGCTCGCTGCGCGTCCTCGACGGTGCCGTCGCCGTGTTCGACGGCAAGGAGGGTGTCGAGCCGCAGTCCGAGACGGTGTGGCGTCAGGCCGACAAGTACGACGTGCCGCGCATCTGCTTCGTCAACAAGATGGACAAGCTCGGCGCCGACTTCTACTTCACCGTGGCGACCATCAAGGACCGCCTCGGTGCCGAGCCGCTCGTCATGCAGCTGCCGATCGGTGCCGAGAACGACTTCCTCGGTGTCATCGACCTCGTCTACATGCGTGCCCTCGTGTGGCCCGGCGACGCCAAGGGCGACGTGACCATGGGTGCCAAGTACGAGATCGCCGAGATCCCGGCCGACCTCCAGGCGAAGGCCGAGGAGTACCGCATGGCCCTCGTCGAGCGCGTCGCCGAGTCCGACGACGACCTCATGGAGAAGTACCTCGGCGGCGAGGAGCTGACCCCCGAGGAGCTCAAGGCCGGCATCCGCAAGCTCACCGTGAGCTCCGAGCTCTACCCGGTGTTCTGCGGCTCCGCCTTCAAGAACCGTGGCGTCCAGCCGATGCTCGACGCCGTCGTCGACTACCTCCCGTCGCCGCTCGACGTGCCGCCGATGATCGGCCACAAGCCGGGCGACGAGGCCGTCGAGCTGACCCGCGCGCCGTCCACCGAGGAGCCCTTCTCGGCGCTGGCGTTCAAGGTCGCGACGCACCCGTTCTTCGGCACGCTGACCTTCATCCGCGTCTACTCGGGCCACATCAGCTCGGGCACGAGCGTCATCAACTCGACGAAGGGCCGCAAGGAGCGCATCGGGAAGCTCTTCCAGATGCACGCCAACAAGGAGAACCCCGTCGAGGAGGCCCTCGCCGGCCACATCTACGCGGCCATCGGCCTCAAGGACACGACGACCGGCGACACCCTGTCGGACATCAACGAGCAGATCGTGCTCGAGTCGATGACCTTCCCCGACCCGGTCATCCAGGTCGCCATCGAGCCCAAGACCAAGGGTGACCAGGAGAAGCTCGGCACGGCCATCCAGAAGCTCTCGGCCGAGGACCCGACCTTCCAGGTCCACCACGACGAGGACACCGGCCAGACGATCATCGCCGGCATGGGTGAGCTGCACCTCGACATCCTCGTCGACCGCATGAAGCGCGAGTTCAAGGTCGAGGCCAACGTCGGCAAGCCGCAGGTGGCCTACCGCGAGACGATCCGCCGCGCCGTGCTCAAGTACGACTACACGCACAAGAAGCAGACCGGTGGCTCGGGTCAGTTCGCCAAGGTCCAGGTCAGCTTCGAGCCCCTGGGCGAGACCGAGGACGGCTCGATGTACGAGTTCGTCAACGGTGTCACCGGTGGTCGCGTCCCGCGTGAGTACATCCCGTCCGTCGACGCCGGCATCCAGGACGCCATGCAGTACGGCGTGCTCGCCGGATACCCCCTCGTGGGCATCAAGGCGACCCTGAACGACGGCGCCTACCACGACGTCGACTCCTCGGAGATGGCGTTCAAGATCGCCGGCTCGATGGTCCTCAAGGAGGCCATCAGGAAGGCGGACCCGGTCCTGCTCGAGCCGATGATGGCCGTCGAGGTCCGTACGCCCGAGGACTACATGGGCGACGTCATCGGTGACATCAACTCCCGCCGTGGCCAGATCCAGGGCATGGAGGACATCAGCGGCGCCAAGGTCGTCAAGGGCCTCGTCCCGCTGTCCGAGATGTTCGGCTACGTCGGCGACCTGCGCTCCAAGACGCAGGGTCGCGCGAGCTTCTCCATGGAGTTCGACTCCTACGCAGAGGTCCCCAAGGCCGTTGCCGAGGAGATCATCAAGAAGACCCGCGGGGAGTGACTGCGGGCCATCCCGTAGTCTCTTCCATCGGAAACCACCCCAACAGCGCCACGTCCTGCCCTGGTCGTACGGCGTAACACGAGATAGTCCTGAGGAGGACCACAGTGGCGAAGGCAAAGTTCGAGCGGACCAAGCCGCACGTCAACATCGGCACCATCGGTCACATTGACCACGGCAAGACGACGCTGACGGCTGCGATTTCCAAGGTTCTGCACGACAAGTACCCCGACCTGAACCCCCAGTTCGCGTTCGAGGACATCGACAAGGCTCCCGAGGAGCGCCAGCGCGGTATCACGATCTCGATCGCGCACATCGAGTACCAGACGGAGGGTCGTCACTACGCCCACGTCGACTGCCCGGGCCACGCTGACTACGTGAAGAACATGATCACGGGTGCGGCTCAGATGGACGGCGCGATCCTCGTGGTCGCCGCCACCGACGGCCCCATGCCGCAGACGAAGGAGCACGTCCTCCTGGCCCGCCAGGTCGGCGTCCCCTACATCGTCGTGGCGCTCAACAAGGCCGACATGGTCGACGACGAGGAGATCCTCGAGCTCGTCGAGATGGAGGTCCGTGAGCTCCTGTCGCAGTACGAGTTCCCGGGCGACGACCTCCCGGTCGTGCAGGTCTCGGCGCTCAAGGCGCTCGAGGGCGACGAGAAGTGGGGCCAGTCGGTCCTCGACCTCATGGACGCCGTCGACAACTCCATCCCGGAGCCCGAGCGCGACGTCGACAAGCCGTTCCTCATGCCCGTCGAGGACGTCTTCACGATCACCGGTCGTGGCACCGTCGTCACCGGTCGTATCGAGCGCGGCATCCTCAAGGTCAACGAGGAGATCGAGATCGTCGGCATCCACACCGGTCCGCCGGCCAAGACGACCGTCACGGGCGTCGAGATGTTCCGCAAGCTCCTCGACGAGGGTCGCGCCGGTGAGAACGTCGGTCTGCTCCTTCGTGGCACCAAGCGCGAGGACGTCGAGCGCGGGCAGGTCATCTGCAAGCCGGGCTCGATCACCCCGCACACGGACTTCGAGGCTCAGGTCTACATCCTCTCGAAGGACGAGGGCGGCCGTCACACGCCGTTCTACGACAACTACCGTCCGCAGTTCTACTTCCGTACGACGGACGTGACGGGTGTCGTGCACCTGCCCGAGGGCACCGAGATGGTCATGCCCGGCGACAACACCGACATGACGGTCGAGCTCATCCAGCCGATCGCCATGGAGGACGGCCTCAAGTTCGCCATCCGTGAGGGTGGCCGCACGGTCGGCGCCGGTCGCGTCACGAAGATCATCAAGTGATCTGACGCTGCACCTGCAGCACTGCTTCATCGGTAGGGCCCGTTCCGCTTCGGCGGAGCGGGCCCTACCGCTGTCCCGTGGGCACGCGGTCGCGGAACGCCCGACGGCCCGAGCGGCGTGGAGCGTCGGCGGCCGCTACCAGCGTCACCGTCCTTGCGTATGCCGGTTGGCCGCCTCCGATGCCGCTCGTGCCGTCGCGCGTCCCGCTCCTCAACCGTCGAGTGGCCAAAGTCTGCCCCCTGCGAACGGTCGAGTGGCCAACGTTTGCCCCCTGCGAACCGTCGAGTGGCCAACGTTTGCCCCCTGCGAACCGTCGAGTGGCCAAAGCTCGCCGTCCTTCTGAGCCGCGGGTCAGCTCAGGGACGGCTTCCGGTGGTGTAGCGGACCTGTTGGGTGAGGTGCAGCTGGTCGTCGTCGCCCCGGTCCGCTTCCAGAGCGGTTGCGATCAGGGCCATGGCGTCCGGGAGCTCGACGTCGGGGACGGCGGCCCAGAGCTGGCGCATCCCGAGCGTCATCGTCCAGGCGCGCCAGGCGGCGGCGTCGGGCAGGGTGACCTCGAGGGGCTCGTCGTGGCTGTCGACGTCGGTGGCGCCGGCGGCCTCCATGAGGGCGGCCATGGTGTCGGTGCTGGCAAAGGGGCCCGCGCGCCCGGTGGTCCGGGCGTCGAGGACCTGGGGCGGTGCATACGCCATGAGCACGGCCTCGGCGGCCGTCCAGGCGGCGTCGGTGGGGCCGAAGGTCGACAGGCCCAGGCGACCACCCCGGCGCAGCAAGGTGACCCAGCCCTGGACGGTCTCGACTGGCTGGGGGTCGAAGAAGAGGACGAGTGAGGCGGTGACGACGTCGAACGAGCCGGGCTCCGTCGAGAGCGGGGTTGCCTCACCGGTCCGGGCCCCGAGGGTGGTGACGGCTCGGGTCTCGGCCTCGGTGCGGAGCAGGTCGACCATGGCGGGCGAGAGGTCGACCGCGGTCACGTGGCCCGTGGGGCCGACGGCGGACACGAGCGGGAAGGTCGCGGCCCCGCGGCCGGCGCCGACGTCGAGGGCGTGGTCACCCGGACGAGGTGCGGTCAGCTCGACCAGTCGGGCACCGATCGGCCCGAACCACGGCACACCGCCCTGGTCGTAGCCGGGGGCGAGCTGGTCGAAGAGCGCGGCGACACCGGCGCGGCGTTCGGAGGGGTCCATGGCCCGATGGTCCTCCTCCGGCGGGTCCGGCGGGAGGCCGAGCCGCGCCTGATCCGCGCCGCGTTACTGGCCGAGGGCGACGAGGACGACGGTGTCGGAGTCGGCTGCGAGGTAGGCCTTGGCGCGGAAGGAGCCCTCGGCGAAGAGCGCGTCGAGTGCCGTGGAGCGGAGCAGCTGACCCGACGGCACGGCGGA
The DNA here is from genome assembly GCF_001428505.1 of Terrabacter sp. Root181. Taxonomy (GTDB): domain Bacteria; phylum Actinomycetota; class Actinomycetes; order Actinomycetales; family Dermatophilaceae; genus Terrabacter. Next base: position 1,248,715 of record NZ_LMHU01000001.1, read on the forward strand.
GCGGACCCCGTCCTCGACGTCAGGCGTCTCGGTGGCGGGCTTTGGGGAGGCGGCCCGCAGGGTGGCTGCGGTCTCGGGGGAGACCTCGACGACGGCGTCGATCCAGTACGTCGACGGGCCCGGTGCGTCGCCGCCGAGCGTCCCCGACATCCACGTCGCCGAGACGGGCCGGCCCAGGGCGCTGAACCGCTTCGTCAGCGGCTCGAGGTCGGTGCGGACGTCGCCGGTGCCGGTCTTGGTCGCGCTGCTCACGGTGCTCCTCGTGCGGTCGGTGGTGGGCATCGGGTCGGTGCTGCACCCGCCGGTCACAGCCAGGGTCAGCAGGGCGGCACAGGCGGCCACGGCGGATCGGGTCCTCATCGGCTGCTTCCTCGTTCGTCGGCTCGGTCCTCACGGCCCAGGCCCGGGGTGCGCTCGACGTCACCGGAGCCCACGTCGATGCTCGGGGGCGGTGTGCCGACGGGCCACGTGATCGTACGCGTGACGTCGCCGCTCGACGGGAAGGGCTTGGCCCAGCCGATCTCGGTGAAGCGCCCGTTCTCGTTGTCGCCCGCGCCGCTCGCGATGTCGGACTGGTCGGGGTTGAAGTTGTAGTAGTCCTCGGCGTGCACGGTGACCTGCATCGACACCTGGCCGTTCTCCACCGTGACGTCGGCGCTGCTCCACTGCTGGTAGCCGCCGATGGTCTTCTGCCAGTTCTCGGTGGTCGGGTACGCCGTCGCGGGGTGGGCGTCACCGGTCATGCTGAAGTGCAGGTTGCCGTTGCGCACCATCTCGTCGACCGCCGCTGCCGTGCGGGCGACCTCGTCGTTGACGTTGGCCGCGATGGACGGGTCCTCCTCGTAGCCCTCCTCGTAGTCGAAGCGGGCCGGCTCGCCGTCGTTGTCCCAGTAGTGGGCGTACATCGCCGTCGCGTCGTCGAGGTCCGACTTGACGAGGCGCCCGCCCTCGAGCTTGGCCATCCACTCGAGCTTGGCGATGTGGTCGTGCCAGTTCGAGTCCTTGGAGTCGTACGCGAAGCCCTCGTCCCACTCGATGTCGGGCTTCTTCGGCTCGCCGAAGTCGTAGCCGTCGACCGGGCCTCCGGTGCCCGTCGTCGCGGGGGCCGGAGGAGTGGTCGGGGCCGGCCCCGGGGACGGGGACGGTGTCGGTCCGAACGACATCGGGACGGCGCCGCCGAGCAGTGCCCCACCGCCCGGACCACCCGAACCGCCCGCGCCACCCGGACTGCCGCCCTGCTCGCTGGCCCCACGCTGCCTGGCGGCGTTCTCCCTCAGGCGGGCTCCGAGGCCGTGGAGGGCCCGCTCGAGGGCGTCGATGGACGGGGCGGACGAGTGCCAGTCACCGCGGAAGGCGTCGAAGTCCCTGCCGCCCCACGCCGCGCCGAGGGCGCCGAAGGCATGGTCCACCGCGCTCCGCGTGGCCCGGCACTCGCCGGCGAAGCGGTCGAGCTGACCCGCGGCCCGATCGAGGGCGTCCGGATCGGCGCCCTTCCTGTACACGACCACGGCAGTTGCCCTTCCCCGAGCTGTCGACGTCCGCGGCGGCCGAGGGGTGGCCGCTGCGCCATACCTTAGGCAGAAGGGCCGGCTGCGAACCATGGGGAGCACTCCCCGCGGGTCAGGCGTCGACGCGGCGCCAGAACCACGGGGTCACCTCGGCGAGGAGCGCGGCGACCGCCTGCCGGACGACCTCGGAGTGGACCACCGTGACCGCCTCATCGCCGTGCAGCACCTGAGCCGCTGCATCTCCGACGCCGGCGGCGCCGCACTCTCCGAAGAAGTCGGCACCGTCCGCGACCGCGTGCACCCAGCCCAGCTCTGGATCGTGTCCGCGCAGGTCCTGCTCGCCCACGTACCACCGGGTCACCGACGGCACCCAGACGGCGTCGAAGTCACCGGCGGCGACGAGCGAGGCGAGGACGAGGGGCGCGAAGGCGCGGTCCTCCGCCCGCTCGTGATCGAGCCGCTCGAGCATCGCCGAGGCGAGCCGGCTCCGGTCGTCCGCGGAGAGGTCACCGTCGCGCACCCGGCCGGCCAGGGCGGCATACGCCCGTTCGTCCCGGACGGCTGGGTCGGGTGAGGCGAGGTCGTCGACGAGCGACCGCAGCGAGGCGTCGGGCATGCGGGCGAGCCCGGCCAGCCCGGCCAGCCCTGCCAGCCCGGCCGTCCCGGCCGCCGGGTACCAGTCGTGCCGGTCGTTGCCGCCGGGCGCCGTATGCCGTATGACTGGCCCATGGTGGCGACAGGGGAGTCGGTTCGGCGCGTCCGTGGAGGGCTGGCGCGCGTCGCCGTGGTCGTCGTCTCGGCCGCGATGGTGTGCGCAGGCGCGGGGTGCTCGAAGGCCGGAGGGTCGGCGCTGGCCGCCCGCGCGGGCGAGCCGTCGGTCCCGACGTCGACCGCGTCGGCCGTGTCGTCGATGGCATCGTCGGAGCCGACGACGCCTGCCGCCCGGACGGTTCCGACGAGCTCGGCAGCCCCGCTCCTCGTCGGGCGGCGGGTCACCGCGGCACGTGCCGGACTCTCCTTCGAGGTTCCCGCAGGGTGGCAGGCGCTCGACCCCTCGGCCGCCATGGGCGCCGGTGCGGCAGCGCTGCCCGACGCGGCCAAGGAGCTGGCCGCGAGCTCGGGCCTGTCGGTGGACGAGTACCTCCAGCGCATCGGCACCGCCATCGAGGTCATGGTCATGGGCCGCCCCGTGCGCGGCTCGGCCGACAACATCTCGGTCATCCCGACGCCGCTGGCCCAGCTGCCGACCGCCGACGACCTGCGTTCGCAGCTCGAGGCGGTCGAGGCGTCGGTGACGCGCGTGGACCGGACGACGACGCCCATCGGCACCGCGATCGTCGTCGCGTCACGGCTGCCGATGGGTACCTTCACCACCCACACGCGCTCCGTGGCGGTCCGGCACGACGGCCACGTCACCTACCTCACGGTGACGGCGACGACCCGGTCCGGCGCCGACTCGCTCCTGCGGGACATGCTGGCCAGCCTGCGGCGCGTGTGAGCCGTCCACGACCCTGGTCGGCCGGGGCCACGTGCAGCCCGCCTTCCGGGGCCGTCGCTCGTGGGCCGGAGGGCGGCGGATAGGGTCGGGAGCCATGGCGCACTCGTTCGACACCGACACCGAAGCCCAGGGCCTCATCGACTACGTCGACGCCTCGCCGACGCCGTTCCACGCGTGCGAGCAGGCCGCCGCACGACTCGTCGCCGAGGGCTTCACCGAGGTCGTCGAGACCGAGCCGTGGCCCACCGAGCCGGGTCGGCGCTACCTCGTCCGCGGTGGCTCGCTCATCGCCTGGGACACCACGGGCGCCCACGGCGCCGGGTCGGGCCCGGCGGCCGGGTTCCGTGTCGTCGGGGCGCACACCGACAGCCCCAACCTGCGCGTCAAGCCGAACCCCGACCACTCCCGGGCCGGCTGGCAGATGCTCGGCATCGAGCCCTACGGCGGCCTCATCCTCAGCTCGTGGCTCGACCGCGACCTCGGGCTGGCCGGCCGGGTGGCCGTGCGCGGCTCGGCCGGTGTCGAGACGCGCACCTTCCACGGCCGCGATGCGCTGCTGCGGGTCGCACAGCTCGCCATCCACCTCGACCGCACCCAGAACGAGGCGCTCACCCTCAACAAGCAGGCGCACATGGAGCCGCTCTGGGGCGTCGGCGACGAGCCCGGCGACTTCGTCGGCTACCTCGCCGAGCAGGTCGGGGTCGACCGCGAGGACGTCCTGTCGTGGGACGTCATGACGCACCCGGTGCAGCCGTCGACCCGGCTCGGCCGGGCGCGCGAGCTCATCGCCGCCCCGCGCCTCGACAACCTCGCGACGTCGTACGCCGGCGTGCGTGCCCTGCTCGACGCGGTGGCCACCGAGCCCTCCCACGTGCCGGTGCTCGTGCTCTTCGACCACGAGGAGATCGGCAGCACGTCCGAGCGCGGCGCCACCTCGACGCTGTTGCCCTCGGTCCTCGAGCGCATCGTCACGGCCGGTGGGGGCACCCGCGACGACTACTGGCGGGCGCTCGCGGCCACCGTCATCGCGTCGGGCGACATGGGCCACGCGACCCACCCCAACTACGCCGAGCGCCACGAGCCCATGCACCAGATCCGCGTCAACGGCGGCCCGGTGCTCAAGGTGAACACCAACCTGCGCTACGCGACGGACTCCGTCGGTGCGGCGGCGTTCCGGATCGCCTGCGAGCAGGCCGGGGTCCCGATGCAGACCTTCGTGACCCGCAGCGACCTCCCGTGCGGCTCGACCGTCGGCCCGGTGACGTCGTCGCTGACGGGCGCCACCACGGTGGACTTCGGCGCGGCCGCCCTGTCGATGCACAGCACCCGCGAGCTCATGGGCGCCGAGGACCCGGCCATGTATGCCGGTGCGCTGAGCGCCTTCCTCGCCCCGGCCTGAGCCGCCGACGGAGGAGCGGCGCGAGGCCTCGGGTGCGGCGCCCTCCTGGCCCGGTCCACCGCGTGACCGGCCCCGCCCGCGCCGGGCGACCGGACGGCATACGCCGGCGGGGTGGTCCTGCCCGGGGCCGGACGGGTGCGAGGATGAAGGCGTGGAGACCACGCTCGTCGTGCCGGACCGGCCGACCCTCGTCTACGACGCCGACTGCGGGTTCTGCACGCGCAGCGTGCAGTTCGTCCAGCGGTGGGTCGACCGGCGGGACCGCTACGACGTGCGTCCCTGGCAGTCGCTCGACCTCGCGGCGGTCGGCCTCACGGCCCAGGACTGCGACGAGGCCGCCCAGTTCGTGACGGCCGACGGCGAGGTCCGGTCGGGCCACCGCGCCATCGCGAGCGCCGCGACCCACGGCGCCCCGGGCTGGCGACCCGTCGGGGCCCTCCTCATGGCACCGGGGGTCTCCTGGGTGGCCGCGAGGGCGTACCGATGGGTGGCCGACCACCGCCACCAGCTGCCGGGCGGCACCGCCGCGTGCGCCGTCCCGCGACCCTGACGACGCGCCACGTGCGCGGCCCTGCCGTGGCGTGCCGCCTCGATTTGATAGTGCGGTGCGCGCTCTGGCACACTGTTCAGGTTGCTTGACGCGCGTCGCTGACCCATGTCGGTGCCGCCGCCCCTTGAGAGCCTCCTGACGGGGACTCGCCCGGACTCCTCTCGGAGGCCCGAGGGAAGCGCAAGTTACCCGGTTCGGCCGGGCAATCCACACGAAAGTGGCACTCAGGTGCGCACCTTTCACCGCGAAGCGGGCGCGACACGCCCGACCTCGGGGGTCGGATGGCCAAGGGAACCGGTAGTCAGAAGCGAGAGAGAGACGTTCATCAGATGGCGGGACAGAAGATCCGCATCCGGCTGAAGTCGTACGACCACGAGGTCATCGACAACTCGGCTCGGAAGATCGTTGACACAGTGACGCGCGCCGGCGCGACCGTGGTGGGACCCGTCCCGCTGCCGACGGAGAAGAACGTCTTCGTCGTCATCCGGTCGCCGCACAAGTACAAGGACAGCCGCGAGCACTTCGAGATGCGCACGCACAAGCGCCTCATCGACATCATCGACCCGACGCCCAAGGCCGTCGACTCGCTGATGCGTCTCGACCTGCCGGCGGACGTCAACATCGAGATCAAGCTCTGAGGCGGTTGAGATGACTGTTGCTCAGAAGAACGTCAAGGGCGTGCTCGGCGAGAAGCTCGGCATGACCCAGGTGTGGGACGCAGACAACAAGCTCGTCCCCGTGACCGTGGTCAAGGCCGGCCCCTGCGTCGTGACGCAGGTGCGCGCCGACGAGACCGACGGCTACTCCGCGGTCCAGATCGCCTTCGGTGCGATCGACCCGCGCAAGGTGAACAAGCCCATGAGCGGCCACTTCGAGAAGGCCGGCGTCACGCCGCGCCGTCACCTCGTCGAGCTCCGCACGGCCGACGCCGCCGACTACGAGCTCGGCCAGGAGATCACGGCCGAGTCCTTCGAGGCCGGACAGCGCGTCGACGCGACGGGCACGACCAAGGGCAAGGGCTTCGCCGGTGTCATGAAGCGTCACGGCTTCCACGGCGTCAGCTCCTCGCACGGTGCGCACCGCAACCACCGCAAGCCGGGCTCCATCGGCGGCTGCTCGACCCCGGGCCGTGTCTTCAAGGGCATGCGCATGGCTGGTCGCATGGGTGGCGTTCGCCAGACGACCCAGAACCTCCAGATCCACGCCGTTGACGCCGAGAAGGGCCTCCTGCTCATCAAGGGTGCCGTCCCCGGCCCCCGCGGTGGCATCGTCCTGATCCGCACGGCTGCGAAGGGTGCATGATCCACATGGCCACGAAGACCCCCACGCTTCCCGCTGACATCTTCGACGTCCAGACCAACGTCCCGCTGATCCACCAGGTCGTGGTGGCACAGCTCGCGGCCGCTCGTCAGGGCACGCACTCGACGAAGACCCGCGGCGAGGTCCGCGGCGGTGGGCGCAAGCCCTACCGCCAGAAGGGCACCGGTCGCGCCCGCCAGGGCTCGACCCGCGCCCCGCAGTTCGCCGGCGGTGGCGTCGTCCACGGCCCGCAGCCGCGTGACTACTCGCAGCGCACCCCCAAGAAGATGAAGGCCGCCGCCCTGCGCGGTGCCCTCTCCGACCGGGCCCGCTTCGACCGCATCCACGTCGTCGACTCCATCGTCTCGGGCGACCTGCCCTCGGCGAAGGACGCCGCCGCGCTGCTCGCCGGTCTGACCGAGCGCCCCAACCTGCTCGTCGTGCTCGAGCGCGGTGACGAGGTGGCGTTCAAGTCGGTCCGCAACCTGCAGAACGTCCACGTGCTGGTCGCCGACCAGCTCAACACGTACGACGTCCTGTGCGCCGACGACATCGTCTTCACCCAGGCTGCGCTCGACGCGTTCGTCGCCGGTCCCGTGAAGGCTGACAAGGCCGACAAGGAGGCCACCAAGTGAGCATCCACGCCAAGGACCCCCGCGACATCCTGATCGCGCCGGTCGTCTCCGAGAAGTCGTACGGTCTGCTCGACGAGGGCAAGTACACCTTCATCGTCGACCCCCGTGCGAACAAGACGGAGATCAAGATCGCCATCGAGCAGATCTTCAACGTCAAGGTCGACAAGGTCCACACCCTGAACCGTCAGGGCAAGACCCGTCGCACCCGATTCGGCCTCGGCAAGCGCAAGGACACCAAGCGTGCGATCGTCTCCCTCCGCGAGGGATCGATCGACATCTTCGGTGCGGGCGCCTGAGATCGACGAAGAATAAGGACACACGAACATGGGTATCCGTAAGTACAAGCCGACCACTCCGGGCCGTCGTGGCTCGTCGGTCGCCGACTTCGTCGAGATCACGCGTTCCACCCCGGAGAAGTCGCTCGTCCGCCCCCTGTCGAAGACGGGTGGCCGCAACAACGCGGGCCGCATCACCACGCGTCACATCGGTGGCGGCCACAAGCGTGCCTACCGCGTCATCGACTTCCGTCGCCACGACAAGGACGGCGTGCCGGCCAAGGTCGCTCACATCGAGTACGACCCCAACCGCACCGCGCGCATCGCGCTCGTCCAGTACTCCGACGGCGAGAAGCGCTACATCCTGGCCCCGAACAAGCTGAAGCAGGGCGACCCGATCGAGAACGGCCCCGCGGCCGACATCAAGCCGGGCAACTCGCTTCCGCTGCGCAACATCCCCGTGGGTACGGTCGTCCACGCGATCGAGCTCAAGCCCGGTGGTGGCGCGAAGATCGCCCGCTCCGCGGGTGCTCGCGTGCAGCTCGTCGCCAAGGACGGCCCCTACGCCCAGCTGCGTATGCCGTCCGGTGAGATCCGCAACGTCGACGCGCGCTGCCGCGCGACCGTCGGCGAGGTGGGCAACGCCGAGCAGAGCAACATCAACTGGGGCAAGGCCGGCCGCATGCGCTGGAAGGGCAAGCGCCCGACCGTCCGTGGTGTCGCCATGAACCCGGTGGACCACCCGCACGGTGGTGGAGAGGGCAAGACGTCCGGTGGACGTCACCCCGTCAGCCCCTGGGGTCAGGCCGAAGGCCGCACCCGCAAGGGACACAAGGAAAGCGACAAGCTCATCGTTCGTCGCCGCCGTACTGGCAAGAAGCGCTGATAAGGAGCCTTTGGAATGCCTCGTAGCCTGAAGAAGGGCCCCTTCATCGACGACCACCTTCAGAAGAAGGTGGACGCCCAGAACGAAGCGGGCACGAAGAACGTCATCAAGACCTGGTCGCGTCGTTCGGTCATCAGCCCGGACATGCTGAGCCACACCTTCGCCGTCCACGACGGCCGCAAGCACGTCCCGGTGTTCGTCACCGAGTCGATGGTCGGCCACAAGCTCGGCGAGTTCGCGCCGACCCGCACGTTCAAGGGTCACGTGAAGGACGACAAGAAGGGGCGTCGTCGCTGATGCCCACCGAATCCAAGGAAGAAGTCATGGAAGCCAAGGCTTCGGCTCGGCACGTCCGTGTCAGCCCCCAGAAGGCTCGCCGTGTCGTGGACCTGATCCGCGGCAAGGCCGCCACCGACGCCATCACGACGCTCCAGTTCGCGCCGCAGGCCGCCTCGGAGCCGGTGCAGAAGGTGCTCGAGAGCGCCATCGCCAACGCCCGGGTCAAGGCCGACCGCGAGTCGGTCGCCTTCGACGAGCGCAACCTCGTCATCACGGCCGCGTTCGTGGACGAGGGCCCGACGATGAAGCGCTTCCGCCCGCGTGCCCAGGGCCGCGCCGGTCGCATCAACAAGCGCACGAGCCACATCACCGTGGTCGTCACGCAGCCGGAGAACACGAAGGGAGCCCGCTGATGGGTCAGAAGGTCAACCCCCATGGCTTCCGTCTCGGCATCACGACGGACCACAAGAGCCGCTGGTTCGCCGACTCGACGAAGTCGGGTCAGCGCTACCGCGACTACGTCAAGGAAGATGTCTCGATCCGTCGCCTGATGGAGAAGGGCATGGAGCGCGCCGGTATCGCCTCCGTCGAGATCGAGCGCACCCGTGACCGCGTCCGTGTGGACATCCACACGGCCCGCCCGGGCATCGTCATCGGCCGCCGCGGCGCCGAGGCCGACCGCATCCGCGGCGAGCTCGAGAAGCTCACGGGCAAGCAGGTCCAGCTGAACATCCTCGAGGTCAAGAACCCCGAGATCGTCTCCCAGCTGGTCGCCCAGGGCATCGCCGAGCAGCTCTCGGCCCGCGTGGCGTTCCGCCGCGCCATGCGCAAGGGCATGCAGTCCGCCCAGCGCGCCGGCGCCAAGGGCATCCGCGTGCAGGTCTCCGGCCGCCTCAACGGCGCCGAGATGAGCCGCACCGAGTTCTACCGCGAGGGTCGCGTCCCGCTGCACACGCTGCGTGCGCAGATCGACTACGGCTTCTACGAGGCCCGTACGACCTTCGGTCGCATCGGCGTCAAGGTGTGGATCTACAAGGGCGACATGACGGCGAAGGAGCTCGCGGCCCAGCAGGCCGCCGCCCCGCGCCCGTCGCGTGGTCCGCGTCGTGACGGCGGTGACCGTCCGAACCGCGCCCGTCGTGGTGACCGCAACGAGACCGCCGCTGCTCCGGCAGTGAACGAGACCGCTGCTGCCGAGGCCCCCGCCGCGGCCAGCACCGAGAATGAGCAGGCCTGACCATGTTGATTCCCCGTCGAGTCAAGCACCGCAAGCAGCACCACCCGAACCGTCACGGTGCGGCCAAGGGTGGCACGACGATCGCGTTCGGTGACTACGGCATCCAGGCTCTCGAGCCGGCCTACGTCACCAACCGTCAGATCGAGTCCGCTCGTATCGCGATGACCCGCTACATGAAGCGTGGCGGCAAGGTGTGGATCAACATCTACCCCGACCGTCCGCTCACCAAGAAGCCCGCCGAGACCCGCATGGGTTCCGGTAAGGGCTCGCCGGAGTGGTGGATCGCCAACGTCAAGCCGGGTCGCGTCATGTTCGAGATCTCGGGCGTGGCCGAGCCGGTGGCGCGTGAGGCCATGCGTCTCGCGATGCACAAGCTCCCCATGAAGTGCCGCTTCGTTCAGCGTGAGGGTGGTGACATCTGATGGCAGTCGGAACCAAGGACCTGGCTCCCGAGCAGCTGCGTGGTCTGGACGACACGAAGCTCGCGGACGAGCTGAAGAAGGCCAAGGAAGAACTGTTCAACCTGCGTTTCCAGTCGGCCACCGGCCAGCTGGACAACCACGGCCGTCTGCGCGCCGTCAAGAAGGACATCGCGCGCATCTACACCGAGATGCGTGAGCGCGAGCTCGGCATCGGCTCGGCCCCCGCCGCCCCCAAGGCGCCGGAGAAGGCCGAGAAGGTCGAGAAGAAGGCTGCCAAGGCCGACAAGAAGGCCGACAAGGCCGAGAAGGCTGACAAGCCCGAGAAGGCTGACAAGGCCGAGAAGAAGGCCAAGAAGGCTGACAAGGCGCAGGAGGCTGACGCATGAGCGAGCAGGAGAAGGTCGTGAGCGACCAGGCGAGTGAGCGCAACTACCGCAAGACCCGTCAGGGCTACGTGGTGAGCGACAAGATGGACAAGACCGTCGTCGTCGAGGTCGAGGACCGCGTCAAGCACGCGCTCTACAGCAAGGTCATCCGCCGCACCACCAAGGTCAAGGCGCACGACGAGCAGAACGAGGCCGGCGTGGGCGACCGCGTGCTCATCATGGAGACGCGTCCGCTCTCCGCGACGAAGCACTGGCGCATTGTCGAGATCCTCGAGAAGGCCAAGTAAGCCACCCCCCATTTCCGTTCGGCAAGGCTCATCCGGGCAACCGGTGAGAACCAGCACGACGACAGGAGTTAGACAGTGATTCAGCAGGAGTCGCGGCTGCGCGTCGCCGACAACACCGGTGCCAAGGAAATCCTGTGCATCCGTGTTCTCGGCGGCTCGGGCCGTCGCTACGCCGGCATCGGCGACACCATCGTCGCCACCGTCAAGGACGCGATCCCTGGCGGCAACGTGAAGAAGGGTGACGTCGTCAAGGCCGTCATCGTCCGCACCGTCAAGGAGCGTCGCCGCGCCGACGGTTCCTACATCAAGTTCGACGAGAACGCTGCGGTGATCCTCAAGGCCGACGGTGACCCCCGTGGTACCCGCATCTTCGGCCCGGTGGGCCGCGAGCTGCGCGAGAAGAAGTTCATGAAGATCATCTCTCTCGCGCCGGAGGTGCTGTGAACATGGCGAAGACCACCATCACCAAGATGAAGATCAAGAAGGGTGACCTCGTCCAGGTCATCTCGGGCCGCAGCCAGAAGAACGGCGGCGACCGGGGCAAGCAGGGCAAGGTCATCGCGGTGTACCCCGAGACCCAGCGTGTGCTGGTCGAGGGCATCAACCGCGTCACCAAGCACGTCAAGGCCGGCGCGACCGCCCGTGGCACGCGCACCGGTGGCCTGACGCACACCGAGGCCGCGATCCACGTGAGCAACGTCGCGATCGTCGACCCCGAGTCGAAGAAGCCGACCCGCATCAAGACGCGTGTCGAGACCGTCGAGCGCAACGGCCGTCAGAAGGCTGCCCGCGTCCGTGTCGCGGTCAAGTCGGACAAGGACCTCTGAGAATGACTGACACCAGCACCAAGCCGCGCCTTCAGCAGCGCTACCAGGACGAGATCAAGAGCTCGATGCTCGAGCAGTTCGGCTACGCCAACGTCATGCAGGTTCCCGGCGTCGTCAAGGTCGTCGTCAACATGGGTGTCGGCGACGCGGCCAAGGACAGCAAGCTCATCGAGGGTGCCGTCCGTGACCTCACCGCCATCACGGGCCAGAAGCCGGTCGTGACCAAGGCCCGCAAGTCGATCGCCCAGTTCAAGCTGCGTGAGGGCATGCCGATCGGCGCCCACACCACGCTTCGCGGCGACCGCATGTGGGAGTTCCTCGACCGTCTCGTCACGATCGCCCTCCCGCGCATCCGTGACTTCCGTGGCCTCTCGCCGAAGCAGTTCGACGGCAACGGCAACTACACGTTCGGCCTGACCGAGCAGTCGATGTTCCACGAGATCGACCAGGACCGGATCGACCGTGTGCGAGGCATGGACATCACCGTGGTCACCACGGCGACCAACGATGACGAGGGTCGCGCGCTGCTCAAGCAGCTCGGCTTCCCCTTCAAGGAGAACTGACATGGCCAAGACCGCGCTCGTTAACAAGGCGAACCGGAAGCCGAAGTTCAAGGTCCGCGCGTACACCCGCTGCCAGAAGTGCGGTCGCCCGCACTCGGTGTACCGCAAGTTCGGCCTCTGCCGCATCTGCCTTCGCGAGATGGCTCACGCGGGCGAGCTGCCGGGCGTGACCAAGAGCTCCTGGTAATCGGCTCCCCGAGCCCAGAGCAACCCCAAGACCAACACACCTCTGACACCGTAGGTCGGCCACACGACGGCCCAGCCGTCGCCGGGCAGATAGCCCCGGTCGAAACCCCGGTGAGGAAGGGCGGAGAGCCCACATGACCATGACTGACCCGATTGCGGACATGCTGACCCGCGTCCGGAACGCCAACTCGGCGCACCACGACGTCGTCTCCATGCCGTACTCGAAGCTGAAGAAGAACATCGCCGAGATCCTCCAGAGCGAGGGTTACATCGCCTCGTGGAAGATCGAGGAGGCCGAGGTCGGCCAGACGCTGACCATCGACCTCAAGTACGGCCCGAACCGCGAGCGCTCCATCGCCGGCGTGCGTCGCGTGAGCAAGCCCGGTCTGCGCGTCTACGCCAAGTCGACGAACCTGCCCAAGGTTCTCGGTGGCCTCGGCGTCGCGATCCTGTCGACGTCGAACGGTCTGCTGACCGACCGCCAGGCACACGAGAAGGGCGTGGGTGGGGAAGTCCTCGCCTACGTCTGGTAAGGAGTCACTGACATGTCGCGAATCGGACGACTTCCGGTCTCCATCCCCTCGGGTGTGGACGTCAAGGTCGAGGGCCAGGACGTCATCGTCAAGGGCCCCAAGGGTGAGCTCTCCCTGACTGTCGTCCAGCCGATCACGGTCGAGCTGGGCGAGGGCAACCTTGAGGTCAAGCGCCCCAACGACGAGCGCGACTCGCGCTCGCGCCACGGCCTGACCCGGTCGCTCATCAACAACATGGTCCTCGGTGTCACCGAGGGCTACGAGAAGAAGATGGAGATCCACGGCACGGGTTACCGTGTCGCCGCGAAGGGCTCGGACCTCGAGTTCTCGCTCGGATACTCGCACCCGATCCTCATCCAGGCTCCCGCCGGCATCAGCTTCGCCGTCGAGAACCCGACCCGCTTCTCGGTGCAGGGCATCGACAAGCAGCTCGTCGGTGAGGTTTCGGCGAACATCCGCAAGCTGCGCAAGCCCGACCCGTACAAGGGCAAGGGCGTTCGCTACGCGGGCGAGCAGATCCGTCGCAAGGTTGGAAAGGCCGGTAAGTAAGCCATGGCAATGATCATCAAGCGCGGTAAGTCCAAGGCTGCCGCCCGCATCCGTCGCCAGGTGCGCGGTCGCAAGAAGATCGCCGGCACCGCGGCCCGTCCCCGCCTCGTCGTGTCGCGCTCCAGCCGTCACCTCTTCGTCCAGGTCGTCGACGACACCGTCGGCAAGACCGTGGCGTCGGCCTCGACGATGGAGGCCGACCTGCGCTCCTTCGACGGTGACAAGACCGCCAAGGCCAAGAAGGTCGGCGAGCTCGTCGCCGCCCGTGCCAAGGACGCCGGTATCGAGGCCGTCGTGTTCGACCGTGGTGGCAACAAGTACCACGGCCGTGTCGCGGCGATCGCCGAGGGCGCCCGCGAAGGCGGTCTGTCCCTGTGAGCAACTTCGTGAACGCAATTGTTGAGATGAGGAACATCTGATGCCCGGACAGCAGCGTCGAGGCACCGGCCCCGCCGGTGGCGGCGAGCGCACCGAGCGCGGAGACCGCCGTGACAACCGCGGCGGCCGCGACAACCGCGACAGCCGTGACGACAAGAACCAGTACGTCGAGCGCGTCGTGACCATCAACCGTGTCGCCAAGGTCGTCAAGGGTGGTCGTCGCTTCAGCTTCACCGCCCTCGTCGTCGTCGGCGACGGTGACGGCACCGTGGGTGTCGGCTACGGCAAGGCCAAGGAAGTTCCTGCGGCCATCGCCAAGGGTGTCGAGGAGGCCAAGAAGAACTTCTTCAAGGTCCCGCGCATCCAGGGCACCATCCCGCACCCCGTCCAGGGTGAGGCGGCCGCTGGTGTCGTCATGCTCCGCCCCGCCGCCCCCGGTACCGGTGTCATCGCCGGTGGCCCGGTGCGTGCGGTGCTCGAGTGCGCCGGCATCCACGACGTCCTCAGCAAGTCGCTGGGTTCCGACAACGCCATCAACATCGTGCACGCCACGGCCCAGGCCCTGCGCGAGCTCGAGCGCCCCGAGTCGGTCGCTGCCCGTCGTGGCAAGACCCTCGAGGAGGTCGCCCCGGCGGCCATGCTCAAGGCCCGCGCCGCTGGTATGGCCGAGGCCCAGGCTGCGAAGGCTGGTGCATGATGGCTCGTCTCAAGGTGACCCAGACCCGTTCCGAGATCGGTGGCAAGCAGAACCAGCGTGACACGCTGCGCAGCCTCGGTCTGAAGCGCATTGGCGACGTCGTCGTCAAGGAGGACCGTCCCGAGATCCGCGGGATGGTCAAGACGGTCACGCACCTCGTGTCCGTCGAGGAGGTTGACTGACCATGGCCGACAACGCCAAGAAGTCGGGCGAGTCCGCCCTCAAGGTCCACCACCTGCGTCCGGCCCCCGGAGCCAAGACCGCCAAGACCCGCGTCGGTCGTGGTGAGGGCTCCAAGGGCAAGACCGCCGGTCGTGGCACCAAGGGCACGAAGGCCCGTTACCAGGTCCCGGAGCGTTTCGAGGGCGGCTCGATGCCGATGCACATGCGCCTTCCCAAGCTCCGTGGCTTCAAGAACCCGTTCCGCACGGAGTACCAGGTCGTGAACCTGGACCGTCTGCAGCTGCTCTTCCCGGAGGGTGGTCAGGTGTCCGTCGCCGACCTCGTCGCCAAGGGTGCCGTCCGTGACGGCTTCCCGGTGAAGGTGCTCGGTACGGGCGAGATCTCCGTCAAGGTCGAGGTCGAGGCGCACAAGTTCTCGGCGTCCGCCAAGGAGAAGATCGAGGCCGCCGGCGGCACGGTCACGGCTCTCGCCGGCTGAGTGATCAGGCGCGAGTGACCACCACACACCTCGTGTGAGCAGCGCCCCGGGCGCCCGACCCGCGAGCCGACGTGACGTCGGCCACCGCGGAGGGGAGCCCGGGGCGTTGCGCCTTTGCGTTACCCTTCCACGGATTGCATGACTTATGCCGCGCCACCGCGCGGCCCCCCAGGAGGACCCTGTGCTTGCCGCCTTCGCACGCGCGTTCCGTACCCCGGACCTGCGCAAGAAGCTGCTCTTCACTCTCGGCATCATCGTGCTGTTCCGGCTCGGATCGCACGTCCCGACGCCGGGCATCAGCTACAGCTTGGTGCAGGACTGCCTGCAGGCCAGCAAGGGCCAGAGCGGCGACCAGAGCGGGTTCCTCAACCTGGCCAACCTCTTCAGCGGCGGCGCGCTGCTGCAGCTGTCGGTGTTCGCGCTCGGGATCATGCCCTACATCACGGCGAGCATCATCATCCAGCTGCTCACGGTGGTCATCCCGCGCTTCGAGGCGCTCAAGGAGGAGGGCCAGTCGGGCCAGAGCAAGCTGACGCAGTACACCCGCTACCTGACGATCGGTCTCGCGATCCTCCAGTCGGCGACGCTCGTCACCTTCGCGCGCAACCCCTCCAGCCTCTTCGGCGGCTCGTGCGACTCGATCATGACCGACCAGTCGATGGTCACCATCCTCATCATGGTCCTGACCATGACGGCCGGCACCGGCCTGATCATGTGGTTCGGCGAGCTCATCACCGACAAGGGCGTCGGCAACGGCATGTCCCTCATGATCTTCACCTCGATCGCCGCCGGCTTCCCGGCCTCGCTCTGGGCCATCAAGGAGAACAAGGGCTGGGGCACCTTCCTCGGCATCCTGATCCTCGGTGTCTTCGTCATCGCCGCGGTCGTCTTCGTCGAGCAGTCCCAGCGACGTATCCCGGTGCAGTACGCCAAGCGCATGGTCGGCCGCCGCATGTACGGCGGCACGTCCACGTACATCCCGCTCAAGGTCAACATGGCCGGCGTCATCCCCGTCATCTTCGCCAGCTCCCTGCTCGCCCTGCCGGGCCTCGTCGCGCAGTTCAACACGCACGCCGACGGCAACAACCCGGCCTGGGTCTCGTGGGTCCAGGAGAACCTCGTCAAGGGCGACCACCCCTTCTACATGGCGATCTACGTCGCCCTCATCCTCTTCTTCACGTTCTTCTACGTGTCCATCACGTTCAACCCGACCGAGGTCGCGGACAACATGAAGAAGTACGGCGGCTTCATCCCGGGTATCCGGGCCGGGCGACCCACGGCCGAGTACCTCAACTACGTCCTGACCCGAATCACCGTGCCGGGTGCCATCTACCTCGCCATCGTCTCGCTGATCCCGCTCGTGGCCCTCGTCCTCGTCGGCGCCAACCAGAACTTCCCGTTCGGTGGCACCTCGATCCTCATCGTCGTCGGTGTGGGCCTCGAGACGGTGAAGCAGATCGAGGCGCAGCTGCAGCAGCGTCACTACGAAGGGTTCCTCCGTTAATGCGACTGATCATCCTCGGCCCGCCGGGCGCCGGTAAGGGCACGCAGGCCGCTCGGATCGCCGAGCGCCTCGGCATCCCGGCCATCTCGACCGGCGACATCTTCCGCGCCAACATCAAGGACCAGACCCCGCTCGGCGTCAAGGTCCACGAGATCATCACGTCCGGCGGCTACGTCTCCGACGACATCACCAACGAGATCGTCGAGGACCGGCTCGGCTGGGACGACGCCGCCCACGGCTTCCTCCTCGACGGCTACCCGCGCACCGCGGGCCAGGTCGACGCCCTCGACGCGATGCTGTCGCGTCACGGGCACGCACTCGACGCGGTCCTCGAGCTCGAGGTCGACGAGGACGCCATCGTCGAGCGGCTGCTCAACCGCGCCGAGACCGAGGGTCGTGCCGACGACACCGAGGACGTCATCCGCGAGCGCCAGGCGATCTACCGCAAGGAGACCGCACCGCTCGCGCAGCACTACGAGCTCGTCGGCCTCCTCGTCAAGGTCGACGGCATGGGCGCCGTCGACGAGGTCACCGACCGTGTCATCGCGGCCCTGCCGCAGGACGCCTGAGCACGACGGCGCCACGGCACCGTCACGCCTCAGTCACGCCTCAGCCACCGAGAAGGACCACCGATGTTCGGACGCCGGAACCGGCTCCAGGGCCGCACCGACGAGCAGCTCCTCCTCATGCGTGAGGCGGGGCTGCTCGTCGGGCGCACCCTCGAACTGCTCGCCGGCGAGCTGCGAGCCGGTCTGACGACGCTCGAGCTGGACCGCCTCGCGGAGGACTTCATCCGCAGCAACGGTGGCATCCCCAACTTCCAGCTCGTCCCGGGCTACAGCCACACCCTGTGCACGAGCGTCAACGACGAGGTCGTCCACGGCATCCCGGGCCCGCGGGTCCTCGAGGCCGGCGACATCGTCTCGATCGACTGCGGCGCCGAGGTCAAGGGCTGGAACGGCGACGCGGCCTTCACCGCCGTCGTCGGCGGTCGCGAGGCGGGTCGCCCCGAGGACCTCGCCCTCATCGACGCCACCGAGGCCGGCCTCTACGCCGGCATCGCGGCCATGCAGGTCGGCGGTCGCCTCTACGCCGTCGGTGACGCGGTCGAGGCCAGCATCGAGGCCGCCGCCGAGCGCGACGGTCGGACCTACGGCGTCATCGACGAGTACGTGGGTCACGGCATCGGCACGCAGATGCACATGGACCCGCAGATCCCCAACTACGCGGTGCGCGAGACGGGCCCCAAGCTCGTCGACGGGTTCACCGGCGCCATCGAGCCGATGATCACCCTCGGTGGCACCGACACCAAGGTGCTCGCCGACGACTGGACCGTGGTGACCCTCGACGGCACCCGAGCCGCTCACTGGGAGCACTCGGTCGCCGTCCGCGAGCACGGACTCTGGGTCCTCACGGCCGTCGACGGAGGCCGGGCTGCCCTCGAGGCTGCCGGGGCGGCATACGCCCCCCTCGACGCGACCGTCTGAGCCCGCGCGACTCGGGCCCTCTCGCTGCCCCACGCGGGGCGCCCGGACGCGTAACCTCGCGCTCGTGAGCCTTCCCCGCAGCACCCCGTCGGCGCAGGGCGTCGACGCCGCCGGCATCCACGCGTTCGTCGACGCCGCCGAGCGCGACAACCTCGGCCTGCACAGCCTCATGGTCGTGCGTCACGGCCACGTCGTGGCGGAGGGCTGGTGGAGGCCGTATGCCGCGAGCCGGGTCCACCTCGCGTACTCCCTCTCCAAGACGCTGACCGCCACGGCCGTGGCGTTCCTCGCGCAGGAGGGGCGCCTCTCGCTCGACGACAGGGTGCTCGACCACTTCCCCGAGCTCGACCGCGCCGCCGTCGCGGAGGGCTGGGACGACGTGCGCATCGCCCACTGCCTCTCGATGACCGTCGGCCACGAGGAGGACGCGTGGGACCGGGTCTTCGACCGCGCGAGCGGTGACGGCGTCGGCGACGGGGCCGACTGGGTGCAGCGGGTCTTCGCGACGCAGCCGACGCGTGAGCCCGGCACGGTCTTCGCCTACAACCAGGTGGCCACCTACCTGCTCGCCGTCATCGTGCGTCAGCTCGCCGGCGTCGGCGTCGGCGAGGTGCTGCGCCCGCGGCTGCTCGCGCCCCTCGGGCTGCACGACATCCCATGGCACCGCGACCCGCTCGGGCGCGAGCTCGGGTTCACCGGCGCGCACCTGACGACCGAGGCCATCGCCTCCCTCGCCCAGCTCTACCTGGACCGTGGCCGGTGGGACGGGCGGCAGCTGCTCTCCGAGGCTTGGGTCGATGAGGCCACCCGCGGCTTCGGACCAGTGAGCGAGGACCCGGACGCCGACGAGGACTGGCGTCGCGGCTACGGCTACTCGTTCTGGATGCAGCGCTTCGGCTACCGCGGCGACGGCGCCTACGGCCAGTTCCTCGTCGTGCTGCCCGAGCACGACACGGTCGTGGCGATCACGGCCGAGCAGTCGCGCATGCAGTCCACCCTCGACGGGCTGTGGGCCCACGTCGTGCCGGCCCTCGGCGGCAGCGGGTCCGGCGACGCAGACCACGCGCTGGCCGAACGGCTCGGGGCCCTCGAGATCCCCGCCATGTCGGGTGACGCGCTCGGGCCGGAGTACGCCGAGTTCAACCGCTCCGACGTCTCCGACCTGGCGGCCGACTACACGGCCGTCTCCGTGACGCGCGACGGGCCCGACCACGTGCTCGGGCTCAGCCGTCGTGGTGAGTGGCTGCGCCTGCCCGTCGGTCGGGGCCTGTGGCGCGAGGGGGAGCTGGTGGCCGGGGGAGCGACCCTGCCGGTCGTCTCGAGCGGGGGCTGGGTCGACGAGGACACCTTCCGCGCCGAGGTCGTCGCCATCGAGACGCCGCACCGCTTCCGCATCGAGGCGCGCCTGCGTGGCGCCGACGCCGACCTCACCTGGCGGATGGTGCCGCTCACGGGCTACGACCCGCTGTGGCTCGCGACGCGCTGGTCGTACGCCTGACGCCGGCTCCCGTGGCCCGCGGTCCGTCGGGGGGCCCGTCCGGTGGACCGGGTCGGGCGACCGGCGACGGGCACTGACGGCTGTCGGTGCCCGGGTGGAGAATCGGAGGTGCTGCGTCGGGCAGCAGAAGGGGGGCCACCGTGGCCGGCGAGGAGAGCACCACCGACGTGACCGGACGTGACGTGGCGGGAGACGCCCTGACGGGCCCGCGCCCTGCTGCCCCGGCGCGCCCACCGGGTGGGGTGCCGGACGGGCACAACCCGTGGCCAGCCTTGTGGGCCATGGTGATCGGCTTCTTCATGATCCTCGTCGACTCGACGATCGTGTCGGTGGCGACGCCTGCGATCCTGCGGGGTCTCGACACCGACGTCAACAGCGTCATCTGGGTGACGAGCGCCTACCTGCTGGCCTATGCCACACCGCTGCTCATCACCGGCCGGCTCGGTGACCGCTACGGCCCGAAGAACCTCTACCTCGTGGGTCTGACGACCTTCACTCTCGCGTCGCTGTGGTGCGGGCTCACGGGCACCATCACGGGGCTCATCATCGCCCGCGTCGTGCAGGGCCTCGGCGCGTCGATGCTGACGCCGCAGACGATGGCGGTCATCACGCGCACCTTCCCGGCGGCCTCGCGCGGTCAGGCCATGGCGCTCTGGGGAGCGACCGCCGGCGTCGCGATCCTCGTCGGGCCGGTCGTCGGCGGCCTGCTCGTCGACGGTCCCGGCTGGGAGTGGATCTTCTTCATCAACGTGCCGATCGGCATCGTCGCGTTCGCCCTCGCCGCCCGTCTCGTGCCGCGGCTCGAGACGCACAACCACACCTTCGACTGGATCGGGGTAGTGCTCTCGGCGGTCGGCATGTTCCTCGTGGTGTTCGGCGTCCAGGAGGGCGAGACCTACGACTGGGGGACCATCACCGGGTTCATCTCCGTGCCCCTCCTCATCGGGGTCGGCCTGCTCGTGCTCGGCGTCTTCATCTGGTGGCAGGCGCACAACACCCGCGAGCCGCTGCTGCCCCTGCGCCTCTTCGACGACCGCAACTTCTCGCTGGCCAACGTCGCGATCACGACGATCGGCTTCTCCATCACGGCGATGGCCTTCCCGTTCATGCTCTACGCCCAGGCCGTGCGCGGGATGTCGCCGACCTCCTCGGCCCTCCTGCTCGCGCCGATGGCCGTGATCTCCGGCGGCCTCGCCCCGATCTCGGGTCGGTTGGCGGACCGCGTCCACCCGCGCGGCATCACGGCGGCAGGCATCAGTCTCACCGCACTGTCGCTGGTGTGGCTCGCGCTCGTCATGCACCCCGAGACCGAGACGTGGGTGCTGCTGCTGCCCATGGCGCTCATGGGTGTCGGCAACGCCTTCATGTGGGGACCGCTCGGCGCGACGGCCACCCGCAACCTGCCGTTGTCGTCGGCGGGCGCCGGTTCGGGCGTCTACAACACCACCCGCCAGGTCGGTGCCGTCCTCGGCAGCGCCGCCATCGCGGCCCTCATCGAGGCCCGGCTCGCCGCCGACCTGCCCGGCATCTCGGGCCAGCTCGGCGGCCTGCAGGGCTCGGGGGCGACCATGCCGGCGCCGATCGCGAGCGGCTTCGCCGACGCGATGTCGGAGTCGATGATGCTGCCGGCGGCGGTGCTGCTCATCGGCGTCGTGGCCGTGCTCTTCTTCGAGCGGCCTGCGAGCCAGCGGGCCTGACGGCTGGACCGGCAGCCGTCGACTGGGTGGAGCCGACCCGGTGCTCGCGGGCGCCCCGGTGTCCGCCGGACTCCCACCGGGCGCTCTAGCGGCCGAGTCCTCCGGGCGTGCCACCGACGTGGACGACCATCCGCTCGGCGACCACGCGGGCGTTGGCCCGGAGGACGTCCAGCGGCACCCGCGGCAGGTTCTCCTCCCAGTCGATGAGCGGTGACCCGCGGAACTGCAGCATGCGCGCGGGGCGGCCGAGGAAGAAGAGGTGCAGGTGGGCTCCGCCGTCGCCGTACTTCGCGAGCTGGACCCGGCCGACGCTCGGCACGTGCTCGACGGCGTCCGAGACCGCGACGACGAGCTGGCCCATCTCGGCCGCGAGGTCGCCCGGCAGGGAGGGCAGGTCGTGGTGCGCGAGGGGCATGAGCATGAGCATGACGGGCAGGCCCGTGTCGACGGCGAGCGTGAGGCGCCACCGGGCGTTCGACCAGACGAGCCGGTCGTCGGCCTGCGGGACGCCGGTGGTGCACCAGCAGTCGGCTGCCTGCTCGCCGCGACGTGCCGGCTCCTCGTCGGCCGGAGGCTGCACCGGCTTGAGCCGCAGGCCCTCGATCTCGTAGGGGTAGATGTCCCAGCCGGGCATCTCCTCGACGGCGACGGGCAGACGGCCGTCCTGGCCGGCCGCGGCCGCGATGCGGGCGTAGTAGTCCTCGACCGTCTCCGCGTCCGAGGGGGGCGCCGTCACCGTGTCGGTGCGGTCGGGCGGTGTCGCCCGGGCCTCCGACGGCGTGGAGGTGGCGGGTGGGACGGTGGCGTCAGCGCCGGGCTCGGTCACCCGGCCAGTATGCCGTTCCCACCCGCCTGCCTCACGGCCTAGTTCGAGGGCTGGGGCGTCGAGCAGCCGATGCGCGGGTCGAGGCCGACGTAGTTGAGCGGGCCGGCGACGATCGTCACAGCGGTCGTGGCCAGTCGGCTGCAGCTCGGGTCGGACGAGCCGAAGTAGCCGCGCTGGAAGGCGGCGAAGACGCCGATGAGGAGCCAGAGGATCACGACGATGGTGGAGGTACGCGTACGCGTGCGGGTGCGAGCGCTCATGATGGCCTTTCGTGGGAGGTCGTCGTGACGGCGACCGGTGGAGGGGTCGACCACCCATACCCGGGGGACGGGGTGCGGCGAACGCGCCCACGACGGCCGCGGGGATGCCACCATGACCGGGTGGGAACCATCGGTGACTACCTCGCCGGACTCGAGCCGGACCAGCGCGCGGCCCTGCAGCACGTCGTCGACGTGGCGCGCCGCGTGGCCCCCGACGCCGAGGAGGGCACGAGCTACGGCATGCCGGCCCTGCGCCTCGACGGGCGTCCGCTGCTCGGCATCACGGCGGCGGCCCGGCACCTGTCCCTCTTTCCCTTCAGCCCTGCCGTCGTCGAGGCCGTCGCGCCGGACCTGGCCGGGCACTCCCTGAGCAAGGGCACGATCCGTTTCTCCGCCGACCAGCAGCTGCCCGACGACGTCATCGAGCGCATCGTCGTCCTGCGTCGGGCCGAGCTCGACCGCTGAGCCAGAACACCGCACGTCGCCGGGCCGCGGACGCCGCCGGCGCCGAGGCAGACGGTCCGTCGCCGATTTCAGGAACTCCGCCTTCTGGCGTAGTCTTGTGCGTTGGGTGTCGTGTGTCTCGACGCCTGAGTCACGCCTGTGCGACGAGCACGGCACCTAGGCACGCCCCAAGGCCGGCTCAGTCCGGGTCGGCCACCAACAGATAGACGGAGGATATGGCCAAGAAGGACGGTGTCATCGAGATCGAGGGCACGATCGTCGAGGCTCTCCCGAACGCGATGTTCCGGGTGGAGCTCTCCAACGGTCACAAGGTGCTCGCACACATCTCGGGCAAGATGCGACAGCACTACATCAGGATCCTCCCGGAGGACCGTGTGGTGGTCGAGCTCTCGCCCTATGACCTGACCCGCGGTCGGATCGTCTTCCGCTACCGCTGAGCACCAGGGTCGGCCGCGACCGGTCCGCGAGAGCGGGCATGTCAGGCCGGGACGAGTGCGAGGCACCAACTCCCGATTACACAACCAAGCGCCTGATCGTCACGTGCCCTCCGGGGCCCGCGGTGGCAGGCGCGCGATCTGAAGACAGCAGGCAGATGAAGGTTCAGCCGAGCGTCAAGAAGATCTGCGACAAGTGCAAGGTGATCCGCCGCAACGGTCGGGTCATGGTGATCTGCGAGAACCTGCGCCACAAGCAGCGCCAGGGCTGAGCAGAAGCACCACCCTCGCCGTCGACAGAACTTCGACAGCACGCAACAAGTGAATGAAAGCAGCACCCGGCCCCTGATGACCGACCGTCGTGTCGGCGCAGGACGTCACCCCCGGCACGGAGGCCGGGGACCGGTGGCCCGTCCTTCTGAGTGGCGGACCGTGACCCCGGATCGGTGCCTTGCTCCAGACCTCCGCGTAACAGAAATCAGGAGACAACCCAACATGGCTCGTCTTGTTGGAGTCGACCTTCCGCGCGAGAAGCGCGTCGAGGTCGCACTGACCTACATCTTCGGTGTCGGTCGCACCCGTTCCAAGGAGGCGCTGGTTGCCACCGGCGTCGACCCCAACACCCGCGTCAAGGACCTCGGTGAGACCGAGCTCGTTGCGCTTCGTGACTTCCTCGAGGGCAACTACCGCCTCGAGGGTGACCTTCGCCGTGAGGTGCAGGCCGACATCCGCCGCAAGGTCGAGATCGGCTCCTACGAAGGTCTCCGTCACCGTCGTGGTCTGCCCGTGCGCGGTCAGCGCACCAAGACCAACGCGCGCACCCGCAAGGGCCCGAAGCGCACCGTGGCCGGCAAGAAGAAGGCCAAGTGACGCTGATCGCCCCGCGATCACGTCTCACCGACATTCAGTTCTGACGTAGGAGAAAAATGCCTCCCAAGGCTCGTGTGACGAAGGTTCGTCGCAAGGAGAAGAAGAACGTCGCCCACGGGCACGCTCACATCAAGAGCACGTTCAACAACACGATCATCTCGATCACGGACCCCACGGGTGCTGTGATCGCGTGGGCCTCTGCCGGCCAGGTCGGCTTCAAGGGCTCGCGCAAGTCCACCCCGTTCGCCGCCCAGATGGCCGCCGAGGCCGCTGCCCGCCGCGCCATGGAGCACGGCATGCGCAAGGTCGACGTCTTCGTCAAGGGCCCGGGCTCGGGCCGCGAGACGGCGATCCGCTCGCTCACCGCCACCGGCCTGGAGGTCGGCGCGATCAGCGACGTCACGCCCACGCCGCACAACGGTGTCCGCCCGCCCAAGCGCCGTCGCGTCTGATCCCGGCCTGAGCGAGAGAGAGAACTAGAAACATGGCTCGTTACACCGGCCCGATCACCAAGAAGTCCCGCCGCCTCAAGATGGACCTCGTCGGCGGCGACAAGAACTTCGAGCTCCGTCCCTTCCCGCCCGGCCAGCACGGCCGTCGCCGGATCCAGGAGAAGGAGTACCTCACCCAGCTCCAGGAGAAGCAGCGCGCCCGCTTCCAGTACGGCGTCATGGAGAAGCAGTTCGTCCGCTACTACAAGGAAGCGGCGAAGCGCCCCGGCAAGACCGGTGAGAACCTTCTCCAGATCCTCGAGTCGCGCCTGGACAACGTGGTCTACCGCGCGGGCCTGGCCCGCACGCGTCGCCACGCCCGCCAGCTCGTGACGCACGGTCACTTCGAGGTCAACGGCGTGCGCGTCGACGTCCCGAGCTACCGCGTGGAGCAGTACGACATCATCACGGTCCGCAAGCAGTCCGTCGAGAGCTTCCCGTTCGAGCTGGCTCGCCAGACGTTCGGCGAGCGTCCCGTCCCGGCCTGGATGCAGGTCGTCGACGGCTCGCTGCAGATCCTCATCCACCAGCTCCCGGTGCGCGCGCAGATCGACTCGCAGCTCACCGAGCAGCTGATCGTCGAGCTCTACTCGAAGAACTGACACCCGCCCCACGTCCGTATGCCGCTGGGCCCGCCCAGCGGCATACGGCGGGGGTCTTGCCTGGGGCCGCGCTCGCAGACAGAGCCGAGCCGGCCCGCCCGGATCACGACCGGGCAGTTTCACGAGGCGTCATATGGCGGTCGCCCGTGGGAAGGAAATGAACAGTGCTCATCGCACAGCGTCCCGTGCTCTCCGAAGAGGTCGTGGTCGACAACCGCAGCCGCTTCACCATCGAGCCGCTCGAGCCCGGCTTCGGCTACACGCTCGGCAACTCCCTCCGTCGCACCCTGCTCTCGAGCATCCCGGGCGCGGCGGTCACCTCCATCCGCATCGACGGCGTGCTCCACGAGTTCACGACCGTTCCGGGCGTGAAGGAGGACGTCACCGAGATGATCCTCAACATCAAGGGCCTCGTCGTCTCCTCGGAGCACGACGAGCCGGTCGTCATGTACCTGCGCAAGCAGGGCCCGGGCGCGGTCACCGCCGCCGACATCACGCCTCCGGCTGGTGTCGAGGTGCACAACCCCGACCTGCACATCGCGACGCTGAACGACAAGGGCAAGCTCGAGATGGAGCTGACCGTGGAGCGTGGCCGTGGCTACGTCTCGGCGCAGCAGAACAAGTCCGGTGACCAGGAGATCGGCCGTATCCCGGTCGACTCGATCTACAGCCCGGTGCTCACCGTGACCTACAAGGTCGAGGCGACCCGTGTCGAGCAGCGCACCGACTTCGACAAGCTCATCGTCGACGTCGAGACGAAGAACTCGATGACGCCGCGTGACGCCATGGCCTCGGCCGGCAAGACGCTGGTCGAGCTCTTCGGCCTGGCTCGCGAGCTCAACGTCGAGGCCGAGGGCATCGACATGGGCCCGTCGCCGACGGACGCCGCGCTCGCCGCGGACCTCGCGCTGCCCATCGAGGACCTGGACCTCACCGTTCGTTCCTACAACTGCCTCAAGCGCGAGGGCATCCACACCGTGGGTGAGCTCGTGGGCCGCAGCGAGGCCGACCTGCTCGACATCCGCAACTTCGGTGCGAAGTCGATCGACGAGGTCAAGGCCAAGCTCGTCGGCATGGGTCTGGCCCTCAAGGACAGCCCGCCCGGGTTCGACCCGTCTGCCCTCGTCGACGGCTACGGCGAGGACGACTACAGCGACGACGACGACCAGTCGTTCGTCGAGGACGAGCGTCTCTGACCAACCGCTTCTTGACCGAGCCCTCGGCGCCCTGCTCGAGAACGGCCTGGTCGGACTTCTAGGAGAAACGAAATGCCCACCCCCACCAAGGGTCCCCGCGTCGGTGGCGGCCCCGCCCACGAGCGGCTGATCCTGGCCAACCTCGCGACGTCGCTCTTCGAGCACGACAAGATCACGACGACCGAGGCCAAGGCCAAGCGTCTGCGCCCGCTCGCCGAGCGTCTCATCACGTTCGCCAAGCGTGGCGACCTGCACGCCCGTCGCCGCGTCCTCACGGTCGTGCGCGACAAGGGTGTCGTCCACCGCCTCTTCGCCGAGATCGCCCCCGACATGGCGGCTCGCGAGGGCGGCTACACCCGCATCACGAAGATCGGCGCCCGCAAGGGTGACAACGCCCCCATGGTGGTCATCGAGCTCGTCCGCGAGCCGCTGTCGGCCAAGAAGGCGACGGTCAAGGAGGCCGAGGCCGCCACGAAGCGCGCTGCGAAGCAGAGCGAGTCGAAGCAGGCCGCTGCCGAGACCAAGGCCGCCGAGGACGCCGAGAAGGCGGAGGCCACCGAGGCCGCCGCTGCCGTCGACGTGCCCGAGGGCGCCGTCGCCGCGAACGAGGACGGCTCGTCGCCCGAGGACGGCTACACCGTCAAGGGCAACGCCGACTCCGGCAAGTACCACGAGCCCGACGGCCAGTGGTACGACCAGACGATCGCCGAGTTCTGGTTCAAGTCGGCCGAGGACGCCGAGAAGGCCGGCTTCACGAAGGCTGGTTCCGGCTCCTGAGCCAGGATCGACTCCCGCGCTCCGGCGCACCCGAGAAGGGCCCCGCACCATGGGTGCGGGGCCCTTCTCGCGCTCACCACCGGTGGGCGACGTCGACGACGAGACGGCGGCCGCCGTCGGCGTCGGTCAGGACGAAGGCCCGCATCGGCAGCCGCGCCCGGACGCCGAGCCCGAAGTCGGTGTAGCCCTCGAAGCTGCCGACGTTCCTCAGCTGGCGGAAGGTGCGCCACCCGGTCAGGGTCGTGGTGCTTGTGGCGAGGGTCGACGGGGCGTCGACGGTGACCTGGATCCTCGCGCCCCCGCTGACGGGCACGGGCAGCCCGCTGCCAGGCGCGGTGACGGCGGAGACGTAGCGGACGTCGTAGCCGAGCGCGCCGCGCCCCGGTGCGAGGTCCAGGACGAGGCGGTCGTAGCAGGGGTGCTGACCGGCACGGGTCCCCGTGACCGAGCCGGTCCACAACCGGGCGGGGCTCGTGGCCTTGGCCAGGGATCCCCAGGTGATGCCGCAGAACGGTGCGGCGGAGGCAGTCGTGCTCGTGGCGGCGACGGCTACGGGCGCGGCGAGGGCGGCGGCGCACGCGGCGACCGCGAGCCGGCGGGTGATGGCGTACATGGAGGTTCCCCCTTCGGACGGGACCGGGCCGGGTCGTCCGGTGCCCCACACGTAAGACGTGCAGGGCCCCGGGAGGGTTGACGGGGGGCCGCCTGGCCGACGTCGACCTGCCGTTAGGCTCGGGCGCCATGAGCGAGTCGAGCGGGCCCACGCTGCGCGTGCGGCTCGACCTGGCCTACGACGGGACCGCCTTCTCGGGGTGGGCGGCCCAGCCCTCGCTGCGCACCGTCCAGGGAGAGCTGGCGGCCGCCCTGACCACGGTGCTGCGCAGTCCCGAGCCCGTCCGCGTCACGGTGGCCGGTCGCACCGATGCCGGCGTCCACGCGCGCGGCCAGGTCGCCCACGTCGACCTCGACCCGCAGGCGTGGGCCGCCCTGCCGGGCCGGTCGGACCGGGAGCCGGGAGCCGCCCTCGTCCGTCGCCTCGGCGGCATCCTCGCCCACGACGTCGTCGTGCGCGGCGCGGTCGTGGCCCCGGACGGCTTCGACGCACGCTTCTCGGCCGTGGAGCGGCGCTACCTCTACCGCCTGGCCGACCCGGACGCCGACCGCGACCCCCTGCGTCGTCACGACACCGTCTGGTGGCGGCGCCCCCTCGACGTCGCAGCCATGGACGATGCGGCGCGCTCGCTCGTCGGTCTGCGGGACTTCGCGGCGTTCTGCAAGCAGCGCGAGGGCGCGACGACCGTGCGCACCCTGCTCGACTTCTCGTGGACCCGGCTGCCCGACGGGGTGCTCGCCGCCACGGTGCGCGCCGACGCTTTCTGCCACTCGATGGTGCGCTCGCTCGTCGGCGCGGTGGTCCCCGTCGGGGAGGGGCGCCGCACCGTGGACTGGCCGCTGTCGCTGCAGGACCGCGCCGAGCGCACGGCCGGGATCCACGTCATGCCCCCGCACGGTCTCAGTCTCGAGGAGGTCGTCTACCCCGCGGAGGCCGACCTCGCCGCGCGGGCCGTCGTCACGCGAGCCCGTCGAGAGCCCGGGTGAGCGGTGTCTCAGGCCCGAGACCGGACCGGCGCCCGTCCGGTCCGTGTGGTTGGATCGTCCGCATGAAGGCCCGCCCCACCCGCGTCGTCTCGGTGGGCGTCCTCACGTTCACGCTGGCGCTGACGGGCTGCTCCAAGGACACGACCGCCTCGCCGCCGTCGGTGTCGAGCACCTCGGCCACCCCCTCGGCTGGCAGCACGTCGGGTGCCACCGGTTCCACCGCGACCGCGGAGGGCGACGAGGTCAGGGGTCGCTCGGGCGGGTTCACCGTCGTGCCCCCCGAGGGCTGGACCGAGGCGACCGACCAGGCCAGCGGCGTCGCCGACATCGACCTCGTGCTGCTCTCGTCGAAGAAGGTCGGCGCCTTCGCCAACAACCTCGTGGTCACCGCGGCCGACGGCGACCAGTCGGTCCTCGACGACGAGCTGGCCAAGGGCCGCCAGCAGCTGGGCGCCGCCGGACGCACCGTCTCCTCGGCGCCCGACAAGACCGTGTCGGGCTCGACGGCCGTCGGCTTCACGACGACGTTCGAGCAGCAGGGCATCAAGGTGCTCGCCCGCTCCTACGGCGTCGCCCGCGGCGGCCGGATCTACCTGCTCACCCTCAGCTCGTCCCAGGCCGACGCGGCCCACGCGATGGCCGAGTTCGACGAGCTGCTCTCGACCTGGGCGTGGACGTAGCCGATGTCGGCGCGCATGAGGACGTCGGTGGCCCTGCTCCCGGCGATCGCCCTGTTCATCGCCCCCGGCCTCGCCGGGTGCTCCGGTGACGCCGCCCCCGCGGCGCCCACCCGGACCGACGTCGGCGTCGTGCACGTGCCGACGTCCGCCGCCCCGA
The DNA here is from genome assembly GCF_001428505.1 of Terrabacter sp. Root181. Taxonomy (GTDB): domain Bacteria; phylum Actinomycetota; class Actinomycetes; order Actinomycetales; family Dermatophilaceae; genus Terrabacter. The sequence goes on from NZ_LMHU01000001.1 coordinate 1,278,313, forward strand.
CCACCGACAGCGCCGGTCACCGCATCCAGCCGCTGCCGGCCGCAGTGAGTCACGTCGCGATGAGCGATGATCGCGTCCGCGGCATCGACTACAGCTACCTGCAGCCGGTCGGGTGGAGCCGGGCCGACCGCCGCCTCGACCCGCCGCCCGACACCCTCCTGCAGCCCGACGACGACAGCGTGCCGGCCTTCATCGCGGTCGAGCGGCCGATCAAGGTCGGGTCCCACTCCTTGTCGGAGGTGGTCGACGGGCTCCGTGAGGGCTTCGAGGCCAAGGGCCTCGCGCCGATGGCCGCCCCCGAGCGGGAGATCGCCGGCTACCGGGCGATGGGCATCGTCGTCGACCAGTCGGAGCAGGTGCGCCACGTCTACTACGTCGTCCCCTACACCGAGCAGGCCTTCGCGATCCGCCTGACCTACGACCCCGCACACCCGGAGGCCCTCGACGTCTACCGCGCCGTGCTCGACTCCTGGTCGTGGGGGTGACGCGTGCGCGACCTGATGCTTAACCGGGTGACGCGGCCACACGGCATACGTCAGGCTTGACCCTCGTGGGCCACGTCGACGTCAACTCCGTCTCCTTCAGCCTGCCGGACGGCAGGCCGCTCCTCAACGACGTCTCGGTGCGGGTGGGGGAGGGCGCCAAGGTCGCCCTCATCGGCCCCAACGGGACCGGCAAGACGACGCTGACGCGGATCATCGCCGGCGACGTCGCCGCCCACGAGGGCGCCGTGACCCGATCGGGCGGGCTCGGCGTGATGCGCCAGTTCATCGGCAAAGTGCGCGACGACACGACGGTGCGCGACCTGCTCGTGTCGGTGGCGCCCGAGCGCATCCGCGCCGCCGCCGAGGAGGTCGACCGCAGCGAGCTGCTCATGATGGAGCGCGACTCCGAGGACGACCAGATGGCCTACGCCCACGCGCTCGTCGAGTGGGGCGAGGCCGGCGGCTACGAGCAGGAGACCCTCTGGGACCAGTGCACCGTCGCAGCCCTCGGCATCCCGTACGAGCAGGCGCAGTGGCGCAAGGTCACGACCCTCTCCGGCGGCGAGCAGAAGCGGCTCGTGCTCGAGGCGCTGCTGCGTGGCCCGGAGGAGGTGCTGCTCCTCGACGAGCCGGACAACTACCTCGACGTGCCGACGAAGCGCTGGCTCGAGGAGGCGCTCGTCGCCTCGCCCAAGACCGTGCTGTTCATCAGCCACGACCGCGAGCTGCTCGACCGGGTGGCCACCCGGGTCGCGACGCTCGAGCCCGGCGGCGCCGGGGCGACCCTCTGGGTGCACCCCGGCCGGTTCGCGACCTACGCCCAGGCCCGCACCGACCGCAACGACCGTCTCGAGGAGCTGCGCCGTCGCTGGGACGAGGAGCACGTCAAGCTCAAGACCCTCGTGCAGACGCTCAAGGTCAAGGCCAAGTTCAACGACGGCATGGCCTCGCGCTACCAGGCCGCGCAGACCCGGCTGGCGAAGTTCGAGCAGGCGGGACCGCCGGAGGAGACGCCGATGACGCAGTCGGTCACGATGCGCCTCACCGGTGGCCGCACGGCCAAGCGCGCCATCGTCGCGACGGGACTCGAGCTGACCGGGCTGATGAAGCCCTTCGACCTGGAGGTCTGGTACGGCGAGCGGGTCGCGATCCTCGGCAGCAACGGCTCGGGCAAGTCGCACTTCCTGCGGCTGCTCGCGTGCGGTGGCACCGACCCCGAGCGCGAGCACCAGCCCGTCGGTGACGTGCGGCCGGTCCCGGTCGAGCACGCAGGTGTCGTGCGTCTCGGGTCGCGGGTGCGGCCGGGCTGGTTCGCGCAGACGCACGAGCACCCGTCGCTCATGGGGCGCACGCTGCTCGAGATCCTGCACCGCGGCGACGAGCACCGCGAGGGCCGCCCGCGCGAGCAGGCCGCGCGGGCGCTCGACCGCTACGAGCTGGCCCGGTCGGGCGAGCAGCGCTTCGAGTCGCTGTCGGGCGGGCAGCAGGCCCGGTTCCAGATCCTGCTGCTCGAGCTGTCGGGCGCCACGATGCTCCTGCTCGACGAGCCCACCGACAACCTCGACCTCCAGTCGGCCGAGGCGCTCGAGGAGGGTCTCGACCGGTTCGAGGGCACCGTCGTGGCCGTCACGCACGACCGGTGGTTCGCCCGTGGCTTCGACCGCTTCCTCGTCTTCGGCGCCGACGGTCGCGTCTACGAGTCCACCGAGCCGGTGTGGGACGAGGGACGGGTCGTCCGGCCGCGGTGACCCCACCCACGCCCCACGCACGCGCCCGTGCCGCGGGCGGGGGAGCGGAGTAGCGTCGGGGCATGCTGCTGCGAACGCTCGACACCGGAGTCGTCGGCGCCCCGATGGCCGGGGGCCCGTCGACGCCCGAGCTCGTGGCGGCCGTCGGCGAGGCGGGCGGTCTGGGCTTCCTGGCGGCCGGCTACCTCACGGCTCCGCAGCTCGCGGCGGCCATCGCCGAGGTGTGGGACGCGAGCTCGCGACCCTTCGGCGTCAACCTCTTCGTGCCCGCCCAGGCCAACGCGTACGCCGTGGGGCCGGGCGAGCTCACGGGTGCCGAGCGCGCAGAGGCCGTGGCCGCCTACCGCGAGGCCCTCGCGGACGACGCGCGGTCGGTGGACGTCGAGCCCGGGGAGCCGAGACCCGGTGACGACGACGACTGGGAGCGCAAGCTCGACCTCGTCGTGCGCGAGCGAGTTCCGTTGGTGTCGTTCACGTTCGGGCTGCCGAGCACGGCGGTGCTCGGCGAGCTCCGGCGTGCCGGGATCGAGACCGTCGCCACGGTCACCGACGTCGAGGAGGCGGCCGCCGCCCTCGCTGCGGGCGTCGACGGGCTCTGCCTGCAGGGTCCCGACGGAGGGGGACACCGTGGCACCCTCGATCCGGCCAAGGAGCCCTCGGGCACCGACCTCGTCCACCTCGTCGCCGCCGTGCGGTCGCAGACGGACGTCCCCGTCGTCGCCGCGGGCGGCATCTCGACGCCCGAGCGGGCTGCGCAGGTGCGGGCCGCCGGGGCCGACGCCGTGCAGATCGGCACGGCGCTGCTGCTGACACCCGAGGCGGGGACCGGCCTGGCCTACCGGCGTGCGCTCGCCGACCCCGCCCACGAGCGCACCGCGGTGACCCGCGCCTACTCGGGGCGCCTCGCGCGCGGCCTCGAGACCGACTTCCTGCGCCGGCACGACGACCAGGCCCCAGCGGCCTACCCGGAGGTCCACCACCTCACGGTGCCGCTGCGACGGGCGTCGGCGCGGGCCGAGCGGCCCGACCTCCTCGCCCTGTGGGCGGGCACGGGCTGGCGGTCGGCGCGAGCCGTGCCCGCCGCCACGGTCGTCGCCGAGCTCGCCCACTGACAGGTCCACACCGCTCGTCACCGCAGCGGGGCCCTGGGCGCGGTGGGGAGGGTGCGGCATACGCTCGGGGCATGCCCAGTGCCGAAGGAAACCTGACGTGGGTGGCCGCCTCCGAGCGCCCCGACCTGCTCGCGCCGGCGGTCGTGGCGGCGCTCGAGCACGTGCCGGGGGTGCGTGTGGCCCCCATCGACGCGACGCTCGCGGACACGGCGGCCTTCTGTGAGGCCTACGACGTCGCGCCAGAGGCGTCGGCCAACTGCGTCGTCGTCGAGGCACGCCGCGGCGAGGAGACGACGCTGGCCGCCGTCATGGTGCTCGCGACCGACCGGGCCGACATCAACCGCGTCGTGCGCAAGCACCTCGGCGCTCGCAAGATCTCGTTCGCCGACCAGTCGAAGGCGCAGGAGCTGACCGGGATGCAGCAGGGCGGGATCACGCCCGTCGGCCTTCCGGCGGACTGGCCCGTGCTCGTCGACGAGGCGGTCGTCGCGGCAGGTCCGGTCGTCGTGGGTGCCGGGGTGCGCGGCGCCAAGCTGCTGCTCGACGGGTCGGCGCTCGCCGGCCTGCCGACGGCGCAGGTCATCGCCCTCGCCGTGCGCTGACGGCTCGGTCAGCCGGCAACGTCCCAGAGCATCTGGGCGCGCTCGGTCGGCGTCGTGCCGCCCCAGATGCCGAAGGTCTCGGGCACGCGGAGCGCGTGGTCGAGGCACCGCTCGCGCACGGGGCAGCCGGCACACACCATGCGGGCGGCCTCGGTCTGCTCGCGGCGCTCGCGCTGGTCGAGCTCATGGTCGTCGGCGAAGAACTGCTCGACGGCCTTGGTGCGGCACCGACCCTGCTCCTGCCACTCGTACGAGGAGTAGGTGGGGCGCGGAAGGCGAGTGATCGTCATGGCTTCCTCCGTCGGGTCCGGTCGAGCGATCTGATGCCGAACCTACGCAGAACCTACGCATTGCACAAGAGGTCTGCATAAGTTTAGGATCGGGGTGCCCGATCGGCGCCGGAGCGGCCCATGACGGGAATCACCGGCCGCTCCGCCCGATGCGGGCGACCAACGTGAAACGGTGATGATCGACATGAACCCGCAGCCGGCAGTCTCGAGGGAGCCTGGCCAGACGGACCCCGCCGACCCCGAGCCGGGAGAGCGGCAGCCCGAGCTGGGCTGGCCCGTCGGCGCCGTCTCCGAACGACTCGCGATCGCCGCGCCGACGCTCCGCTCCTGGGACCGCAGGCACGGCGTCGGCCCGAGCCTGAGGACGCGCGGCAACCACCGTCGCTACACCGAGCTCGACATCCGTCGCGTGCTGCTCATGTCCCGCCTCACCGCCCAGGGAGTGCCCGCGCAGAGCGCCGCCGACTCCGTGCTCGCGATGGATGCGGCGTCCATCGCCGAGCGGCTCGACGGCGACCGAGGGCTGACCGCCCTCCGGGCCGCTGCCTCCGCCGGCGGTGACGCTGCCGGTGGCGTCGAGAGCGCTGGCGTCGCGGGCCGGGGCGGCGCTCCCGTCGGTGCGCGAGAAGGCCCCGAGCAGGAGGCCATCGACCTCGTCGAGGCCATCGTCGCCGCGGCCCGGACCCTCGACGCGCGCACGATGTCGCTGCTCTACCGCCAGGTGATGCGCCGCCGCGAGGTCGGTCGGGCCTGGGTCGAGGTCTTCGCGCCGGCGCTGCGCCGGGTCGGCGACCTCTGGCAGGAGGGCCGCCTCGGTGTGCAGTCCGAGCACCTGACCAGCGAGCTGCTGCAGTCCGAGCTGCGTGCCGTCGTGCGGGCCAACCGGCTCCGCGTGGCGGGTCTGCCCGTCGTGCTGGCGAGCGCCGACGACGAGCAGCACCACCTCCCCCTGCTCGCGCTGGAGGCCGAGCTCGCCCGTCACGGTGTCGCGAGCCTCTTCCTCGGCCCTCGAGTCCCGTCCGACGCCCTCGTGTCGGCGCTGCGTGAGTCGCAGCCGAGGGCCGTCTTCCTCTGGGCCTCGCTCGCCCGCCCGCAGGACGAGCCGTTCTGGCGGGATCTCGAGGTCATCGACTGGCCCCTCGAGGTCGTCATCGGTGGGCCCGGCTGGCCAGACGGTGTCGCCGGTCCGGGGGGACCCGCGTCGGTGACGCGGGTCGTCGACTTCGACGCGGCCGTGACTGCGCTCGTCCCGAAATCTGCTGGTTCCTTGCGCTGAGACGCGTCCGATCGGCGCAAGATTCCGCAACATCCTGAGCACGAGTGCAAAAAGTTGCAGTTCAGGTCTGGCGTGGTGTCCGACCCGGGCGCTAGGTTCTCCCCGGTGGTCGAGCGTCCAGACGCGGGCGTGAGCGACCCAGCCCACAAAGGAGTGCGCATGCGCCGTCGCCCGGCCCTGTCCGTCGCCAGCATCTCGGCCCTCGTCATGGCGGGACTCGCCGTCCCAATGGCGGGGGCGCCGACCGCCCGGGCCGACGCCCCGCGCACCGCGACGCTCGTCGGCTCGCTGCAGGACGAGCTCGGCTGCAGCGGTGACTGGCAGCCCGACTGCACCGCGACCGACCTCGCGCTCCAGCCCGGCACGACGACGTATGCCGCCGAGTTCCGACTGCCAGCAGGCAGCTACGAGCTCAAGGTGGCGATCAACCACTCGTGGGACGAGAGCTACGGCCAGGGCGGCGGCAACGTGCCGCTCGTCCTCGCCGACGCGGCCACGCTGCGCTTCACCTACGACGACACGACGCACGCCGTCGGGATCGCCCCCACCGACCTGCCCGGCGCGGCCACGAAGGCCGACGCCGCACTCGCCGCCTCGTCGCTGCGGTCGCTCGCGACGAAGGAGCGGTTCTACTTCGTCATGGCCGACCGCTTCGCCAACGGCGACACGACCAACGACCGCGGAGGCCTCACGGGCGGCCCGCTCGCCACCGGCTTCGACCCCACGAACGAGGGGTTCTACCACGGTGGTGACCTCAAGGGCCTGACCGGCAAGCTCGACTACATCAAGGGCCTCGGCACGACCGCGATCTGGCTCACGCCGTCGTTCAAGAACCGCGCCGTGCAGGGCAGCGGCTCCGACGCGAGCGCCGGCTACCACGGCTACTGGATCACCGACTTCACGCGAATCGACCCGCACCTGGGCACGAACGCCGACATGAAGGCGCTCATCTCGGCCGCGCACGGCAAGGGGATGAAGGTCTACTTCGACATCATCACCAACCACACGGCCGACGTCATCTCCTACGACGGAGGCACCTACACCTACGTGAACAAGGCGACGACCCCCTACAAGGACGCTCAGGGCAAGGTCTTCGACGACGTCGACGTCGCCGGGTCGCCCGACTTCCCGAAGATGGACCCGGCGACGTCGTTCCCCTACGTGCCCGAGGTCGCCGACGCCGACAAGGACGTCAAGGTCCCGGCGTGGCTCAACGACACGACGCTCTACCACAACCGCGGTGACTCGACGTATGCCGGCGAGTCCTCGACCTACGGCGACTTCTCCGGTCTCGACGACCTCTTCACCGAGAACCCCATGGTCGTCACGGGCATGGAGGACATCTACAAGTCCTGGGTCGACTTCGGCGTCGACGGCTTCCGCATCGACACGGTCAAGCACGTCAACATGCAGTTCTGGCAGGCCTTCTCGCCGGCGATCCTGAAGCACGCCGAGGCGATCGGTAACGACGACTTCTTCATGTTCGGCGAGGTCTACGACGGCAACCCGGCCTACACGAGCGAGTTCACGACCAAGGGTGCGCTGCCGGCGACCCTCGACTTCGGCTTCCAGGGTGCGGCCCTCGGCTTCGCGCAGGGCAAGGCGACGACCGGCATGCGCGACCTCTTCGCCGGCGACGACTACTACACCGACACCGACTCCAACGCCTACGAGCTGCCGACCTTCCTCGGCAACCACGACATGGGCCGCATCGGCGCGATGCTCCTCTCGGGCGGCGCCACGGGCGACGACCTGCTGGCCCGCGACCGGCTCGCCACGTCACTGATGTTCCTCACCCGAGGCAACCCCGTCGTCTACTACGGCGACGAGCAGGGCTTCACCGGCCCGACGAGCGACTTCGGCGACAAGCGTGCCCGCCAGGACATGTTCGCCACGCAGACGCCGATCTACCAGGACGACGTCCTCGTCGGCAGCAGCAAGACGGCGGGCACCGACGCGCACTACGACACGTCGGCCCCGCTCTACCGTGAGATCACGGCGCTCTCGGCGCTGCGTGCGGCCAACCCCGCGCTCGCCGACGGCGCCCAGGTCCACCGCTACGCGTCCGACGCCGCCGGCATCTACGCGATCAGCCGTATCGACAAGGCGGCCAAGCGCGAGTACGTCGTCGTCGCCAACAACGCCACGACCGCCAAGACCGCGACCTTCTCCACCTACTCGGCCGGCTCGAAGCTCGTGCCGCTCCTCGGGGCCACCTCCGACCTTCGGGCGGCCGCCGACGGCCGGGTCACGGTCACCGTCCCGCCGCTGTCCGTGGCGGTCTACCGCGCGAACAGCACCATGGCACAGCCGACCTCGGCTCCCGCGGTCTACCCGACGTCCCCCAGCGCCGGCGGCGTCGTGGGTGGCCGCGCCGAGATCGGTGCGGCGCTGCCCGGCAACAGCTTCGCGGAGGTCTCCTTCCTCCAGCGCCCCGTCGGCACGTCTGCCTGGACGCCGCTCGGCACCGACGACAACGCGCCCTACCGCGTCTTCCACGACGTGTCCGGCCTCGCCAAGGGCACGCTCGTCGAGTACCGCATCGTGGCCAAGGACCTCGCCGGTCACGTCTCGGCGACCTCCACGTACGGCATCGTGGGCGAGCCCGAGACGTCGGGCGGTGGCGGCGGCGGTGGCGTCGGCCCCGTCACGCAGCCGGACCACGTCAGCGTCCCCGGCAACCACAACTCCGAGATGGGCTGCCCGGGAGACTGGCAGCCTGACTGCGACCAGGCCCAGCTCGCCCTCGACGCGAAGGACGACATCTGGAAGGGATCCTTCGACTCGATCCCGGCCGGTGACTACGAGTACAAGGCCGCGATCAACAAGTCGTGGGACGAGAACTACGGCGCGGGCGCCCTCAAGGGTGGCGGCAACATCCCCTACACGGCCCCGGGCGGCAAGGCCGTCAACTTCTACTACGACCACCGCACGCACTGGGTGACCAGCGACGCGCAGGGGCCGATCATCACGGCCCCAGGCAGCTTCCAGAGCGAGCTCGGCTGCCCCGGCGACTGGGCGCCCGACTGCATGCGCTCGTGGCTGCAGGACCCCGACGGTGACGGCACCTACGTCTTCACCACCGACCAGATCCCTGCCGGTGCGTACGAGTTCAAGGTCGCGGTGGGCCTGTCGTGGTCCGAGGCCTACCCGGCCAACAACGTCGCGTTCTCGGTCCCGTCCGACGGCGTGCTGACCACCATCACCTACAAGGCCTCGACCCACGAGGTCACGGTCAAGACCTCCAAGGCGGGGGCGGCACCGGACCTCACGAAGTCCAAGGCGTACATCGTCGGTCCCGACCTCGTCGCCTGGCCGGCCTCGGCGCTGCCGGCCGGCACCGACCCCGCGACCCTCGACTGGCGCCTGCACTGGTCGGCCGACGGCGGCCTCGCCGTCGACGCCGAGGCCGTCACCGGCGGCTCCGTCGCGAGCCTGACCCGCGATCCGGCCGGTTTGCCCGCCTCGCTCGTGGCCGCCCACCCGGAGCTCGCCGGAGCCGTGGCCCTGCGCCTCGACAAGGCGACGGCCAAGCTGATGCCCGAGATCCTCAAGGGCCAGGTCGCCGTCGCGATGTACGGATCGACGGGTCAGCTGCTCGACGCCACGGGGGCGCAGGCAGCCATCGCGCTCGACGCGCTGTATGCCGCGTCGGCCCGCACGCGCACCTATGGCGTCGGCTTCGCAGGCTCCGGCCGGGTCGACTTCAGCCTGTGGGCCCCGACCGCCCAGCAGGTCACCCTCCTGACGTGGCCGGCCGGGAGCGCCGACCAGCCGCTCGACACCGCCCGTCGCACGGCGATGACGCGCGACGGCGCGGGGGCCTGGAGCACCTCGCTCGGGTCGTCAGCCCGCAACGCCCGCTACCTCTACGAGGTCAAGGTGTGGGCGCCGTCGACGGGCAAGGTCGAGACCAACGTCGTCACCGACCCGAGCTCGGTCGCGTTGACGCTCAACTCCACCCGCTCCGTCGCGGTGGACCTGCGTGACCCGACGTTCATGCCGTCCGCGTGGCGCACGACCCCCTCGCCGACGCTCGCGCAGGACGTCGACTCGACGATCTACGAGCTGCACATCCGCGACTACTCCATGTCCGACGCGAAGGTCCCGGCGGCCCTGCGCGGCAGCTACCTCGCCTTCGCCACCGACGGTGACGGCCGGGCCCACCTCAAGGCGCTCGCCAAGGCCGGCCTCAACACCGTGCACCTGCTGCCGAGCTTCGACATCGCCTCGATCGAGGAGGATACGTCCAAGCAGCAGACACCGCAGTGCGACCTCGCCTCCTACGCTCCCGACAGCGAGGAGCAGCAGAAGTGCGTCGGCGCGGTCGCGTCCAAGGACGCCTTCAACTGGGGCTACGACCCCTACCACTACAGCGTCCCGGACGGGTCGTACGCGTCGAGCACCACGGCGGCCGACGGCGGCACCCGTGTGGCCGAGTTCCGCACCATGGTCGGTGCCCTGCACCAGGACGGCCTGCGGGTCGTGCTCGACCAGGTCTTCAACCACACGGCGCAGTCGGGCCAGGGTGACAAGTCGGTGCTCGACAAGGTCGTCCCCGGCTACTACCACCGCCTCAACGCGAGTGGCGCGGTCGAGACCTCGACGTGCTGCCAGAACGTCGCGACCGAGCACGCGATGGGCCAGAAGCTCATGGTCGACTCCGTCGTGTCGTGGGCCCGGAACTACCACGTCGACGGCTTCCGCTTCGACCTCATGGGCCACCACAGCAAGGCCAACATGCTCGCGGTGCGCGCTGCCCTCGACGCCCTGACGCTCTCGAAGGACGGCGTCGACGGAAAGTCCATCTACCTCTATGGCGAAGGCTGGAACTTCGGCGAGGTCGCCAACAACAAGCTCTTCGTCCAGGCGACGCAGGGCCAGCTCGGCGGCACCGGCATCGGCACCTTCTCCGACCGCCTGCGCGACGGCGTGCGGGGAGGCGGACCCTTCGACGAGGACCCGCGCCGTCAGGGCTTCGGCTCCGGTGAGGCCACCGACCCCAACGGTGCGGCGGTCAACGCCGACGCGGACACGCGCCTCGGGAGCGACACCGACCTCGTCCAGCTCGGCCTGGCCGGCAACCTCAAGACGTTCACCTTCCGCAGCCAGAAGACCGGCACGGTCGTCAACGGCACGCAGGTCGACTACAACGGGTCCCCGGCCGGCTACGCCGACCAGCCCGACGAGGTCGTCAGCTACGTCGACGCCCACGACAACGAGACGCTCTTCGACTCGCTGACGTACAAGCTGCCCGTGGCGACGTCGATGCAGGACCGGGTGCGGATGAACACCCTGTCGCTGGCGACCACCGCACTGGCGCAGACGCCGTCGTTCTGGCACGCCGGCGCCGACCTGCTCCGCAGCAAGTCGCTCAACCGTGACTCGTACGACAGCGGTGACTGGTTCAACCGTCTCGACTGGACGGGCGCCGACAACGGCTTCGGCCACGGTCTGCCGCCGCAGGAGCAGAACTCCGCCAAGTGGCCGTTCATGAAGCCGCTGCTCGCCAACCCGGCACTCAAGCCGACCGCGGCCGACGTGCGCAGCGCCGACGCGATGGCACAAGACCTGCTGCGACTTCGCTTCAGCACCAAGCTGTTCCGTCTCGGCAACGCCGCCGCCATCAACGCCAAGGTGTCCTTCCCCGTGTCGGGCACCGCGGACGCGAAGCAGGGCGTCATCGTGATGCGGCTCGACGACACGGTGGGCGCCGACGTGGACCCCGCGCTGCGTGGTGCGGTCGTCGTCTTCAACGCGACGCCCGATGCCGTGTCGCAGAAGGTCACCGGCCTGACCGGCACGGTCCGGCTGAGCCCGGTCCAGGCGAACGGCGCCGACGGCGTCGTCAAGCAGGCGGCATACGACCCGAGCAGCAGCTCGTTCTCGGTGCCCGCCCGCACGGTCGCCGTGTTCGTCCAGCCGAACTGAGCGCACCACCGGTCGGAGGCCGCTCCCCGCGACGCGGGGGCCGGCCTCCGGCGTGCGGTGCGTGCCCTGCCCGCAGCGTCGGCACGGGCATAGGTTGGACCGGTGACTGCGACTCCTGACATGACCTACCGGCAGCTCGGCGACAGCGGGCTCACCGTCTCCACCGTCGGCATCGGCTGCAACAACTTCGGACGACGCGTCGACCAGGACGGCACGAACGCCGTCGTGCGCCAGGCCCTCGACAGCGGCATCACCCTCTTCGACACCGCGGACATCTACGGCCTGGGCTCGAGCGAGGAGATGCTCGGTCTCGCGCTGGGTTCAGAACGCGAGAACGTCGTGGTGGCAACGAAGTTCGGCATGGACATGCAGGGGGCCAACGGGCCCGACTGGGGCGTGCGCGGGTCGCGTCGCTACGTCCGCAAGGCGGTCGAGGCGAGCCTGCGCCGCCTCGGCACGGACTGGATCGACCTCTACCAGCTGCACCGGCCCGACCCGCAGACCCCGATCGACGAGACGCTCGCGGCGCTCGACGAGCTGGTCCGCGAGGGCAAGGTGCGCTACCTGGGCAGCAGCAACTTCACGGGCTGGCAGGTCGTCGACGCCGACTGGACCGCGCGCGCCGCCGGGACGCCGCGATTCGTCTCGGCGCAGAACGAGTACTCCCTCCTGGAGCGCGACGTCGAGGACGAGCTCGTGCCCGCGTGCGAGCACGTCGGCGTCGGGCTGCTCCCGTTCTTCCCGCTCGCCTCGGGCCTGCTCACCGGGAAGTACCGCCGCGGCGAGCCGGCGCCCGAGGGCACGCGCCTCGCCGGCATGGCCGACCGGCTGGACGGTGCCGACTGGGACACGATCGAGGCGATCGAGGCGTATGCCGCCCAGCGCGGTCTGCGCCCCATCGACGTCGCCATCGGCGGGCTCGCGGCCCAGCCGGCCGTGGCCTCGGTGATCGCGGGCGCCACCCGCCCCGAGCAGGTCGTCGACAACGTCCGGGCGGGGCTCTGGGAGCCCACCGCCGAGGACCTCGCCGAGCTCGACTGGATCACCACCCCCGCCGTCTGACCCTCCGGCGAGTGAGCGCCCGGCCCCACTCGAGGAGCGCCCGTCCCACGATCGTGGGACTGGTGTGACCGCCTAGTCAGTCGACTGTGGTTGGGCGCTCACTCGACTGGTGCGGGGGCGCTCACTCGACGGTGGCGGGGTGGTGACCGGCGGGTGCCGCAGAGGAGGCGGCACGGGCCTTCTCGGCGCGGAGGGCGTGCCGGTAGAACCAGGCGCCGAGGATGCTGAACGCGCCCGCCGAGACCATGGCGACCTGGGTCGACGTGCGCTCGGCGAGCAGGCCGAGCAGTGGCGCAGCGATGCCGAACGCGACCGAGGCGACCATGGAGTTCATCGACAGCACCGTGGCGCGGTTGCGCGCCTTGGCCTCACGGTGGAGCAGGGCCGAGTGCATCGGGCCGGCCGAGCCGTGCAGCAGGTAGGTCACGCCGTAGGCCGCGATGAGTGCGGCGGGGCCGGCCACGAGTCCCATGACGACGGCACCGAGGCCGTTGAGGATGCGGGCGAGGATGGCGGTGCGGGCCACGCCGATGCGCCGGCTCGTCCACCCGCCGAGGGCTGCGCCGACGGCGAAGACGGCCCAGCCCGCTGCCGCGACGGGACCCATGATGGCGCCGGCGCGCTCCTCGCCGCCGACGAGCTCGGCGAGGCGGATCGGCTGGAAGGTCTCGAAGACGATCATCGCGACCGACCAGAAGAGCTCGACGGTGACGATGCCACGGAGCACCGCGTTGTGGCGCAGCATGCCCAGTCCCTCACGGACGACGGCGGGCGACTCCTTGGCGGACGCCAGGGCGCGACGGGCACCGGAGGTGTCGAGGTGCTCGGCGGAGCGGGGCTCGCGCAGCAGGACGAGGACGGCGACGAGGTGCACGACGTTGAGCGTCACGAAGACGGCGACGGGGAGCATCAGCGCAGAGGCTCCGCTGATCGGGTGCCACCAGACGAGGCCGCCCGAGATCAGGGCCCCGGCCGCGATGCCGACGCCCAGCACCGTGCCCTGCGCCGCAAGGGCGCCGTCGACGTCGGCGCCCGGCGTCGTCGCGTGGACCGTGTCGACGAACCACGCCTCGAGCGGACCGGAGTCGAGCGCTCGGAAGATGCCCGTCAGCACGGCGGCGACGAAGAAGGCCCAGAACGAGTGCGCGACGAGCAGGATGCCGCTCGCGAGGACGTTGACGGCGGCGGAGACGACGAAGACGGGCCGCCGTCCGAAGGCGTCGGCGAACCCGCTCGTCGGCAGCTCCAGGGCGAAGATCGTCAGCCCGGCTGCGGACGAGATCGTCATCGCCTGGGCGACGGTGAGCCCGCGCTCGAGCTGCCACAGCGTGAGCAGGCCGACCACGAGGCCGACCGGGAACCAGCGGGTGAAGGTCAGCGTGAGGAAGACCCGGCGTGCGGCGGTGGGGGAGAGGACGGCATACGCGCGTGGGGTGCTCATCGTGACGACTCCGGGGTGGTGGGCGGACGGTCGAGGTCGAGGGGGTAGGCGAAGGCGTAGACCGCGATGCGTCGGGCCTGCGGGTTGCCCTGCCCGACGCGGCGGTAGCGCTCGATGAGGTCCCACATCTCCTCGCGCATCGCCTCGAGCGACTCGGCGGTGACGAGGACCGCGGCGTCGCTCGACCCGCACGCGTCCTGCCAGGCGCTGGGCCACGTCGTCGAGACGTCGAGCCACTTGTCGTACTGCTCGCTGAAGTGGCGCGCGTAGTCGCGGGTCAGCCAGTTGAGGGCGGTCTCGGAGTCCTCGTCGCCCTCGAAGTCGCTCGGGTGCCACGAGTGGTACTCCGAGCTCGCGCGCCAGAGGCGACGCTTGCCCTCGCCCTCCTCGGTGTCGTGGACGAGGCCGACCGACTCGAGCTTGCGCAGGTGGTAGCTCGTGGCGCCGGAGTTGGTGCCGAGGAGGGTGGCGAGGTCGGTCGCGGTGGACGGGCCGTGCCGGCGCAGGGCGCCGAGCAGGCGCGAGCGCAGCGGGTGGGCGAGCACGCGCACGCTCTCTGGGGTGAGCCAGACGTTCTCGTCGTCGGAGGGCCCGGTCGTTGCCGGAGTGGGGGGCGTCGCGCGGTCCTGTGCAGCCATAGTGTGCATAATACCTGTGCACACTTCATGTGCACAAGATCTCTGCACGATGGGTTCTGAACGGCATCGGTGCAGGTCAGGCCTTGTTTTCGGCCGCGATGCACCTGATTTGGGCACGAGGACCCGACCCCGTAACATGGATCAAGTTGTGCACCGGGCCGTCAGGCGAACCCACCATCCCCACCACGTGGACGGGGTGGGCGACGCGGACCGAGCCCAGCGGCATTCACTGCTCCACCATTTTCAGAAGCGAAGGCAGACTCCATTGCGCACGTACACCCCGAAGCCCGGCGAGGTCACTCGCACGTGGCACGTCATCGACGCGACCGACGTCGTGCTCGGCCGTCTCGCGAGCCAGGCCGCTGTCCTGCTGCGGGGCAAGCACAAGCCGCAGTTCGCGCCGCACGTCGACACCGGTGACTTCGTCATCATCATCAACGCCGACAAGGTCGCCCTCACCGGTGCCAAGCTCGAGCAGAAGAAGGCCTACCGCCACTCGGGCTTCCCGGGCGGTCTGCGGTCGACCTCCTACACCGAGCTGCTCGCCAAGAGCCCCGAGAAGGCCGTCGAGAAGGCCATCCGCGGCATGCTCCCGAAGAACTCGCTGGCCCGCCAGCAGCTCTCCAAGCTCAAGGTCTACCGCGGTGCCGAGCACCCGCACGCGGCCCAGCAGCCCGTCCCCTTCGAGATCACCCAGGTTGCGCAGTAAGCCCTCCGGCTGCTGCGTAGAAAGCGACAAGACACGTGACTGACATCGTGAACGAGGAAGTCCTCGACACCGACGAGCCCGAGCTGACCGAGTACACCTCGGAGTCCGACGGCACCGTTGCCGGCGAGCCGAAGCGCGCCCGCCAGGTCTCGACCCCCGGCGCTGCGACCGGCCGTCGCAAGCAGGCCATCGCCCGCGTCCGGATCGTCCCGGGCACCGGCGAGTGGAAGATCAACGGCCGCACGCTCGACGCGTACTTCCCCAACAAGGTGCACCAGCAGATCGTCAAGGAGCCCCTGACGCTGCTCGAGCTCGACGGCTCCTACGACGTGCTCGTCCGCGTGCACGGCGGTGGCCCCTCCGGCCAGGCCGGCGCGGTGCGCCTCGGCGTCGCCCGCTCGCTCAACGGCGTCGACGAGGAGCTGAACCGTCCCGCTCTCAAGAAGGCCGGCTTCCTCACCCGTGACCCCCGCGTCCCGGAGCGCAAGAAGGCCGGTCTCAAGAAGGCCCGCAAGGCGCCCCAGTACTCCAAGCGCTGATGCTTCGGCTGGCGCCGAGCATCACCGCTTGGCTCCAGTCGCGCCGAGTCTGCTGACCCAGCCGGGCACACGAAGGCCCCCGAGCACTGCTCGGGGGCCTTCGTCGTCCCCGATGGCGTATGCCGTCGGGCCGGGTCGGTGACGCGTCAGCCCACCGTCACGTGGCTGAGGTCGCACCGGTTGGTGTCGTTGGACCACGTCGCCTGCATCGCGAAGCTGCCGGAGGTCGTCGAGACGTTGCCGGCGCCGCCCGCGCTGCCGGGCGAGATCCACGCGCACTCGTCGGCGTTCTCCTGGCCGGAGTAGGTGCGCGACGTCGTGTTGGTCCAGCCGCCGGCCGGGTTCTGGTCGGTGATGGTCTCGGCGTACTCGTGGCCCTCGACCATCGAGTAGCCGTCGTCGGTGCCGGCCGCGCCGGCGTTGACGAAGTTCTGGCCGCAGCTCGTGCCCATGTCCATGACGTAGGGCATGTTGGTGAAGGCGATGTCACCGTAGGGGCTGGCGGACCCGACGTAGGGATCGCCGTTGTAGTCGTGCCAGGCGCAGAACTGGCCGGACGAGGTGTTGAAGCCGTCCGGGTGCGTGCCGGTGGGGGACAGGACGACGTACTGCGCGTCGCGGTTGCTCGCCGCGGTCGTGTTGCCGAAGTGCGCTGCCGCGCGGACGGCTTCGTCGCCGAGCTGCTTGGCCGTGGCGTTCGCCGGCGCGGCGACCGACGGGTCGTACCAGACTCCTGCGAGCGCTCCACCGGTCGGGTACAGCACGTGGGCCGCGCCCGCGGGACAGGACGTCGCGCCCTTGGCCACGAGCGGTCCGTCGCAGTACTGCGTCATGACACCTGACCAGGCCTCGCCCCCCGTGCCCAGGCCCTTGAAGAGCTTCTGGACCACGGGAGCGCCCGCCTTGGGATCTCCGGTGAAGGTGAGGTTGCCACCGGCGTCGGTCCCCTGGGTGCCCCACTGGCTGCCGTAGAAGACGAGGTAGACCTTCTCGGCGCCGCCGCTCGTGACGCCGATCCCGTCGACGCCGCCGCCGTAGGAGAGGGTCTTCGACTGGGTCGGCCTGGCGCCCTTGGTCTGGGCCTCCCAGCGGTGCATCTGGGTGTTGAGCTCGCGGGTCGGCACCGCGCCGTGACGGTAGGGGTGGCCGTAGGCCGGTGAGTACGGGTTGGTCACCCCACCCGCCGACGCTGCAGGTGCGGGCGCGGACGGCGCCGCGTCGGGGGTGGCGGCGGACGCGCCGAGCGCGGTCGCCAGGCTCAGGACCGTGGCGGCCGTGGCGGTGGCTGCAGCCACGCGCCGTGAACGTCGAGTGCTCATCGAGTTCCTCTCTGGGACGGATCCGGAAGGCCGGTCGGTGGCGGCTCCCGGGGGTGGGCACATCGTCGCGGCGCGCGTCTGGGAAGTGGATGGGTGCGACCTGCCAGTTCCCTGCCACTTTCGCGGCATCGTCTGGCGGGAGTGTCCCGGTTCACCCCATTTCGGTCCGGCCGGATGGCCGTTCGGCGCCGGGGCGGTATCGTCGTGCGAGCACATCACCCGGCCCAGGGCCGGACCCACCCGGAAGGCACACAAGCGTGGCTCGACTCTTCGGCACGGACGGCGTCCGTGGTGTGGCGAACAAGGACATCACCGCCGAGCTCGCGCTCGACCTCTCCGTCGCCGCGGCGCACGTCCTCGGTGAGGTGGGCGCCTTCAACGGGCACCGCCCCGTCGCGGTCGTCGGGCGCGACCCGCGCGCCTCGGGCGAGTTCCTCGCCGCCGCCACGGTGGCCGGCCTCGCCTCGGCCGGCATCGACGTGCGGGACGCAGGCGTGCTGCCGACCCCGGCGATCGCCTACCTCGTGGCCGAGCAGGACGCCGACCTCGGTGCCATGCTCTCGGCGTCGCACAACCCCATGCCCGACAACGGCATCAAGTTCTTCGCCCGGGGCGGGCACAAGCTCGCCGACGACCTCGAGGACCGCATCGAGGCTCGCCTGCGGGACGAGTGGCAGCGCCCCACCGGCGGCGACGTCGGCCGCATCATGCCTCTCGTCGACGGCGCCGACCGCTATGTCGCCCACCTGCTCTCCGTGCTGCCGCACCGCCTCGAGGGCCTGCACGTCGTCATCGACACCGCGCACGGCGCCGCGTCGGAGGTGGCTCCCCGGGCGTTCCGCGAGGCGGGGGCCACGGTCACCGTCATCGGTGGGGAGCCTGACGGGCTCAACATCAACGACGGCTACGGCTCGACGCACCTCGAGCACCTCAAGGAGACCGTCGTCGCGTCCGGTGCCGACTTCGGGATCGCGCTCGACGGTGACGCCGACCGCTGTCTCGCTGTCGACGCGGCCGGGCACGAGGTCGACGGCGACCAGATCATGGCGATCCTCGCGCTCGCGATGAAGGAGCAGGGTGTGCTGCGCGGCGACACGCTCGTCGCGACGGTCATGTCCAACCTCGGCATGATCCAGGCCCTCGGCGGCGCCGGCATCAAGGTCCTGCAGACCGCGGTCGGTGACCGCTACGTCCTCGAGGGCATGAAGTCCGGCGGCTACGCCCTCGGCGGCGAGCAGTCCGGCCACGTCGTCATGCTCGACCACGGCACGACGGGCGACGGCACCCTCACCGGGCTGATGCTCGCCTCCCGGGTCGCCGCCACGGGCCGCACCCTCGCCGACCTCGCCGGCATCATGACCCACTTCCCGCAGGTGCTCGTCAACGTCAAGGACGTCGACAAGTCCGCTCTCGAGGCCAACGCCGCCGTCGCCGACGCCGTGCGCGCCGCCGAGGGGGAGCTCGGCGAGAGCGGGCGGGTCCTGCTGCGCAAGTCCGGCACCGAGCCGGTCGTGCGCGTCATGGTCGAGGCCGCCGACGGCGACCAGGCCCGCACCCTCGCCGACCGGCTCGTCGGGGTCGTCCGGGCCGAGCTGGCGCTCTGAGCCGGCCGGACGGCATACGCCCGTCCGTCGGGCTCCACCGCAACCGCGCCGTGCCGCCCTGTCGGCGTGTTCGGTGGTTCGCTGCGTAGGGTGCGTGCATGCCCGCTGACGCACCCGCCAACCCCCTCCTCGAGCCGAGCCCGCTGCCCCACGCGCTGCCGCCCTTCGCGCTGATCCGCGACGAGCACTACCGGGAGGCGTTCGACCTCGGGATGGCCGCGCACCTCGCCGAGGTCGAGGCGATCGCCACCGACCCCGAGCCGCCGACGTTCGAGAACACCCTCGTGGCGCTCGAGCGCTCGGGGCAGCTGCTCTCGCGTGCGCGCCTCGCCTTCTTCGGCACGTCGAGCGCGCTCGCCACCGACGCGATGCAGGCGATCGAGGAGGACTACGCACCCCGGCTCACGGCGCACAGCGACGCGGTGCGGCTCGACCCGCGCCTCTACGCGAGGATCCGGGCCGTCCACGACGACGACGTGGCGATGGCCGCCCTCGACCCGGAGTCGCGACGTCTCGTCGAGCGACACCTCACCGAGATGACCGTCGCCGGAGCCGGGCTCGACGAGAGCGCGAAGGAGCGCCTGCGTGAGCTCAACGGCCGGCTCGCCGGCCTCGGGACGCAGTTCGAGAAGCGTCTCCTCGCCGACACCAACGACCTCGCCGTCCTCGTCGACGACGTGGCGCAGCTCGACGGCCTGACCGCCGGAGAGATCTCGGCGGCCGCCGCTGCGGCGGCCGAGCACGGCCACGAGGGCGCGTGGCTCGTCACGCTCGTCCTGCCGACGGGACACCCCCACCTGGCCTCCCTGACCGACCGGGACCTGCGCAGGCGCCTGCACGAGGCGCAGGGCGCCCGGGGCAACCGCGACAACGACCACGACACCAAGGACCTCGTGCTCCAGACCGTGCGGCTCCGGGCCGAGCGGGCCCGGCTGCTCGGCTACGACACGCATGCCGCCGCGGCGCTCGCCGACTCCACGGCGCGCACCCCCGAACGCGTCATGGACCTCCTCGGACGCCTCGCCCCGGCCGCAGCGCGCAACATCGAGGCCGAGCGGGCGCTCCTCGAGGAGGAGGCCGGCCACCCCGTCGAGGCACACGACTGGGCCTTCTGGGCCGGGCGGGTGCGTGCGTCGAGGTATGCCGTGGACCTCGCGGCGATGCGACCCTACTTCGAGGCGGAGCGGGTGCTCCGGGACGGCATCTTCCACGCGGCCGAGCTGCTCTACGGCCTGACCTTCCACGAGCGCGGCGACCTCGAGGGCTACCACCCCGACGTCCGCGTCTTCGAGGTGCACGACGCCGACGGGACGCCCTTCGGGCTCTACCTGCTCGACCTCCACACCCGCGACACGAAGAAGGGCGGGGCGTGGATGAACAGCCTCGTCCACCAGAGCACCCTGCTCGGCCAGACGAGCGCCGTCGTGTGCAACAACCTCAACGTGCCCAAGCCCGGCCCGGGCGAGCCGACGCTGCTGACCTACGACGAGACGCGCACCTTCTTCCACGAGTTCGGGCACGCGATCCACGGCCTGCTGGCCCGGGTCACCTACCCGCACTTCGCCGGGACGCGCGTCTTCCGGGACTTCGTCGAGTACCCGAGCCAGGTGAACGAGATGTGGATGCTCTGGCCGGAGGTCCTCGCGAACTACGCGGTGCACCACGAGACGGGCGAGCCCCTGCCCCCGGAGCTCGTCGACCGGCTCGTCGCCGCGCAGTCGTTCGGAGAGGGGTTCGGCACGGGTGAGTACCTCGCGGCGGCACTGCTCGACCAGGCCTGGCACGCGCTGGGTGTCGAGGAGGCCGAGGCGGTCACGGACGTCCAGACGTTCGAGGCGGACGCCCTGACGGCCGTCGGACTCGCGAATCCCCTTGTCCCGCCACGCTATCGGTCGACCTACTTCGCGCACACCTTCTCGTACGCCTACGACGCGCAGTACTACGCATACATCTGGAGCGAGGTCCTCGACGCCGACACGGTGGCGTGGTTCCGCGACAACGGCGGCCTGACCCGCGCCAACGGCGACCGCTACCGACGCCACGTCGTGGGGATCGGCGGGGCGGCCGACCCGCTCGAGTCCTACCGCGAGTTCCGGGGCGCCGAGGCCGACATCCGTCACCTGCTCGAGCGGCGCGGCCTCGGCTGAGGGGCGACCCGCTGACCGGCTGCTGGCAGACTCGGCTCGTGAGCCACGTCAACGTCGTGCCCCTGTCACGGCGCATGCAGCCCCGTGACCCCCACGAGGCGCACCGCGTCGCGACCCCGCTCGAGCTCTTCTTCGACCTCGTCTTCGTCGTGGCCATCGCGAGCGCCGCCGCGCAGTGGCACCACGGCCTGGCCGAGGGCCACCTGGGCGCCCTCGTCAACTTCGTCATGGTCTTCTTCGCCATCTGGTGGGCGTGGATGAACTACACGTGGTTCGCGTCGTCCTACGACTGCGACGACGTGGCCTACCGACTGCTGACCTTCACGATCATGGCCGGCTCCCTGATGCTCGCCGCGGGGATCCCCGACCTCTTCGCCACCGGCCAGTCAGGCCTCGTCGTCGGCGGTTACGCGATGATGCGCTTCGCGATGGTGGCCATGTGGCTGCGGGCGGCGGGCGGCCATCCGGAGGGCCGGCGCACCGCGCTGACGTATGCCGCGGGCATCTCGATCGTGCAGGTGCTGTGGATCGCCCGGCTCCTGCTCGAGGGCCACACGGCACTCCTCGTGTCGTTCTTCGCCCTCGTCGTCCTGGAGCTGCTCGTGCCCATCGTGGCCGAGCGGAACGGCATCACCCCGTTCCACCCCCACCACATCGCCGAGCGCTACGCGCTGCTGACCATCATCGTGCTGGGCGAGGTCATCCTCGCTTCGGTGCAGGCGGTCCAGGGGGCCCTGCAGCAGGGCGCCGAGGCCGGCCTGCTCGCCATCGTCGTCGGCGGGCTGCTCATGGTCTTCTCCATGTGGTGGCTCTACTTCAAGCGCGAGCACGCGACCCTGTTCGAGGGCAGCATCCGGAGCACGTTCGTCACCGGCTACGGGCACTACCTCGTCTTCGCCTCGGTGGCCGCCACGGGCGCCGCCCTCGCGGCCGCCGTCGACCTCGTGCAGAGCGAGGCGCACACGACGGCGCGCATCATCGGGCTCGCGCTCACCGGCGCCGTGGCGGTCTACGTGTGGTGCCTGACCGCCATGCACGCCATGGCGGGTGCGCCGGTCGCCGAGACCCGCGTCGGTGTGGCCGTCGGGCTGGTCGTCCTGGCCGTCGCCGCAGTGGCCCCGCCCATCGGCGTCACGGTGCTGGTCACCGGTTGTGTGCTCGCCGTCGCGGTCGCGCACCATGTCTGGGCCACCCGCCCACCCGACTGAGCGTGGACTGCTCGCTGTCCATCCAGCCAACGTAACGAAAGACTTCGGGGCCGCGTTGCTGAGCGAGATGACCGGGTGATCTTAAGTTGTGCTTGGGTACATGCGAGCTGCAGCGCCAATGGGTGAGTAGCGAGGGTCGTCAATCGCCTTACCACAACGCCGCACAGCGTCCGGGGCATGGAAGGCACCACCCATGGCATTTCATCTTGGGCGATCCTGCAAGAGAAGGACCGTGGTTCAGGGCCACGGGAGGGGCGGGAAGCCTGATCACTCGGCTTGCACTCGATCAGGATGGCTGATCCGCCGTAACAGTCCTCACCCATTGTTGATCCCAGACTCACAAAGGCACCTCGATCTCTCCCAAATCGAATCGGCCAACAAATGAGCCTCGGAGTTTCCCAGAAGCCGTGCAAGCACCTCCCAGTCAAGACTGATGCATAGCAGCCATCTCCCTATTCAGCCGGTGGACCAACGGTCGAAGCTGTCGAACCTGGTGATTGTCTGTCGCGTCGAACTATGCTAACGAGGCTGAACTTTGGGCCTGGGCCGAGGTATGATATTTCATTAGGGTCGAGTTCAGGCTTGATAAAGTGTTGACGAATGAATTCATCCATAAGGCTCATGGCTTGGGCGCGAGTGGATGGGTCGCCGAGCCGTTGCTCCATGTACGCCTCTACAGCAGCCATTCGCAGGGCGATCCGACGCCGGTCCGCCTCTCTTCGCCGATGGTTGAAGGATTCCAAGGAGAAGTAGAAGAATAGCGCGAGAGCCGGAATGGATGCGGCCATGAGGCTGCCGCTTGGCAAATCCGCCACCCGATTTACCGCAATTAAGTATATGTAAGTGATCCCAAGGATGCCGATGACCGCCGTGGCAAACGCCCGCCACCTGTTAGCCATCCGCCTTTGTTCGTCTGCATCCGCGCTATACCTTCCAAAGAGTGACGTACCCCGGATGACCGACAGGAGTCGCTCTGCCTCGACCCGCGCCGAGGCAATGATCGCGACGTCGTTCTGCGCAAGAGAGCCGACTTCTGCTCCCGCGCTCTCGTACCTGGCTTGCAGACGATCCAACTGGCGGTCCAGGTCCGCGATCCTTGCGTCAAACTCCTCCAGTTCCCGCGCTATTCCATCGTGTTCGGTCATCCCGAGCGCTCCTTGGACTCGATGAGAAGAATGCGCACTGCAGACAGGAGCACGAGGCCAGTGGATATGATGCAAGCGCAGATGGCCCAGACGCGGTTGGTAACTGACGACGTCTCGGCGGCAAAGGCTAGCAATGACCACGCCACGGCAATCGACGATATGACGGTAGTGACAAGAGTGGCTCGCTCGAAAGACTTGAGCGATGGGGGCGTCTCTCTCTTTTTCGAGTTTTCTACTTCTGCGAATACCCAGTCCACGGGTCGTCGTACAATGACGATTGCTACGCAACACCATAAGGCATATGCTGTTAGCATCGTTAGCCATACATAGTCTGGCCTAACGCCAGAAATGGGTGCCGAAGCTGTAGGGGAGTCGTTAAGCAGGGACAGGACGCCTGCAGAGACAATAGTCACTACAGTTGTGGCGATCGTGAGAAGAAAGGCCTTGGAGTATCGGAGGACCAAGGTAAGCATCTTGCGCTGGTGACGCACGATCGACGCCTCCATCTTGGCGGACTCTTGCTCAAGCGATTTGAAATCACCACTCGTTGCCTTGAATAGATAATCTCGTAGTTCCCTAACTAACTGTCCCTGATTCCCGCGAATATCTACGTGAGTCAATGCCCCAACGGTCTTTGCCTCGCGCAACAGACGCTCTCTCATGAACGCGGTCCCTGGAACGATGAGGTTGCTGACGTATGATTCACCCCGTGCATCCTTCATGGGCTGGCTCTGTCTCGGGCCGGATCCTGGAACTCGAAGGGCTGACAAGATGAATCTGGGGTATGCGGCATTGCTCGAGTTCGTTTCAAATGATCTGGGCGTGTAGTAGAATTGCGTCAAGTCCCTGATGAGTAGGTACAGGGCCACTAGGGGAAGGCCCATGGATGCCAGAACAGGCACTAGCGTGAGCCATCGCTCCAAGCTTGCTGGTGGCGGCAAATCGGTCGCCTTGCGAAATAGGAGCGCAGCGATCATGCCACTAAAGACATTGTTGATGAGAACCGGAAGCAGGGTGAGGAGGCCTGCGCCACTGATGAAGCTCCCCGCAACGCGGTGAAGAGTCGAAAGTCGCGTCTCTCCTCGCTGCAGAAAGGCCCTATGTTCCTCCGGGCTGGGTCCCGTGATGTCAGATGACGCTGGCGTCGGAGTAGGTTCCGTTAGAGGCTGCGTTTCCGTGCTCATGGAGATGCTATTGGTTTGGGCGAAATGTCAGCATTGTTCGGGCGATCGAAAGTATGTTCCATGGACGCCTGCCTGTGGGGTTGCCTGATGTGTGAATCCCACTGTATTGGGTCGATCCGCCTAGTTGGACGATGAGCGGGAAATGATGCGTCGTGCCCTAGTGCGGAGGGAATCGGCGTGAAAGGGGCGTCGCATGTGAGGGTGGACTTCGCATGTGAAGTGCCACGATGGTCGGGGGAAGGCGACCCGCCTCCGCACGGGGCCAGGGCTTGGTTTCGGTCTCGCCGCCGGTCGCACAGCGCTCGATTGTCCTACTCGGGGCGCCGCGTTGACGGAAGCAAATGGTGTTCACGACATTATTGGCTGGCTGGGTGTAGAAGTCCCGTGTCGACGTCATACATGAAGCCGCCCACGCGCGTACCGGATGCGATGAGGGGATGAGTTCGGACCTTCTCGACATCCTCGCGAAGCGCCGCTTGCTGGTCGTCGATAGTGTGAAATTCTTGCCAAGCGGCGTTATGTCCAGACTTGCTGGCGACCAGCTCTTGAAGTTCAGGCTCCGTGTTCAGTGCCATCGCACAACGCGTGTGCGGGATAATCACGACACGATCTACTCCCAAGAGGTGCGTGGCCAGAATGAGCGCCTCGAGTGCGTCCGTCCCAATCCTTCCTCCGGGGTTACGAAAGATTTTGGCATCCCCCGGCTTGAGCCCGACCATCTGGAGTGGAGCGATACGCGAATCCATACATGTGACGATCGCGACGCCCGCGCGCGCGATGCCATCGAAGCCGGCCATATCGAAATGCTCAGCGTACTCGCGGTTGGCGGCGAGCAGGTCATCGAATCCCTTGTCAGCAGAAGCGGTCTCGCTCATCGCATTCCCTTCGGTCACTGGAGGCCCGGTCTCTTGGAGATGGTGAAGGCCATCGGCTTGCTCACCTCGGCGAAGAAGTCGTTGCCCTTGTCGTCGACGACGATGAAGGCCGGGAAGTCCTCGACGTCGATCTTCCAGACCGCCTCCATGCCGAGCTCTTCGTACTCGAGCACCTCCACGTGCTTGATGCAGTCCTGCGCCAGCCGCGCGGCCGGACCGCCGATCGAGCCGAGGTAGAAGCCGCCGTGTGCGTCGCACGCGTCGGTGACCTGCTTGCTCCGGTTGCCCTTGGCGAGCATGACCTTCGACCCGCCGGCCGCCTGGAACTGGTCGACGTAGGAGTCCATGCGGCCCGCGGTGGTCGGCCCGAACGAGCCGGACGGCATTCCCTCGGGCGTCTTGGCGGGGCCGGCGTAGTAGACCGGGTGGTCCTTGAGGTACTGCGGCATCTCCTCACCGGCGTCGAGGCGCTCCTTGATCTTGGCGTGCGCGATGTCGCGGGCCACGACGAGCGGGCCGCTGAGCGAGAGCCGGGTCTTGACCGGGTGCCGGCTCAGCTCGGCGAGGATCTCGTCCATCGGCTGGGTCAGGTCGACCTTGACGACGACGTTGCGGCTGGTCGAGCTGACGCCCACGGCCTCGTCCTCGTGCTCGCCGAGGTCGACGGCGCCCGCGTCGGGCAGGAAGCGCGCCGGGTCGGTCTCGAGCTGCTCGATGAAGACCCCGTCGGCGGTGATCTTGCCGAGCACCTGGCGGTCGGCCGAGCACGAGACGGCGATCGCGACCGGCAGTGAGGCGCCGTGACGGGGGAGGCGCACGACCCGGACGTCGTGGCAGAAGTACTTGCCGCCGAACTGGGCGCCGATGCCGAACTGCCGGGTCAGCTCGAGCACCCTCTCCTCGAGCTCGGTGTCGCGGAAGCCGTGCCCCGTCATCGAGCCCGACGTCGGGAGGGTGTCGAGGTACTTGGCCGAGGCGTACTTCGCTGTCTTCAGGGCGAACTCGGCGCTCGTGCCCCCGATGACGATGGCGAGGTGGTAGGGCGGGCACGCCGCCGTGCCGAGCGAGCGGAGCTTCTCGTCGAGGAAGCGCATCATCGCGTCCTCGTTGAGGATCGCCTTCGTCTCCTGGTAGAGATAGCTCTTGTTGGCCGAGCCGCCGCCCTTGGCCATGAAGAGGAACTTGTACTGCGCCGCGTGGCCCGGCAGCGTGTCGGCGTAGAGCTCGACCTGGGCGGGCAGGTTGGAGCCGGTGTTCTTCTCCTCCCACGTCGTGATCGGCGCCATCTGCGAGTAGCGCAGGTTGAGGCGGGTGTACGCGTCGTAGACGCCCTCGCTGATCGCCTGCTCGTCCGTGCCCGCGGTCAGTACGTGCTGGCCGCGCTTGCCCATGACGATCGCCGTGCCAGTGTCCTGGCACATCGGCAGGACGCCGCCGGCCGCGATGTTGGCGTTCTTGAGCAGGTCGAGCGCGACGAACTTGTCGTTGTTGCTCGCCTCCTCGTCGTCGAGGATGGTGCGCAGCTGCTGGAGGTGCGCCGGGCGCAGGTAGTGCGCGATGTCGTGCATGGCCGTCTCGGTGAGCAGGCGCAGGGCCTCCGGGTCGACCTCGAGGAACGTGCGCCCTCCCGGCCCGTCGACGGCGCGCACGCCCTCGGTCGTCAGCAGCCGGTAAGGCGTCTCGTCGGCGCCGATCGGCAACAGGTCCTCGTAGGCGAAGTCGGCCACGAAACGCTCCTTGCGATCACAGGTGGGCTCGAGCTGTTCGGGCGTATGCCGCCGAGCCCCACGGCATACGACAGTCCCCTCCCAGCCTAGTGACGGCCGGGAGGGGACTGGCGAGCAGGTCGGTGCGGGGCGCCGAGGCGGGTGCCTCAGCCCTTGACCGCGCCGGAGGTCATGCCGCGGATCATGAACCGCTGGAGCGTGATGAAGACGATCATCGGGACGATGATCGAGATGAACGCGCCGGCCGTCAGCAGCTCCGCGCCCTGACCCTGCGTGCCGAGCAGCTGCTGCAGCTTGACGATGACGGTGGTGTTCTCGCTCTTGAGGAAGAGCTTGGCGATGAGCAGGTCGTTCCAGACCCAGAGGAACTGGAGCGTGGCGAACGCCGCGATGGCCGGGATGGACATCGGCGCGACGAGCCTCCAGAAGGTCTGGAAGTGGCTGCACCCGTCGATCTTGGCCGACTCGACCACACTGCGCGGCAGCGTGCTCATGTAGTTGCGCAGGGTGTAGATGCACAAGGGCATGCCGAAACCCGTGTGCAGCAGCCACACCGAGATGTACTCGCCGCTGATGCCGAGGCCGCGCGGGCCCAGGATGTTGAGCATCGGCTGGAACGCCACCTGGATGGGGACGACCATGACGGCGATGATGAGCAGGAAGATGAGCTCCTTGAACCGGAAGTCCATGAAGGTGAAGGCGTAGGCGGCGAAGGCCGCGAACATGATCGGGATGACCGTGGCCGGGATCGCCACGACGATGCTGTTGATGAAGCCCGAGCTGAGGTCGGCCCCGGTCCATGCGCCCGCGTAGTTGCTCGTCGTCCAGTCGGAGCCGAACGGGTTGAGCAGGGCCGTCCACCAGCCGGAGGTCGCGGCGTCGTCGCGCGAGCGGAACGAGGTGACGAGCAGACCCAGCGTCGGGATCGTCCACAGCAGCGCCAGGATCGCCATGGTGACCATCGAGAACGGGCTGCGGGGCCGCCCGTCCTTCATGAGTGAGCGGCTCATCGGTTTGCCTCCTCGTCGCGGAAGTGCTTGATCTGGTACCAGATGAGCGGTGTCACCGCGAGGAGCAGGACGACGACGATGGCAGTAGCCTGCCCCGCTTCGCTCTGCGCGAACAGCTTGTTGAAGAAGAGGTTGGCGATGACATTGGTGTCGTAGGCGCCGTTGGTCGTGACGTAGACGATGTCGAAGATCTTGAGCACCATGATGAAGACCGTCACGAAGACCGTGATGATCGTGCCCTTGATCTGCGGGATGATGACGCGCCAGAAGATCTGCAGCTCGCTCGCACCGTCGATGCGGGCGGCCTCGATGGTGTCCTCGGGCACGCCCTTGATGGCGGAGCTGAGCAGCACCATGGCGAAACCGACCTGCAGCCAGATGAGGATCACCATGAGCAGGATCGAGTTGAGCTTCGCCGTGGAGATCGCGAGCCAGGTCTGCGGCTGACCGCCGAGTCCCACCCAGATGGCGTTGAGCAGACCCGTCTGGGCCTGGCCCGGGTTGTTGTAGGCGTAGATGAGCAGCCATATGGCTGACGCACCGACGGCCGAGATGGCCATCGGCAGGAAGATCATGCTCTTGGCGACCTTCTCGCCCGAGGCGGACAACTTGTCGGCGAGGACGGCGACGATGACGCCGAACCCGACGACGACCGCCGGTACGACGAGCAGCCACAGGACGTTGTTGACGACGGACTGCCAGAACTCGCTGCTGCCGAAGATCGTCTTGTAGTTCTGCAGCCCGACGTACGCCGTGCTGTCGGCGTTCGCGAAGGAGTAGTTGATCGTCTGGAACGTCGGGTAGATGAGCATCAGTGCGACGAAGAACAGACCCGGCAGGACGAAGGCGTAGGGGATCGCGCCCTCGGACAGCCGCCGCGGCAGCCCCTCGACGAACATGTTGAGGAAGTAGAAGAGCAGCGCTGCACCACCGACACCGCCGATGATGGCGAGGACGCCGATGATGAACTTGTTGCTCCCGAACCACTGCGGGTAGTAGGCGAAGGCGAGGAAGAGGTTTGCCAGGCCCCAGACGATCGCGAGCATCCCCACGAGGCCGATCACGAGCTTCAGCGGGTTGGTCCGCAGGTGTGCGTCAGGGTCGTCCCCGGTGCGCATTCGCTGTCGCGGCGCTGCCGCGCTGGTGTCGGCGGTCATGACTTCGGCCAAGCCGCTTCGATGTTGTCAGCCGTCTGCTGCGAGGACTGACCGTTCTCCCACTTGACCATTTCCTTCCAGAAGACGTCCGAGCCGATGGACTTGGGCATCAGGTCCGAGCCGTCGAAGCGCAGCACGCTCGCCTTGTTGGCGATGAGAGCGATCTTCTTCGTCGTCTCGTTGGGGTAGTTGCTGAGGTCGAAGGTCTTGTGCGGCGAGAGCCAGCCGCCGGCCTTGGCCCACGGGCCGCCGAACTTGTCGGAGGTGAGGAACGCCATGACCTTCTGGGCGTCCGGGTCGTTGCCGTTGAACAGCGATGCGAGGTCACCGCCGCCCAGAATCGCCGCACCGTCGTAGCCGCCCGAGAACTTCGGGAAGACGTAGATGCCCACCTGGTTGTCGAGGTCGGCCTGGACGTTCTTGGGGTAGAACGTCGTGGCGAAGTTCCCCTGGCGGTGCAGCATGCACTTCGGCGGGTTGGCGAACGCCGGGGTCATGGCGTCGCCGAAGGCGGTGTTGAGCACGCCCTTGGTGCCACCGAGGACCATCTGCGGGTCCTTGTTGAACTTGGCCGCCTCGTCGAGGGCCTTGACGACCCTCGGGTCGTTGAACGGCATGCGGTGCGAGGTCCAGTCGTCGTAGACATCCGGACCCCACATCCGCAACATGAGCTCCTCCACCCAGTCGGTGCCGACCCAGCCGGTGGCCTGGTCGGACTCCCAGCCGATGCACCAGGGGGTGATGCCGGTGGCGGCGATCTTGTCGGCGACGTCGGCGCGCAGCTGCTGGATCGTGTCTGGCGACTGGTTGTAGCCGCCCTTTTCATAGGCGGCCTTGGGGTACCACACGATGCTCTTCACCGCGTTGCGCATCGGGGCGCCGTAGACACGGCCCTTGTAGCGGCCCGCGTCGAGGAAGCCGGGGAGCAGGGTGCCCTGCAGCTTGTCGTAGTCGAGGTAGGTGTCGATCGGCTGCACCTTGCCCTGGGCTGCGAACTCGAGCATGCCGCCGGGCTGCGGGAAGAGACCGATGTCGGGTGAGTCGCCGGAGCTGACCTTCTGCTTGATCGTCGTCGTGAAGTCCTGGTCGGAGGTGTACTTGATGTCGATGCCGCTGGCCTTCTCGAACTCGGCGAGCGAGGCGTTGAAGTTCTTCTCCTCGTCGCCGCCGAACGCGCCCAGGATCGTCACGACCTTGTCGCCGTCGGCCGATCCGCCGTCGGCGAACCCGCCACCGGTACCTCCGGCGCCGCCGGAACCACCGGTGGCGTTGGGGTTCTGCAGGCAGCCGGTCAGCACGAGTGCAGCGGCTGCGACCACCCCGCCAGCCCTCAGTGCACGTCTTGGGATACCGCTCATGGTCGCTCCTCGTCGTTGAGTTGTGCGTCGATCCCCACCGATCAACGTGACCATGGTCACGTGGAACACCTCATTCCTACCGCGTCGCCGCAGGCGGGGTCTAGTGGGGGTGACCTGCCCGTGACCTACCCGCGAAACGCCGTCTTGGGACGGCCCCGAAACAACGACGACCCCCGGCGGACCGGGGGTCGTGCGTGTTTCTGCTGTGAAAGGTGTGGCGACGACGCCGTCTGGACCGTACGGTCAGACGCAGCGACCGTTCTTGCACTCGTGGTCGAAGAGGGCCCGCGCGAGCACCGTCGTCATGTCGGCCGGGGAGGGCGCGGCGTAGAAGTCGGAGTAGGTCATCCTCGAGATCTGCGACAGGGCCTTCGGGTCGACGTCGGGCCCGATGCCGATGGTCGTGATCGCGATCGGCTTGGACGGGTCGCTCGCCGCCGTGAGGTTGGCCTTGAGCTGCTCGAGCGAGATGCCCTTCGGGTCCTCGTTGCGGCCGTCGGTGAGGATGACGACGGCGTTGACCCGGTTCGGGTCGTACTGCGACTTCACCTTCTGGTAGGCCGCCCAGATGGTGTCGTAGAGGCCGGTGCCGCCGCCGACGTTCTTGGCGAGGGTGCTCGCGGCCGTCGCGACGACGGCCCGGTGGGAGTCGTCGTCGAGCCGTCCGATGGGGGCGAGCTCGCGCCAGTCCTGGCCAGGGCCGCCCTTGTCGATGGAGAAGACCCACAGCCCGAGCTTCGTCGTCTTCGGCAGGGCCGCCAGGGCGATGCCGGCCGCCTCCTGCGTGATGGCGACGCGGGTCGTGTCGCCGACCTTCTCCTTCATCGATCCGGAGACGTCGAAGACGGACAGGATCGAGAAGTCGGTGGTGGCCGACTGCCACACGTTGGTGGCCGCGGTCACGGTCTCGGCGTCGGGGCCCGGACCGATCTTGACCTCGCCGACGCTGCCCTGCGGGGTCGGCATGGTGACAGGGACGGCGGTCGAGCGGATGCCGTACTGCGCGAAGATCTTGGCCGCTGTCGGCGTCATGAGGTAGGCGCGGAGCAGCTCGACGGCCTGGTCACGGACCGGGTCCGTCGCGACGTTGACGAGGGAGAACTCGAACGCCGGCGTGCCCTCGCTCGGCGTCACCGACACCATCTTGTGGTCGGGGTAGAGGCGGTTGTGGTCGATGAGGTCCGCCTCGGACACGGGGAACGCCGCTGCGGTCGTCGGGTCGGCGTTGTAGTCGCCGAAGAGGTCGTCGATCGATGGTGCCGCGACCTTGGCGAGCTTGGGGATGACGACGCGTCCCTGCTCCTTGGACAGCTCGGGCAGGGCCGACGCCAGCGTCAGCATGCCGGCGGTCGTCGATCGGGGGTCGCTCATCCGGATCGGGCTGTCGGACGCGACGAGCTCGAGCCACTTCGGCTGGCCGTCGAGCTTGGCGGCCTGGGCGGGGTCCATGGCGATGACGAGCGGGCTCTTCGCGAAGGCGCCGGCCGGCTTGGCGTTGAGCTTGGCGGTCTCGTTGACGCGCTCGACCCAGCGCGGCGAGTCGGGGATCCAGGCGTCGGGCCGGTCCGGCTGCCCCTGCCCCAGACCGATCATCGCCTCGATGGGCGCCTTGCCCTTGACGACGTAGTCGACGCACGGGGACGCCGGGTCGGCCTGGTACTCCTTGGCGAGCGCGAGCACCGCGGGCTGGGCCGCCTCGGACGCCCAGACCGAGACGGGCGTGCGGTCGGGGCAGGACTTGCCCGGGGCCACCGTGAGGGCGGCTACGGGCGCCGCCTCCCGACCCTTCCACCAGACGAAGCCGCCGGCACCGGCACCGGCGATCAGCACGACGCCCAGCACGGCCGCAATGACTCGGTTGCGCCGAGCCGCGGCGATCCGGGCCTCGAGGGCCTTACGGTTGGCGCGGCTCTCGATGAGACTCTGCTCGTACGGGCCGACAGGGCGTTGTGGAGGGGTGGGGTTGGACACGAGGTTTCCTCACATGAGGACGCCCCGGCACCGGGGCGTCAGGGTGAAACACCGGCCAAAACTATCCGGCGAGTCGCGCAGAATGGTGCCCGACTCCTTGGGCTCTTGTCGAATGCCCGATTTGTTCTCAGGCCAGGTCGTTTCGCGCCGGAGCATGGGCTCCGGCGCGCTCGACCGTGAGCGCCCCGGTGCGCAGCGCGCGTTCCACGGCGGGCACGACCTCGGCGAGGGAGGCCGAGTGGAGGCGGGTCCGCGCCGACGGACCGCCGAGCAGCCCGGCGTCCAACAGCCCGGACACGAGCCCGGCCATGAAGGAGTCCCCGGCACCGACCGTGTCGACGACCGTGACGGAGGGCGCCGGGAGTGACTGCTGCTCCCCGGTGCGCGTGACGCGAACGACCGCACCCTGGTCCCCATGGGTGACGACGACGAGCGCGGCGCCCAGCTCGCCCCACGCGCGGATGACGTCGTCGACCGACTCGCCGGGGCAGAGCCACTCGATGTCCTCGTCGCTGACCTTGACGACGTCGGACAGCGCGATGGAGCTCTCGATCGTGCGCCGGGCCTGCTCGGGTCGACCCATGAGCGACGGTCGCGCGTTCGGGTCGTAGGACACGGTGGCACCCAGCTCGCGGGCGGCGGCGAGGATCTCGCGCACCTGGCCGCTGCCGGGCTCGAGCACGGCGGCGATGCTGCCGGTGTGGACGTGGCCGTATGCCGTGAGGCCGGGGACCGAGGCCACCTGCCACTCGAGGTCGAAGACGTAGCTCGCGGCACCGGTGGCGTCGAGCGTGGCATGCGCGACGGAGGTGAAGGGTGCGCCCTGCGAGCCCGCCGTCAGGGCGACCCCGCGCCCACGGCACACCTCCTCGATGCGGCGGCCGCGCTCGTCGGTCGCGATCCACGTCGCGAGGTCGACGGGGTGCTCGAGCGCGGCGAGGCCGAAGGCGACGTTGGCGGGGCTGCCACCCACGTGCTCGTCGGTGTCACCGCCTGGGGTCGTGACCGCGTCGACGAGGGCCTCGCCGACGACGAGGGTGCGGACGGGCGTGGTGTCGGACATCGTGGCGCCCCTCACTCGTCGATCATGTCGGTGCTGCCGAACCAGCCCGGACGGTCGAAGCGGTGCTCGCTGTCGATCGTGCGGATGGTGCCGCTGCGCGAGCGCATGACGAGGGAGTTGGTGCGGGCCGACTTCGCGCCGTAGCGCACGCCGCGGAGCAGCTCACCGTCGGTGATGCCCGTCGCGACGAAGAAGCACTCGCCGACGACGAGGTCGTCGGTGGACAGGACGCGGTCGAGGTCGTGGCCCGCGTCGAGGGCCTTCTGGCGCTCGTCGTCGTCCTTGGGCCAGAGCTTGCCCTGGATGACGCCGCCGGTGCACTTGATGGCGCACGCGGCGATGATGCCCTCGGGCGTGCCGCCGATGCCGAGAAGCAGGTCGACACCGGTGCCCGGGCGGGCGGCCATGACCGCTCCGGCGACGTCGCCGTCGACGATGTAGCGGATACGGGCGCCGGTGTCGCGGATCTGCTCGGCGAGGTGCTCGTGCCGCGGCCGGTCGAGCATGACCACCGTGACGTCGGCCGGCGTCTCCCTCTTGGCCTTGGCGATGCGCCGGATGTTCTCGGCGACGGGGAGGCGGATGTCGACGACGTCGGCCGCGTCGGGGCCGGTCGCGAGCTTGTCCATGTAGAACACCGCGGAGGGGTCGTACATCGCCCCCCGGTTGGCGACGGCCATGACGGCGACGGCGTTGTTCATACCCTTGGCCGTCAGCGTCG
Organism: Terrabacter sp. Root181; assembly: GCF_001428505.1. Classification (GTDB taxonomy): domain Bacteria; phylum Actinomycetota; class Actinomycetes; order Actinomycetales; family Dermatophilaceae; genus Terrabacter. The sequence continues at coordinate 1,312,635 of NZ_LMHU01000001.1, forward strand.
TGCCGTCGATCGGGTCGACGGCGACGTCGACCTCGGGACCGGTGCCGTCACCGACCTGCTCGCCGTTGAAGAGCATCGGGGCGTTGTCCTTCTCGCCCTCGCCGATGACGACGACGCCGCGCATGCTGACCGTCGAGATCATGGCCCGCATCGCCTCGACCGCGGCACCGTCGGCCTTGTTCTTCTCGCCGCGACCGACCCACCGGCCTCCGGCCATGGCCGCTGCCTCGGTCACCCGGACCAGCTCGAGAGCGAGGTTGCGATCCGGCTGGCTGTGCTTCATCAAAGGTCCTCCGTCGGCGCAGAACGAGTCGGCGCCAGCCTATCGGTGGCCGTACCCGGGTTTGGACCGCGTCCGGGAGTCGGGGAGCATGGGGTCATGAGCACCCCGTCGACGCCGTCGACACCCTCGGCAGAGAGCACCCCTGCGCCGGCCACCGAGCAGCCCGAGGCGACCGAGCAGCCCGAGACGACGGAGGCGACCGAGCAGCCCGAGGCGACCGAGTCCCCCGTGCAGGCGGCCCCACCGAGCCGCTACTCGCTGGGCACCTTTCCCAACATGTTCCGCTCGATGTTCGTCATCGGCCTGTTCGTGCTCGCGCTCGTCGCCGTCGTCCCGCGCATCACCCAGGTGCAGCGGCCGGCCGTCGACGCGGCGGGCAAGGCGAGCCAGGTCGCGGCGCAGACGGCCTGGCCGGTCCAGCTGCCCCAGGGCCTCGGCGAGGGCTGGGTGCCGACCGTGGCGACGTACGCGCCCGGGACGGAGAAGGTGCCCACCTTCACGACGGTGTGGACGACCCCGAGCGGGGCCGACATCGCCCTCAAGCAGGCCGTGGGTGCGACGCAGGGCTGGGTCGCCCGCTCGGTGGACGACGGGGAGGCAGCCGGGACCGTGACGGTGTCGGGCCGTGCCTTCGAGAGGTTCGTCGCGAGCGATGCGGGCCAGGTCGCCTACGTCGTCCGGGGTGAGGGCGCGCGGGGGCTGACCCTCGTGGCGAGCGGCACGGCACCGGAGGACGAGCTCAAGGCGTTCGTCGCGGCCCTGGCGCGCGTGACCCCGGCCGCGGGCGTCACGCCGACTCCCTCGACCACGACCGGCTGACGACCGTCTCACCGGCTGCGGCGCGAGGACCCGCCGGGCTCAGGACTCGTCGTCCTCGTCGAAGATCTCGTCGTCGGCGTGGAGCTCCCCGGCCGGAGCCGGGGGACGGGTCGCCCGCTCGATCTCGGCCTGCGCGCCGTCGAGCCAGGTCGCGCAGTGCGCCGCGAGGGCCTCGCCCCGACGCCAGAGCTGCATCGAGTCCTCGAGCGGGGCCTGCCCGGCCTCGAGCTTGGCGACGATCGCGATGAGCTCCTCGCGGGCGTCCTCGTAGCGCATCCCGGCGATGTCGGGGAAGCCGTCGGTGGTCGTCGCGTCAGCCATGGGCGCCACCCTACGACGCCGCGCCGTCGTCGCCGCTCGCCGGCTTCGGGGTGGCGGCTCGACGGGTGGCTCGGGGCTTGCGCGGCGAGGCCGCCTTCGTGGCAGGGCTGCTCGTCGCCTTCCGGGCCGCGGTCCCGCGCGTCGCGGCCTTCGGCGGTGCATCCTCGGCGCCGGCCGTGACGGGCCGCACGCCGAAGTCGCCACGCGCGACACGCACCCGCAGCAGCTCGCCGACGCCGACGTCGTCCTGGTCCATGACGATCCGGCCGTCCCGGTGCTGCACGACGGCATAGCCGCGCTCGAGGGTCGACTGGGGCGAGAGCGCGACGACCTGGCGGCGCAGGTGCTCGGCCTGGTCGGCGGCCCGGTGCAGCCGGGCCTCGATGCGGGCGGTGGCCCGCGCCCGGAGGGCCGCGACCTCCTGGCGGCGCACGCGGACCAGGGCGACCGGGTCGGCCATCACCGGACGTGAGACGAGGGACCGCAGGCCCGACCGCTCCGCCTCGACCCGTCGCACGAGGGCCCGGCGCACCCGGTCGCGCGCGGCGTCGACGAGGGCGCGCTCGTGGGCGGCGTCGGGGACGACCTTCTTGCCGGCGTCGGTCGGCGTGGATGCCCGCCAGTCGGCGACGAGGTCGAGCAGCGGCGTGTCGACGTCGTGCCCGATGGCGCTGATGACGGGAGTGCGCGCCTGGGCGACGGCACGGACCATCGCCTCGTTGGAGAAGGGGAGCAGCTCCTCGAGCGCCCCACCGCCGCGGGCGATGACGATGACGTCGACGGACGGCATCGCGTCGAGCTCGCGCAGGGCATCGACGACCTCGGTGACGGCCGACGCACCCTGCACGGCGACCTCACGGATCTCGAAAACGACTGCGGGCCAACGGCGCCGGGCGTTCTCGACGACGTCCTTCTCGGCCGCGGAGTTGCGGCCCGTGATGAGTCCGACGCGGTGGGGCAGGAACGGGATCGGTCGCTTGCGGCCCGCGTCGAAGACGCCCTCGGCAGCGAGCGTGCGCTTGAGGATCTCGACGCGCGCGAGGAGGTCGCCGATGCCGACGGGACGGATCTGCCGCGCCTCGAGCTGGAGGGTGCCGCGCTTGGTCCAGAAGGTCGGTTTGGCCTGCAGCACCACCCGGGCGCCCTGGGCGAGGGGGATCGGCATGGCGTTGACGGCGTTCATCGGCACGGAGACCGACAGGGACATGTCGACGTCGGGGTCACGCAGCGTGAGGAACGCGGTGCCGCCGCGAGGGTTGAACTGCACGACCTGACCCTCGACCCACAGCTGGCTCATCCGGTCGACGTAGTCGGAGATCTTGAGGCTGAGGACCCGCACCGGCCACGGCTGCTCGGCCGTCGTGTCGGCGGCCTTGTCGGGCAGCGGGCTCGTCATGCTCACCCGCGTCACCCTAAAGGTGTTGCGGGTTCCGTGCCGCACACCTGGCGTCGGCGCGGTGACTGCCGGGTCCGCCGAGACCGCACGCTGGGTGGCCGACAACTTCGGGCTCGTTCGGGTCCGGTCGATGGAGTGGGTGGCGCGAGGCGCCGTGGGCGAGGTCCACCGCCTCGTCACCGACACGGGCGCGTATGCCGTCAAGCGGGCCTTCTGGCGAGAGGACCCTGACGGGGTGGTCGAGTCCAGAGCGCGTCACGAGGTCGCCTTCGTCGAGAGGTGCCTGGGTGCCGGGCTGCTCGCGCCGAGGCCCGTCCTCGCTCGCGACGGCTCGGTCCTCGTGCGCGACGCGTCCGGGACGGGGTGGCGCGTCCACGTCTTCGCCCCGGGTGTCGTACCGGACCGCTCCGACCTCGCCGCGCAGCGCTGGGTGCTGGGGCAGGGCGCCCTCATCCACGGGCTCGCGCTCGACCCGGCCCCGGGTGACACGGTCCACGCGCCCTACACCGCGTCGACGGTCGACTGGGCCGAGCTCGCCGCTCGGGCCGTGGCCGTCGGCACGGAGTGGGCGCCACGAATGAGGGCCCGGGCAGCGGAGTTCGGCGAGCTCGGCGCCCGGGCGACCTCGGTACCGCTCCGGAGCCCGGTGCTCTGTCACCGCGACCTCAAGGCGAACAACACCCTCGTCGAGCGGGACGGCACGCGGTGGCTGCTCGACTGGGACGACGTCGGCGCGCACGACCCGGCCCGGGAGGTGGGCACCGTGCTGCTCCACCACGTGCCCGACGAGGCGGCGCTGGGGCTGCTGGCGGCGGCATACGGCGCCGCGGGAGGGGCCCCGCTGCCCGAGGGGCCCGAGCTCTTCGCGAGCGGGGTGGCGGTGTGGCTCAACGTCCTCGCCGGTCAGGTCGGGGTGCTGCTCGACGCGGAGGCAGAGCCCGAGCACCGCGCGTTCGCCCTGCCCAAGGTACGCGGCCTGCTCGAGGACGTTCCGGCACACGACGTCCTCGTTCGCTGCGGGGTGGTCGCGGCCCGGACGGCGAATCGGGAACGGCGGGTGCGCCCCCCTACGATGGGGCCATGAGCGAGCCAGCCGACCAGATGTCCGCCAAGAAGGTCCTCCTCGCGGCGCCACGTGGCTACTGCGCCGGCGTCGACCGGGCGGTCGTGACGGTCGAGAAGGCCCTCGAGCTCTACGGTCCGCCGGTCTACGTCCGCAAGCAGATCGTGCACAACAGGCACGTCGTCACGACGCTCGAGAAGCGCGGCGCGATCTTCGTCGACGAGACCGACGAGGTGCCCGAGGGCGCCACGGTCATCTTCTCCGCGCACGGCGTGGCCCCCGTCGTCCACGAGGAGGCCAGGGCCCGCAGCCTCAAGACCATCGACGCGACGTGCCCCCTCGTGACGAAAGTGCACCGCGAGGCCGTGCGGTTCGCCGACGACGACTTCGACATCCTGCTCATCGGGCACGAGGGCCACGAGGAGGTCGTGGGCACGGCGGGCGAGGCGCCGGAGCACATCACGCTCGTCGACGGGCCCGACGACGTCGACAACGTCAGCGTGCGCGACCCCGAGAAGGTCGTCTGGCTGTCCCAGACCACGCTGTCGGTCGACGAGACGATGGAGACGGTCGCCCGCCTCAAGGAGAAGTTCCCGGCGCTGCAGAGCCCGCCCTCCGACGACATCTGCTACGCCACCCAGAACCGCCAGCTCGCCGTCAAGCAGATGGCCAAGGACACCGACCTCATGATCGTCGTCGGGTCGCGCAACTCGTCCAACTCGGTGCGTCTCGTCGAGGTCGCGATCGAGCACGGTGCCCGCGACGGCCACCTCGTCGACTTCGCCGACGAGATCGAGGAGGCCTGGCTCGACGGCGTCTCGACGGTCGGCGTCACCTCGGGCGCCAGCGTGCCGGAGGTACTCGTGCGCGACGTGCTGACCTGGCTGGCCGAGCGGGGCTACGGCGAGGTCGAGGCGGTCATCGCCGCGGAGGAGTCGCTGCTCTTCTCGCTGCCCAACGAGCTGCGTCGTGACCTCAAGGCCCGCAAGGGTGAGGACGCCGGCACGCTCCGGCACGACGCCGCCTTTGAGGACTCCGGCTCGCTCCACTGACACCGGCGGCGGTCACGCCGCCGCGAGGGTCAGCCCCCGAGCGCCTTCGCCAGCACCGGCTGGAGCTCCTCGACGGTCTCGGTCGAGACGTACTGCCCGCCGGTGATGCTGACGACCTGACGCATCGCGGCGTCGTCGGCACGGCCTCCGATGCCCAGGATGACGACCCGCACCGGCCGCTTGGGGTCCTTGGCCGACGCGAGGCGCTTCTTCAGCAGCTCGAGGGTCAGGCCGTAGTCGTCCTCGTTCGGGCCGTCGGCGACGACGATGAGGGTGTTGGCGTAGCCGGGCCGCCACGCCGACCGGGCCCGGTCGTAGGCGGCGGCGATCGTGTCGTAGAGGCCGCTGCCGCCGCCGACATACGTGTCGAGTCCGGAGACGGCGTCGTCGAGGGCGCCGAGGCTCTTGCTCACGCCGAGTCCGGCGTAGCCGGTGAGCTGCCGGTAGTCGTCGGCGCGGCTGCCGACGTGGAGCGAGTAGATCCACAGCGACGCGACGGTCGTCGGCGAGACCGCGGCCACGGCCCGAGCCGTCGACTTCTGGACGATCGCGAGACGAGTGCCGTTGTCGGTGCGCTCGAGCATCGAGCCCGACACGTCGACGGCGAGCAGGGCCTGGGTCTTCCGCGCCGCGGCGTTCCAGAGGCCGGCCGCCTTCGTCAGGGACGCCCCCTCGGCATCGCCTGCGACACGGATCTCCCCGTACAGCGGTGAGAGATCCGTCGGGTTGCCGTCGGGCGTTCGGAAACCGCTGTCCTGCAGCACCTTTCGCGTATCGGCGGAGGTGAGGTGGTGCTCGAGCGCGGTGACGAGGCCGGCCTTGGCCGTGTCGGTGGTGAGCGAGACGAGGGAGTACTCCAGGGCCGGCGCTCCCTCGGCCGGGGCGACGGCGGCGAGCGACTCCTCAGGCTGCGCCGCGTTCCATGCCACGAGCTGTGCCTGCGAGACGACGGCCCCGAGGCCCTGGTCGGCCTTCGCGATGCCGTCGAGGCTCACTCCGCCGCTGGCGGTCGGGGCGGAGGCCACCGCCAGGGCCCGGAGCCTGGCGTCGGTCAGCGACGACGCCGCGACACCGAGCGCGATGCGGGCGATGGCCGACCGGTTCGGGTCGGGGATGCGCAGGGGGACGGCGCCGCCGAGCAGGTCGGCCCAGCGCAGGCGGCTGCCGAGCCTCGACGCGTTCTCGTCCGTCATCGCGACGAGCACCGCGCTCGTCGCGAACGGCTCGCCGGGCGTGACCCTGGCACGTGACACGGCGTTGGCGCGGCCGATCCAGACGGACGAGTCGGTGATCCACGCGTCCGGGCGCCCGGCGCCGCCCAGTGAACCCGCGACCGAGAAGGGTTCCTCGGCGTCGATGGTGTAGGCGGCGCAGGGCGCGTCGGAGCGCGAGGCGAGCGACTCGGCCGCGGCGGCGACGGCAGGGGCGATGGCCGGGGCCACGGACACCCGGACCTTGACCGGGTCGGCGCACGACGTCGGCTGTGCAGCGGTGGTGGGCAGGGCGGTCGGGACCTCACGCAGTCCGAGGTAGCGGAAGGCGCCGTAGCCGACTCCCGCCACGACGGCGAGGGTCGCGACGGCGGCAACGACACGGGTGCGCCGGCGCCGGCGGGCATGCTCGCGCGCGGCCGCCTCGACACGCTCGCGCGACTCGCGCAGGCTCTGCTCGTACGGACCGATGCGCCGTCCCGGCGCTCTGGAGTCCTCGGGACCCGGGCCCCCCGCCCCGGTCACGATCTACCCAATCCCACGCGCGTATTGTCCGTGGCGCCATAGCAGGTGTCCACTTCCCGGATGAATCGGACATCCTGAAGATGGCGCCCCGAGAAACCGGTCACGCCGGCACGCTCGAAGGACCGCTCAGGCGGACTGCTCGCGCGGGTCCGCGTCGGCGCCGCGAACTGGGTCGTCGCTCCCGACGGAGCCCTGGCTGCCACGTCCGACGGTCCGTCCGAGGAACGCCTCGTCCCGGGCCGTGCGCCCGAGGTCGTCGGTCAGCTCGGCCGCGCTGAGCGAGCGCGGGGCCACCTCGAGCGGCTCGAGCGTGGGCGGCGCCTCGGTGGTCAGGTGCAGCTCGTGCATCCGTCGGGCCGTGACGAGGACTCGGGACTCGAGGGTGCCGACGAACTTGTTGTACTGCTCGACGGAGCGCGACAGGGACTGGCCCATGGTGGTCACGTGCCCGCCGAGGGTCGCGAGTCGCGCGTAGAGGTCCTGCCCGATGACGAGCAGCTCGCGGGCGTTCTGCTCGAGGGCGTCCTGCTGCCAGATGGCCCCGATGGTGCGCAGCACGGCGAACAGCGTGCCGGGGGAGGCGAGCACGACCTTGCGTGACAGGGCGTGCTCGTAGAGCCCGGGGTCGTCGGAGAGCGCGGTCGCGAGGATCGCCTCGCCGGGGACGAAGCAGATGACGACCTCGGGGGAGCGCGTGAAGGCCGTCCAGTACGCCTTGGCGGCCAGGCCCTCGACGTGGCGACGGAGCGAGGTCGCGTGGGCGGCCAGCAGCTCAGCGCGCTCGACCTCGGACACCGTGTCGCCGTGCGCCTGGAGGAAGTGGGCCATCGGCGCCTTCGAGTCGACGACGACGTGGCGCGCGCCGGGGAGGTTGATGACCGCGTCGGGACGCACCGTCGCGCCGTGGCGGCTGACGCGCGTCACCTGCTCGTCGAAGTCGCAGCGGGCAATGAGGCCCGCGAGCTCGAGCACGCGCCGCAGCTGCACCTCGCCCCAGGCGCCGCGGACCGTGGAGGCGTTGAGGGCACTCGCGAGGGTCGCCGTCTCGGAGCGGAGCGACTCGGTGGAGCGGCTCACCTCGGTCAGGCGCTCACCGAGCTGGCCGAACTGGAGCGACCGGTCGCGCTCGAGCGCCCCGACCTGTCGCTCGACCCGGCCGATCGTGTCGCGCAGCGGGGCGAGCAGGGTGGCCGTCGTGTCGTCGAGGTCGCGCGCGGCCTCGAGGTCCGAGACCCGCTCGCGGAGCACGTCGCGCTCGGCCTCGGCGCCGGCCGACCGTGCGAGGAGGGCGGAGCGGGCTGAGAGCCAGGCGAGCAGCCCGCCGACGAGTGCCCCGATGACGAGCCCGACGAGCAGAGCGGTGAGGTCCATGCCAGCACCGTCCCAGATGCCGCCGACACCGTGGGGACGCCACACCCGACCCGACGGCACGCGCCACCCGACCCGTGGGACGTGGCGGACGGCATACGCCCCGGGGTGGGCGGCGCGTCCGGGAGGTCTGTTACACCTAGTCCGTGAGCGAGTACGACGACGCGACCCGGCTCGAGACCGGCCAGGACCCCAGCCAGCGGCACGGCACCTTCCACGAGGAGTGGATGATCGGCAACGCCGTCAACGGCGGGCTCGTCATGACGACGGCGTTGCGCGCCCTCGGCGAGCACCTCGCCGCCGACCCGACCGAGACGACCGAGCACGTCGACCCCGTCGTGCTGTCGGCCTACTTCATGACCGCCTCGCAGCCGGGGCCGTTCACCGTGACGACCGAGGTGATGCGCTGCGGCCGCAAGCTCTCCACCGGGCAGATGACGATCCACCAGACCGACGACGACGGCCGGCCGGTCGAGCGGATGCGGGCCATCGGCTCGTTCGGCAACCTCACCGACCTCGACGTCCAGCGCCAGGCCAGCCCGCCCGACATGCCCCCACCCGAGCAGTGCGTCTCGGCGGAGCAGGCACCGCCCGACTTCCTCGCGAACGCCAAGTTCCTCGAGCGCCTCGACCTGCGCCTCGACCCGAGCACCGCCGGGTGGGCGCTCGGCAAGCCCTCGATGCGTGGCGTCATGCGCGGCTGGCTGCGGCTGCGTGACGGGCGCGACCCCGACACGACCATGCTCATGATGGCGCTCGACGCGCTCCCGCCTGTCGCCTTCGACCTCGGGCTCTTCGGCTGGACGCCCACGCTCGAGTTCACCGGCCACGTGCGCCGCCGGCCCGAGCCGGGCTGGCTGCAGGTCACGCTCGGCAGCGACACCCTCGGCGGCGGGATGATGGAGGAGGACGCCATGATCTGGGACTCCGCCGGCAACCTCGTGGCCCAGTCGCGCCAGCTCTGTGGCGTCCGGCTGCCCAGGGCGGGCGCATGAGCGTCGAGCTCGTCTACGAGACGCACTCGATCACCGAGGACAACGAGGCCGGCATCGCGACAGGCTGGCTCCCCGGTCGGCTGTCGGAGGAGGGCTGTCGCCTCGCCACCGAGCTCGGTGAGCGCCGCCCCGCCAGCGGCTTCGCCGCCGTCTGGTCCTCCGACCTGGCCCGTGCCGTCGAGACGGCACAGCTGGCCTACGGCGACTGCGAGGTGAGCCTGCGCCAGGACGCCCGGCTGCGCGAGTGCGACTACGGCACGCTCAACGGCAGGCCCGTGGCCGAGCTCGAGCGCCTCCGCCTCGAGCACGTCGACGCGCCGTTCCCCGGCGGCGGCCAGAGCTACCGCGACGTCGTCGACGCGACAGCCGGTCTCCTCGACGACCTGCGCCGCATCCACGACGGCGAGCGCGTCCTCGTCATCGCCCACTCGGCCAACCGGTGGGCCCTGCAGCACCTGCTCGACGGAGTCCCGCTCGAGCAGCTCGTCGACGCGCCCTTCGCCTGGCAGCCCGGCTGGGAGTGGACGATCACGTGACCCGGTCGGGACGGCATACGCCCTCGTGGTCGGAGCCGGGCCCGATCGCCACTAAACTCTTGTCCTCGTGGCACTCACCATCGGAATCGTCGGTCTCCCCAACGTCGGCAAGTCGACGCTCTTCAACGCGCTGACCAAGAACAACGTGCTCGCAGCGAACTACCCGTTCGCGACGATCGAGCCGAACGTCGGCGTCGTCCCGCTGCCCGACGCGCGCCTCGGTGCGCTCGCCGAGATCTTCGGGTCCGAGAAGATCCTCCCGGCCACCGTGAGCTTCGTCGACATCGCCGGCATCGTCCGCGGCGCCTCGGAGGGGGAGGGGCTCGGCAACAAGTTCCTCGCGAACATCCGTGAGGCCGACGCGATCTGCCAGGTCGTGCGCGCGTTCGAGGACGGCGACGTCGTGCACGTCGACGGCAAGGTGAGCCCGGCCGGGGACATCGAGACGATCCACACCGAGCTCATCCTCGCCGACCTCCAGACGCTCGAGAAGGCCGTGCCCCGCCTCGAGAAGGAGGCCCGGGTCAACAAGGACAAGAAGGCCGCCGTCGACCTCGCGGTCGCCGCGCAGAAGGTCCTCGAGGAGGGCCACACGCTGTATGCCGCCGGGCCGTCCGCCGGGGTCGACCTGGCCGAGGCGAAGCAGCTCGGTCTGCTGACGACCAAGCCGTTCATCTACGTCTTCAACCTCGACGAGGACCAGCTCGCCGACGCCGAGCTGCAGGAGTCGCTGCGCGAGCTCGCCGCCCCGGCCGACGCCGTCTTCCTCAACGCGAAGCTCGAGATGGACCTCATGGAGATGGAGCCCGACGAGGCGCTCGAGCTGCTCCAGAGCTTCGGCGCCGAGGAGTCCGGCATGGACCAGCTCGCCCGGACCGGCTTCCACACCCTCGGGCTACAGACCTACCTCACGGCCGGCCCCAAGGAGTCGCGTGCGTGGACGATCGGCAAGGGCTGGACCGCCCCGCAGGCCGCCGGGGTCATCCACACCGACTTCCAGCGCGGCTTCATCAAGGCAGAGGTCGTCTCGTTCCACGACCTCGTCGCCGCCGGGAACATGAACGCCGCCAAGGCCGCCGGCAAGGTCCGCATCGAGGGCAAGGACTACGTCATGGCCGACGGCGACGTCGTGGAGTTCCGCTTCAACGTCTGAATCAGCACGTTTTCCCAGTTCAGAGGGGCTGCAACACCTCTCAGTCCGCAGACAGTCCGCAAGAAGTAGCGCTAGAGGTGCCCAGTCGTTGCTTGGCCGGGGAGAGGACGAGGCCACCCGCCCGACTTGCTAGCGCCATAGGGCCGGCGACGTCGGGTAGCGGTTCGTGGGAAGGCCGGGTGCATGCCTCGCGGCGCGTCGCCCCGTCGAACGTGCCGCCGACGGAGAGGGGCGAGCTTGGGTCGCGCCTTCCCGCGGGCGACTATACGGTGACTTAGGCTCGGCGCTACCAACTGCGGCCGATCATGAGCGATCAGTCGAGTTCCGTGGGTGAGAGGGGGATCCCGTTGGTTGGTTATGACCCGTACGACCTCATTGGTAGGCTCCGCGACCACCTGTGTGCACCTGATGCTCCGTTGTCATTTCTAATGGGTGCTGGCACCTCTAGCGCGGTGAACATTGCACCGATGCCTGTAGGTGGTGGGGCTCGCTCTTACACGCCGCTGATTCCAGCGATTGCTGGGCTGACTGAGCAGGTGCGAAGAGCATGCGTCGATGCAAACCCGCGCTTCGAGGACGCGTGGGAGCAGCTGGTCCAAGCCTGCGTTGCACGGAAGCAAGATCCACACATCGAGTCCCTCCTCGGCCTGCTTCGGATGACGACTGCGGCGATGATCCCCACCGCGACCGGATTTGGACTGAGTTCCGCGGATTTGGGCACGTTGGAGAGAACCATTCAGGTGTCGATCGCGACGATCGCGTCGCCAAGCGAGGAGGACATTCCAGCGGATTTGCCTCACCGGGAGTTCGCCGATTGGGTGCGAAACGCGTCACGCGGTCATCCGGTGGAGGTGTTTACGACGAACTACGACGTGCTGATCGAGCGCTCGCTCGAGCTTGCACGGGTTCCGGTTTTCGACGGATTCGTGGGCAGCCATAGGCCGTACTTCCTGCCCTCTGCGGTGGCGTCGCGTGAGGCGGCCGAGTGGACGAGGGTATGGAAGATCCACGGCTCGGTGAACTGGGCAGCGGAGAGTCAGGGCACTGTCCGAGGGGAGGGAGTACCGGACGGGTCGATGATTTTGCCTTCGCACCTGAAGTACGACGAGTCTCGAAAAATGCCGTACCTGGCATTGATGGATCGACTCGCGATGTGTGTCTCGAGGGTGAGTTCGGTGCTGGTCACGTGCGGCTACAGCTGGGGCGACCAACACATCAACGCGACTCTTCTCTCGGGGCTGGAGTCAACAGCAAGCAGTGCCATCTTCGCGCTGGTCTACGACGACATCCACACCGACAGTCATGTCGTGAGATGCGCGGAGAAGCATTGGAATCTCACTGTTATCGGTCCGAACTCAGGGGTGATCCGCGGCCAGCTGGCCGACTGGGAAGTCGACACAGGCCCAGGCGTGGTCGCCGCTGGCCGGCTGGTCAAGTACTTCACGCCAGATCCAGTCTCCGGATCGTCCACCAGCACCGGACGAGTGAACCTCGGTGACTTCAACGTGTTCGCCGAGTTCCTGGCATCTATGACCAGCAGCCGACCTGGGCGTGCCTGATGCCGGCACCAGCGACACTCATCGGGCGTGTTCAGTCCGTCACTGGGAAGATCGTGACGGTGCGCTTGCTAAGGGGCCAGACGTCCCTTGTGATGGTCGAAGGCGAATCCCACAGGATCGGTCAGGTCGGTTCGATGGTGCGCATCCCGCTTGGATACACGCACCTCTACGGGATCTGCTCCCAGGTTGGCGCCGCGGCCATTCCAAACTCGGTCGTCTCGGAGCCGGGCAAGGAGATCGACAGCCGCTGGATGACCGTGACGTTGTTCGGGGAGGCTATCGGAGATGAGTTCGAGCGCGGTGTGAGCCAATATCCGACCATCGATGACGAGGTGCACATTGCAACCACCCCAGAGCTCGCTGTCATCTACAGCGAGAGTTCGGCAGCAGCCTTAGCGGTTGGACATTTGGCCGCAGCTCGCTCCATACCCGCGACAGTCGACCTCGCCACCCTGGTTTCGCGACACTCAGTGGTTGTCGGGTCTACCGGCGCAGGCAAGTCGAACTTGGTCGCCGTTCTCTTGGAGTCGATCGCCGAACAGGGTTACTCCTCTGCACGCGTGTTGGTTATCGATCCACATGGTGAATATGCGGACGCGGTGGGGGACAACGGCGCCGTGTTCTCGGCGTCGCCATCGGCGGCACGCCATCAGCAGCTCTACGTCCCGTATTGGGCGCTCCCGTTCGAGGAGTTCGTCGCCGCGACCATGGGAGAACTCTCGCCGCAGAACTCCGCTGACATCAGAGACATGGTGAGACGGCGTCGTCAGGATGCCGCAAGGCACCTGAATACCCCACCGGAGCCTACATACGTTACCGCCGACACCCCGATCCCGTTCAGTGCCAAGGGTTTGTGGTTCGACCTGAACGAGTTCGAGATCCGCACCTACGACGACATGATGCTCACAACTCCCGCCGTGATCTCGCTAGGCGACCCGGAGACCCTTACTCCAAGTGAGTACCTGCCATACGAGCCTGGGAGTAAGGCCCCCTTCAAGGGCACGTCTCGATTGATTGCGCGCCAGCTTGACATGATGCGGCACCGGCTTCGGGACACCCGGTTCGCTTTCTTGCTCGAGCCGGGAGTGGACTACACGCCCGACGCCGACGGACGAACGAACGCCGACCTTGACGAGCTACTCAGTAGCTGGGTGGGCCATGACAAGCCGGTCACCGTCCTGGATCTTTCCGGCGCCGCCGCAGACGTCCTTCCCTTAGTCATCGGCACTGTGCTCCGACTCGTTTCCGATGGACTCTATTGGGCAGGGGACCTTCCAATCGGAAGCCGCGCGCAGCCACTTCTCATCGTGCTCGAAGAAGCGCACCTCTTCGTGCGAGAAGGCGATTCTTCCGCTGCACACCGCGCCGTGGACAAGATTGCGAAGGAGGGCCGAAAGCACGGCGTGGGTCTGATGCTCGTAACCCAACGGCCCACCGACCTCGACTCAACCGCGCTCAGCCAATGCGGGACGATGCTTGCGCTCCGGCTTACGAATCAGGCAGATCGAAGCCGGGTTGCCGCGGCCCTCCCGGACGAACTGACCGATCTGGTGTCCCTCCTGCCGGCCTTGCGAACCGGCGAGGCCATCGTTACGGGTGAGGCCGTGAAGGTGCCCTCGAGGTTCCGGATTCGGGAAGCTAGGCACAAGCCGATCGGGTCAGACCCGGACCTCGCGACCGGTTGGCGCAAGGATCCTCGCCCCGACCCGTCCCACTACACGTCGGCGGTCGTCGCCTGGCGCACTTCGACAACAGCTGCTGCCTTGGCCGCGGAGGAGGAGGTGCTGTGATTCCTGAGATGCAGTACGTGGAGTCGACCGCTATCGAAATGGTCGGATATGACCCGGTCGACAGTGCCTTGGCGGTCATGTTCAAGGGGGGTGCAACGTACCTCTATTCAGGAGTGCCCCAGCACCTCTACGATCAACTGATGATGGCCGAGTCAAAGGGTCTCTTTGTTAACAGGTATATCAAGCCGAACTTCCCGCCGGTGCCGTTGTAGTGTTGTCTGGATGGCTTTGCGCCTGCTGCTTCAGAGCGAATCGCGGAGTCTTGGCATTCCCATTCCGGGCGTCCCTCGCCGCAAGATCGGGACGCTGCCCCGCCTGGTTGCCAACCCCTTGCAGTAGCCGATGACTGCCTGTGGTTTCGTGCGCCGAAGGTGACAAGACGTGCCGCAGCGACGGAATACGAGGTCGACGGAAGTTCAGACCTAGTGGCGCGTGTAGTTAGTTGATTTACAGTTGGTGGGCTGGGACGATGGGGCATGGCGAATCGTCCGGCGGTGGCGTTGGGGTTGCGTGCTGGTGACCGGGAGGCGCTGACGCTGTTGACGCGGGCATCGTCGGGTCGGGCTGGTCTGGCGCAGCGGGCGCGGATCGTGTTGCTGGCCGCGGACGGTGAGTCGAACACGGCGATCGCGGCGAGGGTCGGGGTGTCGCGTCCGACGGTGATCGACTGGCGCAACCGGTATGCCGCGCAGGGGATCTCGGGATTGGACGATGATCCGCGCTCGGGTCGGCCGCGCACGATCGACCACCGGAGGATCGTCGCGGTGACGCTGCGGCCACCGCCGAAGAAGTACGGTGTGACGCACTGGTCCTCGCGGTTGCTGGGGCGGCACCTGGGGATCAGCAACGGAACCGTCGCGAAGGCGTGGCGTGACTACGGCGTCGCGCCGTGGCGGGTCGAGACGTTCAAGTTCTCCACCGACCCGGAGCTGGTCGGCAAGGTCGTCGACGTCGTCGGGTTGTACCTCGCGCCGCCGGAGAACGCGATCGTGCTCTCCATCGACGAGAAGTCGCAGATCCAGGCGCTGGACCGGACCGCTCCGATGCTGCCGATGCAGCCGGGCCTGCCGGAACGACGCACCCACGACTACAAGCGGCACGGCACCACGACGCTGTTCGCGGCGCTGGAGATCGCCACCGGCAAGGTCACCGGCGCGTGCAAGCCGCGCCACCGCCACCAGGAGTTCCTCGCGTTCCTCAAGCAGGTCGCCCGCGCCTACCCCGACACCGGCGACGGCGTGCAGCTGCACCTGGTGATGGACAACTACGCCGCCCACAAGCGCATCGAGATCCGCGACTGGCTGGCCGCCAACCCCCGGATCCACGTCCACTTCACCCCGACCTCCGGGTCCTGGCTCAACCTGGTCGAGGTCTGGTTCGGCATCATCGAACGACAGGCGATCCACCGGGGGACCTTCGGCTCCGTCAAGGACCTCAACGCCAAGATCCGTGCGTTCGTCGACGGCTGGAACGACCGCTGCCACCCCTTCGTGTGGACCAAGACCGCCGACGAGATCCTCAACTAGGCCAACCGTCAGATCACTTCAAACACGCACCACTAGCGGCGTGAGCTCACGGGCGGAGGCCGCTAGCCACGCCGTCTTCGGGCGAGCGGGCTGCTCTAAGCCCGAGGCTTGTCGCCATGATTGACTCCGCGGCCCTGCGGGTTCGGTCTTCGGCCGTTGGCCAGAGGTGGGCGTAGGTGTTGAGAGTCGTCGTCGCTCTCGCGTGGCCCAGTGAGCGTTGGACGGTCACGACGTCGCAGCCGGCAGCGATGAGCCCCGAGGCGTAGAAGTGCGCAGGTCGTGGAGTTTGATGCCGACGAGGCCGGCCTCGCGCAGGGTCTTGCGCCACCAGTAAGCGACGGTGTTCTGGTGCGGTGGCTCTTCGCCGGCCCCGGCGAAGAGCCACCGCTGCTTGCCGGTGGTGCCGTGAGCGGCGACGTGCTCGGAGAGGACGGTGACGAGGCTGTCGGCGAGGTAGACAACGCGCTCTGATCCGTACTTCGGCGCCCGGACGTCGATGGCTCCACCGTTGACGCGCTGGACCTGGCGGGAGACCCTGAGCGATCTCCGGAGGAAGTCGATGTCGCCGAGCTGGACGCCGGCCGCCTCGCCCAGCCGCAATCCGGCGAAGGCGCACAGGGCGATGAAGGGCCGAAACCGCTCGTCGGCCACGACCATGAGCTGTCCGACGTCTTCGGGTGTGGGGATCGACATGGCGACGTCGGCACGGCGGCCGCGTGGGAGGCGCACTGTGTCGGTCGGGTCGGAGCCGATCACTCGGTCGTTGACGGCGGCGCGGAACACCGACCGGACGTTGAAATACCGCGTCTTGATCGTCCCGGGGGCGAGCCCGGCGGCATCCATCTGCTTGATCCACGTCTCGACGTCCGAGCGCCGGACCTCCTTCATCGGCTTCCCGGCGAAGGGCACGGATCTGGCCGCCAGCGACATCGCGAGCCTGGTGCCGGGTGCCCAGACCTGGCGGGCTGACCACTCGCCGAAGAACGCCGCGAACGTGATCCGGCCGGCCTTCGGGTCGGCGTAGGTGCCCGTGACGACGGCCGAGGTGACCGCGTCGAGCCACTGCTGGGCGTCGATCTTGCGGTCGAAGTGTCGCGAGTGCTCCTTCCGGACTCGTCGCGGTACCGCGCCCGCCACTTGCCGTTGGCTCGCTTGGCGATGTTTCCCGCCATGGTGATGCTCCTTCCGAGATCGCTCCATCGTCTCTCCGAGATCTGACGGCGGACAGTCTCAGCGGTGGTTCTGTGGACGGTTGGTCTGCTCGCTGAGCCAGAGGATGAGGTCGGCGCGCCAGTACCGGACGTGGCGGCCGAGCTCGAAGCTGCGCGGCCCGGACCCGAGGTGCGCCAGTAGCGCAGGGTGCCCTCAGGCACCCGGAGGAAGGCACAGGCCTCCTGGAGGGTGAGCATCTCGTCCCCGGCGTTCTTTGGGCGGAGAGTGGGGTGGTGTTGTGCGGTCATCGTGGCGCTCCTCGTTATCGGCGACAGTGAGCGTCGGCTCACGCCGGTCATCATGGGAGGGCGTTGTACCCGCCTTCGTACCCGCCCGGAGCTTCGCGTGGGAGGTACAAAGGGAGGGACGTTGGCATCGCCGCAGGTCAGGGCACGTCCCCACGAAAGTTCAGAAAATGTTGTCAACGCCCGACCGAGAGGCCCTTGAGCCCCGACTGACGTGACGGGCCGTGCCGTTGTTCTCGCTCTCGGTGCCGTCGTTCCCGGGCCGGTGGGGGCGCTTCCGGTCGCAGCGCGGGTCCGTACCGTTCGATGTCCTCGAGGGCGGCGTCGCGGGCGCGGGCAGGGCCGAGGTCGGACCGGTTGCGCGCGAACGCGTCGATCCACTGCTGCTTGGCGTCCTCGAGGGTCTCGGCGACCAGGTGCGCCGTGTTGCCGGCTCGGCCGCGGGTCATGGAGACGTACGCCGCTGCGGCGCCGGTGGAGTCGGTCAGGGCGACGTGGGCTCGGGGGACGGTCTCGCCCTGGGCTCCGTGGACGGTCGTGGCGTAGGCGAGCTCGACGTGCCCTCGCGCGTACTGGGCGGGGACGACCTGGTCTCGTCCCCGATCCTGGAGGGTCACCGAGCCGTCGCCGCCCACGCCGGTCACGGTCCAGGTCTGTCGGTTCGCGACGCGGAGGTCGGGGTCGTTGCGGCGCGTCGCGATTCGGTCGCCGACCGTGAGTGTCTCGCCGCGGCTGGTGGTCACCGTCGGGCGGCCTCCGGAGAGGGGATCGACGTCCGTGCGCTGCGCGCGGATGGCCGCGTTGAGGTCGGCGACCTGCTCACGGGTGTCGGCCATGACGAGGTCGCCGGCCGCACCGAGGCGCGCGAGAGCCGCTGTGCGCTCGACATCAGAGGGGTGCACGACGATCTGACCGCTTGCGAGAAGTGCGTCGAACACTTCGTCGCTTCGGTAGCCCTCGCGCATCCGGAGGCTCAGGATGGCGTAGGCCTCGTCGGTGAATCGGCGCACGGTCTCGAGGGTCACGACCGCCGCCGGGTCCGCGTAGGCGACAGCGTGGTCGAGGACGCCGCCCCGGCCGACGGCCGGGAGCTGGTGGCGGTCCCCGATGAACGCGACCCGGGCGCCGGCTTCGTCGGCGACGGTGAGGAGCGCACGGGCGGTCTCCTGGTCGAGCATCCCGGCCTCGTCGACCACGAGCAGGTCCCCGGGTCGAAGGGCTGCCGACTCGCAGGGTCCGGGGTCGGACTGCCGGGACCAGTGCCCGTCGTCGTCCCAGCGCCAGCCGTGTTGGTAGATCAGCCACGCGGCGGAGTGTCCCTCGGCGCCGGTCTCACGCGCGGCCACGTCGGCGGCCTTCATCGTCGGGGTCACGACGACCAGTCGCCGACCGTGGTACGCCAGCTGCTGTCGGACAGAGCGCAGAACGGTGGTCTTGCCTGCTCCGGCGGCTCCCTCGACGACCACGAGGGGCGCAGTGCCCGTCAGCGCGCCGAGGGCGTCGTCGTGGACGGGCTCTTCCTGATGCGGGGCGAGGCTGTCGGAATGTTGCAGATTGGTGGAGTGATCGGCGCGCCGGGCGATCCGGGCGATGAGGTCACCTCGACGGCCAGGACCCCAGGCGAGGTGAGAGATCGGACGTGTTCGGGGACGTCGCGTCGGGTCAGCAGCGGGGTGCAGCGCGCGACGGCCCGGGCAGTGACGTCCTCCGCCAGCTCGATCCGGGCGGCGGGGTCCGCGACGAGCGCCGTCTGGGCGAGCAGGACCTCGGTCTTCCCGCGAATGTCAGCCGTGTTCCAGGCCGACCGCCTGGCGCCGAGCATCGAGACGACCAGATCAGCGGCAGCGTCGCGGTCGATCCACCCCGGCAGCGTCCGCCGGAGGGGGACGGCGTTGGCCGAGTCTCGGTAGCCGACCTCGTGGAGCTCGCCGTTCCATCGGTCGACGAACTCGCGCCCGTCCATGGGCACAACCTTGTCGGGTCGCGCCTCCGCCCACGCCCGCCGGTCCCACACCTCACGCATCCGAGGACCCGGTTCTTGGTCGGGATGCCCGTCTCGCCAGTCGGCCTCGAGCCGGTCTACGTTGCGGCGGATCTGCGCGGCCCTGGCACTGAAGGCGCCGACGTACGGCGCGAGCTCCCGGATCTCGCTCGTCTCGGGGTCGACGGTCAGTCCGTGCGCAGCCGGCACCGCCCGGAACTCCGGGTCGGTCGCGACGGCGGCGTGGCCGATGCCGTTGATCGCCTCGATGCTGTCCCGGACGCCGACGGAGTGGATGCCCCGCCAGGCGCTGGCCGCCCAGACGCGGGCATTGATCTGCAGGTGGAGGTGGCGGTGCGGGTCGCCCGCGCGAGACGTGTAGTGGCGGATGACCGCGGCCTCGATGGACTCGACGGGAACCTGGACCTGGCGCCCGCGAGGGCCGACGCGGGTGGTCGCGTGCGCTGCGATCCAGCTGACTATCTCGATGGCCGCCTTGTCCTGGGCTCGGTCCAGGGCTGCGGAGACTTCCGGGTACAGAGCGGCCGCAAGGGACCAGGTCTTGGGACCGTTGACCACGACCTCGACGAAGCGAATCGCGTTGTCGTCGGTTCGTATGTGGCCCTTGGCCGTCAGCGTGTCAAGGTCGATGCCGGCGACCCACTGCTCGTACAGCTCCCCGGTCATGCCGCCCAGGCTTCGCACGCCGTCGGGGGTGGCGATCAGCCGCATCGCGACGCCGCTGCCTTCCGCCAGGTAGTAGTCGTCCGCCCGCGACCGGTCGCGCTCGACGTAGGCCCGCGCGGCTCTCGGCGCTCCGCGGTAGAACTTCACCCCTCCGTGCACCCGGACCCCCGCCTTCACGATGTCCGTCGACAACCAACGGACCCCTAGAAATGCCGCGTGGGCCGCCCGATTACGGGCGGCCCATCTACGTCCTTCGTAGCATGGGTGCCGCATGGATGGAAGGCGTTGAAGGGCCGAAGTCCGTTGAAGGGCAGGAAGATTCCGAGCGTTGACGATAATCGATGATTGTCAATCAAAGGGTTCGTAGCGGAGGGCTGATCATGGGGTGCGGGGTGGGGCGTGTCTGCTGCGGGGTTCTATGGCTGTCGTGGTGGCCGACCTCGGGCTGATTCGGCGGTTATGCGAGAAGCATGGGCGCCCCAGGTGCGGGATCACGTGCACAGAGCACCGTGTGCCACACCGACCCAACCTGCGTCCCCAAGGGCTGACACCTACTGCCGTTATCCACAGGTGTACTCGGTGCGCTCATGGCCGTGCGCCAGGTGACCTAGCGTTGCGGGATGTCGTTGAGGGTGCGGGTGCTCGCCGACGATGAACCCTGCCAGCGACTCCTGCGGCTGGGTGCTGGCGCGCTGAGCGACGCCGAGCTCGTTGCTCTGGTCGCTGGCACCGAAGTTGAGGGATGCGACGACGTTGCCGTGGGCCACCAGCTGATACTGGAGTGTGGTGGACTGCGTGGTCTATCGATGGCCTTTCCCGAGGAGTTGATGCGATCACCCTGCACCGGACCGGTTGAGGCGGCGCGCCTGCTCGCCGCCTTCGAACTGGCGGGGCGGGCCACAGATGCGCCGACCAACCGCGTCGTGGACACGGCAGCCGCGATCGCTGAGCTGGTTTCGCCGGCGCTCGCCCGTGAGCGGCGGGAGAAGGTCGTTGTCCTGGTTGCCGACGCCGCCAACCGCGTGCTTCGCATAGTGCCTGTTGCGAGTGGCGGCTCGGATTCGAGTCCGTTGCCTGTCCGAGAGGTGCTGCACGCCGTGCTGCGGTACGACGGCCGCGCGTTCGCGCTGGCCCACAATCACCCGTCAGGTGATCCGACTCCGAGCGTCCAAGATCGTGAGGCGACGGCTGCGGCTGAACAAGCCGCCGATGCGGTCGGACTGCGGTTCCTGGACCACGTGGTTGTCGGGCGAAGCTCCTGGCGCAGCGTCAGGTGAGTTTGGCGAACGCCTTGTTCCGGGCGGCGGGAAGGATTGCTGCCCGTAGGTGTTCACGCTCTGCCTCGAAGCCCGCCACGCGCAGCCTGCTCCGGTTCAGCGCGGCGATGCGCCGCTGAGATTCCGCGTCCGGATAGGGGATTCGCAGAGATAGCAGCGCGTCCGCGCTAACGCGCTCACGCCGCGCGCCAATGCCTGTTGAAGTCGCCCGGAGAGCCTCCCAGAATCTCGGCCATCGACAGAGGGAGTCCACCCAATCGGGATCAACGCCCGCCTTCGGCGTGAACGTTACAAACTCCTGGGATACGACTGACCCCTCAAACCCCGGAGTTGCTATAGCGACCGCGCCCTCGAATGCCTTTAGGCGACTCATGACCAGTTGGCCCGTGTGAACGTAGCGGAGCTTGGCGTACTTCGTTTGCGACCCCGGCATTAGACCATGAGTGAAGAGGCCCCGACCGAAACTGAGAACGCCTGCGCGCTCGTAGACTGCTTCTCGATCGACAGGGAAGTCGTCCAGTTCGAGGTCCAATGCTGCCGCCAGCGGCGCATCGGGTCCCTCTCGCAGTAGGGCGTGGATGGAGAGGTCCAGCTGCTCCGTCGTCGATGGGAACGGGCGCATGGCGGCTAGGCGGTCGAGGTGAGCGGCTACGCGCTGCTGCTCGGAGAGTTCTGGCAGACCGATCACGATGTTCTCGAGGGCAGAGATGCTAAGGGTTCGGTTTCTGCCCGCTGAACCGGGTGAGGCGGTACGGAGTTGCGACAAGCCTGGCTCGGAGAGGAAGTAGTGCCACAGGTACCGAACATCGACTTGGTTGGCTCTGCGAGGGGTCCAGGTCATGAATCGGTGAGAGCCGATTAGTCCTCGCTCGCATTCCGAAGCGACCGCCAACGCGCCTTCCCAAGCGAAGACGTTGCTGATCACCAGATCGCCGGGCTCGATTCTGTAGACCTTCTTGCTGCCCAGTTGAGCACTAGTGGCGGCGGGCTTGTGGAAGACGCCCTTGCCGAACGAGCGGAGTCCCACCTCGACATACTCTTCGGCCGCGTCGAGCGCGACCCTGCGGCGCTGAAGCTCGAGGACATCTCCTAGCCGCACCTGATGCACCACCATCAGCCGTCGCTCCCGAGTTCATCTTGAAGGTCCCGGAGAGTCGCGAGGACCTGCTCCTCCACGGCGATGAGTTCCTTGACCAGCTCCTCGGGCGCGCGAAGCGCCAGGTCGTCGGCACGATGCGGGTTGCGGAGGTCGAGGTTGTAGCCGTCCTCCGCGAGCGTCGCGGCGTCCACCCTCCAGGCGTGTTCGTTCTCGACTCTTCGGACGCGGCCACGACCGCCCCACCACTCGGTGAGGTCGGCAAACTCTTCGTAGCGCAGCGGCTTGGTCTTCGTGTAGTTCTTCCGGCCCTCCGGGAGGGGGTGCTCGTAGAACCAGATGTGCTGCGTCGGTCCGCCGTACTCGAAGAAGAGCAGGTTGGATGGAATGAGCGTGTACGGCGCGAAGACGCCATTGGGGAGCCGCACCACGGTGTGCAGGTTGAAGTCGGTGAGCAGCTTCTTCTTGATCCGGGCGGGCGCGCCCTCGTTGGCGAAGAGGACCCCGTTGGGGACGACGATCCCGCAACGACCCTTCTTCTTCTCAAGACGGGCCATCACCACTTGGAGAAACAGCCAAGCGGTCTCGGCCGTCCGCGAGTCCGCTGGGAAGTTCTCCAGGCTGCTGCTCTCCTCCTCACCCCCGAATGGTGGGTTGGTCAGAACGACGTCCACCCCAGCCTTCCGCTGGTCAGCCAGTGGGAAGGTCAGAGAGTTCGTGCGGGTGACGTTGGGCTGCTCTACCTCGTGTAGGAGCAGATTCATCTGGCACAGCAGGAAGGGAAGCGGCTTCTTCTCAAAGCCCATGATCGAGTCCTTGGCCTGGGCGATCTCCGCCGCGGATCGAGCCTGGGCACGCAGATGTTCGTACGCCTCGACCAGGAAGCCGCCCGTTCCTACGGCTGGATCGAGCACTGTCTGGCCCAAGCGCGGATCGACCTGCTCGACCATCAGCCGGATCACAGGTCGCGGAGTGTAGAACTCGCCGGAGTCCCCGGCAGCGTCACGCATCTCCCGCAACATCGACTCATAGAGATGCGCCATCGTGTGGATGTCGTCGGCTGATGTGAAGTGCACCTTGTCGATCTGGTCAATGACGTCACCAAGGAGGTACCCGGACAGCATCCGGTTGATGGTCTCCTTGAACACCGACGCGAGCGTGGTCCGAGGGTCGCCCGCCTGCCCGGATCCCTCGAGCCTCGCGAGGCCCGGGAGCAGGGTGCCGTTGACCCAGTTGATCAGGGCCTCACCCTGCTTGCGCGTCGTTGGATCCGCTGCCCACGCGCTCCATCGGAGCTCCTCCGGCAGCGCCGGTCGATAGCCGGGGTCCACGATCATTCGGTTCTGCTCGAGGTCGTCGAACGCCTTCAAGAAGAGGAGCCAGGACAGCTGGGGGAGCCGATCCAGGTCACCGTTGAGGCCGGCGTCCTTGCGCATGATGTCGCGACTGGTCTTGATGACCGATGCCAGGCGCGCCTGCGGCGTCTGGGCAGCACTCTTAGCGGATGGGCTCACGGGTGGTTCTCCTCGGGGGTGACCGCTTCGGCGAAGAGGCGTACGGCGGTAGAGCGGGCAGTTGTGTAGTCGACGGGCAGGTCAAGCTCGGCGGCCATGGCCGCGTAGTCGAGCTGCCAGGATGCTGGGAACTCGGGGAGTTCTGCTGGCGGCGGCAACCCGTCACGCACCTGCCATACGGTCTGGAGCCGTCCCTCGAGATCAGGGTGTGGAAGCAGTCCAGCTTCTGCGAGTAGTACGACGTCGACCAGGTCCTTGACGCGGCTGCTCGGTCGATCGCCGGCGTACGTCCGAGTCATCGCGTGGAACTTCTCGGCCGCGTGCTGGGCGACGTCCACCGCCGGCATGGCGGTGCTGCTCAGACGCTCGGCAAGGATCGGCGGATGCACCTCGACTGTGCCCACGGCACCGTCGATTTCCGCGCTCCGCGCGACGATATCGACGCGTAGCGGGGCGAAGACCTTGCCGCCGAGGAACGACGTGACGGTGAACTTCCAGCCAGGCTTGCCGGTCTCGTCGGCGGCGAGCGCTCTCGGTGCGGACACCTGGAAGGTCAGCCCGTCGTCCGCGTCGCCGTCGAGAGCATCCAATAGTCGGTCCTGCACTTCGGTACCGTCGAGGTCGTCCAGCATCACGAGGTCAAGATCCTTGGTCGCCCGCGCCTGAAGGCCGAGTCTCACCTCGAGAGCGAAGCCGCCCTTGAGCACCCAGCCGTCTGCAGCGGACAGCCGGACGAGGATCCGTTGAAAGACGAAGTGGCGACGGACTCGGTCCGGTGCGATCTCTCGCTCGGCTGCGACGTTGGCCAAGCGGTGGTTGATGCTGTCACGGAGTGCTCGGTCGACGGTCACGGGGTCGTTGCTCCAAGCGCGCGCTCGATACGGAGTGCCGCACGGTCGCCAGCCCCGTCGGAGCGGGTGCGGAGCCGGCGCGCGGTCGTCAGGCCCTGGTCGAGCGCGCCAGCGACAGCAGCGTCGAGTTGCTCCTGCGTGGTGTCGCCTGCCGCGAGATCGAGCAGCGTGCGCAGCGGAGTGGTCACGCGCCAAGCGCCGTGGTCGAGGACTTCCGCGTCAGAGAGGTCGCTCGCATGCGTGACCACTGCAGGATCCACCGCTCGGAATCCTGGGGGGACAGACAGGTGTACGTGGCGCGGATCGAGCTCGCCGAGGTCGTGGACGAGCGCCGCCGAGTCGTGGGACACCACGCCACGGCCCTCGCTCCACAGGGTCCAGCGCACCCACTGGTCCTCGGGTGCTGCGGGCCAGTCGGGTAGACGGAACAGGCCACGGTCGATGCGCAGCCAGTTGCCACTATCGGCGTGGTACTTCTGAGCCTGGTAGCTGTATCCGAGGTCGAGAGCCTGGGCGGCGGTGAAGTAGCCAGCCTGGCTAAAGGCAAGGCGTTGCAGCGCCAGCCGCAGGTCTTGTCGGGTACCGGCCATGGTCGGAGCATACCTCATTCGAACTCAACGTGAACTTTAGTTCCACGCTGGCGAGCGTCATCAAAATAAGACTCACGCTGAGTACAGCCGCCCCTGGAGTTCACTAATGGCTTGCCGCCAGCCTTCAGCACCGCCAAAGTGTCGCGCTGCTTCGACCGGTGAGCCGAAGTTGCTCAGTGGGGGCACCTGGAAGGCGTAGATGTGGGTCATCTCCTCGACGCCGTACTCCTCGTAGCGGTCGAGGAGGGCGGAGATGATCTCTCGCGCGGTCGGCACCAGTGCCTCGAGGTCGCTCGCGTGGTCCTCTCGCACTAACCGGGCGCGTTCCGCCCTCGTCCGTTGAGGGACATTCCAAGCCGCGTGTGCGAGGACGTCGAACGGGTCAGTCTCGGGCGTAAGTTCGAGGCGTCTCGACATCTCTTCGATGGATACGCCGCGGGAGGCGAGGCTCTCTTCCAGGATTGCGCGTAGCTGGGGATCGGCCCAGCGCGCGCGAAGGTCGTCGATGGTCGGACACAGCACGCGCACCTGGCCGGCGAGGTAGTCGGCGTACTCCACCAGACGGAGAGTGCCGGTGCTGGTGTCGGCGACGTAGTAAGCCTCGGCGGTGACGGTGACTTGCGTGCCGTCGACGTAGTACTTCCTCGCAGGCGGCTGTTCGAGCTCGCCCTCGGACTGGGTCCGGTCGAAGGAGGGCTCGGGTTCGCCAAGCGAGGGCATCTCGAGGGCAACATCCTCAGCATCACCTTCGACGACCACGCCGGACTCGTCGATGCGCTCGGTCCGGATGCGCACCGGCTCACCGTCGAAGCCCGGGTCGGAGAAGAGGACCGATGCGCCGACGTAGTCCACGATCTCGAAGGAGTACTTGCCGTTCTCTGGATAGAGTCGGGAGCCTCGGCCGACGATCTGCTTGAACTCGACCGTCGAGCCGATCGGACGAAAGAGGACGACGTACTTCAGGTCCTGGACATCGATGCCAGTGGACAGCATCCGCGATGTCGTGGCGACGACGGGTGAGGGCGACTCCGGGTCGCTGAAACGGTCTAGTTGGCGACGGCCGGTCTCGCCTTCGGCGCTGACGATCCGGACGACCCAGAACGGATCGGCTGCCACCTCGGTCGGGTTGTGCGCCACCAGGGCCTGCCGCATCTGCTCTGCATGTTCGGAGTCGACGCAGAAGACGACAGCGCGACCGGGGCGATCGTGGAACATCTGACTGAGGTGCCTAGCCGCCGCGTCCGTTCGGCGCAAGAGTGATACGACGCGCTCGAAGTCACGGGTTGTGTAGAGACCATCCGGGATGTCGCGGCCGAAGGTGTCGACCTCACCGGGTTCCGGCCGCCAGCCCTCGGCGTCCGGGGTCAAGACGATGCGCCGCACGGTGTACGGGGCAAGGTAGCCGTCCTCGATGCCCTGACGCAGGGAGTACTCGAACACCGGCTCGCCGAAGTAGTCGTACGTGTCGACGTTCTCGTCCCGCTTCGGGGTTGCAGTGAGGCCGAGGTGGACGGCGGAGGTGAAGCGGTCGAGCACTGCTCGCCAGGACGATCCGGGCACGGAGCCTCGGTGGCACTCGTCGACGATGACGACGTCGAAGAAGTCCGGCGGGTAGCCCTCGAACGTCGACTCAGCGTCGTTGCTGTTCTGCAGCGACTGGTAGGTGGCGAAGTAGATCTCTCGTCCCATGACGGCGTGCCCTTGGATGCGCGTGGCACCCTCACCGAACACGGGCCGGAAGTAGCCCTCTAGCGGCTGCTTGATGAGCGCGTCGCGGTCCGCAACGTAGAGGATTCGCCGGGGTTGTTCGGCATCGACGACCTGCCAGTACGAGAGGAGCTTCCAGCAGAGCTGCAGTGCAGTGAGAGTTTTGCCCGAGCCCGTGGCCATCAGCAGAAGCACCCGAGTCTGCCCGGCAAGAACCGCGCGGAGGACGCGGTTGATGGCGACCATTTGGTAATGGCGCAGCTGCCGGATGGAGCCGTCGGCGTTCGTCAGGGTCTGTGAGAGCGGCTGGGAGAGGGCCGACCTCGCCTCATCGGCCAAGTGGTGGTGGCGCGCATAGCGGTCCCAGAGCTCGGGCGGGGTCGGGAAAGCGTCTAGGTGTCGCTCGGTCCCCGTCGAGAGGTCCCGCTCGATGATGTCGTGACCGTCCGACGCGATCGCGGTCGGAAGGTCAAGCGCGACGGCGTACTCGATGGCCTGCTGCAAGCCCTGTCCCGGGCTCGAGTACTCGCGCTTCGCCTCCACCACGCCAACGGGGAGACCAGGCACGATCTCAAGCAGGTAGTCGACCCGGCCATCGCCGCCGAGGGTTGTGTTGGTGGCAAGGTCCGAGCGGACGGCGTACTCGGTGCGGAAGCTGTCCTCCCAGCCGGACTCCACCAATCTCGGAACGACGAACTCGCGGCAGGTGTCCCGCTCGTTTCGCCCCGTCATGGCTTCAGGCTATGGGACGCAGTGCCGCAAGGCCCGTCTTTCTGTCGAGCTGGGAAACCGCGTCAAACTGTCCGGCAGCGACGGCTACCGCAGTTGATCGGTAGGACCAAGGCCGTTGTCAGGATCCGTGTTTCGGGCGACGAGCAGCTCTAGGAGGGCCGCCAATTCATTCTTTAGGGGCGGCTGATCGGTGATTGCCGTCGCCATGAATGCCCCGATGGTTGCTTGACCGAGGTCGTCCAATAGCTCCTGTGGGGCCGACCCATCTGGCGCATGGGCTGAGCGACTTCGTTCTCGTAGTTCGCGGGCCCTCATCCGTTCTGACCAAGTAGCCACGGTGAGCCACGTCGGCCTGCCGTTGCCGGAGCTCTGTTGGATGGGTCGACTGAAGACCGACACTGCACGGTCGAGTGCGCGCACCCGCCGGACGCGGGGGTCGTCCACCTCCCCTAGCGTCGACGCAGTTACGCTCATCTCGCGCCAGATCGCTTGCTCGTCATGCGCGGTGAGTTCGACGGGTTCGCCGGGATCAAAGTGATCGATCGAGGTGCCGACGTCAGTAATCCATGCCCAGGACATTGACCAGGAGGGCGGAGCCCCGACTCTTGAGTCCGTGGCAACCTTGACCGACCAGTTGTGCATCCCCTCGAGCTTCGACTTTTGCACGGC
Source organism: Terrabacter sp. Root181 (assembly GCF_001428505.1). Lineage (GTDB taxonomy): Bacteria > Actinomycetota > Actinomycetes > Actinomycetales > Dermatophilaceae > Terrabacter. The sequence continues at coordinate 1,340,793 of NZ_LMHU01000001.1, forward strand.
AACCGGACGCCTAGACCCAACGGGACCCCCAGAGCCGCGACCCCTCGCCTCAATCCCGTGCCATCCAGAACTTGTCTGAACGATGAAGTCAGGGCGGCTACCAGACGCGACGTACAATGGGGAGGTCTTGCTGAGCCGGTCGGCGTCCAGGATGGCTCGGAGAGGATCCCAGCCGTAGACGGACGCCGACTCGATCGCGATGCAAAGGCCCAAGGATTCGGTCAGGAAGCGCGACATGTGAGACGGGGAGGACATGGCTACACCGCTCCAGCTGAGGGCAACGCCTGGCCGCCAGTTGGTGTTTTCCAGGAGGAGGGCAGTTTCCGCGGCAACTGTGAGTAGCGTCGGCGGTGCATATGGCCGACGGACGACGAAGGCCGAGACGAAAGGCCACCACGTTGGTCGAACCTGCCACGTCTTGTCCGCGACGTGCGACCACACTCCAGCTGGAACCGTTGGGGATGAGGGAGATATGCATTGGTAGGTCCGTGCCGCCGCGAATGCCATGGGCAATCATATTCGCGACTGGTGCCAGTCGGCGCCCCGACGGGGCGTGGTCAAATGGCGCGGTCCACGCGGCCAAGTCCCCAAGAGTGACCTGACTGGCGATAGAACTATCCCATGTCCGTCTCGACCCCGGCTCTCGACTACGCCGCAATCGACCTGATGTTGCGCGCTCCGCGCGTTGCCGTGATTGTCGATGGGTCCGACAAGGCATGGGTGGCCGCCGCGCGTATCGCGCTGGCCCAGAGCTCGGAGGTCTGGGGCGGCGCAGGATTCGTGCTAGTTCCCCATCATGATGGCAAAGTCGGCCGAACCGTTCTCAAGGCCGTAGTCGCCTTTGACCCGGACTATGTGGCGACTTCTGCGCGCACGATCGCCGAGCGCGAGGCGGCTGCTCCGGGTGCTCTTGTGCTTGCCGAGGAAAATGGCGCTCCCATCACGGGCGAGGAACGCGTTGAACTTATCGCGCGGGTCGGCGAGCAGGAGGTCTTCGACGAGCTCGCTGCCGCTGCTCGAGACACCGTTGTCGCCGCCTGCAGCCCTCATCGCATGCGGGGAGAGGACGAAGAGGGAGAACCGGTGTGGGACGACCCGCTTCATCAGCTCAGCAAGGCGGACCCCACGGGATCAGGGCTGACCCACGTCGACAGGCTCCGTGCGTTCGCCGCCAAGGCGTGCTTAAGTGCACCTCCGGCCTGGGGTGGTGCACTCGGCCTCCTTACTGCAGCAAAGCTGGGTGCGGTGCAGCGTCCCGATCTCACGCCGAGCCCCCCGACGGTGACTGGCGACGCCGCAGTCTGGATGGCCGCTTGGCTGCAAGGGGTGTTCACCCTCGTTCCTCCGGAGGCGAGTGAGCTGATCGCTAATCCGTCGGGGGGCGCGACGTTCGGATTCCAGGTTGAACAGTTGCCGCAGGCCTGGCACAACTCCCGGGCCGGGCTGACTACGGTCAGTGTGGGTAGCACACGCCATAACCCGGCATGGGTGGTTGTTGGTGACTCGCCCGACGACTTCGCTCTCTGGATGGTGCTCGACCGGCTCTACGGACACGCCGCATGGCTTCACCCTGACTGGTTCTCAGCAGACAGCGATGAGTCACACGATGTTCTCGACTCGATCGCCCACGACTGGCAGCGAACAAGACGCGGTATCCACGTCTGTTCAGCTCGTGCAGACCAGGCAGACGTCCTCGCGGTCCGTGACCTCCTACAGGGCGCGATCGACAACCCGCGGCCGGGCCGGAACCGCTCCCGAAAGCGAACAGTCGCCGCCGGCGACATCCCTTGGAGCTACAACGGGTCGCTGACCCTCGCAGTTCGCGACAACTTCAGCGCCGAGTTCCCTGTCCCGGTCCACCGAGACGGGGAAGGGGGAGTCGAGATGGTGATGAAGCCACCCGGCCCCACGCTCGCCAGCTCCGTTGCCCGCGAGGGCAGCCACGGCTTCAGCTGGCAGGTGGAGCTGAGTTTCGACGGGTCGGTGATGCCTCGCGGGCGCGGGCTGCTTGGCCGCGAAATTTGCGTCGAAGGACAAGACCCGGCCCACACCTACATCCGGAGTAGCCGGGCGGGTATCACCTGGCATTCGGAACGGTACGACTTCACGACGCCCGGGATGGCACCGGACCAGCAAGTCGCGCGACCCAAGGTCCGCGAGCTCTCGCTCAGCGACTGGGTGGAGGCCATGAGCAGGCAGCGTGGCTACACGACCCAGCACTCGGCATCCGGGATCAGCGCGCAGGTGCTCGCCACGCTTTGGGGCGGCCGCGGGCAGATGATCGACGACCTCGCAGGCCAGTGGAGCAAGGTTCTGCGGCTGTTCGGTCCCGCCGGCGCGGCAGGTAGCAAGGGAAGCAGTGCGACCTACGAGGAGGGACATGGCGTGGTGATCACCGGTCACGGCGGCGTCCTTACCTTCAAGGGCATCGCGGGGTGCTGGGCCGATGATGTGGAGCCCGGGGAGGTCCGTATGCAGGTGGATCGCCTTGTCAGCGGGCGGGTCCTCCGCCGAGGGCTGGCCCTCCTCTGCGCCGAGTGTCGCAAGGCGGCGTTCGTCGCGGTCGACGAGCTCTCTCAGACCAACCGCTGTGCCAGCTGCTCCGCCAACAACGACCTTGATTTGGCCGCATGGAAGAAGCCCGACGACGAGCCCCTGTGGTTCTACGACCTCCATCCCGTCGCCCGCGAGCTCGTGCTGATGAACGGCGTCGCCCCGCTTGCAGCCGCTCACCACATCAAAGCATCGTCGAAGTCCTTCACCGACGCCGCAGAGACCGAACTGGTTAGCGGCAGCAAGCCGGTCGCAGAGACAGACGTGCTGATCCACGCCGATGGCTCGGTTGTCACGGGTGAGGTCAAGACCACCGACCAGCTCCACAGCAATGGCAAGGAGCGTGTGAAGGCCGCCGGCAAGCGGGCACTCTGGGCCGACGTCCTCAGGGCCGACGAGATCGTTCTCGCCACAACCCGGGACCAGTGGGTCCAATCGTCCGTCACGGCGATGACCGACTGCATGGCCTCATACACATGGACAACTCCGGGCCATCGCCCACGACTACGTCTCCTCACCGGCGTTGGTGGACCCGCGGTGGGGTCCGAGTACGTCGACTGGTGAACGACCCGCGAGATTCGAGCCACTTCGAGGCGATGCCAACCAAGACCGCTAGGGGCGTGCACCAGGGTGGTGCTGCGGTGACCGAAGGCCGACAAGTAGGCCCGGACACTGCTCGGTGCCTCTTTGGCCCAAGGGCCCTCGCGGTGACCCAGCGGTCCGCAAACAGTCCGCAAGAAGTCCGGCCGAGACCGACGATCGCTGACGACGTCCAACGCTTCCACGACCGCGTTTCCGCAGGTCAGACCGCATTCGCCGACATCGACTAACCATGCCCAACGACCACCGTTATCCCGCGTGATCGTTCCGCTTCAACGTCTGACGCGACCGGCCGGGATGTCCGTTCGGAAGGTGCGCGCGAGCTCGTCGTCTCGCCACCTCCGCGAGGGTGACCGAGCAGGCGTGGAGGGATCACACCCAGGGTCGGTCCGCGCTGTCACGCATGCGTTTGACCGCCAGGAGCTCCCGGCGGTGGCACCGTTGGCAGACGATCACGTCCTTGTCACCAGGCTGGCGTCGGTACACGTGCCCCATGACCCAGCACGGGACGTTCCTCAGTCGCATGATCGGTCCTCTCGTCCGCGCTCAGCAGCTGCCGCCGCCGTCGCCACCGCAGCCGCCGCCGTCGAACCCGCCACCGAACCCGCCACCGAACCCGTCGCCATTGACGTAGCCCCAACCGCTCTCGGCCCCGAAGCCGGCGGAGTGGCCTCGACCCGCGCCGTGGCGGCCGCCGCGCACACCGGGGCGGTGCCTACCGCACTCCGTGCAGGTGTGGCCGTGTGTGGGGTCGGCAGCGGGCTCCCAGCGGTGCCGGCCGATCATGCACGTGAAGCTCCTGGTCGTGTCCATGCCTCAGGATCGGCCGCGAGCAGTCCCCGTGTCTGTGCGCGTCGCTACACATGGCGAGGGTTCCTTGCTCGTGGCGACAGCTGACGAGCGAGAGCCGTGCTCGACGTGGCGCTCGCCCGTGAAAAAGCAGATCCCCGACCAGGAGGTCGGGGATCTGCGCGGGACCGAAGTCACCGAAGGCTGTGGGGGGTCAGATGCCCTTGACCTTCTCCGCCTGGGGGCCCTTCGGGCCCTGCGTGACGTCGAACTCGACCTTCTGGCCTTCCTGGAGCTCGCGGTAGCCGCCGCTCTCGATGGCCGAGTAGTGAACGAAGACATCGGCGCCGCCGCCGTCCTGCTCAATGAAGCCGAAGCCCTTTTCGCTGTTGAACCACTTCACGGTGCCTGTTGCCACTGGTGTTGCCTCTTCTTGTCTGCGAGGCCTCCCGTGCGGAGACCTCAGGCTGCCGCTGGTCACGACGGGCGCGTCACGCGAACCTTCGCGCGGCCGCTACGTCGTGCCGAGCCCGCACATGACGGACTGGGACGGCAACTGGGAACGAAGGTAGCAGTCGCAGGTCCCCACGGCCCGGTCCCGGTGCCCGTTGGCCTCGTGTTGTCCGGGCCTCGAGATGGGCCGGTGACCGCACGAAGCGTCGTCCAGGTGCGCTTCGGTGCCGCGGGCTGCCCCGCATTCCGACGAACACCTGTGCGGCGAAACGGCGGCGAGTAGCGTTCTTGGAGCCGGATCAGGGCCATGACAAGGGAGGGCGACATGCCGAACCAGGCCGACGGAGCACTGCTCGTGCAGGTGGCCCAGTGGGGCTCCACCATGGGCATCGAGGAGGCCCAGCAGGCGATCTGGGCCGATGACTTCGACCCCGAGACAGCGTCCACCGACGACGTGCTCGTCTCCCGTGTCCTCAACTGGGGCGAGACGATCGGGACCCTCACGAAGAACGGGCTTCTCGACACCGACCTCGTCCTCGACTGGCTCTGGATGTCTGGACTCTGGTCACGGGTCGGGCCCGCCGCCAAGAAGCTGCGTGAAGAGCACGGCGTGCCCGAGCTGTACGAGAACTTCGAGGCGCTCGCCACACGACAGGGGTGAGGCGCCGCCTCCGCCCCTCAGTCGCCGGCGACGCCGGTGTGCCGGGCGAGCGTCGAGCCGTAGGTGCCTCCGCCGGGACTGCGGACGAAGTGCGAAGGGTCGACCTGCGCGGCCTCGGGCGAGTTGGAGAAGCCCGCGAGCCACTCCGTGACCGCAGGTGACACGGCCACCGCGCCGGCGACGGACGCCAGGAGCGAGTGCGCGTAGAGCAGCTCGCCGCCCGGCGTGGCGCCGGACCCGGCCGCATGCCCTTCGGTGACGCCCTGGCCCGGGCGGCGCAGGATCCTGACCAGATGTCCAGGGTCGAGCAGCTGCGCCGAGAAGGCGGCCTGGGCCAGGTCGGCCGGTTCTGCCGTCGGCGGCCGGAGTCCGTCCGGCAGGTCGTGGTCGAGACGGAGGAACAGGGCCTCCGACTGGTCCGACGAGAGCGTGGCGAAGGCTTCGCGGTGCGCCTGTCGGAGCGCGTCCGACGGCGCCACGCGCAGCAGGAAGGTGTATCGGGCGACGTCCATCGCCTGCACGTCGGATGCACCGCCCTGCTTGCGTGGCCTGATCTTGCCGAGCCTGTCGCGAATCCCCATGAACGCTCCTCGAGCACCACTCGTCGTGGACGCGGACCACCCTGACCCGTCGATCGTCCTCCGGTGTCGTGCCCGGGGACAAGGGCTGCGCGAGCCTCGCACCAACGCGTCGGCTCACGCCGCTAAGGTTCGGCGCCATGAGTGACGTGACGATCCTGCACAACAGCCGCTGCTCGACGTCGCGGGCGGCGATGGGGCGCCTCGACGAGGCCCACATCGAGGCCGAGGTCGTGGACTACCTGCGGCACCCGCTCGACGCGGTCGCCCTGGGGGACCTGCTCGACAAGCTCGAGGACGCACCGACCGACCTCGTCCGGCGCGACGCGTACTTCGCCGAGCTCGGGCTGACCGAGGCCGACGTCGAGACCCGCGAGCAGGTCGTCGCGGTGCTCACCGAGCACCCGCGCCTCCTCCAGCGGCCCGTCCTGGTCAAGGGAGGGCGCGCCATCATCGGTCGGCCGAAGGAGCGGGTCGCGGCGTTCCTCGCGGAGTGACGGCAGCGGGCCGGTGGTCCGGTGGCCCCGGCTCAGTCCAGCCCGAGCCCGCGGCGCCCGGTGTCGTTGAGCTGCTCGGGGGCGAACCGGTCGGGCCAGGTGCGCTCGTAGTGCTCCTCCGGAAAGTCGCTCGGGCTGGAACCGCTGAGGAACGCCCTGCGCACGCTGGCGGCATACCGCTCGTTGCGCTCGCACCACGGCGCCGCCGGGATGTACATGACGTTGCCCCAGCCCTGCTGGTCGGTGACAGGCGCGACGCTGTGGATCATGTCGCAGTGCCACCAGACGGAGTCGCCGGCCTGCACGTCGGGGATCCCGCTCAGGGCCTCGATGAGCAGCGGGTGCCACCGCTCGCTGGCGGGGAAGACCTGGTTGGTCGTGACCCCGCACATGTCGTCGTCGGCGACGTCGTCGAGCAGCGGACGAAGCATGAGGTATGCCATCGCCTCGGGGATCGGGACCGTGTGCAGGACGCCCTGGTCGTGGTCCATGTCGGACAGCGCGGTCCAGCCCTGGAAGGTGCGGAAGGCGGAGCACATCGTCGTGCCCGGGTACTGCGGCCCGGAGGTCCGGTGGGCGGCGTCCCACGGGTCGTACTGCTCGACGCTGCCGTCGAAGAGGTGACGGAAGGCCTGCTGGTAGCCCTGCGTCATCCAGAGGTCGAGCGTGCCCGGGTCGCAGTGGGCGCCGAGGCCGTTGGAGTCGGCACCCGGCGGCCGGCGGCGGATCCGGTCGGGGTAGAGCGAGTCGCGGTCGGGGTCGAACCAGGTGACACCGCCGGACTCGTGCTTCCACTGGGCGTTGAGCAGGGACTGCACCGTGGCCATGCGCTCGCTCTGCCGGGCCTCCATCTGCGCGGGGGACCAGTAGACCGGGTAGATCTCGGGCTTGGAGCCGACGCTGCCGAAGAAGTCGTCACCGGGTCCGCGGTAGGTCTCGAAGAAGGCGTTTCGCTCGACGTAGTCGACGATGCCGGCGTCCCAGGCGAGCGCCTGCTCGCGCGGGAAGTGGCCGCGGACGACGAGGCACCCGCGACGGCGCAGCTTGTCGAGCTGCTCGGGGCTGACCGTGCCGTTCTCGATGTCGGCGTAGTCGATGACGGGCCAGACCTCCTCTCCGCGCTCGTGGTCGGCACGGATCTCGGCGACGCGCTCGGCGACTAGGGCCTCGACGACGGCGAAGACCTCGGAGACCGTGCGCCCGGATGCCGCGATGCGCTCACGCATCGCGCGCTTGACCTCGCGGACCGCTGCGGGAAGGTCGTCGGGCGGGGTCTCCCAGTGCGGGAGGTCCGTGTCGGAGGGGGTGACGTGGGTCGTGGTCATGAGCGCTCCTTTGGTCAGGACTCCTTACGAATGAAGACGGTAGCGCGTCGCGCACTTTTGGGCAAGAGTCCTAACTAGAATGGCGGCATGCCCTCTGCGAAGCCGAGCCTCGACCTGCTGCGCTCGCTCACCGAGGAGCACGTGCTGCGGGCGCTGATGGACCGCCGCCGTCTCACCCGGGCCGAGATCGCGGCGCTCACCGCCATCTCGAAACCCACGATCTCCGAGGGCGTGCGGCGCCTCGTCGAGGCCGGGCTCGTCGTCGACACGGGGGAGCGCAGCTCGGGACGGGGCCGGGCCGGCGCCTACTACGCGCTCGCGCCCGACTGCGTGGCCGCCCTCGTCGTCAGCATCACCCCGCACGCCGTCATGGCCGAGTCCGTCGACGCCTACGGCGACGTGGTCACCGCGACCGAGATCGCGCTGGCCCGCGATGCCGGCGTCGGCGCCGTCGGCCTGGCCCTGACAGAGGCTGTCGCGGAGGTGGGGGCGAGCGGGACGGGGCGCAGGCGCTTCGGCCTGGCGGTCGTCAGCGCGGCGGACCCGGTGGACCGCCGGACCGGCCGCCTGGTGCACCTGCCTGACGCCCCCTTCCTCGTCGGTGACCTCGACGCGCCGGCGTTGCTCGCAGACGCCGTCGACGGGCCCGTCCTCGTCGACAACGACGTGAACTGGGCGGCCCGGGCCGAACGTGCGACCGGAGCCGTCGAGGGCTCGAGCGACTTCGTCTACCTCTACCTCGACGAAGGGCTCGGCTGCGCCGTCGTGTCCGACGGTGAGGTGCGGCGTGGTCACGCCGGCCTGGCCGGGGAGGTCGCCCACCTCCTGACGGAGGGGCCCGACGGGCGGGCCGTGCGTCTGACCGAGGTCTTCGCCCAGCTCGGGCTGCGCCGACCCGGTTCGACCGCCATCGATGTCGATCTGCTGCGGACGAAGGTCGCCGAGGCCCCCAGCGGCGACACGACGCTCGTCGCCCTGGGGGCCGCGATCTCGGGCGTCCTCGACGCGGTGACAGCGCTCGCGGACCCCGAGGTGGTCGTCGTCGGGGGCGCCTGGGGGCGCGACGGCGCCGTCGTCGAGGAGCTTCGCCGCCGGTCAGCCGACCTGCCGCGCCGAGCTCCGGTCGTCGCGGCCCTCGACGGCGACCGGCCGCAGCTCGCCGGTGCCCGCGCGGCGGCCCTGCACCAGCTCCGCGAGTCGGTCGTCGCCGCGGTACGTGCACCGGCCAGGGAGCAGGACCGCGAGTGACCACATCCGGCGTTGATCCGGTCGGGGCGGCTCTCGCATGGCCCGCGCGAACGGACTCCCGACCGCTGGCCGGCCGGCCGGCTCCTCGGCCCGGGGTCTCGCCGGTAACACGCAGATCCCACAGAGTTCATCCAGTTGACACGTTGACCCGATGTACTGGTCGTCCGACGAAGGGGAGCCCCACATGTCCGGTGCGGAACGCAGCAGGGTGGAGTCGTTCGGCCACCCCGAGGACGGCCTCCACGAGGCCACCCCGTGGTACGACTGGGGGCCCTACCTCTCCGAGCGGGCCTGGGGAACCGTGCGCGAGGACTACAGCGCCGACGGGGCTGCGTGGGACTACTTCCCCCACGACCACGCCCGCTCCCGTGCCTACCGCTGGGGCGAGGACGGCATGGCAGGCGTCAGCGACGTCGGCCAGAACCTGTGCATGGCCCTGGCGCTGTGGAACGGCCGCGACCCGATCCTCAAGGAGCGGATGTTCGGCCTGACCGGCCCCGAGGGCAACCACGGCGAGGACGTCAAGGAGTACTGGTGGTTCCTCGACGCCCTGCCGAGCCACGCGTGGCTGCACTGGCGCTACCACTACCCGCAGGCCGAGTACCCGTATGCCGCACTGGTGGCCGAGAACGGCCGCCGCGACCAGACGCAGCCGGAGTACGAGCTCATGGACACCGGGGTCTTCGACGACGACCGCTACTGGGTGGTCGACGTCGTGCACGCCAAGGCCGACCCGCACGACCTGCTCATGGAGGTCCGCGTCACCAATGCGGGCCCGGACGTGGCGACGCTGCACGTCCTGCCCCAGCTGTGGTTCCGCAACACGTGGTCCTGGGACGTGGGCGCCACCCGGCCGTCGCTGAGGGCGACGGCCCCCGACCGGGTCGCGGTGGAACACCCGCGGTTCGGCGAGCTCGGGTGGGAGCTCGCGCCCGGACCCGCCGGCGAGTCGCCCGAGCTGCTGTTCTGCGAGAACGAGACCAACAGCCGGAGGCTGTACGGCTCGGACTCGTCAGCGGACTACCCGAAGGACGGGGTCAACGACCACGTCGTGACCGGTGCGCCGACGGTCAACCCGGACCGGGTCGGGTCGAAGAGCGCGGCCTGGTACCGCCTGACCGTGGCCCCGGGCGAGACGCAGGTCGTACGCGTCCGGCTGCGGGCGCCGTCCTCGGCGCCCGCCTTCGGCGCAGCGTTCGACACGGTGCTCGAGCAGCGTCGCGCCGAGGCCGACGAGTTCTATGCCGAGGTGATCCCCGCCGACGTCGACGAGGACGCCCGCCTGGTGGCGCGGCAGGCCTTCGCGGGGATGCTCTGGGGCAAGCAGTTCTACCGCTACGACGTGAAGCGCTGGCTCGAGGGTGATCCCACGCAGCCTCCACCTCCGGCGGAGCGCAGGACCGGGCGCAATGCCGGGTGGCTCAACGTGGACGCTCGCGACATCCTGTCCATGCCGGATCCGTGGGAGTACCCGTGGTTCGCGGCCTGGGACATGGCGTTCCACACGGTCGCCCTGGCGCATCTCGACCCGGCGTTCGCCAAGTACCAGCTGCTCGGGCTCTGCCGGGAGTGGTTCCAGAACCCGAACGGCGCCCTCCCGGCATACGAGTGGGCCTTCAGCGACGCCAACCCGCCCGTGCACGCCTGGGCGGCCCTGCACGTGTGGGACATCGACGGCAGGCGCGACACCGACTTCCTGGCCCGCCTGATGCCCAAGCTGCTGATGAACTTCACGTGGTGGGTCAACCGGATGGACCCGGAGGGCGACCACCTCTTCGCCGGTGGCTTCCTGGGCCTGGACAACATCAGCGCGATCGACCGGTCGCACCTGCCACCGGGCGGCCGCCTGGAGCAGGCGGACGGCACGAGCTGGATGGCGTTCTACGCGCTCACCCTCCTGGAGATCGCGAGGATCCTCGCCGAGAAGGACGACGCCTGGACCGACATCGAGGTGAAGTTCATCGAGCACTTCGTGCTCATCGTCGACGCCATGCACTCCCAAGGGCTCTGGGACGAGGAGGACGGCTTCTTCTACGACGTCTTCCACTCCACCGACGGCAGCACCGTCCCGATCAAGGTGCGGTCGATGGTCGGGGTGTTGCCGCTGATGGGGATGGTCGTCGTGGGGCCCGACCTGCTGGCAACGCTCGAGACCCTCCAGAAGCGCTTCTCGGGCTTCCTCGGCCGACAGGTCTCCAGCCACCCGGACCGCGGCGCTGGACGAGTGGTCCCGGTCCCCGGCACCGATGCGGTCGCGATGGGTGTGGTCCCGTCGAAGGAGGTGCGCCGGGTCCTGGCCAGGGTCTTCGACGAGGACGAGTTCCTGTCCCCGCACGGGCTGCGAGGTCTGTCGCGGTATCACCGCGAGCACCCGCTCTGGGTCGAGCTCGCGGGATCGACGGTCACGGTCGACTACGAGCCCGCCGAGTCCACGACGGGCATGTTCGGCGGCAACTCGAACTGGCGCGGACCGGTCTGGATGCCGGTCAACTACCTCGTGCTGCGCAACCTCCAGCGTTACGCCCGGTCCCTCGGCGCCGCGGGCGAGGTCGAGTACCCCACGGGCAGCGGGCACACGCAGGGGCTGGCCGACTGCGCCGACGACCTGCGTCGGCGCCTGATCTCGTTGTTCCTCAGGGGCCCTGACGGCCGTCGGCCCTGCCACGGATGGGTCGACAAGCTGCAGGACGACCCGCGATGGCGGGACAACGTGACCTTCTACGAGTACTTCCACGGCGACAACGGCGCCGGACTGGGAGCCAGCCACCAGACCGGGTGGACCGGACTCGTGGCAGACCTGATCTGCCGGCCCGACCCGTTCGCCGGCAACCAGCAGGCGTGGGGCCCGTGAGCCCTGCGCGGCGCGCCACCGGGATCGCGTTCGGTCGGGGCGTCTGCGGCTCCCTCGACGAGGCCTCGTCGAGGGAGTGGCTGGTGACCGACGGGCTCGGCGGGTACGCCTGCGGCACGATCTCGGGACTGCACACCCGTCGGTACCACGGCCTGCTCGTGGCCCCGACCGCACCGGCGGGCGCGTCCCGGATGCTCGGACTGGCCGCCCTCGACACCGTGGTCGTGGTCGGGGACCGCCGTATCCGGCTGTCGACCCACGAGTGGGCAGGCGGCGTCGTGGATCCGCGCGGGCACGAGCAGCTCGCCTCGTTCGACCTGGTGGACGGGGTGCCGCGCTGGCGCTTCGACCTCGGTGCGGTGCAGCTGGAGGTCGAGCTGGCCATGGCTCACGGTCTCAGCGCGGTGGCGGTGGTGCACCGCCTGCTGGGCGGGGAGGCGCGCCTGGAGGTGACTCCGCTGTGCACGTGGCGCGACCAGCACGGTGACCGGTTCGCTGGGTCCGACCCCGACGTGGAGCCGACCGGGTCCGGACTCGTCTTCGAGTCCGCCTATCGGGTGGAGGGCCCGAACTACCGTCCCGGGGGCGAGTGGTACCGCGGCGTCCACCATCGAGAGGAGGTGGCGAGAGGGCTGGGTGCGACCGAGGACGTCTGGGCCGCAGGCACATTCACCGCCCAGCTCAGGGCTGGTGACGTGCTCGGGGTGACGGCCTCGACCGATCTGGGCGGCCCGTCTCCGGACGCGGTGACCCTCGTGGCCGAGGCCCGGGCCCGGGCCGACGCGCTCGCTGCGCAGGCCGGTGCTCGTGGCCCCGTCGATCGGACCCTGGCCGTCGCCGCGGACCGGTTCGTGGTGCGGACCCCGAGCGGCCCCACCGCCGTGGCCGGCTACCCGTGGTTCGGTGAGTGGTCGCGTGACCTGTTCACCTCCTACGAGGGACTCTTCCTCGCGACAGGCCGGGCCGACGAAGGGCGCTCCGTGCTCGTCCGAGCGGCCGACAGCGTGTCCGAGGGCATGCTGGCCAACACCGCTGACGTCGGCACGCTCGAGTACAACACCATCGACGCCACGCTCTGGTTCCTGCACGCGCTGGGTCGGCACGTTGCAGCCACCGCTGACGTGGACCTGGCCGCGCAGCTCGCCGACACCGTCGTCGACATCCTGTCCGCACACCGGGCCGGCACCCGCTTCGGCATCCGCGTCGACCCGGCCACCGGCCTCGTGCGAGGCGGGGCCGACGGATGGGCCCTGACCTGGATGGATGCGCGGATCGACGGCCGGCCGGTCACCCCGCGTTCCGGCTATCCCGTGGAGGTCGAGGCGCTCTGGATCAACGGGCTCGGGAGCGCCATCGATCTCCTGGAACGGGTCGGGCGCACCACCGACGACTGGGGCGCGCTGCGAGACAAGGCGATCGACTCGTTCGGGACTCTCTTCCCCGTCGGCCCGCACGGCCTCCCCGATCTGGTCGATGACGCCGGACGGGCGCACACCGAATGCCGGCCGAACCAGCTGCTGGCCGCGTCGCTGCCCCACGGCCCTGTGCAGGACCCTCGGACCGCTGCCGCTGTCGTCGCTGCCTGCCGCGCCGACCTGGCGACCTCGGTCGGCCTTCGGTCCTTGTCGCCCGAGGGCCCCGCCTACCTCGGCCGACACCGGGGCGGACCAGCCGCCCGTGACCGGGCCTACCACCAGGGCACGGTCTGGCCCTGGCTCATGGGTCCCTACGTGGACGCGGTGCGCCGCGCCCAGGAGGACACGACCGGCCTGCTCGACGGACTCGAGCTGCACCTGTCCGAGTTCGGGCTCGGCTCGGTGTCCGAGACGGCCGACGGGGACGCACCCCATGGCGCGACCGGCTGCCCCTTCCAGGCATGGTCCGTCGCCGAGCTCATCCGGGCGAGGGCCTCGCTCGCGGACGGCCACCCCATCCCACCGACGTAAGAGAGACGCCATGAACGAGACTCCAGCCGTGGCCCGAACCTCGACCGACCTGCGCAGGGTCCTGGTCCCGCTGGCCCTGGCCCAGTTCATCTGCAGCTTTGCCGGCTCGAACATGAACGTCATGATCAACGACATCAGCGAAGACCTGGACACGACGGTGCAGGGCGTGCAGACGGCCATCACGATCTTCCTGCTCGTCATGGCCGCGCTGATGATCCCGGCCGGCAAGCTGACCGACCGCTACGGCCGGCGGCGCTGCTTCACCGTCGGTCTCGTCCTCTACGGCGTCGGCGCCCTGATGAGTGCGGCGGCCCCGGGTCTGGGGGTCCTCATCCTGGGCAACTCGATCCTCGAGGGGGTCGGCACTGCCCTGCTGATCCCGCCCGTCTACATCCTGACGACGATGCTGTTCACCGAGACCACCTCACGGGCCCGCGCCTTCGGCGTGATCAGTGCCCTCGGCGGGGTCGGAGCCGCCGCGGGGCCGCTGATCGGCGGCCTGATCACCTCGGCAGTCAGCTGGCGGGCAGCGTTCCTGTTCCAGGCCGTCGTCGTGGGGGTGATCGTCCTGCTCAGCCGGCGGATCGAGGACCCCGTGCCTGCCGATCCCACGCGTCAGTTCGACACCCGCGGGGCGGTGCTGTCCGCGGTCGGTCTCGTGCTCGTGGTCATGGGCATCCTGGCCGCCGACGAGAGCGGCTGGCTGATGGTCGCCCTCCTTGCACTCGGTGCAGCGGTGCTGTTCTGGTTCTTCCGATCGGTGATCGCCATGGAACGCGCCGGCGAGGAACCGCTGCTGTCCACGTCGCTCTTCCACAACCGCACCTCGAACCTCGGGCTCATCACGCAGAGCGCGCAGTGGCTGATCCTCATGGGCGTGTCGTTCGTCGTCTCGGCGTACCTGCAGGTGGTGCGTGGCTACGACGCGATCTCGACCGGCGTGATCTTCACGGCGGCCACGGTCGGCCTGCTGGTCTCCTCGTTGGCAGCGGGCCGTCTTGCCCAACGCCTCGCCCAGCGGACGCTCATCCTGGCGGGCTTCGCCATCTCGACCAGCGGCATCGCCCTGCTGCTCGTGCTGGTGACAGGGTCGTCGAACGCCTGGGCCTTCACGCCGGGGCTGCTCATGATCGGGGTCGGCCTCGGCACGATGCTGACCCCCTCGGTGAACGTGGTCCAGTCCAGCTTCAGCCAGGACCGGCAGGGTGAGATCTCGGGGCTGTCGCGAAGCGTCTCCAACCTCGGCTCCTGCCTCGGGACGGCCGTCGCCGGCACGATCCTCGTCGCCGGTCTGACGACGACCCCGGAACGGGGCTACGGACTCGCCATGGCCGCTCTGGGCGTGGTCGGGGTGGCGGGCCTGGCCGCCGCCGCACGGCTCCCGCGGGCGGCGGCCGCCCGCTCGATCTCGCACACGGACCCGGTCCAGCAGACCTGACCGGAAGCGGCCGTGCCCGCCACGTCCAGCGTGGCGGGCGCGGCCCCCGTGTGCGCGGGTCAGGCCACGAGGGGCGGCCCACCCGCCGGTACGTCGTAGGTGAGCGACTGGTCTCCGAAGTCGGGACGCGTCGGCGTGTAGTCGCCCGACAGCAGGGGTGAGGAGATCATCAGGTCGGCGCTCGCGACGTTGCAGGCCACCGCGGTGTTCCAGACCGCGGCCACGCGCAGCAGGGCCTTGACGTCGGGATCGTGCGGCTGTGGCTCGAGCGGGTCCCAGAAGAAGACGAGCAGGTCGATGAGGCCCTCGGCGATCCGGGCGCCGATCTGCTGGTCGCCGCCCACCGGGCCGCTGAGCAGCCGGGTGACCGGAAGGCCGAGCTCGTACTGGAGCAGGGTGCCCGTCGTGCCCGTGGCGTAGAGGCGGTGCTCCTCGAGGGTCTCGCTGTTGAAGGCGGCCCACCGGAGCAGGTCGGGCTTCTTGTTGTCGTGGGCCACGAGGGCGATCCCTCGTTCGGTCGTCGTCATGCGTGTCTGGCCTCCGTGGTCGGGGCTGGTGCCTCCACGCTGACCGACGGACGTGACGTCGCCGTTGCCACCGTGTGAGCGCCGTGTTGCGGCTCGCGGAGCCACGCGCAGGAAGAAAGTTCCCGGATCGCTGTAACGCCCCGGCCCGCCCTGCCGATGGAGTGGTCAGAAGAGGCGCCACTCGGACCCCCGAGCGAGTGGCGCCTCTCCTCATGTGCGCCCCCACAGGGCGCACCGAGCGGTGGGTCCGACGACCGTGCTCAGCGACGCGGACGTTCGATCCGAGGGCCGCGCCGGTCGCCGACGGCCACGGCGACCGCCTCGTTCGGCGTCAGCGAGCGGCCGTGCGTCAGCTCGGCGACGAAGGCGTCGTCGCCCAGTCGTGCCCGGGCGCCGCCTTCGGCCGCGGCCCGGAGATCGGGGTCGGGCAGGTAGTAGCCGTACACCGCCGAGCCCACCCGGTCACGCATCGCCGAGGAGGCGCCGAGCAGCAGCGTGGCGCGCGAGTGGTCGCCGGTCGAGCCCTCCACGACGGCAAGGCTCTCGAGGAAGAAGGCGAGATTGGCGAGGTCACCGGTCTCGTCGGAGAGCTCGATGCCCTCGAGGAGGAGCCCACGGGCGTCCTCCGGTCGCCCGAGCGCCAGGGCGGCCTGGACCAGCCCGTAGAGCGCGACGTAGGTCGTGAGGCGGTCACCGCGACGGCGAGCACGCGCCAGCCCCTGCTCGTAGCGCGAGATCGCTGCATCGGGGGCACCTTGGAGCAGGTGCACGGTGCCGAGCCACACGTGGGTCAGGCCCAGGATCCAGTCGGCCTCGGGGTCGTCGGGGCCCACGGCCTCGAGGACGCGCGCGAAGTGCTGGCCGGCGCTCGTGAGGCTGCCTGCAGCGAGGGCAGCGAGGCCCTCACCGGCCTCTCCGAACGCGCGGCCGAGCGCGTCGTCGGTGTCCACGGCGATGCGGCGGGCGACCTGCCACCTCTGGGCGCTCGTCTCGATGTCGCCCTGCGCGAACGCCATCGAGGCCGCCGTCAACGTCGTGCGCACACGGACGGGCGGTGACATCTCGAGAGCCAGGGCGCCCTCGGCCAGACGACGACCCTGCCTGAGGTGACCGCGCAGCCACCAGAAGAGCCACAACGCCCAGGCCATCTCCCCGGCCCGCTGGCCGTCCCCCACGGCGATCCAGTGGTCGACGGCGGAGACGAGGTTGCCCGCGTCCCGCTCCGACCGGTCGAGCCAGACGACCTGGTCGGCTCCCTCGTAGTGACAGGCGGCCTCGATCGCCTGGGTGCGGTAGAAGTCGGCGTGCCGGGACCGCGCATCCTCGTGCTCCTCGCCGCCGAGCAGCGCCGCCGCGTGCTGGTGAACGGGCTCGAGCATCGAGTGCCGCACCGACCCGTCCGGCAGGGTGGTCACTCGTACGAGCGAGTGCTCGACGAGCCGCTCGAGGTGCCCGAGGACGCCGTTGCGCTCGCCGGCCACGGCCTCCACGGCGTCGAGCGACGCCCCGTCCGTGAAGACGGAGAGCCGACGATAGAGGGCCTGCTCGGCCTCGGTGAGCAGCCGGTAGCTCCAGTCGAGCGTCGCGCGCATCGTGCGCTGGCGCTCCGGCAGGTCGGCGGATCCCTCACGGGCCATCGCGTCGTCGAGCCGATCGAGCAGCAGCCGCGGGGAGAGGAGCCGGGCACGTGCGGCCGCGAGCTCGAGAGCAAGAGGTATGCCGGCGAGTCGCGTGCAGAGGGCCGTGACCACGACCGCGTCGTCCGGGGTCGTGGCGAAACCCGGCGAGACCGCGCGCGCCCGCGTCAGGAAGAGCATCCCGGCGGGCGCCGCCTCGACCTCGGCCATGCCGCCGATCCCGCTGGGCAGCGCGAGCGGCTGCACGGCATACTCGACCTCCCCGCGCACGCGAAGGGCAGCTCTGCTCGTCGCGAGGACGACGAGCTGGTCGCACTCCTCGAGCAGGCGGGTCACGGTGATGCCGACGCCGGGCAGCTGCTCGAGGTTGTCGAGCACGAGCAGGACACGTCGGCCGCCCAGGGCGTTCACGACGGCCTCGTCGGGGCCCTCGACGGCGTGGAGGCCGAGGGCCCGGCCGATCGTCGGCAGCACAAGGGCGTCGTCCTCCACGGCGGCGAGGAGCACCATCGTGATGCCGTCCGGGTAGTCGCCGCGCGCCCGGCGAGCCACCGTCGTCGCGAGGTGGGTCTTCCCGACGCCCCCGGTGCCGGTCAGCGTGACGAGCCGTACGCCGGGCCTGCGCAGCAGTCCGAGCACCGCGTCGAGGTCGCGGTCCCGACCCATCAGGGGGGTGAGCTGCAAGGGCAGGGACGCGCCTCGACCCTCCTGGGACACCTCGCCGTCGGCCGCCCGGAGCGGTTCGATAGCCGCCCGGGCGCGTGGTGGCACGGCCGCGAGGAGGGCCGCGCGGTCCTCGGCGCCCAGCGACAGGGCGGAGGTGAGCGAGCGGACGGTGTGCGGGTAGGGGCGTGACCGGAGACCCCGCTCGAGCGCGCTGATGCCGTGCGAGGTGAGCCCGGCACGCGCGGCGAGCTCCTCCTGCGTCCAGCCCGCCGCCTCCCGTAGCCGGCGCAGGACGTCGCCGAACGGCTCCTGCGGTCGCGAGGAACCGGCCGGGTCGGTTGGGTCGAGGGCCGCCACGCCGGGGAGTCTAGGTCTCGTACACCGCTCGTACAGTCGGAACCGTGCGATCGCCGTCCGTGGTGTGTGGACCCGAGCCGCAGGACGCTTCTCCGGTCAGGGCGATCACCCCGATGCGCCCAAGAACCGAAGGAACCGCCATGCTGCGCAGGACCGCTGCCACGCTCGCTCTCACCACGGCCCTCGTGTCCGTTGGTGTCGGCGCCGCGTCGGCTCACGAGTGTTTCATCGCCAACCGCTCGGCCCAGGGCAACGCCGGGGCCAGCAACTCCTCGAACTGGTACACCCTCCAGCTCGAGGAGCTCTACCGCACTGGTCACTTCTTCCTCGGCGGCGACCCGCTGACCGAGGAGCAGGTGCAGACCGCACTCAGCATGACGAGGGAGCAGGGCGTGCCGCTCAGCTTCACCGTCTTCGAGAGGTTCACCATCCCCAGGTCCATCGGGGACCTCGAGGAGATCACGTCGAAGTCGTCCGACGGCAAGGGCGTCGACCACTTCTTCGTCGCCTACGGCGACGCGATCGTCGGCATCTTCCTGGCGGCTCAGGCGTCCTGACTCCGAGGCGCCGGCACCCGACGGGGCGGGTGCCGGCGCACCCGTCTGAACTCGTCACCCCTCCGGTGGCAGCACGACGCCGAACCCGGCGACCGCCAGACGGAGCAGCACCTGACCCGGTGCGAGCAGGTCGGCGATGCGAGCGGCACTGAGCACCTCCAGCTCGGCGAGGCGGACGGCATACGCCTCCGGGCCGTCGACGCGGGCCCGGTGGAGCTCGGTCGTGTTGTGCCACACCTTGGTGCGGGCCTCGCGCAGGAAGCGGGTCGAGGCGGCGCGGTTGAGCGGCGTCAGCACCCGGTCGAGCGCGCTCTTGGCGCTCAGGGCGTTGAGCTCGTCGTCCTCCGCGGCGACGCGACCGGACAGGACCCCGTCGATGCGCTCGTGGTCACGTCGGCGCCGCTCGAGCAGGACGGGGTCGGCGAAGTCGGCATCCCTGATGACGCCGAGCAGGGCCTGCGGCAGGTCGTAGTTGATGTGGGCGTTGATGCCGAGCAGCACCTGCCGCAGCGGCGGAAGGTCCGGCGGCGCGTCGAACGCCAGCCGCCACGGCCGCGGCGCGCGGCGTGCCGGGTCACCGGACAGGTCGGCGTCCAGGGCGTCGAGGTAGAGGTCGGCGAAGACGACGTCCCACCGCTCGACCCACGCCGGGTCCTCGAAGGCGGCCGCCTCGATGGCCTCGCCGACCGCGCGCGTCGTGCGCTGGTAGGTGGCGAGGAACGCGCGTCGGGCGGCGAGCTCCGGGGGCATCTCCTCGAGGGTCGCGGTCATCCGTCCGAGGACGTCGGCGATGGTGCGCCCGCCCACGGTCCCGGTCATCGCGTTCTCCTCACGCACGCCGTCCCTCGCTCCTATTCTGAAGCGAGAGTCGCACGGTGTCAGTCGAATCCGGACGCCGGCGCGCGGGGGCGCTCCTGGTCGAGGAGGCCGGATGAGAGCACGGACGCACGGGCCCAGGCCGTTCGACGTGGTCGGCAGGTCGAGGACGTGAGTGGCCGTGGCGCGCGCCGACCCCGCATCCCTGCCCTCGACGTCACGGCGTGACGACCGCGTGCTGCCGGCCACGCGGGTGCTGGCCTTCGTGCTCGTGCCCATCCTCGTCACGGCGTTCGTCATCCTCTACGGGTTCCCCGCCGACACCGGGCGGCTCTTCGCCTGGACCATCCGGCCGACGCTGACGCCGATGGTGCTCGCGTCGGCCTACCTCGGTGGCGCGTGGTTCTTCGTCCGGGTCACACGCGAGCGGCGGTGGGCCCGCGCCGGCGCCGGACTGCTGTCCGTCACCCTCTTCGCGACCCTGCTCGGCGTCGCCACGGTCATCCACTGGGACCGCTTCAACCACGGCCACGTCGCCTTCTGGCTGTGGGCCACGCTCTACCTCGTCGCCCCGTTCCTCGTGCTCGCGGCGTGGGTGGCCAACACGCAGGTCGCCGCGACGCCTCGCCCCGACGAGCTGCGCCTCAGGCCGGGAGCGCGTGTCGTCGTCGCGGCCGGCGGTGGGCTGGCGCTCGCCCAGGGCCTCCTGATGTTCGCGTTCCCGAGCCTGGTCATCCCGGTCTGGCCGTGGCTGCTGACACCGCTCACGTGTCGTGTCGTCGGTGCGGTCTTCTGCCTCGGCAGCGCCGGTCTCGTCGTGCTCCGTGACAGCAGGTGGGTGCGCCTGCGGCTCATGGTCGAGGTCGAGGTCGTGATGCTGACGCTCATCCTCGTCGGCGCCGTGCGGGCGCGCTCCGACCTGTACGCCGACCGCCCCCTGACCTGGCTGCTGCTGGCCGGCTTCGCTGCCACGCTCGTGGCCTCGCTGGTCCTCTGGAGGGCCATGGCACGGCGTGAACGGATGCCCGGGACGGCGGCCCGCTGACACCCGCCCGCCGACGGAGCCGTCAGCGCGGCGTGAGGCCGAACGGCGTCGTCGACGTCGAGGTCGGCTCCATCGTGCTGCCGTCGACCACGGTGCGGCCGTCCTGGACGCGTGCTGCGTCAGGACGTGGTGCGGCGGGCGGTGACGAGGAGGTACTCCCACCCCATGTGCCCGTCCGCGTCCAGGTGGTCGCGGGCCAGGTCGAGCAGGGCCTCGTCGAGCGCCGCGACCTTGTCGGGGTCGTCGGCGATGCCCCGGTAGGTGACGATCGTCGGACCATAGGTCCGCTTGAAGAAGGCCCGGAAGTCCTCGGGCCGCGTGAAAGGCACCGGAAGGGAACGCTTCTCGGCCACCAGCCCCTCGACGCGGTCTCCGAGCAGCTCTCGCACGTGCGCCTCGTCGCCCCAGAGCGGAGGCGGCTGCCCGCCGGGAGGCGGCGGGGCGGCATACGGCTTCATCGCCGCGAACATCCGGCCGATGAAGCCTGCGGGCGTCCAGCTGACGAGCCCCACGGTCCCGCCCGGTCGCACCACCCGTACGAGCTCGTCCGCAGCCATCTGGTGGTGCGGTGCGAACATGACCCCGACGCAGGACAGGACGACGTCGAAGGAGCCGTCGGCGTAGGCGAGGGCCTCGGCATCGCCCTGCTCCCAGGCGATCTCGACCCCGGCGTCGGCGGCGAGCCGGCGGCCGACGTCGAGCAGCTCGCGGGCGAGGTCGTTCGCGACGACGCGCGCCCCGGTCCGGGCCGCTGGGATCGCGGCGTTTCCGGTGCCCGCTGCGACGTCGAGGACGTCCTGGCCGCTCGTGACGCGGCAGGCGTCGACGAGGACGCGGCCGAGCCCCGGGATCACCTCCCGGGCCACGGCCGGGTAGTCGCCGAGGGCCCACATGGCGGCGTGCCGGGCCTTGAGCGCGGAGTCGGCAGCGGTGGCCTCCAGCGTCCTGGTGTGTGTGGTCATGCTCGTTCCCTCCATCGGTGGCGGGCCGCGTCGCGGCCCGGCGACCCCCCCGGGCCGTCTGCCATCCAGAGTCCGCCGCCACCGGGGCCGTCTCCAGTACACGAAGTGGACTGACGCGGTGCACGTCGAGGACCGATACTGGACGGGGTCGTGGCAGGACGGGCCGCGTCCTCCGACCGGAGGTGGGGCATGGGACGACATGATCCGGGGGCGGGCCAGTACTGCCCGATCTCGCGCACGCTCGACGTCGTGGGGGAGCGCTGGTCGCTGCTCATCCTGCGCGACATGCTGACCGGCACGACGCGGTTCAACGACCTGGCGCGCGGCCTGCCCGGGCTGTCGCGCACACTCCTGTCGAAACGGCTGCGCCACCTCGAGCGCTGCGGCGTCGTCGAGCGGGCGGGCACCCGCTACGTGCTGACAGCCTCGGGGCGAGCCCTCGAGCCCGTGGTCTTCGGGCTGGCGCAGTGGGGCGCCGACTGGGTGTTCCGTGACCCCATGCCGGAGGAGCTCGACGCCCAGCTGCTCGTCTGGTGGATGCACAGCCGCGTCGACACCTCGGTGCTCGCCGGCGACCGGCACGTGCTGCACCTGCGCTTCGCCGACGACGCGCGCCGCTTCTGGATCCTCGTCGAGCACGGCACGCCGTCCGTGTGCATGACCGACCCCGGCTTCCCGGTGGACGTGACGATCAGCAGCGACGTCGCGTCGTTGTATGCCGTGTGGCTCGGCCGTCTGCCCCTGACCGCGGCGCTCCGCTCCGGGCGCGTGCAGCTCGAAGGGGCCACGACCGTGACGCGCCGGCTCGACGAGGTGCTCCGGCTCAGCCCGGTGGCACCCTTCGTCGCCGCCATGCGGGCCACACCGGCGTGACGTGGAGGCTCCGGTCTGCGCTCAGCAGCCGTCCGGCCCGCAGGCGACCGCGTCGGTCGCACCGACCGCGACCCCGCTCGTGACGGGCTGGAGCATGACGAGCGGGTGCGACTCCTGCCACGCCTGATCCAGGGCCCGGGCGAAGAGCTCGGTGGGCTGCGCGCCTGACACCCCGTACTTGTCGTCGAGCACGAAGAACGGAACGCCCCTGATGCCGAGGGAGTTCGCGGCGGTGATGTCGGCGACGACAGCATCCCGCCAGGTGTGGGTCTCGAGATCTCGGCGCACCTCGTCGGGGGCGAGCCCGGCCTCGGTGCCGATGCGCACGAGGACCTCCCGGTCGCCGATGTCCTCGCCGTGCTCGAAGTGTGCCGACAGCAACGCCTCCTTGACGCCGTCGCCGACGCCGTGGGCCTTCGCGAGGTGGAGGAGCTCGTGCGCGGCGAAGCTGTTGGCGACGACCACGGACCCGAAGTCGTAGTCCAGGCCCTCGTCGGCGGCGATGGCGGTCACCTGCTCGAACATCTGGCTCACCTGGCTGCGCGACATCCCCTTGCGGTCGACGAGGTAGTCGAGCTCCGTGCCGTCGTGGTGGTCAGGCAGGGTCGGGTCGAGCTGGTAGCTGCGCCAGTGCACCTCGACGTCGTCCCGGTGCGCGAACGAGCCCAGCGCCCTCTCGAAGCGGCGCTTGCCGATGTAGCACCAGGGGCAGGCGACGTCAGACCAGATCTCGACCTTCATGCACCGCTCAACCACCGTGCCGGCGCATTGCTTCCCGAGGGTCAGGCGCGCGGACCCTCGCCGTCACCCGAGGCGTCACGGTCGGGCGTGACCGGAGCGCCGGTGGCATCGGCGACGGGTGCATCGTCCGGGACGACGTCTCCGAGCGGGGCGCCCGCCTGGGCCGGCGCCGGAACGTCGGTGTTCTCGGGGAAGTGGCAGGCGACGTGGTGCAGGGGCGCGAGCTCGACGAGCGGCGGCTCCTGGGTCTTGCAGATGTCCTGCGCCTTCCAGCAGCGCGTGTGGAAGCGGCAGGCCGGCGGCGGGTTGACCGGGCTCGGGACGTCGCCCTCGAGGCGGATGCGCTCGCGCTTCGTGCGCCGTTGCGTGTCGGGGATCGGCACGGCCGAGAGCAGCGCGGTCGTGTACGGGTGCATCGGCCGCGTGTAGAGCTCGTCGCGCTCGGCGATCTCGACGAGCTTGCCGAGGTACATGACCGCGACCCGGTCGGACATGTGCCGCACGACCGACAGGTCGTGCGCGATGACGACGTACGTCAGGCCCAGCTCGTCCTGGAGGTCCTCGAGGAGGTTGATGACCTGGGCCTGGATCGAGACGTCGAGGGCCGACACGGGCTCGTCGGCGACGATGAGCTTGGGCTTGAGCGCGAGCGAGCGCGCGATGCCGATGCGCTGGCGCTGGCCGCCCGAGAACTCGTGGGGGTAGCGGTTGTAGTGCTCGGGGTTGAGGCCGACGAGCTCGAGGAGGTCCTGGACCTCGCGCTTGATGCCGTGCTCGGTCTTGATGCCCTGCAGGCGGTAGGGCGCCCCGACGATGGTGCCGACGGTGTGCCGCGGGTTCAGCGACCCGTAGGGGTCCTGGAAGATCATCTGCACGTCGCGACGCAGCGGCCGCATCTTGCGGGCCGACCAGTGGGTGATGTCCTCGCCCTCGAGCAGGATCGTGCCGTTCGTCGGCTCGAGCAGACGCGTCAGCATGCGACCGGTCGTCGTCTTGCCGCAGCCGGACTCGCCCACGAGCGAGAGCGTCTCGCCGCGCACGACGTTGAACGTCAGGCCGTCGACGGCCTGGACCGCGCCGACCTGGCGCTGCAGGAGGCCGCGCGTGATCGGGAAGTGCTTCGTCAGGTCGGTGACCTGCAGGAGCGACTCGCCCGCCTGCTTCGACGCGGTCGGCTTGACGTGGGTGGTGGTCACGATGGGGCTCCTGTGCTGAGGTCGCGTCGTGCGCGACCGGACCGGGCGTGGACGGACGGTGCAGGCATCACAGCGTCGGCCTGATGTCGTTCTCCCAGATGGTGGTCCGCTCCTCGCGGGTGAGGTGGCACGCGGAGTAGTGGCCCGGGTACGTCTCGGCGAACGGCGGCCGCTCGGACTGGCTCAGCCCGCCCGTGCGGTCGGCGTACGCGCACCGCGGGTGGAACGGACAGCCCGACGGCACGTTGATGAGGCTGGGCGGGGCGCCCTTGATCGGGCGCAGACGCTCCGTGCGCACGCGGTCGAGGCGCGGCATCGAGCTGAGCAGCCCCCACGTGTAGGGGTGCTGGGGCCGGGTGAAGACCTCGTCGGCCGTGGCGTACTCGACCGAGCGACCGGCATACATCACCATGATGTCGTCGGAGAGCTCGGCCACGACCCCGAGGTCGTGGGTGATGAGGATGACGGCCGAGTTGAACTCCGACTGGAGGTCACGGATGAGGTCGAGGATCTGGGCCTGCACCGTCACGTCGAGCGCGGTCGTGGGCTCGTCGGCGATGAGCAGGTCGGGGTCGCACGACAGGGCCATCGCGATCATGGCGCGCTGGCGCATCCCTCCGGAGAACTGGTGCGGGTAGTCGTCGACCCGGCTCGACGGCTGGGGGATGCCCACGCGTCCGAGCATGTCGATCGCGTGCTTCTTCGCGACCGACGTGCTGACCTTGTTGTGGATCCGGTAGGCCTCGATGATCTGGTGGCCGACCGTGTAGAACGGGTGCATCGCCGAGAGCGGGTCCTGGAAGATCATCGCCATGCGCTTGCCGCGCAGCTCGCGCACGCGCTCGGGCTTGGCGCCGATGAGCTCGGTCTCGTCCAGCTTGATCGAGCCGGTCATGCGGACCGTGCCGGGCTTGTGCAGGCCCATGATCGACATGCTCGTGACGCTCTTGCCCGAGCCGGACTCACCGACGATGCCGAGCGTCTTGCCGCGGGCCACGTCGAACGAGAGGCCGTCGACGGACTTCACGACGCCGTCGTCGGTGGGGAAGTGGACGCGGAGGTCGCGCACCGACAGGAACGCGTCGGCGGCCGGTGCGCCCATGCCCCCGATGCCGTCGAGGGTGTTGACGGCTGTAGCGCCCTTGTCGCGGCGGCGCGTGCGGTCGTCCGCGCGACTGGTGGTCTCGTTGGTGGACTGGCTCATGAGGTGCGCACCCTGGGGTCGAGGACGGCGTAGAGGAGGTCGACGATGAGGCTCGCGAAGATGACGAACACGGCGCCGAAGAGTGTCACGCCGAGCACCTTCGGAAGGTCGTTGTTGGTGATCGCCTGGACGGCGTAGTAGCCGATGCCCTGGAGCGAGAACGTCGTCTCGGTCAGCACCGCGCCACCGAGCAGCAGGCCGAGGTCGAGACCGAAGATCGTGAGGATCGGCGTCAGTGCCGAGCGCAGCCCGTGCCTCACGACGACGTCGTGCTCCCTCAGCCCCTTGGCGCGGGCCGTGCGGATGTAGTCCTCGTTCATCGTCTCCAGCATGCCGGCGCGGGTCAGGCGGGCGTAGGAGGCCGCGTAGAGGAACGCGAGCGTGATCCAGGGCAGCAGCATGCGATGGACGAGGTCGAGCGGACCGGTGGCGTCCATCGGACTCGCGCCGCCGGCATACGTCCATTTGAGGCCGTAGCTGAAGATCGTCAGGGAGAGCAGACCGGTGAAGAAGATCGGGAGGGACACGCCGGCGAGGGCGATGCCCATGAAGCCGCGGTCGAGCACGCTGCCGCGCTTGAGCGCGGAGATGACGCCGGTGCCGACGCCGCCGACGAGCCACAGGAACGCGGCGCCCGCCGCGAGGATCCCGGTGACGGGGAGGCGGTCGAGGATGTCGGGCAGCACCGGGTTCTGCGTGATGTAGGAGTAGCCGAGGCACGGGGCCGGGCAGTGGTCGATGCCGGCGCCGGTGTCGTAGTCGGATCCCGTGAGGACGCCCTTGACGAAGCGGCCGTACTGCACCCAGATCGGGTCGGTGAAGCCGAGCTTGATGGCCTGCGCGTGGATCTGCGCCTCGCCGGCGCTCTTGCCGACGTAGCGCGACGCGAGGTCGTCCGCTGTCGCACCGCCGATGCGGGGGACGAGGAAGAAGATCACGAAGACGACCGCGCTCACGATGAAGAGCAGCAGGACGGCGGCGAAGAGCCGGCGGATCAGGTACGTCAGCACGATGTGGTGGCCGGACGCGACGACGAGCAGCTCATGGCTACCCGTCGCCGCGTCACGCCTTCACCTACTTTCGATGAAAAGGTTCGAACCGTAAGGCCCGCGGACGGGCCCGTTGGGTCACGGGTTGGCGACGCCCGTCGAGGCGTAGTCGTAGTAGGAGTAGCCGTCGTTGACGAACACGTTGGCGATCGTGTCGGGGCGGAAGAGCAGCGACTTGGGCCAGACGCCGGGGATCACCTGGGCCTGCTCCATGACGATCTTGTCGATCTGGCCCCAGATCGCCTCACGCTTGGTCGTGTCGGACTCGTTGAGCGCCTGGTCCATGAGCGCGTCGACCTCGGGGATCTTGATGCCGAGGTTGGTGTTGCCCGCGGGGCGGATGACGCGGCTGTCGACGATCTGCTGCAGGAAGCCGAAGCCGTCGGGCCAGTCAGCACCCCAGCTCATCACCATGAGGCCGAGCTTGTTGGCCTTGGCGAAGTCCGGCTTGCCGGCGTAGAGCTTGAAGTAGTCACCGGCCGGGTAGGGCTTGAGCGTCAGCTTGACGCCGATCTTGGCGAGCGACTGCTGCATCGACTCGGCAGCGGCCTTCTCCTTCGGGCGCTCCGGGCGGTAGGAGATGTTGGTCTCGAAACCGTTCGGCTGACCGCACTTGGTGAGCGCGGCCTTGGCGGAGTCGACATCTCCGGTCGGCTTGGCCTTGGAGTTGTAGAGGTCCATCTCCTGGAAGCCCGGGATGATCGGGGGCAGCAGCCCCGTGGCGATGGTGCCGCCGATGTCGCCGCCGTAGGCGCGCTGGTAGCCCGTCTTGTCAGCGGCGAAGATGACGGCCTTGCGGCAGTCGATGTTGTCGAACGGCGCGACGTCGCTGTTGATCTGGGCGTAGTTCGCACGCGCGGTCGTCGGGTTGTCGGTGTGGGCCTTCAGGGCCGGGTCGGCGAGGATCTTGCCCTGCGCGGCGGCCTGCACGCCGGTCCCGGCGAGGTCGATGTCGAGGTCACCGGCCATGAGGCGGTTGTCGAGGTCGGCGGCGTTGACGCCGATCTCGACGGTGAGCTTGTCCGGGAGTGCCTTGCGGCCCGTGTCCTTGTCGGTTGCGGGGTCGTACTGGTCGTTGCGGACGAGCTCGAGGCGCTTGCCCGTCTGGTAGACCGAGAACTTGTAGGGGCCGCTCGAGATGACGTGTTCCTTGTACTTCGTGCCGGTGTCCTTGGCCTGCGGCACGGGGGACGTGGAGGACAGCTGGGCGAAGTAGTCGAAGCCGGCGAACGGCTTGCTGAGGTGGAAGACGATCGTCTTGTCGTCGGGCGTCTCGATCGACTTGAGGTTGTCGAGGTTCTTGTCCTTGTAGACCGAGTAGCCCTCGGGGACGTCGGCGAGGAAGTCGTTGAAGTACGTCGGGCCGTTGGGGAACGTGCCCTTGTCGAGCTGTCGCGCGACGGCGTACTTGATGTCCTTGGTCGTGATGGGCGAGCCGTCCTCGTACTTCAGGCCGTCCTTGAGGGTGTACGTCCACGTCTTGTTGCCGTCGCTCGCCTTGCCGAGCGTGGTGGCGAGGTCGGGCACGAGCTGCGCCCCTTCCTTGCCCGGCGCCGACTTGAACGACACGAGCTGACGGGCGTAGTTGCGCAGGAAGTCCCACGACAGGCCGTAGTACGTGTCACCGGGGTCGACGGAGTCCCAGTCGCTCGAGATGCCGAAGCGAAGCGTTCCGCCCTTCTTGTCGGACGGGTTGAAGACCGCGGTCAGGGCAGCGTTCGCTGTCGGTGCCGCTCCCGAGCCACCTCCGGCCGTACCGCTGGGCGTCGAGCCCGGCGTCGTGCTGCCCGCGCACGCGGACAGACCCAAGGCGAGGGCGGCCGCGGTTGCGACCACCATCACGCGTGTGTTCTTCATGAGTGGATGCGCTCCTTCGTGTTGCGGGATGCGGGCTGCGGTGGGTTACCGAGACCGCGGATCGAGGGCGTCACGCAGGCCGTCCCCGAAGAGGTTGAAGGCCAGCACCGTCACGAAGATGGCGAGGCCGGGCCAGAGCATGAACCAGGGGTCGATCTGGTACCACTGGGCGGCGTCGGAGAGCATGCCGCCCCACGTGGCGGTGGGGGGCTGCACGCCGACACCGAGGAACGACAGGCCTGCCTCGAAGAGGATGTTGCTCGGGATGAGCAGGGTCGCGTAGACGAGGATCGGCGCCAGGAGGTTGGGCAGCAGCTCCTTGAAGAGGATGTAGGGCGTGCGCGCCCCGAGGCTGCGTGCCGCGTCGACGAACTCGCGCTCGCGCAGGGACAGCGTCTGGCCGCGCACGATGCGCCCGATGTAGGGCCAGTTGAAGAAGCCGATGATGAAGACGATGACGGAGATGCGCAGGGCGTCGCCCTTGAGGCCGAACGCCTGGTCGGGCACGACGCCGGCGAGGGCCAGGGCGAAGACGAGCAGCGGGAACGCGAGGAAGACGTCCATCGTGCGGCTGATCAGCGTGTCGATGGTGCCGCCGAAGAAGCCGGCGACGACGCCGAGGATCGTGCCGATGACCACCGAGAGCAGCGTCGCGAGGAACGCGATGAGCAGGGAGACCTGGGAGCCGTAGATGACGCGGCTGAAGATGTCGCGGCCGTTGACCGGCTCGAGGCCGTAGAGGAAGTCCCAGGACATGCCGCCGTAGGGGCCGATCGGGATCTGGGTGTTGGGGTCGATGAGCTCCTGGTGGAACTCGTTCGGCGGGTGGCCGAGCAGGCCGACGACCAGCGGGGCCGCGATCGCGACGACGATGAGGTAGATGACGAAGAAGCCACCGGCGAGGGCGACCTTGTCGCGCTTGAGCCGCGACCAGGCGATCTGACCGAGCGACCGCCCCTCGATGTGTCCCTCGCCCTGCAGGACGGACTCGGGCTCCGCCGAGGTCGCGCCGGGCTCGAGGTCAAGGGGAGTGCTCATGGATGCCGTCACCTCCGGGTCGTGATCGGTGCCGGAGACCGGGTCGGCCCTCCAACATGCTGGGTAGCAGCCGCAACCTACCGCCCCCACGACCGCGCGGCTTCATCATTCAGCGGGTTTACACGGTCAGCAACCGACTTGGCGAAATCGTGACGCGGTGGAGATCTTCCGGCGACCTGTGCGGCACAACCGGAAGATCGCCCGCACCCCGGGGTTCGCGCCAGCCGGGGCGACGAACGGCCGGCCCCGGCGGGCCCGAAAGGCCGCATATCCCCTCGCGCGTGGTGGAGGCCCCTCCGAGCGGGCTCGGAGGGGGCTCCCAGCGAGCACCCAGCGTGGGCCGTCCGGGACGGGGTCGTACGCGTGGGGCGGGCGCTCGCCGGCCGCGCGCTACGCGTCCGTCTCGTCGTCGAACTGCCCGAGGACGCGCTCGAGCAGGTCCTCCATCGTCACGAGGCCGACCGGGGCGGTGGGCCCGTCGACGAGGACGAGCTGGACGTGGCGGGCCCGCATGGCCGACACGGTGTCGAGCAGCGAGAGTCCGGCGTCGACGTGGACCGCCGGCGCCGTGACGGTGGTGACGGGCGCCCCCGGGGCGGCGCGGACGATGTCCCGCACATGGGCGATGCCCACGGGCGTGTCGCCCTCCCTGACGACGAGTCTCGACCGGCCGGTGTCGCGCGAGACCGCCTCGGCCTCGGCGCAGGTCGCCGTGGTCGCGACGCCGACCGCCTCGTCGATGGGGACGAGGACGTCGCTCACCGGCGTGGTGTCGAGGTCGATGGCGCCGGCGAGGACGCGGTGCTCGGGCTCCGCGAGCATGCCGTGGTCCTTCGAGCTCGCGATGAGCAGCTGCAGCTCCTTGGGGCCGTGGACCTGGCCGAGCTCGTCCTGCGGCGTGACGCCGACGAGCCGCAGGCACCCGTTGGCCATCGCGTTGAGCAGGCTGAGCGCCGGGCGCATGACGAAGGCGAAGCCGCGGAACGGCAGCGCCAGCAGCACGGCGGACCGCTCGGGGTGGGCGATCGCCCACGACTTGGGAGCCATCTCGCCGACGACCATGTGCAGGAAGACGACGATGCCGACGGCCAGCACGACCGAGACGACGTAGGCCGCCGCCTCCGGCACGCGCACGAAGGTGAAGACCGGGGTGAGCAGCTCCGCCACGGCCGGCTTGGCGAGCGAGCCGAGGCCCAGGGTGCACAGCGTGATGCCGAGCTGCGCGCCGGCGAGCATGAGAGACAGCTCGCGGCTGCCGCGCACCGCGGCCCGCGCCGCGACGCTGCCGCGCTCGGCGAGGTCCTCGAGCCGGTGGCGCTTGCTGGCCACGAGGGCGAACTCCGCCGCGACGAAGAACGCGTTGAGGACGAGGAGCAGGAGGGAGACGAGCAGGGCGGTCGTCATCGGCCGGCCTCCGTCCGCGCGTCGGCCGAGCGGTCCGTCGCATCGTCGCCCGCGTCGCCCGCGACGCCCTCGTCGCCCTCGTCGGCGAAGGTACGGCCGGAGTCGAGTGCCTCGAGGTCCGACATGAGGTCGAGCACCTCGACGCGCACCGACGACGGGACGTGTCGCTCGACCGCCTCGACGGTCAGGCGGACCGAGACCGTCAGGTGCCGGCGCTCGGGCTCGTGGTCGTGGTCGCCGCCGCCGGCCGGAGAGCCGACCGTCGCCGCTCCGGGGTCGGTGGGGTCGGGGGGGTCGCGAGGGTCGCCGGCATCGTCCGACTCGTCGGGGTCGGCGGCGTGGCGTTCCGGCACGACCTCGCGGCGGGCCTCGACCTGCACCTCGTCACCGACGACGGCCGTGCGGCCGAGGTCCTCGAGGATGAGTCCGCTGATGGTGGAGTACCCGTCGCTGCTCGCCAGCCGCAGCTCGGTGGCGGTGTCGAGCTCGTCGAGGCGCAGGTGGCCCGGGACCACCCACGTGTCGGTGCCCGCCTCGACGACGCCGGGTTCCGGGCTGTCGTCCTCGTCGAGGATCTCGCCGACGACCTCCTCGGCGATGTCCTCGAAGGTGACGATGCCGGCGAAGCCCCCGTGCTCGTCGACGACCACGGCCAGCTGCCGGTGGTCGGCACGGATCTGCTCGAGCACGCGGGGCAGGGGAGCGCTCGTGGGCACGACGGTCGGGTCGGACACGACGGAGCCGACGGTCGTCGTCGCACGACGGTCGGGCTCGACCGACAGCACCTCGGCGATCCCCGCGACCCCGACGATGTCGTCGCCGTCGTGGCCGGTGACCGGGAAGCGCGACCAGCCGCTGTCGAGCAGGTCGACGAGGGCCGAGACCGGGGCGTCGGCGTGGATCGTCGTGACGCGCACGCGCGGTGTCATGACGTCGCCTGCGTCGAGCTCTCGGAAGCGCAGGCCACCCTCGAGCACGTCGGACAGGTCGTCGTCGAGCAGGCCGCCCGCGTGCGACTCGTCGATGATCCGGGTGAGGTCCGCGGCCGTGGCGCCCTGCTCGAGCTCCTCGACGGGCTCGATGCCGACCTTGTGCAGCAGGGTCGTGGACGCACGGTCGAAGAGCTGCACGACCGGGCCGGCCACGCTGAGGTAGATCAGCGTCGACCGGCTGAGGGCGCGGGCCAGCGGCACCGTCCGTGCGATGGCGAGGTTCTTGGGCGCGAGCTCGCCGAAGACCATCTGCACGACGGTCGAGAAGACGAGGACGGCGGTGACCGAGAGGCTGAGGCGGGCGGCATACGACATCGACGGGTCGAGCAGCTCGGCGATGCCGGCGCCCACGAGGGGTTCGGAGACGTAGCCGACGAGCAGTGCGGTCACGGTGATCCCGAACTGCGCGGCGGAGAGGGTGAACGACAGCCGCGAGGTGACCTGCAGGGCGCGTTCGGCGGGGGCGTCGCCCTCGGCCGCGAGCTGCCTGAGGGCGTTGCGGTCGACGGCGACGTAGGCGAACTCCTGGGCCACGAAGTAGCCGGTCGCCGCGGTCAGGGCGAGGATCAGCAGGATGCCCAGGCCGATGCCCAGGGCGGTGCTCATGCGATCACCACCCGGCTGAGCGGGTGGTGGGTCTGGGCGGCCGGATCGGGTCCGGCCAGGGACTATGTCCCTCCCGGGACTCGGCGCGCGAGTCGGAGCGTGAGTGGGATCGCATGAGGCAATCCTAAGTTAGGGACGCGCCGGGTCCCCCGCCGCACGTCAGCTGCTCAGCGGGTCAGCCGGTCGCGACGGCGCCGCGGCGCGTCGCCTCCTGGCTGATCTGGTGCGCGAGCTCGACGTCGAGCTGGGTGAGGCCTCCCTCGGAGTGCGTCGACAGTGCGAAGGCGACCGTGCGCCAGCGGATGTCGATGTCGGGATGGTGGTCCATCGTCTCCGCCGCGGCCGCGACCTCCCGCACGAGCGCGATGCCGGTCAGAAAGTCCGGTGCCTCGAAGGACGCCCGGATCGTGTCGTCGTCGCGCGTCCAGTCGGGCAGGTCGCCCAGCTGGCGCTCGATCTCCTCGTCGGTGAGCCGTCGTGTCATGCAGTCCAGTAAACGCCTCGTCGTGCTCGTCCGGTCGTCGTGGACACCCGGCTGTGGCACCATCGGTGGCGCCATGAGCAGCCCTGACCCCGTCCAGCACCCGGTCCGCCTCGTCGTCGGGGCCGCCGTCGTCGACGACCTGGAGCGCCCGACCCGCCTGCTGTCGGCCCGCCGCACGGAGCCGTCCGCGCTCGCCGGCGGCTGGGAGCTGCCCGGCGGCAAGGTCGACGAGGGTGAGTCCCCGTTGTCGGCCCTGCACCGCGAGCTCCTCGAGGAGCTCGGGGTCCGGGTGCGCCTCGGCGCCCATGTGCCGGGGCCGAGGCCGGGCACCACGTGGCCGCTGGGCGACCGGTACGAGATGCTGGTGTGGCTCGCCGAGGTCGTCGAGGGCACGCCCGAGCCGCTCGAGGACCACGACGAGCTGCGCTGGCTCGAGCTGGGCGACCTGCGGGCAGTGGGGTGGCTCCCTGCAGACCTGCCCATCGTCGAGCGTCTCGAGGCGGTGCTCCACCGGGCGGCCGCCACCTGAGCCGGGCGAACCGCCTCCTGAACCACACGAGAACCACCCACGACGCCGTGGTCCGAACCACCCTCGAAACCCTGAGAGACTGTTCCTCATGCCCATGAAGACCCGCGCGGACATCCGCAACGTCGCCATCGTCGCCCACGTCGACCACGGCAAGACCACCCTCGTCGACAAGATGCTCTGGCAGTCCGGCGCGTTCGGCGAGCACCAGCACGTCGACGAGCGCGCGATGGACTCCGGTGACCTCGAGCGCGAGAAGGGCATCACGATCCTCGCGAAGAACACCGCGGTGCACTACACGGGCAAGGCGGCCTCCGACCGTGGCCTCTCCGACGGCGTCACCATCAACATCATCGACACCCCGGGCCACGCCGACTTCGGCGGTGAGGTCGAGCGCGGTCTGTCGATGGTCGACGGCGTCGTCCTCCTCGTCGACGCGTCCGAGGGCCCGCTGCCCCAGACCCGCTTCGTGCTGCGCAAGGCGCTGGCCGCGAAGATGCCGGTCATCCTCTGCATCAACAAGGTCGACCGTCCCGACTCGCGCATCGCCGAGGTCGTCGACGAGGCCTACGAGCTCTTCCTCGACCTCGACGCCACCGAGGAGCAGATCGACTTCCCGATCGTCTACGCGTCGGCCAAGGCCGGCCGCGCCTCGCTCGAGCGTCCCGACGACGGCGGCCTCCCGGAGGGCGACGACCTCGAGGCCCTCTTCGAGACGATCCTCGAGACGATCCCCGCGCCGACCTACGACGACGAGGCCCCGCTCCAGGCGCACGTCACCAACCTCGACGCCTCCAACTTCCTCGGCCGTCTCGCCCTGCTCCGTGTCTTCAACGGCACGATCAGGAAGGGGCAGCAGGTCATGTGGTGCCGTCACGACGGCTCGCAGCAGCGCGTCAAGATCACCGAGCTGCTCATGACCGAGGCCCTCGAGCGCAAGCCCGCGGAGGAGGCCGGCCCCGGCGACATCATCGCCGTCGCGGGCATCCCCGAGATCACGATCGGCGAGACGCTCGCCGACCCCGAGAACCCGGTCCCGCTGCCGCTCATCACCGTCGACGAGCCCGCCATCTCGATGACGATCGGCACCAACACGAGCCCGATGGTCGGCCAGGTCCGCGGCTCGAAGGTCACGGCCCGCATGGTCAAGGACCGCCTCGACAAGGAGCTCATCGGCAACGTGTCGCTGCGCATCCTCAACACCGAGCGTCCCGACGCCTGGGAGGTCCAGGGCCGTGGTGAGCTCGCGCTCGCCATCCTCGTCGAGCAGATGCGTCGCGAGGGCTACGAGCTGACCGTGGGCAAGCCGCAGGTCGTCACGCGCGAGGTCGACGGCAAGATCCACGAGCCCGTCGAGCGCCTCACGATCGACACCCCCGAGGAGTTCCTCGGCGCGATCACGCAGATCATGGCCGCCCGCAAGGGGCGCATGGAGCAGATGACCAACCACGGCACGGGCTGGATCCGCATGGAGTTCCTCGTGCCCAGCCGTGGCCTCATCGGCTTCCGCACCGAGTTCCTCACCGAGACGCGCGGCACGGGCATCGCCCACCACGTCTTCGAGGACTACGAGCCGTGGTTCGGCGCCATCACGACCCGCACGAGCGGCTCGCTGGTCTCCGACCGCAAGGGCGTCGTGACGTCCTACGCGATGGTCAACCTCCAGGAGCGCGGCACGCTCTTCGTCGACCCCACGACCGAGGTCTACGAGGGCATGATCGTCGGCGAGAACTCCCGCGCCGACGACATGGACGTCAACATCACCAAGGAGAAGAAGCTCACCAACGTGCGCGCCTCCTCCTCGGACAACTTCGAGAAGATCGTCCCGCCCCGCAAGCTCAGCCTCGAGCAGTGCCTCGAGTTCTGCCGCGAGGACGAGTGCGTCGAGGTGACGCCCGAGTCCGTCCGCATCCGCAAGGTCGTCCTCGACGCCGGCGAGCGCGCCCGAACCGCGTCCCGTGCGCGTTCGGCGGCGAAGGCCGAGGGCTGACCGACCCGTGCCTGTGGGTGGGCGCGTCGTGGTGCGTGGGCTGAGGCGGTCGCTGGCCGCCGCAGCCGGTGCTGCCGTCCTCGCGGCGGGAGCCGCGGCGTGCAGCGGGTCGAGCGACCCGA
The DNA here is from genome assembly GCF_001428505.1 of Terrabacter sp. Root181. Classification (GTDB taxonomy): domain Bacteria; phylum Actinomycetota; class Actinomycetes; order Actinomycetales; family Dermatophilaceae; genus Terrabacter. The sequence goes on from NZ_LMHU01000001.1 coordinate 1,376,381, forward strand.
CGAGCACGCAGGGGGCGTTGGGCAGTGCCCCGTCGGCTGCGACGGGGCAGCCCCAGCCCGGCGGCACGCTGCAGGTCCTCGTGTCGGGCACCGTCTCGACGTGGGACCCGCAGCTGATGTACGTCGGGCCCGAGGCGTTCTTCGCCCAGCGCACGTTCGCCCGCGGCCTGACGGCATACGGCACCGGTGAGCACCAGCGCGACGTCGAGGCCGACCTCGCGACCGACACGGGCCGGCCGAGCGACGGTGCCCGCACGTGGGCGTTCACGCTGCGCGAGGGACTGACCTGGCAGGACGGCTCGCCGATCACGTGCGACGACGTGCGCCACGGCGTGGCCCGCACCTTCGACCGCCGCACCCACGTCGGCGGCACGAACTACGCCAGCTACCTGCTCGACATGCCGACCAAGGTGACGCCGGAGGGGCTCGAGAAGCCCGTCTACGCCGGGCCCACCGACAAGGGTCACCAGACCGACTTCGACCGGGCCGTCTCGTGCAAGGGCCGCACCATCACCTTCCGGCTGCGCGACGCCGAGCCCGACTTCGCGCACATCGTGGCGCTGCCCGAGTTCGCACCCCGCAAGGACTCGGCCGACACCAAGAGCGACAAGGCGTCGTTCGCCGTCATGTCCAGCGGGCCCTACCGCCTCAAGGAGCCGTGGGTCGTCGGCAAGGGCGGCACCTTCGTGCGCAACGAGCACTGGGACCCGCGCTCCGACCGGATCCGGCAGGCCTACCCCGACGAGATCCACGTGACGTCGGGGCTGGGGGAGTCGACGGTCATCCAGCGGCTGCTCAACCAGCAGGACGACGACGCGTATGCCGTGTCGTGGGTCCAGGCGAGCCCGACCCTGCGCAACCAGGCGGGCACCGACCTGCAGGCCCGCCTCACCTTCCCCTACACCGGCAACGTCGACTACCTCGCCGTCAACATGCGCAGCAAGGTGATGTCCAACCCGGCCGTGCGCAAGGCCCTGTCGCTGTCGACGAACCGCGCGACCTACGTGACCGCGACCGGCGGCGAGGGCGCGGGCACCCCGACGTGGTCGGTCCTGTCGCCGACGGTCGACCCCGAGTCCGTGACCCCGCCACCGGGTCTCGGCGTCGAGGGTGACCCCGAGGGAGCCCGGAAGCTGCTCGAGCAGGCCGGCGTGAAGCTGCCCGTCCCCCTGCGGGTCGTCTACGCGCGGTCGGTGCTCGGCGACAAGGCGTACGCCGCCCTGGCGGCCGGGTGGGAGCGTGCGGGCTTCAAGGTCGAGCTCACGGGTGTGCCGCCGGAGGAGTACTACGAGACCATCGAGAAGCCGACCTCGGTCGACTCCTACGACGTCTTCCGCGGGGTGTGGACGCCCGACTGGCCGTCGGCCGGCGGGGTGCTGCCGGCGCTCTTCGACCCGCGCATCAACATCGACTCGTCGGGTCCCGGGCAGGACGTCGGCTACTTCAGCAGCGACGCCGTGAACGCGCTCATCGACAAGGCCGTCGCGACCCCCGACCCCAGGGCACGCGCGACGGTGTGGGAGAAGGCCGACCGGGTCATCCGCGACGAGGGCGGCTACATCGCGCTGTCGGCGACGAAGGCCCTCTACCTGCACGGTGCCGGCGTCAAGACCTACGAGGACCACAGCGTCGGCGGCATCGTCGACCTCGCCACCGTGTCCGTGCGCTGACGCACCGAGAGGACTCCCGTGAGCCGACTGCTCTTCGTCCACGCCCACCCCGACGACGAGACCCTGACGTGCGGCATCGCGATGGCCCACCACGTCGCCCGCGGCGACGAGGTGCACGTGCTGACCTGCACGCTGGGGGAGGAGGGTGAGGTCATCCCACCGGGTCTGGCTCACCTCGAGGGCGACCCGGACGACCGGCTCGGACCCTACCGTCACGGCGAGCTGACGCGGGCACTCGACCGCATCGGGGCCGTGCTGCACGTGCTCGGCGCCGACGAGTCCTCCGGCCGGCTGTCGCTCTACCGCGACTCCGGCATGGCCGGCTCGCCGGCCGCGGCCCGCCCCGAGGCGTTCGCGGCGGCCGACCTCGAGCAGGCCGGTGGCCTCGTCGCCGACGTCGTGCGCGAGCTGCGGCCCGACGTCGTCGTGACCTACGACGAGCACGGCGGCTACGGCCACCCCGACCACGTCCAGACGCACCGCGTCACCCGCAGCGCGCTCGCGCTGCTCGACCTGGTCGACCGGCCAGGGCGCGTCTACGAGATCCTCACGCCGGCCGGCTGGGCCGGCGAGGACCGCGCGTGGCTGGCCGCCGCCGACCCGGCCCTGCTCGACACGGCCACGTGGTGGGCCCGACAGGACCTCGGGCCGGGTGCGCCGGTGCCGCCGCGGCTCGTCGTCCCGGGTCCCGACGACCCCTTCCCGCCGTCGGTCGTCGACGACGACCGCGTCACCCACGCCGTGGTCGACGAGGCCGCGCGCGCCGTCCAGAGCGACGCCCTGCGCGAGCACGCGACCCAGGTCATCGTCGCGAGCGAGGACGTGCACGCCCTCTCCAACCTCGTGGCCGTGCGGACGACCGCGCGCGAGGGATTCCGGCGCGTCGACCCCCTCACGTGGGAGACGGTCGGCGGGCCCGTCGACCCCGGCGAGGCGGGCCTGCTCGTCTGACCGACGCGAGCGCATACGCCCTCCTGGCGGGGTCCCGGGCGACGGCGCGCGGGGGGCCGCAGGCGTCGCGCCGGCAACGATCTCGTCACGGGGCCGACACCTCGCGGTACTTCGCTGAATTCGGACACGGCTGGGGTTACCTTCGTGCCACTCGATGTCCCCTGCCCGGAGAACCATGGCCGACGACTGGTCCGACGACACGCGCCGCGAGCGGCGCTCGACCGTGCTGCGCCTGCTCGTCGCGGCGGTCGTCCTCGGTGGCGGCTATGCGGGCCTCTGCGCGTGGTCCTCGCAGCACGTCCCTGCCTCGGCGTCGGTGGGCGGGATCCGCATCGGCGGGATGACACCCGAGTCCGCGCGAGCGGCCATCGACAAGGCCTCTCGCTCCCTGCTCACGACCCCCATCGCGCTCAGCGTGCCGGGCCGAGCCGATCCGCTGCAGGTCGTGCCGCGCGACGCGGGCCTCACGATCGACGCGGACCGCTCCCTCGTGGGACTCACCGGCTTCACGCTCGACCCGCGGGTCGTGTGGGACAAGCTCACGGGGTCGGTCCGGGCTCCGCTCCTCACGAGCGCGGACGACGAGGCACTCACCGCCTACCTCGACCGGCTCGCGCCCGGAGTGGCCGTCGCCCCCGTGGAGGGGCAGGTGACGTTCCCCGGCGGATCCGTCTCGGTCGACATGCCGGTGCCCGGTCGCAGCCTCGACGTGGTCGCGACGAAGTACGCCCTGCGCCAGGCCTTCCCCGACTCGACGCGGGCCACGGCGTCGGTGCGTCAGACGCCCCCCGCGGTGAGCGCCGACGTGGTCCAGCAGGTCGGCTCGCAGTTCGGCAGCACCGCCATGTCGCGCCCGCTCACACTCGTGTCCGGCGCGACCCGCGTGCTCCTCTCCCCGGCCGAGTACGCCCCGATGGTCTCGGTGGTACCCGACGGGGCGGGCGGCCTGACCCCACGCTTCGACGAGCCCGGCCTCGCCCGCCTCGTCGCCGGCAAGGTGACGGTGACGACCCGGACGGCGAGCAACGCACGCTGGGTCTTCGAGCCCGACAACGGCAAGCCGCGCCTCGTGCCCTCGGTCGACGGGCTGACCGTCGACGAGGACGCCGTCGCCAAGCGGGTCGTCGCGGCCATCTCGGGAGCCGACCGGACGGTCGACGTACGAGCGACGGTCGCCCGGCCGCCCTTCACGACCCAGGACGCCCAGACGGCCGGCGTCACGAGCCTCGTCGTCGACTTCCGCTCGCCCTTCCCGACGAACGACACGACGCGCACCAACAACCTCGTCGTCGCCACGAAGCGCATCAACGGCACCTACGTCCCGCCCGGGGGCACCTTCAGCCTCAACGCGATCCTCGGCGAACGCACCGAGGACAAGGGGTACGCCGACGGCACCGTCATCATCGACGGCCGGCTGACCCGCGGCACCGGAGGCGGCATCAGCCAGGTCTCCACGGTCGTCTACAACATGGCCTACTTCGCCGGTGTCGACTTCCTCGAGTTCAGTCCCCACGCCTTCTTCATCCCGCGCTACCCCGAGGGCCGCGAGGCCACCGTCTACTGGCCGACGATCGACAACAAGTGGAAGAACGACACCCCCTACGGCATCCTCCTGCAGACGTGGGTCGAGGGCGGCTTCGTCCACGGTCGCGTGTGGAGCACGAAGACGTGGGACGTCAGGTCGGTCAAGGGGCCGAGACGAGACGTCGTGCCCCCCAAGACGATTCGCACCGGCAGCCTGAAGTGCTACCCGCAGCAGCCGAATCCCGGCTTCGACGTCACGGTGACCCGGCAGTGGTACCGACCCGGATCGAGCACCCTCGTCAGGAGCGAGCCGGTCAGCACCCACTACGTGCCCGAGGACCACATCATCTGCACGAACCCGGCCGCCACTCCGCCGTGACAGGGGTGAGGCGGCAGTGGGTCGCCGACGCTGGTGGGCGCCGCGAGCGGCTCAGGCCGTCGGGCGGGCGAGGTAGGTGTACTCGTGGTGCACGCCGAAGCCCAGCCCCTCCCAGAACGCGACCCCGTCGGCGTTGTCGGACGAGACCTGCAGGTACATCGCGGGCATGTTGTTCTCGCGGGCGACCATGGCGATCGCCGAGACGACCGTCGTCGCCAGGCCCTGGCGGCGGTGGTCCGGATGCACCCAGAGGCCGAAGACGCCGGCCCACCCCGGGTGGATCGCCATGCGCGCCAAGGCGATGATGCGCCCGCTCTCGGGGTCGGTCACCGAGAGGAAGAGCTGTCCGTCGCTGCCCGTGAGGACCGCCTCGGTGGCGCCCGGCACGATCGTGCGCTGCTCGCCGTAGCTCATGAGCCAGTCGAGCTTGAGCTCCGCGTCGGCCGTGACCGGCGCCGACTCCTCGGTGAGGGGCGGCACGGAGGCGGACAGGCCCGTCATGACAAGCACCCGCTGCCAGTCGTCGCGACCTCCACCGACGGCGTAGCCGCGCTCGAGCAGCGCCGCGGCAGCAGGGATCTCGTCCACCACGAACCCGCGCTCTCCGTGGACCTGGAAGATCGGGGGGCGGTCGCGCTCGGCGTACCACTTCTCGACGTAGTCGATCGCCTTGTCGATCGGCAGGCTGGGGTCGCCCACGACGAGCGCCGAGTTGGCCCGCCCGGTGAAGCCCTCCGAGGCGCGCAGCACCCACTCGCCGACACCCCCGCGGTCGAGGGCCTGCCAGCCCTTGGCCATGACCTTCTCGAGGTCGTCGGCCGAGACGCGCTCGTGCGCCCGACCGGGACGGCTCGCGGGCGGCGGCACGTCCTTGGCGGCGACGACGTCGGCGCGGATCAGCTTCACCCGCTCGGTCTTCGTGTCCACGACGAGGAAGTCGTCGTTGCGGGCGACGAGCTCGCCGACGACGTCGGTGGCGGCGGCCTCGGCGCCCTCGGCGAGCCGGTAGCGCACGACGACCCTGCTGCCGATGGTCAGGCCCGCGGTGAGCCGGTGGCCGGTCGTGTCGGCCGCGGCGGTGGGGGAGAGCGGAGCCACCTCCGGGCCCCTCGCGGTGTCCTCCGAGGACGTCGTCTCCGGGTCGGTCTCATCCGTGGGGCCGTGCGTGGGCTCGCCATTCATGTCCGGCATACTAGGCGGTGCAGCATCCGCTCCCGAACGCTCCACAGCAGGAGGTCCGCTCCCCATGACCTATGTCATCGCCCAGCCTTGCGTCGATCTCAAGGACCGTGCCTGCATCGAGGAGTGTCCGGTCGACTGCATCTACGAGGGCAAGCGGTCGCTCTACATCCACCCCGACGAGTGCGTCGACTGCGGTGCCTGCGAGCCGGTCTGCCCCGTCGAGGCGATCTACTACGAGGACGACGTCCCCGAGCAGTGGGCCGACTACTACAACGCCAACGTCGAGTTCTTCAACGACCTCGGCAGCCCCGGCGGCGCCGCCAAGCTCGGCGTCATCGACAAGGACCACCCGCTCATCGAGGCGCTGCCGCCGCAGGAACACGACGAGTGACCGTGCCCGGCGCGTCCCTCAGGGGGCTCGACCTTCCGGACTTCCCGTGGGACTCGCTCGCGCCGTACAAGGCGCGAGCGGTCGCGCATCCGGAGGGCATCGTCGACCTGTCGGTCGGCACCCCGGTCGACCCCACCCCCGAGGTCGTACGCCGGGCGCTGGCCGAGGCGGCCGACGCCCCGGGCTATCCGCTGACCGTGGGCACCGCCGACCTGCGGGCCGCGATCTGCGAGTGGTTCGAGCGGCGGCGCGGCGTCCCGGGCCTGACCGCCGACGCGGTCCTGCCCACCATCGGCAGCAAGGAGCTCGTCGCCTGGCTGCCCACCCTGCTCGGTCTGGGCGCAGGTGACGTCGTCGGCATCCCGGCCGTCGCCTACCCGACCTACGACATCGGCGCCCGCATCGCCGGTGCGACGAGCGTGGTCGCGCAGTCGCTGACGAGCCTGGGGCCGCTCACCGCGTCCACGACACCGAAGCTCTTGTGGCTCAACAGCCCCGGCAACCCCAACGGACAGGTGCTGGGCGTCCCGCACCTGCGCAAGGTGGTCGCGTGGGCGCGTCAGCACGGCGTCGCGGTGGCCAGCGACGAGTGCTACGCCGAGCTCGACTGGCGCGAGGGTCAGGTCGGCACCGCGACGCCGAGCATCCTGCACCCCGACGTCTGTGGGGGGTCCCACGAGGGACTGCTGGCCGTCTACTCGCTGTCCAAGCAGTCCAACCTCGCCGGCTACCGCGCCGCGTTCGTCGCCGGCGACCCCGCCCTCGTCGGCGCGATCCTCGAGGTGCGCAAGCACGCCGGCATGATCATGCCCACACCCGTCCAGCACGCCATGGCGGTCGCCCTGCGCGACGACACCCACGTGCGGACGACGCGTGCGGCATACGCCCGACGGCGCGAGCAGCTGCTTGCCGCGGTCACCCGGGCGGGCCTGCGTGTCGACCACTCCGAGGCGGGCCTCTACCTCTGGGCCACGCGCGAGGAGGACTGCTGGACAACGGTGTCCGAGCTCGCCGACCGCGGCATCCTCGTCGCGCCGGGTTCGTTCTACGGCGCTGCAGGCGCCCAGCACGTGCGCATCGCGCTCACGGCCACCGACGAACGCGTCGCTGCGGCCTGCTCCCGGCTCTGACGCCGGGGCCGTCACGGCCCCGGTCGGAAGGCGGTTTCGTGCGGTGGTATGGGGTGGACCTGTTTTCTCAGCCGACCCGACGCTGGGGTAACGTCGCTCGCGGATACGTCCGGCGCCGTTGGGCCGGAGTTACAGGAGGCGAGGAACAGTGACGAAGGCAGTGGACGCGACACTCAGGGTCGCAGACAAGGAACTCACGTTCCCGGGCGTCAAGGCCGTGGAAGGCAACGACGGGCTCGGCGTGGGCTCGCTCCTGAAGGAGACCGGCCTCGTCACCTACGACGTCGGCTTCGTCAACACGGCGTCGTGCAAGAGCGCCATCACCTACATCGACGGCGACGCGGGCATCCTGCGCTACCGCGGCTACCCCATCTCCGAGCTGGCCGAGAAGTCCACGTTCGTCGAGGTCGCCTACCTGCTCATCTACGGCGAGCTGCCCACCCCCGAGGAGCTGACGCGCTTCGAGGACTCCATCCGCCGGCACACGATGCTGCACGAGGACCTCCGCGCGTTCTTCAACGGCTTCCCGCGTGACGCGCACCCGATGCCGGTGCTCAGCTCGGCCGTCTCGGCGCTCGGCACGTTCTACCAGGACAGCCTCGACCCCTTCGACCAGGAGCAGGTCGAGATCTCGACCGTCCGTCTCCTCGCCAAGCTGCCGACCATCGCGGCCATGGCGCACAAGAAGAGCGTCGGCCAGCCGTACATGTACCCCGACAACTCGCTGTCGTTCGTCGAGAACTTCCTGCGGATGACGTTCGGCTACCCCGTCGAGCCCTACGAGGTCGACCCGACGGTCGCCAAGGCCCTCGACCTGCTCTTCATCCTGCACGCCGACCACGAGCAGAACTGCTCGACCTCGACGGTGCGCCTCGTCGGATCGGCCCACGCGAACCTCTTCAACTCGGTCTCGGCCGGCATCCACGCCCTGTCCGGCCCGCTCCACGGCGGCGCCAACCAGGCCGTCCTCGAGATGCTCGGCAAGCTCCACCAGTCGGGCGACGACCCGAAGAAGTTCATGGAGAAGGTCAAGAACAAGGAGGACGGTGTCCGCCTCATGGGCTTCGGGCACCGCGTCTACAAGAACTACGACCCGCGCGCGGCGATCATCAAGAAGGCCGCCGACGACATCCTCGAGAAGCTCGGACAGAACGACCCGCTGCTCGAGATCGCCAAGGGCCTCGAGGAGATCGCGCTGGCCGACGACTACTTCGTCGAGCGCAAGCTCTACCCGAACGTCGACTTCTACACCGGCCTCATCTACAAGGCCATGGGCTTCGAGTCGAAGATGTTCACGGTGCTCTTCGCCATCGGCCGCCTGCCGGGCTGGATCGCCCAGTGGCGCGAGATGATGACCGACCCCGAGACGAAGATCGGCCGCCCGCGCCAGATCTACACCGGCGAGGCGGAGCGCAGCTACCCCGCCTGAGCCCCCGCGTCCCGGGCTCCACGTGATCCACCCGATGCCCCCGCCCCCCAAGGGACGGGGGCATCGGCATGATGGGCTGATGGCCAGGTACCTCGTCAACGACGCGGCCGTCGCCCGGTGCCGCGAGCTCATCGACAAGCGGCAGTACGTCCTCGACAGCGACTGGGGGCAGGTGCAGCCGGACGCGGAGGCGCAGAACCGCTACCTCGAGAACCACTCGTGGGACGACTATGCCGCCTGGCACCTGGGGCTCACCGAGGGCGCGAACGACGGGACGAAGGCCCGCTACGCGTTCGTCCACGGCGACCTGCGGCGCGTCCACCGCACGGCGCTCATCGCCTGCGTCTACCGCGCGTCCGAGTGGCGGCACAAGGACGTCGAGCTGGCGGCTCACGACCTGCTGCAGCACCTCGACCGCGTGTCCGGGCTCAGCCCAGGGTGATCGTGACCGTCGTGCCGTCCGTGCCGGCGGACCAGCCCTCGTCGCCGGCTGCCCGGTCCCAGGTGCGCTCGCCGATGCTGACCTTGCTCGCCCCGTAGATCTCGGCCCGCGCGACGGCCCACTGGGCGACGGCCCACGCCGTCGTCCGGTCGCGCGCCGTGACGGTCAGGGCGCCGTCGCCGGGCTGGACCGACGTCACCCCCATCTGCTCGGACAGGTCGCTCGCGACGCGCTGCGGCGTGAGGCTCGTCTTCACCGCGTCGAGGCGGCACGTGAGCCCGGCGGGGGAGTGGCCCGTCAGCGTCGAGGCGAGGACGCGACCTTGCCCCTCGTGGTCGCGGTAGGCCTCCGGGAAGCCGCTCTTCTGGACGCGCTGCGCGATCTTGGTGATGTCGGCCGTCTCGTAGCCCTTGTACTTCTCGAGCGCGTCGTAGAAGGCGTTCGTCGCATGCACGGGGTCGAGGATCTGCTCCTCCGTGCCCCAGCCCTGGCTCGGGCGCTGCTGGAAGAGCCCGAGGGAGTCACGGTCGCCGTAGCGCAGGTTGCGGATCTTCGACTCCTGGAACGCCGTCGTCAGCGCGATCGTGGCCGCGCGCGGCGGCATCTCCCGCTTGATCGACAGCGCCGAGATGAGGGCGGCATTGGCCGTCTGGTCGGGGTCGAAGGTCTCCGTGATGCCCGAGGCCTTGATGGTGCACTGCGGGTTGACGACGCTCTGGATGAGGAAGCGGGCGCCGAACCAGCCTGCGGTCCCGACGACGGCGAGCACGAGCAGGATCGGCACCCAGCGGCGTCGGCGACGCGCACGGGGGCGGTCCCGGGAGTCGGCAAGGGTCGGGCCCGGTCGGTTCTTCGGCATGGGGTCCTCGGGTGGTCCGGCTCTGGTCTGAACCGGTGGCGTCCGGTCTGGGTCAGTCGTTGGCGTGCAGTGCGGCGTTGAGGGTGATCCCCGTGCCGGCGCGGTCGCGGGCCTCCACGGCACCGCTCACGCTGTTGCGGATGAACAGGATGTTGCTCGACCCCGACAGCTCCTTGGCCTTGACCACGGTGCCGTCGGGCAGCGTCACCTTGGTGCCCGCCGTCACGTAGAGCCCGGCCTCGACGACGCAGTCGTCCCCGAGCGCGATGCCGATGCCGCCGTTGGCTCCGACGAGACAACGCTCGCCGATGCTGACGCGTTCCGTCCCGCCACCGGACAGGGTGCCCATGATCGAGGCACCGGCCCCGATGTCGGACCCGTCGCCGACGACGACGCCCTGCACGATGCGGCCCTCGACCATCGAGGTGCCCAGCGTGCCGGCGTTGAAGTTGCAGAAGCCCTCGTGCATGACCGTGGTGCCCGCCGAGAGGTGGGCCCCGAGGCGCACCCGGTCGGCGTCGGCGATGCGCACCCCCTGCGGCACGACGAAGTCGGTCATCCGCGGGAACTTGTCGACGCCGTAGACGGCGACGTGCTGGCCCCGGGCCCGCAGGCGCATCCGGGTCTGCTCGAAGTCGTCGACGGCGCAGGCGCCGGCGCTCGTCCAGACGATGTTGGGCAGGGCCCCGAAGACGCCGTCCAGGTTGATCGTGTTGGGCTCGACGAGGCAGTGCGACAGCAGGTGCAGCCGCAGGTACGCGTCGGGCGCGTCGGCCGGCGGGGCGTCGAAGTCGATCTCGACGAGCCGGACCTCGGTGCGCACGCGTCGCGCCTCGTCCGCGCCGGCGAGGGCGTCGAGACCCTCGGGGACGACGGCGTCGGCCGGGCGCTCACCGAGCAGCGGCTGCGGGAACCACGTGTCGAGCACCTGCCCGTCGTCCGTGGTCGTCGTCAGTCCGTGTCCCCATGCAGTGCGCTCCGACATGGCCGCAAGGATATGGGGCGGGGGCGTGGCCGTGAAACACGGACCCGCACCGCGGACGTCCAGGGTCGGGCGGTCCCGTCACCGTCACGACGTGGTGACCTCCGGATAGCCTTTCCGTATGCCGTCGCCCTCGCCGTCCGCCGACCCGACCACCGCCGCCGCCTCCGGCGCCCCGGCCCTGGACCTCTCCGCCGACGTCACGTCGCTCACGGCCGCGATCTGCGACATCGAGTCGGTCAGCCAGGACGAGGCGGCGCTCGCGGACGCGATCGAGGCGGCGCTGCGCCCCCTCGGGCACCTCGAGGTCGTCCGCGACGGCAACACCGTCGTCGCCCGCACCTCGCTCGGGCGCCCCGAACGCGTCGTGCTGGCCGGGCACATCGACACCGTGCCGCTCACCGCGGTGCCCAACCTGCCGACGCGCCGCGTCGACGGCGAGCTCTGGGGCCGCGGCACGGTCGACATGAAGGGCGGCGTCGGCGTCATGCTGCGCATCGCGGCCCACGTGACCGAGCCGAGCCGCGACCTCACCTTCCTCTTCTACGAGTGCGAGGAGATCGACGGGAAGTACAACGGCCTCGCCCGCCTCGCGGACACCTCTCCCGAGCTGCTCGCCGGTGACTTCGCCGTCCTCCTCGAGCCGACCGACGGCGCCATCGAGGGCGGCTGCAAGGGCACCCTCCGCGCCGAGGTCGTCACGAAGGGCGTCGCCGCGCACTCGGCCCGGCCGTGGAAGGGCCACAACGCCATCCACGACGCCGCCGCCGTGCTCGCGCGCCTGACGGCCTACGAGGCCGAGACCATCACCGTCGACGGGCTCGACTACCACGAGGCGCTCCAGGCCGTCGGCATCAGCGGCGGCATCGCCGGCAACGTCATTCCCGACCGGTGTACCGTCACCGTCAACTACCGCTACGCCCCCGACAAGAACACCGAGGAGGCCTTCGCCCACGTGCGCCAGGTCTTCGACGGCTTCGACGTGACGTTGGGCGACGCGGCCGACGGCGCCCGCCCGGGCCTGCTGCTGCCCGCGGCCAAGGCCTTCATCGACGCACTGGGCGTCGCCGTCAACCCGAAGGAGGGCTGGACCGACGTCGCGCGCTTCTCGGCCCTCGGCATCCCGGCCGTCAACTTCGGGCCCGGCGACCCCAACCTCGCGCACATGGACGACGAGCGCTGCCCGGTCGAGCAATACGTCGACGCCGAGGCCGCCCTGCTGCGCTGGCTCGGCTGACCTCTCCGCATAGGGTGGCGCTGTGACCGACCACCAGCCCGCACCCGTCACCCCGGGGAGCCCGCACGAGGACCGGCGCCAGACCGGTCCGGTGACGCTGCGGCGTCACAAGGTGCCCGTGACGACGACCGACCAGCGCCTGCTCGAGGCACCCCAGCCCAACGAGTGGCTGCACGCCGACCCGTGGCGCGTCATGCGCATCCAGTCCGAGTTCGTCGAGGGCTTCGGCACCCTGTCCGAGCTCGGCCCGGCGGCGGCCGTGTTCGGTTCGGCGCGCACGCGACCCGACGACCCGGCATACGCCGTCGGGGTCGAGGTCGGCCGCCTGCTGGCGGAGGCCGGCTACGCCGTCATCACCGGCGGCGGTCCGGGCGCCATGGAGGCGGCCAACAAGGGCGCCTTCGAGGCCAAGGGGACGTCGGTCGGGCTCGGCATCGAGCTGCCCTTCGAGACGGGACTCAACGAGTACGTCGACCTCGGCATCAACTTCCGCTACTTCTTCGCCCGCAAGGTCATGTTCCTCAAGTACTCCCGCGGCTTCATCGTGCTCCCGGGCGGGTTCGGCACCCTCGACGAGCTCTTCGAGGCAGTCACCCTCGCGCAGACGCAGAAGGTCACCGAGTTCCCGATCGTGCTCATGGGAGCCGCCTACTGGCAGGGCCTCATCGACTGGCTGCGCGACACCGTCCTCGACAACGGCATGATCAGCCCCTCCGACCTCGACCGGCTCATCGTCACCGACGACCCGCACGAGGCGGTCAAGGCGATCCGGACGTACGAGGGGCCGCGCGCGTGAAGTGGTTCATCCTCTTCGTCGGGATCGTCGTGCTGTGCTTCGTCGTCGCGCTCATCCTCGGGCTCGCTGGCGGCGGCCTCGGGCGCAACACCACGAGCCTCAGCCACGAGCCGTTGCCCGACGAGCCGATCCGCGACAGCGACTTCGACGACCTCGTCTTCGACGTGGGCGCCCGGGGCTACCGGATGAGCCAGGTCGACGGGGTCGTCGACCGGCTGCGGCGCGAGCTGCGTGAGAAGGACGAGGAGATCGCGGTGCTGCGCGGGGACGCCCCCGCCGCTGCAGTCGTGCCTGCCGAGCCCGTGCCTGCCGAGCCCGTGCCCGCCGAGCCCGTGCCCGCCGAGCCGGCCGAGTCCGCCGAGTCCGCCGAGCCGGTCGAGTCCGGCGAGCAGTCCGATCCGACGGTCGGCCGCGAACGCACCACATGACCGAGGTGCTCCCGCTGCGTCCGCGCGGCGTCTTCGTCGCCTGGGTGCTCGCGGTCTACGCGATGGCCCGGGTCGTCACGACGACGATCCTGCTGATCGTCATGCAGCACCAGGTGCCGTCCGGCATGACCGGGGGCGACGACGTGCCCGTCTCGTACTTCCCGTTCACCGCTCTCTGGGACGGCCAGTGGTACCAGACGGTCGCGCAGCACGGCTATCCCTCCGAGCTGCCCGTCGGCGTCGGCGGCGCCGTCCAGCAGAACCCCTGGGCGTTCTACCCGCTCTTCCCGCTCATGGCCCGCGCCGGCATGGCCCTGACCGGACTCGACTTCCCGGTGGTGGGCTCCACCATCGCGCTGCTGTGCGGTGCCGGAGCAGCGGTGCTCATGGGCCTGCTGCTGCGCGACCGCATCGGCGCCCCGGCGGCATACCTCGTCGTCGCCCTGTGGGCGAGCTTTCCCGCGTCGGTCACGCTGCAGCTGGCCTACACCGAGTCCCTCGCCATGCTGCTGCTCGTCGGCTACCTCTACGCGCTGGCCAGGGAGCGCTGGCTCGTCGCGACGGCCGTCGCCGTGCTCGTCGGCCTCTCGAGACCGATCGCCGTGCCGCTGGGGCTGGTGACGCTCGTCGTGGTCGTGCTGCGCTGGCGGGCGCGGCGCGAGCGCCCGATCACCCCGGGGACGTATGCCGCCATGCTCGCCTCGCTCGTCGGCTGCGGTGTCGCCGGGCTGCTGTGGCCCGCGATCGCGTGGTGGCGCACCGGCGTGCCCACCGCCTACACCGACACGATGGCCTCGTGGCGCGGCTCGGGCACCGTCGAGCCGTTCACGCCGTGGGTCGGCATGTCGGAGTACGCGTTCGGCGACACGTGGGGCCCGGTGATGCTCGTCGTCATGCCTCTACTCGTCGTCGCGATGGTGGCCGGACCGTGGGCGCGCAACCTCGGCCCCGACCTGCGCACCTGGACGTTGGCCTACCCGGTCTACCTGGCGGCGGTGCTCGACCCCTACACGAGCATCTTCCGCTACCTCATCCCGCTCTTCCCGCTCCTCGTCGTCGTGCTCGGGGCCGGGTGGGCCGACCGGCGCGGCAACACGTGGAGGCGGCTGCTGTGGCGGTTCGTCCCGCTCGTCGTGCTGTTCGTCGTCGGCCAGTACTACTGGACCGACATCCTGTGGCGGTTCATCCCCCCGAGCGACTACCCCCCGTGACCAGACAGCGGTCAGACCCACCTGGATGCATCGACCGGCAGATGATTCGCCGATCAGTGGGGTGATCACCCCATCACCGCGCAGACGAAGGTGTGGATCACGCAGTGGTCCACACCCGCGACCAGGCGTGTCCCGTCGTCCACAGGCTCGTCCGCAGCCTGCCCATCACCTGCCTCGGCGGGCAGGGTGACGGAATGACCCTCACCGACGCCGCAGCAGCCCTCGCCGCGGTGCAGTTCGGAGTCGTGACCCGGCGTCAGCTCCTCGAAGCCGGTGTCTCGCGCGAGACCCTGCGCTGGCGGTTCGGCCGGGACTGGAGGCTCCTGCTGCCCGGCGTCTACGCGCTTCAGACCGGCCTGCCCTCGGAGCGGCAACGGCTCGTCGCTGCGCAGCTCGTCGGCGGCGAGGGAGCGTGGCTCGCAGGATCCACCGCTGCCTCTCTGCACGGGATCGTGGCCGCCCCGATGGCGATGCCGATCCGGGTTCTCGTGCCCGCGCCACGCCGGTCCCGGCGGATCGCATGGGTCGACGTCCGGAGCACGACCCTGCTCGGCGAACGCGTTGTCGAGCGCGGCCCGCTCCGCCTCGGCTGCCTCGCGCGCGCTGTCGTCGACGCAGCGCACGAGACCCCGGATGGGCGCGCGGCACGTGGCCTCGTCATCGAGGCGGTCCAACGCCGACTCGTCCGGCTCGACGACCTGGAGCACTGGGTCGACGCCAGGGGTCGTCGGGGCTCCGTGCGGCTGCGGCGGATTCTCGCCGAGGCAGCCGACGGCGCGTGGTCGGTGCCCGAGAGCGACCTGCTCGCGCTGGTCCGGACCTCGCTGCGCCTGCCCGCGCCGATGGCCAACCCACTCCTCACCGGCCCGGGCGGCGAGACCCTGACCTCGCCCGACCTCTGGTTCGACGACGTCGGCCTGGCCGTCATGGTGCAGTCACGCCGGTTCCACGCCGACGGCCTCGACTGGGAGGCCACCGTGGAGCAGGGCTCCGACCTGTCGACGATGCGCATCGTGGTCGTCGGCGTCACGCCGACTGCACTCGCGCGCGACCCCGAGTCGCAGTTGCGCCGCATCGAGCGGGCTCACGAGGCGGCTGCGCGCAGCGGTGTGCGAGCGCCCGTCACCGCTCGGGTCCGCAGCACCGTGCCCCTCGGGGTCGCGGGCTGAACCAGACACGCGAGATGGTTCGCCCGATCATCCGGCAGCCGGTGGGGTGATCACCACACCGGCTGCAGCACCATCCAGCACATCATCGACCCGGGCACGAGGGGCCAGCCCTCGGGGTGGCGGCCGAGGTCAGGCGCCGGTGTAGGTGGGCTTCTCCTTGGCGAGGAAGGCGTCGACGGCGGCGCGGTGGTCACTGCTGCCACCCGTGAGCGCCATCAGTTCGGCCTCGTGGGCCAGCGCAGCGGGCAGGTCGGCGCCCGCGGAGTAGGCCACGGCGCGCCGGATCGAGCCGTAGGCCAGCGTCGGGCCGTCGGCGAGGGTCCGAGCCAGCTCCGTCACGGCTGCCTCGAGCTCCTCGGCCGGAACGACCTTCGTCACGAGACCCAGCGACAGGGCCTCCGTCGCCGACACGGTGCGGGGCATGAGCAGCAGCTCCTTGGCCCGGGCCGGCCCGACGAGCCGGGGCAAGGTCCACGAGGCGCCCGAGTCACACGAGAGCGCGATGCCCGCGAACGAGGTGTTGAGACCGGCCTGGTCCGACGCGACCCGGAAGTCGCACGCCAGCGCGAAGCTCATCCCCGCGCCGGCGGCCACGCCGTTGAGCGCCGCCACGACCGGCTTGTTCATCGTCGAGAGCGCGATGACGATCGGGTTGTAGTGGTCGGTGACGGTGGTGGCGAGCGTCGAGGTGGGGTCGCCGAGGCTGCGTACGTGCTCCTTGAGATCCTGCCCGACGCAGAAGGCCCGGCCGGTCCCGGTGAGCACGACGCACCGCACGGCGGGGTCGTCGCCGACCTCGCGCAGGGCCGCCACGAGCGCGTCCTTGAGCGCGTTGTCGAGGCTGTTCATGGCGTCGGGACGGTTGAGCCGGAGCCATGCGATCCCGTCGGTGACCTCGACGATCAGGGGTGCGGGGGAGGGGGTGTCGGGCGTCTGCGTCATGGGCGCCACTCTGTCCCAATCCGTCCCGCGGCGGAAGCGCGGCAGGCCCCGCACCGGGCCGACGTGCCCTCTGTCACATCCCCAATTAGGTCTCGCAAACGAGACACGGAATAATGGGGCCAAAGACCGAGGATTCCTAGGGAAGGGGAACCATGGCAGCAATGAAGCCGAGGACCGGCGATGGCCCGCTCGAGGTCGTCAAGGAGGGCCGCGGCATCGTGCTGCGGATGCCCCTTGAGGGCGGCGGGCGTCTCGTCGTCGAGATGACCCCCGACGAGGCTGCGGCTCTGCGTGACGCGATCCAGGGTTGTGACGGCGTCAACTGACCCTTCCGCCTGATCCAGGTTCGACGGCCCCTGACCTCACGGTCGGGGGCCGTTTCGCATGCCCACCGGGGCGTGAGCGCACGTATGCCGTCCGGCCGGCCGGACGGCATACGTGACCTCAGCGCTTGACGGCCACGAGCAGGCCCTCGCCCACGGGCAGCAGCGACACGATGAACTGGTCGTGGTCCCGGATGGTGCGGCCGACCTCGCGCAGGGTGCGGGTCTCGGCGTCACGGTTGGCCGGGTCGGACTCCTTGTCGGTCCAGGTCATGACGAGGGTGCCGCCGTGGCGCAGCAGGCGCGTGGCCTGTGCGAGGTACTCGGGGTACTCCTCCTTGTCGGCGTCGACGACGACGAGGTCGTAGGCGGCGTCGGTCATCCGGGGGAGCACCTCGAGGGCGCGTCCGGCGATGACCCGGGTGCGCTGGTGGGCGAAGCCGGCCGCCGCGAAGGCGTCGCGCGCTGCCCGCTGGTGCTCGGTCTCGAGGTCGATCGTCGTGAGGATGCCGTCGGCGGGCATGCCGCCGAGCAGCCAGAGGCCCGAGGCTCCCGCCCCGGTGCCGATCTCCATGACGGCCTTGGCCCCGGTCGCGGCCGCGAGCATCTGGAGCACGGCGCCGACCCCGTTGCCGACGGCCGGTGCGCCGAGCTCCTCACCGCGGTGGGCGGCTTCCTCGACCTGCTCGCTCGGGGTGACGAACTCCTCGGCGTGCGACCACGCGGCGACCTTCTGGGTGCTCATGTTCGTCACCCTACTGTGACGTGAGGGGCTGATTCGGCACGCCGCCGCCTCGAACAGGGTAAGGATCAGGTCATGGACGAACAGGACAAGCCGACCGCGGAGCACCGGCGTCCGGAGGGTGTCGACGACGCCACGGTCGAGGCGCTCGGCAAGCTCTCGGAGGCGCTCGAGGTCGTCGAGGACGCCCGGGGTCACCTGTACGGCTTCCACCGCCTCACCGGGACGGCCGACCTGGCGCTCGGGGAGGCGGTCGACCTCCTGCGTGAGGCCGGGCACGCCGAGGTCGCCGACCGGCTCCGGACCGAGCTCGTCGGGCGCAACGTCGTGCAGGGCCGGTGGACGTTCCAGATCGTCGAGGAGTACGACGACGGCTACTACGCCACCTTCAAGCGCCTCGAGGCGGCGGCGCGCGACGACCTCGTCGGTGGCCGGCGCCACCTCTTCGAGGCGGAGATGAAGGAGGAGAGGCGTACGCACGGTCGGCCCCATCACGAGGCGGTGCCCGACGACGGCAGCTCCCAGTCCCGATGAGTGCCGCCGCGTCCGGGTCGCGACGCCGCCCACAGCAGAACCACAGGTTCCCGCTGGCGGTCGGACAGGGCAATCCGAGACGATCGACGGGAACGAAACGAGATCTGACGGCGTTCTTGTCGTTGACCCCTCTCCGTGAAAGGCCCAGGCCCCCTGTGAGCACGAGCGTGACGTCCACCTCTCCCACCTCGGTGGAGCAGGCCGACTCGACGTGGACTCCTCCCACGTGGGAGGAGATCGTCGAGCAGCACTCTGCGCGCGTCTACCGCCTGGCCTACCGCCTCACGGGCAACCCGCACGACGCCGAGGACCTGACGCACGACGTCTTCGTCCGCGTCTTCCGGTCGCTGCACTCCTACCAGCCCGGGACCTTCGAGGGCTGGCTGCACCGCATCACGACGAACGTCTTCCTCGACAAGATGCGTCGCAAGCAGCGCATCCGCTTCGACGCCCTGCCCGATGACGCCGCAGGTCGCCTGCCGAGCCTCGAGAAGGGCCCGGAGCAGACCTACCACGACGCCCGGTTCGACGACGACGTGCAGCGTGCCCTCGACGCCCTCGCGCCGGAGTTCCGCGCGGCCGTCGTCCTGTGCGACATCGAGGGCCTCAGCTACGAGGAGATCAGCGCGACGCTCGGCGTGAAGCTCGGCACGGTCCGCTCGCGCATCCACCGTGGCCGCGCCCAGCTGCGCGAGGCCCTCGCGCACCGCGCTCCCGAGGTCGCCGCCGCCGCCCGTCCCGCCAAGCCGGAGTCCCGCGCCGCACGCGCCGGCCTGCGCCTTCCCGGCCGCCGAGTCGCGGCGAGCTCGCGCTGATGGGTCCGGAGGTGATGTCGTGACGCCGCACCTCAAGGGATACGTCCGCGCGTACGTCGACCGGGCCCTGCCCCCGGCGATGCTGCACCTCTACGACAAGCACCTCGTGTGCTGCACCGTCTGCCGCGCCGCGGCCGACCAGGAGCGCCGCATCGTCGCGTCGCTGCGCTCCGACACCGGCGTCCCGCTGAGCCTGCGCTCCTCCCTCATGGGTCTGGGTGTCGCGCCGACGGGTGAGCCCCAGCCCGCGCCCAGCGCCCCGAGCCGCTCGAACGGTCCGCGCATCCCGCTGCCGCCCGTCGGCTTCCGTATGCCGTCGACGCCGTCCTACGACCCCGTGCCCACCGTGCGCCCGACCGCTCCCGCCCTGCACCGCTCGCCGATGCGCGCCGCGGTCGTGGCCTCGATCGCGGCCGGCGCGTCGGTCGCCGCCGCATGGGGCCTGGCGATCTCGCCGGTGCCCGGCTCGCGCACCCCCTCGGTGCGAGGCCCGGTGGCGAGCTTCGGCTCGAGCCCCGTCAGTGCCGTGAACTTCGGGGGCGCCGTGCTGCCCGGCAACCGCGTCTCTCCCGCCACGGGTCAGACGCCGCGCTTCGGTGACCTCGGTGCCGGCAACGTGCCCTACTGGGTCGTCACGACCCGCACCTCGACCCGCACCGCGTCGCTCGCCCTCGGCACGACGTCGGGTCCGGCCCCGGTTCGGGTCACCAACGTCCGTTCGGCACAATCAGGGCCATGAGCGACGAGTCGACGACGCCGGACCCTGATCCGACGGCAGCTCCAGAGCCCACCGAGAGCACCCGGGCCCACGGCACCCATCGGTCGCCGGAGGTGGAGCAGACCGGCATCATCGACCTGCACGACACGCGCGCCATCCCGTCGGCACCGCCGGCGACGCCGGTCTCGTCCCGCGTCGTGCCGGCGCCCGCGAGCGCTGGTCCCGGTGACTCGGACGACGACGCGTGGTTCGACGTCTTCGGCGGTGAGCACCCGACCGAGGGCGCCGGCGTGCCTGTGCGCGCCGACGCCTCGTGGGGCAGCGACCGCGCCGACTCCCTCGCCGAGGAGGCGCACCGGTCGGCGTACGCGCCGCCCGCGGCCGCACCGGCATCCTCGGCGCCCTCGGCGCCGGAGGCGGGCACCACTGCGGCCGCTGGTCTGGCCGGTGGCCCGAGCGACGCGCAGCCGAGCGCTGCCGCGGCGGCCGGCGAGTCGGCATACGTAGGCCCCGTGCCCCACGGGCCCGCCATGGGCGACCTCGCCACGGTCGGCGGCTCGACCCCGCCCGGGGTCCTGCTCACCGACGCCCCGGCTCCGCCGGGTCGCCGCCGCGGGCGCGGCAAGGTGGTCCTGGCCGTCGTCGGTCTCTGCCTGCTCTCGGGCGTCATCGGCGGCGTCGCCGGCCAGCTCGCCGAGGACCGCGTCAACGTCGCCGGATCGACGCTGCCCGACCCCGGTCCCGGGGCCACGCAGCGACCGGCCGGGTCGGTCGCCAACATCGCCGCCCTCGCGCTCCCGAGCGTCGTCACGATCAAGGTCGACGCGGGCAGCGAGGGCTCGGCGACGGGTTCCGGCTTCGTCATCGACTCCAAGGGCCACGTCCTGACGAACAACCACGTCGTCGAGCCCGGCGTCGACGGCGACATCGAGATCGTGCTGAGCAACGGCGACACCGAGAAGGCGACGATCGTCGGGCGCGACGAGAGCTACGACCTCGCCGTGCTCAAGATCAACCGCACCGACCTCAAGCCGCTCACCCTCGGCCCGTCCGACAAGGTCGTCGTCGGTGACCAGGTGATCGCCGTCGGCGCGCCGCTCGGCCTCGACCAGACCGTCACCACGGGCATCGTCAGCGCGCTCAACCGGCCGGTGGCGCCGGGGGAGGGCGCCGAGTCCTCCTTCATCAACGCCATCCAGACCGACGCGGCGATCAACCCCGGCAACTCGGGCGGCCCGCTGCTCGACATGACGGGCAAGGTCATCGGCGTCAACAGCGCCATCGCCCGGGTGCCGGGCACGAGCGGCTCCACCGGCGGCAGCATCGGCCTCGGCTTCGCGATCCCGAGCGACCAGGCCCGGCGCACCGCCGACCAGCTCATCGCGACCGGCAAGGCCACCCACCCGGTCATCGGCGTCAAGCTCAACCGCACCTTCGCGGGGGACGGCGCGAGGGTCGACGACGCAGCCGACTCCGTGACCTCGGGGGGCCCGGCGGCCAAGGCCGGCGTCAAGGCCGGAGACGTCATCGTCGGCTTCGAGGGCAAGCGCATCCGCACCCCTGACCAGCTCATCGTCTCGATCCGCGCGCGGGCCGTCGGCGACACCGTGACCCTCAAGGTCGAGCGTGGCGGCAAGGAGCTCGAGCTGCAGATGACGCTGGAAGCGGATCCGGCCAGCTAGAGCTCGACGCGCCACCGTAGGATGGCGCAGCCGGTACGCATGGAAGCGAGGGACTGTGTTCGACATCAACGGGTGGGAGCTGCTCCTGCTCGGTCTGCTCGCGATCCTCATCCTGGGTCCGGAGCGCCTGCCCGAGTACGCCGCGAAGTTCGGCAAGTTCGTCCGCCAGGCGCGCGGCATGGCCGACCGCGCCAAGCAGCAGCTCAAGGACGAGATGGGGCCGGAGTTCTCCGACGTCGACTGGCGGGCCTACGACCCGCGCCAGTACGACCCCCGCAAGATCGTGCGCGACGCGCTCGCTTCGCCCCCTGACGAGGACGAGCAGCCGTCACCGGCCGTCGACAAGCCGGTGAGCACGCCGCGCGGCCACGACCCGTCGGTCCCGACCCCGTGGGACAGCGAAGCCACCTGAATCTCTGACCCAGAGGTATCTCTGTCGGACGTCGGGGTTATCGTCCTGCGTGATGCCTGTTGATCCTGCTCCCAACCGCCCGCCTCGGTCCGGTCGCTCTGGCGCCTGCGCGGCTACCTCCGCCCGCACCGGTGGGCCCTCGCCGTCATGTTCGCCGCGTCGCTCGCCGGCGTCGGCGTCTCCATCGCCATCCCCCTCGTGACGCGCGCGATCATCGACGGGCCGATCACGCAGCACGAGCTCGCGCCGGTGCTGCCGCTGGGTCTGCTCGCCCTCGCGCTCGGCGTGCTCGAGGCCGTCCTCATCTTCGTGCGACGGTGGGTGCAGTCCAACGCCGTGCTCGGTCTCGAGACGGAGCTGCGCCGCGACCCCTACGAGCGGCTCCAGGCCCTCCCGATGAGCTTCCACAACCGCGCCTGGGTCGACTCGCTCGCCTGACCCGCCGCCCTCGAGCCCGGGCCCCCCGCCGTCCCCTCGCCGAACGCGGCGTTCGGTCGCGAACTCAGTGTTCTGCCGACGCTTTCACCACCGAACGCGGCGTTCGGTGGTGAGGCGATGCGACGGGGACCGGTCAGTGGCCCGGGTCAGTGGGCCGGTCGGAGGGTCAGCGGCCGGCTGGGGTGAGGCCGAGCGAGCGGCCGGCGAGGCCCCGGGCCCGCGACCCGAGGGTGCGGGCGATACCGCGCAGCGCCACGGCAGCCGCGGTGTCGGGCTCGCCGAGCACGACCGGCGTGCCGGTGTCGCCGCCCTCACGCAGGCGGGTGTCGAGGGGGATCTGGCCGAGCAGCTCGACCGGGGCGCCGATGCTCTTCGTCAGCGAGTCGGCGACCGCCTGTCCGCCGCCGGAGCCGAAGATCTCCTGGCGCGTGCCGTCGGGCAGCTCCAGCCAGCTCATGTTCTCGATGACGCCGACGACGCGCTGGTGCGTCTGCAGGGCGATCGACCCGGCCCGCTCGGCCACCTCCGCGGCGGCCTGCTGCGGGGTCGTGACGACGAGGATCTCGGCCGTGGGGATGAGCTGAGCGACGGAGATCGCGATGTCGCCGGTGCCGGGCGGCAGGTCGAGCAGGAGCACGTCGAGGTCGCCCCAGAAGACGTCGCCGAGGAACTGCTGGAGCGCGCGGTGCAGCATCGGGCCGCGCCACACGACGGGCTGGTTGCCGGGCACGAACATGCCGATCGAGATGACCTTCACGTCGTGGCTGATGGGCGGCAGGATCATGTCGTCGACCTGCGTCGGGCGCTGCTCGACGCCGAGCATGCGCGGCACCGAGAAGCCGTAGACGTCGGCGTCGACGACGCCCACCCGCAGGCCCTGCTCGGCCATCGCGGCAGCGAGGTTGACGGTCACCGACGACTTGCCGACGCCGCCCTTGCCGGACGCGACGGCATACACCCGCGTCAGGCTGTTGGGCCTGGCGAAGGGGATCTCCTTCTCCGGGGCGCCGCCGCGCAGCTGGGAGCGCAGTTCGGCGCGCTGCTCGTCGCTCATGACGTCGAGCTCGACCTCGACCGAGGTGACGCCGTCGAGGGCGAGCAAGGCGTTGCTCGAGTCCTTGGTCAGCGTCTCCTTCATCGGGCAGCCGGACACCGTGAGGAAGATCGCGAGGTCGACCTTGCCGGCGTCGTCGATCTCGACCGACTTGACCATGCCGAGCTCGGTGATCGGCTTGCGGATCTCGGGGTCGTTGACCTTCGACAGCGCCGTGAGCATGGCGTCACGGCTGGGCAGTGCGGCGACAGACATGTGTTCCATCGTATGCCGCCGTGCGGGGGCCCCCGACCACGGCCGGGGTGCGCTCGCTCACCCTCAGTGCCGGCCGTCCCTCGGGTCGTCGTCGGCCCTGCGGACGATCGCGCGCTCCTCGAGCTCCTCGAGGAGCTGGCGCAGCTCGGACCGCACGAAGTCACGCGTTGCCTGCTCGCGCAGGGCCAGGCGCAGGGAGGCCACCTCACGGGTGAGGAACTCGGTGTCGGCGAGGTTGCGCTCGTCGCGGGCCCGGTCCTGCTCGAGGGCGACGCGGTCACGGTCGGCCTGACGGTTCTGCGCGAGCAGGATGAGCGGGGCGGCATACGACGCCTGGAGGCTCAGCATGAGGGTCAGGAAGATGAACGGGAACTCGTCGAACACGAGCGACGGCGGGGCGAGGACGTTCCAGAGGATCCACGCCGCGACGAAGACCGTCATGCCGATGAGGAAGCCGGCCGTGCCCATCAGGCGCGCGAACTTCTCGGACAGGACGCCGAAGTCCTCTTGGGAGAACGAGATGCGCGGCAGCACCCGAGCGCGCTTCTCCTGGGGCTGGTCGAGCTTGTCGCCGCGGACCGCCCGGGGGCCGGTGCGACGCTCGGCACGCTCGCTCACGGCGTCACCCCCAGCTCATGGCGTTCCTCGCGCCAGTCCTCCGGGAGGATGTGGTCGAGCACGTCGTCGACCGTGACCGCGCCGATGAGCCGGCCGTCGTCGTCGACGACGGGCAGCGAGACGAGGTTGTAGGTCGCGAGCGTGCGCGTCACGGTCTCGAGCGACGCGGTGGCCACGACCGGCTCGATCTCCTTGTCGATGATCGACCCGACGGCGGCGTGCGGCGGCTCGCGCAGCAGGCGCTGGATGTGGACGAGGCCGAGGTAGCGCCCGGTCGGGGCCTCGAGCGGCGGGCGGCAGACGTAGACCATCGAGGCCAGTGCCGGGGCGAGCTCCTCGCGGCGCACCGTCGCGAGGGCCTCGGCGATCGTCGCCTCGGGACCGAGGATGACGGGCTCGGTCGTCATCATGCCGCCTGCGGTCTTCTCGTCGTAGGCGAGCAGGCGTCGCAGGGGAGCGGCCTCGTCGGGCTCCATGAGCTGGAGCAGCTCCTCGGCCTGCTCGGGCGGCAGGTCGGCGAGCAGGTCGGCCGCGTCGTCGGGCTCCATCGCCTCGAGGACGTCGGCCGCGCGCTCGTTGGCCAGGCCGGCCAGGATCTCGACCTGGTCGTCCTCGGGCAGCTCCTCGAGGAGGTCTGCGAGGCGCTCGTCGTCGAGAGCGGCGGCGACCTCGGCGCGGCGCTTGGGGTTGAGGTCGTGGATGACCTCGGCGAGGTCGGCGACCTTGAGGTCGTCGTAGGTCTCGAGGAGGCGCTCGGCACTCTGGGCGCCCGCCTGCTCGTGCAGGCCGACGACGTCGCGGATGTCGACGAGCATCGTCTTGCCCGACCGGCGACGGGTCAGCCGCGACATCGCCCTGGACGCCGACGAGACCCCGGCTGGTGCCTGGCGGACGAAGACGCGCGTGCCGATCCAGTCGCGGCGGGGGCCCTGCTCGATGGCGAGGTCCTCGACGAGGGAGTCGGCGAAGCCGGCCTCGACGGCCTCGGCCGTCGTGACGCGCACGGCGCGGTCGAAGAGCTCGGCGGCGACGAGGACCTCGTTGGTGCGCTGCTCGAAGCGGCGCATGTTGACCAGGCCCGTCGTGATGACGGCGCCGGCATCGATCGAGGTCACGCGCGTCATCGGCACGAAGACGCGGCGCCGCCCCGGCACCTCGACGACGAGGCCGATGACGCGGGGCTCGGGCCGGTTGACGGAGAACATCACCACGACGTCGCGGACGCGCCCGACCTGGTCACCGAGCGGGTCGAAGACGCTCAGTCCGGTCAGGCGCGCGACGAAGACGCGGGTGCTCGCACTCATGGGCCAAGGCTATGGGGTCAACGTCCACGGCGACGGGTGCCACGTCGCTGGCGCTTCTTGCGCAGTTTCGCCCGCTCCTTCGCGGCGCGTCGGCCGGCCTTGGCCTCGTCCCGGGCGCGTTTGCGCTCGGCCTTCTCCTCACCACGCCCACCCCAGTGCCACGGGCGCCAGGACGTCGTCGTCGCAGCGGTGCGGGCGGGCGGCTCGCGGTGGTCGTGGGCGGCATACGCGCCGGGTGACTCGAGCGGGCTGTCGAAGGGCACGAGGGCGGTGACGGTGCACTCAGCCGCCCAGCGGGTCAGCGAGTCGTCGACCGCGTTGAGCCTCGACGCGCGGAGCAGCTCGGCCGCTCGCTGCCACTCGGGTGTGCCGGGCTCGAGCACGTGGACGTGTGCGCGCACCGTGAGCAGCCGGCCCCCGGTGTCCTTGCTGCGCAGGATGACCCGGACCTCCTTGGGGAGCCAGGGGAGTGGCTGCTCCCCGGGGCCGCTCACGACGAGGGCGGCGCCGTCGTCCCAGACGTGCCACGCCGGCCACGTGCGGTCGTCGGCGACCTCGATCCAGAGCAGCCCGGACTTGGCCATCGCCTCGCCGAGCAGGGCTGCGGCACCCGCCGCCTGCGGGCCGCCCTGCTCTGCCGCGGGCACGGGCTGCTCGGACACCTGCTCGGTCGCGCGCTCGGTCACACGGCCACCCTAGTGATCCCGCCCTCATCGGTGGCACGCGTGACTGTCGTCATAACGCGGGCCGCCCGGCCGTTGCTACCTTGGCGCCCATGCGCAGCGCCAAGGACTTCTTCCGGCCGCTCGCGGTGGGGGCGCCGACGCCCCTGACGCAGGTGCCGGCCCGCCCGTCACGGGTCATCCACTTCTTCGACCCGAGCAACCCGAAGATGGCCGCCAAGGTGCCGGGCCTCGTCGGCACCGTCGACGTCCTCCTCGGCAACCTCGAGGACGCCGTCAAGGCCGACCGCAAGGAGGCGGCCCGCGCGGGACTCGTCGAGATCGCCAGGGCCACCGACTTCGGCGAGAACACCCAGCTCTGGACCCGCATCAACGCCCTCGACAGCCCCTGGGCGCTCGACGACCTCACGACCCTCGTCACCGAGATCGGCGACAAGCTCGACGTCGTCATGGTGCCCAAGGTCCAGGGCGCCGAGGACATCCACTACGTCGACCGGCTGCTCGCCCAGCTCGAGGCCAAGGCCGGGCTGACGCGCCCGATCCTCGTCCACGCGATCCTCGAGACGGCGCGGGGCATGGTCAACGTCGAGGAGATCTGCGGCGCCTCGCCGCGCATGCAGGGTCTGTCGCTCGGGCCCGCCGACCTCGCCGCCGACCGCCGGATGAAGACGACCCGGGTGGGTGGCGGGCACCCCGGCTACCTCGTGCGCACCGATCCCGTCGACGGCGACATCACCGGGGCGCGCGCGACGGCGCAGCAGGACCTCTGGCACTACACGATCGCCCGCATGGTCGACGCGTGCGCGATGCACGGGATCTACCCGTACTACGGCCCCTTCGGCGACATCCAGGACGTCGTCGCGTGCGAGGACCAGTTCCGCAACGCGTTCCTGCTCGGCTGCGTCGGCACCTGGTCGCTGCACCCCGTGCAGATCGAGATCGCCAAGCGCGTCTTCAGCCCCTCGGCCGAGGACGTGGCGCACGCCCGCCGTGTCGTCGCCGTCATGGGCGACGGCACGGGCGCGGTCATGCTCGACGGCAAGATGGAGGACGACGCCAGCCTCAAGCAGTGCCTCGTCATCGTCGAGCTCGCCGAGCGCCTCTCGAAGACCGACCCCACGCTCGCCGAGCTGTATGCCGCCGAGCCCGCCCCGCAGGAGGGCTGAGCCCGTGACCGACCCGTCCACGGCATACCGTCCCCGTCGCTCGGTGCTCTACATGCCGAGCTCCAACGAGCGCGCGCTCGAGAAGGCCAAGACGCTTCCCGTCGACGCGCTCATCCTCGACCTCGAGGACGCCGTCGCTCCTGACGCCAAGGAGGCGGCGCGTGAGAAGGCCTGTGCCGCAGCGCAGTCCGGTGCGTACGGCCGGCGCGAGCTGACGATCCGGGTCAACGGCCTCGGGTCGCAGTGGCACGAAGCCGACCTCGCCGCCGCGGCCGCCGCCGGACCCGACGCGATCGTCGTGCCCAAGGTCGGCTCGGCCGACGAGGTGCGCGGTCTCGTCGCGGCCATGGAGGCTGCCGGCGCACCCGAGCGCACGAGGCTCTGGGCGATGGTCGAGACGCCGGGCGCGGTGCTCCACGCCGAGGAGATCGCGCGGGCGTCCGACCGGCTCGCCTGCCTCGTGCTCGGCACCAACGACCTCTACAAGGAGCTCGGGGCGACCTTCGTGCCCGGGCGGGCCGCGATCCAGACCTCGCTCCAGCTCGCGGTCCTCGCGGCCCGCGCCGCCGGGGTGGCCGTCCTCGACGGGGTCTTCAACGACGTCAAGGACGCCGACGGCTTCCTCGCCGAGGCACACCAGGGCCGGGAGATGGGCTTCGACGGCAAGACGCTGATCCACCCGGGCCAGGTCGAGCCGTGCAACGAGGTCTTCGCGCCGAGCGCCCAGCAGGTCGAGCAGGCGCGGGCCGTCATCGCCGCCTTCGAGACCGCGCAGGCAGAGGGCAAGGGCGTCGCGACCCTCGACGGCCGGCTCGTCGAGAGCCTGCACGTCGACACGGCCCAGAAGGTGCTCGCGACCGCCGGGGCCATCGCCACCCTCTCCTGACGGTTCGATGTATTCGACGGTCACCGGTGACCGTCGAATACATCGAACCGGGGAGCGAAGCGTGCGGTCTCGCTCGGTGACGGTGTTGGATCGCAGGATGTCGATCGAGCTGGGCACGCCGGGAGTCGAGGGTCTCGTCGAGGCCGTGCACGGGATGCGTCCGTGGCCACGGGACGGGATGCCGGTCCAGCTGCATCCCGGCGACCTGGGCTGGAACTGGAGCCACGGCGCGGAGGCCACCGCCGCGGCCGTCCGCACATGGCACCGCGACGGGCGCCTCGTCGCGGTCGGTCTCCTCGACGAGCCGCGCGTGCTGCGGATGGCGATCGCGCCGGAGGCGGGTGACGACGACGAGCTCGCGCAACGGCTGCTCGGCGACGTGGCGCAGCCCGGGCGCGGTGTGCTCCCGGCCGGGGAGGCCTCCGTCGAGGCGCGGTTCGGGGACGCCTTCCGAGCGCGCCTCGCGGCCGACGGGTGGGGCGACGGGGAGGCCTGGACGCCGCTCGTGCGTGACCTGGCCGATCCTGTGGAGGAGCGCGGGCTGCGGGTCGAGGTCGTCGGCGCGGACCCCGCGCCGGAACGGCTCCGGGACCGGGTGGCGGTGCAGCGCGCGTCGTTCGACACCTCGACGTTCACCGAGCAACGCTGGCGGGCGATGGCGTCCGGGCCGGCCTACACCGACGCGCGGTGCCTCGTCGGTTACGACGACGGCGGAGCCGCAGTGGCGACGGCGACCGTGTGGGCGGCCGGCCCGGGCCGGCCGGGGCTCATCGAGCCGCTCGGGGCGCACCGCGACCACCGGGGCCGCGGCCACGGTCG
The DNA here is from genome assembly GCF_001428505.1 of Terrabacter sp. Root181. Classification (GTDB taxonomy): domain Bacteria; phylum Actinomycetota; class Actinomycetes; order Actinomycetales; family Dermatophilaceae; genus Terrabacter. The sequence goes on from NZ_LMHU01000001.1 coordinate 1,405,552, forward strand.
GGCGATCACCCTCGCGTGCGCTGCCGCGCTGCGCGACCTCGGCTCGTCGAGCGCCCTCGTCTGCACGCCCAGCGCGAACGTCGTCGGGGTCGCCACCTATGTGTCGGCGGGTTTCCGTCGCGATCCGGTCGCCCATGACCTGCACCGGGACGCGTAGGGGAGCGCGGCGCGCACCGGGGTGGGCTCACGAGTGGGCGGCCGCCCACGCCATCTCTGCGGGCACGTTCCCACTCCAGAACGCGTCGTCGTGGCCGCCCTCGGTGAAGTGCGTCTCGGCGCCGGGAAGGCGCCGGGCCAGCTCGCGGTTGGCCGCGATGAACGGGTCGGACCTGCAGCAGTCGAGACGGACCGGGATGCCTCGCAGGAGGTCGAGCCGGTTGAAGATCGAGTGCCGGTCGAAGTCGGCGCGCCCGTCGTAGGCCCGGGCGGGCGTCTGGCTGTCCTGCTGCCACAGGGCAGCGCTGGCGGCGACGACCCCGCTGACGCGCGAGCGGCCGAGCTCGCCGGCGATGAGGAGGGCACCGAAGCCCCCCATCGACCACCCGAGCAGGGCGACCGGGGAGGATGCCGGCAGCCCGGAGGCCTCGAGGGCCATCGGCACGAGCTCGTCTCGGACCATCGCGCTGGTGTCGCTGCCGTCGCGGCGCGGGTGCCAGTAGCTGTTGCCGCCGTCGACCGAGACGAGCGCCATCCGGGACGGCTCGACCGCGTCGGCGAAACCGAGGTCGAAGGCGTCGTCGGCGCCCCCGCCGAAGCCGTGCAGCGCCACGAGGAGGCCACGGGGTCTGCCCGAGTGCGGCACGGCCATCCGCCAGCGCGGCGCCTCGACGCCGAAGCGGTTCGAGAGCACGCCGTCGCTGAGGGTCGGCCCGCCGGCGGACGAGCACCCGCCGAGACCGGTCGCCGAGACCGCCGTCGCCAGACCGGCCGCGCCGAGCAGCAGGGTGCGCCGGGAGGGACCGGGGCCGGTGGGCATGGCGGGAGCGTACGACCTGGGTTCCCGCCCTGCCCGCCGGCGCGCCCGCCGACGCGCCCGCCGACGCGCCCGCCGACGCGTCGTCGGTCGGGTCAGCTCAGGTGGTGCGGCTTGACCTCGCTGCGCTTCTCCGAGTCCTCGCCGGCCTGGAGGTCGTCGCTGGCCGAGTGCGGTGGGGCCTGGCCGGCCGGGACGAGCCGGACGATGACCGCCTTGGACACCGGGCAGTTGCTGCCGACCGCGGTGGACTCGAGGGCCACGAGCGGGTTGACCTCGGGGTAGTAGGCGGCGACGCACCCACGCACCGTCGGGTAGGACACGACCCGGAAGTCGCGCACGACCCGCTGCGTGCCGTCGGGCCAGGGTGCGATGACGTCGACGTGGTCACCGTCGGAGAAGCCCAGGGTGGCGAGGTCGTCGGGGTGGACCATGACGATCTCGCGTCCACCGGAGATGCCCCGGTAGCGGTCGTCGTGGCCGTAGATCGTCGTGTTGAACTGGTCGTGGCTGCGCAGCGACTGGAGCACGAGGTGGCCCTCGGGCGCGGCCACCATCTGCAGCGGGCTGACCGTGAGGACGGCCTTCTTCGACGGCGTCTCGAAGGTGCGCGAGTCGCGCGGCGGGTGCGGCAGCACGAAGCCGCCCGGCCGGTGGACCTTCTCGTCGTAGGCCTCGCACCCGGGCACGACGCGCTCGATGTGGCGGCGGATGACGGAGTAGTCGTCGGCCATGGCTGCCCAGTCGACCTCGCCCGCGGAGCCGCGCCCGGCGAGGGTCGCCGCCGCGATGCCGCAGACGATGGAGATCTCGGAGCGCAGCTCTGGGCTCGCCGGCTCGAGCCGGCCGTGCGAGAGGTGCACGCTCGACATGCTGTCCTCGACGGTGACCCCCTGCAGGCCGCCGCGCTGCTCGTCGCGCTCGGTGCGGCCGAGCGTCGGGAGGATGAGCGAGGTGTGGCCGACGACGACGTGCGAGCGGTTGAGCTTGGTCGAGATGTTGACGACGAGGTCGACGGTCCGCAGCGCGTCGTGCGTCACCTCGGTGTCGGGCGTCGCAGCGGCGAAGTTGCCGCCGAGCCCGACGAGGACCTTCGCCTCGCCGTCGCGCATCGCGCGGATCGAGTTGACGACGTCGAGACCTCGCTCGCGCGGTGCCTCGATGCCGAACTCGGCCTCGAGCGCGTCGGCGAAGTGCGGCGGGAGCTTCTCCCAGATGCCCATGGTCCGGTCGCCCTGGACGTTCGAGTGGCCCCGCACGGGGCACAGGCCGGCGCCGGGCTTGCCGATGTTGCCCTGGACGAGGGCGACGTTGGCCATCTCCTTGATCGTCGCGACCGCGTGCCGGTGCTGCGTGACGCCCATGGCCCAGCAGAGCACCGTCTTGCGCGACCGCGCGAAGAGCTCGGCGACGCGCTCGATCTGCGACCGGTCGAGCGACGTGGCCTCGGTGACGAGGTCCCAGTCGAGCTCGCGCATGTGGGCGGCCCACTCCTCGAAGCCGTCGGTGTGGCGCTCGACGAAGTCGGTGTCGAAGACGTCCTCGCCCGCGTCGTGACGGGCGACGAGGAGCGAGCCGATCGCCTGGAACAGCGCGAGGTCGCCGCCGAGGCGGATGGGCAGGAACTCGTCGGCGAGCTCGGTGCCGATCCCGACGAGGCCCTTGACCTTCTGGGGGTTGTCGAAGCCGCGCAGCCCCGTCTCGGGCAGCGGGTTGACGGCGACGATCTTCGCCCCTCCGCGCTTGGCGATCTCGAGCGCGGTGAGCATGCGCGGATGGTTGGTGCCGGGGTTCTGCCCGGCGATGACGATGAGCTCGGCCTCGTGGATGTCGTCGAGGCTGACCGAGCCCTTGCCGATGCCGATGACCTCGGCGAGCGCGACGGACGTCGACTCGTGGCACATGTTGGAGCAGTCCGGCAGGTTGTTCGTGCCGAAGGCTCGGGCGAAGAGCTGGTAGGCGAAGGCCGCCTCGTTCGAGGCGCGCCCGCTCGTGTAGAAGACCGCCTCGTCGGGCGACGCGAGCCCGCGCAGCCGCTCGGCGACGAGGGCGTACGCGTCGTCCCACGAGATCGGCTCGTAGTGGGTGCCTCCGTCGCGCAGCACCATCGGGTGGGTGATGCGCCCCTGCTGGCCCAGGAGGTAGTCCGTCCAGCCTGAGAGCTCGGCGACCGGGTGCTCGGCGAAGAACGACGGGTCGACCCGGCGCAGCGTGGCCTCCTCGGCGACGGCCTTGGCGCCGTTCTCGCAGAACTCGGCGAAGCTGCGCTCCTCCGGGTGCGGGTCGGGCCACGCGCAGCCCATGCAGTCGAAGCCGTCGGCCTGGTTGATCCGACGCAGCGTCGCGAACGACCGGCGCGCCCCCATCTGCTCCATGCCGCGCTGCGCCGTCACCGCGATGGCCGTGAGGCCGGCGGCCTTCGACTTGATCTTGCCCCGGTCGACCTCGGTGGGGTCGACGTCGTGGGTGGGAGCCGCTGTCGGCCGCACGGGCACGATCGGGATCATGGTGCGGCGCCGGTGCTCGGACATGGTCAAACCCCTCGTCGGATCGGTGGTCACAAGACTCGTTCCCCGTTCGTCCTCGCACGTCACCATGCGGAACTGGCAGTTTCCTGTGAGTCTGCCCCATCGCGTTCGTGGCCCGCGGGATACCTCCGGCCGCCCCGCGCGTTGGAGCAGTCATGAGCCAGGACACGCGGACGGGCGAGCCGACGCCGCCGGTGCCCGACCCCGACGGGCCGAGCGCATCGCCTCCCGGCCTGATCCGCCGCCGCGTGCTCACCCTCGGCGCGGTGGGCGCCGTCGTCGCCGGAGGGGCGTATGCCGTGTCGCGCGGTCCCGGCCTGCCCTCCCTCCCTCAGCTGTCCGGCCTGGGTGAGCCGGCACCCCCGGAGCTGCGCCTCGACCCTCGGCCGGTGGACTTCTCGGCCCTGCAGGCGAGGCGGCGTATCGGTGCCGCGGCCCACGTCTACGAGGTGAGCGCGCGCCCGGCCGCCTACTACGTCACGGAGCCGTTCGGTGCCCGCCTGGACCGGTGGCTCGCCCTGCACCAGCGGCACGTCGGCCAGGTGCCCGACGAGATCCGGTCCTACGGCGCCTGGGTGCGCGGCTCGTCGACGTCGTGGCACAGCTCGGGCGAGGCCATCGACATCGCCCGGCTGCGCGCCGGCGGACGCGACCTCACCTCGCTGCGCCACGACCAGTGGCGCGACGCCCCGGCCACCGAGCTGCGCCGTCGCCTCGCGCTCTACTGGAGGACCGCCGCCGGCCTGCACCACGAGTTCGCCGACGTCCTGACCTACCTCTTCGACGCCTCGCACGACAACCACATCCACGTCGACCTCGGTCGCTTCGGACCCGAGCGGCCGCGCCTCATCCGCCGGTCCAACGCCCAGGTGCAGGCGGTCCAGGCGATGTGCCGCCACGTCTGGGGTCGTGCCGAGGTGGAGCTCACCGGCGAGTTCGACGCCGTGACCCGGGACGTCACCACACGCATACTCGAGCAGTCCGGTGGCCCCGGCGAGCTCGCCGACAGCCGGGAGGCGTGGCAGGCGTTCATGGTCGCCACGATGGAGCGGGCGTAGGGAAATGCCGTGACGAGCGGCTCGGGCCCGATCGTAGGATCGAGCCCATGGCCAAGACCGTGCTCACGCCCCAGTCCGAGGACTTCCCCCGCTGGTACCAGGACGTCGTCGCCAAGGCCGAGCTCGCCGACAACGGGCCGGTGCGCGGGACGATGGTCATCCGACCGTACGGCTACTCGATCTGGGAGCGGATGCAGGCCGACATGGACCGCCGCATCAAGGAGGCCGGCGCGCGCAACGCCTACTTCCCGCTCTTCATCCCGGAGTCCTACCTGAGCCGGGAGGCCGAGCACGTCGAGGGTTTCAGCCCCGAGCTCGCGGTCGTGACGCACGCGGGCGGCAAGGAGCTCGAGGAGAAGGTCGTCGTCCGACCCACCTCCGAGACCGTCATCGGCGAGTTCATGGCGAAGTGGACGCAGAGCTACCGCGACCTGCCGCTGCTGCTCAACCAGTGGGCCAACGTCGTCCGGTGGGAGCTGCGGCCGCGGATCTTCCTGCGCACCAGCGAGTTCCTCTGGCAGGAGGGCCACACCGCCCACGCCACCGAGGAGGACGCACGGCTCTACGCCAAGCGGATCCACGAGGAGGTCTACGCGACGTTCATGCGCGAGATGCTCGCCATGCCCGTCGTCCTCGGCCGCAAGACGGCACGCGAACGTTTCGCAGGAGCGACGAACACCCTTGCGCTGGAAGGGATGATGCGTGACGGCAAGGCGCTGCAGATGGGCACGAGCCACGAGCTCGGCCAGAACTTCGCCAAGGCCTTCGACATCACCTACCTGTCCGAGCAGGGGCGCCAGGAGATGTGCTGGACAACATCGTGGGGCAGCTCGACCCGCATGCTCGGCGGCCTCATCATGGCCCACGGCGACGACCACGGCCTGCGGGTCCCGCCGCGGCTCGCGCCGGTCCAGGTGCTCGTCATGGTCGTCAAGGAGGGCGAGGGGGTCGTCGAGGCAGCCCGTCAGGTCGTCGCCGACCTCGTCGCGCGCGGGGTCCGGGCCGAGCTCGACGCGCGCGTGGACACGCCGTTCGGCCGCCGCGCCGTCGACGCCGAGCTCAAGGGCATCCCCGTCCGCGTCGAGGTGGGGCCCCGCGACCTCGCCGAGGGCTCCGTCACGGTCGCCCGGCGCATCGCCGGCGGCAAGTCGTCGGTGCCGCTCGGTGGCGTCGCCGACACCGTCACCGGTGCGCTCGAGGAGGACCACGACGCGTTGTATGCCGCCGCGCTGGCCCACCGGGACGCGAACACGTCGGCCGTCGCCACCGTCGAGGAGGCCGCCGAGGCGGCGCGCACCGGCTGGGCCACCCTCCCGTGGTCCACGCTCGGTCCCGAGGGCGAGGCGCTGCTCGCCGAGTCGGCGGTCACCGTGCGGTGCCTGACGATGCCCGACGGGTCGGTGCCGAGGTCGGAGTCCGACGACGGCGTGCTCGCCGTCGTCGGGCGCGCCTACTGACGTGGTCCTGGCCACAGACCCGGCGGGAAGAGTCCGGTCACCGGCATGGTTGAGACGTGCGTGAGGACGGTGAGGAGACATGACTGACGTGACCGCAGGCAGTGGACGGCACACGCCACCGGCACAGCCGGAGAGCCTGACGCCCTTGCTGCGCGACCGCGAGAGCGTCATGGTCTACGACCGCTCGCACGTGCTCGGTCCGGACGCCCTGCGCGCGATCCTCGAGGCGGCGCGGTGGTCGCCGTCGGCCGGCAACTCGCAGCCGTGGGGCTTCATCGTCGGGCTGCGCGGAGACGACACGCACGCGGCCATGGTCGACGTCCTGTCGTCGGCCAACCAGGTCTGGGCGCCGTCGGCATCGGCGATCATCCTGACGCTCCACCAGGTCGCGACCGACGAGGACCACGAGCTCGCCTACAGCGACTACGCGATGTTCGACCTCGGCCAGGCCGTCGCGCACATCACGGTGCAGGCGCGCTCGATGGGGCTGCAGGTGCGCCAGTTCGGTGGTTTCGACCACCTGGCGGCGACCGAGCGGTTCGCCGTCCCGCCGCACTGGGCCGTCACGACGGGGATCGCCCTCGGCCTTCCGGCCGGCCCCGACGACGACGCCGAGATGCCGGAGTGGGTGCGCACCCGGGCCCGGCTGCCACGGTCGCGCCTCCCGCTCGAGGCGTTCGTCCACTCGGGGAAGTTCGGCCACCCGGCGGACTTCCTGACCGACTGACGGATGAAGGACGATGGAGGCCACCCCACGAACGGGTGGCCTCCATCTGACCTGTGGGCTCCTCGGCGAACCGAACGACCTCACCAGCGCGACGTCGCCGCCGCGATGAGGTCACCGAAGAGCAGACCCTCGTCGACCGCGTACCCACGACGGGTGAACCAGTCACACATGTTGTGGGTGTCGCGTTCGAGGAACTCCGGGCCGTGCGGGTTGCCGATGACGTCGACGATTTGCGGCCAGTCGATGAGGACGAGCCGCGCGTCGTCTCCCTCGCCCTCGAGGAGCACGTTGTAGGGCGAGAGGTCGCCGTGTGCCCAGCCGAGCTCGGCGAGCCGGAGCATCGCCTCGCGCAGCTGCTCGAAGAGCACCGGCAGCAGGTCGGCGTCAGGACGCACCTGTGCGAGACGTGGTGCGGCCTGTCCGTCCGGGGTGCCGATGAACTCCATCAGCATCTCGTCCTCGCCCATCTGCACCGGGTAGGGCACCGGCAGTCCCTCGTGCCAGAGGCGGACCAGCGTCTCGAACTCGGCGAAGGCCCAGAGGCCGCTGATCAGCTCCTTGCCGAACGCGGTGCGGGTCCGCATGGCCCGCGTCTCGCGCGACTTCCGCACGCGCCGCCCCTCGAGATAGCCCGAGTCGCGGTGGAACATGCGGTGCTTGCTCGACCGGTACCGCTTGCCGGCCATGAGCACGTCCCGGTCGGGGGAGCCGGGCACCCACCGGCGCACCAGGTGGACGTCGGCCTCCTTGCCGGTCTTGAGCACCCCCAGGTCGGCCTCGACGGCGCCGAGGTCGGTGATGACCCAGTCGGGTCGGGGCTTCGGGCCGTGGGTGGCGCCGTCCCAGCTCGACCACCGGTCGCCCTCGGGAGGGCCGTCGGGGTCGGTGTCGACCGCGTACTGCTCGTCCTCGATACCGAGGACCCGCCGAGCGGTCAGTCGGGTCTCGACGACCGCGAGGTCGTCGTCGTGAAAAGCGTTGAATGACAAGAGAACTCCAAGGAAGAAGTGATGTGGGCAGGCATGCCCGGGGCCGTGATCGACATGTCACCCTCCTTGGGTCCCGGCGCGCGGCCGTGTGTCGCTGCGCTCGAGAAGAGACTGGCGCACCCGGCGATGCCCGCGCAACGGAATTAATCCGCGCGGGGCGAGACCGTTTGCCGCGATCTGTATCACCGAGCACGCCGTTCGCCTCTACGGTGGCAGGAGCAGGGGAGACGTCTCGGAGGGAGCCCAGGTATGCCGTCCGCGTCCTTCGGCGGGGGAGCGGTGCGCGTGCGCGTGCCCCGCGGCTACGACACGACCGCTGCGACGGACCGGACGGATCGCGACCTGCCGACGGGAGGTCGCCGGGCGGCCGAGCGCGCCGCCCTCGTCGAGGCCCTCCGCACCGACGACTTCGTCGTGGTCGACCGGATCGACCTGACCCCACGGCGTGCTCGCGACCTCGACGGTCCTGCTCCGGCCAACCGGGCCGGCACCGTGAAGCTCGACGTCGACGTGCCCGCCGGCAACGACGCCGTCGTCCTGCTCGAGCGCGACGGGGTCTACTCGTGGCACCTCCCGGTCGACGCGTCGGAGCGCACCCGCTCGATCGACCCCGGTCCACGCACCGTGTCGTTCGCGCTCTCGGTGCAGCCCGAGCGTCCGCGCCGACCGCGACGGCGATCGCGCGGCCTGGACGCGCCCGGCCCCGCAGCGGACCGCGGGCTGCTCGGCGACCTCGCCCACGGCGTCCTCCAGGCGATCGTCCTGCGCTTCGCCGCGCCCGTCATCGTCGACAAGGTCGTCGAGCGGCTCGAGGCGGGCGTGCGCACCGGCCTGGTCCACGTGACCGGTGGGACGCTGGAGGCGTGGAAGCCCGTCGGCTCCCTCGCGGAGGTGGGCCTGCCCACCGACCGTCCGGCACGGGTCCTGCTCCTCGTCCACGGCACCTTCTCGTCGACGAGCGGTGCCTTCGGGGCAGTCGCCGTCACCCCCGGGGCGGAGGGCTTCGTCGACACGCTCGTGTCCGCGTACGACGCGGTCATCGGCTTCGACCACCGCACTCTCAGCGTCGACCCCGAGCGCAACGCCCGGGACCTGCTCGCCCTCCTCGCGCCCCATGACGGCGAGCTCGTGCTCGACGTCATCACCCACAGCCGCGGCGGCCTGGTCACCCGCTCGTTCGTCGAGTCCGTGCTCCCGGGCGCCGGACTGCGCATCGGCGTCGACTCGATCGTCTTCGTCGCCTCCACCAATGGCGGCACCCACCTCGCCGACCCGGAGCGGTGGCACGACCTCGTCGACCTCTACACGAACCTCGTGATGGTCAGCGCTGCCGGGCTCTCGCTCGTGCCCGGGGGCGCCCCGTTCGCGGCGGTGGTCAGCGGTGTCGTCCGCGGCGTGGGCGCGCTCGTGAAGTACCTCGTGTCGTATGCCGCCGGCGGCGACGGCGTGCCCGGTCTCGCGGCCATGACGCCCGACGGGCCCTTCGTCACGACCCTCAACCGGGACCAGCCGGGCCAGCCGCGTCCTGGGACGAACTGGCACGTCGTGACGTCCGACTTCCACGTGACGCTCTTCGACGACCACCACAACCCGCCGGAGTTCCCGCGCGAGCTCGCGGTCCGTCTGGCCGAGGGCTTCGTCGACGGGATCTTCAAGGGCCGCAACGACCTCGTCGTCGACACCGACTCGATGTCGGCGATCGGGCTGCCGACGGGCGGCTTCGTCCGGGACACGTTCGCGCTCGGCACCAACGACGTCGTGCACCACGTCAACTACTTCTCGCAGCTGTCGGTCATCGGCGCGATCTCGCAGTGGCTGCCCCTCGGGCTCGGGGCGTCCGACGAGGGAGCGCACCTGCCCGAGTGGATGACGGTGGGGCCCGTCCTCGGGGGCGACGGTGGTGGCGACGACCGGGGTCTCGAGATGGCCGAGATCGAGGAGCCGACCACCGCGGCCCGACCACCGACGGCAGCCCGCCCGCCGACGGCCGCGCGGCCACCGTCCACGATCGCCCGGCCTCCGGCGCGGCCGGCGCCCGGGAGGAAGGCCGCGGCCACGGCTGCCGCGAAGGCGACGGCGAAGAAGGCGACGGCGAAGAAGGCGACGGCGAAGAAGGCGACGGCGAAGGCCGTCCGCCGCGACCAGCAGAAGCCACCGCGTCCCGGACCGAGCAGTCCCCTCGAGGGGACCACGGCGGCGGAGCTCGCCGCGGAGATGCCGTCGACGGTCACACCCGGCGCTGACGCCACGGTGCGGGTCCGGCTCTCGCGGCAGGTGCTGGCGGCCACGGAGGGCACGGTCCACGTCTCCAGGACGGTCCACGTCGACGCGGAGCGCCCCGTCAGCGTGCAGGTCTACGCCAAGGACAACGCCCAGGTCCTCGAGACGGAGGCCAAGGTCTTCGGGCTGCCGAGCGGCGACTGGGCCAGCGAGCTGACCTTCCGGGTGCGTGCGCTCGAGGCCGGTCCGGTCCGCGTGTCCATCGTGCTGCGACAGGGCTGGGTGCCCGTCGCCACCCTCACCCTCGAGTCGACGGCGGCCGCCGCGGGCATGGTCGCGGCGGCGCCCGTCACCGCCACGGTCCACACCGGCATCGACGCGCCCGAGCTCGACGGCCTGCCGTGCCTCGACATCGTCGAGAGTCGTCGCGTCACGGGCGAGCGCGTCTACAGCTATGCGCTCCGACTCGTGCCGGGCGAGGCCGAGCGGACCTTCGAGTCGGCGCCGATCGTGGGCCGCGACGAGTTCGTGCGCGACCGCATCGCCGAGGTCGAGGGTGTCATCAAGGACCCCGACCTGACGCCGCGCCAACGGATGTCGCGGCTGCAGAACACCGGCACGCTGCTCTTCGACCAGTTCTTCCCGGAGGACATGCAGGCCTACCTCTGGGAGCACCGCGACCTCGTGCACGACCTCATCGTCTACACCGACGAGCCGTTCGTGCCGTGGGAGCTCGTGCACCTCAAGCCGGCCCGGGGCAAGCGCGGCACCACGCCGCGATTCCTTGCCTCCGGCGGGCTCGTGCGCTGGCAGCTCGGCAGCTTCCCACCCCAGTCCGTACGCGTCCGCCGCGGCCACGCACGGTCCATCTGCCCGGTCTACGCCAACCCGATGTTCAAGAACGACGTCGGCGTCGCCGAGGCCGGCTACCTCAAGGACCGGTTCGGGGCCAAGGCCGTGACGGCCACCCCCACGGGCGTCGAGCGACTCCTGCGCGGCGGAGGCTTCGACCTGCTGCACTTCTCGGGCCACGGGGCGGCGCGCTCCGACGACATCGCCGAGGCGAAGGTCCTGCTCAAGGGCCAGCGACGCGGCACGACGGTGCGCGAGCAGTACCTCACCTCGACCGACGTCTCCCAGAACCTCGACTGGACGGGCCCCGACAGCGTCGGCCCCATCGTCGTCCTCAACGCCTGCCAGACCGGTCGGTCCGGTGAGCTCTTCACGACGGTGGGTGGCTTCGCCAAGGCCTTCCTCGACGCCGGGGCCTCGGCCTTCGTCTCCTGCCTGTGGTCGGTCCAGGAGGAGCCGGCGAGGGTCTTCGTCGAGACGCTCTACGAGGAGCTGCTCAAGGGCACCCAGATGTCGCGCGCGAGCGCCCTCGCGCGCGAGGCGGCGCGCGACGCCGACGACCCGACGTGGCTCGCCTACGTCGTGTACGCGAGACCTGACGCTGTCCTCGAGACGGTGTGAAACGGCTACGCCCCAGTCGAACCCGCTCACCTGACGGGTTCCCGAGAAGGAAGGAACGGCCATGGCACGCAGGGCTCTGTGCGTGGGGATCAACGAGTTCGAGTCGCTGCCGCAGACGAGCTGGCTGAACGGCTGCGTCAACGACGCCACCGACATCGCCAAGGCGCTGCGGCCGCTCGGCTTCACGGCGCGGGCAACGACGGTGCTCACCGATGCCGGCGCGACGAAGAAGGCCGTCATGACGGCCCTGACGAAGCTCGTCGACACCGCGAAGGCCGGCGACCACGTGATCTTCACCTTCTCCAGCCACGGGACGCAGGTGCCGAACGAGCCGGGTGGTGACATCGAGCCCGACGGCCTCGACGAGGCCTTCGCCTGCTACGACATCCGTCAGAAGGGCGACCAGTGGGACCGTGACACCGTCATCGTCGACGACGAGCTGCGTGACCTCTTCACCCGCGTGCCCTCCGGTGTCCTGCTCGAGGTGCTGCTCGACACGTGCCACAGCGGCACCGGCCTGAAGGACCTCGACGAGATCCTGCAGGCCCAGCTCCTCGGCCGGAAGCCGCGCTACCTCCCACCGCCGACCCCCCGAGGTCTCGAGCAGACCCGGTCCATCCGGGCCGTGACACCCGTGCGCACCGTCGACCGCAAGGCCCTCGTCGAGCTGACGAAGAGCCGCGGCACGGCCTCCAAGCCCGTCCTCTTCGCGGCCTGCAAGCCCAACCAGACGGCGTCCGACGCGACGTTCGACGGGCGCTCCAACGGGGCCTTCACCTATCTCTTCCTCAAGGCCATGAAGGCCAGCCCGACGGCGACCCGCACCGAGCTGCTGCGCACCGTGACGGCGGGGCTCAAGGAGGGCGACTTCAGCCAGCGCTCGACCCTCGAGGGGCCGGTCAAGTCCAAGAAGGTCGGCTTCGGCCAGCTCTGGTAGGCGGGACCGCCGAGGGCGCTCCGGTGACCGAGGACACAGGTGTCGACACTCACACGCGAGCGCGCTGACCGCGTGCCCGGCGCGACGGCATACTCGATCGCAGTTGTCCGAGAGCCCAGACGCAAGGTGGCGATCCGAGCATGTCCCGACTGCAGCAGACCGACGGCCTCACCGAGGAGCAGAGCGAGCTGATCAAGCTCGTCCGTGAGTTCGTCGACGAGCAGATCATCCCCGTCGCCATGGAGCTCGAGCACAAGGACGAGTACCCCCAGGCGATCGTCGACGGCATGAAGGAGATGGGGATCTTCGGGCTGATGATCCCGGAGGAGTACGGCGGCCTCGGGGAGTCCCTGCTGACCTACGCCCTCTGCGTCGAGGAGATCGCGCGCGGCTGGATGAGCGTCAGCGGCATCATCAACACCCACTTCATCGTCGCCTACATGGTGCTCCAGCACGGCACCGAGGAGCAGAAGCAGCACTACCTGCCCAAGATGGCGACGGGCGAGATCCGCGGTGCGTTCTCGATGAGCGAGCCGGGCTGTGGCTCGGACGTGGCGGCCATCAAGACGAAGGCCGTCAAGGGCGACGACGGCGAGTGGTCGATCACCGGCCAGAAGATGTGGCTCACCAACGGCGGCTCCGCCAACCTCGTCGCCGTCCTCGTCAAGACCGACACCGGCGCCGAGTCGGTGTACAAGAACATGACGACCTTCCTCGTCGACAAGGAGTCCGGCTTCGGCGAGACCGCCCAGGGCGTCACCGTGCCCGGCAAGATCGACAAGATGGGCTACAAGGGCGTCGACACGACCGAGCTCATCTTCGACGGGCACCGCACCACCGACGCACAGATCCTCGGTGGCGAGCCGGGCAAGGGCTTCTACCAGATGATGGACGGCGTCGAGGTCGGCCGCGTCAACGTGGCGGCTCGCGGATGTGGCGTCGCGAGAAGGGCATTCGAGCTCGGCATCTCCTACGCCCAGCAGCGCGAGACCTTCGGCAAGAAGATCGTCGACCACCAGGCGGTGCTCTTCCGGCTCGCCGACATGGCCGTCAAGGTCGAGGCCGCGCACGAGATGATGGTCAAGGCCGCCCGCAAGAAGGACTCGGGCCAGCGCAACGACCTCGAGGCGGGCATGGCGAAGTACCTTGCGTCCGAGTACTGCTCACAGGTCGTCGAGGACAGCTTCCGCATCCACGGTGGCTACGGCTACTCCAAGGAGTACGAGATCGAGCGTCTCTACCGCGAGGCGCCGATGCTGCTCATCGGTGAGGGCACGGCCGACATCCAGCGGATGATCATCGGCCGCCGCCTCGTCGAGGACTACAAGCTCAAGGCATGAGGGTCCCTCCCGTCCGGGGCTGGGATGCGAGGATGGACGCATGAGCCTGCAACCGAAGGGTCCGGGGGGACGCCAGGGATTCGCGACGTTGTCCCTCGAGTACCCCATGTCGCTGGGCGTGTTCGAGCAGTACGTCGACGCGCAGAGGGCCGTCGACACGCTGTCGGACAACCAGTTCCCGGTCGAGAACTGCCTCATCGTCGGCACCGACCTCAAGCAGATGGAGCGGGTGACGGCGCGCCTCACGTGGGGCCGGGTCGCCCTCGGCGGGCTCCTCTCCGGCGTGTGGCTCGGCCTCTTCGTGGGCCTGATCCTCTCGCTCTTCTCCCGACCCTCGAACCCGCTGACCCTGCTGCTCTACACCGCCCTCTACGGCGCGGTCTTCGGCCTGGTCTGGTCGCTCGTCGGCTATGGCTTCACCCGCGGCGCGCGCGACTTCTCGTCGGTGAGCCAGGTCGTGGCGACCCGCTACGAGGTCTTCTGCGAGCACAAGTTCGCCCAGCAGGGTCGCCAGATCCTCGCCGACGCGGGCATCGACGTCGGCGGCCGGGCGGGCATCGGCATCGCCCCCGTCACGCCGCCGACGCCTTCGACGCCGCCGACGCAGCCGTCGAGCCCGGACCAGCCGGGCCCGCCGCCGCCCGCCGGCTGACGCGGCTGCAACGAAAGCGGTCGCCCACGTGTCCTTCCCGGTGACGGATCCCCGACGAAGGAGCGCCTGATGCAGCCCCGCAGGTCCAGACCGTATGCCGCCGGCCGTGCTCTCGTGACCGGCGTGGCCGCGGCCCTCGCGCTCGCCGCGTGCGGGACCGCCGCTGCGCCCCAGCCGGGGGAGACGTCGCTCGCGACCGGCCCGGTCCGGGCCGTGACCGACCAGCCCGTCGAGGCCGACGGTGCGCTCCGGTGCCCCGAGTCGGTCGGCTCCGTCGACCTCTCGAAGCCCGCGGCCGTCCCGCAGAAGCCGCAGGGCATCGACGGCGCGGCACGGCTGCTGCCCGACCGCGACCCGGCCTCGGTCGTCGTGTGCGGCTACCCGGTCGTCGACATCATGGCCACCACGCCGCTCTCGCCGCCCTTCCGCCTGGCGAAGCGCAGCGTCGCGAGCGAGTCGCAACGGGCCGCGCTCGTGGAGGCGATGACCTGGGCGCCGCGGGTCACGGGTGGGCCTGGGGTGTGCACCCTCATGGCCGGCAACGAGACGGCATACCTCGTCGGGGCTGCCTACGGCGACGCGATCGTCTGGGTGTCGGCGCTCGCCGACGCGAACGCCTGCTCGACGTCGACGAACGGCGACTTCCCGTCGGGCCCGGGGCCGGCGGTCGTGCTCGACCAGATGTTCGGCACGCGCACCCCGCCCCCCGAGGCGGTCGCCGCCTGCTCCCGGTCGTCCTGGGGTCGGCTCGGGGACGACCAGACCCTGGCCCCCACGGGCGACCCGACGGTGACGGTGTGCCGTGACTTAGTGGACGGCACGGTCAGGGCGACCCAGCTGGACGCAGCGCCCTCGGCGCAGGTCACGGCGGCGCTCCGTGCCCTGCCGACGAAGCCCACCGACCAGACCTGCCAGGGCTCGGACAAGACGAGCGACGCGCGGTTCGCGCTCGTGCTCGCGTATGCCGTCGGGCCGGCCGTGCGCATCAACGTCGACCCGGCCTGTACGCCTTCGGTGCTCGGCTCCGGCCTCGAGTCCCAGGACGCGGGCTCCCTCGTCGACCTCGTCGAGCAGTGGAGCCCGCCGATCCCGGCCCCCGACCCGAACGGCTCGGTGTCGTCCGACGGGTCGGTCGCACCACCCGCAACGGCGCCTGACGCGACCGTCCCGACTGAGGTGCCCGGCTCGACGGGTGGAGGTGCGGGCGGCACCACTGGCATCGAGCCCGCGACCCCGACCGAGATCCCGATGACGAAGTGACCTCCCCCTGACACGCCGAACGCGGCGTTCGGTCTCGAGAGCGGTGTCCTACCGCTGTGCTCGAGACCGAACGCCGCGTTCGGTCAGGTGGGGAAGGTGGCGGTCAGGCGCGGGCCGCCCAGATGCGGGCGACCCACTCCTCGACCTCGGTGCTGCTGCGCGGCATCGCGGCCGAGAGGTTCTCGCAGCCGTCCTCGGTGATGAGGATGTCGTCCTCGATGCGCACGCCGTTGCCGCGGAACTCGTCGGGGACGAGCTCGTCGTCGGCCTTGAAGTAGAGGCCCGGCTCGACGGTGAGGACCATCCCCGGCTTCAGCTCGGCGTCGGAGTACTCCTCGCGGGTCGCGAGGGCGCAGTCGTGCACGTCGATGCCGAGGTGGTGGCTCGTGCCGTGCACCATCCAGCGGCGGTGGTGCTGACCGTGGTCGGCGTCGAGCGTGCCCTCGACGTCGACGCCCTCGGGCAGCAGGCCCCACTCGTGAAGGTGCTCGGCGATGACGCGGATGGCCGCGGCGTGGACGTCGCTGAACCTGTTGCCCGGCTTGCAGGCGGCGATGCCGGCCTCCTGGGCGGCGTACACGGCGTCGTAGATCCTGCGCTGCGCGTCGGTGAAGGTGCCGCTGACCGGCAGGGTGCGGGTGATGTCGGCGGTGAAGAGCGAGTCGACCTCGACGCCGGCGTCGAGGAGCAGCAGGTCGCCCTCCTTGATGTCGCCGGTGTTCTTGATCCAGTGCAGCGTGTTGGCGTGGTCGCCGCTGGCGCAGATCGAGTCGTAGCCGACCCCGTTGCCGTGGTGGCGGGCGTGCAGGCCGAAGACGCCCTCGACCCAGCGCTCGCCGCGGCCGCGGCGGACCGCCTCCGGCAGGTCGGCGATGACGGCGTCGAAGCCCAGGTGGGTGCCGTCGACGGCGTCGCGCATCTGCTCGACCTCCCACTCGTCCTTGACGAAGCGGAGCGTCGAGAGGAACGCGGCGAGCTGCTCGTCGGCCTCGCGCTGGCGGTCGGTGCGGGTCTCGGCCTCGGTGGCCTCCTGCGTCCCGGCCGCGGCGTCGCGGGCCTTGTCGACGCGGGTCGCGACCTCGGTGTCGGCGTCGCGCACGACGCGGATCGTGACCGCGCCGGCGTCCTTGCCGACGGCATCGCCGAACTCGTCGATGTGGCGGGCGGTGACGCCGAGCTCGGACTCGATGTCGGCGAGGGTGGGGCGCGCCCCGACCCAGAACTCGCCGTAGCGCGAGTCGCCGAAGAACTCCTCGGTGTCGCGGTCGGCGAGCGGGCGGAAGTAGAGGACGGCCTCGTGACCGTCGGTGCCCTCGCCGTCGGCGGACGGGCGCGGCTCGAGCACGAGCACGGCGTCGGGCTCGCGGTCGCTGCCGAGGCCCGTGAGGTGGGCGAAGGCGCTGTGCGGGCGGAAGACGTAGTCGCAGTCGTTGCTGCGCACCTTGAGGCCGCCAGCCGGGACGACGAGGCGCTCACCGCGGAAGGCGGCACTGACGGCGTCACGGCGACGGGCTGCGTGGTCGGCGACCTCGGCCCGGGGGGTCACCCCGGTGTCGCGCGGCGCCCACCCGGTCGCGACGAAGGCCCGGAACTCGTCGGTCGTCGGGCGCTTGCGGCTCGGAGACGTCTTCTGCTCTTCACTCATCACCCCGTCATGGTGCCACGAAGCGCGGACCCCGCCGAACCCGGATTCCGGCCCGCTCGTTACCCCGCTCGGCACCCCGGTGGGGTACCCCCGGGTCCGAACCGGTGGCATACGGTCTGGGGGTGGCCCGCACCGACCGACCCGCCCGGCCGACCACCGCCCACCGGAGCCTGCCCTCACTGAGGGCGAGCACCCGGCGGGCCATGAGACCGAGCGGGCCGCCGACCGACGAGATCCCGATCTGGACGACGCCCGACGGGGTGGACTCGGTCACCGCCCAGGCCGTCATCGACCTCGCCATGCGAGCCGGGGTCGCGATGATCGCCACGGGCGCCGCAGCCGCCGACGTCACGGCGACGGTGCTGACCCTGACCAAGGCGTACGGCCTCAGCTCGGTCCACGTCGACGTCACCTACACGTCGGTCACGGTCTCCTACCACCGCGGCCCGAACGCCGACCCGATCACCGTGATGCGCATCGTGCGCTTCCGCGTCCAGGACTACACGCGTCTCGAGCGGCTCCGCGGCCTCATCGTCGACCTGTCGCAGGACCCGGTCCCCGTCGACGAGGCCCGGGTGCGCTTCGACGCGGTCATCACGGCCCCGCACCCCTACCGCCGCTGGCTCGTCACCCTCGCCGGCGGGGCGCTCGCGGCGGGTGCCGCCGGCCTCGTGGGCGGGGGGCCGTTCATCATCCTGCTCAGCTTCCTCACCGCGACGGTCGTCGGCCGGGTCCTCAGCTGGCTGACCGGGGCGGGCGTCGCGGCCTTCTTCGCGCAGTGCGTCGGCGCGGCCATCCCGACGGCGGTCGCGACCCTCGTCGTGGCGGCCCAGTCCGTCGGCCTGACCTTCGTCGGTGACGTGTCGCCCTCGCTCGTCGTCGCGTCCGGCATCGTCCTG
The DNA here is from genome assembly GCF_001428505.1 of Terrabacter sp. Root181. Classification (GTDB taxonomy): domain Bacteria; phylum Actinomycetota; class Actinomycetes; order Actinomycetales; family Dermatophilaceae; genus Terrabacter. The sequence continues at coordinate 1,423,710 of NZ_LMHU01000001.1, forward strand.
CTCCTGTCGGGACTCTCCGTCGTCGGAGCCGCCGAGGACGCCCTCGAGGGCTACTACGTGACCGCCGGCGCGCGGGGCTTCGAGGTCATCGTCCTCTCGCTCGGCATCGCCGTCGGCATCTCGGTCGTGCTCTCTCTCGGCGAGCGCCTCGACTACCCGATCGCGATCAGCTCGCAGACCCTGCTCAGCGACGACGTCGTGGTCCAGGTCGTGTGCGCCGTCATCATCTCGGTCGCTTTCGCGGTGCTCTCCTACTCGAGCGGCACGGCCGTGTTCGTCGCCGGCGTCGCAGGCGGGGTCGGGTGGGTCGTGCTCGCGCTCGCCGAGCGGGTGCTCCAGCTCGGTGCCGTGACCGCATCGGCGACCGCCGCGCTCGTCATCGGCTTCGCGGCCCGCCTCGTCGCCCGGCGCCTCACCATCTCGGCGCTCGCCGTCACGACGGCCGCGATCGTCCCGCTGCTCCCGGGCCGGATGGCCTACGAAGGCATCTCGCAGCTCGTCACCAACCCCGACGGCAACGGTTTCGCGCTGGGCGTGCCGACCCTGCTCCGGGCCTTCGGACTCGGCCTCGGTCTCGCGGCCGGGGTCTCGCTCGGCACCTACTTCGCGAGCCTGCTCGTCGCCAAGAGCCAGGGTGTGCGCCCCCGCCCGGCCGCCGGCGCGACGCTGCCCTCCGACCCCGACCCCATGGCCACCGACAGCACCGCGCCGGTGCTGTCCGAGCTGAGCGAGCTGACCGCGACCGCGGACGCGACCCCGCCCGGCGCGGTCGACAGGGAGCAACCGTGAGCAAGCACACGGCATACGACCATGGGCGTATGCCGCCCGCTCCGGCAGGCTGGGAGCCGCTCGTCCCAGCGGGGCCGGGTCAACCCTTCGACGAGGAGCGGCAATGCAGTTCGGACGCAGCTACGAGGAGTTCGAGGTCGGCGCGGTCTACCAGCACTGGCCCGGCAAGACGGTCACGGAGTACGACGACCACCTCTTCTGCCTGCTGACGATGAACCACCACCCGCTGCACCTCGACACCCACTACGCCGCGGGGTCGACGCAGTTCGGGCAGAACGTCGTCGTCGGCAACTACGTCTACTCGCTGCTGCTCGGCATGTCGGTGCCGGACGTGTCGGGCAAGGCCATCGCCAACCTCGAGATCGAGTCGCTGCGCCACGTCGCACCGACCTTCCACGGCGACACGATCTACGGCGAGACGACCGTGCTCGACAAGTGGGAGTCGACCTCGAAGGACGACCGCGGCGTCGTGCACGTCGAGACGGTCGGCTACAAGCAGGACGGCACCGTCGTGTGCATCTTCCGGCGCAAGGTCATGGTGCCCAAGGAGAGCTACCTCGAGGCGCGCGGCGGCGAGCAGCCCGGCCGCCCGGTCCCCGTCCCCGACAAGAACTGGCCCGGCCGCATCACCGAGGGCGCCGAGGCCACCGAGACCGACCAGCCCTGACGCGAGCCTCCCGCAACACACCGAGTAGGTCACAACTCACCGCGATCGGATCCCGGGGTGTTGTGACCTACTCGGTGTGTTGCGTTCGTCCACAGCCGGTGCGCGGGTGGCCGTTGTGTCCACAGGTCTCCCCGCGAGGTCGAAGACGTGCCCGTATGGCGCCGAGTCTGCTCCCATGGACACACGACTCGAGGCGCTGTCCGGTTCTCAGGGCGGGGTCTTTGCCGCACATGAGGCCCTGACCGCCGGGCTCACCAGGGCTTACCTGCATCAGGCGCTTCGGGCGCGGAAGCTGGTGCGGGTGCGGCGGGGCGCCTACGTCCACGCGACCGTGTGGCAGGCGGCGTCCCCTGACGAGCGTTATCGGCTCGGCTGCCTCGCGGTCGCCAGATCGAGACCGGGTGACGCGTTGAGCCACCATGCGGCTCTCGCAGTGCTGGGACTCTCGTTGTGGGGTTACGACGTCGGACGCATCGACCTCGTGACCGACACGGTCCAGAGCGTGCGGCGCGGGTCCGTGTGGCTCCACCCGGACGACGGCGTCGCCGTGGCCTCTGTCGCGGACGCCGCCTGCGTCTCGCCCGCTCGGGCTGTGGTGCGGACCGCGCTGACGATGGTGCAGGACTGTGCCGTGGTGGCCGGCGACGCCGCTCTGCACCGAGGTTTGGTCACCCTGGCTGATCTGATGACCGAGGTGGCCGCCATCTCACCGCACCAGGGACGCGGCCGAGCCATGGAAGCCGTGTTGCTCATGGACAGTAGGAGCGAGTCGGTGGGCGAGTCCCGGACGCGGCTCGCACTGCGACGCCTGGGCTTCCAACCAGACAGCCAAGTGGTTCTCCGTGACTCCGACGGGCGCTTCGTGGCGCGGGTCGACCTGGTCGTGGACGGTGTCGTGCTCGAGTTCGACGGGTTGGTGAAGTACGCGCGGCAACGAGACGCCGAGGACGGTGCGCCCGATCCGGAGGAGGTCGTCTGGCTTGAGAAGCGGCGTGAAGACGCGATCCGCCGGCTCGGCCACCCCGTCGAGCGTGTCATCTGGAACGAGCTGGAGCGACCTGGGCTCATCGGCGCACGAGTCCGCTCTGCCAAGGTGCTCGTCACCGCTCGCGTTCCCCGCCCAGCCTGACCCGCCGGATTCAGCAACTCACCGAGCAGGTCACAACGCGCCGGAATCCGATCACGGTGCGTTGTGACCTGCTCGGTGTGTTGCCGGGGAGGGTCTGTCGAGGGCGCATCCCCGGCGCCCCTACGCTTGGGGGCGTGACACCGACCGGGACCGCAGGCGCGGCGCGCACGCGTCCGGTCATCGACCTGCACGCCCACTCGGCGGTGAGCGACGGCACCGAGACGCCGTCCGAGCTCGTCGCCGCAGCGGCGGCGGCCGGGGTCGACGTCCTCGCCGTCACCGACCACGACACGGTCGCCGGCTGGGACGAGGCCGCCGAGGCCGCCCGGGACCAGGGCGTGACGCTCGTGCGGGGCATCGAGATCTCGTGCGCCTGGCGCCACTCCTCGATCCACCTGCTCGGCTACCTCCCCGACGCCGACGACCGGCCGCTCATGGAGGAGCTCGCCCGGGCCCGCGACTCCCGGTCAACGCGCCTCGAGCGGATGGTCGCGCTCATGGCGGCGGACGGCATACCCCTGGGCTACGACGAGGTGCTCGCGCAGGTGGGCCCGGACGCGACGCCCGGTCGACCCCACATCGCGGACGCCCTCATCGCCAACGGCACGATCCGCCACCGCGACGAGGCGTTCCGCTCGTGGCTCGGCGACGACTCGCCCTACTACGTCGGCCACTACGCGCCCGACCCCGTCCGCGCCGTCGAGCTGGTGCGCGCGGCCGGCGGGGTGCCCGTCATCGCCCACCCCTTCACCCGCACCCGCTCGGGCGACCTCGACGACGCTCTCGTGGAGCGGATGCGGGACGCGGGGCTCGCCGGGCTCGAGGCGCGCCACCGCGACCACGGCCCCGCAGAGGTGGCCCGTGCGACGGCGCTCGCCGACCGCTTGGGCCTGCTCGTCACCGGGTCGAGCGACTACCACGGCGAGGGCAAGCGCAACCGCCTCGCCGAGAACACGACGACCCCCGAGGTGCTCGACGCGATCGAGGCGGCCTCGAGCGGGGCCACGGAGGTCCTCAGGCCGTGAGTCTGTTCGACACGACCATCTTCCTCAGCACCTTCATCACCCTCGTTGTCATCCTCGACCCGCCCGGAGCGGTGCCGATCTTCCTAGCCCTCACCGGGTCGCTGACGAAGGTGCAGCGCCACGTCGCGGCCCGGCGTGCCTCGCTCGTCGCCGTCTTCGTCATCGGGATGTTCGCGCTCTTCGGCAAGAGCATCCTCGACTACCTCCACATCTCGATCGCCGCGCTCCAAGGGGCCGGCGGCCTGCTCCTGCTCCTGGTCGCGCTCGAGCTGCTGACGGGCAAGGAGTCCGACTCGCTCGCCGACGCCGGCGTCAACGTCGCCCTCGTGCCGCTCGGCACACCGTTGCTCGCCGGTCCCGGGGCGATCGTCGCGACGATGCTCGCGGTGCAGGGCTCGCGCACGACGGGCGCGTACGTCGCGGTCGGCTCCGCCCTCGTCGGCGCGATGCTCGTCGTCTACCTCGTGCTGCGTTTCGCCGGACAGGTGCGCGGACTGTTGCGCGAGAGCGGCACGATGCTGCTCACCCGCATCGCCGGCCTGCTGCTGTCGGCCATCGCCGTCCAGATGGTCGCCGACTCGGTGCGCGCCTTCGTGGCCGGCGAGGGCTGAGCGGGCGCCGGTCGCTCAGGAGTCGACGCGTTCGACGAGCACCGCCGTGCCGAGGCCGGCGGCGCCGCTGACGGCAGCGACGCCCCAGCGCCCGCCGCGGCGCTCGAGCTCCTCGACGCACTGGCCGACGAGGATCGCGCCGGTGGCGCCGAAGGCGTGTCCCATGGCGATCGTGCCGCCGTTGGGGTTCATCCGGTCGGGTCCGACGTCGAGGTCGCGGCGGAATCGCAGGCACAGCGCGGCGAAGGCCTCGGCGAACTCGAAGACGTCGATGTCCGCGGGCGACAGGTCGGCCCGAGCGAGAACCTGCTCGACGGCGGACTGTCCTGCCGTGAGCATGACGACGGGGTCCACGGCCGTCGACGCGGCAGCGACGACGCGCGCCCGTGGCGCGAGACCCGTCTCCCGGGCGGCGCGCGCCGACCCGACGAGCAGCAGAGAGGCTGCGTCCGCGACGGCGGGGGAGGTGCCCACGGTGTGCAGGTGGTCGATCCGGTCTAGGGGGCGTATGCCGTCCGCCGCCGCGAGCGCGAGGGCGTCCTGGCCGTCGGCCCCCAGCTGCGCGAAGGCGGGTGGCAGGGCTGCGAGCGACGCGGCGGTCGTGTCGGGCCGGACCAGCTCGTCGTGGTCGAGTCCCGGGCCGTCGTCGTCGGCCGGCACCGGGACGAGCGACCGGGCGAAGGCTCCCTCCTCGCGCGCGCGGGCCGCCTTGGTCTGGGTCTCCAGGCCGTAGGCGTCGAGCTCCTCGCGGGTGAAGCCCTCGAGCGTCGCGTTGAGGTCGGCGGCGATCCCCATGTGGACCGAGCCGAGGCGGCGCACGACGGCGGGGTCGGCGTACAGCGCCCCGCGGTCGGCGAACATCGGCACCCGGGAGACGCTCTCGACACCGCCCGCCACGGCCAGGTCGAGGTCTCGGGCGCGCACGCGGGCGGCGGTCTGGCCGACGGCATCGATCCCCGAGGCGCAGAAGCGGTTGAGCGTGACGCCGGGCACGGACGGGCCCCACCCCGCGAGGAGCGATGCCGTCCGCGCGAGGTCGGCGCCCTGCTCGTCCACCTGGGTCGCGCAGCCGAGGGTCACGTCGTCGACGCGCTCGGGGTCGATCCTGGTGCGGTCGACGAGGGCCCGCTGGAGGTGCACGACGAGGTCGATGGCGGTGCGACCGTGGAGTGACCCGCGGCTCGACGCACGGCCCCGCGGCGTGCGGACGACGTCGAGGACGTACGCGTCGCCACCCTCACCCATGCGCCCTCCCGGATCGGTCCTGCCGGGGTCGGCGCGGCCTCTCGGACTCCGGCGCCGGATCGGTCTCATCGCCCCGGCGAGTGACTCTGCTAGTTGTAGTACGGTGCCCGGAGAAGGGCAAGGCGGGCACCGACGGCGGCGTCGGGAGCGGAGGCGGACATGGCGGCCGGCAGCGCGAGCACCTCCCCGACGGGAGTCTGGGTGCTCGGTGGCTCCCAAACGGACTTCGCGCGCCACCTGACCCGCGAGGGTCATGACGTCTCCGACCTCGTCGGCGAGATCGTCGACGGCACCCTCGAGGCGGCCCGCGCCACTGCGGCCGACGTCGAGGTCATCCACGTCGGCAACGCCTTCGGCCAGCTCTTCACCGGACAGGGCCACCTCGGCGCCATGCCGGCGACGGTGCGTCCCGACCTGTGGGGCCTGCCCGCTGCGCGGCACGAGGCCGCCTGTGCGTCCGGCGGTGTGGCCCTGCTCGCGGCCATGGCCGACCTGCGGGCGGGCCACTACGACTGCGCGCTGGTGCTGGGCGTCGAGCTCGAGAAGACCGTGCCCGGGGACGAGGCGGCCACGCATCTCGGCGCGGCCGCCTGGGTGGGCCACGACGGTGAGGGCGCCCGTTTCATGTGGCCCCACGTCTTCAGCGCCATCGCCGACGAGTACGACCGACGCCACGGTCTCGACGACGCGCACCTGCGTGCCATCGCCGCGCTCAACCTCGCCAACGCCCGACGCAACCCCAACGCCCAGACCCGCCGCTGGGACGTGCCCGACCTGAGCGGGCCCGACGCCACCGACGACGTGCTCAACCCCGTCGTCGAGGGCCGGATCCGCCGCTACGACTGCAGCCAGGTCACCGACGGTGCCGCCGGCGTGGTCCTCGTCTCCGACGCGTGGCTGCGCGACCACCCGGGCCGCCGTCCGATCGCCCGCATCGGGGGGTGGGGGCACCGCACCGTCGGCCTCGGACTGCGCCAGAAGCTCGACCGAGACCGCGACGAGCTCTACGTCCTGCCGCACGTGCGTAGCGCCGTGGGCGACGCGTTCGACCGGGCCCACGTCACCCTCGAGGACCTCGACGGCTTCGAGGTGCACGACTGCTTCACCCCGACCGAGTACCTCGCCATCGACCACATCGGGCTCACCGGTCCGGGGGAGTCGTGGAAGGCCGTCGAGGACGGCTCGATCGCCCCGGGTGGGCGCCTGCCGATCAACCCGAGCGGCGGACTCATCGGCGGCGGGCACCCGGTGGGGGCCACCGGCGTCCGCATGCTGCTCGACGCGGCCAAGCAGGTCAGCGGCACCGCCGGCGACTACCAGGTCGAGGGTGCCCGCACGTTCGGCACGCTCAACTTCGGTGGCAGCACCGCCACCACCGTCAGCCTCGTCGTCGGCGCTGTCGCCGACTGACGCGGAAACCCCTGCGAGCCAAGGAGACCCGGATGGATGTCGACATCGTCGGTCGGATGCTCTCGACCCTGCCCGCGGACGACGACCACCCCTACCGCACCGGCCCCTGGCAGCCCCAGACGACCGAGTGGCGGGCGGACGACCTCGACGTCGTCGAGGGTGAGGTGCCCACCGACCTCGACGGCGTCTACCTCCGCAACACCGAGAACCCCGTGCACCCGTCGCTCAAGCACTACCACCCGTTCGACGGCGACGGGATGGTCCACGTCGTCGGCTTCCGTGACGGAAAGGCCTTCTACCGCAACCGTTTCGTGCGCACCGACGGGTTCCTGGCCGAGCAGGAGGCCGGGCAGTCCCTCTGGGCCGGCCTCGCCGAGCCGCCCCACCTCTCGCTCCGTGAGGACGGCTGGGGTGCCCGCCGCCAGATGAAGGACGCGTCGTCGACCGACGTCATCGTCCACCGCGGCACCGCGCTGACGAGCTTCTACCAGTGCGGCGACCTCTACCGCGTCGACCCGATGTCGGCCGAGACCCTCGGCAAGGCGACGTGGAACGGCCGTTTCCCCTTCGACTGGGGCGTCTCGGCACACCCCAAGGTCGACGACCGCACGGGTGAGCTCCTCTTCTTCAACTACAGCAAGGAGTCGCCCTACATGCACTACGGCGTCGTCGACGAGGCCGACGACCTCGTCCACTACGTCGACGTGCCGCTGCCCGGACCGCGCCTGCCGCACGACATGGCCTTCACCGAGAACTACGTCGTGCTGGGCGACTTCCCGCTCTTCTGGGAGCCGGAGGCACTCGCCAAGGGCGCCCACGTCGCGCGCTTCCACCGCGACATGCCGAGCCGCTTCGCCGTCATCCCGCGGCGCGGGCAGACGAGCGACATCCGGTGGTTCGAGGCCGACCCGACCTACGTGCTCCACTTCGTCAACGCGTACGAGGAGGGCGACGAGATCGTCCTCGACGGCTTCTTCCAGGGCGACCCCGAGCCGGAGGACAACGGCATGGGCAACCGGTGGGAGCGGGCCTTCCGCTTCCTCGCCCTCGACCGGATGCAGGCGAGGCTGCACCGCTGGCGGCTCAACCTGCGCACCGGCCTGGTCACCGAGTCACCGCTCTCCGACAGCATCACCGAGTTCGGCATGATGAACGGCTCGTATGCCGGCGGGGCCTACCGCTACGCGTACGCCGCGACCGGCAAGCCCGCGTGGTTCCTCTTCGACGGCCTCGTCAAGCACGACCTCCACACGGGCACGGAGGAGCGGTTCGCCTTCGGCGACAACGTCTTCGGCAGCGAGACCGCCATGGCGCCACGGGTCGGCAGCGCCGGTGAGGACGACGGGTACCTCGTGACATTGACGACCGACATGAACGACGACGCGTCGTACTGCGTCGTCCTCGACGCGGCCCGGGTCTCCGACGGGCCCGTGTGCAAGCTCCGGCTGCCCGAGCGGATCTCGAGCGGCACCCACTCGACGTGGGCCCCCGGAGCCGAGCTGCGACGGTGGAGCACCGCGGACACGGCAGCGGATGCGATCGGCCTCTGAGCCGGTGGTCGACGACGTCGACCCCGGCACCGTGCCCACCCGGCTCGCCCCCGGGTCGACCAACGCCATCGGACGCATGCTCGGGCTCCTCGGCGACGAGTGGACCCTGCTCATCCTCCAGCGCGCCCTGCGCGGCACGACCCGCTACGGCCAGTTCCTCGACGAGGTGGCCATCTCCAACGCGGTCCTCACCTCCCGCCTCGCGACCATGGAGCGCGAGGGCCTGCTCCACCGGGTCGTCTACCAGGAGCGGCCCGTCCGGGCCGAGTACGTCCTCACGTCGCGCGGCCGTGGCCTGTGGCCGGTCACGATCGCGATCTGGGACTGGGAGCGTCGGTGGGTGCCGCGCCACGCGGCGACGCTCCCCGCGATGCGGCACGCGCTGTGCGGCCAGAACTTCGCGCCGGTCCTGACCTGCACGGGATGCCGTGACGTGGTGCGGTCCGGCGACGTCCACGCCGAGTGGGGGCCGAGCGGCACGTGGGAGCGGTCCGTCCCGGAGTCGACGACGCGGCGGCGGTCCGACCCGGGCGCCGACCGGTCCTCGGCGGGTCTCTTCCCCGAGACGATGGCGATCTTCGGCAACCGCTGGTCCTCGGCCCTCATCGGTGCCTCCCTGCGGGGACTGACCCGCTTCGGCGACTTCGAGGAGGCGCTGGGGGCACCGCCCAGCCTCGTCGCCGAGCGGCTCCGCGCGTTCTGCGACATCGGCGTGCTCGAGGCCAGGGGGCGTCGCGCGGGCGGCGGCGACGGCCGCGCCGAGTACCACCTGACCGAGAAGGGCCACGCCTTCTACCCGGTCGTCGCCGTGGCGATCGACTGGGCGCACCACTGGTATGCCGCGCCGGAGGGACCTGCGCTCGTCCAGCAGCACGTGCCGTGCGGGGCTGCCCTCGCCGTCGCGCTCGCCTGTGACCAGTGCTCGGCCGACCTCCACGGCAGCGACATCGAGGTCGTGCCACGCGCGGCCCGCAGGGCGGCCCGCTAGGCGGTCCGTCACCCACCGAACCCGAAAGACCCACAGCACCACAGGAACTCACACCGCAGCCCCACCCCGCAGCCCCACACCGCAGAGACCACGCACCTCATGCCGAACACGAAGGAGTGCCGAGCCATGGCGAACGCACGCGGACTGCACGCGCCGGAGAAGGTCGCCGACTACCGCGCCAGGGGCTGGTGGGGGGAGGAGACGCTCGACGGGATCTTCGCCGACCGGGTGCGCGCCCGCGGCGACGCGCTCGCCGTCGTCGACCCCGCCAACCGGCAGGCCCTTCTCGGCTCGGCAGCGCGACGGCTGACGTGGCGCGAGCTCGACGGCGAGGTCACCGCCCTTGCCGCACGCCTGCTGTCGCTCGGTGTCGGGCGCGGCGACGTGATCGGCGTCCAGCTCGCCAACTCGGTCGAGCTCGTCGAGGTCTACCTCGCGGCCTGGCGCCTCGGTGTCGTCGTGTCGCCGCTGCCCGTGCAGCTGCGCGAGCGCGAGGTGGCCGCCATGTGTGCGAGAGCCGGCGTCACGGCATACCTCAGCAGCGCCCGGTTCGGCGACCGCACCCTGGCGGCAGACGCAGCCACGACGCTCGGCGACGTGCCGTCCGTGCGTGCCGTCATCGCGTACGGCCCGGAGGAGGAGACGGCGGACGTGCCCATCGGCGTCCGCGTCTGGCACCCGAGCACCGCGACGGACGCCGAGCGCGAGGCCGTGGAGGCGTATGCCGCTGCCGACCCCAACGAGGCCAACGACGCCGTGACGATCTGCTGGACGTCGGGCACCGAGAGCGCGCCCAAGGGCGTGCCGCGCTGTCACATGGACTGGCTCGCCGTCGGTGTCGCGACGACCGAGGCGCCCCAGGTCGGGGTCGACGACGTGCTGCTCAACCCCTTCCCGATGATCAACATGGCGGGCATCAGCGGGATGTTCCTGCCGTGGCTGCTCACCGGCTGCGTGCTCGTGCAGCACCACCCCTTCGACCTCCCGACGTTCCTCGGGCAGGTCGCCCTCGAGCGTGCGACCTACACGTGCGCGCCGCCGGCCCTGCTCTGGATGCTGCTCGGCAACGAGGAGCTCATGGCCACCGTCGACGTCAGCAGCCTGACGCGCATCGGCTCGGGGTCGGCGCCCCTCCAGCCGGCGATGGTGCGCGGCTGGCAGGAGCGGCACGGCATCAGCGTCATCAACTTCTTCGGCTCCAACGAGGGGATCGGGCTGCTGTCGAGTCCGGTCGACTTCCCCGACCCCGACGACCGTGCGCAGTTCTTCCCGCGGTTCGGGGCCCCCGGTGTCACGTGGTCGACCCGCGCCGGTGAGTGGACCGACACCCGGCTCGTCGACATCGTGACGGGCGAGGACGTGAGCGAGCCCGGTCACCCCGGGGAGCTGCACATCAGCGGGCCGAGCGTCTTCGCCGGCTACCTCCACGGCGAGGAGCTGCCGAGCCCCTTCGACGACCGCGGCTACCTGCGCACCGGCGACCTCTTCGAGATCGCCGGCGACCGCGGGCAGTACCTCCGCTACCTCGACCGGGCGCGCGACCAGGTGATCCGCGGCGGCATGAACATCGCCCCGGCCGAGCTCGAGGGGCTCATCGCGGACCACCCGGCCGTCGCCGACGTCGCCGTCATCGGCGACCCGGACGAGCGCCTGGGCGAGCGGGTCGCGGCCGTCGTCGTGCTGCGGCCCGGCGAGTCGCTGACCCTCGACGAGCTCGTCGCCTGGCTCCGGGAGCGTCGTATCGCCTCGTTCAAGCTGCCCGAGCGGCTCGAGGTGCGGGACGAGCTGCCGCGCAACCCGGTCGGCAAGGTGCTCAAGCGCCTGCTGCGCCGGCCGGACGCGCCCACGGTCCGCGAGGTGCCCGAGGGTTCGGGAGCCGGTACGCCTGAGGCGACCGGGTGACGCCGCACGAGCTGCTCGCGGCGCTCCGCCTTCCGGTCGTGGCGGCGCCGATGTTCCTCGTGTCCGGGCCCGAGCTCGTCGTCGCCGCGGCGCGCGCCGGGATCCTCGGCGCGTTCCCGACGCAGAACTGTCGCACGCCCGAGCAGCTCGACGACTGGCTCGGGGCCATCGGGTCGGGCGTCGGGGAGGCGCCGTGGGCGGTCAACCTCGTCACGCACCGGAGCAACACGCGGCTGGCCACCGACCTCGCCCTCGTCGCGGCGCACCGACCGCCCGTCGTCATCACGGCCCTCGGTTCGCCCAGACCGGTCATGGAGGTCGTCCAGGGCTACGGTGGGCTCGTCGTGGCCGACGTCATCGACCTCGTCCTCGCCCGCAAGGCGATCGCCGCCGGCGTCGACGGGCTCGCATGCATCAGCGCGGGCGCCGGCGGCCACACGGGGCACCTGTCCCCGTTCGCGTTCGTCTCGGCGGTCCGAGACCTCTTCGACGGTCTCGTCACCGTGGGCGGAGGCATCGCGGACGGCGCCGGCGTCGCGGGGGCCGTGGCCGCCGGCGCCGACCTCGTCTACATGGGCACCCGCTTCCTCGCGACGACCGAGAGCCGGGCCGCCGAGGACTACAAGCAGATGGTCGTCGCGCACGGGCCCGACGACCTCGTCGTCAGCGACGGCATCACCGGGGCCGACGCGTCCTGGCTGCGACCCAGCCTCCAGGCGCACGGCCTCGACCCCGACGACCTCGTGCACGACGGGGTCCGCAGCTATGACGTGGCCGAGTCCCCGGCCAAGCGATGGGCGCAGCTGTGGGCGGCCGGACAGGGGCTCGCGAGCATCCGGTCGGTGCAGCCGGTCGCCGACGTCGTCGACGAGCTCGAGCGTGAGTTCTTTTCCGCTGCGGCACGCCTCGACCGCGTCGCCTCCCGCTCCCACTGAGCGGGGTGGGGATGTCGTCGGGTGGATGTCGCGGGCGGGTCGTAGGGTGTCGGCGTGACGACGGGACCGGCTGAGCAGACGACCTTCGCGGGCATGCCCACGCCGCTCTACTCCGGCTCGCCCTCCCGGCTGCTCGCGTGGCTCGACTGCCCGCGCCGCTACCGCATGCAGTACCTCGACCGTCCACGACCGCAGGCCCGCCCGCAGCGCGCGCACACCTCGGTCGGCATCGCGACCCACAACGCCCTCCGCGACTTCTGGGACCTCCCGGCGGGCCGGCGCACGCCCGCCGGCGTCGCCGAGCTCGTCCGTTCGTCGTGGATCGACGTCGGCTTCCGCGACCCCGAGCAGTCCGCCGCGTGGCGCCTCCGGGTGCGTGACGCCGTCACCGAGTACCTCCGGGTCAGCGACCGCGACCACCAGCCCGTCGGCATCGAGCGCAGCGTCTCGCTCAAGACCGACGAGGTCGCCATCACCGGCCGCATCGACCGTCTCGACGACCGCCAGGGCGAGCTCGTCGTCGTCGACTACAAGACGGGCCGCCAGGTGCCCACCGACGACGACGCGCGCACGTCGCTCCCGCTCGCGCTGTATGCCGTCGCGGCCTCCCGGATGTTCCGTCGGCCCTGCCACCGGGTCGAGCTGCACCACGTGCCCTCCGGCACGATCGCCTCCCACGAGCACACCGACGAGTCGCTGGCGCGCAAGGTCGCCGAGGCCGAGTCGATCGCCTCCGACCTGCGCCGCGCCGACGCCGAGTTCAAGGAGGTCGGCGTCGAGTCGACCCGCTTCGCGCCCCGCACCTCGGCGATCTGCTCGTGGTGCGACTTCCGGGCGCACTGCCCCGAGGGCCAGCAGATGGGCCCCGAGAAGTCCGACTGGGCCGGCCTCGAGCCCGCCGGCTACGAGACCACCCCACCGGAGCGCGACGATGCCTGAGCCCACCACCCGGACCACACCCGAGCGCGACCTGCGGCCGGCGTTCCTCGCGGCAGCCGACCACGTCGTCGCCATCGTCTCGCGCGACGACGTCGCCGCCGCCTGGCTCCAGCCCAGCGCCCTGCCCGCGTGGAGCGTCGGTGGGCTCGTCGCGCACCTCGCGAGCCAACCCGTCACGGCCCTCGACCTGCTGCGCGGCGAGCCCGCGACCGACGCCATCGCGCTCGACGAGCACTATGCGAGGTCGGCGTGGGTGTCGGGCGGCCTCGACGACGACGTCAACGTGTCCATCCGGTCCGGCAGCGACGCGCAGGCGGAGGCCGGACGAGACGCCGTCCTCGCGCGGGTCGTCGCGGCGCGGGCCGAGCTGCCCGGCGTGCTTGCCGACCAGCACGCCGACCGAGCCGTGCTGATCCCGTGGACCGGCTGGGCGCTGCAGCGGGACGACTTCCTCACCGGCCGCATGATGGAGATCGTCGTCCACGGCGAGGACGTGGCTGCGAGCGTCGGCTTCACCTCACCGCCTCTGCCCGACGACGTGCTCGCGCCGGTCGTCGCGCTGCTGACCCGGCTCGCCGTGCGCCGCCACGGTCAGGGCGCGGTCGTGTCGGCACTCACCCGCACCGAGCGCGCCCCGCGGACGATCTCGGCCTTCTGACCTCGTCGCAGGTGGTGATCCGATCGGGAGCGTCGAAGATCTTTGCGCCCACCGACCCCGTTCGTCGCTACCGTCGTGGCATGCCAGACCTGTCGTCGATCCGCAGGGCCTACGGACGTGACGGGCTGACGGGCGTCCTGACGGCCACGTGGGGGTGGGCGTTGCGCCTCGTGCGCTCAGGCAGAGCCTCGCCCGTGGCGCCGGCCCCTTCTGCCCCTTCTGCCCCTTCTGTCGGGTTGAAGCCTGGTGCGGCGGCCGCTCTCACGGCACAGACCGTCGACCTGGACCGGGCCAACGCGTTCTTCGAGAAGAGACGCGCCGGCTATGAGACCTTGGCGGACGTCGTGGCGCCTTACCTACCGACCGACGGCGTGCTCTTCGATGTCGGAGCCAATGTCGGCTTCTTCACGAAGGTGTTGGTCGAGCGAACCGGCTTCTCGGGTCGGGCTCACCTGTTTGAGCCTGTTCCCAACCTGGCCGAGCTCTGTGCCCTGACAGCGGACGAGCTGTCGTGCGAAGCGACCGTCCACGGTGTCGGCCTGAGCGACGCCGACTCGCACCTCGAGATCTTCATCTCGAGCGACGGCAACCTTGGCTGGAACACCATGGTCGAGCAGAAGGCCCGCGGCAAGGCGATGATCCCGGTCGACATCGAGGTCGCCCGGTTCGACGGTCTCGCGATCACGGAGGTGCCCGACCTGGTCAAGATCGACGTCGAAGGTGCGGAGTACCTCGTGCTCGAGGGGATGCTGCCGTCCATCGCTATGTGGTCACCACTGCCGGTCATCCTCTGCGAGATCGGTTGGGGTGCCGGGCACCCGGAGTGGCCGCAGGAGCTGGCAGCCTTCGACGCGCTGAGGGCGCTCGGCTACGAGACCACCCTCGTGAACGGCGACCGGGTGGACGTCCGCGACCTTCGGAGCACGACGGACGTCCTGTTCATCCCGGGCCCCCGCGCCTGACACACTGTCGGGCATGGCGACCCGCAGCCGCAGCAGCGACGTGAAGAGAGCTCCGACCGTCGTGGCACTGGCCAACCAGAAGGGCGGCGTCGCCAAGACGACGTCGGTCGCGAGCATCGGTGCCGCGCTCGCCGAGCTCGGCCGGCGGGTCCTGCTCGTCGACCTCGACCCGCAGGCCTGCCTCACCTTCTCCCTCGGCGTCGACCCCGACACCGTCGAGCGGTCGATCCACGACGTCCTCACCGGCTCCGCCGAGATCGGCGACGTCGTCGTCACCTGCGAGGAGGGGCTCGACCTCGTGCCGTCGGCCATCGACCTCGCCGGCGCCGAGGCCATGCTCCTGCCGCGTCCCGGCCGCGAGTACGTCCTGCGCTCGGCCCTCGAAGGCGTCGACACGGCATACGACGTCGTGCTCCTCGACTGCTCGCCGAGCCTCGGGGTGCTGACGCTCAACGCGCTCACCGCGGCCGACGCCCTCATCATCCCGATGCCGTGCGAGATGCTCAGCCACCGCGGCGTCGGGCAGCTGCTCGACACCGTCGCCGACGTGCAGAAGATCCTCAACCGGGACCTCGAGGTGTGGGGGATCCTGCCGACCCTCTTCGACGGACGCAGCAACCACGCCCGCGAGGTGCTCGCCGACGTCGGGGAGCGCTACGACCTGCCGGTCCTCGAGCCGCCGATCCCCAAGACGGTGCGCTTCGCCGAGGCCCCGGCCGTCGGTCGCTCGATCCTCTCGACGGCCCGCACGTCCAAGGGCGCCCAGGCCTACCGCGACGTCGCGACGTCGCTGCTCGAGAGGCTCTGACGCGGGTCCCAGAGGTTCGCCCCGACTCGCCGACGGGGAATGAACCGTGGTGAGGCTGCGCTGCACCCGAGAGCGTCGCCACCCACCACGAAGGAGAAACCCGTTGATTTCCACCCCCGCCCTGGTCGCACCGAGCGCCGGATCCGCCTTCGAGGCCCGGACCGTCGAGCACCGCGACCTGCGTGACGACGACGTCCTCATCGACATCAGGTTCGCGGGCATCTGCCACAGCGACATCCACCAGGTCCGCGAGGAGTGGGGCAGCGCGATCTTCCCCATGGTCCCCGGCCACGAGATCGCCGGTGTCGTGTCGGCCGTCGGCGACGGCGTGATGAAGTACCAGGTCGGCGACCGCGTCGGCGTGGGCTGCATGGTCGACTCCTGCGGCGAGTGCGAGTTCTGCAAGAACGGCGAGGAGCAGTTCTGCTCCCAGGGCGCCGTCATGACCTACAACGGCAAGGGCTACGACGGCGAGCCGACCAAGGGTGGCTACGCCCAGCAGGTCGTCGTCTCCGAGCGCTTCGCCGTCGGTATCCCCGACGGCATCGAGCTCGACGTCGCGGCGCCGCTGCTGTGCGCCGGCATCACCGTGTGGTCGCCGCTCAAGCGCTGGGGCGCCGGCCCGGGCAAGAAGGTCGCCGTCATCGGTCTCGGCGGTCTGGGCCACATGGCCGTCAAGCTGGCCGCCGCGATGGGTGCCGAGGTCAGCGTGCTGAGCCGCACCGACGCCAAGAAGGGCGACGGCGAGGCCCTCGGCGCCACGAGCTACCACGCCACCGGTGACGAGGGTGTCCTGAAGAGCCTCAAGGGCAGCTTCGACATCATCATCAACACGGTCAGCGCGGACCTGCCCATGCAAACCTACATCGGGCTGCTGCGGCCCCTCGGCGTCATCGCGAACGTCGGACTCCCCACGGGCAACTACGACTTCGCCCCCGGCGCCGTCGTCGGCGGCAGCCGTGTCGTGGCCGGCTCGAGCATCGGCGGCATCCCCGCCACGGCCGAGATGCTGGCCTTCTGCGCCGAGCACCGCATCGGCGCGACGATCGAGAAGATCTCGGCCGACGAGGTCGACGCGGCCTACGAGCGCGTCGTCGCCGGCGACGTGCGCTACCGCTTCGTCATCGACACCGCGACGATCAACGCCTGATCTCCCCAAGGCCTGACAGACCACCGCCCCCGCCGCAACACACCGTGTAGGTCACAACACCCCGGGATCCGATCCCGGGGTGTTGTGACCTACACGGTGTGTTGCGTCCGCTCGGGGCGGGGGCGGGGGCGGGCGTGGACGGGTCGAGAGCCGGGAGGCCGTCGATGGACGTGGCGTTCTTCTCGGCGCGGTAGGTCGCCAGACCCTCGTCGCCGCGGTTGCCCGCCCACCGGGTCAGCAGGTCGCGGTCACCCTCGTGGCTCATGAAGGGGACGGCGTACCCGCACGAGTCGGAGACGCGCTCGACGTCGACGACCACGACACCTCTGGCGCCGGCGTGGTCGGCGAAGAGCGCGCGGTACGCGTCGAACCCGGCCTCACCGAGCGCGACGTAGCGCCCGGTCCCGTGCAGCCGTACGATGTTCGGCGGGCCCTCGAAGGCGCAGAACATCACGGTGATGCGACCGTTCTCCCGCAGGTGCGCGACCGTCTCGGAGCCGCTGCCCGTGAGGTCGAGGTAGGCGACCTCGTGCTCGCCGAGCACGACGAAGGTGCCGTCGAGGCCCTTGGGGGAGAGGTTGACGTGACCGTCGGCGGCGAGCGGCGCCGTCGCCACGAAGAAGAGGTGCTGCGACTCGATGAAGGCGCGCAGGCGCTCGTCGATGCCGTCGTGGAGCTTCATGGTGGTGGCCTCCCTCGGTGCTGCCTTCTCCCACCAGCGTAGGAGCGTGCCGCCGCACAGCCACGGGCCGACCGCACCGTGGACCGGGTCGGCGTGGCCGACTCGTGGGGGACGTGCGAAGGCCCGGGCGGGACACCGTGTGGTGTCGACCGCCCGGGCCCCTCACGTGTTGCGTGCGACGTCAGCCGAGGCGGCTCGACGTCGCGGCGTCACTCGGCCGCAGTGGTCGCGGGCGCGGCCTCGCCACGTGCGGCGCCGCCCCGACCGGCCCCGCCCCGACGGCGACGGCGCGGCGGACGCGACCCGCCCTCGGCGGCGTCGGACTGTCCGTCGGACCCGGCGTCGGACCCGCTGCCGGCGGGAGCCGACGACTCGGTGCCGGCGCCCTCACCGGCGGCACCGGCGGCCGCGGCCCCGGCACCACGCGTACGACGGCGGTTGCGGCTGCGACGGGGACGGCTCTCGCCGGCCTCGGCGGTGGAGTCGCCGGAGTCGCCGGAGTCGCCGGAGTCGGACGACCCGTCGGCGTCGCCACGGGGCCGGTCGGAACGCGAACGCCCACGCTCGCCGCCACGGTCGCGGTCGCCGCCACGGTCACGGTCGCCACGACCCGGGCCGGAACCGGCGCCGGACTTGCCGTGGCGCTTGCCGGTCTCGCCGAGGTCCTCGATCTCCTCGGCGCCGAGGCCCGCGAGCTTCTGCTGCGAGCGACGCAGGCGACCCTTGGCGTCGGTCGGGATGTCGAGGTCGGTGTAGAGGTGGTCCGAGCTCGAGTAGGTCTCCTGCGGCTCGGGGATGCCGAGGTCGAGCGTCTTGTTGATGAGCGCCCAGCGGTGGAGGTCGTCCCAGTCGACGAAGGTCACCGCGACACCGGTGTTGCCGGCTCGGGCCGTGCGGCCGATGCGGTGCAGGTAGGTCTTCTCGTCCTCGGGGCACTGGTAGTTGATGACGTGCGTGACGTTCTCGACGTCGATGCCGCGGGCCGCGACGTCGGTCGCGACGAGGATGTCGACCTTGCCGTTGCGGAAGGCCCGCAGCGCCTGCTCACGGGCGCCCTGGCCGAGGTCGCCGTGGATCGCGGCGGCCGCGAAGCCCCGCTCGACGAGCTCGTCGGAGACCTTGGCGGCGGTGCGCTTGGTGCGGCTGAAGATGATCGTCAGGCCACGGCCGGTGGCCTGCAGCATGCGCGAGAGCATCTCGACCTTGTCCATGGCGTGCGCGCGGTAGACGAACTGCTCGACCGCCTTGACGGTGTGCGCGTTCTCGGTGTCGTCGCCCATCGCGCGGATGTGCGTCGGCTGCGTCATGTAGCGGCGGGCGAGGGCCACGATGGCGCCCGGCATCGTCGCCGAGAAGAGCATCGTCTGGCGCGACGCCGGCGTCAGGGACATGAGGGTCTCGACGTCGGGCAGGAAGCCCAGGTCGAGCATCTCGTCAGCCTCGTCGAGCACGACCGTGCGCGCCTGCGACAGGTCGAGGTGGCCCTGCTTGGCCAGGTCGATGAGGCGGCCGGGCGTGCCGACGACGACCTCGACGCCGTTCTTGAGGGCCTCGATCTGCGGCTCGTAGGCGCGCCCGCCGTAGACGGTGAGCACGCGGACGCCGCGCTTGCGACCGGCCCGCTGGAGGTCGCTCGCGACCTGCACGGCGAGCTCGCGCGTCGGGGCTACGGCGAGGGCCTGCGGCTTGCCGGGACGGGCCTGCTCGTCGAAGCCGGCGTCGCCGGGGGCGAGCACCCGGTTGAGGATCGGCACGCCGAACCCGAGCGTCTTGCCGGTGCCGGTCTTGGCCTGGCCGATGATGTCGTGGCCGCCCAGGGCGACGGGCAGCGTCATGGCCTGGATGGGGAAGGGGTGGACGATGCCGTGCTCGGCGAGCGAGGCGACGATGTCGGGGTGGACGTCGAAGTCGGCGAAGGTCAGCTCGGGGGCGACCGGCTCGGCGGCCGGCTCGGCCACCTCGGTCTGCTCCGCCGGGGCCTCGGGAGCCGTCGGCTCGACCGTCTCGGCGACGGTGGGCTCGGGCGCGTCCGTGGCGACCCCCGCGTCGGCGGGGGTCTCGTGGGGCTGGGTCATGGGCATCTCTCGATCGGCACGAGCACCCCGACGGTGCGGGAGCTCAGTGGCGCGTGACGGGCCGATCGGAGACTGTCAGGGACGGTGGGTGGCTCTCGCGCTGTGCGGGCTCCACCGGTGCGCGGGGAGTCCGCGAGCACCATCTGGGCAAACCATCGGGCCGACCGGGCACCGAGTTGTCAAGCCCAGTCTACCGGCATGCGGGCAGAACGCCCGAACTCGTTCACTAGATTGGGCGCATGAGCGACGACGCGACGCCCGGACCCTCCGTCGACCTGGCGGGTGAGAGCGCCGACGAGCCCGGCTACCTCGCCGCCGTCACCGACCTGCTCGGGGCGCTGGCGTACGGCGAGCTGCGTGCGTTCAGCCAGCTCGCCAAGGACGCCGAGCTCGCACCGACGCTGCACCACAAGTCGGCACTCGCGGTCCTCGCCGCCCACGAGCTGAAGAACTACTCGGTGCTCACCGAGCGCCTCCAGTCCCTCGGCGTCGAGCCGGAGACGGCCATGGAGCCGTTCGTGGCTGCCGTCGATGCCTTCCACGAGCGCACGGCCGCGTCCGACTTCCTCGAAGGCCTCGTCAAGGCCTACGTCGGTGAGGGCATCGCCCAGGACTTCTACCGGGAGATCTCGCGCTACGTCGACGAGGACACGCGGGCGCTCGTCGTCAGCGTCCTCGAGGACACGGGGCAGGCCGAGTTCGCGGTCACCGTCGTGCGCGAGGCGATCGCCGCGGACCCGCGGCTCGCCGGCCGGCTGGCGCTCTGGGGGCGCCGCCTCGTCGGCGAGGCGATCACCCAGGCCCAGCGGGTCGGTGTCGAGCGCGACGCGCTCGCGAGCATCCTCGTCGGCGCACCGGGCCGGGCCGGCGCCGACCTCGCAGAGCTCGGCCGCATGTTCGCCCGCCTCACCGACGAGCACTCCCGCCGCATGGAGCGCCTCGGCCTCTCGGCCTGAGCGGGCGTATGCCGCCCTCCCGGCCGATGCGTGAGTGCACCCGTCCAAGGGGGCGGGGGAGACGGCATACGAAACCAGCGTGGGCAGCGACGGGTGCACCGGACACGCCGAAGGGCCCGACCGCATGCGGTCGGGCCCTTCGGTCGCAGGGTCGGTCAGACCGACTTGCTGGTCATCCGGCCGTAGAGCACGATGATGAGCGCGGCGACGATGGCGCCGAGGATCAGCGGGATCCAGGCGATACCCGAGCTGTTCGAGTAGCCGAGCTGGCGCACGACGAACGTCACGACGACGTTGGCGACGATGCCGATGAGGATCGTCATGACGAGCGAGATGTTCTGCTTGCCCGGCAGGATGAGGCGGCCGAGGGCACCGATGATGGCACCCACGATGATGGCCCCGATGATTGTTCCGATCATGTGACGCTCCTTCTGGCCGCCGTTCGGACGGCCTCTTGGTCCGCGAGGGGTGCGGACAACACATGCGACGAGATCAATGTCCCACCGCGTGGGGCTGGTGTGGTGGATGTGGCGCGTGCCATTTCCACCGGGTTTCGCCCGCGAGGGGACGAAGGTGACGAGACCTCCGTCGGAGGCTCGTCGGGAGCGTCAGCGCGTCTGGCGGTTGCCGGTGACCATGCCGTAGCCGACGATGAGCGCGGCGGCGACGACGACACCGATGAGGCCGGAGATCCAGTCGATCCCCTTGGTGTCACTGACGCCCGTGGCCTTGTAGTAGATGAACGCGCCGATGAGTGAGCCGACGGCGCCGAGGACCACGGTGAGCAGGACGCTCATGTGCTGCTTGCCGGGGAGCACAAACCGGGCGAGCGGTCCCACGATCGCACCCGCGACGAGGGCGGCAAGGATGGTTCCGATCATGTCTACGCTTCCTCCTTCGAGCCCGCTGCGCGGGCGGCGACGACCGGGCGTTCCCGGCTCGTTCCTCCACCTTGTACCCGCATGACGGCCTCGGGCCACACCCGCGTCGGCCGGCCTCGCGTGCGGGTGGGAGCGGAGGCATGACGAAGGCCGCCGACCGTGTCGGTCGGCGGCCTCCGTCAGCCCGTGTCACTCGTGGTCAGTCGGCGGTGATGCCGTGGCCGACGCCGGGACTGCTTGCAGGGGAGTGCTCCTCGGACGCGTTCAATGAGCGCCGAAGCCGACGCCCGACTTGCGCTCCGCACCGGTCGTCACGTAGCCGATCGAGGCGGAGGGCACCATGATGCGACCGCCCTTGTCGTCGACGAGCTCGAGGGCCTCGGAGCCGAGCGACGCCTTGACGGCGGCGAAGATCTCTTCGCTGCTCTGGGTCGTCTCGAAGGTGATCTCGCGTGCCACGTTCTGCACGCCGATGCGGACCTCCACGTCAAACCTGCTTTCTCAGTTCTGGTGGACGCGGTCGACCACGTCCTGTCGTCACCTTAACGAGCGGGAGTGCCGACCGATTCCCTGGCCGCGCCACCGGGCCTGTCGCCCTCGTCGCCGCGGCCCTCGCCCCGGCCGACGGCCGGGAAAGCGCCGAAGCCACGACGGATGAGCGCGGCGGTGAGGCGCACGGCCGTCTCCTTCGAGAGCGTCGCCTCGTGGGTGAGCCAGTGGCGTGCCGAGGTCTGCGCCAGGCCGACGAAGGCCACGCCGACGAGGACGGCCTCCTCCTGGTCCATCGAGGTCTCGCTGCGGATGATCTCGGCCATCGCCTCGGCGCACGTGAGGTCGATCTGGTCGAGACGCTTGCGCACCTCGGGCTCGTTGGCGAGGTCGGACTCGAAGATGAGCCGGAAGGCCGCGCCCTCCTGCCCGACGAAGTCGAAGTAGGCACGGGTCATCGTGTTGATGCGCGCCTTGTTGTCCGAGAGCGCGAGGGCGTCGCGGACGAGCTGCTCGAGCTCGCCCGTGTGCTGGTCGATGAGCGCGAGGTAGAGCTCGAGCTTGCCGGGGAAGTGCTGGTAGAGCACCGGCTTGGAGACCCCGGCCCGGGCTGCGATGTCGTCCATCGCAGCGGCGTGGTAGCCGTTCTCGACGAAGACGCCCAGGGCGGAGTCGAGCAGCTGGGCGCGCCTCTCGGATCGGGGCAGCCGCTGGCCGCGGCCGGGCGGGGTGGTCTCGTCTGCCATGCGGATCCTCTTCGGGTGTGGACGCGTCTTCTCGTCGGTCTCGGCGTCCGCCCCCGCAGACGACCGTGTCCGTCTCACCATACCGAGCAGTACGGTGAGGGCATGTCGACGGATCCGCTGGTCAAGACGGCTCGGGCCCTCAGCAAGGCCGAGACGACGAGGTACGCCCGTCACGTGCTGCTGCCCGATGTCGGCCGCGACGGGCAGGAACGCCTCGCCGCCGCCCGGGTGCTCGTCGTCGGTGCCGGAGGCCTCGGGTCGCCCGCGCTGCTCTACCTCGCCGCAGCCGGTGTCGGCACCATCGGTGTCGTCGACGCCGACGTCGTCGACCTCACCAACCTGCACCGCCAGGTCATCCACTCGGACGCCGACATCGGCCGGCCCAAGACCGAGTCCGCCGAGGCAGCCGTCCACCGCGTCAACCCGCACGTCGAGGTGGTCCGCCACGACGTGGCCCTCGACTCGGCCAACGCCCTCGGGATCATCGGTGACTACGACCTCGTCGTCGACGGCACCGACAACTTCCCGACGCGCTACCTCGTCAACGACGCCTGCGTCATGCTCGGCAAGCCGCACGTGTGGGGATCGATCCTGCGCTTCGACGGCCAGGTCTCGGTGTGGTGGGCCGGTCAGGGCCCCTGCTACCGCTGCGTCTTCCCCGACCCGCCGCCGCCCGGCTCGGTGCCGAGCTGCGCCGAGGGCGGGGTGCTGGGCGTGCTGTGCGCCGCCATCGGCTCGGTCCAGTCGACCGAGGCGATCAAGCTCCTGCTCGGCATCGGCGAGCCGCTCGTGGGGCGGCTCATGGTGCACGACGCGCTGCGCCAGACGTGGGACACCCTGACGGTCAGAGCGGACCCGGAGTGCCCGGTCTGCGGCGACGACCCGACCGTCACCGAGCTCATCGACTACGTCGAGTTCTGTGGCGTGCCCGGTGCGGCCGCCCACGACGAGGGTGATCTCCCGGCGGTCACCGTCCACGAGATGGTGGGCGAGCTCGCCGGTGACGAGCCGCCGCTGCTCGTCGACGTCCGCGGTGAAGAGGAGCGGGCGATCGCCTCGATCCCCGGTGCCGTCGCGATCCACCTCGATCTCTTCCGTTCCGGTGAGGCCTTCGACGAGCTGCCCTCTGACAGAAGGGTGCTCATCTACTGCAAGGTGGGTGCGCGCTCTGCCGAGGCCACCCGGCTCGCCCTGCGCGCGGGGCTCACCGACGTCGCCAACGTCGAGGGCGGCATACTCGCCTACCTCCGGGAGATCGACCCGAGCCAACCCGAGTACTGAGAGGACGCCCGTTGCCGCTGGAGGACCACGCCGAGCGCGTGCTCGACCTCGTCGCGACCATCCCCGAGGGGCGCGTTCTCGCGTACGGCGACATCGCCGGGCGCCTCGGTGGCATGGGTCCGCGCACGGTCGGCACCGTCATGAGCCGCTACGGTTCCGACCTGCCGTGGTGGCGGGTCATCCGCTCCGACGGCCGCCCGCCGCAGGGTCTCGAGGACGAGGCGCTCGAGCACTGGCGCGCCGAGGGGACGCCCATGGTGCGCGGATTCGTCGAGGGGGGACGCGCCGACATGGCCAAGGCCCGATGGGACTTCGGCGGTGCTCCGGCGGCGTCCGGCCCGGCCGGGAGAGCGGGCCCGCGCGGCGGCCTGCACCACGTCGAGATCTGGGTCGACGACATCGTCGCGGCCAAGCGCGAGTGGGGCTGGCTGCTCAAGCGGCTCGGCTACCACCTCGGTGACGACTGGGGCCACGGCCAGGCGTGGGAGCTCGGCTCGCTCTACGTCGTCGTCGAGGCCGGTCCGGACGTCGTGGCCGGGCGTCACGAGCGCACGCGCGCAGGCCTCAACCACCTTGCCTTCCATGGTGGCTCGCGCGCCGAGGTCGACTCGCTGGTCGACGCGTGCGGCGAGGGCGGGTGGACGTTGATGTTCCCCGACAGGCACCCGTATGCCGGTGGCCCGCAGCACTACGCGGCCTACCTCGAGAGCGGCGAGGGCTTCGAGGTCGAGATCGTCGCGGCCGGCGCCTGACACGCGTTGGCGAGACCTCGGGTCAGGACCCCGGCCCGGGACCTTCGACCCTGCCGGCACGGGCCGTGAGGAGCGAGGGTGGGGGTGCGGCCCGTGGCTGCGGTCGCCACGCGCCAGGTCTCGAGGAGCCGATCCGATGGTCACGTCCACGCATGCCTCAGCACCGAGGAGTGCGACACCTGAGGGTCCGGCGACCCTGCCGGACCCGTCCTGGGCCCGTCTCTACCGGATCGGTGGGGCCTGTGCCGGCGTCTTCGTCGTCATGGTGGTGGTCGGCATCGTCCTGGCCGTCGCGGCCCCCGTGGCGCCCACCGAGGGCGGCGCGGCCACGCTCGCCCACATCGCGGCGCACCGGTCGCTCTACGTCCTGCAGCAGCAGCTCTGGCTCGTTCCCGGGGTGTTCGCCGCGGTGGTCTACCTCTCGCTCTATCCCGCCCTGAGGCATCTCGACCGGAGCCTGGCCGCGCTCGGGACGGCGATCGGGGGTGGGGCCTGGGCCCTGACGCTGACGATCCCCACGACGACCACGGGGGCGCCCGCGCTGGTCCACCTCAGCGACCAGTTCGTCGTGGCCGACCCGGCACGTCGGCTCGCCCTGGCCACGGCGGCCGAGACGCTCATCGCCCAGAACCGCACGACGTCGGTGGTCGGGCCCCTGACGACCGTCGGGCTCCTCCTCGTCTCGGTCGTCATGCTCCGTGGGGTCTTCCCCCGTTGGGTCGCCCGTCTGGGCGTGGCCGCGGGGGTGCTCGGGATCGCGGCCGAGGCGCTGCGCATGGTCGTCGAGGGCTTCTACGTCGTCTACGGGGTCCTGCTCCCGGTGTGGATGGCGGCCGTGGGGTGGCACCTCTACCGGCTCGGCCGCCGGGACCGAGACCCGGCCGATGCGACCTAGGACGAGATGCAGGCGAGCAAGACTTGATTTGTTCCAGACAAGCGGGAAGACTCGGGGCATGACCGGAGCCGACGTCGAGGTGAAGCTGCGCGAGTCGGGCCTGCGCGTCACGCGCCAGCGCGTCGCCGTCCTCACGGTCCTGCACGACCACCCGCACACGGACACCGACACCGTCATCCGCCGCGTCCGTGAGGTCGCCGGCGACGTGTCGCACCAGGCCGTGTACGACGTCCTGCGCGCTCTCACCGACGCCGGTCTCCTGCGCCGCATCCAGCCGACGGGCTCCGTCGCCCGCTACGAGGTGCGTGTCGGTGACAACCACCACCACGTCGTGTGCCGCTCGTGCGGCGCCATCGCCGACGTCGACTGCGCGGTCGGCCACGCCCCCTGCCTCACGCCATCCGACCACCACGGTTTCGTGATCGACGAGGCCGAGGTGACGTACTGGGGTGTGTGCCCCACGTGCGCCGCCGCGGCCGCCTCCTGAAGTTGCCACCCCGAAAGAGAAGGACGTCCTCGTGTCTGAGCTCCACCAGCCCAACGCCGAAGTCGGCGAGATGAACGAGCCGGAGGCCAGCAAGTGCCCCGTGGCCCACGACCGGTCGACCCGCCCCGCGGGCACGAGCAACGAGGACTGGTGGCCGAACCGCCTCGACCTCAAGATCCTCGCCAAGAACCCCGCGGTCGCCAACCCGCTCGGTGACGACTTCGACTACGCCGCGGCCTTCGAGAGCCTCGACCTCGCCGCCGTCAAGGCCGACATCGCCGCCGTGCTCACCGACTCGCAGGAGTGGTGGCCCGCCGACTTCGGCCACTACGGCCCGTTCATGATCCGGATGGCCTGGCACAGCGCCGGCACCTACCGGGTCCAGGACGGCCGCGGCGGCGCTGGCGCCGGGCAGCAGCGCTTCGCCCCGCTCAACTCCTGGCCCGACAACGGCAACCTCGACAAGGCCCGCCGCCTGCTGTGGCCGGTCAAGAAGAAGTACGGCCAGAAGCTCTCGTGGGCCGACCTCATGGTCCTCACCGGCAACGTCGCCCTCGAGACGATGGGCTTTGCGACCTTCGGGTTCGGCGGCGGACGCGAGGACGTCTGGGAGCCGGACGCCGACGTCTACTGGGGCTCGGAGGCCGAGTGGCTCGGCGACGAGCGCTACAGCGGCGAGCGCGACCTCGAGAACCCGCTCGCGGCCGTCCAGATGGGTCTCATCTACGTCAACCCCGAAGGCCCCAACGGCAACCCCGACCCGCTCGCCGCGGCTCGCGACATCCGCGAGACCTTCGCCCGCATGGCGATGAACGACGAGGAGACGGTCGCCCTCATCGCCGGCGGCCACACGTTCGGCAAGACGCACGGCGCCGCCGACCCGCTGACGTACGTCGGCAAGGAGCCCGAGGCCGCCGGCCTCGAGGAGCAGGGCCTGGGCTGGATCAACACCTACGGCACCGGCAAGGGCAAGGACGCCATCACCTCCGGCATCGAGGTCACGTGGACGCCCACGCCGACCCAGTGGGACAACGGCTTCTTCGACATGCTCTTCGGCCACGAGTGGGAGCTGTCCCAGAGCCCCGCCGGCGCGGCCCAGTGGGTCGCCAAGGACGCCGAGGCGATCATCCCGGCGCCCGACGAGGGCGGCGCCAAGCGACTGCCCACGATGCTGACGACCGACCTGTCGCTGCGGGTCGACCCGGCATACGAGACGATCTCGCGCCGCTTCCACGAGAACCCCGCCGAGTTCGCCGATGCCTTCGCCCGCGCCTGGTTCAAGCTGACCCACCGCGACATGGGCCCGGTCGCGCGCTACCTCGGACCCGAGGTGCCGCAGGAGGAGCTGCTCTGGCAGGACCCGCTGCCGGCCGCCACCGGTGAGCCGATCGGTGCCGACGACGTCGCGACGCTCAAGCAGGCCGTCGCCGAGTCCGACCTCACCGTGACCCAGCTCGTCAAGGCCGCGTGGGCATCAGCGTCGACCTTCCGCAGCAGCGACAAGCGCGGTGGGGCCAACGGTGCCCGCGTCCGCCTCGAGCCGCAGAGCGGCTGGGACGTCAACGACCCCGCCGAGCTCGCGACCGTCCTGCGGACCCTCGAGGACATCGCGGCCGACTTCAACGGTCGTGGCGGCGCCACCGTCTCGCTCGCCGACCTCATCGTCCTCGGCGGCAACGTCGCGGTCGAGCAGGCCGCTGCCGCAGGCGGAGTCACGGTCGAGGTGCCCTTCCGTGCCGGTCGGGTCGACGCCTCGCAGGAGCAGACCGACGTCGAGTCGTTCGGCTACCTCGAGCCGAAGCACGACGGCTTCCGCAACTACGTCGGCAAGCCCGGTCGCGTGCCCGCCGAGTACCTCCTCGTCGACCGCGCCAACCTGCTCGGTCTCTCGGCCCCGCAGATGACGGTGCTCGTCGGCGGTCTGCGCGTCCTCGGCGCCAACACCGGCGGCTCGACGACCGGCGTCCTCACCGACCGCGTCGGCACGCTGACGAACGACTTCTTCGTCAACCTGCTCGAGCTCGGCACGACGTGGACCGCCGTCGGCGAGGGTGCCGACGAGTTCACCGCGACGAACGCCGCCGGCGAGCAGACGTGGACCGGCAGCCGCGTCGACCTGCTCTTCGGCTCCAACTCCGAGCTGCGTGCCCTCGCCGAGGTCTACGCGAGCGACGACGCCGCCGAGAAGTTCGTCCACGACTTCGTCGCCGCGTGGTCGCAGGTCATGGAGGCCGACCGCTTCGACGTCAGGTGACGGCCTGACCCCTCGCCCGGGCCCGGGATGGCGTATGCCGTCCCGGGCCCTCGCGTGCCCACGTGAGGATGCACGCGGCATACGCCCTGTGCCGAGCACGCTGTCGGTCGGGCGTGATGGAATCCTCCGGTGGTCATCCTCCGTCGAGCTCCTGCCCTCGCCCCGGTGCAGGTGCGGCTCGACGAGCGCCAGCAGGCCGCCCTCGACTCGTCCGCGCGCGTGCTGCGGGTCCTCGGCGGCCCCGGCACGGGCACGTCCACGGTGGCCGTCGAGCTGGTCGTCGACGCCGTGCGCCGGCAGGGTCTGCGGGCCGACTCGTGCCTCGTGCTGACCTCGAGCCGCAGCGCAGCGGGCGAGCTGCGCCAGCAGGTCACCGCGCGGCTCGGCGGCACGTCGACCGAGTCGCTCGCGCGCACGTGGCAGGCGTTCGGCTTCGGCGTCCTGCGGGCCGAGGCGGCGCTTCGGGGCGACCCGCCACCGCGCCTGCTCAACGGACCGGAGCAGGACGTCATCCTGCGCGACCTGCTCGCCGGGCACGCCTCCGGTGAGGTGCGCGGGCCGTCATGGCCCGAGGAGCTGCGTGAGGCCCTGGCGACGCGGGGCTTCCGCAACGAGCTGCGCGACCTGCTCATGCGCTCGGTCGAGCTGGGGCAGGCTCCCGACGACCTCGCCCGGCTCGCGGTCGAGCACGACCGGCCCGAGTGGGCGGCGGCCGCGCACGTGCTGCGCGAGTACGACCAGGTCACCTCGTTCAGCAGACACGGCTCCTACGACCCCGCATGGGTGCTCACGGCCGTCGCCGAGCTGCTCGACGACGACCCGTCGGCCCTCGACCGGCTCCACGAGCGCATCCGCCTCGTCGTCGTCGACGAGGCCCAGGAGCTGACGTCCGCCGCGGCGCGGCTGCTGCGCGTCGTCGCCCGACCCGGTGGTCCACGGGTGGTCCTTCTCGGCGACCCCGACGTCGCGGTCCAGACCTTCCGCGGCGCCGACCCGCGCTTCCTCGCCGACGGCTGGACCGACCTCGCGGGTGCAGGCCGTGACCCGCGCTTCGTCGGCGGTCTCTTCGACCTCATCGACGACGCCGGCGACGGTGCGAGCGAGACCGTCGTGCTCGACCGGACCCACCGGCTCGGCGAGGCGATGGTCGGCGTGGCCGACCGGGTCTCGCGGCGCATCGGGGCGCTCGGTGGCGGTGAGCAGCGCCGGATGACGCCCGCCACCGCAGACCCGTCGCGAGGCGCCGTCGAGGTCGCGCTGCTGCGGTCGGCGGCCCAGGAGACGGCGCACGTGGCGGCCCTGCTGCGCCGGGCCCACCTCGTCGAGGGCGTGCCCTGGACCGACATGGCCGTCATCGTGCGTGGCTCGGGGCGTGCCGACGCGATGCGTCGCCTCCTCGGGCAGGCCGGGGTGCCGGTCCAGGCGGGCAGTGCCGAGACGCCGGTGCGCGACGAGAGCGCGGTCCGCCCGCTGCTGCACCTGCTCGAGGAGAGCATCGCGATCGCCCGGGCCGAGCATCGCGGCGAGACCCACGTCATCGACCCGGTGCGCGCAGCCGATCTCGTGCTCTCGCCCGTCGGGGGGAGCGACACCGTGGGGCTGCGCCGACTCCGGCGACTGCTCCGGCAGGACGAGCTCGCCTCCGGCGGTGGGCGATCCAGCGACGAGCTGCTCGCCGAGCTGCTGCAGTCGGTGCCGCGCGCTCGGATGCTGGGGTCGACCGCACGGCCCGCCGAGCGCATCGCGACGGCGCTGGCGGCGGGGGCTGCGGCGGCTCGCGTCGGCGACGACGGCCGATGGGCGCGGGGGGTCACGGCCGAGTCGGTGCTCTGGGCCGTCTGGCAGGGTGCGGGGGTCGCCGACGGATGGCGACGCCAGGCGCTCTCGGGTGGCTCGTCGGGTGAGCGGGCCGACCGCGACCTCGACGCCGTGCTCGCGCTCTTCGACGCCGCGGGTGCCTTCGTCGACCGGCTGCCCACAGCCGGCCCCGACAAGTTCCTCGAGCACATCCAGGGCCAGGACGTCCCGGGCGACACCCTTCTCGTCGGCGGCCAGTCCGGTGGCCGCGTCGCGCTGCTGACACCTCAGACCGCCGCCGGCCGCCAGTGGCGCATCGTCGTCGTCGCCGGGGTCCAGGAGGGCGTGTGGCCCGACCTGCGGCTGCGGGGCTCGGTCCTGGGGTCCGAGGACCTCGTCGACGTCGTCGCCCAGCGGCCGCTCGGCTTCCGGGCCGCCCAGGCGGCGGTGCGCTACGACGAGACTCGCCTCTTCCTCGTCGCCGTCACCCGGGCCACCGAGCGCCTGCTCGTCACCGCGGTCGGCAACGAGGACGAGCAACCCTCGGTCTACCTCGACCTCGTCGACCCGCCCGCGACGACCCGGCTCGCCGACGAGGTGCGTCCGCACTCCGACGTCGCGCGCACCATGACCCTGCCCGGGCTCGTGGGTGAGCTGCGCCGCGAGGCGGTGAGCCCCGAGCCGGGCGTCGCCGAGCCGGCCCTCAACCTGCTCGCGGCTGCTGCGCGTGAGGGCGTGCGCGGGGCCGACCCGGCCTCGTGGTGGGCGCTGCGGTCCGTCACGAGCGAGCGGCCCGTGCGTCGGCCCGACGAGCCCGTGCCGGTGTCGCCGTCGAAGGTGACCTACTTCGCCGAGTGCGGGCTGCGCTGGTTCCTCACGTCGGTCGGCGGCGAGGGCGTCTCGCTCGGCGCGGCCTCCGTCGGCACGTTCGTCCACGACATCGTCGCGGGGCTGCCCGACGCTCCGCTCGACGAGCTGAAGCACGAGGTCGACGCGCGCTGGGGCCGCCTCGGGCTCACGCCGGGCTGGGTCACCGACCGCACCCACCAGGAGGCGCACGACATGGTGGCCCGGTTCGCGGCCTACCGCGACGGCGCCGAGCGGGACTGGGAGCGCGTCGGCATCGAGACAGACTTCCGGGTCGAGGTCGGACGCGCCGTGGTTGCCGGGCGCGTCGACCGCATCGAGCGCGACGCCGACGGCCGCGTGCGCATCGTCGACCTCAAGACGGGCAAGTCCAAGCCGACGCGGGCCGAGCTGGCCCAGCACGGCCAGCTCGGCGCCTACCAGGTGGCCGTCGAGGAGGGGGGCTTCCCGGCCCTCGGCGACCGCAGCGCCGGGGCTGCGCTCGTCTTCATCGGCAAGGGCGGCCTGTCGGGGCTCAAGCCCAGCGTGCTTCCCCAGCCGCCGCTCGCGAGCAGCGACGACCCGACGTGGGCGCGGGCGCTCGTCGAGCAGACGGCCGAGGGGATGGGCGCCGGCGAGTTCCGGGCGGCTCAGGGCAAGGCGTGCGAGACGTGCCCCGTGCGGTCGTCGTGCCCCGTCCAGCCCGAGGGGGACGCGCTGTGACGACGACACAGGCTCCGCCGGCGACGACCGTGCAGCACAGCGCCTTCGACATCGCGACCGCGCTCGAGATGCCGCCGCCCACCGACGAGCAGGCTGCGGTGATCGAGGCCGGTGCCGGGCCGCTGCTCGTCGTCGCCGGGGCCGGCTCGGGCAAGACCGAGACGATGGCCGCGCGCGTCGTGTGGCTCGTCGCCAACGGCCTCGTCGACCCCGACCAGGTGCTCGGTCTCACCTTCACCCGCAAGGCGGCCGCCGAGCTCTCTCAACGTATCGCCAGACGACTGCGGGGCCTCGAGCGCGCCGGCATCTGGACCCCGCCCGCCGACGACGGCACGGGTGCCGAGGTGCTCGGTGGCACCCCCACCGTCTCGACGTACCACGCGTACGCCGGCCGGCTCGTCCGCGAGCACGCCCTCCGGGTGGGCATCGAGCCGGAGTTCCGGATCCTCACCGAAGCCGGCGCCTGGCAGCTCGCGGCCGAGGCGGTGTCCCGATGGGACGGGCCCATGGACGACGTCGTCAAGAGCGAGGCCACCGTCATCCAGGCCGTCATGGCGCTCGCCGGCGAGATGGCCGAGCACGTGCGCACGCCCGACGAGGTCATGGAGCACCTCGACGCCGTGCTCGCGCGTCTCGACGCTCTGCCCGACGGGGAGGGCCGCGGGTCGCTCACCGCCGCCCGCGACGCGATCGCCGTCCTGCGCGAGCGGCGCACGGTCCTGCCGATCGTCTCGGCCTTCCTCGCCCTCAAGCGCAAGCGCGAGTCGCTCGACTTCGCCGACCAGATGGCCATCGCCGCCCGGCTCACCCGCTCGGTGCCCGCTGTCGGTGAGATCGAGCGCGAGCGGTTCCGGGCTGTGCTGCTCGACGAGTTCCAGGACACCTCCGAGGCGCAGCTCGAGCTGCTCCGGTCGCTCTTCCACCACCCTGGCGTCGCGCTGACCGCCGTCGGCGACCCCAACCAGTCGATCTACGGCTGGCGCGGTGCGAGCGCGACCACCCTGCTGCGCTTCCCGACCGAGTTCGCCGGCGAGGCGGGCCCGGCCGACGTGCTGCCGCTCTCGACGAGCTGGCGCAACGACTCGCTCATCCTCGACGCGGCCAACGCCGTCGCCGCGCCGCTCGCGACCGAGCACGTGCAGCCGCTCCGACCCCGCCCGGGCGCCGGGGTCGGGACCATCGAGGTGGCCCGGCTCGAGACGGCCGAGGAGGAGGCCGACCACCTCGCCGGCTGGATCGCCTCGCACTGGTTCAGCCCGAGCGGACGCCGCACCGGTCGCAGCGCGGCCGTGCTGTGCCGGCGACGCTCGACCTTCCCGGTCGTGCTCGAGGCCCTGCGCCGCCGGCAGCTGCCCGTCGAGGTCGTCGGCCTCGGTGGACTGCTCGTCACACCCGAGGTCAGCGACCTCGTCGCCGCCCTCTGGGTCGTGCAGGACCCCAGCCGCGGCGACCAGCTGATGCGCCTGCTCACCGGGCCCGTCGTCCGCCTCGGCGCCGCCGACCTGGCCGGGCTGTGGGCCTGGGCGCGCGAGCTGCACTCCAGGACGCCGCGTGTCGGGGGCACCGCCGCGACCACGGCCGCGACAGGGGCCGCGACGGGTGGCGCGACGGTCGCCGCGACGGTCGAACCCGGCGCTGCCGGCGCTGACGGCGCTGCCGACCCGACAGTGGAACCCGACGGGACCGAGCCGGGCGACGCGCCCACCTCCGACCGGCGCGGCTCCGACCTCGCGGCCGACAGCGCCGACACCGCCACCCTCGTCGAGGCCCTCGACGACCTGCCGCGGGCCGGCTGGACCGGACGGGACGGTGCCCGCATCGGCGACGAGGCCCTGGCCCGGCTGCACGATCTCGGCGACGTCGTGCGCCGGCTGCGTCGGCTCACGGCGCTGCCTCTCGTCGACCTCGTCGCGGAGGCCGAGGTGGCGATCGGTCTGGACATCGAGGTGCTCTCACGTCCCGAGCACACGGCGTCGACCGCGCGCGTGCACCTCGACGCCTTCGCCGACGTCGCGGCTCGCTATGCCACGACCGCCGACCGGCCCACGCTCTCGGGCTTCCTCAGCTGGCTCGACGCAGCGCGAGACCAGGAGCGAGGCCTCGACGCCGGGCACACCGAGTCCGACGCCGACGCCGTGCAGGTGCTCACCGTGCACGCGGCCAAGGGCCTCGAGTGGGACGTCGTCGCCGTGCCGACTCTCGTCGAGGGCGTCTTCCCGGCACACGGCGCGACCGCGGTCGCACCTGTGGCGGACAGCGAGCCCACGGCATACGCCTGCTCGGGCGACGTCAAGGACAAGGGCTGGCTCATCGGGCTCGACTCGTTGCCGTACGACCTGCGCGGTGACCGGGCCGGCCTGCCCCACCTCGACTGGCGAGGGGTGCCCGACCGCAAGGCGCTCAGCGCCGTGATCGACGAGTTCGTCCTCGACGGCGGGCGTCACGCCGTCGCCGAGGAGCGCCGTCTCGCCTACGTCGCGCTGACGCGCGCGCGGTCGTCGATGCTCCTCACGACCCATCTCTGGGGCGCGGCCAAGAAGACGCTGTCGGTGCCCTCGCGCTTCCTGGCCGAGGTCGAGGACTCGGCGCCCGGCTCCGTCGTGCGCACGGCGTGGGTTGCTGCTCCGGAGCCGGTCGTCGACGACAAGGGCAAGGCGTCGGCGCCGACCAACCCTCACCTCGCCGTCCCGATCTCGCAGCTGTGGCCCCACGACCCGATGGGGGTGCGACGTGCCGGACTGCTCGACGCGCACCGTCGGATCGTCTCTCTGGTCGACGCGGGGCCGACCGTGCCAACAGGTGACCCGCGCGTGGACGACCTCCGGATCCTGCTCGCCGAGCAAGCGGCTCGTCGATCCCGCGGCGAGTCCGTCGTCGACGTCCCACGGCACCTCTCGGCCTCCGCGGTCGTCTCGCTGGCCCGAGACGCCGAGGCGTTCGCGATGTCGCTGCGGCGCCCGATGCCGAGCCCGCCGGCCGTCGCCGCCCGACAGGGGACGGCCTTCCACGCGTGGATCGAGGAGCACTACTCCCGCGCGGCCTTCGTCGACCTGCTCGACCTCCCCGGTAGCGCCGACGAGGGCGCGGCCGACGACGGAGACCTCGACGAGATGAAGGAGCGCTTCCTGGCCAGCGAGTGGGCCGACCGCATCCCCGAGGAGATCGAGATGTCCATCGAGACGGTCATCGACGGCATCGCCGTCCGTGGTCGGGTCGACGCCGTCTTCCCGCGCGACGACGGCGGGTGGACGGTCGTCGACTGGAAGACGGGCGCCCGCCCCACCGGGCGCGACGCCACCGTCCGTGCCCTCCAGCTCGGCGCGTATGCCGTGGCGTTCGCCCGGCTGCGCGGCGTGGACGCGTCGCTCGTCGACGCGGCGTTCTACTACGCGGGCGAGGGCGTCACGGTGCGCCCCGAGCTGCCGGGCGAGCCCGCCCTCGTCGACCTCCTGCGCACCCTGCCCGACTAGCAGCGCCACTCGAGTGAGCGCCCCGTCCCAGTCGAGTGGGAGTCAGGCCGGGTGCTCGGGACGGTGCTCGACGGCGATGAAGTCGGAGGCGCCCTCGTGGAGGTCGAGCACTCCGTCGGCGTCCTCGGGCAGGGCCTCGACCTCGTCGATCTCGAAGGTGGACGCATCGGCATCGGCCGCCATGACCGGCACGGGTTGCGAGTCCTCCTCCGCGCCCTCCGGCCACGGGGAGGGCTCCGGTTCGGGGTCGTCGGCGTGAGCCCACGTCGGCCCCTCCTCGACGTCGCCGGTGACTGGCTCGGGGGAGGGCGCGGAACGGTCGGCGGCTGTCCCCGCGACGTACTCCTGCGGCTCGTCGAGCAGGGTCGTCATGGAGATGGCCTGGGTCTCACCGAGCATCGGGAAGGGCGCGTGCGGCTGGGTCGCGTCCCACTCCGGCTCGGGCCGCTCGGGGTCGTCCGGGTCGAGAAGGACCGCCGCGCGCTCACGCGCCTGCCTCGTGCGCTCGCTGCGCTCGGCGTCCTCCTGCGCGTGACGGCGGTCGTCCTCCTCGACCCGCGCGTCCAGGGCGCGCAGCTCCTCGGCGGTGCGCTCGACGACGTCGAGCTGCCCCGAGGCCAGGGCGTGGAGCAGGGATCGGAGCGGCGCCATCTCGGCTGCGAGCCGGGCGCGGCGCACCAGGTGCACGTCGGGTCGCTCGATGCGCGACTCGGCGTAGGCCTCGAGGACGGCATCGAGGGTCTCGGCGGGCGCGAGGCTGGCGAGCTCGGCGAAGTCGTCGGCCGCGTCGCCGACGCGGCTGGCCTCCCAGGCGAGCACGCCACGGACGTGACCGCTCGACGAGTCGCCGTCGTCGTCGAACGACGCGAGGACGTTCTGGCCGATGAAGGTGCCGTGCACCGCGCAGGGAGCGAAGCGCCACAGCGAGACGTCCTCGAGGGCGTGTTCCCACCGCGTGAGCAGGCCCGTCGGCACGTGCCCGGTCGCGGCGGCGCGGTCGAGCTCGGAGAGCTGGCGGCGACGGTGGGCCTCGGCGTCGTAGGTGGGTCGTCCGGCCTCCTCGAACAGGAGGTGCTCGACGTTGTGGATGTGGGCGAGCGTGCGGCCGACCTCGGCGGTCAGGGGCCCGGGCCGGAGCCCGGAGAAGTCGAGCGGCCGGCCCGGAACGCGCAGGTAGACCGCGGCTCGGCCCTCCGGCACCTGGGCGAGTCCGCGGACCATCGGCATGGCCACGTCGAGCCGCCGCCCGAGCAGGCCCGACAGCGCCGAGATGTCGTCGAGCATGGCGCCGGCCGCAGCGGTGCAGGGCGCCTTGACGACCCAGCGGCGGTCCTGGCTGTCCTGCACGTACGCGATCTCGAAGAGGTCTCCGGGCTCGCCCGGGACGCCCTCGACCGTCACCGGGTCGAGGCCCGGCACGGCCGAGCTCGCCAGGGCGGCGAGGAAGAGCGGGCTGCGCGTCACGTCTCCACCGTAGGTCGAGGGACGCGCCGAGCGTGGGAGGCGACGCCCGGCGCCGGTCGGTTCGGTGCAGCCTCGACACCGGTGCGACGGTGCCGGCTCGCCGCCCTAGGGTGGGTCGCGTGGCAGTGACCGACGAGACCCTGGCCGACCTCGCGCTCTCGCGCAGCTCCCTGGACCGGGTGGCTCTCGAGCGCCGCCGGCCCGATGTCCTCACCGAGCTGCTCGACGACCCGCGGACCCGCGTGGCCGAGATCCGGGGCGACCGGATGCGGGTCGACGACGCGGGCGACGACGCGCTGACCCTCCTGACCCGCGCCCCCGAGCCCGAGGACCACGCCCGCCTCGGACTGCACCTCGGCCGCGACGGCGACGGGACCGCATACGTGGGCGTCGTCTCGACGGAGGTCGAGAGCGAGCCGTCTGGCGACGGTCCGGGAGCGGAGTCCGCAGGCTGGCTCACCCTGCGGCAGGCGGGTGAGGCGCTCGCGCCCCGCGACGCCGGCGTCTTCACGACCGCGCTGGCACTGGCCAACTGGCACTCGACCCACCGCTTCTGCCCCCGCTGCGGGGCGCCGACCGAGCCCCGGCAGGCCGGCTGGGTGCGGCGGTGCGCGCGCGAGGGCAGCGAGCACTACCCCCGCACCGACCCCGCCGTCATCATGTCGGTCGTCGACCCCGACGACCGGCTGCTGCTCGGGCGCGGGGCGCACTGGCCCGAGGGGCGGTTCTCGGTGCTCGCGGGCTTCGTCGAGCCGGGGGAGGCGTTCGAGTCCGCGGTCGCGCGCGAGGTCGCCGAGGAGGTCGGTGTCACGGTGGAGGCGGTGCGCTACCTCGGCAACCAGCCGTGGCCGTTCCCGTCGTCGGTCATGATCGGGTTCGAGGCGACGACGCGCGAGACCGAGCTGACGATCGACCCCGTCGAGATGGCCGAGGCGCGCTGGGTGAGCCGCGAGGAGTACCGCGACCTGCTGCGCGGCGGGACGATCCGCACCCCGAGCGGCATCTCCATCGCCAAGCGGATCATCGAGCACTGGCTCGGCCAGACGGTCGAGTCCGTCGTCGCGCCGGGCGCGGACACCGCCTTCTGAGCGGGGTCCGCCCGGCGGGTCCGCGCGGCGGGTCCGCCCGGCGGGTCAGCCCGCGAGGCGCGAACGCACCTCGGCCAGCGACGGGTTGGTCGCCGCCGAGCCGTCGGGGAAGACGACGGTCGGGACGGTGCGGTTGCCACCGTTGACGTGCTCGACGAAGTCGACGTGCTCGGGGTAGGCCTCGAGGTCGATCTCGGTGAAGGGGACGCCCTCGCGCGCCAGCTGGCCCTTGAGGCGAGTGCAGTAGCCGCACCACGTGGTCGTGAACATCGTGATCGAGCCCTCGTCGGGCGTGACCTGGGTGAGCTCGGGCATCGGTTCCTACTCGTCGTGTGTGCGTCGTGCACGGTGGTGGGGACGGCCCCCACGGGCGTCGTCCCTCGGTGCAAGGATGACCCCATGGCCAAGCGCGGCGCAAAACGACCCCCCAAGATGGACCTCGACGTCTACGAGACCGAGGTCCGTCGTCTTCAGGCCGAGCTCGTCGCCTTCCAGGAGTGGGTGCGGGCGACGGGTCAGCGGGTCGTCGTCGTGTTCGAAGGACGCGACGCCGCCGGCAAGGGGTCGGCCATCAAGCGCATCACCGAGTACCTCAGCCCCCGCGTCGCGCGCATCGCTGCCCTGCCGGCGC
This sequence comes from Terrabacter sp. Root181, assembly GCF_001428505.1. Lineage (GTDB taxonomy): Bacteria > Actinomycetota > Actinomycetes > Actinomycetales > Dermatophilaceae > Terrabacter. The sequence continues at coordinate 1,461,995 of NZ_LMHU01000001.1, forward strand.
CGACCGACCGCGAGAAGACGCAGTGGTACTTCCAGCGCTACATCGCCCACCTGCCCGCGGCGGGCGAGATCGTCCTGTTCGACCGGTCCTGGTACAACCGCGCCGGGGTCGAGCGGGTCATGGGCTTCTGCACCGACGCGCAGTACGCCCGCTTCCTCGAGCAGGCGCCTCTCTTCGAGCAGATGCTCGTGGACGACGGCGTCATCCTGCGCAAGTACTGGTTCAGCGTCTCCGACGTCGAGCAGGAGCGCCGCTTCCGCAGCCGGGCCAAGGACCCCATGCGCCAGTGGAAGCTCTCGCCGATGGACCTCGAGTCGATCACCCGGTGGGAGGACTACTCCGAGGCGAAGGACATCATGATGGCCGCGACGAGCACCGAGTGGGCGCCCTGGCACGTCGTCGAGTCCGAGGACAAGCGCCGCTCGCGCCTCAACGTCATACACCACCTGCTCAGCTCGATCCCGCACGCCGCCGTGACGCCGGACGTGCCGCCCGTGCCCAAGCGCCCCGCTCCGCGCGGCTACGAACGCCCGCCGCAGCACGAGCAGAACTACGTGCCGGACCACGCCGCGAGCGTGCTGGCCACCTCGAAGGGTGATCGCTCCTGAGCGCAGTACCGTCCGCCGACCAGATCCTCGCCGGGCTCGACCCGGAGCAGCGCGAGGTCGCGATGGCCCCGCCGGGCCCGCTGTGCATCCTCGCGGGTGCGGGCACGGGCAAGACGCGTGCCATCACCCACCGCATCGCGTATGCCGTCCACTCGGGTGCGCAGCAGCCGCAACGGGTGCTCGCGCTGACCTTCACGGCCCGCGCCGCCGGCGAGATGCGCACGCGCCTGCGCGGGCTCGGGGTGCAGGGAGTCCAGGCCCGCACCTTCCACGCCGCCGCGCTGCGGCAGCTGCACTTCTTCTGGCCGCAGGCCATCGGCGGCGCGGCCCCCGAGGTGATGAGCCACAAGGCCGCGGCCGTCGCCGAGGCGGCGAGCCGGCTGCGCATGCAGTTCGATCGCACCACCGTCCGCGACCTGGCAGCCGAGATCGAGTGGGCCAAGGTCAACCTCCTGACGCCGCAGTCGTATGCCGCCCGCGCCCGTGAGCAGCGCCGTGAGCCCCCGGGTCTCGACCTCACGGCCATGGCACGCCTCTTCGAGGCGTACGAGGACGTCAAGCAGCGCCGCGGGGTCATCGACTTCGAGGACGTCCTGCTGCTCACCGTCGGCATCCTCGACGAGCGGGAGGACATCGCCCGCACGGTCCGGGGCCAGTACCGCCAGTTCGTCGTCGACGAGTACCAGGACGTCAACGACCTCCAGCAGCGCCTCCTCGACCAGTGGCTGGGCGAGCGCAACGACCTCTGCGTCGTCGGCGACCCCGCCCAGACCATCTACTCCTTCACGGGTGCCAGCCCGAGGCACCTCGTCGGCTTCCCCAAGCGCTTCCCGGGCGCCCAGGTCGTGCGCCTCGTGCGCAACTACCGCTCCACGCCCCAGATCGTCGGGCTCGCCAACACGATCGTCGCCTCGGGCACGCAGGCGGCGCGCGACGGGGCGGTGCGCCTGCTGGCGCAGTCCGAGCCGGGTCCCGCGCCCGAGCTGACGAGCTACGCCGACGACCCGGCGGAGGCGGCAGCCGTCGCCGACCGCATCCGCACGCTCGTGGACGGTGGCCACCAGGCCGCCGAGATCGCGATCCTCTTCCGCACCAACGCCCAGTCCGAAGCGTTCGAGTCGGCCCTCACGGATGCCGGGGTCGCCTACCTCGTGCGCGGTGGCGACCGGTTCTTCGCGCGCAAGGAGGTGCGCGACGCCGTCCTGCTGCTCCGCGGCGCAGCCCGGAGCGACGACGGCGAGAAGGCCCTCGGTGAGATCACGCGCGACGTCATCACCGGCGCGGGCTGGTCGCACGAGCCACCAGCGGGCAGCGGGGCCACCCGCGAGCGATGGGAGTCCCTCACCGCGCTCGCGACGCTCGCCGACGACATCGCTGCCGCGGCCCCCGAGGCCCGGCTGCCCGAGCTCGTCGCCGAGCTCGAGCGGCGCGCGGCCGAGCAGCACGCCCCGGCCGTGCAAGGCGTGACGCTCGCGAGCCTGCACGCGGCGAAGGGCCTCGAGTGGGACACCGTCTTCCTCGTCGGTGCCTCTGACGGGCTCATGCCGATCTCGATGGCCGAGGGACCCGACGCCGTCGAGGAGGAGCGGCGCCTGCTCTACGTCGGACTCACCCGGGCGCGCAAGCAGCTCTTCCTGTCGTGGTCCGGCGCCCGCACCCCAGGGGCCCGGGCCACGCGGCGCGTCTCGAGGTTCCTCGCGCCCGCCGCCGACATCCTCGGCCAGGGTGCCCGCAGCGAGGCGAAGTCCAGCGGGTCCAAACGGTCCGCGCCGAAGGTGGCGCGCCGCGCCCACTGCCGTGGGTGCGGTGCCGAGCTCGTCTCCGCCGCGCAGCGCAAGACGGGTCGCTGCGACGAGTGCCCACCCACCTACGACGAGGCGACGTTCGAGCGGTTGCGCACGTGGCGCCTCGCCGTGGCCCGCGAGGCGAGCGTGCCGGCATTCGTCGTCTTCACCGACGCGACGCTCACCGCGATCGCAGAGGGGACGCCCTCCGACGAGGGTGGACTGTCCGTGATCAGCGGTGTCGGCGCGCGCAAGCTCGAGCAGTACGGCAGCGACGTCCTCGCCATCCTCGCCGGCGCCGACCCGCAAGAACTCATCGAAAACCGTTCTGCGGCAAAGGAATCCGCCGGTTAGCAGCACCCGCGCAAAATAAGTTCGGAAAACTTCGTTAAATCAGTTGTTCGCCCGCGAGGCGCACGCGTACCCTTGACGAAGTCAAGCCCAGTGGTCTCGGTGGCCAGCTGGGGCCCGTGAGCAGAAGTGAGGAGGTCGGCCTGATGGACAACACCACGATGACGATGAACGCAGTCTCCTGCGTCCTTTCCGTGCGTCTGCGGCCGACCACCGGCCAGGTCCGCCTTGCGGCCATCCACGCTCCGGAGCAGGGGACCACTGTGTCCATCGCCGCCGTCATGGGCGGCCGCGTCGCCGACTTCCGCGCTCCGATCCAGGGAGACGTCTCGGTCGCCGGCCTCACGTTCCCCGCCTACAAGACCCTCGATGTCGTTCGCTCCCGTTCTGGGAGGCCACCGGTCTGACAAGACCCGAAGCCTCACCTCCAGGCCGCGAACCCGACATCACCGGGTCCGCGGCCTTCGTGTTTCCCGGGGGAGTTTCCCGGCCGAATGCCGCTCCACACCGCACCACCGACACCGACAGATGAGCACCCGACCGGGTGCCTGACAGATCAGGGACACAGATGACTCCCCGGATGCCGAGCAGCAGGACCGAGACGCGCACCACCGGTGCAGGTCTTCGGGCCAAGCCAGACACGAGTGAGCAGGGGCACCCCACCACGGGCGCCCAGGAGACGGAGGTGAGAACGATGCAGCTGAGCGAACTGATCGACATGAGGACCGAGGCGGAGCAGGTCGGCGAGACCATTCCGTGCCGCGACTACGACGCGGAGCTCTGGTTCGCCGAGCGACCCGAGGACGTCGAGTTCGCCAAGACGCTCTGCGGGCTCTGCCCCGCGCGCGTCCAGTGCCTCGCCGGCGCCCTCGAGCGCCAGGAGCCATGGGGCGTGTGGGGCGGGCAGCTGCTCGTCCAGGGCGCCATCGTGGCTCGGAAGCGGCCCCGCGGCCGTCCGCGCAAGCACCCCGTGGCTGCCTGAGCCTGCGTGACCACGCATGACCCAGACGCCAATGGCCCCCGACAGCAACCCTTTCCACAGACCAGGAGATCGTCATGAACCAGCTCGAGATGCTGGCTCGCGACCGGATCAACCAGCGCAGTCAGCGCCAGGAACGCAGCGGCATCCGTCGCAGCGCCCGGCTGATCGCCCAGGAGATCCGCGCCAGTCGACGCCACAGCGAGAAGTGAACGACCGCGCCTCGAGGCGCGTTGCAGGACAACTGAATCGAGTGAGCGAGCCGCGGGTGACGCGCACGTCACCCGCGGTTCCGCACGTCCGGGGACTCGCACTCCGTTCCTGAGCCGGCCGTCCCGCCCCTCCCGTCCGACCCGCGATCCCGCGTGGCGCCACGAACGGCGCCCCGATCGGCGGATACTCGAAGGAGGAGAAGGGAGAACCCCGTGAACACTTCTACCGATGCGGCCACCGACGCCGCTGCCCGTGACGAGACCCTCGTCTGCTCCGGGTGCGGCACGACCCCGCCGCCCGAGGACCAGACCGCGGCCCGGCGCACCTGGAGCCGAGGCACGGATGCCGGACGCACCACGTGGACCTGCGAGCGCTGCAGCCGCGAGAACCTCCGCTCGATCGAGAGCAAGCTCGACCCCGTCTGGTGGTGACGAGCGGTCAGGCGTCGTCGCCCACGGGCGGCAGGTCCGCGCCGGGAAGCAGCTCGTCGACGACGGCTCGCCCGTGCACCGTGCCACCGAGCTGGCTGAGCACCCCGATACCCCCACCCCACACGCGGTGGATGAGGAGGTACTCGGGTGGCAGGTTGAGCTTGTAGGCGACGGCGTAGTTGGGCTGACGCGGGTCGTTGATGTGGGCGAACACGCCCCGGAGCCAGTCCCGGCTGAAGGTGAACGTGTCGGTGCGGAAGGGCGCCATGAACGGCTCGAGGTAGTCGAGCAGGCGCTGCGGGTCCAGGTCGATGGAGTTCTTGACGAAACCGATCGCGCGCAGCCCCTCGAGCACGTCCTCGGCGCTGCCCTCGAGACCGGTGGTGAGCAGCGGCCCGATCTCGGGCGGCATGCCGTCGGGGAGCCGGTTGACGGCCCCGAAGTCGATGACGCCCAAGCGGCCGTCGGGGGTGATCCGGAAGTTGCCGGGGTGCGGGTCGGCGTGCAGCAGCCCGGCCCGGGCCGGGCCGGCCAGCAGGAAGCGCAGGTACAGCTGTGAGGCGGTGTCGCGCTGCTCCTGCGTGCCTTCGGCGATGATCCGCGACAGGGGGAGCCCGTTGAGCCACTCCGACACGATGACGTGCTCGCGGCCGTCGACGACGTGGGGCACGGCGAAGTCGGGGTCGCCGTCGAAGGCCGCTGCGAAGGTCGCCTGCGACTCGGCCTCGAGGCGGTAGTCGAGCTCCTCGGCCATCCGGTCGCGCAGCTCGTCGAGAATCGGGCCGAGCTCGATCCCGGGCACCCAGCTCGCCGCGACCTTGGCCACCCGGCTGATCTGGCGGATGTCGCTCATCAGCGCTGGGCCGGCTCCGGGGTACTGGATCTTGACCGCGACGTCCCGGCCGTCCTTCCAGACGGCCCGGTGCACCTGCCCGATCGAGGCAGAGGCCACGGGGTGGTCGTCGAACGACTCGAACCGGCTGCGCCACCGCGTGCCGAGGTCGCCGCGCAGGACGCCGTGGACCGAGGACGTCGGCATCGGCGGGGCGCTGTCCTGCAGCTTGGTCAGCATGGTCCGGTAGTGCACGGCGAGGTCCTCGGGCAGGGCCGCCTCGAAGATCGAGAGTGCCTGGCCGAACTTCATGGCGCCGCCCTTGAGCTCCCCGAGGACCTGGAAGAGCTGCTGGGCGGTGCGGGCCTGCAGCTCGGCGGCCACGATCTCGGCGGGCCGGCCCCCGAGCCGCTTGCCGAGGCCGAGGGCGGTGCGACCGGCGAAGCCGAGGGGCACCGTGGCGAGCTTGGCGGAGCGCACGACGGCCTTGCGTGGCAGGTCGGTCACGGCGCACCTCCTCGGGCGGTCGGCAGTCTCGTGCGGGCGCGAGCGGTCGGTCCGGCGCCGGCGACCACGAAAGATCGCGCGGCGGCGGGTCGACGCCCCACCCTCGACTCTATGTGTACCCCCCGGGCTGAGGCGTCCGACCATCTGTCCAGCCTTGGCGGGTCGGCCCGGGCCGCCCGCCGACTCCCGCCGACTTCTGCCGACTCCCGCCGACTTCCGCCGGGTTCCCGGCGACGTGGACGTCCGATGGCGTACGCGTGGCGCCCGTCCGCGTACGGCTGTCCCTCCGTCCTGGCCGGCGGTCACGCCCCGCGGCGGAGCCACGCGTCCGCGGAGCCGCCAGCACCTGCGCGGGCACCTGCGCGGGCACCGGTGTCAGGCGTCGTGACGGCGGCAGGGTGCGCCGGGCAGAGCGGGTGGGTCGGCCAGCGGCGGTGGTCCATGCGCGGCCACGGCAGGCTCACCTCGACGGAGACCCCGGGTGGGGGCGGGTGACCTTCGAGGACTCCGGTCACGAGCAGCGTCACGCTGCCGACGACGAGGTGCGCGAGCCCGGGCGTCAGGGCGTCGTGCAGGCCGTCTGGCGGACCGGCGAGCGAGAGCGTCCGCGTGGGCGCGGCCTGGCTCATCAGCATGGGCCACGCCGCGTCGCGGTCGGCGCGGTGCGGGTCGAGGCACCACAGGCAGGGCGAACCGGAGGAGCCGTCGACGAGGGGGCCAACGACGGTGCGCGGTCCGGCCGGTGCCACGGGCAGGTGCGGGATGCCGTGCCGCAGCCACAGGTCACCGCGGCGGGGGTCGACGACGGGCGAGCCGACGAGCACCACGAGGTCGGGTCGGGGCCGGAGGGGTGCGGCGACCGCCCGGTCGACCGCGGCCCGGCCGTGCACGACGGTCGTGCCGGCCTGCGCCAGGGCCTCGGCGATGTCGGAGGCGACGTGGCCGCAGCCGTCGACGACGACGCGTCCGGGTGAGGTGTCCGGCGACGTCGGTGAGCTCGACGCAGCAGTGGAGTCCGTCGTGGTCGGCACACGGTCCGTGACCACGCCGAGGTCGGTCGCGAGCTGGAGCAGCGCCCGCCACCGGGCGAGGTCGATGCCTGCCTCGGCCGCCACCCGGTCGGTCGAGGCGAGGGGCAGGGCGCCGTCGAGCTGCGCGAGCAGGTCGGCCTCGGCCTCGCTGACGCCCGTGACCACCGGACCGCCGGGCAGCACGCCGAACTGGACCTCGCCTCGTCGCCTCGTCAGCGGCCGGAGCCAGACGGGCACGCGGGGGTGGGGCGGCACGGGAGCAGCGGACATCGGACCTCCAGACCCGGTGACGCCACCAGCGGGTGCCACCCTCGGTCGTCAGGCTCGCAGCCGCTCCGGGGTGCGTGGGGCCGTCGTCCACAGCCTCGCCGTCCGGCCCCCGGGAGCCTCAGGTACCGCGCGCCGGCCGGGCACGGCGGGCGCGCGCTACCCCGGGCACGCGCGAAGGGGCGGGACCGTGTGGTCCCGCCCCCTCGATCTGCGGCGTCAGAGACGCCGCCGCGACCTGGTCAGGCCTTGCCCAGAATGCGGTTCAGGTTCGTGCCACAGACGGGGCACTGTCCCTTGGCCATGCGGCGACCGTTGTCGGACACGACAACCTTGCCCTCGGCCTCGCGCTTCTCCTTGCACTTCACGCAGTAGAACTCGCCCTTGTAGGTCTCGTCAGCCATTGATGTCTCCTTGTAGATGGCACCCATCCGACGGGTACCTCGACTCGTTCAACCCTAGAGCACGCTGAGCACGAAATCATGCTCATCCCCGCTTGGCGCGCCCGTGCGGGATGAGGTATGACGCGCGGGAGCGGCCGTGTCGGGCCCGTGCTCCGGGGCGTTGTCCCCACGCTGGCCTACCCTGCCCTCATGGCGACGGTGCGACGTGAGGTGGTGCACACGGTGGTCGACGGGGTGACCGTCGAGGTCCGCCGCAGCGCCAAGCGTCGCCGCACCGTGTCGGCCTACCGACAGGAGGGGCGCCTGGTCGTCCTCGTCCCGGCACGGATGAGCCGCGCCGAGGAGGGGGAGTGGGTGCGCACCATGGTGGCGCGGGTCGCTGCCTCGGAGCAGCGTCGTCAGCGCAGCGACGGCGATCTCGAGCAGCGTGCCCTCGCTCTGTCGCGCGAGCACCTCGGCGGACGGGCGGTCCCGGCGAGTGTGCGCTGGGTCTCCAACCAGAACTCGCGCTGGGGCTCGTGCACGCCCGCGGAGGGCTCGATTCGCTTGTCCGACAAGCTCCGTGGCATGCCGGGATGGGTCGTCGACTACGTCCTGCTGCACGAGCTGGCTCACCTGCTGCAGCCCGGGCACGGCCCGGAGTTCTGGGCGCTGCTGCGCAGCTATCCCCGCCTCGAGCGTGCGCGCGGCTACCTCCAGGGCGTCTCCGCCGCCGCCGGCCTCGACCTCAGCGACGAGTGAGCACGCCCGCCCGCGGGGCCTGACGGCATACGGGCACGTATGCCGTCACGCGCTGCTCCGCACCGGTCGCGGAGTCAGCGTCGCCGCAGCCTCAGACCGGCGTCGACGAGCGGCCGCAGGTCCTCGCGCGTGCCCTCGGGCAGGGCGTCCACAGGCCACCACCTCACGTCGATGGACTCGGTGCTCACGGTCGACTCGGCGGACCGCGGAGTCGTGGCCGCGAAGCGGATGTCGAGGTGCTCGCGGCACGCGCCAAAATCTCCAGAAAGAATGTGGCGATCGAGCTGGGCGATCTCCGGAAACGCCGAGATGTCGGCAATGCCCGACTCCTCACGCGCCTCACGAGTGGCCGCGTGCCACACCGAGGCGTCGCCGGGCTCGAAGTGGCCGCCGAACTGGAACCACGCGCGCGCCCGACGGTGGAGGGTCAGCAGGGCCGACCCGCCGTCCTCGTCGAGCACGATGACGCTGCCTGTGAGGTGGGCCGGTGGGCCGGCCTTGCTCATGGCGTCGGGGTGGGTGTGCAGGTGGTCGAGGAACTCCCGGCGCAGCTGCTCCTGCTGCTCGTCGGGGGGATCCCACGACTCCAGCCGCTCGAGGGCGTCGGCGTGCAGTCGGCGCCAAGCGGCAGCATCGGGTCCCTGCAGGGGCCCACGCGGGCCGGTCGGCACGGCAGGGGCGGAGGGCGCCCCGGTCACCGCTGGGGGCCTGCGTCGCCGTCGGTGTCCTCGCCGTCCTCGGTGTTCTCGGCGTCGTGGGCGTCGGGCTGCTCGCCGCGGGAGCCCGCGTCGCCGGCGGTCGTGCCCGGCGTCGTGCCCGGCGTCGTGCCGCGCTCGCGGTCGGCATCCTCGAGGATGCCCTGGAGCACGGAGTCGAGGTCTGCGCCCAGCCCATCACCCAGCCCCTCGGCGCCTTCGGGCAGCGCGCTCGTGGGGGTCGTGCCGGTCGCCCGCTCGACGAAACCGATCGGGTCGTCGAGGTCGGCCGACGTGGGTGCGAGGTCCGGGTGGGCCCAGCGGCCGTCGCGCAGGGTCGCGCCCCCGGCGCTCTCGAGTGCGGCCCAGAGGTTCGCCGCGTCGCGCAGACGTCGCGGGCGCAGCTCGAGCCCGACGAGACCGGCGAAGGTCTTCTGCGCCGCCCCGCCCACACGGCGACGGCGGATCGTCTCGGCCAGGGCCGCCGACAGGGGCAGGTGCCGCGAGGTCGTGCGGTCGGTGACGTGGTCGACCCAGCCCTCGGCCAGGGCGAGGAGGGTCTCGAGACGGTCGAGCGCGGCACGCTGGGCCGGCGTCGGCTGCGGGCGGAAGAGGTTGCCCTGCAGGGCCGTGCGCAGCGCCTCGGGGTCCGACGGGTCGATGGTCGACAGGGCCGACTCGATGGCGTCGGTGTCGATGGTGATGTTGCGGGCGTAGTCGGAGACGGCCGACAACAGCTGCGGTCCGAGCCACGGCACCTCGGAGAAGAGGCGGACGCGAGCCGCCTCACGGACCGCGAGGTAGAGCCGCACCTGCGCGATGTCGATCTCGAGCGACTCGGCGAGCTCGGCGACGTTGCCCGGAAGGAGTGCGATGACACCCGGCTCTGTCAGCGGGAGGCCGACCTCCGTGCCGGTCACCACCTCGGTGGCGAGCGTGCCGACGGCCTGGCCGAGCTGGGCCGAGAACATCTGGCGGCTGAGGTTGCCGAGCATCGGCGCCCACTGCTCGATCATCTGCCGCGGGTCGAAGCCCTCCGGAAGGCCTTCGGGGAGCGCCTCGCCGAACGCCTCGGGCCCGAGCTCGCCGACCTGCTTGCGCATGGCGTCGGACGTCGCGGCCGTGACGCCGTCCGAGACCGGCTCGATGAGCTCGAACCAGCGCGGCATCGTCGCCTCGACCCACTCGGCGCGGCTCAGGCCGGTCGCCCGCCAGGCGGGGGAGGCGAGGGTGGTCTGCTCGTCGAGCCAGAGGGTCGCGACCGCGACGGCGTCGGCGACCGCGCGGGCCGCCGCCTCGTCGTGCACGTCGTTGCCCTGGGCAGCCATCACGTGCCGGCGGGCGACCTCGGTCGCCAGGTCGCGTGATCCCGTCGGCGACTCCTGGGCGGCCATGAAGGTGCCGAGCTGGGCCCGCATCGCGGCCTGAGTCGCGGGGTCGCGCGGGTCGACACCCATGCTCTTCATCGCCTCGGCGAGCTCGGGGTTGTCGGCGGCCTCGCCGAGCACCTTCTCGAGCATCGCGCCGAGGTCCGAGGGGTCCATGCCCCCGAGGTCGGGCAGGCCCGGGAAGCCCTCGCCGAACCCGCTGCCGAAGCCGCCGCCGAACCCGACCGGGCCGGAGCCGGAGCCGGGCGAGCCGCCTCCGGGGCGGTTCAGCGGCAGACCGAAGGGGGAGTCGCCGGGCGCACGGCCCGGCTCCGCCGGACCGACCTCGTCGTCGGACGCGGCCTGCTGAGCGGAGTCGGCCTGCTGAGCGGGGTCGCCCTGCCGAGCGGGGTCGCCCTGCCCCTCGGCGGGCTCGCCGCCAGGCACCTCACCGGACACGTCGTCCTTGTCGCTGTGGTTGTCGTCACCGCGTCCACGGTCGTCGGCCATGCCTGCTCATCCCCACTCGAACGGATCTCGTGCCGGCCGTCTGGCCGTACACCAAGACAACCACGGATCGACCACGTTGGTTCCCGACCCCGGCGCGCGGTTGCGTGACGCGGGTGCCCGCGCGGCGGCATACGATTGCGGGCGTGACGGTCACCCTTGCCGAGATCCGTGAGACACCTCTGTCGGTCGACGAGGTGCTCACGAGCGTCTCCTCTCCCCGGGCCGGCGGCGTGTGCCTCTTCGTCGGCACGGTCCGCGACCACGACGGGCCCGCGCGTGTCGCGGCCGGCGAGGGGGCCGACCAGACCGTGGCGGCGCTCGACTACTCGGCACACCCGCAGGCGGCCGAGTCTGCGCGGGCGCTCGCCGAGCGGCTCGCAGCCGACGGGCGCTCCGTGCGCCTCGCCGTGGTCCACCGCGTGGGCCATCTCGAGGTCGGTGACATCGCCGTCGTCGTCGGCGTCAGCGCCGAGCACCGGGGGGAGGCGTTCGACGTCTGCCGCGAGCTCATCGACGAGTTCAAGGCGACCATCCCGATCTGGAAGCACCAGCAGTTCGCCGACGGCGCCGACGAGTGGGTCGGGCTCCCGTGAGGACGATCAGGCGCGTGCCGGAGCAGCCCGCCGGCACCGACCTGCCGACGCGTGCCGAGGTGCTCGAGGGTGAGGACAGCGCCAGCCTGACGCGCGGCAACAAGGCGGTCCTGGCCGCCTTCTTCTTCTTCCTCGTCATCATGGTGGTGGGGTCGGTCGTGCACCTGCCCTACGCCGTCATGAGCCCCGGCCCGACGCAGGACACCCTCGGCACCTCGGGCGCGAACGACAAGCCGATCATCTCGATCTCGGGCCTGCCGACCTACCCGACGGACGGCGCGCTGCGGTTCACCACGGTGCGCGTCGAGGGCGGCCCGGGCTATCCCGTCGACGCATGGGACATCCTGCAGGCGTGGGTCGACCCCGCCCGCGACGTCTTCCCGGTCGACGACGTCTTCGACCCGCAGGTCACCCAGGAGCAGGTGGCCGAGGAGAACGCCATCCAGATGGAAGGCTCGCAGGAGGAGGCGACGGCCGTCGCGCTGCGCGCCATCGGCCAGGACGTGCCGACCCACGTCGCCATCGCCGGCATCACCGACACGTCCAAGGCGAAGGGTCTGCTCAAGGTCGGCGACCGGCTCGAGCGCATCGACGGCGAGCCGGTCACGACGACGCAGGTGCTGCGCGACGCGCTCCAGAAGAAGAAGCCGGGCGAGAGCGTGTCCCTGGCGCTCACGCGCGCTGGCAAGGAGCAGACGGTCGACGTGCCCACCGTCGAGGGTCAGGGCGGCCGCACCGCTCTCGGCGTCCTGCTCGGGCTCGACCACGACTTCCCCGCCAAGGTGACCATCGACGCAGGAGCGATCGGTGGCCCCTCCGCAGGGCTGATGTTCTCCCTCGGCATCTACGACAAGCTGACGCCCGGCCCGCTGGCCGCGGGACACCAGGTCGCCGGCACCGGCACCATCGACGACCAGGGCCGGGTCGGCCCGATCGGCGGCATCCGGCAGAAGCTCGCGGGTGCCCGATCCGACGGCGCCACGTCCTTTCTCGCCCCGGCCGACAACTGCGACGAGGTCGTCGGGCACGTGCCCGACGGGCTCGACGTCTTCAAGGTGGGCACGTTCGACGAGGCCCGGACGGCGGTCGAGGCCATCGCCAAGGGCCAGACGGGCTCGCTGCCGCGCTGCTGACGCGGGCGACGCCGACCGGCGCCGACTCACGCCGACCGGCGCTGGTGCTCAGTCCTCGAAGGTGGCCTTGAGGGCCTCGACGAGCCCGGGGGCGATGTCCTTGCCCGTCGCGACGGCGTCGTCCGAGTCGTGGTCGCGCTGGCGCAGCAGGCAGATCGACGTGCCGTCGCGCAGGACGGCCACGACGAGCCGGACGTCCTTGCGGTCCGGGTGGGCCGCGAGGTGGTCGACCGCGTCGTCGCCCCGCGAGGGCAGCTCGCGCTCGGCCTCCGGCGGTACGACCATTCGCTCGATGGCGAAGGCGCAGCCGTCCACCTCGTCGGGCCAGGCGAGCCGACCGAGCAGTGTCTCGAGCGAGCTCGTCGTGGGCAGGCCCTCCTGCTCGATGGCCGTCAGGGCCCCGTCGGCGAGGTCCGAGGGCCCCATCTGGTCGCGCAGCTGGGGCTCGCGCTCGAGCAGGTCGGCCGTGCGCACGAGTGCGAAGAGCCGGGCGGGCTGGTCCCACCCGGAGGCCGCGACGTGGCGCTCGGTGTCGAGGGCGGCGATGGCGAGGGGGTCGATGACGGGCTGCGCGTTCACGCCCCCATGCTGCCGTATGCCGTCCGGTGACCGGCGCGGGCCCGGGCGTACACCGGCTCGCTCCCTTCGTGCTGACAACGCCCGCGGCCGGCCCGCCTGGCCACCCGGCCTGACATCGCGCGGTCTCGTGCGGGTCACGTTGCGGTATCACGCGGCAGGTGCCGCAAGGCCGCGGGTTATGGTTGCCGCAGGCGGCCGAAGGAGGCTGCCCACGGGTCCGCCCGACCACCTGCCCGCCCCAGCACCCAAGGCACTCCACGTGAGCGACAGCAACTTCGGCCCCCCGCCGGGCAACTTCAACGACGACGACTCGGGCCAGCCCCGACGCCCCGACGCGGCCACGCTGCCGCCGACCCGACGCCCGCTCGTCACGTCACTCGTCGTGGCGGCCGCGCTGCTCGTGGTCATCGCCATCGCGGCACAGTTCTGGACCGAGGTGCTGTGGTACCAGTCGGTCGGCTTCGCGGGCGTCTTCAGCACCCAGATCGTCACGAAGGTCCTGCTGGGCCTCGTCGGTGGCCTGCTGACGGCGGCGATGGTGTGGTCGAGCATCCACTTCGCCTTCCGCAACCGCCCGATCTACGCCCCGTCGCCCGACACGCAGGCCATGGAGCACTACCGCCAGCTCGTCGAGCCGATGCGGCGCACGGCCACGATCGCGGCGCCGCTCGCGATCGGGCTCTTCGCCGGCCTGTCGGCGGCGACGCAGTGGGACACCTTCCTGCTGTGGCGCAACGGCAGCCCGTTCGGCACCACCGACCCCGAGTTCGGCCTCGACATCGGCTTCTTCGTCTTCGACCTGCCGTGGATCAACTTCGTCGTCGCGTTCCTGACGATGATCCTCGTCATCGGCTTCATCACGGCCGCGTTCACGCACTACCTCTACGGCGGCATCGTGGCCGGCACCAAGATGCGCTCGACGCAGGCGGCCCGCGTGCACCTCTCGGTCATCGCAGCCGCCCTCGTCCTCGTGCGCGCCATCGCCTTCTGGGTCGACCGCTACAACCTCGCGACGGCCCAGTCGACGAAGATCACCGGCATCCAGTACACCGAGTCGCACGCGATCATCCCGACGAAGGGCATCCTCGCGCTCGCCGCCGTCATGTGCGCGATCATGTTCCTCACGACGATCTGGACGCGTTCGTGGCGCCTGCCGCTCGTCGGCGTCGCGGTGCTCGCGGTCATCGTCGTCGCGGTCGGTGGCATCTACCCGGCCCTCGTGCAGTCGCTCAAGGTGCGTCCGTCGGAGAAGTCCCTCGAGGTGCCCTACATCCAGCGCAACATCGACGCGACACGCGCCGCCTACGGCTTCGACCAGATCATGGTCGACTCCTACGACACGAAGACCGTCGCCACCCAGAACGCCCTTCGTGACGACGCGGCCACGGTGCCCGGCATCCGCCTCATCGACCCCAACGTCGTCAGCCCCACCTTCAAGCAGCTCGAGGCGAGCAAGGGCTACTACCAGTTCGCCGACGTGCTCGACGTCGACCGCTACCAGCTCGAGGGCAAGTCCCAGGACACCGTCATCGCCGCGCGCGAGCTCGACCTCAACGGCGTGCCCGACGGGCAGCGCAACTGGCTCAACGACCACACCGTCTACACCCACGGCTACGGCGTCGTCGCGGCCAAGGGCAACACGCGGGAACCTGACGGTCGTCCGACCTTCATCGAGTCGCAGATCGGTACCGAGGGTGCGCTCGGAAAGTACGAGCCGCGCATCTACTTCGGCGAGAACTCGCCCGAGTACTCCATCGTCGGCGGCAACAAGCAGGAGTTCGACTACCCGGACCCCCAGGGCACCGGGCAGATCAACTACACCTACGCCGGCGTGGGTGGCGTGCAGCTTGACGCCGTCAAGCGGCTCGCGTATGCCGTGAAGTACCGCGAGATCAACTTCCTCCTCTCCGATGCGGTGACCAACGACTCGCGCGTCCTCGACCACCGCACACCTCGTGAGCGCGTCCAGCGCGTCGCGCCGTGGCTGACGCTCGACGGCAACGCCTACCCCGCCGTCGTCGACGGTCGGGTGCAGTGGATCCTCGACGGCTACACGACCTCGGCGAACTACCCGTACTCGCAGACGACGACGCTCGACACGGTGACGGAGGATGCCGTCACGAGCACCCGCACGTCGGTGCGGGCCGTGCAGGCCGGCCAGGTCAACTACGTGCGCAACTCCGTCAAGGCGACCGTGGATGCCTACGACGGCACGGTCACGCTCTACCAGTGGGACGAGCAGGACCCCGTGCTCAAGGCGTGGATGTCGATCTTCCCGGGCACGGTCAAGCCGCTCAGCGACATCAAGGGCTCGCTCATGGAGCACCTGCGCTACCCCGAGGACCTCTTCAAGGTCCAGCGCACGCTCCTGTCGAAGTACCACGACCAGGATGCGGCGTCCTTCTACGGCGGCCAGAACTTCTGGCGCGTGCCCGAGGACCCGACGCAGCCGGCCGAGAACCTACCCCAGCCGCCCTACTACCTCTCGCTCGCGATGCCCGACCAGTCGAGCCCGGCGTTCTCGTTGACCTCGACCTTCATGCCGACCGGTGACCGCAACGTCCTCTCGGGCTTCCTCGCGGTCGACGGCGACGCCGGGAACCAGGACGGCAAGAAGTCGCCCAACTACGGCAAGCTGCGGCTGCTCGAGACGACGGGAGGCTCGGTCAACGGGCCGGGTCTCGTCTACAACGACATGCGGACCTCGTCCGTCACCTCGAACGACGCCTCCCTCGGCCGACAGCTGACACTGGCGCAGTTCATCTCGACGACCTCGTCGACGGGCGCCAGCGTCATCTTCGGCAACCAGCTGACCCTCCCGGTCGGTGGGGGACTGCTCTACGTCCAGCCGATCTACGTCCAGGCCCGTTCGACCGGCTCGGGCACCTACCCGCGCCTCTCGGCCGTCGCCGTCGCCTTCGGCGACAAGATCGCCTGGGCCGGGTCGCTCGACGCAGCGCTCAACGACCTCTTCGGCGGTTCGTCGGGTGCGCAGGCCGGTGACAACGGCACGACTCCCACGCCGACCCCGACGCCCACGCCGGGCAGCACCGCGACGCCCACCCCGACGCCGTCGTCGACGCCGGGCAGCCCCGACGCGGCGGCGCTGTCCAAGGCGCTCAAGGACGCACAGGCGGCCTACGTCGAGGGCGAGGCCGCCCTGAAGCGCGGCGACTTCGCCGCCTACGGCCAGGCACAGGCGAAGCTCAAGGAGGCCCTGACGCGCGCGGTGGAGGCATCGCCGCAGTCGGTGCCGAAGGCGACGCCCTGACGATCCGTCATCGAGCACCACCTGTGGCAGCACGCGAATCGCGTGCTGCCACAGGTCGTTCCGGGCCCGGTCAGCTCGGTTTCGAGCCGGACGCCGCCTCGATTTGGTCCTGCGGGAGGTTTCGCGTAACGTTGCTCTTGCCGACGCGGGGTGGAGCAGCTCGGTAGCTCGCCGGGCTCATAACCCGGAGGTCGCAGGTTCAAATCCTGCCCCCGCTACTGATCGCGTCAGCGATACGAAGGGCCCCAGAGAGATCTGGGGCCCTTCGTCGTTCGCGGGTGCGGTGCACTGGCGCGCCACAGCCCGTCGCGGGAGGCTGGCCCCGAGGCGCCGCGACCAGGCGGCGCGCCGTGGAGGGGGGAACGTGGCGGACGAGACGGCCAGGGAGCGGGCCACGCGACTCATCGCCCGAGGCAACCCGGCGGGACTGCTCTACGGTGCGATCATCACGGGCGCCGTCATGAGCGCCACCGCGAACCACGTGCCCTCCGCGGCCCGTGTCGTCGTCGCGTCCGTCTTCGTGCTCATCGTGTACTGGCTCGCCGACGTCTACGTGCGGGCCTTCGCCGACCAGTTCAACCACGGTCGGTCACCGTTGCCGCGACGGATGGCCGCCGCGATCCGGCACGAGTCTCGCGTGCTCATGGGCGGGGTGCCGGCCATCGTGGTCGTCCTCGTCGCGTCCCTGCTCGGCGCCGAGACCGCGCTCGCGGTCGACCTCGCCCTGTGGCTCACCGTCATCGAGCTCGGTGCGGTCGGCTACCTCGGGGCCCGCTCCGCCGGCTCGAGCCCGCGCACGGCCTTCAGGGAGTCGCTCGCAGCAGCCCTGCTCGGCATCGTCATGGTCGTGTCCAAGACGTTCCTGCACTGAGTTCCGCGCGCACGAGGTGCGCGGCCCTCAGGTGGCGCGTCGGACGAGCGACTCGAGCGACCGCAGGTAGCGGCCGGTGATGCCGCGCTGGGCCCTGCGCCCGACCGGGCCGCTCAACCGTGCCAGGGCGCCGGCGGGTCGCCAGAACGCTCGCACGGTGAAGGTGACTGCCCCGTCGTCGCCGATCGACACGACGAACGACTCCTCCCCGTTCTCGGGATGACCGGGGAGCGTGCCGTAGGCGAAGCCTCGCCGACGCGGTCCCTCGACGACGTCGACGACGCGTACGGGCGCCCGGAGGGACAGCGGCCCCGGGCCGACGCGCAGGTCGGCGACGACCGCCGGCAGGACGAGCGGACTCGACGGGAGCACGCGTACGCCCGCCCCACGCTGGACGGCCCAGCCGAGCAACGCCTCCGTGGCGCGCTCGAGGTCGTCGGCGCCTTGCCCGACCACGGCGCGTCGACGCAGGTGACGGTAGCCGCCCGGCAGGGCTCCCTTGCGCAGGGTCGCACCGACCTCCGGGTAGGTGAGCCCCGCGAGCGCGAGCTCGGCGAGGCGCTCACCGCTGAGCAGGGGCGCGTCCATGCGCCCAGCATGCCCGAACGTCGCGTCCGTGCCCCGGCACCCGCGTCTCCGAGGGCGGCCCGCGCGTCGCCCGGTCCCGACTACGCCCTGCCGCAGCACCTCGCCTCGGCCGCAGCCGCTGGTAGGCCGGTGCGCATCGGCCAGGAGACGAACTACCTCGGGCCCGACTCCACCGAGGTCAAGCAGTCCTTCCACGGGCAGACCCTGACGCGGATGCACGACCAGCTCGCGCCCAGGTCGACGCGCGCGCCTCCGCCTACGCGACCTACGCCGGCATCGCCGTCCACCACTCGACGGGCTATGCCGCCATGGCCCCGTGAACGGCCGGTGACCCGACGCCGACCCGACGGGCGACCCGACGCCGACCCTGCGGGCGACCTGACGCCGACCCGGCGGTGACCACGGAGCGGACGCGACGGCATACGCCGGCCTCCCTCGTCGTTGTCCGGGTGACGCCGCCCACCGGGCGGCCCGGGCACGAGGAGAGAGAGCATGAAGGCCATCGTCATCGACCGGTTCGGCGGACCCGAGGAGCTCCACGAGGCCGAGCTGCCCGACCCGCAGCCCGGGCCGGGTCAGGTCCGGGTGCGCGTCGAGGCCGTCGGGGTCAACCCCGCCGACGGCAAGGCCCGCAGCGGCCTCATTGCCTCACCCGACACGACGTTCCCGCTCGTGCCCGGGCTCGAGGCGGCCGGGGTCGTCGACGCGATGGGCGATGGCGTCACCGATGTCGCCGTCGGCGACCGGGTCGTCGGGTTCGCGGAGGGCGGCGCCTACGCCGAGCTCGCCGTGCTGAGCACGTATGCCGCCCTGCCCGACTCGCTCGACGCCACCGTCGCCGTGTCCCTCCCCGTCGCGGGCGAGACGGCCCGACGGGTTCTGCGCCTGCTCGACGTGCGGCCCGGTGAGACGCTGCTCGTGCACGGGGCGAGCGGCGCCGTGGGGGCGGTCGCGACGCAGCTCGCGGTCGCGAGCGGTGCCACCGTCATCGGCACGGCCTCGGCCGCCAACCAGGACCGGGTGGCGGCCCTCGGCGCCACGCCCACCACGTACGGCGAGGGCTGGCTCGAGCGCGTGCGCGCCCTCGCGCCCTCGGGCGTGGACGCCGTGCTGGACGCCAGCGGGGCCGGCGTCCTCGACGGGTCCGTCGAGCTGCTCGGCGGCGCCGACCGGCTCGTGACGATCGCCGACCCAGCGGCCTTCACCCGGAACATCACCTTCAGCGGCACGTCGGAGCGCTCGGCAGAGGAGCTCGCCGACCTCGTGGCCCGACGGGCGTCCGGTGAGGTCACGACGACGATCTCGCGCGTCCTGCCGCTCGCGGAGGCGGCCGCGGCGCAGCAGCTGAGCGACAGCGGGCGGGCCGGCGGCAAGCTGGTGCTCGTGCCCTGACGAGCCGCCAGCGACGACCCGGTCGCCGACTGCTCAGCGCGAGAGGCTGCGGACCGGCAGCTCGAACCACCGCAGGTGGTCGAAGTCGACGTTGACGTGCGCCTCGTCGCAGCGCTCCGGCGTGGCGGCGGCGAGGATCGCGCGCGCGTCGGCAAGGTGTCCGGCCAGCGCGTCCTCGCCGGCGCGCTCGAGCTGGGCGGGATAGGTGAGGTGACCCTGGTCGAAGCTCACCTGGTGCAGCCGCAGCGGCGGCTCGACCGGGCCGTCCTGGTGGCGCCAGAGACCCGTCGCGGGCTCGAAGTCGTAGTCGCCGAGCAGGCGCCAGCCGTCGCGGGCCACAAGGCGGACCGCCTCGATGACGTAGTCGGCGACGACGTCGGAGATGAAGTAGTTGAAGTTGACCCGCACCCAGCCGGGCTTGATGCCCTCGCAGCCGCGACCGATCTCACGTTCGAACTCGTGCGACCGCTCGAGGTCGATGCCGAGCAGGTAGTGGCCGTAGGGCCCGGCGCACGAGCAGCCGCCGCGGGCCTGGATGCCGAAGAGGTCGTTGAGCACGGCCACGACGAAGTTGTGGTGCAGGTAGCGCTCACCCTGCGCGTGGACGACGAACGAGACGATCGACAGGCGCTCGGCCTCGAGGTTGCCGAGGATCTCGATGCCGGGCTCGTCGCGCCAGGCCGTGACCGCGCGCTGGAGGAAGTGGTCCTCGCGGGCGCGGATGGTCTCCACGCCGACGGCCTCCTTGAGCTTGAAGACGAGCCCGGCCCGGATGGCCTCAATGATGGCGGGGGTGCCGCCCTCCTCGCGGTGCGCGGGGTCGGTGAGGTAGTCGTGGGCGTCGGGGTTGACGTAGGCGACGGTGCCCCCGCCCGGCACGTCGGGCACCCGGTTGGTCATGAGCTCGCGGCGCACGACGAGGACGCCGGGCGTGCTCGGGCCGCCGATGAACTTGTGCGGGCTGAGGAAGACGGCGTCCTTGTATGCCGTGGGGCCGGCCACGCCGCGTCCGCCCCGGCCGTACATCTCGATGTCGACGTACGGCGCCGCTGCAGCGTAGTCCCAGAACGCGAGGGCGCCGTGCTCGTGGAGCAAGGAGGAGATCGCGTCGGTGTCGGTGACGATGCCGGTGACGTTGCTCGCGGCCGAGAAGGACCCGATGAGCAGCGGGCGGTCGGCGTGCTCGACGAGGCGCCGGCGCAGCACCTCGATGTCGACGTGCCCGTCGAGGTCCTGTGGGATGACGACGACGTCGGCCACGCACTCGCGCCACATCACCTCGTTGGAGTGGTGCTCGTAGGGTCCGATGAAGATGACAGGACGCTGGTCGGCAGGCACGAGATCGCTGGCGTGCCAACGGTCCTCGAAGTTCGACGGGATGCGGAGGCCGAGGATGCCGACGAGCTTGTCGATGGCTCCGGTGCAGCCCGAGCCGGCGAAGACGACGACCGTCTCGTCGTCGCCGCCCACGGCGTCGCGGATGGTGCGGCGGGCGTCCTCGCGCAGCCGCGTCGTCTGCAGGCCCGTGCCTGAGCTCTCGGTGTGGGTGTTGGCGTAGCGGGGGAGGACCTCGTCCCGGATGAAGTCCTCGATGAAGGTGAGTCCACGACCCGAGGCGGTGTAGTCGGCGTAGGTGACACGGCGCGGACCGTAGGGCCCGTGCATCACCTGGTCCTCACCGATCACGCTCGCACGGATCGTGGCCAGCAGGTCGTTCTCCGGAGCTCCACCCATACCCGAAGCATAGCGCGTAGTGATGCTAGTTCAAAAGAGCATAACCAAGAGTTACCTGATGGGATGCGTCACGACGACGGGGGCGCCCGGCCCTGGCCGGACGCCCCCGTCGTCAGCGGTGCAGCAGGCGCGTCGGCTACTTGGGGTCCGCGACGCAGATGATCGTCCCGGCGCCGCCGTCCGAGGTGGCGCTCGTGAAGGCGTTCGCGGCACCGTGCTTCGCGCAGAGGGCGAGGGCGGACGTCTCGTCGGTGGGGGCGTTCTTCTCGACGAACGTGACCGAGCCCAAGGACGTCGAGTCACTGCAGTCGACCTTCTTGAAGTCGTCGGTCCCGACCGACGCGATGCACTCGCCCGTCTTGATGCCGTGGGTGCCGTCGTCAGCGGTGAAGGCCCGGAACAGGAAGAACACGAGGATGGCGAGGAGGAATCCGCCGAAGCGCTTGAGCCCGGACAGGCGACCCGACGTGGTCGGGGCCGGCTGGGCCGGCTGGGCCGGATGGGCCGGCTGGGCCGGCTGGGCCGGATGGGCCGACTGGGCCGGCTGGGACGGCTGGCCCACCGGCTCGGGCGACGTGGCTTCGGGAACGGGGTGGTCGGACATCGGGGTGGCTGCTCCTGACGGACGTGGACGGACGGTGTGCCGAGTGTGGCCCCCGCATTGTGCACGTCCACGGCGCGACCGTGTGGGTTCGTGGCTGGTCATCCTGCCCGTCGCTTCGCATAAGGTCGAGCCGTGACAGCGATCTCCTACCCGCTCGCGGAGCACACGCTCGCCAACGGCCTGCGCGTCATCGTCAGCGAGGACCACACGGTGCCCAACGTCGCGGTGAATCTCTGGGTCGGTGTCGGCTCCCGACACGAGGCCCCCGGACGCACCGGCTTCGCCCACCTCTTCGAGCACCTCATGTTCCAGGGCAGCCGCAACGTCGCCTCGGGCGAGCACTTCTCGGCCCTGATGGACGAGGGTGCCCGCCTCAACGCGACGACGTGGTTCGACCGCACGAACTACTTCGAGACGGTGCCGACCGGCGCCCTCGAGCTCGCCCTGTGGCTCGAGGCCGACCGGCACGGGCACCTGCTCGAGGCCGTGACCCAGGAGAACCTCGACAACCAGCGCGACGTCGTCAAGGAGGAGAAGCGCCAGCGCTACGACAACGTGCCCTACGGCTCGGCGCTCATCGACATCTACGCCACCGCGTTCCCGGAGGACCACCCGTACCACCACCCGACGATCGGGTCGATGGAGGACCTCGACGCAGCGACGCTCGAGGACGTCCATGCCTTCTTCCGCGCGCACTACGGGCCCAACAACACGGTGCTGACCCTCGTTGGCGACGTGACGCCCGAGGAGGGCTTCGCGGCCGCCGAGACGTACTTCGGCCGGCTCCCGGCCATCGAGCTCGAGGCCAGGGAGCGGCACCCGCAGCTGCCACCCCTGTCCGAGCCGGTGCGTCTCGACCGCGTCGGTGACGTCCCGAACGACCGCATCTACGTCTCCTTCCGGCTCCCGGTCGACACGACGCCCGACTACCTCGCCTGCCAGGTCGCGGTCGACGTCCTGGGTGGCCTGGCGAGCTCGCGCCTCGTGCGCCGGCTCGTGCGCACCGACGAGACCGCCGTCGCCGTGGGCGGCTGGACCATGGGCCTCGTGGACGGCGTCGGGCTCGGCACCATCACCGTCGACGTGTCCGCCGGCGCCGACGTCGAGCAGGTCGAGGCCGCGGTCTGCGAGGAGATCCGACGCTTCATCGACGAGGGACCGGACGGGGCCGAGCTCGAGTCGGTCATCGCCGACACCGAACGCTCGTGGCTCAGCGCGCTCGCGAGCATCGAGGAGCGAGCCGACCACATCAGCCACCATGCCCTGCTCACGGGCGACCCGGCCTACGTCAACACCTTCGTCGACCGCATCCGAGCCGTGACCGCCGAGCAGGCCCGGGCGGCGGCCGCCGCCTGGCTCGATCCCGCCTCGCGGGCGGTCGTGCGCTACCTCGCCGACACGAGCAAGGACGCCGACCAGCCCGACGACGCCGACGACGCCGACCGCACCGACCGCACCGACCGCACCGACAAGGACTCGGAGGAGGCCGCATGACCGCCGTCGCCCGCCCCGCCGTCGCCCCGCCCGAGCCGTGGGACTTCCCCGGGGACAGCACGCACGACCTGCCCAACGGCCTGCGCCTGATCACCTACGACGTGCCCGGCCAGTACGTCGTCTCGGTGCGCCTCGGCCTGCCCGTGTCGCTCCGTGACGAGCCGCGCCAGCGCGAGGGCGTGGCCTCGGTCATGTCCCGCACCCTCGACGAGGGCACCGCCCAGCACACCGCCGAGGAGTTCGCCCGGCTCCTCGAGCGCAAGGGCGTCAGCTTCGGTGCGGGGATGGCCGACGCCGGTCTGTCCCTCGACCTCGACGTCGTCAAGGGCAACCTCGAGCCCGCCCTCGACCTGCTCCGACAGATCCTCACCGAGCCCGCCTTCCCGCAGGCGGAGGTCGCCCGTCAGGTGCGCACGCGCCTCGCCGAGATCGAGCAGGAGCGCTCGGTGGCCGCGCACCGCGCCGGGCTCGAGTTCGTGCGCACGTTCTACGCACCCGACGACCGCTCGTCCCGGCCCACGGGTGGCACGCCCGAGACGGTCTCGTCGATCACCCGGGAGGACGTGGTGGCCTTCCATGCCGAGCACGTCGTCGCGGCCGGGGGGACCGTGGTCGTCGCCGGGGACCTCGAGGGCCTGGACGTGCCGGCACTCGTCGAGGCGGCCCTCGGCGGATGGTCGCGCGGCTCCCGCGACCGGGAGCGCTACCTCCAGCACTCCGCCGCACTCGCCCCCGACCGTGGGCGCATCGTGCTCGTCTCGCGCCCGAACTCGGTGCAGACCGAGTTCGTCATCGGCGCCCCCGGGCCCGACCGTTCCGTCGAAGGTGGATGGGCTCCCTACCCGGTGCTCGGCTTCGTCCTCGGTGGCTCGCCGAACGCGCGCATCGACGCTGTCCTGCGCGAGGAGAAGGGGTACACCTACGGCATCCGGTCGAGCTTCCGGCCCCGCCGACGCGGTGGCGTCTTCCTCACGTCCGGCTCGGTCCGAGCCGACTCGACCGCGGAGTCGCTGCGGCTCCTCGTCGAGATCCTCGAGAGTGGCCGGAACGGCTTCAGCGACAAGGAGATCCGCTCCGGCGTCGACTTCATCTCCAAGACCGCTCCGGGCCGCTATGCCACGGCCGACACCATCGCCGACGAGGCGGTGGGCATGGCGCTCGACGGACGCACCACGGCTTTCACCACCGAGAACCTCCGTGACCTCGCCGCAGTCGACCGCGGCAGGGTCGAGGCGGCATACGCCCGGTTCGCCGATGGCGCGGGCATCGGGACGGGCCGCCCGGGGGCCGGGTGGACGATCGTCGTGGTCGGCGACGTCGACGCGCACCTCGAGGACATCCGGGCGCTCGACCTCGGCGAGGTCGCCGTCGTCACGGACGCCTGACCCCGTACCCCGCTCGAGTCGAGGTGAGACCGGCACCCGCGTGACGCTCGACCTCACCCCACCGAACGCCGCGTTCGTTCGCGAACTCACTGCTCTGACCGTGAGTTCGCGACCGAACGCCGCGTTCGGTCAGGGGAGCGGGGGAACGGGGCGCTCCATGACGTAGTCGTCCTCGTAGACGCCGCCGACGAGGAAGCGCTTGGTGCCGACCCGCTCGAAGCCGCTCTTGGCGTAGAACCGCTGCGCGCGCTCGTTCTGCTGGTTCACGCCCAGCCACACGCCGGCGGCACCGGTCTCGCTCGCCCAGTCCAGGGACCGGGCCATGAGCAGGGCCGCGGCCCCGGTGCCGTGCGCCTCCGGAAGGACGTAGATCTTCGACAGCTCGACCGTCGGCCGGAGTCGGATCGCGGCCCGGACGTCGCCGTCCTGCGGGTCGCCGGCGACGAGCATGGCGTAGCCGAGCGCGGTCCCGTCGCTCTCGGCCAGGAGGACGTGCCGGCCGGTGTCGGCGACGTAGCC
Source organism: Terrabacter sp. Root181 (assembly GCF_001428505.1). Lineage (GTDB taxonomy): Bacteria > Actinomycetota > Actinomycetes > Actinomycetales > Dermatophilaceae > Terrabacter. The sequence continues at coordinate 1,486,878 of NZ_LMHU01000001.1, forward strand.
GGCGAACCGGTCGCGCGAGAGCACCTCGTCGACGAAGGCGTCGACCCGCTCCCGCGTCATCGAGGGCGGGCACGCGAGCTCGAAGGTCGCCGCCGCGACCGTGGCCAGCGCCGGCACGTCCGTGGCACCGGCGGAGCGGACCGTGGCGACGGGGGGTGAGACCTCGGACTGCCGGGTGGGTTCGGTGCTCATGCCGAAAGGCTATGCCGGGCAGCGCAGCCCGCCCAGCGCGGTCTCAGGCCGGTGGCATCCCGATGCGCGACAGGACCTCGTCGTGGAGCAGGCCGTTGGTCGCCAGGGCGTTGCCGCTCCAGCAGCCGTCCTTGCCGTCGAGGCCGGTGAACCGGCCGCCGGCCTCCTGCACGATCGCGACGAGGGCAGCCATGTCGTGGACCGCCAGCTCGGGCTCGGCGGCGATGTCGGCGGCGCCCTCGGCGACGAGCATGTAGGACCAGAAGTCGCCGTACGCGCGGGTGCGCCAGCAGTCGTCCATGAGGTCGAGGAAGTCGTCGCGGCGGCCGCGCACGCGCCACCCGGCCAGCGAGGAGTACGACAGCGACGCGTCGCCGAGCCGGCCGACCTGCGAGACCGAGATGCGTCGGGCGGACGACAGGGAGCGACCGCTCCAGGCTCCCGACCCGGTCGCGGCCCACCAGCGGCGCTGCAGGGCGGGCGCGGCGACGAGACCGAGCACCGGCACGTTGTCGACGACGAGGCCGATGAGCGTGGCCCACACGGGCACGCCGCGGACGAAGTTCTTCGTGCCGTCGATCGGGTCGATGATCCATCGCCGTGGACCGTGCCCGGTCGTGTCGAACTCCTCGCCCTCGACGGCGTCACGGGGTCGGGTGCGCTTGAGCTGGTGGCGCACGAGCTCCTCCGCGGCGCGGTCGGCGTCGGTGACCGGCGTGAGGTCCGGCTTGCTCTCGACGACCAGGTCGGCGGCGCGGAAGCGTGCCATCGTCACCCTCTCGACGGCATCCGCGAGGACATGGGCCAGACGAAGGTCGTCGTCGTAGGAGGTCACCGGCTCAACCTAGCGGCAACGGTCCGAGCAGGGGCGGTGAGCCCGACGACGTATGCCGCTGCGGCTCAGTGCTCCTCGGTGCTCCGGCTGCTGAGCAGGCGACGCAGCGACTCGAGCCGCGACGCGCCGGCAGGTCCGGCGTGGCCCTCGGCGACCCACGCGTCGAGCGCGCACTCCTCCTCGTCGTGCGTGCAGCCGCGGGGGCAGCCGTCGGTGCCCGCGGCGAGGTCGGGGAAGTGGTCGATGATGTGGTCGACGTCGATGTGGGCGAGCCCGAACGACCGGATGCCCGGCGTGTCGATGACCCAGCCGTCGTCGGAGCCGTCGGCTCCGTGCAGGCGCAGTGCCACGGCATTCGTCGAGGTGTGACGCCCGCGTCCCGTCGTGTCGTTGACGACGCCGGTGGCGCGCAGCGCGCCGGGGACGAGACCGTTGACGAGGGTGCTCTTGCCGACGCCGGAGTGGCCGACGAGCACGGAGACCTTGCCGGACAGCTTGGCGCGGAGGTCGTCGAGGCCGGAGAAGTCGCCGTCCTTCCACGAGGTGACGACGTGCTCGACCTCGAGCGGGGTGTAGTTCGCCAGGAACTGGGCCGGATCGACGAGGTCGGCCTTCGTCAGTGCGAGCAGGGGCTCGAGGTCGGCGTCGTAGGCCGCGACGAGACAGCGGTCGACCATGCGTGGCCGTGGCTCGGGGTCGGCCAGCGCCGTGACGATGACGAGCTGGTCGGCGTTGGCGACGATGATGCGTTCGAACGGGTCGGTGTCGTCGGCCGTGCGGCGCAGCACCGACCGCCGCTCCTCGATGCGCACGATGCGGGCCAGGGCGTCCGGCCCGCCGGCGAGGTCGCCGACGAGCGCGACGTCGTCACCGACGACGACGCGGGTGCGGCCGATGTCGCGGGCCTTCATGGCCGTGACGATGCGCTCCGGCTCCTTCTTGCCCAGGGCTCCCTTGGGGATGAGGCACGTGTAGCGGCCACGGTCGACGCCGATGACCATGGCGACGACGGCATCGGCGTGGGCCGGGCGTTCCTTGGTGCGAGGCCGGGACCCCTTGCGGCTGGGACGGACCCGGATGTCTCCCTCGTCGAGGTCCCGCCAGCTCATCGCGAGAGCACCACCGGGCCGGAGCCGTCGAGCATGCCCTGCCACAGCCCGACGAAGTCGGGGAGCGTCTTGCGGGTCGTGCCGATGTCCTCGACGTGCACGCCCGGCACGCGCAGGCCGATGATCGCGCCCGCGGTGGCCATCCGGTGGTCGTGGTAGCTGCGGAAACGCCCACCGTGCAAGGGTGCCGGCGAGATGCGCAGCCCGTCGTCGGTCTCGGTGACCCTGGACCCGACCCGGCCGAGCTCGGCGGTGAGGGCCGCAAGACGGTCGGTCTCGTGACCCCGGATGTGGGCCACGCCGCGGATCCACGTCGGTGTCGACGCGAGCGCCGCGAGCGCCGCCACGGTGGGGGTCAGCTCGGCCGCGTCGTGCAGGTCGATGTCGATGCCGACGAGCTCGCCGCTGCCGACGACGGTGAGCCCGGAGCGGTCGAGGCGCACGTCGGCGCCCATCGTGTCGAGGATCTCGCGGAGGAGGTCGCCGGCCTGGGTCGTGTGCTGCGGCCAGCCGGGTACCCGCACGGTGCCACCGACGACGAGCGCGGCCGCGACGAAGGGTCCGGCGTTGGACAGGTCGGGCTCGACGGACACGTCGAGGGCGTTGATCTCGGACGGCTCGACGCGCCAGGTGTTGGGCTCGCTGTCGTCGACGATCGCTCCCGCGTCGCGCAGCGTCTCGACCGTCATGAGGAGGTGCGGCTCGCTCGGCACCGGCTTGCCGTCGTGGTGCACCGTGACGCCCTCGTCGTAGCGCGCGCCGGCGAGGAGGAGTGCCGAGATGAACTGCGACGAGGCGGACGCGTCCATCGTCACCGACCCGCCCGGCACGCGTGTGCGTCCGTTGACCGTGACCGGCAGGCGTCCCTCGTCGTCCTCGACGTCGACCCCGAGGGCGCGCAGCGCATCGGTGACCGGCGCCATCGGGCGCACCCGCGCCTGCGGGTCGCCGTCGAGCCGGACCGGCCCGTCGGCGAGTGCAGCCACGGCGGGCAGGAAGCGCATCACCGTCCCGGCGAGGCCGCAGTCGACCGTCACGTCACCACTCAGCTTCTCGGGCGGTGTCACCACCCAGTCGGGGACCGCGCCCGCCGCGGACTCGCCCTCGGGCGCCACGTCGTCGATGCGTACGCCCAGCGCGCGCAGCGCATCGGCCATGAGCAGCGTGTCGCGCGAGCGGAGCGGGGCCCGCAGCCGCGAACGGTCGCTCGCCAGCGCGGCGAGCACGAGGTAGCGGTTGGTCAGGGACTTGCTGCCGGGCAGGACGACCGTGGCGTCGAGCGGTCCGGGTGCGAGCGGTGCGGCCCAGTCCGGCTCCGCGGTCAGGGTGCCCCCGTCGGGGACACCGTCCGTCTCGGACGTCGGGTGGGGCGATGGATCAGCGGGACTCAACTCAGCTCACGACGTCCTGGGCTCGATGGGCGAGCAGGCGCGCCTCACGCTTGGCGGCCCGCTGGGCGTGACGGGCCTCGCGGCGCGTCGTCTTCGTGGCGTGCTGGGCGCGCCAGGCCAGGCCGGGCTTGCCCTCGGTGTCGACGGCCGCGAGGAGCAGGCCCCCGAGCAGGCCGACGTTCTTGAGGAAGAGGCTGCGACTCTGCGCCTTGCGCGTGGGGTCGGTCTCCTCCCAGAACGCGTGCTCGATGGCCGTGGTCGGCACGATCGACGCCGCGAGCACCGTCGAGGCGAGGCGCGGCAGACGACCGGTCGCGAGCAGCACGCCACCGCCGACGAGGGCGGCACCGTTGATCCGGACGAAGAGGTCGGGGTCCTTCGCGGCGACCTCGGCCCCCGGAACCTGGCCGGGCACCTTCTGGAGCAGGTGGGCGGCCTGGTCGGTGCGCGCAGCCGGGTGGCGGAGGGCCTCGACACCTGCTGCGACGAAGACGGATGCGAGCAGCGGACGGGCGAGACGACGGACGATCATGCGTTTTTTCCTCCTCTGGCCGCGACCCGCCGGAACGCGTCGTGGCCATCGTGGACCTGTGGGCACCTACGGTATCGACATACCCGCGGCGCGGGACGTGCTGCCCACGCCCGTCCTCGGCGTCGTCGTGAGCGCCACGGACACGTAGGCCGTCGCGATCCCTGTCGTCGGCCACCCGGCATACGCTGTGGCGCATGTGCGGGAGGTATGCCGCGAGCGCGCGGCCGGACGAGCTCATCGAGGCCTTCGACGTCGACGAGGACCACACCGACGAGCCCGCGCGCAGCGTGCTCAAGAACCCCCAGAGCCCGCCGGCGGGCGAGCCCGACTGGAACATGGCCCCGTCCAAGCAGGCCCCGGTCGTCCTCACCCGACGGCCGCGTGGCGACGACCCCGACGACCCCGACGGGCCCGTCGTCCCGGCACGACAGCTCCGGATGCTCACGTGGGGCCTCGTGCCCGCCTGGTCGAAGGACGTCACGACGGGACTGCGCATGACCAACGCCCGCGCCGAGTCGGTGCTCGGCAAGGGCGCCTTCGCCAAGGCGGCGCTCTCGCGCCGGTGCATCGTGCCGGCCGACGGCTGGTACGAGTGGCAGGTCTCGCCGACGGCCGTCGATGCCAAGGGCAAGCCGCGCAAGCAGCCCTTCTTCATCCACCGCGCCGACGGGGCCCCTGTCGCCTTTGCCGGGCTGTACGAGTTCTGGCGCGACCGCGAGCTGCCGGACGGCGACCCGGCGGCCTGGCTGACGACCTTCACGATCATCACGACCGCGGCCGACCCCGGCATGGACCGCATCCACGACCGGCAGCCCCTCGTCCTCGAGCCGACCCAGTGGGAGCACTGGCTCGACCCCGACGAGAAGGACCCTGCCTACGTGCAGAGCGTCCTCGACTTCTCCGAGCCCGGACGTTTCGAGGCGCACCCGGTGAGCCGCGCCGTGGGCGCCACGCGCAACAACGGGCCCGCCCTCGTCGAGCCCGTCCCCGCGTCCGAGCTCGAGGGCGTCGTCGACCCGATGACCGGTGAGGTGGTCGGCGCGTGAGCGCCCCGATCCGCGAGACGGTCCGCGAGATCGAGACCCCCGGCGGCCCGGGGCGCGCCCACGTCCAGCGGCCGTCCCGCCCGCGCGGCACCGTCGTCCTCGGCCACGGGGCCGGAGGAGGGCTGGGCGCGATCGACCTCGCCATCGCCCGAGAGGTCCTCGTCGGCGCGGGGTGGGCTGTCGTGCTGGTCGAGCAGCCCTGGCTCGTCGCGGGTCGCCGCGTGGCCGGGCGTCCGCCCTCCCTCGACGTCGCATGGGTCCCGATCGTCGAGGCGCTCGTGACGGGCCGCGGCCGCCTGCCGCGGCCGCTCGTCGTCGGGGGACGCAGTGCCGGTGCGCGGGTGGCGTGCCGCACGGCGGGGCCGCTCGAGGCCGACGCGGGGCTCCTGCTCAGCTTCCCGCTCCACCTGCCGGGCCAGCCCGAGAAGCTCCGCGCCCACGAGCTCGCTCTCGCGCCCGACCCCTCGTGGGTCGTGCAGGGCACCAACGACACGTTCGGCACGCCGGACGAGGTGCGCCCGCACCTGCCGGAGGGGGCGACCCTCATCGAGGTGCCCGGCGCGCACAGCTTCCCCAAGGTGGCGCGGAGTGCCCTGACCGAGGCCCTCACGTCGATCGCGGGAATGCTCCCCGGCTAGGTGTCGTTGCACGGAGCATGGTCACCTGCCCCACCCGTGAGCCCGAGAGCGTGACGACCGTGCCGGTCGAGCGCGGTCGGGTGCCGCAGCCCACCGGTCTAGGCTGGGAGGCGATGGCAAAGGACAAGAAGACCGATCCGAGCGCCGCCCTGCGGCTCCCGGACCCGAGCACCGACACGACCGCGACGAGCCGGGCGAGCGCGGCGGCGCCCGCGCCGAGCCTGGCGCCCGACCCCGACGACGTCGCCCGCGCGGACGCGACCGTCGACGTCGCGAGCGAGAGCGAGCACGAGCGTCGAGCGCGCTTCGAGCGCGAGGCGATGCCGCTGCTCGACCAGCTCTACAGCGCCGCCCTGCGCACGACCCGCAACCCGAGCGACGCGGAGGACCTCGTCCAGGAGACGTTCGCCAAGGCGTACGCGGCCTTCCACCAGTACAAGCCGGGCACCAACCTCAAGGCGTGGATGTACCGCATCCTCACCAACACCTACATCAACAGCTACCGCAAGAAGCAGCGCCAGCCGCTCGAGTCCGACTCGGCCGAGATCGAGGACTACCAGCTGGCGCGAGCCGAGTCGCACACCTCGGTCGGCCTGCGCTCCGCCGAGGCGGAGGCGCTCGACCACCTCCCCGACAGCGACGTGAAGCGCGCGCTGCAGGCGATCCCCGAGGAGTTCCGCCTCGCGGTCTACTTCGCCGACGTCGAGGGCTACGCCTACAAGGAGATCGCCGAGATCATGGACACGCCCATCGGCACCGTCATGAGCCGCCTGCACCGCGGTCGCCGCCAGCTGCGCGACCTCCTCTCGGAGTATGCCGCCGACCGCGGTTTCGCCGCTGCCGGCTCGACCGATGGCGCCGGGATCGGTGCGGGGATGGCCGCTGGCACGGAAGGAAGCCGGTCATGAACGACCACACGACGGGTGGAACAGGTGCATCGGACAGCGCCATGACGCGTACCGACTGCTCCGAGGCGTTGCTGCGGGTCTACGAGTACCTCGACGGGGAGCTGGGACCCGACGAGTGCGCCAAGATCCAGGCACACCTCGACGAGTGCGGCCCCTGCCTGAAGGAGTACGACCTCGACACCACGCTGAAGTCGCTCATCAAGCGGTCGTGCGAGTGCGAGCAGGCGCCCGAGGCCCTGCGACTGACGATCATGTCGCGCATCTCGATGACCGTCATCCAGGTCGACCGCGGCTGAGGCCACCGGCCCGGACGCCACGACCGTCGGCCGCCGGACACGACGAAGGCCCGCCCCGAGCTGCTCGGGTGCGGGCCTCTGACGTCTGCGGCTCAGGCGTTGGGCTTGCGGCCGTGGTTGGCGGCGTTGCCCTTGCGGGAGCGGCGCTTGCGGGCGCGCTTGCTCATCGTCGGCTCCTAATGGGTCGTACAGTGGTCTCGGGCCCCGGTGCGGGACACGAAGCCACGATTCTTCCACATCGCGCGTGTGCCGCCCAATCTGGTCGCAGGGATCCTCTGGAAACCTTAAAATCTTCGTATAGATCCGGCATGTATACGTCGGATCTTATTCCGTGCGCCCGCATGCGCACGGCATCCTGAGCATCGAGGGAAACCTCAGTTGTTCTGTGCTGCCGCAGCAACGCCCCTCCATGGCGCACGCATCCGGAACATCCACACATGAAGGAGCCCCCCATGTACGCCGCCCTCCTGTCGGCACTTGCGTCCAACGACTTCGCCACGCAGGCGATCATGTCGCTCAGCAGCATCTGGGGCTGGGGCGGCTGAGCGACGGACTATCGGCGGCGCCGCGGACGCACTGCGTCCGTGGCGCCGTTCGCACTACCGTGAACGATGTGAGCAAGGTCCCCATCGTGAGCAGTCGATCCCGGTGGTTGCCCGCGTACCTCGCCCTGGTCGTCATCACGTCGATCGCCACCGGTGTGGCGTCCTGGCTGTTGCTGCCCCGACCCGAGCTCGGACCGCTCCTGCTGCTGTGCCTCATGGGCATCCTGAGCTTCCAGATCCGCGAGCCCGACGTCGGACTGCGCATCAGCTTCTCGTTTCTCTCGATCATCCTGCTGGCCTCCGCCGCCATCGTGGGCACGTTCGGTGCCTGGTTGGTGGGCAGCGTCTCGATGCTCATCGACAGGCGACAGCGACGATGGACCGCGACGATGTTCAACGCCGCCATGAGCGGGATCGTCGGGGCGGCCGGAGCCCTGGTCTACGCGATGCTCGGCGGCGTCGAGGGGAGCGGGACGGTCGGCATGAGCACGGCAGAGCTCGCCCGAGCCCTCGGGTGGCCGCTCCTCGCCGCTGACGTGGTGGCGTGCCTGCTGAACGCCGCCCTGCTGTCCGGTGTCATCCACTTCGACCAGGGCATCCCCTTCGGCGTCCAGCTCCGACGGGTGCTGAGTGGGTCCGGGGTGGCCTTCGTGGGCTACGGGATCATCGGGCTGCTCTTCGTCATCCTCTGGTTCCCGGCCGGGCTCGGCCCGTTCAGCGCGCTCCTGGTCCTCGCTCCTCTGCTCGCGGCCAGGTGGGCCTTCATCCAGTACGGCGAGGAGCTGCGCTCGCACGAACGGACCATCGACACCCTCGTCACCGCCCTCGGGACCAAGGAGCCGGCCGCCGTGGACCGGAGCCGGCGAGCCGCGGTCCTCGCCGAGTGGATCGCCGAGGAGCTCGGCCTCCCTCCCGGCCAGATCGGCACGGTGCGCTACGCGGCGACCCTGCACGAGATCGGTCACCTGGGTGTCGCCACACGGCTGCTGCGCCGGTCACCGGCGTCGCTGAGCCCCACCGAGCGGCGCGTCATCGACGGCCACTGCGTCGTCGGGGCCCGGATGATCGAGGGCATCGACTTCCTCGAGGACGCGAGGTCGGGCATCCGTCACCAGCACGAGCGTTTCGACGGAGGCGGTCGACCCGACGGCCGCGCGGGCCATGACATCCCCATCGCCGCGCGCATCGTCGCCGTCACGTCCGCGATCGACGACGCCGGTCGCGCCCCCGATGCGGCACCCCTGCTGTCCGTCGCCGACGTCGCCCGCCGACTGCGGTCCGACGCGGGTCGCTTCGACCCCGACGTCGTCTCGGCCGCCATCGTCTCCCTGGACAAGCACGGATGGCCGGCGTCCTCGCCGGCCGAGGTGGCGTCGTGAACGGCGCGTTGCGCCGGGAGCCGGTGGCCGCCGTCTTCGGGCTCCTGGGCCTGCTCGCCTCGGTCTTCGTCGCGATCCGGAGCGGCGACGTCCCCTCCCTCCACGACTCCGGGACGATCTGGGTCGTCGCGGTCTTCGCCGTCACGATCGTGCTCGGCGAGTGGTTCCACATCTCGGCGCCCGGCTTCCGCGGTGCGGCGCCCATCGCGATGGCAGCCGCCTTCGGACTGGCCCTCACCACGGAGCTCCCGGGCCGGGTGCACGTCCCCTACGGCGCCCCGTTCGCGCTCGCGGTGACGGCGACGGCGATGGCGCTCGGGACGACGGTGCGCGTCGCGGCCCGTCGCGACACGAGCCTCGTCGACGCGGGCGGGCGCTTCGTGGCCATCGTCGTGGCGGCGCTCGTCTACCGGGTGGCGGTGCTGGGCCAGAGCCCGGGTTCGCCGCTCCGCGAGGCGGTGGCCGAACCGTGGGAGCAAGCAGTCCTGCTCCTCGGGATCTGCCTGCTGGCCCTCGTGACCGACGCGCTCTTCACGTCCGTCGTGCGCGGCCTGTCGGCCCGAGCCAACGTCCGTCGGACGTTCGTCGAGGAGTTCCGATCGTCGTTCGCGCTGTCCATCGCGGTCGCGGTGACGGGTGTCCTCATCGCGCTCGCCGCCCCACCCCTCGGCATCGCGGCCCTGCCGCTCTTCCTCATCCCGCTCGTCCTCACGCTCTTCGCCTTCCGTCGCTACGTCAGCATCCGCGCCACCTACCTCCAGAGCATCCGGACGCTCTCACGCCTCACCGACGCGGCCGGCTACACCCCGTCCGGCCACTCCGAGCGCGTGGCCGCGCTGTCGGTGCAGGTGGGGCGCGAGCTGGGGCTGTCGGAGCGCGAGCTGCTCGACCTCGAGTACGCCGCGCTGCTCCACGACATCGGACAGGTGGCCCTCGTCGAGCCGATCCCCGGTGGCGCCACGGTGCTCGCGGCGCCCGCCGACCAGCGGCGCATCGAGGCCGACACGGTCGCCATCGTGCGCGAGACCGGAGTCTTCGAGGGGGTCGCACAGATCCTCGAGCACCAGACGACGCCCTACCGTCAGGTGCGCGAGCTGGGCGAGGAGATCCCACTGTCGAGCCGCATCGTCAAGGTCGTCAACGCCTACGAGGACCTCACGGCGGGAGCCCGCAGCGCCCGCGCCCGCGAGGCCGCCGTCGAGCGGATCTACCTCGGCCTCGGCTACGAGTACGACCCCCGCGTCGTCGACGCGCTCCTCAAGTCGCTCGACGCCGCGCCCGCCGGAGCCTGAGAGAGCCGTCACACCCGACCGGGGGCCTTGGGCCGGTCGGTGCCGTCGTGCCATGATGACGACTTCGGGCAACCCCCGTCGCGAGAACGAAACCCGCAGGCCAGACCCCCGGCACTGTCCACCAGTGAGGGCGCCTGCCCTCTTCGTCTCCATGCGAACGAGGTGTTCCAGCATGAGTGCGTTGCCCACCAGCCAGCTCTTCGACCCCAGCGACCCGGTCTTCCGGGTCCACGTGGGCGGGAAGCTCGGGGTACACGCCACGTCGGACCTGCGCGACGCGGCCGACCTCTCCCTCCTCTACACGCCGGGTGTCGCGCAGGTCTCGCGCGCCATCGCAGCCGACCCCACGCTCGCCGCGGTCTACACGAGCCGACGCAACACCGTCGCCGTCGTCAGCGACGGCACGGCGGTCCTCGGGCTCGGGGACGTCGGACCCCTGGCCGCGATGCCCGTCATGGAAGGCAAGGCGGTGCTCTTCAAGCACTTCGCCGACGTCGACGCGGTCCCGGTGTGCATGGAGACGGGCACCGTCGAGGAGATCGTGGACGCGGTCGCGCGGATCGCCCCGACCTACGGCGGCATCAACCTCGAGGACATCTCGGCGCCGCGGTGCTTCGAGATCGAGCGACGCCTCCAGGCCCGTCTCGACATCCCCGTCTTCCACGACGATCAGCACGGCACGGCCATCGTGGCCCTGGCCGCGCTGCTCAACGCGGTCCGGGTCGTCGACAAGGACCTCGACGACCTCACCGTCGTCGTCTCGGGAGCGGGTGCCGCGGGTGTGGCCGTGAGCCGCATCCTCGTGTCGGCCGGCGTGGGCGTCGTCGTCGTCGTCGACTCCCGAGGCGTGCTCGGGCCCGACCGCGACGACCTCGTCTCCCACAAGCAGCAGCTCCGGGACGTGACCAACCGGCGCGGCGTGACCGGCGACATCGGTGACGCGCTCACGGGGGCCGACGTCCTCATCGGCGTCTCCGGGGGCACGGTCGCCGAGCGCGACCTCATGAGGATGGCGCCACGCGCGATCATCTTCGCGCTCGCCAACCCCGACCCGGAGGTGCACCCTGTCGTGGCCGCACGGTTCGCCGAGGTGGTCGCGACCGGCCGCTCCGACTTCCCGAACCAGATCAACAACGTGCTCGCCTTCCCGGGGATCTTCCGCGGCGCGCTCGACTCCGGGGCTCGTCGGATCACCGAGGAGATGAAGCTGGCAGCGGCGCACGCCATCGCCGGACTCGTCGACGCGCCCACGGCCGACCGGATCGTGCCGAGCGTGTTCGACGATCGCGTGGCGCCCGCCGTCGCCGACGCCGTTTCCGCCCGGGCCCTCGGGGGAGTGCGCTAGTCCGACCGGTCGACGCTCGCGGTGCCTCAGGCGCCGGGAGCGTCGTCGTCCGCAGGGTCGGTGAGTCCTCGGGCCGCCAGCGCCTCACCGGTCGAGCGGGCGAAGGCGACGACGTGCACGACGGTCGGCACCACGACGGCTCGTGGGTCCCGGTCGAGCCCTCGGGCGCGCGCCGACTCGCGGACGCTGGAGAACGACCCGGCGACCCAGGGCACGGAGCGCACGACGACGCCGAGGGTGAGCGCCACGACCTCGGGGTCGACGAGGCGACGCAGCGGCCGGGCCGCCCGCACCACGCCGTCGAGCAGGTCGGTCACCGGAGTCGTCGCCGTGAGGATGCCGGCCGCGACGAAGGCGTTGACGATGCCGAGGACGACCCGGACGGCATACGCGAGGTCGTGGGACCACCACTGGAAGGCCAGCAGCACGACGAGCACCGGCAGGAGGCCGCGCATCGACCGCGCGAGGCGGCGGGCCGGAAGGCGCGCCGCCAGCACGACCCCTGCGAGCGCGAGCGTCATCAGCGCCAGCGGCCACACGGACTGCGTGACCCAGGGCATCACGCCGACACCGAGAACGCCGACCAGCTTGAGCCACAAGGGCATTTGGTGCACGACCGAGGTGCCGGGAACGTGGGCGGTGAACAGGCCCGGACCGTTCACGGCGCGTCGGCCAGTGCCATGTAGTGCTGCACCGCCGTCGCCGGATCGCCGTCGAAGACGACGCGTCCGGCGTCGACGACGAGCGACCGGTCTGCGGCGAGGGCTAGGTCGAGGTCGTGGGTCGCGACGACGACGGACTGGGGCAGCGTGTCGAGCAGGGCGCGGAGGCGGATGGTGTTGCGCCGGTCGAGGAGGGTCGTCGGCTCGTCGAGGACGAGCAGCCCCGGCTCCGTCGCGAGGACGACCGCGAGGGCCATGAGCTGGCGCTCGCCGCCCGACAGGTCGTAGACGCTCTGGTCGGCGAGGTGGGCCAGCCCGAAGCGGTCGAGCACCTGCTCGGCGGCGGTCCTGCGCTCGCTCCGTGACCGGTGCAGCCGTCGCAGGGACAGCTCGACGTCCTCACGGCCGGTCGGCATGACGAGCTGCGAGATCGGGTCGGTGAACGCGAAGGCCACGCGGCGGCGCACCCGCGCCCCGTGGCGCACGGTGTCGAGGCCGTCGACCGTGACCGTGCCCGCCGTCGGGGTGACGAGACCGTTGAGCAGCCTGAGCAGAGTCGACTTGCCCGACCCGTTGGCGCCGATGACCGTCACCCTGGGCTGCGTCAGGACGAGGTCGACGGGCCCGAGGATGGTGCGCGTCCGGTGCCCCGGTGAGTTGTCGGTGGGGACCGTGACCGTCGCGCCGTCGAGGCGGACCTCCGTCACGGACGGGTCACGCGAGCGGGCGGCGCAGGCGGCGCGGGCGCGCGAGGACGTCCGGGAAGGCGCGGTGCACCGCGACCGCTGCGACGACGGCCACGACGTCCTTGGCCAGGTCGCCCGGGAGGAAGGGCAGGTCGGCGCTGATCGCGGCCGACAGCGGCAGCCTGAGGTTGACCATGAGCCCCACGACGCCGAGGACGTGGACGACCGCCACGGTCGTGGCGAAGGAGGCGACGAGCAGCAGGGGGACCCAGAGGGACCGGCTGGTGGCTCGGACCACGATCCGAGCCGCCATGCCGACGACCGCGGCCGCGACGAGGAACGACACGAGGTAGCCGGCGGTCGGTCCGCTCAGCACCTGCAGTCCGGACTGGCCGCGGCTGAAGACCGGCAGCCCGACGAAGCCCAGCAGCAGGTAGAGCAGCACGGCGAGCCCGCCGCGCAGCGGTCCGAGCACGAGCCCGGTGAGCATCACGGCGAGGGTCTGGAGGGTGACCGGCACGCCGAACCCGCCGACGGGGATGCCGGGCACGACCGCGGCCGCGACGAGGAGCGCCGTGAAGACGGCGACGAGGGCGACCGACTGCGCGTCGACGCCCCGGCGTCCGACACCGGCGACAGCGTCCCTCTCGCCGGCCGCCGTGGCGGTGGTGCGCTCTCGCGTCGCCGTTGCCGTTGCCGTTGCCGTCGCCGTCGCCGTTGCCGTTGCCGTCGCCGTCGCGGTCAGCGCGTCCTGGGGCTCGCGGCGCACGGGGGTGTTGTCGGTCACGGGCAGGACCCTACCGGGGCGCCGCTCGACCTCCGGTCACTATGGTGCTGGAATGCTCGCTGCCTACGCCGCCGGTCAGTCCGCCTCCGACCCGCTCTCCGGCCTCGTCGTCGGGGAGCGTCCCGACCCGGAGGTCAGGCCCGGCTGGACCGTCGTCGACCTGCGCGCCGCCGCGCTCAACCACCACGACGTGTGGTCCCTGCGCGGGGTGGGTCTCGCGCCGGACCGGCTGCCCATGGTCCTCGGCTGCGACGGTGCCGGCGTCGACCCCGACGGCAACGAGGTCATCGTCCACGCCGTCATCCCGTCGGAGGGGTGGCGCGGGGACGAGACCCTCGACCCGCGGCGCACACTCCTGTCCGAGCTGCACGACGGGACGCTCGCCGAGAAGGTGCTCGTGCCGGCCGGCAACGTCGTGCCCAAGCCCGAGTCGATGGCGTGGGAGACGGCCGCGTGCCTCTCGACGGCGTGGCTCACGGCCTACCGCATGCTCTTCACCAACTCCGGCGTGCAGCCGGGCGGCACGGTGCTCGTGCAGGGCGCCGGCGGCGGCGTCGCCACCGCGCTCATCCAGCTCGGCTCGGCCGCGGGCTACCGGATGTGGGCCACGTCGCGCGACGAGGCCCGTGGCCGGCGGGCCCTGGAGATCGGGGCAGACCGCGTCTTCGCCTCGGGCGAGCGCCTGCCCGACCGCGTCGACGCGGTCATGGAGACGGTCGGCGCCGCCACGTGGTCGCACTCGGTCAACTCCCTCCGTCCCGGAGGCACGGTCGTCATCTCCGGTGCGACGTCGGGCGACGCCCCCGCCAAGGCCGAGCTGACGAAGATCTTCTTCAAGCAGCTGCGCGTCGTCGGCTCGACGATGGGCACCCGCGAGGAGCTCGCCCAGCTGGCCCGCCTCGTCGAGCAGCGCGGCATCGAGCCGGTGGTCGACTCGGTCCTGCCGCTCGCCGAGGCGCGCGACGGCTTCGCCCGGATGGTCGACGGCGACGTCTTCGGCAAGGTCGTCTTCACGGTCGGCTGAGGCACCAGGCGCCGGGGGCCGTCCCGACGGCTCAGGCCGGGTGCGTGCCCGAGACGTGGACGACCACCGAGAGCCCGTCGGGTGACGGGGGTGCGACGTCGGCGACCAGCCACTCGCACCACAGCGCGGCGCGCAGCCGGGTGACGAGCTGCCCGAGCTCGTAGGGGCTGTCGGCCCCGAGAGTGACGGAGAGACGCCCGACGTCGGCGGTGCCCGACTCGACGCCGTGCATCGCCGCGCGGACCGCGCGCGAGACCGCCTCGAGGCGGGTGTCTGCGCCCGCGGGGGCCACGCCGACCGCCACGGCCGCGGGGGTGCCCGGCTCGATCCCCAGCGCGGCGCGTACGGCCTCGACCCGGCCGTAGCCGAACCAGTCGCCGGGCCCGGTCCGCACGAGGTCGCGCCCTCGCGGATGGGACTCGAGGGGCTCGTCGACGAGGATCCCGGACAGGCCGCGCAGGACCGCGGCGGGGACGGCGGACACCTTGCCCTTGGCGAGGTCGGCCGCTGCCGCGATCTCGTCGGCGACGGCGCGGGTCGTCACCTCGAGCGGCTTGCCGTCGGCGTCGCTGCCGCCACGCAGGTCGTCGAGGACACGTAGGCCGTGGGCCCCGAGCGCGAAGTCGACCTGGCCGACGCGCCAGGCGCGCCCGGCCGTGTCGCTTAGCACGACGCCGACCCGGACCCCGTGCCGCTCGACGAGGGCGTCGTGGACCTGCTCGCAGACGCCGTCGGGGTCGTGGGGGAGGAGCAGCCAGCCACCGCGGGCCCCGGTGTTGGAGCCGTCGACGCCGGCCGCGGCCATGATCGGGCCGGCCTTCGCGCGGACGATCTGCGTCACGCGGTCGCCGACGGAGCGCTCGGCGACGACGTACTCGGTCTCGCCACGCACGACGCGGTCCTTGTCGGGGTCGTGCGTCACGAGGCCGAGCGCCTTGCTCGCGATCTTGCTCGAGACGACGACGACGTCGCCGTCGAGCAGGCGCACGCCCGCGTGGTCGAGTCCGACCTGCAGCACGTCGGCGAGGTCGTCCCCCTCGCACACCTCGGGTATGCCCGTGAGCGGGGTGATCGTGATCGGTGCGGTCACGCCGGTGCCCGCTCGGCGCGCAGCCGCAGGCCGAGGTCGAGCGCGGCGCCGGCCATGTCGGCGGCCGCCTCGACCGAGCTCATGAGCAGCGGGCGGCGCACGACCTCGAGGCCGCGGCGCTCCGGCATGGGGTCGTCCTCGTCGACGAGCCAGCCGTCGAGGAAGTCCGCGTAGAGCCCGGCGACGCCGGCGCTCGACTCCTCGACGCCGATGGTGCGCAGGCACACGTCGGCGTGGCCGCGCACGGGACGGCCCCCGACGAGCGGGGAGACCCCGACGACGGGCGCCCGGGTACCGCGCAGGGCGTCGCGGACCCCCGGGACCCCGAGGATGATGCCGATCGAGACGACGGGGTTGCTCGGCGGCAGGATGACGACGTCGGCCTCGCGGATCGCGTCGAGGACGCCCGGCGCCGGCGTGGCGCGGTCGAGACCGGCCACGACGAAGCGGTCGGCCGCCAGCTCGGCGCGGTGGCGCACCCACCACTCCTGGAAGTGGATCGCGCGCTGCTCGCCGTCCTGCTCGACGACGACGTGGGTCTCCACCGGGGTGTCGGTCATCGGCAGGAGGCGGACCCCGAGCTCACCGAGCCCCCAGCGGGCGGAGAGGCGGTCGACGACCGCGCTCAGCGGCATACCCTGGCCGAGCAACTGTGAGCGGTAGACGTGGGTGCCGAAGTCCTTGTCGCCGAGCGTGAACCACTGCGGCTCGGCGCCGAGGGCGGCGAGCTCCGCGGCGAGGTGGTGCGACTCGTCGGCGCGTCCCCAGCCCTGGCCCTCGTGGATGCCGCCGCCGAGCGTGTAGAGCAGCGTGTCGATGTCCGGGCACACGCGCAGCCCGAAGAGCGTGATGTCGTCGCCGGTGTTGCCGATGACGGTGAGCTCGAGCGGATCCGTGGGATCGGAATCGGGGACCAGCGGGTAGGTCAGTCGGGCGTGGTGGAGCAGGCCCCGGAGGAACCGGGCGCCGCCGACTCCTCCGGCCAGGGCGGTGATGCGCATGCGCCGATCCTCTCAGCAGGCTGTCCCCGTCACGTCGTTCGGGGTCGGCCCCGGCATTTCGAACCTGCGAATATCACCAACGGGCTTGACGTGGGGCATATGACACGCATGTAATTTCATTGTTGTATTCGGTCGGGGTTGGATCACTGGGATGAATGGACGTATTTGTCCAGAACCTCCGGAGAACGGTGCCGCTCGGTGCGACAGTGCTGACACAAAGTGCAGTCAGGGTCGAGGAGGGGTCATGCACGAGTTGATGGTGGTTTGGTCGGACACGGGCGAGCAGGAGGGTGAGCTCTCCTGGCAGGAGCGTTCGCTCTGCGCCCAGACCGACCCGGAGGCGTTCTTCCCCGAGAAGGGCGGCTCCACGCGCGAGGCCAAGAAGGTCTGCGTGGGTTGCGAGGTGCGGTCCGAGTGCCTCGAGTACGCCCTGTCCAATGACGAGAGATTCGGCATCTGGGGCGGACTGTCCGAGCGAGAGCGCCGCAAGCTGAAGAAGCGCGCGGTCTGATCGTGAGGTTCCACCCCGGCACCTCGCAGGTGTCCGGGTGCAGGTAGCCGCTGTGCCCGACGAGCTCGCCGAAGACCTGAGCACCCCCGCTGGCGCGGGGAGTGCGTCGTCCGTGTCGTTGTCCGCCCCTCCCTCCACCGGGCAGCGACCGAACGGAACGGTCGACGCGATCGTCGTCGTGCACAACGGAGCTGCGTGGCTGGCGCAGTGTCTCGACGGCTTGGCCGCCCAGACACTGCCGCCAGCGCGGCTCGTCATCGTCGACGTCGCGAGCAGCGACACGTCGAACGCCATCGCGCGCGCCCACTCCGGAGTGCGACGGGCCATCCCGTCCGTCGAGATCGTCCGACTCGACGGGCGCGTCCCGATCGGTCGCGCCATCGACGCCGGCATCGCCGCGCTCCCCGTCGGTGCCGATGCCTCGACGAGCTGGGTGTGGGTGCTCCACGACGACACCGTGCCGCGCGGCAACGCGCTGGCCCAGCTGCTCCAGGCCGGGCTCCGGTCGAAGTCCGTCGGGGTGGCCGGCCCCAAGATCGTCGACTGGGACGACCCGCGACGGCTCGTCGAGATGGGCATCCAGATCACCCGCACGGGCCGCCGGCTCGCCTCGCCCGTCCGCGGGGAGGCCGACCAGGGCCAGTACGACCACCGCGCGGACGTCCTCGCGGTGAGCACGAGCGGCATGCTCGTGCGACGCTCCGCCTACGACGACATCGGCGGTTTCGACACCGCGTTCGTCGAGCACGGAGCCGATCTCGACTTCGGCTGGCGGGCGCAGCTCGCCGGCCACCGCGTGATCGTCGTGCCCGGAGCGGTCGTGCGCGACGCCTCCGCGGGCATCGACGGCGAGCGACCCGGTGTCGCCCGGCCGCGCGAGCTCGAACGCCGCGGCCGCCGGGCGGCCCGGCAGGTCACGCTGGCCCGGTGCTCGCCGCTGGCCGCGCCCTTCCTCGCCGTCTGGATGGCCCTGTCGGCCGTCGTGTCGTCACTGACCCTGCTCGTGGCCAAGCGCCCCAGGCAGGCCTGGCGCGAGCTCACCGACGTCGGCGCGCTGCTGCACCCCGTCGCGACCCTCGGCGCCCGCTGGCGCGGACGTCGGACCAAACGACTGCGTCGCGACCACCTCGGCACGCTCTTCGTCGCCCCTGCGGTGGCCGCCCGCACGACCATCGACCACATCCAGGACGCCATCACGCCCGAGCGCACCCGCGCCCGCCGCGAGGCGGCGGTCACCACCGAGACCGGTCCCGTCGCCGAAGACTCCGAGTCCCTCGACCACCTCCCCGCCTCGCTGCCGCGTCGCATCGTCACCCACCCCGGCTTCCTCGCCGTCTTCGCCGTGCTCGTCGCGACCACGGTGGCCTGGCGCGACGCGATCCGCGCCGGCGCCCTGTCGCCGACGAACGCCGGTGTGGCCGGTGGCGAGCTGCGGCCCCTGACCACCGACGCGTCCGGCCTCTGGCACGCCTTCCGCGACGCCTGGCACGGCGCGGGCCTCGGCACCGGCGCCGAGTCCGGACCCCATCTCGCCGTCCTCTCGGCCCTCACCTGGCTCGCCGAGCGGGTCCCCGGCGTCGCCGAGAGCCGTTCGAGTGCGGGCGTGACGCTCGCGTGGCTGCTCTTCCTCACCCCCGTGCTCGCGACGTGGTCCGCCTACCTCGCCGGACGCGTCGTCACCTCGTCGCGGCCGGCTCGGGCTCTGGCCGCCCTCGCGTGGGGGACGGCCGGCGTCGCCGCGACCGGCATCTCGCAGGGCCGGGTGGGCGTCGCCGTCGTGCACGTGCTCCTGCCTTTCGTCCTCGCCGGCTACTGCCTCGCGGCGCGTCGTGACGGCACGTTCACGGCGACGTTCGCGACGGCGCTCGCGACCGCCGTGCTCGGGGCCTTCGCCCCGCCACTGCTCGCGCTCTCGGTCGTGGCTGCCCTGCTCCTCCTCGTGCTCGGCCCCGGCCTGCGTCGTGCCCGGGCGCTCGTCCTGCTCGTCGTGCCCACCGCGCTCCTCGGGCCGTGGGTGGCCCGCTTCGTCGAGGACCCGCGCCTGCTCCTGTCGGGCCCCGGTCTCGTCACCACCTCCGAGGCCCGCGGCCCGTGGGGCGTGCTCGCGCACGTCCTCGGCGAGCCGGGCGCCACGACCTGGGCCATGTGGTTGTGGGCCCCGCTCGTCCTCCTCGGGATCGTCGGCTTCGCGACCCGCGGACGCAGCCGTGCCGAGTCGGTCGGACTGCTGGCCGGCGGGCTCCTCGCGCTGGTCGGGCTCGCCTGCGCCCTCGTGTCGGAGCGGGTCGTGCTCGGCTCGGCCGAGACCGGCGTCGGACGGTCCGCGGCGGCCCACCTCTGGGCCGGCGTCGGCATCCAGCTCTGGCTGGCCGGCCTGCTCGTGGGCGTGCTGGCGGGCAGCAGGCCCGTGCTCGCCTCGCTGCGCCGACCCGGCCGCCGTTGGGGTTTCGCGGCCGCCGTCGCCGCCGCGACGCTGGCGGTCGTCCCCGTCCTGGCCGGCGCCGCCGCCTGGGGGTTCCAGGGCATCGGTCGCACGCTCTCGGTCGGACAGGCCACCCTGCCCGCCGTCGCGCTCGAGCAGGGGAGCGGCCCGCTCGGCAACCGTCTGCTGCTCCTGCGCCCGTCCGACGACGTCGTCGACTTCGTGCTGGCCGGACAGGAGCCGGGAGAGGTGCTGCGCGACCTCGACCGCACCCCCGACGCCGACGACGCCCCGCTCGTCGACGCGGTGGCCAACCTCGTCGGCGGTCGTGGGGCTGACTCCCTCGACTCGACCGCACTCGCCCGCCTGGGCGTCGGCTTCGTCCAGGTGCGCGCGACGGCCGACTCCGCCCTCGCCCGTCGGCTCGACTCCTCCGAGGGGCTGAGCCGTCTCGGCACGAGCGAGCGCGGCATCCTCTGGAAGGTCCAGCCGCTGCCGGCCGCCGACGGCGGGGCCCCGGCGACCGCGCCATCGCGAGCCCGCCTCGTCGACGGCGACGGTGCGCTGCTGCGGGTCGTGCCGACCTCGGGGCCGCACGCCGCGGTGAGCACGACGTTGCCTGCCGCCACCGCCGGCTCCGCAGCCCGGTTCGTCGTCCTCGCCGAGCCCGCCGAGTGGTCGCAGCAGGCGCTGGTGACCTTCGACGGACGAGAGCTGCCGCCCGTGGCCGGCGCAGCCCAGCCGACGTATGCCGTGCCCGCCACCTCGGGGGACCTCGAGATCGATCTCGCTGCGGCACAGCCGTGGTGGCGCCTCGGGCAGGGTCTGCTGCTCGGATTCGTGGTCTTCATGGCCGTGCCCTTCGGCAACCGACGCTCGAGGAGGCGCACATGACCAACGTGTCCGGCATGGTCAGGGCGGGGTCGGTGGCGCTCGTGGCCGCGGGCCTCGCGCTCGGCGCCACCCGCGTCAGCGGCTCGCTGCAGCTGGCGACCCCGGGTCAGCAGGCGGGCCTGCCCGAGTCGTCCAACGTCCTGCTCGACGAGGCCTCTCTCGTGTGCCCGGGACAGCAGCGGCTCGGCGCCACCGGGCTGCGTGACGTCACGGGCACCGTCACGGTCGCCGCCGCGACCCCCGACCAGGGCGTCGTCGCTGGGGCGCCGGTCGGCGGCTCCGGCACGGTGCAGCTGCTCGCCGGCCCGTCGTCCACCGGACTGGCCCAGACGTCCGACCGGGGAGAGGTGGCCTCGGCCGGTGTCTCGGCCCCCGAGGTCGTCATCGCGAAGGCCAGGGGCGCCTTCGCCCCCGGGCTCGTGGCCACGCAGGTGTGGCGCCACAGCGGCGACGACGACCGCGGCCTCGCCGTGACACCGTGCCAGCTTCCGTCGTCCGACGTCTGGCTCGTCGGCGGCGGTGGAGGACCCTCTCGCACCGAGCGCATCATCGTGAACAACCCCGGCGCCAACGCCGTGTCGGTCTCGCTCGAGGCCTTCGGGCGCGGAGGCCCCGTCGACGCGGCCGGCGAACGCAGCATCTCGATCCCGCCGCTGTCGCGCGAGGTCGTGTCGCTCGACGCCGTCGCCCCCGACGAGGCCGGGCCGGTCGTCCACGTCACTGCCACCGGCGGGGTCGTGTCGGCCGTGCTCGTCGAGCAGTGGATCCTCGGGGCGACCGGCCGCGGCATCGACGACTCGACCCGGGCTGCGTCACCGAGCACCGACCTCGTCGTGCCCGGCGTCGAGACCGGCGGCGGGATCTGGCTGCGCCTCGCCAACCCCGGCGACACCGAGGCCCTGGCCCAGGTGCGCCTGCTCACCGACAAGGGTGCGGTCCAGCCCGAGGGCCTCAGGGCCGTCCGCGTCCCGGCCGGCTCGACGCTCGACGTGGGCGTCCCGTCCAACACGGCCACCATGGGCCTGGGTGTCCGGTCCGACCATCCGCTCGTGGCGGCGGCGTGGACCGAGCGACGGTCGACCACCGGCGACCAGATGGGTGACTTCGCCTGGACGCCCGCGACGCCACCTCTTCGGGGCGTCGCCGGAGTCCAGCTCCCCGGGCTCGACGGCACGACGAAACGCCTTCTCCTGACGGCGGGCTCGTCTCCCGCCACGGCACAGGTGCGCCTCGGCACCGGTGACGGCGCGCAGGTGTCCACGGTGGACGTGCCGGCCGAGACGACCGTGGCGGTCGACGCGAAGGACGCCGACGGCGTGTGGGTCGTGCCGACGAAGGGCCTCCTGCGCGGCGTCGTCTCCGTGTCAGGCGTCGACAGGGGAGTGCCGTTCTTCTCGGTCGCCTCGCTCAGCGACGCGCCGGTGCGGGCCCTGTCGGTGCCGGTGCGTCAGGTGCGCAACTAGCGCGGACGGGGGCCACGGTGACGGGGCGTCACGGCGATGTGCGAGGGAGGCCCGGTGACGGACCGGTGGGGCACCAGCGGTCCGTCACTCCCCGAAGCCGGGGTCGAGCTCCTCCGGCGACACCCCGAGCAGGCCGGCGACCTGCTCCGTCACGATGTCGGCGACGAGCGCCGCGACGTCACGACGGTCGGTGACCCGCGTCTCGACGGGGCGGCGGTAGACGACGATCCGCGCCGTACGCGCGCTCGTCGCGGGGTAGAGGCGGCCGAGCGGCACCTCGCGGTGGTCCCACGGGGCGGGTCCGCGAGGCACGTCCTCGACGGCGAACTCCACTGCGGGAAAGGCACGCCCGCACGTCGCCTCGAGTCGGGCCGCGGCGTCGAGGACGAAGTCGTCGAACTCGTCCCGGCGCGAGGTCATGGCGGGCACGGGCGGCCAGGCCAGTGGTCCACGTCGGCCGCGGCCGTGCCGGTCACGCCGACGTCGACGCCCGGGGGTGCGGGGCGAGGCGGTGTCCACGAGCCCACTCTAGATCGACCGGCGCCGGGACGCGTGACGCCACCCGACGGCATACGCCCTCGGTGATCTCGTGATCCGACGGCGTGGTGATTCGTCCTCTTCCGGAGGGCGGACTAGAGTCCCGGATCGTGGGTCTGACACGTGGGTGCTCGAAGACGGGATGCGCCCGTCCCGCCGTCGCGACCCTGACCTACGCCTACGCGGACCGCGCGGTCGTGGTGGGTCCGCTCGCGACGTACGCCGAGCCGCACACCTACGACCTGTGCCGCGAGCACGCCGAGCGCATGACGGCTCCCCGTGGCTGGGAGGTCGTGCGCGTGGGCGGCGACTTCCCCGAGCCGGCCCTGGCCGCCGACGACCTCCTGGCGCTGGCCGACGCCGTGCGCGAGGCCGGCCGGCCGCGCACGAGCCGCCCGGGGGAGGCCCGCACGACCTCTCGGGGCCAGGCCGACGCGGAGGCGGACTCCGGCGCCGTCGAGTCCGGCCGCCGCGGACACCTGCGCATCCTCAAGGACTCCTGACCACTAGGGTGTTCGGCGTGCCCCACCTCGCAGACTTCGTCAAGGCCTACGACGTACGTGGAATCGTGCCCGACCAGCTCTCGCCCGACGTGGCCCACGCCATCGGTGCCGCGTTCGCCGAGGTCGTCGCCGTGCCTGACGGCGCGAGCGGCGTCGTCATCGGCCACGACATGCGGCCGAGCTCGCCCGAGCTCTCCGCGGCCTTCGCCGCCGGTGTGACATCGCGTGGCGTGGACGTCACCGTGATCGGGCTCTGCTCGACCGACGGTCTCTACTACGCCAGTGGCGCCCTCGACCTGCCCGGCGCCATGTTCACCGCGAGCCACAACCCGGCCCAGTACAACGGCATCAAGCTGTGCCGCTCGGCGGCGCGTCCGGTCGGCCAGGACTCCGGTCTCGCCGAGATCCGCGACCTCGCCCAGTGGCTGCTCGACGGCGGCACCGGACTGGCCCACCCGGCCGGCGGTCCCGGGTCGGTGACGACCTGCGACCTGCTCGGTGACTACGCTGCCTTCCTGCGCGGCCTCGTCGACCTGTCCGGCTCGCGTCCCCTCAAGGTCGTCGTCGACGCCGGCAACGGCATGGGCGGTCACACGGTTCCGGCCGTGCTCGGCACGGGCGCCGACCTGCCCGAGCTGCCGCTCGAGATCGTCCCGCTCTACTTCGAGCTCGACGGCACCTTCCCGAACCACGAGGCCAACCCCCTCGACCCGGCCAACCTCGTCGACCTCCAGGCCGCCGTACGCGAGCACGGCGCCGACATCGGCCTCGCCTTCGACGGTGACGCCGACCGCTGCTTCGTCGTCGACGCCGACGGCGAGCCCGTCTCGCCGAGTGCCGTCACCGGCCTCGTCGCGGTCCGCGAGATCCTCCGGGCCCGCGAGGGCGGCGACACCGAGGTGTCGATCGTGCACAACGTCATCTCCAGCGCCGCGGTGCGCGAGATCGTCGTCGAGCACGACGCGACGCCGGTGCGCACGCGCGTCGGTCACTCGTTCATCAAGGCCGAGATGGCCCGCGCCGGAGCCGTCTTCGGTGGCGAGCACTCGGCCCACTACTACTTCCGTGACTTCTGGTACGCCGACACCGGGATGCTCGCCGCCATGCATGTCCTCGCCGCCCTCGGTGAGCAGGACGGCCCGTTGTCGGAGCTCTGCGACGAGTACGAGCGCTACGTCGCCTCCGGCGAGATCAACTCGACCGTGACCGACCAGGCCGCCGTCGTCGAGCAGGTGCGAGCCTGGGCCCAGGTGCGTGGGGCCGGCACCGACGAGCTCGACGGGCTCACCGTCACGAGCCCCGAGGGAGACGTCCCCATGTGGTGGTTCAACGTGCGCGCCTCCAACACCGAGCCGCTCCTGAGGCTCAACGTCGAGGCCGCCGACCGTGAGACGATGCAGGACGTGCGCGACGAGCTGCTCGCCCTCATCCGGTCGGGCGCCGACACCCCCGACGCACCCGACGCTCCCGAGGAGACCGGGTCCACCACCGTCCAGGACGCAGGAGACGCTTCGTGAGCCAGAGCCAGCAGACCATCGAGCCGTGGCTGCGCGGCATCATCCGGTGCCCGCAGTGCAAGGGTGAGCTCACCGACGCGGTGAACGTCGTCGGTGACGCCGAGGTCGCCGAGCTCCGCTGCGACGCCTGCCACCTCGCGTACCCCGTCGAGGGCGGCGTCCCCGTCCTCCTCGTCGACCTCGCCCGACGCACCGACGGCTGAGGCCCGTGGGCGCCGTGTTCGACGAAGCCCGCCTCGACGACGAGGGTGCCCTCGCCTCCCTCGACTCCAGCGACACCCTGCGCGCCCTGGCCGGCGCCGGCGCCCAGGTGCGCCGCACCGTCGCCGCGTCGGCCGAGGCCGGTCTCGACCGGTTGCGTGACGTCGAGCCCCGCGGCGTCGTCGTCGCGGCCGCCGGCGGGTCGGTCGCCGTGGCCGACCTCTTCGAGGCCGTCTCGCGCGGCGCGTCGGCGCTGCCGGTCCAGAGCTGCTCGTCGGGGTCGCTGCCCGGCTGGGTGGGGGCCCTCGACGTCGTCATCGCGGTGTCGCAGTCCGGTCGTGCGGCCGGCACCCTCGCCCTCGCAGCCGAGGCGGCCCGGCGCGGTGCGTTCCTCGTGACGGTCGGCGCGGGCGAGTCGCCGCTGGCCGAGGTCTGCGCGCGTGCCCACGGCGTGCACGTCCCGATCGCCGTCGGCGGCTCGTCCTCCCGCACGTCGGTGTGGGCCCAGGCCACGCCGGCCCTGCTCGCTGCCGACGCCATGGGCATCGCGTCCGTCAGCCAGGAGACGCTCGCCGAGCTCGCCGACCTCCTCGACCGCACGGCCACCGACGCGCGTCCCTCGTCGGAGTCGTTCGTCAACCCCGCCAAGGTGCTCGCGACCGAGCTGGCCGAGTCGACGCCCATCGTCCTCGGTGAGGGCCCCTTCGGCGACGTCACCGCACGCCGGGCCGCCGCGATGTTCGGTCGCACCGGTCGGGTGCCCGTCGCGCACGGCGCCCTGCCCGACGCGGCCAGCCAGATCGTCGCGTGCTTCGACGGTCCGTTGGCACCCGGCCAGTCCGGCGGCGGTGGGAGCGACGACATCTTCGCCGACCCGTTTCTCGACGGCCCGAGCCGGCCGCCGCTGCGGCTCATCATGCTGCGCGACACCTCGCCCGGGGACGGCCACGGCCTCGCCGACACCGTCGTGTCCGTCGCCGAGGACGCCGGGGTCCGGGTGTCGCTCGTCGACGCCCCCGCAGCCGACCCGCTGCTGCGCCTCGCCCACCACGTCGCCCTGACCGACTTCGCCGCGACCTACCTCGCTCTGGGCTTCGGCTTCGACCCCGCGACGTCGCCCCACGTCCGCCTGCTGCGTGGGGCCCGGGACACCTGAGCCCCCGGAGACGACCGGCCGCGTATGCCGTGGGCGGGCCGCACGGGACCGGATGCCGTCCCGGCTCGGCCGGGTGTGCCACGTAGGCTGCCACGGTGACGGAGCACTACGACCTGGCCATCATCGGCACCGGATCGGGCAACTCGCTCGTGACGCCCGACTTCGACGACAAACGCGTCGCGATCATCGAGGGCGGGACGTTCGGTGGCACCTGCCTCAACGTCGGCTGCATCCCGACGAAGATGTTCGTCTACGCCGCGGACATGGCCCGAGACGTGCGCGACGCCGGCCGCTTCGGCGTCGACGCCACCCTGCAGGGCGTGCGCTGGGCCGACGTGCGCGACCGGGTCTTCGGGCGCATCGACCCCATCTCCGACGGTGGCCGGCGCTACCGCGTCGAGGGTCCCAACACGACGGCGTACCTCGGGCATGCGCGCTTCACGGGTGACCGGACGCTCACCGTCGACCTCGGCGAGGGACGCGAGGAGACGCTGACGGCCGACCAGGTCGTCGTGGCCGCCGGCGCCCACCCGGTCGTCCCCGAGGTCGTCACCGAGTCGGGCGTGCCGTTCCACACCTCCGACACGATCATGCGCATCGACGCGCTGCCCGAGCGGCTAGCCATCATCGGCGGCGGCTTCATCGCGGCCGAGATGGCGCACGTCTTCGCCTCGTTCGGCGTGCACGTGACCGTCGTCGCGCGCTCCTCGCTGCTGCTGCGTCACCTCGACACCGAGATCGCGCAGCGCTTCACCGACCTCGCCCGCGAGCAGTGGGACGTGCGCACCGGCACGAGCGTCGTCGGTCTCGGGCGGGGCGACGGGGGAGCCGGGGTCCGCCTCCACCTCGACAGCACGGCCGTCGTCGACGCCGACCTCCTGCTCGTCGCGACCGGTCGCCGTCCCAACAGCGCGGGGCTCGGAGCCGACGCCGGTGGCCTGAGCCTGCTCGACGACGGGCGCGTCGAGGTCGACGCCTGGGGTCGCACCAGCGCACCCGGGGTGTGGGCCCTCGGCGACATCAGTGCGCCCCACCAGCTCAAGCACCTGGCCAACGCCGAGGCGCGGACCATCGCGCACAACCTCGTGCACCCCGACGAGCTGCGCCGGCTGCCTCACGACAACGTGCCGTCGGGGGTCTTCAGCCACCCCCAGATCGCCACCGTCGGCCTGACCGAGCAGGAGTGCGTGGACCAGGGGCTGGCCCACACGGCATACGTGCAGGCCTACGGCGACACGGCGTACGGCTGGGCGATGGAGGACACGACGGGCGTCTGCAAGCTCGTGGCCGACCCCGACACCGGACTCCTCCTGGGCGCCCATCTCATGGGCGCCCAGGCCACCTCGCTCATCCAGCCCCTCGTGCAGGGCATGGCGTTCGGCACCGCGGTCCACGACCTGGCCCGCGGGCAGTACTGGATCCACCCGGCCCTGGCGGAGGTCGTCGAGAACGCGCTGCTCGGGCTGAAGCTCGACGCACCGGCCTGAGCGCGTTCCCAGCCGCCTCCCAGACCACCCTAGGATGACGCCATGGCAGGCGGACTCGTAGCCCTACTCGACGACATCGCGGCACTCGTGAAGCTCGCGGCGGCGTCCGTCGACGACGTGGGTGCGGCGGCCGCCAAGGCCAGCGTCAAGGCCACCGGCGTCGTCGTCGACGACACGGCCGTCACCCCGCGCTACGTGCAGGGGCTGGCACCCGAGCGCGAGCTGCCGATCATCAAGCGGATCGCCCTCGGCTC
Organism: Terrabacter sp. Root181; assembly: GCF_001428505.1. GTDB lineage: Bacteria > Actinomycetota > Actinomycetes > Actinomycetales > Dermatophilaceae > Terrabacter. The sequence continues at coordinate 1,514,581 of NZ_LMHU01000001.1, forward strand.
CCTGCGCAACAAGCTCCTCATCATCCTCCCGGTCATCATGGTGCTCAGCCAGTTCCTCCCATGGCTGCTGACCCCGATCCTCATGGTGGGCGGCGCCTACCTCGCCTACGAGGGCGCCGAGAAGGTCTGGGAGATCGTCGCCGGACACGAGGAGGAGGAGGCCGAGGTCGGCGAGGTCGACGAGAAGGCCGTCGTCTCCGGCGCGATCCGCACCGACTTCATCCTGTCGGCCGAGATCATGGTCATCGCCCTCAACGAGGTCGACACCGAGCCGTTCGTCTCGCGGCTCATCATCCTCGTCATCGTTGCGCTGCTCATCACGGCGCTCGTCTACGGCGTCGTCGGCCTCATCGTCAAGATGGACGACGTCGGCCTGCACCTCGCCGAGCGCGAGTCGGGCGCCTCGCAGCGCATCGGGCGCGGCCTCGTCAAGGCGATGCCGAAGCTGCTCTCGGTCCTGTCGACGGTCGGCATCGCCGCGATGCTGTGGGTCGGTGGCCACATCCTCCTCGTCGGCGTCGACGAGCTCGGCTGGCACGCCCTCTACGACGTCGTCCACCACCTCGAGGAGGGCGTGTCCGGGGTTGCCGGCATCGGCGGCTTCCTGGCGTGGGTCGTCAACACGCTCGCCTCGGCCCTCATCGGCCTCGTGGTCGGCGCGGTCGTCGTCGCGGTGCTCCACGTCCTCCCGCGCCGCAAGAAGCACGACGAGGCCGCGGCCACGCACTGACGCGCGTGCGGGGTCCAGCGGCACACCTCGGGGTCGACCACGCCGCGTATGCCGTGTGTTGCTGTCCACAAGGTGCGTCCCCGAGGGGTGGGTGGCCTCGAGCCGCCGTCCACACCCCGGTCCCGGCACCCGCCGGTGTCCACAGCGGGTGCCCCAGCATCGGGGACGGCGGCACGTGGCGCGCACCCTGACGGCATGGACCTCGCACCGGATCTCGTGCCCGATTGCGACGACGACGTCGTCGACGCAGCCCGACTGCACGAGGTCGGCCTGACCTCGCACGACATCGAGCGGCTCTGCCGGGACGGGCGCCTGCACCGCCTCGTCCGCCGTTGGTTCGCCACCCGTGATCCGGTGGACGCCGTGGACCGGCACCTGCTCGGCCTGCGGGCGCTGCTCCGCCACTTCGAGGGCCGGGTCGCGGCCAGCCACCACTCGCGGTTGCTCGCGGTCGGGATCCCGGTCTGGCGCGCCGACCTCTCCGTCGTCCACGTCACCCGGGTCCGCGACCGCGGGTCGAGGTCTCGTCAGGGGTACCGAGTGCATCCCGCCCTACCGGGACCGCGGGTCCGAGAGACCACGTCGGGACCCGTCCTGCCGATCGCCGTCGCGGTGGTGCAGACCGGGATCGCACCCGTCCGAGCCGCGCTGGCCCACGCGGACGGGCGGCACGAGTCTCCGGGCGAGACCCGGCTCGCAGCGGTTCTGCGCGGGCTGGAGATCCGTGCGACGCCCCAGGTGTTGATCCGGACGAGGCAGGGGCCCAAGCGGGTCGACGCACTGCTCGACGACCATCCCGTCGTCCTCGAGTTCGACGGTGCGGTGAAGTACCGCCCCGCCGAAGGTGCCGCAGCTGCAGCCCGCGCGGCTGAGGGGGACGGCAGGGCCGGCCTGCCGGCCGACAACCCCCTCTTCGCAGAGAAGGTCCGCGAGGACGCGATCCGCGACGAGGACTACGAGGTCGTCCGAGTGGTGTGGTCACAGCTCGGCGACCCCGGTGGCATCCGACGCCGGATCGAGAGCGCAGCCCGCCGGGCTGCTCGTCGTGCCGCCTGACCTGCGCGATCCTCACCCCACCGCCCCGCACACCTCGAGGTCATCGTCACACCGGGCGCGGTGGGTGGCCGACCCCAAGGTGTGCGGGTGTCAGAGAGCGGGGAGGCGGACGACGCTCAGGGCTCGACAGGTGATTCGAGGCCCGTCGGGCGCGCCGCTAGACTGGGCGACTGCCGGCGTGGGTGATGACCCGCCAGATGAGCCCAGAGGGGCGCGCCGGGTCTGCACACCGACGATCAAAGGAAACGATCACTCATGTCCTTCGACTACAAGGTTGCCGACCTGAGCCTCGCCGAGGCCGGCCGACACCAGCTCCGACTCGCCGAGCACGAGATGCCCGGCCTCATGGCGATCCGCGAGGAGTATGCCGAGGCCCAGCCCCTCAAGGGCGCCCGCATCGCCGGCTCGCTCCACATGACCGTCCAGACGGCCGTGCTCATCGAGACGCTCACCTCGCTCGGTGCCGAGGTCCGCTGGGCCTCCTGCAACATCTACTCGACGCAGGACGAGGCCGCCGCGGCCGTCGTCGTCGGCCCGCACGGCTCGGCCGACGACCTCCAGGGTGTGCCCGTCTTCGCCTGGAAGGGCGAGACGCTCCCCGAGTACTGGTGGTGCACCGACCAGATCCTCACCTGGCCCGGCGGCGAGGGCCCGAACATGATCCTCGACGACGGCGGCGACGCCACGATGCTCGTGCACAAGGGCCGCGAGTGGGAGCAGGCCGGCCAGGTGCCGCCGACCACCGAGGAGGACTCCGAGGAGTTCGGCGTCTTCAAGGAGCTCGTGCGCCAGACGCTCGCCACCGACCCGCAGAAGTGGACCACGGTCGCCGCCGGCATCAAGGGCGTCACCGAGGAGACCACGACCGGTGTCCACCGCCTCTACCAGCTGGCCGAGGCCGGCGAGCTGCTCTTCCCGGCCATCAACGTCAACGACGCGGTGACCAAGAGCAAGTTCGACAACACGTACGGCTGCCGCCACTCGCTCATCGACGGTCTCAACCGCGCCACCGACGTCCTCATCGGCGGCAAGGTCGCCGTGGTCGCCGGCTTCGGCGACGTGGGCAAGGGCTGCGCCGAGTCCCTCCGTGGCCAGGGCGCGCGCGTCATCGTCACCGAGATCGACCCCATCTGCGCCCTGCAGGCCGCGATGGAGGGCTTCCAGGTCGCCCGCCTCGAGGACGTCGTCGAGTCCGCCGACATCTTCATCACGACGACCGGCTGTTACGACGTCATCACGGCCGAGCACATGACGAAGATGAAGAACAAGGCGATCGTGGCCAACATCGGCCACTTCGACAACGAGATCGACATGGCGGGCCTCGCTCGCGTCGCCGGCATCCAGAAGACGGAGATCAAGCCGCAGGTCCACGAGTGGACCTTCACGTCCGGCAGCTCGATCATCGTGCTGTCCGAGGGTCGCCTGATGAACCTCGGCAACGCGACCGGCCACCCGAGCTTCGTCATGAGCAACAGCTTCAGCAACCAGACGATCGCCCAGATCGAGCTCTTCACCAAGACCGGCGACTACGCCAAGCAGGTCTACACCCTGCCGAAGCACCTGGACGAGAAGGTCGCGCGCCTGCACCTCGACGCCCTCGGCGTCCGGCTCACCGAGCTGACCAAGGGCCAGGCCGAGTACCTCGGCGTCGACATCGCCGGCCCGTACAAGCCGGAGCACTACCGCTACTGAGCCCACCCGCACCGCCGCTCCTCACCGGGACGGCACGCAACGGCGTACGTATGCCGCCCACCTCACGGAGGTGGGCGGCATACGTCCGTCCGGGGCGGAGGTGTTCGCCGTCAGAGCGGCGCGCGGAGCAGGACGTACTCGGAGCCGCGCTGGACGACGGTCCACTTGGCCTGCTGGGTCAGGGCCTCGACGACCGGCTGTCCCTTCGTCAGCAGCGCGTAGGTGCACCCGGTCCGGCGCACGTAGTCCTGCCAGCCAGGGGCGCCCCGCTCGAAGTCGATGTGCTCCTTGACGTGCCCGGTGGCATACACCTCGACGCGACCGTCGATGGTGGGGCGCACGTTCGGGTGACGCCAGATGAGCCAGCCCCCGACGCCGTAGTCGTTGCAGACGACCGTGCCCTGCGGCAGCGCGCCGAGGGGGGTGTCGAGGTCGTTGGCGCCCCAGGCCGGGACGGCCGCCCTGGTCGGGAGGACGAGCGCCGCGACGAGCAGGCCGAGGGCCGTCAGCCCGACGGTCAGGCCCACCTCGCGCCGGGTCACCGGCTCCCGGTCGGGTGGGAGCAGGCCCTGGATGGTCACTGCTGCGACAGGCGCGATGACGGCGGCACCGACGGCCACGGTGCGGCTGTAGAGCAGGGCCAGCCCGATCGCCAGGCCGACGAGCAGGATGTCGGTCCAGCGGACGCGGTGCCGCGAGCGCGCCCACACGAGCACGACGGTGCCGGCGAGGGCGAGGAACGCGAGGAAGCCGGGCTGGTGGAGCGACGGCGGCATCCACTCCTCGATGTACTGGGTCGTCTCGTTGACGGCGAAGGGCGACAGGAGCAGCTCCGGCCCGGTCGGGGTCACGGCGGCCGCGGCGACCGAGGCGAGGGGAACGAGCGCGAGCCGCAGCCACTGTCGACGGGTCACGGCACGGTCGAGGGCGATCCCGGCCAGCGCCACGACGCCGATGACGACCCCGAAGAACCACATGCCGTGCGTGCAGGCCCACACCCACGTGACCGGCACGAGCCACCACCTGGGGCGGCCGTCGGCGGCCGAGCGCAGCCACGCGGCGGTGAACGCCACCGCGAAGGCGAAGGAGAGCAGGTGGGGCCGCAGCGACAGGCTCTGGCTCATCGCGACGAGGGCCACGGACGTCACGGCGGCCGAGGCGAGCAGCGAGGCCCGCGGCCGGGTCGCGCGCCACAGCGTGAGGCCGATGGCGGCACCGCCGAGCGGGAGCAGCCACGCGACGCCCGGCAGCCCGAGCAGCTGCTGGACGACGCTCATGAGCAGCTCGGGCAGCCACTCGTGCAGCCGCCACGGCTGGGTCGACATCGTGCTCCACGGGTCGGGCCCGTTGAAGGTCCACGTCTCGCGGAGCCGGTCGCCGGCCGCCAGGTGCCAGAAGGTGTCGGGATCCCCGACCGGACGCGCGATCTGGATGACGGCGACGAGGATCACGAGCCCCGGCAGGGCCTGGCGCACGCCGAGGGGGAGGGGGCCACGTCGACCGCGGGGTGCCGGCTCCTGACCGCTCTCGGGGGTGCCGCCGGAGGTGCCGTCGGGCGTGCCGCCGGAGGTGCCGTCGGGCGTGCCGCCGGAGGTGCGGTCGGGCGTGCCGCCCGCTGCGCCGGCGGCAGGTCCGGCCTGCGGGTCCAGCGCGGCGGCCGGGGTCGTTCCCCTCGTGTCGCTCGTCACCGGGCGATCATCCCCGCTCGCCGGACCGCACGGGGGCTTTTGGGGGGGATTGGCGCCCGGCGTCGTGCATCCCCGGGAGCAGGTCGCGCCCCGCCCCTCACGGCTCCGGGAGCCCCGTCCCGTGGGAGGATCGGGGGACTCACCGACCACCCGTCTGGCAGGGACCCTCCATGAAGAAGCTCCTGACCGGTGCACTCGCACTGGCCCTCTCCGTCTCGCTCGCCGCCTGCTCGAAGTCCGTCGACCCGGCGGCAACCCCGACCTCAGCGGTCGGCTCGACCTCGAGCGCGACCTCTCCGTCCGACACGATGTCGTCGGGCACGACCGACGACACCGGCGCCACGGGCACGGGCACCGGGACCGGCACGCCCGGCGCGACCGCCGGGCCGGTCGACCAGTCGACGCCCGAGGCCGCGATGACGTCGTGGCTCGGCGCCATGGTGGCGGGCGACGGCAACACCGTGTGCGAGCTCATGGCCACGGGTGGCAAGGCCATCTCGAGCATCCCGGGCGCAGCCGCAGCGTGCGGCAAGACGATCACACCGATGCTCGACCAGATCAAGGAGCTCGGGGCCGCCTTCCAGGGCCTCAAGATCAGCGGCGCCACCGTCAACGGCAACAACGCCACCTTCGAGAGCGTCACGACCGAGCCGGCCCTCGCCGCCGACGTCGTCTCGAGCTTCAAGGCCGTCAAGATCGGCGGCAAGTGGTACGTCACGCAGAGCTGAGCGGCTGCGCCGAGCCGTTCGACGAGGGGCCCCGACCACGGTCGGGGCCCTCGTCGCGTCCGAGGCCGGAGGCCGCGTGGCGCGCTCTCGGGAGGCGGCCGCGGAGGGTGCGCGGACGGCATACGGCCCCGGGTGGGGGCTCGGGACGGTCAGCAGGTCGTCAGGCGTGTGTGATGATTTGGTCAGGACGTACGGGGCGCGTGGTCCGCGGGTCCCGGGAAGGAGTGTGTCGTGAAGGGTCGGGTACTGGTCGTCGACGACGACCTCGCACTCGCCGAGATGCTCGGGATCGTGCTGCGCAACGAGGGGCTCGAGGTCACGCACGTGGCCGACGGCTCCGAGGCGGTCGGCGCCTTCCGTGAGTCGCGGCCCGACCTCGTGCTGCTCGACGTCATGCTCCCGGGGCTCGACGGCATGGAGGTCTGCCGCCGCATCCGCGCCGAGAGCGGGGTGCCCATCGTCATGCTCACGGCACGCACCGACACCGTCGACGTCGTCGTCGGTCTCGAGTCCGGCGCCGACGACTACGTCGTCAAGCCGTTCAAGCCGCAGGAGCTCATCGCCCGCGTCCGCGCCCGGCTGCGCCGCGGTGACGAGCCGGCGCCCGAGAAGCTGTCCATCGGCGACCTCGAGATCGACGTGGCCGGCCACTCCGTCAAGCGCGACGGCGAGTCGTTGTCGCTGACGCCGCTCGAGTTCGACCTCCTCGTCGCGCTCGCCCGCAAGCCGTGGCAGGTGTTCACCCGCGAGGTGCTCCTCGAGCAGGTCTGGGGCTACCGCCACGCGGGCGACACCCGCCTCGTCAACGTCCACGTGCAGCGACTGCGCTCCAAGATCGAGCACGACCCGGAGCGGCCCGAGATCGTCGTGACCGTCCGTGGTGTCGGCTACAAGGCCGGGCCGACCTGACATGACCGAACGCGCGGCCCGGAGCGGACCCGCGGGCCTCGCCTCGCGGGTGGGCTCGGCGCTGCGTGGCGCGTGGCGCCGGCTGCTCCATCTCTGGCGGGCCTCGCTCGGCTTCCGCGTCGTCGTCGTGACGATGCTGCTTGGCATCCTCGTGCTCACCGCGGTCGGCACCTACCTCTACGGCTCGATCGCGCAGGGGCTCGTCGACAGCCGGCAGCGCATCGCGTCCGAGGACAGCCTGCGCGACGCCACCGACGCGCAGGGACAGTTCGACTCGACCGACCAGACCGACACGCAGGCCAAGCTGACGCAGTTCGCGACGACGCTGATCAACACCTACCGCCGCGACGCCGGCAACGAGACCCGCTATGTCGTGCTGACCAGCCTCGATGACAACAGGTCGCCGTTCATCGTCGGGCCGATCGAGAGCGGAAGCGTGGGCGTCCGGTTCATCCCGGACGAGCTGCGTCAGCAGGTCGCGGCCCAGCCCGAGCGACAGCACCTGCAGGTCGCGACCATCGAAGAGGGCAGCGACAGCATCTCGGCCGTCATCGTCGGCCAGAAGGTCGTGCTCCCGGTGGCGGGCAACTACGGCCTCTACTTCATCTACCCGATGGACCGCGAGCGCGAGATCATCAGCTTCATCGGGCAGACGTTCCTCTTCGGTGGGGCTGCCCTGATCCTGCTCATCGGTGCCATCGCCTTCGTCGTGACGCGCCTCGTGGCCGACCCGGTGCGTCGCGCCGCCGCGGTGGCCGAGCGCTTCGCCGAGGGCAACCTCAACGAGCGCATGCAGGCCAAGGGCGAGGACGACCTCGCGCGCCTCGGCACCTCCTTCAACGGCATGGCCGCCTCGATCCAGCAGCAGATCGCCCAGCTCGAGAACCTCTCGCGCGTGCAGCAGCGCTTCGTGTCGGACGTGTCGCACGAGCTGCGCACGCCGCTCACGACGATCCGCATGGCCGGCGACCTCATCCACGACTCACGCGGCGACTTCGAGCCGACCGTGGCACGCTCGGCCGAGCTGCTCCGCGGGGAGCTCGACCGCTTCGAGTCGCTGCTCAGCGACCTGCTCGAGATCTCCCGCTTCGACGCCGGCGCCGCGGTGCTCGAAGTCGAGGCGAGCGACCTGCGCGCCTGCGTCGAGCGCGCCGTCGACGCCCACCGCACCCTGGCCGGGCGCAAGGGCACCCGGCTCGTCGTCAACGCACCCTCGAGCCCCGTCGTCGCCGACATGGACTCGCGACGCATCGAGCGCATCCTGCGCAACCTCGTGTCCAACGCCGTCGAGCACGGCGAGGGCAAGCCCGTCGAGCTGACGATCGGCTCCAACGACTCCGCCGTCGCAGTGACCGTGCGGGACCACGGTGTCGGGCTCCGTCCGGGCGAGGCGGCACTCGTCTTCACCCGCTTCTGGCGGGCCGACCCCGCCCGAGCACGCACGACCGGCGGCACCGGCCTGGGCCTCGCCATCGCCCTCGAGGATGCTCGGCTGCATGCCGGCCGCCTCGAGGCCTGGGGCGCCCGGGGCGAGGGGTCGTGCTTCCGCCTCACCCTGCCGCGCCAGGCCGACGCGACCATCACGAGCTCGCCGCTGCCGCTCAGCCCGCTCGCAGCCGAGGCCGCCCGGGCACGCGCGGCCGGACGGGACGACTCCATGGACACCGCGGGCCGCCCCGGCTCGTCGGGTCCCGACCAGCCTGCCGACGACGACACGGTGCGCCTGCGACGCATCGTCGTGGAGCGTGCCCCGTGAGAGCCCGCGGCCTCGCGGCGCTGCTGCTCGTCGCATCCACCACCCTCGCGGCCTGCGGCGGCCTGCCCGCCACTGGCCCGGTCGTCGAGGGGCGCGCGCTCGGCGAGGTCCTCAACGAGCCGGTCCGCGTCGTGGCCGTCGGTCCGGTGGACGGGGCGAGCCAGGAGGCCGTCGTCCGCGGCTTCCTCCGTGCCGGCGAGGACACCGACGAGACCCACGCGACCGGGCGGTCGTTCCTCGTGCCGCAGTCCGTCGACCTGTGGCGCTGGTCGAGCGAGGACGTCGTCGTCTACGACGGTGACCTCACGGTGCGACGGCTGACCGACGACACGGTCGAGGTCAGCGCGGCCGGGCTCGCCCGGCTGACGCCGGACGGACGCTACGTCGAGCAGCCCCCGGGCGCGCGGGAGAAGGTCATCCTCGGCCTGACCAAGGTCGGCGGTGAGTGGCGCGTCGAGCTGCCCAGCACGGGCTTCGGGCTGTGGCTCGACAACGACCAGTTCAACCGGGTCTACGTCAACCGCGTCGTCCACTACGTGACGCGCACCGGCCGCGACCTCGTGCCCGACTCGCGGTGGTTCCCGATCGGGACCCGGCTGGCCACCACTCTGGCCCGCGCCCAGCTGAGCGCCGTCCCCGGTCACCTCGCCGGCGCCGTCACCACGGGCGTGCCCGCGGGCACCCGTCTGGCCGTCAACGCCGTCCCCGTCGTCAACGGCAGGGCCCAGGTCAACCTCAGCAGCGAGGCCCTGTCCGCGGACCCGGTCGGACGGGCCGCGATGTGGGCCCAGCTGAGCAAGACCCTGAGCCAGATCTCGTCGGTGAGCTCGGTGTCGCTGGCGGTGGACAGCACCCAGCTCGAGCTGCCCGGCAGCGTGACCTCGGTGGCGTCCGCGTCGGAGCTCGGCTACGGCCTCGTCCCCAAGACCTTCCTCGACACGGCCCTGCTGCGCACGGGCGACGCCCTCCGCCGTTTCGACCCGCGCTACGTGCCCGACACCCAGGATGCGAAGCGACCTGACCTCAAGCCCAAGGACGGGGACGTCGCGCGCATCCCCGACACGTGGCGCACCCTCGCCCTGTCCGTCGACGGCAAGCAGGTCGCGGCCGTGTCGGCCAACCGCCGGGACCTGTCGATCTGGAAGGCCACCGAGCAGCCGAGGTCGGTGGCACCGTTCGCCGCGTCGCTGATCCGGCCCGTCTACGACGCCGACGGCTACCTGTGGATCGCGGGCAGCGACGGGCACGGCGACAACCGGGTCTTCGTCCTCGACTCCGTCTCGAGCGACCCCGACTCGACGCCGAAGCCGATCAGCACGCCGTGGCTCGGGGACCGCCGGGTCAAGTCCATCTCCGTCGCGGCCGACGCCACGCGCGTGCTCGTCGTCACGACCGACCGCTCGGGGGGCGACGAGCAGCTCGGTCTGAGCGGCATCGTCCGGGCGACGAACGGCGAGCCGGAGGGACTGTCGCAGCCGTTGCGCCAGGCCCAGTCGCTGACGCGCATCCAGGACGTCACGTGGCTCGACCCGGTCAGTTACGCCGTGCTGGGGCAGGTGCGCAAGGGCGACGCGATGCGCGCCTGGCTCGCGACGATCGGCGCCGGCGTCGACGGGACCCGTTCGGGGGCAGCGCGTCTGAGCCCCGTCCCCGGTGCCGTCACGATCACGACCGTCGGCGGTCCACGCGGCCTCATCATCGTCACGAGCGACAACCGGGTGCTCGCCAGGGCCGGCTCCAACTGGCCGCTCATCGAGCGCGGCAGCGACGTCCTCGTCCCCGGCGGCTGAGCGGCGCCCTCCGCCCGTCCACAGCCCCTCGGCGGTGACGCCTACCGTCCCCAGGGGCGGGAGGCTGCCTCGACCGACGGGTCCCCGTGCGGTGGGCTGGAGCCGTGCGAGGGCATCGCGGGCCGGGGCCGGGGAGCCCGTCACGCCTCGAGCGGGCCGGAGCCGTCGGACGGTCCGTGCGGGTCGTCCTGTCGGGCGCCCTGGCCCGGGTGCGGGACAGCGCCCTCACCGACCTCGTCCTGCCACGGGAGTGCGGTGGGTGCCTGCGCCCGGGCAGCCTCTGGTGCGCACGCTGCCGACGTGCCCTCGCCGATCTGGCGTTCGGTGCCGCGGCGTCACGGGACGCGCGCGGGCACTCCACGCGTACGCCCGTGGTGTCGACCGGTGCCCGCGTGCACGGGGGAGGGCCCTGGGTCGTCCCGCACCCGGTCCCGGACGGCATGCCGCCGGTGCACGCCTGGGGTGTCTACGCCGACCCGCTCCGGGCCGCGGTGTCGGCGTGGAAGGACGCCGGCCGCCGCGACCTCGAGGCCGTGCTCGTGCCCCTGCTCGCGACCTCGCTCGACGCAGCACTGGCCGGCGCCGGCTGGGACGGGGGAGCCGTCCTCGTCGTGCCCGCGCCCTCTTCGCGGCGCGCCGTGCGCGAACGCGGCGACACACCGATGACAGGACTGTGTGAGGCGGCGGTGGCGCAGCTCGCCGACCGACCGGGACCCGCGCTGCGCGTCGCCCCGGCCCTGCGCCACGTGCGCCGGGTCGAGGACCAGTCCGGGCTCGGGACGGTCGAGCGTCGCGGGAACCTCGCTGGGGCATTGTCTGTGATCCCCTTGTGGCGCAGCGTGATCCGGGGTCGGCGCTGCCTGCTCGTCGACGACGTGGTCACCACCGGTGCCACGTTCGCCGAGGCGGCCAGGGCGCTCCGAGCCGCGGGCGCCGGCTCCGTCATGGGGGCCTCGCTGGCCGCCACCCAGCGGACCCGTGGATGACCCGGGGCGGGTGGGGGTGGCCCGGCGGGCGCCGTGCGTGTGATGTTGCCGGGGGATGTCCGGCACGCCTTCCAGTGGGCCCGCGGCCCAAGTAGTGTCGAGTCATGGACCCCCGTCCCACGAGGAACGGCCTGCCGGCCGCCTCCCCGGGACGTGATCGACAGGAAGGGGTGGTGCCGCGTCGACCGCGGGCCTGTCCTAGGTGACCAGAGGCCCGGAAACACTCTCACTGCACCGCACGAAGAAGACGTGCGCGATCAAGGAGGAACCGTGGAGATCGTCGTCACTGGGCGCCACGTCCAGATCCCCGACCGATTCCGTGAGCAGCTCGACGAGCGACTGGCCAAGGTGCCCGCGCTCGCGCCCAAGGTGCACCGCATCGACGTCGTCGTCACCCACGAGCGGGTCGCCCGCGGGTCCGAGAAGGTCGAGATCACGTGCCACGCGAAGGGCCCCGTGATCCGGGCGGAGGCTTGTCTCGACGACAAGTACGCCGCCCTCGACGCGGCCGTGGACAAGCTCATGGACCGCCTGAGGCGGGTGCACGACAAGCGCAAGGTCAGCCGCGGACGACGGATCCCCGAGTCGGTCGCGCAGGCGACCGCACGCATCGACGCCTCTGCCAACGGGTCCGCCCGGGGCGACGCCGCTTCCGGCGACTCCGGTGAGGGCCGCGTCGACGACCTCGAGCGCTTCGGTGCGCTCGGCAACTCTCCCATCGAGGTCCGCGAGAAGATCCACACGGCCGCGCCCATGTCTCTCGAGGACGCCGTGAACCAGATGGAGCTCGTCGGACACGACTTCTTCCTCTTCCACGACGCCGACACCGACCGCCCGAGCGTGGTCTACCGGCGACGCGGCTGGAGCTACGGGGTGCTGCACCTCGAGACCGACGCGGACGCCGCCGTCGCCGCCACGGGCTGAACCCCCTGCACCCCGGGCATCGACGGCGTCGGGGCGTCCCCTCCCGAGGGGACGCCCCGACGGGTCCCCGGTGCCCCGACGGCGCGGCGGGGCCTCCGGCGGGCGCGGTGTCCGTGGTCTGGGCCAAGATGGAGGGGTGAACCCGCCCCCCGACGTCATCCGTGTCCTCATCGTCGACGACCACGCCCTCTACCGCCGGGGACTGCAGACCGTCCTGTCGACCGAGGACGGCATCGAGGTCGTCGGCGAGGCCGCCGACGGGGTCGAGGCGGTCGACCAGGCCGAGGAGATCCTGCCCGACGTCATCGTCATGGACGTCGGCATGCCCAAGCGCGGGGGCATCGACGCGTGCCGGGTCATCAAGCAGCGGGTCCCCTCGGCGCGCATCCTCATGCTGACGAGCTCCGACGACGAGGCCAACCTCTTCGAGGCGGTCCGCGCCGGGGCCAACGGCTACCTCCTCAAGGACGTGCCGCCCGAGGAGGTCGCGGCCGGCATCCGCGGCGTCTTCCAGGGTCAGTCCCTGCTCTCTCCGCTCATGGCCTCCAAGCTGCTCGAGGAGTTCAAGGCGATCAGCCAGAAGGACGTCCCCCCGGCGCCGACGCCCGGCCTGGAGCTGCCGCGGCTGACCCAGCGCGAGCTCGAGATCCTCCAGCGCGTCGCCAAGGGAAAGCTCAACCGCGAGATCGGCGCCGAGCTGTTCATCTCCGAGAACACCGTGCGCAACCACATCCGCAACATCCTCGACAAGCTGCAGATGCACTCACGCATGGAGGCAGCCATGTATGCCGTGCGCCAGCGGCTCATCGACCCCGACTGACCCAACTGACCCGACCGACACGGCCGACCCCGCCGACACGGCCGACCTGTCCAGGAGCACCGTCCATGACCGTCGTCACGCGCCCGATGACGCGCGCCCAGGCCCGCCGCGTCGCCATCGCCGCCCAGGGCTTCCTCGACCCGAGACCCGAGCCGTTCGCGGCGACGATGCGCCATGTGCAGCGCGTCATCGACCGCGTCGGGGTCGTCCAGATCGACAGCGTCAACGTCCTCGCCCGGAGCCAGTACCTCCCGTTCTTCTCACGTCTGGGGCCCTACGACCCCGCGCTCCTCGACCGGGCCCGCGACCGTGCCCCGAGGCGCCTCGTCGAGTACTGGGCCCACGAGGCCAGTCTCGTCCCGCCCTCGACGTGGCCGCTGCTCGACTTCCGCATGCGCGCGGCCGCCGAGAAGGCGTGGGGCGGGATGCGGCGCATCCTCGAGGAGCGCCCCGACTACGTCGACCTGGTGCGGGCCGAGGTCGAGGCCCGTGGCCCCATGACGGCGCGGGAGGTCGAGGTCGCCCTCGCGCACGACCAGCCGCGCCGGACCGACCACTGGGGCTGGAACTGGTCCGACGTCAAGCAGGCGCTCGAGTACCTCTTCTGGGCCGGGCAGATCAGCTCCGCGGGGCGCACGACCCAGTTCGAGCGACGTTATGCCGCGCTCGCCGCGACCGCCCCACCGCCGCTGCGGGCGGCCTGGACCGACCGGCCGGGTCCCGAGGCCGACCCCGACCGCCATCTCGAGCTCGTCCGCATCGCCGCCCGGGCCCACGGCGTCGGCACCGAGCTGTGCCTGGCCGACTACTTCCGGATCAAGCGCGAGGACGCCCGCCCGGCCATCGCCCAGCTCGTCGCCGACGGCGAGCTCATCCCGGTCACCGTGCCGGGCTGGAAGCCGGCCTGGCTCCACGCCGAGGCACGGCTGCCCCGGCGCGTGCACGCCGAGGCCCTGCTCAGTCCCTTCGACTCGCTCGTCTGGCAGCGCGAGCGCATCCACGCCCTCTGGGACTTCCTCTACCGCATCGAGATCTACACGCCGGCGCAGAAGCGCGTGCACGGCTACTACGTCCTGCCCTTCCTGTACGGCGACGCCCTCGTCGCGCGCTGCGACCTCAAGGCCGACCGCGTCGCGGGCGTGCTGCGCTGCCACCGGGTCACGTGGGAGCCCGGGGCCCCTGCCGACGCCCGCCCCGCCCTGGTTGCCAACCTCGAGTCGATGGCCGACTGGCTCGGACTCGGTCGGGTCGACCTGTCCCTCGACCCGTCGGGCGACCTGCCCGCCGCGTCGGGCGACGCGCTCGCCGCGCCCGAGCAGCCCGCCCCGGCCGACGCCGCCACGAGCCGCTGAGCGCGCCCCCGGGCACACGGCATACGCCGTCGGTGACGGGAGGGGGCGCGGGCTGCGCCGGTGCCGGAACCGGCCCGACCGCCGATGCGTTGGTCGTTGTGTCCGGAAGGCGGCTAGCCTAGGCGGGTCCCGTGACCCATCACGGGCGATGGAGCCCGCCCACCGGGCGAGTCCACACGTTCAGTCGGGAGTGAGATCACCAGATGGCCGTCATCGAGAAGCTGCTTCGCGCCGGCGAGGGCCGGACCCTGAAGAAGCTCCAGGGCCTTGCCAAGCAGGTCAACGCCCTCGAGGCCGACTTCGAAAAGCTCACCGACGAGGAGCTGCGCGACGAGACCAAGGGTTTCCGCGAGCGCCTCGACAACGGCGAGACGCTCGACATGCTGCTGCCGGAGGCCTTCGCGGCCGTCCGCGAGGCGAGCAAGCGCACCCTTGGCAAGCGTCACTTCGACGTGCAGCTCATGGGTGGTGCCGCGCTGCACCAGGGCAACGTCGCCGAGATGAAGACCGGTGAGGGCAAGACGCTCGTCGCGACCCTGCCGAGCTACCTCAACGCCCTGTCGGGCAAGGGCGTCCACGTCATCACCGTCAACGACTTCCTCGCCGAGTACCAGTCCGAGCTGATGGGCCGCGTGCACCGCGCGCTCGGCATGGAGACCGGCTGCATCCTCGCCTCGATGACGCCCGAGCAGCGTCGTGCCGAGTACGCCAAGGACATCACCTACGGCACCAACAACGAGTTCGGGTTCGACTACCTGCGCGACAACATGGCGTGGGACCCCGCCGAGCTCGTCCAGCGTGGCCACAACTTCTGCATCGTCGACGAGGTCGACTCGATCCTCATCGACGAGGCGCGCACGCCGCTCATCATCTCCGGCCCGGCCGACCTCGCGACCAAGTGGTACGTCGAGTTCGCCCGCATCGCCGCCCGCCTGAACCGCGGTGAGGACGGCCGCGGCGACTACGAGGTCGACGAGAAGAAGCGCACCGTCGGCGTCCTCGAGTCCGGCATCGCGCGCGTCGAGGACCTCCTGGGCATCGACAACCTCTACGACACGGTCAACACGCCGCTCATCGGCTACCTCAACAACTCCATCAAGGCCAAGGAGCTGTTCAAGAAGGACAAGGACTACGTCGTCATGAACGGCGAGATCCTCATCGTCGACGAGCACACCGGCCGCATGCTCCCCGGCCGCCGCTACAACGAGGGCATGCACCAGGCGATCGAGGCGAAGGAGGGCGTCGAGATCAAGAACGAGAACCAGACGCTCGCCACGATCACCCTGCAGAACTACTTCCGTATGTACGACAAGCTCTCGGGCATGACCGGCACCGCCCAGACCGAGGCGGCCGAGCTCAACTCGATCTACAAGCTCGGCGTGATCCCGATCCCGACGAACCGCCCGATGGTCCG
Organism: Terrabacter sp. Root181; assembly: GCF_001428505.1. Lineage (GTDB taxonomy): Bacteria > Actinomycetota > Actinomycetes > Actinomycetales > Dermatophilaceae > Terrabacter. Next base: position 1,530,426 of record NZ_LMHU01000001.1, read on the forward strand.
CAAGGACCAGGCCGACCTCGTCTACCGCACCGAGGTCGCCAAGTACGACGCCGTCGTCGACGACATCTCCGAGAAGTACGCCGTCGGCCAGCCAGTCCTGGTCGGCACCGTGTCGGTCGAGAAGAGCGAGTACCTCTCGCAGCAGCTGAAGAAGCGCGGCATCAAGCACGAGGTGCTCAACGCCAAGCAGCACGAGCGCGAGGCCGCCATCGTCGCCGACGCCGGTCGCAAGGGCGCCGTCACCGTCGCGACGAACATGGCCGGTCGAGGCACCGACATCATGCTCGGCGGCAACTCCGAGTTCCGGGCCGTCGCAGAGCTCAAGCGCCGCGGTCTCGACCCGCACGAGACGCCGGAGGAGTACGAAGCCGCCTGGGACGAGGCCCTCGCCGCGGCCGAGCGTGACGTCGCGGCGGAGCACGAGGAGGTCACCGAGCTCGGCGGACTCTACGTGCTCGGCACCGAGCGCCACGAGTCGCGACGCATCGACAACCAGCTGCGTGGTCGGTCCGGCCGCCAGGGCGACCCGGGCGAGTCGCGCTTCTACCTCTCGCTCAACGACGACCTGATGCGTCTGTTCAACGCCGGCCTCGTCGACCGCTTCATGCAGACGGCCGGCATGGAGGACAACGTGCCGATCGAGTCGAAGATGGTGACGAACTCGATCCAGAAGGCCCAGGGCTCGGTCGAGGCGCAGAACTACGAGATCCGCAAGAACGTCCTCAAGTACGACGACGTCATGAACCGCCAGCGCCAGGTCATCTACGACGAGCGCCGCGCAGTGCTCGAGGGCGAGGACCTCCACGAGCAGCTGCGGCTGTTCGTCAACGACGTCGTCGGCTCCTACGTCGACGCCGCCACGGCCGAGGGTTTCGCGGCCGACTGGGACCTCGAGAAGCTCTGGGACGCGATGCGTCAGGTCTACCCCGTCTCGCTCACCGTCGACGAGGTCGAGGACATGGCCGGCGGCCGGCAGGCCATCACCGCCGACCTGCTGCGCGAGCAGCTCATGTCCGACGCGCACCACGCGTACGACCAGCGCGAGGAGACGCTCGGCGCCGAGACGATGCGTGAGGTCGAGCGCCGCGTCGTCCTGTCGGTCCTGGACCGCAAGTGGCGCGAGCACCTCTACGAGATGGACTACCTCCAGGAGGGCATCGGTCTGCGGGCCATGGCCCAGCGCGACCCCCTCATCGAGTACCAGCGCGAGGGCTTCCAGCTCTTCGAGGCGATGATGGAGGCCATCAAGGAGGAGTCGGTCAGCCACCTCTTCTCCGTCGAGGTGCAGCTTCCTGAGGCCGCTGCGACCCCCGTCGGGGCCGCACCGATGTCGGTCGGGGACCTCGTCGGCGGGCTCGCCGCTGCCGGCCACGTGGCCGACGACACGACGGGTGCCGCCGCCCGCAACGGCGAGACGGACGAGGAGGCGGAGGCCCTGGCGGCAGGACGTCGCCCGTTCGGCTCCGGTGTCCGGGTCTCGGGCGTCGACCTCGACCCCGGGGCGCAGCGCCCGGCAGCCCTGCACTACACCGCTCCCGGTGAGGACGGTCGCGCCGTCGAGACCAGCGGCCAGCAGACCGTCGAGCGCAAGGCCGACCGCCGCGGCAAGAAGGTCAAGCGCAAGCGCCGCTGACCCACCACGCGAGACGGCCCGGCCCCTGAGGGTGCCGGGCCGTTCGCCGCCCGGTCCGAGGGCGTACGCCGCGTGTGCCCTCGTCGATGACGGGTCGCGGTCAGCCGATGGTGAGCGCCGTGACGAGCCATCGACCGTCGAGGCCCTCGAGCCGCAGGGCGAGGGCCCGGACGCGGCCGTGGGAGACGACGACGGCGCAGGCCTCGACGATGCCGTCGGCGGGCTCGCACACGCGCACGCGACGCACGATCGCCGGACGTCTCGGCCCGGGCGCGCGACGCCGGCCCGCGACCATGGCCTGCCGGGCGATGACCGAGTAGATCGTCGGCGCCGTGTGGCGGATCAGCTGCGGGGCGGGTCGCTGGCCCGAGACGACCTCGATGATGGCCTGCGCGAGGCGGACGACGAGCGGGGCGGGCTCGGGGAGCAGGCTTGTGCGGGTCGGCTGGCGGCCGAAGTCCTCGTCGTCGCGCGCGCCGAAGAAGTCGAGGGCGAGGGCGTCCTGGGCGTAGGGCGGCTCGCCGTGCCAGGCCTCGTCGGCGCTGATGATCCGTGGTGCGGTCTGGGGGATGCGTCGGACGGTGAAGCCGTCGCGCGCGGACGTGGCCGCCGGGTCGGCTGCGGGCGTCGCTCTGGCCATCACCGGGCTCCCTGCTCAGCGGCGGCGCCGCTGCCGACGCCGGGGTGGGTGACGGACGGGTGGGGCGAGGTCGACCGGGACGCGGCGGCCGGTGCCGGCGCGCTCGAGGGTGGACGGAGCTGCAGCCCGGGAACGAGCAGGTCGGGGTCCTCGCCCACGACGTCGCGGTTGGCGGCGTACCACCTCGGCCACTCGTGGGCGACCTGGGCGTCGGAAGCGCCCGGACCGAGGTGACGAGCGGCGATCGCCCAGAGGGAGTCGCCGCGACGGACGGTGACGAGGTCGTGCGCCGATGCCGCGGGCCGCGGGGCCGGCGCCAGCAGGCGTGAGCGGTCGGCGTCGTGGACGGGGGCGGGTCGGGTGGGGACGTAGCCCGGGCCGGTAAGGGCGCTTGGCGGTGCGGGTGCCCCGGTTCCCTGCGGGGCGGGTGCCGGGGTGGGTGCGTATCCGGGCCCCGCGCCGACGGTGGGATCCGGGAGGGCGGGGAGAGAGGCCCCCGGGGTTGACCGGGGAGGGCCTGCTGGAGCAGGACTCCGACCGTCCGGGGGTGCGTGGCCGGGCCTCAGGTCGGTCGGGGTGTAGCCGGGCGTCAGGTCGGTCGGCGTGTGTCCGGGCGTCAGGTCGGTCGGGGTGTAGCCGGGCGTCACGTCGGTCGGGGTGTAGCCGGGTGACAGCCCGGGCGCGGCAGACGAGGCCTGACCCCCGGCGTCGCGTGCGGTCGGCCCGGTGTCGGCGCTCGACACCGCAGCCGGTGGCAGCGCCATCGAGCCGACGGAGGCGCCGAGGACGAGGGTCAGCACCTTGCGCACCGCGACCGGGGTGACCCGTTCGGCGACCTGGCCCGCCACCCGTCCCGCCGTCCCCGGCAGGAGGGCGGCGAGGCCGAGCAGGCACCCGAGCGCCAGCCATGCGGCGAGGAGGACGCCCACCCAGGCGAGCAGGACGAGGAGCACGTCGTCGGGCCGGGCGGTGCCACCGGTCGCGCCCAGGCCTCGCCGGGCGACGGCCGCGAGGAGCACGAGCGCCGTGACGGCGACACCGAGGCCCAGGGCGCCGGCCCGGACCGAACGGGCGGTGGCCGGTGGTCCTCCGTCGGTGACGCGCGGGCTGCGCCGGACGAAGGGGGCCGTGCCCGGCTCCGCTGTCGTGCCCCCGGCTGTGGTCAGCGCCGAGCACCGTGCGGCCGTCGATGCCTGCGCTCCCCTGTTCATGGTTTCATTCAATGCAGTTTACCTACGTTTGGTCAAGTATGGTGTTGGTCAAGAAACATCGAGTGGCCCCGGTCCTCGGGGCAGGGGAGGGTGTGCGCATGCGCTGGGACCGCCTCTTCGACGACCTCGAGGCCCAGCTCGCGCTGCATGACGTGCGCGGGCTCGAGGCCGAGGTCGCAGACCGGACCCGGCGTGAGCGGGCGCTGCTCGACGTCCACGCGCGACTGCTCGCCCATGTCGACGCGACGCACGTCGGGCTGCGGCTGCGAGAGCGGGTGGTCGCGGGACGGCTCGTCGACGTCGGCCCCGACTGGGCGCTCGTCGAGACCGCGCCGGGACGGCCCGTCCTGGTGGCGCTTGCGGCGGTCCGGGCCGTGTCGGGCTTGGGGCCGGGAGCCCGGACGCCGTCGGTCGTGGCCCGACGTTTCGTGCTGGGGGCGGCGCTGCGGGCGGTGAGCCGGGACCGGGCCGTCGTGGAGGTCGTCGACGTGGACGGGCACCCGGCTACGGGGACCGTCGACGTCGTCGGGTCCGACCACCTCGAGCTGGCCGAGCACGCGCCCGACGAGACGCGGCGTTCGGCCAACGTCACCGGGCGGCTGCTCGTACCCTTCTGGTCGCTCGCGTCGGTGCGTCGCCTCTGAGGGTGGCGGGGCGGGGCGGCCCCGGGCTCACTCCTCGGCTGAGCCGCCGAAGGGGTGCGCCTGCACGAAGGACTTCGTCTCCGCGTACATCCGCTGGATGTAGCCCTCGAGCTCGGTGGCCTCGACACGCCACTGGCCACGGCCACCGATCTTGATGGCCGGCAGCTCACCGGACCGCACGAGGGCGTAGGCCTGGGCGGAGGAGATGTTGAGGATCTCCGACACCTCGGCGAGCTGCAGGAACCGCTGGGCCACGTTGTCTCCTCCTCTGGCACCGTCTCGTCGACGGCCTCGACCACACCCGTACCCGTCGCGCCGCCTCCGGGCACGGACACCGCCGCCCGACTGCCACTCGAGCGGTCGGTCCACGGCAGGGAACGTCCTCATCCTAGGGATCGACCCCGCCGTCATCGTGCGTCGTCCCCAGCTGTGCACCTGGACGGGCGGTTTGCGTCCGGTTGATGCAAGATGTTGCCGCGTCGTCGCGGTGACCTGCGCCCGGCGCGCCCAGGCATCGACCAGCGGACCACAGGGGGCCCACATGACCGAGCTCGCCACTCCCAGCGCCAAGCGCCTGCAGCGACCGTCCTGGCGCGACAGCCGCCTCGTGGTCGGCGTGCTGCTCGTCGTCGTCGCGGCGACGCTCGGTGCCAAGGCCGTCGCCAGCGCCGACGACCGGGTCCCGGTCTGGGTCGCGGCGAGCAACCTCGTCGCCGGTGACGAGGTCGAGGAGGCATCCTTCGTGCGTGCGGACGTCCGGCTCGCGGACGGCATGACCGGCTACCTCGCCGCCGACGCGCCCGCCCCGACCGGCTCGTTCATGGTGCGCGACGTGCGCGCCGGCGAGCTCGTGCCCGTGTCCGCGGTCGGTGGGGCCGACGCCGTCGACGTGCAGCGGGTGACCGTCCGCGCCGACGCGATGTCCACGACGGGGCTGGCCCGCGGCAGTCGCGTCGACGTCTTCGTCACGCCCAAGTCCTCGACGACGAGCGACGCAGCGGCCACCCCGACGAAGAAGGTCCTCGCGTCCGCCGCCGTGGCCGCGGTGATGACGAGCAGTGGCGGCTTCGGGTCGGGATCGATGACGTCGGTGCAGATCTATGTGCCCGCCGACAAGGTCCAGCCCCTCGTCGAGGCGGTGGACGGCGAGGCCAAGCTGACCCTCGTCCCGTCCGTCGGAGCCGTCACGGGCGGTGGAGCATGACCGAGGTCCTGACCGCCCTCAGCCACCAGTGGGAGTCGGCGGTCGCGACGACGCTCGAGGGCCTGCGCGACGTGACGGTGACCCGTCGGTGTGCCGACGTGTCCGAGCTGCTCTCGGTGGCCGACGCCGGCCTCGGCGACACCGCCGTCGTCTCCTCCGACCTGCGTGGACTCGACCTGGCGGTCGTGAAACGCCTGCGCGCCAATCGGATCCGCGTGATCGGGGTGCACCCCGCCGACGACGAGGGCGCGGAGCGCCGGCTCCGCCAGCTGACGATCACGGCCACCGTTGCGGTCGATGCGGGCACCGACCGGTGGCAGCAGTCGCTCGAGGACGGTGCGGCCGACGTCGACGATCTCGAGGCGGCCCTGCGCGACGGCGCGGGTCGCGACGGGGCCAGCCCGGCCGAGGCCGCCGCAGCCGCCGCAGCCGCCGCAGCCGCCGACGAGGTCTCCGGGTGGCGTCCTGCGGGTGCCGTCGCGCCGGGTCGAGCGTCGGACGAGCCGCGCGACGCCGGGGTCCTGGCCGTCGACGGCGAGGTCCCGGGTCGCGGCACTGCTCCGCGACCGGGACCCGAACGTGCGCCCGTCGTGGCGGTGTGGGGGCCCACCGGGGCGCCGGGGCGCACGACCGTCGCGACGACGCTCGCGGCCGAGATCGCCGGCCGCGGCGTCGAGGTGCTGCTCGTCGACGCCGACACCTACGGGGGCTGCGTGGCACAGACCCTGGGGCTGCTCGACGAGGCGCCGGGGATCGCGGCTGCGTGCCGCGCGGCCGACCAGGGCCTGCTCGACCTGCCCGCCCTCTCGCGGATCGCCCCCGAGGTCGTCCCGGGCCTGCGCGTGCTGACCGGGCTGCCGAAGGCGGAGCGCTGGCCCGAGGTGCGGGCCGCCGCTCTCGAGCGGGTCCTCGAGCTGAGCCGCGAGCTCGTGCGGGTCGTCGTCGTCGACTGCGCGTTCTGCCTCGAGGACGACGAGGAGCTCAGCTACGACACGGTCGCCCCCCGCCGCAACGAGGCCACCCTGACCTCCTTGGCGGCCTCCGACGTCGTCGTCGCCGTCGGTGGCGCCGACCCGGTGGCGCTGCAGCGTTTCGTCCGGGGCCTCCAGGAGCTCGGCACGGTGCCGTCCGGTGAGCCGGTCCCCGTCGTCAACCGGGTCCGCAGCGGCGCCGTCGGGTCCCGTCCCGAGTCCCGCATCGCCGACTCGCTCCTGCGCTTCGCAGGACTCACGTCGGTGCGGTTCGTGCCCGACGACGCCCCGGGCGTCGACGGGGCGCTGCTCGCCGGACGCTCGCTCGTCGAGCACGCGCCGGACTCTCCGGTGCGTCATGCCGTCGCCGACCTCGCGACCGGCCTGCTGCCGTGGACGGCCCCGCCCGGAGATCGTCGGGACCGACGCGATCGCCGCGGCCGTCGACGTCGGCTGGGCCCGGGTAGCCGCTCGTCGAGTGCTGTCGGCACCTGAGCAGGCGGCGCCGCTCAGGGCGCGAAGAGGATCGTCAGACCGCCGAGCGTGTAGAAGACCATGACGACCATGAGCGGCACCTGCCCGATCACCGCGGCGCGGCGGTCGAGGACCGTGATCGCGCGCTCGTGGGCGGCCAGGACGCCGAGCAGGTGCCCGACGACGATGCTCACGGCCTGGATCGTCGCGACGAGGGTCGGCTGGATGAGCAGGTCGCTCGGGGTGAGGTCGGCGGTGCCGAGCAGGTCGGCGCCGGTGCCGAGCGGGTCGGTCAGCAGGCGCCATGCGTACTGCCCCTGGTAGACCCACAGGGACCAGTAGTGCGCGATGACGTAGCCGCCGGCGATCGGGATCAGCGACGGAGCGATGTCGCTGACGAAGGCGAAGGAGCGGGAGAAGGGCTCGCCGGCGAGCCTCATCGAGACGACCGAGGCCAGCCAGATCGTCACGGCCACGAGGCCGAAGAACGCGAGGAGGGTGGCGGTCCGCAGCAGCGCCGACGGCACCGGTGAGGTCTGCACGAACGTCGCCCACGAGAGGTTGGCCGAGAAGCCGTCGTATGCCGTCCCGCCGAGCATGACGGCGACGGTGGGCACGAGCCCCCGCTGGCCGCGGAGGCCGTTGACACCGTGGAGGGGCGTGCGGAGCACCCATCTCCCGTCGCGGCGCCGACCGAGCGGCGCGAGCAGGCCCAGCAGGCGTGACCACGCCTCGAAGGGGTCGGCGTGGTCGAACCACGTGCGGCCGAAGACGGCCGCACCGAGCAGCGACACGGCGAAGAAGCCGGCGACGAGGAACCGGAGGAAGCCGAGCGAGGTGTTGTCCTCGGCGACGAGCTCGACCCACGTGAAGGTCCCGAGCCCCAGCGCGGCCGGCCAGAGGCCCCAGCGGTAGGGCAGCGCCGCGAGGTCGGGGGAGACGCGGGCCAGGCGGAGCAGCCCGGCGTGCAGCGCCCGCAGCGGGTTGACGACCCGCCAGACCGGACCGAGCAGCATCGAGGAGAAGGCAAGCCCCACCCAGAGCCACACGTAGACGACGTGGGGCACCGGGTTGCGGGCGGAGTCGGGGCCGAGGACGAGCGCGGCGAGCGTCCACACCGTGACGATGCCCGCGAGGACCCGCGCCACGACCCGCAGCCAGTGCGAGTCGAGGACGGCGGCGACCGGTCCGGGCAGCAGCACCCCGTCCGTGTCACTCAGGCGCGGCTCGCGCCACAGGGTGCTGATGGCGACGAACGAGATGACGAGGGCCGCGACCGCGGCGATGACGAGGGCCGTGAACGGCAGCGGGAGGTCGCCGCGGCTGCCGACGCCGTGGGCCGGGACCAGCGCGCCGAGCCGGGCTGGGGCGAGCGCGGCCGGGATGAGCCCCACGGTCAGCGGACGGCGACCGTGAGCAGGGTCAGGGCGGGGTCGTGCGTCTCCACCTCGTAGACGCCGGCCTCGGTGCCGGTGAGGCGCAGTGTCGTCGGGGTGCCGGCCTTGAGCGTCGCCTCGACGTCGAAGCCGTGGGCGTGCAGCTCGTCGTCGTGGTCGCTCGTCACGACGAGCTCGAGCGTCGAGCCGATCGGCAGGTCGACCTGCGCCGGGGCCGGAGTCACGGTCGTGCCGGTGACGGTCACCTCGAGGCGCCTGACGCTGCCCGTCGAGGCGACGCCGATGGCACCGCCCGGCCCCGGTTCGGGGCTGCCGGACGAGCACGCAGCGGCTGCGACGAGGGCGAGGACGCACACGGCATACGGGAGGGCACGAAACGCACGCATGGCCACGATCCTAGGCAGGGGCGTCTGGCAGAGTGTGAGCATGTCTGACCGCCTGACCTCGCTCGACGCGTCGTTCCTCTACCTCGAGGAGTCCACCACGTCGATGCACGTCGGGTCGGTCATGGTCTTCCAGCCTCCTCGCGAGGGGTTCGACTACGACCAGCTCGTCCGGATCATCGAGAGCCGGATCGGGGCGATCCCTCGCTTCCGGCAGAAGGTCCGCGACGTGCCGGGACGCATCGGCAACCCCGTGTGGGTCGACGACGAGGCCTTCGACATGGGCTACCACGTGCGCCGTGCGGGCCTCCCACGCCCGGGCAGCGACCGGCAGCTGCAGGACTTCGTCGCGCGGGTCCAGCCGCGCAAGCTCGACCGCACCCGCCCGCTGTGGGAGGTCTACCTCGTCGAGGGGCTGCACGACGGCCGGTTCGCCATCGTCACCAAGACGCACCACGCGCTCATCGACGGCGTCAACGCCCTCGACATTGCCCACGTCATCGTCGACGCCGTCAAGGGCGAGGGCCAGGACGACGTCGTCGTGCCGTGGGAGCCGAGCCGTTCGCCCTCGTCGGTCGAGCTCGTCACCGGGGCCGTCATCGACGCGGTGCGGCGCCCGACCCAGGTCGTCGACCTCGTGCGCGGCGGCCTCAACGACGCCCTCAACGTCGGCCTCCGTGCCGTCGAGTCCGCCGGCCAGGTGCTCTCCACCGTCGCGCGCACCGCGGCGCGCCCGGCCCCCGACTCGCCCCTCAACGCCGAGATCGGGTCGGCCCGCCGGTGGGTCATGATCGCGACCGACCTCGAGGACTACCGCCTCGTGCGCAAGCGCCTGGCGCGTGGCGCATACGCCGAGGACGTGACGATCAACGACGTCGTGCTGGCCACCATCGCCGGCGGCTTCCGCGCGTGGCTCCTCGGACGCGGCGAGGCCGTGAGCCCGCACACGTCGGTGCGGGCGATGGTGCCGGTCAGCATCTACGGCGACGACCCCGCCGGGATGTATGCCAACCAGGTCATGGCGTGCGTCGTCAACCTGCCCGTCGGCGAGCCCGGGGCCTCGATGCGCCTGCACCAGATCGCCTTCGCGATGCGCCAGCAGATGGAGGGCGGCCAGGCGGTCGGCGCGACGTCCCTCGCCAACCTCGCCGGGTTCGCCCCGCCGACCCTGCACGCCCTCGGGGCGCGGCTCGGCTCGGCGATGTCTCGCCGGCTCTACAACGTCATGATCACCAACGTGCCGGGCCCGCAGGCCCCGCTCTACGCCGGCGACGCCGAGATGCTCTCGACCTATCCGGTGACGCCGCTCGCCAAGGGGCAGGCGCTCTCGATCGGCATCACGTCCTACAACGGCGGCGTCTACTTCGGCCTCAACGCCGACCGCGACGCGATGCCGGACGTCGACGTGCTCGGCCAGTCGATCGTCGAGTCGCTCGCCGAGCTGACGAGCGGGAGGGAGTCCTGATGCCGGTCGTGCGTGTCTACGTGCCGCTGGGCCGTGCGGGCCTCGAGGAGCTCGCCGGCACGGGGGCGCTCGCGGCCGGACCGGGCACCCCGCGCACGGCGTATGCCGTCACGTCGCGCCTCGAGCAGGCCGCGCCGGGTCTCGACGTCGAGGACCTCGAGTACGCCGCCTTCAGCGATGCGGTGGAGGCGGCGGCCGGGCTGCGGTCCACGCGCTCGGACCGACGGGTCGTCGCGTCGGCGGACGCCGACGCCTCGTGGGTCGCACCGCGCGACGGTGCGCCCGTGTCGAAGGTGGTGCTCACGTCGCCGGTACCGCTCTCGCGCGTCGCCTCCTTCCACCTCGACGACGAGGTCACGGGGGGTGTCGACGAAGAGGCGGACGAGCTGCTCTGGTACGACGTCACCGAGCTCGACGACGTCCGTTCCTTCTTCGGCTGAGCTCGCCCCATGGCCGACGACGAGGTGGTCGCGCTCTACGACGAGGCCGGCGAGGTCGCGGGGTCGGCGCCGCGCTCGGTCATGCGTGCCCGCAACCTGCGCCACGCGGCGTCCTCGATCGTCGTGCGAGACCCGCTGGGGCGCGTGTACGTCCACCGGCGCACCACGACGAAGGACGTCTACCCGGGTCTGCTCGACCTCGCGGCCGGTGGGGTCGTCCTGGCGGGGGAGGACCCGTCGCGGGGCGCGGTGCGCGAGGTGGAGGAGGAGCTCGGGGTCTCCGGGGTCCGGCTCGAGCCGCTCGGGGTCGCGGACTACGCGGACGACCACACCCGCTACCGCGCCTTCCGGTTCGTCGTGACGTGGGACGGTCCGATCCGGTGGCAGCCAGAGGAGGTGTCGTGGGGGGAGTGGGTGACCGTCGAGGAGCTGGTGCGCCGGTTCGACGACCAGCCGGGGAGCATCGTGCCCGACAGCGTGGCGGTCTGGTCGCCGATCGTGCGCGCGTGGAACGCCGACCGGGTCCCGCTCCCGCAGGGGTGGGACACCGTGGCGACGCTCGTGGAGCGGCGCTGGGTCGACCGCACCGCGCGCCGCCCCGAGGTGGAGACCGCCCTGCTCGCCGAGGCGGTCCTGCTCCCGGCGATCGGGGACGGCCTGCCCGTGGAGGTGCCTCGACCGGTCGTGCTCGACCGTGAGCCGCTGCGCGTGCGGCACGTGCTCGTCGAGGGAGAGGCGGTCGACCCGGGACACCTGACGTCCGAGGACGGCGATGTCTTCGCGGCCTTCCTCTCGGCGCTCCATGCCACGCCGTTGCCCCTGGCCGCGGACGCCGGCTGCCCGTCGGCGGCGGACGACCACGTCCAGCGGGCTGCGCGGGCGGAGGGCTTCCGGCACGTCGTGCTGCCCCTGCTGCCGCCCGACCTCCGAGCGACCGGTGAGGCGCTGCTCGACCGCGTCTCCACGGTCGGTGCCCAGGCCCTCTGCCACGGCGACCTCGTCCCCGCGCACGTCCTCGCCCGTGACGGGCGCCTGTCCGGCGTCATCGACTGGGGCGCCGCCCGGGTCACCGACCCCGCCGTGGACCTCGCCTGGGCCCTCAACGCGACGTCCGCCGCCTTCGTGGAGGCCGTGGCGTCCGAAGTGGACCACGACACGCGGGCGCGGGCCCGGGACTGGTATGCGCTCGCACCGTGGTTCGCCGTCCACCACGGCGCGGCACCGCCCGGGATCGGGCTCTCGGGTGAGCCGTCGACGGCGGTAGAGCGTGCCGTCGGGGCCGTGCTCTCGCGTCTGCTGTGGTGGCGCGACGCCTGACGGGTTGCCGCGATCTCACCAGGCTCTTGTCAAGAACCGAACGATCGTGCTTTTATGAGTGCGTGAGCAAGGGTGAGAGCACCAAGACTGCGATCCTCGACGAGGCGACCGAGCTCGCGTCCCTCGTCGGGCTCGGAGGTCTCACCATCGGCACGCTCGCCGCGGCGACGAAGTTGAGCAAGAGCGGTCTCTACGCCCACTTCGCGTCCAAGGAGTCGCTCCAGGTCCAGGTGCTCCAGCACGCCCGCGACCGGTTCACCGACGTCGTCATGCGCCCGACCGTGGCGACACCCCGCGGCGAGCCGCGGGTGCGTGAGTTCTTCGACCGGTGGATCACGTGGCAGTCCACCGGCTACGCCGGGGGTTGCATCTTCGTCGACGCAGCAAGCGAGTTCGACGACCAGGAGGGGCCGGTCCGTGACGAGCTCGTGCGCGCCGAGCGCGACAAGCTCGAGTCCCTGACCATGATCGTCGGCACCGCCGTGAGCGAGGGGCACTTCCGCGACGACGTCGATCCCGAGCAGTTCGGCTACGAGCTCGAGGGCATCGTGCTCGCCCACCACCATGCACGTCGTCTGATGCGCGACGGCCGGGCCGAGGAGCGTGCTCGGCGGGCCTTCGACCGCCTCGTCGACGACTGCCGGCCCGTCGCCAGGTCGGCCTGAACCCGACGGCACGTCCGCCGTCCGACCACCCAACCCACTGCCAGTCCAGGAGTCATCATGGTCTTCGTGTCGTCAGAGAAAAGCACGATCGTTCGGTCGTTTGTGAGAACCGGTCTTCGCGTGGCCGAGCCCGTGGCCCCGGGCGTCGCAGCGCACGTCGCCGAGCGTCTCTGGTTCCGGCTCGGGTCCCCGCGACCCGCGCCCTCCGCGGTCGTCACCACGGCCACCCCGGTGCGGGAGCTGCTCGGATCAGCCTTCGAGGTCGGGCTCCGGGGTCGCGCCGTCCGCGGCTGGACCTGGGGCGATGGCCCGGTCGTCTACCTCATGCACGGCTGGGGCGGGAGCCTCGAGCAGCTGACACCGCTCGTCGCGCCCCTGCTCGACCGCGGGATGCAGGTGGTCGCCTTCGACGGGCTCAGCCACGGCCGCTCGGACCCGGGTGTCCACGGCGCAGGGTCCTCCGACGCCGTCGAGCTCGGTCGCTCCCTCGACGCCGTCGCCGCACGCTTCGGGCCGGCGCGCGCCGTCGTCGCGCACTCGATGGGCGCCCTGTCCGCGCTGCTCGCGATCCGTGACGGCTGGCTCGCGGCGGAGCGGCTCGTGCTCATCGCCCCGCCGAGCGGCATACCCGACCTGCTCGTCCAGCTGACGAGCGAGCTGGGCCTGGGTGAGCGGACCACCCGCCGGCTCGTCGAGCGCATCCACCTCCGCACCGGCTACGCGCCCGACGAGCTCGACCTCGTGAGGATCGCGTCCGCCCTCGAGCGCCGCGAGCGGCCCGAGCTGCTCGTCGTCCACGACCTGCTCGACCGTGAGGTGCCGCACGCCCCGTCCGCCCGCCTCGTGCAGTCCTGGCCCGGGGCGCAGCTGCTGTCGACCGCCGGGCTCGGGCACCGCCGGGTGCTCGCGGACGCGGCCGTCGGGGGAGCGGTGGCACGCTTCGTCGACCGGCTCCCGGTGGAGCCCAGCCTGCACGGTGACGACCGGCCCCAGCCGTTCGCCGACGAGGTCGCCGACGGCGCCTCGGGCGTGGGCACCCGGACCCGCGCCGGCGCGGCCTGACCGTCCCACGTGCTGGTCCGGGGGAGTCGCAGCCGCGTCATCCCTTGTTACCTTGCGCGGATGGACTTCACCGCTGACGAGTACGCCCGCCGCGATGCCGACCGCCTCCGCGAGATCCTCTCGGGACCGCCCGTGACGTGGGTCTTCCTCGGCGACAGCATCACGCAGGGCGTCGTGCACACGCACGGCCGTCGCGGCTACGTCGAGCACTTCGCCGAGCGCGTACGCGGTGAGCTCGGGCGTCGTGGTGACGCGGTGATCAACTCCGGGGTGTCCGGGGCGACCACCGAGGACCTCCTGCCCGAGTTCCACTGGCGTGCAGGGCGTTTCGCGCCCGACGTCGTCTTCGTGATGTTCGGCACCAACGACATCCTGGCCGGAGAGGACGGGGTGCGCGCGTTCCGCTACCGCCTCGACCAGATCGTCCAGCGCTCCCGCGACGTCGGTGCCACCGTCGTCCTCCAGACGCCGCCGCCAGTGCTCGAGGACGGCGGACGCGGGCCCCGTCTCATCGCGCTCTACGCGGAGGCGGTGCGCGAGGTCGCACGCGACCTCGGCGTCCTCGTCGTCGACCACGCTGCCGCGTGGGAGGCCGCCGCGTCCGACGCCGGTGAGGACGTGGCGCCCGCCGGGTGGCTCGACGACACGTTCCACCCCGGTGCCCGCGGTCACCACGAGCTGACGCTGACCCTCCTGTCGACCGTCGGCATCGCCGACCCCGCCAGCGAGGTCTGTTCCCTCGACGCCGAGGACACCGTGGGCGCCCACTCCTGAACCCCGCCACGCACCCACGCGCGGCGATCGCGGGGCGCGCGGCGCTCCCTGACCCACCCGACGGACGTCGCCGCGGGTCAGGGTGACTCAGGGTCGGATCAGGGTGCTCCCCAGCAGCGGAACGGCTCGGGGTCGCGCCACGATGGGGTCATGACACAACCGATCCCTCACCCGTCCGGCCAGTCCCTGGCGCCGACGAGCGAAGAGCGCACGTGGGCCGTCCTCGGCCACCTGGCCGCCATCGTCGCCGCCGTCATCTCCGTCGGCTGGCTCAGCTTCGTCGGCCCCCTGCTCATCTGGGCCATCTACAAGGACCGCAGCGCGTTCGTCCGCAAGGCCGCCGCCGACTCCTTCAACTTCAACCTCGCCGTCTGGGCCGCCATCATCGTCGGCTGGGTCATGCTCTTCACGGTGATCCTCATCCCGGTGGCCGTCATCGTGTGGATCGTCGCCGTCGTGGCCGCGTTGTGGTTCCACATCCGGGCGGCGATGGCCGCCAGCCGCGGTGAGTCCTTCCGCTACCCGTGGGGCATCCCCGTCCTGCACTGACGGGCACTGCGGCAGGCATGGAACGATGGGGTGGCTCCGCCCACGAGGCGGACCACCCCACTCGCCTTCATCGGGCGAAGCCCCGTGCCAACCGCAGGAGAACTTGATGGACGCCGTGACCCACGTGCCCGCACCGGCCAACGAGCCGGTGCTCGACTACGCACCGGGCTCGCCCGAGCGAGCCGCGCTCGAGGTCGCCCTCGCCGAGCTGGGGTCGACCCAGACCGAGCTACCCCACACGATCAACGGTGAGCGCGTCACCGGCACCGGCCGCAAGGTCGCCGTGCGCCAGCCGCACGCCCACCGCAAGGTCCTCGGCACGCTGCGCAACGCCACGGTCAAGGAGGGCCAGGCGGCCGTCGACGCCGCCAAGGCCGCCGCCCCGATGTGGCGCGAGCTGTCCTTCGACGACCGCGCCGCGATCCTGCTCAAGGCCGCCGAGCTGCTCTCCGGACCGTGGCGCGCCCGCCTCAACGCCGCGACGATGCTCGGCCAGAGCAAGACGGCCTACCAGGCCGAGATCGACGCCGCGTGCGAGCTCATCGACTTCTGGCGCATCAACGTCCACTTCGCCCGCCAGATCCTCGAGCAGCAGCCGCCGCTCAACGCCAAGGGCATCTGGAACCGCTCCGACTACCGCTCGCTCGAGGGTTTCGTCTACGCGATCACGCCGTTCAACTTCACGGCGATCGCCGGCAACCTGCCGACCGCCCCGGCGCTCATGGGCAACACCGTCGTCTGGAAGCCGAGCCCGACGCAGCAGCTCGCGGCGCAGCTGACGATGGAGCTGCTCGAGGAGGCCGGCATGCCGCCGGGCGTCATCAACCTGGTGACCGGCGACGGCATCAACGTCAGCAAGGCCGCGCTGCGCGACGAGGACCTCGCCGGCATCCACTTCACCGGCTCGACGCCGACGTTCAAGCACCTGTGGCACGAGGTCGGCACCAACCTCGACCGCTACCGCACCTACCCGCGCCTCGTCGGCGAGACCGGCGGCAAGGACTTCATCCTCGCCCACCCCAGCGCCGACCCGGCCGTCCTGCGCACGGCGATGATCCGTGGCGCCTTCGAGTTCCAGGGCCAGAAGTGCTCGGCCGCCTCGCGTGCCTACGTGCCGGCGTCGGTCTGGAAGCAGATCAAGGGCGACCTCGTCGACATCACCAACGGCCTGACGCAGGGCGACGTCACCGACCTGTCCAACTTCATGGGTGCCGTCATCGACGACCGTGCGTTCGCCAAGCACAAGGACGCCATCGACCGGGCTCACGCGACCACGGGCATCGACGTCGTGGCCGGCGGCACCTACGACGACTCGGTCGGCTACTTCGTGCGCCCGACGGTGCTCGAGATCAAGGACGCCGCCGACGAGTCCTTCCGCACCGAGTACTTCGGCCCGATCCTGTCGGTGCACGTCTTCCCCGACGCCCAGTACGACGCGGTGCTCGACCAGATGGAGCGCTTCGCGCCCTTCGGCCTCACCGGCTCGATCATCGCCCAGGACCGTCGCGTCATCGCCGACGCCACGAAGCGTCTGCGCTTCGCCGCCGGCAACTTCTACGTCAACGACAAGCCGACCGGTGCCGTCGTCGGCCAGCAGCCGTTCGGTGGCGGCCGCGCGTCCGGCACCAACGACAAGGCGGGCGCGGCACAGAACCTGCTGCGCTGGACGAGCGTCCGCTCCATCAAGGAGACGTTCGTCCCGCCGACGAACCACACCTACCCGCACATGGGCTGACCCTCCCGAGGCGCGTATGCCGCTGGGCCCGTCTCCGTCAGGAGGCGGGCCCAGCCGCGTGTCGACGCCACGGTCGTGGCGGGCAGCGGGTCAGGCGCGCCCGGACAGCCAGGCGTTGCCGGTGCGCTGCTCGCTGCGGATGGCGTCGATGACCGCGGGGGCTGCGGCCTTCTCGACCTTGCCGCCGAACAGCGGGATCGACGCCTTGAGGTCGCCGTCGATGGTGATCTGCGTGCCGCTCCCCGAGGGGGCGAGGCGGATCGTCGACCGCATGGCGACCGGCGCGCCCGCCACCTCGACCGTCAGCGTGCCCGAACGCGAGCCGTCGCCGCCGGCTCCACCCCACTCGTAGGTCTCGGTCACCGAGAGGGTCGAGCCCACGATGGACCTCGCGAAGTCGGGGAGGTCGTCGGCCGGGAGGTCGCGCTTCGTCACGACGCGCGTTCCGTCCCCGGCGGGGCTGACGGCGGCCTCGTGCCGGTGCGCGCCGGCCTCGACGCACTTGCGCTCCTGGAAGGCCACGTCGGAGACCATGGCGTAGACGGTCTCGGGCGGGGCGGCATACGTGATCGTCTCGGAGATCTTCATGGCCGACACGCTATTGCACGGCCCGCCGCACCCCGAGGACGTACGCCGTCCGACGGGTCACGTCGCCACGTCCGGCGGCTCAGGGGCCGGAGCGGGCGCGGTCGGAGAGCGCGGCCAGCGTCGTGCCTGACGTCTCGAGCTCGCGCCGCAGGCGGGCCAGCTCGCGCGAGCGCACCGCCGTCACGCGGTTGAGCAGCTCCTGGAGGCGATCGCGCTCGGCGAGGCGTTCGCCGGGCTCGACCCGGCTGGGGCCCGCGCGCTCGACGACGAGCCGGCCGTCGACGACGAGGTCGCAGCGCGTCAGGGCCGGCTCGAGGGCGCGGACGCGGGCCGCCGACTCGACGGCGGTGGTGGTCCACGACTGGAGCAGGCCGCCGACGCGGTCGAGCTCGGTGGCGGCGCGGGTCACGAGGTCGCGCTCGTGGCCCGTGGGGTCGGGGGAGCCGGTGCGCCCGGCCCGTCGGGCGGCCGCGTCGAGGTCGACGACGAGGTCGGCGAGCCGACCGGCCTGCGTGCGCAGGGCGCCGCCGAGGGCCGACGTCGAGCCGGGGTCGCCTGGGGACAGGCTCATCGGGAGTCACCCGACCGCGTCGCGGGTCCCGGTGCGTCCGATCCGCCGTCGTCGGCGCCCTCGCGGGGTCGGTCGGGTGCGGCGCCGAGGTCGAGCAGCCGCTCCTCGAGGGCCTCCGAGAGGGCTCGGAGCGTGTCGGCCGCCTGCTCGACCCAGGTGTCCAGGGCGCGCTGCGTGGGCAGGTCGCCGAGGTCGGGCAGGTGCGTCAGCAGGTCGTCGGAGAGGGTCCGCGTCGTCGACCTCCCGGTCGCGAGGGCCCGGAGCGTCGCGGGGTCCGCAGCGCCCGGCACCCGGCTCCCCTCGGTCATGGGACCACTCTAGGGACTGCCCGCTCGGGCGCCGGGAGTTCTCCACCGGGTGTCCCGTCCGTCACTCGAGTCCCAGCCGCGCGGTGCCCGGCGGGGGTGGTTCGGGAGCGGGCGCGGACGGGGATAGGCTCACATGGTGAGATGCGCGGCACAACGACGTGTCGCCGCACAGGCCACACGGTGAGGATCCGACTACCGCATGTCAGCGTCACTCGAACAGTCTCGAATCGACGTCATGAAGGCCGCTGCCGCGGCAGTGGCGCCTCCCCCTCGACGGGGTCGAGGCCGATCCGGCGGGACGGCGTCCCGTGAGCTCGAGGAGTTCCTCCTCGCCTACTACCGTCTCGTCGCGACCGAGGACCTGCTGGCCCGCCCGGCGCGCGAGCTCGCGACGATCGCCACCGAGCACCGAGCCTTCGCCCAGGAGCGCCAGGTCGGCACCTTCAACGTGCGCGTGTTCAACCCGACCGCCGACGACGAGGGCTGGTCGACGGGACACACGGTCGTCCAGATCGTCGTGGACGACATGCCCTTCCTCGTCGACTCCGTCGTCGCCGCGCTCGGCGGCTTCGACCGCGGCGTGCACCTCATCGTGCACCCGCAGATGACCGTGTCCCGCACCATCACGGGCGAGCTCATGTCGGTCATCACCGACGGCTCGACCACCGTGCAGTCGAGCTCCGTCGGGCTCGTCCGCGAGTCGTGGATGCACCTCGAGATCGACCGGCTGCCAGCCGACGCCCTGCCCGACGTCGAGGCCCGCCTGCGCCACGTCCTCGAGAACGTCCGCGACTCCGTCGAGGACTGGCCCAAGATGCGCGCCCACGCTCTCACCATCGCGAGCGAGCTGCGCTCGGCGACGCCGCCCGGCACCGACCCCCACCAGGCGCGCGAGGCCAGCCGCTTCCTCGAGTGGCTCGCGCACAACAACTTCACCTTCCTCGGCTACCGCGAGTACTCCCTCGCGCACGAGGACGGCAAGGACGTGTCGCGCCAGGTCCCGGGCACCGGGCTCGGACTGCTGCGCTACGACCGGCCTTCTGCCGGAAAGGGACTCGTGCTCACGCCGGCTGCCAGCCGGGCCGCTCGTGACTCCACCATCCTCATCATCACCAAGGCCAACTCGCGCGCGACGGTCCACCGGGACGTCTACCTCGACTACATCTCGATCAAGCGCTTCGACGCCCGCGGCGAGTGCGTCGGCGAGCAGCGCTTCCTGGGCCTCTACGCCTCGGCCGCCTACAACGACACCATCCACGACATCCCGCTGCTCGACGTGCGCGCGCAGGAGGTGCTGCGCCTGACCGGCCTCAGCGCCGACAGCCACTCGGGCAAGGACATCCTCCAGATCCTCGAGACCTACCCCCGCGACGAGCTCTTCCAGACGAGCCCGGCACAGCTGGCCGAGATCGCGACGAGCGTGCTGCACCTCCAGGAGCGCCGCAAGACCAAGCTCTTCCTGCGCCGCGACGAGTTCGGCCGCTTCGTCTCCTGCCTCGTCTACCTGCCCCGCGACCGCTACAACACGACCGTGCGCCTGCGCATCGAGGCGATCCTGCTCGAGGCCTTCGGCGGCGAGAACATCGACAACACGACGCGGGTCAGCGAGTCCACGCTCGCCCGCCTCCACTTCGTCGTGCGGATGCCGACCGGCACCGACATCCCGGACATCGACGAGGTCGCCCTCGAGAAGCGCGTCATCGACGCGACCCGCACGTGGGACGAGGACCTCTCGGAGGCGCTCGGCCAGGCACGTGGGCTCGAGGGTGCGGCACGGACCATGGCGGCGTACGCCAAGGCCCTGCCCGAGGCGTACAAGGAGGACTTCGACGTCGAGACCGCGGTCGAGGACCTCGACCGCATCGACGCGCTCGGTGACGGCGACCGCACGACCGGGCTGCACCTCTACGACGACCCGGCGTCCGACGACCCGCGCGAGCGCCGCTTCAAGCTCTACCGCCGTGCGGACCTCTCGCTGACGCAGGTGCTGCCGCTCTTCACCCACCTCGGCGTCGAGGTGACCGACGAGCGCCCCTACGAGGTGCCCGGTCCCGACCGCCGCACGCTGCACATCTTCGATTTCGGGCTGTGTGCCGACGCCCGCACGTGGGGGTCCGGGGACGCGACCCTCGCCGGCGACGTCCGCGAGCGCTTCGAGGAGGCGTTCCGGGCCGTGTGGGACGGTCGGGCCGAGTCCGACGGCTTCAACGCGCTCGTGCTCGCGGCCGGGCTGACGTGGCGGCAGGTCGTCATCCTGCGCACCGTCGCCAAGTACCTCCGCCAGACCGGCTCGACCTTCTCGCAGGACTACGTCGAGTCGGCGCTCGTCGCCAACACCGGCATCGCCCGCAGTCTCGTCGAGCTCTTCGAGGCGCGCTTCGACCCGGACGCCTTCCCCGACACCGAGGCGGGTCACGACAAGCGAGCCGCCCGTCAGAAGCGCGTCGTGACGGCCATCAAGGAAGCCCTCGACGACGTCGCGAGCCTCGACCACGACCGCATCGTGCGAGCCCTGCTGGGCGTCATCCAGGCGAGCCTGCGCACGAACTTCTACCAGCCCGACGAGAACGGCCGCGCCAAGTCGTACGTCTCGCTCAAGCTCAACCCCAAGAAGGTCCCCGACCTGCCGGCGCCGCGGCCGATGTTCGAGATCTGGGTCTACAGCCCCCGGGTCGAGGGCGTGCACCTGCGCTTCGGCAAGGTGGCCCGCGGCGGCCTGCGCTGGTCCGACCGGCGCGAGGACTTCCGCACCGAGGTCCTCGGTCTCGTCAAGGCGCAGATGGTCAAGAACGCCGTCATCGTGCCGACCGGCAGCAAGGGCGGCTTCTACGCCAAGCAGCTGCCCGACCCGGCCGTCGACCGGGCGGCCTGGATGGACGAGGGCATCGCGTCCTACAAGCTCTTCATCTCCGGGCTGCTCGACCTCACCGACAACCTCGTCTCGGGTGCCGCGGTGCCGCCGCACCGGGTCGTGCGCCACGACGAGGACGACACCTACCTCGTCGTCGCGGCCGACAAGGGCACGGCGAAGTTCTCCGACATCGCCAACGGCCTCTCGGCGGACTACGGCTTCTGGCTCGACGACGCGTTCGCGTCCGGCGGCTCGGCCGGCTACGACCACAAGGGCATGGGCATCACGGCCCGCGGCGCGTGGGAGTCGGTCAAGCGCCACTTCCGCGAGCTCGGTGTCGACACCCAGACCCAGGAGTTCACGGTCGTCGGCGTCGGCGACATGAGCGGTGACGTCTTCGGCAACGGCATGCTCCTCTCGGAGCACATCCGCCTCCTCGCGGCCTTCGACCACCGGCACATCTTCGTCGACCCGGACCCCGACGCCGCCCGCTCGTACGCCGAGCGCCGGCGGATGTTCGACCTGCCCGGTTCGTCGTGGGCCGACTACGACGAGAAGCTCATCAGCAAGGGCGGCGGCATCTTCCCGCGCTCGGCCAAGTCGGTGCCGGTGAGCCCCGAGATGGTCGCCGCGCTGGGGCTGCGCTCCGGCACGAAGTCGATGACGCCGGCCGACCTCATGAAGGCCATCCTGCTCGCGCCCGTCGACCTGCTCTGGAACGGCGGCATCGGCACCTACGTCAAGGCCGCCGCCGAGACCAACTCCGAGATCGGCGACCGCGCCAACGACGCGATCCGCGTCAACGGCAGCGACCTGCGCTGCAAGGTCGTCGGCGAGGGCGGCAACCTCGGGGCGAGCCAGCTCGGCCGCATCGAGGCGGCGCTCGCGGGGGTCCGGGTCAACACCGACGCGATCGACAACAGCGCCGGCGTCGACACCTCCGACCACGAGGTCAACATCAAGATCCTGCTCACCGAGCTGACCCGCTCGGGCGAGCTGACGACGAAGCGCCGCAACACGCTCCTCGCCTCGATGACCGACGAGGTCGCCGAGCAGGTGCTCCGCGACAACTACGAGCAGAACGTCCTGCTCGGCAACGCCCGCGCACAGCAGCACGCGATGCTCGGCGTGCACGAGCGCCTCATCCAGTTCCTCGAGGCCAACGGCGACCTCGACCGCTCGCTCGAGTTCCTCCCGAGCGACGCCGAGATCGCGCGCCGCCAGAAGGACGGGCTCGGCCTGGCGTCGCCGGAGTTCTCGGTGCTCGTCGCCTACGCGAAGCTCTACCTCAAGAACCAGCTGATCACGACGGCCCTGCCCGACGACCCGTGGTTCGAGTCGACGCTGGCCGATTACTTCCCGAAGCCGTTGCGCGGCAAGTACGCCGAGGAGATCGGCGCGCACCCGCTGCGCCGCGAGATCATCACCAACGCGGTGGCGAACTCGATGGTCAACCGCGGCGGCATCACCTTCGCCTACCGGGCGGGAGAGGAGACGGGCGCCACCCCCGAGCAGGTCGCGCGTGCCTACGTCGTCTGTCGTGAGGTGTTCGACCTCGCCGGGTTCGTCCGCGGCGTCGAGGCCACCGACAACGTCGTGAGCACCGGGGCGCAGACGGCGCTCTACCTCGAGTTCCGTCGCCTCATCGACCGCTCGGTCCGCTGGTTCCTCACGTCCCGTCCCGCGACGCTCGACATCGCCGCTGAGGTGGCACGTTTCCGCCCCGGCATCGAGTCCTTCTCCGGTCGCATCGCCGAGCTGCTCCAGGGCAGCGAGCGCAGGCGCCTGCAGCGCCGGGCCAGCGAGCTCGAGGGCAAGGGTGTGCCGGAGGAGCTCGCGCTCGCCGCGGCGTCGCTGCTCGACCTCTACTCGCTGCTCGACTGCATCGAGATCGCCGAGGACACCGGCGAGAAGCTCGACGAGGTCGTCGGGGTCTACTTCCTGACGTCCGAGACCTTCTCGATCGACGCGATGCTGACGCGGGTCACGATGCTGCCGCGTGACGACCGCTGGGACGCCATGGCACGCGGTGCGCTGCGCGACGACCTCTACGCCGTCCTCGAGAGCCTGACCCGGTCGGTGCTCGAGGTGAGCAACCCGCGTCACGACGCCGGAGCCCGCCTCACCGAGTGGTCCGAGCTCAACGCCGACGCGCTCGGCCGGGCCCGCGCCGCGCTCGGCGGCATCGAGCGGATGAGCCACGCCGGCATCGCCGCGCTCTCGGTCGCGCTGCGCACCCTGCGCACCGTGACGAAGCCGGCCTCCTCGGGTGCGCCGGCTCCAGCGCCGACCTCGTCCTCGTCCTCGGAGCAGCCGACGCCGACGACGAAGCCGGCGACGAAGAAGGCCGCCGCGAAGGCGACGACGAAGAAGTCGGCCGCGAAGGCGACGACGAAGAAGTCGGCCGCGAAGGCGACGACGAAGAAGGCGGCGACCAAGCCGGCGGAGAAGACCGCGACGACGAAGGCGCCGGCGAAGAAGGTGGCACCTCGCGCCACCGCCGGCTCCCGCAGCTGAGCTGACGCCCGGACCCGCGGGTCGAGGTGTGCCGTCGCGCCGGGTCGCGACGCATCACCTCGACCCGCGCGAGCGGGGCCCGAGCAGGTGGGGTCAGGGCACGAGGCGTGGTGGTGGGAGCGGCATCGGAGGCGGGAGCGGACGCTGGGAGCGAGCGTCACGGCATACTCCCGCCGACGCTCCACGCCGCGAGCGCCGCCATGCCTCGCTCCCGACCCCGACGCCCGCGCGACGCGGGGCCGGCGCGGCTCACTAGGCTCGGGACGTGGCAACCCTGAGCGAGCTCCTGCGCGGGCGGACGAACCTGCCCGACCACGACGTCGAGTGGCTGCACCTGCTCGTCGGTGACTGGCAGCTCGTCGCCGACCTCTCCTTCGCCGACCTCGTGCTCTGGGTCCGGTCCATCAGCGACCGCTGGGAGGCCGTCGCCCACGTGCGCCCGACGACCGGCCAGCTCGTCTTCGTCGAGGACCAGGTCGGCCGCGTCGCCGATCCCGGCCGCACCCGTGACCTGCTCGACGAGGCGGCTGCCGAGCAGCGCATCCTGCGGGTGCGGCAGGTCGTCGTCCCCCACGAGCACGGAGCCGACCAGTCGGTGCGCGAGGAGTACATCCCCGTCGTCCGCGGCGGTCACGTCGTCGCCGTCCTGACGCGCCACACGAACCTCTGGACCACCCGCACACCGAGCCGCCTCGAGCTGACCTACCTCGCCACCGCCGACGCCCTGTGCCGCATGGTCACCGGGGGAGAGTTCCCGCACAGCGGCGCCCCGACCGGCCTGCGCCGCGGCGCGCCCCGCGTCGGTGACGGCGTCATCCGGCTGGACGTCGACGGCATCGTCACCTACGCCAGCCCGAATGCCGTCTCCGCCCTCCACCGGCTCGGGCACCTCGGCGAGGTGGTCGGGGCGAGCCTGGCCCAGATCGTCACCGACAACGTCCGCGAGTCCTACCCCGTCGACGAGGGGCTGCCGCTCGTCGTCACCGGCCGCCAGCCGTGGCGCACCGAGGTCGTCGCGGGCGGCACGACCGTCTCGATGCGCGCGATCCCGCTCACCGAGGCGGGGCAGCGCTTCGGGGCGATCGTGCTGATGCGCGACGTCGGCGAGCTGCGCCGGCGGGAGCGCGAGCTCATGACGAAGGACGCGACGATCCGCGAGATCCACCACCGCGTGAAGAACAACCTCCAGTCCGTGGCCGCCCTGCTCCGCCTCCAGTCGCGCCGGCTGCCCGACGGCGAGGCCAAGGTGGCGCTCGCCGAGGCCGAGCGCCGGGTCGGGACCATCGCCATGGTCCACGACCAGCTGAGCCAGGGCTTCGACGAGACCGTCGAGTTCGACACCATCGCCCAGCGCGGGCTCAACGCCGTCGTCGAGGTGTCGGCGAACGGCGCGCCCGTCCACACCGTCACCCAGGGGTCGTTCGGGCGCCTGCGCGCCGAGGACGCGACGTCACTGGCCATGATCATGAGCGAGCTCGTCCAGAACGCCATCGAGCACGGCCTCGGCGACGCCGGGGGAGAGGTGCGCATCTTCATCGACCGGCAGACCGACGAGCGGGGCCAGCAGATGGTCGCGGTCGCGGTCGAGGACGACGGCAAGGGCATCGACCCCGCGCGGCGTCCGGGGTCGGGCCTCGGGACCCAGATCGTCCAGTCGCTCGTCAGCGACCTCCAGGGCCGCATCTCGTGGGAGGCCGTCGTGCCGCACGGCACGCGGGCCCGGTTCACCGCGAGCCTCCGCCCGATCTCCTGAGCCCCGCCCGCCGGGGACGCCAGGACCGGTCGCCACGCGACGGCATACGCAGGCAGCCAAAAGCCCGGCGACCTGACGGTCACCGGGCTCGACGACGGTGGTCGTGCGGGGGCTCAGCCTGCGCGGCGGGCCCGCGCGTTGCGGCGCTTCAGGGCTCGGCGCTCGTCCTCGGAGAGGCCGCCCCACACGCCGGCATCCTGGCCGGTCTCGAGGGCCCACTTGAGGCAGGTGTCCATGACCGGACAGGTCCGGCACACAGCCTTCGCCTCCTCGATCTGCAGGATGGCCGGGCCGGTGTTCCCGATGGGGAAGAACAGCTCCGGATCGGCCTCCAGGCAGGCAGCGCGGTCGCGCCAATCCATGTGGATCGTGCTCCTTCATGTATGTCGGTTCGCACCGACGCCGGGTGTCGGTCGCGGTGCTTGTGCTCGGGGCGCCAGCGTCGTTGTCGGAGCCAAGTCATGGTGTCGTCGTGCACGGGGTGATGACCCCCTGACCAACGGAAACGCGCACGAAGTTGTTCCGTACGCGTTGAGGGCCATGAACCAGTGTGACCAGCAACCATGTCATGTTCAACGCCTTGGGCGCCGATCACACCAAGGATTGAGTCTATCGGCAGACGGCTCCCAGTTCCAGACCTCGGGGCCGTCGGGCGCCCCCACCACCCGCACGGACGGCCCGCAGCGGACGGATCGCTAGGCTGGCGGGGTGACCTCATCGACCTCCCCGAGCCGCGAGGTGCGCGGATCGCACCGTGCTGCAGGGCTGCTCACGCTCCTCGAGGCCCTCGCGGTCCTCGGCTTCGCCGCCTTCTACGTCTACGAGATGGTGACGGGCGCCACAGACGACGTCACGAGGGCGGCGACCTCAGGAGCCCTCATCCTGGTCTTCGGACTGGGTCTGCTCGCGCTCGCCCGGGGCTGGGCACGCGCCGCGGACTGGCCGCGCACGCCCACGGTGCTCTGGAACGCGCTCCTGCTGCCCGTCGCGTGGTCGCTCCACGAGTCGGACCGCACACCCGTGGCCCTGGCCGTGGGGCTCGTCGCGGTCGCGAGCATCGTGGCCGCGGTGGCGGCGCCGCGGCGCCGCGCCGACGCCGACACGGACGACGAGCGCGACACGGACGTCGTCAGCTGAGCGAGAGCCAGTCGTTCCAGCCGTTGTGGAGCACGAGCCACGCGATGAGGCCGTAGCCCGCCTGGCCGGGATGCGCCCGGTCGGGGCTCGCCGCGAGGTCGGCTATCCACTGGTCGTGCGTGGCGAGGGGCCGGTAGCAGTCGACGTAGGTGATGCCGCGGCGCGAGCACACGTCGGCCTGGGCCTCGGCCAGCGCCTCGATCTTGCGGTTCATCTCGTCGTCGAGGGTTGGCGTCAGGCCGACGACGAAGACGCCGATCCCGGCGTTGGTCGCCTCGTCGAGGACGTTGGCGAGGTTGAGCCGCGAACGGGCCATCGTCATGCCCGACACGACGTCGTTGATGCCCACGTTGAGCACGAGCCGGCGCTCGGCGCGGCCCTTCCAGCGGGGGTGGCACTCGGCGCCCCAGCGGGCCACGACGTCGCCCGACGTGTTGCCCCGGACACCGAGGTTGTACGCGGTGAGGTCGAGGTCGGGGTGCTGCGTGCGGGCGACGACGCGCCCGACCCAGCCCAGACCCTTGGGGTCGCCGTAGCCGGCGGTCATCGAGGCGCCGACGAAGACCATCCCGACGTCGCGGATCCCGTCGGCGACCGTGAACTCGGCGCTCGGCGCGTAGTACGGGTCCTCGGCCGGTGCGGCGTCGACAGCGGACTCCGCGGGGGCGGCAGGCGCGGTGGGTGCGGTGGGCTCGGGAGCGGACGCGGCGGCATACCGCCCCGGGGCGTCGTTGGTGAACTGGGTGTGGGACGAGGGGTAGGCGGGGCCCACGCCGTAGGGCTCCCTCGGTGCGTCGGCGTGCGTCTCGGCCCTGTCGCTGCGGTCGCTCACGTGCTCAGTCCTCGTCGTCGTCCAGTCGGGCGAGCCACGTCGCGAGTCGCTCGACCGGCACCTCGAACTCGGGGTTGAGGTCGACGAAGGTGCGCAGCTGCTCGGCGAGCCACTCGATGGTGACCTCGTCCTCGCCGCGACGCGCCGCCAGCTCCTCGATGCCCCTGTCGGTGAAGTACACGATGGGAGGTTATCGCGTGCCGGGGTGGGGTCGGCGGAGGCGGGCCGAGGACCGGGCACATCGCCCGCTGTGCTGCGAAGACACGCCCGCGTATGCCGTCACGCCCGGGACGCAGCGGAGGGACCCCGCCGTCGTGGCGGGGTCCCTCCGGTGCTCGGTCGCCCGGGCGGGCGGACGCCGGCTCAGCGACCGAACGCGCGCTCCATGAGCTCGGCCTGCTCGGCCGCGTGCTTCTTCGAGGAGCCGGTGGCCGGGGAGGCCGCGGCCTTGCGGGCCACGACGCGCCAGGGGCGGGTCTCGCCCAGGTCGCAGAGGTCCTCGTGGAGCCACTGCGCCATGAGCGGCCACGCGCCCTGGTTGCGCGGCTCGTCCTGGACCCACATGAGCTCGGCACCGGGGTACCTCGCCGCGGCGTCGGTCATCTCCTTCTCGGGGATCGGGTAGAGCTGCTCGACGCGGATGACAGCCGTCGAGGTGTCGCCACGCTTCTCGCGCTCGGCGTCGAGCTCGTGGACGATCTTGCCGCTCGCGAAGAGCACGCGCGTCACGTTCTGGGTCACGCCCTCGTGGTCGGCCAGGACCGGCTGGAAACCGCCCTGCGTGAACGCCTCGACCGGGCTGGCCGCCGCCTTGCTGCGCAGCATCGACTTCGGCGTGAAGACGACGAGCGGCGTGCGCGGACGGGCGTACGCCTGACGGCGCAGCAGGTGGAAGTAGCTCGCGGCCGTCGACGGGTAGGCGACCGTCATGTTGTTCTCGGCGCACAGCTGCAGGTAGCGCTCGATGCGCGCCGAGCTGTGGTCCGGCCCCTGGCCCTCGTAGCCGTGGGGCAGGAGCAGCACGACGGAGCTGCGCTGGCCCCACTTCTGCTCGGAGCTGGAGATGAACTCGTCGACGATCGTCTGCGCGCCGTTGCCGAAGTCGCCGAACTGCGCCTCCCAGAGCACGAGCGCGTCGGGGCGCTCGACGGAGTAGCCGTACTCGAAGCCCATCGCGGCGTACTCAGACAGGAGCGAGTCGTAGACCCAGAAGCGGGCCTGGCCCTCGCCAAGGTAGAGGAGCGGCGTCCACTCCTCCGCGTTGTCCTTGTCGATGAGCACCGCGTGGCGCTGCACGAACGTGCCGCGGCGGCTGTCCTGCCCGGCGAGCCGGATCGGGGTGCCCTCCTTGAGGAGCGTGCCGAAGGCGAGCAGCTCGGCCATCGGCCAGTCGATGCCGCCCTCGTGCACCATCTGGGCGCGCTTGTCCATGAGCTGCTTGAGCTTCGGGTGGATCGTGAAGCCGTCGGGCGGGCTCGCGAACGTCTCGCCGATGTGGACGATCTCGCTGGCCGGGACGCCCGTCTCGGTGGCCGAACGCACCGGGGCCTCGTCGTCCTGCACCTGCGCGGTCGGCCGCTCGAGACCGGCGTTGTCGGGGGCGTCGGAGTCGCGGTCGCGGGGGACGGCCGGGGCACCGGCCTGCGCCTTCTTGGCCTCACGGGTCTCGACGAAGACCCGCTCGAGCTGCTGCTGGTAGTCGCGCAGCGCGGCCTCGGCGTCCTCGACGCTGATGTCGCCACGGCCGATCAGCGACTCGGTGTAGAGCTTGCGGACCGAGCGCTTGGCCTCGATGAGGTTGTACATGAGCGGCTGCGTCATCGACGGGTCGTCGCCCTCGTTGTGACCGCGTCGGCGGTAGCACACCATGTCGATGACGACGTCCTTGTTGAACTCCTGGCGGAACTCGTAGGCCAGCTCGGCCACGCGTACGCAGGCCTCCGGGTCGTCGCCGTTCACGTGGAAGATCGGTGCCTGGATCATCCGCGCGACGTCGGTCGAGTAGACCGACGAGCGCGAGCTGCTCGGCGAGGTCGTGAAGCCGACCTGGTTGTTGATGACGACGTGGATCGTGCCGCCGGTGCGGTAGCCGCGCAGCTGCGAGAGGTTGAGCGTCTCGGCGACGACGCCCTGGCCGGCGAAGGCCGCGTCACCGTGCATCAGCACGGGCAGGACGGTGAACGACTCGCCCGCGAGGTTGAGCCGGTCCTGCTTGGCCCGGACGATCCCCTCGAGCACCGGGTTGACGGCCTCGAGGTGCGAGGGGTTGGCGGCGAGGTAGACCTTGGTCTTGCTGCCGTCCTCGGAGACGAACTCACCCTCGGTGCCGAGGTGGTACTTCACGTCTCCCGACCCCTGGACCGATTTGGGATCCTGGGTGCCCTCGAACTCGCGGAAGATCTGGCCGTAGGACTTGCCGGCGATGTTGGCGAGCACGTTGAGGCGGCCACGGTGCGGCATGCCGATGCAGACCTCGTCGAGGTTCTCGCTCGCGGCGCGGCACAGGATCCGGTCGAGGAGGGCGATGACGGACTCGCCGCCCTCGAGCGAGAAGCGCTTCTGCCCGACGAACTTCGTCTGGAGGAAGGTCTCGAAGGCCTCGGCGGCGTTGAGGCGGCGCATGATCCGCATCTGCTCGTCGCGGTTGGCCTTCTCATAGGGCCGCTCGACCTTGTTCTGGATCCACTTGCGCTGGTCGGGGTCCTGGATGTGCATGTACTCGATGCCGACCGTGCGGCAGTACGAGTCGCGCAGGATGCCGAGGATCTTGCGCAGCTTGAGGAACGGGTAGCCGCCGAACCCTCCGGTCGCGAAGGTGCGGTCGAGGTCCCAGAGGCTCAGGCCGTGCGTCGTGACGTCGAGGTCGTGGTGCCGGCGCTGCTTGTACTCGAGCGGGTCGGTGTCGGCCATGAGGTGGCCGCGCACGCGGTACGCGTGGATGAGCTCCTGCACGCGGGCGACCTTGTTGATGTCGTCGTCGTGCGAGGAGTCGACGTCCTGGATCCAGCGGATCGGCTCGTAGGGGATGCGCAGCGACTCGAAGATCTCGTCGTAGAAGCGGTTGTCGCCGAGGAGCAGCTGGTGGATGATCCGCAGGAAGTCACCGCTCTGGGCGCCCTGGATGATCCGGTGGTCGTAGGTCGAGGTGAGCGTGAGGATCTTGCTCACGGCGTTCTTGTTGAGCGTCTCGTTGCTCGCGCCCTGCCACTCGGCGGGGTAGTCGAGGGCGCCGACGCCGATGATGGCGCCCTGGCCCTTCATGAGACGCGGGACCGAGTGCACGGTGCCGATGCCGCCGGGGTTGGTCAGCGAGATCGTCGTGCCCTGGAAGTCCTCGACCGTCAGCTTGTTGCCGCGGGCCTTGCGGACGATGTCCTCGTAGGCGGTCCAGAAGTGGACGAAGTCCATCTCCTCGGCCGACTTGATCGACGGCACGACGAGCGTGCGGCTGCCGTCGTCCTTCTGCAGGTCGATGGCGAGGCCGAAGTTGACGTGGGCCGGCACGACGAGGGCGGGCTTGCCGTCCTTCTCCGTGAAGCCGTTGTTCATCTCGGGCATCAGCGCCAGGGCCTTGACCATGGCGTAGCCGATGAGGTGCGTGAAGCTCACCTTGCCGCCGCGCGAGCGGGCCAGGTGGTTGTTGACGACGACCCGGTTGTCGATGAGCAGCTTGGCCGGGACGGCGCGCACGCTCGTCGCGGTGGGGACGGTGAGCGAGACCTCCATGTTGGACACGACGCGCGAGGACGCGCCACGCAGCGGGGTCACCCGGTCGTCGTTGACCGGGCCGGTGCCCTTGACGGCCGGGATGTCACGCGGCTTCGGGGCCTCGGCGGTCGGCTCGGCCTTGGGCTCGCTCTTCGGCTCGCTCTTGGGCTCGGCCTTGGCCGCCGGAGCGACCGGAGCCGCCGGAGCCGCCGGAGCCGCCGGCGCGGCCGGAGCCTTTGCGGCGGGGGCCGGCGCTGCCGCCGGCGCGCTCTTCGCCGCCGGAGCGGGAGCGGGCGCGGGGCTCTTCGCCGGGGCACCGTTGGCCGACCCGTTGGCCGCAGGCGTACCGGTCTTCTGGGTCTGCGTCTTCGTCGCGGTCGCCGTGCGGCCCGGGGCCGCGCTCGCGTCGGCCTCACCCGGCCGGTAGTCCTCGAAGAACCCCCACCAGGCCTTGTCGACCGACGACTTGTCGGTCAGGAACTGCTGGTAGAGCTCGTCGACGAGCCATTCGTTCGGCCCGAATGCTGCAATCGGGTCACCGGACGTGGACTGATCGGACACGGCGAATGCGCCTCTTTCGTTTGGCTCGGGTGCGTCGTTGCCTATACAGGGGTCAAGCCTAGACCCGTATGGTCCGATACCGGACGGGGGCTCGGATGTCGAGCCCGTCGGGCAGCGAGGCGTTCGTCACGTCCGCGCGGCAGGCGCCACGGGTCCCGTCCGGGGGCGTTCGCCGACAGGCCGCCGAAGGGCCGCGGACCAGGGGGTCAGCCGTCAGCTGATGTCGGCGCGCAGCGTGCGCCACGTCCCCAGCCCGGCCATCACGGCGGCATACGCCATGAGCACGAGCGCGCCCGCCCACCAGGAGAGCTGGTCGACCGGCTGGCCGTCGAAGCCGCCGCTCGTCTGCTCGAGCATGGCGCTCGTGGCGCGGCTCGGGAGGTAGGGCGAGATGCTCTTGCCCCAGTCGGTCAGGGCGAGCACGAGCCCCAGCACCGGCTCGACGATCCACGCCACGGCGACGGAGATGAGCAGCGCGGCGACCTGGTTGGGGATGAGGATTCCGGCGCCGAGCCCGATGAGGGCCCAGAGTCCGAGCACGAGCAGGGAGAGCGCGAGGGTGCGCCAGATGGCCGGGTCGGCGAAGGGGGCGACACCCTTGGAGGTCAGCACGAGGGTGCCCGCGCCGACCGCGCCCGCGAGCGAGAGCAGCCCGTAGAGCACCCCGATCGCCAGCAGTGAGATGACCTTGGCGGCCATGACGCGACCGCGCCGGGGGATCGCCAGGAAGGTCGCGGTGATCGTCTGGTGGCGGTACTCCGAGCCGATCGTGAGCACGCCGATCGACAGTGTCAGGAGGTAGCCGACCTGCAGGCCGCCCGTGAAGACGGCCTTGGAGATGGCGACGTCGGTGGTGGGAGCCGCCGCGGCCTGGGGCCCGCGCAGGGCGTCGCTCGTGAACACGAAAGCGAAGAGGACGGCGAACGCCGCACCGCTGAGGAACACGGCGATGGCCATGCCCCACCAGAGGCGGGTCGTGAAGAGCTTGCGGAGCTCGGCCCGCACCGCCGCCGTCATCGCGCGTCTCCTTCGTGGTCGGTGTGGTCGGCGGGGGCCGCCGGCGGAGTGGGCTCGACGAGCAGGGCGGGGTCGATCGGGGGCCCGCTCGGCGGGGGCAGGTCGCCGGGCACCCCACCCGCCGCGGGGGCGTCGAGACCGAGGAGGCGGTTGCGGTGCGCCTCGTCCTCGGTGAGGTTGAAGAAGAGCTCCTCGAGGTGGGTCTGCTCGCTGCGCAGCTCGTGGATCGCGACGTCGCTGGCGTGGGCGACGTCGCCGACGACGGCGAGGTCCTCGGTCGTCACGCGCAGCCCGCGCCCGCTCGGCGTGACCGAGAGCCCGCGCCCGCGCAGCGCCTCCGAGAGGCGGTCGGGGTCGGACGTGCGGACGTACGCCGTGGGCTCGCCGCGCAGCTCGGCGACGGTGCCCTGGGCGACCCGCTGGCCGTTGGCGATGATGACGACGTCGTCGACCGTCTGCTCGACCTCGGAGAGCATGTGGCTCGAGATGAGCAGCGTGCGGCCCTCGTCGGCGAGCTGGCGCAGGAAGCCGCGCAGCCACCGGATGCCCTCGGGGTCCAGCCCGTTGGCCGGCTCGTCGAGGATGATGACGCGCGGGTCGCCGAGCAGGGCGCCAGCGAGGCCGAGCCGCTGGCGCATGCCCATCGAGTAGCCGCCCGCACGCTTGCGCGCGGCGGCCGGGATGCCCACGAGCTCGAGCAGCTCGTCGACGCGCGAGTCGGGGACCCCGGCGACGGCGGCCTGCACCCGCAGGTGGTTGCGCCCCGTCCGACCGGGGTGGAAGTTCGTCGCCTCGAGGGCCGACCCGACGACGGTGAGCGGGTTGGCGATCTCGGCATAGCGGTGGCCGTCGATCGTCGCCGTGCCGGCCGTGGCGCGCACGAGGCCGAGCAGCATGCGCAGCGTGGTGGTCTTGCCGCTGCCGTTAGGCCCGAGGAACCCGGTCACGCGCCCCGGCTCGACGTCGAAGTCGAGGTGGTCGACGGCGGTGAGGGAGCCGAACCGCTTCGTCAGCCCGCGCACCTCGATGCGTCCGGTGAACTCCGGTCGTCCGTGCACCACCGTGCTCCCTCCGTCGGCCCGCGCGGGCGTCACGGCCCCGCCGTGATGGGCCCAACTCAACCACACCGCCCACGCTCTCCACACGGAGGTCAGCGAGGGCGGTCCGGCCCGCCGCGGGGGGCGGCGCCTCCCTATAGTTGGGCGCACCATGACCTCCCTTCGCGACCAGGGGCCGGCCACCCCCGCCACCAGCCAGGTCACCCCTCCCGACACCGTCGGCAGGACCGGACGGGCGGCGCGGCCGTGACCGAGTGGCTCCTCGTCCTCGGCGCGGTCCTGCTCACCGCCGGCACCGCGCTCTTCGTCGCGGCGGAGTTCTCCCTCGTGGCCCTCGACCGGCCCACCGTCCAGCGGGCCATCGACGAGGGCGACTCGCGGGCCCGCGTCGTGCTCCAGTCGCTCAAGCAGCTCTCGACCCAGCTGTCGGCGGCCCAGGTCGGCATCACCATCACCACCCTCGTCGTCGGCTACCTCGCCCAGCCCTCGATCGGGGTCCTCGTCGCTGGCCCCCTCGAGGCCCTGGGCCTCGGTCCGGGCATGGTCGACGCGGTCTCGAGCGCTCTCGCGCTCCTGCTGGCGACGATCTTCTCGATGGTCTTCGGCGAGCTGCTGCCGCAGTTCCTCGGCATCTCCGCACCGCTCGCGACGGCGAAGGTCGTCGCGCTGCCGGTCCGCGTCTTCGCCGTCGTCGCCAAGCCGCTCATCATCGTGCTCAACGGCTCGGCCAACGCCTTCCTGCGCTCCCTCGGCATCGAGCCGCAGGAGGAGCTGTCGGGGGCGCGCACGCCGCAGGAGCTCGCGAGCCTCGTGCAGCGATCGGCCGAGGCCGGCACCCTCGACATCACGACCGCGCGGATGCTGACGCGCTCGCTCGGCTTCGGCGAGCGCACGGCCGACGACGTCATGACCCCGCGCGTTCGCTGCACCGGCATCCACCGCGAGGAGTCCGCCGACGACGTCCTGCGGCTCTCGCGCCGCACCGGTCACTCGCGTTTCCCGGTCCTCGGCGAGGACTGGGACGACATCGACGGCGTCGTCCACGTCAAGAAGGCGATGGCGGTGCCGCACGAGCGCCGCAAGGACGTCCCGGTCTCGGCCCTGATGTCCGACCGCCTCGTCGTGCCCGAGACGATCCGCCTCGACCCGCTGCTGCGCGAGCTGCGCGAGGGCGGCTTCCAGATGGCCGTGGTCGTCGACGAGTACGGCGGCACCTCGGGCATCGTCACGCTCGAGGACGTCGTCGAGGAGATCGTCGGCGAGGTGTCCGACGAGCACGACCGCAGCCGCCAGGGAGGTCGTGAGCTCATCGACGGGTCGTGGACCGTGCCCGGCCTCTGGCGCCCCGACGAGGTGCGTGACGCCTTCGACGCCGACGTCCCCGACGGGTCGACCTACGAGACGATGGGCGGCTTCGTCATGACGAGCCTCGGCCGCGTCCCCGTCGTGGGTGACGTCGTGCGGCTGCCCGGCTGGCGGATCAACGTCGTGGGCATGGAGGGGCGCCGGGTCGACCGCCTGCGGTTCGTGCCCGACCCGGAGTCGCTGCCCCAGGCAGTCGACGACGTGGGCTCGGCCGACACGGCGGGCCCCACCGGGCGTATGCCGTCCGCCGGGGCCCCGGGGGACGGCTCGTGAGCGGCGCCTGGGTCTGCCTCGTCTCGGTGTTCCTCCTCCTCGGCAACGCCTTCTTCGTCGGCGCCGAGTTCGCGGCCATGGCAGTGCGCCGCTCGACCCTCGAGCCGATGGCCGACGCCGGCAGCAAGCGGGCGCAGTCGTGCCTGCTGGCGCTCGAGCGGCTCGGGTCGATGCTCGCGACCGCCCAGCTGGGCATCACCGTGTGCTCGGTCGGTCTCGGGGCGCTCGCCGAGGCCGCCCTGCACCACCTGCTCGAGCCGATCTTCCACGGCTGGGGCCTCTCCGACGCGTGGGCGAGCGGCGTGGCGCTGGCGCTCGCGCTCCTCATCGTGTCCTACCTGCACGTCGTCGTCGGCGAGATGATCCCGAAGAACCTCGCCATCGCCGGGCCCGACCGCGCGGCGCTCGCGCTCGTGCCGCCGCTCTTCTTCATCGCGAGCGCCCTGCGCCCGATCATCCACGCGATGGAGACGGTCGCGAAGGGCCTGGTGCGTCTCTTCCGGGTCGAGCCCAAGGACGAGATCACGTCGGCGTTCACCGTCGAGGAGGTGGCCCACATCGTCGGTGAGTCCCGCCGTGAGGGCCTCATCGAGGAGGAGCGGCACGGCCTCGTCTCCAAGACGCTCGAGTTCTCCGACAAGCGGGCCCGCGAGGTGGCGGTCGACGTGCGGTCGCTGACGACGGTCGAGCTGGGCGCGACGCCCGCCGACATCGAGCGGCTCGTCGCCAAGCAGGGCTTCTCGCGCTACCCGGTGCGTGACGCAGCGGGCGAGATCGCCGGCTACCTCCACCTCAAGGACATCCTCTATGCCGACGACGAGCGGCACGAGCAGCCGATCCCGCCCAAGCGGATCCGCCGGCTCGCGACCGTGCGCGAGGACGACGACATCGAGGACGTACTCGCCACGATGCAGCTGACCGGGGCCCACCTCGCGCGGGTCATCGACGACGACGCCGCCGTGAAGGGCGTCGTGTTCCTCGAGGACGTCCTCGAGGAGCTCGTCGGCGAGGTCACCGACACGACCCAGCGCTGAGCGGTGGTGCCGCGCCGGCGCGCACCTCCTCAGTCCGGTCGGCGCTCCAGCCAGTCGAGGTATGCCGTGCCGCGCGGTGAGAGCTCGTAGCCGACGTCGTGGCTGATGGTCAGGCCGAGGGCCTTGAGCTTGCGGATGTCGACCTTCATCGGGAGCAGCTCGACGCCGCGCAGGGCCGCGAGCTCCTTGGAGACGACGTGCGGGTTGTCCCGGATCCACTCGAGGATCTCGCGGGTCCACGCCCCCGTCGGACGGGCGTCGAGCCGGTACAGCCGGGTTGCGATGTCGCGCAGGGTCTCGTCGTCGGGCAGGCTCTCGCGCAGGGCGATCCGCGGGTCCTCGCCGGCCCAGCTGAGTCGGATGCGGTAGACCGTGTCGCCGCCGCGGCCACCGCGTGGGGACGGCTTACGTTCCCTCGGGGCGAGGAACTTCCGGAGGGTGGTGAGGTCCTTGACACCCGCCGTCCGCGCGTCGCGCTCGGTGAGGCGGTCGGGGTCGCGCACCCGGCTCACGGCGTCGAAGCGCACCAGCCCCGCCGGGGTCAGCTGCACGCCGCCGACCTTGACGCGTGGGGCGTCCCATCGGCGGAAGGCCTGCGTCACGGTGCCGGCTCGGATGGCGTCGGCGACGGGCTTGGAGATGAGCACGCCTCATCGTGGCACGTGCCCTGCCACGGTGGCCTGCTCGCTCAGCCACACGCGTACGAGCCCTCAGGGGGCGTGCCTGCCGTGGTCAGGCGCGAGCGGCCTTGCGGATGAAGGCGATTCCCGGGTGCACGTGGACCTCGGCGATGTCGGGCTGGACGAGGACGTCGGGCCGTGGCCCCCAGTCCGCGTGGTCGACGTAGATCGGGTCGTCGACCTGCGCGTCGCTCACGAGGGCGGCCAGCAGGCCGACGGCCGTCGTGGAGTCGGCGGGGATCATCCCGCGGAAGTCGGGCCAGTAGCTCGTCGAGAGGTCCTCGAGGACGTACCAGCCTCCGGGGGCCACCGCGGGGAAGAGCGCCCGGAAGCTCGTCCACTGGTGCTCGCCGACGTGGGACCCGTCGTCGATGACGACGTCGAGCCGGCCGCCGAGCGCGTCGCCGACACCGGCGAGGTCGTCGGCCGAGGACTGGTCGGCCTGGAAGAACCGCACCCTCGACCCGAGCTCGACCACCTTGGGGGCGATGTCGACCCCCGCGACGACCGAGCGCGGGAAGTAGTCGCGCCACAGCTTGAGCGACCCGCCCGGCACCGGCGACTCGTAGTTGCCCACGCCGATCTCGACGACGACGTTGCGCCGCATCCGGATCGGCCCGAGGTAGCGGGCGTAGAACGGCAGGTAGCCGTGCGTCGTCTTGTCGGTGCCGCCGTAGCAGCGCGCGGTCCAGTAGGGCTGGTTCACTGCCCCGAGGGCCAGGCCGACGGGGCGATGTCGAGCGGCGTCCCTGACGAGACGTCGGATGGTGGGCTGCATCGACGCAGTCTGACCGACGACGGCCCCGTGCGGGGCGCTAACGACGGACGGCCGAGACGCACGCCATCGGGACCGTGAGCTCGAGGGCGCCCTGCTCGGCGGCGACGGCGTCGAGTCGGTCCGCCACGAGGTCGAGGACGCGGTCGCCCTCCGGCTCCGGCACGACGGAGCGCCAACCCGCCACGAAGCCGAGCCGCACGAACCAGTGGGCGAGCAGGGCCCGACCGTCGGCGAAGCGCATCCGGAACGTGTCCGTCGCGACGTCGACGACCTCGAGACCGGCCTCGGCCAGCTGGGCGGACACCGACTCCACGGTCGCCCGGTGCTGCTCCTGCGCGTCGAGGGCGGGCCGGTGTGCCTCGAGACCGAGCTCGGACAGCACTCCCCGGTAGGCGGCATATACCTGCTCCATGTGGCCGACGAGGTTCGTCGTCGTCACGAGGACCCCGCCGGCGCGCAACACCCGTGCGCACTCCCGGAGCACGGCTGCGGGGTCGTCGAGGTTGTTGATGCCGAGGTTGGAGACGACGAGGTCGACGGACGCGTCGGCCAGGGGGAGCCGCTCGGCCGGGGTGACGACGAGGTCGACGTTGGCGAGCCCGAGGAAGGCGACCTTGTCGGCGAGGCGCTCCATCGCCGCAGCCCACGGGTCCACGGCGGTGACGTGCGACTCGGGTCCGCAGCGCTGCGCGAGCTCGACGGTGACGAACCCCGTGCCGGCGCCGACGTCGACGACGACCTGGCCGCGGCGCAGGGGCACCCGGTCGAGGAGCATGAGCCCGAACGGCGCCGACCAGAGCGGCAGCTCGTCGTAGTGGGCCGCGACCTCGGGGGTGGACCAGTCGATGTCCTCATGGGGCGTCACGCCGCCATCGTGGCAGTCGCACGGGCCGGGAGGGTGCCGGGGCGGGGGTGCATTGAGCGTCGGCGCCGGTCTGCTGCTAATCTCACCGGGCGCACGAAAGTGCGTGCCGCCCCCGTAGCTCAGGGGATAGAGCACCGCCCTCCGGAGGCGGGAGCGCAGGTTCGAATCCTGCCGGGGGCACACTCCGGGCCCAGTCACGGACCGACGCGAAGCGCGGTCCAGGGCTGGGCCCTTTCATGTCCCCTCAGCGTCGGGGAGTCGTCCCCCGACGAACGAGGAGGACGTCGGAGTCCTGTCGGGGGCACTCGTAGACTCGCCCCATGACGCCGGAGCAGCTGCGCGCCCTCCTCGAGGAGGTCGCCGCGCAGGCGGCCCGGACGGGGGAGCTGCCCGACGAGGCGCAGGCCGGACCTCCCGTCGGTCCCCTCTTCCGGCCCACCGACACCAGGGTCGCCGGAGTCGTCGCCGACTGGGTGACGCCGGTGGCCCAGCGCTGGGCTCCCCAGATCGACATCGAGCCGCGCGACCTGGCGCGCGTGCTCGCCCAGGGCCTGACCCGCCAGAAGCCGGTGGCCGCGGTCGAGGTCGCGCCGACGGGGCTCATCGCCCTCACCCTCGAGGACTCCGCGCGTTCCGCGATCGTCCCGCTCGTGATCGAGCAGCAGGACCACTACGCCCTCGCGGCGGGCGGGTCCCGGCACGACGTCGTCGAGGCGCCGGGTGTCCGGGCCGCGGACGACCCCGTCCGCACCGCGCAGCTCGCCCACGCCCGGCTGTGCCGCATCATCCGCAACGCGGAGGCCGCGGGCGTCGACCGGCGTCCCTCGACGCGGCTCGGCGAGCTGACGCACGTGGCCGAGCGCCATCTCCTCGTCGCCCTCGCCGACCTGCCGCAGCGCCTCGCGACGCATGCCGACGACGAGGTCCAGCAGCGGCGCGCCGTGATCGACCTCGCAGCGCTCGCCGATGCGTGGGACCACCCCGTCCGGCCGACCGTCGTGGGGGTGCACCCCCAGTCGGTCCACGGTGCCCGGCTGCTCCTCGCCGAGGCGGTCCGCATCGTCTTGCGCAATGGACTGACCCGCCTCGGGGCGGCGGCCCCGGAGAGGATGTAGGCATGCGCGCACACGAAGCCGGAGCGCTGCACGCCGAGGGCTATCGCGGCCCCGCGTGGCTCCAGACCCCCGTCGACGTCAACGCCCTCGTCCCGTCGCTCTGGGCGACGTCCGTCGGGCGGGGGAGCGACGGCGCCCTCACGGTCGGTGGGGTGAGCGTGACCGAGCTGGCACGCGAGTTCGGCACGCCGGCATACATCATCGACGAGGACGACTTCCGTTCGCGCGCAAGGGATTTCAAGCAGACGTATGCCGAGGTGTTCGACGGCCTGTCGGGTGGCGCCGACGTGTTCTACGCCGGCAAGGCGTTCCTCTGCACCGAGGTCGCGCGGTGGGTCCACGACGAGGGCCTGCACCTCGACGTGTGCACGGGCGGCGAGCTCGCGGTGGCCAAGCGGGCCGGTGTCCCCGGCGACCGGATCGGCCTGCACGGCAACAACAAGAGCGTCGCCGAGATCCGCGACGCCCTCGACTACGGCGTGAGCCGCATCGTCATCGACTCCTTCGACGAGATCGACCGCGTCGCCGCGGTCGCCACCGAGCTCGGGGTCGTCGCGCCGGTCCTCATCCGCGTCACGGTCGGGGTCGAGGCCCACACGCACGAGTTCATCGCGACGGCGCACGAGGACCAGAAGTTCGGTCTGTCCCTGTCGGGCGGTCACGCCTTCGAGGCGGCGCGTCGCATCCTCGACAAGCCGGAGTCGCTGCGCCTGCTCGGCCTGCACAGCCACATCGGCTCGCAGATCTTCGACACCGCCGGCTTCGAGGTGTCCGCCCGGCGCATCATCGGCCTGCACACCCAGATCGCCCGCGACCTCGGCGTCGAGCTGCCTGAGCTCGACCTGGGCGGCGGCTTCGGCATCGCCTACACGACCGAGCACGACCCCCTGCCGCCGAAGAACCTCGCGGCCGGGATGGCCGAGATCATCGAGCGCGAGTGCCGCGCCGAGCAGGTCGCCGTGCCGCGGATCTCCGTCGAGCCCGGTCGTGCCATCGCGGGACCCACCACCTTCACGCTCTACGAGGTCGGCACCGTCAAGCCCGTCGACCTCGACGGGGGCGCCCAGCGCGTCTACGTCTCCGTCGACGGCGGCATGAGCGACAACGTCCGCACCGCCCTCTACGACGCCAACTACTCGTGCACGGTCGCGGGCCGCGCCTCGACGGCGCCCCCCGTGCTCGCCCGCGTCGTGGGCAAGCACTGCGAGAGCGGCGACATCGTCGTCAAGGACGAGTTCCTCCCCGCCGACGTCGCCGCGGGCGACCTCATCGCCGTCCCCGGCACCGGCGCCTACTGCCGCTCCCTGTCGAGCCAGTACAACCACACGCCCCGGCCACCCGTCGTGGCGGTCCGTGACGGGGTGGCCCGGGCCATCGTCCGGCGCGAGACGATCGACGACCTGCTCGCCCTCGACCTCTGATGCGTTCTGCAGATCCTGCGTCACCGATGTCCGGATCGCGAAACAATGACCGTCCAGCACCCGGACAGACGGCAGGATTCGCACCGTGACCAGCGCCGTGAGTGACCCCCAGCCGTTGCGCGTCGCCCTCCTCGGGGCCGGCGTCGTGGGCGGAGCCGTCGCGCGCCTGCTCACCGAGCACGCGGACGACATGGCGGCCCGCGTCGGGGCGCCGCTC
Source organism: Terrabacter sp. Root181 (assembly GCF_001428505.1). Classification (GTDB taxonomy): domain Bacteria; phylum Actinomycetota; class Actinomycetes; order Actinomycetales; family Dermatophilaceae; genus Terrabacter. Next base: position 1,571,639 of record NZ_LMHU01000001.1, read on the forward strand.
GAGATCGTCGGCATCGCGGTGCGTCGCGCCGGCCGCGACCGGGCGTCCCTCGGGGTCGACCCGGCCCTCTTCACGACCGACGCCGAGGACCTCGTGACCCGGGCCGACGTGGTCGTGGAGGTCATCGGCGGCATCGAGCCGGCCCGATCGCTCATCCTGCGTGCCATGGAGCACGGCGCGTCGGTCGTCACGGCCAACAAGGCGCTCCTCGCGGAGGACGGGCCCGCCCTCTACGCCGCGGCCGCGGCACACGGCGTCGACCTCTACTACGAAGCCGCCGTCGCCGGGGCCATCCCGCTGCTGCGCCCGCTGCGCGAGTCCCTCGCCGGCGACGAGGTGCGCAAGGTGCTCGGCATCGTCAACGGCACGACGAACTACGTCCTCGACAAGATGGACACGACGGGTGCCGGGTTCGCCGACGCGGTCGAGCAGGCGCAGGCCCTCGGCTACGCCGAGGCCGACCCGACGGCCGACGTCGAGGGCTTCGACGCCGCGGCCAAGGCCGCCATCCTGGCCTCGCTCGCCTTCCACACCCGGGTCTCGGGCACCGACGTCTATCGCGAGGGCATCACCGAGGTGTCGGCCGCCGATGTCGCCGCCGCCCGCGAGATGGACTCCGTCGTCAAGCTGCTCGCGATCTGCGAGCGGACCGACAAGGGCGTCAGCGTGCGCGTGCACCCGGCGATGATCCCGCGGTCGCACCCGCTCGCCGGGGTCCGTGAGGCCTTCAACGCCGTCTTCGTCGAGGCGGATGCGGCCGGGGAGCTGATGTTCTACGGCAAGGGCGCCGGGGGTGACCCGACAGCCTCGGCCGTGCTCGGTGACCTCGTCGCCGTCGCGCGCCACCGTGTCGGCGGGGGTCTGGGGCCGGGGGAGTCGAGCTACGCCGACCTGCCCGTCCTGCCCATGGGCGACGCCTGGACGAGGTACCACATCAGCCTCGACGTCGAGGACCGCTCCGGTGTGCTCGCCCAGGTCGCGGCGGCCTTCGCCGACCACGACGTGTCGATCGAGACGGTGCGCCAGCAGCTCGTCCCCGCGGGTGACGGCGAGAGCGCCCGCGCCAACCTCATCATCGTCACGCACTCCGCGAGCGACGCCGCTCTCTCGTCCACGGTCGAGCGACTGCGCACGCTCGACGTCGTCCGTGGTGTCAACTCCGTGATGCGCGTGGAAGGCTCGTGATGGCCCACCAGTGGCGCGGAGTGATCCGCGAGTACGCCGACCGCCTCCCCATGCTCGAGGGCGCGCCCGTCATCACGCTCCACGAGGGCGGCACTCCGCTCATCCACGCCGAGAAGCTCTCCGAGCGGGTCGGCGCGGAGGTCCACCTCAAGTACGAAGGCCTCAACCCCACCGGCTCGTTCAAGGACCGCGGCATGACGACCGCGATCAGCGTCGCGGCCCGCAAGGGCGCGAAGGCCGTCATCTGCGCGAGCACGGGCAACACGAGCGCGTCGGCCGCGGCCTACGCGACGAAGGCCGGCATGACGTGCGGCGTCCTCGTACCCGACGGCAAGATCGCCATGGGCAAGCTGAGCCAGGCGATCGCGCACGGGGCGACCCTGCTCCAGGTCGACGGCAACTTCGACGACTGTCTGACGCTCGCCCGCAAGCTCGCCGAGGCCTACCCCGTCGAGCTCGTCAACTCGGTCAACCCGGCGCGGATCGAGGGGCAGAAGACCGCGAGCTTCGAGGTCGTCGACGCGCTCGGCGACGCCCCTGACATCCACTGCCTTCCCGTCGGCAACGCCGGCAACATCACGGCCTACTGGCGCGGCTACCGCGAGTACCTCGCCGAGCCCGTCACCGACGCGCCGGCCGGTCCGGCGACGCACCTGCCGATGATGTGGGGGTTCCAGGCGGCCGGCGCGGCGCCGATCGTCCTCGGCCACCCCGTCGACCACCCCGAGACCATCGCGACCGCCATCCGCATCGGCAACCCGGCGTCCTGGGAGCAGGCGGTGGCCGCCCGCGACGAGTCCGGCGGCCGCATCGACGCCGTCACCGACGAGCAGATCCTCGAGGCGCACCGCTACCTGTCGTCGCAGGAGGGCGTCTTCGTCGAGCCCGGCTCGGCCGCCTCGGTCGCGGGTCTGCTGGCGAGCCACGCCGCCGGCTTCGTCCCGTCGGGCGCGCGCATCGTCTGCACCGTCACCGGCCACGGCCTCAAGGACCCCCAGTGGGCGCTCCGCACCGCCGACGGGAGCGACGTCGTGCCGACCCGTGTCTCCGTCGACGCGTTCACGGCGGCCCAGGCTCTCGGCCTCGAGGACTGACCGCGTGAACCGGGTGCCCGCGGGCCGCTCCGTCAGCGTGCGAGTGCCCGCGAGCAGCGCCAACCTCGGTCCCGGCTTCGACTCCATCGGCCTGGCCCTCGGTCTCTGGGACGCCTACGTCGTCACGACGTCCGAGTCCGCCGGCCTCGTCATCGAGGTCACCGGCGAGGGTGCGGGTGAGGTGCCCACCGACGAGCGCCACCTCGTGCACGCGACCATGCAGCACACGTGGCGCGCCCTCGGGGTCGAGCCCCCGGCAGGCCTGCGAATCGAGGCCACCAACGGCGTCCCGCACAGTCGCGGGCTGGGCTCGTCGGCGACGGCCATCGTTGCGGGCGTCGTTGCCGCACAGGCTCTTTCGCTGGGCGTTGACGAGGGCGCGTATGCCGTGTGGCCGGCTCCCGGTGCCACCGTGCCCGTCGACCTCGGGCTGGCGACGCACTGGGCGAGCGAGCTCGAGGGGCACCCCGACAACGCGTCGGCCAGCGCCGTCGGCGGGCTGACGGTGAGCTGGATGCCGGACGGCACCGGGCTCGACCGAGGCGAGCGCACGGTGACCGCCTGCCTCGCCCCGCACCCGGACGTCGAGGTCGTGATCTTCGTCCCCGAGACGCAGCTCGCGACGCGTACGGCCCGCGCCGTCCTCCCGGCCACCGTGCCGCTCGCCGCCGCCGCGGCCGGTGCCGGACGCGCGGCCCTGCTCGTGCACGCCCTCACGGCCGACCCGTCGCACCTGCACGCCGCGACGCGTGACTGGCTCCACCAGGAGGCGCGGCGCCCGTCCTACCCCGCCACGATGGAGCTCGTCGACCTGCTGCGTGCCGAGGGGCACGCGGCCGTCGTGTCGGGGGCCGGGCCGAGCGTCCTCGTCCTCACGACGCGTGAGGTCGCCGCAGAGGTGCAGGCCGGGCACCTGGCGGCCGGCTGGCAGCGGCTCACGCCCGCGGTCCCGGCGTACGGGGCCACGGTGCACGCGCGCTAACGGCGACATCCGGGACGTCCTTCACCCGTCCGACGGCCCTCGGGTGGTATCCTGAGCCCGCACCACACGCCGCGAGACCGCAGGCCGGTGCACCACCCCCACACTGAGGCGAAATCCTTTGTCTCTGGGCGCGTTCTGCGCCGAAGTGGATCTCAGACGGCCAGGTCACCTGGTCCAAGTCCGGCCCGCTGGAATGTCCCGGGCCGCAAACGAGGGGGAAGGATCCTTCGTGTCAGAAACAACCACCCGTCCGCTCTCTGGCCTGTCGGCCATGAAGCTGGACGAGCTCAAGGGCGTCGCGTCGTCGATGGGCATCACCGGGACGACCAAGATGCGCAAGAGCGACCTCGTCGAGGCGATCAAGGCCCGGCAGTCCGGCGGTTCGTCCGCCCCCGCCGCGGCGCCGAGCCCGACGGGCTCCGACGCCGCAGCCGCCACCGAGGCGGCACCGGCACGTGCCTCGCGCCGGTCCAGCCGTCCCGCCGGATCGGCCACGACCACGGAGGCGCCTGCCGAGGCACCCGCCCCCGCGGTGGCCACCGACGACCGCGGCCAGGACCGCGGCGACGACCGGGTCCAGGACCGGGGCGACGCCCCGGCCGAGGATCGCGCCCCCCGCGCCGAGCGAGCCGCCCGCGGCGCACGCGAGGGCCGGACGACCCGTGCCGACGCGCCCGACGCCCAGTCCTCCGAGCGCCCCGATGCCGACGACCAGCAGGCCTCCGAGGTCGACGACCGCCAGCGCGACCGCGGACGGGGACAGCAGCGCGAGCGCCAGCAGGGCGAGCGCCAGCAGGGCGAGCGCCAGCAGGGCGAGCGCCAGCAGGGCGAGCGTCAGCAGGGCGGCCGAGGCGAGCGCCAGGACCGCCAGCAGGGCGACCGCGGCCAGCAGTCCGACCGTCAGCAGTCACCCCAGCAGGACCGTCAGGACCGTCAGCAGGGCGACCGGCAGAACGACCGCGGCCAGCAGTCCGACCGCGGACAGCAGTCCGACCGTCAGCAGCCGCGCCAGCAGGACCGCCAGCAGGACCGCCAGCAGGACCGCCAGGGCGAGCACCAGCAGGACCGCCACCAGGGCGACGCGAACGACCAGAACCGGGGCCAGCAGTCGCCCTACGACGACGAGGGTGGCAGCCGACGCAGCCGCAACCGCCAGCGCAGCCGGGACCGCAAGCGCGGTCGTGGCCGTGAGGGTGGACAGGACTGGAACGACGCCGACCTGCAGGTGGGCGACGACGACGTGCTCGTGCCCGTCGGGGGCATCCTCGACGTGCTCGACAACTACGCGTTCGTCCGCACGTCCGGCTACCTCGCCGGTCCGAACGACGTCTACGTACCGCTCGGCATGGTCAAGAAGAACGGCCTGCGCAAGGGCGACGCGGTGACCGGTGCCGTCAAGGCGCTGCGTGACGGCGAGCAGCCCTCGGGCAACGTCGGGCGCCAGAAGTTCAACGCTCTCGTGCGCCTCGACACGGTCAACGGGCAGAGCCCCGAGGAGGCCGCCAAGCGCGTCGAGTTCGGCAAGCTGACGCCCCTCTACCCGCAGCAGCGGCTGCGGCTCGAGACCGAGCCCAACGTGCTGACGACGCGCATCATCGACCTCGTCGCCCCGATCGGCAAGGGCCAGCGCGGCCTCATCGTCGCACCGGCCAAGGCCGGCAAGACGATGATCATGCAGACCCTCGCCAACGCGATCACGACGAACAACCCCGAGTGCCACCTCATGGTCGTCCTCGTCGACGAGCGTCCCGAGGAGGTCACCGACATGCAGCGCGCCGTCAAGGGCGAGGTCATCTCCTCGACCTTCGACCGGCCCGCCGAGGACCACACGACGGTCGCCGAGCTCGCCATCGAGCGCGCCAAGCGTCTCGTGGAGCTCGGTCACGACGTCGTCGTGCTGCTCGACTCGATCACCAAGCTGGGTCGCGCCTACAACCTCGCCGCCCCGGCGAGCGGGCGCATCCTCTCCGGTGGCGTCGACTCGGCTGCGCTCTACCCGCCGAAGAAGTTCTTCGGCGCGGCGCGCAACATCGAGAACGGCGGCTCGCTCACCATCCTCGCGACGGCGCTCGTCGAGACCGGCTCGAAGATGGACGAGGTGATCTTCGAGGAGTTCAAGGGCACCGGCAACATGGAGCTGCGCCTCAACCGCGAGCTCGCCAACCGCCGCATCTTCCCGGCCGTCGACATCAACAGCTCCGGCACGCGTCGCGAGGAGATCCTCCTCGCGAGCGAGGAGCTGAAGATCATGTGGAAGCTGCGTCGCGTGCTCGCCGCGCTCGACCCGCAGCAGGCCATCGAGCTGCTCATCGACCGCCTCAAGAAGACGCGGACGAACTACGAGTTCCTCACCCAGGTCCAGCAGACGAGCAGCTCCAAGCTCGACGACGAGTCCTGACCGCCCACTCGGAGGGGGCGGCGCCGATCGGCGCCGCCCCTTTCGGCGTTTCATGGGCTATTCGGGTCAAATGTTCCTAAAATGGACGCATCACCCCGAATTCACCATGGAGAACCATGTCTGCGCCTGCCGGCGATCCCGATGCCAGCCCCGTCCGTGTCCTCGTGGCCGACGACGACGCCGACATCCGAGACCTCGTCGAGTTCAAGCTGACCCAGGCGGGGTATGCCGTCGAGGCCGTCCCCGACGGCATCAGCGCCTGGGAGGCGTTCGCCGCCGACCCGCCGCAGCTGGCGGTGCTCGACGTCATGATGCCGGGCCTGTCCGGCATCGACGTCCTCCGCAAGATCCGCGAGAGCGAGTTCTCGTCGGTGCCCGTGCTGCTCCTCAGCGCCAAGTCGCGTGACTCCGACGTCGACACCGGCTTCGCGGTCGGCGCCGACGACTACGTCATCAAGCCGTTCAGCCCCCGAGAGCTGCTCCACCGCGTCAACGGCATGCTCGCCCGGGCGCGATGAGCGGCGGGGCTTCGTGATCATCGGTGCGGCGCTGCTCGTCGGCGCGACGGTCGTCGTCCTCGGGGCCTGCGTCCTGCTGATCTTCGCCGTCGTGGCCGTGCGCGCGCGACGGCACAGTCGCAACCAGCGCGACGAGATGCTGCTGTCCCCTCTGCGGCCGCCGCTCATCACGGTGGCCTCGGGCGAGGACGACGACGGTGCGGCCGCCGAGGAGCTGACCTGGGCGACCGGGGTCTCGCGCACCGTGCTCGACCGCAACATCGTCGAGATGCTCACCAAGATCCGGGGCGTTCCCGCCGAGCAGCTCGTCCACGTGCTCGAGGTCCACGGCGCCGTCGACGCGGCGGTCGCCGACATGTCGAGCCGCTCCACCGTCAAGCGCGCCCGGGCCGCCCAGCTGCTGGGTCTCGCCCGCGCCGGGCACACGGTCCCGCTGCTCGTCGAGGCCCTCGGGGACGAGTCGGTCGAGGTGCGCAACAGCGCCGCCTACGCGCTCGGCCTCATCGGCGACCCGGCGGCCGCCGGCCCCGTGCTCGCCGCGATCGGCGCGCCCGAGCGCGGACTCCCGGCCGCCACCGCCGCCGAGGCGCTGCAGTCGATGGGGGTCGGCATCTCGGAGGTGCTGCGCGACGGCATGGCCGACGCCAACGCGCGCACCCGCATGGTCGCCGCCCACCTCAGCGGCGAGCGCAGCTTCACGCGTGGGCTGCCCGAGCTGCGGCAGCTGCTCGACGCCGATCCCGACCTCACGGTCCGCGAGACGAGCGCCACGGCCATCGGCCGCCTCGGTCGTGCTGAGGACGTCGGCATCCTCGTGCGCCACTGCGTGCCGTCCGAGCCGTTGGCCCTGCGCCGGGCCTGCGTCGTCGCCCTGGGCGAGCTCGGCGAGGCCGAGGCGATCCCGGCGCTCGCCCACCTGCTCGCCGACTCGGACCCGCGCCTGGCCGAGCTGGCCGCGACCGCCCTGCTGTCGATGGGTCCCGACGGACGCGACGCCCTCGAGGGACACGGGGACGACCCGGCCGTGCGCACCGCACGCCTGCTCGCCAGCCTGCAGAAGGCGTCTGCATGAGCTGGGACGGCATCGCCTCGGGCCTGCGGTCCTTCGTCCTGTGGATCATGGACGTCACCGCGGTCCCGATCATCATCTACTTCGTCCTCATCAACACCTCGCTGCTCGTGCTCATCGGGCTGGCCTACCTCGAGTTCCGCGCCCAGCAGCGCCGGCGATCGACGGCCGTGGCGTGGCAGGGCGCCGGCCTCGCGCCGGGCGTCTCGCTGCTGGTCCCCGCCTACAACGAGGAGGCCGGCATCGTCATGGCGGTCAAGTCGTTCCTCACGCTGCGCTACCCGCGGCACGAGGTCGTCGTCGTCGACGACGGGAGCAGCGACCAGACCTTCGCCCGTCTCGAGGAGGCCTTCGACCTCGTCCACGTGCCTCGCGAGCTACCCCACGAGATCCCGATCCGGGCCAAGGTCCTCGGCATCTACGTCCCGCGTGACGGGCGCACCCGCCTCGTCGTCGTCCGCAAGGAGAACTCCGGGCGCTCCGAGGCGATCAACGTCGCCATCAACGCCGCGAGCGAGCCGCTCGTCGCGATGATCGACGGTGACTCGATCCTCGAGCCCGACGGGCTGCTCCACGTCACCCGTCCCTTCGCCGACGACCCGACGCGCATGGTCGCGACCGGCGGGGCCATCCGACCGGTCAACGGCAGCCGGGTCGTCTCGGGCCGCATCGTGCGCGTCGAGATGCCGCAGACCTGGCTGCCGCGCATCCAGCTCGTCGAGTACCTCCGCGCCTTCCTGCTCGGCCGCACCGGGTGGTCGCGCCTCGGCGGCCTCATCCTGATCAGCGGTGCCTTCGGGCTCTTCCGCCGCGACGTCGTCGTCGAGGTCGGCGGCCTCGACCCGACCAGCATCGGCGAGGACTTCGAGCTCGTCATGCGCATCCACAAGCGGCTGCGCGACGAGGGACGTGACTACTCCATCGAGTTCGTGCCCGAGCCGGTGTCGTGGACCGAGGTCCCCGTCACCGCGAAGGTGCTGCGCAACCAGCGCCGTCGGTGGCACCGCGGTCTCTGGGAGACGCTCTGGGCCTACCGCTCGATGCTCTTCCGCCGCAAGTACGGCCGGATCGGCTGGCTCGCCCTGCCGTACTACTGGCTCTTCGAGCTCTTCGCGCCGCTGCTCGAGCTCTTCGGCATCGTCATCGTGCCGCTGGCGCTGGCCCTGGGCATCGTCAACGTGCCCTTCGCGATCCTCTTCCTCGTGCTCGCCTACGGGTATGCCGTGCTCGTGACCCTCTCGGCGATGGTCGTCGACGAGTGGGCCTTCCACAAGCACGACCGGTGGCGGGCCATCTGGCAGACGATCGCCGCGTCCGTCCTCGAGAACATCGGCTACCGCCAGGCCACCGTGTGGTGGCGCCTCGAGGGGTGGTGGTCGAGCCTGCGCGGGAAGAAGCACGTCTGGGGTGTCATGACCCGCACGGGCTTCGACGAGGAACCCGCGTGACGGGCGGGCTGCCGGCCGTCTCGAGGCGTTCGGTGGGCAGCCAGATCCGGCTGCTCATCGGCATCCTCGTCGTGCTCGTGCCGATCGGCGCCGTCATCTCGGTCGCCACGATCCACTCCCAGGGTGCCGCGGTACGGGCCCTCACACTGGCGCTCGGGCCTGCCCGCGAGGCCAACAGCGCCGTGCTGCTCGACATGACCCGGGCCGAGGGAGCCTGGCGCGAGGGGGTCGTCGGCGCCCCGGCACCGCTCGACCCGCTGTCGCTGCGCACCCGGGTCGAGCAGGAGCTCGACGAGGTGGAGGCGGGCACGCAGAGCCAGGAGCTCGCGGCGGAGGACCGGGCCCGGTTCGCGGCGCTCAGCGCGACGCAGCGCAGTGCCGTCGAGGCCTGGTTCACGGCCGCCGCGGCCTCGCTCGAGGACGCTCCCAGCGCACCCCCGACGGCAGCCCCGACCGATGCGCCTCCCGGCACGCCCGGTGGCCCGGCGCCCGGCGCCACGGGTGCCACGCCGACCACCCAGCAGACGCAGCAGCGCACCCGCGTCGAGACGGCATACGCCTCGTTCCTGCGGGCCAACAGCGCGATCGAGGCCTCCATCCGCTCCCAGCGCGACGCCGCGCGCGTGGAGTCGCGCGAGGCGACCGGCGTCACCTCGGGCGTCATCATCGCCGTCGCCGCGGTCGTCGTGCTCGTCCTCATCGCTGCCGGCTTCGGGATGGACCGCGCCGTCGGCCTCCCGCTCGCCCGCCTGCGCGAGGTGGTGCGCCGGCAGGCCGAGGAGGACGTCATCGCGATGGCGAACCAGGAGGAGGGGGCGCTGGAGGTCCGCATGCTCGCGCGCGACTTCAACGACCTGACCCGGGCCAACGCCCGGCTCGTCGACCAGCAGGCCGCCGTCCTCGAGATGCAGGAGCTCGTGCTCGACGTCGGCCGGGGCGCGCGGTCGGCCGTCGACGTCCACGAGGCGCTGCAACGCGTCACGACCAAGCTCGGTGCCGGTCTGGGCGCCGACCGGGTCCTGCTCTACACGCTCGGCGAGGACGGCCAGACGATCGAGGACCGACTCCAGTGGCACACCGACGACCTGCCCGACCTCCCGCCGCTCCCGCGCTCCCTCGCGCAGCAGGTGGGGGCCGTCAACGACGAGCTGCGCCGCGACGTCGGCTTCTTCGACCTCGGTGACCTCCTGGCGCACCAGGCCTACGACGACGAGCGCGCACGAGCCTTCCACCGGGCCACCGGCGCCCGCTCGCTGCTCATGCTCCCGGTCGGCACGGGAGGCCGGGGCCTCGGCATCCTGTCGGTGATGATGGTGAGCGCCCCGCGGCGCTGGCACCGGCACGAGATCCAGGCCGCGCAGCAGTGCGCGGCCATCGCCGCCCAGTCGATCGTCGCGCTGCGCCTCTCGCAGATGCAGGACGAGCAGGTCCGGCGGCTCACCGAGCTCGACCGCCAGAAGACCGACTTCATGGCGACCGTCAGCCACGAGCTGCGCACCCCGCTGACGTCGATCAGCGGCTACCTCGAGCTCCTCGTCGACGGCGACTTCGGCGACGTCTCCGACGGCCAGCACGTGGCCCTCGACATCATCGGGCGCAATGCCACCCGGCTGCGGGGGCTCATCGAGGACCTCCTCGTCCTCAACAAGATCGAGGTCAGCGGGCTCCAGGCCGTGTCCGAGGAGGTCGCCGTGCACCACCTGCTGCGCACCGTCACCGAGACCATGGAGCCCGTGGCGGCCGCGGGGGGCGTGCGGCTGCTCTGCACCGACGTGCCCGACGACCTCGTCGTCCGGGTCGACCGCGGGCAGGTCGAACGGGCCCTGATCAACCTCGGCTCCAACGCCGTGAAGTTCACGCCCGAAGGAGGGAAGGTCCTCCTGTCGGCCGAGCGCGCCGGGGACTCCACCATCATCTCCGTGCACGACACCGGCATCGGCATCCCGGCCACCGACCTCGCGCGCCTGTCCGAGCGCTTCTTCCGGGCCGGCAACGCCACGGCCGCGGCCATCCCCGGCACGGGGCTCGGCCTCGCGATCGTGCGCGCCATCGTCGAGGGCCACGGCGGCGAGCTCGTCATCGCCTCGGTCGAGGGGGAGGGGACCACGATGCAGGTCGTGCTCCCCGTCGCCCAGCCGGCCGCCGTCCCGGCGCGGCGGTGACCCGGGCGCGAGGCGGGTGCCGGTGGCGGGCCGGCGACGCCCGGCGTGGTCGCCCGGCCCTCAGAAGCAGCCACCTCTCGGGCGCTCGCGCAGTCCCTGCGTGACCGTCCATCCGGTCGCCGGGTCGTGCAGCACCGTCGGGGACGGCGTCGAGTGCCTCGTCGATCGCGTCCCGGTGCTCGTCGTCCGGGGTGAGCGGGCCGCGCCCGTGCGTGCGTCGAGCGACCAGCGCTCCGTGACCCAGACGGCCTCGCCCGTGACCGCCGCAGCCGTCGTCCGTGGGTACCACACCTCGACGACCACGTCGCGGCCCACGAGCCGCACGCTGACACCCGCGGGGGCGTCGGGGCGGGTCGGGAGCGAGCGCCAGGTCACCGAGCGGGAGCCGAGATCCACGCCGAGGACCGAGCCGTCAGAGCCGGGGACGACGACGTGCGTCTCGTCGGCCGCCGCGAGGGGCTCCAGGCGCCAGGCCCCGACGGGGAGCGGGACCTCGACGGAGTCCCGCGAGCCGGACCCGGGTGACCAGGCGACGAGCGACCGACCCCGCACCCCGACGATCCCGCCGCGGGTGACGACGGCCGACGAGCGGTAGCCCCGGTCCGCGTCCTCGTCCAGCGGCGACTCCTGCCACGACCAACCGCCCGGGGCGCCGTCGAGCCGCTCGGCGGTCACGATCGCGTCGCCCTCGGCAGGTGTCCCGACGGCATACCCCTGGACGACGCCGATGACGTGGGCGAGGTCGGTCGGGGTCGAGACGGCACCGGAGGCGACGTCGACGACGTGGGTGGCGTGACAGCCGACGACGACGACGTGCCCGTTGCTGACGACCGGGGGCTCGGAGAGCAGGTCGGCCACCGGCGTCGTCCAGCGGACGGCGCCGGACGGGTCGGTGCCGGTGAGGCGTCCGACCTGCGCGGCAGGCACGTCGGGACAGTCGTCGAAGGCGCAGTCCGCGCCCGAGCAGGCCGTGGCCGCGAGCAGCACGGCGACCGCTCCGGCCACCGCCGCGCGGCGGCCGGCCACTCTGTCCCTGACCTCCATGAGTGCCTCCCCGTCGCCGGTCCGTCCCGTCGCCGATGAAGACACCGGACGGGCCCGGATCGATGCACGTCGGGCCCGGCTCTCCAGGGGTCGCGTGGGGGAATGCCGAGGGCCTCCCGTGCGTTTGGGAGGAGGTGCGCCTTTCTGGCACACTCTTCCTTTGGACCGGTTCACGGGAGAGCAGCTCCCCAGCGTGAGCAGCGATGACACCGACCCGGCCGACTACCTCAAGGAGACAACGTTGAAGAAGGACCTTCACCCCGAGTACGTCGAGACCACGGTGACCTGCACCTGTGGCAGCACGTTCGTCACGCGCAGCACCGAGACGTCCGGCAAGATCTCTGCCGACGTCTGCTCGCAGTGCCACCCGTTCTACACGGGCAAGCAGAAGATCCTCGACACCGGTGGCCGCGTGGCCCGGTTCGAGGCCCGTTACGGCAAGAAGGCCGCCAAGTAGGTCTCCCGCACGCCGGCTCCCACGACTTCGGTCGTCGGGAGCCGGCGTTCGTCTTACCCCGACCGTCCCCTGAGCCGAAGGGCCCACCGTGCTCGAATCCGTCCAGTCGATCCTCGACGAGTACGCCGAGCTCGAGCTGCAGCTCGCCGACCCCGCCGTCCACGGTGACCAGGACCTCGTCCGCACCCTGAACAAGCGGTATGCCGCCCTGGCGCCCACCGTCGCGGCCGCCCGTGAGTGGACGGCTGCCGGTGACGACCTCGCGGCGGCCCGCGAGCTCGGTGCCGACGACGAGTCGTTCGCCGCGGAGGTGCCCTCGCTCGAGGCCCGTCTCGCGGCCGCCGAGGAGCACCTGCGCCGCATGCTCGTGCCGCGGGACCCCGACGACGACCGCGACGTCATCCTCGAGGTCAAGGCCGGCGAGGGCGGCGACGAGTCGGCTCTCTTCGCCGGCGACCTGCTGCGGATGTACTTCCGCTACGCCGAGCAGCGGGGCTGGCGCACCGCGGTCGAGGACGCGACCGAGAGCGACCTCGGCGGCTACAAGGACGTCCGGGTCTCGGTACGCGCCAAGGGTGCACCGGGGCTGGGGGAGGGCCCCTGGGCACGCCTCAAGTACGAGGGCGGCGTCCACCGGGTCCAGCGGGTGCCCGTCACCGAGAGCCAGGGGCGCATCCACACGTCGGCGGCCGGTGTCCTCGTCATGCCGGAGGCTGAGGAGGTCGAGGTGACCATCGACCCCAACGACCTGCGCATCGACGTCTACCGCAGCAGCGGCCCCGGCGGGCAGAGCGTCAACACGACCGACTCCGCGGTGCGCATCACGCACCTGCCGACCGGTCTCGTCGTGTCGTGCCAGAACGAGAAGTCGCAGCTGCAGAACAAGGAGGCCGCGATGCGCGTCCTCCGCGCCCGGCTGCACCAGCTGGCCCAGGACGAGGCGGACGCCGAGGCGAGCGCCGCCCGACGGTCGCAGGTGCGCACCGTCGACCGCTCCGAGCGCATCCGCACCTACAACTTCCCCGAGAACCGGATCTCCGACCACCGCACCGGCTACAAGGCGTACAACCTCGACTCGGTGCTCGACGGCGACCTCGACCCGGTCGTGCAGTCGGCGCTCGACGCCGACGAGGCCGCCAAGCTCGCGGCGCTGGCCGACGACGGGTCGCGCGCGTGACCGACCTGCGTGACGGGGTGCGGGCCGCCGCCGCGCGGCTGCGCGACGCCGGGGTGGCCTCCGCCGACGTCGACGCCGTCGAGCTCGCGGCCCACGTCCTGGACGTCGACCCCGCGGAGGTCCGTCGGCTGATGGTGCTCGGCGGGCGCACGCTCCCGGAGTCGTATGCCGTCCTCGTCGACGAGCGCGCCGGCCGGGTTCCCCTGCAGCACCTGACGGGCCGGGCCCACTTCCGGCGGCTGACGCTGGCGGTCGGCCCGGGGGTCTTCGTGCCGCGGCCCGAGACGGAGGTGCTCGTGGACCTCGCCCTCGGTGAGGTCGACCGGCTGCTCGCGGCCGGTGCGGCTCCGGTCCGGGTCGTCGACCTCTGCTCGGGTTCCGGGGCGATCGCCCTGTCGGTCAAGGCGGATAGTCCGGGCACCGAGGTGCGCGGGCTCGAGCTGTCGCCCGACGCGTACGCCTGGGCGGTGGCCAACCGCGACCGCCTGGGTCTCGACGTCGCCCTCGCGCAGGGGGACGCGACGCTGCCGTGCTTCGAGGACTGGACCGGCGTCGTCGACGTCGTCACGGTCAACCCGCCCTACATCCCGGTCGGTGCCGTGCCCGTCGACCCCGAGGTCCGCGACCACGATCCCGCCGTCGCGCTCTACGGCGGCAGCGAGGACGGGCTCGCCATCCCGCTCGCCGTCGCGCGGGTCGCCGCCTCGCTGCTCCGACCCGGCGGTCTCGTGCTCGTGGAGCACGCCGACTCCCAGGGCGAGAGCCTGCCTCGCCGGCTCTCGGCGACGGGGGAGTGGGCCGACGTCGGCGACCACGTCGACCTGTCCGGCCGACCCCGGGTCACGACCGCCCGCCGCGCGGGCTGAGCCGTCGCGACGTCGCGGCGGCATTCACCTCTCAGGGCATCCGCACGACGATCTTGTCGACGGTCTGCTGGTCGAGCACCGAGGCGAGGGCCTCACCGGCACGGTCGAGATCGACCACGTCGCGTCGTGGTGACCTGATGCGGCCCTGCGCGGTTGCCCGCTGCCGCCGCAGCGTCGAGGTGGGCGGCGTCGGGTCGAAGACGAGGGATCGCACGTCAGGCCGCGAAGCCGATTGCGGCGGTCACGAGCGCGCGCGCCGAGGCCCTGGCCACTGCGGGGGCCTCGGGGTCGGCATCGAGCGAACCGCTGGCAAGACCGCCGTCGAGCAACAGGGTCAGTGACCGGGCGAGGGTTGCCGGGTCGTGGGCGCCGGCCTGCTCCGCGAGGTCCTGCACCCAGGCCAGGACCGCAGCCTTGTGGGCGACCGTGCGATCGTGCACCGGCGTGCCCGGCTGCGACTCCGCGGCCGCGTTGATGAAGGCGCAGCCCCGGTATCCCTCGCGGCGGCACGCGGTGCCGAGCGCGTCGAACAGGCCGACCAGCTGGGCTGCCGGCTCGTCGCCGGCGGCCAGGGCCGCGGCGTGCAGCTGCCCCGTCCAGACGCCGTCGACCTTGTCGAGGTAGGAGACGACGAGGTCGTCCTTCGAGGGGAAGTGCTTGTAGAAGGTCGCCTTGGCCACGCCCGAGTCCGCGATGATCAGGTCGACCCCGACGGCGCGGATGCCTCGCGCGTAGAAGAGCGAGAAGGCGGTGTCGAGGATGCGCTCGCGAGCGGCGCTGGGGCGGGTCGGCGTGGCGATGGACATCGGGCTCCTCGGCTGGTGCAACGGCTACGTCCCGAGTGTACCTTGCGCATAGACAGATCTGTCTGTTAGTTTCGGTCACCAGGTAGACAGGTTCGTCTACTCCCATCCATCGGAGCAGCACCAGGAGCACCCATGAAGATCGCAGTCCTCGGCACCGGCATGGTCGGCCAGGCCATCGCCGCCCGCCTCCACGGTCTCGGCCACGAGGTCGCCGTCGGCACGCGTGACCCGCAGTCCACCCTCGCGCGCACCGAGCCCGACGGCATGGGCAACCCGCCGTACGCTGCGTGGGCCGCGGACCACCGGCAGGTCCCGCTCGTCTCCTTCGCCGACGCGGCGGCCGGGGCCGAGCTCGTCATCAACGCCACGAGCGGGCACGGCGCGCTTCCCGCGCTCGAGCTGGCCGGGGCCGACAACCTGGCCGGCAAGGTGCTCATCGACATCTCGAACCCGCTCGACTTCTCCCAGGGCTTCCCGCCCACCCTCTTCGTCAAGGACACCGACTCGCTCGGGGAGCAGGTGCAGCGTGCCTTCCCGCAGGCCCGGGTGGTCAAGACGCTCAACACGCTGACCGCCGACCTCATGGTCAACCCGAAGAACCTCGGCGAGGAGTCGTCGGTCTTCGTCTCCGGCGACGACGGGGCGGCCAAGGCCGTGGTGACCGAGCTGCTCCAGTCCTTCGGGCACACCGACGTCATCGACCTCGGGGACATCACCACGGCGCGAGGCACCGAGATGCTCCTTCCCGTGTGGGTGCGCCTCATGGGCGCCCTCGGCACCGCGTCGTTCAACGTCAAGATCGTTCGCTGAGATGACGGGTCCCATGGCCGGGCGGACCGTGCTGGTCACCGGCGGGACCGGTGGGATCGGGTTGGCCACGGCCGCCCGCCTCGCCGGTCTCGGGGCGCGCGTCGGGCTGGTCGGGCGCGACGGCGCCCGCGCCGACGCCGCGGCCGAGCGGCTGCGCGACTCCGGCGGAGAGGTCGACGTCTTCCTCGCCGACCTCTCCGCCCAGCGCGACGTGCGCTCGCTCGCGGAACGCGTCCTCGCGGCGTACCCCCGCCTCGACGTCCTCGTCAACAACGTCGGGGGCTACTGGGCGACCCGGCACGAGACCGCGGACGGCCTCGAGCGCACCTTCGCGGTCAACCACCTCGCGCCGTTCCTGCTCACGCACCTGCTCCTCGACCGGCTGCGCGCGAGCGCCCCGGCGCGCGTCGTCACCGTCTCGTCGGGCGCGCACGCCATGGGCCGCATCGACATCGACGACCTGCAGGGTCGGCAGGGCTACAACGGGCAGCGGGCCTACAACCAGTCGAAGCTCGCCAACGTCATGTTCACCTACGAGCTGGCCCGACGTCTCGAGGGCACCGGGGTGACGGCCAACGTCCTGCACCCCGGCGTCGTCCGGACCGCCTTCGCGCAGGAGGACTCGGGACGGTGGATGCGGCTCATGCTCCCCGTCGTCCGGCCCTTCATGAAGAGCCCCGACCGCGGTGCCGACACGCCCGTGCTCCTCGCGTCCTCACCCGAGCTCGAGCACGTCTCAGGCCGGTACTTCGCCAACGGTCGGGTGAAGGACTCGTCCCGGGCGTCCCACGACACGGCGATGGCGGCCCGGCTCTGGAGCGTCTCGGCCGAGCTCGTCGGGCTGGCGCCATCCGGCACGGCGTGACGCCTCCCGTCGGTGGGGCGGGGAGCGGCGACGGCCGGCGCTGCCGACGCCAGTAGGCTCTGCCCGTGAGCGAGCGCTACGACTGCACCGACCCCGACGGGCGCGCCGAGGGCATCCCGGCGGCAGCATCGGCCGTCCGACGAGGCGAGATCGTCGTCCTGCCGACCGACACGGTCTACGGCATCGGTTGTGACGCCTTCGACGCCACCGCCGTCGCCTCCGTCCTGGCGGCGAAGGGCCGCGGTCGCGACATGCCGCCGCCGGTCCTCATCCCGACCGCGCGCACGGCCCAGGGCCTCGCGACGCAGGTCCCCGACTACGCCCAGCGGCTCATGGAGAAGTTCTGGCCCGGCCCGCTGACGCTCGTCCTCAAGGCGCAGACGTCGCTGCACTGGGACCTCGGCGAGACCAACGGCACGGTGGCACTGCGCGTGCCAGACCACGAGATCACGCTCGAGCTGCTCGGCGACATCGGTCCGATGGCGGTCACGAGCGCCAACACGACCGGAGACCCGGCCGCGCGCACGGTCGAGGAGGCCGTGGGGATGCTCGGCGAGTCCGTCGGGGTCTACCTCGACGGCGGTCCCGCCGGGGAGGGGCAGCCCTCGACGATCGTCGACTGCACCGGCGAGACGCCGGTGACGCTCCGCGTCGGCGCCATCGCCCAGGACGAGCTCGACGCCGCCCTCGTGCCCGAGCCGGTGCTCGAGGCTCCCGAGCCCGACGCCGAGCCGGCCGCCGAGGCCGACGCGACGCCCGCCGCGGACCCCGTCACCGACCCCGTCACCGAGTCGGCTCCCGAGGTCGTCGCGGAGACGTCCGCCGAGCCCGAGCCGTCCGTGACGTCGGCCGCCGCCGAGGCGTCCGACGTGCCCGAGACGTCCGACGTGCCCGAGCCGTCCGACGAGCCCGAGACGCTCGGGGAGTGGCACGACGTGTCCACGACCGAACGGCCATCCGACAGCTCCAGCACGACGCAATAGAGTTGGCTCGCGCTCGCGCCCCACTCCCGACCCACCCGGAGAACTCCCATGGCTGACGACACGTTCTACGGCTCCGACTTCGGTGCCCTGCAGTCCTTCGACCCCGACATCGCGGGGGTGCTCCTGTCCGAGCTCGACCGCATCCGCGGCGGACTGCAGCTCATCGCGAGCGAGAACATCAGCTCGCCCGCCGTGCTGACGGCCCTCGGGTCGACGCTGTCCAACAAGTACGCCGAGGGCTATCCGGGTCGCCGCTACTACGGCGGCTGCTCCGAGGTCGACAAGGCCGAGACCATCGCGATCGAGCGGGCCAAGGCACTCTTCGAGGCCGACCACGCCAACGTCCAGGCCCACTCCGGCGCGAGCGCCAACCAGGCCGTCTACGGCGCCTTCATGGCGCCCGGCGACACCATCCTCGCGATGGCGCTGCCGATGGGCGGCCACCTGACGCACGGCACGAAGGTCTCCTTCTCCGGCAAGTGGTTCAACGCCGTCCACTACGGGGTCGACAAGCAGAGCGAGGACATCGACTACGACCAGGTCGAGGCGCTCGCCCGCGAGCACCGTCCCAAGGTCATCTGTGCCGGTGGCTCGGCCATCCCGCGGCTCATCGACTTCGAGCGCTTCCGAGCGGTCGCCGACGAGGTCGGCGCGATCCTCTGGGTCGACGCCGCCCACTTCATCGGTCTCGTGGCCGGCAAGGCGATCCCGTCGCCCGTTCCGTACGCCGACGTCGTGACGTTCACGACGCACAAGGTCCTGCGTGGTCCCCGCTCCGGCGCCCTCGTGTGCAAGGCCGAGCACGCCGCCGCGATGGACAAGGCGATCTTCCCGATGATGCAGGGCGGTCCGCAGATGCACACCATCGCGGCCAAGGCGGTCAACTTCAAGGAGGCCGCGACCCCCGAGTACGCCCAGTACGCCAAGGACGTCATCGCCAACAGCCGGCAGCTCGCGGCGAGCCTGCTCGAGGTCGGCATCCGACCGACGACGGGCGGCACCGACACCCACCTGTCCCTGCTCGACCTCCAGGGCGTCGGCGTCACGGGCAAGGAGGCCGAGGAGCGGGCCGACGCGGCCGGCATCGTGCTCAACAAGAACGCCATCCCCTTCGACCCGCAGAAGCCCAACATCGCCTCGGGCATCCGGGTCGGCACGCCGTCGGTCACGACCCAGGGCATGGGCCTGGAGGAGATGAAGCAGATCGCCACGCTCATCCACAAGGCCGTGACCCAGGGCGACGCCGACCCCGAGCACGCGGTGAGCAAGGACGTGCGCGCGGAGGTCACCAACCTCGTGACGCGCTTCCCCGCATACCCTCGCTGAGTCATTCCCACTCGCCAGCGTCGGCGCCCGAGCGAAGGTCGGTAGGTGCACGAGTACGTCCTCGTCCTCATCGTGGCCGCTGCGGTCACGTACCTCGCCACACCCTTCGTCCGGAGCCTCGCCGTGGCGACGGGCGCCTTCACGGCGGTCCGGGAGCGTGACGTCCACAAGACGCCGATCCCGCGGCTCGGGGGAGTGGGCATCTACATCGGCTTCGTCGCGGCAGCACTCGTGGCGCGGGCGCTGCCCTACCTCGGCACGCTCTTCTCGACGAAGCAGATCTTCGGCGTCGTCGTCGCCGCCGGCATCGTGTGCCTGCTCGGGGCCTTCGACGACATCCGCGAGCTCGACTGGCTGACGAAGCTGGCGGGACAGATGCTCGCCGCGGGCCTGATGGCCTACACCGGGGTGCAGCTGCTGTCGCTGCCGATCTTCGGCACGACCATCCTGCCGACACCCGTGCTCGTGCTCTTCACGGTGCTCGTCGTCATCGCGTCGACGAACGCCGTGAACTTCATCGACGGGCTCGACGGGCTCGCCGCCGGTGTCGTCGGCATCGCGTCCTTCGCGTTCTTCGTCTACAGCTACATCGTCTCCCGCTCGTTCGTCCCGGCCAACGTCTTCTCCACGGCGACCTTCATCTCGGCCGCCCTCGTCGGGTGCTGTGCGGGCTTCCTGCCGCACAACTTCCACCCGGCCCGGCTCTTCATGGGCGACTCCGGGGCGCTGACGCTCGGCCTGCTGCTCTCGGCGGCGACGATCACCCTGACGGGCAACGTCGACCCCGGACAGGTCAGCGCCAACGACGTCTCCGCCGCGTTCCTGCCGATCCTCGTCCCGCTCGCGGTGCTGCTGCTGCCGCTGCTCGACATGCTGCTGGCCGTCGTCCGACGGACCCGCGCGGGCCAGCGACCGTGGCATCCCGACGCGATGCACCTGCACCACCGCATGCTGCGCATCGGCCACGGCCACCGCCGGGCCGTGCTGATCCTCTACCTGTGGGCCGCCATCGTGGCCCTCGGTTCGGTGTCCTTCGTCATCTGGGACGGCCCCCGTCCGCTCGCGGTCGTGGGGGCGGCCGCCGCGATGGGTGTCGTGCTCACCGTCTGGCTGCCGCGGTGGAGGCCGTCCGAACGCTTGTGATAGCATTCACAAGCACCTGAGGGGAGTCTGGGAAGACCACCACAGGAGCTCGGAAGTCCTTTCCGCACAACCGATCCGAGCATCATCCGGATCAGCCCGAACCCCGCCCGCACTACGCCTCACGACGCACCCAGGCAGGTTTTCTTGAGCGCCACACCGGCACGCGACGCATCACAGTCAGATGCCTTCGCGCAGCTCCTCCGGGGCTCCCTGCTGCCGACGGCCGTGGCCGGTCTCGTCTGCGTCGTGGTCGGGCTCTTCTCGAGCCCCAAGGCCGCCTGGTCGGCTGCGCTCGGCGCCGCGATCGTCCTCTTCTTCTTCAGCCTGACGCTCCTCGTCATGAAGCGCACGGCCGACCTGCCGCCCACGACGACGATGATGATCGTCATGGCCACCTACACCTTCAAGGTGCTGGTGCTCGGCGTCGTCATGTTCGCCCTGCGCGACGTGACGTGGGCCTCGGGCTTCGCGATCGGCCTGTCGATCACGGTGTGCGCCGTCGTCTGGCTCTTCTTCGAGATGCGCGCCTACAAGCGGCTGAGGATCTTCGCGTACGACCCCGACGGCGCGGCCTCGCTCGACGCCACGTCCGAGACGTCGGCCGACGCGGCGCCCGAGGCGGATCCCCACCGGGAGCCGCGTGATGAGCCGTGACACCGGAGGTCGACATGACCACACCCACGACGCCCGAGCCGTCGGAGCCGACCGAACCGACCGCCGAGGACAAGGCCGAGGAGCTGCGGCGGTTCAACAGCCGAGAGCAGGACTCCGCCTGGCGTGCCGTCGCGTACATGCTCACGGGTCCGCTCATCTACGGCGGTCTCGGTGCCTTGGCCGACCACTGGCTGGGCACGACCTGGCTCGTCGGGGTAGGGATCGTAGGTGGAATGGCCCTGTCGCTCTACCTGATCTGGTTCCGATACGGTACCCATTGAGCCCGACGGCCCCCGTGCCGCACGTCAGCGCGTCGCCCGCCGGCCCGCCGACCTGGAGCCCCACCGGGAGCCCGCTCCCGAGCACCGACTCTCCATCCCTGACGCAGGTCGTCAGCCGAAGTGCCCAGAACCTACAAAGGAGTAACCCGTGAGCATCGTGGCCGCCGCCCCGACGGACTACACCGCCCCCGGCATCGAGGAGTTCTGGCAGCCCCTCTTCGGGACCGACGGGCCGTTCGCGATCACCCGCCCGATCCTGCTCATGGTCCTGGCCACCGGCCTTGTCGCGTGGTTCCTGCTCGCCACGACGAAGAAGAAGGCTCTCGTGCCCGGCCGCGGCCAGATGGGCACGGAGGCCGTCTACGGCCTCGTGCGCAACGGCATCGCCAAGGACCTCATCGGCAGCAAGGAGTTCATGCGGTTCGTCCCGCTGCTCTTCGCGCTCTTCACGACGATCCTCGTCAACAACCTGTTCGGCGTCATCCCGCCGATGAGCTACCCGACGATGAGCCGTATCGGCTTCCCGATCGCGCTGTCGCTCATCGTCTGGGTCGTCTTCCACGTCGTCGGCATGCGCAAGCACGGCTTCATCGGCTACTGGAAGTCGCTCGTGCCCGCGGGTCTTCCCAAGGCGATGATCCCCGCGATCTTCTTCCTCGAGCTCATCACCGACCTCTTCACGCGCCCGGTCACCCTCGCCCTGCGACTCTTCGGCAACATGTTCGCCGGCCACATCCTCATCGTCCTGTTCATCACGGGTGGCTGGTACATGCTCACCAACGGCGGCATCCTCGTCATCGCCGGCGGCGTCACGTGGATCTTCGCCTTCGTCATGACGCTCTTCGAGATCCTGGTCCAGTTCCTCCAGGCCTACGTCTTCACCCTGCTGGCCGCCCTCTACATCGGCGGCGCGGTCGCCGACGAGCACTGAGGCCGCGGTCTCCTTGCGCCTCCGGCGCCCCACGAACTGCACCACCGCACGAGCACCACACCCCAGCTTCGCCCCCGCCCGTCTGGTAACCGCCAGCCGGACAAGACAAGAAGGAATGGAATAAACATGACTGGCAACATCGCCATCCTCGGTTACGGCCTCTCCGCCATCGGCCCCGGTATCGGTGTCGGTCTGATCTTCGCCGCCTACATCAACGGCGTCGCCCGTCAGCCCGAGGCTCGCGGCATGCTGCAGCCGATCGCCTTCCTGGGCATGGCCATCACCGAGGCGCTCGCCATCTTCGGTATCGCGCTCGCGTTCGTCTTCAAGGGCTGACGCCCCTTTCCGGGGCAGCCCGAAGCACCGATCGTCTTTCTCTCTAGGAGAACCTCATGCAAGCAGTGACCGTGACCGCCGAGGGCGGCGAGGGCGGCTTCTGGGCCACCGCGGCACCGATCATCCCGCACCCGCTCGAGTTCTTCTTCGGCCTGGCGTGCTTCGCGATCCTCTACGTCGTCGTGAAGCAGAAGGTCGTGCCGCGCCTCGAGCAGATCTACGCCGAACGCACTGCTGCGATCGAGGGCGGGATGAACAAGGCCGAGGAGGCCCAGGCGCAGGCCCAGGCCGCGCTCGAGCAGTACCAGGCGCAGCTCATGGAGGCTCGCTCCGAGGCCGCCCGCATCCGTGAGGACGCCAAGGCCCAGGGCGCGCAGATCATCGCCGAGATGCGCGAGCACGCGGCCTCCGAGGCGGCTCGGATCTCCGAGACGTCGCACAAGCAGATCGAGGCCGAGCGCCAGCAGGCGGTCGTCTCGCTCCGCAGCGACGTCGGCCGCATCTCGACCGACCTCGCGAGCCGGATCGTCGGTGAGTCCCTCCACGAGGAGACCCGTCAGAAGGGCATCGTCGAGCGTTTCCTCGCCGAGCTCGAGTCGGGCGACGTCGTGCGCGAGAAGGTCGGCGGCGCCGCCGGCAGCCAGGGCGGGGACGCCTGATGCAGGGACCCTCACGCGCAGCAGCGGCGGCGAGCCGCGAGGCTTTCACCGGCGTCCTTGCTGCCGGTGCCGACCGCTCGCGGTTGGCCGAGGAGCTCTTCGCGGTCATCGCCGTCATCGACGGCAGCGCGACCCTGCGTCGCGCCGTGGCCGACCCGTCCCGCGAGGGCGCCGACAAGGCCCAGCTCGCCGAGCGGCTCTTCGCGGGCAAGGTCAGCGCCGAGGCGCTGGTCGTGCTCAAGGGTGCCTTCGCGCAGCGCTGGAGCTCCGAGCGTGACCTGACCGACACGGTCGAGTCGTATGCCGTCGAGGCCGTCATCGCCCAGGCCGAGGCCGGCGATCGTGCCGACCGCGTCGAGGACGAGCTGTTCCGCTTCGAGCGGATCGTCGCCGCCGACGCGGCCCTGCGCACGGCCCTGGCCGACGCGCAGGCTCCCGCCGACAAGCGCGCCGACCTCGTGTCGTCGCTCCTGCGGGAGAAGGTCGCCCCCGAGACGCTCGTGCTCGCCCGTCAGGCCGTGGTCGCCCCGCGCGGCCTGCGCTTCGACCGGGTCCTCGAGAGGTACCTCGAGACGGCATCGCGCCGCCGCGAGCAGCAGACGGCCACCGTCACCTCGGCCGTCCCGCTCACCGACGACGACCGTGCCCGCCTCGCCGCGGGCCTGGCAGCCATCTACGGCGGCACGGTCCACGTCAACACCGTCGTGGACCCCCGGGTCATGGGCGGGGTCAAGGTCGAGATCGGTGACGAGCTCATCGACGGCACCGTCATCCGCAAGCTCGACGCGGCCCGCCGGGCCATGGGTGCCTGAGGCACCCACCACCAGCTGTGATCAACCACCGGCCCGTCCTGCGGGTCGAAACCGAGGAGAAGATCTGACATGACGGAGCTTTCGATCCGTCCGGAGGAGATCCGGGACGCTCTGGACTCGTTCGTCCAGTCCTACGAGCCCGGCGCGGCCTCCCGCGAAGAGGTCGGCCGCGTCACCGACGCCGGTGACGGCATCGCTCACGTCGAGGGTCTTCCCTCGGCCATGACCAACGAGCTGCTCCAGTTCGAGGACGGCACGCTCGGCCTCGCGCTGAACCTCGACGTCCACGAGATCGGCGTCGTCATCCTCGGTGACTTCGCCGGCATCGAGGAGGGCCAGACCGTCAAGCGCACGGGCGAGGTCCTCTCGGTCCCGGTCGGTGACGACTTCCTCGGCCGTGTCATCGACCCGCTCGGCAACCCGATCGACGGTCTCGGCGACATCACGTCCGAGGGGCGTCGCGCCCTCGAGCTGCAGGCGCCCAACGTCGTCCAGCGCAAGTCGGTGCACGAGCCGCTCCAGACCGGCATCAAGTCGATCGACGCGATGACGCCGATCGGCCGCGGTCAGCGCCAGCTCATCATCGGCGACCGCCAGACCGGCAAGACCACGGTCGCGATCGACACGATCATCAACCAGAAGCGCAACTGGGAGTCCGGTGACCCCGACGCCCAGGTCCGCTGCATCTACGTCGCCATCGGCCAGAAGGGCTCGACCATCGCGTCGGTCCGCGGCACCCTCGAAGAGGCCGGCGCGCTGGAGTACACCACGATCGTCGCGGCTCCCGCGTCCGACTCGGCGGGCTTCAAGTACCTCGCGCCCTACACCGGTTCGGCCATCGGCCAGCACTGGATGTACCAGGGCAAGCACGTCCTCATCGTCTTCGACGACCTGAGCAAGCAGGCCGAGGCCTACCGCGCCGTGTCGCTCCTGCTGCGCCGCCCGCCGGGCCGTGAGGCCTACCCGGGTGACGTCTTCTACCTGCACTCGCGCCTGCTCGAGCGTTGCGCCAAGCTGTCCGACGACCTCGGCCACGGGTCGATGACGGGTCTGCCCATCATCGAGACCAAGGCGGGCGACGTCTCGGCGTACATCCCGACCAACGTCATCTCGATCACAGACGGCCAGATCTACCTGCAGGCCGACCTGTTCAACGCCAACGTCCGTCCGGCCATCGACGTGGGTGTCTCGGTCTCCCGAGTCGGCGGTGCCGCGCAGATCAAGGCCATGAAGTCGGTCGCCGGTCGACTCAAGCTCGACCTCGCGCAGTTCCGCGCCATGGAGGCGTTCGCGATGTTCGCCTCCGACCTCGACCCCGCCTCGCGCGCCCAGCTCGCCCGTGGTGCCCGGCTCGTCGAGCTGCTCAAGCAGCCGCAGAGCTCGCCGTACCCCGTCGAGGAGCAGGTCGTCTCGATCTGGACCGGCACGACCGGCAAGCTCGACGACGTCGCCGTCGAGGACGTCCGGACCTTCGAGTCCGAGCTGCTCGAGACGCTGCGGCGTGACGGCAAGATCCTCCAGACGATCCGCGAGACCCTCAAGCTCGACGAGGACACCGAGACGGCTCTGTCCAAGGTGGTCGACGAGGTCAAGTTCACCTTCCGGGGCACCGGCAGGGACGGCCTCGAGGCCGGCAACGAGGAGTTCGACGAGATCGCCGACGACCAGATCACCCAGGCGAAGATCGTCAAGCAGAAGTGACCAGATCCCGTATGCCGCCCGGCCAGCCGGGCGGCATACGGGAGTGGGCGTGAGCCCACCCTGCAGGCAACCACAGACTTAAGAGACCAAGAGAGGCGGAGCACATGGGAGCGCAGATGCGGATCTACCGCCAGCGCATCAAGTCCGTCAACTCCATCAAGAAGATCACCAACGCGATGGAGCTGATCGCGGCCGCACGCGTCGTCAAGGCCCGCCAGCGGGCCACCGAGGCGATGCCGTACACGACCGCGCTGACGCGCGCCGTGTCCGCGGTGGCGACCAACACGAACGAGGACCACCCGTTGACGACGGCGAAGGAGACCGCCAAGCGGGCCGGCGTCGTCATCATCGCTGCGGACCGCGGACTTGCCGGTGCCTACTCCGTCGCGGCGATCAAGGAGAGCGCGGAGCTCATCTCCAAGCTGACCGCGGAGGGCAAGGAGGTCGTGCCCTACCTCGTCGGTCGCAAGGCCGTGAGCTACTACAAGTTCCGCAAGCGCGACTATGCCGCCGAGTGGACCGGCTTCTCGGACGCCCCGACGTTCGAGAACGCCAAGGAGATCGCCGACCGCATCACGGCCGACTTCCTCAAGGACACCGACGAGGGCGGTCACGACGAGATCCACGTCGTCTTCACCCGCTTCCGCTCGATGGTCCGGCAGGACCCGTTCGTGCTGCGCCTGCTGCCCCTCGAGGTCGTGGAGGCCGACGAGGCGGGCGACGACGAGAGCCTGGACCTCAGCGTGAACCGCTACGAGGAGGGCCAGATCCCGCCGGAGTACTCCTTCGAGCCGAGCGCGTCCGAGGTCCTCGACCTGCTCCTGCCGAAGTACGTCCGCAATCGCATCTTCACCGCGCTGCTCAGCTCGGCGGCCTCCGAGCTCGCCGCCCGCCAGCGGGCGATGAAGTCGGCCACCGACAACGCGACGGAGCTGATCAAGACCTACCAGCGCCTCGCCAACCAGGCCCGCCAAGCCGGCATCACCCAAGAGATCAGCGAAATCGTGGGCGGCGCCAACGCCCTCGCGGACGCCAAGAAGTAACGCCCACAGGTAAGGAAGCAGACCACCATGACTGCAACTGTCAGCGACACCACGTGGACGGCCCCGCCCGCGGGCGGCGTCGGACGCATCTCCCGCATCATCGGCCCGGTCGTCGACGTGGAGTTCCCCGTCGACGGCATGCCCGAGCAGTACAACCTGCTCACGACCGAGGTCACCCTCGCCGGTGAGACCAAGCGCATCAACCTCGAGGTCGCACAGCACATCGGCGACAACATGGTCCGCGCGATCTCGCTCCAGCCGACCGACGGTCTGGTACGCGGCTCGGCCGTTCAGGACACCGGTGGCCCGATCACCGTCCCCGTCGGTGACGTGACCCTGGGCAAGGTGTTCAACACCACCGGCGAGTGCATGAACCTCGCCGAGGGCGAGACCATCGAGGTCAAGGAGCGCTGGGGCATCCACCGCAAGGCCCCGGCCTTCGACCAGCTCGAGTCCAAGACCACGATGTTCGAGACGGGCATCAAGGTCATCGACCTGATGACCCCGTACGTCCAGGGTGGCAAGATCGGCCTCTTCGGCGGTGCCGGTGTCGGCAAGACGGTGCTCATCCAGGAGATGATCGCCCGTGTCGCCCGTGACCACGGTGGTGTGTCGGTGTTCGCCGGTGTCGGTGAGCGCACCCGTGAGGGCAACGACCTCATGGTCGAGATGGAGGAGGCGGGCGTCCTCGGGCAGACCGCCCTCGTGTTCGGCCAGATGGACGAGCCGCCGGGCACGCGTCTTCGCGTCGCCCTGTCGGCGCTGACGATGGCGGAGTACTTCCGCGACGTCCAGAAGCAGGACGTGCTCCTCTTCATCGACAACATCTTCCGCTTCACGCAGGCCGGCTCGGAGGTCTCGACCCTCCTCGGCCGCATGCCGTCCGCGGTGGGCTACCAGCCCACCCTCGCCGACGAGATGGGCACCCTCCAGGAGCGCATCACCTCGACGCGTGGTCACTCGATCACCTCGATGCAGGCGATCTACGTGCCGGCCGACGACTACACCGACCCGGCCCCGGCCACGACGTTCGCGCACCTCGACGCGACGACCGAGCTCTCGCGGGACATCGCGTCGCAGGGTATCTACCCGGCCGTCGACCCGCTGTCCTCGACCTCGCGCATCCTCGACCCGCGCTACATCGCGGCCGACCACTACAACACGGCCGTGCGCATCCGGTCGATCCTCCAGCGCAACAAGGAGCTGCAGGACATCATCGCGATCCTCGGCGTCGACGAGCTTTCCGAAGAGGACAAGATCCTCGTCAACCGCGCTCGTCGCATCCAGCGCTTCCTGTCGCAGAACACCTACGTCGCCAAGCAGTTCACCGGCATCGAGGGCTCGACCGTGTCGCTCGCCGACTCGATCGAGGGCTTCACGAAGATCGCCGACGGCGAGTACGACCACGTCGCCGAGCAGGCCTTCTTCATGTGCGGTGGCCTCGACGACGTCGAGCGTCAGTGGGCGGAGATCCAGAAGAACCTCTGACCTGGATGGTTCGTCTCACCCGACGACGGGGAGGTGCCCACTGGGCCCTCCCCGTTCGTCGTCCGTGGGTGCCGCTCTGCGCGGTGGCGCTGGCGGCCGCCGCGATCGTCCGCGCCCGCTACGGGGTCGACCTCAGCGACAGCTCGCACGCCGTCGAGCTGACGCTGCGTCTCGCGCGGGGTGACGTCCCGTTCCGGGACGAGATGAACGTCCAGGTGCTCGGTGCCTGGCCGGCGGTCCCGTTCGTGTGGGCCTGGCAGCACGTCGTCGGGCTCGACGGGATCGTCCTCGCCTCCCGGGTGTGGTTCGTCCTCGTGTGCGCCGGCGTCGCGGCGGTGTCCTGGCGCGCGATCGCGCCGCCGTTCGGTCGGGGGACGAGCGCGTGCGCGCTGGCCGTGGCGCTCGTCCCGGCGGCATACAACCAGCAGGTCGTGTCGTACAACACGACGCCGGCGCTGATGTACCTCCTCGCGGTGTCCTGCGGCGTGGGGGCGAGCGTCCGGTGCGTGCGTTGTGCGCGTCCGTATGCCGTGTCGGCAGGGGCGGCGACCGCGCTGGGGGCGGTGAGCCACCCGGTGACGGCGCCGGCGGGGGCGGCGCTACTGGCCGTGCTCGCCGTGCTGCTCTCGCGCCTCGACGTGTCGCCGTCGAGGTGGGTGCCGTCCCCGGCCGCGAGCGCCACCGCGGTCCTCCGCACCGTGAGGGCGAGACCCGGTGTGCTGGCGGTCGGCACCGGGGTGCTCGTCGTCGCCGTCGTCGTCGGGGTCGTCGCCGTGGCGGTCTGGGGGGTGGCCAACGTGTCCGACACCATGTCGTTCACCGACGCGTACCAGGCCAACCGCCCGAGCCGGTGGGACCGGCTCGCCCGGTGGACCTCGCAGGTGGGGGCCGCGCTCGCGGGCCCGTGGGTGCTGCTGGCCGTCCCGCTCTCACTGCTCGCCGCGGTGCCGGCCGCCCGCCGTCTGCGGCTGCCGCTCGTCCTGCTGGCCGTGGCGGCCGTGACGGTCCAAGCGCTCCAGGGCGGTGTCACGGCCACCACGTTCACGGTCCTGTCGTGGCTCACCCCGCTGCTCGGCAGCGTCCTCGTCGTCGTCCTCCTCCCCGTGCTCGTCGTCTCGGCGCGGGACCGCGGTCCGGTGGCGCGCCTGGCCGCTCTCGGGCTGACCCCGACCCTCGTCGGGATGCCCTTCCTCGCGGCCTTCACCTCCTCGGGGCCCGTCTGGGGCGCGACCGGGGCGGTGCTCGCCCCGGGCCTGCTGGCGGTGACGGTGGCCACGCTCGTGTGGGTGGGCACCCGGCCGGCCAAGGTGGCCGTCGCCGGGCTGCTGCTGGCCGGGCTGGGGACCGTCCACGCCCTCAACAGCTTCCGCGACGGACCACCGGCCGCGCTCGTGGCGGACGCCCCAGACGGAGCCTTCGCGGGCCTGCGCAC
This sequence comes from Terrabacter sp. Root181, assembly GCF_001428505.1. Lineage (GTDB taxonomy): Bacteria > Actinomycetota > Actinomycetes > Actinomycetales > Dermatophilaceae > Terrabacter. The sequence goes on from NZ_LMHU01000001.1 coordinate 1,601,309, forward strand.
CACCGAGCAGCACCGCGCCGACCTGCAGGCCAACCAGCAGGCGGTGCAGGCCTGCGCGCGCCCTGGCGACGGCGCCCTCGACTACGTCCACCCCGCGGCGTTCCTCTACGCGGACCTCCGCTTCGACACCCCCATCGTCTGGATGGACTTCTTCGGTTCGACCAGCCAGCAGGTGCTGCACTGGATGCAGCGCTCCGGACGCGTGCCGGAGTGCGTGGTGGCGGCACGAGACTTCTGGCCCGGCTACGGCCACCACCGCTACGTCGACGACCCGGACCCGCTGCGTGACTGGGTGGTCGCCCACTACCGCGTCGTGTCGCAGAGCTCGCAGCTCGTCGTCCTGAGGCGCGACGGGGATGCCCGTGACTCCCCGGCACCGCCCGTGTGACGAGGACCGCACCCCCTGGGCGCCTCCGGTGTCGCCGACGGGGCATGTGGGTAGCACCCACGGTGTTGACTGATGTGGAGCCGTCAGCGCCGACGAGCCCAGCACCTCAGAGCAGGACAGCTCGAGGACAGCTCCAGGACAGCTCTAGGACAAGGAGAATCGTGAGCACGCCCACCCAGCAGGCCCCGCGCCACCGGGTCGTGGTCATCGGATCGGGCTTCGGCGGACTGTTCAGCACGCAGAAGCTGAAGCGCGCCGACGTCGACGTGACCCTCATCGCCCGCACGACGCACCACCTCTTCCAGCCGCTGCTCTACCAGGTGGCGACCGGCATCCTCTCCGAGGGCGAGATCGCTCCCTCGACGCGCGAGGTGCTGCACCGGCAGGACAACGCGCAGGTGCTGCTCGGTGACGTCGAGACGATCGACCTCGAGGCGCGCACCGTGACCCACTCGGCGGTCGGCCGTCGGACGGTCACGCCCTACGACTCGCTCATCGTCGCCGCAGGCGCCGGCCAGTCGTGGTTCGGCAACGACGATTTCGCGCGGCACGCCCCGGGCATGAAGTCGATCGACGACGCCCTCGAGCTGCGCGGCCGGATCTTCGGCTCCTTCGAGCTCGCCGAGCTGGCCTCGACGCAGGCCGAGGTCGACCGTCTCATGACGTTCGTCGTCGTCGGTGCCGGACCCACGGGTGTCGAGATGGCCGGCCAGATCTCGGAGCTCGCGCGGCGCACCCTCAAGCGCGACTTCCGCCGGATCGACCCGACCAAGGCCCGAGTCGTCCTCCTCGACGCGGCGCCCTCGGTGCTCGGCTCGTTCGGGGAGAAGCTCGGCGACCGCGCCGTCAAGCGCCTGACCGAGATGGGCGTCGAGGTGCGGCTCGGCGCGAAGGTCGTCGACGTCGACTCGACCGGCATCGAGGTCGAGCACGGCGACGGCAGCCGCGAGCGCATCGAGTCGGTCTGCAAGGTCTGGGCCGCGGGCGTGAGTGCGTCGCCGCTCGGACGCCAGCTCGCCGACCAGTCCGGCGCGCGGCTCGACCGGGCCGGCCGCGTCGAGGTCCAGGACGACCTCACGCTCCCCGGTCACCCCGAGGTCTTCGTCGTCGGCGACATGATGGCGCTCAAGGGCCTGCCCGGGGTCGCCCAGGTCGCCATCCAGGGCGGCCGCTACGCGGCGGAGCAGATCGTGCGACGGCTCGAGGGGCGGGAGCCGAAGGGCCCGTTCGAGTACTTCGACAAGGGATCGATGGCCACGATCTCGCGGTTCTCGGCCGTCGCGTCGGTGGGCAAGGCGCAGTTCAGCGGGTTCTTCGCCTGGATCCTGTGGCTCGCCGTCCACCTCGTCTACATCATCGGCTTCAAGCACCGCATCACGACGCTGCTGCACTGGGTCGTCACCTTCATCGGTCGCGGCCGCTCCGAGCGCGTCGTCACCGAGCAGCAGGTGTTCGCCCGACAGGCGATCGCCGACCTCGGCGACGAGTACGGCCCCGAGCTGCCGCGCCTCGCCGAGGACCGCCCGCACGACGATTCCTGACCGTCCCCGGGCACACGACCGGGCCGGCTCCTCGAGGGGAGCCGGCCCGGCGGCATACGTGCTCGGTGGACCCGCGCAGCGGGCGACGCGTCAGGGGACGAGACTCTCCACGGCGGCGCCGAGACGGGGGAGCGCCGCCACGACGTGGCCCTTGGCCTTGCCGCGCAGCGAGCCGTAGACCTTGGCGGCCGAGCCGTGCGAGGTGTTGGCGGCCTTGGCGTCGGTCACCGCGAGGAGGGCGTCGGCCGCGGCGTCGGGCTGGGCCGCGAGGTGCGACCCGAACGACGACTCGCCCTTGGTGGCCCAGAACGGGTCGAGGGCGCTCGCGAACTGCGGGAGCAGGCGGTCGGTGGCGCTCGTGACGAAGTTGCCACCGAGCTTCTTGGCGGCGGCGTAACCGGCCTTGACGGCGGCGCCGCCCAGTCCGGACTTGTCGGCCACCTCGGCGTCGATGACGTCGGTCAGGGTCTCGACGGCCACCGGGCGGCGGGTCGGCTCGAGGAGGGCGTCGGACACGGCTGTGCTCATGGATAGGACTCCTGTGGAGGGTGGGGAATCGGCGCGAGCGGCCTGCGCCACCTCGCGTACGGAGCATCCTTGCAGAGGCACTAAACTGCAGATCACACCCCCACGATCCGGAGGAAACGTGAGTTCGCTCAAGGTTGAGATGGTTGCCGCCGACCGGAAGGTCTGGGAGGGCGAGGCCAAGTTCGTACGCGCCCGGTCCATCTCGGGCGAGCTGGGCATCCTGCCCGGCCACGCGCCGTTGCTCGGAGTCCTCGTCGAGGGCGAGGTCTCCATCGAGTCCCTCGAGGGCGAGCGTCGCACCGTGACGGTCGACGGCGGGTTCCTCTCGGTCGACTCCGACGTGGTGACGATCGTCGCCGAGCACGTCGACGCCTCCTCACTGCAGACGAGCTGAGGTCCCGCGTGCCGTCCGTTCTCGTCTCGACCGAGATCGTGATCGGCACGCTGCTGGTGGTCGCGGTGGCCGTCCTCGCCACGACCTTCCTGCGCCGCCGCTACATCGCGAAAGGCCTGCCCCTGACGCTGTGCGGCATGCGCCGCTCGGAGTCCGACCGCTGGCGCCTCGGGCTCATCCGGTTCGGTGACAACGCCCTCGAGTGGTACGCCCTCGGGGGCGTCTCCGTGCGCCCGAAGCACCGCTGGCTGCGCCAGCGCCTGCTGCTCGAGGCCCCTGAGCCGCTCCACGGCAGCGACTCGATCCCGCTCCTGCCCGACGCGAACCGCGTGCCGTGCAGCGACGGCGACAGCGACTTCGAGCTGGCCCTGCAGGGCCCGGCCTACACCGCACTGCGGTCGTGGCAGGAAGCCGCGCCTCCCGGCTACAACGTCAACGTCGCCTGAGGCCACGTCCGCCCGGCCGCCCCGTCCGCCCGTCCGCTCGTCCGCCCCCCCGCCGCGCCCGTCCCGCCCCGCCCGCCCGTCCCGCCCGTCCAGCCTGACCCGCCCGCCCCGCTCGCTGGTCGCGGACGAGATCGCGCACCTGCGGCGTCTTGGCCACCCGAACTGCGTGATCTCGCGCAGCATCACAGCTCAGGGTCGTCCTAGGACGACCGTCGCGTGACGGGTCGAACTCCCAGCCAGGGGTCGCGTGGGGTCGCCACGACATTCGCGCGCACCCCTGACGCCCGCGCCTCGCGATAGGCCGTCTCGATCCGCGCCCGGACCCAGCGTGGTCGCGAGCGGATCGAGTGCGGCGTCGCGCCGACGGGCGAGGTCGCTCAGCCGTGCCTTGCGAGACTGGGCCGCGGCGACCAGGACGGCTCGTGCCTGTTCGTCCGACGGTGCGGCAGCTGCGGCGTCGACGGCCGCACGGGCGGGACACGAGAGGCGGAGCGGACCGCGCCGGTAGATGGGCTCGTCGAGCAGCGTCGTGTTGCGGACGAGGACCCACGCGTGAGCTCGGGCGCGCAGGGGAGCCGGGACCAGGGCCTGGATCGGGTTGGACACCGCACGTCCCGCGATGCCGTGAACCGCTCGGGCCGAGGAGCCTGCGAGCCAGCTTCTCGGCCCGGCGAAGAGCAGGGCGGCCATCAACCGCTGCTGTTCGGAGGGAACTCCGTTGGACAGCAGGACGACGCCCCGAAGGACCAGCCGCCACTCTCGCCCGAGCCTCGTGCGCAGCTGAGCCTGCGTCAGACCGCCCTCGAGGAGCTGTCGTCGGGTCAGGACGCCGAGCTGGTGCAGGGCGAGCTCGTGCAGCGGTCCGGGGAGTCTGGGGTCCACCCGAGCAGCATGCGCTCCGGCGGGGCGTCGGTCGCGCCTCCGCAGGGACGGTGTGGACGGTGCGCGTCAGGCGTTCGGGGGGTGTGGACGACGCCGTGGTCGGGCGTGTGATCGCGCGTCGGCTGCGGCCCGGCGACACCGAGTGCGCGGCCGAGTGCGCGACCTCGTGCGCGGCCAGGGTGCCGAGGGCCGGACCGTGTCGGGTCAGTGCTTCTTCGGGCGCTCGGGCTTCTCGACGCGGCCGCCGCCGGGCTGCCACAGCACGTCGCCGCCGACCGGCTTGTTGGCGATGCGGGCGAGGATGAAGAGCAGGTCCGAGAGGCGGTTGAGGTACTTCGCGGTGAGGACGTTGACGCCGCCGACACCCTTCGCGTCGGTGCCCTCGGGCGCGGGTTCGGTGCCGTGCTGGTCGACGGCCGCCCAGGCGGAGCGCTCGGCGCGACGAACGATGGTCGTCGCGAGGTGCAGGTGGGCCGAGCCCGCCGTGCCTCCGGGGAGGATGAACGACCTGAGCTTCTCGACCTGCTCGAGGTAGTGGTCGCAGTCGGTCTCCAGGTCGTCGATCCAGGGCTGCTCGACGCGCAGGGGCGGGTAGTCGTAGGCCGGTCGCAGCGGCGTCGACAGGTCGGCGCCGACGTCGAAGAGCTCGTTCTGCACGCGCTGCAGGGTGGCCCTCACCTCCTCCGGCAGGTCGCCGCACGCGACCGCGATGCCGATGGCGGCGTTGGCCTCGTTGGAGTCGGCGTACGCGTGGAGCCGGGCGTCGTTCTTGCTGACCCGCGAGAAGTCGCCGAGGCTCGTCGTGCCGTCGTCGCCGGTGCGCGTGTAGATCCGCGTCAGGTTGACCATGGGGCCACTCTCTCACCCGCGCCGGAGGGTCCGTCGGTCGGTCGGCGCCCCGATAGGGTTCGGTGGGTGAGAGAGCGATTCCGGGTCGTCGGTGGTGCCCACCTCGTGGGCGAGGTCGCCGTCGTCGGCGCCAAGAACAGTGCCCTCAAGCTGATGGCCGTGGCGCTGCTGGCCGTGGGCCGCACGACCCTGACGAACGTCCCGGCCATCGCCGACGTGACGATCATGGCCGAGCTGCTACGCCGTCTCGGTGTGGGCGTCGACTACGACCCGGCCGCCGGGGTCGTCGTCCTCGACGTGCCCGAGCGCATCGGTCACCGCGCCGACTACGAGCTCGTACGCGCACTGCGGGCCTCCATCTCCGTGCTCGGTCCGCTCGTCGCCCGGGTGGGGGAGGCCGACGTCGCCGTGCCCGGTGGCGACGCCATCGGCTCGCGCGGGCTCGACCTCCACGCCGCCGGTCTCGAGGCGCTGGGGGCCGAGGTTCACGTGACGCACGGCTACCTCGTCGCCACCGCTCCGAACGGTCTGCGCGGCGCCGACATCCGGCTCGACTTCCCGAGCGTCGGCGCCACCGAGAACATCCTCACCGCGGCGGTCCTGGCCCGCGGCACGACGACGATCGACAACGTCGCCAAGGAGCCCGAGATCATCGACATCGCCGAGATGCTCGTCTCGATGGGCGCCCGCCTCGAGGGTGCCGGCACGTCGCGCATCACCGTCCACGGCGTCGACGCCCTGGCCCCGACGCGGCACGCGGTCGTGTCCGACCGCATCGCGGCCGGCACCTGGGCCTTCGCGGCCGCCACGACGCGCGGCGACATCGAGGTCGTCGGCGGCGTCGCCCAGCACCTGAGGGCCCCCCTCGGCGCCCTGGAGGAGGCCGGCTGCCACGTCGAGGTCACCGGCCGCGGCTTCCGGGTCTCCGCCGTCGAGCGACGCCCGCGAGCCTTCGACGTCGCGACCCTGCCCTACCCGGGCTTCCCGACCGACCTGCAGCCCTTCGCGCTGTCCTACAACGCCGTCGCGGACGGCTCGGCGATGGTCACCGAGAACCTCTTCGAGGCCCGCTTCCGCACGGTCCAGGAGCTGGCCCGTCTCGGGGCCGATGCCCAGATCGACGGGCACCATGTCATGACCCACGGCGTCCCGATGCTCTCCGGTGCCCCGGTCGAGAGCAGCGACATCCGCTCCGGCGCGGCCCTCGTGATCGCCGGCCTCGTGGCCGAGGGCGACACCCTCGTGAGCGGCGTGCACCACATCGACCGCGGCTACCCGCGCTTCGAGCAGGCCCTGCGTGCACTCGGTGCCGACGTCACGCGCGAGCCCGACGACGAGCCCCCGTTCGAGTAGGTCGGCCACCCGCTCCCGGAGGTCGGCGCCGCGGAACGTCCGTTTTGTCGGGAGCGCTCAGGGCTCGCACGGAACGTCGCGACGTTCTTCGCTCGATGTTCGTATTTTCTTGACCACTTCTTGACTCCTAGGGGCAACGTTCTGGCTGGCTGAGGCGTCATCATGGGTGACGGCACAGCGTTGAGAGGGGTCTACATGACGCTGAACACCCACCGCAGGGGTCCGGTCAGAGTGCTCGAGGCACCCGACGGCCACGATGTCATCATCGAGGGGCGTCTCGACGTCCACACGGTGCCCGACATCCGTGACGCGATCCACGCGGTCATCATCCAGGGGCCCGGCGAGCTGCGCCTGCACCTCGGCGATGCCGAGATCGGCGACGCCACGGGCCTCGGCGTCATCGTCCACCTCCACCGGCGGGCCACCCGCGCCGACCGGCGGCTGCTGCTCGTCGACGCGAGCGACCGCACGACGCGGCTGCTGCGCGGCTGCCGGCTCGAGCGCATCCTCGCCCCGCGCCACCCCGCCCTGACTGTGGCGCCTCTCACCGCCTGAGCGCCTCCCCGCAGCTGCACCCCGCCGCTACCGTCGAGCCATGTCTTCGACGGAGAGCACGCCGCAGCCGGACGCCCGGGTGACGCCCGACCGACCGTGGGTCATGCGCACGTATGCCGGCCACTCGAGTGCCGCTGCGAGCAACGCGCTCTACCGTCGCAACCTCTCCAAGGGGCAGACCGGGCTCTCCGTCGCCTTCGACCTGCCGACCCAGACCGGCTACGACCCCGACCACCTGCTCTCGCGCGGCGAGGTGGGCAAGGTCGGTGTCCCGATCAGCCACATCGGCGACATGGCGGCGTTGTTCGAGTCGATCCCGCTGCGCGAGATGAACACCTCGATGACGATCAACGCGACGGCGATGTGGATGCTCGCGCTCTACCAGGTCGCGGCCGAGCGCCAGGCCGAGGCCGCAGGCGAGGACCCCGCCACGTGGGTGCACGCCCTGGCCGGCACGACGCAGAACGACATCATCAAGGAGTACCTCTCCCGGGGAACCTACGTCTTCCCGCCCGCTCCGTCCCTGCGGCTCATCACCGACATGATCACCTACACGGTGCGCGAGATCCCGAAGTGGAACCCGATCAACATCTGCAGCTACCACCTGCAGGAGGCCGGGGCGACGCCCGTGCAGGAGATCGCGTACGCCATGTCGACCGCGGTCGCGGTGCTCGACGCCGTGCGTGACTCGGGGCAGGTGCCACCCGAGGAGTTCGCGAGCGTCGTCGCCCGGATCTCGTTCTTCGTCAACGCCGGCGTGCGCTTCGTCGAGGAGATGTGCAAGATGCGCGCCTTCGTGCAGCTCTGGGACGAGCTGACGCGCGAGCGCTACGGCGTCACCGACGCGAAGGCCCGGCGCTTCCGGTACGGCGTGCAGGTCAACAGCCTGGGCCTCACCGAGGCGCAGCCCGAGAACAACGTGCAGCGCATCGTCCTCGAGATGCTCGCCGTGACGCTCTCCAAGGACGCGCGCGCCCGCGCGATCCAGCTGCCGGCGTGGAACGAGGCGCTCGGCCTCCCGCGGCCGTGGGACCAGCAGTGGAGCCTGCGCATGCAGCAGGTGCTCGCCTACGAGTCCGACCTGCTCGAGCACGACGACCTCTTCGCCGGGTCGGTCGTCGTCGAGGCCAAGGTCGCCGAGCTCGTCGCGGGGGCCAAGGCCGAGATGGCCCGCGTCGAGGAGCTGGGCGGTGCGGTCGCCGCGGTCGAGTCCGGCTACATGAAGTCGGCGCTCGTCGCCTCGCACGCCGAGCGTCGCCGTCGCATCGAGTCCGGCGAAGCGGTGATCGTGGGTCTCAACCGCTTCGAGACCACCGAGCCCAACCCGCTCACGGCCGACCTCGACACGGCGATCCAGACCGTCGACGCCGACGTGGAGCGGCACGCCTCCGAGGCCGTACGCGAGTGGCGCGAGACCCGTGACGCCGACCCCGAGCGCCGGGCGAGGGCCGCGGCGGCCATGGAGCGCCTGCGCACCGACGCGGCGTCGGACGCCAACCTCATGGCGGCCTCGCTCGAGTGCGCCCGCGCCGACGTCACGACGGGGGAGTGGGCGGGCGCGCTGCGCGAGCGGTTCGGGGAGTACCGCGCCCCCACCGGGGTGTCCGGCTCGGTCGGGGTCGGTTCGAGCGAGCCCGGCGACGCCCTGTCCCACATCCGCGAGCTCGTCGCCCGCACCGGCGAGGAGCTCGGCGAGAAGCTGCGCATCCTCGTCGGCAAGCCCGGCCTGGACGGCCACAGCAACGGCGCCGAGCAGGTGGCGGTGCGGGCCCGCGACGCCGGCTTCGAGGTCGTCTACCAGGGCATCCGGCTCACCCCTGAGCAGATCGTCGCGGCCGCCGTCGCCGAGGACGTCCACCTCGTCGGGCTCTCGATCCTCAGCGGCTCGCACATGGAGCTCGTCCCCGAGGTGCTCCGGGGGCTGCGCGAGGCGGGTGCCAGCGACGTGCCGGTCATCGTCGGCGGCATCATCCCCGAGTCCGACGCCGCGGCGCTGCGGGCTGCCGGGGTGGCCATGGTCTTCACGCCGAAGGACTTCGGGCTCAACGACATCATGGGCGAGATGGTCGGTGTGATCCGTGCCGCACGTGGTCTTGCACCCCTCGAGTCCGCGCCCGCCTGAGCAGGCGTAGCGTCGCAGGTATGAGCGACCTGCAGTGCGCCGCGCGCATCATCGTCGTCAACCCACCGGCGCTCACGGACGTCCCGTGGCTCGCTTCGACGATCCACCTCGAGAAGGTCCAGGCGGTGTATGCCGCCGACGACGTCCCTGACACCGGCCCGGTCGAGTCGCTGGCCGACGACCTCGGCGTCCCCTCGCACCTCGGCCACGGCGACCTGCACGACGGCACGTCGGGCCTCGAGGAGCTCGTCGACCGGCACCGCGGCGAGACCGTCGTCGTCGTGCGCGGCGGCGACGACACCGACCCGGTCCTGCTCCTCGTCGACGCCGACGGGGTCACCCGACAGCCGATCGAGGGCCTGTCCTGATGGCGGTGGCGGCGACCGCCGACGTCGTCGTCGCCGAGCTCGAGGCCGAGCGATCCCCGGACGCGCTCGCCGCGGTGCGGGGGCGACTCACGCCCGACGAGGAGGCCTTCGGGGTGCGGATGGGCACGCTCTTCGCCGTCGCGAAGCGGCACACGGGCCTGCCCCTGGCCGAGGTCGTGCGGCTGCTGGCCCATCCGGCGTTCGAGCCGCGCATGGCGGCTATGTGCATCCTGGACTTCAAGGCCAGGCGCAAGCGTCCCGGCCACCACGAGCGGGGCACGCTGGCGCGGACCTACCTCGGCCACCACGACCGCATCACGACGTGGGACATGGTCGACCGCGCAGCGCCCCGGGTCGTCGGGCTCTGGCTCGTCGGTCGCGACAAGCACCTGCTGCACGACCTCGCCGTCTCGCCGGAGCCGCTGCGTCGGCGCACCGCCATGACGGCGCCCCTCGGGTTCCTCGGCACCGACGACCTCGAGGCGGGCTTCGACGTCGCAGCGCTGCTCTGTGCCGACCCGGATCCCTTGGTGCACAAGCCGGTCGGGATCTTCCTCAAGCACGCCGCCGTCCACGACGCGGCGCGCGTGTCGGAGTTCCTCGACGAGCACGCGGGGCAGATGAAGAGGCCCGTCGTGCGTCTGGCCGTCGAGAAGCTGGGGCCCCAGGTGCGGTCACGCTGGGTGTGACCGCGAGAGCGAGCCGGGTCGGAGGGCCCGCCACCCGGCATACGCCCTCGGTGTGTCAGAAGAGACGCGACTCGGCGTCGTCGATGCCCTTGAGGGCGTCGTAGTCGAGGACGACGCAGCGGATGCCGCGGTCCTCGGCCAGTGTGCGCGCCTGCGGCTTGATCTGCTGGGCGGCGAAGACGCCGGTCACGGGCGCGAGGTGCGGGTCGCGGTTCATCAGCTCGAGGTAGCGGGTCAGCTGCTCGACGCCGTCGATCTCGCCGCGGCGCTTGATCTCGACCGCGACGCTGGTGCCGACCGAGTCCCTGGCGAGGATGTCGACCGGACCGATGGCCGTCATGTACTCGCGGCGCACGAGCGACCAGCCGTGGCCGAGGGTGTGGATGTGCTCGGCGAGCAGGCGCTGCAGGTGGGCCTCGACACCGTCCTTGACGAGGCCCGGCTCGACGCCGAGCTCGTGGTCCCAGTCGTGCAGGACTTCGTGGATGAGGACCGTGAGGCGGTCCTCGCTCTTGGCGTGCTGCACCCGCCAGACGGCCATGATGCCGTCGGCGGTCTGCCCCTCGTCGGGCTCGACCTCGGCCATGGTGCACGGTGGCGACATCCAGTTGAGCGGCTTGTAGGAGCCGCCGTCGCTGTGGACGAGCACCGACCCGTCCGCCTTGACGACGAGGAGCCGGGTCGCGAGCGGGAGGTGGGCGGTGAGCCGACCGTCGTAGTCGACGCTGCACCGGGCTATGACGAGACGCACCGGACCACCCTAGAGGAGCGCGCGTGGGCAGCGTCACGCCCCGGGCGGGTGTGGGCGGCGCACACCCTCTGCGAGACTCCACCCATGGCTCGTGAGTTCACCAAGGTTGGCGTCATCGGACTCGGCACCATGGGTGCCGGCATCGTCGAGGTCTTCGCACGCAACGGCATCGACGTCGTCGCGGTGGAGGTCACCGACGAGGCGGTCGAGAAGGGCAAGGGCGTCCTGCAGCACTCGACCGACCGGGCCGTCTCCCGCGGCAAGCTGTCTGCCGAGGACCAGGCCGCGCTCCATGCGCGGGTCCTCTTCACGAGCGACATGGCCGACCTCAAGGAGTGCCAGCTCGTCGTCGAGGCCGTGCCCGAGCACCTCGACCTCAAGAAGGACATCTTCGCCAGGCTCGACGCGATCGTCTCCGACGACGCGATCCTCGCGACCAACACGAGCTCGCTGCCCGTCACCGAGATCGCGGTCGCCACGATCAACCCCAAGCGCGTCGTCGGCATGCACTTCTTCAACCCGGCGCCCGTGCTCCAGTTCGTCGAGGTCATCAAGACGGTCATCACGAGCGACGAGATCTTCGAGGACGTCAAGGCGCTCGCCGAGCGGTTGGGCAAGAAGCCCGTCATCGTCGGCGACAAGGCGGGCTTCATCGCCAACGCCCTCCTCTTCGGCTACCTCAACCACGCCGTCGCGATGTACGAGAGCAAGTACGCCACGCGCGAGGACATCGACGCCGCGATGAAGCTCGGCTGCGGCTACCCCATGGGCCCGCTCGCCCTGATGGACCTCATCGGCCTCGACACCGCCTACGAGATCCTCGACACGATGTACAAGCAGGGCCGCGACCGCCTGCACGCCCCGAGCCCGATCATCAAGCAGATGGTCAGCGCCGGGCTCAAGGGCCGCAAGAGCGGCCGCGGCTTCTACACGTACGCCGCGCCCGGCAGCTCGGCGGTCGTCGACGACGCGCTGACGCCCGCGGCCCCGGCGGACTCCACGGCCGGGACGCGTTCGATCCGCACGGTCGGCGTCGTGGGCTCGGGCACGATGGCGACCGGCATGGTCGAGGTCTTCGCCAAGGCCGGCCTCGACGTGACGTTCGTGGCGCGCAGCGATGCCAAGGTCGAGGCCGTGCGCTCGGCCCTCGCCAGGAGCCTCGAGAAGGCCGTCCAGCGCGGCAAGGCCACCGAACAGGACCGCGATGCGGCCCTCGCCCACGTGCGCGGCACGACGCGCCTCGAGGACCTCGCCCAGGTCGACCTCGTCGTCGAGGCGGTCGTCGAGGACCTCCCGGTCAAGCGGGCGCTCTTCGAGAACCTCGACGAGATCTGCCGCCCCGGCGCGATCCTCGCCACGACGACGAGCTCCCTGCCCGTCGTCGAGTGCGCGGCGGCCACCACGCGCCCGCAGGACGTCATCGGGATGCACTTCTTCAACCCGGCACAGGTGATGCGGCTCGTCGAGGTCGTGCACACGGTCTCGACCGCCGACGACGTCGTCGCCACGGTGCAGGCCCTCTGTGCGACGGTGGGCAAGCACGCCGTGACGTGCGGCGACCGGGCCGGTTTCATCGTCAACGCCCTGCTCTTCCCCTACCTCAACGACGCCGTGAAGATGCTCGAGGCCAACTACTCGACGGCCGACGACATCGACACCGCGATGAAGACCGGCTGCGGCCTGCCGATGGGCCCGTTCGAGCTGCTCGACGTCGTCGGCCTCGACGTGTCCCTCGCCATCGAGCGCGAGCTCTACCTCGAGTTCCGCGAGCGTGGCTACGCCCCGGCGCCGCTGCTCGAGCACCTCGTCACCGCCGGCTACCTCGGCCGCAAGACGGGACGGGGCTTCCGCACGTACGCCTGACACCTACGCTGGAGCCATGCCCTCGCGTCGTCGTCCCAGCAAGCACGCGCGCGAGCACGTGCCGCTCGACGTGACGCGGATCCAGGGTGGCTCGACGCGCGAGGAGTCGTATGCCGGCACGCGCTGGACCGTGCGCTCGGTGAGCGGCGCGTCCGCCACCCGTGACTACCTGTGCCCGGGCTGCCAGCAGGACATCCCGCCGGGTCTGCCGCACGTGGTCGCGTGGCCGGCCGAGGGCGTCGGCGGGCTCGGTGACCGGCGCCACTGGCACACCGGGTGCTGGCAGCGGCGCGACGCTCGTCCGCCGGGCAACGCCTACCGCTGACGACTCGTCCGGTCGATGTATCCGGCGGTCACCCGTGACCGCCGGATACATCGAACCGCGGAGGGCTTCGGGGCGTGAGGGGCTCAGGCGTCGAGGACAGGGGCTAGCTCGCGCGACACGAGGCGCAGGGGAGCGGTGTCGTGCTGGGCTCGGGCGAGCACGATGGCCCCCTCGAGTGCGCACAGCATGAGGGTCGAGAGCGCCTGCGCCCGTCGAGGGCCACGGCCCATCGCGACCAGGGCTGCGGCGATCGGGCGCTGCCACGTCTGCAGGGCCGAGGCCGCCGCCTCCCGCACGGTGGCGTTGGTGTCCGCACAGTCGACGACCGCGGCGGCGACCGGGCAGCCTCGTTCGTAGTCACGCGACTCGAGGTCGGCCGCCCAGTCCTCGGCGATCGCCGCGAAGAGCCGCGCCGGGGTCGGACGCCGCATCCGTGCGACGTGCTCCTCGACGCGTGCCGCAGCCCAGGTGCCGGCCCAGCCGAGCGCCTCGCCGACGAGCTGGTCCTTGCCGCCGGGGAAGTAGTGCTGGAGCGACCCCCGCGGGGCGCCGGCGTCGGCGACGACCTGCCGCAGGCCCGTGCCACCGACCCCGGCGCGGCGCAGGTGCTGGGCAGTCTCGTAGACGATGCGCTCGCGGTGTCCGCGGGTGCTGGCTGACATGTCGCCTCCGGTGCTCGGGTGATGACTCGACTATGACAGTCGTCATGATTCACCGCTACTATGACGGTCGTCATAGTAGGCACGACTGGCTGGAGGTCGCCGTGGAGGCTCGGGTCGGGTTCATCGGTCTCGGCATCATGGGGCACCCGATGGCAGCCAACCTGCGTCGTGCGGGTGTCCCTCTCTCCGTGTGGAACCGGTCGCCGGAGCCCACATCGGACCTTGCAGTGCTGGGTGCCGTGGTGCACACCTCGCCCGCAGCACTCTTCGACGCCAGCGACGTCGTGCTGCTCATGCTCGCGCATGCGTCCGCCGTCGACGAGGTCCTGCAGCGGGGGAGTGACGGCTTCACCCGGATGGTGCGGGGCCGCACGGTCGTGCACCTCGGCACGACCTCGCCCGGCTTCTCGGCGGGGCTGGGTCGTGACGTCGAGGCCGCCGGCGGCGACTACGTCGAGGCGCCGGTGTCGGGCTCACGCATCCCGGCCGAGCGCGGGGAGCTCGTCGCCCTCGCCGCCGGTCGACCGACCGTGCTCGACCGTGTCGAGCCGCTTCTCGCCCCGATGTGTCGCGAGGTCCTGCGCTGCGGGTCCGTCCCTGCGGGCACGGGCACCAAGCTCGCCGTCAACCTCTACCTCTGCACCATGGTCGCGGGGCTGGCCGAGGCCTACCACCTGGCCGACCGTCTCGACCTCGACCTCGACGTCTTCCGGCAGGCCCTCGACTCCGGTCCGATGGCGAGCGCGGTGTCGGCCGTCAAGCTCGCCAAGCTCGTGGCGCGCGACTTCGAGGCCCAGGCCGCGGTCCGCGACGTCCACACGAACACCCGGCTCATCGCCGAGGCGGCCCGGGCCGTGGGAGCAGCGAGCCCGCTGCTCGACGCGACCCGCGAGCTCTTCCGCGCCTCGGAGGCCGCCGGGCTCGGTGCGCTCGACATGGCCGCCGTCGTCACCGCCCTCGAGGGCCGCGACCCCAGCCCGGCCGGGAGGTCACCGCACGACACCTCCCCGGGCACACGGCATACGCCCTCGGGGGACGCCGGCTCCTAGTGCCGGCGCTGGCGCGGGACGAGGACCTCCTCGTAGAGCAGCAGCGCGCCCGCGGCGAACGGGATCGCGAGCAGCGCGCCGAGGATGCCGAGCAGGGCGCCCCCTGCGAGGGCGGCGACGACCGTCACGGCACCCGGGACCGCCACGGTCCGCTGCATGATGCGCGGCATGACGGCGTAGTTCTCGATCTGCTGGTAGACGATGAAGTAGATGATGACGATGAGCGCCTTCTTGGGCTCGTCGAAGAAGGCGACGATCGCGACGACGGTCGCCCCGAGGGTCGCGCCGATCATCGGGATGAGCCCGAGGAAGCCGACCAGCACCGCCAGCACCGCCGCGAACTGGAGCCCGATGAGACTCATCATGATCCAGGCGAAGAAGGCGTTGATCGCGGCGACGGCGACCTGGCCGATGGCGTACGACCCGACCCGACGCATCACCTCCTCGGAGAGCGAGACGGTCCGCGGGCGCCGGGTGGCCGGCACGAGGGCGTAGGCCGCCTGCTTGACCGCCGGGAGGGACGCGAGGAAGTAGAGGGTGAGGACGAGGACGGTCAACCCGCTGAAGACGCCGGTCGCGATGACCTTGCCCGCATCGAGGACGCCACCGAAGACGCCGGCCCACAGGTTGCCGTCGGCGACGCGCTTGTTGACCTCCTCCTGGATGCGCTGGACGAGCTGGTAGCGGTGGTCGACGTCCTGCACCCACGGGTTGGCCAGGAGGTTGTCGAAGAGCCGCGGGGCGTTCGTCGCGAGCTCGCTGCCCTGCTCGGCCACCGGCGGGATGACGACCCAGCCGACGAGCGCGAAGACCGCGAGCACGGCGAGGAACACGATGGTGACCGCCCAGCCGCGACGGAGGTTGCGACGGGCCAGCGCCTCGACGAGGGGGTTGAGGGCGAGTGTGAGGAAGAAGGAGATGACGAGCAGCGTGATGACCGTGCCGAGCCGGCCGACCGCCTGCACGACGGCATACGCCGTCAGCACGCCGATGGCGCCGACGAAGCCGATGTAGAAGGGCGACTGCCGGTTGAAGGGGGTGCCGCTCGGACCGAAGTCGCGGCGGGCGCCCTTGCCGCGCTTGCCTCCTCCGGTCGGCGCCTGTGCCTTCTCCGGCGCGACGGGACCGGGCGGCGGGAGGTCACCGCCGGGTGGCGGCCCGGTGCCCCGTCCCGCGTCCGACGGGGCGAGCGGGAGGGTGCTCGCGAGCAGGTCCTGCTCGGGCTGCGGGGCGTGATCGGGCTGATCGGGCTGATCGGGCTGATCGGGCTGATCGGCCCGGGAGGGCTCGAGCCCGCCGTACGCCGCCCGCGAGGCCTGCTCGTCGAAGCCCAGGTCGCGGGCCCGGAACTCGTCCATCCGGGCGCGCTGGGCGCGGCGGTACCGCGTCCACCGTCCCCAGATGCTCACGCCCGCGAGCCTACGTCAGGCGGCTCGTGCGGCTCGGGTCGAGCGTGGCGTGTCAGCCCGCGGGACACCTCGCGAGGCGTCCCGCAGGTCGGTGGGACGGAGTGCGCGCCGGTCACTGGTTGGCGAAGCGGTTGATCGCCGACTCGAAGCCCGCGCGCTTCTCGGGGTCGGTGACGCCGAGGCCGGGCTCGGGGGAGAGCGTCAGCACGCCGACCTTGCCCTGGTGGGCGTTCTGGTGGACGTCTAGCGCTGCCTGGCCGACCTCGTCAAGCGTGTACGTCTTGCTCAGCGTCGGGTGGATGAGCCCGCGGTTGACCAGCTCGTTGGCCTCCCACGCCTCGCGGTAGTTGGCGAAGTGCGAGCTGACGATGCGCTTGAGGTTCATCCAGAGGTAGCGGTTGTCGTACTCGTGCATGTAGCCCGACGTCGACGCGCACGTGACGATGGTGCCGCCCTTGCGCGCCACGTAGACGCTCGCGCCGAACGTCTCGCGGCCGGGGTGCTCGAAGACGATGTCGACGTCGTAGCCGCCGGTCAGCTCGCGGATCTTCTTGCCGAGGCGCTGCCACTCGCGCGGGTTCTGCTCGGTGCCCTCGTCGTTCCAGAAGCGGTAGTCCTCGGCGTTGCGGTCGATGATGAGCTCGGCGCCCATGGCGCGGCAGATCTCGGCCTTCTCGGGCGAGGAGACGACGCAGATCGGGGTCGCTCCGCCCGCGAGGGCCATCTGGGTGGCGTAGGAGCCGAGGCCGCCCGACGCACCCCAGATGAGCACGCGGTCGCCGAGCTTCATCGCCGCGCCGTTCTTGGAGACGAGCTGGCGGTAGGCCGTGCTGTTGACGAGGCCGGGCGAGGCGGCCTCCTCCCACGTCAGGTGGCCGGGCTTGGGCATGAGCTGGTTGGCCTTGACGATCGCGAGCTCGGCGAGGCCGCCGAAGTTCGTCTCGAAGCCCCAGATACGCTGCTGCGGGTCGAGCATCGTGTCGTTGTGGCCCTCGGCGTCCTCGAGCTCGACGGACAGGCAGTGCGCGACGACCTCGGTGCCGGGCTTCCACTTCGTCACGCCGGGGCCGGTGCGCAGGATGACGCCCGCGAGGTCGGAGCCGACGACGTGGTAGGGCAGGTCGTGGCGCTTGGAGAACTCGGACATGCGGCCGTAGCGCTCGAGGAAGCCGAACGTCGAGACCGGCTCGAAGATCGAGGTCCAGACGGTGTTGTAGTTGATCGCACTGGCCATGACGGCGACGAGCGCCTCGCCCGGCGCGAGCTCGGGCACGGGGACCTCGTCGATGTGCAGCGACCTGCGCGGGTCCTTGTCGCGCGTGGCGAGACCCTCGAACATGCCGACCTCGTCCTTGTGGACGGTCGCGCCCCGGTAGGTCCCGGGGATCTCGATGTTCGCGTAGGTCTCCTGGGTGCGGTCGCCGGAGAGGATGGCGTCGCGGATGGCCTGCATTGAAGGTCCTTACGTCGCAGCGTCATTGGTGAATCGAACGTGGGCGGTGTGCCAACGAACGTAGCGAGACGTGACCCGCGGGTAGCCGCTTCTGAGACGGCCACCACAGGTGACCTGGGTCACGAGGGCGGTGCGACGTGGGCGGCCGCTCCGACGGACCGCCACGACGTCGTATGCCGTGTCGCCGGCGAGCGTCGACGGGCGCCCGCGCGCACGTGGTGGCGGTCCGACGGTCCGGTCCATCCGCGCGCGGGGCCGGCGGTGCCGGGGCTGGTGCGGCGGGCGGCCGATACGGTCGGCGCGTGCGACGGACGACGGCGGGTCTCGGGTGCTGGCTCGTGCAGCCGGGCTACCTGCTCGTCGAGCTGCTCGTGGCTGCGGGCGCCTCGGCGGCGTACAGCCTCCGCGACGACACGATCAGCGCGCTCGGGATGCTGACCTGCGCCCCCGGACACGCGGGGGCGGTCGTCGACGTGTGCTCGCCCGGGCACGTGGCCCTCGACGTGGCATTCGTCGTCTTCGGCCTCCTGCGGGCGGCGGGAGCCGTCCTGCTGCGACCCCGGCTCGGTCCTGGCAGATGGGCGCTCGCGACGGTGTGGCTCTGGGTCGTCTCGGCACTCTTCGCGGCCGCCGTCGGGCTCGCGCCGGTCGACCGCCGGCCGGGGTGGCACGTCGTCGTGGCGCTGCCCGTCTTCGTCCTGCAGCCGCTCGCGGTCCTCGCCACCGCCGAGGCGCTGCGGAGGTCGGGCGCCGTGCCCCGGGCCGTCGCCGTGTCGGGCCTCGTTCTCGGCGGCCTCATGCTCGCGGCGGCCGTCGCGTTCGGTCTGCTGCTCGGCAGCCCGACGTGGGTCGGGGGGCTCGAGCGCCTCGCCCTGTGGCCGACCTACCCGTGGCTCGCCGTCGTCGCCTGGGCGCTGGCTCGTTCGACCCGTCGACACGTCAACGAGCCGACCGCGACCTGACCGCAACACCCTGCGCGCCCACGGGTGCCTGCGTCACACTGTCGCCGTGCAGTCAGGGGACGTGTTCGAGACCGTATCGAGGCGGTCGGTCGTGCTCGGCGCGGCGAGCCTGTGCGCACTCGTCGCGTGGCCACGGGTCGACGAGGCGCTCCATCCCGGCGGTCCGGGCCGCGAGACCGACAGTCCGGCCCTCCGGCACGACGTCGACCCGCACGGGATCACCCGGGTCGCGACGACGCGACCGTGGGTGGCCCTGACCTTCGACGACGGGCCGGATCCCCGCTACACCCCTGCCGTGCTCGACAGATTGCGCGAGTTCGGATGTCGTGCGACGTTCTTCGCGGTCGGCAGCAACGTCGAGGCGCATCCTGATCTTGCGGCGCGGATCGTCGCGGAAGGACACCGTCTGGCGAACCACACGCACGACCATCTCTGGCTCGACCGGGTGGACCAGGCCACGGTCAGCGACCAGCTCCGCCGGGGCGCGGCTGCGGTCCAGGCCTTCGACCGCAGCGCTGCCGAGCTGGTCCGCCCTCCACGTGGGTGGACGTCCCGGGCGGTCGCAGCCACGACGCGCGGCCTGGGTCTCCGGTCGGTCTTCTGGAGTACGTGCCTCGAGTCGGCGCTGCGGGACGGGCCGGGAGCCGCCGGCGACGAGATCGGTGCAGGTCTTCGTCGGGGGGATGTCGTCCTGGCCCACGACGGGGGGCGGGTGGTGGGCCCCAACCCGCAGGACATCGACCGCTCACGCACGGTCGAGGCCCTGCCGGCTCTTCTCGAGAGGCTCCGGGGTGCAGGCCTGCGGGGAGTGCCGGTGCAGGAGCTCGTCGCGGCCGGCCGTCCGCGCTGACATCGGGAGTCAGTGCGCGGTGCCTGAGGGCTCGACGAGCTCGACGAGGACCCCGCCGGCGTCCTTCGGGTGGATGAAGTTGACCCTGCTGTCACTCGTGCCGCGCTTCGGGGTGTCGTAGAGCAGGCGCAGGCCGCGCTCGCGCAGCGTCGCGCACACGGCGTCGATGTCGGTGACGCGGTAGGCGAGCTGCTGGATGCCCGGGCCGCTGCGGTCGAGGAACTTCGCGATCGTCGACTCGGGGGAGAGCGGCGCGAGCAGCTGGATGCACGACCCGGAGTCGCCGACGCCCATCATCGCCTCGCGGACACCCTGCTCCGCGTTGGTCTCCTCGTGGAGCAACCTCATGCCGTAGGTCCCCTCGTAGAAGGCGATGGCGGCGTCGAGGTCGGGCACGGCGATGCCGACGTGGTCGATGTGGGTGAAGAGGGGGGCGGGAGTCGCGCTCATGCTTCCAACGTAGGGCGGCGTCACGGCACACGGCACGGGTATGCCGTGTGCGCTTGGTCATGCTCCTCGCGGGCCCCGCGGGGCCCCGTCTACAGTTGTCGGGACACCCCCAATGACGTCGGAAGAGGCTTCACCCATGACTGCTGACCGTCCCACCTCCGTGATCGTCGCCGGTGCCCGGACCCCCATGGGTCGGCTGCTCGGCTCGCTCAAGGACTTCTCCGGATCGGACCTCGGTGGCGTCGCCATCAAGGGCGCTCTCGAGAAGGCGGGCGTGGCCCCGGAGCAGGTCGAGTACGTCATCATGGGCCAGGTGCTGCAGGCCGGCGCCGGCCAGATACCGGCTCGCCAGGCCGCCCACGCCGCCGGCATCCCGATGACCGTCCCGGCCCTGACGATCAACAAGGTCTGCCTCTCGGGCATCAACGCCATCGCCATGGCCGACCAGCTGATCCGCGCCGGCGAGTTCGACGTCGTCGTCGCCGGCGGCCAGGAGTCGATGACCAACGCGCCGCACCTCATGACGAAGTCGCGCGAGGGCTACAAGTACGGCGACGTGACGATGCGCGACCACATGGCCTTCGACGGCCTCTGGGACGCCTTCACCGACCAGGCCATGGGGCTGCTCACCGAGCAGGCCAACACGGGCGACCAGGCCTTCACGCGCGAGGAGCAGGACGAGTTCTCGGCGCGCAGCCACCAGCTCGCCGCCAAGGCGTGGAAGGACGGCCTCTTCGACGACGAGGTCGTCAGCGTCTCGATCCCGCAGCGCAAGGGCGACCCGGTCGTCTTCAGGAACGACGAGGGCATCCGCGCCGACACGACGACGGCCTCGCTCGGCGGGCTGCGTCCGGCCTTCAGCAAGGACGGCACCATCACCGCCGGCTCCGCCTCGCAGATCTCCGACGGCGCAGCGGCCGTCGTCGTCATGAGCAAGGCGCAGGCCGAGGAGCTCGGCCTCACCTGGCTCGCCGAGATCGGTGCCCACGGCGTCGTCGCCGGCCCCGACTCGACGCTCCAGCAGCAGCCGGCCCGCGCCATCGCCCGCGCCTGCGAGAAGGAGGGCATCACGCCGGCCGACCTCGACCTCGTCGAGATCAACGAGGCCTTCGCGGCCGTCGGCCTCGCCTCGGCCAAGGAGCTCGGGATCGACATCGACAAGGTCAACGTCAACGGCGGCGCCATCGCGCTCGGCCACCCGATCGGGATGTCCGGTGCCCGCATCGCCCTGCACCTCGCGCTCGAGCTGAAGCGCCGGGGTGGCGGCGTCGGCGCGGCCGCACTCTGCGGCGGCGGCGGTCAGGGCGACGCCCTCATCGTCCGCGTCCCCGCGTCCGCCTGATCGCTCGGGCACCCTCCGCGTGGCACGCCGATCCGTCGACGTCCCCGCCCTGGTCGAGTCGGCCAGGGCGGGTTCGCCGCGTGCCGTCGCCCGGCTGATCTCCCTCGTCGAGGACGGCCACGAGTCGCTCCGCGAGGTGATGGCGGCGCTCGCGCCGTACAGCGGCAACGCGTGGGTCATCGGTCTCACCGGCTCCCCGGGTGTCGGCAAGTCGACGACGACGACCGCGCTCGTCGGCGCCTTCCGTGAGCGTGGCCTGCGCATCGGCGTGCTCGCCGTCGACCCGAGCTCACCCTTTTCCGGCGGCGCGCTCCTCGGCGACCGGGTCCGCATGCAGGACCACGCTCTCGACCCCGAGGTCTACATCCGGTCGATGGCCTCGCGTGGGCATCTCGGCGGGCTGTCGTTCACCACACCGCAGGCCATCCGGGTGCTCGACGCGGCCGGCTGCGACGTCGTCCTCGTCGAGACGGTCGGCGTGGGGCAGTCGGAGGTCGAGATCGCCGGCCTCGCCGACACCTCGGTCGTGCTGCTCGCACCCGGCATGGGTGACGGCATCCAGGCCGCGAAGGCCGGTATCCTCGAGATCGGCGACGTGTTCGTCGTCAACAAGGCCGACCGCGACGGCGCCGACGCGACCGTCCGCGACCTGCGCCACATGATCTCGCTGGGCGACCGCAGCGAGCCGGGTCTGTGGCGCCCGCCGGTCGTGAAGACCGTTGCGGCACAGAAGGTCGGGATCGACGAGGTCATGGACGCGCTCGACAAGCACCGCGCCTTCCTCGAGGAGAACGGCGAGCTCGTGCGGCGCCGCGAGCGCCGCGCGGCCGACGAGATCGAGACCATCGCACTCACGGCGCTGCGCGCCCGGCTCGGCCACGTCGGGGGACACGAGGGGGTCGCAGCCCTGGCCCGTGACGTCCTCGCCGGCCGCACCGACCCCTATGCCGCCGCCGACCGTCTCGTCGAGCAGCTCGGCACCTGAGGCGCGGCCCGGTAAATCGATGGCGCCGCGGACGCCGCGGTGTCACCGTCGAGGGATGGACATCATCCCGCTCGACCATGACGACGACGTCATGCTCAAGGAGCTCTTCGGCGTGGCCACGCGCAGCGAGTCCGTGTCCCGCGTGCAACCGATCCAGCGCACGGAGGAGGAGTTCCTCAAGATGGTGCGCTTCCAGTTCCCGGGGGAGCGGCAGGAGGGCGCGGTCGCCGTCGTCGACGGTTCGCCCGTCGGCTGGGCCCTCGTCTTCTTCCCCGAGCGCGACAACCTCGACAAGTGCTGGTCGCACGTCGAGGTCGACCCGCAGCACCGCCGACAGGGGGTCGGGTCGGCCCTCGTCGAGTGGCTGGAGGAGCGGGCCAGGGCCGCCGGGCGCGAGATGCTGCTGGCCGAGGTCTTCGTACCGGTCGGCGACCGTCAGTCGCACGCGGACCGCGAGTTCGCCCTGCAGCGCGGTTTCTCCGTGTCGAGCGTCGAGATCGTGCGCTCGCTCCCGCTGCCGGTCGAGCCGCAGGTCATGGACCGCCACGAGCGTCGCGCCGCCGAGGCGATGGGCGACGCCTACGAGCTGAGCGTGTACGTCGACGGCGTGCCGCACGAGCTCCGCCAGGGCGTGTGCGACGCCTCGAACCGGCTCATCCTCGACGCCCCCACGGGCGACGTCGAGTTCGAGCCCGAGTCGATGACCGTCGAGGACTACCAGACGATGCTCGACCACCAGCGCGACACCGGGCGCACGGTCATCACGGCCGTCGCCGTCCACCGCGAGACGGGCGTCGTCGCCGCCTACACGGACCTGTCCGTGCCCACCGGCGACCCCCACGTCGTCTTCCAGTGGGGCACGCTCGTCCTGCCTGAGCACCGCGGCCACCGGCTGGGCATGGCGGTCAAGGTCGCCAACCTCAGGGAGCTGGCCCGCCTTGCGCCGAAACGCCGTTCGGTGCAGACCATGAACGACGAGCAGAACCCGTGGATGGTCCAGATCAACAAGGACCTGGGGTTCGCCATCATCGAGGAGGCACTCACGATGAAGAAGTCCTTCCTGGCCGGATAGGCAGCCGGGGCGGCCGGGCGACGAGGACGGCGGCGGCATACGGTGGGGTCATGCTGATCGCCTTCTCCGTCGCCCCCACCGTCGCGGCCGACGACACCGGATCGGTGTCCGACGCCGTCGCCCGAGCCATCCGCGTCGTGCGCGACTCGGGTCTGCCGCACCGCACCGACGCGATGTTCACGACGATCGAGGGGGAGTGGGACGAGTGCATGGCTGTCGTGAAGCAGTGCTGCGACGTGCTGGCGGAGACCTCGCCGCGTGTCGGGCTCGTGCTCAAGGCCGACATCCGTCCGGGCTGGACCGGCGAGCTCGACGGCAAGCTCGATCGGCTCGAGGATGCGCTCGGCCGTCAGCAGGATGACTGAGGGCGACTGGGAGCTCCGACCGCTCGCGCCCGAGGACTGCGACGAGCTCGCCCGGGTGCACATGGCGGTCTGGCGCGACGCGTACGCCGGTGTCATGCCGGCGGACTACCTCGACGGGCTGAGCGACGAGCGCTGCGCGGACCGCTGGCGTGAGAGCGCCGCCCGGCCCGAGGACGCGCCCGAGCGCACGCTCGTCGTCGTCGACCCCCAGGGACGCCTCGCCGGGTTCGGCAGTGCGGGCCCGACCCGGGACGAGGACGCCCCCACCGAGTGGGAGCTGTATGCCGTCAACCTCGCCGCGCGCGCTCGTGGCACCGGCCTGGCGGACCAGCTGCTCGACCGCCTCGTGGGCGACCGCGACGCGACCCTCTGGGTCATCGAGGGCAACGCACGGGCCAGGGCCTTCTACACACGCCGCGGCTTCCTCGACGAGGGCGGGCGTGACGTGCACCCGGCGACCGGCACCCCGGAGATCCGGATGGTCCGTCGCGCCAGACGGGTGCAGGACACTCTGCGCATGACGGGCAGAGGGCGCAGAACCCCGACGTGACCGGCCTGACACGGGGAGGGCGCCCGTGCCCGATCCGCGTCGGTAGTGTCCGGAAATGTCCTCGGCGAGCCGCTACCGCGGATTGGGGAAGCAGCACGGTCCGTGCGTATCGTGGGTCGCGGCCGAGCGTGATCGGCCGGTCCCCCTGTGTCATCGAAAGGCTCTTCCATGCCCCGCACCGCGACTCGTCGACGTGCTCTTGCCGCCGCGCTCGCCTGCGCTGCCATGCTCTCTGCCTGCACCGGCAACTCCGACGACGGCACCGCCGGCACCGGCGTCTCCGTCACCCCCGTGGTCGCCGCGGACGTCGCGGACAGCTCCGCAGCCTCGGCGGTCAGGGCTGCGGCGACGTCGTCGCTCGACGCCACGGCGGCAGGCCGGGCAGCACGGCAGAAGGCCTTTGTCGGCGCCGCGCTCCAGTCCGCCAACGCGTACGCCAAGACGCTGCCGGGGCGGACCGCTGCGGAGAAGGCCGATGCCGAGCTGGCCACGACGGGTGTCAAGGTCCTCGCCCTCTCGCGCGCGGGGGACAACCCGGCCCAGGTGCTCGCCCAGACGACCCTGAAGAAGACCGGCGCCGCCGTCCTCGTGCTGCTCGTCGGCGACACGTCGGGCACGGGGTTCAAGGCGGCGGCCGTCACGCCGATGCTCCCGGACGCCAAGCTCGACGCCCTCGACCCGACGAGCGACGGCTCGGCCGCCATCGCGGACGGCAAGGGCCTCAGCGCCAAGCCCGACGACGTCGTCTCGGCGTTCGCGGCCTCGGTGAAGTACCCCGACCCGACGACGACCAAGGTGCTGGCCGACGACCCGCTCTCGGAGCAGCTGCGCCAGTCGGCTCGCGCCCAGTCGCAGGCCCTCAACAACCAGGGCGCCTTCACCCAGGAGCACGAGCCCAAGGGCGTCCTCGGCGGCCTGCGCCTCAAGGACGGCAACGGCGCCATCGTCTTCGCCCACCTCGTGCGCAACGACGCCATCGCCATGCGGACGCCCGTCAAGCTGACGCCGGCCAAGGACCTGACGCTCCTGACCGGCATCAAGCAGATCACGACGGAGGCCAACCTGACCTCCAACGAGATCGTCGCCATCGTCATCCCTGCGTCCGGGCCGGCGCGCATCGTCGCCGCATCGGACCAGCTCGTCGCCGGCTCGGGTCGGTGAGGCAGGATTGATCTATGAGTCACCAGCCATTCACCGCAGCAGCACTTCGCGGTGCCGTCGACCTGTCATCGCTCAAGCGTCCGGCCCAGCCGGCTGGCCCCGCCTCCGGCGCGGCCTCCACCACCGCGGACGGTGCCGGCCTCGTCATCGAGGGCACTGACGCCTCGATCCGCGACGTCATCGCCGCGTCCGACCGGCACCCCGTCGTCATGGTGCTCTGGTCGCCACGACTGCAGGAGTCGGCCGACTTCGTCACGACGCTCGGCTCGGTGGCCCGCCGCTACGCGGGTCGCTTCCAGCTCGTGACCGTCGACGTCGACGCGAACCCCACGATCCTGCAGGCCTTCCAGGTCCAGGCCGTCCCGGTGAGCTTCGCGTTCGTGCAGAGCCAGCCGGTACCGCTCTTCGAGGGCGTGCAGCCCGAGGCGCAGGTCACGGCCGTCATCGACCAGGTGCTGCAGCTCGCGGCGCAGCACGGGGTCACCGGCACCGTCACAGTGGGCGACGACGCCCCGGCGGCAGCGGACGAGGCGCAGGAGGAGCAGCCGCTGCCCCCGCTGCACCAGCAGGCCTTCGACGCCATCGAGTCGGGCGACCTCGACGGGGCCGCCGCTGCCTACCGCGAGGCTCTCGCGCAGAGCCCCGCCGACACCGACGCCAAGCTCGGCCTCGCCCAGGTCGGGCTCATGCAGCGCACGCAGGGCGCCGACCTCCAGGCGGCTCGAGCCGCAGCGGCCGCCGCCCCGACCGACGTCGACGCGCAGATCCTCGTCGCCGACCTGGACCTGCTCGGCGGCCACGTCGAGGACGCCTTCATGCGCCTCATCGACACCGTGCGGGTCACGGCTGACGCCGACCGCAACACGGCTCGCGAGCACCTCGTCGAGCTCTTCGAGGTGGTCGGCACGAGCGACGAAAGGGTCGTCAAGGCCCGCAAGTCGCTCATGAGCGCTCTCTTCTGAGCGGTCGCGCGCCGGGCCGGCAATCCAGCCGTGGCTGAACGGATGTCACCACGTCGCCCGCTCTTCGACGGCCATCCAGCCGCGGCTGGATGGCCGCTGCGGACCACCGATTCGGGATATCTGCTGACGCCAGTGTCCGGATGGGTCACCATCGAAGGACGTCGTTCGGTCCACAGGGGCCGCTCGGGGAGCGGACGTTGCCTGGAGGGTGAAAATCATGATGGGACGAGTTGCAGGCCGCGCCATGGGCGCACTCGCACTCTCGGGAATGCTGGTCGCCGGATCCGGTGTGGGGGCCTGGGCGCACGAGTGCTTCAACGCCAGTCGTTCGGAGCAGGGGAACGCCAGTGCGGGCAGCCACTCGCAGGCGTGGGTCACGATCGCCATCGCGGACCTGATTGCCGGTGACGTGGCCGCCGGCCTCTATTCGGAGGAGGACGGCGCCTGCATCTACGAGGCCTACTCCGCAACCGGATCGCCGCTGACCTTCACGCTGATGGTCAAGGGCGCCCGAGGGAGCGACGGCGTCATCGGGGCCAAGAACAAGAACGAGTGGCTCCACAGCGACGGCAAGGGCATCGATCACCTCTTCGACGCCTACGGCGGAGCGATCGTCGGGTCGTTCGAGGCGTGCGGAGTGACCCCGCCGTTCTGAGCGCACGTCACCGCCGAGCCGCCGCTGAGCCGTCAGCCCGGCTCGGCGGTGACGACCCGGGTGTCGTCCAGGTGGTCCAGGACGTGCGTGCTCGTCTCCTCGGCCGACCGGTCGTCATCGTCGACCCAGAGTCCCCAACGCGGGGTGTCGGGCGCGAGCGACGGGTGCCGCAGCACGACGAGATGGACCGTCTCGGGGGCGGCGAGGTCGAGGAAGTCCTCGAGATGGGCGCCCTGCACGTCATCGGTGACGACGGCGTCGAAGCCCTCGAGCTGGAAGGTCTCCGCCGCAGCGAGCGCCGCCGACCACCGCAGCAGCAGCTGGCCGAGTCGCTCGGCGGTCAGGGCGCCGTCGGTGGGCACCCGCCCCGACACGAGCATGCCGTCGATCACCTCGCCGTCGACGACGGCACTCCGGTCGAGCGCTCGCGCCAGTGACACCGCCACGGCGACGCGCTCGACGGCGTCGGGACCGGTGACGAGGAAGAGCCGGCCCCGGGCCGGGTCGGGGCCGGCCTCGCTCATCCTCCGAGGGCCGCCGAGACGACGTCCTTGGCCTCGGCCTGGACGCGCGCGAGGTGTTCGGCGCCCTGGAAGGACTCGGCATAGATCTTGTAGACGTCCTCGGTGCCCGACGGGCGCGCGGCGAACCAGGCGCTGTCGGTCGTCACCTTGAGGCCGCCGATCCTGGCCCCGTTGCCCGGCGCCTCGGTCAGCTTGCCCGTGATCGGCTCGCCCGCAAGGGTCTCGGCCGTCACGTCGTCGGGGGAGAGGGCGCCGAGCTTGGCCTTCTCCTCGCGTGACGCAGCCGCGTCGATGCGGGCGTATGCCGGGTCGCCGTGTCGCGCGGTGAGCTCGGCGTAGTGCTGGCTGGGGGTGCTGCCGGTGGCCGCGAGGATCTCCGAGGCCAGCAGCGCGAGCAGGATGCCGTCCTTGTCGGTCGACCAGACCGCGCCGTCCCGGCGCAGGAAGCTCGCGCCGGCGGACTCCTCGCCGCCGAAGCCCACCGAGCCGTCGAGCAGCCCGGGCACGAACCACTTGAAGCCGACCGGGACCTCGAGGAGCGTCCGGCCGAGGTCGGACGCGACGCGGTCGATCATCGAGGACGACACGAGGGTCTTGCCGATGGCGGTGGTCGCGGGCCAGTCCGGCCGGGCCCCGCCGTAGAGGTACTGGATGGCGACGGCAAGGTAGTGGTTGGGGTTCATGAGACCCGCGTCGGGCGTGACGATGCCGTGCCGGTCGGCATCGGCGTCGTTGCCCGTCGAGATGTCGTAGGCGTCCTTGGCGTGGATGAGCGAGGCCATCGCGGACGGGGAGCTGCAGTCCATCCGGATCTTGCCGTCCCAGTCGAGCGTCATGAACGCCCACTGGGGGTCGACGCGCGGGTTGACGACGGTGAGGTCGAGGCCGTGACGTTCGCCGATCTCGCCCCAGTAGGCCACGGCCGCGCCACCCAGCGGGTCGGCGCCGATGCGGACGCCGGCCTCGCGGATGCGCGCGAGGTCGACGACGTTCGGGAGGTCGTCGACGTAGGTGCCCATGAAGTCGTAGGAGCCGGCCTCGTCCCTCGCCTTGTCGAAGGGGACCCGCTTGACGTCCGTCAGGCCACCGCGGATCAGGTCGTTGGCGCGCGTGGCGATGACGGACGTCGCATCGGTGTCGGCCGGGCCGCCGTGCGGCGGGTTGTACTTGAAACCGCCGTCGGCCGGCGGGTTGTGTGACGGCGTCACGACGATGCCGTCGGCGAGACCGCTTGCCCTCGAAGCCTTCCCGCGGTTGGCGCGCAGGATGGCGTGGGAGACGGCGGGGGTGGGCGTGAAGCCGTCCCGGTCGTCGACGAGCACCTGCACCCCGTTGGCGACGAGCACCTCGAGGGCCGAGCGCCAGGCGGGCTCGGACAGCCCGTGCGTGTCGCGACCGATGAAGAGGGGCCCGTCGAAGCCCTGCGAGACGCGGTAGTCGACGATCGCTTGCGTCGTGGCGAGGATGTGGTCCTCGTTGAAGGCGGTGCGCAGGCTCGAGCCCCGGTGGCCCGACGTCCCGAACGCGACCTGCTGGTCGGGGTCGTCGACGTCGGGGTGCCGGTCGTAGTAGGCCCCGATGAGGGCGTCGACGTCGACGAGGTCCTGCGCCTCGGCCGGCTGGCCGGCGCGTGGGTGGGTCATGAGGGGTCTCCGTTCGTCGTCGGGACGGCGTCGTCGCCCGAGCCGGTCCCGGCGGGGAGGTCCGGGGCGGTGGGCTCGTCGACGGGGACGAGCCAGACGGTCGACAGGCGCGGGACCGTCAGGTCGGCGGCATACGGCTGCTGGTGCCAGGCCTCCTCGCGTGCCTCGACGACGATGCCGGTGCTGCTCGGGGCGTCCGGGTGGTAGCCCGCGGTGTCGAGGACGACCGTCCACCTCCCGCCGCGCGGCAGGCCGATCCGGTAGGACTGCTGCGTCTCGCCGCTGAAGTTCATGACGCACGCGACCACGGGTGCGTCGGTTGCCCGGTCGCCGGTGCCGAAGCGCAGCCACGAGAACGTGTTGTGGGCCGCGTCGTCGGCCTCGAGCCACTCGAAGCCCGAGCGGTCGGCGTCGAGCTCCCACAGCGCACGGTTGCCCCGGTACAGGCCGTTGAGGTCCTTGACGAGGTTGTGGACGCGGTAGTGGAGCGGTTGCTCGAGCAGCCACCAGTCGAGGCTGCGGCCCTCGGACCACTCGGACTCCTGCCCGAACTCGCAGCCCATGAAGAGCAGCTGCTTGCCGGGGTGGCACCACAGGTAGGCGAGGAAGGCCCGCAGCGTCGCGACCTGCTCCTCGCGGGGACCCCGCGACTTGCGCAGCAGCGAGCCCTTGCCGTGGACGACCTCGTCGTGGCTGATCGGCAGCACGAAGTTCTCGTCGAACGCGTACATGAGCGAGAAGGTCAGCTTGCCGTGGTGGTAGCTGCGGTAGATGGGCTCCTCGCCGAGGTACTTCAGCGAGTCGTTCATCCAGCCCATGTTCCACTTGAAGCCGAAGCCGAGGCCGCCCTCGTTGGTCGGCTTCGTGACGCCCGGCCACGTCGTCGACTCCTCGGCGATCGTGACGATGCCGCCGACCCGCTTGTACGCGGTGCCGTTGGTCTCCTTGAGCAGCTCGACGGCCTCGAGGTTCTCGCGCCCCCCGTCCTTGTTGGGCACCCACGCCCCGGCGTCGCGGGCGTAGTCGAGGTAGAGCATCGAGGCCACGCCGTCGACGCGCAGTCCGTCGAGGTGGAACTCCTCGAGCCAGTAGATGGCGTTGGCGACGAGGAAGTTGCGCACCTCGGGCCGGCCGTAGTCGAAGATGTTGGAGCCCCACTCGGGGTGCCAGCCCTTGCGGGGGTCCGGGTGCTCGTAGAGCGGCAGGCCGTCAAAACGCGCGAGGGCCCACTCGTCGGTGGCGAAGTGCCCGGGCACCCAGTCGAGCAGCACCCCGATGCCGGCCCGGTGCAGCTCGTCGACGAGGAAGCGGAAGTCGTCGGGTCGCCCCCAGCGTGAGCTCGGCGCGTAGTAGCCCGTGACGTGGTAGCCCCACGACGGGACGTACGGGTGCTCCATGACGGGGAGGAGCTCGACGTGGGTGAACCCCAGGTCGCGCACGTAGTTGACGAGGTGCTCGGCGAGCCCGCGGTAGCCGAGCTCCTGGCGCCACGATCCGAGGTGGACCTCGTAGATGCTCATCGGTCCCTGGTGGGCGTTGCTCGTGCGGCGGCGCTCCATCCAGTCGTCGTCGCGCCAGTCGTAGTGGGTCTCGGTGACGATGGCCGCCTGCTTGGGCGCGACCTCCGTCATCCGCGCCATCGGGTCGCTCTTGAGCCGGACGAGCTCGTCGGGGCCGCGCACGGCGAACTGGTAGTTCATCCCCTCCTGGGCGCCGGGCAGGAAGAGCTCCCAGATGCCGCTCTCGCCGAGCGCCCGCATGGGGTGCGAGCGGCGGTCCCAGTCGTTGAAGTCGCCGATGACGTGGACGGCCTTGGCGCGTGGCGCCCACACGGCGAAGGAGACACCCCAGACGTCACCGAGAGGGCCCGGGTACTGGCGCACGTGCGCCCCGAGGACGGTCCACAGCTGCTCGTGGCGTCCCTCGTTGATGAGGTGGCGGTCGATCTCGCCGAGCGTCGGGGCGAACCGGTAGGGGTCGTCCTGCTCGTGCTCGACGCCGTCGCCGTACTCGACGAGGAGGCGGTAGTCGTGCGTCGTGCCGAAGTCGGGCGAGGTCATCGACCAGATGCCGTCGCGGACGTGCTGCAGGTCGACCCGCTCGCCCGAGTCGAGCCGGGCGCCGACGCGCGTCGCGAACGGACGGTAGGCCGTGATCGTCAGCCCGCCCGGGCCGACGTGGTGGCCGAGCAGGTCGT
The DNA here is from genome assembly GCF_001428505.1 of Terrabacter sp. Root181. GTDB lineage: Bacteria > Actinomycetota > Actinomycetes > Actinomycetales > Dermatophilaceae > Terrabacter. Next base: position 1,632,654 of record NZ_LMHU01000001.1, read on the forward strand.
GCGGCTGGCCGTTGCGGCCCTGGAGGAACGCCGTGATGGCGGCATCGTCGAGGGAGGGACCGTGGGCGGTCTCGGTGGTCATGGCGTGCCTTCCTCGGTGGTGAGTCGCTCGACGGCGCCGAGCGGGATCGGCAGCCACGAGGGCCGGTTGCGGGCCTCGTAGACCACCTCGTAGAGCGCCTTGTCGAGCTCGAGCGCGCGCGTCAGGGCCTGGGCGTCGGCGTCGGGCGCACCTGCGACGGAGGCGTACCCGTCGAGGAAGGCGGTGCGGCAGGCTGCGGCCCAGGCCGTCGCGTCGACGGGCGACTCGGCCAGCGCGACGGAGCCGGCGGCGTAGTCGAACGAGCGCAGCATGCCGGCGACGTCGCGCGCCGTGAGGTCAGGGCGGACGCGTTCGGCGAGCGGGCGCAGCGGCTCACCCTCGAAGTCGAGGGCCACCCACCCGCGCTCGGCCACGTCGAGCACCTGGCCGAGGTGGTAGTCGCCGTGGATCCGCTGCAGGGGCGGCCAGTGGACGTCGCGCACGGACGCGACGACAAACTCGACGGCGGCCGAGCGGGACGCGAGGTCGGGCACGAGGGCCACGGCGGCGGCATACCGCTGGTGCATCGACGTCACGACCGCCTCGCGGGCCTCGGGAGTCACCTCGTGGGTGCCGAGCGAGTGCGCGAGAGCCGTGTGGATCTGCGCGGTCACGACGCCGAGGTCGCGGGCCCGGGCCGTGAAGTCCGTGCCCGAGGCGGCCGCGACGAGCGCCACCCGCCAGGCGTCCTCGACGCCCGGGATGAACTCCTGCGCGAACGCGAGGTGGCCGCGCATCTCCGGGCCACCGGTCGGCGCGTCCCAGGCGCCCGCGAGGTGGCCGATGGCCATCGGGACGCGGTCGGAGCCCTCCTCGGTCAGGGCGGACTGCACGATGACGTCGGGGTTGTCGCCGTCCTGGAGGGTGCGGAAGACCTTGACGATGACCGGCTCGGCCGGGCCGCCGCCGGGGGCGGCCATGCGGCAGATGATCGAGGTGTTGGACTGCTCGCCGCTCAGCACGGTCGACGAGGACACGGAGCCCTCGGCATGGCCCGTCGAGGAGCCGATGGCGAGGGCGTTGCTGCCCACCGACGCCTGCGCCTCGTCGGAGACGCCGGACCCGAGGATCGTCGCCATGAGCTGGGAGACGTAGACGGGGTCGTGCGGTCCGTCGTAGACCCAGCGCGTGCCGAGGACGCTGTGCTCCATCGTGCCCAGCAGGGCGCGCTCGGCGCCGTCGAGCGGGGCGGCGCGGTAGGTGAGCGGCACCTGGTACACGACAGCGGGGGCGACGGCCTCGTCGGCGAGCAGGAGGGTCTCGCACCCGACCTCGCCCTCCGGGTCCTCGAAGCGGAAGCCGCCGACGCGGCGCAGCTGCGGCACGTGGCCCTTGCCGTGGTACCACCGCTGGCGCGGCATCCACTCGGTGACCATCTCGGTCTTGGTCGGCACGATCGACGCGCCCTTGTGCACGATGGCCATCAGCCGTGGTCCTCCCCGCCCCGCAGGCGGAGCCAGAAGAAGTCGCGGGAGCCGAGCGTCAGGGTGACCCGGCCGTCGCTCGCCACCCAGGGGAAGCCGCTGCCGCCGAACAGGTCGATCAGCTCGCGGCCCGCGAGGTGCTCCGGGAGCTGGATCGTCGCGGCCTGCGGTCGGCTCGAGAGGTTGTTGACGCAGAGCACGGCCTCGCCGGGCTCGTTGCCGTCGGCCTCCATCGTGCGCGTGAACGAGAGGATGGCGTCGTTGTCGGCCTCGACCACCGTGAAGTCGCCGAGCCCGAAGACGGGGTGGCGTCCGCGGACCTGGAGCATGCCGCGTACCCAGTGGAGCAGGGAGGCCGAGGAGGCCATCTGCGCCTCGACGTTGATGTTGTTGTAGTGGTAGACGAGGCTCGAGATGACCGGAAGGTAGAGCTTGCCCGGGTCGACGCTCGAGAAGCCGGCGTTGCGGTCGGGGGTCCACTGCATCGGGGTGCGCACCGCGTCGCGGTCGGTGAGCCAGATGTTGTCGCCCATCCCGATCTCGTCGCCGTAGTAGAGGCACGGCGACCCCGGCAGCGACAGGATCAACGCGTGGATGAGCTCGATCTCGGGCCGTGAGTTGTCGAGCAGGGGAGCGAGCCGGCGTCGGATGCCGACGTTGGCGCGCATGCGCGGGTCGGGGGCGTACCAGCCGTACATCGCGGCCCGCTCCTCGGGCGTCACCATCTCGAGCGTCAGCTCGTCGTGGTTGCGCAGGAAGGTGCCCCACTGCGTGCCGCTCGGGATGGCCGGGGTGTCCGCGAGCACGTCGATGATCGGCGCGGCGGTCTCCTCGCGGAGGGAGTAGTAGAGCCGCGGCATGACCGGGAAGTGGAAGCACATCTGGCACTCCGGCGCCTCCTCGGAGCCGAAGTAGTCGACGACCTCGGCGGGCGGCTGGTTGGCCTCCGCGAGCAGGATCCGGCCGGGGTACTCGGCGTCGACCATGGCGCGCAGCCTGGCGAGGAACTCGTGCGTGCGCGGGAGGTTCTCGCAGTTCGTGCCCTCCTCCTCGAAGAGGTAGGGGACCGCGTCGAGACGGAAGCCGTCGATGCCGAGGTCCATCCAGAAGCGCACGATGTCGAACATCGCCTCCTGCACGGCCTCGTTCTCGAAGTTGAGGTCGGGCTGGTGGCTGAAGAAGCGGTGCCAGAAGAACTGCCGGCGCACCGGGTCGAAGGTCCAGTTGGACACCTCGGTGTCGACGAAGATGATGCGCGCGTCGTCGTAGCCGTCGTCGGTGTCGGACCAGACGTAGAAGTCGCCGTAGGGACCGTCGGGCTCCGCGCGGCTCGCCTGGAACCACGGGTGCTGGTCGCTCGTGTGGTTCATGACGAAGTCGGTGACGATGCGGATGCCGCGGGCGTGCGCCTGCGAGACGAGCTCGGTGAACTCGGGCAGCGTCCCGAACTCGGGCAGGACCGCCTTGTAGTCCGCGATGTCGTAGCCGCCGTCCCGGAGCGGGGACGCGTAGAAGGGCGGCAGCCACAGGCAGTCGACACCGAGCCACTGGAGGTAGTCGAGCCGGTTGATCAGGCCGGTGAAGTCACCGGCGCCGGAACCCTTCGAGTCGGCGAAGGCGCGGACGAGCACCTCGTAGAAGACCGCCTTCTTGAACCACTGCGGGTCGTGCTTCAGGCCGGGCTGGGACAGGTTGAGGCCCTGCATGCGTCAGTGGCTCCTCACGTGGATGATGTGGACGGGCTCGGAGTCGGGACCGAGCCGCACGAAGTTGTCCTGGCGCCACTCCCACGTCTGGTTCGTGATGTGGTCGTGCGCGTCGAACGTCGACCACGTGGCCATACCCAGTGCCTCCATGTCGAGGTGCACCCACGTCTCACGGGTGGCGTGCGGGTCGAGGTTGGCGATGACGAGGACGGTGTCGCGCTCGCCGGTGGCCCGGTCGACCACGCGGGTCTTGCTGAAGACCATGACGTTCTCGTCGTCGGCCGCGTGGAAGCGCAGGTTGCGCAGCCAGTGCAGCGCGGGGTGCCAGCCGCGGATGTCGTTGAGCCGCTTGAGGTACCAGGCGAGCGAGCGGCTCTCGAGGGGGCCGCCCGGTTCGTAGAGGTACCACTGGCGGTCCTTGTACTCGTACTTCTCGTTGTCGATCTGCTCCTCGGCCCCCGGGCGTGCGACGTGCTCCATCAGCTCGTAGCCGGCGTAGATGCCGTAGGTCGGCGACATCGTCGCGGCGACCGCGGCGCGGAGCTTCCACGCGGTGGGCCCGCCGTACTGCATGTAAGGGGTGAGGATGTCGTGCGTCGTCGGCCAGAACGCCGGTCGCATGTAGGCCGACCCGGTGGCCTCGCCGGCGAGCTCGGTGCCGTACTCCTCGAGCTCCCACTTCGCGTTGCGCCAGGCGTAGTAGGTGTAGCTCTGCTGGAAGCCGGCCTTGGCGAGGTGGTGCATCATCGCCGGCTTCGTGAACGCCTCGGACAGCCAGATCGTGTCGGGGTGCTCCTGGGCGACGTCGGCGATCAGCCACTGCCAGAAGGCGACCGGCTTGGTGTGAGGGTTGTCGACGCGGAAGATGCGCACGCCGTGGTCGAGCCAGACCTGGATGACCCGGCGCACCTCGGCGTAGGACCCCGCGGGGTCGTTGTCGAAGTTGAGCGGGTAGATGTCCTGGTACTTCTTCGGCGGGTTCTCGGCGTAGGCGATGGTGCCGTCGGCCCGGGTCGTGAAGAGGTCGGGGTGCGTCTGGACCCACGGGTGGTCAGGAGAGGCCTGGAGCGCGATGTCGAGCGCCACCTCCATGCCGACGCGGCGCGCCTCGGCGACGAAGTAGTCGAAGTCGTCGAACGTCCCAAGGTCGGGGTGGAGGGCGTCGTGCCCCCCGTCGGGCGAGCCGATGGCATAAGGGGATCCGGGATCGCCGGGCTGGGCGGTGAGGGTGTTGTTGCGACCCTTGCGCGCCGTCGTGCCGATCGGGTGGATCGGTGTCAGGTAGACGACGTCGAAGCCCATGTCGGCGATCGCGGGCAGCCGCTTCGCTGCGGACCGGAAGGTCCCGGAGACCCAGTCGCCGGTCTTCTCGTCGCGGTGCGCCCCCTCGGAGCGGGGGAAGATCTCGTACCAGGCGCCGTAGAGCGCGCGCTCGCGCTCGACGAGCAGGGTGTATGCCGGTGAGGTCGACACGAACTCGCGCAGCGGCACGAGCGCGGCGAGTCCCGTGATCTCGGGTGAGGTCGCCGCTCCGAAGCGGTGGGCGGCGGGGGCCCGGTTGTCGCTGAGGGCGACGACGCCCTTGTCGATCTCGGAGGCGTCGACACCGAGGCCGCGGACGGCGTCGGCGAAGCGCTCGAGCACGCGGACGCCCTCGGCGCACATGAGGTCCTCGTCGACGCCGGCGGCGATCTTGATGCCGGCGTCGTGGACCCACGTCGCGTAGGGGTCGGACCAGCCCTCGACGCGGTAGGTCCACCAGCCCTCGCGGTCGGCGACGACGGTGGCGGCCCACTCGGACAGACCGGGGTTGACGCTGTGCATCGCGAAGTAGTGGTCGGTGCCGTCGGGATCGGTGAGCACGGCCGTCGCGTTGACGGCGTCGTGGCCCTCGCGGAAGACCTTGGCCCGGACGGTGAACTCCTCGCCGACGACCGACTTCGCCGGGCGCGTGCCCCCGTCGACGAGCGGGCGGACGTCGCTGACGGGGATGCGTCCCATCGGGAGGGCGCCACCCGGCATGCCCTCGACGGTGGGCGGGGCGCTCACGGGGTGGTCGGGGGCGAGGTGAACCGCTCCTGCCTCGGTGTCGTCGACGAACGCGGTGTCTGCGGTCGGGGTGGCATCGTCGCGTCGTGGTGCTTGGGGGGCGGCGCTGCGCACGCGGTTCGGCTTGCTGGAACGGGGCTTCTTCGCTGAGCCAGTCACGTGATCGACCGTATCGAAGTTGCAGCGTTTGGCCCATGAGGCGGTGCGCGTCCGTCCGGTGGGTGAAACCTCGCTGCAAGGGTTGCAAGAAGCCGACATGGAGACCCCTATGCTGTCCCCTTGTGAAGGCCATCCGTCGCTTCAGCGTCCGTACCGTCCTGCCGAGCCGCATCGAGGGACTCGGCGTCCTCGCGAGCAACCTGCGCTGGTCCTGGCACCCGCCGACCCGCGACCTGTTCGAGAGCATCAGCCCCCGCAAGTGGGCGCAGGCCGGTGAGGACCCCGTCAAGCTCCTGTCCCGCCTGTCCTCCGACGAGCTCGCCTCCCTGGCTGCCGACGACGACGTCGTCGGGAGCGTCGTGGCCGCCAACGAGGACCTGCACCACTACCTCTCCGACGAGCGCTGGTACCAGTCGTGGAGCCGCGAGCAGGAGGCCGCCGGCAAGGCCGCCCCCGCCGCGATCGCGTACTTCAGCCCCGAGTTCGGCATCACGTCCGTGCTGCCGCAGTACTCCGGCGGTCTCGGCATCCTCGCCGGCGACCACCTGAAGACCGCGTCGGACCTCGGCGTGCCGATCGTCGGCGTCGGGCTCTTCTACAAGACCGGCTACTTCAAGCAGTCGCTCAACCGCGACGGCTGGCAGGTCGAGACCTACCCGGTGCTCGACCCCGACGGCCTCCCGCTGTCGCTGCTGCGCGAGGAGGACGGCACGCCCGCCGTCGTCACCGTCAGCCTGCCCGCCGGTCGCCAGCTGCACGCGCACGTCTGGAAGGCGCAGGTCGGCCGCGTGCCCCTGCTGCTGCTCGACTCGGACGTGCCCGGCAACGACGAGCAGACCCGCAAGGTCACCGAGTCGCTCTACGGCGGCGGCGGCGACACCCGCCTCGAGCAGGAGCTGCTCCTCGGCATCGGCGGCGTCCGCGCGCTGCGCCTCTGGTCGCGACTGTCCGGCGACCCGACGCCGGAGGTCTACCACACCAACGAGGGCCACGCCGGCTTCCTCGGCGTCGAGCGCATCACCGAGCTCGTCCGCGACCACGGGCTGACCTTCGACGAGGCGCTCGAGGCCGTCCGGGCGGCGACCGTCTTCACGACGCACACGCCGGTGCCCGCCGGGATCGACCGCTTCGACGCCGCGAAGATCAACCTCTTCTTCGGCGGCGCCAACGCCATCCCCGGCGTGCCGGTCGAGCGGCTGCTCGCCCTCGGGGCCGAGGACTACGAGGGTGGCCAGCCGGGCATCTTCAACATGGCCGTCATGGGCCTGCGTCTCGCGCAGCGCGCCAACGGCGTGTCCCAGCTGCACGGCGTCGTGAGCCGCGAGATGTTCGACGGCCTGTGGCCGGGCTTCGACGACGTCGAGGTCCCGATCTCCAGCATCACCAACGGTGTCCACGCCCCGACGTGGGTCGACCGCGCCGTCTACGACGTCGCCCGCAAGCACCTCGGCACGGCCGACATCGCCGGCGAGAACGCTTGGGACCGCATCGACGAGGTGCCCGCCGACGCCGTGTGGTCGACCAAGCGCGAGATGCGCGAGAAGCTCGTCGCCGACGCCCGCCGTCGCGTCAAGGCCTCCTGGCAGAAGCGTGGCGCGAGCGACGCCGAGCTCGGCTGGGTGGAGGACATCCTCGACCCCGACGTGCTGACGATCGGCTTCGCCCGCCGCGTGCCGACCTACAAGCGCCTCACGCTCATGCTCCGCGACCCCGAGCGGCTCAAGCGCCTGCTGCTCCACCCGGAGCGTCCGGTGCAGCTCGTCATCGCCGGCAAGTCGCACCCCGCCGACGAGACCGGCAAGCGCCTCATCCAGGAGATGGTCCGCTTCGCCGACGACCCCGAGGTGCGCCACCGCATCGTCTTCCTGCCCAACTACGACATCGCGATGGCCCAGCACCTCTACCCGGGCTGCGACGTCTGGCTCAACAACCCGCTGCGCCCGTTCGAGGCGTGCGGTACGTCCGGCATGAAGGCCGCGCTCAACGGTGGTCTCAACCTCTCGATCCTCGACGGCTGGTGGGACGAGTGGTTCGACGGCCGCAACGGCTGGGCCATCCCGACGGCCGACGGGGTCGAGGACGCCGACCGGCGTGACGACATCGAGGCCTCGGCGCTCTACGACCTCATCGAGAACGACGTCGCCGCGAAGTTCTACGACCGCGATGCCGCCGGCCTGCCGCAGGGCTGGATCGACATGATGACCCACACCCTGAAGACGCTCGGCCCGAAGGTGCTCGCGAGCCGCATGGTGCAGGACTACACCGAGCAGCTCTACAGCCCCGCGGCCGGTGCCGGTCGCTCGGTCGCGGGCTCGGAGTTCGCCGGTGCCAAGGAGCTCGCGGCCTACAAGACGAAGATCCGCGCCGCCTGGCCGAAGGTCAAGGTCGAGCACGTCGAGCCGTCGGGCCTGTCGGACTCGCCGCAGATCGGCGACGTCCTCGACCTGCGTGCCTACGTCGCGCTCGACGGGCTGACTCCCGACGACGTCGAGGTCCAGCTCGTCCACGGCCACGTCAACGACGTCGACGAGCTGTGGGGTGTGGAGGTCGCCCCGCTCCACCTCGTCGAGTCCTACCAGGACGGTCGGCACCAGTTCGCCGGCTCGCAGCCGCTGCGCCGCACCGGTTCGTTCGGCTACAGCGTCCGCGTCGTGCCCCAGCACGCCGGCCTGGCCGGCCCGGCCGAGCTGGGTCTGGCGCGCAACGCCTGAGGCACCGACCGGACACGAGAAGAGCCCGGACCCACAGGGTCCGGGCTCTTCCGTGCGTCAGGGTCGGGCGCCGACGGGCGACCGTTGCGCGGCGCACCGGGAGGCGCGAGCGACGATGCCGCCCGGCTCAGGCGAGGTCTGCGACCGAGGGGCGTCCGTCGGTCGAGCTCCAGACGCGCATCGACGCGGCCAGCATCGTGATGGTGGTGCCCGCGGGGACGGGATCGCCCGGGGGAGCGGGTCGGTCGTCGGCGCTGTCCCAGAGCAGGTCGTATGCCGTCGCGCCGGGGGCCTTGGGCAGCGTGACCTCGGCCGGGTGGGCCGCCCCGTTGACGACGACGAGCACCGACTGCTGAGCGAGCCGCGTGCCCTCGTAGAGGGCCTGGAGCACGTGCGCGGCCGGGCCGTCCCAGCGCTCTTCCATGGGGAGCCCGTCGGCGGCGAACCAGGCGAGGTCCGTCGAACCGTCGGCGTGGACCTGCCTGCCGGAGAAGAACGCCCGCTGCCGGAGCACCGGGTGCTCGTGACGCAGCCGGACGAGGTGCCGGGTGGTCGCGAGGAGGTCCTCCTGCCAGGGCTCGAGGTCCCACGACATCCAGCTGATCTCGTTGTCCTGCGAGTAGGGGTTGTTGTTGCCGCGCTGGCTGCGCCCCACCTCGTCGCCGGCGTTGACCATCGGCACCCCCGTCGACAGCAGGAGCGTGCCGAGCAGGTTGCGGATCGTGCGGCGTCGCGCCGCCGTGATGTCGGGGTCGTCGGTGCGACCCTCGACGCCGTGGTTCCACGACCGGTTGTCGTTGGACCCGTCCGCACCGCTGTGGCCGTTGGCGCCGTTGTGCTTCGTGTCGTAGGACGTGAGGTCGGCGAGCGTGAAGCCGTCGTGGGCGGTGACGAAGTTGACCGAGGCGATGGTGCCGCGGTCATGGTGGTCGAAGAGGTCCTGGGACCCGGCCAGGCGCGTCGCCAGCTCGCGGACGCCGTGGCCGACACCGCCCGACGCGGAGGCGGCCAGGTCGCGCAGCCAGAAGGTGCGGGTCGCGTCGCGGTAGCGGTCGTTCCACTCCGAGAAGGGCGGCGGGAACTGCCCGGTGCGCCAGCCGTGGAGACCGAGGTCCCACGGCTCGGCCACGAGCTTGGCGCGGGAGAGCACGGGGTCGGTGCGCAGCGCCACGAGGAAGGGGTGGTCGCGGTCGTAGCCGTCGTCCCTGCCGCGACCGAGGGCGACGGCGAGGTCGAAACGGAAGCCGTCGACGTGGAACTCCTGCACCCAGTAGCGCAGCGAGTCGAGCACCATCCGCGAGACGACGGGGTGGGTGAGGTCGAGGGTGTTGCCGCATCCGGTGACGTCGATGTCGCGGCCGCGGCCGTCGACGCGGTAGTACGCCCGCTGGTCCAGCCCGCGCCAGGAGAGCGTCATCCCCTCGCGGGCGTTCTCGGCCGTGTGGTTGTAGACGACGTCGAGGAGCACCTCGATCCCGGCGGCGTGGAGGTCCCTGACCATCGTCTTGAACTCGTCGAGCGCGCCCTGCGGGTCCGCTGTCGACGCGTAGGCGGCGTGCGGCGAGAAGAAGCCGAGCGTGTTGTAGCCCCAGTGGTTCGTCAGCCCGCGCAGCACGAGGTCGGGCTCGTGCGTGAAGGTGTGGACCGGGAGGAGCTCGACCGCGGTGACACCCAGCCCGAGCAGGTGGTCGACGAAGGCGGGGTGGGCCAGGCCGGCATACGTTCCCCGGAGGGCCTCGGGGACGCCCGGGTGCAGCTTCGTGGCGTTCTTGACGTGGACCTCGTAGATGAGCGACTCGGTGAGCGAGCGTCGCGGGAAATCGTCAGTGCCCCAGTCGAACTCGTCCTCGACGATGACGCAGCGCGGCAGGTGCGGCGCCGAGTCGCGGTCGTCGCGGACCCACAGGTCACCGCGCAGGTCCGGGCCCACGTGGTGGGCGTAGACGGCCGGGTCGAGGTGCACCCCGCCCTCGATGGCCCGGGCGTAGGGGTCGAGGAGCAGCTTGGCCGGGTTGTGCAGGAGGGATCGGTCGGGGTCCCAGTCGCCGTCGACGCGGAAGGCGTAGCGCTGCCCGACCCCGACCCCGGGCACCGTGTCGAACCACGTCCCGTGCGCCCGGTGGCGCAGCGGCACCCGACGCTCCGTCTCGCTGCCGTCGGCGGCGGTGTCGAAGAGGCAGACCTCGACACCCCGGGCGTGGCCGGCGTAGACGGCGAACTGCGCCCCGTCGGCGGTGAGCCTGACCCCGAGCTCGGGAGGCAGGTCGGGCGTCGCGGGAGGGGGCGGGCACATGTGTCTGAGCGTAGGGGGTGGGCGATCACACGCACGGGCCGGATCGACCTCGCCGCGCAGTCTCGTTACGGTTGGCGCATGACCGATCCGACTTCGCTGCCCAACTTCATGCCGAGCGCCCCCGACGCCGGCCCCAACGGAGCCCCCGTCAGTGACGCGCCCGTGCGCGACCGCATCCTCGACGTCCTGAAGGGCCTCGGCATCGAGGCGAGCATCGACGGCGACGGCGACCTCGAGTTCGCCATCGTGGACGACCAGGGCACGAGCACCACCCTCTTCGCCCGTGTCGCGGAGGGCGACCTCGCCCTCGTCCGCTTCTTCGGCCAGTGGCAGCTGGCCGAGCCCGTCTCGTCCGACCGCAACGAGCGCCTCGCCCGCTGCAACGACCTGACGATGCAGCTCAACATCGTCAAGCTCTCGCTCGTCCAGGAGAGCCTCGTCGTGTCCGCCGAGCACGTCGTCACCCCGAACGCCGACCTCGACATCCTCGTGCCGCTGTCGGTCAACCACATCCTCCAGAGCGTCGGCTTCTTCTTCCAGTCCTGGCTGCCGATCGACGACGCGCCCGCGGGCACGCCCGGCGACGCCTGATGGGCGAGTTCGTCCGGCTCGAGGTCGAGGACGGCATCGGCACGATCCGCCTCGACCGGCCGAAGATGAACGCCCTCAACGTCCAGGTCCAGGAGGAGATCCGCGAGGCCGCCGCCGAGGCGACCGCGCGCACCGACGTCAAGGCCGTCATCGTCTACGGCGGTGAGCGGGTCTTCGCGGCCGGGGCGGACATCAAGGAGATGCAGACGATGTCGTACACCGACATGGTCGAGCGCTCCGGTCCGCTCATGAGCTCGATCAGCGCCGTGGCACGCATCCCCAAGCCGGTCATCGCCGCGATCACCGGGTACGCGCTCGGTGGTGGCTGCGAGCTCGCCCTCGCGTGCGACTTCCGCGTGGTCGCGGACGACGCGAAGCTCGGCCAGCCCGAGATCCTCCTCGGCATCATCCCCGGCGCGGGCGGCACGCAGCGCCTCTCGCGGCTCGTCGGCGCCTCGCGCGCCAAGGAGATCATCTTCAGCGGCCGCTTCGTCGACGCCGAGGAGGCGCTCGCCATCGGCCTCGCCGACAAGGTCGTGCCCGCCGTCGACGTCTACACCGCGTCCCGCGCGTGGGCGTCCACCTTCGTCGGAGCGGCGTCGTATGCCGTCCGCGCTGCCAAGGAGGCCATCGACCGGGGTCTCGAGGTCGACCTCGAGACGGGCCTGGAGATCGAGCGGCTGCTCTTCGCGTCGCTCTTCGCGACGAAGGACCGCGAGATCGGGATGTCCTCGTTCGTCGAGCACGGTCCCGGCAAGGCGCAGTTCGAGGGTCGATGACCCGCACCCGTCCGCCGATCGAGGCGGGCTCGCCGGGCCGGTGCCGGTGGGTCCGCCTCGAGCGCATCCGGGGGAGCCGACCGTGACCGCGCCGGTGGGACGCGGCCCCCTCGACGTCCTCGTCGTCTACGTCCCCGTGGGCGACACCGACGCCCTGCTGCGGGCCCTCTTCGACGCCGGGGCGGGGGCGGTCGGTGACTACCGCGACTGCGCCTTCGTCACCCGCGGCACCGGCCAGTTCCGGCCCCTCGAGGGCGCGAACCCGACCATCGGCGCCGTCGGCGAGCTCGAGAAGGTCTCCGAGAACCGCGTCGAGGTCACGCTGGAGCGGGCCCGCCGCGCCGACGTCGTGGCGGCGCTCCGGGCCGCCCACCCCTACGAGGAGCCGGCCTTCCACGTCGTCGAGGCCGCCGACACCGACCCCGCCTGACCTGTCGGCGCGGGAGTGCGCCACGGCGCGGTCGTGGTCAGGAGGTCCTGAAGCCGCCGTTGCTGAGGAGGAGCTGGCCGTTGATCCACCCGCCCTGCTCCGACAGCAGGAAGCGCACGAGGTCCGCCGTGTCCCGTGGCGTGCCGAGCCGCCCGGCCGGGGTGTCGGCCACCCCGAGCGCCCGGATCCGCTCGTCCATCCAGCCCGTGTCGATGGGCCCGGGGTTGACGACGTTGGCCCGCACCCCGCGGTCGGCCAGCTCGATCGCCGCCGCGATGACGATGCGGTCGAGCGCGCCCTTGCTCGAGCCGTAGGGCAGGTTGTGCGCCGTGTGGTCGCTCGTTAGGGCCACGACGTGCGCGGCCGGCGGCCCACCCGGCGGCTGCTCCGGCAGCCGTTCGGCGAACGCGCGGACGAGCAGCCAGGTGGCGCGGGCGTTGACGGCGTAGTGCCGCTCCCAGCTCTCGAGCGAGGTCGTGAGGATCCCGCTGTCGACCGACTCGCAGTGCGACATGACGAGCCCGGTCAGGGGGCCGAGCCGATCGGTCGACGCCGCGACGAGGGCCTCCGGGACGGCCGGGTCCGCGAGGTCACCGGGCAGCAGCTCGACCCGACGACCCAGCGCCCGGCACTCCTCGGCGACGGCGGCGGGGTCGTCGGTGCCTCGCTCGTAGCCGAGTCTCTCGTCGTACGGCTGCCAGTGGCCGAGGGCGAGGTCCCACCCGTCGGCGGCCAGCCCGAGCGCGAGCTCGGACCCGATCGAGCGCCGCCTCCCGACGCCGGTGACGAGGGCGACGCGCGGGGCCGGACGGTCAGCGGTGGTGTGCGACATGCGCCCCATCCTCTGCACGGGATGTGCCCGTCGACAAACCGTTTTGGCGACGGCGTCCGGCGGCGACCCGTGGCTGCGGTCGCCCCTGCGAGATGGCGGACGGCATACGTCGACGGTCTGGTGGTGAGCGTCACGCCACGGGCGTGCGGACTGAGCGGGCGCTCAGTGAGAGGATGGACGGCAGTGCCGGAGCGACCTCCGGCAGTTCCATGAGCACCACCACCAGCAACGGAAGAGGACGTTCACCCATGAACATCGTCGTCTGTGTCAAGCACGTGCCGGACGCCCAGGCCGAGCGCACGTTCAACGCATCTGACAACACGACCGACCGCGAGAACGTCGACGGTCTGCTGTCGGAGCTCGACGAGTACGCCGTCGAGGAGGCCCTCAAGATCGTCGAGGCCGGCGAGGGTGAGGTCACCGTCCTGACGGTCGGCCCCGACGCCGCTGCCGACGCCATCAAGAAGGCCCTGCAGATGGGCGCCGACAAGGGTGTGCACGTCAACGACGACGCCATCCACGGCTCCGACGCCATCGCGACCTCGCTCGTCCTCGCCGAGGCCATCAAGAAGATCGGCGCTGACACGGCTGTCGACCTCGTCGTCACCGGCATGGCCTCGACCGACGGCAGCATGGGGGTCGTCCCCGCGATGCTCGCCGAGCGCCTCGGCCTGCCGGCCGTGACGTTCGCGTCCGAGCTCACCGTCGAGGGCACCACGGCGACGATCCGCCGCGACGGCGACGCCTCGACCCAGACGATCACCGCCACGCTGCCGGCCCTCGTCTCGGTCACCGACCAGATCAACGAGCCGCGCTACCCCTCGTTCAAGGGGATCATGGCCGCGAAGAAGAAGCCCGTCGAGCAGTGGACCCTCGCCGACCTCGGCGTGGACGCCGCGCAGGTCGGCCTCGACGCCGCCTGGACGAAGGTCGAGTCCTTCGCCGCCCGCCCGCCGCGCTCCCAGGGCGAGATCGTCGCCGACGAGGGCGACGGCGGCAGCAAGCTCGCCGCGTTCCTCACCGAGCGCAAGTTCGTCTGACCTGCCCCTTCCCAGCCAGCAAAGGAGATCCGCACCATGGCTGAAGTACTCGTGCTCGTCGACCACGTCGAGGGCAAGGTCCGCAAGACCACGTCCGAGCTGCTGACGATCGCCCGCCGCCTCGGTGAGCCGTCCGCCGTCTTCGTCGGCTCCGGCTTCGACGCCGCCAAGGAGACCCTCGCCCGCTTCGGCGCCGAGAAGGTCTACCGCGTCGAGTCGCCCGAGGTGCTCGAGCACCTCGTCGTCCCGCAGGCCGAGCTGCTCGCGCAGCTCGTCGCCTCGACGTCCCCGGCCGCGGTCCTCGTGCCGTCCTCGCCGGAGGGCAAGGAGATCGCCGCGCGTCTCGCCGTCAAGACCGAGTCGGGCCTGATCACCGACGCCGTCGACGTCCAGGCCACTGGTGACGGCAGCGGCGGCGTCGCGACGACGCAGTCGGTCTTCGCCGGCTCCTACACCGTGTCGGCCACGGTCACGAAGGGCACGCCCATCGTCGCCGTCAAGCCCAACTCGGCCGCCCCCGAGGAGGTCGCGGGTGCGGCCAGTCAGATGAGCGACGAGGTCGTCGACTTCACGCCGTCCGAGGCGGCCAAGGGCGCGAAGATCACGGAGTCCAAGCCGAAGCAGGCCACCGGCCGCCCCGAGCTGACCGAGGCCGCGATCGTGGTCTCCGGTGGCCGCGGCACCGGCGGCGACTTCTCCAAGGTCGAGGACTTCGCCGACTCGCTCGGCGCCGCCGTCGGTGCCTCGCGCGCCGCGGTCGACGCCGGCTGGTACCCCCACACCTCACAGGTCGGCCAGACCGGCAAGCAGGTGAGCCCGCAGCTCTACGTCGCGTGCGGCATCTCCGGTGCCATCCAGCACCGCGCCGGCATGCAGACGTCCAAGACGATCGTGGCCGTCAACAAGGACAACGAGGCCCCGATCTTCGAGCTCGTCGACTTCGGTGTCGTGGGAGACCTCTTCACCGTCCTCCCGCAGGCCACCGAGGCCATCACGGCCGCCAAGGACTGAGCCCCCGCGCCGGGCCGTGACCCCGCGTGACAGCGGCCCCCGACCCGTCGTGGTCGGGGGCCGCTGTCGTGCCCGCAGCGTCACGTGGTGCGGACTCAGGCGGCCTCGGAGTCGAGGTCGAGGCGCGCCGACAGCCGGGTCCAGCTCTCGAGCCGCTGCCGGTTGAAGGCGTAGGCCGAACGCCCCGTCCCGAGGGTCCACCACGCCCCGCGCAGCGCCTCCGACGGCAGGCGCACGGGGCGCCCCTGGCCCCGACGCCACTCGAGGCGTCCGCTCGACGACACGCGCCGCACGTCGCGCCGGTCGATCGTCGTCGTCATGAGGGTGTTGTGCACGCGCAGGCTCTTGGTCCCGAGGTCGATGCGGGCCGACCACGCCCGCCAGCCGAGGGCGAGCGCGAGGGCCAGGCACACGGCATACGTGACCGTCGCGGGCAGCGACGGGACGAGCCGCACGAGCAGCCGGGCCACGAAGTAGCCGATGACGGGGCAGGCCAGGGCAGCGACGGCCCGGTGCACAGCGGGCGCGCGCAGCCGGCTCCCACCGGTGCCCTCGTGCCTGCCACCCATGGGGCCGATCATAGGCAGACCGGCCCCGTGCGTGGGGTGGACGGGGTGGTGCGAGGTGACGAGCTGCTTCAGGGACGGATGGCCGTGGCCGCCGCGACGACGTCGACGAGGCCGTGCCCCTTGTCGAACGAGGTCG
The DNA here is from genome assembly GCF_001428505.1 of Terrabacter sp. Root181. Classification (GTDB taxonomy): domain Bacteria; phylum Actinomycetota; class Actinomycetes; order Actinomycetales; family Dermatophilaceae; genus Terrabacter. The sequence continues at coordinate 1,648,466 of NZ_LMHU01000001.1, forward strand.
TGCCGTTGCCGGCCGGGTCGCTGGCGTAGGCGGCCCCGTCGGCGTACTTCCAGGCCGTGGCCTTGAGGGCGGCCTCGACCTGGGCCGGCGTCGCGCTCGGGTTGGCCTGGAAGAGCTGGGCGACGATGCCCGAGATGTGCGGCGTGGCCATCGAGGTGCCGCTGATGGTGTTGTAGTCGCCGTTGTTGCGCGGGTCGCCGCCGGTCGTGCAGATCGGCAGGTAGATGCGGCACGACGACGTGATGCCCTCACCCGGGGCCGAGATGTCGGGGTAGGTGGCGAACTGCCCGGCCCGGCCCCGCGAGCTGAAGTCGCTGACCGTGCCGCTGCGCGTGCCGGTGTCCTGGTCGTTGTACGACGCGACGGAGATGATGCCGCCCGTGGGGTCCTGGCCCGGAGGGTTGGACAGGTCGGCGGAGCCGTCGCCGCCATCGTTGCCGTTGGCCCAGACCGACACGACGCCTTCGCTGACGAGGGCCCGCTGCAGCTTGACCGTCGCCGAGCTGGCATCGAACTCGCCGCCGCCCGTGGGCCCATAGGAGTTGCTCGTGACCTTGATCGGCGGGCAGGTGCTGGCGGGGACACCGGCGCCGCAGGGCGCGGCGTGGTGCTCGAGGACCCAGTTGAGCGCGGAGTCGGCGCCGACGATGAGCAGCACGGCACCGGTGCTCAGGCTGACGATGCTGGCGCCCGGGGCCGCCCCGTGCATCCTCGTGCCGTCGGCCAGCGTGACGTCGCGCCCGGCGACGATGCCGGAGACGTGCATCCCATGGCCGCCCGCGGCGAGCAGGTCGGTGTCGAGGCTGCCGGCGTCGACGGGCCGGCAGGGGATCAGCTCGAGGGGGTCGCACACCATCTTGAGGTTCTTCACGACGGCCGACGTGCCGTCGGCGTTCTGCAGGAACGGGTGGGTCGGGTCGACGCCCGAGTCGATGACCGCCACGCTGACGCCGGAGCCGTCGAGGGCCGTGCCGTTCGCCCCCGTCAGGGTCGCCCGTGCCTCGGAGCCACGCGTGGCCGTGTTGGACGTCGAGAGGAACATGTCGATGGGCTGGTTGCCCTCGACGTAGGTGACGCCGGGGACTGACCGCACGGCGTCGATCTGGACCGGCAGGCCGGCTGCGACGACCACGCCGATCTTGTCGTAGGTGTCGCGGACCGCGAGGCCGGACGCGGTGGCTGCCCGGCGTGCGGTCGACACGTCAGCGGCATGGACCAGCACGGTCGTGGGGCTGACGGTGGACAGGGTCGACCAGTGCTTCGCGAGCCAGGTCGACAGCGGGGCCTTGGACTCGGTCGAGCCGAACAGGCCGCTCACGGCCCCGGTGGGGCCCGCTCCCGGCGCGGCCGAGGCGGACGCGGCCACGGCGGCGGACGTCAGGGCCGTGGCGGCTGCCACGGTCACGGCCCCGAGACGGAGGCGGCGGGAGGTGGTCGTTCGCATGAGATCCCTCTCTGCTGGGCCACCCCGCGACGGTGGGGGGCGGCGACGTGCCTGACCAACGAGGGGTCCCCGCGTGAGGTTACGGACGAGTAGCCGGCCGGACGGCATACGCCATGGCACCCGAGCAGGGCACCCGGCCCGTCCGACGGCGGTCCGGCCGAGGCCCGTCGGCGTCCTAGAATCGGTGGGTGACTGCCTATCTCGACCACGCGGCGACCACGCCGATGCTCCCTGCCGCCCTCGCGGCGATGACGGAGCAGCTCGCGGTCGTGGGCAACGCCTCCTCCCTCCACCGCACGGGACGCGCCGCGCGCCGGGCCGTCGAGGAGTCCCGCGAGAAGATCGCCCGCTGCCTCGGTGCCCGCCCCTCCGAGGTCGTCTTCACCTCCGGTGGCACCGAGTCCGACAACCTCGCCGTCAAGGGCACCTACTGGGCCCGACGCGACCGCGACCCTGCGCGCGTGCGTCTCCTCGTCGGCGCCACCGAGCACCACGCGGTCCTCGACTGCGTCGACTTCCTCGTCGCCCACGAGGGCGCCAAGGTCACCTGGCTCGAGTGCACGCCCGACGGCGTCGTCGAGCCCGCGACCGTGCGCGCCGCCATCGAGTCCGACCCCGACTCGGTCGCCCTCGTCTCGGTGATGTGGGCCAACAACGAGGTCGGGGCCGTCCAGGACGTCCGTGCCCTCGCCGAGGTCGCGCACGAGTTCGGGGTGCCGTTCCACACCGACGCCGTGCAGGCCGCGGGACACCTCGCCGTCGACTTCGAGGCCAGCGGCGCCGACCTGATGTCGGTCACCGCGCACAAGCTCGGCGGCCCCATCGGGGTCGGCGCCCTCGTGGTGCGCCGCGACGCGAGGCTCGTCGCGCTGACGCACGGCGGCGGACAGGAGCGGCAAGTGCGCTCGGGCACGCTCGACACACCGGCCATCGTCGGCTTCGCCACCGCACTCGTCGAGGCCACCGCGTCGATCGAGACCGAGTCCGCCCGGCTCGTGGCCCTGCGCGACGACCTCATCGAGCGCGCGATGGCGCTCGCGCCGGACATCCGGCCGTCCGGGGTGTGGCAGCGCGGTGACGGCGTGCGCCGCCTGCCCGGCAACGTGCACCTGCTCGTGCCCGGGTGTGACGGTGACTCGCTGCTCTACCTGCTCGACGCCGCGGGCGTCTCGTGCTCGACGGGCTCGGCCTGCCAGGCCGGGGTGCCCCAGCCCAGCCACGTGCTGCTCGCGATGGGCGTGGCCGAGAGCGACGCGCGGGGTGCCCTGCGCCTGACGCTCGGCCACACCTCGACCCAGGCCGACGTCGACACGTTCATCGAGGCGCTGCCAGCCGCAATCGAGCGGGCCCGTCGCGCCCGGGAGGCGACCGCGTCGTGAGGGTCGTGGCGGCGATGAGCGGTGGCGTCGACTCGGCGGTCGCCGCGGCCCGCATGCTCGACGCCGGGCACGAGGTCGTCGGCGTGCACCTCGCCCTGAGCCAGAGCGCCGCGACGCTGCGGGAGTCGGCGCGCGGCTGCTGCACCATCGAGGACGCCGGTGACGCGCGGCGCGTGGCCGACGTGCTCGGGATCCCCTTCTACGTGTGGGACATGGCGGCCCGGTTCAAGCGTGACGTCGTCGACGACTTCCGTGCCGAGTACGCCGCGGGCCGCACGCCCAACCCGTGTCTTCGCTGCAACGAGAAGATCAAGTTCGCGGCCCTGCTCGACAAGGCGGTCGCGCTCGGGTTCGACGCGGTCGCCACGGGCCACTACGCCCAGGTGGTGCAGGCCGACGACGGGCACGGGGGAGTGCGCCGCGAGCTGCACCGCGCCGTCGACGCGGCCAAGGACCAGAGCTACGTCCTCGGCGTGCTCGACGCCGACCAGCTGGCCCGGTCGTTCTTCCCGCTCGGCGACACCACGAAGCCGCGCATCCGCGAGGAGGCGGCCGAGCGGGGCTTCTTCATCGCGAAGAAGCCCGACAGCCACGACATCTGCTTCATCGCCGACGGCGACACCCGCGGCTGGTTGACTCGAGAGCTGGGCGAGGCACCCGGCGACATCGTCGACACGGCCGGTGAGGTCGTCGGGCACCACGCGGGAGCCTTCGCCTACACGGTCGGCCAGCGGCGCGGGCTGGGACTCTCGCGGCCCGCCGCAGACGGCGAGCCGCGCTACGTCGTCGAGGTGCGCCCCGACACCAACCAGGTCGTCGTCGGCGCCGCCGACCTGCTCGGTGTCAACGCCATCACGGGCGACCACGCCCGGTGGTGCGGTCCGGCGCCCGAGGGCGTCGTGCACGTCGGCGCGCAGGTGCGCGCTCACGGCGAGGAGTACGCCGCCACGGCGTGGGCCGAGGGCGACCGGGTCGAGGTGCGGCTCGACGGGCGCGTCCGGGGCGTGGCACCGGGGCAGTCCGTCGTGCTCTACGAGGGGACCCGGGTCGTCGGGTCGGCCACGATCGCCGCGTCCCGGCTCGAGCGCACCCCCGTCGGCTGATCCGAGCGAGCCCTGACGATGTCGATCGAGAGCGTCGCCGCGTCGACCGTGACGACCGACGCGCTCGTCGAGGCGTGGAACGCCGCGTATGCCGGCTACTTCGTCGACGTGTCCCGTGACGCCGCGGGCCTGCAGGCGCACGTCGAGACTGGGTCGATCGACCTCGGGAGGTCCGTCGTCCTCCGTGACGGCGGTCGACCGATCGCCCTCTCCTTGCTGGGGGCTCGCCCGGTCGAGACCTCAGACGCCGCGGCGGGGGAGCGTGGCTGGATCGGTGGCTTCGGCGTCGCCCCGTCCCACCGCGGGCACGGCGTCGCGGGGCGCCTCGTCGACGAGCAGCTCGACGTCGCGCGGCGGTCGGGGGTGGCGTTCGTCGACCTCGAGGTGCTGACGCAGAACTGGGCGCGCCGCGTCTACGAGCGGGCCGGCTTCACGGTCCGTCGACGGCTGCTCGTGCTCTCGGGCCCCCTGGACACCACGACGATGGCGGGGGACCCGCCCGAGCCGCCGGGTCGGGTGCTCGTTTCTCGCGCCACGGAGGTCGAGGCCTCCGTCCGGGGGATGGCGGCGATCAGCGGCCACCACCGGGCTCCGTGGGGCCGGGAGCCGACGCACCTGGGCCTCGACCCGGGCCTCGTCGTCCTGTCGACCGGGCCGGGGAGCGGGACGGCGCCGCAGGCGGGCGACGAGGCGGACGGCATGCTCCTGCTGCGCCCGTCGCCCGAGCGGGTCGCCGTGCTTGCCGCGGCCGCACGCGACGACAGGGCCGCGCACCGGCTCGCCCGAGGGCTGGCACGGGAGTACGCCGGGGCGACCTGCCGGGTCGTCAACGAGCCCGAGGGCTCACCCCTGGTCGCCGGACTCGGGGCAGTGGGGATGGTCGAGGAGCTGGCGCAGCACGAGATGCGGGTCGAGCTCAGTCCAGCGAGCGCGTCCACGTGACGGTGCGGGCGCGCGGACGGAAGCCCAACGAGCGATAGAGCCGCTGCGGACCCGGGTAGCCGTCGTCCCCGCGCGGGCTCACCTGTGCCACCGAACCACCCACCTCCGCGAGCCGGCGCAGCGCCGCCGACGTCACCGCGCCCGCGAGCCCGCGACCACGGTGCTCGGGCACGCACCCCACCGGCTCGACGAGACCGACTCCGGAGGCCGGATCGAGCCACACGAGCGCCGAGGCCACCATGGTGCCGTCGGCGTCGACGGCGACCCAGTCGAGGTCGGGGCGGTAGGGCCATGCCGCCATGAGCTGCTCGTAGGCCTGCTCGTCGACCTTCGACGGCCCGAACTCGGACCAGGAGGCTGCGTGGACCGCAGCCCGTGAGCGGGCCTCGTGCGGCTCGACGTGGCGGAAGCGGTAGCCCGGCACGGTCGGCGCCGGGCGGAGGTCGGCGAGGTCGACGGTGTGGTGCGTGAAGTACGGCTCGTCTGGTTGCGGCGCGAATCCTGCTGCGGCGAGGGCCCGCTCGGCGACGTCGCCCTCCATGACGAGGGCCGACTGGGTCTCGGCGTCGCTCGCCTCCTCGAACCAGTCGACGACGTCCGCCGCGACGTCGGGCCGTGACGGGTCGACCTGCAGCTCGAGCCAGTCCGGCGCCTCGGCCCAGCCGAAGCCGAGGACCTCGTCGCCGTCGGTCCAGACCGCGATGGCCTCGCCCTCGTCGAGGGCGCTCGGGTCGACGGGCCGGTGGTAGCGGCTCCACGCCAGCTGGCCGGGGTGGAAACGGCTCGTCGGCGACCACAGCCGCGAGGCGAGCTGCTGCATCGCGCGCACGTCGTCGGGTCCGGAGAAGTCGTGTCGTCGCACGGGCGCCACGCTAGCGCCGGCTCGACGGCGGTGCGGTGTTCCGTCCGGGTGAACGCGATGGCGACGCCCGGCGGGCCCCGCGCCGTGCCGGCCCCGGGTGGGCTACGCCTAGGCTGGCGCGGTGACTCTCGCGACCGGCATCGGCTCCTGGCCAGGCACTTCGGTGCGCGACGCGCTGCGACAGGTGCGTGAGATCCTCGACGGCCACCTGCCCTACCTCCCGGAGCTGCCCGAACGAGGGCCGGGCGCCGACATGGTGGGCCGCACGGCGGGCCTGCTCGTCGAGCTGCCGGTCGACCTGCAGCCCATCGGCTGGAGGCTCGTCGACCGGCCCGGTCGGGACGCCTCCCGGACGGCAGCGCTGCTGCGCGAGGACCTCGACGAGCTGGCCGAGGCGTTCGACGGGCACACCGGCCCGCTCAAGCTCCAGGTCGTCGGGCCGTGGACCCTCGCCGCCAACGTGTGGCTCTCGCGCGGCGAGCGCGTCATCGTCGACGACGGCGCCAGCCGCGACCTCGTCGAGTCGCTCGCCGAGGGCGTACGCCTCCACGTCGCGACGGTGCGCAGCCTCGTCCCAGGCGCGCAGGTCGTCCTCCAGGTCGACGAGCCCAGCCTCCCCACCGTGCTCGCCGGCCGGCTGCCGACCTCGTCGGGCTTCGGTCGCCTGCCGAGCCTCGACCCGCAGGTCGCCGCGGCCGGCCTGCTGACGGTGCTCGGGGCGCACGACGGCGACACGGTCGTGCACTGCTGTGCGGCGGGCCCGCCGCTGCCCCTGCTGCGCGCGACGACACCGACCGCGCTGTCGCTCGACACCTCACTGCTGCGCCCGCGCGAGTGGGAGGGCATCGCCGTCGCGGTGGAGGACGGCATACGCCTCCACGCCGGCGTCGTGCCCACCGACGGCAGCCGCACGCGGCCGCAGGACCTCGCCGCCGACCTCGTCGCGCCCTGGACCCGGACCGGGCTGCCCCTCAGGTCCCTCGCCGACGTCGTCGTCACGCCGGCCTGTGGTCTCGCCACCGTGTCACCGGACGTCGCCCGCTCCGTCCAGCGCGCGGCGGTCGAGACGGCCCGCGAGCTCGAGGAGCGCAGCGCCGGCTGACCGTCCCCTGCGACGGGTCCCGGACACGCCAGAGGCCGGTCACCCCGGAGGGTGACCGGCCTCGTCGGTCTCGGTGGCTCGGCTCAGAGCGCGGAGCCGGACGTCCACCTGGCCCAGCTGAGGTTCCAGTCGGAGTAGCCGTTGCCCATCGTCATGGGACGGTTGGTGCCGGTCGTCTCGACGACGTCGCCGATCTGCATCTGGCCGTAGAGCCACTTGCCGTTGGCGTCGCTCATGCCCGTGCAGCCGTGGCTCACGTTGCGGTGGCCCTGGTCGGCCACGGACCACGGGGCCGTGTGGAGGAACTCGCCGGAGTTCGTGACGCGCATGGCGTACTTGACCGGGGTGTCCTCGTAGTAGCCGGTGTCGCCCTTCTTGAGGCCGATGGTCTCGGCGCGCATCGTGATGTTGGTCTGCTTGTCCATGATGACCTTGACGCCCGAGCGGGTCGTGAAGCCGTCGCGGCCACCGGTGACCGGGATGCGCTTGACCCACTTGCCGTTGATGAAGACGTCCATCTGGTCCGTCTTGAGGTTGACCTTGGCGACGACGGCGCGGCCGATGGTGAAGTCGGAGGTCCGGGACATCTGTCCGTAGCGGTTGCCACCCGCGGGGACGCCGTTGAGGTCGGCCTCGACGTGCACCTTGGTGCCGGCCTTCCAGTACGTCTTGGGGCGCCAGTGCGCCTCACGCGAGCTGAGCCAGTACCAGGAGCCGGCCTGGGCCGGGGTCGAGGTGACCTTCATGTGCTTCTCGAAGCTCGCCTTGTCGACGACCGGCAGGTCGAAGCGGACGACGACGGGCATACCGATGCCGACCGTGCCGCCGTCACGCGGCGAGATCGCGACGTAGACCTGGTCGTCGAGCGTGAGGTTCGAGGTGCGGAACGTCTGCGTCGACTCAGTCGTCTTGCCGTCGGCGTCCTCGGCCTCGAGGGCCAGGGTGTACTTGACTCCGGGCTCGAGCAGGTCGCCCGCCGTCCACCTGCCGCCGTCGAGGGTGCCGTCGACGGGGATGCGGTTGCCCTTCTTGCTCTTGTAGGAGAGCGAGGCCTTCTTGAGCGTGCCCTTCTCGGCCGAGGCGGTGACCCGCGTGTCGACCGAGACGTCCTCGGACTCGTCGGCCGGGGTGGTCTTGAAGACGACCGGGTCGGTGGTCGGGGTGGGCGCCGGCGACGAGGTCTCACCGGGCGCCGACGAGGAGGAGCTCGCGGGCTTGCCGTTGTCGGCCGTGGCGGTTGCATTGCAGGCCGTGACGCCGAGCATGGCCAGGACGGCCATCCCCGAGACTGCGGCGGAACGGATGCTCAACTTCACGCGTGAATACCCTTCGCAGACGCGACGCCGGGCGCCCCAGGGCGGGGCGGGGTGCGGCACGTCGATAGTGACCCTGCTCCAGTGTCACCGATACGGGGGCAATACTCCAAAACGTGCGGCGCGTCCAAACCGTCGCGTGTCGCCCGAGCCGCTGATCTGCCGGGAGAGGCCGTCCGGACGTCGTGGCGGGCTCGCCCGAGGGCCTGCGCGGCCCGTCAGGAGGCGGTGCGCGGACGCACCTCGCGACGCAGGATCTTGCCGGTCGGACCCTTCGGCAGCTCGTCGAGCGACCAGATGCGGCGAGGGTACTTGTAGGCCGCGAGGCGCTCCTTGACGTAGGTCTGGACGTCCTCGAGGGTCGCGGTCGAGCCGGGACGGAGCACCACGGCGGCGCCGACCTCCTCACCCATGAGGTCGTCGGGCACGCCGACGACGGCTGCCTCGAGCACGTCCGGGTGCGTGTAGAGCACCTCCTCGACCTCGCGCGGATAGACGTTCATGCCGCCGCGGATGATCAGGTCCTTCTTGCGGTCGACGATCGTGTAGTAGCCCTCGTCGTCGACGGTCGCGAGGTCGCCCGAGCGGAACCACCCGTCGGGGATGGCCTCCTTCGTGGCCTCGGGCCGGTTCCAGTAGCCCTTCATGATGTTCTCGCCGCGGATCGCGATCTCGCCGATCTCGCCGGCCGGGGTGTCGTTGCCGTCCAGGTCGATGAGCTTCATCTCGCAGCCCGGGATCGCCCGCCCGATGGTGCCCGGCTTGGTCGGCTTGTCCGGCATGTTGAAGGATGCGACGGGAGAGGTCTCGGAGAGGCCGTAGCCCTCGAGGATCTGGCAGTGGAACTTCTGCTCGAACGCCTTCATGACCGCCTCCGGCATCGCGGAGCCGCCGGACGCGCAGGTGCGCAGGCTGCTCGTGTCGGCCTCGTCGGCGTTCGGGTGGTTGAGGATGGCGGCATACATCGTCGGGACGCCCTGGAAGATCGTCACGTGGTCGCGCCCGAGGACCTCGATGGCCTTGGCCGGGTCGAAGCGGGGGATCAGGGTCAGGGTGCACCCGCGCTGGACCGAGGTGTTGAGACCGCACGTGAGCCCGAAGACGTGGAAGAGCGGCAGGCACCCCATGATCACGTCGTCCTCGGTGATCTGCATGATGTCGGTCGCCGAGCGCTCGGCGTTGCGGTGGAGGTTGAAGTGCGTCAGCTCGGCGCCCTTGGGCTTGCCGGTGGTGCCGCTCGTGTAGAGGATCACGGCGGTGTCGTCGTCGGCGCGCTCGACCGGCTCGAGCACCGGCGCGCCGGCCGTCTCGGACGCGTCGAACTGTCCGTCCGCCGGTCCCATGGGGCCACAGACGACCAGGCGCGTGCCGGTCTCGGCCGCCGCCTTGCCGGCCTCGTCGGCGAAGTCGGGCCACACGAAGCTGAAGCGCGCGCCGCTGTCCTCGTAGAAGTACTGGATCTCGCCCGACTTGAGCAGCGGGTTCATCGGCACGACGACACCGCCGGCGAGGAGCGAGCCGTAGAAGGCGACGGGGTAGGCCGGCACGTTGGGCAGGATGAGCGAGACGCGGTCGCCGGGCTCGAGACCCGCAGCGCGCAGCTGCCCGGCCACCGCCGCCGCCGCGCGGTGCAGCGCCGACCACGAGAGCTCGATCTGGTCGAGCTTGATGCCCACCTTGTCGGGGACGCGGGCCGCGGTGGCGGTGAGGTTGGCGGCGAGGTTGGTCATCTCTGCTCCTTCGCAGGGGGCGGGCTCCGGCCCATTGTCACTGCTGGGTCGCCCGGTGAACAGACCCGCCGCCACGTGACGAGTGTCATCGGTCGGCCACCGTCGGGGCCGGCTGGCAGGATGAGCGCGTGAGCGAGAGCACCGGCCCCACGCCCGTCACCGACGACGTCCCGACCGAGGTCCACCAGGAGTGGGCCGAGCTCGCCGAGCAGGCCGCCGCGGCCCAGTTCGCCTACCACGTCAAGGACGCGCCGACGATCAGCGACGGCGAGTACGACACCCTCATCCGACGGCTCAACACCCTCGAGGACGAGCACCCGTCGCTGCGCACGCCCGAGAGCCCGACGCAGAACGTCGGCGGCGCGTCCTTCGCGACCGGGTTCGAGACCGTCGACCACGTCGAGCGGATGCTGAGCCTCGACAACGCCTTCTCGTTCGAGGAGCTGCAGACGTGGGCCGAGCGCGTCGAGCGCGAGGTCGGGGCCGGCGCCCACTACCTCACCGAGCTCAAGATCGACGGGCTCGCCATCAACCTCCTCTACGAGAAGGGCCGCCTCGTGCGCGCCCTGACCCGCGGTGACGGCCGCACCGGTGAGGACGTCACCAACAACGTGCGCACCATCGAGGGCATCCCCGACCGGCTCTCCGGCGACGACGTGCCCGAGCTCGTCGAGATCCGCGGCGAGGTGTTCTTCCCGACCGCGGCCTTCGCCGACCTCAACGCGGGCCTCGTCGAGGCGGGCAAGGCGCCCTTCGCCAACCCGCGCAACGCCGCCGCCGGCTCGCTGCGCCAGAAGGACCCCAAGGTGACCGCCGGCCGACCGCTGCGCATGCTCGTGCACGGCATCGGCGCGCGCCGCGGCTTCGACATCGAGCGCCAGAGCGAGGGGTATGCCGCCCTCCGCGCCTGGGGTCTGCCCACGTCCGACGAGGTGCGCGTCCTGCCCGACATCGCGGCCGTGCAGGAGTTCGTGACCTTCCACGGCGAGCACCGCCACGACCGGGCCCACGACATCGACGGCATCGTCGTCAAGGTCGACGAGGTGGCCCTCCAGCGCCAGCTGGGCGCCACGTCGAGGGCGCCGAGGTGGGCCATCGCCTTCAAGTACCCGCCCGAGGAGGTGAACACGAAGCTCCTCGACATCCGGGTCAACGTCGGGCGCACGGGACGGGTGACGCCCTACGGCGTCATGGAGCCCGTCGTGGTCGCCGGCTCCACGGTCGAGCAGGCGACGCTGCACAACGCGTACGAGGTCGAGCGCAAGGGCGTGCTCATCGGCGACACGGTCGTGCTGCGCAAGGCGGGCGACGTCATCCCCGAGATCGTCGGCCCCGTCGTCGAGCTGCGCGACGGCAGCGAGCACGCCTTCGTCATGCCGACCGACTGCCCCGCCTGCGGCACGCCGCTCGCCCCCGAGAAGGAGGGCGACAAGGACATCCGCTGCCCCAACACGCGTTCGTGCCCGAGCCAGCTGCGCGAGCGGGTCTTCGCCCTCGCCGCACGCGGCGGTCTCGACATCGAGGCCCTCGGCTGGGAGGGCTCGATCGCGCTGCTCGAGTCGGGCGTCATCACCGACGAGGGCGACCTCTTCGCCCCGGGCCGGGACAGCCCGCACGCGGGGGAGTACGGCATCACCCGCGACACGCTCGCGCAGGTGCCGCTCTACACGAGGGCCGCCAAGAAGACCGACCCCGCCGAGCGCGTCGTCGACGGCCGGGTCCTGTCCGCCGGTGGCGACAAGCTGCTCACCGAGCTCGAGAAGGCCAAGTCGCAGCCGCTCTGGCGCGTCGTCGTGGCCCTCTCCATCCGCCACGTCGGGCCCACCGCGGCGCGGGCCCTGGCCACCCACTTCGGCTCGATGGACGCGATCCGCGCCGCGTCGACCGAGGAGCTGGCGCAGGCCGAGGGCGTCGGCGGCGTCATCGCCGAGGCCGTCACCGCCTGGTTCGAGGTCGACTGGCACCAGGAGATCGTGCGCAAGTGGGCCGACGCCGGCGTCCGGATGGCCGACGAGGTCGACACGACCCTCGAGCGCACGCTCGAGGGCAAGACCGTCGTCGTGACCGGATCGCTCGAGGGCTTCTCGCGCGACGAGACGAAGGAGGCCATCATCGGCCGCGGAGGCAAGGCCTCCGGGTCGGTCTCGAAGAAGACCGACTACGTCGTCATCGGCGCCAACGCCGGGTCCAAGGCGGCCAAGGCAGAGGAGCTGGGTCTCACGATCCTCGACGAGGACGGCTTCCGGCGACTCCTCGAGACGGGCTCGCCCGAGTGATCCTGCCCGTCGAGGGCACGTGCCCGGAGCTCCGCGAGCGGGTCCTGGACGAGCGTGAGGTCCGGCTCGTCGGGACCGGGCCGGCCACCGCCAACCGGTGAGGCCCGTCGCCTCGCGCGCCGCACGACCGGTCGACCGACGGCTGCACCGACTCATGTGTGCCGACCCCACAGAACCCGTCCAGGTGTGTGGGTCCCCACCGTCCTTTCGCCGGGCTGCCCTCCTAGGCTTTGCCGAAGTTTCCCGGACTCTCCGGGGTCGACATCGCTGGTCAGATCCGACCGGCACGGCCCGACACCATGCTCACCAGAGCGCGACGCACGAGGAGGTGCAGGTCTTGACGGGTACCCCGTTGCTCGAGACCAGGGCCCTGACCAAGGAGTTCCGCGGTTTCCGGGCCGTCTCGGAGGTCGACCTCACGGTCACCCGCGGCACGGTCCATGCCCTCGTCGGACCCAACGGTGCGGGCAAGACCACGCTGTTCAACCTGCTCACCGGCTTCCTGTCCCCGACGTCCGGCACCGTGCTCTTCGACGGCCAGGACATCACCGGTATGGATCCCGAGCAGATCGCGCCGCTCGGCATCGCGCGCTCGTTCCAGATCACGAGCCTCTTCGAGGCGATGACGCTGCGCGAGCACCTCGAGCTCGCGCTCGCCAGCCCGACCGGCATGGGCAAGCAGTGGTGGCGCTCGGTCACCCGCATGTCGACGTTCAAGGACCGGGCCATGGAGCTGCTGGAGCAGGTCGGGCTCGCCGACCGCGCCGGCGCACCGGCCTCGTCCCTGGCCTACGGCCAGAAGCGCGCCCTCGAGCTCGCCATCGCGATGGCCCTCGACCCCAAGCTGCTGCTCCTCGACGAGCCGACCGCCGGCATGGGCATCGAGGACGTCGACCGCACCATCGCGCTCGTCAAGCAGCTGGCGGCGGGCCGCACCGTCGTCTTCGTCGACCACAACATGCACGTCGTCGGCTCGCTCGCCGACCGCGTCACCGTGCTCCAGTCGGGGCAGGTGCTCGCGGAGGGACCCTACGAGCAGGTGCGCGCCGACGAGAGGGTCATCACGGCATACCTCGGAGCAGCCCATGAGTGACGACACGACCGACACGGCCGGCACGACGACCACGGAGCAGGCCTCGCTCTCGGGCGCCGGGTCGACGGCGGGTGCCGAGCCCGGCCCGTCCCGGATGCTCGAGGTGGCAGGCCTGTCCGCCTGGTACGGCGAGGCCCGCGTCCTCACCGACGTCAGCATCGACGTCGCCCCCGGCGAGGTCGTCACCCTCGTCGGACGCAACGGTGCCGGCAAGACCACCCTGCTGCGCTCGGTCATGGGCCTGCACCGACAGACCGAGGGCACGATCACCCTCGACGGCACCGACCTCGCCAAGCGCTCGGCCGACGCCCGCGCGCGCGCCGGCATCGGCTGGGTCCCCGACGACCGCGGCATCTACGCGAGCCTCACCGTCGCCGAGAACCTCCTCCTGCCGCCCGTCGTCCACGCGGACGCCTGGCCGCTCGAGCGGGTCTACGAGTTCTTCCCGGTGCTCCACGAGCGGCGTGACTTCCCCGGCACCAAGCTGTCGGGCGGCGAGCAGCAGATGCTCGCCATGGCCCGGGTGCTGCGGATGGGCTCCCGACTGCTGCTGCTCGACGAGCCGAGCGAGGGCCTGGCCCCCGTGATCGTGCAGCGCATCGGCGAGATCATCCGCGAGATCAAGGGCCAGGGGGTCGGTGTCCTCCTCGTCGAGCAGAACGTCACGTTCGCCAGGGCCGTCGCCGACCGCCACTACCTGCTCGCGCAGGGCAAGGTCGTCGAGCACCTCGGCAACGACGACTTCAAGGCCCGCGAGGGCGAGCTGCTCACCTACCTCGGGATGTAGCCCCCGTCCACGGCCCCGGCCGCAGCACCGCCGGGCGCACCACGCCAGCGTCAGGACGCCTTCGCGTCCATCGCGTCACACGGCCCCACCCCGCGTCACCCCGTCACACACCCGTCACATCTCGACACAACCCCAGGAGGGGACATGCGTAGCAGGACAGTTCAGGGCACCGTCGCCATCGCGGCGACCGCGTCGCTCGCGCTCGCCGCGTGCGGAGGGGCCGGCGGCCCGCAGTCCGGCGGCTCGAGCAAGCTCACCGACGACAAGGTCGTCATCGGCCTGCTCAACGACCAGTCGGGCGTCTACAAGGACCTGTCCGGTCCCAACAGCAAGGTCGCCATCGAGATGGCGATCGAGGACTACAAGGCCAAGTACGGCGACAAGGCCGTCGCCAAGGACATCGAGGTCGTCACGGCCGACCACCAGAACAAGGCCGACATCGCCAACTCCAAGGCGCAGGAGATGTACGACCGCCAGAAGGCCGACATCATCCTCGACGTGCCGAACTCGGCTGCCGCCCTCGCCGTCGCCACGCAGGCCAAGAACAAGAAGAAGCTCTACATCAACATCGGCGCGGGCACGACGGCGCTGACCGGCGCGAGCTGCAACAAGTACACGTTCCACTGGGCGTACAACACCGGCGTCCTGGCACGCGGCACCGCCGGCACGATCACCAAGGCCGGCGGCAAGAAGTGGAACATCGTCTACCCGGACTACGCCTTCGGCCAGGACATGAACAAGTCCTTCACCAAGGAGATCACCGCCGCGGGCGGCACCGTCGGCCAGTCGATCGCCTCGCCCTTCCCGAGCGACAACTTCGCCACCTTCATCACCAAGGCCGGCGAGGGCGACCCTGATGTCATCGGCTCGATGCACGCTGGTGGCGACCTCATCAACTTCGTCAAGCAGTTCAACCAGAGCTCGCTCAAGGGCAAGGTCCAGCTCGCGGTCGGCCTGATGTTCATCACCGACATCCACTCGCTCGGCGTCGACCAGTTCGCCGGTACGCAGTTCACCGACGCGTGGTACTGGAACTTCGACGCGCAGAACAAGAAGTGGGCCGACCGCTTCAAGGAGAAGACGAACACCCGTCCGTCGTTCGCCCACGCCGCGAACTACTCGGCCGCGATGAACTACCTCGAGGCCGTCCAGGAGGCCGGGACGGACAACGCGGACGCCGTCGTCGGCAAGCTCGAGGGCAAGAAGATCAACGACGTCTTCCTGCGCAACGGCGAGGTCCGCAAGGCCGACCACGCCGTCACGCACGACGTCTACCTCGCCAAGGTCAAGAGCTCCGCCCCGGAGGAGTGGGACTACGAGGACATCGAGAAGACGATCCCGGCCGCCGAGGCCTACGGCGAGGCCAACCCCGCCTGCTCGATGAGCTGACCTGCCGATGGCTGGAGCCGGCGCTCTGCGCCGGTGTGCCGTCCGGTCGCGTCCCACGGGGCCGCGCCGGACGGCATACGGCCACGGACACCGGCCCAGCCCGGTCCACCCGGCCCGATCGAACGCGAACGAGCGAGAGACATGAGCGAATTCATCCAGTACACCCTCCAGGGGCTCGCCGCCGGCGGCTTCTACGCGCTGTCCGCGCTGGGCCTCGCCGTCATCTTCGGTGTCCTCGGGGTCGTCAACTTCTCCCACGGCGCCTGCTACATGCTCGGCGCCGTTCTGTCGGCCGTCCTGCTCGCCGAGCTGAACGTCGGCTTCTGGGCCGCACTCGTCATCGTGCCGATCCTCATGTTCGGCTTCGGCGTGCTCATGGAGCGCCTGCTCGTGCGCTGGTTGCTCGAGCTCGACCCGCTCTACAACTTCCTGCTCACCTTCGGCCTCACCCTGGTGATCGTCGAGGCCGTCAAGCAGCGGTACGGCGTGTCCGGTCTGCCCTACCAGGTGCCGGCCGGACTCGGCGGCCAGGTCACGGTCGGGTCGGTCAACCTCTCGGTCTACGCGATCTTCGCCTGTCTCTTCTCGGTCGTCGTGTGCGTCGCCGTCGGTCTGCTGCTGACGAAGACGCGCATCGGCATGATCGTGCGTGCCGCGACCGAGTCGCCCGACCGCACCCGGGCCCTCGGCATCAACGTGGGCCTCTGGGTCACGCCCGTCTTCGGCTTCGGCATCGCGCTCGCCGGCCTCGCCGGCGTGCTCGCCGCGCCGACCCGCGCGATCACCGCCGAGATGGGCAGCAACTTCATCATCATCCTCTTCGCCGTGGTCGTCATCGGCGGCCTCGGATCGATCCTCGGGGCGGTGGTCGCGGGCTTCCTCGTCGGACTCGTCGAGGCCTACGGCATCGCCTACGCCCCCACGTACGCCCAGATCGTCATCTTCGTGCTGATGGCGATCGTCGTTCTCGTCCGGCCCTCGGGGCTCTTCGGACGAGAGGAGGTCGCATGAGCGAGCAGATGACCGCCAAGGTCGACGTCGACCTGGCCCAGCCCTCGATCCTGTCGCGGCGCAACCCGCTGCGCTACGTCATGCTCCTGGCCGGCCTCGCCGTGCTCGTGATGCTGCCGTACTGGATCTACCCGCCCGTCGCGATGGACATCCTCTGCTGGGGACTCTTCGCGATCAGCGTCGACCTGCTCCTCGGCTTCACGGGGCTGCTCAGCTTCGGGCACGCCGCGTTCTGGGGCGGCTCGGCCTACTGCACGGGCCTCATCGCGACCCACTGGGGTGTGCCGTTCCCGGTCGCGGTCGTCGGCGGCGCCGTCTTCGCGATGGTCATCGCGTGGCCGATCGGCTACCTCTCCGTCCGGCGCACCGGCATCTACTTCGCCATGGTCACGCTGGCCTTCGCGCAGATGATCTACTTCATCGCCAACCAGGCCCGTGACCTCACGGGCGGCGAGAACGGCCTGCAGGGCATCCCGAGGAACTTCTTCGGCATCGAGGCCGTCGAGACCGACCCGTTCTACTTCTACTACGTCGGTGCCGCCATGATCCTCGTCGGGATCGTGCTCGCCTGGCGGGTCGTCAACTCGCCCTTCGGCCGCGTGCTGACGGCAGTGCGCGACAACCCGGCCAGGGCCCGGGCGCTGGGCTACGACGTCGAGCGCTACAAGATCACGGCCTTCATCATCTCGGCCGGCCTCGCGGGTCTCGCCGGGGGCGTCTTCGCGGTGAGCCACCAGTTCGCATCCCTCCAGGAGCTGATGTGGACGACGTCGGGCAAGGTCGTGCTCATCACGGTCCTCGGCGGCATCGGCACCCTCTGGGGTGGCCTCGTCGGCGCCGGCGTCGTCGTGACGCTCGAGGACTACCTCGCGAGCTCCGGCTTCGAGGGCATCGGGCTGATCACCGGCACGATCTTCGTCGTCATCGTCCTGCTCTTCCGCCACGGCATCTGGGGCACCGGGCGCAACGTCCTGCGCCGCTACGTCCTGGAGCGGCGTCGCAGGAGCCGGGACTGAGCGACTCACCGGCTTGAGGTATCCGCGCGTTGGTTCTGTCGGCGCGGATACCTCGAACCGGTGGGGTGCGAGGCGTCGGGTCAGTCGTCGAGCAGCCCTCGCAGGACCCGCCGCAGCATGACCGGGAAGACCTCGTCGGGCTCGACGCCGACCTCCGGGCGCAGAGCGGCAAGGCGCGGGAGGCGTCCTTCGGCGACGAGGTGCGCGACGTAGGCCGCCTGCCCCCGGGCGCGCGCCGGGTCCTGGTCGCTGTGGCCGGACCTGGCGTAGGCGGTCGTGAGGGCGTTCATCGTCGCGAAGGCCACGAGCTTCCGACCGTCGGCGGCCGGGTGTCTCTCGAGCACTGCGAGGACGTGCTCGGTCAGGGCAAGGCCATGGGGCCCGAGGACGGGTGTCGCCACGACGTCACCGAGCCAGCGATGGCGTCGATGGATGGCCAGTCCCTGCAGCGCGAGCGCGGTCAGGTCCGCGATCGCGTCACCCGTCGGTGCCTCGAGCACGTACTCACCCGCGACGTGGTCGACCATGAGATCGACCAGCTCGTCGCGGCCGGTGACGTGCCGGTACAGCGAGCCGCCTCCGGTGCCCAGCTCCGAGGCGATGCTGCGCATGGTCACGGCTGCCAGGCCTTCGGCATCGGCCACGCGGACGGCCGCCCGCGTCAGGGCCTCACGCGTGAGTCGTGCCGGTCGGCCCACGGTGGAGTTGTCCCGCCGCATCCAGATGACCTCGTCGCTCACCGGTCGAGTCTCGCCGCCGTCGGCGCGCCGACCCGCGCCGGGGTCCGCCCAGTCATGCGCCGACCCGCTCCAACCAGGCCCGCAACGGCGCCGTGCCGTCCTCGTGGGCGATCGCG
The DNA here is from genome assembly GCF_001428505.1 of Terrabacter sp. Root181. GTDB lineage: Bacteria > Actinomycetota > Actinomycetes > Actinomycetales > Dermatophilaceae > Terrabacter. Next base: position 1,666,769 of record NZ_LMHU01000001.1, read on the forward strand.
TCGCGGACGGCCGCCGCACCGTCGCGCAGTGCGCGCGACGTCACGGCCTCGGTCATGCGAGCTGCCAGCACCTCGCCGGTGACCCGCGTCATGGGGACGGGTGCGGTGCCGGCGGACAGGGCCACGAGCCGGCGCCCCCAGAACGGCTGGTCGGTGTGCATCGGCAGGGGCACCGACGGGACGCCGGCCCGGAGGGCGGCAGCGGTGACGCCGGCACCGGCGTGGTGCACGACGGCGGCCGCACGGGGGAGGAGCCACACGTGCGGCACGTCCCCGACACGGAGGACCCGGTCGGGGCCGAGCTCGTCCTCCAGGTGTCTCGCGGTGGCGTCGAGAGCCTCGCCCTGCAGGACGGTGCGCAGCCCGGTGCCGCGCACCGCATCGGCGACCGCGCGGACGACGGCGCCACCCGGTGGGAGGCTGCCGAGGCTGACGACGACCGGTGGCGGACCCGAGGCCAGGGTCTCGGCCAGTGCGGCTCCCGGCGTTCCGGCTGCCGACGGCGCCGGCCACCAGAAGCCGTCGAGGCTCAGCCGGTCCGACCAGTCGCTCGGTCGTGGGAGGACGACCGGGCTGATGCCGTGGTGCACCGGCAGGCTCGCCGCTCGGCGTCGCCGCTGCGCGTGCGCGCGGCTCTCAGCAGGCAGGCCGAGCTCGGAACGCACCCGGGCGCAGGCGGGGTCGTACGGCGTGCGCACACGCTCGGCGAGGCGTCCGGCCAGCCGGTTCGCCGGACCCAGGTCGCGCCGGCTGGCGATCACCGGCGGGTACGCGCTGCTCGGCTCGGCCGGCTGGAGGAGGGCCGCGGCCGACGGCACCCCGAGGTGCTCGGCGATGTCGTGGCCGTAGGGCGAGATCGCGTTGGTGAGGACGACGTCGGCACCCGGGGCAGCCGCGAGGGCGGCCGTCGCGGCGTCCTCCATGTAGGAACGGAGCACCCTGAGGTAGGCGGCGACACCCGGCCCCTTCCGCCCCTCGGACGAGTCGGGGTCCGACGGCTCGGGCAGCGTCATCGGGGCGTCGAAGCCGACGTGCGTGCAGCCGGCCTCGACCACGAGGCGCGCGTACTCCGCCCCCGCGACGATCGTCACGTCGTGCCCGTCGTCGACAAACGACCTGCCGAGGCCGGCGGCTGGGGCGACGTCTCCGCGAGTGCCCGGGGCGAGCATGAGGACCTTCACGCGACCACTCCTTTGCGAACAGTGTTAGCAAAAGAAGCGTAGCGCAGCTCAGCCTGCCTGACGCACGTCGGCGGACCGTCAGGGTGTGAGGATGCGGCGGGCGACCCGCCCCACCACGAGCCATGCCACCGCGGCGAGGCCCCAGTTGGTGACGGTGTTCTTGACGACGGCGTTGTCGCCGCTGAACTGCTTGACGCCCGCGGTCCGGCTGAAGACGCCGAGGTCGGCCCAGTCCGCGGCGCGCAGCACGGCCACGACGAGCGCGTTGCGGGTGTTGGCATCGAGCACCACGAGCACGGCGCCGAGCAGCAGCGCCGTAGCCGCGAGCAGGCACGAGAGCCACGCGATCTCGGCGAGCAGGGTGCGCAGCCGTGTGATGCCGGCCCCGGTGAGGTGTGCGGCCCGGCGGGCGCCCGCCCCCACGTCCGGTGAGCGGCGCGCGCGAGGGGCGACGTCCGCCATCTCGGCCTTGGCCGCCGCCCGGTCGGTCGGTGCGTCGGTGGGTGCATCCGCCGGCGCGTCCGCCGGCGCATCCGTCGGCGCATCCGTCGGTGCATCCGCCGGCGCGTCTGTCGAAGCCTCGGCGGGCGCTGCGGCGGGCGAGCCGGTGTGGGTGCGGACCGCAGGCTCGCCGGCCGGGGCGGGAGGCGGCGCCACGGTCTCCGTGCGCTCGGGCGTCGTGGTGGTCGGGGTGGCCGGGCTCGTCATCGAGGGTTCTCCTTGGGCGGTTCGTGGGTCCGGTGTGGTCAACGAGCCACCCGTCCCGCAGGACACGCCCACGACGCGACGACTTCGCCGGCGACGTCGCCGGGCGGGACACCCGAAGGGCACCGGCGCTGCCGCCCCGGGGCACCCGGACGGGTGGTCCGGGCCCCGAGGGCTGCCCCATAGACTGGCCCGCATGTCATCCCTGTCCCGCGACGACGTAGCCCACTTGGCCGGCCTCGCCCGCATCGAGCTCTCGGAAGCCGAGCTCGACCGCATGGTGGGTGAGCTCGGGGTCATCCTCGAGTCCGTGGCCAAGGTCCAGCAGGCCCCGACCGAGGGCGTCGCCCCGATGTCGCACCCGATGCCGCTGACCAACGTGACCCGAGCCGACGTGGTGCGCCCGAGCCTCGGTGCCGAGGCCGTGCTCGCCGGGGCGCCCGAGGCCGAGCAGCAGCGCTTCTCGGTGCCGCGCATCCTCGACGAGGACTGAGCCACCCACCACGCCCAGGTATGCCGCCGGGCCGAGCACCCGGCATACGCCCGCCCGGTGACGGGCACCACGAAACCCGTTGTCGCAGCTACGAACCGAAGGCACTGACGTGACCGACCTGCCAACTGACCTGACGAGGGCCACCGCCGCCGGCCTCGCCGACGCACTCGCGAGCGGAGCCATCAGCTCCGTCGAGGTGACCCAGGCGCACCTCGACCGGATCGTGGCCGTCGACGGCCAGGTGCACTCCTACCTCCACGTCGACGGAGCCGGGGCGCTCGCCCAGGCCCGCTCCGTCGACGACCGGCGCCGGGCCGGCGAGACCCTCGGGGCCCTCGCCGGTGTGCCGATCGCCGTCAAGGACGTCATGACGACGAAGGGCCTGCCGACGACGTGCGGCAGCAGGATCCTCGAGGGCTGGGTCCCGCCCTACGACGCGACGGTCGTCACGAAGCTGCGCCAGGCCGGCCTGCCGATCCTCGGCAAGACGAACATGGACGAGTTCGCGATGGGCTCCTCGACCGAGCACTCCGCCTACGGCCCGTCGCACAACCCGTGGGACCTCGACCGGATCCCCGGCGGCTCGGGCGGTGGCTCGAGCTCGGTGCTGGCGTCGTTCCAGGCGCCGCTCGCCACCGGGACCGACACCGGTGGCTCCATCCGTCAGCCCGCGGCCGTCACCGCGACGGTCGGCACCAAGCCCACCTACGGCGGCGTCTCGCGCTACGGCCTCGTGGCCCTGGCGAGCTCCCTCGACCAGGCCGGCCCCTGCGGGCGCACCGTCCTCGACACCGCGCTGCTGCACGCCGTCATGGGCGGCCACGACCCGATGGACTCGACGTCGATCGACGCCCCCGTCCCGCCCGTCGTCGAGGCAGCCCGCGCGGCCGACGTGCGTGGCATGAGGATCGGTGTCGTCAAGGAGCTCGGCGGCGAGGGCTACCAGCCCGGCGTGCGGGCCCGCTTCGACGAGTCGGTCGCCCTCCTGCAGGAGCTCGGTGCCGAGGTCGTCGAGGTCAGCTGCCCCAACTTCGAGTACGCCCTCGCGGCCTACTACCTCATCCTCCCCAGCGAGGCGTCGAGCAACCTCGCGAAGTTCGACGCGATGCGCTACGGCATGCGCGTGCAGCCCGACGGCGTCGACGCCCCGAGCGCCGAGCAGGTCATGGCGGCGACGCGCGACGCCGGCTTCGGCCCGGAGGTCAAGCGGCGCATCATCCTCGGCACCTACGCCCTGAGCTCCGGCTACTACGACGCGTACTACGGCTCGGCCCAGAAGGTCCGCGCGCTCATCGCACAGGACTTCGCGTCGGCGTACGACAAGGTCGACGTCCTCGTCAGCCCCACCGCGCCGACCACGGCGTTCAAGCTCGGCGACAAGCTCGAGGACCCGATGGCGATGTACCTCAACGACATCGCCACCATCCCGGCCAACCTCGCCGGCGTGCCGGGCATGTCGATCCCCTCGGGTCTCGCCGACGAGGACGGGCTGCCCGCCGGCATCCAGATCCTCGCCCCGGCCACGAAGGACGAGCGGCTCTACTCCGTGGGCGCTGCCCTCGAGGCCGCGCTCGTCGACCGCTGGGGCGGTCCGATCCTCGACCGCGCGCCCGAGCTGGGCGTCGCCGCTGCAGCGAAGGGAGCCTGACATGACCACCGTCGCGACCGACGCCGTCATGGACTACGACGAGGCCATGAGGAAGTTCGACCCGGTGATGGGCCTCGAGGTCCACGTCGAGCTCCACACGGCGACCAAGATGTTCTGCGGCTGCCCCACGGAGTTCGGCGCCGAGCCCAACTCGCAGGTCTGCCCGGTCTGCCTCGGGCTGCCCGGTGCGCTGCCCGTGGTCAACGAGAAGGCCGTGGAGTCGGCCATCCGCATCGGCCTGGCGCTCAACTGCGAGATCGCCGAGTGGTGCCGCTTCGCCCGGAAGAACTACTTCTACCCGGACATGCCCAAGAACTTCCAGACCTCGCAGTACGACGAGCCGATCGCCTTCGAGGGACACCTCGACGTCGAGCTCGAGGACGGCAGCACCTACCGCGTCGAGATCGAGCGCGCGCACATGGAGGAGGACACCGGCAAGTCGCTGCACATCGGCGGCGCGACCGGCCGCATCCACGGCGCCGACCACTCGCTCGTCGACTACAACCGCGCCGGCATCCCGCTCATCGAGATCGTCACCAAGCCCATGGTCGGGGCGGGGGAGCGCGCGCCCGAGGTCGCCAAGGCGTACGTCTCGGCACTGCGCGAGCTGCTGCGCGCCCTCGACGTCAGCGACGTCAAGATGGAGCAGGGCTCGATGCGCTGCGACGCGAACGTGTCGCTGCGGCCTCACGTCGGTGACCCGCTGAGCGAGGAGCAGCTCGCCGTGCCGCTGGGCACCCGCACCGAGACGAAGAACGTCAACTCGCTCCGGTCGGTCGAGCGCGCCGTGCGCTATGAGATCTCGCGCCACGCGGCGATCCTCGACGGCGGTGGCTCGATCCTGCAGGAGACCCGGCACTGGCACGAGGACACCGGCATCACGACGTCGGGCCGCGTCAAGTCGGACGCCGAGGACTACCGCTACTTCCCCGAGCCCGACCTGGTGCCTGTCGCCCCGACCCGTGAGACGGTCGATGCCCTGCGCGGCACGCTGCCGGAGCCCCCGGGACTGCGCCGCAAGCGGCTCCAGTCCGACTGGGGCTACAGCGATCTCGAGATGCGCGACGTCGTCAACGCCGGCGCGGTCGAGCTCATCGAGGAGACCGTGGCGGCGGGCGCGAGTGCGGCTGCCGCGAGGAAGTGGTGGCTCGGTGAGCCGTCACGGCGCGCGAACGCCGAGGGCCAGGACATCGTGACGTATGCCGCCGGGCTGGGCCTGACGCCCGCGCACGTCGCCGAGCTCGACGGCCTCGTCGCCTCGGGCCGGCTCAACGACTCGATGGCCCGTCAGGTGCTCGACGGCGTGCTCGCCGGCGAGGGCACCCCCACGGCCGTGGCGGACGCCCGCGGGCTCGAGCTCGTCCAGGACGACGGTGCCCTCGAGGCGGCCGTCGACAAGGTCATCGAGGCCAACCCCGACGTCGCGGCCAAGATCCGCGACGGCAAGGTGGCGGCCGCGGGCGCGCTCATCGGTCAGGTCATGAAGGAGATGAAGGGCCAGGCCGACGCCGGCAAGGCCCGCGAGCTCATCCTCGCCAAGCTCCAGTAACCCGCCCGCCCCAACCGTCGAGAGGCCACGTTCGGCCGCCCCAGCGCAGTCGAGAGGCCAGCTCAGGCCCACGTACGTGGGCTCGAGCTGGCCTCTCGACGTGCGTCAGGGGGCCACGGGTGGCCTCTCGACGGTTGGGGTCAGCGCTTGCCGCCGCCGAGGAGTCCGCCCAGCAGGCCGCCGAGGACGTCACCCGCCCCGCCGCTGCCGCCGGACGAGCCGGAGCCGCCACCGAGCACCTGGCCGAGGATGTCCTGCAGCGGGTTCGACCCACCGGACGCCGCGCCCGTCGACGTCGCGCTGCCCGGAGCCTGCACCGGCCCGCTGTCGGCGCCCACGCCGCCGGGGAAGAGCGGGCCACCGTCGGTCGCTCCCGCACCCGTCGAGCCGGTCGAGCCGGTCGAGCCGGTCGAGCCGGTCGAGCCGGTCGAGCCCGAGCCGCCACCGAGCATCCCGCCGAGGCCACCCTGACCCAGCTTGTTGGCGAGCCACGACATGACGATCGGGGCGAGGATGGGCAGCAGCTTCTGGACGAGGCTCCCGGACGACCCGCCCAGGCCGCCCAGCTGGGTGACGACCTGGTCGGTGCTGCCGCCGAAGATGTTGCCGACGATGGCCTGACCGTCCTGCTCGTCGACGTCGTCGAGCCCGTTGATCGAGCCCTGGTGGTCGGAGAGGGCAGAGAGCAGCGAGTCGGCGCCGGCAGGGTCGCCGGCGTTGGCCTGCAGACCGCCGAGGAGGGCGGGCAGGGCGTTCTCCGCCGCCTGGCGCACCTCGTCGCTGCCGACCCCGAGCTGGCCCGCCAGCTGGTCGATCGGTACCTGGTCGAGGATCTCGTCGTACGAACCCATGGGTGCCCCTCCTGTTCGTGGGTGGCGCCGGTGCCGACCCTGCCCGTCAGGCTAGCCACGTGTCGGCACCGGCGGCAGGTCCACGGGTCACCGATGGGCCAGGAGCGTCAGCCGACGCCGACTGCGGGCGACGGCAGTGAGATGAGCCGGTCGGCGCCGTCGTTGTTGCTCGTCGTGATCCACGCCCGGTTGTCGACGAAACGGATGTCGCGGATGCGGCCGTAGGTGCCCTGGAGGTGTCGGGTGGGCGTGCCGACGGACCCGTCGGCGTTGACCGGCACGCGCCAGACCGACTGTCCGCGCAGGGCCGCCATGTAGACGGCGCCGTCGGGACCGACGGCGATGCCGCTCGGTGACATCTCGGACGTCGCCCACTGGGCGACCGGGTCGACGTAGTCGGGGTTGTCGGCACGGCCCTCGACCTCGGGCCAGCCGTAGTTCTTGCCGGGCTCGATACGGTTGAGCTCGTCGTACGTGTTCTGCCCGAACTCGCTGGCCCACAGGCGTTTCCGACTGTCCCAGGCAAGGCCCTGCACGTTGCGGTGGCCGTAGGACCAGATCGGGGAGCCGCCGAAGGGGTTGCCGGGGGCAGGGTCGCCGTCGGGGGTGATGCGCAGGATCTTCCCGCCGAGCGAGTCGAGGTTCTGCGACAGGGACGTGTCGCCGGCCTCGCCCGTGCCGACGTAGAGGTAGCCGTCCGGGCCAAAGGCGATGCGACCACCGTTGTGGTTCCGCCCGCGGGGGATGCCGGCGAAGATGACGACCGGCTCGCCGATGGTCCCGTCGCGCCACGGCACGGCGGCGATGCGGTTGTCGCTCTCGGTGGAGTAGTACGCGTAGAAGACGGGGTCGGCGTCGAAGTCCTCCGGAACGGCGAGGCCGAGCAGGCCGCCCTCGCCCTCGGTGCGGGTGATCGGCAGTCTCCCGGCGACGGTGGCCTTGCCCCCGGAGCCGGGCTTGGGCACGTGGTGGATCCGCCCGGTGTTGCGCTCGCTGACGAGGGCGCTGCCGTCGGGCAGCACCGCGACCGACCAGGCGATGTCGAGCCCGCCGAGCAGGGTCACCGGTCCGGCGGGCTGGGCCGCCGGCGGGCGTGTGGTCGTGGGGGTCGCCGACGTCGAGGTGCTGCTTCCGGCCTCGGTGGTCGTGGTGAGGGTCGTCGACCCGCTCGTCCCGGGACCCGTCGAGGGGGCAGAGGGCTCGGCCGTCGAGCACGCGGCCGTGACCAGCGCGACGAAGACACCGCCCAGGAGGGCGCGGCCTACCGATCGGGAGGAGTGCGGCATACCCCATTGTGTCCCACCGGGCGCCCGGGACCGCGGTGGCTCAGCCGCCGCGTCGCCCGAGCGTATCCAGCAGCCCGTCGCGGACGTCGGGGTGGACCACGTCCGCCACGACGACCCTTCTCGCGGCGGCGAGGTCGCCGGTGAGGGCGCGGAAGAGCAGGAGCAGGTCGACGTCGTGGGTGGGCCGCTCGACCTCGATGGGCGCGCCGGCGTGCACCAGCCCCGGGGTGACGACCGAGAGGTAGGCGCCGGTGCGCCCGGCCTCGGTGAAGCGGCGCACCCAGCGAGGCTCACCCATGTGCGCGGCGAACGTGCTGCACGGGATGCGCGGCACCTCGACCTGCAGCACGACGTCGCCGATCCGCCACCGCTCGCCGACGAGGGCGTGCGTCGTCCCGATGCCCACGGTCGTGATGTTCTCGCCGAAACCGCCTGGGGCGATGGGTCGCCCGATCTGCTGCTCCCAGAACTCCTGGTCCTCGCGCGGGTAGGCGTAGACGGCCTGCAGCGTGCCGCCGTGGTGCTTCGGGTTGCCGATCTCGTCCCCGACGACGCCGCTTCCGAGGCCCCCGTGCTTGGGGCCCGGGTCGCGCACCTCGAACGACGCGACCGGCCGCTTGTCGATGGCGGTGGGGCGTCCGCCCCCGGACGGGGCTGTCCGTCGGCCCGAGCCGAGCGCCAGGACGTGGGGGTGGGTCATCACTCCACCGAGCCTATCGGCGACGTGCTGGACCGGCTCCCGGCCGGCGACCCGGCCTTCGTTAGCGTGGCTCCATGGCTGCTCATCCCCTCGTCGTGTCCGTCCCCGACTCCGCGTTCGTCGAGGCCCTCGCTGACCTCGAGGGCGTCGACGCGGTCGTCTGGGACATGGAGCGCCCCCACCCGCGCGGCGCCGAGATCCGCTTCGCGGTCATGCCGTACATGACGAAGCTCGGCCTCGCCGACGTCACCCGGGGCCTCGACGCGCTCGAGGTCGTCCAGCTGCAGAGCGCCGGCTACGAGCAGTTCGTCGGCGAGCTCCCGGACGGCGTCACGCTCTGCAATGCGGCCGGTGTTCACGACGCGTCGACGGCCGAGCTCGCCCTGACGCTGACCCTGGCTTCGATCCGCGACATCCCGGAGCTCGTCGGGTCGCAGGGACGCAGGCACTGGGAGCCGCTGCGCCTGCGTTCGGCGCTCGCCGACCGCCGTGTGCTCGTCGTGGGCTACGGCCGGATCGGACGGGCGATCGCCCGCCGGTTCGCGCCCTTCGAGGTCACGCTCACGGCGGTCGCCTCGCGGGCGCGTGCGGGCGACGAGCTGGTGCCGCACGTGCACGGCATCGACGAGCTGCCTGACCTGCTGCCCGACCACGACGTCGTCGTCGTCATCGTGCCGCTCACCGACTCGACGCGCGGACTGGTCGACGCGTCGCTGCTGGGCCGTATGCCGGACGGTGCCCTTCTCGTCAACGTGGCCCGGGGCCCCGTCGTGGACACCGACGCCCTCGTGGCCGAGTGCACGGCCGGGCGGCTGCGCGCCGCGCTCGACGTGACCGACCCGGAGCCGCTCCCGGAGGACCACCCGCTGTGGACCGCGCCCGGCGTCCTCATCACGCCGCACGTCGGCGGTGCGACGGACGCGATGCGCCCCCGCGCCATCGCACTCGTGCGCCGACAGGTCGAGGCGCTGCTCGCCGGTGAGCTCGTCGACAACGCCGTCGCCGGACCCTTGTCTGCCCCACAGACATAGTGGACACTGTCAACATGACCGAGACCATCGTCGCCATCGGCACGCGCAAGGGGCTCTGGATCGTCCGCAGCACCGACCGGCAGGACTGGACCCTCGAGGGGCCGCACTTCCTCATGAGCGAGGTCGCCTCCGTCGCCGTCGACACCCGCGAGGGTCGCTCCACGGTGCTGGCGGGCGTCAAGTCGTGGCACTGGGGACCGACCGTCCAGGCGTCCACCGACGGTGGTCGCACGTGGACCGAGAGCGCCGAGCGCGCCCTGGCGTTCCCAGCCGACACCGACACCGCGCTCGAGCGGGTCTGGCAGCTGACGCCCGACCCCAACGACGCCGACGTCGTGTGGGCCGGGGTCGAGCCGCACGCCCTCTTCAAGAGCCGGGACCGCGGGGAGCACTACGAGCTCGTCCGCGGCCTGTGGGACCACCCGCACCGCCCGACCTGGGAGCCGGGTTTCGGCGGCGGCGCGGTGCACACGATCGTCCCCGAGCCCGGTCACCCGGAGTCGGTGCTCGTCGCGATGAGCGCGGGCGGCGTCTACCGCTCCGGCGACGGCGGCGAGACGTGGGAGCCGAGCAACCCCGGCATCCGGGCCGGCTTCATGCCCGACAACGAGTACCCCGAGTACGGCCAGTGCGTGCACAAGGTGGCCCGCGGCCAGGGCGAGGGGGAGCTCTTCGCCCAGAACCACAACGGCGTCTACCGATCGCACGACAACGGCGCGACGTGGGACTCCATCGCCGACGGGCTGCCCACCGACTTCGGTTTCACGGTCCTCGCCCACCCGCGCCGCGCGGGAGTCGTCTGGGTCGTGCCCGTCGCCGACGCCGGCGAGCGCATCCCGCCCGACGCCCAGCTGCAGGTGCAGCGGTCCGACGACGCCGGTGCGACGTGGCGCCAGCAGGCGACCGGGCTGCCCGACCACAGCTACACGTGCGTCCTGCGCGACGCGGCCTCGCTCGACACCGCCGACCCCGTCGGCGTCTACCTCGGCACCCGCAACGGCGACGTCTTCGCCTCGGCCGACGAGGGTGACTCCTTCCAGCGCATCGCGACGCAGCTGCCCGACGTGCTCGTCGTGCGCGCGGCCCAGCTCGCCTGACACCCAAGGGATTCCGTATGCCGTCCGCTCCCGTCCGCGTCATCCTCCCGGGCATGCTCCGCGACCTCGTGGGTGGTGTGGCGGAGATCGAGGTCGAGTCCCCGGGCGAGACCCAGACGGTGGCCGAGCTGCTCGACCGGGCCTTCTCGGGTCATCGCATCCTCGACGGGAAGGTGCGCGACGAGCGCGGCCAGATCCGCCGGCACGTCAAGGTCTTCGTCAACGGTGAGGACGCCACGCGCGGCGAGGGTGTCGGCGCGCCCGTCCCGGCCGGCGCCCGCGTGCACATCATCAACGCCGTCTCCGGGGGCTGACGCTGCCCGAGAGACCTCGCGTCCGGGCGTCAGGCGTCCACGCCGAGGAGGATCGGGAGGACGGTGCGCTCCAGCTCGCCGACGGTGAGTGACCGAGGCTCGACGAGGCGCTGGGTCATCGACCCCTGGGCCAGCGAGATGGCCGCGCGCACGAAGAGCTCGGTGGAGATGGGCAGCGTCAGACCCTGCCGCGACACCGCCTCGTCGACGACGGCCACGAGCTCGTCACGGACGCGGCGCTGCTGCGCGGCCCAGGCGCGTCGGGCCTCGGCGTCGCGGATGGCGTGGAGGGTGAACTCCGTCGTGAGCACGAGCCAGCGCTCCTTGCTCCGACTGTCGTCGGCGAGCGCCGCGAAGACGTCGCGCAGCACCTCGTCGGCGCTCGCGTGCTCGCGCTTGCTCGCGCGCCGGATGCGCTCGACGAGCGCCTCGGAGTGGCGCTGTGACAGCTCGACGACGAGGTCGTCCTTCGAGCTGAAGTTCGAGTAGAACGCGCCGCGCGTGAAGCCGGCGCGCTCGCAGATGTCCTCGACGCTGGCGCCGTGGAAGCCGCGCTCCGCGAAGACCTCGCTCGCTGCGGCGAGCACCCGGTCGCGGGTGGCCCGTCGACGGGCCGTGATGGGGGGCGCGCTCGGCATCGGGGCTGTGGTGGACGGCATACGCCAAGGATACGCCCTCGAATTGAATACGGGTGCGTATTGGATGCATACTCGTATCGAGACGGGATCGCCCCGTCGAAGGGAAGTGCAGCAGTGAACGAGCGCCAGGTGACCGCGCGCAACGTGTCGATCGAGGGCACGCACGAGCCGTTCGTCGAGGGCGTGGACTTCGTCGCCCCGGCCGGTGAGGTCACCGTGGTCGGGATCGACCCGGGCGTCGGCCAGGTGGCCCTCGCCCTCGCCATCGGCGGCCGCGTCGACCTGCTCACGGGCTCGATCAGCATCGGCGGCACGTCGGAGCGGTCGCACCTCCAGCTGCGCACCCGCCTCGTCGACGTCCCCGACGTCACCGCGCCCGAGGACGCCCTCCCGCTGCGAGCCGTCGTCGCCGAGGAGCTGGCGCTCGCCGAGCGTCCCTCCGCCCGCAAGGACGTCGCCGCCTTCCTCGAGGACCGCGACCTCACCGACCTCGCCGGCCGCCGCTGGGAGAGCCTCCGGCCCGGGCTGCGCACCCGACTGCTGCTCGAGCTGGGCTCCTGGCACCCCCGGGTCCGCGTCGTCGTGCTCGCCGGCCCCGACCGCCACGGCGGCGACCCCTACGAGTGGTTCGAGGCCGCGCGTGCCCTCGCCGACACGGGCCTCACCGTCGTCGCGCTGTGCTCGCCCGCCATCGCCACGACCCTGCGACCCCTGACCTCCGACGGAGTGACCGCATGAACCCCATCCGACTGGCCCTCGCCGAGCTGCGCCGACTCACGTCGTCGCGCCTCGCCCGGCTCGGCGTCGTCGCGCTCGCCCTCATCCCCACGCTCTACGGCGGGCTCTACCTCTACGCCAACCACGACCCGTATGCCGCCCTGCCGCAGGTCCCCGCGGCGGTGGCCAGCGACGACACGGGCACGACCCTGTCGACCGGCGAGAAGCTCGATGTCGGTGACGAGGTCGCCGACCACCTCGTCGGGTCGAAGTCGTTCGACTGGCACAAGGTCTCGCGGGCCGAGGCCCTCCAGGGGGTGCACGACGGGCGCTACTCGTTCGCGGTTCTGCTGCCCTCGACGTTCTCCGCAGACCTCGCGGCGACCGCGGACTTCACGCCCCGGCGGGCCAACGTCGTGCTCGAGACGAACGACGCCAACAACTACATGACGACGATCATGGGCAACACCGTCATCAAGCAGGTGAGCTCGTCGGTCGCCTCGCAGGTCAGCGAGAAGGCGGCCGACCGCCTCCTCATCGGCTTCAACCAGATCCACGACAACCTCGGCAAGGCCGTGGACGGGTCCGAGAAGCTTCGCGCCGGGCTCGTCAAGGCCGACGACGGCGCGGCGCAGGCGGCGACCGGAGCGCGGTCGCTCGCCTCGGGGCTGCACGACCTCGCGTCGGGCGCGACGGCCCTGCACACGGGGGCGGCGAAGGCGCTGTCGGGCGCCGAGCGGCTGCACTCCGGCGCGACCAGCCTGGCCTCGGGTCTCGGTACCCTCGAGTCCCGCACGCGGTCGCTCCCCGCCCAGTCCGATCGCCTCGCCGACGGCGCCGCGCAGGTCGCGGCCGGCAACCAGAAGGTCGCGGCGGTCGGGCAACAGGTCGCCGGCATCTCGACGACGCTCCAGGGCGACCTCACGACCCAGCGCGCACGTCTGCTCGACGAGCTGCAGGGCGCCGGTCTCGACGAGGCCCAGCTGGCCCTCGTCGAGAGCCGTCTCGACACCATCGACGGGCTCGTCGACACCGCCGACGGGCGCATCCAGTCGGCCTCCGGCGACCTCGACCGACTCTCCGCCGGTGCCGACCAGGTCGCCGCCGGCGCCAGGCAGCTCGCCGACGCGACGCCCGCCCTGACCGACGGCATCTCGAAGGCCGCCACCGGCTCTCGCGCGCTCCGCGACGGCACGGCGACCCTCGAGAGCGGCCTCGGCACGCTCGTCGCGGGCTCGGCCCAGCTCCAGACCGGCGCCGCCCGGGCGGCCTCGGGCGGTGACTCGCTCGCGGCCGGGGTCGCCGACCTCAGGACGGGTCTCGGCCGGCTCGCGGCCGGCGCGACGGACCTGCACACGCAGCTCGCCAAGGGCCGTGACGCGGTGCCCGACCCCACCGACGCCCAGCGCCGGGCCGTCGCCGCCACCGTCGGCGACCCGGTCGACGTGTCGTCGGCGAGCATGGCCGCGGCGGGCACCTACGGCGCCGGGCTGGCCCCGCTCTTCCTCAGCCTCGCGCTGTGGATCGGTGCCTACACGCTGTTCCTGCTCGTGCGGCCCTTCTCGACCCGTGCGCTCGCGACGAGCCAGCGGTCGCTGCGCACCGCCCTCGGTGGCTGGCTCGCGCCCGTCGCCGTCGGCATCGTGCAGACCGTCGCCCTCTACCTCGTGGTGTCGATGGCTCTCGACATCCGGGTCGCGCACCCGGTGCTCGCCCTGCTCTTCCTCGGCTTCGTCTCCATGACCTTCGTCGCGATCCTGCACGCGCTCGCGGCCCGGCTCGGCGCCGTCGGCAAGTTCCTCGGGCTCGTCTTCATGGTCGTCCAGCTCGTCAGCGCGGGCGGCACCTTCCCGTGGCAGACGCTGCCCGGACCGCTCCAGGCGATCCACCACGTCGTGCCCATGACCTATGCGATCGACGGGCTGCGCCGCCTCATGTACGGCGCCGACCTCGGACCCGTCCTCGGCGACCTCGGAGTGCTCGCGGCCTACCTCGTGGGCGCGCTGGCGGTCTCGACGATCGCGGCCCGGCGGTCGCGGGTGTGGACCCCCTCGCGGATCAGGCCCGAGCTGAGCCTCTGACCCGTCCGGGCTGACAAGAGCCCGCGTCCGGAGCATGCTCGGAACCATGAGCAGCGCCTCGAGAGAGAAGACCCTCATCCTCATGCGGCACGGCAAGGCCGAGGAGGGGCCGGGCAAGCCCGACCACGACCGCGAGCTCGCCGCTCGCGGTCGCCGGGACGCCAAGGCGGCCGGGAAGTGGCTCCATGCGGAGGGGCTCGTGCCCGACCTCGTCATCTGCTCGACCGCGCAGCGCACCCGCCAGACGTGGGAGGAGGCGTGCCGCGGCGGTGCGCACACCGAGTTCGTCGAGTTCCGGCGCAGCGTCTACCTCGGAGGGTCGGAGCAGACGCTCGAGACGGTCCGTGAGGACGCCGGCGACATGGCGACGGTCCTCGTCGTCGGGCACAACCCGACGATGGCCCAGCTGACCAGCCTGCTCACCGACGGCGAGGGCTCCCGGGAGGCGCACGAGGCGCTCGGCGAGGGGTTCGTGACGAGCGGGCTCGCGGTCCTCCGGTACGCGGGGGAGTGGGCCGATCTCGACCTCGGGTCCTGTGCCCTGGCGCGTTTCCACGTCAGCCGCGGGCACGACGACTGACCCCAGGCGTCGTGCCTCGAAGGGCTCAGGCCGTGAGATGCGGTGTCCACCCAGCGGACACGGTTCTATGCTGCAGCCATGACGCAGACGCCTGACATCAAGCCCCGCAGCCGCGACGTCACCGACGGTCTCGAGAAGACCGCCGCGCGGGGGATGCTCCGGGCCGTAGGCCTCGGCGACGACGACTGGGCCAAGCCCCAGATCGGCGTCGCGAGCTCGTGGAACGAGATCACGCCCTGCAACCTCTCGCTCGACCGGCTCGCCCAGGCGGTCAAGGACGGTGTCCACGCCGGAGGCGGCTACCCGCTGGAGTTCGGCACGATCTCCGTCTCCGACGGCATCTCGATGGGCCACGAGGGCATGCACTTCAGCCTCGTCTCCCGCGAGATCATCGCGGACTCCGTCGAGACGGTCATGAGCGCCGAGCGCCTCGACGGCTCGGTGCTGCTCGCCGGTTGCGACAAGTCGCTGCCGGGCATGCTCATGGCCGCCGCGCGCCTCGACCTGGCGTCCGTCTTCCTCTACGCCGGCACGATCCTGCCCGGCATCGCCAAGCTCTCCGACGGCACCGAGAAGGAGGTCACGATCATCGACGCCTTCGAGGCGGTCGGGGCGTGCGCCGCCGGGAAGATGTCGCTCGAGGACGTCGACGCCATCGAGCGCGCCATCTGCCCGGGTGAGGGCGCCTGCGGCGGCTTCTACACGGCCAACACCATGGCCGCCGTCGCCGAGGCGATCGGCATGTCCATCCCCGGGTCGGCCGCGCCGCCGGCCACCGACCGGCGTCGCGACATGTACGCCCGCAAGTCGGGCGAGGCCGTCGTCGAGCTGCTCCGTCGCGGCATCACGGCCCGCGACATCATGACCAAGCCGGCCTTCGAGAACGCCATCGCCGTCGTCATGGCGTTCGGTGGCTCGACCAACGCCGTGCTCCACCTGCTCGCCATCGCGAACGAGGCCGAGGTCGACCTCACGATCGAGGACTTCCGTCGCATCGGCGCGAAGGTCCCGCACCTGGCCGACGTCAAGCCCTTCGGCAGCTTCGTCATGAAGGACATCGACCACATCGGTGGCATCCCCGTCGTCATGAAGACGCTCCTCGAGGCGGGTCTGCTCGACGGGGACTGCCTGACGGTGACGGGCAAGACGATGGCCGAGAACCTCGACGACATCAACCCGCCGCACATCGACGGGCGGGTCATCCGCGAGATGGCGACCCCGATCCACCAGACGGGCGGCCTCACGATCCTCACCGGCTCCCTCGCCCCCGAGGGAGCCGTCGTGAAGTCGGCCGGCTTCGACGAGTCCGTCTTCGAGGGCACCGCCCGCGTCTTCGACGGGGAGCGCGCCGCGATGGACGCCGTCGAGCGGGGCTCGCTCCAGAAGAACGACGTCGTCGTCATCCGCTACGAGGGCCCCAAGGGCGGCCCGGGCATGCGCGAGATGCTCGCCGTCACCGGCGCCATCAAGGGCGCGGGCCTGGGCAAGGACGTCCTGCTCCTCACCGACGGCCGCTTCTCGGGCGGCACGACGGGTCTCTGCGTCGGACACGTCGCACCGGAGGCCGTCGACGACGGGCCCATCGCATTCGTCCAGGACGGCGACACGATCCGCCTCGACGTCGCGAACGGCACGCTCGACGTGCTCGTCGACGAGGAGGAGATGGGCCGCCGCCGGGCCGCCGGGGTGACGCATCCCGAGCCGAAGTACCAGCGCGGCGTGCTCGCGAAGTACCGCAAGCTCGTCGGCAGCGCGAGCCGCGGGGCCGTCTGCGGCTGACGACTCACCCGCAACACACCGAGCAGGTCGCGGCGCACCGGGATCCGATCCCGGTGCGTCCGCGCGTCCTCGGTGTGTTGCAGGCGGAGGTCGTATGCCGTGTGGCCGGGTCAGTGGCCGGCGTCGCGGAAGGCGCGGGGCGTCAGTCCCGTGTGCTCGCGGAACCGCCGGATGAGGTGCCGTTCGTCGCTAAAGCCGGTCGCGGCCGCGATGTCCCGGGTGCCGAGCCCGGTGTGGACGAGCAGGTCGGTCGCGGCCTCGAGCCGGCGCGCGGCCCGGTGGGCGTACGGACTGGTGCCGGTCTCGGACCGGAACCGGCGCCGCCACGTCTCATAGGCCATGCCGACCTGCGCGGACACGGCCCGGAGGTCGAGCGGCTCGGCGAGGTCGCGGTCGAGGAGCTCGACGGACCGGTCGAGCCAGCTGCGTCGATCGGGCTCGCGCGGACCACTCGGGTCGGCCGCGGTGGCGCTCGCCTCGAGCAGCGCCGTGAGCAGGTCGAGGGCCTCGGCGTCGCGACCCTCGACGGTGCGCGGGCGGGTCCGCTCCCCGTAGGTCCCGAAGCGGTGACCCCACCGGGTGACCGGGAGCCCGTGGACGAGCGGTCGGGTCGGGGAGAGCGCCCCGCGTCGGCGCGCGAGCTCGAACGCGACCCCGTCAAACACGACGAAGACCTCGTCCCAGCCACCCCGGTCGGCGCCGTACCAGTGCGGATGGCCGGGGTGGACGACGACGAGCGTGCCCGGCCCGACGGCCTCGTCGTGCAGCCCGTCGCGGTAGCGGCCCGTGCCCGCCGTGACGAAGGTGAGGCCCCACGTCGGGTGCCTCCGTGTCGTGCCGACCGGCAGGCCGCTTCCGCCCGTGATGCCCCCGGCCACGAGCACCTCGCCGAGGCGACCTGCAGGGACCCGCGAGGCGGCGTGCCTCCTCTGATCGTCCATGAGGTCATCGAACCAGATCGTTCCCCTATGCCCACGACGTTCCGGGTCGTGCGAGGGACCGGCTGGTGTGCTGGACTCCACGACGACCACTCGGGTCGTTCACGATCCACGGAGGACCAGCGACACCATGCCCACCGACCTGTTGCCTGCGCTCACCACGGCATACCCCGTCAGCGACGACGCCGTCGCGGCGTACCGCACGAACGGCCACGTGCGCCTGACACAGGTGGCGACGCAGGACGAGGCGGCTGCGTACCGCGGGCCCGTGGCTGCGACGGTCGAGCGCCTCAGCACCGAGACGCGGCCCCTCGCCGAGCGTGACAGCTACGGCATGGCGTTCCTGCAGGTGATGAACCTCTGGCGGCACGACGAGGCGGTGGCCCGCTTCGTCATGGCGACGCGGTTCGCCGACGTCGCCGCACGCCTGCTCGGCGTGCCGCGGGTGCGGCTCTACCACGACCAGGCGCTCTTCAAGGAGCCGGGCGGGGGCTACACGCCGTGGCACCAGGACGCCATGTACTGGCCGCTCGACGGCTCCCGGTGCCTGACGATGTGGATGCCGCTCGTCGACATCACGCCCGCCCACGGCGGGCTGGCCTTCGCCAGCGGCAGCCACGTCGACGGGCCGCTCAGCGACATCGGCATCTCGGACGCGTCCGAGGAGCACTTCGACGGACTCGTCTCCGAGCGCGGACTCGTCGTCGACGAACCGGTGGCGATGCGCGCCGGTGACGCGTCCTTCCACTCCGGCTGGACCGTGCACAAGGCTCTCGGCAACTCCTCGAGCCGGATGCGCGAGGTCATGACGGTCATCTGGTTCGCCGACGGCCTGTCGGTCCTCGAACCGGCCAACCCGGCCCAGGCGAACGACCTCGCCTCGTGGCTGCCCGGTCTCGCACCGGGCGACGTCGCGGCGTCGCCGGCCAACCCCGTGTTGACCCGCTGACTCAGCAACACACCGAGCAGGTCACAACGCACCGGCATCCGATCCCGGTGCGTCGGGACTTGCTCGGTGTGTTGCGTCGGTGGGGGTTCGCCGAGCTGGGGCCAGGGGTTCTCGCCGACTCTGTTCAGCCGCCCGACTCGGCGCGGGCCTTGAGGCCGGCGGCCTCCATGGCGAGGTAGCGCTCGGTGAGCGAGCGGTAGCCGCGCCCGACGAGCGAGCCGAGCCAGCCCGACTGGGTGATCGAGAGCGTCGCCCGGCAGGTGCCGGGTCCGGTGGCCTCGACGCCGTGGCGACCGGTCGTCAGCGTGCCGGGCCCGCTCGCCTCCCACGTGAAGTCGTGCCCCTCGGTCAGTCCGGTGACCGTCCAGACCGTCGTCGGGATCCGCGGCTGGTCGATGCGGGCCCGCGCCCCGACGCGCAGCCCGTCGTCGAGCAGCGTCACCGAGCGCACCGAATCGGTCCACTCGGGCCAGCGCTCGACGTCGCGCACGACCGCCCAGACGCGTGCGACGGGGGCGTCGATGTCGATGCTCGTGTGCTGCTCCACGGCGTCTCCTCAAGCCTCGTCGGCCACCGGTCCCGGCGTCACGTCGGCCGCCCAGTGGCGCCACACCGACGTGACCTGCATGCCGACCTTCTCATAGAGACCGAGTGCGCCGGTGCGGGAGTCGGTCGACAGCTCGGAGCGCTCACCACCGTGGGTCCGGGCGACCTCGAAGGCATCGACGAGCAGGGCCCGGGCCAGCCCCTTGCCGCGTTCGTCTCGCCGCACCGCGAGCTTGTCGACGTAGGCGCACCCGTTCGAGACGACGACGAAGGCCATGCCGACGACGTCGTCGGAGGCGTCGACCATGAGCCGCAGCTGCCACGGCTCGTAGCCGGGTCGACGCGAGACGTTGGCGGTCCACTCCTCGAAGGTCGCGCGCTCGCGATCGGACCACTCGAGGAAGGCGTCCTCGTTGACGGTCCACGTGGCGCGGAGGTCGTCCTCGTCGCGCGGCTCGCGGACGGCATACCCGTCCGGAACGGGCTGCGGCTCGATCGCCTGCCCGGCCGGCAGCTCGAGGACCCACGAGGTCCACAGCGTGCGGTAGCCGAGCGACGAGAGCAGGTGCTCGCCGGGGGAGTCGCCGGGGACCGGCTGGCCGACGATCGTGCCGCCGTCGCGGGCACCGACGGTGCGGGTCCAGCGCGACAGCGCGGTCCCGATGCCCATCCCGCGGTGGGCCGGGTCGACCGCCGCGTCCGCCCAGCGCCCCTTGTAGACCTCGGCGTACGCGACGAGGCGCTCCCCGTCGACGACGCCGATCGACTGCGTGGCGAGGTCGAACGCCGGTCGCTGCCAGTCGCCGGCGATGTCGGCCTCCTCGATGAGGACCTCACCCACGTCGTGCTGCTCGCACGCCGCCATGAGCCGCGTGACCGCGGGCGCGTCCTCCCGCGTCAACGGGCGGCTCCTCAGGGTCGCCGCCGTCCGGGGCAGGTGCAGCTCCACCGGTGCGTGCGGACCCGTCCGGGTGGTCGGGTCGCTCGAGGTGTCTGTGCTCATGAGGTCTCCTCGGGGGAAGGGGTGTCGGTGTCGAGGCCGATGGCGCGTCGGAAGGCCGGCAGGCCCTCGACCGTGACGGGGTGCTCGCCGCGGACGAGGTCGTCGGGTCGCAGCACCAGCTGCTGGTTGACGGCCAGCTCGCCCTGGCGTCGGCGCAGCCGGGTCTGCCCGCCGAGGTGGTAGCCGACCTTGCGGCTCACGGCCAGTGAGGCCGGGTTGTCGGTGAAGGCGCCGGACGTGACCTCCTCAGCGTCGAGGTGGTCGAAGGCGAGGGCGCAGATCGCCCGGCGCATGGCGGTGCCGATGCCCCGGCCCTGGTGGGCCATCCCCAGCCAGGAGCCGGTCTCGCCCGTACGGGTGACGAGGTAGTCGCGCGTCGAGAACCCCTGCGTCCCCACGAGCGTGCCCTCGTGCCACACGCCGAGGTTGAGGTCCCAGGAGGCGGGGGAGAAGTCCGCCCGGCAGCGCCAGTGGTACTGCGCGACCTGGCGCCGCAGCGCCTCGGGCTCGGCGTCGGTCCACGGGTGGTAGAAGGGCATCCGGTCTTCGGCGTGGATACCCGCGGCGGCGAGGTCGGCGAGCGCCCCGAGGTCGTCGTCCCCGAGGCCCCGCAGCTCGACCGGTCCCGCGACGACCCGCAGGCCGAGAGCGGGCAGGAGGTCGGTAACGGTGCTCGTCATGCCGGTCAGTGTCCCGAGCCGCCCGCGCCGACGACAACCGACTTTCGCGCGCGGGTGCCGGCAGGGAGGCGCGACACCGCGAGGTGACAGTGGGTGAGATCACGAGGTCACATGTTGAGACGCCCGAGATGGTCGATTGACACCGCTGGGGCTTGGTAGGACGGTTGTCACGTGGCCCGACTCCTCGTACTTCCCTAGCGCGCCGACCAGCTCGAACGGTCAGCGCGCTCCCTTCCGTCCCACCGCGGGACCGAAGGGTTTTTTTGTGGGTTGAGTCAGGCCGAACCGGCATCACCACGCAGTGCTCGAGACAAGGAAGAGATCGTGAGCGACACGACGAAGCAGGCGCCCTCGCCCGCCGACGTGGCCTCCCTGGCCCGTCCCCGACCCGCGGCGGAGGCCAAGCCCGTCGGGCCCGTCACGCCGGCCCGTGAGGTCACCGGGGCGCAGGCGCTCGTCCTCTCCCTCGAGGCCATCGGCTGCGACACCGTCTTCGGCATCCCCGGTGGTGCGATCCTCCCGGCCTACGACCCGATGCTCGACTCCAAGAAGGTCCGCCACATCCTCGTGCGCCACGAGCAGGGCGCCGGCCACGCGGCCGAGGGGTATGCGTCGGCGACCGGCAAGGTCGGGGTCTGCATGGCGACCTCGGGCCCCGGCGCGACGAACCTCGTGACCCCGCTCGCCGACGCGCACATGGACTCCGTGCCCGTCGTCGCGATCACCGGGCAGGTCGCCAGTGCCGCCATCGGCACCGACGCCTTCCAGGAGGCCGACATCCGAGGCATCACGATGCCGATCACGAAGCACAACTACCTCGTGACCGACCCGGCCAAGATCCCGCAGGCCATCGCCGAGGCGTTCCACATCGCGAGCACCGGCCGCCCGGGTCCCGTTCTCGTCGACATCAGCAAGGACGCGCTCCAGGCGACGACGACCTTCAGCTGGCCGCCGCAGATCGACCTGCCCGGCTACCGCCCGGTGCTGCGCCCGCACGGCAAGCAGATCCGCGAGGCCTCCCGCCTCATGGCCGCGGCCAAGCGGCCCATCCTCTACGTCGGCGGTGGGGTCGTCCGGGCCCGCGCGAGCGAGGCCCTGCGCCGCCTGGTCGAGCTCACGGGCATCCCCGTCGTCACGACCCTCATGGCGCGGGGCACGGTGCCCGACAGCGAGCCGCTCAACCTCGGCATGCCCGGCATGCACGGCACGGTCGCCGCGGTGACGGGCCTGCAGAAGTCCGACCTCCTCATCACGCTCGGGGCGCGCTTCGACGACCGGGTCACCGGCCAGCTGTCGACCTTCGCCCCGGAGGCCAAGGTGATCCACGCCGACATCGACCCGGCCGAGATCTCCAAGAACCGCATCGCCGACGTGCCGATCGTCGGTGACGTGGGCGAGGTCATCAAGGACCTCATCGAGCAGGTGACGCTCGACCGCGCCACCGCCGACGCCGGCCCCGACGCATGGGACTACGCCGCCTGGCGCGAGCGGGTCGCCGACTGGAAACAGACGTTCCCGCTCGGCTGGACCGACAGCGAGGACGGCACGCTCTCGCCGCAGTACGTCATCGAGCGCATCGGCGCGCTCACGGGTCCCGAGGCGACCTACGTCGCGGGTGTCGGCCAGCACCAGATGTGGGCCGCGCAGTTCATCAAGTACGAGCGCCCGAACGCGTGGATCAACTCCGGTGGTCTCGGCACGATGGGCTTCTCGGTCCCGGCAGCCATGGGCGCCAAGGTCGCCGAGCCCGAGCGCACCGTCTGGGCCATCGACGGCGACGGCTGCTTCCAGATGACCAACCAGGAGCTCGCGACCTGCGTCATCAACAACATCCCGATCAAGGTCGCGATCATCAACAACAGCTCGCTCGGCATGGTGCGGCAGTGGCAGACGCTCTTCTACAACGAGCGCTACTCCAACACCGACCTCCAGCCGATGAACCAGCGCGTGCCCGACTTCGTCAAGCTCGCCGACGCGTACGGCTGTCTCGGCCTGCGCGCCGAGACGCCCGAGGAGGTCGACGCCGTCATCAAGCAGGCGCTCGAGACCAACGACCGTCCCGTCGTCATCGACTTCATCGTGCACCGGGACGCCATGGTGTGGCCGATGGTGCCGGCCGGCGTCAGCAACGACATGATCCAGGCCGCCCGCCACGAGGCGCCGGTCTGGGAGCGGGAGGACTGATCATGAGCAAGCACACCCTGTCGGTCCTCGTCGAGGACAAGCCCGGCGTCCTGACGCGGGTCGCGGCCCTCTTCTCCCGTCGCGGCTTCAACATCAACTCCCTCGCCGTCGGCCCGACCGAGCTGCCCGACATCTCGCGCATCACGGTCGTCGTCGAGGTCGAGGGCGCGGCCCTCGAGCAGGTGACGAAGCAGCTCAACAAGCTCATCGAGGTGCTCAAGGTCGTCGAGCTCGACCCGCACGCCTCGGTGCAGCGCGAGATCCTCCTCGTCAAGGTCCGCGCCGACCCGGCCACCCGCAGCCAGGTCATCGACACGATCCAGCTGTTCAAGGCCAAGGTCGTCGACGTGACCACCGATGCGATCGTCATCGAGGCGACGGGCACCTCCGACAAGCTCCGTGCCCTGCTCGACGTGCTCGAGCCGTTCGGGATCAAGGAGCTCGTCCAGTCCGGCATGGTCGCCGTCGGCCGTGGCTCACGCTCGATCACCGACCGCAGCCTGCGCAGCGCCTGACGCCCGCGACACCACCACCAGACCCACCGCACACCGCAACCGAAGGAGAAGGCCACCATGGCCGAGATGTTCTACGACGACGACGCCGACCTGTCGATCATCCAGGGCAAGAAGGTCGCCGTCATCGGCTACGGCAGCCAGGGCCACGCCCACGCACTCAACCTGCGCGACTCCGGCGTCGACGTCCGCGTCGGCCTCGCCGAGGGCAGCAAGAGCAAGGCCAAGGCCGAGGCCGAGGGCCTGACGGTCACGTCGGTCGCCGACGCCGTCAAGGAGGCCGACCTCGTCGTCATCCTCACTCCCGACCAGGTGCAGCGGACCGTCTACGCCAACGACATCCAGCCCAACCTCAAGGACGGCGCGGCCCTCCTCTTCGGCCACGGCTTCAACATCCGCTTCGGCTACATCAAGCCCGAGGCCGACGCCGACGTGCTCATGGTCGCCCCCAAGGGTCCCGGCCACATCGTGCGCCGCGAGTTCGCCGACGGCCGTGGGGTGCCCGTGCTCCTCGCCGTCGAGCAGGACGCGTCGGGCACCGCGTGGGACCTCGCCAAGGCGTACGGCAAGGCGATCGGTGGCCTGCGTGCCGGTGGCATCAGGACGACGTTCACCGAGGAGACCGAGACCGACCTCTTCGGTGAGCAGGCCGTCCTCTGCGGCGGTGCGAGCCAGCTCGTCATGTACGGCTTCGAGACGCTCGTCGAGGCGGGCTACCAGCCCGAGGTCGCCTACTTCGAGTGCCTCCACGAGCTCAAGCTCATCGTCGACCTCATGATCGAGGGCGGCATCGCCAAGCAGCGCTGGTCGGTCTCCGACACGGCGGAGTACGGCGACTACGTCTCGGGTCCGCGCGTCATCGACCCGCACGTCAAGGAGAACATGAAGGCCGTCCTCGGCGACATCCAGAACGGCACCTTCGCCAAGCGCTTCATCGACGACCAGGACGCCGGCGCACCGGAGTTCAAGCAGCTGCGCGAGAAGGGTGCCCAGCACCCCATCGAGGGCACGGGCCGCGAGCTGCGCAAGCTCATGGCCTGGGTCAAGCAGACCGACTCCGACTACGTCGAGGGCAGCGCGGCGCGCTGACCCGACCTCACGGCCCGACGGCCGGCGTCCCGTTCGTGGGGACGCCGGCCGTTCGCGTCGACGCCGACGGCCCTCAGCGGCCGCTCAGGCGGTCCGGCTGCGTGGACAGCCAGGCGGCGAAGGTGGGGCCGCCGGTCTGGGCGTCACCCGGGAAGGGAACGTTGCGACGCTCGGCGAACGCCCGGAGCACGCCGCCGATGGCGGGGAGGCGCACCACTCTCGGGGCGGAGGCGCCCCGGTGCGCGCGCAGCAGGGTCGCGAGCTCACCCACGGTCAGCACGTCGGGGCCGGCGACGTCCGTCGCCCTGGCGTATGCCGTCGGGCGCGCTCCCGATGCGAGGTCGGCGAGGCGTCCGGCGACGAAGTCCGTGTCGACCGGCTGGAAGGCCGTGTCACCGATCGTCACGGTGATCGGTCCGGTGCTCAGCGTGCGGGCGAAGAAGGCTGCGAGGGAATGGAACTGGGTGGCGCGCAGGACCGTCGCGGGGCCGCCGGCCGCCTCGATGCCCTGCTCGGCGCGCAGCTTGCGTCGGTAGTAGGCCATCGGGTGGTCGTCGATGCCGACGATCGAGATGTGCACGAGGTGCACCCCTCGGTCGGCGGCCGCGTCGGCAAGCCGTCGCGTCCCGTAGACCGTGACGGTGTCCCCGCGCGACGTGTCGTCGGCACAGTGCACGACGGCGTCGGCGCCCGAGAGGGCGGCGTCGAGTCCGTCACCGGTGGTCAGGTCCACCCCGGTCCGCCGGCTCACCGGCACCGCCTGGTGCCCGCGAGCCGTGAGCTCGCGGACGACCCGGGACCCGAGGTCGCCGGCGCCCCCCGTCACGATGATGCGCATGACCCCACCCTGACGTGCCGCCCGGGCAGCACGCAACGCTCCGGCGGTCCGGGATCCCGTCGGGTCGCCCCGGGCGGCACCGCCAACCCGGCGGGACGCGCGCCGGGACGGTCCGGCATACGGGATCGACGTTCCAGCCACTGATACGGCGACCGGGCTCGACCTGTTGTTCACATGTTGGTTACATGTCGTGATTCTACGAGTGCGACGGCCTAGACTCGCCGACGGCACATCGCGGTGCCGCCGACGGCCCGCGCCCCCTGTCGTGCGTGTGGCCCCGCCCCGTCCGGAAGGGATTCCCTTGTGAGCAAGCCCGTCGTTCTCATCGCCGAAGAGCTGTCACCAGCCACGATCGAGGCGCTGGGACCCGACTTCGAGGTCCGTTCGGTCGACGGGGCCAACCGCGACGAGCTGCTCCCGGCGCTCGCCGACGTCGACGCGATCCTCATCCGTTCGGCCACGAAGATGGACGCCGAGGCGATCGCCGCCGCGAAGCACCTCAAGGTCATCGCCCGGGCCGGTGTGGGCCTCGACAACGTCGACGTCCAGTCGGCCACGCAGGCCGGCGTCATGGTCGTCAACGCACCGACCTCCAACATCACGTCAGCCGCCGAGCTCGCCGTGGCCCTGCTCCTCGCGACGGCGCGCAACATCGCCCCGGCCAACCAGGCCCTCAAGGGCGGAGCATGGAAGCGCAGCACGTACTCCGGCGTCGAGCTGCTCGACAAGACCGTCGGCGTCGTCGGCCTCGGCCGCATCGGCGCCCTCGTCGCCGAGCGGCTCAAGGGGTTCGGCATGAAGATCGTCGCCTACGACCCCTATGCGTCGCCCGCCAAGGCCGGTCAGCTCGGCGCCCAGCTCGTCGGCCTCGACGAGCTGCTCGCCCAGTCCGACTTCATCACCATCCATCTGCCGAAGACGCCCGAGACGCTGGGTCTCATCGGTGAGGAGGCGCTCGCGAAGGTCAAGCCGTCGGTACGCATCGTCAACGCCGCGCGCGGGGGCATCGTCGACGAGGCCGCCCTCGCGCGGGCCATCGCCGAGGGTCGCGTGGCCGGCGCCGGCATCGACGTCTTCGCCACCGAGCCGACCACCGAGTCGCCGCTCTTCGAGCACGAGTCCGTCGTCGTCACGCCGCACCTCGGCGCGTCGACCGACGAGGCCCAGGAGAAGGCGGGCATCGCCGTGGCCAGGTCGGTGCGCCTCGCCCTCGGTGGCGAGCTCGTCCCCGATGCCGTCAACGTCAGCAGCGGCTTCATCGCCGAGGAGGTCCGCCCGGGCATCCCGCTCGTCGAGAAGCTCGGTCGCATCTTCACGGCCGTGTCCGGCAGCGTGCCGGCCCAGCTCGACGTCGACGTCCGCGGCGAGATCACGGCCCACGACGTCAGCGTGTGGAAGCTCGTCGCCCTCAAGGGCCTGTTCACCGACGTCGTCGAGGACCCCGTGACCTATGTCAACGCCCCCGTCCTCGCCGAGCAGCGCGGGTGTGTCGTGCGCCTCGTCACCGACCCCGACTCCGGCGACTTCCGCAACGTCACGACGCTGCGCGGCACCCTCGCCGACGGCTCGGTCGTCTCGGTCTCGGGCACGCTGACCGGCCCGAAGATGGTCGAGAAGCTCGTCGGCGTCAACGGCTACGACCTCGAGGTCCCGCTCTCGGACCACATGCTCGTCTTCGAGTACTCCGACCGTCCGGGCGTCATCGGCGCCGTCGGCCGCATCCTCGGCGACGCCGGTATCAACATCGGCGGCATGCAGGTCTCGCGTCAGGACGACCGGGCCATCGGCGTGCTCAACGTCGACAGCGCCGTCCCTGCCGCACTGGCGGCCGAGCTCTCGGAGGTCATCGAGGCCAAGACCTTCTCGGTCATCGGCCTGCAGGACTGAGCCACGGCCGCCGGCCGCGCCGGCGCGAGGTGGGGGCGGTCAGCTGCGGCGCGCGGCGTCCGTGTCGTCGGCGGGCTCGTCGTCGTCCTCGTCGTCCTCGTCGTCCTCGTCGGCGGCCTCGAGGCCCGCGAGCTCGGGGACGAGCTCGTGGCGCTTGCTGAAGGTGTCGACGATGGCGAGCGCGACCGCGGCGATCGGGATGCCGATGAGGGCGCCGATCGGCCCGAAGAGGGCGGCACCGGCGATGACCGACCCGAGCGCGACGGCCGGGTGCACGTCCATGGTGCGGCGGCTGATGCGTGGGGTGAAGACGTAGTTCTCGAGCTGCTGGTAAACGGTCGCGAAGGCGGCGATCCACACGGCGTTGATCGGCTTGTCGAGGAGGGCGAAGAGGGCCGGCAGCGCCACGCCGATGTACGTGCCGATCGTCGGGATGAACTGGCCGACGATGCCGGCGAAGATGCCGAGGGGCAGCCAGAACGGCACGTCGATGAACCAGAAGAACGCGACGTGGAAGACGGCCGAGAGCGAGGCCAGGACGAGCTTGGAGACGACGTAGCCGCCGGTCTTCTCCACCGAGATCGTCCACACGGTGATGAACACGCGCTGGTAGCGCTGGGGCAGCCACGACCCGATGGTCTGGCGCAGCCGCGGGCTGTCGGCGGAGAAGTAGTAGGCGAAGACGAGGATCGTCAGGGCGTCGAAGAGGAAGATGATGACCGAGCCGAAGATCCCGATGATGCCGCCGCCGTACTTGCCCGCCAGCTCGCCGAGCTTGTCGGGGGTCAGGCTCACCGCTTTCTGGATCTGCTCGATGTCGAACTGCGTGCCGAACGTGGAGTTGATCCGGTCGATGGCCGAGGTGATCGCCGAGGGGAGCTGCGACCCGAGCTGGGAGAGCTGCGAGACGAAGACCTGGCCGAAGAGCTCGGCGAGGCCGGCGAAGAGCAGGAGCATCCCCAGCATCGTCAGCCCGGTGGCGAGCCCGCGCTTCATGCCGCGCTTGCTCAGCCACAGCACGACCGGCTCCATCGCGATCGACAGCAGCCAGGCGAGCAGCAGCAGGAAGAGGAAGCTGCCCATCGCGTGGAAGGCCCACGTCGCCACGGAGAGCAGCACGATCGCGACGAAGACCGTGACGATGATGCGGCGGGCGTTGCCGGGCGTTATCGCGATCCACCGCGCCCCGTCGTCGAAGGGCACCCCGGGCACGGCGTGGCTGGTGTGCCGGGCGCGCGAGGCGGCGGCCCGGTGGTCCGGGTGTTCGGCGTGGTGGCGAGCGGTGCTGCCGGAGGGGGCGGCCGTCGCGTCGGGGTGGTCGGCGCTCACGCGGCGAGCCTACGGCCACGGGCAGGACGAGCGGGGGATGCGCGACACGATCCGCGGGGGTGGTCCGGACGAATGGCGGACACCGCGTCTCATCCAGTGGAAACCCCCTTTACCGATGGGTAGCCCGGCGTACCGTGAAACGCATGACGCGGCAGGTCGTACTTATTCCCAGCCGCGGCGAGTCCAGGTAGTCAGCACCTCGCCGCGGAGATCCCGCGCACCCTCCTGCTGACCGGTTCGCCCACCCGGGCTGGAGCCACCTGAGACCACCCAGACGCACGCAACTCGAAAGAACGTGATCACCATGAGCGAAGACGCCAAGGCCGCCCGTCAGGCCCTGCAGGAGTCGATGGACCTGCGCGACCAGGGTCACACCGAGGACTGAGCTCCACCAGTCCATGTGAGTTCCCTTGGGCCGCAACGCGACTCATGACGATGGCCCTTGCCGAACCGGCAGGGGCCTTCGTCATGCGTTCAACAAATGAGACGTAGATTCCACATCACAAGACGAGTTCTAGGCTGACGGCATGGCACAGACGCTGGTCAAGGACGCGTACTCCATCGCCGTGATCGGCGGGGACGGCATCGGTCCCGAGGTGGTCGCCGAAGGTCTCAAGGTCCTCGAGGCGGTCACAGGTCAGGGCGGTCCGTCGTTCGCGACGACCGAGTACGACCTCGGTGCCCGCCGCTGGCACGCCACCGGGGAGACGCTGCCCGACTCGGTCCTGGAGGAGCTGCGCGGCCACGACGCGATCCTCCTCGGCGCCATCGGCGACCCGACCGTCCCGAGCGGGGTCCTCGAGCGGGGCGTGCTGCTGCCGCTGCGCTTCGCCCTCGACCACTACGTCAACCTGCGCCCGGCCAAGCTCTTCCCCGGGGTCTCGAGCCCGCTGGACGTCGCGCGGGTCGCGCCACACGGCATCGACTTCGTCGTCGTCCGCGAGGGCACCGAGGGGCCTTACACCGGCAACGGCGGCGCCCTCCGCGTCGGCACACCGGCAGAGATCGCGACCGAGGTCAGCGTCAACACCCGCTACGGCGTCGAGCGCGTCGTCCGCGATGCCTTCGCCCGCGCCCAGGCCCGACCGCGTCGCCACCTGACTCTCGTGCACAAGCACAACGTCCTCACGTATGCCGGGCACCTCTGGCGCCGCACCGTCGAGGAGGTCGGTGCCGAGTTCCCCGACGTCGAGACCGCCTACCAGCACGTCGACGCAGCGACGATCTTCATGGCGACCGACCCCGGGCGCTTCGACGTCATCGTCACCGACAACCTCTTCGGAGACATCCTCACCGACATCGCCGCCGCCATCGCCGGCGGGATCGGGCTCGCCGCGTCGGGCAACATCAACCCGGCTCGCACGACCCCGAGCATGTTCGAACCCGTCCACGGCTCGGCCCCGGACATCGCGGGCCAGTCCAAGGCCGACCCGACCGCGGCCATCCTCTCGGTCGGCATGCTGCTCGCCCACCTCGGCCTCGACGCAGAGGCCGCCCGCGTGGACGCCGCCGTCGCCGCCGACCTGGCCGAGCGAGGCGCCGCCGCCCGCAGCACCACGGCCGTCGGTGACGCGGTCGTCTCGCGCCTCTGACGGGGGCGCCCGGGCCGGCCGGAAGGCAAACCTGCGCCTCCCCGTCGGGGAGGGGCCACTTCTGCGTCTCACGATGTGGGCGATAGCCTGACATTCGGATCACCGCTGATTTTGCTCCTGGAGGTTTGTCATGACCCAGCTGTCCTTCGAGGTGACGCGCCGCGACGACGCCACGTCGCCCGAGCGCATCGCCGAGATCCTCGAGAACCCCGGCTTCGGCAAGACCTTCACCGACCACATGGTCGTCGCCACCTGGACCGCCGACGGCGGCTGGGGCGACGCGCAGGTCCGCCCCTACGGTCCCTTCCAGCTCGACCCGGCCGCGGCGGTGCTCCACTACGCCCAGGAGATCTTCGAGGGCATGAAGGCCTACCGTCACGCCGACGGCTCGATCTGGACCTTCCGCCCTCAGGCCAACGCGGCCCGCTTCGCCCGCTCGGCCCGCCGTCTCGCGCTGCCCGAGCTGCCCGAGGCCGACTTCATCGAGTCCCTGCGCCAGCTCGTCGGCGTCGACCAGGCCTGGGTGCCGGCCGGCGACGCGGGGGAGAAGAGCCTCTACCTGCGCCCCTTCATGTTCGCCTCGGAGGCCTTCCTCGGCGTGCGACCGGCCCAGCAGGTCACGTACTCGGTCATCGCCTCCCCGGCCGGCGCGTACTTCTCCGGTGGCCTCAAGCCCGTCACCCTCTGGATCTCGACCGACTACGCCCGTGCTGGTGAGGGTGGCACCGGAGCCGCCAAGTGCGGCGGCAACTACGCCAGCTCGCTCGCCGGCCAGCTCGAGGGCATCGAGCACGGCTGCGACCAGGCCGTCTTCCTCGACTCCTCGACCCAGACGTACATCGAGGAGCTCGGGGGCATGAACCTCTTCCTCGTCACCAAGGACGGGCGCATCATCACGCCCGAGCTCACCGGGACGATCCTCGAGGGCGTCACCCGCAGCTCGATCCTCGAGATCGCCAAGGAGCTCGACCTCGAGCCCGAGGAGCGGCGCATCCCGATCGAGGAGTGGAAGGAGGGCGCGGCGAGCGGCGACATCGTCGAGATCTTCGCGTGCGGCACGGCTGCCGTCGTCACCCCGGTCGGCGAGCTGCGCTGGGAAGGCGGTTCCGTCGACCACCGGCGCGACGGCCACGAGGACCGCTACGCCGAGGCCGTCCGCGCCAAGCTCCTCGACATCCAGTACGGCCGGACCGAGGACTCCCACGGCTGGCTGACCCAGCTCGTCTGAGCAGCAGGAGCGGCGTTCGTGCATGACAGCCCGGTCCGGAGGCCGCGGCTCGTCGCCACGGACCTCGACGGGACGCTCCTGCGCTCCGACGGCGCGATCTCCCCGCGGACGCGTGCCGCGCTGCGCGACGTCGAGTCCGCCGGCATCGGCGTCGTCTTCGTCACGGCACGTCCACCGCGGTGGCTCGACCCGCTCGCCGACGCCGTCGGCGGTGACGGCACCGTCATCAGTGCCAACGGCGCCTTCGACTACGACGTGCGCACGCGCACCGTCATCGCGTCCTACCCGCTCGAGCGAGCGCTGCTGCTCGAGATCGTCGCGGACCTGCGGGCCGCCGTGCCGGGCATCGGTTTCAGCGCCGAGCTCCGCGACGGTGTGCACACCGAGCCGAACTACCCGGAGCTGCACCCGCGCTGGGTGCCGGCCGACCTCGTGCCCGCGCCCATCGACGACCTGCCGCCGGAGGCCGTGGTCGGCAAGCTGCTCGCCCGCACCGATCACCTGCCCGAGGAGGAGGTGATCCCGCGGGTGGCCGAGGTGCTCGGTGACCGCGCCCTCGTGCAGCACTCGGGCACCGGCGGCCTCGCCGAGATCTCGGCCCCGGGCGTGACCAAGGCGGCGGGACTCGTGCGGTGGTGCGGCCGTGCCGACATCCGGGCCGAGGACGTGTGGGCCTTCGGAGACATGCCCAACGACATCCCGATGCTCGAGTGGGCCGGAGTCGGGTGGGCCGTCGCGAACGCCCACCCCGACGTCCGCGCGGCGGCGACACGCACGTGTGCGTCCAACGACGAGGACGGAGTCGCGCGGACCCTGGAGTGGGCCCTCGGTCTCTGACGCCTCGACGTCTCCCGCGCCAGGGTCTGCTGTCCGAATGGTCTGTTGTGGCTCCTTTGGGGCGGTCACCGCTGTGAAACGCGTCGGAAATGCGCCTGTCCCAGCACAGAAGAGGTCGTTCCGAAGTCTGTTCGGTCGCCATGCGCGGCGCTAGCATCGGTCCAACTTCATACCGAAGATGGGAGTGCAGGGCATGGCTCAGGCAACTGGTCTCTCCGACGACGAACGCCGCCTGGCGGAACTCGGCTACAAGCAGGAGCTCGACCGTTCGTGGTCGGGTTTCTCGAACTTCGCGATCTCCTTCTCCATCATCTCGATCCTCGCCGGGTGCTTCACGACGTTCGGCCAGGGCTTCAACAACGGCGGCCCGATCGCGATCTCGTGGGGCTGGCCGATCGTGGCCGCCTTCATCCTCGTCATCGGTCTGACGATGTCCGAGCTCGTCTCGGCCTACCCCACCTCGGGCGGCATCTACTGGTGGGCCAGCAAGATGGGCGGCGCACGCGCCGGCTTCTTCACCGGATGGCTCAACCTCATCGGCCTCGTCGCCGTCACGGCGTCCGTCGCCTACGGCTGTGCGACCTTCATCGACCTGGCCCTCAGCACGTGGTCCAAGGGATATGCCGACGGCTACTCGCTGACGCGTGTCTTCTGGATCTTCCTCGTCGTGCTCGTCGCGGCCGCGGTCCTCAACATCTTCAGCGGCCACCTCATGGCGATCATGAACAACGTCTCGGTGTGGTGGCACGTCGTCGGCGCCGCGGCGATCATCCTCATCCTCATCGTCGTGCCCGACAACCACCAGAGCTTCTCCTACGTCTTCACCGAGAGGTTCAACAACTCCGGCTACGCCGACGGCTCGACGAGCTCACCGACGTACTGGCTCCTCGTCGTCCCGTTCGGTCTGCTGCTGACGCAGTACACGATCACCGGCTTCGACGCCTCCGCGCACCTGTCGGAGGAGACGGCCGCCGCGTCGAAGGCTGCGGCACAAGGGATCTGGCGTTCGATCTTCTATTCCGCCATCGGCGGCTGGATCTTGTTGCTCTGCTTCCTCTTCGCCGTTCCGGACGGCGCGGACGGCGAGCCCGACAACGCCGGCGTGGGCGGCGGGGGAGTGGCCTACATCTTCACGCACGCGATGGACTCGAAGTGGGCGGCGGCGATCCTCACGATCTCCGCGGTCGGGCAGTTCTTCTGCTCGACGTCGTGCATGACGAGTGCCTCGCGCATGACGTTCGCCTTCAGTCGCGATGGCGCCGTGCCGGGCTCTCGCCTGTGGTCGACGCTGACCGGCGCGAAGGTACCGGCCAACGCGGTCATGCTCGTCGGCGTGGTGAGCGCGATCATCACGCTGCCTGCCCTCGTCGAGGTCAACGTGGGCACCGAGGAGGCCCCGCTCATCGTGCCCACGGCCTTCTACGCCGTCGTCTCGGTGGCCGTCATCGGCCTCTACCTGGCGTTCCTCATCCCGATCT
Source organism: Terrabacter sp. Root181 (assembly GCF_001428505.1). Taxonomy (GTDB): domain Bacteria; phylum Actinomycetota; class Actinomycetes; order Actinomycetales; family Dermatophilaceae; genus Terrabacter. The sequence continues at coordinate 1,700,509 of NZ_LMHU01000001.1, forward strand.
GGCTGCGCTGGAAGATGGGCGACGACTTCGTGCCCGGGTCGTGGACCAACGGATCCAAGTACAAGTGGATGAACCTCGTCGCCGTCATCGAGATCGCGATCATCTCGGTCTACTTCATCCTGCCGTTCGTGCCGGGTGGTGTGCCCTTCAGCGAGGGCTTCGAGTGGAAGTTCGTCAACTACGCGCCGATCCTCACGCTGGGGTCTCTCCTCGTGCTCGGCGTGTGGTGGCAGATCTCGGCCCGCCACTGGTTCAAGGGTCCGAAGACCAACATCGACCCCGAGGTCGTCGACGCGTTCAGCGAGTGACGACGAAGCCGCGGGCACGGCCTGGCCCCGCTCCCGGCCCGGCCGACCAGCTCGCCACCGCCCTCGCTCGGCTGTCTCACGCCGGACAGCCGAGCGAGGTGACGGAACTGCCCGGTGGGCTCACCAACCACAACTACCGGGTGCGATCGGGCGACCTCGACGTCGTCGTGCGCGTCTCGTCCCCGACGAGCGCCCTCCTCGCCGTCGACCACGAGCACGAGTGGCTCAACTCGATCGCGGCGGCGCAGGCCGGCGTGGGTGCGCCGGTCGTCGACTACGTCCCCGGAGAGGGGATCCTCGTCGTCGGGTTCCTCCCGGGGCGCACGTACGCCGCCGCGGACGTGGGTGCCAACCTGCGCCGCATCGCGGCGTCCCTGCGGCGGTTGCACGCCGGCCCGCGGTTCGCCTCGCGCTTCGACATGTTCGACATCCAGCGGTCGTATGCCGCCATCGTCCGTGAGCGGCGACTGCGGGTCCCCGAGGGGTACTGGCTGCTGGACAGCGCGGCGGGGCGCGTCGAGCAGGCCTTGCGGGTCCATCCGGACCCGCTCGTGCCGTGCCACAACGACCTGCTCGCCGCGAACTTCCTCGACGACGGCGGTGACGTCCGGATCATCGACTACGAGTACTCCGGCACCAACGAGGCCGCGTTCGAGCTCGGCAACCTCGTGGGCGAGTCGCGGCTCGGGCACGACCACCTCGTCGAGCTCGTGGAGGCCTACCACGGCCGTGTCAGTGACCGGTTGCTCGCGCGGGCCGAGCTCTGGGGGCTCGCCGGCCAGTACGCCTGGACCCTCTGGGGCGCCATCCAGCACGGGGTGTCCGACCTCGACGCCGACTTCTGGGCGTTCACGACGGAGCGCTTCGAGCCCGCCGCGGCCCTGCTGACGAGCCGTCGTCTCGACGATCTCCTCGACGCCGGCGCGGGTGACGACCCGGGAGCGCGGCGATGACCCAGATCCCTTCTCGCGCAGAGATCGTCGTCATCGGCGGCGGTGTGATCGGCGCCAGCGTCGCCTACCACCTGGCCCATCTCGGCCGCACCGACGTGCTGCTCCTCGAGCAGGGGAGCCTCTCGTGCGGCACGACGTGGCACGCCGCCGGACTCGTCGGGCAGCTGCGGGCGAGCGAGGCCGGCACCCGCCTGGTCCAGTACTCGACCGACCTCTACTCGCGCCTCGAGGCGGAGACCGGGCTCGGCACCGGCTACCGGGTCTGCGGCGGCCTGACCGTGGCCCGCACGGCGGAGCGCATGGTCGCGCTGCGGCGCACGGCGGCCAGTGCGGCGGCATACGACCTGGACTGCGAGCTGCTGACGCCCGAGCAGGCCCGGGAGCGCTACCCGCTCATCCGGGTCGACGACCTCGTCGGGGCCATCTGGCTCCCGGGTGACGGCAAGGCGAACCCGACCGACCTGACCCAGGCCCTCGCCAAGGGGGCACGGCAGCTCGGGGTGCGCATCGCCGAACAGGTCCGCGTCACCGGCGTCCTGACGCGCGACGGCCGCGCCGCCGGTGTGCGCACCGACCACGACGACGTCGAGGCCGACGTCGTCGTCAACTGCGCCGGTCAGTGGGCCCGGGCCGTCGGCGCGATGGCCGGGGTCAACGTCCCGTTGCACTCGGCGGAGCACTTCTACGTCGTGACCGAGCCGGTCGAGGGAGTCCACCGCGACCTGCCGGTGCTGCGGGATCCTGACGGGTACACCTACGTCAAGGAGGAGGTCGGTGGCCTCCTCGTCGGCGGTTTCGAGCCCGCTGCGAAGCCGTGGGTGTCGCCCGACAGCATCCCCTACCCCTTCGAGTTCGCGCTGCTCGACGAGGACTGGGAGCACTTCGAGGTGCTCATGGAGAGTGCGGTCCACCGACTCCCGGTGCTCGCCGAGACGGGGATCCGCAAGTTCTACAACGGTCCCGAGAGCTTCACGCCCGACAACCAGTTCGTCATCGGGGAGGCGCCGGAGCTGCCGGGCTTCTTCGTCGGTGCGGGCTTCAACTCGGTGGGGATCGCGACTGCGGGAGGAGCCGGCCGGGCCCTGGCCGAGTGGGTCGTCGAGGGGCGTCCGACCCTGGACCTCATCGGTGCCGACATCCGGCGCTTCTCGCCGCTCGCCGGCAACGACGCCTGGCTCCGAGAGCGGGTCGTCGAGATGCTCGGCCTGCACTACGCCGTGCCCTGGCCGAACCGCGAGCCCGAGACGGGGCGCCCGCAGCGGCTCTCGCCGCTGCACGACAGGATCGTCGCGCAAGGCGCCGTCCTCGGCACCCGCAACCACTGGGAACGGGCCAACGTCTTTGCGCCCCAGGGTGACTCGCCAGCGATCGACTACTCGTGGGAGCGGCCGACCTGGGTCGACTGGTGCGTCGCGGAGCAGCGGGCGACGCGCGAGGCGGTCGCCGTCTTCGACCAGACGTCCTTCTCGAAGTACGTCGTCGTCGGCGCGGACGCCGAGAGTGCGCTGCAGTGGATCTGCACCGCCGACGTCGCCGTGCCGGTGGGCCGGACCGTCTACACCGGGATGCTCAACGAGGGCGGCACCTACGAGTCGGACGTCACCGTGACGCGCACCGGAGAGCGGGAGTTCCTCGTCGTCAGCAGCGCGGCGACCACCGTGCGTGACCTCGACTGGATGAGGCGTCACGTGCCCGTCGGTGTCGATGCCAGCGTCGTCGACGTCACGAGCGCGTATGCCGTCCTGGGCGTCATGGGACCGCGCTCGGCCGACCTGCTGTCCACGGTGTCGGACGACCCCTTCGACGACGGGTCGTTCTCGTTCGGCACGAGCCGCGAGGTGCGTCTCGGGTCGGCTCTCGTGCGGGCCACGCGCATCACGTACGTCGGCGAGCTCGGCTGGGAGCTCTACGTGCCCACCGAGCTCGCGGCCGGCGTGTACGACGAGCTCTTCCGGGCCGGGGCCGACCTCGGCATCCGGGCCGCCGGCTACTACGCCATCGAGGCGATGCGGCTCGAGAAGGGCTACCGCGCGTTCGGGCGCGAGCTGACGACCGAGACCGGCCCGGTGGCGGCGGGGCTGACCTTCGTCTGCAAGCTCGCCACGGACGTCGACTTCCTCGGACGCACGGCCGTCGAGGCCGCCCGGGCCGTGACCCCGCCGCGACGTGTCGTGTCGTTCGTCGTGGGGGACCCGACGGCATACCCGTGGGGTGGTGAGCTCGTGCTGCGAGACGGGCGGCCCGTGGGCCAGGTGACGAGCGCTGCCTGGGGTGCCACCGTCGGGGCCGGCGTCGGGCTGGCGCTCGTGGGTGACCGGGAGGCGGGCGAGGCGACGGGCGATTGGGTACGCACGGGGGAGTGGACGGTCGACGTGGCAGGGGATCGCCACCCCCTGACGGTCGGCCTCCGACCGCCGCTCGACCCGCACGGGCTACGACTCGGCCGGACGGCGTCCGACACGCACTAATGGTTCTTTCTCAGACCATTGACGAGGTGGAGGTGACGGTATTGGATCGACACGTGAGCGCAGCCGAACGACAGCCGTCCCTGCCGGACGTCGTGCTGCGCCCGGCGTCCGGCAACGTCTTCGAGGGCACCGTCGAGCAGCTCGCCACCGCGATCCGGCTCGGCGTCTTCGCCCGTGGTGAGCAGCTGCCCCCCGAGCGTGAGCTGGCCGAACGTCTCGGCGTCAGTCGCAACACCCTGCGCGAGGCCATCGCCGCGTTGCGGGACTCGGGGCTCGTGTTGACCCGACGCGGTCGTGGCGGCGGCACCTGGGTCACCGATGCGGCCGAGCTCCCGTCGAGCACGACCGGAGCGTTCGTGCGCAGCGGCGCGGCGATGCGCGACGCGTTGACCTTCCGCCGGGTCGTCGAGCCCGGCGCCGCCTGGCTCGCCGCCACGCAGCCGCTCGCCGGTGACCAGCGGGCCTGGCTCACCGACTGCCTCGCCGAGGTGGACCAGGCCCTCGACGCTGCCGCGCACCGCGTCGCCGACTCCCGACTGCACCTGGCGGTCGCGACGCTCTCGGGCTCGCCGATGCTGATCGACGCCGTCACACGGTCGCAGGCGGCCCTGCACGACATGCTCATGGCGATCCCGGTGCTCCGGCGCAACATCGAGCACTCCAACGCCCAGCACGACCAGATCGTCGGGGCCATCCTCGGCGGGAACGCGGAACGAGCCAGGGCGGTCATGGAGGAGCACTGCGATGCCACCTCCGCACTGCTCCGCGGCCTCATCGGCTGAGACGACAGGAAGGCACGACATGGCGCCAACGCCCACGCTCACGCTCGACCGGCTCCGCGAGGAGATCGAGTCGGGCGACATCGACACCGTCGTCGTCGCCTTCACCGACATGCAGGGCCGCCTGCAGGGCAAGCGCCTCCACGGCCGCTACTTCCTCGACCACGTGCTCGAGGACGGCACCGAGGGCTGCAACTACCTGCTGGCCGTCGACGTCGACATGAACACCGTCGACGGCTACGCCATCTCCTCGTGGGAGCGCGGCTACGGCGACATGTTCTTCGACCTCGACCTCGACACGCTGCGCCGCACTCCCGGCAGTCCTCACTCCGCGACCGTGCAGTGCGACCTCACGTGGCTCGACGGCAGCGGCGCCGTCGCGCAGTCGCCCCGGTCGGTGCTCAAGGCGCAGGTCGACCGGGCCGCGGACCTCGGGATGGCGGCGCACTGCGGCACCGAGCTCGAGTTCATCGTCTTCCAGGAGTCCTACGAGCAGGCGTGGGACGCGAACTACACCGGCCTGACGCCGGCGAACCGCTACAACGTCGACTACTCGATCCTCGGTGGCGACCGCGTCGAGCCGCTGCTGCGCGAGATCCGCAACGAGATGTATGCCGCGGGCGCCGTCGTCGAGAGCGCCAAGGGCGAGTGCAACTACGGCCAGCACGAGATCGGCTTCCTGTTCGACGAGGCGGTGCGCACGTGCGACAACCACGTCGTCTACCGCAACGCCGCCAAGGAGATCGCGGCCCACCACGGGCAGTCGCTGACCTTCATGGCCAAGTTCGACCAGCGCGAGGGCAGCTCGTGCCACATCCATCTGTCGCTGCGCGGCCTCGACGGCGAGACCGTCTTCGTCGACGACGACCGTGAGCACGGGCACAGCGCGATGTTCGAGCACTTCCTCGCCGGCATCCTCGCGACGCAGCGCGAGCTGACGTACTTCTACGCACCGAACATCAACTCCTACAAGCGTTTCGCGTCGGCGAGCTTCGCCCCGACCGCGGTCGCCTGGGGGCGTGACAACCGCACCTGCGCGCTGCGCGTCGTCGGTCACGGCGCCGGCCTGCGGGTCGAGAACCGTGTCGGTGGCGGCGACCTCAACCCCTACCTCGCCGTCGCGGCCATGCTCGCCGGTGGGCTGCACGGCATCGAGAACGAGCTCGAGCTGGAGCCGGCCCTCGAGGGCAACGCGTACACGTCGGACAAGCCGCGCGTGCCGACGACCCTGCAGGAGGCGCGGGACCTGCTCGCCGGGTCGACCGTGGCCCGGGCGGCCTTCGGGGACGAGGTCGTCGACCACTACGTCAACGCCGCCGACGTCGAGATCACGGCCTTCAACGCCGCCGTCACCGACTGGGAGCGCAGGAGAGGATTCGAGCGACTGTGACCACCACGCACGACGTCATCAACCCGGCGACCGAGGAGGTCGTCCGCACCGTCGAACTGGCCTCGCTCGAGCAGACCGACGCCGCCATCGCCGGGGCGTCGGCCGCGAGCCCCGCCTGGCGGGCCGTGAGCCCGGCCGACCGCTCGCTCCTGCTGCGCCGCTTCTCCGACCTCGTCGGCGAGCACCAGGAGGAGCTCGCCCTGCTCGAGGTCGAGAACGCCGGGCACACCATCGGCAACGCGCGCTGGGAGGCGGGCAACGTCCGCGACGTGCTCGCGTACTACTCCGGGGCCCCCGAGCGGCACTTCGGCCGACAGATCCCGGTCGCGGGCGGCATCGACGTGACGTTCCGCGAGCCGCTCGGCGTCGTCGGCATCATCGTCCCGTGGAACTTCCCCATGCCGATCGCCGGCTGGGGCTTCGCGCCGGCCCTGGCCGCCGGCAACACGGTCGTCCTGAAGCCTGCCGAGCTGACGCCGCTCACCGCCGTCCGGCTCGGCGAGCTGGCCCTCGAGGCCGGGATCCCCGAGGGTGTCTTCACCGTGGTCCCCGGCAAGGGCACGGTCGTCGGCGAGCGGTTCGTCACGCACCCCGACGTGCGCAAGGTCTGCTTCACCGGATCGACGGCGGTCGGCCAGCGGATCATGAGGGGCGCCGCCGACCAGGTCAAGCGCGTCACCCTGGAGCTCGGCGGCAAGAGCGCCAACATCGTCTTCGCCGACTCCGACCTGGAGCTGGCCGCCGCGCGGGCCCCCTACGGGGTCTTCGACAACGCGGGCCAGGACTGCTGCGCCCGCAGCCGCATCCTCGTCGAGCGCACCGTCTTCGACACCTTCATGGAGCACTTCGAGACCGCGGTGCGCGGCGTCGTCGTCACCGACCCCCGTGACGAGGCCGCGGAGATGGGTCCGCTCATCAGCGCCGGCCAGCGCGACACCGTGCGCTCCTACGTCGAGGACGCCACCGAGGACGTCGACGTCGCCTTCCGGGGAGACGCCCCCGACGGCAGCGGCTACTGGTACCCCGCCACCGTCGTCCTGCCGCGCTCGACGACCGACCGGGTCTGGCAGGAGGAGGTCTTCGGGCCGGTCGTCGCGGTCATGCCGTTCGACGACGAGGCCGACGCGGTCGCCAAGGCCAACGACACGGCATACGGTCTCTCGGGGTCCATCTGGACCCGCGACATCGGCCGGGGCCTCCGGGTCGCGCGCGGGGTCGAGGCCGGCAACCTCTCGGTGAACTCCCACAGCAGCGTGCGCTACTCGACCCCGTTCGGCGGGTTCAAGCAGAGCGGGATCGGGCGCGAGCTGGGCCCCGACGCGCTCGATGCGTTCTCCGAGGTCAAGAACGTCTTCATCTCGACCGACTGAACGGCAGACCGGCCGGCGGTCGACCCGCTCATCACGCAGATCCACTTGGTTGGAAGGACATCCACATGGCAGGCAGGCTCGACGGCAAGGTTGCGGTCATCACGGGCGGATGCTCGGGCATCGGTCTCGCAACCGTGCGGCGTTTCGCCCAGGAAGGCGCCAGGGTCGTCATCGGCGACCTCGACGAGGTGAACGGCACCCGCATCGCCGAGGAGGTGGGCGGCACCTTCGTGCGCGTCGACGTCGTGAGCAAGGAGGACGTCGACACGCTCTTCCGCACGGCCAAGGAGACATACGGCTCGGTCGACATCGCCTTCAACAACGCCGGCATCAGCCCGCCCGAGGACGACTCCATCCTCGACACCGACCTCGACGCCTGGCGCAAGGTGCAGGAGGTCAACCTCACGTCGGTCTACCTCTGCTGCAAGGCCGCCCTGCCCTACATGCTCGAACAGGGCAAGGGCTCGATCATCAACACGGCCTCGTTCGTCGCCGTCATGGGCGCCGCCACGTCGCAGATCTCCTACAGCGCGAGCAAGGGCGGCGTGCTCTCGATGTCCCGCGAGCTCGGCGTGCAGTTCGCCCGCGAGGGGGTCCGCGTCAACGCCCTGTGCCCGGGCCCGGTCAACACGCCGCTGCTCCGGGAGCTCTTCGCCAAGGACGAGGAGCGCGCCGCACGGCGCCTCGTGCACGTGCCGATGGGCCGCTTCGGCGAGCCGGAGGAGATGGCCAACGCCGTGCTCTTCCTCGCCTCCGACGAGTCGAGCTTCGTCACCGCCTCGACCTTCCTCGTCGACGGCGGGATCTCGGGCGCCTATGTCACGCCGCTCTGAGAGGCACTGAGAGAGACTTGTCGGAGGCTGCGTAGGAGGTCGTCGTCATGGGTCGTCCGGTCATCGGGATCACCGCCTACGTCGAGCGGGCCTCGTGGGGCCGCTGGGTCGACGTGCCCGGGACGCTCGTGCCGCACCGCTACGTCCGGCAGGTGGAGGACGCCGGCGGGATCGCGGTCGTCATCCCGCCGCGCCCCGACGCCGACGACGGGACCGCCATCGAGATCGTCGAGCGCCTCGACGGCGTCATCCTCGCCGGCGGCGTCGACGTGGCACCCGAGCTGTACGCCGACGAGCGGCACTCCTCGGTGCAGGCGTCGCGACCCGACCGGGACTCGACCGAGCTCGCGATCGCGCGGGCGACCGCCCTGGTGGACGTGCCGCTCCTGGGCATCTGCCGGGGCATGCAGGTCATGGCGGTCGGGGCGGGCGGTCTGCTCGAGCAGCACGTCCCCGACCGCGTCGGCCACCACGACCACTCGCCCGCGCCCGCGACGTACGGCATCCACCCCGTGCGCACCGTCGCGGGGACCCGGCTGGCCGCGATCCTGGGCGAGGAGGCCGACGTGCCGAGCTACCACCACCAGTCGGTCCTGACCCACCCGGGCTACGAGGCGTCAGCCTGGGCCGACGACGGCACGCTGGAGGCGATGGAGGACCCGAGCGCCTTCTTCCGGCTCGCGGTCCAGTGGCACCCGGAGGTCGGCACCGACCTGCGGCTCTTCCGGGCCCTGGTCGAGGCCGCGGTCGTCACCCGGCAGCGGCGCCCGTCACCCTGACGCCCTGGTGCCCTGGTGCCCTCCGGGTGAGACAACCGGTCCACGATCCGGACGTGGTGTTTCGCCGATGTTTCGCGAGCCCTACCGTGAGCGTGTGATGAAGCGACCCGTGCCCACCGGCACCCTCATTATCGAATAGCGCGACGAGCACCCCTCGTCGCGCAGACCTCCCAACCCTGGGGGGTCTTTTTGTTTCCCGAACCACCCCGACGGAGACACCGCGAAGGCCACCACCCCGGCTGCCGCGACCACGAGAAGAGACCGGGCCGCACACCACACCCGCGTCGCCCGCCCCCAGAACAGGCGGTCGGCCGAACCCCCGAGATCGAGGACAATGAAGGCCATGGAAGCGCTGCACGTCTACGACACCACCCTGCGCGACGGCGCCCAGCAGGAGGGGCTCAACCTCTCGGTGTCGGACAAGCTCGCCATCGCCGGGCTGCTCGACGATCTCGGGGTCGACTTCATCGAGGGCGGCTGGCCCGGTGCCAACCCGAAGGACACGGAGTTCTTCGAGCGGGCACGGACCGAGCTCGACCTGCGCCGCGCGACCCTCGCCGCCTTCGGGGCCACCCGTCGCGCCGGCGGGGTCGCGGCGGAGGACCCCCTCGTGCGTGCCCTCGTCGACTCGGGGGCGTCCGTCGTGTGCCTCGTCGCGAAGTCCCACACCGGCCACGTCGAGCGGGCGCTGCGCACGACTCTCGAGGAGAACCTCGAGATGGTCCGCGACACGGTCAGCCATCTCGTCGGCCAGGGGCGCCGCGTCTTCCTCGACTGCGAGCACTTCTTCGACGGCTGGCACCTCGACCGCGACTACGCCCTGTCGGTCGTGCGCACCGCGCACGAGGCGGGGGCCGAGGTCGTCGTGCTCTGCGACACCAACGGCGGCATGCTTCCGCACCAGGTCGAGGAGGTCGTCACCGACGTCATCGCCTCGACCGGCGCCCGCGTCGGCGCCCACTGCCACAACGACACCGGCTGCGCGGCGGCCAACTCCGTCGCCGCGGTGCGCGCCGGTGCGACGCACGTGCAGGGCACCGTCAACGGCTACGGCGAGCGCACCGGCAACGCCGACCTGCTCACCGTGGCCGCCAACCTCCAGTTCAAGCTCGGACTGGAGGCCATGGAGCGCGACTCGTTCCGCCGGGCCATGCACATCGCGCACGCCATCAGCGAGGTGACCAACGTCCCCGCCTACAGCCGCCAGCCGTACGTCGGCGCCAGCGCGTTCGCGCACAAGGCGGGGCTGCACGCCAGCGCCCTCAAGGTCGATCCCGACCTCTACCAGCACATGGACCCGGCGCTCGTCGGCAACGGCATGCGCACCCTCGTCTCCGACATGGCGGGGCGGGCGAGCATCGAGCTCAAGGCCCGCGAGGCCGGCCTCGACCTGTCGGACCGGCCCGACGTCGTCGCCGCCGTGCTCGCCGAGGTCAAGGACCTCGAGCTGCGCGGGTGGACCTTCGACGCCGCCGACGCCACCGTCGAGCTGATGCTCCGCGAGGCCCTCGAGCCGGGCTGCACCGACTACTTCGAGGTCGAGTCGTGGCGGGTCATCACCGACTCGTCGGGCGAGGGCGACGCCACGTCGGAGGCGACCGTCAAGCTGCGCGCCGACGGCTCACGCCTCATCGCGACCGGCGAGGGCAACGGCCCGGTCAACGCCCTCGACCACGCCCTCCGCGAGGCGCTGGCAAGGGCCTACCCCGAGATCGAGAAGATCGAGCTCATCGACTTCAAGGTGCGCATCCTCGACGCCTCGCACGGCACCGACGCCGTGACGCGCGTGCTCATCGAGACGTCCGACGGCGAGACGTCGTGGGACACCATCGGTGTCGCCGGCTCGATCCTCGCCGCGTCGTGGCGCGCCCTCACCGACGGGATCGTGCACGGCCTGCTTCGTCAGGGTGTGCCGAGGCGCTGAGCCAGTCCGGGGAGCCAGCCAGGGGCAGCTGCGCCGAACGCAGGCGCGTCGTGCTGCGGGGCGCCGAGGGGGACGGCGCCGAGGAGCCCTTCGGGAAGGGCGCCGAGGTAGTCGCGGTTCGTCGTCTCGATGACATCGGGGTGCTCGGGCCACGCGCCGATGACGATCCCGAGCTGACGGACTCCTCTGTGTGACAGCGCTTCTCGCGTCAGCATGGTGTGGTTGAGAGTGCCGAGGGCGCTCCGCGCCACGACGACCACGCCGCTGCCGGGGACAGCTGCGGCGAGGTCGGCCAGCGTCTCGCCGTCGTCCGTGAGCTCGACGAGCAGGCCACCCGCGCCCTCGACGACGACGAGGTCGTGCCCGGCCGCCAGGTGGGCGACGCGTGCGACGTGCTCGGCCAGCGTGGGCAGGACGGCGTGCTCGAGGGCGGCGGCCGGCCTCGGCGCCATGGGTGCCCGAAGGCGCACTCCCTCGACCGTCGTGACGCCCGTCAGCCTCTCCACCTCGGCCATGTCGCCCGGCTCGCCGGGTGCGACGCCCGTCTGCGTGGGCTTGTATGCCGTCACGCCCAGTCCCGCTGCTCGTGCCGTCGCGACGACCGCCGCCGTCACGACGGTCTTGCCCACGTCGGTGTCGGTGCCCGTGACGACGAGGACCCGCGGCAGTCGGGGCTGCCCCGCCGGCAGGGGCTCAGTCATCGTCGCCGTGCGGTGGGATCGACGCGAGCGGGGACGGGGGCACCGGCCCCTGCGTGCCCTCGACCGCCGCGACCGACGGGAGGCCACGGACGGGGGAGGGAGCGTCCCCTGCCCGTGGCCCCTCGACGGTACCGGCGACGGGTGGTCCGCCGTGAATCGCGGCGGCTCGGGCCACGAGTCGCGCCGCCTGGTAGAGGTCGTCCCCGGCGAGGTCGGCGCGCGCCGTGATGCGGAGCCGGGACACGCCGTCGGGGACGCTCGGTGGTCGGAAGCATCCGACGAGGACACCCTGGGCCCGCAGGTCGAGGGCCGCGGCGACGGCGCTCTTCGGTGACGGCATCGGCAGGGACTGCACGGCGCCGGCCGCCTGCTCGATGCCGCAGATCGTCGCGATGGTGCCGGCGTTGGCCCGGACCGAGGCCGCCAGAGCCGGGTCGTCGGCGACGAGGTCCGCGGCCGCGCGGGCCGCAGCCGCGGAGGCGGGCGCGAGGCCCGTGTCGAAGATGAAGCTGCGCGCGGTGTTGACGAGGTGGTGACGCACGGTGGTCGACCCGAGCGCCGCGCCGCCCTGCGAGCCGAGAGCCTTGGAGAGGGTCAGCGTCACGACGACGTCCCGGGCCCCGACGAGACCGAGCTCGTGGACGAGTCCGCGCCCGTGCCCGGCCACCCCGATGCCGTGCGCCTCGTCGACGACCAGCAGGGCGCCGTGGCGGTGGCAGACCTCCACGAGAGCCCGCAGGGGCGCGGCGTCACCGAGGACGGAGTAGATGGACTCGACCGCGACGACCACCCGCCGGTCCGGCCGGGCAGCGAGCTCCCGCTCGAGCGCTGAAGCGTCGTTGTGGGCGAACGTGGAGTAGGGCGAGCGCGACATGCGGGCCGCGTCGTGGAGCGAGGCGTGGGCGTGGGCGTCGAGCAGGATCTCGGCCCCCCGCCCGCTGAGCGCCGTGAGCACCCCCAGGTTTGCGGCATACCCGGTGGAGAAGGCGAGCGCGCTCGCTTGGCCGGTCAGCCCGCAGAGGGCGGCCTCGAGGTCACGGTGGACGGGAAGCGTGCCGGTGACGAGCCGGCTGGCGGTCGCCGACGTCCCGTACCGGTCGAGCGCCTCACGGGCAGCCGCCACGACCCGCTCGTCACGGGACAGCCCGAGGTAGTCGTTCGAGGCGAGGTCGAGCGGGTCACGCGAACCGGCGCCTCGCCCGCCCAGACGGAGCACGGGGTCGAAGCGCTCGGTGCCGCGCTCGGCCCGGAGGTCGGAGCGCTCGGCCAGCCACGCGTCCCAGTCGCTCATCCGTGGACCTCCGCGACGGCCTCGACGACGCCTTGGGCGATGAGCCGGACGTCGTCGTCGGTGCAGACGTAGGGAGGCATCGTGTAGACGAGATCACGGAACGGGCGGACCCAGATGCCTCGCTGCAGCGCGGCACGGGTGACGCCGACGACGTCGACGGGGGACGTGAGCTGCACGACACCGACCGCGCCCAGGGTGCGCACGTCGGCGACCTGGGGGAGGGCAGCAGCGGGCAGGAGGTGCTCGGCGAGCAGGCGTCCGACGCGGGGGACGTGGTCCTTCCAGGTGCTCTCGACGAGCTCGACGGATGCGTTGGCCACCGCACAGGCGAGCGGGTTGGCCATGAAGGTGGGCCCGTGCAGGAGGGCCCGGAAGGCGGACCGCGTGATCGCCTCCCCGACGGCGCTGGTCGTGAGCACCGCTGCGAGAGAGAGGTATCCACCGGTCAGGGCCTTGCCGACGCAGATGACGTCCGGAGCGACGTCGGCCCACTCGGAGGCGAAGAGCCGCCCGGTGCGACCGAAGCCCGTCGCGATCTCGTCGACGACGAGGAGCAGGCCGTGCTCGTCGGCCACGTCGCGCAGCAGTCGGAGGCAGTCGGGGTGGTAGACGTGCATGCCTCCGGCGCCCTGGAGCACGGGCTCGACGACGACTGCCGCGAGCTCGTCGCCGTGCGTCCGGGCGAGGTGGCGCACCTCGGACGCCCACGCGTCGAGCGCGGACCGGTCTGTCTCCCAGTGCTCCTCGCCGGTGGCCGTCGTGGCGAGGCGGGCGGCGGGCGGCCCCGGGGCGAAGACCTGGCGGGCCAGGATGCCGGGGAAGGCCGAGTGCATGCCGTCCACGGGGTCGCACACGCTCATCGCGGCGAACGTGTCACCGTGGTAGCCGCCGCGGACCGTCAGGAACCGCTGGCGGTTCGGACGTCCACGGGCCGCCTGGTACTGCAGCGCGAGCTTGAGGGCGACCTCGACCGAGACCGACCCCGAGTCGGCGAAGAAGACGTGTGCCATGGGCCCGGGCGCCATCGCCGTGAGGCGCTCGGCGAGCCGGACCGCCGGCTCGTGCGTCAGCCCCCCGAACATGACGTGGCTGAAGCGGTCGACCTGCTCGTGCGCGGCCGCGTCGAGGGCCGGGTTCCGATAGCCGTGCACGGCGCACCACCACGAGGCCATCGCGTCGACGACCTCGAAACGCTCGCCGGCCCGCGACGTGAGCCTCAGGCGAACGCCCGAGGCCCCCTCGACGGCATACGGCTCGGGTCCGTCGAGCGGTGCGTAGGGATGCCACACGAGCCCGCGGTCGCGGGCCGCGAGCGGCGAGCCGAGCGGTTCAGGCATTGGCGGGGAGGTCCGTCCCGGCCCCCCGACGCCGCTTGGCCGGGTCGTGCGTGGTCGCCGCGGGACGGGCCGGGTCGGCCGAAGGCCCGTCGGCGCCGAGGACGACGAAGCCGTTGTCGCGGATGAGCTCGAGGTCGGCCTCCGCGGCCTGGCCCTCGGACGTCAGGTAGTCACCGAGGAAGATCGAGTTGGCGACGTGCAGAGCCAGGCCCTGGAGCGAGCGCAGGTGCATCTCGCGACCTCCGGCGATGCGGATCTCCTTGTCGGGACAGGCGATCCGCGCCATGGCGAGGATGCGCAGGCAGCGTCCGGGAGTGAGGTCCCACGTGCCCTCGAGCGGGGTGCCGTCGAAGGGCATGAGGAAGTTGACGGGGATCGAGTCCGATCCGAGCTCCCGGAGGGCGAAGAGCGCCTCGACGAGCTGCTCGTCGGTCTCGCCAAGCCCGGCGATGAGGCCGGAGCACGGCGAGAGACCGGCGTCCTTGGCCTTCGTCACGGTGTCGACGCGGTCGGCGTAGGTGTGGCTCGTGACGATGTCGTCGTGGTGCGACTCGGCCGTGTTGATGTTGTGGTTGTAGGCGTCGACGCCCGCGTCGCGCAGCCGCTCCGCCTGGCCGTCCTTGAGGAGGCCGAGGCAGGCGCAGACCTCGACATCGGGGTGCTCCTGCTTGAGCGCACCGACCATCCCGGCCACGCGCTCGACGTCGCGGTCGGTCGGGCCGCGTCCGCTCGAGACCATGCAGATCCGCGTCGCGCCGCCGCGTAGTCCGGCGGAGGCCTGCTCGATCGCCTCGTCGGGCTTGAGCCAGGTGTACTTGAGGATGTCGGCCTGCGAGCCGAGACGCTGGGAGCAGTAGTGGCAGTCCTCGGGGCAGAGGCCCGACTTGAGGTTGACGAGGTAGTTGACCTTGACGGTGTTGCCGAAGTGCTTGCGGCGCAGGCGTGCTGCTGCCGCGACGACCGCCAGCAGCTCGTCGTCCGTGGCGCGGAGGACGTCGAGGGCGTCGTCGGTGGTGACCGGGGTGCCGGCGAGCACGGCGTCGGCGAGGTCGTCGAATCGGCGGGTCATGCGGGCTCCTTGCGCGCGGCGTTGAACGGTGTTCAACTTGAACGGTGTTCAGTATGCCGAGTCGCTAGGCTCGGCTGTCAACGCGGGTCCGCAGGGGGCTCGTGCGCCGAGGGCGGGGGAGCGCGTGGCACTCAGCCGGGACCAGGTCGTCGCGACCGCCGTCGACCTCCTGCGCCGCTACGGCCTCGGCGACCTGTCGATGCGCCGTCTCGCCCGCGAGCTCGGCGTCGCGCCGGGCGCGCTCTACTGGCACGTGGCGAACAAGCAGGAGCTCCTCGTCGAGGTGTCCGACGTTCTGCTCGCCGAGATCCCACCCGTGCCGGTCGACTGGCCGCCGGCCGAGGCGCTCGTCGGTCTCGCCGTGGCCGTGCGCGAGGCGCTCGTGCAGGTGCCCGACGCCGCCGACGTCGTCGGGCTCGCGTATGCCGTCGAGCCGGGTGCCGCTCGAGCCCTCCGTGACCTGGCGCGCCTCGTCCACGACGCCGGAGCGCCCGCTGCCGAGCGCGACGAGGTGGCGGCCCTCGTGGTGCACCACATCCTGGGATCTGTTGCAGGCCAGCAAGATCGGGCTCTTGCAGCCTCCGTCGACCCGGACCTCCCGGCCCCTG
Source organism: Terrabacter sp. Root181 (assembly GCF_001428505.1). Taxonomy (GTDB): domain Bacteria; phylum Actinomycetota; class Actinomycetes; order Actinomycetales; family Dermatophilaceae; genus Terrabacter. The sequence continues at coordinate 1,716,319 of NZ_LMHU01000001.1, forward strand.
ATGTGACGACCGAGGCCAAGGCGTTCGAGGTCGGGCTCTCCGTGATCGTCCGGGGCCTCGCGGCGTCCGGCTGAGCGCCGGGGCAGGCAAGTGCTGGGCGGTCCAGGCCCCGCCCAGCACCACCCCTGAAGGGTGGGGATCGTCGACGCGCGTGCCTGGACCTTCGTCGACACCCCTCAGAGTCGGTGGCGGCGCCGCTGATACACCGTTCTCGGGCTTCTTCGCCGCCTCCTGTCGCCCCGGCCTTGGCATGCTGGTCCGATGCCGCTACGAACGACGAAGCACTGGTTCGGCGTCGTGCTCGACGCCCCGCATGCCTCCGAGCTGGCGCACTTCTACCAGCGACTGCTCGGCTGGACGCTCTACAAGGACAACCCTGCGTGGGCCACGCTCGCGCCCTCGGAGACCGCCGGCTACAACCTCTCGTTCCAGACGGAGCCGAACTACGTGCGGCCGATCTGGCCGAGCGAGCCCGGCAAGCCGATCATGATGCTCCACCTCGACCTCGAGGTGGACGACCTCGAGGCCGCCGTGGCGCATGCCGTCGAGGTCGGGGCGGAGCTCGCCGAGTTCCAGCCGCAGGAGGACGTGCGCGTCCTGCTCGACCCCGCGGGCCACCCGTTCTGCCTCTATGTCGACGACTCCGACTGACGTGGATTTCGCTCGGCGTCAGTCGAATTGGCGCTGTGGAAAACCTGGGGTCGAGGGGCGGAATCGCATAGAATCGAACGCATGTTCGATGATGCGGCGGCAGTGACGGCGGAGGGCTTGGAGGCCCTCTTTCCGGTGCTGTCACGGGTCGGGGGCGCCGGTGAGTCGGACCAGGAGCGGGTCGACCAGCTCGCCGTGCTCGAGCGGGTGAAGTCCGCGGTGGCAGCGGCTCAGGTGCGCGTCACCGCGGCGTTCGTGGACTCCCAGGAGCGAGTCGCGCAGGCGTGGCGGGAGCGGGCCCGAGAGTGCTCCGACGCCGGTGACTTCGACGGGTGGCGGGCCGCGCGGGCGCGGGCGCTTGCGGCGTCCTTCGACGACGACGGCACTGGTCACAACGGCCGGCAGCCGGCAGCGCCACGGCGCAGTCGGCGGCCGTCGGGGATGACGGGGGTGGCGGCGCAGGTCGCGCTCGCCCGGCACGAGTCACCGGTCCGCGGAGCGGCGCACGTGCGGCTCGCGCTGACGTTGACCCGGGACCTGCCTCACACCCTGGCCGCACTCGAGGCCGGCGAGCTGAGCGAGTGGCGGGCGCAGCTCGTCGTGCACGAGACCGCGAGCCTGACCAGCGAGCAGCGCTCTCTCGTCGACGCGGAGGTCGTCGGACCGTTGAGTGACACGGCTGGGACGGCTGGGAGAGTCGGGTCCCTGGGCGACCGCGAGCTCGCCCGGCGGGTCCGGGCTGTCGCGTACCGGGTCGACGCTGCCTCCGTCATGGCCCGCGCCGTGAGGGCCGAGTCCGAGCGACGCGTCACGATCCGCCCCGCGCCGGACACGATGGCCTACGTCACCGCGCTGCTCCCCGTCGCGCAGGCCGTCGCCGCGCACGCCGCGCTCACCGCTGCCGCCGACACCGCCCGCGCGGCCGGGGACGAGCGCGGCAAGGGCCAGGTCATGGCCGACACCTTCGTCACCCGCATCACCGGGCAGGCTGCCGCGGACGCCGTGCTGGTCGAGGTCCAGCTCGTCATGACCGATCGGGCCCTGCTCGCCGGGGACGCCACCCCCGCACAGCTCGCCGGCTACGGCACCGTCCCTGCCGCCTGGGCCCGCACCCTGCTCGTCGGATCAGGTCCAGGCAACGCCCAAGGCTCGGACGAGGCGCAGGTCTGGCTGCGGCGGCTCTACTCGCACCCCGCCACGGGGACCCTCGTCGCGATGGACTCCACCCGCCGCACCTTCGACGGTGGGCTGCGCCGCTACCTGCTCGCCCGCGACGTCGGCACCTGCCGCACCCCCTGGTGCGACGCCCCCGCCCGGCACGTCGACCACGTCCGGGACCACGCCCAGGGCGGACCCACCACCGACACCAACGGCCAAGGCGTGTGCGTGCGGTGCAACCACACCAAGCAGCTCCCCGGCTTCACGGCCGAGACACTCCCCACCTGCCAACCCGGCGCACCCCACGCCGTACGCACCACCACACCGACCGGGCACACCTACACCTCTCACGCCCCACCCCTGCTCCCCGGTCAGGACCGGGGAGCGGTCTCCCCCGGGGTGGCACGGTCGATCGCCTCGACGGGTCGGGCGCGCAGCGCCTGACCGCGCGCCGAGAAGCCGCGGTGCGCGGCGGCATACTCCGCCTTGCCCTCGGCGGTTCTGATCCGCACGGGCTCGTAGCCCCGCTCACGCAGGTCGTACGGCGCCGCCCGCATGTCGAGGGACAGGCACGTCTTGTGTGACGTCGTGATCGCCACGCCTGGAGAGACCGTGTCGCTGAGTGACGCAGACGGAATGCTCGTCATTTCGACCCTGAGGCGGATAAGGGCCGCAACGTCATCGAGTGATCTTCAATGTCCTCAAGCAGTGGCGCGGCCTAGCCACAAGGTACGACAAGCTCGCCCCGACCTACCGCGGCGGCGTCGTCCTCAGCGGGATCATCACCTGGCTACGAGAACCGGGAGACACGACCTAGTTCCGCGTTTCCTTTCACGATGCCTTCGCTACACCCTCAATCCGGATGAGCCCGTTTTGCTGTGGGGTAGCATGTCCGCCGGTTCACGTCCGTCACGTCCTGCTCGATGCCGCAAGTCTGTCGATGGGGTCCCGATCTGATGAGTTCTTCCGCCTCTGCCGAGGCCGAGCGCGCCACAGAAACGTCGGTCGCCCACGACGAGCGGTCATCCGGCCTAAGCCGGCGGCGGCCGTGGCTGTGGGCGCTGCTGATGCTTCCGCCCGCCATCGTCGCGGTGCACTTGCTCGCGCTGGGCGCATTCGCCAGCCCGGCCGTTCGCCTGGCGGCGGATGACTGGTGTGCGGCGGCACGGATCCGCGACTACGGCTCACTGGGGTTCATCGACTACTACTACTTCAAGGTGAACGGCCGGCTGGCCTACCACGTGGGCCAGGTTCTGCTCTTCGCGGACGGGCTCCGTGGCGCTCGCGTCCTGCCGTTCGTCCTGATCGTCACGCTGACGGTCGGGATCTTCACCATGGTGTACCTGGCGCTGCGCCACCTGCAGTGGCGATGGCCCGCGGCGGCGGCTGGGCTCCTGGCGGTCGTCGTGTCGGCGCTCACGTTCTTCGCCGGCAACGTGGTGTACCAGATCCTCTATTGGCCGGCTGCCACCGTCACGCACACGCTCCCGGCGATCCTGGGCATCTGGAACGTCATCATCCTCATGGTCGCGGCACGCAGCCCGCGGCGGTGGGTGCGAGTCACGGCGGTCGTGCTCGCGTTGCTGATGGGCTTCGTGATCGGATCGCTCGGCGAGGCGTTCTTCGTGGTCAGCGGCGTCTATGCGGGGACGGCTCTGCTGCTTGCCCTGCTGGGGTGGCGCGACCGCCGGACGCGCTTCCCGATCACGTGGATCGCTGTGTGGCTCATGGGTATGCTCGCCGGATTCGCCGTCCTGTACTTCTCGCCCGGCCAGCGCATGCGGACCGAAGGGACGTACAAGCACGAACAGCCGTCGCTGTTGTCGGTCCGCGGCCTCTCGGGGGCGGTTCATCAATGGCTCAACACCTGGGAGACGATCCTGTCCCAGCCCGCGTACTACGCAGCGATCGTCGCCGGGCTCATGGTCGGTCTGCTCGCCAGCAGCGCGGCTCTGCGCAGGACGTCGCTGCCGTTCGCCGGCGGCTCGTGGACCCTTCCGCGCAAGCTGCTCGTGGTGATGCTGCCGGCCGTCCTGGTGGTGATCGCATCGTTCGGCGTCATCGCCGGGTTGCGGCATGGCTACGGACCCAACGGCTGGACGTACGAGCGCGCCTGGACGAGCTTCCTGATCCCCGCCATCGTGACCGCCGCCCTCTACGGTGCCGCGGCCGGTTACTGGCTGGGCCGCCGCGTCAGCGGCTGGCAGCGGAACCTGGCGGTTCCGGCCATGGCGGCGCTACTCGGGGGGTCGGCTCTGTTCAGCACGGTGTTGTTGGGATCCATCGTGCCGCGGAACACCGCGCTCGTACACGAGATGACCGTCCGCGCCGAGGCCTGGGACAAGAACAACGAAGCCGTCGAGCGACAGATCAGCGAGGGCAAGCGCATCGTCCGGTTCACGCCTACTCCGATTGCCGGCTCGACCGAGCCGTTCCGCTACACCACCTCGCCTGACTGGGCCGGCAATTGCGCCGCGGTCTACTACGGCGTCGACCAACTGATCCCTTCCGAGCAATGGCTGTCGACACCGGCCTCCGCCGCCTGGCGGGAGAAGCACCCCGGGGTGAGATAAGCCCAGGCTCCCAGCGGTTCTTGCGTGGGTTTAGGCGTGCGTATCACTGGCTCGCTGGACCGTTTCCGAGGCTGCGCTGGACCGTGCGGATGACCGAGCGGTGCGATCATGACAGCTCTTGCGTCAGGGTTGGGTGCCGACCACGGTCAGGAGCAGGCATTTGTCGGTGTGTACCAGGTATCGAAGGCCCAAGCTGAACCACGCCGGAAACACGGCCATGGCTTCCTCCAGCGGGACGAGCCGGGGCTCAGACAAGCGCAGTCGATGACCTCGCATTGTCATTCGGTAGCCCCCGGCGGCAAGCACGTTCTTCACCCAGTCCGACTGTGCGCCGAAGTTCGCGCCGACGGCTACGACGCCATCACGCCTGAACGCGCGAACCGGCGTGTGTCGGACTTTCCCGGATCGGCGCCCCACGTGCTCGAGGACAACCAGTGAGCCGAATCCTCCAGCGAAACGGAGCGCGATGGGGTTGACCCAACGGTGGAACGGTTGCGTGAACGAGGGCCACGGCATGCGCATCACCTCCGGGCCATCCTAGGTCGGCCGGTGGGCAACACTCGCGCCCGCTTGGACCGACCCGCCGCCTCGCGCGGACATGCCGCTGCGCGCTCCAGTTCTGGGCGTCGCTAGGGTCTCCGCTCCTCGCCCGATGGGAGTCGCACTGACGTGCGGCTCTCCGAGCGGCCACCGCGCGCTACTCGCTCCCGCGCGGTAGAACTTGCTCACGCACACAGGGAGGACCACATGCACGCAAACCGGACCGCCGGTCTCATGGTCGCCGTCGCTCGTCCGGTCCTGCCCCGTTGCGCGATCGCGTCGAATCTCAGGGGGTTTGCAGAATACGGTCGCAACCAGTGATCAAACGCTCCCGCAGCACCTGACCGCGGACGGAGAAGCCGCGCTGCGCGGCGGCATACTCCGCCTTGCCCTCGGCGGTCTCGATCCGCACGGGCTCCCAGCCCAGCTCGCGCAGGTCGTACGGCGCCGCCCGCATGTCGAGGGCCCTGATGTCGCGGGCGAGCTCGAAGCAGTCCATGACGATGTCGCTCGACACTGCCGGCACGAGCTTGTGAGCCCACTTGTAGAGGTCCATGCCGGCGTGTAGGCAGCCGGGCTGCTCGAGGGCGGTCTGGGTCTCACGCGTCGGCGCCAGCGCGTTGAGCGGCTGGGCGGCGGGCGTGAAGAACCGGTAGGCGTCGAAGTGCGAGCAGGCCACCTGGTGGCTCTCGACGACGGCGTCGGTGCCCGTGGCGCCGAGACGCAGCGGCCATCCCGAGTGCCGCACGTCGGACGGGTCGAGCCGGTAGACCATGGCCCACTCGTGCAGACCGAAGCAGCCGAAGCGGGCCGGCCGTCCTGCCGTGCGCACGAGCAGCTCGCGGACGAAGCGCAGCGTGTCGCCCCGCGCCGCCGTGAAGGCCTCGACGTCCACGTGGACGCGGCCCGCCTCCTCGGCGTAGAAGCGCCAGTCGGTGTGCGGAGCCTGAGCCGCTCCGCCGAGTGCGGTCTCCGCCCCCGGATGCCAGCGACGCAGCTGAGCGGGCTTGAAGGAGTAGTAGGTGAAGAGGAAGTCCTCGACGGGGTGCTTGCGGTGGTCGCGGCGGCGGGCCAGGTGCGCTGCTGTCGCGGAGTCGACGCGCGCCTCGTGCGCCGCCGTCCGCTCCCGCCACTCCGGCTCGTCCAGGACCTGCACCCCACGAGGGTAGGCGACTCGCGGCGGCGAACCCCACCGCGCACCAGCACCGCGAGGGCAGGATGGCCTCATGGCACCGGACGCCGAGCGGCCCACTCACCTGCTGCACCGCCTGACCTGTTACACCCCGGAGCGGGAGTGGACGGAGGTCCCCGACGACGACCGGCTCGTGCAGGACCTCGTGCCCAACGACCTGACGCGGCGCCCCCAGTCCTACAAGCGCTACGACGACGACCTCCGCCGAGTCCTGCTGCCGACCGACCTCCCTGCGTCCACGGCCCCTGCCACGGCCGTGCTCGCCGGCACCGCGGACGTCGAGCCGAGCGGCCTCGACCTCCCCGCGCTGGCCCGCCTGCTCTACCTCTCGTCCGGAGTCACGCGGCGCACCACGCGCCCGGACGGCGGGCTCATGCTCTTCCGCGCCGCGGGGTCTGCGGGCGCGCGGTTCCCGCTCGAGCTCTACGTCGCGGTCCCGCGCGGCGCCCGGATCGAGGGCCTGGCACCCGGCCTGCACTGGTACGACCCGGAGGCGCACGCCCTCGTCGTCCTCGGCCCCCCGCCGTCGGGCGACGCCGTGACCGTCGTCGTCACGGGGGTGCCGTGGCGCACCGGCTGGCGCTACCGCGAGCGCGGCTTCCGCCACGTCTACTGGGACGCCGGCACCATGCTCTCCCAGACGCTCGCCCTTGCCGACTCGGTCGGCGTGACCGCGCGCCTGTTCACGGCCTTCCCCGACGCCGAGGTGGCTGCCCTCGTCGGCTCCGACCGCGTGCACGAGTTCCCCGTCGCCCTCGTGGCCCTCGGCCCCGGCAACCCGGCCGTCCACCTGACCGGCGACCCGATGTCCGGCCACCACGACGCCGACGGCCTCGAGTTCCCGCTCGTCACGGCCGCCCAGCGCGCGGGGGAGCAGCGCGCCCTCGGCGCCGAGCTCGGGCGCGGCGCGCCGGTCGAGCTCACCTCCGAGGGTGGCCCGAGCACCGACGCCGTCGTCGTCAGCAAGGGCTCCATCCGCCGCCTGCACCCGGATCGCTCCCTGCCGCGCCACGTCCTCGTCGACGCGATGGGCGCCTCGCTGCGCGGGATCGACGTGCCGCACTGGCTCGGCGTCAGCGCCGTCGGCGACGTGCCGACCGGCATCCACCGGTGGCCCGACCTCTCCTCGCCGGTGCGCCCGCTCGACGAGCCGTCCGTCCGCGACGAGCTGTTCAGGGCCGCCCTCGAGCAGGGACTCGCCCGCGACGCGGCCTTCGTCGCCATGAGCGGCGCGCGCCTGGCCGACCTCGACGACCACGGCTACCGCGAGGCCCAGCTGCTCGCGGGCCTCGCCGAGGGCCGCCTCCACCTCATGGCGTACGCGTTGGGCGCGGCCGCGTCGGGCATGACCTTCCGCGACTCCGACCTCCCACACTTGCTGGGCAGCGACGTCGCCGGACTGCTGTGGACCTGCGTGGGCGTGCCGGAGTACCGCACCCGCCCCAGCGGGCAGCCCGGCTCGCCTGCCGACGTCACCATCGTCTGGCCGCGCTGACCGCCCTCCGCGGGGAGCGGCTCCCGTCGTAGGGTGGGCGCGTGCGCATCGCGAGGTTCACGACCGGGGACGACCCGGCATACGGCATCGTCCAGGGCGACCCCGGCAGCGAGGTGATCACGCCGCTGGCCGGCGACCCGCTCTACGTCGGCCTCCAGCCGAGCGGGCAACCGCCCGTCATGCTCGACGACGTCCGCCTGCTCGCACCCGTCATCCCGCGCTCCAAGATCGTCGCGATCGGCAAGAACTACGCCGACCACGCCAAGGAGATGGGCGGCGAGGCCCCGGCCGAGCCGATGATGTTCTTCAAGCCCAACACCGCCGTCGTCGGACCCTTCGACCCCGTCGTCCTACCGGCCGGCAGCAGCGAGATCTCCTACGAGGGCGAGCTCGCCGTCGTCATCAAGACGATCACCAAGGGCGTCAGGGCGAAGGACGCCGCCGAGTGCATCTACGGCTACACCATCGCCAACGACGTGACGGCGCGCGACTGGCAGCGCACCGACGGACAGTGGGCCCGTGCCAAGGGCTTCGACACGAGCTGCCCGCTCGGACCGTGGGTCGAGACCGAGCTCGACGCCGCTGACCTGTCGATCGTCACGACGCTCGACGGCGAGGTGAAGCAGGACGGCACGACCGCCGACATGATCCACGGCATCGCGACCATCATCGAGTACGCCTCGGCGGCCTTCACGTTGCTGCCCGGCGACGTCATCCTGACCGGTACTCCGGCCGGCGTCGGGCTCGTCGAGGCGGGCCAGCAGGTCACGGTCGAGATCGCGGGCATCGGGTCGCTGACCAACACCTTCGTGCGTCGCTGACCCTTTCGGGCTCCCACTAGGCTGGGTCGCACCATGAGCGACAACAGCACCAGCACACGTATGCCGTCCTCCTCCGTCAGCGTCGAGGGCGACGCCGGCGACCAGGTCGAGATCCGCACCGAGGAGGCCCCTCGCGTCTCGACGTCCGACGGCTCCGGCCCGGTGCGCACGCGCGTCGCGCCGTCACCCACCGGTGACCCGCACGTGGGCACGGCCTACATGTCGCTCTTCAACCTCGCCTTCACCCGGCAGCAGGGTGGCCAGTTCGTCCTCCGCGTCGAGGACACCGACCGCGCGCGCTTCCGTGAGGACTCGGAGGCGCAGCTCTACGACACCCTCGCGTGGCTCGGGCTGCACTGGGACGAGGGCCCGGACATCGGTGGGCCGTTCGCGCCGTACCGGCAGTCCGAGCGCCTCGACACCTACCGGCCCTACGTCGAGCGCCTCCTCGCCGACGGCCACGCCTACTACTGCTGGTGCTCCAAGGAGCGCCTCGACCAGATGCGCGAGGTCCAGCAAAAGACGAAGCAGCCGACCGGCTACGACCGCCTGTGCGTGGGCAGGACCCGCGAGGAGCGCGCAGCGCTGCCCGGCTTCAGCGAGACGCCCGTCGTGCGCATGCTCGTGCCCGACGACGTACCGCTCGTCTTCGACGACGTCATCCGCGGCAAGGTCTCGGCGCCGCGCCCCGACGACCAGGTGATCCTCAAGGCCGACGGCTTCCCGACCTACCACCTCGCCGTCGTCGTCGACGACCACCTCATGGGCATCACCCACGTCGTGCGCGGTGAGGAGTGGATCAGCTCGACGCCGAAGCACGTGCTGCTCTACCGCTGGCTCGGCCTCGAGCCGCCGGCGTTCGCGCACATGCCGCTGCTGCGCAACACCGACAAGTCCAAGATCTCCAAGCGCAAGAACCCCGCCGCCCGTCTCACGTGGTTCCGCGAGCAGGGCTATCTCCCCGAGGCGCTCGTGAACTTCCTTGCGCTGCTTGCCTATCCGCCGCAGCAGGACGCCGAGGGTGCGGACGTCGAGGTCTTCACCTTCGACGAGTTCAGCCGCACCTTCGACTGGGGCAAGGTCAACCCGATCGGCCCGATCTTCGACCTCAAGAAGCTCGACTGGCTCAACGGCGTCTACATCCGGTCGCTCGGCGCGGGCGAGTTCGCGAGCCGGTTGCTGCCGTACCTCGTCGCGGACGGCGTCCTCGGCGAGACGCAGTCGCTCGGTGAGCTGGCGCGTCTCAAGTCCGTCGCCGAGCTGATCCAGACGCGCATGGCCCTGCTCACCGAGGCGCCGGCGCTCGTGCGCCCCTTCTTCGTCGCCGACGACCAGCTCGTCATCGACGAGGATGCGCGCGCCCAGCTCAAGGACGATGCCCCGGCCGTCCTCGACGCGGCCCTCAAGGTGCTCGGCGACATCGACGACCACGGCACGGGCGTGCTCGGCACGGGGAGCCCGTGGAACGCCGCGGGGATCGAGGCGGCGCTGCGTGCGGCGATCGTCGACGGGCTCGGCATCAAGCCGCGCCTCGCGTTCGGTCCGCTGCGCACGGCCGTCTCGGGTGCGGGCATCTCGCCGCCGCTCTTCGAGTCGATGGAGATCCTCGGCAAGACGTCGACGCTCAACCGTCTCCGGTCGCTGCGCGACTCGCTCTGAGGAGGGTGCGGGTGGAGAGGGTGGCCTGGCCGCTGCACGGCATCCGCCTGCGCACGGCCGACCTCGACCTCACCGTCATGACGGAGGCCGACCTGCCGACCCTGTGCTCGCTCCTGCCCGACGACCTCGAGCTGAACCCGCACGCGACGACGTATGCCGGTCTCGACGGCGCCGCGAACCGTCGGGCCGTCCTCTCGCAGGGCTACTGGCGCGCCCTCGGCATGTGGTCGCCCGACGACTGGGCGCTGCCCTTCGTCGTGCGCGCGGACGGAGACGTCGTCGGTGCCCAGTGGCTCGAGGGCCCGGACTGGCGCGCGGACCGCATCGTCGACTCGTCATCGTGGCTCGTCGCCACGGCGCGGGGGAGGGGCCTCGGAACGCAGATGCGGGCGGCGGTGCTCGCGCTGGCCTTCGGTCCGTTGCGAGCCACGGCGGCGATCAGCTCGGCGGTCGTCGGCAACGCCGCGTCGCTGGGCGTCTCGCGGGCCCTGGGCTACCGCGACACCCGTCGCTCCGTGCTCGAGCACTCGGGTGAGACGCTGCAGCACGTCCGGCTCGAGCGGGCGGCCTGGGAGGCGGCGGGCCGGGCCCGCGAGGTCGGCATCGACGGGGTGCGGCCGGCGCTGCCCCTGTTCGGGCTCGACCCCGTGGAAGGACCCCAACCGTGAACCCGCCGTCCCTCGCCGTTGTCCTCGACGGCGTGCACGCCGTGCTGCTCGACGTCGACGACACCATCGTCGACACGCAGGAGGCGATGGTCACGGCCGGCACTGAGGCGGCCGCCGCGATCTGGCCGCACCGGCCCGTCGGGGACCACCGCGCCATGGCCCAGCGCTACTACGACGACCCGGAGCGATGGTTCCCGCGCTACGCGTCCGGTGACGTCCCGTTCGACGCGATGCGCTCGGGCCGGCTGGCCGAGGTGGCCGTGGCGTTCGGGCTCGAGGTCCCCGACGGGGCCCACCGGTCGTTCGAGGACGCCTACGCCCCGGCCTTCCGCAGCTCGCAGCGCCTCTTCCCCGACGTGCCGGGACTGCTGGCCGCGGCCGACGGGCAGGGCCTGCCGGTCGCCCTGCTGACCAACTCGGCGCACGCGCCGACGCGCATCAAGCTCGAGGCCCTCGACCTCGTCGAGCGGTTCGACGTCGTCGTGACGACCGACACCCTGGGCTTCGGCAAGCCCGACCCCCGCGTCTACCTCGAGGCGTGCCGGCTGCTCGGCTCCGAGCCCGAGCGGGTGGTCTGCATCGGCGACAGCATCGAGTGGGACGTCCTCGGTGCCCAGGCCGCCGGCCTGCGTGCCGTGTGGCTCGACCGGGCCGGGCGGGGGACGCCCGAGGCGGTCGCCCGCGTGCGTGGCTTGGACGAGGTCGCGGTGGTGCTCGAGCGCCGATTTGGGCCACCGCTCACGGACCGGTAGTATTCCCATTCGGTTCACCCCGTACCGGCCGCGAGGCAGGCTCGGAGTGAAACCCCTTGGGGTATGGTGTAATTGGCAACACTACGGTTTCTGGTTCCGTCATTCTAGGTTCGAGTCCTGGTACCCCAGCTCTGGTTCACGGCAACGTGGGCCGATTCGGAGAAATCCCGCCTTCACGGTAAGGTTTCTTCTCGTGCCGAGTCCGCTTGGCACCGCTCACGGCCCCGTTGTGTAGCGGCCTAGCACGCCGCCCTCTCAAGGCGGTAGCGCGGGTTCGAATCCCGTCGGGGCTACGTGATGCTCGAGAGAGCAGAGGAAGACCCCGGTCCACACGGACCGGGGTCTTCCTGCATGTCAGGGGGCCCGCGGTCGGCCCACCTATGCTGACGCTCGTCTTGGGCACGCCGAGCAAGCAGCAGCCGCATGACCGCACCGACCGTCGTCGCCCCTCCGGCGGTCACCGCCCGACACCGGTCGTGGCGACCGGCGCTCGGCACTCCGCGCCGGGTCTTCGACCCGACGTTCTCGGGGGTCGGCCTCACCGTGGCGGCGTGGTTCTTCGCGCTGTCCCTGCTGCCTTCGCTCCTGCCGCGTGGCGCGATGGCGCAAGGGGTGGCCTCCGGTGTCACCGTGATGATCGGCTACGGCATCGGCGCCGGCACCCAGGCCATCTGGCGCCACCTGGGGATCCCCAGCGTGCGCGGGCGCGCCCGCCGCGTCCTCGTGGCGATCTTCGTGGGGCTCGGCCTCTGGGCGGCGGTCTTCACCGGCTGGCGCCAGGTCGGCTGGCAGAACGAGATCCGCACCCTCTACGGCATGGTCGGCCACGGCCAACCTCGAGTCGTGGGTCGCCGTCACGAACCCACCCGACTGGACTCCCGAGCAGACGGCGGCGCTGTCGTCCGTCCTCGAGAAGCGCCCCTACAAGGACGCCTGAGCATCGTCCCTGCGGGACTGGAGGCCGGCCCGCGCCAGGTCGCGCAGGGAGGCTCCGGGCAGGTACGCCGACGTGAGCGCGAGCCCGATGCGCGGGAGCGCGGCCTCGTCGGGGAAGACGAGGTAGACCGGCTCGTGCCTGGGCCGGAACTTCTGCTTGAAGCTGTCGAGCGACCGGAAGCCGTAGAGGGGCTCCATCGCCTCACCGAGCTGGTCGAGCAGTCGCTCCAGGGCGGCCCGCTCGACCGTGCCGTCGCCGGAGTGCGCCAGCGGGGCACCCGAGAGGGAGACGAACGACGCGCCCTGCTCACGGAAGGACAGGCAGGCGCTCGCGATGAGGAACTCGGTCACGGGCCGGAAGCCATCGGGCAGCCGGCGCATGACGTCGAGCGTCCACCCGCGGACCTCACCGCCCGGGGAGTGGACCGGCAGCCAGGACGTGACACCGTGCACCGTCATGTCGGCGTCGACGGCCAGCCCGACCCGGGTGTCGGGGTCGAGGGCCTCGTCGACGCCCCCGAGCGTGAAGCCCATCTCTGGCAGGCCCTTGTCGGACACCCAGAGCTCGGAGATGGCGCGCACCTGCGTCAGCAGGCCCCTCGGCATCTCGGCGAGCCGCCCCTCGCGGTAGGTGATCCCGTCCTTCGTGGCGCGGTTGAGGGCCGTGCGGACGCTCTGCCAGGACTTGCCCTTGAACTCGAGCCCGGGCAGGTCGATGATCGCCTCCTCGGCCACGAGCACGTCGCGGCGGCTGTGGGACTCTCCCCAGTCGGCGACCTCCTGCGTCACGGAGAAGAAGCACACGATGAGACCGTGCGTCTCCTGCTCGTCGACGAACCCCTGCAGCACCACGGCGCGCGTCGGGGCGTCGGCCGCGACGGGGTCCCCCAGGGCGATGGCCGTGCCCCGGTGGACCTGGAACGCGACGTAGCCCACGGGCGCGCCGGACGGGTCCCGGTGGACGTACCAGTGGTTGTCGGGCCAGGTACCCATCCACGACATGGTCGTCCCGCCGTGCTCCTTGAGCAGGCTGACCGCGATGTCACGGTCGTCGGCCCCGGTGGCCAGCTGGGCGCGCCGCTTGCGGCGTGACCGGGCCTGGAAGGCGGAACGGCCGAGCACGAGGACGGCGAGCTGCAGCACAGTGATGAGCACGCTGAGGACGAGCTCCGGGATGGAGGTCGCGACCTGACCGTCGCCGTTGAGCTGCTCGGGGGCCACGATCTCGACGACGATGAGCAGCGACTGGGCCAGGAGGGAGAGGGTCGCGAGGCCGCCCGCGAGGAACCACACCCGACGCGACCCTCGCCGTAGACCGTCGGCCAGCAGGAGCGAGATCGCCGCGCTGATGAGGACGCCGAACGCGTCCGTGTCGTCGGACGTCGCGCCGAGCGGCCCGTCGGACGGGGTGAAGTAGAGCAGGATCTGCACGAGCGCGCTGACGACGTAGAAGGTCGACGACACGACCCTCCACTCGTGTCGGCTGAAGCGTGGCAGCGCGAGCGAGGGCCGGCGGCCGAGCAGGACCGGCCCGAGGGCGAGCCCGACCGAGATGCCGATGGCGTGCTCGAGGTCCCAGAGGCGACCGACGTAGAGCAGGGCCACGACCGCGTAGAGCGACACGACGGCTCGCAGGCGCCCACGCCAGGGCGGGGTCAGGGTGGCGCTCGCCGCAGCGACCGCGCCGAGGGCGCCCGCGCTGAACCCCGCGTCGAGCTCCGCGGCGAGGCGGGCGGCCCACTCCCATCCGGTGTCGCCGACGACGAGCAGGAAGAGCGAGGCGAGCAGGACGCCGGCCAGGTGGGTGGTGGTGGCGGCGACGGCGACCCGACGGGTCCCGAGCCGCCACTCCGACCAGCCGACCATGAGCAGGGCGCCGCCGGCCACGGGGAGGTACTGCGCCGGGGTGAGCGCGAAGAAGGCGCCCGTGACAGGGGTCCACCAGCGGCCGTCCTGGAGGGCGGGGAGGCCGTAGGCCACGTGGTGGAGCAGGTCTCGGTCCTCCAGCGCGCTCCACAGCGTGCTGGTCGCCACCCCGACGAGGAGCATGGTGCCGACCACCGCGAGCGTGAAGGGCAGGCGGCGGGCGAGGGCGAGAGCTCGGGCCGCGCGATCCGGGTCCGAGTCGTGGTCGGTCGAAGCTGTCGTCACGCGCGGGGCCCCTTCCCGGGTCTCCGGTCCGCGGTGGACCTGGTGCGATGCTAGTGCGCGGGGCTCGTCGCAGGCCCGCGCGACGCCGGGGGCCCGGGTCCGAGTCGCCGGGCACTCACCGACTCCTGCGCCACGCGGCGCAGTGCGAGCAGCACCGGGTCGGTCAGGACGGTGCCGACGATCGCGTAGCGCAGGGCCTCCTCCGGTGGGGCCGAGGCGAGAGAGGGGGCGACGTCCGTCTCGGCGACGGAAAGCATGGCCCGCTGCCACGTGGCCAGCGTCGCGTCGTCGATGCTCCACCCGGCGGCGCCGGCGGCCGTGAGCGCCTGGGCGAGCTGGTGGCCGGCGGGGGAGTGCTCGCACCCGGGTGGGCCGAGGGCGCGCACCCGGTCGAGGGCCTCCGGTGTCGGGTCCGCGGCTGCGACGTGGGGGCGAAGCGCCTCGTGGGCTGCGCCGAGGAGCTCGTGCCGGCTGGCCGGCGGCTCGTCGAGGGACCGGACCACCTCGCGCACCCGGTCGATCGAGAGACGGCCCACGTCGACGAGAGTGCGCACCAGGCGGACCCGGTCGACGTGGCTCGCGTCGTAGGTCGCACGCGTGGCGCCCTGCGCCTCGCCGGCGTGGAGCAGGCCCTCGCGCAGGTAGTACTTCAGCGTGGGGATGCTGACGCCGGTGCGTTCGGCCAGCTCTGAGATGCGCATGGGAGTTCCTCCTTGACTTTGGATAGTATGACTGTCCAAACTTGGATAGCATCACTATCCGAGAGGCGTGTCATGACCGGCTTCGTCCACACCAGCCACACCCACGACGGCGACCTCGCCGTCTTCCTCATCGGGATGCGGGTCAACCACCCCTGGCGCCCCGACCTCTGGGGCCCGGTGTTCGCCGCCATGCCCGGCCTGCTCACCGAGCTGTATGCCGCCAAGGCCGCCGCGGCGCGGGGGGAGGGTCCGGACCTCGGCTTCCTCGAGGCCCGCACCCTCATCGGGGCACGAGGCCCCACGCTCGTGCAGTACTGGCGCGACGTCGAGTCCGTGTACGCCTATGCCAACGACCCCGAGCGCCGCCACCGACCCGCGTGGACGGCGTTCTACCGCCGCAGCCGCAGGGCCACCGGCGCCGTCGGCATCTGGCACGAGACGTATGCCGTGCCGGCCGGCGCGCACGAGAGCCTCTACGTCGGGATGCCGCCCACCGGGCTCGGCAAGGCCTTCGGCCTGACCGAGGACCGCAGCCGACGCCGGCACGCCCGGATCGCCCGGCGCGACGTCGCCGCCGGCGGCACGACTCCGGAGGGCGCCGTCAGCTGAGCTCGCGCAGCCCGGGGAGCACGTCGGCCGAGAACTGCTCGAGGAACCGGCCCTGGTCGTGGCCGGGTGCGTGGAAGACGACGTGGTTGAAGCCCCACCTGACGTACTGCCGCACGGCGTCGACGGCCTCGGCCGGGTCGCTCGTCACGATCCAGCGCTTGGCGATCTCCTCGTCGGACAGCTCGTCGGCCAGGCGCTCCATCTCGACCGGGTCGTCGACGCCGTGCTTCTGCTCGGCGCTGAGCGACAGCGGCGCCCAGAAGCGCACGTTGTGCAGGGCCTGCTCGGCATCCCGGTCGTAGGACAGCTTGATCTCGATCATGCGGTCGATGTCGTCGCGGGTGCGGTCCGACTTGGCCAGTCCCTCGTCGACAGCGGGCAGCAGCTTGTCCTCGTAGAGCTCGCGGCCCTTGCCGGAGGTGCAGATGAACCCGTCACCCGACCGGCCGGCATACCTCGCGACGAGGGGGCCGCCGGCGGCGACGTAGACGGGGATCGGCTGTTCTGGGCGGTCGTAGACCGTCGCCGCGTGGGTCCGGTAGTAGTCACCCTCGAAGTCGACGCGCTCCTCGGTCCACAGCCTCCGCATGAGCGTCACGGCCTCGCGCAGCCGCGCGAAACGCTCCTTGAACTCCGGCCACGGGGAGCCGGCGGCGCCGACGGCGACCTCGTTGAGGGCCTCTCCGGTGCCGATGCCCAGGACGATGCGGCCCGGGTTGAGCGCGCCGAGCGTGCCGAAGGCCTGCGCCACGACCGCGGGGTTGTAGCGGAACGTCGGCGTCATGACCGACGTGCCGAGCTGGATCCGCTCCGTGCGCTCGCCGGCCGCCGCGAGCCAGCTCATCGCGAAGGGGGCGTGCCCCTGCTGGTGGCGCCACGGCTGGGAGTGGTCGGAGATGAAGGCCGAGTCGAGCCCGACCTGCTCGGCCCGGGTGGCCAACGTGACGAGGTCGCGCGGACCGAACTGCTCCGCGGACGCCTTCCAACCAACCTTGAGCACACCGACTCCTTCGGGCCGTGGGGGAGTGACCCCGTCAGCCTACGACCGGCCGCTCCGGGCGCTCCGGGCGCTCCGGACGCGTCACCAGTGGACGACGACCTTGTCGCCGATGCGGACCTCGCCATAGAGCTGGACGAGCAGCGGCTTGTTGCGCACGTTGACGCAGCCGTGCGAGGCGCCGGTGTAGCCGAGGCGGGCGAAGTTCGAGGAGTAGTGCACCGCCTGGCCGCCCGAGAAGAACATCGAGTACGGCATGGGCGTGTGGTACAGGTTCGAGATGACGTCGACCTTTTTGAGGTAGACGGAGAAGACGCCCTCGCGGGTGGGCAGCTCGTCGCTGCCGAAGCGCACGTCGAAGCCGTACTGCGGTACGCCGTCGACGACCCAGGTGAGGTGCCTGGTCGACTTGCTGACGCACATGACGCGACCGGTCAGGCAGCGCTCGTCGACGTCCCAGCTCATCGATCCGGTGGGCTCGGCCGGCTTCGGCTTGACGTTGGCGAGCTCGTCGGCCGTCGGGCGGTGCGTCATCGAGACCAGCTTGTCCCACGTCCGCTCGTCGAGGGTGCCGGTGGCGTCGAAGCCGCGCTTGGCCTGGAAGCCGCGCACCGCGGCGGTCGTCCTCGAGCCGTAGCGGTCGCTGACGTCGCCGTCGAACCAGCGCAGCTGGCGCAGCCGCGCCTGCAGGGAGCGCACCTTGGGGCCGGTGTCGCCGGCGCGGAGCACGATGACGGGCACCGGGGTGGGCTTCGGCTCGACGGTCGGCTTGGCCGTCTGCGCGGGAGCCGTCGGCGTGACGGTGGTCGGGGTCGACGAGGGGGTGGCGCTCGACCCCACGGTGGGGGTCCCGGTGGTGGTCTCGGCGGCCTGCTCGCTCGTCGTCGGGGCTGGCGTGCCCGACGAGCTGGACCCCACGACGGCCTCGTTGACGTCGGTGCCCGCCACGCCCGTGCCCTGGTCCGGGCCGCAGGCCGTCGTCGCGGCCACGAGGGCGACGGCGGCGCTCACCAGGAGGGCGCGGCGCTGGCCGCCCGAGGTCCGTCGCCTCGGGGGCGACTGGAGCGGCGAGGTGGCTGTCTGCATCGTGACCCCTTGTCCGGAATGCGACGTGCCGTGCGACGGTGCACTGCACTGAGGGTGACGCGAACACCCCCGGAAAGGTTGTCCGAGACGGGGTGTGGATCCGGATCGTGACCGATCCGTTGTGCACGGCCGGCCGGTCCCGACGACGTTGTCGGGAGGCGAGCGGGTCAGGAGGGGTCAGGCGTTGTGCTGTTGCTGTTGCTGCTGCTGCATCGCGTGGTGGCGACGCAGCACCTCGGTCAGCTTGTTGGCGCCGGCGACGACCGTCGCGGCGTGCAGCCGACCGGGCTGGCGCGAGAGGCGCTCGATGGGTCCGGAGATCGACACCGCGGCGACGACGCGACCCGACGGGCCGCGTACCGGCGCGGAAACCGAGGCGACCCCGGCCTCGCGCTCGGCGACGCTCTGGGCCCACCCGCGGCGGCGGACGCCGGACAGCGCGGTCGCCGTGAAGGCCGCGCCCTGGAGGCCGCGGTGGAGCCGGTCGGGCTCCTCCCACGCGAGCAGCACCTGTGCGGCCGAGCCGGCCAGCATCGACAGCGTCGCGCCCACCGGGATCGAGTCGCGCAGGCCGACGGGCCGTTCGGCGGCCGCGACGCAGATGCGCTGGTCGCCCTGGCGGCGGAAGAGCTGCGCGCTCTCGTTCGTGTGGTCGCGCAGGGCGCCGAGCACCGGGCCGGCGGCCGCGAGCAGCCGGTCCTCACCGGCGGCCGAGGCGAGCTCGCCGAGGCGCGGGCCCAGCACGAAGCGTCCCTGCATGTCACGCGAGACGAGGCGGTGGTGCTCGAGAGCGACCGCCAGACGGTGGGCCGTGGGGCGGGCGAGCCCGGTGGCTCCGACGAGCTGGGCGAGGGTGGCCGGACCGGCCTCGAGGGCGCCGAGCACCGTGGCGGCCTTGTCGAGAACACCGACCCCTGAAGAGTTGTCCATGCACTGATACTGACGTCTCAGGCACTGAGACGTCAATCCACCGGGCCCACAAAAGGTCCACGCTGACGGAAGAGCGATGTCGCGACCAGGTCCTTGATGGCGCACGCGCTCGACCACCGGAAACGCCGCCGCGGAGGGAAGTCAGAGGGAAGTCATGGCAGGGACACTCGCCGAGAAGGTCTGGGACGCGCACGTCGTCCGTCGCGCCGAGGGGGAGCCCGACCTCCTCTACATCGACCTCCACCTCCTCCATGAGGTCACCAGCCCTCAGGCGTTCGACGGGCTGCGCCTCGCCGGCCGGCCCGTGCGTCGACCCGACCTCACGCTCGCGACCGAGGACCACAACGTCCCCACGACGCCCGGCCCGATCACCGACCCCGTGTCGAAGATCCAGGTCGAGACGCTCCGTCGCAACTGCGAGGAGTTCGGTGTCCGCCTCTACCCCATGGGTGACGCCGACCAGGGCATCGTGCACGTCGTCGGCCCCCAGCTCGGCCTGACGCAGCCGGGCATGACGGTCGTCTGCGGCGACAGCCACACCTCGACCCACGGCGCCTTCGGGGCGCTCGCCTTCGGCATCGGCACGTCCGAGGTGGAGCACGTGCTCGCCACCCAGACCCTGCCCCTCAAGCCCTTCAGGACGCTGGCCGTCAACGTGCGCGGCGCGCTGCCCGAGGGTGTCACGGCCAAGGACATCGTCCTGGCCGTCATCGCCAAGATCGGCACCGGCGGTGGCCAGGGCTACGTCATCGAGTACCGCGGCGACGCCATCGAGGCGCTGTCGATGGAGGCCCGGATGACGGTCTGCAACATGTCGATCGAGGCCGGCGCGCGCGCCGGGATGATCGCGCCCGACCAGACGACGTTCGACTACCTCCGGGGGCGCCCGCACGCCCCGACCGGCGCCGACTGGGACGCCGCGGTCGCCGAGTGGACCGCGCTGCGCACCGACGACGACGCCGTCTTCGACGCCGAGGTCGACCTCGACGCGTCCGCCCTGACCCCCTTCGTCACGTGGGGGACGAACCCGGGCCAGGGCCTGCCGCTCTCCGCCTCGGTGCCCGACCCCGAGGAGTTCGCCGACGAGAGCGACCGGCTCGCCGCAGCCAACGCCCTGGCCTACATGGGCCTCGAGCCGGGCACGCCGCTGCGCGACATCAAGGTCGACACGGTCTTCGTCGGCTCGTGCACCAACGGCCGCATCGAGGACCTCCGCGCAGCGGCCACCGTCGTCCAGGGCCACCGCGTCGCCGACGGAGTCCGCATGCTCGTGGTCCCCGGATCGGCCAAGGTGCGCCTGCAGGCCGAGTCCGAGGGTCTCGACAAGGTCTTCACCGAGGCCGGCGCCGAGTGGCGCCTCCCCGGCTGCTCGATGTGCCTCGGGATGAACCCCGACACCCTCGCCCCGGGCGAGCGCAGCGCCTCGACCTCCAACCGCAACTTCGAGGGGCGGCAGGGCAAGGGAGGCCGCACCCACCTCGTCAGCCCGCTCGTCGCGGCCGCCACCGCGGTCCGGGGCACCCTGTCGAGCCCTGCCGACCTCGAGACCGCCGGCCGACCGCAGGGCGAGCTGGCATCCGCCACCACCGGAGAGGCCTGAGCCATGGACGCGTTCGAGACCCACACCGGCGTCGGTGTCCCGCTGCGACGCAGCAACGTCGACACCGACCAGATCATCCCCGCCGAGTACCTCAAGCGCGTGACGCGCACGGGCTTCGAGGACGGGCTCTTCGCCGCCTGGCGCAAGGACGAGTCCTTCGTCCTCAACAACCCGGTGTACGCCGACGGCTCGGTCCTCGTGGCCGGTCCCGACTTCGGTACGGGGTCGAGCCGCGAGCACGCGGTGTGGGCCCTGATGAACTGGGGTTTCCGGGTCGTCATCAGCTCCCGCTTCGCCGACATCTTCCGGGGCAACAGCGGCAAGCAGGGCCTGCTCACCGCCATCGTGTCGCAGGACGACGTCGAGCTGATCTGGAAGTACCTCGAGAACAGTCCCGGTGCCGAGATCACGGTCGACCTCGTGGGCCGCACGGTCCACGCCGGCGAGATCGTGGCACCCTTCGAGATCGACGACTACACCCGCTGGCGGCTGCTCGAGGGCCTCGACGACATCGGCCTGACCCTGCGACACGAGGATCTCGTCGCGGATTTCGAGTCGCACCGCCCGAGCCACAAGCCGGTCACCACCCCGGCCTGACGGGCGGCCTCGCCGGCGCCCCTGAGACGTGTGATGGTCCACGGATCCCCTTGTCTGACAAGGGGATCCGATCCCATATCCGGACGATTCGGGCGCCGTCCATGGCGTCCCCCAGGCCCTCAGGATCCGCTCAGAACCCGTCAAACTCCTTGCGACACAACGAAAAACCCACCGACCGGTGATGGACGTGCCTCGCGCAGCGGCCTAACGTCAGGAGGTAGCCGGACCGGTTCCGGACGCTCATCGTCGGGTCGCCTGACGCCGACAGTCCTCTGGAGGGGAAGACGTGAACAAGGCAGAACTGATCGACGCGCTCGAGATCAAGCTCGGTAGCAAGAAGGTCGCATCCGACGCGCTGGAGGCGTTCCTCGACGTCGTCATCCGCGAGGTCGCCAAGGGTGGCAAGGTCGGCATCACCGGCTTCGGCACCTTCGAGCGGGCCGACCGCGCCGCGCGCACCGGCCGCAACCCGAAGACGGGGGCGACCGTGAGGATCAAGAAGACCCGCGTCCCCAAGTTCCGTTCGGGCACGAACTTCAAGGAGGTCGTGTCGGGCGCCAAGAAGCTGTCGAAGACCGAGTCGGCCGCCTCGCGCGCCTCCGCCGGAACCTCGGTGGCCGCGGCTCCGGCCACGAGGACGACGGCGAAGAAGACGGCGACCAAGGCCGCTCCGGCCAAGGCTGCGGTGAAGAAGACGACGACGAAGGCCGCTGCGACGAAGGCGGCCCCAGCCAAGCGCGCCACGGCGACCAAGGCCGCTCCGGCCAAGGCTGCGGTGAAGAAGACCACGACGAAGGCTGCTGCGACGAAGGCGGCCCCGGCCAAGCGCGCCACGGCGACCAAGGCCGCTCCGGCCAAGGCTGCGGTGAAGAAGACGACGACGAAGGCTGCTGCGACGAAGGCGGCCCCGGCCAAGCGCGCCACGGCGACCAAGGCCGCTCCGGCCAAGGCAGCCGCGAAGAAGACGACGACCAAGGCCGCCGCAACCAGGACCACCGCCGCGAAGAAGACGACGACGGCCCGCAAGACGACCGCCCGGAAGACCGCCTCCAGGTGAGGCCGTGCGGCGCCCGGGGTCCGGGCGCCGCCGAACGTGACGTGGGTCCGGCCGGTCACGGCCGGGCCCACGTCACGTGTCAGCGGATGGGCTGCCCCGGGCCGACGCCCACGATGTGCAGGGCCACGACGTGGTCGTCGACGACCTCGACCGTGAGGCGCTGACCGAGACGCAGCAGGCGCAGGCCGCTCCCGTCGAACGCCGGTGCCTCGAACGGCAGCTCGACGCCGTCGTCGCGCAGCAGGCTGCCGGTGCGGGTCTCGGGGTCGAAGCGGTGGACGGTGGCCTGCATGCTCCTGATCCAACCAGATGCCCGGTGCTCGAGGACGCTCCGAGTGGCCGGCCCCAGCCCGAGCCGGCGCGCCCGCGACAGGCTCCGGGCGTCGTCGACGTCGGTGCGCAGGCGGGGGAGGGGCAGCTCGAGGCGCACCGCCCCGTCGGCCTCGTGACGAGCGGCGCTGTCGGTCCCGAACCGCGGGGTGAAGCCACGGCCGCAGCGCAGCACCGTCCCCGTCCCGTCTGCATCGGGGACGAACGACTCGTCGGCGCGCCCCGCGACCTCGAGGGCCGCCCGCAGTGATGCCGCGTCGAGCGACGGGACGTCGCCGAGCAGGGCGGCCACGCGAGCACCCGGCCCGGCCTGCCGCATTCCGGCGGACACGGCGTCGTTGAGCCCGCTGCCCGGGTCCGCGACGACGTGCACCCCACGCGTACGCCAGCGGTCCGCGAGGACCGCGTCGCTCGTGACGAGCACGAGGTGGTCGGGACCGACCGCCTCGAGGGCTGCGGCGAGGGTGTCCGACGCGATGGCGGCACTGAGGTCGGCGCGGTCCGAGCCGACGGCGCGGGCCAGGCGCGACTTGCCGTGGCTCGTGTCCTTGACGGGGACGACGACGTGCCAGTCGGTGGCCGGCGCGGCCGGGGGGCGCGGGTGGGAGGAGGTCGTCATGCTGGCGATATCGTCCCACTCGCCGCCTCGCTGCTCGACACCGCGCCGTGAGGTGGACAAGATGAAGCCCAGCCACGCCGACCAGCGTGCGCACGACGAGGAGGACGTGACAACGTGACAGCCGGCGCACCCAAGAGGCGGTTGCCGTTGGCCTACCGGCTCCTGGCCATCCTGCTCCGGCCGCTGCTGATGCGGATCACCAAGCGCGACTGGCGCGGGCTCGAGAATATCCCGGCCGAAGGGGGCTTCGTCGTCTCGACGAACCACATCTCCTACGCCGACCCGCTCGTCTTCGCGCACTTCATGTTCGACAGCGGGCGCGAGGCCTACTTCCTCGGCAAGGACAGCCTCTTCGCCATCCCCGTCGTCGGCTGGCTCCTCAAGAAGTGCGGCCAGATTCCCGTCTACCGCAACTCGGCCGCGGCGGCCGGCGCCTACCGGGCCGCCGTCGACGGCGTGCGTGCCGGCAAGGCGCTCGGCATCTTCCCCGAGGGCACCATCACGCGCGACCCCGACCTGTGGCCGATGCGCGGCAAGACCGGGGCCGCCCGCGTGGCGCTCGAGACGCGCTGCCCGCTCGTGCCGGTGGCCCAGTGGGGCGCCCAGGAGATCCTGTCGCCCTACGGCCACAAGCCCTCACTCTTCCCACGCAAGACGATGATGATGTACGCCGGTCCGCCCGTCGACCTGTCCGACCTCTACGACCGCCCCATCGACGCCTTGGTGCTGCGCGAGGCCACCGACCGGCTCATGGACCGCATCACCGAGCTGCTCGAGGTGCTCCGGGACGAGAAGCGTCCGACCGAGCGCTTCGACCCGCGCAGCCACGGCGTCCCCGAGATCGGTGACCCGCTCAAGCACCACGAGATCGGGCGGGCCAAGCGTCACCGTGGCGGCGACGGGAGCCCGTCGTGACGACGCGCGTCGCCGTCATGGGCAGTGGCAACTGGGGGACGGCCTTCGGCATGATCCTCGCCGACGCCGGGTGCGACGTCTCGATGTGGGCCCGTCGCGGCGAGGTCGCCGACGCGATCAACGCCGGCCGCAACGAGGCCTACCTGCCCGAGCTCGAGCTGCCGTCGGCGGTCCGCGCCACCGTCGACCCCGGGCAGGCCCTGCACCGGGCCGACGTCGTCGTCCTGGCCGTACCGTCGCAGACGCTGCGCGACAACCTGACCCAGTGGGGCGGCTCCATCCCCGCCGACGCCCCGGTCGTGTCGCTCATGAAGGGCGTCGAGCTCGGGACGACGATGCGGATGAGCCAGGTCATCGCCGAGGCCGCCGACATCGGGACCGACCGCATCGTCGTCGTGTCCGGCCCCAACCTCGCGCCCGAGATCGCCCGTCGCCAGCCGGCCGCGGGCGTCGTCGCGTGTCGTGACATGGCGACAGCCGAGCGCGTCGCCAGCGCCTGCGCGACGCCGTGGTTCCGGCCCTACACCGATACCGACGTCATCGGCGCCGAGGTGTGCGGGGCGACGAAGAACGTCGTCGCCCTCGCGTCCGGCATGGCCGAGGGGATGGGCTTCGGCGACAACACGAAGGCCACGATCATCACGCGCGGCCTCGCCGAGACCACGCGCCTCGGCCTTGCCCTCGGCGCGCACCCACAGACCTTCATGGGCCTCGCCGGCGTCGGCGACCTCATCGCCACGTGCATGTCGCCGCTCTCGCGCAACCACAGCTTCGGCGTCCGTCTCGGGCGCGGCATGACCGTCGCCGAGGCGACCGCCGAGCTGCGCACGACCACCGAGGGCGTGAAGTCGTGCGAGTCGATCCTCACGCTCGCCGAGCAGCACGACGTCGACATGCCGATCTGCGAGCAGGTCGTCGCCGTCATCCGCGACGGGCACTCGGCGAGCGAGGTCGGGCCGCGCCTCATGTCACGCGACCTCAAGGCCGAGAAGCACTGAGGCCGTATGCCGTCCGGCCCGTCCGCGGGGTCCGTGGCCAGTGCGTCCGCCGTGCCGCGGCCGACCGACGACCGTTGGTGGGCGGCATACCCCATCTGTCGGCGGGTCGGGCGGCGTGTCGTGGCTCCTTTGCGACCGAGGGTCGTCGGTCGGGGCCTGACCACGATGACCCCGCGGGTCAGGCGCGGTCCAGCGCCTGGGACAGGTCGGCCCACAGGTCGTCGACGTGCTCGATGCCCACCGAGAGCCGGAGCAGGTTGACGGGGACCTGCTCGGACTCGGAGGGGTGACGGCGGCGGCGCTCGAGCTGCGACTCGACGCCGCCGAGACTCGTCGCGTGCAGCCAGAGACGCGTCGAGGCGCAGACGCGCTCGGCGGCGTCCGCCCCGCCCACCACGTCGATCGAGACCATCGCCCCCGACCCGGGGTAGCGGACGCGTTCGACGGACGGGTGTCCCTCGAGGCGACGGGCGAGCTCGGCTGCGCTGGTGCACGCCCGCTCGAAGCGCACCGACAGCGTCCGCAGGCCACGCAGCGCGAGGAAGACCTCCATCGGCCCGGCGATCGCCCCGTGCAGGGTGCGATGGCGACGCAGGCGTTCGCCGATCCCGGCGCCCCGCTCGGTGTCGGCGACGACGGTCGCGCCGAGCACGACGTCGCTGTGGCCCGAGAGGTACTTCGTCACGGAGTGCACGACGACGTCGGCGCCGAGCGAGAGCGGCCGGCACAGCAGGGGGGTCGAGAGCGTGTTGTCGACGACGCTCGTCACGCCGAGGTCGCGCGCACGGGCGAGGACGACGTCGAGCTCGGTGACGTCCATGAGCGGGTTCGTCGGCGACTCGAGCCAGAGGAGGTCGGCCGTCTCGAGGGCGGCGAGGAAGCCGGCCGTGTCGGTGGCGTGGACCCGCACGACCGAGCCGCCGGCCTTCTCGTGCGCCACGAGCAGGTCGCCGGTGCCGTTGTACGTCGTGTCGGGGGCGACGACCGTGCCGCCGGGAGCCACGAGGGAGAGCGCCGCCGAGATGGCTCCCATGCCGGACGCGTGCACGAGGGCGTGGCCACCCTCCAGCCCGCCCAGGGCCTGCTCGAACGCGGTCCACGTCGGGTTGCCCGAGCGGGCGTAGTTGACGGGGCCGTCCGCGGCATACGTCGACGTCAGCTCGACGGCGACGTTCGCGGGCGAGCCGGGGGAGCGCTCGGGGCGTCCCGACGCCACGAGGAAGGTGTCGACGTGCAGGTGCTGCGATTCCGCTTCGGTGCCCACGCCCTCAGGGTACGAGCGGCCCCCACGGTCTTCGATAGAGTCTCGTCTGATGACCACGGACCAGCCCCAGCCCGACCTGCCGAGCCGCCCCCGCGTCGCCATCGTCTTCGGAGGACGCTCCTCTGAGCACGCGGTCTCCTGCGCCACCGCCGCCGGGGTGCTGCGCGCCATCGACCGCGGCAAGTACGACATCATCCCGATCGGCATCTCCCGCGACGGGCAGTGGGTCCTCGCCGCCGACGAGCCCAGCCGCTTCGAGCTGACGGCGGGCCGCACGCCCGAGGTCGAGCCGAGCGCCGCCCACGTCGTCCTGCCGCTCTCGACGCGCGAGAGCTCGCTCACCTCGCTCGAGGCCGGCCGGCCGCCGCAGGAGCTCGGCCAGGTCGACGTCGTCTTCCCCCTGCTGCACGGACCCTTCGGCGAGGACGGCACGCTCCAGGGCTTCCTCGAGCTCTCGGACGTCCGCTACGTCGGCTCCGGCGTCTTCGCCTCGGCCGCGGGCATGGACAAGCACTACATGAAGGTCGTCTTCGCCGGCCACGGACTGCCCGTCGGGCCGTATGCCGTCATCACCGACCGCGCGTGGCGCACCGACCCCGCTGCCGCCATGGACGCCTGTGCCGGACTGAGCTACCCGCTCTTCGTCAAGCCCGCCCGCGCCGGCTCGTCGATGGGCATCACCCGCGTCGACGACCCCGCCGACCTCGAGGCCGCCATCGAGGTCGCGCGTGAGCACGACCCCAAGGTCCTCGTCGAGGCCGGCATCGCCGGCCGCGAGATCGAGTGCGCGGTCCTCGAGGGCCACGGCACCGCCGGGCCGCGCACCTCCGAGGTGGGCGAGGTCGCGGTGCACGACAACCACGGTTTCTACGACTTCGAGGCGAAGTACCTCGCCGAGGCCGACGTCGACCTCTCGTGTCCCGCCGACGTGCCGGAGCAGATCTCCAAGGAGGTCAGGCGGCTCGCCGCGGAGGCCTTCGAGGCGCTCGGCTGCGAGGGCCTCGCGCGCGTCGACTGCTTCTACACCGACGAAGGCCGGGTCCTCGTCAACGAGATCAACACGATGCCGGGCTTCACGCCGCACTCGATGTACCCGCGGATGTGGGCGGCCTCGGGCCTCGACTACCCCGACCTCATCGACGAGCTCATCGCGCTCGCGCTCGAGCGTCGCACCGGCCTGCGCTGAACCCGCTCTGAACCCGCTCTGACCCCGCGCCGACCCGGTGGACCGCGCTGACCGCGGGACGGGCCACACGGCATACGGCCTCAGGAACAGTGGCGCCCGTTGGCGGGGAGGGTCTTCGCGACCTCGGTGAAGGCCGGCAGGAGCAGCGGCACCGCGCCGTAGGCGCCGGGCGCCAGCACCTCGATGGCCGGGTCGCGGCCGTAGGTCGTCGCGGCGGACCCGTCGGTGAGCGGGCGCACGACCCAGTCGACGCCGTCGACGGTGACGCAGTCGTCGGTGGTCGGCCCGAGCGGGTCGAGGCCGCAACGGGCGATGATCGCCGGGTCGCCCCACGCGGCCGCCGAGCCGTCGTCGGGCTCTGTCGGGACCCGCGCGTGGCCGCTGACCTCACCCGGCCACGCCGCCGACGCGCACACCGGTGCCGACGCCTGGGGCGCCAGGGCCACCTCGGGGGCGCGGTTGCACGCAGACAGCACGACGGCGGCGCCGATGAGCGCCGCCGTCGTGAGGTGCGGGTGTCCGGTCAGGGGGCCGGCCTCAGACGTGGACGACCGTGCAGGTCAGGGTCCGGGTGATGCCGGGGACGTCCTGGAGCTTGGCGATGACGAGACGACCGAGGTCGTCGACGTTGGAGGCCTCCACCCGGGCGATGACGTCGTAGGGACCCGTGACGTCCTCGGCGAGAGTCACGCCCGAGATCCCGGCGATCGCCTCCGCCACACTCGCGGCCTTGCCGACTTCGGTCTGAATCAGGATGTAGGCCTGGACCACGTGTCACCTCACTGTGTGTCGATCGTTGGACGGCCGTGCACGGGCGCGCAGCCCGGGCTCGACCGGTCGGAACGGCAGGTCCCAGTGTGACTGCGACCGTGCCCTGACGCTACCTTGCCATGGGGCCTCGCGTCCCATGGAAACCGGGGCCCGAGACGGCCGTGAGCCGAAAGGGTGAGTGATCCGTGCCGAACGCGCAACGGCTCGAGCGCGGGCCGATGATGACGGGCGGGACCCCCCTGCGCGACCTCGACGAGGACGAGCTGCTCGGGCGCATCCTGCCGTCCTTCCCGGGCACCGACGAGCTGCTCGTCGCCCCGGGCGACGACGCCGCCGTGCTGCGCACGTCGGAGCGCACGATCGCCACTACCGACACCGTCGTCCTGGGACGTGACTGGCTCGACGCGTGGTCCTCGGGCGCCGACATCGGTCACAAGGTCGTGGCGCAGAACCTCGCCGACGTCGCGGCCATGGGCGGGCGGCCCACCGGGATCCTCGTCACCCTCGTCGCCGACCCCGAGCTGTCGCTCGAGTGGGTGCTCGACCACGTCCGCGGCCTGGCCGAGGCGTGCGCCGCCGCCGGCGTGGCCGTGCTCGGCGGGGACCTGTCGTCCGCACCGGCCGGGGTCGTCATGGTCTCGGTCACCGCGCTCGGCCGCCTCGACGGCGAGCCGGTGCTCCGCTCGGGGGCGAGGGCCGGCGACGTCCTCGCCGTCCACGGCTCCCTCGGTCTCGCCGACGCCGGCCTGCGCCTGCTCCGGGCCGACGCCGTCGAGCGGCACCCGGTCGCGGTCGCGCGTCAGCGGCGTCCCCAGCCCCCGCTGGCCGCAGGGCCCGAGGCGGCGGCGTCCGGGGCGACCGCCATGCTCGACCTCAGCGACGGCCTGCTGCGCGACGGGGGCCGGATCGCGCGGGCCAGCCACGTCGTCATCGACCTCGACCCCCCGGCACTGGCCGCCGACGTGGACGCTCTCACCGAGGCGCTCGGGGCCGAGGCGGCGCTCGACTGCGTGCTCGCAGGCGGTGAGGAGCACTCGCTGCTCGCGACCTTCCCGCAGGGGCTGGTGCCCGACGGGTGGCGGGTCATCGGGTCCGTCCGGGCTCCGGGGGACGACGAGTCGGCCGGCATCCTCGTCGGTGGCCACGTCGTGACCCACACCGGGTGGGACCACTTCCGGGGCGCCTGACCGGGATCGCCGTCTCCCGGGTCTGCCACGGGCGCGGGCTCGCGCAGCCCCTGCGCCGGGGCGACAGCAGGTGCGCGATCACGCGCACGACGAGGTATGCCGTACGCCAGGTCGCGTGCGGCCCAGGCCGGCCGGGTGGGTGGGTCGTGCGAGGTACGACAAAGGCCGGCCCCCTCGGGGACCGGCCTTCAGCGTTGGTGAGGGACGTTCAGCGAACGACCTTGCCCGCCTTGAGGCAGGAGGTGCAGACGTTGAGTCGCTTCGGCGTCACACCGTCCACCAGCGTCCGAACGCGCTGGATGTTGGGGTTCCAGCGGCGCTTGGTGCGGCGGTGCGAGTGCGAGATGTTGTGACCGAAGCTCGGTCCCTTGCCGCAGACGTCGCAGTTGGCAGCCACGGGTATCTCCTGAAATTCGATGTTGACGAAGTGCTGAGCTCCACCACTGAATCGGGGCAGACGCACGAGGGCGCGCGTCACCCCGCAGTCACGGGGGGAACCGGTAAAGCGTAGCCGACGAGTTGCTCGGACGACAAAACGGCGAGAGCGGGCCGCCGAGCCCGCGTCACGCGAAGGCGCGGGCCGCGTCGACGAGCGGTGCGGCATACGCCGGCCCGTGCGACGCGGCGTGCACGGCGAGGGGATGCAGCTGGTGCAGCGGGACGAGCTCGCGCCACCCCGGTGCGAGGCCGGCAGCCTCCTCGTAGGCGGCGCCGACGCGGTCGAGGCCCGGGCAGCCGAAGAGGGCCAGCATCGCGAGGTCGGTCAGGCCGTGCCCGCCGTGCGCGGCCGGGTCGATGAGGACCGCGCCGTCGGTCGTGAACAGGACGTTGCCCGACCACAGGTCGCCGTGGATGCGCGCCGGCGGTCGCTCGTCGTCGAGGTCCCCCGACGCCAGGCGGTCGCAGACCCGGTCGACCACGCGTGCCGCGGCCGCGTCGAGGTGCCCGCGGTCGAGGGCGCGGCGCACGAAGGGCCGCACGCGCTGCTCGGCGTAGAACAGGCCCCACGCCGCCGTCGGCTCGTTGCTCTGCGGCTGCCGGCCGATCCAGGCGTCGCCCGTCCAGCCGGCCGGGGGAGATCCAAAGGACGGCGCGCCCAGGCCGTGCGTCACGGCGAGCCCCCGCCCCAGGCCCTCCGCCGCGTCGGCCGTGGGAAGTGCGGGTCGCAGCCGGGCGAGGTCGATGTGGTCGGGGCCGACGTCCCGGACCTCGACGACGCGGGCGCCGCCGAGGCGTTGCGCCTCCCCGAGCCAGCGCAGCCCGGCCGCCTCGACCTCGAAGAAGCCGGAGGGGGCTGCGGGCCACGACTTGCGGTGGTGGGCGGTGGCGGCGCTCGACACGGCGCCCACGGTAGTCGCCCGGGTCGTGGACGGAGCCCTGTGGGCGCCCGCCGTGCGCCCACGCCGCTGGCCCGGGCGTGGGAGTGGTGCATGCGACCGTCTGGACGAGGCGCTAGCCTGCCGAGCATCGGCGAGCCCGATCCCACCGGCCGATGGACAAGCACGACGAGCAGGAGGTCCGATGCCCGGCGCAGCGCCGCCGCCCGACGGGCCGCTCACCCTGCTCGATCTCGTCGCGGTCCGCCGGTGGGCCGTGCTGACCCGGTCGCTCTTCGCGGCCCGCCGCGCCGAGATCGACGCGCTCAACGTCTTCCCGGTCCCCGACGGCGACACGGGCACGAACCTCTACCTCACCTTCGACGGAGCGGTCGAGCGCACCCTCGCCACCGCCGACGTGACGACCGCCGACGCCCTCCTCGCCGTCTTCGCCCGACACCTGCTCTGGACCGCCCGGGGCAACTCGGGCGTCATCCTCAGCCAGCTGGCCCGCGGCCTCGCCGAGGGCTGCGCAGGCGTCGCCGAGATCGACGGCCGGGTCCTCGCCGAGGGCCTCCAGCACGCCGAGCAACGCGCTCGCCAGGCCGTGACGGACCCCAAGGAGGGCACGATCCTCACGGTCGCCCGGGCGATGGCCGAGGCCGCCGCGCACGCCGCCGGGTCCCTGACACCGGGGCCGTATGCCGCGTCCGACGACGGCCGTGACCTCGACGCGGGTGCCCCCGCGGCAGGCGAGGGGCCCGTGAGCGTGCACGTCGTCGCGCTCGCGGCGTTGGAGTCCGCCCGTGTGGCGCTCGAGCACACGCCCGAACAGCTCGAGGTGCTCGCCCGCGCCGGTGTCGTCGACGCCGGGGGAGCCGGGCTCGTCGTGCTGCTCGAGTGTCTCGAGAGGGTCTGCGCCGGTCAGCGGGCCCGGTCGGGGGCCGACGCCTCGGACCGCCGCTCCCGGCGCCGACCCGACCCCCAGAGCGCGGCCCTCAGCGCGGCGCGACCGCCCGGTGGCGTCGAGGTCGAGGGCATCCCGGAGTTCGAGGTGATGTACCTCCTGCGCGACTCCGACGACGCCGCCGTGGACGCGCTGCGCTCCCGCCTCGTCGAGCTCGGCGACTCGGTGCTCGTCGTCGGCGGGGACGGCGAGTGGAACGTCCACGCCCACGTCGACGACGCCGGCGCGGCCGTCGAGGCGGGCATCGAGGCCGGCCGACCCCATCGGGTGCGCATCACGCGCCTCACCGACGAGCACGGGCACGACACGCGCGTGCCACGCGGCGACCGCGCCGGCACCTGGGCGGCGGGGGGTGCCGCGATCGTCGCGTGCGCCTCCGGCGTCGGCCTCGAGGGACTCTTCGAGGACGCCGGTGCGGTCGTCGTCCGGTCGGGCCCCGGGCGCCGGGCCTCGACCGGGGGTCTCATCGACGCCATCCGCACGCAGCACGCGCGAGGCGCTTCCGGTGTCGTGGTGCTGCCCAACGACGGCGACACGCTCCTGGCCGCCGCGGCCGCGGTGCGAGCCGTCGCCGACGACGGCATCGAGGCCCACCTCGTCCACGTGCGCACCGCCGTCCAGGGCATCGCCGCCCTCGCGGTCTTCGAGCCGACCGCGGCGGCGTCTGCCAACGTCCTGGCGATGCAGGCGGCGGCGAGCGCCACGCGGCACGGCGCCGTCACGGTCGCCAACCGGGCCGCGCTCACGAGCGGCGGGCCGTGCGAGGCGGGTGACGTGCTCGGCGTCGTCGACGGCGACGTCGTCATCGTCGGCTCCGACCAGCTGGCTGTCTCCCGTGAGGTCGTCCAGCGGCTGCTCGCGAGCGGCGGCGAGCTCGTCACCATCGTGGCCGGTGTCGATGCGCCGGACGGCCTGCTCGAGGCCGTCACGGCCGAGGCGCGCAGCGCCCACCACGGCATCGAGGTGTCGATCATCGACGGTGGGCAGGCCGTCTACCCGGTGCTGCTGGGGGTGGAGTGAGGTGGCGGTGCTCACCGAGGACTCGCCGCTGAGCAAGCTCGTCAAGAAGAACGAGGCCGAGCAGCTGGCCCGCACCAAGGGTCTGCTCAGCGTCGCCGACCTCTTCGAGTTCGTGCCCCGGCGCTACGTCCGCCCCGGGCAGCTGACCGACCTCTCCTCGCTCCACGTCGGTGAGGACGTCCTCGTCGTGGCCGAGGTCAAGAAGGCCACGTCGCGGGCCATGCGCAACCGGCGCGGCAAGATGCTCACCGTAGTCATCGGCGACGACCTCGGCCACGAGCTCGACGTCACGTTCTTCAGCGCCTACGGCCACGAGGGCAAGCTCCAGCCGGGCGTACGCGGCTTCTTCGTCGGGCAGATCGGCGCCTACGGCCACCGCCTCCAGCTGACCCACCCCGAGTACGAGCTCTTCGACGACGACGCCCAGGGCGAGGCCGCCGTCGAGTGGTACCGGACGCACCGTGTGCCGGTCTACTCCACGACCGGGAAGATGAACTCCCTGCGCCTGCGCAAGCTCGTCCAGACCGCCCTCGACACCGTCGACCGCATCCGCGAGCCCGTCCCCGACGACGTACGCGCGGCGCGCGGTCTCGTCGACCGTGCGGTCGCGCTCGAGCTCGTCCACCGCCCGGCCGTCGACGACCAGCCCGCCCGCGGTCTCGACCGGCTCAAGTACGACGAGGCGTTCGTCCTCCAGACGATCCTCGCCCAGCGCCGCAAGGCCGCCGAGTCCGAGCTCGCGACCCCGAGGCCCCCTCGGCCGGGCGGGCTCCTGGCCGCCTTCGACGCGCGCCTGCCCTTCGAGCTCACGACCGGCCAGCGCGAGATCGGCGAGGTGCTCGCGGCCGAGCTTGCCTCCGACCGCCCGATGCACCGGCTCCTGCAGGGGGAGGTCGGCTCGGGCAAGACGGTCGTCGCGCTCCGGGCCATGCTCGCCGCCATCGACGCGGGTGGCCAGGCCGCCCTGCTCGCCCCCACCGAGGTCCTGGCCGCCCAGCACCACCGGTCGATCACGGCGATGCTCGGCGACCTCGCTCAGGGCGGGATGCTCGGCGGCTCGGAGTTCGGCACCACCGTGGCCCTGCTCACCGGCAGCCAGAACGCCGGTACCCGCCGGCGGTCCCTGCTCGACGCGGCGTCGGGCGAGGCCGGCATCGTCGTGGGCACGCACGCCCTGATCCAGAAGCACGTCCAGTTCGCCGACCTCGCGCTGGTCGTGGTCGACGAGCAGCACCGCTTCGGTGTCGAGCAGCGTGATGCCCTGCGCGAGAAGGGGATCCGTCCACCTCACGTGCTGGTCATGACAGCGACCCCCATCCCGCGCACCGTCGCGATGACCGTGTTCGGGGACATGGAGACCTCCACGCTGCGCGAGCTGCCCCGCGGGCGCTCGCCCATCACGACGCACGTCGTCGACGCCGACAAGCCCGGCTGGGTCGACCGCACCTGGCAACGCGTGGCCGAGGAGGTCGCCAAGGGTCACCAGGCGTACGTCGTGTGCCCCCGCATCGGCGACGTCGACGACGAGACGGCACTCGCCTCCGGCGGCGCTACCAGCTCACGCGACACCTCCGACGAGGACGCCGGCTGGGACGCGCACTGGGAGGGTGACGACGGCGACGCCGAGGAAGACGCACCCGCGCGCGAGCTGACCGGCGTCTACGCGATGCTGAGCACCCTGCGCGCCAACCCCGCCCTCGACGGCCTGCGCATCGGCGTGCTGCACGGCCGGCTCGACCCCGACGCCAAGGACGCCACGATGCGTGCCTTCTCGGACGGCGAGATCGACGTCCTCGTCGCCACGACGGTCATCGAGGTCGGTGTCGACGTGCCGAACGCCTCCGTCATGGTCGTCGTCGACGCCGACCGTTTCGGCATCTCGCAGCTGCACCAGCTGCGCGGCCGCGTGGGTCGTGGCGCCGTGCCCGGCCTCTGCCTGCTCATGACCCAGGGCGCCGGGGAGCGTGCGGCCGAGCGCCTCGACCAGGTCGCCGCGACGACCGACGGTTTCGAGCTGGCCCGCGCCGACCTGCTGCTGCGCCGGGAGGGCGACGTGCTCGGAGCCCGGCAGAGCGGCCGCGGCAACTCCGTGCGTCACCTGCGCCTCGGCCGGCTCGAGGACGAGCAGATCATCGCGGACGCCCGTGAGGACGCGTTCGCGCTCGTCGACGCCGACCCCGGGCTGCGCGAGCACCCGGCGCTCGCGGCCGCCGTCGCGATGCGTCTCGACGAGGAGCAGGCCGTATGGCTCGAGCGGGGCTGACATGACGCGGATCATCAGCGGCACGGCGGGCGGGCGCCGCCTCCAGACCCCACCGGGGTCCTCGACCCGTCCCACGTCCGACCGCGTCCGGGAGGCGCTCTTCAGCCGGCTCGAGCACCGTGGCCTCATCGAGGGTGCGTCCGTCCTCGACCTCTACGCAGGGTCCGGCGCCCTCGGCCTCGAGGCTGCGAGCCGCGGCGCCGCCCAGGTCCTGCTCGTCGAGTCGCACAAGGCGGCCGCGAAGGTGATCCGCGCCAACGCCGTCGTCATCGGGCACCCGGGCGTCCGGGTCCTCGCCGACACCGTGGAGCGGGCGCTCGCCGCCGGGCCACCCACCGGCCTCCGCTTCGACCTCGTGCTGGTCGACCCGCCCTACGACGTGACCGAGGACGCCCTGGCGGCCGTGCTCGCCGCGCTCGTCCAGCACCAGTGGCTGGCGCGCGAGGCGTTCGTCGTCGTCGAGCGCTCGAGCCGGTCACCGCAGCCGACGTGGCCCGACGGGCTCGAGCTGTCGGGCGAGAAGCGCTACGGCGAGACCGCCATGTGGTTCGCCGAGCCGCCACCGAGCGAGGTCGTCGCGTGAGGTTCACGCGACGGCTGCGGGCCGACCGGTAGGTTGGCCGCGTGACGAGCGAAGCGCGCCGCTGTGTCTGCCCCGGCTCCTACGACCCGATCACCAACGGTCACGTCGACGTGGTGACCCGGGCGAGCAGGCTGTTCGACGAGGTCGTCGTGGCGATCCTGCACAACCCGAGCAAGCACGGCACGTTCGGCGTCGACGAGCGCACGGCGCTCATCGAGCAGTCCCTGGGGCACCTGCCCAACGTCCGCATCGGCGCCTGGGCCGGGACGCTCGTCGTCGACGTGTGCCGCGAGGTCGGGGCCGCGACGATGGTCAAGGGGCTGCGCGGCGGGACCGACTTCGCCTACGAGCTGCCCATGGCGCACATGAACCACCACCTCACCGGCGTCGAGACCCTGTTCATCGCGGCGGACCCCACGCTCCAGCACGTCTCGAGCTCGCTCATCAAGGAGGTCGCGCGCTACGGCGGCGACGTCAGCGGCCTCGTCCCCGACCCCGTCCTCGCCGCGCTCCACGACCGCTTGGGCTGATTTGGGCGCACGGCGCGCCTCTAGTAGCCTTGGAGGTCGGTCCACGTCCGTCTTGGCGCGGACCGAATCCTCAACTGTGCGCAGGAGTCATGGACCGTCCCGATCCCCGTTCTCCTCTGGTGCTCGACACCAGAGAGCTTGTTCGGCGACCGGGCACGATGCACGAGATCTCGCGCACGGCGACGATGCCCGACGACCTCGGAACCGACGTCATCTCGATCAAGGCCGGCCAGCCGGTCCAGGTCGAGGTGCGCCTCGAGTCCGTCGTCGAAGGTGTCCTCGTCACGGGTTCGGTCAGTGGCACGGCGACCGGCGCCTGCGTGCGGTGCCTGGATCCACTCGAGCTCGATGTCGAGGGGACCTTCCAGGAGCTGTTCGCCTACGCCGACCGGGCGGCGCACCACCACCAGGTGGGAGCCGACTCGGACGAGGACGAGGTGCACGAGCTGGTCGGTGACCTTATCGACCTCGAGCCCGTGCTCCGGGACGCTGTCGTACCGACGCTGCCGTTCCAACCGGTGTGTCGGCCTGACTGCCCCGGGTTGTGTTCCGAGTGTGGGATGCAGCTCGCGGAGGACCCGGACCATCATCATGAAGTGATCGACCCGAGGTGGTCGTCCCTCAGCGGACTGCTGGGGAACGACCCGCAAGAGAAGAGGAACTGACGTGGCTGTCCCGAAGCGGAAGATGTCGCGCTCCAACACCCGTTCGCGTCGTGCGAACTGGAAGGCAACGCCGACGACGCTCACCACGTGCCCCCAGTGCGGTGCGGCGACCCAGCCGCACATCGCGTGCCCCTCGTGTGGCACGTACAAGGGCCGTCACTACGCCGCTGCCGAGCGCACCGAGCACCAGGCCTGATCACCCCGTGAGCAGCCCCGTGAGCAGCCTTGGTGCTGGGGGTGTTCCGGCGGTGCCGCAGCGGCCCGTCGATGCTCTGATCGCCCACCTCCGCGAGGTGGTCGGCCAGGACATCGACGAGCCGCTGCTGCTGCGTGCCCTGACGCACCGGTCGTACGCCTACGAGAACGGCGGCCTGCCCAACAACGAGCGCCTCGAGTTCCTCGGCGACTCCGTGCTGGGCCTCGTGGTCACCGAGTCGCTCTACCGTGAGCACCCCGACCTCGCCGAGGGGCAGCTGGCCAAGCTGCGCGCCGCCGTCGTCAACATGCGGGCGCTCGCCGACGTCGCGCGGGTCTTCGACCTCGGGCAGTACGTCATGCTCGGCAAGGGCGAGGAGGCCACCGGCGGCCGCGACAAGGCCTCGATCCTGGCCGACACCCTCGAGGCGCTCATCGGCACGGTGTTCCTGTCGACCGACATCGACTTCGCCGCACGCTTCGTGCACCACCACTTCGACCCGCTCATCGAGGAGGCCGCCACGCTCGGGGCCGGACTCGACTGGAAGACGAGCCTGCAGGAGATGGCGGCCGGCTCCGCGCTCGGGTCGCCCGAGTACCGCGTCAGCGAGCAGGGGCCCGACCACGAGAAGGAGTTCCACGCCCGCGTCGTCGTCGGCGAGGAGGTCCTCGGCGAGGGACGCGGTCGCTCGAAGAAGGAAGCCGAGCAGAAGGCCGCCAAGGAGGCGTGGCACACGCTCGACGACCGTCGCAGCACCGCCGCCACGACGGCCACCGCGGGCTCGACGCAGGCCTGAGCCGCCCGTGCCGGAGCTGCCCGAGGTCGAGGTCGTGCGCCGCGGCCTCGAGGACCACGTGGTCGGTCGCCACGTCACGCGCGCCCGCATCACCGGGGTACGCGTGGCGCGCCGTCACGACGCCGGCCCGGAGGACCTCGCGGCGCGCCTGCACGACGTGACCGTGACCGCGGCGTCACGTCGCGGCAAGTACCTCTGGCTCGCTCTCGACGGCGAGGACGCCCTCATCGTCCACCTCGGGATGAGCGGCCAGATGCTCGTCGAGCCGGCCGACGCGCCGCTCGAGAAGCACTGCCACGCCCGTTTCGACTTCTCCGACGGCGGCCCGCAGCTCCGTTTCGTCGACCAGCGGACCTTCGGGGGGCTCGCACTGTCGCCGCTGCGCGACGACGGGATCCCCGAGTCCGTCGCCCACATCGCGCCCGACCCCTTCGAGCCGGTCTACGACCAGGCCGCGGTCGTGCGCCGGATGAAGCAGCGCGACAGCGCGGTCAAGCGGGCCCTGCTCGACCAGTCGCTCGTCTCGGGGATCGGCAACATCTATGCCGACGAGGCGCTCTGGCGCGCGAAGGTGCACGGCGAGCGGCTGTGCTCCTCGCTGACGAAGCCCACGCTCGGTCGCGTGCTCGACCATGCTCGCGACGTCATGGCCGAGGCGCTCGGCCAGGGCGGCACGAGCTTCGACGCGCTCTACGTCAACGTCAACGGAGCGAGCGGCTACTTCGACCGCTCGCTCCACGCGTACGGCCGCGCCGGGACGCCGTGCGACCGCTGCGGCGCGACCATGCGGCGCGAGCAGTTCATGAACCGCTCGTCCTTCTCGTGCCCCGTCTGTCAGCCCCGACCGAGACGCCGCAGCCCGTCCTGACCGTCAGGGACGGCGAACGGGCTGCGAGCAGGGTGGTGGGGTCGTCCGGTGTCGGCGTGTCGTCAGTCCCCGCTCGGGCGACGCTTCGGGGCCGGGCGCGCCGCGTCGTCGTCGACGGGCTCGACGTGCGCGGGCACGATGATCGGCTTGATCCGGGCCCAGACGAAGAAGAAGGCGCTCATGGCGAGCAGGACGATGCCGGCCCAGAGGTTGGCGTTGACGCCGCCGGTCTTCTGCAGCGACTGGTCGCCGAAGATCCCCATGACGAGCAGGATCAGGCCGTAGAGGCCGAGCAGGGCGCCGATGAAGTTGCGGATGTCGAAGGCGCCCGCGGTGTGCCGCTGGCCTCGCTGCTCGTCGGGGTCAGGGGCGTCGAGCCGGTGCTGGTCACTCATGTCGAGGCTCCTGTCAGAACAAGAAGTTGAGGATGATGACGAGGCCGAGCGAGATGCCGGCCAGGGGGAGCGTGCGGCGGTACCACGGCATCGTGCGCTCCTCGGGGTCGACGAGCTCCTCGCTCGGCGTCTCGGAGTAGACGAGACCACGCAGCTCGGCGGACGTCTTGGGCTCGGTCACGAGCGACACGCCGACGCTGAGCACGATGTCGACGACGAAGGCGGCCGATGCCGCCACGAAGGCCGCGCCCTGGCCGCTCAGCGGGATCACCCCGAGGCTCGCCGACCCGAAGCCGTCCTCGCTGAGGAACGAGACGAGCACGGCCGAGAGCGTGCCGGCCGACAGGCCGACCCACCCGGCGGTGGCCGTCATGCGCTTCCAGAACATGCCGAGGATGAAAGTCGCGAACAGTGGTGCGTTGAAGAACCCGAACAGCGACTGGAGGTAGTCCATGACGTTGCTGAAGGAGCTGGCGATGGTGGCCGTGAAGATCGCGATGACCGTCGCTCCCACCGTGGCCAGACGGCCGATGCGCAGGTAGTAGTCGTCGCTGTGGTCCTTGCGGATGTAGCGCTGCCACAGGTCGTAGCTGAAGACGGTGTTGAACGCCGAGATGTTGGCGGCCATGCCGGCCATGAAGGCGGCGAGCAGTCCGGCGATCGCGACGCCGAGCAGCCCGTTGGGCAGGATGTCGCGCATCAGCAGGAGCAGTGAGTCGTTGTACTTCACGCCCTCGCCGGACGCTCCGCCCGGTGGGGTGCCGCCCGCCTTGAGCTCGCCGATCTCCTTGACGAGCACGGCGGCGACCATGCCGGGGATGATGACGATGAAGGGCACGAACATCTTGGCGAACGACCCGATGATCGGCGTCTTGCGTGCAGCGGACATCGAGTTGGAGGCCATGGCCCGCTGCACCTCGACGAAGTTCGTCGTCCAGTAGCCGAACGACAGCACGAAGCCGAGGCCGAAGACGATGCCGACGACCGACCAGAACGGCGAGTCGAAGCCCGAGAGCGCCTGACCCGGCCACGAGTGCAGCTGCTGCTCGGCTGGCGGGACGCCTGCGGACGCCGGAGCCGACGTGGCGAACTCGGTGACCTTGTCCTTGAGGCCTTGGTAGCCGCCGACGCGGTGCAGGCCGATCAGGGTCAGCGGCAGCAGGGCGGCCACGATGACGAAGAACTGGAGCACCTCGTTGTAGATGGCCGCCGACAGTCCACCGAGTGTGATGTAGGACAGCACGATCGCGGCGGCCACGAGCAGCGCCACCCAGAGCGGCCAGCCGAGGAGCGCGTGGACGATCGAGCCGAGGAGGTAGAGGTTGACCCCGGCGATGAGCAGCTGCGCGACGGCGAAGCTGATCGCGTTGACGAGGTGGGCCCCGGTGCCGAAGCGGCGGAACATGAACTCGGGGACGGAGCGCACCTTCGAGCCGTAGTAGAAGGGCATCATCACGACGCCGAGGAAGAGCATGGCGGGGATCGCGCCGACCCAGAAGTAGTGCACGGTCGAGATGCCCAGCTCGGCACCGTTGGCCGACATGCCCATGATCTCGACGGCACCGAGGTTCGCCGAGATGAAGGCGAGGCCGGTGACCCAGGCCGGCAGCGACCGGCCGGAGAGGAAGAAGTCGATGGAGTCGGACACGGCCCGCCTCGCCATGACCCCGATGCCGAGGACGAAGACGAAGTAGAGGGCGATGATGACGTAGTCGACGGGTTTGGCGCTGATGAGGGCGTCCGCGGTGGGCAGACCCGCCAGTGCGTGCATGCGTTCAGTCCCTTCCTTGGGCGACGACCGACGCTAGCGCAGCCCCTGACGTCGGGCGAGTCAGGATGGGCGAGTGCCTCGTGCCCTCGTGATGAGCCGCTTGAGTGGGACGGAGGTGTCCGCCGCCGAGTCGGCTTCGATCGTCATACCCTTCTCGAGCGCCCGTTTGACGGCCAGGTAGTCGGTCGGGCTGCCGACGGACTCGACGGCGATGAGCAGCCCGTCGCGGTAGCTGAGCAGCGAGAAGCGCTCCGATGCGACGTCGCCGCGCACGACGACCAAGTCGGCGCCCTGGGGGAGCCCGGCCATCTGCAGTCGCAGGTCTCCCTGGTCGCTCCAGAACCATGGCACCCGGTCGTATGCCGTGGGCCGGCCCGCGAGCGTGGCGGCTGCCGCCCGAGCCTGGTCGGTCGCGTGCGGGACGCTCTCGAGCCGCATCGACCCCGGTTGACCACGGTCGAAGGGGTTCGGGCCGACGGCGCAGTCGCCGGCCGCGACGGTGAGGCCGTCGGACGCTCGGGCACACTCGTCCACGACGATCCCGCGGGGCTCCACGAGCAGGCCCAGCCGCTCGGCGAGGTCGGTCCGGGGGACGGCCCCGATGCCGACGACCACGACGTCGACGGGCAGCGTGGTGCCATCCGAGAGCTCCACGCCGATGACGCGACCGCCCTCACCGAGGACGCGAACGACGCTGGTGCCCAGCAGGATCCGCGTGCCGCGTCGCTCGTGCGCTGCGCGGACGGCGTCCGACAGGACGGGTGACACGGCTCGGCCGAGGAGACGGTCGGTCGCCTCGACGACGGTGACGTCGGCGCCGAGCGCCCGTGCGCCGGCTGCGATCTCGAGCCCGATGAAGCCACCGCCCACGACGACGACCGCGCGCGCGGAGCGGAGCCTGGGTGCGAGCCGGTCGGCGTCGGCGAGGGTGCGGACGTCGTGGATCCCGTCGAGGTCAGCACCCTCGGCCGGCAGCGCACGGTTGACGGCACCGGTGGCCAGGCCGAGGCGCTGGAACGCGATGGTGCGCCCCGCCGCCGTCATGGCGCTCCCACCGGCGGCGTCGCGCGCGATGGTCACGACGGCGTCACCGGTGACGAGCTCGACGCCGAGATCGGCGAACCAGGCGGCGTCGTGGAAGACGAGCGACGCACGGTCGTGCTCGCCGCGCAGGTAGCTCTTGGAGAGGGGAGGCCGCTCGTAGGGCGGCTCGGGCTCGTCGCCGACGAGCACGACGGGCTGCGTGTCGCCGAGCTCGCGCAGAGCCGTCACCAGTGAGATGCCGGCCTGCCCCGCCCCGACGACGAGGGTGCCGGCGCTGCCGGAGGTCTCGTCGCTGGCCATGGACGCCAGCCTAGGGTGGGCCCATGACGTGGTCTCCCGCGAACCCCGAGTCCGTCTTCACCTACGGCGCCCCGCAGCTGAAGTTCGGGGCAGGGGCGGCGGACGAGATCGGGCACGACCTGATGGCTCTCGGTGCGCACCGGGTCCTGGTCGTCACCGACCCCGGGGTCCTCGCGACCGGCTGGCCCGAGCGTGTCGCCGAGGGCGTCCGAGGGTTCGGGGTCGAGGCCGTCGTGCACGACTCGGCACACGTCGAGCCCACCGATGCGAGCCTTCTCGCGGCGGTCGAGCGGGCCCGCGCCGACGGCCCCTTCGACGGCTACGTCGCGGTCGGCGGGGGCTCGGCCATCGACACGGCGAAGGCGGTCGACCTGCTCCTCAGCGACGGCGGCGAGCTCATGGACTACGTCAACGCACCGGTGGGCGCCGGTCGGGCCCCCAGCCGTCCGCTCGCCCCGCTCGTCGCCGTGCCGACGACGACCGGGACGGGCGCCGAGAGCACGACGATCTGCGTCCTCGACGTCCTCGCGCTCAAGGTCAAGACCGGGATCAGCCACGTGCGGCTCCGACCGAGCCTCGCCGTGGTGGACCCCCGGCTCACGGCCACGCAGCCCGCGGGCGTCACGGCCAGCGCGGGCATGGACATCCTGTGCCACGCCCTCGAGAGCTGGACGGCGCGACCGTTCACCGGCTACGAGCGCAAGCAGCCCGGGGAGCGCGTGCCCTACTGCGGCAGCAACCCGATCTCCGACATGTGGTCCGAGCGGTCGATGTCGTTGTTGGCCAAGGCGTTCCGGACGGCGGTTCGCGACGGTTCCGACGAGGCCGCCCGCGGCGACATGGCCCTGGCGGCGACGTTCGCCGGCCTCGGTTTCGGCAACGCGGGCGTGCACGTGCCGCACGCCAACGCGTACCCGATCGCCGGCCGGGTGCGCGACTTCCACCCGGAGGGCTACCCGAGCGACGAGCCGATGGTGCCGCACGGCATGGCCGTCGCGATGACGGCGCCCGAGGCCTTCCGGTGGACCTTCGAGTCCGACCCCGACCGGCACCTCGCGGCGGCACGGCTCCTCGACCCGGCGCACGGTGACCGCTGGGATGCGGAGCCGCGCGACGTGCTGCCCGGCGTCCTCGTCGACCTCATGCGCGACATCGGCATGCCGAACGGCCTCCGGGCCGTCGGCTACGACGAGCGCGACGTGGACGCCCTGGTCGAGGGCTCGCTGAAGCAGCAGCGGCTGCTCGCGACCAGCCCGCGCGAGGTGGGCGCCGACGACCTCGCCGGCATCGTGACCCGCTCGCTGCAGCTCTGGGAATAGCGGTCGACGCCGGGGGAGGGCGGCGGCATACAGTGCCGTCTGTGACCACGGAGCCCACGCACCTGCCCCTGCCCCTCGAGAGCGACTGGCTCGACTGGGTCGGCGCCCGAGGCGAGCAGCAGCTCGCGCTGGCGCGGTCCCTCGTCGAGGGACTGCGCGCCGACCCCCCGAAGGAGCCGCTCGAGGTGCTCCGCGTGTGGAACGACGCGCAGACCGCGTTGTCCAACGCCGCCTCGGTGGGGTCGCTCTTCTCGGAGGTCCACCCCGACACCACGGTCCGTGAGCGCGCGGAGGCCGTGGCCCAGCAGGTGCAGAAGCTCGACACCGACCTCGGCCTCGACACCGAGCTGTATGCCGTCCTCGCCGGTCTCGACGCGAGCGGCCTCGACGCCGACGCCACGCGCGTGCTCGAGCGCACCCTGCGCGACTTCCGCCGTTCGGGTGTCGACCGCGACGAGGCGACGCGCGACCGCCTCCGGGCGCTGAGCGAGCGCTCCATC
This sequence comes from Terrabacter sp. Root181, assembly GCF_001428505.1. GTDB lineage: Bacteria > Actinomycetota > Actinomycetes > Actinomycetales > Dermatophilaceae > Terrabacter. Next base: position 1,760,295 of record NZ_LMHU01000001.1, read on the forward strand.
CTGCTCAGCCAGGAGTTCAGCAAGAACATCCGTGAGAACGTCCGCAGCATCCGGGTCACGCCGGACCGCCTCGCGGGCCTTCCGCAGGACTGGGTCGACGCGCACCCGGTCGACGACGACGGCCTCGTCACCGTGACGACCGACTACCCCGACGTCGTGCCGTTCCGGACCTTCGCGCACGACGCACAGGCCCGGCGCGACCTCGTCACCGAGTTCCTCACCATCGCCTGGCCGGCCAACGACCGCGTGCTCCAGGAGATCTTCGCCGTCCGCCGCGAGCACGCCACGCTCCTCGGCTACGCGTCCTGGGCCGACTACGACGCCGAGGTCAAGATGATCGGCAGTGCGGCTGCCATCGGCGAGTTCATCGACCGCATCACCGAGCTGTCGGCCTCGAGCGCCGAGCGAGACAAGGGTGTGCTGCTCGAGCGACTGCGGCAGGACCGTCCCCACGCCACCGACATCGACGGCGCCGACGTCTCCTACTACGCCGAGCTCGTGCGCAAGGAGGACCTCGCCGTCGACGCCCAGCGCGTGCGGACGTACTTCCCGTTCGAGTCCGTGCGCCAGGGCCTGCTCGACGTCACCGGGCGTCTCTTCGGCCTCGAGTGGTCGCCGGTGGCACGTGAGGACGCCCGCACGTGGCACGAGGAGGTCGCGACCTACGACGTCTCCTTCCACGGCGAGCGGATCGGCCGCATCCACCTCGACCTGCACCCGCGCGACGGCAAGTACAAGCACGCGGCCCAGTTCGACCTCGCGCGCGGTGTCGACGGCACGCAGCTCGCCGAGGGCGTGCTCGTCTGCAACTTCAACCGGGGCCTCATGGAGCACGACGAGGTCGTCACCCTCTTCCACGAGTTCGGCCACCTCGTGCACCACGTGCTCGCCGGCCGCACCGAGTGGGTGCGCTTCTCGGGTGTCGCGACCGAGTGGGACTTCGTCGAGGCCCCGAGCCAGATGCTCGAGGAGTGGGCCTGGGACGCCGACGTGCTCGCGACCTTCGCGCGCAACGCCGACGGCGAGACCATCCCCGCCGAGCTCGTCGAGGCCATGCGCAGGGCGGACGACTTCGGCAAGGGCTACGACGCCCGCACCCAGATGTTCTACGCCGCGCTCTCCTACGACTTCCACGTGAACGAGACCGACGACCTCACGGCCCGCCTGCGGGAGCTCATGGAGCGCTACTCGGTGTTCCCGTACCTCGAGGGCACGCACATGCAGTGCCACTTCGGGCACCTCGACGGCTACAGCTCGGCCTACTACACCTACATGTGGTCGCTCGTCATCGCCAAGGACATGTTCTCGGCCTTCGACCGCGGCGACCTCTTCGACCCCGAGGTCGCGGGCGCCTACCGCGACAAGGTGCTGGCGCAGGGCGGCCGTCGCGACGCCGCCGACCTCGTCGAGGACTTCCTCGGCCGTCCCTACACCTTCGACGCGTATGCCGCATGGCTGGCGGAGTGACCGGGGCACGGACCGGGGGCGTACGCGTCACCTCGCTGACGGCCTACCCCGTCAAGTCGCTCGGCGGGGTCTCCCTCGACGAGGCGGTCGTGGAGCCGCAGGGTCTGCGTGGCGACCGCCGCTGGGCGGTCGTCGACCCGGACGGCACCAAGGTCACGGCTCGCGAGGAGCACGCCCTCCTCGGGCTGCGCGCCGAACCCGTCGACGACGGGGGAGTGCGCCTGGTCGCGTCCGGCGCGGACCCGCTCGAGGTCGCCCCGCCGCGCGGCGCCGAGCCCGTTCCCGTCCGGTTCTCCGGGCAGGACCACGCCCTCCCCGCCGGCGACGAGGCCGACGCGTGGCTGACCGCGCGCGTCGGCCGCCCGTTGCGGCTCGTGTGGCAGGACGACGAGACCCACCGTCCGATCCGCCCTGACATGGGTGGCGCCGAGGGGGACCGCAACTCGCTCTCGGATGCCGCGCCGCTGCACGTCACCTCGGAGTCGTCGCTGCGACGCCTCAACGACTGGGTGCTGGAGACGGCCCTGGAGCGGGGCGAGGAGCCGCGAGAAGCCTTGGGGCACGAGCGGTTCCGACCCAACCTCGTGGTCTCGGGGAGCGAGCCGTTCGCCGAGGACGCTTGGTCGAGGGTCCGCATCGGGGGCGTGCCGTTCCGCTCGACGATGGTCTGCGACCGCTGCGTCATGACGACCGTCGACCGGGTCGACCTGCGCACGGGCAAGGAGCCGATCCGCACCCTCGCCCGGCACCGGAAGTGGGACGGCGCCACGTGGTTCGGGATCCGCCTGACCCCCGAGCTGCCGCTCGCTGAGGGAGCCATGCTGCGCGTCGGCGACGACGTCGTCGCCACCTGAGGGCCCGAGTCGGAGGCTGCGACGTCCGGTGCGGGCTCGACAGAGCCGTGATCGGGCGCGAGGTCGCGCAGGTGGTGCGCTCCGGCGACCCGGGCTGCGCGATCTCGCGCCCGACGAGCCGCGGCTTGGCTCAGGTGAGGCGGGACAGGACGTCACGCAGGTCGGTGAGGGCGGCCGCCTCCTCGGGGCTGAGCGCTGCCAGGGGCGTGGCCGCCAGCCGGCGGTAGACCGCCGCCATCCCTGCGAAGAGCTCCGGCGAGGCGCCCGCCGAGCCCTGCGTGTCGGCGATGCTCTCCATCTCGTCGACGAAGCGCGCGCTCTTGGCGGCTGCCACCGCCACGCGCCGCGCGGCGCCCTCGACCTGGACAGGGAGCTCCTCGGCGAGGTCGGCGAGGACGGGAGCGAGCACGTCGAGGGCCGCGGCCGTCTGCAGGGCCTGCACCCAGACCGCCGTCGTGCCCTTGTAGACCGAGGCGGTGCACATCTTCACGGCCGACGCCTGGCCGACGCGGTCGCCGACGACGGTGCGCCGCAGGCCGACGGCCGGGACGCGCGTCACCTCCGCCGCGCGAGCACCCGAGAGGTAGAGCATGGTGTCGCTCCCGGGCTCGGGCGGCCCGCCGCTGACGGACCCGTCGACGAGGTCGAGGCCCGCCGCGGCGGCCTGTGCGGCGAGGGCGGCGACGCGCTCGGGTGAGACGGCGTTCGCCTCGAGGAGCAGCGGAGTCGTGCCGGTCGCCCTGGACGCCTCGATCACCGAGGCGAGCACGGCCTCGGCGGCGGCGGGCGGGCAGATGCTGACGACGAGGTCGCCGGCCGCGACCACGGCGTCGAGGTCCGGCAGCAGCTCCAGGCCGCTGGCGAGGCCGGCCGTGCGCTCGCTCCGCCCGACGACCGTCGCGACGACCCGCACACCGGCGGTCGCCCAGGCGCGACCGAGGGCCGAGCCCATGGCGCCGGGCGAGACGATGCCGATCGTCCTCACGGCGCGTGCTCCGGGCAGGAGGTCGCCGGTAGGAGCCGACCGGTCCGGGCGTCCGGCGGTCACGGGATCGGGAGCTCCTTGAGCACGACCGGCTTGCCGGTGTTGCGCTGCGAGAGGTCGGCCATCGCCTGGCGCACCGTCTTGGAGAAGAGGTGGGCTCCCTTGATCGTCGGGTGGATCCTGTCGGACTGGACCTGCTCCGGGTGAGCCCGGATGGCGTCGGCCCAGTCGGCGACGACGACGTTCGCCCGGCCGCGCACGACGAGCTCGAGGGTCGCGTTGTCGGTGTCGACGCGCGCGAACGGCCCCATGATGTTGACGAGGACGACCATGCGGTCGGGACCGAGGACGTCGAGCACCTGCTTGACGCGGTCCTCGTCGACCCCGGCGTTGGTGCCGAAGGCGAGGATGACCGCGCGTCGGTTGCCGTCACCGCGCGCCGAGACCTCCGCGAGGCCGTCGGACCAGCGCCGGTTGGACTTCGCGTCGATGCGGATGCCCGGGAAGTAGTAGCGCAGGGCCTGCAGGCTGCCGACCATGATCGAGTCGCCGTACGCGTCGATGTCGGGTCCGGCGGGCATCGTGAACGAGGCGTTGGTGGCCGCTGCGGCACCCGTGCCCGACGCCGTGGTGCCAGAGCCCGCGGCCGGGGTGCCCTGGGTCGCGGCGGTTGCCACCGGGGAGTGGGTCGCCATGGCGTCGGCGGCCGCCTCGTTCGCGGCGAGCATCCGCGCGGTCTCGCTCTGGTCGGGGGCGGTCAGGACGATGATCGCGGTGACGACGGCGAGCGTGGCGACTGCGGCGCCGACGACCTGCTTGGTGCGCCGGGTCAGGCCGGAGACGCGGCCGCGCAGGCTCGTCGCCACACCCCGGAAGCCGAGGCTGCGGAACGGCGTCTCGACGAAGCGGAAGCTGAGGTCGGCGAGGGCCAGCGTCACGAGCACGCACCATGTCCGCGTCAGCAGGTGCGACGTCGTGCCCGGTGCCGAGGGGTTGTCGAGCGCGACGAGGAGGATGACGGGCCAGTGCCAGAGGTAGATGGAGTAGGACCGCGCACCGACCCAGCCGGCGACCGGGTGCCGCATCGCCCTCTGCACCCCGGTGACGCCGTCGGGGCGTCGCTCGATGACGCCCATGACGAGCACCGCGGTCGCGAGCGACGCGAGCACGATGCCGCCGCGGAAGGTCAGCGTCGACTCCTCGTCGAGGAAGGCCATCTCGGCGAGCAGGACCACGAGGGCCAGCGGGACGGCATACGACCCGAGACGACCCCACCGCGACGGCGCCACCCACAGCGCGAGCCGGGGGCTCGCCCAGGCGAAGGCGAGGGCGGCCCCGGCCATGAGGCCCATGACGTGGGTGTCGGTGCCGTAGTAGACGCGGGTCGCGTCGGTGCCGGGCGTGAAGAGCAGCGCCATGAGCAACGACGACCCGAGCCCGACGGCGACGGCCACGCCGACGCGCACCCGGCTCGACACGGTGAGCAGCGCGAGCGTCACGAGCGGCCAGAGCAGGTAGAACTGCTCCTCGACCGCCAGCGACCAGAAGTTCATGAACAGCTGGGGCGCGGTCTGGTCGAAGTAGCTCGTGCCCGCGGTGATCTCGGTCCAGTTCGTGGAGAACGTCAGGGCTCCGACGATCTGGCGGCCGATGTCGACGAGGAGGTCCTGGCTCACCGCGCGCGCGATGAGCACGCTCGTGACGACGCAGAGGACGAGGGCGGGCAGCAGGCGACGGGCGCGGCGCACCCAGAACTGCGAGAGCGCGATGCTCCCGGTGCGATGGTGCTCGCGGACGAGCAGCGTCGTGATGAGGAAGCCCGACACGACGAAGAAGACGTCGACGCCGAGGAAGCCGCCCGGCAGCCACGAGGCGTTGAGGTGGTAGACGAGGACCCCGACGATGGCGAGGGCCCGGAGCCCGTCGAGGCCCTCGATGCGAGCCGCATGTCCCGACCGCGCACGCCCCGATCGCGGGGTGGCCCCCGTGGCCGTGTCGGCGGTCTGACCCGTGCCAGCCGCCCGTGAAATCGCCGACGTCGTCACGTCGCTCCTTCCGTGGGCCGCGGTGAGTGGAGTCACCGCCGTGCCTGTTGTGAGCATAGGTACGCGTGGGGCTCCCGTTGCGGCGCCACGCGGCATACCGTGTCGGGGTGGACGACGAGGTGGGCGGCGGGCCGGTGCGCGCGACGATGTTCGTGCGCGGAAGGGTGCAGGGGGTCGCCTTCCGGTGGTGGACGCGCGCCCGCGCGCTCGAGCTGGGTCTCGACGGGCACGCCCGCAACACCGCCGACGGTCGCGTCGAGGTCGTCGCCCAGGGGAGCCGTGATGCGGTCGACGCGCTCGAGGCGCTGCTGCGGGAGACCCCTTCGACGACCCGGCGCCCGGGACACGTCGAGGGAGTCGTCGTGCAGCTCGGTGTTCCGAGGGACGGAATCACCGGGTTCGTCGAGCGCTGACCCGCCTAGGCTGACCCGGTGAGCGACGTGCCCGAGGTCCCCGCCGAGCTCGCTCGGCTGCGCAGCAGCATCGACAACATCGATGCCGCACTCGTCCACCTGCTCGCCGAGCGCTTCAAGTGCACCCAGCAGGTGGGTCGCCTCAAGGCCGAGCAGCACCTGCCTGCCGCCGACCCCGCGCGCGAGGAGCGCCAGATCGCCCGCCTGCGGGCGCTCGCCGACAGCGCCGGGCTCGACCCGGTGTTCGCCGAGGCGTTCCTGAACTTCATCATCGCCGAGGTCATCCACCACCACGAGCGCATCGCCAACGGCGACGCGTAGGTCGTCGCACCCGACGGGTGGGGGCCCGTCCGGGCCCTGCCGCACGGGACCCGACGCGGGTCGTCAGTAGAGCGTCGCGTCCTGCCGCTCGGCGAGGGCGGCGTCGTAGGCGGCCGCCTCGGCGTCCGACGCGAACCCGCCGGCCTCGCGCGTCATCGTCCCGGCGGTCGGCAGGGTCTTCGGGTCGACCCGGGACTCGCTGTCCCACAGGCGACTTCGCTTGATCGCACGAGCGCACTGGAAGTAGACGCGCTCGACCTCGACGACGAGCACCGAGGCCGGCAGCACACCCTTGACCTCGTGTCGCGCCAGCTCGTCCGGGTCGGTCGACACGATCGCGGTGCCGCGCACGCGCAGCTCCTCGCCGAGGCCCGGCACGAGGAAGATCAGGCCCACCCTCGGGTCGGCGACGACGTTGCGCAGCGTGTCGAGGCGGTTGTTGCCGCGGCGGTCGGGGATGACCAGGGTGCGCTCGTCACGCACGACGACGAAGCCGGGCCGGTCCCCGCGCGGCGACTGGTCGAGTCCGCCGTCCCCGACCGTGGCGATGACGACGAAGGGGGCCGCCGCGATGATCCGCGCCTGGCTGGGCGTGACGGTCGCCGACTCCTTGGCGAGGCTGTTGGCGGCGGGGGCCGTCGGGTAGACCTCGAGCAGCCGCTCGAGGGAGCTGACCCGGTGCTCGTCGTCCAGGGGGTGATCTCGGCGCTCGTCGGCATCCACCCGTCCACGGTATGCCGTCCGTCCCCCGCACGCGCGGGCGCTCACCTCCCCGGAGCACGCCCCCACGGCTAGTACGCTGACCGGGATCGCTGGCTGGCTGGACAAAGGATTTCTCGGGTCGTGTACGTCAAGAGCCTCACCCTGAAGGGCTTCAAGTCCTTCGCCTCGGCGACCCACCTGCGTCTCGAGCCCGGCATCACCTGCATCGTCGGCCCCAACGGCTCCGGCAAGAGCAACGTCGTCGACGCGCTCGCCTGGGTCATGGGCGAGCAGGGCGCCAAGTCCCTGCGTGGCGGCAAGATGGAGGACGTCATCTTCGCCGGCACGTCCGGCCGTGCGCCGCTCGGCCGCGCCGAGGTGGCCCTGACCATCGACAACACCGACGGTGCGCTGCCGATCGACTACACCGAGGTGACGATCGCCCGCACGATGTTCCGCAACGGTGGCTCGGAGTACGCCATCAACGGGACGCCCTGCCGGCTGCTGGACGTGCAGGAGCTGCTGTCCGACAGCGGCATCGGCCGCGAGATGCACGTCATCGTCGGCCAGGGCCAGCTCGACACCGTCCTTCGCGCGACGCCCGAGGAGCGCCGCGGGTTCATCGAGGAGGCTGCGGGCGTCCTCAAGCACCGCAAGCGCAAGGAACGCGCGCTCCGCAAGCTCGACACGATGGAGGCCAACCTCACCCGGGTCCAGGACCTCACGGGCGAGATCCGCCGCCAGCTCGGCCCACTCGGTCGCCAGGCCGAGACGGCGCGCAGGGCTGCCGTCATCCAGACCGATGCCCGTGACGCGCGGCTGCGCCTCGTGGCCGACGACCTCGTCCAGCTGACGTCGACGCTCGAGCAGGAGGTGGCCGACGAGTCGGCCCTCATCGAGCGCCGCTCCGAGGTCGAGGAGTCCATCGGCGACCTCGCCCACCGGCTCTCCACGCTCGAGGAGGCCGCCGAGGCCGCCCGTCCGGCCCTGACCCGGGCCCAGGACGAGTACGTCGCCCTCGGCCGGCTCGTCGAGCGGATGGCCTCGACCCGGTCGCTCGCGGCCGAGCGGGTGCGCCTGCTCAGCGAGGACGACGAGCCCGAGGCTCCCGGCCAGAGCCGTGACCCCGAACAGCTGCGCGCCCAGGCCGCCGACGTCCGCGAGCAGGAGGCCTTCCTCCTCGAGGAGATCGCCGAGGCCAAGGCCGCGCTCGAGGACGCCGTCATGTCGCGCACCGACGCCGAGCGCGGGCACGCCGAGGAGACCACCCGCCTGCAGCGCGAGGCCCGGGCCGCGGCCGACCGTCGCGAGGGCCTGGCCAAGCTCGGCGGACAGGTCGGTGCGAAGGCGTCGCGCATCGAGGCCCGCGAGGCCGAGGTCGGACGTCTGCGCACCACCATCGAGGCCGCCCAGGCCCGGGCCGCCGAGGCCGAGCACGAGTTCTCGCGGCTCGAGTCGAGCGTCGCCCAGGACGAGGAGGGCGAGGAGGGCCTCGACACCGCCTACGAGGAGGCCGCCGCGCGCCTCGAGGCTGCCGAGGCCGAGCACGCCCGCTGGAAGGAGGCCGAGGCGACCGCGGAGCGCGCGCGCACCACCGCCGCCGCTCGCGTCGAGGCACTCGGCCTCAGCCTCAGCCGCAAGGACGGTGCGGCCGCCCTGCTCGCCGCCGCCGACGAGGGTCACCGGATCCTCGGGTCGGTCGCCTCGCTCGTCACGGTCGAGCCCGGACTCGAGAACGCCGTGGCCGCTGCTCTCGGCGCGGCAGCCGAAGCCTTGGCCGTCGGCTCGCTCGACGCCGCCGCGGCCGCTCTCGACGCACTGCGCGACGGCGACAACGGCCGTGCCAGCCTCCTCGTCGCGGAGTCCGCGACGCCCGTCGACCCCGCCTCGTGGCCGTCGCTGTCGGGCGAGGCCCGCTGGGCCCGTGACGTGGTGGAGTGCCCGGCATCGGTGCGACCCGCCGTCGAGCAGGTGCTCGAGCGAGTCGCCCTCGTGCCCGACGGGTCGGTCGCCCGCGCCCTCGTCCGGAGCCACCCCGGCGTCACGGCCGTGACCCGCGGAGGTGACGTCTACGCACCCGGCGCGGTCCGTGGTGGCAGCACCACGGCTCCCAGCCTCCTCGAGCTGCAGGCCGCGCTCGACGACGCGCAGGACGCCATGGCCCGAGCCACCCGCGAGGGCGAGGAGGCCCGCTTCCGCGTCGCGGGGGCCGACGCCACCCGGGTCGAGCTCGCCGACGCGCTAGAGGCCGCTCTCGAGCGGCTCAACGAGAGCGACGCCCGGATGGCGGCGATCGCCGAGAAGCTCGGCTCGCTCGGCCAGACCCTGCGCGCGGCCCGGTCCGAGGTCGAGCGCACCGAGAAGGCCATCGCCGACGCGACCTCGGCCCTCGAGGCCGACCAGACCGAGCACGCCGCCCTCCTCGAGCGGCTCGAGGCAGCGAGCGGCGAGGGCGACTTCGCCGACGAGCCCTCCACCGAGGAGCGCGACCGTCTCGAGGCCGTCGCCCGCGAGGCCCGCGCGGCCGAGACCGAGCTGCGCCTGGCCCTGCGCACCCGTGAGGAGCGCGCGCGTGCCCTCAAGGACCGCGCCGACGCCCTCGAGCGCGGCGCCCGACACGAGGAGGAGGCGCGCCAGCGCCTCGCCGAGAAGCAGGCCCGCCGCCGGCGCGAGGCCGCCGTCGCCGGTGCCGTGCGCACGGCCGCGGCCTGGGCCCACGAGCTGCTCGCCGAGTCGGCCGAGCAGGCCGGCCGCGCCCGTGCCGCCGGTGAGGCCGAGCGCACCGAGCGCGACGCCGAGCTCGCCGTCGTGCGCCGGGACATCTCCGTGCTCCAGGCTGAGCTGCGCGAGCTCACCGACAGCGTCCACCGCGACGAGGTCGCGCGCACCCAGCAGCGCCTGCGCATCGAGCAGCTCGAGACGAAGGCCGTCGAGGAGCTCGGCATCTCGCCGTCCGCCCTCGTCGAGGAGTACGGCCCGCACCAGCTCGTCCCGGCCGTGCCCGACCCCGACGCAGATCCCGACGCACCGCACCCCGACCCGGTGCCGTTCGTGCGCGAGGCCCAGGAGAAGCGGCTTCGTCAGGCCGAGCGCAAGCTGAACGCCCTCGGGCGCATCAACCCCCTCGCGCTCGAGGAGTTCACCGCCCTGGAGGAACGCCACAAGTTCCTCACCGAGCAGCTCGAGGACCTCAAGAACTCCAAGCGCGACCTGCTCGACATCGTCAAGGAGGTCGACGAGCGCGTCGAGCGCGTCTTCGCCGAGGCCTTCGAGGACACCGCGGTCCAGTTCGAGCGCGTTTTCCAGCGGCTCTTCCCCGGTGGTGAGGGACGCCTCGTCCTCACCGACCCGTCCAACATGCTCACGACCGGCCTCGAGGTCGAGGCGCGTCCGCCGGGCAAGAAGATCAAGCGGCTGTCGCTGCTCTCCGGTGGTGAGCGCTCGCTCGTCGCCGTGGCGCTGCTCGTGGCGATCTTCAAGGCACGGCCCTCGCCCTTCTACATCATGGACGAGGTCGAGGCCGCGCTCGACGACGCCAACCTCGGGCGCCTCATCACCCTCTTCGAGGAGCTGCGCGACAGCTCCCAGCTCATCGTCATCACGCACCAGAAGAAGACGATGGAGATCGCCGACGCCCTCTACGGCGTCAGCATGCGTGGCGACGGCGTCACGACGGTGGTGTCCCAGCGACTGCGCGACGTCGCCGACCGGCCGGCCTGACCGACACCGGCATACGCGATCGGCCTCGACCGGGCGCTGCACGTGGGAGCGCGCGGGACGGGGATGGCGGCCGCCTCGTGTGGAGTTGCCGAATCGTCACTCCGTGCTCTTTGCGCCACATGGGTCACATGCGTCACTCTTGTCACATGGTTTACCTGGTCATCTCGATGCTTGTCGTCACCGTGCTCGGTGTGGCGGTCGTCGGCGTCGTCGCGGTGCCTGCGCACCGTGGCGGCCGGGACCTGCTCACCGCCAAGGGGGAAGGGGTCGCACGCTCGGCACGTCGCCGTGCGGGGACCCTCGGTCGCCCGCGCGCCCGCGCGCACTAGCCGCGCCGACCGCCTGCCCGACACCCTCGGCCACCGGCCACCACCGGTGGCCGAGCCGCGCCCGAGCCGCGCCCGAGCCGCCGTCGAGGCGTCCGGCGCCTCGTCACCAGCGTGGTTGGATGGCTGACGTGGACACAGTCTGGACATACGTCATCATCGGCGTCGCCATCCTCGTCGGCGCGGTCGCCTACGGCGTCAGCCTCGTGCGCGGCCGCGGCCGCACCGTCGATCGCGAGGCTCCGCCGGCCCGCCCGGGGCTGCCCGCCGAGGACCTCGACCGCCGCCCACCCACCGGCTCCACCGACACCGTCGCGCCCCCCGAGGCAACGGGCTCCACGACGACGCTCGAGCCCGAGGCTCCGACCGCCCCACCGACCGTCCCCGAGCCGACCCTCGAGCGGCCGGAGTCGGCCCGCGGCCGGCTCCAGCGGCTGCGCGCGCGCCTGGCCCGGTCCAACTCCTCCATCGGCCAGGGCCTGCTCGCGCTCCTCTCGCGCGGCAAGCTCGACGAGGAGGCCTGGGAGGAGGTCGAGGACACCCTCATCTCCTCCGACCTCGGCGTCGAGGCCGCCACCGAGCTCGTCGACTCGCTGCGCACCCGCGTCAAGGTCGACGGGACGACCGACGAGGCCACGGTCCGCGGCTGGCTCCGCGACGACCTCCTCGCGCTGGTCCAGCCCGACATGGACCGTCGCATCGCCAGCAGCCGGGTCGGTGACCGCCCCGCCGTCATCCTCGTCGTGGGCGTCAACGGCACCGGCAAGACGACGACCGTCGGCAAGCTCGCGCGCGTCCTCGTGGCCGAGGACCGCGAGGTGCTGCTCGGCGCCGCCGACACCTTCCGCGCAGCGGCCGCCGACCAGCTCGAGACGTGGGGCGCCCGCGTCGGGGTCGCCACCGTGCGCTCCGACAAGGACGGCGCCGACCCCGCAGCCGTCGCCTTCGACGCGGTCAAGGCCGGCATGGAGGAGGAGGTCGACGTCGTCATCATCGACACGGCGGGCCGCCTCCACAACAAGGTCGGCCTCATGGACGAGCTCGGCAAGGTCAAGCGCGTCATCGAGAAGCAGAGCCCCATCGACGAGGTGCTCCTCGTCCTCGACGCGACCACCGGCCAGAACGGCCTGCAGCAGGCCAAGGTCTTCTGCGAGGCCGTCGACGTCACCGGCATCGTGCTGACCAAGCTCGACGGCACCGCCAAGGGCGGCATCGTCGTGGCGGTCCAGCGCCAGCTCGGCGTCCCCGTCAAGCTCGTCGGCCTCGGTGAGGGCCCCGACGACCTCGCCCCCTTCGACCCCGAGGCCTTCGTCGACGCCATCGTCATGTGACGACACGGGCTCCAGACCCACGAGCACGTGTGCCGGACGGCACACGTGCTCGTGGCGTCCGGTGGGGGAAGCGGGGGAGTCCATGATCCGGACGCCCACGGTGCGGGAAACCATCCGCTAACACCGCCCACCTGTTGTTGACATGGCTGTAACAAACGACGCGGTCGCCAGAAATCCGGCCCGTCCATCGTTCTGGCCATGAGCGCACTTACCTTCGTGACGGCAGACGCGCCGTTCACCGACAGCGGGAACACCGCGTGGGTCCTGGCAGCGGCCGCACTGGTCCTGTTCATGACCCCCGGTCTCGCCCTCTTCTACGGCGGCATGGTTCGCACCAAGAGCGTCCTCAACATGATGATGATGTCGTTCATCACGATGGGCACGGTCGGCACGGTGTGGATCCTCTGGGGCTACAGCGAGACCTTCGCCAACGACGTCGGCGGCGGTCTCATCGGAAATCCCTTCGAACACTTCGGGCTCACCGGCGTGCTCGATGCCATCTACGGCTACGTACCGGCCGACGCGGCCGCGGGCACCGCAGCGGCGGGCGGCATCCCCGGCGGGGCCTTCGTCGCCTTCCAGGTCGTCTTCGCGATCATTGCCGTGGCCCTCGTCTCGGGCGCGATCGCCGACCGGGCCAAGTTCGTCACCTGGACCGTCTTCACGGTGATCTGGGCGACCCTCGTCTACTTCCCCGCGGCCCACTGGGTCTTCGCCTTCAACGGCTTCGCGGCCGAGACGGGTGGCTGGATCGCCAACAAGGCGGACGGACTCTTCCTCGGTGGCGCCGGCGCGTACGACTTCGCCGGTGGCACGGCCATCCACATCAATGCCGGTATCGCGGGCCTCGCCCTGGCGATCCTGCTCCGCAAGCGGGTCGGGTGGCCCAAGGAGCCGATGCGTCCGCACAACCTGACCCTCGTCATGATCGGTGCCGGCATCCTGTGGTTCGGCTGGTTCGGCTTCAACGCCGGCTCGGCCCTCAGCGCGGGCACCCTCGCCTCGGGCGTCTGGGTCAACACCCTCGGCGCAACCTGCACGGCCATGCTCGGCTGGCTCATCACGGAGAAGATCCGTGACGGCCACGCCACCTCGCTCGGCGCGGCATCCGGTGTCGTCGCCGGCCTCGTCGCCATCACCCCGGCCTGCGCCACCGTCTCCCCGTGGGGTGCCCTCGTCGTCGGTCTCGCGGCCGGCGTGGGCTGCGCTCTGGCCGTCGGGCTCAAGTTCCGGTTCGGCTTCGACGACAGCCTCGACGTGGTCGGCGTGCACCTCGTCGGCGGCCTCATCGGCACGCTGCTCATCGGCTTCCTCGCCGACGCGACCAACAGCCCGACCGGCACGGCCGGCCTCAGCATGAACGACGGTCTCCTCCTCGGTGGAGGCCTCGGCCAGCTCGGGGCCCAGGCTCTCGGCGCCTTCGCGGTGCTGATCTACTCCTTCGTGGTGACCTTCATCATCGGATGGGTCCTGCACAAGACCATGGGCTTCACGGTCTCCGAGGAGGAAGAGGTCAGCGGGATCGACCTGCTGGAGCACGCGGAGACCGCGTACGACCTCGGCTCGTTCACGGGTGGCAGCCGTAGCCTGCCCTCCTCGGGCGTCGTGGCCGAACGAACCCGACAGCCCATCGCCGACGAGCCGTCCTCCAAGGAAGGGGCATCCGCGTGAAGCTCATCACCGCCATCATCAAGCCGCACCAGCTCGACGAGGTCAAGGAGGCGCTGGAAGCCTTCGGGGTGGCCGGCATGACCATCAGCGAGGCCAGCGGCTACGGCCGTCAGCGCGGCCACAGCGAGGTCTACCGCGGCGCCGAGTACACCGTCGACTTCGTGCCGAAGGTGCGCCTGGAGGTCCTCGTCGACGACGTCGACTCCGCGGACGTCCTCGAGGTCATCCTCAAGGCCGCCCAGACCGGCCGCATCGGTGACGGCAAGATCTGGTCGGTCCCGGTCGAAGAGGTGGTGCGGGTCCGCACCGGCGAGCGGGGCGTCGACGCTCTCTGAGCGCCTACGGCACGCACGACCGCACCGAGCACGACACGACACACGCAACTCAAGGGGACGGCGAGACCTGACATGACGGATGTGACCTCACGACGTCTGGACCTCGCCGGCACCCGAACCTTCGCGACGCCCGGCGCGGGCCAGACCCGCCGCCGGGCGCTCGCGGAGTTCGGGTTCGGATGGCTCCAGGAGCTCTGGCGCGAGGCGTGCGCGGGGCGACGCCATGAAGGCGTCGCCCTCGCCGCCGTCGGTTCGCTCGCCCGGGGTGACGGCGGACCGCTCAGCGACTACGACCTGGTGCTCGTCCACCACCCACGCGGCCTCTCGGGCAAGGAGGTCGGCGCCTTCGCCGACAAGCTCTGGTACCCCATCTGGGACGCGGGGGTCCGGCTCGACCACAGCGTCCGCACCGTGGCCGAATGCCGGGCCGTCGCCTCCGACGACCTCTCCGCGGCCGTGGGGCTGCTCGACCTGACCCACGTGGCCGGTGACGCCGACGTCGTCAACGCGGCCCGGTCCACCGTGGCGCACGACTGGCGCGCCAACGCCCGCACCCGGCTCGGCGAGATGCACGAGTCGGTGCTCCAGCGCCACGCCCGCCAGGGCGACCTGGCCCACCTCATCGAGCCGGACCTCAAGGAGGCCCACGGCGGCCTGCGCGACATGTCAGTCCTGCGGGCCCTCACGGCCGCGTGGCTGACGGACCGGCCGCACGGAGAGGTCGACGAGGCGTACGAGCGCATCCTCGACGTGCGTGACGCCATCCACGTCGTGACGGGGCGGGGCCGCGACCGCCTGACGCGCGACGACCAGGACGCCTGCGCCGCGCTGCTCGGCTACACCGACGCCGACGACCTGCTCACCGACCTGTCGACGTCGGCCCGCACCATCGCGTATGCCGTCGACGGCACCCTGCGGCGCGCCATGCAGTCCCAGCGCGCCAGGACGCTGCGCGTCGGCCCCCGTCGGCCGCAGCTGGCACCGCTCGGCTACGGCCTCTACCGGCACGACGGCGAGGCGGTCCTCGGGCCGTCGGCCGACCTGTCGTCCGACCCGATCATCCCGCTGCGCGCCGCCGTCGTGGCTGCGCGGGGCGGCATCCCCCTGTCGCCGACGACGCTGAAGAACCTCGCCGCCACCGCGCCGGTCCTGCCCGAGCCGTGGCCCGAGGTCGCCCGCAACCTCTTCGCCGACCTGCTGGCGTCGGGCCCCGGCCTCGTCACGGTGTGGGAGGGCCTCGACCTCGCGGGCGTCGTCGAGCGGTGGATCCCCGAGTGGAAGGCGGTGCGCAGCCGCCCGCAGCGCAACGCCGTCCACCGGCACACCGTCGACCGGCACCTCATCGAGACCGTCGTGGCGGCGAGCGGCATGGTCCGCGACGTCGCCCGGCCCGACCTGCTCATGCTCGCCGCGGTGCTCCACGACATCGGCAAGGTGCCGGGCTCGCGGGACCACTCCGCGACCGGGGCCGAGATCGCCGACACGGTGCTCCAGCGCATGGGCGTCACCGACGCCGACCGCGCCATCATCGTGCGGCTGGTGCGCGAGCACCTCACCCTCGTGGACCTCGCCACCCGACGCGACCCCGAGGACCCGGCGACCATCGCCGCGCTCTCGGAGGCCGTCGGCGGGTCGGCCATGACCCTCGACCTCCTGCGCGCCCTCACCGAGGCGGACGCGTCAGCCGCCGGCCCCAAGGCCTGGAGCGACTGGCGAGCCGGTCTCGTCCAGCGGCTCTACCAGGCCTGCCGGACCGCACTCACCGCCCAGACCCCAGGAGAGGGGCCTCTCGTCGTGGAACCGATCGAGACCCTGCCGCTCTCCGACGACGCGCTCGACCGCATCGCGTCCGGAGAGCCCTACGTCACCGTGTCATCCCTCGGTGGCGCCCACCGCGTCGACATCATCGACCGCGACCGCGCCGGCCTGTTCGCCGACACGGCCGGCCTGCTCGCCGCGCACGGCTTCGTCGTGCGCTCGGCCATCGTCCGCACCATCGACGGCCTCGCCGTCAACGAGTGGTGGGTCGACTCACCGGGCAGCGAGACCCCGCTGCCCGAGGTCATCTCGCGCGACCTGGTGCGCGTCGCGAAGGGCGACCGCTCGCCCCTCGGCAAGCTCCAGCGGCGCAAGTCGAGCGGGGTGCGCAGCCCCGGCTCGGGCTCCGTCGACTCGACGCGGGCCATGGTCATCAGCAGCGCGTCCGACAGCGCGACCGTCGTCGAGGTCCGCGCGACCGACCGTCCCGGACTGCTCCAGGACATCGGCATCACGCTCGCCCGGGCGTCGCTGTCGGTGCGCTCGGCGCACATCGCGACGTATGCCGGCCAGACGCTCGACACGTTCTACGTGACCGAGTTCGGGGGCGGTCAGCTCGCGCCGGCCCGCGCCGCGCAGGCCGTCGCGATGATCATCGACACCTGCGACGGCGACTGACCGCGGTTCGATGTGTTCCACGGTCACCCGTGACCGTGGAACACATCGAACCGGGCCCGACGAGGCCGAGCGATCAGTCGAGCAGGCCCGCGTCGCGCAGGTGGACGAGGACGAGCCGGTCGACGGCGGACACCCGGTCGCCGTCGCCGGCCGTCAGCCACGCGATCTCGTCGATCTCGCGTGACGGGACGAGCTCGCCGGTGTGCGTCGCCGTGTAGCAGGTGAGGCGCACGACGAGACCGTCCGTGCGCGCGTCGGCGAGGGCCTCGAACGTACCGACGTGGGCGGCGGTGGCCGGGTCGATGGCCACGGTCAGCTCCTCGTCGAGCTCACGGACCAGTGTCTCGACGTCGCTCTCGCCCGGCTCGCGCTTGCCGCCCGGCAGGTAGAAGCGGTCCCGCCCGGCGTTGCGGGCCGTGAGCAGGCGGCGCTCCTCGAGATGGATCCACGCGATCTTGTCGATGAACGGCGGGGTCGTGGACGGGCCGGCACTGGGGTCACTCACCCGCGCGACCCTACGCGGCGGCATACGCCGTCGGGCCCGCGGGAGGCCACCGAGTCGGAAGTGGTCGGCGGAGCGGATAACCTTGCCGGGTGTTTGCATCCCTGTCTGACCGCCTGACCGCGACGTTCAAGAACCTCCGCGGCAAGGGCCGGCTCACGGAGTCCGACGTCAACGCGACGATCCGAGACATCCGCCTCGCCCTGCTCGACGCCGACGTCGCCCTGCCCGTCGTCAAGCGGTTCACCGGGGCGGTGCGCGAGCGCGCCCTCGGTGCCGAGGTCAGCCAGGCCCTCAACCCGGCCCAGCAGGTCGTCAAGATCGTGCAGGAGGAGCTCGTCGCCATCCTCGGCGGGCAGACGCGCACGATCCGCTTCGCGAAGCAGCCGCCGACGGTGATCATGCTCGCCGGCCTCCAAGGCTCGGGCAAGACGACCTTCGCCGGCAAGCTCGGCACGTGGCTCAAGGGCCAGGGCCACGCGCCCCTCCTCGTCGCGGCCGACCTCCAGCGCCCCAACGCCGTCACCCAGCTCGAGGTCGTCGGTGAGCGCGCCGGCGTCCCCGTCTTCGCGCCCGAGCGCGGCAACATGGGCGGCCACGACGCCGTCCTCGACTCCGGCGAGGGCACCCGGTCGTTCGGCGACCCCGTCACCGTGTCGCGGATGGGCATCGAGCACGCCCGGGCCAAGCAGTACGACGTCGTCATCGTCGACACCGCCGGCCGGCTCGCCGTCGACGCCAACCTCATGCAGCAGGCCTCCGACATCCGCGCGGCGATCTCGCCCGACGAGGTCCTCTTCGTCATCGACGCGATGATCGGCCAGGCCGCCGTCGAGACGGCCCAGGCCTTCCACGAGGGCGTCGCGTTCACCGGCGTCGTCCTGTCCAAACTCGACGGCGACGCCCGCGGTGGCGCGGCCCTGTCGGTGGCCGAGATCACCGGTGAGCCGATCATGTTCGCCTCGACCGGTGAGAAGGTCACCGACTTCGAGGTCTTCCACCCCGACCGCATGGCGAGCCGCATCCTCGACATGGGTGACGTCCTGACGCTCATCGAGCAGGCCGAGCGCGCGTTCGACAAGCGCGAGGCCGACGAGATGGCCCGCAAGTTCCTCGCGGAGGAGGACTTCACCTTCGAGGACTTCCTCTCGCAGATGAACGCCATCAAGAAGATGGGCTCGCTCAAGTCGATGCTCAAGATGATGCCGGGCATGCAGGGGATGCGTGACCAGCTCGACGCCTTCGACGACCGCGAGTTCGACCGCGTCGAGGCCATGGTCCGCTCGATGACGCCGTTCGAGCGCACCCACCCCAAGCAGATCAACGGCTCGCGCCGCGCCCGCATCGCCAAGGGCTCCGGTGTCACGGTCACGGAGGTCAACCAGCTGCTCGAACGCTTCGGCCAGGCCCAGAAGATGATGAAGTCGATGGCTCGCGGAGGCGGTGGCGGCCTGCCGGGAATGCCCGGCATCCCCGGCACCGGCAAGCGCGGCAAGCAGCAGCAGCCGCAGCGCAAGAAGAGCAAGAGCGGCAACCCCGCCAAGCGCGCGGCGGAGGAGCGGGCTGCCGCGGAGAAGGCCGCCTCGGGCCGGGCCGCCTCAGCTGCGAGCGCCTTCGGTGCGCCTGGTGCCAACGGGGCCGGTGCCGGCGACGACGCCGACCCGCTGGCCGGCTTCGACCCGTCGAACCTGCCCAAGGGCTTCGAGAAGTTCCTCGGCGGAGGCCGCTGAGCGTTCCGGCCCCACGCCTCCGGCATCACCTCTCACCGCGGGAATGCCGGTCGTGCGCTGCGCGCTGACCACTCTGGGGCCACGGGACGTGGGTGTCCGGTCCGCGAGGAGGGGTGATGGCGCGCTTCGAGATGACGGCAGCCGCTGACCCGGGCGACGGCGACGGCCTCGACGCGTACTCGCGCGCGGTGAGCACCGTGGCCGCCCGCCTCACGCCGCTCGTCGCGAGCCTCCGGGTCAGCCGACCGGTCCGGGGCGGCGCCGTCGAGGGCGGAGGCTCCGCAGTGACGCTGACCGCCGACGGCCTGCTCCTGACCAACGCCCACGTCGTGCACGGCGTCGACCACGGAACCGCGAACTTCTCCGACGGCCGGTCCGTTCGCGTCCACCTCGTCGGCGCGGACCCGCTCTCGGACCTCGCCGTCGTGCGCGCCGAGGAGGCACTCACGTCCCCTCCGGAGTTCGGCGACGCCGACCGGCTCAGGGTCGGGCAGGTCGTCGTCGCCATCGGCAACCCGCTCGGGCTCGAGGGCAGTGTCACCGCGGGCGTCGTCAGCGCGCTCGGTCGCTCGCTGCCGACCCGGTCCGGCAGCGCGTCCCGCTTCGTCGAGGACGTCATCCAGACCGACGCCCTCCTCAACCCGGGCAACTCCGGCGGCGCGCTGGCCGATTCACGGGCCCGCGTCGTCGGCATCAACACGGCGGTCGCCGGGATCGGGCTCGGTCTCGCGGTGCCCATCAACGCGACGACCCGACGGATCATCGAGGCCCTCGTCGAGGACGGGCACGTCCGCCGCGCCTACCTCGGTCTCGTCACCGTCCCGGTGCCGGTGACCGACGACGTCGCGGCCCGACTGGGCCGGCGCACCGCGCTGCGCATCGCGGAGGTCGTCCCGGACAGCCCGGCCGAGCACGCCGGCCTGATCCGGGGCGATGTCGTCGTCGCCGCGGACGGCAGACCGCTGTCCGACGCACAGTCGCTCCAGCGGATCCTGCTGGACGAGGCGATCGGGCGCCCGATCGAGGTCACCGTCCTCAGGGGAGCTGCACTCGTCGACGTCCGCGCCGTACCGCGGCTGCTGCGCGGGTGACGGAGAGGGACAGGCGGCCTACGCTCGGGGTCGTGGTCACCACCGACGGGCGCTCGCGGGTGCGGCTGCCGGACGGGCGGCGCCTCGACGTGTGGCAGGGCGGCGACCCGCTCGGCAGGCCGCTCGTCTTCTTCCACGGCACGCCGGGTGGCCGGCTGCAGGCCGCGCTCGGCGACGGTGCGGCGGCGCGCGCCGGGATGCGGCTGATCGCGTTCTCGCGGCCCGGCTACGGCGGGTCGACGGACGCCCGCACCACCCTGTCGTCGGTGGGCAGGGATGCCGGGACGGTCGCCGACGTGCTCGGGCTCGACGCGTTCGCCGTGCTCGGCGTCTCCGGGGGAGGGCCGTATGCCGTCGCCGCTGCAGCCGTCCTGCCGCACCGGGTGCGCGTGGCCGGGGTCGTCGCCGGCATCGGACCGCTGCTCGAGCTCGACCCTGCCGCTGCCGACGACCCCGCGGTCCGTGCGGCACTCGCCGGGGACGTCGACGCGGCCATCGACCTCCAGGACGGCGCGATGACCGACCGCGCCCAGCAGAGCGGGCCGGGTGGACGCACCGCTCGTGCGCCGGCGGTGCGCGTGGGTGGCTTCGTCTCGCCCGAGATCCTCGAGCCCTGGACCGCGAGCGGCCGACCGGGCGTGCCGTCCTACCGCGGCGTGTCGCGCGACGCGCTCGCCTTCACCGCGGGCTGGGACGTCGCGCTCGACGACGTCCGCGCACCGGTCCACCTCTGGTACGGCGACCGCGACCGCACGGTCGGGCTGGAGCACGGGCGGTGGCTGCACGCGCACCTGCCGACGTCGCGGCTCGTCGTCCGCGAGGGTGCCGGACACCTCGCGACGCTCATGGCGCACTGGGCCGACGTCCTCACGGATCTGGCGCGCGACGGAGGTTAGGGTCGGTGCCATGAGTGCACCGGTGCTCCAGGTCCGCGGTCGGGTGCTCGTCGGTCCCGACGACGTCGTCGACGAGCTGTGGGTCATCGGGGGGCGCGTCTCGTTCACGCCGCCGGCCGACCGGACCGACGAGCAGACGCTCGAGGGCTGGGTGCTCCCGGGGCTCGTCGACGCCCACTGCCACGTCGGTCTCGGGCCCCACGGCGGCGTGCCACGCGACGAGGCCGAGCAGCAGGCGATGACCGACCGCGACCGCGGCACGCTCCTCATCCGCGACGCCGGCCAGCCCGGCGACACCCACTGGGTCGACGAGCGTGACGACCTTCCCAAGATCATCCGCGCCGGGCGGCACATCGCCCGCACGCGGCGCTACATCCGCAACTACGCCCACGAGGTCGAGGAGGACGAGCTCGTCCGCCACGTCCGGCTCGAGGCGCACCGCGGTGACGGCTGGGTCAAGCTCGTCGGTGACTGGATCGACCGCGACGTCGGCGACCTCGCACCCAGCTGGTCGCGCCAGGCCGTCGCCGACGCGATCGCGGCCGCCCACGAGGAGGGCGTGCGTGTCACGGCCCACTGCTTCGGCGAGGAGTCGCTGCGCGATCTCGCGGCCGCCGGCATCGACTGCATCGAGCACGCAACCGGCCTGCGCGAGGACTCCATCGACACCTTCGCCGCCCAGGGCATCGCCATCGTGCCGACCCTCGTCAACATCGCGCAGTTCCCCGACCTCGCCGAGCCGGCCAAGGCGAAGTTCCCCGACTACCACCGCCACATGCTCGACCTGCACGAACGGCGCTACGCCACGGTCGGGGCGGCGCACGAGGCGGGCGTGCCGATCTACGTCGGCACCGACGCCGGCGGCAGCCTCCCGCACGGTCTCGTCGCGCAGGAGATGGTCGAGCTGACGAAGGCGGGACTCACGAACGCCGAGGTCGTCGCGGCCGCGACGTGGGGAGCGCGCGAATGGCTCGGCAGACCCGGCATCGTCGAGGGTGAGGACGCCGATCTCGTCGTCTACGCGTCGGACCCGCTCGCCGACGTCACCGTCGTCGCCGACCCGAGCGGCGTCGTGCTGCGAGGTCGCGTTGTCGCCTGAGCACCAGTCCGAGCCCATGTCCGAGCCCGCTCCCGACGAGCCGCCGCTCACCGCAGCGGGCGAGCGCGTCGAGGTGCGGCCCCCGTCGTCGGCCGACATCGAGCCGTATGCCGCGGCCGTGACCCTCTCGGAGCGGCGCCTCGCGGACTTCGCGATGCCCAATCCGCACAACCTGCCGGTCGTCCTCGACAACCAGTCGCCGACCTACCGCACCTTCATGGTGCACGCCCTCGACGCCGAGGGGTCGCACGGCCTCGTCGGACGCATCAACGTCGCCAACGTCGTCGAGGGGGCCTTCCGCAGCGCGACCGTGGGATACGACTCCTACGACCCGTATGCCGGCCGCGGCCTGTTCGTCGAAGGGCTGCGCCTCACGCTCGACCTCGTCTTCGCCGACCAGCCGCACGGCATGGGCCTGCACCGCGTCGAGGCGAACATCCAGCCGGCGAACCACCGCTCGGCCGGGCTCGTGCGCTCGCTCGGCTTCGTCCACGAGGGCTTCTCGCGCGACTTCCTGCACCTGCCCGGCGTCGACGGGCGCCGCGACTGGCGCGACCACGACCGCTTCACGATGCTGTCCACCGACTGGCCCGCCGCGCCGTACCGCCCGCACGGCCACCGGCGCATCGCCTGCGTCGTCAGCGGCTCGGGGCCGGCGGCCTACGGCGCCTACGGCGGCACGAGCCTCGCCTCGGCGCTGGCGGCCGAGCTCGGCATCCCGCTCTACTCGTCATCGATCGTCGAGAGCACGGCGACGCTCTTCGAGCTGCTCCGCGTCTCGCCCGTCGGCGGGGTCGTCGAGTGCCGGCTCACCGGCACCGAGCTGCGGATGGGACTGGCCCGCGCGGGCTTCGAGCCCTCCGGGGTGCCGGTGCTCGAGGGCGCCACCGACGTGTCCCGGCGCGAGGTCGTGCGCCACGCCCTCGCGGTCCGGGCGGCCCACGCCTGAGCGATGCGGACGGCATACGCCATCGGTGGTCGCAGGCGTGGGGACGCCGTCTGCGGGGTGCGTGTCCGGAGCACCCCGTCCGGTCTGGCAGAATGGAGGGCTGTACCCGTCCGGCCCCCAACGGCTGGACCGGACGCCTACACACCGAGCGTCGGCACCCCGGCTGAACCCAGTCGGTCTCGCCGCGCTCACTACTGGTTGAGGAGACCGCCACCATGGCAGTCAAGATCCGTCTGAAGCGCATGGGCAAGATCCGTGCACCGTACTACCGCGTCGTCGTCATGGACTCGCGCACCAAGCGTGACGGCCGTGCCATCGAGGAGATCGGCAAGTACCACCCCACCGAGCAGCCGTCGCTCATCGACATCGACATCGAGCGCGCGCACTACTGGCTGGGCCAGGGCGCGCAGCCGACCGAGGCCGTCGCGGCGCTCATCAAGATCGTCGACGGGGGCAAGCTCCAGACCAAGGAGCCGAAGACCCCGAAGAAGGACCTCTACGAGGCCGCGATCGCCGCTGCCGGTGGCAAGAACGACGCCGGCACCGACGGCCCGACGCCGCGCAAGAAGGCCGCCAAGAAGGCCGAGCCCAAGGCTGAGGCGAAGGCCGACGAGCCCAAGGCCGACGAGGCGACCGAGGCTCCGGCCGAGGCCGCCGGCGACGACACCGCGAAGGCCGAGGCCTGAGCATGCTCGAGGAGGCGCTCGAGCACCTCGTCAAGGGCATCGTCGACCACGACGAGGACGTCGTCGTGGTCCGCAAGGAGCTCCGCCGCGGTGAGCTGCTCGAGGTCCGGGTCCACCCCGACGACCTCGGCCGCGTCATCGGCCGCTCCGGCCGCACGGCGAGCGCGCTGCGCACCGTCGTCGGCGCCCTCGCGGGCAACAACAACGTGCGCGTCGACATCGTCGACACCGACCGCGTGCGCTGAGCGCTGACGACTCCCACGCGAGTCACCCGAGAGGGGCGTCCCGGATGACCGGGGCGCCCCTCTCGCGTCCCCGCGCCCGTCCTTCGCGCACGGGTCTCCGACGGTCGCCAAACCTGAGAGGATTCGGCTCATGAACGTCGTCCTCGCCCGCATCGGCAAGCCCCACGGTCTGCGGGGAGAGGTGACCGTCCAGCTGCACACGGACGACCCCGAGACCCGCTTTGCCGTCGGCACCGTCATCGCGACCGAGGCCGAGCCGGGGTCCGGTGTGCCGACCGCGCTGACCATCGCGTCGACGCGGGTGCACCGCGGCATCTGGCTCATCACCTTCGAGGAGATCCCCGACCGCGCCGGCGCCGAGAGCCTGCGCGGCACGCGGCTCGTGCTGCCCGAGTCGAACCCCCAGGCCGAGGACGAGGCCTTCTACGAGGAGGACCTCGTCGGGCTCGAGGCCCGCGACCCGAGCGGCGAGACCGTCGGCACCGTGAGCGGCCTCGAGATCGGCCCCGCCCAGGACCGGCTCGTCATCACCCTCACCGACGGCGTCACGGCCTACGTCCCGTTCGTCAAGCGCATCGTGCCCGTCGTCGCCGACGACCACGTCGTCGTCGACCCGCCGCCCGGGCTCTTCGACCTCTACCGCGAGGGCACCGAGTGACCGTGCCCGACCCGCGTCCCGACACGCGTCCCGACACGCGTCCCGACACGCGTCCGGCCATGCGCGTCGACGTCGTCTCGATCTTCCCCGACTACCTCGCCCCGCTCGACCTGTCGCTCATCGGCAAGGCGCGCGAGGACGGCCTCCTCGACGTCCGCGTCCACGACCTGCGCGACTTCACACACGACCGCCACCGCACCGTCGACGACACCCCGTACGGCGGGGGAGCGGGCATGGTCATGAAGCCGCAGCCGTGGTCGGAGGCGCTCGACCACGTTCTCGCTCAGGACAACCCGTCGGCCGCGAAGCCGCGGCTCATCGTCCCCGGCCCCGGTGGGCAGCCGTTCACCCAGGCACTCGCACGCGAGCTCGCGCACGAGCCGTGGCTCGCCTTCGCCTGCGGACGCTACGAGGGCATCGACGAGCGCGTCTACGACCACGCCCGCGAGGACCTCGGCCTCGAGGTCTCCGTCGTGAGCCTCGGTGACTACGTCCTCAACGGCGGCGAGGTGGCCGTGCTCGCGATGGTCGAGGCCGTCGGGCGGCTCGTGCCGGGCGTCATCGGCAACGCCGAGTCCCTCGTCGAGGAGTCCCACGAGGACGGCTTGCTCGAGTACCCCATCTACACCAAGCCCGCCGCGTGGAACGGCCGCGACGTCCCGCCGGTGCTCCTCTCGGGCAACCACGGGGCGATCGCCGCCTGGCGCCACGAACAGCGGCTCGCGCGCACCGCAGCCCGCCGGCCCGACCTGCTCCACGCCTCGCACGCGGACTCGGACGGCGGCGACGTCGTGATCAGCGCCGCGACGCCGGGCGACGTCCCCGAGCTCGCCGTGCTCATGCGGGCGTGCTGGGTCCAGGAGGCCCTCGCCAACGACACCCTCGACATCCCGGCCCTGTACGAGAGCCTCGACGACGTCCGGGCGAGCCTCGACACGACCCAGACGTGGGTCGCCCGCAGCGGCGGGCGGCTCGTCGGCGCGGTGCGCACGGTCCGGGGCGGCCCCGAGGGTGACGACTGGTTCGTCGGACGCCTCTGCGTGGCCCCCGACCTGCAGGGTCGCGGACTCGGCCGACGCCTCCTCGAGCACGCCGAGTCGACCGCGCCGGACGGCATACGCACCTTCACGCTGAACACCGGCGCGCGCAGCACCGACAACCTGCGGATGTACAAGAAGGCGGGCTATCGCCTCGTCGACGCGCCCGCGCCCATCCCGGGGGCGGTCACGCTCGTCAAGCGTCGCCGCGGCTGACGCGGGCGGCCCTCCGTCACGACACGAGGGCGGCGCCGAGGTCGGCGGGCAGCAGGAGGCGGCGGCGGATGAGCGAGGCCTGCACGCCGGCGGTGATCGACTGCGTCGCCATGATCGCGAAGAGGACCAGCACCTGCGCCGTCGCGGCCTGGACGGCACTGCCGCCGCCGAGCATGACGCCGATGAAGGCGCCGGGCAGGGTGACGATGCCCGACGTGCGCACCTGGTCGAGGCTCGGGACGATGCCCTCGGGCACCCGGCGGGCGATGATCTCGTCGATGGCCTGGCTCGAGGTGAGACCGAGCGACAGCGACGCCTCGTACTGCCCGTGCTCCTCACGCAGCGCCGCGAAGGTGCGCCGGCCGACGAGGGTGTGCACCGTCATCGTGTTGCCGATGACGATGCCCGCGATCGGGATCACCGCGATGCCCGTCAGCGGCACCGAGCCGGTGGCCAGCACGATGGCCACGACCGGCACCACGCCGCACGCCATCGCCGCGGCGGCCCACGGCCACGTGCGGGGTGCGTCGACGCGCCTGGACGTCGTCACGACCGCCATCGCGAACATGACGAAGACGGCGACGAACGAGAGCCAGAGCGAGCCCACGACCGCGGTGATGATGAGCGCGACGAGCGAGAGCTGCACGACGGCGCGCGCACCGGCGACCACCGACGCTCGACCGAGGCCGATGCCGCCGAGGCGGTTGGCGACGACCGTCACGGCAAGGAGGATGACGAGGCACAGGGCCACGGGCCAGCCGGGGGAGACGTCCACGGGCCCACGCTAAGGCACCGACCGCCGCCGCCAGCGGCACCCCGACCGGGTCGGCGACCGGGTCGGCAGGCGCGGTCAGGTGGGCGCCGATTTCTGGTATGCCGTGTGCTCTGGCAGACTTGCTCCTTGCGTCCGGCACACGACGGCCCCTGCCACAGGGGGAGTCGGGTCACCACCGAGCTCGACCAGATCCACCGGTGACTCGACGCGGCCCGACGGACGCGACCCACACCTTTGTGACGAGTGGCCTGTGGCACCCAGGAAAGCGAAGCATCATGCACACGTTTGACGAGATCAACGCCGCATCGCTGCGCTCGGACGTTCCCGAGTTCCGCGCCGGCGACACCCTCAAGGTCCACGTCAAGGTCATCGAGGGCACGCGCTCGCGCGTCCAGGTGTTCCAGGGCATCGTCATCCGTCGCCACGGCGGCGGCATCGGCGAGACCTTCACGGTCCGCAAGATCTCCTTCGGTGTCGGCGTCGAGCGCACCTTCCCGGTGCACACCCCGGTCATCGACAAGATCGAGGTCGTCACCCGCGGTGACGTCCGTCGCGCGAAGCTCTACTACCTCCGTGGTCTGCGCGGCAAGGCCGCCAAGATCCGCGAGAAGCGCGACAGCATCCCGGCCAAGACCGGCGCCAAGAGCTGACGACCTGCTGACGCAGCCGTCCGTCTAGTCACGCGAGGCGCGGTGGACCCCGAGCGGGCCGTCCCGGAGACATCCGGGACGCCGCCAGAGACGGGATCCGCCGCGCCTTCGTCGCGCCCGGGTGCCCCAGCGGCGTATGCCGCGGCGCGGCGTCACCGGTGGCTGCTCGGTCCCGCGCTCCTGCTGCTCGCGATCGTCGTCATCCGGGCCTTCCTCGTCACGCCCTTCGGCATCCCGAGCGAGTCGATGCAGGACACGCTGCTCATCGGCGACCGCATCCTCGTCAGCCGCACCACGGCCCCGGCCGACCTCCAGCGCGGCGACATCGTCGTCTTCGACGCGTCCCAGGCGTTCAACCTGCGCGTGCCGGAGCGCGGCATCGTGCAGACGCTCGTCGAGGCGGTCGAGAGCCTGGCCGGCAAGGGCCAGCCCACCGACTACGTCAAGCGCGTCATCGGCCTGCCGGGCGACCACGTCCGGTGCTGCGCGGCCGACGGACGCCTCGAGGTCAACGGGGTCGCCGTCACCGAGCCCTACGTCGCGCCCGGCCAGAAACCGAGCAGCATGTCCTTCGACGTGACGGTCCCACCCGACCGGTTCTGGGTCATGGGAGACAACCGCGGCTCGTCCGCCGACTCCCGGGCGCACCTCGGCGACCCGGGTGGCGGCATGGTCCCGGGGGACGACATCATCGGCAAGGTTTGGGTGCGATACTGGCCGCTCGGTCGGCTCGGATCGGTCGACCAAGGACCAGTTGCCTCCGTCCCACGAAATGGTGAGTGATGTCGCAGTACACCGGACGCCCCGAGGACCCGACGCGCGGGCGCTCGGCTGACGACACCGACGGTGACCTCGACGACGACGACCTCGATGACGACTACGACGACGAACCCCGCGGTTTCGGCGCGACGATCCTCGCCGGCACCAAGGAGCTCGTCATCGTCGTGGTCCTCGCCATGGCGCTCTCCTTCGTGGTCAAGACGTGGCTCTTCCAGGCCTTCTACATCCCGTCGGGCTCCATGGAGAACACCCTCGTCAAGGACGACCGCGTCATCGTCAGCAAGCTGACGCCGGGCCCCCTGGACCTCAAGCGCGGCGATGTCGTCGTCTTCGAGGACCCCGGTGTGCCCAGCCCCTGGCTCGGCGACCTCTCCGAGGTGCACAGCACCGTCGGCGGTCCCTTCCACGACGCTCTCGTCTTCGTCGGCCTGCTGCCGGAGGACTCCGAGAACCACCTCATCAAGCGCGTCATCGGGCTGCCCGGCGACCACGTCCAGGCCGACGGTGACACCGGCAAGCTCAAGGTCAACGGCGTCGAGATCACCGAGCCCTACGTCAAGCCGGGCGACTACCCGAGCGAGGGCAAGAAGTTCGACATCACCGTCCCCGCCGGCCGCGTCTGGGTCATGGGCGACCACCGCTCCGACTCCTCCGACAGCCGCTGGCACGACGACGGCACGGGGGCCACGGGCTCCGTGCCGATGGACAAGATCGTCGGCCGCGCCCTGTTCGTCGTGTGGCCGATCGACCACGTCACGTGGCTCGGCGTGCCCGAGCGCACCTTCTCGCAGGTGCCGTCGCCCACGACGCCGTCGACCACCCCGACGAACAAGGCGACGGTCAACCCGAGCCAGAGCGGTAAGCCCGCGTCCACGGCGACGAAGGTCGCGGCCGGCTGATCGGCGCGGGCGTCACCATGGCACGACCAGCACCCTCCAAGAAGCCCTCGCTGCGGGTCGAACGCGCCCTGCAGCGTTCCGGTCACCGTCTGCTCGCCGGCATGGACGAGGTCGGACGCGGCGCGCTCGCCGGCCCCGTGAGCGTCGGCGTCGTCGTCATCGACGAGACCGTGCGGTCGGCGCCGATCGGCGTCAAGGACTCCAAGCTCCTGACCGAGCGGGCCCGCACGGTGCTCGTGCCGCGCATCCAGCGGTGGGCCGTCGCCTACGCGGTCGGGCACTCCAGCCCCGAGGAGATCGACGAGATCGGCATCATGGGTGCGCTGCGCCTGGCCGGACTGCGAGCGCTGGGCGGCCTCGGCGTCGTGCCCGACCTCGTCATCCTCGACGGCAACCACGACTGGCTGACGGCCGCCACCGAGGTGGGGCTCTTCGCCTTCGCCGACGACTCCGGTCCGACGACGCCGCCCGTGACGACGATGATCAAGGCCGACATGAAGTGCTCCTCGGTCGCCGCGGCGAGCGTGCTGGCCAAGGTGGAGCGCGACGAGATGATGGTGGCCCTCTCGGCCGGCCACCCGGCATACGGCTGGTCGCTCAACAAGGGCTACTCCGCGCCCGAGCACATGGACGCGCTGGCGCGCCTCGGCCCGTGCGAGCTGCACCGGCGCTCGTGGCGTCTGCCCGGCGTGTACTCCGATGCGCCGGTCGAGGTGTTGAATGAGGGGACGGAGACGTTCGCTCCGGTGCCCACCACGGCAGAGCAGACAGGGACGGCGATCAGGTGAGTTCGGAAGATCTCGAGAAGTACGAGACCGAGATGGAGCTCCAGCTCTACAAGGAGTACCGCGACGTCGTCGGCCTCTTCACCCACGTCGTCGAGACCGAGCGCCGCTTCTACCTCGCCAACTCGGTCGACGTGAAGGTCCGCTCCGACGGCGGTGAGGTCTTCTTCGACGTGACGATGGCCGACGCGTGGGTGTGGGACATCTACCGGCCGGCGCGCTTCGTCAAGAACGTGCGGGTCGTGACGTTCAAGGACGTCAACGTCGAGGAGCTGCCCAAGCCCGACATCAAGCTGCCGGAGAACGGCGACTTCAGCTGAGCCCAGGGGGTTCGTCCACACCCCCTCGCCGATCGCGTATGCCGTCCACAGCCTCGCGCTGACGGGTGTCCCCGCCCGGTCGGTGCCGGGAGGGTGGTCGCCATGGACCTCTCCACCCGCGCCCTCGGCGACTACGGCGAACGGCTCGCGTGCCGCTACCTGCTCGGCCAGGGCTTGACGATCCTCGACCGCAACTGGCGCTGCGTGCGGGGCGAGATCGACGTCGTCGCCGTCGACGGCCGCGAGCTCGTCGTCTGCGAGGTCAAGACCCGCACGAGCGAGGCCTACGGCGCACCGTTCGAGGCCGTGACGTGGGCCAAGCAGCGCCGCCTGCGACGACTGGCCGGACTCTGGCGCGACGACCACGACGATCTCGCGCGCGGTCTCGCCCTGCGCATCGACGTCATCTCGATCCTGCGGCCGCGACGTGGCCGGGCACGGCTCCAGTACCTGCGGGGGGTGTGCTGATGGGACAGGGACTCGGACGCACGCGGTCGGTGGGGCTGCGCGGCGTCACCGGATTCGTCGTCGACGTCGAGGCCCATGTGGCGCCGGGCCTGCCGGGCTTCGCGATCAGCGGTCTCGGGGACTCGGCGGTGAAGCAGTCGTCCGATCGGATCAAGGCGGCCGCCGGCCTCATCGACGACATGGTGGTGAGCCAGCGACGGGTCACGGTCAACCTGTCGCCGGCGGGGGAGCGCAAGGTCGGCACGGGGTTCGACCTCGCCATCTTCGTCGCGGTGGGCGCCGCGATGAGGCTCGTGCCCACCGCGGTCGTGCGCGACGTCGTGCACATCGGGGAGGTGGGCCTCGACGGCACGGTGCGCGCCGTCCCGGGGGTGCTGCCGCTCGTGCGCACGGCAGCCATGGCGGGCGTGCGCCACGTCGTCGTGCCGGTGGCCAACGCCGGTGAGGCCCGGCTCGTGTCCGGCGTCCAGGTGCATCCGGTGGCCGACGTCCCCGAGCTCGTCCGGCGCTACGACGCACTGGGCAAGGGCAGAGGCGTCGAGGACGTGCAGGTGCCGGCCGTCGTGGAGCCGCCGCCCGAGCCCGTGCGCGACCTCAGCGAGGTCGTCGGGCAGGCCGACGCGAAGCTCGCCCTCGAGATCGCGGCCGCTGGTGGTCACCACCTCCTGCTCGCCGGGCCGCCCGGCGCCGGCAAGACGATGCTGGCCGAGCGGCTGCCGGGACTGCTGCCGGCGCTGGGCGAGGCCGAGTCGATGGAGGTCACGGCGATCCACTCGGTGCTCGGCGCCCTCGGGGCCGGCGAGGACGTCCGGCTCATCTCGAGGCCCCCCTTCGTCGCGCCCCACCACGGTGCCTCGCAGGCCGCCGTCATCGGTGGTGGCAGCGGGCACATCCGTCCCGGCGCCATCACCCAGGCCCACCGCGGTGTCCTCTTCCTCGACGAGACACCAGAGTTCGACAAGGGCGTGCTCCAGTCGCTGCGCACCCCGCTCGAGCGCGGGACGGTCTCCATCGCCCGCGCCCAGGAGACCGTGACGTTCCCTTCGCGCTTCCAGCTCGTCCTCGCCGCCAACCCGTGTCCCTGCGGCAACGGCTGGGGCAAGGGTCTCGACTGCACGTGCACCCCACTGATGCGCCGGTCCTACTTCGGCAAGCTGAGCGGGCCGCTGCTCGACCGGGTCGACCTCCAGGTCCACGTCCAGCCTCCCGGGCTCTCGATGGCCGGGGCGGCACCCGGCGAGTCCTCCGCCGCGGTGGCGTCCCGGGTGGCCGGTGCCCGCGACGCGCAGGGAGAGCGCTGGCGAGCGGTGCTCGGACGACGTCGTGGCGTCAATGCCGACGTCCCCGGCTCGGTGCTGCGCGGCCGGCCCTGGCGGCTTCCGACTTCAGCGACGACCACCCTCGACCGCGCCCTCGAGAGCGGGGCACTCAGCCTCAGGGGCTACGACCGCACGCTCCGGTGCGCCTGGACCATCGCCGACGTCATGGGTCTGCAGCGGCCCGGGCGCGCGGAGGTCGACCTGGCGCTGTCACTGCGCCACCGGGCCGGGGCGGCCGCATGAGGGCGGCTGCACCGGACCGTCGGCCTGCCGCCGGTCGTCCCACGATCAGCACGCAGGGGGTTCCAGGTGGACGCTGACCGGTTTGCTCGCGCGGCGCTGTCCCGGGTCGCGGAGCCGTGCGACAAGGAGGTGCCCGGTCTCATCGACGAGCTGGGGGCCGTCGAGACCTTGGGGCGCCTCCGCGCCGGTCACGGCACGCTCGCCAGGTTCCGAGCGCGACTGGCGTCGGTCGACACCGAGCGCGACCTCGACATCGCCGCGAAGGTGGGCGCTCGCGTCGTCGTGCCCGGCGACGACGAGTGGCCCGACCGCCTCAGCGAGATCCCGGTGCCGCCGTACTGCCTCTGGGTCCGTGGACCGCTCGACCTCGCCGAGACCGTGGAGCGCTCCGTCGCGATCGTCGGCTCACGGACCGCCACCGGCTACGGCGAGCAGGTGGCCGCCGACCTCGCGGCCGGCGTCGCCCAGCGAGGGTGGGCGGTCGTGTCGGGCGCGGCGTTCGGCATCGACGGCAGCGCGCACCGCGGCGCTCTGGCCGTCGACGGCGCCACGGTCGCCGTCCTCGCCGGCGGCGTCGAGCGGCCCTACCCCTCGGCACACGCAACCCTCATCGCGCGCATCGCCCGCGACGGGCTCGTCGTCTCCGAGGTGGCTCCCGGGTCGGCACCGATGAAGTCACGGTTCCTCGCACGCAACCGCTTGATCGCGGGGATGACGCGAGGCACGGTCGTCGTCGAGGCCGACCTGCGCTCCGGGTCGCGCAACACCGTCAAGCACGCCATCGATGCCGGCCGTCACGTCGGAGCCGTGCCCGGACCGACGACGTCGATGACCTCGGCCGGCTGCCACCAGGAGATCCGCGACGGTCGGGCCGTGCTCGTCACGAGCGCCGACGAGGTCATCGACCTCGTCGGCGATCTCGGCGACGACGCGTGCGAGCCGGCCCGCGGGCCGGTGCGGCCGGAGGACGACCTGCCGCCCCTGGACGCGTCGGTTCTCGAGGCCGTGCCCTTCCGTTCGGCTATCACCCTCGACGCGGTCGTCCGCCAGGTCGCGCACGCTCCGCTCATGGTCCGGGCAGCGCTCGGACGCCTCGAGCGGCTGGGCCTCGTGACGGAATCCGCCGGCACGTGGCGGAAGCGCCCCCAGCCCCGCTCCGCGAAGTCCGGGTGACCGCCCGCCCCCGCTCGAGGGAGCGCCCGCCCCACTCGAGTGAGCGCCCGGCTCGTTCACGTGAGGGCCCGGCTCGTTCGAGTGAGCGCCCCGTCCCACTCGAGTGGCCCATGCGTCTCACGCGTCACACCCCACGGCGGTGACGGACGCGACCAAGCGGCCACTCGACGGGGTGGTGCGACTGGCCGGGGTCGGGGGTTCGACCCGGTGTGGTGCTTGCCATGCGGCGGGCGCTTTGCGATGGTGCGGGAGTGACGGATGTGGTGAAGGCGGTGCCCGACGTGCTCGAACGGCACTCGGAGCTGCTCCACGCCTACTCGCGCCACCTCGGAGCGGAGCGAGGTCGCTCGGTCCACACCCGCCGCGCCTACCTCGGCGACGTCCGCCACTTGCTCACCTTCGCGGCCGCACGAGGCATCGACGAGATCGGCGACCTGCGCATCGGCGACCTCCGGGCCTGGCTGGGCATCCAGGCCGGCGCCGGCGCCGCGCGCTCCACCATCGCCCGTCGGGCCGCATCGGCCCGGACCTTCCTCAGGTGGGCCGAGCACACCGGCCGCATCCCCACCGACCCGTCGCTGCGCCTGGTCGCGCCGAAGCGGCACGCCACGCTTCCGGGCGTCCTGCGCCAGGGCGAGGCGACCGAGATGCTGGACCTAGCTGCGACGAGGGCCGACGACGACGACCCCGTTCACGTGCGCGACCGTGCGATGCTCGAGCTGTTGTACGCCAGCGGGATCCGAGTGGGTGAGCTCGCAGCGCTCGACATCGACGACGTGGACCTAGCCCAGGGCGTCGTGCGCGTCATGGGCAAGGGTGCCAAGGAGCGCATCGTGCCGTTCGGCGCCCCTGCGGGCCGTGCGATCGAGGGCTGGCTGTCGGTCCGGTCGAGGCTGGCGGGTGAACACTCGGGTCCCGCGCTGTTCCTCGGACGGCGGGGCCGCCGGGTGGACGCGCGCCAGGTCCGGTCGGTTGTGCACGAGCTGCTCTCGCACCTCCCTGACGCGCCGGACCTCGGCCCGCACGGCCTGCGTCACAGCGCGGCTACGCACCTGCTCGAGGGTGGCGCGGATCTTCGCATGGTCCAGGAGATCCTCGGCCACGCCAGTCTCGCGACGACCCAGATCTACACCCACGTCTCGGTCGACCGGCTCCGACGCAGCTACGAGCAGGCTCACCCCCGCGCCTGACCGGTCGACGTCCGAAAGCTCAGGGCAGTGGGAGCAGGACCACGGGCGCTCGACCGACGAACGACAGCGGGTCGAGGTAGGTCTCATCCCTCAGCACGCCCCAGTGCAGGCAGGTTCGGGGCGCACAGTGACCGGGGGTCGACGTCACGGCACCCACGATGTCGCTGCGGGCGACGGGGGTGCCCAGAGGTGGAGCCGCTGCGACCGGCTCGAAGGTGCTTCTCAGGCCGTCTTCGTGCGTCACGACGACGACGGCCCGCCCGGCGACGACACCGGTCCAGGAGATCCGCCCGGCGGACGGTGCTCGGACGGACTGTCCCGCAGAGGCAGCCAGATCCACGCCTCGGTGACCGGGCAGCCACGGCTGGTCGGGGCGGTCGAAGCGCCGCACCACCTCGGGACGAGGGTCGAGCGGCCAGGCCCATCGACCGGCCGCGGTCCGGGAGGGGAGCGGTC
The DNA here is from genome assembly GCF_001428505.1 of Terrabacter sp. Root181. Taxonomy (GTDB): domain Bacteria; phylum Actinomycetota; class Actinomycetes; order Actinomycetales; family Dermatophilaceae; genus Terrabacter. The sequence goes on from NZ_LMHU01000001.1 coordinate 1,795,068, forward strand.
CACCCGAGGAGTCCGGGGCCCCGGACGCGGCTGGCATCGTGCCCGCACCCGTCACGGACGCCGCTGCGAGGACGGCGCTGAGCAGTGCTGAACCGATCGACATGACCTCATGGTCGTCCGCGTTCAACCGGGGTGGGAGGTGCGTCAGCGCACCTGTGGACGAGGATCAGGTCTCGCGAGGACATGTGGACGACGGCCGGCCTCTGGCTCGTGGGCAGAGTGCTCACTCGAGTGGGGTGGGGCGCTCACTCGAGGGGCCAGGGGGTATGGGGTCAGGGGGGTGTGGGTGTGCCCGCGGCGGCGAGGCGCCGGCTGGCCTCGAGCAGCACCTCGTCCTTCTTGCAGAAGGCGAACCGGACCAACGTGCGCGCCGCGTCCTGGTCGTCGTGGAAGACGGACACCGGCACTCCGACGACGCCGGCGATCTCGGGCAGTCGGCGCGCGAACTCCAGCCCGTCGACCGCACCCAGCGGGGCTGCGTCGGCGATGACGAAGTAGGTCCCCGACGGCCGCGCCACCCGCAGACCCGATGCCTCGAGCGCTGAGCACAGCAGGTCGCGCTTGGCCTGGAGCGAGTGGCGCAGATCGGCATACACCTCGTCGCCGAGCCCCAGGGCGAGGGCCACAGCCGGCTGGAACGGGCCGGACGCGACGTACGTGAGGAACTGCTTGACGGTGCGCGCAGCCGCGACCGCCTCGGCGGGCCCGGAGAGCCAGCCGACCTTCCAACCGGTCGCCGAGAAGGTCTTGCCGCCCGAGCTGATCGTGATGGTGCGGTCGGCCATCCCCGGCAGGGTCGCCATCGGCACGTGCACGGCGTCATCGAAGACGAGGTGCTCGTAGACCTCGTCCGTCACGACCCAGGCGTCGTGCTCGCGCGCGAGCGAGGCGACGAGCTCGAGCTCGGCCCGGGTGAAGACCTTGCCCGTCGGGTTGTGCGGTGTGTTGAGCAGGACGAGCCGGGTCCGCGACGAGAAGGCGGCCCGCAGCGACGCCTCGTCGACCGCGAAGTCGGGGAAGCGGAGGACGGACGTGCGGCGCGTCGCCCCCGCCAGGGCGATCGTGGCGGCATACGAGTCGTAGTAGGGCTCGAAGGTGACGACCTCGTCGCCCGGCTCGCAGAGCGCGAGGACGACCGACGCGATCGCCTCCGTCGCGCCGGCGGTGACGAGCACCTGCGACGCGGGGTCGAGCGAGATCCCGTAGAAGCGCTCCTGGTGCGCCCCGACCGCCTCGAGCAGCTCAGGCACGCCGGGGCCGGGCGGGTACTGGTTGCGGCCCCCGTCGATCGCGGCCTTGGCCGCCTCGAGCATCTCGCGTGGCCCGTCGGTGTCGGGGAAACCCTGCCCGAGGTTGATGGCGCCGGTCCGGGCGGCGAGCGCCGACATCTCGGCGAAGATCGTCGTCCCGAAAGGCTGCATGCGCGAGATCAGCGGCGAGCTCATGGCCCGAGCGTAGCCACGGGCACCCCCGGGTACGTGGCAGAGCCCCCGCCGGGGCACGTGGCGGGGGCTCTTGTGTCCCGCAGCGGCTGTGGAGGGGTCCTTGCCGCGGGACGTAGGTGGAGATCCCACCCGGTCAGGGGGTCTGGGTGGGATCTCCACCCCCACCATCGCGCGAGGGCCCAGAGCGTTACGGGGCGTCCACGAGGAGATGCACGAATCATCCCTGGCGTATGCCGTCCGGCCGGGTCAGGGGGTCGCCGCGGGGGTGGCCGCGGGGGTGGCCGCGGGGGTGGCCGCACTGCCGAGTCCGCAGCCGGTGACGCGGTAGAGCGTGTAGTCGCCGTCGGTCCGCACGGGCTCGACGCCGTCGACGTCCGCCAGGTTCTTGAGCCCGGAGGACCGCTCCGGGCGGTCGAGCCAGTAGACGTGGGTCGAGTCGACGGCCCAGCGGATGTCGTGGCGCGCCATGGCGGCGCAGACGTCCGGTCGGTTCGCCATGTCGTCGAAGCCGGTGCCGATGACGATCTCGTCGCCGGTCGCGGGGATGGGGATCGAGCGGTAGAGGGTGTTGGTGCCGAACAGCGGCCACATGAGCGGCGAGCCGTTCTCGGGACGTCCGACGACGCCCTGGCCGGCCGGGACGAGGGAGTTCAGCCGGCGCAGCGAGTCCTGGCCCTCGAACGACAGGATGACCTTCTTCGGGTCGCTCGGCTGGAAGAAGTCGGTGAGCATCCGGTGCCGGGTCGCGCCGTTGAGCCCGAGTGTGAGTGCCGGGATGACGAGCACCGCGACGAGTCCCACCACGACGGGCCGCGACCCGAGCCCGGGCACCTTGCGGAGCAGCTCGCGCAGCGCCGGGGCCGCGGCGGCGACGAGCACGACGCCGGGGACGGCGGCGAGCGACGCCAGTCTGACCTTGTCGTTGTACCAGTAGCCCGTGACGAGCGCGGTCCACGACATCGTCGACGACGCCGCCATGACGTAGAGGACGACGCACGCGCCCCACATGGCGACGACGGGCAGGGCAGCCCGCGCGCGCAGGGCGATCCAGCCGATGCCGAGCGCGATGAGCAGGACGAGCCCCCAGAGCAGGTCGGGGATCTGCAGTCGACCGCCGACGACCTCGACGAGCGCGGTCCAGGCCGACACGCGGTCCTTCCACTCGTAGGACTGGGTGGAGGCCAGCTGGGCCGAGACGACCGGGGCGGCCACGAGCCCGACGACACCGACGACACCGACGATCGCGAGGTCGCGCCCGACGACCCACCACGAGACGTGGTGGAGCAGGCCTGCCCGGATCCGCGCGGTGACGAACCAGACGAGCGCGAAGAGCACGAGGGCCACGAGGGCGTTGGGCTGGATCAGGGCGAGCCCCGGCAGGGCGGCGACGAACGCGAGCCACTGCCCGATCCGCCGGGACCTCGCAGCCTGGAGCATCAGGGCGAGAGCTCCGGGTGTCAGGGCGGTGGCCATGAGGTTGGGCCACAGCACGCCCCAGCCGAGGAGGATCGTCGGGAAGGCGATGAAGGCCGCGGAGGAGAACCCGGCGGCATACGTCACGAGGCGGGAGGTGCCGAGCGCGTGGCGCACGAGGGCCACGCAGCCGATCGGCCACACGAGCGCCGCGAGCACGATGGTCGCGACGTTGGTGCCGGGCAGCACGTCCGCGACGCCGGGAAGGAGGCTGGTCGCGATCCACGAGTGGAAGCCGTTGGGGTAGAAGGTCGGGTTGGCGATCGAGAAGTTGCCGGTCTCGAGGAAGGTCTTGATGCGGCCCAGGTGGTAGACGGCGTCGGGGGAGTCGACGAGCTCGTCGGGACGCCCGATGGCGGGCAGGATCGTCACGAGCGCGAGGACGGCCCCGATCGCGATGGCGACGACGGCGTCCGGCCGTGGGCGGCCGAAGACGCGACGGGTCGCGCCGAGCTCCGGGTCGTCACGACCGAGCAGCCGCATCCCGCCCCAGGCGACGGCCACCGCGACGGCCGTGACGACGAGGAGCGGCAGCAGGCCCCAGCGCACGCCCACCCGCTGGGCGACCGTCGCGAAGACCGCGACGAGGCCGACGGAGACCGCCGGGGAGACGGCCAGCGCCTCGAGGCCGCGTGCGCCCAGGGCCCGCACGACCAGCCAGCCGGGCAGGAAGAGCACCACCGAGAGGACGACGAAGGCCGGGATCGTGTCCACCCAGTGCGCCATGCGGGCCATTGTGTCGGGTCGCCACGATTTCTCCACAACCCGGGTCAGGACGTACGATGGTGGGCGGTCCCGTGTGCTCGTCGCACGGACCGTAATTCGCGCGTCTTCTGCCGGTCCGCCGGACCGGGTCACACCACGGCAGTCCCCACCGCTTGCGGCGGGGCGGGGTGCGTCAGGCGCCAGGAGTGAGGTCGTATGCCGCCCGCCGGGCCACGTCTGTGACGTGACCGCCGGGCGTCGGCGCCCACGCACAACTGACAACAACGAACCAAGGGAGAACACGGCATGGCCGTCGTCACCATGCGCCAGCTCCTCGAGAGCGGCGTCCACTTCGGGCACCAGACCCGTCGCTGGAACCCCAAGATGAAGCGCTTCATCATGACCGAGCGCAACGGCATCTACATCATCGACCTGCAGCAGTCGCTGACGTACATCAACAACGCGTACGACTTCGTCAAGGAGACGGTGGCCCACGGTGGCACCATCCTCTTCGTCGGCACGAAGAAGCAGGCCCAGGAGCCCATCGCCGAGCAGGCGACGCGCGTCGGCATGCCGTACGTCAACCACCGCTGGCTCGGTGGCATGCTCACCAACTTCCAGACGATCTCCAAGCGCCTCACGCGCCTCAAGGAGCTCGAGGAGCTGAACTTCGACGACGTGGCCGGCTCGGGCTACACGAAGAAGGAGCTGCTCATCCTCAAGCGCGAGATGATCAAGCTCGAGCGCACCCTCGGCGGCATCCGCACGATGGCCAAGGTCCCCTCGGCCGTGTGGATCGTCGACACCAAGAAGGAGCACCTCGCCGTCGACGAGGCCCGCAAGCTCGGCCTGCCGGTCATCGCGATCCTCGACACGAACTGTGACCCCGACGAGGTCGACTACAAGATCCCCGGCAACGACGACGCGATCCGCTCCGTCACGCTGCTGACCCGGGTCATCGCCGACGCCGTCGCCGACGGTCTCGTCCAGCGCTCGTCCGGCAAGTCCGGTGGCGACGCGCAGGCCGAGGAGCCGCTGGCCGAGTGGGAGCGCGAGCTCTACGCCGACGCCGCTGCCTCCACGGAGACCGCCGATGCGCCCGCCGCCGAGGCGACCGAGGCCCCCGCCGCCGAGGCCACCGAGGCTCCGGCTGCCGAGGCCCCCGCTGCCGAGGCCACCGAGGCTCCTGCTGAGGCTCCCGCCGCCGAGGCCACCGAGGCTCCCGCCGAGGCGACGGCCGGTGCCGAGCAGGCCTGACGGCCTCGCGCACCAGCCTCACCACCTCACAACACGAGTCAATCTCCACTGACGAAAAGAGCGATACAGAGCATGGCGAACTACACCGCCGCTGACATCAAGGCGCTGCGCGAGCAGACGGGCGCCGGCATGATGGACGTCAAGAAGGCGCTCGACGAGGCCGACGGCGACCGCGCCAAGGCCATCGAGATCCTTCGCGTCAAGGGCCTCAAGGGCGTCACGAAGCGTGAGGGCCGCTCGGCCTCCAACGGCCTCGTGACGGCCGAGGCCGGCGACGGCGTCGGCACGCTGGTCGAGGTCAACTGCGAGACCGACTTCGTCGCCAAGGGTGAGAAGTTCATCGCCCTCGCCGACCAGGTCCTCGCGCAGGCCGTGGCCGCCAAGGCCACCGACGCCGACGAGCTGCTCAAGAGCAGCCTCGAGGACGGCAAGACCGTCCAGGAGCTGCTCGACGAGGCCAACGCGACGATCGGCGAGAAGATCGAGATCCGTCGCGTGGCCCGTGTCGAGGGCGAGAAGGTCGTGTCCTACCTGCACAAGACGAGCCCCGACCTGCCGGCGCAGATCGGCGTCCTCGTCGCGCTCGAGGGTGGCGACGAGACCGTCGGTCGCGACGTCGCGATGCACATCGCCGCGTTCAGCCCGACGGTGCTGTCGCGCGAGGAGGTCCCGGCCGAGACGGTCGAGAACGAGCGTCGCGTCGCCGAGGCCACCGCCAAGGAGGAGGGCAAGCCCGAGGCTGCTCTTCCCCGCATCATCGAGGGTCGCGTCAACGGCTTCTTCAAGGAGAACGTCCTGCTCGAGCAGGCCTTCGCCAAGGACGCCAAGAAGACCGTCGGCAAGGTGCTCGAGGAGGGCGGCGCCACGGCGAAGTCCTTCGCGCGCTTCCGCGTCGGCCAGTGAGGTCCTGACCTCACCGCACCACTCGTAGCGCAGAACCCGCGCATCACGACGACGTATGCCGGTCGCCCCCGTCGGGGCGGCCGGCATCGTCGCGTTCCGGGCCCGACCCGGGTCGACCGGACGAACCCCTGGAGGAGCCCTTGAGCACCCGCACCGACACGCCCACCACCGACGAGGTCGACGGCCCGCTGACCGTCTCGATCACCCGACGGGTGGCCCCCGAGGACGAGCTGCTCATGCAGGCCTGGGTCCATGCCGGGACCTCGATGGCCGAGCGCTTCGAGGGCTTCCTCGGTGCCGGCTGGGTGCGCTCGGGCGCCGAGGACTGGCACATGCTCTACCGCTTCGACTCGCGCGCCCACCTCGACACGTGGGAGCGCTCGCCCGAGCGGCTCCGGTGGCTGCGCTCGGCGGCCGACCTCGTCGAGCACCGCCGCACGGAGTACCGCACCGGCATCGAGGGCTGGTTCGACGAGCCGACGTCGTCGTCGGTGCGCGAGGCGGGCCCGAGGGGACCGTCTGCGCCCCCACGCTGGAAGCAGGCGACCGTCATCTGGGTCGCGTTCTTCCCGACGAGCCTGGCCCTGACCTACCTGCTCTCACCGTTCAGCGGGCAGTGGCCCGTGGTGCCTCGGGTCCTCGTCACGACCCTGCTCGCGACGCCGTGGATGACCTACCTCTTCCTGCCGTTCGTGACCCGGCTCTTCGGTCGGTGGCTCAAGGCCGACTGACGGCCTGCTGGCGACCGACGGCCACGGACTGACGCGGTCGTCGACGAAATCCCTTGTGAGGCAGGCCTTTGTCTCACACATCACAGCCCCGTTGTCTCGTGGCTCACAGCGCTCCGGATACCCGTGGGGGTACTTTCGAAGCATGACCACCACCATGAGGTCCCTCGTGGTCCTGGGAGCGGGTACGGCCGGCACCATGGTCGTGAACAAGCTGAGGCACCGCCTCCCCACCACCGAGTGGCGCATCACCGTCGTCGACAAGGACGACGTCCACGACTACCAGCCGGGCTATCTCTTCCTGCCGTTCGGGCTCATCGAGCCGGAGCAGGTGCGACGCAGCAGGCACGGCCTCATCACCGAGGGCGTGGAGCTCGTGCTCGGCGACGTCGACCGCGTCGACCCCGTCGCCCGCGAGGTCTCGCTCCTCGACGGGCGCACCCTCGTCTACGACGAGCTCGTCATCGCCTCCGGCACGAGCCCCCGACCCGACCAGACGCCGGGGATGCTCGGGCCCGAGTGGCACCGCAGCGTCGGCGAGTTCTACACCTACGAGGGTGCGACGGCCCTGCGTGAGGCGCTCGCCGGCTTCTCGGGCGGCCGGCTGGTCGTGCACGTCACCGAGATGCCGATCAAGTGCCCGGTGGCGCCCCTCGAGTTCGCGTTCCTCGCCGACGACTTCCTGCGACGCCGTGGCCTGCGCGAGCGTACCGAGATCGTCTACGTGACCCCGCTGGACGGCGCCTTCACCAAGCCGGTCGCGAGCCGTGAGCTCGGGCACCTGCTCGCCGACAAGGGCATCACCGTCGAGACCGACTTCATGGTCGAGCACGTGGACCAGGAGCGACGCGTCCTCGTGTCCTACGACGAGCGCGAGGTCGCCTACGACCAGCTCGTGACGATCCCGCTCAACATGGGCGCCGACTTCGTCGCCCGGTCGGGCCTCGGCGACGAGCTGAACTACGTGCCGGTCGACAAGCACACGAGCCTCTCGACCAAGCACGCGTCGATCTTCGTCCTCGGCGACGCGAGCAACATCCCGACGTCGAAGGCCGGCTCCGTCGCGCACTTCTCCGTCGAGGTCTTCGTCGAGAACTTCATCGAGCACGTGCACGGCCAGGACATGACCCATGCGTTCGACGGCCACGCCAACTGCTTCGTCGAGTCCGGCGGAGGCAAGGCGATGCTCCTCGACTTCAACTACGACACCGAACCGTTGACCGGCACCTTCCCGGTGCCGCACCTCGGGCCGATGACGTTGCTCAAGCAGTCGCGTGCGAACCACCTCGGCAAGCTCGCGTTCCGCCACATCTACTGGAACATCCTGCTCCCCGGACGACCCCTCGGCCTGCCCGCGCAGATGTCGATGGCGGGGAAGGTCCCCGCTGCGTGAGCTCAGCAAAGGAGCGCCACCATGCCCACCACCACAATCGCCGGCCATGCCGTCGAGGTCAACGACGAGGGCTTCCTCACCCATCCCGACCAGTGGTCCGACGACCTCGGCTCCGAGCTGGCCCGGCTCATCGGGATCGAGCTGACCGACGACCACTGGAAGCTCGTCCACTTCCTCCGTGACGACTTCGCACACCTGGGCGAGACGGCCACGCTCCGCCGGGTCAGCACCCAGACCGGCACCCCGATCAAGTCCCTCTTCGACCTCTTCCCCGGCAAGCCGGCCAAGAAGATGGCCTACGTCGCGGGGCTGCCCAAGCCGAAGGGATGTGTGTGATGACCACCGCAACCACCCAGACCGACCAGACCGCCCAGAGCGCCCCGTTCGTGCCGGTGTTCGACTCGCCCGAGTCGCAGGGGCGCAAGCTCGCGATCATCTGCAGCAAGGGCAACCTCGACATGGCCTACCCGGGGCTCATCCTGGCCAACGCCGCGCTCGGTGAGGGGGTGGAGACCCATCTGTTCTTCACCTTCTGGGGCTTCGACATGATCAACAAGAAGACCTCGGGCGACCTCAAGTTCACGATGCTCGGCAACACCGCCACGCACCTGCCGCAGGGCCTCGGTGGCATCCCCGGGATGACGCACCTCGCCACGTCGCAGATGAAGAAGGCCATCGCCGACCTCGACGTGCCCGAGGTGCCGGAGTTCCTCGACCAGATCGTCGGCTCGGGCGGGCACCTGTGGGCCTGCCGGATGTCGGCGGACATGCAGCACCTGACCGAGGACGACCTGCGCGACGACGTCGAGGGGATCATCTCGGCCTCGGACTTCATCGAGCTGACGGAGGGCGCGCAGCTGCTCTTCATCTGATCCAGCGTGGTGGGTGGGTGTGGCCGGTCGGGCCGGTGTGGGCCCGGCCGGCCTTCACACGATCTCCACACGTCGCACCCGCGCTGCCCGCGCGCCCACTCCTAGGCTCAGGGACATGAACCAGGGGTATGCCGGACCGTCGTCGAGCGCCGCCGCTCCCGTTCTGCTCGTCGTCGAGGACGACCCGACGATCAACCAGGCCGTCACCGATCGTCTTGTGGCAGAAGGCTTCCGTGTCGTCCAGGCGTTCGACGGACCCGGTGCGGTCGCGGCCCACGGCGAGCACGCGCCCGACCTCGTCGTCCTCGACCTCATGCTGCCCGGCTTCGACGGGCTCGAGGTCTGCCGGCGGATCCAGGCGGAGCGGCCGGTCCCGGTGCTCATGCTCACGGCGCGTGCCGACGAGACCGACCTGCTCGTCGGCCTCGGGGTCGGCGCCGACGACTACGTGACCAAGCCGTTCCGCATGCGCGAGGTCGTCGCCCGCATCCGCGCCCTGCTGCGTCGCGTCGACCGGGCGCGCGAGCTGGCCGCGGAGCAGCCCCCCGTGCTCGTGGTCGGTGACCTGACGGTCGACCGCGGGTCTCGCAGGGTCTCGGCACGGGGGAGCGAGGTGCACCTGACGCCTCTCGAGTTCGACCTGCTCCTGGCCCTCGCCGCCGAGCCCGGCGCTGTGCGGGGGCGCGACGAGCTGATGCGCGAGGTGTGGGGGTGGGCGGACGCCGGCGGCACCCGCACCCTCGACAGCCACGTGAAGTCGCTGCGGGCCAAGATCGGGTCCGACCGCGTCCGCACCGTCCACGGCGTCGGCTACTCGCTCGAGACCGGCCCGGTCGCACCTGCCGGCGGGGACGACGACACCCGCGCCGACGGGGCGGGCCGACCGTGAACGCCGACCGGCCCCTCGACGGCATCCGCTCGATCAAGGTCAAGCTCGGCCTGCTCGTGGCCGCCAGCATCGTGGCCGCGTCGCTCGTCTCCGTCATCGGCGACCGGGCCGGCGTGCCCGGCTGGCTCACCCTCCCGGTGACGATCGCCGCCGCCCTCGGGGTCACCCAGTGGCTCGCTCGCGGCATGACGTCCCCGCTGCGCGAGATGACCGCCGCGGCGTCGCGGATGGCGACCGGCGACTACTCGCAGCGCGTCCCGGCGACGTCCGCCGACGAGGTGGGGGTGCTCGCCGACGCCTTCAACACCATGGCAGCCGACCTCGCCGACGCCGACCAGCAGCGACGCCAGCTCGTCGCGACGGTCTCACACGAGCTGCGCACGCCACTCGCCGCCCAGCAGGCCCTGCTCGAGAACCTCGTCGACGGCGTCGTGCGTCCCGACGACGCCGTGCTGCGCACCGCGCTCGCCCAGGCCGAGCGCCTCGGCGGGCTCGTCGGCGACCTGCTCGACCTCAGCGCGGTCGACGGCGGGCGGACGCCCCTCGCGCTGGCGGCCGTCGACGTCCACGAGCTCGTCGAGACCGCCGTCGCGGAGGCCGGCGTCTCGCGGCGCGGCACCGTGCACGTCGTCGACGTCCCGAGCGACCTGCACGTCACCGCGGACGCGGCCCGCCTCGCCCAGGTGCTCGCCAACCTGCTCGACAACGCCGACCGGCACAGCCCGCCGGGCGGCCGCGTCACCGTCAGCGCCGGTCCCGACGGACCGGACCGGTGGTGGCTCCAGGTCGCCGACGAGGGGCCGGGCATCCCGGCCGAGCACGCCCACCGCATCTTCGACCGCTTCGGCTCCGGCGACGACGCCGGCGGCGGGACCGGGATCGGGCTCGCCATCGCGAGCTGGGTGTGCGAGCTGCACGGCGGGTCGATCGCCGCCGTCGCGCCTCCCGAGGGCGAGCACGGCGCCCGCCTCCGGGCCGTCCTGCCGCGCTCGCCGGGGTCCATGCCGCCGTATGCCGCCCAGAACGCCGCGGACGCACCCACCCCTACGACGACCCCGACCTCCACCACCGCCCGGCCCGCGTCCGCCGCGGGTCCAGACCCCGAGGAGCCCACCGTGCCCGCACCCATTCCCGCCGCGGCGGGACGCACCCCAGGCGGAGCGCCGGGCGGGCCGGGCCCCGCACCGCGCCCGACGGCATACTCCGGCCTGCCCGTGGGGGCGCCGAAGCCGGTCGTCGACTCGCTCTTCGGTGACCTCTGGCCCGAGGCAGGTCTCGCCCCGCAGGTCCGCCTACTGCTGCTCTGCCTCGGCGTCGGGGTCCTGTCGGCCGTGCTGCTGCCCTACCGCGACATCGGTGTGGCGCTGTTCGGCGTGCTCCTCCTCGGGGGCGTCGTCCTCTGGCGCACGACGCGCTACCGCACGACCCGCTGGACGGCCGTCAGCAGCGTGCTCTGCGTCGGTCTCGCGTCCTTCTCGGTGCTGCGGGCCGCCGAGTGGCTCACGGTCATGTCCGTGATGCTCGGGGTCCTCGTGCTGACGACGGCGCTCACCGATGCGAAGGGCTTCCTCTCCCTCGGAGCCGGGCTCGCGTCCTGGCCCCTCGCCGCCATGCGCGGCCTGCCGCTGCTCGGCCGCACCGTCTCCGCGACGAGCCGGATCAACGTCGTGTGGCCGGTCGTGCGCACCGCCGCCATCTCGCTGGTCGCGCTCGTCGTCTTCGGCGGCCTCTTCGCCTCGGGCGACGCGGTCTTCGGGTCGTGGGCGCAGACGCTCGTGCCGCACGTCGCGTGGGACGGCCTGACCTTCCGCTTCTTCGTCGGCTTCGTCATGGGCGGGGCCCTGCTCGCCGCCGGCTACGTCGCCCTCAACCCGCCGCGCGTCGAGCGCGTCGCCCTGCCCGAGGCGCGTCCGGTGGCGCGCGTCTGGGAGTGGGTCGTGCCCGTCGGCCTCGTCGTCGCCCTCTTCGTCGCGTTCGTCGTGGCCCAGGCCGCGGCCCTCTTCGGCGGGCACGACTACGTCCAGCGCACGACCGGGCTGACGTACGCCGAGTACGTCCACCAGGGCTTCGGCCAGCTCACGGCCGCGACGGTGCTCACGCTCGCCACCGTGGCGCTCGCGGTCCGCAAGGCGCCGCGATCGACGACACAGGAGCGGCTCGTGCTCCGCGTCGTGCTCGGGGCGCTGTGCGGTCTCACGCTGGTCGTCGTCGGGTCGGCGCTGCACCGGATGGACCTCTACCAGCAGGCCTACGGCTTCACGCTGCTCCGGGTGCTCGTCGACGGGTTCGAGCTCTGGCTCGGCCTGCTCGTCGTGCTCGTCCTCGTCGCCGGGGTCCGGCTCTCGGGGTGGTGGCTCCCGCGCGCGGCGCTGGCGTCCGCCGTCGCCTTCGTGCTCGTCGGTGGCCTCGCCAACCCCGAGGCGTGGGTCGCGCAGCGCAACATCGACCGCTACCAGGCCACGGGCAAGCTCGACGCGGCCTACCTGCGGTCGCTGGGCTCCGACGCCACGCCGGCGATCGTCGCCGGCCTGCCCCGGGACGTCTCGGCCTGCATCGTGCTTCCTTCGACGATCGCGGCACGCGCCCAGCGTGAGGACGTCCTGTCGTGGAACCTCGGTCGCTCCCGCGAGGCGTCCGTCGACGTGGCGCCGATGACTCCCGCAGAGGCGGCCCGGTGCCCGGACCTGATGTCGGGCGGGCTCAAACCCTGAGGCAGGATGGTCGGGTGCGTCGCGACATCGCCGAGCTGTTCGAGCTCGACCCGGCCCTGACCCACCTCAACCACGGTGCGTTCGGTGCCGTGCCCCGCTCGGTCCGTGAGGCCCAGGACCGTGCCCGGGCGAGCGTCGAGGGGGCGCCCATGCGGGCCTTCCGCGACGAGCTGCCCTCGGCGCTCGCGGCGGCACGGGAGTCCGCGGCCGCCTTCGTGGGCGTGCCCGCCGCGTCGACGGCGCTCGTGCGCAACGTCACCGAGGCCGTCGGGGTCGTGCTCCAGGGCCTCGGCATCGGTCCCGGGGACGACGTCGTCGTCAGCAACCACGGCTACCTCACGGCCGGCTGGTCCGTCGAGGCGCGCGGCGGGACGCTGCGCACCGCGACCTTCGGGGTCGACAGCGGTCCCCGGGACGTCGTGACGGCCTTCGCGTCGGCCGTGACCCCGCGCACCCGCCTCGTCGTCATCGACCAGATCACCTCGCCGACGGCCCTCGTGCTGCCCGTGGCCGAGGTCGCTGCGGCCGTGGCTCCCGTCCCGGTCCTCGTCGACGCCGCCCACGTGCCCGGCGCGCTGCCCGGACTCGACGTCGAGGCGCTCGGCGTCGCCTTCTGGTCGGGCAACCTGCACAAGTGGGCCTACACGCCACGCGCCGCAGCGACCCTCTGGGTGGCTCCCGAGCACCGCGAGGCGATGCGTCCGCTCGTCACCTCATGGAGCCACGGACTGCCCTTCCCCGAGCGCTTCGACCTGCAGGGCACCGTCGACCACTCGTCGTGGGTGGCCGTGCCCGACGGCCTCGCCGCCTGGGCCGGCCTCGGCGGGTGGCCCCAGGTCCACCGCAATGCCGACCTGCTCCTGCGCGGGGCCGAGCTCGTGCGGGAGGCGCTCGGCACCGACAGCCCGCTCGGCGGCATACCCTCCGCCCCGTGCCTGCGTCTCGTCGCGCTCCCTGAGGGAGTGGCGACCACGACCGAGGACGCCGAGGCGCTGTGGCAACGCCCACACGGCCGGCTTCGTCGTGCCTCCGGTCGCGTTCGACGGTCGGGGCTACCTCCGGCTCGCCGCCGCGCCCTACAACGACGAGTCCGACTACGCCCGGCTCGCGGCCGCGCTGCCCGGGGTCCTCGCCGCCTGAACCCGATGCGGCCGATGTCCGCGGGATGTGGAAAGATCGACCGACCGCCGGAACGCTGCCCACGAGGAGGCCCTGCGCCATGACCGACGCCCAGACAACCCCCTTCCACCGGGTCCTTCTCAAGCTCTCCGGTGAGGTGTTCGGGGGCGGGAGCATCGGACTCGACCCGGCCGTCGTCTCCGGCATCGCCCAGCAGATCGCCGACGCCGTGCGCGGCGGCGTCGAGGTCGCCGTCGTCATCGGCGGAGGCAACTTCTTCCGCGGCGCCGAGCTCCAGCAGCGCGGCATGGACCGCACGCGTGCCGACTACATGGGCATGCTCGGCACCGTCATGAACTGCCTCGCCCTGCAGGACTTCCTCGAGAAGGAGGGCATCGAGACGCGCGTGCAGTCCGCGATCGCCATGCAGCAGGTCGCCGAGCCCTACATCCCGCGTCGGGCCATCCGCCACCTCGAGAAGCACCGCGTCGTCATCTTCGGCGCCGGCGCCGGCATGCCGTTCTTCTCCACCGACACGGTCAGCGCCCAGCGCGCCCTCGAGATCAAGTGCGACGCCGTGCTCATCGCCAAGAACGGCGTCGACGGCGTCTACGACTCCGACCCGCGCACCAACCCCGACGCCAAGAAGCTCGAGACGGTCACCTTCCAGGACGCCATCGTCGAGGGACTCAAGGTCGTCGACGCGGCCGCTTTCAGCCTCTGCATGGAGAACAAGCTGCCGATGGTCGTCTTCGGCATGGAGGGCGCGGGTAACATCACGCGCGCCCTGCTCGGTGAGAAGATCGGCACGCTGGTCACCAACGCCTGAGCGGTCGCCTGCCGCTGCGACGCGAGCAGTCCCACCGAAGCGCACGAACCCGCTGAAACCCCTGCACCACCCCACGAACGAGGGACGAGGAAGCCAGAGCCATGATCGAAGAGACGATGTTCGAGGCCGAGGAGAAGATGGACAAGGCCGTCGAGGTCCTCAAGGAGGACTTCGCGGGCATCCGCACTGGCCGCGCCAACCCGGGGCTGTTCAACAAGCTCACGGTCGAGTACTACGGCGCGCCGACCCCGCTGCAGCAGCTCGCCTCGTTCCAGAACCCCGAGCCCCGCACCATCCTCGTCATCCCCTTCGACAAGTCGGCGATGCACGAGATCGAGCGCGCCATCCGCGACTCCGACCTCGGCGTCAACCCGAGCAGCGACGGCAACCAGATCCGCTGCGTCATGCCGGAGCTGACCGAGGAGCGCCGCCGTGAGTACATCAAGCTCGCCAACCACAAGGCCGAGGAGGCGCGCGTCTCGGTGCGCAACATCCGTCGCAAGGCCAAGACCGACCTCGACAAGCTCGTCAAGGACGGCGAGGTCGGCGAGGACGACGGGTCGCGCGCCGAGAAGGAGCTCGACGGCCTCACCAAGAAGCACACCGACCTCGTCGAGGGGCTCGTCAAGGCCAAGGAGGCCGAGCTGCTCGAGGTGTGACCTCGATGCTCGACCGATGATGACGACCGACTCCCCGCCGGACCCCGTGGACCCCGCGCCCACGGCGCAGGCCGGCGACGGCGGGGCCGGGCCGCTCGACCCCGTCCCCTACGACCCGAGCCTCGACGAGCTCGCCGGCCTCCCCGCCGAGCAGGTCATCGAGAAGAAGCAGAGCCGGGCAGGGCGCAACCTGCCGGCGGCGATCGCCGTGGGGGTCGGCCTCGGCATCCTCATCGTCGCGACCCTGCTGATCCGCAAAGAGGCGTTCATCACGCTCGTCGCGCTCGGCGTGGCCGTGGGCATCTGGGAGCTGCGTGGGGCCTTGCGCCACGCCGCCGTCCGGGCGCCGCTCGTCCCACCGGTCGTCGGCATGGTCGTGATGCTCTGGGCCGCCTTCGTCCACGGTCCCGCCGGCCTCGTCGTCGCCTGGTCCCTGACGTGCCTCGCCGTCGTGCTCTGGCGCGGCACCGGTCGCCTCGACGGCGCCGGGCGCGACGTCCTCGGCGGCATCTTCATCGCCACCTACCCGACCTTCCTCGTCGGCTTCGCGATCCTCCTGCTCGCGCCGGAGGACGGCGTCGCACGCATCTTCGTCTTCTTCATCACCACCGTCTGCAGCGATGTCGGCGGGTATGCGGCGGGCGTCCTCTTCGGCAAGCACCCCATGGCGCCGACCATCAGCCCGAAGAAGTCCTGGGAGGGCTTCGCCGGCTCGGTGCTGCTCTGCATCGTCGGCGGCTCGCTCACGGTCCACTTCCTGCTCGGTCACTCGTGGGTCATCGGGATCGCGCTGGGTGTCGGTGTCGCCGTCGCCGCCACGGTCGGCGACCTCATGGAGTCGCTCATCAAGCGCGACCTCGGGATCAAGGACATGTCCAACGTCCTGCCCGGCCACGGCGGGGTCATGGACCGTCTCGACTCGCTCGTCGTCGTCGCGCCCATCGTGTGGGCCGTGCTGACGCTGCTCGCCGCCAAGCCGGGCTGACCCGGTGGCCGAGGCACGGGCGGCCGCCCTGACCGCGCCCTTCGGCCAGACCGGCCGGGTCGCCCTCGTGACTGGCGCCGGCAGCGCGAGCGGCATCGGCTTCGCCACGGCCCGCCTGCTCGGCCGGCTGGGCGCCTCCGTCGTGCTCACCGCGACGACCGACCGGGTGCACGAGCGCGTCGCGTGGCTGCGTCGCGAGGGAGTGACGGCGAGCGGCCACGTCGGCGACCTGACGCACGAGCCGGCGGCACAGGCGCTCGTCGGGGCGTGCATAGCGGCGCACGGTCAACTCGACGTCGTCGTCAACAACGCCGGCATGACGAGCGCCGCCGACCCCGACACACTCGGTGGCGACCTCGCGGCCACCGACCCCGCGCGCTGGCACGGGTCGCTCGCCCGCAACCTCGACACCGCCTACCTCGTCAGCCGGGCCGCCCTGCCGCACCTGCGGGCGTCCGGGGCGGGTCGGCTCGTCCTCGTCAGCAGCGTCACCGGCGGCGCCATGGCCATGCGCGGGGAGGTCGCCTACGCCACGGCCAAGGCCGCGCTCCTCGGTCTGGCGCGGGCTCTCGCGGTCGACGAGGGGATGCACGGCACCACCGTGAACGCGGTCGCCCCGGGCTGGGTGGCGACCGGGTCGCAGACCGAGGCCGAGGCGCGCGAGGGACGGGCGACGCCGCTCGCCCGCTCCGGCACTCCCGACGAGGTCGCCGCTGCCATTGCCTTCCTCGCCAGCCGTGAGTCGTCCTACGTCACGGGCCAGGTGCTCGTCGTCGACGGCGGCAACACCGTCACTGAACAGCGCGCAGCCCGACGCGACTGAGCGACCGGCGCCCGGGCGCGGGAGGGCGGCATACGCCCTCGGTGGGGTCGCCCGGCCGGCCGACCCGCGTTTTGACTCCACCTGAGACACTGGAGGGGAGATGACCGACACCCCAGCCCCCGCCGCCGAGTCCGCCCCCCAGCCCACTACCGAGGCCGTCGACGTGCAGCCGCCGGTCGCGCTGCCCGAGCCGACGACGGCCCGTCCCGTGCCGGGGCAGCTGACCTTCCAGGCGCCCCGCCGCGGCAAGCCGCCGCGCCATCTCGCCGACTTCACGCCGGCCGAGCGCAAGGAAGCCGTCGAGTCCTTGGGGCACAAGGGGTTCCGGGCCAAGCAGCTGTCGACGCACTACTTCGAGCGGCTCGAGGACGATCCCGAGCAGATGACCGACCTGCCCAAGGCGGTGCGGTCCGAGCTCGTCGCCGACCTCCTCCCGACCCTGCTCACGCCCATCGTGCAGCGCGTCGCCGACGACGGCCAGACGATGAAGTACGCGTGGCGCCTGCACGACGGCGCGATCGTGGAGTCCGTGCTCATGCGCTACCCCAACCGCGTGACGATCTGCATCTCGAGCCAGGCCGGCTGCGGCATGAACTGCCCGTTCTGCGCGACCGGCCAGGCGGGCCTGACCCGCAACATGTCGGCGGGCGAGATCGTCGAGCAGGTCGTCTGGGCCGCTCGGGCTCTGCGACGGGGTGAGCTCGCCGGCGGCGGCGACGAGGACCGGGAGGCGCCGCTGCGCGTCAGCAACGTCGTCTTCATGGGCATGGGCGAGGCGCTGGCCAACTACAAGGCGTCGGTCGGCGCCATCCGTCGCCTCACCGACCAGGCCCCCGATGGCCTCGGCATGTCGGCCCGCGGCATCACGATGTCGACGGTCGGCCTCGTGCCCGGCATCGACAAGCTGACGGCCGAGGGCATCCCGGTGACGCTGGCCCTGTCACTGCACGCCCCCGACGACGAGCTGCGCAACGAGCTCGTGCCGATCAACACCCGGTGGTCCGTCGACGAGGCGCTCGACGCCGCCTACCGCTACTTCGAGGCGACCGGTCGGCGCGTGTCGATCGAGTACGCCCTCATCCGCGACATCAACGACCAGGGCTGGCGCGCCGACCTGCTCGGCGAGAAGCTGAACCGGCGCGGCAAGGGGTGGGTGCACGTCAACCCGATCCCGCTCAACCCGACGCCGGGCTCGAAGTGGACCGCGAGCCGACGCGGTGTCGAGCAGAACTTCGTCGAGAGGCTGCGCGCCCACGGCATCCCGACGACCATCCGCGACACCCGGGGCCAGGACATCGACGGCGCCTGCGGCCAGCTCGCCGCCTCGACCGCCTGACACGCGTACGCTGACGGGGTCGTGCCCGGCTCGGGCGCTGGTGACGAGTCGCCGGGCTGAGCGCGGGGCGGCCCACCAGGAGGTACGCGCATGGACCAGCTCAGCCTCGGCGTCATGGCCCGGTCGCTCAAGGAGAACGAGCACCGGCTGCCGCTGCACCCCAAGCACGTCGACCGCATCCCCGTGGAGCTGCGCGGCCGGGTCTTCCTCGAGACCGGCTACGGCGAGCGGCACGGCGTCTCCGACGACCAGCTCGAGCGCTTCGTCGGCGGCTTCCGCAGCCGCGAGCAGCTCGTGGCGGAGTGCGACGTCATCCTCGCGCCCAAGCCCCTGCTCAGCGACATCTCGGCCCTGCGGGAGGGCCAGGTCCTCTGGGGCTGGCCGCACTGCGTGCAGGACGCCGAGCTCACCCAGGTCGCCATCGACCGGCAGCTGACGCTCATCGCGTTCGAGGCGATGAACCACTGGAACAAGGACGGCTCCTTCAGCCTCCACGTCTTCCACAAGAACAACGAGCTCGCCGGCTACTGCTCGGTGCTGCACGCCCTCCAGATCGCCGGCATCACGGGCGACTACGGCCCGCAGCGCCGCGCGGTCGTCATCGGCTTCGGTGCGACGGCCCGTGGCGCCGTCACCGCGCTCAACGCCCTCGGGATCGGTGACGTCGACGTGCTCACGCATCGACAGAAGGCGGCCGTCGCCTCGCCCATCCACTCGGCCCGGATCGTGCACTTCGACACCGACGACACGACGGCGCGCGTGAGCCACGCCGTGACCGAGCACGGCCCGGTGGCGCTGGGGGAGTTCCTCGCCGAGCACGACATCGTCGTCAACTGCGTGCTCCAGGACACCGACGCGCCCATCACCTTCATGACGGGCGACGACCTCAAGCGGATGACGCCGGGCAGCATCGTCATCGACGTCTCGTGCGACGAAGGCATGGGGTTCAGCTGGGCGAAGCCGACGACCTTCACCGAGCCGACCTTCCTCGTCGGCGACCACGTGCTCTACTACGCCGTCGACCACAGCCCGTCCTACCTCTGGGACGCCGCGACGTGGGAGATCAGCGAGGCGCTCCTGCCCTTCCTGCCGACCGTCATGGGCGGCCCCGATGCGTGGGACGCCTCCCCGACGGTCCGGCGGGCCATCGAGATCCGTGGCGGCGAGATCCAGAACCCCGCGATCCTGTCGTTCCAGGGTCGTTCGTCGAAGCACCCGCACCTCCCGCTTGCGACCTGACCCGGGCTGCAGCGACCCGGGAAGGGAGAGGACGGCGTGCTCACTCTGCTGGCGGGGCAACCGATCCTGCTCCTCGCGCTGCTCCTGCTCGTCGGCACGATGCTGGGGCGGGTCCGTCTGGGGACGGTCGAGATCGGCCCGGCCGGAGTGCTCTTCGCCGCGATCGCCGTGTCGGCCATCGGCGTCGCGAACGGGGTGAAGCTCCAGATCCCGGAGAACGTCGGCACGCTCGGACTCGTGCTCTTCACCTACACGATCGGGGTCGTCTCGGGCCCGAGCTTCTTCGCGTCCCTGCCCCGAGGGTGGCCGGTGATGCTCACGGTCGTGGCCACGATCGCCGTCGTCGCGGTCGCAGCAGTGCTGGTGGGCCGGGCCCTCGGGCTGACGTCGTCGGTCGTGGCCGGGGCCTTCACCGGCGCCCTGACCAACACCCCCGCCCTCGCCGCGGCGACCGAACGGGCCGCCGATCCTGCCGGCCCGACCGTCGGCTACTCCATCGCCTACCTCTGGGGCGTCGTCGGGATGCTCCTCGCGGCGGCGTGGTCGCTGCGCCATCGTGGCAACGAGGCACCTCCCAGCGAGCCGCTCGTGCACCAGACGATCCGCACGGAACGCGGGGAGGGGCTCTCCCTCGCCGACGTCGAGGAGCGCTACGACCACAAGGTCACCTTCTCGAGGCTCAAGCACGACCACCTCTCGAACCCGACGCTCGTGGCCGACGACGAGCTGCTGCTCGGTCCGAACGACCTCGTCACGGTCGTCGGACCGCGTGACCTCGTCGACCGGGTCACACTCGAGCTCGGCCACCGCTCCTCGCACGACATCGTCGAGGGGCACGAGGACCTGGACTACCGCCGGGTGACGGTCTCGAACGAGAAGATCGCCGGCCGATCGGTGGGCGCGATCGACCTCGAGGGCCGCTTCGGCGCCCACATCAGCCGGGTGCGGCGCGCAGACGTCGACCTCGTGGCCGCGCCGGGGCTCGTGCTGCAGATGGGTGACCGGGTGCGCGTCACGTCGCCGGTCCAGCGGATGCCGGAGGTGTCGGCCTTCCTCGGGGACTCCGACCGGGGGATGTCCGACATCAACCCGGTCGGCTTCGCCCTCGGGCTCTCGATCGGCCTGCTCGTCGGCATGGTTCACATCCCCCTGCCGGGCGGGGGTTTCGCCCTCGGCGCGGCCGCTGGGACGCTGCTCACCGGCCTCGTGTTCGGCCGGCTCGGCCGCCTCGGTCCCGTCGTGACCTCGATGTCGAACGGCGCGGCCCAGTCCTTGTCCTACTTCGGCGTCATCACCTTCCTCGCATATGCCGGCACCCGGGCAGGCGAGCGGATCGTCGGTGCGATCACCTCCGACCTCGGCTGGAAGGTCGCCGTGCTCGGTTTCGTCGTCACGACGGGAGCCGCCGTGCTGCTGCTCCTGGCCGGGCGCCTCGTCCACCGCATGGGCGGGACCCAGCACGCCGGCATGCTGGCCGGTGCGCAGACCCAGCCTGCGATCCTGGCGTTCGCCAACGACCGCACCGGCTTCGACACCCGAGTGAGCCTCGGCTACGTGCTCGTCTACCCGGTGGCGATGATCGCCAAGATCGTCATCGTGCAGGTCCTCGCCGGGCTCGGCTGAGCCCGACGAGCCCGACGAGCCCGACGAGCCCGACGAGCCCGACGAGCCCGACGAGCCCGMCGAGCCCGMCGAGSCCGACGAGCCCAGCCCGAGGAGCCGGATGAGGACCTGTGCGGCGGGTCAGGCCGGCTCGGCGCGGTAGGTGCGCCGGTAGGCGAGGGGCGACAGGCCCACGGCGGCCGTGAGGTGCTGGCGCAGTGAGGCGCTGGTGCCGAACCCTGCCGCGGCGGCGACCCGGTCGACGGGCAGGTCGGTCGTCTCGAGCAGGTGCCGGGCACGGTCGACCCGGGCCCGCGCGAGCCACGTACCGGCCGTCTCGCCCGTCTCCTCGCGGAAGCGGCGGGTGAAGGTGCGCACGCTCGTTCCGGCATGACGAGCCAGGTCGGACAGGCCGATCGGCTCGTCGAGGTGCTCGAGGGCCCAGGCGCGTGTCGATCCGGTGCCGGCCTCGGACTCGTCGGGGACGGGGCGCTCGATGAACTGGGCCTGGCCGCCCGCGCGCCAGGGTGCGACGACGGCGCCGCGGGCGACCCGGTTGGCGGCTTCGGTGCCGAGGTCGCTGCGCAGGACGTGCAGCAGCAGGTCGATGCCCGCGGCGTTGCCCGCCGAGGTGAGGACGTCGCCGTGGTCGACGTAGAGCACGTCGGGGTTGAGGTCGACCGTCGGGAAGTGACGGCGGAAGAGGTCCTCGTAGAC
The DNA here is from genome assembly GCF_001428505.1 of Terrabacter sp. Root181. Lineage (GTDB taxonomy): Bacteria > Actinomycetota > Actinomycetes > Actinomycetales > Dermatophilaceae > Terrabacter. Next base: position 1,816,753 of record NZ_LMHU01000001.1, read on the forward strand.
CCAGTGCGTCGTCGCCTCGCGGCCGTCGAGCTTGCCGAGGCCAGCGAGGACGAAGGCCCCGGTGCAGATCGAGAGCCACCGCGCGTCGGACCGGGCCGTGGCGGCGAGCTCGACCAGGGCAGTGGGCAGCTCGCCCTGGGTGACGATGGCGGTGTTGGTGATGCCCGGGATGACGACCGTGTCGGCTTGCGCGACAACGGATCTCGGGTGCGTCGGCAGAGCGGCGTAGCCGGCAGACGTCATGACGGGGCCGTCGTCGAGCGTGCACATGGACACCTCGTAGGGCGGGGGAGCGCCGGTGAGGCGACCGGGCCAGCCGGGGTCGAGGGCGCTCGCGCTGAAGAAGCGGTGGGGCAGCCCGAGCTCGAACGCCACGACGCCGTCGAGGGCGAGGACGGCGACGCGGTGCGGTCGCGGGGCGTCGGGACTCATGGCCAGATCTTTGCACATCATGTCCTTCTGGCCACTCGTCATCGCCGAAGCGGTCCTGCAGGGTGGTGCCTGTGAGCCTGACCGACCGCCGCGCCGACGTCCCCGACGACGACGTCCCCGAGCGCGCCATCCCCGACCCCGCCGGCGCGCCGATCCGTTCCGGCCACCGGATCCACCCGGCCTGGTGGGTCGCTGTCGTCACCTTCCTGACGATCATCGGCGCGGCCGGCTTCCGCTCCACGCCGGGCGTGCTCATGACGCCGCTCCACGAGGAGTTCGGCTGGCCGATGGGCGTCATCGGTGGCGCCGTCTCGGTCAACCTCGTCCTCTTCGGGCTCGCGGCGCCCTTCTCGGCGGCCCTGATGGAACGCCTCGGCATCCAGCGGGTCGTCGCCGTCGCCCTCGTGCTCGTCAGCGTCGGCTCGCTGCTGCCGATCTGGATGACGGCGTCGTGGCAGCTCGTCCTCTGCTGGGGGATCGTCGTCGGTCTCGGCACGGGTGCCATGGCCATGAGCCTCGTCGCCACCGTCACCGGGCGCTGGTTCGTCGAGCGGCGCGGCCTCGTCACCGGCGTGCTCACGGCCGCGGGCGCCACGGGCCAGCTCGTCTTCCTGCCCGTCCTCGCCTGGCTCGCCGAGAACCACGGCTGGCGCACCGCCGCGATCGCCACGTCGGCCGCGGCCCTGACGGTCGTCCCGCTCGTGCTGTGGAAGCTGTACGACCACCCGAGCGTCCTCGGCATCACGGCCTACGGCGCCCCCGCGGGCACCCCGGTCGGACGTCCGCCGCGCCCGACCGGGCACCCGGCGCACCTGGCCCTGGCGACGCTCCGCGACGCCGCGCGCACCAAGGTCTTCTGGCTCCTCGCCGGCAGCTTCGCCGTGTGCGGCGCCTCGACGAACGGCCTCGTCGGCACGCACTTCATCCCGGCGGCCCACGACCACGGCATGCCGACCACCACGGCGGCGGGTCTGCTCGCGCTCGTCGGGGTCTTCGACATCGTCGGCACCGTCTTCTCCGGCTGGCTCACCGACCGGGTCGACTCGCGGATCCTGCTCGCGGCGTACTACACGCTCCGAGGCGGCTCGCTCTTCCTGTTGCCGGCGCTCTTCAGCGACTCGATGCACGTCAACATGCTCGCCTTCGTGCTCTTCTACGGCCTCGACTGGGTGGCCACCGTGCCACCGACGATGGCCCTGTGCCGCAGCGCCTACGGCGAGCGCGCCCCCATCGTCTTCGGCTGGGTCTTCGCCTCCCACCAGCTCGGTGCGGCCGGCGCGGCCCTCGGCGCCGGTCTCGTCCGCGACCAGCTCGGCACCTACGACCTGGCCTGGTACGTCGCGGGCGGCCTGTGCCTCGTCGCGGCCGTGATGTGCGTCGCGATCTCGACCGCTCGTCTGTCAGATGTGTCACCTCGGCGCACGGGCTCTGGCGCGGAGACGTCACCGACGGCACAGTGAGCCCATGAGCGACGGCGCTGCGACGGCATACCAGAGCACCTACGACGCGAGCCTGAGTGACCCGGAGGGTTTCTGGCGCCAGGCGGCCGAGAGCATCGACTGGGTGACGCCGCCGACGCGCATCCTCGACGAGTCGAGGCCGCCGTTCTACCGGTGGTATCCCGATGCCGAGCTCAACGTCTGCTTCAACGCCGTCGACCGCCACGTCGCCGCCGGCCGCGGCGACCAGGCCGCGATCCACTACGACTCCCCGGTGACGGGCACGAAGAGCACGCTGACGTATGCCGTCCTGCTCGATCGGGTGCGCGCCGTGGCCGGTGGCCTGCGCGGGCTCGGCGTCGGCAAGGGCGACCGGGTCGTCATCTACATGCCGATGGTGCCCGAGGCCGTCATCGCGATGCTCGCCTGCGCCCGCATCGGGGCCATCCACTCCGTCGTCTTCGGTGGCTTCGCCCCCCAGGAGCTCGCGGCCCGCATCGATGACGCGGCCCCGAAGGTCGTGCTCTCGGCGTCGTGCGGGGTCGAGCCGAGCCGCGTCGTGCCCTACAAGCCGTTCCTCGACGAGGCGATCAGGCGCTCGGCGCACCGGCCCGAGCACTGCGTCGTGCTCCAGCGGGAGCAGCTCGTCGCCGAGCTCGGCGACCGTGACCTCGACTGGATGGACTTCGAGTCCGGCGACGCCGCGCTCGAGGGCAGCGAGTGCGTCACGGTGGCCGCGACCGACCCGCTCTACATCCTCTACACGTCCGGCACGACCGGGAAGCCGAAGGGCATCTACCGCGACAGCGGTGGCTACGCCGTCGCGCTCCGCTGGTCGATGGCCAACATCTACGACGTGGCGCCGGGCGAGACGATGTTCACCGCGAGCGACGTCGGCTGGGTCGTCGGGCACTCCTACATCGTCTACGCGCCGCTGCTCACGGGCGCGACGACGGTGCTGTACGAGGGCAAGCCCGTCGGCACCCCGGACGCCGGCGCGTTCTGGAGGGTCATCGCCGAGTACGACGCCGTCTGCATGTTCACCGCGCCCACGGCGTTCCGCGCCATCAAGAAGGACGACTCGAGCGCCTCCAAGGTCGCCGAGCACGACCTGTCGCACTTCCGTGCACTCTTCCTCGCGGGGGAGAGGCTCGACCCCGACACCTACGAGTGGGCCTCCGCCGCGCTGAGCAAGCCCGTCATCGACAACTGGTGGCAGACCGAGACCGGCTGGCCGATCGCCTCCAACCCCAAGGGGATCGGGCTGTTGCCGATCAAGGCAGGCTCGCCCACGGTCGCCGTCCCCGGCTATGACGTGCGGGTCCTCGACGCGACCGGCGAGCAGGTCGAGCCGGGCACCGAAGGGGCGATCTGCATCAAGCTCCCGATGCCGCCGGGCACCCTGCCGACGCTCTGGGGCGACGACGACCGCTACGTCAGCTCCTACCTGTCGGCCTACCCGGGCTACTACCTGACGGGCGACGGCGGCTACCTCGACGAGGACGGCTACCTCTACGTCATGGGGCGCACGGACGACGTCCTCAACGTCGCCGGGCACCGGCTGTCGACCGGCTCGCTCGAGGCCGCGCTCGCCGGGCACGAGGCCGTCGCCGAGTGCGCGGTCATCGGCGTGCACGACGACCTCAAGGGTCAGGTGCCCCGGGCGCTCGTCGTGCTCAAGGCGGGCGTCGACGCCGAGGCGGACGGCGACCGGATCAAGCGCGAGCTCGTCGCCCGGGTCCGCGCCGAGGTGGGGGCCGTGGCGGCCCTGCACCAGGTCGACATCGTGGCCGGCCTGCCGAAGACGCGGTCGGGCAAGATCCTGCGCAAGACGATGCGCGAGCTGGCCGACGGCAAAGCCGCCGTCGTGCCCGCCACGATCGAGGACGCCTCCGTCCTCGAGGTCCTGACGCCTGTCCTGCGCGGTTCCTGACCCTACGACGCGCCCTCGCCGGAACTGCGCCGTGGCGCACTTCTGGTGGCGATCCGGCTCTGGAGGCCGCTGGAACTGCGCCATGGCGCACTTCTGGTGGGAATCCTGTTCTCGAGGGCGCCGGAACTGCGCCATGGCGCACTTCTGGTGGGAATCCTGTTCTCGAGGGCGCCGGAACTGCGCCGTGGCGCACTTCTGGTGGCGATCCGGCTCTGGAGGCCGCTGGAACTGCGCCGTGGCGCACTTCTGGTGGGGCCGTGGCGTTCAGCCGGGAGGCGCAGGGAGCAGGGGGAGGACCTCGTCAACGGAGTCGACGAGGTGGATCGCCTCGGCCATCGGGCGGCCGGCGGCGATGGCAGTGAGGGCCGGCCAGACGGGCACCCGCTCGGTCCAGTGCTCTCGCCCGACGAGGACGAGCGGAGCCAGCGGCGCGCCCTCAGGCGCGTAGTAGAGCGGTGTCACCGCCTGGAAGATCTCCTGCACGGTGCCTGCCGCCCCGTCGAGCACGACGATCCCGGCGTTCGAGCGCGCGAGCAGGCCCTCCTCGCGGATCGCGTTGGAGAAGTACTTGGCGATGACGTCGCAGAAGACGTTCGGCGGCTCGTGTCCGTAGAACCACGTCGGGATCCCGAGCGAGCGAGCCGACGGGCCCAGCGTCTCGGACGGCGCCTGGGGCTCTTCACCGACGATGGCCCCCCGTGCGGCGAGGGCCGTCGCCGCCCAGGCGGTGACGTCGGGCCGGAAGCCCGGCACGCGCGCGATGCTCCCGACGGCCTCCCCGACGGCGGCCGCGCTCCGGCACAGCGCACCGAGGTTGGCGGCCTCCATCGCGCCGGGCCCACCACCGGTCGCGACCAGGTGACCCTCCTCGGCGAGGGCGTGCCCCAGCCCGGCGGCGCCGGCGTAGGCCGCCGAGTCCCGTTGCAGCGCATGCCCACCCATGATCCCCACCACCGAACGGCCGTGGACGAACTCGTCGAGCTCGTCCGTCACCGAGTCGTCGTGGATGGCACGGACGAGGGTGGCGTACGCGTCGGTGCGCAGTCGCGCGTCGACGAACCACGCGTACGCCTTCGCGTCCGGGGTCTCGGCATAGCCGTGCTCGAGGCCGGTGTAGAGGTCGGACGGGAAGTAGAGGCCGCGCCACGGGTCGACGGGCGCGTCGGCGATGCCCGGGAAGAGGATCGCGCCACGAGCGAGCAACACCTCCGCCACCCGGACCGGCACCGTGCCCCCCAGCACGACGAGGCCCGTGAGGTCGCTGCGTGACGCGAACTGGTCCGCATAGGAGGTGAGGTCGAGGTCCTGCAGCCGGAGACCGCGCAGCGGCCCGTCGGAGGCGAGGTGGTCGTCCAGCTCGTCCAGGGTCTCGATCTCCATGCCGCCCATCCTGCCCCGCCGAGGTGGTCGAGGAGCGGACCCGGGCGACGTCCCGTCAACCGCGGCTGGAAGGATCGCCGCCATGGTCGGCGTGCTCGAGGGATTCGCGACGATCGCGATCATCGTCGCGGTCGGGTGGCTGCTCGCCGACCGTCGGGTGCTCGACGAGTCGGCGCAGGTCAACCTCTCCCGTCTCGCCTTCCACGTCGCCTCGCCCGCGCTGCTGCTCACCGTCATGCAGCGCACGTCGCTCGACGCCGTCCTGTCGGCCAACCTCGTCACGTCGCTCATCAGCTTCGCGCTCGTGGTCGGCATCTACCTGGCCATCGCCCGGTTCCGTTGGGCGGGAGGGACGCTCGGGTCACGCCTCATCGGCAGCCTCTCGGCGGCATACGTCAACGCAGGCAACCTCGGCATCCCGATCGCGCTCTACGTCCTCGGCGACGTCGCGTGGGTCGCTCCGACGCTGCTCATGCAGCTGCTCATCATCACGCCCGTCTACATGGCGCTCTTCGACAGCGACGCCCGCGCCGAGCGCCCGACGCTGGGTCGGAGCCTGCGCCGGATGTTCAGCAACCCGATCACCCTCGGCGCGGTGGCCGGCCTGCTCATCGCCGTCTTCGACATCGACCTGCCTCGCGTCGTCGCCGCGCCCATCGACCTGCTCGGCGCCATGGCCGTGCCCTCGATGCTCGTCGCGTTCGGCATCTCGCTGCGGCGCGGGCCGCGTCCGGCGACGGGCCGTACCGCCGAGCACGTGTGGACGATCGTCGTCCTCAAGACCCTGCTCATGCCGGCCATCGCGCTCGGCGTGGGTCTCGCGCTCGGGCTGCGCGGTGAGGCGCTCTTCGCCGTCGTCGTGACGGCGGCCCTCCCGACGGCACAGAACATCTTCACGTATGCCGTCCGCTACCGGCGCGAGGTCAACCTCGCCCGCGACGTCATCTTCGTCAGCACCTTCGCGTCGGTGCCGGTGATCCTCGGCATCGCCGCGCTCTTCCACTGGCTCGTCGGCGTCTGACCGCCCGCCCCCTCCCAGTCGAGTGAGCGCTGTCACCCAGATGGGGATACCCGCTCACTTGGGTGGGGTTGTGCGCTCACTCGAGGTGTGGGGGTCTCAGGCCCAGTTGGCGGCCTGGGTGAGGCAGAAGGGGTGGCCGCTCGGGTCGAGCAGGACGCGCCAGGTTTCGCCCGGCTGGTCGTCGGGCACCGTCGCACCGGCCGCGACGCACTCCGCCGCCGCCGCGTCGAGGTCGTCGACGGCGAGGTCGAGGTGGAACTGCTTGGTGCCGCGCTCGTTCGGCCAGGTCGGCGGCTCGTGGTCGTCGACCAGGCCGAGGCCCAGGGCCACGCCGCCGGGGCCGGTGAGCATGGCGTACTCGTCCTGCGCGTGCACGACCTCCCAGCCGAGGACGGTCGACCAGAAGGTGGCGTCACGGCGTGCGTCCGAGCTGTCGAGGGTGAGCATCTTGAGGGCGGCGATGGCCATCGGGGTCCCTTTCGTCGGTGGATGAGCGCCCAGCATCGCCCCCGGGGGCGCCCGTCGTCTTGGACGAAGCCGACACCGGACAGGGACCGGGGACGCACCGACGCGACGCCCGGATCCGTGGCCGCGAGCGGGTCGTGGGCCACGGGAACCGAAGGCCGCGTCGGGGTCCTGGCTACGGAGTGGGGTCAGAAGCCGCCGAAGTCACCGCCGCCGCCGAAGTCACCGAAGTCGCCCCCGCCTCCGAAGTCGCCGAAGTCCGAGCCACCGGCGTCACCCGTGTCCCCGGCGCCGTCGCCGGCGTCGCCCCCGGCGTCGCCGGTGTCACCCGTGTCACCCGCGTCGGCGGTCGCGTCGCCGGCCTCCTGCGCCTCGGGCGACGAGTCGTAGCCGCCCAGCATCATATCGGCCAGGGCCGATCCGACGACGACGCCCGCGATCGTGCCGAGCATCGAGCCGGCGATCATGCCGCCCATGCCCATGCCGCCGCCTCGGCCACCGCCGAAGGCACCCTGGAGGTAGCCGGGGCGGCTCATCTCGGCTCGGGTCGCACTCCGGGCGAGGTCGGCCGGCTGGTCGCTGCGTGGACGCTCACCCTCGGGGAGGTCCTCGTTGAGTCGCTGGAGCACCATCTGGCGCTGCTCCGGCGAGAGCTTCGCGAAGGCCTCCGTGTGCACCCTCTCGATGTCCTCCGGCGGCGCGGTGCGCAGCAGGTACTTGTAGCGGGCGATGGCGCGCTCGTCCTCGGACGAGGCACCCCCGCGCGGGGCCGCGACGGCGTACGGCTGTCCGGTCGGCGGCTGGGCCTGCTGGGGGCGCTGCTGCTGCATGGGCTCACGGCCCAGCAGCTTGTCGAGGAATCCCATGTCTTCTCCTAGCGTCGGCGGTGCGTCGGCGTCGCACTCGTCGGATACCTACCCCAACGAACGGCAGGCACCAGCGTTCCGGCACGGTAACGCACGAAGCCACCCGCGAACGGGTGGCTTCGTGGCCGGCGACACCCCCACGGCATACGCACGGAGTCGGAAAGTCTGGGGTCAGAGGTGGTTCTCGGCCTCCGTCAGCACCGAACGCAGCCGTGACTCGATGTCGTCGAACTGCTCCGGACCCATGATGAGCGGCGGCGCCAGCTGGATGACGGGGTCTCCGCGGTCGTCGGCGCGGCAGTAGAGCCCCGCGTCGAAGAGCGCCTTGGAGAGGAAGCCGCGCAGCAGGCGCTCGGACTCGGCGTCGTTGAACGTCTCGCGGGTGGCCTTGTCCTTGACGAGCTCGATGCCGTAGAAGTAGCCGGCGCCGCGGACGTCGCCGACGAGCGGCAGGTCGAGCAGCTTGTCGAGGGTCGCCTTGAAGATCGGGGCGTTCTGCTTGACGCGGTCGTTGAGGCCCTCGCGCTCGAAGATGTCGAGGTTGGCCATGGCGACCGCCGCCGACACCGGGTGACCGCCGAAGGTGTAGCCGTGCGGGAAGTACGTCGTGCCGTGCTTGAACGGCTCGAAGAGGCGGTCGCTGGCGATCATCGCGCCGATGGGGGAGTAGCCGCTCGTCATGCCCTTGGCGCACGTGATGATGTCGGGCACGTAGTCGAAGTCGTCGCACGCGAACATCGAGCCGATGCGGCCGAAGGAGCAGATGACCTCGTCGGAGACGAGGAGCACGTCGTACTCGTCGCAGATCTCACGGACCCGCTCGAAGTAGCCGGCAGGCGGCGGGAAGCAGCCACCGGAGTTCTGCACCGGCTCGAGGAAGACGGCTGCGACGGTGTCGGGGCCCTCGAACTCGATGGCCTCGGCGATGCGGTCGGCGGCCCAGCGGCCGAAGGCCTTCTCGTCGCCCTGGAGGTGCTCGGGGGCGCGGTAGAGGTTGGTGTTCGGGACCTTGTGCGCACCGGGCACGAGCGGCTCGAACATCTCCTTGGCGGCGGGGATGCCGGTGATCGACAGGGCGCCCTGGGGCGTCCCGTGGTACGCGACGTTGCGCGAGATGACCTTGTGCTTGGTCGGCTTGCCGGTCAGCTTGAAGTACTGCTTGGCGAGCTTCCACGCGGTCTCGACGGCCTCGCCGCCACCGGTCGTGAAGAAGACGCGGTTGAGGTCGCCGGGGGCGTGGCTCGCGAGGCGCTCGGCCAGCTCGATCGCCTTGGGGTGCGCGTAGCTCCACAGCGGGAAGAACGCGAGCTCCTTGGCCTGCTTGGCCGCGGCCTCCGCGAGCTCCTCGCGGCCGTGGCCGACCTGGACGACGAAGAGGCCGGAGAGCCCGTCGATGTACTCGTTGCCCCGGTCGTCCCAGATCTTCCAGCCCTGGCCCTTGCTGATGATGGGCACGGAGTGGCCGAGCCCGCCCTCGCCCCGGTCCTCGAAGACCGAGTGGCGCGTGAAGTGCATCCACAGGTGGTCGCGCGCGGCCTCGGAGTGGAGGGTGCCCGCGGGAGTGCGGCGATCCGAGGTGGGTTCCCAGACCTCGTTCGGGTTGATGCTCATCGTGTACCCCAGTTGTAGAGCTGTTTGTTGAGTTTCAGGTAGACGAACGTCTCGGTCGCCGTGACGCCCGCGAGCGGGCGGATGCGGGTCGTGAGCAGCTCGAGCAGGTGGGTGTCGTTCTCGCAGACGACCTCGGCGAGCACGTCGAAGCTCCCGGCCGTCGTGACGACGTAGGAGACCTCCTCCATCTCGGTCAGCGCGTCGGCGACCGACGTCATGTCTCCCGACACCCGCAGCCCCACCATCGCCTGGCGCTGGAACCCGACCTGCAGCGGGTCCGTCACCGCGACGATCTGCATGACGTCGGCGTCGAGGAGGCGCTGCACGCGCTGGCGCACGGCGGCCTCGGACAGCCCGACCTCCTGCGCGATGGACGCGTACGACTTGCGCCCGTCGTGCTGTAGGAGCTCGATGATGGTCTTGCTCACGTCGTCGAGATTGACCGAGGGTCTCTTGGCACCGTTTCCCCCGGTGTTGGCCACGCCCCGAATCGTCGTCATGCGCCGATACTGACCTGTGGAACACGCTGTTGGCAAGTCCCCCCACAACTGATTCCGAAGATTTATCTCGCCAAGTCTTCACGATTGCGAAGGTATGTGTTTAGCATTCCCGCATGACTTCGCAGCCGCGCCAGCTCCGCAACTTCATCGGTGGACAGTACGTCGACCCCGACGGCGACGCGACGACCGACATCGTCGACCCGTCCACCGCACAGGTCGTTGCCACGGCCCCCGTCAGCGTCCAGTCGGACGTCGACCGGGCGTATGCGGCCGCGTCCGCCGGCTTCGAGACGTGGGGTGACACGACCCCCAGCGAGCGCCAGGCCGCCCTGCTGAAGTTCGCCGACGCCATCGAGGCACGCGCCGACGACTTCATCCGCCTCGAGGGCGAGAACACCGGCAAGCCACACGCGCTGACCCGGAGCGAGGAGATCCCTCCGATGCTCGACCAGCTGCGCTTCTTCGCCGGCGCCGCCAGGGTGCTCGAGGGCAAGTCGGCGGGGGAGTACATGAAGGGCCACACGTCCTTCGTGCGCCGCGAGCCGATCGGGGTCGTCGGCCAGGTGACGCCGTGGAACTACCCGATGATGATGGCGATGTGGAAGATCGCCCCGGCGCTCGCCGCGGGCAACACCATCGTCCTCAAGCCCTCCGACACCACGCCCGAGACGACGCTGCTCCTCGCCGAGCTCGCCTCGGAGTTCCTGCCCGAGGGCACGTTCAACGTCATCACCGGCGACCGCGAGACCGGCCGCATGCTCGTCGAGCACCGGACGCCGGCGCTCGTCGCGATCACCGGCTCGGTCCGCGCCGGCATGCAGGTCGCCGAGAGCGCGTCGCGCGACCTCAAGCGCGTCCACCTCGAGCTCGGTGGCAAGGCGCCGGTCATCGTCTTCGACGACGCCGACATCGAGGCCGCCGTCGAGGGCATCGCCATCGGTGGCTACTTCAACGCCGGCCAGGACTGCACCGCCGCGACCCGCGTCCTCGCCGGGCCACGCATCCACGACGACTTCGTCGCCGCGCTCGCCGAGTACGCCAAGGGCTCGGCCAAGGTCGGCATGCCCGATGACCCCGACGCCCTCTTCGGCCCCGTCAACAACCCGAACCAGGTCGCGCACGTCGGGGGCATGATCGACCGCCTGCCCGACCACGCCCGCATCGAGGCCGGTGGCCGCCGCGCCGAGGGCCTCGGCGACGGCTACTTCTTCGAGCCCACCGTGCTCGCGGGCCTCCGGCAGGACGACGAGCAGATCCAGAACGAGATCTTCGGTCCCGTCATCACCGTGCAGCAGTTCTCCGACGAGGCCGAGGCGCTCGCGTGGGCCAACGGTGTGCAGTACGGCCTCGCCTCGTCCGTGTGGACCCGCGACTTCGGCAAGGCCATGCGCATGAGCAAGCGGCTCGACTTCGGGTGCGTCTGGATCAACACCCACATCCCGGTCGTCGCCGAGATGCCGCACGGGGGTTTCAAGCACAGCGGCTACGGCAAGGACCTGTCCATGTACGGCCTCGAGGACTACACCCGCATCAAGCACGTCATGGCCAACATCGACTCGTGAGCCTCGCGCCGTCCGCACCGGGCGGCGCGAGCTCGTCTGTCGGACACGGCATCCCACCAGCAACACCAGCTCGGGTCAGCGTCGACCCTCCACCCCGACCCCCACGAAACCCCTGGAGAAGAACCCCATGAACGAGAGCTCTTTCGACAAGGACAACCCGATCCTGCGCGCCGCCCTCATGCGCGGTCTCGTCAGCCGGCGGTCGGCCATGATGGGGGCGGCCGGCGTCAGCGCGGCGGCCTTCCTCGCGGCCTGCGGATCGGCCGGGAAGAGCCCCTCCTCCGGAGGCGCGTCCGGGACCGCTGCACCGGCCAAGACCGCGGCGGCGGCCCAGGACATGTCCGACACCGAGAAGATCGTCAACTGGTCGAACTGGACCGAGTACATCGACACGAGCGAGGACGGCAAGTCGCGGCCGACCCTGGACGCCTTCTACAAGAAGACCGGCATCAAGGTCACCTACAACGAGGACTACCTCGACAACGACGAGTTCTACGCCAAGGTGCGTCCGCTCCTCGAGGGCGGCAAGGACACCGGCCGCGACGTCTGGTGCAGCACCGACTGGATGGTCGCCCGCCTCATCCGCCAGGGCTACCTGCAGAAGCTCGACCTGGCCAACATCCCGAACGCGGCCAACCTCGAGGACTCCCTCAAGAACGTCGAGTTCGACCCGGGCCGGCTGTACTCACTCCCGTGGCAGAGCGGTTTTGCCGGGATCGGCTACAACCTCAAGGCGACCGGGGGCAAGAAGATCGAGTCGATCACGCAGCTGCTCACCGACCCCGCCCTCAAGGGCAAGGTCACGTTGCTCACCGAGATGCGCGACACCGTCGGCCTCGTGATGATGGAGCAGGGCAAGAAGATCGACTCCTTCACCGATGCCGACTTCCAGGCCGCGATCGACATGATCCAGCAGGCCAAGGACTCCGGGCAGATCCTCCGGTTCACCGGCAACGAGTACACCGAGGGCCTCGCCAAGGGCGACATCGCCGCGTGCGTGGCCTGGACCGGTGACGTCGTGCAGCTGCAGTTCGACGACCCCAACATCCAGTACGCCTTGCCGGAGAAGGGGTTCACGCTCTGGTCCGACAACTTCGTCATCCCGGCGCTCGCGAACCACAAGAAGAACGCCGAGAAGCTCATCGACTACTACTACGACCCGGCCGTGATGGCGCAGGTCGCCGCGTGGGTCAACTACATCGCGCCGGTCAAGGGCACCAAGGAGGAGCTGGTGAAGATCGACCCGGACCTCGGCAAGAACCCCCTGATCGTGCCGACGCCGGAGGTGCTGTCCCGCGCACAGGTCTTCCGTGGTCTCACCCCCGAGGAGGAGACGAAGTACAACAAGCTCTTCTCGGGCCTGACCACAGCATGAGCGAGCAGGAGGGAAAGGGCGATCTCGGCCTCGTCGCCCTCACGAAGTCCTTCGCCTCCTTCACGGCTGTCCACCCTCTCGACCTGACCGTCCCGCAGGGCTCGTTCTTCGCCCTGCTCGGACCCTCGGGCTGCGGCAAGACGACGACCCTGCGGATGATCGCGGGTCTCGAGGAGCCCACGGGTGGCCGCATCCGCATCGGCGACAGCGACATCACCCACACGAAGGCCTACCAGCGCAACGTCAACACGGTCTTCCAGAGCTACGCCCTCTTCCCGCACATGAGCGTGCTCGACAACGTGATGTTCGGCCTGCGTCGGCGCGGTGACAAGGACGCCAAGGCCAAGGCCAACGAGGTGCTCGAGCTCGTGCAGCTGGGACAGGTGTCCGACAAGAAGCCGACCCAGCTCTCGGGCGGCATGCAGCAGCGCGTCGCGCTGGCCCGCGCCCTCGTCAACCGGCCCGACGTGCTCCTGCTCGACGAGCCGCTCGGGGCGCTCGACCTCAAGCTACGGCGCCAGATGCAGATCGAGCTCAAGCGCATCCAGCAGGAGGTCGGCCTGACCTTCATCCACGTCACCCATGACCAGGAGGAGGCCATGACGATGGCCGACTCCATCGCGGTGATGAACGCGGGTCGTCTCGAGCAGCTCGGTGACCCGGCCACGCTCTACGAGCAGCCGCAGTCCACCTTCGTCGCCAACTTCCTCGGGCAGTCGAACCTGCTGCGGGCGACGGTCAACCCCGGCGGCACCGACCACATCGTCACCGTGCGGACCCACGACACCGACCTCGAGGTCTCCCGCGAGCACCTGCCCGACGGTGTCAACGACGTGTGGCTCGGGGTGCGTCCCGAGAAGCTGCGCCTCGGCGAGGCGGGTGGGCCCAACCACCTGCGCGGCACCGTCCGCGACGTGTCGTTCAGCGGCGTCGCCACGCAGTACTCCGTGCAGATGCCGTGGGGCCAGGAGCTCATCGTCGTGCAGCAGAACGACGGCACGGCACGGGCGGCGCTGGGCGAGAACGTCACGGTCTCGTGGGCGGCCCAGCACGGCTTCGCCCTCGACGCGTCGCAGGACGCCGAGGCCGGGGCGGAGCTGGTGGACGACCATGGCTGAGGGCTCGGTCCTCTCGACCGGCTCCTCGGCGCCGCCGTCACGGCGCCGGCGCAACTGGGTGCCCTACGCCCTGCTGTTGCCGGGTCTGCTCTGGCTCGTCGTCTTCTTCGTGCTGCCGATGGTGACCCTGGGGTCGCAGTCGCTTCAGGAGGGCAACGTCGACGACGGCTACACCTTCACCGGCAACGTCGGCATCTACGCCGACGCGCTGAGGCAGTACTGGCCGCAGTACCTGCGTTCCTTCCTCTACGCCGGCACCGCCACCGTGCTCGCGCTGCTCCTGGGCTACCCGCTGGCCTACTTCATCGCGCAGAAGGCCGGGCGCTACAAGAACCTCGTGCTCGTGCTCGTCATCGCGCCGTTCTTCACCAGCTTCCTCATCCGCACCCTGGCGTGGCGCACGATCCTGTCCGACGACTGGTTCGTCACGACGTGGGCTCAGAAGCTGCACATCACCGACCTGCTGCAGGCCGTCGGCCTCACCTCGAACGACTCGCTCCTCAACTCGAAGTTCGCTGTCATCATGGGCCTGACCTACAACTTCCTGCCCTTCATGATCCTCCCGCTCTACACCTCGCTCGAGCGCCTGGACCCACGGCTCATCGAGGCGGCGGGCGACCTCTACGCGTCACCGTGGCAGACCTTCCGCAAGGTCACCTGGCCGCTGTCTCTGCCCGGTGTCGTCGCGGGAACCCTGCTCACCTTCATCCCCGCGGCCGGTGACTTCATCAACGCCCGCCTGCTCGGCAACACCCAGACGACGATGATCGGCTCGGTCATCGACAGCCAGTTCCTGCGCGTGCTCGACTACCCGTTGGCCGCCGCGCTGTCGTTCATCCTGCTCATCCTCATCGTCGGCATAGTCTCGGTCTACGTGCGCCGGGCCGGAACGGAGGAGCTGCTCTGATGGCCTGGATCAAACGACACCTCATCGCCTTCGCCGCGATCGCGGTCCTCATCTACATGCTCGTGCCCAACGTGATCGTGGCGGCCTTCTCGTTCAACGACCCCAAGGGCAAGTACAACTACAACTTCAACGAGTTCTCCACCGCGGCCTGGACCAACCCGTGCGGGGCACAAGGCATCTGCGAGTCGCTCGGGCTCAGCCTGCAGATCGGTGTCATCGCGTCGCTCACGGCGACCGTGCTCGGGACGATGATCGCCTTCGCCCTCGGTCGCTACCGCTTCCGCGGGCGTTCTGCGACCAACCTGCTGATCTTCATGCCAATGGCCACGCCCGAGGTCGTCATGGGTTCGAGCCTGCTCACGCTCTTCCTCATGCTCGGGGTGCCCTCGGGACGCACGGCGATCCTCATCGCGCACATCATGTTCTGCGTGTCGTTCGTCGTCGTCGCCGTCAAGGCGAGGGTGGCCACCCTCGACCCCAAGCTCGAGGAGGCGGCCGCAGACCTCGGGGCCAACCCGGCCCAGACCTTCCTCCGGGTCACGCTGCCCCTGGCGGCACCGGGTATCGCCGCGGGGGCCCTGCTCGCCTTCTCGCTGAGCTTCGACGACTACATCATCACGAACTTCAACGCCAGCCCGAGCTCGATCACCTTCCCGATGTTCGTCTGGGGTGCCTCGGCTCGTGGGGTGCCCGTGCAGGTGTACGTCATCGGCACCGTGATGTTCCTCCTCGCCCTGCTGTTCGTCGTGACCGGTCAGGTCATCGGCAAGCGGCGCAACCGACAGGTGGCCTGAACGCCCATGCGTGTCCTCATGATCGGCTCCGGCGGGGTCGGTGACGCCGCCGCGCGCATCGCCGCCGAGCGTGGCTTCTTCGAGCGCTGGGTCGTCGCCGACTACGACCAAACGCGTGCCGAACGCACCGTCTTGGCCGTGGCCGGCCGTCATCCGGGGGAGGCCCGTTTCGTCGCGGCCCAGGTCGACGCCTCGTCGGCCGAGGCGGTGACGGCGCTCGCGCGCGAGCACGGGGCGACCCACGTCTTCAACGCGGTCGACCCGAAGTTCAACATGTCGATCTTCAACGGCGCCAAGGCCGCAGGGGCCGACTACCTCGACATGGCGATGAGCCTGTCGCAGCGACACCCCGAGCAGCCCTACGAGAAGGTCGGCGTCATGCTCGGCGACGAGCAGTTCGCCGTGGCAGGCGACTGGGAGGCCGACGGTCGCCTCGCGCTCGTCGGCATCGGCGTCGAGCCGGGGCTCTCCGACGTCTTCGCCCGCTACGCCGCCGACCACCTCTTCAGCGAGATCGACGAGCTCGGCACACGCGACGGGGCCAACCTCGTCGTCCACGACGACGACGGCAACGAGATCTTCGCGCCGAGCTTCTCGATGTGGACGACCATCGAGGAGTGCCTCAACCCGCCCGTGGTCTGGGAGAAGGACCGCGGCTGGTTCACGACGGCGCCCTTCAGCGAGCCGGAGGTCTTCGACTTCCCGGAGGGCATCGGGCCGGTCGAGTGCGTCAACGTCGAGCACGAGGAGGTGCTCCTCATGCCGCGCTGGGTCGACGCCAAGCGGGTCACCTTCAAGTACGGCCTGGGCGACGAGTTCATCACCATCCTCAAGGTCCTCAACACGCTCGGTCTCGACCGCACCGAGCCGATCACCGTCAAGGGCGTGCAGGTCTCGCCCCGTGACGTCGTCGCTGCTGCGCTGCCCGACCCCGCCACGATCGGTCCGCGGATGACGGGCAAGACGTGCGCCGGGCTCTTCGTCACGGGCACGGGCACGGACGGTCAGCCGCGCCGCACCTACCTCTACCACGTCGTCGACAACGCCGAGACGATGGCGGGCTACGACGCCCAGTGCGTCGTCTGGCAGACCGCGGTCAACCCCGTCGTCGCGCTCGAGCTGCTCGCCGGCGGCACGTGGAAGGGCGCCGGCGTGCTCGGACCCGAGGCGTTCGACGCCGTCCCGTTCCTCGACCTGCTGGCGGCGCCCAAGCCCGAGGGCTACGGCTCCCCGTGGGGTATGGACGACCGCTGAACCGTCCGACGGGGACCCCGAGGACGAGCACCACGACAGGAATAGGGTTTCAGGCATGGCAGCGGTGACGCAGAAGTCAGTGATCGACTCGGTGCCCAAGGGCCTGCTCATCGGCGGGCAGTGGCGCGACGGCAGCGAGGGGCAGACCATCGCGGTCGACGACCCGTCGACCGGCCGGGTGCTCACGCACGTCGCGGCCGCCTCGGTCGCCGACGGCCGGGCCGCGCTCGACGCCGCCGTGTCGGCGCAGGCCGACTGGGCGCGCACGGCGCCGCGCGACCGCGGCGAGCTGCTGCGGGCGGCATACGAGAAGATCGCCGCGCGGGCCGAGGAGTTCGCGATGCTCATGACGCTCGAGATGGGCAAGACGCTCGCCGAGAGCCGAGGCGAGGTCGCCTACGGCGCGGAGTTCTTCCGGTGGTTCTCCGAGGAGGCCGTGCGCATCTCCGGGCGCTGGTCGACCGCCCCCAACGGCGCGACCCGCCTCATGACGATGAAGCAGCCCGTCGGCCCGACGCTGATGATCACGCCGTGGAACTTCCCGCTCGCGATGGGCACCCGCAAGATCGGTCCGGCCATCGCGGCGGGCTGCACCATGGTCGTCAAGCCGGCCAGCCAGACGCCGTTGACCATGCTCGCCCTGGCCGACCTCCTCCGCGAGTGCGGCCTGCCGGACGGCGTGCTCAACGTCGTCATGACATCCCACGCCACGACGGGCGACGTCATGGAGCCGCTGATCCGTGACCCGCGGCTGCGCAAGCTGACCTTCACCGGCTCGACGCCCGTCGGGCGCTCGCTCATGGAGCAGGCGTCGCAGGGCATCCTGCGCGTCTCGATGGAGCTCGGCGGGAACGCCCCGTTCCTCGTCTTCGAGGACGCCGACGTCGACAAGGCGGTCGACGGCGCCATGCTCGCCAAGATGCGCAACATGGGCGAGGCCTGCACCGCGGCCAACCGTTTCTACGTGCACGAGTCCCTCGCCGACGAGTTCAGTGCGAAGCTGGCGCGGCGGATGGGGGCCCTGACGCTCGGCAAGGGCACGAGGAAGGGGGTCGACGTCGGACCCCTCGTCGACGAGAAGGCGCGCGACAAGGTGTCGGCACTCGTCGACGACGCCGTCGCCAAGGGCGCGAAGGTCCTCGTCGGAGGCTCGGCACCCCAGGGCGCCGGCTGGTTCTACGAGCCGACGGTCCTCGCCGACGTGCCGACCGACGCCGACATGGCCCGCGAGGAGATCTTCGGTCCCGTCGCGCCGGTCACGACGTTCCGCACCGACGCCGAGGCGATCCGCCTCGCCAACGACACGGAGTACGGCCTCGTCGCCTACCTCTTCACCCGCGACCTCTCGCGGGCGATCACGATGAGCGAGGCGCTCGAGTACGGCATGGTCGGCGTCAACCAGGGCATCGTGTCCAACCCCGCGGCCCCCTTCGGCGGCGTCAAGGCGTCCGGTGTCGGGCGCGAGGGCGGTTTCGAGGGCATCGACGAGTACCTCGAGACGAAGTACGTCGGCATCGCGCTCTGACGTCTCGGGTCGACGGTGCCGCGCGCTCGGCACATTCGCCGAACCGGCCCGACGCGTGGGCGGCCTGTGGTGCAATCTGCGCATGGTCACACCAGCCGGCCCTCGCGACGCGGGATCCCTGCGACCGCTCGACGCCCTCCTCACCGAGACGGACGACGTGCTGCGACGGGGGTCCCCGGCCGGCGCGCGCGTGTGGTCGACGGGCTTCCCGGCGCTCGACACCGTCCTGACCGGCGGCTTCCGCTCCGGTGAGCTCGTCCTCCTCGGCGGCCCGGCCGGGCACGGCAAGACGACGATCGGGCTGCAGCTCGCCCGCAACGTCGTCGCCGCGGGTGCGAGCGCCCTCGTGCTCTCCTACGAGCACGAGAGCCACACCCTGCTCGAGCGGCTGATCTCGATGGAGGCCGCCGAGGGCGACCCCGGCGAGGTGGCCGGTGTCATCGACGTGCGCCACGCCCTCGAGACGGCCGTCCACGGCGGCTCGCTCGACGCGGTCCTCGGCGCCCTCCCCGGGGGCGGCCGCGCCCTCGCCGCGCTCAGCGGCTACGGCGACCGCCTCCAGATCCACGAGTCGTCCGGCGCGACGACGACGCTGGACACGGTCCGCGAGACCGTCGACCGCGTCACGGAGGCGACGGGCCAGGCGCCCTTCGTGCTGCTCGACTACATCCAGAAGGTGCCCGCCGACGGCGCCGAGGAGGACGAGCGGATCACCGCCGTCGCCGAGGGCCTCAAGGACCTCGCCCTGTCCGCGCGCGTGCCCGTCGTCGCGATCTCGGCCGCCGACAAGGAGGCGCTCGCCTCCGGCCACCGGATGCGCACCCACGACCTGCGCGGGTCGTCAGCGCTGGCCTTCGAGGCCGACGTCGTCCTCATCGTCAACGACAAGGTCGACGTCGTCTCGCGCGAGCACCTCGTCTACAACCTCGGCAACATCCAGCGCTTCCGCGGCTGGTCGGTCGTCAGCGTCGAGAAGAACCGCCACGGCAAGGCCCACGTCGAGCTCGAGTTCGCCAAGGACTTCGAGCACGGCCGCTTCCACACGGAGGGCCAGGAGGTCACCGAGCGCCTCATCGACGACCGGGTCTTCGTCTCCTGACCCGTCGCACCCGATGGCGTATGCCGTCCGCTCGGGTAGGCAGTCCGGTGGCGTCCGCGGCCCGCGGCGTCGCGCACGGGTGGCGTGACGGCATACCTCCTCGGTCCCTACGGACCGGCGGGGCTAGCGGGTGACGACGGTGACGTGGAGGTCGTCGCGCTCGTCGGCGACCTGCTCGAGGATGTCGACGACGGTGTCGAAGGCGGTGCGGTCACGCGCGCGCAGCGACGCCGCGTGGTCCCAGACGAGCTCGATAGGCACGCCGCGGGGCGCGTCGAGGTCGCGGAGCGCGTCGAGCAGGGCGTCCCAGTTGTGCCCGAACCAGTCGGGCAGGTCGAGGCCCGTGGCGAACGCCTCGAGCACGCCCGCCTTGTCGTCCCCGCCGGAGACGACGCGTACGTCGTGGCCGAGCCAGACGAGCTGGGCGATGTGGTCGTCGGCCTCGCTGTGCCGGCCGAGGAACGTCGTCACGTGCCCTCCCTGATCCGGCTGAACGACGCGTAGTGGTCGTCGGTCCAGTATTTCTCGCCGCTGCTGCCGGTGATGATGCGGCGGGCCCCGCGGTCGTCGGATCCCGGTGTCACGACGGTGAACTCGCGGTAGTAGCCGCTCGTGTGCGGTGGTAGCAGCCGCTCGCGGTTGTCGAACGTCCGGTTGTCGCTGCGGGGGTAGGGGAACGGGCCGCCGGCGCGGATCAGGGCGAGCGTCTCCTTGGCCTGTGCGGGCAGGGCCGACTCGGCGACCCACGGCAGTCCCGAGACGGGGTCGGTGGCGCCGGACCCGGCGGTGCCGCTGACGGACGGGCCGGTCGCCGAGGCGTCGCGGGCCGAGGAGCCGGCCGGCGCCGACGGGCCCTGCGCGGCGCGCACGACGACCCAGCCCAGCACGACGAGCGCCACGGCGAGCACCCCGAGCAGCACCTGGCGCGAGCCGAGCGTCTTCACCTCGCCATCATGCCCGAGCAGGCAATGCCCCGAATCCGGTGACGGGACGGCCGTGCTGGGGGAGACTGCCGGGCGTGAGCCTTCTACGCGGCCTCTTCGGGGAGCGGGGCGGTCGACGCGACGAGCCGGCACCCGCGGTCGTGGCGCGCGACGTCGGCCACCGGGTCTTCATCGAGCGCGCTCCCGAGGACGTCTGGCCGCACCTCGTCGCGCCCGGGCCGGGAGCCGAGCTCGGCGTCGACTGCGTACGGGTGCTGGCCCTGCCGGCCGGCCCCGGCGGCCTGCCGGAGCTCGTCGGCGTGTGGCGGCGCTCGAACGGCCGGCTCTGGGTGGGCCTCAGCACCGTCGTCGACGTCGCGCACGGCGTGCGCGTCGTGTCCCGGACGGCGGACGGCCCGACGCTCGCCCTGACGACGACGGTCGAAGCGCTCGACGGCGGCTGCGTCGTCGCCCAGACGCTCGACGGCCTCGCGCCGACCGACCCCGTGGCGGAGTTCGCCCGGGCCTGGATGGCCCGGGCGCTCCTCGGTCTCAAGGCCGACGTCGAGGGCACCGCGCGCAGCCGGACGAGCGACCCGGTGTCCGACGAGCCGGTGCAGGCCGCGACGGCGAGCGGCTTCGTCGGACACGGCGCCGCCACGGCCGGCGGCCTCGGCGTGATACCCGTGCACGAGACGGCCTCGATCGAGGTCGCCGTCGCACCCGGCCGGCTCTGGGAGCTGCTCGCCCAGCCCTCGTCGGAGCGGCTGCTCAAGCCGTCGCTCGAGCAGCTCGTGCGCACCGAGCTCGCCGACGAGCCGGGACGCGAGCACGTGGTCGCCGTCCACCGCCATGACGACGGGCGGCGTGCATGCTCGGTCTCGCTCGTCGTCGAGGCGTCGGCGCCGACGCGGATCGTCGAGCGGGACCTGACCTCGTCCCACGAGGCCGACGTGGTCACGACGATCGAGCCGTGCGAGGCCGGTGCCCGCCTGACCGAGACCTTCACCGGGTGGCTGCCGGCCGGGCCGGGGCGCGTCGTCGACGGTTCCGGGATCGCCGCCCTCATGGGGACGCGGCTCGCCGTCGTCAAGAACCTCGCCGAGGCCGGCGTCGTCCCGCAGCGCGACCCTCGCACGGGCTTCCTGCCTCCCGGACAGGCGCCCGATCTGCCGCCTGACCTGCCGCCCGACTTGCCGCCCGACCTGCCGCCCCCGTCGGGCGCGCCGGCGGGCGGGGTGCCGGGGCCGCCACCCAGCCCGTCACTCGGCCCGCCACTCGGCCCGCCACTCAGCCCGCCGTCGGCGGACGGTGGGTCGCGTCCCGGTGCGGCGGCCCTCCCGGCGCACGTCGCCCTGCCCTCGAGCGTCCTGCTCCCACCACCCCACGTCGCCGCGCCCGCGGCCGGCTACGACGTGGGGGAGTGGCTCGTCTGGGGCGACGACGGCTTCTACGCCGCAAGCGAGGCCAGCTGGTGGTGACGCCGCGCGCCGTCGACCGATCACGAACGATCGGGTCCGCTGTCGGCGGACGGCGCTAGCGTCGGAGGATGCTCGAGACACCTGACGAGACAGCCGCGCTCCAGGTCCTGCTCGACGCCTCGCACGCCAGGGCGACGGGCCACCTGAGGAGCATCATCGACGACGACCGCACCCTCACCGCCGAGCAGCTCGTCGCGCTGCTCACCGGCATGAAGGTCCTCTCGGTCGCCACCGTCACGGCGTCGGGGGAGCCGCGCATCAGCGCCCTCGACGGCCACTTCCTCCACGGCACGTGGACGTTCAGCACCGCCGGCACGTCGGCCAAGGCCAAGCACCTCGAGACGCGCCCGGCCGTGAGCGTGGCCCACGTCGACGGGGAGGACCTCGCCCTCTTCAGCCACGGTTACGCCGAGCTCATGGCCCCCGGACCGGAGCGCGACGAGGTCGAGGCCCACTGGACGGCGCACTACGGCAGCAGCCCATGGTCGTGGGCTGACGACATCCGGATGTACCGCCTGCGCATGACCTGGGCCGTCGCCTACGCCTTCAAGCGCGACGAGCTCCTCCGGGCGAGAGGAGTGACCACCTGACCGCCGAGCGTGAGCCTGCGCGAGAATGCCGGGGTGACTGACACCTCGGCCCGCCCCCGCCGCATCGTCCTGCTCGGTTCGACGGGCTCGATCGGCACCCAGGCCATCGACCTCGTCCGGCGCAACCGCGACCGCTTCGAGGTGCTCGGGCTCTCGGCCGGCGCCAACCTCGACCTCGTCGCCGAGCAGGCCGTCGCGCTCCGCGTGCCGGTCATCGCGGTGGCGAGCGGGACGCACGACGACCTGGCCCGAGCGGTCGCCCGCGCTGCCGACGCGGCCGGCGTGACGGCATACGACCCCGAGGTGCTCGTCGGCCCCGATGCGAGCACGACGCTCGCCGCCCGTGAGGCCGACGTCGTCGTCAACGGGATCACCGGCGCCATCGGCCTCGAGCCCACGCTCGCGGCGCTGCGCGCCGGCACCACGCTCGCGCTCGCCAACAAGGAGTCGCTCATCATCGGCGGCCCGCTCGTCAAGGCCCTGGCGAGGCCCGGCCAGATCGTGCCGGTCGACAGCGAGCACTCCGCGATCGCCCAGTGCCTGCGCGGAGGTCGCGCCGACGAGGTGCGCCGGCTCGTCGTGACCGCGAGCGGCGGCCCGTTCCGCGGGCGCACGCGAGCCGAGCTCGCCGACGTCACTCCCGAGCAGGCGCTCGCCCACCCGAACTTCTCGATGGGCCGCGTCATCACGACGAACTCCGCGACGCTCGTCAACAAGGGGCTCGAGGTCATCGAGGCGCACCTGCTCTTCGACATCCCGTTCGAGCGCATCGACGTCGTCGTGCACCCCCAGCAGATGATCCACTCGATGGTCGAGTTCGTCGACGGCTCGACGATCGCCCAGGCCGGGCCCCCGCGGATGCTCGTGCCGATCGCGCTGGGCCTCAGCTGGCCCGAGCGCATCGCCGACGCCGACGTGCCCGTGGACTGGACGACGGCGCAGTCGTGGGACTTCGAGCCGCTCGACGACGACGCCTTCCCGGCCGTGGCGCTCGCCCGCCGGGTGGGGGAGGCGGGCGGCACGTGGCCGGCGGTCTACAACGCCGCCAACGAGGTCGCGGTCGACGCCTTCCACGACGGTCGCATCGGCTTCGTCGACATCGTCGACACGGTCGCGCACGTCGTCGACGCGTATGCCGCCGAGCCGGCCTCCCGGGTCACCGACCTGACGCTCGACGACGTCCTCGCCGCCGACTCCTGGGCCCGCGACGCCGCCCGGCGCACCATCTCGGGATGACCCCGGATTCGATGTGTTCCACGGTCACCGGTGACCGTGGAACACATCGAATCGGGAATCACAGGAAGTCGATGTGACAATGGAGGGGTGCTGTTCTTCCTAGGGGTCCTGGTCGTCGTCGTCGGCGTGGCGCTCAGCATCGCGCTGCACGAGATCGGCCACCTCGTGCCGGCCAAGAAGTTCGGGGTCAAGGTGACCCAGTACATGGTCGGCTTCGGCCCGACGGTCTGGTCGCGCAAGCGCGGCGAGACCGAGTACGGCCTCAAGGCGATCCCGCTCGGCGGCTACGTCCGCATGATCGGCATGCTCCCGCCGCGACCCGGTGACAAGCCCGGCGAGCTGCGCACCCTCTCGACCGGCCGCTTCAGCCAGATGGTCGACCAGGCCCGGGCCGACTCCATGGAGGAGGTCAGGCCCGGTGACGAGGACCGCGTCTTCTACAAGCTGAGCCCCGGCAAGAAGATCATCATCATGCTCGGCGGCCCGATCATGAACCTCATCATCGCGGCGGTGCTGCTCACCGGCGTCATCACGCTCTACGGGCTGCCCCAGGTCGCGCCCAAGGTCGGCCTCCTGTCGGCCTGCGTGCCGACCACCGCGCCGACGCTGCAGGTGCCGCAGCCGCAGTGCAAGCCCGGAGACCCCGTTGCCCCCGCCAAGGCCGCGGGCCTGCAGGAGCGCGACCGCATCGTCTCCGTCGACGGCACGGCCGTCAGCACGTGGGACCAGGTCACCGCGGCCATCCGCGACAACAAGGGACGCACGATGACGTGGGTCGTCCAGCGCGGCGACCAGCAGGTGCCGATCACGATCACCCCGGCCGTCCTCGACCGTGCCACCTACGACGACCAGGGCAACCCCGTCGCCAAGGACGGCAGGCCCGTGCTCGCGTCGATGGGCTTCGCCGGCATCACCCCCGGGCAGGAGCTCGTGCGGACCCCGATCGCGCAGGCGCCGGGCTTCGTCTGGGACCGCCTCGTCGACACCGCCTCGATCATCGTCAAGATCCCCGAGAAGATGACCGGCGTCGTGCAGGCGGCCTTCGGCTCGGAGGAGCGCGACCCCAACGGACCCATCTCGGTCGTCGGCGTCGGACGCATCGGCGGCGAGGTCGCGGCGCTCGACATCCCGGCCGACGAGGGCGGCAACTGGGTCAAGCTGGCCCAGCTGATCCTGCTCATCGCCTCGCTCAACCTCGCGCTCTTCGTCTTCAACCTCATCCCGCTGCTCCCGCTCGACGGCGGACACGTCGCCGGAGCCGTCTGGGAGGCGATCAAGCGAGGCTGGGCGCGACTGCGCCACCGCCCCGACCCGGGCTTCGTCGACGTCGCCAAGGGACTGCCCGTCGCCTACGGGATGAGCCTCGTCCTCATCACGATGTCCGTCCTGCTCATCTACGCCGACATCGTCAAGCCGATCAGGCTCTTCGGCTGAGCGACCCCTGCGAGCCCGGGAGTGGCACCTCCTCGGCTCCGGGCTCGGTGGGGCGCGACATAATGGCGCCATGAGCGTCTCCCTCGGTATGCCGCCCCTGCCCCCGCCGGTCCTCGCCCCGCGGCGACAGACCCGCCAGATCCAGGTCGGCAAGGTCGGTGTCGGGAGCGACTTCCCCGTGTCGGTGCAGTCGATGACGACGACTCCGACGACCGACATCAACGCGACGCTCCAGCAGATCGCCGAGCTGACCGCGTCCGGCTGCGACATCGTGCGCGTGGCCTGCCCCAGCCAGGACGACGCCGATGCGCTGCCCGCGATCGCCCGCAAGAGCCAGATCCCGGTCATCGCCGACATCCACTTCCAGCCGAAGTACGTCTACGCGGCCATCGACGCCGGCTGCGCGGCCGTGCGCGTCAACCCCGGCAACATCCGCCAGTTCGACGACCAGGTCAAGGAGATCGCGCGCGCCGCCAAGGACGCCGGCGTCTCCATCCGCATCGGCGTCAACGCCGGCAGCCTCGACAAGCGGATCATGGAGAAGTACGGCAAGGCGACGCCCGAGGCGCTCGTCGAGTCGGCGGTCTGGGAGGCGAGCCTCTTCGAGGAGCACGACTTCCACGACTTCAAGATCTCGGTCAAGCACAACGACCCCGTCATCATGGTGCGTGCCTACGAGCTGCTCGCCGAGCGGGGCGACTGGCCGCTGCACCTCGGCGTCACCGAGGCCGGCCCTGCCTTCCAGGGCACCATCAAGTCGGCGACGGCCTTCGGTGCGCTGCTCTCGCGCGGCATCGGCGACACGATCCGCGTCTCGCTGTCGGCCCCGCCCGTCGAGGAGGTCAAGGTCGGCATCCAGATCCTCCAGAGCCTCAACCTGCGCCCCCGCAAGCTCGAGATCGTCTCGTGCCCGTCGTGCGGCCGCGCCCAGGTCGACGTGTACACGCTCGCCGACCAGGTGACCGCCGGACTCGAGGGCATGACCGTGCCGCTGCGCGTCGCCGTCATGGGCTGCGTCGTCAACGGCCCGGGCGAGGCCCGCGAGGCCGACCTCGGCGTCGCGTCCGGCAACGGCAAGGGCCAGATCTTCGTCAAGGGCGAGGTCATCAAGACCGTCCCCGAGGCGCAGATCGTCGAGACGCTCATCGAGGAGGCCATGCGCCTCGCCGAGGAGATGGGCGAGCCGGTCGACGACGAGTCGGCCGGTGCCCCGAGCGTCACCGTCAGCTGAGGTGCGTGCCCCGGTCCGGTCGAGCGAGCGGTTCGCCGTCGTGCGCGACCTCGCCGAGCGCGTCGTCGCGCTGCGGCCGGGTGAGCGCGTGGCCGTGGCTGTCGACGGGTTCGACGGCGCGGGCAAGACGGTGCTCGCCGACCAGCTCGCCGAGGTGATCGGCGCGGTCGACCGTGCCCGCGACGTGCTGCGCGTGTCGATCGACGGCTTCCACCGCCCCCGGGCGCAACGGGTCGCCCGAGGCCGCGGCCCCGAGACCTTCTACGAGGACTCCTACGACTACGCCGCGTTCCGTCGCGCCGTCATCGAGCCGTTCCGTCGTGGCGAGCCGGTCACCACGGCCGTCAACGACGTGGAGGCCGACCGGCCGGTGCACCCCGAGCCGGTCGCGGTCGGACGCGACCCGGTGCTCGTCGTCGACGGCATCTTCCTCCAGCGGCCCGAGCTCGCCGACGTGTGGGACGCCGCGGTCTGGGTCGACGTGCCCTTCGAGGTGTCGGTGCCGCGCGGCAACGCCCGGTTCGGCGACGGCCACGACCCCGACCCCGACGCGGAGCCGAACCGGCGCTACGTCGGCGGCCAGCGGCTCTACCTCGCCGCGGTCGACCCGCGCGCCCGCGCGACGTGGGTCCTCGACAACACCGACCTCGAGCGCCCGGTGCTGCACCCACGGCGCTGAGCACGGCGGAGGTCACGGACAGCCCGTGACGGGGCTGGTGAAGCGCGCCGGGGTGACAGGGTGCCCGCGGGCAGGCACTCTTGGGTGGTGCTCCGCCAACGCCTCCCCGTGCGACCGCTGTCGGTGGCCGACCACGACGCCGCGCTCGAGGTGTGCGCGCGCGACCGGGTGGCCAACGCCTTCGTCGCGGCGCGCATCGTCGAGGGCTCGTTGCGCGCCTCGCCGGGCGCGCTCCTCGGCCACTGGGGCGACGGGGAGCTGCGCGGCCTCGCGTGGGTCAGCGCCAACGTCGTGCCGGTCGAGCTCGACGACGACGGGGTCACGGCCGTCGCGGCGCGGATCAGCCGCATGCGACGCCAGTGCGCCTCGATCTTCGGCCCGAGCGCGCAGGTCGGCGGCCTGTGGGACCGGCTCGGCCCGATGTGGGGACCGGTCCGCGCGATCCGCACCCACCAGCCGCTGCTGACGACGCGCGCCCGGCCCTCGGGCCTCGGCCTGACGCTCGACCCCGACGTGCGCCCGGCGCGCCTCGACGAGGTCGACCTCGTCCTGCCCGCGGCCGCCCACATGTTCACCGAGGAGATCGGCTACCCGCCGTACTTCGGCTCCGACCGCGGTTACCGGTCGAGCCTGGCCGCACTCATCCGCGCCGGCCACACCTTCGTCAAGGTCGAGGACGGCGAGGTCGTCTTCAAGGCCGACGTGGGCTCGCTCGCGCTGGGCTGCGCGCAGGTCCAGGGCGTGTGGCTGCACCCCAGGCTGCGCGGACGGGGGCTCTCGGTGCCGGCCATGGCGAGCGTCGTCGAGCAGGTGCTGTCGGGCCTGGCCGACGAGGTGTCGCTCTACGTCAACGACTTCAACGTCGCGGCCCGGGCGACCTACGAGCGCTGTGGCTTC
Organism: Terrabacter sp. Root181; assembly: GCF_001428505.1. Taxonomy (GTDB): domain Bacteria; phylum Actinomycetota; class Actinomycetes; order Actinomycetales; family Dermatophilaceae; genus Terrabacter. The sequence continues at coordinate 1,844,505 of NZ_LMHU01000001.1, forward strand.
CGCGAGGTCGGGGCGTTCACCACCGTCCTGCTCTAGCCTCACCGGGCGCCCAGCCTAGGGTGGGGCCCATGAAGACCGCCACGAACGCACCGCTCGGCAAGGACGCCATCGCCCTGGCCGGCCTCTTCCTCACCTCGGGCACCATGCACTTCGTGAAGCCCGAGCCGTTCGAGGCGATGGTGCCCCGGCAGCTGCCCTCGCGCCGGGCACTGGTGTATGCGTCCGGCGCACTCGAGATCGCTTGTGCCGTCGGCCTTTTCATCCCTCACACCCGTCGCGCCGCGGGACTCGCGTCCGCGGCCCTGCTCGTCGCCGTCTTCCCGGCCAACGTCACGATGACGGGCCAGGCCAAGCGCCGGCTCGACCGCGACCCCGACGACCCGAAGAAGCAGGGCTACCTCGCCGCCACCGTCGCACGGCTGCCGCTCCAGTGGCCGATGATCCGCGCCGCGCTGCGCGCCGGGGGTGTGGTGCGCTGAGGCGTCAGCCGCCGAAGGTGATGCTGATGCTGTCGCCCACCCGGCGGTAGCCCATGGCCTGGTAGATGGCGTTCGACGTCGGGTTGGCGAGGTCGGTGTAGAGCATGCACGACTCGCCCGCGTCGAGGCGCGCACGGCTGAGGGCCGCGACCACCCCGCTCGCGTAGCCCCGGCCACGCAGCGCCGGCGGCGTCCACACGCCCGAGATGCGGGTGACGCCGCCGTTGGCGGGGGAGGCGTACGCCATCGACACGGCGCGGCCGGCGTCCTCCCAGAGGCCGACCCGACCGTGCTCGACGTGCCGGGCGAGGGATGAGGCTGCCCGCCCACCTCCCTCGATGGCGTCGACGAACTGCTGGTGCCAGTCGTCGACGAGCGCGGTGTCGGCGCCGTCGGCCGGCCGGAAGGAGCCGCTGACCTCGAAGGGCACTCGCGGGCGCGTCGGCAGGTCGAAGCGACCCACCTCCATGACGACCGTCGTCGTCGCTCCCGTGCGGGTGGCCCACTCGTCGGCGAAGGCCTCGGCCGGCCCCCGCCGGCCGCCGACGCCCGGCAGCTCGTCGCCCTGGTCCGCGAGCAGCGCGGCGAGGTCGCGGGCCTCGTCAGCCGTAGCCAGCGCGATGTGGAGCGGGTGTGGCGGTGTGTGCATGACGGCGCCGACGAGCCGGTCAGCGTCGTCGGCGACCACCCACCAGCGCGGGCCGACGTAACGGCCCGGGTCGGCGACGAGGCCCTCCGTCACGCTCGCGACGACGCTGAGCGCCTCCGGCTCCTGCCGGACGAGACCGTCGAGACGTGCCCGGGCCTCGGCGGGGTCGGTGACCAGCGTGAACGTGGAGGAGGAGCGCGGCATACGACAACTCTCGCAAAGGTGGCGGGCCCGTCGCGAGCCGTTTCCGTGGCCGGCGGCCGGAGGCCGTCAGACGTGGGCGATGACCTCGGCGTGGGTCATCGCGAACCACGCGTCCGGGTGTCGCGACCAGGCGTGCCAGGCGTCGCTGATCTCCGCGAGCTCCTCGGGTGTCACGAGCCCGCGCTCGACGGCCTGCGTCGCAAAGGTCGACTCGAGCGTGCGCCGCGCCCATGTGCCGCCCCACCAGCCGCACTGCTCAGGCGTCGCATACGTCCACAGGGAGGCTGACGGCGTGAGGTGGGACAGGCCGGCGGCGTGCGCCCACGCGACGAGGTGGCGCCCGGCATCCGGCTCGGCGTGGTTGAGCCGTGCCAGGCGGCGGTAGAGCCCCAGCCAGCGCGTCATGCCCTCGGAGGCCGGGTGCCACGCCATCGAGGCGTAGTCGACGTCGCGCACCGCGACGAGGCCACCCGGGCGCGCGACCCGCGCCATCTCGCGCAGGGCCCCCACGGGGTCGGTGAGGTGCTGGAGCACCTGGTGGGCGTGGACGACGTCGAAGGACGCTCCGGCATACGGGAGCCGCATGACGTCGGCGAGCTCGAACCGCGTGCGATCGTCGCCACGCGCCGCAGCGAGGCGACGGGTCTGGTCGAGGGGGCCGTCGACGTTCTCGACACCGACGACCTGACCCGACGGGCCGACCGCCTCGGCGAGGTCGAGCGTGATCGTGCCGGGTCCGCAGCCCACGTCGAGGACTAGCAGGCCCTCGCGGAGGTGGGGGAGCAGGTACGCCGCCGAGTCGGCGGCGGTGCGCGCGCCGTGCGACGCGAGGACGCTCGCGTGGTGACCGTGGAGGTAGACGTCAGCCATGGGGGCGACGCTACGCCTCGCCCGCAGCGCGAGGCTGGAGCGTCCGGGGACGACGAAGGCCCGCCCCTGACGGGGCGGGCCTTCACCGAGCTTTCACCGAGACTGCGGTGACCGGGCGGACTCAGCTCACTTGGTGAGCGGGGCCAGCGTCGGGTCGTTCGCGTAGGCCTCGGCCGCGTTCTCCTTGGTCACGATGACCGGCGGCAGCAGGTTGGCCGGGACGACCTTGACACCGTTGTTGTAGGACTTGGTGTCGTTGACGGTCGGCGTCTGACCCTTCTGGAGGGCGGTGACCATGGCGATGGTCTCCTTGACGAGGTTGCGCGTGTCCTTGTTGATGGTGGAGTACTGCTCACCCGCCATGATCGACTTGACCGACTCGACCTCGGAGTCCTGTCCGGTCACGATCGGCACCGGCTTGGTGGCATCCTTGACCGACGTGATGACCGCGCGGGCCAGGGTGTCGTTGGGCGAGAGCACGCCGTCGAGCGCGGCGCTCGTGTAGTTGGCCGCGAGGAGCGTGTCCATGCGCTTCTGGGCGTTCTCGGCCTTCCAGCCCTGGGTCACGACCTGGTTGAAGTCCTTCTGGCCGGAGACGACCTTCAGGGTGCCGTCGTCGATCTTCGGCTGGAGCACCTTCATGGCGCCGTCGAAGAAGACCTGGGCGTTGGCGTCGTCGGGCGATCCGGCGAACAGCTCGATGTTGTACGGGCCGTTCGGCTTCTTCTTGGCCATGCCGTCGAGCAGGGCCTGGCCCTGCAGCTCGCCGACCTTGAAGTTGTCGTAGGCCACGTAGTAGTCGACCGCCGGGGTGTTCTTCACGAGGCGGTCGTACGCGATGACCATGGCACCGGCGTCCTTGGCGGCCTTGAGCTGGGTGCCCAGCTGCGAGCCGTCGATGGCGCCGACGACGATGACCTTGGCGCCCTTGGTGACCATGGCCGAGATCTGGTTCTGCTGCTCCGACACGCCACCGTTGGCGAACTGCACGTCGCCCTGGAAGCCGGCGGCGGACAGGCCGTCCTTGAACAGCTGCTCGGCGAGCACCCAGTTCTCCGACGTCTTCTGCGGCAGGGCGACACCGATGACGGCGTTGGCGGGGAAGCCCGCCGCGGCGGAACCACCGGATGCGCCCGGCGTCGTGCCGGTGTCGCTGTTCCGACCGCAACCGGTCAGAACAAGGGCGGCCACAGCCGTGACGCCCAGCACCTTGGTGAAGGTACGCATGTGCTCTCTTTCCTCTCATCGCGTCCGGGCGGAGCGCGGATTCTTCTCGGCCTCGGGCGGCGCCCGGGACCGCGTCTCGTGAGCTGAGCCCGTGGCTCAGCTGGACTGGCGGATGGTCTCGCTGACCGGGGTCGTCTCGGTCGCCGCGGACGGCGGGGGCAGGGCGGAGGAGTCGTCGTCGCTCCCGCCGCGTCGGAAGTTGCGGGTCAGCATGCCGAGGAGCGACACCCGGCCCTGCGACTTGTTGTAGACGTCGAAGGCCACGGCGACGAGGAGCACGAGGCCCTTGATCATCTGGGTCGCGTCCGCGCCGATTCCCTTGAGCTGCAGACCGTTGTTGAGCACGGCCATGACGAGACCTCCGACGATGGAGCCGACGACGGTGCCGACGCCACCGGTGACGGCAGCGCCGCCGATGAAGACGGCCGCGATGGCGTCGAGCTCCCACCCGACACCGTCGGACGGGCCCGACGCGGTGGACCGGGCCACGAAGATCATGCCGGCGAGGGCCGCCAGGATCGACATGTTCATCATGACGAGGAAGTTGACCTTCTTGCTCTTCACGCCGGAGAGTTCGGCCGCGTGGCGGTTGCCACCCACGGCGTAGATGTGGCGGCCGATGACGGTGCGGTTGGAGATGAAGCCGTAGACCAGCACGAGCACCGCAAGGATGATGCCGGAGATCGGGAACGACGTGCCGGGTCGGCCCGAGCCGAAGAGGAGCGTCGCCCCGATGATGGCGGCGCAGATGAGCCCGAGGCGCACCCACATGACCCATGCCTCCTCGACGTCCGCACCGAGCTTGACGAGGGCGCGGCGGCTGCGGAGGCTACCGACGACGATCCCGATCGCGAGGAGCAGGCCGATGAGGACCGTGAGGTTGTTGTAGCCGGTGTCGGGGCCGACCTCGGGGAGGTAGCCACCGCCGATGACCTGGAAGTCCTCGGAGACCGGCACCGAGTTGGACTTGCCGACGTACTGGTTGGCGCCGCGGAAGAGGAGCATGCCCGAGAGCGTCACGATGAAGGCGGGGATGCCGACGTATGCCGTCCACATGCCCTGCCACGCACCGACGAGAGCGCCGATGGCGAGTCCGAACAGGATGCCCATCCACCAGCTGAGGCCCCAGTCACGCATCGCGATGGCCACGCAGATGCCGACGAACGCCGCGACGGAGCCGACGGAGAGGTCGATGTGGCCGGCGATGATGACGAGCACCATGCCGATGGCGAGCACGAGGATGTAGGAGTTCTGCTGGAAGATGTTGATGACGTTGTCCGGCGTGAGCGTGAGCCCGTCGGTCCAGATCTGGAAGAAGATGATCAGCGCCACGAGGGCGAAGATCATGCCGAGCTGACGGGTGTCGCCACCGAAGATCTTCTTGACCTTGTCCATGGGTGCAGTCCTGGCTGTGTCGGGTGTGGATGGGGGAGGGGTGGGTGCCGGCGCGCGGGTCACGCGCTCTCGCGCGTCGTCGCCTGGGAGCCGCCGTGGGTCCGTCGCGTCATGAGGCGCATCAGGGACTCCTGGTCGGCCTCTTCGCGCGACAGCACGCCCGTGACGGCGCCCTCGGCGATCGTGTAGATGCGGTCGGACAGGCCGATCAGCTCGGGGAGCTCGGAGGAGACGAGGATGACGCCCTTGCCCTCCGAGGCCATGCGCTGGATGATCCCGTAGATCTCGAACTTGGCGCCGACGTCGATGCCGCGCGTCGGCTCGTCGAGGATGAGCAGGTCGGGCTCGGTGAAGAGCCACTTCGCGAGCACGACCTTCTGCTGGTTGCCGCCAGAGAGCTTCGCGACCCCTTCGTCCACGTTGGGAGCCTTGGTGCGCAAGGACTTCCGGTAGGACTCCGCGTAGTTGTACTCCTCGCGCTCGTCGACGACGAAGCCGCGGGTGATGCGCTGGAGCCGGGCCGAGACCGTGGTCCGCTTGATGTCGTCCAGGAGGTTGAGACCGAGGGTCTTGCGGTCCTCCGTGACGTAGGCGAGACCGGCGTCGATGGCGTCGGCGACGGACCGCAGCCGGATCTCCTTGCCGTCCTTGACGATGGTGCCCTCGACGTAGGTGCCGTAGGAGCGGCCGAAGAGGCTGCGCATCAGCTCGGTGCGCCCGGCACCCATGAGGCCGGCGAAGCCGACGATCTCGCCGCGACGCACGAAGAAGTCGCTGTGCTTGGCCACGAGGCGGTCGGGCACGCTCGGGTGGCGCACCGTCCAGTTCTTCACCTCGAAGAAGACCTCACCGATCTCGGGCGTGTGGTCGGGGAAGCGGGACTCGAGGTCACGACCGACCATGCCGCGGATGATGCGGTTCTCGTCGACCCCGTCCTCCTTGACGCGCAGCGTCTCGATCGACTTGCCGTCGCGGATGATGGTGATGGAGTCGGCGATCTGCTCGATCTCGTTGAGCTTGTGGCTGATCATGATGCAGGTGACGCCCTTGGAGCGCAGGCCCGCGATGAGGTCGAGCAGGTGCTGTGAGTCGCCCGCGTTGAGCGCGGCGGTCGGCTCGTCGAGGATGAGCAGCTTGACGTCCTTGGAGAGCGCCTTGGCGATCTCGACGAGCTGCTGCTTGCCGACGCCGATGTCGCGGATCTTGGTGTCCGGCTCCTCCTCGAGGCCGACGCGGGCGAGCAGCTCGCGCGCCTTGGCCCGGGTGGAGAGCCAGTTGATGACACCGCTCTTGGCCGTCTCGTTGCCGAGGAAGATGTTCTCGGCGATCGACATCTCCGGGATGAGGGCGAGCTCCTGGTGGATGATGACGATGCCGGCGTGCTCGCTGTCGCGGATGTTGTTGAACTCGCACACCTGGCCCTCGAAGTGGATCTCACCGTCGTAGGTGCCCGCGGGGTGCACCCCGGAGAGCACCTTCATGAGGGTGGACTTGCCGGCGCCGTTCTCTCCGCAGATCGCGTGGACCTCACCTCGGCGGACGGCCATCGAGACGTTCGAGAGCGCCTTGACTCCCGGGAACTCCTTGGTGATGTCCCGCATCTCGAGGATGACGCTGCCGGGCGTGTCGGCGGGGCCCGCCGCGGCGCCGGTGCTGTCTGCAGCCGATGATCCAGGAGCCGGGATGGAGGGGTCGCTCATCTGGTCGTCAACACTCCTTTGTGGTGTTTCGTGAGGCGCGGACGCCCTCCCCGATTGTTGCTCACCGTTCACCGGCGCGTGGCCGAACACCCCGGCGTGTTGTCACAAGGACGTCACGATGTCTGGACGAGTTCGAGCGCACCGCTGATCCGGCAGGCTCACTGAACACGCGGCGCTACTCGCGGGTCAAGTCCGTGACCGCTTCCTGTCCGGTCCGGACGGGAAGTGGACAGGACACGGGCCAACGGCGCATCCCGGGCGGCCGATATCCTGCCGGGGTTCCGCACCCGTGCGCGCCCCCGCGGCGGCGCTCGATGCATCCTGCACCACACGAGGAGTCCCGGTGGCCCTGCACATGTCGTCCCTGTTCCTGCGAACCCTTCGCGAGGACCCGGCGGACGCAGAGGTCCCGAGCCACCGGCTGCTCGTCCGGGCGGGCTACGTGCGTCGGGTGAGCCCCGGGGTCTACACGTGGCTGCCCCTCGGCCTGCGCGTGCTGCGCAATGTCGAGAAGATCGTCCGCGAGGAGATGGACGCCATCGGTGCCCAGGAGCTGCTCTTCCCGGCGCTGCTGCCCAAGGAGCCCTTCGAGGCGACCGGGCGCTGGACCGAGTACGGCGACAACATCTTCCGGCTCCAGGACCGCAAGGGGGCCGACCACCTGCTGGGGCCGACCCACGAGGAGATGTTCACCCTCACGGTCAAGGACCTCTACAGCTCGTACAAGGACCTGCCGCTCTCGATCTACCAGATCCAGACGAAGTACCGCGACGAGGCACGTCCGCGCGCCGGGGTGCTCCGAGGCCGCGAGTTCGTCATGAAGGACAGCTACTCCTTCGACGTCGACGTCGCCGGTCTCGACAAGAGCTACCAGCTCCACCGCGAGGCCTACATCCGGATCTTCGACCGCCTCGGCTTCCACTACGTCATCGTCGAGGCGATGGCCGGTGCCATGGGCGGCAGCAAGAGCGAGGAGTTCCTCGCGACGGCCGACGTCGGCGAGGACACCTACGTCCACTGCACGAGCTGTGGGTATGCCGCCAACGTCGAGGCCGTGCGCGTGCCGGCGCCCGACCCCCTCGGCTGGGACGGCGTGCCGGCCGCGCACGCCGAGGACACGCCCGACACCCCGACGATCGAGACGCTCGTGGCGCACCTCAACGAGCGCTTCCCGCGCGAGGACCGCCCGTGGGCCGCCGGCGACACGCTCAAGAACGTCGTCGTGACGCTCGTCCAGCCCGACGGCACCCGCGAACCGCTCGCCATCGGCGTGCCCGGTGACCGCGAGGTCGACGAGAAGCGTCTCGGCGCCCAGGTCGAGCCGGCCGAGGTCGACGCCTTCACCGAGGCCGACTTCGCCGCCCACCCCGGCCTCGTCAAGGGCTACATCGGCCCCGGCGCGCTCGGGCTCGAGGGCACGACCGGCATCCGCTACCTGCTCGACCCGCGGGTCGCCGAGGGCACGCGATGGGTCACCGGTGCCAACGTCGCCGGCCAGCACGTCATCGACCTCGTCGCCGGCCGCGACTTCGCCGCCGACGGCACCATCGAGGCCGCCGAGGTGCGCTTCGGCGACCCCTGCCCGAACTGCGACCACACGCTCTCGGGCGCGCGTGGCATCGAGATGGGCCACGTCTTCCAGCTCGGCACGAAGTACGCCGAGGCGCTCGAGCTCAAGGTGCTCGACCAGAACGGCAAGCTCGTCACGGTCGTCATGGGCTCCTACGGCGTCGGTGTCTCGCGGGCCGTGGCCTGCGTCGTCGAGGGCAACAACGACGAGGCGGGGATCATCTGGCCGCGCGAGCTCGCACCGGCCGACGTCCACATCGTCGCCGCCGGCAAGGACGAGTCCCTCTTCGTCAAGGCCGAGGAGATCGCCCGCGAGCTCGAGGTGCAGGGCCTGACCGTCCTCGTCGACGACCGCAAGGGCGTCAGCCCCGGCGTGAAGTTCAAGGACTCCGAGCTCATCGGCATCCCGACGATCCTCGTCATCGGTCGCGGCCTCGCCGACGGCACGGTCGAGATCAAGGACCGTCGCACCGGCGAGCGTCGCGACGTCGCCGTCGACGACGCCGTCGCCGCCCTGACCGCCGAGGTCACCGCGGAGGTCGAGCGCTCGTGAGCCCGGCCGACCTGCCCGTGCGGGCGGTCCTCTTCGACTGGGGCGGCACCATCACCCCCTGGCACGAGGTGGACTTCCACGCCACGTGGGGGGCGTATGCCGCCGGGCTCGGTCACACGGGCGACGCGCACGCCGCGTTCGTCGCTGCGATCTGCGCCGCAGAGGACGCGGCGTGGAAGCGCGGCCGCACCGGCGGCGGCAGCGCGCGCCTGCACGAGCTGCTCGAGTCGGTGGGCGTCGCGGAGGGGCACCCGGGCGCCGACGAGGCGCTCACGGCATACCGCGCCCTCTGGGAGCCCCACACGATCACGGCGCCGGGTATCCGTCCTCTCTGGGAAGGGCTGCGAGACAGGGGGATCCGCGTGGGCGTGCTGTCCAACACCCTGTGGGACCGCGACTACCACCGGTCGATCTTCGAGCGGGACGGCGTGCTCGACCTCGTCGACGTCGACGTCTACTCCAGCGAGACGCCGTGGGTGAAGCCGCAGCCCGAGATCTTCGCCCATGCCGCCCGTGAGGCGGGCCTCCGGCCGGGGGAGTGCGCCTACGTCGGAGACCGGTCCTACGAGGACGTCCACGGTCCGCAGCAGGTCGGCATGCGCGCCATCTGGGTGCCGCACTCGAGCATCCCGCTCGACCAGCAGGTCTCCCACGACGCGACGCCCGACGCCGTGGCGCACGAGATCGGCGACGTGCTCACCATCGTCGAGTCCTGGAACGCCCGCGCCGACGGTGCGGACGCGTGAGCGACCCGACCCTCACGACCCTCGCCTTCCTCGGGGCCGCCGCCTTCGTCGCGGGATGGATTGACGCCGTCGTCGGCGGGGGCGGCCTCGTGCAGCTGCCGGCGCTCCTCATCGGTCTCCCCGGCGCGTCGCCGGCGCAGCTGCTCGCGACGAACAAGTTCGGCTCGATCTTCGGCACCGCGACGAGCTCGGTCACCTTCTACCGGCGCGTGCGCCCCGACCTGCGCACCGCCCTGCCGATGGCGGGTGTCGCCTACGTCGGGTCGATCGGCGGCGCGCTCATCGGGCTGCACATCCCCAAGTCCGCGTTCAACCCCATCATCCTCGTGCTCCTCGTGCTCGTCGGGGCCTACACGCTCTTCAAGCCCGACCTCGGGAAGGAGTCGATCCGTCGCTTCCACGGCGCCAAGCACACCGTGCTCGCGATGCTGACGGGATTCACCATCGGGGTCTACGACGGCGCGCTCGGCCCGGGCACCGGCAGCTTCCTCGTGTTCGCCCTCGTCGGTCTGCTCGGCTACAACTTCCTCGAGGCGAGCGCCAAGGCGAAGATCGCGAACTTCGCGACGAACCTCGGGGCGCTCACGGTCTTCCTGCCGATGGGCCTCGTGCTCTTCAAGGTCGGCGTCGTCATCGCGGGTTTCAACCTGCTCGGCGGCTACGCCGGGGCCCGGACGGCGGTGGCGAAGGGGAGCGGCTTCGTGCGGGTCGTCTTCGTCGTCATCGTCAGCGCGTTCATCGTCAAGATCGGCGGCAGCCTCCTCGGCTGGTGGCCCTGACGGGACCCGGGGTCGCGGGCGTCACGCCGGCGTCACGCCGGCGTCAGGCCGGCGTCACGCCCGCGTCACGAGGAGGCGGCGGTAGGTGGGGATGAGGACGCCGCGGGCCGCCTCGCGGTCGACGACCGTCCACGGGCCGACCTCGGCGAGGGCGGCCAGGACGGCCCGCAGCTCGGCCCGGGCGACCGGCGCCCCGAGGCAGAGGTGCCGCCCCGCCCCGAACCACAGGTGCCGGTTGTCGGGCAGGTAGGGCCGGTCGAGGTCGAACGCTCCCGGTGCGGTGTTGGCCACGTACGTCAGGGCGAGCACCCGGTCGCCCGCCCTCAGGGTGCGACCGCCGACGGTGACGTCCCTCGTGACATGCCGACCGATGACCGGGGCCGGCGTCGTCACCCGCAGCCCCTCGCGGACGGCGACGTCGAGCAGGGCGTCCCGCTCCGTGCCCGTCGCGGCGGCGACCCGGGCCGCTTGCCCGGTGTCGGCGAGCAGCGCTGTCGTCCGGGCGATCGCGCTCGCCGCCGTCTCCGTGCCGGCGACGAGCAGCAGGGACGCCAGGCCCGTCGCCTCCTCCTCGGTGACCCCGAGCTCTCGGCAGCGACCGAGCACCGTGGTGCCAGCGGAGGATCGGTATGCCGCCGCGACCCCTGCGGTGAGACCGCCGAGGATGTCCTCGGCGCGGCGCACGGTGCCGGGGGACAGGGTCGTGTCGGACTGCGTGCCGAGGGCCAGCGCGGCGAGCTCCTCTCCACGGGCGAAGACGAGACGGTAGGCGCCCCAGCCGTCGTCGTCGAGGCCCGCCGCCGCGGCCTCGCGCGCGAACGTCGCTGCGTCGATGCCGAGCATCGCGACGACGAGCCGTCCGACGACGACCCTGGCGAGGTCGGCGACGTCGACGGCGTCGCCCTCGCGCAGGTGCCGCCGGGCCGGCTCGGTCACCGGACCGGCCGCCGCCGCGACGAGGTCGTGGGCCGCGGCGTCGGTGAAGAGGTCACGAGCCCGGGTGCGCAGGGAGTGGTGGCCGCGGCCGTCGAAGAGGTTCTCGACCCAGTCGCCCAGGACCTGCGACCAGAGGTGGCCGACGCCACCCTCCCCGAGCAGTGAGGTCGAGCGGTGGTCAACGAGCACCTGACGGATGAGCACGGGGTCACGCACGACCCACCCGAGGCGCGGCACTCGGACGATCCCGGGCCCGACGCGCGCGGCGGCGACGAGCAGCCCCAGTCGGGGGTCGGCCGACCGGATGACGCGACGCTCGTGGCGAGCGGCCGCCCGGTTCCCGGCACGAGCGGGACCGGCGACACCGAGGCCGGCGACACCCGGGCCGGACGCGCCGGGGTCGGGGTCGCGGGCCTGAGTACGTCGGCTCAGCGCGGGTGCCATGCGCTCACCGTAAACTGCCCGCACGGCTCCGGAGGGGCCGAGTCGCCGAGCCAGGGAGGGCCGCGGTCGCATGTCCAGTCGCCTGTCCAGCCGGATCGCCGGCGTCAGCGCCCACGTCGCCGAGCACGCCCTCACCGTCGAGGAGGTCGAGGCTCGGATCGTCCTCTCGAGCGAGGGTTTCGTGCCTCCCGTGGGGGTGCTCGGACGCCTGACGGGAGTGCGTCGCATCTACCACGCCGGTCCCGACGTCCAGGCCTCCGACCTGGCGGCGCGGGCGGCCCGCACGTCATTGGCGTCGCTCGGTCTCGACGTCGCCGACGTCGACCTGATCGTCTTCGCCTCCGCGTCGCAGGACCTGGTCGAGCCCGCGACCGCACACATCGTCGCCGACCTGCTCGGCGCCCGGTGCCCGGTCATGGACGTCAAGAACGCGTGCAACTCCTGGCTCAACGGCGTCCAGGTCGCCGAGGCCCTCATCGCCATGGAGCAGTACGAACGCGTGCTCGTCGTCACGGGCGAGATGCCCTCGCGCGCAGCCCGGTGGAGCGTGCGCGACGCCCGACAGTTCGTCGAGTCGGTGCCCGGCTACACGATGAGCGACGCGGGCGCCGCTGCCCTCGTCGAGCGGGCCGCACCGGGTGCGCGGGGCGAGATCCTGCACCGCTGGTTCACGGCCGAGTCGCGGCACTGGTCGGTCGGACAGCTGCCCGCCGGAGGCACCCGGCACCCCCGCGACGTCGACAAGGGCTACTTCGTCATGGACGGGGCGCGGCTGCGCCAGGCCTTCGACAGCGTCGACGTCGAGGAGATCGACCGTGCGCTCAAGTCCGACGGTCTCGGCGTGGAGGACTTCGTCGCCGTCGCCGTCCACCAGGTCGCGATGCCCTACCTCGACGTCTTCGCCGCACGCCTGGGGCTGCGCCGGGACCTCGTCGTCGAGACGCTTCCCGACCACGGCAACTGCGCCTCGGCCACCCTTCCGCTGCAGTGGCAGCAGATCGAGCGGCGCGGCCTGGCCGAGCCGGGCCGGCCGGTGCTCCTCGTGGGCCTGGCCGGGGGCATCAGCGTCGGCACGATGGCGGTGCGATGGTGACCCCTCTCGCGCCGCTCGGGGCCGGCGGCGTCCGGCTCTGGGTCGTCGTCCCCGCCTTCAACGAGCAGGGCGGCATCGCACGCACGATCGCCGCCCTCGCCGCGCAGCGTGACCGCGACTTCCGCCTGGTCGTCGTCGACAACGCCAGCACCGACGGCACGGTCGCCGAAGTCGAAAGGGCCTGTGCGGCATACGATCTCGGCGTGACGATCGTCTCCGAGGCGCGCAAGGGGACCGGCGCGGCCTCCGACACCGGCGTGCGCCACGCGATCGCGCACGGGGCGACGCACGTGCTGCGCACCGACGCCGACACGCTGCCCGTCCGCGAGTGGACGGCCGTCGGTCGGCGCGCCTTCGCGGCCGGCGCCGACCTCGTCACGGGACCGATGCGGGCGCGCACCGACGAGGTGCGCCTCCACCCGTGGGAGCGCGTCGTCCTCCCGGGCGTCATCGGGATCTGCCAGACGTTCGGGCGCTTCCGTCCGAGCAACCGGTCGCCCGAGCTGCAGGGGCCCTACCGGATGAGCCCGGGCTGCAACATCGGCGTCAGCGCCGCGGCGTACGTGGCCAGCGGCGGCTTCCCGAGGACTGCCATCGAGGAGGTCCACGAGGACCGCGAGCTCGTCAACCGGGTGCGCCGCGTCAGCACCCGGGTCGAGCACCACCGCGACCTCGTGGTGCACGCCTCGGTGCGACGCCTGCGTGCCTACGGCCTGCGCAACACCCTGCGGTGGTACCTCGACCACGGCCACCGCCCCGACGTCGTCGACGTCCGGGTCGTCGCGTGAGGGCGCTCGCCCTGACCGACCCGGGCAGCCGCTGGGAGTCCCGGCTGGTCCGTTCGGCCCACCCGGTGGTCGCGCGCCTCGTCGACGCCGCCGTGTCCCGGAGTGGTGTCGTACGCGTGCCCGGCGTCGGCGTGCTCGTGGCCGACCCGCACGTGGCACGGCAGGTGCTCACCGACACGCACGCGTTCGCGAAGAACGGCCCCGGCTCGTCGGGCGCGCTCTGGACGCCGGTCCTCGGTGACCGGGTGCTGCTCAACATGGAGGGCGACGACCACCGCACCCTGCGGCGCTCGCTCGCAGACCTCTTCTCGCCCCGCGTGGTGCGCGAGGTCTGCGACGCCGCGGCGGGTCCCCGCGTGTCGCGAGCGGCCGACCGGCTGAGGGCCGGTGAGCACGTCGACCTCGTGGGGCTGGCGCGCGAGGTGTCCGCCGCCGTGATCGGGGTGGTCGTCGGGCTCGACCCGAGCACTCCGCCGTCGGTGCTCCTCGCGGCGAGCGACGCCGTCGAGTCGATGGTGACGTGGCGCACACGCACCATCGACGACGCGGCGGTGCAACGGGCCCGCGCAGCGCTCGCCGTCGTGCAGGACGCCGCCGAGTCCGCCCACGACGCAGCGTCGCCCGACACCGTCATGGGACGGCTGGCCCGGCAGGGCGCCTCAATCGACGAGGCGCGCTCGCTCGCGGCCGCGCTCTTCCTCACCGGCACGGGCACGGTGAGCAGCGCGCTGCCCCGGATCGCCGGCCAGCTCGCCGACGCAGGCCTGCTCGAGCCCCGGGCAGCCGTCACGTGCGACGTCGATGAGGCCGTGGCGGAGGGCCTGCGCATGACGACGCCGAGCCTCGCGACCCTGCGCCGATGCGTCCGCTCGACCGACGTCGGAGGGCTCCGGCTCCGGGCCGACGAGCGCGTCGTCGTGCTGCTGTGGTGGGCGACGCGACGGGTCGGGGGCTTCGAGCCGGGACGCCCCGCCACCGGCGACCTGCGCCACCTGTGGTTCGGGGCCGGCTCGCACTTCTGCCTCGGTGCGCCGCTCGCGCTGGCCGAGCTGCGGGCCATGACGGCGATGCTCCTCGACGTGGCGGGCGAGCAGGGGCTCGTGGTCACGTCGCGTCGCGCCGCCAGACGCGTCCTCGTGCCGAGATACGCCCACCTGACGGTGCGCAGCGGCCGGTCGGACCTGGCCACGAACGGCGGGCAGGCGGCATGACGGGCGAGGCCGACCTCGTCACGACGCTCCTGGCGAGGGCGGCCGCCGAGCCGCACCGCGTCTCCGTCCGCGACCACCGGGGCCGGTCGGTGACGTACGGCGAGCTCGGCACCGATCTCACGGCCGTGGCCGCGCACCTCACGACCCACGGGCTCGTGCGGGGCGACGGGGTCCTGCTCGCCGTCCGCCCCTCGCCGCGTGCCGTGGCCGCGGCCCTCGGGGTCGTCCTCGCCGGGGGAGTCGTCGTCGTGGCCGACCCCGGTGCCGGGCAGGCCCTGCTCGACGTGCGTCGTCGGACCGCGCCGGTCCGCGCCGCGGTCGCCGACACCGTCGTCCACGCCGCCACTCGACGCCCCTTCTCGACCGTGCTCGCCCGTCTGCCCGCCACGTCGGGCCTCCAGCTGCCCGACCTCTCGGCGCCCGGCCTCGTGCACGTCGTCACCGGCCCGCGGCTGCCTGGGGTGCCGCGCTCGGCGACCCGCTGGGAGCACCTGACACGGTCCTCGACCGCGCCTGGGGTGGGTGACCCCGCACGAGATGCGCTCGTCGTCTTCACGTCGGGCTCGACCGCGGCGCCGCGTGCCGTGGTCCACACCCTGGCATCGCTGTCGGCGGGGGTCCACGCCGCCGTGTCGGCCCTCGGGCTCGACGCGGGCGCCGTCGTGCACACCGACCAGCTGATGATCGGCCTGCCCAGTCTCGTGGCCGGGGCGGTCTGGTCGCTCCCACCGGTGACGGCGTCACCGGCAGCGTGGCTGCGCCAGGCCGGGTGGGAGTCTGCGACCCACGCGTACGCCGTCCCGGCCAAGGTGCTCGCGGCAGCCACCCACGGACTGCCGCCGTCCGTCCGGCACGTCGCCATGGGTGGGGCTCCCGTGCTGCCGGCCACGGTGCGACGTCTGGCCCGCCTCGCGCCCGGCGTGGACGTGCGCGCCCTCTACGGGCTCACCGAGGCGCTGCCCGTGGCCGTCGCCACCGGCGCCGAGGTGCTCGCGTCACCGATCGCTCGCACGAGCCTGGGTCGCCCGCTGCCCGGCGTATTGGTGCGCATCGACGCCCCGGGTTCCGATGGGGTCGGCGAGATCGTCGTGCGTGCCCCGCAGGCACGGCACCGTCTCGCGGGGGAGCGGCCCGACGACGAGGTGCGCACCGGCGACCTGGGCGAGCTCCTGCCTGACGGCACGCTCCTGCTCGCCGGGCGGGCCAAGAACATGATCATCCGCGGCCAGACCAACATCTACCCCGAGCTCGTCGAGCCGCTCCTGCTCGAGCGGCTCTCGGAGCACGTCCGGGACTGCGCGCTCGTCGGGGTGCCCCACCCGGTCACGGGCGACGAACGCGTCGTGCTCGCCGTCGTCCCCGTGCGAGGCGTCACCGAGCGACTGGCACGCGAGGCCAGCCGCCTCGTCCACCGTGCCTGGCCGGCGCTCGCCGACGAGGCCTGGCGCCCCGACGACGTCGTCGTCGTCGAGTCGGTGCCCCGTCGCGGCCGCTCCGGGGCCCTCGACCTGGAGGCGCTGCGGGCGCTCGTCACTGACGGCCGGGTGGGCACGGCGCCATGAGGGTCGCGGTGACGGGGGCCAGCGGTTTCGTGGGTGGTGCGGTCGTGGACCGGCTGCTCGCCCAGGGACACGAGGTGCTCGGCCTGAGCCGCCGGCCGGTCGCCCTGCGCCCGGGGCTCGAGCACCGTCGGTGGGACCTCACGACCGGCGTGCTGGCCGACCCGCCGCCGGTCGACGCCGTGGTCCACGCAGCGGCGCACGTCGACGAGTGGGACCCCTGGGCCGTCCACGAGGCCGTCACCGTGGACGGCACCCGCGCCGTCCTCGACACCTGGCCCCGGGCCAAGGTCGTGCTCGTCTCGTCGTGCAGCGTCTACCCCCTCCGGGCTCCCAGCCGCCCGCGCCACGTCTTCACCGAGGACGTCCCGGTGACGACGCGGCCGCTGTCGGCCTACTCGCGCGCCAAGGGAGCGCAGGAGCAGGTCGTCCTCGCGCGCATCGGCAGCGTCGTGCTGCGCCCGCACGCCGTCCACGGTCCCGATGACCCCACGCTCCTGCCGCGGCTCGAGCGCGCACGTCGGCACGGGCGGCTGGTCTGCCCTGGGAGCAGCGACACGCTCGTCCACCTCACGGACGTCCGACTGGTTGCCGAAGCCGCCACCGCAGCGTGCGAATCCGTATGCGGCACAGAGGTCCTCAATGTCGCGGACGCCCGAGCCCTCCCGCTGATCGAGGTCGCGGCGGGTGTCGCGGCGGCGAACGGCTGGACCGAGCGACCCCTCCTCACGGGACCGGCGGTCGCCTGGACCGCAGCACTCGCCCTTGAGGCGACCGCCCGGCTCACCCGGGCGTCCACGCCTCCGCTGCTGACGGCGTACGCCGTCTCGCACCTCGCGGTCAGCCGCGTCCTCGACACCGCCCGGCTGCGGCAGCGGCTCGGCGTCGAGCCGGGCCCGACGGACCTGTCCCGATGGCGCCACGAGAGCACGGTCCGGGGGGCCGGCGACTCATACGGCTGACACCCCGTCGGCACAGCGCACGCACAGGGTCCGCCACAAATGTGTGTGACATGCCCTCACTCGCCCTCCCCGAGAGCCGTGACCTCTCGGTGCCGGCCGCGTCGCGGCGCCAGGCCCTCGCCCCGACGCCGCGCTGGTGGCGGGACGCATCCGCCGTGTTCGCCTGGGGCGTCACGCTCTTCGTCGTGGCCCTGTGGGTCGTCGGAGGAGGGCTGGCCGCGTTCGGCTCGCTCACCGAGAGCCTCACCAACCTCGGCCGTCTCAGCGGGTTGCTCGCGTCGGTGCTGATGCTCCTCCAGGTCCTGCTCATGGCTCGCATCCCGCTCGTCGAGCAGGCCTGGGGACAGGACGAGCTCGCCCGCGTGCACCGGCTCGTCGGCTTCACGTCGTTCAACCTCATGCTCGCCCACATCGTCCTCATCACGGTCGGCTACAACGCCGGCACCGACCTGGGCGTCATCGCCACCTTCGTCGACTTTGTGCTGCACTCGCCAGGCATGCTGCTCGCACTCGCCGGCACCATCGCGCTCGTCATGGTCGTCGTCACCTCCGTGAAGAAGGCCCGGGCGAAGCTGCGCTACGAGTCGTGGCACCTGCTGCACCTCTACGCCTATCTCGGCGCGGGGCTCGCCCTACCGCACCAGCTCTGGACCGGGGCGGACTTCAACACGAACGTCGTCGCGACGGTCTTCTGGTGGGGTCTGTACGCCTTCGCCCTCGTCGCCGTCCTCGTCTACCGGGTGGGGCTGCCGGCCTACCGCTCGAGCCGCCACCGTCTCGTCGTCGCCCAGGTCGTCGAAGAGTCGCCGACCGTGACCTCGGTCGTCATGACGGGTCGCCGCCTCGACCGCCTGCCCGTCCGCGCCGGACAGTTCTTCCAGTGGCGCTTCCTCGACGGTGCGGGCTGGACCCGCGGCAACCCGTACTCCCTGTCCGCCGCGCCCGACGGTCGCTCGCTCCGGATCACGGCCGAGGCCGTCGGCACCTCGAGCGCGCGCCTCGCGACGCTGCGCCCGGGCACCAAGGTCCTCGTCGAGGGCCCCTACGGCCGCCTGCACGCCGGTGTCCGCACGAGCGAGAAGGCCGTGCTCATCGGCGCCGGAATCGGCATCACGCCGCTGCGCGCCATCCTCGAGGCGCTGCCCGCCTCGCCCGACGGCGTCGTCGTGATCTACCGCGTCGGAAGCCAGGCCGACATCGTCCTCGGCGACGAGCTGCTCGACCTCGCCCGCGCCAAGGGCGGACGGGTCGTCGCCGTCGTGGGGCACCGCAACCGTGAGCGCGCCAGCTGGCTCCCCGTCGACGTGGGACACCTCACCGACGCCGAGGCCCTGACCCGGATCGTCCCCGACATCGCCGAGCGTGACGTCTACGTGTGCGGCAACCCCGCCTGGATGGACACCGTCATCACCGCCGCCCACGAGGCCGGGGTGCCCGACGACGCCGTGCACCACGAGCGCTTCACCTACTGAGTCCGCGCGGGCATCCGCCCCCCGACCCCGCGACCTGCGCGAACCGACCGAACCGAATCGAGCCCCCCATGCGCCGCACCGTCCTCTGGGCCATGAGCACCCTGACCGTGCTCGTCCTCCTCTTCAGCTACAGCACGTCCCGCAGCTCGTCCGCCGTCGTGGCCGAGACCCGGCAGGTGACGACGAGCAGCAAGACGTCCGACAGCACCGGCTCGACGTCCGGGTCCTCGTCCGCCTCCTCGACCGACTCGTCCGGCCAGGAGCCGACCGACGACGCCACGACCGACTCGGGAACGACGTCGTCCGACACCAGCGGCTCGAGCGGGTCGTCGGGCTCGTCAGGGTCGACCAGCACGTCGTCGGCAGCCAAGACCTACGCCGGTGACGCGGTCATGACCCGTTACGGCAACGTCCAGGTCCAGATCACCGTCAAGGCCGGCAAGATCACGGCCGCCGAGGTGCTCCAGGTCCCGTGGAACGACCGGCGCGACCAGATGATCAACTCGGCCGCCGTCCCGGTCTACAACCAGGAGACGGTGAGCGCGCAGTCGGCACAGATCGACGTCGTGTCCGGGGCCACCTACACGTGGGACGGCTACACGCAGTCCCTGCAGTCAGCCATCGACCAGGCCAACCTGTGAGGCACTCTTGAGACAGGCGAGCAAGGAGCGAACCGTGACCCGTCCCCGCCAGACCAGCCCGATCGAGACCGCACCGACCCCCGCGCCCGCGAGGCGCGCCTGGGTGGAGCAGATCATGGGCATGCCGATCTCCCTCCACCTGCGCGGCGCCGACGTCGACGGCCCTGCCGCGCAGGAGGCCGTGGCCGGGGCCTTCCGGATCCTGCGCGAGATGGACTCGATCTTCTCGACCTACCGCGAGGACTCCGACCTCATGAGGCTCCGGCGCGAGGAGGTCGACGTCGCGCAGTGCAGCCCCCTCGTCGAGGAGGCACTGCGCATCGGGCAGGAGGCCGAGGTCCTCACCCGTGGGGCGTTCACCACCCTGCTGCCCACCGGTGACGGCGACCTCGCGTTCGACCCGACCGGCCTCGTCAAGGGGTGGGCTGTCGACCGCGCCTCGGTGCCGCTGTCGGGACTCGAGGGGATCTCCTTCTGCATCAACGCCGGCGGCGACCTGCTCATCGGCGCACATCCCGACATGCCGACCGACGGTCCACGGGCGATCACGTGGCGCGTCGGCGTCGAGGACCCCCTCGACCGACAGCGCATCGCGAGCACCCTGACGCTGACGCGCGGGGCCGTGGCGACCTCGGGCACGGCGGCGCGTGGGGCGCACCTGTACGACCCCGCGACGGGGAAGCTCGTGGGACGTCCGGGGTCGGTGACGGTGACCGGCCCGACCCTGCTCTGGGCCGACATCTGGGCCACCGCCCTGTTCGTCGGTTCCGAGCTGACGGGCGAGGCCTTCGCCACGAGTGCGACCGACTACCTGTCGACGGCTCTCTGACCGCGCTGCCCGGGCCGGCGCGCCGCGCGCCCGGCCGAGGACAAAAGCCGCGGGCCCTCCCGAACCGGGAGGGCCTTGTGGCTTTCTTGCGGAAACCATGCGTGGCACGGCGTTCGGCCTTGCAGTTGGCGCGGCAGAGTCGTCCCCATCAGCAGGAACGGTGGGTGGGACCGGCCCGCTGACAGAGAGACCTTCGGGCGAGTGCCCGCCGATCCGGGGAGGAGCGCCATGACGAGCAGCACCAGCACTGACCCTGCAGTGACGGTGCGCGGTCGCGGCCACCTCCCCGGACGGCGGGCCCACTCGAGGACGTCATCGGGGGAGGAGACCGGATCGGGGCGGGCCGCCTGGTGGGAGGCCGGCCCGCCCCGATCCGGCGCGCGGCCGGACGTCCACGGGCTCACGTCGTGAACGCGGCCCCGTGCACTCTCGGGGCCGGCCGTGGCCTCTGACGGGGTCGTGGGCCCGGTCTGTCCCGGACTCACGGTCGACGAGCTCGATCCCTCGGCCCTGACCCGCCTGGCGTCCGAGCTCGAGAGCGACGACCTCGCACGCTCGATCGCGCAGACCTATCTGCGGATGCTCGATACGCGTCTGACCCGCGCCGCGTCCGCCCTCGAACGCCGCGACGAGGTCGACGCCATGGACGTGCTGCTCAGCCTGCGCGTCTCGTCGGCCACCGTTGGCCTCGTGCGGCTCGAGTCGGCCGTGCTCTGCGTCATCGACGCGGTCCGTCGTGGTGAGCCCGATCTGGCGCGCGAACGAGGGGACTCGATGCTGGGCCTCGCGCCCGCCGCGCGCGACGCCCTTCGGTCACACCTCGAGCGTGCCGCTCCAGCCGCCTTCGCCTGACGCCCAGGGCCCCAGCCCCCATCTCGTGACGGGAGACGGCACGGTCGGCCCGCACGGCGCGCTCGACCCGCCGTCCGGCAGTGAGGACCGGCCCGCCGGACCCGGTCGCGCCGGTGGGCGTCAGAACGCGTCCGGCTCCTCCATGCGGTAGCCGACGCCTCGAACGGTGCGGATCGGGGCACGCATCCCGTCGGGGCCGAGGCGACTCAGCTTGCGACGGAGGTTGCCGACGTGCACCTCGACGAGGTGCTCCTCGGACCAGCCGGGGCCCCAGAGGCTGTCGAGCAGGACGGCGCGGGACCACACGCGGCGGGGTGCGCTGACGAGGGTCGAGAGCAGGTCGAACTCGGTGCGCGTCAGGTCGACCTCACGGTCGTCGACCGTGGCGACGCGGCCCTCGGGGTCGACGGCGATGCGGCCGTGGCGCACGAGCTCGGGCGTCGCGCCGTCGGGTGTCGCGCCGTCGCGGGGCGATCCGCCGGCGGTCGACGACGAGCCGTTGGCGTCCGCGGCCGGTGACTCGTCGGAACCGGTCGCACCGACGGTCCGCGGTCGGCGGAACATCGCGTTGACGCGGGCCTGCAGCTCGCGGGGGCTGAACGGCTTGGTGAGGTAGTCGTCGGCGCCGATCTCGAGGCCCATCAGGCGGTCGATCTCGTCGGTGCGCGCGCTGATCATGACGACGTAGGCCTGGCTCACGTCGCGCACCCGCCGGCACACCTCGATCCCGTCGAGATCGGGCAGTCCGAGGTCGAGCGTCACAAGGTCGGGATCGGTGGCGACGACGAGCTCGAGGCCCGCCTGGCCCGACGACGCGGCCGAGACCTCGAAGCCCTGCATGGTCAGGCTGTGCGTGATGAGCTCACGGATGTCGTCGTCGTCCTCGACGACGACCGCGGTGCGCGCTGAGCCCATCATGCGGTGATTGTCGCAGAATGCGCGGGTTTGGCCTGCCAGATGAGATTGTTGGGCGGTTCGTCCCCTCAGCGCGTCGCCCTCGGCGCGTCGCCCTCGGCGCGTCGCCCTCGGTGCGTCGCCCCAGGGCGTCGCGTCACCGCCCGCCGTCGCGTCACCGCCCGCCGTCGGCGCTCGCTCCACCCAGCTGTGCCGCCAGCTCTTCGGGGTCGGTCGTGGGCAGCTCGCAGACCATCCCACGGCAGACATAGGCCGCCGCGCGCCCCCCGACCAGAGGGCGCTCGGCCAGCAGAGGCCGGCCGGGAGCGTCCGGTTCGCCGCGGACGACGACCAGCCCCGGGCTCGGCGAGCGCCGAGCGGCGGTCTCGAGCGCATCTGCCTCGGGACCCGACCCGGCGACGGCGACCTGCAGCGGGCCCGCGACCAGCGCCTCGGCGGCCGCGAGCGACCACCCGCCGAAGCGCGGCTCGCGCACCGCCAGTCCCAGGCCCGCGGCGGTCGCGCGGGCGCCCGCGTCGAGGGCCGCCGCGTCACCGGTGACCGCGCCGAGCGTCACGAGCGCACCGGCCAGGGCGGACTGTCCGGAGGGTTCGGCATTGTCGGCGGCGCTGCGCGGACGCAGGTAGAGCGGCTCGGCGTCCCGGGCGGTGTCGTGGAAGCCGCCGTCGTCGGCCGCGAAGTCGCGGGCAGCGTCCAGCACCTCGCGAGCCGCGTCGAGCCAGGGCAGACCGCCCGTGACCTGGTGCAGCACGAGCAGCCCCTCCGCCAGGTTGCCGTGGTCGTCGGCGACGGCCCGGGCGGCCCCGACCACGCCGAGGCGTGACGCGCGCCGCAGCTCGCCGTCGACGAGGTGGACGTCGAGGACGTGGCCGGCGCACCGGCCGGCCGCCTCGACCCAGTCCGGGCGGTCGAAGGCAGCGCCGGCACCCGAAAGTGCGGCGATCGCGAGACCGTTCCACGACGTGACGACCTTGTCGTCGCGTCCGGGCTGAGGACGCTCGGCGCGGGCGGCGAGCAGCCGGCGGCGCACCTCGGCGAACCAGTCGGGGTCGCCCGGGTCGGTCGGCAGCTGCAGGGTGGAGGTGCCGTGCTCGAACGTCCCCTCCGCCGTCACGCACAGCAGCTCTGCCGCGACGGGACCGTCGTCGCCGAGGACCTCCCGGAGCTGCTCCGGCGTCCAGGCGTAGGTCAGCCCCTCGACACCCGCCGCGTCGGCGTCGAGGGACGACGCGAAGCCGCCGGCGGCGGTGCCGAGGTCGCGCACGACGAAGTCGGCGGTCTCGCGGACGATGCGCTCGGCCAGCGGGTCGCGGGTCACCTTCCACCACGTCGTGCAGGCCCGGAGCAGGAGCGCGTTGTCGTAGAGCATCTTCTCGAAGTGCGGCACGACCCACCCCGCGTCGACGGCATACCGGGCGAAGCCTCCGGCGAGCTGGTCGTACATCCCACTGCGCGACATCGCCTCCAGCGTGCGACAGGCCATGTCGCGCGAGGGGGCGTCGCCCGTGCGCGCGTGGTGGCGGAGCAGGAACTCGAGCACCATCGACGGCGGGAACTTCGGCGCGCCTCCGAATCCGCCTGCGACATGGTCGAACTGGCGGGCCAGCAGCCCGACCGCGGACGACAGCGCCGCCGGCTCGACGGCATACGGCGTCGGTGGCTGGAGGGCCTCGGCGAGGCTGGTGGCGATGTGCGTGCCCGACGCGCGCACCTCGTCCTCGCGCGTGCGCCACGCCTCGTCGAGCGCGGCCAGCACGCGCAGGAAGTGGTCGCGCGCGAAGTAGGTCCCGCAGAAGAAGGGCTCGCCCTCGGGGGTGAGGAAGACCGTCATCGGCCAGCCGCCGTGGCCCGTCGTCGCGGTCACCGCCGACATGTAGGCGGCGTCGATGTCGGGCCGCTCCTCGCGGTCGACCTTGACCGCGACGAAGCGGTCGTTGAGCGCCGCCGCGACGGTCTCGTCCTCGAACGACTCGTGGGCCATGACGTGGCACCAGTGGCACGCCGCGTAGCCGACCGACAGCAGGACGGGCACGTTGCGCTCGCGTGCCTCCGAGAAGGCTGCCTCGCCCCACTCCTGCCAGTGCACCGGGTTGTCGCGGTGCTGCAGCAGGTAGGGGCTCGTCGCGTGGTCGAGGCGGTTGGTCATCCCCTCACGCTAGGCGAGGCACCACGACCGGACGAGGCGCGCCTCAGGCGGGCACGGCCTCGAGCCGCGTGACGAGCCGCTCCCACCGGATGCGGCGTGCGCGCCACGTGAAGATCGCGAGCTTGGCCAGCTCCTCCAGGATGCGGGCGACGAAGATGCCGACGTAGCCGAGCGGCGTGTGCAGGCCGAGGAGGACGGCGAGCGGCAGGCCGACGACGAAGGCGCCCACGACGTCGCCCATGATGACGCCGCGCACGTCGTTCGCGCTGGGCAGCACGCCTGCGCCGACGATCATGTTGCGGACCTTGACCACCTGGAAGGCCGCGTTGACGAGGATGCCGACACCGGCCATGGTGCGCACGTCGCGGCCGGCCTCGCCGAAGAGGACGTCGAGGAGCAGGACCGAGGCGCCGAAGAGGACCCCGAAGACCGCCGCGGTTCCGATGCCGGCGCGCGTCAGCCGCCGCACCCAGGCCATCGCGTCGTCGACGTCGCCGCGACCGACCGAGCGGCCGACGAGTGTCGTCGTGGCGCTCATCAGGCCGATGCTGCCGACGACGAAGACACCCTCGAGCGTCGTGACGATCTGGGCGGCCGCCAGGGCCTCGTCGCCGAGCTGCTGGAAGACGACGTTGTAGAGGAAGGTCCCGACCGTCCAGAAGAGCTCGGTGATGCCGAGCGGGAGCGCGAGGACGAAGAGCGGCACGATGACGGCTCGCCACTGGCGCAGGCTGTCGGGCAGGCTCCAGCCGACGACCCCGCGTCGGCCGTAGGCCATCCACAGCAGGATGAGCGACTTCACGACGGCCGTGACGAGCGTGGCCCATCCGGCCCCCGCGACCCCGAGCGAGGGGAGCGGCCCGAGGCCGACGACGAGGGAGTATGCGATCGCCGAGTTCGCGACGACGGTGACCATCGTCGCGATCATCGGGCTCGTCGGCCGCCCGGCCGAGCGGAGGACGCCCGCCAGGATCGCGCTGAGCATGACCGGCAGGGTCGCGAGGACGGTGAGGCGGAAGTAGTCGGTGCCTGCGGCGGCGACCGACGGGGAGGCGCCGACGAGCGCCATGAGGTGGTCGGCGAAGAACCACGGCACGAGCGAGACCACGGTGCCCAGCCCCACGGCGACGAGCAGCGCGGCGGTCACGGTGTGGTCGAGTGCGTCGCGGCGGCCGGCGCCGTGGGCCCGTGCGACGAGGATGCTCACCGACGTGCCGAGGCAGCCGAGCGTGACGGCGAGGATGAAGGTGAGGCTGTTGGAGAAGCCCACCGCGGCGATGGCGGTGGCGCCGAGGCTGCCGACGACGATCTGGTTGACGAAGTTGAGCACCAGCATGAGGACGAACTCCATGCTCACCGGCACGGCGATGCGCGCGATCTCGCGAGCAGGAGTCGGCGGGGCCGAGCGCTGGTCGCGGGAGGTGGGCATGGCAAGGCGAGGCATGCGAGTGCCTTTCGACAACGAAGGTGGGGGAGCGCGACAAGGTTAAGGCTTCAAGCACCCCCGAGTCGAAACGATTTGATCGGAGCGTCGCGCCAGCCGCGCGCCAGCCCTGCGGTCAGTCGTTCATCGCCTTGATGATCGTCACCGCGAGGCTGATCCGGTCGTGCGCCCAGGCGTCGTCGGCCGGACCGTTCGCGAGCGACTCGGCCGCGTCGAGGGCGTTGTCGGCCTCGCGGACGATCGTCCACGCGCGGGCGCGCCCCTCGTCGAGGCCGGCCCGCTCGCAGATGATCTCGAGCCGCCGCCGCAGCGACCAGCGGACCTCCGAGCCGGTCCCGAGCTCGTCGGCCCGGTTCCACAGGGCCGGTGCCACCTCGAAGGCCGGGTCGCCGGCCATCGGCTTGGGGTCGATGGCGAGCCACGGCGAGCGGTAGGCAGCGAGCACGTTCGTGTAGTGCAGGTCGGTGTGCAGCAGCCGGTCCTCAGCCGGCGCCCGGTCGACGAGCTCCCTGGCAAGGGTGGAGGCCTGGTCGAGGTAGCGCCGCGGCAGCACGGCCGGTGCCGCCCTCAGCTCCTCCGCCTGACGGAGGGCGTATGCCGTGAGGCTGGGGACGCGCGGGTGCGGCGGCCGGCGCAGCACGCCGAGCAGGTCACCGATGACACCGCAGGCCTCGTCGACGTCGACGCGGGTGAGGTCGCGCGTGTGCAGGCGCTCGAGCAGCAGGGCGAAGCGGGCGGGGTCGGCCCGGACGAGGCGCACCGCGCCGTGGCCGTTCCACGTCTGCAGCGCGAGGTGCTCGGTGGCGGCCTCGGGGTGGGGCCAGGTGATCTTGAGGACGCCGTCGCCACTCACGCCGACGACGTCGCGGCCCGAGCCCAGCAGCCGCACCGGGATGGCCACCGCGCACACGCCGTTGGTCGCGCGGCCGACGGGCTCGAGCTCCCACTCCGCGAACAGGTCGGTGATGAGCCCCGGGAGCGCGTCGATCCAGTCCTCCCCGGAGACGTAGCCGTCGGGCTCGTAGCCACTCACCTCGTGGGCGAAGAGCGCCGGGATGAGGTCGTACATCGGGTCGTAGCTCATGCGGTGGCTCCCGGGAAGGCGGTCAGGGGCACGTCCCAGTCGACGGCGAGGGCCTGGACGTTGGCGCTCCAGCGCGCGACGTCCTCGAGCGAGGCGGCGTTCGGCTGCGGACCCGCCACCTCGGTGCCCGCATCCACGGCGGACGAGAGGGTCTCGGTCGCGAGCCGGAGGGCCGCGTCGGGTGTGGTGACCGGGAAGGGCAGCGCCCAGCCGGCGGGGGTCGTCGAGCTGGTCCCGGACACGGAGATCTGGAGCCGGACCAGGGCCGCGAGCGTCTCCTCGGCCGTCGACCGCTGGTCGCCCGAGCTCTGCGCGGCGACGACCTCGAACGCATAGACGAGGGGCTCGGTCCGCGCGACGACCTCGGGCCGCGCGGGGCTCGGCGACGACACGGCGACCTCCCGGCCGAGGAGCACGGCTCCGGCGAGGCGCTGGCCGTAGGCCGCGGCGAGCAGCTCGCGGGTGTCGGTGGTCGCCGTCGTGAGGGCGGCCCAGTCGTCGGGCCCGAGCGAGTCGAGGAGGGCGGCGAGCGCCTTGCGGGTGCGGACGGGCCTGGCGGCTGCCGTGCTGGTGCCGGGGCCCGTGGGTGCCGGGGTGCCGGTGGCACGTGCACCCGCCGACGGCGTCGGGCCGGCGGCCACGGCGGCGTCGATGACGCTTCTCGGGACGCCGGCGTTCGTCAGGCGGCCGCGCAGCACGCGCAGCTGCTCCCGGTTGACCGTGCGGAGGCGGCGCACCAGGGCGCCGCCGTCGTCGCCCGCGAGGACCGACGTCTCGGCCGCGACGACCCGCTCGAGGTCGGCCACGGCCGAGAGCAGCAGTGCCTCGTCGGGAGCGGGACGGCGCGTCGGCACGGGCGGGGGCGGTGGCGGGACGTCGAGGCGCAGGCCGCGGTCGACGAGCAGCGCGAGGGCCGCAGCGCCGCCGCCGAGCACGAGGAGACGGCGTGGGGGACGGCCGAGACCGTCCATCACCCGTGACCCGAGCCCACGGGTGTCGCCGTCCATGCCGAGATCTTCGCACGCGGGCGGCGGTCTGCGACGACCCCCCGGCGCCGATAGAGTGGTGGGCACGCGGTGCCCGTCGCGCCCCCTCGGGGTGTGGGCACCGGACATTCGAGAAGAGCAGGAGGCGTCGACTGATGAGCACGGTGCAGGAGATCAGAGCGACGCTCGAGCCGGTGCTCGCGCCCCTCGGGCTCGTCGTCGAGGACGTCTCCGTGTCTCCTGCCGGCAAGCGCCGTCTCGTGCGCGTGCTCGTCGACTCCGACATCGCCGACCTCGACGTCGCCGACACCACGAGCGCCGTCCCGCCGCTGTCCCTCGACGCCGTCGCCGACGCCACGCGTGCCGTGAGCGATGAGCTCGACGCCAGCGACGTCATGGGGCAGGCGCCCTACGTGCTCGAGGTGTCCTCGCCGGGGGTGGGCCGGCCGCTCGCCTCGCGCGACCAGCTCCGCCGTCAGGTCGGCCGCCTCGTCGAGGTCGTCCACCAGGGCGGCACCGACACCGGGCGCCTCACCGCGGTGGGCTCGGACTCCCTCATCCTCGAGGTCGCCGCCACGAAGAAGACACCGGCGCGCCACGTGACGCTCGACCTCGACACCGTCCAGCGGGGCACCGTGCAGGTCGAGTTCAAGCGGGTCGAGACGGCCGACGACGCGCACGACGAGGCTCACGACGAGCCTCACGACGGCTCCGGCGGCACCGACGACGCCCATGACGACACCCACGACCCGGACGAGACGTCCGCCCTGGAAGGGGACCACTGATGGACATCGACCTCGCAGCCCTGCGCGCCCTCGAACGGGAGCGCGACATCAGCCTCGACGTGCTCATCCCGGCGATCGAGCAGGCGCTCCTCGTCGCCTACCACCGCACCGACGGCAGCCAGCGCATCGCGCGGGTCGAGCTGGACCGCAAGACGGGCCACGTCATCGTGTGGGCCCGGGAGGAGGGCGACCTCCTGCCGGTCACCGAGGAGGGTGAGCGTCCGCAGCGTGGCGAGCCCGGCCCCGAGTTCGACGACACCCCGGTGGGCTTCGGCCGCATCGCCGCCTCGACGGCACGTCAGGTCATCGTCCAGCGACTGCGCGACCTCGAGGACGAGGCCATCCTCGGCGACTTCAAGGGCCGCGAGGGCGACGTCATCTCCGGCATCATCCAGCAGAGCCAGGACCCCCGGAACGTCCTCGTCGACTTCGGCACGGTCGAGGGCATCCTGCCCCTGGCCGAGCAGGTACCGGGCGAGCGCTACGTCCACGGCGAGCGCCTGCGCTGCTTCGTCGTCAGCGTCAAGCGCGGACCCAAGGGCCCGCAGGTCGGTCTGAGCCGCACCCACCCCAACCTCGTGCGCACGCTCTTCAAGTTCGAGGTGCCCGAGATCGCCGACGGCACCGTCGAGATCGCCGCCCTGGCCCGCGAGGCCGGGCACCGCACGAAGATCGCGGTCCACAGCCGGGTCTCCGGCGTCAACGCCAAGGGCGCGTGCATCGGCCCGATGGGGGCGCGCGTGCGGGCCGTCATGACCGAGCTGCGCGGCGAGAAGATCGACATCGTCGACTACGCCGACGACCCGGCGACCTTCGTGGCGGCCGCGCTGTCGCCGGCCCGCGTGCAGTCCGTCGAGATCGTCGACGCGTCGGCGCGCACGGCTCGCGTCGTCGTCCCGGACTACCAGCTGAGCCTCGCGATCGGCAAGGAGGGGCAGAACGCCCGCCTCGCCGCCAAGCTCACCGGATGGCGCATCGACATCCGCCCGGACACCGAGGCGCCCGAGGCCTCCGGTGCGACGGGGGGCGGTGTCGAGGTGGCGCCTGACGGGCGCTGAGCGCCCGGCCCGGCGCACCCCGTGGAGCGGGGAGCGGCGCGAACGCGGTAGACTTGTCTGTGGCCGACCGGACTGGACTCCGTGCTGAGCCGTCCCGCACCTGTGTGGGATGTCGAGGAATGGATAGCTGGTCGGCCCTGCTGCGAGTGGTCGCGGCGACGGACAGAGACGCTGGGGACACCTCCCCGGTCACGCTCCGTCCCGACCCGAGACACCGGATGCCGGGACGTGGTGCGTGGTTGCACCCGACGCCCGAATGCTTCGAGCTGGCAGTGCGCCGCAAGGCGTTCGGGCGTGCCCTGCGACTGCAGGCGGCGCTCGACGTGAGCGCGGTGGCACGACAGCTCGGGGTCCAGCACGAGTAGCACGCACCGGTGCCCGCCCACGACGGGGGAGCACCGGATCAGTCAGAGATCAGTCAACGAACCACAAGGCGGGTTGAAAACGCTATGAGCACCCGATGAGTACTCAGCGATGAGCAAGCCCCAGCAATAACCCACGGTTCGGCCACTCCCTGTTCAGGCCGGACCAGGAACAGGAGAGATGTGGCTAAGGTCCGGGTCTACGAGCTCGCAAAGGAGCTCGGAGTCGAGAGCAAGACACTGCTCGCACACTTGAAGAGCCAGGGAGAGTTCGTCCGGTCGGCATCGTCGACCATCGAGCCCCCCGTCGTCCGCAAGATCATCGAGACCTTCCCCCGGGAAGGCTCGTCCAGCGGAGACAAGAAGCCGGCGGCCCCCAAGGCCGCCCCCACCAGCGCGGCCCCCGCCGCGCCCCAGAAGGCTGCTCCGGCGCCGTCGGCCCCCGCGCCGGCCGCCCCCGCAGCCGCAGCGCCGGCGGCCCCCGCCCCGGCTGCTCCCGCAGCACCTGCCGCCCGGGAGGCCGCTCCGGCGCCCGCCAAGGCAGCTCCCGCGCCCGCCGCCCCGGCACCGAAGGCTCCGGCCCCGGCTGCTCCGGCCCCCGCCGCTCCCGCGGCGTCGGCCCCGGCGCGCGTGCAGTCCAGCCGTGACGGTGGTCAGCAGACCTCCGGCGTCCCGGCCTCCCCGCGTCCGGCTCCCCGTCCGGGTCAGCCGCGTCCGGGCAACAACCCGTTCGCCCCGAGCCAGGGCATGGGCCAGTCCCGCGCCCCGCGTCCCGGTGGCGACGCCGGCCCGCGTCCGGGCAACAACCCGTTCAGCCCCAGCCAGGGCATGCCGCGTCCGCAGCAGCGCCAGGGTGGTCAGGGTGGTCAGGGCGGCCAGCGTCCCGGTGCTCCCGGTGGCGCCCCGCGTCCCGGTGCCCCCGCAGCGGGCGGTCGTCCCGGTGCTCCCGGTGGCGCCCCGCGTCCCGGTGGTCCGCGTCCCAGCCCGGGCATGATGCCCGAGCGCAGCACCGTCGGCCGTCCGGGCCAGCGCCCGGCCGGCGGCCCCGGCCGTGGTGGCCCGGGTGGCGGCGGTGGCCGTGGCGGCTTCGGTGGTGGCCCCGGCGGCGCCCCCGGCGGCGGTCGTCCCGGCGGCTTCGGCGGTCCCCGCGGTGGCGGCGGCGGTCGTGGCTCGACGGCTGGTGCCTTCGGTCGTGGCGGCGGTCGCCCGGTCCGAGGCCGCAAGTCCAAGCGCGCGAAGCGCCAGGAGTTCGAGCAGATGCAGGCCCCGAGCCTGGGTGGCGTCAGCGTCCCCCGTGGTGACGGCAAGACGACCATCCGCGTCCGTCGTGGTGCCTCACTGACCGACTTCGCCGACAAGATCAACGCCAACCCGGCGTCGCTCGTCACCGTGCTTTTCCACCTCGGCGAGATGGCCACGGCCACGCAGTCCCTCGACGAGGAGACCTTCAAGGTGCTCGGCGCCGAGCTCGGCTACGAGATCGAGGTCGTGTCGCCCGAGGACGAGGAGCGCGAGCTGCTCGGCTCGTTCAACATCGACCTCGACGCCGAGCTCGAGGCCGAGGAGGACGAGGACCTCGAGGCGCGTCCGCCGGTCGTGACCGTCATGGGCCACGTCGACCACGGCAAGACGAAGCTCCTCGACGCGATCCGCTCCGAGGAGGTCGCCGAGGGCGAGGCCGGTGGCATCACCCAGCACATCGGTGCCTACCAGGTCGCCACGACGCACGAGGGCGAGAAGCGCGCCATCACGTTCATCGACACCCCCGGTCACGAGGCCTTCACGGCCATGCGTGCCCGTGGTGCGTCGGTGACGGACATCGCGATCCTCGTCGTCGCCGCCGACGACGGCGTCATGCCGCAGACCATCGAGGCGCTCAACCACGCCCAGGCGGCCAACGTGCCGATCGTCGTGGCCGTCAACAAGGTGGACAAGCCGGACGCCAACCCGGCGAAGATCCGCCAGCAGCTGACCGAGTACAACCTCATCGCGGAGGAGTACGGCGGCGACACGATGTTCGTCGACGTCTCGGCCAAGAACGGCACGAACATCGACGGGCTCCTCGAGGCCGTCCTGCTCACCGCCGACGCGGCCCTCGACCTGCGCGCCAACCCCGACAAGGACGCCCGTGGTGTCGCCATCGAGGCGCACCTCGACAAGGGCCGCGGCCCGGTCGCGACCGTCCTCGTCCAGTCGGGAACGCTCAGCGTCGGTGACTCGATCGTGGCCGGCAGCGGTCACGGCCGCGTGCGTGCCATGCTCGACGAGCACGGCAACAACGTCGAGCAGGCCGGACCCTCGCGGCCCGTCATGGTGCTCGGTCTGACGTCGGTCCCCGGCGCCGGTGACACGTTCCTCGTGGCCCCCGACGACCGCACGGCCCGTCAGATCGCCGAGCGTCGTGAGGCGGCGTCGCGTGCGGCGAGCCTCGCCAAGCGCCGCAAGCGCATCTCGCTCGAGGACCTCAACGAGGCTCTCGCCGCGGGCAAGGTCGACACCCTCAACCTCATCCTCAAGGGTGACGTGTCGGGTTCGGTCGAGGCGCTCGAGGACGCGCTGCTCAAGATCGACGTGGGCGACGAGGTCGACCTGCGGATCATCCACCGCGGTGTGGGTGCCATCACGCAGAACGACGTCAACCTCGCGACGGTCGACAACGCGATCATCATCGGCTTCAACGTCCGCCCCGCGGAGCGTGTCGCCGAGCTGGCCGACCGGGAGGGCGTCGACATGCGCTTCTACTCGGTCATCTACCAGGCGATCGACGACGTCGAGGCAGCGCTCAAGGGCATGCTCAAGCCGGAGTACGAAGAGGTCCAGCTGGGCACGGCCGAGGTCCGCGAGGTCTTCAAGTCGAGCAAGTTCGGCAACGTCGCGGGTTCGCTCGTGCGCTCCGGCGAGATCAAGCGCGGGACCCGTGCGCGGATCATCCGCGACGGCACCGTCATCGGCGAGGGCATCGAGATCACCGGTCTGCGTCGTTTCAAGGACGACGTCACCGAGGTCCGCGAGGGCTTCGAGTGCGGTATCAACCTCGGCAACTTCAACAACATCGAGATCGACGACGTCATCGAGACGTTCGAGATGCGCGAGAAGCCGCGCGCCTGAGCTCGACAGGTGCGACGGCGCCGGCCCCCCACGGGGGTCGGCGCCGTCGCCGTCTGCGGGGTCCCACCCGACCCGCGGACGCCCGGACGGGAATGCGCAGCGTCCCCGCGCCGCTACTAGGGTGATCACCACGTCGGCTGGTCCGACCGCACGCACACGAAAGCAGAGGTAGTCATGGCTGACCCCGCCCGCGCCCGCAAGATCGCCGACCGGATCAAGGTCATCGTCGCCGAGTACCTCGAGTTCCGGCTCAAGGACGAACGCCTCGGGTTCGTCACCATCACCGACGCCCGCGTCACCGGCGACCTCCAGCAGGCCTCCGTCTTCTACACCGTCTTCGGCAGCAACGAGGACCGCCAGGCCACGGCCGAGGTGCTCGAGGCCAACAAGGGCCGTATCCGCTCGGCCGTCGGCAAGGGCATCGGCATCCGCCTGACCCCGTCGATCGAGTTCATCGCCGACGCGCTGCCCGAGGGTGCTGCCCACCTCGAGGACCTGGTGGCCCAGACCCGTGCTCGCGACGAGGAGCTGGCGCGCGCCGCGGCGAACGCCACGCCGGCCGGCGACGCCGACCCCTACCGCAAGCCGGTCGACCGCTCCGAGGACGACGCCAGCGACGACACCGTGGACGCCGAGGTGGACGCGGACGTCGACGCCCGATGACCGACCGCTCGGGTGGCCTGCTCGTCGTCGACAAGCCGGCCGGCTGGACGAGCCATGACGTCGTGGCGCGCGCCCGCCGGCTCTGCGGCACCCGCCGGGTCGGGCACGCCGGCACGCTCGACCCCATGGCGACCGGTGTCCTCGTGCTCGGCGTCGATCGGGGCACGAAGCTGCTCACCTTCCTCGTCGGCTGCGACAAGTCGTATGCCGCCACGATCCGTCTCGGGATGGCCACCCTCACCGACGACGCCGAGGGTGAGACCACCCAGGCGCTCGGCGTCGAGGACGTGCTGGCCCTGGAGGCCGCGCTGCCGGCCGCCGTCGCCGCCCTGACCGGGGAGATCCAGCAGGTGCCGAGCGCCGTCAGCGCCATCAAGGTCAAGGGCGTACGCAGCTACACCCGCGTCCGGCAGGGCGACACGGTCGACCTGCCCGCGCGGCCGGTCACGGTGAGCCGCTTCGACATGCTCTCCGTGCGTCCCGGCACCGCGACGGTCGAGGTCGGTCCGCCCATCGACGTCGTCGACGTCGAGGTCGAGGTCGACGTCTCGTCGGGCACCTACGTCCGCGCGCTCGCCCGCGACCTCGGCGAGGCGCTCGGCGTCGGCGGGCACCTGACGGCGCTCCGGCGTACGCGCGTGGGCCGCTTCGGGCTCGACGATGCCGCGTCGCTCGACGACCTCACGGCCACGTCGGAGGCCGACGGGCCCGACGGCATACCCCTGCTCCCCATCGCCGAGGCGGCGCGGGCGCAGCTGCCCGTGCACGAGGTGACCGCCGAGGAGGCCGTCGCCCTCGGCTACGGCCAGCGCATCCCGAGCGCCGTGGCCGGCGCTGACGCCGTGGCCGCGATCGACCCGGACGGGCGCCTCGTTGCCGTGCTCGACGAGACGCGTCCGACGGCCCGGGCCAAGGTGGTCTTCGCCGCGACCGGGGCGGGGGCCTGAGCCTCGTGCCCGAGCCCTCGGACGTCCGCTCCGGCACGGCCACTACAGTGGTCGCCGTGCAGCGCTGGTACGGACTCGACGACATCCCGGCCGACCTCGGGCCCACCGTCGTCACCCTCGGCAACTTCGACGGGGTGCACCGCGGCCACCGCGAGGTCCTGACGCGTGTCGTGCGCGAGGCCGCCGACCGCGACGCGATCCCCGTCGCCGTCACCTTCGAGCCGCATCCGATCGCCGTGCTCTACCCCGACCGCGCTCCGGCGGTCGTCATGTCGCTCGAGCAGCGCCTCGACGCGCTCGCCTCGGTCGGTCTGGGGGCCGTGCTCGTCATCGAGTTCACGCGCGAGTTCGCGCAGCAGACCCCCGAGGAGTTCGTCCGCGGCACGTTCGTCGACGCCCTCGGTGCGTGCGCCGTCGTCGTGGGCAAGGACACCCGCTTCGGCGTGCGCAACTCCGGTGACGTCGGCACGCTGCGCGAGCTCGGCGCGTCGCACGGGTTCGAGGTCATCGCCCTCGACGACATCGGCGAGGGCGCCGACGAGGGCGCCCGCTGGAGCTCGACGCAGCTGCGGTCCGAGCTGCTCGCCGGCAACGTCGACCACGCCGCCCAGATCCTCGGTCGCCCCCACCGGGTCACCGGCACCGTCGTGCACGGTGACCACCGCGGCCGCGAGCTCGGCTACCCCACGGCCAACCTCTCGCAGGACCACGAGGGCCTCGTGCCGGCCGACGGGGTGTATGCCGGGTGGCTCGTCCGTCTCGACCTCCACGAGGGTGCGCCTGACCGCACGCTCCCCGCAGCCCTCTCGGTGGGCACCAACCCGACGTTCGACGGTCACCAGCGCCGCGTCGAGGCCTACGTGCTCGACCGCACCGACCTCGACCTCTACGGTGAGCGCGTCGCGGTGGAGTTCGTCTCGCACCTGCGCCCGACCCTGAAGTTCGAGTCGATCGACACGCTCGTCGAGCAGATGGCCCAGGACGTGGTCCGGTGTCGCGAGATCCTCTCGGCGATCGTCCCGTCGTAGCCGGGCCGCTGCTGCGGCCGACGCCTCCGCGGAGCGCTCGTGGCCGGCCGTCCCTGCGAGCCTCGTCGGGGCTGCGCGATGGCGGTCCGTCGTGGCTGCGCGTGGACCTCGGGCTGCTCATCGGCGCCTTCGGCCTGTCGGTCGTCGGAGTCGTCCTCGTGTGGTCCGCGACCCGCGCGTCCGTGGGCGGCACCGCGGCGCTCAAGCAGCTCGTCGCGCTCGGCGTCGGCATCGCCTGCGCTGCGGTGGTGACGCGGCTCGACGTGCGGGTCGTCCGCGCGGCCGCGCCCGTCGTCTACGTGCTCGCCGTGCTCGGTCTGGCGGCGGTCGTCTCGCCGCTCGGGTCGACGGTCAACGGGTCGCGCTCCTGGATCCGGCTGCCCGGAGGGATGAGCCTGCAGCCCTCGGAGCTCATGAAGGTGGCCCTGGCGATCGGCCTGGCCATGCTCCTCGCCGAGCGGGCCGAGCGCGGGCTGCGCCAGCGTCACCGGGACGTGGCGCTCGCGTGGGTCGTGGCCGGCATCCCCGTCGTGCTCGTGCTGGCGCAGCCCGACCTCGGGTCCGCCCTCGTGCTCGTCGCGATGTCGGTCGTCATCATCGCCGCCGCCGGAGCCCCCGCCCTGTGGACGCTCGGCGTCGTCGTCGTCGGCGCGGCCACCGTCGGCGCGGCGTTTGTGACGCCCGTCCTCTCGGGCTACCAGCGCAACCGGTTGCGGGCCTTCCTCGACCCCTCGCTCGACCCGCAGGGCATCGGCTACCAGACGCGTCAGGTGCGCATCGCGATCGGCTCGGGCGGCCTCGGTGGACAGGGTCTCTTCGAGGGTCGCCAGACCCAGGGCGGCTTCATCCCGTTCCAGGAGACCGACTTCGTCTTCTCCGTGGCGGGGGAGGAGCTCGGCTTCCTCGGGGCGGCGGGGCTCGTCGTGCTCATCGGCTTCATCGTCGTGCGGTGCGTCGTCGTGGCACGCCGTGCCGACGCGTTCGGCCGCCTCGTCGCGATCGGCGTCGCCGTCTGGCTCGGGGTGCAGGCCTTCGAGAACATCGGGATGAACCTCGGCCTCATGCCGGTGACGGGCCTGCCGCTGCCCTTCGTGTCGAGCGGCGGCTCGTCCCTCATCGCCTCGTGGATCGCGATCGGCCTCGTCGGCAACGTGGCGTCCGCCTCGCAGCGGCGAGGCGGACGCCACGTGACGGCCCGCGCCCTGTGGGGGTGAGCCCGCGCGCGGGTGACCCCCGAGTCCGGTTACCGACGGGTCACGTTTCGCCGACGACGCCGACGGATGCGTGACTGGCGGGTCGATTGTTGACATCATCCCGGCATGGCGCGGTCGCCCGCAGACGCCGATGACGGGCAACCGCAGTGACAAAGGAGTCCACATGCCCCTCCAGGCACTCGCCGACCGGGACGTCGACCAGAACATCCTCGACGGCCGCGCCCCCAGCGTGGGCGCGCTCTTCCGCAGCCGGGTCCGGGCCACGCCCGACGCGCCGGCCTACCTCTACTTCGCGGAGGGGTCGAGCGAGCTCACCACCCTGACGTGGAGGCAGACCCACGAGGTCGTCGAGCAGTGGGCCGCCGGACTCGTCAGCCTCGGGGTGCAGCTGGAGGACCGCGTCGCCATCGCCTCGACGACGCGCGTCGAGTGGATCCTCGCCGACCTCGCCGTCATCTGCGCCGGGGGCGCGACGACGACGGTCTACCCCACGACGATCGCCGAGGACGTCGCCTACATCCTCACCGACTCGGGCAGCGGCATCGTCTTCGCCGAGAACGAGGAGCAGGTCGCCAAGCTCCAGCACGTCCGCTCGGAGGTGCCCGGGGTCCGGCAGGTCATCGCCCTGACGGGACCGGGCAGCGAGGACGGGTGGGTCATCACCACCGACCAGCTCGCCGAGCGTGGTCGCGAGTGGCTGGCGGCGACGCCGGACCTCGTCGACTCGCGCATCGACCAGCTCACGCCTGAGTCCCTCGCCGTCGTCATCTACACGTCCGGCACGACCGGCCGCCCCAAGGGCGTGCGCCTCGTCCAGGACAGCGTCGTCTACGAGGGCGCCGTCATCGACGCCATCGGCACCTTCACCGGGGACGACCTGCAGTTCCTCTGGCTGCCGCTCTCGCACGTCTTCGGCAAGATGCTCGTCGCGACGGGGCTCCAGATCGGCTTCCCGACCGCCGTCGACGGCCGTGTCGACAAGATCGTCGAGAACATGGCCGTCATCAAACCGACCTTCATGGCCGGCCCGCCGCGCATCTTCGAGAAGGCGCACGGGCGCATCGCCCTGATGTTCGCGGGGGAGAAGGGCGTCAAGAAGAAGCTCATCGACTGGGCCCTCAAGGTCGGTGGCGAGATGCGCGACGTCCGGGCCCGCGGAGACCAGCCCTCGGCGTCCCTTACGCGGCGGCACGCGCTCGCGACGAAGCTCGTGCTGCACAAGGTGCAGGAGCGCTTCGGCGGCCGGGTCCGCTTCATGATCAGCGGCTCGGCGCCGCTCAACGCCGAGGTCGCGCGCTGGTTCGGGTCGGTGGGCCTGCTCGTCCAGGAGGGCTACGGCCTCACCGAGACGTCGTCGGGCACGACGGTCAACGCGCCCGAGCACGGCGCGTACCACTACGGCTCCGTCGGCTGGCCGCTGCCCGGCACGGAGGTCCGCATCGCCGACGAGGACGGCGAGATCCTCGTCAAGGGACCCGGCGTCATGCGCGGCTACCACAACAACCCCGAGGCGACGGCCGAGGTGCTCACCGAGGACGGGTGGTTCCACACCGGCGACATCGGGCGCATCGACGAGCGCGGCTTCCTCTACGTCACCGACCGCAAGAAGGACGTCTTCAAGACCTCGGGCGGCAAGTACATCGCCCCGGCAGAGATCGAGGCGCGGTTCAAGGGCCTGTGCCCCTTTGTCAGCCAGTTCCTCGTGCACGGGGCCGGCCACAACTACGCGACGGCACTCGTGACCCTCGACCCCGACGCCATCGTCGGCTGGGCGCCGACCGTCGGGCTCGACGGCAAGTCGTACGCCGAGGTGGTGGCCTCGCCGCAGGCGCACGCCCTCGTCCAGCGCTACGTCGACCAGCTCAACGACGGCCTCAACCGCTGGGAGACGATCAAGAAGTTCACCATCCTCGACAAGGACCTCACGGTCGAGGAGGGCGACCTCACGCCGAGCATGAAGCTGCGCCGCAAGGCCGTCACCGAGAAGCACCGCGCCGAGCTCGACGCGATGTACGACGGGTCCTGACGCCCGGGGCTCAGCGCCGGGCCGGGAGGTCGATGACCGCCCCGGCGCCGGCGTGCCCCGGCTCGGGGAAGGCGACGCGGTGCCCGTGCGCTTGGACGAGCCTCGGGTCGGCCCACCGCTCGGTCCGTGGGGTGCGGTAGTTGAACCACAGGGTCGGCCCGGCCGGGGCGCCGAGCACGACCCGGGCCATGGCGGCGTCGTCCGGGTGGTGGAAGACATCACCGTTGGTCGAGACGAGGTAGTGACTGGCCGGCGCCACCTCGAGCAGCGCCGCGACGACGTTGGCGTCGCTCCCGTGGTGAGGCAGCTTCAGCGCGTCGACGGTGAGGGTCTCACCCCCGCGGGCGCGGGCCACACCCTGCAAGGCCGCGGTGAGGACGCTCCCGAAGGCGTCCGCCCCGAGCACGACGCTCGCCCCGCGGTGCTCGACGAGCAGGGCGATGCTGCTCCCGTTGGGCACCGACGTGTCCCGAGGCGTCCGCTCGTCGGCCAGGTGCTGCAGGTCGGCGAGAGGCTCGGGCACGTCGAGCGCCACCTCGCGGGCGTGGTCGCCCAGCGCGTCGCGCAGGCTCCTCGACCACGAGTCGGCCAGCCGCATGAGGCGCTTCGTCGTCGGGGAGAGCACCGTGACGGTCGGTCCACCCGGCACCGCAACCTCGACGAAGCCGCCCGCCGCGCCCGTGTCGACGGGCCCGCCACCGAACGCGACGTTCCACGGCAGGGCTCGGCGACGTGACTGCAGCGCCGAGGGACCGCCGGCCAGCGGATCCTCGTCGGGGCCGCGGAGCGCGGCGACGAGGCTCTCGCCCTGGTCGACGCTCCGTGGCCGGCCGGGCCCGGTCACCGGAAGGTGCGTGCGCCCGTTGAACCAGAAGTCTCGGACGTCCGCGGCCAGGTCGCTCGCGAGGAACGGCAGCATGCCGCCGATGTGGTCGCTGTCGATGTGCGTGATGACCGCGACGTCGATGTGGCGGTCATCCGGGTCGAGGCGGCGCAGCCGCGCCTCGAGGAGCGGCCACGTGTCCGGAGGGCCCCCGTCCACGAGCATCCGCCACGTCGTGCCGTCTGGGCGGGGGCACTCGACGAGCAGGCAGTCGCCCAGTCGCGCGGGCAGCACCTCCACGTGGATCGCCGTCGGCACCGTCGCCACCATCCCACCTCCGCCCACCCAGACTAGGGCGGGGGCCTGCCGGTGTCCGGCGCTTCGGCGAGGGGGCCCGGTTGGTCGTGTTTCGGTGTCCGCCCGACCACACGTACCATGGCGGGATGCCCGGAGAGTCCCTGTTCAACGCCCTCGAGCCCCTGCTGGAGCGGGTCAACAAGCCCATCCAGTACGTCGGCGGCGAGCTCAACTCCACGGTCAAGGACTGGCACGTCGGCGGCCACGGCCCCGACGGCGAGGAGCTGACCACGCGGTGGGCGCTCATGTACCCCGACGCGTACGAGGTCGGCGTCCCCAACCAGGGCGTCATGATCCTCTACGAGGTCCTCAACGAGCGGGCGGACGCTCTTGCCGAGCGCACGTATGCCGTGTGGCCCGACATGGAGGCGCAGCTGCGGGAGGCGGACCTGCCGCAGTTCACCGTGGACGCCCACCGTTCGGTGCGCGACTTCGACCTCTTCGGACTCAGCTTCTCGACCGAGCTCGGCTACACCAACATGCTCACCGCTCTCGACCTCGCCGGCATCCCGCTGCACGCGGTCGACCGCGGCCTCGACGACCCGATCGTCATCGCGGGCGGCCATGCGGCCTTCAACCCCGAGCCGGTCGCGTCCTTCATCGACGCCGCCATCGTCGGCGACGGTGAGCAGGCCGTCCTCACGGTCACCGACATCGTGGGGGAGTGGAAGGCCCAGGGCCGTCCCGGTGGTCGCCGCGAGGTGCTGCTGCGCCTCGCTCGCACCGGCGGCGTCTACGTCCCGGCCTTCTACGAGGTCTCCTACCTGCCCGACGGGCGCATCCAGCGCGTGGCGCCGGCGGCCGACGCCGCGGGTGTGCCGTGGCGCGTGGCCAAGCACACCGTCATGGACCTCGACGCGTGGCCCTACCCCAAGCAGCCCCTCGTGCCGCTCGCCGAGTCGGTGCACGAGCGCATGTCGGTCGAGATCTTCCGCGGCTGCACGCGCGGCTGCCGCTTCTGCCAGGCCGGCATGATCACGCGTCCGGTGCGCGAACGGTCGATCACCGGCATCGGTGAGATGGTCGAGCGCGGCCTGGCCGCAACGGGATTCGAGGAGGTGGGGCTGCTCTCGCTGAGCTCGGCCGACCACTCCGAGATCGCCGACCTGACCAAGGGTCTCGCCGACCGCTACGAGGGCACCCAGACGGGTCTCTCGCTGCCGTCGACCCGCGTCGACGCCTTCAACATCGACCTCGCCAACGAGCTGACCCGCAACGGTCGACGCTCGGGCCTGACGTTCGCGCCCGAGGGCGGCTCCGAGCGCATCCGCAAGGTCATCAACAAGATGGTGTCCGAGGAGGACCTCATCCAGACCGTCGCCGCGGCCTACGGCGCCGGCTGGAGGCAGGTCAAGCTCTACTTCATGTGCGGGCTGCCCACCGAGACCGACGAGGACGTGCTCCAGATCGCCGAGCTCGCCAAGAAGGTCATCGAGACCGGGCGGCAGGTCTCGGGTCGCCGCGACATCCGCTGCACCGTCTCGATCGGCGGCTTCGTGCCCAAGCCGCACACGCCGTTCCAGTGGGCCTCGCAGCTCGGTGTCGAGGAGACCGACGCGCGCCTGGCCAAGCTCCGTGAGGCGATCCGCGCCGACAAGCGCTACGGCTCGTCCATCGGCTTCCGCTACCACGACGGCCAGCCCGGCATCGTGGAGGGGCTCCTCTCACGCGGTGACCGCCGCGTCGGCAAGGTCATCGAGGCCGTGTGGCGCGACGGCGGCCGCTTCGACGGCTGGAGCGAGCACTTCTCCTACGAGCGCTGGATGCGCTGTGCCGACGAGGCCTTCGCCGACGTGCCGGTCGACCTCGCCTGGTACACCACGCGCGAGCGCGGCGAGTCCGAGGTGCTGCCCTGGGACCACCTCGACTCCGGTCTCGACAAGGACTGGCTCTGGGAGGACTGGCAGGACTCCCTCGACGAGACCGAGGTCGACGACTGCCGCTGGACGCCGTGCTTCGACTGCGGCGTCTGCCCGCAGATGGGCACCGAGATCGAGATCGGGCCCACGGGCAAGACCCTGCTGCCGCTCACGGTGCTGGGGTCCGGTCGTCAGGACCTGCTCGAGCATCAGCACTGACCATGCGGATCACCCCCGGGGCCTATGCCGCGGTGCCGGGGGAGGGTGGCGGTGCGGCATACGGCTGCTCGGGCCCCTGTTGCCCGGAGCACACGGCCCGACGAGCGCGCTCGTCGGGCCGTGCCCGCCCGGAAAGGCTCAGACGGCGAAGAAGACGCGCGTAATGCTGTTGACGGACACGCTCGTGCCGTTCGTCGTGTCGGTCAGCACGATGTTGCTGTAGGTGACCGCGGCGAGGACGAGACGCTGACCGCCGGGGCAGGTGAAGCTGCCGGCCGAGATCGGGCCGGCGGACAGGCTCGCCTGGACGCGGCCGTTCCTCGACTCGAAGCTGCCGGCGGCCGAGACGTCGCCGTTCACGGTCTCCTTGTTGGCGGCCTGCGGGTGGTTCCCGCCGCCGTTGATGCAGGCGTACACCGCGCTCGAGTCGGCGGCGAGCGTGTAGTCGATGTTGCCGTTGCCGAGCCCCCGCTCGTCGAAGCTCACGACCAGCGCGCCCGAGTTGGACACCGAGGCACTGACGGAGTGGAACTTCGCCGCGACGGCCGAGGCCGGGCTCGCCATGACGAGGGCCACGACGAGGGCGAAGAGGGTGGTGAGGGCTGACTTGATGACCTTCATGGTGGTGCTTCTTTCCTGGGT
This sequence comes from Terrabacter sp. Root181, assembly GCF_001428505.1. Lineage (GTDB taxonomy): Bacteria > Actinomycetota > Actinomycetes > Actinomycetales > Dermatophilaceae > Terrabacter. The sequence goes on from NZ_LMHU01000001.1 coordinate 1,887,129, forward strand.
GGTGGTGCCCTACCCCCCGGCTCGGGTCTGAGACGACTGCGGTCCTGATCGGCCCGCGTCGTGCTCCAGAGGCGAGACCCGGTGCCCCGATACGCATCTCGCGAAAGCGGTGTCATATGCCCGGAACGTCAGAGACGCATGCATGACGTCCGATGTGTGGGGAATCTTGCGAGACCCCGCAGCCTCCGGCTAGCGTTCGGCGGGCCTCCGCCGCGGAGGTGTCGGTCGCAGGGGAGCCGTCCATGCCCAGACCCACGGGTCGGGCCCACGAAAGGGAACCACTACATGGCCTCCACCACCACTGTCCGACGTCACCGCCGCGCCGCGAGCGCCTTACTCGCCGTCACAGCAGCTGCCGGTCTTGTCCTCGTCGCCCCGAGCACGGCGGGCGCAGGACCATTGGCCGAGCGGGGTGGCCAGAGCCGGTCCTCGAGCGTGACCATGGTCCCCGTGAACGTCGACGACCCCGTGGTCAACTACGGCGACCAGGTGACGTTCACGGTGTCGACCACCGTCACGGACCGTCCGATGGTCAAGCTGTACTGCTACCAGGATGGAACCGAGGTCTACTGGTCGTCCGCAGGGTTCTTCCCCGACTACCCCTGGCCGTGGGCGCGAGACTTCACACTCCGGTCGGACTACTGGACGGGCGGGGCCGCCGACTGCACGGCGACGTTGTACTACTCGGCGGGTCACAACAAGTTCCCCACCTTGGCCACGACGTCCTTCCACGTCGAGGGCTGAGCCCCGGACGAAGCCGGACACGGTGCCCGGGAGCGACTGCTCCCGGGCACCGCTATCACTCAGTTGGTGATGGTCAGGGCCGTCTTCTCACAGTGGGTGCTGTTGCCCACGAGCGCGTTGGTGCTCGTGAACTCGACCTTCCACGAGACCGTCTTCGACGTCGTGACCGAGACCGTCGTGTTGCTCGTCGACTTCGTCACAGGTGACGCGTCGTCGACCGCGATGGTCTCTGCCGAGCGCAGCACCGAACCGGTGCAGTCGTCGCTGTCGTAGAGCGTGAAGGCGATCGAACCCTTGAGTGCGGTTCCGCCGAGCGAGGTGATCGTCGCGGAGTCGTTCGGGAGCCAGGTCTGTGCCGAGGTGGCAGACGTCGTGTCCGTCACCGTGAAGCACTCGTTGGCCCTCGAGTCACTCGAGTTCGTGTAGTTGACCGTGTTCGACTTGTACTCGGCGCGGAAGCACCACTTGCCGACCACGTTGGCGTTGACCGCGTCGGAGTCCGCCGTCGCGGTGTTGCCCGCCCCGGCCGTCAGCGCCTTGCCAGCGCCTGCGGACGAGCCGCCGGTGCTGCACAGCTGGTTGGCGTCGAGCTGGCTCGGGCTGCAGACGAAGAAGTCGACGGTACCGGTGGGGGACCCACCGGCCGCGGTTCCGGTCACGACTGCGTGGTCCGTGACGGAGGTTCCGACGGGGACGGTGCCCGAGATGGGCGATCCGGACACCTGCGGGGTCGTCACGGTGGTCGTGCTGTCAGGGTTCACCTTGACGCACTCAGTGGCACTTCCGGTGTCGTTGGACGGGTCATACGTCGATCCGGACGGCACGTAGTTGGCGCGGAAGCACCACACTCCAGCGATGTTCGCCAGAACGCCACCCGAGAGTGCGGAGGCTGCGGGCGGGTTGCTCAGAGCCACGGGAGACAGCGCCTTCGGGTTGCCCGTGACCGCGGTGCCCGTGTTCGCGGCGCAGACGCCGCCAGTCAGCTGGTTCGGGTTGCAGACGAAGAAGTTGACGTTGCCGGTCGGCGTGCCACCGGCGCTGGTCCCGGTCACGACGGCCTTGTCGAACAACGTCGTTCCGAGTGCGACGCCCGTCGTGGTGGGGTTGGGGATGGCCGTGCCTGACCCGTCCGTCGGCGTCGTGACCGTCGTCGTGGGGATGGTCCTCACGACGAAGCACTCCTGCGCCGAGTTGGTCTCGGTCAGGGCATCGGGGTAGTTCGCGTCACCCGGGTAGCTCGCCCTGAAGCAGTATCTGCCTGGTTGCAGGGGGCTTCCGGGCGTGTTGACGGCGGACGACACTGCCTGCACCTGTCCCGCGACCGGCGGGGAGGCTGCGGCGAGCGGAACGGGCGATCCGACCTGGGTGCCTGCCGGGGCGACGCAGTTGCCGCTCGCGATCGGGCCACACAGGTAGAACGTGACGTTTCCGGTGGGGAGCACGGTGGATCCCTTGAACGACACGACGGCCTTGTCGGTGACCGGCGTGCCGGGCGAGACGGCACCGGCTGCGGTCTCGTCAGCGCTCGGTGTCGTCGTCATGGACGCGCTGCAGAGGGCGAACTGGCCCAGGACGAAGTCCTTGAGGGTCGCGGTGGTCGACGTGGAGGACCGTGTCTCTGCCGTGAAGCTCGAGAAGCACTCGCCGCCGAGGTTGATCGACGGGTCGCTCAGGTTGACCACCGCGACCCTCAAGGACTTCGTCCTGGGCCANCGTGACGGTGGCCTCGGCCCCCTTCTGCCAGTCATGGACGCGCTGCAGAGGGCGAACTGGCCCAGGACGAAGTCCTTGAGGGTCGCGGTGGTCGACGTGGAGGACCGTGTCTCTGCCGTGAAGCTCGAGAAGCACTCGCCGCCGAGGTTGATCGACGGGTCGCTCAGGTTGACGCCGCCCTCGTAGAACTCGCCGTTGAGGTAGGTGCTGTTGCCGCTCTTGTCCGTGAATGACCATGGCGACGTGGTGCCGTTGGCAGCGTTGACGATGCCGCAGAAGGCGTCGTTGGCGCCTCCGCCGCACTTGGAGGCCGACCCGCCGGTCAGGAAGGTGAGGCCACCCGTGGCGTCGGTGCCGGTCCACTTGTAGATGTTGATCGTGGAGACCTGGCCGCCGTTGCTGAAGTCGCTGAGGATGAGCAGGTCGCCGTTCTTGTGGACGCCGACGAACTTGCCGGTGRCCGGGTCGAGCGTGACCTTGTTCTGGAAGAACCAGAAGCCTTGCTGGGCGTCGCCGCTGTTGTCGAAGCGGTCGGACCCGAAGAACAGGACCTCACAGTTGGCTGCGGTGGACGGCGCTGGACAGGTCGTCGTGTTCTTGGGGATGGAGTAGCGGGCCGCGAAGGCGTCCTGSAGGTTGTCCTTGTCCGGCAGTCCGCCGGCCTGGTCCTTCCACTGCCATCCGGTGAGGGTCAGCGGGTCCTTGGAGCCGCCGCCGGTGAAGATGGTGGCGTTCTGCGCTCCGTCGTTGGCCCAGGCGACAGCGGTGTTGCTGGCCAGCAGGCCGCCCGCGCTCGCGCACTGGTCCGGGATGGAGCTCGTCGTGTCGTTGGTGATGGTGACGGCCTTGCAGACCGAGTCCCAGTCGTCGAAGGCCGCGTTGTTGGTGACCGCATTGCCGTCGAGCTCGATGAGGTTGAGCTCGTGAACCGCCTGGGCGGACGGGGCGAGGAAAAGCGCCCCGGAGAAAGCCAGAGCCGCGGACGCCAC
>NZ_LMHU01000002.1 GCF_001428505.1 Terrabacter sp. Root181
AGTTAGGCAGCTTGGTCGCTACCGATCCTGAAGACCTCGACGCATCTATGCCCGGACCGCCACGCCGAACGCCTCACCCACGCTCAGATCCGAAGAGCCCCTTTGCCATCGCGAGCTGGCACAGCGTCCCTGTCTCGGGTTGGTGCGCTAGTTCTTTTCGATGACCACAGCATTTCCGTTGGCCGTCACGGCAAACAGAAAAGGCAGGTACAAGGTTCCACCTTGATTGTTGACGGTCTCGGGGTCCAAGGTCAGGTAATCGAAGTCCACACCGATCACGGCATTGCATCCCAGCGCGTAGGCCGCTTCCTTGAGTTCAGTCAGGGCGTTACGCCGTATGTGAACTAGCCCAGCTAGCAAGTCCGCTCCGACATCCTTGCTGACGCCCCCCAACCAGCCCTGGGATGGTCGCTCCATCGAAACGGCATCGTCTCCTGATATGTAGCCGGAGTACCGTGTAATCGTATAGCCGTCGAAGTTGAACCCTGAGGTGATTAGCATGCTCGCCAGTGCCTGTTGTTTAACCTCAGCTGCGCGCTCGGCGCGGTCCTGCTCCAGCGCGGCGCGCTCCTGCTCCTGGGCGAAGCGTTCTTGCTCCTCCGTGAGGTGCCGGTTGTACTTGCCGACGAGTTCGTCTGCATCTTGGCTGTCGTCCACTGTTAGCCCAGTTAGTCCGGACCTATGGGGTTGTCCCGACTGCTTCAACCACCGGTCGAAGGAGGCCGGCTCCAGTCCGTACCTCTTGGCAATGTCCTTGGTCTTCATGATTCCCTTTAGCGTAGGTACTTCGCGGCTTCAACATTAGTGGGATCGATGTCAAGAATGAGACTCGCGTATCGAGAGCTGTTCCCTGGGTCATCTTGGCACTTCTGAAGGAGAACTTGTACATCCGATTGGAGTGAGATGACGCTCTCCTTGCGGGGAATGTCCTCGGGCTGCGATGCAAAGCGTGAGCGACAGTACGCACATATGACGTAACCGTTCTCCTCGAAAAGTTCCTTACTCCCGCACCGCGTGCATTTGATCAGTTTCATCACACCAACCACATCTTCGTACGACCATATCCCTAAGACAGGCCGAGGGCTTTAGCTTTGGCGGCATCGAAGTCGGATTGGTCGATCAGTCCGGCCTCGAGCGCACGCTTTAGGCCTTCCAGTGTGGTCACCAAGTCGGAACCGCCCTGTGTTCCGCCCTCGATGGGCTGGGCACTCGGCGCCTGCATGAGTGAAGAAAGTCCGACCGAGCCGGCCGCTATCCCCATCCCAAGGATTCCGCCCGCCCCGTCGGTCTCGCCTGCAGCCTCCATGCCAGCGGCAACCGACGCCTGGAAGTTCGAGTTCCCCCGCGTACCTCCTAGCGCATCGGCGCGCTGGACACTCCTGAGTAACTCCCTAGTGTGTTCGTCATAATCAATACCGACGATCGATACCTTGGAAATCATCAGGCCACGAGTAGACTTCCAACGGTATGACTCCTGAACAGCCTGCGACAACGCCTCGGCGAAACCCAGCGAGTCCTGCTGAATGTTGGTGATACGCCGCCGTCTGTCCGTATGATTGGCATACGAACTGAAGGCGGCGGACAGCGAGCCGACAACTTCTGAGAACAGCTGATTCGCTGCCGCGTTTGCTGTATCCGTGAAGTCAAAGATTGCTTGCGCCTGCAAATAGGTCGCGGGGACAAATTGCTTCACAAACACGATAGGGTCAACGATATTCAAGCTATACGTGCCGTGTGTCAATACGCCAACCTGGGCGTTGAAGTAGGCGTCGTCCCAATAGATAACGGATTGGGTTCCGAACCTATTGTTGGGTAGCTCTTTCAAGTTAACGAAGAGTGCGAGTTGCTGCGCACCCGGACGGCCCCCGAACTGGAAACGCTCCCACGACTGTTTCACGAGCGACGTTGACCAACTGTCTCCAGCGAAAAGCGTCTGCGAGTTAACATCCTCCGAGTTCCAAATATACCCACCCGGTTCGTTCGCAAATGCGGTCAGCTCACCTTCCTGGAAAAGCAGGAGGCCGTATCCTTCGGGAACAACGATCTTGGAACCATTGGTCACAATTGCGGAGGAGCCCTGGGTATTCGATCCGCGTCGCGTATTTGTACCTACAGGAACAGCGGGGAACAGCGCGGCAGTCGGCTCAACGTGGGCGGGGACGGTCAAGAAGTCTCTCCACTGATCAGCCAGCGTGCCGCCGACTGCCCCGATAGCGGCTCTTACTAGCCCCATGCTGTCTCCGTCCCCGGGCGCGTACGCGTGCGATGCTTGGCTTGTCTCGCCAGATCGCGAGGCGCCTAGTCAAGCAGGTCCGCGCCTGTTGCGCGGCCGATTGGGACCGACCGTTTGGTGCGTTTCTTCACCCGTGGGTCGGCCCGCGGGTTTGAGCACCTGGCTCTCGTCATTGCCCCAGGCGCTCGAGAGCTCGATCCCGCCGGGGTCCCGGTGAGAACCAGCCAGACGCTCGTCGCCAGCACCGTCACTCGCTTGGGACCAAGATGCTGCGTCGGAGGGATCGGGCTTGGACCGGGTTTACTCCGTAATCACGGGTGCGCAGCTGGTCCGGCCTTCCAAGTACCTCCAGGTCGGGTGCGAGCAGCAAGGGGCCCCTGGGTGCCTCGCGACGAGGAGCGCAGGTTGGAAGCTTTCCTGCGAACGAAAGAATTCCCAACTGAAGGGCCGACTGTGCGGAGCGATCACTGTGAGGGGAGCCAGTCCAATCGACCCGCTGGGACCGCATCGACGCTCGCATTGATGGCCTACGCGACGCGTCCGTGAACGGCGACCAGTCGATGGGCGGCGGTTAGACGCACCGAGCGTGGGGTAGCCACCGCGCGAGCCCGCTCAACCAATCATCGCGAAACGGATCCTTGACACGGCCGCGACGCAGGCTGCCCCGCTTGGGTCGGGACCGGAGACGGCTGGGTCCGGCGGGGGACGAGGCTTTCAGGTCACATTTCCGGCAAACCCGCCGGTATCACCCGTGGAGCGTCGCACACTGTCCACTGCCACACCTGTCGCCGAACGCATGAGAGAGAAACCGAACACCATGAGCAACGACCCGACCCAACAATTCCCGGCACCGCAGGGCGACCCGATCCAGTCGCACCAGTCCTACTACGGCACCCCGCCGACTCCGCCCACTTCGCCAGCGCCCAAGAAGAAGATGAGCAGGGGCAAGAAGTGGGGTATCGGCATCGGCGCGTTTCTAGCGATCGGCCTCGTCGGCAGCCTCACCAACGGGGACAAGCCCGCCACCGACACGATCACCACCGTTGCCGACAATTTGCAGTCGTCCTCGAGCCCTGCCACGAGCGACGCCGGGAACTTCCCAACGACCGACCCGTCCGTGCAGGCATCGCTCGACAAGGCCGCCGCCGACAAGGCAGGCGCCGACGCGAAGGCAGCAGCTGACGCCCAGGCGAAGAAGGCGAAGGCGGACGCCGCCGCGGCCAAGGCTGACGCCGACGCGAAGGCAGCCGCGGAGAAGGCCAAGACTGACAAGGGCACGTACGACAAGATCACCGCCCGCCAGTTTGCCAAGGTCGCGAAGAATCCGGACCGCTACATCGGCAAGAAGTACGTGCTCTACGGGCACGTCACCCAGTTCGACGCCGCCACCGGCACCACCACGTTCCGCGCCGACCTGGCAAGTTCGCGCAAGTCCGAGTGGTACGACTACGACACGAACAGCATCGTCGACGAAGGCCGGGCCGGCATCTTCGACGACGTCGTGCAAGACGACCTTGTGACCATCTACGTCGAGGTCGACGGCTCGTTCTCCTACGACACGCAGGTCGGCGGCAACACAACCGTGCCGCGATTCGTCGCAAACATCGTGAAGGTCACCGGCTCCACCAGTTGATCCTTCCGCCAGCCGGTGCGCGCCACACCCCACACAGGACAGTGCGCACCGGCTAACGGCCAACGGCAGCACCGAACAGCCAAGCGACGACTTGCGACGCCTGAACTAATGGTCTGAGCAAGGCCGATCTAGGGAAGCCATCGCGCATTGGCCCAGACGATGGTTGTCTCGCACGACGTCAGCCATCGCGGTCGCGCTCGTGCCAGCCCGTTCACATCGGGTGAGCCCAGCATCCTGTCATTGGCAGTGGCTCAACCCCGTACGCCCGGCTGGCGGCGGATAGACGCGTTGCTGCTGAGCCGCCAGGCCTCCCAGAGTCGCGGGCAACTCGTCCGCCGGGTCAACCTTCGGCCGAGGCCACATTGTCAAGGCTCGGGGGTTCTCACGGACCGGCGAGTCGGCTGTCGTGCGTGCGACCGCGTGCCTAAGGTCGCGACGAACAAGCGCATCTTGAACAGCGACGAGTCGGCAAATTTCCAAGAATCCAGCGGAGCTCACCCTTCCACCGTCCCTGCTCGAAATGAGCAACGCTCGCGCTGTGAAGGTGCTGTCGGCCTACTTCGCCCCCGTTACGCGAGGCGGCGGCGGATTCACCGGCGGACAGTTCGACGCCTTTGATCCCAGCGGTACCCGGTCCGCCTCCGTGAACACCTTCACCAGCGATGACCTCGTCGCAGTGAGCTTGCTATCTGTCGAGGTATCGGCTCGAGCCGCACTCGAGCTCCTCGTATATCAGCGTCGACGCTACGAAGTGCTACTTGAAGCACTTGGGCCCGACATGGACTTGGTCGACGTGCCGTCCGTGACCAAGAGTGACTTCGCACCAGCTTGGGAGATGTGGAGCGCGCTATCCGAGCTCCCGGGGCTCGGCCCGACCACTGTCAGCAAGCTGATGGCACGCAAGCGACCGCGGATGATTCCGATCTTCGATTCTGTGGTCAACGAGGTCGCGCTCGGTGGATCGGGTGTGCTCTGGTCGCCCATGCACGCGGCGCTGACTCGGAACAATCATGCCCTTCACCAACGGCTGCTTGACTGCCGAGCAGACGCTCGCCTCAACGCGTGTATCAGCGCGCTCAGAGTCTTTGACGTGCTCGCCTGGATGGACGGCACGGGCAACTCGGACAGGATCCTGGCGTCACAGGCTTAGGTCGGAGGTCGAAGGTTGGCCAGGTGCGCAGGACCGGCACCGAGCCGGCTTGCGGCGGTATGTGGCGGTCGAATCCTCCGATTCCTGCACGTAGGCCGAACTTCGTCAGATATATCTATCGCCAACGAGCGAAGGGGATCGGCCTTGGGATGGGACCAGCAAGCGTCCGAGGAGCGAAAGCACCTCCAGGCTTTGACTGCCGAAGCAGAGATGGCGTATCTGTCGCGGAACGAGTTGGTGTACGTCCGCAAGTTGCGCTCGATTGCTCAGGCGCTCAAGCGTGGGGACTCGTCGCTCCGCATGCACATTCATTCACGTCTGCGGAACATTCGACGAGAATCGGCCCCACCGATGGGCACGGCGCGTGCCGCGCGAACAAGTGCGCCTCGATTCTGGGCTGGGCCGCCAGTCACCAACTTCGGCAAGCGAAGCGACGCCAAGTCGAAGGCAGTCAGGCTGATCGGACCACCGCTGTGGTCCGCCAGAAATCGCGTGCGCTACCCAGCTACGGATGGCGTGACCCCGTATTGGTGGTCTTGTCCCAAAGGGGAGGAACGCCACCCCGACTGGCAGCAGACGCTATGGCAGTACGAGCGGGGGAAGACGTGCCCCTGCTGTCTGGCGGAGAGTTCGGGTGTCAACTCGTGGATGCCACAGGAGGTTCGCTGGGGTGCCTTGATCAGGCATGATGACGCTTTCGCATTAACATTTGATTCTAGCTCGCCTCCGGGGGCCATCAATCTTGAAGGCCTTCAGGAGGAGCTCGGACACGCGAGGCGCTCACGAATAGGAACATTTATCGACACGCAGAAATATGAAGTCTTTGGCGATGACGAAGTGGTCTGTGCGTTGCAGGAAGGGTCGACCCTAGGTCGCTCGGTTCCAATAGCCCGAAACCCGCGCGCACCCGGCGCGGGAGCGCATCCCGCTGAGTCGCGCGCCAGGTTCGTCCAAGAACGCAACTACCCCGGTCTGAATGCCGGCAGCTTTCGTTCTGTCGCGGGACAAGAAACCATCGGACCTGACGCCGTGTGGTGGAGGGTTCTGCTCGAGTGCGAACACGTCTTCGAGCAGGCCCGCAACGCGTGCTTCCACAGTGCGCATGCCGCGTTCGGGCCGTCGTCTCTATGTCTCACCTGCGATGACGAGCAGCGCATCGCCGCTGCGGTTCCCCTGTTCGGGGTTCTCGGAGACTGAACGGCAGAGCAGTCAACCCTCTGGACCGAATCTGTCAGGCGCCTGGGAGTTGGCTTTCGGTGGAGAGAGAGGCCTTTGCGGCGGTTAGACGCACCTCGAGCGACCATCGCTTGAACGAGCGGATCGCGGCATGTGAGTGCGCTGCCGGCTGAGTCTTCAGCCGAAGGCCCACGCGACCATCAGCGGGAACTCCCGTCGCCAAAAGGCGTCCCCGTGCGACCCGGCACGCTCCTTCATCACGACGTCCCCTCCTTGGTTGGCTAGAGCCGATGCCCACCGGGTCGCATTCTCCAGGAAGAACGGCTCTTGCGTGCCTGCGACGATGTAGGTGCGCGGTAGCCGCACAGGCATCTCCACGGGTGGCTGGAAGCCCGCCCCCGGCGAGGCACAGAACACGGCTCCAAAGACCTGCGGATGACGCAGGCCCATCGCCAAGGCCAGTTCTGCGCTCGCTGAGACACCGAGCACGGCGGTGCGCGCGGCGGGAAGGGCAACCCCGAACCGCGTCTTCAACCAACCCCGAACGTCCCGGACGAGAAATGTCTCGTGCGCCGCGAACCGGTCGGGATCGAACCCGGGGGAGTACTCGTGAAGTCGAAGCGTCTCGTCAGCCAGCCGGTGAATGCCAACCACCATCGCGGCCACCTGGATATCGGTCTTCTCGAGGTCAGCGGCCCACGGCGTGAGAACTTGACCGTCACCGGCGAACACAATCGCATTAGGTGGGTCCGGCGGGACGTAGACCGTCACCTGTCGTCCGCCGTCGTAATCGAACGTCTCGGTGATGAACTCGCCCGAGGCCCTGGCGACGGAGGGCCATTCACTCACCCCGGCATGGTCGCACAGGGCGCTGAGCCACCAGCCCGCTCGTCGGCACGATCGCTCGGGGAGCGGCAGATCCGGACGTCTATGTTCGCCATACTTCTCCTGTGCCTCAGGAGCCGACGACGATGAAGTGGTTCACTGCAGCGTTCCATGACGGCGCCGGCCGGGCCGGCGTCCTCCGCACCGACGGCGAACTGCACGCGGGAGCCCACGGTCGGGCCGTCCCGCTGGCCGTCTGCCCCGAGGCGACGGCCCCGGTGGAGGCCTCGGTCGGCGTCGTGTCGCTCGGCCCCCTGGACGTGCGCTCCGTCGGCCCGAGCCTCGAGCGCGCAGCGCAGGCACTGCGCGCCCTCCTGCGCTGACAGACGCCGGCTCTCCGCGTCTCGGAGGGCAAAGCGGGACAAGTCCTGCGCGACCGTAAAGAGTTGGTATGGGTATCGCGCACCGGGCAACCCGTTGGCTTGGTGCGCGGTCTAGTTCGGGTGAGGCGCTCAAAGGCGAGCGCCTCCCAGCGATAGGGGATCTTCATGAGAGCAACACGCCTACTCGTCTCGCTCGCCGCAGCCGCGCTGCTGGCGCCGCTGGGCGCGACCTCGGCGATCGCCGCACCGGGCAACGACTCGCCGAGCGGGGCCACCATCATCGCCACGGTGCCGACCACCATCACGCAGAGCACGACCGACGCGACCACGGACGCGCTCGACGCCAGCCTCAACGCCGGCTGCGGGGCGCCCGCCACGAACGGCAGCGTCTGGTTCACCTACACCGACACCACAGGCAGCGGCCTGGTCGCGGACGTCTCGGCCTCCGACTTCTCCGCCGGCGTCATGATCGTCGCCGGCGACCCCGCGGCGGGCGGCCAGGTCGTCGCGTGTGGCCCGGGGGTGTCCGCGGCTCGTGGCGATGCCGGGACCACCTACTACGTCATGGCGTTCTCGGACACGCCGGGCGTGATCGGGGGCACCCTCAAGGCCACGTTCGACGCGGCGCCCCCGGCTCCGGAGATCACTGCGACGGTCGACCCGCGCGCGACGGCATACAAGGACGGCAGCCTCCGGCTGACCGGCACGTACGCCTGCTCGAACGCGGACGGGTACGCCAGCGACATCGAGGGCCAAGTGGTCCAGACGGTCGGCCGCACGAAGATCACGGGGCAGTTCTTCGCCTACCCCCTCGAGTGCGACGGCGCCGTCCACATGTGGTCGGCCGTGGCGACGAGCGAGAACGGCCTGTTCGCGGGCGGCAAGGCCGCCAACGTCACCTTCGCGATCGCGTGCGGCGTGCTCGACTGCGCCTTCACGCCTGTCGAGCAGCGCATCCAGGTGAGCCGCAACGGCAAGTAACAGACGCGCCGAGGTGCGTCGCGGCCTCAGCCGCCGCGACGCACCCGGCGACCTGACCCACCCAGCTCATGTCCCAGGCAACGCCGTTCGCGTATACCGTCAGTCCGCCATCCGCGGCTCGCCGACGAGATCCCACGCCTGCCGATCGACAACCTTTGAGCCGCCCGCCTGTGCCTGACGACCCGCCGCCCAAACAGCGGAACCTGCCACCGGTCGCCCTTTCGGGCACGACCACAGCCGGGGCTCCTCCAGACGCGCGTGCTCGAGTTCGCGCGCTACACCCTCGATTGTGAAGAGCCCCTTATGTTTTCGCAGCCGGTCAGAGCCGTCATGGCTGCGAACGCAAGGAGCCCCGGCTGCGACCTTGGCTCGCCAGAGGACCCGGCCGGGCAGCTGGCAGGACATCACGGGTGCAAACCTCGCGTGAATCCAGTTGGCGCGGCCCGCTCGTCATCGAATCGCAACGTCCCCTCTTGCCGCCCCGAGGACGTTCGGCCGACCATGCCGCCGGATGGTCGACAGGCGGCGGTGTGACTGTGAGGATCGCGTTCGCAGCCTGATGGTGCTGGGCTGTGGTTGGTGACCACGAGTGTGACCCACGGTGTGACTGGCCTCGTGCCCTGCTGCGACTTGTCCGCTCGTGGTCGCCGGCCCCGGCCCGGTTGGAGGAGCTGGCCTGATCAGGAGCTTGACCGCCTGGCGTTAGCAGCGCCTCGCGTGTCTCATCACAGTCCCGCCGAACCTCCGTCCCGGACCGGAACCACGTCCCATCCGGCGAAGGAGAGAACGCATGGCCAGTCTGACCGATCTGCGTGAGGTGGTCGATGTCGTCATCGGCGTCGACACCCACGTCCACACTCACTCCGCGGCCGTGGTCGACACCGCGACCGGTGGTCTCCTCGACGAGATCACGGTCGAGGCGACAACCGAGGGCTATGCCGAGCTGGTGGAGTTCGCCAACAACCACGCGACGTTGCGGGCCTGGGCGATCGAGGGCACCGGCGGCCACGGCGCCGGTCTGAGTCGTCACCTGCTGCAGGCCTGCGAGATCGTCATCGAGTTGGACCGCCCGAAGCGGGCTGCTCGCCGCAACGGGGCGAAGTCAGATCCGCTCGATGCGATCCGAGCCGCGCGTGAAGCACTGGCTCGACCCCAGCTGGGGACTCCCCGCAGCGGCGCCGAACGCCAAGCACTGTCAGTGCTTCTGACTGCTCGCCGCTCCGCGATCAATGCCTCCACCGAGGCCCAGCTGCAGGTCTTCAGCCTGGTCATCGCCGCGCCCGAGCCGATCCGAGCCCGGTTCCGCGGGCAGAAGGTTGCCGCGATGCTCAACACGGCCGCGAACCTGCGCGTGCACTCCTCCTGGGACATCGAGACGACCAGCACCGTGGTGGCGTTGCGGGCCTTGGCTCGTCGCGCGCACGCGATGCTCAAAGAGGCACGTGAACACCAGAAGGCCATCGTGACCATCATCCGCACCTGGCGACCCGACCTGCTCGAGCAGTTCGGCGTCGGTCCGATCGTGGCTGCGACGGTGTTATGCGCGTGGTCCCACCCCGGCCGCATCCACTCCGAGGCGGCGTTCGCGATGCTCGCCGGTGTCGCCCCGATCCCGGCGAACAGTGGCCAAGTCACCACCCGGCATCGGCTCAACCGTTACGGCGATCGCCAGCTCAACCGAGCCCTGCACACCGTGGTCCGGATCCGGATCCAGTACCAGCCAGCCACCCGCGACTACGTCGCCCGCCGCAGTGCGGAAGGAAAGACCAGCCGAGAGATCAAACGCTGCCTTGCCCGCTACGTCGCCCGCGACCTCTACCGCCTACTCGAAAACGGCGCCGCAGCTGCTTGACGAACCATAGGAGCGTCGCGGCTCAACCCGACGCCTTCGGAGCGGCCTTCGTCATGATCGGCCGTCGTACATTTCTTGGCATGCAGAGGGAGTACCGCTCGTCGATCCAGTTCACGCTAAACGGCCGCCACCTCAGCTTGAGCCGCGAGATTGTGGAGCAGCGGCTCAGTGGCGTCGTGCCGGAGGTAATCCGCAAGCACGCCGTGCACGTGAACGACACGTGGTTTCCTGTCGTTCAGGCCTTCGAGGCAGCGACTGGGATTCCGCGGGCGGAGTTCATGTCGCACACGGCCAGACGACATCTCGCCGCGCTTGGGTTAGACGTCGCGGGTCAGGTTGCGCCGCGCAGTGCCCCGGCGCCCAGCCCACCATCCGCGCCCGCTTCTCAGGCGGCTGACCCAGATGTGTCGCGCACAGATCCCTTCGAGGAGTGGCACACCGAGGCCAACGTTCAGGCTGCTCTCGTTACGGCACTGGCCGCCGAGGGATGGCGGATCCTGTCCGTGGCCAACACCGCCACCAAAGAGCACGGCGTCGACGTCATCGCCTCCCGTGACGCGCAAACGGTCGGCGTCGAGGTCAAGGGTTTCCCCAGTCGTAGTTATGCAGATCCGGCACGGGCGGGTGAGGCAAAACGGACGAGCCCCAGCACGCAAGCTGGCCACTGGTACGCCCAGGCAGTTCTGGCCGCGATGCGGCTCCGGGGCAAGGAACCGACTTGGCGCAGTGTCATCGCACTTCCCGACTTCCCGCGCTACCGGGAGCTGCATTCCCAGACGACTGGATCGCTTACTGCCGCCGAGATAGAAGTGTGGTGGCTCGATCAGAGTGGGGCGTTGTACAGAGGGTGATCGCCTGGCCCGAATCGCGGCGAAGTGACGCACTTTGCCATAACAACGGTGCTCTCTAGGACGGTACTCGTCTGGACGTGCCGCCACGGCTCGCCGTGGAGTGGCAACCTTGGCGCATAGGCTGGTGCAGTTTCCGTCGTAGTCGAAGGGCGTTCAGCAAAGATGCCAACTCACGCCCCCGGCCTAGGAGGCGTTACTCAGCCATTGGCTCGGTCAGGGCAAGTAAGTCAGTGCGAGCTGCTGAAATGAAGGCGTCGGCCGCCTCGCGAGCAGCCACCCGCTTGTCGTTGAGTTCGGGAGCATCTGGTGATGTAACTGTGCCTTCCCTCTCGACCGCGGACCGCAGGTAGTCACGCGTGGCCCGTGCTAGATGTTGGGCGGTCTGCACAACTTGTACCGGGGCAGTCATCTCCACCTCGTACACCAACCGAGAGAGTGTGGTACCAAGCTCGTCACGGTAACTCACGGAGTGCTCCCGACCGGGCCGAGCGGCAAACCGCATCCGTCTGGCCGTGTCGAGCAACTCCAGATAGCACGTCTGGCGACCGCTTCTTTCTGCATCTCTACGCTTGGTGAGCCGCTGGAGGTGCTGAGTCTTCAGCTGCAGGCGTGTGGAGCTTAGGTTGCCCCACATTGCGAGCGCTCCCCCGAGCAGCGTCCCGATGAGTCCCCAAACCGCATTGTCCATACACAGATCATGCCCCACTCATCGCCCGGGCTGGTCCCGGTGAAGTCGATCTTCCAGTTCACCCCAGTCTCTCACCCATCGCACGCCGGGCGGGACCTGCGGCGGTTCTGCGGGCCCAAACACGTAACGGTAGGGAACACTGGACATGGCCAGCAGTACGCCGACGCGGTCATCAACGAAGTGAGTAAGGGACAATCGCTCAGCCACCGCGGCCTTATCGCCGCGCTCACGAACGACGAAGAGATGATCCGGTCCGATTCTTGTGCGGGTCCAAAATTGGGTGTTGTGGAACCAACTTCGGGTCCGTGCCTCGACTTTAGGTCCACATTTCGAAACGATGAAGACTTCGTTCTCGAAAGGCATGCCGCTGTTGAGCCGGTACAGGGCCTCAAGACAGCTGGGCGAATATGAGGTCGACCGCCAACTCTCCGTCAACATCGAGATGCCGCTGTCCGTATCGTCCAGCGCGATGACGCGTCCCACGTCGACACCGAGTCGGGCTTTGAACAACGCAGACGCCTCTGCCACAGCTCTTCCTCCGTTGCAAGAAACGACTGGGTTGCTCGGTCCAAGTCTACCGACCTGGGGCCCTCGCGGCCCAGCGAAACTCGCCTCCCCGCCCTAAGACGCCACGCGGTGAGACTACGGCGGCTGCGCCGGGGCCGTTCTGCCCGGCAGCGCGACTATGACCGGCTGCCCCTTGCGTTTCCGACGAGCTTGTCGGGGATGAATCGTTCGATGGCCGAAATGCCGTCGGCGGGGAGGCGCCTCAGCGGGGAGGATGAATTGCGCCATGTGAGGCGCTCTCAAGGAGAAGCGGGCCTTCTGCGCGCTGGGGCGAGGCTTCTAAACGTTCATTCCTTACGCATACCATGACTGTGACCGGCTCCAATCTGCCTAGAACCGCCATCTCGAGGCGCACCCCCGAATGGCCAGAAGACGCGCGTTTTGCTACCGACTCGGGACATGCCGCGCAGCCGGCGACTCGATCGAGCCCGGCATGCGGCGCACCGGCGACGACCGTACGGAAGACGGAGCGCTCGGGCGTGACGAGCGCCCACCACTCGAGTCGTCATCGTGGCCGAGGCTCTCGCAGTCAGCGGCCTGACCGGGCGAGCGGAGCCGCCCTCGCGCGGCGGAAGGACGCAGGTCTGGAGGCGCCCCGATCGCGGGCCTTTCGGCCGGGTCGCCACCCGCGGCGGCGCGGCCCCTTTGCAGTTGCGAAGCGGTGACTCGGTAGGTGTCGAAGGGGTGGACCCGTAGTCGCGCCAGCGATAACGCGTTCCGTGGATGCCTGCCTGAGAAACTGGTCCTCATGACCGTTGAAAAGTGGGAGCGGCGCTCCGAGGTGCCGCTCATCCTGCTAGCTGTCGCATTTCTCATCGCGTACGCCTGGCCTGTGCTCGACCCTCGCCTTGATCCCAGCACGAGAAACGTCCTGGCGCGCTTTCTTGGACGGTGTGGGGAGCCTTCGCCGTCGACCTTGTCATTCGTCTCGCCCTCGCCGACAATCGCCGTTCCTACGCGCTGCACCATTGGTACGACGTTGCCCTGGTGGCGCTGCCGCTCCTTCGCCCCCTGCGCCTCCTGCGCCTGCTCGCACTCGTGCGGATCCTTGACCGATCGGCCGCGAATAACCTTGCGGGGCGGGTCCTCGTCTACGTGGCGGGCGCGGCATCGGTCGCCGTGGGGCTGGGCGCGCTCGCCGTTCTCGACGCCGAGCGCGCCGCAGGGGGAGCGAACATCACGACCATCGGTGACGCTCTCTGGTGGGCCTCGGCGACGGTGACGACGGTCGGTTACGGAGACAGGTTCCCGGTGACTGGAGAGGGGCGTGCGGTGGGAGTGGTTCTCATGGTTGTAGGGGTCGCCGTCGTGGGATCAGTAATTGCCTCTGTTACGTCGTGGATCCTCGGTCGGGTCCAGGCCGAGTGAGAGGAGGGTCCGATCGAGAGATCACCACAATGAACCCTCAGTACTCACGGTCGGTGCCGGCAAGGGGCCCGCGTAACGAAACTTTGGACCACTGGCGGCGGCTATCGGACGCCCGGCACGCGGCGAAAGGACTCGCCCTGACCGGAGTGACGCGCAGTCGTGGTGCACGCGTGGTGGCTGTCGGCACTAGGGCGTGTCTCCCAGTTCTCGTAGCCAGGTGCTGATCGCGCCGAGGACGACGCCACCGCGGTGGGTCAGGGCGAGCTTGATGCCCCTATGGATGTCAAGCGGCTGAGCTGGCGCGTGAGTAGGGGTCCGGCCTTGCGGTGATGTCGCGGTAGAGCTCGCGGCTGATGTACCGCTTGAGGCAGCGAATGGCTTCGCGGCGGGTCTTGCCCTCGGCCATGCGGCGACGGACGTACTCCTGGGTGCGCGTGTCCCAGCGGAGCCGGGAGATGGTGATCGTGTAGAGGGCGGAGTTGGCTTGCCGGTCACCGCCGGTGTTCAGTCGGCGCCGATGGGTCTTCCCGGAGGACGCCCGGATCGGCCTGACCCCGCAGAGCGCGGCGAAGGAGGCTTCGCTGGTCAGGCGTTCGGGGTTGTCCCCCGCGGTGAGCAGCAGCGCGGCAGCGGTGTCCGGTCCGACGCCGTACCGGTCCAGCAGCTGCGGCGCGCGGGCCTGCACGGCCGTGGTGATCTGGTCCTCGAGCTCGTTGATCTCGCCGGTCAGGGTCAGGATTCGACGGGCCAGGAGCCGCAGAGTCAGTGCGGCCGTGGTGGCCGGGTCGCTCGCGGCCGAAACGGTCAGCTCGGCGCATCGGCGGAACAGCTTGGGGTTGCTCAGCCGCGTCATTGACTCGCGCAGGGCCGGCTCGGCACGGACCAGGACGGCCTTGAGCTGGTTGATCGCCTGGCTACGGGACTTGACCGCGGATGCCTTGGCCAGCTTGAACATTCGCAGCATCTCGACCTGGCCGTCACCGGCCTTGGCGAAGACCACGACCCGAGGCGGCACCGGTCCATCCTCACAGTCGTATCTGGTGGCGAGCCCGCGCCATTGTTTGAGGACGTTGAGGGAGCGTTCGATGACAGCGGCGCTGCGGGCGACCACCATGGCGGCTGAGGTGAGGCTCGGCGGGTGCGGCACGCGGGCCCCCGGTCCAGATAGTCGATCAACAACTTTCAAGGGGCCTCGGTGGGCAAAGAGCCGGGCTCTTCCACCCGCGGCCACTGGCCTGGTGGCGAGCGTGAAGCGAGCAAATCGACCGAAGTTGACTGGTAGGACCGCCCTGGTACGGATTGTGTTGCTATGGTGCCGTGCTAGTAGGTCCCGCACGGACGGCGACAGACTCACTTGGACGTCAGGGGCGGTCCCATTGACCACAATGATTGATTCGGCACCGCCCGAGCTGCAACAGGCGCAGGCCGACGGTCGACTGATCCCGTTTGTTGGTGCCGGGCTGAGCATGTCACTGGGGCTTCCTTCCTGGACCGATCTCCTCCGAAGTGTGTCCGCGAAGATCTCTGGAATTCCTGATTTTGATGAGATCAACGCATCTTGCGGAGGAGATCCCTTAAAGGCGGCCGAGTACCTCTACGTGGCCACCGGTAAGGAAATCGGGCCGCTGAGGCAAAAGATATCCAACGTCATCTCACGGCCGGATGTTGATGCCTCGACGAGCAGCGCGCATGTAGAACTAGTAAATTTGAATGCGAGCAGAATTTACACAACGAATTACGATGACCTAATCGAGAGGACATTCGACGCGCTCAATGCCTCCTATCAGCTCATCGCTACACCGAGACACATTTCTCAGAGCCTCGCGACAGGTACGCAGATTATCAAGTTTCACGGAGACCTCCAGTGGGAAACTAGCCTCGTATTCACGGAATCCTCATACTTTGAGCGCCTTCAATTCGAATCTCCCCTTGATGTCAAGTTTCGCTCAGACCTTCTAGGCAACTCCGTCCTCTTCCTTGGCTACGGATTTTCCGATACAAACGTCCGCGTAATGTGGCATCGCCTCATGTCCATGATGCGGGGAGTGGAATCGGATGAACGACCCAAGTCATATATAGTGCGCGTAGACCGCAATCCTGTTCGAGAAGCCCTGGACGCGGCGGCGGGAATCGAAACCGTCGTTCTGACTGATGCAATTGCTGACGACCTAAATGTCAGAATGAGCAGATTCCTTGCGGAGTTGCGTGAGTGTGGATCCCTAGGAAGCCAGCGCAATCGGTTCGTATCTCCAGACATCCTTGATCAGCTCAAGAATGAATTGCAAAACGAGACCCAAGGTGCGCGTAGCGAACATCTCCTTAAACGCCTCGGCAGTGGAGAGGTGCCGTTCTCACTCAAACCTCAAATCGAAGAACTCATCGAGCTGGCGCGTGTCAGTCAAACCAGCCTGGGCGACGAAGCCTTGAGTTCTCTCAGTACTTTATATGCGCTTCAATTTGGCGCTCAGTCGGCGGCCGAGGGGACTACAGATGGCTAAGATCGTCGTTGACACAAACAACCTCCGTGCCCTTGCGGCGGCCGCAAGAATGGCTGCAGACGAGGTCATGGGGACGACTGGTAGGGTTCGCGGCCAATTGCTAGACACAATGGCAGAGTCCGGTCTGCTCGGTTCTGCGATCTTCAAGGAGTCACTCTCGGATCTTGGTGACTCTTCGGAGCGAACTGTGGACGCATTGATGCAAATCGCATCAAATCTGACGGCGGTGGCGGAGGTATTTGAGCAGGCGGACTCGCAGCTAAGCGCAACCCTTGGGCGGTCCGCCTCGCACGCCCAGACCAATAGCTCGACAATCATCGACCTGCTGTTTCCCGGCACTGAGGTGCGGGGCGCTGACCGGCTTATGGATGCGATTGCTCGCCACTGGAGCACCTCGGCCGCCAAGGACTCTCTGCCCTCCATTCCAATCGGAATGATCGCGGCTCGAGAAAGTTCTCAGAGGGCAGTGAAAGTGCGCTTGGATTCGGCACAGCCACACTTGCTTATAGCGGGCCGTACCGGCTCGGGAAAGACTGTGTTGATAAGGAACGTCATCGCTGGGCTGGCGATGTCTGCGTCCCCACAAGACGTGATGTTTCTTTTTTTGGACGGAAGGGGCGGCCAATTCGAGGATTTCTATAAGTTTCCACACGTCTTGATGGGTCATCGGCCAAGTGACGGGACTGGCCTCAGGTCCGCCTACTCGCGCATAGCCAGTGAAGTTCGTATGCGCCTGAGCGACAGGCAGAACATGTCAGACGTGGCATCCAATCGGCGCCCACGCCTGGTTATCGTCATGGACGAGCCGAGGCAGTCTCTCGAAACCGCCGGCGACTTTGCTCGGCTTAGAGCAGAACTCTCGCTTCTCGAACCATTCGTTGCGATGCATATCGTCGCATCCCTTCAGTCCGACGCAGATGTCCAGCGGCTTGAGCGTTTGCGCGACAACTCCGCGCGAATCGTCCTTGCGAACACGGAACGGGAAGTTGCGATGAGCATGATGGGGGGTAGGGAGGTTTCTGCGCCGGCCTCTGATGGCTCAGCTCTCTTGTTCGAAACGCGAACAAAGGCTGTACGACGATTCACACCGTCCACGCCTCTCGCTAGAAGCGAACTCGATATGATGCGTCGGGCAATTCGAGCCGCGGCAAGTGCTGGGTTGCATTAGCGCCAAGATAGTCGGTGATTCGCATGCCTCGAGCTCCGGTCGGTCTAGCATCCAGGCAGTAGCGGCTGCCCACCTGGGCCGGTCCCAGCAATTTGGGTCTGTGATCCTGTGCGACGCGCGCGCTAGGCGGCGGTGTGACTCACCCGGGCGGGCAGTCTGTGGACAAGCCCGTCCTGCCTGCCGACCCCGTCCACGGGCATTGCAGCCTCCTCGTGCCAAGAGCCTAGACGCTCAGGGAGCATTCGATGCTGCCGATCAGGGACGATTAGCACGATGGTTTGGCCGCTCTGGTGACCCGGTCGAAGACTAGGCGCCTACCACGCTCGCCCGTCGTCCTCATCATCCTCGATGCTGCTCTCGATGCTTCGCTGGGCCGAGGCGGCCATGTCGAGGTAGAAGCGTTCGGAGGCAGAGCCTTTCGGCATCGCGGCGGCCACTCTCAGCGAACTGTCACGCTGCTCTATGTCCTCAGCGAAGGGTTGACCGGGGGTGCCGCTGCGCACGCCTGAGATCGTGGCTCCCCATAGCGCACTCCTAAGCGTTTGCTGCGCCTCCTCACTGACCTTCTCCGTTGCTCGAAAGCTGCGGTCGACGAACTCATGGTGCTGCCAGATGAAGGTCCGAGGTGCCTTCCCCAGGATGGCGGCCGCTGACTCGATCTGCGCCATATCTCCGGTATTAATGGCGCCTTCGAGCACCGCCAAGACACTGGAGTCGTACTGCTGAGCGACTTCTTTGAAGAGTTCCGCGCCATGCTCCGTGCGGTTCCAGGAGTCAGTCTTGGTGGCGATCCATAGCTGAAGCGTCCGCAACCACGGTTCGAAGTCCGGGTGCTCACGCACGCGCAAATGGTTGTCGAACGAGAACGGCATCGCGCGGTAGTCACCACGCGACTCCAGCTGCTCTCCGACCTCAACGCGCATCTGTAGCATCGCGATGACCCACTCAGGGTCAATGGCGGACCTATCCGCCAAGAACCCCGTAATCGAGTACTGCCCAATGTCATCCAAAAGAATCAGCTGGTCCTGAATGGACTGTTGTTGGGTGCTGTCTAGTGCGTCCCAGGCGAGACCCACGTGGCGGCCGAAGCAGGCGAACAGTTCGTCGGCCAAATGTGGGCTATCGGAGAAGGTGACGGCCGCAAGAAGACGGGCGGCCAGCCCGGGATCCACCTCCGCGAAGCGCTGGGCCACCGTAATTGGTGCTTGCCGGACAGCGATGTTCTCGTCTGCGCCGAACTGGACTAGAATGTCCAATTCCTTCGGGAGGACCGGACGGCGCCCGCGGTTCCAACCCCAGGCTTGCGCCACGGCACGAGTGGCCCACGGCTCGTTCAGGTCCAGAAGTTCTCTCGCCCGTGCAAATGCGGCCTTGTCGTCCTGTTCGGCAAACACCGCGAGGGCGACGGGCAACACCGAGGTGAGCGCCGAGGCGACACCTGCAACGATCGCATCTACGAGGTGGCCGGCTAGTGACGGCCGGCTCTTCACCACCTCGCCCACCAGCGGCCCTGGGTTGCCCTTGTCGCCGCCAAAGGCGGCACGCTCTACCTGCAAACGCTCCTCAAGGAGAGTGATGACCTCGGCGTCGTCGGTGTTCTCGATGAGCTGGTCGACCGCCCGCTTCAGACGTGCTTGGACTTGAGCCTGTGCCTTTTCGTAGTCGCGCTCGCGGTCGAAGATCAGGCGTCCCCAGCCGTCGTGAATGATGAGCGCAATCTTATCCGCCAATTCATCACGGAGCTGCCTCAGTACCTCTCGGGCGGGTTCCTTGGTGGCCGCGGGTCCGTAGCTAGCGTGCCAACTCAAAGCCTTGCGCACGGCTACGAGGACGGCAGGGTCGAGGTCGACCGTGGTGGTCACTGCGCCAAGCCGGTTTATGGTGTCGACGAACGACGGCGTCCATCGATCACGCTCGTCTTTCGTCACTTCTCTTCCGAACATGCCGCTCGGGTATCGCATGGCGGCTTCAAGGCACTCGATGGCGGCGACAGCTCGCCGCACATCCGGTTGTTGCACCTCCTGGAAAGCTAGGGCAACGACCCGTTCGCGCAAAGGCATGACCACGCCGGTGTTCAGGGCAAAGGGCTGGAAGCTCAGGGTGTAGCCCTGGTAGCTCTGACTACTCGATTCCGTGGCCAGCAGAGGCTTGAGTACCTCAAATGGAGAGAGATCGTTCGTGTCGTGGAACCACTGGCTGGCAACCTCGAAGACGGCTTCGTTGTAATTCACAGGCTTCGTTAGCTCGAAGCCAGCCAAGTCGACAAGGACGCGCAGGGGATGCTCGGGGTGCTGGTTGGTGTTTCGCTCGTCATTTTTCGCGAGTTCCCACAGCAACTCGAGGACGGTAGGTAGCGTCTCAAATGTGTAGGCCGCGGGCTTCAGCATCGAGACCAGTTCGCTCAAAACGTCCGCATACGTAGGTACTCCAAGGAAGGCCCATCTCGTAGACGAATCGCCTGCTTCATCGGTCGGATTATCGATTAGCCATCGGGCAATCCGTACGACACGCGTTGGCTGGAAGTACGCCACTTGAGCCAACAGCTTAACTGCCGCTTGGCGATGGGGGATGTCTGCAGCCTGCAGTTCTGCCTCGAAGGGTTCCCACAGAGCGTCAACGAGTGATCTGTTGGATGTGTGTCGCTGACGGACCTGCCAGTCAACGCGGCTGATGTTCACAAACAGGTGCTGCAATGCCTGGTCGCTCGCGGCATCGCGGATGCGATCGAGGTAACCAGTGGGCTGCCCATCTGCCTCATCCACACATGCTCTGGTCAGCAGGATGTCACCTAGTAGATCCGGGACGATGCGCAGCGAGCTTCCGCGTCGGCGTAGTACACCCGCTGCTTCGAGATCGCGAATGTGCCGGTGTAGCTGGTCATACGGCTTGCCGATCACGGCCGACAGCGTGCCGCGGAACGAGTCATCGTCGGTGCGTACTGGTTGAAGGGCGGCTATACCCTCCAACACTCCACGCCGGGTCTCAGGGTCGGCGACAAGTGGATCAGCGATGAGTGCCTCGCTGAACCGGCCCAAGATCGTTTCGCGGACTTCGTCATCGTGGCCCAGGTGGGCAGGGTCGAGTTGCCCACGTCGGATCAGCGTGCCGCCGACTACCGTCACCAGCGGACAGTCCGTTGTGAGGCGTGCGAGGCGTTGCGCCACGCCTTCGTTTGGATTCGGCCCGAGTGCCTCACGTGCGAGCTGCTCGACCGCGCTGGTCGCGAGATCGGGGAGCACGATGGTTTGGTGTTCCTCGGGCAACAGCCCCGATCGGTGCAAGTCGTTGCGCATCGTCGCCCAGCGATACGGCCGGGTCGCAAGCAATACGTTGGCCGCTTCGTTGCGCCGCCTCAGTGCCACAACCAACGCCACCACGTCATCGCGCTCATGTGCGTCGTCAATGAGCAAAACGAGTGCACCAGCGCTCGGGAGAAGCTCAAAGTCCTCGGGGCCAACTGGTGTCTTGTCAGGCAGCAAGAACACGGACGTCGCTGTGTCGGGACAGGCCTCAGCAACGGCCTTCAAGAGCCGGGTCTTGCCCAAGCCTCCCCGTCCCTCCAAGGTGATGAGCTGCCCACGTCCGCCGTATAGAGCTGTGGTCAGTTGGTCAACGACATCCTGCCGCCCCACCAGGGTCCAGTCGTGGTTAAAGAGATGCCCCTGTGGAGACATGAAGTGCTCCTCCGGGAGTAGCCATGGTCCGGGCGAACGAACCCCCAAGAAGGGCTCGCGGTGCCCCGGAAAGAAGCTGTCAACGAGGCGGACGGCGGCGTCTAGAGGCATATGCTGCTGCACGTATTGGGAGATGTTTTCGCCGTCCCAGAGGGTCCAGCCGGCGTGTTTGGCCATTTCGGTTCGAGCACCGGGGGACGCCGTTTGCCGGGACAGGAACAGGTGATGTTGTGGGGCATCGATCGCAACGGCGTCCACAGCTTTCTTCACGGCTCCCTTGCCGAAGGTGATGTGACGCTTGCACTGCGCGGTGGCCAGCACCTTGCCGTTCTTCGAGTTGGTAGCCAGCACGTCAATACCGTGCTGCTCATCTCCAGGACCACCAAATCGTGTGACATGCGCGTCAGGTAGCAGCGCCTTAACGATCTCAACGGTGAAGTCTTCGAAACGCTCTGGGGTTAGTCCTGCCACCGGCAGCGCTCGTGTCCGGGGAGCCACGGGGGCCGTCCTCGCATCGCCAGTCGCGTACTCGCCGGCATCAACCAGTTCTTGCTCGGTCAACCCCAGCACTTCGGCCACGGCGCGAAGGGTCCCGCGTCTAGGCCTTGAGCCACCGCGTTCCCAGGTGCTGACCGCCTGCTGGCGAACGCCCAGTTCGCGGGCGACTTCGGTCTGCTCAAGCCCTTGACTCTCGCGGGCCTTATGCAGAAGGGATCCGAGCGCCTCGTACATGTGTGCGACTGTACGCAGTTGATGCGTATGATTCAAGGACCGGGCGTGGCCTAGATCCCTTCACCCCTTCGCCCGATCGAAGGAGGTGTGTCGATGTGGGCGGGATGGGCGCCCACAGTGGGCGGAGTCGACGCTGGTGGCCCCAACTAGTCAGACACCGGCGACGTAGGCGGTGAGGAAGTGGACGCCGTGTCGGTCGAGGTTGCCTCGGGCGCGGTCGTAGTGCTCGGTGGTGCGCGGGTCGGCGTGGCGGGCGAGGATCTGCGCGTCGCGTAGCGGGACGCCGGCGTCGAGGGCGTTGGTGATGGCGGCGTGCCGCAGCGAGTGCGGGCTGATGTGTCGCGGGATGCCGGCGGTCCTCGCGATGCGGGCGACCATCCGGTAGACGTCGCGTCGGTCGATCGGCTTCCCCGAGACCGGTCTCAGCACCAGCGGACCGCTTGTTCGGTTACCACGGCAGGCCTCGAGCGCGCGGAGCACGGGCACGGTCACGGGCATGGTCGCGGGCTTGTTGCCTTTGCCGACCAGGTGCAGGACGCGGTGTCCGCGGAGGGTGTCGGCGTAGTCCTCGATCCGCACGGCGGCGGCTTCCGATGCGCGGAGGGCGTTGATGCCGAGCAGGTAGGCGAGGGCGCCGTGGTGGACGGTGATGGTCGGGGCGACTTGGAGGAAACGGATCAGCTCGAGGCGGTCCAGTCCTTGGGTGCGGGACTCGTCGCGGTGGATCTTGGGCAGCCGCGCATAGACGGCTGGGTCGGCGGTGATGAGGCCATCGATGTGGGCGAAGCGGAAGTAGCCGCGGACGGCGTGCATCATCGTGACGACGGACGAATCCATCAGGCCCCGCTCGCCGAGGTGACGGATGTAGAGCTCGATGTGTGCTCGCTGGATCCCGAGGAGCGGGTCGAGCCCGCTGGTCTCGCACCAGGCGAACCACTCCCGCAGCTGGAAGGCGTAGAGGGAGTGCGCGCGGCCGGCGTAGCGCGCCAGGAAGGACACGGCGGCGAGTTGGGCCCCGGACATGGTCGCGGGCTGGAACGGTAGAAGGGTGGACGGGCCGGACATGAAGTCACCTCGCGCGGCGATGCTTCACTGACCCAGACCCCGCCCGCCGCTGGCGGCCAGGCGCATGGACCTATCGACGCTAGCCAGGTGCCAGCGTTTCGGCCCGGTCTGCACGCGGCGGTGTGACGCGCGTCTTGGGGCGTCGCCACGCTCTTGATCGGCGCCGCCCGGGACGGTCAATGGATCCAGTGCCACAGAATGACGAGCGCACCAGCGGCCCCCATCATCGTCAGTGGGCCACCCGACAGGAGCTGCGGATCGCGATCGTCACCTGGATCGAGCGGACCTACCACCGCCGACGTCGTCAGAACGCCTTGGGCCGATTGACCCCTATCGAGTTCGAGACCATCATGACCACACCTGCCACTCAGGCAGCCTGACCCGACCTGTCACCGGTTCGTGCAGCGGTCCCATCCTCGCCAAGCTCGGCGTCGCTAACCGTGGCGAGGCCGCGGCCATTGCTTGACGGATAACGGACGCCTAGAGCGACCGGCATACCGGACCCCGCCCACGCGGTTTGATCGTCCCTGAGTGCACTCGCTACCGCCTACCCTCTCGACGACGGCCGCAGAGATGGCATGAGTCCATGAACGACGCCGCGAACCCATATAGAACGCCTCGACGCTCCAGGCCGGCCCAGGATGCCGGCCCAGGATGCCGGCCCAGGATGCCGGCCCAGGACTCCGGCCCAGGACTGGGGGCTGCAAAGTTGGCAAGGGCGCTGCCCGGTGGTCAACGACGAGCAGCTCGACGTGCTGCGGTGCTGGTCGATCGGCGCCATGTCCTCGGGGAGGACCGCACCGAGATGGTCTTTCAGCTGCATCGCCCTATGCTCGAACTGATCTCTGGCGCGAATGGGGACCTGTCCGCGACGGAGGCGAAGAAGCTCCTCGCGCCGGTGCGCCCGCGGGGACATCGCCGACGGACTGCCCACCCTCGTCACCGTCATCATTGTCGATGGCGACGAACACCTCCAACCGGCAGCGTGCTGGGGGTCAAGGACGCGCTCGCCGTGGACTTCCTCCGGCGACCGGCCGGCTCGCCGACGCCAGACGGCCGCCACCTCGACGCAACATCGTCGCGCGCCCGGTTCGAAAAGCGCTCTGGCTCGCGGAACTGACTGACCATCCGGCCGCCACGGGAATCCCGCGGCCCTCATTCGCGACCGGCTCAAGAGGGTGCGACCGACCGCGCGGACACGCTATTTTTCGGTTTCGGTGAGACCGCATGAGACCCAGAGGATACTCGTGTCAGAGGTTCATTTCGAGCACCCACATAGATGGGCCTCCGACACCAGGACCTTCGGCCGATGCACGAGCGTTACGCCATTCGGGAAGGGTGACCATGAGCACCAACCAGCCGACCCAGAAAATGCAGGAGGCCAGGCCAGGACCCGGCTCCTCAGCTGTTTCCTCCGCGGGCGTGGTGATCATCGCGACTCTGATGGCTCTGACGGCCGCATTCGCCCTGTACGCCCTTTGGAGCTTCTGGCCGGCTCCGCTGCCAGCGGCGAGCGCCACGGCCGTTCCGGGCCCGACGACGTTCACCTACTTCCGCTGGGACACCACGCTCACACGTGACCAGCAGTACTTCGTCATCGTCGCCGTTGCCGGCGTCATCGGCGCAATGCTGCACGGGCTGCGCTCATTGGCGAAGTACGTCGGTGAGCGCAAGTTCGTTCGGAGCTGGATCGCGTCCTATCTGCTGCTCCCGTTTGTCGGGGCTATCATCGCCACGATCGTGTACCTCGTCCTTCGGGCCGGGCTCCTGCCGGGCGCGAACAGTGCCAGCCAGCCAGACCCCTTTGGCATCACGGCCATCGCCGCGTTGGTCGGGTGGTTCTCCGCACAGGCCGCGGAGAAGATGAAGGACGTGTTCCAAACCCTGTTCAAGGCACCGGACGCAGGCAGCGACTCCATCACCAACAACGTGACGATGACGAGCTTCGCCCCGGAAGAAGGGCCAGCGGGCAGCACGGTCGTCATCACCGGCACGAACCTCAACTCGGTGAAGCGTGTGGTCTTCACCGCGGACGCGGAGGCAACAATACTGAGCCAGAGCGACACGACACTGTCAGTCGAGGTGCCGGGGGACGCTCAGGACGGGTCGATCACGCTCGACCCCGGCCCGAGCGAGGCGGCGAGCACCGGCATCTTCACGGTCAGCCCACCGCCCCCGGACGGGAGCGATTCGGACGACGGAACCGGCGTGATCAGCGTGGTTGTGACCCCGCATCCGGTGGCCCCGCAGCTCGGGACCGACGGGTCGGTGGCCCTCACCGCGAGCGAGATGACGGCGTCCGCCCCGACCGCCAGCACCATGTCTGACAGCGCGGGTCGGGTGGGGACGATAGAGGAGCTCGCGGACGTGGGCATGGTCGGCTCTACTGGGCGGGTGGGGACCACTGACGAGCTGGCGGCCGTCGGGGCAGCGAACATCGCCGGGGAACCCTGAGCACCCGGCTCGCAAGCTGCGCCGATGCTCGCTAACCAGCAGGGGCCGTCGGGGACGCCGGCAGCCCGTTGTACCACCGTCAGCTCAGACGCCGAGCTGCGCGTTGACCTTCTCCACGAGTTTATCGGCGATCGCCGGGGCCACCCCGACATCTAGCGCCGCATGGCGCACGATCGGCGCCAGGACCTTGGCTAATGAGGCAGCGAGGGCCTTGTCGGTGACCTTGCCGTTGATGTCACCAAGCAGCTTGGTGACGTTTGCCAGCGCGAGCTGGTTCTGCGCTGCTCGCCAGTTCGCCATTATCGGGTATGCCTGAGCCGCAAACTTCTTCGGGCGGACGCCATCGTCCGGGTCCGTGTCGTGGTTGTCCAGGGGAATCTGCCAGACGGCATTTGGAACCCCTCGGAGCTCCTCTCGGATCACTTTTCTAAGTTCGTCGATCGAAGCCATTATGTCCTCCTCGGGGTGCTGGAGCCGTGCAGTCTGTTGCTCCGGCCCAAGTTGTTGTTGAGCCCAAGCGATTCCCTCTCGCCACGTGCGGCGGGGTGTCGGGCTGGGAGAGGGATCCCTGCTGCTCGGGTTCAGCCCGTTCTTTCCCTTGCGCTGGGCTTCCAGCTGGTACCGCACGGGCAGGTTGTGCGAGCAGCCGTTGAGCACGCCATGCAGGTGCTGGTTGTTGGCGAAAACCCCGGTGTCGCGGCGCCACGACGCAGGCGCGCCCATCTGGCGGAAGATCGCGACCCAGGCGTCACTTCGCTGCTTGATGTCGAAGGCGCCGCCGCGACGATGGGTTCCTTTGGACGCCGGGGCGTCACCGGTCAGCTGGATGATGTCCAAATTGTGCTTGATGAGCCCGCGCATAAGCCCGAGCTGCTCCGCGACTGGCAACCATTGCGCCATACAGGAGCACGTCGTGAAGGTGCCAGACGGATGGACGAATCGGACGAAGCCCTTGTCCGAAGGCTTGGCCAGGTCAAACGTGACCATGATGGCCTCCCGGGAGAGAGTGAGTCCCGTACTGGTTCGTGTAATCGTGAAGGTGGGGCACGCCGTCGACCTAGTCGACGATGACGACCCACTGAGTGCGAATGCCGCCAAACGTCATATACCAGTTTCACAGGTTCTTACGTCCGACGTCGTGGGTTTGGCAATACTCCGTCAGGACGGGGAAGGCTCGTCCCGAGTGCAGGCCGGACATGCTTTCGACCTCGCCCCGCAGGAGTGATCCAGTACCGACCCGCGTGCCCGACTCGGGGGGCCCGCCGCTGGGAACCGGATTCCAGGGAGGCTGGCCCAGAGGAGGGCGGTGCGGCCTGCCTCTGAGCTCCCTAGACTCACCGATCCAGGGCACCCGGTGGCTCGGCGTCCCGGGGTAGGGGCGCGGTCCGGGTCGGAACCGCCGAGCGGATGGCATAGACGACTTTGTCCGGCCAGTCCTGCTCGTCGGGAACGAGGGAGACACGGATGATGGTGCCGTCCGTCGCAGCGATGCCCAGGACCTCGACGCCGGGCGGTCCGAATTGGCAAGCGTCCCGCCGTCGCCGTCCGCCACCGCGCGCGCCAGCCGCCCAAGCGACACCAGAATCACGTCGGGTGCCAGCTCGTCGAAGCGTGCGAGAGGTGCAGGCAAACCTTTGCCAACCACGAGCATGTCCGGCTCCGCAGCCACCAGCGCCGCCACGACGTCGCCCTGCAGCTCGGGCAGGTCAGCGATCAGTACGCGAATGACGGGCACGTCCCTGCCTCGGTTCCCACGCCGATCATCCTGCGGAGGCAGGGTGGGACCTGGCAAGAGCTTGAGGTGCAGGTCGTGGCAGACGAATGCCGTGTCAGGCGCTGGGCCGGACGATACGTCGTCGGATGGGTCTAGGCGGACGAGCCGCGAAATGGATCGGGGATAGAGGCTCTTCGGAATTATGCATGGGCGGGGGCTCGTCGGTAGGCCCGGGTTCCTGAGGCTGCGAGCAGGATCCGGAGCCGGTAGTGCTCGAACGTTCTGA
>NZ_LMHU01000003.1 GCF_001428505.1 Terrabacter sp. Root181
GAGTGCTTCTCGAGCTTCACGGCAGAGACACGGTCCTCCACGTCGACCACCGCGACCCTCAAGGACTTCGTCCTGGGCCAGTTCGCCCTCTGCAGCGCTTCACTCACGACGACGCCGAGCGGTGGAACGACCGTCGGGACGGCTGTCCTGCCGGGCACGGCCGTCACCGACCTGGCCGTGGTCCAAGGACAAGGCACGTCCTCCCCGCCCACGCCGACGGGCAACGTGTCCTTCTTCCTCTGCGGTCCTAGCGCGGCGGACTCGACTGCGCTCTGCACGACAGGCGGCACTGCCGCGGGAGTCAAGGCTCTCGCAGCAACACCACCGCCCGCCGGGGAGGCTTCGGCAACGTCCGACGCCGTCAACACGGCGGCGACTCCCCTCGCCCCCGGGCGGTACTGCTTCCGTGCCGAGTGGCCAGGCGACGCGAACTACCCGACGCCACTCAGCCACGCTGGCACGGCCGCAGGAAGCGAGTGCTTCTTCGTCGCTGACACCACATCGGCGACCTCGGCACAGGTTTGGCTGCCGAACGACTCTGCGACCATCACGTCCGCCGGCGGCACGGCCTTGAACGGCACCTTGTCCTTCACGCTCTACTCCGGCGACAACTGCGGCGTGACGAGCGGTTCGATTCTGCGGGCTGCCGAGACGTTCTCGCTCACGAATGCGGCGTCGCCGGCGACACGGTCCACGACGAACAGCGCCGTCACGGTGTCGACGTCGTCGGCAGTCTCGTGGCTGGTGGAGTTCACGAGCAGTAACGCGCTCGTCGGGAACAGCAGCCACTGCGAGAAGACAACGTTGACGATCACCAACTGAACAGGAACCTGACCGAACGTTCACTCACTGAGCACTAGGGGCCCGGTCGCTGAGGCGACCGGGCCCTCAGTGCCGACCAGACGTCGGATATCCACCGACATCGACACCAAAACAGTGTTTTTGCAGATGATCCCGCCGATCGTGTGACTTCTTACGGGACTGTTCTGGCATAGCGGACGACTTTCTGTGATCTGCATCGCATTCCGTGCCGTCGTCCTACCTTCGCAGGAGGACGTGGGTGGGCCCTGGGCGGGCGACCACTCGGGGGCTGGAGCTCGGGGCTCGTGGTGATCGTGCCGGCATCGCCGATGCACATCCTCCAACGGTGCGGGGGCCGGCAACCGCTCATGTACGGAGACATTCATGAATGCTTCATGGCTACTGTCTCGGGGGAAGCCCTCTTCCGGGCAACGCATCACCACATCTCGTCGCAAGGCCACCGTGATGGTGGCGTCCGCGGCTCTGGCTTTCTCCGGGGCGCTTTTCCTCGCCCCGTCCGCCCAGGCGGTTCACGAGCTCAACCTCATCGAGCTCGACGGCAATGCG
>NZ_LMHU01000004.1 GCF_001428505.1 Terrabacter sp. Root181
TACCAGGTGACCCTCGTCAACGGCTCGCTCACCATCACCAAAGCACCCCTGACCATCACCGCCGACGACAAGACCAGAACCTACGGCGACGCCAACCCCACCTTTACCGGCAGCATCCTGGGACTCAAGAACGGCGACGGGATCACCGCCAGCTACACGACGGGGGCAACCGCGCTCACCGGCGTCGGCACCTACGCCATCGTCCCGACGGCCGTCGACTCCACCCCAGCCACCCTGGCCAACTACCAGGTGACCCTCGTCGACGGCACGCTCAGCATCACCAAGGCAGCCCTGACCGTCACGGCCGACGACAAGACCAAGGTGTACGGCTCCGCCAACCCGACCCTCACCGGCAGCATCGTGGGCCGCAAGAACGGTGACGACATCAGCGCCACCTACAGCACCGCCGCTGTCGACTCGAGCCCTGTGGACGACTACGACATCACGGTGGCTCTGATCGACCCGGACTCCAGGCTGAGCAACTACGAGGTCAGCGTCATCTCAGGCACTCTCACCGTGACCAAGAAGGGGCTGACCGTCACCGCCGACGACAAGAGCAGAACCTATGGATATGCCAACCCGAGCCTGACCGTCTCGTACAGCGGCTTCGTCCTCGGCCAGAGCGCGTCAGTCCTCGGCGGCAGCCTCTCCGTCACCACGACGGCGACGGCATCGAGCGACGTCGGCACCTATCCGATCACCGGGTCGGGACAGACGAGCGGCAACTACGCCATCACGTACGCGCCCGGCACCCTTTCCGTGACGAAGGCGCCGCTGACGGTCACGGCCGACGACAAGGGCAGAACCTATGGATACGCCAACCCGAGCTTGACCGTCTCGTACAGCGGCTTCGTCCTCGGCCAGAGCGCGTCAGTCCTCGGCGGCAGCCCCTCCGTCACCACGACGGCGACGGCATCGAGCGACGTCGGCACCTATCCGATCACCGCGTGGGGACAGACGAGCGGCAACTACGCCATCACGTACGCGCCCGGCACCCTCTCCGTGACGAAGGCGGCGTTGACGGTCACGGCGGACCACAAGTCCAGGACGTACGGGGACGCGAACCCGGCCCTGACGGTCTCCTACACCGGGTTCGTCCTCGGCCAGACCGCCTCGGTGCTGGGCGGGACGTTGACCGTCACGACCGCGGCGACCCCGGCCAGCGCCGTCGGCACCTACGCGATCACCGCG
>NZ_LMHU01000005.1 GCF_001428505.1 Terrabacter sp. Root181
CGAAGGCCAGAAAAGTATGAGTGCTGACCCGCCAGCCGCTACCGGAACCGAGCCTCCCAGCAACACCAGGCACCCGGCTAGAACCCATGAGATGAGTGTAGGAGACTCGATCTGCAGGACTGGATGCCAGCCGTGGGATGCAGGATCAGACGGTGTCCCAGTTGTGCTCGCTGATCCAGCGCACAAGCGATAGGGGCTCGACGCCAAACTGCGCGCGCGTCGCCGTCATGTCGACGGCCCCCGTACCGCGCCGGATCATGGACCTGACTTGCGCCGCGACCTCGAAGGCGACAGTTTCGCCAAAGATGGGCGCCAGCGCTCGCTCGTAGTCGTCGGGGTCGATGGGCAGGTAGCTCAGTGAACGCCCCATCACCTCACCGAACCGCGCGGCGATGTCGTCGCCGGTGAGCGCCTCGGGTCCCCCTACGTCGAACTCCTGCCCTGCCAGGTCGCCACGCTCGAGCGCGGCCACTGCGTACGCGGCCGTTTCTTCCGCCGAGACCCACGACATCGGGAACTGGGCGGGCAGCGGGAATGCCACGACACCTGACTCGACGATGCCCGGCCTGATCCATGGGCCCAGGAAGATCTCGTAGTAGAAGGTCGGGCGAATCACGACGCTCGGGATTCCGCTGGCGCGCAGGTAGTCGACGACCTCCTGCCGAGCCTGGTAGGCGTGCACATCCTCACCGGATATGACGTGGGCGCTGGTGTTGAACACCACGAGGTCCACCCCGGCCGCTTTGGCGGCGTCGACGGCGTTGCGGCCATAGGCCTCGTGCAGCTCGAAGTCGTACTGCAAGGGCAGTTGGAGGACTACGCGCTCGATGCCCTCATTCGCCGCCGCGAGACTTTCCCGGTCACCGAGGTCGGCCACCGCGACCTCGGCGCCGCGAGCGGCCCAGTGGGCGGCGTGGTCTGCGTCGCGTGTCACCACCCGCGTGTTCTTGCCCTGTTTGAGCAGCTGGTCCTCGACCGGAGTTCCTTGGGTGCCCGTTGCACCGTAAACGAGCACAGTTCCAGCCATTGTCGTTCCTCCAGTACTGACGACGGCGCACCGGACAGTGCGGCCCCGAGGATCCTCATGATCGTCCTCGCGGGTTCTGGTCGTCTACTGCTTCCAAGCCCCACCTTGAGGTGACAGCGCAGTGATCCACAAGATCCGGAGCCCGTTTAGGTGCCGACCTTTAGAGGAGAGCAGGCGTCCGACATCACGAAGATCCATTCGGAACCAACAATCATCGGCCGTATCGGCAGGATCCATCGGGGCTTGGCCCGGGACTTGACCCCTGGCCGGAGCAGTTACCGCTGCGGTACTGCTCATCATCTGACCACCCGGACAGGTGAAGGCAAAGCGAAGCCCCATCACGTGGGGGCTTCGCGCAGGCTGGGAGTTGCGTGGGCGCCCCGAGGCGTCTGGTGCCCGCGACTGCGCGCCGAAGTTGATGCCCAGCCCCGCTCGTGCGGCTTGCTCTGGGGGCGGAGGTCAGGCGGCTACATGGTGCGAGCCGGGCCTGATGTCCGCGCCGGGTCCGGCGCGGACATCAGGTGGATCACCTCAGGCGCGTGCAACGTCGATGGTCACGGCGACCGGGTTGGTGATCGTGTCCCGGACGGGCGAGAAGCGGGTGAGGGCGGCCAGCTCGGCGACCTGCTCGTCGTCGAACTCGCCGGCGACCTTGATGCTCACCTGGATCTGCTGGTAGCCGGGGCGGACGTTGCCGTCGAGGCCGAGGAAGCCCTGCACGTCCAGGTCCCCTTCGACCGTGCACTCCAAGCCCTGCAGCGCCATGCCGCGGGCGGCGGCGTGGTAAACGACGGTGCCTGCCAGGCAGGCTGCGAGGGCCTGCAGGGCGAACTCGCCAGCGTTGGGGGCCCGGTTCTCACCGAGCAGGACCGGCGGTTCGTCGCTGTCGACGAGGAACGGCTGGGCGCGGGTGGTGTCCTCCTGGCCCGCGCCGTAGAAGCCCTGGATCGTGGTGCGGCTGTGGCCGCCGTCGACCCAGTGGTTCCGTGCGCGGAACTGGAACCGTCCCAGACCGGGGTCGGCCGTGACGGCTTCGATGGTGGCGTTCAGGCGCTCGAGGTCGACGCCGTTGACGGTGCTGATGCTCATAGTGGTTTCCTCTCGGGTGTTGAGTGGTTCGACCGCGCCCGACCTTCCACCGATAGTTGGCACGATCGGTCGTACTACTTGGTGGCGTGACAGTACGACCGATCGTGCTATGTTGTCAATCATGACGAGCGATACCACGAGCCAGGTGAGACCCCGGCCGCGTCAGCGGCGTGCAGACGGGGAGCGCACTCGCCGGGCCATCCTGAGCAGGGCCGCGTCGCTGGCCACCGTCGACGGACTGGAGGGACTCTCCATCGGAAACCTGGCGGCCGCGACCGGGATCAGCAAGAGCGGTCTCTACGCGCACTTCGGGTCCAAGGAGGAGCTGCAGCTGGCCACCGTGGAGGAAGCGGAGCGCATCCTTAAGGAGGAAGTGGTGCAGCCGGCGCTCGCCGCCGCACCCGGCCTGGGTCAGTTGGCGGCGGCGTGCGAGGCGTTCTTCAGCTACGTGGAACGTCGCGTCTTCCCCGGCGGCTGCTTCTTCGCAGCCACCTCGCTGGAGATGGGAGCGCGCCCCGGGCCGGTCAGGGATCGCCTCGCCACTGTCCAGTCCGACTTCACGGCCCTGCTGCGCTCCTTTGCGGGGACCGCGATCAAGCAGCATGAGCTTGCCGCCCATGAGGACCCCGACCGGCTCGCCTTCGAGCTCCACGCGATCCTTCTGGGCGCCGACACCAAGTTCGTCCTGCATGACGACCCGGCCGTTATGTCCCTCGCCCGCGAAGTCATCAGCCACC
The DNA here is from genome assembly GCF_001428505.1 of Terrabacter sp. Root181. Classification (GTDB taxonomy): domain Bacteria; phylum Actinomycetota; class Actinomycetes; order Actinomycetales; family Dermatophilaceae; genus Terrabacter. The sequence goes on from NZ_LMHU01000005.1 coordinate 2,854, forward strand.
GGCTGGGACTGGACACCATCGCCGACGCCCCCACGTGAGCTCGCCCAGGGCGGTCGCTGCAGACGGAAGTCCAGCGCCGGGGAGCACGTTGACGAACATGAGCGCGCCACGGGCACCGAGTACGCGCCCGGTCACCGTGATGAGGCTGCGTATGGCAGGTTCCTCCAACAAGCCCTTGCCCACGGTATCGACGTACGTCCCTTGCTAGCCGAGCGAGACGCGCCCAAACCTGAGCTTCACCCGGCTTAGTAGTGACGACGCTGCCCCGGGCGAGCCCGGCCCGACGGACGAGTAGTTGCCCACCAACTGCAGCACCGCACAGCCCATCAGCAGACACTCGACGCCTCGCATCTGGGTGAGCAGCCCGCGAACCAAGAGCACCGACACCACCGTCGGGCCGACCGTTTCCAGTCCGAGTAATCTGGACGGTCCGAACTCGGCGACGTTGTGGACGACCAGGCCGAGCCATGACAGCGCGACGGGTGGGACGACGGTCGTGGCCGGAGTGGCCCAGTCAGGCGATGCCGTCACTGCACCGTCGGCCGCCGTTCGGAGACAGTCGCTGCGTCCTCGGCTGCCCAGAAGTCGGCGACGAGTTGCGCCGTGGTGGCCGGTACCTCCAGCGGCACGAGGTAGGCGGCGTCCGGGACGATCGCCACGCCACCGGACGGGAGTAGTCGAGTTGCTTCTTGTGCCTGCGCGGGCGTGAAACCGTGGTGGTCGGCGCCCGTGATGATCAGAGTGGGCTGGGCGACGTGCCGGAGCGGGTCGCTCAGGTCGGTCCTGTGCAGCGAGACCGAGGTGATCGCGTTGCGCAACATTCGCCGATCCGCACGGCGCAGGCAGTCATGGACGAGGTCCACGGCCTCCGCGTCGCCGGCCCGGGTCCGGGGCGACAGCAGCACCTTGCTGGTGCCGTTGACCACCGCCGGCGAGGGCCCCGACGCCCGGTACAGGCCGAGAAGCAGATAAGTGCGCGCCCGCTCTAGCGGGCTCAGGGCTGCGATCGGGCTGCCCAGCATGACCAGGGTCCGGACGCGGCTGGGATGCCGCGTCGCTGCAAGAACGCCGACGTGACCGCCCCAGGCGTTGCCCACCCAGTCCACCGGCCTCTGGACCCCGAGTTCGTCGAGGATCGTGATGGCGGCATCGGCGCACTCCTCGCTGCTATAGCGGCGACCGGGATCTGTGCTGTTCCCGTGCCCCGGCCCGGTGACGATCAGCAGCTGCCGTCCGCCCTGAATCAGCGGCACGAGCCGTTTCCATGATCGGTCGTCCACGAACAGGCTGTGCCACAGCACCACCGGCTGACCCTGACCCAGGACCTGGACCTTCAGGTGCCCGACAGCCGTTTCCACGATGTGTTGCTCTTGCATGACGCCTCCGTTGACAGTGTCAACCTCTAGTGTCGATACCATTGGTTGACAGTGTCAACCCCCCAGATGTGGAGGAAGGGATGGACAGCGCACCGGAGGTGGTGGGCACCGGCGACGCGCTGGACCGTCGCCTGGTTCAAGCAGCCGTCAAGGCGCTAGAGGACACGCCCGCTGACGCGCTGAGCTTGCGACAAGTCGCCCAGTCCCTCGGCGTGAGTCACCAGGCTCCCTACGTGCACTTCGGCTCCAAGCGCCGGTTCCTGGCGGCGGTGGCAGGCGCCGGGCTGCAGAGTGCCGCCGACGACGCCGCGGCAGCCGTCGCCGCCAGCCCCGATTCGTTGAGCCGGTTGCATGCCCTGACGGGCGCCTACCTGTCCTTCATTCGCGACCGGCCCCATCTGCACGACCTGGCCTACGGGCCCGCCATCGCCAAACGAGACCACCCGGCGCTGCAGCGCGCAGCAGCCGAATACTGGTCCTTGCTCCACGACACCGTCGCAGCGTGTCAACCCCCCGGCATTGCCGAGGAAGAGGTGCTCCGCCGTTCCGCCGCCACCTGGGGGACCGTCTACGGCATCACCCGACTGGTCACCTTTCACCAGATACCCCAGTCGGTGCCCGCGGATGCGGACACGCTCGTCCACGCCGCAATCGACGCGCTCTTCACCGGATGGCAAACCCAGCGGATCACTCGCGAACCCTCCGACCACAACACGCCGAGAACGTCGCCATCCCCCCACAACGATGAGGCGGTTAGCCCATAGTGGGCGCTGAGCCTCTAGCCCTATCTGGGCGGTATGGGCTACGTGCAGGGAGTCCATCGCTCAGCAGCGAAACGGCCGGGGTGCGACGTGTTGTCGTGACCCCGGCCGTTTCTCGTGCCTCTGACTTCAGGGCCGCAGAGCGTGCTCCCCCGGGGCCAGCTCCACGGGCAGGCCGTCGACGATGACCGTCGTGCCGCCGTCCTCGTCGAGGCCGGGGCGGAAGTGCACCGTGCCGTCCGCGTCCACGCCGGCGATCTCCGCGGACGCCCAGTCCAGACGACGCCCCGCGACGTCGAGGCCGAGGGGCAGGATGTGCCCCGACCGCGGCGGCACCTGCAGGGTGGTGCCGACCGCGATCGGGGTGCCGTCGAGGGCGACCGTCACCGTGGCCCGTGCGCCCGAGGTGTTGATGACGTGCAGGGCCCGCTGGCCGTCGTCGGTGACCGTCGTCGTGGCGAAGACGCCCGGCCACTGGGTCTCGAGGCGCAGCCCAGGGGTCACCCCGAGGCTCGAGAGGGCCCGGTCGAAGAGCACCGGGTCCGAGGGGACCTGGGCCGCGAGGACGATCGCCCGCCCCTCGCCGAGCGGCACGTCGACGCCGCACACGGCGCCGTAGACGTCCGTCAGGACGACATCGCCACGCTCGTGCGACAGAGCCTGCACCCAACCAGCCCGCATCTCGGGCCACGGCTGCGCCCACCCGTGGGCGACGAGCGACGGGTAGTAGTGGCCGGTGTCGCGCACCACCTCACCGCCTCTGATCCCGAGGGCGTCCGCCAGCAGCGTGCACGGCGAGCCGTCCAGGTCGCGCTCCGGGACGCGGCCGAGGAGCACGACGTTGCCGCCGGCGCTGACGTGACCGACGAGCCGCTCCTGGACGACTCTCGACAGGTAACGCCCGGTGCCGACGAGCACGGTGCTGCCAGGCTTCGGGTCGCGCCGCTCGAGATGCGTTGCCCCGTAACGGAACCCGCCGAGCAGGAGTGAGCGTGCCAGCGCCTTGCGCTCGCCGGCGCCGCGGTGCGACGTCAGGTCGTCGACGACCTCGGTCATGAGCTCGGAGCCCGGGTGGTGATACTCCGTCATGTACGCATCGAGCACGAGTCCCAGCGAGAGGTCGTCGTGGTCCTCGTCCATGCGGGCGAGCCACGGCTCGTTGGCCTTGACCGCCAGCACTCCCTGCCGCGTCGCCTCGTAGGCGTAGCCGCGCTGCCCCTCGGGCCCGACGGGCGCGGCCGTGCCGTGGCGCTCGCCGGTGAAGCTGATCCGGTCGTTGCCGTCGTCGATGCGCTCGTCGAGTGGCGGGTTGATGCCGCCGGCGAAGAGGTAGTAGTTGACGAGCCGGTTGCCCTGGGCGAGGCAGAGACGCGTCTTGAGGTCGGCCGTCGAGGGGTCGTGCTGCATCTCGGCCCCGGCGCCGTAGTCACCCGACCCGGCCTCGAACTCGAGCGAGGTGAGCGGCTGGTCGCCGTCGTGCACCGCGGCCATGTAGGCGTTGATGACGTAGAGGTCGGTCATGGTGTCGAGCGTGGCCTCGCCGAGGTAGTGGTCGGACCCCGAGACCATCCCCGGGATGCCGGCATACGTGTCGACGAGCTGGCTGATGCCGATGGGGAACGGCGCGCCGTTGCCACCCTCGGTGCCGTGGATGTTGACGAAGAACGGCACGCCCGCGACGCCGCGCTCCTCGCACATCCGGCGCAGCGCCGCGACGTAGTCGGCGAAGCGGCGGCGCATGAAGAGGCCGAGGTCGAGCCGGAGCGCTCCGGCCCACTCCTCCTTGGGGGAGCGGACGACCTGCGCCCAGCCCTCCTCACCCGGCGCGACGGCATACGGCTGGTCGGCGCCGTGACGCTCGCGGACGAAGTCGCCGAACGCCTCGACGAGCCCGTCGGTGAGGTCGGGCGAGTTCGTCACCCAGGCGAGCATGCCGACCTCGTTGTCGAGCTGGACGCCGATGATCGGGCCCCCGTCGGGCTGCAGCCGCGGTGCGAGCACCGGCATGATCGCGTCGAACCACCGCGCGCTCTCCGACTGGAACGCCGGCGCCAGGTAGTCGACCGTGCTCGAGCTGACCTGCTCGCCGTCCCAGCCGACCGGGCTGACCTCGGGGTGGTCGCGGTAGACGCTGAACGGGATGCCCTCGTTCTTCAGCTCGGCCATGATGAACGGTCCGGGCCGGGCGATGAAGCGCAGGCCCTTCGCGGCGGCGAGGTCGATGAACGCCCCGATGTCGCGCTCGGGCCGGGTCTCGCCGGTGACGTCGATGCTGCCGTCGGGCAGCTCGTGGAAGATCCACGGGATGTAGGAGGCGACGGTGTCGCAGCCGGCCTCGACGAGCAGGTCGAGGCGCTGGCCCCACTCCGCGCGCGCGACGCGGAAGTAGTGCACCTCGCCCGACATGACGATGCGGGGCTCGCCGTCGATGCGGATCTGGCGGTGGACGGTCTCGATCATGAGGAGGCCTTCGGGGAGGTGATGGTGACGGACACGGGCTGGAGGCGGGCCGCGTCGGGCCCGGTGAGCAGGACGATCTCGCCCTCGTCGACGCGCGTCGTGAGGTCAGGGCCTGCGTATGCCGTCTGCTCGGCCTGCACGTCGAAGGTGACCTCGCGTGCTTGGCCGGGCTCGAGGTCGACGAGCGCCCAGTCGGTGAGCTCGACGAGGGGGCGGGTCACCTGGGCGACGGGGTCGCGGAAGTAGAGCTGGACCACCTCGCGGCAGGGGCGCCCACCGGTGTTGGTGACGGTGACGGTGAGCGTCGTGGACCCGTCGGTCGTCATCGTCGGCGACGACAGGCCCGGCGCCCCGTAGTCGACGGTCGTGTAGGACAGGCCGAAGCCGAAGGGCAGCCGCGGGTAGGTGAGGGCGTCGATGTAGCGGCCCTCCTCGTGGTCGACCTCGGCCCGGATGAGCCGGCCCGTCGGCCGCTGGTGCGTGCTCGTCGGGATGTGGCCCGTCGAGAGCGGGAAGGTCATCGGGAGCCGGCCGTGCGGCTCGGCGTCGCCGAGCAGGACGTCGGCCAGGGCGGTGCCGGCCTCGACACCGGGGTGCCACACGACGAGCACCGCGTCGGCGAGGTCGAGCAGCTCGGTGAGGTCGAGCGGGCGGCCCGTGTAGACGACGGCGACGAGCGGCTTGCCGAACGCCGCCACCGCGCGCACCAGCTCGAGCTGGCCCGGAGGCAGGCCGATGTCGACGACGGACTGCGCCTCGCCGGAGCGGGACCGGTGCTCGCCGAGGAGCAGCACCGACGTGTCTGCCGCGCGCGCCTGCATCAGGGTCACGTCGGGGAAGCGGCCGTCGACGACCGTGACGCGGTCGCCCAGGCGCTCGCGCAGGGCCGCCCCGGGGGTCACCACCTCCTCGCCGCGGCCGTCGAGGACCCACGTGCCGAGCAGTGCATCGCCGTCGTCGACAAAGGGCCCTGACAGCAGGACGCGTCCGGCGGCGTCGCCGAGCGGCAGGACGCCGTCGTTCTTGACGAGCACGTGCGCCGCCCGGGCCGCACGGAGGGCGACGGCCCGGCTCCCGGAGGTCGGCGCGTTCGAGGCACCCGGCCGGGCGGCATACGGACGCTCGAAGAGCCCGAGGCGGAACTTGAGCCGCAGCACGCGACGGACGGCATCATCGACGAGCGCGAGGTCGACCTCTCCCGACTCGACGAGCCCCTCGAGGTGCTCGAGGTAGGCGCCGCTGACCATGTCGAGGTCGACGCCCGCCCGGATGGCGAGGGCAGCGGCCTCCCGCTTGTCGGCGGCGACGCCCTGGAAGACGATCTGGCCGATGCCGTTCCAGTCGGCGACGACGACACCGTCGAAGCCCCACTCGCCCTTGAGGACCTCGCGGACGAGGTGCTCGTGGGCGTGCATCGGTATGCCGTCGACGTCGTTGAAGGCCGCCATGACGGTGAGGACGCCGGCGTCCAAGGCCGAGCGGAACGGGCGCAGGTGCAGGTTGCGCAGGGTGTTCTCGCCGACGCTGACCGTGTCGTAGTCGCGGCCACCGGCGGCGAGGCCGTAGCCGACGAAGTGCTTGGCGCACGCCGCCAGCCGGTCGGGGTCGCTCGGGTCGTCGCCCTGGAAGCCGCGGACGAGCGAAGCGGCCAGGCGGCCCGAGAGCACCGGCGTCTCGCCGAGCGACTCGGCGACCCGGCCCCAGCGCGGCTCCTCGGAGATGTCGACCATCGGCGTGAAGGTCCACGCCACCCCGTCGACGACGGCCTCGCGCGCCGCGACCTCGCCGATCTCCTCGGCGACGTCGGGGTCGAAGGAGGCGGCGATGCCGAGCGGGATCGGCGCGACGGTGCGGTGGCCGTGGATGACGTCGCGGCCGAAGAGCAGCGGGATGCCGAGGCGGCTGCCCTCGACGGCGTGGCGCTGGGCGGCGTCGATGTTGCCGACGAGCACGCCCTCGTCGCGCTCGTTGCCGCCGGTCGGGCCGGACGCGTAGAGGCTCGAGCTGATCCGGCCGGCCGCGATCTCGCCGGCATCGGCCTCGGGGTCGATGTTGGCGACCTGGTGGGTCTGGCCGACCTTCTCGGCCAGGGTCATCTCGGTCATGAGGAGGTCGATGCGCTCCTCGACGGGCAGCGTGGCATCGAGCCACGGCCGCTGCTGGGTGGGCGGCGTGGCGGTGACGTCAGTCATGTCAGTGGGTCTCCACGAGAATCTCGATGGTGGGTTCGGTGGTCCGGGTGCCGTGGTCGCCGTCCGGCGCCGGGGCCGCGAGCAGGTCGGCGGCCCGCACGGCCGCTCCCGCCCGGCGGTAGGGGTTGGTCAGCGGGCGCAGGCGCAGCTCGCGCCCACCCACGCAGACCCGCCGGACGCCGTGGCCCACGGGCCCGACGACGTAGCGGACCGTGAGGTCGCTGCCGGCGAGCGGCAACCGGGCCGTGAGCTCGCTCGCCCCCGTCTCGCCGTTCGGCGGCAGCACCGGGTCGATCTCGACGTCGTCGCCGCGCTGCCGGATGCCGAGCAGCACCTCGGTGACGAGGCGGAGCACGAGTCCGGGGCCGGAGGAGTAGACGCGCCACCCGCCCTCGAGCGGCACGTCGCCGGCCATGAGGGCGGCATACCGCTCGGACGCGTCGTAGCGGTCGGTGAAGGCGCCGTCGGACGACGAGTAGTAGCACGTCGTCTGGCGCGGGCGGGCTTGTGGCACCAGCGAGTCCAGCCCCACGGGACTCGCCTTGGCGAGGGCGTTGAGCAGCGCGGCACCGTCACCGACGCGGGCCAGCGCCTCGGCGTAGCGCAGGTGGGCGTGCATGTACATGAGGCCGATCTCGCGGCCCCAGAAGGTGCTCGCCTCGGCGCGCTGGAAGACCGTCATCGGCCCGCCGACGTAGCTGACCGGGCGGTCGAAGAGACGCGCGCCGTCAGGCCCGAGGAGGTGCTCCTCGGTGAGGTCGAGGTGGTGGCGGGCCTGCTCGGGCGTCAGCAGGTCGGCGCCGATCGCGTGGATCCAGGGCAGCACGCCGTAGCGCAGGCCGGTGCGCTCGTCGGTGGGGTGGACGAGCGGCTCGAGGCGGCCGTCCTCGTGCTGCAGCAGGTAGCCGGGAAGCACGGGGTCGGAGGCGAGCTGGTCGAGCAGGGCGTCGTGGGTGCGCTCGGCGAGCTCGTCCGCGTCGGCGGCGAGCGCCGTCGTGCCGCCCGGTGCACCGACCGCGTGGAGCCCCTCGGCGAGGGTGCGCAGCGACTGCGTCTGGAGCACGGCCGTCCACGTGGAGACGAGGTGGGCGGCGAGGTGCGGGTCGGCCGGCTGGAGCGAGTCGTTCCAGTCGCCGTGGCCGTATGCCGGCAGCGGGCTCCCGGGGACCGTGCTCTCGGCGATGCGCGCCACGGCACGCCGCAGGTGCTCGGCCACGGTCGCCGGCTCGCCGAGCGCGTCGTCGCCGACGAACGCGACCGTCTCGTCGAGGAGGCTCGCGTCACCGGTCGTGCGCAGGTAGTCGCCGGCCGCGAGGACGGGCCAGAAGACGACGTCGCCGTGCGAGTCCTGCTGGCCGGTCTCGGGTAGCGGGGGGAGGAACTCGAACGCCTGCGGCCAGTCGCCGCGGGCGTTCTGTGCGCGGAAGACGCGCAGCAGCACGTCGCGGACGGCGTCCTGCCGACCGAGCGCGGTCAGCAGGCCGACCGGTCCCTGGCAGACGTCGCGTGTGCCCCACGCGCCGCCGGAGAACTGCTCGAGGCCGCGCGGCGAGAGGTAGTGGACGAAGGCGTTGTGCGCGAACCACGGCAGAGCGGCGGAGAGGTTCGCGGCCTGGGACCCGGCGTCGCCGAGCGATGACCCGTCGAGGCTGACCGCGTGGCCGGCCTTGTCCCAGAAAGCCGCTCCGAGGTGCTCGCCGGTGGGGACGACCTCGCCGACCGCCGCGTCACCGGCCCCCGGCGCGGAGCCGACGACGACCTCGAGCTGCTCGCTCGGGTCGAACAGGACGGTGACCCAGCCCGGGCCGCGCCCGACGCCGTCGGCCTGGAGCCGGGCGTCGCCGACCTGCGGCGTGCCCGGGCCGGTCCACGAGATGCGCCACGGCCTCGGGTCGTGCGCCGTCGTGACCTCGACGTGGTCGCCCTCGGTCGCCACAGAGGGTGCCTCGGAAAGGTCGTCGGCCACCTGCATGGCGAGGAGCACCCGGCGCGGGGCCGCGCCGCGCTGCCCGACCGACAGCGTCAGGGCGTGCTCGTCGGCGGGGGCGCTCGAGGTCACGGTGAGCAGGGGACCGGACGCGGCGGCATACCACCACGTGCAGTGGTCGAGCCCGGTGAACCACGCGCTCGGCGTCTCGAGAAGGCTCCAGGTGCCGTCGGCGTCCTCGACGAAGAGCCGGAGGCCGTGGGCGCGCTGGAGGCCGAGGTAGGTGCGGCGACCCGTCACGACGGGGTTGCGTCCGACGTGCCCGCGGGTGATCTGCGAGTGGAAGGTGCCGGCCATCCAGACCGTCGACGCGAGGGAGCGCGAGTCGGGGGTGAAGGCGTCGCCCGTGCGGAGCAGGTGCCCGTGCGGGCGCAGGACCGCGAGCTCCTTGGCGGGCGTGACGAGCTGGCCGCCGCGGACGGTCCACGCCAGCTCGGTGCCGTCGTCGGCCGACTCGACGCGGGTCCGACCGTCGAGCAGGCCGGCGTCGTCGAGCTCGGCGCGGTCGAGGGGCCGCGACGCGAAGCCGGGGCTGGAGGACCACAGGGTCGCAGGGGTCGCGGCGTCGGCCCTGTCACCCGCCCTGTCACCCGCCCCGTCACCCGCGCCCCGCCGGCCGTGGGCGCCGTCGCCCGCCGGCGCCCACGGGGTCGGAGTGGCGGCCAGTGCGACGTCGGCCCAGCGGGCGTCGGCGTCGGACGTGGCCTCGGGATGGTCCTCGAGGACGATGCCCCAGAAGCCGGTGCGGTGGGTGTCGGCCGGTGCGATGAGGGCCGGGGCGTCCTGCAGGGCGATGAGCGAGTGCTCGTGCTGGAGGCGCGCGCTCGGCAGCTCCGGGGCGTCGAGCCCGGGCCAGGCCACGCCGCGCCCGGTGCGCTCGACGAGCTGGAGGGCGTCGGTCGCCCAGCCGGCGCCCGTGCCGACCGTGCCGACCATGAGCCACGGCACGCGCTCGCCGGGCATGTTCTGACGGACCGCGACCGCGGTGCCGTGGTCGGCCGTCGCGACCGGGGTGATGTCGAGGTACTGGCTGACGTAGTACTCGTTCACGCGGACGTTGCCGAGGGGCGCGAGGGCGGGGTCGTGGGTCAGGAGCGCGTCGGCCGTCACGGGCTCGCCCGTCGTGTTCGTCAGCTCGAGGTCCCAGTGCCACGTCGGCGTGGCCGGTGACCCGTCACCGAGCTGGAGGGTGAGGGAGTAGGCGAGTCCCTCGTGCCGGCCCCTGACGGTGACGGAGCCGTCGCCCGGGGTGACCACCGAGCCGCTGCCGGGCCCCAGCAGGGCCCGACGACGTATGCCGTCCGGCCGGTGCACGCGCAGGTGCACGTTCGTCAGGCCCGCCTCTGCGACGGTCGCGGGGTGCAGCAGCAGGCTGGTGCCGAAGGCCTCGAGACGGCGCAAGGCACCGTTGTCGAGCACCTCGGCGGAGAGCGTGGAGCTGCCCTCCGGGGTGAGGACCGTGGGGGCGGTCAGGACGGCGTTGTCGTCGAGCACCTTTCATTCCTACCAGCGGGCCTGATTTCGCTCCAGAGCGAATCCCCTTGAAAACAAATGAAAGTCAGGGCACGCACAAAGGACCCCATGAAAGTAGTTACATGCCTCCAGAGCGTTGACAGTCGTCATGAGCGCGCCCATAACCTGACGGAAATCCCGCCCTTGATGAAGGACTGACGGAGGTCTGCAATGACGCTGACTCGCACGAAACCCCTGTTGATCGTGACCGGCCTCACCGCCGCCCTGGCCCTGACCGGCTGTGCCGGCAGTGCGAAACAGAAGGAGAGCGACGGCGCAGCCGGCGCCGGCGGGATGATCCCCCAGCTGACGTTCCCCTCGGAGGCAGATGCGTCCGTCGGCAGCCTCGCGAACTACAACCCCTACGCACCGAAGCCGCTGACGACGACGTGGCTCTACGAGCAGCTCATCGTCCGCAACGCGCTCACCTGCGAGGAGACTCCGTGGCTGGCCGAGAAGGCCACCTGGGAGGGTGGCGAGAAGCTCACCTTCGACATCCGGCAGGGCGTCAAGTGGACTGACGGCCAGCCGTTCACCGCCAAGGACGTCGCCTTCACCTTCAACCTCATGAAGCAGTATCCGGCGCTCGACAAGCCCGGTGTCTGGACGTCGACCTTCGGTGCGCCGGCCACCAGCGTGACGGCGGAGGGCAACAAGGTGGTCTTCGCCTTCTCCGGCAACGCCGCGCCCAAGTACGACGGGATCATCGCGTCGAAGATCCTGCCCGAGCACATCTACTCGAAGGTCGGCGACCCGACCAAGTACGTCGACAAGACGCCCGTGTCCACCGGCCCCTTCAAGGTGGGCAGCTTCAACGGCCGCCAGCTCGTCCTCGAGCGCCGGCCGGACTACTGGCAGGCCGACAAGATCAAGGTGAAGAAGCTCGTCCTCGAGGGCCAGTACGACGCCTCGCAGGCGGCTCTCAAGCTGCGGTCCGGTCAGCTCGACGCCTACTTCGGTGAGATCCCCAACCCGGAGAAGACCTTCGTCAGCGCGGACCCCAAGAACAACCACTTCTACTACGCGCCCAACGGGATGTCGGTGCTCACGGGCAACAACGAGAAGCCGCCGTTCAACGACGCCAAGTTCCGCGAGGCCATCTCCTACGCCATGAACAAGCAGGAGATGTCGCTCAAGGCCACCTACGGCGTCATGAAGCCGGCGAGCCAGACCGGCCTCAAGCTGCCGTCCATGGACAAGCTGCTCCCTGCGCAGTACGCCGGCAAGGACACCGTCATGCCGTACGACCTCGCGAAGGCGGGCGAGCTGCTCGACGCCGCGGGCTACAAGAAGGGGCCCGACGGCAAGCGCACGAACCCGGACGGCTCGCCGCTCACGGTCAACTTCTCGGTGCAGGCCGGCTGGATCGACTACCAGGCCGTCGCCGACGTGGCGGTCAAGGGGCTGAACGACCTCGGCATCACGTCCAAGGTCACCGCTTCCGCACCGGACTCGGTGGACGGTCAGAAGAAGACCGGCGACTACCAGCTGATGATCGAGTACCTGCACGGTGGTTGCGAGCTCGCCAAGAACCTCGGCACCAAGCTCTCGAGCACCCAGATCCCGACGAAGACCGAGGTGCTGCCCAACGTCCAGCGCTTCAAGGACCCGGCGGTCGACGCGGCGGTCACGAAGCTCGCCGGCGACACGGACCGGGAGAGCCAGAAGACCGATCTCGCGCCCCTGGTCGACACGATGATGACGCAGTACCCGGTCACGTCGCTGATCTACGCCCCGGCCCGCGTCATCTACCGCACGGACAAGGCGGTCGGCTGGCCGAGCGAGCAGGACCCGTATGCGAACCCGCAGGACGACAAGCTCCTCATGCTGACCCACCTCACCGCCCCGCAGTGACCATCTCCATCTCAGTCGGGGCGGCCGCCAAGGTCGCCCCGGCTCGGGCAGGGAGGCCCGCATGACGTACTTCGCGCGGAAGTTCGGCTTCTTCCTGGCCACCCTCTGGGCGGTCGTCACCCTGAACTTCCTCATCCCACGACTGCAGCCCGGTGACCCGGCGGAGATCATGGTGAAGCGGATGGCCGGCAAGGACGCCGCCCTGGACCAGGCCCAGGTCGAGGCGATGCGGGCCATGCTCGGCACGCCGACGGATTCGCTGTGGCACCAGTACCTCTCGTATCTGGGCGAGCTCATCCACGGCAACTTCGGTCTCTCCTACACCTACTACCCGTTCCCGGTGACAGAGGTCATCGCCCAGGCGTTCTGGTGGACGATCGTGCTCGTGACGGTCGCCCAGGTGCTCTCGTTCGTCGGTGGGGTCGTGCTCGGGGCGTATGCCGCGTGGCGGCGCAACTCGCGCTTCGACTCGGTGGTGACGCTCGGGTCGACCTTCCTCGGCACCCTCCAGGTGTTCTGGGTCAGCCTGCTGCTGCTCTACGTCTTCGGCTACAGCCTCGGCTGGTTCCCGACGTCGGGCGGCTACGAGGAGGCGACCCCGGGCTGGAACTGGCCGTTCATCCAGGAGGCGATCTCGCACTCGTTCCTGCCGGCGTTCGCCCTGCTCATCGTCACACCGATCGGCTGGATCCTCGGCATGCGCAACACGATGATCATGAACCTCGGCGAGGACTACATCCGGCTCGCCAAGGCCAAGGGACTCCCCGACCGCGACGTCGCCCTGAAGTACGCCGCGCGAAACGCCTTGCTGCCCAGCGTCACCGGCTTCGCGCTCGCACTCGGCGGCGTGCTGGGCGGGGCGATCCTCGTCGAGACGGTCTTCGACTACCCCGGCCTCGGACGTCTCATGGGTGAGGCCGTCGAGCAGAAGGACTACCCGTTGTTGCAGGCGCTCATGCTCCTGACCACGGTCGGCGTGCTCGTCGCCAACCTCGCCGCAGACCTGCTCTACGGCGTGCTCGACCCACGAGCAAGGAGGGCTGAATGATGAACGCCAACACCACCCCCGTACCGACCCCGGGCGAGGACTTCATGGCCGCGGGGGAGGCCGGCCAGGAGCTCGCCGTCGAGCAGGTCAGCGACGCCGAGACACCTGACCGGTGGTGGCAGGTGATCTGGAGCAGCAGGAAGGCCCGGGTCGGCGTCATCATCCTCGCGATCTACGTGCTCGTGGCCGTCTTCGCCCCCCTGATCGCCCCCCACGACCCGCTCGACGGCTCGTTCGAGCCGCTCGCCGGCCCGAGCTCTACCAACTGGCTGGGCACGACGACGAGCGGCCAGGACATCGCGTCTCAGCTGATCTACGGCACCCGGATCTCCTTGCTGGTCGGGCTCTTCGGCGGTCTCTTCGCCACCGTGATCGCCACCGTCATCGGCCTCATCTCGGGTTACGCGGAGGGCACTCTGCTCGACGACGGGCTGTCCTTCCTGACCAACGTCTTCCTGGTCATCCCCGTCTTCCCGCTCATCATCACCCTCGTCGCCTACTCGGAGGTGCGCGGACTCTGGCTCATCGTGGGCGTCGTCGCGATCACCTCCTGGGCCGGAGCGGCCCGTGCGAAGCGCTCCCAGATCATCACGTTGCGCAACCGCGACTTCGTCACCGCGGCGAAGTTCTCGGGCGAGGGAACGTGGCGCATCGTCTTCCGGGAGATCATGCCCAACATGAGCTCACTCGTGCTGGCGAGCTTCGTCGGTGCCGCGACCGGTGCCATCGCCGCCGAGGCGGGCCTCGCGGCCCTCGGCCTCGGTGACAGCCGGAGCGTCTCGTGGGGCACCATGCTCTACCAGTCCAACGCGCAGGGGGCCATCGCCCAGGGACTGTGGCTGTGGGTCTTCGTGCCAGGCCTCGTTCTCGCCATCCTCATGACTGCGACGACGTTCATCAACTTCGGCGTCGACCTGCTGAGCAACCCCCACCTCCGGGAGGACGCATGACACTCCTCGACGTCCGCGACCTCAGCGTCCGCTACGAGCCCAAGGCCTCCCGGCCCCTCGACGCCGTCCAAGGGGTCACCTTCTCGATCGAACCGGGCGAGTTCGTCGGACTCATCGGCGAGTCCGGCTCGGGCAAGACGACCCTGGGCACCGCAGTGCTGCGCCTGCTGCAGCGGCCCGGTCGCATCAGCGGTGGCTCGATCGAGTTCAACGGGACCGACATCACGGACCTCCCGGAGGACGAGCTGCGCTCGCTGCGCTGGCGTGACCTCTCGACGGTCTTCCAGAGCAGCATGAACTCGCTCAACCCCGTCGTCCGGGTGGAGGGCCAGTTCCGTGACGCCATCGAGCAGCACTCGTCCCTGCGCGGCGAGGCGGTGACACGACGCATCCGTGAGCTCTTCGACATGGTCATCATCGACCCGAAGTTCATGACCGCCTTCCCGCACGAGCTCTCCGGGGGCATGCGCCAACGGGTCAACCTCGCGCTGGCCCTGGCGCTGGACCCGAAGTTCATCCTGCTCGACGAGCCCACCACCGGGCTCGATGTCGTCGTGCAGCACTCGATCCTCGAGAACGTCCGGCGCCTGCAGGCCGAGCAGGGCTTCGCGGTCCTGTTCATCAGCCACGACATCGGCACCGTGCTCGACCTCTCGGACCGCATCCTCGTGATGTATGCCGGCCGCATCGTCGAGGACCAGAGCGCCGGCGCGCTGCTGCGCGAACCCCTGCACCCGTACACGAAGGGTCTGCTCGGGTCGTACGGCGACCCACGCGACGAGATCGTCAAGATCACGTACGTCCCGGGTCGGCCGCCGGACCTCAGCCGCTCCATGGTCGGATGCAGCTTCGCTCCGAGATGCCCAGAGCGGATCCAGGTCTGTCTGGAGGAGGACCCGCCGCTCGTGCCGCTGAACGGTGGGCGCGCGGCGTGCCACGTCGCCGTGCTCCAGCGCGCAGAGGACGGCGCCGAGACGTTCGGGGAGCCGAAGCGCGGGTTCGAGGGACCGCAGTTCGTCAAGACCGCCGACGAGTCCCGGAGCGCCCTGACCAACGAGGTCGTGCTCTCGGTCGAGAACGTCTCGAAGGTCTTCGAGCGCCGTCGGGGGCTCACCGTCACACGCACGCAAGCCGTCAGTGATGTCAGCTTCGAGCTGCGGCGGGGCGAGGTGACGGCGCTCGTGGGGCAGAGCGGCAGCGGAAAGTCGACCCTGGCCAAGATGATCACCGGCGTGGAGACCCCGACTCAGGGCCGCATCGTGTTCCACGGCCCGGACGGCGACCGGCTCGTCTCGGGATTCAAGGGCAGGGCCCTGCGCGCCTATCGCAGCGACGTCCAGATGGTCTTCCAGGACCCGTACAGCTCGATCAACCCGGCCAAGCGACTCGGCTACGTCCTGTCCCGCCCGCTGGTCAACTACCAGGGACTGAAGGGTGAGGAGCTGCGCGAGCGGGTCAAGGAGCTGCTGGAACGGGTCGCCCTGACGCCGGCCGAGCGGTTCATCAACCGCTACGGCTACGAGCTGTCCGGTGGCCAGCGCCAGCGCGTCATCATCGCGAAGGCGCTCGCCGTCGAGCCCGAGATCATCGTCGCCGACGAGCCGATCTCCAGCCTCGACGTGTCGATCCGTGCCGAGATCCTCGAGCTGCTCAACGACCTGGTCAAGGAGAACGACGTCAGCATCCTCTACATCACCCACGACCTGCTCAGCGCCCGCATGCTCTCCGACGAGGTCATCGTCCTCAACGGCGGCAAGGTCGTCGAGAAGGGGCCGACCCTCGGAGTCATCCGTGCCCCCAAGGACGACTACACGCGCAGCCTGCTCGATGCGATCCCCAACCCGTTCTGACGCGCCGGTCGGGAGGACCTCCTGCACGTCGCGGCGGGGTGGTCCGGGAGGGAGCCCCGGCCGGCCTGACGGCATACGCCATCGGTCGGCGAAGGTGACGCCGAGGCGGTCTGCGTCCGGCTTGTGAAGCGTGGCGGCGCCGTGCACAGTTGACCCCGGGAGAGGGAGCCTGGGTGTCCACTGAGCACGACGACGCGCGACCGGTCACGATCTACACCGTGGCCGAGCGGGCCGGCGTGTCCATCGCCACCGTCTCGCGCGTGCTGAGCGGGTCGACCCCGGCGTCGGCGATGACCCGGCAGCGGGTGCTGCGGGCCGTCGAGGACCTCGAGTACGTCCCGCTGCGCGCCGGCCGACCCGTCGACGTGCCGTCCCACGAGACGCACGGCCTCGTCCTGCCGGGCCTGCGCGGGCCCTACTACTCCGAGCTGCTGTCGGGCTTCGAGTCCACGGCCGCGCGCGAGGGGCAGTCGGTCGTCGTCGTCGTGTGCGACGCGTCGAAGGACGCCGAGGCCTCGGTACGCAAGATCCTCGGCCGGGTCGACGGCATCGTCATCGCCAACGACACGATCAGCGACACGATGGTGCGCCAGATCGTGCGCTCCACCCCGACGGTGCTCGTCGCGCGCGACGCCATCGAGGGCTGCGACTCGGTGCAGGTCGAGAACTTCATCAGCTCGGCCGAGCTGACCCGGCACCTGCTCGAGCACGGCCGCACGCGGCTCGTCTTCGTCGGCGACCCCGACACCTCTCACGACGTCTCGGAGCGCTACCGCGGCTTCCAGCACGCCCTGACCCGCAAGCGCGGGGCCGAGGTGGCCGGTCCGATCCGGGTGCAGTACGAGGAGACGTCGGGCCGTCGTGTCATGGAGGGGCTGCGCGAGGCCGAGGCGGCCGGGGCCGAGATCGACGGGCTCGTCTGCGCCAACGACGAGCTCGCGCTCGCGACGATGGTGCTGCTGGGCCGCGACGGCCGACGCGTGCCGGACGACATCGCGGTGGTCGGCTTCGACGACATCATGACCTCGCGCTACCTCGCCCCCGGCCTGACGACGGTGCAGCAGCCGATGCGCGAGCTCGGACGGTGGGCCGCGATCCGGCTCCACGAGCGCATCTCCGGTCGCACGTTCGACGTGCACCCCCAGGTCCTGCCCACCCGCATGGTCGTCCGTGGCTCGTGCGGCTGCGACTGGGACCAGACCTCCGTCGTCAGCGACTGACGACTTCCGCTCCCCGTGCTCCTCGGCGGCCCTATCGACCGCCACGACGCACCTCGGCACGCTCACCCCGATCCCGTATGCCGGTTCGCGGCGGTCCGTCGGACCGTTGCCACCGTCTCCGCCCCAGGACCCGAGGACCTCCGTATGCCTGACCGCACCCTCCTGCTCCGCTGGGCCGCCGACACCTGGCGCTCCTTCGAGGCCATGACCGACCCCCGGTACCGGCCTGCCGACCGACAGCATCGCCGCCTCGCTCGACCCCGCGACCCGCAGCGGCTACGACCGCTCGGGCGCCCTGCTGCGGCAGATGCCCGACAGCGGTCACGAGATCCAGCAGTTCCTCTCCAGCGTCGACAACGGCTGGCTCGCGGCCGGGCTCATGGTGGCCGCGGCAGCCGAGCCTTCAGTGGCGGCCGAGGCGCACCCCGTCCTGCACCGGATGGACTTCGGCGCCTTCCACGACGCCGCAGCCGGGCCGAGTGGACCCGGTGGACGGCTGACCGGAGGCTTCTGGGTCGACGACCCGGGCCGGCCGACGCGTCGGGCCGCGTTCGTGCCCGGGCACGCGGAGGTGCTCCACACCGTGCACCACTACGACCTGCTCGACTCCGAGCCTCGCATCGCGAGCTACGTCGGCATCGCCCACGGCCAGATCCCGCCCGAGCACTACGCCTCGCTCGACACCCCGGTGCGCCACTACCGCCGCCGCGACGTCGTGCCGACGTTCGGCGGGTCGATGTTCGAGGCGCTCATGCCGACGATCTTCGTCCCCGAGTCGACGTGGGACCCGACACGTGGGGGGTCAACGAGGCGCGCACCGTGGCGCTGCAGCGGGAGTACGCGCTCGACGAGAAGGACTACGACTACTGGGGATTCAGCCCGTCGGCCTGCCCCGGCGAGGGCTACTCGGTGTTCGGCGTCCCACCGATCGCGTCGGAGGCGGAGGGCTACCCGAGCGAGCGGGACGGCGAGGTCGTCGTCACGCCGCACGCGTCGGCGATGGCACTCATGGTCGAGCCCGACGCGGCGGCGGACAACCTCGCGCGCATCGAGCGCGACCTCGGCGCCTACGGTCCGGGCGGCTTCATCGACGCCGTCGACACGCGTACCGGCCGGCACGCCGGACGGCATCTCTCGCTCGACCAGTCGATGGTGCTCGGTGCCCTCGCCGACGTCGTCGCCGACGGCTGCCTCCGGCGCTGGTTCTGCACGCCCGCGGTCGAGGCCGTCCTGCGCCCTGTCGTCGCCGCCCGCCGGATGCCTCTGACCGGACCTGCCTGAGAGCACCTGACAGGCCGGTCGTGGAGTCCTTACGGCACGTGGTGCCGGGAGGACTCCACGACCTCCGGCCCGGACCAGCCGTACTCTGGTCGTGTCCCTTCGGACGAGAGGTGGGGCGCGGACGTGACGCAGTGGCGTGAGCAGTGGTCGGACCAGGAGTGGTTCACGCTGCGACTCGCGCCCGTGTGGGTGCTGAGCGCCCTCGCCGGCCGGGTCCGCTTCGACGACGACGAGCGCGGCGCCTTCTGGGACGCCGTCACCGACGCAGCCCTGCGCAGCACCGGTCCCGGGCGTGAGCTGCTGGGCACGGCCGCAGCCGAGCGCCGGTGGCTCTTCGACGAGTTCGAGCTCGACGGCCGTCCCGTCGTCTCGGGCCTGCTCTCCGTGACGCGCCTGCTCGAACGCATGGACCCCGACACACGGACCGACGTCCGGTCGAGCATCCTGCGCGTCGGTGCGGGCGTGGCCCTGGCCCGTGGCCACTTCGGCCGCCGCATGACGCTCGAGGACGAGCAGACCCTGCTCCTCGTCGAGCAGCTGCTCCAGACGGCCCCTGAGACCCTGAGCGACAACCCGCTCAACTCCCCGGCCACCATCTGAACCGCGCCGGCGTCGGGGAGTGGCCCATCCGGCATACGCGGAGGTAACGGGCATACGATCGCCGGGTGGGCGAGGTCGAGCAGACTGGCCGAGCGCCCGTCGTGGTGAACGGTGCCCGCACACCCGGGCAGGAAGGACGCAGGGGAACCTCATGTCAGACAAGGAGATCGGCCGCGGGATCGGCCAGGCCCTCGGAAGCCACCTCAGCCGGCGCTCGCTCTTCGCGCTCGGTGGTGCCGCCGCCGTGACGGGTGTGCTCGCCGCGTGCGGCAGCAACACCGGACGCGAGCCGGCAGCCACCGGCGGGGCGACCGGCGGTGGCAGCGGCGCCACGCTGAACCAGTGGTACCACCAGTACGGCGAGGCCGGCACGCAGCAGGCCGTCGAGAGGTACGCCGCCGCCTACAAGGACGCGACCGTCAAGGTCGGCTGGAAGCCCGGCGACTACGACCAGTCCACGGCCGCCTCACTGCTCACCGACGCCGGTCCCGACGTCTTCGAGTACGGCAACGGCCCGACGATCGACATGATCAAGGGCGGCCAGGTCGTCGACCTCACCGACCTCGTCGGAGACACGAAGTCCGACTTCAACCCGAGCATCCTCGAGCGGATGACCTACGAGGGCAAGACGTATGCCATCCCGCAGGTCGTCGACATGCAGCTGCTCGTCTACCGGAAGTCGCTGCTCGACAAGGCCGGCATCGCCCCGCCCCAGACCATCGACGAGCTCATCGCCGCGGCGAAGAAGCTGACGCAGGGCAACGTCAAGGGTCTCTTCCTCGGCAACGACGGCGGTGCCGGCCTCATGGGCGGCCCGATGCTGTGGTCGGCGGGGCTCGACTACCTCACCGCGGACAACCAGTTCGGCTTCGACGACCCGCGGGCCGCGACCGCCCTCGGCAAGCTCCGCGAGATGTGGGACGCCAAGGTGCTGCTCCTCGGGGCGCCCAAGGACTGGTTCGACCCGTCCGCCCTCACCGCCGGCCTCACCGCGATGCAGTTCACCGGCCTGTGGACCTTCCCCGACCTCAAGAAGGGCCTCGGCGACGACTTCGGCGTCATGGCCTGGCCCGCCCTCGACGGCAGCGGCAAGGCCTCGGTGCCCGTCGGCGCCTACGGCTCGTGCGTCAGCGCCAAGAGCAAGGACGTCGAGGCGGCCAAGAAGTTCGCCAAGTGGCTGTGGATCGACCAGACCGCCTACCAGCTCGACTTCGCGACGGCCTACGGCTTCCACATCCCGTCCCGGACGAGCCTCATCGGCCAGGCGACGACCCTGAAGGAAGGGCAGGCGGCCGAGGCGGCCAAGCTCGCCACCGACGTCGGCCACGCGCAGAGCCCGATCCTGTGGACGCCCAAGTGCGCCACGGCCTTCGGTGACGCGATGAACCGCATCGTCAAGGAGGGCGCCGACCCGGCCGGCGAGATCGCCAAGGTCAAGACGGTGGCCGACGCCGAGCTGAAGCGGGTCCTCGCCTGACAGCGCAGGCCGACCCGGCGGCATACGACAGCGCCGCGCAGCGGGAGGCGGCCGAGCGGGCGACGGGATCTCGACCAGCCGGGTCACCGAGACCGTCGCTGGGTCGCCGCCTGCGCGGGCGCCAGGACCGCAACCTGTGGTTCTGGGTCTTCGTCGGGCCGTTCGTCATCGGGCTGGTCGTCTTCGTCTACGTCCCGATCGCCTGGTCGATCTACCTGTCGTTCTTCGAGTCGTACAACACGGTCACGCCCACGACGTTCGTCGGCGTCGGCAACTACGTGGACATGCTGCGCGACCCGGCGTTCCGCAACAGCCTGCTGACCTTCCTCGCCTTCGCCGTCTTCATCGTGCCGACGACGTTCGTCATCTCGCTCGGCGCGGCCCTGCTCGTCGCGCGCACCCGGGTCATGCAGTCGTTCTTCCGGTCGGTCTTCTTCCTGCCGACGGCGTGCTCCTACGTCGTCGCGGCGCTCGTCTGGAAGATGTCGATCTTCAGCGGCATCCGCTCGGGTCTCGCGAACGCCGTGCTCGGCTGGTTCGGCATCGACTCGATCCCGTGGCTGAGCCTCGCCGAGCCGCCGTGGTACTGGCTCGTCATCGTCACGGCACGGCTCTGGCTGCAGGTCGGCTTCTACATGATCCTCTTCCTCGCCGGCATCCAGCGGATCAGCCCGACGCTCTACGAGGCGGCCGCGATCGACGGCGCCGAGGGGTGGAAGGTCTTCCGCCACATCACCCTGCCGCAGCTGCGCGCCACGTCGACGGCGGTGCTGCTGCTCCTGCTCATCAACGCGTTCCAGGCGTTCGACGAGTTCTACAACATCCTGTCGACGTTCGGCACCTACCCGCCCTACGCGCGACCGCCGCTCGTCTACCTCTACTACACGGCGCTCGGCTCGGGCCAGGACTTCGGCCACGGGTCCGCCGGCGCCGTCATCCTCACCCTCATCATCGCGATCGTGGCGGTGGTGCAGGGCCGCATCCTCCGACTCGGCGACAGGGGCGACTGATGGCGATCGTCCGGAGCAAGCGGCAGTCGCGGATCACCGGGTGGGCCCGCTACAGCGCCCTCGTCGCGGCGGCGCTGCTCTTCCTCGTCCCCTTCTACCTGCTCGTGCGCAGCGCGTTCATGCGCGAGCAGGACCTCGGGTCGCCCGACTTCCACTGGCTGCCGCCGGTCTGGGAGACCTCCAACCTCACCGGCCTCTTCGACAACCCGGCGATCCCGATGGCGCGCAGCCTGCTCAACTCGGGCCTCATCGCGGTGACCCAGACGGTCGGCGTGCTCGTCGTCTCGGGCCTCGCCGGCTACGGCCTGGCCCGCATCCCCTACCGCTGGTCCAACGCCGTCTTCTACACGATCACCGCGACGCTCCTCATCCCCGCAGCCGTGACGTTCGTGCCCAGCTTCGTGCTCGTCTCGACGCTCGGCTGGATCTCGACGCTGCGCGGCCTCATCATCCCGGGCCTCTTCCAGGCGCTCGCGACGTTCCTCTTCCGGCAGTTCTTCCTCGGCTTCCCCAAGGAGATCGAGGAGGCGGCCTTCATCGACGGCCTCGGCTACTGGGGCACCTTCTGGAAGATCGTCGTCCCCAACTCGATGGGCTTCGTCGCGGCCATCGGCACGATCACCTTCATCGGCTCGTGGAACGCCTTCCTCTGGCCGCTCGTCATCGGCCGCGACCAGGAGTCGTGGACCGTGCAGATCGCGCTCTCGACCTTCCTCACGGCGCAGTCGGTCCAGGTCAGCCAGCTCTTCATGGCGGCCCTCGTCGCGATCGTGCCGCTGCTGCTGATGTTCCTCTTCCTCCAGCGCTGGATCGTCGAGGGCGTCGAGCGCACCGGCATCGCCGGCGACTGAGTGCGGTGGATCGCCCGCGCCTGGTGCCGATGATCCACCGCGCCACCGATGCGTAGCGGCGACCGACGGCGTATGCCGTGCAGCCCGGGTCAGGGCAGCTTGGCGACCGTGAGCAGCACGGCAGAGTCTTCGAGCGCCTCGAGCGAGTGGCGAGCCTGCGGGACGACGAGCAGGTCACCCGGCGCGCCCTCCCAGGCCGCGTCGGCCGTGCTGATGCGCACCCGTCCGCGCAACACCTGCACCGTCGCCTCACCGGGGTTCTCGTGCTCGGTCATCGACCGACCTGCAGCCAGCGCGACGACGGTCTGGCGCAGCACGTGCTCGTGGCCGCCGTAGACCGTGTCGGCGCCGCGACCGCTCGACGTCGTCGTGGCGTGCTCGATCAGCTCCCGGGCGAGGGCGGTCAAGGACGACTTCTCCATGCACTCACCATGGCACCCCGGGGCCCGGCCGTCGATGGTGCCGACGCCACCCGTGGCGTATGCCGTGCGGCCGGCAGTCCGCTCAGCGCACCCTGCGGAGGTGGTCGGGGGCCGGCATCCGGCGCACCTCGACGCTCCAGAAGCGGATGACGAGCGGGTAGGCAGGCACGAGCGTGACGTGGTGCTCGAACCCGCCGTCCTCGGTGGGCACGACCTCGGAGCGCTCGACCTCAGCGGCGGCGGCGACGGCGCGGTCGAGGTCGCGCCGGTTGGTGTGGAGCACGACGGCGCCGACGTACGTGAGCGTGGCCAGCTCGTGGCCACGGTCGGTGTCACCGGCGAGGAGGGTCCACGAGAACGAGTCGCCGGCGATCGACCAGTCCTGCACCTGCGCGGCATGGAGGTCGAGGGCCGCGAGGTCGCTGACGTCGGCGGGCAGCTCGGGCAGCTCGGGCAGTTCGGGCACGTCACCATCGTGCCCGTTGGCCGCCGGTCACGGTCGGACGATTGCACCCCGATCCGGCTCACGCGCGAGCAGCTCCGTGGGCAATGCCACCATCTGGCGGTGGGGGACCCGGACCGTGCCACGATGACAGGAGAAGGCGAGGTGTCGGCACATGGACCTGGATGCACTGCTTCTGACCGTCGAGGAGGGTGTGCTCGACGAGGCCTACTCGGCGCTGCAGCGCTCGCAGGTCACGCACTACGAGCTCGCGGGGGAGGCGCTCACCCGGCAACGCCTGGCCGAGCTCTTCCACCTCGTGGTCGGTGCCATCGGCACCCGCCAGCTGGGCGACCTGAGCCAGCACGTCGAGCAGATCGCGGTCGAGCGCTTCAACCACGGCTTCGACATCTCTGAGGTCCAGGTCGCCTTCAACGCCTTGGAGGAGGCGATGTGGCGACGGGTGGTCGCAGCCTCGCCACCCGACGAGCTGGCCGAGGCGATCGGTCTGCTGAGCACCGTCCTGGGGTTCGGCAAGGATGTGCTCACGCGGACGTACGTCTCCCTCGCCTCCAAGCAGCACGTGGCCTCGCTCGACCTCTCCGAGCTCTTCGGTGGCGCGGCCTCCTGATGCCCGGTCCGCGGCCACGTTTTCCCCACCAGGGCTGAGGGTCAGTCGAGGTCCTGCACGTCGGCGCGCTTGGCGATCGTCGCGGTCGCCCGGCGGCAGGCCATGACGGGCACGCGCGGCACGATCTCGTCGAGGAAGCCGAAGCGCCGGCGGAGGGAGCGGTGGTACGCGTCGCCGCTCGTGTCGGAGACGAGCGCGGTCCACCAGTCGGCGAGGTCGCCCCAGCCGGGTGCCGCGAGCGAGCCGCCGTACTGCTGGAGCGCGAGGCCGGCGCAGAGGCTCGCGAAGGTCATCCGCTGCTCGAGCGGCCACTCGGCGAGGGTGCCGACGAGCAGGGCTGCCCCGAAGACGTCGCCGGCCCCGGTGGGGTCGACCTCCTGGACGCGGAGCGACGGGACGCGCGCCTCCTCGCCGGTGCGGGCGTCGATGCCGAGCGCCCCGTCGGCGCCGTCGGTGACGATCGCGACGGGCACCCGGTCTGCGAGGGCGTAGACGGCTTCGACCGGGGAGCCGGTGCCGGTGTAGGCCATCGCCTCGACGGCGTTCGGCATGAAGACGTCGCAGCGCTCGAGCCGGTCGAGCACGTGGGGCGACCACTGCTCCTTGGGGTCCCAGCCGACGTCGGCGAAGACGAGTGCCCCGTTGTCGCGGGCCCGGTCGACCCACGTCGGGCCGTTCGCGCCGAAGGCCTCGTCCTCGCCGAGGTCGACCATGACGGCGCGCGACCGCGGGGGCGTCCCGATGAGCTCGCTCGCGGGGACGGGCGAGGGGTGCCCGTGCGAGACCATGCTGCGGTCCCGGTCGACCGACATCGAGACGGTGACGGGGCTGTGCCAGTCGGCGAAGCGGCGGCTGCGCGCGAGGTCGATGCCCTCCTGCTCCGCGAGGGTGCGCCAGCAGAAGTCGCCGTAGTCGTCGTCGCTGAACGCGGCCGCGAGGCCGGTGCGCAGCCCGAGCCGGCGGGTGGCGACGGCGAGGTTGGCGATGCCGCCCGGGCACGACGCGAGCCCCTCGGCCCACACCTCGGTGCCCGGCTTGGGTGCGCTGGGCAGCCCGGCGAAGATCATGTCGAGGAAGACAGTGCCCCAGACGAACACGTCGAGCGGCGGATCGTCGTCCGTGCGACGGGACGCGAGCGGGTCGAACGTGTGGTTGAGAGGCACGTCTCCATGATCCCGCACCCGCGCCCGCGACTCGCCGGGTTTCCCGCCGACGTATGCCGTGTGGCCGCCTCCCGGGCACCGTCGGGCCGGCGCCCCGTCCCGTCGGGTGGCCGCGCCGTCACACCTTGGTACGGTCCGAGGGTGGTGCTGCCATGAAGCTGGTCATCCTCGGCGGGGGCGGGTTCCGCGTGCCGCTCGTCCACGGTGCGCTGCTGCGCGACACCGCGGACCGCCGCGTCACCGAGGTCGTCCTCCACGACACGGACAGCGCCCGGCTCGACGTCATGCAGCGGGTCCTCTCGGCCCAGGCCGCCCTGCACCCGCGTGGCCCGGTCCTGCCGCCGTCGGTCACGGCGACGACGGACCTCGACGCGGCGCTCGAGGGCGCCGACTTCGTCTTCTCGGCGATGCGGGTCGGGGGCCTCGAGGGTCGCACCGCCGACGAGCGGATCGCCCTCGACCTGGGGCTCCTCGGCCAGGAGACGACCGGCCCCGGCGGCGTCGGCTACGGCCTGCGCACCGTGCCGGTCGCGCTCGACGTCGCCGAACGCGTACGCCGTCTGGTCCCCGACGCGTGGGTCATCAACTTCACCAACCCGGCCGGTCTCGTGACCCAGGCGATGCAGTCGGTGCTCGGCGACCGGGTCGTCGGCATCTGCGACTCGCCGCTGGGCCTCGCCAAGCGGGCCGCGGGCGCGCTCGGGCACGACCTCGACGACCTCGAGATCGACTACGCCGGGCTCAACCACCTCGGCTGGCTCACCGGCCTGCGCCTCGACGGCCGCGACCTGCTCCCCGACCTCCTCGCGGACGAGCCCGCGCTCGGCGCCATCGAGGAGGGACAGCTCTTCGGCACCGAGTGGCTGCGGTCGCTCGGGTCCCTGCCCAACGAGTACCTCTTCTACTACTACTTCACGCGCGACGCGATCGCCCAGATCACCGGGGCGCCGCAGACCCGCGGTGAGTACCTCGTCGGCCAGCAGGCCGACTTCTATGCCGGGGTCGCCGGCGCGCCCGAGCAGGCCTGGCAGCGCTGGGATGCCGTGCGCCGCGACCGCAACGCGACCTACATGCAGGAGACCCGCGAGGGCGACGACGGGCAGGCGCACGAGCGCGCCGAGGCCGACGTCGAGGGCGGCGGCTACGAGGGCGTGGCGCTCGCCCTCATGGCGGCGATCGCCCGCGACGAGCCGGCGCGCCTCATCCTCAACGTCCGCAACGGGGGCGCCGTCGCGGGGCTGCCGGACGACGCGGTCGTCGAGGTGCCGTGCCGGGTCGATGCCGCCGGGCCCGTGCCGGTCGCGGTCAGCCCTCTGCCCGGTCATGCCCTCGGCCTCGTGCAGCAGGTCAAGGCCGTCGACGAGCTCGTCATCCGGGCCGCCGTCGAACAGTCGAGATCCCTTGCGGTGCAAGCGTTCGCCCTGCACCCGCTCGTCGACTCGGTCACGGTCGCGCGCGAGCTGCTGACCGCATACGCACGCCGTCTCCCCGAGCACTACCGACGCCTGGCGTAGACCCCCCGGCGCCCCGTGGTCAGCCGGGCGTCACCGAGAAGGACACGACGGTGACCCGCTTGCCCGAGTCGCCGGGTGCCGTCACCTCCAGCGCGACGTACCGCGCCGACGTGTCGAGCCGGACGGCACCCAGCACCACGCCGGGGTCGACACGACCCACCCGGCGGAAGGTGAGCCCGTCGTCGGACACCTCGACGGAGCCGGTGCCCGGAGCGGTCCCCCAGTCGACGACCGCGCGTCCGAGAGCCGTCGACGACCCCAGGTCCACGACCATCCTGCCGGAGCCGGTGACCTCCCACGCCGTCGTGGCGTCCCCGTCCACGGCCGCCGCGGGCGAGGTCATCGTCGCGGGCAGGGGTGAGGTCGGGAAGGTCTGACGGGTGAGTGCGAGGTCGTCGAGGGGGTATGCCGTGCCGCTCACCCTCGCGGTCGTCGTGCGGGTGAGCGACACCGTCACGCGACGGCGCTCGCCGTTCGCGAACGCGACCTCGACCTGGCCGTCGATGCCGCTCAGGCGGGCGGTCACGGCATCGTCGACCGAGACGACCAGCCCGTCCGCCGGCCGGCCTCCGCCGATCGCCGAGACCGTCGCCCGGGGGGCGAGCACCACGCCCGACGACGAGCCGAGCGCGGCCGTCAGCACGCTGCCGTCGCCGGTGATGCGCTGCGTGCCCTCGTAGCAGGGCACGGCACCGTCGGCAGCCAGCGCGATGTCGGTGTCCACGTCCGCGTCGGTGAGGTTGACGATGCTGAGATGCCCACCCGCGAGGGACGCCGTGACGCCCGGCGTCGCGGGCCGGGGCGCGTCCGCCTCGGCGGCATCCGCGAGCCGCGCGAGGTCGGCGGACCGGACGTCCGGGAGGCCTTCGACGACGATGCCGGCGCTCCCCGCGGCCGGACCGGCCGACAGGGTGAGGATGCTGTCACCGACCTCGATCGGGTTGGCCGAGCCGCGCACGAGGAAGCCGACCCGGTCGTCGATGCCGACCCAGCGGGAGCTGCGCAGCACGCGAGGGTAGGCGGCCCGCGTCGTCCACGTGGTGCCGTCGTCCGAGGTCTGCACGACGTAGGCGCGGCCGGCCGCGGCCTCCCAGTCGATGGTCACCTGACCGACCGCCGTCGGAGTGCCCAGGTCGACGGCGAGCCAGCTGTCGGCGCGCGGCCGGTCGGCCCGCGACACCGCCCAGCGGGTCGTCGAGTCGGCGTCGGTCGCCAGGGACGCAGCGCGGCCCGTGTCGCTCGACGACGCCGTGGTCGGGCGCCGGACGGCGAGGTCCGCCCCGTCGGGGGCCGAACGCACCTCGAAGGAGATGACCGAGTAGCCGTAGGTCGGGTCCGGCGTCACGCCGAGCATCCGCACGTGACGTGCCGTCACCGACCCGGCGACGTCGACGACGTCTCGGCGTGCGACCCCGGCCGGGAGGCCACCCTGTGCGTCGGCGGCCTTGGCTTCCAGCGTGCCGTCCGCGGTGACGAAGGTTCGGGTGCCCTCGAGCCCGCGCACGCCGGGCATCGTCAGGTTGTGCAGCCCGAACGTGCCTTCGCGGTCGGCCACCCCGGAGCTGGTCAAGACGACCTCGCCACCGGGCAACGTGGCGAGCCCGACGCGTCCGGCGGTGCCGAGGGTGAGCACGGTGACCGACGCCTCGTAGCCGTCCCGCGCGGCGGCATAGGTGCGCGCACTCCGGGCGGTCACGCCGAGGTTGGTGCGAGGGAGGTACATCGGCGACGTGCCGCCGAGGTTGAAGAACCAGTCGTCGTGGTCCGGCTGCCACGCGAGCTTGACGAAGCCGGCTTTGCTGATCGCGCCGGCCCAGGCCCGCGGGCTCTGGTGCGACACGATGCCGGGGCCCGAGCCGAGGTCGACCGCCCCGGTGCCGGCGGCATACAGCTCCTCCGACGTCAGGGGCTCGGGGCCCCCGCCGTGCGCGGCTCGCCACTCGTGGAGCAGGAAGCTGATCGCGACCTCTGCCCGTGCCTCGGGCTCGTACTTCGGCTCACCGGAGAACTTCGTCAGCCGGTGCTCCGGTGGGTAGGCGAGGTAGGGCAGGAGCCGGTCGGCGAGGTCGGCCTCCGAGCGGGCAGCCGCCCGGTCACCGAGGACCTGCGCGAGGAAGGCGAGCGGGATGACGTCGCGTCCGTAGAGGTGCTCGCGGTCGTCCACGAGCGGCATGAGCGGCTCGCCGGCGTCGCTCATGAACCCGACGAGCCGGTTCCACAGGGGCTCTCCGTTGGGCTGACGGGTCAGCACCTCGGGCAGCGGACGCCCGGCGACGACGAAGTGCGCGGCGTTGCGCCCGGACGTGCGCCACATCTCCGACTGGTAGTGCGGACCGAAGGAGCCGTGGTTCTCGACGACGAACGTGTCATGGACGTTGTGGGCCGTGTTCGTGAGCACCGGGATGCCGTCGACGACCGTCGGGTTGGCCGCGTCGGCCTGCGGGAGGCTCCCCTCGTTGCGGCTCCAGCGTCCGTAGGCGGCGAACCAGTCCTGCCAGCGCGCGTCGTCGGGCGCCCAGGCGAGACCTGGGGCGAGGGACTGGGCGTAGACACCCATCTCCTCCAGCTTCGTGTCACCGACCCAGCCGCCCTTGAGGCCGTTGGGGGTCCACGAGCCGGACGCCGGGTCGTCGCCCGTGCCGAGCGAGGTCGTGTACGCGGCCTGCTCGACGGCGATCGCCCGCATGCGGTCGCGGGTCGTCTCGTCGAGCTCGTCCCAGAGCAGGCGTGCGGCGAGCTGGACGTAGAGCTGGAAGGTCGTGTCGAAGAAGAGCGTGCGGCCCCACTCGGTGCCGCCGACGTTCCGGTTGGACGCCGCGAAGTGCCTGAGGCTCGCCAGGGTGCGTGCGCGCAGTGTGGCCTCGTCGACCCCCGCCTCGTCGGGGTCGTAACCCCCGCGGGTGAGCAGTACGGCGTGCCCGAGGACGACCGCGAAGCCGAAGTCGGTCGTGCGGTAGTGCCCGGCCGCCGCGTCCCACTGGGTCTCGGACCATCGCGTGTGGCGCAGCAGCGCCCGGTGGTAGGTCTGGGCCACCGGGTCGGCGTCGAGCCACCCGTCCGGTGCGGCGAGCGGCGCGGACAGACCGAGCGCCGAGGCCGGTGATGCCTGGACGCCGGGAAGGCACGCGGCCACACCTCCCGCTCCGAGGAGCCCGAGGAAGCGACGGCGCGAGGTGACGGTCGTTGTCATGGCGTGATCCTTCGACCGTGTCAGAGGGTCAGTCAACGGTCCGTCACGGTGCTGTCCGATCAGGACAGGGGGATCGGACACGGCCAGGCCATGCGGCGCCGACCTCCGGTGCGGGAGGATCGGGTCATGCGCCTCGACCTCAACGCCGACGTCGGTGAGTCCTTCGGTGTGTGGACCCTGGGCGACGACGCCGCCGTGCTCGACGTCGTCACGAGCGCCAACGTCGCCTGCGGCTTCCACGCCGGGGACCCGCTCACGCTGCGCACGACGTGCCGGTATGCCGCCGAGCGGGGTGTCGTCGTCGGCGCGCAGGTCGCCTACCGCGACCTCGCCGGCTTCGGTCGGCGCTTCATGGACGTCCCGGCCGAGGAGCTGACCGCCGACCTCATCTACCAGCTCGGCGCCCTGTCGGCGATCGCCCAGGTCGAGGGCACTGACGTCGCCTACGTCAAGCCGCACGGCGCCCTCTACAACGCGGTCGTCCACCACGAGGCGCAGGCCCGGGCGCTCGTCGACGCCGTCGTGGCGGTCGACACGTCCCTGCCGGTCCTCGGCCTGCCCGGCAGCCTCGTGCTCGAGCTCGCGGCGGACGCCGGGCTGCGCGCGGTGACCGAGGCCTTCGCCGACCGTGCCTACACGCCCGAGGGTCGGCTCGTGCCGCGCACGGAGCCGGGAGCGGTCCTCCACGACCCGGTCGAGGTGGCGGCGCGTGTCGTCCGACTCGTGCTCGACGGCGTCGTCACCGCCGTCGACGGCACGGACGTCGAGGTGCGCGCGGAGTCCGTGTGCATCCACGGCGACACCCCGGGCGCCGTCGCGATGGCGCGGGCGGTGCGGGCGGGTCTCGAGCAGGCCGGCGTCGAGATCCGCCCCTTCGCGGGCTGAGCGTGGAGGCGCGGCTGCTTCCGATGGGTGGCGCAGCCCTGCTCGTCGAGGTGGCCGACACCGACGCCGCGCTGGTCCTGCGAGCCCACCTGGCGCCGCTCGTCGAGCAGGCTGCCGGCGTATGGGCGGCCGTCGACCACCTCGTCGTGGGCGCACGCACGGTGCTCGTCGTGGTGCGCGATCCCGGCCTGCGGTCGGACGTCGGTCGGGCGTGCCTCGACGAGGCGGCCGGACTCGCCGCGACTCCCACGGTCCCGGGCGAGGACGTCGTCGAGATCCCGGTCCGCTACGACGGGCCCGACCTCGAGGAGGTCGCCCGCCTCACCGGCCTCTCCCGCGACGCGGTAGTCCGGGCCCACACCGGCACGACCTGGCGGGTCGGCTTCGGTGGCTTCGCGCCCGGCTTCGCCTACCTCGTCGACGGAGACCCCCGACTGCGGGTCCCACGCCGGGACGAGCCGCGCACGCGAGTCCCGGCCGGATCGGTCGCTCTGGCAGGCGATTTCAGCGGTGTCTACCCCCAGGACTCGCCCGGGGGCTGGCAGCTGGTCGGGACCACCGATGCAGCCCTGTGGGACGTCGACCGCGACCCGCCCGCCCTCCTCGTGCCCGGTCGGTCGGTCCGCTTCGTCGATGTCGACGCCACCTCGCCCCCGTCGTCGAGTGGCCCCCTGGCCCCACGCACCACACGGGTGACCGGGGCGGGAGCGACAGCCGGGCCCCCCGAGGGGCAGGACCGTGCGGCCGGGCGGGGGCTGGAGGTGCTCGCCACCGGGCCGCTCACGCTCGTCGAGGACCTCGGCCGGCCCGGCTTCGCCGACGTGGGGGTGGGACGCTCCGGCGCAGCCGACCCGACGGCATACCTCCTCGGTCTGCGTCTGGTCGGGCACGCAGACGCCGGCGAGGCGACGCCCGCCTCCCTCGAGGTCACGCTCGGTGGGCTGTCCGTGCGTGCCCGCGGCGACCTGCTCGTGGCGCTGACCGGAGCTCCGTGCCCGGCGGACGTCGACGGCAGGCCGGTCCCGCACGCCGCGCCGGTCGCGCTCGCCGACGGGCAGGTGCTGACGCTCGGGGTCCCGACGGTCGGCCTGCGCACGTGGCTCGCCGTGCGGGGCGGTGTCGTGGTCGCGCCGGTGCTGGGGTCGCGGTCGACGGACACGCTGGCGCGCCTCGGACCGCCCGTCCCCTCGGTCGGCGACGTGCTCCCCGTCGGACTTGCGCCGGCGTCGTTCCCCGTCGTCGAGGTGGCACCGCAGCCGTCGTTCCCCACGGGCGAGGTCGTGCTCGACCTGGTCCCGGGATCCCGCGCTGACTGGTGTGACCTCTCAGGTCTCGACGACGTGCGCTGGACCATCTCCTCTCGCAGCAACCGCGTGGGAATCCGCCTGGAGGGCAAACAGATCCATCGACAGGGCGCGTATGCCGACCGCGAGCTCCCGAGTGAGGGCATGGTCACGGGGGCGGTGCAGGTGCCACCGGGTGGTGAGCCCGTCGTCTTCCTCACCGACCACCCGGTGACCGGCGGCTATCCCGTCGTCGCCGTGCTGACGCCGCCCGCCGTGGCCCTCGCGGCACAGCTGCGTCCCGGACAGCAGGTGCGGCTGCGCTGGTCACGCGGCGGGTGACGAGGATGCGAGCGACCTGCCGGGGTGGATTCCTTCACCGAGGTGTCGCGGGCGCCCGGCGTCGCGACGACGCGAGCCGCGGGGCAGGATGGTCCGTGGCCCGACGGGACTCGGCGTTCGTCGCCATGATCGGGGAATTCGCGTTCTACTGGTGAGTGGGGCGCCCACGCGCCACCGAGGAGGGGACATGTCACGCCGGACCGGGCGAGGCCTGACCGCGGCACGAGCCGCCGCGGCCTCCGTCGCCGTGGCTGCGGTCCTGCTCGGTGGGGCCCCAGGGGCCGTGGCCGACACCGCGCCCGCCGTGCCGACGCCCACCCCGGCGCCGCTGCTGTCTCCCCTGGTCGGCGGTGGGACTGCGTCGCCCACCAGCACCGCCGGCGCGACTCCATCTGATTCACGACCGCCCTTCGACGCCGGGTTCGGTTCCGTGGCAGGCGATCTCGTGCTCCCGGTCTTCGACGAGATCCGCGTCGCGGCGGCACTCCTCGTCGGGGACGCGGCCCAGGTTCCGGTCCCGGTCCCCGCCGCCTCCCTCGAGCCGGGCGGCGGGTCGAGCAGCAACCCCACGCCGTGGCGACCGAAGGCGGTCATCAGGATCCCGGTCGCCGTCAAGGCGCCCTCGAAGGGCACCACGAGGCCGGCCGCGCGGACCAAGGACGAGATCCTCTGGGCGGCATACGCGGGCGCTGCGCAGCGGCAGCGCAGCTGTCGCATCCCTGTCATGCTCCTGGCCGCGATCGGCGAGGTCGAGTCGTCCTCGCTACGTGGGCGCCGGCTCGACGCCGGGCACGACGTGGTCCCGCCGGTCTTTGGCCCCGTGCTCTCGGCGATCCGCGACAGCGACGGCGGACTCTACGACGGCGACTCGGTGTGGGACCGCGCCGCCGGGCCGATGCAGTTCATCCCGGGCACGTGGCGCCTGTGGGGCGCCGACGGCAACGGCGACGGCGTCCGCGACCCGCAGAACGTCGAGGACGCCGCGCTCGCCGCCGCGAACTACCTCTGCGCCGGTGGGCGCGACCTGTCGCGACCGGCCGACCTCACCGCCGCCGTGCTCTCCTACAACCACTCGCAGCGCTACCTCTCCACCGTGCTCGGCATCGTCCAGGCCGTCGACTCCGGCCAGCTCGCCGGCCCCTGACCCTGAAGCCCAACCGTCGAAAGGCCACAAACCGGGACGCGGTTCGTGGCCTTTCGACGGTTGACGGGCGTGCCTGCCCGGCATTCCCACCGGGTTGGTGGGAAAGGGCCGCACTCTGGACCCGGTTGGGCTGGGATAATCGCTGGTTATACATTCGATCACATGACCGTCACCGAATCCGCGACCGGAACGGGCCCCGCGCGCCCCGGCACGCGTCCGCCCCGCGCCGGCCGCTCCAACGGGCAGTGGAAGGTCGACGGCACCGAGCCGCTCAACGGCAACGAGGCGTGGAAGCAGGAGGACGGCGGGCTCAACGTCCGCGAGCGCATCGAGCAGGTCTACTCGCGCGAGGGCTTCGCGTCCATCCCGCCCCAGGACCTCTCCGGCCGGTTCCGCTGGTGGGGGCTCTACACGCAGCGCCGTCCCGGCATCGACGGCGGCCGCACGGCCCAGCTCGACGACACCGAGCTGTCCGACGAGTACTTCATGCTCCGCGTCCGCCTCGACGGCGGCGCGATCGGCCTCGCCCAGCTGCGCGTCCTCGCGGAGATCAGCCACGAGTTCGCCCGCGGCACGGCAGACATCAGCGACCGCCAGAACATCCAGTACCACTGGATCCGCGTCGAGGACGTCCCCGAGATCTGGCGCCGCCTCGAGGCCGTCGGCCTCCAGACGACCGAGGCCTGCGGCGACACCCCCCGCGTCATCCTCGGCAGCCCGCTCGCCGGCGTCGCGCAGGACGAGATCATCGACCCGACGCCGGTCATCGACGAGATCCTCGACCGCTACATCGGCGACCCCGAGCTCGCCAACCTGCCGCGCAAGTTCAAGTCGGCCATCACCGGCCACCCGAGCCTGGACGTCGTGCACGAGATCAACGACATCTCCCTCGTCGGCGTCGTCCACCCCGAGCTCGGCGCCGGCTACGACCTCTGGGTCGGCGGTGGCCTCTCGACGAGCCCCCGCCTGGCCGAGCGCGTCGGGGTCTTCGTGCGGCCCGAGGAGGCGGCCGAGGTCTGGCACGGCGTCATCCGGATCTTCCGCGACTACGGCTACCGCCGCCTGCGCAACAAGGCCCGCCTCAAGTTCCTCCTCGCCGAGTGGGGCCCCGAGAAGTTCCGCCAGGTGCTCCAGGACGAGTACCTCGAGCGTGAGCTCCCCGACGGCCCGCCGCCGGCCCCCGCCAATGGTCCCGGCGACCACGTCGGCGTGCACCTGCAGAAGGACGGCAAGCGCTACATCGGCGCCGCCCCCACCGTCGGGCGCATCAGCGGTGACGTCCTCACCGGTCTCGCCGAGCTCATGGAGTCGGTCGGCTCCGACCGGCTGCGCCTCACCCCGCACCAGAAGCTCGTCGTCCTCGACGTGCCCGGTCGCCGGGTGCGCGGCGCCGTGACGCGCCTCGAGAAGCTCGGGCTGAGCACCGCGCCGAGCCCCTTCCGCCGGCACACGATGGCGTGCACCGGCATCGAGTTCTGCAAGCTCGCCATCGTCGAGACCAAGGCGACGGCCGCGACGACGATCGCCGCTCTCGAGCAGCGCCTCGCCGACGTCACCGGGCAGCTCGACACCCCGATCAGCCTCAACGTCAACGGCTGCCCCAACTCCTGTGCGCGCATCCAGGTGGCCGACATCGGCCTCAAGGGCCAGCTCGTGACGATCGACGGCGAGCAGGTGCCGGGCTTCCAGGTGCACCTCGGCGGTGGCCTCGCCTCCGTCGACCGCGACGAGGCCGGCCTCGGACGCACCGTCCGCGGCCTCAAGGTGACGGCCGACGACCTGCCCGACTACGTCGAGCGCGTCGTGCGGACCTTCCTCGACCAGCGCGAGTCCGGCGAGAGCTTCTCGTCGTGGACCCGTCGAGCAGACGAAGGAGCACTCCTGTGACCGCAGTCCCCCTCGCGACCCCGAAGGTGCCGCGCAGGCGCCGCAGCGAGGTCGAGCTCAAGGCGATCGTCGACGACTTCAACGAGACGCTCGGCGCCGACCCCGAGCACGAGCCCACGGCCGACGAGGTCGCCGCGTGGGCGGCCTTCCACTTCGACGGCACCCTCGCGGTGGCCTGCTCGATGGCCGATGCCGTCCTGCCCCACGTCGTCTCGCGCTTCGCGCCGGGCGTCGACGTCCTCTTCCTCGAGACCGGCTACCACTTCTCCGACACGATCGTCACCCGCGACATCGTCGCCGAGGACCTGCCGATCACGCTCGTCAACGTGCTGCCCGAGCTGACCGTCGCCGAGCAGGACGAGAAGTACGGCGCCCGCCTCTACGAGCGCGACCCGGCGCTCTGCTGCCAGATGCGCAAGGTCGAGCCGCTCGCGCGGACCCTGCCGCTCTACGAGGCGTGGGTCACCGGCGTGCGGCGCGAGGAGGGCCCGACCCGGGCCGACACCCCCCTCGTGACGTGGGACGCCAAGAACGGCCTCGTCAAGATCAACCCGCTCGCGGCGTGGACCTTCGACGAGCTGCTGGCGTATGCCGGTGAGCACCAGGTCGAGGTCAACTCCCTCCTCTCCGACGGCTACCCGTCGATCGGCTGCGAGCCGTGCACCCGCCGGGTCGAGCCCGGCGAGGACCCCCGCGCCGGCCGCTGGGCCGGCTTCTCCAAGACCGAGTGCGGACTCCACACATGACGACGACCACCACCACCCCGCCGGCCGTCGCCGCCGCCGACTCCGACGACCGCCGCCTCACGCACCTCGACGCGCTCGAGGCCGAGGCGATCCTCGTCATCCGCGAGATGGCCGGCGAGCTCGAGCGGCCGGCGCTGCTCTTCAGCGGTGGCAAGGACTCCGTCGTCATGCTCCACCTCGCGACGAAGGCCTTCTGGCCGGCGCCGATCCCCTTCCCGGTGCTGCACGTCGACACGGGCCACAACTTCCCCGAGGTGCTCGCCTACCGCGACGAGACCGTCGAGCGGCTCGGTCTGCGGCTCGTCGTCGCGAGCGTCCAGGACTACATCGACGACGGACGGCTGCGCGAGCGCGCCGACGGCACCCGCAACCCGCTCCAGACGCTGCCGCTGCTCGACGCCATCAACGACAACCGTTTCGACGGCGTCTTCGGCGGCGGCCGCCGCGACGAGGAGAAGGCGCGCGCCAAGGAGCGCATCGTCAGCCTCCGCGACGAGTTCGGCCAGTGGGACCCGAAGAACCAGCGCCCCGAGCTGTGGAACCTCTTCAACCCCAGGCACCGTCCGGGCGA
This sequence comes from Terrabacter sp. Root181, assembly GCF_001428505.1. GTDB lineage: Bacteria > Actinomycetota > Actinomycetes > Actinomycetales > Dermatophilaceae > Terrabacter. The sequence goes on from NZ_LMHU01000005.1 coordinate 39,503, forward strand.
GCACGTGCGTGTCTTCCCGATCAGCAACTGGACCGAGGTCGACATCTGGCGCTACATCGACCGCGAGGACATCCCGCTCGCGCCGCTCTACTACGCCCACGAGCGCGAGGTCTTCCAGCGCGACGGCATGTGGCTCGCGGTCGGTCCGGTGAGCCGGCCCCGTGACGACGAGCCCGTCGAGACGCGCCTCGTGCGCTACCGCACCGTCGGCGACATGTCGTGCACGGGGGCCGTCGAGTCCCCGGCCCGCACCAACGCCGAGATCGTCGTCGAGGTGGCCGCCTCGACCCTGACCGAGCGCGGCGCCACGCGTGCCGACGACCGGATCTCCGAGGCCGCCATGGAGGACCGCAAGAAGGAGGGCTACTTCTGAGCTCCCCACGACGTTCTCCACTCGTCCCTCGCTCCGATACGTCGCGGGGGCCCCACGACAAGGACACCCTGAGATGAGCGCCACCAGCACGCCCGTCCTCGACCCGGCCGCCGTCGCCGGCGCCGCCCGCGGGACGCTCCTGCGGCTCGCCACCGCGGGCTCGGTCGACGACGGCAAGTCGACCCTCGTCGGCCGGCTCCTCCACGACACGAAGTCGGTGCTGTCCGACCAGCTCGCCGCCGTCGAGCGGGTCAGCCGCGACCGCGGCCTGACCGCTGCAGACCTGGCCCTGCTCACCGATGGCCTGCGCGCCGAGCGCGAGCAGGGCATCACCATCGACGTCGCCTACCGCTACTTCGCGACGGCGAGCCGCTCGTTCGTCCTCGCGGACTGCCCCGGGCACGTGCAGTACACCCGCAACACCGTGACGGGCAGCTCGACGGCCGACGTCGTCGTGCTCCTCGTCGACGCCCGCAAGGGCGTGCTCGAGCAGACCCGTCGCCACCTCGCGGTGACCGCGTTGCTCCGGGTGCCGCACGTCGTCGTTGCCGTCAACAAGATCGACCTCGTCGACTTCTCGCAGGAGGTCTACGACCGCGTCGAGGCCGAGGTGCAGGCCGTGGCCCGTGAGCTCGGTGTCGTCGACGCCATCGCGATCCCGGTCAGCGCGCTCGACGGCGACAACGTCGCGGAGCGTTCGCCGCGCACGCCCTGGTACGACGGCCCGAGCCTGCTCGAGCTGCTCGAGGCGCTCCCGCCCTCCGACGACCCGGGGGGCGAGTCCTTCCGGCTGCCGGTGCAGCTCGTCATCCGCCCCCAGGGGGCGGCCCGCGACGAGGCGCACCGCGACTACCGGGGGTATGCCGGCCAGGTGGCCTCGGGCGTCGTGCGCGTCGGTGACGAGGTGGTGGCCCTCCCGTCGGGCCGCCGCACGACCGTCGCGGGCATCGACCTCGGCGACCGCGAGCTCCAGGAGGCCTTCGCGCCGCAGTCGGTGACACTGCGCCTCGCCGACGAGATCGACATCTCGCGCGGCGACGTCATCGCGGCCGCGGCCGATGCCCCCGAGCCGACGCAGGACATCAAGGCCGTCGTCTGCTGGCTCGGCGACGCGCCGCTGCGCCCGGCCCAGCGCCTGCTGCTCAAGCACGGTTCGCGCACGGTGCAGACCGCCGTGCGCTCTCTCGACGGAGCCCTCGACCTCGACGACCTCCACACGGTCCCCGCGGAAGCCCTGTCGCTCAACGACATCGGCCTCGTGACACTTCGTCTCGCCGCGCCCGTCCCGGTCGAGAACTACTCGACCTCGCGCCGCGGTGGCTCGTTCCTGCTCATCGACGCGCACGACGGGCGCACCGTCGCCGCCGGCATGGTCGGCGCGACCCTGCCCACCGCCGCCGACGCCCCGACCGAGCCCGAGGGTGACGAGGAATGGGAGATCTGAAGCCGGGCCTGCCGGTCGTCCTCGACCTGACCGGCCGCCTCGTCGTCGCGGTCGGCGGCGGCCCGGTGTCCGCGCGCCGGGTCCGGGCCTTCCTCGACGAGGGCGCCGTCGTCCGCGTCGTCGCCCCCTGGCTCTGCGAGGACCTGCGCGACCTGGCCGTCGCCGGCCGGGTCGACTGGGCCCCGCGCGACTACGCCGGACCCTCCGACCTCGCCGGCGCCTGGTTCGCCCACACCGCCACGGGCGAGCCGTCGGTCGACCGCGAGGTCGCCGCCGACGCCGAGGCCCTGCGCATCTGGTGCGTCGACGCGACCGACGCGGCCGGCACCACCGCGAGCGTCGCCGCTCGCGCCGACGTGACCACCCCGGACGGCCGCGTCACGGTGGCCGCGTATGCCGCGGGCGACCCCGGTCTGGCCGTGACGGTCCGCGACGGGGTGGAGCGGGCGCTCGCCTCGGGCACCCTCGACCTGCGCCGCACCCGCACGCACGGCAGGCGCGGCTGGGTCGCCCTCGTCGGCGGCGGCCCCGGCACCGACGGCCTGCTCACGACCCGCGGTCACGAGCTGCTCGCGTCGGCCGACGTCGTCGTCGTCGACCGGCTCGCACCCCGGGCCGTCGTCGACCGGCTGCCCGCGTCGGTGCGCGTCATCGACGTCGGCAAGACGCCCGGCCACCACCCGGTGCCGCAGTCGCGGATCAACGACCTGCTCGTCGAGGAGGCCCGGCGGGGCCTCGGCGTCGTGCGCCTCAAGGGCGGCGACCCCTACGTCCTCGGGCGCGGTGGCGAGGAGCGCGACGCGTGCGAGGCACACGGCATACGGGTCGAGGTGGTGCCCGGCGTGACGAGCGCCGTCAGCGTCCCGGCGGCGGCCGGCATCCCCGTCACCCACCGCGGCGTGGCGCGCGGCTTCACCGTCGTCACGGGGCACGACGACATCCCGGTGCTGCCGACGGGCGGTGACCACACGCTCGTCCTGCTCATGGGCGTCACCCAGCTGGCTCGCACGACCGAGCTGCTCGTCCGGCACGGCCGGGCGGCCGACTGCCCCGTCGCGGTCGTCGAACGCGGCTTCGCGCCCGACCAGCGCACGACCGTCGGCACGGTCGGCACCATCGCCGAGCTCGCGCGCGAGCGGGGTGTGCAGGCCCCCGCCGTCGTCGTCGTGGGTGACGTCGTGCGCCTCGGACCCGACTGGCGCCGGCGCTGAACCGCGCTCACCTCGCCCGACCCCAAGGGGTCGGGCCATCCGTGTTTGGCGGCTGCCCGCGCGTCGGGCTATCGTGGTGGCCAACGCATACCCCTATGGGTATCCATCGAGCGAGGAGAGCGACCATGTGCCGAGCGGCCACCTGCAGGACCTGCGGCAAGACGACGTGGGCCGGCTGCGGCCAGCACGTCGACCAGGTCATGCGCAACGTGCCCGCGGGCCAGCGCTGCCCGGGTCACACCGAGCCGGACAAGGCGTCCGGCTCCGGCTTCCTCAGTCGCATGCTCGGTCGCGGCTGACCACGACCGTCCGCGTCAGGCGAGCGCGGCCGCCTGCGCCTCGACGATCGAGACGAGCTGCGGCCACCGCACCGCCTCTGCCCGTCCCCCGAGAGCCGCGACGACGACCGTGCTGCCGGCGACGCACCACACGGTGAGCGTGCGCGAGTGCTCGCCGTCGAGGACGAACGGCTGCTCGGCTGCCTCGACGTGGGTCGTGCCGGCCACCTCGGGTGCCGCGACGGTCCGCAGCTCGCCGACGTCGGAGAGGCCCTTGCTCTGTGGCATCGTCCGCGGCAGGGCGCGCAGCTCGGTCACGGCCGCGCGAGCGTCGTCCGGTGACGCGAAGGGGATGACCTGGATGAAGAGGTCGGCCCGGCCCACCTCCTGGTAGCCGCGCACGCTCGTCACCGAGCGGATCGCGCGCGCCCGGGTGATGGCCTCGCTCGTGCTTCCGCTCGCACCGGTGCGGTACGTCCGCCCACCGCGCGCAGCCCACGGGCCGCCGGGCAGGTCCCCCGCCGCCAGACAGGCGTTGCGCGAGCCGATCGACTTGACCTGCGCCAGCATGAGGCGTCCGATGTTCGTCACGCGGTCACGATATGCCGGAGGTCGGCGCCCGTGCGGCGATCGGTCCGGGTCAGGCCGATGTGCCGACGTCCGCGGACCCCGCACTCCTGAGAGGCAGTCATGCACGACGACATCCCCCTGACCGTGGGCCGCGTGACGCGCGTCCTCAAGGAGCGCATCCTCCCGGCCGTGCACGCCGAGTCGGTGCCGCTCACGGCCCAGTGGCACGAGCTGCCGGGCGAGCCGGTCCCCCCGGCCGAGGGGCTCGCGCTCGACTACACGCCGTATGCCGTGGGCACCCCGTGGGGCGCAGCCTGGGGCACGACGTGGTTCCGCCTCACCGGCCGCGTGCCGGCGCACTGGGCCGGACGACGCGTGGAGGTGGTCGCCGACCTCGGCTTCGACCGCGACATGACCGGTTTCCAGTGCGAGGGCCTCGTCTACCGGGCCGACGGCACGCCCGTGAAGTCCCTCAACCCGCGCAACCAGTGGGTGCTCGTCGCGGACGAGGCCGAGGCCGAGCAGGCCGTCGAGCTCTACGTCGAGGCCGCCTCGAACCCGATCCTGGTCGCGGGCAACCCCTTCGTGCCGACGCGCGAGGGCGACATCGTCACGAGCTCGTCGACGCGCCTCTACACGACGGGCCGACTCGACCTCGCGGTCTTCGAGCGCGACGTCTTCGAGCTGGCGCTCGACGTCGAGGTGCTGCTCGGGCTGCAGGCCGAGCTGCCCGCCGGTCCCCGCCGGATGCGGGTGCTCCAGGCGCTCGACGACGCCATGGACCGCCTCGACCTCCAGCACGTCGCCGCGACGGCCGCCGATGCGCGCGCCGCCCTCGTCGACGTGCTCGCGCAGCCCGCAGAGGCCAGCGCGCACGCGATCTCGGCCATCGGCCACGCGCACATCGACTCCGCGTGGCTCTGGCCGGTGCGCGAGACGATCCGCAAGGTCGCGCGCACCACGTCGTCGATGACGACGCTCATCGACGAGACCGACGACTTCGTCTACGGCATGTCGAGCGCCCAGCAGTACGCGTGGATCAAGGAGCACCGGCCCGAGGTCTGGGAGCGTGTCCGGGCCGCCGTGGCGGCCGGGCGCTTCGTGCCGCTCGGTGGCATGTGGGTCGAGAGCGACACCGTCATGCCGTCGGGCGAGTCGCTCGTGCGCCAGTTCCTCCACGGCCAGCGCTTCTTCGAGACCGAGCTCGGCATCCGCTGCCGGGGCGTCTGGCTGCCCGACAGCTTCGGCTACTCGCCCGCCCTGCCGCAGCTGATGCGCCGGGCCGGCTTCGAGTGGTTCTTCACCCAGAAGATCTCGTGGAACCAGGTCAACACGTTCCCGCACCACACCTTCCTCTGGGAGGGCATCGACGGCTCCCGCGTCCTCAGCCACTTCCCGCCGATGGACACCTACAACGCGCAGCTCTCGGGCTCGGAGGTCGCCACGGCGTCGCGCCAGTTCCGCGAGAGCCGCCACGCGAGCGGCTCCATCGCCCCGGTCGGCTGGGGCGACGGAGGCGGCGGCACGACCCGCGAGATGACCGGCACGGCGAGCCGTCTCGCCGACCTCGAGGGCAGCCCCACGGTGCGCTGGGAGCACCCCGACGCCTTCTTCGACCGCGCCCGCGGGGAGCTGGCGCACCCGCCCGTCTGGGTCGGCGAGCTCTACCTCGAGCTGCACCGGGCCACGCTGACGTCGCAGCACCGGACCAAGCAGGGCAACCGGCGCACCGAGCACCTGCTCGTCGAGGCGGAGCTGTGGGCGGCCACGGCCGCGGTGCGGACGGGGACGGCATACCCCCACGACGAGCTCGACGCGCTGTGGCAGCAGGTGCTGCTCCAGCAGTTCCACGACATCCTGCCCGGGACGTCGATCGCGTGGGTGCACCGCGAGGCCGTGGAGCAGTACGGCCGGGTCACCGAGGCGGCCGAGGCGATCGTCGCCCGCTCGCTCGCGGCGCTCGTCGGTGAGGGCGGAGTGGAGGTCGAGGCCAACGCCGCGCCCTTCGAGCGGTCGGGGGTGCCGGCGGGTGGCGCCGTCACGCGTGAGCCCGCGACCCACGAGCCGGGGGCGTATGCCGTGTCCCTGAGCGAGCGCGACGGCGGCTGGGTCCTCGACAACGGCGTCGTCACCGTCACCGTCTCGGCCGACGGGCTGGTCACCTCGGCCGTCGACGTCGCGACGGGACGCGAGGCGGTCGCGCGGGGGCGGGCGGCCAACCTGCTCCAGCTCCACCAGGACGTCCCGAACCGCTGGGACGCGTGGGACGTCGACCGCTACTACCGCAACCGCGTCACCGACGTGCGCGACGTGAGCGCCCTGACGGCATCGGTCGGCGAGGACGGCGTGGCCCGGGTCGTCGTCGAGCGGCGCATCTCCCCTGCGTCGACGGTGCGGCAGGAGCTCTCGCTCGCGCCGGGTGCGCGGGTGCTCGAGATCTCGCAGGAGACCGACTGGCACGAGACCGAGACGTTCCTCAAGGTCGCCTTCCCCCTCGACGTGCGTGCCGAGCACGTCGCCGCCGAGACCCAGTTCGGCTTCCACCGGCGGGTGACGCACACGAACACGAGCTGGGAGGCGGCGAAGTTCGAGACGTCGATGCACCGTTTCGTGCTCGCCGAGGAGCGCGGCTTCGGGGTCGCGCTCGTCAACGACTCGATCTACGGCCACGACGTCACCCGCGACGTGGACGGTGACGACGTCGTCACGACGGTCCGTCTGTCGCTGCTGCGGGCGCCGCGCTTCCCCGACCCCGGGACCGACCAGGGCGTCCAGACCCACCGCTACGGCCTCGTCGTCGGCGCGGACGCCGACGTCGCCACCCGCGAGGGCGCGCTCATGGGCACGCCGGCCCGTCGGGTCACCGGTGCGCACGGCGTCGACCCGCTCGTCACCGTGACCGGCGAGGGCATCGTCGTGTCGAGCGTCAAGGAGGCCGCCGACCGCTCGGGCGACCTCGTCGTCCGGGTCTACGAGTCGCTCGGGGGCCGCGCCCGGGGCACCCTGCGCCTCGACCTCCCGGTCGCGTCGGTGGCGACGGTGACGCTGCTCGAGGAGCCGCTCGAGGAGCCACTCGAGGAGCCGCTCGGCGGCGGGGAGCTCGCGGTCGTCGACGGCGCCGTGCCGCTCGTGCTCGGGCCGTTCGAGGTGCGCACCCTCCGCGTCGTCCGGGCGTGAGGGCGTCCGCGGGCCGTTGGTCGGTGTGCCGTCGCGTGGTCGTCCGGCGCTCGCCGCGGTCAGGTGACGGCGGCGAGCACCCGGTCGATGCGTGGGAGCGTCACCGGGTCGTCGGGGATCTCGAGGAACCAGGCCGCCAGGCGCTCGCGCTCCGACGCGCTGCTAGCGCCGACCCAGCGGGAGCACGCGAGCTGGCCGATGTGGGCCTGTTCGGCGACGAGCATCGTGAAGTGGCCGCGCCGGGTCACCTGTCCCGGCCCGCCGGCCTCACGGTAGGCCGTGTGGAGCCGTCGCGCCCGCGCCGGGTCGTCGTCGCCGAACTCGAAGAGCACCATGGCGAGCTCCTGGCTCGGGTCGGCCGGGCCGAGGTTCTCGAAGTCGATGACGCAGACCTCGCCGCCGACCGTGGCGAGCACGTTGTCCGCCCAGAGGTCGCGGTGGCAGACCCGAGGTGACTCGTGCGGCTCGATGACCGACTCCACCGCGACGAGCTCGTCGACGAGCGCGCCGAGCTCACCGGCGAAGGGAGCCCCCTCGTCGAGGACCCGCTGGTGCAGGTCGCGCCAGCGCTGCTCGCCGAACCCCGTCGCGAACCAGTTGTCGACGACCCCGTCCGACGGCGCCCCCGCCCGGTGCAGTCCCGCGAGGGTGCGCCCCACCGCCACGGGGTCGAGCCGGCGCGTCCGCGGCTGCAGGTCGACCCACTCGAAGACACGGATCGCGGTCTCGCCGTCCGCGGTGGCGACGGTCGTGGCGACCCCGCCGGTGGCGGTGCGCCGGATCCGCGGCGTCAGGACACCCTCCTCGCGGGCCGCGTCGACGAGGTCGGCATCCCTGGAGGCGGCGTCGAGGTCGGGCGTCGCGAACCACTCCTTGACGGCATGGCTGCCGTGTCCGGTGTCGAGCCGCCAGACCTGGCCGAGCTGCCCGCGGGCCACGGGCCCGGTCAGGGTCGACGTCCCGTCGAGACCGTAGGCGTCCGCGACCTCCTGGGCCGCTGAGGGGGTGAGCATCGGATCTCGCTCGCGCTCAGACGATCCCGGTCACGGAAGCACGCGCCAGACGGCGACGCCGACCGTGACGACGGCGAGTGCGAGAGCGGCCCAGCCGAGAGGCGACCGACCGGATCGCCCACGACCGAGCAGGAGCAGCAGCGCCGCGAGGACCGACAGGACCGCCGCGACGACGGTCTCCTCGGCACCGAGGTCGATGGTGCGGATGAGGATCGTGTCGGTGACGCCGTGGCGGGTCATGAAACCCAGCAGCCGGATGAGGAAGAAGAGCCACCAGCCGACGGTGATCCAGAAGAGGGCGACGCCGATCTGGCCGAGCAGGGGGTCGACGGTGTCGTCAGTGGCCCTGGTCGGGGTCGCCGGCCAAACCGGCTGTCCCGCATACGGGTTCGGCGGCACGGGCGGGGCAGACGGTGGTGCGGCGGGCCACGAGGGGTTGGCAGTGGGCAGCTCCCGCGTCGGCTCGAAGACGGGGATGGCCTGGGTCGGGGCTGCGGCTGCCGGCGTCGCCGGTGCTTCCGCGCCGGCACCAGGTCCGCGCGGGATGTTGGGCACGGGAACCGTGAACTGCTCGTCCGGGCCGGTGGACCCGGTGGACCCGCCTGGCACGGGGGTGTCGCTCATGGCGACAACGTACCTCGCGCGTCGACGGACAGGCGCGCTCGGACACCACGCGCGCCTCAGCGGGGGAAGTGGCGCCACGTGCCCTCGGAGACGACCTCGACGCGTCCGTCCTGAACGACGACCGCGGTGTCGTCGTCGATGGCGTAGGCCGCGTTGTCGATGGTCCCGGCCCACCGCTCCGCCTCGGCCATCGAGTTGCCGGGCATCATCGGGTGGTCGACGTGGGGGCAGATCGAGAAGTCCACGACACCGAGCGTCGTGTCGTCGCGACCGGTCGCGGGGTGCCACCGGACGAAGTCGTCGCCGACGCGAGGTGTCATGACGAGGCTGCCGGCGCTCAGCCCGACCCACAGGGCGTCGAGCGACGGCAGGAGGTCGGCGAGGCCGGACTCGCGGATCCAGTGGTGCAGGTACATCGGGTCGCCGCCGTTGACGAGCAGCACGTCGGCCTTGCGGACCTCCGGCACCCAGTGGTCCTCGTCGAGGCTGGGCAGCGCGGTCAGCTCGAGGACGCCCATCGACCTCCAGCCGAGCTCGACCATGGGCGTGCGCGGTTCCTGGCCGGCGACGAAGCTCCACGCCTGGCCCATCCCGCCCCGGTTGGCGTGCGAGGCGGTGGGGATGCACAAGGCGTCGCACTCGTCGATCGGCTTGCCGAGCAGGCGCACGAGCGCGTCGTGGATGCTCGGGTTGGTGATGCCTGCGGAGGTGAGCAGGAGGTCCACGTCGTCTCCTCGTCGAAGGTCAGGCGTCCACCGGAGGTGGGCCTGCGAGCGGGCGTACCTCGATCGGGACCCCTGTCGGCGCGCCACCGGGGCCGGGCGACGACGACGCCTTGGCAGCGATGGCGTACGCCCGCTCCTCGCTGTCGCAGTCGACGACCCAGAAGCCGATGAGGAACTCCCTGCCCTCGGGGAAGGGTCCGTCGGTGACGACCGCGGCGCCGTCGTCGGAGCGCACGATCCGGGCCTTGTCGGGCCAGCCGAGCCCGGCGTTGAACACCATCTCGCCGCTCTCCTCCAGCTCCTGGTCGAACGCGCGCTGGAACTCGACCATGTTCCTGATGTCCTCAGGGGCCCAGTCCAGGACCTCTGTGCCGTCATCGCGGCCCACGTGCATCATGAGCATGTACTTCATCGCGACGCTCCTTCGAGGGTGACGTGCCCAGCACTCGACACTAGGCCACGGCGCAGCCGCCGTGCGGGGCACGCCGCCCTCGAGGACGGGGTCAGTCGACCGTGGGACGCGGCTTGAAGCGGCGCACCTCGTGGGTCCAGCCGCACGCCTCGGCGATCTTGCCCGCCCACATCTTGGCGGCCTCGTCGTCGGGGACGTCCACGATGGCGAAGCCGCCGAGGAACTCCTTCGTCTCGACGTAGGGGCCGTCGGTGATCATCACGGTGCCGCTGGTGGGGTCGGCGTGGTAGACGGGGCCGTCCTCCTCCTCCAGACCGCCGGCGAAGACGTACACGCCGGCAGCCCGCATCTCGTCGACGGCTGCCCTCGCGAGCGGCCCGCGTCCACGGAACCACTCCTCGGAGTGGTCGCCCACCCACTGCTGGTTGAAGTAGAGGAGGTACTCGGCCACGACTGGCTCCTTCGGTTGTGGCGGACCGAGGTGGTCCGCGTCTGCCTACTACACGAACGGCGGACTGCGATTTCGACACGGTCGTGCCGGGGATCGGGCATCGAGGCGGCGAAGCGGCGAGGCACCTCGGAGGATGTCCCTAGAGGATGTAGCTGCTGGAGGCGCTCCAGATGGCGTGCGTGCGGCAGTTGGAGTCGGCGTACTCCTTCGACGTCGACTCGAAGACGGAGTAGAGGCGGTTGACCGACGACCCCGCGGAGCTGGGGGCCCAGACGATCCCCTCCATCATCGGGAGGGTGTTGTGGCTCGAGCGCGCGCCCGTCGACCGCACCTGCGTCGTCACCTTGCTCAGGTTGTCCCGGCCCCACGAGCGGCTGAAGACGAAGTGGCCGCTCGTGACCTGCACGCCCTGGACGATGGTCGGCGTGCCGTAGGACGCGTTCGGCGTCAGGGTGACGGAGCCGGCGCTGGAGGTGGGGTAGCGGCGCATGACGTTGTTGTAGAAGTCGCCGACGAAGAGGTTGCCGCCGTCGTAGTCGACGTAGGACGCCCGGGTCAGGCTGTTCAGGGTGTAGCGGGCCGCATAGCTGACGGGCTTGCGGGTGCCCGCGGGGACGGACCGGATCCGGTCGATCGGGATGCGGTAGATCCGCGCACCGCCGACGCTGTCGGCGACGTAGAGGTTGCCCCGACCGATGGTGAGGCCACCGGTGTGACCGGTCTTGGGGACCCCGCTCAGCTCGATGGTCTTGACCCAGGCCGAGGTCGAGCGCTTGTAGACGACGACGCGCGGCACCTCGAGCGCGTCCCGGTGGTATATCGACACGTAGAGGTAGTCGCCGCTGGCGTCGTACGTCATGCCCTGGGGCACCCAGTTGGTGTCCTTGTAGGCGCCCAGGGTGTGGCCCGTCCAGTTGTCGAACGGGTCGAGCTGCGGGTCGGCGCAGCTGGTGACCGAGGCGAAGCCGACCGGGTCGGCTGCGGTGGCGGGCGTCGCGGCCACGACGCCGAGCGTCGATGCGAGGGTCAGTGCGATGCCGGCGGCCGTGGTGCGCATGCGTGTCTTCATGAGGTTCCCCTGTGCTCGTCGGAGGACCTCTTCCCCCGATGCTCGGAGACTACTCGTGGGCCTCGCCCGATCGGCTCCGGTCGCGGGGGCAGTCGGCGCGCCGCCGGCGACCTCAGCCCACGGGGTCGGCGAGCTGCCAGCCGGCGGCGACGACCTCGTCGACCGCCGCCACGGCCGCGACCAGCCGCTGCTCGTGGCTGCCGCCCACCTCGACCCAGGGCACGCCGTGCGCGCCCAGCTCCTCGCGGAACCGGCCCTGCATCCACGAGCGGCCGTGCTCGCCGTCGCGCACGCGGTCCGGGGCGGTGGGGGTCTCGTCGCCGGTGAGGACGTAGAGCGCGGGTGCCGGGCGCGCGTCGGCGAAGGCCCGCACCGTGGGGGACGGGCTGCCGAGGTGGCGTTCGTGCCACAGGGTCGTCGCGAAGGCGTCGGTGTCGCAGAGGAGCAGCGGGCGCGGCGCCGCGGCCGCCGCGGCGTCCTCGAGGGCGGCCTGCTCGCGTGCCACGAGGTCGAGCTCGGTGGTGTGCCACGGCCCGGTCGGGCCGCCGGGTCGCCGCTCGGTCCACTCGCGGCCGAACTGGGGGACGACGGTCGTGCCGTAGTGGGCGCCGAGGGCGTCGGCCAAGGTCGTCGTGCGCGTGGGCTCGGCGCCCACGACGACGACGCGCTTGGTGAACCAGGCCCGCACCGGTGACGGCAACGCCCACCACGAGCCGGCGACGTCGGACCGCACCACGGTCCCGGAGATCGGTGTCGACGCACGCCCCGGGTCGACCTGCACCCACGTCGCGCCGAGCCGGCGGGCCATCTCCTCGCCGTACGCGTCGCTCGTGAACACCGCGTCGACGGGAGCGTCGAGGTGCGACTCGATGACCTCCATGTGCAGGTCCCAGACCTCCGGCGAGTGGAAGTCGACGTCGTGGTCGTCGGGCGCCGCGACGACCCGGGCCGTCGGGTGCTCGGCCTGCACCCAGCCGACGCGGACGTCGACCGGGATCGACTCGACGGCGTGGGCCATGACCTCGACGGTGACACGGTCGCACGTGCTCGTGGCCGCTCGCACGAGAGCCTGGTGCCCGGCGTGGAAGGGGTAGAACTTGCCGATGACGAGCCCGTGCCCGTGACGCCCGCTCACTGGTCGCCCCGAGCGCTCGCGAGCACGTCGTCCGCGCTGACTGCGCCCGCCGGCTCGGTCCGGTCCATGGCAACAGAACGTACCGGGACGACCCGCCTGCCGTCGCCGACGAAACGGTTCGGTCGCGCCTGATGACGCCCTGTCACCGTAGCGAAGGGGCGGTTCACGACCATCAATCCCGGTGCGGTGGGCCGCCGCGTGAGGTGCACTGGCCTCATGGGTGGAGTCAACGAAGCGGAGCTGCCGACGTTGTACGAGTGGGCGGGAGGTCTGGCGGCGCTGCGCCGGATGATCGACTGCTTCTACGACCGGGTCGAGGTCGATGAAGCCTTGTCAGGCTTCTTCCCGGGCGGTGTGTCCGAGCATCATCGGGCGCACGTCGCGGACTGGTGGGCCGAAGTGCTCGGCGGCCCGGCGACGTACACGGAGCGGCACGGGGGGTACGAGTCCATGCTCCGCCACCACCTCGGGCTGGCCATCACGGCCGCGCAACGGCAGCGGTTCGCCGCCACGATGAGCCTGGCCGCCGACGACGCGGAGCTGCCCGGCGATCCGGAGTTCCGGGCGGCGATCATCGGGTACCTCGAGTGGGGCTCCCGGCTTGCCATGGAGAACTCCCAGCCCGACGCCGACCCGGTCGAACACGCGCCCACCCCACGATGGGGCTGGGGCGTCGCGCCGCCGTACCAGGGGTGACCGGTCCGGCTGTTGTCGCAGCGCCTCTGGACGAGGCCGCGAGGTCGGGCGGTCACGAGCTCCAGCTGGGGAAGCCGGGAGCGAGCTCGTGACCGCCCGACGTGCGAGCGACCGGTTGTCTCAGGCGAAGGCGATGAACGCCACGGGGTCGGACGTCGGCTGGTCCGAGCCGCCGTCGGGCTCGACGGTGATGCCGGCGCCCTTCGAGTGGCTCGCGTCGCCGTTGAGCACGACCACCTGGTCACCACCGCCGGGCATGAGACCCGCCGAGGTCATGTGACCCGTTGCGTCCTGCAGCCACAGCTGGAAGACCTTGCCCGTGGGCGGCTGCGACATGCCGGAGGTGACGATGACGGCCTTGTGGAGCGCGTTGGAGCGCACGATCGTGGCGGTCGCACCACCGGCGAGGCGCTGCCCGTAGCGCGTGGCGTCGGGAGCCGCGAGCACCTGGTCGGCGATGGCCCGGGACGGGTCCTTGTCGATCTGGCGCCAGACGGTGAACCCGCCGATGGCGAGCACGGCCACCGTGGCGGCCGCGACGACGACGCGCCAGCCGCGGGCGAGCCCGCGCGTCTGACGGGACCGACGTCGGCCGGCGAGGTCGTCGCCGTGATCGACGCGCGACCCGGAGGCTGCTGGGGTGGTCGTCTGCTCCTGGACCGGTGCCGGAGCGGTGGACGTGACGGTCTCGTCGGCCGGGTCGTCCTGCTGCACCGGGAGGGGCGGCAGCGGGCGGACGGTCGCGATCTCGGCGAGCACCTTGGCCTTGAGCGAGGCCGGCGGCGCGACCTCGGTCAGCACCGACAGCTCCGACGCGGCGGCGACGAGGCTCTCGACCTCGGCCTGGCAGGCGGTGCAGCCGGCGAGGTGGCGCTCGAAGCGCGCCCGCTCGACGTCGTCGAGGGCGTCCACGGCGTAGGCACCGGACAGGGCGTGGATGTCCTCGCTCACAGTGTCACCCCCAACGTGTCTCGTAGTCTGATCAGTCCATCACGGATGCGTGTCTTGGCGGTCCCGAGTGGCAGGTCGAGCATGGTGGCCACCTCCGTATGGGTGTAACCCGAGAGGTAGGCCAGCTCGAGGGCCTGCCGCTGGACCGGTGTGAGCGTCTCCAGCGCCCGGTGAACCCGCTCCGCATCGAGCCGTTCGACGACGGCCTCCGCTGTGGAGTCGTGGGTGACGTCCTGGTTGCTGGCGCCGTACCCCTCGTCGCGGTGGCGGGCTGCTTCCGCCGACCGGACCCGGTCGACGGCCTTGCGGTGAGCGATGGTGAGCATCCACGAGAGAGCCGCACCCTTGCTCGGGTCGAAGCGTGCGCTGTGCCGCCAGATCTCGAGGAAGACCTCCTGGGTGACCTCCTCGGACTGGGCCGGGTCGCGCACGACCCGGCGGACGAGACCGAAGAGCCGGGAGGAGACGGCGTCGTAGAGCTCGCTGAACGCCGTCTCGTCTCCTGTCGCTGCTCGACGGAGCAGCTGCTCCAGGGTGGATGGGCGGGCGGGTCCCCCCGGCGAGTGATCGCCGGAGGGAACCACCGAGAACCGTGACATGGGGTCCATTGTGTCGCCCGTCGTCCGTGGTCTGCGTCAGCCTGGTCAGCGGACGATCAGGGCATCAGGACGCCGTCGATGATGTACACCGTGGCGTTGGCGGTCGGGACGTTGCCGCAGATGACCTTGGCGTCGGCCTTGCCGACGGTGAAGTTCTCGCCCGAGCCCTTGACCGTGATCGTGGTGCCGGCGAGCGTCTTGTGGTCGCCCGCGAGCTGGTCCGGCGAGAGCTTGCCGGCCACGACGTGGTTCGTGAGGATCTTGGTGAGGGTCGGCTTGTCGGCGAGGACCTTCTTGAGGTCGGCGGCCGGGATCTTGGCGAACGCGTCGTTGACGGGCGCGAAGACGGTGATCTCGGGAGCCGAGTTCAGGGTGTCGACGAGGCCGGCGGTCTTGACGGCGGTGACGAGCGTCGAGAGCAGCGGGTTGTTGCTCGCTGCGGTCGCGACCGGGTCGGTGGCCATGCCGTTGAACGAGCCCGAGCCGTCCTTCGGCACGGCCGCGCAGCCCTCACCGAAGACAGCCGCGGCGGCGTCCATCGACTCGGACGAGGTCATCGTGTCGGAGGGCGTGCTCGTCATGGCGTCCGAGGACGTCGCGGCGGGCGTGCTGCCACCGGCGGCGGCGGTGTTGTCGCTCGAGCTGCCGCAGGCCGCGAGGCTCAGGGGCAGGGCGATGGCGAGGGCGACGAGGCCGGTACGGGTCTTCATGCTCTTCATGTCAGTCACTCCTTGTGGCTGTGTGGTGCACGGTCATCTGGGATTCGGTGCCGCTGTGGCTCCGGATTGCTTGTCGGAGAAGTTTTTTCGCGGGTTCTTGGCCGTATGCGTTCACGCGACGGTCACCACCACCTCCTGGATGCCGCTCGACCCGCTGGGGAACGGCGTGGCGCGCTGGGTGATCTGCGGCTGCCCCTCGAGGTCGGTCGCGCGCACGGCGATGCGGTGCAGACCGGGCGTGGCGTCCCACTCGAGGTACCACTGGCGCCAGTAGTCGATGCCGACGTCGGGACCGAGCTTCGTCCGCTGCCACGCGCCGTCGTCGACCTTCACCTCGACGGTGCCGACACCGCGGTGCTGGGCCCAGGCGACGCCGCCGATCGCGGTCGTGCCGGCCTTGATCGTCGACAGCGGCGCGGGCGTGTCGATGCGGGCGCTCGTCTTGATCGGGGCGTCCGTCGCCCACTGCCGCTTCGTCCAGTAGGACTGGTCGGCGGCATACGTCGTCAGGGTGAGCCTGGTCAGCCACTTGGTCGCACCGACGAAGCCGTAGAGGCCGGGCGTGATGAGGCGCGCCGGGAAGCCGTGGGTGGCACGGAGCTGGGCGCCGTTCATCCCGATGGCGATCATCGCGTCGCGTCCGTCGCGGACGACGGCGAGCGGGGTGCTGATCGTGAAGCCGTCGACGGCGGTGCTCAGCACCTGGTCGGGGCTGCCCGTGATGCCCGCGCGGTCGAGGACGTCGGTGAGCCTGACGCCGAGCCAGCGGGCGGCGCCGATGTAGCCTCCGCCGACTTCGTTGGAGACGCAGGTCATCGTGATGTCGCGCTCGATGAGGGGCATGGCGGCGAGCTCGTCGAAGGTCATCGTGAAGGGCTGGTCGACCATGCCGTCGACCTCGAGGGTCCACGTGTCGACGTCGACCTGGGGCACGACGAGGTTGGTGTCCACGCGGTAGAACGTGTCGGTCGGGGTGCGCAGCGGCGAGATGCCGGAGACGGTGGTCTCGAGCCCCTTCGGGAGCGCCTTGGCCTTGTCGGCGGCGGCGGGCAGCACGACCTTCTTGACCGACTGGGCGCCGGCCCGCAGCTGTCCGCCGACGGCGGCGAGCACCGCGAGGGCGGTGATGCCGAGCGCGCCGCCGATGAAGCCGCGACGGCCGGCGCGTGAGCGGGTCTCGGCGTCAGGGACGGTCGTCATGACCGACCCCCGGGGGCCGGCTGCCTCGTCGCGGCCGGGGGCCCTGCTCGGGGCGTCGCCCGCGGCGGCTCCGGCCAGGCGGGCGAGCCAGACGAGGGTCGCGACGCCGACGGCCATCGCGGCGACGGCGGGGAGGGCGTCGAGCGGGCGGGCGGCGGGACGCAGCAGGGCGGCTGCGCCGGCGAGGCCGGTGAGCAGCACGATGAAGCCGACGGCGACGGGCAGGCGCCGGCGGGCGAGCAGGCCGGCCACGGCGGCGAGGACCAGCGTCCCGACGAGCACCGAGCCCTGGAGGATCAGCTTGTCGTTGGTGCCGAAGGTCGCGATCGCCCACTCCTTGACGGGCGTGGGGGTCAGGTCGATCACGGTCGACCCGATGGCGAGCACCGGCGACGATGCAGGAGCGAGGAAGCCCGCGACGAGGTGGCCGGCTGCGATCCCGGCGACCGCGGCGAGGATCCCGCTGAGGGCAAATCGTAGGCGCGTCATGACTGGTCGTTCGGCGCGAGAGGGCGATCCGGATGGTTTCTCGAAGATCCCTTGGAGGAGGGTCGCGTTCAGCGCGGGGCATCCTCGCCCGGGCTGTGATCGAGGTGGCGCCTCGGAGCTGCCAGGTCACGATTGGTGCACGGTGCTCCGTGGTCGGCAGCCCTCGACTCCTCACCCGCCTAGCCTGCCCGGCAGGAAGAGGGGTGTCGGATGGGGGCGACTCAGACCGGTTGGGGGAAGGCGCTGAAGGTTGCCCTCGTCGTGATCGGCCTGTCGATTGCTGGTTATCTCGGCCTGATGGTCCTTGTCCTCCACGCGATGCAGGAGCCGTATCCGTTCCTGGACGTGCACAACGAGAGCGGCCGCCCGTTGCTCATCGAGCAGGCCGACGCCGTGTCCTACCGTGGCACGGCGGAGCTGGGCGTGCTCGCGTGGCGACCGCAGGAGGGCTGGCCGACGGGCAGCTATGAGTGCGAGCAGGAGCAGCTGGTGGCTCGCGACCTGAACGGCGCGGTCGTCGCGCGGCGGGCGGGCGCGTGCCCATCCGACTCGTGGACCATCACCGCGGAAGACTTGTCCGCCGCGCCCCGCTACCAGCGAGCGTCGGCGCCTGCTGACCACGTCGAGATCCGGCTCGTTCTGGATCCCTACTCGTCGGAGGCCGAGGTAGCCGCGTGGTGGCGGGCGCTGCCACGGACCCTCGAGCGAGCCGCGGCAGCAGGATCGGCGACGGGGGTGAGCGTGCACGGCCCGTTCGTCGAGGACCGGGACCTGACGTTGTACGTTCGCGGTCAGGATGCCGCCACGGTCCTGGAGTTCGCCCGCGCCCAGGTGCTGCGGCCCTCACCCGGCAGGGTGTACGCGTTCGTCAGCGCACCGGGCGAGCCCGCACCTCAGACGGGAACGCCGGTGCTTCTCGACGCGACGACCACACCGAGCGCGCCCACGCGCTGAGGACGACGAGACCACGGAGTCTGCCGGGACGACCCTGCGCGGCGCTCACGGGGAAGAGGTCCCGAGCCGGAGTTGTTCACCCCACGTGAAGAACATCGGATTCCTCTCGTTCGGGCACTGGAACCCCTCGCCGCACTCGGGCACGCGGTCGGCCTCGGACGCCCTGCTCCAGTCCATCGACCTCGCGGTCGCGGTCGAGGAGCTCGGCGCCGACGGCGCGTACTTCCGGATCCACCACTTCGCCCGGCAGCTCGCGTCGCCGTTCCCGCTGCTCGCCGCGGTCGGGGCACGCACGAGCCGGATCGAGATCGGGACCGGCGTCATCGACATGCGCTACGAGAACCCGC
This sequence comes from Terrabacter sp. Root181, assembly GCF_001428505.1. Classification (GTDB taxonomy): domain Bacteria; phylum Actinomycetota; class Actinomycetes; order Actinomycetales; family Dermatophilaceae; genus Terrabacter. The sequence goes on from NZ_LMHU01000005.1 coordinate 57,940, forward strand.
TCTACATGGCCGAGGACGCGGGCGCGGCCGACCTCATCTCCGGAGGCCGGCTCCAGCTCGGCATCAGCCGTGGGTCACCCGAGCAGGTCGTCGACGGCTTCCGCTACTTCGGCTACGAGCCGACCGACGGCGACCACGCCGCGATGGCCCGGCAGCACACCGAGGTCTTCCTCGACGTCCTGTCCGGCCGGGGCTTCGCCGAGCCGAACCCACGGCCGATGTTCCCCAACCCGCCGGGCCTGCTGCGCATCGAGCCGCACGCGCCGGGGCTCCGCGCCCGCATCTGGTGGGGTGCCGGCAGCCGGGCCACCGCCGAGTGGACGGCCGAGCAGGGGATGAACCTCATGAGCTCGACCCTCCTCACCGAGGACACCGGCGTGCCCTTCCACCAGCTCCAGGCCGAGCAGATCCAGCGCTTCCGCGACGCGTGGACGGCGGCCGGGCACGAGCGGGAGCCGCGGGTCTCGGTGAGCCGCAGCGTGTTCCCGATCGTCGACGAGCGGGACCGCGCGTACTTCGGTCGCGAGTCGGCCAGCCAGGACCAGGTCGGCCACATCGACGGCGGGACGGCGCGCTTCGGCAAGACGTATGCCGGTGAGCCCGACCAGCTCGTCCGTGACCTTGCGGAGGACGAGGCGATCGCGGCCGCGGACACGCTGCTCCTCACCGTGCCCAACCAGCTCGGCGTCGACTACAACGCCCACGTCGTCGAGAGCCTCCTGACGCACGTCGCGCCCGCGCTCGGCTGGCGCTGAGCCGCCCAGGCCCGGCGGCGGCCGGTCAGCCGCGGGCGAGCAGCCGGCGGATCGTCGAGCCGTAGGCCGCGCCGGCGACCTTCGCGACGACCGGGTCGAGGAGCGCTGGCACGCCGCGCACCCCGATGCGCTGTGACCACTCGACGGTCGAGCCGGATGCCGTGGGGGTCACGAGCAGATCGATGTCTCCACGGACGACCTTGCCCTCCTTGCGGATCCGCGCGCGGCCCGCGGTGGTGGCGGCCGGGGCCTCGATGGACTCGACCACCATGACGTCGTCGAAGCCCACCGGGCCGAGCGCCGTGCGGGCGACGAAGCGCGACCCGTCGACGAGGTCGCGCGCGGCCAGCGCGTCGCCCGTCACGGTCGTCAGCGGGATGACCGCGGTGTGCGCGTCCAGGTCGAGCAGGCGCCGCCACGCCTCGGGCGCCGGGAGGTCCGAGGGGACCGTGACGGAGAAGCGTGCCATGTCCGACAGTCTGGACCACGGACTCCCGGTTGAGCAGTGACGCCCGGTCCGTTTGGGTGGATGCGTGACCGACCACACCGACAGCCCGACGCCCACTCACGAGGTCTGCACGGCCGACCTCGTGCTGCCCGACGGCCGCCCGCTCCGGGGCGGAGACCGTCGACCTGCCGCGCGAGCTGCTCGGCGACGCGCCGGGCGCCCCTGACGGGCGGCCCCGCCGCGTCTCGGTCGTCGTGGCGTCCCTGGACTCCCGGTGATCGTGACACCTGTCACGGGCAGGACGTGACGCCTGCTGCTGACGCGGTGCGCCCCGGAGCGGGAGAGTTGACTCATGACCACCACCTCTCGCCCGCTCGACGGCGCCTCGGGGGCGCCGGCGATCGAGCTGCGTTCGCTCGTCAAGAGCTTCCCTCCCCGACGCGGGTCCCAGGACACTGAGGTCCGAGCCGTCGACGGCATCGACCTGCACATCGAGCCCGGTGAGGTCGTCGCCTTCCTCGGCCCGAACGGCGCCGGCAAGACGACGACCCTCGACATGGTGCTCGGGCTGACCGAGCCGACGAGCGGCACGGCCGAGGTCTTCGGCCGCCGCCCGCGTGAGGCCGTCGTCGGCGGTCACGTGTCCGCCGTCCTCCAGACGGGGGGACTGCTGCGCGACCTCACCGTCCGCGAGACCGTCCGCATGATCGCGTCGACGTATGTCGCCCACGCCCCCGTCGACGAGGTCATCGACCGTGCCGGGCTGACGTTGCTCGCGGGCCGCCGTGTCTCCAAGTGCTCCGGCGGTGAGCAGCAGCGGCTGCGCTTCGCCCTGGCCCTGCTGCCCGACCCGCGCCTGCTCGTGCTCGACGAGCCGACGGCCGGCATGGACGTCACGGCCCGGCGCGACTTCTGGGACACGATGCACGAGGACGCGAGCGCCGGGCGCACCGTCGTCTTCGCGACGCACTACCTCGAGGAGGCCGACGCCTTCGCCGACCGGATCGTCCTCATCGCGGGCGGACGCATCGTCGCCGACGGCACGACCGCCGAGATCCGGTCGCAGGCGAGCGGGCGCACCGTCTCCGCGACGCTGCCGCCCGGCTCGGTGGCCGAGTCCGTCGCCAGGCTGCGGACGGTCGAGGGAGTGCACGACGTCGTCGAGCGCGGGAGCCGGGTGGTCGTCACGGCCGCCGACTCCGACGCGGTCGCGCGGCTGCTGCTGCTCGACCTCGGGGGCACCGACCTCGAGATCGTCACGGCCGGCCTCGAGCAGGCCTTCATGACCCTGACCGGTGACGGCCGGGACCTCGACGCCGAGAAGGAGCTCGTCCGATGAACGCCACCTTCACGCTGCTCGAGATGCGCCGGATCACCCGCGACTGGGCAGGCATGTTCTTCACCGCCGTCCTGCCCGCCTTCTTCTACCTGATCTTCGGCGCGACCGTCGACGCCAAGGACGCCACCATCGGCAACGGCAACGTCGCGATGTACGTCATGATCAGCATGGCCGCCTACGGCGCCGTCACCGCGACGACGAGCATCGGCGGCAACGCGGCCGTCGAGCGCCAGCAGGGCTGGGGCCGGCAGCTGGGACTCACGCCCCTCGCCGACTCGTCCTACATCGCCATGAAGGCGCTCATCGCGATGACCGTCGCGGCCGTGCCGATCCTGCTCACCTTCGCCCTCGGCGCCGCGACCGGCGCCCGCGGGTCCGCGCAGGCGTGGGCGCTGAGCGCGGTCCTCTGCCTCGTCGGCTCGGCCGTCTTCGCGGTCTACGGCCTGCTCGTCGGCACCGCCTTCCGCTCCGAGGCCGCCGTCGGCGCCGCGAGCGGCACCATGGTGATCTTCGCCTTCCTCGGCAACCTCTTCATCCCGCTGTCCGGCGCGCTGCTCACCTTCGCGAAGTTCACGCCGCTCTACGGGTATGCCGCCCTGGCCCGCTACCCGCTCACCGAGGGCTACCTGCCCGACGGGTCGCGCGACCCGCTGTGGCTGCCGATCGTCAACGTGCTCGCGTGGCTCGCGGTCTTCGGGGTGTCCGCCGTGCTCCTCGTGCGCCGCGGGCGGGAGCGCCAGTGACGGAGCGGACGGAAACGGAGCGGACGGAACCCGTGCCGTCCGGTCGGCCCGGCCCGCACGGGCGCAACCCGTGGGAGCGCTTCGGTTGGGTCGTCCAGTCGGTGTGGCTGGTCTTCCTCGTCTTCCCGGCCATCGCCATCGTGTCGAGCGGGCTACCGCTCTGGCAGGTCGTGCTCGGCCTGGCCCTCGTGGTGACCTTCGCCGTCGTCTACGGCCTGGGCGCCCAGCACCTCCAGCGCCTCCACCGGGACTGCGAGCCGGCCCGGCCCCGGGGCGTCGTCTACCTGCTCGTGCTCGTCGGATGCGCGGCCGCCCTGACCCCGCTGATCGGCGCCGGCAGCCTCAGCTTCCTGCCCTTCGTCGTGTCGTTCGGGATGTTCGCGCTGCCGCTCGCATGGTCGATCGCGCTGGGCATCGCGTGCGTCGCGATCGCGACGGCCGTCGCGGTTTTCGTCGACCGCGACGAGGGCACCTGGGTCGTGGCCATCATCGTCTTCGCCGTGGGCGCGATGACGGGCGCGGTCCGGCTCATGACCGACCGCGGCGAGGACTACGAGCAGATGTCCCGCGACCTCGCCGTCGTCGAGGAGCGCGAGCGCGTGGCCCGCGACGTCCACGACGTGCTCGGTCACTCGCTCACCGTCGTCACGGTCAAGGCGGAGCTGGCCGAGCGCCTCGTCGACCTCGACCCCGAGCGGGCCAAGGGCGAGCTCGCCGAGATCCAGGCCCTGAGCCGCCAGGCCCTGGCCGAGATCCGGGCGACCGTCGGGGGGCTCCGGGTGGCGCGCCTCGGCGACGAGCTCGCGTCCGCGCGCACGGCGCTCGCGGGTGCCGGGATCGAGGGCCACGTGCCCGACGACCCGGGCGCCGTCGACCCGCGTCACCGCACCGTGCTCGCCTGGGTGCTGCGCGAGGCGACGACCAACGTCGTGCGCCACAGCGACGCCGACGCCTGCTGGGTCGAGCTCGCGACGAACGGCCTGACGGTTCGTGACGACGGACGCGGCCTCGACGCGCGGCCCGAGGGAAACGGCATACGCGGGCTGCGTGAGAGGGTCGCGGCCGCGGGGGGTCGGCTCTCGATCGAGACGGGCCCGCAGGGCCACGGGACCGTGCTGGAGGTGACGCTGTGAGCGCGACCATCAAGGTGCTGCTGGCCGACGACCAGGCCCTCGTGCGTGGGGCGCTCGCCGCGCTGCTCGCGCTCGAGCCCGACCTCGAGGTCGTGGCCGAGGTGGGCCGTGGCGACGAGGTCGTCGAGGCCGCGCGGGCCTCGGCCGCCGACGTGTGCCTGCTCGACATCGAGATGCCGGGCATCGACGGCATCGCCGCGGCAGCCGCGGTGCGCGATGCGCTCCCGGGCGTGCGCACCCTCGTCGTCACGACGTTCGGCCGCCCCGGCTACCTGCGCCGCGCGCTCGAGGCGGGCGCGTCGGGCTTCGTCGTCAAGGACACCCCGGCCCGCCAGCTCGCCGAGGCGGTGCGCCGGGTGCACGCCGGGCTGCGGGTCGTCGACCCGTCGCTCGCCACCGAGTCGCTCGTCGACGGCGCCAACCCGCTCACCGAGCGGGAGCGCGAGGTGCTCGCCGTGGCGCTGCGCGGTGGCACGGTCGCCGCCGTCGCCGGGGTCGTGCACCTCTCTCCCGGCACGGTGCGCAACCACCTCAGCTCGGCCATCGGCAAGACCGGGACGTCGACCCGCGCCGAGGCCGCCCGGGTCGCCCAGGAGCGCGGCTGGCTCTAGGCCGCCGACGTTTCGGGAATCGAAGTGTCGAGCGAGGCTGCCGCTGATCGACGTCGTGGTGGAGGCTGGGACCGACCCGGCACGCAGTCGAAGGAGAGAACCGTGCGCTACCTCATGATCCACAAGATCGACGAGTCCCGCCCCGAGGCGTGGAACCCCAGCCAGGAGTTCCAGGACGCGATGGGCGCGCTCATGGGCGAGTACGCCGAGTCGGGCGTCCTGCTCGCCGCCGAAGGCGTGACGCAGAGCAAGGACGGCGCGATCGTCCGCAAGACCGAGGGCGCTGGTGTCACCGTGACCGACGGCCCGTTCAGCGAGGCACGCGAGGTCATCGGTGGCTTCGCCCTCGTCAACGTCGAGAGCAAGGAGCAGGCGCTCGAGCTCGCGGGCAGGTTCGCCTCGCTCTTCGACGAGGTCTCGGTCGAGGTGCGCCGCGTCTACGAGTTCGAGGACCTGCCGCAGCCGTCCTGACGTCGCACGTCGTGGAGGTTCGCACCCCTCGGGCGGGGTGCGAACCTCCACGCTGTCGTATGCCGTCCGGTGACCTGACGCGGTCAGGCGGTGGCGGGCGCCGTCGTGCTGCCGCTGCCGCTGCTGCTGTTGCCGGCGGCTCGGCGGGCCATGACGGCCGTGACGAGCTCGACGATGCCGATGACGATGAGCGCGATGCCGGCGATGCGGGTCAGCACCATGAGCGAGGAGCCGGGGAAGATCGCGACGATGAGGCCGCCGAGGATCGAGACGACGCCGCTGACGATGAGGAAGACCCGCGTGCCGGTCGTCCGGTCGGAGCCGAAGCCCTGGACGAGCGCGGCGATGCCCTCGGCGACCCAGCCGATCGCGATGAAGAGCGCGATGACGAAGAGGGACGCGTTGGGGCGGAACAGGCAGATGATGCCGGCGACGATGGAGAGCGCCCCGAGCCCGATCGAGACGGGCTTGAGCCAGCCCGGGTCGCTCGGGAGGTCGCGGACCATCCCGAGGCGGAGGGCCCCGGCGATGATGAGCTGGAGCCCGAACAGGATCGCGACGATGAGCAGCGTTGCCTTCGGCCAGACGAGCACGAGGATGCCGAGGACGATCGAGAGGATGCCCATGACGACCAGGGCCGTCGACCACCCGGACGGGCTCAACGGCGCCTCCCACGTGGCCGCAGCCTCGCGTCGCGTCCTCGGCGGCTCGGGAGTCGGGTCGGTCGGATCGGGTGACGCTGGGTTCGGGACGGTGCTCGACATGGCTTCCTCCTGAGGGGTGAGGTGCTGCCCGAGATGCGACACCCCCAGTCTCGTCCCGATTCCGCTCCGACGTCCGCTTTTGCCCCGCGACCCGCGCGGCGGCACACGGCGGTCCGTGGCGGTGCTCCCGGTGGACCGATAGCGTCGAGGCCGTGAACATCATCTTCGTGGAGCCGTCGTTCCCGGCGAACCAGCGTCGCTTCGTGCACGCGCTCGCCTCGGTGGGCGCGAACGTCTACGGCATCGGAGAGTCCGATGAGGCCCACCTCGGCGAGGAGCTGCTCGGCGCGCTCCGTGGCTACTACCGCGTCGGCTCGGTGACCAACGTCGACCAGATGGTCGAGGCGGTCCGCTACTTCCAGGACAAGGTCTGGATCGACGCGCTCGAGGCGACCGTCGAGGCGCACACGATGCCGGCCGCCCAGGTGCGCGAGGCCTGCGGCATCCCCGGCACGAGCGTCCGCACGACGTGGCTGTGCCGCGACAAGCCGTCGATGAAGGAGGCGCTGCGCCAAGCCGGCGTCCCCACGGCTGCCAGCGCCGCCGTCGACTCGGGCGCCGAGGCACGGGCCTTCGCCGAGCGCGAGGGCTACCCGCTCATCCTCAAGCCGCGCGCGGGCGCCGGCGCCCAGGGCACGGTGCGCGTCGACAGCGACCACGAGCTCGAGCAGGCCCTGCAGGGCTACGCCCGCGAGGGCGCGAGCTCGATCGCCATCGAGGAGTTCGTCGAGGGCCACGAGGGCTTCTACGACACGATCAGCCTCGACGGGCAGGTCGTGCACGACTGGGCGACGCACTACTACCCCAACGTCCTCGAGGCGATGCGCCACCGCTGGATCTCGCCGCAGTTCATCACGACCAACCGCATCGACGAGCCGGGCAACGCCTTCTACGCCGAGGTCCGCGAGCTGGGGCGTCGCGTCATCGAGGCGCTCGGCATCGAGACGTCGGCGACGCACATGGAGTGGTTCTACGGCCCGAAGGGCCTGAAGTTCAGCGAGATCGGCTGCCGCCCGCCGGGCGTCGGCGCGTGGGACGTCTACTCCTCGGCCAACGAGGTCGACGTCTACCGCGAGTGGGCGCACGTCATCACCCACCGCGCCCCGGAGCAGCGGATGCAGCGCACGTATGCCGCCGGCATCGTCGCGCTCCGCCCCGACCACGACGGGTCCATCGCGGGCTACACCGGCATCGACGACATCCAGTCCCGCTACGGCGAGTGGGTCATCGACGGCCACTTCCCGCCGGTCGGCCACGGCACGCAGGGAGTGGAGGCCGGCTACATGGCCAACGCGTGGGTGCGGCTGCGTCACCCCGACTTCGACACGGCGCGCGCCATGCTCGACGACGTCGGTCGCACGATCCACGTGCACGCAGGCTGAGTGCGGCTGAGCTCTCTCTCGATGTCGACGACGATCCTGCTCGGGCCCCAACGGTTCACGACGACCGTGGGCCCCACCGTGCGTTCCCTCGGGGTGACCGGGCGCATCGCCATGGTCAACTCCGGGTGGGAGGAGCGCGAGTCCGACGACGCCGAGCTCGCCGGCCACCTCGACGGGCGCGGCGTCAACCTCCGCCTGCACCACCGGATGATGGACGTGCTGGCCAAGGACGAGCACTTCGCAGCCGCCGCGCTCGCCTTCCGCGACCGGATGGACGAGCTGCGCGCGTTCTACGGCATCCGGCTCCAGGCCGCCATCGACGCCGTGCACGCCGTCGCGCACCGCACCTCGATCCACGCCGTGGGCCCGATCGCCGAGGAGTCCGCCATGGAGGCGGTCCGCGAGGTCGACCGGTGGTATGCCGCCGAGCTCGACGAGCTGTACGGCGCCGTCCGTGCCACGGCGCCCACCGACGAGAGCGGCACCATCGGCTGGCACAAGGGCGAGATCGGGGCGATCCTCGACGAGTGCGAGGCCGTCGTCATCGCGGGCGGCAACGTGCGCACGCTGCTGCGGACGATGCGCGTCTTCGACGTCGTGCTCCGGCCCGACCAGTCGGTCGTCGCGTGGTCGGCCGGTGCGATGGCGCTGACCGACGAGGTGGTCCTCTTCCACGACTTCACGCCCCACGGCGTGACGGCGGCCGAGCTGCACGACCGGGGGCTCGGGCGCCTGCCCGGGATCGTCGCGCTGCCGCACGCCAAGCGCCGACTGCTGCTCGACGACCACGAGCGCATGTCGGTCCTCGCCCGGCGCTTCGCCGAGCACCGGCTGCTCCTGCTCGACGACGGCGCCGTCGTGCGATTCCCTGACGGCGCCACCGACCTGCCCGCCGGCGCGCGCGTCATCGACCGCACCGGTCACGTCTCGGTGGTGGGGGTCGCGTGAGTGCCATGGAACGTCTTGCCGTCAACCGACTGCGTGAGCGCCTGCCGCTCGACGGGCCGACGATCGACGGCTTCGTCGAGCGCTTCGGCTGCCCGATCATCGAGGGCGAGCGCGCGACCTTCCTCTACCGGGGCGACGTCGACGAGGTCTGGGTGCGGCACCGTGTGGTCGGGCTCCCGGATCCGTTGCCGCTCAAGCGGATCGGTGAGTCCGACCTCTGGGCCGTGACGACCGTGCTGCCCGAGGGCTCGCGGGTCGAGTACCAGATCGAGATCCGCAAGGGCGATCACTACGAGCGCTTCAACGACCCGCTCAACCCGCGCCTGGCGCACAGCCCCATGGGGTCGTCGTCGGTGTGCGCGGCGATCGGCTACCGCGTGCCCGAGTGGGTGGCGTACGACCCTGAGGCCCGCCCGGGCACCCTCGTCGAGGAGCACATCCGGAGCAAGGCCCTCCGGCGCGAACAGCCCGTGCAGATCTACCTGCCGGCCCGCTTCAACAGCGCGCAGCGCTACCCGCTCCTCGTCGTCCACGACGGCACCGACTACCTCCAGTTCGCGGCGATGAAGACCGTGCTCGACAACCTCATCCACCGTCTCGACGTCGACCCGCTCGTCGCGGTCTTCGTCCCGCCGCGCGACCGGCTCAAGGAGTACCCCAACCACGCGCCGCACGCCCGCTTCATCGCGCGCGAGCTCGTGCCGCTGCTCACCGAACGCCTGCCCCTCATCGACACGCCCGAGGCCCGCTGTCTCATGGGCAGCTCCTTCGGCGGCATCGCCTCGGTGTCGACGGCGGTGCGCTACCCGGGCTTCTTCGGCTCGCTCATGCTCCAGTCGGCCTCGCTCGTCTTCACCGACATCGGCTTCGACCACGGCGGGGGGCCGGCGTTCGACCCCGTCGTGAAGTTCGTCAACCGCTTCCGCGAGAAGCCGTCCGCGGTCGTCGACCGGCTCTTCATGTCGTGCGGCGTCTACGAGCCGCTCATCACCCCGAACCGGTCGATGGTCCCGGTCTTCCGCCAGACGGGGATGACGGTGCGCTACACCGAGTCGCGCGACGGCCACAACTGGGAGAACTGGCGCGACCGTCTCGGCGACGGTCTCGCGTGGCTCTTCCCCGGACCCCAGAAGTTCGTCTACGAGTGACGAGCGCGAGAGAGGCAGGTAACCCATGAAGGTGACCGACCGGTGGTACTCCGACCGACTGGGCCAGGACATCACCGTCGCACGATGGGGCACCTACGGCGTGCCGGTGCTGCTCTTCCCGACCGCGGGCGGTGACGCGGAGGAGGTCGAGCGACACAAGATGGTCGCCCACCTCCAGCCGCTCATCGACGCCGGACGGGCCAAGATCTACTCGTGCGACAGCGTCGCCGGTAAGGCGATGGCCGAGGGGGTCGGGTCGACGGACTACCGCATGGCGCTCTTCAACGCCTTCCACGAGACCGTGGCGCAGGAGATCATCCCCGCGATCCACTCCGACGTGGGCGGCCCGATCCCCGTCGTCGTCGCCGGTGCCTCCATCGGGGCGTTCAACGCCCTCGCGATCACGTGCCGCTACCCACACCTCGTCGACGCCGCCGTGTGCATGAGCGGGACGTATGCCGTCGACAAGTTCATCGGCGGCCGGTTCACCGACGACCTGTACTTCAGCTCGCCGCTGCACTTCCTGCCCGACCTCGAGGGAGAGACGCTCGACCTGCTGCGCCGTCGGATGATCGTGCTCGCCTCCGGCAGTGGCCGGTGGGAGGACCCGAGCGAGGCGTGGGCCGTGGCCGAGGTGCTCGGCCGCAAGGGGATCCCCAACCGGGTCGACGACTGGGGCCCGGCCTACGACCACGACTGGCCGACGTGGTGGCAGATGCTGCCGACCTACCTCGACGACCTCCTCCCCTGATCGCCGGCGCCGTCCACCCCGGCGAGTGGGCGGTTCGTCGCGGGTGAGGTCGTCGGGAATCGGGAGGCCGGGGGTGGGCGCGGGGCCGTAGCGTACGTCGCATGGAGTCGAAGAGCACCGCTGCGAAGACCGCGTCGCGCCCCTCCGGTGGACACCACCCGGCCGACGTCCACGACATGATCCGCGTCCAGGGCGCGCGCGAGAACAACCTCAAGGACGTCAGCCTCGACCTGCCGAAGCGGCGGCTGACCGCGTTCACCGGCGTGTCCGGCTCGGGCAAGAGCTCGCTCGTCTTCGCGACGATCGCGGCGGAGTCGCAGCGGATGATCAACGAGACCTACAGCGCCTTCGTCCAGGGCTTCATGCCGTCGCTGGCGCGCCCGGACGTCGACTACCTCGACGGGCTGACGACGGCGATCATCGTCGACCAGGAGCGGATGGGCGCCAACCCACGCTCGACGGTCGGCACCGCCACCGACGCCAACGCGATGCTGCGGATCCTCTTCTCCCGCATCGGCACCCCGCACATCGGGCCACCCACGGCGTTCGCCTTCAACGTCCCGACGCGGGTCGCGAGCGGCGTCATGAAGACCGACAAGGGCAACCGCCAGGAGACGTCGATCGTCCGCGAGGCGGTCTACCAGGGCGGCATGTGCGCGCGGTGCGAGGGGATGGGGTCGGTCAACGACTTCGACCTGACCGCGATCTACGACGAGTCCAAGTCGCTGTCCGAGGGTGCCCTGCTCGTGCCCGGCTACAGCATGGACGGGTGGTACGGCCGCATCTTCAGCGGCGCCGGACTGCCCATGGACAAGCCGGTCGGGACGTTCACCGACAAGCAGTTCCAGAAGCTGCTCTACGGCCAGCCCGAGAAGATCAAGGTCGAGGGCGTCAACCTCACCTACGAGGGCGTCCTGTCCAAGGTGCAGAAGTCGATGCTCTCCAAGGACCTCGACGCCATGCAGCCGCACGTGCGCCGCTTCGTCGAGCGCGCGGTCACCTTCACGACCTGCCCGGAGTGCAAGGGCACCCGCCTGTCGCAGGAGGCCCTGAGCTCGAAGATCAAGGGCAGGAACATCGCCGAGCTGTGTGCGATGCAGATCAGCGACCTCGCCGAGTGGCTGCGCGACCTCGACGACCCGTCGGTCGCACCGCTGCTGCGCGGACTGCAGCACCTGCTCGACTCCTTCGCCGAGATCGGTCTCGGCTACCTCTCGCTCGACCGTCCCGCCGGCACGCTCTCCGGTGGCGAGGCGCAGCGCACCAAGATGATCCGCCACCTCGGCTCGTCGCTCACCGACATCACGTACGTCTTCGACGAGCCGACGATCGGCCTGCACCCGCACGACATCGACCGGATGAACCTGCTGCTGCTCCAGCTGCGCGACAAGGGCAACACGGTCCTCGTCGTCGAGCACAAGCCCGAGACGATCGCCATCGCCGACCACGTCGTCGACCTCGGCCCGGGGGCCGGCACGGCGGGCGGCGAGGTGGTCTTCGAGGGCACCGTCGAGGCGCTGCGCAAGAGCGACACGATCACGGGCCACCACCTCGACGACCGGGTCAGCCTCAAGGACTCGCTGCGTGAGGCGGCGGGCGCGATGGAGGTCCGCGGGGCGTCGACGAACAACCTCCGCGACGTCGACGTCGACATCCCGCTGGGGGTGCTCTGCGTCGTCACCGGCGTCGCGGGGTCGGGCAAGAGCTCGCTGATCCACGGGTCGGTCGCCAAGCGCGACGGTGTCGTCGTCGTCGACCAGGGCGCGATCCGCGGGTCGCGGCGGAGCAACCCCGCGACCTACACGGGACTGCTCGAGCCGATCCGCAAGGCTTTCGCCAAGGTCAACGACGTCAAGCCCGCCCTCTTCAGCTCCAACTCCGAGGGCGCCTGCCCGGCCTGCAACGGCGCCGGCGTCATCTACACCGAGCTCGGCGTCATGGCGACCGTCGAGTCGACGTGCGAGGAGTGCGAGGGCCGGCGCTTCCAGGCGGCCGTGCTCGAGTACCGGCTCGGTGGGCGCAACATCGCCGAGGTGCTCGCCATGCCGGTGGCCGAGGCGCTCGGCTTCTTCGACGAGGGCGAGGCGCGCACGCCGGCCGCGCACAAGGTCCTCGAGCGGCTCGCCGACGTCGGCCTCGGCTACCTCACGCTCGGCCAGCCCCTCACGACGCTGTCCGGCGGGGAGCGCCAGCGCCTCAAGCTGGCCGCGCAGATGGCCGAGAAGGGCGATGTCTACGTGCTCGACGAGCCGACGACCGGCCTGCACCTCGCCGACGTCGAGAACCTCCTCGGGCTGCTCGACCGCCTCGTCGAGTCGGGCAAGTCGGTGCTCGTCATCGAGCACCACCAGGCAGTCATGGCGCACGCCGACTGGATCATCGACCTCGGACCGGGGGCCGGTCACGACGGCGGCAACGTCGTCTTCGAGGGGACGCCCGCCGAGCTCGTCGCCGGCCGGTCGACCCTGACCGGCGAGCACCTCGCGACCTACGTCGGCGCCTGACGGCGGCGGGCCGACAGGGCGACGGGGCGACGGGCAGTGGGCGCCGTGGCGGACCTCGACCAGGAGGTCGCGGCGGTGGTCCACGAGCACGGCTTCTCCGGCGTGGTCCGGGTCGACCTCGCAGGCAGCACCGTCCACGCGTCGGCGCACGGTCTCGCCGACCGGGCCCACGGCCTGCCCAACGCCCTCGACACGCAGTTCGGGACGGCCAGCATCTGCAAGGGCCTGACCGCGCTCGCCGTGGTCGGCCTCGTGGCCGAAGGTCGCCTCGGTCTCGATACCCCGGTGCGCTCCGTCGTCGGCGACGACCTGCCCGACATCGGCGACGACGTGACGATCGAGCACCTGCTCAGCCACCGGTCGGGCATCGGCGACTACCTCGACGAGGAGGAGGGACTCGACGCCTCGTCCTACGTCATGACCGTGCCCGTCCACCGGCTCGCCACGACCGAGGGCTACCTCCCGGCACTGCGCGGGCGACCCACGAAGTTCCCTGCGGGAGAGCGTTTCTCCTACTGCAACAGCGGCTTCGTCGTGCTCGCCCTCGTCGTCGAGCGGGTGACCGGCACGGCGTTCCACGAGGTGGTGGAGCAGCGGGTGTGCGCTCGCGCCGGGATGGTCGACACGGCATACCTCCGCTCCGACGAGCTGCCGGCCCGAGCGGCACTCGGCTACCTCGAGGCCGACGGCCTGCGCACCAACGTGCTGCACCTGCCGGTCCGTGGCAGTGGGGACGGCGGGATCTACACGACGGCCGCCGACCTCCACGCGTTCTGGGACGCGTTCCTCGCCGGGCGCATCGTCGACGAGCGCTGGGTCGCCGAGATGCTGCGCCCGCGCACCGATGTCATGGACGACGGCCGGCGCTACGGCCTCGGCCTGTGGCTCGACGGGACGGGTGACGGCGTCGTGCTCAACGGCTACGACGCGGGCGTCTCGGCGGTCACCCGGCACGAGCCGTCGCGGGCCCTGACGTGGTCGGTCCTGGCCAACCGGAGCGACGTTGCCTGGCCGGTCTCGCAGCGGCTGCGTGAGGTCCTCGCAGGCTGACCGGCAGCCCGACGGCGGGCTGGTCTGCGGGCGCCTCCCGTCCGCATCGCGGGACGGTCGAACGGGTGCCCGCCCCCTGGACCGAGGGCTTCCGGGCAGCACACAGGGACCCGTGGCGGCCTGCTGCGCAGGCCCGTCCCGAGCCCCTCTCGACCCTGTTCGACGGATTGACACGTGATCGAATGTGCTCGATTGTAGTGCCGCCCAAGCACAAACGAGCGATCAGGCTTGGGTTGCCCGATGACGTGCACCGGACCGCAGCGGCGACCAGCCGTCCGCGGGCCCCCCACCCAAGGAGTCGCGAATGCGCAGAACGTCCACACTGGCCGCCACGGCCGTGCTCACCCCGTTGCTCGTGCTCGGCCTCGCCGCGTGCGGCCAGTCCACCGGTGGCGCGACCGCCGACGCCCAGCCGGAGAACGGGCCGGTCACGATCTCCTACGGCATCTGGGACAAGAACCAGGTCCCGGCCATGCAGAAGATCGCCGACGAGTTCCACACCGCGAACCCCGATGTCACCGTCAAGATCCAGGTGACGCCGTTCAAGCAGTACTTCACGACCCTCCAGACGGCCGCGGCCGGCGGCGGCGCCCCCGACGTCTTCTGGATGAACGGCCCGAACGTCAAGCTGTATGCCGCCAACCAGCAGCTGCTGCCGCTCGACCAGACGATCAGCCGCGCCAAGCTCGACCTCGGCAACTACCCCGAGGCGCTCGTCGACCTCTACACCTACGAGGGCAAGACGTACGGCATCCCGAAGGACTTCGACACCGTCGGCGTCTGGTACAACAAAGCGCTCTTCGACGCCAAGAAGCTGGCCTACCCCAAGGACGACTGGACCTGGGCCGACTTCCAGTCCGCCGCCCGCGCGCTCACCGACAAGACCAAGGGCGTCTACGGCGCCGCGGCCCCGGTCGAGGACCAGGCCGGCTTCTACGACACGATCCCGTCGGCCGGCGGTCAGGTCATCGACGCCGCCGGGACCAAGAGCGGCTTCGACTCCCCCGAGGCGCTCAAGGGCATCGAGTTCTGGACCTCGCTCGTCAAGGACGGCGCGTCGCCGACGGTGCAGCAGATGACCGACACGAGCCCGGGCGACCTCTTCAAGGCCGGCAAGGTCGCGATGTACTGGAACGGATCGTGGGCCGCGGTCGAGTACAACGGCGTCCCCGAGCTCAAGGACGCCGTCAACGTCGCCCCGGTCCCCGCCGGCCCGAAGGGCCAGGTCTCGGTCATCCACGGCCTCGGCAACGTCATCTACGCCAGGACGAAGCACCAGGACGCTGCGCAGAAGTTCGTCGGCTTCCTCGGTGGCGAGCGCGCCGCGCAGATCCAGGCCGAGGCCGGCGCCGTCATCCCCGCCTACGAGGGCACCCAGGAGGCGTGGGTGACGTCGATGCCGCAGTTCAACCTCAAGGCCTACGTCGACGAGGTGGCGACGGCCGTGCCCTACCCCGCCTCGAAGAACACCAAGGCCTGGACGACCCTCCAGACCGACATCCTCACGAAGGTGTGGAACGGCGAGGTCGACGCGGCGACGGGCCTGAAGGACCTCGCCACGCAGATGAACGCAGCGCTCGCCAAGGAGAAGTGACCGTGGCAGGCGTGCTCAGCGACACGCAGCAGGCGCAGGGGGCCGATGGCGCGACCGCGCCGGGCGGCGTCCCGTCGGGGTCGGGGAGCCGGGGCGACACCCCGGCCCCCTGCCGCCGGCGCGGTCGGCCCGGTCGGCCCGGTCGGCGCGGTCGGCCCGGTCGATCCGGTCGCGGCCTGTCGCGGATGCGGCGCAACGACCTCTTCTGGGCGGCGGTCTTCATCCTCCCGACGCTGCTCGGTCTCGTCGTCTTCTACCTGTGGCCGGTGGTGCGCACGCTGCTCATCTCCTTCACCGAGACCGGCCCGTTCGGCGGCTCGGAGTTCGTCGGGCTCGCCAACTACCGCGAGCTGTTCGGCGACGCGCGGCTCTGGGAGACGATGCTGAACACCCTGAAGTTCACCGTCGTCGCGCTGCTCGGCATCCCGGTGGCGCTCGTCATCGCGGCGCTGCTCAGCACCGAGGGCCTGCGCGGGGTGCGGATCTACCGGGTGCTCTACTTCCTGCCCGTCGTGACGATGCCCGCGGCCGTCGGGCTCATCTGGCGCACGCTCTACAACGGCGACGTCGGCGTCATCAACGCGCTGCTCGGGCTCGTGGGCATCGAGGGCACGAACTGGCTCTCCAACCCGGCCACGGCGCTGTATGCCATTGCGGGAGTGGGCATCTGGCTCGGCCTCGGCACGCAGATCGTCATCTTCCTCGCCGCGATCCAGGGCGTGCCCAAGGACCTCTACGAGGCGGCCGCCCTCGACGGCGCGGGCCGTATCCGCCAGTTCTGGTCGATCACCCTCCCGCAGATCAGCCCGAGCGTCTTCTTCATCTCGGTGCTCGCCGTCATCGGCGCGCTGCAGACGTTCGACCTGATCTTCGTCATGACGGGGCCGACGAACCCGGCCTACCCGCAGACCGAGACGATCGTCGCGCAGTTCTACCAGCGGGGCTTCGTCGAGAACCAGCAGGGGTATGCCGCCGCGATCGCCCTCGTCATCCTCGTCGTCATCGTCGCGGTGACGGCCCTGCAGTTCCGGCTCCAGAAGAAGTGGGTGCACTATGTCTGAGCTCGCGACCCGCACGCCCGCCCGGATCCGCGTGCCGCGGCGCAACCGCCTGCGCCGCAACCACCTCGGCGTGCACGCCGTCCTCATCCTCGGTTCCGTCGTCATGGTCGGCCCGTTCTTCTGGGAGGTCATGACCTCCCTCAAGACGCTCGGCGAGACGCTCACCGTGCCGCCGACGGTGCTGCCCGCGTCGCCCCAGTGGTCCAACTACGGCGACGTCTTCGACACGCTCCCCTTCGGCCAGATGTTCTGGAACAGCACGATCCAGACGATCGGCCGGGTGCTCGGCCAGCTCGTGCTCTGCTCGATGGCGGGCTACGCCTTCGCGCGGTTCGAGTTCCGCGGTCGGGGCCTGCTCTTCGGCCTCTTCCTCTCGGTCCTCATGGTGCCGAGCCAGCTCTTCCTGCTGCCGCAGTACGAGATCGTGTCGGGCCTCGGCTGGCTCAACTCGCTCCAGGCGCTCATCGTCCCCGGCCTCTTCAGCGCGTTCGGCACCTTCCTGCTGCGGCAGTTCTTCCTCAGCCTGCCGCGCGAGCTCGAGGAGGCGGCCAAGCTCGACGGCGCCAACCACTGGCAGATCTTCACCCGGATCATGCTGCCGCTGGCCAAGCCCGGGCTCATCGCGCTCGCCGTCCTCGACGTCCTGTGGTCGTGGAACGACCTCATGTGGCCGCTCGTGGTCAACAACGACCCGTCGAAGATGCCGCTGTCGGTGGGGCTCGCCTCGCTCATCGGCCAGTTCTCGGTCGACACGACGACGCTGATGGCCGGCTCGGTGCTCGCGACGCTGCCCGTGCTCGTCCTGTTCATCGTGCTCCAGAAGCAGTTCATCCAGGGGATCGCGTTCAGCGGCTCCAAGGGCTGAGACCCTCGAACCACCACCACACGGAAGGTGCCCCCGCACTCATGACCGACCAGCCCGACCAGCCCGACCAGCCCGACCTCCGGATCGCCATCATCGGCTTCGGCCTGCGGGCCAGCCTCGCGGCGTACGCCCACCGTCCCGGCGAGGGCAGCCGGGTCACCGTCGTCTGCGACCCGGCCGAGCGGGGCCGCGCCGACGCCGCCAACCGCATCGACGGCGTACGCCTCGTCGACTCCCTCGACGAGCTGCTCGCTCCCGACGTGCGCGCCGACATCGACGCGGTGCTCGTCCTGACCCCCGACCACGCGCACGCCGAGCACGCCGTGCGCACCCTGGAGGCCGGCATACCGACGTTCGCCGAGAAGCCGCTCGCCACGAGCGTCGCCGACGCCGACCGGGTGCTCGAGGCTGCGCACCGCACGGGGACGCGGCTCTATGTCGGCCACAACATGCGGCACATGCCGGTGGTCAGGGCGATGCGCGACGTCATCGAGGCGGGCACGATCGGCGAGGTCAAGGCGGTCTGGTGCCGGCACTTCGTCTCGGCGGGCGGGGACTACTACTTCAAGGACTGGCACGCCGACCGCCGCAACACGACGGGCCTGCTCCTGCAGAAGGGCGCCCACGACATCGACGTCATCCACTGGCTCGCCGGCGCCTACACGCGCAGGGTCAGCGCGGTCGGCGCCCTCGCGGTCTACGGGGACGTCACCGACCACCGCGACAACTCCGACCGGCGGATGGCCGACTGGTACTCCCTCGACAACTGGCCGCCCACCGAGCAGCGCGAGCTCAACCCGGTCGTCGACATCGAGGACATCTCGATGGCCAACCTCGTGCTCGAGGGCGGCGTGCTCGCGTCCTACCAGCAGTGCCACTTCACACCGGACTACTGGCGCAACTACACCGTCATCGGCACCAAGGGCCGGCTCGAGAACTTCGGCGACGGACCCGGCGCCCTCGTCAAGGTCTGGACCCGCCGTACCGACACGTACCGCGACGACGCCGACGAGGTCATCGAGATCCCGCCGGCCGACACGACCGGTCACGGCGGCGCCGACCCGCTGCTCGTCGCGGAGTTCGTCCGGTTCGCCCGGGACGGCGGCCCGACGATGACCTCGCCGGTCGCGGCTCGTGAGGCGGTGGCGGCCGGGGCGTCGGCGACGACCTCGCTGCGCACCGGCGGCGGCGCGGTCGACGTGCCGGCGCTCGACCCGGCCCTCGTCGCGTGGTTCGAGGGTGGCCAGGCCTGACACGCGTCGGCCGACACGCGTCGGCTGGGGGTATCACCGGCGGCTGCGGCGTGCTCTGAGGTGAAGGGCCCCGTCGTCGAGCGGGCCCGTTCCCCCTTCAAGGACGTGCCCACCATGAGCGTCACCGACGTCTTCCCGCTGATCAAGGCGCCCGAGGCCTGGCCGGTGCCGGTCGTCGCGACGATCGCGATGGTGTGCCTCGCCGGGCTCGACCTGCTCGGGGCGCTCTTCGCCAAGGAGTGGGCCGACAACGGCAGCGTCCGCGCGCTCGTGCTCGGCGCGGGCGCCTTCCTCGTCCTCTTCTGGGTGTATGCGTCGTCGCTGAGGTACGCCGAGCTGGCCCTCGTGACGATGGGCTGGGTCGTCATGCTCCAGGTCGGGCTGGTCCTCATCGACCGCTGGCGCTACGGGGTGGAGCTGCCCACCGGCAAGTGGGTCGCCATCGGGATCGTGCTCGTCGCGCAGGCGTACCTCGTGCTCGCGCCGAGCGCTGAGCGGGCCGCGTCGGTGGCGGGCGCCGGCGGCTAGACTTCGGACCACGGACAGGGGTGCTCCGGGTCGCCGTCGGTGCCACCTGCCGTCGTGCTCTCCGTGCCCGCCGCAGTCCCGTGTCCGCCTCTGGACCGGGCGCCCCCGAAGGAAGTCCATGCGCCGACGTCTCGTCCGCCCCACCGTGGTGGCGGCCCTCGGCGTGCTCGCGCTGGCCTCGGGTGCCGCGTGCACGGCCAGCACGGCGACGCCGGGCCCGACGCCGGCCACGACACCGGGCGCCACGCCCACGGCGGCGCCGACCACGGCCGTCGAGCCGCTCGTCGTCGGCGCGGTCTTCGACCACACGACGCTCGACCCGACCCGGCAGTTCGACCGCAGCGGGGCGATGCTGACGCACGCGCTCTACCAGACGTTGACGACCCTCGACCCCGACGACCCGACGAAGGTCGTGCCCGGGATGGCCGAGTACACCCTCTCCCCCGAGGGCCGGTGGCTGACGTTGCGGCTGCGCAAGGGCCTCGTCTTCTCCGACGGCACTCCCGTCACGACCGACGACGTCCTCTTCACCCTCCAGCGCGCGCGGGGGCTGTCCGGCCCCGCCTCCTCGATCCTCGGCACGGTCTCGGCGGTCAAGGTCGACGACCGCACCTTCACGCTCAGCTCGCCCGGCTCGAACTTCGCCCTCCCCGCGATCCTCGCCAACCCCGCCTTCGGCATCCTCAACGCGACGGCGGTCAAGGCGCACGGCGGCACCATCGGCCCCGGCGACGAGGCGAGCGGCTACCTCTCGCAGCACTCGGCGGGCTCGGGCCCCTACGTCATCGAGAGTGTCCGCGGCACCTCGGAGGTCCGGCTCGCGGCCAACCCGATGTGGTCGGGAGCGACTCCCGCCTTCCCCGAGATCGTCGTCCGCAACCTCGATGCGCGCCAGCAGCTCGCCGCCATCGGGTCCGGCAGCGCCGACCTCGTGCTCGACCTCTCGCCGAGCCAGGCCAACGCCGCGACCGGGCGGCCGCAGACCTCGGCCGTCACGGTGACGACGATGCGCTCGAGCTCACTCGTCTACCTCGCGCTCGCGCGCACCAAGGCCCTCAACGCGTGGACCGCCGACCCCGACTTCGCCGAGGCGGTGCGTCGCGGCCTCGACCGTGAGGCGCTCGGCAGGGCGGCCCCGGGGTCCATGCCCGCCGCGGGCCTCATCCCTGCCGGCATCGTCGGCGCGCTCGAGGACCTCGCGCCGGCGCCCGCGCCGACCCCGACCGACGGCACCGGGACCGACGGCACGGGGACCGACGGCACCGGGACGCCGGCACCCACCACGTCGTCACCGGCGGCGCCCCTCTCCACCCCGTCGGCCGGCGGCACCACGGCGACACCCGACGGCATCCTCACGACGGGAGCGGACGGCATACCCACTCCCGTGGTGACGCTGCCGGTCGTGCCCCAACGCGACCTCGTGGCCGCGCGGGCGGCGCTGCGCCGCTCGGGCTACAAGGGTCAGCCGATCCCCCTGTCGTATGCCGCCGACCTGCCGATCCAGGGCATCCCGGCGACGGCGCTCGCGGTGGCCGTGCGCAGCCAGCTCGCCCAGGTCGGGATCAAGGTGCAGCTCAACCCGGCGCCCGCGGCCGAGGCGCTCGCCGCCTACCGCGACGGGCGCAGCGCGTTCAGCCTGTGGAGCTGGAACCCCGACTACCCGGACCCCGAGAACTACCTCGCGTTCGCGCCCGGCGAGCTCGTCGGGTCCCGGGCCGGCTGGATGCGCGGCTCCGACACGCTCATCGACGACCTCACCGAGACCGCGCGCGCCTCCGTCGGTGACAACCGGGCGGGGGCGTATGCCGCGTGGCAGCTCGCGATGAACGAGCGGAGCCCGTTCGTGCCCCTCATCCAGCCGTCGACGCGCTTCGCGAGCGGCGACCGGGTCAAGGTCCTGCCGGGCAACCCGGTCTGGACCGTCGACCTCGCCCGCCTCAGCTGAGGTGCGCGACCGGGTCGCTGACGACCCGGTCGAGGGCGAGCAGCGCCGCTCCGGTGGCGCCGGGCGCGGGGTCGACGTCGGCGATGACGACCCGCGGCGTGACCCAGCGGGCCGACAGCACGCGGCGGCCGAGGATCTCCTCGACCTCGGGGGCGAGGAGGTCGCCGACCATCGCCAGGTGTCCGCCGAGCACGACGGTCGGGATGTCGAGGACGTTGACGACGCCGGACAGGGCGACGCCGAGGGCTCGCCCGGCGGATCGCGTTGCGGCACGGGCCTGCTCGTCGCCATCGCGGGCTCGGCGCGCGAGCTCGGCGGGTGACGTGGAGGGGTCGAGTCCGGCAGCGTCGAGCAGGGCGAGCCGGCCGGCGTACTGCTCGAGGCAGCCGGTGGAGCCGCAGCGACAGGGGGGCCCGTCGGGGTCGACGCAGACGTGGCCGATCTCGCCCGCCCAGCCGTGGCGTCCGGCCATGACCTCCCCGTCCACGACGACCGCGCCGCCGATGCCGACCTCGCCGCTGAGATAGAGGAAGTCGCGCGGCTCGCGGTCGCGTCCGGGGGCCGGGTGAGCGTACGCGTGGGCTGCCAGGTCGGCCTCGTTGCCGACGCGGAGGGCAAGGTCACCGAGCGCTGCGGCGAGGCCGGGAGCCGGGGTGACGTCCTCCCAGCCGAGGTTGGGGGCGCTGAGCAGGCGGCCGGCGGCGACGTCGACGATGCCGGGGAGGGCGAGGCCGGCACCGACGACGCGGCAGCCGTCCGGGGTCGCGTCGAGCACCCGGGTCGCGAGCGTGCGCAGGCGGCGGAGCACGGGGCCGGGGCGTGAGCCGGCGAGGTCGGCGGTGACGAGGCGCTCGGCCAGCACCGCGCCCGAGAGGTCGACGAGGCGGGCGGCGAGCTGGCCGACGCCGACCTGGAGGCCGAGCGCGGCGACGCGCGCCCGTGACGCCCGGAGCGGGGTGGCCGGGCGGCCCGGGCGGCCGGGCCCGCCGACGACCGACTCGACCTCGTCGAGGATGCCGCCGGCGACGAGCTCGTCCACGAGGCGCGACACGGTCGACCGGGTCAGCGAGGTGGCCGCGGCGACGTCGGCCCGCGACGGCGGGGTGTCGGCGGCGAGGACGGTGCGCGCGACGAGGGCGAGGTTCGCGTGGCGCAGGCTCGCCTGGCGCAGGTTGGCCATGCCTTGACCCTAGCCGGTCCGCGACGTAAGTTGTATGACAAAACTAATCCCCTCTAGAGGAGTCGCAATGACGCGCCAGCCCACCCCCGACGACAAGTTCTCCTTCGGCCTGTGGACCGTCGGCTGGACCGGCACCGACCCCTTCGGCGGCCCGACGCGCCCCGTCCTCGACCCGTGGGAGTACTCCGACAAGCTCGCCGAGATCGGCGCCTGGGGCATCACCTTCCACGACAACGACGTCTACCCCTTCGACGCGGACGACGCGACGCGCGCGCGCATCACCGCCCAGCTCAAGGACGCGACCGACCGCGCGGGCCTCACCATCGAGATGGTCACGACCAACACGTTCAGCCACCCCGTCTTCAAGGACGGCGGCCTCACCGCCAACGACCGCGGCGTGCGCCGCTTCGGCCTGCGCAAGGTGCTGCGCGCCGTCGACCTCGCCGCCGAGATGGGTGCCGCGACCTTCGTCATGTGGGGCGGCCGCGAGGGCAGCGAGTACGACGGGTCGAAGGACGTCCACGCCGCCTTCGACCGCTACAAGGAGGGCCTCGACACCGTCGCCGGCTACATCAAGTCACAGGGCTACGACCTGCGGATCGCCTTGGAGCCCAAGCCGAACGAGCCGCGCGGAGACATCTTCCTGCCGACCGTCGGGCACGCGCTCGCCCTCATCGCCGAGCTCGACCACGGCGACATCGTCGGCCTCAACCCCGAGACGGGGCACGAGCAGATGGCGGGGCTCAACTACACGCACGCGCTCGGGCAGGCGCTGTGGAGCGACAAGCTCTTCCACATCGACCTCAACGGCCAGCGCGGCATCAAGTTCGACCAGGACCTCGTCTTCGGCCACGGCGACCTCGTCTCGGCGTTCTTCACCGTCGACCTGCTCGAGAACGGCTTCCCGGGCCTGCCCGACGGGCCGCGCTACACGGGGCCGCGACACTTCGACTACAAGCCGTCCCGAACCGAGTACATGGACGGCGTGTGGGAGTCGGCGAAGGCGTGCATGGAGATGTACCTCCTGCTCGCCGACAAGGCGTCCGCCTTCCGCGCCGACCCGCGCACCGCCGAGGCGTGGGCGTATGCCGGAGTGCTCGACCTCGCCGAGCCGACCCTGGGCGCCGACGAGTCGCTCGACGACTTCCTCGCGACCGACGACGGCTTCGACCCGGAGAAGGCGGCCGTGCGCGACTACGGCTTCGTGCGCCTCAACCAGCTCGCGCTCGAGCACCTCGTCGGCTGAGGAGTCAGTCGACGCACAGGCAGAAGGGGTGGCCGGCCGGGTCGAGGAAGACGCGGAACGACGTGCCGGGCTGGTGCTCGTGCTTGGTCGCACCGAGTGCGAGCACCTCGGGCTCTGCCGCGTCGAGGTCCTCGACCATGACGTCGAGGTGCATCTGCTGCGGCACCTGCTGGGCCGGCCACCTCGGCGCGGTGAAGTCCTCGACCTGCTGGAAGCAGATGCACTGGCCCGTCTCGGCGTCGCGGATCTCGCCCCACCCGTCGGACGCCTTGGTGGTCCAGCCGAGCAGGGTGCCGTAGAAGGTCGTGAGTGCCTCCGCGTCGGGGCAGTCGATGACGAAGCTGGGGTAGCGAGCGATAGCCATGGCGAGAACGCTAGGCCGTCTCCCGGACGATCGGCGTCCGTATGCCGTGGGCTCCTGCTCGCGCCGCGGTCGATGCCCGCGTCCGCGGGCGTCGCTACCCTCGGAGGATGGCGCACCGCATCTTCACCACGTCCGTCGCGTCGGTCTATCCGCACTACGTCACCAAGGTGGAGCGGAAGGGTCGCACCAAGGCCGAGCTCGACGAGGTCATCGAGTGGCTGACCGGCTTCGACGAGAAGGCTCTCGACCGCCACCTCGCCGCCGAGACGACCTTCGAGGACTTCTTCGGCCAGGCCCACCTCAACCCGAACGTCTCGGCGATCACGGGCACGGTCTGCGGAGTGCGGGTCGAGGACGTCGAGGACCCGCTCATGCAGAAGATCCGCTACCTCGACAAGCTCGTCGACGAGCTCGCCAAGGGCAGGACGATGGACAAGGTCCTCCGCGCCTGACGCTGCCGCGGCTCCCCTGGGGCCACGGCTCCCCCGGGGGCCTGGGTGCCATGGGGCGTGCCCCGCGACCGACGAAGGTGGCCCCGCTGGTGCGGAGCCACCTCCCTGACGCCCCTCGTGGCGTCGTCGCCCTCGGTCAGGCGGCATCCCGGGCCTCGAGCGCGGCGACGGCCTCGGGGCGGAAGCCCTTGAACGTCATCCAGAGGCCGACGCTGAGCTCCCAGGCCGCGATCGGCAGGGTGAGGAAGAACGAGCCCGTCGACACCTGGTCGAAGATGCCGAAGAGGTTGGCGACGAACGCCGCGAACAGCAGGGGCGCGCCGACGAGGCCGATGCTCGGGATGAGGCGGGGCACGAGCCGCGAGCGGTAGAGCAGGGTGCCGAAGAGCAGCGCGTTGAAGACGGGCATCAGGCCGGGGCCGAAGAGGAAGGTCCAGTCCCGGACGCTGACGAGCGCGTTGGCCGTGACCGTGAGGGAGGCGGGGTCGGCGCCGGACCCGGCGTAGTCCTGGCGCATCGTGACGACGGCGAGCAGGCTGACGACGCCGATCATGACGACGGCCCCCTCGACGAGGCGGGAGGTCACGAAGCCGAGGGCCATCCCCCCGTTCTGGCGCTTGACCACCGAGTAGACGGCCACGGCGGAGGCGATCGCGGTGAGGGCGTTGACGGTGTCGAGCAGGCAGCCCCACAGGACGCGGGTGTCCTGGCCGGCGCCGGTGACGTAGGCCGCGTCGTTGAGGACCGGCGCGAGCAGGATGAGGGCCGGGATGGAGGACGCGAACGTCAGCAGGTAGAAGATGCCGGCGGCGCGGGAGTGGGCGCGGGTGGAACGGCGGCTGGGGACGCCGGCGGTCGTGGTGACGGTGGGTGCGGTGATGGTCATGTCAGGCTCCTGGGGTCGAGTCGGTGTGGTGGGGTGTGCGGGGCTCGTCGTCGGTCCCGACCTGTCGGACGGAGACCAGCGGGAGGCCGATGTCGCGCAGCCGGTGCAGCAGGCCGTGCAGTGCGGCCTGGTCGGTGACGGGACCCGCGAGCAGGGTGAAGCCGTCACCGGTGGTCAGGGTGAGGCCCTCGAAGCAGGCTGCCCATCGGGCGTCGAGCCGGCCCTGGAGAAGGATCTCGTAGAACCCGGATCCGTCCGGGTCGGTGGCTGCGGTGTTCATGTCCCGCACGCTAGGGACCGAGGTGGTGAGCGGGGATCACCTCATGTGGTGAGCGAGGTGGTGATCCTCAGCAGGGGTCCGGCGGGTCCGGCGGGCTGGCGGGGTCCGCGGGCCTCCCGGAGGGTCAGAGCAGGCCGAGCTCGCGCGCCCGCGTGACGGCCGCCCGGCGCCCGCCCACGCCGAGCTTGGCGTAGACGTTCTTCGTGTGCGTGCGCACGGTGTTGAGCGAGAGGTAGAGCTCGCCCGCGATCGCCGGCCCGCTGAGGTCGGTGGCGAGGAGGCGGAGCACGTCGAGCTCGCGTGCGCTCAGCGGGTCGACGAGGCCCTGGTGCCTCGGGCCGGTCGTGGCGCCCTCGAACGCCCGGAGGAGGCGGCGCGGGTAGCGCCACGAGGGGTCCTGCCGGACGAGAGCCCCGAGCAGGTCGGCCATCGGCGCGCCCTCGCCGACGAAGGTCCGCACGTAGCCCTCCGGCTCTGCCAGCCGGAGCGCGCGCTCCAGGGTGTCGAGGGCGCGCCGGAGGCCGTGCGGCCCGCGCCCACCGCCGGTCGCGGGCGCCTGCAGGGCGAGGACCTCGATGAGTGTCCCGGTCCTCCCGCCCTGCTCGGCCGCGACCCGCAACCGGTCGAGGAGGCCGTATGCCGCAGCCCGCGCCGTCCCGTCGGCGTCCTTCTGGTGCAGCAGGATCCGCGCGAGCGTGAGGTGCTCGAACTCGCGGACGTAGCTCAGGTCGTCGTCGGCCGTGAGCTCGCGCCCCCGCGCCCAGTCGAGAGCGTCGTCGGTGCGGCCCAGTGCCACGAGCACCCTCGCCCGCCGGGCTGCGACGGGGCACACGTCCGGCGAGAAGTCGCCGACGTAGACGCGCTCGGCCTCGTCGAGCAGGTCCACGGCACCGGTCAGGTCCCCCTGGGCCTCGCGCAGCCGCGCACGGGCGACCCGCCACCGATAGGGGTTCTGCGGCAGACCGAGCCCCTCGCCCAGCGCGGCGACACGCTCGAGGTCGTCCGTCGCCGCAGCGATCTCGTTGCGCTCCAGTGCGATCTGGCTCAGACCGACGAGCATGTCGGCCTCCCCGCGCAGCGGTCCGTCGGTCTCGTGGGCCTCGGCGAGCCGGAGCGCGTCCTCGTAGGTCCGCTTGGCGTCCCCGAGGCGGCCCTGGGTGACCCGGAGGTCGCCGAGCGTGATGGAGCAGCCGAGCACGTCCGCGATGTTGCCGGCCCGCTCGAGCCCTTTCACGGCAAGGGAGTACGCGCGGTGGGCCGACTCGAGGTCACCGCCGGCCCACGAGGCGAGCCCCGAGAGCGCGGAGGCCGCCGCGACGGTCAGGTCGTCGCCGGGCGCGGCCCGGGCGATCGCCAGGTCGGCATGGGCGACGGTGCCGGCCGGGTCACCGGCGACGAGCCAGAGGGCTGCCCGGTAGGTCTCCATCGCCCCGGGCACGCGGGCCAGCTCGTGCTCCTCCAGCACCACCCGGTCCGCCGGCGGGTCGGCGAGCACCTGCTCGAGCTCGTCGAGCCGGGTCGGGACCGTCTGGAACTCGCCCCTCGACATCAGGGCCCCGATGAAGCCGACCGCGAGCACCGGCCGGCGGTGCACCACCTCGTCGGGGATCGCGTCGACCCACCCGCGGACCGTCGCCTCGTCCCGCCGGCGCAGCATCCCGATGACCGAGCGCTCCATGACGTCGGCGGCCAGCTCGACGTCCCCGGCAGCGAGCGCGTGCCGGACGGCGGGCACCGGCTCGGCCGACACGGCATACGACTCGGCGGCCCGCCGGTGCAGTCCGGCGACCTCGCCCGGCCGCTCCTCGAGGAGGTGGGCGCGGAGGACGTCGGCGAAGAGGTGGTGGTAGCGGTACCACTGGCGGCTGTCGTCGAGGGGGATGACGAAGAGGCTCGAGCGCTCGAGCGACTCGAGCATCGCCTTGCCGTTGCCCGCACCGGTCACGGCGTCGCAGAGGGAGGCGCTGAGCCGGTCGAGGATCGAGGTGTCGAGGAGGAATCGGCGGACGGCGTCGGGCTGGCGGCCGAGCACCTCCTCGACGAGGTAGTCGACGACGTAGCGGTCGTCCCCGGCGAAGCCGGCGATGAAGTGGGCGGCGTCGTCACGGCCCTGGAGCGAGAGCGCGGCCAGCTGCAGCGCGGCGATCCACCCCTCGGTGCGGCCCTCGAGCATGGCGATCTCGGGGTCGTCCAGGTCGAGCCCGACGACGTCGTTGAGGTATGCCGTCGCCTCCTCGACCGTGAAGCGCAGGTCCGCGGCGCGGACCTCGACGAGCTCTCCCCGCGCTCGCAGCCGGGCCAGGGGCAGGGCAGGGTCGGCGCGGGTGCTGATGACGAGGTGCACCTGAGGGGGCAGGTGCTCGACGAGGAAGGCGACGTCGCCGGCGATCGCGGGCCCGTCGGCGAGGTGGTAGTCGTCGAGGACGAGGTCGACGCCGTCGGGCAGGGCCTCGAGCCCGTTGAGCAGGGTCGCGAGGACCGACTCCATGGGCGGGTGCGGGGCCTGCAGCAGGGGCAGCACGCCGGCGCCCACGCCCGGCGCGGCGTTGTCGAGGGCGGTGACGACGTAGGTCCAGAACGACGCGGGCTGCTGCTCGCTCTCCTCGAGCGACACCCACGCCACGGGGCGGCCCGACGCCCCGGCCCACGCCGCCACGAGGGTCGTCTTGCCGAACCCGGCGGGTCCGGCGACGAGCGTGAGCCGGGGCGGCCACTCGCGCGTGAGGTGGTCGGTCAGGCGCGAGCGCGGCACCACGACGTGGCGCGCGCGGGGGACGTAGAGCTTGGTGCGGACCAGGGGACTCGGCACGTCTGCTCCCCTCGGTGGCCTCCGCTGCGGGTCGCTCCGACCCTAGGGCACGAGCCGGAGGTCGTTCAGGTCTCTCGACGCCCGGATGTCACATCCGGGGCGCGGCCGGTGTCTTCATGTCGACGCAACCCTGACGATCCCGCGAGGAGAGATGATGACCACCAGGATCCCCCCGAAGGAGATCACCGGCCTGTACGGCGCGGTGGTGAAGAAGTTCAGCGCCCGGATGTTCGGCCAGGTGCCCGAGTCGCTGGGCGTCATGTGGCACCACGTCCCGGTGCTCAAGGCCAGCATGCGCTTCGGACAGCAGCTGCAGAAGTGGGACGAGTGCGACGAGGGCCTCAAGTCGTTCGCACACATGGCCGTGGCCTCGCTCGTCGGCTGCTCGTGGTGCCTCGACTTCAACTACTTCATGGCCAACAACCACGGGCTCGACGTGGAGCGGGCGCGGGAGATCCCGCGGTGGCGCGAGTCCGAGGTGTTCACGCCGCTCGAGCGCGAGGTGCTGGAGTACGCCGAGGCGATGAGCCAGACGCCGCCGACCGTGACCGACGAGCTCGTCGAGAGCCTGTCGGAGCAGCTCGGCGCCGCCGGGCTCGTCGAGCTGACGAGCGTCATCGGCTACGCCAACCTGACCACGCGCTCGAACGTCGCCCTGGGGATCGAGTCGGAGGGCTTCGCCGCCGCCTGCGGCCTCAAGCCGATGGCGGAGCGTGCCGCCGTACGCTCGTCGGCATGAGCCGGGACCCGTTCCTCGTCCACCGCAGCCTGCTCTTCACCGTCGCCTACGAGATGCTCGGCTCGGCCGCCGACGCCGAGGACGTCGTACAGGAGACCTGGCTGCGGTGGGCGGACCTCGACGACGACAAGCGCGCCGAGGTGCGGGACCCGCGCGCCTATCTCGTGCGGGTCGTCACCCGGCAGGCGCTCAACCGGCTGCGGACCCTCGCCCGCCGGCGGGAGGACTACGTCGGTGAGTGGCTGCCGGAGCCGCTGCTCACGAGCCCGGACGTCGCCGAGGACGTCGAGCTCGCCGAGAGCGTCTCGATCGCGATGCTGACGGTGCTCGAGACGCTGACCCCGACCGAGCGGGCGGTCTTCGTGCTGCGCGAGGTGTTCGACGTGCCGTACGACGAGATCGCGGAGGCCCTCGGCAAGGGGACGGCGGCCGTGCGCCAGGTGGCGCATCGGGCGCGGGAGCACGTGGCGGCCCGCCGCCCCCGGGTGCAGGTCGACCGGTCGGAGCAGGAGCAGGTGCTCGAGCGCTTCATGGCCGCGGTGACGACCGGCGACGTGCAGGCGCTGATGGACGTGCTCGCCCCGGACGTCGTCCTCGTGGCCGACGGCGGCGGGATCGCGCGCGCCGCGCGGCATCCGGTCCACGGGGCCGACCGGGTGGCGGCGTTCCTCTCGGCCTTCCCCAAGGTCGCCAGCGGGGCGCAGATCGCCACCCTCTCGCTCAACGGCGGGCGGGCGGTCCGGATCGACCTGCCGGCCTTCGGCACGACCGTGGTGAGCGTGGACGTCGAGGACGGCCGGATCACCCACGTCTACGCGATGCGCAACCCCACCAAGCTGGAGCGACTCGTCGAGGAGGCGGAACTCACCCGCTGACCACGGACGCGGTGGCCGCGGCTCAGGGCACGGTGCGGCGCATGACGCAGTTGGTCATGCCCTTCGGGCGGACGTAGTCGAAGCCGGTGCGTTCGAAAAGGGTGCGGGTGCCGCTGTAGAGCACGGCCTCCCGCTTGCCGCCCTTGTCGTGGGGGTAGCCCTCGACGGTGCCGCCGCCGGACGCCGCGATGAGGTCGACCACACCCTGCAGGGCGAGGTCCGACACGTGCTTCCGGCGGTGGAGCCTGTCGACGAAGATGCACGTCACGCGGTAGTCGGGCAGGACGTCGGTCTCCGCCTCGTACTGCTTGCGGTGGCGGATGTTGGGCAGCTCGGCCGGTGACCCGAACTGGGCCCACGCCACGGCCTCGTCGCCGTCGAAGACGAGCGCGGCGTGGGCCCGGCCCTCCTCGACGAGGCGCTTCTTGAGGTCCCGGTTGGCCTCGTACTCGCGCTCCTTCTCCCAGCTCATCGTGTGGAACCACGTGCACCAGCACCCACCGAAGACGCCGCCGTGCCGCTCGATCATCGCGGCGTAGGCGTCCCAGGTGTCCGGCCCCAGCGCCCTGACCTCGTAGTCCGTCAACGTCCCCTCCTCGATCGGTCCCTAGTCGTCCATGGCTTCTATGCCGAGCTCGGCCAGCTCGCCCATGCGCGAGCGGATGTGCTCGACCATCGCCGCCGGCGGAGGCTCCCAGCCGACGATCTCCTCGACGACGCGCAACGCCTCGGTGGTGCGGTAGGAGCGGGTGGGGTTGCCGGGGAAGCGCTTGTCGGTGACGTTGGGGTCGTCCTCGATCGTGCCGACCGGCTCGACCCGGTAGACCCGCGGGGGCCCGTCGCCGCGTGCGAGCTCGGCTGCGAGCGGCGCGCCCTCGCGGGTGGCCGTGAGGTAGATGTGCCTCGACTGCCGTCCTGAGCCGTAGTTGGAGCGCCAGCCCGGCGTGAGGAGCTCGCCGACAGCCACGTCGGCCCTCGTCCCGTGGAAGAAGGGGCCCGGGTCGTCGACGACGCGCGGCGTGGGTGGCGGGTCGCGGAGCAGGCTGTCGAGCCGGGTCATGAGGGACGCGACCCGGGTGCGGCCCTGCGGCGCTCGCGGGTAGCGGGAGAGCACGTCGAGGACGACGGGGGTGGCCCGCTTGGCGGCGGCGGTGACGACGTACTCGGCCACCACAGGGTCATCGCCACGGGCGAGCTCGGCCGCCCGAGCGGCATGGGCCGCCGAACCGAGGATGTGACGCACCTGCGTCGCCTTGGCCAGCGGATGGAGGTATGCCGCCGCGGCCGCATCGCCGGCAGCGGTCGCCGCGTGCCGGGCGGGCTCGGTCGACGCGTCCTTCGCGGCGCGGTGGGCGTCGGTGGCGGCAGTGCGTTGGAGGCGGGAGCGGGGCGCGCCATCGGCGAAGGCGCGCGCCGCCTCGAGCGCGGCGGCCGGGCGCGGGTCGTCGGGCTGGGCCCTCTCGAAGAGGACGAAGGAGGGCTCGGCGCACGACACGGCATACGCAACGACGGAGCGCAGCTCGTCGATCGTCAGCTCGAAGTCCCCCGAGCGTGTCGGCATCCCCCCACGGTACGACCCGCGCATCGCGCGGCGGCAACTTCACCGATCACGAATGCCTCGGCAGGCCGTCGTGAGACTCTGGGACCTCGGGAGCGTCCGCACGGACGCACGATGACCGAGGAGCACCATGCTGTTCCACATCAAGCAATCGCATGCACCGGCGGACTGTCCGTTCGGCGCCGGAGGCTCACGCTCGCTGTTCGACGGCGACCATCCTGATGTCACGGTCCACGGCTTCTGGCTCGCCTTCCCGCAGCACACCACCTACCTCGTCGTGGAGACCGACGACATCGCTCACCTGCAGGCGTTCCTCAAACCGGGCGCTGGTGTCACGGTCTGCGAGATCACCCCGGTCAGCGACAGGCCGGTCTCCCCCAACAAGTAGCTGCCGGCCCACGCGTTGCGCACCGGGTCGTGGACCGGGCTGCCGGTCAGGCGTGATGCTGTCCTTGGCGACGGCGATGGCTTTCGATGGCGACCAAGGCGATGCCGACGGTGATCACGGCTATCCACAGACCCGATGCGCCGACGTCCGCGACCAGCAGGACCGCGCCGACGAGCAACAGGGCCACGGCGACCCAGATCAAGGGCTGTCGCATGGCGATACCTCCTTCACTCCTCCCCCTTCCATCGTGTCGCTCTGGGGTGTGGAGACCAGAGACCTTCGTCCCCTGGAAGGTCCCGTCCATCCACCACGCCGGAACGCGCAGACCGGATCGGTCATGAGTCCGCCAGGCGGTGGTGCGACACACCTGTTGGGCCCACGAGGGCGGCCGGTGTCAGGCGTGGATGAGGGAGAGGGCCCGGTCCACGGTCTCCCGCACCGACGTGGGTTCGCCGGCCGCGGTGACCACGACGCCGTATGCCATTCGCTGGGCCAGCAGGACGTCGGCGGGGGTGAGGCGTGGGCTGGCGAGTCCCGCTTCCTGAGCGGGTGGGAGGGTCGCCTCCACGAGGCGCAGGAGCCGCTCGCCGCCGTCGTAGTCGGGCAGGTTGCGTCGGGCATCGACGACCATCTCCACGAACGCCGACGCATCGACGGTCAGGTCCAGCAGCCGTGACCAGAGCCATGATCCGCGGCATCGAGAAGGACAAGCTGCACATCTACGTCGGCCCGGACTCCAGGCTGATGAGCCTGGCGATCAAGGTTGCACCACGACCCGCGATCCGCTTCGTGCAGAAGCAGATGAGCAAGCGGCTCCCGGCCCCGTCCACCCCGCCCATCCCGTCGAAGCGCTGACCGCAGGCAGATCCCACGGTGCCAGGGTCGTGTCTCGCGGAAGGTCGCGATGCGAGGCGGGCCACCGGCCGGGTCGACGTCGGCAGGGTCCTAGGAGGGGTCGCGCAGCTTGCCGCTCCTGGCGAGGTCCGGGTCGGTGCACGAGGCCAGGTCGAAGCAGCACGGCCGCCGCTTCCCGCCGTCCATCTTCGAGATGCTGACCTCGACCCTCCGTTGCCGGGTCTCGGGGCTGCTCGTCGCCTGCACCCAGCGGACCCACTCCCATCGGGCCATCGGCGTGATGTCCTGCCACACCTCGCGGATCCTCGGGGGTGCCTCGGCGAGCGCGGCGGCGAGGTCCTCAGGGACGTCGGGCTCCGGCCACTCCGGAACCACCTCAAGGGTCAGCTCGGCCGTGTCGCCGGGTCCGACTCGGGCGGCCCGTCGGAGGGTCTCGTCGACGCGGATCCAGTGACCACGTCGGCCGTCAGGCTCGACGACGGTCTCGAAGTCGTGGCCGCCGATGGATGCGTGCACGGCGACCTGCCCACGCGACGGGAGCTGCTCGCTGGCATCCTCCGGCAGGCGGACGAGGGTCGTGTCCTCGATGGCCAGCAGCTCGGCGGCGAAGGTGATCGGCGCCTGCTCGGACGATCGGGGTTCGGTTGGCATGACAAACCTCCAGCGGTGTCCGGGCTCGCCGCCCCGTGCTCTGATGCCTGCTCGGACCATCGTCCGTGCCGACGAGCTCACGGGTCAACAGCTCGTCGGCGGCACCGCTGAACGCACGGAGGCAGCCCGTTGGGCGCCGTGTGACGTATCGACGAGGTCACGGGTTGATCGTCACGACGTCGTCACTGGCTGGCGGCCCGCCACTAGTCTCGTGGTGTGCCCGAGTTCAGCTGGCGACCGGCCAACGACGCGACGACCGCGGACGTCGAGGCCGTGTTCGACACCGGCGGTGCCGGCAAGTGCCGCTGCCAGGCGCTCAAGGTCCCGGGCTGGATCTGGCGCGACACGACCCAGGAGGAGCGCGACGCCGCGCTCCTGGAGCAGGCCGGCTGTGGCACGAGCGGCCCCACCTCCGGCCTGGTCGGTTACGTCGACGGTGAGCCGGCCGGCTGGGTCGCGGTCGAGCCGCGGGAGAACTACCCGAGGATCTGGGCCCGGCAGAAGGCCTGGATGCGGATGGACCCCGACCTCGAGGGCGTCTGGTCGGTCACCTGCTTCGTCGTGCGCAAGGGCTTCCGTCGACAGGGGTTGATGTACGAGCTCGCCGCCGCGACCGTCGAGTACGGCCAGCAGGTCGGCGCTCGCGTCCTCGAGGGCTACCCCACGGAGCCGCCGCCGGGGAAGACCGTGATCTGGGACGAGGCGTCGGTCGGGCTGCTCCAGGTCTTCCTCGACGCCGGCTACGAGGTCGAGGCGTCGCCCACTCTGCGCCGGAGGGTGGTGCGCCACCGACTCGGTGCGTCGTCCTGACAGTCGGTCGCGTCAACGGTTGCGAGGGAAGAGCGTCCAGTGCCCTTCTGACACGACCTCAACGGTGCCGTCGACGACCGTGATGGCGGTCTGGTCGTCCATCGCGTACGCCGGACCCGAGATGCCCGCCGCCCACTGCACCGCCTCGGCCATGGAGTTGCCCGGCATGCCGTCGGGAGCCAGATGGGGGCAGATCGAGAAGTCGACGATGCCCAGGGTGCTGTCGTCCCCGGTCGGCGGTCTCCACTGGATGAAGTCGTCCCCGACCTCGGGGGTCATCACCATGCTTCCGGCACTCAGTCCGACCCAGACCGTCTCGCTCAGCGACGGAAGCAGGTCCGCCAGCCCCGACTGCCGCATCCAATGGCACAGGTAGAGAACATCGCCCCCGGCCACCACGAGCGCGTCGGTCTCCCGGACCAGGGGCACCCAGCGCTCTTCGTCGATGCTGGGGAGCGCGGTCAGCTCCAGCACGCCGACGGACTTCCAGCCCAGGTCGACCATGGGGTTCCCGGAGTTCCCACTGATGAACTGCCACGCCTTGACCCCAGGGCCGACCCAGGGGTGTCCGTACTGGGCGGTCGGGATGCACAGGGAGCTCGAGTCGGCGATCGGCTTGCCGAGCAGATCGACCAACGCGTCGCGGATGCTCGGGTTCGTGACGCCGCCAGACGTGAGGAGAAGCTTCATCGCTTGCCTCCAGTGTGAGCGGTCCACGGAGCCGGGTTGGTCGATCCGAGGCGGGGACCGCCCGGAATGTGTTCACACCGTACACTTTCGTCGATCGCGAGGGGGCGGCGCTGATGCGGATCACGGAAGGGCTCCTCGGTCACCCGTTCACCGTCGATGTCCGGCTGCGGGTAGCACCGTGCGAGCCGCACGAGCCGTCCAGCCCGTCGATGGGCCCCACGGCTCCGCATCGTTCGTGTCCCACGCATAGGTGGGCACACCGTCTTGGACCAGACCGAACAGCTCAGGGATCGACAGCTCTGATGCGGACCACTGGTAGAGCACGCGCAGCCGTGGCTGGATCATGCCGAGGTCGAGGATGCGCCCGAACCCGCGCTCGTTCTCGAGGTACCAGGGGAACTCTTCCTTCAGCGGGCACCGGTCGGGCATCACCCGCGAGAGCGACACGAAGATGCCGGTGATACGACCATCTCGCACAGCATCCTGCTGAGCGGTCGCAGGCATTGCTACGTTGCCGTCATGACCAGGTGTGCCGGGAGACGGACGTGAAGGCGGTCGTCTACGACCGGTACGGATCCCCTGATGTCCTGGGCGTCGAGGACGTCCCGATCCCGGTGCCCGGTGACGGGCAGGTGCGGGTGAAGGTCGTGGCGGTGTCGGTGAACCTCAGCGACTGGGAGTGCCTGCGCGGGTCGCCCTCGTATGCGCGGATCGGCGGCCTGCGCTCTCCGGCACGTCGGACGCTGGGCTCGGACATCGCGGGGGTGGTCGATGCGGTCGGGGCGGGGGTCGCCCGGTTCCAGGCGGGAGACCGCGTGTACGGCGACAACCTCGCGTTGAAGGGCGGGTTCGCGGAGTACGCGGTCGCGCCGGAGTCAGCACTGGCCCACGTGCCGGCGCAGCTCACGTTCGCCGAGGCATCGACCATCCCGCAGGCGGGCGCGATCGCGCTGCAGGGCACCGATGGCGCCATG
Organism: Terrabacter sp. Root181; assembly: GCF_001428505.1. GTDB lineage: Bacteria > Actinomycetota > Actinomycetes > Actinomycetales > Dermatophilaceae > Terrabacter. The sequence continues at coordinate 93,990 of NZ_LMHU01000005.1, forward strand.
GCGGGACGACGAGTGCTCGTCAACGGTGCCGGCGGCGGGTCCGGATCCTTCGCGATCCAGCTGGCCAAGCGGCTCGGCGCTCACGTCACCGGTGTCGACAACGCCGGCAAGCTGGACTTCATGTCCGCTGTCGGCGCGGACGAGGTCATCGACTACGACCGCGACGACTTCACCCGGCAGACCAGCGCCTACGACCTCATCCTGGATCTGGTCGCACATCTCTCGGTGTTCGCGTATCGGCGGGCGCTGGCACCTGGGGGCAGGTATCGGTGCGTCGGCGGGTCGGTGCCCACGCTGCTGCGAGTGCTGACCCTCGGCACCGTCATGGGGCGGCTCACCCATCGCCGGATCGGGGTGCTCGCCGTCAAGGAGGGGCCGGTCCACTTCGAGCCGCTGGCCGCGCTGTGCGTGGCGGGCGAGGTGAGCATCCACATCGACCGCACCTTCACGCTCGACGAGGTCCCTGCCGCGCTGGCCCATGTCGGGGAAGGGCGCGCCCTGGGAAAGGTCGTGGTCAGGGTCTCCTGAGACCTGGGTCGCGGCACCACCGGCGGCCCTTCCTTTGCCACACTGAGCTCATGGGTGAGCAGAAGACGGTGCCGACGGATGCGAGTGTTGACGACTTCCTCGACGCCGCCACACCCGCTCGCCGACGTGAGGACGGTCTGCGTCTCGCCGGGATCTTCCACGAGGTCACCGGTGCTGACCCGGTCCTCTGGGGTCCGTCGATCGTCGGCTACGGCAGCTATCACTATGTGTCGCAAGCCAACCCGCGCACGCAGGGCGAATGGATGAAGACCGGCTTCTCCCCGCGCAAGGCACAGCTGTCGCTGTACGGGCTGAAGGACCTGCCCGAGGGAGCGGCGCTGCTGCCCTCGTTGGGGAGGTACACCGAAGGCGCAGGCTGTGTCTACGTCAAGAAGCTCGACGACATCGATCTCGACGTGCTGCGCCGACTGATCGCGATCGCCTGGTCGCGGGCAGCCGACCCGCGACCGGAGCCGTGAGGACGACCCCCGTTGGACTCGCACGTATGCCACTGGGACGGGTCGGGCGACCCGTCCCAGTGGCACACGGCGTCCTCTCAGACGGACCGCTGGTAGGCGGCGAAGGCCTTCGTCGCGAGCCAGCTCATGACGATCGCGAGGGCGGTGAGCGCGCCGAGTCGCGGCCAGATAGCGGCCCAGTCCGGTGCGGCGGCCAGCCCCTCGCGGCTGACGACGACGGCCCAGTCGAGGGGGTTGTACGTCGCCGCGGTCTGGATCCAGTCGGGCGCGAGCTGCGGATCCATGATCGCCGACGACAGGAAGGCGAGCGGCAGCGAGAGCAGCTGGCTGATCCCGATGAGGGCGTTCTGGTCCCGGGACAGCAGGGCCACCGCGTTGGACAGCGCGGCGAAGACGACGGTGAGCAGGACTGCGGCGGTGAAGGTGAGCACGATGCCGGGGAAGGGGCGGTCGAAGCGGGCCCCGGCGGCATACGCGATGCCGATGATGACCGCCGTCTGGACGATCGCCGTGATGCTCTGGTAGGCGATCGTGCCGCTCATCATCGCCCCGCGCCGGACCGGCGAGGCGAGCATCCGGTCCATCACGCCGAGCGTCATGTCCTCGATGTAGACGGTGCCCGCCCAGGCCGCGGAGAACAGCGCCGTCATGGCGACGACGCCGGGGGTGAGGTACTCGAGATAGGAGCGGCCGTCGGCGCCGAAGCCGGGGATCTGGACCGCCGTCTCGAAGAGTGCGCCGAAGAGGAGCAGCCAGATGGCGGGCTGGACGAGGGTGATGGCGACGAACGCCGGCTGGCGGACGAGCGCCGTCACGGACCGCCGGGTCAGCAGTGCCGAGTGCAGGGCGAGCGTGGTCACGACGCCACCGCCTCGAACGCGCGGCCGGCATGGCGCAGGTAGACGTCGTCGAGGGAGGGCCGGGCCACCGTCGCCGACGCGACCTCCACCCCGCCCTGCTCGAGGGCGGCGAGCGCGGCTGGGATCACGGTGGCCCCGCGGTCGGTCCGGCCCCGGACCGTCCGGCCCTCGTGGACGACGTCGACGAGGGCCGGGACCCGCGACAGGCGCTGTGCGGCATCGGCGCCCGCGGCCGAGTCGGTGAGCTCGATGACGATGCTGTCGCCATGGAGCTCGCTCTTGAGCGAGTCAGGTGTCCCTTCGGCGACCACGCGCCCGTGGTCGACGATGGCGAGGCGGTCGGAGAGGTGGTCGGCCTCGTCGAGGTAGTGGGTGGTGAGGAGCACGGTCGTGCGCTCCACCGTTGCCATCCGGGCGATCTCGGCCCACATCTCGGCCCGCGCCTCGGGGTCGAGCCCGGTCGTCGGCTCGTCGAGGAAGAGGACGGCGGGCCGGTTGACGAGGCCGATCGCGACGTCGAGCTTGCGGTTCATGCCTCCGCTCCACGTGCGCGTCAGCCGGTCGGCGGCGTCGGCGAGGCCGAAACGGTCGAGCAGCTCGCCCGTCCTGCGCCGAGCCGCGTCGCGGCCGAGGCCCTGGATGCGGGCAGCCATCTCGAGGCTCTCGCGTCCGGTCATCAACGGGGCCGCGCTCGGCTTCTGGGAGACGAGCCCGATGCTGTGCCGGACGGCTGCGGGCTCCCGGAGGACGTCGTGGCCGGCGACCCGGACCGCGCCCGAGTCGGGACGGGACAAGGTCGACAGGATGCGCACGGTGGTCGACTTCCCGGCCCCGTTGGGTCCGAGGAGGCCGAAGATCTCGCCCGGACGCACCTGGAGCGTCAGCCCGTCGAGGGCCCGGACGGGCGGCTTCGAGCGCCCCACGGGGTAGGTCTTGACGAGGTCGCGGGCCTCGACGGCCCACGGGGAGTGGTCTGTTCGTGCATCTGCGACGAGGGTCGCAGGGCGGTGCGTCATGGTGACTCCTTCGATGACGACCCGGACCGGGTGGTCCGGGATGGCGGGCTCTCGCCCGGATCGTTGGGGAGTCGGTCGGTGCGGCTGCCGTAGGCTCGTGGTGTGCCTTGAGTGCCGTCAGGCAGGTCGTTCGCGACCGACTCGAGGAATGGCCCCCGTGCCCGGCGTTGCCGCGCCGGGCCGGGGGTTCTCGTCAGGCCCCGTCGGGGGCCGGACCGCTCTGGGTGGCTTGGTTCGCCAGGATGCGTCCCTCCTCCCCGAGGTGGTGGACCGGGTCGGCGAGGACCTGCTCCATCGGTATGCCGGCCGCGCGCAGCTCGTGCAGCCGGCGCCAGGTCGTGGTGCCCCCGAGGGCCCCGGAGCGGATGTCGGCCGCCAGCCCGGCGGCATACGTCCGCTCGGCGCTCAGCATCGCCTCGCGGTAGGTGCTCTCCACGAGGAAGACCTCGGGGAGGCCCTGTTCCCGAGCCCATTCGTTGCCCGCGGCGATGGAGCGCAGCTCGACATCGAGCCTGGCCACGCGCTCGTCGAGCAGGCGGGCCGCCTCGTCCGGGTGGAGGCCCGCGATGAGGGAGAGCGCGGACTCGAGGGACGACGGGTCGGTCGACGGGGTGCTGAGCAGCTCGGAGAGCCAGTCCTCGAACTCGTCCATCCCGGCCGCGGTGATCTCGTAGACGGTCCGTTCGGGGCGGTTGCCCTCGCGGAGCTTCTCGCGCTCCGCGATGAGGCCGTGCTTCTCGAGGGAGGCCACGACCGAGTAGAGCGACCCGTAGTTGAGCCGGATGCTCTTCTCCTTGCCGCGGTGCCGCAGCGTCTGGCTGACCTCGTAGGGGTGCATCGGCCGCTCCCCGAGGCAGCCGAGCACGGCCAGGGCGAGGGGGTTGCTGACGCGTCGACGTGTCATGGCGAATCCTCCGGTTGGAATACTTCACTCATAGTATTCGAGGACGGGGATGCTGCGTCAAGCGTGTATCGAGACGGGAGGAGGCCCGTCGTTAATCCGGTGTCGGCCAGGCGATCGCCGGCTGGCAGGAGTGCCTACGGAGCGGTGAGGGGCCCCAGGGCGGGCCACGGTGGGCCGTCGCGGAGGATGGCCAGGATGTCTCGCCCGTGTCGGGGCCCGTGCGGGAACTCGTCGCGGACGTCCCAGCGCCAGGCGGCGACCATCGCCAGGACCAGCCGTCGACACTCTGCGAGCAGGACGCGGTCGAGATCCGGATAGTGCGCGCTGACGTCGTCCGGCACGTGCGCGACGTCGAACTCGACGGGTCCACGGCAGCACGTCTCGAAGTCGATGAAGAGCGGGCCGTCCGTGGTGTGAAGGACGTTGCCCGGGTGCGGTTCGCCGTGCAGCAGCTGCTCGTCGGCGCCGCGGCTACGGATCCGTTCCCGGGCGTCCTGCAACGTGCTCAGGAGCAGGCGCCGGTCGGCCGCAGCGAGTGTGGGGGTCTGCTGCTGGTCGGCGACCAGCCGTTCAGCCTCGGCCACGCGGTCCAGGAAGTGCGGCGTCTCGATGTCGACGCCTCGAAGGCCGGCGTGCAGGCGGTGGAGCGCGTCAGCGTAGGTGGCTGCTGCATCCAGGCCAGGCACCACCGACTCGTAGAAGGTCCAGAACGTCACGGTGAAGCCGTCGCGTTCGTGGAGGCGCGGCTCGACCCCGGGTGCGAGTGCCGCGACGGGGCTGGCTGCGGCAGCGAGCTGTCGGGCGAGCTCGACCTCGAGCGCGGCGACCGCGTGCCCACCGACGGCGACCCGCGCGACGACGTCACACGGCAACAGACGGAGGGCGAGCTTGTTCGAGCTGTGGAGCACGACGACGTCGTCGACCGGCAGCCCCAGCGCTTGGGCCAGGCCTGTGGCCGCGGTCATCGCGCGGGAAACGAGCCCCACCTCCATACCGACGATTGTCACACTCGCTCGCGTACGGCAGCCGACCTCGGCCCACCCGCCCTGCACGTGGCGTCATGACGCGCGTCGGCCGTCGGACCCGCCGCTCAGGGTCGGCTCAGCGTGGACTTCAGGGTGATCCCGGATGTGGGACCTGGTCGCGGAAAGACATCCTGTGGCAAGCCAAGGAGGTCAGCATGTCCCAGTCGTACGCGCCGGCGGTCGCCCCGAGCCGGACACCCGCCACGGGGGCGGAGCCGCGCCAGTACAGCCCGCGGGGAATCCTGGGGGTGTGGGCTGCCGCAGCTCTGCCGATGGCAGGGCTGTCCTGGCTGGTGGCCCCGGCACTGGCGGGGCGGCTGGACGGCGCGAACGCCTGGCCGCGGGCTCTGCTGGCGTGCCTGACCGTTGGCCTCATCTGGCAGGGCGTGCTGGTGCTGGTGCTGGTGCGACGCGAGACCGGGACGCTCCGGTGGCACGCGCTTGCCGACGCGCTCTGGCTGCACCGTCCCCGAAGCCCGCGCACCGGTCGCGTCGGTGGTCGGGTGTGGTGGATCCTGCTCCCGGCGGTGCTCGTCGTCGGTCTCGGGCAGCTCCTTCCTTCGGTGCCTGCCCCTGCTGACCGGGATCTGGGCGCGTTCATGCGGTCGACGAACGGACACGACTTCCTGTCCGGGAACTGGCCCTGGTTCGCGGTGATCGTGGTCATGGCCGTGTTCAACACGGTGCTCGGCGAGGAGCTGCTGTTCCGCGGGTTGCTGCTGCCCCGGATGCGTGGCGTCTTCGGGCGGGCCGACTGGCTGGCGAACGGGGTCCTCTTCGCGCTGTACCACCTGCACATGCCGTGGGCGATCCCGAAGGCCCTGCTGGACACGCTGGCGCTGGCCTACCCCACCCGCCGCTACCGCAGCGTCTGGCTCGGAATCATCGTGCACAGCCTCCAGTCGGTCCTGATCGTCGGCGGATCCCTGGCACTCGTGCTGAAGTGACCAGCCGGTGCCGACGAGACCTCCGGAGGATGCCGTCCGACCGGCGTAGGTGAAAGCCCATCGTTCAAGGGAGTTGCCGTGTCGAACCTCGTCGTGCACTTCGAGATCCATGCGACTGAGCCGCAGGCGCTCATCGACTTCTACGGGCAGTTGCTCGGGTGGACGTTCACGCCGCCGTGTCAGGGGAGCGTGACACCGCCCGTGAAGTGCAAGATCTCGCGGACCTGGCGCGGCTCGCGACCGGAGTCCGGCCCTTGGCACTGGCCGGCGACTCGGTCGCCGGAGATGTGGCGCAGCGCCCCGAACTCCCCTGAGCCCTCGGCGCCGACGTAGGCGCCGGTGCCCGATATGACGGTCCAGCGGCCGGCGACGTCGACACTCGCCTTGCAGGTGGTGAAGTCGATCCCGAGCAGGACCTCGCTGGTGATCGTGGCCCTCATCGTGACCTTCCCGGAGCGGAAGTCCAGCGTCACGACGGCGGTGTCCTGCACGATCGGCTCCGCTGTCATCCAGCCCACTCCGGTGATCGGGCCGTGGGCGACGGCGAGTGACGGGCCCTCCACGTTCGAGTTGTAGTGCACGGTCACCCTCTCTGTCCCGTCCGCCGCCTGCGCGGGAGCGGCCGTGCCCGTGAGGGCGACGGAGAGTGCCGTGATGCCGAGTCCTGCCAGCGTCTTGTTCATGATGTCCCCAACCCTTCGTCAGACGTGTCTTGGTGGCTCCCTCAGGGAGACCCTCCCCAACGATCGGGCCGCGGGCGGTCGCGCCGAATCGGCCCACGGGTGTGGGGTGCCGCACCCGGGGTTGAACCTCGCGGCACGAGCCGCAGCCCCAGGGTTGATCGGCCTCCACCCTGAAGTTGATGCGCGACGCGCGAACTGGCGGGACGATGGGCAGGTGGAGCTCCGAACGAGGCCGAACGGGCTGGACATCGCGATCGCCGCGGCGCTCTTGATCTTCGCCGCAGCCGAGGTCGCCATGATCCCGGAGATCCGCACTCGCGGGCTGGCCATCGCCGCAGAGCTCCTCATGGCCGCAGTCCTCGTCTGGCGCCGTGTCCATCCGATGGCCGTATGCGTCGCGCTCGGGATCCTCGGCATCATCGAGGCCGCCGCAGGAGTGCCCCTTCAGGCCCCCATGGTCCCGCTCATGTCCATGGTGGCGGCCCTCTACGCAGCGGTGTCCTACGGCAGTTTCAGAGTGGCCATCGCTGCGACTGCGACGATCTTCGCCTCGCTTGCGGTCCAGACCTGGATGGTCGGCGCCTCCCCCGGCAACCTCCTCTTCGGTGCCGTCTTCTGCAGCGTGGCCCTCGCGTTCGGCTGGACGGTCCGGCACCGCACGGAGGAGGCAGCCCGCCTGCGAGGTGCGGCCGTGCGGCTCGAGGCCGAGCGTGCCCAGGCCCAGCGCGATGCGGCCGCGCAGGAACGGACGCGCATCGCCCACGAGCTGCACGACGTCATCTCCCACTCGGTGAGTGTCATGGTCGTCCAGGCCGCCGCTGCCGAACGCGTTCTGCAGGCGAGTCCCGATCGGGCGCGTGAGTCGATCACGGCCATCCAGACCGTCGGACGCCAGGCACTGACCGAACTGGCCGGACTCCTCGGAGTGCTTCGGGACGGAGACACCACGGTTGGCCTGGTCCCCCAGCCCGGGGTGGCCGACCTGGGATCGCTGGCCGCGAACGTCGATCGGGCTGGCGTGCAGGTCGACCTCGACGTCGACGCCGCCGGACGCGAGCTGCCGCCCGGTGTCCAGCTCACCCTCTATCGCCTCGCGCAGGAGGCACTGACCAACGTTCGCAAACACTCCTGCGCGACGCGGGCATCCGTCACAGTCAAGGTCGACCACGGCGCCGTCGTGGCCGCCGTGGAGGACCCGGGCCCTCGCCGCACCGACGGACTTTCGCATCACGGAGGAGGCAACGGCCTCAACGGAATTCGTGAGCGGGTCCAGGTCTACGGCGGGGAGACGACCGCTTCCAGGACCGCGGCCGGCGGCTACCGTGTCGAAGCCCGTATCCCCGTCAGCTCCGTGCGATGACCCCTGCGCCGGGCCCAGCCAGCCCCATTCGGGTCGTCGTCGCCGACGACCAGTCCCTCGTGCGCGCCGGCCTCCGGCTCATCCTCGAAAGCGAGCCGGGAATAGCCGTCGTCGGTGAGGCCGAAGATGGGGACGAGGCGGTCTCCTCCTGCCTGGAGACGGACCCGGACGTGGTCCTCATGGACATCAGGATGCCTGGGCTCGACGGGATCGGGGCGACCCGCCGGCTCTACGACACCGGGGCACGAGCCCGGGTCCTCGTGCTGACGACCTTCGATGCGGACGCCTACGTCTACGCGGCTCTCCGGGCCGGGGCATCCGGGTTCCTGCTCAAGACGGCTCCCCCCGACCGGCTGGTGGACGCCATCCGGCAGGTTCACGCCGGCGATTCGCTTCTGGCCCCGAGCATCACTCGCCGTCTCATCGAGGACTTCGTACACCGTCCCGCACCAGGTGAGGCGTCTCGGGCGATGCTGGCCGCCCTGACCGAGCGCGAGGTCGACGTGCTTCGACGAATCGCGTGCGGTCTGACCAACCAGCAGATCGCCGCCGACCTCTTCGTCAGCGAGGCGACCGTCAAAACCCACGTCAACCGGATTCGTTCCAAGCTCCGGGTCCGGGACCGCGCCCAGGCGGTCATCGCGGCCTACGAGTCCGGCCTCGTCCGACCCGGTGCCCACTGAAACGATCTGCTGAGCCTCGCAGCAAACCTGCAGTGCGCAGACATGTCCCGGTTTCGTCGATGTTGATGGAAATGCCCATGGGGCAACGACTCCGGTAGTGCCATTGAGGCACGTACGACGCCACCCGGACTGGGTGAAGCCGTCTCGCGATCCACACCACATCCGTTACCGCGCGGGGGGACATGGATGGGTTGCATTTCGCCATGACGCACGACGGGCGCGGAGCCTCGTGAGCGTCCCGCGCGAGAGTCCCCTCTGACCGCCCGGCTTCCGGACGGCACCGTCACCCACGCCTGCAGTCGCTGCGGCGCTGACACCCAACGGCCCGGCCGGCCAACGACCGGGCGTTCGGCATCGCGTCTGCCTGCTCACCGGTCGAGGCGCATGCGCTGACGCGGGGGCAGTGATCGGATCGCGTCGACGAGCGCCGGGTCTGGCAGCTGGGACACATCGGCGATGCCTCGTGGTGGCGCGTCCCGCTCCGCCGCGCGGCGATCGAGCCTGCGCCGTCGTAGGGTCCGGCCGAGCTCACGTCGTGCCTTGCGAAGTACAACGCGACGCACCCACAGGTCGGGGTGGTCGAACTGCGACACCCTCGGCCATTGCCGGTACAGCTCCGCGAACGCCTCCTGAGCGATCTCCTGCGCGACCTCGTGGTCGGAGACCACGAACCACAGGCTGAGGACGAGCCTGCCGTACGACGCCTCGAACACCGCGCGGAACTCCTCATCGGTTCCGCGAAGAGGTGACTGAACGCCGAAGGCAGGCAGGCGCGCCACGTTGCTCATGATCGTCGGCTGCGGGCCGCTAAAGACCGAAATAGCACCTCCCGCTATTCACTGCCGCGGGATCGGCGGAACCTTTACCTGACCCCACGCGGGGCGTTTCGGGGTCCGTCCCGGCGTAGTCTGCGGGCATGAAGGCCGCGGTCAGCGTGCGGTACGGGCCACCCGAGGTCGTGCGCGTCGTGGACGACGAGCCCGCTCCCACGGTCGAGGACGACGACGTCCTCGTGCGGGTGCACGCGACGACCGTCAACCGGACGGACTGCGGATATCGGGGCGCGTCACCGTTCTTCATCCGCGGCATCTCCGGGCTGCGTCGACCCCGGGTCCGCGTGTGGGGGACGGAGTACGCCGGAGTCGTCGAGCGGGTTGGCCGCGAGGTCACCCGGTTCGTGCCGGGTGACCGCGTCTTCGGGTATGCGGAGGGGCGCTTCGGCGCGCACGCCGAGGTCGTGGCGGTGTCGGTGACCTCGATGATCGCGCCAGTTCCTGACGGGGTCGACCTGCCGAGCGCCGCCGCGGCGACCGAGGGCGGCCACTACGCGCTGTCGGCGATCCGACGTGCCGGCATCGAGCCCGGGCAGCGGGTGCTGGTGCACGGCGCGACCGGCGCGATCGGGTCGGCGGCGGTCCAGCTGCTCGTCGACCTCGGAGTGCACGTGGTCGCGACGGCGCCGACCGCGTACGTCGACCTGGTCACAGGGCTCGGAGCCGAAGAGGTCCTCGACCACCAGAAGGAGGACTTCACCCGTACGGGGCTGGAGATGGATGCCGTCCTCGACCTCGTCGGGAAGAGCACGTTCGGGGCCTGCCGGCGGATCCTGCGACCGGGTGGCGTCTACGTGTCCTCCGACCTCGGGCCGTACGCGCAGAACGTCGCGCTCCCCCTCGTGACCAGGCTCGGGCGCGGTCGCCGGGTCGTCTTCCCGTTCCCGATGGAGACGCCCGAGGTGATCGACTACCTCCGGGTGCGGCTCGAGAGCGGGGCGTTCCGGCCCGTCCTGGACCGCACGTATCCGCTGGCGCGGATCGTCGAGGCCTACCGCTACGTCGAGAGCGGCCAGAAGGTCGGCAACGTCGTCATCCAGCTCGCGGAGGCTGACGGCCACGAGGCGTCATCCGCGCCCGGCAGGGCGTGAACCGCGCGCCCGGTAGGACGTGAGCCGGTCACGTATGCCTTCAGGCGTGGCCGCTCAGCTGGCCCAGGCGGTCGGCGAGGGCGTCGACCATGGCGCCGGCGCGCTTCTCGGGGAGGGCTGACTTGCGGTCGCCGCCCTGGCTGGAGACCGGGAGCACGTCGATCGACAGCTTCGCGCCGCCGGCGAGGGCGCGCAGGGCGTCGACCTTGTCGCCGAAGGGCGTGCCGCTGCCGGGCGAGTAGTAGCGGACGGCCTCGTCGACGTCGTCGGGGTAGAGGTCGGTCTTCGTCACGGCGATGATGAGCCAGATCGGCTTGTGGCGGCGTACGGCCAGCGAGGCGATGCGGTGCGAGGTGATGGTCCAGTCCTCGAGCTCGGCGGCCAGCTGCTCCTCGCGGGTCGCGGTGGCGACTCCGCTCGTGCCTCCGGCGCGCCGCGGGGTCGCGTGGCCGTTGGCGACGACGTGGATGAGCCCGTCGACGGGCTCATCGTGGAAGACCTCGTCGAGAGCCGCGAGGCGGGTGGCCGCGTTGTCGCCCGGCACGACGAGGAAGCGGAAGCCGTGCAGCTTGGCGCCCTTGCGGGTCCGGCGCTCCATGACCGCGGAGCCGACCGCGGCGACGGCCTCGTCGGTGGAGCGGCGGGTCAGCCGGTCGACGAGCTGGCTCTTGCCGACGCCGGTCATGCCGGTCACGGCGACCATCGGGTAGCGGTCGCGCAGGAGCCGGCTCAGACGCTCGGGAGCCGAGGCGAGGGCGGTCAGCACACCGGTGGCGACGGTCGCACCCAACGCGGTGCGGCTCGACGTCGGCAGGATCGTCCTGATCCGGGATGAAGTCTGAGACACGGTGCCTCCTCGGCGTGCTGGTCTGGGGCCAGTTGACCCTAGAGCCTACGTTCCGTACCCATGCCGGTGGTGTGCCCACCGGTGGGCAACGAACAACACCCCGTCCTGGCGAGAGGACAGGGTGTTGCGTCTCCGACTCTAGCGGGGTGTCCGCTGAGCGAGGACGGCGAGGGCAACCTCCTCTGCGTCGACTCCGCTTCCCGGAGCGCTGAGCCGCCACGCCTGAGCCGACGCCGACTCCGCGAGGTTGCGACTTTCTCGACCGCGCGCCGTCCGACGGGAGGAAACTGCAGGTTGGAGCGCATCGAGGCACCAAGGATGGGAAGCCGCGCATGGTCAGGTCCGAAGAGGCCCCGGAGGACAGCATCGCCGTGATGTCGCGGCAGGCGCTCGTGGGGCGTCTCGCGCAGGTCAAGGAGCAGTTCCGGGCCACGAGCGACATCCTCAAGGTGTTGACGAGCTCGTCGGGCGACCCCGACAAGGTCTTCGACGCGGTCGTCGAGAACGCCCGGACGCTGCTCAACGCGGCCGTCGCGCAGATCTACCTCGTCAAGGGCGCGACGTACGTCATCGCGCGCCAGAGCGGCATGTCGGAGGAACACCGCCGACTCCTCGAGCAACACCCCATCAAGCGCGACCGCGGCACCCTCGTCGGCCGTGTGACCATCGACCGCCAGATCCACCACATCACCGACGCCGTCGCCGACCCGGACTACAACCGGTCCGACCTCCAACGGATGGCCGGCTTCCGGTCGATGATCGGCGCGCCGCTCATCGTGGGAGACGAGGTGGTGGGCGCGCTCAACGTGATGCGCAACCGGGTGGCTCCCTTCGACGACGTCGACGAACGCGTGCTCGCGACGTTCGCCGAACAGGCGGCGCTCGCGCTACGCCACGTCGACCTGTTCGCTGCGCTCGAGAGCAGGTCCGCCGCGCTCGAGAGCAGGTCGGCCGAGCTGGCACGAAAGGTCGAGCAGCTGGAGGGTCTCGCCGACGTCGGTGCCGCGATCAGCTCGACGCTCGTGCCGGACGAGATGCTCGCCACGATCGTGTCGCACGCCGTCGAGCTGTCCGGCACCGACGGCGGTTCGCTGATGGAGTACGACGAGGCGACCGGGCTCTTCCGGGTGCGCACCGTGTATGGCACGAGCGACGACACGGTCGCCGCCCTTCGGGCCGCGGAGATCCACATCGACCGGACGTGGGTCGGCAAGGCGGCTCGGACCCGCCGGGTCCTGCAGATTCCCGACCTGGACGAGGCCCGGCTCGACGACCACCTGGGCGTCCTGCACGCGGCCGGCTGGAAGTCGCTCGTCGCCGTCCCGCTCGCCAGCCCTGACCGGGTCGTCGGCGTCCTGGTCGTCCGGCGAAAGAGGACCGGTTCCTTCAGTGGTGAGACGTGCGACCTTCTCGACACGTTCGCCAGCCAGTCGGCGGTGGCACTGACGAACGCCCGCCTCTACCAGCAGCTCGAGCTGCAGAGCGCCGACCTGGCCGAGGCGAGCAGGCACAAGTCCGAGTTCCTCGCGAGCATGTCGCACGAGCTGCGCACCCCGCTCAACGCCGTGATCGGCTTCTCCGAGGTGCTCCTCGAGCGGATGTTCGGTGACCTCAACGAGCGGCAGGAGGACTACCTCAAGGACATCCATGCGGCCGGCCGCCACCTGCTCGCGCTGCTCGGCGACATCCTCGACCTGTCGAAGATCGAGGCGGGGCGGATGGAGCTCGACCTCACCACGTTCCTGGTGGACGACGTCATCGGCCAGGCCCTCTCGCTGGTGCGCGAGCGGGCGGCACTGCACGGCATCGAGCTCACGCTCGAAGCCCAGGAGAGCCTCGGGCTCGTCACCGCCGACGAGCTGCGCCTCAAGCAGGTGCTGCTCAACCTGCTCAGCAACGCCGTCAAGTTCACGCCGGACGGGGGCACCGTCGAGGTGCACGCGCGGCGCGACGCAGGCGACCTCGTCGTGACGGTCACCGACACGGGCATCGGCATCGCGCCCGCGGACCAGGAGCGCATCTTCGACTCGTTCCAGCAGGGTGAGCGGTCGGCGTCGTCGAGCGAGGGCACGGGGCTACGGTGGCGCGATGTGGGTGCGGAGCGTGCTGGGGGAAGGCAGCACGTTCGGCCTCAGGATCCCTCAGGCGGCGGTGACCGCGAAGGCGCGAGACGAGCAGTGGCCGGCCGACGACCTGTCGAGCGCCGGACCGACCGTCGTGGTCATCGAGGACGACCCGAGGTCGGCCGAGCTCGTCGCGCTGCACCTTCGGGCCGCCGGACTGAACCCGGTGACCGTCGGCACCGGTGAGGCGGGCCTCGAGGCCGTCGGCAGTTTGTCGCCGGCTGCGGTCGTGCTCGACATCCACCTGCCCGGAATGACGGGATGGGACGTGCTGGAGACCCTGAAGGCGGACCCCTCCACGGCGTCCGTACCCGTCGTGGTCGTCAGTGTCGAACCCGAGCGTGGCCGCGGATTCGCCCTGGGCGCAACGGAGTACCTCGTCAAGCCGGTCGCCGGGGAGCACCTGCTCGCAGCCGTGAGCCGGGCACTGCAACACACGCGGGCACCCGTCCCCGGGGGGACCCTTCCCGAAGGTCGTAGCGTCGTCGTCGTCGACGACGACCCGCTCGCACTCAAGCTCGTGCGAAGCACGCTGGAGCCGCTCGGCTGGACGGTGCACACGTGCTCCCGCGGCCTCGACGCCGCGGACCTGGTCCGCGCGGTGAACCCGTCGGTCGTCATCATGGACCTGCTCATGCCGGAGGTGGACGGGTTCGCGGTCATCGACGAGCTGCGGGCCGGCGACACAGACAGCGGTCCACCCATCGTCGTCCTCACAGCGAAGTCGCTGACGTCAGAGGACCTGGGCCGCCTCGAGGGCCGGATCGCCTTCGTCGCGGAGAAGGCAGGGCTCGACCTGGCGAGCCTGGCACGGCGGCTGGCCCAGGTCGCCGCTGCCGGCGAGGCCGAGACCGCGAGCGGGACCAGCCACGAGACCGGCGACGGAGGGGCGCCATGAGCGACCAGCCACTGGTCCTCCTCGTGGAGGACAATCCTCACAACCTCAAGCTCGCCCGAGACGTCCTCGAGTTCGCCGGCTTCACGGTGGCCATCGCCGACTGCGGTGAGGAGGGCGTGGCCCTCGCCGCCTCCACGCTCCCTGACCTCATCCTCATGGACATCCAGCTGCCCGGGATCGACGGGTATGCCGCGCTGGAGCAGATCCGGGGTAACCGCGCCACGACCCACATCCCCGTCATCGCCCTGACGGCCTTCGCGATGGACGGCGACCGCGATCGGGTGCTGTCGTTCGGATTCGACGGGTACATGGAGAAGCCGATCAGCGTGCGCGACTTCCCGACCGAGGTGCGCCGTCATCTCCACGAGGCTGAGCGGCGGCCCTGATCCCGGCCGCAGGCTCCTGGGCCCGACCGCCTCAGGAGCCCGCGAGGCTGGCGGCGACGGCGAGCTCGTCGACGAGGTCGTTCATCTCGTGACCGGAGTGTCCCTTCACCCACTGGAAGGCGACGTCCTCGCGCTGCCTGACCGCGTGGACGAGTGGCTCCCACAGGTCACGGTTGGCGACCGGCTTCTTCTGCGAGTTGGTCCAGCCGCGCTCCAGCCACCCGGCCCACCACTGGTCGCGGAAGCAGTTGACGACATACGTCGAGTCACTCACCACGACCAGCGGGCCCGTGAGGGCAGTGACGGCTTCGAGGGCGGCACGGACCTCCATGCGCTGGTTCGTGCTCGGTCTCTCGGACCCTGACGCGAAACGCTCCCGGTCGATCGCCCACGCCCAGCCACCGGGTCCGGGGTTCCCTGAGCAGGCGCCGTCCGTGTAGACGAAGGTCGCCCCGTCCGGGATTGTCATGGGCGCCTTGGGAGTTCGAGGCTTGCCGGCCTTGCCGCGGGTGGGTGCCGCCGACGTCCGCGTCGGCGTCAAGCCAGGGAGGGCCAGCTCCGTGCCGCAGTCCGCGTGCGCCCACGCGGTGGCGTCACGGCCGGCGCTGACGATCTCATCCCCTGGTCCGATGGGCGCCTGGCAGAGGGCACAGCGCCCCGGGTACTTGGCCAGCACGGCTCTCCTCGTGGCTCGGTCGACGTGAGGCGCGGACGGCATGCACCGGCGCCACCGATCTTCAGTTGCGAGCCTACTGACGCTGGCAGACGGCGACGCACCGCCGTCGTCCCGAGGTCCTCGCGGGGGCGGCAGGACGAATGGGCGCCGTGCGACGATGAGCCATGGCGAGTGCGTCCAGCCCGTCGGGGCGATCCCCCAGATGACGTACGTCTGGGGCGGGGTCGGCGTGATGCTCGTGCTCGGCCTCGGGCTGATCGTGTGGGGTTCGATGTCGGGGCCGGGACGGTCGGGCGGCGACGTGTCGGCGCGGCGGTCCCGGCAGATGCAGGTCGGCGCGGTGCTGGTCGCGGTCTCGCTGGGCGCGTTGGTGATCGCCTACCTCACGGCGGACTGGCCCTAGGTCGCGAGCCCCGCCGGAGTCGGTGCCCTCAGGGATGACCCGCCCGGAAGAAAGTCGTCCGTGCTGCATCCGGACGCATCCCTCGCGCGGAAGTGATGTTGATGGGTGACTCGCACCCACCAACAGAAAGGGATGTCTCATGAAGCGCATTCTCGCCACGGGGTCCATCGCCGTTCTCGCCATGGTCGGCTTCGCCGGCAGCGCCAACGCAGCACCGTCCGACTCGGCGTGCTTCGGCCAGGTGCACAAGGTCGTGAACAGCGGCGGGGTCCCCGGCGTGGACAACGTGGGGCAGCTCGTTCGGGCCGTCGGCGGGGGCCAGGCCAAGAACGCAGTCGCGGAGTCTCTCTGCTGAGGCCGGCTCCTCACCACGTGAAGCGAAGCGGCGGCTCGGCTCCTGACCCCCTCGGACCCGAGCCGCCGCTTCGCGTGCCCTGATCGGGCGGCCTGCGATCACGCGAGCCGGTCCCAGAATCGGCGGATGTGGGAGGCCAGCGCCTCAGGCTGCTCGAGCGGAACCAAGGTGCGGGCCCGCTCAACCGTCACCGCCGTGGCGCAGGGTGCCACGGCTGCAGAACCCTTCGCATCCTGCGGGCTCCAGTCGCCGCGGTCGTCGGACGCCACGAAGAGGCTCGGGACCGTGAGGTCTGCGAGCTCAGCAGTGACATCGACCCGGTTGAGGATGAAGGACCGGACGGCGAGGGCCATGCTGCGGCGGGTGGGCCGCGCCAAGGACTCCTCCACCATCCGACGCAGGGGTGCGCGGCCTCGGGAGGCGTCGGTGAGCATGGCCGTGAGGATCGCTGTGCGCACCGGCCCCACGGGACCCGCTGTCCGAAGGATCGGGAGCAGGAGCGTGATCTGCCGACGCAGTGGGGCGTCGACCGGTTGGGCCGGTGAGCTGACGGCCACGAGACTGCGGAGCAACGCGGGTCGCGCGGCGAGCTTGAACCCGACGTGCCCGCCGAAGGCGTTGCCGACCCAGTCGACCGGGCCGTCGACGCCGAGCCCGGCGAGCAGGTCGGTGGCCGCGTCTGCGGCACCGCCGATGTCGCTGGCTTCACGCAGGGGCTCGCTGAGGCCCAGTCCGGGCGGGTCGACGAGCGCGTACCGGCGGCCCTGAGGCAGTAGCGGCAGCACCGGGTCCCAGGTGTGGCTGTCGACGAACATCGACGACCACAGGACGGTCGTGAGGCCGTCACCGACGAGACGGACGTGAAGCCGGCCGAGCCGGGTGGGCACGAGGGCGGTGCTCTCGGCGAGCGTTTGGTCCCTGCCGGAGGCGGAGGTGTGGTGGTCCATCGAGTGCTCCTCGGATGAGTTGATCTTAGTGAGACTGACATGAATATATTGAGGTTAGCATTGATCGCATGAAAGATGGGGCGGCACGGGCCTACCGGATGACGGCCCGTGCAGAAGCGGCCGAGCGGACCGGCCAGCGGATCATCGACACGATGCTCGGCCTCTACGCCGACGTCCCGTACGACCGCATCCGGCTCGAGGACGTCGCCGCGAAGGCCGACGTCACGGTGCAGACGGTGATCCGGCGCTTCGGCACGAAGCACGGTCTCCTGGCCGCCACGGTCGAGCGCGAGCTCTCCCGGCTCGCCGCCGACCGCGAGGCCGCCGTGGGGGAGAGTCCCGAGGGCACGCTGCACTCGCTGGTCCGCTACTACGAGGACCACGGCGCGCTGATCCTCAAGCTCTACGCCGAGGCGGGCCAGGCGCCCGGTGTGCCGGAGCTCGCCGCCCGCAGCCGCAGCTACCACGTGAGCTGGTGTCGAGAGGCCTTCGCCGAGCGCCTCGACGGCATTGACGACACAGCGACTCGAAGGCGCCGGCTGGCCCAGGTCGTCGCCGTCTGCGACGCCACCACGTGGCGGATCCTCCGGTTCGACGGCGGGCTCTCCGCCCGGCAGACCGAGGAGGCGCTCCGCGAGATGCTGCTCCCCCTTCTCCCACCAGTCGGGGCGTGACCGGCGAACGCGCAGTCGCCGGCGAGTTGTGCTCGGCGCTCGCCGGGCTGACGCGCTTCGACGAGCTGGACCTGGTGGCCAAGCCGGCACGGGTCGTGCGCGAGGATGGGACGGTGACCTCGGCCGCGGATCGCATCCGCGTTCTCATCGTTGACGACCACGGCCTCTACCGCCGGGGGCTGCAGACCGTGCTCGCCGTCGAGGACGACATCGAGGTCGTGGCGCAGGCCGCCGACGGGGTCGAGGCGGTGCACCAGGCCGAGGAGTTCCTGCCCGACGTCATCGTCATGGACGTCGGTATGCCGAAACGCGGAGGGATCGAGGCGTGCCGGATCATCAAGCAGCGCGTCCCCTCGGTGCTGATCCTGATGCTCACCGGCTCCGATGATGACGCCGACCTCTTCGAGGCGATTCGGGCCGGCGCGGACGGCTACCTCCTGAAAAGCGTGATCGAGGACATCGGGGCCGGCATTCGGGGCGTGGCCAACGGGGAGTCCCAGCTCTCACCCGCAATGGCCACCAAGCTGCTCCTCGAGTTCAAGCAGATCAGCACGGCCCCACCGGCCCAGCCATCTTCACCTGAGCCCGAGATGCGGCCGAGCCTGACGCCCCGGGAGGTCGACGTCCTCCAGCGCGTCGCGCAGGGGCGGCTCAACCGCGAGATCGCCGTCGATCTGGGCATCTCGGAGTTCACCGTCTGCAGCCACATCCGCAACATCCTCGACAAGCTGCAGATGCACTCGCGGATGGAGGCGGCCATGTATGCCGTGCGCCAGCGGCTCATCGAGCCCGGCGCCGACTGACCAGCTGCTCCCGACCGCTCCCCAGCTGTCCTGCAGCCCGGATGGCCAGCGTCCGTGCGCTCTCGAGGTGTCCGGGGGATCGGTGGTTGGATCGAGGCATGCGCATCTTCTTCACGGGCGGCAGCGGCAAGGCCGGCAAGCACGTCGCGACGTTCCTCGCCGAGCTGGGTCACCAGGTCACGAACGCCGACCTCGTCCCGCTGCGGCATCCGGGCGTCGCGGATCTGAAGGTCGACCTGACGGACGCGGGCGAGACGTACTCGGCGCTCGCGGGTCTGGCGCGCTTCGACGAGCTGGACCTGCCGGCCAAGCCGGCCTACGACGCCGTCGTGCACTTCGCCGCCGTCCCGGCGATCCTGCTCATGTCGGAGGCGAAGACGTACGCGACGAACGTGCTCAGCACATACAACGTGCTCGAGGCCGCGACCCGGCTCGGCGTGCGCAAGGTGATCTTCGCGTCGTCGGAGACGACGTACGGCGTGTGCTTCGCCCAGGGCGAGCGGCGGCCGCTCTACGTGCCGGTCGACGAGGAGCACCCGACGGTGCCGGAGGACTCCTACGCGATGTCCAAGGTGGCCAACGAGGTGACGGCGCGCTCGTTCCAGGCCCGCACCGGCTTCGACATCTACGGCCTGCGCATCAACAACGTCATCGAGCCGCACGAGTACGCCGAGATGTTCCCGCCGTTCCTGCAGGACCCGGCGCTCCGGCGGCGCAACATCTTCGCCTACATCGACACCCGCGACCTCGGCCAGATGGTGGAGCGCTGCCTCGAGACCGACGGGCTGGGCTACGAGGTCTTCAACGTCGCCAACGCCGACATGTCCGTCGCCGCCACGACCGACGAGGTGCGTGAGCGCTTCTACGACGGGGTGGAGCTGCGGCGGCCGATGGGGCGCAACGAGACCTTCTACTCCATCGACAAGGCCCGCGACCTGGTCGGCTACTCGCCGCAGCACTCGTGGCGCGACGTCCTGACGGACCCGCACGCGTCGTGAAGGCTGTCGTCTACGACGACTACGGGCGTATGCCGGAGCTGCGGGACGTGCCCGAGCCGTCGTGTCCGGCTCGCGGGGTCGTCGTCGCTGTGAAGGCGACGGGCGTATGCCGTTCGGACTGGCACGCGTGGAAGGGGCACGACCCCGTGTCGTTGCCGCACATCCCCGGCCACGAGCTGGCCGGTGTCGTGGCTTCGGTGGGGTCTGGCGTGCGCGACTGGGTCGTCGGCGACCGGGTGACGGTGCCGTTCGTGTGCGGGTGTGGCCGGTGCTCCTGGTGCCTGACGGGTGAGGCGCAGGTGTGTCCGGACCAGACGCAGCCCGGCTTCACGGGGCCGGGGTCGTTCGCCGAGCTCGTGGCGATCCACGGCGCGGACACGAACCTCGTGCGGCTGTCGGACTCGGTCGACTTCGTGACGGCGGCGTCGCTGGGGTGCCGGTTCGCGACGGCGTTCCGGGCTCTGACGACGCACGGCCGGCTTGGTGCCGGTGAGTGGCTGGCGGTGCATGGGTGCGGCGGGGTCGGGCTGTCGGCGGTGATGATCGGTGTGGCGCTCGGTGCGCAGGTGGTCGCCGTTGACGTGAATCCCGCTGCGCTGGAACGAGCTTCGTCGCTGGGTGCTTCGGTGGTCGTCGATGCTCGGACTGTTGAGGACGTGGCTGCCGCGATCCAGGAGGTCACGGATGGCGGCGCGCACGTCTCCATCGACGCGTTCGGCTCGCCCGAGCTGGCGGTGGCGTCGGTGCGCAGCTTGCGCCGCCGCGGCCGGCACGTCCAGGCAGGACTGCTGCTCGGGCCCAACTCGACCCCGCCGCTCCCGATGGACCTCGTCATCTCCCAAGAGCTGGAGATCTACGGCTCCCACGGCATGCCCGCCCGCGACTACCCGGCAATGCTCAGCCTGATCGAGGACGGCACCCTGCGCCCAGCCGACCTCGTCGGCCACGTCATCGGCCTCGACGGAGCCGGTGCGGCCCTGGCCTCCGTGGATCGGGCGTCAGCCGCCGGGATGACGGTCGTGAGTCTTGACGACAGCCGCCCCGGGGAGGGGTAGGGCTGTGGACGTTCGGGTCGGCCTGTGCGGGTGGACGGTCTCGCAGGCGGCGTATGTGCGGCGCTTCCCCGTCGTCGAGGTCCAGAACACGTTCTACGACCCGCCCGCGGACGCCGTCCTGACGCGCTGGCGGACCCAGGTGCCGACCGACTTCGAGTTCACGATGAAGGCGTGGCAGATCGTCACCCATGAGTCCAACAGCCCGACCTACCGCCGGTTGAAACAGCCTCTGCCGGACAGCGCCCATGGCCAGGTGGGAGGGTTTCGGACGACGCCTGAGGTCCTTGCGGGGTGGGAGCGGACTCTGGAGTGCGCCCGCGTCCTGCGGGCCAGCGCCGTGCTTCTCCAGTGCCCGAAAAGCTTCCGCCCGACGACCGAGAACGTCCAGCGGATGCGAAGCTTCGTGTCGCAGGTGGAGCGGCCGGACGGTCGGCTGCTGTGGGAGCCCCGCGGTGAGTGGCCCGCGCAGCTGCTCGAGGAGCTCTGTGCCGAGCTGGACCTCGTGCACGTCGTGGACCCCATGCAGACCGAGACGGTGACACCGGAGCAGACCTACTACCGCCTGCACGGCACCACGGGCTCGCGGCACGTCCACACGGACGACGAGCTCTGTCGGCTGCGAGACCTGGTCGACGGCCGCCCGACGCCGTACGTGATGTTCAACAACCTGCCCCGCACAGGCGACGCAGAGCGTTTCCTCTCCCTGCTCTCCGGCGAAGGACGGTGAGCAGGCGGTGAAGGCGGATTCGCCGATTCGCGGCGGAAGGACACTGCCGCTTCGCGGCGAAAGGACGCAGGTGGCTCACACCGGCGCGGGGAGCGGGATCAGATCGTGGCGTCAGACAGTCTGGACCAGCGTGCCGGGCCAGAGGATGCTTGTTGCGGGAGCAAGGAGGCCGTCATGACTCGATCTGCCACCAGAGCAGCTGCAGCCTTGGCCATCGCCGGGTTAGCCGCTTTCACCGTCGCCGCGCCTGGTGCCCGGGCCGACCACCGCGAGTTCACCATTACCTTGCCGGGTGCCACCTCGGCCGAGGGCATCGCGAGTGGCGCGGGGTCCACCTTCTATGCCGGCGACCTCTTCTCTGGCGACATCTATCGGGGTGATGTTCAGCAGGGCACCGCTGAGAAGTTCATCGACAACCCTCCGGGCCGCAACGCGCTGGGGCTCCGGGTCGATCTGGCAGACCGACTGCTCTTCGTCGCCGGTGGCTTCGACGGCCGAGGCTATGTCTACGACCTGGACACGGGTGCCACTCTCGCGAGCTACCAGTTCTCTACGGGACCCTCGGTGATCAACGACGTCGCCCTTACCCCCACCGGCGCCTGGTTCACCAATTCGCTGCAGCCCGTGCTCTACTTCGTACCGATCCGTGACGGCCGGGCCGGGCCGTTCGCCACGCTGCAGCTCAGCGGACCTGCTGCTGAGGTGACCGCCGGATTCAACAACAACGGGATCCAGGCGACTGCCGACGGGTCCACCCTGCTCGTGGCGCACACCAACCAAGGTGCCATCAACGCCGTCGACCCCGCATCCGGGGCCAGTCGGGCGGTAGAAGGCGTCAGCGTGCCGAACGTGGACGGCATACTCCTCGAGGGCCGCAGCTTGTATGCCGTGCAGAACTTCTCCAACCAGATCACTGAGGTGCAGCTCAGCGGCGACCTTGCATCCGGGACGGTCAGCAAGGTCGTCACGAGCAGCAGTTTTGAGGTGCCGACCACCGTCGCCCGATTCGGCGACCGCCTCGCGACGGTCAACGCCAAGTTTGATACCGGGTTCCCACCGACGGCGAGCAGCTACGAGGTCGTGGTGGTCGACCGCTGAGCTCTCGTCGCTAAGGCTCACCTGGGCGAACGCCGACGAAGTGGGTACCCCCAGCACGTTCGAGCATGGAATCGGCCGCGACCCCGCTTCGTCGTCGCCCTCAATGCCCGGCGGCAGCCACGCCGGCTGAGCCGAACACTCGGGCCTCGAGCCACGCGCCGTGGTGGAGAGCGAGACCCTCGACTTGCGAGTTGGGGACATCATCGACAGGGACCGTCCAGCGATCGGCGCCAGCTCCTCGGGATGCATCGAGGGACACGCGGGCGGTATGACGCGGCCACGACCATCCCTTTGACGAGCGGGTGGGGGGCACTTCTGGATGTCCTTCAGTCCCGATCCGCGCTGACGCGTCTCGGTGTTACGTTGCTCGGGTGGGCGAGTCCCTGGAAGTGCCGGTGCTGGTCGTTGGCGGGGGCCCCGTTGGCCTCTTGATGGCGGTGGGTCTGCGCCACTTCGGTGTCGACTCTCTGGTGGTTGAGAAGCACGCGTCGACGTTGGACTTCCCCAAGGGCCGCCGGGTGACCACCCGCACGGTGGAGATCTTGCGCCAGTGGGGTCTGGACGAGCAGGTAAGGACCAGGTCGCTTCCTGCGGCGGCGAGCCTGTTCAGCTTCGAGGGTCACACCTTGCTCGGGGATGACTACGAGCGCCGGGCCCTGCCCTTCACGCAGTTCAAGCCCACGAGCCCCACCCGCGAGCTGATCTGCTCCCAGGAGCACTTGGAGCCGGTGCTGCGGGCACGGGCGATCGGCGACGCTGACGTGCGTTTCTCGGCCGAGCTCGTCGACTTCTCCCAGGACGACCACGGCGTCGTTGCCAGCATCGACATGGCCGGTCAACGTGTGTCGGTGCACGCCTCCTACCTGGTGGCCGCCGACGGGTCGCACGGTCACACCCGCGACAGGCTCGGGATCAGCCGGAGCGGTCCAGGCGTCCTGGGGCACCGGCTCAGCGTCCTCTTCGGCGCAGACCTCGGCGACAGGATGGCGTCACGCGCGAGCGCCGTCTACTGGCTGCGGGCGGGCCCGGCGCCGGCGGGATCCCTGTTCGTCGCGGTCGACAACAAGGATCGGTGGCTGATGTCCGTTCCGTACGACCCGGACGTCCAAGCGAGGGAGTCGATGACGGAGAGTCGTTGTCTGGAGCTGGTCCGTGCTGGCCTCGGGGACGGCAGCGTGGACGTGAGCTACCTCGGACACCGGTTCTGGGACCCCACGGCGCTGGTTGCCGATCGCTACCGGGCCGGGCGGGTGTTCCTGGCCGGAGACGCCGCGCACCTGACCACCCCCGAAGGCGGGCTCGGCATGAACTGTGGCATCGCCGACGTGCACAACCTGGCCTGGAAGCTAGCCGGGGTGATCGCCGGATGGGCTGCCCCTGCCCTGCTCGACACCTACGAACCCGAACGGCGCCCACACGCAGTAGCCTGCGCCGAGGCAAGCCTGGGCCCGGCGCGGCCGCCGAACCCGGTCGACGGTCTGGTGCTGGGACACGCCTTCGCGTCCGCCGCGATCATCGACGACGGCACGCCGGCGCCGACGCCTCGGAACCCAGTCGGTGAGTACATCCCGATGGCCAGGCCAGGACATCGCGCCCCGCACCTCTGGCTCGGCACGAGCACGTCAACCCTGGACCTCTTCGGCAGTGACTTCGTCGCCCTGACCGACCCCGCCGGCAAGCCAGCACTCGACCACGCTGTCGAGCTCGCTCGAACCACAGGCGTTCCCCTCTCAGCCCACGCCGTCGAGGCCGCCGGCTGGCACGAGCTCTACGGGGTGGGAGCAGGCGGCGTCGTTCTGGTTCGTCCAGACGGTTACGTGGCATGGCGGACCAGCACGCCACCTCAGACACCACACCTGCTCGCAGCGGCGGTGCGAACGGGCGCCGGCCACGCCGCCAGCAGCACCGCAGGCTGACCTGCTGTTGCTGCGTCTCCTGGACGCGACGGCGGTCACCCCCGCACGTGAGCCAGTCGCAGGCTCCGCGAGCGCTAACCCGAGGCATAGCACGGTCTGGTGACAGCAGGCACTACGAATCAACGCACAACTCTTGGCACGACCCGTCAACAACGTCCGAGTGCAGCGCCCGCTTGCGGCGGAATGGGCTTCGCACCTTCAACGTCGAAGTTGGAGTCAGCACGGCCCTTGGGGTGCGCATCTGCCTCGGTGTCTTGATCTGACGACGGAGCGAAATTCGCTGACTGCTGCACGAGAGGCACGGATACTCGTGACATGTCTATGCCGCCACTGGAGCTGCCTGAGGCCGTCGTCGACCGTCTTCGGATTGCCACTGCGGTGCTCCGAGACATTCGCTATCTAACTCTGGCGACCGCCGACCCCAACGGTCGGCCGTGGGCATCGACCGTCTGGTTCGGCGCCTCCCTGCGCTCACCGTCGACGCAGCGGCTCGACGTAGAGCTCCTCTGGCTCTCGAGACCCGAGGCGCAGCATTCGACCAATCTCCTCGAGCGGCCCGAGGTGGCCATCAGCGTCTTCGACAGCAGGCAGCCCGCCGACACCGGGGTCGGACTCCAGCTTGCGGCCCGCGCCGAGCCGGTGCCAGCCGACGAGCTCGAAGCGGCACTGGCTGCCTTCTCAGCGGCATCGGTGGCAGCCGGCGGCAACGCTTGGACACTGCGCCAGGTGCAGGAGCCAGCCCCTCTGCGCGTCTACCGGGCTCACCTCGACCGCGCGTTGCTCCTCGTTGACGACTCCAGAGCCGAACTGCCCCTGAGCTGAACGGAGCAGAGCGCTGACGGTGCGACGTAGCGTGTCGATGTGATGTTCAGTCGCGAACTGCGAGACGCGGTCGCCCGCGGAGAGATCACCGTGACGATCCGCCGGTGGGACCGTCCGCAGGTCAAGGTCGGGGGCCGATACCGGACCGCGGGGGTCGTCATAGAGCTCGACTCCATGGAGGTTGTGCCCTTCTCCGCCGTGACGGACGAGGACGTGCGGGCCTCAGGCGAGTCCGACCTCGAGGCACTTCGTGACCGAGCCGCCCACTCGGGGCCGATCCACGACGACACCCTGGTCTATCGGATCGAGTTCCACGTCGTGTGACCGCGGCGGGTCGCCACCGCTCCGTGATGACGGGTATGGCTCTGCCGCAGGCGGCCACCCCTCCTCGCGTGCCCCGCCACGTTCTGGTCAGTGTGTTTCCGTGCGCACAGACATGGCGCCGTGGACGGCCCACATTGGGGGATCGGAAGTTCTCGTAGGACTGGAGGTGGACTCCGATGGCCACCACGTTTCGAAGCCAAAGCGCCTGTGGCACAGAGTCCTTCACCGCAGGCACCATGCCCGCAGTGGTGAGGCAGCATGGTCCGAGGCGATTCCGACGCCGTGCATCGATCGCACTGTTCGTCGCCGTGGCGGCTCTGGCAGTGCCGCACCAGGCCGCTGCGCTCGTGCCCATCCCACCCGCGCCGGTCAGGTTCCCGATCGCGGACATCGGGCACACCATCCTGACGCTCGCCGAGCAGTACGCGCAGGTGCCGCTCACCGACAAGCGCCGACTCCACAACGAGATGGTGCTGCTGATCAACACGGGCCACGTGGCGATCTGAGCCACTGCGCAGCAGCGATGAGGGGCACCTCGACGGGTAGGTTCCGGGTGTGACCGAGAGCGACACCGCACCTCACCCGGCTGCCGTGCATGGAAGGGCGGCCCACGTCCGCGGGCTGGTCCTCGCAGCCGGCGCCGGGAGACGCATGGGTGGGCCGAAGGCCCTCGTTCGCCGGCACCCGGACGAGCCGACGCTCGTCGAGCGCGCTGTCTCGCTGCTTCACGCAGGCGGCTGCTCCGGCATCACCGTCGTCGTCGGTGCCGCAGCCGAAGAAGTCACCGCCATCGTCACGGCGCTCGGACGTGACGTCGATGTCGTCACCTGCCCCGACTGGGACGAGGGGATGGGTGCCTCCCTCCGCGCCGGACTCACGGCCCTCACCCGCTCCACCCATGAGGGGGAGGGGTGCGTCGACGCCGTGCTCGTCACCCTCGTCGATCTCCCCGACCTGACGCCCGAGGTCGTCGCCCGCGTCCTCGACGCCCCCGGACACGTCGACAACGCGCACTCGCCGCACCCCGACCCGGACGAGCACGCCGTCGAGCTCCACCGGACGAGCGGCCCCACGATCCCCGAGCTCCGCGCCACACTGCGGCGGGCGGCATACCAAAGCGTGCCGGGGCACCCGGCGCTCATCGGCCGCGACCACTGGGAGCAGGTCATCGCTTCGGCGACCGGAGACCACGGCGCCCGCCACTACTTCCGCACCACCCCGCACGAGCTCGTCGAGTGCGGCGACCTCGCGACCGGCCACGACGTCGACACCCGCGAAGAGCTCGACTCGTCCCGCTAGACGCACTTCCGCTTCCCCCAGCCCGGCCGATGAGTGATGCTCAGGGAATGGATCACCTGTTCACCAGTGCCGACGACGTCACAACCGCCCTGGGCGGCACGGGCTACCTCGCCGACGAGGCGCTCGCGACGGTGACCTTCCTCGCGACCCGGCTGAACCGGCCGATCCTGCTCGAGGGCGAGCCTGGCACCGGCAAGACCGCCCTCGCCGAGGCGCTCGCCCAGTCCCTCGACCTCAAGCTCATCCGCCTCCAGTGCTACGAGGGCATCGACGCGACGCAGGCCCTCTACGACTGGGACTTCCCGCGCCAGATCCTGCACCTGCGCACCGTCGAGGCCCTGAGCCGCGAGGAGCACCACGACGCCAAGGCCCTCGAGGCCGAGCTCTTCGACGAGCGCTTCCTCCTCGCCCGCCCCGTGCTCCAGGCCCTCCGCGAAGCCCCGTGCGTGCTGCTCATCGACGAGATCGACCGCGCCGACGACGAGTTCGAGGCCTTCCTCCTCGAGGTCCTGAGCACGTGGCAGGTGACGATCCCCGAGCTCGGCACCGTCAGCGCCGCCACCCCGCCGATCGTCGTCCTCACCTCCAACCGCACCCGCGAGCTGCACGACGCGCTCAAGCGCCGCTGCCTCTACCACTGGATCGACCACCCCGGCCTGGCCCGCGAGCTCGAGATCGTGCGCACCCGGCTTCCCGAGGTCAGCGCCGCGCTCGCCGAGCAGGTCGTCACCCTCGTCCAGCGCCTCCGCTCCTCGGGCGAGCTCATCAAGCCCCCGGGTGTCGCCGAGACGCTCGACTGGGCGCGCGCCCTCGAGACCGTCGGCGCCACCCGCCTCGACGCCGAGGTCGCCGCCGCCACCCTCGGCGCCGCCCTGAAGTACCGCGAGGACTCCGAGAGGATCCGCGCCTCGCTCGACAAGCTGCTCACCGCATGACCCTGCCCACCGCCGACACCACCCAGCCCCCGGCCGAGCCCGACGTCGACGAGCTGCTCCTCGGCTTCGCCCGCGCCCTGCGCGCCGCCGGCGTCAACGTCACCGCCGACCGCGAGCGCACCTTCCTCATCGCGGCGGCCACGGTTGGCATGGGGGAGCGCGCCGGCGTCTACTGGGCCGGCCGCTCGACGATGACGAGCACCCCCGCCGACTTCCCGGCATACGACGAGATCTTCGAGCGCTGGTTCGGCGGCGAGTCCATCACCCGGGGACGCCGCGTCGACATCCAGCGCCCGCCCGTGCGCCAGGCGACGCTCGACAGCGGCGAGGGCGAGGCCGGCGACGGCGACACCGACAGCGTCCAGGCCCGCGCGAGCGCGCAGGAGGTGCTGCGCCACCGCGACATCGCGACCCTCAGCGCCGCTGACCGCGCCGCCGCCGCACGCCTCTTCGCCTCCCTCGACCCGCGCTCGCCCCTGCGCCGCGCCCGTCGCCACGTCCGCGCTAGGAGCGGCACCGTCGACGGCCCGGCCACCCTCCGGGAGCAGCTGCGGCGGATGGGCGAGCCCGGTCGCATCCACCACCGCCGCCGCGGCACCCGCCCACGCCGCATCGTCCTGCTCATCGACGTCTCCGGCTCCATGAGCCCGTATGCCGACAGCCTCCTCCGCCTCGCCCACGTCTTCGTGCGCACGGTGCCCCACGTCGAGGTCTTCACCATGGGCACCCGCCTGACCCACGTGACCCGGGCGCTCGCCGAGCGCGACCCCGACCGCGCGCTAGCCGCCGCCGGACGCGTCGTCCCCGACTGGTCCGGCGGCACCCGCCTCGGCGAGGCGATCGGCGCCTTCCTCGACCGCTGGGGTCGGCGCGGTATGGCCCGGGGCTCCGTCGTCGTTGTCTTCTCCGACGGCTGGGAACGTGAGGGTCCGGAGGTGCTCGGTGAGCAGATGCGCCGGCTCGCCGCCCTCTCGCACCGGGTCGTGTGGGCCAACCCGCACCGCGGGAAGGCCGGCTACGAGCCGGTGCAGCAGGGGATCGTCGCGGCCCTGCCGCACATCGACGACTTCGTCGCGGGGCACTCGCTCGCGGCGTTCGAGGAGCTGATCGAGGTGGTGGCCCGTGCGTGAGGTGATGGACGAGCTGATGCAGTGGTGGTCGGCCGGCGAGACCGTCGGCGTCGGCACCGTCGTCGGCACGTGGCGCTCGGCGCCGCGCCAGGCAGGCGCCTCGATGCTCGTCGGCCCCGGCGGCGAGGCTGTCGGC
Source organism: Terrabacter sp. Root181 (assembly GCF_001428505.1). Lineage (GTDB taxonomy): Bacteria > Actinomycetota > Actinomycetes > Actinomycetales > Dermatophilaceae > Terrabacter. Next base: position 122,951 of record NZ_LMHU01000005.1, read on the forward strand.
TCCGTCTCCGGCGGCTGCGTCGAGGGCGCCGTCTACGAGCTGAGCCAGGAGGTCGTCGAGACCGGCAGGCCCGTGCTCCAGCGCTACGGCGTCAGCGACGACGACGCGTATGCCGTCGGGCTGACCTGCGGGGGCATCCTCGACGTCTTCGTCGAGAAGGTCTCCCGCGAGACGTTTCCCGAGCTCGGCGACGTCGCCGCCGAAATCGCGGCGGGCCGGCCCGTCGCCGTCGTCACCGTCATCGAGCACCCCGAGCCCTCGTGGGTGGGGCGCCGCGTCGTCGTGCACCCCGAGGCCGACGGCGACGACGAGGACACCTCCGTGCTCGGTTCGCTCGGCAGCGGGCGCGCGGACGATGCCGTACGCGACGACGCCCGAGGCCTGCTCGCCCAGGGCCGCTCGGCCATCCTCACCTACGGCCCCGACGGGGAGCGTCGCGGTGAGGGGATGCGGGTCTTCGTCGCCGCGCACGCGCCGAAGCCGCGGATGCTCGTCTTCGGCGCCATCGACTTCGCCGCCGCCGTCGCGCGGGTGGGGAGCTTCCTCGGCTACTACGTGACGGTGTGCGACGCCCGGCCCGTTTTCGCGACGAAGACGCGTTTCCCCGGCGCCGACGAGGTCGTCGTCAAGTGGCCGCACGACTACCTCCAGAACGAGGTCGACGAGGGCCGCATCGACAGCCGCACCGTCATCGCCGTGCTCACCCATGACCCGAAGTTCGACGTGCCGCTGCTCGAGGTCGCGCTCCGTCTGCCCGAGGTCGCCTACATCGGCGCCATGGGCTCGCGCCGCACCCACGAGGACCGGCTCGAGCGGCTGCGCGAGGCCGGCCTCACCGACGACGAGCTGGCCCGGATGAGCTCACCGATCGGGCTCGACCTCGGCGCCCGCACGCCCGAGGAGACTGCCGTCTCGATCGCCGCCGAGATCATCGCGCTGCGGTGGGGCGGCGCCGGCGAGCGGCTCGCCGCCACCGAGGGCCCGATCCACCACCACCATCCCGCGCACGACTCAGAGCCCTGAGGCGAAGCCCTCGCGCCAGGTGGGGTACCGCAGCTCCCAGCCGAGCTCGGCCTTCGCCTTGGCGTTCGACGACCCGCGTGCGGCGGTCATGAGGTTGACGCCGTGCCGTCCGATGAGCGGCCGCGCCAGCCAGACGGGGATCCGCCGCGGCGGCTTGGCTCCGAGCGCCTCGGCCAGTGCGGGGAGCCACTCCGCGACGGGAGCCGGCTCGTCGTCGACGATGTTGTAGAGGCCGGGACGGCCCCGCTCGACCGCGGCCACGGTGGCCGAGGCGGCGTCCACGACGTGCACGAAGCCCCACTGCCCCTCGCCACGACCGACGATGGGGAGCTTGCGCTTCAGGACGATGTCGATGAGCCCCTCCTCCCCACGGGCGACGCCGGTGCCCGGCCCGTAGAGCCCGCCGTAGCGCAGCACGAGCCCGTCGAGGTCGGTCGCCCCGCCCACCGCCTCCTCCACGTGGCGGATCGCCGCGAGTGTCTCGACGGCCTCGGGCGCCGGGTCCGGGTCGAGGCCGGCCTGCTCGTCGGCGAGCGGCCCGTCCACCCGGGCATTGGTCCAGCCGGTGAAGCTCTGGGCGACCACCCGTCCGACGCCGTGCTCGCGCGCGGCCTCGAGGAGGTGGTCGGTCCCCTCGGTGCGCAGCCGGTTCGTCACGGCGAAGTCGCGGTCGAAGTGCTTGGGGTCGATGCCTCCGCCGAGCGAGGTCAGCTGGTGCACGATGACGTCGGGCTTGGCCTGCTCGACCGCGGCCAGCACCGAGTCACGGTCGAGGCCGTCCATCCGCAGCGGGGCGACGCCCCGTGCCTCTAGGGTGGCGAACTGTGCTTCGTGGCGGGTCGTGCCGACGACCGTGTGGCCGGCCTCGACGAGCTGCGGCCCGAGCGTCGTGCCGATCGCTCCGGTGGCGCCGCACAGAAGTACGCGCATGGTCCTGCTCCTGTCCTGGGAAGGTGTTTCCTGCTGTTGCCCCCTCCGACGAGGCAGCCGGTCCGGTTGTGACAGCCCCGCACCGCCACGGGCCCTCCGGCGGTGGAATCCTTGGCAGGTGACCGACCTGGCCCAAGCGCACGACGACCTGCGGCCGCTGATGTTCTCCATCGCGTACCGGATGCTCGGGAGCGTCGCGGAGGCGGAGGACGTCGTGCAGGACGCCTTCCTCAAGATGCACCGCGCCCTCGCCGAGGGCACCGAGCTCGACTCGCCCGACGCGTACGCGACGACGGTGACGACGCGCCTCGCCATCGACACGCTCCGCTCCGCCCGGGTGCGCCGCGAGGAGTACGTCGGGCCCTGGCTGCCGGAGCCGCTCGTCCCCGAGCGCGCGCCCGACCCCGCGTCCCGGTTCGAGCTCGAGGACTCCGTGTCCGTGGCGATGCTCGTGCTGATGGAGTCGCTGTCGCCCGTGGAGCGGGCTGTCTTCATCCTCCGCGAGACCCTCGGCTACGACTACGCCGAGATCGCGGCCGTCGTCGGCCAGTCGGAGGCCACCTGCCGCCAGCACTTCTCGCGCGCCCACAAACGTCTCGGCGCCGGCCCGCGGTTCGAGGCGTCGCAGGAGCGACGTGACGAGCTCGCGGCCGCCTTCCTCGGGGCCGTCCAGGGCGGCGGGCTCGAGGACCTCGAGCAGCTGCTCGCGGACGACGTCGTCTTCTACGGCGACGGCGGGGGCAAGGCCCCGGCCATCCGCACACCGATGCACGGCTCGGTCGCCGTCGCCCGGTTCCTGCTCGGCCTGGTCCGCCGCGGCGGCCCGGCGGGCGTGTCCCTCCAGCCCGCCCATGCGAACGGTGGCCCGGCAGCGCTGACCATCGGCCCCGACGGCGCGCTGCTCGGGGTCCTCACCATCGAGGTCGCCGACGGACGGATCATCGCGCTGCACAACCAGATCAACCCCGACAAGCTCCAGCACCTCGGTCGCGTCGGCGACCTGAACGCCCTGATGCGCGAGGGGACGACGCCCGCCTGACGGCGCCGGATCACACGGGCGTGCGGACCGTGCGGCCCGGCTCCTGGCGGCGCCGGCCTCCGCTGTCAGGGACGCGGGCGCCAGCGCTTCCAGACGGCGGTGGCCTGCGCGCGCACCTTGCCGTCGAAGCGGAGCTCCACCTCGACCCTCATCTGCGGCTCGTCCGACTCGACGACGGTGCCGAAGAGCTCGACCTGGTCGTGCAACGGCGCCGGACGCAGGTAGCGCACGTCGAGCCCGGCCGTGACGTAGGAGAGGTCGGCCCCCGGCAGCGGCGGCCAGCCCCGGCGCTGGGCCTCGAGCATGACGGCGGCCGCGCTGTGGCAGTCGAGGACCGTGCCGATGATGCCGCCGTTGAGGTAGCCGAGCCCGTTGTCGTGCTCGGGCCACGGCATGAACGCCGCGACGACGCCCTCACCCGCGCCGTCGCCGACCGGGTAGCTCTTGAGCTGCAGGCCCTTCGTGTTGCCCGGCCCGCAGCCGAAGCACGGGAGGTTCGGGTAGAGCCGCTCCTGGATGCTGAGCGCGGCGGTGTCTGCATCGGCGGCGACGTCGGTGTCCGGCATGCGCCCAACCTACAAGCGAGCCCGTGGCACCAAATTGGTCCAACCTCTTGATGAGTTGATGTCTCCGGTGTCATCCTCGTCCCCATGAGTCAGAGTGGGTTCACCCCGGTCGCGCGTCGGTCGGTGTCCGACGAGGTCTTCGCCGAGCTGCGCGACGCCGTGCTCACGGGCCGCTTCCAGCCCGGCGACGCGCTGCCGCCCGAGCGCGAGCTCGCCGCCTCCTTCGCCGTCAACCGGCACGCGGTGCGCGAGGCCCTCCAGCGGCTCCAGGTCGCCGGCTTCGTCCGCGTCGTCCACGGCGGCGGCACCACGGTGCTCGACGTGCGCAGCAGCGCCGGCCTCGACCTGCTCGCCCACCTCGCCCGCTCGGGCGAGGGGCTCGACCCGATGATCCTGCGCGACGGGCTCGAGATGCGCCGCTGCATCGGCATCGAGGCGGCCCGCATCGCGGCCTCCCGCGCGACGGACGAGGCGCGGGCGCGCGTGGTGGCGGCAGCGGCGGCATACGGCTGTCCCGACATCGACGACGCCGACCGCGACTTCTGGCTCGCCGTCGTCGAGGCGAGCGGCAACCTCACCTTCCGGCTCGCGCTCAACTCGCTCGTCCACGCCATCGACGGCAGCCCCGAGGTCATGGACGCGCTGCTCGCCGCCGACCGCGCCGACCTGCTCCCGCACGCGCCGCTCGCCGCCGCCATCGCCGCCGGTGACGCCGCCGGTGCCGCGCGGCTCGCCGACACGATCCTCACCCAGGCCGTCGACGTGTGGGCCTCGCTCACCGACGACGGACGCACGCTCGGCCCGATGACCAAGGGGGCGTGATGGTCGACATCATCCTCACGGCGATCCCCTTCTTCATCGCCTTCATCGTCATCGAGGTGCTCTCGCTGTGGCTGGCGCCCGACGACGACGAGGTGGGCTACGAGGTCCGCGACACCGTCACCAGCCTGACCATGGGCATCGGGAGCGTCGGCGTCGGCATCGTCTACAAGGCAGCCCAGCTCGTCGTCTACGCCGCGTTGTATGCCGTGACGCCGCTCCGCCTCGACACCTCGCTCTGGTGGGTGTGGGTCGTCATCTTCTTCGCCGAGGACCTCGCGTACTACTGGTACCACCGCGCCCACCACGAGGTGCGCATCCTCTGGGCGAGCCACGTCGTGCACCACTCGAGCCAGCGCTACAACTTCTCGACGGCGCTGCGCCAGACGTGGACGCCCTTCGGGGGCATCCCGTTCTGGGCGCCGCTGGCGCTCCTCGGCGTGCCGGTCTGGGCGATCTTCCTCCAGCAGTCGATCTCGCTGCTCTACCAGTTCTTCCTCCACACCGAACGCGTCGGGAAGCTCTGGCGCCCAGTGGAACTCGTCATGAATACGCCCTCGCACCACCGCGTGCACCACGGCATGAACAACGCCTACCTCGACCGCAACTACGGCGGCATCCTCGTCATCTGGGACCGCCTCTTCCGCTCGTTCGAGCCCGAGGGCGAGCGGGTCGTCTACGGCCTGACGAAGCAGCTGCGCACCTACAACCCGCTCGTCGTCGCCACCCACGAGTACGCGTCGATCTGGGCCGATGTGCGCGCCGCCCGCCGGTGGCGCGACCGCTGGGGCTTCGTCTTCCGCGGCCCCGGCTGGCAGCCCCGCACCTGACCGAGCCGACGGCGGCGGCAGGCGCGGGGCCGCCACGGGCGGACGGGCTGCGCTGGCCGTCGCGGGTCGAGGGAGGCGACACTGGAGGTCCCCGAGCGAGGAGGACCATCGTGAGCACGTACCAGGTCGGCTACTTCGTGGGCAGCCTGTCATCGACCTCGATCAACCGGACGCTGAGCCAGGCGTTGATCCGGCTCGCGCCGTCGGACCTCGAGTTCACGGAGATCCCGATCGGCAACCTGCCGCTCTACAGCCCGGACTTCGACAGCGACTACCCCGCCGAGGCCACGGCCCTCAAGGAGGCCATCGCCGCCTCGAGCGCCGTCCTCTTCGTGACGCCCGAGTACAACCGCTCGATCCCCGGCGCCCTGAAGAACGCCATCGACTGGGCGTCACGCCCCTGGGGCCAGAACTCCTTCAACCACGTGCCGGCCGCCGTCATCGGGGCCTCTCCCGGCCAGATCGGCACGGCGCTCGCCCAGCAGAGCCTGCGTGGCGTGCTGAGCTTCTGCAACGCCCGCCAGATGACCGCGCCCGAGGCCTACCTCAGGCTCGCGCCGGGGGCGATCACCGACGACGGCGACGTCACCGACGAGTCGATGAGGACGTTCCTCACCGACTTCATGCGGGAGTTCCGCGACCACGTCGAACGCGTCCTCGCGGTGCTGCCCCGCTCCTGAGCCCCGTTCCCGGCCGGGGCCCGTTCCCGGCCGCGGCCCGTGCGGACCGCACGCGCGCCCGGTGGCACCCGGCGGCATACGGCCTCGGGTCCGTCGGGCGAAGCGGCCCACGCGGCCGGTGCGGCGGGTTACCGTGGCCAGACCTCGGGGAAAGTGCCGCGCCATGAGCGCGCCCGCCCTCGAAAGGTCACTCCATGAAGAAGATCTGGTTCGCGCTCGTCGCGGCCCTCGCCCTCGTGCTCGGCGCCTCGGCCCCGGCCGGCGCCGTCACCGACGGGACGCTCGACGGCAACGGCCACCCGTACGTCGGGCTCATGGTCGCCCAGGACGCCGCCGGCAACCCGCTGTGGCGCTGCTCCGGCACCCTCCTCAGCTCGACGGTCTTCCTCACGGCGGGCCACTGCACCGAGGCGCCCGCCGCCCACGTCGAGATCTGGTTCCAGGCCGACGTCGAGAACGGCCGTCCCGGCAACGGCTACCCGAACACGGGCCAGGTCGGCGGCACGCCGCACACCATCCCGTCCTACGACCCCGACGCGTTCTTCCTCCACGACGCCGGAGTCGTCGTCCTCGACACGCCGATGGCCATGCCGGCCTACGGCGCCCTCCCCACGGCGAACCAGCTCGACGCCCTCAAGCCGCGCCGGTCGACGACGTTCACGTCGGTCGGCTACGGCCTGCAGAAGGCCTTCCCCGACGCCGCCGCGTCGAAGGAGCTGGCGCTGCGCATCCGGATGGTCGCACACCCGCACCTGCTCCAGATCAACACCGGCTTCACCGGACCCCAGTCGCTGCTGCTGTCGAACAACGCCAACACCGGAGGCACGTGCTTCGGTGACTCCGGCGGCCCGAACTTCCTCGGCGACAGCAACGTCGTCGCAGGCGTGACCTCGTTCGGCATCAACTCGACGTGCGGCGGCACCGGCGGCGTCTTCCGCGTCGACCGTCCCGACGTCCTCGAGTTCGTCCAGGGCTACCTCGGCGACTGAGGTCCCCAGGTGGGCGACCGCTGCTGCGGAACCACCTGCGTATGCCGTGACGCCGGCTTCGCTCGGAAGCTGCTCCGTTCTCGGGAGCAGCTTCCGAGCGCGCATGGCGCGTCGGCCTACGACAGTGCTGCACGTGGTGCAGCAGTGACGTAGCGGTCGGTGGCGGGACCGCGGCGACCCGCGGTCCCGGCCACACGGCATACGCCGTCGGTCAGTGCGTGCTCGACGTCTTCCAGAGGTTGATGCCGCCCTCGACCGCGTGCTGGTCGATCCGGTCGAGCTCCTCGGTGCTGAAGTCGAGGTTGTCGAGCGAGCCGAGGCTGTCCTCGAGCTGGGCGACCGACGAGGCGCCGATGAGCACCGACGTGACGCGCTGGTCCCGCAGGATCCACGCGAGCGCCATCTGGGCGAGCGACTGACCGCGCGCCTGCGCCATCTCGTTGAGGGCACGGATGTGCGTGAGGTTCTGCTCGGTCAGCAGGTCGGTCGAGAGCGACTTGTCCTGCGAGGCGCGCGAGCCCGCGGGGACCCCGTTGAGGTACTTGTCGGTGAGCATCCCCTGCGCGAGCGGGCTGAAGGCGATGCAGCCGACGCCCTCCTCGCCGAGCACGTCGAGCAGGTCCTCCTCGACCCAGCGGTTGAGCATCGAGTAGCTCGGCTGGTGGATGAGCAGCGGCGTGCCCATGGCGCGCAGGATCTCGACGGCCTCCTTGGTGCGGGGACCCGAGTAGGAGGAGATGCCGGCATACAGCGCCTTGCCCTGGCGGACGGCCGTGTCGAGCGCGCCCATCGTCTCCTCGAGCGGCGTCGTCTCGTCGAAACGGTGGGAGTAGAAGATGTCGACGTAGTCGACGCCCATCCGCGCCAGCGACTGGTCGAGCGAGGACAGGACGTACTTGCGGTTGCCGCCGCCCTGGCCGTACGGGCCCGGCCACATGTCGTATCCGGCCTTCGTCGACAGGATCAGCTCGTCGCGGTAGCGCTTGAAGTCCTGCGCGTAGATCGCGCCGAAGTTGCGTTCGGCACTGCCGTAGGGCGGCCCGTAGTTGTTGGCGAGGTCGAAGTGCGTGACGCCGAGGTCGAAGGCGCGACGGAGCGTCGCGCGCTGGCGGTCGAGGGGGACGTCGTCGCCGAAGTTGTGCCACATCCCGAGCGAGACGGCCGGCAGGTCGAGCCCCGAACGGCCCGTGCGGCGGTAGGTCATCGAGTCGTAGCGGCTGCGGAGGGCCTGGTAGTCGTCGGCGTGAAGAGTCATGCCGACAGTCTCGTCCGTGGCCCGCGCGACGCCAAAGTGGCGCCCGTCGCGGCGCCCTTCGTCGAGCCCTTCGGGGGACCCCGCTGGGGATCGGCTGCGGGATGTTGAGGGTTCTCCCGGTTGCCCTTGTGAAGTAGTTGAACCCGAGTAAGACTCAGCCTGGGGAAGTCAACGATGTCAACTGCAGCGTGGCAGGAGGACCGACAGCATGACCCGTATCAATGTGACCGTCGACGGGGTGAGCTACTCCGACGAGGTCGAGCCCAGGACCCTTCTGGTCCAGTACCTTCGCGAAAGCCTCGGTAAGACCGGAACCGTCATCGGATGCGACACGAGCAACTGCGGTGCCTGCACCGTGCACCTCGACGGGACGAGCGTGAAGTCCTGCAACGTCCTCGCCGTCCAGGCGGACGGCCACGAGGTGACGACGATCGAGGGGCTCGCCGTGGACGGCGAGCTCCACCCGGTTCAGCAGGCCTTCCACGAGTGCCACGCCCTCCAGTGCGGCTACTGCACCCCCGGCATGATCATGCAGGCGTGTGACGTCCTCAAGAACAACCCCGACCCCAGCGAGCAGGAGATCCGCGAGGGTCTCGAGGGCAACCTCTGCCGCTGCACCGGCTACCACAACATCGTCAAGGCCGTGCAGCAGGCGGCGACCTCGATGAGCTCGCAGGCGGTGTCGTCATGACCATCACCGAGGACCGCGCGGCCGACGCCCCGACACCCGAGATCGGCAGGGCACGCACCCGCAAGGAGGACCAGCGCCTCATCACCGGCCGCACCCGCTGGACCGACAACATCCAGCTGCCCGGCATGCTGCACCTCGCGATGGTGCGCAGCCCCTTCGCCCACGCCACCATCAGCGCGATCAACACCGACGAGGCGAAGGCCGCGTCTGGTGTCCTCGCGGTGTTCACGGGGGAGGACCTCAAGGACATCCAGGGCGTCAACATCACGGCGTGGCCGATCAGTGCCGACCAGAAGACGCCCGACCACCTGCCGGTGGCCGTGTCCCACGTCGCGCACGCCGGCGAGATCGTCGCCGTCGTCGCGGCCCGCAGCTCCGCCGAGGCGCGTGATGCCGCCGAGCTCGTCGACGTCGACTACGACGAGCTGCCGGCGGTCCTCGACCTCAAGCAGGCGGCCACCGACTCGGTCCTGGCCCACCCCGGCCTCGGCACGAACACGAGTGCCACGTGGCAGCTCGACTCGGCCTCCGGCGGCACCGGCGGCGACATCGAGGCGGCCATCGCCACGGCCCGCGAGGGCGGAATCGTCATCGAGCGCGAGTACCGCCAGCAGCGCCTCATCCCGGCCTTCATGGAGCCCCGTTCCACGGTGGTCGACCCCACGGGCGAGCAGGTGACGATGTGGTCGGCGACCCAGGTGCCGCACGTCCTCCGCTTCTGCATCGCAGCCACCACCGGACTGCAGGAGTCGAAGATCCGCGTCATCGCCCCCGACGTCGGTGGTGGGTTCGGCGGCAAGCTGCAGACCACCCCGGAGGAGTTCGCCACGCTCGCCGTGGCGCGCAAGCTCGGCAAGCCCTGCAAGTACACCGAGACCCGTTCCGAGACGATGGTCTCCGGCCACCACGGCCGGGACCAGTGGCAGAAGCTCACCCTCGCCGCGGAGAAGGACGGCACGGTCACCGGGCTCAAGGTGGAGCTCATGGCCGACCTCGGGGCCTACGCGGCCCTCGTCGGCGGCGGCGTGCCGGTGCTCGGCGCGTGGATGTTCAACTCGATCTACAAGTTCGCCGCCTACCAGTTCAACGTCACCACGTACTACACGAACAAGACGTGGGTCGATGCCTATCGCGGTGCCGGTAGGCCCGAGGCGACGTACGGCATCGAGCGCCTCATGGACGAGCTCGCCGTCGAGGTGGGGGTCGACCCGCTCGAGATCCGCGAGAAGAACTGGATCAAGCACGAGGAGTTCCCCTTCACCACGGTGGCGGGCATGACCTACGACTCGGGCAACTACGAGGCCGCGACCGCCAAGGCGAAGGAGCTCTTCGGCTACGACGAGCTGCGCGCCGAGCAGCGGCGTCGCCGCGAGAGCAACGACCCGGTCCAGCTCGGCATCGGCATCTCGACGTTCACCGAGATGTGCGGTCTCGCCCCGTCCCGCATCCTCGGCGTCCTCAGCTACGGGGCCGGCGGCTGGGAGAGCGCGAGCATCCGCATGCTCGCCACCGGCACGGTCGAGGTCGTCACGGGCTCGTCCGCTCACGGGCAGGGCCACGAGACGGCGTGGAGCCAGATCGTCGCCGACCGGCTCGGCGTCCCGTTCGAGGACATCGAGGTGCTCCACGGCGACACGCAGATCGCGCCCAGGGGCATGGACACGTACGGCTCACGCTCGCTCGTCGTCGGGGCCGAGGCGGTCATCCGCGCAGCCGACAAGGTCATCGAGAAGGCAAAGCCGATCGCGGCCCACATGCTCGAGGCCAGCGTCGACGACATCGAGTTCTCGGCAGGGCGCTTCGGTGTCAAGGGCACCGACAAGAGCGTCAGCATGCCCGAGGTGGCCCTCGAGACGTGGACGTGCCACAACCTCCCCGACGGCATCGAGCCCACGATCGACGCCGACGCGACGTTCGACCCCAACACGTTCTCCTTCCCGCACGGCACCCACCTGTGCGCGATGGAGGTCGACACCGAGACCGGGGCGACGACGATGCGCAAGTACGTCTGCGTCGACGACATCGGCAACATCGTCAACCCGCTCATCGTCGAGGGTCAGGTCCACGGCGGCCTCGTCCAGGGCATCGCGCAGGCCCTCTGGGAGGGTGCCGAGTACGACGACCAGGGCACGCTCGTCACGGGCTCGTTCGTCGACTACACCCTGCCGACGTCCGCCGACACGATCAGCTTCATCACCGACCACACGACGTCACCGTCGACGACGAACACGTTGGGCACCAAGGGAGTCGGCGAGGCGGGCACGATCGCCTCGACACCAGCCGTCGTCAACGCGATCGTTGATGCGGTGCGCAGCTTCGGCGTCAACGACATCCTCATGCCGTGCACCCCCGAGCGGGTGTGGAAGGCCATCCAGAAGGGGGGGGCCGTCCCGGTCGAAGGTGAGCGCGACGCGCAGCCGCACTTCGACGAGGGTGCGCCCAACCAGGACCCCGGGGCCGCGAGTCCCGAGTCCGCGAGCGAGGGGAGCCAGTCATGATCCCGGCCCAGTTCGACTACCTGGCCCCCTCGACCGTCCAGGAGGCCATCGCGGCGCTCGCCGAGCACGGCGACGACGCCAAGGTCCTCGCGGGTGGGCAGTCGCTGCTGCCCATCCTGCGCATGCGGCTCAACGCCCCAGGGGTCGTCATCGACCTCGGGCGCATCGCCGAGCTCCAGGGCGTCTCCGAGGACGGTGACCACCTCGTCATCGGAGCCATGACGACGTATGCCGCCGTGCTCGCCTCCGGGGCCGTGTCCACCCACGCGGCCCTGCTGTCCAAGGCGATCGCGACCGTGGCCGACCCGCAGATCCGCCACCGCGGCACCATCGGCGGCGCGCTCGTGCACGCCGACCCGGCGGGCGACGTCGGGGCGCCGGCGCTCGCGCTCGAGGCCGAGCTCGTCATCGCGGGCGCGGACGGCTCGACCCGCACCGTCGCGGCGGAGGACTTCTTCGAGGACCTCTTCACGACGGCCGTCGGCGAGGGCGAGCTGCTGACACAGATCCGCGTGCCGAAGCACACCGGCTGGGGCGCGCACTACGAGAAGTTCGTCCGGGTCAGCCACCAGTGGTCGATCGTCGGCGTCGCGGCCACGGTGCGCAGCGAGGGCGGCTCGATCGCCGAGGCCCGCGTCGGGCTGACCAACATGGGCTCGACGCCCCTGCGGGCCCGCTCGGTCGAGGAGGCCCTCGTCGGGCAGCCCGCGACCGACGAGGCGGTCCGTGCGGCCGTCGCGTCTGTAGCCGACGGCACCAACCCGCCCTCCGACCTCAACGGTGACTCCGACTACCGCAAGCACCTCGCCACCGTGCTGACGCGGCGCGCGGTCCTCGCCGCGGCAGGAGCGTGATCGCCGGATGGACCTGACGCACTCCTTCACCGTCCCGACCTCGGTCGACGACGCGTGGGCCCTCTTCATGGACCTCGAGCGCGTCGGCGGCTGCTTCCCCGGGGCGACCGTGACGGAGGTGACCGACGACGGCTTCTCCGGCACGGTCAAGGTCAAGCTCGGGCCGATCGCGCTCGTCTACTCCGGGTCGGGCTCGTTCGTCGAGCGCGACGACGCGACGCACCACGCCGTCATCGAGGCCAAGGGCAAGGACAAGCGGGGCAACGGCACGGCCGGCGCCACCGTGACGATCACCCTGAGCCCCGACGGTGACGGCACCCGCGCCGACGTCGTCACCGACCTCGCCGTCACCGGCAAGCCGGCCCAGTTCGGCCGGGGCGTCATGCAGGACGTGTCCGACAAGCTCCTGGGCGCCTTCGTGGCCTGCATCGAGAAGCAGCTGACCGGTCCGGCGGACGAGCCGGAGGCCGCCCCGGCGGCGGCCGGCGCGGCGGCCGGCTCGTCGGCCGGCTCGTCGGCTGGGGCTTCGGCCGGCGCTTCGGCGGGCTACGTCGAGACGGGGTCCGACGCGCTCGCCGCAGACACCGGTCCGCAGGTGGGTGTCACGACGGCGGCGCCGGCACCCGCTGCGGCGGCACACACGCCGCCGCCCCCGCGCCGGGTCCCGGCCTCTGTCGAGGAGGACGCCCCCCTCGACCTCGGGTCGGCCGTCATGCCCGTGCTGATCCAGCGGTATGCCGGTTACGCAGCGGCTGCCGCCATCGGGGTCGTCATCGGTTGGCTCATCGGTCACCGGGGCGACTGACGCAGCACGTGCAGCAGGCCCGGTCGCGCTCCCGACCGGGCCTGCGGCGCGTTCCGGGCGGCCCGTCACCCACCGTCAGTCGTGGAGCGGCGAAGCGACCAGGACGGTGATGTCGTCGTAGTCCTCGCGGGTCGCGTCCCACAGGCCGCCGCACGTGGCGAGGAAGAGACGCTCCGGTCCGCTGCGGTCGTAGAGGTGCTCGGACGCGACGATGCGGGGGTAGTCGCGCTGGGCGTCGACGGCGGGCCACACCCGGTCGACCCGGTACGAGCAGACCGAGCCGTCCTGCTGCACGGTCTGCACGAGCTGCCCGGCCTGCGCTCGCGACGGGAAGTCCTCGCCGAAGACGGCCGACCCGTCACGGTAGGTGTGGCCGTCGAGCAGGACGGTGCCGGCGCCGCTGCCCGGTTGAGGACCGTCCGCGTACCAGCCGATCCGGCTGATGTCGGTGGGGTTGCCGAGTCGCAGTGTCCCTGCGGTCCCGGCGGCTCCGGCCGCGGCGTCGGTCTCGAGCCCGATCCGCTCGACCGCCGCGTCCACGCCGAGGTCGGGATAGACGACGCGGTGGGGCGGCCCGGGTCGGCACGTCGGCCCCGTGGCCCGGGCGATGGGCGTACGCGGCGGTGGCGGCGCGGAGCGCGCGGCCAGGTCGGCGGCAGCGAGCGGTCTGGCGAGCAGGAACCACACCGCTACGCAGGCCAGTGCCGCCGCGACGAGCGGGACGACCGCGCGGCCACCGGGCGCGCGGTCGTGCGCCCGGTGACGCCCGGTGATCAGTCGGCCTCGACGACGCGGCGTCGGCGGCGGCTGCGGGCACCGAGCAGGCCGCCGGCCACGGCCAGCAGACCGACACCGACGAGCACGTCGGCCGAGCCGGAACGCTGCGCGACCTGACCCATCCCGCCGGTGTCGGGTGCGGCGTCGCCCATCGCGGGGACGGGTGCGAGCGCGAGGGTCGTGGCGGGCGAGGCCGCTCCGAGCCCGGTCGCGGCCGTCCCCGTCGGGGTGGGGGTGCCCGTGCCCACCGCCGTCGACGTGGCGCGCGGGTCGCCGGGGACGGTGGTCGCGGGTGCGGTCGGGGTGGCCGGAGTGGTTGGGGTGGTCGTGGTCGCCGGGGTCGTCGGCGTCACGGTGCCCGGTCGGCTCACGCCACCGAACCCGCCCACCTCGTCGGCTGCAGGGCAGTCCGTCGCGGGTGCCTGTGCGTCGAGCGAGACCACGACAGAACGGAACTGGCCGTCCGAGAACGCGTCGCCCAGCTGGGGCGCGACGCCCCGGTCGTTCGTGAGTGACGCAGCATCCACGTGGATCGGGTTCTTGCCGCGCTTGAGGACCTCGTCCACACCGGGCTTCTGGACGTACTTGCAGACCCACACCTGGTGCGGGTCCCCGGGCGTCGCCGACGCGGCCTGGACGCCGAGGGTGGCGGCGCCGGCCGTGGCGAAGGCTGCGACGAGGAGGAGGGTGACGGCGCGTGACGGCGCGACGACATGGGTGGATCGGGTCATCAGTGAGAGTGCTCTCGTGGAGGGCGGCGTGACCGGGTCGGGTCACGAGCCGCGAGTTGTGGAGGGTGTTGTGACACAGAGGAACTCGGTGACCGTGAGGGTGGTCGGTGAACCATGGCGAGGGCGTGTGGCGCCTCAGCCGTGGGAGAACATACACGACCTCGCCGCCGTGGCGGGGGTGGAGGATTGTCACCTTTTGCACCGGCGCCCGACGCACCATCGCCGCCACTCTGCGATGGTGGATGCATGTCCCACGTCATCATCGTCGGCGGCCACGGCAAGGTCGCCCTGCTCGCCGCCCCGCTCCTCGTCTCCGACGGCCACGACGTCACCTCCGTGGTCCGCAACCCGGAGCACGTCGCCGCCGTCGAGGCGACCGGTGCCACGGCGGCCGTGCTCGACGTCGAGCACGCCACGACCGAGCAGATCGCGGAACTCGTGCGCGGGAGCGACGTCGTCGTGTGGTCGGCCGGCGCCGGCGGCGGCAGCCCCGAGCGGACGTATGCCGTCGACCGCGACGCCGCGATCCGCTCGATGGACGCCGCCGCACAGGCCGGGGTCGAGCGCTACGTCATGGTGTCCTACTTCGGCGCCGGGCCCGACCACGGCGTGCCCGAGGACAGCTCCTTCTACCCGTACGCCGAGGCCAAGACCGCGGCCGACGAGCACCTCCAGGGCACCGCCCTCGCATGGACCATCCTGCGCCCGAGCGGACTGACCACCGACGCGGCCACCGGCCACATCGCCGCCGGTCAGGACATCGTCGCTGGCACGGTGTCGCGCGACAACGTCGCCCACGTGATCCGTGCGGTCGTCGAGCACCCCGAGTCGACCGCCCGCCGCATCCTGCCCTTCAACGACGGCTTCCAGCCCATCGGCGACGTCGTCGCCGCCACCCCCTCCGCCTGACCCCCACTCCCACTCGAGTGCGGTGGCGGGCCTACTCGAGTGTCAGGGGCGGGCGAGGTGTTCGGCGATGACGAGGTCCTGCCACGCCATGCCGACGCTCTTGAAGACGTTGGGCCGGTCGCTCGCCCGCTCGACCCGGCCGAGCACGAGGTCCGCGAGCGTGTGGACGTCGGCCCAGTCGAGGGCGCCCTGCGCGGCTGCGAGGATGACGTCGCCGGCCTCACGGTGCGCCGTCCCGATGTCCTCGACGACGACGAGCGAGCGGCCGAGCAGCCCCGACCCGAGCTCACGACGGTGCGGCTCGTGCGAGCCGATGGCAACGACGCACGCCCCGTCGGCCACCCAGTCGTCGTCGAGCACCGGCGTCGCCGCCGACGTGGCCGTCACGACGACCTGCGCCTCGCGCACGGCCGCCTCGACCTGTGGGTCGTCGACCGTGATGCCGCGCGTGCTGAGCCGGTGCGTCGTCGCGAGCCCGGAGATCCGTTGCGCGGTCGCGCGGGCGGCGTCGCCCCGCCGACCGACGACCGTCACCGACGACGTCTCCCGGATGGCGAGCAGCGCCTCCGCGTGACCGAGCGCCTGGGGCCCGCTCCCGAAGATGACCGCGGACCCGACCTCGGCCGGGGCGAGCGCGTCCATGGCCACGGCGGACACGGCAGGGGTGCGCAGCGACGTGACCGCCGTGCCGTCGATGAGGACCGACGGCGTCAGGGTGTCGGCGTCGAGCAGGATGTAGAGCGCCTGGATGCGCTCGAGGCCGCGGGCCGGGTTGCCCGGCGCGACCGAGACGACCTTGACGCCGGCCACGCGGCCCTTTGTAGCGGGCATGACGAGGAGCTGGCCGTCGGCGACGCCCGCGACCATCCGGGCCGGGTCCGACGCTGGATCGAGACCGTCGGCGAGCTCGCAACGGATGAGACGCCGGGCACGGTCGGGCGAGACGATCCGACGGACCGCGGCGGCGTCGACCCAGCGCGGCTGCTGCATCAGCCCTCGCCCGCGCCGGCCCGGGCGCGTGCGACCCGCTCGGGGTCGCCGGCCGCCTCGACGACGGTCGCGAGGTGGGCGCGCAGCTGCTTGGCGAGAGACCACTGGGTGACCTCGTGGGTGATCGAACGCACCCAGCCCGGGTCGACGGCATACGCCAGCGTCAGCACGACGAGGGTGCCGTCGTCCTCGGCGTCGAAGCGCCACGTGAAGGGTTCCGGGGTCAGGTGCGGGGCCAGCCGGAGCGTCGGCTCGCCCACCGACCCGGCCAGCGCGCGGGCGACGGGCGGCGGGAGGGGGACGTGGACGTCGGCACTGACCTGGGGCACTCCTCGACTGTAGGGGCCGACCCTGCGAGCCGCTCGCGCGGGCTGCGCGCCGGGGCGCCGTTCCACGCATGTGCGTGCGGGCACTCCCGGGACGTAGGCTCAAGCGGATCGCCCACCACCCCGGGCGGCAGCCGTCAACGACGACACGAAGTCAGGACTCCATGGCGCTCAGCGTTTTCGACCTCTTCTCGATCGGTATCGGGCCGTCGAGCTCGCACACCGTCGGTCCGATGCGCGCCGCGGTGCTCTTCGCGGAGCGGCTGCGCGACGAGGGCCGCCTCCCTCAGGTCGCGCGGGTGCGTTCGGAGCTCTTCGGCTCGCTCGGCGCGACCGGTCACGGGCACGGCAGCGACAAGGCGGTCCTGCTCGGTCTCACGGGTGAGCGTCCCGAGCTGTGCGACCCGCGCGCCGTCGAGGGCCGCCTCGCCGAGATCCGGTCCACCCGGCGACTGCCCGTCCTGGGCGAGCACGAGATCGACTTCAACGAGGACGAGGACCTCGTGCTGCACCGGCGCAAGACGCTGCCGGTGCACCCGAACGGCATGACCTTCACGGCCCTCGACGCGACGGGGACGACGGTCGCGGCCCACACGTACTACTCCGTCGGCGGCGGTTTCGTCGTCGGCGAGGACGCCGACGGCTCGACGATGGTCGTCCAGGACACCACGCCGGTCGCGCACCCCTACCAGACCGGCGACCAGCTGCTCGCCCACTGCCGCGAGACCGGCAAGTCGATCGCGCAGATCATGCTCGAGAACGAGCTGTCATGGCGCACCGAGGCGGAGGTCCGTGACGGGCTGCTCAAGATCTGGGACGTCATGAAGGAGTGCGTCCAGAACGGCATCCGCAACGAAGGCGTCCTGCCGGGTGGCCTGCGCGTGCGCCGCCGGGCGCCTGAGCTGGCGCGCCGCCTGCGCGTCGAGGGCACGAGTGACGACCCGCTGCGCGGCATGGACTGGATCACGCTCTACGCCCTGGCCGTCAACGAGGAGAACGCGTCGGGCGGCCGCGTCGTCACCGCCCCGACCAACGGCGCGGCCGGCATCATCCCCGCCGTGCTGCACTACTACGCGAACTTCGTGCCCGGGGCGAACCGCGACGGGATCGTCCGCTTCCTGCTGACCGCGGGAGCCATCGGCGTCATCTACCTGGAGACCGCTTCGGTCTCCGGCGCCGAGGTCGGCTGCCAGGGCGAGGTCGGGTCGGCCTGCTCGATGGCGGCCGGCGCCATGGCCGCCGTCATGGGTGGCACCCCCGAGCAGGTGGAGAACGCCGCCGAGATCGGCATGGAGCACAACCTCGGCCTGACCTGCGACCCCGTGGGTGGCCTCGTCCAGATCCCGTGCATCGAGCGCAACGCGATCGCCTCGGTCAAGGCCATCACCGCCGCCCGAACGGCGCTGCGCGGCGACGGCTCGCACGTCGTCAGCCTCGACAAGGTCATCAAGACGATGCGTGAGACCGGCCGCGACATGAAGGTGAAGTACAAGGAGACCGCGCGCGGCGGGCTCGCCGTCAACGTCATCGAGTGCTGAGCCCCCTCCCGGCCCCTTCCCCCGGCGGCTCCCCCGCAGCGCCAGTAACGTCTGGTTTGCGTGCAGCAATCTCCCAGACGAGGCGCACTTCCTGCGAATATGCTGACAGTTGTGCCTTTTTCGTCTCTGGCCGCCTCGGTCGGAGCACCTTGGAGGGTGGCGCCGATCGGCGCCGCCCGACGACCTCGGGGGTCTGGCGCCGGTTGGTCAACAAGGGGAAAGGGGAGACACATGCGTTCACTGCGCAGTCGTGCCGTCATGGCCGGCATCACCGCACTGGGCACGATCGGACTCGCGGCCGGAGCCGCGGGCGCTGCACCGTCGAACGGAGGGACCGAGCACTCGTCGTTCCCTGCGGCCGGTGCCGTCTTCGAGTGCAGTGCGCCGACGGGGGACATCACGGCGGTCAGCGGCACGGTCTACATGGTCGACCACTGGACGGTCGACGGCCAGGGTGTGTTTCACGAGACGGGGACCGTGAACACGCACGGCGTCACGCTCGTCGGTGAGAACGGCGATCTCTACACGGTGTCGGGGGCTTCGTGGTTCGGCGGGAAGGTCGACGCCACGGGCACACCGCTCGTCTTCACCGACACGGAGCACTGGGTGCTGCACGACACCACCACGGGCGGCAACGTCAAGGTGCAGATCGTCAGCCACTGGTCGTCCGGTTCGGGCTTCACGTGGGACAAGGGCAGCTGCTCCGCTCCGGAGGGGTGAGCGGAGAGCCGGCCCGGTCGCCGCCCCGTCCCGCGAGGAGCGGGGCGGCGTTTCCTGTCAGGGCCCTGGTCCGGATGCGCGTCAGGGCAGCTCCACGTCAGGCAGGGGCAGCTCGACCTCGCACTCGTAGTAGCGCATCGCCAGCCGGGCGTGCTCGACGTCGATGCTGCCCTCGCCCACGGCGATGACGTCGTTGAGCCACCGGTGGGCCGGCGCCTCGGTCTGGAAGGTGAGGACGTGGACGCCTCGCCCGTCCGCCAGCGACGACAGGCCGGTCAGGGTGAACAGGACGATGCCGTCGTCGACGTGGATGACGCCGCGGGCGTCCGGTGAGGCGTAGCCCTCGCGGAGTCGCGGGAAGTTCGACCACGACGCCGTGCCGGACAGCCGACCCGTCAGGGTGCCGGTGCCCTGACCGTAGACGCGGCCGTCGCGTCTGCCTGAAGGCTCGACCTCGTGGATGAGGTCATAGGTCCAGGTCGCGTCGCAGAGCGGGTTGAGACGCATGGCAGCCTCCTCGGAAGGTCCGACACCGTCGACGGTACTCCTGCCCCTGCCTCGACGCAGCCGTCCGGGAGACCGCCGTCAGCGGTGGTGGGCCTCGGCCGAGCTCATCGGATAGGTCTGTCCCGCAACGTATCTCGCGTGCATCTCCGCCGTCGCTCCGCCCTCGCGCGTGACCTCTGCGAAGAACCGACCCGAGTCGCGGACCGTGCGTTCCTGCGTCTCGTAGTCGAGGGCGACGAGGCCGAAGCGCGGACCCTCACCCTCGTTCCACTCCCAGTTGTCGACGAAGCACCAGTGGTAGTAGCGCTCGACCGGAACCCCTTGTGCCCGAACGCTGCTCAGGACCGAGAGGTGCTCCCACAGGTAGCGCGACCGGAAGGCGTCGGCGGCGTCGCACGTCCCGTTCTCGGTGACCCAGACGGGAAGCCCGTAGGTCTCCCAGGCCCACCGCGCCGTCTCACCCAGCCCCGCGGCATACACCTCCCAGCCGAGGTCGTTGACGGGGACGCCCGGCGGGGTGCCGTCGTCGAAGCGCGTCACCGTCGTGCGCGAGTAGTAGTTGAGCCCGAAGAAGTCGGCGTAGCGCCCGGGTGCGATCCCTTCGGGCCGGCGCAGGGGCAGCGTGAACTCGCCGGTCGTCATGGCTCGCACGATCGCGCCCTGGAAGAGGTGGCGCATGGCCGGCGTCAGCACGCGGTGCCACGGGTTGCGCGGGTTGCCCGGCCGGAAGGGCCGCAGGTGGTGGGCGACCCCGACCATCGTGTCCGGCGCGGGCCGCAGCGCGTGGATGAGGACGTATGCCCTGATGTGTGCCGCCGCGAGCACGCCGTAGACGCGCATCCCCTCTCGGAGGCTGCGGTGGCCGGGCGGGAAGTCGCCGAAGACGTGCGCGCCGGTGACGTAGACGTTGGGCTCGTTGATCGTCACCCACTCCGCCACGAGGTCGCCGAGTCGTGTCACGACCTCGCTGACGAAGCGCTCCCACACCCAGAGGGCGCCGGGCGCGAGCCAGCCGCCGTCGCGCTCGAACCACAGCGGGTGGCTGAAGTGGTGCAGCGTCACGAGGGGCCGGATCCCCTTGTCGCGCAACAGCTCTAGCTCCTCCCGGTAGCGGGCGAACGCGGCGTCGTGCCAGACCCCCGGGCGCGGCTCGAGGCGCGCCCACTCGACACTCATCCGGTACACCTGCACCCCGAGCGAGGCCATCAGCTCGGTGTCCTCACGCCACCGGCGCCAGTGGTCGGTCGCACGTCGCGGCGTGGAGCCGTCGGCGATGGTCCCCGGGCGGTCGGCCCAGTCGCTCCAGCTGCTCTGGACGTCGCCGCCCTCGACCTGCGTGGCCGCGGTCGCGACGCCGAGCAGCATCCCGTCGAGCCGGAACCTGTCAGTGGTCGCCATGCGCCTCAACGTACCGGGGCCCGATGCGCCAGACTGGCGCCCGTGGGTCACGTGTCCGTCACCGATCACCGGGCCGCCGTCGAGCGGCTCCTCGGCGACGGGTCCACCGAGCGGGTGCCGCTCGACCGGCACGCGGCCGGACGCCGCCTCGCCGCCGACCTCGTCGCGGCCGACGACCTCCCGCGCTTCGACGCCTCCGCGATGGACGGGTATGCCGTGTGCCCCGGTTCGCCGGACCAGCGCGCCTACCCCGTGGTCGGGGACGTGCCCGCCGGGTCCGCTCCGGACTTCGTGCTGGCCCCGGGTGAGGCTGCCCGGGTCATGACAGGAGCCCGGGTGCCGGAGGGCACGGTCGCCGTCGTCCCCGTCGAGCGCACCGACGCGAGCCCGACCGGTCCGGCGCCGCAGCGGGTCACGGTCGAGGTCGACCCGATCCCCGGGCAGCACGTGCGCCCCCGTGGCGAGGACGTGACGGCCGGCACGGTCCTGGCGACCGCCGGCTCGGCCGTGACGGCCGCGCTCATCGCCCTCGGCCGCTCGGCCGGGTGCACCACGGTCGAGGTCCACGTGCCGACGCGGGTCGCGGTCATCGCGACGGGGGCCGAGCTCGCGCCACCCGAGGCAGACCCCGGCGCGGGCGGCATCCACGAGTCCAACTCCGACATGGTGGCCGCGCTCGCCGAGGCCGCCGGTTGCGTCGTGCACCGGGTCGAGGTCTGCTCCGACGAGCCCGACGACCTGCGGGCGCTGCTCGACGCCCTCGACGCCGACTCCGAGGTCGACCTCGTCGTCACGACCGGCGGCGTGAGCGCGGGCGCCTACGAGGTCGTGCGGCAGGTGTGCGAGCCCTTGCCGAGCTTCGACTTCGTCCACCTCGCGATGCAGCCGGGTGGCCCTCAGGGGCTCGGGCGCTACGGCTCCACGCCGGTCGTCTGCCTGCCGGGGACGCCGGTCGGCGCGTTCGTCGCCTTCCACGTGCTCGTGCGTCCCGCCCTCGACCGACGCCACGGGGTGCCGGCGACGCGACCGGGCCGGGCGGCATACGTCGGCAGGGCCCGGCGCACGCGCACCGGACGCGTCCAGTTCGTCACGAGCGTGCTCCGCGACGACGGCACCGTCACCGCACCGGACGCGCGCCACCTCACGGCGCTCGCCGCCGCGAACTGCCTCGTCGAGGTGCCCGAGGGCGTCGACCAGCTCATCGAGGGTGACGTCGTCGTCGTCCACCCGGTGTGAACGGGGCACCCGCCGGGCGCCCGTAGGCTGGTGGGCGTGAGCGCGACCCTGGTGGCCAAGGACCTCGCCGGGGGCCACGCCCACCGGACCCTCTTCGAGCACCTCGACCTCACGGTCGCCCCCGGTGACGTCGTCGGGGTCGTCGGCGCCAACGGCGCGGGCAAGTCGACGCTGCTCCGCCTCCTCGCGGGCGAGGACCTGCCGCTCGGCGGCACCGTGACGACGGCCCCCTCGGACGCCTTCGTCGGCTGGCTGCCGCAGGAGCACGAGCGCGTGCCGGGCGAGACCGTCGCCGACCACATCGGCCGACGCACCGGCGCCACCGCCGCCACGGTCGCCATGGAGGAGGCCGCCGCCGGCCTCGGTGGCGACCACCCGAAGGCCGACGAGGCGTATGCCGTGGCGCTCGACCACTGGCTCGTCAGCGGTGCGCCCGACCTCGACGACCGGATCCCGCCGATGCTCGCCGAGCTCGGGCTCGACGTCGGCCCCGATGCGCTCATGACCTCGCTCTCGGGCGGACAGGCCGCCCGTGCGGCGCTCGCCGCGCTGCTGCTGAGCCGCTTCGACCTCGTGCTCCTCGACGAGCCCAGCAACGACCTCGACCTCGCCGGGCTCGACCGGCTCGAGGCCTTCGTCCACGGCCAGCGCGGCGGCGTCGTGCTCGTCTCGCACGACCGCGAGTTCCTCGCCCGCTGCGTCACGCGCATCGTCGAGCTCGACCTGGCGCAGAACTCCGTCGCCGTCCACGACGGGGGCTATGAGTCGTACCTCGACGAGCGGGAGGTCGCGCGCCGTCATGCGCGCGAGGCGTACGAGGCGTATGCCGGCACGAAGGCCGACCTGGAGGCGCGGGCCCGCACGCAGCGGGAATGGTCGTCCAAGGGCGTGCGCAACGCGATGAAGAAGAGCCCGGACAACGACAAGATCCGGCGCTCGGCCCAGCAGGACTCGGCCGAGAAGCAGGCGCGCAAGGTGCGGCAGATGGAGTCGCGGATCGCGCGGCTCGACGAGGTGGCCGAGCCGCGCAAGGAGTGGGTGCTGCAGTTCAGCATCGCCGCGGCGCCGCGTTCGAGCTCGGTCGTCGCCACGCTCAACGAGGCCGTCGTGCGTCGGGGTGACTGGACCTTCGGCCCGGCGTCGCTGCAGGTCGAGGCGCGCCGGCGCATCGGCATCACCGGACCCAACGGCGCGGGCAAGACCACCCTGCTGTCGCTGCTGCTCGGGCGGGTCGAGCCGGACGATGGGAGCGCCTCGCTCGGCGCGAGCGTCGCCGTCGGGGAGATCGACCAGGCCCGCACCGGGCTGCGCGACGACCTGCCGCTCGGCGACGCGTTCGGCGAGGCCGTGCCCGACCTCAACCCCGCCGACCGGCGCACGCTGCTCGCGAAGTTCGGGCTCAAGGCCGACCAGGTCGGCAGTGCCGTCGGGCGGCTCTCACCCGGCGAGCGCACCCGGGCGGCGATGGCGCTGCTGCAGGCCCGCGGCGTCAACCTCCTCGTCCTCGACGAGCCGACGAACCACCTCGACCTGCCCGCCATCGAGCAGCTCGAGGAGGCCCTCGACTCCTACGACGGCGCCCTGCTGCTCGTCTCGCACGACCGGCGGCTGCTCGAGAACGTCCGCCTCGACGAGCGCTGGCACGTCGAGTCCGGCGCCGTCACCGCGAGCTGACCGCCCGCCAACCCCGCACCGGCGACACCAGCCGCACACATCGGGGTGACACGCACACTGTCTCCGAGGTGCGCCTGACCCCGAGGTGTGCGTCTCGGTGGTGTCGACGAAGGGAGCCGCATGGGGCCGTCACCCCGACGTACCCACCTGTCGATTCCGGGGACGCTCGTTCGTCATCGAGTGAGCGGCCACCAGCCCGGTGCCCGTGAACCCACGGAGGGCATCATCATGAGTCACCCCATCGTCCACGCCGAGATCCGCTCCGCCGACCCCGACGCGACCCGCGCCTTCTTCGGCGACCTGTTCGGATGGACCTACCCCACGGAGGGAGCCTTCCCCGGCTACACCTTCGTCGAGACCGGCGTCCCGGGCGCGCTCTACACGGCGATCAGCCCCCTGCAGGGCGACACCGACCTCGTCACCTTCTTCGTCGGCGTCGACGACATGGCCGACTCCATCGCGACCGCGACCCGGCTCGGGGGCCGCGTCGTGCAGGAACCGGTCACCGTCCCGGGCGTCTCGTTCGCCCTCATCGCCGACCCCCAAGGACACGTGGTCGGCCTGGCCCAGCAGTTCTGACCCGCAGACCCCAGCAACACACCGAGAAGGTCGCAACACACCCGGATCCGATCCCGGTGTGTCGCGACCTGCACGGTGTGTTGCCGACGCGTGGGCTCGGGCCGTCAGCCGGGGGAGTTGGTCGGGTCGGCGACCCACGGCCCGAGCGGTGGGTCCCACTGCCGCACGACACGTCGCAGGATGTAGCCACCGAGCCAGTAGGGGTCCTGGTCGAACGTCTCGGTGACGGACTCCAGGGACTCACCGGAGACGACGATGAGCCCGGCGTTGACGGGCTCCTGGTCGGTCGGCTCGCCCTCGCTCACCTCGTCGACCCCGTCCTGGTACATCCCGGCGACGAGCAGCCCCGACAGCCCGCTCAGCCACTCGCGGTGCTCGGGTCGGATCGTCAGCATCTCGGTCGCGTCGTCGGGGTAGGTGTAGTGGATCGCGAAGATCGCCACGGGCGGGGCTCCAGTCACTCGGGTGGTCAGGTGGTCGTGATCCGGTGCGCGCCGGCATACACGTTGAGACGGGTGCCGCGCACGAAGCCGAGCAGGCTCATCCCGGCGTCCTCCGCACACTCGACCGCCAACGACGAAGGCGCCGAAACCGCGGCCAGACAGGGGATCCCGGCCATGATCGCCTTCTGGGTCAGCTCGAACGACGCGCGGCCCGAGACCACGAGCACGCACCCGACGCCCGGCACGCGCCCGTGCTGGAGCGCCCACCCGACGACCTTGTCGACGGCGTTGTGCCGGCCGACGTCCTCGCGCACGACGAGCAGCTCGCCGTCGGCGGTGAAGAGGCCGGCGGCGTGCAGCCCGCCCGTCTTGTCGAACGACCGCTGCTCGACGCGCAGGGCGTCGGGCAGCTCGGCGACGATCTTGGCCGCGAACTCGGTCGGGTCGGACCGCACGTCGAAGGCCGACTGTGCCCGGAGCTGCTCGATGCTCGCCTTGCCGCAGACCCCGCACGACGAGTTCGTGAAGAAGGCACGGGTCGCCGAGGCGGCCGGCGCGGCGACGCCGGGGGCCAGCGTCACGTCGATGACGTTGTAGGTGTTCTCGTCGAACCCGCTCTCGCCCGAGACCACGGCGCCCTCGCAGTAGCGCGCGAGCGCGATGTCGTCGGCGGACCGGACGAGCCCCTCGGACATGAGGAAGCCGTGGACGAGCTCGATGTCGTGACCAGGCGTGCGCATCGTGACCGTGAGGGGCGACCCGTTGACCCGCAGCTCGAGGGGCTCCTCGACGGTGAGCGTGTCGGGGCGCGTGGTCGTCGACGGGGTCGCGAGGTCGATCGTCGTGACCTTGCGTCGCACCGTGACCCGTCCCATGGGGCCAGCCTGCCAGACTCCGTGCCAGACTCCGAGGGTGCTGTCGAGCCAACCCGAAGCGCCCCCGGTCGTCGTCGTCCTGACGGGCGGAGCCTCCCGGCGCATGGGCTCGCACAAGCCCGTCCTCGACGTGGGTGGCCGCCCCCTCGTCGCGCGCGTGCTCGACGCCGCGGGAGAGCGACCCGCGCTCGTCGTCGGTCCCGGGCAGGGGGTCCCCGAGGGCGTACGCGTCGTGTGGGAGCGCGTGCCCGGTGGCGGTCCCGTGGCCGGGTTGTCCACGGCCGTCGAGACACTCGTCGACGACGCCACCGTCGGCGCCGCTCCGCTGCCGTATGCCGTCGTGCTCCTGGCCGCGGACCTGCCGTTCGTCACCTCCGCCCACGTCGACCGGCTGCTCACGGCGCTCGGGTCGGCCGACCTCGCCGTCACGGTCGACCGCGGTGGACGCACCAACTGGCTCTGCTCTGCCTGGCGCCTGACCGCCCTGCGGGCGCGGCTCGACGACGTCGGCGACGCCTACGGCCGGAGCATGCGCGAGCTCGCCGACGGCCTCCGCACCCAGCCCGTCGACGACCCCGCCGAGGTGGCCCTGGACGTCGACACGCCGGCCGACCTCGAGCGGGCTCGCGACCGCGCTCGCGACGGCGCTCGAGGCCGCGCACGAGGCCCTGCCCGCGACCGCGCACGCGACCGCTCAGCGGACGCGTCGAGCCCCGACTGAGCGTTCCCGCGAGCGACTCTGGGAGATCGCCCAAGTCGGGCCCTGCAGCGAATCCCCCTGCAGCCAAGCGTTACTCAGGAGTTGGAACGCATTTGGCAAAGACTTGGTAAGCCCCGTTGACCCGTGTTCTCGGCTGCTGCGAACGTCGCGCTCGTTCCGGCCCGATCTCAAGTCGTGAGATGGCGGAACTCCCTCCAAGCGGCCCACGAGCCGCATCTCGACAAGGAGCAACCAGTGAATCGACTGAAGTCTGGGCTGGCGACCGGAGGGCTGCTCGCCCTCGCCCTCGCCATCTCGCCGGCGATCCCGGCGGGCGCAGCGGCCGGTGCAGGACGCGACAAGGCGCCCGCCCCCGAGTCGCAGAGCCTCAAGGCGACCGAGCAGTCCCGAGCCGCATCGTCCGCGAGTGCCCTCGGCCTCGCCTCGGGTGAGAAGCTCACCGTCAAGTCCGCCATCGCGGACGCCAACGGCGCGACCCACGTCCGCTACGAGCGCACCCTCGACGGCCTCCGCGTCATCGGCGGCGACTTCGTCAGCCACAAGGACTCCTCGGGTGCCGTCAAGAGCGTCACCTGGAACGTCCGCAAGAACGTCACCCCCTCGACGATGACCCCGACGGTCTCCAAGAGCGAGGCGCACCAGGCCGGCCTCGCCGCGTCGAAGGCGAACAAGGAGACCGCCACCCCCGGTGAGCTCGTCGTCTTCCAGTCGGCCACCGGCCCGAAGCTCGCCTACGAGGTCATCACGGAGGGCATCAAGGCCGACCAGACCCCGACCCGCCTGCACACCATCGTCGACGCCACCACGGGCAAGACCCTGACGAGCTGGGACGACATCAAGCACGGCACGGGCAACGGCATCTTCGTCGGTTCGGTGACCATCGGCACGACCGCCGGCACGAGCTACACGATGCGCGACACGCACGGCAACTACACGACCGACCTCAACCAGGCCACGAGCGGCACGGGCACGACGTTCACCGACGCCGACGACGTCTGGGGCAACGGCCTCCAGAGCAACCGCCAGTCGGCCGCCGTCGACGCGCACTACGGCGCCGGCAAGACGTACGACTACTACAACACCCAGCTCGGCCGCGCCGGCATCTGGAACAACGGCACCGGCGCCCGCAGCCGCGTGCACTACGGCCAGAACTACGTCAACGCCTTCTGGGACGGCACGCAGATGACGTACGGCGACGGCGCGGGCAACGCCGCCCCGCTCGTCGAGCTCGACGTCGCCGGCCACGAGATGAGCCACGGCGTCACCGAGAACACGGCCGGCCTCAACTACACCGGCGACGCGGGCGGCCTCAACGAGGCGACGTCCGACATCTTCGGCACGGGTGTCGAGTGGTACACGAACAACCCGAGCGACACCCCCGACTACCTCATCGGCGAAGAGATCAACATCAACGGCAACGGCACGCCGCTGCGCTACATGGACAAGCCGAGCAAGGACGGCGGCTCCAAGGACTGCTGGAGCAGCTCCGTCGGTGGCCTCGACCCGCACTACTCGTCCGGCCCGCTGAACCACTGGTACTACCTGGCCTCCGAGGGCACCGGCGCCAAGACGATCAACGGCGTCAGCTACAACAGCACCGCGTGCAACGGCACGACGTTCACCGGCATCAGCCACCTCAAGGTCGAGAAGATCTGGTACCGCACGCTGTCGACCTACCTCACCTCGTCGAGCAACTACGCGGCGGCCCGCACCGGAGCGATCAAGGCGGCCAAGGACCTCTACGGCGCCGGCTCCGCTGAGTGCACGGGTGTCGAGAAGGCCTTCAGCGGCATCTCGGTCCCGGCCGGCACCGAGACGTGCGGCGGCACGACGCCCCCGCCCACCGGCGGCGCGCTGACCAACGGCGGCTTCGAGTCCGGCCAGACCGGCTGGACCGGCACCTCGGGCCCGATCACGAACAACACGGGTCGCCCCGCGCGCACCGGTTCCTGGAAGCTGTGGCTCGGCGGCAACGGCACGACGGCCTCCGAGAACGAGTCGCAGACCTTCGCCGTCCCGTCCACGGCCACCTCGCCGACGCTGACGTACTACATCCGCATCGACACGGCCGAGACCACGACGACGACGGCATACGACACCGCCACCGTCCAGATCAACGGCGTCACGAAGCAGAGCTACTCCAACCTGTCCACGCCGAAGGCGTCGTACGTCGCCAAGACGATCGACCTCACGTCCTACAAGGGCACGAACGTCACGCTGAAGTTCGCGTCGTCCGAGGACTCGTCGCTCCAGACGAGCTTCGTCATCGACGACGTGTCGACGAACTTCTGACGGACCGAGCACTGTGGGCCGCGTGAGCTGCCCAGAAGGACACGCACCACAGAGGTCGGTATGCCGCCGGGTCAGCCCCGCGCATACCGACCTCGTGCGTGTGGTGGGGGCGCCGGCCGCGCGGCCGCTCAGGGAGCGGCCGTGACCGGAAGCGTGGTCGGCGTCGTGCACCGGGTCGTCGCGGGCACCGAGAGGGTGACGTCGCTGACGAGGACGCCGACGAGGCCCGAGATCTCGCCGAGCGACGGGTCGCTGAGGTCGATCGCGCGGGCCTGGTGGTCGGTGACGGAGATCGTGATCGGGTCGCTCTCGGGGACGGCGTCGGGGTCGAGCACCGTGGACCCGTCGATCGGCGGCCCGGTGGTCGAGGAGCCGAGGCGCAGCGTCGCGAGCAGCGAGACGAGCTGGCGCTGCAGCGGCGCGCTGAGCGTGCAGACGCGCCCGTGGACCGAGAGCGTGTCGACGCGGACCCGGCCGTTGGCCTCGAGGACGATCTGGTCGTCGAAGCCGGCGATGCCACCCGTGCGGCGCAGGGTGAGCGGGAACGCCGGCCCGTAGGAGGGCGGGATCGAGTCGTCGCCCCCGGCACCGAAGCGCAGCGGCGCGGTGGTCGAGGACGTGGCCGACGTCGGCGTCGAGCCCGCACCGTCGGTGGACCTGTCGTCGGGCGTGGCGACGCCGCACCCCCCGACGAAGGATGCTGCGATGGCCAACCCCACGCACAGGCCTGCGCGCCCCATGGAGACCATGCTGCCCCCCTGCGGCGGACGATGCACGCGCGACATGGTGGATCGGGGGCAACGCTTCGGTGACGGTTTCAAGTGGCGGGCCTCGGGGTGCGCGGGAATGCTCGGTGTCAGAGGTGTGTGTCGGGCTCGGGGCCGGACGCACCCATCCGCAGGGGCGCGACGCCGACGGACCCACGTCGGCGCTCAGCGGTCTGCGGTCACCAGGGATACGAAAGGGACGATCGAGTGATACCCAACTCCACACCACACCGAACTCCAGGGGCCCGCCGGGTGCGTCGGTCCGTGGCGGCGCTCGGCGCCGTCGCCGCGGTCGCCGCAGGCCTGGCCCTGACGAGCCCGACGGCACGGGCCGCGGACCCGTCGGCGGCGGCCACGGGCAGCGACCCGGCGAGTCGTGAGCGCGCCTTCGCCGCGGCCGCGTCCGAGTACGGCGTGCCCCGCAGCCTGCTCGAGGCGGTGTCCTACGCGCAGACCCGCTGGGACTTCCACCCGGGCCACAGCACGTCGGGCGGCTACGGACCGATGCACCTCGTCGACGCCGACCTCGGCGACGTCGACGGCAAGGGCCTCGGCGAGGCCTCGACGCAGCCCGAGGGCGTCACCGACACGCTCGCGGAGGCGGCCCGGCTGACCGGTCTGTCCGAGGAGGCGCTGCGCACCGACGAGCTCGCCAACATCCGTGGCGGCGCCGCGCTGCTGGCCGCCGAGCAGGAGAAGCTCGGCCTGCCCGTGGGCGCGGGCTCCGACCCGGGGCAGTGGTATGCCGCCGTGGCCGCCGGGTCCGGGTCGGGCGAGGAGCGCTCGGCCGCGGTCTTCGCCGACGACGCGTTCACCGCGCTGACGACCGGGGCCTCGCGTCGCACCGTCGACGGCAAGGAGGTCACCCTCACGGCGACGTCGACGACGCCGCAGAAGGGCCAGCTCGCCCGTCTCGGCCTCGAGAAGGCCCGGCCCGGCGTGGCCGAGTGCCCGCCGAGCGTCGACTGCGAGTGGATCCCGGCGACGTACCGCCAGACGGGACCCAGCCCCACGGCATACGTCAACCACGACCTCGCCGACCGGCCGCGCTCGCCCGAGATCACGAGCATCGTCATCCACAACACCGAGGGCACCTACTCCTCGACGATCGCCTCGGTGCAGGACCCGACGCGCGCCGTGTCGTGGCAGTACACCCTGCGGTCGTCCGACGGGCACATCGCCCAGCACGTGCTCGGCAAGGACATCGCCTGGCAGGCCGGCAACTGGTACGTCAACACCCACTCGATCGGCCTCGAGCACGAGGGCTTCGCGGCCACCGGTGCCGAGTGGTTCAGCGAGCCGATGTACCGCTCGTCCGCGCGCCTCGTGACGTACCTCGCCGACACGTACGACATCCCCGTCGACCGTCAGCACGTCTTCGGCCACGACCAGGTGCCGGGCACGATCCCGGGCACGGTCGCCGGCATGCACTGGGACCCGGGCCCCTACTGGGACTGGGAGCACTACTTCCAGCTGCTCGGCGCTCCGCTCAACGGTCACCGCTCGCCGACCTCGACCGACCTCGTGCGCATCCTGCCGGGCTTCGAGGACAACCAGCAGCAGGTGACCGGCTGCGCGACCGCCGGGGTCGCCTGCACGCCGCAGGGCACGAACTTCGTCTACCTGCACCAGGCTCCCGACGCGGCGTCACCGCTCATCCCCGACGTCGGTCTGCGTTCCAGCGGCGCGGCGTCGACCACGGGTGTCAGTGACATCGGCGCCCGGGCCGCGGCTGGCGTCGAGTACGCCGTCGCCGAGCGCCAGGGCGACTGGACGGCGATCTGGTTCAACGGCACGAAGGGCTGGTTCCTCAACCCCGCGACCGACCCGACCGCGATCTCCGTCACGGGCTCCTACGTCGTGCCCAAGGCGGGGCGCACCTCGGTGCCGGTCTACGGGCGCGCCTACCCGGAGGCCGCCGCCTACCCGACCGGCATCCCGGTGCAGGCCGTGACGCCGCTGCAGTACTCCTTCGCCGCCGGTCAGCGGTATGCCGTCGCGGACCTCACGGTGCCGACGGACTACTACCGCGCGTCGACGTTCTCGCTCGACACCCCGAACGACCACACCGACGTCGTCGGGCAGGACCGCTACTACCAGGTGTCGCTCGGCCACCGCTTCGCCTACGTGCGCGCAGCCGACGTCGACGTCGTCCAGGCCCAGTAGCCAACGGCCACCCCCAACCGTCGAAGGGCCACAAACCGGAAGGTCTGCGGCCCTTCGACGGTGCTCGGGGCCCGGTTCGTGGCCCTTCGACGGGTGTCAGCGGAGGTCGTACGCCTTGAGGAAGCTGACGATGAAGGGTGCGGCGCCCGTCACACCGTTGTCGCCGACCTCGTTGTAGGCCGCGACGGCGATGTCGCCCCGGCCGGCGACCATCCACACGTGGGTGTCGGGCGGGCTCTTCGTGCCGAACTCGGCGGTGCCGGTCTTGGCGTACTCCACGCCGAGCGGCTTGAGGACCTGGCCGGAGCCCTCGTCGACGACGGCGCGCATCTCCTGGCGCAGCACGCCCGCCTCCGAGGGGTCGAGCGGCGTGGCCGGGTTGGGCAGCGCGGTCGTGCCGGCGACGAGCTGCGGCCGCACCGTCTGGCCCTTCATGACGGAGGCGACCACGACCGCCATCGTCAGGGGCGAGGCCTCGACGCGACCCTGGCCGATGAACGAGGCCGCGTGTTCGACGACGTCGTCGGTGCTCGGCACCGAGCCGAGGAAGCCGGTGAAGGGCAGGTCGAGCTTCTCGCCCATGCCGAGGGACTGCGCGGCCGTCACGAGGTCGGCCTGGCTCACCTTCTTGTACTGGCTGATGAAGGCCGTGTTGCACGAGAAGGCGAGGGCGGTCCGCATCGGGATGTCGCCGAGCTTGTCCTTGGGGTAGGTGGTGTAGTTGCTGAACCGGCGGCCGTTGACGGTCAGCGTCTCGGTGCAGGGCAGCGTGGTGTCGGCCGTGGCGCCCTTGCGCACGTTGGCGAGCGAGCTGACGATCTTGAAGGTCGAGCCGGGCGCCTCCTTGCCGGCGAGGGCGAGCGTCGTCCCGGCAGCGGCGGGTCCCACGGCGGCGGCGAGCACCTCACCCGTCGACACGCGGACGGCGACGAGCGCGGTGGGGTGCTTCGTCTGCTTGGCGAGGGCGGCCTCGGCCGCCGACTGCGCCTTGGGGTCGAGCGTGATGGTCAGCGGCTCGCCCTCGGTCGACTGCTCGGCGAAGAGCTCGCGCTTGTCGAGGACGCTGCCGTCGGCGCCGCGCTTGACGGCGTGCACCGCCAGGCCGGGCGTGCCGCGCAGCCGGGCGTCGTAGCGGTACTGGAGGCCGTTCTTGCCGACGGTGTCGCCGGCCTCGAGGGTGTCCTTCGAGGCCTCGATCTGCTCGGCGGTGGCCTCGCCGACGGTGCCGAGGATCGGGGCGGCCCAGGTGCGGCTCGGGCCGAGCACCTGCATCGTCGGCACCGTGAGCGCGCCCTTGACCTTCTCGATCGCGGCGCCCTGCTTCTCGATGATCGGGTCGGTCGCGCGCAGGGTCACGCCCTCGACGAAGGCCTTCGAGCCAGCCGCCTCGACCTTGGCCGCGAACGTGGCGGGGTCGATGTCGAGGAGCCCAGCGAGCTTCTTCGCCGAGACCGTGGCCTGGGTCCCGGACACCTTCGTCTTGTCGATGCCGACGGCGGCGACCTCGCGCTCGGTCATGATCTTGGCGCCGGAGCCGTCGACGATGTCGGCGCGCTGGGGCCACTTGCGGGCGAGGTCGAGGGTCTCGTCGGAGGTGAGCCGGGGCGCCACGACGCCGGGCGTCCAGGACACCCGCCACTGGTCGTCGACGAGGGTCATGTCGACCTGCGTCTCGTAGGTCCAGTCCGTGGCGGACGTCGAGACGTCCCAGCGGCTGAAGAGCGTGGCCGTGGCGTGGTCGGAGCCCTCGTTGTGGCTCATCTCGCTCAGCGACACCTGCGGACGCAGCGTGCCGAGGTCCTGGTAGGCCGCCTTGACGAAGGCGGTCGCCCTGGCCGGCGTCGTGCCCTTGAAGGTGACCGTACCGAGGTCCCCCGTGGCCAGGCCGGTCGCGAGGGCGCGTGCGGTGTCGTCGGGCTTCGGCGGCGACTGGAAGAGCGAGCAGCCCGCACCGAGCGTGCCGACGAGCACCCCCGACAGCGAGACGGCGACGAGAGTCCTGGCGCGAGATCCCCTGAGCATGGCTCCACGGTACGTGCCGGGTCGCAGCGCCCGGGTCATGGGACTGTGGCGTCGGCGTGACGGTCGTCTGCAGGAACGGTCGTACGCCGGGGGTGGGCCTCGGCGGCCGACCCCGGACCGGACGGGCGGGACGGGCGCGGGGGGCGGCCCGGACGGCGCCACAGCACGAGCGACCCGAGCAGGCCGACGACGATCGCGACGAGGTGCACGCCCCAGGCCTGGTTGGCGGGCGAGAGGGCGGCGACGAGGACGTCGCGGCTCGCCTCGACGTGGTCGCGCAGCCCGTTGGGCAGGCCCGAGCGCGGCCGGAGGTAGGACGCGAGGTAGGAGAAGGCGGTCTGTCCGGCGGCGCAGACCGACAGGAGCACGAGCACGGCCGCCCACGCGACGAGGCGCCGGGCCGGGCGCAGCCCCAGACCGGCCAGGGCGAGACCCGCCGCCACGCCCACGACGACCGCGGCCCACTGCAGCAGGCCCTGCGACCGCTCGAGGCCGAGCAGCGCGACGACGACGGCGCTGACCCAGCTGCCGAGGGCCACCGCGAGCGGGGCCGCGGCCAGCGCGCGCAGCACCGGGCCACCGAGCGCGACGAGCAGGCCGAGCGCGAGCCCGAGGACCGTGCCCACGACCGCGACGGCGAGGACGCCGAGGATGACGCGGTCGTCGCGG
The DNA here is from genome assembly GCF_001428505.1 of Terrabacter sp. Root181. GTDB lineage: Bacteria > Actinomycetota > Actinomycetes > Actinomycetales > Dermatophilaceae > Terrabacter. The sequence continues at coordinate 157,270 of NZ_LMHU01000005.1, forward strand.
TCGAAGTCGCTGCCGAGCTGTCGGGTGGCGCCCGCCGACTGGGCGACCGTGTAGGCCGCGGTCGTCAGGGCGCCGAGCGTCGCGAGGGCGACCAGGGCGAGCCGCCGCCCGGTGCGCCGTCGCACCCACAGGGTCGCGAGCGCAGCCGCGGCCCCGCCCACGAGCGTGATGGTCAGGAGCAGCCCGAGGCGCGCCGTGGTGAAGGGGAGCAGGCTGATGTAGCCGTCGGTCGCCGAGCCGGTGGCGACGTCGTAGGGCCAGTTGCGCGGTGACCGTGCGCCGAGGCCGTCGATGGTCCAGGGCAGCGCGCCGACCACCCACCAGGCCGCCGCCGCGAGGGGAAGGACCGGCCAGAGACGGTCGCGGGCAGGCCGATGGTGCGCCCCACTGCCCACGTCAACGCCGGTGTCCACGCGCAGATCCGATCATGACTGACCGACATCCGCCAATCGTCGGCTGGCCTGGAGCCCGCCCGCCCCGGCTAGCGCTCGGGTCGCCAGAGCTGCACGGAGGCCACCGGTTCGAAGCCGGCGGCGAGGAACGCGCGCAGCGCCCGGGCGTTGCCGGGGGCGCACGCCGCGACGACGACGTCGCCCTCCTCGATGAGCGTCAGGGCGTCGCGCACCACGTCGGTGCCCACGTGGTCCCTGGACGGGTCGGTCTCGAGGCCCAGCTCGGGCAGCCCGCCCAGCCCCGTCGAGATGGTCACGAGCGTGTGGTCGTCGGGGGCGGCATACCCGAACGTCGTGACCTCGCTGCGCGCGGAGGTGGCGTGCTCGGCGCGGGGGTGGTTGCGGAGGTCGCTGCGCGGCACGAGGGCGGGCTCGCCGCCCGTGCCGCGCGCCACGAGGATGATGTCGAGGGCGTCGATCCAGCCGGTGCCGGCGAGGCGCGAGACGAGGCGCGGGTTGCTCGCGCCGCCGAAGCCGTCGGGGCTCAGCGAGTCCAGGGTGCCGTCGGAGACGTCGTCGTCGACGGCGAGGTAGGCGTGGCCGGTGAAGGCCACGACGCCCTCGACCCCGGGACGCCACGGCTCGACACGCTGCCAGGCGCCGTCCACGGCAGGGAAGTCGCCGCCTGCGGCCTTGCTGAGGACTTCGGCAATGGGGTGCACGGCGTCCATCAAACCCGCCGCGTCGGCCGGGCGCCCGCCGGGGTCCACCTGTTGGCACCCGCCCGCTGCTCTCCCAGCGCCCCCGCCGGGTAGGTTGTGGCCATGTCCCGACCGCACGCGGCCGCCATCGTGGAGGACACCGTCCACGAGCAGATCGAGCGCGTGCTCCGCAGCCGCGGCTGGGGCAACCGGGTCATCACCCACGTCGGCTACGGCTCGTCCTCCTTCGTCCGCGTCTACGCGCGGATCCTCCTCGGGCGCAAGGGCCGCGAGGACGTCGAGGGCCCCGAGTCACGGCAGGACGCGACCGGCGCCCTCAGCCCGGCCCGCTACGACCGGGGCTGGCGCGCCTTCATCACCTCGCCCGCCACGGGGGTCCCGGTCAAGGTCACGGCGGGCGACCGCGAGGTCTACGGCCGGTCCGACCGTGGGGGTCACGTCGACATCGTCGCGCGCGACCACGGGTTGGCCCCCGGGTGGCAGCAGGTGGTGGTCGAGGTGCAGGGCACCGCCCCGGTCGCGGCCGACGTCTTCATCGTCGCCGACGGCGTGACGCGCGGCATCGTCAGCGACATCGACGACACCGTCATCACGACGATGCTGCCCCGCCCGATGATCGCGGCGTTCAACACGTTCGTGCGCCGCGGCAAGGCCCGTCACGCGGTGTCGGGCATGGCCCCGATGTACCGCCGCATCCTGTCGGCGCACCCCGGCGCGCCCATCGTCTACGTGTCGACGGGCGCCTGGAACGCCGCAGCCACCCTCAACCGGTTCCTCGTCGAGAACGGCTTCCCCCTCGGCCCGCTCATGCTCACCGACTGGGGCCCGACCAACACGGGGTGGTTCCGCAGCGGCCAGGCGCACAAGCGCACCTGCCTCGACCGGCTGGCCCGCGACTTCCCCGACATCACGTGGCTGCTCATCGGCGACGACGGCCAGCACGACCCCCAGATCTACGCCGACTTCGCCGAGGCGCGGCCCGACCGTGTCGACGCCATCTGCATCCGGCACCTGTCGCCGACCGAGCAGGTGCTGTCCAACCCGATGAAGATCGACTCGCCCATCCGCCCCTGGGCGTCGCGCTCGGTCCCGACCTTCTCGGCAGCCGACGGGCACGGGATGCTCCGCGTCCTCGAGCGTGCCGGCAAGGTGGGCGAGGCCGTCGCGACCGATGAGCAGCCCTCGCGTCCGGGCCGTCCCGTCGGCTCCGGGTGACAGACTGGGCCCATGCCTGAGCTGCCGGAGGTGCAGGCGCTCGTCGACTTCCTCGCCGAGCGGACGGACGGCCTCGCCATCACGAAGGTCGAGCTCGCGTCGTTCAGCGTGCTCAAGACGTTCAACCCGCCGCCGCAGGCCCTGGAGGGTGCGCCCATCGACGGCGTCCACCGCCACGGCAAGTTCCTCGACATCGACGCCGACGGTACCCACCTCGTCTTCCACCTCGCGCGGGCCGGCTGGCTGCGCTGGTCCGACCAGCTGCCGTCCACCGTCGTGCGGCCGGGCAAGTCGCCGATCGCCCTGCGGGTGCGCCTGTCCGACGGCTCGGGCTTCGACCTGACCGAGGCCGGCACGAAGAAGTCGCTCGCGGCCTACATCGTCACCGACCCCGCCCAGGTGCCCGGCATCGCGCGCCTCGGGCCCGACCCGATGGCCGACGACTTCACGCTCGAGCAGTTCCGGTCGATGCTCGAGGGGCGGCGCACCCAGATCAAGGGGTTGCTGCGCGACCAGGAGTTCATCGCGGGCGTCGGCAACGCCTACTCCGACGAGATCCTCCACGTCGCCAAGATCAGCCCGTTCGCCATCGCCGGCACGCTCGCCCCCGAGGTGGTCGACCGGTTGTACGCCGCCCTGCGCGACACGCTCGAGGGCGCGGTCACGACGGCGTCGGGCAAGCCGGCCAAGGAGCTCAAGGACGCCAAGCGCGCGGGCATGCGCGTCCACGCCCGCACCGGGCAGACGTGCCCGGAGTGCGGCGACATCGTGCGCGAGGTGTCCTTCGCCGACACGTCGCTGCAGTACTGCGCCACCTGCCAGACCGGCGGCAAGCCCCTGGCCGACCGGCGGATGTCCAAGCTGCTCAAGTGAGCGCCGACGGCTTCGTCCGGAATGCAACGGTTCCGTCGTCGTGGTTGTCTTCACCGTCATGAAGCCGTCCACGCCCCGCGCCCTGCGCGGCCCCCTCCACCCGGTCCGTCCCGTCGTCGCGCTCGTCCTCGGAGCCGTGCTCGTCACGAGTGCCTGCGGGCAGGCGACGCCGTCTCCCGGCGCGCCCACGCCTGCCGGTGACGGCGGGACGGCTGCCTCATCGGCCCCCGCGTCGTCCGCAGGCGATGCCGGTGCCGGTGGCGAGACGGTCACGGCGGGCGGTGTGCGCCTCGAGGCGACGATGGCGCCGGGCGGCCCGGAGGCCGGGTCGACGGGTGCCGGGATCGCGGCGGCTCCCGGCCTCGTCGTGGACTACACGCTGACCAACACCGGCACGAAGCCCGTCCTCGCCTCCGACGTCGTGCCCGCCGACCTCGGCAGCGCCACGCTCCCCGCGGACGTCGACCTCAAGCACGCCTGGGTCTACGAGCAGTCCGGCGTGCTGCGCCTCGGCAAGCAGGGCTTCGCGCCCGGCCCGAACGTCCGCTTCGCCGCCGCCCCCGTCATGGGCGGCCACACGATCGCCCCCGGCGCCAGCATCACCGGGAAGGCGTATGCCGTGTCGCCCCCGACGCTCGACGTGCCGAGTGAGTCGTTCGAGGCCCCGCGCACCCCCGTCGACCCGGGCGTGAAGCAGTGGCAGCTCTGCGTCCAGGTCGACGACCGCACGGCGCAGGCCCGTCCGTCCGCGGTCGGAGGTGGCGTGGTCGAGGCCCCCTCGAAGGCGCCGCAGGGCGACGAGCTGGTCTGCACCCCGCCGGCAACGATCCCGGTCGCCTGACCGGCCCGTCAGTCGGAGGCGTCGACGCTCGCGACGGCGGCTCGGCTGCTCGCGAGATGGTCGCTGAAGACCGCCGCCGCGCGGTCGGCCTCGCGGGAGCGCAGCGCCGCCACGATCGCCCGGTGCTCGGCGACCATGGCGCCCGGCTCCGTGTGCTGGTTGAGCAGCCAGGCCATGCGACCGGCGACCGGCTCGATGATCGAGCTGAGCACGCGGCTGTGGGCGAGGTCGACGAGGGCGGCGTGGAAGGCGGCGTTGGCGCCCACGGCGTCGGCGTGGCGTCCCGCGCGGGCATGGCCGTCGGCCTCGGCGACGAGGTCGTCGAGGGTCGCGAGACCGTCGTCGTCGAGCACGTCGACGAGCCGGTGGGAGAGCACGACCTCGAGGGACTCGCGCACCGCGAAGAGCATGGCGACGTCCTCGGGGTCGAGGCGGCGTACGACCATGCCCCGGGTGGCGCGCTCCTCGAGGAAGCCCTCGCGCTCGAGGGCGCGCAGCGCCTCGCGCACCGGCACCCGGGAGACGCCCAGCTGCTCGGCGACCTGCCGCTCGACGACGCGGGTGCCGGGGGCGAGCTCGCCCGACACGATGCGCTGGCGCAGCGCCCCGGTGACGGAGTCGCGCAGCGATCCCGGATGTTCCTCACGAGTAGGCATTGACCACCCATCCTCAGTTGGTATACCAAATTGGTATACCAAAAATGGCTCGGCCCGAGCCTAACCCCTGGAGGTCCCGAATGTGCCTGCACGACCACGACGCCGCGCCGTCCCTGCCGCCCGCGTCCCTCTCGCGCCGCAACGTCCTCGCCGGGGCCGCGGTCCTCGCGGGCGTCACGGCCGCCGGGGTCGCCTCGGCCTCGTCCGCCACGGCCGCTGGTTCGGCGACGCCCCGCGGTGCGGGATCGGTCCGGTCGACGACGGCGGTCCCGCTCGTCGTCGAGGGCGGCTGGGTCGTCGACCCGCTGACGGGCCACGTCGTCGAGGACGGCGTCGTCGTCATCCGGGACGGTCTGGTGCTCGCCGTCGGCTCGCGCGACGCGACCCGACGGGCCGTGGCCTCCGTCGGCTCCGCGGCCCGCCGCATCGACGCCTCGGGGCGCTGGGTGGTGCCCGGGCTCGTCGACGTGCACGTCCACGCCAACGCGCTCGCCGACGCCCGCGCCCTGCTCCGGGCCGGCGCCACGTCGGTGCGCAGCGGCTCGTCGTCCTTCTACCAGGACGTCGCGATGCGCTCGCTGCCCGACACCGTCCCCGGCCTCGCGCCGCGCATGCGGGCAGCCGGCATCTTCGTCTCGCCGCAGCTCGGGGACTCGCTGCTCGCCGACCCCGAGCTCGCACCGCTCGCCTCGCTTCCGGGCGGCGTCACCTCGACCGACGACATCGCCCACGTGACGCGGGTCAACGTCTCCCGCGGCGTCGACGTCGTGAAGACCCGGGCCAACCCGCGAGCCGGCCTCGCCGAGCAGGACCCGCGTGAGCTCGTCTACGACCGTGAGCAGCTCACGGCCGTCGTCCGCGCGGCGAGCGGGCGTCCGGTGCTCTGCCACGCCTACAGCGCCGAGGGCATCGACGGCGCCGTGCGGGCGGGCGTCCGGAGCATCGAGCACGGCGTCTTCGTCAGCGACGCGACGATCTCCGAGATGGCCCGGCGCGACACGCACTTCACGCCGACGCTCGCCGCCATCAGCGGCATGATCGGCTCGAGCGACCCCGTCCTCGACGCCCGTGGCCGGGAGTACACCCCGGTCCTCATGAAGGCCGTCCGCGAGGCCCACGAGCGCGGGGTCACCGTCGTGGCCGGCACCGACTCCTTCGGCACCGACGTCGACCCCATCGGCTCGGAGGTGCGCCTGCTCGTCGAGGCCGGACTGACCCCGCTCGACGCCCTGCGGGCCGCGACGACCAGCGCCGCCCGACTGCTCGGGTGGTCGCGTCAGGGCGGGCGGCTCGTGCCGGGTGGCTTCGGGGACCTGCTCGTCGTCGACGGCAACCCGATCGACGACGGCGGCGCGGTCGAGCGTGTCCGGGTCGTCGTCGCCCAGGGGGCCGTGGTCCGTCAGGACTGAGCTACAGGGAGTTGGCCACGTGCGCGACCGCGGAGCACGCGAACAGCAGCACCGAGCTCCCGGGTGAGATGAGAGCCGCGAGCAGGCACCAGGTCTTGACCGACCTGGAGGCAGCCCGTGCCCCGTCCCAGTCGCCGAGGGCCCACTTCGGGTTGACCTGGGTGGACTTGACGATCGCGACGATCCCGAACGGCATGAAGCAGAAGAGGGTGCACACGATCGCCCAGCCGAGGCGGGTCGGGGGTGGCGGTGCCTGGCCACTGCGGGGGCCGACCCACTCGGGGATGGGGGTGGCGGCATACGGCAGCGGGTCGACCCGGTTCGCGGGCGGCGGCAGCGGCACGCGCGGGGGGATCGAGGGCGCGGGGGCGCCGTCCGCTCGGGACGGCGCCGTCACTGCGGTCATCGGGGTGCTGCTGTCCGGCGAGTCGAGGTCGGGCAGCCACCCCGACCAGGTGTCCTGCGTGGGATCGGGTCGACGGTCGTCCATGGTCGGCGTGCTCCTGGCTCGGCGGGCCGGTCACTGGTGAGACCCGTCAGGAGCGACAGCGTTCCATGCAGAGTGCGGTTGCGGGCGCGAACCGGACGAATCGGGGATCAGATGATGCTGGGATCACCGTCCGCCGCGAGCTGCTTGCCGGCGCGCTCCCACTCGAGCATCCCGCCCTCGACGTTGGCGACGTCGTAGCCCTGGTGCACGAGCCACTGGACCGCCCGTGCCGACCGGCCGCCCATGCGGCAGACGATGGCGACGGTGTCGTCCGTCTCGGGCAGCTCGTCGATGCGCGCCGGCAGCTCCGCGAGCGGGATGTGGATGGCGTTGGGGGCGTGGCCCGCGGCCCACTCGTCGGCCTCGCGGACGTCGACGAGGACGGCGTCGTCGGGCAGCTCGGACACGGTCGTGGTGGGAATGCTCATGCCTTCCATCGTGACACGACCGCATCCGACCGACGACCGTTGGTCAGCGCCCGCCGGCGACACGCGGTGGGACACGCCGGGGTGGGCGTCGCGCGGCGACCAACGGTCGTCCGTCGGTCAGGACGCCCGGGCGGCGAGGGTGTTGAGCACGGCCGCGGCCTCGTCGGCGTCGTCGACGGTGACGACGACGTCGGGCTCACCGATGCGGTGCACGACGAGGGCCTCGCCGGCACGCGTGACGTAGCCGCGGCGGCCGTCGACCCCGATCCGCCAGCCCCATCCGCCGAACTCGCGCAGCGGCGAGACCGTCGTCGTGGCGGCCGAGGCCACGCGCTCCAGGGGCACGCGGGACCACGAGAGGCCCGCGCTCGACACCCGCAGCCCGGAGGCGTCGACCGTCACGCGGGCGGAGAGGGTGACGGCGAGCAGGGTGCCGAGGCCGAGCGCCAGCACCCACACCCAGGGCAGCCCGGCGAGCGCCACCCAGACGAGCGGCAGGCCCGCGACGACCGCCAGCACCGCCGTCGGACCCACGGGCAGGCTCGCGCGACCGGTCCACGCCAGCCGCGTGGTCGGCGCGACGTCGAGCCGGCGTGCATCGGGGGGCAGGGGTGGGCGGGTGCCGGTGACGTCGGGCGGCGTCGTGCGACCCCAGCGCCAGAGCCCGACGGCGACGATGGCGGTCAGCGCGAGGGTGGGCACCACCCACTGGGGTGGGAACGCCTGCGGCACCTGGCCCGGTCGCTGCGCGACGAGGCCACCGAAGAGCAGACCCCCGAGGAACACCGCGAGACCGCCGGCCACGGCAGCGAGGGGGCCGCGGGCCGAGCGGTACATGACCGCGGCGAGAGCGACGAGGGCGAGCGGCATCACGATGGTGATGACGGCCGCCGTGACGACCGCGGACGGGTAGGACTGCCAGCGGTCCGGCTCGCCGTCCAGGCCCCAGTGGACGGCCACCTGGTCCGGCACGAGGTCGCGGACGGCATACGCCAGCCCCGTGCCGACCGCGGCCACGACGGGAGCCAGCACGGCGCTCGCGACGAGGGCGTGGGTGGGGCGGCGGTCGGTGGTCATCGCTGGAACTCGCTCTCGATGAGTCGGGTGAGGTCGGTCGTGGTGGCGCCGACGCGTCGCGCCTCGGCGACGAGCTCGGCGGCGAGCGTGCGCAGGCGGGCGTCGCTCCCGGGGTCGGTCGCGCTGACGACGGCCCCGCGGCCCCGGCGCAGGTCGATGAGCCCCTCGTCGCGCAGGGACTGGTAGGCGCGCAGCACGGTGTGGAGGTTCACGTCGAGCACGGCGGCGACCTCCTTCGCCGGGGGCAGGCGGTCGCCCCTCGCGAGCCTGCCTGAGGCCATCTCGCGCCGTACGCAGGCGGCCACCTGCACGTGCAGCGCCGTGCTCGACGTGGGGTCCACCTGCCACAACATAGTTCTATTATGACTAGAACTAACTTTTAAAGCCAGACGGCTAGGGTGGGGCCGTGAAGATCCTGTCGATCCAGTCCCACGTCGCCTACGGCCACGCCGGCAACTCGGCCGCGGTCTTCCCGCTCCAGCGGCTCGGCCACGACGTCTATCCCGTCCTCACGGTGACCTTCTCCAACCACACCGGCTACGGCTCGACGAAGGGCCCGCTCATCGCGCCCGCCGACGTCGCAGCCGTCATCGACGGTGTCGAGGAGCGGGGTGCCTTCCCGGCGATCGACGCCGTGCTCTCGGGCTACCAGGGCGCCGAGTCGGTCGGCGAGGTCGTGCTCGACGCCGTCGCGCGGGTCAAGGCGGCCAACCCGTCCGCGGTCTACTGCTGCGACCCGGTCATGGGCGACGTCGGCCGTGGCTTCTTCGTGCGCGAGGGCATCCCCGAGTACATGCGCGACCACGTCGTGCCGAAGGCCGACATCGTCACGCCCAACCAGTTCGAGCTCGAGTTCCTCGTCGGCCGCGCGGTCGCGACGCAGGCCGACCTCGTCGCGGCGTCCCGCGAGCTCGTCGCGCAGGGGCCGTCCGTCGTGCTCGTCACGAGCGCCCTGACCTCCGACACCCCCGAGGGCTCGATCCAGATGGCCTGTGTCACGGCCGACGACGCCTGGGTCGTGACGACCCCGATGCTGCCGATGACGGTGCGCGGCGGGGGCGACGTGACCGCTGCGGTCTTCCTCGCGCACTACCTGACCGACGGCCCGGAGGTGGCCCTCCGCCGCACGGCGGCGACGATGTATGCCGTGCTGGAGCGCACCCACGCGAGCGGCTCCGACGAGATGCTCCTCGTCGCGGAGCAGGACGCGATCGCGCACCCCGACGAAGTTTTTGAAATCTCTTCGATCACTTGACCGTTTCGCCCCAGAGAGCGTTATAGTCGCAACGCGCCGTTCCGCATGACCACCCCTGACCGTGCGGAACGGCGCTTTTCCATGCCCTTATTCACTGGAATCCGAATCAAACGAGTTCGGATGCCATCGAGTCGGTGCCTGCGGTGGTGCCGGTGCCCGGGCTGACGACGCCCGCCGCGACGCGCCGATCGCGGTCGATCGGGACGTCTCAGGTTTTCGGTAGAGATGCGTATAGCCTCCGAGCGTGGACCCGATCACGAACCCGTACGCCCCGGGCGCGGGCCAGCGCCCGCCCGAGCTCGCCGGTCGTGACGAGCAGCTGCACACCTTCGACGTCGTGCTCGAGCGGATCGCCAGGGGTCGTGCCGAGCGCTCCATCGTGCTGACCGGCCTGCGCGGCGTCGGCAAGACCGTCCTGCTCAACGCGCTGCGCAGCTCGGCCGTGCGGGCCGACTGGGGCACCGGCAAGTTCGAGGCGCGCCCCGACCAGCGCCTGCGCCGCCCCCTGGCCGCGGCCGCCCACCAGGCCGTGCGCGAGCTGGGGCACCCGCGGGGCGAGGACGTCGACCAGGTGCTCGGCATCATCAAGGCCTTCGCGCTGCGTGACGCGCCGACCGGGGCGAAGCTCCGTGACCGGTGGCAGCCCGGCATCGACGTCCCGGCCCTCACCGGGAGGGCCGACTCGGGCGACATCGAGATCGACCTCGTCGAGCTGTTCACCGACATCGGTGGTCTCGCCGCCGACGTCGGCAAGGGCGTCGCCTTCTTCATCGACGAGATGCAGGACCTCGACCCCGACGACGTGTCGGCCCTCTGTGCGGCCTGCCACGAGATCTCGCAGTCGGGCCTGCCCGTCATCGTCGTCGGTGCCGGCCTGCCGCACCTGCCGGCCGTGCTCTCGGCCTCGAAGTCCTACTCCGAGCGACTCTTCCGCTACTCACGCATCGACCGGCTGCCCCGCGACTCCGCCGACCAGGCCCTCGTCGGGCCCGCCACGGAGGAGGGCTGCGAGTTCACGCCCGAGGCGCTCGACGAGATGTACGCCGTGACCGCCGGCTACCCCTACTTCATCCAGGCCTACGGCAAGGTCGTGTGGGACGTCGCGCCCTCCTCGCCGGTCACCGCCCAGGACATCCGCGTCGCCGTGCCCGAGGCGGAGTCCGAGCTCGCGGTCGGCTTCTTCGGCTCCCGCTTCGAGCGCGCGACGCCCGCCGAGCGCGAGTACCTCCGGGCCATGGCCGAGGCCGCCCTCGTGAACCCGTCTGCGGCGGAGGCCGGCCCCGACGGCGACGGGTCAGCGGGTGGCGACGCCACGGCATACGTCCGGGACGGGGTGACCGAGCGCGAGGCGGTGCCGACGTCGGCCGTGGCGGACGTGCTGGGACGCAAGCCGCAGTCGCTCTCGCCCGCACGCGACGCCCTCATCAAGAAGGGCCTCATCTACTCCGGCGAGCGCGGGCTCATCGCCTTCACCGTCCCGCACTTCGGGCGCTACCTGCGCACCCAGTCCTGAGGTCAGGGGCGGTCCCAGGTCTCGACGCGGCCGTCCCGGTGGGCGAAGGCGCGCAGCGCGTCGAGGTCCGACGGCGCTGACAGCACGTAGTCCTCGACCCACTGGGCGACGTCGGGGAATTCGCTCTGCTCGACGACCGACCGGGCCACCCGGTCGGGGTCGATGGCGGTCGTGCGCAGGTGGACGCCGTACGCGTCGAGCAGCGTCCACGGGGCCCCGCTGCTGCCGTAGGGCATGCCGATGCTGCCGCTGTTGACCACCCAGCGCCGGTCGACGAGACGGGCGAACGGCATGTGGGTGTGCCCGCAGCAGACGACGCGCACCGTGTCGGGGACCTCGGCGAGGACCCTCGCCCACTGCGCCGGGCGGGTGTCGACGAGCACGACCTCGTCGTCGTCGCGAGGGGTGCCGTGACAGAACAGCACGTCACCGACGCCCTCCAGAGCCACCGTGACCGGGTGCCGGAGCCCGTCGAGCAGATCGACGTGGGCGTCGGTGAGCCGGCCGGCCGCCCACAGGTCGACGGCCGGGGTGCCCTCCGGCAGCTGCCCTCCGCGGGCGGCCGTGACGAGGTCCCGGTCGGCGTTGCCGCGCACGAGCACGACGCGGTCACCGAGCTCGAGGAGCCGGTCGAGGACCTGCGTCGGCTGCGGTCCGGCGGCGAGGTCACCCGTGACGACCACGAGGTCGGTCACCTTCGTCTCGGCCGGCAACGGCCAGGGACAGTGCGTCAAGAACAACGCCGCGTCGGTCTGGAACCGCGAGAGCGCCGTCGCGACCGTCTTCTACCGGAGTGGCTACTCCGGGGCCATCGACTCCGTCGAGCCCGGCACCAAGGCGGACCTGCGTGCCGAGCTGAAGAACGAGAACGCCGGCCACATCGTCGGTGACGCCGCCGATGACACGTTCGAGTACGGCGTCTACCACGCGGCCGGTGCCCGCGTGACGGCGTGGTTCGACGGCTACCTCAACACGCCCGGACGGCACGAGGGCATCGACGTCGCCTACGCGTCCGGTGCCGACGTCTTCGCCGTCCTCGGCGGCACGGTGACCCGCGTGACGGAGGGGAGCGACTCGACGGACGCGCTGTCCACGCTCGCGGTCTACAACGCGACCTACGCCAAGACCGTCGTCTACCTCCACCTCAACCCGCTGGGTTTCGCCGTAGGACAGTCGATCTCGAAGGGCCAGAAGATCGGCGACGAGGCGGCCCGTGGGGCGCCCGCCACGCACACCCATGTCGAGATGCGCCCCGGCCGGCAGACCGCCGCGACGTTCAGCAGCGACACGACGCTCGTGAACCCGGTGCCCACCCAGTTCTGGATGGACCGCGGCTACAACGCCTGCTGCCAGTGACGCGTGGGGGTGTGGCCGACGCCCTCGGCCACACCCCTGGACGTGGACCTCAGCCCGGGACGACCAGCTGGACCGTGTGCCACGTGGTCCGCAGGGCCGGACCGAGGACGTCGACCCCGCCGGCCATCGTCACGACGAGCCAGGCAGCGGCGAGGGTGAGCGCGGGCCCGACGACGTGGCGCTCGACGGCGTGGTCCGTGCTGAGAGCCAGGTAGTTGTAGCGGTGGCCGTGCACCGGCCAGAACAGCGGGCAGCCCTGCACCGTGGCCATGTCACCGAGCAGGTGCACGGTGACCCCGATCGCCACGGCCCAGGGCACAACCCCGGCGGGGAAGGAGTCGAGCACGGCGCCTCGGGTCAGCATCGCGCCCATGAGCAGGCAGAGCAGGGTGTGGCCCACTGTCGCGCGGACCATGGTGACGCGCAGGGCCGCCGCCGCGAGGGCGAAGAGGAACGACAGGAACAGTCCGAGGGGCAGTCCGCCGACGTTCGTCAGGTGGGCGGCCAGGCCGGTGAACGCGGCGAGGCCGACGAACGAGTGCGTCCCGTTGCGGTGTCCTCCGCTGACCAGGCCCACGCACCAGGCGAGTCCGGCCGTGAGAGGACCGAGGGAGCGGGCCGGCGTCGCGTCGGCGTGGTCGAAGTCCGGCAGCACGGCGGCGCCCGCCGCCGTGACGGCCGCGACGGGGACCGCCCACGAATCGACCGTGACGCCGTGGTCGCGGAGCAGTGGCGTCAGGGCGAGGACTGCGACCGCGCCCGACAGGGCATGGGTCCTACCGAGCACCGCGGGCCACCGATCGCACGAGCGGAGACTCTAGCCAGCCGTGGCGAACTCCCGGACACCGGGGTCGAGTCGACGGCGCGTCTGGTGTGCGCGAATTCCATTGTGTGGCAGGGTTTCCGATCGTGTCTGCTCGCTACCTCCCCAGGCTTCTGCCCCCTCTCGCCGCGGTGGTCGCGGCGGTTGCCGTGCTCGCGGGCTGCGGACTCCCGCTCCCGTCGCCCGGGGCCGGTGTCACCTACGACTCGACGCGGGTCCCCGGGCCGTCGTCCGTCCCCGGGTCGTCGCCCGTCCCGTCGCTGACTCCCGCGCAGGTGCGTGACGCCGTCACGGCGGTCGCGGCCCTCCCGATCAAGGGTCGGGCACCCCGGACCGGCTACGACCGTGAGGCCTTCGGGCCGGCGTGGACCGACGACGTCGACGTCAGCGGCGGCCACAACGGCTGCGACACGCGCAACGACGTCCTCCGGCGCGACCTCACCGCCGAGCGACTCAAGCCGGGCACGCACGGATGCGTCGTGCTCTCAGGCACGCTCGCCGACCCCTACACGGGCCGCACCATCGTCTTCACCCGCGGGCGGTCCACCTCGTCACGGGTGCAGATCGACCACGTCGTGGCGCTCGGCGACGCCTGGGTCACCGGAGCGCAGCAGCTGACGCCGACCCAGCGCACGACCCTCGCGAACGACCCGCTCAACCTGCTGGCCGTCGACGGGCCGACCAACAGCGCCAAGCGCGACGCCGACGCCGCGTCGTGGCTGCCGCCGAACAAGGTGTACCGCTGCACCTACGTGGCGCGCCAGGTCGCCGTGAAGTCGCGCTACCACCTGTGGGTCACGGCGGCAGAGGCGGTGCAGATCGCCCGTGTCCTCGCCGGGTGCTCGCGCGCGCGTTGAGCGGGCCACGCCGACCGGCGGGCATGGGGGAAGGGCCGGGCCCCACCTGACTGCCAAGCCGTGAGGGAGGGGTGGAGTGGCAGCCAATCCCGGCCCTTCCAGTAGGACACGGTACGGGACGAGGCGCGCTCGTTGGGCAGAATCGCCGGACGATTCGTGCCGATTCGCCGTCATCGGGCCTGACCGGCCTGCTCACCGCGCGAGCGGGCCCGCTGCTGCGCCATCTGCTCGTCGAACTCCTCGCGCCAGCTCTCGCTCAGTGACATGCGCTGCGTCAGCGCCACCTCCGTCGACAGCTCGACGGGGAAGCCGTAGGTGTCGTGGAGCACGAAGAGGTCCGCGCCGGTGATGCCGGTGTCGCGGTGGCTCTCCAGCCGCTCGAGCCCGCGGCGCAGCGTCCTTCGGAAAGCGTGCTCCTCCCGTGCGAGCACCGCGACGACGTCGTCGGCGGCAGCGGCCACCTCGGGGTAGGCGGCGGCGTAGACCTCGGCGACCGTGGGGACGACGTGCGGGAAGAAGTTGTCGTCGATGCCCAGGTCGACGGCGAACCGGACGGCCCGGCGCACGAGCCGGCGCATGACGTAGCCCTGGGCCTTGTTGCTCGGCCGCACGCCGTCGACGGCGAGGAACGTCGCGCCGCGGAGGTGGTCGGCGATGACCCGCATCGCGAGGGTCTCGTCGTCGTAGGCGCGCCCCGACAGCTCCTCGAGCCGCTCGACGATGGGCCGCAGCAGGCTGATGCGGAAGACGTCGGGCGAGTCGATGGCCGCGGCGGCGATGCGCTCGAGCCCGCCGCCGTAGTCGACGTTGCGGCGCGGCAGCGGCTCGAAGCCGGTCTCGGTGCGGCGGTACTCCATGAAGACGGAGTTGCCGAGCTCGATGAACCGGCCACAGTCGCAGTTCTGGTGGCAGTGCGCGCCGTAGGCAGGGTCGTGCTCGACGTGCGGGAAGAGGTAGAAGACCTCGGTGTCGGGTCCACCGGGCTCACCGACCGGCATGTCATCGGCCGATCCCTCGCGACACCACCAGTTCTTCTTGCCGTAGAAGGCGATCCGTGCGCCGCCGGTGCCGACCTCTGCGGCGTGCTCCTCGGTGTCGACCTCGACCTGGTCGGCACTCACCCCGGCCTCGGCGAAGAGCCGCGTCCACACCGCGGCCGACTCGTCGTCCTTGGGTATGCCGTTCGCCGCGTCCCCGATGAAGCACGACACGTAGAGCCGGGCCGGGTCCAGGCCGACCGTGTCGGTGAGGAAACCCCAGAACTGGGGGAGCTGCTCGTCCTTGAAGTAGTCCCCGAGGCTCCAGTTGCCGAGCATCTCGAAGAAGGTCGTGTGCCGGTTGTCGCCGACCTCCTCGATGTCCTGGACGCGCAGGCAGGTCTGGCTGTCGACGAGCCGGCGCCCGCCCGGGTGCTCGGCGCCGAGCAGGTAGGGGAGCAGCGGCTGCATGCCGCTGCCGGTGAAGAGGGTGGTCGGGTCGTCGTCCGGGACGAGCCGCGCACGCGGGATGACCGCGTGGCCGTGCCGGGCCAGGTGGTCGAGGAACGCGCTGCGGATCTCGTCTGCGTCCATGTCCTGATTCGACACCCGGGACGCTCGGTCCACCAGTCGGTTTCGCGACGGGCCACTCGGGCAGGCATGCTCGTCGCATGCGCCCGCTCGTCGACCTCGTCCTCGTCGTGGCGCTCCTGGGTCTCGCGATCCACGCCGCACGCACCGATCCCCGCCGCTGGCGCACCGGGGTCCTCCTCCTCGGAGCGATCTGGGCCGCGCTCTCGGCGGTGGGGGTGGGCGTGCTCGTCCTGCCGTGGGCCGCGTCGGTCGTGCTGGGGCTCCTCTTCGTCGGCAACGGTCTGCGACTGGTGCGTCCCGAGGGCCGCGGCCCGACCAACGTCGTGGCGCTCGTCCTCGGCCTGGCGATGCTTGCCGCGACCGTCGCCGCCATCGGGCTCGTCGGGTCCGGCACGTCCGGCACGGCGGGCACGTCGGGTCCGGCCGTCGTCGGCGCGGTCGTCCTGCTGCTGCCGGGCTACCCGGCGCTCGCGTTCGCCGGCTACGCGCTCTACTGCCTGACGTACCGCCGCCACAGCGTGCGGCCCGATCCCGCGGCGGTCGTCGTGCTCGGGTCGGGGCTCGTGGGTGGCACGGTGCCGCAGCTGCTCGCCCACCGGCTCGACGCGGCC
Source organism: Terrabacter sp. Root181 (assembly GCF_001428505.1). Taxonomy (GTDB): domain Bacteria; phylum Actinomycetota; class Actinomycetes; order Actinomycetales; family Dermatophilaceae; genus Terrabacter. The sequence goes on from NZ_LMHU01000005.1 coordinate 173,359, forward strand.
GCCGACGCCTGGCGCGCGGAGCGCGACCGTGGTCACGACCCGCTGCTCGTCCCGAGCGGTGGGCAGGGCGACGACGAGCCCATGGCGGAGGGCGTGGCCATGACCGCCTACCTCGTGGCCCACGGCATACCTCCCCAGTCGGTCGCGACGGAGGACCGGGCGACGACGACCGAGGAGAACCTGCTGCTGTCGCGCGAGATCCTGCGGTCGCGGGGGCTCTGGGCCGCCGGCCACCTCCGCGTGGTCACGAGCAACTACCACGTCGGGCGTGCAGCCCTGCTGACCCGGCGCCTCGGCATCGACGCCGACGTCACGGGTGGCCCGACGGCGTGGTACTTCCTGCCGAGCGCCTTCCTGCGTGAGTTCCTCGCGGCGCTCACGCTCCACCCGCGCACCAACCTCGCGGGGCTCGGCCTCTGGGCCGCGTTCACGGCCTACCTCTCGTATGCCGTCCTGCCCGGTTGACGTCGCGCCGCCCGGTCAGGGCGTGGCGGGCTGCTGCTGCGCCAGGTCGTCGCGCAGCACGCGCTTGAGCAGCTTGCCGCTCTGGTTGCGGGGCAGCTCGTCGACGAAGTGGATCGCCTTGGGCAGCTTGAACGGTGCGAGGGTCGCGCGGGCGTGGTCGACGAGCTCGGTCTCGGTCACCGTCCGGCCGTCGCGGAGGACGACGACGGCCGTGACGGCCTCGACCCAGCGCTCGTGGGGGGTGGCGATGACGGCCACCTCGGCGACGGCCGGGTGGGTGTAGAGCGCGTCCTCGACCTCGCGTGAGGCGACCATGACGCCGCCGGTGTTGATGACGTCCTTGATGCGGTCGACGACGGTGAGGTAGCCCGCGTCGTCGCGGGTCACGAGGTCGCCGGAGTGGAACCACCCGTCCCGGAAGGCCTCCGTCGTCGCGTCCTGCTTGTTCCAGTAGCCGGTGCACAGCTGGGGTGAGCGGTAGAGCAGCTCGCCCGGTTCGCCCGCCGGGACGTCGCCGCCCTCCGGGTCGACGACGCGCGCCTCGACGAAGAGGACGGTGCGGCCGCACGCCTCGGGTCGCTCGGCGTGCTCCTCGGGCCGCAGCACCGTCGCCAGGGGACCGATCTCGGACTGGCCGAAGCAGTTCCAGAAGCCGAGCGCGGGCAGTCGCTCCTGGAGCCGGTCGCGCACCGGGACCGGCATGATCGAGGCGCCGTAGTACGCCTTGCGCAGCGAGCCGAGGTCGGCCGTGTCGAGGGCCGGGTGGTTCGACAGCGGCACCCAGACGGTCGGCGCGAGGAAGAGCGACCCGATGCCCTGCGAGGCGACCCGCTCGAGGATCGTCGCGACGTCGGGGCGCGGCAGCAGGTGGTTCGTCGCGCCCACCGCGAGGTAGGGCAGGAGGAAGACGTGCATCTGCGCCGAGTGGTAGAGCGGCATCGAGTGGAGCGGGGCGTCGTCCTCGCGCAGGTCGAGACCGACGATGCACGAGACGTACTCGTGGACGAGCGCGCGGTGCGTCATCATCGCGCCCTTCGGCTGCGAGGTCGTGCCGGACGTGTAGAGCAGCTGGACGATGTCGGTGTCACGCGTCCCGACGTCGAGCACGGGCACGTCGCCCTCGCTCCAGCCCGGCAGCACCGCGTCGTCGCCGCCGTGGAGCAGCAGCACCTGCTCGAGGTCGGTGTCGCCGCGCACGGCCTCGACGGAGGGCCGCAGCGCCACGTCGACGAGCGCCACCCGGGCGCCCGAGTCGCGCAGCAGGTAGGTCAGCTCGGGTCCGGTGAGGGCGTAGTTGATCGGGACGTGCACGAGACCCGCCCGGGCGCAGCCGAGGTAGGCGAGCAGGTAGGCGTCGGAGTTGACCCCCACCGTCGCGACGCGGTCACCGGCGGCGAGCCCGAGACCCAGCAGGTGCGCGGCAGCGCGGCTCACGGCGTCGTCGAGGGCGGCATACGTCCACGAGCGGTCGTCGAAGACGAGCGCCACGCGCTCGGGGTGACGCGACGCGCTGCGGCGGACGATGTCGTCGACGGTGCTCGAGGTGATGGCGCTCATGGGGTGTCTCCGTGGGTCGGGCGGTCGGGATGCGGGGCGGCGAAGGCGGCGAGCAGGGCGCCGGCCTCGGCGCCCGCCGAGAGGCGCGCGATGGTCGCGGCCTCGTCGGCGAGCTGGGCGGCATACGTCCGCTCGCCCGACCGGCGCAGCAGGCGGGCCGCCTCACCGACGGCCTCGCGCGGAAGGGCGGCGATGGCGGCGACCACCTCACCGGCCCGGGCGTCGAGCGTGTCGGCGGGGCACACCTCGGTGACGAGCCCCCAGTCGAGCGCCGTCGCCGCGTCGATCGGCGTGCCGGTGAGCAGGAAGAGAGCGGCCCGCCGCGCGCCCACCGCGGCGGGCAGGAGAGCGCTCACCCCGCAGTCGGGTGACAGGCCGACGGAGGGGTAGGCCGCCACGAACGTCGCGTGGTCGGCGGCGAGCACCACGTCGGAGGCGAGGACGAGACCCACGCCCGCGCCGGCGGCCGCACCCTGGACGACGGCGACGACAGGAGTCGGCAGCGCCCGCAGCGCCGAGAGCACCTCGTGCAGGACCCCGGCCAGCTCGGCGACGAACGCCCGGCGCTCGGGGGCCGCGGCCATGGCGCGCACGTCTCCCCCGGCGCAGAAGAGCCGGCCGTCAGCACGGATGACGACCACGTGCACCCGCTCCGAGACGCTCGCGATCCCGGCGACCGCGTCGCGCAGCGCGAGTGCGGTGGGCAGGTCCACGGCGTTGCCGGCGTCGGGTCGCGCGAGCCGGATCGTGGCCACGCCGCCGGACACCGACAGCATCGGCACCGTCGTCGTCACGGGTTCATCCTGCCTCCCGCGGCGCCGGTTGGGGAGGCCCGGCCCACCCGAAGGACAGATGGCGTATGCCGTCCGGCGCGGCCCCGGGGCCCGTACAGTGACTGGGCATGGACTTCGTGACGCGAGGCTTCCAGGGGCGCCCACGTGGCCGCGACGAGCGGTTGCCCCCGGGGCAGTACCTCACCGGCGACTTCCCGGTGCTGTCGGCCGGACCGACGCCCGGCGTCGACCACGACGAGTGGGAGCTCTGGGTCGCGACCGAGGACGGCACCCGCCACACGTGGTCGTGGCAGGAGCTCATGGCGCTCCCGGCCGAGACGGTCACCGTCGACATCCACTGCGTCACGAGCTGGTCCAAGCTCGACACCGAGTGGCGCGGCGTCTCGCTCGACACGCTCCTCGCCGACGTCGAGACCGCTGCCGACTTCGCCCTGGTGCACAGCTACGGCGGCTACACGACGAACCTGCCGCTCGAGGACCTCCTCGACGGGCAGGCCTGGGTCGCCTACGCCTACGACGGCGACGACCTCCGCCCCGAGCACGGCGGCCCGGCAAGGCTGCTCGTGCCCCACCTCTACTTCTGGAAGTCGGCGAAGTGGGTGCGCGGCATCGAGCTGATGCTCGAGGACTCGCCCGGCTTCTGGGAGCAGCTCGGCTACCACGACTACGGCGACCCATGGCGCGAGCAGCGGTACCAGGGGGACTGAGCGCCCGGCGCGCGTGGCGGGACGCCGCGCTCGTCGAGCGCCGGCCCGAGACGAGGAGCGCCGTGACGCTCGTCCTCGACGTCGACGGCTGGCCCGGACACCTGCCCGGGCAGCACGTCGACGTGCGGCTCACGGCCCCCGACGGCTACACCGCGACGCGGAGCTACTCCGTCTCGGCCCCCGAGCGGGCGAACCGGGTCGAGCTGACGGTCCAGCGGGTCCCGGACGGCGAGGTGTCGGGCTTCCTCGCCGACGGGCTCGCCGTCGGCGACGCGGTGCGCCTGCGCGGCCCCGTCGGCGGCTGGTTCGTCTGGCGCCCAGGGCAACCCGGGCCGGTGCTGCTCGTGGCCGGCGGCTCGGGGGTCGTGCCCGTCATGGCGATGCTCCGGGCGCGCGACGTCGGGTCACCGCCGTTCCGGCTCGTCTACTCGGTCCGCGACCCCGACGACGTCATCTACCGCGACGAGCTCGCGGCGATCGCCGCCACGGACGGCGCCGACGTCCACCTCGTCCACACGCGCCGGGCACCCGACGGTGACGCGCGGCCGACCGGGCGCCTGCGGGAGACCGACCTCGTGGCGGCCGGCTGGGGCGGTGACGACCCGCCCACCTGCTACGTGTGCGGCCCGACGGGCTTCGTCGAGAGTGCCGCCGACCTGCTCGTCGGCCTCGGCCATGCGGCCGACCGCATCAGGACAGAGAGATTCGGGCCGAGCGGCCCGTGAAGGAGGACCTCCCATGACGATCCCGGGGCACCCAGGCGCGGAGGCGGCATACGACGGCAACCTCATGGCCGGTCCGCTGTCCGAGCTCTTCGCTCTCGACGTCACCGTGGCGGTGGTCCGGTGCCGCGGCTGCGGCTCGTCGACGGAGGTCGCGACGCTCCGCGTCTACGGGCCCGACCCCGGTCTCGTCGGCCGGTGCCCCGGCTGCGACGACGTGCTGCTCCGCGTCGTCCGCACCCCAGACGCGGTGTGGCTCGACCTCGGGGGCGTCACCTCGCTCCGCGTGCCTGCTCCTCGCGTTGCGCCCGCCGGGGACGGGGACGAGTCGGCTCGAACCTGACATCCCGACGAAACCGGGTCAGCGGACCCGTCTGGGTCCAGACTGGTGTGGTGATCGGCGCGGAGTTCGAGACCGTCCTCGCCGGCGCACGGAACGGTGACGAGGTCGCGTTCGCACGCTTGTGGCGCGACCTCAACCCACCGTTGCTGCGCTACCTGAGTCTGGGGGGAGACACCGCTGACGAGGTCGCCGCGGAGACGTGGTTGACCGTCGTCAGGGGACTCGACACCTTCACGGGTGACGAGACGGCTTGGCGTGCCTGGGTCTTCACGACCGCACGCCGCAGGGCGGTCGATGCTGCCCGCAGACGAGGGCGGGAGGCCCGGTTCGGCCGACAGCACGCCGAGTGGGTGGCGACGGTCCGGGACTGTGCTGACGACGTCGTCGACGCGCTGACGACGCAGGAGGCCGTGGCCCTCGTGCGCCGGCTCCCTCCCCTGCAGGCCGAGGTCGTGCTGCTACGGGTCGTGGCGGGGCTGCCCGTGAGCGAGGTGGCGGACGTGCTGGGACGCACGCCCGGGGCGGTCCGCGTCGCCGCACACCGCGGACTGCGTGCGCTCGCCGACCTCGTCGCTCCGGCCGGTGTAACGCTGGCCGAGGCTGCGACGCTTCGTGAGTGACATGGGCACGACCTGGTGGCACGAGAGGAACCGAGGGCGTCGCGACGACGTTCCCGCGTCTCCTGCTGGACTTCACCGGGGCGAGCCGGGACGCGACCGGATGCGCGACCCGTCGCTCGCCCCGGTGATCCGGGCGCTGACCGCCGAGCCGAGTGAGCGTGAACTCGACGGCATCGGGCCGGCTCTCGCCGAGCTCCGGGCGCGGGTCGCGCAGGCGTCGCCCGGAGCTCGGCGACGCCGGATGCTCGCGACCGCCTTCGGCGCCAAGCTGGGAGCCACCCTCGGCGGAGTGGCGGCCGGCCTCGTCGGGGTGGGCACCGTGCTGCTCGTCTCCACGCACCTGCCGAGCGGCGCCCAGCTCCCCGCGGGCCTCGACGGACCCGCCCAGCCGCACCCGGCTGTCGTCAGCGCGACGGCACCTCCTCGAGGCCCTGACGCGAACGGGCCCGCCAAGCACGGCCTGTGCACGGCCTGGACGGCCCGGTCCACCCACGGCTCCCAGGGCAAGGTCGACGGGTCTGTCGCCTTCGCCAACCTCGTCGAGGCCGCGGGTGGTGCGGACAAGGTCGCCGCGTTCTGCGCCGACGTGCTGAAACCGCGGGCGTCGGGCGGCCCCGGCAACGGCAACGGGGCGGGTAAGGCGAACGGCAACGCCAAGGGCAAGCCGAACGGCACGGCAGCGGACAAGGGGAAGGACAAGGCGGAGAAGCAGCCGGACGGCACGCCGACCGACGAGCCGACCGGCACGACGACGCCGACGACGCCTGCGCCGACGACAGCGCCGACGACAGCGCCGACGACGCCTGCGACCACGCCGACGACAACGCCGACGACGCCTGCGACGACGCCCACGACGACGCCGGCCACCACCACGGGCACGCCGGTGCCGCGGGGATCCGCGACCGTGGAGCCGGGCCAGACCGTCGGGCCCTGAGGGCGGGGAGGGGGTGGGCGTGTGCCGAGGGGTTTCGGCACACGCCCACTCGGTGGGGGTGCGCGCGGGACCCGCGCGCACCCACCCGGTCAGCCCTGCAGGCCCGCCTCGATGGCGGCGATGATGCGCGGACGCATCTCGTGCGCGTCGATGACGGCGTCGACCGAGCCGACCGAGACGGCGCGGTGGATGCTGTGCACCGCGTCGAACTCGGAGGCGACCTGGCCGAGCTTCTCGGCGCGCACCGATGTGCGCAGCTCGGCGACCTCGGTGGCCAGACGCGCGCGCTCGACGCCGGAGGCCGAGGCGAGACGTCCCTCGAGCTCGGTGACGCGCGGGTCGGACGCCGTGCGGGCGTCGACGTCGCGGGAGAAGACGACGGCCGCGGCGGGGGCGCCACCGAGCACCGACGCGAACGACCCCTCGACGGCGAGCACCGTCATGCGCGGGTTGAGCGTCTTGGAGAAGACGACGAACGCGCCACCGTGGTAGCGGGAGACCACGGTGAAGACGATCGGGCCGTCGAAGTTGACAATGGCCCGGCCGATCTCGGCGCCGTACTCGAGCTGGAGGCTGCGCATCGACTCGGGTGAGCCGTCGAAGCCCGAGAGGTTGGCGAGGACGACGACCGGTCGGTTGCCGCTCGCGGCGTTGACCGCGCGCGCCACCTTCTTGCTCGAGCGCGGGAAGAGCGTGCCGGCCGTGTAGGTGTCGGGGCCGTCGGTGGGCGGGAAGCCGCGGCGCGGCACCGACTTGGACTCGATGCCGATGAGGGTGACCGGGATGCCGCCGAGGTGGGCGTCCTGCACCACAGCCGTCTCGGCGTCGGCCATGCCGGCCCAGCGCTCGAGCGGCTCGTGGTCCTGGTCGCTGACCGCCCGCATCAGGGTGCGGATGTCGAAGGGCTTCTTGCGGTCCGGGTTGGTGAGCGAGCTGAAGATGTCGCCGACCGTCTTGAAGCCGGAGTCGGCCAGCTCGTGCGGGAAGAGCGTCACGTCGCGGTGCGAGGGGTCGCTCGTGCTGACCCGCCGGGGACCCGACTCGCCGGGGCTGACGTACGCGTGGTCGTAGTGCGCCATGAGGATGGCGCGGGCGCCCGCGAGGTCCTTGGCCCAGTACTGCGCCTGGCCGTTCGGGCCCATGACGCGGTCGTAGCCGCCGATGCCGAAGTTGTCCTCGGCCGAGACGCCACCGGAGAAGTCGAGCGACTGCTTGCCCGTGAGGACCATGGCGCTGTCGGGCGTCATGACGAGGATGCCCTTGGTGTGCATGAGCATCGTCGCCTCGGCGTTCCAGTAGGGCTGGGCTCCGACGTTGATGCCGGCGACGACGATGTTGATCTCGCCGCCCGCCTGGGTGAACTCGATGATCCGCTTGAGGGCGCGGGCCACCCAGTCCATGTTCTCGGTGCCGGAGTCCATCGAGATGCGGGCGCCGGCGGACAGGGAGTACCACTCGAGCGGCACCTGGAGGCGCTCGGCGAGGTCGATGGCCGCGATGACGCGGGCGCACTCGGCCTCGGCGACCGAGCCGAGCGAGCGGAGGGGGTCGCCGGAGAGGACGACGCGGGTGACGCCCTCGGGGTGGCGGACCGTCGGCGAGCTGACGACGGCGACGATGATGCCGGCCTTGTTGAGCCCCTGCGGGCGGTCGACCGGCACGAGCGTGCCCGAGTCGTCGAGGTCGTGCTCGACGACGGTGCCGCCGTCGCCGGCGATCATCGACTGGAGCTCGTAGGGGTAGACGAGACCGCGGCGCCGGGCGCGGACGACCTTGGAGGCGTAGTCGTCGAGCGGCTTGAGCGGCTCGGTGGGCGGCGCGCCGAGGGTGCCGGTGACGCCGGAGCCGGGCTGGTAGAAGAAGCGACCTGCGATGGGGAGCGGGGCCTCGCCGGGCGCGCCCGCGACGTTGGCCTGGACGAGCACCTCCTCGATGCCGGCGCCGGCCGTGACGGGCGCGATCCTGCTCTGCAGCGCCGTCAGCTGGCCGAGGTCGGCCTCGATGGTCGGCCAGATCTGGACCCACACGTGGTTCATGTCGAGCCTGGAGCCCTTGGCGCCGCGGCTCGCGCGGACCCGGCGGATCGCCTCGAGGCAGTTGGCGATGGCGCGCTCGACGTGCGGCAGGCCGGAGACCTGCCCCGACTCGTCGCGCACGACGACGATCTGGCGCACCTGCGCCAGCGCCACGAGGCGGTGGTCGTCGGAGTTGTCCCTGGCGACGCACTCGTAGAGCAGGACGTCCTCGGGCGCCTCGAGCCGCGTCACGTCGAACGAGGTGAGGCGCCACAGGTTGAGGCGCCGCCCGACCATCGGGTGCACGCCCCGCACGAGGCGGTCCTCGGCGAGCGTGCCGTCGACGGGGCGGAAGGTGAAGTAGCCGACGGGGCCTCCCCGGCCCGCGCTCACGGCGACGGCCACGCGACGTACGTCCTGGGCGAAGGGCAGCTGCTGGAGCAGCGTGGCGAGCTGCTCGCTCGCGGCGTCGGGGGACTCGGGCTCCTGCGGCCAGCGCAGGTAGAGGTCGACGACCGACTGGAGCCCCGTGGCGCGCGACCACACGTCGTTGGAGACGGCCGCGTCGAGCGCGCTGCCCGGCACGAGCTCGTCGACCCCGCCGATCGTCGACGTCAGGTGGGTCGGTCGGTCGTCGAGGGTGTAGTCGGCCACGGCGAAGGGCCGGCCGCCCTCGGAGAAGGTGCGCAGGCCGTGCAGCTCGTGCTCGCGGTAGTGACGCTTGATGAGCACCTCGAGCATCGGCTCGTGCTCGGGCAGCCGCTCCGGCGACTCCTCGTGGAGGCGCTCGGTGAGGAAGCGCACGATCTGCTCGGGGATCGCCGCGAGCTCGTCGATGCGGGCCGTGTGGTCGGGCGCGTCGGGCTCGGCCGCGAGCGTCGCGAGCTTGTCGCGGACGCCGGCGAGCACGCTCTGGCGCTCCTCGTCGACGAGCGGCTGGTCGAACCAGCGGAAGCGGACGCTGCGGGCGAGGTCGCCGATGACGGGGAAGCGCAGCTGGGTCGCGACGACGAGGCGGTCGAGCGCCTCCCGGGCGGCGACGTCGAGCGGCGCGGCCGGGATCGGCTCGGCGAGCCAGCGCTGGAGGATCGACGTCGCGAGCTGGACCTCGGGCGCCGAGCGCTGCTGGGCGAGGAAGACGCGGAAGACGGCCTCCTCGAGGTCGGGTGTGCGCTCGAAGTCGGTGACGCCGTAGTGGAGCAGCACGCGGGCGAGCTTGTCGCGGAAGTCAGCCGAGAGGCCGGCGCGGTCGACGTCGAGGCTCTGGAGGTAGGAGTGGAAGTGCTCGCGCGGGCTGTGCACGAGCAGCTCGGTGTGCCGCTCCTCGGCCGCGGGGCGGTTGCGGCTCAGTTCGGCGAAGTCGGTGAGCAGGTCGAGGACCGCGATCTCCTCGGCGAGCGGGATGGTGCCGCTGGCGGCGAGCTCGTCGCGAGCCGTGAGGTAGCCGGCGAGCACCCTGCGGTCACCGCTGGGGTCTCCGTCGAAGCCGAGGACGCTCGCCGAGAGGTCCTCGATACCGCGGTCGACGCGCTCGCGCACGCTCGCGTGACCCGCGCTCGAGTCGGGCAGGTCGAGGTCGACGGTCTCGGTGGCCGCTGTCTCGGCGACCTCGGCCTCGTCGCCGGTGGGCTCGAGGCGCACGAGCGGCGCGCCGGTCTCGACCTGGCTGCCGACGCTGACGAGGAGCTCGCGGACGCGCGCCGCGAAGGGCGCCGGCAGCACCGTCTCCATCTTCATCGACTCGAGGACGAGCACCGGAGCACCGGCGGCCACCTCGTCGCCGACGGCGGCCGGGGTCGCGACGACCAGCGCGGGCGCGGGCGACCGCACGACGCCGCCCTCGTCACGCGAGACGCGGTGGGTGACCCCGTCGACCTCGACGAGGTGGACGGGTCCGTGGGTGGCGGTGACGAGGCGGTGCGCGCGTCCCTCGACGACGATGCGGCCGGCATACTCGTCGATGCGGTCGAGCGTCGCGTCGACGACGTGCTCGTCGGCGCCGTTGGTGATGGAGACGCGGTAGCGGTGCGACGCCGTGCGCAGCACCATGACCTTGTATGCCGTGCCGCGCAGCTTGAGGTCGATGGCGCGGCCGACCGTGTGCTGCACCTGCGGGCGGCCACCGCGGGCCGACGCGAGCAGGCGGGCCCGCTCGATGGCCTCGGCGTCCTCGTAGGCCTCGATGCCGGCGGCGACGAGCGCGACACCGGAGTGGCGGTGCGAGACGAGGCGGCCCTCGGCGCGGACGCGGTCGATCCAGCCGGTGTCGGCCGAGCCGTCGATGATCTCGGGCTGGTCGAGCAGGTCGAGGATGAAGCTCTTGTTCGTCGAGCCGCCGTCGATGACGACGGTCGTCTCGGCCATGGCGCGGCGCAGGCGGGCGAGGGCCTCGTCGCGGTCGCGGCCGTGGGCGATGATCTTGGCGATCATCGAGTCGAAGTCGGCGGGGATCGAGTCGCCTTCTCCCACACCGGTGTCGACGCGGATGCCGGGGCCGGCGGGGAACTGGAGCAGGCTGATGTGGCCGGGGCTCGGCGCGAAGTCGCGGTCGGGATCCTCGGCGTTGAGGCGGGCCTCGACGGCGTGGCCGCGCTGGGTGGGTCGCCCGCCGGGGAGGTCGTCGAGGCGGCCGCCGTTCGCGACGTGGATCTGGAGCTTGACGAGGTCGGTGTCGGTGACGACCTCGGTGATGGGGTGCTCGACCTGGAGGCGGGTGTTGACCTCGAGGAAGGCGAAGAAGCGCTCGCCCGGGTGGTAGAGGAACTCGACCGTGCCGGCGCCGGCGTAGCCCACGGCGATGGCGAGGCGCTCGGCGCTCGTGCGGACCTCGTCCTCCTGCTCGGGGCGCAGCACCGGCGACGAGGACTCCTCGATGACCTTCTGGTTGCGGCGCTGCACCGAGCAGTCGCGCACGCCCACGGCCCACGCCGAGCCCTGGCCGTCGGCGATGACCTGCACCTCGATGTGGCGGGCGCCGGTCACGAGCTTCTCGAGGAAGACGACGCCCGAGCCGAATGCGCGCTGCGCCTCGTCGCGGGTGCGCTCGTAGGCGTCGGTGAGGTCGGCGTCGGAGTCGACGCGACGGATGCCGCGGCCACCGCCACCGGCGGTCGCCTTGAGCATGAGCGGGTAGCCGATGCGCGCGGCCGCGGCCTTCGCGTCCTCGAGGGTGTCGACGCCGCCGCGGCTCCACGGAGCGACCGGCACGCCGACCTCCTCGGCGATGAGCTTGCTGCCGATCTTGTCGCCGAGCTTGCGCATCGCGTCGGGGCTGGGGCCGATGAAGGTGACGCCGACGCGCTCGCACAGGTCGGCGAACGCGGGGTCCTCGGCGACGAAGCCCCAGCCGACCCACGCCGCGTCGGCGTTCGTCGCGCGCAGGGCGCGCTCGAGGACGGCGTGGTCGAGGTAGGGGCGCGCCGAGGCCGGCCCGAGGTCGTACGCGTGGTCGCTCTCGCGGACGAACATCGCCCGCCGCTCGCCCTCGGTGTGAAGCGCGATCGTCTCGATGCGGTGCCCGTCGCGGCCTGCCGCGGCGTTGAGGTCCCGCACCGCGTGGATGAGCCGCATGGCGGCCTCGCCGCGGTTCACGATGGCGATGCGCGAGATCATCGGTGCTCCTTCAGACGGGGGTGGTGTCGCACCCTGCAGCCTTCCACGCCTGCCGGGTGACCGGCGAGTAGACAGGCAGAGTCGTCGGGTCGCCGTGAACCGCGCGTGGGTCAGGCGAGGGTGCCGGGGACTGACACCGGAGGCCGATAGCGTTCTCGCCCGTGACCACGATCGACGACGTCAGGCAGGCCGTCCGCACCGCGTCCGAGGTGTCGCTCGACGTCGTGCTCGGGCCGATGAAGTCGGGCAAGAGCCTCGCGCTCATCTCGCTGCTGTCACCCCTGCAGTTCACGCGGGTGCGGCACCGCGTCTACCAGTCGGAGCGGCACGTCCGCGACAGCGGCGTGACGTCCCGCAGCGGCGGCGTGCTCGCGACGACGAAGGTCGAGAGCCTGCACGAGGCCCTCGACGAGCAGCTCGACGTCGTGGCCGTCGACGAGGTGCACATGTTCGACCTCGACGACGTCGCGGTCGTCGACCAGCTGTTGCGTCGCGGCACCCGCGTCGTCGTCGCCGGCATCGACCTCGACCACCGCGGCGAGCTCTTCGCGCCGGTCCGGGCGCTGCTCGAGCTCGGGCCCGACACCGTGACCTACCGGCGCGCGGTGTGCGACCAGTGCCGCGACTTCAGCGCCACGCACACGCAGGTGCTGCGCTCGGGTGAGCCGTTCCTCGACCACCTCGGCGGCTCCGAGGCGCTGCCCGACGACGGCACCTTCACCTACGAGGCCCGCTGCCGGTCCTGCTTCGTCCGACCTGCATCGTCCTGACGCGCCGGCTCGAGCCGCCGGGTCCGGCCAACGTCTCCGCGTCTGCCGCTGCCCGGGGTCACCGCTTCCGGGCGATGGTCAGGCCATCGAAGGCGGTCAGGACGACGGACTCGACGCGATCGTCGGAGACCACCAGGTCGTTGAAGGCGCGCAGCGCGACGGTGTTCGCGTCGTCGGTCTCGGGATCGGCGATCCGGCCGCTCCACAGGACGTTGTCCGCGAGCAACAGGCCCCCCGGACGAACCCGCGGCACCAGCTCGGCCCAGTAGGCGGCATACGCCGGCTTGTCCGCATCGATGAAGACCAGGTCGATGTCCGCCGCCGTCGGCAGTGCCCGCAGCGTGTCCAGCGCCGGCGCTATACGCAGCTCGATCCGGTCAGCCAGGCCGGCGGAGGCCCACGCCCGTCGGCCGATCTCGGTCCACTCTGCGCTGACGTCGCAACACAGCAGTGAGCCTCCCTCGGCCAGCCCCCGGGCGATGCACATGCTCGAGTAGCCCGTGAACGTCCCCACCTCGACGGCCCGGCGCGCGCCGATCAGTCGGGCGAGCAGGGTGAGCAGCTGTCCCTGGTCGTCGCCGATCTGCATCCCGGCCGCGTCCCCGAGCCCGGCCGTCTCCGCCTGGAGCCCCCGGACCACGGGATCGGGGCGCCAGGTGCCGTGAGCGACGGCGTAGGAGCGGATCGCGTCCGTCACCGGGAAGCTGCGCATCCTCGAACGCTACGCCCAAGGTCAGGGCCGCGCCCGGGTGATGGTCCCAGGCCGTTCGGCGACACACTGGCTGCATGGTCGAGGTCGATCCCGAGCGCTTCGAGGTGATGGTGGGCGAAGCGCTCGACGGCATACCCGGAGAGCTGGGTGAGCTCATGAGCAACGTGGCCGTCACCGTGCAGCACGACAGCGGGCCGCCAGGTCTTCTGGGGCTGTACCAGGGGGTGCCGTTGACGCGTCGGTCGGCGTTCTACGCCGGCGTCCTGCCTGACCGGATCACGATCTTCCGGCGTGCCATCTGTGCCGTGTGCACCAGCGACTCCGAGGTGGTCGACCAGGTTCGGCGGACGGTCATCCACGAGGTGGGCCATCACTTCGGGATCGGGGACGCCCGGCTGCGCGAGCTCGGGTACTGAGTCGGCAGGGATTCCCGGAAAGCAGCCATCGAGGCCCGGTCGCCGTCCTAACCTCGAATGGTCCACGATGACACCCAGGGGGTGGCGAGGATGTTCGGACGAAGGAAGCATGCGCTGGTCGCCGCGTCGGCGCTGGTCCTGGTCACCGCCGGCCCGGCGGGGGCGGTCGCCTTCTCGCCGGGAGCCCCCGGAGCCGGGGACCCGTACTTCCCCCAAGCCGGAAACGGCGGGTACGACGTCTCCAACTACTCGCTGAGCCTCGGCTACGAACCCAGCTCGAGGCAGCTCACCGGTACGGCTGTCATCACGGCGACCGCGACACAGAACCTCTCCCGGTTCGACCTCGACCTGCGGGGCTTCACGATCTCCGGACTGCAGGTGAACGGCGCTGCCGCAGCCTTCGAGCGAGTGGGCGACCAGGAGCTCGTGGTCACCCCCAGCGACGGCCTTCGCGCCGGTCGGTCGTTCACGGTGTCGGTCACCTACGCCGGCACACCTCAAGCGGTGACCGACCCCGACGGGTCGATCGAGGGGTGGGTCCCGACGGATGACGGCGCCTTCGTCGTCGGAGAGCCGCAAGGCTCGCCGAGCTGGTACCCCGTGAACGACAACCCGCAGGACAAGGCGACCTTCGACTTCGGGGTCACCGTCCCCGAGGGCCTCACCGTGATGGCGAACGGCGTGCTCGTGTCGAGCCGGTCCACCGGGGGACGCACGACCTGGGTCTGGCGTGAGAGCGACCCGATGGCTCCCTACCTCGCCACGGCGACCCTCGGTCGGTTCGACCTCACGGTCTCGCAGGTCGGAAGCATCCCTTCCTACGTTGCCATCGACCCGACCCTCCCCTCGGGGAACGTCTTCCGGAAGCTCCCGCAGATCGTCCAGTTCTACGAGTCGATCTACGGGCCCTATCCGTTCAATGCCGTCGGCTCGGTCGCGGACAACGCTCCGGAGGTGGGCTACTCGCTCGAGACCCAGACCAAACCGGTCTACGACCGGATGCCGGACGAGGCGACGGTGGCCCACGAGCTCTCGCACATGTGGCTCGGAGACTCGGTCACCCTCAGCCGGTGGCCGGACATCTGGCTCCATGAGGGTTTCGCGACGTGGTCGGAGTGGATCTGGAGCGAGCACAACGGCCAGAAGAGTGCCCAGGCCTACTTCGACACCCTCTACAACACGCCCGCCTCGAAGACCTCGTTCTGGACACCGACGCCCGGCAACCCCGGAGACGCGGCCCACCTCTTCGACGGGACGATCTACAACCGTGGCGCGATGACGGTGCAGGCGTTGCGGCAGAAGGTCGGTGACGACGCCTTCTTCCAGATCATGCGCACGTGGGTGAGGGACAACCGCTACGGCAACGTCACGACGTCCCAGTTCATCGCACTGGCCGAGCAGACCTCGGGGATGGACCTCGGTCACTTCTTCGACGTGTGGCTCTACCAGCCCCAGAAGCCCACGTCCTGGTGAGCCGTCCGTCCTCTCCGACCCCGGGGGCCGATGCCCTCACGACCCAGCCGGCCCGGTGGTGTCGCGCGGCTCGAGGACGACGACGGCCGTCTCGTGAGGGCGCCTGGCGGCGAACGCGTCGAGGTTTGTGTCGATCTCGGCCCAGCGGGCCCACAGCCGCTCGCGCTCCTCGCCCTGCGCGCGGCGTGCGCGGACCGGTCGCGCTCCGTCGCGGGTCCGGACGACGGCGTCCGGATGCGCCTGCAGGTTGAGCCACCACGCGGGCTCGGCCGGACCCCATCCGTTCATCGCCATCGTCACCAGGCTGTGCCCGTCGTCGACGTAGCCGAGGACGACCCGTCGCGGCTTCCCACTGCGTCGGCCGGTCGTCGTGAGCCACAGCGTCCCCCACCCGCCCGGTTTGGGTCTCCACAGACCGAACCGGCCGCCGGTCACGCGCAACACCGCGCGATGACCGTGCCAGAAGGCCACGATGAACCAGCGCGGCTGGAGCCGCGCGGGCCGACGACGCGTCATCGCCGCCTGAGCTTCACGTTCGCTGGACATGGTCACAGCGTGACCGCGCGGCCCCGGTCCGCGCCAGGGCCAGAAGTCCGCACTTCGGACCCTTTCTCGGTGGCCTGGTTGTCACCGGCTGTCGGTCATCGGGTCCTCGTCGGGCCTCATCGCCACGGTCGTGCGCCCCGGTGCCCAGTCGGCCTCACGTGAGCTCACGACGAGGTCGGCTCGCTCCCACGGTCGATCGCCGGCCAGGAAGGGTTCCTCGGCCGACATCCACTCGTCCCAGAAGCGCTCCGCCTCCTCGGGCGTCCGACCGAGCTCGACGTCGCGGCGCAGGCCGCGCTCACGCGCCTCGACGCGGTCCGACTGCACCCAGACGACCGCGTTCGCGTGGGTGGCCAGCGACGCGCGTCCCGCGCCGACCCCCTCGAGGACGAGCACGCGTACGTCCGCGGGCACCCTCACCGAGCCGTGGCGGTCGCGGGCGACCCAGCCCGGCGGGCGGTAGTCGACGTCCTCACCGCGTCGCCACGGCTCGATGACGTGCGGGACGGCGAGGTCGTCCCATGCGATCGCGTCGTGGTGCCACGCGAGGTCGTCGCTGTGCACGGTCACCCCACCGAGCAACGCGGCCGCGCGCTCGGCGAAGGTGGACTTGCCACTGCCGGAACGCCCGTCGACGAGCAGGACGCCCCGCCCTTCCGGGAGCAGGCGCGTCAGCAGCGCGGCGAGAGCGTCGTCACCGACGGGACGCCACGGCCCCGACTCGGTCTCCTCGGGGTGCAGCAGCATGCGGTCGAGTATGCCGTCGCGCCACCGTCCCGACCCGCGCACACTCCCGCTACCGTCCTGAGCATGAGCCGATCAGACAGCGCCGTCCACCTCGTCCGCACCGGCGCGCTCACCGACACCGCGCCGTACGCGTATGCCGCGGCGACCGACGCGGGCGCGCGGCTCGTCTTCGCAGCCGGGGCCTGCCCGCTCGACGACACCGGTGCGACTGTCGCTCCCGGTGACATCGCGGCGCAGGCCAGGCAGTGCGTCGCCAACCTCCTGACCGCCCTCGACGCTGCTGGCGCGAGGATCGAGGACGTCGCCTACACGCGGGTCCTCGTGGCCACGACGGTCCGCGAGGACCTCGTCACGGCGTGGACGGTCGTCCACGACGCCTTCGGCGAGCACGAGGTGCCGAGCACCCTGCACGGGGTCACCGTCCTCGGCTACCCCGACCAGCTCGTCGAGATCGAGGCCGTCGCCGCCCTCAGGTGACCGGTCCGGGCATCTCGGGCTCGTGGGTGGTGACGATGTCGTTGGCGGCGGCCCAGGCGGTGATGTCGCGCTTCTCGATGGCGGTCGCCATGAGGTCGGGGAAGCGGTCGGGCGTGCACGCGAACGCCGGGACCCCGACGGCCGCGAGGGCCGCGGCATGGCCCGCGTCGAAGCTGGGCCGACCCGAGTCGCTGAGTGCGAGGAGCGCGACCATGGTCGCGCCCGACGCGACGATCGCGGACGCCCGTCGCACCATCTCCTCGGCGATGCCGCCCTCGTAGAGGTCGCTGATGAGCACGAGGATCGTCTCGCCCGGCTGCTCGATGAGCCCCTCGCAGTAGGCGAGCGCCTGGTTGATGTCGGTGCCACCCCCGAGCTGCACGCCGAAGAGCACGTCGACGGGGTCGTCGAGCTCGTCGGTGAGGTCGACGACGGCGGTGTCGAAGACGACGAGGCGCGTCTCGACCGACCGCAGCGAGGCGAGCACCGCGCCGAAGACGCTGGAGTAGACGACGGACTCGGCCATCGAGCCGGACTGGTCGATGCAGAGGATGATCCGCCGCTCGACGCGGTGCGCCCGCCGGGCGTGCCCGACGAGGCGCTCCGGCACGACCGTGCCGTGCTCGGGCTGGTAGTGCTTGAGGTTGGCCGCGATGGTGCGGTTCCAGTCGATGTCGGACGCCTTGGGCCGGCGGGTGCGGGACGCCCGGTTGAGGGCGCCGGTGACGGCCTGGACCGTCTCGGAGCGCAGCCGCTCCTCGAGCTCGTCGGTGACGACGCGGACGACGGCCCGCGCCGTGGCCCGTGACCGCTCGGGGATGACGCGGCCCAGCCCGACGAGCGTCGTGACGAGGTTGATGTCGGGCTGCACGGCCTCCATGAGCTCGGGCTCGAGCAGCAGCTGGGTCAGGCCGAGGCGGTCCATCGCGTCGTGCTGCATGACCTGCACGACCGACGACGGGAAGTAGCCACGGATGTCGCCGAGCCAGCGCGCGACGCGCGGCGCCGACGCCCCCAGGCCGCTGCGGCGCTCGCCGTCGTAGAGCTCGCGCAGGGCCTCGTCGCGCTTGAGGTCGTCGGCGTCGAGGCTCGCGCCCTCGCCGATGCCGTCGGACTGCTCGCCCCCGAGGACGAGCCGCCAGCGGGTGAGCCGGTCGCGGGTGAGCCGGTCGCGGTCGGTCACGACGCCACCTCCATGCCAAGCAGGCGGGCGACGGCGGCGATCGCCGGTGCCGCCCGGTCGAGGTCGAGCGAGTCGGTCGACGACGTGGTCGTACGCGTGCCGCTCGCGAGATCCCGAAGGTGCGTCCCGATGAGGCGGCGTTCCGCGGGCTGGTAGCGCGAGAAGGTGCGGCGCACGAGGGGCAGGAGGTCCTCGAAGGCCTCCTCGGACGCGTCGACGAGCCACTCGTCGATGATCGAGAGGAGGTCGTCACCGTGGACGAGGAGCAGCGCCTCTCCGGTGAGGAAGCCGTCGAGCCAGGCAGCCGCTGCGGGCGCGGGGGTGCCGGGTGAGAGCCGGCGGCTCAGGCGCGCCGCTGCCTCGTCGTGGGCGAGGTGACCGCCGTCGAGCAGCAGCCGGTTGACGCGTCCGGCGACGGCGCCGTGGATGGTCTCGTCGCGGCCGACGGCCACGAGCGCCTCGGTCCACGGGTCGCGCAGGTCGTCGCGGTCGACGAGGGCCACGCCGCGGTGCGCTGCCTCGACGGCCGTGCGCATCGCGGCCGCGCTGTCGTCGTCGAGGCTGGAGCACGCGGCGCGGAGCCCGACGGACGTGCGCACGACGACGGTCTGGAGCACGTGGGCCACGTCGGCGACGTCGACCCCGCGCACGTCGCCGTAGCGGCACGTGCGGGCGAGCGGCTCGATCGTGCGGAGCAGGGCCTCGGTGTCGTGCTGCCGGGCCGTGCGCTCGGCCAGGGCGGCGACGACGGCGCGCAGTCCCTCGGGCAGGTCGGCGAGCAGGCACTCCTCGATGAGGCGGCCGAGCACGCCGAGGTCGGCCGCCTCGCGCGCCTCCTCGGCGATGCGGGACTCGGCGGCACTGCGCACCGTGGTGCCGTGGAGGCTCGCCTCGATGACGGCCACGGCCAGCTCGGGTGTCCACTCGAGCTGCCAGGCCTCCTTGAAGGTGCCCGTCGTGCGGCCGGCGTCGACCTGGGTGCCCCAGGGGACGTCGAGGACCGCGAGGCGGTGCAGCAGCACGGACCGGGCGAGCTGGGACTCCCGGCGCAGGTCGAGCTGCACGACCGTCGAGGTGGCGGACGCCTTGAGCCGCAAGGTCTTCTGCTGCTTGGCGAGGTCGCCGGCGAGCGGCACCATCGGGGTCGACTCCGGCACCCGGCCCAGCAGCTCACCGATGACCAGGGTGCGGTCGACGAGCCGGAGCGGCAGGTCGGAGCCGTCGGTGAGCACGGCGCGCGCGGCGTCCGTGAGCTCGGCGAGACCGACCGAGGGCCGGCCCCGCACGGCGGCCAGCGCACCCGCGAGACGGGTCGCCTCGACGACCGACGCCGTCGACGCGTCGAGGTTCTCGCCGCGCAGCGCTCGCGCGACGCGGACGAACCACGACGGCACGACCTCGTCGTCGGGGGTCACGAAGAGGTGGTGGTACCAGCCCGGCGAGCGGACCCCGGCGCCGTAGCCACTGGCGTACGACAGCCGCTCGGAGCTCCAGGGCGCCCACGTCGCGGCGACCTTGACCTTGGGCAGCTTGCTCAGCAGGGCGTTGTCGCGGCTGACCGGCGGGAAGGAGGACGGGTCCAGGGCGGGTGCGTGGTAGGCGCCGCACACGACGGCGACGCGCTCGCGGCCACCTCGCATCTCTGCGCGGATCACCTTGCGCATGAACGCCTCCCGTCGGGCGTCGTCGTCGACCTCGAGGTCACCCCGGACGCCCTCCATCGCCTCGCGCAGGTGGGCGAAGTGGGCGAGCGAGGACGTGCGGCGGTGCTCGACGGCGTCCTCCCACCAACGCTCGGGGTCATCGTAGCCCGCGGCCGACGCCAGGGCCGAGATGGGGTCGACCCGCCGGCCCGGACGGCGGGGTGTGTCGTCCTCCGGGTCGCCGCCGGCGAGGTGGTGCGTCGCGGGCAGGTCGGCGAAACGGACGTCGACCCCGTGCTCGAGCGCCCACCGCAGCGCGACCCACTCGGGGGAGAACACGGCGAACGGGTAGAACGCCGCCCTCCGCGGCTCGTCGACGGCGTAGACGAGCCCGGCCACGGGGGGCACGAGGTCGGGGTCGGCGGCGAGCGGGACGAGGGCGTCGAGCTCGGGAGGGCCCTCGATGACGACGACGTCGGGCAGCAGCTCGTCGAGGGCACGCGCCACCGACCGCGCGGAGCCCGGCCCGTGGTGCCGGACGCCGAGCACCTCGACGCGGGGATCGCTCACGGGCTCAGCCGAGCTCGCGGCACGCGCGGTAGAGGTCGGTCCACTCGGTGCGGTCCTTGACGACGGTCTCGAGGTACTCATGCCAGACGATGCGGTCCTGGACCGGGTCCTTGACGACCGCCCCGACGAGGCCGGCCGCGACGTCGTCGGCGCGGACGACGCCGTCGCCGAAGTGGGCGGCGAGCGACAGCCCGTTGGTCATGACCGAGATGGCCTCGGCCGTCGACAGCGTCGCCGAGGGTGACTTCACGGTCGTGCGCTGGTCGGCGGTCACGCCGGAGCGCAGCTCGCGGAAGATCGTGACGACGCGCTCGATCTCGGCGAGGGACTCGAGCCCCGGGGGCAGCTCGAGGGACCGGCCGAGGGAGTCGACCCGGGTGCGCACGATCTCGACCTCCTGCGCCAGGGTGTCGGGGAGGGGCAGCACGAGGGTGTTGAAGCGGCGCTTGAGGGCCGACGACAGGTCGTTGACGCCCTTGTCGCGGCTGTTGGCCGTCGCGATGACGTTGAAGCCCTGCTGTGCCTGCACCTCGGAGTCGAGCTCGGGGATCGGCAGGTGCTTCTCCGAGAGGATCGTGATGAGGGCGTCCTGGACGTCGGCCGGGATGCGCGTCAGCTCCTCGATGCGCACGAGCGTGCCCATCTCCATGGCCCGCATGACCGGGCTCGGGACGAGCGCACCGCGGGTCGGCCCCTCGGCGAGCAGCCGCGCGTAGTTCCAGCCGTAGCGCAGCGACTCCTCGGGCGTGCCCGCCGTGCCCTGGACGACGAGCGTCGACGACCCGCTCACCGCGGCGGCGAGGTGCTCGCTGACCCACGTCTTGGCCGTGCCCGGGACGCCGAGGAGCAGCAGCGCCCGGTCGGTGGCGAGGGAGGCCACGGCGACCTCCATGAGCCGTCGCGACCCGAGGTACTTCGGCGTGATCTCCGTGCCGTCGTCGAGCGTGCCGCCGAGGAGGTAGGTCGTCACCGCCCACGGCGACAGCCGCCAGCGCGGCGGCCGCGGCCGGTCGTCCGACGCGGCGAGGGCAGCGAGCTCGGCGGCGTACTCGTCCTCCGCGTGTGCCCGCAGGACCGTGGTGGGAGAGGGGGATTCGCTCATCTGAAGGCCTCGGTGATCGATCGCTTGACGGAGTGGAACTGGAGCAGGTTACGGAGGTTGGTCAGCAGGATCTGGTCGGCCCCGGTCGACTCGATCCAGCGCTCGAGGGGGTCGAGGGCAGCGGGGTGCAGCCCGGCGAGCAGGTGCGGCATCGACGCGACGACCATCGTCGACCCGACCTTCGACGCACGCAGGCGGGACACGAGCGCGACGCTGAAGTCGGCCGACCAGGGCGGGTCGACCGAGCCGACGACCGCCCCGATCTCGTGGGCGCGTTCGGACGTGGCGTCGACACGCCTCAGCACGACGCGTTCGCGCGGCTCGCGGGGCAGCGCGGGCACGAGCGCGGCGTCCCAGCCGCGCTCGAGCAGCGCGGCCGCCCACTCGGGGTCGCGGCGGGAGCGCGCCGCACGGCGTATGCCGGCCAGCACGTCCGTCGCCTGCGCGTCGGTGAGCCGCTTGAGGGTCGCTGACGGGTCGGCGCCGGCCAGCTCGACCCAGATGTCGAGCGGGGCACCCGCGCAGATCTGCTCGAGCCACCACCCACGTGCAGAGCGTCGGGGCGGGGGCTTGCCGAGACCGTCGCGCAGTGCAGCCGGGTCGGGCTCGTCGGGCAGCGTCACCTCGACGCCGCGGCCGAGCAGACCGGTGCGTCGGACGAGGGGACGCAGCCGGGCGGCCATGCGGGCGGCCCGGGCCGAGTCCGGCAGGGCGTCGAGCAGCTCGGCCGCGGCCTCGCGCACGGTGCCCGCACGGTCGTCGAGGCCGACCTCGAGGAGGGACTCGTCGTCGGGGCCGAGCCCGATGCGCAGCGCCTCGAGGTGTGCGCGACGGTCCCGCGCCGAGTCCGTGGACCACGTGAGGCGGACCAGCTCGCGGGCCGCTCCCGGGTCGTGGGCGCGGACCCCGGCGAGCACCGCGATGCGATCGGGCGAGGGCAGTCGCGCCCACTCGTCCGGGTCGGGCGGCGTGCCCTCGGTGCGAGAGGCGGTGCGCGCCTCGGCGCCCGCCGCCGCCCCTTCGACCCACGACCACTCGTCGCGCAGACCCGCCAGCCAGCGTCCACGCTCGTCGAGCACCGCGGCCGTCGGGCGGCGCAGCTCGCGCGCCCCGGTCGCCAGGGCGAGCAGCGTCGGCAACAGGGCGTGCGGCACGCGGCAGCCGGAGTCGTCGGCGGCCTGCAGCCAGTGGACGAGCAGACCGGTGCGCTGCGCCGCCCCGGCCGGCGGCTGGGTCATGACGAGCTCGAGGAGCTGCACGGCCAGTCGAGGGGCGACGGGACGCCGGTCGTCGGGCGCCGCGTCGGGTGGGTCGGCGTGCTCGAGGCGGCGCCCGGCCCGCAGGGCCGCACCTCCGAGCGCGGCGGCGTCGAGGAGGGCCTCCTCGCGGGGCCTCCCTTCAGCGGAGGCCAGCACCCCGGCCCGGCCGAGATCGGGCAGCGGTGGCACCGGTCGCCGCGCCGTGCCGAGGAGCGCCGCGTTGCCGACGTCGCGCCACCACGTGTCGAGGTCGCTCACAGGCCCACCACCTCGCCGTCGACGACGACCGTGAGCGGCCGCAGCCGCGACTCCTCGAGCTCGCCGAAGAGGCGCGCCGGACCGCCCCCGGTCAGGGCGAGCAGCGACCACACGTCGGCGTCGTCGGTGAGCGCCACGCTCGCCCCGTCCCCGTCGACGACCCGGTCGACGCCGACCCGCACGTCGGAGAGGACCACGGGGATGCGGCGCGCCCACGGGTTGAGGCCCCAGGCCTCGGCCGCCGCCGACCGCGCGTCCTCGAGCGACGCACCGGACGGCATACCGACGCCGCTGTCGGCGACGGCGGGCTCGTCGACGAAGAGGGCCCGGCGCACCGCGGCGCCCGGGTAGCGGGCGAGGGTCGCGTCGAGGCTCGAGCCGACGACGCGCGCGACCGGAAGCACCTGACCCCCCGCCGCGAAGTCGAGCACCTGCACCGTCTCGCGGGTCGCGGCGCCGCGCAACCAGGTCCGCTGCTGCTGGAGGCGGCCGTCGTCGGTGCGGTGGGCACCGAGGACGAGCCAGCGGTCGGTCACGGCGTCGGCCCGGCGCACCGACTCGGTGGTCGTCGACCAGCCGAGGTAGGCCCGCAGGTCGCCCAGCTGCGCCTCGTCGAGTGACGCGCGGGCGGACCAGGCCCGGGTGGCGGTCCACCACCGGCCGAGGGCGACGAGCAGGCGCTCGGCCCAGTCGGGTCGCCCGCTCACGGCGCCGCCGACGGAGCGCACGTCGTCGGCCAGCCCGGGCAGCTGCGCGTCGACGAGGCGCGCGGCCGTGCCGTCCCACCACGCGTAGGACTGGTGGCGCGCGGCCGCCGTGCCGCTGCGGGCGAGGTCGGTGAGCCAGCGCGCGAAGTCGTCCATGCCGTCGTCCATGAGGGCGAGCCGCTCCTCGAGCCGCTTCGCCGCCGCCACGGGGTCAGGCGTCCGCGTCGGGCGCGCGGCGTCCCCCGCGGCCTTCGCCCCTGCACGCGCCGACCGCTCGGCCGCCCACTCCAGCGCGAACCCCGCCGCCTCGGCGGCATCCGCGACCGAGCCCGACCCGTCGACCCACAGCAGCAGGAGCGCGAGCCCGTGCTTGCACGGGAACTTGCGACTCGGGCACGAGCACCGGAAGGCAGGGCCCGTGAGGTCGATGCTCACCTGGTAGGGCGTCTTGCCGGAGCCCTGGCACTTGCCCCAGAGCAGCGTCTCGGTGGACCCGGTGTCGGACCACGGGCCCGGGCGCGCCAGTCTGCGGGCAGCGGCCAGCGACGATGCGTCGGGAGCCAGGCCGGCCACCTGCTGGGAAGTCCATCGCGTCATGACTCGCACATCATGACCGACACCTCCCACACCCGGGTGGACGGGCGTATGCCGTGTCGACGGGTGCGCGTGTCCGGTGCCCAGCGCCCGCTGCCCGGGGTCAGGCCTCGCCCCCCGAGCTGCGGGTGCGGTCGGCGTCACCCTCGCGGACGAGCCGCTCGAGGTGCGCCAGCACGTTGGCCCGCTCGAAGCGCCGGTGGCCGCCGGGCGTCCGGGTCGACGGCAGGAGGCCGACGCGCGCCCAGCGCGTGATGGTGGCCGGGGATACCCGGAAGATGCGAGCGACCTCGTGCGGTGCCATGAGCTCGCGGTCGTCGTCGGACCCGTGCCGTCTCGTCATGCTGTTCGTCTCCCCCGTGTCGCGCGCCCCCCGGCACGATGGTGACGAACTTACCCACAATGGGTCCTCTTTCGGGCAGTTGGCCGCATTCTCGAGCGGAGCGCGCGTCCGGAGGCCATCGCACCGACGACGAGCGCGACCTGCCCGTCACGGCGTTCACAGCCTGACGCCGGACGCCCTGAGGAGGTAGGCGAGGTCGGGGGCGAGCTGGCGCGCGTACTGCACCGACGTGTGGAGGTAGTCGCCCTTGAGCACCGTCCCCGTCGTCGTCGTGAAGATGGGGCAGCGCCCGTCGACGCAGTACCAGTGGGTCGTGTCGACGAAGACCGCCCCCTGCACCTTCTTCTCCACGTCGCGCGTCCGTGCCCACCACGTCGGGATGCCGGTGACGCACCGTCCCGGCGACGCACCCGGCCGGTAGCAGTCGAGGAAGGCGACACCGGGCATCGACGGCGCGACGATGACGACGGTGCCGACGCTGCCGCGCACCGAGTCGACGAAGGCCTGGTCGGCGGCGAGCCACTCCTTCGCCGACGCCGTGCCCTTCGCCCTGGACTTGAGCCGCACCGCCCACGAGTAGGTCTCGGTCATGATGAGGACCTTCGGCTTCACTCGCCGCACGTAGTCGAGGACCATCTTGCGGTGGTTGACGCAGGGGACCGCCCACTCGTCCTTGCCGTAGTTGGCGTCGACGCCGTTGACGGCACACGCGATCTTCGTCATCCCGCGCACCTTGTAGGTCTTGCCGTAGGCCTTCTCGACGGTCGCGAGGAGCGGGAAGCCGATGGAGTCGCCGTAGACGATGATCTCGGGACCGGAGCGGTTGCCGAAGGTGCACGACTCGGGGTCCTCGGCGTCGGTGGCGACGCAGGCGCTCATCGCGGCGCGCTGGTCGGCGGTCGTCTGCCACTGGTCCGGCGAGGGGTTGAGGTCGGCCGGCCACGAGCCCGAGGCGAGGGCCCCACGCAGACCGTTCTCGATGCGGGTTCCCGTCCTGCCCGGAGGGATCGGCTGCCAGCCCGTAGGCGTGGGCCTCGGTGATGCGGTGGCCTTGGCGGAGGTCGTCGGCGACGGGGCGGGCGTGGTCGCAGAGGGCGACGGCGCCTCGGTCGTCGCCGTCGCGTCGGGCACCTCGCCGGCCGGGGGCGGCACCGCGCCGTCCGGGTCGTCGGCCGCGACGACGGTCCCACCCCCGAAGAGGTCCGGGCGGGCCGATGCCGCGCCGCCGACCCCGACGACGAGCAGCACGAGCGCCAGGGCGGCACCGAGCATGCCGCGCCGCCGTACCCGCGGCGCGTCGAGGACCGGGCGCTCGACGAGGTGGTGCGAGATGACGGCCAGCGCCAGCGTCCCGGCGAGGACGATCGCCGCGCTCGTCGCCCCCGCGGTCGCGAGCACGACCGGGGCGAGCACGACGAGTGGGAAGTGCCAGAGGTAGAGCCCGTAGGAGATGTCGCCGAGGTAGCCGCTCACCGGGTTCGTGAGCAGCACCGCAGCGGGTGCCGCCGCGCCGATCCCCGCGACGAGCACGAGCGCCGTCCCCAGCGCGACCCCGAGCGCTGCCGGCCAGGGGACGCCGGTCTCCGGCGTCACGAGGAGGTATGCCGTCACGACCGTCGCGAGGCCCGCCCAGGACAGCGCGGTGCGGGCTGCGGGAGCCAGCCGCACGGCCCGCGCAGGCACCGTGGCGAGCGCGGCGCCGAGCGCGAGCTCCCACGCGCGGGTCAGCGTCGAGAAGTAGGCGGTGGTCGGGTCGGACGTGGTCTGCACGATCGCCCACACGAGAGAGGCCCCGCCGACGAGCGCTGCGAGCACGGCGACCGCGGTCCGGTGCCGGCGGATGCCGCCCGCGACGGCGACGGCGAGCACGACGAGCAGGGGCCACACGACGTAGAACTGCTCCTCGACCCCGAGGGACCAGTAGTGCAGCAGCGGCGACGGCGCCGAGCCGGCGTCGAAGTAGGTGTCGGCGCGGGCGGCGTAGTGCCAGTTCGCGGCGAAGAGCATCGCCCACAGTGCATCTGTGTGGATCGACGCGACCTTGGCGCCGGCCCACGCCCACGGCGCGATCGCGACGACCGCGGCGATGACGAGCAGCGCGAGGGGCAGGATGCGCCGCGCCCGGCGGATCCAGAAGGCACGCAGGGAGATCCGTCCCGATCGCTCCCGTTCGCGGACGAGGACCCCGGTGATGACGAATCCGGACACGACGAAGAAGGCGTCGACCCCGAGGTAGCCGCCGCTCGGCCAGCCGAAGAGGTGGAAGGCGATCACGGCGGTCACGGCCACGGCCCGGAGGCCTTGGATGTCCGCCCTACGTGGTCCCCCCACCGGACCGTCGTTCATGCGGGACAGCATGCACCGTGCGAGCCTCCGGGGAGGCGGTAACGCCGGTGCCGATGCGCTCCGGGCCGGACGTCGGGCCGGGCAGGACGGTGACCGCGAGGGCCAGGGCGGCGACGGCGAGCACGACCACGGCGCCGACGACGGCCGCCCACCCGCGACCCGACCAGGCGTAGCCGAGCAGCCAGCCGACGAGGGCCGACCCGCTGTAGTAGGCGACGTTGTAGAGCGCCGTCGCCTGGGCCCGGCCGGTCGCGGCGCGGGCGCCCACCCACGCGGAGGCCGTGGCGTGGGCGGCGAAGAAGCCGGCCGTGAGGACGAGCAGGCCGACGACGACGACCGGCAGCGCGCCCGAGAGCGTGAGCAGCGCGCCGCCGACCATGGTCACGGTGCCCCCGACGAGCACGCGGCGCCGTCCGAGACGCGGCACCCAGCGGCCGGTGAGGCGCGAGCTGACGGTGCCCGCGGCATACGCGGCGAAGATGAGCGACCCGACCGTCGCCGGCAGCGCGAACTCCGGGCCCTCGAGGCGGAAGGCGAGGTAGTTGTAGACCCCCACGAAGCCGCCCATGAGGAGGGCGCCCTGGGCATAGAGCGCGAGGAGCGCCGGGTCGCGCAGGCTCGTGCGTATGCCGTCGGCGACGGTGCGCGCGGTGGCGGCGGTCGTCGGCCGGTAGCCGCGCGGACGCGGCATGAGGCGCAGGAAGACGACGGACGCGGCGGCACACACCGCGGCGACGGTGAGCAGGGCCGGGCGCCACCCGACGACTCCCGCGAGGGGTCCGGCGATGAGCCGTCCGGCCGCGCCGCCGATGGTCGTGCCAGAGATGTAGGCAGCCGCCGCGGCCGCCGTGTGGCGGGCGTGCACCTCGTCGTGGAGGTAGGTGACGGCGAGTGCCGGGAGCCCGCCGAGCGCCATGCCCTCGACGAGCCGCAGGACGAGGAGGGCCTCGATCCCGGGCGCGAGCGCGACGGCGACGCCGAGCACGGTCGAGGCGACGATGGCGACCTGCATGGCCCGCAGCCGGCCGACCCGGTCGGCGACCCACGACCACGGCAGCACGGCGACGGCGACGCCCAGGGTCGCGAGGGAGACGGACAGTGCGGCGTCGGCGGGGCTGACCTGGAGGCCGCGGGCAAGGGTGGGGAGCAGGCCCTGCGGGGAGTAGAGCTGCGCGAAGGTCGCGATGCCCGCGGCGCCGAGCCCGACGAGGATGCGGCGGTACTCGCGGCTCGCGGGGAGGTGTCCGGCCCAGGTCATGCGCTCGACGCTAGGTCGCGGCTGGCGGGCCGCACCAATGCATACCACCGGCTCGACTCATACGCTCTGGGCATGAGATCTGCCGAGTTCCGCGCCGTCGTCAGGCTGCTGCCCGTCTTCGTCGTCGTCGCCGAGGTGGGGCAGGTGACGACCGCGGCGGCCGTCCTCGGTATGCCGCAGCCCACCGTCAGCAGGGCCCTCGCCCGGCTCGGCGACCTCCTCGGCACGCCCGTGGTCGAGCGCGACGGCCGTGGGATCGCGTTGACCGCGGCCGGCCGCGCGCTGCTGCCCTTCGCCCAGGAGGGTGTCGGGGCGCTCGAGCGCGGCGTCGACGTCGTGACCCGGTCGAGCGTCGTCGGCCACGGCACCGTCGGCCTGTCCTTCCAGACCCTGCTCGGCGAGGCCGTCGTCCCGGCGCTCATCCGACGCTTCCGCGACCGCTTCCCGGGGGTCCGGTTCGAGCTCGCTCAGGGCTCACGGCGCAAGGCCCTCGACGACGTCGAGGCCGGACGCTGCACGGTCGCGCTCGTCGCGTCGCCCCCGGAGCTGCCCGGTGCGTCGACGACGGTGCTCTACGACGAGCCGCTCGTCGTCGCGGTCCACCGCTCGCACCCGGCCGCTGGTGCCGGCTCGGTCTCGGTCGAGCGTCTCGCCGCCGACGGACGCGACGAGCTCATCGTCCTCAAGACCGGCTTCGGCCTGCGCGGACGCGTCGAGGAGATCTACGCCGGTGTGGGCGTGCCGCTACGCGTGGCCTTCGAGGCCGAAGACGTCCACACCGCAAGGGGACTCGTCGGCGCGGGCCTCGGTGTCGCGATCCTGCCCGACTTCGCCCCGGAGGGTGACGTCGTGCCCGTCCGGCTCGACCACCCCCAGGCGCAGCGGACCATCGGCGTGATCGTGCGCAACCCCGCCCACGACCCGACGGTCGGGGCCTTCGAGGAGTTCGTCGCCCGGTCGGGGCGGCCGGTCGCGCTCGCCGCGCTCAGCCGGCCATCCTGAGGACCACGGCGATGAGGCCGCCGACGAGGAGGGCAGCCGCCGCGATACCGGCGAAGACGAGCCCGATCCGCTGGTCGCGGCCCCGGCGCCCCTCGCCCTCCGTGGGCTCCGAACCGACCTGCTCGACGAGGTCCTGGGGGCCGGTCGGTCCTGCGTTCATGGGAGCTCCATCGGTCGGGTCCTGCGGATCACGGTGGCTGGGCACGGCAAACGAGCCTATCGCCGTGCAGGTCACGCGAGCCGTGGACGGGTGCGTCGGTGCGACACCGGCGCGCGATCAGACTGCCGTGGACTCGTCGATGAGGGAGCGGGGCACGCCGAGGTCCTCGTGCAGGGTGCGGGCACCCCGGACGGGATCGCCGTCGAGACGGCTGGCGTGGCACAGCTC
This sequence comes from Terrabacter sp. Root181, assembly GCF_001428505.1. Taxonomy (GTDB): domain Bacteria; phylum Actinomycetota; class Actinomycetes; order Actinomycetales; family Dermatophilaceae; genus Terrabacter. The sequence continues at coordinate 202,922 of NZ_LMHU01000005.1, forward strand.
GGCGACGTCGGCGGTGGCGCCGGGGGCCGCGAGGTGGACCGTCGTGGACTTCGCGACGCGGCGCAGGGCCGGCGCGTTGGCGGCGAAGGCGGTGGCCCGGTGTGCCGCGACGACGACGGCTGCCGGCCGGAGGGTGCGACAGGTCATGGCGAGCTCGGCGGTGGGCGTGTTGGCACCGAGGTAGCAGGTGCGCCAGCCGAGGCGCGAGAGCACGATCGAGGTCGCCATGAGACCGAACTCGTGGTGCTCGCCCGGCATGCACGCGAGCACGGCGAGCGGCCCCTCGGGACGCTCGCCGGCACCCATGAGCACGGAGAGCCGCGAGCGCAGGACGTTGCTCGCGACGTGCTCCTGGGCGACGCCGATCGACCCGGTCGACCAGCGCTCGCCGACCTCGTGGAGATAGGGCAGGACGACGTGCGAGAGGGCGTCCTCGACGCCGAGCTCGTCGAAGACCTGGCTGAGGACGCGGTGGCCACCCGTCTCGTCGAAGGCCTCGAGCGTCGCCTCGAGGCGGTTCATCCACTCTCGGGGCGTGGTGCGGCGCGGCGTCGTCATGGCGTGCTCCTCGCGGGGGTCGGCGACCCGGCTCGCGGCTCGGGTCAGAACTGACGCGACGTACCCAGTGCGAGCTCGTCCCCCACGGCCGTGACCGAATCGTGCCCTGTCGTCGCAAAGTCGCTTGGCCGCGCCCCCGCGCGCCCACAGGATGGGGGTATGCCGTCCTCCGCGCCGACGCGCCCCACCACCCTCCTCGAGGTGGCGTGCGACGAGTCCGGCTCGGAGGGGGAGAAGCTCGTCCACGGCAGCACCGACACCTTCGCTCACGCGAGCGTCGACGTGACGACCGAGGCCGCGCTCGCCACGATCGAGCGGGTGCGCGTCGAGGCCCGTTCACCCGCGACGGAGGTGAAGGCCAGCGTCGTCCTGCGGCCGCAGAACCGCCGGTTGCTCGACTGGCTGCTCGGGGAGGACGGCCCGCTGCTCGGTCACGCCCACGTCCACCTCACCGACAAGGCGCTGCACCTGACCGGACGCATGGTGCTCCTGCTCGACGGGGAGTCCGCTGCGGGTCCCGACCTCGCCCGGCGGGCCGAGGTGCTGCACCGGACGGCGATGCGTCGGCTGGGAAGGGACGGCTGGGAGGCCGTGCTCGCCGACTTCAACGACGTCGTGCGGGCCCGCTCGCTCGACGAGGCTGCGGCGAGTGCGTGCGCCCTCCGGACCGGCCTCGCCGACCTCGTCGACGTCGCGCCGGACCTGCCCGCCGGCGTCCCCGCCGACCCCGAGAGCCTGCTCGTGCTCGTGGCGCGCGGACGTGGGGCGCTCGACCCGATCGTGCCGGCGCTCGCCGAGGTCCTGCGCCACTGGGGTGCGGCGGGTCGCCCCCTCTGGGTGGTCCACGACGTGCAGGCGACGCTCACCGACGCGGCGATCCGCGCGGCCGTCGGAGCGACCGCCGACGGGTCCTCGGACGCGCTCGAGGGCATCAGCTTCGTCGACTCGCAGCACGACCCGCGGGTGCAGATGGCCGACTTCCTCGCCGGCGCCGCCCGACGGATCGCCTCGCACGTGCTTGCGGGACAGGCGGATCCGGGACTCGTGCACCTCATCGCACCGTACGTGAGCGCACGCTCGACCTGGCCCGACGCCTGGCCGTGAAGCCGGGCTGTCAGGGCCTCAGAGGTCGCTCATCATCGAGACGCTGCACGACCCGGCCCGGGTGGCCACCTGGTGCGGGGTCGACGCGGACGGCAGGCGCACGTCCGCGAATGACGTCGTGACGACAGGGGCGGCAGGGGTCACCGCCCGAGGTGCGGCGGCGGCCGTCGATCCGGCCAGAGCCGTGAGGGCGACGAGTGCCGAGCCCGCGACGGCGGTCAGGGCGCTCCGACGGGTCAGCCTGCTGCGGCGCGTGTCCATCCATCCAGTGTGCGCCTGCACTGCCGCCGGGTCCATGGTCCTGTGCACCCTCGCGCGCAGGGGGACCCGACGGCATACGCAGTCGTCAAGCGGTGGGGAGGCGCGTGACCCAGAAGGGCGCGGTGTCGGGCGAGGGGATCCCGAAGCGCGCGTTGACGACCCACAGCGACCCGAGGGCGGCCGTCGCGGTCGACGGGACGTCGAGCGCGGCGTCGGTGAGCGTGGCGACCCACCGGGCCCGCCATCCGCCGCCGTCGCGGCGCAGCCGCACGACGCTGACGTCCTGCGGTCCGCTCCCGCGCACGTTGTAGAGCGTCCGGCCCACGAGCTCCAGCCCGTCGCCGCTCGTGATCGGGGGTCCTCCGGTGACGGGGATGGGACGGGCCACGCCCGACCCCGGGTCGACCTGCCAGAGCCCGCCCACCCGGCTGTGGTTGAGCACGACGGGTCCATGGGGGAGGGCGCGGATACCGTTGGCGTTGAAGGTGTTCGGAGGGCTGGTCGGCCAGTCGCCGGTGAGGGCCACGAACTCGGCCGGGGCGCCGGAGGGACGGCCTTGGCGGGTGAGCCGGACGACGGTGAGGCGGTCGACGTTCGAGTCGGTGGCCCACACGGCCTGGCGGGTGACGACGAGGTCGTTGAGGAAGCCCGCACCCGGGACGACCGTGTCGCCGACGACGGCACCCGACCGGGCGTCCACGGCCCAGACGTGTCCGACGGTGCCGAGGGAGCCGACCGCCCAGACGAGCCCGGTCCGGTGGTCGAAGTAGAGGCCGCGCAGCGACCTGCCGGCCTCCGGGGCGAGCAGGGTGCGGACCGCACCGGTGCGGAGGTCGCCGGTGACGATGCGCCCGTCGGCGACCGACCCGACGTAGAAGGAGGGACCCGGACCGGACGTGATGCCCTCGGGGCGGGTCCCGACCGGGAGGTCGATGCTCGACGGGAGGCCGCCCCCGCGGCGCTCTTCGGCGGAGGCGACGGGAGTGGTCAGGGCGGTGACGGCGACGGCAGCGGCCGAGCCGAGGACGAGGCGACGCGAAGGAGTGCCATGGTGCACGGCGTTGTGGTTGTCCATCCTCCATGCTGGGCGCACGGCCGCCCAGAAATCGAGGGTCGGGCGGTGAACCTTTGACGCGGGTGTGTCGTTGCAGTGGCCGCGGCACACCCGCGCCCGCACGGGTCGCGAACCTCGGTCAGCGGAAGAGGTCGAGCTTCCCGTACTTCTCGGCCAGCAGGTAGTAGACGGTGACGCGGTTCTTCGTGTGGTCGCCCTTGAGCACCTGACCGACCTCTGCCAGTGAGGCGTCGAGGTCGGCGTCGGAGTCGGTGAGTGCGAGCTTCTTCTTCATGAAGCCGTCGCGGACGCGGTCGGTCTCGGCCTTGTCGGTGAACGCCACGAGTGCCGAGTCGCGCTTCTGCAGTGCGATGCCGCAGTGCCGGACGATGCCCTTGATCGCGGCGTCGTCGGCGTCGGGTGCGTACTTCCTGACGTCTGCTGCCCAGTCTTCTGCCATGTGCCGTGCCCCTCTTCGTTGAATGGCTGGAACACGAGCGACGCTAAACCCGCGGCGGTCGCCTGAGAAGAGCCCCGGGGTGAATGTTCACCCCGAGGCTCCTGCACGCCGGCTCCCAGGCCGGTCGGACGCGTCAGGCGGTGAGCCTGGCCCAGGTGCGGACCCCCACGACCCCATCGGCCGTGAGGCCGCGGGACTGCTGGAAGGCCTGGGTCTTCGTCGCCGTCATCGCGCCGAAGACGCCGTCGGCCGTGAGCGTGTAGCCGCGGTGCGTCAGCAGCTTCTGCGCCGCGACGACGGACTGCCCGGTGGAGCCGCGCTTGACGGACACGACGAGCGCCGACCACGTCTTCGGGCCGACGACGCCGTCGGCGGCGAGGCCCTTGGAGCGCTGGAAGGAGATGACGCGGCTCTGCGTGGTCGGGCCGAACGAGCCGTCCACGGTGAGGCTGAAGCCGCGCTGGCGCAGCAGGTGCTGGATGGCCGTCACGCGGAAGCCGCTCGCGCCGCGCCTGACCGTCGTCCAGGCGATCGGCGCGGGTGTCGGCGTGCCGACCCCACCGCCGATGCGCTGGGCGAGGGCCGCGAGCCGGGCGTCGCCGGGGCGCACGTTGATCTCGAAGTGCATCTCGTCCTTGCGGCCCGAGTAGTCGCCGCCCCAGCGGACCACTCCGTTGCAGGAGCTGAGGATCGAGCGGATGTGCGAGCGCTGCGTCGCCGTGAAGGTGCCGGACGTGCCGAGCGGGTGGCGCGGCGCGTTGAGGTCGATGGCCGTGCCGCTCGAGTGGTTCGACAGCGACGTGCTGCCCGAGATGACGCGGTAGCTGTGGCCCCAGCACCAGCCCTTGACGAGCGCCTCGACCTCGCTGTTGAACCGACGCGCGACGTAGCCGAGCACGACGTGCACGTCGCCCCGGCGGACGCCGGCGGGGAAGGTCGCGGCCCCGACCGACAGGGTGCTGAGTGGCACGACGGACGACGATCCGGCCGGCCAGCCGTTCTGCGACGTCGCGGCCTGAGCGGCGGTCGCCGTGGCGGCGACGAGCCCGCCCCCGATGAGGAGGCCGCCCGCGCCGCGGATCAGCGTGCGGCGGCCGACGGCGGGACCGGTGGTTTCGTGGAGCTCACACATGACTACCCCTGAGCGTGTGTCGGTGGCGTGGACGCGGGCGCGTCCGCAGCGCCGACGCTAGGGGCGGGCGGCGTTGCGGTACATGGGGAGGACTCCCCGGCCGGACGCCACCAGGGCGTCGCCGAGGGAGGTGCGCCAGTAGAGCACCTCGCGTCCAGACCGTCGGCGCAGCACCGTGCCGGACGCGAGCAGCACCTTGAGGTGGTCGCCGACCGAGCCGAGCGGCATACCCGTGCGGGCGACGAGCGCGCTCGTGCTCGAGGGTCCGTCCAGGCTGCGCAGCAGCCGGGCGCGGGCGACACCGACGAGCCGCTCGAGCCCGTCGTCGGCCTGGCCGTCCACCTCGGCGAGCGCTCCGGTCACGGGGTAGTAGATGGCGTAGCGGCGTGGGAGGTCCCAGCCGACCCACGTCGCGGTCCCGTGCGCGGGCACGAAGTAGAGGTCGGCGTCGTCGTCGAGCACGCGTGAGGGCAGGTCGTAGCGGTTGATCCGCAGCTGCCCGTCGCCGAGCCACTCGCGGTCGCGGCCGAGGTCGCGCAGCACGGCTGCCCAGCCGTGGGTCGCGAGGCGAGCCGTGCGCGAGACGATGTCGGCGCGCAGGATGCGCTCCCGACGCGCCCAGTCGGTGGCGAGCGCGTGGGTCCACACCCACTCGAGCAGCTGGGCTGCGTGCTCGGCCGTGCCCGGTCGGCTCAGGCTGCGTGGCAGGGACGTCTCGGGGCTGCTCTCGCGCAGGTGAGCGCGAACTCGCTTGTCCCCCAAGGCTCGCACGTCGTCGACCTCGTCGGCGAAACTGCGGCCCGGACCGTCGGGCGGGAGTGCGAGCCAGTCGGAGATCCACCCCCGGCGCCAGCTGTGCTCGAGGACGGCCCGCCGCACCGGGTGCTCGTCGAGCATCGCCTCGAAGGACTCGCGGTGGGCTGCCGCGAAGGCCCGGCCCGCGGCGTCACTCGGACGCACGAGGTCGTTGAGGGCGGCGACCGTCTCGATGCGTGGGGACACGACGAAGCGGCTCCGCGCCAGCAGGTCGGCCGAGATCCGCCACGTTCCCATGTTTCGCCTCCGTCCGAAAGATTAGTGGGCGACGGCCCGAGCCGTCAGGGTGGAGCAAGTGAAGACCTACCGCCAGCTGTTCGCCATCCGTGAGTTCCGGGTCCTCTTCCTCGTCCAGTGCATCAACATCGGGTCGTATGCCGTCGCGTCCCTCGCGCTCGGCACCATCACCTTCGCCGCCACGGGGTCGCCGGTCCTCACGGCCCTCGCGATGTTCGGCGCGCCCCTCATGCGGATCGTCGGCCAGACCCTCTTCGGCTCCGGCTCCGACCTGGTCCGCCCGCGCACCGCGCTGCTGCTCGTCTTCACGACGACGATGGTCACCGACCTGCTCCAGGCGCTCCCCGGTCTCGCGTGGGGCTGGCGCTTCGCGCTGCTCGCCGTCGGCCCGCTCATCACCTCGGCCCTCGGCGGCAGCATGATGGCGCTCGTCTCCGACATCCTCCCGCCCGACGGCTTCATCCTCGGCCGGGCGACGATGAACATCGCGGTGGGCGGCATGCAGATCGTCGGCTACGGCATCGGTGGATTGCTCCTCATCACCTTCACGACGACCGAGCTCTTCCTCGGCTCGGCGGCGGCCCTCTTCGTCGCCGTGGTGCTGCTCCGCCTCGGCCTCTCCGACCACCCGCCGCGGCATGCAGGCGCGTCCCTCGTGCGCCGGACCCGCGAGGTGAACCGGGCGCTGCTCGGGTCGCGCGTCATCCGCCCGATCTACCTGACGTTGTGGGTCCCCAACGGCCTGATCGTCGGGTGCGAGGCGCTCTTCGTGCCGTTCGCGGGCGAGCGCGCGGGCTACCTCTTCGCCGTCACCGCCGCCGGCATGCTGCTCGGCGACGTCGTCGTCGGCCGCTTCCTCGCCGTCGCGGTCCGCGACCGCCTCATCGGCCCGTTGCGCCTGCTGCTCGCCGTGCCCTACCTCGCGTTCTTCGCCGTCCCGTCGCTGCCGTATGCCGCCGCGCTCGCCTTCGTGGCGTCGGTGGGCTACTCCGCGAGCCTGCCCCTGCAGGAGCGGCTGGTGACCCACACCGACGGTCAGGCTCGGGGGCAGGTCTTCGGGCTCCAGGGCACGGGCCTCATGGTCGGTCAGGCCCTCGGGGCGTTGCTCGGGGGTGCGGTGGCGAGCGCCCTGGGGATGGGACCGGTCGCCGCCGCGCACGCGATGGGGGTCATGGCGGTCGCCTCGGTGGTCGTCTCGCTCGCCCTCACACCGGGTCTGCGCCGGTCGCGGCCGGGGGCCGAGGTCCTCCAGGGCGCCGCCGCCTGAGGGGTCGCACCGGAGGGGCCGCCACGCTGAACCGCGCGGCGCGGCGCCGGACGAACCGGGTGCCGAGGTCGGTGGGAGCGCCGGTCGGCGGGGTCGCGGCGGCGCGGTAGAACCACCGCTTGCCGAGCTCGACGAGCACGAGGTGGCCGATGACCATGACGACGAGTGCGGCGAAGAAGCCGCCGGGAAGCGGGGCGAAGCCGAGGGGTGCCGCGAGCGGACTGGCCGGCAGCACCGCGCCGACGAGGACGACGCCGAGGGCGGCCAGCGTCAGCGGCAGGCTCGGGTGGCTCCGGAAGAAGGGGACCGTCCGCGTCCGGATGGCGAAGATGACAAGACTCTGGGTGGCGAGCGACTCGACGAACCAGCCGGATCGGGACAGCTGTGCGACCCGATGGCCACGACGACGCCCCGGCCGCTGCCGGCGTGGACGACCGTGCCCATGAGCGCGCAGCCGGAGAGCTCGGCGAGCGTGGCCGTCTCGGCCACGGGCTCGGTGGACTTCGGGACGGGCTGGGACTCCCCGGTCAGCACCGACTCGTCGCACTCGAGCCGGACGACCGAGACGAGGCGGATGTCGGCCGGCACGACCTCCCCGAGGCTGAGCTCGACCACGTGCCCCGGCACGAGCGTCGTCACGTCGACGCGGCCGAACGCCCCTCCGCGCAGCACGACGGCCTCGTGGGTGCCTGCGCGTGGAGCGAGGCGGCCGCCTTCTCGGCGCGGTACTCGTTGACGAACCCGAGCCCCACGGAGGCGATGACGATGATGCCGATGATGACGGCGTCCCCCTGCTCGCCGACGAAGGACGACGCCGTCGCGGCGACGAGCAGGCCGAGCAGGGGCGAGTTCAGCTGGTGCCACAGGACCGTGAGGACGCGCGCGTGGTGGGTCGCGATCGCGTTCGGGCCGAAGGCGATCCGTCGCTGCTCGACCTCGCCGGCCCCCAGCCCGAGTGACGGGTCCACGCCGAGCGACTCGAGCACGTCGGGTGCGGCCCGTCCCGCGGCGGCGCGGATCGACGCCGTCGCGCTGCTGGGTGCCAGCAGCCCGGAGGTCACCTCCCGGGGGTCAGGAGACGAGTCCGCGTCGTCGCGCGATGGCGGCCGCCTCGGTGCGGCCGGAGGCACCGAGCTTGGCGAGCAGGTTGGAGACGTGGACGCTCACGGTCTTGGTGCTGATGTAGAGCTGCTTGCCGATCTGGCCGTTGGTCAGGCCCTGCGCGAGCAGCGCCAGCACCTCGACCTCGCGCGGTGTGAGGTCGGGTGTGGCACCACCTGGGCGCACTGCGTCGAGCTCGGCGAGCAGCGGCTTGGCCTCGAGCCGGACCGCGACCTCCCGGGCCTGCTCGGCGACCGCGCGGTAGCCGGCGTCGTCGCCCGCCGCCCGCAGCGCCTCGGAGAGTCGCGCCCGTGAGCGGGCGGTCTCGAAGACGTGCCCGTAGCGCTCGAACGCCGCGACGCTCTCGCGCCACGCCTCGACGAGCTCGTCGACCGGCGGCGGGTCCTCGACCCCGGCGACCCGTTGCAGCCGGAGCACCTCGGCCTCGAGCCGGGCGGTCCAGGCCCAGGTCTCGCGGCTCGTGTCCTCGAGCGACTCGACCGCCGCACGCTCGAACTTCGGGCGGCTCGCCTTCTCGACCGCGGGACGCAGCTCGCTGATGAGCCGTGCGCGGTCGGCGAGCTCGTCGACGAGGGCGACGGCCCGAGCCCGCAGCGCGGGGTCGGCGCGCGGCACGAGCGCCGCGGCCTGCCCCGCCACGAGCGCGGCCAGCCGCACGACGGCGTGGTACTCGCCCCATGCCGCGTCGAGGAAGCGGACCGCCTCGTCGGTCAGGTCGAGCATCCCGGCGAGGTCGCCCGCCTCGCCGAGCACGTCGACCGCCGGCATCGTCGTCAGGACGACGCAGAGTCCGTCGACCGGCCACCACTCCCGCAGCGCGCCGATGAGGTCGGGGTCGACCGGCTCACCCCGACCGGCGTGCACGAGCAGGGCGGCAGCGGTGAAGATCGTGCGCCCCGGCTGCGGTGCCGGGCGGCCCGCGAGGTCGAGGCGCCGGGTCGCGCCGTCCCAGTCGCCGAGCTCGTATGCCGTGAGCCCGCCGAGGAGGCGGCACTCCTGTCCCCACGGTGCCCACTCGCGGTGCATCCGCCGCGCGACGTCGGCGCCGCGGTCGTAGAGCGCGAGCGACCCGGGCAGGTCACCGCGCCGGTGCGCGAGCGAGGCCAGCTGGTGCAGGGCGCGCAGCAGGAGGGGGTCGTCGGGGTCGATGTCGGCCACGACCGACCGCAGGTGCGTCTCGACCGAGTCGAGGTCCTCCTGCGCCTCGAGGACGCGGGCCATGATCGTGCGCACCTCGGCGAGCGCGCCGCCCATGCCGAGCCGCTCCGCGAGCAGCGACACCTCGTTGCCGACCACGGCGGCCTCGACGAACGAGCCGTGGTCGACGAGCGCCTGCACGCGGGCGACGAGCACGCGAACCCGGCGCTCGTCGGCCTCCTCACCGATCAGCGACAGGGCCTCGTCGGTCAGCGCGACGGAGTCGATCGGCAGGTCGAGGACGCGCGACCGGATGACGAGCGCCCCGAGCAGGTCGGCGCGCGCACCCGGCTCCTGGGCCGTGCCCGGGTGGTCGAGGCGGTCGCGGAGGAGGTCCATGGCCCGGATCGGCTCGCCGGCGACCATCGCCGCGCGCGAGGCCCGGAGGGTCACCTCGTCGCGCTCGGGGTCGTCCTCGTCGATCCAGGAGAGGGCTCGCTCGAGGAGGAGCAGCGCCTCCTGCGGGCCGCCGACGGCCATGGCCGACTCGGCCGCCGCCCGGCTCGCCCGGACCGCCGTCGGCAGGTCACCCACCGCGGCGGCGTGGCGGGCGAGCTCGGACGCGGGGGCGAGCTCGGGGCGCTCGGCCAGCACGGCGGCATACGCCCGGTGGAGCCGGAGGCGCTCACCCGGGAGGAGGCTGTCGGCGACGGCCTCGCCGAGAAGGGCGTGGCGGAAGGTGTAGGCCGGCGGCCACCTGGCCTCGAGCACGTGGTGCTCGACGGCTGCGGCGAGCGCCGCCTCGAGCGTCTCGTCGGGGAGGGCGACGACCCGCGAGAGGAGGTCGTGGCCGATGAACTGGCCGCCCTTGAGGGCGATCGCCCTGAGCACGTGCTGCGCGGTGTCGTCGAGCTGCTCGACGCGGGCTCGGAGCACCCGGCTCAGGCCGCCGGTCAGGGCCTGCCCTGCGGCGGCGCTCGCGACGAGCTCTTCGGCGAAGAACGGGTTGCCCGCGGACCGGCGGGCGATCTCGGCGTTCGTCTCGTCGTCGGTGGGGGCTCCCTCGATGCCGGAGACGAGCTCTCGGACGGCGTCGTCGGGGAGCGGGGCGAGCTCGACGTGCTCGAGCCCCGCGATGCGCGCCCACACGGCGAGCGTCTCGTGGAGGGGGTGGCGGCGATAGAGGTCGTCGGAGCGGTAGGTCACGACGAGCCCGACCGCGTGGGCGAAGCCGCGGGTGAGCAGGAGGGTGATGAGGTCACGCGAGGAGTGGTCGGCCCAGTGGACGTCCTCGACGACGACGAGCGACGGCTGCGCGTCGCCGAGCGTCGACAGCAGGGCGTGGACGGCCTCGGCGACCTGGCCGGGGTCGGTGGCCCGACCGGCGCGCTCCAGGTCGTGGGCCTCGGCGCGCCCCGGGAGCAGGTGGCCGAGGCTGGGGTGCGTGTCGAGCACGCGCTCGACGACCTCGGGGTGGCCCGCGTCGATGGCGCCGACGAGCTCGACGAACGGGAGGTAGGCGAGGCTGCTGCCGGCCTGGCCGACGCAGTGGCCGACCGCGGTGAACCAGTCGGCCGCGGTGGCGTCGGCGACGAGCTGGCCGACGATCCGCGACTTGCCGATGCCGGCGTCGCCCGACAGCACGACGACGCCACCGGGCTGGCCACCCGGGGTCGGGCGCAGTCCGATGGCGTCGGCGAGGTGGGACAGGTCGGTGTCCCGCCCGATGAGGGGGCCGGTGCTGAGCGGCATACGCGGAATCATCGCGTACTCCGCCGACAGCAGCGGGACGGTTGGCGACACGGGTCGCGTCGCCGTTGTCACCGCGTGCGGCCCGGGTTGTTCTCCTCTCGGGAGATCCGCGCCAGGGTGCGGCGCATGATCTCGAGCGACGAGTCGCGGCGGACGCGACGACGCTGCGGGTAGCGGGACTCGATCTCGACCTGGACGGTGCGGAAGTCGATGTACTGGGTGATCATGGTCTTTCCTCTGCTCGTGCCGTTTCTGGACTCCTCCAGACTCGGCCGCTGAGGTAGACCCCCACATCGGACGACCTCCCTATCCCTGCCGTCCTCCTACCTCAGGATCCGATGCCGGACTACCTCAGCCGAGGAGGAGGGTGACGGCGATGGTGAACATGACGACGGCGATCACGACGTCGAGGACGCGCCACGTGGCGGGACGCGCGAAGAGGGGCGCGAGCAGGCGCGCGCCGTAGCCGAGCGACGTGAACCACGCGACGCTGGCCACGGCGGCCCCGGCGGCGAACCACCACCGTCCGTCGGGGCCGTGCTGGTTGGCGAGCGACCCGACGAGCAGCACGGTGTCGAGGTAGACGTGCGGGTTGAGCCAGGTCAGCGCGAGCACGGTCGCGAGCACCCCGCTCCGCGACCGCTGGGTGCCGCCGACCTCCAGACCTCTGGGGTGGCGCGCCTTGCGCAGGCACAGCACGCCGTAGCCGACGAGGTATGCCGCCCCGACCCATCGCACGACGGTCAGCAGTCCCGGGTGGGCCGTGACGAGACCGCCGACGCCGAGCACCCCGGCGGCGACGAGCACCGCGTCGCTCAGCGCGCAGACGGCGACGACGAGCCCGACGTGGTGGCGCGCGAGACCGGTGCGGAGCACATAGGCGTTCTGCGCGCCGATGGCCACGATGAGCGAGGCCATGGTCAGGAAGCCGGGCAGGAAGGAGGTCACGCCCTCGACGGTAGGCCGATGGGAGACTTCAGTGAAGCGACAGTTCCTACAGCATCATTAGCATGGCTTCATGAGGCTCCAGCCCGAGCACCTCGCGACCCTGCTCGCCATCGTTGACACGGGGACCTTCGACGCCGCCGCTCGTCGGCTGCACGTGACGCCCTCCGCCGTGAGCCAGCGGGTCAAGGCGCTCGAGGCGGAGCTCGGCCAGGTCGTCGTCGTGCGCACCACCCCGTGCCGACCCACGTCGGCCGGGGAGGCCCTCGTCCGGCTCGCGCGGCAGCAGAGCCTGCTCGAGTCGGAGGCGCTCGCGTCTCTCGCCACCGACGGCCGGCCCCGCATCGACCTGCCGATCGTCGTCAACGCTGACTCGATGTCGACGTGGTTATGCGCCGTGCTGGCGGAGGCGGCCGCCTGGGACGACGTCGTGCTGCGGCTGCGGGTCGAGGACCAGGACCACTCGGCCCGGCTGCTGCGTTCGGGTGAGGTGCTCGGCGCCGTGACCTCCGACCCGACGCCGGTGCAGGGCTGCTCGACCGAGCCACTCGTGAGGATGCGCTACCTGCCCGCCGCGACACCTCGGCTCCTCGAGCGGCATCGTGGCGGACGCGGGATCGACTGGGCTGCAATGCCACTCGTGCGATTCAACGAGAAGGACGACATCCAGCAGCGCATCCTCGACCGGCACGGCGTCACCGGTGCGCCGCCGACGCACGAGGTGCCCGACGGTGGCGGCTTCGTGGCGGCGGTCCGATCCGGGCTCGGCTGGGGCGCGCTCCTCACGACGCAGCTGGCACCTCTGCTCGACTCCGGCGAGCTCGTGCGCCTCGGCGCGCGTGACCACGTCGACGTCCAGCTCTACTGGCAGCGGTGGCGGCTGCCGTCGGCTCAGCTCGAGCGGCTGAGCGACACGGTGCGGCGCGAGGCGGCGCGTGCCGGCATCCTTCCGGATCGCGGCAGCGCGCGGTTGCGCCGGCAGCCCGGCCCGCGCGGTCCTGGCTGATCATCGGCGCCGGGCCTGGAGCCGGGCTATGTTGGGCGGGACGGACGTCCCGCACGTCCCGCCCGAGCGCGGGACCCCGCGCGAGGAGGCAGACCGAGTGACTGACGCGGCCGTGCCACCCGGCTCCCCGACGGACGTCGATCCGGCGAGCATCGTCCGATCCAGGGCCTATCTGTCCGCCCTGCTGCTCGCGGCGCTGCTCGGTGTCCCGATCTCGGCCGTCGCCTACGGCTTCCTGGCGCTGACAGGGGCGCTCCAGGCGTACCTCTTCGACGACCTTCCGTCGGGCCTCTTCGAGGGTGGCACCCCGGCCTGGTGGCCGCTGCCCTGGCTGATGCTCAGCGGACTGCTGGTGTCCCTGACGATCCGCCATCTGCCGGGCACGGCGGGTCACTCACCGGCGCTCGGCTTCACGACCGGATCCGGCCCGGCCGCGAGCCGTGACCTCCCTGGCATCGTGCTCGCGGCGCTGGCCACGCTCAGCCTCGGCGCGGTGCTCGGCCCGGAGGCGCCGCTCATCGCGATCGGCGGTGGGTTGGCGGCCCTCGCGGTGCGACTGGCGAAGAAGGATGCCCCACCGATGGCGGTCACGGTCATGGCGTCGGCCGGCAGCTTCGCCGCCGTGAGCACGTTGCTCGGCTCACCCCTCCTGGGTGCCTTCCTCATCATGGAGGCGGCCGGCATCGCCGGGGCGACCCTCAGCCTGGTCGCCCTGCCCGGCCTTCTCGCGTCCGGCATCGGAGCCCTGGTGTTCGTGGGGCTGGACGTCTGGACGGGGCTCGGCACCTTCTCGTTCGCGCTGACGACCGTGCCTCCGGCGGTCACGCCCACGCTCGCGTCTCTGCTGTGGGCGGGGCCGGTCGGCATCCTCGGGGCCCTGCTCGGCTGGGCCATCCGACGGCTCGGGCTGACCGTGCGGCCCCTCGTGCACCGCAACCGGGTGCCGGTGACCGTGGGCCTGGGCCTGCTCATCGGCCTCTGTGCCACCGCCTACCAGGTCACCACCGGACACGAGTTCAGCCAGGTGCTGTTCTCCGGGCAGGACGCCCTGCCCGAGCTCGTCGCGAATGCCGGGGGCTACTCGCTGGGCGTGCTCCTGCTGCTCGGGCTGTTCAAGGCGCTTGCCTACGGTCTGTCGCTCAGCGCCTTCCGCGGTGGCCCCGTGTTCCCGTCGATGTTCCTCGGGGCCGTGCTGGGCATCGTCCTGAGCGGCCTGCCCGGCATGGACCTGGCCCCCGCCATCGGCATGGGTATCGGCGCGATGTGCTGTGCCATGCTCCGGCTGCCCCTCACCTCCGTGCTCCTCGCGACCGTGCTGATGGGCACCGACGGACTCACCATCACGCCCCAGGTGGTCGTCGCGGTGGTCGTGGCGTTCGTCGTCACCGCAGTGCTGCCGGCGTCGGGGGCACCAGAGGCAGGGGTGTCGGCGCGACCAGCGGCCCCGGACGCCGGCTCCGGACGAGCCACCGACCCGTCGACGGGGGCGAGCCGAGGATGAGGGTGCGACCAGCACGCCTGAACGCGGCGATCGCCGGGCTCTTCATGGCCGGCTCGGCGTGTTTCGTGCTGGGCTCCGTGCCTGCCTATCTGAATGCCGTCGGGGGATGGGTCGATGGCGTCACCTATGTCGTCGGCTCGGTCTTCTTCACCAGCGCCTCGTACTGCCAGCTCGTGCAGTCGCAGAGCCCCTCGACGACCGCCGTCGACGAGGTCACCCAGCACCAGCCCGTCCGGGTGCGTCTGTGGGGCTGGCTGCCGCACGACCGCAACTGGCTCGCCGCGGTCGTCCAGTTCCCCGGCACGCTGTTCTTCAACATCAGCACCATCGCCGCCCTGGCCCACAATGCGACAGCGGCCGAGTCCGACCGCTACGTGTGGCGCCCGGACCTCTACGGGTCGGTGCTCTTCCTCGTGTCGAGCGCCTGCGCCGTGCTCGCGGTCTCGGACCGGTTCCTCAGCCTCCAGCCCCAGTCGTTCCCGTGGCGGATCGCCTGGCTCAACATGCTCGGCTCCGTGCTCTTCATGGCCTCGGCGCTCGCCAGCTTCGTCGTGCCGAGCACCGACGCGCTGCTGGGCGCGCATGTCGCCGTTGCCGGGACCTTCTGGGGCGCCGCCTGCTTCCTCGTCGGCGCGGCACTCATGCTCCCGGCCTGGCGTCGTGCCGTCGCCATCGCCACGGCCGCGAGTCCCTAGACCACGCCCCTGTCCAACCGAAGGAGAACGCGCATGTCCACACCGTCCGAGATCAACGCCATCGCAGCCCTCTACGGCAACCGGTTCGCGACCGAGGAGGTGCCCAGCCGCGAGTTCCCGGCCACGGGGATGAGTGCAGTGGACGCGATGCGCCTCGTCGCCGAGGACCTCGCCCTCGAAGGAGATCCGGGGCGCAACCTCGCGACTTTCGTCACCACGTGGATGGAGCCCGAGGCGCAGCAGATCATCGCGGAGAACCTGCACCGCAACTTCATCGACCACGCCGAGTACCCGCGCACGGCCGAGATCGAGCAGCGCTGCATCCGGATGCTCGCCGATCTGTTCCACGCGCCGGGAGAGACCACCGGGGCACGCACCCAGGGCTCGTCCGAGGCGATCATGCTGGGCGGCCTTTCGCTCAAGTGGAACTGGCGCACCCGTCGCCAGGCGGAGGGAGGCTCCACCGAGAGCCCGAACCTGGTCTTCGGAGGCGACGTCCACGTCGTCTGGGAGAAGTTCTGCCGCTACTTCGACGTCGAGCCGCGGATCGTGCCGCTCCAGCCCGGGAAGTACACGATCGGTCCGGAGGACGTCGCGCCGCACGTGGACGAGAACACGATCGGAGTCGCCGCCGTACTCGGCACGACCTTCACCGGCCACAAGGACGACGTCGTCGGCATCAACGATCTCCTCGTGCAGATCAAGCAGGAGCGTGGCCTCGACGTGCCGCTGCACATCGACGGGGCCAGCGGTGGCTTCGTGTGGCCGTTCCTCTACCCGGACTCACGATGGGACTTCCGGCTCGAGCAGGTGCGGTCGATCAACGTCTCGGGACACAAGTTCGGCCTGGTCTATCCGGGCATCGGCTGGCTGATCTTCCGGGAGGTCGCCGACCTGGCACCGGATCTGGTCTTCAAGGAGAACTACCTCGGCAAGACCGACTCGACCTTCACCCTGAACTTCTCGACGGGGTCGGCGATGGTGCTGGCGCAGTACTACAACCTCGTGCGCTACGGCCGTGAGGGCTACACCTACATCATGCGCAACATGCAGGCGAACGCCCGGATGCTCGGCGACCAGCTCGAGGCGATGGGGCGTTTCGAGCTGATCGGCCGGCACGAGGAGCAGCTCCCGCTCGTCGCCTTCCTCCTGTCCGGCGAACACGAGTACGACGAGTTCGACATCGCCTGGCAGCTGTCTGCCGAGCGCGGCTGGATGGTGCCCGCCTACACGCTGCCGCCCGACGCCCAGGACATCACGATCATGCGTGCCCTGGTCAAGGAGACGATGAGTCGCGAGCACGTCGACACCCTGGCCCGTGACATCGAGGACGCCTGCACGACGCTTGCGGCCAAGGGTGGGGCACACGAGTCGGAGCGAGCCAAGATGGTCATCGGTTCGGGCCACTGACCGGCAGCTGCGTCATCGACCGCCCGCGGCGCCGGCCCGCGCCGCGGAGGCCTGCCACGCCCGCCACGCGGCATACCCCCCGATGACGTCGGTGGCGCGGTGGATGCCGAGGTCCTGGAGGGCGGCGGCTGCGAGACTGGACGTGTAGCCCTCCTGGCAGAGCACGATCACCTCGAGGTCGTGGCTGGCGATCGGCAGCGACGCGTCGCTCGCGGGATCGAACCGCCACTCGAGGACGTTGCGCTCGATGACGACCGCGAAGGGGAGCTCGCCCTCGGCCTCGCGCTGCGCCGCGGGTCGGATGTCGACGATGACCGCTCCTCGCTCGCGCGCGGCATCGGCCTCGGCCGGGGTCACGCGCGTGAGGCGGGCACGGGCCTCGGCGAGGATCTCGTCGATCGTGCGGGGGCGTGGCGGGCTCACCAGTCGATCCCGACCTCGGCCTGCTCCTCGACCTCGAGCACTCCGTCGACGGCCCGGTAGTTCGTCATGGAGGTCAGCTTGGGCCCGTACACGTGCAGGCTGACGGCCGGGTCGGACCCGGCGTTCGTCACCCGGTGCAGGTGGCGGGTGCCGAACGTCCGCTGGTCGCCGGGCGTGAGCCTGACTCCCGGGCCGGTCACCCGTCGGACGTCGTCGAGGGCGGCTGCCGAGCGGTAGCCGGCGACCTCCTCGGTCAGGACGCCCTGGAGCACGACGAACGACCCGGCGCTGCCACCGTGGTCGTGCCACGGCGTCCCCTGACCGGGCAGCCAGGTGAGCAGCCAGGCCTCGTGGTCGTGGTCGGCGAGGAGCCGTGCGTAGAAGCGGCTGATGGGGTCGAAGTCGACGAGCCCCTGCCACAGGGTGCGTTGACGGGCGAGTCGACGGGCGGTGTCGGCGAGGTCGACGGAGATGCGCTGGGCGCCGCGGGACATGGTCGTGCCTTTCGGGATGGGGGGAGTGGGCGGGGCGCTCGGGAGCGGGTGCGGCGGCGGGCTCTCGGCCTCAGCGCGCGGCTCGGCTCCCGAGCGGGCGACAGCAGGCCCGCATCTCTATATAACCAATCCTTGCCATAAGAGAAACGTTAACTTATGTATGCGTCGGGCTGCAAGGTGCCCACGGTCTGGCGGGATGTCGCCGACTCCTGACCGGAAAGCAGGCGGCGCGCTGTCGGTGCCGACGCCTACGGTCTGGGGGTGACCGTGGACTCCCGCACCGCATCCGAGGCCCCGACCGGCAGTCGCCGCGCGAGGTGGCTCGTGCTCGGCGCCGTGGCCGTGACCCTCCTGCTCTGGGCCTCGGCGTTCGTCGCGATCCGGCACCTCGGCCGCGACGTCCCGCCGGGCGCGCTCTCACTGGGGCGCCTCCTCGTCGCGTCGGTCGCGCTCGGGGTGCTCGTCTTCCGCCGACCGCGCACGTGGCCGGCCGCGCGCGACTGGCCACTGCTCCTGCTCTGCGGAGTCGGCTGGTTCGGCATCTACAACCTCGCCCTCAACGAGGCCGAGCGGCGCATCGACGCCGGCACGTCTGCTCTCATCGTGCAGATCGGACCGATCATCGTGGCACTGCTCGCCACCGTCTTCCTCGGCGAGAGGATGTCCCGCTGGCTGCTCATCGGCATGGCCGTCGGCTTCGCCGGCGTCGTCGTCATCGCGCGCGGGTTCTCCTCAGGGGACTCCGGCGACATGGTTGGCGTCTGGCTCGCCGTCCTCGCCGCGGTGACGTATGCCGTGGGGGTCCTCGCGCAGAAGCCCCTCCTCGGGCGGCTGCCGGGCCCGGAGGTCACGTGGCTCGCCTGCATCATCGGCGCGGTCGTCTGCCTGCCGTGGACCGGCGAGCTCGTCACGGTGGTCCGCGACAGCGATGCCAGCACCCTGTGGTGGATCGCCTACCTCGGGATCTTCCCGACCGCCATCGCCTTCTCGACGTGGGCCTACGTCCTGGCGCGCAGCGATGCCGGCACGCTGACCCTGACCACCTTCCTCGTGCCCTTCATCGCGACGCTCATCGCCTGGGCGCTGCTCTCCGAGGTGCCCCCACCCCTGACCTTCGTCGGTGGCGCCCTGTGCATCGCGGGCGTCCTGCTGACGCGACGCAAGCCTCGGTCCACGCCCGTCGTCGACGGCTGAGGTCGTCGAATCAGGCTGCGCTGCAAGTGGATCGGGCGACATCGGGCTGTGGGTAGCCCTTCCCAAAGTGTCGAACATGTGTTCTAATTGAGGAGTCGGCGACCCGAGTGGGAGGAGTGAGTTCGTGCCTTTCCTCGACACCGGGCGTCCGGCGCCTGACGCGACTGCCGGTGGCAGCACCCTCAATCCCCGAGTGGTCTGGCTCCTCGGTCAGGCGAAGGCCCGCGCCGAGCGTGCGCAGGCGTCCAGCACGACGGTCTCGCTGGACGACGAAGCCGACGCGGTGCTGTCGCAGATCGAGCGTCTCGAGGTCCGGAAGGCTCTTCTCGAGGGCCGGATCGTCGACGCGTACGCTGCGCTGCACTCGATCGAAGAGCAGGCGCTCGCGCGGCTGACGACGAGCTCGCCGGTCCCGATCACGTCCGAGCAGGTCGCCGTCCAGGAGATCACCTGTGCGACCGGCGTGGGTGCGACGGAGGTCGCCCGCCGACTCGAGCTCGCCCTGGCGCCGCGCCGGCATCGGGTGCTGCGCGAGCGGTTGCGGTCCGGGGCCGTCAGCCTCCAGCGGGCGCTGCGGATCGTCGTCGAGACGCGGGCTCTGGACGACGATGTCGTCCCCGACCTCGAGGCCACGGTGCTCGCTCCGGCGCCCGATGGCTCGGTGGCCTCGCAGCGACTCTTCGCGACGCGGTTGCAGCGATGCGTCCGCTCGGCGGACTCCCGTGCGGCGGAGGAGCGCCGCCGCTCGTCGGCCGTCCGTCGCACCGCCTACGGCCGCATCGTCGAGGACGGCATGGGGACGTTCACCGTCGTCGCGCCGGCCGAGCGCGTCGTCGGCGTGCTCGACCGGGTCGATGCCCTGGCCCGGGCGGCGCGCGCCGCCGGCGACGACCGCAGCCTCGACCAGCTGCGCAGCGACCTGCTCTGCGACCTCGCCCTCTTCGGAGTCGTCCCCTCCGGCGGCGACCTTGGCGTCGGGGACGGGCCCACGTGCTCGGGCGTGCTGTCCGACGCCGCGCCCGCCACCGTCCGCATCGTCGTGCCCTTCGAGGTCGCGGTCGGTCTGTCCGACGCCGCGTGCGAGCTGCCGGGCCACGGGTGGGTCACTGCCGCCCATGCCCGCCAGATCATGACCGCTCCGGGCTCCGTGTGGCAGCGCCTCGCGGTCGACGTCGACACCGGCCGCACCCTCGAGCTCTCCACCGATTGCTACACCCCGACCCGCGAGATGGTCGAGCACGTCAGGGCGGTCGACGGCGTCTGCCGCGGGCCCGGCTGCCAGGTCACCGCCGACCGTTGCGACGTCGACCACCTCGTGCCCTGGCCGGTGGGGGCGACGCACATCTCAAACGTCGACTCCCTGAGTCGGGGCTGCCACAACGGCAAGACGGCCCGGGTCTGGCAGGTCCGGCGGGTCGATGACGACGGCATCTCGTGGACCTCGCCCGCAGGCCGGGACTACATCACCTACCCGAAGGACTGGCGTGAGGCACTCCGCGACCCCGGCTCGGGACCACCCCACCGCCGCCCCGCACCACGTACGGGCCCGGCGCCTCGTCCACGTGACGATCCACCACCCTTCTGACGCCTCTCCGTCCCTCTACGTGCCTGTGTTGCGACAGGTGGGACGCCGGTGACCCGCACCGGGCTCGCCGGGTGCCCTAGCGTGGCGTGATGTCGCTTCCCGCGGACAGCCACGTGCACACCGAGTGGTCCTGGGACGCTGCGCGCGGGTCGATGGACCGCACCTGCGCGCGGGCGCTCGAGCTGGGTCTGCCCGCGGTCGCCTTCACCGAGCACGTCGACCACACCGTCTGGTCCCTCGACCGGTCGCACGTCGAGGCGGGTGCGCACCTGCTGTCGTTCACGTCGTCGGACGGCCTGGTCACGCCGCCGCCCTTCGATGCCGCGGGCTACCTCGAGGCGGTCGCCGACTGTCGGGAGCGCTACCCGGCCCTGCGCATCCTCAGCGGGCTCGAGCTCGGCGAACCGCACCTGCATGCCGCGGCGGTCGCCCGGGTGCTCGCGGCCGGCACCTTCGACCGGGTCCTCGGCTCGCTGCACTGCCTGTCCGACGGGGACGGCTGGACCGAGCCCGGCGAGCTCTTCGGGCGCAGACCCGCGGCGGAGATCGTCCGGACCTACCTGCGCGACGTCGCGACCATGGTGGCGGCGGACGACACCTTCGAGGTCCTCGCCCACATCGACTACCCCGTCCGCTCCTGGGACGAGGCGACGGACGGCCCCTTCGAGCCGGCTGACTTCGAGGTCGAGTTCCGCCACGTGCTCGCGGCCGTGGCGGACGCCGGCAAGGCCCTCGAGATCAACACGGTGCTGCCGCTGCACCCGACGGTCGTCCGCTGGTGGCACGAGGCCGGCGGTGATGCGGTCACCTTCGGCAGTGACGCGCACGAGCCGGCGGAGCTGGCCCGCCGCTTCCGCGAGGCCTCGGACCTGGCCGAGGCCGGCGGGTTTCGCGCCGGCGCCGACCTGCACGCCCTCTGGCGACGCGTCGGCTGAGACCGGGTGCCGATGTGCCGCAGTCGAACTCAGCGGATGACGGGCACGTCGTGCAGCACGCGCTCGATGTCGCGGTCGACCTCGGCGTCTGCACCGAAGGGGGCCCGGGGCAGTGAGAACGTGCGACGGTGGTGCGGCTCGAGGGCCGCGACGATGGCGATGATCATGAGGATGAAGAAGATGATGTCCATGGCAGAAAGTCTGCGCTCATCAGGATCCCGCCACGAGTGGCAGAACTGTCGTTGATCGACAAGATCCTGCCAAACGTGCCATGCTGGCCGGATGCTGCGCACCATCGCCGTCATCGCCCAGGAGCCCGTGGCCATGTTCGAGCTCGGCGTCCTCTGCGAGGTCTTCGGCATCGACCGCACCGACGACGGCGTCCCGGCGTTCGACTTCCGGGTCTGCTCGTCGCGTCCCGGCGAGGTGCTGCGCACGACGAGCGGCATGAGCATCGTCGCGCCCTTCCCGCTCGAGGCGGCCCGCGGCGCCGACCTCGTCGCGATCCCGGGCGGGGCGGTCGACGGCCCCTACGACCCCGAGGTCCTCGACATCCTGCGCGAGACCGCGGACGGGGGCGGGCGCGTCCTGTCCGTGTGCTCGGGCGCCTTCCAGCTCGCGGCCGCCGGCCTGCTCGACGGTCGTGAGTGCACGACCCACTGGAGGTATGCCGCCCGGCTGGCCGACGAGCACCCGCGCGCCTGCGTGGACCTCGACGTCCTCTATGTCGAGGACGGTCCGGTCCTGACGAGTGCCGGCACGGCAGCAGGCATCGACGCGTGCCTCCACATCGTGCGCACCGAGCTCGGCTCCGAGGTGGCGACCCGCATCGCGCGGCGCATGGTGGTCCCGCCGCACCGCTCCGGCGGTCAGCGCCAGTTCGTCGAGACCCCACTCCCGTCCGAGCCGTGCGAGGGCCTCCAGGACGTCATGGAGTGGGTGGCCGAGCGCCTCGACGAGGAGCACTCGATCCCGTCGCTCGCCAGGCGGGCGGCCATGTCCGAGCGCACCTTCGCGCGCCGCTTCACCGCCGAGGTCGGCACGACCCCGCACAAGTGGCTCACGAGCCAGCGGGTACTCCGGGCCCGCCACCTGCTCGAGTCGACGGACCTCGACGTCGAGCGGATCGCGCGCGAGAGCGGCTTCGCCACTGCTGCGGTGTTGCGCCACCACTTCCAGCGGGAGATCGGCATCCCGCCCGTCGCCTACCGCCGCGCCTTCACGAAGCAGCCGGCCTCGGCCTGACCACGCGAGCGTCGTATCACGGACTATCGACGCGACGCTAGACGACCGCAGACGACGACAGAACGCCGCGGAGCCCCGCGCCGTCTCGGCGCGACATGCATGGTTACCGCCAGTAGGTTACTGGTGAGTGGACGCCACCGACGTCGTCCCGCCGCCTGAGGAGCACGCCGCCATGCCTCGTTCGACGCTTCGCCTGTCCCGCACCCGCCGTGTCGTCGGTGTCGTCGTGCTCGCCGTCGCCGCCGCGCTCATGTCCCCGGTCACCACGGCCCGGGCTGCAGGCTTCTACGACCCGCCGAACCCCGTCACGGCGTCCCCCGGCGCGGTGCTCAAGGCGGAGCCGATGACGTTCTACGTCGACCCGCTCGGGGCCGTGCCCTCGACCGCGCGCGCCACCCGCGTCATGTACGCCACGCGCGACCGCAGAGGCGCCCCGATCGCCGTCACGGGCACCGTCCTCGTGCCCCCGGTCCCGTGGGTCGGTGCGGGCCAGCGTCCGGTCATCGGCTACGCCGCCGGCACCCAGGGCATGGGTGACCAGTGCGCCCCGAGCCGTCAGCTCGCCGCCGGGTCGGAGTACGAAGGCGCCTTCATCTCCGGTCTGCTGACCCGCGGCTATGCCGTGGCGATGACCGACTACCAGGGCCTCGGCACGCCAGGCACCCACACCTACATGGTCCGCGAGGCCCAGGCGCACGCCGTCCTCGACATGGTCCGTGCCACCCAGCGACTCCCCGGCACCGGCCTGCCGACGAACGGCCCGGTCATGCTCGCCGGCTACAGCCAGGGTGGTGGTGCCACGGCAGCCGCCGTCGAGCTGGCGCCGAGCTACGCGCCCGAGCTCCGGCTCGAGGGTGCCGTCGCCGGCGCCGTGCCCGCCGAGCTCGGGGCCGTCGCCGACCATGTCGACGGCAGCCTCTACTCGGCCTTCGCGCTCTATGCCGTCGCCGGCCAGTCCGCCGCCTACGGGGTCGACCTCGACAGCTTCCTCAACGCCCGGGGCACCTCGGTCATCGCAGCCGTCAAGGGCGAGTGTGTCGCCGAGTCGATCGCGCTGCACGCGTTCATCCGCTCGAGCGACCTGACCAGGGACGGCCGCTCCCTCACCGAGCTCGCCGCGTCGGAGCCGTTCCGTTCGATCATCGCCGACCAGCGCATCGGGCGGCTCAAGCCCGCCGTCCCGGTGCTCGTCACGCACTCGGTCCTCGACGACGTCATCCCGTACGCCGTCGGGCGCGGTCTCGCGCGCGACTGGTGCGACCGCGGCGCGAATGTCGCCTTCTCGGCCAACATCACCCCGACCCACGTCGGCGGGGCCGTGCCGTCGTTCGCCAAGCAGTATGCCTTCCTCGAGGCGCGCGTCTCCGGGCTCCCGCAGGTCTCCGACTGCTGGTGGCTCTGACCGGTCAGGTTGCCGGCAGCAAGCACCAGGGTCTCCCTGGTCCGCCGTGCGGTCGACCGCGCCACGCCATCGCCGATGTCCGCGTCAGCGGTTGCGGCGGGCGATCGCGGTCGAGAGCGCGGTCGCGAACCCGCACCACACGGCATACGGCGACAGGGCGATCCCGGCGCCCTTGCTGACGGTGCCGGCGCGCCGGGCGAGGTCGGCCGAGCTCGCGGTGAGCAGCGCGGCCTCGGCGGCGGCGACCCACGGCTTGCGCACGCGCCAGAAGACCACGCTCCACGCCGTGTTGAGGGCCAGGTTGGTGCCGAAGGCCTTGAGGTAGGCGTTGCGACCCTCGGTGTCACCGGCCTTGTCGTACGCGTTGAGCGCCGTCGCCGAGGTCGCCGCGATGTCGGCGTAGAGCGCGGTCCACACGACGGGGAAGGCGAGCGTCGGCGGCTGCCAGTCGGGCAGGTCGAGCGAGCGGTACCACGCCGAGTCCGGTTGCGTCGCAAGGGAACCCACGACCGCGCTCGCAACCGTCGCGGCACTCGTCAGGGCGAGGTTGCGCATCGCGGTGTCGGGCTGGGCCGTGCGCATGGCCGAGCGGACGGCGGTGTCGAAGTCGGTGAAGCCGCCGGGCACGTCCACGTGCTCGAGCAGGTCGTTCTCCTTGGCGACGACCTCGTGGACGAGGCTGCCGACGAGCGGTTTGGCCAAGCCCGCCGAGATGGGGGTGACGAGGCCGACCCAGTGGCTCGCGAGACGCGGGGTCAGCACGGGCACGGTCACGACGACCGGTCGGCGCCGTCCCGTCGCGTCGGAGAAGCGCGCGATCATCTCGCGGTAGGTCAGGACCTCGGGACCGCCGATGTCGAAGGTGCGGTTGACCTCCGGCGGCAGGCTCCCGGCGCCGACGAGCAGCGTCACGACGTCGTCGATGGCGATCGGCTGGATCTTGTTGTCGAGCCACTTCGGCGCGACCATCGCCGGCAGCCGGGTCGTGAGGTAGCGCAGCATGTCGAACGACGCCGAGCCGTCACCGAGCACGACGGCAGCCTGGAGCACCGCGGTCGGCACGCCCGAGCCGAGCAGGATGCGGCCGACCTCGACGCGTGAGGCGAGGTGCGGCGAGAGGACCTCGTCGTCGGGGTGCAGGCCGCCGAGGTAGACGATGCGCGAGACCCCGGCCTCCTTGGCCGCCTCCGCGAAGTGCGTCGCCGCCTCGCGGTCGCGCTCCTGGAAGTCGGGCTGGTCGTCCATCGAGTGCACGAGGTACCACGCCGCGTCGACGCCCTCGAGCGCTCGGCGCATGTCGTCGGCGGACCCGACGTCGCCCTCGGCGACCTCGACCCGGTCGACCCACGGCTTGTCGTCCATCGAGCCCCGGCGTCGGGTGAGCACCCGCACGGTCCAGCCCCCGTCGAGCAGTCGCGGGACCACCTGTCCGCCGACGTAGCCGGAGGCACCGGTCACGAGGGCCCGGCGCGCGGTGGTGTCGGGGGTGGTGTCGTTCGGGGTGGCAGTCATGGGGTCACCTGGTCAGCTCGAGGGCGGGTGGGAGGAGGAGGAGCATCCCGGTCGACCACACGACGTGCGTGATGATCGGCCCGAGGAAGCCCCCGGTGACGCGGCGCTGCAGGGCCGTCACGAGGCCGATGACGGCGGCTGCCAGGACGAGCAGCGGGATGCCGCTGCCCACGGTGGTCAGGGCGTAGAGCACGGTCGTCAGGGTCACCTGGTGGCGCGGGAGGGCGGCGTAGAGCGCGCCGCGGAAGTAGAGCTCCTCGACGACGCCGTTGACGAAGGTGATGGCGAGGACGGCCGCGAACGCCCCGAACCGCGCATGGTCGAGCAGCTGGTCGACCGGCTCGCGCAGCACCGGGATGCGTGCCACGACCAGCGCGCCGACGAGGAAGAGGAGGAGCAGGAGCACGCCGAGCACGAGGGACTGCACGATCGGCCGCGCCCTCTCACCCCGGCGCGTGTGACCCATGCCGGCGTGCAGGGGACCCGACAGCAGGGCACCGACGAGCCACACTCCCGCGAGGGTGAGCGTCGCGACGTAGAAGAGCGGGTCGCCCGGCGTGATCCGCAGCGCCCAGGCCAGCACCACGGTCCCGACGACGAAGGTGAGCGCCACGACGACCTGACGGCGCCGGAAGACGTCGTCGGGATCGCGGTGGTCGCGGTCGACCTTCTCGATGAGCGCGGCGTTGACGAACGCACGCAGCTCGGTCACGGGGCCCCGCATCTCGCCTCCTAGCCTCGGGCGCGCTCGTAGCGGGCCAGGGTCTCCCTGCGCTCGTCGTCGTGGTCGACGACCGGCCGGGGGTAGTCCTGGTCGTACCCGTTGTCATGCTTCCACGGCTCGTGGGCCGCGGCACCCGGCAGGTGCGCCAGCTCGGGGACCCAGCGCCGGACGTAGTCGCCGTCGGGGTCGAACTTCCTCCCCTGCGTCACCGGGTTGAAGACCCTGAAGTAGGGCGACGCGTCGGTGCCGGTGCCCGCGACCCACTGCCAGCCGTGGTTGTTGGAGGCGATGTCGCCGTCGACGAGGTGGTCGAGGAAGTGCTGCGCGCCGACGGGCCACCACACGTGGAGGTCCTTGGTGAGGAAGCTCGCCGTGATCATCCGGACCCGGTTGTGCATCCAGCCCTCCTCGAGCAGCTGGCGCATCCCGGCGTCCACGACCGGGTAGCCGGTGCGCCCCTCGCGCCACGCGTCGACGAGCCGGTCGGTCTCGGCGCCGGAGTCGTAGGGCAGCCTCGCCAGCTCGGGCCGCAGGTCGTGCCACGCCGAGTCGGGGTGGTGCCAGAGCACGTCGGCGTAGAACTCGCGCCAGATCAGCTCGGTGACGAAGGTGCTCGCGGCCTGCGAGCGCCCCGCGGAGTGCGCCGCGATGTCGGCGAGCAGGGTGCGCGGGTGGATCTCGCCGTACTTCAGAGGTGCCGACAGCCTGCTCGTGGTGTCGAGGTCGGGTCGGTCGCGTTCCTTGTCGTACGCCGTCAGCCCGTCGTGGAGGAAGCGGTCCCACCGCTTGAGCGCGGCGGCCTCGCCGGCCTCCAGGTGGGGAGCCTCCGGCAGGGTGTCGCTGCGCACGTCGTCGCGCAGCCACGGGATGCGCTTCGGGCGGCCGGCCGGCGCAGGCCGCCCGTGCTGGTGCCACGCCTTGGAGAAGGGGGTGAAGACCTTGTACGGCGAGCCCGACTGGTTGACGATGCGACCCGGTCCGACGGCATACGGCGTGCCGGTGGCGACGAGCCGGCGTCCCTCGTCGGCCAGTGCCTTCTCGACGGCCTCGTCACGGCGGCGGCCGTAGGGCGTCGTCTCGCGGGAGACGTGCACCTGCTGCGCACCGACCTCCGCGGCGAGCGCGGGGATGACGTCGACGGGGTCACCGCGCCGGACGACGAGGGCGCCACGGGTGTCCTTCGACAGCGACGCGAGGGAGGCCAGCAGCCGCCGGGTGCGGGGCGTGTCGGTCTCGAGCAGACGCGGGTCGAGGACGAACACGGGCAGCACGTGGCTCGCCGCGTCGACGGCCGCGAGCAGCGCCGGGTGGTCGTTCAGGCGCAGGTCGCGCCGGAACCACAGGATCGACGTCGTCGCCAGTGCCATCACGAGGCCGCGGCCGCGGCGCCCTCGCGCTCGAAGCGCACCTGGGCGACGTCGAGGTAGCCCGTCGCGAAGCCCGCCTCGCAGTAGGCGAGGTAGAACTCCCACTTGCGGCGGAAGGTCTCGTCGAAGCCGAGGGCGTGGACCTCGGGCCAGCGGGCGAGGAACGTCTCGCGCCAGCGCCGCAGGGTCTCGGCGTAGTCGGTGCCGAAGGCCTCGACGGCCGACATCCGCAGCGTCGTCGCGGCGTCGGTCGTCTCGCTCATCGCCTGGAGGCTCGGGATGAGCCCGCCGGGGAAGATGTGCTTCTGGATCCAGCCGTAGGAGTGCTTCGTCGCCATGAGCCGTTCGTGCGACATGAGGATCGCCTGGACGGCGGCGATGCCCCCCGGGGCGAGGCGCTCGTCGATGGTGCGGAAGTAGGTCTCCCAGTACTCCTCGCCGACGGCCTCGATCATCTCCACGCTGACGACGGCGTCGTAGACGCCCTCGACCTCGCGGTAGTCCTGGATCCGGATGTCGACGCTGTCGGCGAAGCCGGCTTCGGCGACACGCCGGCGGGCGAGCGCCGCCTGCTCCTTGGAGAGCGTCACGCTCGTCACCGTCGCCCCGCGGCGCGCTGCCTCGAGGGCGAGCGTGCCCCAGCCGGTGCCGATCTCGAGCACCCGCGTGTCCTGGCCGACCTTGGCCATGTCGAGGATCGCGTGCACCTTGCGCAGCTGGGCCTGCTCGAAGGACTGCGTGCGCAGCGGCTCGTCCTCGTCGAAGATCGCCGAGCTGTAGCTCATCGTCTCGTCGAGGAAGGTCGCGAAGAGGTCGTTGGACAGGTCGTAGTGCGCCTCGATGTTGCGGCGCGAGCCGAGCAGCGAGTTGTTCTGGATGCTCGGGATCCGGCGGTCGACGAAGCCCCGCAGCCGCAGCCAGCCCCCCGGGACCGCCGTCGTCATGCGCTCGGCGAAGGGCATGAGCAGCTCGGCGAGGTCGGTGCCCTCGGCCGCCTTCCAGTCGCCGGCCATGTAGGCCTCGCCGATGCCGATCTTCGGGTGGTGGGCCAGCCGCTCGAAGACCGCGGTGGGGCGCACGATCTCGAGCCCGGGGCGGTCGGCGCGGCGCGTGCAGCCGCCGAGCAGCGAGCCGTCGGGCATGACGACGTCCACCGGCACGCGCTTGGCGACCTGGGCGAGGATGCTGCGGGCGAGGCGGGCGCGCACGCACAGCACACGCAGGGTGGGTCGGCGCAGGCACAGCGGTTGGGCCATGGTGGGGGACAGGGCGGTCATCGGACAGCCTCCTTGGGGTGGCGGGGGCGGGGCACGACGGGCAGGCGGCGCAGCCACAGGCGGATGCCGTGGACCCGGATGAGGGCGGTCACCCTCTGGGTGACGAGGCCGTGACGGCGGACGAGGCGGAGCAGTGCGCGGGGCGTGGCCGGCTCCGGGGTGCCGCGGGTGACGGCGGTCATGACGCGCTCGCCGTCGCGGTCGAGGGCCACGGTCACGCTGACGGCATCGGGCTCGAGGACGAGGCGGACGGCATACTCCCCGCGGGTGTCGTTGAAGGGGGAGACGTAGAACGCCTTGTCGACGGTCGCCGTGCCGTCGTCGTGGACGTCGAGGAGGTATGCGTGGCGCTCGCCGTACGTGTTGTGCACCTCGAAGACGACGGCGAGGAGCGAGCCGTCGGGGCGCAGGCACCAGAAGACCGAGAGCGGGTCGAAGGTGTGGCCGAGGACCCGCGCGTTGGCGAGCATGAGCACGCGGTCGTCAGCGGCCAGTGTCACGCCCCGTGCCGTCAGGAAGCGCTCGACGTCACCGCGGATGCCGCCCCCGAGCCGACCCCCGTCGAGGTGGTCGCGGACGTCGAAGCGGGCGAGGAGCCTTGTCGGCCAAGGGAGTCGCGGCAGGTCGTCCACGTCGACCAGCCACTGGTAGTGGCCGTGGGTGAAGCTGTGGTGGAGCGGCGTGCGGCGCGAGTGAGCCACGGTGCCGTCGACGAGGGCAGGCACCGTGGGTGGCGTCAGGACGGCCGTCACCAGCGCACCCCGAAGGACTCGGCGGCTTCAACGCCGGAGCGGCAGCCGTCCTCGTGGAAGCCCCAGCCGAGGTGCGCGCCGGCGAAGGCCAGGCGCTCGCCGCCGCCCTCGCGCAGGCGCGACGCGGCCTCGACGGCCTCGCGGGTGAAGATCGGGTGGTCGTAGGACATCCGCGCCGTCACGAGCGACTCGTCGATGCTGCGGGCGGGGTTGAGCGTCACGACGTGGTCGTCGGCGTCGGTGATGCCGTGGAGGCGGTTCATCCAGTAGCTGACGGTGACGTCGGGGGCCGGCGCGTCGCACGCGTGCATGCGGTAGTTCCACGAGGCCTTCGCCTGGCGCGGCTTCGGCAGGACCGAGGAGTCACGGTGCAGCCAGGTCTCGTTGCGGGAGTAGCGGATCGCGGAGAGGTCACCCTTCTCGTCGGGTGTCGCGTCGGCGAGCAGGTCGAGGGCCTGGTCGGCGTGGGTGGCGACCACGACGCGGTCGAAGGTCGTCGTGTGCCCGTCGCGCACCAGCACGTCGACGCCGTCGTCGTGCCTCGTCACGGCGGTCACCGGGCTCTCCTTGCGGACGTCAGGCAGACGCTCGACGAGCCGGTCGACGTAGGTCGCCGACCCGCCGGTGACGGTGCGCCACGTGGGCGACCCCTTCACCGTCAGCATGCCGTGGTGGTCGAGGAACCGGAAGAGGTGACGCGCCGGGTAGGAGGTCGCGTCGAGGTCGCCGCACGACCAGACGCAGGCCACGAGCGGGATGGCGAAGTGGCGCACGAAGTAGTCGGAGAAGCCTTGCGCTGCAAGGAACTCGCCCCATGTCGGGTCCTGCGACTCGTCGGCCAGCAGGGCGCGCGCGGCGGCGTGGAAGCGCGGCACGTCACGCAGCATCCGGATGAAGCGCGGGTCGGCGAGGCGGCGCTTCTGGGCGAACATCCCCCGGGGTCCGCGCCCACCGGCATACGACAGCCCGCAGCCCTCGCACGTGATGCTCATGCTCATCTCGGTGGGCTGGGTCGGCACGTCGAGCTCGCGGAAGAGGCGGAGCAGGTGCGGGTAGGTCTTCTCGTTGTGGACGATGAAGCCGCTGTCGATGCGCAGGCTGCCGTCGCGACCGGGGACGTCGTGGGTGTGCGCGTGGCCGCCGAGCCGCGAGTCGCCCTCGAAGAGGGTGACGTCGTGGGTGGCGCCGAGCACGTGCGCGGCGGTCAGGCCGGACACTCCGGCCCCGATCACCGCTGCGGTCGGTCGGGTGTTGCGGTTCGGTCGAGTCACCGAGGCCTCCTGGCTGATGTGGTCCCGTGTGGTTCGGCGCGACGCCCCGACCGGATGGTTCGACTGTTCAGAGGGATGGTTCTCGAGAGGTTGCGTTGTCCATCCTTCGTCCACACCGTAGAGTGGCTGTTCAAGGTCTGTCAAAGGTTGGAGAAGGCATGGACATCGAGCGCAGCGTCACCGTCGGACATCCGGTCGACCGCGTCTTCGCCTACCTCAGCGACTTCACCAACACCACCGAATGGGACCCCGGAACCGTCCGCACCGAGCGGGTGGCGGGCGAGGGCGGGGTCGGCACGCGCTACCACAACGTGTCGAAGTTCCTCGGTCGCGAGACCCAGCTCGACTACCTCGTCGTCGAGTGCGTGCCCGGCGAGCGGTTCGCGCTCCGAGGCGAGAACGCGACGGTCGTCGCGAAGGACACCATGACCTTCGTGCGCACGGTGACGGGGTCGGGCGCCACCCTCGGTGAGGGCACGACCGTCACCTACCGGGCCGACTTCGAGTTCAAGGGCCTGGCGAAGTTCATCGCCCCGCTGTTCGCGCCGGCCTTCAAGAAGCTCGGCGACGAGGCCGAACAGGGGATGCGCGACGCGTTGGGCAGGTTGGGGTAGTCGATGTACACCATCAAGCGTGCCGCCGAGCTGACCGGGATCAGCGTCGCCACCCTCCGCGCGTGGGAGCGTCGCTACGGCGTCGTCAGCCCGCAGCGCTCCGACGGCGGCTACCGCCTCTACGGTCCCGAGGACGTCCGCGCCCTCGCGATCATGAACTCCCTCGTCAACGAGGGCTGGTCGGCCCGCGAGGCCGCTGCCGAGACGACGCGTCGGCTCTCCAGCCGCGACCCCGCCGGCCGTGAGACCCCCTTCGGCCGCGGTGACCGCGAGAGCCGGGCCAGCCGCGTCGCGCCCCTGCGCCCCGGCGGCCGCTACCAGTCCGAGGACGCCGAGGCGTTCATACGGGCGGCCGAGCGGCTCGACTCCGCGTCGGCGACGGCCGTCCTCGACGCCCGTTTCGCGCTCGGCACCTTCGAGCACGTCGTCGACGACTGGCTCATGCCGACCCTCCAGCTCGTCGGTGAGGCGTGGGCGCACGGTCGCCTCACCGTCGCTGGCGAGCACCTCGTGTCGTATGCCGTCCAGCGCCGTCTCGCAGCCGCCTACGAGGCCGCGTCGGGCCGGGTCGACGGCCCGACCCTGCTCATCGGCCTGCCGCCCGGCGCCCGCCACGAGCTCGGCCTGCTCGCCTTCGCCGTGGCCGCCCGGCGCGCGGGCTTCGCGACCGTCTACGTCGGCGCCGACCTGCCGGCCGAGGACTGGCTGCGCGCCATCGAGGCCCGTCGGGCGAGCGGCATGGTCATGGCCGTGCCGCGCGACATCGACATCACCGCGGCCCAGGAGATCGTCGACACCGTGGGCCGCGCCCATCCCGAGGTCGTCATCGGGCTCGGCGGCAGCCAGCAGAACGAGATCAGCGGTCCTTGCGTGCACCTCGGCCACTCCATCACCGTCGCCGTGGGCGAGATGACGCGCCGGCTGCGCGTCCCCGCCTGACCGTGCACGTCCTCGTCCTCGGGGGCACCGGTGAGGCGCGAGACCTCGCCGCCCGCCTCGTCGAGCGCGGGGACTCCGTCGTGTCGAGCCTCGCGGGCCGGGTCAGCGCGCCGGCGCTGCCCGTCGGCGAGGTGCGCACCGGAGGCTTCGGTGGGGTCGAGGGTCTGGCCGACCACCTGGTCGACCGCCGCTACGACGTGGTCGTCGACGCCACCCACCCCTTCGCCGCGCAGATCACCGGCAACGCCGTCGCCGCGTGCGCCCGGGCCGGGGTGCCGCTCGTGCGCCTCCAGCGGCCGGGGTGGACCCGGCACCCGCTCGCCGGCGAGTTCACGTGGGTCGACGACGTCGAGTCCGCGCGGGTCGCGGCCGAGGGTCTCGGGGTCAGGCCCTTCCTCACGACCGGGCGCCAGCAGCTCGACACCTTCGC
This sequence comes from Terrabacter sp. Root181, assembly GCF_001428505.1. Lineage (GTDB taxonomy): Bacteria > Actinomycetota > Actinomycetes > Actinomycetales > Dermatophilaceae > Terrabacter. The sequence goes on from NZ_LMHU01000005.1 coordinate 235,543, forward strand.
CGTCTGGGACGACCGCTACGTCCTGGCCCGCGTCGTCGACCCGCCCGACTGGGACGTCCCGGCGAGCTGGGAGGTCCTGCGGGCCCGAGGGCCCTACCCGTATGCCGCCGAGCGCGACCTCCTCGAGAGCCGGGCCGTCGACGTGCTCCTGACCAAGGACTCCGGCGGCGCCCTCACCGAGGCCAAGCTGGGCGCAGCCCACGACCTCGGCGTGCCCGTTGTCGTCGTGCGCCGGCCACCGGTCCCCGACGGGGTCCGCGTCGTCGAGACGGTGGGGGAAGCCGTCCGGGCCATGGAGGTCACGGGGGCCAGGGGGGCCATCGGGGCGGTCGACGCGAAACCAGCCTGACGGCAGACGCCCTCGCGTACGGTTCGAGAGGTGACGGCGGACCTGCAGCAGCGGGCACGGTGGGAGCGGCTGCTCCCGGGGGTGGCCGTCCTGCGCCGCTACGACAAGGTGTGGCTGCGCGGCGACGTGCTCGGCGGCATCACGGTCGCCGCCTACCTCGTGCCGCAGGTGCTCGCGTACGCCGAGGTGGCCGGGCTGCCCGCGGTCAGCGGGCTGTGGGCCGTCGGTCCGGGGCTGCTCGTCTACGCGGTGCTCGGGTCGTCGCGACAGCTCTCCGTCGGGCCCGAGTCGACGACGGCCCTGATGACGGCCGCCGGCGTCGGCGCGCTGGTGACGGCGGCCGGCGGCATGGCGATGCGGCAGGAGATGGCGGCCCTCCTCGCGATCGCCGTCGGGCTCATCTGCCTCGTCGGGTTCGTCGGGCGGCTCGGCTTCCTCGCCGACCTGCTCTCCAAGCCCGTGCTCGTCGGCTACATGGCCGGCATCGCCGCGCTCATGATCGTCAGCCAGATCGGCAAGCTGACCGGGCTCCACGTCGAGGGCGACTCCTTCCTCCAGGAGCTGAGGTATGCCGTCACGCATCTCCGCGACGTCCACGTGCCGACGCTGCTGCTCGCCCTGGGGGTGCTCGTGGTCCTCTTCGCGTTCCAGCGCTTCGCGCCGCACTGGCCGGGGCCGCTCATCGCGATGCTCGGGTCGACGGTGCTCGTCGCCGTCCTCGACCTCGCCGACCGGTTCGGGATCACGCTCGTGGGTCCCGTGCCGCAGGGACTTCCGGCTTTCACCGTGCCGGACGTCTCGGCGGTGGACGTGTGGGCCCTGCTCCCGGCGGCCCTCGGCGTCGCGGTCGTCGCCTACTCCGACAACGTGCTCACCGGGCGGGCCTTCGCCGGGCGCCACCGCGAGACCATCGACAGCAACCAGGAGTTCCTCGCCCTCGGCGGCGCCAACGTCGCGACCGGTCTGCTGCAGGGCTTCCCGATCAGCTCGAGCGGCAGCCGCACCGTCATCGCCGACTCCATGGGGGCGCGCACCCAGCTGCACTCCCTCGTCTCGCTCGTCCTCGTCGTAGCGACCCTGCTGTGGCTCGGACCCGTCATCGCAGCCTTCCCGACCGCGTCCCTCGGCGCCGTGGTCGTCTATGCCGCCGTGCGTCTGGTCGACATCCCCGAGATGCGGCGCATCGGGGCTTTCCGGCGCAGCGAGCTCGTGCTGGCGCTCTCGACGACGGCCGCCGTGCTCCTCTTCGGGGTGCTGCCGGGCATCGGCGCGGCGATCGCGCTGTCGGTGCTCGACCTGCTGCGACGCATCGTCCACCCGCACGACGGTGTGCTCGGCTACGTGCCCGACGTCGCGGGCATGCACGACATCGACGACCACCCGAACGCCGTGCAGGTGCCCGGGCTCGTCGTCTACCGCTACGACTCGCCCCTCTTCTTCGCCAACTCCGACGACTTCGTGACGCGCGCCATCCAGGTCGTCGACGAGGCGAGGCACCACGGCCGGGTCGAGTGGTTCCTGCTCAACGCGGAGGCCAACACCGAGGTCGACCTCACGGCGGTCGACGCCCTCGAGACGCTGCGCTCGACGCTCTCGGACCGCGGCATCCGCTTCGCGATGGCTCGGGTCAAGGAGGACATGCGCCTGTCGCTCGACGCCGGCGGGTTCGTCGAGAAGGTGGGCGCCGACCTGATCTTCCCGACCCTGCCCACCGCCGTCGCTGCGTATGCCGCGTGGTACGAGCGCGAGCACGGCGCGGGGCCGCCGGGGCTGCGCATCCCACCCGTCCCGACGCAGCCGGAGACCGATGCCTAGCCTGGTCGACATGCACCCCGAGCCGCCCACCGAGACCCCGACGGTCGTCGCCATCCACGTCGCGAAGGGGCGCCGGCTGCCGACGCGCTCGGTGCCGAGCGTCGAGGCGGAGGCGGGAGCGGGCCTCGTCGGCGACCGCTACCACGGCAGCAAGCACCGGCACGTGACGATCCAGTCGCTGCCCGATCTCGAGGCGGCCGCCGCCGAGCTCGGGCGCCCGGTGGACCCGGGCCTGACGCGCCGCAACGTGACGATCTCAGGCGGCGCGATCCCGACGAGGCCGGGAGATCGCATCACGATCGGCGACGTCGAGCTCGAGGTCGTGCGCATCGCCGCACCCTGCCGGCTGCTCGACGACAACCTCGGCCCCGGTGCGGCGCGGGCCCTGCACGCCCGGGCCGGGACGGTGTTCCGCCTGTTGACGTCCGGGACGATCAGCGTCGGCGACGAGGTCGGCCTCGAACCGACCAGATGACGGCGACGGCGAGCGATCCCGCGCCCACCCGGCGGGCGAGTCGGGTGGCCGGGGCGATGTCCTGGACGCTCGCCACCGGCCCGTCGCCGAGGGTGCCACGGTCCTCGACCAGGCCGTCGTACGCGTTGGACCCGCCGAGCCGCACCCCGAGGACGCCGGCGAAGGCCGCCTCGACGACGCCGCCGTTCGGGCTCGGGTGGGCCGGGGCGTCGCGCCGGATCGCCGCCCAGCCTCGGAGCGCCCGCTCGCGCGACCCCGCGCCCGCCAAGGCCGTGGCGGCGGCAACCCGTGCCGGGACCCAGTTGGCACCGTCGTCGAGTCTCGCTGCGGCCCAGCCGAACTCGCGGTAGCGGTCGTTGCGGTGCCCGACCATCGCGTCGAGGGTGTTGACGGCGCGGTAGCCGAGCAGGCCCGGGACGCCGAGCAGACCGCCCCAGAGGAGCGGGGCGACGACGGCGTCGGAGGTGTTCTCGGCGAGGGACTCGATGCAGGCGCGGGCGACCTCGTCGCCGTCGAGCCGTGTGGTGTCCCGGCCGACGAGGTTGCGCACCTGCACGCGGGCGGCGTCGAGGTCACCACGGCGCAGCTGGTCGTCGATGGTGGCGGCCTCGCGCGTCAGGGATCGACCGCCGAGCACGGCCCACGTCGCGGCGGCGGTCACGAGGGTGTGGACGACATCGCTGCGCCGGGCGGTGCGCTCCGCCACAGCGCCGAGACCGGCCGTGGCGGCCACGAGCAGCGCGATGTGCGCGACCCCGTCGGCGCGCCGGGCGGCATATGTCCTCTGCTCGAGAGCCGTTGCGACCGAGCCGAACCCGGCCACCGGGTGCCAGCGACCCGGGTCGCCGACCGCCTGGTCGAGCGCCCAGCCGAGGGCGAGCCCGAGGGGTCGGCTCATCGCAGGACGTCGAGCGCCGCGACGTCGCCGATCACGACGACGGCAGGCGCCGAGAGACCGTCGCGTCGGGCCGTCGCGTCGATCTCCGAGAGTGGGGCCCGGACGGTCCGCATGCTCGGCAGGCCGGCGTCCGCGACGACGGCGGCGGGCGTCGTCGGCGGCAGGCCCTCGGCGACGAGGGTGTCGGCCACCGCCCCGAGCGTCGCGACGCCCATGAGCACGACGATGGTGGTGCGGCTGCGGGCGATGGCTGCCCAGTCCAGCGTGCTGCGCGGGTCGCCCGGCGGCACGTGCGCGCTGACGACGGTGAAGCCCTGCACGAGGCTGCGGTGCGTCACGGGGATTCCGGCGAGGGCGGGTGCGGCGATGCTCGACGAGATGCCCGGGATGACGACGACGGGGATGCCGCGCGCCACGCAGGCCTCGGCCTCCTCGCCGCCCCGGCCGAAGACGAAGTTGTCGCCCCCCTTGAGTCGCAGGACGTTGCGCCCCGCGAGCGCGTGCTCGACGAGGAGGTCGTTGATGCGTTCCTGAGGGGTGAACTCGCCACGCGGGATCTTTCCGACGTCGACCACGTGCACGTCGTCGCGAGCGTGACGCAGCGCGCTCAGCGGTGCGAGACGGTCGTGCACCATGACATCGGCCTGCCGGATGGCCTCGATGCCCGCGACGGTCAGCAGCCCCGGGTCGCCGATCCCGCCACCGAGGAGCGTCACCGTTCCGACCGACGAGTCGCCCTGGGCGACAAGGGGTTCGGTGGGTGGGGCGGGAGAGGTCGACGGTTCCCCACGGAGGACGACGTCGTATGCCGTCGAGTCGGCCTGTGTGTCCGGGGTGACGAGTCCGCGCTCGGCGAGGTCGCGCAGCGAGGTGGGCAGGTCGGCCAGGGCGGCGCCGACGCTCACGCGGGCCCCGTCGCGCAGCAGCGCGTGGACGGTCGCGACCGAGTGCGGTCCGATCTGCGCGACGAGGACCGACAGGCCGGCGAAGCTCAGCTCAGGCGACATGGCGCAGTCTCCTCAGGTCGTCGAGCGCCGCGGCGACGGCGCGCGAGGTCTCGGGGTCGCGGACGGCGAGGCGGACCCACGTCGGCCCGAGTCCGGGGAAGGTCTCGCCGCGTCGCACGGCGATCCCGAGACGGGCGAGGTCCTCCCGGACCGAGGCGTCGCCGAGCGGGCTCGTGTCGACGAGGACGAAGGGTGCGGCCGAGGATGCTCCGGTGCTGAGCCCGACGGCAGCGAGCTCGCGCACGAGGACGGCGCGGTCGCCGGCGAACGCGACCGCTGCGGCCTCGGCCTCGGCGACGGCGCGCTCTGACAGGCAGGCGACGGTCGCAGCGACTGCAGGGCTCGAGACCGACCACGGTGGCTGTGCCTCGCGGAGGGCGGCGACGAGGGCGGGGTCGCCCACGACGTAGCCCGCGCGCAGGCCGGCCAGCCCCCAGGTCTTCGTCAGCGACCGGATGACGAGCAGGCCCTCGAGGTCCGCTCCGATGAGCGACTCGGGCTCGCCGGGAACGGCGTCCATGAAGGCCTCGTCGACGACGACGACCCGCCCCGGACGACGCAGCGCCCGCAGGTCGTCGGCCGGGTGGAGGACGCCGGTCGGGTTCGTCGGGTTGCCGACGACGACGAGGTCGGAGTGGGCGTGGTCGCCGGACGGGGAGAAGGTGGCCGGGTCGAGGCGGAAGCCGTCGTCGCGCTCCAGCACCCACCGCATGACGGGGCGCCCGGCGGCGGCGAGCGCGGCCTCCGGCTCGGTGAACTGCGGGTGCACGACGACCGGACGGTAGCCGGCCACGGCTCGGGCGACGAGCGTGAACGCCTCGGCCCCGCCTGCGGTCGGCAGCACGCACGCCGGGTCGACGCGGTGTCGTGCCGCGATGGCCAGGACCGCGGGGGTGGGGTCGGGGTAGCGGCCCAGGTCGCGGAGCGAGCCCGCGATGACGTCGGCGAGCCACGGCGGCGGGGCGGGCAGGCGGACGTTGACGGCGAGGTCGACGAGGCCCGGGGCGGCGTCGCGGTCGCCGTGGTGGTGCAGGTCGACGAGACCTCCGCCGTCGCTCACGACGCCCTCCGGCGCGAACCCGCGCCGACGGCATACGCGTGCACGGCGTCGGCGAAGCGGACGGCGAGCCGGGGGTGGCCCGCCCAGTGGGTGTGGAGGTAGGAGGCGTGGACCGTCGCTCGGCCGGTGCCGGCGGGGTCGAGGGCGAAGCCGTCGGGTGTGCCGTCGAGCAGCCACCCCGCCGTGGCCGACCCCGCGTCGCCGCCGACCGTCGTTCGGTGGAACTCGTGGCCGGTCACGCGCGTGCCGGCCACCCCGAGCACCGAGTCGCCGGGCGCGACCGCGGTGCGGTAGCCGAGCGTCAGGCGGGGGCCCATCGCCCCGACGGCCGGGATGGCGCCGACCATCTCGTGGCCGTCGACGGACTCGGACAGGTAGAGCATCCCGGCGCACTCGGCGACCGTCGGCAGTCCCGCCCGCACGGCGCGCAGGATCTCCTGTCGCACCGCCGAGTTCGCGGACAACGTCTCGGCGTGCACCTCGGGGAAGCCGCCGCCGAGGTAGAGCCCGGCGGTGCCGACGGGGAGCGACCGCGCGTGGAGCGGGTCGAAGACGACGGGCTCGAGGCCCGCCGCCCGGAGCAGCTCGTCGGTCTCGGCGTAGCGGAAGGTGAAGGCGCGGCCGCCGGCGACGGCCACGACCGGGCGCCGGCCCACCGCGGACGTCCGGGCACCGCCCCCCAGGGCGGCGACGGGGTCCCACGCCGGGACGTCGAGATCGGGAGCGGACCGGGCGATCGCCAGCACGGCGTCGAGGTCGACGTGCTCGGCCACGCGCTCGGCGAGGAGCCGCACCGAGCGGGCCGCCTCCTCGCGCTCGGCGGCAGGCACGAGCCCGAGGTGACGGGACGGTGCCTCGATGCCCGCGTCGCGCGGCAGCACGCCGAGCACGGGGACACCGGTGGCCTCGAGCGCGGACCAGACCTCGCGCATGTGCCGGCCGGACGCTGCCTTGTTGAGCACGACCCCGGCCACGTGGACGCCGGGCTCGAAGGTCGCGAGGCCGTGGACGATCGCCGCGGCGGTGCGGGTCATGTGGCTGACGTCGAGGGCGAGCACGACCGGCGTGCGCGTGAGCGTCGCGACGTGCGCGGTCGATGCGTAGCCGTCCCCGCCGATGCGCCCGTCGAAGAGCCCCATGACGCCCTCGATGACGGCGACGTCGGTCGTCCCGTTCGCCGCCGCACCGTGGACCAGGAGTGGAGCGACGCGGTCCTGCCCGCAGAGGAAGGGGTCGAGGTTGCGGCCGGGGCGGCCCGTCGCGAGCGAGTGGTAGCCGGGGTCGATGAAGTCGGGCCCCACCTTGAACCCGGACACGCCCAGCCCCCGAGCGCGCAGCGCTGCCATGAGCCCGGTCGCGACCGTCGTCTTGCCGTGCCCGGAGCCGGGGGCGGCGACGACGAGGCGCGGCAGCACGGTGGCGCCGGTCTGCCCCGGCTCGGCCGGGAGGCGGCCGAGCGCCACGCCGACCGCCGCGTCGACCGCGCTGCTGAAGGCGCTCACCACTCGATCCCCCTCTGCCCCTTCTGCCCTGCGTCGAACGGGTGCTTCACCTTCGTCATCTCGGTGACGAGGTCGGCGAGGTCGAGGACCCCCGCCGGGCAGCGGCGGCCGGTGATGACGACGTGCTGGTGACCCGGACGGTCGCGCAGCGTCGCCACGACGTCGTCGACGTCGATCCACCCCCAGACCATGGGGTAGGTGAACTCGTCGAGCACGTAGACGGCGTGCGTCTCGGCGGCGAGCCGGCGCTTGATCTCGGCCCAGCCCTCGCGGGCCGCCTCGGCGTGGTCGTCCGCGGTGCCCTCCTTGCGGGTCCACGACCAGCCGGCGCCCATCTTGTGCCACTCCATCGGGCCGCCCCTGCCGGTCTCGCGGTGCAGCTCGGCGAGCGTCTCGACCGCGGTCTGCTCGCCGATGCGCCACTTCGCGCTCTTGACGAACTGGAACACGCCGACCGACCAGCCCTGGTTCCAGCCGCGCAGTGCCAGGCCGAAGGCGGCGGTCGACTTCCCCTTGCCGTCACCGGTGTTGACGATGAGCAGCGGCCGGTTGCGGCGCTGACGGGTCGTGAGCCCGTCCTCGGGCACGGTGGTCGGCTGCCCGCGCATCAGGCAGCACTCCCCGTCGTCGGGCGGCCGTCGACGGTGGCGCGCGCTGCCCCGACGATCGCCGCGGCGGCGAGCTCGCCGACGGGCAGGTGCTCGGCGCCGAGGTGCTCGGCGAGCCGGGCGGCCAGGCCCATCCGGAAACGCCCCGACTCGCAGTCGAGGACGACGCTCTCGACCCCCTCGTGCCGCAGCTGCGTGGCGACGCGGGCGGCCCGACCCAGTGCGTCGGTGCCGCTCGTGGCCCGGCCGTCCGTGACGACGACGAGGAGCGCGCGCCGGTTCGGGTCGCGCAGGCGCTCGACGCGCAACGTGTCGTATGCCGTCCCGAGCCCTTCCGCGAGCGGCGTCCGTCCGCCGTGGGGGAGGTCGCGCAGCCGGCGGGCGGCGATGTCGACCGATCCGGTCGGCGGCAGGGTGAGCTCGGCGCCGGACCCGCGGAAGGTCACGAGCCCGACCTTGTCGCGCCGCTGGTAGGCGTCGAGCAGCAGGGACAGCACCGCCGACTTCACGGCCTCCATGCGCCGGCGGGCGGCCATCGACCCCGACGCGTCGACGCAGAGCAGCACGAGGTTGGACTCGCGGCCCTGCAGGACCGAGCGGCGCAGGTCGCGGGGCAGCACGCGCAGCCGGGCGCTCGGGCCGGCCTCGCCGCGTGCGGCGGCGGCGCGGATCGTCGCAGGCAGGTGGACGGGCCCGGTGGTGGCGCTCGTCGAGCCGACGCGGCGGCCGGTGCTCGTCAGGGCGGCCGAGCGCCGGCCGGGGTCCCCCTGGCCGATCCCCTTGGCACGCAAGAGCTGTGGCCGGTACGGCTCGTCGGCGGCGCTCACTGCAGAAGCCGTGGGCACCTCGCGCTCGCCGCCATCGCTGCTCTCGCCGTGTCCCGGCTCGAGCTCGGAGCGCTGGGGCTCGGGCTGTCGATCCGGCTCGCGGTCCCCGGCGTGTGCCCTCTCCGACGACGTGCTCGGCTGCGCCTCGCCGTCGAGAGCGTCGTCGTGGTCGCCTGGCTCTGGTTCGCCGCCGTCGCCCGGACCCGGGTCGGGCTCGGGCTCCGGACCGGGCGCGTCGTCGCCGAGGAGCTGGTCGAGGAGGTCCTCGTCGAGGCCGGGGGAGTCGAACGGGTTGCGGCGCCGGCGATGCGGCAGGGCCAGCCGGGCAGCGGCCCGGACGTCGGCGACGGTGACCGTCGTGCGGCCCGACCACGCCGCGTGCGCGACGGCGGCGCGGGCCGTGACGATGTCGGCGCGCAGGCCGTCGACCTCGAAGGCGGCGCACACGGTCGCGATCTTCGTCAGCACCTCGTCGGTCAGCGTGACCGCGCCGACCCTCGACCGAGCGTCGGCGATCCGCCCGCGCAGCGCCTGCTGGTCGTCCTCGAACCGCGCCACGAACGCGCCGGGCGACGCGTCGAAGGCCAGCCGGCGGCGTACGACCTCGGCGCGCAGCGCGGGCTCCCGGGGCGCGGCGACCTCGACGGTCAGGCCGAAGCGGTCGAGCAGCTGCGGGCGCAGCTCGCCCTCCTCGGGGTTCATCGTGCCGACGAGCACGATGCGTGCGGCGTGCGAGACGGAGACCCCGTCGCGCTCGACGGTGTTGCGGCCCATCGCCGCCGCGTCGAGGAGCAGGTCGACGAGGTGGTCGTGGAGGAGGTTGACCTCGTCGACGTAGAGGATGCCGCGGTTCGCGGCCGCGAGCAGCCCCGGCTGGTATGCCGTCTCGCCGCGTCCCAGCGCCCGCTCGAGGTCGAGCGACCCGACGACGCGGTCCTCGGTCGCGCCGATGGGCAGCTCGACGAGGCGAGCGGCGCGTGTGCCGGCCTCGGCGCCGACGTCGTGCGGTCCGTCGGGGCAGCCGGCGCCGTCACCGGGGGCGCAGCCGAAACGGCAGCCGCTGACGACCGCCTGACGGGGGAGCACGGCGGCGAGGCCACGCACCATCGTCGACTTCGCCGTGCCCTTCTCGCCGCGCACGAGCACGCCGCCCACCTCGGGCGAGACGGCCGTGAGGACGAGCGCCAGGGCCAGGTCGTCGGAGCCGACGACGGCCGAGAAGGGGAAGATGCCGGGGCGTGACCCGGTGTGGTCAGGGTCGTTCGAACCGTCGCGCACGTGACTGCGAGCCTCCTGCGGGTGCCGCGCCCGCGTCGGTGGACCGGACGCGCCCGGCGGGCGCGACCAGCGACGGGAGATGCCCTGGCTTCCGCCGACCGCGTGGTCGGAGGTTCACAGTGGCGGGACCGCTCCGGATTCGCACCGGATTCCTCTCCCAGTCGCCACGGGCAGTCTGCCACGTCGCGGGGGTCCGGCGCAGGGCGGCTCAGGCCGACTGCGCCGCCGGGCCGGTCTCGGCGTCGGTCGGCAGGATCGAGACGATGGCCCGCCACACGGCGGTCGACGTCGTCGGCACCAGGGTCGGGCCGTGCTCGTCGGCCTCGACCCGGAGCAGTCCGGCGTCCACGTCGACCCACGCGAGCCGGCGCACGATGGTGCGGTCGCGCGCCGGAAAGGCGATGTCGACCACCGACAGCTGCCACAGTCCGGCGCGCACCGCCGCCGCGGCCGGGGGCCAGGGCGCGAGCAGGTCGGCGAGGGCCTCGCTGCCTGCGGCGCGGGCGGCCTCGGAGTTGGAGGCGAGGTCGTCGAGCAGCGACTCGTCGACGACGGCCGAGGCCGGGTCGAGCCGGGGTCGGGCCTGCAGCCCCGTCAGCCGGCCGATGGTCGTGGGCACGAACTCCGTGCTCACGGCCGCGAAGTCGTAGGTGCCGTCGGCGAGGTCGGTGAGCATCGCGCTGACGAACGCGACCCAGGCCTGGTGGAGGCGGACCCCGTCGGGACCGGTGACGAGCACCTGGAGCGAGCCGAGGGAGCTGGTGACCGCTGCGAGGGCGTTGCGCAGGACGGGGTGCGGTGCCCCGTCGGCGACCGCTCCGGCCTCCCTGAGGCGCGCGACGACGTCCTCACACGCTCCCTCGGGGTCGGTGGCGTACTCGACGAGCGTGATGAAGGCGTCGGCGTCGAGCCGAAGGCGGGAGGTGCTTGCGTCGAAGGTCACGCTCATGCGGGCACCAGTCCGTCGGCGCGCATGACGAGGCTCGCCGCGACGGCGTCGATGACGGGAGCCAGCTGGGCCAGGCGCAGGGTGCCGACGCGGGCGGTCAGGGTGACGCCGACGCCGTCGACGAGGGTGGTCCACGTCTCGGTCGTCACGGACTCGTGGGCCGGGGTCGAGTGGGTCGAGAGCCGGCGCAGCCCGAGGTGGCCGCCGATGGTGACCTCGTCGTGGTCGAGCAGGACGTAGCCGTCGAGCTCCTCGGCCTCCCGGCGCTGCGTCGTGCGCTGCCACTCGGCGAGCGAACCCCCCACGTCGGCGAACGTGAGGACGACGTTGGTGCGGAAACGGTCCGACTCGTCGGGCTCGACGGCGGCGACCACGTCCCCGTCCGGCGACGGCTCGATCGTGTCCCAGTCGGCGGGCACGTCGAACGACACGCTCCCACCGCGGGTGGTCACCGTGGTCAGTCGGGGCAGCGGGAGCCGCCCCGACCCCGGGTGGATGTGAGTCATCCTCGTGTTCCTCCCCTGTGTCGCATCTTGGTTGCCTGCCGTCCCCCGACGACGTGCGATAGGACATCATGGGGCCGACATGGGGCGTATCGGGCCGGAACGGTCACAACGAATGGCACCCGATCCGTCGCGCTAGGGTCACCGCTGTGATCGAGGTGGTCGGCGTGGGTGCGTCCGGGCTGGAGTCCCTCGGCCCCGACGGCCGTCGGTTCGTCGATGCGGCCGAGGTCGTCGTCGGCGGCGCGCGACATCTCGCCATGCTCGACGAGCGTCCCGGCCGTCGCCTCGTGCCCTGGCCGTCGCCCCTGCTCCCTGCCCTGCGACAGGTGCTCGACGAGGCCGGCACGTGTCGGGTCGTCGTGCTCGCGAGCGGGGACCCCCTCGTCTCGGGCATCGGCTCGACTCTCGTGCGCGAGCTCGGGGCCGACGCGGTGCGGATCCACCCAGGGGTCTCGTCGGTCGCCCTGGCCCGCGCCCGGATGCGCTGGGCCGCAGAGGATTCCGACGTCGTGACGCTCGTCGGACGAGACGTCGACCGACTTCGCCGTGACCTCGCGCCGCGGGCACGGCTCGTCGTGCTGACCTCGGGGGACGACGCCCCGGCCCGCGTCGCGTCCCTGCTCGTCGAGGAGGGGTATGCCGCGAGCCGCCTCACGGTGCTCGGTGACCTCGGCTCGCCGGCCGAGTCCCGCACCGAGGGCGTTGCCGCATCGTGGGACGGGCGTCCCACCCCTCGGTTGCACCTCGTGTGCGTCGAGTGCGACCCGCACCCGACGCGGAGCGCCAGGTCGCTCGTGCCGGGACTCAGCGAGACGGCATACGAGCACGACGGGCAGCTGACCAAGCGTGTCGTCCGGGCCGCGGCCCTGGCGCACCTGGCGCCCCAGCCCGGCGACGTCCTGTGGGACCTCGGGGCGGGTGCCGGCTCCGTCGGGATCGAGTTCGCCCGGGCGCACCCGCGCAACGAGGTGCACGCCGTCGAGCGCGACCCGGGGCGGGCCGCACGGGTGCGGCGCAACGCGCGTGCCCTCGGGGTGCCCGGGCTTCGGGTGGTCGAGGCGGCGTCGCTCGAGGCCGTCGGGGTGCTGCCGCGGCCCGACGCGGTCTTCGTCGGGGGCGGGGCCACGGGCCCGCTGCTCGACGCGTGCTGGGCGGCGCTCGTGCCCGGTGGACGGCTCGTCGTGCACGGCGTCACGGTCGAGACCGAGCTGCTGCTGCACGAGATGCGTGGCCGGCTCGGTGGGTCGATGACCCGGGTCGCCGTCGAGGACCTCGACACCATCGGATCGCTCCACGGCTGGAAGCCGGCCCGGTCGATCGTGCAATGGTCGGTGGAGAAGGCTGTGTCACAAGGAGACTCGGAGACCGACTCATGACCATTCACTTCATCGGTGCCGGCCCGGGCGCCGCCGACCTGCTCACGCTCCGGGCGGTGCGGCTCGTCGGTGAGTCCCGGGTGTGCCTCTATGCCGGCACCTACATCGGCGCCGAGGTGCTCGCGCACTGCCCCGAGGGTGCCGAGCTCGTGGACACCCAGCACCTCGACCTCGACGCGATCACGGAGCACTGCGTCCGCGCGCACAGGGCTGGGCACGACGTGGCCCGGCTCTGCTCGGGCGACCCGTCGCTCTACTCCGCCATCGCCGAGCAGACCCGGCGCCTCGACCGCGCCGGAGTGCCGTGGGACGTGACACCGGGCGTGCCGGCGTATGCGGCGGCGGCCGCCCTCATCGGCCGCGAGCTGACGGTGCCCGAGGTCGCGCAGTCCGTCGTGCTGACCCGGGCGCACCGCGACTCGACGCAGATGCCCGAGAGCGAGTCGCTCGCGCACTTCGCGCGGTCGCGGGCCACGCTCGTGCTGCACCTCGCGATCCGGCGCACGCGCGAGCTCATGGCGTCTCTCGTCGGCGACTACGGCCCCGACTGCCCCGTGGTCGTCGTCGCCGACGCCGAGCAGCCCGACCAGCTCGTGCTGCGCGGCACGCTCGCCGACATCGCCGACCAGGTCGAGGCCGCCGGCCTGCGCCAGGCCGCCGTCATCCTCGTCGGCCGTGCGCTCGCGGCGCGCGACACCGACGACTTCGTGGAGTCGCACCTCTACGGCACGCGGATCACCGGGATCACCCGGGCCACGCGAAACACGCCGGGCGCCTAGGGTCCCCGTGGCATGTCCGGACGGGCTGTGTCAGGATGCGAGTGCCGCAGTGCACGGGAAGTCGGTGTGATTCCGACGTGGTCCTCGCCACTGTGACCAGGGAGCAAGTCCCCACCATTCGCCACTGGTGACCGCAGGTTGACGCCGGGTCGCTGGGAAGGCTGGGGAGGCGTGACGATCTGGAAGCCAGGAGACCGGCTGCGGCGCGATCTGTCCACGAGGCATGGAACGAAAGGGTCAATCTGCCATGACCACTGCTGCATCGGCGTCTGCCGTCTCCCCGTCCACCAGCGTCCGCGTCCCCGTCTGGGCGTGGGCCCTGCTCGCGTTCGCCGTCTTCGCGCTCTACTTCGTCTCGCAGGAGAACGGCGCGCTGCTCAGCGCGCCCGCTGCGCAGATGCTCCACGAGCTGACGCACGACGCGCGTCACGCTCTCGGCGTCCCCTGCCACTGAGGTGGGGCTGAGCTTCGGCTCCGTGCTGCGGCGCGGGGTCCTGGCCGGCGTGTCCGCGGGCCTGGCGGCAGCCGTCGTCATCTGGCTCGTCGTCGAGCCCGTCATCCGCCGCGCCCTCGCCGTCGAGGACCTGCGCTCCGTGCACGGTGGCCAGTCGGCGTCGGCCGGCCTGCCCGCCCACGGCGGCGAGGAGCCGCTCGTGTCGCGGTCGGCGCAGGTCGTCGGGGGTGCCGTCACGGCGGTCCTCGTCGGGGTCGCGGTCGGTGTGATCTTCGCCGTCGTCTTCGCCCGGATGCGTGAGCGTCTGGCCGGACGGGGCGACTTCGGTCGCTCGATGGTGCTCGCGACCATCGGCTTCTCGGCCGTGAGTCTCCTTCCGGCACTGAAGATCCCGTCGAACCCGCCTGCGGTGGGTGACCCGGAGACCGTGGGCCGGCGCACGATGCTGTATGCCGTCGTCCTGCTCCTCGGGGTCGCGATCGCGCTGCTCGTGCCGGTGCTCGACCGGCGCCTCGCGGCGCGGGGAACGGTGCCGTCCACGCGCTGGGCCGTCGACGTCGTCGCGACCGTGGCGCTCGTCGTGCTGGTGCTGGTGCTCGTGCCGGGCTCGCCCGACACCGTGCCGGCCGACGTCCCCGCGGCCCTGCTGTGGGACTTCCGGCTCGCGTCCCTGGCCCAGCTCGCGACGATGTGGCTCACCCTCGGCCTCGTCTTCGGCCTGCTCATGGAACGCGTCGTCCCACCCAAGCGGGCCCTCGAGCCCGTGGCGGCGTGACGGCATACGAGCACGCCTCTGCTGACAGCGAATCCGCGCACACGTGCATCGTCCGGGTCTGCCGTGACTGCTGTTGCGGCACGGAGCGCAAGCACCCCGGGGTCGACCACGACGGGCTCCTCGCCCGGCTCGAGGTCGGCACCCGGGGTCGCGCCCGCGTGCTGCGCAGCGCGTGCCTCCTCGCGTGCGACGAGTCGAACGTCGTCGTCGTGACACCGTCGGTGGCCGGGCGACGCTCGGGAGGACGGCCCGCATGGGTGCGTGGCGTGCTCGACGACGCGACGGTCGACGCGATCACCGGGTGGGTCGCGCTCGGCGGCCCGGGGATCGCGGCGACCCCCGAGTCGCTCGCCCCGCAGGTCTTCGCGCCGAGCGGGCTGTCGCTGACGTGGACGGCGGTCTGAGGCTGGCCTGCGGACCGCCGGTCAGACGAAGGACTCGAGGTCGTCGCGCATCCGGCTCAGCTGGGGCTGCTCGCCGTGGAAGGCCTCCAGCGCGGCGAGGGCGCGCAGCACGGCTGCGCGGCCCTCGTCGTCGATCTGCCCGGTCAGGCGCAGCAGCGTGAAGCCAGCCCCGACGACGACGGTCGCGGTGTCGACCCCGTCCTCGTCGTCGAGCTCGGCGAGCATGCCGTCGACGTCAGCCGGGTGGTCGAGACCGTCGGCGAGCAGGTCGCGGACGGTCGTCGACGGGCCGAGCTCGTCCGTGCGGGCGGCCCAGTCGGCGAGCAGGTCTGCTCCCTCGTCCGTGCCGAACGGCGCGAGCTCGTCGCCCGCGTCGTCGTAGATCGGGCTCGTGAAGTGGTCGGTGAAGGCGTCGTCCGCCGGCGCGTCGATGCCCGGGCGGGTCTCGTCGTCGAGGGTGGTCTCGTCGTCCATGACATCCAGCATGCCGCGTCACGAGTCGACGCGGACGTCCAGCCCCACGTCGACCATGTCGCCGTCCTCGACGCCCTCGGCCCGACGGACGGCGACCTTGAGCGGGACGACGTAGCCGCCGTCCTTGGGCCAGAGCGACGTCGCCCACCGAGTGCGTCCGATGCGTGCGGTGACGGGGATCATGCCCCAGCCGTAGCTGACGTGGGCGACGTCATGGAGTGCAAGGGACTCGTCCTCGGGGACGGTGACGAAGTAGTACGGCGCCGGGCCGCGCCACTGCCAGACCTCGCCGGTGAACTCCAGCTCCATGCCCACAGGATGCCGCATGACAACCGGTCAGTCCCGAGTGCGGGTCCCGACCGCATCCGCGTCGCGGGGGTTGGCCGGAGTGTGCCGGTCGCGCCGGACCAGGACGATGAGGATGACGGCGGCCCATGCGTAGATCACCACCAGGCCGAAGGCTGCCGTGCTGACGAAGACCCCCTCGCCGGGGTGCACCCCGGCGAGGAACGTGGAGAAGTCCCACGACGCGTGCAGGGCCATCGCGGCGAACAGGATGCCGGTGAGCCGGCGGGCCAGGTAGAACGACACACCGGAAAGCCCGGCGAAGACGACCTGCAGGGGTGCCCCCATCTCGCCGAGGGCCAGGTTGGTCAGGTGGAAGAGGCCGAAGACGAGCGCGGTCCAGGCCAGGGCTGCGGCCTCGGTCCGCCGGCCGGTGCGGAGAGAGCGCAGCACGATCCCCCGGAACACGGTCTCCTCGGTGAAGCCGACCAGCGCTGCTGCCAGGGCGATCACGAGCACCTGTCCGGTGGCGAACTGGCTCCAGCTGACGCCCATGAGGGTCAGGACGATCACGGCGATCATCACGACCGGCAGGGAGGCCAGCAGCTTCCCCTTCGAGAGCGCCTGGAGCTCGTGGAACACCCCGTCCCACCGCGCCCATCGCAGGAACGCGATGACGAGCACGGCACCCACGGCCAACGGGAGCACGGCCGCACGCAGGGTGTTCGAGGTGGAGTCGAACAAGTGCTCGTAGCCGATCCCCGAGATCCTCATCAGCCCGACGACCACGATGGCATAGGCGGCGAACATCATCAGTCCGACGCGGGGAGAGGGTTCGATGCGAGGTGTGGCGCGGCGGGGCGGTGCGGCGGACATCGTGCTCCTACGGTGGGTGGTCGCGTCTCAGACGGCGGCGGGTCGATCTACCGGCTCGATGTGGTGGCGGCGAACGAGCAGCAGGACGACGAGCCCGATCATCGTCAGGATCGCGACGATGACGAGCGGGTAGCTCTTGCCCGGAACGACCCCGGCGGAGACCAGCGAGAAGTCCCACAGGCCGTGCACGAGCATCGGCAGCCAGATTCCCCCAGAGCGCCGGCGGATCAGGTAGAAGAAGTAGCCGGCGGCGATGGTGACCAGCACCTGGACGAACGCCCCGGGCCCCTCGCTGATCAGGTTCGAGGCGTGTGCCAGTCCGAAGATGACGGTCGACCACAGGCGACCTTGCCCTCGGTGAACCCGTTGGAGCGGAAGACGGTGACGCCCAGTCCGCGGAACATCAGCTCCTCACCGGCGCCGACGAACAGCGTCGAGAGCAGCAGCAGCACGGCGAAGCCGAGGCCGCGGTCGGCCAACCCTGCGTAGTTCGTCACGATGAGGACGGAGGCGAGCATGAGGACGGGCACGATGACGAGCCAGCGCTGGACGGGCCGGTCGTCGTGAACCACCGCTCGCCACCAACGCAGCCACGAGATCACCGCGGCCACGAGGACGACCGAGAGCCCCACCGGGACGGTGATGCTGCGCCACAGCTCGTTGACCCTGGTGGGCGCCGCGTACTTCGTGTCGAGGCCGCGAGTCAGCAGGAGGCCGAGGCCTTGGACGATGACGAGGTAGAGGACGACGAGCGCGATGAAACCGATCACGGGAAGTCGGCGGGACTCTGCCGGAAGCCCCGAGCTCGTCGGGGAGGGCGACTGGGAAGGCGACTGGGAGGACATGGCCGGACCATAGAACGCCTCCGCCCTCCGTGCACGACCAGCGGACGGACACGCTCGACTGTCGAGTGTTGCTCGCGTCCTCGGGCACGTCGCACCACCGGCACGCGCGTCAGTGGACGTAGCGGGGTGTCCACACCTGGCCGGCATCCGTGACGCGGGAACCCGAGGCACACACGATGACGAGGCACTTCATGTCGATCGTCGTCGGGTCGAGGTCGGCAAGCGTCGTCACCGTCAAGGACTCCTCGGCACGCCCCACGTCGCGGCCGACGACGACGACGGTCGCGGGGTCGCGCTCCTCGAGGAAGACTTCCCGGGCGCGGGCGACCTGCTCGGTGCGGCTGCGCGACGCGGGGTTGTAGAGCGCCACGACGAGGTCGGCCGACGCAGCGGCGCGCAGACGCCTCTCGATGACCGTCCACGGCTTGAGCCGGTCGGAGAGCGACATGACGGCGAAGTCGCCACCCAGAGGTGCGCCGGCGCGGGCCGCGACCGCCTGCGCGGCGGTGAGACCGGGCAGCACGCGTACGGGGACGTCGGCGTAGCCGTGCGTCTCGGCGGCCTCGAACACGGCCGACGCCATGCCGAAGACGCCGGCGTCGCCACCGGAGACGACGCCGACGCGCTCGCCCTTGCGGGCCAGCTCGAGGGCGTCACGGGCGCGGTCCACCTCGACGGTGTTGCCCGACGCGTGGCGGGTCAGTCCCTCGCGCTGTGGCACCCGGTTGACGTACGGGGCGTAGCCGACGACGTGACCGACCTCGGCGAGGACCGCGGACGCCTCCGGGGTGAGCCACCGCTCCGGCCCCGGACCCAGCCCGATGACGACGACCTCGCCGCGGCCCGTCTCCGGGTGAGGTTGCGGGACAACGGGATCGACGGTGCGTGGGGCCGCCGCGCGTCCGGCGGCGTCGGCACGGAGGTCGCGACCGGGGACGACGACCATCGACATGTACGGCACGGTCGAGGCGTCGACGTCGGCCACGGGAAGCACCCGCTCGGAGTCGGAGCTCGCCCGCTCGACGTAGCGCGCCTCGTCGAGCCGTCCGGCCTGGCGCAGGGCCTCGCGGACGTTCTCGAACGTGCGGCCGAGCTTCATGACCACCGCGGCCTGCGTGTCGGCGAGGCGGCGGGCGAGCTCCGGCACCGGCAGCGTGCCCGGGAGGATCGTCAGCACGTCCTCGTGCCGGCACAGCCCCGTCGCGACGGCCGCGGACGAACCGCTGACCGACGTGACGCCGGGGACCACCGCGGTGTCGTAGCGGTCTGCGAGCCGGTCGTGGAGGTACATGTAGGTGCCGTAGAAGAGCGGGTCGCCCTCCGCGAGCACGACGACGTTGCGGCCCGAGTCAAGGTGCGCTGCAAGGCGATCCGCGGACTCGTCGTAGAAGTCGGCCATGAGCCCGTGGTAGCCGAGCGGGTGGTCCGTCGCGCCCGTCGTCACGGGGTAGACGAGCAGCTCCTCGACGACTCCCTCGCGGAGGTACGACGCCGCGATGCGTCGGGCGATCGAGTCGCCGCGTGGTCCGCTGTGGAAGGCGACGACGTCGGCCTCACCGATCAGTCGCACGGCCTTGACGGTGACGAGCTCGGGGTCGCCGGGCCCGACGCCGACGCCGCGCAGCCAGCCGCTCACAGCTCCTCCTCCCGGGCGAACGCGTTGACGGCCGACGCCGCGAGAGCGGACCCCCCGCGGCGGCCGTGCACGACGAGCCACGGGATGCCGAAGGGGTTCTCGGCGAGGGCGACCTTCGACTCCGCCGAGCCGATGAAACCCACGGGGATGCCGACGATGGCTGCTGGTCGCGGACCACCGTCCGCGATGGTCTCGAGGAGGTGGAAGAGCGCGGTCGGCGCGTTGCCGATGGCGACGACGGCACCCTCGACCCGATCTCCCCAGAGTGAGACCGCGGCGGCGGATCGCGTGGTGCCCCAGGCCTGTGCGAGTGCCGCCACGCGTTCGTCGCGGAGCGTGCAGACGACCTCGTTGTCGCGCGGCAGGCGGGCTCGGGTGATGCCCGAGGCGATCATGTGGGCATCCGTGAGGATCGGCGCGCCGGCCCGAAGGGCGGTTCGCGCCGCGGTGACGACCCCGGGGTGCACGGCGATGTGCTCCGTGAGGTCGACGTCGCCGCTCGCGTGCACCATGCGGACGGCCACGACGCGGGCGTCCTCGGGGAGGTGGTCGAGGTGAGCCTCCGCGCGGATCGTCGCGAACGAGCGGCGGTAGATCTCCGCGCCGTCCGTCAGGTAGTCGTAGCGCCGCGTCGGTGGGGTGACGGTCTCGGTCCGGACGTTCACGGGGTCTCCTGGTCGTGCCGTGGTGGGCTGCTGTCGCAGATCTGTCGCAGTGCCGCGTCGACTGAGGTCGGGGCCAGCACGTCGACGTATACCGTCGCGGGCGTGCCGCAGCGACGCTCGCACCCGCTGACGTGCACAGGGAGGTGCCCGCCGGGCAGGACGGGGGCGAGCTCGCGGGCCAGGGCGCGGGTGTCGAGGGCGGACCGCGCGCAGCCCGGGAGGCCCGTGCAGGCGTGCAGTCGCGTCCACGGCGAGCCGGTGTGCGTCGCGAGGCCGGCGCCCTCCAGCTCGGGACGTGCGGCGGCGGCGTTCTCGACGACGAGGGAGCGCCACGGGGTGACGAGCACGCGATCCGTGACCCGCGCGAGCGCGGCGAGGTGGTCGGGCCGCAGCAGACCGAGCGGCACGGCCACGACGACGTGCTCCCCGACTGCCCCCAGCGGGCGCTCCGGGGCCGGCGGCAGGTCGACCAGAGCCGTCGGCTCGGGCCCGAGGGGCTCTGCGAGCTCGCTGACGTGCCAGACGGATTCGTCGCCGCCGGTTCGCTCCACGAACTCGTGGGCGAGCGCGACGAGTCGTGGGACGGCAGCGGCCAGCGGCACCTCCCAGCCCCGACTGGTGCCTCCGGCCAGGACGACGCAGCGACCGGGTCCGGTCGCGATCACCCCGAGGTCGAACGACTCGCCCACGACGTCGCCACGCCCGTCGTCGAGGACGAAGAGGAAGCGGCCACCGAGGTGCGCGAGGTCGGGGTCGGCGCGGAGCGCGGTGTCGAGGGCTCGGGTCACGGGACGCAGGTCACAGTGCCCGGCGCCGTCGAGACCTGAGAGCGGTGAGGCGACGACGTTGCGGACCAGCTCGTGGGTCGCGGACGGGACGAGGCCCGCCGCCCGGATCGCGTCGCGGATCCGCGGCGTCAGCGGGTCGGGCAGCCCTCTCAGCTGCAGCGCGCCGCGGGACGTCAGCTGGATCGCCGGATCCGCCTGTCCTGCAACGATATCCATGAGTCCAGACAGTGCATCGAGGCGCACCGGCTGAGCAGCAGGACGGAGCCGCACGATGGAGCCGTCGACCGCGACAAAGGGTCGACTGACCCCGGGACAGGCATCGCCTGCCCGGCGCTCTCGGCTCGTCGGGGCGGTCACGCGGCACATGGTAGGCCCGAGCCCGAGGAGGTCAAGACGTCCGTCTCAGGCCAGGGTGACGTCACCTTCGACGACGAGCGCGGTCATCCCGGTCGCGCTCCTGGTCTCGTGGCTCTCGCCCGGATCCCAGACGGCTGCGTGTCCGACGGCGAGCTCGACGAGCACCCCGTCGTCGCCGCTGACGAGCGCGTCGCCGGCCACGAGGAGGAGCAGCTGGCGGCCCACGGCGGGATGCCGGCCGATGATGCCGCCGTGCTCCAGCGCGAGGACGACGACGTGGGTGTCGCTGCCCCGGGCGAGCCCGGCGACCGAGAACCCCTCGCTCCCGAAGTCGGACACCGGACGTCCGGTCAGGTCGGTGAGGTCGAGGATGCGCACCCGGTCACGCTATCGAGCGGCCTCCGTCGCGACGGTGGGACGGGCACGGGCTAGGGTGGGCCCAGCGTCGTCGACCCAGGAACCCGGTGAGAATCCGGGACGGTCCCGCCACTGTGAGCCGCCACCCGTGAGGGAGGCGGTGAGTCAGGAACTGCCGGCAGCGCTTCTCTTTCCTTTCGACCGCGGGGCGTGGACACCCCGCCGAGGAGTTCCAGTGACGCGCATCGCGCTGCTCTCGACGTCTGACACCGACCTGTTGTGTGCCCGCGGGAGCGGTGCCGACTACCTGCTCGCCAACCCGTCGCGTCCCGGTCACACCTCGATGGCCGAGGCCATCGAGGCCGCCGATGTCGTCGTGGCCCGCATCCTCGGCGGGCCCCAGGACCTCTGCGAGGGCTTCCGCCGGATCCGCGCCGGCGGCAAGCCCATGGTCGTGCTCGGCGGTGAGCAGACCCCGCACGCCGCCCTCATGGAGCTCTCGACCGTCGCGCCCGGCGTCGTCGCCGGGGCGCACCGCTACCTCGCGGAGGGCGGGGCCGCCAACCTGCGCGAGCTGCACGCCTTCCTCGGCGACACGCTCCTCATGACGGGCGAGGGCTTCGAGCCGCCCGTCACCCTGCCGACGTGGGGCGTCCTCGAGCGTCGCGAGCCACGGCCGTTCGACATTCCCGGGACCCGCCCCCGCGTCGGGATCCTCTTCTACCGAGCCCAGTTCGCCGCCGAGAACACGGCCTACGTCCACGCCCTCGCCGACGCGGTCGATGCGGCCGGCGGCATCGGCGTGCCGGTCCACGTCTCGTCGCTGCGCGACGCCCCCGCCGACCTCCTCGAGCACCTCACG
The DNA here is from genome assembly GCF_001428505.1 of Terrabacter sp. Root181. Classification (GTDB taxonomy): domain Bacteria; phylum Actinomycetota; class Actinomycetes; order Actinomycetales; family Dermatophilaceae; genus Terrabacter. Next base: position 257,750 of record NZ_LMHU01000005.1, read on the forward strand.
GCATACGACGTGCTCGTCACGACCGTCCTCGCCGCGGGCGGCACGAAGCCGGGCACCGCCAGTGCCGGCGAGGACGACGAGGCGTGGGACGTGCAGGCGCTGGCCGCGCTCGACGTCCCGATCATCCAGGGGCTGTGCCTGACGTGGAGCCGCGACCAGTGGGACGCGAGCGACGACGGGATGAGCCCGCTCGACGTCGCGACGCAGGTCGCCGTGCCCGAGTTCGACGGCCGCATCATCGGGGGTGTGTTCTCCTTCAAGGAGACCGACGCCGACGGGCTGCCCCACTACGTGCCCGACGCCGAGCGCTGCGCCCGGCTCGCCACGCTCGCCGTCAACCACGCCCGGCTGCGCCACACCCCAGCCGCAGAGCGGCGCATCGCGATCGTCCTGTCGGCGTACCCCTCGAAGCACTCACGCATCGGCAACGCCGTCGGGCTCGACACCCCTGTCTCGATCATCCGGCTGCTGCGGGCGATGCGCGACGCGGGCTACGACCTCGGCGAGCCCGGCGAGATCCCCGGCACCGGGCCGCTCGAGCCCGTCGACGGCGAGACGCCCGACACGACCGCCGGCAACGCCCTCATCCACGCCCTCATCGAGGCCGGCGGGCAGGACGAGGACTGGCTGACCCAGGAGCAGCTGAGCGGCCAGCCCGTGCGCATCCCGGCCGCCCGCTACCGCGAGCACTTCGACGCACTGCCCACCGAGCTGCGCGACGCCGTGACCCGGCACTGGGGCGAGGCGCCCGGCGAGGTCTTCGTCGACCGCCACACCGACCCCGAGGGCGAGCTCGTCGCCGCGAGCATCCGCGCCGGCAACGTCGTCGTCCTCGTCCAGCCCCCACGCGGCTTCGGCGAGAACCCGATCGCGATCTACCACGACCCCGACCTGCCGCCGACGCACCACTACCTCGCCGTTTACGACTGGCTCGCAAGGGATTTCGGCGCGCACGCCGTCGTCCACATGGGCAAGCACGGCAACCTCGAGTGGCTCCCGGGCAAGAACCTCGCGCTCTCCGCCGCCTGCGGTCCTGACGCGACGATCGGCGCGCTCCCGCTCGTCTACCCCTTCCTCGTCAACGACCCCGGCGAGGGCAGCCAGGCCAAGCGCCGCGCCCACGCGACGATCGTCGACCACCTCGTGCCGCCGATGGCGCGCGCCGAGTCCTACGGCGACATCGCCCGACTCGAGCAGCTGCTCGACGAGTACGGCAACGTCTCCGTCATGGACCCGGCCAAGGCGCCGGCCCTGCGCGCCGAGATCTGGACGCTCATCCAGTCCGCGCAGATGCACCACGACCTCGGGCTCGAGGACCGACCGGACGACGACGCCTTCGACGAGTTCGTCATGCACGTCGACGGCTGGCTCTGCGAGGTCAAGGACGTCCAGATCCGCGACGGCCTCCACGTCCTTGGCGAGGCCCCTGCGGGGGAGGGCCTCGCCAACCTCGTGCTCGCGATCCTGCGGGCCAACCAGGTCTTCGCCGGTGCCGTCGGCGCCGTGCCGGGGTTGCGGACGGCGCTCGGTCTGAGTGAGGGGCACGCCGAGCGCTCGTCCGTCGACGACGCGGAGGAGCAGGCGGGCGCGCTCGTCGCCGCGCTCGCCGAGGCCGCTTGGGACGAGGCGGCCGTGCCGGGGATCGTCCGCGAGCAGCTGGGCGCCGACCCGCAGGTCGACACCGATGGCGTATGCCGTTCGCTGGCCTTCGCGTGCCGCGAGGTCGTCCCGCGGCTGCGGGCCACGACGGGCGAGATCGACGGGGTCCTCCACGCGCTCGACGGCGGCTACGTCCCGGCCGGTCCGTCGGGGTCGCCCCTGCGTGGACTGGTGAACGTCCTGCCGACCGGGCGCAACTTCTACTCCGTCGACCCGAAGGCGATCCCGTCTCGTCTCGCCTGGGAGACCGGCCAGCTCCTCGCCGACGACCTGCTGGCCCGGCACCGCGCCGACACGGGCGAGTGGCCGCGCTCGGTCGGCCTGTCGGTGTGGGGCACGTCGGCGATGCGCACGTCGGGCGACGACATCGCCGAGGTGCTGGCGCTCCTCGGCGTTCGCCCGCGTTGGGACGAGATGTCCCGCCGCGTCGTCGGTCTCGACGCGATCCCGCTCGCCGAGCTCGGCCGGCCGCGCATCGACGTGACAGTGCGCATCTCCGGCTTCTTCCGTGACGCCTTCCCGCACGTCATCGCGATGCTCGACGACGCCGTGCGCCTCGTCGCCGACCTCGACGAGTCACCCGACGACAACTACCTGCGCGCCCACGTCGCCGCTGACCTCGCCGACCACGGCGACGCCCGCCGTGCGACGACCCGGATCTTCGGCAGCAAGCCGGGCTCCTACGGCGCCGGCATCCTGCCCCTCATCGAGTCGGGCAACTGGCGCTCGGACGCCGACCTCGCGGAGGTCTACGCCACCTGGGGCGGCTTCGCCTACGGGCGCGAGCTGGACGGCATACCCGCTCGGGCCGACATGGAACGCACGTACGCGCGGATGGACGTCGCGGCGAAGAACATCGACACGCGCGAGCACGACATCGCCGACAGCGACGACTACTTCCAGTACCACGGGGGCATGGTCGCGACGGTCCGCGCGCTCACGGGTCGCGAGCCCAAGGCGTACGTCGGCGACTCGACGACGCCCGACTCCGTGCGGACCCGCAGCCTCACCGAGGAGACGGCGCGCGTCTTCCGCGCCCGCGTCGTCAACCCGCGATGGATCGCGGCGATGCGGCGGCACGGCTACAAGGGTGCGTTCGAGCTCGCCGCGACCGTCGACTACCTCTACGGCTTCGACGCGACGGCCGGAGTCGTGACGGACTGGATGTACGAGCAGCTCGCCCGGACGTACGTGCTCGACAAGGAGAACCGCGACTTCCTCCAGCAGGCCAACCCGTGGGCGCTGCACGGCATGGTCGAGCGGCTCCACGAGGCCGTCGACCGGGGGCTGTGGAAGGAGCCGGACCCGCAGCTGATGGCCGACCTGCAGCAGGTCTACCTCGACGTCGAGGGCGACCTCGAGGACTGACCTGTCCGGCTCGACGTCGCGTGGCCATCCCGGGGTTTCCCAGACGGCGCCCCTGCCCGGTCCTCCGTTGGGGCATGGACTCGACGTGTCGCCGCGCGTGGTGCAGTTCCCGTTGGCGGCGCCGACAGCGCCGGTGTCCGTCGACCGGACGAGCCGCTGCTACACCGCCTTCGGTGGGACATTCCTCTACAACCCCTGCCTCAGCGGCGACGTCGACCCACCCTGAAGAGCGCGATCGCGCGCGTGATCACGCTCTCGAGGGTGGGGTCAGAACTGCAGGCCGCGCATGTCGTGCTCGACGACATCGACGTCACCACACCGCTTGCAGGTCAGGATCGTGCGTCCCTTCAGCTTCAACCGCGTGTAGCGGTGGCCGAGGATGAGGCACTTGAGGTTTCGTCGCGCCATCTTCCGAGTCTCCTCCGGTGGCGCCGTCGCGGGAGCGAAATCGCGCTAGCTGAGGATCCCGTGGGCGGCGTTCCAGCGGCGGGCGCCCTGGTAGGCGTCGACCATGCCCCAGACCCAGAAGCCGAACACGCCGACGATCCCGACGAGCACGATCACGAGCACGAAGCTCAGGACGTAGCCGATGAAGATCCCGATCCCCTTGGCGACATCGCCGTTGATGATGCTGCCGAGACCCGGCACGAAGAACGATGCGATGAGGGCGAGGGCCGGGTTCTTCGGGGCGACCTGGGTGTAGTAGACCGGCGTCCCGACCATGCCGGGCGGCACGGACTGCCCGGACGGTCGTGACGGTGGTGGCCACCCGGCCTGTCCCCACGGCGCGTTCGGGACGTTGTGCGGGAGCCCGTGGGCGTCCGTCGCCACCACGGGTGGGGCCATGGGAGGGCGGGTGTGCGGCGTCCACGCACGACCGTCCCAGTAGCGCTCGCCCTCACCGGCCGGGTACCAGCCGGGGGGAGCCGAAGGTCCCTCGTTCATGCTCGACTCCTCGTCAGCGGTGTGACTCCGAGCGTATGACGGGAACGGGCCCCGTCTGGTCGTTTTGTCAGGGAGCGAACGGCGTCAGGCAGAACGGGTGGCCGGCGGGGTCGAGCAGCACGCGCCAGCGGCCGTCGGGCTGCGGTGCCGCGAGGCGGGCTCCCAGAGCCACGGCGCGCTCCGTCTGGGCGTCGAGGTCGTCGGCGGCGATGGTCACGTCGAGGTGGACGACGGACGTGCCGGGCCACTCCGGCTCCACGTAGCCGGCGACGGCCTGCGGGACGAGCACCAGCCCGTCGACCTCGACCGCCGACGCGTGGTCGTGGGACCAGAGCACGGTGCCGCCGAGCAGCTCGGCGTAGAAGGCCGCGAGCGCCACGTGGTCGGCGCAGTCGATCGACACGGCGCTGACGCGAAGGGGGAGTGGCGGCTGGGTCAAGACTGCTCCTCGTCGGTCGCCACTGCCTCGGGGAGGACGGGCTGGTCGGTGGGGTAGAGGCCGACGGCGAGGCCGTAGACCGTGTCACCCGAGCGGGGCAGCGCGGTGAACTCGCGCACCAGTCCCTCGACCCGGCGCCAGAACTCCGACGCACTCTCCCTGGGGATGCGGACGTGGCGCAGGGTGCTGTAGAGCGTGTCGTCCTCGTGGGCCGGGACCGACTCGGCGGCGGCGACCGAGAGCCCGTTGACGCACACGGGGATCGTCGGGTCGCCGGGGTGGCGGGCGACACCGATGGCGATCGTGCGTCCGGTGCGACCGTAGTAGCGCTCGTCGATGGCCCGGACGCGGCGGGTGCGCACGACCCGGAGCATGCCGGCGTCGACGAGCACGCCGACGTGGTGCGCGACGGTGCTCTTGGGCCGGCCGACGGCGGTGGCCAGCTCGGAGACCGTTGCTGCCCGTTCGAGCACGAGGTCGAGGAGCGAGGACCGGAGGGGGTCGGCGATCGCGCGCAGCTGGGCAGGCGTCGTCAGCTCCACCGCGTCGGGGAGCTCGTAGTCGGGCAGCTGCGGGCTATTGATCGACATTGTTGGATCAGTCTAGATTGTTGGATCAACAGCGCGGTATCCATCGAGCACAGGAGCAAGCGTGGCTGACGTCCTCCTCCTCCACCACGCCCAGGGCCAGACCCCGGGCTTCCTCGCCTTCGCCGACGCCCTGCGCGCCGCCGGGCACACCGTCCATGCGCCGGACCTCTACGACGGCAAGAGCTTCGCCACCCTCGACGAGGGCATGGCCAACGCGCGGTCGATCGGCTTCGGGAACCTGCAGGAGCAGGGCGTCGCCGCGGCCGAGGGCCTGCCCGACGACCTCGTCTACGCCGGATTCTCGCTCGGCGTCATGGCGGCGCAGCGGCTCGCCCAGACCAGGCCCGGGGCCCGTGGTGCCGTCCTGCTCGACTCGGCCATCCCGCTCGGGGAGTTCGCGCCCGACTGGCCCACGGGCGTTCCCGTCCAGGTGCACGGCGGCGAGGCTGACGAGTTCTTCATGGACGAGGGTGACGTCGACGCGGCCCGGGCCGTCGTCGCGGCCGCCGCGGACGGCGAGCTCTTCACGTACGCCGGGTGCGGCCACCTCTTCGCCGACGCCAGCACGTCGGCCTACGACCCCGACGCTGCGGCGCTCGTGCGGGAGCGCGTCCTCGAGTTCCTCGCCCGGGTCTGACGGGACCGTCGAGGGACCCTCGTGACCACCCACGGGACCACTTCGGGTGGACCGTGGTCAGCCGGCGGGCCGGTCGGTGGGTCCGTTGGGCTCGGTGGGTTCGCCGGGTTCAGCGGGCCCGGTCGCGGCTGGTGCTTCGCGCGTCAGGGAGTAGTAGATCTCGTCGGAGCGGGTTCCGTCCGGGTTGGGCAGGCGCCCGCTGAGCCGACCCTCGGCCCGGAAGCCGGCCTTCGCGGCCACCCGACCTGACGCCTCGTTGCCCACCTTGTGACCGAGCTCGAGGCGTGCAAGACCCGCGTCCTCCAGCGCCCATTTCGAGACGAGCCGCAGGGCCCGCGTCGTGAAACCGCGGCCACGGAAGGCGGGCAGCACGCCGTAGCCCACGAGCCCGGTCCCGGGGGGCCCCATCCGCATGATCCCGATGACGCCGGCGCCCTGACCGGACTCCGCGTCGGTCATGACGAAGCGCGCCGCCCGTCCGCGTCGCCACTCGAGCCTGGCCGCGGCCGTCTTGCGCCGCGCGTCCTCGTCGGTCAGCGGCTCGCCCGCGAAGTCCCAGCGCAGCGACTCCTCGTTGTTGTGCTCGTCGCGCACGACCTCCCAGTCGGCGGCCGTGAGGGGGCGCACCGTGACGACGCCGTCGGTCAGCGGCTCCGTCTCGGGGAACGGCGGCGGGCCAGGGCGCTCCGGTGCGCCGGCCGGGGGTCGCAGGAGGTAGGTGTCCATGACCCACCCGTGCCGCTCGCGGGCCTCGGCGCGCACGCGGCGCACCTCGTCCACGACGTCGGCGAGTCGCCCGTGCACGAGCTGCTCGTCGGGCGTGCCGAGGTAGGCGCCCCACCACAGCTCGAGGTCGGGGTAGGCACCAGCGAGCTCCGCGCACGCGAGGTGCCCGTCGAGCATGACGACGACGTCGCCGAGCGAGGGGTCGTACTCGTCGAGGAGCCGGCGACCGGTCGTGATGTGGATCGGCGCACCGATGCGGTTGAGCGGGATGCGGTGGCGCGCGGCGAGCAGCTGCGGCGCGCTGATCCCGGCGATGACGTCGTGCTCCACGCGGACGCCGGCCGCGGCGTACCGCTCGACGAGCGCGTCGACGACCCGGATCGTCGAGTCGTAGAACGCCGGGTCGCCCCACACGAGGAAGCCGACCGTCGTCTCGCCGTCGGCGAGCCCGTCGATGACGACGGCGTACGCCTCGACGCGCGCCGCGTGCCAGTCCCGGACGCCGCGGTCGTATGCCGCCGCGTCGCGTTCGGCGTCCGGCCCCCGTCGCGGGTCGGTGACCTCCACGACGCGGTAGGCGTGGTCGGCGGGGATCAGGGCGTCGCAGACGGCGTCCCGGGCGGCGACGAGGTCGGACTTCGCGTCGCCCTTGTCGGCGACGAGGAAGGCGTCGACGGTGGCCAGGGCCCGCGTCGCCTCGCCGGTGACGTGCCCGGGATCGCCCATCCCGATCCCGATGACGCGGATGCGCTCGATCATGGTGTGGCTCCCATCCGGGTGAACGAGAGGAGGGCGTCGATGTCGACGTGCTCCTCGAGGGCGTCGGCGAGGGTGTCGAGCATCCGCTCGCGACGTTGCGTGAAGCCGAGAGCGTCCGCGTCGGGCTGCCAGTGCGAGCCGGCCGCTCGGGCGACCTGCGCGAGCCAGGCGCGGCGGAAGTCGTCGCTCTCGAAGGCTCCGTGCCACATCGTGCCCCACACCTCACCGACGTTCCAGCCGTCCAGGAAGGCATGCGGCTCAGGCGAGTTCGCGACCACCTGGTCGTCCGCGGGCAGTCGGCGCGCGATCCCGTGGTGGATCTCGTAGGCCGTGTCCACACCGTGGCCGGACCACGAACCCACCGGACGCGCGAGCACCTTGTCCGCACCGAACTCGACGCGGACGGGCAGGTGTCCGAGGCCCGGCACGACCCCGACCCGGCCCTCGACGTCGTCCTCGATCTCGTGCCCGAGCATCTGGTAGCCGCCGCAGACGCCGAGCACGGGCCGCCCGGATGCGACACGCCGGGCGACGACGTCAGCAAGGCCGCGCTCCCGCAACCACGCGAGATCGCTTGCAGTCGAACGAGATCCGGGCAGCACGAGCAGGTCGGCCGAGTCGGCGACGGCCGGGTCGATCGTGACCAGCACGTCGACGCCGGGCTCGGCAGCGAGCGCGTCGACGTCGGTGGCGTTCGAGATGCGGGGCAGCCGGAGGACGGCCACCTTGAGCCGTTCCCGTGACGTCGCCGACAGGGCCGTCGAGGCACGCCAGTGGCCGACCTCGAGGGTGTCCTCGCTGTCGAGCCACACGTCGAGCAGCCACGGGATGACGCCGTGGAACGGCACGCCGGTGCGGTCGGTGATGGTGTCGAGCCCCGGCTCGAGCACCGACACGTCACCGCGGAACTTGTTGATGACGAAGGACTTCAGCAGTGCCCGGTCGTCCTCGTCGAGGAGCGCCCACGTGCCGTAGAGCGCGGCGAGGATCCCGCCGCGGTCGATGTCGCCGACGACGACGACCGGCAGTCCGAACTCGCGGGCCAGTCCCATGTTGACGTAGTCGCCCGAGCGGAGGTTGACCTCGGCGGGGGAGCCCGCGCCCTCGCACACGACGAGCTCGTACGCGTCGGCGAGCTCGCGGTAGGCCGTGAACGCCGCGTCGGCCAGGTGGGCCCGCCCGGCGGCATACTGTCCCGCCTCGAGCGTCCCGGCGGGCTCGCCGCGCACGACGATGAACGACCGGCGGTCGGTGCCGGGCTTGAGCAGGACGGGGTTCATCGCCGTCGTCGGCTCGACCCGGGCGGCGACGGCCTGGAGCCACTGGGCTCGGCCGATCTCGCCGCCGTCGAGGCAGACCATCGAGTTGTTCGACATGTTCTGTGCCTTGAACGGGGCGACCCGGACACCGCGGCGCGCGAGCGCCCGGCAGAGTCCCGCGACGATGACGGACTTGCCGGCATCGGACGACGTGCCGGCGACGAGGAGGCCGGACGGGCCGGAGCGTTCGGAGGGCGCGGACGGGAGCACCCAGCCATCCTGCCGGACGAGGCCCGCATGGTCCCGACGGGTCCTACGCTGCAGGCATGCAGCTGCGCCCCGTCGACGACGCCAACCCGGTCCAGCGCGCCCTCCGACGGCTCGTCGCGTCCAAACCCGGAGCGTGGGTCTCGAAGCGCACGCTGGACCGTCTCGACCTGCTGGCCCACCGGTTCGCGCCCGGCCGGACCCTGCCGAGCCAGTGGCTCGCCGCCGTCCCCGTCGGGATGCTGACGACGACGGGCGCACGGTCCGGGCAGCCCCGCACCGTGCCGCTCATGCTCGCGCCGCTCGACGACGGGTGGGGAGTCATCGCCTCCCACTACGGGTCGGCCACCCCGCCGGCGTGGTACTTCAACCTCCGGGCCCACCCGCAGGCCTCCCTCGAGGTCGACGGGGTCGTGCACCGCGTCCGGGCCGAGCAGGTGCAGGGCCCGGACAAGGAGCGGGTGCGCGAGGCGGCGCTCGACTTCTACCGCGGCTACACGGCGTACGAGGAGCGCGCCGGCGGGCGCGACCTCGGCTTCTTCGTGCTGCACCCCGAGCGCGACTGAACGCGCTCGGGGTGCAGGCGGAGCGGCGTGCTCCGGCGTTCTCGGGCGTACTCCGGCCTACTCGGGGTCGCCGTCGGCGAGCAGGCGGTAGAGCTTGCGCCGGGTCTCCGTGAGGATCTCCGCCGCCTCCGCCCGCTGCTGTGACGTGCCGGTCGTGACGACCTGCCACATGCCGCCCATGACCTGGCCGACGAGCGGCATGAGGTCGTTGGCGCCGCCGGAGGGGCGGGGGGCCTCCTCCTCGGTCGACTCCTCGAAGGGCCGCCAGGTGGCGGCCATCTCCTCGGCGTTCTCCTCGACGTAGGTGCGACCCGCGTCGGTGAGGCGCAGCAGTCGCCGGCCCTCGACGTCGCGGCCCTCGACGAGGCCTTCGTCCTCGAGCTGCTGGACGGTCGGGTAGACCGAGCCGGGGCTCGGCTTCCACGCGCCGCCGGTGCGCTCGGAGATCTGCTGGATGAGCTGGTAGCCGTTCATCTCGTCGCCCGCGAGGACGTCGAGGATGGCGGCGCGGACGTCGCCGCGTCGGGCGCGGGGCCCGCGGCGTCCGCCGAACTCGGAGCCGAACCCGGGTCCGCCGAAGTGGCGGACGAGGTCGGCGACCCACGGGGGCGGCCCGGGGCGGCCACGGCCGCCGGGGCCGGGTCCTCCGGGACCGCCCCAGGGGCCTCGACCGGGTCCGAAGCCGGGGCCGTTGCCCTGGCCTCCCCAGCCGCCGCCCCAGTTGCCGTCCCAGCCGGACTCACGTCGGTGGTGGTGGTGTCCGTGCATGGTGGTTCTCCTTCTGTGAACGCGACTCACGAACAGTCGCGATAGGTCGACGATATATCGCGACTGTTCGCTGTGCAAGAGGCGGACACATGGGTACGGGGCGGATCGAGTCGAACGCCGGGTGTGTCGCGCCGCCTCCGTCGATGCGGCCGTATCGCCTTCTCTAGTCTCCGCGCTAGAGAGGTTGATATGGACGAATCGACAGGTCAGCGGCACGGGAAAAACTCACACTTCATTGAGGTCCGGCGCAGGTTTCGTTAGCGTTCAACGACGGGGGCATGCGAATCGCCCGTGAGGAGGACTGACGTGGCGAGCACACAGGGGAGCGGCTCGGCGTCCCACATGAACGTGGACGCCCGACGAGCCAACGCGATCGCGAGGAGATCCATGAGCAACGTCCCAGCCGTTCCGCTGGGCGAGAAGCGCACGGTCCGCATCCAGTGGGCCCCGTCCGCGGCTCCCCGCATCCGCAAGGAGCTCGTCGAGGACCTCCTGGCACGTGAGGTCTCGCCGCAGGTCATCGACGAGGCGGAGATCGTCGTCAGCGAGCTCGTCGCCAACGCCATCCGCCACGCAAAACCCCTGTCCGACGGTGCGATCCGCATCCACTGGAAGGTCAAGAACAACGTCGTCGAGGTCGAGGTCTCCGACGGTGGCGGTCCGACCGCCCCGCGCCCAGCACCGCCGACCACGTGGGCACCCGGCGGACGCGGGCTGCGCATCGTCCGCTCGCTCGCGCACGAGTGGGGCGTCATCGAGGAGCCCAACGGCCGCACGGTCTGGGCGTCCCTCGGCGGGCCCTCGCGCCGCCGCTCGCACTGAGCCGACGGGCAGCCCGCGCCGTGTCCCTTCCCGACCCGGCGCTCGTCGTCCTCGTGGGCGCCTCCGGGTCGGGGAAGTCGACGTGGGCCGCCTCGCGATACCGCGCCGACGAGGTCGTCTCCTCGGATGCGCTGCGCGGTGTCGTCGGCAGCGGCGAGCACGACCTCGACGCCTCCGCCGACGCCTTCTCGCTCCTCGAGCAGGTGGTCGCGGCCCGCCTCGGCCGACGCCTGACGACCGTCGTCGACACGCTCGGCACCGACCCCGCCCGCCGCCGCGGCTGGCGTGACGCCGCCCGGGCCGTCGGCCTTCCGGCCGTCGCCGTCTTCCTCGACACCCCTGCCGGCGTGTGCCGTTCGCGCAACGCCGCCCGCGACCGCCCGGTCCCCTCCCGCGTCCTCACGAGCCAGCTGGCGTCGGTCGCGGCGACGGTCGACCTGCTCGAGGCCGAGGGGTGGCAGGTCGTCCGTGTCGCCACGGACGAGCGGGCCGCCACCGGTGACGCGGCCGAGTCCGCTCGCGCGTCGACTTCGCCCGCTCAGCACGAGGACCTGCGCGGCGTCGTGCTCCAGCTCTCGCGCTTCCCCGCCGAGGGCGACCTGCTCGCCTGGCTGCGTGACATGGCCGGGGCCGCCGAGGAGGCCGGTCTCGCAGGCCTCGCACTCATGGACCACCTCATCCAGATCCCGCAGGTCGGCCGGGCGTGGGACCCGATCCCCGAGCCGTGGGTGACCCTGGGTGCCCTCGCCGCCTCGACGTCGCGGCTCCAGCTCGGCACCCTCGTCACGCCCGTCACCTTCCGCGCCCCGGGCATCACCGCCAAGGCCGTGGCGACGCTTTCGGCGCTCACGGGTGGGAGGGCGTTCGTCGGGGTCGGTGCCGGCTGGTGGGAGCGCGAGCACACGGCATACGGCCTCGGGTTCCCCTCCGCGAGAGCGCGGCTCGACGCGCTGGAGCAGGGCATCGAGACGATGAAGGCCCTCTGGGCCCCGGGCACCAAGCCGTATGCCGGACGGCGGGTCTCGCTGCCCGAGACGACGTCCTACCCCCGACCGGTCGGCGACATCCCGGTCATCGTCGGTGGTGGCGGTGACCGCACCCTGCGCATCGCGGCCCGCCTCGGCGACGGCTGCAACGTGCCGTCCGACGAGGCGGGTCTCGCCAAGGTGGCGCGCTACCTCGCGCTCGTCGCGGAGACAGGACGCGACCGCTCGACGGTCCACGCGACGGTGCTCGACCTCCCGCTCGTCGGCCGCGACCGCGACGACGTCTGGTCCCGCGTCGAGCGGCACCGCGGCCCCACCGCCGCAGCGGCCTTCGCGGCCCGGCACCACGCGGGCACGTCGACGGAGCACGCGGCCCGGCTCGCGGGCCTCGCCGACCTCGGCGTCACGACGGCCTTCGTCGCGCCGGTCGGGCTCGACGGCCCCGACGACGTGCTGGCCCTCGCCCCGCTCGCGACCGCGTTCGGCTGACCCCGGCCCGGCCACTAGGGTGGCGCGCATGGGTAAGGCATCACGTCGACCGCGCAGCGAGCGCGCAGACCGTTCCGCACGTCCGCTTCCGGCCCCCTTCGTGGCCCGCCCCTTCGAGGGCCTGCCCAACGAGACCGACTGGGTCGCGATGCGCGAGATCGTGCCGGCCGCGACCGCGACGGTCCGCTTCGCCGAGGGCAAGACCCCGGAGGGTGCGCCCGACGAGGTGACGATCGCGACCGTGCTCCCGCTGGCGTGGCCGGGCCTGCACCGCGAGAGCGGTGAGGTGCTCGTCGGCATCCAGTCCGGCAACGCGAGCGGCGACACGAGCCGTGACATCGCCCAGGCCATCGCCCTCGCGTCGGTCGCCGAGGCCGGCTCGCCGGTGACGACGCTGCCCGTGTCGATGGCCGACACCCCGCGCCTGCAGGACATCCTCGACACCGACTCGGCGTTCGAGATGCAGCTGCACGAGGGCTTCGACTTCTGGGTCGCCGACGCCGACCTCGACGCCGACGGCAAGGAGTCGCTCGAGCGTGCCAACGAGTCGGCCATCCCGACCGTCAAGCTCGACGCCGCGCCGTCCGCCTTCTGGTGCCGCATCGGCGAGCGCACCTACGTCCGTTGGGTGCTGCCCTTCGACGAGGACGCGGCCACAGGCGCCCTCGCGCGGCTCCACGCCGCCGGCGACAGCCACCTCGGTGAGGACGGCCGCCTGCTCGGCTGCTTCCGCTCGAGCGGCCTGCTCATCCCGGTGTGGGAGGTCGACCCCGGCTCCTCGGCCGCCGACTTCGAAGACGCCGTCGCCGCGATGAAGACGCGGATCGAGGCCGCGGCCGCGTCGACCGAGCCGCTCACCGCGGCCGAGCGCGGCGCCAAGGCCGGCCTGACCAACCGCCAGGTCACCCTGCGCTGAGAGGACGCGCCCCGATGACGACGACTCCACCGCTGTCCGTCGCCGTCGTCATCCCGGCCAAGGACGAGTCGGCCCGGATCGCCGAGACGATCCGGGGCGTGCGCACCATCCCGGGCGTCTCCGCGGTCGTCGTCGTCGACGACGGCTCGACCGACGGGACCGCCGTCATCGCCGCCCGGGAGGGTGCCGAGGTCGTCCGTCACGTGCGCAACCACGGCAAGGCCGACGCGATGATGAGCGGCCTCGGTCGCGTCACCGGGCTGCGTCGTGTCGGGCGTCTCGACGCCAGCACGTCGATCCTCTTCGTCGATGCCGACCTCGAGGCGTCGGCCCAGGCCGTCGGCGCCCTCGTCGGTCCCGTCGCGCGCGGCGAGGCCGACCTCACGATCGCGACGCTCCCCGAGCAGAAGGGCAGCGCCGGGGGGCACGGCCTCGTCGTCGGCCTGGCCCGCCGCGGCATCGAGGAGCTGACCGGGTGGTCGCCGAGACAGCCGCTCTCGGGCATGCGCTGCCTCTCGCCGGCCGCGATCGCCGCGGCCACGCCCTTCGCCCGCGGCTGGGGTGTCGAGGTCGGCATGACCGTCGACGTGCTCGACGCGGGTCTGACCATCCTCGAGGTCCCCTGCGACCTGCAGCACCGGGTCACCGGCACCGACTGGCGCGCGCAGGTGCACCGGGCCGGTCAGTACCGCGACGTCGCGCTCGCCCTCGGCGTCCGCCGGCTGCGTCGCCGCCTCGGCCCCGGCTGACCCAGCCCGCTCAGCCCGCTCGGCCCGCTCGGCCCGCTCGGGCGGCGTCGAGGTCGGCGCGGGTCAGCACCGAGCGGGTCTCGAGGCCGAGCTCGTGGAGGCGGTTCGCCCCCGGCTCGCTGCGGTCGACGGTGCAGACGACCACCTCGACGGTGGCGCCCTGCTCCCGGAGCACGACCGTCGCATCGCGGGCGGCGCCGCCCGTCGTCACGATGTCCTCGACGAGCGTGATGCGCCGACCGTCCACGTCGGCTCCCTCGGCGAGCCGGCGTGTGCCGTACGCCTTGGGCGCCTTGCGGACGAAGAGCGCCGGGAGGCCGGTCAGGCTGCTCATCATCGTCGCGATCGGCACGCCGCCGAGCTCCAGGCCGCCCAGCAGGTCGCTGTCGGAGGGCACGAGGGGCACCATGGCCTCGGCCACCCGGCGCAGCAGCACGGGGTCGGACTCGAAGAGGTACTTGTCGAAGTACTCCGACACGACGGCGCCGGACCGGACGACGAACTCGCCCTCGAGGCGGCAGACGCGGTCGATGTCACGGGCCAGCCCCACACGGTCCGGGTGCCGGTCCGGCGTCTGCGGGTCCACGGGGTCGCTCCTCAGATGTGGTGGCGGTCGCGCCGTCGGCGCACCGGGGCGTTGCGCGCCTCGATGGACAGGAAGTGCATGACCGCCGAGACGACGAGGGGCACGGTGAAGATCGCCGCGACCGGCGGGATCGCCGCGCCGGAGTCGTTGGTGAGGAAGCCGATGACGGCCATGACGATGACCGACAGCAGGCCGCGTCGCATGAGCGGGGCCTCCTCGAGCAGGCGGCGCAGCGGCTCGGTGCCGAGGATGCCGGGGCGCAGCACGATCATGACGGCGAGCACCATGAGCACGACGACGATGACGAGCAGCACCGGCAGGTGCAACGCGAGGGAGATGTTGGCCCCGAGCTTGCGCGACATGACGTCCCAGGCTCCGCCGTCGATGACGGTCTGCAGGAAGCGGCCCGGGTGCGAGCGCTCGGACTCCGGCCGACGCCAGTCGAGGTAGCAGACGAGCCCGACGACGAGGCCCGCCACGACGAACACGATGGACACGTTGCGCACCGACGTCTTCCACCCCATCACGCCCATGAGGAGGAAGCCGAGAGCCGGCACGAGCGCGATCGGGCCGCCGAAGTCGGCGCCCCAGGCCGGCAGCACGTCGACGGCCAGCGCCACGCCCCCGATGACGACGACCGCGAAGACGGCGAGCCGCGGGGAGTCCCGCCTGACGAGCGCGTGCGCGATGGCGGCGCACAGCAGCAGGACGGCGGCGGCATACAACGCGAAGGCGACGTTGCCCATGCCGTAGAAGCGGCCTCCGACGAGCGGCTGGAGGCCGAAGATCGACGAGATCTGCAGGTGCGACCCGGTCAGCAGGTCGGTGCCGATGACACCGGCCGTGACCGCCGACATCGCCGCCAGCGGCCCCAGGGCGGAGCTGCTCCACGGTCCCTTGAGGCAGCCGAGGGTCAGCGCGGAGCTGATCGCGAGGACGAGGACGAAGAGCACCGCCACGAGCACGAACGTGTTGGTCGACCAGCGCCACCACGGGACGAGGTTGGCCAGGAAGGTCGCCGCCGGCATCGCGGCCGACACGAGCCCGACGAGGCGCACCATCCGGAGCACCCGCGCCCGGGTGAAGCGGCGGTTCCACGGGCGGGCACGGCGCATCACGAGCCACAGCACGACCATCGCCAGGGCCGTGCCGACGAGCCAGATGAGCAGGAAGGGCGCGACGACGTTGTGCATCGCGTCGGCCTTGGTGTCGATGTCGGTGAGCACCGTCAGCTTGGCCGCGGCCGTCGACTCGCTGTTGTTGGCCGACGGCACGACGCTGAGCGCTCGACCCCCGATGGCGGACTGCGGCTCGACGCCACCGCGTTGGAGGATCGTGGCGGTGATGTCGGAGAGCTGGGCGACGCCGACGAGGCGGGTCGAGGCCGACGCGAGCAGCCCGGGTGCGTAGTGCGGCCCGCTCGCCGTCAGCAGCCGCAGGCGCTCCTGCTGGTCACGGTCGGCGAGGCCGGCCACGACGAGGTCGGCGCCGTTGGGCATGGCGTCCATGACGAGCTCGATCCGGCGCTCGATGCCGTTGATCTTCTCGAGGTGCCGCGTCGGGTTGGGGTCGGTCGAGTCGATGCCGCCGACGTCGACGATGCTGACCGGGCACTGCGCCAGGTCGGACACGAGGGTCGTCGCCTGGAAGGGGGAGTACTTCGCGACCTTGCCGTCGGACGTCGCGGCCGCGAGGCCGGCGCCCGGGCCGACGGCCTGGATGCACGTCTTGTCGGCCGCGAAGCTGTCGCCGAGCAGCCCGAGCTGCGCCCGGAACTCCGCCTCGCGTGACGCAGCCGCCAGGGCGTCGAAGCCGATGACGCGGTAGCCCGTGGTGGCGTCACCCGCGACCGGCGGCAGCGGGGTGCACTGGGGCCGGGACTCGGTGGTGTCCGGGCCGGCCGCCTCACCGGCCGAGACCGTGGCCCAGCCGTCGGTCGGGCACGTCGTCAGCCGCAGGCTCTTGACCGACACCGAGCCGGCCGAGCCGTCGCGGAGCAGGCCCCAGAGGATGGGGGTGTCCTCGGCCGAGACGTCGTCCCACGAGAGGCCACCGAGACCCACGACGACGAGCGACTCGCCGGGCTCCGGCGCGGTGGTGGGCGGGACGGGGACGGTGGTGCGCTTGACGTAGGCGAGCGTGAGCGCAGCCACCATCACCAGGAGCAGGACGACGAGCGTCTTGACGGGGTGGCGGCGGATCACGGGGGACAGACTACAAACCGCGGCTGTCCGTGTAGGGCGAGGTCACGGGCTGGAATCGAAGGGCCCCCCGCGACGGGCGCGGCTACCCTTGCCGATCGTGGACGCCTCGACGCTGACGACCCTGGCCATCGCCGCCGTCGTCGTCGCGCTGCTCGCCCTCGCCCTGGCCGTCGGGGCCCAGCTCCGCCTTGCCGGGGTCCGCCGCGACTTCGCCGCCCTCGGCGACGACGGCCAGACCGACATCGCGCGCGTCGCGGCCACGCAGAACCATCGCATCGACCGGCTGACGGCCGAGCTGACCCGACTGCGTGACCACGTGGCGAGCGCCGAGGACGACGTGCGCCAGAGCCTGCGCAACGTCGCGGTGGTGCGCTACGACGCCTTCGGCGACATGGGTGGGCGGCTGTCGTTCTCCGCCGCGATCGTCGACGACCTCGGTGACGGCATCGTCATCAGCTCGATCCACGCCCGCGGGGAGTCCCGCACGTATGCCAAGGGCATCGTCGGCGGGAAGTCGAGCATCACCCTGACCCCCGAGGAGCAGCAGGCGCTGGCCTCGGCCACCGAGGACGAGCCGGGCAGGGGCCGACCCCGGCGTCCCGCCGGCCAGTCCGACCGGACGAAGGACGCGTCGTGACGCCGCCCCGCACCCCAGACGAGCTGCACCGCTTCGGCTACCTCGGTCCGCGGGGCACCTTCACCCAGATGGCGCTCGACGCCTGGGACGCCGCCGAGGGTCGCGACCACCTGCCGTTCGGCTCGGTCGACGCGGCGCTCTCGGCGCTGCGGGCCGGTGACATCGACGCCGCGATGGTGCCGATCGAGAACTCCGTCGAGGGTGGCGTCTCCGCGACGCTCGACTCGCTCGCGACGGGCGAGCCGCTCGTCGTCATCGGCGAGGTGCTCGTCCCCATCACCTTCGTCCTGTGCGCCCGACCGGGTACGCCGCTCGCCGGGGTCCGCACCGTGGGCACCCACTCGCACGCGTGGGCCCAGGTGCGGGGCTGGATGGGTCAGCACCTGCCCGAGGCCGAGTACGTGCCGACCCTGTCGACGGCCGCGAGCGCCGCCGCGCTCGGGCAGCCGGGCGACGTCATGTTCGACGCCGGGGTCTGCGCCCCGGTCGCGGCACGCAACGAGGGGCTCGAGATCCTCGCGGAGGACATCGGCGACAACGCGTCGGCCGTCACGCGCTTCGTCCTCGTCGCGCGACCCGGCACACTGCCCGAGCCGACCGGCGCCGACAAGACGACGGTCGTGCTCTTCCAGCGCGACGACCACGCCGGTGGCCTGCTCGAGCTGCTCGAGCAGTTCGCGGTCCGCGGCGTCAACATGACCCGTCTCGAGTCGCGACCCACGGGCGAGGCCATGGGCTCCTACTGCTTCTCGATCGACTTCGAGGGCCACGTCCTCGACGCGCGCGTCGGCGAGACCCTGATGGGCCTGCGTCGGGTCTGCGCCGAGGTGCGCTTCCTCGGGTCCTACCCGCGCGCCGACGGCGGTCGCCCCGACGCACGGCCGGGCACGTCCGACGACGACTTCGACCGCGCCAGAACCTGGCTCGACGACCTGCGCGCCTGAGCCGAGGCCGGCCGGCGAGCGTCGTCGACCGGCGTCAGCCGATCGTCGCGCCCATCTTGAGCAGGAAGAGGGTCTCGTCGCCGACGACACCGTCGTCCCCGACCCGGTTGGCCTGCTGGAAGCGCCGGACGACCTTCTTCGTCTCGGAGCCGAAGTCACCGTCGACCGTGAGGGTGCCGCCTGCGGCCCGCAGCGCGCGCTGGAGGGTCACGACGTCGGCGCCCGTCGAGCCCACCTCGAGCGTGCCGTCGCCGAGCGACCGTGAGATGAGCAGCACCCACATGCCGGCGTCGATGCGCCCCGGCTTGGGCGCCGGCCCCTCGAGGCTCGCCTCGACCTTCTTCACCGCCGCACGCGTCTGGGCGCCGTAGACGCCGTCGACGACGACCGGGCCGTAGTCGGCGTCGTTGAGGAAGCACTGGAGCGCCCGCACCGCCGGACCCTTCGCGCCGCGCTCGAGGACGGGGTATGCCGGCAGCGTCCGTTCGCACGCGCCCACGACGCTTCCCAGGTCGGTCGGCGTCGGGGCAGCCGTCGTCGGCGCGGCGCTCGTCGTCGCCGACGCGCTCGGGGTGGGCTTCGTCGGCGTCAGCGGGTCAGCGGTCACGGTCGGGATCGGGGCCGGGTCGCTGGGGACCGGGTCGACCGCGCCCGTCGCCGTGGCGGTCACCGAGGGGGACTCGGCGGCCGACGTCGTCTGCGGCGTCGTGCCGCTGCAGGCCGTCAACGTGAGGCCGAGCACGACCAGCGCTGCAGCAGAGGCGAACCCGCCCCGTCGACCGTCACCGTTCCGAACGCCTGCCATGCCGTGCACCTGACTCCCCTGAGCTCACGTCGCGGTCCCTGACGTCCGCGCCGTCCGAGAAGTATGCGCCGACGGGAGCGAGCGCGCGAGCGCGACGCGCGGCGACGGCATACGCGGTCGGTGTCCGGTACGGCACCTTTCGTCCCATGGGCAGGGAGAAGGGGCGCCGGTGCTGCGAGGCCCGGCGCCCCATGGACGGGACCGCCCCCTGGAAGTCCCGAACCCCTGTGCAGGTCACCGGGCCTGCTGCCCCTCCGCAGCGCCCCGTAGCAGCCCGGTGACCGTTCCCCCTGACCTCCCAGAGTCGACTCGTCCGGGCTTGATACGTCTCGGGAGGAAAAAGTTCGGGAGGCCCGATGTATCAGGAAAACGAGTACGGACACTCAGTCGGGTGTAAGGGTCTTTCCAACACCATCCGCCCCTCAGGAGGTTGTCGATGTCAGAGTCGGGTCCCGACGCCCAACAGGGAGCGAACGGCGAGCACGCCACCGGCGGCTCCCGCCGCCCCGAACGCCCGCCCGTCCGCGCCCTCGACCCGGCCACGGCGATGCGCCTGACCGACGGTCGCCCGCCGCTTCCCGCGCTCTACCTCTCCGACCGCCTGCTCGTGCGCAGCGCGACGGGCGGGGGCCGGCCCCGTGGTCTCGACGACCTGCGGACGGCGCTCGGCAAGCTCGATCTCGACTTCCGGGTGACGCCGCGTCCCGACGGGGGCCCGCGCGACCTCGACCAGCCCACCTGGGGCACGAGCATCACGCTCCAGCCGACCCGCTCGATCGACCCCGTCGACGCGTGGAGCGTGCTCCAGCACCTGCGCGAGGCCGGTGAGCCGATCGCCGAGCAGCTGAGCCTCGAGCACGTCCTGCGCCCGGCCGACGGCTATTGGGGCGGCGTGGGCGGCTACTGGGGCGGCGTCGGTGGCTACTGGGGTGGCGTGGGCGGCTACTGGGGTGGCGTCGGCGGGTACTGGGGTGGCGTGGGCGGCTACTGGGGTGGCGTCGGCGGGTACTGGGGTGGCGTCGGGGGGTCCGCGCTGCAGGAGTACTCCGTGCCCGGACGCGGCGGCCGTATGCCGGTGGCCCTGGCCCTGCCCGACCCGCGGCTGCGCGCCCGGCCCGTCGACCGCAACCCCGTCGTCGTCGTGCCCGACACGGCGATCGCGGCGCACCCGTGGTTCACGGACGGCGAGGGCCTCGTGCGGCTGGAGCTGAAGGACGGCCGGCTCGTGCCCGTCAAGACCCCCAAGCCCGTCGACCCGCCGATCTCGGTGCCGGCGCCGACCGAGCCGGTCGGCCTGCTCCAGGGTCACGCGACGTTCATCGCCGGGCTCGTCCGCCAGGGCTGCCCGGAGGCCACGATCCTCTCGATCCCCGTCATGGGCGACGACGGCGTCGTCGACGAGAGCGTCATGCTCGACGTCCTCCAGGCCCTGCTCGACCGGCACGTCCACGGGCAGGAGCACGACGACACGTCCGAGGTCGTCGACGTCCTGTCCCTCTCGCTCGGCTACTACGCGGAGGACCGCACCTACACCTCGGGGCCCGTCGCGGACCTGCTCGACCGGTTCGCCGAGCGCGGCGTCGTCGTCGTGGCCGGTGTCGGCAACGACGGCACTGACTCGCCCTTCGTTCCCGCTGCCCTCGCGGCCGCGCTGCCGCAGCGGGTCACCGCGAAGTCGGTGCCACCGCTCGCGAGTGTCGGCGCGAGCAACCCCGACGGGGTCACCGTCGCCCTCTTCTCCAACAACCTCACCGTCGTCAGCGCCGTGCGGTCGGGCGTCTCGGTCGTCAGCACCCTGCCGCTCACCAACGGCATGGGGCAGCCGTCGTCCGAGGTCTCGACCGACGGCACGGTGCGCTGCACGGTCGACCCCGACGACTACACCGGAGGCTTCGGCGTCTGGAGCGGCACGTCGTTCTCCACCCCGGTCTTCGCGGCAGAGCTCGCGGCGGCCCTCATCGGCGAGGGCGGCCTGACCGACGTCGCGCCGTCCGCCATGCGCAAGCGCGCCATCCGCGCGCTGCGCACCTGCATCGGAAGGGCGCGACCATGACCCCGACCCCCACCGCTCCCGACGGCCTCGGGACGCTCGCGGGCAAGGCGTTCGCGGCCTACCGCGCGGGCGAGCGCGAGCGGCTCTCCGAGCTCGTCGACCTCGTGACCCCGGTGCTCTGGAACGCCGCGCGCTCCCAGGGTGGTGCACCGGCGACGTGCGAGGACGCCATCCAGACGGCGTTCCTCCAGCTCGTCGACCGGGCCGACTCGATCAACGAGCCGGCGGCGGTGCTCGGCTGGCTCGTCGTCGTCGTCAAGCGCGAGGTCTGGCGCCTGGCCCGCGGGGCCCGGCGCGAGTTCGGGGTCGAGGAGGTGCCGGAGGCCCCGGCACAGCAGCTCGACCCCGAGGCGCAGTCGATCCTCTCCGAGCGTCAGCGCGTGCTGTGGAAGCACGTCTCGACCCTGTCCCCGCGGTGCCAGGAGCTGCTCCGGGTCATCGCGTTCGCCGACCGCCCCGACTACGCCGCCATCGCGGAGTCCCTGGGGATGCCCGTCGGCAGCATCGGCCCGACCCGCGGCCGCTGCCTCCAGAAGCTGAGGACCACCCTCGGCACCGACCCCGGATGGGCGGTCTGACATGACATCTCACACTGACGCCATCGATGCCCGCGACATCGCCAACCTCAGCCACGTGCGCGACCTCTTCGGCCACGCCGACCCGGTGCCGAGCGACCTCGCCGAGCGGGTCAAGTTCGCGATCACCGTGCACGCGCTGCACGCCGAGGTCGCCGAGCTCATGGACTCGGCCCTGCTGACGACGCGCGGCGCGGAGGCCAAGGTCGAGCCGACGCCCACCGACTCGGTGACGTTCACGGCCGCCTCGGTGAGCCTCATGGTCTCGGCCGGGCCCGCGGACTCCGACGACGACGACGCGGACGACCGTGTGCGCGTCGACGGCTGGGTCACGGCGCCCGGCGCACAGATCGAGGCGGTGACGACCGAGGGCAGCTCGACGGTCATTTCGGATGCGAACGGGCGCTTTGTTCTGGATGATCTACCCCATGGGCCGGTGCACTTCGTCGTCACCGACCCGGGCAACGAGGACATGCGACCGGTCATCACCCCCACGATCCAGATCTGACGATCCCGACCTGACGTGGTGACCGGCCCCTGAGCGAGAGGCCGGGCGGGAGCCATCGATCTGCTCGAGAGTGCACGCACCCTGCGCGAGCAGGGTGCCGCGGACAACATGGCCGGGCGGCCGGTCGATGCGGCGCGCTCGCTGACGGCGGCCCTCGACGAGATCGACCGGGCCGCCGGGTCGGCTCCCTCGCGGGATCGCCTCGAGCTGCGGTGCAAGACCCTCATCACGCTCGCCCTGACCGAGTTCATGCTCTCCGGCGTGGAGCCCGCCCTGGCCCGGCTCGTGGAGGCCGAGGCGCTCGTCGACGACCTCGGCGACGAGGCGCTCCGGGCTCGGCTCGACTACCAGCGCGCCAACATCCACGGCCGCGTCGGTGACCTCGCCTCGGCGTGGGACGGGCTCGAGGGGGCGGTCCGCCGCCTCGACGCCTTCACCGAGAGCGAGCAGTGCTCGGTGCACCTCAGCCGCGGGATGCTCGCCTTCGAGCTGCTGCGACCGCAGGAGGCCCTCGAGTCCTTCGCCGAGGCGGCGCGCCTCGCGCACGACCTCGGCGGGGCGCCCCAGGAGTTCATGGCGCGGCACAACGAAGGGTATGCCGCATACCTCCTCGGTGACATCCCGCGCTCCCTCGCCGGCATGGCTCGGGCCGAGGAGCTCGAGTCCGACGTCTTCACCGGCCCGGCTCGTCTCGACCGCGCCCAGGTCCTGCTCGAGGCGGGGCTCGTCAAGGAGGCCGTCGAGGCCCTGCACGGGGGCCTCGAGGCCCTCGAGGGCGAGGGCCACGACCAGATGCGGGCCGAGTTCGAGCTCGCCCTGGCGCGCGCCCACCGACTGCTCGGGCACCTCGACCTCGCGGCGTCGGCAGCGGCGTCGGCGCGGGAGACCTACTCCCGCATCGGGGCGACCGCCTGGGCGGCCAAGGCGATGCTCGTCGGGCTGCTCGTCGACCTCGACCGGCAGCGGCGCACCCGTCGCGGTCGGGAGCGGGACGGTGGGCAGCGTGCTGAGGCCACGCATCCCGCCGCCGACCTCGTCCGGCAGGTGGTCGGTGTCGGGGACGCCACCGTGGCGCTCGCGGTGGCGGCGACCGCCGACGAGCTGACCGACACGGCGACCGAGCTGGGCGACTCAGAGCTCGCCGACAGCGCGCGCGTCGTCGCAGCGCAGGCGCTGCTGCTCGCCGGTGACCCGGGCGGGGCCAACACGAGGCTGCTCAGCCTCGAGCGGGTCTCCACCGGCTCGCTCTCCGACGAGCTCGACGCGGCAGTCGTCACCGCCATGACGCTCGTCGCCACCGGCGACCTGGCGTCGGCCCGACGCATCCTCGTGCGGGCCTCGCGCCGCCTCGCGGCCGGCCAGGAGGGCAGCGCGAGCCTCGACCTGCGCACCGCCCGTGCGGTCCACGGCGCCCGGCTCTCCGAGCTCGACCTCGACCTCGCCGTGCCGCGGGGCAGCGCCTCGGTGCTCGAGGCCCTGGAGCGGTGGCGCAGCGCGACCGACCGTCTGCCCTCGCTCGGCCGGCCCGACGACGAGCAGCTCGCCCAGCTCACCGAGCAGCTGCGGGCCGTCCGCGGCCACCTGCGCGGCGAGGGCGACCCGGCGCAGGTGCGGGAGCTGCACGACCACGCCTCGCGCCTCGAGCGGCAGATCCGCGACCGCGACTGGGCCCTGAGCCGCAGCGGCGGGGCCTCCCGTGCCGTGCCCGTCCGGGTCCGCGAAGCCCGCGAGCACCTCGGCCGGGTCGATCGCGACCTCGTGTGGTTCTTCCGGCACCGCGGCCGCATCGGCGCCGTGGGAGTCGTCGGCGGACGGGCGACGATGCGCGACCTCATGCCGGCCGACCGGGCCGCGGAGCTCGCCCAGCGCATACGCGTCGACCTGCGGGCCGCGGCGACCCACCACCTCGGCCCGCTCGCCGGCGCCGTCTGGTCCTCGCTGCGAGCCAGCGCGACCGAGCTCGACGACGGGCTGCTGCGGCCGTGGCGCACGGGCCGGGGCCTCGTCGTCGTGACGTGCCCCGAGCTGTCCGCGCTGCCGTGGGCCCTCCTGCCCTCGATGGCGGGACGGCCCTTCACGGTCGCGCTCTCGCTGACGTCGTTCACCCGCCGGGCATCCGTCCGTGACGAGGCTTCCCGCCCTGCGAGCGTCCACGTCAGCGTCGGCCCGTCGGTGCCCCGCGCGTCGAGCGAGGCGCGCACCATCGTCAGCACCTGGGGGGAGCGTGCCCGCCTCGCGGAGCCGTCCCGACGGGCCGAGCTCGTCGGGGCACTCGCCCGACCCGGTGTCGTCCACGTCGCCGCGCACGGCACGCACCAGGTGGAGTCACCCCTGTTCTCCTCGCTCGTGCTCCACGACGGACCCGTCTTCGCGCACGAGCTCCAGCCCACGGGTGTGGGCGCCGACCACGTCGTGCTCTCGGCCTGCGAGGTCGGGCTCACGACGCCCAGGCCGGGGCACGAGTCCCTCGGCCTCGCGCTGTCCCTGCTCTCGCTCGGTGCCCGGTCGGTCGTCGCGGCCGTGTCGCCCGTGCCCGACGACGTCGCCGCGACGACCATGACGCGTCACCACGAGCTGCTCGCCTCCGGGCTCCCCAGCGACGAGGCGCTGGCGCGCGCGGTCGCCGAGACGGACGACGTCGCCGCCGCCTTCCTCAACCTCGGCGGCCAGCACCACCCCTGACGAGCGCGCCCGCCGTGTTCGGTCGGGTCCGAGGACTCGGATCCTGCTCCCGAAAACGGAGCAGCTTCCGATAGGGAGGCTCCCGCACCGATCCCGCGGGGACTCGGATCCTGCTCCCGAAAACGGAGCAGGTTGCGACGACGGGGCCGGAGCGGACCTGGTCAGGCGGCCTTGCGACGGGCCCTGATCTCCCGGCGCTTGCGCAGCGCCATGGCCAGGGCGATCTTGCGTGCGTCGATCGACAGCTCGCGGAGCATGCCGGAGATCGGGTTCGTGTAGCCGGTGAACCACAGCCCCTTCGCGCCCCGCGCCGTGCGTCCGCCGCGCTCGACGGGGCGGCCCTTCTCGTCGAGGACGCCGAGGTGGCCGATGAGCGGCTCGAGACCCTGGCTGTAGCCGGTCGCGAGCACGACGAGGTCGGGGCGCAGGCGCGAGCCGTCGGCGAGCAGGACCTCGTCACCGTCGAACTCCCGGAGGGCAGCCACGGGCTCGACGGCCCCCGACCGGATCGCGTCGATGATGCCGACGTCCTGGACGGGGATCGCGTTGTCGCGCTCGACCCGAGTCAGCAGCCCGGTGTCGGGGCGCGGCATCCCCTGCGCCGTCAGGTCGGGGGTCTGGAGCCGTCCCACGATGGGCGCGACCCGGTCGACGAAGGCCGTCGGCAGGCGCCGCACCGCGATCCCGGTGTACTGCGCGGCATACGGCCCGGTGTTGCGGCGCATGATGTGCGGCACGGTGCGGACGGCGAGGCGCACGCGGGCGGCGCCGTGCTCGACGAGGTCGACGGCCAGCTCGGTGCCGGTGTTGCCCGTGCCCACGACGAGCACGTCCTTGCCGCCGTGCGCCGACCCGTTGCGGTAGTCGCACGCCAGCACGACCTCGCCCGCATACCCTTCGAGGCCGGGCACGTCGGGCTCACGCGGCGTGTGGTTGAAGCCCGTGGCGACGACGGCGTAGGGCGCCGTGAGCGCGGTCCCGTCGGCGAGCGTGAGGGTCCACGACTCGCCGTCCGCGGAGCGGTCGAGGCGGCTCACCTCGGTGCCGAGGCGCACGTCGAGACGGTGGTGGGCGGCATACAGCTCGAGGTAGCGCACGACGTCGTCGCGCGCGACCCAGCGGCCCATCTCCTTCGGGATCGGGAAGCCCGGGAGGCCGGACAGCTCGCGCGGCGTGTGCAGGTGCAGTCGGTCGTAGTGGCTACGCCACGACGTGCCGACGCCGTTGCTCCGCTCGAGGACGACGCCGTGCAGGCCGCGGGCCTCGAGGGCGGCGGCCGTCGCCAGCCCGCCGGGGCCGGCACCGATGATGTACGCGTCGACCGGGACGCTGCGCTGGGTCACCGGGCCAACGTAGCCGCCCACCCTCGACAGTTCTCGGCAAACCCCGCACCGATCCGAGTGGTGGGCAGCATGCTGGAGCGGTGACCCCTCAGTCGGGCCCGACTCCTCCCGAGGAGTCGGGCGCCGCTCCGAACATGTTCATGCGGGAGCGGATCGGTGAGGGCGGCGCGGCTCGCGTCGCCACCCTCGTCGCACTCCTCGACGCGCAGGAGCAACAGCCGGCCGTCCGGCGCCTGCGCGCGTGGGCGTTCGAGGCGCTCGCACCGCAGCCGGGGGAGTCGGTGGTCGACGTCGGCGCGGGCACCGGCACCGAGCTGCGGCGGCTCGCCGAGGCGGTGGCCCCGAACGGGCGTGCGGTCGGCATCGAGCCCAACCCCGGACTGCGCGAGGAGGCGTCACGGCGCGCGGCGCTGCTCGGGTCCGCCGCGACCGTCATCGACGGCGACGCGGCCGACCTGCCCTTCGCGGACGGTGCGGTGCACGTGCTGCGCTGCGAACGGGTCTTCCAGCACCTCGCCGACCCGCAGGGAGCCGCCCACGAGTTCGCGCGGGTGCTCGCACCGGGCGGACGTGTCGCGGTGCTCGACAGCGACTGGGGCACCGTCATCAGCCACCCCGGCGAGCCCGACCTCGTGCGGCGCTACGCCGAGGCCAACTGGCGACGCATGCCCAACCCGTTCGCGGCGCGACACCTGCCGAACCAGCTGCGGGCCGCAGGGCTGCTCGTCGACCACGACATCGGCTCGGCCGCGCTGATCATGCCGCCGCGCGCCCTGCTCGGCAGCGGTGTGGTCCACCGCAACGCCGACGCCGCCGTCGAGGAGGGCGCCCTGACTCGTGAGGAGGCCGACCGGCTGCTCGCCGACGCGATGGCCGCGGCCCGGGCCGGCACAGCCTTCTTCTCGGTGACGATGTTCGGCGTCATCGGGCGCAAGCCCGACTGACCTCACGCGTCGGCGCCGACGTGCTCCTCGAGCCACGCGTTGAGCGGTCGCACGGCCCGCCAGGCGTCGCGCACCTCCGTGAGCGTCCGCCCGGTCGACAGCCACGCGGGCGCACCGAAGTCGCGCACGACCATCAGCTCCTTGTGCCGGAGCGTCTCGATGCGTGGGTGGTCGGCGGCATACCCCCTCGGTGTCGTCCTGACCTGTTCCCCGAAGAGGTCGAAGTCCTGGTCGCGCAGGGACGCCAGGACGGCCTCGAGCGCGAGTCCGCTCGCGGGCGCATCGACGGCCGCCCGGAACGGGGCGGTGCGGGCGGGGCCCTCCGCGCGGAAGCCGCCACCCGCCCTCAGGCCGTCCGCGCTGACCTGCACGTAGTAGGCCCGCACGGTGCCGGCGCCGGCGAGCGCGCCCTGGTGCGTCTTGTAGGGCGACTTGTCGGCGCTGAAGCGGACGTCACGGTTGGGCCGGAAGAGCTTCGCCGCCCCGAACTCGTCCTCGAGGGCGTCGAGCAGGGCCAGCATCGGCTCGCGGACGTCCCGCTCGTAGACGTCCTTGTGCGCGAGCCACCAGTCGCGCGAGTTCACGTCCTCGAGCTCGGCGTAGAAGGACAGGGCCCCCGGAGGGAAGCCGGAGAAGGTCGGTGAGGGCTCGGGCGTGCTCATGTGGCGACTCTGACACCGGGACCGGGTTGTTAGGCAAGGCTTACCTGTGCTTTCCTGATTTCCGTCACGTCATCGTGGCGTAATTGTCGAGAACTACCTGAGAGAAGGCGCCCGTGCTCGCGAGCAACGCGCTCATCGGACTCCGAGAAGGACTCGAGGCCGCCCTCGTGGTGGTCATCCTCGTGGCCTTCCTCGTCAAGACCGATCGCCGCTGGGCCCTGCGCCACGTGTGGACGGGGGTCGGCGTCGCCGTCGCCCTGTCGGTCGCCCTCGGCGCGCTGCTCACCTACGGCACGAAGCAGCTGACCTTCGAGGCCCAGGAGCTCATCGGCGGCAGCGCCTCGATCATCGCCGTGGTCTTCGTGACCTTCATGGTCTTCTGGATGAAGTCGGCCTCGCGCACCATCTCGGGCGAGCTCAAGGGCAAGCTCGACCAGGCACTCGACATGGGCCCCTTCGCGATCGCCCTCGTCGCCTTCCTCGGTGTCGGGCGAGAGGGACTCGAGACGGCGATCTTCTTCTACGCCACGACCGAGGCGGCCGGCCAGGGCAACAACCAGCCGCTTGTCGGCTGGGTCATCGGCCTCGCCGGCGCCGTCGTGCTCGGCTGGCTCATCTACCGCGGTGCCGTGAAGATCAACCTCGCAAAGTTCTTCCGCTACACCGGGATCCTGCTCGTCCTCGTCGCGGCCGGCATCCTCGCCTACGGCATCCACGACCTCCAGGAGGCCGGCTTCCTGCCCGGCCTGACGACGCTCGCCTTCGACGTCAGCGCCACGGTCGACCCGAGCAGCTGGTACGCCACGCTCCTCAAGGGCATCTTCAACTTCACGCCGGCCACCACCGTGCTGCAGGCCATCGCGTGGGTGCTCTACGTGGGCATCGTCCTGACCCTCTTCCTGCGCCCGGCTCGCGTGACGCCCCAGGCCCCCGCCGTCACCCCGACCAGCACCACCCGCCCGTCGGTCGCCGCCTGAGCGACCCGCGTCACCCCTCCGCACTGACACCGAAGCCCCAGGAGATCCACCATGCCCCGCCCTGCCCTGCGCCCCGCCGTGCGCGTCGTCGTGCCGGCCGCGCTGTCGCTCGCCGCGGCCCTCGCCCTCACCGGCTGCGCCGACAAGCCGACGGCCACGGCCGGGTCCACCGCGGCCGGCGGTGCCGGCGGACCGATCACGGTCAACGCCACCGACACGGCGTGCGAGCTGAGCACCAGCACGGCCAAGGCCGGCACCGTGACCTTCCAGGTCACGAACTCGGGCAGCAAGGTCAACGAGTTCTACCTCTACGCCGAGGGCGACCGCATCGTCTCCGAGGTCGAGAACATCACGCCGGGCCTGAGTCGCGAGCTCAAGGTCGAGATCACCGAGCCCGGCACCTTCACGACCTCGTGCAAGCCCGGCATGGTCGGCGACGGCATCCGCGCCCCCTTCACCGTGACGGGCACCGCCGTCAAGGGCAGCGCCGACTCCAAGGTCGCCAAGGCGATCACCGACTACAAGGCGTTCGTCGCCTCGGAGGCCGATGAGTTCGTCGACGGCACCAAGGAGTTCGTCGCCGCGGTCAAGGCCGGCGACGTCGCGAGGGCCAAGTCGCTCTACGCCCAGGCGCGTCACCCGTGGGAGGCCATCGAGCCCGTCGCCGAGAGCTTCGGCGACCTCGACCCGAAGATCGACGGCCGCGAGGACGTCATCGCCGACGGCATGGCCTTGACCGGCTACCACCGTCTCGAGAAGGACCTCTGGAAGGACGGCCTGCAGAAGGACTCGGGCGCCATCGCCGACCAGCTCCTCGCCGACGTCACCGAGATCGCCGCCAAGAGCAAGACCGTCGAGCCGACGGCCCTGTCGATCGCCAACGGAGCCAAGGCGCTGCTCGACGAGGTCGCGACCGGCAAGATCACCGGCGAGGAGGAGCGCTACTCGCACACCGACCTCTGGGACTTCGACGGCAACCTCGAGGGCTCACGCCAGGCTCTCGCCGTGCTGCGCCCCGTCATCGCCGAGCGCGACCCGGCCCTGCAGAAAGCGCTCGACGCCGACTTCACCGAGCTCTCGAGCCTGCTCGCCCAGCACAAGACCGGCGCCGACTACCAGAGCTACACCGCGTTGACGGACGCCGACATCAAGGAGCTGACCGTCTCGCTCGACGCCCTCTCCGAGCAGGTGTCGAAGGTCCCCGGGGTCGTGGAGGCCACGTGAGCCCCTTCCCGTCCGAGCCCGTCGCCCCTGAGCCGCTCCACGGTCCCGAGAGCGAGCCCGTCGCCGGCATGAGCCGCCGCCGCGTGCTCGGCGTCTCCGGGACGGCCGCCGTCGCCGGTGTCGTCGCGGGCGCCACGGGGGCGTATGCCGTGTCGCGCGGTACCGACGCCACCGCGGCGGGTGCCCCGGCGTCCACCGCGGCACCCGCCCTCGCGCTCGACGCCGCCATCCCGTTCCGCGGCGAGCACCAGGCAGGCATCGTCACGCCCGCGCAGGACCGCCTCCACTTCGTCGCTCTCGACGTCGTGACGAAGGACCGCGCGCAGCTGCGTCAGCTCCTGAAGGACTGGACCCGGGCCGCCGAACGCATGACGGCCGGAGCCGAGGCCGCCCCGGGTGGTCTCGTCGGCGGTGGCCCCAACCGGGCACCCGAGGACACCGGCGAGGCATACGGCCTGCCGGCGTCCGGGCTGACGATCACGATCGGCTACGGCCCCTCCCTCTTCGACGACCGCTTCGGCCTCGCGTCGAAGAAGCCGGCCGCGCTGCAGGACCTCCCCGCCTTCACCGGCGACCAGCTCGACCCGCGCCGCACGGGCGGCGACCTCTGCATCCAGGCGTGCGCGAACGACCCGCAGGTCGCGGTCCACGCGGTGCGCAACCTCGTGCGCCTCGGCTTCGGGGTCGTCGCGGTGCGCTGGTCGCAGCTCGGCTTCGGCCGCACGTCGTCGACGTCGACCGCGCAGGCCACGCCGCGCAACATGTTCGGCTTCAAGGACGGCACCAACAACGTCAAGGCCGAGGAGCCCGAGGGCCTCGCGCAGCACGTGTGGGTGGCACCGGACGACGAGACCGGCGGCGGCGCCTGGATGGCCGGCGGCTCCTACCTCGTCGCGCGCCGCATCCGGATGCACATCGAGGTCTGGGACCGGACGAGCCTGCAGGAGCAGGAGGACATCATCGGCCGCGACAAGAAGGAGGGTGCGCCGCTCGGCCAGGCCAAGGAGCACGACGCGCTCGACTTCGCCAAGAAGGGGCCGGACGGCGGCCCGGCGATCCCCGTCAACGCCCACGTCCGCCTCGCCCACCAGAGCCACCTCGGCGGCATACGCATCCTGCGGCGGGGCTACAACTTCACGGACGGCTCCGACGGCGTCGGCCACCTCGACGCCGGCCTCTTCTTCCTCGCCTACATGCGCGACCCGCAGAAGCAGTTCGTGCCCATGCAGCGGGCCCTCGCCAAGGCCGACCTGCTCAACGAGTACATCGAGCACAACGGGTCGGCCGTCTTCGCGTGCCCGCCCGGCCTGGAGGACGGGCAGCACTGGGGCCAGGCGCTTTTCGCCTGACTCCTCGGGCTACTGGCTGACGCGGACCGTGAGGCAGGCGGGACGCACGACCGCGCTGACCTCGGTGGCCTCGCCGATGACGTCGCCGTCGATCTGGACGGGCACGGGCCGGTCGGTGCGCACGCGGATCTCCTTGCACGCCTTGTGGTCCAGGGTCGGGTGACCCTTGCGCTGCCGGGTGGCCACGCGTGTCGCGACGGGCACCCAGCCGACGACCCCGCGCGGCGACGCGATGACGGCGTCGAGCTGCGCGTCGTCGACGCGGGCGTTCGGCATGAGCACCAGACCGCCGAGGAGGCGACCGCAGTTGCCGATGACGACCATGCGCGCGCGGCGGCGGAACTCGAGCTCGTCGTCGACCTTGACGGCGATGCGGAACTCCGGCGAGATGAGGTGCTTCATGCCGGAGACCATGTAGGCGGGCCAACCGACCTTGGCCTTGAGGTTCTCGTTGGTGCCGGCCATGATCTGCGCGTCCATGCCGACGCCGCTCATGACGAGGAAGTAGTGCGTCTCGGGGTCGACCGGGGCGTCGGTGTCGTCGCCGTCCGTGGCCCCCGTCGCGGTCGCGTCGGTCGGGGTCGCGCCGGTCGGGGCGGCGCCCATGACGAGCTCGCCGACGTCGATGCGCCGGTTGCGGCCCGTCAGCGCCACCGCCACGGCCGCCTCGAGGGCGACGGGCAGGTCGAGGTTGCGCGCCAGCAGGTTGCCGGTGCCGGCGGGCAGGATGCCGAGGGCGGTCTCGGTGCCGACGAGGGCGCTCGCGACGTTGCGCACGGTGCCGTCGCCGCCGAGTGTGCACACGATGTCGGCGCCGTCGCGGACGGCCTGCGCGGCCTGCCCCTGGCCCGGGTCCTCGATGGTCGTCTCGTAGAAGAGCGGCTCACCCCAGCCGTTCGCGAGGCAGGTCGCGGTGATGCGTCCGCGCACGGCCGGCAGGTCGGCGAACTTCGTCGGGTTGATGACGATGCCGGCCCGCTTGACGGGCGTGGGGGCTTCGTCGCCGCTGCGGAAGTGGTCACGCGGTGGGCGCGGGCGGCGACGAAGGGTCGCGGTCGCCTCGGGCGCGACGCGGGTCAGGACGAAACCCCCGATGACCAGCGCCAGCACGACGAGGCCGGCGATGATCCACGGCAGGTAGTCCTTGAGCACGAAGACATACGGTATCCCCCGCCTGACCCCCCGCCTGCCGGACTCCCCGAACCGCCGGTGCTCCCGCCCCTAGGCTGTGGGCATGAGCGAGCCCCTCACCGACCCCGGGCCGTCGACGCCGGACGACGCGGACTGGACGTGGGTGCTGACGCACCCGTGCCCCGACTGCGGCTTCGACGCCGCGGCCACGGAGCCCGCCGACGTGCCGGCGATCCTCCGGGACGCCGGGCAGCGCTATGCCTTCGCGCTGGGTCGCGACGGCGTCCGCACCCGCCCTGCCGAGGGCGTCTGGTCGCCGCTCGAGTACGCCTGCCACGTCCGCGACGTCTGCGACGTCATGCGCGGAAGGCTCGATCAGATCCTCGCGGGCGGTGGCGAGGTCGTCCGCTTCGCCAACTGGGACCAGGACGAGACCGCCGTCGAGCGACAGTACTGGCGCTCCGACCCGGACGTCGTGGCGCGCGAGGTCACGGCGGCGTTCGAGGCCGCGGCGACCGCATACGCACTCCCGTCGGGTACGCAGTGGGAGTGGCCGGCCCTGCGCAGCAACGGCTCCGAGTTCACCGCCCGCACACTCTCGCTCTACTTCGTCCACGACATCCACCACCACCTCTGGGATGTGACTGCATGACCCTGCCCATCACCGTGCCCCTCCAGCTGCCCGAGCCGCGCACGCCGGACCCGCACGACGCGCCCGCCATCCGCTGGGGCGTCCTCGCCCCGGGCGGCATCGCGCACGCCTTCGCCGACGCCGTCGCGGTCGGGACGTCGTCCTCGGTCGTCGCCGTCGGCTCGCGCAGCCGCGAGCGAGCGCAGGACTTCGCCGACGAGTTCTCGGTACCGCGCGCCTACGGCTCCTACGAGGAGCTCGTCGCCGACACCGAGGTCGACGCCGTCTACGTCGCGTCGCCGCACTCGGAGCACCGCGACCACGCGCTGCTGGCCCTCGAGGCCGGCAAGCCCGTGCTCGTCGAGAAGGCCTTCACCCGCAGTGCCGCCGAGGCCCGCGAGGTGCTCGGGGCCGCCGAGCGCCAGGGGCTGCTCGCCGTCGAGGCGATGTGGAGCCGCTTCCTGCCGCACTACGACGTCGTGCGCCACGTCGTCGAGACGGGCCTCATCGGCGAGCTCGTCGCCGTCTTCGCCGACCACGGCCAGCGCCTCTACCCGGGCGGCCCAGCTCGTCTGTCGCAGCCCGAGCTCGCCGGCGGCGCGCTGCTCGACCTCGGCGTCTACCCCGTGTCGTTCGCCGACCTCGTGCTCGGCGCACCCGCTTCCGTGACGGCCACGGGCACCCTGACCGACCTCGGCGTCGACGCGACGACGACGATCACCGTGACCGGCGCCGGGGGGGCGCACGGCGTGCTGTCGTGCACGATGGCCGGCGTCACACCGGTCACCGCCGTCGTCGCCGGCACCCAGGCCCGTCTCGAGCTCTCCGGTGCCTTCTACGGCCCGGGTTCGACGATCCGGCTCGTCGGCCCCGACAACGAGGTCATCGACGAGCGGCCCGGCGGCCTCACCGAGGACGTGCGCGGCTTCTCCTACGAGGCGGCCG
Organism: Terrabacter sp. Root181; assembly: GCF_001428505.1. Lineage (GTDB taxonomy): Bacteria > Actinomycetota > Actinomycetes > Actinomycetales > Dermatophilaceae > Terrabacter. Next base: position 291,895 of record NZ_LMHU01000005.1, read on the forward strand.
AGTTCGCCCGATGCCTCGTCGCCGGCGAGACCGAGTCGCCGCTCATGCCGCACGCCACGACCCTGCGGGTCATGGAGACGATGGACGCCGTACGCCGTCAGGTCGGGGTCGTCTACCCCGGCGAGTGAGGTCAGGGCGGGCATCACCCCCAACAGGTGATGCCCGTCGGGGACGGCGTGACGATGATCGAGTGTCATGACGACGACGACATCCCTCACGGCAGCGCAGGCCGACCTCGTCCGCGAGACCGAGCCCGCCCGTCTGGCGATCCTCACCGAGGACGAGCTCATCGAGCTGCACCAGAGGGTGCGTCGGGCCCGGACCAAGCACGTCGGCCTCTACCGCCGCCAGGCGAGCGCCCGCGTGCCGGCCAAGGGGGCCCGCGGCGCCGCCAGGCCGGCCAACCGGCTCAACGCCGACCGGGCCGAGGTCTTCGAGCTGGCGCTGGCGCGAGTCAGCGCGCGGCTCGGCGTCGTCGCCCGCGCTGCCGCAGCCGACCTCAAGGCCGAGCGCCTCGCGGCCGCCCGCGAGGTGAAGGCCGGCACGGGCCCCGGATCGGCGGGTTCGTCGACCGCCGCCGCGTCGGTGCCCTCCGGGAAGCGGCGCGCGACGAAGACGACCGGCGGGCTCAAGCGTGACGCGTCGTCGCAGTCGCAAGGGGCCCGCCGACAGGCCAAGAAGGACGCCCGCTGACCGGGCCCGACGGCATACACCGTCGGGCCGGTGAGCAAGGGCTCAGGCGAGGACGCGCCCGCGTGCCGACGCCAGCTCGCCGACGACGAAGTCGGCGAAGGCCTCGCCGAGCGGCATGTCCGACATGCCCTCGACGAAGAGGAACTGGCCCTGCGGGTTGACCTCGAGGAAGACCGGCTCCCCGTCGGGTCGCAGCTTGACGTCGAAGACGCCCATGCGCAGCGCCAGCCGGTCGGTCACCTCGCGCAGCTGGTCCCCGAGTCGCTGGTCGATGGCGACCGGCTCGACCTCCATGTCGTTGGCCAGGCGCCAGTCGAGCTCGCCGCTGCGGATGCGGGCCGTGTGGACCGTGTCGCCGAAGACCATGACGCGCAGGTGGTCCGTGCCGGGGACCTCCTCCTGGTAGACGGTGGCCGAGACCGTGATCTCGGCGTCGTCGTCGAGCGACTCCAGAGTCACGCGCCCGGCCTCGAGGGAGGTCCCGAGCAGGCCCGTCAGGGTCTTGGCGATCACGGTGCCGCCGTGGGCCCGGGTGAACTCGCGCACGGCGGTCGGGTCCGTGCTGACGAGGGTCCGGGGCACCGTCAGGCCGACCCTGCGGGCCACGTTCAGCTGGAGGATCTTGTTCTGCGCGCGTTCGGTCGCGTAGGGGTCGCTGATCCACGTGCCGGTGAAGCCCGCCATGAGCAGGCCACGCAGGCCGGCGCGGTTGTCCTTGACGACGAGCTTGCGCATCTGCGGGTCGGTCACGCCGACCGGCACGGTGGGTCGTCCGTGGCACCGCCGCCACCAGACGAGGTCGAGGTCGGCCACCGACACGGTGCCGCCGTCCTCGGTCGGCAGGGTCAGGTCGGGCCCCGCCACGTTGCTCCAGGTGAGTCCCCCGGCGCCCGACAGGGTGTCGGAGGCCACGACGGCCACGTCGACGTCGTGCACGTCCTGCAGCTGCCTGCGGATGACGCGTGCGTGCAGGTCACCCGCGAGGGTGACGATCGCAACGGTGCTCATGGTGCTTCTCCTTGTCGTCTGTCGGTCGCCGGGGTCCCAGTCACTCGTCGCAGTCGTCCCAGCCGTCGTCCGAGCCGGAGATCGAGCCACCGGGCCAACGCATGGCCTCGAGCTCCGGCCCCATGACGGCCTTCTCCCAGGCGTCGAGCTTGGCCGGGTGCTGGTAACCCTTGTGGCTGCGCGTGAACCGTGCCGCCATCGGTGCGAGCTGCTTCATGATGCTTTCCCTTCGTGGATCGGCCGGACTCCTTCATCCGGCACCGACGGTCAGGGGCCGAGCCCGACGCCGTGATACGACGGCCGGCCGATCTGGTATCGCGTACCTAGACGCTCGACGGAGTCGCGTGAGCACGCCGACCGGGGACGGCAAACGTCCTGCCCCGTCGATGTCGATCGGCCGTCCTCTCGTTCGTGGAGGGGGTGACGGCGCACGGCACGAGGCCAGCGCCCCCACACCGGGAGAGCACCATGACCACCACGGACCACCGACCCGCGAGCACCATCCCCGCCACGTGTGACGACGGCTGGACGCCGACGCACGTCACGCGATCGCTCCTCGGCTGGGGCATCGTCGCGGGCCCCTTCTACGTCGTCGTCTCGCTGGCGCAGGCGCTCACGCGGGACGGCTTCGACCTGACCCGACACCAGTGGAGCCTGCTGGAGAACGGCGACCTGGGCTGGGTGCAGGTCGCGAACTTCGTCCTCACCGGCCTCATGGTCGTGGCGTATGCCGTGGGCCTGGGTCGCGCGCTCGCCGGCGGCCCGGGCGGTCGCTGGGCGCCGGTCCTCACCGCTGCGTTCGGCGGCTGCCTCGTCGCGGCGGCGGTCTTGCGGGCCGACCCGGCGCTCGGCTTCCCCGTGGGGACGCCGGACGGCCCGGGCCAGGTCTCGACGCACGGGATCCTCCACTTCGCCGCCGCAGGGGTCGGCTTCGTCGCCATCGCGGCCTCGTGCTTCGTGCTGGCGCGGCGCTTCTCCGGCGAAGGGTCGCGCCGTCTCGCGCGGTTCTCGCGGCTGACCGGCGTCGTGTTCCTCGGGGGTTTCCTCTGTGTGGCCTCCGGCGCGGGTAGCGTCGCGGCCAACCTCGTCTTCACCGGCGCCGTCGTGCTCGTCTTCGCCTGGCTCGCCGTCGTCGCCGTCCACGTCTACGGCTCGCTCGCCGACTGAGCGCCCACACCGACCAGGAGACTCCGATGCGCTACATCACGATCCTCAAGGGCACGCAGCGCGCCGGCCCGCCGCCGGCAGGCCTCATGGAGGCCATCATGACCCTCGGCGCCGAGGCCACCGCCTCGGGTGAGCTGCTCGACAACGCCGGGCTCTCCCCGAGTGCCTCGGGAGCCAGGGTCGCCGTCACGGGGGGCGAGCTCTCGGTCATGGACGGTCCGTTCGCCGAGGCCAAGGAGTTCATCTCGTACGCCGTCTACGAGGTGCGCTCGAAGGAGGAGGCCGTGGAGTGGACCAGGCGGTTCATGCAGCTGCACGCCGACCTCTGGCCGGGCTGGCAGGGCGAGTGCGACGTCGTCAAGGTCATGGGCCCGGAGGACTTCGGCCCGCCGCAGTGACCCCGACCCTGCTCGTTCGAGGTGAGCGCGACACCGACGTCGGTGCCGCGATCACCTCGAGCCGCACGGGGTCGGCCCTATGGTCGGTGGGGTGACGGAGGTGATGGACGAGCGAGCCGTCGCGGCGCGGCGAGCCGTCGAGGCCGTCTGGCACATCGAGTCCGGGCGCCTCGTCGGCGGGCTGGCGCGCGTGACGGGCGACCTCGGTCTGGCCGAGGACCTCGCCCAGGAGGCTCTCGTCGCGGCTCTCGAGCAGTGGCCCGTGTCGGGCATCCCACCCAACCCCGGCGGCTGGCTGATGACGACGGCGAAGCGTCGCGGGATCGACGCCCACCGGCGGACGGTGACATTCGAGCGCAAGGCGGCCGTCCTCGCCCGCGAGGCCGTCGCCGACGAGCCGGGCGTCGACACCGACAGCCGGGTCGACTCGCTCGACGACCACGTGGGCGACGACCTCCTCCGTCTCGTCCTCACGGCCTGCCACCCGGTGCTCTCCCTCGAGTCACGGGTGGCGCTCACCCTCAGGTGCCTCGGCGGCCTGTCGACCGACGAGATCGCCCGCGCCTTCCTGGTGCCCGAGCCGACCATGGCGCAGCGCATCGTGAGGGCGAAGAAGACGTTGACCGACAAGGGAGTTCGCTTCGAGCTGCCGACCGCCGACGAGCTGTCCGACCGGCTTGGTCCCGTGCTCGAGGTCGTCTACCTGATCTTCAACGAGGGGTATGCCGCGACGTCGGGGGAGGACTGGGTGCGCCCCGCCCTGTGCCACGAGGCGATGCGGCTCGGCCGCGTGCTCGCCGCACTCGTGCCCGACGAGCCGGAGGCCCACGGCCTGCTCTCGCTCATGGAGCTGCAGGCCTCGCGGCTGCCCGCCCGCCTCGGTGCCGACGGTCGGCCGGTGCTGCTCCCCGACCAGGACCGTCGGCGCTGGGACCGGCTTCTCGTGCGCCGCGGTCTCGAGTCGCTGGCCCGCGCCGAGGGCTCCGGCCGACCGCTCGGTCCGTATGCCGTGCAGGCGGCGATCGCGGCCTGCCACGCCCGTGCCCTGCGTCCGGAGGACACCGACTGGCATCTCGTCGCCGAGCTGTACGACGTGCTCCGGACCATCTGGCCCTCACCCGTCGTCGAGGTGAACCGTGCGGTGGCCGTGGGCTTCTCGCGTGGTCCCGACGCGGGGCTCGTGGTCGTCGACCAGGTCGTCGCCTCCGGACGTCTGGCGAGCTACCCCCACCTGCACGCGGTCCGCGGCGACCTGCTCGAGCGCGCCGGACGGCATACGGAGGCGGCGGACGCGTTCGAGCGCGCGGCGAGCCTGACGCGCAGCGACGTCGAGCGTTCCATCTTCACCGGGCGGGCCCGGGCGGCCCGCACAGCCACCTGACGCAGGTCCGGTGCCTCACGGCAGCTGCACGGAACCGGTCGCGGTGACGAAGTCCTCCCCGACCAGACGGGTGTCGAAGGTCAGGTCCACCCGGCCGTGGGTGTCGGCCGGGACGGGGAAGCACAGGTGCAGCCTCCGCACCGGTGCGGCGTCGATGCCGAGGACGGCGCTCAGACCCGGCTCCGCGATCACCGCCGTGCCGCCGACGGGCGTCGCCATCGCCCGCTGGGCGGCGACGCCCCCGACCGACCGGGACGGGGACTGGATCGTCCCGACCAGCTCGAGGACGAGCTGGTCGGAGGGCAGGGGCACGTACGTCACGTCGACGGGGTTGGGGCCGGAGCACGCGGCCGCCACGAGGCTGTTGTCGCGCGACTCGAACCTGGCGCCCGTGTGGGCGTTGCTGATGACCACGGTGCCAGCGACCGGGAGCGGACGCGTCGCCACGGCGGTCGAGTTGGCATCGCGGTCTCCGAGGGCGAACACCGCCTGGTGGTCACCCTCGCCGCCGAGGACGAGCTGGGCCGTCGAGAGGTCGAAGTCGCCCGGTACCGAGGTGAAGCGAAGCGTGCTGGGCAGCGTGGTCCCGTGCGGAATGGTGTCCGAGATGTTGTCCCACCCCGTCACGTGGTCGGGGGAGCCCACCGAGATCTCGCCTCTCGTCGCTCCGAGGTTGGTGTCGACGGTGGACGTGTTCGTCAGCCGCGCCCGCACCTCGACGAGCCGGGTCGCCTCGTCGAGTCGCGCGGCGACGAGCTCGATCTCGAATCCCGACCACCACACGGGAGTGCCCGGCAGGTACGTCATGTCGGTGACCCTGCGTGCCCCGGAGGCGTTTGAGCCCGCCGCGTCGGACGAGCCATTGGTCGCCCCCGGGTCGGTGACCCCGCTGACGGCGGGAGTAGCCGGTCCCGGTGCGGGGTCCGGGTTCGGCGTGCCGGGTGATCCCCCGCAGGCCGCGAGGAGGGCGGCCAGGACGGTGGCGACGAGGGCGGCGACGCCGGTCGTGACGGACGAGACCCTGGCCGGACGCATGCGCACCATGACGGCTCCATCGTTAGCGGGCCACCCCAGTGTGCTCGTGAGAGCCCTGCCCACGCAGGGAAACCGCGACCTCGCGGTGTGGCTCAGGCCCCGGTGATGTTGGGGTCGCGCCAGCGTCGCTCGAAGGGGAGCCGCCACGTGAAGGGCGCGACGAGCTGGTGGATCTGGTTCGGACCCCACGTGCCGGGGTCGTACGGGCGCACGATCGGCGGGTTGTCGAGCAGCGGCTGGCTGATCTCCCAGAGGCGCTCGATGCCGTCGGCCGACGTGAAGAGCGTGCGGTCGCCGCGGGCGGCGTCGTAGATGAGCCGCTCGTAGGCCTCGAGCACGGCGCCCGCCCAGTCGGTCTCGCCCATCGAGAACTGCATCGAGAGCTTGTCGAGCTTCATGCCCGGCCCGGGGCGCTTGCCGTAGAAGGACAGCGACATCCGTGACCGGTCGGCGAGGTCGAAGGTCAGGTGGTCGGGGCCGTTGTCCCCGACGCCCGAGCCGGCCGGGAACATCGAGCGCGGCGGCTCCTTGAAGGCGATCGAGATGATGCGCGCGCCCTCGGCCAGCCGCTTGCCGGTGCGCAGGTAGAAGGGCACGCCCGCCCAGCGCCAGTTGTCGACGAAGCACTTGAGCGCGACGAACGTCTCGGTCTGGCTGTCGTGCTTGACGCCCGGGACGTCGCGATAGCCGACGTACTGCCCACGCACGACGTCATGCGGCTCGATCGGCGACATCGACCGGAAGACCTTGTTCTTCTCCTCGCTGATGGCGTGCGGCTCGAGCGCCGTCGGCGGCTCCATCGCGGTGAAGGCGAGCACCTGGAAGAGGTGCGTGACGACCATGTCGCGGTAGGCGCCGGTGCTCTCGTAGAAGTCGGCCCGCTGCGCGAGGCCCAGCGTCTCGGGGACGTCGATCTGGATGTGGTCGATGTGGTTGCGGTGCCAGATCGGCTCGAACAGGCCGTTGGCGAAGCGGAAGGCGAGGATGTTCTGGGCCGCCTCCTTGCCGAGGAAGTGGTCGATGCGGAAGATCTGCTCCTCGTCGAAGACCTGGTGGAGCTCGGCGTTGAGCGCCCGGGCGCTCTCGAGGTCGGTGCCGAACGGCTTCTCCATGATGATCCGGCTGCGCTCCACGAGGCCGGCCTCGGCGAGCTGGTGCACGACCGCGAGGGCGGCCTTGGGCGGCACCGAGAGGTAGTGCAGCCGGCGCGCGTCGGGTCCGAGGATCGCCTCGGACTCGTCGACGGCGGCCCGGATCCCTTCTGGCCCGGCACTGCCCGGGACCCAGTGGATCCGCTCGGCGAAGTCGCGCAGGTCGTCGTCGCTCACGTTGTGGCTGCTGTGCTCACGCACCGACGCGAGGACGAGCTCGAGGAACTCGTCGCGGGTCAGCTCGTCGAGCGAGGTCGCGACGACGCGCAGGCCCTCGAGGAGCTGGGACTCGTGCAGGTGCAGCATGCCCGGGAGCAGCTTGCGCCTGGCGAGGTCTCCGGTGGCGCCGAAGAGGACGACCGTGGTGGCTGGCATGGGTCCAGCGTGGCGCAGATCGGGCGCCAGCGGGAGGTGCGGTTCGATCCCGACGCACGAAGCCCCACCACGGAGGCGTCAGCCGTGGGAACCTCAGCCATGGCACACCAGGCCGGGCACGACGCAGACCTGCCGGCTGACAGGGGCGCGGTGGAGCCCGCATCGGGGCGTCTCGCGCGTCTGCGGTTGCGCGGCGAGGACACGGCCACCCGGTATGCCCGGAAGTACATGGAGCTGTCGCGCCGCATCCCGGCGGCGAAGGTCCCGCTGGAGATGGCGGCGCTCTACGTCGCACGCCAGGGCATGCTGCTGGCCAGCGCCGTCGCGTTCCGGACCTTCCTGTGGCTGCTCCCGCTCGCCCTGCTCGTATCCGGCCTGGTGGCGGGCCTCAGCCGTGCGATCCCCGGTGCGGCCGACGACGCAGTCGCCGTCACGGGGGTGACGAGCACCCTGCGCCAACAGATCACGGTGGCCCTCGAGGAGTCCACCCGATCGTGGTGGGTGGCCGTCCTCGTCGGGCTCGTCCTCTCCCTGTGGACGACGCGAACCCTGATGCGCAACCTCGTCATCGTCAACGCGCACGTGTGGGATGCCCGGGTGCCGCGCCGCTCGCAGCGTGAGGTGCTGAAGGCGACGCTCGTCTTCGGCGCGGCCTGGCTGGGCATCTTCCTCGGTGCCGCGCTCGTCACGAGCCTCGACAACCTCCTGCCCGGCGGCATCCTGCTGTCCTTCGTCTGCCAGGCAGCGATCTCCGGGGCCGGCTGGGTGCTCATCACGCTCCACCTGCCCGACCGGCGCCGGACCTGGGTGGACCTCGTGCCCGGTGGTCTGCTCTTCGGTGTGGGGCTCGCGACGCTCCACGTCATCAGCCGCGTCTACCTCCCGGCCCGGATCGAGCACTCGTCGGCGCTCTACGGCTCGCTCGGCGTCGCCGGAGCCGTGCTCGTGTGGCTGCTCGTCGCCGGGCAGCTCATCGTGGTCTGCGCCATCCTCAACCGGGTGTGGCTGCGCCACCAGGACCCGACCTTCGACACCGACTTCGAGGCGTCGTTCGACATGTCGATGGAGCCGGCCATCCGTCGGGTCGCCGAACGAGGCAGCGAGAAATCACAGGATTCGGGCGACACCACGGCCTGAGGCGGGTCCGTGCCCCTATGCTCGGCCCATGCTCATCATCGGCATGATCCTCTTCGGCATGCTCGTCGGCGCCGCCGCCCAGCTCATCCTGGGCCGCGAGGGCAAGAGCATCGACTGGACGATGGCCATCGTCGCGGGCCTCGTCGGCTCGTTCGTCGGTGGTCTCCTCGCGAGCCTCGTCGCAGGCGACGGCCTCGCCCTGCGGCCCAGCGGCATCATCGGCTCGATCGTCGGTGCCGTCGTCGTCACGGCCGTGTGGCGCTGGAGCCGCACCCGCAGCGTCACCCGCTGAACCGCCCCCTCACAGCGTCTCGACGCGGACGCGCCCTCGCGTCACGACCCACCGGTGGGTCAGGCGTATGCCCTCGAGGAGGCTCTCGTCGTGACTGACGACGAGCACGGTCCCCCCGAAGGCCGCCACGGCGGCCTCGAGCTGCTCGATCGCGTCGACGTCGAGGTGGTTGGTCGGCTCGTCGAGCACGAGGACGTTGACCTCGCGGCCCTGGAAGAGCGCCATGAGGGCCCGCGTCCGCTCACCCATCGACAGGCTCCGCGCCGGGCGTGACACATGCTCGGAGCCGAGGCCGAACTTCGCGAGCAGGGTCCGCACCTCAGCGAGCGGCCACTCGCTCCCCGACCTCGGGTGGGTCCCGAGCTCCCGGCGCACCACGTCGAGGACCGTGGCGTCGTCGTCGAGCAGCTGCCGTAGCTGGTCGATGACCCCGACGGCGACCCGCGTGCCGAGGGACTGGCGGCCTGAGGCGAGCGGCAGGTCGCCGAGGAGGGCGCCGAGCAGGGTCGTCTTGCCCGAGCCGTTGTCGCCGACGACGGCGATGCGGTCACCGCGGCCCACGACGAGGTTGACCGGGCCGAGCCGGAAGCCGTGCCGCTCGACGACGGCGTCGGCGAGGGTCGCCACGACGTCGGCCGACGGCCGCCCCTCGGTGATGGCGTAGCGCAGCTGCCACTCCTTGCGCGGCTGCTCCACCGCGTCGAGGCGCTCGGCCGCCCGCTCGAGGCGGGCACCCTTGGCACCCTGCCGGTCGGCACGGGCCTTGTGCTTCTCGCGGATGTGCTTGTCGGGCTCCTTGCCCGTGGCCACGTTGCGGCGCCCCTTCTCGGCCCAGTCCTGGCGCTGCCGGGACTGCGCGAGCAGCGAGTCCCGCTCGGCGGCATACCCCTCGTAGGCGGACCAGGCGTGCGCGCGGGCCAGCTCGCGCTGGGCCACGTAGTCGCTCCAGCTGCCGGTGAAGTGCCCGATGCGCTGCTGCTTCACGTCGAGCTCGACGACGCTCGTCGTCACCGCGTCCAGGAAGGCGCGGTCGTGGCTCGCCACGAGGATCGGCCCCGTGTGGCTGCGCACGAAGTCGGCCATCAGGGCCAGGCCGCGGGCGTCGAGGTCGTTGGTCGGCTCGTCGAGGAGGAGCACGTCGTACTGGCTGAGCAGCACGGCGACGAGGCACGCGCGAGCGGCCTGACCGCCCGAGAGGGTGCCGAGCGGGCGGTCCGACGCGACGTCGAGCCCGACCCGGGCGGCGGCCTCCGGCAGCCGCTCGTCGAGGTCGGCGGCACCGAGAGCGAGCCACCGTTCGAGCGCGACCGCGTAGCGGTCCTCGCTGCCCTCGTCGCCGGCCGCGATGGCGGCGGCCGCCATCTCGAGCTCGGTGTCCGCGGCGGTGACACCGGTGCGCCGACGGGCATACGTCAGCAGCGTCTCCGACGGGTCCGGCACGACCTGCGGGAGCCAGCCGATCGTCGCGTCGCGCGGGGCGAGGCGGATCGAGCCGGCCTCGATCGGCAGCTCGCCGACGACGGTGCGCATGAGCGTCGACTTGCCCGACCCGTTGGGGCCGACGACGGCGGTCACGTCGCAGTCGGCGAGCGTCAGGTCGAGACCGGAGAAGAGGGTGCGCGCGCCGAAGGCGACGTCGAGTCCGGAGATGGTGAGGGTGGAAGACATGGGGGGTCCTTGATGGTCGGCAGGGCCCCGCGGGTGACGTCGGACGGTCGTCGACAGGTCAGCGGCGGGCGGGCTCGAGGCATCAGGAGATCCACACGGGAAGGAAGATACGGGCCGCCAGCGGCGCCCGTCCACCTCATTTCGACCCCCTTTCCCCACCGAACGCCGCGTTCGGTCTCGAAAGCGGTGTTCCAACCGTGAGTTCGGCACCGAGCGCTGCGTTCGGTGGGGCTCGGGTCAGGGGAGGGCGGCGTCGTGGACGACGATGGCGATCTGGACGCGGTTGTCGGCGCCGAGCTTGTCGAGCACCCGGGACACGTGCGCCTTGACGGTCGGCACCGACAGGTAGAGCTCGCGCGAGATGTCGGCGTTGGACAGCCCGCGGCCGATGGCGAGCGCCACCTCGCGCTCGCGGTCGGTGAGCGTCGCCAGGCGGGCCTCCGCGTCCGAGCGTCGGCGGTCACCCGGGTCGGTGCCACCGCCGGTCGCGACGTGCGCGATGAGGGTCGCCGTGACGCTGGGGGAGAGGATGGGCTCGCCCGCGGCGACGAGGTGCACGGCCTCGACGAGCCGTCGCGGCTCGGTGTCCTTGAGCAGGAAGCCGTGCGCGCCGGCGCGGAGGGCCTGCACGACCATGTCATCGGCGTCGAACGTCGTCAGCACGATGACCTTGAGGTCGTCGCCCCGAGCGGCCCGCACCGCCCGCGCCGGTTCGGAGAGAAGCGTCCTCGTCGTCTCGAGCCCGTCGCGACGCGGCATCCGGATGTCCATGAGCACGACGTCGGGGCGGTACTGCTCGACGACGGTCTCGGCCTCGAGCCCGTCGCCGGCCTCGGCCACGACGTCGAGGTCGGGCGCGCCCCCGAGGATCATCCTCAGCCCCGCGCGCACGAGCGCGTCGTCGTCGACGATCACGACACGCGTACGCCCCTGGTCCCCGGTCATCGGGACCACGGTAGCCGGGCGGTGAGGACGAAGTCGCCCGCCCGGTCGGGGCCGTAGGTCAGCTCGCCCCCGGCGAGGACGGCGCGCTCGGTGAGCCCGAGCAGTCCCAGCCCGGCCCCCACGGTGACGTCCTTGCGTATGCCGTCCGGCGCGTCAGCGCCTGGGCCCCGTGTTGCGGGCGTTGCCGTGCGGGGGACGGTGTTGCGCACCGTCACCCGGACCGCCTCGTCGTCGAGGCCGCGCTCGGGGGCCGTCGACACGGTGACGCGGACCGCCGAGCCGGGGGCGTGCTTGCGGGCGTTCGTCAGGGCCTCCTGGACGATCCGGTAGGCGCCGCGCGACACCTGCTCGGGCACGTCCTCGAGGACGCCGGAGCGGTCGAGCAGCACCGTCGCCCCACCCGACCGGGCCTCGGTGACGAGGGCGTCGAGGTCGCCGAGGGTCGGCTGCGGCGGCTGCGGCGAGCCGTCGGCCGGCGCTCCCGAGCCGGGTACGTCGCGGAGCACCCCGAGCACCGCCCGCAGCTCGGTCAGGGCCCGGTTGGCGCTCTCGCGGACGACCTCGGCCGTCTCGGAGACCTGCTCGGGCGTCAGGTCGGTGCGGTAGGCGAGCGCCCCGGAGTGCATGGCGACCAAGGAGATCCGGTGGGCGAGGACGTCGTGCATCTCGCGGGCGATCCGCGCGCGCTCGGCCACCTGTGCCTGGACCACGCGCATCGCCTGCTCGCGCTCGGCGGTGAGGGCACGTTCGTGGAGCGACGCGACGAACGCCCGGCGCTCGCCCACGGCCCACCCGATGGCGACGCTGACGGCATAGCTCAGCAGGCCGATGATGACGTTCGGCAGGGTGACGACCTGGTCCTCGGTCGGGTAGATCAGGGAGTGCGACCAACCCGCCACCATCCACGGCACGAGGACGACCGCGATCTCGCGCCACCGCCGCCGGGTCGAGAGGGACACGAGCGCCACGACCGACGCCCCGACCGCGACCGAGGAGACGCCGGAGAGCACGGCCGTCACGAGGGCGACGCCCAGCGGCCACCGGCGCCGCCACAGCAGCAGCACCGTCGCGCCGAGCCCGATCGCGAGGTCGACGAGGAGCCAGTCCTTGCCGAACGTCGGCTCGGCGTGCCGGGAGTCGAGCTGGGCCTGGACGGCGCCCCAGATCGCGAGCCCGAAGAGGAATGCGACCCCGAGCCGCCACGTCTCACCCCACACGTGGCCGCGTCGGGTGCGGGCGATCCGGGGCAGCGGCACCCGGCCAGCGTAGGCGCGGAGCGGGCACGACGGCATCCGACCAAGGTCTCGTCCGCGACCGCCGACGGGCCCCGACCCTGAGCGCCGACCCTGACTCCGGTCAGGGTTGGATGCGACCTTGGTAGGGGTCGGAATCAGGCTTGTGACGGATGTGCGACCCCCTCCTCGTTCGGGAGGGTGGAGCCCATGATCACAGTGGAACGACTCACCAAGCGCTACGGCCCGTTCACGGCCGTCGACGACGTCTCGTTCGACGTCAAGCCGGGCCTCGTCACCGGCTTCCTCGGCCCCAACGGTGCCGGCAAGACGACCGCGATGCGCGTCATGGCCGGCCTGACCCCTGCCACATCGGGGCGGGCCACGGTGCTCGGCAAGCCGTATGCCGCGCTGCCCAACCCGGGCCGCCACGTCGGCCTCCTGCTCGACGCCTCCGCCCAGCACGCCGGCCGCACCGGCCGTGAGGTGCTGACCCTCGGTGCGATCCTCATGGGCGTCGGCAAGGACCGCGTCGACGAGATGGTCGAGCTCGTGGGCCTCACCGAGAAGGAGGCGAACCGCCGGGTCCGCAACTACTCCCTCGGCATGCGCCAGCGCCTCGGCATCGCGCACGCCCTGCTCGGCGACCCCGAGGTGCTCATCCTCGACGAGCCGGCCAACGGTCTCGACCCCGCCGGCATCCGCTGGATGCGCGACCTGCTCCGCGGCTACGCCAACGAGGGCGGCACGGTGCTGCTCAGCTCGCACCTGCTCAACGAGATCGAGCGCGTCGCCGACGAGATCATCGTCATCGGCCACGGCAAGATCGTCGCCCAGGGCACCAAGGACGAGCTGCTCGCCGGTGCCGGCACCTACACCCGCTCCACCGACGACGACGCCCTCATGGCCGCGCTCGCCGAGGCCTCGATCGTCGCCCAGCGCACCCCGACGGGTGGCCTGCAGGTCGAGGCCGAGCCGATCGCCGTCGGCCGCGTCGCCGTCGCCCACCAGATCGTCCTGACCGAGCTGCGCGGCGCCGACAGCCGGGGTCTCGAGGAGATGTTCCTCGACCTCACGGCCGACGCCGCCCGAGAGGAGGTGGCGGCATGACCGCGACCACGAGCACGACCACGACGACGCCCACCGCGGCTCCCGTCTCCAAGAACGCCGAGTCGGCGCTGCCGACGCACGCCACGATCCCGAGCCGCATCGCCGGTCCGCGGCCGACGACCGGGGTCCCGTTCGGCCGCCTCGTCCACGTCGAGCTGCGCAAGATGCTCGACACCCGTGCCGGCCGCTGGCTCCTCATCGGCATCGGCGCGATCATCGCGGTCGCCCTGACGATCATGTTCTTCAACGAGGGCGGCCAGCACGCCTTCGGCGAGTACCTCCAGGCCACGACGATGCCCATGGCGCTCATCCTCCCGGTCGTCGGCATCCTCGCCGTGACGTCCGAGTGGAGCCAGCGCACAGGCCTCGTCACCTTCGGCCTCGAGCCGCGCCGCATCCGCATCGCCTGGGCCAAGCTCCTGTCGGCGCTCCTCGTCGGCGTGTGCGCCTTCGCGCTGTCGCTGGTGCTCGCCGCGCTCGCGCACCAGGCCGCGATCACCTTCCGCGGCATCACCGGCGACTGGTCGATGGACGCCCTCGTGCTCCTCGGCGCCGGCGGCTACGTGCTGCTCGGCATCGCCCAGGGCGTCGGCTTCGGCATGCTCTTCAAGAACACGCCGGCCGCCGTCGTCGTCTTCTTCGTCCTGCCGACCGCGTGGTCGATCCTCGGCTCGATGGTGTCGTGGCTCGGCGATGCCGCGACGTGGCTCGACATGAACCAGACGATGCAGCCGCTCTTCGAGGGATCGCTGACGAGCGCCCAGTGGGCCCACCTCGCCACCTCGGTCGCCGTCTGGGTCGTCGCGCCCCTCGCCGTCGGCATCTGGCGCCTGACCCGCGCCGAGGTGAAGTAGCACCTCACCACGAACAAGAGGTATGCCGTGTGCCTGACGGGGGCACACGGCATACCTCTGCCTGTAGCTGGGGTGAAACGCGCTGTCAGTGGGCGGCGTTCGTCTTCGTCTCGACGATCGGGTCGTCGACGACCTTGGCGTCGTCGGCGTCGCCGCCCGGGTTCGGGCCACCGAGCCCGGCCCGGACGAGCTCCTCGATCTGCTTGCCGGTCTCGGCGTCGACGCTCTTCCAGTAGTCGAAGGCGCGCTCGAGCACCGGTGACCTCACGCCGCCGAGGAGGTGGCCGGCCACCGTCTCGGTGAACGCCTCGCGCTGGGCGTCGTCCCACACATCGCGGACGAGCATGCCCGGCTGGCCGAAGTCGTCGTCGTCCTCGCGCAGCGTGTAGGCCTGACGCACCATGGCGCCGTCGGTCTCCCAGCCCTCCTCGACCTCGCCGACGTGGTCGGCGTAGCCGCGACCCTCGCTGTTCGGCGCGTAGACCGGTGCGTCGCCGTGGTGGTCGTAGGCCATCGGTCCGTCCTGCTGGTAGGTGTTGAGGTCGTCGACACGGGGCCGGTTGACCGGCAGCTGGAGGTAGTTCGGGCCGATCCGGTAGCGGTGGGTGTCGCCGTAGGCGAAGACGCGGCCGAGGAGCATCTTGTCGGGCGAGAAGCCGATGCCGGGCACGACCGCCGACGGCTCGAACGCCGCCTGCTCGATCTGCGCGAAGAAGTTGTCGGGGTTGCGGTTCAGGGTCATCGTGCCGACCGTGATGAGCGGGTAGTCGCCGTGCGGCCACACCTTCGTCAGGTCGAACGGGTTGAGGTGGTAGGTCTTCGCGTCTTCGTAGGGCATCGCCTGGATCGACAGCGTCCAGCTCGGGAAGTCGCCGGCCTCGATCGCGTCGTAGAGGTCGCGGCGGTGGTGGTCGGCGTCCTGCCCGGCGATGCGCTCCGCCTCGGCGCCGGTGAGTCCCTCCACGCCCTGGTTGCTGTGGAAGTGGTACTTGACCCAGTGCTTCTCGCCGGCCTCGTTGACCCAGAGGAAGGTGTGGCTGCCGTAGCCGTTCATGTGGCGGAACGTCCTCGGGATGCCGCGGTCACCCATGAGGTAGGTGACCTGGTGGGCCGACTCGGGGTTGAGGCTCCAGAAGTCCCACTGCATGTGGTTGTCGCGCAGGCCCGAGCCGCCGCGACGCTTCTGGCTGCGGATGAAGTGCGGGAACTTCATCGTGTCGCGGATGAAGAAGACCGGGGTGTTGTTGCCGACGAGGTCGTAGTTTCCCTCGGTCGTGTAGAACTTCAGCGCGAAGCCGCGCGGGTCGCGCCACGTGTCCGGGCTGCCCTGCTCGCCGGCGACCGTCGAGAAGCGCGCGAGCATCTCGGTCGTCACGCCCGGCTGGAAGAGGGCGGCCTTCGTGTAGGCCGACACGTCCTCGGTCGTCTCGAACGTGCCGAAGGCGCCGGAGCCCTTGGCGTGCACGTTGCGCTCCGGGATGCGCTCACGGTTGAAGTGCGCCATCTGGTTGAGGAAGTGGTGGTCGTGCAGCAGGATCGGGCCGTCCGGGCCGACCGTGAGCGAGTTGCGGTCGCTCGGCGCCGGCGCTCCGTTGTCGGTGTGCGACCCGAGTCGCGCCTCGTCGCTCGGTGCCGTCTCGATGGACTCGCGGGACTTCGTGCTCTCACTCATGTCTGCTCCTTCGACGTCTGTACAGGGGCCATACCCAGTCGGCACCGGCGGTCCTAGAGTCGGGACATGAGGCTGCGCCGTGTCGTCGAGGCAGCGCCGGTGCTGCTCGGGGTGGCCTCGGTGGTGTTGGCGGCCGGGTGCACGACCGGCGGAGTGGCACGCGGGTCGCCGACGGGTGAGGTCTCGGTGGGGCGCACGACGCCCGAGGTGTCGTTGACGCCGGTCGACCCCGGGCCGCCGCCCGTGGTGACGGTGCCGCCGCCGGTGTCGGGCGAGGTGGCGCGGGTCGTCGTGACGAAGCAGGGCTCGGGCAAGGCGTTCCGCAACGTGCCCGGCGAGCCGGTGGCCGAGGGCCGCACCTACACGGTCGAGGTGGCGTGTGCCGCCGGTCGGGCGACGGAAGGGTCGAGCTATGCGGTCTACGACGCCGCGCCCGGCACGTGGGGCCACGGTGAGCCGCTGTACTCCCGGCCGTTCGTCTGCGACGGCGCGGTCCAGCGCACCGTGCACCTCGGCCTGCCGGCCGGACGGGTCCAGATCGACGTCCGCGGCCTCCCCGCGGACGCCGTGACGGCATACGCCCTCATCCGCCCCGAGTAGTCGAGCCATCGCCCCGCCCACTCGAGCTGGGGGAGGGTGGGGGACCGCGGGGCTGCGGGTGGGGGTGCCCACGGGATCTCGGTCGTGGGGCCGCGTGGCGCGCGGATAGGCTGGCCCGCGTGATCGACATCAAGCTCGTGCGCGACGAACCCGACCGGGTCCGCGCCTCGCAACAGGCCCGTGGAGAGGACCCGGGGATCGTGGACGCGATCCTCGCCGCCGACGAGCGTCGTCGATCGTCCCTCGGTGACTTCGAGAAGCTCCGCGCCGAGCAGAAGACCGTCAGCAAGTCGGTGGGCGCTGCCATGGGCGCCTTCCAGAAGGCGAAGAAGTCGGGCGCCGCCGACGCCGACCACCTCGAGAAGGTGGCGCACGAGGCGCGGGCGCACGCCGGCACGCTGAGCGAGCAGGTCAAGTCGCTCGAGAGTGACGCCGACGAGGCCGGGGCCGAGCTCGAGCGCCTGCTCCGCCGGGTCGGCAACGTCATCATCGACGGTGTCCCCGTCGGCGGCGAGGACGACTACGTCGTGCTCGAGACCGTCGGTGCGCCCAGGGACTTCGCGGCCGAGGGCTTCGAGCCGCTCGACCACCTGGCGCTCGGCGAGAAGCTCGGCGCCATCGACATGGAGCGCGGCGCCAAGGTCGGCGGCGCTCGTTTCTACTACCTCACCGGCGTCGGTGCGCTCCTCGAGCTGGCGCTGCTCAACATGGCGATGGCGCAGGCGACCGCGGCCGGCTTCACGCCGATGATCACGCCGACGCTCGCGCGCCCCGAGGTCATGGTCGGCGCCGGCTTCATGGATGCGCACGCCGAGGAGGTCTACCGCCTCGAGGCCGACGACCTCTACCTCACCGGCACCTCGGAGGTCGCCCTCGCCGGCTACCACTCCGACGAGATCATCGACCTGACGAACGGCCCGAAGAGGTATGCCGGGTGGTCGGCCTGCTACCGCCGCGAGGCCGGGTCGCACGGCAAGGACACCCGCGGCATCATCCGCGTGCACCAGTTCCACAAGGTCGAGATGTTCAGCTACTGCCGTCCCGAGGACGCCGAGGCCGAGCACCAGCGCCTGCTCGCCTGGGAGCGCGAGATGCTCGCCAAGATCGAGGTGCCCTACCGCATCATCGACACGGCGGCCGGTGACCTCGGTGGCCCCGCGGCGCGCAAGTTCGACTGCGAGGCCTGGGTCCCGACGCAGGGCAAGTACCGCGAGCTGACGTCGACGTCGAACTGCACGACGTTCCAGGCGCGCCGGCTGAACACGCGTGAGCGCGACCCGAACGGCTCGGGCACCCGCGCCGTCGCAACCCTCAACGGCACCCTCGGCACGACGCGCTGGCTCGTCGCGATCCTCGAGAACCACCAGCAGCCCGACGGCTCGGTCCGCGTCCCCGAGGCCCTGCGCCCCTTCCTCGGACTCGAGGTCCTCCGGCCCGTGTGAGGTGATCCGCTGCGACCTTTCGCACGCAGATCACCTCAAACCGGGGCTCTGTTGCGCGTGGCCGTGGCATCTACGCAGGTCAACGGGGTTGTTCGGCGTTGTGCTGTGAGCTGTCTGAGGCCGTGCTAGCGTTCGCCCGGCTGTCGGCTGCAGGTGATGACCAAGCACCCGCCGACCAGCCACCCAACCACCTTCGGCGCCGGCCGCTCCGGGCTGCCCACGCGCCATGACCACAGGGGACTGCCCGTGTCATCAAAGCCTGCCCTGCGACCGCCGGCGGGGGTGTCACGTCCCGCCGCGGGGCGGCGACAGTCCTCCGTCGTCGTCGCCCTCCTCGTCGCTCTCGTCGCCTCACTCTTCGGTGCCAGCCCGGCGCTCGCGGACGAGCTGCCGCCAGTGGTCCCGGCCGCGACCGTCTCCATCTCCGGTGACGCCAGTGTCGGTCAGACCGTCACGGCCGAGCCGGGGACCTGGGGCCCCGACGGCGTGACCCTCGCCTACACCTGGTTCGCGGACGATGTGCCCGTCGACGGGCAGACGGAGCCGGAGCTCGCGCTCGCGCCCGACCTGCTCGGCAGGGCGCTCACGGTCCGCGTCACCGGCTCGGCCGACGGCTACGCGCCGGCCAGCAAGGACTCGGACCCGGTCACGGTTGCTGCCGGCACGCTCGGCAGCACGCCGGTCCCGACCGTCACCGGAGTGGCCCAGGTGGGCAGTCCGCTGGTGGCCGAGACCGGCACCTGGGACCAGGGTGTCACCGTCAGCTATCAGTGGCTCGCAGACGCCTCGCCGATCCCGGACGCGACCGCGTCCAGGTTCACGCCGCACGCCGCGCACCGTGGATCGACGATCACGGTCGAGGTGACCGGCGCGCTGACCGGCTACGCGTCCGTGACGAAGAGCAGCACCCCGACGTCCGCCGTCGCGCTCGGAGACCTGGTCGAGGGTGTTCCGACGATCACGGGGACGGCCCGCGTCGGCCAGACCCTTGTCGGGCAGACGGGCACGTGGTCTCCGGTCCCCGGCTTCACCTACCAGTGGTTCGTCGATGGCAAGCCGATCTCGGACGCGACCGGGACGACCTTCGTGCCCCAGTCCGCGCACCAGGGCAAGGCCGTGACGTTCGAGGTCACCGGGACGCTGGCAGGCTACGAATCGCGTGGTGCGACCACCGCGCCGGTCGTCATCGGCGCCGGCGCCTACAGCTCCACCCCGGTTCCCACCATCAGCGGAACCGCTCGTGTGGGCACCACGCTGACAGCGGCCACGGGCGCCTGGGCCCCGACCCCGGCCTTCTCGTACCAGTGGTACGCCGATGGCGTGGCCGTCACCGGGGCGACGAACTCGTGGTTCACGCCACAGGCAGCGCATCGGGGCAAGCGCCTCTCGGTCAGCGTCACGAGCACCCTCTCGGGCTACCCGACGACCGCCCGGACCTCGGCGCAGACGGCTGCGGTCGCGTACGGCGTCTTCACTGCGGCTCCCACCCCCACCATCAGCGGCACGGCGCGGGTCGGGGTGACGCTCAAGGCGGTTCCCGGCGCCTGGTCCCCGGGAGCCACCCTGAGCTACCAGTGGCGAGCCGACGGCGCGGCGGTCACCGGCGCAACGAACTCGTGGTTCACGGTGCAGGCCGCCCAGCGCGCCAAGCGCATCACCGTGACCGTCACGGCCCGACGTGACGGGTTCACGACCGCGACACGCACCTCTGCGGCAACTGCGACGGTGGCGTACGGCGTCTTCACGACGGCCCCGACTCCGCGCATCACGGGGTACCCGCAGATCGGCTGGACCCTCACGGCCACCGCGGGCACCTGGGCACCCTGGGCATCGCTCAGCTACCAGTGGAAGGCCAACGGGGTCGTCATCAAGGGCGCCACGGCCAGCACGTACAAGCCGGTCTCCGCCGACTTCGCCAAGCGGATCACGGTCACCGTGACGGCCAAGCGTCCTGGCTACACCAACGGCGTGCGCACGAGCGCAGCGACGATCCCGGTCACCAAGCCGTTCACGACGATCGCCACCCCGACGATCTCCGGCACCACCCGTGTCTTCTCCACCCTCACCGCCAAGCCCGGCTACTGGTACCCGGCGCCGTCGTTCGGCTATCAGTGGAAGCGCAACGGAGCGATCATCACCGGCGCGACGAGCAGCACCTACCGCATGGTCGAGGCCGACTACGGCAAGCGCGTCACGGTCACCATCACGGCTCGACGCACGGGCTACACGCCGGTGACGAGGACCAGTGCCGCCTCGGCGACGATCCTCGGGCCGGCGGCGACGCTCAGTGGCGATGGCATGTACCGCGTCGGCGTCTCGCTCGGGGCCGGCACCTACGTCGCGCCCGGCGGCGACGGCTGCTACTGGGAGCGGCGCAGCTATGCGGGCTCTGACCTCGACGGCATCATCGCCAACGACCTGTCGTTCGGTGGACGGCGCATCGTGACGATCAGCTCCAGCGACGCGTACTTCGTGACCGAGGACTGCGGTTCGTGGACTCGGCTGGCCAAGCTCGGCACACCGTCCACGAGCTTCGGTCAGGGGGCACAGCGCGTGAACATCCACATCCAGCCGGGCCTCTACAAGGCTCCTGGTGGCGACGGCTGCTACTGGGCCACGCTGTCCGGTTTCGGCGGGACGCTGGACGAGATCATCGACAACGACATCTCGTTCGGCGGCGCGCAGTACGTCCAGATCGAGTCTGGCTTCGTCGGGTTCGACAGCGCCGACTGCGGTACGTGGGTGCGTCTGTCGAGCTGAGCCACAGCAGCTCACCTCCCGGGTTTGAGGTATGCGCGCCGCGGAAACGTGCGCGCGCATACCTCAAACCGTCGCGTAGGTGACGCCGAGCTGGCGGGTGACCTCGTCGAGCGCGGCCATGTTGGCTCGGACCGACGTCGCCGGGTGGAGGGGAGACTCGAGCAGACCCTCGCCGATGCAGCGGGCCACCTCGAGTGCCGAGTGGAAGAGGGCGCCGTGGCCGATCGGCTCGGGATCGGTCCACGTCACCGAGCCTGAGCCGTCGGCGGCCGTCACGACGACGTCGCCGGGCATGAAGAACGGCCCGGGCAGGGTCAGCGTGGCCGCCGTGCCGGCGATGGTCGCCGACGTGGGCGTACGCGTGAGCAGCGTCGAGTGCAGCACGCTCGTCGCGTCGCCGGCGTGGGTCAAGAGCATCGCGGCCTGGCCGTTGACGCCGGACGCTGTCATCTCGCCGGTGGCCAGGACCCGACGGGCCGGCCCGAGGACCCACGTCGCCAGCGTCGTGACGTAGGTGCCGAGGTCGAGCAGCGAGCCACCCGCCATCGCCGGGTCGAGGATGCGGTGCGGCGGGTCGAAGTGCTCGCCGTGGTCGGCGATCACGGTGCGCACGTCGCCCAGCAGGCCGGCGTCGAGCACCTGCCGCACGACGTCGAAGCGCGGCAGGAAGAGCGACCACATCGCCTCCATGCAGAAGACGCCAGCGCGGACAGCCGCGTCCGAGATCTCTTGCGCTTCAACGGCATCCAGGCCCAGCGGCTTCTCGACGAGCACGTGCTTGCCCGCGTCGACCGCGAGCAGGGCGCCCGCGCGGTGCAGGTGGTGCGGTGTCGCGACGTAGACGACGTCGACGTCCGGGTCGGCGACGAGCGCCTCGGCCGAGCCGTGACCTCGACCGATCCCCGCCGCGGCCGCGAACGCGTCGGCCGAGGTCTGCGACCGGGATCCGACGGCCACGACCCGCTGCGTCGTCGAGGCCTGCAGTGACGCGACGAAACGCAACGCGATCCAGCCGGTGCCGAGCACCCCCCAGCGCAGGCTCGGCACGCTCTCGGGCAACGGCCGGCGCGGCTCCGGGAGGGCGGCGGGCAGCGAAGGGGACGACACGGCATACCTTCTCGGTGGTCAGGCGCCGCCGGAGCGACAGCGCGGTCAGCGCTCGTCGAGCATGACCTCGATGGAGTAGTCCTGGGCGCGGTAGCAGTGGTCGCCGTACTCGACCGGGCCGCCGACGGCGTCGAACGCGGTGCGCGACATCGTCAGGACCGGCTGGGAGGGCGTCAGGCCCAGGTGCTTGCGCTCGGCCGTCGAGGGCTGTCGGGCGCCGATGCGCTGGTGGGCGACGACCGGCTTGCCGCCGCGCGCGCGGAGCAGGGCGTAGAGCCCGTCGCGCTCGAGGTCCTCGCGGCTGATGTCGGAGTAGGCCGGCGGCAGCCAGTTGCGCAGGATCGCGAGCGGCCGGTCGCCGTCGAGCCGGAGCCGGACGAGGCGCAGCAACGGCGTCTCGGCCGGTAGGCCCAGCGCCGTCGCCGCGACCTCGTCGGTCGTGATCTCGTGCGTCAGCACCTCGGTGCGAGGGTCCCCCGAGCCCTCGCGCCGCAGGTCGTCGTACAGGCTCGTCAGCTCGGCCCGCCGGTGGATCTGGCGGCCCGCGACCGTCGTGCCGAGACCACGCCGCCGGAGCAGGAGGCCCTGCCCGACGAGCTCCTGGATCGCCCGCCGCACCGTCGGCCGCGAGAGGCCGAGCCGGTCGGCCATGGCGACCTCGTTCTCGAACGGGTCACCCGGCTGGAGCTCACCGTTCGCGATCGCCGCGCTCAGCTGCTCGGCCAGCTGGTGGTAGAGCGGGACCGGCGTCTCGCGGTCGATGCGGACGTCAACGGGCTTGGGCATGGCCGCAGACTAACGAGACGGAACGGTCATGCCGCGATGTGTTCATGTCAGCACACCCTCGTGTCATCACCTCGGACTCTTGACGACGAGGATCGGCACGTCCGCGTCGAGGATGATGTTCTGGGCCACGCTGCCGAGGAAGGCCTTGCCCATGGGCGAGCGCCGCCGGGCCCCGATGACGAGCAGGTCGGGACCGAGCTCGCGCACGGTGGCGAGGATCGCCTCCGACACGTCCGCGATGTCCTGGCCGCCGGGGACGAGGCGCACGTCCCACTGGAGGTCGGGCAGGCACGCGGCCTCGAGGGCGTTCTCGACGGCATCGGAGATGCCGGCCTTGTTGGCCTCCGCGATGTCGTTGTCGAGCGACTCGACGACGTGGATGACGAGGAGGTGGGTCCCGCGGTATGCCGCCTCGCGGGCTCCCTCCTGGAGCGCGAGCGCGCTCGAGCTGCGGGTGTGGTGGGCGACGGCGACGCTCATGACGCCACCCCGCTCACTTCTGCAGCTCGTGCGAGAGCTCGGTGAGCTCGTCGCCGCCGGCCATCTGGCGGGTCAGCTCGTCGAGACCGACGTCGGCGCGCTTCTTGTCGAGCACGGCCTGGCCGAGCTTGAGGATGACGAAGTGGTTGCCGACGAGGTACGCGTGGTGCGGGTTGTGGGTGATGAAGACGACGCCGAGGCCGGCGTCGCGGGCCGCAGCCGTGTACTTCAGCACGACGCCGGACTGCTTGACGCCGAGGGCCGCGGTCGGCTCGTCGAGGATGAGCACGCGGGCGCCGAAGTAGACGGCCCGGGCGATCGCGACGCACTGGCGCTGGCCGCCCGAGAGGGTGCCGATCGGCTGGTTGATGTCCTTGACGACGACGCCCATCTTGCGCAGCTCCTCGTCGGCGATGCGCTTCATGTCGGCGATCCGCAGGGTGGCGAACGGTCCTCGACCGCTCGTCAGCTCGGAGCCGAGGAAGAAGTTGCGCCACACCTCCATGAGCGAGACGACGGCGAGGTCCTGGTAGACCGTCGCGATGCCGTGGTCGAGGGACTCGCGCGGCGAGGAGAAGCTGACCTCCTTGCCGTCGACCTTCATCGTGCCCTCGTTGTGCGGGTGGAGGCCGGCCATGATCTTGATCAGGGTCGACTTGCCGGCGCCGTTGTCGCCGAGGACGCACGTCACCTCGCCGGCACGCACCGTGAGGTTGATGCCCTTGAGGGCGCGGATGGCGCCGTAGGTCTTGCCGACGTCCTTCATCTCGATGAGCGGCTCACCCGAGTGGAGCTCCGGGTCCGCGTGCTCGGACAGGGTGTCAGTCATGTCAGCCCACCTTTCGGGCGGTCGAGAGCTTCTTGACGTAGAGGTTGACCATCACGGCGAGCAGGAGCATGACGCCGAGGAAGGCGCGGAACCAGTTGGGGTCCCAGCCGGCGTAGACGATGCAGAGGCTCGTCATGCCGAAGATGAACGCGCCGATGGCGACGCCGATGGCGTTGCCGTAGCCGCCGGTGAGCAGCGTGCCGCCCACGACCGCGGCGATGATGTAGAGGAACTCGTTGCCGATGCCGTTGCCGGCCTGGAGCGTGTCGAACTTGTAGAGCGTGTGCATGCCGACGAACCAGCCGAGGAACGACACGCTCATGAACAGGCCGATCTTGACGGCCTTGACCGGGACGCCCACGGCACGGGCGGAGTCGGCGTTGCCGCCGACGGCGTAGATCCAGTTCCCGATCTTGGTGCGCTGGAGGATGAAGGCCGACAGGGCGACGAAGAGGAACCACCAGAGGACGGTGATCTCGACGGTGACGCTGCCGATCTTGAAGCTCGAGGCGAAGATCGCGTCGAGGATCTTGTAGCCGTCCATCTGGTTGATGTTGGGCGTCGAGACCGAGCCGGTGACGAGCTTCGTGACCCCGAGGTTGGCGCCCTGCAGCACGAAGAACGTGCCCAGGGTGATGAGGAAGCTCGGTATGCCGGTCCTCACCACCAGGTAGCCGTTGAGGAAGCCGATGGCGAGGCAGAAGACGAGCGAGAGCACGGCGCCGACGATGAGGTTGATGCCGAGCTGGTAGCAGAACATCGCGTTGACGAGCCCCGCCGTGGTGACGATGACGCCGGCGGAGAGGTCGAACTCGCCGCCGATCATGAGCATTCCCACGGCGACCGCGACGATGCCGATGGTGGAGGACTGGTAGAGCACGGTGAAGAACGACGCGGGTGACCGGAAGGCCGGGGCGACGATGAGGAAGAAGACGAAGATGACGATCGCCGCGACGAGCGCCCCGACCTCGGGGCGGGCGAGCAGGCGGTTCGACCAGCCGAGCGTGACCCGGTTCGACGCCTCGGCTGGCGCCGAGGGTGGAGTCTTGGTGGTTTGACTCATGGACCTCTCCGATCCGTTTTGACGTGCGAGGAGTGAAGTGCGAGAAGGCGGCCGGCCCCTGGTTGCCCGGGCCGGCCGCCCCGGTGGGTCAGCGCGTGTTGTTCTTGGCGAACGGGAGGATGACGCCGATGTTCTTCGAGTCGACGAACGACGGTCCGGTCAGGACGGCGAGGCCGCCGCCGATGTCGTTGCCGTTCTTCTTGTTGAGGTAGAGCGACTGGATGGCGAGGTAGCCCTGCACGTAGGGCTGCTGGTCGACCGAGAACTGGATCTCGCCGTCCTGGATCGCCTGCGCTGCGTCGACGTTGAGGTCGAAGGTGGCGAGCTTGGCCGTGCTGCTGGCCGCGTCCATCGCCTTGAGGGCGTCGAGTGCGATCGGGGCGCCGAGCGTGACGATCCAGTCGATCGAGCTGTCCTGCGCGAGCTTGGCCTGCAGGGCCGAGACGACCGACGGGTCGTCGGCGCCGTTGACCTGGATGTTCTCCGTGGCCGGGATGCCCTTCTTGACCCCGGCGCACCGGGCCTCGAGGGCCACCGAGCCGGCGGCCTGGATGACGCAGAGGACCTTCTTGCCACCGGCGGCGGCGATGCGCTTGCCGGTCGCCTCACCGGCGAGGTTCTCGTCCGAGCCGAAGTACATCTTGGCGCCGACCTCCTGGTACTGGTCGATGCCGGAGTTGAAGGCGACGACGGGGATGCCGGCGTCGTTGGCCGACTTGACCGCACCGGCGAGGGCGTCGGGCGTGGCGAGTGTCGTGGCGATGCCGTCGACCTTCGAGTCGACGGCATTCTGGATCAGGGTCGCCTGCTTGGCCGGGTCGGGGTCGTTGGAGTACTTGAGTGTGATGCCGCTGTTCTTGGCGGCCTGGGTGGCACCGGCCTTGATCTTGTCCCAGAAGGTGTCTCCGGGGGTCTCGTGGGTGACCATGGCGAACGTGTAGCCGGAGTTGTCGCCGGCGCCGCTGCCGCTCCCGGCGTCCGCGGTGCTGGCGGGGGCGCCGCCGCTGCTGCACGCCGCGAGGGCGAGGGCGGCGGCCGTGGCCATGCCGGCTGCGACGGTCAGGCTCTTGCGAGTCCGAGTCGGAGTCATCGTTGATTCCTTTCGTTGCGTCGCGGTGGCCCGGTCGCCGGAGTGGCGCGACGTTCTGTGACGGTGGATCCGTCGATCAGGGTGGAGCCCGTGTGCCGTGTGCCGCCTGGCACGTGAGGTGCGGGCTGGAGGGGTGTCGGGTCGAGGTCGACCCGGGCGGTGCGCGTGTGGTGCGCGTGGGCTGAGCGGTCTGGCTGCGTCGCGTCCGGTGCGGACGGTGTGGGCGAGGTCGTCGCCCGGAAGGTGTGCGGGGGTCTCGGCGGGCTCCGGCGACGTCGTGGGTCACCGTGCTCGCACTGGCTCCTCCGTCGCGGGCGGACATCGTGGTCGATGTCTGCCGGTCCCGGCGTCGGTGCCAGCGATTGGAGGATGCTCCTCTTCCTGCAGTGCTGTCAAGAGATTGATCAAACATCAGAATGTCCTTACATTTGCTTGACACGACGAGGCCCACGGCACGACCATCGTTCTCGAAGGGACGACGACGTCGAGAGGCTCGCCGACCGGACCCCGCGGCGACCACCCCACGGCTCGCCGCCCACCGCGAACCCAAGGGAGTGTGTCCATGCGCATCGGACTGGCCGGAGTCGGCCGCATCGGGGCGTTCCACGCCGAGACCCTCCGCGACCTGTCAGACGTCGACGAGGTCGTCGTCGCCGACCTGGATGCCGACGCCGCTCGTGCCGTCGCCGACAAGCTCGACGTCGGCTTCGCCCCGTCGCCGGCCGAGCTGCTCGCCCAGGGCGTCGACGGCTTCGTCATCGCCACCGCGACGCCGGGCCATGCGCCCCTCATCCGCCTCGGCCTCGAGGCCGGCGTGCCGACCTTCTGCGAGAAGCCCGTGGCCGCCACGCTCGACGAGACGCTGGA
Organism: Terrabacter sp. Root181; assembly: GCF_001428505.1. GTDB lineage: Bacteria > Actinomycetota > Actinomycetes > Actinomycetales > Dermatophilaceae > Terrabacter. The sequence continues at coordinate 319,037 of NZ_LMHU01000005.1, forward strand.
CCTCGCCCGGCTCGTCCGGACGACGAGCACGCCGGTCCACGTCGGCTTCCAGCGACGCTTCGACCGCGGCTACCAGCGGGCGCAGCAGGCCGTGGCCGGCGGCGAGCTCGGTTTCCTCCACAGCATCCGGGCGCAGACGCACGACCAGGCGCCGCCCCATGCCGCCTACATCCCGACGAGCGGCGGCCTCTTCCGCGACTGCTCGATCCACGACTTCGACATCATCCGCTTCGTCACCGGCCGCGAGGTCGCGTCCGTCTACGCGACCGGCGCCAACAAGGGTGCCGCGTTCTTCTCCGAGGCCGGCGACGTCGACACGGCCGCCGCCGTCCTGACGCTCGACGACGGCACGCTCGTCAACCTCTCCGCGACGCGCTACAACGGCGCGGGCCACGATGTGCGCATGGAGGTCCTCGGCAGCGACGGCACGATCGGTGTCGGCTACGACGACTCGCTCGCCGTCACCTCGGCCGAGCCCGGCGCCACCTACCCGTCCGGGCCGCGCCACTGGTCGTTCATGGAGCGCTTCCTGCCCGCCTACCGCGCCGAGCTGACGGCCTTCGCCGCCGTCGCCCGCGGGTCGCTCGCCTCGCCGTGCACCGTCGACGACGCCCTCCAGGCCTTCCGGGTCGCCGACGCCTGCGAGCTCTCCCGCCGCGAGGGCCGCGTCGTCACGCTCGACGAGATCCCGAGCCTGTGAAGGACGTGGACGCGATGGGCACCACGACCCCCGCAGCCGGCGACACGGCATACGACGTCGTCGCGATCGGGCGCACCGGCGTCGACATCTACCCGCTCCAGCACGGGGTCGGGCTCGAGAAGGTGCGGACGTTCGAGAAGTTCCTCGGCGGCAGCGCGACCAACGTCGCCGTCGCGGCCTCCCGCCACGGGCACCGGACCGCGCTCGTGACGCGGACGGGTCAGGACGCGTTCGGCCGCTACATCCACGAGGCGCTGCGCGACTTCGGCGTCGACGACGCCTTCGTCTCCGCCGTCCCCGGTCCGCCGACGCCGGTCACCTTCTGCGAGGTCTTCCCGCCCGACGACTTCCCGCTCTACTTCTACCGCTACCCGATCGCGCCCGACCTCTTGATCGAGGCCGACGAGCTGCCGCTCGGCGCGATCCGCGACGCGGGCGTCTACTGGGCCACCGTCACCGGGCTGTCCCAGGAGCCGAGCCGGGCCGCCCACTTCCGGGCCTGGCAGGCACGCGGCCGCCGCGCCCACACCGTGCTCGACCTCGACTACCGCCCCATGTTCTGGGCCGAGCCGGCCGAGGCGAGCGAGCAGGTCGGCCGCGCCCTGGCCCACGTGACCGTGGCCGTCGGCAACCGCGAGGAGTGCGAGGTCGCCGTCGGCGAGACCGACCCCCAGCGGGCGGCCGACGCGCTGCTCGAGCGCGGCGTCGAGCTCGCCGTCGTCAAGCAGGGCCCGAAGGGCGTGCTCGCCGCGACCCGCGACGAGCGCGTCGAGGTGCCGCCCTACCCCGTCGACGTCGTCAACGGCCTCGGGGCGGGCGACGCCTTCGGCGGCGCGCTCTGCCACGGCCTGCTCGAGGGCTGGGACCTGCGGCGCGTCCTCGAGTTCGCCAACGTCGCCGGTGCGATCGTCGCGAGCAAGCTCGAGTGCTCCACCGCGATGCCGACCTCCGCCGAGGTCGAGGAGCGCCTGTCCTCCTTCGACCGGCCCGCCGCACCGTTCGCCACCGTCGCCGAGGAGGCACGATGACCACCACCCAGCACGAGCCCGCCGCGCCCACCGCGTCCACCGCGTCCACCGCGTCCACCGCGTCCACCGCGTCCGTTCGCGTCGCCGACCTGACCGAGATCCGGGTGCGCGAGCCCGGGCGCATCGCCGCCGCGTGGGCCGCGCGCCGCCGCCGCCCGCTCGTCCGCGAGGACGGCCGGATGCTCCTCGTCGCCGCCGACCACCCGGCACGCGGCGCCCTCGGCGTCCGCGGCGCCGGTGCCGCGATGGCGAGCCGCAGCGACCTGCTCGAGCGCCTCGTCACCGCCCTCCAGCGACCCGGCGTCGACGGCGTGCTCGGCACGCCGGACGTCCTCGACGACCTGCTCCTGCTCGGCGCCCTCGACGACAAGGTCGCGATCGGCTCGATGAACCGCGGCGGCCTCCAGGGCGCCAGCTTCGAGCTCGACGACCGCTTCACCGCCTACACGGCGGACGAGATCGCGGCGCGCGGCATCGACGGCGGCAAGATGCTGACGCGCATCTGCCTCGACGACCCCGGCACCGTCGCGACGCTCGAGGCGAGCGCCGACGCCGTCACCGCGCTCGCCGAGCACCGCGTCATGGCGATGGTCGAGCCGTTCCTCTCGACCCGTGAGGGGGGCCGGGTCGTCAACCAGCTCGACCCCGACTCGACGATCAAGTCGATCCACATCGCCGCGGGCCTCGGTGCCTCGAGCGCCTACACGTGGCTCAAGCTGCCCGTCGTCGACGAGCTCGACCGCGTCATGGACGCGACGACCCTGCCGACGCTGCTGCTCGGCGGCGACCCCCAGGGCGACCCGCAGGACACGTATGCGTCATGGGGCCACGCGCTCGACCTGCCCGCCGTGCGCGGTCTCGTCGTCGGACGCGCCCTGCTCTTCCCGCCCGACGGCGACGTCGCGGCCGCCGTCGACATCGCCGCGGGACTCGTCCACGGGAGCGGGGTCTCGGCGTGAGCGACAACGAGCGCTGGGTGCGCCCCCTCGGGAGCGCCCGCACGACGGAGTGGTCGGTCGCGATCGACGACGCCGTCGACGGGTGGTCACACACCCGGCTGTATGCCGCCGACCTCGTCCCGGGCCAGAGCCGCACCGTCGCGGCGGACGAGTGGGAGCACGTCGTCGTGCCGCTGGCCGGCTCGGTCACCGTGACGGCGGTCGACGCCGACGGCGGGACGCACGAGGCGCACCTGGCGGGACGGGAGTCCGTCTTCGCGGGCCCGACCGACGTGGCCTACGCCTCGCGCGACTGCGAGCTCACGGTGACCGCCGAGGGCGGCCCGGCCCGCGTCGCGGTGTGCGGCGCCCGCGCGGCGGAGCAGCACGCGCCGCCGTTCCGCCACGTGGACGTCGCGGCCGTGCCGGTCGAGCTGCGCGGCGCCGGCGTCGCGTCGCGGGAGGTCCGCAACTTCGGGATCCCCGGCGTGCTCGACGCCGACTCGATCATCGCGTGCGAGGTCGTCACGCCGGGCGGCAACTGGAGCTCCTACCCGCCGCACAAGCACGATCAGGAGCGCCCGGGCGTCGAGACCGAGCTCGAGGAGATCTACTACTTCGAGGTCGCTCCCTCCGCCGGCGCGCCCGAGGCCGCGGGCGCGAGCCCCGTCGGCTACCAGCGGGTCTACGGCACCGACGACCGTCCCATCGACGTGCTCGCCGAGGTCGGCTCGGGTGATGTCGTCCTCGTGCCGCACGGCTGGCACGGCCCCGCGATGGCCGCGCCCGGCTACGACCTCTACTACCTCAACGTCATGGCCGGCCCCGGCGCCGAGCGGGCCTGGCTCATCTGCGACGACCCCGCACACGGCTGGGTCCGCGACACGTGGTCCGACCAGCCGGTCGACCCCCGACTCCCGCTTGGAGGCCCTCGATGACGAGCGACACCCAGACCGTGGTGGGCGGCACCACCGTGCGCCTCACCGTGGCCCAGGCCGTGGTGCGCTTCCTCGCCAACCAGTGGAGCGAGCGCGACGGCGAGCGGCAGAAGCTCTTCGCCGGCTGCTTCGGCATCTTCGGCCACGGCAACGTCGCCGGCATGGGGCAGGCGCTGCTGCAGAACGAGCTCGCGGACGGCGAGGAGCACCTTCCCTACGTGCTGGCCCGCAACGAGCAGGCGATGGTCCACACGTCCGTCGCCTACGCGCGCCAGAAGGACCGCCTCCAGACATGGGTCTGCACGGCGTCCGTCGGGCCCGGATCGACGAACATGCTGACCGGTGCCGCGCTGGCGACGATCAACCGGATCCCCGTGCTGCTGCTGCCGTCCGGCACCTTCGCGACGCGCGTGTCCTCCCCGGTGCTCCAGGAGCTCGAGCTGCCGTATGCCGCCGACGTGACGGTCAACGACGCCTTCCGCCCGCTGTCGAAGTTCTTCGACCGGGTCAGCCGTCCCGAGCAGCTGCCGTCGGCCCTGCTCGGCGCGATGCGGGTGCTCACCGACCCTGTCGAGACGGGCGCCGTGACGATCTCGCTGCCGCAGGACGTGCAGGCCGAGGCGCACGACTGGCCGGTCGAGCTCTTCGCGACGCGCGTGTGGCGAGTGGCCCGCCCGCTGCCCGAGGCCGTCGACGTCGCCGACGCAGCCGCGGTCATCCGCTCGGCGGAGCGGCCGCTCGTCGTCGCCGGTGGCGGCGTGCACTACAGCGGCGCCGAGTCCGCGTTGCAGGCGTTCTGCGAGGCCACGGGCATCCCGGTCGGGGAGTCGCAGGCCGGCAAGGGCTCGCTGCCGCACGGCCACCCGCAGGAGATGGGCGCCGTCGGCTCGACGGGGACGACCGCTGCCAACGCGCTTGCCGCCGAGGCAGACGTCGTCATCGGCATCGGCACCCGCTGGAGCGACTTCACCACCGCCTCGCGGACGGCCTTCCAGGACAAGGGAGTCCGCTTCGTCAACATCAACGTCGCGCGCTTCGACGCCGGCAAGCACTCGGGTCTGTCCGTCGTGGCCGATGCCCGGGAGGCCCTCGTCGCGCTGACGGAGGCACTGGACGGGTATGCCGTCGACGACGCGTACCGCTCGCGCCAGGCCGCGCTGTGGTCCGAGTGGGACGCCTCGGTCGAGTCGGCCTTCCACCCGGGCCCCGAGGTCACCGACCGGCTCGCCGACGGGCTGCTGACCCAGGGCCAGGTCCTCGGCGCCGTCAACGAGCTGACCGACCCCCGCGACGTCGTGCTCTGCGCGGCCGGCTCCATGCCGGGCGACATCCACAAGCTGTGGCGGGTGCGCGACCGCAAGGCCTACCACGTCGAGTACGGCTACTCCTGCATGGGCTACGAGGTGCCGGCATCGCTCGGCATCCGTCTGGCCGACGCGTCGCGTGACGTCTTCGCCATGGTCGGCGACGGTGGTTACCTCATGATGCCGACCGAGCTCGTCACGGCCGTGCAGGAGCGCATCAAGGTCATCGTCGTGCTCGTCCAGAACCACGGCTTCCACTCGATCGGCTCGCTGTCGGAGTCGCTCGGCTCACAGCGCTTCGGCACGAGCTACCGCTTCCGCGGGGAGTCGTCGGGCCGGCTCGACGGCGACGTGCTGCCCGTCGACCTCGCCGCCAACGCACGATCGCTCGGCGCGCACGTCATCGAGGTGCACTCGCTGGGCGAGCTGCACCAGGCGATCAAGGAGGCCAAGGCCGCTCCCGCGGACGGCGGCCCGGTCGTCATCCACGTCGAGACCGACCCGCTCGTCCACGCACCCGACAGCGCGTCGTGGTGGGACGTGCCGGTCTCCGCGGTCAGCGACCTCGACTCGACGCAGCGGGCCCACGGCGAGTACGTCGACCACAAGGCCACCCAGCGTCCGCTCATCACCCCGACCCACCCCTCTGACCCGGAGTCCGCGTCATGAAGCTCGCCCTCGACCCCTACATGTTCCGTGAGACGCCGCTGCTCGAGCTGCCCTCTCTCGTGGCCGACCTCGGCTACGAGTGGATCGAGCTCTCGCCGCGCGACGACTTCATCCCGTTCTTCAACCATCCCCGCGTCGACGACGCCGGGGTCGCTGCCTTCCGCACGGCGCTGGCCTCGGCCGGGGTCGGCGTCTCGTCGCTCCTGCCGCTCTTCAGGTGGAGCGGACCCGACGAGGAGGATCGGCAGGCGGCGGTGCGCTACTGGAAGCGGTCGATCCAGATCGCGAGCGACCTCGGCGTCGACACGATGAACTCCGAGCTCAACGGCAACCCCCGCGAGGCGGCCGTCTGCGAGCGGATGTTCTGGCAGTCGATGGAGGAGCTGCTGCCCGTCTTCGAGCAGGAGGGGATCCGGCTCGTGCTCGAGCCGCACCCCGACGACTGGGAGGAGGACGGCAAGCGCGCCCTCGACGTCATCCGCGGCATCAACAGCCCGAACGTGTCGTTCCTCTACTGCGCGCCGCACACCTTCCACCAGGGCAACGACTGCGACGGGATCATGGACAAGGCGGGTGACCTGCTGACGATGGTCCACGTCGCCGACGCCTACGACCACACCGCGTCGTCGGGGCTGCGCTACATCGTCAACCCGCCCGGCTCGCAGGTCACGGTGCACCAGCACCTCGACATCGGTCAGGGCGAGGTCGACTTCGGCCAGTTCTTCAGCGGGCTCGAACGCATCGGCTTCGACGGCATCGTCACCTCGTGCGTCTTCGCCTGGGAGGACCGCGCCCGCGAGTCGAGCACCTACATGCGCGACACCATCCGCTCCTACCTCGACAAGTGGTCGACGCCGCCCACGCTCATCTCGCCCTGAGCCCAGCGGATCCCTGCGGATCCCTGCGGATCCCAGCGGATCCCAGCCGTTCCCACTCGAGCCGACCACACGCATACACCCCCTCAGCCTCTTGCTCCGAACCCGAAGGACACCGCCATGAGCACGCCCACCCGCATCACCCACCTCGTCGACGGCCAGTCGTGGACCGGCACCGCCGAGCGCACCTCGCCCGTCTTCAACCCCGCGACGGGAGAGCAGTCGGGCGTGCTCGACCTGGCCTCTGCCTCACTCGTCGACGAGGTCGTCAAGTCCGCCGCGTCCGCCTGGGAGGAGTGGGCCGACGCCTCGCTCGCCAAGCGATCGGGCGTGCTCTTCGCCTTCCGCGAGCTGCTCAACGAGCGCAAGGAGGACGTCGCGGCGCTCATCACGGCCGAGCACGGCAAGGTGCTCTCCGACGCCCTCGGCGAGGTGACGCGCGGCCTCGAGGTCGCCGAGTTCGCCTGCGGCATCCCGCACCTGCTGCGCGGTGGCTTCTCGGAGAACGCCTCGACGAACGTCGACGTCTACTCGATCCGCCAGCCGTTCGGGGTCGTCGCGGTCATCTCGCCGTTCAACTTCCCGGCGATGGTGCCGATGTGGTTCATCCCCATCGCCATCGCGTGCGGCAACGCCGTCATCCTCAAGCCGTCCGAGAAGGACCCGTCGGCCGCGATCGCGGTCGCGGCGCTCTGGAAGGAGGCCGGGCTGCCCGACGGCGTCATGCAGGTCGTCAACGGGGACAAGGAGGCCGTCGACGCGCTGCTGACCCACCCCGACGTCAAGTCGGTGTCGTTCGTCGGCTCGACGCCGATCGCCAAGTACGTCTACGAGACGGGCACCGCGCACGGCAAGCGCGTCCAGGCCCTCGGCGGCGCCAAGAACCACATGCTCGTGCTGCCGGACGCAGACCTCGACCTCGCCGCGGACGCCGCGGTCAACGCCGGCTTCGGCTCGGCGGGGGAGCGGTGCATGGCGATCTCGGCGCTCGTCGCGGTCGAACCCATCGCGGACGAGCTGATCTCGAAGATCAAGGACCGCATGGGCAAGCTCGTCACGGGTGACGGCACGCGCGGCTGCGACATGGGTCCGCTCGTCACGTCGCAGCACCGCGACAAGGTGACGTCCTACCTCGACGCCGGGGTGTCGGAGGGCGCGACGCTCGTCGTCGACGGACGGCAGGACTCCTACGACTCCGACGGCGAGGGCTACTTCCTCGCGCCGACCCTCTTCGACCACGTCAAGCCCGGCATGTCGCTCTACGACGACGAGATCTTCGGCCCCGTGCTGTCGGTCGTGCGCGTCGGGTCCTACGACGAGGGCCTGAAGCTCATCAACAGCAACCCCTACGGCAACGGGACGGCCATCTTCACCAACGACGGCGGGGCGGCCCGCAAGTTCCAGCGCAACGTCGAGGTCGGCATGGTCGGCGTCAACGTGCCGATCCCGGTGCCGGTGTCGTACTACTCCTTCGGCGGGTGGAAGAACTCGCTCTTCGGCGACACCCACGCCCACGGCATGGAGGGCGTCCACTTCTTCACCCGCGGCAAGGTCGTCACCTCGCGCTGGCTCGACCCGAGCCACGGCGGCCTCAACCTGGGCTTCCCCCAGAACGACTGACCCGCAACACTTTTCGAGAGGAACGACTGACCATGGCCGAGTCCAAGGCCCGCAACACCGACGACCGCTACAGCAAGCTGACGATCGGTGTCTGTCCTGACCAGTGGGGCGTCTGGTTCCCCGAGGACGAGAAGCAGATCCACTGGGAGACCGCGCTCGACGAGATGGCCGAGGCCGGCTTCTCCGTGATGGAGACCGGGCCGTTCGGATACTTCCCCAAGGACCCGAAGCGGCTCCAGGAGGAGATGGACAAGCGCGGATTCACGGTCGTCGCCGGCACCGGCTGGGGCATCCTGCACAAGCCCGAGGCCTGGGCCGACACGGAGAAGACCTTCCGCGAGATCGCCGAGACCCACGCTGCGGTCGGGGCGACGTACATCGTGCACCTGCCTCCGATGTTCCGCGACGAGAAGACGTGGGACTACACGGACGACCGCGTGCTGTCGACAGAGGCGTGGAACGCCTACATCTCCAACGCGGACAAGCTCGGTCGCATCATGAAGGAGGACTACGGGCTCCAGATGGTGCTGCACCCGCACGGCGACAGCCACATCGAGACCCCGGACGACATCGACCGCGTCTTCCAGGCGACCGACCCCGACTACGTCGGCTTCTGCCTCGACACCGGTCACATCGTCTACGGCGGCGGAGACCCGATGGAGCTGTGCCGCACGTACCCCGAGCGCATCTCCTACGTCCACATCAAGGCGATGGACGAGGGTCTGGTCAAGCAGGCCCACGACGAGGACTGGCCCTTCGGGCTGGCCGTCGCCAAGGGCTGCTCGGTCGCGCCGCCCGCCGGGGCGCCGGACATGCCGGCCTTCGTCGAGGCCCTGGCCGACCTCGACAAGGAGCTCTATGTCGTGTGCGAGCAGGACATGTACCCGTGCGACCCGTCCGTGCCGCTGCCCAACGCCATCCAGACCCGCGAGTACCTCGCCTCCATCGGCCTCGGCCTCCGCTGAGCCCCTGCACTCGTTGACGAAGGAGTCACACCAATGACCGTACGCATCGGCATGATCGGCCCCGGCGGGATGGGCCAGGCGCACATCGACCGCATCCACACCGTCATCGCGGACGGGCGAGTCGTCGCCGTCTCCGACGTCGACCCGGCGCGCGCGGCCGAGGTGGCGTCGCGGATCGACGGGACGGCATACGCGTCGTCGGCCGAGCTCATCGCCGCCGACGAGGTCGACGCCGTGATGATCTGCAGCTACGGGCCGGCGCACGAGGTCGACGTGCTCGCCGCGATCGCGGCGGGGAAGCCCGTCTTCTGCGAGAAGCCGCTGACGCCGACGGCGGAGGCTGCACTGCGGATCATGGAGGCCGAGCAGGCGGGTGGGCGGCGTTTGGTGACAGTGGGATTCATGCGGCGCTTCGACCGGAGCTACCGCGAGATGAAGGCACTGCTCGACTCGGGCGAGCTCGGCGAGACGCTCATGGTCCACTGCGCCCACCGCAACCCGACCGTGCCCGAGCACTACACGTGGGACATGGCCATCAACGACACGGCGATCCACGAGGTCGACACGATGCGCTGGCTGCTCGGCGAGGAGTTCGTCTCGGCGCGCGTCGACAAGCCGAAGAAGACGTCGCTGCGCTTCGAGCACCTGCAGGACCCGCTCGTGCTCGTCCTCGAGACCGAGTCGGGCGTGCGCGTCGACGACGAGATCTTCGTCAACTGCCAGTTCGGCTACGACATCCGCTGCGAGGCCGTGGCCGAGAAGGGGACGGTGAGCCTCGGCGACCAGAACGCGATCGTCGTGCGCGACGGCGTCGGGGTGCGCAACGCGATCGCCCGCGACCACAACGACCGCTTCTGGGGTGCGTTCGTCACTGAGGTGCAGGAGTGGATCAGCGCGGTGGCCCGCGGCGAGCACACGGGGTCGACGTCGTGGGACGGGTATGCCGCCGCGTGCGTCTGTGACGCCGGAGTCCGTGCGCTCACCGACGAGGGCGTCGTCAAGGTCGAGATGATCGCCAAGCCCGACTTCTACGCCTGACAACCGGTCGGGGCCGGCCCGACCGACGGAACGCGGTGGACTGCTGGCGCCAGCCGCCGGGGATCCACCGCGTTCAGGCGTCCGGGGGCGCCAAGCCCGACTCCTACGCCGGGTCGGCGGTGCCGCGCCTCTACGTCGCCCGGCTCGGGCGTGCCTGCCTCCTCGGCGACGGCTCCCGGGTCGAGCTTCCGCTCGCGTGAACCGCGACCGTCACCGGCGCTGAACCCTGGGGAGGGTGGTGTCCGAGAGGCCACCGGGCGGGTCGGCCCGGGACAGCGGGCCGACGTCGCGCACGTGCACGGGCTGCCACGGCGACACGGCATACAGCCCTCCGCCGAGCAGGGCGAGCGCCGTCACGACCGCACAGACCCGGAGCATGACCGTGGCCGTCCTGGCCGCGAGCCCGTGCCGGGCGAGGGCCAGCAGGCCGAGGCCGAGCAGGCCCCCAGCCGTGTTGGCGATGACGTCGGTGGTGTCCGACCTCCCGACGGCCAGGACGTACTGGGCGACCTCGAGGGCGAGGCTTGCCCCGGCCATCACAAGCCCGGCCTGCCACCACGGACGGGCCGGCGCGACGAGACCGACGTAGACGCCGAAGGGGACGAAGAGCGCGAGGTTCACGACGACCTCGACGGGTGCGCTGGGGCCGGCCTCGGCCGTGCGCACGAACGGCACGAGCTTGACCATCGTGTCTCCGCCGACCCAGGGGACGTCGAGCTTCCACAGCACCGTCCAGACGAGGAGCACGAGGTAGATCGCGAACAGCGCGACCAGGGGCCGCGCGGGCCGCGCGGGCCGCGCGCGTGCGAGCGGGCGGGTCACTGCTGCATCCTCGGGTCCCGCGACGGGTCGGCGTACATGGCCGGGCAGCCGCGCGCTGACGCGTGGGGGCGCAGCTCGTAGTGCCAGGGCTCGTTGGCGTAGACCTGGCACAGGCCGTAGCCCGCCCCGTGCTCCGACAGCCAGGTCGTGGCGTCCGCGTCCCCGACGTCGACCGCCTCCCCCGACACGTGGGGGGACGCGTCGACGCTGGCGACCCAGCGGGCAGCGTCGTGGCTCGTCCCGTACGTCGTGTCGGCCTCGTCGAGCAGCTGCTGTTGGTAGGTCGACGAGCGCCAGCCGCTGTTGACGTAGAGGGTGACGTCGTCGCGCTCGGCGGCCCGGGCCGCCTCGCGCAGGGCGCTGAGCAGTGCGGGGTCGAGCCTCGTCACGGCGGGGTAGGTGTCGTCGAAGGGTTCGACGCCGTCGGGGAGCTGACCGTCCGCGACGCCCGACGCGCCGTGCGCCGGGCCCGGAGGTTCGTCGGGAAGCCGACCAGGGCGCTCGCCGGGCGGGTGGAGGGAAGCGCTGTCAGGGGTGCGCTCGGACGAGGCGTGTGCGAGAGGCTTCGCGACGCTCGGTGGTGCACCTGCTGAGGCCTCCTCCGGCGAACAGCCGCTGAGGACGGCCATGAGCGCGATGACGGTACCCAGCACGGCCACGGGGGTCGCTCGGGTGTGCGGGCGGGTCGGTGGGTGGTGCCGAGAGAACATGTCGCCCAGTCAAGACAGGGCGGCGTTGCGAGCACGTATGCCGTTTTCCTTACACGGACGATATGGGTCCGCTCCCTATCCTTGCCTCATGCGTGTGTTGGTCGTCGAGGACGAGCCCCTGCTCGCGGGCGCCATCCGGGACGGCCTGCGGCTGGAGGCGATCGCGGCCGACACCGCGGGAGACGGCGAGACCGCGCTGGAGCTGTTGGGCCTCAACGCGTACGACATCGCCGTCCTCGACCGCGACATCCCGGGGCCCTCCGGCGACGAGATCGCCAGCCAGATCGTGGCGTCCGGTTCGGGCATGCCGATCCTCATGCTGACCGCCGCCGACCGCATCGAGGACAAGACGTCGGGGTTCGAGCTCGGCGCCGACGACTACCTCACGAAGCCTTTCGAGCTGCGGGAGCTCGTGCTGCGCCTCAGGGCGCTCGACCGCAGGCGCGGCCACAACAGGCCCCCGGTGCGCGAGATAGCGGGGCTGAGGCTCGACCCGTTCCGCCGCGAGGTCTTCCGCGACGGAAGGTACGTCGCACTGACCCGCAAGCAGTTCGCCGTGCTCGAGGTGCTCGTCGCCGCCGAAGGGGGCGTGGTCAGCGCCGAGGAGCTCCTCCACCGCGCGTGGGACGAGAACGCCGACCCCTTCACCAACGCCGTCCGCATCACGGTCTCGGCCCTGCGCAAGCGACTGGGCGAACCGTGGGTCATCGCGACCGTCCCCGGCGTCGGCTACCGCATCGACGCAGGGCCCGGTGACGGTCAGGGCGGCGACGCGGGCAACGCCGGCGACGGCGGCGGGGGTGGCGAGGGTGGCTAGGAAGCCGGGCCTGAGCGTCCGCCTCAAGCTCACCCTCAGCTACGCGAGCTTCCTCATGGTCGCGGGCACTCTGCTCCTCGCCACCGTGTGGGTGTTCCTGCTGCGCTACGTGCCCGACCGGACCCGCGTCGGGCCGGGGCTGCCCGGCCCTTTCAACCCCACCCGCTCCGACCTCCTCGACGCCTTCGCGCCCCGAGCCTTCCAGGCCCTGGTGATCCTGCTCGCCGTCGGTCTCGTCGGCGGATGGCTGCTCGCCGGACGGATGCTCGCACCGCTCTCGAGGATCACCGAGGCCACCCGCGCCGCCGCGGCCGGCTCGCTCTCGCACCGGATCCAGCTCGAGGGCCGCAGCGACGAGTTCCGCGAGCTCGCCGACGCGTTCGACGCGATGCTCGCGCGTCTCGAGGCGCACGTCGCCGAGCAGCGGAGGTTCGCAGCGAATGCCTCACACGAGCTGCGCACCCCTCTCGCGATCACCCAGACCCTGCTCGACGTGGCGCGTCAGGACCCGGACCGGGACCAGGCAGAGCTCGTCGCCCGCCTGTACGACGTCAACTCCCGGGCGATCGGGGTGACCGAGGCCCTGCTCCTGCTGAGCCGTGCCGACCAGCGCTCGTTCACGCCCGAACGCGTCGACCTGTCGCTGTGCGCGGAGGATGCCGCCGAGTCGCTCCTTCCCCTGACGGAGGAGCGCGGGGTCACCATCGAGGCGTCAGGCGATGCCGCCCCGACCCTCGGCTCGACGACGCTCCTGCAGCAGCTCACGACGAACCTCGTGCACAACGCCATCGTCCACAACCTGCCCGAGGGCGGCACCGTGTGGGTCAGGACCACCGCCGGCCCGGCCGGCGTGCAGCTCACCGTCGAGAACACCGGCGAGCGCCTCAGCGCACCCTTCGTCGCCACGCTCACCGAGCCCTTCCTGCGGGGCGCCGGACGCACCCGCACCCACGACGCAGGCGTGGGTTTGGGCCTGGCCATCGTCGACAGCATCACCCGAGCACACGACGGGAGCCTCACCCTGACGCCGAGGCCCACCGGCGGGCTCCGCGTCACTGTGCGCCTGCCCGCCGCTGCGAGCGGCCGGGCTCAGTAGGTGCCCTTGATGATGAAGTAGGAACCGCGGATCGTGCCGGCCAGCTTCGACTTCTGCCGGGCGAACTTGAACTGCGTCGCGAGCTCCTCGGGGACCTCCATGCCGTCGGAGAGCTTGAACCCGACGGCGCGCTTCCCCGCGGCTTCGAGGGCATACATCACGTTGATCGACAGGCCGGACTCGTAGAAGACATACGCCATCTTGATCCCCTCGACCTCGAAGGCGGTCGCCTCCAGGGGTCGGGACTCGATGACGAGGTCTCGCTCCTCCTTGAGGATGCGGTGCACCCAGTCGACGGCCTCGGTCGCCTCACTGGCGGGCTCGACGGTGAAGACGTGGGAGTACTTGTTCCTGAAGTAGCGGGCCTCGTTGGCCCTCAGGCCCGCCAGCGCCGCTGCGACCGGCGACGACTCGAGCCCCTCGGTCGACACGTCCGCGAAGTCGACGACGTACGACATGGAAACCTCCTGGGTCAGGCCTTCGCCGCCACACTAACCGCCACGGGATGACCCCGCCGAGGGATGTGGTCCCTGGGCGGGGTCATGACAGACCGTGGTGCTGGTCAGTCAGCGAGCTGGAGGGCCTTGACCTCGTCGCGTGCGGCCACTACGGCCACGCGCTGACGGCTCACGACGTCCCGGAACCCGGCACTGAGGTCGTGCTTCTCAGCCTTCTCGTACTCCGAGACCGCGTGGTCCTCGCCCGTCACGGCAGCGCCGAGGACGCTTCCCGCGTCGTCACCGGTCAGGGCGTCCTTGAGCGAGATCCACCCGCGGTGCAGGGACGCTGCGACCGAGCCGCTCTCGTCGACGTCGTCGCCGTACTCGTGGCCCATCCCGACGATCTCGCGGCGGAAGCCGGCACGCTGCTCGGCCAGGCGCTGCAGGGTGGTGGCCCACTCGGCGCGGTCGCTGTCACGCAGCTTCTCGGCGGCAGCGGCGAACCCGCGCTCGCCGTCCTTCAGGGTCTCCACGAGGTCCTTGGCGACCTTCTCGTCATCCGACATGTGCACTCCTTCGGTCAGGTTGCTGGACCTCCGGGACCTACCCGACGGCGTCACGGCCCAAACGCGGGCAGCGCTGATCCGCACCATCCCGGGGAATGCCGAGTCGCCGACCACCCACCATTGCCGGCTGCACCACGAGCTGTGCGCGCGGTCACCACCTCACGCGTGACGGCCTGATCCGCTCGCCCCGACGCGTAGAGTCGAGGCAGCAGCCTGGTGTCTGGGAGGAGTCACGGCGATGACGTCGGAATCGGTCGAGGACGAGCGCCAGTGGGCTGCCGAGAAGCGCGACTTCGTCGCTGACCGACGTGACGAGCTGGCGGCCGAGCGCGACGCCGTCGCGGACGTGAGGGACGCGCTCGCCGACGCGCGACAGGTTCTCCTGGACGAGCGGGAACGGCAGCTGGACGCCCGTGCGGTCGAGCTCGGATCTCCCGGTGACAGTGTCGTATCCGCGGCTTCAAGGCTTGCCGACCGCGCGAGTCGGTCACAGGCACGCCGGGACCGCGAGGAGGTGGCGGCATCACGCGACGCCGCCGCGGTCGACCGGGACGAGGCCGCTGAGCGACGGCTCGCGGCCACGCCGACGACCAAGCTGGCCGCGGCGTTCGCCGAGGTCGCCGAGCACCTCTACGCCGCCGACTCCTTCGACGAGGTCCTGTCGCGGATCGCCCGGGCCGCGGTGAGCACCGTCGCGGGGTGCCAGATGGCCAGCGTCACGCTCCGGGAGGGCGGGACGTTCCAGACCGCCGCGACCACGGCCTCGGCCGCCTCGGCCGTCGACCAGGCGCAGTACGAGGCCCACCAGGGACCCTGTCTGGACGCGGTGGACGAGGCCATCGTGTATGCGCGGTCCTTCCCCGACACCCGCTGGCCGGCGCTGGCGTCACGACCGGCCGACTTCGGCGCCGAGTCCGCCGCCTCCTACCGCCTGGCCGCGCCGAGACTGTGGACCGACGGCGCCGGGGGATCGCTGAACACGTACGGGATCGAGCCGGATGCGTTCAGCGAGGAGGCGCAGAACATCGGGCTCATCCTCGCCGTACACGCAGGGCTGGCCGCGGGAGCGGCCCACGAACGTCGCGACCTCGAGGATCTGGCCGAGGGGCTGAACCAGGCGCTCGTGTCCCGCGACGTCATCGGCCAGGCCAAGGGGATTCTCATGGAGCGGCTGAAGCTCACCCCGGAGGATGCGTTCGACGCCCTGCGACGGGCGTCCCAGCGGCTGAACGAGAAGCTCCGGTCGGTGGCCGTCACGGTGGCGCAGACGGGCGAGTTCGACTGCCGCGACGCTCTCCGGCCGGGCTCGGGTGCGTCCCGATCCCCTGCGCGAGCCGTGGAGAGGGACGGGGCCTGAGCACCCGGCATACATCGGGGTGACGATCACGGCGCTGGGAGTCAGTAGCCACCTGAGCCGGGCCAGCCCTGGGCCCCGATGTACCAGACGGCCGACGTCAGCACGGCGCCGATGAGCAGCGCGAAGAGCAGACCCCCGGCCACGGGCAGGAACCACCCGGGTGCGCGCCTCGATCGCACCGCCACCACCTTGACGACGACCGCCCCGAGGACGGCGCAGCCGAGCACACCGTGCACGACCGTCCTCGTGGACACGGGCTCGCCGTCCGCCAGCGTGCCGGACTCGAGGCCGAGGGCCCAGAGACAGTGGTACGCGACGAAGACGAGGAGCACGACGGCGACCGCCCCGGAGATCCGGTGTGCGGTGCCGAGCCATGACGGCGCCGCGATGCCGAGCTTGCCGTAGAGCCAGAGCGCCCCGATGAGCTGGAGGACGGCCAGCACCCCGATCACGACGGACACCACGACCTTCATGTCGATGACCGTGCGGAAGCCGAACGTCGTCGTGCCGGCAAGTGTCGGGTCGTGCACCTTGCCGAACACGCCGACGAGCAACGCGACGACCGCACCGGCGGCGAACGCCGTCAAGGGGATCGCCAGGCTTTTCGTGGACGTGCTCTCTCCCATGAGGTCAGGATCCTCCCGCCGCGGCCCGTCCGACAGGAGAACGCCCCCAACCGCCCTCGGGACGGCCGGCCGCTCCTGCCGCCGTCGCGGTCGTCGCCGGTCGTCCCCGGTCGGTCAGCGGCGCCGGGTCAGGGTCAGGTCAAGAGAGCGGGTGCTGCCGTCACGAACCACGCGAGTGCCGCGCAGTTGGCGATGACGGTGCACCAGAAGATCGTGCGGAACGGCTGCTTGACCGTCTTGTGCCGGAAGAGGTGTCGCGCGACGAGTCCTCCCGGCCACCCACCGAGGACGTCGATCGTGTGCAGCCTGGCCTCCGGCGTACGCCGTCTGCCCTGGGTGGCTGCGGACTTGTCCGCTCGGTACATCGCGAACCCCACCCCGCTGAGCAGGCCATAGGCGATGAGCACCACGAGGGGCAGCTCGCCCCGAACCAGGAGCACGACCAGGAGCGCGAAGAACAGCGCCGCGGCAGCAACCGCCAGCGGTCGCCTCCTGACCCCTGGAGTCATGTCGTCCGCTCCTTGCCTCGTCGATCGCCCATCCGGACAGCGGGCCTGCGGTGCCGGTCCGCCTGCGTGGACGGTAGGCACCGGCAGGCAGGACCGCGCGTACATCATCTCTGCGATCGCCGGGGTTCGTCGCGTTTCGCGACACCCACCGGCGAGCAGTTGGCCGACGTTCTTGATCGCGTCACCCCGGGGCGGTCCCATGCTGACTCGATGGACGTAGGGTTGAGGTGGCGCAGGGCCTCCAGCGGCTCGGGCCCGCAGCACAACCTCCACTGTGCGTGGCCGGATTGGGCATGCATCGGAGCTGGGCTCGGGAGACGCAGAGGAGCGACCTGATGGATGTGCAACCACTCGACGTGGAGCGCCGATGGGCCGCCGAGAAGCGTGACTTCGTCGGCGACCGCCGTGATGACCTGGCTGACGCGCGAGACGTGGCCGGCGACGTGCGAGACCTGACGGCCGACGCGCGGGAGCAAGCGCTGGACCAGCGCGAACGGGAGCTGGCCGCCAGGGAGTCCGAGCTGGGCCTGCTGCGCGACTCTGTCGAGGCAGCCGCGCAGGGGCACGATGCGCTCGACGCCCGCGTGCGGGCGCAGCAGGACCGGGAAGATTCTGGGGTCGAGCGTCAAGCTGCTGCTCGAGCTCGCGAGGATGCGACAGATCGACGGTCGGAGGCCACGCCGACCACGAGCCTGGCGTCGGCGTTCGCCGTCATCGCCGAGAACCTCTACGCGGCGGACTCCTATGACGCGATCCTCCTGCGCATCGCCGAGACGGCAGTGAGCACGGTCGCAGGTTGCCGGATGGCCAGTGTCACGGTCAGCGAGCGCGGGGCCTACCGCACGGCCTCGACGACGGACGTGACGGCGTCGTCGGTCGACCAGGCGCAGTACGACGCGCACGAGGGACCGTGCCTGGACGCCATCGACACCCCGATCGTGTACGCGAAGTCATTCCCGGACAATCGATGGCCCGTGCTCTCGTCACGTCCGGCCGAGCTGGGGGCGCAGTCAGCCGCCTCGTACCGGCTGGCAACGATGAGCCAGTCCGCGCTGAGCGGCGGGGCATCGCTGAACACCTACGGCCATGAGCCGGATGCGTTCAGCGACGAGGCGCAGCAGATCGGGCTCATCCTGGCGGCGCACGCCTCGATGGCGGCCAGGGCGGTCCGCGAACGAGACGGCCTGGAGGAGGTGGCCGACAACCTGCACCAGGCTCTGTTGACCCGGGACGTCATCGGCCAGGCCAAGGGCATCCTGATGGAGCGGCTCAAGCTCACCCCGGAGGATGCGTTCGACGCCCTGCGTCAGGCGTCGAACCGGCTGAACGAGAAGCTCCACTCCGTGGCGCTCAACCTCTCCGAGACCGGCCAGCTCGACACCCGCGACACGGACTGACGCCCACGGGTCGAACGCGCCGCACGGCCGCGATCCGGCAGGGGGCGCCCGGGTCGCACGATCCCGACTACGCCGCCGGCGGAAGGAGCTGGGCGAGAGCGTCGGCCATCCGATCCCGGCCGGCGCCGTTGCGGCCGACGTTCCCCAGGCCGAACTGCAGGTTCGCGGAGAGTGTGACCTGCACGGTGCCCGGAGCGACCTCACGGACCCGCGCGGTGACCTTCTCGCCGAAGGCGAGGACCATCCTCCCGGCGGTGAACACGAAGATGCCCGTCGCAGGGTCCGAGGAGAGGTGCTGCATCCCCGTGCGACGAGCAGCCTCCTCGAGGGCCGTGACCGCCTCCCCGGTGCTCGCCAGGAAGGTCATCGACCTGTCGCCCTTTGCGCTCATCTCACCGCTCCCTCACGCAACGCCTTCCGCGAGCCGCCGGCAGGGCCTGACCCGAAGGTCGACGGACGGCCGACTCCTCGCGCGTACGACGAGAGTAGCGAGCCGGCGGCGTCGTGCGTGGCGCATCACCGGGCGCCGACGTCAGGACTTCGCCCTGCGCACCGGGTAGCGCAGGTGCGTCACGCCGACCCCCGAGACGACGCTCGGGTTGCCGAGGACGGTCGGCGTCCCGGCGAGGTGGTCGAACAGCCGCACCCCGGAGCCGAGGAGCACGGCCGCGATGTCGATCTGGAGGTAGTCGAGAAGGCCGGCAGCCAGGCACTGCTGGATGGTGTCGGCGCCGTGGACTCCCACGGACTTGCCGCCGGCGGCCGACTTCGCCTGCCGCACGGCGCTCTCGATGCCGTCGGTCACGAACTGGACCGTCGAGTCCGGCCGCGGCCAGCCGGCGGGGATCTCGTGGGTCAGGACGAACGCCGGTCCCCAGGCGTGGTTCCCGCCCCAGCCCTGGGCGACCTCGAAGGTGCGTCGACCGGTGAGCACTGCACCGAGAGAGGCCGTGAGGACGCGAAGGTGCTCGGCGCTCGGCTCGGACACCTTGAACGTCATGGGGGCCGAGCCTCCGGTGTGGAACTCGACGTCACCTGACGCGACGTACCAGTCGAACACCTCGGACACGTCGTCGTCCGGGCCTGCGACGTAGCCGTCGAGCGACATGGACATGATTGCGACAACGTCGGTCATGGCGATGCTTCCTCTCAAGAGACGGTGTGGCCCGCGTGCACGGGCTCTGTCTGTGCAACGAACGCAGCGGGCCCGATCGGACACCCCGCACCTGACATTCTTCGACGCCATCGCGACGAGCAGGGTCCTGGACGCTGTCGGAGTCAGCGCCAGAACTCGGCCAGCCGCTCGGCGAGGGCTCGGCCCTGCTCGTGACCGCCGCGCGCGGCCGGCAGGCGCGTCGACGGGTCCAGCGCGTTGGCGTCGAAGACGGCACCCGAGCCGGCGTCCGGGAACACCGTCTCCACGCTGCTGCCGCCGGCGCGCAGGTCGGCGACCTGGCTCGCGAGGTCCATGCGCCACTCGAGCGGCATCCGCGACCGACCGCCGAAGGGTGACAGCACGAGCACCCGCCGGCATCCAGCCGCGAGATCGGCGTTCTCGCTGCGTCGGTAGCCGCCGTTGAGGTACCGGTTCTCGCCGATGCGGTAGGGCGTCATCGCCGACGTGCTCGCGGCGACGGCGTCGACCAGGTCCACACCGCTGTGACGGTCGAAGACGACGGGCTCCCCGGTGTACGCGTCCACGGCCGGGATCAGCACCGCCCGTTGCGGCCAGTGCCGGCTGGGGAGTCGGGACGCGACGACGTCGCGCCAGCGCGACGTCTGGCCGGAGTCGTCGGATGCATCTCGCTCGAGGGCCGCGGCTCCCATCCTCCGGCGCATGTCGGACGCGTCGGCGGATGCGTCGATGATGGCGTTCGACCACGCCAGGTAGTCCGGTCCCGAGACGCCTGGAGCGCGACCTCTGGGCGACCCAGCGCCCCCGGCCGGTGGACGGGGCACCTCGGCCAGGATGGCGGCATACAGCTCGGTCGGCGACGTCACGCTGGTGATCTGCGCGGCCACCGTCGACCCTGCCGACGTGCCGATCATGAGGTCGGCCTCGGTGAGGTCGACCCCGGCCTCCAGGAGGCCGGCGACGATGCCGAGCTCCCACGCGTTGCCTGCGGCGCCGCCTCCGGCGAGCACCAGGGCTCGCCCTCTCGCGGTGGTCGCCAGCGGCGTGCCCTCGGCGTGCGGGCTGGTGGTCGGTGTGGTGTTCATGGGAATCGCCTTTCACAAGTTGCCTTTTGGGCGCTCCCAGTCGCGACTACCTCACTCGCGTCATCGCTGACCGCGGGGGAGCACCCAGTGCGGATACTGCGTACATGGGTCTCACCTCCTGCCGGTAGCTCACGGTCATCGGAACGCTAGCAGTGCGGTGACGTGGCACGCACCGGCAATTCGAGAGGCGCCCGACAGCGTGGGTGCAGCCTCGAAGGGGTGGTCTCTGACCGCCCGCCCGTCAGCGCCGAGATCTCGGCGGGCCCGGTGCGGCGTGTTCGCGTACGGAGCGAGGGCCGCGGGTCCTACATTGAGTCATGGCTGACATCGTGCTGGGCCTCTTCGCCATCCTTGCCGGCGGTTTCATGCTCGTCGCCGGACAGCTGGTGCTGCGGTTCGTCCTCCCCATCTGGGGTTTCTTCGCCGGATTCGCCTTCGGGGCGGGGCTTTTCGCCGAACTTGCCGACGAGCGTTTCCTCGGTACCGTGCTCGGCTGGGTGGCGGGAATCGTGTGCGCCCTGATCTTCGCGGTGCTCGCGTATCTCTACTTCGCGGTGGCGGTCATTCTCGCCATGGCCGCGTTCGGTTTTGCGATCGGTTCGGGAGTCGTCGTCGCCCTGGGTATCGACTGGAACTGGGTCGCCGTCCTCGTCGGCATCGTGATCGGCGCGGTGCTCGGTCTCGTCTCGGTCATGGGGAACCTGCCGATGATCGTGCTTGCGGTCGTCAGCTCCATCGCCGGAGCGGTCAGTGTGGTCGCCGGTCTGATGCTGCTGGTGGGGGCCATGGACTCCGCCGACTTCACCCAGGGCAACTTCACGCAGGCGGTCCAGGCCAGCTGGGGCTGGTACCTGACCCTGGTGGTCCTGGCCCTGCTCGGCATCGTCGCCCAGACCCGGCAGAGGCTGGCGATGCGCCGCTCCATCCAGGAGACGTGGTACGTCGAGAGTCGCTGACGACGACCCGAATCTCCAGGTGCCGCAGGCACGGACGTGTTGCTTGGGCGGCGGGTCAGGGAGTCAGCGCGTCGGTCACCGTGGAGACGACCAGGTCGGGATGCGACCGCCAGACGACGTCGTCGGCTCCGGTCGCCGTGACGACGTGGCTGCCACTGGCCAGGCTCGCCAGACGACGCTGCCCCACCGTCCAGGCTGCTGCGAACTTGTCGGCATCGACGGCAGCGGGGAGCTGCGGCCGCTGATCGCCGACGACGTCCCAGAGCGGCACGTCGAGGCGGTCGATCCGGTCGTAGGTCGTCCACGACCTCGGGTCGAGACTCTCGCGGTTGGTCGCCGGGTCGTTGAAGCGGCGGTTGGCGGCGAGCACCGAGGCCAGCTCGGGATCGCCGGGATCCGGAGGCGGCATCAGCGAGGGGATGGCCGTCTCGAATCCGGGCGGACTGGGGTCGAGCAGCACGAGTGCCCGGGCGTCCGTGTGGTGGTGCGCCGCCCACGTGACGGCGATCGGCCCACCCAACGAGTGCCCGACGAGCACGACGGGGCGGGGGAGGCGTAGTGCCGTGATGACGCCGTCGAGGTCGGCCGCGATGTCCTCGAACGTCTGGATCGCCGGCGGGGAGTCGCTCCGCCCGACCCCGAGGCGGTCGTACATGCACGTGCGTGCCGTCGCGCCGAGACGGGTGGGCACGTCTCCCCAGTCGTCCATGGTGCCGCCGTAGCCGATCACGAGCAGCACCGATGGCCCGTGGCCCGTGCACTGGGCCTTGAAGTGGTGGCCGTCGACGACGAGGTCCTGCTCGGCCTCGAGCGTGGCCCGGCCCGAGGTCCGACCTGACGTGGTCGGTGCGCCCGGCGACGGCGACGCGCCGCCAGACGTGCAGCCGGCCAGCAGGACCAGCACGCTGAGGGCGGCTGTCGCCGTTGCCCGAGCACGAGCCCGCGGGAAGTCCGCCTTGTCGCCGGTGTGCTCGCTCGATGTGTTCATCGGAGCCTCCTTCGGGGCGTCGGTTCCGTGTCGTCGGGGTCTTCACCTCGACGATGGCCGTCTGCCCACCCCGCTGTCTGTGCGCGCTACGACACTCCATGCGTACTGCCGCTCGCGGCGGGCGTGGGCGCGCAGGTCATGGCTCGCCGCGGACCTGCAGAGGACACGACAGGCCGCTCGTGTGTCGAGCGGGCCTGTCGTGGGTGACGACGTCTACGGGGCCTTGCGCGTGAAGGTCAGGTGGGTGACCCCGGTGGGGGACGAGACGGCCTCGACGTCGAAGGCGTCCTCGACGCCCTCGAGACCGTCCCAGAGGCGTACGCCGCGACCGAGCACGATCGGGACCTGGACGAGGTGCATGTGGTCGATGAGGCCGGCGGCGAGGAAGTCGCGGACGACAGTGGCGCCGCCGCCGATCCTCACGTCCTGGCCGTCGGCTGCTGCTCGAGCGGTCTCGAGCGCCTCGGCCGGGGTCGCCTCGAGGAAGTGGAACACGTTGCCGCCCTCCATCTCGATCGAGGGGTGCGCGCGGTGGGTGAGGACGAAGACCGGAGTGTGGAACGGGGGATTCGGGCCCCACCAGCCCTTCCAGTCCGGGTTGTCGTGCCATCCGGGCGGGCCGAACTTGTTGGAGCCCATGATCTCAGCACCGATGCCGGGACCGTGGCGCTCGGCGAAGGCATTGTCGACCCCATCGGTCCCGCTCGCGTCCCAGTACCGGGTGCGCATCATCCACTGGTGGAGCCGCTGGCCGGCGTGGCCGAAGGGCGCCTCCAGCGACTGCGGCTCGCCCGTGGCGAAGCCGTCGAGGGAGATGGAGAAGTTGTGGATCCGTGCGAGTGACATCCGCGCTCCTCGGTCGGTGATGGCGCTGGGCAGTCGGTGCTGGACGAACACGCGTCGCGGTCGAGGCTAGTCGGAGATGAGTCCCGGGTGCAGGCCAGAGCCCCGGCCATCTAGGGCGCCCAGCCCGCAGGTGGCGGTGGCGTGCGGTCCACACCTCCGTCCGATCGACGGACAGAGAAGTTCGGGTTCACCTGCGCCGCCTCCAGCGAGGTGTCGAAACCGAGGAGCGTCTCGGCTGCTGCGGGGGACGCGGCCGCCGTTCGCGCAGCGGCGCTGAGCACGGACGCGGCATACAGAGTGGTGTCCGCGCCCTGCATGTGGCTGCCCGAGTGCGGCTTGTCGTCGGACTGGTCGCCGGGTCGCCGGAACATTCGCAGCAGGTACGCGGGGTCATCGTCCTGTGCCCAGCCCGCAGCGCGGGCGAGCTCCGTTGGGTCGGGACTCGTCGGTCGGTGCTCCTCCGGCAGGTCGCGACACAGGCGGCGATAGACCGCGTCACGCGTGTCGACCGGAAGCTGTGCAAACACCTCGGCGTGAACCGCGTCGAACACCCGGGGCGACGCGACGCGGAGGAGGTACTTGTACCGGCCCACGTCCAGGGCCGCCTCGGCATCAGGCCCGCTCTCCTCGGACTCGTGCCGGATCATCCGCCGCAGGCTGCCTCGAAGACTCATGACCACTCCATGTAGGGGTCGACCTCGGGCCAGAGTATCGGCGCGCACGATCGGGCGTTCCGTTTCGGAGGGTCCGTGCCCGCCGTCGCGCGCCTACGGGCGATCGCCGATCCGGGTCCCGGTAGGGTCCTCGGCCATGACGAGGCGTCAGCTGGGACAGGGGTGGTGATGAGACCACCACGTCTGTACCTGACTGTCGGACTCCCCAGCACGGGGAAGACCACTGCCGCGCGGCGCATCGAGATCGAGCACGGGGCCCTTCGTCTCACGAAGGACGAATGGGTGAAGGCCCTCTACCTGCACGAGAACCCGCCATCGGCCCAGGACGTGATCGAAGGACGCCTCATCGAGGTCGGGCTGCGCGCCCTCGAGCTCGGCAACGACGTCGTCATCGACTTCGGCCTCTGGGGTCGCGACGAGCGTTCCGCTCTGCGGCAGGCGGCCGCAGACCTCGGCGCGATGGTGGAGATGCTCTACTTCGAGCTCACCCCGGACGAGCAGCGGCGACGACGTGACCAGCGCCAGGCCGAAGCGCCACACACCACCTGGCCCATGAGCGACGACGAACTCGCCACATGGGCTGCCAGCATCGACATCCCGACGTCAGGTGAGCTCGACGGCACCGAACCCATTGACGACCCGCCGGCCGGATTCGCAACATGGGACGAGTGGCGCAGGCATCGCTGGCCCCCGTCGGTCTCCTGACTCGTGGCGGAAGACGGCGCCGTCTGGTGCCGCCTCTTGGGAGACTGGTCACATGACGGGACCTGATCGTGACCGGGATACCGAAGGCCGGGCTCGCCAGGCACGGCCTCGCGACGCCCTGGGTCGACCGCTGCCCTACGGGACCGAGGGTGTCGAGCCGGTGTCGGAGGAGCCCCTGCCCCCCGAAGAGGCCCTTGCGGCCGCTCGAGAACTCGTGGGGGCAGGACGTCCGTTCTCCGCCCACGAGGTGCTGGAGGCGCGTTGGAAGGCTGGACCGATCGAGGAGCGGGACCTGTGGCAGGGGCTTGCGCAGGTCTGCGTCGCCATGACTCACGCGGCCCGCGGAAACCAGGTTGGAGCGGATCGACTCTTCGACCGCGCAGCGGAGCGGTTGGCCGCATTTGCGGCGAGCGGACGCTGGGCCTACGGCCTTGACGTGGACGCTGTCGTGGAACAGGCACGACATCACGTCGGAAAGCTGTGAGCGCCAGCCGGATCGCGGCCGGATGACGCACGCGTTGGCTCGGCCGGACTGCTGCAGCACGGCGCGCCGCAGACGACGGCTAGGGAGGCTGCGGGCGCGGAATACTCTCAGGCATGACCCTCGAGGAGACGTCGCGGCCCTTTCGGTTCGGCCTGGTGACAACGGGCGGAACCGAGGAGTCGAAGACCGCCTGGACCTCTTACGCGCGACGCGTGGAGGACCTCGGGTTCGATGTGCTGCAGGTCGCTGACCACTTTCACAACTCCACCGTGTGCACTCCGAGACTTGCGGCGGCAGCAGCCGTGACGTCAACGTTGCGGGTTGGCTCCTACGTCTACGACAACGACTTCCGGCACCCCGTGCTGCTGGCTCGCGAGGCCGCAGAGATCGACCGCTTGTCCGGTGGCCGGATGGAGCTCGGCATCGGGGCCGGGTGGTCCCGCTCGGAGTACGAGATGGTCGGAATTCCCTTCGATGAGGGCGCTGTCCGAGCTTCCCGGTACGAGGAAGCGGTGGAGATCGTCCGCCGTCTCCACCACGGCGAGACGCTGGACTGGGTGGGCGGGCACTATCGGCTGAACGGGTGCGAGCTGACCGTCGAGCCGGTGCAACGACCCATCCCCCTGCTTCTCGGTGGCGGAGGCCCACGCATGACGAGACTGGCGGCTCGGTGGGCGGACACCGTGGCGTTCGTTCCGAAGTCTCTGCCGGGTGGTGGGCTGGATCCCGCGGAGTTCTCCCAGAGCGCCTTCGACCACAAGATCAGCGTGCTGGAAGCGGCATTGCAGGAGCGATCCACGAAGCCGCCCGAGCGCGCGGCTCTCGTCTTCGGCATCCACGGGTCCAGCGACGAGATACCCCTCGAGGACTGGACCTCCCGAGAGGTTGCCTCGACCAGCCCCTACTACCTGGTCGGGGACACAGCCCGGGTCGTGGACGAGCTCCTCACGCGACGGGACCTCTGGGGGATCAGCCACTGGACGTTCTGGGAAGAGGACATCGACGCCGCCGCAGCGATCGTCGAACAGCTGCGCGGTCAGTGAGGGGCGCCAGATCTGCGAACGGCAGATGGCGAGAAATGCGACGCACCTCAACTCAGCATGCGCCGACCGGGAGGATCGGCAGGTTCGTGGCGGAAGACGCATGCCTTCGCATGGTGAAGCGCGCGGGTGGAACTCGCGGCTGACCCATCCCCCACGGTGCCGCTCCCGCAACTGGCACACCGTGTCCCGGACCCGTGCTGCCAGCTGCGCCAGTCGACCCAGCTGCGAGCGCGAGTCCCTCCGGCGGGGGAGCGGCTACGTCTCGGGCCCGTACGTCGCGAACTCCGGCTCACCCGTGACATCGAAGGTGAGCACCGACAGGCCGCTTGGCGTCGTTTGATGGCTGACGAGTTTCAGACCGGCCGGCGGCCCGTCGTCCGGGAAGAGACGTCGCCCCTGGCCCAGCACTACCGGGGCGACGACGAGCCGAAGGGTGTCGACCAGTCCAGCTGCCAAGACCGAGCGAGCCAGCCGGGCGCTGCCATGAATCTGCAGTTCCCGACCTGGCTGCTGCTTCAGTTCGGCTACCTGCGTGGGGAGGTCGCCCGACAGGATCTTGGTCGGCCTCCAAACGGGCTGGGTCGGGCCGTGGGACGCCACGTACTTCGGCAGGGCGTTCATGATGCCGCCGAAGGGATGGTCGGTCATCTGCGGCCAGTCGCGCGCGAAGTTCCGATAGGTACGTCGACCGAGCAGCAATCCGTCCGCCTCGCCGAGCCAGTTCCCAACCAGCTCGAGAAACGGCTCGTCGACGTACGGCGCGAACCAGCCGCCGCGGGTGAACCCGTCGCTCGTGTCCTCGTCGGGAGACCCCGGCCCCTGAGACACGCCGTCGAGCGTGAGGAACTCCTGGACGACCAGCCGCATCAGCTACTCACCTTCGCCGTTCCCGGGCGTTGGTCCGCCCTCGGGTCTCCGCCAAATCTGCCGAACCGGCACCCTGGTGTCCAGCAAACAGCCACCGATCCCACTCGCACTCCAAGAAGAGGACAGGCCCGCTCGTCGCCGCCCCGGGGGCCGGGAGTCTTCCTCGCGGGCGGGCGGTCTGACCTAGCCATGGTTGTGCTCGCTCGCGGCAGCGTGTTCCGTCCCGATCACGACGGGTCCTGCATTTCGCGACGGCCTCGGCCCGCCCTTGGCTCGACCGGGCTGGTGCGTGGGTCCACACTGAGTTTCCGTGGAGGGGGCTGATGGCGTGTCGGAGTTTGTTCCGGGGGCGGTGCTGAGCCGGCGGTTGTACGACGAGGTCGTGCGGCCCCTTCTGAGCGCCAACTTCCCTGACCTGCCGCACTCTGCGGCGCTGCTCGGCCGCGGGTCGGAGGTGCTCGGCTTCGACGACGAGATGTCGACCGACCACGACTGGAAGCCGCGTGTTCTGGTCTTCCTCGCCGAGCAGGACGAGCCGCGCCATGGCGCCGCGGTCCGGGAGGCGCTGGAGCGGGATCTACCGCCGACCTTCGCTGGTCACCCGATCGGCTACGAGGTCCACACCGTCCGCGGTTACGTCCGGCAGCAGCTGGAGCTGGACATGGCCCGCGACATCGAGCCGCGCGACTGGCTGACACTGCCCGAGCACGGGCTGCGCATGTTCACCTCGGGGGTCGTCTTTCACGACGAGGTCGGCCTGCAGGCGGCGCGAGACCGTCTGGCCTACTACCCCCACGACGTCTGGCTGTACCTGCTGCTCGCCGGCTGGTGGCGCGTCCACCCCGAGATGAACCTGGTCGGCAGAGCCGGAGCCGCGGGCGACGAGCTGGGCTCCTCGGTGATCGGGTCGCGTCTTGTCTCGGATCTCATGCGGCTCGCCTTCCTGATGGAACGGCAGTACGCGCCGTACTCGAAATGGTTCGGAACGGCCTTCTCCCGCCTTGCGTGTGGCTCGGAGCTGACGCCCGTCCTGTGGGACGTCGGGCGCGCGCAGGCCTGGCAGGACCGCGAAGCGGCGCTGATGACGGCGTACCAGCGGCTGGCGGAGATGCACGACGCGCTCGGCCTGACCGCTCCCGTGACGACCAAGGTCGTGCAGCTGTGGGACCGACCCTTCAAGGTCGCCTGGGCCGACATCCCCGACCTGCTCCTCCCTGTGATCCAGGACCCAGCCGTCGTGAGCATTGCGCAGAGATGGCCGGTCGGCCCCGTCGACCAGTTCCGCGAGCTGATCTGGACACCGAAGAACCGACCCCTGCTGTTGCGTCTCTTCGACTAGGGCGCCCCAACCGATCAGCTGCCCGGAAGGGCGGGCGCCCAGGTCCGCACGCCCGGCAGGCGGTGGTGTGGCTCGCCTTCGTCCGGGCGGCGGCGGGCCGCTACAAGCCGAGCTGATGGTCCACCGAGCCGTCGACGGTGAGCACGATGAGCGGGCTGTGCAGGAGCATGTCCGGCACGTCGGTGCGACCCCATCGCCGGGCGGCCGCCTCGATGAGGGGCCGGCGTTCGTCGGGGTCGGTGACGACTCGGGCCGTCGCGGGCACGTCCACGACGACCGACTGCTTCATGTGAACGATGACGTGGGGGTCGGCCTCGATGTTGTAGATCCAGTCGCGCTTACGGTCAGCCCGGGGCATTCCGGTGATGAACAGCTGGCCGTGGTCGTTGTGCAGGAAGATCTCGATGCGCCGCGGTCGACGGGTCCGCCGGCCCGTCGTCGTCAGATCGATGATCTGACTTTCGTTCAACGCCGTTCGGGTGGCTTCATCCAGCGAACGCTCGGGGTCCATGGCGCGATCCTCTCGACTGAACCGTCCCGGCCATTCTATGGAGGGCGGCGGGCGCCGCGAAGGCCGTGGTCCGGGCGCGGCGATGTGATGCAGGTCCATGGCTACCTGCCAGCCGTGGAGCCGGCCTTCCTGTCGGTGGGCGATGACAGGATGGCCGTATGTCCGACGATGAGACGCCGGAGGAGCTGGCCGGCCAGCCGGTGATCTCGTTCGCCACTGTCTCCGACTGCGAGGCATGGTTCGCCGAGCACCACTCCGACCACCGCGGCTTCTGGCTCAAGATCGGGAAGGTGGGCGCGGCGGAGACGGTCAGCTACCCGGAGGCGCTCGAGGTCGCCCTCTGCCACGGCTGGATCGACGGGCAGAAGCGGGGATATGACGAGACGTACTGGTTGCAGCGCTTCACCCCACGCGGACCGCGGAGCAAATGGTCGCAGACCAACCGGGACAAGGCCGAGGCGCTGATAAAGTCCGGTCGCATGCGGCCGACCGGGCAGGCGCAGGTCGACGCGGCGAAGGCGGACGGCCGGTGGGCGGCGGCCTACGCGGGCCAGAAGAGCGCGACCGTCCCCGATGACCTGGCCGCCGCGCTCGCCGCCGACCCGCAGGCCAGAGCGTTCTTCGAGACACTCAACGGCGCCAACCGCTATGCGATCCTCTATCGCGTTCACGACGCGAAGAAGCCAGAGACCCGGGCCGCGCGCATCGCGAACCGTCCACTGACTGCTGGCCGGATTCGACGCTGCGTCCCGGCGGTGTGACGCACTCACCGTCGCAGACAAGCGTGACGGCTCAGGGCAGGCGCTTCTCGATCCGGGTCCACCCGGTCCAACCGCGCTCGGCGATCAGCTCCCGCAGCCGCGCGACGGCGGGGTGGGCGGCATCGGCGAACGAGTCCATCAGGCGGATGAACGCCGCGTCCGGCATCTGCTCGTCCTGTCGGTCCAGCTCGCCGCCGGCCGCTGCCTCCTCGAGCAGCTCGCTCATCAGGTCGGCCGTCTCACGCAGCAGCTCCTCGTCCTGCCAGTCCTCTGCGATCCGACCGATGAGTCGGTAGAGCTGGACGACCCTCGGGTTGGCCAGCTGGGCCGTCTTTTCGGCCATGAGCGCCGGGATCGCTTCTGGCCATCGCGCCGCCATCAGGATCCAGGCATCTCGCTCGGGCTCGATGACCGCCTCCGAGGCTCCGGTGGCACGCAGCCGGTCCAGGTAGTCGACCACGTCCTTCGGGAGCGCCAACGAGTCACCGGAGCCCAGCAGCGCGATGCGCCGGCGGTGCTCCTGAAGCGCGCGGATCTGCGCACGTAGCTGCTGGTCGATGTGGGCGGTCGCATCGGCGAACGTCTCCGGGTCAGCGTCGAGCAGCTCGCGGACCCGGGCGAGCGGGACGCCGGCGTCGGCCAGGGTGCGGATCCGGATGAGTCGCACCACCGCGGCGGCGTCGTAGGTGCGGTAGCCGGAGGCGTCGCGTTCCGGTTCCGGGAGCAGTCCGATGTGGTGGTAGTGCCGCACTGCGCGAATGGTCACCCCGGCGTAGGACGCCAGCTGTCCGATCGTCAGCATGGCCTCAGCCTGCCCGAAGCAGACACTGCGTCACCAGTCCAGGGGGTGCGGATTGAGCGGAGGGCTCAGCCGTCCACGAGAAGACTGCCGAGGTCGTGAACGGTCGATGTCACCCGGCTGGCCCGACAGGCCGGGGTGTCGCAGCAGTGCGCCGACCGACCAGTTGGCGCCACGTGCGTGCACCGGCCGATCACTACTCTGGGGCCTGAGTCCGCCGCCGGGTGGGTCGTTCCTCATGGGTGAGCCGCCGGTAGGTGTCGGCGTAGTACGGCGCGATCCGCTCGGGGCTGAAGCGTTCGGCGTAGATGCGCCCCGGTCCCGGGTCGGGGACCCCGCGACCGTGCAGGAGTTCGTCGATGGCGCGTGCAAGCTTTTCGGGGTCCTCGGACGGGACGAGCACACCGCGGCCCTGCCCCAAGGTCACGGGCAGCCCTTCTACGGCGCTGCCAACGACCGGCACCCCCAGGCCCAGTGCGAGGACGGCACTCTGTGACCAGGCTTCCTCCCGGGACGGGACGACGTGCACGCTGGCTCCGGCGATGTAGGAGCCGGGCGAGCGCACCCATCCCGGCAGGTGTATCCGATCGGCCAGGCCCAGGGCGCGAGACCGGGCGGTGAGGGACTCCCGCAACGGACCATCACCGAGCAGCAGCGTTGCCGGCGGATCGGGAAGCATCGCCAGCGCCTCGAGCAGGACGTCGGGACCCTTCTCGGGGTGCAGGCGCCCGGCGAAGGTCACTCTGGGGCAGGGCAGCCCGGGCAGCGCCCGTGCATCGAAACCCTCGATGATGGAGCGTCCCTCGAGCAGCCGCCCCGCCGGGACGCCGAGCGAGACGGCGAAGGCGCGGGCAGCGGGGCCGTGGGTGAAGAAGGCCGCAAGGCGTCCGGCGGCGGCGCGAGCCTGGGTGACATGGTCGCCGTACGGCCAGGTCACGGCGTTGTGCTCGGACGCGACGAGCGGGACTCCGTCGGGCACGGCCGCCGCCGCCGCCCACCAGGCCCCGAACATGTGGGCGTGGACAAGGTCGGCGTCTGCCAGGCGGGAACGCAGCCATTCGGCGAAGTCGGTCGACGGCACCCATTGCAGATGTGCGTTCCGGGCGAAGGTCTCGACGGGCACGCCGAAGGCGGTCGCGAGGGCGATCCCTTCATCGGTGGCGTCCCCGGCGTAGAGGCGGGTGACGAATCCTTCGGAGCGCAAGGCGGCGGACAGTCGCAGGGCAGAGAGCTGGGCCCCGCCCCGCTCCAGTACTCCGATGACCCGGGCGATGGTGAGCGGCCGGCGGCCGGTCGATGGCCCGTCAGCCATGGCCGCCGCCCGGGCCCTCGGCGGCCATCCGGGCCACCGCGACACCCCCGCTCTCGAGGCTGCGGTCGAAGGCGAGCCCGGTCTCTTGCTCCCAGCGGCGCAGTACCTCCTGCTCACCGGGACGTTCGACGTCATCGAGAACGACGGTGGCGCCCGGGGTCAGGCGGCTCTCGAGGACCGGCAGGGCGGGGTAGCGGCTCAAGCCGTGGCCGGCGGCATGCGCGGGTGGGCCGTCCACCAGCAGCAGGTCGATGGGATCGGTCCCCAAGGCTTCGCCCAGTCCCTGGGCCAGGGCTGCCTCGTCGTACCAGCTCATGCCGGACTCGGCGCGGGGATGCGGCAACAGGGGCGCCTGAACGATCGTGACGTCGGCCCCGACGCCTTCGCGGTCGAGCTGAGCGCGCACCCACCGGGCCCAGAGCGGGTCGTGCTCGACGCTCGCGATCAGGAAGCCACCGTGCGGTGGGCGCTGGGTCATCAGGCGGGCCAGGAGAACGGTACTGATCCCGCTGCCGAGCTCGACGATGCGGCGCCGTTCGTTCAAGACGATGTCGTTGCAGACGGTTACGAGCCCGGCGGGTCGCATCGCGCCCGAACCCCAGGGCAGGTACGGGCCGGAAAGTGCGGTGAGCGCATGCATGGCGGCCGCGTCGGAGAAGCCACGACCTGTCGGAGTCGAGGAACTGGTCGCGGCCACAGACTGACCGTAGCGCTTGGTGACCGCCCCCACTCCGGCTCTACGTCATCGATCAGCGCAACCTCGACGAGCCCGTTCACCGATTGCAGTCAGACGACTACTGCAACGGTCTCAGCTCTCGGCACGTCCGGAGCAGGACAGGCGCCCGCCTTGCGGCGGTGCGACGCCCGCGGTCAACGCCCTCGTTAGTGACATGGACGGAGATCTCGTCCTCCGCGCGGCATGCCCGGACACGCTACGGCTGGGAGTGGTTCGCATGGCGACGCCCTTGAATCCACAGGAAACCTGGGCTCAGTCCTGGAGACGGCTATCCGGACTTCGCCAAGGACCGTCCAGGCCTGGTCCCCGCCGCGCTCGCGGCCGACCTGCAGGCCAGGGCGTTCTTCGAGACACTCAACGGCGCCAACCGCTATGCGATCCTCTATCGCGTTCACGACGCGAAGAAGCCAGAGACCCGGGCCGCGCGCATCGCGAAACTGACTGGCGGCCGGATTCGACGCTGCGGTCGCGGCCGTGGGACGCACCCTGACACCGGCGACTGAAGCGGATCTGGCGGCGCCGCGGGGCATCGATGCTTGGCAGAGGTGTCATGTGATCGTGTGGCACTATCGCCGGATGCTGCGACTCACCGACTTCATCATCGACTGCCCGGACACGATGGAGCTGGCAGCCTTCTACTCGGAGGTGACGGGTCGCCCGGTCAAGGAGGGCAGCCACGGCCACTGGGCCGGTATCCGGTTTGGTGAGATCGAACTGGCCTTCGTCCCGGTGAAGGACTACCGCCCGCCGCAGTGGCCCGACAACGAGCACCCCAAGCAGTTCCATCTCGACTTCGAGGTCGACGACATCGAGGCCGAACAGAGCCGCGTCCTGGCCCTGGGCGCGACCCTGCAGCAGGACTCCATCGGCCCCGACGGCTACGGCTGGCGCGTCTACACCGACCCCGTCGGCCACCCGTTCTGCCTCTGCCACAACAAGGGAGTCACCTGGACCGACCAGGGCCCCATCTGGCCTGAGGGCGAGTAGGGCGGGTCGGACGCAGGTCACAGCCATACGCTTGATTGCGGTGAAGAGACAGACCCGCCCGCGCCCCTCGAAGCGCTCTGGATCGACGTCGACCATGAAGCAAGCGTCCAACCCGCAGCCCAACGCCGCGGTGGCGCCCGAGTCGATCTCGTTACAGTCAAGTGTGCTGACCTTCGTTCTCATTCCGGGGGCCGGTGGCTCGGCGTGGGTCTGGAGTCGAGTCACCGGATTCCTGCGCGAGGCCGGACACGAAGTGATCGCGGTCGATCTGCCGGGTGACGACGAAACCGCCGGATTGCCCCGCTACACAGAGGTGGTGGTCGACGCGATCGGTTCACGCTCGACGGACGTGCTCGTGGCAGGGTCGCTCGGAGGCTTCACCGCGCCGCTCGTCTGCGAGCGGGTGCCCGTCCGGGAGCTGGTGCTCGTCAACGCGATGATCCCCGATCCTGGCGAGACCGCACGCGACTGGTGGTCGCACACCGGCGCCCTCGAGGCCCAGGAAGAGGCAGCCCGCGTCGGTGGCTACGGACCCTTCGACGTGGACCGCTACTTCCTGCACGATGTCGACGCCGAGATCGCGGCCGAGGGCGAGTCCTACCGGCGCGCCGAGGCCGACACCGCTTTCCAGTCGCCGTGTGTCTTCAAGGCGTGGCCAGCAGTCAAGACCCGTGTCCTGGCCGGCGCTGACGACCGCTTCTTCCCGATCGGTTTGCAGCGTCGGGTGGCTCGTGACCGGCTCGGCGTGGAGGTCGACGTGCTTCCGGGTGGGCACCTGCTGCCACTGGTGCAGCCACGGCTGGTGGCCGACTACCTGCTGCAGACGGCTGGCCCCGTCGAGGCCTGCTGAGGCCTCCCGCGCCTTGGTGGAATCTCTGCGCGTAGCGTGACGGGCATGAGCGAGTGGAACGACAAGGTCGTCGCCGAGTTCCGTGACAACGGCGGCAGGGTCGGCGGCCACTTCGAGGGTGCGCCCCTGCTTCTCCTGCACACCACCGGCGCCAAGTCGGGGGAGCCACGGACCAACCCGATGATGTACCAGGCGGTCGACGGCGGCTGGGCCGTCTTCGCGTCCTATGCCGGCCTCGACGTCAACCCGGCGTGGTTCCACAACCTCAAGGCCCACCCCGACGCGGCGATCGAGGTGGGCAGCGACGGTCATGTCGAGACGATCGACGTGCACGCCCGGGTCATGACACCCGAGGAGCGCGAGCCGGTCTGGCAGGAGCAGAAGCGCCGCTACCCCGGCTTCGCCGACTACGAGAAGAAGACCGACCGGGTCATCCCCGTCGTCCTCCTCGCGCGTCGCTGAGCCACAGCCCCGAGAGGGTCGCCGGGATCAGGCCGCGACCGCTGCCAGCTCGGCGAGGTCCTCGTCGGTGAGCTCGAGGTCGGCGACCGCCATGTTCTCCTCGAGGTGTGCGACCGACGACGTGCCCGGGATGAGCAGTACGTTGTCGGCGCGGGCAAGCAGCCACGCCAAGCCGACCCGAGCGGCAGGCACCCCGCGACGAGAGGCAACGGCCTGCACGGCCGGCTGGTCGACGACCTTGGGCAGGTGCGGGAAGGCCGAGCCCAGCGGGAAGTAGGGCACGTACGCGATCCCAGCGGCCCCGCACGCCGACAGCACGTCAGCGTCAGTCTGGTCGACGAGGCTGAACGGGTTCTGCACGCACACGATCTCCGTGATCGCTTGCGCCGCAGTCAGATCCGAGGCAGACACCGTCGACAGCCCGACGCCCGCGATCTTGCCCTCGTCACGCAGGGCAGCGAGCTCGGCCACCTGGTCCTCGAGCGCCACGTCGCCGGCACCCGGTGCATCGGCATCCATCCGGCGCAGGTTCACCGCCGTCAGGTGGTCGACCCCGAGCGCACGGAGGTTCTCCTCGACGTCGGCCCGCAGCTCCGCAGGCTTCTGTGCCGGCAGCCACGCACCGTCGGCGTCACGACGCGCGCCCACCTTGGACACGATGGCCAGGTCGGCGGCATACGGGTGGAGGGCCTCGCGGATCAGCTCGTTGCTGACGTCGGGGCCGTAGTACTGAGCCGTGTCGATGTGGTTGACGCCGAGCTCGACGGCGCGGCGCAGCACGCGCAGCGCCTCGTCGCGGTCACGCGGCGGGCCCATGACGCCGGGGCCGGGGAGCTGCATGGCTCCGAAGCCCACGCGTCGGACGGTGCGGTCTGCCAGGGGGAAGGTGTCGGTCATCTGATCGACGCTAGGCGTTCGAGCGCACTCCAACGCAAGTCTGCCTCCCGGCCCCTCCCAACCTTGGACACCGATCTCCGGATCCAGGCAGCATCAGCCGACACTTCCGACGAAAACTCCCCCTACGACGACGGATTCCGTTGATTCTGAGCAGATTCGGCCGAAGTTCATCATTTGCCTGACGCGTCGTCCAGCCGACCCATAACGTGAGTTCCCGTACCGCCCGAACGCCGAACGCCGATCTCGGCCGACGCCGGACGACCCCTCACTCCAGGCCGCCCCTCGCCGACCCTCCCACGTCCGTTTCGAGGACGTACATCTCGCTCCGGCTCCTCCACGTGCCGCGCGCGCTCTCGGACCCACCCACCGATGGGTCCGTGTGAATCGGGAGAAGCACAGGGAGTTCCACCATGGCCTCACGCAGCCTGCCCATGCCCAGCGACCGTGACGAGCAGTCGGTCCAGCCCTCCCAGTCGGTCCGCCGCCCCAGGCGACGTGGCTTCTGGGCAGTGGTGCTCGCGGCCCTGTTGGCGATGACGACGGCGATCCCGATGGCGGTGGCCGGATCACCCGGCGGCGGCATCATCGCGTCGACGCTGCCCGGCATCGCGCCGACGACGCCACAGGAGATCGGTAACGGCTCGACGGCCGACCTGCTCTACGCCAACGTCACCGAGGGCCTCTCGCAGGTCACTCCGCCGGAGGCCAACCCGAGCGGCACGGCTGAGCTGACCTACCCCCTCAGGCTGCCCAAGGGCCGCGGCATGACGCCGGACGTCACCCTCACGTACAGCTCCGAGGGCGGCCCGTCCTGGGCTGGGCTCGGCTGGGACCTGGCCGCTCCCGAGGTCGCGGTCGACACCTCCTTCGGCGCCCCGCGCTTCTGCGACGGCACGGCCAAGAGCCCGCCGTGCGGCAACGTCGAGAGCGAGTCCTACACGCTCGACGGTGACGCCCTCGTGCCCAACGCCGTCAAGGCCGTCCTCGACCCGCGCGTGGCCGAGCGACAGGACTTCACCCGCAAGGTCGAGACCTCCTTCGAGCAGGTCATCCGCCACGGCGACAAGCCGAGCAACTACTGGTGGGAGGTGCGCGACAAGCAGGGCAACATCCGCTACTACGGCGGCACCCCCGACAGCGGCGGCCCGCTCGGTGAGGCCGGCACGCAGGTCGGCATCGACGACCGGTCCCGTGACCCGAAGGGCATCCTCACCGACGCGAACGGCAACGGCGTCCGCTGGTTCATGACTGCCAAGCGCGACATCGGCGTCAACATGTTCCGCTACGAGTACGAGACCGTCACCTACAAGCAGGACGACACCAAGCCCACCGGCTGGGTCGCCCTCGCCGCGGGCGCGAGCTGCCCGGCCGGACAGGTCTGCCCGAAGCACGTCTACCTCAGTAAGATCCTCTACACGGCCGCCAGCACGGTGAGCGGCGAGCCCGAGGACCCCGCCTACGAGGTGCGCTTCATCCGCACTCCGGGCGGACGCACCGACGCCGTCCTCGACGGCCGCGGCGGCGTGCTCGACCTCGACCAGGACGTCCTGGACCACGTCGACGTCGTCTACCGCAAGACCGGTGAGCTCGTCACCCGTTACGACCTCGGCTACGACGCCGACCCCCACTTCGGCAAGACCCGCCTGCGGTCCGTCACCCAGATCGGCTGCAACGGCCTGTCCGCCTGTCCCACAACGGGACTCAAGCACACGTTCGCCTACTTCGACGACGTCGCCACCGCAGGCAGCGGCTTCGACACCGCCGCCAAGTGGGACACCGGCGCCAACCCGAGCAGCGGCGGCACGGCCGCCTACATCAACCAGAAGCTGAGCGGTCTGGGCTCGTCGATGACCGACGCCGGCGACGGCAAGATCTACGTCGGCTTCAACATCGCCGACCCGGAGAAGACCGGCTCGGTAGGTGGCTCGTTCGCCATGAACGGCACGACCAACCGCTCGGTCATCGAGTTCATGGACCTCAACGGCGACGCCCTGCCCGACAAGGTCTACCGCGAGGCGATCTCGGGCACCGGCCCGTCCGGCGAGATCCGCTACCAGCTCAACACGAGCCGGCCCACGACGTCGCGCACCGCCGACCTCACCTTCGGGCCCATGCACAAGCTCTCCGGCTTCTCCGACCTGCCCGTCCAGCGCACCATCGGCATCCAGGGCGGCATCGAGGCCTACTTCGGCGTCTACGGCGTCTTCAACGTCGGCGGCCAGTGGAGCTGGGTCGACAGCTACTTCACCGACGCGAACGGCGACGGCCTCGTCGACCTCGTGAGCGGCACCCAGGTCCTCTTCAACCACCTCGTCTGCGCGCCGGGCGCGACGGGCGTCGAGGCGTGCCAGCCCACCTTCGGCTCCTCCGACACCCAGACCCGCGTCCCGCTGACGCCGCAGACCGTGCCCGTCAGCGACCCCGCCTTCGAGGCCATGGTCGACCGCCTGCGCGAAGCCGTGCCGCCCATCGACACCGTCCGCCGGTGGATCGCGCCCTTCGAGGGCACCGTCACCGTGACCGCCAAGGCCACCCTCGGCACCCCGGTGCCTGACTCCGCCGGGGGCGCCGTCCGCGTCGCCATCCAGAAGGCCGGCGGCGAGCTCACCAATGCCACCATCACCGCCGGGTCGCCCACGTTCGCGGCGACACTCCCCGTGCACGTAGACAAGGGCCAGGCCCTCTACTTCCGCGCCGGGTCACGCCCCAAGGGCAACGGTGACGCCGTCACGTGGGAGGCCACGATCACGTATGCCGGTGGGTCGGTTCCCGATGCCAACGGCCTCAACCAGCGCAGCTACTCCCTCGCCGACGACTTCACCCTCGCTGGTCGCCCGGGCCAGTTCACCTCCGTGAGCAACGGCGGCACGGCGCACTTCAGCGCCGCGCTGGACAAGACCGCCGTGACGACCGACAACCTGCGGCCCGAGGTCGCCGTCCGCAACGGCACGACCAAGGCCGTGACCACGACCCCTGTCACCGTCACGCCGATCACCTCGACCGGCGCGATCGACACCCCGCGCGTCAAGACCGTGAGCGGGTCCGGTTCCAACTGGTGCGTCGACGACGCGACACCCACGTCGTTCGGCTGCTTCACGACGCAGGCCGACGCCAACGCACGCCTCGCGATCATCGGCCAGTCCGAGATCGGCCGCTTCCGCCTCACCGCGGACCCGACCGTCGACCCGCCCGTCACCGACGCTGACGGCGTCGTGACGGCATACGACGCCGTGCGCACCCGGATCGCCGTCGACAGCCCGATCGACCTGTCGAAGATCACCTGGGTCGAGGCTGCGAACCTCTGCTTCATCAGCGGCGGCACCTGTGACGCGTCGAAGACGAAGGTCTCGCCGCACATGGACATCGACACCTACCCGCTGACCACGCTGGCCGCCCCGGCGACCGCGTGGACCTCGACGCTGGGCCGCACCGTCACCCCGACGGTGACCGGCACGCGTGACGGCGACAACCCCGGCGGTGAGGTCATCGTCACGGCGAAGACGTCTGCCGGCCTCGTCTACAAGGAGGCCTTCACGGTGCCGTCCGGTGGTGGAGCCATCGACCGCGCGCTGCCTGACCTCGCCCTGACGAACGGCACTCCGTACTGGTTCGACGTCACCATGCGCAGCGCCGGCCTCTCGTCGCACGTCAGCGGCCTCAACCTCACGATGAAGTGGACCGAGAGCTCGGTCGCGAAGTCCGAGGACGTCCCGGACACCGTCAACTGGGCGGGCCCGCAGGGCTACTTCCCGATCGCTTACCGCGGGTGGGCCGCTGCCGGCTACACCGCCACGGCCGGTCGGGCCACGACGGCCATCACCGAGGACGACTTCAGGACGACGACCGCCTCCGGCGACCCGTTCGACAACAAGGACGACGCCTGCCAGTCGATGTTCGGCGGCTCGTGCCCGACCGACACCTCGGTCAACGACACCGGCTTCGGCAACTACCCGCCCGGCTCGGGCGCTCCGCCGGAGTTCGACTCGAGCAAGGCCACCGCGAACATCCCCAAGGCCTTCGCCTTCAGCGCGGCCGTCGACGCCGACACGCTCGCGCAGCGCTGGCAGGGCCCCAAGGCCAAGATCTACGCCGGCGAGGACGGCCTGACCGGCTCGGCCCGCTTCGGCGAGGACCTGCCGATCACCGGATCCGGCGCCGGTGCCGGCGGCGGAACGAGCGCCCCGAACCTGCTCGGCGAGACCGGACCGATCTTCATGCTCATGGCGGGCGTCGGACCGTTCGGCGGCAGCTTCGCTGCCGGCTGGAGCCGCAGCCTCGTCGACTTCCTCGACATGAACGGTGACGGCTACCCCGACACCGTGCGACCCGACGCGGTCACCTACACGAACCCCCGTGGCTCGCAGGAGTGCGGCCCGGCCGCAGCCCGCGTGGCCTGCACCGGCGGTGGCGTCGGTGTCGTCGACTCCTCGACGACGCTCGCCGTCTCCGGCGGCTTCGGCGGCGCCCCGATCGGCATCTCCGGCAACAACAAGGGCACGACGAACTCGACGAAGGGCAGCTCCTCGACCAAGGGCAGCAGCGCCTCCGACAGCTCCTACGGCGCCAACATCGGTGGTTCCATCGGTGCGGGTGCGAGCTTCACCAACCCGACGTCGCAGAACACCCACCAGGACGACAAGGCCCTCAAGAAGGTGCCGCGCGATGCGACGATCCCGGTGCAGGAGACCCTCGCCGACCTCAACGGCGACGGTCTGCCCGACCGGGTCACCGTCGACGACGACGAGATCCGGGTGCAGCTCAACCTGGGACACTCCTTCACGCCCCAGTTCCGTTGGACCGTCAGCTCGTTCAGCTCGACGAACTCCTACAGCGGCTCAGTCGGTGCGAGCTTCGGCTTCAACATC
This sequence comes from Terrabacter sp. Root181, assembly GCF_001428505.1. Classification (GTDB taxonomy): domain Bacteria; phylum Actinomycetota; class Actinomycetes; order Actinomycetales; family Dermatophilaceae; genus Terrabacter. The sequence goes on from NZ_LMHU01000005.1 coordinate 359,754, forward strand.
GACAACGGCGGCTTCGCCGGCGGCATCGCCGCGAACTCCAACGTCGACCTGCCCAACGTCTCGTGGGACGACGTCAACGGTGACGGCCTGCTCGACGCCGTCTACAGCGACAACGGGAACGTCAAGGTCGCCTTCAGCAACGGCACCGGCCTCGTCGACCAGGCCGTCTACGGCACGCACCAGAAGTCGAGCTTCAACGTGCTCGGCGTCATCAACGTCGACGGCAAGCCGCAGATCCGGCAGGACAGCTCGGAGAGCCTCGGCGGCGGCGCCGACGTCACCATCGGCATCCCGCTCTGCCTCGTCGCCTGCTACCTCATCCTCAACCCCGGCGGGCACTACGAGAACAGCATGACCTCCACCGACGTCGACCTCACCGACGTCAACGGTGACGGCTACGCCGATTCCGTCTCGCGGGCCAAGGGCTCGTCGGACATCAAGGTCGCCCTCAACACCCAGGGCCGCACCAACCTGCTCAAGACCGTGACGACGCCGCTCGGCGGCACCATCGGCCTCGACTACCACCGCGACGGCAACACCACGAGCCACCCCGACAGCCAGTGGGTGCTCGACGACGTCGACGTGAAGTCGACCCGCGGCGCCGACGGCATCGCCGAGCGCGACAGCACGATCTCCTACGGCAACACCGCCCAGGACTTCGTCAACCGCACCGACCTCGGCTACGACTCGGTGACGGTCAGCGAGCACTACACGAGCTACAACCACAGCGGCGACGTCAACACCCCGACGACGACCGACAAGGTGCGCACGACCGAGCACAAGTACCGGAACGGCTCCGTCTTCGAGTCGGGGCTCGAGTACGAGACGACCGTCTTCGACGGCACGACGAGCGGGCCGATCATGCAGCGCACCCGGACCACGTGGGCGCTGGGTGATCTCGACCGCACGACAGCTGGCACCGGCGCGTACGCACCGCTCGACCTCGCCGGGACCACCGTCGAGCAGCTCCTCGCCCTCCGTGCCACACCAAAGGTGTCGAAGGTGGAGCAGGACTGGTACTCAGGCGGATCGCTCCAGCAGACGACGACGATGTCGTACGCCTACGACCGCCTCGGCAACCCCGTCCAGATCCTCGACGGCGGACTTCCCGGCACGACGAGCGACGACACGATCGTCAACATCGCCTACGGCAACTGCCTGACGAGCACGTCCGAGGACATGAACACGTTCTTCGGCTGCGGTCCGACGATCAAGTACACGCCGACAGCGAAGGCGCCGTTCTGGTCGGCGACCAACTGCCAGACGTGGGACAGCCAGCCCGTCGGTGTCACCGTGACGGCGCCCGACGGCACCGTCCTGCGGGCGCGCACCGGCAACCCCGCCTACTGCGACAACAACTCGGTCACCGTCCAGCGCGAGATCCTGACGCCGACCAGCGGCGCCACCCCCGCGACCTATGCCGAGACCCGGCTGACCTACGACCAGTGGGGCAGCTACAACCGGATCGTCATGCCGCCCGACGCCAAGGGCAAGCGGTATGCCGTCCGCTACGTCTACGACGCCGACGCGAACCACGCGAACGTCGGCACCGTCACCGACTTCGCCCTCTCGGGCTCCGGTGACCCCGCCGGCACGGACCCGGCCGACACGACGCGCCGCTTCATCGAGGACGACGAGGACCCGACCGGCGATGCCGTCGGCCTGGCCTCCACCGCCGACTTCGACGGACCGACGGGACGGGTCAAGACCCGCACCGACGCGAACGGCAACGTCACGTCCTACACCTACGACGCCTACAGCAGGGTCAGGACCATCACCTCGCCCGACGGCGGCGTCGCGACCTTCGGCTACCACCCGGACAGCTCGGCCTACCCGTACGCGACGGTGACCCACACCGACGAGTTCAACCCGGGCACGACCATCGACACGGCGACGTATGCCGACGGCTCGGGACGCGTCACCGGGCGCAAGCGGGACGCCCAGGTCTACGACCCCGTCACCGGGGAGACCGGCACCGGCTTCGCCGCCGAGGGCGGCTCGGACGTCGACGGCCTCGGCCGCACCGTCCACCAGTGGAAGCCGTTCCTCCAGACCGGCGCCACGCTCGCCGACTACACGGTCGACACGAGCAACCCGACCTACGCCAAGGCGACGATCACGGCGTACGACGCCCTCGACCGCCCCACGTCGGAACGGATCTCCAACGGCGCGACGACGCGGACGGCATACGCCCACGAGGTGCTCACCGACTTCGGCACCGTCGCGACGGTCGACGTCACCGACCCGCTGGGACGGCACACGAAGACGTGGATGGACGCGCACGCCAACGTCCTCCGCAACGAGGACCGCACGGCCGCAGGATCCTCGCTCTTCACGGGCTACACCTACGACCGGATGGGGCAGCTGCTCCGCATCGACTCACCCGGTGGGCTCGCGACGACCCACACCTACGACCTGCTCGGGCGCAGGACCTCGACGACGACACCCGACGGTGGGCTCGTCAAGTGGACCCACGACCTCGCCGGCAACAAGACCTCCGAACAGAGCCCGGTGCTCCGCGAGGAGGGCGACGTCAAGACCGTCTTCGGCTTCGACTTCGGCCTGCTGACCTCCATCACCTACCCCGGTGAGAAGCCCGTGACGATGGACTACGGCGGCTACCTCGGTCACCCGACCGCGGGCAACGCGGCCGGCAAGATGGTCCACGTCGACGACAAGGCGCGACTGCAGGACTTCGCCTACGACGTCAACGGGCGCCTCGCCCAGGACGTCACGAAGATGACCGGGCCGCACCCCAACACGGGACCGTTCACGACGAGCTACGACAACGACTGGCTCGGCCGCCTCGCGACCGTGTCGCTGCCCGACGGCGAGACCGTGCGCAACGACTACGACACCGGCGGACGGCTCAAGCGCGTCGTCGGCACGAACGACTGCACCGAGCTGGGACTGCTGACGACGTCGGTCGATGCCACCGCGACGACCATCACCGTCACCGAGTACCAGCACGGCGACCCGGCCTCGAGCTGGAACCCGACCCTGCCGTTCACGATCCGGCTCGAGGGTGAGCAGCTCAACGTCACCGCGCGCACGCCGGGCGTCGTCCCGGGCACGTTCGACTACACCGTCGAGCGCGGCGTCAACGGCACCGTCCTGCTCCCGACCGCGGCACCGCACACCTCGGGTGCCACCGTCCGCGTCGACGTCGCCGTTCCCTGCGTGCACACCTACCTGGGCAACCAGCGCTACGACGTCTACGGCACGACCTCGCAGCGCCAGACCGGCGACGGCGTCGTCGACACCACCTACCGCGACGTCGACACGAGGCGGCTCACCGGTCGTTCGGCGATGTCGCCGGACGGGACGCGGCTGCTCATGAACCTGCGCTACACGTACGACCTCGTGGGCAACGTGACGCAGTTCAAGAACGTCCTGCCGGCGGACGTGCCGTCGCTCTTCGGAGGCCCGACGACGCAGAACTACACCTACGACGGGCGGTACCGACTGCGGACGGCCACCGGCACGTGGGACTACGCGCCGAAGACGACGCGCAACTTCACGTGGGCCGCGACGCTCGACGACGCGACGAGCAAGGTGACGCGGATGACCCAGCGCGACTGGACCGTCGACACCGGGTGCACGAAGAAGTGCACGGAGGCCACCGTCATCGCCAACACGTTCGACAAGAGCGCCTACACCTACGACCCGACCAAGCCGAACCAGGCCACGAAGGTCGTCGACTCGCTCAACAAGCGCACCGAGACGTACGCGTACGACTCGGACGGCGAGCAGACGACCGTCACGAACCCCGACATGATCCGCAACGTCACGTGGGACTGGGCGGGCAAGCTGACCGAGATCGTCGACCACAACCCGAACAACTCCGGGCGCAAGCAGACCGACTACGTCTACGACTACGCCGGCCAGCTTGCCATCGAGATCAAGGAGCAGGGCGTCACGTACTACGTGAACCCGTGGGTGACGGTGCGCAACGGCACGATGCTCAAGAACATCTGGGCCGGCAACGACCGCCTCGCCGTCAACATGACGACGACCGGTGACACGTTCGCGCAGAAGGTCTACTTCATGCACAAGGACCTCCAGGGCAGCACGAACATCGTCACCGACCGCGTCGGGAAGGTCTTCCAGCACCAGGAGTACTTCCCGACCGGACAGGTCTGGATCAAGGAGGACAGCACGATCTTCCGCACCCCGTGGCAGTACGCCGGTGGCTACGTGGACGAGGACCACAACATCGTCAACTTCGGTGACCGCTGGTACTCGACGACGCAGGCACGCTTCCTCACGGTCGACCCGGCCCTGACGGACGACGCCACGGCCCTGGTGGAGAACCCGACGCTGACGACCGCCTACACCTACGGGCAGTCCAACGCGATCGGCTACATCGACACCGACGGTCGGCTGCCCAAGGCTGCCAACCTCAGCGTCAGCGACATCACCAACACCATCGCCTCGCTCGAGCCCGGTGGGGAGCCGATCAAGAGCGCGCAGGTGGCCAAGCTGGCCGGCTTCTTCGCCAAGAACACCGACACGTTCCGTGGACGGGCGACGCTGAGCCTGCTCAAGGGCTTCAACACGGCCCAGGAGCGCAAGGCGAAGTACTTCAGCCGGCTCGACTCGCGGCCGGTGCTCGAGTTCGAGATCGAGGACGGCAAGCTCAAGGCGGTCAAGCTCGGCTTCGGCGTGGGCAAGCGGCTGAAGTTCGACGTGCCCGACAAGGGCGCCGGGGCGACACCGCAGCCGGCCACGTCCGTGGCGTCCAACCAGACCGGCGGCTCCGCGGTGGCGAGCGGCGGCGACGCCAACGGTCCCGGTGGCAGCGGCAAGTCGACGTCGGCCGCCACGACGGCCACGACGGCCACGGCGACCTCGGCGACCTCGGCTGCCGACACGGGTTCCGCGTCGGGCTCGACCCAGGCGGCGACCAAGCCGACGACGTCGGCCGGCGGACAGCCAGTGACCTCGGAGGGCGCCACCAAGTAGCCGTGGATCCCGGTTGAGGTGTTCGGCGCGCAGGATCTGCGAGCCGAATACCTCAACCGACGGGGGCTGAGGCGCGCTCAGCGCAGGTTGTAGAACTCACGGTGGACGTCGGCCGTCCTGACGCCTTCGCGGACGAGGTCTCGCTGGAGGGCGGTCACCATCTGCTCCGGCCCGCAGAGGAAGACGGAGAGCTGGTGGGGCTCGGCGGCGACGGTCTCGAGCACGTGCTCGGCCGTCAGCCGTGGGTCGGTCGCGGTGTCGACGAGGTGGAGGTGCAGCTCCTCGTGGTGCCCCGCGAGGTGGGCGACCTCGTCGGCGAGGGGAGCGGGGCCACGCGCCGTGTAGAAGAGGTCGACGCGGTGGGGCAGCTCACCGGGCCTCGCCGACCGGAGCCAGCTGAGCATCGGCGCGACCCCGATGCCGCCGGCCACCCACACCTGGTGCTCGGTGCCCCGCGTGTAGTCGAAGTGGCCCTGGGGACTGCTGATGACGGCCGGCATGCCGGGCTCGACGAGGTCGCCGATGCTGGACGTGAAGTCGCCGAGAGCCCGCACGGTGATGCGGATCTCCTTCTCCTGCGGGCCGCTCGCGATGGTGAAGGGGTGGCGGTGCCAGCGGTCACGGGCCTCGAGGTTGACCAGGGCGAACTGGCCGGGCCGGAAGGCGAAGCGGTCCCCGAGCGGACGCAGCCAGATCTCGAAGGACGCGTCGTCGATGGGCTCGACGGACGACACCTCGTAGTCGTGGGTGCGCGCCAGGCGCCGGGCCAGCAGCTCGCGGTAGAGGTAGAAGGCCAGCCCGACAGCGCCGACCGTGACGTAGGACCAGCGCAGCAGCTGTGAGCCGAAGACCGTTGCGTCCATCAGTCCGTGGACGACCCCGAACCCGAGGAAGACGCCGGTGAGGCGGTGGAAGCCGCGCCAGAGCCCGTAGCGACCGATCCATCGTCCGGCGAAGCGCGCAGGTGGTGTCCCGGTGAACCGCTCCACCGGCCGGCGCAGCGGACGAGGGGTGATGGAGCGCCACCGCGGAGCGATGGCCCACACGGTGAGGGTCGCCAGGCCGACGACGCCGATCGTGCCGAGGGTCGGGCCGAGCTGGGTGGGGTTCGGGTTGCCCGTCGTCGCGATGTGGATGCCGATGAGGACCGTGCCCGCCATCGCGACCCGCCGGTGCCACACCGCGGCCTTGTCGACGCCGTCGAAGAACTGCTCCACCCAGCGCAGCGTGCTGATGAGGACGAGACCGACGGACAGGAGCAGGACACCCTCGGCACCGATGAGCTGACCGACGAACTGGCCCACGTCGCCACGGGGTCGGGCGACCAGCCAGAGCAGGGCGAAGGCGAGGACGAGGGCGGCGATCGTCGCCGGCCCGACCAGGCGGGTGACGATGTGCGCCCCGCGGTAGGGACGGCGGTGGCGCACCTGCGTCTCGAGGGCCATCGTGGGTCTCGGCTTTCGGTCGGGGCACTCGGCGCGGTGCGCGGGAACACGGGTGTCGGCCCTGGTCGTGCTCCCCGAGGGGCCATCCCCAGACACGTACCCCGTCGCTGGTGCCTCGGCACGTCCTCCGGCCTACCGAGGCGTTCGAGCTCAGTGGTGGCCGTGCCGCCGGTTTCCCGGCGGCAGGCTGCCGACAGCGCTAGCGTGATCTGGCGTACCGCCGAACACATCTGGCTGGATCCGACCCCCTCCCGGAGGCCGCCAGCCGAGCCACGCACGTCCCCCACCGAGGACGCGCCGTCGGCGTGCGGCTCGTCCGTGGGCCGTGCGCATCGCGGGTCCGTGACCTGAGGTCCCGCCCAATGTCTCGGGGACCAGCAAGGAGTGACGGCTGAGCCGCCCCACACGCGACCCCGCCGGCACCCGGACGAGGAGCTGTCGTGAGAGCACACCGTTCCAGCCGCCGACTCCGCACCGCCGTCGCGTGCCTCACCGGATCGGCCCTGCTGGCCGCCTCGGTGACCGCCGTCGCGGTCGCGGCCGAGGCCCCCTCCGTCGCACCACATCGGGAGGCGTCGAGGCCGATCTTCTCGGCGCCGGTGGCGCCGGACGTTTCCCCGCCGATGTCCGCCCTCACCGCCGCGGGCGGCCAGCGGACCGTCTCGACCGCTCGAATCCTCAACGAGCGCGGCGCGCCCGGCGCAGGCAGGGCGGCGACGTCGCCATCGGCCGACGCCGCGCTCCAGACGTCCGCCCCCGCGCTCGCCGTGGGTCCGACCATCGCCAACTTCGAGGGGGTCAGCAACCAGGACAACTTCACCCTCTTCGGTGGCCGCGTCAACCCGCCGGACCCGATCGGGGACGTGGGCCCGAACCACTACGTCGAGATGACGAACCTGGCCTACCAGGTCTTCGACAAGTCCGGCACGCCGCTGATCCCGGCGACACCGATCGGGGCCCTGTGGGCCGGCTTCGCCGTCAACGACTGCACCGAGGGCTCCGGCGACCCGGTCGTCCTCTACGACCAGCTCACCGGCCGGTGGCTCCTGTCGCAGTTCACGACGAGCGGGCTCGACGACCCCACCAAGCCGTTCTGGAACTGCGTCGCCATCTCGACGACCGGAGACCCGACCGGCACCTACTACCGCTACGCGTTCAAGACCGAGAACTTCCAGTACTTCCCGGACTACCCGAAGTACGGCGTCTGGACCGACTCCTACGTGCTCACCACGCGTGAGTTCGGCCCGACGGTCGAGTACGGCATCGGCGTCTACGCGCTCGAGAAGAACAAGATGGTCAACGGCCAGCCCGCCCGGGTCGTCAGCTACTTCCTCGACGGCAACGCGCCGGGCATGCTGCCCCTCGTCGGCGACGGGTTGCTCCCGGCAGACATCGACGGCATGACCAAGCCCCGCGAGGACAGTGCGATCCCCATCGTCGGGACGCAGGACGACGGCGGTGGCTACGGCGCCACCTCGGACGCGCTCAACGTCTGGGACCTCCGGGTCAAGTGGCGCTCCACCCCCACCTCGTCGTTGACGCTGGCGACCCAGCTGCCCGTCGCGGCCTTCGACTCGCAGTTCCCGTGCGCCCCGACGGCGCGAGACTGCCTGCCGCAGCCCGGCATCACGGACCCCAACCAGTACCTCGACGTGCTCAGCTACCGACAGCGCCCGACCTGGCGACTGGCGTACCGCAGCTTCAAGGGGGTCGAGTCGCTCGTCACCGCACAGTCGGTGGAGGCGTCGCCCGGCCAGGCCGGGATGCGCTGGTACGAGGTGCGTCGCGGATCCGCGGGGACGTATGCCGTCGCGCAACAGGGCACGTACGCCCCCGCCGACGGCGTGCACCGCTGGATGGGCAGCATCGCCCAGGACAAGAAGGGAAACATGGCGCTCGGCTACAGCGTGGTCAACGGTGTGGACGTCTATCCCGGGATCCGCTACACGGGAAGGTCGGCGGCCGCGCCGCTGGGGACGATGAATCTCGCTGAGGGCACGATCATCAACGGCTCGGGCGTCCAGACGACGACGAACTCGCGCTGGGGCGACTACACCTCGATGAACGTCGACCCGTCGGACGACTGCACCTTCTGGTACGTCAACGAGTACTACACGGCGGCGGGGCAGGCGTCGAGCCCCGCGGGTTGGCAGACCCGGATCGCGAGCTTCCGGCTCCCCGGCTGCTGACGCCACGGGGGCATCGAGCCCCCCCTCCCGCCAGCAAGGGAGAGCGCGTTCACCCGGCGTCGTCACGACGCCGGGTGAACACGTCCTGGCGGCGGGTGGGCCGGTTCGGTCCACGGCGTCGCGGGGAGGGGGGCGGTCATGGTGCCTTGCCCGGGGCGCACGCGCGTCGGTGGAGGTCAGCCCCCGCAGGGAGTCAGAGGGTGATGGCGAAACCGCCTCCCGTCACCCTCACCGTCGGGGAGTGCGCGGCGCCACGGCGTGCGCCGTCAGCGCTCCACGTCCAGCCACGGCCCGGGGCCACGGCCGGCGTCGTCGACGGCGTCGTGCCGGCGTCGACGTAGAGGACGGCCGGATGCCCGTCGCCCCTCGAGTAGCGCACCGTCGAGACCGCGGGCTGGATGAGGAGGCAGTCGAGCTGCAGGTCTCCGTCGGACTCGACGACGACGGCCACGGTCCCTGAGGGCAGTGGGCGGCTCAGCGGGAAGGGCCGCAGTAGCCCCTCGGCCTCCACGACGCCGGTCTCACGCAGCCCGCCGTTGTCCAGGGTGCCGAGCAGCGTGCGATGGCCGTGCTTCGAGACCGCGGTGTAGCGGCTGGTCCCCAGCCGGCCCGTCCGACGGTTGACGACGGGATGGACGAACGCGCCGTCGTCGCCCACGACGTCGAGCCGCACCGAGCCGCCGCGAGGCACCGACACGTACGCCCCGCCCGACCAGTTGGCTGCCCCCGTCCAGGTCGACGGCGGCGTCACGACGGCCGCGCCGCCCTGCAGGGCACCCGACTCGGCCTCGACGTGGTGCAGGCCCACCCAGTGGTAGCCGGTGACGGACGCCGCCAGCGCGGCTGCCTGCGGGTGCGCGTCCAGCGCGATCATCGCCAGCAGACCGTGGATCGTCGACTCCGCGCCGGAGTTGCGGTTGACCCGCCCGTCGAACTCCACCCCGTCGAAGGTCGCTCCCGTGGCGGGGTCGTACGTCGGCGCACCGCTCGGGTTCGCACCGAAGAACCATCCGCCGGCCAGCCCGGCGAGCTGCAGGAAGCCCTCGGACCCGGTCAGGTCGGCTGCCGCCAGGAGCCCGGAGACGCGGCCCTCCGCCCCATAGGCGATCTGGGCCTCTCCGGGCAGGGGCGACCACGCGTTGTAGGGCCCGCCGGAGGCGAGGAGCGTCGGAGTGAACGACCCGGCATCGGAGAGCGCCGCCGAGCGCAGTGACGCGGCCCCCAGCACGGCGGACGACCGGCTCAGCGCCTGGGCGGCCTCGCCACCCCAGGCGTGCCACAGGCTCTGCGAGCCGACCCACGGCATGACGGCGCCGAACGGCCAGACCCCGGTCCCTCCGCTGCGCATCGCCGCGACGCCCTCGGCGTAGCGCGACAACGCCGTCCGCGCTCGCGTGTCGGTCCGAGCGACGCCGACGTATGCCGCGAGCCCGAGGCACGCCTCGGCCGTTGCGTCGGCGCCGCCCGTGATCAACCACCCGGGCACCCGGACGTCGTCCGCCACCAGCCAGGTGCCGTAGCGCCCCAGTGACGCTCGCTCGAGCGCGTCGACGGCCAGCTGGAGCCGCTCGCGCAGGAAGTCGGCGAACCGAGGGTCGACGGCGGCGAACGCGGCATACCCCTCGCCGAGAGCCCAGACGGTGCGCGCCAGCCAGTAGGACTCGTCGCTGTCCGAAGGGTCGGGCAGCTCGCGCGGCTCGGCGCTCGGGTTGAGCGTGCCGTCCGCCTGCATCCACAGCACGACGTTGCCGGCATACGGGCCCGTCGCGTCCTGGAGGAAGGTCAGCGTCCGGAGCAGCTCGGCCGCGTGGTCCCGGCTCGGCTCGCTTCCGGTGGACACCCAGTGTCGGGTGAAGACCACGGCCGCCCGGGCGACGTCGTCCGCGTTGTAGGCCCCTTGGGACCAGTACCCGGTGGTCGGGTCGAGGGAGCCGCCGCCGACGCGTCGCCAGCCGCCGGCGGCTTGGGCGTCGGCGTAGGTCCAGGGCGCCAGAGCCGTGGGTCGCGCCGCGATCTCGTAGGTCGTGTGGGTCGAGCTCGCCTGCAGCGGAACGGAGTCCAAGAGCCACTGCAGGTGCGCTAGGTTCGTCAGTGGGCCAGCCGGCGCCGAGTCCTGCGCCCCCGCGACTCCGGCGGCGCGTGCACCGGTCGAGCCCACGACGAGCCCTGCCGCTGCGGTGGATCCGGCGATGAAGGTACGACGAGTGATCATGACTGCTCCCTGTCCCTGGTGATCATGACGGCGCCAAAAGATCGGAGTGCCGCGCCCCGGGCACGAACGTCGCCACCCCGAGGGTCGAGTCGGACTGGCCGTAGTAGACCAGCCAGCGGTCCCTGAGCCAGACCAGGCCCTCGACGAACGTCACGTTCGACACGAGGCCCTCGCGCTCCTCGCGGGTCACGGGCTCGAGCCACGGACGGGTCAGCTCGGCCAGGATCTCGTCGGGCCGGTCGGGGTGGATCAGCAGCTGCCCAGCCGTGTAGCGGACCGAGCCGTCGGCGTTCTTCACGGCAGCGTTGTGCAGCAGGAGGATCAGGCCGTCGTCCGTGATGAGCGGCTGCGGCCCGACCTCGACGAGGAAGTCGCTGAACGTCCCCGGCCGCGGCGCCATGACCGGCGGCTCGGTGTCCGAGACGGTCGGCGTCCACGTGAGCAGGTCGTCCGACGTCGCCGTCCAGATGGACCCCTCACCGAAGTACATGAGCCACCGGCCGTTGACCTTGGCCGGCACGATTCCGCCTGCCTTCGACCAGGGGCCCGTCTCGCCACGACCCTGCGGCTGGAAGGTGTCGAAGTCGGGGAAGAGCGGACCGTGCTTGGTCCAGGTGCGCAGGTCGGTCGAGGTGGCCAGGCAGAGCAGCGACTGCGTGCGGTCCCACCCGCTGTAGGTGAGGTAGTACGTCCCGTCGATCGCGATCACCCGGGGGTCCTCGCACCCGAACCGGTCGTAGTCCTCGCTGGGCGAGAGCACCGGCTCCGGCTCCCGCTCGAACCGGTAGCCGTCGTCGCTCCAGGCCAGGCCGACGTGCGAGACGATGTCGTCCGCGTGTGCCCGGTAGAGCAGGGCCACCCGGTCGTCCACGACGACCGCGGCCGGGTTGTAGACGCTCCCGGACTCCCAGGTGTCGCCTTGGGGAGCCAGGATCGGGTTGTCCTCGTGCGGGGTGAACGGACCGAGCGGGAAGTGGACGGGGCCGTGGGACATCACAGGGTTTCCTTCGCAGATAGGTGGTCGACGAGTGGCCTGGGCCGAGGCGCGGTGGGAACGGCGACGGCCCGCCGGAGGGCAGCTGCCCGCGTCGCGCAGTCGGCCACGACCACGGCCGCCTCGGCCGTTCGCGGCCCGGACAGAGGCTGCCGGCCGGGTTCGGTGCGGCAGCCGTGCAGGTCACGCAGGGCGGCGGCGACGCAGGCGGCATACACCGTCTGCTTGGCGGCTTCGCCCCCGAGGGAGAGGGTGACGGTGAGGCGGCGCGAGGCGCCGAAGTGCCTCCCGCGTCCCATCGCCTCGGCGTCACCGGCGACGTCGTCGGCCTGCACGCCGACGTGCCATCCGTCCAGGCCACGGCCGAGGCCGGCGAGCTCAGGGCTGGCCACGAGGGCGCGCACCGCGCTCTCGCCGGCGGGGTCGACGTGCAGGTCGAGCACGGCCTCGACGGGGATCCACCCAGCGATCCGCGCCTCCGCGCTGCCGTAGTCGATGCGCATCAGCTGGCGCTCGCAGCGATGGGCGTGGGTGAAGGAGTGCGTATGCGTGGCCAGGCAGTCGCCGTGCGTCACCGTCGCGGTGACGAGGTCGGGCGACGGCCAGCCCTGTCGCGAGGTGGACACGGCGGTCACCGAGGTGGCCGGTTCGGTCACGAACATGGTCGCGGCGTCGAAGAAGTGCACGCCGTGCTCGACGAAGATGCCACCCGAGCTCGCCTCGTCCCAGAACCAGTGGTCGCGGGGCAGGCTCTCGTCCGCGGCGTCGTTCTCGAAGAGGAAACGAACCGGCTCGAGGCCGAGGTGGTGCTGCACGGTCTGGATCGCGCGGAGCAGGGGGTTGTAGCGCATGACGTGGTCGACGACCACGACGCGGTCGAGCGACTCCGCGAGCGCGCGGGTCTGCGCGGCCTCGCCCGGCGTGGCGGCCAGGGGCTTCTCACAGAAGACGTCCTTGCCGGCGCGGAGGGCCGCCTGCGCCAGCTCCGCGTGCGTGTGGGGTGGGGTGGCGATGACCACCGCGTCGACGTCGGCGGCCACGAGCGCCTCCTCGACGGTGGTGGCGCGGCAGCCGGCGTCGGCGGCCAGGCGGGCGCCCTGCTCGCTGGCGATGTCGGCGACGACGACGGGTGCGACCTGAGGCACGTTCCTCGTGACGTCGAGGATGAACCGACCGAACCGGCCCGCCCCGACCAGGGCGAGTCGTGTCGGGGCTCCCGGCCGGTCACCTCTCCGGGGCGGGCCCGAACCTGGGGTCGACCTGTCGCTCATCGACGGGTCACCCCTTCACCGCGCCGCCGACGACGCTGGCGACGAGGTAGCGCTGCAGGAAGACGTAGGTCGCGACGAGCGGCGCGGCCACGATCATGGTCGCGGCCGACAGGAGGCTCCACTGGCTGACGTAGGTGCCCTTGAACGCGAACAGCCCCAGCGTCACCGGCGACTTCGACGCGTCGGGCAGCAGGATCGTGGCGAGGATGATGTCGTTCCAGACGCCGATGGCCTGGAGGATGAAGACCGTCGCGAGGACCGGCTTGATGAGGGTGGGCAGGAACCCGAAGACGTAGCGCACGTAGCCGACCCCGTCGAGAGCCGCGGCCTCGTCGATCTCCCTGGGTACCGACTTGAGGTAGCCGGTCACGAGCAGCGGGCCGACGCCCACACCCGACGCCATGATGAGGATGTAGCCCAGCCGGGTGTCGTAGAGGTTGAGGCGCAACGCGAGCTGGAAGACCGTGATCAGCGTGTTGGGCAGGAAGAGCATCGCCGCGAAGGTCGCGTTCCACAGTCGCGTGTGCTTGACGTAGCCACGAGCCACCGGGAACCCGACGAGCAGCGACACCACGGTGCCGAGGCTGGCCGCGACGAAGGTGTAGAGGACGCTGTTGAGCAGGTACGACGCGAAGTTGCCCTTGTCGACAGCCGTCGCGAAGTTCGAGAACTGGGGCGCGGTGACGAGGCCGGTGGGATCGGAGATGAACTCTGCGTCGGACTTCAGCGCCGTGTTGACGAGGAACAGCAACGGGTAGAGGTACATGACCACGACCAGGACCAGGAGCGCATAGAGGACGACCTTGCCCCGCTGGGGCGCCGACCCGCCGCGGATCGGCGGGTTGTCCTCGACGCTCACGACGCCGCCACCGACCGCCGTCGGCGCATTGATGGCGCTCACAGCGCGGTCTCCTTCCGGCGCAGGTACACCAAGGTGGCCAGCGAGACGATCATCACGATGACGAACTGGACCATCGAGATGGCTGCCGCGTAGCCCTGGGACTGGGCCGTGCCGCCCTGGGCCCCGCCGAAGCCCTGGGTGAAGATCGCCAGCGAGAGCACCTGGGTCGCGGGGTTGATGGGGCCGGTCAGCACGTAGATGAGCTGGTAGCTCTGCAGTGCGCCGATGAGTGACAGCAGCGTGTTGGCGGTGATCGAGGGCGCCAGCAGGGGTGTGGTCACGTAGCGAAGCCGCTGCCAGCTCGACGCGCCGTCGATCGAGGCGACCTCGTGCAGCTCCGGTGGGATGGCCTGAAGGCCCGCGAGGTAGATGACGACCGCCACCCCGAGCCCCGACCAGACCGAGACCGCGATGACCAGCGGCATGGCCAGAGACGGGTCACCGAAGAATGCGGAGGACGAGCCGAACCAGCCCCACACGCTCGCCGCAGGGCCACCCGAGGGGTTGAAGATCAGGCCGAAGACGAGTCCGATGATGGTCACGCCCAGGATCGTGGGCATGAAGACGACGGCTCGCGCGAAGTTCCTGCCGCGCAGCCGCATGTTGAGCAGCACGGCGATGAACAGGGCGAGGACGTTCTGCAGCAGGGTCACCGCGATCGCGAAGACGAGCGTGTTCTTCAGCGCGTTGAGGTTGTAGCCGAGCTGCGCCGAGGAGAAGAACGTCCTGTAGTTGTCGAGGCCGACGAAGCTCACCGGCAGGAAGGGCAGCGAGCGGATGTCCGTGAACGAGACCGCGAGGATGCCGACCGCCGGCACGAGGGAGAAGACGACGATGAGGCTCATGCCCAGCGCGAAGAGCAGCTGGGCGGTCGATCGTCGCCCGAAGATGATGGTGCCTGACGTGCTCACCGAGCTACCTCCTGGTGCGAGTCCGAACTGGTGGTCTGAGGCCGCCGGCGCCCACAGCGCAGGCGAGCGTGCGCCCGGGGCGCAGCGAGCGGGCGTCCGCCGCGCCCGACCCGGGTCACGGACGGCCTCGAAGACCGTCCGTGACCCGAGGGCCGGTTACTTGTTGAGCCCCGCGTCCCAGTCCTTCTGTGCTGCCGCCGCGGCACCAGCCGCGTCCGTGGTGCCCATCGGCTTCACGCCGGCCCAGTTGAACGGCACGGAGGCGGCGGGGCCGGCCTTGGTGTTGGCGATCCAGATCGTGTCCCAGGCAGGCTGGAACGTGCTCGTGGCATCGGAGATGGTGTCGTAGAAGGCGTTGCCCTTGACGCCGGTGACGGCAGGGGCGAAGCCGGCCTGCTCGTTGAACAGCTGGTAGTTCTTGGCGAACGTGTCCAGCCAGGCGATCGCTGCTGAGGGGTTCTTCGCGTTGGCCGGGATCGCCAGCGACAGCTCGACCTTGCCGCCGAGGAACTTGTTGTCCGCCGCGTTGTCACTCGACGGCAGGGGGAAGTAGCCGAAGTCGAGCTTGGAGCCGCCGGCCTTCTGGATCGTGCTCGTGTTCCAGGTGCCGTCACCCATCATCGCGAACTTCCCGTTGACGAAGTCCGCCGTCATGGTCTGGTAGTTGATGCCGGCGAAGTTCGGCTGCGCGTAGCCGTAGAGGGTCTGCAGTCGCTGCAGGACCTCGAGCTGCTTGCCCTGGTCGAGCTTGACCGACCCCCCGTACAGTCCCTTGGCGAGGTCGTTCATGGCCGGGGCGCCGGGGAAGAGGCCCTGGACGATGCCGAGCGTGGTGACGCCCGCGGAGTCCTTGCCGGCGATGCCCACCGGCACGACGCCCTTGCCCTTGAGCTTGTCGCAGGCCGCCACCAGCTCCTGCCAGGTGGTCGGAACCGTGATGCCGTTGTCGGCGAAGATCTTCTTGTTGTAGAACATGCCGGTGTAGTAGCTCAGGCCGGTCGGGACCGTGTAGTTCTTGCCCTTGTACTTCGTCCCGTCGAGCACCGACTGGTTGAACGCCTTGAGGAAGGGCTGACCCGTGAGGTCGAGGAAGCCGCCGGAGTCCGCGAGTCGTGCGTCATCCCCCGCGTTCGCGGCGGGGACATAGCTCGGCACCTCACGAGGGAAGGCCACGACGAGATCGACGCTTCCGGCGGTCAGGCGTGACGAGCGGGTCTGGTTGTAGTTCTCGTTGGGAACCGCCGAGAAGTTCACCTTCACGTTCGGGTACTTCGTGTTGAACGCCTTCGTCACTGCCTGGAATCCGGCGTCAGACCCTGCTGAGCTGGAGACGAGGATGTTCAGGTCACCGCTGACTGCGCCGCCTACCGTGGGCGCGGCCCCTCCCGAGGTGCCACCGCCGCCGCCGCACGCGCTCAGCGCGAGCCCGGCGGCGGCCACCGCGGCGATCGTCATGTGGCGCATCCCACGGAACTTCATTGTTGCCATGATGCCTCCGGATCAACCGAAACGTTTTGGTTGGCGCAACGTAACACTGCGGGACAAGCGAGTGGGGGTTAGCGACGAAGCGTTTCGGTAACGTGAGCGACGGCATGCGCCCGCGCGAGGCGAGGGCGACGACGGTCAGGCGCGCGGCACGTCCACGAGCGAGTCGCGACGCAAGAGCCTGGTCGCGGGCACCGTGACGTCGGAGGGAGTCTCGCCCTGGATGACGGCCAGCAACATCGAGGCTGCTGCGTCACCGAGCAGCCGCGGAGCGGTGGCCACGGACGTCAGGGCGGGTCTCACGAAGGCGCCGAGCGGGATGCCGTCGAACCCGGTCACGGACATCTCCAGTGGCACGTCGATGCCCAGGGCACTCACTCGCGCGATGAACCCGATCGCCATGAGGTCGTTCGCACACACGACGGCCGTGGGGGTGTCGCCGGCGGCCGCGAGCAGGTCGTCGGCGGCGCGGCTGCCGCTCTCCACCGTGAAGTCGCCGTAGACGAGCGGGCCTGGCTCCAGACCGGCCTTCTGCAACGCCGACCTCCAGACCTCGACGCGTTGACGCGTGTGGAGCAGGCCACGGCGGCCTGCCACGTGGGCGATCCGGCGGTGCCCCAACGCGATGACTTCGTCCATGAGCTCGGCCAGCCCGGGCCGGTGGTCCTGGCGGACCGCGGCGACGGCGCATCTCTGCGCGGCGTTCACCGCAACCGCAGGTAGCCCCAGCTCGTTCACCAGCCGCACCCGTGCGTCGTGCTGCGACAGGTCGGTGAGGAAGACCCCGTCGACGCGGTGGTCGAGGGCCAGCTGCCGGTAGCGCTGGACGGCTGCATCCCGGTTCGAGGCCACTTGGAGCACGAGCGCGAAACCCTGCCGCTCGAGGACCGACTCCACACCCGCGATGAACCCGGCGAAGAAGGGATCCGACTCGATGACCTCCGACGAGCGCTCCAGCACCAGCCCGACGGCATACGCCTTCTGGCCGGACAGGCTCCGGCCCCGGAGCGAGGGCACCCAGCCCAGCTGCTCGGCGACGTCGACGATGCGTCGTCGGGTGTCCTCGGACACGCCAGGGCGCCCGTTGAGGGCGGCCGAGACCGATGAGATGGACACGCCTGCCCGGGCAGCAACATCAAGGATGGTGACCCTCGGATTCACTGCACCTCCCCCGATGACAGGTCGTGGACCGAAACTATCGCACCCCGTGGCGACCGGTGGCCCTGTCCGGCAACCCCGGCCGCCGCGAGGGCTGGGCACCTCGTCGAGGTGCCCGATGACGACGCGACACGGACGCCACCATCCGGTCAACCTGCGGCCGAACGCCCCGGTCGACGAGACTTCACCGACGCGTCGGCGCGATCTTCCACGCCGTTCACGGGATCCGAAGGGTTCTCCCAGACTTCGCGGAAAGTGTTGAGGCGTCTCAGTTCCTCATCCCCGGGCACTCACACCGGGCGCACGAGAGGCTTCTCCGTGAACACTCCCACCATCGTCAAGGCGGGGCTCGTCGGCACCCTCGCCGCGGCCGCCGCCTTCGCCCTCGGCGGCTCGTCGGCCGACGCGCACGGCGGCCTGCCCGTCGTCAACGTGCCGCATGCCAACCCCAGGTTCGGCGTCCAGAACAACGTGCTGACCCCGTCGGCGACCCAGACGTCCGTCGCGTGGGGCAACCTGCCGATGACCAACCCCGACACCGCCAGCGGGGTCACGCACTACGGCTACAACACGCTCGACGGCGCGCCGTTGACGCAGACGAAGAACGAGGCCCACAAGACGGAGCCCGACAAGAACGTCTACCTCGTCCTCGGCGGCAAGCACTACCTCTACCAGGGCCACGAGATCGGCCCGCGCGGCTACGTCACGCGCATCAACCTCGACGAGACCGACCCCCTCAAGCGGGTGACGCTCATCTCCGACACCGACACGGCGGGCAACGCCTACCCCACCATCGACGGCATCACGTGGAACCCGTTCACGCAGCAGCTGCTCCTCACGGCCGAGTCGAGCGCGCCCAAGGGAGGCGTCTTCGGCGTCGGCCTCGACGCGAACGGTGACCCGGTCCACGGTGGCAGGGCCACGCGGCTCGACGCACTCGGCTCGGGCGGCTTCGAGGGCATCCAGAACGACGCCGACGGCAACGTCTGGATGCTCGAGGACATCGGCGGCACCGGCGCGAGCGGCGGCAAGGTGCCCAACAGCTTCGCCTACCGCTTCGTGCCGACCGACAGGACGGACCTCACGAAGGGCGGCACGCTCCAGGCCCTCCAGATCGAGCGCGCCGACGGGACGCCGGCGACGACGTCCCAGCTCCAGTCGAACCCGTCGGACCCGTTCATCTCGCAGCTGCACACGTACGGCTCGTCGTTCGCGACCCGGTGGGTCACGATCCACACCGGCACGACCGGCGCCTTCGACGCGACGGCCGCCGCCAAAGCCGCGAACGCGACGCCGCTCAAGCGCCCGGAGAACGGCGTCTTCCGCCCTGGCACCGGGTTCAGGGAGTTCTACTTCACCGAGACGGGCGACACGAGCACCTCGAGCACCCTGCCCGGTGCGTACGGCGGTGTCTTCCGCGTCTCGCAGACGAGCTCGAGCGCCGACAGCGGACGCATCTCCATCGCCGCGGTCGGCGACGAGGAGCACACCGGCTTCGACAACATCGCCTTCGCGACGGCTGACGACCTCCTCGTCGTCGAGGACGCCGGCGACGGCCTCCACACCCAGCGCAACGCGCTCGACTCGGGCTACGTCTTCCACCTCGCCGACCGGGCGTCCGGTGAGGAGTACGCCGCCGGGCGCGGTCGCGCACCCCAGCCGGTGCGCTTCCTCGCCGAGGGTCGCGACGCATCCGCGACGTTCGACTCGATGAGCGGCCCGTCCTACAACGACGGCGACAACGAGATCACCGGCATCCACGTGTCCGACGGTGACCCCACGGTGGATGGCGTCCTCGGCGCCAAGCTGCCGCGGCCCACGACGTCGCCCGCCTGGCGGACGTTCTGGACCCAGCAGCACGGCGACAACACGACGTGGGAGATCAGCTGGAACGACTGAACGACACTCGGTTGAGGTATCCGCGCCACAAAACGTGCGGCGCGGATACCTCAACCGGGTGCGGGCGGGAGCACCGTGACGCTCAGATGCCCTTCTCGGCCTCGATGAGGGTGTTGGCGGCGAAGCGCAGGCCCTCGAGCTGGTCGAGCTCCTGGTCCTCGTGCTCGATGTTGACCGGCATGTCGGGGTCGACCTCGTGCAGGGCGCGGAGGAACTCGGTCCAGTACGCCGTGTCGTGGCCGCGGCCCACGGCGACGAAGTCCCACGACGGGCTCTTGGGCCAGCCACTGAGCGTGGACCCACCACCGAGAGGCAGGTACCCGGGCTGGCCCTCGGCGACGCGGTAAAAGGAGTCGTCGATGACGCCGTTGACCTTGGCCGCCTCGT
Organism: Terrabacter sp. Root181; assembly: GCF_001428505.1. GTDB lineage: Bacteria > Actinomycetota > Actinomycetes > Actinomycetales > Dermatophilaceae > Terrabacter. Next base: position 379,571 of record NZ_LMHU01000005.1, read on the forward strand.
TGATCCGGGTGTCCTTGGCGGCGGCGATGAAGACGAGCTCACCGAGGTCGGCGACGGCGAGGACCGGGTCGATGCCCTGCCAGAAGAGGTGGCTCGGGTCCATCTCGGCGCCGACGTGCGTCGCGCCGGTCTCCTCGACGAGGCGGTGCAGGGTGCGCGGGTTGAAGACGATGTTGCCGGGGTGCATCTCGATGGCGACTCGGACGTCTGCGGCGGCGGCCCTGGCCTGGACGTCCTTCCAGTAGGGCACGGCGACGCTCCACTGGTGGTCCTGCACGTCGAGGAACGGGCTCCACCAGGGGAGCGGGTTCCACACGGGGACAGACGTACCCGCCTCGCCACCAGGTGCGCCGGACATCGTGATCACACGCGGGACGCCGAGGAGCGAGGCGAGCTCGATCGAGTCGAGGAGGTCCTGCGAGTGCGGGAAGCCGGCCGCCGGGTGCAGCGGGTTGCCGTTGCAGTTGAGGGCGGTCAGGGTGAGGCCGCGGGAGCTGAACTCGCCGAGGTAGTCCTGCCGGGCCTGCTCGCTCGCGCGGAGGTCGTCGACGGGCAGGTGGATGGGCGGCAGGAAGCCACCCGAGTTGATCTCGACGCTCGTGAGCCCGAGGCTCTTGATCATGTCGAGGGCCTCACCGAGGGGCTTGTCGCCGAGGCAGGCGTTGTAGGCGCCGAGCTGCATGGTCGTACCTTCCGGAAGTGCTTGGGGTGGTGGGGGACTCGAGCGGTTCAGGCGAGGGAGACGGACGCGCCGCCGGCGGCTGCCGACCTCGTGACCGCGTCGATGATGCTGAGGTCGCGCAGGCCGTCCTCGAAGGTCGCGACGGGAGGAAGGCCGTCGATGCCGGCGACCTGCTCGAGGAAGGCCCGGCACTGGTAGCCGAAGAGGTCGCCGACGCCGTAGGACACCCCGGGGAAGTCCATCGGCAGGCCGCCCTTGACGTAGGGGTGGGCGGGACCGGCGAGCACCTGGTTGTAGCCGTCCAGGCCGTCGTCACGCAGCTTGCGGATGACGGAGAACTCGGCCGGCCGGTCCATGTCCCACTTCGCGGCGCCGTGCTCGGCCATGAGGTCGAAGGCGAGCGAGTTCGCGTGGCCCGGGGCGATGCGCGAGATCGAGAAGGTGCCGACGGCGCCGGACTCGAAGTGCGCGGTGAAGGTGGCGACGTCGTCGTTCTCGACCGGCTCGCGCACGTCGGACAGCTCGGCCTTCGCGTGGCCGTAGGTCGTGCCCAGCGGCACGGCGCGATCAGTCACCTTCGTCGTGAACGTCGCGCCGCTCACGGACGCCATCGGCCCGCAGAGGAACTCGGCGAGGTCGATGAGGTGGCTACCGATGTCGGCGAGGGCTCCGGTGCCGGGGCCGCCCTTGTAGCGCCATGCCATCGGCGTCTCGGCGCTGCGGGCGTAGTCGCACCAGTAGCGCCCGTTGAAGTGGCTCACCTCGCCGAGCTCGTCGTGCAGCAGGTCGCGGATCGCGGCGACGGCGGGCTGGCGGCGGTAGACGAACGCCGTGCCGGTCGTGAGGTCCGGGTGCTTCTCGGCGGCGGCGATCATGGCGCGGGCGTCGTCGATGCTCGCCGCGAGCGGCTTCTCGCACAGCACGTGCTTGCCGGCGTCGAGGAGCGCCTCGACGATCTCGCGGTGCAGGTGGTTGGCGACGACGACGCTGACGACCTGGACGTCGTCGGCGGTCAGCAGCTCGCGCCAGTCGGTGCCATGGCGCTCGTAGCCGTAGCGGCCGGCGGCGTCCTTGGCGACGCCCTCGTTCGCGTCGACGACGGCGGCGTACCGGATGGGCGGCAGCGGCGGGTCGAAGAGCGTGGGGGCGGTGCGGTAGCCGGCGCAGTGCGCCCGGCCCGCCATGCCGGCGCCGATGACGGCGACGCCGATGGGTGACTGCGTCATGGGATGTACCTCTCTGGACATTCCTGTTCGGTGGTGCGCAACCAGCGCTTAAAGCGCTTTAAGGCTACGATGGCTCCAGTGTGCGGAGCACCGTCCGCGCCTGTCAACCCTTTGTTCTGACAATCTGTCCCGAGCCCGTCCCGGGGCAGCCACCGAAGGAGTCGTATGCCGTCCCGCCCCTCGCGTCCCCGCCTCGAGGACGTCGCCTCCCGGGCCGGCGTCAGCACCGCCTCTGCATCGCTCGTCCTGCGGGGCCGGCCCGGACCCGGCGCCGCCACGAGGGAGGCCGTGCTCGATGCGGCCCGAGAGCTCGGCTACCGCGCCGACCGCACCGCGAGCCTCCTCGCGCGCCGCCGCACACAGCTGCTCGGCGTGACGATGGACGTCAGCAGCACCTTCCACGCCGAGCTGCTCGAGGACCTCCAGGCCGCGGCCGACGAGCGCGGCTACGACATCGTCGTCAGCCCCCTGACGCGCACGCGGGACGAGCGTCGAGCCGTGGAGACGCTGCTCGACTTCCGGTGCGAGGCGCTGCTGCTGCTCGGTCCACGGCTGCCCGACGCCGAGCTCGCCGCCCTCGCCGAGGAGCACCACGTCGTGGCCATCGGCCGGCGAGCGCAGGCCGCCGGCGTCGACGTCGTGCGCGCTGCCGACGACGTCGGTGTCGCCCTCGCCGTCGAGCACCTCGTCGGCCTGGGACACCACGACATCGCCTTCGTCGACGGTCCTCGGGGCCCGATCGCCACGCTGCGCCGGCAGGGCTACCGCCGCGCCATGAAACGCCTCGGTCTCGCCGATGCGAGCCTCGTCGTCGAGGGTGGAGGGGACGAGGAGGCTGGCGCTGCCGCAGCCGCCGCCCTCCACCTCCTCCACCACCCCCAACCGTCGAGAGGCCACGTCGCGCCGCCCGTCGGCGGTCGAGAGGCCACCTCTGGCCGATCCCGTATGCCGTCCGCCGTCGTCGCGTTCAACGACCGGGCCGCGCTCGGCCTCCTCGACCGCCTGCGGCGGGAGGGCGTCGACGTGCCGGGTGACGTCTCGGTCGTCGGCTACGACGACAGCCTCATCGCCCGCCTCGCCACCGTCGACCTCACGAGCGTCAGCCAGATCCCCGAGGCGATGGCGACGGCTGCGGTCGAGGCAGCGACGCAACGCCTCGACGACGGGCGCACCGAGCCCGTCGAGCTCGTCCTCGAGCCGAAGCTCGTGGTCCGCGGCACGACGGCGGCGCGCCGTGACACGACGACCCGACGGGACGGCATACGCGCGGACTGACGGGGCGCGCGCCGTCGGTGGATCGGGCTACGGTCGGGTCATGGCCGACAAGCTCACGCGTCAGGCAGCGTCCGACGCCCTCCCCACGTGGCGGTTCCTGCTCCAGCGGATGCACCTCACGGTGCAGGCGTCCGACGTCGCGACGGCCTTCGACTTCGTCGCACGGGTCGGCGCCGTGGCCGCGCCCCTGGGCCGGCAGCCCGACCTCGACGTCCGCGGCACCATCGTGCACCTGGCCGTGTCGACCGAGCCGGCGGGTGGCGTCAGCGACGCCGACATCGCGGTCAGTCGGGCCGTGGACTCCGTCGTCGCCGAGATGGGGCTGACGTCGCAGCCCGGGACCCTCACGGTCGTCGAGATCGCCATCGACGCCATGGACATCGACGCCGTCCGGCCCTTCTGGGACGCCGTCCTCGGCTGGGACGTCATCGCCCGCGACGACGTGCAGGACCCGCTCCGCCTGGGCCCGGCCTTGTGGTTCCAGCAGATGGACGAGCCTCGGCCGCAACGCAACCGGATCCACCTCGACGTCACGGTCGCCCATGACGAGGCGCCCGGACGCATCGAGCGGGCCCTCGCCGCCGGCGGGCACCTCGTGTCCGACTCGAGGGCTCCGGCCTTCTGGATCCTCGCCGACCCCGAGGGCAACGAGGCCTGCGTGTGCACGTGGCAGGGGCGCGACCCCGTCCCGGGCTGACCGGGGCCTTCAGTCCTCCAGGGCGGCGGACACCAGGCGTGCGAAGCGTGCCGGGTCGTCGACCCAGGGGAAGTGGGCGGCACCCGGCTGCACGACACAGCGGCCGTCGTCGAAGATCGCGGCCAGCTCGGCTCCCAGGTCGGGTCCCGGCATGAGGTCGAGCTCGCCCACGACGACGCGCACCGGTGCCCTGAGCGACGTGAGCGCCGCCCGGGTGGCCGCCGCGTCGACCGGCGCGGCGCGGAACGCCCGGGTGCCCTCGCGGTTGCGCTGGGCGTCGTCCGTGGCGGCGTGCTGCTGCGCGGTCCCGGTCCACCGGCCGTAGAGGAAGGGTGACATCGCCTGCCTCGTGGCCGGTGAGTCGTCCTCGGAGTCGAGGGCACGCCTCGCCGACGCGAACCACGGCTCGTGGGAACGCAGCGCCACGCGCGCCTCCCACTCGTCGTCGCTGATGTCGAGGCCCACGGCCGACGTGCCCGGGGTGATGAGGACGAGGCGCCCGATCCGCCCGGGGTGGCGGGCGGCATACAGCAGGGCCACCGATGCTCCGGCGGAGTGGCAGAGGAGGTCGGGGCGCTCGAGCCCGAGATGGGCGCGGAGCGCCTCGAGGTCGTCGGCGAGCCCCGAGGGGCCGTATGCCGTGGGGTCGGCCGGGAGCGGCGAGGCGCCCGTGCCGCGTGGGTCGGGGATCACGAGCGAGCGTCCGGCGACCGTCGCGAGGCCTCCGAGGTCGCCGAGGTAGGCAGGGTCCCGCGCCGGGCCGCCGGGCCAGACGACGACCGGGTCACCCGTGCCCTCGACGCGGTAGGCGAGCTCGGTGCCATCGTGGGACGTGTAGGTCGGCATGGGTCCAACCTGCCAGTCGGGATGGCCGCCGCGCCTGCTCATCGTCGTCGGGTCACCGTGACGCTCATGGCGGCGCCAGCATCACGAGGGCGTGTTGCGACGGGTGACCGGCGCCGTGCTGGCCCGCACGACGAGCTCGGGCTCGATGACGACGGGCGGGGGCGGTGTACCCGGCGGACTCTCGCCGTCGAGCCGCTCCGCGAGGGTGCGCACCGCCTCGGCCCCGAGGCGCTCGGCGTCCTGGCGCACGGTCGTCAGCGCCACGTGCGGGTAGGCCGCCTCCGTGATGTCGTCGAAGCCGACGACGGACACGTCGCCGGGGACCCGGAGGCCCGCCTGCCGCACGACGTCGACGAAGCCGATGGCGCACCGGTCGTTGAACGCCGCGACCGCCGTGGGGCGCCCGCGGGCGGTCTGGGCGAGGAACGCCCGGGCCGCCTCGGCCCCCTCGAGCTCGCTGGGTCCGCCGGGCAGGATGCTCTCGACGAGCCCCGGTGCCCGGCGCACCGCCGCACGGTAGCCACGACGCCGTTCCGCCGCTCCCGCCGTGCGACCGCCGTCGAGCAGGGCGATCCGCGTGTGGCCGAGGGCGCGGAGGTGCTCGACCGCGAGCCGCAGCCCCGCGGTGTCGTCGGTGCGCACGACCCCGACCTCTCCGCCGGGCACCGGTCGCAGCACGCTGACGACCGGCAGGCGCCTCGCGAGGCGCGCCAGCTGAGCCGTCGACTGGCTGCTGCCGAGCAGGACGATGCCCTCGCAGCGCTCCGCGAGCAGGGTCTCGACCGCGGCCGCCTCGGAGCGGGAGGGCGTGACGCCACTCAGGACGAGCTCGTAGGCCGCCGCGTCGGCATGTGTGTAGAGGCTCTCCATGAGGTCGCCGTGGAAGGTGTGCCCGACGCTGAAGGTCACGCCGAGCGTGCGGGTGCGGCTGCTGCCGAGGCGGCTGGCGCGCGTGTCGGGGCGGTAGTCGAGGTCGCGGGCCGCGGCGAGCACCCGTTCACGGGTTGCCTCGGATGCGCCGGCGACGCCGCGGAAGACGATCGACACGAGGGCGCGCGAGACGCCGGCACGTGCGGCGACGTGCTCCATCGTGACCCTCTCGCTGTCCACGTCCGCGACTCTAGAGCGCTCCATGGATCCGGGCCACCCCTTGACCGGTGTGGCGGTGGGACGCTTCAATGGGAGCCGCACTAGAGCGCTCTAGTTCACATCTGCGAAGGAGCAGCCATGACGCGCATCGACCCGGTCCGCTTCGGTCTCGTGGGAGCCGGCCGCATCGGCACCCACCACGCCACGACCCTGGCCCGTCGCCTCGGCGAGGCCGAGCTGGTAGCCGTCGCCGACCCGCGGGCCGCGGCCGCCGAACGGCTCGGAGAGCACCTCGGGGTCGAGTGGCTCACCGACGCCCAGGCACTCATCGACGACCCGCGGGTCGAGGCCGTCGCCATCACGTGCGCGAGCGCGGCGCACGCCGACCTCGTCGTCGCCGCGGCCGAGGCCGGCAAGGCGGTCTTCGTCGAGAAGCCGATGGCCCTGACCCTCGCCGACGCCGACCGCGCCATCGCCGCGTCGCGAGCCGCCGGCATACCCCTGCAGGTGGGCTTCAACCGGCGCTTCGCCCGCGACCTCGGGGCCGCCCACGAGACCGTCGCCGCCGGCGGTATCGGGACGCCCCAGCTGCTGCGCTCGCTGACGCGCGACCCGGGGCTCGCCGACCCGGCCGGGGTGCCGCCGTGGACGATCTTCACGCAGACGCTCATCCACGACTTCGACGCCCTCAACTGGTTCAACGCGGGCGCGACGGCCGTCGAGGTCTCCGTCATGGCCGACGCCCTCGTCGCCCCCGAGTTCAGGGACGCCGGGCTGCTCGACACCGCCGTCGTCACCATCCGCTACGACAACGGCGCCATCGCCGTCGCCGAGGCGAGCTTCTCGGCTGCCTACGGCTACGACGTGCGCGGCGAGGTGTTCGGGTCGGCCGGCATGGTCACCGCGGGCAGCCCTGCGCACCTCGGCACCGCCCACTGGGGCGCGGCCGGGGTCACGAGCCCGACGGCCCGCGCCGACACCGACCTCTTCACCGACGCGTATGCCGCCGAGCTCGCGGCCTTCTGCACCGCGGTCCGCGAGGGCGAGCCCACGCAGGTCGGCGGCGAGGACGCCCGAGCCGCGCTGCGGATCGCGCTCGCGTGCATCGAGGCCGTCGAGACCGGGGGCACGGTCACCGTGCGCGACTCCGACCGCGACCTCGCCGCCGCTCGGGCCGGTGCCTGATGGCGACCCCGTTCACGCTCGCGGTGAGCGCCGAGATGGTCTTCCTCGACCTGCCCTTCGCCGAGCGGGTGCGTCGCATCCACGGGCTCGGCTTCCAGGTCGAGATCTGGGACTGGACCCGTCATGACATCGACGAGCTCGTCGCCCTGCGTGACGAGGGCGTCGTCTACTCGTCGATGACCGGCTACGTCCGCGGTCGGCTCAGCGACGACGAGGGAGCCGACGAGCTGCTCGCGACGGCTGCCGAGTCGGTGCCGGTGGCCCAGCGGCTCGGCATCCCGCGCCTCAACCTCCACGGCACGGGCCTCGACGACCGCGGCCTGCCCGTACGGCCCGAGCCGGTCGCGACCGGCCCGATGTGGCTCACGGCGCAGCGCACGCTCGGGCGCATCGCCGAGCTGGGGGAGCGGGAGGGCGTGATGTTCGTGCTCGAGAACCTCAACACCGCCGTCGACCACCCCGGCGTGCCGTTCGCGACGGCCGCCGACTGCCTGGCCCTCGTCGAGGCCGTCGACAGCCCGCACCTGAAGCTGATGCTCGACCTCTACCACGCCCAGATCGGCGAGGGGAACCTCATCGAGCTCTGCCGGCGGGCGCTGCCGCACATCGGCGAGATCCAGGTGGCCGACGTGCCCGGCCGTCGCGAGCCCGGCACCGGCGAGATCGCCTACCCGGCCGTCGCCCGAGCCCTCGTCGAGATGGGCTACACCGGATCGGTGGGGCTCGAGGGATTCGCCTCGGGCGACGACGAGCTCGCGCTCAAGCGCTTCCGCGACGCCTTCACTCCCTGACCTTCCGCTCGGCCCGGCCCCCCGTTCGAGGTGATCCCGGCACCGACGCGGGTGCCGCCATCACCTCGAACCCGCGGCGGAAGGGCTGGTTCGAGGTGATCCCGACACCGACGTGCGTCGCAGGATCACCTCGAACCGCGGCGGGGGCAGTCAGCCGCGGGAGCTGACCCAGTCGGGGAGGATGCCGCTGCCCAGGGCTGCGGCTCGCAGGGGCGCCGCCAGCTCGGCGACCCGTCGCGTGCCCTCGAGCCCGAGGTGCGCCCAGCCCTCGAGGGCCATCCGGTCCGTCTCGCGCTCGAGGTCCTTGCGGAAGGCGAGCCCCTCCTCGGTGAGGGCGTCACCGTCGACGAGGCCCCGCTCGGTGAGCCGCTCGACCGCAGCCGTCCACTCGTCGTCGGACCAGCCGCGGCTCGACCGCATGAAGCCGGTGTTGCCCGCGAAGAGGCCGCCGATGACGATCGACTCCACCGGGTCGAGCCCGGCGCGCAGCAGGGCCGCCACGTGACCGTCGCCGCGGTGCTCGCGGATCAGTGTCGCGGCGTGCCAGAGCGCGAGGCGCGGCTCGTCGGGCCACGCGAGCCCGGCGTGGGCGGCATACAACGGGCGGCCGGGGGCCGTGAGGCCGGCGCAGACGGTGCGGGCGAGGTCGAGCAGCTCGGTGACGTCGGTGTCGCCGACGACGCGGTCGAGCACGACCGCCATGCCGTCGCGGCGGGCCTGCTGCACCTGCTCCGGGCTCGCGACCGACCATGACGCCGGCAGGGCCTTGGCGTGCAGCCACGGAGCGAAGACGTAGAACGTCGCCGTCGGCACCTCGGGCCCGACGGCTCCGAAGGCGGCCGAGCGTCCGGCGAAGTAGCTGAGGCGCGGGTGCAGGCCGAGGGCGACGTACGCGTCGCGCACCTCGTCGGCGAAGTAGCCGAGCACGTGGAGCGTCTCGAGGCCTCCCCAGGCCTGGCGGGAGGCTCGGACCAGGTCGACGTCGTCGGCGGTGCGGCTCATGACCAGCACCCTAGGCGCCGTGCCTCACCGGACGACGAGGGCCAGCGCCGAGACCACGGTCGCGGCGAGCACGGCCTGGTCGAAGCGGGTCTGGCTCAGTCGCCGCGCCGTGTGCAGGCCGATCCACGTGCCGACGAGGACGAGAGGAGCGAGCAGCACGGTGCGCCAGAGGGTCTCGACGCTGAAGAGGCCGAGCCCGACGCTGAAGGGCACCTTGCAGAGGTTGACGCCGAAGAAGAAGAGCGCGCCGGTGCCGAGGAAGCGGCGCTTCTCGACGCCCTGCGCGACGAGGTAGAGCGTCATGACGGGGCCGGCGGCGTTCGCCGTCATGGTCGCGAAACCCGCGGCCGCGCCGGTGCCGAGTGCGGCGGCCCGGGACGACCCGACGCGGGTGGTGTCGGGAGAGCGCCACGTGAGGACGAGCTGGAGCGCCGCGAGGACGAGGAGCAGGCCACCGATGGCGCGGCGGAGGGTCGTGTCGTCGACCCAGGAGAGGAAGAGGGCGCCGAGGACGAGGCCGGGCAGCACCGCGGGGAGGAGCCGCTTGAGCAGGCCGATGTCGGCGTCGCGGCGGTAGTGCCAGACCGCGACGACGTCGCCGATGAGCAGCAGCAGCAGGATCGCGGCCGTCGACTCCTTGGTGGGCAGGACGAACGCGAAGATCGCGATGGCGATGCTCGCGACCCCGCCGATGGCCGTCTTGGCGAACCCGATGAGCAGCGCGGCGACGCCGAGCAGCACCAGCGACGTGACGGTCATGGAAGCGCAGCGTAGGCCGACGACGCCGCGAGCGCCGGGCCGTCCATGGCGTCGCCTCGCAGACCCTGTCCGGTCAGACCCCGAGGGGTGCGCCGAGCTTGGCCAGCAGGCGGGCGAGCGTCGCTCGTTCGGTGGTCGTCAGGGGCTCGAGCAGGCGTGCCTCGTTGGCGAAGTGCTCGGGTGCTGCGCGGTCGATGAGCTCGCGCCCCGTGCCGGTGAGGACCACGATGCGGCTGCGCCGGTCGCCGTCGGAGACCCGCCGTTCGACGAGACCGGCACCCTCGAGCCGGTCGAGCCGCTTCGTCACGGCTCCGGAGGTCACCATCGTCTGGTCCATGAGCTCCGTGGGGGTCAGCTCGTAGGGCTCACCGGTGCGTCGCAGGGTCGCGAGCACGTCGAAGTCTCCCTCGCCGAGCCCGTGGGCGTTGTAGACCTTCACGAGCTCGGCCGTCAGGGCGAGCGCGACCCGGTGCAGGCGGCCGATGACGAGCACCGGGCTCACGTCGAGCTCGGGACGCACGACCGCCCACTGGTCGACGACGTGCTGCGCGTGGTCCTGGTGCTGGTCCATGGCTGGAATATATCTTCTCCGGAAGGTAGTTTACCTTCCATGGAAGACAATCGAGCGAGCTGGGCGAACGTCGCGCTGACCGCGATCCCCGCCGCCGTCTGGGGATCCACGTATGCCGTCACGCAGCAGTGGCTGCCACCGGGCCGTCCGCTCTTCGCCGCCACGGTGCGGGCCCTGCCCGTCGGGCTCCTCATGCTCCTCTGGGTCCGGCGCCTGCCGAGGGGCGACTGGTGGTGGCGCTCGCTCGTCCTCGGCTCGCTCAACATCGGCCTCTTCTACGCACTCCTCTTCCTCGCCGCCTACCGCCTCCCGAGCGGGCTCGGTGCCACGCTCGTCGCGACCGCCCCGATGGTGACGATGGGCGTCACCTGGCTGCTCATGGGTCGACGGCCCGCTCGTGTGGCGGCGGCCGCCGGGCTGACCGGCCTCCTCGGAGTGGCGCTGCTCGTGCTCCAGAACGGCCTCGACAAGCCGCTCGACCCGCTGGGCCTCGGGGCGGGGCTGGTCGCCGTGGTGCTCTCGTCGGTGGGTTTCGTCCTCACGCGGAAGTGGTCGCCGACCGAGCACGTCGTCACCATGACGTCGTGGCAGCTCGTCGCCGGCGGGCTCGTCCTCCTGCCGATCGGGCTCGTCGTCGAAGGCGCACCGCCGGCGCTCGACCTGCCCGCCGTCGGAGCTCTCGTCTATCTCGGGCTGATCGGCAGCGGCGTCGCCTACGTCCTGTGGTTCCGCGGCCTGGCCGTCCTCGGTCCGACGTCAGCCTCGATCATCGGCCTCGTCAACCCCGTCGTCGGGGTGCTCCTCGGCGTCGTCCTGCTCGGCGAGCACTTCGGCCCGGTCCACCTTGTCGCCATGGTCCTCGTCGTCGGCAGCGTCGTCGTCGCCCAGGAGCCGGTGCGTGCCCGGCTCACCCGAGGTGCCGGTCGACCACGACGACGCCCGGCGCCTCTTCCCTCCGGGGCCGGCGCGGGTAAGGCTGTGGCATGGCCACCGACACCGACCACACCTTCGACGTCATCGTCATCGGGCTCGGGCCGGGAGGTGAGCACGTCGCCGGCACTCTCGCCGAGCGCGGCCTGCGCGTCCTCGGCGTCGACCGCGGCCTCGTGGGCGGTGAGTGCCCCTACTGGGGCTGCATCCCCTCGAAGATGATGATCCGCGCCGCCGACGCGCTCGCCGAGGCCCGCCGCGTCGACGGGCTGGCCGGGTCGGTCGGCGACGTCACACCCGACTGGTCGGTCGTGGCGAGGCGCATCCGCGAGGAGGCCACCGACAACTGGGACGACCGCGTCGCCGTCGAGCGGCTGACCGGGAAGGGGGCGACCTTCGTCCGGGGCTCCGGCCGCATCTCGGGACCGGGACGCGTCGACGTCGACGGCACCGCCTACACCGCGACGACGGGCATCGTCGTCAACACGGGCACGACGGCCGCGATGCCGCCGGTCGAGGGCCTCGCGGAGACGCCCTACTGGACCAACCACGACGTCGTCGAAGCCGCCGAGCTGCCTGCCTCGATCGTCGTGCTCGGAGGTGGCGCGATCGGCTGCGAGCTGAGCCAGGTCATGGCGCGCTTCGGTGTCGAGGTGACGGTCGTCGAGGCCGCCGACCGGCTCCTCGCGCTCGAGGAGCCGGAGGCGTCCGAGGCGCTGCAGGTGGCCCTCGAGGCCGACGGCATCACGGTGCGCCCCGGTGTCGGCGCCGACACGGTCAGCCACGACGGGTCGGTCTTCACCGTGACGCTGGCCGACGGGTCGGTCCTGACGGCCGAGAAGCTCCTCGTCGCCACCGGGCGCCGCGCCGACCCCGCCGCCGTCGGGCTCGACACGGTCGGCGTCGCCAAGGACGCCCGCACCGCTCCGGTCGACGACCGCTGCCGCGTCGCCGACGGCGTGTGGGCGGTGGGCGACATCACCGGCAAGGGCGCCTTCACCCACGTGTCGATGTACCAGGCGGGTGTCGTGATCCGTGACGTCCTCGGCGACGACGGCCCACCGGCGGAGTATGCCGCCCTCCCGCGCGTCACGTTCACCGATCCCGAGGTCGGTGCCGTCGGGATGACGGAGCAGCAGGCCCGCGAGACGCTCTCGAACGTCCTGGTCGGCGTCACACCGCTCGGCGAGACGACCCGCGGCTGGATCGCCAAGGCAGACGGCCTCATCAAGGTCGTCGCCGACGCCGACCGCGGCGTCCTCGTCGGTGCCACGACGATGGGACCGGCGGGCGGAGAGGTGCTCGGGGCGCTCGCCGTCGCCGTGCACGGCAAGGTCCCGATCGAGCGGCTGCGCTCGATGATCTACGCCTACCCGACACTCCACCGCGGCATCGAGGACGCCGTCGGTCGCCTCGCCTGAGCCCGTTCCCCGCGACGTCCCAGGCGCCGACCCCCGCAACGAGAGACGTGCGTCCGGCTCCGCAGCGGCGACCCCGGCCCTACAGTGCGGACTGCAGGTGACGAGCTCGGCAGGAAGACAGGGGCAGGGGCAGTGGACACGTCCGCGCGCGCAAAGGCAGGTCAGGCAACCGAGGGTTCGACCCGGCGGGGCCGACGGCGCCTCATGGCCGCTCTCGCAGCAGCCCTCGTCTGTCTCGGGTCGGCGTCGGCCGCCGTGGCTGCCGACACTTCTGACCTCATCGAGGAGCTTCACTTCAGCGTCGTGCTGGACGCCCAGGCCGCGTCCGTGGTCGTCCCGCAGCCCGACACGCCCGCGGGAACGACCTACTCCTACGTGTGGGCCGACGAGACGGGTGAGCTGGGGCGCACGACGACGACGGAGACGCTCGCCACGACGGCCGTCGGCCGGGCCAAGTTCGGTCGCACCTTCACGGCCACCGTCACGGCTGTGGCCCCGGACGGGCGCACCGAGACCGCCACCAGTGCGCCGCTCGTGGCCACGCGGTGGCAGGTGGGGGGCATCGCCTACGACGAGTCGAGCAGGCAGTTCCAGATGCAGCTGCCGCACCTGCCCGCCCAGTTCGAGGCCGAGCTCGGCACGGTCTCGGTGACCTACCTCTGGTCGCGGGCCGGCGCGGCGATCGCCCCCGACCCCGGCCTGCCCGGGTGGGTTCACGCCCGGACCGCCGCCGACGAAGGGCGCACCCTGTCGGTCTCGGTCCAGTCCGTGCAGGCAACCACCGGCGCGAGCAGCGTCTGGTCGTCCGGGAGCACCCCACCCGTCGGGGTCGTCATGGTGTCGCTCACGACCGAGGGCACCGTCGCATCGGGCCAATTCGTCCGCGCCGCCGTGAGGATCCTCTCCTGGTATCCCGGCAGCCAGTCCGTGGTCCCGGACCTGGCGTGCAACGGCCAGTGGTACCGCAACGGGGTGGCCCTCTACGGCAGGACGGGCCTCCAACACAGGATCCACACCATGGAGCGCTCGACGACGCTCCAGGCCAACGTGCGCTGCTCGAGCCCCGGCTACCTGCCGATCAACCTCTGGACTGCGAAGCTCGCCGTCCCCGGCGCGCCGGCTCTGGTCTCGTTGTGGAACGGCGATGCCCTGCGCGAGCTCTGCGAGTTCCACCCCTGGTACGACACTCTGATGATGCACGTCGGCCGACCTGGCACCTTCGACCTCGACAACGGTCTCAGCACGTCGGTGATGCCGACGCGGTCGGTGAACTCGATCGCGCTCGCCGGGGACCTCGACGACGACGGTCGGGAGAACCTCGTCGCCAGGGACTCTTCCGGCGCGCTGTGGAGCTACTCGTCCGGGCAGAACCGCGTCCGGATCGGGGCCGGCGGGTGGAACTCGATGAACCTCCTCGTCACCGGCGGCGACTTCACGGGTGACCGGATGGCCGACCTCTTCGCCAGACGCTCGACGGGGGAGCTCGTCTTCTACCCCGGCCGAGGCCTGCAGGGGCTCGGTGCGGGGAAGGTCGTGGCCGCGAGCACGTTCCGTGCCGCTAAGAAGATCGTCACGATCGGCGATGCCAACGGGGACGGCCTCGCCGACCTCCATGTCCAGTGGGGCAACGGCGACCTCTCGTTCTACGCCGGCAGGGGCGACGGCACGTTCGCGTCGCCGGTCCGCGTCGGTACCGGCTGGGGCTCGATGACCAGGCTGCTGGCCGGGCGCGACCTCGACCGCGACGGGAAGGCCGACCTGCTGGCCCTCGACACGGCGGGCCGGCTCTGGCTCTACCCCGGCAACGGCAGGGGCGGCTTCACCGCCCGAAGCCTCACCAACTCCGGGCACCCGTTGGGCACCGGCATCTACTGAGCCCTCACGCCTCGCCGGGCGGGCCGCCCAGCGACGACCATTGGTCGTCGTCGGCGCGCAGACGCGGCGTGTCATGCGGCGTGTCGAAGTGGGTTGACGAGCAACGGTCGTCCGTCGGCAGCCGGGCGCGCGTACGTCAGTGCTGCATGGGGTGCAGCACTGACGCAGCGACCTCCGGGTGACGGGCCGGTGACGGCTGCGCGACGCGCGGGGGACGAGTGTCCGGGCCTGCTTGGGCGGCTCGAGCCGGACGATACGGTGAGCGCATGGCACAGCGACTGCTCGCCCTCGACCTCGATGGCACGACCCTCAACCACATGGGCGAGCTCTCCGACGGCGTCCGCGACGCCGTCCAGGCGCTGCCCGAGGACATCGCGGTCGTCATCGCGACGGGCCGGTCGATCATCGCCACCACACCGATCCTCGACGCTCTCGGGCTGCGGCAGGGCTACGCGATCTGCTCCAACGGGGCACTGACCCTCCGGCTCGATCCGACTGCGGCAGAGGGCTACTCGATCATCGACATGGTCACCTTCGACCCGCAGTCGGTCCTCGAGAAGATGCGCGTCGCGCTCCCCGACGCCCTCATCGCCGTCGAGGAGCCCGGCGTCGGCTTCAAGGTGAGCAAGCACTTCCCCGACGGCGAGCTCATGGGCGAGTCGCGCGAGGTCGAGTGGGACGAGCTCATCGCGCACCCCGTCACCCGTGTCACCCTCCGTCAGCCCGAGGCCACCGCCGAGGAGTTCATGGAGATGGTCGAGCGCGCCGGTCTGCACGGGGTGTCGTATGCCGTCGGCTGGTCGGCGTGGCTCGACATCAACCCCGAGGGCGTGTCCAAGGCGAGCGCGCTCGAGCTCGTCCGCCGTCAGCTGCGCGTCGAGCCGATCCACACCGTCGCCTGCGGCGACCAGCGCAACGACCTCGAGATGCTGCACTGGGCCGCGTGGGGCGTCGCCATGGGCAACGCCCCCGACCAGGTCAAGGCCGTCGCCGACGAGGTCGCCGGTCACGTCGACGACGACGGCCTCGTCCCGGTCCTCGAGGCGGTGGCGCAGGCCGCCCGTGAGGGTGTCGCCTTCCGTGACGGGGTCGAGTCGGCCGCGACCGCCCGGCTCGAGCTCTAGGCCGGACGGCAGGACCCCCGTGCCGATCGTCTTCGTCCACGGCGTCGCGGTCCGCGACGAGGACCCGGGTCTGGCCCGGGCGACCCGGGCCTTCGGCGAGGTGCCGTGGCCGACGATCGAGGCGCACCTGCGCGAGCACGTCGCGCCCGCAGTCTCCGACGACCCGGGCGGGGTGCCGATCATGCGGGTCTACTGGGGTGACCTCGGAGCGCACTTCGCGTTCGGAGGCCGCTCCCTCGTGTCGCGGCCCCTCGACGTCCCGGCGGCCGCCGAGGAAGTCGCCGCCGCCGCAGCCGACGTCGCCTCCGGTGCAGCGGCCGCGGCACTTCCGGACCTGACGGGCGCGGACGCCGCGACCGCGTCACGGCGCGTCCGGCGACTGCGCGGCGCGGCGACCTCCCTGCGGCGGCCGCTCGAGGACTTCGTGCCGGTCTTCCTCGGTGACGTCATGACCTACATCTCGACGCGAGGCAGCGCCGAGTCGCCGGGGCCCATCATCGAGCGCGTCCTGGCCGGCCTGGACACCGCGGCCTTCGCCGCCGAGAGCCGCGGCGAGCCGCTGGTCGTGCTCACCCACAGCATGGGCGGGCAGATCGTCTACGACCTCGTCACCCACTTCCTGCCCCGGATGCCGGAGCACCGGGGCATCCGCATCGACTACTGGTGCGCCGCCGCGTCGCAGGTCGGCCTCTTCGAGGAGCTCGGGCTCTTCCTCGAGAGCGCGCCCGACCGCGGACCCGGCCCGGCGGCATACCCTCCCCGCGAGCACCTCGGCGGCTGGTGGAACGTCTGGGACCACGCCGACCTGCTCAGCTTCCGCGCCGAGGGCATCGTCGACGGCGTCGACGACTCGGCGTTCTTCGCCGCGGGGAGCCTCGCGACCGACCACTACCGCTACCTCGCCAACGCCGACTTCTACCGGGCTCTCGCCCGTCGTGTCGAGAACTCGCTGTCCCGTTCGACGTAGGGATGAGGCGGGGGCCTGACCCGCACCGACAGCACGAGGAGACCGTCATGCGCTTCATGATCATCGTCCCCGCCGGCCCCGACTCGGAGCAGGGCTCGACCGGCACGCAGGAGCAGTTCGCCGACATGCAGGCCTACAACGGGGAGATGCTCAGGGCGGGCGTCTTCGTCGACGGCCAGGGCCTGCACCCGTCGTCCAAGGGTGCGCGCGTCAGGTGGGAGGACGGTGACTGGGTCGTCACCGACGGGCCGTTCGCCGAGGCCAAGGAGCTCATCGCCGGCTTCACGATCATCGACGTCAGCTCGCGAGAGGAGGCGCTCGAGTGGCTCCGGAAGTGGCCCGTGTCGTGCGTGCCCGGCCCGGGGCAGGCGCTCGAGCTGCGCCAGGTCTTCGCGGCCGAGGACTTCGGCGACGAGTTCACCCCTGAGATGCGTGGGCGCGACGAGCAGATGCGCGCGGAGGCCGCCCGCAACGCCGCGCGCGGCTGACCGTCGGCCGGGCCGGCAGCTGCACGACACCGGTCCGTGCCAGAGTGTCGGGGTGTCATCCACCGCCGACCAGACCGACGAGGGCAGGGCCCGAGAGCCGCACCCGACATCGTCCGACGACGTCCAGCGCACCCTCGAGGCCGTCTGGCGCATGGAGGCCGCCAAGGTCACGGCGATCGTGGCCCGCGTCGTCGGTGACGTCGGCCTCGCGGAGGACCTCGCGCAGGACGCCTTCGTGCAGGCGCTCGAGCAGTGGCCCCGCGACGGCATTCCGACCAAGCCGGGTGCATGGCTCACGTCGACCGCCCGGCGGCGGGCCATCGACCGCATCCGGCGCGACGTCAACCTCGCGAGCAAGCTGCAGCAGGTGGGACACATGGAGGAGCTGAGGGTGGCCGAGCTGGCCGAGGGCGACTTCGACGCCGCGCTCGAGGACATCGACGACGACGTCCTCGGCCTCGTCTTCGCTGCCTGCCACCCGGCACTCACCGCCCAGGCGCGGATCTCGTTGACCCTGAGGATGATCGGTGGACTGACGACCCGAGAGATCGCCCGCGCCTTCCTCACGACCGAGCCGACGATCGCCCAGCGCATCTCCCGCGCGAAGAAGACGCTGAGCCAGGACGGCGTCACCATCGAGATCCCGTCGGGCGCCGACCTCGCCCCGCGGCTGGCGTCGGTCCTCGAGGTCGTCTACCTCATCTTCAACGAGGGGTATGCCGCCACGTCGGGTCGCGACTGGGTGCGCGGCGACCTCATGGAGGAGGCCATCCGGCTGGGCCGCGTCCTGTCGGCTCTCGCTCCCGGCGAGCCCGAGGTGCACGGCCTCCTCGCGCTCATGGAGATCCAGGCGTCGCGCACCCGTGCCCGCATCGGCCGCGACGGCGAGCCGGTGCTGCTCCTCGACCAGGACCGCACCACGTGGGACTGGGCCCTGATCCGTCACGCCCTCGCCGCCCTCGACCGGGCCGTGTCGCTCGTCGACGCGTCGCAGGGCGTCACCGGTCCCTACGTGCTGCAGGCCGCCATCGCTGCCTGCCACGCCCGCGCCCGCACCCCGGATGCCACCGACTGGGCGCGCATCGCCGGCCTCTACGCCCAGCTCGCCGCGATCCGCCCGTCGCCCGTCATCGACCTCAACCGTGCCGTCGCGCTGTCCTACGCCGAGGGTCCGGAGGCCGCGCTCGAGGTCGTCGACGGGCTCGTCGCCGCCGAAGCCCTCGCCGACTACCACCTGCTGCCGAGCGTCCGCGGCGACCTGCTCGCCCGGCTCGGCCGCGACGACGAGGCGCGCGCCGAGTTCGCCCGCGCAGCCGGCATGACCCAGAACGACGCCGAGAGGGCCCTCCTCCTGCGTCGCGCGGCCGGCGAGGACTGAGGCCGGCCCCGACCGGACCGACGGCCGATCCGCCGATCCGCCGACGGGCTGGATGTATCAGGACTACCGTCGAACCACCCTGCACTGACAACGGCTGTCGATCGGGTGGAGGTCTGCCATGGCCGTGGTGCACCAGAGCTGCGTCGGCTACGGCGCCGAGCCCTTCGCGTCGCTCGTCGCCGACTATCCCGGCGACGACGTCTACCCCGCGGCCGACTTCCGCACCGAGTGGGGCCCGGTCTTCCACCGTGGCCGCCTCGACGGCAGCGCCCGCGTGCTCGTCCTCGGCCAGGATCCTGCGACGCACGAGGCGATCTCGCGCCGCATCCTCGTCGGTGAGGCCGGCCAACGCGTCCAGGGGCTGCTGGCCAAGGTCGGCGTCCACACGGCATACGCGATGGTCAACGTCTACCTCTACAGCGTGTTCGGGCAGGCGGCCGGAAGCCGGCACGCCAAGGACGCGGCCATCGCCGCCTACCGGCACCGCTGGCTCGACGCCCTGCTCGTCGGCACCGACGTCACGGCCGTCGTCGCGCTCGGCGACCTCGCGTCGACGGCGTATGCCGCGTGGGCGCGGACCCAGCCCGACACCGACGCGGCGCTACACCTGGCAGCGATCCGGCACCCCACGTACGCAGAGGGATTCGCGCGCGCGTCAGGCAAGCCGCTCGCCGAGACGACCGCCGCGCAGCTCGCGAACTGGAACGACCACCTCGCCGACCTCGCCGCCCACGTGACCCCCGAGGGGCCGGGCGACCTGACGCCGTACGCCGCCACGTGGGGTCCCACCGACCTCGCCCCGATCCCCGAGGTCGACCTCCCACCCGGTGCTCCGGCGTGGTGGCGGGACGTCGACGCGTGGGCGGCCCGCACCGGCGAGGACAAGCAGACGAAGCGCGCGACGATCAGCGTCGTCGTCCCGAAGGGAGCCCGCACATGGCCAGCTCTGTGACCCGCCCGGCGCGGCCAGCCGCCGGCACGAAGTCCGCCCTCGAGCACTGGGGGCCGGGCGGATCGGGCCGCGGCCCGGGGCCGTTCGCCAAGGCCTACGCCCGCGGCATCACCGAGGAGCTGCCCGAGCCGCCGCGCCGGTCTCGCGCGCTGCCCCCGGCGCCCTTCGCGCTGCACGGCGCCGTCATCACCCCCGACGGGGCCTGGTCGAGCGGCTACGTCACCGTCGCGAACGGCCTCGTCGACCGCGTCTCCAAGCGCAAGCCGACCGACGTCGCCGTGCTCGAGACCGACGGCGTCATCCTGCCGGGCCTGCTCGACCTCCACGGCCACCCGGAGTTCAACGTCTTCGCGGCCTGGGAGCCGCCCAAGATCTACGACAACCGCTACGCGTGGCGCCGGTCCAAGCCCTACCAGGCGCTCGTCCGCGACCCGCAGAACATCCTCCTGACCCAGGTGCCGCCGAAGACGCAGACCCGCTACGCCGAGGTGCGCGCCCTCGTCGGCGGCGTCACCGGCATCCAGGGAGCGTCGGGTGCGAGCAGCGCGTCGTCCGAGCCGCTCGTGCGCAACATCGACCAGTGGGCCTTCGGCGCCCACCGTGCACGGTCGATGATCGACCTGCCCTCGGGGTCGTTCGGGCTGCCGAGCTTCGAGGCGGTCATGGCGCGCATCACCGCGGGTGACGTCAACGCCTTCTACCTGCACCTGTCCGAGGGCCGACGCGGGGATGCCGTGAGCGCCAAGGAGTTCCAGCACTTCCTCACCCTCGGCGGGGCGACCCCGGCCACGAACATCATCCACGGCAGCGCCCTGACCGCCGACGACCTGCGCACCGTTGCCGGGCTCGGCTGTCGGCTCGTCTGGTCGCCCCAGTCGAACCTCCGGCTCTACGGCGAGACGACCCTCGCCGGGGAGGCCATCGCGGCCGGCATGCCCGTCGCCCTCGGCGCCGACTGGCTGCCGTCGGGCTCGACGAGCCTGCTCGCCGAGATGAAGGTCGCCCGCCGAGAGCTCGCGCGACAGGGCCACCCGGTCGCCGCCGCCGACCTCGTCGCCATGGTGACCTCGGTCGCGGCCCGGCTCGCCGGACTCGACGACCACCTCGGGTCGCTCGCCGTGGGCCGCCCGGCCGACCTCGTCGTCCTCGAGCGGCACCTCCCGGACCCCTACGAGAACGTGTGCCTCGCCGACCCGTCCTGGGTCGACCTCGTGTGCATCGGCGGCGACGTCACCTACGGCCGCGCCGACTGGTTCGGGCAGCTCTCGGGTGCGGCGACCGGCACGACGATCGAGGACCTCACCGCGTGGGGCAAGCCGATGCGTCTCGACACCGGCTTCCAGGGCGGCACGGACGTGCCCTCGCTCTCGGCCGTCCGCACGGCGCTCACCGCCGCCTACCCCGCCGTGGGCCCGATCTTCGCCTGACGGCATACGCCCCCGCAGGCGCGGTTCCACATCTGAGGCACGCCTGGGGGACGGCCACCCATCGCGTCGTGTGTGTCCCTGACCCGACGTGTGCGGCTGCGGTCGGGTCAGGTGGCCGCTCCGGGACCGGGCAGCACGTCGACGTCATCGGCGTGCATGGGGTCGCCGCAGCGGCTGCAGCGCGGGTCGACGGACGCGATCTCGCCACACGCGTGGTGGCGGTAGAGCACGGGTGGACCCGCCGAGCCCGCGAGCCAGCGGTCGCCCCACCGCGCCATGACCATGAGCATCTCCACCAGCTCGGTCCCCTTCTCGGTGAGGTGGTACTCGAAGCGGGGGCGGGCGTCGTAGGGACGACGCTCGAAGACGCCCTGGTCGACGAGATGGTTGAGCCGCTCGGTGAGCACCTTTCGAGAGATGCCGAGGTCGGCTTGGATCTGCTCGAACCTCGTCAGGCCGACCCAGACGTCACGCAGGATCAGCGGCGACCACGGCTCGCCGATGACGTCGAGCGTGCGGGCGATCGAGCACGTCATGTCGCCGAACTGGGTGCGCTGCATGGGACCAACCTAGCATTCGGGGTTCCCTGAAGGAACTCATGCTGTTACGGTCAACAAGTCTCTTGAAGGAACCTCGGAGACTCTGCCCATCTGTGAAGGAGCACGACATGCTCGACGACGACGTCCGCACCGTCCTGGACGGCACCCCCATCGCCCACCTGGCCTCGACCCTTCCCGACGGCTCCCCACACTCGGTGCCGCTGTGGATCGGCACCGTCGGAGACCGCGTCGCCTTCCTCACCGGACCCGGCTCCCGCAAGGCCCGCAACCTCCGCCGTGACCCCCGGGTCGCCATCTCGCTCACCCCGCCCGACGCCCCGTTCACGCCCGTCGTGCTGCGGGGCCGCCTCGTCGAGTGGCTCGACGGCGACGCCGGCTGGGCGGCTGTCGACGACCTCTCGATGAAGTACGTCGGTGCCCCCTACGGCCGCG
Source organism: Terrabacter sp. Root181 (assembly GCF_001428505.1). Classification (GTDB taxonomy): domain Bacteria; phylum Actinomycetota; class Actinomycetes; order Actinomycetales; family Dermatophilaceae; genus Terrabacter. The sequence continues at coordinate 401,248 of NZ_LMHU01000005.1, forward strand.
ACGAGGAGCGGGTCGTGGCGCTCGTCGAGGTCGAGCACCAGAAGCTGGGGATGTGACGACGATGCGTGACGGCGACGGCCTGACCGGCCTGACCGGCCTGACCGGCCTGACCGGCCTGACCGTCGCGACCGACGAGCAGGTGCAGGAGCTGGCCGGGACCGCGCGGACCTTCAGCCTGCTCGTGCTGCGCTGGGCGCCCGGACGGCACCACCCTCCCCGGTCGGACCTGAGCGCCCGAACACGATCCGAACACGACCCGCACCGAGGCTTCACCTGCGTGCGCGAACGTAGGGGCATGAACAACGACACCCGCCGGACGACCGGCCTCCTGCGCTCATCGACGGCCCTCGGTGCGGCTGTCCTCGTCCTCGGCAGCCTCGCCCTCGGGGCCTGCTCCAAGACCGACGCGACCGGCACCGCTGCCAGCGCCATCGGCGCCGCGCCGCTCGAGCAGGATGTCGCCGCGACCGATGGCGACACCATCGACCTCGTCTCGGCAGCCGTCGAGACCCCGGCCACCGCCGACGCCGCCCAGGGTGCCGACGCCGCCCAGGGCGGCAAGGGCGACCGCAAGGGCCTGCGCGTCCGGATGATGCGCGCCCTGCACGGCACCTGGGTCACCGACAGCCCGACCGGCCCGGTGACCCACCAGGCGATCCGGGGCGACGTCACCGCCGTCTCCGCGACGTCGGTCACGGTCAAGGCCAAGGACGGCTTCTCGCAGACGTTCGCGGTCTCCGGCGACACGAGGGTCCGGGTCCGCGCCAACGGCAAGGGCGCCGACTCGACGATCGGCGCCGTCAAGGTGGGCGCGAAGGCGCTCGTCGCCGGGGTCGGCGCGACGAACCCGACGGCGCGAGTCGTCGTCTTCAAGGTCATGACGTCCCAGCCCGGCGGCTCACCCTCCCCGAGCGCGACGAGCTGAGGCGCGGCACCCCGCCGGAGACGGGCCGGACGGGGTGCGGCAGACGAGGGAGGCGCCCCGCACCCGGCGGGACGCCTCCCTCATGACGGTCGGGACGGCATACGACCGCGTATGCCGTGTGGCCGGCCGGACGGCATACGTCCCCTCAGGCGTGCGGCAGCGGCGACGGCTCGTCGTCGGGCTCGTCCGCCTGCTCGGCCTCGGTCCGCCGGTTGGCGAGCAGGCTCGTCACGGTGACGACGGCGAGGATGCCGATGATGACCGCGAGTGAGAGCAGCGTCGGGATCTCCGGGACGCCCGGCCACACCCCGTGCGCCCAGTGCAGGACGAGCTTGACGCCGATGAACGCGAGGATGAGCGACAGGCCGTGGCCGAGGTGGACGAGCTTGGCCAGGGCGCCCTCGAGGACGAAGTAGAGCGCGCGCAGGCCGAGCAGCGCGAACGCGTTGGTCGCGAAGACGAGGTAGGCGTCGCCGGTGATGCCGTAGACGGCCGGTACGGAGTCGATGGCGAAGACGATGTCGGTGCCGAGGATCGCGACGGCGACGAGCGCGAGCGGCGTCAGGGCGCGCCTGCCGCCGTGGCGGACCGTGAGGCGGGTGCCCTCGTAGGTGTCGGTGACCGGGTAGAAGCGGCGGATGAGCGTGACGCTGCGCAGCTGGTCGACGTCCATGCTGTGGTCGGTGTGCGAGAGCGCGTCACGACCGACCTTGACGGCCGTCGCGAGCAGGATCGCCCCGAAGAGCAGGAAGGTCCACGCGAAGCTCGCGATCATCTGCGCGCCGAGGGCGATGAAGACACCGCGCAGGACGAGCGCCCCGCCGACGCCGATGAGCAGCACCCGCTGGCGCAGCTCGCGCGGCACCGCGAACGCCGAGAGCAGGATGATGAAGACGAAGAGGTTGTCGACCGACAGCGACTTCTCGACGATGTAGCCGGTGTAGTACTCGACGCCCTGCTGGGAGCCGTACTGCCACCAGAGCCAGCCGCCGAAGGCGACGGGGATCGCGATGTAGAAGGCCGACCAGCCGACCGCCTCGCGCATGCTCGGGTCGTGCGGGCGTCGGGTGATGAGGAAGTCGATGACGAAGAGGGCGGCGACGCCGGCGATGGTTGCGATCCACAGCGTCGGCGAACCGATCGACTCGGTGGGCGGCGCCGGGGTGGCGGCGGACAGGGCAGTGAGCATGGGTCTCCTCAGAACGTGATGTCTGAGGTCTCCTTCACCGACTGCCGTCGGCCGCGGACCGGGGTGGTCGTCGGACCACCGTACTGACCGGAGCGCGCGAGGAAGTACTCCCCTCGGGGCCTAGTCTAGGTGGGCCCGGTCCGGTCCCCAAATCCCTGTCGAGAGTTGGCCGCTCAGGCCTCGTGCGGGGCTCGGGTGGCCCGCATGGCCCGACCGGCGACCTCGTCGGAACCGGCCGGGCGTGCGCCGGCCGTCCAGTCCTTCTCGTCGGCGGCGTACTGGAGGCCGTATGCCGACTGGTCGGGCTGGGTGCGCCAGCCCTCGGCGAGCGGGCCGAGGTCGAGGGTGTCGTAGCCGATGGCGTCGAGGGCCCGGCGCACGGAGTCCTTGGCGGCGGCGTCGTCTCCGGCGATGGCGAGCGCGCTGCGGTCGTCGGAGCCCGACGGGCGGGCGAGGTCGCGCAGGTGCTGGAAGTAGATGTTGTTGAAGCCCTTGACGACGTGCGACTGCGGCAGGTGCGCCTGGAGCAGCTCGGAGCTCGTCGTCGAGCCGTCGTCGAGCACGTCGATCCGGCCGTCGCGTCCGGGGTAGTAGTTCATCGTGTCGATGACGACCTTGCCCGCGAGCCCGTCGACGGGGACGTGGCGGTAGGCCTTGAGCGGGATCGTCACGACGACGAGGTCACCGGCTGCGGCCGCTTCCTGCGCCGTCGCGGCCCGGGCGTGCGGCCCCAGCTCGGAGACGAGGTCCGCGAGGGTCTCGGGACCCCTGCTGTTGCTGAGCACGACGTCGTGTCCGGCCGCGATCGCGAGCCGGGCGACGGTGCTGCCGATGTTGCCGCTGCCGATGAAACCCCAGGTGGTCATGCCTGCTCAACCGTCGGGGTGGCCGCCCCATTCCGCCGGCCGGATGATCCGACGTCCGGTGTGGTGATCACCCCACCGGACGCCGAACCATCCGCGGCACCACGGCGCGTGACCGGGCCCGTGACGCTGGTCGACCGCGTATGCCGTCCGCTGCGCCTGCGCCTCAGGCGCGGTCAGGGAGTGCTGGCGGTGCGCGTGGTTGCGGTGGGCGTGGTTGCGGCGCGGGCGGTCGCGTCGGTCCCGGCGCGGGCCGCGGGGTGGTCCGGCAGGCGCAGCGTGAAGCGGGCACCCCCTTCGGCCGCGTGCCCGGCCTCGACCGTCCCGCCGAGGAGCTGGGCGAGCCGCCCGACGATGGCCAGACCGAGCCCGGTGCCGACGGGTCGGATGCCGCGGTAGCGCTCGTGCAGGACCGACGGCTCGAAGGCGACGGGCAGGTCGTCGTCGGTGAGGCCCGGTCCGCCGTCACGGACCTCGACGACGAAGTTGGACGGCGTGCCTGCCTCGCGGCGCACCTCGACGACGATCGGGCGGCCGGACGGCGTGACGCGCAGGGCGTTCTCGAGCAGCCCGTCGACGAGCTGGCGCACGCGGGCCGGGTCGGTGACGGCCCAGGCGTCGGCCACGGCCGGGACGAAGGTGAAGGCCACCCCGACGGCGGCGCACCGCCGCGACCACACGGACTCGACCTCCCGGCCGAGGGCGACGAGGTCGGTGCGCTCGGGACTGACGCTCGGGCTGTCGGCGCCGAGCCGGGCGAGGTCGAGCAGGTCGCCGACGAGGCGCTCGAGACGTTTCGCCTCGGTGAGCACCACCCCGCCGACCCGGGCGGTCTCCTCGGTCGGCACGACGCCGCTGGCGAGCGACTCCGCGTAGCCGCTGATGCCGGTCAGTGGCGTGCGCAGGTCGTGCGACACCGACAGCAGGAAGTCGCGCTGGCGCCCCTCGGACCGGGACAGCGAGCTCGACAGCGAGTTGAGCGCGCTCGCGACCTCGGCAACCTCGTCGGGCCCCTCGACGGGGACCTGCACGTCGCGGTGCCCGGCCGCGAGGGCATGCGCCGCGTCGGCCGTGCGACGCAGCGGCCGGGACAGGCGACGGGCCACGGCGACGCTGACGACGACGGCCACGACGGCCGCGATGGCGAGGGCGAGGAGCACCCGGCGCACGAGCCGGTCGGAGTCGGCCGTGGCGTCGGACCGGCGCTGGACGAGGATGATGCCCCCGGCGTCGGTGGGCCGCCCCTCGACGAGGACGAGCGTGCCGCCGAGGTCGTCGCGGGTCGAGATGGTGCGCCCGGCAAGGAGCGCCCGTTGCCGCGCCGGGGTGAGGGCGTCGCGGGCCAGGGCGCTCGTCGACGTCACGGCGCCGCCGCGTCCGATGCTGGCCGACTCGACCCCGAGGGCACCCAGGGTGCGGACGGCCTTGGCCTGCGAGGCCCGGGCGACCACCCCGGAGTCGGCCCGTTCGGCGCTCGCGTCGGCGATCCTCGACAGCGTGCGCCGGGCCGACTCGTCGGCCGACGTGCGGGTCAGGCCGACGGCGAGCAGGCCGGCGAGCAGGGCCGTCAGCACGGCGATGCCGACGGCGAGCAGGACGATCCGGCGTGACAGCGACCCCCGCACGGTCGTCACGGGTCGAGCCGTCCGGTGCCGGTCCGGCCGATGGCGTCGGTGTCGGTGTCGGTGTCGATGTCGGTGTCGGTGTCGGTGTCGGTGTCGACAGCGTCGGCGGTGTCGCCCCTCGCACCGGCGTCCCGGTCGGGTGGAAGGTCGGGTGGAAGGTCGGGTGGAAGGTCGGGTGGAAGGTCGGGGGCGCGGTCGGCGGCGTCGCGGGGGGCCCGCTCGGCGGCATACCCGACGGAGCGCACGGTCCGGATCGGGCTGGCGTCGCCGAGCTTGGCGCGGACCTGGGCGACGTGGACGTCGACGGTGCGCCCGCCGGCCGTCGCGGCATACCCCCAGACGTCGCTGAGCAGCTGCTCACGCGTGAAGACGACGCCGGGCCGCCGCATGAGGTGGCTCAGGAGGTCGAACTCCGTTGCGGTGAGGGCGATCTCGCGACCGGCGACCCGGACCTCGTGGCTCGTCAGGTCGATGCTCAGATCACCGACGCGGAGCATCTCGGGCGCCATCGCGTCCCCGCGGGTGCGTCGCAGCACGCCCCCGAGTCGTGCCACGAGCTCCCGCGGGGAGAAAGGCTTCGTGATGTAGTCGTCGGCGCCGAGCTCGAGGCCGACGATGCGGTCGACCTCGTCGTCGCGGGCCGTCACGAAGAGCACCGGCGTCCAGTCGCCCCGACCCCGGAGGCGGCGGCACACCTCGATGCCGTCGAGGACCGGCAGGCCGATGTCGAGCACGATGGCGCTCGGTCGCAGGTCGCGCGCGGCGTCGAGGGCACGGGCCCCGTCGCCGACCACCTCGACGCCGTAGCCGGCCGCCCGGAGGTTGAGCCGCAGCACGTCGGCGATGGCCGGCTCGTCCTCGACGACGAGCACGAGGCCGCGCGCCGGCTCCGGACGTCGGTCGGGGCTCGCGCCGGGATCGGTGGACACGTTCGCAGCGTAGTGAGCCCGGACGGCGCCCACGTCACGCTCGTGTTCGGGTCGTGTCAGGAGGCGTGGCGCTCACTCGAGTGGGACGGGGCGCTCACTCGGCTGGGTGCGGGTGCGGGTGTGGGTGCGGCGCCGGGTGGCGAGCCAAGCGGCGACGGCGACCACGACCAGCACGAGGACGGCGACGCCCCACCACGACCCGGCCTCGGCGGCGAGCCAGGCCTGCACCACGGCCAGACCCACCGTCGCGTAGAGCACCGCCCACACGGCCGACCCGGCGATGGCGGCCGGCAAGTAGTAGCGCAGCGGCATCCGCATGACGCCGGTGGTCAGGTGGATCGCGGTCTGGATGCCGACGGTGAGGTAGGAGAGCGTGACGGCGAAGGGACCGAACCGTCGGAGCATCGTCTCGGCGCGGCCGGTCACGTCGCCGTGCGTGCCACGGTGGCGACGCCAGCCGGCGATGGCACCACGACCGACCCAGTACGTGCCGTTGGACCGCACCATGGCGCTCGCGAAGAGCGCCAGGAACGCCTGCCAGAAGGGCAGGGCGGCCAACGTGTCGAGCATGGCTCCAGCCTAGGCGGGCTCGCGTCGAGGTCCCTCAGAGGTCGCGCCGCCCGGTCAGCGGGCGCGGAAGTCGACCTCGGCCGTGGGCGTCACGTCGCCCGTGCGTCCCGGAGCCTCGGACCACGACCAGTAGACGTTGGTGTGGGCGATGACCTGCTCGGGTGAGACCGGAACGCCCCACTGGCGGAGGTCCTCGGTCGTGTGGGCGTCCTCGACGAGGGTGGTGTCGTAACCGCGGACGAGCGCGCCGTGGAGGGTCGACCGGATGCACGCGTCGGTCTGCGCGCCGGTGACGACGACCCGCCCGACCTGTCGTTCGGCGAGGATCGCCTCGAGGTCGGTGTCCTCGAACGAGTCGCCGTAACGCTTGTGGACGAGCGGCTCGGACTCCTCGCGGGTCAGCTCCGGGACGTACTGCCAGCCGTCGGTGTCCATCGGCATGTTGTCGTCGGAGTGCTGCACCCAGATGACCGGCACGTGCTCGGTGCGGGCCTTGTCGACGAGGGTGTTGATGCGGCCGATGACGCCGTCGCGGTCCCAGGCGCCCGACACGACGTCGTTCTGGACGTCGATGACGAGCAGGGCGGTGTTGGGTCGTCCGTCGAGGGTGGTCATCGTGCCTCCTGGTCCCGCGACCCCGGCGCGCCGGTGCCCCGGGGTCTCCGTCGTCCCGACGCTACGCCGAGCCGCCGACAGGCAGGAGCGTCAGGGCGCGACGAGAAGGCAGAACGGGTGGCCGGCCGGGTCGGCGAGCACGACGAGCGGCTCGCTCTCGTCGTCGGTGCGGTCGAGCAGCACCTCGGCGCCCAGCGCGAGGGCCCGCTCCCGGTGGCGGTCCAGCTCGGCGACGCTCGGCACGGCGTAGTCGATGTGCAGCTGCATCGGCACCTCGTGGCTCGGCCACGTCGACCGGGGGAGTGCCACGTCGACCCGCTGGAACGCGAGGCGCCGCACCCCGTCGGCGTCGAGCAGCACGAGCCAGTCGGCGTCGTCGGGCCCGTCGGCCGGGGGCTCGTGGCCGGATCGGTAGTGCAGTCCGAGCAGGACTCGGTAGAACTCGGCCAGGCCCCGGGCGTCCGTCGTGTCGAGCGCGGTGTGCATGAGGCGCGGGAAGTCGGTCACGGGCCCTCCTCCGTCGTGGTCGACCTCCACCCTACGAGCCGAGACCGGGTTACCGTGCCCGAGTGGGAGCGCCGATCGACCGGACCGCGTCGTGGCGCCCGGACGTGGCCGGGATCGCCGAGGTCTTCCACGCGCAGTGGCACGACCACGCGTATCCGGGGCACACCCACGACACGTGGACCCTGCTCGTCGTCGACGACGGCGTCATCGGCTACGACCTCGACCGCCACGACCACACGGCCGTGCGCTCGGGCGTCACGCTGCTGCCACCGCACGTCGTCCACGACGGCCGCGCCCTGACGTCGACCGGCTTCCGCAAGCGTGTCGTCTACCTCGAGGAGGACGTCATCGCGCCCGACCTCGTCGGGTCGGCCGTCGACGCTCCCCTGCTGCCCGATGCCGCTCTGCCCGAGGCGGTTTCGCGGCTCGACCGCGCGCTCGTGGCGCGCGACGACCTCGAGGCCGAGTCGCGCCTCGCCCTCGTCGTCGAGCGGCTGAACGCCCATCTCGTACGCGGTCGCCGGGCTGCCGCGGTCCCCGCGCCGCCGGCACCCGGACCGGTCGCCCGACTCGCCCGTGAGGCCCTCGACGCCGACCCCGTCGGAACCCCCGGGATCGCCGCGGTGGCGGCCTCGCTCGGCGTCACGACACCGCACCTGGTGCGCTCCTTCGCCGCCGCGTACGGCCTCCCGCCCCACGCGTACGTCATCGGTCGGCGTCTCGACCTCGCCCGACGACGGCTACGCGACGGCGTCCCGGCAGCGCTCGTGGCGACGGAGGCCGGCTTCTACGACCAGGCGCACCTGACGCGGCACTTCCGCCGGTTCCTCGGCACGACACCCGCCCGCTACCAGCGCTCCTCCGCCCCCTGAACCTCCACACGGCAACACACCGAGCAGGTCACAACCCACCGGGTTCGGACTGCGGGGTGTTGTGACCTGCACGGTGTGTTGCGGGGGAGGGTCAACGACGTACAAGACGGTGGCCCGCGCGACCCCGCAGGCTGGGGGCCATGGACGACCTGCTCACCCCGCCCTTCGACACCAAGATCGCCGTCCTCGTGCGCGACGACCTCGAGCCCTGGCAGCGCCTCAACGTCACGGCGTTCCTCGTCAGCGGTGTGACGGCCGCGCACCCCGAGCTCGTCGGGCAGCCGTACGCCGACGCCGACGGGCACGCGTACCTCCCCCTTCTCGGGATGCCCGTCCTCGTCTTCGAGGGTGGCGCCCCGACGCTGACCGCGGCGCACGAGCGGGCGCTCCGACGGGGGACGGCGCTCGCCGTCTACACGCGCGCGATGTTCGCGACCGGGCACGACGCCGACAACCGCGCGGCCGTCGCGTCCGTGCCCGCCGCCGACCTCGACCTCGTCGGCCTCGCCCTGCACGCCCCGAAGAACGCCGTCGACCGCATCCTCAAGGGCGCCCGCCTCCACCCCTGACGTGCACGCGAATGGGATGCTGGGCCTGCCATGACGAACGCGACCCACTCCTCCCACGAGCCGACCATCACGTCCGCGTCCAACCCGCGCCTCAAGGGCCTGCTCGCCCTGCGCCGGCGGCGCACCCGCGAGGAGACCGGGCAGACGCTCGTCGAGGGCTACGAGGAGATCGGCCTCGCCCTCTCGGCCGGCGTGCGGCCCGGCACCGTCTACGTCTGCGAGGAGCTCTTCAGCCCCGCCGGCCGCGCCGGGAGCCAGGACATCGGCCACCAGACCGACCTGGTCGCGCGCCTGCGTGACGACCGCGTCGAGGTCGTGCACCTCAGCCGCAGCGCCTTCGAGAAGGTCAGCTACCGCGAGGGCCCCGACGGGCTCCTCGCCGTCGTCGACCGCATCGGCGTCGCCCTCGACGACCTGCGCGTCGACGGGGCCGACCACCTCACCCTGCTCAGCCAGGGCGTCGAGAAGCCCGGCAACCTCGGCGCCATGCTCCGCACCGCCGACGCTGCCGGGGTCGACGCCGTCGTGGCCGCAGACCCCGTCACCGACTGGGGCAACCCCAACGTCGTGCGCGCGAGCAAGGGGACCGTGTTCGCGGTGCCGGCCGCGAGCGCGACGACGGCCGAGGCGCTCGACTGGATCGCGACGAACGAGATCCGTCTCGTGGTCACGACCCCCGAGACCGACCTGCTGCACACCGACGTCGACTACACCGGCCGCGTCGCCATCGCGGTCGGCAGCGAGAAGCACGGCACCGACCGCACCCTGCTCGACGCCGCCACCCACCGCGTCCGGATTCCCATGCACGGCAAGGCGAACAGCCTCAACGTCGCCGCGTCGGCCGCGATCGTGCTCTACGAGGCGGTTCGTCAACGCGACGCGCGCTGACCGGGCGGCCCTCCGGGAGCCCGCGGGACGGCATACGAGGTGACGCCCAGGTTTCATTCATGTGACGCGTGTGACGAGCCCCGCAGGGGACAGGGAGGGGTGGTCAAGAGCACCCCTTGGCGTGTGTCACGATGTTCTGTATGCGAGTTGACCACGTCTCCTATGCAGCAGAGGCCGGTGGCCTCAAGGCCACGGCCGCCCGGCTGTCCGAGCTCATCGGCGTCGCCCCTGTCGACGGCGGGGTGCATCCCCGGTTCGGCACGCGCAACGTGATCTTCCCCCTGGCCAAGGACCACTACCTCGAGGTCGTCGAGGTGCTGGACCACCCGGCCTCCGACAAGGCGCCCTTCGGGCAGGCCGTCCGTGCCGCCTCCGAGGCCGGTGGCGGCTGGCTCGGCTGGGTCGTCGCCGTCGACGACATCGTCGTCGTCGAGCATCGCCTCGGTCGCGAGTCGGTCCCGGGCAACCGGCACCGCCCCGACGGCACCGAGCTCAAGTGGCGCCAGCTCGGCATCAAGGGCCTCATGGCGGACCCGCAGGTCCCCTACTTCATCGAGTGGGACGACATGACGGTGCACCCCTCCGCGGGCGCCGACACGTCGGTCTCGATCGACAACCTCCAGATCGCCGGTGACCCCAAGCGCGTGCGCGAGTGGCTCGGCCCGGAGGACACCTTCGACAAGGGCGGCATCGACTTCACGTTCGTCGCCCCGCACGGCACGCCGGGTCTGCTGTCGGTCACCTTCGACACCCCGGCCGGCAAGGTCACCATCTGACCGAGCCACCAGCTCGCACGCGAACGGCGGCCACCCTTCGGGGTGGCCGCCGTTCGTCGTCCCGATGTCGTATGCCGTGTCGCGCGGCGGCCGGTCGCGCCCGGGTTCGCCGGGTGGCCGGGTTAGGGTGCCTGGATGCCCCAGGAGCCGGTGCAGGAGCGCGACGGTCAGGTCCACAGGTGGGGGAGGCGCCGCCCGGTGCCGAGCCTCGACCTCGAGGCGCTGCCGCGCGACGTCCGCGCTGCCGTGGAGGCGATGGTCGCCGGGCAGGAGGTCACGCTCCGCCGCGACGGACGCGAGATCGGCGTGCTGGTGCACCATCCGAGCGTGCTGGTGGGCACCGTCCTGGGTGGGCCGGAGCCGGAGCGGGCCGGTCGCGGGGACGACGACGGTGGTGGTCCGGAGCGCGTGCCCGAGGGCGTCATGGTGGTGGCGACGGCGACGAAGCTGTCGAAGGCCGCTCGCCAGCGACTCTCCGACGAGCTGGGCGACGGCTACGTCGTGCTCGACCTGCTCAGGGCCCCGACGAGCGCCGACGTCGTGCTGACCCACCCGGTGAGCCCGCAGCTGCTCGGGTCACTGCGAGGGATGTTCCCCCAGGCCCGCATCATCGTGACCGAGATCGAGGACGACGAGCTCGGTGTCAGCGCACCGGGACCCGTGAGTCGGTTGCTCGACGCCGGGGCCTCGGCCTACCTGCCGCCGCGGCCCCTCCGCGAGGTGGCCGCCAACGTGCACGCCTACCTCACCGGCTCCGGTGCGCCGCAGCTGACTGCTGGCGGCTCGGACCCGGCACCGGTGGCGGCCCTGCCGTCGTCGGCCGAGGAGACCGCACCACCCGGTTGAGGTATTCCGCCTGCAGTATCGGCGGGCCGAATACCTCAAACCGCGGGGTCGTGAGGTGACCGGGGGCCCCGTCAGCGGTGCCAGCGCTTGAGACGCAGCGAGTTGCTGACGACGAGCACCGACGAGAGGGCCATCGTCGCGCCGGCGATCATCGGGTTGAGCAGGCCGAACGCGGCGAGCGGGATGGCGGCGGTGTTGTAGCCGAACGCCCAGGCGAGGTTCTGCTTGATGATGCGCAGCGTCGCGCGGGAGAGACCGATGGCGTCGCCGACGGCGTCGAGGTCGGTGCGCACGAGGACGATGTCGGCGGAGTCCATGGCGACGTCGGTGCCCGAACCCATCGCCAGGCCGAGGTCGGCCTGGGCGAGCGCGGCCGCGTCGTTGACGCCGTCGCCGACCATGGCGACGACCCGGCCGGACGTCTGCAGCTCGGTCACGACCGCGTGCTTCTCGGCGGGCAGCACGTCGGCGCGCACGTTGCGGGCGTCGATGCCGACCTGCTCGGCGACGCTGCGCGCGTTGGACGCGCTGTCGCCGGTCAGCAGGTAGGGCGTGAGGCCGAGCGCCCGCAGCCGGGCGATGGCGGCCGTGGACGACTCACGCACCGTGTCCTCGACGGTGAGGGCCGCCCGGGCGACGCCGTCCCAGCCGACGAAGACCGTCGTGCCGGCGTGGCTCCGCGCGTGCTCCAACAGCTCGGGGTCGACGCTCTCGAAGAGGACGGCCTTGCCGACGGTGACCTCGGTGTCCTTGATCCGGGCGGTCGCGCCCTCGCCCGGGTTGGCCTGGAAGTCGTGGATGCGCGGCAGGTCGAGCCTGGCCAGCCGCGCGCCGTCGACGACGGCCTGCGCGATGGGGTGCTCGCTGCCCTGCTCGACGGCGGCGGCCGCCGTGAGCGCTGCCTTCTTGGAGAGCTTGCCGCGCACGGCGATGCTCCGCAGCCGCAGCTGACCCGTGGTCACGGTGCCCGTCTTGTCGAGCACGACGGTGTCGACGCGGCGGGTGTCCTCGAGGACCTGCGGGCCCTTGATGAGGGTGCCGAGCTGGGCGCCGCGGCCGGTGCCGACGAGCAGGGCGGTCGGCGTGGCGAGACCGAGCGCGCAGGGGCAGGCGATGATGAGGACCGTCACGGCGACGGCGAGCGACGTGCCGAGGTCGTGGCCCGTCAGGAGCCACGCGACGAAGGTCACGACCGCGATGACGAGGACGACCGGGACGAAGATCGCAGAGACGCGGTCGGCGAGGCGCTGGACGTCGGCTTTGCCGGTCTGCGCGGTCTCGACGAGGCGCTGGATGCCGGCGAGCATCGTGTCGGCGCCGACCTTGCGGGCCTCGACGACGATGCGTCCGGTGGAGTTGATCGAGCCGCCGGTGACGTCGTCGCCGGGGGAGACGTCGACGGGCGTGGACTCGCCGGTGACGAGGCTCGCATCGACGGCGCTCGACCCGTCGCGCACGGTGCCGTCGGTCGCGACCTTCTCGCCCGGGCGCACGACGAACTGGTCGCCGACGACGAGCTGGTCGACGGGGATGCGCAGCTCGCTCGTGATCCGCGACTGCGGGTCGATGCGCAGGACGGACACGTCCTTGGCGCCGAGGTCGAGCAGCGAGCGCAGGGCGTCCTTGCCGGAGTCCTTGGCGCGGGCCTCGAGGAAGCGGCCGACGAGCAGGAACGTCGTGACGACCGAGGCGACCTCGAAGTAGAGGTGCATGCCGCCCTGGAGCAGCTCGACGACGGAGTAGCCCCAGGCGGCGAGCACGCCGATCGAGACGAGCGTGTCCATCGTCGACGCGAGGTGCCGGGCGTTGACGGCGGCGGCGCGGTGGAAGGGCCAGGCGCACCAGAAGACGACGGGCGTCGCGAGGACCAGCTCGAGCCATGGGCTCGCCGCGAACTCGGGCAGCACCATGGCGAGCAGCAGCACCGGGATCGTCAGGGCGATGGCGACGACGAGCCGGGGCTTGAGGACGTCCTGCGCGGGGGTGTGGTCGAGGTGGTTCTCGCCGGCACCGCCGTGGCCCGCGTGGTCCGCGTGGCCGGCGTGGCCGGCGTGGTCCGCGGGGGCGGCGTGGTCCGCGGGGGCGGCGTGGCCGGCGTGGCCGGCATCACCCGAGCCGTGGGTGTGCGGTGCGGGCCGGGCGTCGGACTTCACGGCTCCGGCCCCGGCTGTGGTCGCGGCCGTGGCGGCCGCGGATGCGGCGGACGCGTCACGGACCTTCTGCCGGGCCAGCTCCTGGGCGCGCAGCTTCTCGAGGAGGGCTCCGGCTGCAGGTTTTGCGGGCTCGTCGCCCGCGGTCGCGACGGGGGCACTCTCGGGCGACACGGCATACGCGGTCGGCGTGGTGGTGGCGGCGGGGCGGGCGGGGCGCGAGCCGTCGATGACGGTGGCGCCGTAGCCGGTCTTCTTCACCTCGGCGACGATCTGCTCGACCGTGACCGGGGCGGTGAACGAGACGAGGGCCTTCTCGGTGGCGAGGTTGACGGTCGCGGACTCGACGCCCGCGACCTTCGAGAGCTTGCGCTCGATGCGGGCCGAGCAGGAGGCGCAGGTCATGCCGGTGATGGCGAGCCGGACCTCGTCGGGGGTCCGCTCGGTGGTCACCGGTGCCCGGCCCATGCTCATCGGAGGCTGTAGCCCGCCTCGGCGACGGCGTCGGCGACGACGGCCGGGTCGAGGGGGGCCTCGCTGGTGATGGTGACGGGCGAGTCCTCGCCCGGGTGCAGGTCGACGGCGACCGCGACGACGCCGGGCAGTGCGGACAGCTCGCCGCTCACGGCGGAGCTGCAGTGGCCGCACGTCATGCCGGCGACGGTGATCTCGGTCTGGGTGGTCTCGGTCATCGTGGTCTCCTCGGACGGGATGGACGGTGGGGCGGAGGGCTCAGCTGCGGACAAGTCGTGCGATGGCCTCGGAGGCCTCGCGGACCTTCTCGGCGGCGGCCTCGTCGGACTCCCGGGCGGCGTCGACGACGCAGTGGGCCACGTGGTCCTCGAGCAGCCCCAGGCTGACCGCCTGCAGCGCCTTGGTGATCGCGCTGACCTGGGTCAGGATGTCGATGCAGTAGGTGTCGCTGTCGACCATCTTCTGCACCCCGCGGACCTGCCCCTCGATGCGGCGCAGCCGCTTCAGGTAGTCGTCCTTGCTGCCGGTGTATCCAGCCATGGCACCTCCTCGTCGTCAACAGGATACCCCTCTGGGGTATTCCGTCCGTCATGGACCGTCGAGCAGCTCCTTCGCCAGTCGCTTGGGCGCCTTGGTCAGCCAGGCGTCGGTCACGACCTCGCGGATCTCCTCCGCCGTCAGCCTCCCGAGGTCGCGCTCGAGCAGCAGCACCGCGTTGTAGCCGTTCCAGTGCGGCGTCGTGAACCACGGCGAGTCCGGGTCCGAGACCATCGACTCCTTGTCCTCGGCCGTGCACGTGAAGGCGAGGACGTCGTCGTACGGCTCACCCGTCTCGGGGTCGAACGCGTCCTTGCGCGGGCCTCGCGCGAACGCGAACGTCCTGCCGCGCACCGCGAACGACGGTCGCCCTCCCGACGGCGGGTCGCGCGTCACCTCGGGCAGCGCGGCGGCTGCCTCGTCGATGTCGCGGAGCCGGGCGGGGCGCGAGCGGGCCATGCCCTCGCACGTTAGCCCGCCAGACGGCATACCTGAAGGGGCCACGCGGGGCGGCCTGCAGCCGTCGGCGGATCCGGCCGAAGCGGTCACGAAACATGCGGTTCGGGCGTATTTTCTTGGGTGAGCAGCCCACCTCGATGTGTGGGGGTTAGCGTGGCCGTCTCGGGGCTCAGACTGAATCTTCTCGGTGCTCCGACGCTCGTCTCGGGAGACGATCCCGTGGCGCTGTCGCCGGGTGCCGCGGTGCTCGTCGCCTATCTCGCGCTCGCACCGCGCGAGGGGCGCCGGCGCGCGGTCGCGGCTGCCCAGCTCTTCTCCGACTGTCCGGAGGACTCCGCCCGCCGCCGGCTCAACACGGCCGTCTGGCGCCTGCAGTCCGAGGTGCGCGCGAGCACGGGCGTCGAGCTCGTCGGCCGCTCCGGTGGACGGTCGGTCGCGCTGAGCCCGGGCGTGCCGATGACGGTCGATGCCGTGCGCTTCGAGGACCTCCTCGCGCCTGTGCTGCGACGCAGCGTCGTCGACCTCATGGACGACGACGTCCGACGGCTCGAGGACGCCGTCGCGCTGCACCGCGGTCGCCTCGTCGAGGTCTGCGACGACGAGTGGGTGCTCGGCGCACGCCACCGCATCGAGACCCTCTACCTCACCGCCCTCGACTACCTCGTCCAGCACCACGGCACGCGCGGCGACGTCGCGGCGGTCGACCGCTACGGGGCGCTCGCGCTCGCCATCGAGCCGCTGCGCGAGGACGTCCACCGCCACCTCATGGGCGCCTACGCCGCGTCCGGTCGGCACGACCTCGTCGAGCGGCAGTTCGAGCAGTGCCGCCTGACGCTGCTCGCCGAGCTCGGCGCCGACCCGATGCCCGAGACGGTCGCGCTCTACGCGCGGATCACCCGTGGCGACGCCGGGCAGGCCGCCTCGGTCGCCGCGCTCGTCGCCGAGCTCGAGCGGGCCCGACGCGAGGTCGTGCGGCTCGCCGAGATCGTCGACCGCGCGCTCGACCGCCTCCACCGCATGCCCTGACGGGCACCGAGGGCGTATGCCGTGTCGCCGGGGTGGCGGCCAGACGTGGCCACTCGACGTGGCGGGGGCGGCCAGTCGTGGCCTCTCGACGGGTGCGCGTGGGCCACGAGCGGCCTCTCGACGGGTGCGGGTGGGCCACGAGTGGCCTGTCGACGGGTGCGGGGTGATCGGGTCGTGATCGGGGGCGGGGGTCGCGGTGATCGGTCGGTGATCGGCGACCGGGACGCTCGTGGCTGAGCAGAAGGGTCACGGCCTGGTGATGCGAGCGTGGAGGCGGCGATTCCTCATCGACGTGTGGGCCGAGCCCCGCGACGTCGACTCGCTCCCGGCCGTCATCAGGGCCCGGGTGCGCGACATGGCCACGGACGAGGAGACCTACGTGGGATCGTTCGCCGAGATCGAGCGGATCGTCGAGGCACGCCTCGACGACGACGGCGTGGACCCGCGGCGTTGGGAGCGACCGTGATCCGCGAGGTCAGCGAGGCGCTGCGCGACGTCGTCCACCGGGCGACGCCCGACCTCGGCTCGTGGGTCGTGCTCCACTCGCTCTCCCAGGGCGACAAGACCGCCCTGCCGGACACCAAGGGCGTCCTCGCGCTCATCGCGGTCGCCGAGCACCCGCACCTGCGCAACCGGCCCCTCGTCGACGGGCTCACCGGGCTCGTCCGCGCCCCGCTCTCGCTCCAGCTGACCTACCTCGTGACCTACATCGGCGAGCACGACGAGGCGCAGACCCGGCTCGGCCGCGTCGTCCAGGCCTTCCACACGACGCCGATCGTGCGGCCGCCGGAGCTAGCGCCACCGCTGTCCGACGAGGTCGAGAGCCTCGGCATCCGCCTGCTCGCCCCGACCGCCGACGAGCGCAACCAGGTGTGGGGGTCGCTCGGGCGCCCGGGCCGGCTCGCGCTCTTCTACGAGGTCGACGTCGCGCCCGTGCCGGTCCTCGAGCGGGACGGCCGCGGCCGGGTCCGCGAGCACCGCATCGACTGGGTGGGGGCGACGTGAGCGTCCAGCCGGCGGCCCCGCACCTCGCGACCGTGACGACGACGCTGCGTCACACGGTGCGCCTCGTCCACGCCTCGACGGGCGCGCGGCTGCGCGGGCTCGAGGCGCACCTCGAGGGTGCCCCGGCCGGCTGGAGCCTGCGCGTGCTGCCCGACGTCCTCGTCGTCAGCGCCCGCGCCGACGCGCGCGAGCCCGCGACGCCGCCGACGGTCGTCGTGACCCTCACCGACGGGGCGCTCGCCGACGTCCTCGTGGTGCCGCCGGTCGCGGGCCGGCCGCCGCGGACGCTCGTCATCGGCCTCGACGCCGACGAGGTCGAGCACGCCGTCCACCCGGTGCCGACGACCCTGACCGTCGTCCTCACGACACCGTCGACCGGAGCGCCGCGGACCGGTGCCACCGTCACCGCACGCGCCACGTCCGGACCGAACCCCAGGCCGAGCGTCACCCTCCCCGAGGTCGCGCCCGGCACCTACCGGTCGGCGCCCGTCGAGTGGACCGCCGCCTTCACCCCGCTCGACGTGCTCGTCGGGGGCCAGCCGCTGCGCACGCTCACCGTCGACGTCCGCACGACGGCCACCCGCGTCGACCTCGTCGACACGACCTGACCCCGGCACCCCCGGGCGACCGCACCACCTGCACCGAACCGCACCTCAACCGAACCGCATCGAACCGCACCCCCACCTGAACCACGAAGTGAGCACGAGCCGAGGAGGGCACCGTGACGACCTACCTTTCACCCGGCGTCTACGTCGAGGAGGTCCCCTCGGGGCCGCAGCCGATCGCAGCCGCCCCCACGAGCGTCGTCGCCGTGCTCGGCACGACGCGCCGGGGTCCCGTCAAGGAGCCGACGCGCGTCACCGGCTGGGCCGACTTCGTGCGGACCTTCGGGTCGGCGACGTCCCGTGGCTTCACGGGCGAGTCGGTCTTCGGCTTCTTCGAGAACGGCGGCCCGGCCGCCTGGATCGTGCGCGTCGACCCGTCGACCGGCGCCTCGTGGACGGCGTTCGACGTCTCCGGCACCGAGAGCTTCGACATCGAGGCGAGCTCGCCCGGGACGTGGGGCAACGACCTGACGGTCGCCGTGTCCGCCGACGAGTCCGCGGCGTCGGGGTCCTTCTACCGCGCGACGACGACGTCGGCCACGGGTGCCATCGCGAGTGGCGGCGGGGGCACGATCGCCGTCGCCTCGACGGCAGGACTCAAGCCCGGTGACACGGTCGCCCTCGTCGCCGCGCCGACGAGCGGCTCGGTCGCCGCCCCGCCCACCGCGCTCGTCACGGCTCTCACGACGACCTCGATCACGGTCGGGAGCGCCAGCGCCGGCGTCACCCTCCCGGCCGGCTCGGTCGTCGCCAGCGCGGCGCCCGCGGCCGCCACCTCGGTCTTCCTCCCGTCCGGCAAGGGCTTCAAGAAGGGTGACGTCGTCGTCGCCGTCGCGCCCAGCGGCACCCGGTCGAGTGCGGTCGTCACCGACGTCACGACCGCGGGCAGCGGCGTCACGCTGACCCTCGACGCGTCCCTCGGCGCGCTCCCGGGCGCCGCCTTCGTCCAGCGCCGCACCGACTACCGCGCGACGGCGACGATCGCGGGCACCCCCGCCGGGGCGCCGCCCTCGCTCAACGTCTCGGCCTCGGCCCTCGCCTTCGACCGTCCGCTCACGGCGCCCATCGCGTCCGAGCTCACGGCGAGCGGCGCCGAGCACGCGGCGGCCCGGCTCACCACCGGCGACGGCCGCACCGCGTCGTGGCAGACGAACCGCTTCGTCGTCGTCGGCGCCACGGCTGCCCCGAGCGGCCCGGTTACCGTCAACGCCCCGGTCACCGCGGTGCTGCTCGCGGACTCGGGCCTCGGCATCACCGGGCTGTCCGCCGTTGACGTCGGCAACGCATACGGCTTCCTCCCCGCCGGGGCCAGGGTGACGTTCACCGGCGCCGGTCCCACCCCGGCCGTCGTCGCGACCCGGACGGCCGGCGGCTTCACGCTCGCGCCCGCCCCCGTCGCGACCGACACGTACACTGACGCGACGTTCACGCTCCAGGCCGACGCCGACGACGGCATCGCCGTCCGGTGCGCCGTGGCCCCGCGTGTCGGCGACGTGGTGGGGCTCGGCACGGCGTTCGCGCCCGTCACCGCGGTCGACGCCGCCGGGGGAGACACCTACGTGCTGCGCTTCGCAGCGAGCACCGCCGTCTCCAACGCCGCGCAGGTGCGCTTCCCGCTGTATGCGGTCGAGTCGGCCTCGGTGGTCGCCGCGCGGTTCACGCTCGCCGTGTCAGTGGCCGGCGCCCTCGCCGAGTCGTTCGGCGGCCTCTCGCTGAGCCCGGACCACCCGGCGTACTTCGCCAAGGACGACGTCGTCAACGGCGTGTCCGGTCTCGTCACCGTGTCCGCCCGGGCGGGCGGTGCACCGGCCGTGTCGCTCGCGTCCGCGCCCTTCTACACGGCCGTCGACCGGATCGGCGCCGACAAGGCCCCGACCAACGACGACTTCCGCGCCGGCCTGTCCCGGCTCGAGGAGGTCGCCGAGCCCGCCATGGTCATCTGCCCCGACGCGCTCACGCTCGACGACCCCCTCCTGCAGGCCGACCTCGTCGGCCAGGTCGTGACGCACTGCGAGAACTTCCGACGCTTCGCCATCGTCGACGCCCCGGACCTCGACGACACCGACCTGCTGTCGTGGCGCAACACGACCCTCTCGAGCACGTATGCCGCGCTCTACGCCCCGCACCTGCAGATCGTCACGGTCGACCCCGACTCGATCGACCGCTTCACGACCGTGCCGCCGTCGGGCTTCGTCGCGGGGGTCTTCGCGCGCACCGACCGCCTCCGCGGGGTGCACAAGGCACCCGGCAACGAGACGGTCACCGGCATCGTCGGGCTCTCACAGGCCTACACCCAGCGTCGGCAGGACCTGCTCAACCCCGGCGGGGTCAACCTCATCCGGGCCTTCCCGGGCCGAGGCACCCGGCTGTGGGGCGCCCGCAACGCGACCGACGACACGACGTGGCGCTACGTCAACGTCCGACGCCTCTTCACCATGATCGAGACGTCCGTCGACCGGGCCACGCAATGGGTCGTCTTCGAGCCCAACACCGCCCAGACCTGGATCCGCGTCAAGGTCTCGGTCGAGAACTTCCTCGACCAGCAGTGGCGGGCCGGGGCGCTCGCGGGCACGAAGCCCGAGCAGGCCTACCGCGTGCGCGTCGGGCTCGGCGAGACGATGACCGAGACGGACATCGACCTCGGGCTCATCATCACCGAGGTCGCCATCGCGCCGGCCAAGCCCGCCGAGTTCGTCGTCTTCCGCTTCAGCCACAAGCGGCTGTCCGAGTGACCCGCCGTGACCAGCGTGCGCCCATCGCGTGAATCCTCTTGTGAGCCAAGGAGCCTGACATGTATCCCATGACCACCCTGCACTTCACCGTGAGCTGGGGCGACCGCCAGCAGACCTCGAGCTTCTCGGAGGTGAGCGGGCTGACGATGGAGGCCGAGGTCGTCGAGTACCGCGGCGGCGCCGACCCGCAGTTCTCGACGCGCAAGCAGCCCGGACTGCGCAAGTTCTCCAACGTGACGCTCAAGCGCGGCATCGCCCCGACGGAGGCCGGCAACGGGCTCTTCGAGTGGTACAACTCCATCACCATCGGCGCGGTCGAGCGTCGTGACGTCACGGTCAGCCTCCTCAACGAGGAGCGCGAGCCGGTCATGACGTGGAAGATCAAGGAGGCCTGGCCGGTCAAGATCGAGGGCCCCGGGCTCAAGGCGACCGGCACCGACGTCGCCATCGAGTCGGTCGAGTTCGCCTGCGAAGGCATCGAGATCGAGGCGAAGTAGCCGATGCTCCCGCTCGCCTCACCCGCGCTCGTGCCGTTCACGACGGCGCACTTCGTGCTGGCCATCGACGGGCTCGCGTCCGTCAGCTTCAGCAAGTGCACCGGGCTCGCGGGTGAGGTCGCCGTCGAGGAGTACCAGGAGGGCGGGGAGAACCGCTTCGCCCACCGCTTCCCGACGCGCGCGTCCTTCCCCAACCTCGTCCTCAACCAGGGCGCGGGTCCGCTCCAGGAGCTGTGGGACTGGTTCTACGAGTTCCACGTCACGGGCGTCGTCACCCCGCGCGACGGGACCGTCGTGCTCATGAGCACCGTCGAGGGTGCCCTCGCGCCGGTCCGCGTGTGGGCCTTCACCCGGGGCTGGCCCGTCAAGCTCACCGGCCCCGACCTCGACGCCCAGAGCTCGGCCGTCGCCGTCGAGGCCGTCGAGATCGCCCACCACGGGCTCGTCCTCAAGAAGGTGGTCTGAGTGCCCGTCGTCATCAGCGAGATCGTCACCGAGGTCGTCGTCGCACCGAGGACGGATGCCGCCGGGCCGGCACCCGACGCACCGCTCGGTGACGCCGCGATGGAGGCCCTCGTCCGCCGCGCCGTGGAGCGGGTGCTCGAGGTCCTGAGGCGGGAGTGGGACCGGTGAACCTCACGGCCACCCAGCTGACCAAGCTGACCATCGACGCGTACGCCGACCTGAAGTTCGAGCAGCCCACCGGGCTGCGATGGCAGGCGCTGCTCAACCCGACCGAGCTGTCCTTCTCGCGCAAGAACCTCTACCAGGCGACCCAGTCGGCCGGGACGTCCGCGCCGCAGCAGTCCTTCAGCGGCGGCGAGCCCGACCAGGTGCAGGTCGACCTGCTCCTCGACGGCACCGGCGTCGTCGGCGAGCCCGGCGGCATCGGTGACCTGCTCGAGGCGCTGCTCGCCCTGACGAAGTTCCAGGGCGACACGCACCAGCCCTACTACGTGCACTGCTACTGGGGGCGGTTCAGCTTCCGCGGCATCCTCACCCAGGCCGACGTGACGTACAAGCTCTTCGACCGGGCGGGGGAGCCGCTGCGGGCGACGGTCAAGCTCTCCCTCAAGGAGGCGCTGTCGCCCCAAGAGGTCGCCGCCGAGGACCGGCCGGCCTCGCCGGACCTCTACCAGACCTGGCTCGTCACGGACGGCGACGCCCTCGACGCCATCGCGGCCCGCGTCTACGGCGACCCGGCCTACTGGCGCCCGCTCGCCGCCGCCAACCGGCTGACGAACCCGCGCGGACTCACCACCGGGCAGCTGCTCCTGCTCCCGCCGCTGGGGACCCGCCGATGACCACGCCGACGACCCAGCGCGACCGTCCGGCCTTCGAGGTGCGGGTCGGCGGGTCGGCCCTCGAGCCGCTCGTCGCAGCGGACGTCGTCGAGGTGGAGGTGCACGAGGAGGTCGGGCGGCACGGACGCCTCACCCTGCTCGTCCAGAACTGGGACGCCGACCAGCGCGCCGTGCGGCACAGCGACGACGGCCCGTTCACGCCCGGGGCGGGCATCGCGGTCTCCCTCGGCTACCACTCGGACCTCACGGAGGTCTTCGACGGTGTCATCGCCTCCCTGACGACGCACTTCCCGAGCGGCAGTCCTCCGGTGCTCCGGGTCGAGGGCCGCTCGCGCTCGGTGCTCATGGACCACCCCCCGCGGTCACGCCAGCTCGCCGACGTCACCGACGCCGACATCGCCTCGGCGCTCGCCGCCGACTACTCCCTCGAGACGGACGCGGCCGACGGCGTGAGCCATCCCTTCTGGGCGAGCGACCGGGTCAGCGACTGGGACGCGCTGACCCGCCGGGCGAGCGAGCTCGGCTGGGTCGTCTTCGTCCGCGGCACGAAGCTGGTGCTCCGTCCGCCGTCCGTCGCCGAGGACCCGCTCGAGCTCGACTGGACCCGGTCGATCGTCGAGCTCCACCTCACCCAGGACCTCACCCGCTCCATCGAGGGTGCCACCGGGGTCGGCTGGGACGTCGACGCCGCCGAGGCGACCGAGAGCGAGCAGAGCGCGAGCGCGGCCGGCATCGACGTCGGTGACCGGCCGACCCACTCGACCGCTGTCGCCGACGCCGGGTGGCCACTGCGCGACGAGCGCGTCGAGTCGGACGCGGTCGCCGCCTCCGACGAGGCGGACGCGAGGGCCGTTGCTGCCCAACGTCGCTCGGCGCTCGGGCACATCCACGGCACCGGGGTCGTGCAGGGCGAGCCCGGCCTGCGCTGTGACGGCTGGCTCTCCCTCGCCGGCGTCGGACGGCGCATGGCCGGCCCGCACTACGTCTCGGCCGCCCGCCACCGGCTCTCGGCCCAGGGCTACGTCACCGAGTTCCAGGTGGGCTCGCCGCCGCGGCTCGTGCCGCGCGCAGGGGCCGACGACGGGTCGGCCCGCTCCGGCGACCGGGGCCCCTCGCTCGGGATCGGCCTCGTCGAGGCGCTCGACGACCCCGCGTCGCTCAACCGCGTCAAGGTGCGCCTGCCGTGGCGCACCGACGGCGGCGACGGCGTCTGGGCCCGACTCTCGAACGTCGACGCCGGCGACGGCTACGGGGCCGTCATCGTGCCGGCGGTGGGGCAGGAGGTGCTCGTGGGCTTCGTCGGCGGCGACCCGGCACACCCCGTCGTCCTCGGCTCCCTCTACAACGGCAGCCAGCAGCCGCCCTTCACCGTCGACGCGGACACGAACGCCGTGCGCGCCCTCGTCTCGCCCGACCAGCACACCGTGCGCCTCGAGGACGGGGATGCGAGCGCGGTCACGGTCAAGACCGGCAAGGGGCACTCGATCGTGCTGTCCGACAAGAACTCCGAGGTCGTCATCACCCACCAGGACAGCGGCAACGCGATCCGCCTGTCCGCCGACGGCATCGAGCTGACGGCGGCGAAGGGCGACATCACCCTCTCGTCGTCCTCCGGGACCATCTCGCTCGACTCGCTCAAGCTCGCGGCCAAGGCATCGGGCCCGTCGAGCATCGAGAGCTCGGCGACCCTCGACGTCAAGGCCTCGGGGTCGCTGGGGCTCAAGGGATCTCTCGTCACCATCAACTAGCCGGACGCCATCCGGTCCAGACCACCAGACCAACGACAGAGCCAACGAGGAGGAGACATGCCGGGGGCAGCACGCGTCGGTGACACCACGGCGCACGGGGGCACGGTCGTCGGACCGGGCGTCGCGACCGTGCTCATCGCCGGTATGCCGGCCGCCGTCGTCGGCGACATGCACGCCTGCGTCATCCCGCCGCCCTCGCACGTCCCGGCCAGCCCGTTCGTCGCGGGCTCGGCGACCGTCCTCGTGCAGGGCCGGCCCGCTCTGCGGGCCGGCGACGCCTGCGGCTGTGGCGCGTCCGTCGTCGTGGGCAGCCCGACGGTGGTGATCGGATGACCACCGACGACTACCCGCAGGTCGGGCGAGGATGGGCGTTCCCGCCGCGCTGGGAGCGCACCGGCGTCGGCGGCACCGGCGGCACCGGGCCCGTCGACCTCGTGACGAACGACGGCGCCGAGCACGTGGGTGAGGCCCTCGTCCTGCTCCTGCGCACCATGATCGGCAGCCGCGTCATGCGACCCGACCTCGGCGCGGGCGTCGACCGCTACGTCTTCGAGCCGCGCACGTCGGAGGCCTGCCACCGGCTCGCCGACGACGTCCGCCGTGCGCTCGTGCTCGGCGAACCTCGCGTCATCGTCGACGCCGTCCAGGCGGTGCCCGCCGGCGAGGCGGACGACCGCGTCGACGTCACCATCGAGTTCCGCATCGACCGGCACCGGCGGCCGACGAGTCTCGTCGTGCCCTTCTACCTCGCGGGTGCGTCATGACCGCGGGTGGGCGCACCCCGGAGCAGGTCGTCGCCGCGATGGCGGCCGCCGCGCGGCTGGCGCCCTACGACGCCGACGACACCTGGGCCGACGTGCTGTTCGCGACCGCACCGGACGGCGCGACCGTGCCCTCACCCGCCGGGACGCCCGACCGGGAGCTCCTCGCCGCCGTGGCCGCGGAGTACGCCGCCCTCGACGCGCACCTCGCGACCCTGCCGGAGCGGACCCGCCGGGCCTGGCTCGAGGACGTCCTCGAGATCGGTCGCCTGCCCGCGCTGCCCGACCGCGTCGTCGCGCACGCGACGGTCGACCCCAAGGCGGCGCCCGCGGTGCTACCCCGGGGCACGCGCCTGCGCGGCGGCAAGGACGCCTTCGGCAACGAGCGCCGCTACGTCACCCTCGACGCGTTGACGGCGCACGGCGCGGTCCTGACCGGCGTGCGGTCCTTCGCCCCCGGCGACCCGGAGCTGGCCCACGGGGTCGCCGGGGCGGCGCCCGCCTTCCCGCTGCGTCCGTCGGTCGGGCCGGAGGCCACACACTCCCTGCGCGTCCACTCGCCCGCGCTCGTCTTCGACGGGGGTGACCTCACGGCCGAGCTCTCCTTCACCGGTGCGGACGGTGCGGACGGCCTGTCCACGATGGTCTGGCGCTGGTCGCGCGCCGACGGCACGACGAGCCAGACGACGGGCGGCACGGTCTCGGGCTCGACCGTCACGGTGACGCTGACCGGTGGCTGCGGGGCCCCCGAGGGGGAGGTGCCCTGGATCGAGGGCGTCGTCGCGGCGGGAAAGGCCGTGCCTGTGGCCTTCTCGTTCACCGGGGCCACGGTCCGCGTGACGAACCGGACGGCATACGTCCCCGAGGCCGCCTTCTACAACGACGGCGCGGTCGACGTCACCAAGGAGTTCCAGCCGTTCGGGGCCGTCGCGAAGCGTGGCGACGCGTTCTACGTGCGCTCGGACGAGGCGTTCGGCAAGGCGCTCGCCACCGTCGAGGTCGCGGTCCAGGTGATGCAGGAGGGCGGCGCGCCGCTCTCGTCGTCCGCCGGCGGCACGGGCATCCCCGTCTGGCTCGCCGACAGCCTGAAGACGCAGCTGCTCAGCATCAAGTCGATCCTCGGGACGCAGTATGCGTCGGTCGAGTCGCAGTGGACCTCGATCTACGGCGCCGTGTCGACGACCACCACACCGTCGGTCGTCTGGCAGCGCCGCGAGGACGGCGCCTGGAAGCCGGTCGGCTCCCCGTCCTCGAGCTTCGCCACCCTGTCGGCCCCCGTCAGCGGGTCGGCCGTCGCCTCGGAGACGTTCGCCGTCGCGGGACAGCCCGGCCACTACCTGCGCGCCTTCCTCGCCCAGGGCGACTTCGGCTGGACGGACTACCAGGCCAAGGTCGCCGACTTCGCGACCCGGGCCGTGGCGGGCACGGGTCCCAAGCCGACGATGCCGCCCGTGCCGGTGCCGCCCATCGCCTCCGCCGTGACGGTGCGCTACACGACGACCCCGGTCGAGGCCACGCTCGTCGAGTCGAGCAGCGGCTGGCGCCGGCAGCGCCGCGTCGGTGGCGCCGCCGGCCGTTTCACGCCCTTCCGGCTCGTCGTGTCCGACCTCGGCGCGACGGCCATGGTCGCCATCGGGCTTGAGCTGCCCGCAGCCGCCCTCGGGTCGAGCGTCTCCCTCTACCTCGACGTCGACTCCGCCGCGCCGTGCGGCAGCTCGGACACGGCCCCGGCCTCGTGGCAGTTCTGGGACGGCACGACGTGGTCGCCCCTCGCCGTCGCCGACGGCTCGCGCCAGCTCCGCGAGGCCGGCCTGCTCCGCTTCGTCGCCCCGCGCACGTGGGCCGTCGGCTGCGACGACCTCTCGGCCGACACCGGGCGCTGGGTGCGGATCGAGACCGTCGTGCCGGGACGGCTCGGCGTCCTGCTCGCCGTCGTCGTCGACGCCGTCGTCGCCGAGTTCGTCTCGGGGGCGGTCGATCCCGGCCTCGACCCCAGCTCCGCGGAGGCGCTCCCGGTCGGCACGATCAAGGGCACCCTCGCACCCGTCCCCGGCGTCAAGAAGGTCACCAACCTCGCCTCCGTGCGCGGTCGGGCACCGGAGACCGACGCGGCCTACCTCGCGCGGGCCTCGGCGCGGGTGCGCCACCGCGACCGGGCCCTGACCCCGTGGGACCTCGAGCAGCACGTCGCGCTCGCCCTCCCCGAGGTCGCGGCCGTGCTCTGCCTGCCGCACACCGGCAGCGACGGGCTGCGGGCCCCCGGACACGTCGGCATCGTCGTCGTGCCGGACCGGCCGCTCGACGTCGCGCCCCGCCCGTCCGTGAGCCTCGCGGGCCGGGTCATCGACCTCGTCCAGCCGCGCGCCCCCATCGGCGCGACGCTACACGTGCTCTGCCCGGACTACCGGCCCGTCACCGTCGTCGCCTCGATCCGGCTCCGCAGCGGCGTCGCGGCCCTCACCGGCAGCCAGGCCGTCACGGGCGCCCTCGAGCGGGTGCTGCACCCCACCGGCACCGTGCCCGTCCGCTGGGGCCGTGACCTCTACGCGTCGACGCTCATCGCCTTCCTCGAGCGCCAGCCCGACGTCGACGTCGTCCTCGACTTCGACCTCCACGACGGGTCGGGCGGCTCCGTCGAGGTGGTCACCGTCGACCCGTGCCGCGGGCTGTACTGCTCGTCCGGCGACCACCACCTCTCGTGCGAGGAGCAGCTGTGAGTGCGCAACCGGCCACCGGGCCGTCCACCCCGCAGGTCACGCCGATCACGCGCTTCGTGCCGGTCGCACCCGACGCGGACTGGGAGACCGTGCGCGCCCACATGGTCGACCACCTCACGGCGACCGCCACGCCCGCGTGGACCGACCACAACGCCGCCGACCCCGGCATCACCCTGCTCGAGGTCCTGGCCTACGGCCTCGCCGACCTGCACTACCGGACGGCCGAGCGCCACCTCGACGGCTGGCCGCTCGAGGTGCGTGCGTGGGACGCCGACGCCGGACGGCACTGGCACGCAACGCTTCCCGCCGGCCGGTGGGATCCCGAGGCCGACCCGTCCGACCCCGCGCTGACGCCCGCCGACCTCGCGCCGCTGTCGGCAGTCGCCGACGCCCTCGCGAGTCCCGCGACGTCCGCGACGGTGCTCGAGCCCCTCGTCCGTGCGAGCCGCTCGCGCGCCGACGCCGTCGCGCTGCTCTCGACCGAGCCCTGGGCGAGCGCGTTCCGTCCCGGGGACCGCCCGGCGGTCGTCGCCCTGATGCGCACCCGGCTCGTGCGGCAGGTGGCGCAGGAGCAGGCCGGGGTCGTCGCCACCGCCGTCGCGTCGGCGCACGCCGCCGCTGCCGCGGCCGCACCACGTCGCTCCGACCCGGATTCGCCCCTCGACGTCGGAGCCATCGACGTCGCGGCCGCCGCCGAGCTCGCCTGGTCCCTGCCGCTCTGGGACGAGGAGGTCGTCGCCCTCGTGCGCCGCGAGCGGCGACGGCTGTCGCGCGAGGTCCTCTCCGGCCACCTGGACGCCGTGCGCACGACGACCTCCGACACGCTCGCGGCGACCCGTGCCGCCCTCGCCCTGGCCGGGCTCGACACCGACGAGACGACGTATGCCGTCGCCGCAGCCCCACAGGTGGCCGGGCTGCTCCCCGAGGACCTCGAGGACGAGCAGGGCCGGTCCCTCGTGTGGCCGCCGCACCCGGTGCAGGCCCTGACGTGCGAGCCGGTGACGGCCGACGACTACGCCCGTCGCGCGCGGTCCCACCCGGACGTCGTGCGCGCGTGGACGGTCACGGGGCGGCTGCCCGGCATCGCGTGGAACGGGCTGCCGACCGACGCCATCCCGTCCGTCGCGGTCGACGAGCACGCCGTCGCCCTGACCCTCGTCGTCGAGAGCCGCACCGAGCTCACCACCGCGCCACGACGAGCCGCCTTCCTTCGCGACGTGCTGACGACAGCCGTCGGACCCGAGGCCGGCGCGCCGTTCCCCGACTGGCGCGACGACGTCGACGACCTCGAGCCGCGGCGCGTCATCTGCGACGAGGTCGGCGCGAGCCTCCTCGAGCGGGCGCCCGTCCTCGTCCAGGCCACCCTCGTCAGCGAGGTCGGCGCCGACCGCGAGGCCGTCATCGAGGACGCTCGGGCCCGGATCGTCGCCTTCTTCGAGCGCGGTCGACCCGAGACGTTCGCTCCCACGCCGGCGCCGGTCGTCGACGGCCCCTGGCCCCGCCACGACCAGCCCACCCTCGGATGGGTGCCCGGCGCATCCGTGCGCTTCACCGAGGTCGTCGAGGCGATCGTCGGCAACCCCCTCGTGCGCGGCGTCGAGGACCTCGCGATGAAGGTCGACGGTGACCCCGACTTCATCCCTGCCAGCCACGGCTACCTCCCGATCCCGAGCAACGCGGTGCCCCGGCTCGCCGACGCCCGCTGCATCCGGGTGCGCTTCTCGCTGACGAGCCGGTGCGGCGATGCGTAGCGCCGGACCGGCCACCGCCCCCGCGCGCGGACCCGACCACACCCGTCTGGCGTCGCAGCTGCCTGCCGTCTACCAGGAGGACGAGGGCTCGTTCGCGCAGGTCGACGCCTACCTCGGCCTCGCCGACGAGCTCAGCCACGCCGTGGTCGAGCACCTCGAGGACCTGCTCACGGCGCTCGGCCCCGACGCGACGCTGCGCTGGCCGGCCGACCTGCCGCTCGACGCGGGTGCGGATGCCCTGCTCGCGCACCACCTCGCGACCTACGACGAGGTCGCCCGTTGGGCGAGCATCACCTTCCCGACGAGCTGGCCGGGCACCGAGCGGGGCCTCCAGCAGCGCCGCGAGCTCCTGGCCCGCTGCACCCGGCTGTGGCGACGCCGCGGCACGCCGCGCGGCTTCCTCAGCTGGTTCTGCCTGTGGTTCGACCTGCCCGCATCCGGCAGGCCCTACCTGCTCGAGCACTTCAAGGCGCCGGGCAACGGGCTCACGGCCGAGCCCTACACCGCGACCCTCTTCGTCCCGACGAGCGTCCCGGTGCCCAGCACCGGCGACCCGTCGACGGCGAAGGGCTTCGTCGACTGGGAGCGACGCGAGGAGGCCGTCGACTTCGTGCGCCGCTACGCCCCCGCCCACGTCGACCTGCGCGTCTGCTTCACCGACCCGGCCGTCTTCACCGACCTCGCGGTGCTCGCCTCCCCGCCGACGCTCCCGGCCACGCCGACCGCGGACGAGGTGACGGCATACGCCATCGCCGTCCAGCAGCAGCAGGCCGACCTGAACGCACTCCTGTGCTCCGTCGTGTCGGTCGTGAGCCACGCGAGCGGCATCCACCTCTACGAGTGCATCGACGCCGGCCGAGGCGTCGACCGCCTCGGCGTCGGCCTCCTGCCGACCGATTCGACGACGTGAGTCCCGAAGGGAAACCAGCGATGGCAGACAACCAGTACCCCGTCTTCGTGGACGGCCAGACCCTCACCGAGGCCGAGCTCAACGACCTCAGGGACTTCCTCCACCAGCGCGACCGCCTCGTCGGGCGCCTCGTCGGCTTCGGCGTCAACGCCGGACTGGGCGGCACCGTGTCGACGCCGACGACCCTGACGGTCGGGCCGGGTCTCGCGATCGACCAGCGGGGCGAGCCGCTGCTCCTCGGGGCGGAACAGACGCTGCCCCTGCCACCCGTCGCCGAGTCGGTGGCCTACGACTTCGTCGATGCGGCACCCGGCGGCTTCAGCGTCGTCCTCGAGGCGACCGACACCGTCGAACCGACTCCGGACTGCGGCGAGTCGGGCTGTGCCGGCCACGCCGAGCTGCACACCCGGGCCGTGGCGCTGCGGGTCGTCGCCGGTCGGGTCACCGGCACGCGGATGGACTTCGCGGCCGAGCCGCTGCTCACCGTCGAGCCGATCCGCCTCGCGCTCGACTCGACGCCCGTCAACTCCTACCCGACGCTGCGCAACGCCATCGCAGCCCGGCTCACCAACGGCACCCAGCCTCTCGTCGACCCCGCCCTCATCGCCAAGCTCCAGGCCACGTCGATCGCGAGCACCGACACGGCGGGCATCAGGGGCTACAAGTGCGGCTGGCTCAACATGGTGCTCTTCGCGACCCTCGACCTGTTGCGCGTCCGCGCCCTGCTGGCGCTCACCTGGGACCGGGCCACGACGCGCCCGGGGGTCGTGCTCGGGTGGGTCCACCAGGTGTCGAGCGCGTGGGTCTTCGACTGCGCGTACCGGCACGCGTGGGAGCCTCCGCGCGGCTTCACCGAGGCCTTCCTCGGCGGCTCGTGCTCCGACCCCGCCGGCGCGTTCCGCGACGAGCTCGAGGCCCTCCTCGCCGGCTTCGCGCCGCCCGACCCCGCGCCGGTCGGTGACCCCAAGCCACCCGTCGCCTGCCCCGTCGGCTCGATCCGCGTCGGGGACCGGTGCATCAAGATCGTGTTCCCGCCGAGGGAGATCCCCGACAAGTGGCGGCAGAAGTGGGTCTTCGACCCGCGCGAGCCGGTGTGGAACCCGCCGATCAAGACCTGGGAGCGCCCCGACGTCGTCTACGAGCGGCAGCCCGTCGACGTCCTGGGCGAGCAGGAGTTCGCCCTGACCGACTTCCTCGGCCACGACGCGACGGACGTCCAGACAGTGCTCGGCGGGTTCATCGCCGGGCAGGGCGCCATCGCCGACGTCCGGGTCATGTCGGCGAGCGAGGTCCTGACGCTCGACGGCTACGCACCCGCCGGCGGCTTCGCCGCCTCGGACTCCGTCGTGCTCGGTACCGACGCGAACGGTGTCGTCGTCTCGACCGGACGCGTCCCCACGGTCCAGAACGTCCGGACCGTCGGCTCTGCCCTGCCCGCCGCCGTGGGCGCCGCGACCGAGGCCATGGCCGCCGCGACCGAGCTGCGCGGCCTCTCGACAGGGTTCCAGACGCACTTCACCGCACTCGACCAGTCGGTGGCCGGTCTCGGTGGCACCATCTCGCTGCTCCAGACCGACCTCACGTCCTTCCGCGGCAGCTTCGACGCAGGGGCGATCACGAACCGCCTCGGTGAGCTCGAGTCGGGCTTCAAGCGCATCGACACGGTGCAGACCCGCATCGACGTCCTCGAGGGCAAGGTCGATGTCATCTCGAAGTTCGGCGACGGCACCAGGCTCGACCCCAAGGTCGGTGGCGGCGGTGTCATCGCCGTCGACCCGAACGTCGGAACGCACGTCGGCGGTGGCGTCGTCAGCGGTCCCGGCATCGGCGGCATCGGTGGGATCGGTGGGATCGGCGGCGTCGTCGTCAAGCCGTCCGGCCAGGTCGACCGCGAGCTCGCCCAGGGGGTGGCCGACTTCGCGCGTACGACGGCGGACGCGCTGCGGTCGCTGCCGAACCCACGCAACCGCAGCTTCAGCAGGTATGCCGCTGCGGCCGACCGCGCCCACGCCCAGCTCGCGCAGGCGGTGGCCCCGCCCGACACCCCCGAGGAGGCGGTGGAGGCAGCCGACCCTGCCGCCCTGACGGCGGCGACGCTCGAGGTGCTCGGCACCCTGCGCACGCTCGTCAAGGCCGCAGGCGTCTCGAAGGACGTCGGTCGGCAGCTCGACGCGCAGCTGCGCGAGCTCGGGGGTCTGGTGCCGTGACCGACGTGGCCGTCGACGTGCTGCGCCTGCGCGGGCCGGGCGCCCAGCGTCTCGCGCGCGTCGCCGCCACGACGCTGCCTGCGGCCCTCGACCGGGCGCTCGCCGACGTCGGCGACGTGCGCCTCGACCACGTGCGGGTGACCCTCGACCTCTCGGTGGACGACTACGACGACGAGACGCTGGCGTGGTTGTGGGCCGACGCGATCCGTACGCAGGTGCTCGCCGACGGACGGGGCGGTCTGGTGGTCGCGGAGGCGGGCGTCGACGCAGCGCCGTCACCGACGGCGCCCTCCGGGCGCTCGACGCTCGACGTCGTCGCCGCAGCCCGCCGGTGGGTCGCGGCTTCCGAGCCTGGCCCCGTCGACGTCCCGGCTGCGGTTCTGGCCCTCGCCGACCCACAGTCGGCGGCTGAGGCGCGAGCGCGCATGAGCGAGCCCGAGTGGCTCGCGGTGATCGCGGTACTCACGAGCGCCCTTGCATCTCAGACGGTTCCGGGTCGCGCGGCCGCTGCGCCGGAGATCTCGCCGGTGCTGTGGGCTCCGGGCACCGACGCCTCGGTGCCCGCCGCCGGTCCCGCGGAAAGCCTGCCCGGGCGCCGCGAGACGCCGCCACCGACCGGGTCGACCGGTCCTCACCACGAGGCCGAGGTGCTGGCCCGGCTCGCGGCCGTCGCGCAGGTCGCACCGGAGAGCGGGGCCCCCGTCGCGCTCGTCGACCTCACCAGGGCTGCCGGGCTGGTCCTGCTCTACCCGTGGCTGGCCGACCACTGCCGTCGCGCCGAGGCGCTGCACCCCGCTCTCGACCCGGTCGACGTGCGCGAGGCTGCCCTCGCCGCGGTCGCCGACCCCGAGGACCCGACGCTCGCCGACGACCCGCTCGTCCGGCTCCTCGCCGGACGCTCCCTCAGTCACGACGTCGGGCCCCGAGTCCGTATGCCGCTCAGCGGAGCCCGTGAGATCGCCGAGTCAGCGGGCGGCGTGCTCGCCGGCTTCGCAGCCCTGCTGCCGGGCTTCGAGCGCTCGAGCGAGGCCTTCGTCCGGGCGTCCTGGGTGGCGCGCGCCGGCCTGGTCGACACCGACCACGACCCGGTGCTGCTGACCGCGGCGACCCACCCGCTCGACGTGCTCCTGCCGCGCCTGCCCTACCCGGTCGGCCTGCTCAAGCTGCCCTGGTCGCCGCCGGTCTCCGTGAGGTTCCGATGAGAGCCGGGCCGGAGCCGCAGTCCGGGACCTCCCGCGCCGCGGGCGGTCCGCCGCAGGTCGCCGAGCTGCGAGCGGCCTTCGAGGTGCTCGACGCGCTCGTCGCCGTGCGCATCGAGGAACGACGAGGCGGGCCGGCGGGACGACCCCTCGGCATCGAGGGCGACGGTGAGGGACTGCCGTCGCTCGAGCGCTTCGCGGGGGTCGGCCCGCTCGCCGAGCTCGTGACGCTCGCCGGCCTGTCCGCGGCCGAGGCGGTCGTCCTCGTCGCGGCCGTGGCGCCCCTCGTCGACGAGCGTTTCGCGGTGCGGTACGGCGCCCTGACGGACCGCCCGTCGGTCGTCGGACTCACCGGCGAGGTCGCCCGCACCCTCGTCGCCCGGTCGTTCCGCGGCCGCCTCGACGCGACCGTCCTGCTGTCGTCGCAGGGTCGCCTCCGTGCCCAAGGCCTGCTGTCCCTCGACCCGCCGGGAGACCTCTCCGGCCTGCTGCGACCCGACCCGGCGCTCGTCGCCTGGCTGCTGGGGCTGCCCGAGGAGGTGCCGGTCGCGTCGGCGGACTTCCCGGCCCGCCCGCTCACGACCGTCCACACCCTGTCCGACGTCGTCCTGCCCGCGGCGGCCCGCACCCGCATCGACGACCTGGCCGCCCGGATCACCCAGCGCGACACCGTCGTCGACGACTGGGGCTTCGGCGCCCACCACGACAACGCGAGCGGTCTCATCGCCCTCTTCCACGGGCCTCCGGGGACCGGGAAGACGATGACGGCGGCCGCACTGGCAGCGTCGGCCGGCCTCCCGGCATACCTCGTCGACCTCTCGGCGCTCGTGTCGAAGTACATCGGGGAGACGGAGAAGGCACTCGCCAAGGTCTTCGAGCGGGCAGCGCGCGAGCGCTGCGTCCTCGTCTTCGACGAGGCGGACGCGGTCTTCGGGGCGCGCACCGAGGTCGGCGACGCGCACGACCGCTACGCCAACCAGGAGGTGTCCTACCTCCTCTCCCGGGTCGAGCAGCACCCCGGGATCGTCGTCCTCACCTCGAACCTGCTCGCCAACATCGACACCGCCTTCCAGCGGCGCATACACGTCATGGTCGAGTTCCCCGAACCGGGGCCCGGCGAGCGCGAGCGGCTCTGGGCCGCAGTCGCGCCCGCGTCGCTGCCGATGGACGCTGCGATCGACCTGCACGACCTCGCGCGCCGCTACCCGCTCACCGGTGCGCAGATCCGTGACGCGACGCTCGACGCGGCCTACCTCGCCGCGTCGAACGGCCGGGTCGTCACGACCGCGCACCTGCTCGACGGCATCCGTCGTCAGTTCGAGAAGGCGGGGCGGACGGTGCCGCGGTGAGCACACCGGTCACGACCCGGGCGGGACCGGGGCCCGGCCCGGACGCCGAGCGGGCCGGGGCCGGCTCGACGCGGTCGCCGCGGGATGCCGTCGCGCCGCGGTCGCCCGTCGGCCCGGGACAGCCGGTGCTGGGGAGAGTGCCGCGCCCGCTGGGCGATGCCGCCGTGGTCGCGCTCGACCCCGCCACGACCGCCGGTGGGCTGTCGGCCGTGCAGGCCGAGTGGGGCGTCGACGGTGGTGCCGTGGTGCTCAGTGGACGGGCGCCCTTCACCGAGCTGACCGGGCGCGCCGGATTCCGGTCCGACGGGTCGCTCGACGGCAGCGTGGAGATGCGAGCCCGGGTCGGCCTGCTCGGCCTGCACCTCGGTGAGGCGACCTGGCGGGTCGAGGGCTGGGCGCCCGAGCAGCCCCTGGCGGGGCCGGCCGTGACGCTCCGCGGGACGACGCTGGGGGTCGACCTGCGACCGCTCCCGGCGGAGGCCGGCTGGTCGGCGCCAGAGGGCGTCGACGCGCCGCGGAGCGGTGCGCAGGCGACGATCCACCTGCCCGGCGACGCCGTGCCGCCGGGACTTCCTCTCACGCCGCGGGTCGCCGAGGTCTACCGCGGGCTGCTCGGGGTCGACGTCAGTGGCATCCGGGTCCACCCGGACGCCCCGGTCGCCGGCGCACCAGCCTTCGTCACGGACGAGGACCTCTTCCTCGCGCCGGGGGTCTACGGCGTCGACAGCCCTGAGATGCTCTCCGTGCTCGACGCCGCGATCCGGGCCGCGCTGGGCGGCCTCTTCGGTGCGGTCACCGGGGATCCCGCACCGCTCGTGCCACCCGCCCCGCCCACGCCGGCGGCACCCCCGGCCGACACGACCGTGGTGCCGGCCACCGTCCCGGAGCCTGCCTCGCCGAGCACGGTCGCCGAAGGGGCGGCCGCGCGCACGGGTGAGGCGCCGGCGACCGGTGAGACCGCGGAGCAGGCCACGGCGGCCGTGGCCGGGGCGGGCGCGGTGGGAGCCGATGGAGGGACCGTGGCGGACGGCATACCCGGCGGTGACGCGGGCGGGCCGACGGCGGAGGGGGAGGCCGCGCCGCCGGTGGTCGAGCTGATCATGCCCGAGCCGCCCGCGACCCTGACCCCCGCGGCCGCAGCTCGCGGAGGGTCGGTCGCCGGGGGAGCGCGGAGCGCCGCGGGCGCGGCGCGCGACCTGCCGACCGCCGACGCCAACGTCGCCGACTCCCGCGGGGCCGTGACCGAGCCGGCGGCGGAGACGGCTGCGCGGGCGCGCGAGGAGCTCGCCGCCGAGCTCGGCGAACGGCCCGCGCCGAGCCCCGAGATCGTCGCGCTGTGCGAGCGCATCCGCACCGCGATCCGGGAGAACCGCCCCGAGGACGAGGACGCGCTCCTCGAGACCGACCCGACCCACGAGGCCCAGGCCGCCGGCGCCACGATCACCGGCTCGGTGCAGACGCAGACCGCGGAGGTGGGCAGCAGCTACGACGCGATGGCGGCACCGCCCGCCGGCACGCCCGCCCTGACACCGAGGCCGATCGCCGCGCCCTCGCCCACGTCGCCCGGGATGGGCGTGGATGCCGCTGGGGCCGCGCCGGACCCGATCCCGCCGGAGAACACGTCCCTCGACGCCGACGTCGCAGCGACCGACCAGCGCATCGCCGACTCCGGCATCGACACCCGGGTCACGCAGGAGATCCCCGACGGGCCGTTCGCCGAGGCGCGGGCCGCGCGCGGCGAGCTCGGCGAGGCGGCGCAGCGGACGCCCCAGCAGATCCAGGCCGAGCAGCAGCAGGCCATCGACACCGCCCAGGGCGACATGGCTGCTCTCCAGCAGCAGGCGGTCGCCGCCATGCGGGCCTCGCGGTCCGGCACCGTCGGAGCCGTCGGCGGCGCCCAGGGCGGCATGGTCTCGTCCGAGGAGCAGACCCGCGAGTCGGTCTCCGCCCGCGCCCAAGGCATCTACGACCAGGCGCAGACGCAGGTCAACGCCCTCCTCGAGCCGCTGAGCCGCACCGCGATCGCCCGCTGGGACGCCGGCCTCGCGCGGCTGTCGCAGGAGTTCCACGACACGCTCGACCGGGTCAAGCGCTGGATCGACGACCGGCACTCCGGGGTCGGCGGCGCGATCCTCGCCGTCGGCGACTACATCGGCGGGCTGCCCGACTGGGTGACGGACGAGTACAACCGCGCCGAGCGCGAGTTCGGCGACGGCGTCTGCACGCTGCTCACCGACATCTCGAGCGACGTCAACGGCGTCGTCGCCGCCGCGCAGGCCGTCATCAACCACGCGCGCGACGACATCGACACGGCGTTCCGGGCCATGGAGGAGGAGTTCCCCGAGTGGGCGGCGCAGGAGCGGGCGCGGTTCGCCGGCATGCTCGACGGGCTGAGCCAGCGGGTCACCGACGCCCAGACGAGCTTCGTGCGCGACGTCTCCCAGAGAGCCGTCCAGGCCGTCAACGAGGTGCACGCCGAGGCCCAGGCCCGCCGGGACGAGGCGGGCGGCCTCATCGGGAGGGTCGTCGCCGCCATCGAGGAGTTCATCGACGACCCGGTGCGGGCCATCATCAACGGGCTGCTCCGCCTCGTCGGGATCCCGCCGGCAGCCTTCTGGGCGTTGATCGCCCGCATCGAGCAGGTCATCTCCGACATCGCCGACGACCCCGAGAACTTCATCAACAACCTCGTCGCAGGGGTCAAGCAGGGCTTCGAGCAGTTCTTCGACCACTTCGGCACGCACGTGCTGCACGGCTTCTGGGACTGGCTCTTCTCCGGGCTGGAGACGCCGATCCCGATGCCCCGCGACTTCTCTGCGCGGTCGCTCTTCTCCTTCGCGCTCCAGCTCATGGGAGTCACGTGGCCGCGCGTCCGCGAGATCCTCGTGCGGCACATCGGGCCCACGGCGGTCGACGTCATCGAGGCCGCGTGGCAGCTCGTCTCGGTCCTCATCGAGCGCGGGCCCGAGGGGCTCGTCGAGCTCGTCAAGGAGCAGCTGACCCCCGAGAACATCGTGAACATGATCCTCGAGGCGGCCGTGCAGTACCTCGTGGAGACGCTCATCCAGCAGGTCGTCGTGCGCGTGATCGGGATGCTCAACCCCGTCGGTGCCATCGCCCAGGCCATCGACCTCATCTACCAGGTGTGCTCGTGGATCTTCCGCAACGCGGCGCGGATCTTCCGGTTCGTCGAGGCGATCGTCAACGGAATGGCCGACGTCATCGCCGGCAACATCGGCGGCCTCGCCGCCGCGGTCGAGAGATCCCTCGCCTCCCTCATCCCGCCCGTCATCGACTTCCTCGCCGGCTTGCTGCACCTCGGTGGGCTGCCCGGCGAGATCGCCGACGTCATCACCCGCATGCAGGCCGTCGTGTATGCCGCCATGGACCGCGTCATCGGCTTCCTCGCCGAGCGGGGACGGGCGCTGTTGGCGCGCATGGGAATCGGAGGCGACCCCGAGGACGCCGGCCACAACGACGACACCGAGCTCGGCACGACGGTGCGCTTCAGCGCCGCCCACGAGGCCCACCGCACCTGGATCGACCGCTCCGGCAACGACGCCACCCTCATGGTGGCCTCGACCCCGACCGCGATCCGTGACAAGGCCGCCGAGTGGCGGGGGCGGCTCTCCTCCATCGAGAACGTCGAGGACCGCTCGGCCGCCGATGCCAAGCTGACCGAGCTCGACGGGCTGCTCACGTCGATGGACGCCGATGCCGACGCCCTGGCCCAGGCCTTCGAGGCAGCGAACCGCGACCCGCGGGACGACCAGGAGCCGCCGTCCGACAACGCTCTCGAGTCCCGGCAGCGAGGGCTCGCCTCCGTCCTGCGCGAGTGCTTCGAGCTGTTCGAGGAGAAGGACCCGGACGAGTACCTCCGCGACATCGCCTCGCACCTCCAGGGTCACGGGACGGAGTACGCGGCGACCGTGGCCTCGCAGTGGGAGCCGACCATCGCGCGGCCCAAGCTCGCGCCGGACGGCACGACGCCGATCTGGGAGCCGAGCGTGGTCTCGACCGACGGAGCCCGCAGCTATCTGGGGCAGGCGTCGACGCACCGACAGCTGCTGCCGTGGTTCCTCGTCGGCAGCCAGCGCAACCCTCGCTCCGCCTCGTCCGGCACCTTCAAGAACCACGCCTTCGAGACCGACTCGCCCGACCCTGCCCACACGGTGCGCACCGACTTCCTGCGGGTGCTGGGCAGCGACACGGTGACGCGGATGATCCGGGTCGCGAACCGCTCGATCACGACCGAGGACAACTCGGCACTGCTGCGGCAGATCCAGACGATGACCTTCACGGCGTCCGGTGGGCGCTGGGGGTCGTTCGTCGGGCTCCCGGCCGACGTCGTTAACCCACTCATCAGGACGGCGATCAGCAGGGCCGGCGACGTCATCGCCTTCCTGCGCGCCATGGTGTCGCCCGGCAGCTCGAACGGAGTCACGTGGGCCCAGTTCATCGCCGTGTGGAACGCGAGCGCCGAGACGAAGAACTACGTCAAGCGGCTCTTCCGCAACGTCGAGCCCGCGAGCCACGAGTGGATCACGACGGGGTTCATCCCCCGGGTCATCGAGACCGCCGTCGAGACCGCCAACACCGGCAACATCCGCGACGGCCTGCGGTGGGTCGTCGCGCACAACACGCTGCGGTCGCCGACCCGCTACGTGCTGCACCCGCCCGTCGTCACGACCTCGCGCGCCCCACGAGGCATGCGCGCGGCCGACAGCACGGTGGCTACGGTGCGCATGTCGGGGCACGTCGGTGCG
Organism: Terrabacter sp. Root181; assembly: GCF_001428505.1. Taxonomy (GTDB): domain Bacteria; phylum Actinomycetota; class Actinomycetes; order Actinomycetales; family Dermatophilaceae; genus Terrabacter. The sequence goes on from NZ_LMHU01000005.1 coordinate 440,619, forward strand.
TTCCGAGATCCGGCCGACCCGACCTCGATGACCGGCACGATGGGCACGGAGGACTTCCATGACTGGCTTCGCAACGAGTTCAACGCGCAGAACGGCCTCGGGCCGCTGGCATACATCCAGCACCTGCAGTCCCAGCTGCCCGGGCGCGTCTGGGACGGCGGCGTCGGAATGATCCCCGAGAGCGCCCTGAGCCAGCCCGTCGGCATGCTCTTCCGGCTCGAGAGCGGTGAGGACGCAGCCCTCACGGTGGCGCAGCTCGCCTTCCGCCAGCGCCTCAACTGGCAACGGATCCAGGCCAACTTCGCGGCGTCGTCCGCTGCGGTCGCGGCGGAGACCGGCGCATGACGACCGACGTGGACCGGGCGCTCGCCGAGCTCGTCGAGGCCGGTGCGGTCGCTCCGGGGACCGCACCGGGCGAGGTCGTCGACCTCATCGTGTCGCACGCGCGCTCCCTCGACGGGCTCGAGCGCTTCACAGGTCTCGAGACCCTGTCGCTGATCGCCTGCGACGTCGGCGACTATTCGGTCCTGTCGTTCCTGAAAGGGCTCCACGTGCTCGCCGTCGAGAACAGTGACCTCTCCGACGTCTCCCCGGTTGCCGGCCTGCCCCTGCAGGTCGTGGCGTTGCGCCGCAACAGGATCCGCGACGCGTCAGCCGTCATCGCCCTGGACGGTCTGCAGGTGCTCGACCTGACGGGCAACCCCCTCGACCCGCCGAGTCGTTCGGCGGCAGGGACGCTCGGAGTGCTCGTGACCCTCGACGACCCGGCCCTCGCCGACGTGAACGTCGACCTGGCCGATGCCGGCGTGCCCCTCGTCGGCTACCGCGTCGGCGACGAGGTCTGGGGCTGCTCCACCGGCCTCGCCCTGACCGCCCATCCCGAGGCCGGCCACGTCGTCACCTCGCTGGAGGACCTCGCAGCCGTGGCCAGAGGCGAGCGCGACGCGGGCGACCTCCTCGGGGTGCGCACCGACGACGAGCAGGAAGAGACATGAGCACCGAACCCGACGAGACGGCATACGGCCCCGGGACACGGTGGGTCGCCCAGCGCACCGGGCGCACGCCCGAGGAGCTGACGGCGTCACCGGCCTCGATGGTGGCCGCGGTCGGCGACGCGGTGCGTCAGGTGGCGGCGCTCGCGGCTCGGCTCGATTCCGAGGACCCCGAGGTCAGGGCGGCGGCGCAGGCGGAGGCCGACGAGCTGGGCCGGCAGGTCGACAGCGAGCCGACCCCCGGCGAGCGGTTCGGCTCACGCGTCGCCCAGGTGCTCCGCGACGCCGCCGAGCGGCTCGACCGCCCCCGAGTCTGAGGCCGGGCCGCCGACGGACGACCGTTGGTCCGCCGCCGAAGCCCGGCCCCGGCGTGTCGTGCAGCGTGTCGCGAGGGCTCGGCGACCAATGGTCGTCGGTCGGCGCGTGACCCCCAGCCCCAGGGCGTATGCCGTCAGGCGAGGTAGTCGTCGACGAGGCGGCTCGCCAGCGCCGTGTACGTCTGCGGCGTCAACGCGACGAACCGCGCCTCGACGTCGGCCGGCAGTCCCAGACCGCGGACGAACTCGCGCAGGTCGTCGCCGTTGATCCGGCGCCCCCGGGTCAGCTCCTTGAGCCGCTCGTAGGGCTCCTCCATACCCGGAACCCCCTGTGCGCCAAGGGCCCTCATCGCCGACTGGATGGGCTCGCCGAGCACCTCCCAGTTGGCCTCGAGGTCGGCGGCCATGCGCTCAGGCACGGCGTCGAGACCGGCGAGACCGCGGGCGACGTTGTCGAGCGCGAGCATCGAGTGGCCGAAGGCCGTGCCGATGTTGCGCTGCATGGAGCTGTCCGTGAGGTCGCGCTGGAGACGGCTCTGGACGAGCGTCCCGCCGAGCACGTCGAGCAGGGCGTTGCTCACCTCGAGGTTGGCCTCGGCGTTCTCGAAGCGAATCGGGTTGACCTTGTGCGGCATCGTCGACGACCCCACGGTGCCCTGGCCGCGCACCTGAGCGAAGTAGCCCATCGAGATGTAGGTCCACACGTCGGTGCAGAGGTTGTGCAGGATGCGGTTGAAGCGCGCGACGTCGGCATAGAGCTCGGCCTGCCAGTCGTGGCTCTCGATCTGCGTCGTCAGCGGGTTCCACGTGAGGCCGAGGCCCTCGACGAAGGCGCGCGACACGGCGGGCCAGTCGACGTCGGGCAGCGCGAGGGCGTGGGCGCCGTAGGTGCCGGTGGCGCCGTTGAACTTGCCGAGGTACTCCTGCCGCTCGATGCGGCGCAGCTGCCGGCCGAGGCGGTGGGCGAGGACGGCGAGCTCCTTGCCCATCGTCGTCGGCGTCGCGGGCTGGCCGTGGGTGTGCGCGAGCAGCGGCACGTCCTTGAGGTCGCGCGCCATCCCGGACACCTGCGCGACGAGCGCCCGCGCCTTCGGCAGCCACACCTGCTCGACCGCGCCCTTGACCATGAGGGCGTAGGAGAGGTTGTTGACGTCCTCGCTCGTGCAGCCGAAGTGGATCAGCTCGGCGAGGCCCCGGTCCTCGTCGGCGGGAGCGATCGCGGCGAGGCGCTTCTTGAGGAAGTACTCGACGGCCTTGACGTCGTGGACCGTGACCCGCTCGATCTCGCCGAGCTCGGCGACCTCGTCGGTGCCGAAGTCGTCGACGACCGCGCGGAGGGCGGCGATCTCGTCGTCGCTGAGCTTGCGGACCCCCGGCACGACGCCGTGGCTCGTCTGGTGCACCAGCCACTCGATCTCGACGTGCACGCGCTGCCGGTTGAGCGCCGCCTCCGAGAGGTGGTCGACGAGCGGTGCGACGGCGCCGCGGTAGCGACCGTCGAGCGCCCCGAGCGCGATGGACGGGGTTGCGTCAGCAAGCGAAGCCATGCCCACATCCTCCCAGAGCGCGCGGGGTGGTCCGTATGCCGTCCGCCGCGGTCGGGTGGTCGCGCGCGGTCCCGGCCCGGCGGCATACGCCCTCGGTCAGTCGGTGGCGGCCTGCTCGGGCAGCTGCATGACGGAGAACGTCTCACCCCGGGTGCCGGCGACGAGCGCCATCCGGCCGTAGGGGGTGTCGAAGGGTGGCTGCATGACCGAGCCGCCGAGGGACGTGACCTGCTCGGCCGCCGCGTCGGCGTCGGGCACGGCGAAGTAGACCATCCAGTGCGACGGCACGTCGGCGGGCGCCGCTGCGGGGATGGCGCCGATGCCGCCCACGGGCTTCTCTCCGTCGAGCGTCGCGACGGAGTACTGGAAGCCGCCCTCGCCGATCTCCTCCAGGCGGTAGCCGAAGACGTCGGAGTAGAAGGCCTTGCTCGCCTCGTAGCTGCGGCTCATCGACTCGGCCCAGCAGAGCGCGCCGGGCTCGTCGACGAGGTCGGTGCCCGTGTGCTCCTTGGCCTGCCACAGTCCGTAGGCGGCGCCGGCCGGGTCGGCACCGACGGCGATGCGGCCGACCTGGAGCACGTCCATCGGCCCGAGGAAGAAGACGCCACCGGCCGCCCGGGCGCGCTCCGCCGCGGCGTCGACGTCGTCGGTCGCGAGGTAGACCGTCCACGCGTTGACCTGACCGGCGTCGTCCGGGTTCCTGGCCATCAGGCCGGCGACGACGTGACCGTCCTTGCGCGCCATGACGTAGCCGCCGGCCTCGGGCGGCAGGTCCTCGAAGGTCCAGCCGAAGAGGCTGCCGTAGAAGTCGCGTGCGTGGTCGAGGTCGTCGACCATGACGTCGGCCCAGCAGGGGGTGCCGGGCGCGAACGCCTCCTCGTGGACGGGCATGGGTCCTCCTGTGGTCGTGCCGGTCAAGGCGGCGTGAGGGCGGCGTGAGGTCGGTCTCGGGTCAGTCGAGGTCGGGCACGAGGAGCGAGAACACCTCTCCTTCGAGCCCGCTCAGCACGGCGCCGACCCCGTAGGGGCCGTCGAAGGGCCCCTGCAGCAGCGTCGCGCCGAGGTCGAGCGCCCGCGCCAGGCTCGGGACGACGTTGCGGGTGGCGAAGGACGCGACCCAGTGCGGCGGGATCTCGGCCGGCCACTCGCTGTCGATCTCCGCCAGCCCGTAGGCCGGGTTGCCGTCGCCGGTGTGCGCCGTCGCCCAGCGCGGGCCGCCGGGCTCGGTCTCGTCGGTGAACTCGTGTCCGAAGACGCCGAACTGGAAGCCCTGCACCTTGTCGTAGTCGCGGGTCAGCAGCTCGTTCCACGTGAGTGATCCCGGCTCGTCGAGGATGCCGCTGCCCGGGAGGTCGCCCGGCTCCCAGATGCCGAAGTACGAGCCACCGGGGTCGACGGCGATGAGGGTCCGGGACAGGGCGCCGATGGAGACGGGCCGTCCCAGCGTGCGTCCGCCGTAGGCCTCGATGGCGCGTGCGGCGACGTCGATGTCACCGACACGGAGGTAGGTGGTCCACTGGCTGGGGATCGGCGCCGTCTCGGGCTTGCGGCTGATGCCGGCGACGGGGTGGCCGTCGAGGAGCGCCATCGTGTAGCCGCCGGTCGCGGGGTCGCCGGCGAGCCACCGCCAGCCGAAGAGCTCGCTGTAGAACGTCTGGGCGCGTGGGACGTCGCTGACGAGCAGGTCGACCCAGCACGGGGAACCATAGGGATAGTCGGGCACAGTCAGATTCAGGTCTCGCATCGGGTCAGGGGTGCTCCGTGTCGTGCTGGTCGTGCACGCCTGCGGTCAGCCGGCCGTCCAGCTGGTCCCTGACGTGGTGAAGGATGCCACGACACGCCGCCTCCACCTCCGCGAAACACCGGACGAAGTGCTCCTCTCCGCCGTACCACGGGTCGCCGGTCTCGAGGGTGCCCGCGGCGACGGCCTCCGGGTCGAACTCGCGCACGAGTCGGATCTTGCTGCGGTTGCGCGGCGTGCGGGCGAGGCGCTGCAGGGTGCGCACGTGGCCCTCGTCCGAGGCGAGGACGAGGTCGAGGTCGTCGAACTCGTCCGGGTCGAACTCCCGCGCGCGGTGCTGCGACCCGTCGTAGCCGTGCGCGGCGAGGACCTCGACGGTGCGGGGGTCGGCGTGCTCGCCGACGTGCCAGTCGCCGGTGCCGCTCGAGCTGACCCGGACGAGGTCCGAGATGCCGGCGTCGTCGACGAGGCGCTGGAGGATGACGTGACCCATGGGGGACCTGCAGATGTTGCCGCTGCACACGAAGGTGATGTGGAGTGGGCGAGACGACATGCTGCCCATTGAACACCGCGGACACGGCCGCGAGGCCCGAAGCGAGGTCACTCCTCGTCACGGCGTCGAAGTCCTGTCGACGGCGGGCCGACGGGTCGGCCCGAAGGCCCGCCGAACGGAGCGGTACGGGGGTTGGCCCTGTGGTCGGTGGGGCTGTCGGTGGCTGGTGGGACGGTGTGACCCATGACGACGACAGCGCACCCGACCGCCGTGGGGGCCGATGCCCCCGAGGCCCTCGAGTCCCGGTTCGCCACCTGCGTCGCCGCGGGTGACCTCGACGGCATCGTGGGGTTGTATGCCGCCGACGCCGTCGTGAGCCTGCCGCGCGGTCGGGAGGCGGCGGGCGCCACCGCCATCCGCTCGGCGTTCGCTGCCGCGTTGGCAGCGGGTGCCCTCGGTGCGGTCGGCGCTCCCGCCGCCGGCGTGACCGCGCGTGCCGTCGTGACCGGTGGTCTTGCCATGACGACGTCGACGACGGGCGACGGCACGGTGCGCACCCAGGTCGCGCGGCGCACGGCCGACGACCGTTGGGTGTGGGTCCGCGATGGCTCCCGGCTGCGCGAGGTCGAGGCGTGCCTCCCCGCGCCGTCGGGCGAGCTGGCGGTGGCGTAGTTTCGCTCTGTGACCGACGTACCTCCTGGCCCTGAGGCACCCGCCCCGGCCACGCGTCGGTCGCACCTCATCGACCTGACGCCGCTGCGGGTCAGCCCACCCTTCGCCCGGCTCTGGTTCGGCAACACGCTCGCCGGCATCGGCACGTTCGTCACCAACACGGCCGTCGGCCTGCACATCTACGACCTGACGCGCTCGACGTTCATGGTCTCCCTCGTCGCGTGGTTCTCGCTGCTGCCGATGATCGTCGCCGGCCTCTATGGCGGCGCCATCGCCGACCGCTTCGACCGGCGCGCGGTGGCCCTGTCCGCCTCGACGGTGGCGTGGGCCTCGACCGTGGTCCTAGCGACGATCGTCTGGCTGGGGGCCGAGCAGGTCTGGATGTTCTACGTCATCACCACGGTCAACGCCGTCGCGGCGACCATCGCCTCGGCCACGCGCCAGGCGATCACGCCGCGGCTGCTGCCCCGGGCGCAGCTGCCGAAGGCGGCGGCGCTGCTCGGCATCTCGGCGGGGGTCATGGTGACGGTGGGGCCGGGCATCGCGGGCGTGCTCGTCGCGCGGGCGGGCTACGCCTGGACCTACACCGTCGACGTCGTGCTCTTCTTCGCCGGGTTCTTCGGCCTCTGGACCCTGCCGCGCATCCGACCGGAGGGGGAGCGGCCGACCACCGGCGGGTTCCGCTCGGTCGCCGACGGGCTCGCCCACCTGCGGCGGGCCCCCAACGTTCGGATGAGCTTCATCGTCGACATCATCGCCATGACGTTCGGCCAGCCGATGGTGCTCTTCCCCGCCGTCGGCGCGATCGTCATCGGCGGCGGGCCGGTCACGGCCGGCATCCTGCTCGCGTCGTTCGCCGTCGGCGGGATCGTCTCGAGCCTCGCGTCGGGTCGCGTCACCGGGCTGCGCTGGCAGGGTCTCGCCATCCGCAACGCGATCGTCTCCTACGGCCTCGCCATCCTCGGCTTCGGGATCGTGCTGGCCGTCACCGAGCTCGGCGGCCACGCCGTGCAGTCGATGGACTTCGGCGATGCCAACCTCTGGGCCCTCGGGCTCGCGGCCCTGTGCCTCGCCGTGGCCGGCGGGTCCGACAACATCAGCGCGATCTTCCGGCAGTCGATCCTGCAGGCCGCGGTGCCCGACCACCTGCGCGGCCGCACCCAGGGCGTCTTCACGGTCGTCGTCACGGGCGGCCCGCGACTCGGTCAGATGTTCGCCGGGACGCTCGCGACGCTGACGGCCACGTGGGTGCCGCCCGTCGTGGGCGGCGTCCTCGTCGTCGTCCTCGTCATCGCCTCCGTCGCGCGGGTCACGTCCTTCCGCGACTACGACGCCCTCGACCCGCGCCCCTGACCCTGACCCTGACCTGACCCACCGGACCCCCCGGCGCTCACTCGAGTGGCCCCGTCGTCACATCCGGTCGGGGCACCCCACCGTCGAGTGGCCCCGTCGTCACACGCCCGATGGTGGGGCTGGTGTGACGACGAGGCCACTCGAGGGTGGGGGTGGTCGGGTGGGTGGGAGTCGGGTGGGTGTGTGGGGTGGTCGGGTGGGTGGGTCGGGTGGCGGCGGGGTCAGGCGTCGGGGTAGCCGGTGGGGTTGGCGCTCTGCCACCGCCACTGGTCGACGCACATGTCCTCGATCGTGCGCTCGGCCCGCCAGCCGAGCTCGGCGTGCGCCAGAGACGGGTCGGCGAACGACTCGGGCAGGTCACCCGCACGTCGACCGACGACCTCGTAGGGCAGCTCGCGACCCACGGCCTGCTCGAACGCGTGCAGCACCTCGAGGACGCTCGTGCCGTGGCCGGTGCCGAGGTTCCACGTCGAGATCGGCTCGTCGACCTGGCTCAGCTTGGCCAGCGCTGCGAGGTGGCCGGCGGCGAGGTCCTCGACGTGGATGTAGTCGCGGAGCGGCGTGCCGTCGGGCGTCGGGTAGTCGTCACCGAAGACGAGCAGCTTGTCGCGGCGGCCGACCGCCACCTGGGCGATGAACGGCATGAGGTTGTTGGGGATGCCCTGAGGGTCCTCGCCGATGGTGCCGCTCGCGTGCGCACCGACCGGGTTGAAGTAGCGCAGCAGCGCGATCCGCAGGTCGGGGTCGGCGGCCGCGACGTCGCGCAGGATCTGCTCGATCATCACCTTCGTCCAGCCGTACGGGTTGGTCGCCGCCGTCGCCATGTCCTCGGTGAGCGGCGGGCTGTTGTGGCCGTAGACCGTGGCCGAGCTGCTGAAGACGAGCTTCGTGACGCCGTGCCGGCGCATCGCGCGCACGAGCGAGAAGGTCGAGACGAGGTTGTTCTCGTAGTACTCGAGGGGCAGCTCGACGCTCTCGCCGACGGCCTTGAGCCCGGCGAAGTGGATGACCGCATCGATCTTCTCGTTGGCGAAGAGGTGCTCGGTCTTGTCGTGGTCGCGCAGGTCGAACGAGTGCACCTCGAGGTGCGTCCCCGTCAGCGCCTCGAGACGGTTCACGACCGTGGGCTTGCTGTTGCCGAAGTTGTCGACGATGAGCACCTCGTGCCCGGCCGCGACGAGCTGGACCACCGTGTGCGAGCCGATGTAGCCGGCTCCGCCGCTGACGAGTACGCGCATGTCGCCACCCTATCGAGGCGGCTTCCGCGTGACGGGAGGCGCTCAGACGACGGTCAGCTCGGCGATCGCGCCGAGGTAGAGCGCGAGGGGCGTCACGACGAGGAGGGTCGACACGGCATACATCGTCGCGGCGACGGCGGGGATCGGGAGGCCCGCGATCCGCTCGGCGTCGAGCAGCCCGATGCGAGCGGTGGCGACGCGGGTGCTGTCGGCCATCGCCATGGCGCCGGCGGGCTTCGGCCCACCGGCCATGGCGACGATGGCGCGACCGGTGCTGACGGCGCCGGCGTGCCGGACGGCGGCGCGGTCGGCGAGCACCTCGATGAGCAGGTGCACCTCGCGGAGCGCGTCGTCGCAGCGCAGGAAGCCGGGCATCGCCTCGTGCACGACCGTGAAGAACTCCATGACGAGGTCGTGGCGGGCGCCCAGGTGGGCGCGCTCGTGCGCCAGCACCGCGGACAGCTCGTCGGCACCGAGCCGGTCGAGGGTGCCCTGCGTCAGGACGACGCGGCGGCGTACGCCGGGGACGCAGTAGGCCGTCGGGGTCGTGTGCTCGAGGACGCGCATGTGCCGGTCGGCGCCCTCACCCGGGACGCCGAGCAGGTCGACGAGGTCGCGATGGCGGCGACGTGCGGCGCGCAGGTTGCGCCCGACCCGGTCGCCCGAGAGCAGCAGCCGCACGGCGACGACCGCGCTCAGGGCAGCGGCCACGGCCAGCGTGACCCAGTGCTCCGACAGTCGCACCTGCCGGCCGACGAGCAGTGGGATCGCCGCCGGCGCCGCGAGCAGGGCGGCGAGCACCGCGGCGACGGCGGTGGACTGCCACAGCACGAGGGCGGCCCGGGGTGCGCGCCGCAGTGAGGTCGCCCGGGCCAGGACGCGCGGCACCGGCCACGCGAGCAGGACCGCGAGGACGACGAGGGCCGCGACGACGAGCACGGGTCAGCTGGTGCGGGGGTCCGCGGCGGGGGTCATCGGCCGGTCAGCGCTTCGCGGCGTCGGGACGACGGGACTCGAGCTCGGCGAGCGCCGCCTTGAGCTCGTCGATCTCCTCGGGCGTGGACTCGTCGAGGAAGTGGAGCAGCGCGGTGCGTCGCTTGTCGCCGGCGAGCTCGCCGAGCGTGTGGTGCAGCGACTCCGACGTCAGCTCGGCGCGGGTCGACGCGGCGGTGTAGCGCCAGGCGCGGCCGTCGCGCTCGCGGTGGACGAGGTCCTTCTTCGCCATCCGGTCGAGCACCGTCATGAGGGTCGTGTAGGCGAGTCCGCGGTCGACGCCGATCGCGTCGTGGACCTCACGGACCGTGCGTCCCTCGGGGTGGGCGTCCGCGGTGGTCCAGAGCTCTTCCATGACGACGCGCTCGAGGTCGCCGAGACGGTTGCGGGGTGTGCTGGGCATGGCGTTCCAATCTAGCGGCGGCGCCGGTCGGCGCCGTTCGTGCGGTCGTGCGTGTGGTCGGTGCTGTCGTGCAGGTCGGTGCCGCCTGCGGTCGTGGCTGACATCGTCCCCGATGGCCGGCGCACCTCGAGGACCTGGTCGAACAGGTCGGCGCCGTCGTCGCGGTGGGTCACCATGATGATCGTCTGCGCGGGCGCGTTCGTGCCCGCCACCCCTGTCGTACCCGGTGCGCTGCCGAGCCGTGTCAGGTCCTCGACGACGGCGCGGGCCGTGGGCGGGTCGAGGTGGGCCACCGGCTCGTCCAGCAGCACGACGGGGCGCCCGCTGACGTGGGCCCGGGCGATGCCGAGCCGGGCCCGCTCGCCGCCGGAGAGCCCGCGACCGCTGGACCCGAGGGTCGTGTCGAGTCCGTCGGGCAGACCCTCGAGCAGGTCCGTGAGGCCGGCGGCCCGGAGCGCGCGCCCGACCTCGGCGTCGTCCGCGTCGGGACGGGCGAGCGTCAGGTTGTTGCGCAGCGTGGTGGCGAAGACGTGGGTCTCGTCGTCGACGACGGCGATGTGCCCGCGGGTCTCCTCCAGAGGTCGGTGGAGCACGTCGGTCCCCCCGAGCAGGTAGGTCCCGCCCGACGGGTCGAGGTGCCGGGCGAGCACGGCGAGCAGGGTCGACTTGCCGCTGCCGTTCGGCCCGGTGACGGCGACGCGGCTGCCGGCCGGGACGTCGAGGTCGGTCGGGGCGAGGTCGGTGCGGTCGCCGGTCCACGAGGCGGTGAGCGCGCGCGCCCGCACGTCACTGCTGGCGTATGCCGTGTGCCCGGGCCGGGTGCCCGCCGTGGGGTCGTCCGCGTGGCCGGGGTCGTCCCCGGGGGCAGGGGCATCGGCGACGGCCGCCTCGTCGTCGGCGCCGGCAGCCTCGTCGGCGACGGCCGGGGCGAGGTCCAGCAGGGCGTCGATGCGGTGCTCGCTGCCCCGGGCCCGGGCGAGGGCGCGCATGGCGTCGACGAGCGGCGTGACGGCCTCGGACACCGCGACCGGGGTCAGCACGAGCAGCGCCTTGACGGGGGTCGAGACGGCGAGGTCCTGGGCGATGACGGCCGTGGCGGCGACGGCCGCGCCGACGGCGACGAGGAAGAGCGAGGCCGCGGTCGCGCGACCCGCGCTGATGCGACGGGTGACCCGGTCGAGGGGGGCGTGGGCCTCGTCGAGCCAGCCGAGCGCCGTGGCCCAGCCGCCGACGGCGCGCAGCTCGCCCGACTGGCTGGCCATGAGCTCGCTGACGCGCGTGACCTCGGCCCGGGCGGCGAGCAGCTCTGGCAGGGAACGGGACTCGAGGTACGCCGCGAGCGTGCTGATGAGGCACACGGCGACGCCGAGCCCGAGCATGACGAGGCCGACGGGCAGCGACAGCAGCATCGTGAGCACGATGGCGAGGCCCCCCGCCACGGCCGTCGAGATGACGGGCACCGCGACGCGGACCTGGGCGTCGACGACGTCGGTGAGGTCGTCGACGACCCCGGTGAGCACGTCGGACCGGCGCCGGCGACCGAGCCGGGCGGGGGTGAGCGGGACGAGAGCCTCGTAGGCCGATGTCCGCCGCTCGGCGAGCATCGCGAGGGCGGCGTCGTGGCTCGTCAGGCGCTCCCAGTAGCGGAAGACGGGCCGCGCCATGCCGAAGGCGCGGACGGCGACGATGGCGGTGAGCAGGGTGAGGATGACGGGCTGCTCCGAGGCCCGGACGATGAGCCAGCCCGAGGTCGCCGTCAGCGCCATGCCGGACGCCGTGGCGATCCCGCCGAGCAGGCCGCCGCGCACCGTGCCCGCCGACGGCCACCAGACCCGCCCCCGCGCACTCGCGGTTCGAGGTGATGCCGGCACCGACGTGGGGTGCGCGATCACCTCGACACCGGGGTCAGGGGTCGGGAACGTGCTCATCGGTCGCCCTCCTCTCCTGCGGGTCGAGGTGATCCCGGCAGCGACGGCGCCCCCGGGATCACCTCGACCGGGGAGGCGTCGGCGGCGGCGAGGACGAGGTGGTGGTCGGCGTGGGCGAGCAGCTCGTCGCGGTGCGTGACGGCGACGACCACGCGGCGCTCGGCGAGCTCGGCGACGACAGCGGCCACGTGTTCGGCACCCTCGGGGTCGAGGTGCGCGGTGGGCTCGTCGAGGAGCAGCAGCGTCTCGGGCGAGAGCCAGGCCCGGGCGAGGGCCAGCCGCTGGCGCTGGCCGGCGGACAGGCCGAAGCCGTCGTCACCGAGATCGGCGGACAGGCCACCGGGGAGGGCCGCGACGACGCCGTCGACCTCGACCGCGCGCAAGGCCTCCCACAGCTGGTCGTCGGTGGCCGGGTGCCCGATCGTCAGGGCCGATCGCACCGACCCCGTCGCGAGGAACGGCCGCTGCGTCACGTAGTGCGAGGCCGGCGTCTCGACGGTCCCGGAGCCGGGGCTGCGGAGGCCGGCGAGCAGGTCGAGCAGCGTCGACTTGCCCACGCCCGAGGGGCCGGTCACGACCGTGAGGCCGGGCCCGGCCGCGAGGTCGAGGTCACGGAGCACCGCAGCCGGCGACCCGGCATACGCGTAGGTGACGCCGACGACCCGCACCTCACCGACCCGCCCGCCCGCCAGTGCCACCCCACCGAACGCGGCGTTCGGTCGCGAACGCGTTGTTCTACCAGTGAGTTCGGCATCGAACGCGGCGTTCGGTGCGGGGGTCGAAGAGGACCGGGGTGCGGCGGGGGTGGGCTCGAGCTGGGCGAGGATCACGTCGAGGGCGACGGCGCCGTCGGCGGCCACGTGGTACTCGGCGCCGACCCGTCGCACCGGCCAGTAGGCCTCGGGTGCGAGCAGGATCGCGACGAGCCCCGCTCCGAGCGTCATCGAGCCGTGCGACAGACGCAGGCCCACGGTCACGGCGACGATCGCGACGGAGATCGTCGCGAGCAGCTCGAGCGCCGCGGACGACAGGAACGCGATGCGCAGCGTCTCCATCGTCGCGTGCCGGTGCCGGTCGCTGACCTCGCGGATCGTCGTGGCCTGACGGCGCGCCCGGCCGTAGGTGACGAGCGTCGGGAGGCCGCGGACGACGTCGAGGAAGTGCCCGGACAGCGAGGCGAGCGCAGCCCACCGGCGCTCGGTCGAGTCGGCGGTCGACTTGCCGATGAGGGCGGCGAAGACGGGCAGGAGCGGCAGCGTCAGCACGACGACGAGGGCGCTCGGCCAGTCGACGACGAGGAGCGTCCCGATGGCGAGCACCGGCACGACGGCCGCGGTGACGAGCGTCGGGAGGAAGCGGGCGGCATATGGCTCCACGGCCGCCGTGCCCGCGGTCGCGAGCGAGACGGCCGCTCCCGGCTCGAGGCGTGCGTCCGCGTCGACGGCGCCCCAGCGGCCGAGCAGCGCCGCGCGGAGCGCCGACGACACCGAGACTCCCGCCCACGCGGCGACCCGCTCGGTCGCCGCGGCGAGGACCGCTCGCACGGCGAAGAGTCCGAGCAGCCAGGCGAGCGGCGCCACGAGGTCGGTCCCCTCGACGACCGCGACGACGACCGCGGACAGCGCGAACGCCGTGGCGATCGTCGCCGCACCGCCCGCGACGCCGGTCGCGGCGAGGACGGCGACGGGCTTCCGGGCGGCAGGGACCGCCCGTAGGAGTCGTGGGTCGAAGGGCTTCACCGAAGGTGCACTCTCTCGGCTCGTCGGAGGCGTGGGATGGGTCGGATGGGTCGGGTCGGTCTGGACCGGCGCGTCAGCGGGAGACGGTCTCGCGCGGCGCGTCTTCGGGAATGTGCTTGACGGTCAGGCGCTTCCGGAAGACCCAGTAGGTCCAGCCCTGGTACATCAGGACGATCGGGGTGAAGATCAGCGCGACGATCGTCATGACCTTGAGCGTGTAGTCCGTGCTCGACGCGTTGGCGATGGTCAGGTTCCAGTCGGGGTTGGTCGAGCTGGGCATGACGTTGGGGAACAGCACGAGGAAGTACGTCGCGACCGCCATGGCGATGGTGACGGCCGTGCCGATGAAGGCCCATCCCTCACGACCGACCCGGTTGGCCGCCAGGGCGCCGAGGAGAGCGGCGGCGGCGACCACCGTGGTGACCCACGAGGCGAGCTTGCCATCCGTCAGCCCGAGCCAGAGGAGCAGGGCGACCGCGAGCACCGCGGCGACGACCCCGACGCGCTCGGCGACCTGGCGTGCCTCGTGACGGATCTTCCCGTCGGTCTTGAGGGCGACGAAGATCGCGCCGTGCGTGAGGAACAGCGTCACGAAGACGAGCCCGCCGAGGAGGCCGGCCGGGTTGAGCAGCGTGAAGAGGTTGCCGGTGTACTCCTTGTTCGCGTCGATCGGCACACCGCGCACGATGTTGGTCAGCGCGACGCCCCAGAGGAGTGCGGGCACGAGCGAGCCCCAGAAGATCGCGAGGTCCCAGCGGGCCTTCCACCGAGCCTCGGGCCGCTTGTGGCGGTACTCGAAGCCGAGGTTGCGCACGATGAGGGCGACGAGGATGAGCAGCAGCGGTAGGTAGAAGCCGCTGAACAGCGTGGCATACCAGTGCGGGAAGGCGGCGAAGGTGGCTCCACCGGCGGTGAGCACCCACACCTCGTTGCCGTCCCAGACCGGGCCGATGGTGTTGAGCAGGACGCGGCGGCGCTTCTCGGCGTCGGCGGCGTCGGCCGCGTAGCGCTTGCCGCCGAGGACGGGCATCAGCATGCCGACGCCGAAGTCGAAGCCCTCGAGGACGAGGTAGCCCGTCCAGAGCACGCCGAGGACGATGAACCAGAAGGTGGCGAGATCCATTGCAGCTCAGCCCTTCTCAGTAGGCGAAGACGAGGGGTGCGTCCTCGTCCCGGTCGGCGGGGTCCTGCGGCTCCTCGAAGGGCTCGGCCCCCTTGCGGACGTAGTGCAGGAAGAGCTTGATCTCGACGACGGCGAGCGCGCCGTAGAGGAGCGTGAAGACGACCATCGACGTGATCACCTCGCCCATCGAGACACTCGGCGAGACGCCGTTGGCTGTCGTCATGAGGCCGAAGACGAGCCAGGGCTGGCGGCCGACCTCAGTGAAGATCCAGCCGAAGCTGTTGGCGAACACGGGAAGGAGCGGAGCGGCCACGGCGGCATACGCGAGCCACCTGGCGGTCGGGGTGCGCCCCTTGCGCGTCAGCCAGAGCACGGCGATCGCGATGAGCGCCGTGACGATCCCGAGACCGATCATGAGACGGAACGTCCAGTAGGTGGTCGGGATGTTGGGGACGAAGGCGGTCGCGACGTCGGCCACCCGGGGGTTGCCGCTCGCACCGTACGTCTTGGCGTACTCGGTCTTGAGGTCGTTGATGCCCCGGACGGCGCCCTCGAAGTTGCCGGTCGCGAGGAAGCTCAGCAGGCCGGGGATCTCTATGATCGCGTTGGCGTGCGACCCGTCGAGCGAGCCGACGGTCAGCACCGAGAAGGGAGCGCCGTCACCCGCGGGAACGGACTCGTAGAGTCCCTCGGCTGCCGCCATCTTCATCGGCTGCACCTCGGTCATGATCTTGCCCTGCACGTCGCCGGTGATGGTGACGCCGACCGCGGCGACGAGCGTCAGGACGGCGCCGATGCGCGTGGCCGTGCGGTACATCGGGGCGTCGGTGCGGGCGACGTCCTGCGCGTCGTCGGCGGCCGCCTTGGCCTCGCGGCGCATGAGCCAGAGCGAGACGCCCATGACGACGCCGGCACCGGCCATGTAGGCGGCGAAGATGACGTGCGGGAAGGTGACGAGCTGGACCTTGTTGGTCAGCACCGCGAAGAAGTCGGTCAGCTCCGCGCGGCCGCTCGCGGCGTTGTAGGTGTAGCCGACCGGGTGCTGCATGAACGAGTTGGCGGCGAGGATGAAGTACGCCGACAGCACCGTGCCGATGTGCACGAGCCACATCGTCGTGGCGTGCAGCTTCTCGGGGAGCCGGCCCCAGCCGAAGATCCACAGCCCGAGGAAGGTCGACTCGAGGAAGAAGGCGAGCAGCGCCTCGATGGCCAGCGGCGCCCCGAAGATGTCACCGACGAAGCGCGAGTAGTCGCTCCAGTTCATCCCGAACTGGAACTCCTGCACGATGCCCGTGACGAGCCCGAGCGCGAAGTTGATGAGGAAGAGCTTGCCGAAGAACTTGGCCAGCCTCATCCACTGCGGGTTGTGCGTGCGCACCCAGGCAGTGTGGAAGACGGCGACGATGAGGGACATGCCGATCGTGATCGGCACGAAGAGGAAGTGGTACACGGTGGTGATGGCGAACTGCCACCGTGCCAGGTCCGTTGCATCCATGGGGGCTCCGCGAGGGTCGCACCAGAACTACATGACGTAGTAGATGCTAGCGGGTGGGTTTCTCGGGAGTGGACCCCATGTCCGGGGATGCGCGTGACACCGGTCACGGGCGGGGGCGTGGACCGCGCCCGCCGGGGCGTCGACACGCGCCCGCCGGGCGTTGACACGCGCCCACGGCACTGCGTTACTCACCGGGTGACCGAACTCGACATCGTCGTCGACCCCGCCTCCCACGAGGCCGCCTTCGAGCAGGTGCGCGCGCAGGTGGAGGCGAGCATCCGCAGCGGCCGCCTCGTGCCGGGGGACCGTCTGCCCACCGTGCGGGCGCTCGCTGCCGACCTCGGCCTCGCCACCAACACGGTGGCGCGGGCGTACAAGGAGCTCGAGGCCGCGGGCCTCGTCGAGACGCGCAGCCGCGCCGGGACGGTCGTCGCGTCGGGCGAGCACGCGGTCGAAGCCGCGCTCGGCGTGCTCGCGGCGCGCTACGTCGCGGCAGCCCGGGCGGCCGGCGTCACCGACGCGTCAGCCGTGGAGATCGTCCGGCGCGCCCAGCGCGGCTAGGCCACGACCGAGGGCGTATGCCGGGTGGCCCGGTCAGGCGTGACGGGCAGGCTTGGCGCCGAGCGGGCTCGGGGCCTCCGCGCGGACCGAACGGGTCGACGGCACGGGCTGGTGCAGGGGGTGCAGGATGCGGGCGACCGTGAGGCGGCGCGAGCGGTCGCGGCGGGACGGGCGCGTGCGCGGCGTCGGCTGCGTGGTCTGCTCGGGCCAGGCGCCGATGATGCGTGCGGCCTGCGGGGGGATGCCCATGACGTGCTCCTCGTGGCTCGTGTGCTGAGGGGTCGTGGCGGCCCCGACGGTCAGAGGTCAGTGGGGGGGTGGTGATACGTCGGCGCGCGCAGCGCCCTTACCGGTGGTAACTTCGCCGGAATCAGGAGACCCTCACTCCTCGGGGAGGCTTCGATGACGAAGCGCTGGTTCCGGACCATCCCTCGACCCCTGGTCGCCGTCGCGGCAGCTGCCGCGGTCGGGGCGGCAGGCCTGAGCACGGCTGTGGCAGCGGGTGATCCGTACGCGCCAGTCAACCCGCAGAGTCCCGACTCGCAGGTCGACGTCGCCGGACCGCCGTTCAGCGGGACGCAGCCCGACGGCACGGTGCGCGGCTACGTCGACGCCCACACCCACCTCATGTCGAACGTCGGCTTCGGGGGCAACATCGTGTGCGGAGCGACCTTCAGCGCGAACGGGATCGCCGACGCGCTGAAGGACTGCGACAACCACTACCCCAACGGCCAGGCCGCGCTCATCGAGAACCTCACCAACAAGGAGGGCGGCAACCCGCTCGCCACGCACGACCCCGTCGGGTGGCCGACGTTCGCGGACTGGCCGAGGTGGAGCAGCCTGACCCACCAGCAGATGTACTACAGGTGGGTCGAGCGGGCCTGGCGCGGTGGCCAGCGGATCATGGTCGCTGACGCGGTCAACAACAACGTGCTCTGCAGCCTGCCGACCCAGGTCAACCGCTACTCGTGCGACGACATGGACACCGTGCGGCGCCAGATCGCCGAGACCAAGAAGCTCGAGGCGTTCGTCGACCAGCAGTACGGCGGCACGGGCAAGGGCTGGTTCCGGATCGCCTACTCCGCCGACGAGGCCCGCGCCTACGTCGCCCAGGGCAAGCTCGCCGTCATCCTCGGTGTCGAGGTCAGCAACCCCTTCGGCTGCAGGCTCACCCTCGGCGTCCCCGGCTGCACCAAGGCGCAGATCGACGCCGGCCTGACCGAGCTGCACGGGCTCGGGGTGCGCTCGATGTTCCTCTGCCACAAGTTCGACAACGCGCTGTGCGGCGTGCGCTTCGACGAGGGCACGCAGGGTGTCATCGTCAACCTCGGCAACTTCCTCGACACCGGCCAGTGGTGGCAGGTGCAGACGTGCACGGGCGAGCTGCACGACCACACCGTCGCCAACGGCGTCATCCCCAAGGAGCTCGCGCCCTACCTCCCTCTGGGACTCGTCCTGCCGATCTACCCCGAGGGGCCCCACTGCAACCCGCGCGGGCTCTCGTCGCTGGGGGAGTACGCCCTCGCCGGCATGATGCAGCGCGGCATGGTCGTCGAGGTCGACCACATGAGCGTCAAGGCGGCCTCGCGCACCCTCGACCTGCTCGAGGCCGCGAACTACCCGGGCGTCGTCTCGTCGCACTCGTGGATGGACACCCACTTCACCGAGCGCCTCTACCGCCTGGGCGGGTTCGTCACGCAGTACGGCCACGACGCCGACGAGTTCGTCGACACGATGCACACGGACGAGGCGCTGCGGGCGAAGTACCACGTGGGCTACGGCTTCGGCATGGACATGAACGGCTTCGGAGGTACGCCGGCGCCGCGGTCGGGCTCGAACGTGACCTATCCCTTCACCACGCTGGGCGGATCCCAGGCCGACCGCCAGGTCACGGGCCAGCGCACGTGGGACTACAACGTCGACGGCGTCCCGCACTACGGGCTCATCCCGGACTGGGTCGAGGACATGCGCCGGATCGGCGGCCAGCAGGTCGTCGACGAGCTGGCGATGGGCGCGGAGTCCTACCTCCGGACGGCCCGCGCCGCCCAGACGTGGTCGCTGCCGACCGACCTCGCGACCGGACGTCCGGCGACGGCCAGCAGCTACCAGTGGGACCTCTTCACCGACCTCCGCGCGCCCCGCGCCGTCGACGGGCGGCGCGACACCCGCTGGGCCAGCGCGTGGAGCGACAACCAGTGGTGGCGGGTCGACCTCGGCTCGGCGCGACAGGTCGGTCGCGTCGTCCTCGACTGGGAGTCGGCCTGTGCCCGCGACTACCGCGTCGAGGTCTCGACCGACGGGTCGACCTGGACGACGGTCGCGAGCCGCACCGGCGCCGACGGCGGCCTCGACGTGCTCGCCTTCACCCCGACGACGGCCCGCTACGTCCGCGTCGTCGGCACGAAACGCGCGACGTCGTACGGCTACTCGCTGTGGGAGGTCGGCGTCCAAGCGACCTGACCCGCGCCCGCGAGGGGCAGGCGGCAGGCGGCAGGCGCGACGTGTGGACTGTCAGTCGACGAGGTCGACCTGCCAGTGTTCGTCGTCGCGCAGCCCGGGTGCCGGCCACGCCGGCTCTGGTCGCCACTGCGTCCACTCGTCCCCGAAGGGCCAGTCACGGCGGTCGAAGGATGCGCGCCCGTGCTCGCCGTTGTGCCGGATCATGTCGGCCCGCTCGGCGGAGCACCGACGCTGCTCGACGGCGGCCTCGAGCTCGTCGGCGTCCTTGACGTTGACCGTGCCGTCGGCCTCGATCCAGAGGTCGAGCACGTGGTCGCCGGTGAACGTCTCCGTGCCGCGACGCTGGTGGACGGTCTCGAGGTTGACGTACCAGCCCTCGAACTCCCAGCGGTCGTAGGCCGCCGGGTCGGCCGGGTCCGTCGGCGCACCTTCGAGGTCGGGCACGTCCCAGAAGAGCCACACCGACCACGGCGCCTCGACCGGGGCGATCCGCAGGATGCCGGCGCCGCGCCACCGCGACCGGGCCTGCACGCGCTGGGCGTCGCGGAGGAACCGCTCGCCCATCGGCACGTCACGCAGGTCCGAGCCGTCGGCATACCGCTTGGTCAGCTGCACGGTGCCCGGCGCGAGCCAGGCGACGAGGCCCCGCTCGTCGTCACGGACGACCCGCATCGGGGACGCGGTCTCGGGACGTCCCGGCTCCCACGCGTGGTCGCGGTAGCGCCACATGACGACGTCGCCGGGCACGAGGAAGGGCGCCACCCCCAGCGGGCGGGCACCCTCCGGCGCCGTGACGGCATACGGCTCGAGCACCGGTCCCGTGCCGGTCGTGCTCATGCCTTCGGCCGCTCGTCGACGATGCGGCGCGCCTTGCCGATGGAACGCTCGATCGAGCCGGGCTCGCGCACCTCGACGCGGCACGTCGTGCCGATGCGCGCCTTGATCGTCGCCTGCAGCGTCCGCGCGATCTCCTCGGCGGCCCCGGGCTCGAGCCGCGAGAGCGGCTCGACGAGGACCGTCAGCTCGACCATCCGACCCGGCTGGGTCAGGACGCACTGGAAGTACGGCGACAGCCGTGGGTCGGCCAGCACGTGCTCCTCGATCTGGGTCGGGAAGACGTTGACGCCGCGGACGATCATCATGTCGTCGGTGCGCCCGGTGACCTTCTCCATCCGGCGCATCGACGGCACGGCCGTGCCCGGCAGCAGGCGGGTCAGGTCGCGCGTCCGGTAGCGGATCACCGGCATCGCCTGCTTGGTCAGCGACGTGAAGACGAGCTCGCCGACCTCGCCGTCGAGCAGGACCTCCTCGGTGATCGGGTCGATGATCTCCGGGTAGAAGTGGTCCTCCCAGATGTGCAGGCCGTCCTTGGTCGTCGCTGCCTCCTGGGCGACGCCGGGCCCCATGACCTCCGACAGGCCGTAGATGTCGACGGCGTCCATGCCCGTGCGGCGCTCGATCTCGCGGCGCATCGACTCGGTCCACGGCTCGGCGCCGAAGATCCCGACCTCCAGGCTCGTCGCCGCCGGGTCGATGCCCTCGCGCTCCATCTCGTCGAGCAGGCTGAGGAAGTAGCTCGGCGTCACCATGATCACGCGCGGCTGGAAGTCGCGGATCAGCTGCACCTGCCGCTCGGTCATGCCGCCGCTCACCGGGACGACCGTCGCCCCGAGCCGCTCGACGCCGTAGTGCGCGCCGAGGCCGCCGGTGAAGAGGCCGTAGCCGTAGGCGACGTGGATGACATCGCCGGGGTGGCCGCCGGCGAGGCGGATCGAGCGGGCCATGAGGTCGGCCCACGTGTCGATGTCGGCCTTCGTGTAGCCCACCACGGTGGGGCGTCCGGTGGTCCCCGAGCTCGCGTGCACGCGTACGACCTGCTCGCGCGGCACGGCGAACATCCCGAAGGGATAGTTGGCGCGCAGGTCCGCCTTGGTCGTGAAGGGCATCCGGCTGACGTCCTCGAGCGACCGCAGGTCGTCGGGGTGGAACCCGTTGGCGTCGAAGGCGTCCCGGTAGTGCGGGACGTTGTCGTATGCCGCCCGCACCGTCCGCTGCAGACGCTCGAGCTGGGTGCCGCGCAGCTCGTCGACCCCCAGGGTCGGGATCTCGTGGTCCGGCAGTGCCGGGCGGCTCGCGGGTGACTCCGTCGTCATGACCCCATTCTGCCCACACCGCGGGCACCCGCCCGCCGGGCGCCTCCCCGCAACGTCGAGTGGGCACGTCCTCCCGGGGAGAACGTGCCCACTCGACGTGAGGAGCGGGAGGCTCAGGCGTCGGGAGCGTCCAGCTCGTCGGCGTCGGCGCGTGCCTCGTCGTGCTCGGTGCGCATCCGCTTGAGGAACGACTTCGTGCGCTCGTGCTGCGGGTTGCTGATGACGTCCTTCGGCTTGCCCTCCTCGACGACGACGCCGCCGTCCATGAAGACGACGTGGTCGGCGACGTCACGGGCGAAGCCCATCTCGTGCGTCACGACGATCATCGTCATGCCCTGGTCGGCGAGCTCGCGCATGACGCGGAGCACCTCACCGACGAGCTCCGGGTCGAGCGCGGACGTCGGCTCGTCGAAGAGCATGAGCTTCGGGTCCATCGCGAGCGCCCGGGCGATGGCGACGCGCTGCTGCTGGCCTCCGGAGAGCTGGGCGGGGTAGGCCCTCGGCTTGTCGCCGAGACCGACCTGCTCGAGCAGCTCGAGCGCCCGCACCTTCGCTGCCTTCTTGCCCGTCCCACGCACCTGGACGGGCGCCTCCATGACGTTCTGGAGGGCCGTCATGTGCGGGAAGAGGTTGAAGCGCTGGAAGACCATGCCGATCTCGCGGCGCTGAGTCGCGATCTGCTTGTCGGTGAGGTGGTGCAGCTGCCCGCCGTGGTCGCGGAAGCCCATGAGGTCGCCGTCGACCCAGATGCGGCCGCCGTCGATCTCCTCGAGCTGGTTGATGCAGCGCAGGAACGTCGTCTTGCCCGAGCCCGACGGCCCGAGCAGGCACACGACCTCGCCCCGGTGCACGTCGAGGTCGATGCCCTTGAGCACCTCGGTGCCGTGGAAGCTCTTCATGACGTTGAGGGCCCGCACGAGCGGCTGGTCCTCGCCGGTGCGTGAGCGCGCGTCGGGCCCGGAGGCCGTGGTGGTGTCTGACATCAGGCGCCTCCCGCCCCGGCCGGTCGCGCGAAGCGCTTGTTGGGTGCACCCGTGCCGAAGCCCCGGCCGAAGCGCTTCTCGAGGAAGTACTGCCCGACCATGAGGACCGAGCCGACGATGAGGTACCACGCGGTGACGGCGACGAACGCCGGCATGATGAGCAGCGTGCGGTTGCCGATCGCGCTCGTCTGGTAGTAGAGCTCGGTGATGACGGGGATCGCCGAGAGCAGCGACGTGTCCTTGACCATGGCGATGGTCTCGTTGCCCGTCGGGGGCACGATGACGCGCATCGCCTGGGGCAGCACGACCCGGCGCATAGCCTGGCCCCGGTTCATGCCGAGGGCTGACGCGGCCTCGGCCTGGCCGCGGTCGACCGACAGGATGCCGGCCCGGGCGATCTCTGCCATGTAGGCCGCCTCGGAGACGCCGAGGCCGATGATGCCGGCGAGCAGCGTGCTCGAGAACTGGTTGACGTTGAGCGTGAAGAAGGTGAAGTCGCTCGACAGCCCCATGAACGAGGCGAGCTGCTGGCCGAAGGGCACACCGAAGTCGAGCCTGTTGTAGAGGAAGCCGACACCGCTGCCGATCATGGCGAGGAGCACGAGTCGCGGGATGCCGCGGAAGAACCACGTGTAGACGAACGAGACTCCGCGCAGGATGGGGTTGTCCGACAGTCGGAGCACGGCGATGATGATGCCGCCGACGATGCCGATGGCCATCGAGCCGACCGTCCCGATGATGGTGCCCTTCCAGAGCCCCTCGATCACCGGCGTCTGCTGCATGATCTCGAGCGCCTTGGTGAAGTTCCAGCGCGGGTTGGTCAGGAACGAGCTGACCAGCATGCCGACGAGCACGAGGATCACGGCGAGCGCGACCCATCGGCCGGGGT
This sequence comes from Terrabacter sp. Root181, assembly GCF_001428505.1. Taxonomy (GTDB): domain Bacteria; phylum Actinomycetota; class Actinomycetes; order Actinomycetales; family Dermatophilaceae; genus Terrabacter. The sequence continues at coordinate 463,699 of NZ_LMHU01000005.1, forward strand.
GGCGCACCGGCCGGGCGTCGATGACGCCCGGCCGGTCCGAGGTGGTGTCGGTCATCTGCGTGCTCAGGGGTTGACGGCGAAGGTGTCGATGGCGCCGGCCTCGACGGAGTACTGCTTGAGGGCCGCCTCGTAGCTGCCGTCGGCCTTGGTCGCCTTGAGGGCCTCGACGAGGAGGTTGGCGAAGTCGGTCTGGTCCTTCGGCACGACGTAGCCGTAGGGGGCCGAGTCGTAGATCTCGCCGAGCGCCTCGAGCGTGCCCGTCTGCTTCACGGCATACAGCCCGACGGGGGAGTCGGCCAGCATGGCGACCGTCTTGCCGCTCGCGACGTCGGCGGTGACCTGGTCCTGGCCGGTCTGGATGACCTGCGTGATGCCGGGCTTGCCGGCGTCCGTGCACTTCTTGCTCCGCGCGGCGAGGTCCTCGGCCTGCACGGTGTCCTTCTGTGCGCCGATGCTCTTGCCGCACGCGTCGTCGATGCTGACCTTCTCGGGGTTGCCCTTGGCGACGACCCACTGGGTGCCGGCGCTGTAGTAGCTCACCATGTTGACCTGCTTCTTGCGCTCAGGGTTGATGGTGAAGCTCGAGACGCCGACGTCGTACTTGCCGCTCGTGACGCCGAGGATGATCGTGCCGAAGCCGGCGGGGACGTACTCGGTCTTGAGGCCGAGCTTGGCGGCCACGGCGTTGAACACCGAGACGTCGAAGCCCTCGACGGTCTTGCCGTCGGAGCCGAGCATCTCGTTGGGGGCGTAGGTCGGGTCGGTGCCGACGACGATCTTGCCCGCGGACTTGATCGCGGCGGGGACCTTGGCCGCGAGGGCCTGGTCGACCCCGCCACCGGCAGCCGTCCCGGTGGGCGTGCTGCCCCCGCCCGGCGAGCTGGAGAGCGAGTCCGAGCCGCAGGCGGAGAGTGTGAGGCCGGCGGCGATGAAGCCGGTGACGGCGATGAGGGGCATGCGACGCATCAAGATGGTCCTTCCGGGGCGAACACGGTCATTCCTTGGCAGGCGCGACGGTGCGCCCGCTGATGCGGCCGATCCTGCCACCTTTCGGTGCGGGTGCCCACGGATGCTGCCGAACCGTTAGCGGGGACACAGGAACGCCCCGGGCGCGCTGGCCCGGGGCGTTCCGTGACGGCATACGTGCGTATGCCGTGTCGCCGGCTACCGCTTGAAGCGGATGACGCTGCCCGGCTCGTTGACCTCCGGTCCGGTGGGTCCGAAGCTGATGTCGGCGAACTGACCCACGTACAGGTAGCCGCCGTGGACCTCGACCGCGAGCGGCCGGTCGACGGTGACGGCGGTGGACCGCTTGCCGTTCGCGAACTTCGTGACCTTCCCGCCGAAGAGCTCGGTGGCGTAGAGGGTTCCATCGGAGGCGACGGCGACGTTCCTCGCGCCGAGCAGTTCGCTCGCGACCGTGGTGCGCGCCCCGGTCGAGGCGTTGACCTTGAAGACCTTGCCGCGGGCGCCGAGGGCCGGGCTCTCGGGGCCGCCCGGCAGGATCGACACGTAGAGGGCGCCGTTCTGGTCGACCTCGACGTCGGTCGGCACGGGCTCGAAGGCGTACGTCACCCCGACGAGGCAGTCGAAGGCGTCGGCCGGTGCCCCGAACTCGGCAGCGAGGGCCTCCACCATCGGCTGGGTCAGCGTCACCGGCTGCGGCGGCAGGACCGCGACCGTCGACAGGTGTCCCGTCCGGTCGACCTTGAGCACGGCGTTCATGCCGGCGTCGGCCACGTACCAGCCCGACGGGCTCCACGCGACGGAGTACGGGTGCGTGTCCGTGATGCCGGTGTAGGTGGCGGGGCCCTCGCTGAGCTCGCCGAGGATCGCCTCGGCGCACGGGTTGCCGTTGGCGACGATCCCGTACGTGACGTCACCGTCCGGGTTGTGCACGGCCTCGTATTGGGCGAGGTCCGCCACGACATCCGGTCTGCCGTTCGAGGGAGTCGGCCCGGTTAACGTCTTCGGCGCCCGCTCCGGTAGTCTTTGTCCCAGTGGCCCGCCCAGTTCTGCCTCGGGCCGCTTCTTCTTGGCCTGGCGGAGTGTCGCCGGCCCCGTCGATTCGCTCTTGCGCCGCGACACCTCACAGCTGAGGCCCTTCGCGCCGGGCAGAACGACCGCATCCACTTTTTGGAGTACCCAACCTGTGTCCACTGACACGAACTTCGCCGCTCTCGGCGTGCCCGCCGACCTCGTCACCATCCTCGACGGCCTCGGCATCACCACCCCGACCCCCATCCAGGCCGCGACGCTGCCCGACTCCCTCGCCGGGCGCGACGTCCTGGGCCGTGGCCGCACCGGCTCGGGCAAGACGTACGCCTTCCTGCTGCCGCTCCTGACGCGCCTCTCGCAGTCGCGACGGAGCCGCCTGGCTCGCCGTCCGCGCGCCCTCATCCTCGCCCCGACCCGCGAGCTCGTCACGCAGATCGACACCGCGATGGCCCCGCTCGCCAAGGCGCTCGGGCTCAACTCGCAGACGATCTTCGGTGGCGTCGGCCAGAACCCGCAGGTCCAGGGCCTCCGGAACGGCGTCGACGTCATCGTCGCCTGCCCCGGCCGCCTCGAGGACCTGATGCAGCAGGGCCACGTCAACCTCGACAGCATCGAGGTCACGATCCTCGACGAGGCCGACCACATGGCCGACCTCGGCTTCCTGCCGGGTGTGCGCCGGATCATGGAGAAGACGCCCCGCAACGGCCAGCGACTGCTCTTCTCGGCAACGCTGGACGGCGCGATCAACGTGCTCGTCAACAAGTTCCTCCACCAGCCCGTGACGCACGAGGCCGACTCGGCGCAGTCGCCCGTCTCGACGATGAGCCACCACGTGCTCCACGTCGACAACGGCTCGCACCTGCCGGTCATCCTCGACCTCACCGCGGCCCCCGGCCGCAAGGTCGTCTTCACGCGCACCAAGCACCGGGCCAAGAAGCTCGCCAAGCAGCTCAACGCCTCGGGAGTTCCGGCCGTCGAGCTGCACGGCAACCTCAGCCAGGGCGCCCGCACGCGCAACATGGACGACTTCCACTCGGGCCGCGCGCAGACGCTCGTCGCGACCGACATCGCGGCCCGCGGCATCCACGTCGACGACGTCGCGCTCGTCATCCACGCCGACCCGCCGGTCGAGCACAAGGCGTACCTCCACCGCTCTGGCCGCACCGCCCGCGCGGGCAACGACGGCATCGTCGTCACGATGATGCTCGACGACCAGGTGCGCGACGTGCGTGACCTCACGCGCAAGGCCGGCATCAGGCCGACGACGACGCGCGTCCAGCTCGGACACCCGCTCCTGACCGAGCTCGCCCCCGGCGACCGGTCGTATGCCGGTGGGCTCGTCCGCGAGGACGCCCCGTCCCGCTCGGGCTCGAGCTCGAACTCCGCGTCCGGTGGCTCCGGCCGCGGTCGTGGCCGCAGCGCTGGCGCGTCCGGCGCTGGCCGGGGTGCTGGTGCCGGTCGTCCCGCTGCCGAGCACGGTCGCGGACCGAGCGAGGGTGGTCGCGGTCGTGGCCGCGGTGACCAGGGTTCCGACGCGCAGGGCGGTGGCGCCCGCGGTGCCGGTCGCTCCGGTGGTCGTGGCGCTGGTGCGGGCCGCGGTCGTGGCGGCCAGGGCGGCGAGGGCCAGACCGGCGGTCGCCGTCAGGGTGGCGCCGGCAGCGCGGGCGGTTCCGGCCGCCGCGGTGGCTCCTCCACGGTCTACTCGACGAGCAGCGGTGGCAGCGCCGCGTCGTTCTCCGCCGGCACCCGTGCCGGCAACCGCCGCTCCCGCTGACCTCCCCACTTTCAACCGTCGAGTGGCCACGTGTGGCCCACCGCCAACCGTCGAGTGGCCACGTACGGCCCACCGCCAACCGTCGAGTGGCCACGTACGGCCCATCGCCATCCTGATCGTCGAGAGCCCGCCGGCGCAGTGCCGGACGTGGCCTCTCGACGATCGGAAGGCGGCGTGTCGTGGCCTGTCGACGTTCGGGACGCGGCGTGTCGTGGCCTCTCGACGGTGGGAGTCAGGGTCAGGGGCGCTTGAGACTGCGGCTGCGACCGCGGAACTCGGCGATGATCTGACCGTCTGACTCCCTCTTCACCGTCACGTCCGTGATGCCGCTGCGCCCGAACGCCGAGCGCACGTGCCCCTCGGCGACGAGCACGTCACCGAGCCGCCCCGGGGCGGTGAAGGAGATGTCGGCCCCGGCCGCCACCGTGAGGCTCCCCCGCGAGTTGCAGGCGAGCGCGAAGCACGAGTCGGCCAGGGTGAAGATGTAGCCGCCGTGGCAGATGGCGTGACCGTTGACCATGTCGTCGCGGATCGCCATCCGCACGACGGCATGGTCCTGATCGAGGACGACGGCCTCCATGCCGAGCCGGCGCGAGGCCTCGTCGTCGGCCCACATCTGCCGGGCGAAGGCGACCCCCGCCTCCGGGTCCGCCCGGTCGTGGGCCCCGCCACCGGGCAGTTGGGTCTCGCTCACGAGATGCTCCCGTCGGTCAGGGCCGGGCTCGGGCGGTAGCGGCCGCCCGGGTAGGCCTCGTCGAGCTCGGCGACCTGCCGGGCGACGACGTCGAAGCCGATCTCGCGGCCCCAGGCGATGGGGCCCTTCGGGTAGCGGGTGCCGAGGCGCATCGCGGTGTCGACGTCGTCGGCGCTCGCCTCGCCGCGCGCGACGAGGTCGACGGCCTCGTTGACGAGCATCGCGAGAGTCCGCGCGAGCGGGTCGGTCGCGATCGGTCCGCCGACGAGGCGCTCGGCGAGCCCGAGGTCGGGCTCCGCCCCCGTCACCGAGCCGTCGGCGGCATACGCGTAGACCCCCGAGCCCGTCTTCCGGCCGAGCCGCCCGGCCTCGACGAGGTCGCGCTGGAAGGCCGTCGGCGCGTAACGCTCGTCGCGGCCCGTCTGCTCCCACACCGACGTGCCGACCGCGAGGTTGACGTCCTGCCCGATGAAGTCGGTGAGCTCGAGCGGCCCCATCGGGAAGCCGCCCTTCTCGCGGAGCGCCCAGTCGACGGTGGCCGCGTCGGCGACGCCGCTCTCGACGATGCGCTGCGCCTCTCCGTAGAAGGGTCGAGCGACGCGGTTGACGATGAAGCCCGGGGTCGAGCTGCACCGCACCGGGGTCTTGCCCCAGGCCGACATGAGCGCGGTGACGTGCTCGACGTAGGCCCGGGCGGTGCGCGAGCCGTGCACGACCTCGACGAGCTTCATGACGGGCGGCGGGTTGAAGAAGTGCAGCCCGAGCGTGCGCTCGGGGTCGGAGACGTCGGCGGCGATGTCGTCGATGTCGATGCTCGACGTGTTGGTCGCGAGCACCGTCGTCGGCGGCTGGCGGTCGGCGAGGTCGGCGAAGATCCGACGCTTGAGGTCGAGGTCCTCCGGCACGGCCTCGATGACGAGACCGCACTCGGGCAGCTCGTCGAGCGACTCGACGGGGGTGATCCGGGCCAGCACTGCGGCCGCGTCGTCGGCGGACAGCCGTCCCTTGTCGACGAGGCGCGACAGGGCGGCGCCGACCTTCTCGACGGCGCTTGCCGCCGCGCCCGGCACCGCGTCGACGAGGGTCACGTCGTGGCCGGCGGTCGCCGCGACCTGGGCGATGCCGGCCCCCATTGCTCCTGCCCCGATGACTCCGACGGGGCCGAACGCCGACTCGTCAGCATGGTCTTCAGTGGCCTCGGTGGTGTCCGTGTCCATGCCCGCCATCCTGCCGCGTCGCCCACCCGGTGTGCGCGGCGGGCGGTCGCGGGCCGCGCGTGACGGCATACGGCCGCACTGTCGGCCGGGACTAGCATCGACCCGTGACTGCACCGGCAACGACGCCCACCCACCCCCTGCTCGACGCGCACGCGGGAGTCCTCGACGAGATCCGTCAGGCCCTGGCGAGCCGCAGCTGGTACTCCCGCTATCCCGAGTCGCCCAGCCCTCGCGTCTACGGCGAGTCCGCCGCCGCCGAGGGGCTGGCCGCCCACGAGGCGCACCTGGGCGGGGCGTATGCCGCCCTGTCGGGCCAGCCGACCGACGGCACCTTCGTGGGCAGCGAGGTGTCGCCCTACGGGCCGACGCTCGGCATCACCTACCCGGCGCTCGACGTCGACGCCGGTCTCGCGGCGGCCCGCGCAGCGATGCCGGCGTGGCGTGACGCGGGTCCGCAGGTGCGGGCCGCGGTCTGCGTCGAGATCGTCGACCGCATCAACAAGCGCAGCTTCGAGATCGCCAACGCCGTCATGCACACGTCCGGCCAGCCGTTCGTCATGTCGTTCCAGGCCGGTGGGCCGCATGCGCAGGACCGCGCCGTCGAGGCGGTCGCGGCCGGGCTCGTCGAGCAGGAGCGCGTGCCCGCGTCGGTCGTCTGGGAGAAGCCCGGTCGCGACCGCGAGGGCAACCCCGCGGCGACGCGGATGCAGAAGGACTACCGCCTCGTCCCGCGCGGCGTGGCCCTCGTCATCGGCTGCAACACGTTCCCGACGTGGAACGCCTACCCCGGCATCTTCGCCTCGCTCGTCACCGGCAACCCCGTCGTCGTCAAGCCGCACCCGCGCGCCGTGCTGCCGCTCGCGATCTCGGTCGAGGTCGCCCGTGAAGTGCTCGCGGAGGCCGGTTTCGACCCGGCTCTGGTGCAGCTCGCCGCGGAGGCCGACGGCCAGGGGCTCGCCAAGACCCTCGCAGAGCGAGACGAGGTGGCGATCATCGACTACACCGGCGGCCCGACGTTCGGTGCCTGGCTCGAGCAGTCGGCGGCCGCGCACGGCAAGCTGGTCTACACCGAGAAGGCCGGCCTCAACTCGATCGTCGTCGACTCGACGGACGACCTGCGCGGGATGCTCGGCAACCTCGCCTTCAGCCTGACGCTCTACTCCGGCCAGATGTGCACGGCGCCGCAGAACCTCTACGTGCCCGAGAGCGGCGTCGACACCGACGAGGGGCACCTGTCCTTCGACGAGTTCGGTGACCGGCTCGCCGGTGCCGTCGGTCGGCTCACAGGCGACGACGCCAAGGCCGTCGAGCTGCTCGGCGCCACGGTCAACGACCAGGTGCGTGGCAACGCCGACTCGCTCGCGTCCATCGCCGAGGACGCCGACGGCCGCGTCGTGCTCGACTCGCGGCGCGTCACGCACCCGACGTGGTCCGATGCCGTCGTGCGCGCCCCGGGGCTCGTCGCCGTGGACGTGGCCCGTGAGGACGTCTACACGCAGGAGTGCTTCGGCCCGGTCGGCTTCCTCATCCGGACGGCCTCCACGGAGCAGTCGCTCGCGCAGCTCGCCGACACCGTGCGCGAGCACGGTGCCATGCCCGCGGCCGTCTACTCGACGAGCGACACCGTGCTGGACGCGGCGCGCGACGCGGCCGCCGAGGGCGGAGTCGCCCTGTCCGAGAACCTGACCGGGCAGGTCTTCGTCAACCAGACGGCCGCCTTCTCCGACTTCCACGGCACCGGTGCCAACCCGGCGGCGAACGCGGCCTACACCGACGCCGCCTACGTCGCGAACCGCTTCCGCGTCATCACGTCGCGCCGTCACGTCTGAGGCGCCGTGGTCCTCGCTCCAGCTCAGCTCGACCGGGCGACCTTGCAACGCAAGGTGGTTCGGACTCTCGTCGGGTCGCAGATCCTCAGCGGCGTCGGCATGGCGTGCGGCATCGCCGTCGGCGCGCTCCTCGCCGAGGACCTCAGCGGCACCGAGGCGCTCGCCGGCGTCGGCACGACCGCCCAGGTGCTCGGCACCGCGCTGCTGACGATCCCCGTCGCCCGCGCGACGGCCGCCAAGGGGCGTCGGGTCGGCCTCCGGTGGGGTCTGGCCGTGGCCTTCGTGGGTGCCGCTCTCGTGATCGTGGCCGCCGTGCTGCGGTCGTTCCCGCTCTTCGTCGTCGGCATGTTCCTCTTCGGCGGCGGGACGACGGCCAACAACCAGACGAGGTATGCCGCGGCCGACCTGGCCGCCCCGGCCCGCCGGGGGCGCGACCTGTCGATCGTCGTGTGGGCCACGACGATCGGCTCGGTGGTCGGGCCGAACCTCGTCGGACCGGGCAAGGCGCTGGCTCACGCCCTCGGGCTGCCCGAGCTGGCGGGGACCTTCCTCTTCTCGCTCGTCGGCTTCGTGCTGGCCTGGCTCGTCGTCGACCGGCTGCTGCGTCCTGACCCGCTCCTCACGGCCCGTGCCCTCGACGCCGTAGCCCGCGAGGAGAGCCGGCGAGCCGCGGCCGCAGAGCGGACGGCTGAGCGGAGGGGTGAGCGGACGGCCCAGCCGACGGCTGAGGCGGGTCCTGCTCGTCGGGTCCAGCCGGTCGACGTCGTGGCCGACCCCGCGTCCGGCGGCGTGGCCGACGTGCCCAACCACGACGGGTCGATGCGCCGTGGCCTGTCCGTCGTGCGCACGAACCCTCGCGCCCTGCAGGCGATGCTCATCATGGCCCTGGGCCACCTCGTCATGGTGAGCGTCATGGTGATGACCCCGATCCACATGAAGCACGGGCACGCCGAGCTCGAGGTCATCGGCTTCGTCATCTCGATCCACATCCTCGGGATGTTCGCGCTGTCTCCGCTCGTGGGCGCGGCCGTCGACCGCTGGAGTCCTGCACCCGTCGCGATGACCGGCGGTGTGGTCCTCACGCTCGCGTCGCTGCTCGCGTCGCGCTCGCAGGCCGGCTGGTCCGGCCTGCTGCTCGTCGCGCTCTTCCTGCTCGGCGTGGGCTGGTCGTGCACGCTCGTCTCGGGCTCGACCCTGCTGACCTCGGTGGTGACGACCGACGAGCGGCCCGCGACGCAAGGCCTCGCCGACGTGCTCATGGGTCTCGCCGGGGCCGGGGGTGGCGTGGCAGCCGGCATCGTCGTCGGCTCGCTCGGCTACTCCGCTCTCGCCACCGGGTCAGCCGCCGTCGGCGTCGTGATCCTCGTCGTCGGCGCGGCGCGTGTGAGGCGCTCCGGAGTCGACATCGACTGATCAGCGTCCCCAGCGGCCCGGGACCCCTCGAGCAGGCAGCGGAGTGCGTCGTGGACGGGGCCCCGGCGGGCGACGGGCGGACTACTCGGGCCTCACCCGAGCACCGTCTCGATCAGCGTCGGCACGTCGTCGGGACGGTAGGGCGCGTCGGTCATGACCCGGGAGTAGACGATGGCGCCGGCCAGGGCGACGGCGGCGGTGCCGGGGTCGACCCTCGCGGGGAAGCTCCCGTCCGCCACGCCGTCGGCGATGGCCTGCACGAGTGCCTGCCGCCGCGTCGCGGCGTAGGCGTGGTGGAAGGCGCGCACGTGCTCGTCGTGCTCGGCTGCCTCGATCAGCGCCGGGGTGCAGCCCGTGATCGCGGGGTCCGCGAAGGCCGCGGAGAGGTGGCGGAGCAGCCGGTCGACCCGGTCGAGCGGCGACGCCGGAACGAGAGCGGCGTCGCCGGGGGGCTGGACGTTCAGGGTCTCCAGGGCGTCGGCGACCAGCGCGAGCTTGCCGGGCCAGTGGCGGTAGATGGTGCTCTTGGCCACGCCGCTGCGCTTGGCCACCGACTCGATCGTGAAGGCCCCGTAGCCGCGTGCTGCGAGCTCCGCCAGCGCCTCCCGCTTGACCAGCTCGTGGGTGCGCTCGATGCGCGGATCCGGCGCTCGAGCCGGGCGTTCGCTGGTCACGCACCCAATCGTACGCTGTCGTTTCACTGTGAAACGCAACCGTTGCACAAGTGGGCGGGGCGGCGTAGCGTCGTCTGGGTCAGGGCATTCGACCTGAGGACGGAGGCGAGAGTTATGGCCGTCGGGGTGCGCTACATCGTCGACGACGTCGCGGCCGCCGTGGAGTTCTACACCGGGCTCCTGGGGTTCGACGTCGAGATGGGTCCGTTGCCGGGTTTCGCCATTCTTGGGCGGGACGACCTGCGTCTCCTGCTCAACCAGCCCGGCGCCGGCGGGGCCGGGCACGCGGGAGAGCAGCCCGGAGCCCCACCGTCCCCGGGCGGGTGGAGCCGGTTCCAGCTCGTGACCGAGGACCTCGACGCGGAGGTCGACCGGCTGCGCGGGGCGGGCGCGACGTTCCGAGGCGCCGTGGCCGAGGGAGCCGGGGGGCGCCAGATCCTCGTGGAGGACCCGTCCGGCAACCCGGTCGAGCTGTTCGAGCCGGCCCGGAGGTGAGCGAGCGGGGCGCCGCGACCGACGTCAGACGAGCAGGGTCAGCACCAGGCCGACGAGCGGCAACGTGCCCTGGGTCAGCGCGGCGCGCAGGTAGCGCCGCCCCGTCGTGACGAGGACGGCCGCGGCGGCGACCATCGAGCCCGTGCAGAAGAGGGCGAGCGTTCGACCGGCCGTGTCGTGGTCGGTCCACCAGAGCACCAGCCCGAGCGCCGCGCCGATGCCGAGGAAGAGGTTGTAGAAGCCCTGGTTGTACGCCATCGGCCGGGTCACGTCGGCGGCCGCCTGGTCGGCGACGCCGAAGCGCTTCCACACCTCAGGCCGGGTCCAGCCGACGCTCTCCATCCAGAAGATGAAGAAGTGCAGGAGTGCGGCCAGCCCGACGAACACGCTCGCGGCGATCTTCATGATCGGATCGTAGGGCCACGTCGTGTGTCCCGGTGGCCCCATCTGTCCCATCCGTGTGACAGCGGGGCGACTCGACGGGCCAGAGGGTCAGGCGGTGATGCGCAGGGTGCTCGTGCGGTCGGGCTTGACGAGCACCTCGATGCGGTCGGCGACCCGCGACTTCAGCTCGGTGACGTGGCTGACGATGCCGACGGTGCGGCCGCCCTCGCGCAGCCCCTCGAGCGTGTGCATGACGTCGTCGAGGACGTCGGGGTCGAGCGTGCCGAAGCCCTCGTCGACGAAGAGCGTGCCGAGGTCGACGCCGCCGGACTCGGCCCGCACGACCTCGGCGAGGGCGAGGGCGAGCGACAGCGAGACGTAGAAGGTCTCGCCGCCCGACAGCGTGCCGACCTCGCGGACCTGGTTGGTGTGCATGTCGTGGACGCGCACGCCGAGGCCCGACTTGGCGTTGCCCTTCTTGGCGTCCGTGTGCTCGAGCGTGTAGCGACCGCCGGAGAAGCGCCCGAGCTCGGTGTTGGCGGCCGAGAGCACCTCGGTGAAGCGGCGGATCAGGACGTACTTCGCGAGGTCGAGGTTGAGCTGGTTGTCGCCGTTGCCCGCGACGAGCTGGCCGACCCGCACGGCGTCGGCGGTCTCGGCGATGACGGCGGCGTTGCGTGCCATCGCGTCACGGATGTCGGTGACCCGTCGCTTGGTGCGCGTCACCTGGTCCCGGAGGCTGCCGTGCTCGTTGCTCGCTGCCTCCATGTCCTTCTTGGCCGCAGCGGCGAGGGCCTCGAGCTGCTCGATGTCGTCGAAGAGGGCGTCGAGCTGCACGTCGGCGAGCTCGGGCCCGGTGAGCCCGGCGCGCACCTGGGTGCAGGCCCGCTCGAACTCGGCGATCTCGCGCGTCTTGGCGTTGATCCACTCGGCGCCGCGGTCGGCCGCCATCCACTCGGCGACGTCGGCGAAGCCGAACTGAGCCAGGTCGGCGTCGCGCGCCGCGGTGTCCTCGGCCACGGACGAGGCAGCGACGTCGCGCTGGCCGAGCGCGTCGACGAGCGCGTCGAGTCGGGCCGCGTCGGCGACGAGGGCATCGCGTCGGGCCGTGACGCTGGGGTGGCCGTCGCGCGCCTGCTCGACGACCGCCGTCTCCTCGGTGATGCGGCCGTCGAGGTCGACGACGGACTGCTCGACCCGAGCGAGGTCGGCGCCCAGCCGACCCGCCTCGGCCGAGAGCGTGTCGACGCGGTCGCGCAGCTCGGCCACGCGCGCCACCCCGGCCTCGACGTCGGCTCGGGCCTGCACCGACGCAGCGAGCTCACGCGCGGCCGCTTCGGCCTGGGATCGGGCCGTGGCCACGTCGAGCCCGTCGCAGCGTGCCGCGAGCTCGCGCACCTCGGACCGGAGGGCACCGAGCGCCTCGGCCGCTCGGCCGGACTGCTCGCGCAGCCCGACGACGCGGGACTCCTCGGCCTCGATCTGCTCGGGAGTGACCGCGTCGAGCGTCCGGTGAGCCGGTGACGGGTGCTCGACCGAGCCGCACACCGGGCACGGGTCGCCCTCGACGAGCGAGAGCCCGAGCTCGCCGGCGATGCCGTCGATGCGGGCCCGACGCAGCTCGGCCAGCGAGGTCTCGGCCGACGCCACGGTCCCGAGTGCCTCGGTCGCGGCGGACTCCGCCCGGGGCACCCGGGCGCTCGCGGCCGTGTGGGCCACCGCCGCCTCGAGCCGACCCCTGGCCCGCTCACCCTCGGCGGCGCGCCCGTCGAGCAGCGCCGCGAGCCGGCGTGCCTCGGTGAGCGCCTCCTCGTGCGTCGTGATCGTGACGGGGAGCGCCTCGAGCTCGGTCGTCACCGACGCCACCGACCGGCGTAGGCCGTCGAGCCCCTCACGCCGTCGCGCCAGCTCGGCGATGCGGCCGGCCAGGGCACTCTCGAGGGTGATGGCCCCGGTGAGGGAGCCGACGACCTCGCGGGCCTGCGCGGCGGCCTCGCGCAGCGCGGCCGGTCCGCGGTCGCGCAGGCCCGGGTCGACGCGGGCGCGGGCCTGGGCCAGGGCCGCCTCGGCGCGCTTGAGCGTCGCCTCGGACAGGGCCAGGGTGCGCATGGCACCGGCGACGGGACGTGCCTGGCGCGCCCGCGCCACCTCGTCGCCGAGCTGCTGGAAGGTCACCGCCTGCTTGCCGAGGTCGTGCTCCTGCTGCTGGAGCAGGAGCAGCCGCTCGCGGCGCTGCATGCGCAGCCGGGCGTCGCTGACCATGTCGGCCATCTGTTTGTGGGTCTCGATGGCCTCGCGGCTCGCCTTGCCCGCGTGCCGCTCGCGGGTCGTCAGCTCGTCGACGACCTGGGCCAGCTCGGCGTCGAGGGCCTCGGGCGTCGTGCGGCTCAGGGCCTCGAGCTCGTCGCGTCGCGACGTCTCGAGGCCGGCCGACACCGCGAGCGCGTGCATCGCGAGGCGGATCTCGTCGACCGCGGACTGACGGCGGGCCTGGGCGGCCCGCCCGGCCTCGACGATCTCGTCCTGGACCCGGCGGAAGAACGCCGTGCCGAAGACCTTCTCGAGGAGCTTGCCCTTGTCCTCGGACCGGGCACGCAGGAACGTCGCGAACTCGCCCTGCGGCAGGATCACGGTCTGCACGAACTGGTCGCGCGTGAGCCCGACGGCGCGGGTGATCTCGTCGTCGCAGTCGCCGATGTTGGTCGAGAGCAGCTCGCCGCCCTCGAGGTCGTCGGGTGTCTGGAGGCGCCAGAGCTTGATGGTCGGCTGCTGCACCGTGGTGCCCTCGCCGCGCGACTTGGGCCGCTCGAAGCGGGGGGTGCGCTGGACGCGGTAGAGACCCGACTGCGTCTCGAAGACGAGCACGACCACCGGCACGGTGCGCGGGTCGGCGTGGTGGGAGTGGATGCGCTCGACGTCGGCCGAGGCCTGGGCCACCTTGCCGTAGAGCGCGAAGGTGATGGCGTCGATGATGGTCGACTTGCCCGAGCCGGTGGGCCCCTCGAGCAGGAAGAGTCCGGCGCGCCCGACGGTGGTGAAGTCGATGACCTCGGTGCCGGCATACGGCCCGATGGCGGTCATGGACAGGTGGTGCAGCTGCACGTCACGCCACCTCCTGCGACTCGGCCCGGTGCTGGGCCTTCACGGCGGCCTCGAAGCCGGCCTCGAAGACGTCGACCTCGCCGCCGCTCGCCTCGGTCTTGGTGACGTAGGCGATGAAGTCGGAGCCGAGCTCACGCGGGTCGCGCTCGCTGACGACGGTCGTGCCCCCGCGGCCGCGGTCGATCGCGCCATCGGGCTCGTGGAAGACCTGCAGGGCGTGCGGGAAGCGGGACTTGAGGCGGTCCATGAGGGAGTCCGGACGCACCCGGTCGGTGACCGTGACCCGCACCCACGCGTCCTCGGCGCCGGCGTAGGTAGCCGACTCGAGCAACTCGTCGAGGCGCCCGCGCAGGGTCGCCATGGCGCGGGGCTGCACGATCTCGACCGGGGTCACGCGTGCCGGGCCGGACGTGTCGAGGTCGACCAGGAGCACGACCTTCTCGTGGTCCTGCTCTGAGAAGGAGTAGCGCAGCGGTGAGCCGGAGTAGCGCACGACCGACCCCTTGGCGGACTCCGGCGCCTGCGGGCCGTGGAGGTGTCCCAGCGCGGCGTAGTCGAGGCCGTCGAAGACCGTGCCGGCCACCCGGTCGACACCCCCGACCATGATCGAGCGCTCGGAGTCGCTCGGCTCGGCGCCGGCGACGAACGCGTGGGCCAGCACGACCGACCGGACTCCGGGCCGCTCGGCGAGGTCGGCGCGGATGCGGTCGCACGCCGCTCCGACGACGGCCTGGTGCGACCGCGGCAGCGGCTCTCCACCGCCCGCCAGTGCCACCCGCGCGTGGTCGGGGTCGAGGTAGGGGATGCCGTAGACCGCGGCCCGCACCCCGTCGCTGCCCTCGAGCTGGACCGGCAGGTCGAGCTGGCCGAGGTCGGTGACCATGCGGATGCTGTCGCGGAAGAGGCCCGCTCCGTAGCCGAGCCGGATCGCCGAGTCGTGGTTGCCCGACGTGATGACGACGGTGGTGACGGCCGACAGGCGCGAGAGGGTCCACTCGAACAGCTGCACCGACTCCACGGGAGGCACGCCGCGGTCGTAGACGTCGCCCGCGACGAGCACGGCGTCGATCGGGATGCCGTCGGGAGGGTCCTCGACGAGCTCGCAGATGCGCTCGAGCACGGCCGACTGCGCCTCGTGGAGGTTCACGCCGTGGAGCGTGCGACCGAGGTGCCAGTCGGAGGTGTGGAGCAACCGCATGCCACGACGGTAGGACCCTGCGCCCACACCCTCGCCACCGACACCCCGACGGCCCCCGCGCCCGTCGCCGAGCGGTTGTGCGTGAGCGCCCGCGACCGTCGGCGCGGACCCCTACCGTGGTCGGATGGAGCGCCCCGTCCGTCCCCACGTCGTCGTCTACAACGAGGCCAGCATCGACGGGAGGGTCGTCGGCTTCGACACCGACCCGTCCCGCTACTACCGGCTGGGCTTCCGCTGGCGCAGCGACGCGATCCTCATGGGCAGCACGACCGCCCTCGCCTTCGGGCCGCCCGAGTCCGAGACCGACCAGCAGCGCATCCTGCCGCGGCCCGAGCGCCTGCCCGTCGTGCCCGGCTTCGAGTCGCTCGTCACCGAGCCGCGCCCGCTCCTCGTCGTCCCCGACAGCCGCGGCGTCGTCCGGTGCTGGACCCACGCCCTGTCCCAGCCGTGGTACCGCGACGTCGCCGTCCTCGTCACGCGCCACACCCCGACCGACTACCTGCGCTACCTCGACCGCCGCGGCATCGAGCACGTCGACGCCACCGGACCCGCGTCCGGTCGCGTCGACCTCGCCGCAGGGCTCGCGCACCTCACGGGTTCGCACGGCGTACGCGACGTCCGCACCGACGGCGGCGGCGCGCTCACCGGCGCCCTGCTCGCCGCCGGCCTCGTCGACGAGATCGTGGTCCTGCTCGACCCGGTCGTGTCGAGCGACCCGGGCGGCCAGCGTCTGGTCACGCTGCCCCACGCGGGGCCACCCGGCGGCATACGCCTGCGGCTCGACGACGTCGAGCGCTTCGAGGACGGCGCAATCCTGCTGCGCTACGCGACGAACGCCTGAGAGCGCGGGAGCCGCGCAGGTCGGTCCGGTATGCCGTGAGCCCGCCTCCCGAGGGGAAGCGGGCTCACGGCCGGGCCGGGTCGAGAGGGCGAGCCGGCTCAGTCGGTCTTGATGAAGCTGAGCAGCATCGACACGAAGGTGATGATGAGGCCGCCGAGGACGGCGTCCCAGAAGAAGTGCTCGACGTGGAAGGGGAGGTCGAGCTTGCCGGCCAGCCACGACGTGAGCTCGAGCATCAGGGCGTTGACGATGAAGACGAACAGGCCCAGCGTCAGGATGATGAGCGGCAGCGAGATCAGCTTGATGATCGGCTTGATGAAGGCGTTCAGGATGCCGAAGATCAGGGCCACGAGGACGACCGTCCAGATGACCTGACCCGTCGAGCCACCACCGAACGTGATGCCGGGGATGGCCCACGCGGCCACTCCCAGGGCGACGGCGTTGACCACCGTCCGAAGCGCGAAGTTGAGGAGCATGCGGTCAGTGTTCCACGGGAGCAGGCGCATCGGCGGGAAGGCCGGGGTGCTCGTCTCCGGGGATCCGCGGCTGGAACATCGCGTTGAGGCGCAGCAGGTCCGGCTCGACCATCTTGAGCGCGCCGATGGCCTCGGCGACGGGCACGCGCTCGATGCGTCCCTTCTGCAGGGCGACCATCTGGCCCCACGCACCGTCGAGCGCGGCCTCGACCGCGGCGACGCCGAAGCGGGTGCCGAGGACGCGGTCGAACGCGACCGGCGACCCGCCGCGCTGGATGTGGCCGAGCGCGGTCATCCGGCTCTCGATGCCGGTGCGGCCCTGGATCTCGCGGGCCAGGATCGAGCCGATGCCGCCGAGGATCTGGTGGCCGTACTTGTCGACCTCGGGCGCGGGGATGTCCATGGTGCCGGCCTTGGGCAGGGCGCCCTCGGCAACGACGACGATCGTCGCGAAGCGGCCCTTCTTGTGCCGGTGGACGATCCGCTCGCAGACCTCGTCGACGTCGAACGGCTCCTCGGGCACGAGGGTGATCGCGGCGCCGCCGGCCAGGCCGGACCAGATCGCGATGTGGCCGACGTGCCGGCCCATGACCTCGACGACGAGGACCCGGTGGTGGGACTCGGCCGTGGTGTGGAGCCGGTCGATGGCGTCGGTGCAGATCTGCACGGCGGTCTGGAAGCCGAACGTCATCTCCGTCAGGGAGATGTCGTTGTCGATCGTCTTGGGCACGCCGATGACGGGAAAGCCGTTCTCGTGCAAGCGGTTGACCACACCCATCGACCCCTCGCCGCCGATCCCGATGATCGCGTCGAGGCCGTGGCGGTCGTAGGCCTTGCGCACGCGCTTGAGGCCGTCCTCGTGGGCGAAGGGCTGGTCGCGGCTGGTGCCGAGGATCGTGCCGCCGAGGGGCAGGATGCCGCGGCACCGGTCGACGTCGAGGATCTCGTAGTCGTTGTCCATGACCCCGCGCCAGGCGTTGCGGAAGCCGATGACGGTGCTGTCGTACGTGACCTCGGCGGCGCGGGTCGCGCCCCGGATGACGGCGTTGAGGCCGGGACAGTCCCCGCCCCCGGTGAGGATGCCGATGCGCATGATCTGACTTTCGTGAGGCTGGGCATGAAGAAGATGTCGAGGCGGCGGTGGCGCGACGATGTGAGCCTAGCCACAGACCGGTGTCGCCGTCAGGAGAGCGTCCATGGGCCGGTCGCCCGCGTGGACACTGCCTCTACAGTTCGAGTATGAGCGAGAGCCCCGAGACTGTCAGCGAGAGCGTGACCGAGAGCGCGACGCCGGAGGAGGCGTACGCCGCCCCGAAGGCCACCGGGGCCACGGTGCGCCTGCGCGAGGTCCTCGCGCAGATGCCCGACTACAAGCCGGGCAAGCCCGCGGCGGCACCCGCCGGGGTGACGGCGTACAAGCTCTCGTCCAACGAGAACCCCTACGGCCCCCTGCCGTCGGTGCTCGCGGCGATCGACGACGCGGCGGCCACGGTGAACCGCTACCCCGACATGGCGGTCACGGCCCTGACCGCGCGGCTCGCGAAGGCGCTCGACGTCCCGACCGAGTGCATCGCGACGGGCACCGGCTCGGTCGCCGTCCTCGCGCAGATCGTCAACGCCGCCTGCGACGCCGGCGACGAGGTCGTCTTCGCGTGGCGCTCCTTCGAGGCCTACCCGATCGTCACCCAGCTGGCCGGCGCGAAGCCGGTCATGGTCGGCCTCGACGAGCAGGCCCGCCACCGCCTCGACGCGATGTTCGCCGCCATCACCGGCCGCACCCGCGTCGTCCTCGTCTGCACGCCCAACAACCCGACCGGGCCGTGCGTCCACCAGGCCGAGCTCGAGGCGTTCCTCGACAAGGTCCCGAACGACGTCATCGTCGTCGTCGACGAGGCCTACGTCGAGTTCGTCCGCGACCCCGACGCCGTACGCGGTCTCGACGTGTGGCGCCACCGCCCCAACGTCGTCGTGCTGCGCACCTTCTCCAAGGCGTACGGCCTCGCCGGCCTCCGGGTGGGGTATGCCGTGGCGCACCCTCCCGTCGCCGCTGCCCTCCGCAAGACGGCCACGCCCTTCGGCGTCAACTCGATCGCGCAGGTGGCGGCCATCGCCTCGCTCGACGCCTTCGACGAGCTGAACGCACGCGTCGAGTCGCTCGTCACCGAGCGCGACCGGGTCGTGCAGGCCCTCGGCGACCAGGGCTGGAAGCTGCCGCAGTCCGACGCGAACTTCGTGTGGTTCCCGCTCGGCGGCGACTCGACGGCGTTCTCTCAGGCGTGCGCCGAGGCCGGGCTGACGGTGCGGCAGTACGGCGACGACGGCGTCCGGGTCACGATCGGTGAGGTGGACGCGAACTCGCGGCTCATCGAGGTCGCCGAACGCTTCGGGGCTCGCTGACCGGACCGACCGGAGTGACAATGGCCTGAACCGCGCGGTGTCGCGCGGTGCTGCGCCGCAGTCGTCGCGGCGTCGTCGCGGGCGGAGGTCGCGGATGGGCACGGTGCGGGACTGGCTCGCCGACCGCCGGCTCGGTGGCGGGCTCGCCCTGCTCGGTGTCCTGCTCGTCGTGCCCTCGCTGTTCTCGCCCACCTGGGAGATGGCGGTCGCGGACCGCGAGCACGGCTCGCTCCTGTCGCGCCAGTGGGAGTGGAGCTGGGGGCGGGTCCGGGTGACGGGCCTCGAGGGGGTCGAGCTGCGGGACCAGTGGAACCTGCTCGGCCTCACCGTCCTCGTGGTGCTCCTCGTCGCTGCCCTGGTCGGCGTCGCCGTCTGGCTGCCCCGACGTGTCGCGTGGGGTCGCGTGGCGGGCCTCGTGACGATCGCCCTGCTCACCGGTCGAGTGCTCACCACCGTCTCCGACCGCGTGGGTCGCTCCCTCGGCGAGGTCGACCAGGGAGCGTCCGGCCTCACGGTGCGCACCGGGATGACGGAGGCGGGGTCGCTCGAGACGACTTCGTCGGTGCTGCTCGTCATCGCGCTGGCTCTCCTGGTGAGCACGGCGATCCGGTCCGCCGGGCGGCCCGTCATCGGCGGCACGGCGTCCGACCCGGTCAGCGGCGGCCTCGATCGTGGGGGCCAGCGCGTGCCCGGGGGCGAGCAGGTCGGCCCGCGGCCGGTGGGCGAGGAGGTCGGCCTGCGGCCGGTGGGCGAGCACCTGACCGGCCGGGCGGTGGGCCTGACGGACACCGACCGGGAGCGACGATGAGCCTGCCCGAACGCCCCGCTCCGAGGGCCGGTGGTCCGGCGCTGACGGCGCCGGTCGACACGGCCCGGCGTCGTCGGTCCAAGGGTCGTCCGATCACCACGGGGCGCCGCATCGGTGCGGTGCTCGTCCTCGGCGGGGTGCTCGCAGCAGCGCCGACGGCGATCTGGCCCACCGACGTGATCACCTACCTCGCCCCCGGCTCCGTCGCACCGTTCCAACAGCTCGCCCTGTGGTCCTGGGGGCAGGTCGCCGATGTGGTGCCCGGGCTGCTGGCGCAGGGCATCCACTTCGGGAACCCGGCGAGCCTCGTGCTGCTCGTCGTCGCGCTTCTCGCCGGCCTGACCGCGTCCGCCTGCCTCGCTCTGCGCCCCGGCTCCGACGGGGTCGTGCTGGGCGTCGCGGGCACCGCCTGGCTGACGGCGACGGTGACCGCCAACCTCGGGCAGACGGCGGGTCGCGTCTCCAGCGGCCTCTACGGAGACAGCAACCGGATCGTCCCGACCCAGACCTCGGCCGGGGTCCTGCAGTACGTGGCCGTCGGCCTGCTGCTGGCTGCCCTCGGCGTCCTGACGGGGCGCCCTGTCGCCCGCGTGGCGGTGTCGGGCGCAGCGTCGGCACGACGTTGGGCTCGTGGCCTGGTCCACCGACCGCGCGGGCCGGCCGACGAGGGCGCCGCCGCATCACCCGCAGCGGCGCCCCGCATCGGCATCGCCACCATGCGTGACGCCGCGCCCGGCTCGCGCCCCGGTTCGGGAGCCTGGTCCGGCGGCCCCGGCGACGGCTGGGGCGACGATGCCCGCTCGGGGGTCGGGTTCTCGGACGACCCCGGCGCCGACCCCGACCACGTTCGGCCGCCCCGATGACCCAGCGGCGTACGGGGTTGGGGGGCGTGGCGCTCGGAGGTGCCGGCGTCCTGCTGGCAGCGTCCACGGCGGTGTGGCCGACGAAGATCGTCGCGGTCCGCGTCCCGGAGGTCGGTGACTTCACGAAGGGCTACGAGCAGCTGATCTGGTCGTGGGGACGGGAGGTGGTCTACACGTCCGACGGGGTGCTGCTCGACGCGTTCTCCGGCCCCAACCCGGTGCCGCGGCTCGTGCTGCTCGTCGTCGTCCTCGTGCTCGCAGCGGCCGGGCTGGTTGTCCGGATCGTCGTCGACGGGCGACGCGGCGAGCTGGCCGCGGCGGTCGGGACCGCGCTGGCGCTGGCGACCGTCGCCGCGTCCGTGGTGCTGCGGCTGTCGGTCGACGACCGCTCGATCGGGCTCCAGCCGGGGCTCGTCGTCGTGACGACGACGTTCGGCTGGCTCGAGGTCGTGTCGGTCGTGCTCCTCGCAGCCGCCCTGGCCGCCTTCGTCGTGCCCGTGCTGCTGCCGCGGGTAGCGGACTCGGTGACCGGCACGGTGGGCGGCGTCGCCGGGCGGCTGCGGCAGCGTCGAGCCCTGGTGGAGCCCACCCCGCCGCTCGTCGCGACGCTGATGGAGCCGGGACCGATCGGCTCGGGTCGGGCGCCCACGGTCGGCTTCAGCGACGCTCCCTCGGCCGCGGGCGCGGACGGGGGAGCGGACGGGGGAGCGCCGCCGCCGACCGAACCCGAGGGCTGAGGGGTCGGATCGGTCCGCCCGAGAAACGGCCGCGTGCTGGGCTCCCGCACTGTGGGTGGACGGGCCTACCGTCGGAGCATGGACATGAAGCTCGAGCTGGTGGCCGTGCCCGTGACTGACATCGACCGGGCCAAGGAGTTCTACGTCGACAGGGTCGGCTTCATCGCCGACTACGACCACACGGTCAGTGACGAGATCCGCTTCGTTCAGCTGACCCCGCCCGGGTCGGCCTGCTCGATCGCGATCGGCAAGGGGCTGACCGAGATCGTCCCCGGTGGCCTCGACAATCTCCAGATGGTGGTCGCCGACGCCGACGCGATCCGGGCCGAGCTCGTCGGGCGCGGTGTCGAGGCCTCCGAGGTCGACGAGCAGCCGTGGGGGCGCTTCGTCCACTTCAGCGACCCCGACGGCAACCGTTGGTCGCTGCAGGAGCTGCCGGCGTGGTCCGCCGGTGCGGGCGGCGACGGCGTCAACCCGGAGGCGTGAGCGGGGCGGGACGCAGCACCGCCACCGGGATGATCCGACCGGCCTTCGCCTCGTACTTCGCGACGCCGGGCGCGGCAGCCAGCACGACCTCGCGCCAGACCCGGTCGCGCTCGGCTCCGACGAGCACCTCCGGCGTCACGGGCGTCGAGCTCGTGCCGATCTCGACGACCGAGCGGTCCGACCGGCGCAGGTTGCGGAACCAGTCCGGCTCGGTCGTGGCGCCGCTGCCGGTGCCCCACACCAGGTAGCCACCGTCGTGGTCGAGATAGCGCACCATGACCGACCGCGGGAGCCCGGTGCGGCGACCGGGCGAGGTCAGCATCAGCACCGTGGCCGAGCCGCCGCTGTCGAGCCGGCCCTTGAAGCGGCGATGGATCCACAGCCCGATCGCGTTGCCCGTGCGCATCATCCGGCGTCGCATCGTCGTCACGGCCGCCTCCTCGCGGACCTCAGCGCGGACCTCCCGCGGACCTCAGCGCGGTCCTGCTCGCAGCCGCCCTGCGGTCTGCCACCAGCGTCCCGCCGTGGACCGGTGCCGTCAACGGACCCGACGGCGCCGCGCCTGTCGGACCTGCGGCCTACCGTCGGGGCATGCTCACCGCCGTCGCCGTGTCCGGCTACCGCTCGCTGCGCGAGGTCGTCGTGCCCCTGCACGGGCTCGACGTCGTCACGGGAGCGAACGGCAGTGGCAAGTCGAGCCTCTACCGGTCCCTTCGGCTGCTCGCCGGGTGCGGCCGCGGAGACGTCATCGGCACGCTCGCCCGCGAGGGTGGACTCCAGTCCGCGCTGTGGGCCGGCCCGGCGACCCTCGGCGGTGCCCGCGACCGCGGCCACGCGGTGCACGGCACGCGGCGCAAGGGGCCGATCAGCCTCCAGCTCGGCTTCTCCTCCGACGACTTCGGCTACCTCGTCGACCTCGGACTGCCGCAGCAGTCGACCGGCAGCGATGCCGGCACTCCGTCGGCGTTCCTGCGCGACCCCGAGATCAAGCGCGAGATCGTGTGGGCCGGGCCGGTGATGCGGCCGGGCTCGGTGCTCGTGCGCCGCCGCTGGGGTGTCGTGGAGACCAGGGCCACTGCCGGCGACGACGACGGGTGGGGATCGGAGTGGGGCCCCGACGAGGGCGACCGGGCGGAGTGGGAGTCCGATCCGGTCGAGGCTCCGGGCGCCCGTGCCGGAGGACGTCCGGCCGCCTACCGGTCGTCGGGCGGAGCCGCCGCGCCGACGGCCCGTCGTGCGGGCCGCCCCGGCTGGACCGAGCTGACCCGCTCGCTCCGGCCGTGGGAGAGCATGCTCACCGAGCTCGCCGACCCGGAGCGGGCGCCAGAGCTGCTGCGGGTGCGCCGGCTGATCCGGGGCTGGCGCTTCTACGACGGGTTCCGCGCGGACGCCGAGGCCCCGGCCCGGACACCGCAGGTCGGCACCCGCACGCCGGTGCTCGCCGACGACGGCCGTGACCTCGCCGCAGCCCTGCAGACGATCCGCGAGAACGGCCGGTCCGAGCTCGACCGGGCCGTGGCCGACGCCTTCGACGGCGCGATCCTCGAGGTGACCGTCGAGGGCGGTCGGTTCGACCTGCAGCTGCACCAGCCCGGCATGCTCCGCCCGCTCGCCGGCGCCGAGCTGTCCGACGGCACCCTGCGCTACCTGCTGCTCGTCGCGGCGCTGCTGACGCCCGACCCGCCACCCCTCCTCGTCCTCAACGAGCCCGAGACCTCGCTCCACCCCGACCTGCTCCCACCCCTGGCGCGGCTCGTCCGGTCCGCGGCAGAGCGCAGCCAGGTCATGGTCGTCTCGCACTCGGACGCGCTGGTCCGCGAGCTCGGAGTCGTCGACCCCGACGACGATGACGAGACGCCCGTGGGTCTCGGCTCGCCCGCTCGCGGCATCACGCTCGCCAAGGACCTCGGCGAGACCGTCGTGCAGGGCCAGGGCCTGCTCACCACCCCGGCCTGGACGTGGGGCACCCGGCGCTGACCGCGCCGAGGAGCGTGGCCCGAGCACACGGCATACGCCGTCGGGACGCCGTGGCGGCCCTCCGACCACCCGCGTCTGCGCAGGTCAGCGCGCACGACCGTCCCGCATTGTGAGATTCGCAGGGCTCTCCGGTAAGTTCCGGGTCGAGGACCAAGCACGTGTCCGTCGTCACGAACGGCGGCCTGCGCCCCCAGAAGCCGACGAGCGGGTGACCCCCGTTTGCGGGCCGAACGAGTAGGCCGGTCTCACCGGCGAAGGAGCCCCAGTGAGCGACAAGGTTGTCGCCGAGCTGCAGGAGCCGACCCCCGCGGTCGGCGACGGTGGCCCGGACATGATCCAGCTGCTGACCCCCGAGGGTCAGCGCGTGTCCCATCCCGACTACGACAAGTACGTCGCGGACCTGACGCCCGAGGACCTGCGGAGCTTCTACCGCGACCTCGTCCTCATCCGTCGGCTCGACGCCGAGGGCTACGCCCTCCAGCGCCAGGGCGAGCTCGGTCTGTGGCCCAGCCTGCTCGGCCAGGAGGCCGCCCAGGTCGGCTCCGGTCGCGCCCTCAGGCCGCACGACTTCGTCTTCCCGACCTACCGCGAGCACGGCGTCGGCTTCGTGCGCGGCATGGACCCGCAGAGCTCGCTGCAGCTCTTCCGCGGTGTCAGCCAGGGTGGGTGGGACCCGCAGGAGAACAACTTCCACCTCTACACGATCGTCATCGGGGCCCAGGCGCTGCACGCCACCGGCTACGCGATGGGCGTGCGGATGGACGGCAACGTCGGCACCGGCGACCCCGACCGCGACACGGCCGTCATCTGCTACTTCGGCGACGGCGCCTCCTCGCAGGGCGACGTCAACGAGGCGTTCGTCTACGCCGCGAGCTTCGATGCCCCCGTGGTCTTCTTCTGCCAGAACAACCAGTGGGCCATCTCCGAGCCCGTCGAGAAGCAGACCCGCATCCCGCTCTTCCAGCGGGCCCGCGGCTTCGGCTTCCCCGGCGTCCGCGTCGACGGCAACGACATCCTCGCGACGTACGCCGTGACGCAGCACTGCCTCGACGAGGCCCGCAACGGCAACGGCCCGCTCCTCATCGAGGCCTACACCTACCGCATGGGTGCGCACACGACGGCCGACGACCCGACGAAGTACCGCGTCTCGGCCGAGGTCGAGGAGTGGAAGTTCCGCGACCCGATCCTGCGCCTCAAGACCCTCCTCGCCCACGAGGGCATGGCCGACGAGGCCTTCTTCGTCCGCATCGACGAGGAGGCCGACCAGTTCGCCGCCGAGCTGCGCGAGGGCTGCGTCACGATGGAGACGATGGCCGGCGAGACGATGTGGGACCACGTCTACGCCGAGGACCACCCGGTCATGGAGGCGGAGCGTGCCGCCTACCTCGCCTACAAGGCGAGCTTCGAGGAGGCGAACTGATGGCCGGCCAGCTCGAGAAGGTCACGCTCGGCAAGAGCATCACCAACGGCCTGCGCAAGGCCATGGAGGCCGACCCCAAGGTCGTGCTCATCGGTGAGGACATCGGCAAGCTCGGTGGTGTCTTCCGCATCACCGAGGGCCTGCAGAAGGACTTCGGCGAGGACCGCGTCATCGACAGCCCGCTCGCCGAGTCCGGCATCGTCGGCACCGCGGTCGGCATGGCGCTGCGCGGCTACCGCCCCGTCTGCGAGATCCAGTTCGACGGCTTCGTCTACCCAGCCTTCGACCAGATCGTCAGCCAGGTCGCCAAGATGCACGCCCGCGCCCTCGGGGCGGTCAAGATCCCGATGGTCATCCGCATCCCGTTCGGCGGCGGCATCGGCAGCCCGGAGCACCACTCCGAGAGCCCCGAGGCCTACTTCGCCCACACGGCGGGTCTGCGCGTCGTCACGTGCAGCAACCCCGAGGACGCCCACTGGATGATCCAGCAGGCCGTCGCCTGCGACGACCCGGTCATCTTCTTCGAGCCCAAGCGCCGCTACCACGACCGTGCCGAGTACGACACGACCGCGACCACCGCGCCGCGCGGCCTCTTCGAGGCCAACGTGCTGCGTGAGGGCACCGACGTGACGCTGCTCGGCTACGGCCCCGTCGTCAAGACGATGCTCGAGTCGGCCGCCGCCGCGGAGGCCGAGGGCACGAGCATCGAGGTCATCGACCTGCGCTCGCTCTCGCCGCTGCCGATCGACACGATCGTGGCGTCGGTGCGCAAGACCGGCCGCCTCGTCGTCGTCCAGGAGGCGAGCAGCTTCCTCGGCATGGCGTCCGAGATCTCGGCGCAGGTCACGGAGCAGTGCTTCTACGAGCTCGAGGCACCCGTCATCCGGGTCGCCGGCGCGAACATCCCCTACCCGCCGAGCCGGATGGAGGAGGAGTTCCTCCCCGACCTCGACCGCATCCTCGACGGCGTCGACCGCGCGCTCGCGTACTGAGAAGGGCTGCGACACATGGCAATCAAGACGTTCAACCTGCCCGACCCCGGTGAGGGGCTCGTCGAGGCCGAGATCGTGGAGTGGAAGGTGTCGCCCGGCGACACCGTGAAGGTCAACGACATGGTCCTCGAGATCGAGACCGCGAAGTCGCTCGTCGAGCTGCCCATCCCGTGGGCCGGCACCGTCAAGGAGCTGCTCGTCGAGGTCGGCCAGACCATCGACGTCGGCACGCCGATCATCTCCATCGACGACGGCAAGGGCGGCGACGAGGCTCCTGCAGCCGCACCGTCGATCCCGGGCGAGAAGGCGGCCGCTGCCGAGGGGGCCTCCGAGGCGATCCTCGTCGGCTACGGCGCGAAGGCCGGTGCAACGGCCCGTCGCGCGCGCAAGGGCGCTGGCGCTGCCGCTCCCGTGGCTGCCGCTCCCGTGGCTGCCGCACCGGTGGCTGCCGCTCCGGTGGCTGCCGCGCCGACCGAGACCGAGCAGGTCGCGGCGGCGGCGCCGGTCGCCGAGCCGGCGGCCCCGGCCGCTCGGGTCGAGTCGCCGGCCCCGGCCGTCACCGGCGCCGGTGCGGCCGGTGGGCGCCCCAAGGCGAAGCCGCCGGTGCGCAAGCTCGCCAAGGACCTCGGTATCGACCTCGCGTCGGTCACGCCGACCGGTGTCGACGGCATCATCACGCGCGACGACGTCACGAACCACGTCAGCGCAACTGCCATGAACGGCCTTGCGGCACAGGCCGACTCGGCCGCGCCGGTCGCCACGACCCCGGTGGCACCGCGTACGCCGTTCGGCTCGGGGGAGCGCGAGGAGCGCACGCCCATCAAGGGCGTCCGCAAGATGACGGCGCAGGCGATGGTCGGCTCTGCCTTCACCGCGCCCCACGTCACCGAGTGGATCACCATCGACGTCACGAAGACGATGGAGCTCGTCGACCGCCTCAAGGGCAGCCGCGAGTTCACGGACGTCAAGGTCACGCCGCTGCTCGTGCTCGCGAAGGCGCTCGTCCTCGCGGTCAAGCGCAACCCGGGCATGAACGCGACGTGGGACGAGGCCGCCCAGGAGATCGTCCAGAAGAACTACGTCAACCTCGGCATCGCCGCGGCGACCCCGCGTGGCCTGATCGTCCCGAACATCAAGGACGCCCACGCCATGACGATGCTCGAGCTGGCGCAGGCCATCGGCCAGCTCACGGCGACGGCTCGTGAGGGCCGCACGCAGCCGGCGGAGATGTCCGGCGGCACGATGACGATCACCAACGTCGGCGTCTTCGGCGTCGACAGTGGCACCCCGATCATCAACCCGGGGGAGTCGGCGATCGTGTGCTTCGGCGCGATCCGCAAGCAGCCGTGGGTCGTCACGGATGCCGACGGCAACGACGAGATCGCGATCCGCCACGTCACGCAGCTCGCGGTGAGCTTCGACCACCGTCTCATCGACGGTGAGCTCGGCAGCCGCTTCCTGTCCGACCTGGCAGCCATCCTCGCCGACCCCGCCCAGGCCCTCGTCTGGGGCTGACCCGTCCAACCGTCGAAAGGCCACGATCCGGTCCCGGTTCGTGGCCTTTCGATCTGAGAGGGGGGCGTGTCGGGTCAGCCGGAGACGGCGCGCCTCATGACGGCGTCCATCGCGCGGTCGGGCAGGAGCCGGCGGGCGGTCACGATGGCACGTGCGCCCTTGCCCGCCGGGTAGCGGGCGGCCGGGTTGGCGGCCTCGAGGGCCTTGAGCACCTTCTCGGCCACGGCCTCGGGTCCCGAGCTCATCCGTGGGGTGTCGACCCGCTCGAACATGACTGCCATCCGGCGCGCCAGGTCCTCGTAGACCGTGCCGACGGACCGCTCGACCATGCTCTCGCGGGCGATGGTGTTCCACTCCGAGATGATCGGGCCGGGCTCGACGATGACGACGTCGATGCCGAACGGCGCGAGCTCGATGCGGAGGCTGTCGCTGAACCCCTCGACCGCGAACTTCGTCGCGTGGTACCACGCGCCGAGCGGCTCGTAGATCTTGCCGCCGATGCTGGAGATGTTGACGATCCGGCCGCGACGCCGGGTGCGCATGTGCGGCGTGACGAGCTGCGTCAGCCGCGCCAGCCCGAAGACGTTGACCTCGAACTGACGCCGCGCCTCCTCGATCGGGACGTGCTCGACCGGGCCGTAGGAGCCGTAGCCGGCGTTGTTGACGAGGGCGTCGACCTGCCCCTGCTCGGTGATGATCCGGTCGATGCCGGCGACCATCGACGCGTCGTCCGTGACGTCCATCGCGAAGGGGATGATGCCGCGGGACTCCAGCGCGGCCATGCGCTCGACCCGGCGGGCGACGGCATACACCGTCCACCCGGACTCGACGAGGTGGACGGCGATGGACTCGCCGATGCCGGAGGACGCGCCGGTGACGAGGGCTACCTTGCTCATCCCGACACCGTATGCGGCGTGGCCGGCACCCGAGCGCGCGGCCACCTCCCAGCGTGGCGGGCCGACCGGCATACGCCATCTCGCTCCCGACCGTCGAGAGGGCACGTCGGACGGCCCGGACGCAGCCGAGAGGCCAGCTCTCGGCGACGAGAACTGGCCTCTCGATGTGTCGGAGGCGGTCACTGGTGGCCTCTCGACGGGGTAGGTCGGGTGCGTCGCGCGGTCAGCGCACCGAGGCCTCGACCTGCTCGGCGACCCTGGCGTTCTGCCGGTCGACGAGGTAGGCGGCGGTGAGGTCGTCACCGACGGCGGAGAGGAGGCGGATGTCGACCGCCTCGTGGCGCTCGGCGACGGTCGGCTCGACGATCGTCAGGACCGTGCGGGCGTCGCGCTCGGCCACGGCCGTGGCGAGCTCGCGCTTGAGCGCCTCGTCGAGGATGCCGCCGGGGACCTTGGCCCGGGCCGCGACCTCGACGGCGAACCGCTCGGTCTCGGCGACGAGCGCCGTGTCCTCGGTGGTCAGCATCCGCGACGTGCGGTGCAGCAGGGCCGCACCGGCGTCGAGGTCACCCTCGCCGAGGTGCGTCACCGCCCGGGTCAGCAGCGGACGGTCGGCCCGGAGCGCCGAGTCGGCGAGCAGGCCCAGGCGCAGCCCGAGCAGCCTCTCGTGCGTACGCGTGTTGCCGGCCTCACGGCCCAGCGGCACCTTGAGCTCGTCGTCGGGCGCCGACTGCGACATCGTGTCGAGCAGCTCGATGCCGGCCTCGTCGGGCGTGTGCACGGTGTCGCGCAGCGGCACCTCCTTGATGAAGAGCGCGGCGAGCAGGGCGAGCGCGAAGGGCACGAGACCCCAGACGAACACCGTGTGGAGCGAGTCGGCGAGACCCTGCTGGACGCCCGTCGCGATCTGCGGGGGCAGCTTCGCGAGGGCCGACGGGTCGAGCACCGAGCCGGCGCTGACCTGCTGTCCGGAGGCCTGCATCTGCTGCACCACGGAGGCGGGCAGGTGCGAGGCGATGTTGCCGGCCAGGCCGCTCGTCATGATCGTGCCGAAGACGGCCGTGCCGACGGTCGAGCCGACGTTGCGGAAGAACTGCGTCGACGCGGTCGCGACGCCGAGGTCCTTGCGCTGCGAGGAGTTCTGGATGATCAGGGTGAAGACCTGCAGCGCCATGCCGAGGCCGATGCCGAAGACGATCATCGAGAGCGTCAGCTCGGTCTGGCTCGAGCCGTAGTGCAGCTGGGTCAGCAGCCAGAAGCCGACGCCCATGATGAGGATGCCCGCGATGGTCTGGAGCTTGTAGCGGCCGGTCTTGGTGATGACGAGGCCGGAGATGATCGACAGGCCGATCATGGCGACGGACATCGGCATGAGGATGAGACCGGAGTTCGTGGCCGAGGCCCCGAGGACGCCCTGCGCATAGACCGGGAGGTAGATCATCGCGCCGAACATCATGACCGACACCATGAAGGCCGCGATGTTGGAGAGCGTGAAGAGCGGGCTCTTGAAGAGGCGGAGCGGCAGCACCGGCTCCACGGCCCTGCGCTCGATGGCGATGAAGACGCCGAGCATGATGATGCCCGCGGCGTACATGCCGATGATGGCGGGGGAGCCCCAGTCCAGCGTCGTGCCGCCGAGCGAGGTGGGCACGAGCAGCAGGATGAGGGTCATCGACAGGGCGACGATGCCGGCCTTGTCGACGACGGTCTCGCGCGGCGTGTGCTCGAGGTGGAGGAAGCGGCTGATGCCGAAGAAGGCGAAGACGCCGATGGGCAACGTGATGAAGAAGAGGTAGCGCCAGCCCCAGTTGTCGGTGACGAAGCCGCCGACGAGCGGGCCGAGGATGGAGGCCAGGCCGAAGACGCCGCCCATGAGGCCTTGGTACTTGCCGCGCTGCCGGGGCGGGATGATGTCGCCGATGATCGTCTGCGACAGTGGCATCAGCGTGCCCATGCCGATGCCCTGGACGGCGCGGGCGGCGATGAGCCACCAGAAGTTCGGCGCGAAGCCGGCGAGGACAGAGCCGGCCATGAAGACGACGAGGCCGCCGAGGTAGAAGCCGCGCCGGCCGTAGAGGTCGCTCATCTTGCCGACGATCGGCACGGTGATCGCGCTGACGAGCATGGCCGCGGTGGCGAGCCACGAGTAGTGGTCGATGCCGCCGAGCTCGGCGACGATGCGCGGCATGGCCGGCCCGACGATGGTCTGGCTGATCGACGCCACGAGCATGCCGAGCATGAGCGCGATGAAGATGTTGCGGGTCGGGCGGTCGAGTCCGGGCGCCTTCGTGATGGTCGTCGAGCTGGCTGTTGCGGTCGCGGTGTCCGTGGCTACCCCCTGGGTCTTCTGTGGCATGTCCTCCACGGTACGCCGAAAATGCAGTCACTGCAAAATTGCAGCCCATGCACGGAACGTGACACCATGAGGGAATGAGCACGGACCTGCTGAACGACGAGTCGTGCGGCCTGCGCGAGCGCAAGAAGCGCGAGACCCGCCGCGCGCTCAACCTCGCCGCCCTGGACCTCGTCGAGGAGAGGGGCTTCGCCGCCGTCACCACCGAGGAGATCGCGGCCCGTGCCGGCGTCAGCGCCCGCACCTTCTTCAACTACTTCCCCTCGAAGGAGGCCGCCGTCATCGGCACGACGGCCGAGGAGCTCGAGGCGTATGCCGCCGCGCTGGAGGAGGACGTCGAGGGCGAGTCGCCGCTCGAGTCCCTGCGCCGGATCCTCGCCGGCATGCTCGCGCCGGCGTCGATCGACCGCGAGCTGCGGGCCCGCCGTCGCCGCATCCTGCTCGGCGAGCCGTCGCTCGCACCGGCCCTCGTGGGCAACAACATCCGCATCGAGAACGCCCTGACGGGTGCCCTCGAGCGGCGCCTCGGCGTCGAGCCGGGCGCCTCCCTCGAGGCGCGCCTCACCGTGGCCGTGGCCATCGCCGCCGTGCGGGCCTGCATCGAGCACCAGCAGAACGGCGGCTCCGGCCGTCTCGAGCGCAACATCGACCAGGCCTTCGACCGGATTGCCGCCGGCCTGCGCTGAGCGGCCTCAGCGCTGAGTTGCCGCCGGCGCAGGCGTCACTGGACGTCGCGCCCGGCCTCGCGCACGGCCTCGCGCACGGGGGCGAGGTGCGGGGAGTCGTCAGTCATCCGCAGCCGCGGACGGCGCCGGGAGAGGTCGATGAAGTCGCCGACGCGCAGCCCGGCCTCCAGGGGGTGGCGGAAGCGCACCTCACGGCGCACCACGTAACGGTTGCGCCGGCCCTCGCGGTGCCGAGTGATGACGCGTGCGCCCTCGAGGTCGGACACGATCTGTTGGACGGCCCGCTCGGTGATCCCGACGCTCGACGCGACCTCCTTGAGCAGCATGTCGGGGTCGTCCGCAAGGCAGACCAGGACATGTCCGTGGTTCGAGAGGAAGGTCCATCCGTTCCTGCTCATACTTCGACGGTAGAACCGGTTCGGGCACGCGGCGCGAAAAGGCGAAGAGTGCTTCGTCACACCTGTTCGTCGAATGCGGATTTCGTCCGCTTCTGGGCCCTGTGGAGAGTCCCGGTTCGTCAATTCTGCGCATGAATGCACTGGAATGAGAACAGGCGAAGTCCACTTCCGGAATCCGTTGTGGCGCAAAAGATTTCGCACTTTCAATGCTCGGGAAGCGCCCATTGTCGTCCCCGATCCTGTCTAGCCTTTGTGAATTCGCAGATCATGCGATGTTTCACAGGCAGGTGGGGAAGAAGATGCCAAGCAGTAGTCCGAGAAGATGGTTGTCGGCGATCATTGCCAGTGCCGCGACGGTGCTGGCGTTGGGCATGCAGGCGGGGGTGGTGCCGGCCACGGTCGCGGCGGCGTCGCCACCGACGGGCTCCACGGACGCCTCGAAGGTGCCCCACTACTTCGGGCCGTGGCCGAACTGGGCCAACAGCCCGCTGACGCTGCCGACCGCGACGGTGAGCATCACCGACGGCGGCACCGGCACGGGCGCAGTCGCCGTCGCGCAGGTGAACCCCGACGGGACGATCGGAGCGATCACCCTGACGTCGCCCGGTCATGACTACTCGGCACCGACCGTCACCATCAACGCCCCGACCAGCTCGGGTGGGACGCAGGCGACGGCCACGGCGGCTGTCAAGACGAGCGGCGCGGTCGTGTCGGCATCCGTCACCGCTGCCGGAGGCGGCTACTCGGGCTTCGCCGCCTCCGTGACGGGAGACGGAACCGGCGCGACGGTCACGCCCTCAGGTGGCGTCGACGCCGTGGCAGTGACGGACGGCGGGACGGGATACACCATGCCCACCGTCCTCTTCGACCTCCCGGACGACCCGAGCGGCGCGCGGGCGACCGGTCACGTCGAGCAGGCGGACCTCGTCGGCGGCGTGGTCCAGAAGGTCATCGTTGACGACCCGGGCTCCGGTTACTCGGCCGCGCCGGGTCTCAAGATCCTCGACGGGACGCTCTCCGACCCGATAAGCGGGTCGACCCCCGCCACCGCGACCGCGACGCTCAAGCTCGTCGCGCTCGCCGTGGACGTCCCGGGCTCCGGCTACACCGCGGCGACGGTGAGTGTGACGGACCCGACCGGAACCGGCACGGGCGCCACCGGAACCCTGACGACCGACGTCGGTTCGCTCGAGTCGATCACCCTCACGGACGGCGGCAGCGGCTACCTGACCGCCGGGATCAAGAAGTTCCAGGATGTCCTGCCGGTCGCGTGCAACCCGGGCACCACCGGCGCCGGATGCCCCGCCGCCCCCCAGGCGCTGGGCGTGGACGCGGCCATGGGTCCCGCCGACAAGTTCATCCCGCTCGCTGTCCCGGAGGCAAAGACATACAACGGCAAGGTCGCCGACGAGTACGTCATCGGCCTCGTGCAGTACCGGACGAAGTTCTCCTCGGACCTTCCCGCCACCCTCGTGCGCGGTTACGTCCAGCTGTCGACCACCGCGGTGCCCGGCCAGAAGGTGGCCCTCTTCAACGAGCTGCAGAACGGTGACAAGCAGGAGATCTCCGGCTACACCGGCGTCACCGCTCCGCAGTGGCTGGGCCCGATCATCGCGGCGACGAAGGACCGCCCCGTGCGCATCGTCTTCCGCGACCTGCTGCCCACCGGCGCCGACGGCGACCTCTTCCTGCCCACCGACAGCTCGATGATGGGCTCCGGCATGGGCCCGATGGACATGGCCGCTCCCACCGACGACGCCACCGTGACCGACCAGGTCCGCAACCCCGAGTGCACCCAGGAGCCCAAGGCTTCAGCGTGCTTCAAGGACAACCGCGCCACCCTGCACCTCCACGGCGGCACGACACCGTGGATCAGCGACGGGACGCCCCACCAGTGGATCACCCCCGCCGGTGAGGACAAGTCGTGGCCGCAGGGCGTCAGCGTGCAGAACGTGCCCGACATGCTCGACAACCCGGCGGACCCCGCGTCCGTGACCTGCAAGGCGACGGACGACGGGTGCTCGACGTTCTACTACACCAACCAGCCGAGCGCGCGGATGATGTTCTACCACGACCACTCGTGGGGGATCACCCGGCTGAACGTGTATGCCGGTGAGGCTGCCGGCTACACCATCACCGACAACACGGAGAAGGCCCTGGTCAACGCCGGGCTCATCCCCACGGCCGCCGACACCCTCCCGCTCATCGTCCAGGACCGGACCTTCGTGCCCGGGGACGAGCAGCTCAAGGACTCGGTCGACGCCAACGGCAAGATCACGGCATACGGCCAGGACCCGACCTGGGACGCCACACGGTGGGGCACCAAGGGCAGCTTCTGGTATCACCACGTGTACATGCCCGCCCAGAACCCGGGTGACGCCGGTGGCATGAGCAGCTACGGACGCTGGATGTACGGCCCGTGGTTCTGGCCACCAGCCACCGGCACGACGTACGGGCCGATCGCGAACCCGTACTACGACCCGTCCTGCAACCTCGACGACCCGTCGACGTGGACGTACCAGACGGACCCGTTCTGCGAGCCGGAGCAGATCCCCGGGACGCCCAACGTCTCGGCCGGGATGGAGCAGTTCAACGACACCCCGATCGTCAACGGTGTCGCCTACCCGACCGTGACCCTGCAGCCGAAGACCTATCGGATGCGGATGCTCAACGCCGCGAACGACCGGTTCTTCAACTTCCAGTGGTACACGGCCGACCCGGACCCGGCCAACGGCAACGGGCAGAGCGAGGTCAAGCTCAAGGCCGCGGAACTCGCTGCGGCGCAGACTGACCCGGTCGTGTCGCCGACACCTGAAGGTGCGAACAACGACGCGTACGGCCCCGACTGGGTGCAGATCGCGAGCGAGGGTGGCTTCCTGCCCGCGCCGGCGGTCATCGACGGCCAGCAGCCGACGACCTGGATCACCGACCCGACGCGCTTCGACGTCGGCAACGTCGACAAGCACTCGCTGCTGCTCGCTCCGGCGGAGCGCGCCGACGTCGTCGTCGACTTCTCGAAGTTCGCGGGCAAGACCCTGATCCTCTACAACGACGCGCCCGCGGCCTTCCCGGCCCGTGTCCCGTCGTACGACTACTACACGGGCGGCCCGGACCTCAGTCCCGTAGGAGCACCGACCGTCCTGCCCGGCTACGGGCCCAACACCCGCACCGTCATGCAGGTGAAGATCGCGGCGGCGACCCCGGCGACGGCCTTCAACGTCACGGCGCTCGCCAACGCCTTCAAGCACCAGGCGAACGGCTCCGGCGTCTTTGAGTCGGGCCAGCACCCCGTCATCGTCGGGCAGGCGGGCTACAACTCGGCCTACGGCACGAGCTTCGCCGCCAGCAGCAACTGCAACGTCAAGACGGGCAACGTCCAGAAGTGCGACGGCCTCGTGCGCGTCAACGACACGGGCACGTTCGGCTTCAACACCCTCGCTGCGCCCGCCACGAAGATGACGATGGGACTCGAACCCAAGGCGATCCACGACGAGATGAACTCGTCGACGTTCGACGAGTACGGACGCATGCAGGCGAATCTCGGCGTCGAGGCGCAGCCGCCGACACCGGGTGCGCAGAACGTGACGCTGTACCCGTACACCAACCCCGCGACCGAGCTCATCGATGGCACCAACCTGCCGCCGGCGGACGTCAAGGTCACCCCGATCACCGACGCCAAGGACGGGACACAGATCTGGAGGTTCACCCACAACGGCGTGGACACGCACCCGATCCACTTCCACCTCTACGACGTCCAGGTGCTCAACCGGGTCACGTGGGACAACATCATCATCCCGCCGGACGCGAACGAGCTCGGCTGGAAGGACACCGTCCGGATGAGCCCGCTCGAGGACACCATCGTCGCCCTGCGGCCGGTGGTCCCACAGGTGCCCTTCGAGGTGCCGAACGCGGTCCGGCCGCTCAACCCGATGATGCCGCTCGGCTCGACCGCGTCCTTCAACAACGTCGACCCGCAGGGCAACCCGACCGGTGCCATCGTCAACTCGCTCGTCAACTTCGGGTGGGAGTACGTCATCCACTGCCACATCCTCAGTCACGAGGAGATGGACATGATGCGGCCCGAGTCGCTCGCCCTGCCTCCGAGGAAGGTGACGTGGCCGTCAACCGGCGCGGCAGTGGTCACGGGCAGCGGCAACAACCGTCACGTCACCCTGACCTGGAACGACAACTCGATCAACGAGACCTCGTTCCTCGTGCAGCGGACCTCTGACGGGACGACGTGGTCCGACGTGGGGACGGTCGCAGCCCCGCTGGACCAGGCCAACGTGCACCAGACGCGCGCCCTGACGGACTCGACATCGAGCCCGACAGCGGCCTACCTCTACCGCATCGTCGCGCTCAACACCGTCGGCTACGGTGCCGAGTTCCCGAGCCTCTCGGCGAAGTCGACGTCGGCCACTCTGGGGGTCAATGCGCCCGCGGCGCCGACGAACCTGACCGCCAATCTGCAGTCCGGTCCGAGGGTCAGTCTCAGCTGGCGTGACAACGCGACGAACGAGTCCGGCTTCGTGGTCGAGAGGGCGATGAACGGAGGGGCGTTCGCCCAGATCGCAACTCCGCCCGCTCGGGCCAACACGGGCACCGTCACGATGGTCGACAACTCGGTGTCGCTCGGCAACACGTACGACTACCGGGTGAAGGCCGTCAACGTGGCCGGGACGTCGGCGCAGTCCAACACGGTGGCGGTTCCCGTGCTCGCCCCCGGGCAACCGGTGATCGCGGCGGGCACGGCGGTGCGCTCCGGATCCAACGAGCGCGTCACCCTGACGTGGGGCGACGTCCTCAACGAGACGAGCTACGTCGTCCAGTGGAGCACGTCGAGCACCTTCGCGACGGTCTCCGGCCAGTCCGCGGCCCTGCCCGGCAACGCCACCACGTACACGACGGGCAACATCGCCCGGCAGGCCTGGTTCTTCAGGGTCCGCGCCGTGAACGTCGTGGCGACGACGGACTCGGCACCGTTCGCGGTGGCACCGGCGCCGTGACACGGCTCTAGGAGATCACGCACGCACCCAGTGAGGGCCCGCGGCCGCGGGCCCTCACTGCTGTGCGGGCCCGCTGCGGACGTGTGGGTCAGCTCACGGCGACCGTGCCGGCGTGGGTGATGCACGTGCGAGCCGTGGGCCGCGCGCTCAGCCGCTCGTCGGGGATGGCCACTCCGCACACCTCGCACTGGCCGTAGCCGCCATCGGTGATGCGTTGCAGCGCGTCGTCGATCTCGGTGAGGTGTCGCTCCGCCTGCTCGATGAGGGCCCCGATCTGGGTGCGCTCGTAGGCGATCGTCGAGCCCTCGGGGTCGTGCTCGTCGTCGGCGATGTTGGCCTTCGACGCCTCGACGACGTCGGCGAACTCCCGGCGCAGCCCGGTGATGCGCTCGACCTCGTTGGCCCGGTCCACCATCAGCTCTGCCGCGCGGGCAGTCGTCTTCGTGCTCATGTCCCCATGCTCCTCCTCTTCGGTCGGACCGGCCGGACCGAGTGGTGCACCACACCCGGTCGGGACCGACGGCGCGCTCGGCCCGTTCACTCGGCCCACCCGCGCGACGCCGTCCGTTGTCCCGATGTCGCGTGGTGGCGACGCGTCCCGCGCCTGACGAGGGTGAGCCGCCCGGTCGCCCCCGCGTCCGCTTCTCTGTGGATGTGGGTCGACCCGGTATCAGGCCCGCGTCGGGGCCATCAGACACATGAGTGGGCGCCTGCACGGCGCCCGGGAGGGGGAGTCCGCCATGGGTCGCACGCGAGCACACGGCGCGGCATCCGGTCTCGTCTGGACCATCGGCCTCGCGGCGCTGACGTGGGGAGGCCTCGGGCTCACGGGAGTCCACGGGACCGCTCTCAGCGGCACCGAGCGGGCGGCCGTGGCTGCCGCTGTCGACACGACGCCGCCGCGCGGGCTCCGTCTCGAGGGCGGCCCGAACGCCGACGGGTGGTATGCCGCACCGGCTCGCTACCGCTGGACCGCGCAGGATCCCGACAGCGGGATCGACTGGTGCCAGGGCGGATCCGTCGATCCCGTCGACTCGGCCGTGCCCCTGACCGTCTTCGGGACGTGCGTCAACGGGATGGGCCTCTCGGCGTCCTACCTCGGCTTCTCCTACCGCTACGACGGCACTCCGCCGACCCTCGATCCGGTCGCCACCCCAGCGGTCGTGGCGCGTCACGGGGTCGTCGTCGCCGTGCCACACGCGACCGACGCGCTCTCGGGCGTCGCCCGCCAGGGCTGCAACGGCGGCCGCGCGCCGAACACCCGCCGGCTCGGGCCGCACACGGTCACGTGCTTCGTGCGGGACCGCGCCGGCAACCTGGCCACGGCCAGCGTGTCCTACCTCGTCGTCGACCGGCGGCTCCGCCAGAGCTGAGGGAGAGCTGAGCGAGAGCTGAGCGACGGCGGGCGGCACCGGACACCCGGCAGGATGGACCCATGAGCGACCCCAGCGGAGTGGTCTTCCCACTCGACCCGACGTCCGGACGCCGCAGCACGACCGCCACCGGGCGGGCCGTGGTCGCCGACGCCCTGCGGGAGGTCGATCCCGTCGGCGCGGCCTCCGCCGAGCGCGAGACCAACTGGCGGCAGGGCTACCTCCCGCACTTCCGGCGCCTCGTCGAGGCGGGGATCGCGGTCCCGGGCGCCGCGCAGACCATCGCCACGAGCGGGCTCGGCTCGCTGCACGCGCGGATGCGCTGGGCGACGCCGGACGGTGACCGACTCCTCGAGGACGCCGTCACGCCCGAGGCGAACACGACCCCCTTGGGCTCCGAGACCGTCCGGGGCGAGGGCGCGCCCGACCGCACCCTCTCGGTGCCGTATGCCGGTGAGCGCCTCTCGGGGGACGCGCTGCGCCGCCGTCTCGACCTCTGGGTCGACGCGGGGACCATCGAGCCGACGTGCGCCGAGGCGGTCGGCCTCGTCATCGACCACCCGGACTGGCTCGACCTCTCCGACCGCACGGTCGTCGTGCTCGGCGCGGCCGCCGAGATGGGTCCGCTGCGTTCGCTGCTCCGCTGGGGCGCCGACGTCGCGGCGGTCGACCTCCCGCGAAAGGACTTGTGGGACAAGCTGATCGGTGACACGCGGCGGCTGGCGGGCTCGATCACGCTGCCGGTGCGTCCCGGTGACGAGCCGCTTGCCGCCCGGGCCGGTGGTGACCTCGTCCACGACCTCGCCGCCGTCACCCAGTGGGTCTCGGCCCTGGACGGCCCGCTGGCGATCGGCAACTACGTCTACGCCGACGGTGAGACCAACGTCCGGGTCTCGATGGCGGTCGACGCCCTGACCCGCCATGTCGTCGACGCGAAGGGACGCGACGACGTCGCGCTCGCCTTCCTCGCCACGCCGACCGACGTCTTCGCCGTGCCGGGCGCCGCCGTCGAGCGCTCCGTCGACAGCTACGCCCACCGGCGGACGTCCAAGGTGCTGCGGGTGCCCCTGCGCACGGTGAGCGGCGGCCGGCTGCTCCGCCGCAACTACGTGCCCGGCCAGGACCCCGGCATCAACGACAGCGTCGTGCTCCAGCAGGGACCCAACTACCTGCTCGCCAAGCGTCTCCAGCGGTGGCGCGCGACGGCATACCGCGCCGACGGCGGCCTCGTGTCGCTCAAGGTCGCGCCGCCCACTCGCACCCGATCGGTCGTCAAGAACCGTGCGCTCGCCGCCGCCTACGCCGGCGCGCACCGCTTCGGCATCGAGGTCTTCGAGCCCGGCACGGCCAACACGCTCATGGCCGCCCTCCTCGTCCACGACCTGCGCACCGGCTCGCCGGCACAGCCGACGGCGTGGCAGGACGAGGCGTATGCCGCCGCGCACGGCGGACTGTGGACCGCCGCCTACGACCCGCGCAGCGCCCTCGGGATCGCCGCCCTCCTCGGGGTCGCGTCGGCCCGCTGACCACGTGAGGCGGGGTCCGGTCGGGTGAGGCGTTGGTCGCACTCGTGACCGGGGAGTTGGCGCATGTGCCCCGGAGGCTCGATGCTGTGTCCCATGGGTGAGCGAGTGGCGCAGCAGCCACGCGTGGACGACCGGTCGCCGGAGCGCGGGCTCGGCGGCACCCTCGGCGCGCCCCGCACCCTCATCCCGGCGCTGCTGGCCGCGATCGCCTACGTCGACCCCGGCAACTTCGGCGTCAACATCACCTCGGGTGCCGAGCACGGCTACGCCCTCGTGTGGGTCGTCGTCTTCGCTAGCTGCTCGGCCATGGTCATCCAGTACCTCGCCGCCAAGCTCGGCATGGCCTCCGGCAAGAGCCTCGCCGAGCACAGCGCCGAGCGCTTCCCGGGCGTCGGACGCCTGCTGCTCTGGGCCCAGGCCGAGCTCGTCGTCATCATGACCGACCTCGCCGAGGTCGTCGGCGGCGCCATCGCGCTCAAGCTCCTCTTCGGCATGCCGCTCATGGCCGGGGCCGTCTGCGTGGCCCTCTTCAGCCTCGTGGTCCTGGCCCTCAAGGTGCGCGGGCGCAGCCACTTCGACTCCGTCGTGCTCGTGCTGCTCGTCGTCATCATCGGCTCCCTGCTGTGGCAGGTCCTCGTCGCCGACGTCGACCGGGTCGCGCTGCTGCGCTCGATCGTGCCCGGCCCGCTCGACTCGTCGGCGGCCCTGCTCGCCGTCGGCATCGTCGGCGCCACGGTGATGCCGCACGCCCTCCACTTCCACTCGGCCGCGTCGCGCGGACGTGACGACGGCACCGAGGCGAGCCACGTCGAGCGGCTGCGCAGTGGTCGGCGCACCGTGCGCAGCGTCGTCATCGCCATGACGATCGCGGGCGCCGCCAACATCAGCCTCGTCGTGTTCGCCGCGGCGCTCCCGTCCGAGGCGGGCGCGAGCATCGAGACGGCGTATGCCGCCCTGGCGGCCAACACGGGCCAGATCGCCGCGACGATGCTGGCCGTCGCCCTCCTCGCGTCGGGGCTCGCCTCGACCCTCGTCGGCGTGCAGACCGGTGACGTCGTCATGCAGGGCTTCGGTCGGCGACCCATCCCGCCGCTGCTGCGCCGGATGCTCGCCGTGGTGCCCACGCTCGTCATCCTGGGCCTCGGCGTCGAGCCGACCAACGCCCTCGTCTGGAGCCAGGTCGTCCTCTCGTTCGCGCTGCCGGGGACGCTGATCCCCCTCCTGATCTTCACGCGCGACCGCCGGATCATGGGCGTCCTCGTCAACCACCGCCTCACCACGGCGGTCGCCGTGCTCATCACCGCCGTCATCGTCGGCCTCTGCGCGTACCTCGTCGCCTCGAGCCTCTGACCACTGCCCCACCCGTCGAGTGGGGCAGGGTCAGGTGCGCGACGGGGTGTCGCGAGCGGCACCGGACCGGACGGCATACGGCCTCGGGTCGGGCGCACGACCGTGTGGGAGAGTGGCGCTCGAACCGCTGCGACGTCGCGTGAGGAAGGTGAGCATGTCGGCCCGTCTCGTCCCTCCGGGTGCCCGCGAGCTGCCCGCGCTGACCGAGCTCCGTCTCGAGGTGCGCGCCTTCCTCGCCGAGCAGGTCGCCGCCGGCGCGTTCGTGCCGCACGTCGACACGTGGCTGACCCGCTGGGACCGTGACTTCACCCGCGAGCTCGGTCGGCGCGGCTG
This sequence comes from Terrabacter sp. Root181, assembly GCF_001428505.1. GTDB lineage: Bacteria > Actinomycetota > Actinomycetes > Actinomycetales > Dermatophilaceae > Terrabacter. The sequence goes on from NZ_LMHU01000005.1 coordinate 504,910, forward strand.
GCTCGGCATGGTCATCCCGACGGAGTACGGCGGCCAGGGGCGCACGTATCTCGAGCGGTTCGTCGTCACGGAGGAGCTGCTCGTCGTCGGTGCACCGGTCGCGGCGCACTGGATCGCCGAGCGCCAGATCGGCCCGTCGCTGCTGCGCTACGGCACCGAGGAGCAGAAGGAGGCGTTCCTGCCCGGGATCAGCCGGGGCGAGGTGGTCTTCGGCATCGGCATGAGCGAGCCCGACTCGGGGTCCGACCTCGCCAGCGTCCGCACCCGCGCCGAGCGGGTCGACGGCGGCTGGCGCCTCACCGGCACCAAGGTGTGGACCTCGGGCGCCCACGAGGCCGACGCGTTCTTCGCGCTCGCCCGGTCGGCGCCGATCGACCCGGCCCACCGGCACGACGGGCTGAGCCAGTTCATCGTCGACCTCCGCGCGCCGGGTGTCACGATCCGCCCGATCATCTCGATGGGCGGCGACCACCACTTCAACGAGGTCCACCTCGACGGCGTCCTCATCCCCGACGACCGCGTGCTCGGCGAGATCGGCGACGGCTGGTCGCAGGTGACCTCCGAGCTCGCCCACGAGCGCAGCGGCCCCGAGCGCGTGCTCTCGACCTTCCAGCTCCTCGCTGCCGCCGCCCAGGCCATGGACGACGGACGCCTTCCCACGGACCCCGGGCTCGGACGCCACGTCGCACGTCTCGCGGCCCTGCACCACATGTCGTTCGCCGTGTCGACCGCGCTCGAGAACCACGAGGACGCCGACACCGCCGCCGCCGTCGTCAAGGTGCTCGGCACGACGGGCGAGGGCGACATCGCCGACTACGTCGACACCCTGACCGCGACCGGCTGGGCCCTCGACGAGGAGCTCGACACGCTCCTGCACGCGGCGATCCTCCAGCGGCCGGGCTTCACGCTCCGCGGCGGCACCAACGAGATCCTCCGCGGCGTCATCGCCCGCGGGCTGGGGATGCGCTGATGGCCACCGACCCGCGCGAGCTCGCCGCGCCGACCACCCCCGACCCCGACCTCGTCGCCGTCCTCACCGAGCTCTTCGCCGACTACCGCGCCACGCGCGCCACGCCCACTGCCGTCGTCGACCTCGACCGCGGCCTGTGGCGGCGGCTCGAGGGCCTCGGCCTGACCCGCCTCACGGGCAGCGAGTCCGCCGGAGGCAGCGGCGGCGGCTGGGTCGATGCCGCAGCCCTGCTCGGTCTCGCCGCCGCGGCGGCCGCGCCCGTGCCGCTCGCCGAGCACGACGTGCTCGGCGGCTGGCTCCTCGAGGCGGCCGGCCTTCCCAACGACGGCGGACTGCGGACCGTATGCCGTCCCGACCCGTCCGGGGTCGCCCTCAACGTCACGTGGGCGCGCGACGCGAGCAGCATCGTGGCGCTCTGGGAGGACCGCGACGAGTGGCGGGTCGCGGATGTGGCGATCGACCGGGTCGGCATCGAGGAGCGTCGCAACCTGGCCGGGGAGCCCTGTGACACGGTCGAGTTCGACCTCGACGACCTCGAGGGTGGCACCGTCGTCGCGCACGCGATCGGCGAGCAGTTCCACCTGCGAGGCGCCCTGGCGCGCTCGGCCCAGGTCGTCGGCGCCATGGAACGCGTCGTCGAGGTGGTCCTCGAGCACGTCCGCGCCCGCGAGCAGTTCGGCCGACCGATCGGGCGCTTCCAGGCCGTGCAGCACCTCGTGTCCGACATCGCCTGCGAGACGGCCCTCGCCCGGGCCGCCACCGACGCAGCCGTCGCCCGAGCGGCCGCGTCCGACTGGCGCGACCCCGGGATGCTCTTCGCCGTCGGTGTCGCGAAGTCGTGCGTCGGGCACGCCGCGTCGGTCGTCGTCCGCGGGTCGCACCAGGCGCTCGGGGCGATCGGCACGACCCTCGAGCACGAGCTGCACACCCTGACCCGCCCGATCCTCGCCCGGCGCAGCGAGTACGGCTCGCTCCAGGACTGGGACGAGACCCTCACGGCGCTCGCCTCGTCCGCCGGCCACGACCGCCTCTGGACCCTCATCACGACCGGCCGCGCCACACCCAGGAGGTCCGACGCATGACCGAGATCCGCTACGACGTGACCGACGGTGTCGCGCTCATCACCCTCGACGCCCCCGAGCGGCGCAACGCCCTCTCCGTCGAGATGGCGCGCGAGCTCATCGACGCCGCCCACACGGCCGAGGCCGACGACGAGGTCGGCGCCGTCGTCGTCACCGGCGGCGCCCACTTCTGCGCGGGAGCCGTCCGCAGCGTCCTCGCCGACACCGGCCGCGACCCCGTCGAGGACGAGGCCTACCGCAACCTCGAGACCGTCTATGCCGCGTTCACGACGATCGGCTCCATCGCGGTCCCGACCGTCGCCGCCGTGCGCGGGGCCGCCGTGGGCGCCGGGCTCAACCTGGCACTCGCCACCGACCTGCGCATCGTGTCGCGCACGGCCCGTCTGCTCCCCGGCTTCGCCCAGATCGGCATCCACCCCGGCGGCGGCCACTTCACGCTGATCAACCGGGTCGCCGGGCGCGAGGCGGCCGCGGCCCTCGGGCTCTTCGGTGACGAGGTCGACGGCGACCGCGCGGTCGCGCTGGGTCTCGCGTGGGCGGCATACGACGACGGCGACGTGCAGGAGCGCGCGACGGCGCTCGCCGGCCGCGTCGCGAAGGACCCCGCGCTCGCCCGCCGGATGGTCGCGAGCTTCCGCCGTGAGACGGCCCCCGGGGGCCTTCCCTGGGACGTCGCCGTCGAGCTCGAGCGCTCGCCGCAGATGTGGTCGCTGCGCCGCAAGCACGGGGTGTGAGGCGCGCCTCACCACGAATCGGGCATTTCGGCTCGTCGGGGGCCGTGGTGCAAGGATGGGGAAGTTGGCCGTCCCCCACCGCGAAGGAGCACCTGTGCTGGCGTCCTACCGACCTCTCTTCGAGGTACCGGGGGCACGCGTCTTCATCACCGGCGGGCTGATCGCCCGCACGGCGGGCTCGATGTTCGGCGTGTCGGTCGTGGCCATGGTCGCGGCGCGCACCGGTTCCTATGAGCTCGCCGGCGCCGTCGTGGCGGCCGGCATGGTCTCCTTGGCGCTCTTCGCCCCGTTCATCGGTCGCCTGGTCGACCGCTACGGGCAGCGACGTATCGCGATCCCGTTCTTCCTGTGGTCCGGCTTCTGGGCCGTCATGACGATCCTCACGTCCCTGCGCGGCTGGCCGACGTGGTTGCTCTTCATCACCTTCCCGCTCTGCGGGGCCATCCCCAACCTCGGCACGATGGCTCGGGCGCGCTGGTCGCACATCTTCGCCCACGACGCCCGGCACCTGCACTCGGCCATGTCGTTCGAGCAGGTCATGGAGGAGGTCACCTTCGTCATCGGGCCGGTGCTCGCCATCTGGCTCTCGACGACGCTGTTCCCTGAGGCGGGGTTCGTCTTCGCGACGGCGGCCTACACCGTCGGCGTCCTCGTCTTCATCTCGGCCCGCTCCACCGAGCCTCCGGTCGTGCCGCACCACGAACGCCCCGACGAGCATGCCTACCGAGTGCCCGGTCTCATCCCGCTCGCCTTCATCATGGTGATGACCGGCGCGATCTTCGGCGTCAACGAGGTCGTGACGCTCGCCGTCTCGCAGGAGGCGGGCGCCGCGAGCGCCGCCGGCGCCATCCTCGCGTTGTATGCCGTGGGGTCGGCGTCCGCGGGACTCGTCTTCGGACACGTCTCGCACGGTCGCAACCTCGGCAAGCTGCTCATCGCCGGCACCCTCGGCATGGCGGTCCTCGAGATCCCGGTGCTCTTCGCCGAGAACCTCTGGGCGCTGGCCGGACTCATGCTGGTCGCCGGCATGGCCACGGCGCCGACGCTCATCACCACGATGAACCTCATCGAGCGGATCACGCCGAAGGCGCAGCTCAACGAGGGCATGACCATCGTGCTGACCGGCCTCATCATCGGCATCGCAGCGGGGTCGGCCGTCTCGGGCGCCGTCGTCGACCGGGTCGGCGCGCAGCACGGCTACTGGGTCGCGATCATCGCGGGCGGCTTCGCCTTCGTCATGGCGCTGGGCACCCGCGCGTTCCTCACCCGCCGCGAGCTGCACAACCTCCGCTGAGCCGGCCCCACGGCATACGCCCCCCGCCCAAACCCGTCGGAAGGCCACGTGTGGCCGCCCGCGACACGTCGAAAGGCCACGTGTGGCCGCCTGCCCCACGTCGAAAGGCCACCTCCCGGGGTCGGGAGGTGGCCTTTCGACTGCCATCAGGGGGCCGTTCGTGGCCTCTCGACGGTGAGGGGGTGGGGCTGCGTCAGTGGCCGGCGGGGGCCACGACGACGTCCTCGTCCTTCGGAGCCGCCTGACCGGGCTTGGGGCCCAGGTCGATGTTCGGCAGGAAGAGCGTCGCGATGAACGCGAGGACGAGCACCCCGGCAGCGACGACGAAGACGACCGACATCGCGTCGGAGAAGCCGACGAGGAACGGCTTGGCGAGCGCCGGGTCGAGCTGGTTGATGAACGAGCTGTCCGACAGGGCCGAGCCGCCAACGCCCGCACCCGAGCCGCCGGACTGCTGCGCGGCCTGGAGCTGCTCGATGAACGCCTTGTTGGCGGCGGGGTCGCCCCCGGTCGGGTTGCGCAGAGCCGCCTGGAACTCCGGGGTCGGGGCGATCGCCGCGAACGCCTCGGAGATCTTGGTGCCGGCCTGCGAGAAGAGGATCGACAGGAAGACCGCGGTGCCGAGCGTGCCGCCGATCTGGCGGGTGAAGGTCGCGGACGACGTGGCGACGCCCATGTCGCGGCGGTCGACGGCGTTCTGCACGGCGAGGGTCAGCGGCTGGAAGTTGAAGCCGAGGCCGATGCCGAAGAAGAACATCACGATCATCGTCTTCCAGAGCGGGGTGTCCGCGCCGACGAAGTGGAAGGCGTAGAGCGACAGGACGAGGATCGCCGCACCCATGATCGGGAAGTGGCGGTAGCGCCCGGTCCGGGAGATCAGCTGACCCGAGACGATCGAACCGGCCATGATCCCGAGGGTCATCGGGAGCAGCTGGAGGCCGGCCTGGGTCGGCGACGAGCCCTTGACGATCTGCAGGTAGAGCGGGATCGCTGCGAGACCGCCGAACATGCCCATGCCGATGAAGACCGAGGCGACCGACGACGACGCGACGGTGCGGTTCGTGAAGAGGCGCAGCGGGATGAGCGCCTCCTCACCCATGGACCGCTCGAAGAGGAAGAAGGCGACGAGACCGGCGAGGCCGATGGCGTAGCAGGTGATGGAGGTCGGCGAGCCCCAGCCCCACGCGCGGCCCTGCTCGGCCACGATGAGCAGCGGCACGAGGGCGACCGAGAGGCTCAGGGCACCCCAGTAGTCGATGCGGTGGTCGAGGCGCGTGTGCCTCAGGTGCAGCGTGCGCGTCACGACGATGAGGGCGGCGACGGCGATCGGCACGTTGACGAGGAAGACCCAGCGCCAGCCGGTGACGCCGAGGATCGTCTCCTGGCCGGCGAAGAAGCCGCCGATGACCGGGCCGAGCACGCTCGAGGTGCCGAAGACGGCGAGGAAGTAGCCCTGGTACTTGGCGCGCTCACGCGGCGCCACGATGTCGCCGATGATGGCGAGGGCCAGCGAGAAGAGGCCGCCGGCGCCGATGCCCTGGACGGCACGGAAGGCCGCGAGCGACGGGATCGACCACGACAGCGTGCAGAGCATCGAGCCGATCGTGAAGATGGTGATCGCGAAGATGAAGAGCTTCTTGCGCCCGTAGATGTCGCCGAGCTTGCCGTACAGCGGCGTCGTGATCGTGGCGGTGATGAGGTATGCCGTCGTGACCCACGCCTGGCCGGCGAGGTCGTTGAGGTCGTCGGCGATGACGCGCATGGCGCTCGCGACGATCGTCTGGTCGAGCGCGGCGAGGAACATCCCCATCATGAGGCCGACGAGGATGGTGACGATCTCCTTGTGGGAGAGCACCGGTCGAGCGTCGGGGCCTGCGCCGGCGGGAGCGTCCGCGGTCGCGTCGACGCGCGGCGGTTCGGCGGTGGTGTCGGACATGTCAGTCCTCTTTCTGGGTCTTGGCTCTGGTGGAGTCGAAGGGCATCGGGGGCGGCGCTGCACCCCGGGCCCGGAGGTTGGCATCGAGCGCGTCGCCGAGCTCGCGCAGGCGGTGGACGAACTCCTCGGTGGCGGGACCGTCCCACTCGGACAGCAGGCCCTGGAACCACGTGGCGCGGCTGTCCTGGATGCGACCGAGTGACGAACGGCCGTGCTCGGTCAGGGAGACGACCCACGCCCGCCCGTCGCGGGGGTCCGCGCTCTTCTCGAGCAGTCCCGCCGCGACGAGCGTGCTGACCTGACGGCTGACGGTGGAGACGTCGTTGTGCAGCGCCGTCGCGAGCTCCGAGATGCGCACGGTCCCCTGTCCCGCGACGACGAAGAGCACGGGGTATGCCGTGACGTCCACGCCGTCCTCGAGGCGGGGGGCGGTGTGCTTGGCCGCGACGAGGAGCTTCTGGACGCGCAGGAGCCCGAGGAAGACGTCGTTCGCCTCGTCCTTGCTCACAGCCATCGCGCGCTCCTTGGTCCCCAACTACTTGCTTGCAGCACGCAAGTATTTGTCCGGCGGTCCGTCGTTGTCAACTCAACTGTCCAATGTTTGTCCAGCCCTCGGATCCATCTCGCCACGGACGCGGCTCATGTGGTTGTCTGTGGTCTCGCGCCCCGGGGAGGTGCGAGGATGACTGACGCGCCCAGACCGTCCAGCAGTGTGCGGAGCCGTAGGGCCAGATGTGCAGGAGTGCCATGACGAGCGACGTTCCCGTCGATCCGACGATCAACGACGCCTTCCGACAGATGTCGGCCCTGATCTATGCCGGCGCCGACGCCGGATCGATCCACCAGTCGCTCGTCGACGCCGCTCACCGGCTCGTCGAGGGCTGCGACCGTGCGTCGCTGCTCGTGCGCACGCGTGACCGCTACGTCACGGCTGCCAGCACCGACGACATCGCCCGACGCATCGACCAGATCGAGCTCGAGATCGGCGAGGGCCCCTGCGTCGACGCCATCGTCTCCGAGGCCTACCAGCACGACGCCGACCTCACCGACGCCAAGACCCCTTGGCCGCGCTTCACGGAGCGCATCGTCGCCGAGACCCCCGTGCGTTCGGCCATCGGCTACCGCCTGCTCCTCGAGGGCGACAAGGTCGGCGCCCTCAACCTCTTCTCGGACACCCCCGGCGGCCTGACGTCGAAGTCGGCCGACGTCGGCGCGGTCATCGCCTCGTTCGCCTCGGTGGCGCTCATGGCCATCCGGGCTCGCGAGGAGGCAGCGACCCTCCGTCAGGGCCTCACGAGCAACCGCGAGATCGGCAAGGCGGTCGGCCTGCTCATGGCCGCGCACCACATCAGCGGCCAGGAGGCCTTCGAGCTGCTGCGCAGCACGTCGCAGGAGCTCAACATGAAGCTGGCCCAGGTGGCCTCGCAGGTCATCGAGGGCCAGGAGTCGCAGTTCGGGCACGCCGGTGGCGGGGCGACGGCCGGCTCCCCGGTCTGACCGAAGTCCTCCGCGTCCGTCAGGCCCTCCGGGTCCGCCAGGCCTTCCGGGCCGGCACTCGCGCGTCGGGAACGACGAGTGGCCCCGACGCACCTCACGGGCATCGGGACCACTCAGGCAAGCGGCGGTGGGTCAGGCCGAGGCCACGCCCTCCGCGGACAGCTGGCGACGCAGCTCGTCCAGCGTGCGCCGGAGCAGGCGACTGACCTGCATCGCGCTGAGCCCCATGGACTCGGCGATCTCGGCCTGGGTCATGTCGCCCCCGAACCGGAGCTCGACGAGCCGCTGGTCGCGGGCCGGCAGGCGCTCGAGCGCGGTGCGCACGACGATGCCCTCGTCGAGCGCCGGGTCGGACCCGGAGTCGCCGCGGGCGTCGAGCAGGTCGAGGACGGGTCGACCGCCGTCGGCCGTCGTGGCGTCGAGGGAGGCGGGGCGCAGGTTGGTAGCCGCGACCTGGGCCTCCTTGACGGCCTCGAGGGTGATGTCGAGCTCGTGGGCGAGCTCGCCGGCGTCCGGGTCGTGGCCGAGCCGCTGCTCGAGCCGTGACCGGGTGTCGGTGACGAGCTGACGTCGTTCCTGCAGCTCGCGGGGCGGCCGGACGAGCCACCCGTGGTCACGGAAGTGACGACGGAGCTCCCCGGTGATGGTGGGTGTGGCGTAGGCGCCGAACTCGGTCGGCTTGGACAGGTCGAACCGCTTGACGGCCTTGAGCAGCGCGAGGAACGCGACCTGCTCGAGGTCCTCTCGGTCGAGGCCCTTGCCCGAGTAACGATGGGCGAGAGAACGGGCGAGCGGCATGTGCAGCACGGTCACGGTCTCGAGGGCGGTGGCGCGCTCGGACGCGGAGTCCGACGTGCGCAGGGTATGGATCAGCTCTCTGGTTCGCGCATCCTTGCGCGGACCCGCGGACGGGTCGGTCATTTCAAACTCCGATGGATCGGATCCCCGATGCGGCACTGGCTTGACCGACTCCTAGTGACGCTAGGCCGTTGGCCACATATACACAAGGTGGACTTCGGCCCCTCAGAGGGGCTCCGAGGTGTATACGCGGGCGCGAGCAGCGCTCAGTGGGTGACGACCACGAGAGCCTCGAGAACCTTCCGGGCGATCTCCTCGTCACCGGTGACGGTGTAGTGGATCTCGTCGACGCCGCGACGTCCGGCGGCCCTGCGGGTCAGGGCGTCGGTCGTGAGGTGGATCGACGTGACATCGAGCTGCTCCTCGCCCTCGGGTCGGTCGATGCCGCTGAAAAGCGCTTCCCCGTAAGGCCGCCCGTCGTTCCCGGTGATGATGCGCACCCCGCCACGGGCAACGACGGGACCGCTGACGTCGAGCACGACGGCGTGTCCGGCGCCGATGCCGGCGACCCGGGACGCGATGCGCGGGAGGGCGGCGAGGATGTCGGCGGTGAAGACCGCGGCGCTCGCGGAGTCGAGGTTGCCGGGTCGGTCGAGGGCGGCCCGGAGGTCCTGCTCGTGCACCCAGGCGTCGACGATCCGGCGGTGCAGGTGGTCGCCGAACGTCGTCTCGGGGCCGAAGAAGCCGCCGATCACGGTGTCGATGTCGGCGTCGGACGCGCGCAGGTCGGCCACGCGCTGCGGGTGGAACTCGGCCAGCTCGGCCACGACCTCACGGCCGGAGAGGCTGCGTCGGGCCTCGACGTCGACCTCGACGAAGCGGGCGAAGTCGCTGTGGACATGCGGGTAGTCCGGCACCTCGACCTGGGGGCGTGGCATGCCGGCGAAGGACTTCTCAGCCCCGACGACGTGGGCGATCTGGTCCTTGACGGTCCAGCCGGGGCACTCGGTCTGGAGCTCGAAGTCCTCGTCTCGGCAGGAGTGCCCGAGGTCGATGATCGACTGCACGGAGTGGTCGAACGCGTCGATCAGTCCGTTGCGGTCGTCGGGGGCGGCCGGGTGCATGGGCATGTCATCAGACTACTTACCCTTGAGGCATGCCAACCCTGCAGCGAGACGGTCTCGCCGGTCCGCGGACGGGTCCCCGCGTGTGGGCCGAGCGTGGCTCCGGCGTGTTCAGTGCGCTGGTCCTCGCCGCCGTCGTCGTCGTCGCGCTGCTGGCGAGCGTCGTCGCCGCGCGCTACACCGGTGCGGCCGACCCGCTGCCGGGCGGCCTGTCCGACGCCGGCCCAGTCGTGCGCTGGTCGCTGCCGCTCGTCCGGGTCGTCCACGACGTCGCCGCCTCCCTCGCGATCGGCTCGCTGCTGCTCGCCGCGACGATGATCCCGGGCCGTACGCGTGCCGAGAGCGCCGCGCCCGACGAGCCGCGCCGCGCCGCCGCCTTGCGTGTCGCCACGGCCGCGGCGTTCGTCTGGGCGGTCGCCGGCGCCGTCGGGGTCGTCTTCACGTTCGCCGACGCCGCGGGCATGCCGCTCAGCGACCCGCTCTTCGGCCAGAACCTCACCGGGTCGATCTGGTCGATCGAGCCGCTCCGGGTGGGGCTCATCAGCACGGTCGTGGCGTTCGTCGTCGCGTCCGTCGCCGCCGTGGCGCGCTCCCGCGCGGTGGCGCTGGCGCTCACCGTGCTCTCGGCGTTCGCCCTCCTCGTCCTCGGCCTCGCCGGCCACGCGGGTGGCTCGGCCGACCACGAGACGGCCGTCAACGCGATCGCCGCGCACCTGCTGAGTGCGGCCGTGTGGGTGGGTGGGCTGCTCGCTCTCGTCGTCCTGCGCCGACCCCTCGGTGACGCGCTCGGCGTCGTCGCCCGCCGCTACTCGAGGGTCGCCCTGTGGTGCTTCGTCACCCTCGGTGTCTCCGGCGTCATGTCGGCGACCACCCGGCTCGGGTCGTGGTCCGACCTGGCCACGCCGTACGGCGTCCTCGTCCTCGTCAAGGTGCTCGCCTTCGTGGCCCTCGGCGTCGCCGGTGCGTGGCACCGTCGCATCACGCTCGACCGCATCGACGCGACCGGCGCCACCAGCTCAGGGGCCACCGGCTCCGGCTCGACCGGCGGCCCCCGGGGCCGGCTCTTCGTCCGTCTCGCGGTCGCCGAGTCGCTCGTCATGGCGCTCGCGTTCGGGGTCGCGACCGCGCTCGCGCGCAGCGAGCCCCCCGTCCCCGAGACCGTGGCCGACCCGAGCGCTGCGCTCTCGCTGACCGGCTATCCCGTGCCGCCCGCGCCGACCGCGCTGTCGTGGCTCACCGCCTGGCGGGTCGAGTGGCTCTTCCTCGCCACGGGGCTGCTCGCCATCGGGCTCTACGTCGCCGGTGTCGTCCGTCTCCGCCGCCGGGGGGACGCCTGGCCGGTGCTGCGCACGCTGAGCTGGGTCGTCGGCTGGCTGCTCTTCGTCTATGCCACCAACGGTGTGCTCGGCATCTACGGCCGGGTCGCCTTCTCGTGGCACATGACCCTGCACATGCTCGAGGCGATGGTCGTCCCGATCTTCCTCGTCCTCGGTGCGCCGGTGACCCTGGCGCTGCGCACCGTGCGGCCGCGTCGCGACGGCACGCTCGGCCCCCGCGAGATGCTCCTCGCGCTCGTCCACTCCCGCTTCCTCGCCGTCGTCGGCAACCCCGTCTTCGCGGCCGTGCTCTTCTTCATGAGCCTCGTCGTCTTCTACTGGACGGGCCTGTTCCAGCTGGCCCTGCAGACGCACACGGGGCACCTGCTCATGACCGCCCACTTCGTCCTCACGGGCTACCTCTTCGCGTGGGTGCTCGTCGGGGTCGACCCCGGTCCCAAGCGCTGGAGCCCGGCGCTGCGCCTCGTCGTCCTCTTCGCGACGATCTCGTTCCACGCCTTCTTCGGCGTCGCGATGATCAGCGGCACGACGCTCCTCGGCGGCGACTTCTTCCCGACGGTGGCCATTCCCTGGGTGACCGACGCCCTTGCCGACCAGCGCTACGGCGGCGGCGTCGCGTGGGCCATCGGCGAGCTGCCGAGCCTCGTGCTCGCGCTCACGGTCGCGATGCAGTGGTTCCGCACCGACAGTGCGGAGTCCGTGCGGCAGGACCGCCGGGCCGACCGTGACGGCGATGCCGAGCTGAAGGCGTACAACGAGCGGCTGGCCGCGCTCGCGCGGCGCGACGAGGGCTCCCAGCGCTGACCCGGTGCGTCCGAACCCTGCTACTACGGGCTGTAGTATTTGGGTCGGAGGAGGGAACATGCCGCAGCGAACGTCGAACCCCCGGTGCCCGATCAGGCTCGGTGAGCCGTGCACCCTGTGCTTCCCGGGGGCGAGCGGACCGCAGGACTGCGGCCTCGTCTACCTCGTCCGGAGCGACCCGGAGCTCCGCGAGGAGCTCGCGGCCCGACGCCGCGAGCGCCACGCGGCGCAGCTCAGCGCACCGGCTGCTGCAGCTCCGTGACCCACGCGTCGGCGTCGTCCGTCGGCGTCTCGAGGTAGACCTCCCGACAGGGGCCGTATGCCGTGAGCCCCGTCGCGTCGACCTGCGTCGCGAGTGCCTGCCAGGTGTCCCCGATCGTCGCCACGGACCCGCGGTGGATCACCGTGACGGCCTGCTCGACGGCCGGCAGGTCGGCCACCTCGGCGCCCTCGACGTCGACGGCCTCGAGGGTGGTCGGCACCCCGACACCCCACGTCGTGCCCTCGGTGTCGCCGTCGTACCAGGCGATCGACGGCGTGCGTGGCGGCACACCGGCCGCCGCGAGGCCCCCGAGGAGCCGGTCGAACGCCGGCCCGATCGTCATCCCCAGCTCGCTCACGTCGGCGACGCGACCCGTCACCTGCGCCAGCCGGACGCCCGGCAGCTCCTTCTTCACGTACTCCAATTCGGACATCGTGCCCTCCTTCTCGATGGTTCGGAGTCTCGCCTCGATGGCCTGCAGGCGACCGCGGTCGGCGGCCATCTGGTCCTCGATCTGGGCCCGACGCAGGGTCAGCATCCCGCGCAGCTCCTCGGCCGAGACCTGGGCGTCGAGGACGGTCCCCACCTGTTCGAGGGTGAGGCCGAGGGCCTTGAGCGCACACAGGCGGTTGAGTCGCGGCAGCTGCGTCGCCGCGTACCTGCGGTAGCCGGTCAACGGGTCCACGTGGGCCGGGACGAGCAGGCCGAGGGAGTCGTAGTGGCGCAGCATGCGCACCGTCACTCCCGCCAGGCGGGCGAACTCTCCGATGATCAACATGATGACCATGGTCTACGGCCTGACACGGTGTGAGGGTCAACACCTCGGGTCCCCGGGGTGCCCGCGTGACGGAACCGCGGGCCCGGCACCCCCGTGACCGTGTGAGAGTTGGACCATGAAGGTTGCGCTCATCCAGCTGGCCTACGGCGACGGCGAGTCGGTCGCCGACCGCACCGCCCGCGTCGCGGATCTCGTGCGAGCCCAGGCCGGCCACGACCTCGTCGTCCTCCCCGAGCTGTGGCCGGCCGGTGGCTTCGACTACACCGCGTGGGACGAGCGGGCCGAGGCCGTCGACGGGCCCGTCGCGCAGGTGCTCGCTGCCGCCGCCCGCGGCGCCCGTGTCACGCTGCACGGGGGCTCGATCGTCGAGCGGGCCGAGCCCGCCGAGCCCGGCGGCCGAGGGCTCTGGAACACGAGTCTCGTCTTCTCGCCCGACGGCGAGCTCGTCGCGACCTACCGCAAGATCCACCGTTTCGGCTTCGGCGAGGGTGAGCCGAGCCTGATGGACGCCGGCGAGGACCTCGTCGTCGTCGACGTGCCCGTGGCGGGCGGCGGGGCCGTGCCGGTGGGGCTCTCCACCTGCTACGACCTGCGCTTCCCCGAGCTCTACCGACGCCTCCTCGACCGCGGCGCCGAGGTCTTCGTCATCCCGGCCGCGTGGCCGCGCAAGCGGGTCGCCCACTGGACCCTGCTCGGCCAGGCGCGAGCCGTCGAGGACCAGTGCGTCGTGCTCCAGTGCAACACCGCTGGGACCCATGCCCGGCACGAGATGGGCGGTCACTCGCAGGTCGTCGACGCCACCGGGAAGGTTCTGGCCGCCGCGGGGCTTGACGAGGAGGTGCTGAGCATCGAGATCGACACCGCGGCGACGCCGGAGTGGCGCCGCACCTTCCCCGTCCTGTCCGACCGGAGGCTCGCGTGAGCGCCGGCGTCGACGCCGGCACGCTCCGCTCGCGCGTCAGGGTCAGGGCCCCCGAGCTCGTGGGCCGCGGCTGGCTCAACACCGGTGGCCGGTCGCTGTCCCTCGCCGACCTGCGCGGGCGCGTCACCGTCCTCGACTTCTGGACCTTCTGCTGCGTCAACTGCCTCCACGTCCTCGACGAGCTGCGGCCGGTCGAGGCACAGTTCCCCGACGCCCTGACGATCATCGGCGTGCACTCGCCGAAGTTCGAGCACGAGGCCGAGGCCGATGCGCTGGCCGCCGCCGTGGAGCGGTATGCCGTCCACCACCCGGTGCTCGACGACCCCGAGCTCGTGACGTGGAAGGCGTACGCGGCACGGGCGTGGCCCACCCTCGTCGTCCTCGACCCGGAGGGCTACGTCGTCGCGTCGATGTCCGGTGAGGGGCACGGTCCCGGTCTCGCCTCGCTCGTGGCCGAGCTCATCGAGGAGCACCGGGCCAAGGGCACGCTCCAGCCGGGCGACGACCCCTACGTCCCGCCGCCGGCCCCCGACACCGCGCTCCGCTTCCCCGGCAAGGCGGTCGCCCTGCCGGACGGCTCGTTCGTCGTCAGCGACACGGCCGACCACCAGGTCGTGCACCTCGAGGACGACCTCGAGACCGAGCGGGCCCGGTGGGGCGGCGACGGTCAGCTCAACGAGCCGCAAGGCGTCGTCCTCGCGACCACCGACGTGGCCGAGCGGCTGGGCGTCGATCTGCTCGTCGCCGACTCGGTCAACCATCAGGTCAAGGGAATCCGCTTCTCCGACGGCTCGGTCCACGTCGTCGCCGGCACCGGGTCGCAGCTCCGAGAGCGCACCGGTGGCGGTCCCGCCCTCGAGCAGCCGCTCTCGACGCCCTGGGACCTCGCGTGGCTCGGCGACCGGCTCCTCATCGCGATGGCCGGCACCCACCAGCTGTGGGCGTGGACGCCGGGCAGCACCCTCGAGGACGGGCGCGTCGAGGTCGTCGGCGGCACGTCCAACGAGGGTCTCGTCGACGGGCCGGCGACCGAGGCCTGGTTCGCGCAGCCCTCCGGGCTCGCCACCTCCGCCTCCGGCGACCGCGTGTGGGTGGCCGACTCCGAGACCTCCGCCCTGCGATCAGTGACGACGACGCCCGAGGGGGCCCTCGTCGTCGAGACCCACGTCGGCACAGGCCTGTTCGACTTCGGTCACCGCGACGGCGATGCCGTCGAGGCGCTGCTCCAGCACCCGCTGGGCGTCACCGAGCTGCCTGACGGCTCTGTCGCGGTCAGCGACACCTACAACGGCGCGATCCGCCGCTTCGACCCGGCGACCGGCCAGGTGTCGACCCTCGCGCAGGGGCTCGCCGAGCCGAGCGACGCCGTCGTCGAGCACGACCCCGAGACCGGCGAGGTGCGCCTCGTCGTCGTCGAGTCCGCAGCCCATCGACTGACCCGGGTCGCCCTGCCCGAGGCCGCCCAGCGCGTCGACGGACCCGCCCACCGCACCCAGCGTCCCGCGACGCCGCTCCCCGCCGGGGAGGTCGCGCTCGAGGTGACGTTCGTGCCGCCGACCGGGCAGAAGCTCGACCTGCGGTGGGGCGACCCGACGCGTCTCGACGTGTCTGCGACGCCCGACGCCCTCCTCGTCTCGGGAGCCGGTCGCGCCGAGGGCCTGACGCGGACTCTCGTGCTGCGCGACGGCCTCGGGTCGGGCACGCTGCACATCTCGGTGCAGGCAGCCGCGTGCGACGGCGACCCCGAGACCGGCGAGGTGCCCGAGCACGCCGCGTGCCACCTCTTCCAGCAGGACTGGGGGATCCCGGTCATCCTCGACCCGACCGCCGATGCCACACTGGCTCTCGACCTGCGCGGGGTCCAGGCCGGGAACTAGCCGGTTCGACCCGTCCGGCAGGTCGTGACGAGACCAGCGGACGACAAGGCGGCACACGTGGCACGGCAGGCATCTGGTGGCAGCGGACGTTCCGTCCTCTCGGCGGTGTGTGGGCTGCTGGCCATCGTGCTGCTGCCCGTGTCGCTCGTCGGCTTCTGGGCGTCGGTCATGCTGACGCGCACCGACGTCTTCGTCGACGAGCTGCGGCCGGTCGTGACCAAGCCCCAGGTCCAGGAGGCCCTCACCGATGGCGTCGTCCAGGGCGTCCTCGGTGCGGTCCAGCTCCAGCCGGCGATCGAGAAGGCGCTCGAGGCGCCGATCCGGACGCAGGCCGCGGCGCTGGTCGCGAGCCCTCAGGTGACCGCCGCCTGGACCACGGGCATCCGGGCGCTCCACACGCAGTTCATCGCCGTCATGGAGGGCCGGGCCGACACGAAGCTCGACGACCAGGGACGCGTCTCCGTGCGCCTGACGATCCCCGTCCCGGCCCTGACGTCGACGCTCGAGCAGGCAGGAGTGCCGGACGCGGGGTCGATCGCGCCGGTCGTGACGATCCCCCTCGTCAGGGCCACCGACCTTCAGAAGGCGCAGGCGGCATACCGCATCGCCGACGCGTGGGGCCCGTAGGGACCGCTCGTCGTGGGCGCCCTGGCGCTGCTGTCGATCGCCCTCGCCCGGCGCTGGCGCACCGCGACGACGCTCGTCGCCATCGGCTGGATCGCGACCTCCCTCGCGCTCGCCCTCGTCGTCATGGTGTCGCGCGAGCCGCTCATGCGCCGCGTCGACCCCGAGGTGGCCCGCACGATCGCCGACGCCGCCTACGGCCTCGCCGCGCGGAACCTCTACTACGAGATCGCGATCGCCGTGGGCGTCGGCGTGCTCATGCTCGTCGTCTCCGCCGTGACGCTCGCGTTCGGTCGGCGCCGGGCTCGCTGACCGAGGCCGGGGCCGGCCTGTGACTCGTCGCGCTCCGGCGGGTATGTGGCGCCCAGGCACGCGTCCAGGCGTGCCCCCAGCCAAGGAGACCTCATGGGTATCGGACTCGGGATCTTCCTGCTCGTCGTCGGAGCGATCTTCTGCTTCACCAACATCGACTCCAGCGTCCTCAACATGAGCAGCAGCACGGGCAACACCATCGGCATCATCCTCATGGTCGCCGGCGCCCTCGCCATCATCCTCGCGCTCGTCCTCAACGCCCAGCGCGCGCGCACGCAGCACACGGTCGTGACCGAGCGCCGTGGAGCGCCCGACGTCGTCGAGCGCCGGGTCGACGGCGACGAGGTCGTCGAGCGCCGCGTCGAGCACCGCGACGAGACCATCTAGAACCGTCGAAGGGCCACGAACCGGGCCCCCAACCGTCGAAAGGCCACGAACCGGACTCCGGTTCGTGGCCTTTCGACGGTTGGAGGCGGGGCGCGGGGAGCTGAGCCGCGGACGGCGGCCTGAGCAGGAGAACTCACCTGCCGGGACCGCCGTTCGTGCTTCGATGAGACGTGAGCCAGACCCGATCCGGCGCGGCGCCCCGCACGGCGGCCGAGATCGATGCCGCGACGCCTGCCGACCGGGACCGCTGGGTCGACACCCTCCGCGTCGGCTCGCTCCTCGTCGTGGTCCTCGGGCACTGGCTCATGGTCGCGATCACGACGGACGGGCAGATCACCAACGCGCTCGCGGTCGTGCCGGCCCTCCAGCCGCTGACCTGGCTGCTCCAGGTCATGCCGCTCTTCTTCCTCGTCGGTGGCGTGGCCCACGCGCACACGCTCGAGTCGCTCGAGCGGCGGCGGCCGCAGCACCGGGGGAGGTATGCCGCGTTCTTCCGGGCGCGCGCCACGCGCCTGCTGAGCCCCACCCTCGCCTTCCTCGCCGTCTGGGTCGCCCTCGGGGTCGTCGCCGACCTGTCCGGTCTGACGTCGAGGCCCGGCGACGCCGGCCGCATCGCGCGCGACGCGCTCGTGATGGTGCCCCAGCTGCTGTGGTTCGTCGGGATCTACCTCGGGGCCTGCGCCTTCGCGCCGCTCATGCGTGACCTGCACCGGCGCTGGGGCCTCGGCGTCGTCGTCGTGCTCGTCGCACTGGCGTGCGCCGTCGACGCCGTGCGGTTCGGCGGCGGACCCGAGCTCGTCGGCAACCTCAACTTCGCGTTCGTCTGGCTGGCCCTGCACCAGCTCGGGTTCGCCTGGCGTGACGGGCTGCTCACGACCGGCCGCGGGTGGGTGATGGCCGTGTTGGGCTTCGGGGCGATGGGCGTGGCCGTCGCTTTCGGGCCCTACCCCACCTCGATGGTGGGCCTGCCCGGCGAGTCGGTCTCCAACATGGCGCCGCCCACGGCAGCCCTTCTCGCCCAGGGCATCGGCATGTGCGGACTCGCGGTGGTGCTGCGGCCGGTCATGGCTCGCGTGCTCGCGCGACCCCGCGCCTGGCGGATGGTCGTCGTGGCCGGCCCGTTCGCCATGACCGCCTTCCTCTGGCACCTCACGGCGCTCATGATGGTGCTCCTCGCGATGCGGGCCCTGGGCATCGCCCAGCCGGCTGTCGCGTCGTGGCAGTGGTGGTTGACGCGGCCGATCCTCTTCGCCGTGCTCGCAGTCGTCACCGCACTTCTCGTCGCGGTGTTCGTGCGCTTCGACCGAGGACGGCGCTCGGTGGACGTGGCGTTCGACGAGCAGCGCGGCTGGGTCGACCCCGTCGCCGCCGTGTCGGCGGGCGTGCTCTTCCTCGGGATCCTCATGGTGTCGATCGTCGGGGTCGACGTGCTGGGCAACCGGCCCGTCTTCTTCCTCGTCGGCGACGTCACCCCGATCGTCGGCTTCGCGGTCCTCGCCGCCGGACTGCTCCTGCTGCGCGCGACCCGCCCGCGCCCACCCCGCACCTGACCCGCCCCCACCTCCTCGTCGAGTGAGCCCCCCGCCCCACTCGAGTGCGCGCCCCGTCCCACGGAAACTCGATGGCACGCCCTCCGCGCGGCCCCCTACCGTCGAGCCATGGAGACGACGCTCATCGACGTGCACGACGACGCGGTCTGCGCCCGTGCGTACGACGTCATCATCGCGAGCAAGGGTCACGAGCGGCCGTGGCACGAACCGCCCTCGTTGGCCGAGACGCTGGTCGAGTGGCGCCACGTCGACGAGGCCGAGCGCATGGAGATCTGGGGCGCCCACGACGGCGGAGAGCTCGTCGGGGTGGCGACGCTGTGGCTGCCGCTGACGGACAACACGACGATGACCTGGTTCGACGTCCAGGTCGACCCGGCCCACCGCGGTCGCGGCGCGGGCTCGGCGCTCGTCGAGCGGCTGGTCGCGAGGGCCCGCGAGGCGGGTCGGGTCACGATGGTCGTCGACTTCCTGGTGCCTCCCGCCTCCGAGGGCCACGGCTACCGACGCTTCGCCGAGCGGCACGGCTTCCACCTCAGCAACACCGAGATCATGCGCCACCTCCGGCTGCCCGTCGACGAGGAGCTCCTGGCCCGTCACGGCGAGCACGCCCGCCCGCGCTGGGAGGGCACCTATCGCCTCGAGACCCACGTCGGGGGAGTGCCCGAGCACCTCCAGGAGTCGCTCTGCGCCGTCATGAACCAGCTCGCCGTCGACGCGCCCACGGGTGACATCGAGTTCGAGGAGGAGTCGCTGACACCCGTCCGCTACCGCGAGTACCTCGAGGTCGCCAGGGCTCAGGGGCGCGTACGCCTCACGACCGTGGCGGTCCACGAGGACAGCGGCGACGTCGTGGCCTACACCGACCTCCTGCTGCCCTCGGGGGCGCCGGGCGTCGCCTGGCAGTGGGGGACCCTGGTCCACCGCGACCATCGGGGACGCCGGCTCGGGATGGCCCTCAAGGTCGAGAACCTCCGACGCCTGCAGGCCGACCACCCCGAGCGGCGGCGGATCGTGACCGGCAACGACGACACGAACTCGTGGATGGTCTCGATCAACGAGGACCTCGGCTTCCGGATCGTCGAGCTGTGCCCCGCCTACCAGCGGTCGCTCGCCTGACCGTCACCCGCCGGCCCACCGCCTCGACCCCTGAGTCGGGGCCGGTGGCCGGCGCCCCTCTCGTCGTTGGTGTAGCGCGGGACGAGCGCGTCGGCTCAGGTCTGCACGCGGGGCAACCATTCAGACGTCACTAACCGGTTAGCGACACCGATCTGGTTGGCATGCGGACCCGTCGATCGCCTTGATCGTCTCCTGTACACGTACGACGTCGACGGACGGGAGCTCCCGGTCCGCATCGCGGGCAACCCGACGCTCGAGCTCGTCAACACCCCCGCGGGCTGGTCGGCCGCCACCGCAGAGCAGGTCGACTACCTCGACGACTACGACGACCTCGTCGTGTGGGCCCGGGAGTGCGGCCTCGTCGACGAGGTGGCCGCCGCTCGCCTCCGGCGTACCGCCCGACGCGACCGGCTCGCCGCCGGCGCCGTCCTCCGGGAGGCCCGGCGCCTGCGCCGCGACGTCCATGACCTCGCGGTCGGCGTCGGCAGGCGCACTGCACTGACGCGGGTGTCGACGCTGGCCGTCGAGGCGCGTCAGGCTCAGATGCTCACGGCCACGAGCGATTCCGTCGCCTGGCTCTTCACCCGCGACGCCGGCGTCCACGAGCCGTTGTATGCCGCCGCGCTGGCTTGCCGCAGCCCTGCTGACCTCCGAGGGCGGCGGGCACGTCTCCGCCGGCCCGGGCGACGGGTGCGGGTGGGTCTTCCTCAACCCGTCGGGCCGTCGGCGCTGGTGCATCATGTCGGTCTGCGGCAACCGGGCCAAGGCGCGGGCCTACGCCGAGCGGCGCCAGCGCACCGGCCCGACCTCCCCGACCGCCCTGCCCTGAGCGACGGCCCCAGCCGCAACACACCGAGCAGGTCACAACGCACCCGAATCGGATCCGGGTGCGTTGTGACCTGCTCGGTGTGTTGCAGTGGAAGCGAAGGGGGTACGCGTCAGAACGCGGACTCGGGGACGTCCATGAGGTCGTTGTCGGTGGCCTCGGCGATGGCGCGCTCGGCCGCGATCTTCGGCAGGACGTTCTTGGCGAAGAACGAGGCCGCCGCGACCTTGCCACGGTAGAAGTCGGCGTCCTTGCCCGAGGCGCCGCCGTCGAGTGCAGCCTGGGCGACCTCGGCCTGGCGCAGGAGCAGCCAGCCGACGACGAGGTCGCCGGCGGCGAGGAGCAGGCGCGTCGTGTTCTGGCCGACCTTGTAGAGGTTGGCCGTTTCGCCGCCCGTGCGCGGGTCGCTCTTCATGAGGTCGCCGATCATGTGGCCGACGATGCCCTGGACGTCCTCGAGCGCCCGGCCGAGCAGCTCGCGCTCGGTGTCGAGCGAGCCACCGAGGTCCTTGGCGAACTCCTGCACCTGGCCGGCGACGTACTGCAGGGCCTGCCCCTTGTCCCGGACGATCTTGCGGAAGAAGAAGTCGAGGCCCTGGATGGCGGTCGTGCCCTCGTAGAGCGTGTCGATCTTCGCGTCGCGGACGTACTGCTCGATCGGGTAGTCCTGCAGGAAGCCGGAGCCGCCGTAGGTCTGGAGCGACTCCGTGCCGAGCAGCACCCAGGCGCGCTCCGAGCCGAGCCCCTTGACGAGCGGCAGCATGAGGTCGCTGATCCGGTTGGCGACCTCGGCGGCCGAGCCCTTCTCGAGCGGTGCGGCGGGGTTGCCGGCCTGCGCCTGGTTGACGGCGTCCTGCTGGCTCGCGGTGTAGATGACGAGCGCGCGCAGGCCCTCGGCGTACGCCTTCTGGAGCATGAGCGAGCGTCGGACGTCGGGGTGGTGCGTGATGGTGACGCGCGGCGCGGCCTTGTCGGTCATCTGCGTCAGGTCGGCGCCCTGGACGCGCTCCTTGGCGTACTCGAGCGCGTTGAGGTAGCCGGTCGAGAGCGTCGCGATCGCCTTGGTGCCGACGAACATCCGGGCGTTCTCGATGACCTTGAACATCTGCGCGATGCCGTCGTGGACGTCGCCGAGGAGGGTGCCGACGGCCGGCTCGTGCTCGCCGAAGGTGACCTCGCACGTGGTGCTGACCTTGAGGCCCATCTTGTGCTCGACGTTGGTGACGTGGGCGCCGTTGCGCTCGCCGAGCTCTCCGGTCTCGAGGTCGACGTGGAACTTGGACACGATGAAGAGGGAGAGGCCCTTGGTGCCCGGGCCGGCGCCCTCGGGGCGGGCGAGGACGAAGTGGACGACGTTGTCGACCATGTCGGACTCGGCGGAGGTGATGAAGCGCTTGACGCCGGTGATGTGCCACGTGCCGTCGGGCTGCTGGACGGCCTTGGTGCGGCCCGCACCGACGTCGGAGCCGGCGTCGGGCTCGGTGAGCACCATCGTCGTGTGCCAGGCCCGGTCGACGACGTGCTTGGCCAGCTTCTTCTGGTCGTCGGTGCCGAGGTGCCAGAGGAGGTTGGCGAAGGAGTAGCTCGCCGTGAACATGTGGATGGCCGGGTTGGCGCCGCAGACCATCTCGGCGACGGACCAGCGGAGCGAGGCCGGCACGACCATGCCGCCGAGCTCGGCGGGAACGTCGAGGTTGCCCCAGTCACCGTCGACGTAGGCCTTGAACGACTTCTTGAACGACTCGGGCATGGTCACCGACTGGCTCACCGGGTCGTAGACGGGCGGGTTGCGGTCGCTGTCGAGCAGGCTGTCGGCCAGCTCGTGCTCGGCGAGGCGCGAGACCTCCCGGAGGATGTCCTTCGCCGCGTCGACGTCGACGTCGGCGTAGATCCCCGTGCCCAGGACGTCCTGACGGTTGAAGACCTCGAAGAGGTTGAACTCGAGGTCTCGCACATTGCTCTTGTAGTGGCCCATCCGGGGACCCTCCACGTTCTGTCGCTCGTCGTGCGTCCGCACTGTCGTCGGCGGGCGCGCCAAGTTACTGGCCGGTCACTTCCATGATGCTACTGACGGGTAACGATCGCAAGGGGGAGAGGTCACGGTTGCGCCACGGGCCGGGCCGAGGGCGTATGCCGCCGGGCCGGCGCGCACCGCCGGGACCGGGCGACCTGGCATACGGCATCGGACAGCAGAAGGGCCCGGTCGCGATGACCGGGCCCTTCTCATCTGGAGCAGGCGGCACGAATTGCACGTACGTCTTCCTTCTGGAAGAAGGCTGTTCTGCTACTGAACTACGCCTGCGAGGCGACGCCAACCGTAGCAACTCCGGGCCGCCGGAGTCCAAACGGACGCGCCGGGAGCCTCGACCGAGCGCCGAGCGAAGGTCCTCCCAGTGCGGCCCACGGGCTCCGCTCGGTCCGCGCCGTGCCCGGTGGCATGGTGCGCCACACCACCGGGCCGGCGTCGCTCGAGGTCGCGGGCTGAGCCACGTCCAGCGACCGGGCGTCAGCGGACGCTCACGACCCGTCGCGCAGGCGGCGGGCGAAGGCCGACGACCTCGCCCGGAGCTCCTCGATGCGCCGCTCCACGAGCGCGAGCGGGTCGAGGCCGCCCTCCATGCCGTTCGGCAGGCGCCGGACGTGGGTCGAGCAGCTGAAGTCGGCGTGCACGAGGGTCCCGAGGCTGTTGCCCTCGCGCCCGGCGGCGCCCGCCCGGCGTGCCACGAAGAGCGTGACGTCGCTCGTCGCGAAGACGTCCTCGCACCACGCGCACATCGTGCTGGCCTTGCGGGTCCGCTCGGAGGCCCGCAGGAGCAGGCCGACGGGTTCGTCGTCGACGGGGATGACGGCATACGCCCGCTGCGGGTTGCTGCGGTCGACCCAGCCGAGGTAGTCGAGCGACTCCCAGCGGAGGCCGAGGTCGAGGTCGGCGGGAAGGTTGGCCTGCTTGGCCTCGCGCCGCGACGCGTTGACGAAGGAGGCGCGAATCTCTTTGTCTGTCAGTGGTTTCACGGTCTGTTCCTGTCAGTCGGGCAGGACCGGATGGCCCGGTCAGCCGGGGTGGGGGAGGTGGCGCGGGACCGGGACCGCTGAGCAGGCCATGACGGCCACCCACCTCTCCGCGGGCCTCCCCGCTGACGACTGACGTGCCCCGACGGAGCCGCGTCCATGGTGCGTGGTGGGGGGTGCGCCGGTCCACCCGATAACGGCGCGGGCCACCGCCGAGAGGCGTATGCCGTGGGGTCACGGCGCGCCTCACAGGCGCCCTGAATGCCCCTGATGTCCGCTTGAATACCTTTTGACTTGTCATTCATTGCCATAATCTGACGTTCCACGCACTTTTCGTGACCTGTCTGTCACCGTCGATGGATGCTCATCGCCCGGGGTCCTCCCCGAGCGGCCCACCGGACGCCGAGTCCTGTCCACCGGTGGGGCAGCCACGCAATAACGGACAGGAGTGGGGGACCCACTTTCGGGCCGGTCAGCCGGTCCTTGGGGTGAAGCCGCATCTGCGGCCGGGCATCTTCCGCCCGAACCCGACAGCTCACCTCACAGGCGTGGGAAGGAAGTCCACCATGTCCATTTCTACCCTTGCACGCCGAATTCCCTTGCAGTCCTTGGCGATCACGCCACTACTAGCAGCCGCTCTCCTCGTCGGGACCGGAGGCGCACCGACATCGTCGGTCTCGCCCCACGCGGCAACAGGCTCAGCGCAGGGTCCGGTCACCATCAAGGCCAGGTCGGTCGCCTACGTCTCCGCCTACGCGCGAGCCGTCCGAGGAAGGGCGGCGGTGAAGATCGCCGCCGCACAGCAGGGCGACCCGTACCGGTACGGCGCCGCGGGTCCGTCGGCGTTCGACTGCTCCGGCCTCGTCTACTACACCTATCGCACGCGCCTCGGTGTCGGTGTGCCGCGCACGGCCAGCGCGCAGCGGCTCGCCAGCGTCCGCATCAGCAAGTCGAACCTCCAGCAGGGAGACCTGATCTTCTTCCTGTCCGGAGGACGCGTCTACCACGTCGGGATCTACGCCGGCTACGGCAAGGTCTGGCACTCGCCCAAGCCCGGTCAACGCGTCCAGCTCTCGAGGATCTGGACGACGAGCTGGGTGGCGGGCCGCATGCCCTGACGGCTTCGGTGTCGGCCGTCGCCTGCGGCGTCGGAGTCGATCCAGACCGGGAACGAGCGTGCCACGTCGCGAACTGCGACCTGTATCACTGGTCCGGTCGTGGACCACTTGTCCGTGCGTCGCCTGACGCAAGGAACAGGGAGATCCCATGACCATGTCACTACCCGTCTTCGAGCTGGGTCGACCCGAGCTCGACCCCGGCCGCGTCGCAGCTCTCGCAGCCGACCTCTTCGAGCTCGAGGGTGAGGTCACCGAGGATGGTGAACGACTCTCTGTCTCCGACGAGAACCTGCTCCTCGAGGTGTTCGTCGCCTCGGGGGACCTCTTCGCTGCGGACCGCGCCCAGCTCTGGAACCCCTCACTGCGGCCCTCGCTGCCGAAGCCCGAGGAGGCCTACGACCGGGCCCGCGAGCTGATCCGGCGTCACGACCTGTGGCAGACGCAGGGGGACCTGGTCGAACTCGTCGAGCTCGGCGCCGGGGCCACCCATGTCGCCGCCCGAGGGCGTCGACGCGCTCGGGCGGACCGTCGAAGCCGTCAGCTCGACGTGCAGGCGCGCTTCGTCCTCGGCATCCGCAATCCGGGGGTCGACTCGGAGTCGAAGGTCCTTCCGGTCATCGGAGGTGGCGGGAAGCTCACCTTCACCTTCGGCGACGGCGGCCGGCTCATCGGCGCCAACGGAGGCTTCCGCCCGATCGGGGAGCCGCACGTCGTCGATGCCCTCGACGTGGACGAGGCCTTCGCGCGGCTCGGCGCCGACGGCGACCTCGGCGAGGTCAACCGCCGCGGCGCCTACCTCGCCTACTACATGGCTCCCGGCGATGTCGTCCAGGAGCTGCTCACACCGGTCTGGGTCTTCACGAGCGACTTCGAGGTCGAGCACGCCGGCGGCAAGGGCAGCTCGACCGTGCACGCCCGCCACACCTTCGTCGCGGCGACCGACCACGGACCGGTCTTCCCCGAGGTCGAGGTGCAGCCCGAGCGATCCGACCGCGCGCCCGCAGGACGGGCACCGCGATCCGAGCGTGCTGCGCGCGCGCTCAACCCGAGCGAGGCCGGGACGAGCTGGGTCAAGCAGATCGACCAGAGCCAGCCGCTCAACGGGAGCCCGGCGAACGCCCAGGGCTTCGTCGACGGGCTCTCGGCCGACGGCTGGCAGACGAACTTCAACTGGGGAGACCTCAACGCGTGGGAGTCCGACTGGCACTCCGACGACGACACGTGGGTCGATGCCGCCGACTTCGTCTTCTACACCGGCCACGCCAACCAGAACGGCTGGGTGCTCTGCGTGCCCGGCAAGAAGCAGTCGGTGCTCCTGACACCCAGCGCCGTCGGCGCTGCCCCGGCCTCGCCCGGGGACCTGTACGGCCAGAACGACCTCGAGTGGTTCGCCGTCGCCGCGTGCGGCCCGCTCCAGGACGACGTCATCTCTCCCGGAGGTGGCGACGTGCTGAGCCGCTGGGACGGCGCCTTCGACGGCCTGCACACGATGCTCGGCTACGGCGCCATCACCTTCGACAACACCGACGAGGGCCGCAAGCTCGCCCGCTACACGCGGGACGGGATGAGCGTCATCGACGCCTGGTTCAGGACCGCCAGGGAGGTGCAGCCCGCCACGAACAACCGGGGCGCGCCGGACGGGCCGGACATCTGGGTCGGCGCGATGTGGGTCACCAAGGCCGGCGTCGACCCCTCGAGCGACCACATCTGGGGGCACGGGTCCGTCTCCGCCGACCCGGCAGCCCCCTCCCAGCTCGTCTGCATGTGGACGACCTGCTAGCCGGAGCGGACGCACGAGGGCCCGGACCGGCACACGGTCGGGGCCCTCGCGCTGCTGCATCCTTCGTGGCGTGGAGCGAGCGACGGGAATCGAACCCGCGTATCCAGCTTGGGAAGCTGGCGCTCTACCATTGAGCTACGCTCGCACGGCCGCCCGGAGGTGCCCCGCGAAGGGTCCGCAAGGCGGCACGCGGCGTCAGTGTAGCCGACACCGCGCCAGTGCCAGGAACGCGACCCCAGGGGCCGAAACCGTCATGGATCTCGCCAAGCAGACCGCCTTCGTCGACCACGTCCGCGAGCGCGGCGGAGCGAGTGCCCAGGTGGCCGTCACCCTCGAGCAGTTCTTCGAGGGCAACGACTGCGAGTGGTGCATCGCACCCAACCGTCCCGAGGACATGCCGCTCGACACGGTGCGCCGGGTGCTCTTCGAGCTGCGCGAGCACCCGGAGGTCCACGACGTCCGGGTCGAGCTCGACGTCCTCGAGTTCCAGGACTTCCCCGACGACGAATGGCCCTACGCGAGTGGGGTGGCCGTCGTCACGACCTTGCTGCCGGAGGAGGTCGACGCGATGACGATCGACGCAGACACCGAGTCGAGCGGTGGTCCGGCCGCGAGTGCCGAGTGGCTCGTCGACGGTCCCGTCGTCCCCCAGGGCCACCACTACGTCGGCGTGTGGTGGGACTGATGGCGGCCGCACCCGGTCCCGGCCCCGTCGTCACGGGAGAGCTCGAGCAGGTCACCGCCGCCCTCTGCTACCACGGCGAGGGTCCCGTCTGGTCGCCCACGTGGGGCGGCCTGCGCTGGGTCGACCTCCTCGCCGGTGACGTCCTGACCCTGCGTCCCGACGGGTCCGTCGACCGGATGCACGTCGGCGACGTCGCCGCGTTCGTGCGGCCGCGCACCACGGGCGGGTGGGTCGTCGCGACTGAGCGCGGGCTGGCGCGCGCGGACGAGCCGGACGGCATACCCACCCCGTGGTTCGACCTCTGGGACGACCCGTCCGTCCGGATGAACGAGGGTGGCGTCGACGGCGAGGGCCGCCTCTGGGCGGGGACCATAGGCTACGACCGGGTGCCCGGCAGCGCGCTGCTCTACCGCGTCGACGCGACGGGCCACGTCACGACGCTCCTGCCCGACGTGACCATCTCCAACGGCATCGACCTCTCGCCCGACGGCCGGCTCGCCTACTACGACGACACCCCGACCGGCCGCACCGACGTCTTCACGGTCATCGACGGCGAGCTCACCGAACGGCGCCCCTTCGTCACCCACGACGTCGGTCACCCCGACGGGCTCACGGTCGACAGCGCCGGCAACGTCTGGGTCGCCCTCAACGGCGCGGGCCGGGTCCGCTGCCACTCGCCGGAGGGCGAGATGCTCGCCGAGGTCGTCCTCCCCTTGCGCCTCACGACGGCGTGCACGTTCGGCGGCGACGACCTGCGCGACCTCTACGTCACGACGTCCCGCGAGAACCTCGACGACCCCGAGCCGCAGGCCGGCGCCGTCTTCCGCGTCCGCGTCGCCGTGCCGGGCCTGCCGGTGCGCGCCTTCGCCGGTTGACGGAGCCCCCGAGGGCGTATGCCGTGTGCCCGGGTCCCGCGGTCAGCCGGAGTGGGTGACCCCGCCGTCGGGGGAGTAGCCGAAAGACGCGACCGAGCGGCTCGGCCGCGGCAGCCGGCCGGACGGCATACCTCGCAGGTCGCCGTCCGCGCCGTCGTGCGCCCCGACACCGAGGAGGCTGCGGGTCAGCGCCTGCGCGTCGGACAGGAGCTCGTCGAGTGCGACGCCGAGGTGGTCGTCCGCCGGGGGCTCGTCGGCGACCGCCGCCGCGAGCACGGCTCGGCGCACGAGCTCCTTGGCGAAGGATGCCGTCGTGCCCTCGGCCCGGGCGGCCGCCGCCGAGATCGCCTCGGCGCCGAAGAGGTGTCCGCCGTAGAGGCGGAGCAGCTCGCGCCGTCCCTCGGCGTCCGGCAGCGGGATCTCCGCAGCCAGGTCGACGCGGCCCGGCCGCTGCGACAGGGCGACCTCGAGGTCCTCGACGCGGTTCGTCGTGAGCACGAAGGCGACGTCCGAGTCCGAGTCGAGCCCGTCGAGGGCGTCGAGCACCTCGAAGAGCAGCGGCGACGCCCCCATCGGCGCGAACGACCGGTCCTCGGCAACGAGGTCGCAGTCCTCGAGGACGACGATCGCGGGCTGGTGCGCGCGGGCGACCTTCGCGGCGTCGTGGATGAAGCGGAGCGAGCCACCGCTCAGCAGCACCGCGGTGGTGCCCGGGGTGGCCGAGAGGAGGTAGCGCACCGTGTGGGTCTTGCCGGTGCCGGGCGGGCCGTAGAGCAGGACGCCGCGCTTGAGGTGCTGGCCGTGCGCGACGAGCCGCTCGCGGTGCTCACCCATCCCGATGACATGGTGCGCCACGCGGTCGAGGACGCCGTCCGGCAGCACGACGGCGGCCGCGTCGACGGTCGGACGCTCGATGAAGGTGACTCCGGCCATGCCGGGGCCGTAGGGGTCCGAGCCGAACGTCACGACCTGTCCGCGGATGACGCTCCGCTCGTCCATCAGCTCCTGGACGCGGGCCATGAGCGCGTCGGACACGTCCCGGTCCTGCGCGACGACCTCGATGGTCCCGGACTCGCGCCCGAACTGCCGGTTCATGCCCTGCTGCCGGACCGCGACCGGGTGGCCGTCGAAGTGGAAGAGGCGGATCCCGGACGTCACGACCTGCCTCTGGTCGTCCTTGCCGGGGCCGGTCGGCATCCGGTCGTAGTCGACCTGCCCGACCGACATGCCCGGGCCGTGGAAGCGCTGCACGAGGTCGCCGAGCGACATGTGGTGGCGCGCGTCGCCGGCGATCCCGATGACCGTGGCGTCCCGGTCGTCGGCCGAGACCTCGGACAGGGCGATGTCCGCGTCGACGAGCCGGTGGGGTGGCACGGGCGCCGAGACGACGGCGAGCAGGTGCGGCTCGGCGCCCAGGTGCTCCCGGAGGGCCTCGGACAGCCGCTGGCCGCTCTCGTCGGCCGGCAGCGCCTCGAGGATCCGCCGCACGACGGAGTGGAAGTCGGCGAGCAGGGCGTCGTCGGCGACCGGGGCTTCGCGGGCGAGCAGGGCGTCGGAGGCGAGCGGGGCGTCGGAGGCGCGTCGGGCGCCCGTGTCCGAGGGGTCCATGAAGCGACGATAGGTGCCCCGCGGCGCACGTAGGGCGTCCGCGGGTCAGGAGAGTCCGGGCGAAACCGGTCCGGCGTTATAGCCTCGTCCCGTGCTGCTCTCCGACAAGGACATCCGGGCCGAGATCGCCGCCGAGCGGGTCGTGCTCGACCCGTGGGACCCGCAGATGGTCCAACCGTCGAGCGTCGACGTCCGGCTGGACAAGTTCTTCCGGCTCTTCGACAACCACAAGTACCCCTACATCGACCCGGCGGCGGAGCAGCCCGACCTGACGCGTCTCGTCGAGGTCGGCCCGGAGGAGGACCGCTTCGTGCTGCACCCGGGGGAGTTCGTCCTCGGATCGACGCTCGAGACCGTCACGCTGCCCGACGACCTCGCCGCGCGGGTCGAGGGCAAGAGCTCGCTCGGCCGCCTCGGTCTGCTCACGCACGCGACCGCCGGCTTCGTCGACCCCGGCTTCTCCGGCCACGTCACGCTCGAGCTGTCCAACGTCGCGACGCTGCCGATCATGCTCTACCCGGGCATGAAGATCGGCCAGCTCTGCTTCTTCCGCCTCAGCTCGCCCGCCGAGAACCCTTACGGCTCAGCGGCGTACGGCTCGCACTACCAAGGCCAGCGCGGTCCGACCGCGAGCCGGTCGTTCGCCAACTTCCACCGCAGCCAGGTGTGAGCGCCGAGCCGGCTCCCGCAGACGAGGTCCCGCTCGCGTCGCTCGTCTGGGACGCGCAGCCCACGGACGCGACCGTCGTCGCCCTCGTCATGCACGGTGGGGCCGTCGACGGGCACGAGCCCAACCGGCCGTGGTCGCACAACGTCGCCCGCCTCGTGCCGTTCGCGCGTGCCCTCAAGAAGGTGCCCGGCCCGATGGCCGTCGCCCGGCTCCGTTTCCGCGTCCGCGGCTGGAACGGCGACGCGATGCCCGTCGAGGACGCCAGGTGGGCGCTTGAACAGGTGCGGGCGGCATACCCCGGCGTCCCGATCGCCCTCGTCGGTCACTCGATGGGCGGACGGGTCGCGATGTTCGTCGGTGACGATCCCGACGTCCGGCTCGTCGTCGGGCTGGCGCCCTGGGTCGAGCCGGGCGACCCCCGCCCCGGCGCCGGCAGGCGCACCGTCCTCGTCCACGGCGACCGTGACGTCATCTGCTCGCTGGCCCGCACTCGCCACGCCGTCGAGCAGATGCAGGCCGACGGTCTCGACGCGTCCCTGATCCGCGTCGCCCGCGCCGACCACGCCATGCTCGTGCGCGCCCGGCTCTGGACCGCCCTCGTCAGAGAGGTCGTCGAGGCCAGCTTCGCGCGCGAGCTGGGGGGCACCGGCGAGCCGCGATCCGGACCGATCGGGGCCGTCGTGGCCCGGGTCGTGCACGCCGGGGGCGTCACGGTCGACATCTGACCCTCGACGAGGTCCGAGGTGCGGTCGGCGCAGACGGGTACGTTGAGGAGCATGATCCGCTTCGAGGGCGTGACCAAGCGCTATGCCGATGCGTCCGGCACCGACGGGGGAGCCGGGTCGGTCGCCGTCGACGACCTGACCCTCGAGGCCCCGACCGGCAAGATCACCGTCCTGGTCGGGCCCTCGGGCTGTGGCAAGACGACGACCCTGCGGATGGTCAACCGGATGATCACGCCGACCTCCGGCACCATCTCCATCAATGGGCGCGACACGGCCTCGCTCGACGTCGCCGAGCTGCGTCGCGGCATCGGCTACGTCATCCAGCACGCCGGGCTGTTCCCGCACCGCACCGTCCTCGACAACGTCGCCACCGTGCCGCGCCTGCTCGGCACCGACAAGCGCACCGCGCGGTCGCGCGCGATGGAGCTCATCGAGCGCGTCGGCCTCGACCCGGCCATGGCGAAGCGCTACCCCGCCCAGCTCTCCGGCGGCCAGCAGCAGCGCGTCGGCGTGGCCCGGGCGCTTGCGGCAGACCCTCCCGTCATGCTCATGGACGAGCCGTTCTCGGCCGTCGACCCCGTGGTGCGCGAGCAGCTCCAGAACGAGTTCCTCCGCCTCCAGTCCGACCTCGGCAAGACGATCCTCTTCGTCACCCACGACATCGACGAGGCCGTCAAGCTCGGCGACCAGGTGGCGGTGCTGCGCGTGGGCGGCGTTCTCGCGCAGCTCGACTCGCCGGCCAAGCTCCTCGCCGACCCCGTCGACGACTTCGTCGCCGGCTTCGTCGGTCGCGACCGCGGCTACCGCGCCCTCTCCTTCGCCGCGGCTCCCGAGCTCTCGCTCACCGACGAGCCCACGGTGCGTCTCGGGGCCGGTGCCGACGAGGTCCGTGCGATTGGTACACCCTGGGTGCTGTGCGTCGGCGACGCGGGCGAGCCGCTCGGCTGGGTCCGTGCGGCCGCCGTCGAGTCCGAGGTGACGCGCTCCGTGCTGCACCGCGGCGGCACCGTGGCCTCGACCACCGGGTCGCTGCGGGCGCTGCTCGACGCGGCCCTGTCCTCGCCCAGCGGACGCGGCGTCGTGGCCGACGCGGACGGCCGTCTCGTCGGCACCATCCGGGCCGCCGAGGTGATCCCCGCGATCGAGGCCCGGCGCGACGCCGCCTCGTCGGGCGCCGCCGCCCCGTCAGGTGCTGGCACCGGTGCCACGACCTCGGCCGCCGACCGCCCGGCCGAGGAGGCGACCGCCCGGTGACCTGGGCCCTCGACCACATCGGCGACATCATGTTCCGCGCCGGCCAGCACGCCTGGCTCGCCGGGCTGCCGCTCGTGCTCGGCCTCGTCATCGCCCTGCCGCTCGGCTGGCTCGCCGCGCGCCGGCCCAGGCTGCGCGCCGTGCTCCTCACGACGACGGGCCTGCTCTACACGATTCCGTCGCTCGCGCTCTTCATCCTCCTGCCACCGCTGCTCGGCACGAAGATCCTCGACCCCGTCAACGTCATCGTCGCCATGACCGTCTACACCGTCGCGCTGCTGACCCGCACCGTCGCCGACGGCCTCTCCTCGGTCGACGGGTCCACGCGTCAGGCCGCCATCGCCATGGGCTACGGGTCGTTCGCCCGGTTCCGCGCCGTCGACCTCCCGCTCGCGGTGCCCGTCATCGCGGCCGGCCTGCGCGTCGCGGCGGTGAGCAACGTCAGCATCGTCAGCGTCGCCTCGCTCATCGGCATCTCGCAGCTCGGCTACTTCCTCACCGACGGCTACGCGCGCTCCTTCCCGACCGAGGTCTGGGTCGGCATCGTCGCGTGCCTGCTGCTCGCGCTCGTCTTCGACCTCGTCATCCAGGTCGTCTCGCGTTTCCTCACCCCCTGGACGAGGGTGGTGGCCGCATGAGCTTCTCGGCGATCTGGGGCTGGTTCACCGACCCGGCCAACTGGCAGGGCACCGACGGCGTGCCCAACCGCGTGCTCGAGCACCTGCTCTACACCGGGCTGACGCTGCTCATCGCGCTCGTCGTCGCTGTGCCGCTCGGCGCCTGGGTGGGCCACTCCGGGCGCCTGCGCTGGCTCGTGACCGGCGCCAACGCCGCCCGCGCCGTGCCGACCCTCGGCCTGCTCTTCGCCGTGTCGATGTTCGTCGGGCCCCTCATCCAGAGCGACCTCGCCTTCGTCATCCCGAGCATCACCGTCCTCGTGCTGCTCGCGATCCCACCGCTGCTGTCGGGCACGTATGCCGGCATCGACAGCGTCGAGCCCGCCGCGCGCGACGCGGCCCGCGGGATGGGCATGACGGGTTGGCAGGTGCTGACCAAGGTCGAGGCGCCGTGTGCGCTGCCGCTCTTCCTCAGCGGCCTGCGCAGCGCCACCCTTCAGGTCATCGCCACCGCCACCATCGCGGCCTCCGTCAGCCTCGGAGGTCTCGGCCGCTACCTCATCGACGGGCTCGCCTCGCGCGACTACGTCCAGATGGTCTGCGGGTCGATCCTCGTCGCCGCCCTCGCGCTCGTCGCCGACGGCCTCCTGGCCCTGCTCGAGAAGAGGGCCGTCTCACCGGGAATCAGCGGGCGGGCCGCGCGTGTTGCCCGTTCACGCGCACGAAACTCCGATCCCCACCCCGAACCAGACTCCGACGGTGCAGACCGCTCGGACCCCGACCCGCGGCAGGCCGCGCTCGTGGGCTCCGGCAGCACCGGCCCCGTGCAGGCGACCGCCACCACGGGCACCCCATCCGAAAGGGACCGAACATGACACGCACGCGCTTCCTGGCCGCGGGCCTGCTCCTCGCCGCCGTCGTGCCGCTCGCCGCCTGCGGGGGCGGTAGCGACCCGCTCGCCCCGGCCACGAGCGCCGGAGCCGGCTCGACCGGGGGATCGACCGGCGCCGCCGGCTCGGTCAAGATCGGCTCAGCCGACTTCCCCGAGGCCGCCCTGCTCGGCGAGATCTACGCCCAGGCGCTCGAGGCCAAGGGCATGACGGTCACCCGCCAGTTCAACATCGGCAGCCGCGAGACCTACCTCAAGGCCATCACCGGCGGCGAGGTCGACGTCCTCGCCGAGTACACCGGCTCGCTGCTCAACTTCTACGACAAGAACGCCAAGGTCACCCAGCCCGACGAGGTCTACTCCGCCCTCCAGAAGGTCGTGCCGCAGGGCCTCACGGTGCTCGACAAGTCCGCGGCCGAGGACAAGAACTCCCTCGCCGTCACCAAGGACACCGCGAGCCAGTGGTCGCTCAAGGCGATCCCCGACCTCGCCGCGCACCAGGCCGAGCTCACCATCGGCGCCCCGCCGGAGTTCAAGACCCGCCAGCAGGGCCTCGTCGGCCTCAAGTCGGTCTACAACATCACGCCCAAGGAGTTCCGCCCGCTGCAGAGCCAGGCGACGGTCGAGGCCCTGAAGAACGGCCAGGTCAAGGCGGCCAACATCTTCAGCACCGACCCGTCGATCTCGGCCAACGGCTTCGTCGTGCTCGACGACCCGGCGAGCCTCTTCGGCTCCGACAACGTCGTGCCGCTCGTCCGGTCCGAGAAGGCCGACAGCGTCAAGGCCGCCCTCAACGCGGTCTCGGCCAAGCTCGACACGACGTCGCTGGCCGACATGGTCAAGCAGGTCGTCGTCGACAAGAAGGACACCAACGAGGTCGCCAAGACGTGGCTCGCCAGCGCGGGTCTCGCCTGACCCGACCCGTCGTCCGCCCAGAGGCCCCCGCGTCGGACGCGGGGGCCTCTGGCGTGCCCCGGCCGGACTGACTCGGCCGTGGAGGGAATGTAGCACCGTCGAGAATGGTTCTCATTACGGTTGCGGAAACTCGTGACCCCGAGACCGAAGGAGCCCCCATGGCCAAGCGCACCGACCTGCGCCCCGTCGTCACCCTGCGTTCGACCGCCG
This sequence comes from Terrabacter sp. Root181, assembly GCF_001428505.1. Classification (GTDB taxonomy): domain Bacteria; phylum Actinomycetota; class Actinomycetes; order Actinomycetales; family Dermatophilaceae; genus Terrabacter. Next base: position 539,495 of record NZ_LMHU01000005.1, read on the forward strand.
GCACCGGCTACGCCTACGTGACGCGCAAGAACCGTCGCAGTAACCCCGACCGCCTGGTGCTGCGCAAGTTCGACCCCGTCGCGCGCGAGCACGTCGACTTCCGCGAGACCCGCTGACGGCAGCGGACCGTCGCGTGACCGCGACGACTCCAGTGGCCACGTCCGACCTCGGACGTGGCCACTGCCATGTGCCGTATGCCGTCCGGCGCGGTGCCGGACCGCGCGCCGGGGGGGGGGGGGGGCGGGGGGCCGGCGAAGCGGTCGAGGGCCGCGACGAGGATCCGCTCGCCCTCGCTCCCCGGTCCGTGCAGGTCGTCCTCGACCACGTGCAGCTCGGCGAGCGGCAGGGCCTGCGCCAGCTCGTGGGCGACCCGCAGGGGAGAGGCGATGTCGAGCCGGCCGCGCACGAGCACGGCGGGGACGCCCGCGATCCGGTCGAGGCGGCCCGTGATGGCGTCGTCCGACAGGAAGGCGTGGTGACCGAAGTAGTGCGTGACGAGCCTCGCGAAGCCCAGCCGGAAGCGCGGGTCCGCGTACCGCGGGCTCGGCCGCACCGGCCCCGAGAGGGTCGCGATGCGGTCCTCCCACGCGCACCAGGCGCGCGCGGCTGCGTCGGCCACGAGCGGGTCGTCGTCGAGGAGCAGCCGGTTCACGGCCAGCGGCACGTTGGCCCGGTCCGCCTCCGCGGGCAGCGACGCGAGCAGGGCGTCGAACTCGGCGGGGTAGACCGCGCCCATCGTGTGGGTCAGCCACTCGACCTCGTGGCGGCGCGTGGTGACCACGGCCCACAGCACGAGCGCGCTGACCCGCTCGGGGTGCTCGACGGCATACGCGAGGGAGAGCGTCGAGCCCCATGACCCGCCCAAGAGGACCCAGGACTCGATGCCGAGGTGCTCACGGAGCCGCTCGAAGTCGCCGATGAGGTGGCCGGTCGTGTTGTGCTGCAACGCGGCCCGCGTGTCACCGGCGTGCGGTCGGCTTCGGCCGGCGCCGCGCTGGTCGACGAGCACGACGCGGTAGCGCTCGGGGTCGCAGAACTGCGTCCACCACGGCGAGGCCCCCGACCCCGGACCGCCGTGCACGACGAGGAGCGGCGTCCCGTCGGGCCGGCCGGACTGCTCCCAGTGCACCTCGTGACCGTCGTCGGTGGGGAGGATGCCGGTCTCGTAGGGCTCGTGAGCGGCATACACGGCTGTGTCCTCCCGGGAGTAGGGCTGGTGACTGCCGCGGTCGGGTGTCGGCGGTCGGGTGTCGGCGGCCGGCGGCCGGGGGCCGGGGGCGCGGATCGGCCCCGGCGTCGGACGCCGGGGCCGGATCAGGATGCCACCGAGGTGGTCAGCGTGCGTACGTCCCGACCTGTCGGGCGCGGTCCGTCGCGACGGGTGTGGGCGGAGGGGCTGCCCAGGCGACGGGCACCGGCTCGGGCGCCAGGGGTGCGAAGGTGGCCACGACGTCGATGCCGTCGCGCAGGAGCTTGACGAGGCGCTCCTCGGGGTCGTCGACGCAGGCGCGGGCGATGCCGTCCACGGCCAGGGCGACGACCTTGGCGGCGTTCGCCGGGCGGACGGCTGCGGTGTTGAAGCCCATGCGTGCCAGGTGGATTCGTGCCCACCGCTCCGCCGCCGGCGCGGCGGTGAGGGCGGCCCGTGAGGCCTTGGACAGCTGCCCGGGGGATCGACCGTCCTGCTCGGCGAGGATGCCCTCGGCGTTGAGGATGGCGAGGGCCATGACGTTCTGCCGCTCCTCAGCGGCGACGGGCAGCGCGGCCCGGGCCGTCGTCAGCACGAGCGCCGTCGTGACCCGCGGGTCGTCCGGGTTGAGGCCGACGACCTCGGGGATCATCGTGACCAGACGCTGGCGGTGCGTCTCGTCGAGCATGTCGTTGACGCAGCGCGCGAGGGTCGCCAGCACCGGGTGGGTGCACTCCGGGTGGTCGCTCCAGCGCTCGCCGGCCAGGAACGAGGCCATCTCCATGAAGCACGCGCCCTTGCGCGAGCTGCGGTGGCGGCCGCGGGACAACACGGGCACGCCGTCGGGCACGAAGGGGGCTCGTCGAGACATCGTCGCTCCTCGGACTTCCATCAAAGATCCTGCGCGGGTTCCTTCATGGTGCGCCTGAATCGGCTGCTTGACCACCCCTTCTGTCCAACCTGCCGGGCGCGCTCGACGTTGTGGGATTGCGCGCAGTCCTGTCGCCCTGGGCGGAAGTGTGTGCACAATCGGCCCATGCCCGTCGACGCGCACCCCGAGTCCGAGAGCAGCGGGGTCCGCGCACACGTCGCCGACTCGTGGCTGCGGTCCGCCGCGGCCGGCGTCCAGGTCGACACCGTCGACGCGCCGATCACGCTGCCCGCGGACGCGCTGCGCGACCACCGCGAGGCGCACCCCTTGGCGCGCGTCTTCCCGTTGCTCGACGACGTGCTCGGCCAGGCGGCGCGCGACTGTGACGCCGTCATGGCCGTCTCGGATGCCTCGGGCCAGCTGCTGTGGGTGTGTGGGACGCCGAGCGTGCTCCGTCGTGCCGAGTCGATCGGCTTCGTCGAGGGCAGCAACTGGGACGAGCGCCTCGCCGGCACCAACGCACCGGGGATGGCCCTGCGCCTCGACCAGTCCGTCAACGTCATCGGGGCCGAGCACTTCCGGCACTCCGTCCAGCGCTGGAGCTGCGCGGCGACGACGATCCACGACCCGGCCGACCAGTCCGTCCTCGGGGTCCTCGACATCACCGGTGGCGACGACATCGTCGTGCCGCAGACCATGGCCATGGTGCGGGCGGCCGCGCGGATGGCCGAGTCCGAGCTGGCGCGCGAGCTGCTCGTGAGCGGCCGGGGCGCCCAGCCCGAGGGGACCGCGCGCGGGCTCTCGGTGCTCATGGAGTCGCTCGGCCGCAACGACACCCTCCTCACCGTCGACGACGGCAGGGGCCACCGCCGAACCGTCCGCCTCAGTCCGCGCCACAGCGAGATCCTGCTCCTGCTCGCCTCGGCGCCGCGCGGGCTCTCGGGCGACGAGCTCGCCGTCCTGCTCTACGAGGAGGACAGCAGCGCCTCGACGCTCCGGGTCGAGATGGGCCGGCTGCGCAGCCTGCTCGGTGAGGACCTGCTCGCATCACGCCCGTACCGGCTCGTCGCCGAGCTCTCCGGGGACTGGCTCGGGGTAGAGGCGCACCTGGCGGCCGGTGACGTCGCGAGCGCGATGCGCGCCTACCGCGGGCCGCTCCTGCCGCGGTCGACGGCGCCGGGGGTGGTCCGCCTGCGCGCGAGCGTCGAGGGCGACCTGCGCCGCGCGGTCATCGGGAGCGGTCGGGCCGACCTCATGTCGGCCTGGACGCGCTCGGCGTCCGGGGCCGACGACTACGAGATGTGGCAGGCGCAGGCGCACGTCCTCGGCCCCGGGTCGGCGCTCATGCCGCTCGTCCAGAACCAGATCCACCGCCTCGACCGCGAGCTCGGCCCCGCCTGACCCGCCCGGGTTGGTGGCCTCTCGACGGTTGAGACCCGGCCACAGCTGGCCCCTCGACGTTTCAAGCAACCGTCGAGAGGCCACGTCGCGCCCCGCCTCCCCCGTCGAGAGGCCACGTCGCGCCGCCCCCCACCCGTCGAGGGGCCACAAACCGGGCGTATGCCGTGACGTCGCCACCCCGCACACGGCACGCAACGTGGTTGCAACGTTGCCCTGCCTACGGTCACGCCAACCCCTGGGAGGGGCACCACCAAGGATGTTGGGAGATCAACCATGACCGTCTACGCACCGCCCGGCTCGCCCGACTCGCTCGTCACCGTCCTCGACCGCTACGGCCACTTCATCGGCGGCAACTGGGTCGACCCGAAGAAGGGCCTCTGGTTCGAGAACATCTCGCCGGTCAACGGCAAGCCGTTCTGCGAGGTCGCCCGGGGCACCGAGGAGGACATCGAGGCCGCGCTCGACGCAGCGCACGCCGCCGCCCCCGCCTGGGGCCGCACCAGCCTCGGGGAGCGCTCGCTCATCCTCAACCGGATCGCCGACCGCATCGAGGCCAACCTCGAGGCGCTCGCCGTCGCCGAGACGTGGGAGAACGGCAAGGCCGTCCGTGAGACCCTCGCCGCCGACCTCCCGCTCGCTGTCGACCACTTCCGCTACTTCGCGGGCGTCCTTCGAGGACAAGAGGGTTCGAGCAGCGAGATCGACGAGAACACCGTTGCCTACCACTTCCACGAGCCGCTCGGCGTCGTCGGCCAGATCATCCCCTGGAACTTCCCGATCCTCATGGCCGTGTGGAAGCTCGCCCCGGCCCTGGCCGCCGGCAACTGCGTCGTGCTCAAGCCGGCAGAGCAGACCCCGTGGTCGATCCTCAAGGTGGTCGAGCTCGTCGGGGACCTGCTCCCCCCGGGCGTGCTCAACGTCGTCAACGGCTTCGGCGTCGAGGCCGGCAAGCCGCTCGCCAGCAGCCCGCGCATCGCCAAGATCGCCTTCACCGGCGAGACGACGACCGGTCGCCTCATCATGCAGTACGCCTCGCAGAACATCATCCCCGTCACGCTCGAGCTCGGCGGCAAAAGCCCCAACGTCTTCTTCGAGGACGTCGCGCAGGAGCGGGATGCCTTCTACGACAAGGCTCTCGAGGGTTTCACGATGTTTGCCCTCAACCAGGGCGAGGTCTGCACGTGTCCGTCGCGCGCGCTCGTGCAGAGCTCGATCTACAGCGACTTCGTGCCCGACGCCGTGGCCCGCGTCGAGAAGATCGTGCAGGGCAACCCGCTCGACACCGCCACGACGATGGGCGCCCAGGCGAGCAACGACCAGCTCGAGAAGGTCCTGTCCTACATGGACATCGGAAGGCAGGAGGGCGCGAAGATCCTCACCGGCGGTGAGCGCAACGTGCTCGACGGCGACCTCGCCGAGGGCTACTACGTCGCGCCGACCATCTTCGAGGGCGACAACTCGATGCGGATCTTCCAGGAGGAGATCTTCGGCCCGGTCGTCTCGCTCACGAGCTTCGACGACGAGGCCGACGCCCTCTCCATCGCCAACGACACGCTCTACGGCCTCGGCGCCGGGGTGTGGACCCGCGACGGGTCACGCGCGTACCGGATGGGCCGTGGCATCAAGGCCGGTCGCGTCTGGACGAACTGCTACCACCAGTACCCGGCGCACGCCGCGTTCGGTGGCTACAAGCAGTCGGGCATCGGCCGCGAGAACCACAAGATGATGCTCGACCACTACCAGCAGACGAAGAACCTTCTCGTCTCCTACTCGCCCGACGCGCTCGGGTTCTTCTGAGCGGGTCGGCCCCCGTGGCCCACACGCCCCCAGAGACGGTCGCACCCGGTGAGCCAACGGCTTCCCCCAGCCGGGTCGACCTCACCGGTGAGGCGGCGGACCTGCTCCGTCGCCTCACCGGGATCCACGGTCCGCTGATGTTCCACCAGTCGGGTGGCTGCTGCGACGGCAGCTCTCCCATGTGCTTCCCGGCCGGCGACTTCATCACGAGCGAGGCCGACGTGCACCTGGCCGACCTCGCCGTCGACGGGGTCGAAGCACCGGTCGGCTTCTGGATGTCGGTGTCGCAGTACGAGTACTGGAAGCACACGCACCTCACCGTCGACGTCGTGAGGGGTCGCGGGAGCGGCTTCTCCGTCGAGGCGCCCGAGGGCGTGCGGTTCCTCATCCGCTCGCGCCTGCTCACCGCTGAGGAGCTGACCGCCTTCGGCATCACCGCTCGGACCGTGGGCCGGGTCGGCTGAGCCCGACCGGACCGTGGAGGTTCGCACCCCTGTGCGGGGGTGCGAACCTCCACGGTGTCGTATGCCGTCCGCCGCGCCCGTCGTATGCCGTCAGGCAGGCGGCGCGACCGCGGCGCCCGACTGCCCCGACCGCGCCAAGGCGTCGGCGACGAAGCCGCTCGCCTTCAGCTCCTCGACGAGCTCGTGCAGGAACGCGACGGTGTCGGCCGCACGCGTCCGCGTCGTGCCGACGGCCTGCTCGATCTGCATGAACGCCTCGTCGACGACCCTCACGTCGTCACGGCCGGCGGCGAAGGCGGTGACGGGCTCCCGGATGCCGGCACCGACCTCGAGGCCCTCGGCGGCGAAGACGTCGACGCCCTCGTCACCGCGCACGATGCTTGCGTGCGCCAGCGTGCGGGTGAGGAAGAGGTCGTAGGCCGAGCCGTGCTTGACCCCGACCCGGACGCCGCCGCGGTCGACGTCGGCGACCGACCGCACGGGGGAGTCGACGGGCACGACGTAGACACCCTCGATGACGACGTAGGGCGCCGTGAAGGCGACCTCAGTCGCCCGGGCCGGGTCGACGGCGAGGAAGCACAGGTCGGCCTCGCCCGTCGCCATGGCCTCGAACGACCGGCGCGCCGCGTCGAAGCAGACCAGCTCGACGGGCACGCCGAGCCGCTCCCCGACGGCATACGCGAGGTCGACGGTCACCCCGCTGGGTGCGTCCGGCGTGCCCTGGGCGAGCACGGGGTTGCCGAGGTTGATCGAGGCGCGCAGGACGCCCGTCGGCGCGAGGTCCTGGGCGATGGCGGGCGTCGGGGTCGCGGTCACCCGGTCAGGCTACGGCGTCCTTCCCGCGGGTGGGCTTGCGGTAGAAGGCGATCCCCGGCACGGGCCGCTCGGCCTCGATGACGGCCGTGTCGGTGACCGAGATGCCGGGACCGGCGACGACGGCGAAGAATACCGTCTGGCCGAGCACGACGTCGACCTCGGGGGGCTCCGCCTGGCCGTCCTTGACCATGACGAGGACGCCCTGCCGCTGCTGGCTCTGCCAGGCCCGGATGCCCTCGTCCGAGCTCGAGTCCGGCGCCGAGACGCGCACGACGCCCGTGGCGCCGGAGCCGTGGGCGTCGGCCCACTCGTAGGTCCCGGTGCACGTGAAGGCGTGGGAGTAGCCCGACTCGTTGACGAGGCGGTCGCTCGAGAAGAAGTCCTTCTCGCCCGAGACGGCGAAGGGTCGGGCGTGCGGGTCGGGGCAGTGCCACATGACCATGTCGCCGGCGTTGACGGTCACCTTCTCGACGTCCGGCACGAAGGCCTTGCCCTCGGCCCGCACGGTGACGAGCGTCTGGGCCATCTCGCCGCGCTTGGGTGAGTCACCCTCGACGACGACGACGTACGGGTGGTCCTGGGCCATGGCGGCGGTGCCGGCGTGGCCGATCGCGTAGGCGTAGGTGCCGGGCTTCATGAACCGCTGCCCGTAGCAGTCGGTCTGCCGCAGCGCCCTGCTGTCGAAGTGGTCGCTCATGGTCGTGCCCTCCTCAGGCGCTGATGTCGGCGCTGAGGACGAGCTCGTCCTCGGGCGCGTTGTGCTGGACCTCGGCGCCGATGGCGTCGATGTGGACCGAGACGGCCGGGTCGATCGCCGACGTCGCCGGCAGCACCTCGAACCACTCGGGCTGGTCGTAGATCGGGAAGCGGGTGCCCGAGATGAACGGCGTGATGATCGGCCCGAGCCAGCCGGTGAGCCCGGCGATCCCGATGGCGGCGGTGACGGCGATGGCGAGACCGGCGAGGAACGGGCCGATGAGCGGCACCCAGGCGACGGCCGCCGCGACGGCCAGCCCGATGCCGGCGACGATCGCGGCGGTCCCGGGCCCGAAGGCCAGGCTCGGCACGCCCTGGACGATGCCCTCGACCTTCCACATACCGCCGACGAGCGCGACGGACAGCCCGAGGTCGACCGTGGCCCGCACGAAGTCACCGAACGACACGGGCACCGAGACCGTGGGCCACGTGATGTCGATCCGCGGCGTGCAGACGGTCCCGACGCACGGGATGTCGATGCAGACCTGGGGGATGTGGATCTCGGGGAGGAAGTCGCCGAGGTCGAGCGACAGCGTGGCGCTCGCACTCCAGTCGAGGCGCAGGTCGGCGATCCGGATGGTGTCCGGCGGGATGAGGTCGACGGAGCCGTTGCTCAGGGTGCCGCTCACGGAGTAGCTGACCGCGAAGGGCCCGAGGCTGGACGAGCCGCTCGTCGACTGCGGGCCGAGCCCGGCGACGACGGTGTCGAGGAAGTCGTTGGCCGCGCCCTCGTCGATGGCGGCGATGATCTCGGACATGGAGGTCTCCTAGAGGTTGCCGCGCGCGAGCACGCGGTCGATGTCGATGAGCGGGCCGACCGTCGGGGTCAGGGTGAAGGCGCCGACGCGCAGCGCGGAGACGGGGATGCGGATCGTCGTGAGGACGGCGCGGAGCATCTGGCCGATGAGGCACTCGAGCACCGACTCGAGGTCGTCCGGCGAGACGTCGACGAGCTCGACGGCGTCGACGGCGAAGCCGAGGGCCGGCTGCCCGTCGAGCGTCGTCCCGACGAGGTGCCCCACGGCATACAGCTCGATGGCCGTGCACACGGGGTTCTGCGCCTTGCCCGGCTTGTCGTCCCAGCGCGGGTCGTCCGGCTCGTTCGGGTGGTCCCCGCCGTGGTCCCCGTGCGGGTCGTGCGGGTCGTCCTTCGGGTCGTGCCGGTCCTTGGGGCAGTCGACGCAGATCTGCACCTTCGTCGACACGCTGAACTGCCCCGGCCCGAGCGTGAGCTGGGGCGGCAGCAGCGCGTCCTCGTCGAAGAGGTCGAGGTGGGGCACCGAGAAGCGCACGTGCCACTGGATGCCGCCGGTGCCCGGGAAGAGGATCGGCGGCATCTGGGTGTCGCCCACGTCGGAGACCGGCACGAAGGCCGGAGACCCGTACGACAGCAGGTGTGGTCTGGCGGTGCACAGCGCCGTCACGAGGTCGTTGAGGGCCGTCTCCTCCACGGAGACGAAGACCTCGGAGGTGTCGGTCAGGCTCATGGGTTCCCCCGGTGCTCGGGCCGGCTGCGGTGCGTCGGCTGCAGGAAGTCAGTGGTGTGCGCGCGACCCGCTGATACACGCCGACGTCGCCGGACGGCATACGCAAAAGGCCCCCTCCGCGGGTGCGGAGAGGGCCTTCGACAGCGAGCGGGCGTATGCCGTCCGGCGCGGTCAGGCGACCGGTGCGGGCTCCGGGTCGGGCTGGGGCTCAGGCGTTTCCGCCTCGGCGGGCTCGCCGCCACCGTCGCCGCGGCGCACGGCCGCGAGGAGCATCTGGGCGACGTCGACGACCTCGACGGCGTCGGTGGCCTTGCCGTCCTGGATCGCGGCGTTGAGGCCGTCGGAGAGCATGACCTTGCAGAAGGGGCAGCCGACGGCGATGCGCTCGGCGCCCGTCGCGAGGGCCTCCTCGGTGCGGTTGGTGTTGATGCGCGTGCCGAGCTTCTCCTCCATCCACATGCGCGCGCCACCGGCGCCGCAGCAGAAGGACTTCTCCTTGCTGCGCTCCATCTCGGCGTACTCGACGCCGGGCAGGATCTGGAGCAGCTCGCGCGGCGGTGCGTAGACCTGGTTGTGACGACCGAGGTAGCAGGGGTCGTGGTAGGTGACCTTGGCGCCGGTCGACGCCGCTCCAGTGAGGGTGCCGGTCGCCACCGCGTCACCCGGACGCGCGACGGGGGTCAGGCGCTTCTCGCGGACGAGCCGGTTGAGCAGCTGTGTGTGGTGCAGCACCTCGTACTGCCCGCCGAGCTGGGGGTACTCGTTCTTGATGGTGTTGAAGCAGTGCGCGCAGGTGACGACGATCTTCGTCGCGCCCACCTCGTTGAGGGTCTCGACGTTCTGCTGGGCGAGCATCTGGAAGAGGAACTCGTTGCCGGCGCGGCGGGCCGAGTCGCCGGTGCAGGCCTCGCCGTCACCGAGGACGGCGAAGGAGACGCCGGCGGTGTCGAGCAGCTCCGCGACGGCGCGCGTCGTCTTCTTGGCGCGGTCCTCGTAGGCCCCGGCGCAGCCGACCCAGAAGAGGTAGTCGACCTCGGAGAGGTCCTCGACGTCCTGGCCGACCTGCTTGACCTCGAAGGGGAGGTCCTTGGCCCAGTCCATCCGCAGCCGCGGCGCGAGGCCCCAGGGGTTGGAGTTCTTCTCGAGGTTCTTGAAGAGGCCGTTGAGCTCGGCGGGGAAGGCCGACTCGATGAGGTTCTTGTAGCGGCGCAGGTCGACGATGGCGTCGACGTGCTCGATGTCGACGGGGCACTGCTCGACGCAGGCGCCGCACGTCGTGCACGACCAGAGGACGTCCTCGTCGATGACGGCGTCGGGTCCGTGCGGGTTGTAGGCCGTGAGCGGGTGCCGGATGTCGTAGCCGGTCTCGCCGACGAGCTGCTCGGTGGCGACGGCGCCCTTCGTGGCCTCGCTGAAGCCCTCGGCCGACTCGATGCCGTCCTTGAGAGCAGCCGCGCGGACCTCCTCGGAGGCGAGCAGCCACGGCGACTTGGCGTACGCGTGGTCGCGCAGCGTCATGACGAGCAGCTTGGGGGAGAGCGGCTTGTCGGTGTTCCACGCCGGGCACTGGCTCTGGCAGCGCCCGCACTCGGTGCACGTCGTGAAGTCGAGCAGGCCCTTCCACGTGAAGTCCTCGACCTTGCCGACCCCGAGTGCCGCGTCCTCGTCGAGGTCGTCGACGTTCTCGAAGTCGAGCACCTCGCCGCCGACGCGGATCGGCTGGAGCTCGCCGAGGCTGGTGCGGCCGTCGGCGTGGCGCTTGAAGAAGATGTTGAAGAAGGCGAGGAAGCGGTGCCAGGCGACGCCCATCGTGGGCTGGAGCGCGATGGTGATCATCCACGCGAACGAGATGAGGATCTTGATCGCGGCGATGACGACGATGAGGTTCTCGATGGCGCCGACCGACAGGCCGGTGAAGAAGTTGCCGATCCAGCCCGTCAGGGGGAAGTGCAGGGCGTTGTCCATGCCGGTGCCGGTCTTGCGAGCCAGGGTCCACTCGAGCGCGCGGAGCAGGCCGATGCACAGGGTGACGCCGAGGATCGTCAGCTCGACGTAGTAGGCCTGCCACCAGGTCGAGCCGAAGAAGCGGCTGCGGCGCCCGTCCTCGCCGGCGGCCGAGCGCGGGTGGTTCTTCTGCCGGATCGCCATGAGCAGCAGGATGCTGAGGAAGCCCGCGAAGGCGAAGAAGTCGGTGACCCACTCGTAGGGGAAGAAGTGGCCGATGACCGGCAGCACGAACGCCGGCTGGAAGAGCTGGCCGAACGCGTTGAGCAGCGTGAAGAAGAGGACGCCGAAGCTGACCATCGTGAACCAGTGCGCGACGGCGACGACCGGCAGGCGCGACATGCGCGTGTGACCGAGGAACTCGCGCAGCAGGGTGCGGGTGCGGGCTCCCTTGTCGTCACCGCGGTCCTCGGGCTGGCCGAGCCGGAAGGTGGCGAGGAAGAGGTTGACCGTCTTGACGAGCAGGGCGACGGCGACGGCGGTCACGCCGAGGCAGACGACGACGGCGACGATCTGGAGCGCACTCATGCCGGGAGTCTACTGACGAGTTAGCAAGCGCTTAGCGATTGTGACGGCCGTCGCGGCGTGACGCTCGTCCCCTTCGTCCCCGGCCACACGGCATACGCCCTCGGGGTGTCGTATGCCGTCCGGCAGGCCCCGCAGGACCGCCCGGATCATGGGCGACCCCTTGGCAACAGATAACAACGTGTTGGAATATGCATAACGAGAACTCGGTTGTCGCAGACAATCGAGGCGACAGACGTCCCACCGCACCCGGCCGAAAGGGCTCCAGCAATGCCGATCTACGACGACGTGACCAAGCTGATCGGCAACACGCCGCTCGTGCGCCTCAACAAGGTCACCGACGGCGCGCAGGCGACCGTCGCCGCGAAGCTCGAGTTCTACAACCCCGCCAGCTCGGTCAAGGACCGCATCGGCGTCGCGATCGTCGACGCGGCCGAGGCGAGCGGTCAGCTCGAGCCCGGCGGCACCATCGTCGAGGCCACCTCGGGCAACACCGGCATCGCGCTCGCCATGGTCGGCGCGGCCCGCGGCTACAAGGTCGTCCTGACGATGCCCGAGTCGATGAGCAAGGAGCGCCGCGCGCTGCTGCGGGCCTTCGGCGCCGAGCTCGTCCTCACCGACCCGTCGACCGGCATGAAGGGCGCGGTCGCCAAGGCCGACGAGATCGTCGCCGAGCGCGGCGGCGTGCTCGCCCGCCAGTTCGCCAACGAGGCCAACCCCGAGATCCACCGCAAGACCACCGCGGAGGAGATCTGGAAGGACACCGACGGCGAGGTCGACATCGTCGTCGCCGGCATCGGCACGGGCGGCACCATCACGGGCGTCGGCCAGGTCCTCAAGGCCCGCAAGCCAAGCATCCAGATCATCGCCGTCGAGCCCGAGGAGTCCCCGATCCTCAACGGCGGCCAGCCCGGTCCGCACAAGATCCAGGGCATCGGCGCCAACTTCGTCCCCGAGATCCTCGACACCGAGGTCTACGACGAGGTCATCGACGTCAACGCCGAGACCTCCGTGAAGTGGGCCCGCCGTGCCGCGACCGAGGAGGGCCTGCTCGTCGGGTTGTCGTCGGGCGCCGCCATCGCCGCCGCCGTGCAGGTCGCCCAGCGGCCCGAGAACGCCGGCAAGACGATCGTCGTCATCATCCCCTCGTTCGGCGAGCGCTACCTGTCCACGATCCTCTTCGAGGGCCTCGTCGACTGACGTCCCTCCGATCGCCCGCCCCACCTGCATCGCCACCAAGGAGTTGTGCATGAGCACCGCACCACAGATCGACCACGGGCCCCGGCCGGCCGAGACGCCGCTGACGCTCGTGCGCGGTGACCGCGCGGCCGAGGTGGTCAGGGTGGCCGGGGAGCCGGCGGCGACTGCGTCCTCCCACGCAGCCGCCGTCGTCCCCGGCGAGCGGTCGTATGCCGGCCCGCTCGGCTTCGCGCGCAAGGTCGCCGAGCGCGCCCGCGAGGACGTCGACGGCGCGATCGAGCGCGACCCCGCGGCCAACTCCCGGCTCGAGGTGGTGCTGACGTCGCCAGGCCTGCACGCCATCTGGGCGCACCGCGGACTGCACGAGCTGTGGAAGCGTCCGGGTGGGCGGTTGCCGGCGCGGGTGCTCGCCACGGTGGCGCGCTCGGTCACGGGCGTCGAGATCCACCCGGCGGCCCGGCTCGGACGGCGGTTCTTCATCGACCACGGCATGGGAGTCGTCATCGGCGAGACGGCCGAGGTCGGCGACGACGTCATGCTCTACCACGGCGTCACGCTGGGTGGCCGGTCGATGGAGCACGTCAAGCGCCACCCCACCGTCGGCAGCCGCGTCACGATCGGCGCCGGCGCCCGTGTGCTCGGCCCGATCCGCATCGGTGACGACGTCCAGATCGGCGCGAACTCCGTCGTGGTCAAGGACGTCCCGGCCGGTGCGGTCGCGACCGGTATCCCGGCGGTCGTCCGCTTCCCGAAGCGCGACGCCGCCAACCAGTGGCTCGACCCGGCGATGTACATCTGAGCCTCCGGCTCAGCCGTCATGACGCGCACGGTAGGGCGAGGGTCTTCGCCGTGCGGCCAGAGCCGATCGGTGGTCTGCTGACGTCCGACAGGTGTCGGCGAGCGTGGGCTCGCCCGGACGTCAGGGGAGCTCGGATGCGCAGGTATCTCGTCGCGGCAGCGGTGCTGGCGGTTCTGGTCTGGTCCGTCGTCTCGAGCGGTGGCCCGCGGCTCGCGGCCGGTGACGGCGACCTCGAGCCGTCGTTCGGCTTCGGTGCGGCCGTGTCGTCCGCCGACGAGACACGGAACGTCTTCGTCACGCCGCTGTGCCTGACCGGTGGACGGGGCGCGACCATCAGCGACGTCCGGTTGGTCGAGCCGCACGGTCTGGTCGTCCGGGACTTCGGGCTGCGGGTCTACCCGACGGCGGCGCCCGTCACGGTCGACCCCGGGACCGGAGTCCTCGCGTCGGCGGCCTTCGTGCGATCGCCCGTGACGTCTGCCTGCGGCGGGGCCGACCCGTCCATGCTCGCGGTGACCCTCCAGGTCATGGGCGCCGAGCGCGGCTGGTCTCGTGGCCTCGTCGTCGCCTACGTCATCGACGGCCGGCCGGAAAGCATGGTCATGCCGCACGTCGAACTCGCGATGTGCGTCCAGGAGACGGCCGAGGCGACCTGCCAGCCTCCGGAGCAGGACGATTCGGACGGGTGAGCCGGCCGCGGATAGACTTCCGCGGACACTGGAGGGCTCGCATAGTGGCCGAGTGCGGCGGTCTTGAAAACCGCTATGGGTTCATAGCCCATCGTGGGTTCGAATCCCACGCCCTCCGCAAACTGCTCCGTCGGTGCGGAGCGCCTTCGGATCAGCTGCGGAGGCGTGAGATGAAGGGGAGCGCTGGGCCCAGGCGAGGAACGAGCTCGGTACCAGCGCGGCGTCCCACGCCCTCCGCGCTCGCACGCCGGTATCAGCGCTTGGCCATGCCCTCCGCCACGGGTGCATCCAGATCGCGCGGCTGATCGCGCGCCTGGTGTGGCCGGGACGCACCTGTCGCACGTCCTCCAGCCCGATCTCACGCCCGAACGGCGCCGCGCGCAGCGCCTCGACCCGGATCCGGGCATGAAAAAAGGGCCTCCGGAGATCCGGAGTCCCTTTTGTCTCATGCGCCGGCTCGACGGTGAGCTCGGCGGTGCACGCGCACTCTCAGAGCAGGCCGAGCCTCTCCTCGTAGGTCGTGCTGGAGTTGTACTGACCGACCGGCATGGACGTGGACGGACGGTTCATGGCCGCGAAGAACGACACGATGTACGACATCTCTGTATTCAGTTTCCTTGATGGCAGAACCCTCGCCGACGCGTCGTCGAGAGGGCTCGGTGGTCGATCGTCATTGCGGGACGATCAGGACCGGCAGACCACCCGCGACCCGGCCGGGAGCGTGGCCGGGCCGTGGGCGATGTCTGCTCCACAATGGTAACAGTTCCGCAACCATGCCCAGTCCACTCGTTGACCTTTGTGGATCCTCGTGAGATACGACAGTGTGACCAGAGATTCCGGCTCGGATCCCGCGCCCGACACCGCCGAGATCCTGAGCCGGCTGGCCCCGCTCCAGCTCCCCGAGGCGAGCCCTCTCGTCCTGCGTGGCCGGCGCTTCGACGCGGCCGCGCCCGCGGTGATGGCGATCGTCAACCGGACCCATGACTCCTTCTTCAGCGGCAACCGGCACGCCGACCTCGAGTCCGCCAAGGCTGCCCTCGTCGAGGCCGTCGAGCTCGGCGCCGACCTCGTCGACGTCGGCGGTGTGCGTGCCGGTCAGGAGGGCGAGGTGGTCGACGCCGACGAGGAGATCCGACGCGTCGTCCCGTTCCTGCAGTGGGCGCGCACCGAGCACCCGGACGTGCTGCTGAGCCTCGACACCTGGCGGTCGGAGGTCGCCCGTGAGGCGGCCGGTGCCGTCGACCTCGTCAACGACACGTGGGCGGGTCACGACCGGGACCTGGTTAACGTCGCGTCGGACGTCGGCGCCGGCTACGTCATCTCACATACCGGCGGCCTTCCGCCCCGGACCGATCCGGTCGACGTGACCTATGGTGACGACCCCCTCGACGTCGTGCGCGACGTCGTGCGCACCCTGGCCGACGGTGCCCGCGCGGCCGAGCAGGCCGGCATACCTCGTGAGCGCATCCTCGTCGACCCGACGCTCGACTTCGGCAAGACCACTGCGCACTCGCTCGAGGTGCTGCGGCACACGGCTGACGTCGTTGCCCTGAACTACCCTGTGCTGCAGGCGATGTCGCGCAAGGACTTCGTCGGGGAGACCCTCGACCTGCCCGCCGATGAACGCCTCGAGGGGTCGCTCGCAGCCACGGCCGTCGCGGCCTGGCTCGGTGCCACCGTCTTCCGTGCCCATGACGTCCGGGCCACGCGACGGGTCCTCGACATGGTGGCCACGATCCGCGGCGACCGGCCACCACGGCTCGCGCTCCGTGGCACGCGCCGTGACGGCATGGCGAACGGTTCCTGAACGGACAAAATACGGTCCGATCCGACGGGCCGACCGGCCGGTATTCTGCTAGGTTCGTCGCGGTTGCAGTTGCAGTTCCTCGCAGTCGAGCAGGTGCCCGTCATCCGCAACGGTGACGGGTTTCTTTTCGGCTTCGGTGGGTTCGCGCCCGTCGAGTGGAGTCAAAGCGGCAGCTTGGGATGCGCGAGGTGCGTTGTCCCACACGCTAAAGAAGGAAGAGTTACCCGTATGGCACAGGGCACCGTCAAGTGGTTCAACGCTGAAAAGGGCTTTGGCTTCATCGCCCAGGACGGCGGCGGCCCCGACGTTTTCGTCCACTACTCGGCCATTCAGTCGAACGGTTACCGTTCGCTGGACGAGGCGCAGCGAGTCGAGTTCGAGGTCACGCAGGGTCCCAAGGGCCCGCAGGCCGACGCAGTTCGCCCGCTCTGATCACTCGAGATCAACAGCAACGAGCGACACCAACCTCAGTCGTTTGTGACAAAGCCCCCGGCCATCGGCCGGGGGCTTTGTTGTGTGTCGGTGGTTCTGGTCCCGCGCCTCAGCAGGTCTCGTACGAGTCGGTGCTCGACGTGGACGGCGTCTTCGTCTTCGTCGGCGTGCTGGTCGGGGAGGAGGTCGAGGACGGCTTCGGCGTCGCCTTCGGGGGCGCGATGCCCTTCTGGACCAGCTCGCGGATGAGGTCGTAGTCGGGATCGTTGGAGTAGACCCCCTGCTTCTGCGTCAGGGCGACGCTCGCGATCTTCGACTTCTGGACGCGCTCGACGAGCTCGACGAAGGCCGGGAGGTTCTGCACCGGGATGTCGGTGTAGATGTTGTCCTTGAGGATGCTCGCGACCTCGGGATACTTGGTGACCATCTGAGCCGGGTTGACCTGCTGGACGATCGCCTGGACGACGCAGCGCTGACGCATCTGGCGGAAGGTGTCGCTGTCGGCGGCGCGGGTGCGGGCGTACCAGAGGGAGTGGTAGCCGTCGAGGTGCTGGCGACCGGGCTCGAAATAGCCCTTGACCCCGACGATGCGGCCGTCGGGGGCGTGCTCGCCGCCGATGGTCAGCTTCGTGCCGTAGCCGCTGCGCTTGACGTTGATGTCGAGGCCACCCATGGCGTCGATGAGCCGCGAGAAGCCCTTGAGGTCGATGACGACCATCTGGTCGACCTCGAGGCCCGTGATCTCCTGGACGGCGCCGCGCAGCTCGACCCGACCGGGCTGGTCGCCGACGGGGTAGGCGCCGGGGTGTGCCTTGGCGTAGTTCTCGGCGTCGACGTAGAGGTTGGTCAGCATGCACTGGCCGGCGCCCTGGTCGCAGGAGCTGTCAGGGGACCCGAACTTGCCCGAGGGGTAGATGGCGCGCAGCGGGCTCTTCGGTGCGAGCGGCGCGTTGAGCAGGTTGCGGGGCATCGAGACGAGGGCGGTGCGGCCGGTCTTGGTGTCGATGCTCGCGAGGATCATCGAGTCGGTGCGGATCCCGATGCGGTCGGCGCCGGCGTCGGAGCCGAGAAGCAGGATGTTGACGCGCGCCTGGTCGGCCCACGGGTCCTCGCCCTCGGAGACCTGGGCGCCGGCCCCCGGTGTCGTGGGGGTCTTGCCGAAGACCTGCGCCACGGTGCTCTGCGTGATCGTGGCGTACTCGGCGACCTTGAACGACGAGCCGGCGACGAGGAAGACCATCAGGGTGGTGAACCCGGCGAGCAGACGCGTGCGGGTGCGGTCGAGCCTCGTGGGGCGGGACTGCACCGCCGTGAGGATGATGGAGCCGCACCAGAGGATGCCGCCGACGACGAAGGCGACGGCGAGGGACTGCAGGACGGTCGGGCGCGCGACGATGGACAGCGCGGTGTTCGTCACACCCGTCTTCATCACGTAGTAGGCGCCGACGCTCAGGCTGACGACGGCGAGCGCGATCAGCAGCCAGCCGAACTTGCGGCTACGGGTCTGGGTCAGGCCTGCTCCGGGGACGACGGTGCCGAGGGCCGTGAGCCCGACGGCGCGACGGAAGCCTGACTTGAGCTCGCGTCGCAGCGCCTCGCGGGTCGGGGGCGCAGCCGGACCTCGCGCGTTCGGGTAGGTCATGGAGTCCTCTCTGCATCGGCCCGTGCGCACGAGCCGATGCACATTGTGCCCTGCCAACCTGATATATGCCGCATCGAGATGGGTAAGGCGCTCGCGGCCGTCCACCCCCGGTTTGGGTCGGGCGCACCCGTGCCGGTAGCCTGTGCTCGCCCGTGCATCCGACGCCGCCTCGGCGGCCTCGTCGCGGGCACGGAGGCGTCGCATAGTGGCCTAGTGCGCCCGCCTGCTAAGCGGGTTGAGGATAAAACCTCTCGCGGGTTCAAATCCCGCCGCCTCCGCCAGCACAAGACAGAAGGACCCCGACACGCTTTTCGTCGGGGTCCTTCTGTCTTGTGCTGGTCGAACGCGTGGGATTTGGGAGGAGTTCAGGAGTCCCCGAGGGACGAGGGGCCTCGTGAACGACGGCTCCCGCCGCCTCCGCTCCAGGTGGGGGGGCGGCCAGAGGTGGCCTTTCGACGGGTTGGGGGCGGCCAGAGGTGGCCTTTCGACGGGTGGGGGGCGGCCAGAGGTGGCCCTTCGACGGATGGGGGGCGGCCGGACGTGGCCTTTCGACGGGTGGGGGGCGGCCAGAGGTGGCCTTTCGACGGGTGGGGGGCGGCCGGACGTGGCCTTTCGACGGTTCAGGTGGGGGAGGAGTGGGTCCCGTCCGTGCTCGCGTCGTCGTCGCGGGTCTCGAGGTTCTGGCGCGCGCTGCCCTTCTTCGACAGCGGCACGCCGACCCACAGCGCCAGCCCGAGCACGAGCAGCGCCCCGCCGAACCAGAACGCCGCGGTGTGCGACATCAGCACGTCGAGTACGAGCACGACCCCGCCGATGATGCCCAGCCCCAGCGTGAACAGGCCCACACCCATCAGCCGGTCGGTGTAGGTGACGATGAAGTCCTTGAGCCCGTCTCGGAACAGCGTGCGGTGCAGGGCGACCGGCGCCGTGAAGACGATGACGCTGACGGCGGCGGCCATCAGCGTCACGACGTAGATGTCGCGCTGGAGGTCCGTGAGGGTCGTGAAGCGCTGCTGGAACGGGATCGTCAGCAGGAAGGCGAAAAGGATCTGGACGCCCGCCTGGGCGATGCGCAGCTCCTGCAGCTGCTCGCCGAAGTTGCGATCGATCCGTTCGGCCTCGGTCTCGTCGCGGGTGTACTGGTGTGAGTTGCTCATGGGCCACCTGTACCCCACGGACGGCACCGAAGGACAGGGGACGTGTGCCGCGTGCCGGGCGACACGGCATACGCCCTCGGTCCCGGGCGGGCACGACGACCCGGCGATGACGGAGGGCCCGGCACCGTGAGGTGCCGGGCCCTGCATCACGTCGTCCTCCGCCCGCCGGCCAGCAGGCGGTGGACCGACCTCTCAGTGCTCGCTGACGCGGGCCTTGAGGCCATCGAACTCGGCCCACAGCTCCGCGGGGAGCTGGTCGCCGAACTTGTCGAACCACTCCTGGATGAGGGGCAGCTCCTTCTCCCAGTCGGCCGCGTCGACCCGGATGGCCTTGGCGACCTGCTCGGGCGTCATGTCGAGCCCGTCGATGTCGATGGCGCCCTCGGTCGGCACGAACCCGATCGGGGTCTCCACGGCATCGGCGTCGCCGTCGAGGCGCTCGATGACCCACTTGAGGACGCGGCTGTTCTCGCCGAACCCGGGCCACAGGAACGAGCCGTCCTCCTCGTCGCGACGGAACCAGTTGACGCCGAAGATGCGGGGGAGCTTGGAGGCGTCCGCGCTCTTGCCGATCTCGAGCCAGTGGTTCATGTAGTCGCCGGCGTGGTAGCCGATGAAGGGCAGCATCGCCATCGGGTCGCGGCGCACGACGCCGACGGCGCCGGTCGCGGCTGCGGTGGTCTCCGACGAGAGCGTCGCACCGATGAAGGTGCCGTGCTGCCAGTCGCGCGACTCGTAGACGAGCGGCACGGTCGTCTTGCGGCGGCCGCCGAAGAGGATCGCGTCGATCGGGACGCCGTCGGGGTTGTCGTACTCCGGGGCGATCATCGGGCACTGCGAGGCGGGGGTGCAGAAGCGGCTGTTCGGGTGGCTCGAGAGCGTCCCCGCCTTGCCGTCCTCGGGCGTCCAGTCATTGCCGTGCCAGTCGATGAGGTGGGCCGGTGCCTCGTCGGTCATGCCCTCCCACCACACGTCGCCGTCGTCGGTCAGGGCGACGTTGGTGAAGACCGAGTTGCCCTTCTCGATGGTGGCCATCGCGTTGGGGTTGGTCGACTCGCCCGTGCCGGGGGCGACGCCGAAGAGCCCGAACTCCGGGTTGACGGCGTAGAGCCGACCGTCCTCACCGAAGCGCATCCAGGCGATGTCGTCGCCGACCATCTCGGCCTTCCAGCCGGGGATGGTGGGCGTGATCATCGCGAGGTTCGTCTTGCCACAGGCCGACGGGAAGGCCGCCGCGATGTAGTGGACGGACCCCTTGGGCGAGGTGAGCTTGAGGATGAGCATGTGCTCGGCCATCCAGCCCTCGTCGCGGGCGATCGCCGAGGCGATGCGCAGCGAGTAGCACTTCTTGCCGAGCAGGGCGTTGCCGCCGTAGCCGGAGCCGTAGCTCCAGATCGTGCGCTCCTCGGGGAAGTGGACGATGTACTTCGTGTCGGAGCACGGCCACTGCACGTCGGCCTGGCCCTCGGCGAGCGGCGCACCGACCGAGTGGAGGGCGGGGACGTAGTCGGCGTTCGTCTCCTCGATCTTGTGGAGCACCTTGTCGCCGCAGCGGGCCATGACGAGCATCGAGACGACGACGTAGGCGGAGTCGGTGATCTCGACACCGAACATCGGGACCTTGGCGTCGAGGTGACCCATGACGAACGGGATGACGTACATGGTGCGGCCGTGCATGCTGCCGCGGTACAGCTCGGTCATCCGAGCCTTCATCTCGTCGGGTGCCATCCAGTTGTTGGTAGGCCCGGAGTCCTTCTCGTCGACGGAGCAGATGTAGGTCTGCCCCTCGACGCGCGCGACGTCGCTGGGGTCGGAGGCGCAGTAGAAGGAGTTCGGCTTCTTGCTCTCGTTGAGCCGGACGAACGTGCCGGCCTCGACGAGCTGGTCGGTCAGCTCCGTCCACTCCTCGGGGGAGCCGGTGATCCAGCGGATGTCGCGCGGCTGCGTCAGCTCGGCGACCTGCTCGACCCATGCGGACAGTCCCGCGTGCGTCGTGTGTGTCTGTTTTTCGTGGGTCGTAGTCAACTCGGGGCCCATCCCTTCGCGCGCGGTGCCGCCCGGCACCACGTCGTGCCGGTGTGAAGCTGTCCGTCACGTGGATCCTGGGCGAGCCCGGATCGGGCTGCAGGTGTCCACATGCTGAACAGATGACGTGATGACTTCAAGGTACGCGCAGCCACGGGCGCCGTTGACCGCATGCGGGCGCGGGGTCGGTGAGACGCCTCACATGGCCTCGTCGCCGCAAGAAAAAGGACGACCTGTTGTCGGTTTCTTGCAGGAATTTCAGTACTCCCCGGTACCCCGCAGGGCTGGATCGCAGGCTCCTGCGGAGACCGTCGCGTATGCCGTCCGCGCGCCTGCATGCGTCGGCACCGGCCGGGTGCCGGGTCGGTGCCGGGTCGGTGTCGGGTCGGTGTCGGGTCGGTGTCGGGCCGGTGCCGGGCGCATGTCGGGCGGTGTGCCCGAGCCTCGGCCTGGGCCGATTTCGTGGATGAGGACCCGAGGCGCTAAGGTAACTTTTCGTTCCTCCGAGTGACGGAACGACGCACCCGTAGCTCAACGGATAGAGCATCTGACTACGGATCAGAAGGTTAGGGGTTCGAATCCCTTCGGGTGCACTCTGTGTTGAGACAGAATACCGGCCCTGACCTGCAGCAATGCAGGTCAGGGCCGTTGTGTTTCAGGACGTTACGTCGTCCTCAGCCATCGCTTACCCATCGGAATCCCCGTACTCGGCGAAGGCGGAGAGCGAGGCTCGCGCGTCCGGTCCCTCGTGAGTTCGGGCTATGTAGTAGTACCGCTCAGTGACTCCGGAAGAGGCGTGTCCCAGCCGGGACGGGGCGGTCAGTGCGTCGAACCCCCTGGAGAGGACCGTGGCGACGGTCTTGCGGACGGTGTGAGGTGACGCCCTTCCACCGCTTGTCGCGCTCTTGGAAGTCGCGCCACTGTCGACTCACGTTCCGGGAGTCCCGAAGCATGCCGGTCGAAGAGGGGAACACCACGTCGTGCGCATTGGGTTGCTGCTCGACGCTTCTCCTCAAGAGCATCTCCACCGCGAAGGCAGGCAGCTTCAGACTGCGTTTGCTTGCGTCGGTCTTCGGATGCGCCTGCAGGACCAGGCCACGGCCTCTCAGCCGCATCACTGGTCGCCATGATGCTGACGGTCGGTACCTCGCTCTTGTCGACTTGACCCCGGGGGACCGCCAAGGCCTCGTTGATTCGGCAGCCCGTCGTAAGCATGAGGCCGACCAGATCGGGCAGTTCGGCCCTCACGGCGGCGTCTTCATTCCGTAGCGCTCGTCGCAGGCTCATTGCGTCGTCAACGGTCAACGCCACCATGTTCTTCTGCGTTGCCGGAGCGGTCGAGAAAGCGGCTCTAGCCAGTCCTCGTTTCGCTCCAGTCCCGTCCTCTACTCGGTATCGCCACGCAACGGTTGGGCCGGGCGGCTCCACGGGTTGCCGAGCGCCCGACCTCCCATGAACTTCCGCGGGATGTGCGTACCCGAGGGCTGGGCAGACGACCCGTTCTGGAGTAGGCGGTTGCCCTGAGGGCCGCACCGGGCGGCGCGGTCAGGAAGGGGGCGCCGGTTGAGACGCTCTACACGTGTGGCCTGTGGCATGACCGGGCGAGCGCAGCCGCCCCTCAACGCGGCTACATGAGCGTGCGGCGGGATCGGGACACGCCTGAGCACCGGCTCCGCCCGGACCGCCGTCCCGCTCACACCCGTTCGACGCGGTCGGCCTGTGGTCCTCGATCGCTCTGTCGCACCTGGTACCGGACCCGATCGCCCTGGTGCAGCTCCTCGGCGCCTCTGAGGACCGACACGTGCACGAACAGGTCCGCGCCTCCGGCGTCCGGGGCGATGAAGCCGAACCCCCGCTCCGCGTCGTAGCGCGCGACCACTCCCTCGCCGCCGCGCGCCGGGACGTCGGATGCCTCCAGGTGTCCCGACCGAGCGCGGGTCGTCGACGCCGCGCGTGCGCCCCGCGGTGTCGAGCTGCGTGCGAGGCGCACCTCGCGCGCCTGCGGGCCCCTCTCGCTCACGACGATGTCGTACGTCACCCGGTCCCCCTCGACCAGCTCGGGGAGCCCGTCGACCAGCGCCCGGACGTGGACGAAGACATCGGGGCCGCCCGACTCGGGGGTGATGAACCCGAAGCCTTTGTCCGCGTCGTACCAGGACACGGTGCCGTCCGCCCCGTCGGATGCCACGGCCTGCTGGGCGGCATGGGCTCCCAAGGGCAGCACATGGTCAGCCTGCGGTCCCTTCTCCCCGTCGACAACGAGGAACGCCACCCGCTGCCCCTCCGAGACCACGCCGCCCGCCACGATGGCCGAACTGTGCACGAAGATCTCGGCACCAGTGCCATCGGGCGTGATGAAGCCGTACCCCTTGGCCGGCTCGTACCAGGCGACGGTGCCGAGCACGCCCAGCGGTGTATCGGCGGCCTGGTCGGCCGTGACCCGGACTCGGCGCGCCTGCGGGCCGCGGTCCCCCTCGCCGATCTCGAACTCAACCACCTGCCCCTCCCGGAGCAGCTTCATCGCGTCGTCGCTGACGATCTCGGACGCATGCACGTACAGGTCCTCTGCCTCCTGCCCGAGGGCGATGAAGCCAAACCCCCGGTCGGCATCGAACCAGCGGACGGTTCCCTCGGTCACGGCGACTCCTTGTCGAAGCTACGGTCGGTGTTCTCCTAGTGTCCCCGACGGGACTTAGACACGCGCCCGGCGCCAGACGGTGCCCGCACTGCCGTGGCAAGGGCCCGACGGCGACATCCACGACACCCGGCGCCGCGCCGACAGCGGCATAGGAAGGCGTTAAGCGTCTTCGGTCTGGCGTGGCGAACGTCCTCCTGATGCGCTTGTCGGGCTTGGTGTCCCATCGCATCGAAGGAGGACGTTCATGTCTCACGGTAGTGGTGTTTCGCGCGGGGATCGGAACCGGAACGCGAGGTTGTCGCGGCTGCGTCAGGCGGTCCCGATCACGAACGCGATCATCGGCATCGACCTTGCCGACCGCAAACAGATGCTCGTGGTGACCGACCACGACTCGAAGGTGCTCGCTCGGCGGACGTTCCGGTGTAAGGCGTGGGACCTCGGCGCGGGATGCAGCGCCTTGCGCACTGCCCACTTCCAGTCCTCCCAGCGGGCCGGGTCCGACTGTAGGTACTGGTGGAAGAGCACCAAGCCGTCGTCCGGACTGGACTCCATGCCGACGTAAAGGTCGGTCATGAAGAAGCAGCCCGAAACGCCTCATCGAGTGTCAGGGTCTCGGGCACATTCGAGTCGTCCATCACCGTGCGATGTTCTCACTGTCGCTCCCGAGGGGCCGGCAGCAGTTGTGAAGGTCCATCTGACCGGTTGGCTGACTCCTCGCCCACCGCGGAGTCCGAGTCGGTGACGCACCTGCAAAACCTATCGGGAGCGTTCGACGCCGTCGGGCCTATCGTCAGGCTTGAGTGCCACTCCGGGTGGCGCGCACCAGCATGAGACGAGTCATTTCGATACGACCGCTCGGCGGCAGTTCAGTGCGTCGGCGGCGCTGTCGTGGGTTCGGAGACCTCAAGAACGAGGCCGGCGAGGCCGAGAGCGACGAGTAGCACCGATGGCGGCAGCAGAGGAGAGCGCCAGGGGTCGCCATAGCTTTGCACCGCGACAATCACCCCTGAGGCCAAGGCCGCTCCGGCTACCAGTTCGACGATGCTGAGGATCAGCGAGGGGCCGTGACGATCCCTTCGTCCACGCCGTAGGACCGTCGCTGCCGTGTACGTGAAGACTCCCGCGGCGAGCGCGAGCAACAGCGCCAGTGGGAGAAACACTCCGCCCAGTTCGGCGCCGGAGTCTGCACCCGCGACGATCATCACGCCGGCGAAGACCAACGCCGCCCCACCCACCAGCAGGTGGCCGACGCCGATGATGCCTCGTGCGGCGCGTGGGGACCGCTGGGCGGTTGCCATGACTCATGGAAGCACAGGGGTACGACGGCGACCATGAGCACGCGTACTTGCCGTCCGTGCGAAACGAGACGGCTACTGGCTTCCCAACGACGATGCGTCGGCACAACGGGTCGCGGACAGCGGCACGAGTGGACGTTCACCGCAGCACGTCGGCAGGTTGCACGACCGGAAACACATTGCGCTTTTGGTTCAACGCGAACCATACCCGCAAGTAGTGCGAACCGGACTTAGTGGTTCCGCTGCGCAATCGCACCATGGCGAGTATGCCGGAACGAGGGCCATCGCCGATTTGGCCCCAAAAACCACCCTCAGGAGGTGGACTCATGATCCGATCACGGGGCATGGCCCTCGCGGCGGCTATGGTGGCCGGCTTGACCCTTCCGGCGCTCGCGCTGGCGGCCCCGGCTTCCGCGGCCCCCGCCGGGAACGGCCCGTGGCACACCTGGTACGACGAACCGTTCACCGACACGATCCAGGACTTCTGTGACGTCCCTGGCCTGACGGTCGCGTACACGTTCGGGGGCGCCACCTACCAGGAACGGGATTTCCGCACCCTCGGCCCTGACGGCTTCCCCTACGGCACCTACTGGTACACCGCCGACGAGCTCTACACCAACGTCGCCACCGGGGAGACAGTCACCGATGCCCTCACAGCCGTAAGCCAGGACGTCCGCCTCATTGACAACGGAGACGGCACCTTCACCCGCTACGTCTCCAACAAGGGCCACCACGTCCTGTCCTCCGACGACGGCGTCGTGCTTGCCCGCGGAGACGGCATATTCAGCTACAACGTGGTCTACAACTACGCGGGCACCCCCTCCGACCCGTCCGACGACTTCAAGGTAGGACGGCCCTTCAACTTCAAGGACAAGGGCCTCAACATCGACTACTGCGCCGTCATCGTCGGCGCGATCGGCTGATCAGGAGGGTCACTAGGCGCGTCGGCCAGCCCACATCGGATCGCCCGATGCGCGGCGGGCACGGCGTGAAACTGATCAAGTGTCCGCTCGGGACTGAGGGGCGATGGGAGCGACGCGAACCCAACAGGTTGTTGGGGCCCACGGGCACGACCTCGACGTCCTCAATTCGGCTACTTAGAGACTGGTTGCAGGATCGACGTCCGGCCAGACTCGGTCCAGGTGCTCGACGGGACGCTCTCTCAATGCGGCTGCCCACCGGTGTCATTGGTGTGGCTCTCTCATGGCATGCGCTCTCGTCGGGCACCGCGCGAGGAGAGGCTCGAAAGGGGTTTGTTCCGCTCGAAGTAGCAATGCCCTCCCCGCTTTCACATCACTGAGTGAAGGAGGAGGTGCAGGGCGATGGGCGTGATCATCGGGATGGACCCGCACAAGCGCTCGGCCACGATCGAGGTCATCGACCAGACCGGTTGAGTTCTTGAGGTGCGGCGGTTCGACACGGACAAGGCCGGCTACGCGGCGATGCTCGCTGCCGGCCGCCGGCACGGTGTGGTCGGTGAGCGGGTGTGGGCCGTCGAGGGTTGCAACGGCATCGGCCGACACATCGCGCACCGGCTGGTTCACGACGGGGAGCGTGTGGTCGACGTGCCGCCGAAGCTGTCGGCGCAGGTACGGATCTTCGCCACCGGCAACGGGCGCAAGACCGGCCCGGTCGACGCGCACTCCGTCGCGTTGGCGGCGCTGTACGCCCCGGCCGAGCCCGGGCTGCGACCCGTGGTCGTCGAGGATGGGTTTCGAATCCCTGCGCGTGCACTCGGTGTTGAGACAGAGAACGGCAGGTCGCAGCCCCGGGTCGCCCCAGGCGACCGGGGCCGCCTGCACCCGGGTGGCCGCCGCGCATCACGCCCCGCGTCGGCCCGGATGACCTCGGCCGTCGTCCGTGGCTCGTGCGTGGGCTGAGGTGTACGTGGCGGGGTTGGGGAAGCGATGCCGACGAGCTGGTTGGTGCCGCCGTTGACGAGATCGAGGTCGCCGCTGGAGTGGCACTGGTCCTGAGACTCTGGCACGCAGATCCCTGGCAGTCCTCGTCCAAACGACGTAGTCGCCGGCGCGAGACATCCGATTTGCGAGGTCATGTCTCTCGATGCGGCTTCGCGGCCAATCGCGCCGTTACGAGGGACTTGTGCTGTGAAATCTTGCGGCGAATCCCGTGTTCTTACTGAAAACCATGCGCCGACTCGTAGCGAACATACGATGGCGACGCCGGTACAGGTCTAGTCGCCCGGGGGGCGCGACGGTGACTGTGGGGCAACAACTTCGGTGACCACGACCCGTGTTCCCGAGGCGATCCACCATGAACTCCTTGGGTAGGGGAGGGGCAAGAAATGTGCGACAACATCAAAATGGGGGGCGTCGGCACGAGCCTGGAGGTTCCAGAACCTGACACCGTTCGTGTCCTTCTTCACGACCTCAGGGGGCCGCTGTCCGCGATCCTCCTGCTGTCCGAATCCTCGAGGGGTGACGTCGAGGAAAAGCTCGAGCGGATCACTGAGCAGGCGTCGTGGCTCCTCGCTCTGGTGGAGTCCAGCCTCGAGCAGACCACCGCCGACGACGTCACCATCGTCGATGCGCTCGAGGTCGCCGAGTTCGTCGCCGGCCTGGCACGCGTGGCGGTGACGACCTCGATCGCGGTGGAGTCGTCGACTGACGTCTGGGCCCTGGCTCGTCCGATCGCACTTTCCCGTGCCCTCGGGTGCGTCGTGGACAACGCGGTGCGCGCCGCCGGTCCCGATGGTCATGTCACGATCAGCGTGCGCGACGTCGCCGGTGCGGTGCACCTGACGGTCGTCGACGACGGGCCAGGCCTGGGGCGGGTGACCGGACGAACCTCCATCGGGCTCGTGGCGACCCGCGCCATGGTGGCCTCGTGCAAGGGCAGCTTCCGGCTGGCGAACGGCCCAGACGGTGGCGCCACCGCGGACATCTCTCTGCCCAGCGGCAGAGGCGTCTCGGCCGCGTCCTGAGCTGGTGGAGTCATGAAGCTGGTGGTCTGCGATGACCACGCGCTGATCCTCGATGCCCTCGCGACGGCGCTGGGCGACCTGGGCTACGAGGTGACGACGGCGTGTCGGCCCGAAGAGGCGGTCGAGGCGGCCCGAGCGGTCCAACCCGACGTGTGCCTGCTCGACGCGAACTTTCCCGAGGGCTCGGGCCTCGACGTCATCCCCAGCATCCGGGAGGCCTCGAGCGGCACCAAGGTGGTGATCTTCTCGGGCGACTTCTCCGACGACCTGGTGAGACGAGCCATCGCCCTGGGGGCCTCCGGTTACGTGCGCAAGGACCGCGGGCTGCCGCAGCTGGTCGAGGCGATCGACCTGGCCATCAGCGGACACATGGCCATCGAGCCGAGTGCGCTGCAGAGGGCGCTTCGCTCGGGCGATCCGAGCGAGCACCCGACGTGGGTGCTGTCCTTCCTCACCGACCGGGAGTGGCAGGTCCTCAAATGCGTCAGTGACGGCCTGAGCACCGAGGAGATCGCGATCCAGCTCAACGTCCGTCGCAGCACCGCACGCACCCACGTCCAGAACGTGCTCACCAAGCTGGGGGTGCACTCGCGACTCCAGGCGGCCGCGCTCGTCTCTGCGAACTCGCTGGCCTTCAGCTGGCCGAGGCACGTTCGATAGAGGGCGTCATCCGTTTGACGTACGGTGCGGTCCCTCCGGCGTCGGGTCCGCCGTCGGGAGTCCGGCGGCAGGCTCGGGGACATGAAACAGGCAACCCGCGTCGTCATGGTGGACGGCCGCCAAGGCTTTCTCGACGCCGTTGCGCTCGTGCTCGCCCATGAGGATGCCATCGACCTCGTCGGGACGGCACGGACCGTCCGGGACGCGCTCGCCCGGCGCCTCGTTCGCGGCTGCGACGTCATCGCGGTCGGCCTCGGCGACGGCGTTCGGGTCGAGGACCTGGCCGCTGTTGGTGATGAGGCACCGGATCTCCGCATCCTGGTCATGGCCGGTCCGGGGGACGACGCGCGGTTCGCCGACGCGCTGGAGCTCGGTGTCCGCGGGTGGGTCTCTCGCAGCGACGGCGTCAACGAGCTGATCGCCGCGCTGGTCGACCTGGGCGAGGGAGAGGCCCACCTGCCGGCCGAACCGCTTCACATCCTCTTCGCGGCCATCGTCGCCCGCAGGCCACAGCTTGCCGAACGTGCCACTCGGTCACTGACCCAGCGGGAGTCGGAGGTGCTCGCCTGTCTGGCATCGGGGATGAGCCGCCAGGACATCGGTGTCGCGCTCGAGCTGTCGGACAACACCGTGCGGACCTACGTGCGGCGGATCCTCAGGAAGATGCACGTCCATTCGGCGCCGGCCGCGGTCGCCCTCGCGCGGAGCGGCGGTGAGGGCGGTGCCTGAGCTCGCGACACGCGCCCCCGCCCGGCGGCGGATGGACGACGCGCGGCCGATTGCCGTGCCTTTCACCCGGACCCGGATCTGCCCCGAGGTGAGCCAGGGGGTGCTCGACGTGCTCGCATCCGGCTGGGTGACGTCGGGCCAGCACGTCGTCGAGTTCGAACGGGAGTTCGCGGCATACCTCGGGGTCGACCATGCCGTCGCCGTGAGCTCGTGCACCGCCGCCATCGAGCTGTCCCTGCGCGCTCTCGACCTGCCACCCGGCTCCAAGGTGCTCACGTCGACGATGACCTTCTGCGGGGCGGCCTCAGCGATCAGCCATGCCGGGCACGTGGCCGTGCTCGCCGACGTCGACGAGCTGACCGCGATGCCGAGCCCCGAGACAGTCGCCGCGTCCGTCGCCGAGTGCGGCGGCGTCGACGCCCTCCTCGTCGTGCACCTCGGAGGCCTGCCCACGGACGTCAGGGAGCTCGCGGCAGCGGCAGGCGTCGACCTGGACCACGTCATCGAGGACGCCGCCCACGCGCTCGGGACCCGTTCGGGTTCGGCCGTGGTCGGCACGATCTCGCGCGCGACCTGCTTCAGCTTCTACGCGACGAAGAACCTGCCGATCGGCGAGGGGGGCATGGTGACCACGAACGACGCGCAGCTGGCCGCGCGCCTCCGCGAAACCCGCCTGCACGGCATGTCGGCCGACGCCTGGCGTCGCTATCTGCCGGGTGGCGGCTGGAGGTACGACGTCGCCGTCGACGGCCTGAAGGCCAACATGACCGATGTCCAGGCGGTGATCGGCCGGGCCCAGCTGCGGCACTTCGACGAGTACCAGGCCCGACGAGCGGAGGTGGCTGACCGCTACGACGGCGCGTTGGCCGCCATCGCCGGGATCCGGCGCCCGCCTCGGCCCACGACAGGACGTCATGCCTGGCACCTGTATGCCGTCCGGGTCCTGCCCGAGTACGGCGTGCCGCGAGACGAGCTGATCGATCTGCTGCGCGCCCGCGGGATCGCCACCTCCGTGCACTTCATCCCGGTCCATCGACTGAGCTGGTTCCGCCGGAGCTGCGTCCTGTCCGCGGGTGGGCACCCCGGTGCCGACGCGGTATTCGACCGCACCCTCTCGCTGCCGATGGATCCCGTCATCAGTGATGCCGAGGTGGACATGGTCTGCGCGGCGCTGGCCGAGCTGGGAGGAACACAGTGAGCACGTCACTGCAGTACGAGTGGACACCGGCCGATCTGGGCTTCATCCCCACGATGCAGAAGGGGCTGAGAACCCTGATCGTGGGCGCTGGGGAGGCGGGCCGTGCCCTGGCGCGCGATCTCGAGAACGTCCCGGACCTGGGTCTGGCCCCCATCGGCTTCCTCGACGACGACACGCACAAGCGGGTGGTGCGACGGCTTCCCGTCCTGGGGATGCTCTCCGACCTGCTCGCCGTGGTGACGGTGCAGCGTGTCGACGTCGTGCTCCTCGCCATACCGGGGCTCTCCTCGGCCCAGGTCCGCACCTTGGCGACGACGGCGTCGCGCGTCGGCGCGAGCGTGCGCCACCTGCCGTCGTTCGTCACCATGATGCAGCGCGACGTGGTGGGCACCGACCTGCGCTCGCTCGAGATCGGAGCCCTCATCGGTCGACCGGAGATGCACGTCGTGTCTCCCGAGGTCCAGGCGACGATCCGCGGCGCGCGGGTCCTGGTCACCGGGGCGGGTGGCTCGATCGGGAGCGAGCTCTGTCGTCAGGTGAACGGCTTCGGACCCGAGCGACTCGTCATGCTCGACCACGACGAGTCGAACCTCCACCGTCTCCAGCTCGAGCTCACCGGCGAGGGGTTGCTCGACTCAGACGACCTGGTCGTGGCCGACATCCGCGACGCGCAGCGCATGGACCAGATCATCGGGGACATGCGGCCGGACGTGATCTTCCATGCGGCGGCCCTCAAGCACCTGCCGATGCTCGAACGGCACCCGTGTGAGGGCGTCAAGTCCAACGTGCGCGGCACGCTCAACGTCGTCACGGCCGCGGTCGTCCACGAGGTCGGGCGGTTCATCCTCATCTCGACCGACAAGGCGGCCGACCCGACGTCGGTTCTCGGTGCCACGAAGCAGCTCGCGGAGCTCGTGACGAAGCATGCTGCCGCGTCACGCGCGACCACCACGGTGGCTGCTGTCCGCTTCGGCAACGTGCTGGGCAGCCGCGGGTCCCTGCTGCCGGTGCTCGCGGAGCAGCTGCGCAACGACGAGCCGTTCACGGTGACCCACCCCAACGTCACGCGCTTCTTCATGACGATCGAGGAGGCGGTCGGCCTCGTCCTGGAGGCCGCCCATCTGGCGCGCGGCGGGGAGACCTTCGTCCTCGACATGGGCAAGCCGGTTCGCATCGTCGACCTCGTCGCGAACTACGCCCGCCAGCTCGGCCTCAGCGACGTCGACATCCGGTTCACCGGACTGCGCCCCGGCGAGAAGCTCCACGAGAGTCTGTTCGCCGGCCACGAGGCCCGTGAGGCGACGACCCACCCGCGCATCTACAGCACGTCGTCCGCAGCGCCGGGCCCCCGTTTCCTGTCGGGTCTCGAGGACCTCTTCGAGGCGTCGTCGCGCAACGCGGTCGATGAGGTCACGTCGATCATGGCCGCGCTGCTAGGCAACTACGTCCGCTCCAGCCCCGCCGACAGCACATCCTGTTCGGCGCTCTACCCCGACGACTTCTGAGTCGGTCGGCCGCCTTCAAACGAACCTCCAGACGAAGCGAGGAACAGCGTGCAACTCACGGTCATCGCAGCAGGTCGCCGCGGCACCAGGCAGCAGCCGGGCCGGTCAGCGCCCTCGTCACCCCCGGCATACCCGTCACCCCCGGCAGCGAGGGCCACGGTGCTCGACGGGCCCGGGCTGCGAGCCGACGAGGCGGTGCTGCACTCGCTCGAGCTCGGCGCCGCCGGGCTCGACCTGGCCGCGCCTCCCGTGGTGTTGCCGGACTTCCACCACAAACGCAACATGGAGATGCCGTCGAGCATCGCGGTGGCCACTCGCGGGACGATACGTCCGACGTTCACCAGCTCCTCGGTGAACTGCGGCATGGCGCTCATCGCACTCGGGACCGACCGACCGGACGACCGAGCGATCCACGAGTTCTACCGGGCGGTCAAGGAGAAGTATCCCTACCCCACCCGCGGAGCCCGCGAGCTGACGTCCGGAGAGGTGGTCGCCGCCGCTGTCGACGGCGCCGGCTTCGCTGCCGACCGATGGGGGGTCGACGCGAAGGAGCTCGAGCGGATGGAGGAGGGCGGCCGGGTCGACCTCGAGCAGTGGGGAGGGGCGGAGCGGCTCCGTCGGGAGATCCCAGCGCTGGCCTGGCACCTGGCGCGCCTGCGGTTCGGGACCGTAGGCCCCACCAATCACTTCGTCGAGCTCCAGCAGGTGGAGGAGATCCTCGACCCTCACCTCGCCGAGCTGCTCGGTGTCCGCCAGGGACAGGTCACGCTCCAGTACCACGCGGGGGGAGGCGTGCTCACGGGTGAGATCGGCCACCTCTTCCAGCGACGTCGGGACACCGCTCGCGTCATGCGTGCCGTCATGTCGGTCCAGAAGCCACTGTTCCACCTCGCGACGGCGCGATCGGCGGCTCAGCTGCGAGAGCGGATGCGGCTCTACTTCGCCAAGGGATGCGCCCCCGTCGACCTCGCCAGTGACGAGGGGCAGCGCCTCATGCTCGCGAATGCCGCGGCGATGAACTACGGCTACGCGTTCCGCCTGGCGACGTACGCCGCCCTGCGAGGTCTCGCAGCCCGGGTCTTCGGAGGCGACATCGGCAGCCTCGTCGTCGACTCGCCCCACAACTCGATATACGAGGAGCAGGTCGCCGGGCGACCTGCGGTCGTGCACCGTCACAACTCGTGCAGGGCCTTCCCAGCGAGCCGTATGCCGGAGGGGACGGTCTTCGGCACGACCGGACAGGCGGTTCTTCTGCCCGGCACCAACCGGACGTCGTCGTATCTCGCCGTCGCCGGGGACCGCAGCGCGGACAGCCTCCACTCCGCGTGTCACGGCGCGGGGACGGTCATCGACCAGTTCGAGAAGGACGGGCGTTCGCTGCTCGATCCATCGGGCCGAAACACGCTGCGCTTCAGCTACTCGGACGCGGCGCCGACCACGGTCGCGCACCTGGACGACAACGGCGTGAACGCGGCGATGTCGGTGCTCACCCAGCACCGCATCGTGCGTCCCGTCGCTCGGATGCGGCCGTTCGCCGTCCTGAACTGACCCCCACCACACCACCGGATCCGGTCCACCAGGACCAGACCAGACCAACCAGCCGCCAGACCAACGAGTCGAACAGACCACACGCCGACGTGAGGAGCCGACGATGCACGCACGAGGGCTGACCGGAACACTTGCCGCCTTCACGCTCGCCCTGACCGGGCAGCTCGTCGTCGCCGGTCCCGCGTCGGCGGCAACCTCGTGGTGGGTCGACAACACGACGTCCAGCTGCGCAGACACCGGGCCCGGCACGGCCGCCACTCCCTTCTGCACCATCGGCGCCGCAGCCGGCCATGCGCTGACGGCAGGCGACACCGTCACGGTCAACCCCGGGGCGTACCCCGAACAGGTCACGGTCGGCGCCTCTGGGGTCGGCGGAGCGCCGATCCGGTTCGTGGCCTCGGGCCCCGGTGTGAACGTCGTCGGCACACGTGACCTCTCGGCGGCCACGTGGTCGAGCCAGGCGGGCGGCATCTGGAGCACCGCCTACGCCCCACCGAGCTCGCCGAAGCAGGTCTTCGTCGACGGTGCACGACTCGCGACGGGAACGAGCGCGACGGCCCTGCCGAGCGGGTCCTTCTACTACGACGCGACCGCCAAGGTGCTCTACGTCAACACGGGTGGCCAGTCGCCGACGGGCCACGCGGTCCTCGCCGGCGCCCAGACCTACGGGTTCAACGTCGTGGGTCGCAGCAACGTCAGCATCGAGGGCTTCGACACGACCGGCCAGAACCTCGCCGGTCTGCGCGTCAGCGGCAGCAGCACCGTGTCGCTGACGAACGTCTCGAGCACGTCCAGCGGCAGCTACGGCATCCTCGTCGAGTCCTCGAGCTCGGGCATCACCGTGGCGGCGTCGACGGTCACGGCATCGGTCTCCGTGGGCATCAGGCTGAGCGCCACGACGGGCTCCACGGTCTCGGGGAGCTCAGTCTCCGGCGCGGGGAACCACGGGATCTCGCTCCAGGGCTCGTCGGGCAACGTCATCGAGCACAACGAGTCGGCACAGAACCGCGTCACGTCGGGAAGCGCCACGGCGGCCGGCATCGACGTCAACGCGACGTCGACCGACAACGTGGTCAGGGCGAACGTCGTGCACGACAACCAGGACAGCGGCATCCAGATCTACAACGGCTCGGCCCGCGCCCTCGTTGTCCGCAACATCAGCTACGGCAACGGGAACCACGGCCTGGACACGCTGGGGTCGACGGGCGTCCGCTACGTGTCCAACACCGCCTACGGCAACCACGACGACGGCATCTCCGTGGAGGGGCAGAGCACCGGTGCCATGTTGCGCGACAACATCTCCGTCGACAACGGCCTCACCACCGCAAGCTCCGACCTCTACGTCGAGCAGACGTCGATGACCGGGTTCTCTGCCGACAGCGACCTCATCTGGAACAGTGTGTGGACCCCGTCGGTCCGCATCGGCCTCACCCGCTACCAGACGGTCGAGAGCTTCGCCGCAGCCACCGGGCAGGAGCAGGCCGGACTCGGGCGCGACCCGCAGTTCGTCGCCGCAAG
The DNA here is from genome assembly GCF_001428505.1 of Terrabacter sp. Root181. Classification (GTDB taxonomy): domain Bacteria; phylum Actinomycetota; class Actinomycetes; order Actinomycetales; family Dermatophilaceae; genus Terrabacter. Next base: position 574,591 of record NZ_LMHU01000005.1, read on the forward strand.
CACCCACGACTTCCGGTTGGCGGCGCAGTCGGCGGCCATCGACGCCGCCGACACGAGCGCGAGCGGCTTCGAGCCGCTCGACCGTGCGGGCACCGCCCCGACCGACGACCCGACCGTCGTGGACCGTGGGACGGGTACGCCGGCCTACGCCGACCGAGGCGCCCTCGAACGGATGCCGCAGGCGGGGGACTCGGGCACGAACCCTCCGCACGCCGTGCTCGTGCTCTCGGCGACCAGCGGCCAGGTGCCTCCCGCCCTCAACGTGACCGCGGACGCTCGCGGCTCGAGCGACGTCGACCTCGAGGGCATCAGCACGTACACGTTCGACTTCGGGGACGGGACCGTGGTCGGTCCCCAGACCTCCGCCGTCGCGCAGCACGGCTACGTCACGAGCGGCACCCACGTCGTGACCGTCATCGTCAGGGACACCGGTGGATCGTCGGCCACGGCCGAACACCCCGTCGTGCTCACCGACCGGCCCCTCGTGACCTACCACGTCGACCGAGGCGCGGCGTCCTGCTCGGACTCCGCTGACGGCACGAGCACCCCGTTCTGCACGATCAGCCGAGGGGCGTCGGTCGCCCTGGCCGGTGACACGGTCGTCGTGGAAGCGGGGGACTATCCGGAGCAGGTGACCCCCGCCCACACCGGGATGCGGACCGCTCCGCTGACGTTCCGCGCGAACGGTGGAGTGCGGGTCATCGGGACGACAGACCTGTCCGCCGCGTCCCTGTGGACGGCGACGGGGACCAATGCCTGGCGCACACCCGTGTCATCGGCCTCGGCGGTGACCCAGGTCCTGCGCGACGGCAGTCGGCTCGCGGTCGCCACCGGCGTCACCAGCACGACCTCCGGCACGTTCTTCTACGACGCCGCCGCCGGGCTGCTCTACGTCGACGTGGGCGGCGCCAGCCCGGGATCGTCGGGAACGACCGCGGCATCCACACGAACCTACGGATTCAAGCTCTGGAGTGCGGACTCCGTCGTCGTCGACGGGTTCACGACCGTGGGGCAGAACGGCGTCGGGATCAGCATCCAGGACTCGTCGGACGTCGTCGTCTCGTCGGTCCTCGCGCAACAGGCCTCGAGCTACGGCATCTCCTCGGACCGCTCGGTCCGGACCCGCGTGTCCGGGGCGACCAGCACCGGCAACGGCTCCATCGGCATCCGCATCGCCACGAGCGCGGACGCGGTCGTGTCGTCGAACTCGGTCTACGCCAACGGATTCCACGGAATCAGTGTGCAGTCGAGCACGGGTGCAACCGTCTCCGGCAACACCGCGCACGACAACGTCCACCCGACGCAACGACTGGCCAACGGCATCGACGTGAGCGCGGGCTCCACGGGAGCCGTCGTCGAGCGCAACACCTCGTACTCCAACCAGGACTCGGGGATCGAGGTCTACACCGGCTCCGACAACGCGACCGTGCGCCGCAACATCGTCCGCGACAACGGCGACCACGGGCTCGACTGCCTGGGCTCGGTGGGCGACCGCGTGATCGGCAACACGGCCGTGGGCAACGCGACCGCGGGGATCAACCTCGAGGGTGGCTGCTCCGGTGCCGTCGTGGCGGACAACATCAGCGTCGACAACGCCATCGGCAGCACCCGGACGATCGGGGACATCCGGCTCGACGAGAAGTCGAGCCCCGGATCGACCGTCGACCGCAACCTCGTCCACATGAGCAACGGCGGCCCGCTCTACGAGTGGTTCTCCGTGGCCTACCCGACCGTCGCCGGGTTCCGTTCGGCGAGCGGTCAGGGCGCGAACGACATCGCGGCCGCAGCCGGATTCGTCGACCAACCCGGACGCGACCTCGCGCTGACGCCGCAGTCGCCCGCGATCGACAGCGCCGACCTCGGCGTGGCAGGTGCCGTCTCCGACGACCACGACGGGGTCTCGCCCGTCGACGTCCTCGGAGTCCCGGACACCGGCGCCGGCACACCGCCCTACGGTGACCGTGGAGCGCTCGAGTACCACGGCGGGGCGGCAGGTGCGAGGGGCCCGACGGCAGCAGTCACGGCGACGCCGCCGAGCGGAACCGTTCCCTTGTCCGTCACGCTCTCGGCCGCGGGTTCGTCGGCCGGTGACAACGCCATCAGCACCTACATGTTCGCGTGTGGGAACGGGACATCGGTCGGTCCGCAGACCCTCGCCACGGCGACGTGCACCTACCCGCTCGCGGGGACCTACACGGCGTCGGTGCGGGTCGTCGACACGGCCGGTCTGGCCTCGACCGCACCCGTCGCGATCGTCGCGTCGGCGCCGGCCCTTCCCCCAGCGGCCGCGCTGACCGCCACGCCCACCTCCGGAGCCGTGCCGCTGCCCGTGGCGCTCGACGCGTCCTCGTCGACCGACCCGCAGGGCAGCGCCCTCTCGTTCGTCTTCGACTGTGGCAACGGGGCGCCCAAGGTGGGTCCGCAGTCATCGCCGTCGGCGAGCTGCACGTATGCCGTAGCAGGCACGTTCACCGCATCCGTGACCGTGACCAACGCGCTCGGTCGGACGTCGCAGGCAACGAGGACCGTGACGGTGGCGGTGAACCAGCCGCCTACCGCGAAGCTGGCGCTGACGTCGCCGCCGGGGTCCCTCGCGCCCACCACCGCGCGGTTCGACGCCTCGGCCTCGTCCGACCCCGAGGGTCGCCCGCTCACCTTCACGTTCACGTGCGGCAACGGCACGAAGGTCGGACCCCAGGCGTCCGCCGCCGCCACGTGCAGCTATCCGGCCGGGGGCACTTTCAAGGCCCGGGTGACCGTGACCGACGACGCGGGCAACCAGGCGAACAGCCCGTTCACGACACTCGTCATCGCCTCCAACCAGCCGCCCGTGGCCGTGCTCACCGTGACCGTCGCGGGGAAGGTCGCCACGCTCAACGCGTCTGGTTCCAGCGATCCCGAGCACGGTGCGCTCACCTACACCTACCGGTGCGGGAACGGGGCTCCCGACATCGGCCCGACCACCTCGTCATCAGCACAGTGCACCTACTCGACGTCGGGCACGTACACCCTCCGCCTGACGGTGGCGGACGCCGGCGGCCTGTCCGCGTCGACGACGACGAAGCTCCGGATCTAGCAACCACCCAGCTCGGCGCCGCGACCGAGGACAGCAGCACGACGGCGCCGTTTAACGCGGCCGGGACGACGCTCCAGCACCCCCTCCCCCCGGGATGCAGTCGCCCCGGCCGCCCGTCGTGTCCGGTGACCGGCGTAGGCATGCAGCACGGTGGCCCGGATCCCCGCGGATCGGCAGCACTGCCTGCCACGAGGGGGTCGGTCGTTTGACGTAGTCGGGGGTCGTGTCGGCGAGCGATGTCGTGCCTCTGCGGCAGACCTAGCGTCGGTACACGAGAAGGCAGCTCGAGACACAGAGTGTGGGGACATGACGATCGACGAGGCATTCCATCGGATACTCCGGGGACACTGGCTGATCATCCTCAGCTGCATCGTCCTTCCGTTGTCTGCGGCAGTGCTGCTCGGGAGGAACGACGCCGACCTGTACGAGGCCGTGGCCCGGGTGCAGATGGGACGAGACCTGGCGGCATCCAACGTCCAGGCCGACGCGACGAGCCAGCGGGTCCTCGGCATCGCCACGAGTCCCGGGGTGGTGCGCGTCGCGCTCGACAAGGCGGGCCTGCAGGCAGACGTCGCCGGCTTCGCGGCGAACCACATCGACGTGCGCCGTGTCGGAGTGTCGCCGGTCATGGAGATCGCGGTCACCGACACGTCGCCGGGCCGGGCCGCCATCATCGCCGGCTCGCTGACCTCGGACGTCATCCAGTTCTCCAACGTCGGCGACCAGCAGACGGTCGAACAGCGCCGCAAGGAGGTGAAGTCGCAGCTCGACGGACTGACCAAGCAGCGCCAGCAGCTCGTGTCCAGGCTCTCCCACGCCTCGCCGGGCGACGTCCTCGCCATCCAGGCCCAGCTCAGCGCGCTCACCGCGAGCCAGACCGAGTACGAGCGTCAGCTCTCGGACCTCGACCTCGCCTTCCTGTCGAGCTCGAGGGCGGTCCTGCTCGACCCCGTTCGCCAACCGACGGTCGCGCTTCCCAAGGACACGCCGCAGAAGGGGATCCTCGTCGCGCTCATCGGTGCCCTCGTGGGGCTCGGCCTCGCGGCGACCCTCGAGACCTTCCGGCCGCGACTGCCCACTGCCCGCGCGATCGCCCGCGCGCTCGATGTGCCGCTCGTGGGCCACCTCCCTGCACGCGACGTCTCTCCGCGCACCGTCGCCGCTGCGGTACAGGCTGCAGACCGGCTGGCCCTGTTGGCACGAAGGTACGAGGCGGGGCACCTCTTCGTCGTGCCGGTCCTGGCGCGGGACGAGGACTGGGCGCGTCTGCTCGCGCCACACGTCGGCCCGTCGGCTGGTCCTGGCTCCCACCGCCTCGAGTGCTCCGTACTGGGGAGCGAATGGGTGGACCCTGGTGAGAACCCGGTGGCCGTCATCCTCACGCCGAAGCAGCTCCTGGCTCGTGACCTCGCCCGAACGAGCGCTCTCGTGGAGGCCCTCGGGTGGCCGGTCCTCGGTGTCGTCAGCTATGAACCCGGCAGGCGCAGGCTTCGCCGCGCACCTGCCGGCGACACCGGCCGGACCGGGTCGCATCACGCCGCCGAGCACGCCGAGCACGCCGAGCACGCCGAGCACGCCGAGCACGCCGAGCACGCCGAGCACGCCGAGCACGCCGAGCACGCCGAGCACGYCGAGCACGTCTCGAGCACGCCGAGCAGGCCGAGCAGGCCGAGCGGGCCGACGTGGGTCCCGTCGGGGGGCCGATCCCTGTCGACGACGAACGTGCTCTGGCCCGGGTCGAGACCGAGGAGGTGCTTCGACGATGAGCGAGCACATGCGTACCGCTGGGGTGGTCGTCGACGTCGACGCCGACACCGAGGACTGGTTGGAGGTCGTGCACGAGGCCTGGGGCGGCCCGGAGCCCTCCGACGCCGACAGCCGTGCACCGCGGGACGGCGGTGCGGCAGCGGCAGTCGCCGACGTTCGCGTCACCGTGGCGCGCACGGGGACGACCGAGCCCGGGCCGCACCACCGCCCGCTGACGCGGGGGGCCTGGTCCGACGGCCGGGAGGTGATCCTCCTCGACGCGTGTGCGAGTGGGCTCGACCTGACGATCCGCCCGTCCGACTCGGGGCTCGACATCGTTGCCCGGGCTCGGCCGGGGTGGCGCCACCGAGCCCTCGGTGCGCTGGCTCCCGATCGTCGCGTGCTGCTCCACCGAGCCGTCTTGGTGCAGTACCCGGCCATGTGGTGGGCCGGTGTCATGGGCCATGTGCCGTTGCACGTGTCTGCCGCCACGGTCGGCGGATCCGCCATCGTCCTGGCGGGTCCGGGTGGCGTGGGCAAGTCGACGTTGGTCGCCACCCTCGACGGAGCGTCCGACGTGCCCGTGAGCGACAACCTCTGCGTCAGCGACGGACACACGGTGCACGGCCTGCTGGAGCCGGCCCGCGCCCTCGGAGGCTCGGGACGTCGGATGCCGCACGGCCGACGCGAGTCGTCGTGGGCGCGTCGAGTCGAGTCCGTGGTGCCCGATGCCGTGGTCGTGCTGCGCCGTGGTGACCGGGCAGACCCGGTGGTCCGGCGGCTGGACGCGAGCAGCGCCGCTCGTGAGCTCGTCGGTGGCACCTACGCCGCAGGCGAGCTGCGTCGCTACTGGGCGTTCGCTGCCACGCTCGCGCTCGGGACGGCGCGCGGCCCGGCCCATCCTCCGGTCGCGGGCGTCGCCGAGTCCATGGCTCGGACGCGTCCCGCATACGAAGTCCTGCTTCCCTCGTCGCCCGGGGTCACCCTGCGGGAGATCGCTGCCCAGCTGCGCGTGACGGCGGAGCCGGCTGTCGACGGAGCACATCGCCCATGAAGCGGCGGGTCGTGCACGTGGTCACCCGGTGCGTCGCCGGCGCCGGAGGCGTGGCGGTGCGGGGCGCCACCGCCCTGGAGCCGTCGCGCTACGACAGCGTCCTCGTCACCGGAACCAGGGATGGACCCCTGCTGGACCGCGCCCGAGCCGGCGGGGTGGAGGTCGTGGTCGTCCCCGAGCTCGTCTCCCCGATCAGCCCTCGGGCCGATGCCGTGGCGCTCGACCGGCTCACCGACCTCGTGCGCACCCGCGAGGCCGACATCGTGCACACGCACAGTGCCAAGGCGGGGGCTCTGGGTCGGCTGGCGGCCCATCGGGCGGGCGTGCCCCTCATCGTCCACACGCTCCACGGATTCCCCTTCCACGAGTTCCAGAACCCCGTGTCGCGCGCCGCCTACATCGGCATCGAACGCCGGCTCTCGAGGATCACCGACGCCTACCTCGCGGTGGGCACCGGTGTGGCGGTCGAGGCGCTGCGGCGTGGACTGGCCCGGCCGGAGCAGATCCACACGATCGGCCCGGCGGTGGACGACCCGAGTGTCGTCCTCACCCCGGAGACGCGGGCGCGGGCCCGGGAACGGCTGGGTCTCGGGCCCGACGTGCCCGTGGTCGGAACCGTCGGTCGACTCGACTACCAGAAGGCTCCCGAGGTGATGCTGCGCGCGCTGAGCCGGCTCTCCACGCCGGCGACCCTCGTCTGGATCGGGGACGGCGAGCTGGCCGCGCGCGCTGCCCGTGAGGTCCAAGCGCTCGGGATCGGCGATCGGGTGCTGCTGCTCGGCAACCGCTCGGACGTCCCCGAGCTGCTGCCCGCCTTCGACGTCTTCGCGTTGGCCAGCCGTTACGAGGGGCTCCCGTGCGTCGTCGTCGAGGCCCAGCAGTGCGGCATACCCGTCGTCGCGACTGCCGTGAACGCCGTCCCGGACGTGGTCATCCCGGGTGACACGGGGCTGCTCGTCCCACCCATGCGCCCGGACCTGCTGGCCGCCGCCCTCGACCATGCCCTGACGCACCCGGTCGAGGCGCGCGAGTGGGCCACCCGCGCTCGTGAGCGCCTCGGCGCCCGATACGACCAGACCACGGCCGGGTCGGTGCTCGACCAGATCTACTCCGACGGGGCTGCGCGTCCGCGCGGTCGCCTCGTCGGGGCCGGAACGCGGGGGACGTCGTGAGCGTCCCCGATCCCGCCCACGTCCTGCTCTCCGCCGACACCCAGGTGGCATGGCCCACGCGGCCGGAGGACGTCGCGCGGGTCATGGTCCTCCCGCGCGGCGCGACGGTCGCCCTGGCGGATCGGCGGCCGGGTGGACGGGGCCGTCTCCGGCGGGCCGCCGGACGACTCGGTGTCCGGGTCGACGCGGAGTACATCGTGCTGCCGACCTGGGGGCATGCCACCTTCGTGGCGGCCGACGACCCCGCAACGGTGCGGTGGCTCCTGTCGACCTTCACCACGACTCCGCCGCGCGTGACGCGTGGCACGTACCTCATCGAGGCGCTGCAGCGCGCGACCCAGCGGGCCGGCGGCACGAGGGCGGGGGCGGTCGTCATCCTCCGGGTGACCGGTGCCCTCGTACCGGGTCGCATCCTCGTCGGGACCCGGCGATGACCACGACGTTGCTCGGGACGAGTCCCGGAGACCTGCTTCGCTCGACGCTGCGCGACCACCTCGGGACGGAGTCGCCGCCGCTCGTCGTGGTGGCGCTGTCGAGGGACGAGAACCCCAAGGCCATCATCGTCGCGTTCTCCCCGACGGACTCGACACCGCGCCTCGTCGTCAAGGCGGCGCTCACCGAGGGGTCCGTCGCTGCCGTGCGCGCCGAGGCCGCAGCGCTCCGATCCGTTGAGGCGCTCGATCCCGGCATGGTCGGTGGCACCGTGCCGCGGCTCCTCGACGAGCGCCGGGACGAGACCGGAGCCCTGCTCGTCACGGAGGTCCTTCCGGGCGTGCCGATGTCCGTGGACTACCACCGGTGGCGGCACACGGCGAAGGCTGATGTCGTCCGGGAGGACTTCGCCGGTGCGATCTCGTGGCTGCGAGAGCTCGGACGCCTTCCGGTGGACCGGGTCCCCGGCCCCTCCGGGGACTGGCAGGCGCTCGCGACGCGCCTGCGCGAGCGGTGGCCGGCGGGCGAGGCCTCCTCGGACGTCGCCTCCGATGTCGCCCCCGATGTCGCTGAGAGGGTCACGGACCTCGACTCACGACTCCTGATGCCTCCGGGGTCGCCGCTGTCGGTGGTGCACGGCGACTTCTGGTGCGGCAACGTCCTGCGCACCGGTCGTCGCGTCACCGGGGTCGTGGACTGGGAGCATGCGGTCATCGGCGGCGACCCGGTCAGGGACCTGGCCCGTTTCGTCGTGAGCTACCTGCTCTACCTCGATCGGCACACTCGGCCGGGACGCGCGGTCCGTGGACACCCCGGCCTGACGGCGGGCGGCTGGGGGGAACCGATCCGGTATGCCGCCCACGGCGTCGGGTGGCTGCCATCACTCGTCGGGCAGGTCCTCTCCGAGGCGCTCGTCGCAACAGGGCGAGACGGTCACCTGTGGCGCGACGTGCTCGCGCTCGCCACGGTCGACGTCGCGGCGCACAGCGACCACGCCGACTTCGCGGTCCAGCACCTGCTGCTTGCCGAGGAGCTGCTGCGATGGCCGTGACCACGCGTCCAGCGCCGCCCCTGACGCCGACGTCCCGTGCGGGCCGGCGACCGTCGCCTGCCCGTCGCGCGGACGCGGGCAGCACGAGCGGCGTGCCGACACGAGCCGTTACCGGGCATCCGGCCGACCGGCTCGCGCTCGACGACCCGTACTTCGCGCGCGGGCCACGCCACGTCGGATACGTCCTCGCCGCATCCGTGGTGATGCTCCCCCTCCTCGTGCCGAGCGGTCCCGGCAACACGGCACTCGCCGATGTCGGGATCCTCGCGCTCGTCGTGGTCGTCGTCCTGTGGTTGCGGCACGAGCACGTCCCCGTCGGGGTGCCGTACCTGCTGCCCATGGGCCTGCTCGTGACGGCGGGCGCCACGTCGGCCTTTCAGTCCGGTGCCGAGTCGGCGGTCCTGGCGGTCCTCCAGGACATCTTCTGCCTGCTGTGGGCTGCTGCGATCGCGAATGCCGTCCGTCGCCGGCGGTGGCTGCTCGACGTGCTGCTCCGCGCCTGGGTGTGGTCCGGCGTCTTCTGGGCCGGCGTGCTCTGTGCCGGTCGCATCGCCGGCATCTCGTGGATGGCCGGTCTCAGCGCCAAGGACGGCGGGCGTGCCTCGCTCACGTTCGACGACCCCAACCTCGCGGCCAACTACTTCCTCGTGTGCATCGCCCTCATCCTCGCGACGTCCGTCATCCAACACCGGGTGGCCCGGGGCCTCGCCGTCCTCCTGGTCCTCCTGGCCATCGTCTTCACGGGGTCGAACGGCGCCGCCGTCGGCCTCGCGGTGATGGCCGGTGTGGGAGTGCTTCTGCGACTCCGACGACGGCAAGGCGTCCTGGCGGCCCTGGCAGCCGCGTTCCTGGCCGCGGCCGGTGTGGCCCTCGTCGCCCCGCAGGTGAACCTCTCCGCGATCGGGCAGAAGGCCGCCGACAGCGTCCAGATCCTCAAGGACTCCCTGGGTCGGTCGGACGAGTCGAGTGGATCGCGCGAGGCACTGGCCTCGGAGACCCTCGGCCTCTACCTCGGCGGGGACCTCGTGGGCGTGGGGCCGGGGCGGACCAAGGCCGCCCTGAAGGGGGAGGCCGCTCCGTACGTCAAGGAGGCCCACAACGACTACCTCGCCACGCTCGTCGAACGAGGCGCGCTCGGAGGGCTCGGGCTGGTCGCCCTCATCGCGGTGACCGCCGTCAGGCTCGGGCGGGTCGCGACGTGGACCCAGTCCCGCTGGGTGAGCCACGTCGTGCCGCGCCCCGAGTTCCTGCTCGCGCTCGGCTGCGCTCTCGCCGCGGCTGCCCTGTTCTACGAGGTGCTGCACTTCCGTCACATCTGGGCCCTGCTGGGCCTCGTCGCCGGGATCGACCCAGCGGCGTGGGGCTTCGAGCGCCGAAACCCGGGGCCGGTCCGATGAACCGGGGTCGGCCCGGCGTCCTGCGCCGTAGGGCGTTCCGGGGCACGGCGGCGCGATCCGTGGTGGGCAACATCGGCGCCCGGCTCGTGGCGCTGGTCTCGGTGGCGCTGGTGACCGTGCTCGTGGCCAGGTCGGGCGGCGCCGAGGACGTCGGGCTGCTCGCCCTGATGCGTGTCCTCCCAGGCCTTGTCGGCGTCGTCGCGGCATGTGGGTTGCCCGGGTCGATGGGGTTCTTCGTGGCGGGCCCCGAGGCGGCACACCCACGGCTGTGGCCGACGATTCACGCCGCGCTGCTTGCCGGCGCTCTCGTCGGCACGGCCGTGTGGCTCGTGCTGACGCCCGTCATCCACGACCACCTCATGAGCTCGACCTCGTATGCCGTCGTCGCCGTCACCGGCATCACCGTGGCCACCCAGCTCCCTGTCGCTGTCGGGAAGGCATGCCTCCAGGCCCTCGACGACTCACGCGGTTCGAACATCGTCACCGCCGCGGAAGAGGCCGCCTTCGTACCCGTCTACCTGCTCCTCTGGGTCTGGGGAGTGCGCGGTGGATGGCTGCTGCTCCTGTCCCTGCTGGTCGCAGACGTCGTCGTCGCGGCACACGCCTGGGTGCGCATCGGTCGCAGGGTGCACCTGCGAGGAGCCGCGCTCATCGGGCGCCCGGACCTGGCGCTCGGCCGGCGGATGGCTGCCTTCGGGCTCCGCAGCCAGGTGGGCGGCATCCTCAACCTGCTCAACCTGCGTCTCGACGTCGTCGTCCTCGGGGCGATGGCCGGCCCTGCCCAGGTCGGTGTCTACGTCGTGGCCTCGAAGTACGCGGAGCTGTTGCGCCTGCCGGGTCTGGCGCTGACGTGGGTCACGTATCCGAACTTCTCTCGCCGAGCCGCATCGGTCGCGTCGGCTGGCTCTGTGGCTCCGGCGGCTCGGGCGCCAGCCCCTCCGGCGCGGCGGCCGTTCCCGACCGTCGGCCAGCTCCTCGCGTTCGGCGTGCTCGCCGGGGTGCTCCTGGCCGCCAGTGCCTTCGTGGTGCTGCCGGCCGTCTACGGGGAGCAGTTCAGTGCCGCCGCGTTGCCGGCGGCCGTCATCTCGCTCGGCCTCGTGGCCGAGCCCGCGGCAGGAGTCGCGTCCGGGTTCCTGCTCGGGTCGGGTCGACCTGGGCTCAACTCCGTCATCCTCGGCGGCGGCTTCGCGGTCACGCTGGTGCTGGACCTTCTGCTCATCCCGCGCCACGGCTCGTTGGGTGCGGCCTGGGCAAGCGCCGTGGCCTATCTGACGACGGACGTGCTCCTCATCCGGGCCTGGAGACGACTTTCACAGGAGCAGCCATGAGCAGCAGGATCCCGCGCTCCCTCCGCGCCGCTCTGCGCGGGGGCCTGCTCGTCCTCGTCGTGTCCTCGGCCGCCTGCACGACAGCCGGGGGCCAGGCCGGTCCGGCCGCCCCGATCCCCGCACCGTCCACCGTGCGACCTCAGTACGTCGCCCTGGCGCAGGCCGTGGTCGCCCAGCACGCCACCGCCTGGGTCGAGACCGACCTGCTCGCGGCCTGGGTCAAGGGACCCTCGCGCTACGAGGCGGTGCTCGCCACGGTCATCCAGCTCGCCGACCGCCCGGGCGTGGCCGGAGTCAAGATCGCGGACGAGCTGGGCTACGACGACGGGACGGACCCGGCCACTGCACTCGCCTTCCTCAAGGCGACGACCGCTGCGCTGCACGCGCGGCTGCCCGGCCGCAAGGTGCTCATCGACGTCATCGTGCCGCAGCTCGGCTGCCTCGGGTGGCAGCGCGACACCGTGCCTTCGGTGTCCACCGAGTGCGCCGCTCGGGAGGTATCGAAGAACCCGGCGACCTCGCTCGCGGCCGTCGACTCGTACGTCGCACAGGGTGGCCTCGACGTCATCGACCTGAGCCCGGGCCTGCGGTCGAGCGCGGAGTATGCGGCCTGGGGCACGACGCGGGACGAGGCGATGGCCGCGGTGTGGGACGAGGCGACGCGTCGTTGGGGCGGCACGGTGCGGTTGCAGGCGCGCAAGGCGCTGGCCCATCCCGGGCGCTATGACGGCACCGCTGCCGATGCCGCCGCGGACGTCCACACCTTCGTGGACATCCCGCTCGCGCACGGGGCGAAGGCCGTCGACATCTGGGCGTGGAGCCAGCCCTACAAGGGTGGCACCTACACGATCACGGACCCCGGCCTCCGGACGAACCCGCTCGTGGAGGCCCTTCGCGCCCGTCGTGCTCGTGGAGCCCAGCTGTGGACCCACATGACCCCGTCGTCGCTCCAGGTGGGGCTCGAGGCGGACGTCGCGTCGATGCGGACCATGTTCGGCACCGTCTTCGTCGCGTCAGGGACGGGGTGACTTGTGACTGGATTGACCCGGCACGCCGCGCTGCGGACGCCGCGGGTGGGAGCCATCTCGACGGGACGACGAGCGCTCGACCTCGTCGTGGCCCTGACCGCTCTCGTCCTGCTGTGGCCGGTTCTTCTCGGTCTCGCCCTCGTCGTGCGTCTGTCGAGCCCGGGGCCCGTCATCTTCCGCCAGCAGCGACTCACGAGGGGGCACGCGGCCTTCACCATGTACAAGTTCCGCACGATGCGGGTGGGTGTCGGCGGCCCTGAGGTCACGAGGGCCGGCGACTCACGAGTGACCGGGCCGGGTCGTCTCATGAGGCGCACCAGCCTCGACGAGCTCCCGCAGCTCATCAACGTCCTTCGTGGTCAGATGACCCTCGTCGGGCCGCGTCCGGAGACGCCGGCGCTCGCGGCCAAGTACCCCGCCGCGCTCCAATGGGTCCTCGACGAGACGCCCGGCCTGACCGGTCCGGCCCAGATCACCCTGCGTGACGACGTGACCATCTCGGGGTCGGCGGACGACGTCGAGCAGTGGTACATCGAGCGCCTGGTGCCCCGACGGGTCGCGGCCGACCTGACCTTCCTGTGCCGCCCGACGCTGCTGGCGACGCTGCACGTCATCGCGATGACGGTCCGCTACCTGCTCAGGGGACGACGGCCGGGGATCCGAGCGGGCGCGTGACGAGGGGATCGCAGCGGGCGTTGAGACACTCGCCCGTCGCGAGGTCGAAGTCGAAGTTGTGACCCAGACACCGCAGCACACCGTCGCGGATGACCGCGCCGTGCGTGAGGTCCTCTCCTGCATGCGGGCAGTACCTGCTGACCTGCCACCCGTGGTCGCCGTCGGTGAGGACGACGCTGTCGTTCGGGTTCCGCTCGGCCTCGAACGACTCCACGGCCGCGAGGGCGCCGGCATCCGCGTGCTTGAGCAACCCGACCAGGTAGTCGTTGTAGCGGTCCGGATCGCGCCACGCGGAGATGCGGAGGGAGAGGAACAGGTCCTCCCAGCGCACCCGGCCCATCAGCACCGCGTCGAGCCAGCGGGCCTCGACCGTGATCTGGTAGCCGGGGTGCGACGTGCTGCCGGTCAGGTCGACCCGGCACTCCGACGGTCCGAGCTCGACGTCCCACGTCCCGCCGTCGTCGCCCGTGACGACGAAACGGACCGTCATCCCGATGCGGTGCAGGAAGTAGTCAGAGAGCGTCCCGAGCTCGGTGAAGTGGTCGGCGAAGCGTTGCGAGAGCCCACTGCCCCGGGGCGGATCGGGGTTGGCGGCATACACCGCGGCCACCTCGTGCGCCCGCCGCTCCGCATACTCACGCAGGTAGTCCCGCAGGGGGTCGGGCAGCCCCGCGTCGAGCGTGCCGTCGAGCGTGCCGTCGTGAGCGCCGCCCGCGAGGCTGAAACCGTCCCAGCGCGGGTCTCGGTCGACCACGCCGGTGCCCACGTCGATCCGGTCGCCGGGCATGAGCGGCTCGACGGCCATTCCGGGGAGCCTCGACCGGAGGAAGGCGGCGGCCTGGGCGGTGTCGGGGAAGATGCCGGGCGGTGCCATGCGCTCGTTGTGGTGGACGAGCACGGGATCGAGGAAGCAGGGCGGCCCGGCATACGGCATCACGGTCCGGGGCGGTGCCGCCCGCAGGAGCCGACTGACGGCCTTGAACTTGCCCATGCGCTTGTCCGCGCTGATCGAGGCGACGACCTCGGGTGGGTACTCGTAGCAGATGGGGTGCCACGACGCGCCCGACATCTGCACGCCCATGAGGTCGAGGGGGCGTCCAGCCTCCTGGGCGGCCCGCCGCAGCTGCGCCACCGAGAGGCGCGCGTCGTTCGTGTGGAGGATCGCGTGGCCGGCCGCGACGACGAGGATCGCCGAGTCGTGGCACATCGGCGACAGCTCCTGGATGACGGTGACCCAGTCCCCGCGGTCGTTGAGCGCCAGCCGCTCCCAGCTGCGGAGCTCGATGAGGACGTTGCGGATGCCGGCCGCGCGGATGCGTTGGACCATCTCCGGCGCGGGATAGCGAGGGACGACGATGCGCACACGCTCGGGAAGCTCCCGGAGGAGGTCGAGATCGAGGTGGTCGAGGTGCTCGTGCGAGATGGCCACCCAGTCGGCGTTCAGCACATCCGCTCGTCGCAGGTGCGAGTTGTCGGGGAACGGGAACCATGAGCCGAGGAAGGCCCCTCCGGGCGACATCCACGGATCACACAGCATGGTGAGGTGGGGAGCGTCGATCCGCAGCCCAGCGTGCCCGAGAGAAGTGACAACAGGTGCGACCACGCGGCCATCGTCACGGACGGCGGGTGCAGCGGCCACCGTCCCCTGTGTGACTCGCTTCTACGGCAGGTGCTGTACGCGACGCCTCGACACCTGTGCCCACGCCCGAGCCCGCTGGCGGGTAGGCACCGGCGTGGGTCACCCGGTCACGTGGTCACCCGGGTGACCCGGGTGACCCGGGTGACCAGGGAACGGTCGGAGGAGCACTCGGGTGCGCGCGGCGGGTGGTCGAGGGCAGTCGCTCGGTCGCGAGCAGGCCGATGGCGAGCGAGATCGCGACGGACGCCATCTGGACGAGGAAGTCACGCAGGTCGCCGAACCCGGAGACGACGTCGTCGCCGAGGAGCGCGGTGGCGCCGCGCAGGCCCAGGCCCCCGACGGTGAGCACGAAGAAGCCACCGAGGAGCAGCACGAGACGCGGTGGCCGGCCGGCCGGCCGCGACGCGATCCCCGCGAAGGTGCCGAGGGCGATACCGGCCAGGAGGGTGCCGGTGATGTCTCCCACGAGCCGCGTGGCGCCCTGCTGGACCAGGTAGGTGCCGATGATGGTCGGGACGAGCCAGGGCAGCGTCGAGAGCGGGGCGAAGGCGCCGCCGAAACCACGCGAGTCCGGGAAATCTCGGTGTCTATGCCCTGGATTCCCACGCTGGTCGATAGCGTGCGAGGCACCCTGAGGTGAGGAGAGTCCATGTCGAACCAGTCGCATACGGACCGGCACGGGCACGGTTCTCGTGTTGATCGCCCGTTGACGGCCGGCGCGCCGTTCTCCACGGCGCGCGGGGAGGTGTGACGCGGTGACCACCTCCGGGCTGGCCGAGCGATGGACGTCCAACGACGGCGTCAAGGTCTTCTACCGCGAGTCGTCGGGGCCGCCGGGTGCGGCCCCGATGATGCACCTGCACGGCTTCGGGCTCTCAGGTCGTTACCTGCTCCCGACGGCCGAGCTGCTCGCCGGCGAGTTCCGGACGCTCGTGCCCGACCTCCCGGGCTTCGGGCGCAGCGGACGGCCGCGTCAGCCCCTAGACGTGCCCGAGCTGGCCCAGGCGGCAGCGGAGTTCCTCGACGACCGGGGCATCGAGAAGGTGACGCTCGTCGGCAACTCGATGGGCTGCGCCGTCATCTGCGAGTTCGCGCACCTCTACCCGGAGCGGCTCGAGCGGGCCGTGCTCGTCGCGCCTGCGGGTGGGCTCCACAACCAGCCGCTGCCCCGGGCGCTCCGACAGCTCGCGCGGGACGGCATACGCGAGCCGTTGGGGCTCATGCAGGTGGCGGTGCCGGACTACTTGAGGTTCGGGGTGCCGAGCACGCTGCGGATGTTCCGCGCCCTGACCCGCTACCCGGCGCTCGACCGGCTGCTGCAGCTGCACATCCCGACCCTCGTCGTGCTCGGGAGCGCCGATCCGCTCATGCCCGCGCCGCCGAGGGTCAAGGAGGTGGCTGGGCAGATCGACAACTCGGTCCTGCTCGTCGTCATCCACGGAGCCGCCCACGCCATCAACTTCAGCCACCCGGGCGAGCTGGCCAACGTCATCCGGCAGTTCATGTCCGACGAGCCGATCGTCGACGACCCGGACTCACCGGGGCAGGCCCGCGTCTACGAGATCCACCGGGGTGTCCACCTGCCCGGCCCGACGGACGGGCAGGTGGACGACGGCTCGGCGTGACTCAGGCGCGCGGCCTGCGCAGGCGGAACGAGTCCGAGTCGGTCGCCTGGACCTGCTGACCGGTGAAGGCGTCGTTGGCCGTCGCCGTCGTGCTCACCGTGACGCTGCCGGCCTGGAACCGCTCGGCGCCGACGTAGACGGGGAAGTCCCAGGTATACGTCCGCCCCACCCAGCAGTCGACGTACACCGAGGCGGAGCCGGCCACGGTCGTCTTGCGGACGGTCTGCGAGACGACCCCACCGACGACGGTCGGTGCGTCGGAGGAGCACGTCAGCGTGCCGGTGACGACGACGCCGCCCTCCTGGGTGAGGGTGGCCTCGGTGTTCGCGACGGTGAGCTGCAGCAGCGGCGCGGCGGTGGCCAGCCCGACGTCGATCTGGCCGCGGGCCGCCGGCGTCTGGTCGTCGCAGTGCTGCTCGAAGGTGGCCGCGAACCGCGTCACCGCGCCCGAGGTGTCGGTGGTGATCGTCTGGACCGTGAAGGTCGAGGACGACGTGTTGCACCCACGGCCGTTGCCGCCGTAGTCGAACCCGGCCACCCCGACGTCGTTGAACGGGTATCGGGTGGCCGTATAGGTCGTGCCGGACGTCAGCGCCTGGCCGGTGGGTGCGGCGGCGTCGATGGTCCAGCCGTCGCCGTTCGCGGCCTGGATCGTGACGGCGACGTGCTGGGCGTCGCCGGACAGTGAGATCCGGTCACCGGGGGTGCTGTACGCGTACGACAGCCCTTCGGTGATGTAGTCGCCGGCATCCCCCTGGATGGCGACGGTGCCCGCCCCCGGAGCGGCGTGGACCGGAGCGGCCAGCGTGACCGCTGCGACGACGGCGAGGCTGAGTGCGGATGTGAGTGTGCGCAGCAAGAGGTGCTCCCCTGCTCGGTGCCCGTTGGGGCTGATCCGTCCGACCCCTGCTTGATCGGTGGACGAACGCTATGCCTGTGACGGGTCTCCGTGGGGCCTTGTGGGGTCGCCGTCTTCGAACGGCCCGCGTGTCGTCCGGGTCGGCTCACGCGTCGTCGCGGTAGGGGTCGGTGATCTCGCGCAGGAGGGTGAGCGCGTCGCGCAGCTCCCGCATGCGCCTCGGGCCGAGGTGGCGCTCCCACTCCTGCTCGATGCGTCGCTCCTCGGCGCGGGCGATCGGCAACAGGGCCTCGGCCTTCCCGGTGAGCCGGACGAGGCGGGCCCGGCCGTCCGTCGGGTCAGGCACCCGCTCGACGTAGCCGGCGTGCTCGAGCCGGTCGACGATCGCGGTGGCCGTCTGCTTCGTGACCTGTGCCTGCTCGGCGAGGTCCGTGAGGCGGGTCCCGTGTGGTCCGATGCGCGCGGCGACGCGCGCCTGGGCCAGGGTGATGTCGTCGATGCCGGCGCGGCGCATCGCCGCGACGACTCGCGTCTCGACGTCGCGCGACGCGATGAACATGAGGAGGCCGACGAACGGCTCGGATGTCATGACACCTCTTGAAACTAGTCATATAGTCGAACTATATTGGTCAGGCTATCGAACTAGATGATAGCGAGAGGAGTAGAGCGATGAGCGCTCGACCTGCCGTCGTCGACCTGTGGTTCGACCCCGTGTGCCCGTACTCGTGGACCGCGTCTCGCTGGCTCGAGGAGGTCCGGGCGCGCCTGCCCCTCGAGGTCCACCACCACGTCATGAGCCTCTACCTGCTCAACGAGCGCCGCACCGACGTCGCTCCGGAGTACCGCCGGAACGTGGAGGACTCGCGAGGGCCGTCACGCGTCGCCACCGCGCTGGTGGAACGCTGCGGCGAGGAGGCCCTGGGTGCCTTCTACACCGCGTTCGGCACCCTGGTCTTCGACGTGTGGCGCCGCCCCACGAGTGCGGAGTACCACGTCGCGGTGCGGTCGACGCTCGCCTCGCTCGGTCTCTCCGCCGACCTCGAGGACGCCATGGAGACCGACGAGCACGACGAGGCCATGCGCCGCAGCCACGACGCGGGACTCGCCCGGGTCGGTGGAGAGGTCGGCACTCCGACGATCCACCTCGACGGCACGGCCTTCTACGGGCCCGTGCTCAACGCGATCCCGCGCGGCGACGACGCGCTGCGTGTCTTCGAGGGTGCTCGGCTGCTCGCCGGCTACCCCGAGTTCTTCGAGCTGAAGCGGACCCGGTCGCGGCCGCCCGTCTTCACCTGATCCAGACCATGCCGCGCGCGCAGCTGCGCCACGATGACAGACAGGAGGGATCGACATGGGACCTGACGTCACACGACCGGACCTCGACGAGATCTGGACCGCGATCGACGACCAACGCGTCCGCACCGTGGAGATGCTCGAGGAGCTCACCGACGAGCAGTGGGAGCATCCGTCGCTCTGCGAGGGCTGGACGGTGCGGCACGTCGCGGCGCACCTGACCCTCCAGCGCCAGCACCTGTCGGACGTCGTCCGTCTCCTGGTCGAGCACCCGCGCCTGCTGCGCAGCGTCGGTCTCAACCGCATGATCCGCGACTCGGCCGTGGTCCGGGCCGCGCTGCCGACCGACGAGATCGTCGCGCGCATCCGGGCCGGCATCGGGTCACGACGGCACAACTCCTTCGTGACGCCACGCGAGACCCTGACCGACAGTCTCGTCCACGCCCAGGACATGGCGATCCCGCTCGGCATCGACCTCGAGATGCAGACGGGCGGCGCGCTGATCGCCCTCGACCGCACGTGGGCGACCCGACACACCTGGCTCGGCATGGTGGTCCGACAGCTGCCGATCGACGGCTACCGACTCGTGGCCACCGACGCGGACTGGACGGCAGGCAGTGGTCCACCGGTCATCGGACCCGTCGCCGCGCTCCTACTGCTCGTCACCGGTCGTCCGGTCGCGCTCGCGCGACTCGAGGGGGACGGCGCCGCCCAGCTGAAGATGCAGGCGCAGCCCGCCTGACGGCATACCTCCGGGGGTGGCGACGGCCACGGCGGACATCCCTTGCGCCCGCGGGGACGCGGGCGGTTGGGTGTGGTGAGACCGTCCACCGCCGCACGCCGGGAGGCCACCGATGACCGCCGCACCGCCCGCCACGCTCGACCCGAGCCTCTCGCACACGCGGGGCGAGACCGACACCCCACTGCTCGAGACGACGATCGGCGACAGCTTCGACGCCACGGTCGAGCGATTCGGCGAGCGTGACGCCCTCGTCGACGTCACGCAGGGCCGTCGCTGGACGTACGCCGAGCTGCGGGGCGACGTGGACCGGCTGGCTCGCGCGCTGCTCGCCGTGGGCGTCGTCACGGGGGACCGCGTCGGCATCTGGGCCCCCAACTGCTCCGAGTGGACGCTCGTGCAGTACGCGACCGCGAAGATCGGCGCCATCCTCGTCAACATCAACCCGGCCTACCGGTCCCACGAGCTGCAGTACGTCCTCGGCCAGGCCGGCATCTCGACGCTCGTCGCGGCCGAGTCGTTCAAGACGAGCAACTACCGGCAGATGATCGACGAGGTGCGCGACGAGGTCGGCGGCCTCGAGCGGGTCGTCTACATCGGCACCTCGGACTGGGACGAGCTCGTCGCCCGCGCCGACGAGGTGGCGCCCGAGGAGCTCGCGCGCGTGCAGGCCGGGCTCGCGAACACCGACCCGATCAACATCCAGTACACCTCCGGCACAACGGGATTCCCCAAAGGCGCGACGCTGAGCCACCGCAACATCCTCAACAACGGCTACTTCGTCGGCGAGCTGTGCGACTACACCGAGGCCGACCGGGTCTGCATCCCCGTGCCCTTCTACCACTGCTTCGGGATGGTCATGGGCAACCTCGCCTGCACGACGCACGGCGCCTGCATGGTCATCCCGGCACCCGGCTTCGACCCCGCCCTGACCCTGCAGGCGACCCAGGACGAGAAGGTCACCTCGCTCTACGGCGTGCCGACGATGTTCATCGCGGAGTGGAACCTGCCGTCGTTCGCCGACTTCGACCTGTCCACCGTGCGCACCGGCATCATGGCCGGATCTCCTTGTCCCGCAGAGCTGATGAAGAAGCTCATCGCGGCCGGCATCGAGGAGATGACGATCTGCTACGGCATGACGGAGACGTCGCCGGTGTCGACGCAGAACCGCACCGACGACTCGTTCGAGCAGAAGGTCGGCACGGTCGGCCGCGTCGGACCGCACCTCGAGATCAAGATCGTGGATCCCGTGACGGGAGAGACCCTTCCGCGGGGCACGGCCGGCGAGTTCCTGACCAAGGGCTACTCGGTCATGCTCGGCTACTGGGAGCAGCCGGACAAGACGGCCGAGGCCATCGAGGACGGGTGGATGCACACCGGCGACATCGGCGTCATGCACGACGACGGCTACGTCGAGATCACCGGCCGCATCAAGGACATGGTCATCCGCGGCGGCGAGAACGTCTATCCCCGAGAGATCGAAGAGTTCCTCTACACGCACCCTGACATCCTCGACGCCCAGGTCATCGGCGTCCCGGACGAGAAGTACGGCGAGGAGCTCTGCGCGTGGGTGCGGATGAAGGACGGTGCGACGCCGCTCACCGCCGAGTCGCTGCGCGAGTTCTGCACGGGTCAGCTCGCCCACTACAAGATCCCGCGCTACGTCGAGATCGTCGACGAGTTCCCGATGACGGTGACCGGCAAGATCCGCAAGGTCGAGATGCGTGAGACCACCGCCAAGAAGCTCGGCCTCGGCTGAGTGCCGGGGTCGGCCTGCGGGCGCGTCCGTGGAGCAAGCGGATTCGCGGACGCAGGCGTCTCGGGAGGTCGTGCCGCCCGGCGATGGCGTATGCCGTCGGGCCGGCCGGACGGCATACGCCCGCTCGCGAGGGAGCGAACCCGGGCAGCCGCGCGCGGCGGATCGGGGTAAGTCCGTGACGAGGGCGGCGCGCTGGGTGCCACCGGGGTCCCTCAGCGCAGTAGGTTTCGGGGGAAGCGGTCGTGAGGGCCCGTAATCCGTAAGGGGATGGCATGTCCGACTCAGGCAAGACGATTCTGTGGATCGTGGTGGCGATCGTCGTCATTGCAGTGATCATCTGGTTGTTCGTCTCGGCAGGACGGCGCCGCGAGGTCGAGGCGCGCCGCTTCGAGGCCGGCGAGCTCCGGGCCAAGGTCGAGGAGCGCCTGCCCGAGGTGCAGGACACCGAGGACCGCGCGTCGGTGACGGCGGCCATGGCCGCCGACGCGCGCGCCGAGGCCGAGCGGCAGGCCGCCGAGGCGAGGCGCCTCGAGGAGCAGGCCCAGGCGCACCGGGCCACCGCCGAGTCCGCGCGTGTCGAGCACGCGGGCCTCGAGCGCGAGGCCGACCGCGTCGACCCCGACGTCCCGACCGACGACGAGGGCTACCGCGTCGACGACGCCGGCAACCGCCTGCCCGGCCAGGAGCCGCCACGCGCTGCCGGGGTCGCTGCTGGTGCCGCCGGCGCTGCAGCCGTCGGTGCGGCGGCATTCACGCACGACGACGACGAGGACGACCTCGCCGACGCCGAGAACCCCTTTGCGCCCAGCGGTGCGGTCACCGACGACGAGCAGGCCGACGAGACCGCGGACACCGAGCCCGTCGCGTCCGAGGACTCTGAGCCGCCGCTCGTCGAGGGCACGGACCTCGCGAGCGACGCCGACCGCCAGGCCGACGTCGAGCAGTCGTCCTACGCCGCCGAGGAGTCCGACGTGGCGGGCGAGCCGTCGACGACCGCGGTGTCCACCGGTGCCGATGCCGATGCTGGTGCCGATGCTGGCGCGATCGCGTCAGAGGAGACGGGCGACCACGACTGGTCCACGACCGACGCTGACGCCGACGCTGACTCGGGCGCTGACGCCGGTGCCGACGGTGGTGCCCACGTCGGCGAGGAGACCGGCGACCACGACTGGTCCGCGACCGACGCGGATGCCGGTGCCGACGCGGGAGCGGATGCGGGTGCCGATGCCGGTGCCGGTGCGGGCACCGATGACCGTGGCGAGGCACCCGAGCCCGGGAGCCCAGCGCTCGGCGGGGCCGCGGCCGGAGCGGCCGCCGTGGGTGCGGCGGCGTCGCACCACGACGACGATGACGAGACGGCGGACGGTGGCGCGCCTGCCGACGCGTCGACCGACGACCTGCCGGGTACGGGGGCTGCGACGCACGAGCCCTCGGACGAAAGGCCCACGACGGTGGACGACACGCAGACGGACGACACGACCGACGCCGCTGGAACCGCCGACACGTCGGAGGTGCAGGAGACGACGCCGCCCGTGGCGGACGAGCATGAACCGCACGACGTCGCCGTGCCCGCCCTCGACGAGCGCGACGAGGTGGTGACGGACGGAGGCACGCCGACCGAGGACCCCGGCGACCACCGCGGCCAGCCGTGGGCGACCACGCCGGGCGAGCCCGGACCCGATGAGGGCACTGACCTCGACGACGACACCGTCGACGACGGCCTCGACGTCGACATGGCTCCGCACTCGCACGCCAGCGAGCAGGACGACGAGCTCGCGGAGCCGGCGCACGAGCCCGACACCGAGCCCGAGACGGCGACCGCCACCGACACCGAGCCCGAAACCGCGACCGCCACCGACACCGAGACCGAGACCGAGACGGCGACCGCCACCGACACCGAGACCCCGGACTCCGCGGACGAGGAGGAGCCGGCCACCTCGGGTCGACGGGTCTCCGGCTTCGACGAGGTCGTCGACGGCGGCTTCGGACTGGGCTCGGCTGCCCCCATCGAGGACGGCGCGCAACCGCTCGGCCACGCCGTCAAGGGCACGCGTGAGGGGACGGCCTTCGTCCGTCCCGACGACGCCGGCTACGACGACGTCGAGCCCGACGTGTGGTTCTACAGCGAGGAGGCGGCCCGCCGAGCGGGTTTCCACCGACACGGGGAGTGACCGCTCCCTGACGGACAGTGGCCACGTGCACAACGGTGTGCGCGTGGCCACGCTCCTGTCCGGGGGCTCGTCGCCGCCGGCGCACACCGGCGCCGGCGCGCGGTCCGGGGCACACGGCATACGCCCTCGGTCGGCCCCGGACGAAACGGTGGCGCGGGCACCCGGTCGGCGCAAATAGACTTGCCGGCATGGTTTCCCCGCTCGTCGCGCTCACGCCCAAGGTCCAGTCCGCGATCGCCACCGCCCTCGGTGACGACTTCCGCGAGGCCGACCCGGTGCTGCGTCCGTCGCAGTTCGCCGACGTGCAGGTCAACGCCGCGCTCGCGCTGGCCAAGAAGGTCGGGCTGCCGCCGCGCGAGGTCGCCGCCAAGATCGTCGACGCCCTCGAGCTCGACGGCGTGTGCGACGCCGTCGAGGTGAGCGGGCCCGGCTTCATCAACCTCACCTTCTCCGACGCCTGGATCGCCGGCCTGCTGCAGGACGTCGAGGCCGACGAGCGGGGCGGTGTCGCGCTCCAGCCGACGCAGAACATCCCGATCGACTACTCCGCGCCCAACGTCGCCAAGGAGATGCACGTCGGCCACCTGCGCACGACCGTCGTCGGCGACTCGCTGGCCCGCACGCTCGAGCACCTCGGGCACCAGGTCATCCGCCAGAACCACATCGGTGACTGGGGCACGCCCTTCGGCATGCTCATCGAGCACCTGCTCGACGTCGGCCGCGACTCCGAGGAGGCCGACCTCCTCGTCACCGACCCCAACGCCTTCTACCAGGCGGCCCGTGTCAAGTTCGACCGCGCCGACAAGGCCGAGCCGGCCGGCAGCGAGGGCGACTTCAACGTGCGGGCGCGCACCCGCGTCGTCAAGCTCCAGGCCGGCGACCCCGACACGCTCGCCCTGTGGCGTGAGCTCGTCGACCTGTCGAAGATCTACTTCAACAAGATCTACTCGACGCTCGGCATCACGCTCACCGACGACGACCTCGCCGGTGAGTCCACCTACAACGACGTGCTCGCCGACCTCTGCGCCGAGCTCGAGGCCAAGGGCATCGCGACCGTGTCGGACGGAGCGCTCTGCGTGTTCCTCGACGGCTACACCGGCCGTGAGGGCAAGCCCGTGCCGCTCATCATCCGCAAGAGCGACGGCGGCTACAACTACGGCACGACCGATCTCGCGACGATCCGGCACCGCGTCGAGGACCTCAAGGCGCACCGCGTGCTCTACGTCATCGGCGCCCCGCAGGCCCTGCACCTCAACATGGTGTGGGACACCGCCCGCAAGGCCGGCTGGCTGCCCGACGACGTCGTGCCCGTCCACGTCCAGATCGGCAACGTGCTGGGCGACGACCGCAAGATCCTCAAGACCCGCTCCGGCAAGCCGCTGCGGCTCATGGCCCTGCTCGACGAGGCCGTCGAGAAGGCCCGCACCGTCATCGACGGCACGCGCCCCGACCTCGACGACACCGTGCGCGCGACGATCGCCCGCCAGATCGGCATCGGCGCCGTGAAGTACGCCGACCTGTCCGTGGCGCACGACAGCGAGTACGTCTTCGACCTCGACCGCATGGTGGCGCTCACCGGCAACACGGGCCCGTACCTCCAGTACGTCGTCGCGCGCATCCGGTCGATCTTCCGTCAGGTCGGGCTCGAGCCGGTGGCGCAGCACGCGCCGATCCTGCTCGGCGAGCCCCACGAGCGCGCCCTCGCGATGCACCTGCTCGGGTTCGGCGACGTCGTCGCCGAGGTCGGCGACACCTACGAGCCGCACCGGCTCGCCGGCTACCTCTTCGAGCTGGCGCAGGCGTTCTCGGCGTTCTACGAGAACTGCCCCGTGCTCAAGGCCGAGCTCGACGAGGTCAGGGAGTCGCGGCTGACGCTGTGCGCGTTGGTCTTCCGGGTCATGACCACGGGCCTCGACCTGCTCGGACTGGAGTCCCCCGAGCAGATGTGACCGCTCGCGGGGAGCGACGACCCCGCGACCGGGCCGGAGCCTGCGACAATCGAGCGTGCGGTTCACGTTCGGGGAGCACGTCCTCGACACCGACAGGTACCTGCTCGAGCGGGGCGGCGAGTCGTTGCACGTCCAGCCGCAGGTCTTCGACGTCCTCAGCCACCTCGTCCTGAACCGCGAGCGGGTCGTCCCGAAGACCGAGCTGCTCGACACGGTCTGGGGTGACCGCTTCGTCAGCGAGTCCACGCTGACGAGTCGCATCAAGGCCGCCCGGCAGTCGGTCGGAGACGACGGCATCCTGCAGACCGTCATCCAGACCGTGCACGGCCGTGGCTACCGCTGGGTGGCCGCCGTCGACGTCGACACCGACCAGCCCGCGACCACACGCGAGGCCGCGGGCGCCGGCTCGGCAGCCCCACTGCTCGAGCAGAAGATCCACTTCTGCCGGACACCGGACGGCGCGCGCCTCGCGTACGCCACCGTCGGCGACGGGCCCCCACTCGTCCGGGCCGCGCACTGGGTGACCCATCTCGACTACGAGTGGGAGAGCCCCGTGTGGAGGCACTGGATGGAGGGGCTGTCGCGCGGCCGGATGCTCGTGCGCTACGACGAGCGCGGCTGCGGTCTCTCCGAGGCCGACCCCGAGGACATCTCGTTCGAGGCGTTCGTCCGTGACCTGGAGACGGTCGTCGACGAGCTCGGCCTCGATCGCTTCCCGCTCATGGGCCTGTCGCAGGGTGGCCCGGTGGCGATCGAGTATACCGTTCGCTACCCCGAGCGGGTGAGCCGCCTCGTGCTCGTGGGCGCCTTCATGCAGGGCCGGATCGTGCGCGCCCGCACGGAGGAGGAGAGCCGCGAGGCCGAGCTGCAGCGCGACCTCATCCGGATGGGTTGGGGGCGCGACGACCCGTCGTTCCGGCTCTACTTCTCGTCGACGTTCATGCCCGACGCGCCGCCCCAGCTGTGGAGCGACTTCGCCGAGCTCATGCGGCGCACCACCTCGGCCGAGAACGCCCTGAGACTCAATGACGTCTCCGTCCGGTTGGACGTGTCGGAGTCGGCGACCCGAGTCGACGTGCCGACGCTGATCCTGCACGGGCGCCACGACACCCGCATCCCGTTCAGTCAGGGCGTCGAGCTCGCGACCCGGATCCGGGGCAGCCGACTCGTGCCCCTCGACACGCGCAACCACCTGCTCCAGCCCGACGAGCCGGCCTGGCACGACCTCCTCCGCGAGCTGGAGACGTTCCTCGCCGAGGATGAGTAGCCGCTGTCCCACTTTGTCCATGTCACCCGGCGGGGCGGCCCTGTCACAATCCGTCGTATGCGGTTCACGTTCGGGGACGTGGTCCTCGACACCGACCGGTTCCTGCTCGAGCGGGACGGGCAGCCGGTGCACGTCCAGCCGCAGGTCTTCGACGTGCTGAGCCACCTCGTGGCGAACCGGGAGCGCGTCGTCCCGAAGACGGAGCTGCTCGACTGCGTCTGGGGCGACCGCTTCGTCAGCGAGTCGACCCTGACGAGCCGGATCAAGGCCGCGCGCCGGGTCGTCGGTGACGACGGTGTGCTGCAGCGGGTGATCCAGACGGTGCACGGGCGTGGGTACCGATGGGTGGCGACCGTTGCCACGGAGCCCGGCCCGACCGAGCGGGCAGGCTCCTCCGCATCCGCACCGGCATCCGCGGCGGACGGCCGGCTGGAGCAGCGCCTCCACTTCTGCCGTACTCCCGACGGGTCGCGGATCGCCTATGCGACGGTGGGCGAGGGACCGCCGCTCGTGCGGGCCGCGCACTGGCTCACACACCTGGTCTACGAGTGGGACAGCCCCGTCTGGCGGCACTGGATGGAGGGTCTGTCGCGCGGCCGGATGCTCGTGCGCTACGACGAGCGCGGGTGCGGACTGTCCGACCAGGATCCGACGGAGGTCACGCTGAACGCCTTCGTCGAGGACCTTGAGACCGTGGTCGACGACCTGGGCCTGGAACGCTTTCCCCTCATGGGAGTTTCGCAAGGTGGCGCCGTGGCCGTCGCGTACGCGCACCGTCACCCCGAGCGGGTCAGCCGCCTCGTGCTGGTGGGCGCCTTCGTCAAGGGAGGCCGGCTCGCCACGTCACCCGAGAAGCGCGCCGAGTTCGAGATGGAGCGGGACCTGATCAACGTGGGGTGGGGACGCGACGAGCCTTACTTCCGGCTGTTCTTCTCGTCGCTGTTCATGCCCGACGTGCCACCCCAGCTGTGGTCGGACTTCGCCGAGCTGATGCGCCGCACGACCTCCAGCGAGAACGCGGTGAGGATCTTCGACGCCCACCTCGCGATGGACGTCCGCGAAGCCGCTGCCGAGCTCGATGTGCCGACCCTCATCCTCCACGCGAGGGACGACCAGCGCGTGCCCTTCAGCCAAGGGGTCGCGTACGCCTCGCTCATCCGCGGCAGTCGGCTCGTTCCGCTCGACACGCGCAACCACCTCATGCGCCCCGACGAGCCGGCGTGGGGCCAGTTCCTCCACGAGGTGGACAGCTTCCTCGGCGAGGACGTGTCCACGCAGGGTCCACGGGAAGTCCACGACTAGTCCAAGGTCAGCTCGCCGCCCGGGGCGATCGTGGTCCTCACAACTCATCTGTGAGGAGGACGACCGTGCCTGGGACCGCCACGACACGTGAGACCCACCGACCCGACGGGAGGATGCAGACACACGACGTCGACGTCGTCGTCGTCGGAGCCCGCTGCGCCGGGGCCGGGACGGCCCTGCTGCTCGCGCGAGCGGGTCACGACGTGCTCCTCCTCGACCGGGCGACGTTTCCCAGCGACACCGTCTCGACGCACGTCATCGCCCGGTCCGGCATGGTGCAGCTGCACCGTTGGGGTCTTCTCGAGGCCGTCGTCGCCAGTGGGGCACCGCGACTGTGCCGGGTCGAGTTCACGAGCGAGCTCGGCTTCATGGCGCGTGAGGTGAAGGACCGCTACGGCGTCGACTTCCTGCTCGCGCCGCGCCGCGTCGTGCTCGACGAGATCCTGCTCGAGGCGGCGCGTGCTGCAGGAGTCCACGTGCGCACAGGAGTGTCGGTCGACGGCGTCGTCCGTGACGGCGAGGGCCGGGTCACCGGCGTGCACGCGCATGACGTCCACGGTCCCGTGGAGGCACGAGCGCGATACGTCGTGGGCGCGGACGGGCTCGGTTCACGGGTGGCACGTGCGGTGGGAGCGCCGCTGCTCCTCGTGCGGCCGTCATCGGGAGCAGCGCAGTACGCGTACCACGCCGGCAACTGGCCGGCCATCGAGCACCACCTCGCCGATGACGCCTTTGCGGGCATCTTCCCGACGCACGGGGGCCAGGCGTGCGTCTGGGTCTGCGCCCCCGAGCAGGTGGTTCGCGCGCACCGACGGAAGGCGGGCCGGGCCGGGGACCCGCTGCTGCAGATGCTGGAGGTCGCAGCGCCGGGGATCGCGGCGCGGGTCGACGCGACGACCCGCCGCTCTCCGGTGCGCGGGATGCTCCGCATGCCCAACCACATTCGCCTGGCGTCCGGTCCCGGCTGGGCACTCGTCGGCGACGCCGGCTGCCACCGCGACGCGATCACCGGTCACGGCATCAGTGACGCCTTCCGTGACGCCGAGCTGCTCGCCACCGCCCTCGGCACGGCACTGCGCGACCCCGCCTGCGAGACGGACGCCCTCACGGCATACGGGCTCGAGCGCGACCGCATGGCGCGCGACGTGTTCGACCTGACGTGCGAGCTCTCGACGTTCCCGCGGCAGGCTCGCTTCCTCGAGCTGCAGAAGCGGCTCGCACTCGCGATCGACGTGATGGCCGGCGAGCTGAGCGGCCGCCGGCTGCCCGGTGCCGCGACGGCCGCGGCCTGACCCACGACCTCCTCGAACCCGAGGACCGCCGGATCCCGGCACCACCACCATGAAGGAAAGAGACCACCATGAGCACGGACACCGCCCACCGCAACGGCGTGGACACCGCGACCCTCTTCGCGACCCTCGACGCCGTCAAGCAGATGCCCGCAGCAGCCAGCTTCCAGTTCCGCGCCCACAACGACTGGGTGGACGGCACCAGCAGCAGAACCACGATCTCCGACTTCTTCGGCGTCGGTGAGGAGCGCTCGCACGCAAGGGAGTTCGTCTTCGACGCCGACCACCCGGCCGTGCTCGTCGGACAGGACCGCGGTCCCACGCCGGTCGAGTTCCTGCTCCACGCCCTCGCGGCCTGCCTCACCGCCGGCATCGCCAACATCGCCTCGGCGCGCAAGGTCACCCTGACCGAGGTGCGGTCGACGGTGACCGGCGACATCGACCTCAACGGCATCCTCGGACTCCAGGACGTCCGCAACGGCTACCAGCAGGTCAGCGTCAGCTTCGTCATCAAGGGCGACGCACCCGAGGACGTGCTCCGTCAGATCGTCGAGCAGTCCCGGCAGCGGTCGGCCGTCTTCGACGTCCTGACGAACGGCGTCCCGGTCGACATCGAGGTCGAGGTCGCCTGACGTCGACGTCACGACTTCGTCAGCGGTTCGTCATCTCCGAACCCGTTGTGGGGCCGCGAGCGGGAGGACAGTCGTCGCATGAGCGACTGGGACTTCAGCGGCCTCAAGGCCACGTACGTCAACTGCACCCTCAAGAAGAGCCCCGAGATGAGCCACACGCAGGGGCTCGTCGACGCGAGCGCCGCCATCATGCGTGAGCACGGGGTCACCGTCGACGAGATCCGCTTCGTCGACCACGACGTCGCCGCCGGCGTCCATCCCGACATGCGCGAGCACGGCTGGGAGACCGACGCGTGGCCCGACCTCTACCCCGGGATCCTCGACAGCCAGATCCTCGTCGTCGCCGGACCCATCTGGCTCGGCGACAACTCGAGTGTCACGAAGCGTTTCATCGAGCGCATCTACTCCCTCAGCGGGCTGCTCAACGACCGGGGCCAGTACCTCTTCTACGGCAGGGTCGCCGGCTGCCTCATCACCGGCAACGAGGACGGCATCAAGCACTGCGCGCAGAACGTGCTCTACAGCCTCCAGCACGTGGGCTACACGATCCCGCCCAACGCCGACGCGGGCTGGATCGGCGAAGCCGGCCCCGGACCGAGCTACCTCGACGCCGGGAGCGGCGGCCCCGAGAACGACTTCACCAACCGCAACACGACGTTCATGACGTGGAACCTCATGCACCTCGGGAGGATGCTCCACGACGCGGGCGGCGTGCCGGCATACGGCAACCTGCGCTCCGCCTGGAACGCCGGCGAGCACTTCGGCTGGCACAACCCGGAGTACCGCTGAGTCGCCCCGAGTGGGCAGTCACCCCGTGCGGATGATGCCGAGGGCGACGGCGGGTGGCGACCATGGAGCGAGCACCGATGAGGTGCTGCCCTCCGAGAAAGGTCGCCCCATGTCGTTCTGGGACATCGTCTGGTTCATCATCATCTTCTTCGCGTTCGCGTCCTACCTCCTGGTTCTGTTCTCGATCGTCGCCGACCTGTTCCGCGACCCCGAGGTCTCGGGCGGGATGAAGGCCGTCTGGGTCGTGTGTCTCATCTTCTTCAGCTTCATCACCGCGATCGTCTACCTCATCGTCCGCGGTCGCGGCATGAACGAGCGCTCGGCGAAGAAGTACGCCGAGGCCCGCCAGGCGCAGGACGAGTACGTCCGAGATGTCGCGGGGGGCTCGACCATCTCGGCACCCGAGCAGATCGCCAAGGCGAAGGAGCTGCTCGACGCGGGCACCATCACCTCCGACGAGTTCACCGCCCTCAAGGCGAAGGCCCTGGCCTGACCGCTGGGCCCGCCGCTCGTTGACGGCACCACTCGCAGGCGCCCTCCCGGAGGACTCGGCCGAACGCGCCGAGCGCCTCCGGGAGGCAGAGGGCGTATGCCGCCCGCTTCCCGGTGCGCCTCGCTCAGACTCCGTGGCTCGCGGCGACGAGGGCCTGGTAGCGCGCCACGACGTCGGTGCGCGCCTGCTCGTCCCCGGGCGGGACGGCATACTCCGAGTCGATCTCGAGGGCCCACGTCGGCGGGTCCTGCTCTCCCGACAGGGCCCACGCCGCCTGGCGGGCAGCCCCGACCCCCACGTACTCGGCCGGCGCCGGCACGACGACCGGCGCGCGGAAGAGGCCCGGTGCGATCTCGCGGACGGCGCGTGAGGCGGCCGCTCCGCCGATGAGCATGACGCGTCCGACCTCGACGTCGTGGTCGCGGAGGGCGTCGACGCCGGCGACGAGGTTGCACAGCATCCCCTCGACCGCGGCACGGGCGAGGTTCTCCGGCGTCGCGTTCGAGCGGGTGAGCCCGCTCAGCGTGCCCGTCGCGTCGGGCAGGTCGGGGGTGCGCTCACCGTCGAGGTAGGGCAGGAGGGTGAGGCCGCCGGCACCCGGGCTCGCCTGCAGGGCAAGGCGATCGAGCTCGGCCAGGTCGACGCCGAGCATCGAGGCGGCTGCCGTCAGCACCCGGGCCGCGTTGAGCGTGCACATGAGTGGGAGGTGGTGGCCGGTCGCGTCGGCGAAGCCCGCGATGGCACCGGTCTCGTCGCGGATCGCCGAGCGGTGCGGCGTGAAGACCGTGCCGCTCGTGCCGACCGAGACGACGACGTCACCGGGATGGAGCGTCAGGCCGAGGGCAGCGCCCATGTTGTCGCCCGTGCCGGCGGCCACGAGCAGGCCTTCTGAGGTGCGACCGGCGGCCTGGTTGGGCGCGAGGACCTCGGGCACCTCGAGGGACCGGCCGAAGGCCCGCTCGAGCAGGTCGAGCCGGTAGTCGCCGTCGGCGGCCGACCAGTATCCGGTGCCCGACGCGTCCCCACGGTCGGTGCTCCATCGCTCGAAACCCTTGCCCTGCTGGAGGATCCGACCGGTCATCCAGTCGTGGGGGAGGACGACACGGGCCACGCGTGCGGCGTGGTCGGGCTCGTGCTCGGCGAGCCACCGCAGCTTCGTCACGGTGAAGCTCGCGACGGGGACGAGGCCCACGGCGTCGACCCAGGCGCCGACACCGCCGAGCTCGGCCGTGAGGTCCGCGGCCGCGCCGGCGCTGCGGGTGTCGTTCCAGAGCAGGGCGTCTCGCACGACGGTGTCGTCCTCGTCGAGCGTGACCATGCCGTGCTGCTGGCCACCGACGGCGAGCGCCGAGACCCCGTCGAGGATGCCGTCGCCGGCGGCCTGCGCGTAGGCCTCCCACCAGCGGTCGGGGTGCACCTCGGTGCGGTCGGGGTGTGGGGCCCGGGCCGTGCGCACGACCTGCCCCGTCTCGGCGTCGCAGACGACGATCTTCGTCGACTGGGTCGAGCTGTCGACCCCCGCGACGAGCGTCCGGCCTTCGGTCACGAGGTGCTGCTCCGCCCGGTCCATGACTGCAGCG
Source organism: Terrabacter sp. Root181 (assembly GCF_001428505.1). Taxonomy (GTDB): domain Bacteria; phylum Actinomycetota; class Actinomycetes; order Actinomycetales; family Dermatophilaceae; genus Terrabacter. Next base: position 606,936 of record NZ_LMHU01000005.1, read on the forward strand.
TCTCCCGGGAGCCCCTGCTGCGCAAGGCCCCCAGCGCTCTCGTGAACACGGAGGTGAAGCGTGCGTCGTCGACCAGCGCCCCGAAGAGGTCGCGGTCGCGCAGGAAGGCGAGCGGGTCGTCCCCCTGTCTGGCCGCAGCGGCCATGACGCGTTCCTTGATGCGGTCGACGACCTCGATCGGCTCGCCCTGCTCGTCGACGCCTTCCGCGTAGCGTGCCCACGAGGCGACGACGAGAGCCGACCGGTCGATCTCGCCGCCCGTCTCGAGGTTGCGGTTGATGACGGGCACGAGCCATTTGGGGATGCGGTCCGAGCTCTCGGCGCAGAGCCGGGCCAGGGTGTCGCGCACCTCGGGGTTGGCGAAGCGAGAGACGAGCTCGTGACGGTACGCATCGAGGTCTACCCCCGGTACCTCCGGCAGCGTCGGGCTGCCCTCGTGCTCCATGTAGCCGAGGAGGAAGTCGACGAAGAGCGGGTCCTGGCACACCTCGTGCGCGTAGCGGTAGCCGGCGAGGTAGCCGAGGTAGCACAGCGCCTGGTGGCTCGCATTGAGCAGGCGCAGCTTCATCAGCTCGTAGGGCACGACGTCGTCGACGACCTGCACGCCGGCGTCCTCGAAGCGTGGCCGCCCGTCGGTGAAGTGGTCCTCGAGGACCCACTGCGTGAAGGGCTCGGACACCACGGGCCAGCCGTCCACGACCCCGACCTCCTCGGCCAGCCGGTCGACGTCGTCCTGGGAGGTGACCGGTGTGATGCGGTCGACCATGCCGTTCGGGAACGACACGTGCTGCGCCATCCAGTCGGCGAGGTCGGGATCCTTGAGCCGGGCGAAGGCCGTCATCATCCTCCGCGCGACGTCACCGTTGCCGGGCAGGTTGTCGCACGACATGACCGTGAAGGGCCGCTCGCCGGCCGCCCGCCTCGCCGCGAGACCCGCGACGACGTAGCCGAAGACGGTGCGCGGGACGGCACCCTCCTCGAGGTCGGCCCGGATCGACGGGTCGTCGGCGTCGAACTCGCCCGTCACCTGGTTGACGAGGTAGCCGCCCTCGGTGATCGTCAGCGACACGATGCGGGTGCGCGGGTCGGCCAGGCGGTCGACGACGGCCTGCGGGTCGTCCGGCGCGAACATCATCTCGACGATGCTCCCGATGACGCGTGGCTCCCGGTGACCGTCCGGGTGCTTGACGACGAGCGTGTAGAGGCCGTCCTGCGCCGTCAGGGTGTCGACGATCCGCCGGTCGTGGGGCAGGGCGCCGACGCCGCAGATGCCCCAGCCGAGTGCCCCGTCGACGCCCTGCTCCATCAGCCGGTCGACGTACATCGCCTGGTGGGCCCGGTGGAAGCCGCCCACGCCGAAGTGCACGATGCCCGCCGTGACGGCCGCGCGGTCGTAGGTGGGCCGGCCCACCCCGTCGGGGAGGTCGTCGAGGGTCGCGCCGTTGAGGGCGGTGGGCCGCGGGGGCGAGGGGGCGGGCGTGGTGGTCATGGTCGTCTGGTCCTCTCGGAGGTGTCTGAGGCGTCGGCGCCGGGGCGGCCGGTCATCGGGGTGGTGCCGGTCGTCGTCGACGCGCGGCTGACCGTGGTCAGTGCGTCTCGGACAGGCTCCACATCGTCCACAGCTCGGTCCGCATGCGTCGTGGCTGTCGCAGGGTGTAGGTGACGGCCTGCGCGATGTCCTCCGGCTCCATGAAGTCGCCCTCGGACGGGTCCCGGTCGCCGAAGCGGCCGTCGGCGGCGGCAAAGGGGGTGTTGACGCCGGCCGGAGCGATCGTCGTCGTGCGGATCCCCTCGGACCGCAGCTCGCGGTCGAGGGCGTAGCCGAGGTTGATCTGGGCCGCCTTGGTCGCGGAGTAGACCGCCTCCTTGCCGCCCCCGATGAGGAGACCGGCGACCGAGCCGATGATGACGATGTCGCCACCGTCGCCCTGGGCGCGGAACTGGCGCACGGCGGCCCGCGCGAGCCACACGGTCCCCTTGACGTTGACGTCGACCATGAGCGAGACCTCGTCGGCCGAGTAGTCGAGGACGCCGCCGTAGAAGCCGACGGCGGCGTTGGCCACGACGGAGTCGATCCGGCCGAAGGCCTGCACGCCCGCGGCGACGAGCGCATCGGCCGTGGCCTCGTCCCGGACGTCGCCGAGGCCGGTGGCCAGCCGGTCCTCGCCCCAGGCGTCGCGCAGCGGGGCCAGGGCCTCGGGCCGGACGTCACCCGCGACGACGCGGCCGCCCGCCTCGAGGACGAGCCTGGCGATCGCGCCACCGATGCCACCCCCGGCACCGGTGACGACGACGACCGTGTCCTCGAGGCTCCGTCCGCGGTCGACGGTACGGAGGGTGGTCGGACCCGGCGCGGAAACGATGCCGGTCACTTGATGGCTCCCATCGACAGGCCGCGGACGAGCTGCTTCTGGGCGGCCCAGCCGGCGAGGATGACAGGGAGGGCGGCGATGGTCGCTGCGGCGGACAGGACCGCGAGGAACTGGCCTCTGCCGTCGACGAAGCTGCCGAGGAAGGGTGGTGTGGTGCGGGCGGCGGAGCTGGTCAGCAGCAGTGCGAGGAAGTACTCGTTCCAGGCGAAGATGAAGCTGATGAGCGCCGCGGCCGCGACTCCGGGCAGCACGAGCGGCAGGACGATCCGCACGATCTCGCGGAACATGCCGGCCCCGTCGACCCGGGCCGCCTCGATGATCTCGTAGGGGACCTCGAGGAAGAACGAGCGCATCATCCACACCGTGACGGGCAGGTTCATCGCGCCGTAGACGATGCCGAGCATGTAGATGTTGTCGAGCAGCCCGATGGTCTTGAAGATCATGAAGAGCGGCAGCACGATCGCGGCGAGCGGCATGAACCGGGTCGAGATGAAGAAGGACAGGGAGTTCTCGACGTTCTTGACCCGGCGGATCGACAGCGCGTACGCGGCGGGGATGGCGAGCGTCACCGAGATGATCGTCGCGATGACCGCGGCGGTCAGCGAGTTCTGGAGATAGCCGGCCATCCCGCGGTCCATCGCGAGCTGGTAGCCCTCCGTGACGGGCTTGAAGATGAACGTCGGGTCGACCGACGACGCGAGGGACTCCGGCTTGAACCCGTTGAGGACCATCCAGAAGACCGGGAAGAAGAAGATGAGCACGAGGATCCACGTGACGAGGGTCGTGAGGGCCCCCCGGGCCGACCGGGTCGACCGGGTCGAGCTGGTGGTGTCGTTACGGCTGTTCATCGGCTTCCTCCTGCCATGAAGACCTTGAAGACGCTCTTGAGAGCGATGGTCGCGACGATGATCGTGAGGACGACGGTCACGACGCCGTATGCCGCTGCCTGCCCGACGTCGAGGCCGATGAAGGCTCGCTCGTAGAGGAGGTACGCCAGGGTCTTCGTGCCGCCGGTTCCCTTGGTGAGGATGGCGATCGGGTCGAAGACCTGCAGGATGATGACCGAGCCGAGGAGCACCCCGATCTCGATGTACATCCGCAGGTGGGGCAGCGTGATCCACGTGAAGGTCCGCCACGTGCCGGCCCCGTCGACCTGGGCCGCCTCGAGGATGCCCTTGTCCTGGCCCTGCAGCCCGGCCAGCAGGATCAGCATCATGAACGGCGTGAACTGCCAGGTCAGCACGATGACGACCGTGGCCATCGGGTGCTCGGTGCTCCACGCCACGACCGGCAGGTGCAGGGACCGGAAGACCCAGTTGATCATCCCGATGTTGGTGTCGAACATCGAGTACTTCCAGATGAGCGAGGCGGCCGCCGGCATGATGAGGAACGGCGTGATCATCAGGGTGCGGGCGAGGGCGCGACCGCGGAACTGGCGGTCGAGCAGGACGGCGAAGAGCAGGCCGAACAGGACGGCCAGGGTGACCGAGAAGGCCGTGATGAGCACCGTGGCCCGGATCGAGGGCCACAGGTCACCGGAGGTCAGCGCACTGGTGTAGTTGTCGAACCCCGCGAAGGCGCGGTCGTTGGGGTAGAGCAGGTTCCACTTCGTCAGCGAGAACCCGATCGTCGTCAGGAACGGGATCTGCGTCAGCAGGATGAGGAAGACGACGGCCGGCAGCAGCAGGCCCCGGTTGCGCCAGAGCTCCTTCTTCTGCACGCGCCGCTTGTCCGTCGCTGTGGCGGCTCGGACGTCCTCGAGCTCGATGGGTTGTGTGGTGGTGGTGGTCATGTCGGCACTCCCTCGTGCGACTGGTGCGACTGGTGCGACTGCAGGGTGGAGAAGGTGGGTGGTGCCGGGTCCGGGGCGTGCCGGACCCGGCACCACCTGTCATCGGGGCTTCATCGGGGCGTCACTTCTTGTGCTTGTCCCCGGCCGTCTGGGCGATGGTCTGGCACTTGCCGAGCGCGTCGTCGATCGTGCCGCGGTTGGCCAGGTAGTCCGCGACGAGCTGGGCGCACTGGTTGCCGACGTCCTGGAACTCGGGGATCGAGACGTACTGGATGCCGACCCAGGGCTGCGGGTTCACGCCCGGCTGCTTCGGGTTGACCGAGCTCATGACGTCGAGGGTGATCGGCGCGTACGCCTTGGCGGCGTCCTTGTACTCGGGCAGCTCGTAGGTCGAGGTGCGCGAGCCCGGCGGGACGTTGGACCAGCCGATCTTCGTGCCGACGAGCTTGATGTACTCCTTGCTCGTGGCCCACTTGACGAACTTGACCGCCGCGTCCTTCTGCTTGGTCGAGGTCGGGATGGCCAGGTTCCAGCTCCAGAGCCAGCCGGACTCCTTCGTCTTGTCGACCGGCATGTGGGCGTAGCCCATCTTGCCCTTCACGGGCGAGTCGGCTGCCTCGAGCATCGAGGCGGCGACGGAGGCGTCGGCCCACATCGCGGCCTTGCCCTCCTTGAGCGCGGTGAGGCACTCGTTGAAGCTGTAGGAGACGGGGTCCTTCTCACCGGACTCGTCGAGCATCGTCTTGTAGAAGGTGACGGCTTCCTTCCACTCCGGGGTGTTGACGGTGGCCTTCCAGCTGCTGTCGTACCAGTTGCCCCCGAAGGTCTGCACGACCGTGGTGAGCGGAGCGAAGAGGTCACCCCAGCCGGGCTTGCCGCGCATGCAGATGCCGGCCATGTCGGCGGTGTTGACCTTCTTGGCCGCGGCCGCGACCTCCTGCCACGTGGGGGTCTGCGAGATCGTGACGCCGGCCTTGTCCAGGACCTCCTTGTTGTACATGAGGATCGAGGACTCGCCGTAGAACGGGACGGCGAAGAGCTTGTTGTCGAAGGTGTTGACGTCGCGCACCGGAGGGAGCAGGTCGTTGACGTCGTACGACGCGTCGGACTGCAGCTCGGGGGTGAGGTCGACGAGCCACCCGTTGGCGCCCCACTGGGGAGTCTCGTAGGCGCCGATGGTGACGATGTCGTACTGCCCGGCCCCGCTCGCGACGTCGGCGGTCACCGCCGCACGGAGGTCGCCCTCCTCCATGACCTGGAAGTTGACCGTGACGCCGGGGTTCGCCGACTCGTACTCGGTCTTGAGCTTCTCCATGTCCTTCATCTGGCCGTTGTTCACGGTGGCCACCTTGAGGGTGACGGCCCCGCCGGCGGCGCCGGTCGAGCCGCTGCCGGACTGCACCGCCCCGGAGGAGCAGGCAGTCACCGTCATGGCGACCGCGACCGCCCCCGTCCCCAGCGCGAGCATGCGCTTGTTCGCAAGCATTCCCAACTCCTTTGGTAGGCATATCTCGTTCCGTCGGCCCGGTTCGACCGGCCCTCGCGGTGTGATCTCCGCTTGGTTCTCTTGACGGGAACTTGCCGGAACGGTATTGAGCCCGGAGCCGGGCCAACAAGCACCATCAGCCCTCTGTCGTTGATACGATCTTGCGCAGGGGATGGTGTCGGCAAAGACATTTCGGGCACCGCCCCGCATGAACTGGTGACGATGAGGTCCCGCGCGGCAAAGGAGACGAAGATTTCGTATCGATCCGGCCAGTCTTCCGATGGCGAGCCACGCACGCCCGACCACGAGTCGGCGCGCTCGGTACCGTCCAGCCTCATGCTGGGGCAGCCGGTGCGGCGCGAGTACATCCCGCACCACCCGCAGGCCTCCGTGCGCGTCCTCACCCATGACTTCCCGAGCGAGATCTGCGGTTGGGGGTCGCATCCCGAGTACGAGATCCACCTCATCACCAAGACGCGTGGCAGCTTCATCGCGGGCGACCACATCGGCACGTTCGCGCCGGGCCACGTCAGCCTGATCGGGCCCAACCTCCCGCACGACTGGGTCAGCGACCTCGCCGAGGGGCAGGTGGCGGTCGACCGTGACGCCGTCATCCAGTTCAGTGACGAGTGGATCCGGGCGGCCATGGAGCACCTGCCCGAGCTCGCCGAGGTCTCCGAGGTGCTCGCGCGCTCGACCCGGGGCATCGTCTTCTCGGGGGCGACTGCCTGGCGCGCGGCCGAGACGATCATCGCGTGCGTCCACAGCCAGGGGGTCGAGCAGCTCGGCCACCTCTTCAAGCTCCTCGCTCTCTTCGCCCACGCCCAGACCGACGAGTACGAGCTCGTGGCGAGCGAGTGGATGGGGCGTCCCACCGACGCCGCGTCACGCGACGCCGGCGAGGCCGGGCTCAGCTACATCTTCGACAACCTGACGGGCGACATCCGCCTGTCGACCGCTGCACGGCTGGCATACATGTCCGAGCCGACGTTCTCGAAGTACTTCAAGACCGCCACGGGCATGACCTTCTCGAGCATGGTCAAGAAGCTGCGGATCGCCTACGCCCGTCGCCTGCTCGACACGACCGAGCACTCCGTGGCCCAGGTCGCCGAGATGAGCGGCTACCACAACATGGCGAACTTCAACCGTCAGTTCCTCGCCGAGGTGGGGACGACGCCGACCGCCTACCGCCGGCTCGAGTCCGACCAGAAGCCGCCGCCCGAGCTCTTCAGCCTGGGTCGACGGGCGCCGTCGCACTGACCGCACCCACCCGTTGCCCACGATCAGAGACGTTCGGGTCCGGTCGCGCGTCATTTGTGTGACGTGCCCGGCAGAGCCGCCGCTACCCGCGGGTCGTGCCCTAGGTTCGTGAACCAGTGCCCACACCCCTCCGTGCGAAGGAGCCCAGCGTGCAGATCGGTGTCCCCCGTGAGACCCGCGCCCGCGAGACGCGCATCGCCGCGACGCCCAAGACCGTCGAGCAGCTGATCGGGCTCGGCTACGACGTCGCCGTCGAGAGCGGTGCGGGGGAGCGGGCCAGCTTCTCCGACGAGGCGTATGCCGCCGCGGGGGCTCGTGTCGTCACCGCCGAGGACGCGTGGGGCTCGCCGATCGTCCACCAGGTCAACGCGCCCTCCGACGAGGACATCGCGCGGCTCCGCCCCGGCACCGTCCTCGTCTCGCTCCTGGCGCCGGCGATCAGCCCCGACCTCGTCGAGAAGCTGCGTGCCGCGGGTGTCACCGCGATGGCGATGGACGCCGTCCCGCGCATCAGCCGGGCCCAGTCGCTCGACGTCCTGTCGTCGATGGCCAACATCGCCGGCTACCGCGCCGTCGTCGAGGCTGCCCACGAGTTCGGTTCCTTCTTCACCGGCCAGGTCACGGCGGCCGGCAAGGTGCCGCCGGCGAAGGTGCTCGTCGCCGGGGCCGGCGTGGCCGGCCTCGCCGCGATCGGCACGGCCCGTTCGCTCGGGGCCATCGTCCGCGCGACCGATGCCCGAGCCGAGGTGGCCGAGCAGGTCGAGTCGATGGGCGCCGACTTCCTGGCCGTGCAGCTGCCCGAGGTCGATGCCGCCGCTGCGTCGAGCGACGGCTACGCCAAGGAGATGGGCGAGGAGTACAACCGGCGGGCCGCCGAGCTGTATGCCGCCCAGGCTCCTGACGTCGACATCATCGTCACGACCGCGCTCATCCCCGGACGCCCCGCGCCGCGACTCATCACCGGCGAGATGGTCGCCTCGATGAAGCCGGGCTCGGTCATCGTCGACATGGCGGCGGCCAACGGCGGCAACGTCGAGGGCTCCGTGGCCGACGAGCTCGTCGTCACCGACCACGGCGTCACGATCATCGGCTACACCGATCTCGCGGCCCGGCTGCCCACGCAGGCGTCGCAGCTCTACGGCACGAACCTCGTCAACCTCATGAAGCTGCTGACGCCGGGCAAGGACGGCCAGCTCGTCCTCGACTTCGACGACGTCGTGCAGCGCAACATGACCGTGGCGCGTGACGGCGAGCTGCTCTGGCCCCCGCCCGCCATCCCGGTGAGCGCGGCTCCCGTCGCGCAGACGGCGGTCGGCACCAAGGTCGTCAAAGAGCCTGAGCCACCGAAGGATCCACGACGAAGGTATGCCGCGATGGTGATCGGCGCGGGCGTGTTCGCCGCGGTGGCGGCCGTCTCGCCACCGAGCTTCCTCGGGCACTTCACGGTGTTCGCGCTCGCCGTGGTCATCGGCTACTACGTCATCGGCAACGTCCACCACGCGCTGCACACGCCGCTGATGTCGGTCACCAACGCGATCAGCGGCATCATCGTCGTCGGCGCCCTGCTCCAGCTCGGTGCGGCCGGGTCGATCGGCGGCACCAAGGGCGTGGTCATCATGGTGCTCGGCTTCGTGGCCGCGCTCCTGGCGAGCATCAACATCTTCGGTGGCTTCACCGTGACCCGCCGCATGCTGACGATGTTCCGGAAGGGCTGACCGCACATGGACATCGCACTCATCCAGGCGGCATACATCGTCGCGGCGCTGCTCTTCATCATGTCGCTCGCCGGGCTGTCGAAGCACGAGACCGCCCGCGACGGCAATGTCCTCGGCATGGTCGGCATGGGCATCGCCCTCGTCGCCACGCTCTGGCTCTCCCTGCGCGATGCCGCGTGGTCGGCCTGGCTGCTCATCGGTGTGGCGATGGTCATCGGTGCCGCGATCGGCATCGCCCGGGCCCGCAAGGTCGAGATGACCGGGATGCCGGAGCTCATCGCGATGCTCCACTCCTTCGTCGGCGCGGCGGCGGTGCTCGTCGGCATCAACACGTTCGTCGCCACGTCCGATCTCGTCGGCGTCGAGGGCGAGGCGGTCCACCTCGTCGAGATCTTCCTCGGCGTCTTCATCGGAGCCGTGACCTTCACCGGGTCGATCGTGGCGTTCCTCAAGCTGTCGGCCCGCATCTCGAGCAAGCCGCTGATGCTGCCGGCGCGCCACTGGCTCAACCTCGCTGCGCTCGTCGTCTCCGCGGGCCTGCTCGTGTGGTTCGTGGCGGCGCACTCGATCGTGCCGCTGCTCGTCATGACCGCTATCGCGCTCGCCTTCGGCTGGCACCTCGTCGCCTCGATCGGCGGCGGTGACATGCCCGTCGTCGTGTCGATGCTCAACAGCTACTCGGGTTGGGCGGCTGCCGCGGCGGGCTTCATGCTCGGCAACGACCTGCTCATCGTCACCGGCGCGCTCGTCGGCTCGTCGGGTGCCTACCTCTCGTACATCATGTGCAAGGCCATGAACCGGTCGTTCGTCTCGGTCATCGCCGGGGGGTTCGGCTCCGACGGCGCGGTCTTCGACTCGGACGTCGACTACGGCGACCACCGCGAGACGAACGCATCAGAGGTCGCCGACCTGCTCAAGAACGCGTCGTCGGTCGTCATCACGCCCGGCTACGGCATGGCGGTCGCACAGGCGCAGTACCCCGTCGCCGAGCTGACGGCCAAGCTCCGGGAGCGCGGCGTGGACGTCCGGTTCGGCATCCACCCGGTGGCCGGCCGCCTCCCCGGCCACATGAACGTGCTCCTCGCGGAGGCTCGCGTACCCTACGACATCGTCCTCGAGATGGACGAGGTCAATGACGACTTCCCCGCCACGGACGTGGTGCTCGTCATCGGCGCCAACGACACCGTCAACCCGGCGGCCGCAGAGGACCCGACGTCGCCGATCGCCGGCATGCCGGTCCTGCAGGTGTGGAACGCCAAGGACGTCGTCGTCTTCAAGCGCTCGATGAACGCCGGCTACGCGGGCGTCCAGAACCCGCTCTTCTTCCGCGACAACTCCGCGATGCTCTTCGGCGACGCCAAGGAACGCGTCGAGGACATCATCAAGGCCCTCTGACCAACGCCGAGCTCTGCGCGACCCCGATCCCCGCGACCATCGGATCCTGCTCCGTTTTCGGGAGCAGCTTCCGAGTCGCGCGGGGATTGGTCCGGGACGTTGCGTATCGGATCCTGCTCCGTTTTCGGGAGCAGCTTCCGAGGCGCCCACTGTCACCGGTCACTGTCAGCATCCCCGGATGGAGGAGGTGGGGTCGATGGGCGACACGCAGCGAGAGACTCCGGCCGCCGACGTCGGTGGCGGTGACCTGGACGAGGTCTTCGACGGAGCGCGCTACATCGTGCGGGCACGTCGCCTCGCTGATCTCAGCCAGCGCGAGCTGGCCGACTCGATCGGCGTGTCGAGGGCGACCGTCGGCCGGCTCGAGTCAGGGGCAGCCCGGGTCGACACGGGCACGCTCTCGGTCATTCTCGCGAGAGCCGGTCTCCGTCTCGCAGTCCTGGATCGCAAGGGGCGTGAGATCGCGCCGTTCCCAGTCGATGTCCTGCGAGACCATGCCGATCGGCGTTTTCCCGGGCATCTCGACGCCAGGCCCCCACAGGATGCGCCAGCCGACCGCGTCCACCCTCGGCGCGGTGCACCGGAGCCGTTGGGCTGGTACCAGCAGCGCCCGTCTCGGGCCCGTCGACGCGTCCGGTTGGGGATCCCCGCCGACCATCCGACGGTCAGCGGGCTGCGCGAGAGCCGACAGGCGGCGTACTGGAAGGGCGTGGCGAGGGCGGAGGCCCGTCGAGCTGCCGACCCCGAGCCCGAGTGCTCGTGCTTCGACGGCTGCTTCGAACGCGCGTGCCTGACCAACTGCCCGTGCCAGTGCGAGCCGGACCACCGGTCTAGCCTCCGACCGGTGCGCCCGACGGACCCGGACTAGGCCACAGCGGACAGCCGACAGCCCGCCCGTGACGTCACGAGCGGGCTGTGCAGGCGTACGTGCCGCCCGGTCAGCGTTCGCTGAGGACCTCGGGGGCTTCTCGGCTGCCTGCTTCCTCCTCGCCCGTCGCCAGCTTGCTGTGCTGGCGGGAGTAGAGGAAGTAGATGAGGAAGCCCAGCAGCATCCAGATGACGAACCGGATCCACGTCTCGACCGAGAGGTTGAGCACGAGGTAGAAGCAGGCGGCCGCGGACAGCCACGGCACGACCGGGTTGCCCGGCACCTTGAACGAACGCTTGAGGTCGGGACGCCGCTTGCGCAGGATCGGGACGGCGAGCGAGACGAGCATGAACGCCGTCAGGGTGCCGATGTTGACCATCTCCTCGAGCTTGCCGATGGGGGTCAACGAGGCGATGAGGGCGACGACCGTGCCGATGATGAGCGTGAGCCTGACCGGGGTGCTCGTGCGCGGGTTGGTCCGGCCCAGTCCGGCCGGGATCAGGCGGTCACGGCTCATCGCGAACGTGACGCGGGTCGCGCCGATGATGAGGGTCATGACCACTGTGGTGAGGCCGGCGACGGCGCCGGCCGAGATGAGCGTGGCGTAGCCCTCCTTGCCCACGGACTTGAACGCCGTGGCGAGCGCCGCATCGGGGTCGATGTCCTTGTAGTTCTGCATGCCGGTGATGACGAGCGTGACGGCCACGTAGAGCAGGGTGCAGATGGCGAGCGAGCCGAGGATGCCACGGGGCAGGTCACGCTGCGGGTTCTTGGCCTCTTCGGCCGTCGTCGCGACGACGTCGAAGCCGATGTAGGCGAAGAAGACGATGGCGGCGCCGGCCATGATGCCCATGACGCCGTACGTCGCGGGAGTCATGCCGGTGATGACCTGGAGCAGCGGCGTCGTCAGGCCCTCTGCGGCCTTGCCCGGCTGGGACGGCGGGATGAACGGCGACCAGTTGTCGCGGTTGATGAACTGGATGCCCGCGAAGATGACGAAGAGCACGATGAAGAGCTTGACGCCGACGAGCACGAGGTTGACGCGCAGCGACTCCTTGATGCCCCAGGCGATGAGCAGCGTCAGGCCGGCGATGAGCAGGAACGCCGGCAGGTCGAAGTGCGACCCCGGCCCGACCGATTCCGGCCAGGTCACTCCCAGCTGCTCCAGGAAGGTGACGAAGTACTGTGACCACCCCTGGGCGACCACGCTCGCGCCGAGCATGAGCTCGAGCAGCAGGTCCCAGCCGATGATCCACGCGATGAGCTCGCCCAGCGTCGCGTAGGAGAACGTGTAGGCCGACCCGGAGACGGGGACCGTCGACGCGAACTCGGCGTAGCAGAGAGCTGCCAGACCGCAGACGATCGCACCGATGACGAACGACAGTGCGATGGACGGACCGGCGTAGTCCTTGGCGGCTCTGCCGGTCAGCGTGAAGATGCCGGCGCCGATGATGACACCGATGCCGAAGACCGTGAGGTCAAGGGCGCTGAGTGTCCTCTTCAGCTTGTGGTCGGCCTCTTCGGACGAGGCCATCGAGGCCTCGACCGACTTGGTGCGGAACACGCTCATGCTGTCCTCCGAGCGGTCGGTGACGGGCGGATCATCACAAACTAGCGGTGAGCGCGACCGCCTGCGAGTCCTGCCCGGGCGTCGTGGGCCGCGCGGCGCGGGGAGGCCGCGGCTACCCAGTGGTACCCGCCCGGCCCACATCTGTGTCACCCGGAGCCGGGACCCCGGAGGACCGGTCAGTCGTCGGAGCGCGGCGAGATCGGGCCGGTGTCGGCCCCGCGGCGGCGGCGCTTGAGGTCGTCGCTCTCGTAGACCGTCTCGGACCGGTCGGACGGCCGCTGGATCGGGACGGCCCGGGAGTAGGAGTCGAGGCGGTCCTGGATCGGGTTGTGGGTGCGGTGGACATCGGGGTACGCCGAGCCACCGCTGGGAGCGATCGGGCTGACGGGCGGCGTCGGCCCGCCGGGTTGCCCTGTGTCGTCGGGGAACTCGCCGTCGAGCTCCTCGAAGTCCTCATCGCCGGGGGGCGGCACGATGTGGAAGATCTCGGCGCAGATGTCGCGGTAGGTCTGGTCGGGGTTGGGCACCCACTTGACCTCGCGCAGGGCCTGGTCCTGGCCGGCGCTCTCGAGGACGAACTTGCCGTAGCCGAGGAACTGGCCCGGGATGGAGCGGACGTAGCTCATGTCGGTGACCTTGAGCAGCGGCATCATCGCGACCTTGTGCGAGATGAGGCCGTAGCGCAGCAGCAGCCGCTTGTCGGTGGCCACGAACCAGTTGTGGCTCCAGTCGAGCAGGCACCAGAGGAGCCGGGCGAGCAGGGCGAAGAAGAGCCACCAGAAGATCGTGCCGAGGGCCTGCGTGGCCTTGGTGACGTTGGAGTCGACCCACACCGCCGCGATGAGACCGAGCAGGGTCGTGGCCACGGGCTCGGCGAGCTTGCCCCAGTGGGCCCGCACGGCGGTGACCAGCTTCTCGCCCGGGAGCAGGATCGGCGCCAGTCCCGCCGGTACCTCCGTGCTCCGCATGAACGCCATGAGCTCAGTGTGCTCGCATCATCGGTTGAGCAGGGACCCGAAGAACTCGAGGATCGCGTTGAAGCCGTCGACGAGGACACCCCAGATGTTGGTGACGATGTCGGCAGCCTTGTCGGGGGACGTGAACACGGCGTAGGCGAAGAACGCGAGCACGATGATCAGGATGATCTTCTTGGCCTTGGGGCCCATGGTGTGTCGCTCCTTGGAGGGAAGGTGCTGGGGCTGCCTGACAGCCCCACGGCACAGGGGTGGGACCAGTGTGCCGTACGTGGCTGGTGGGGTGCGTCACCGGCGTCCGCGTGTCGGTCCGGTCGGTCCGGTGGGTCCGGTCGGTCCGGTGGGTCCGGCCGCGCCGCTATCCTCCTCGCGTGTCGCGAACGCCAGCGTATGCCGCCGAGCTGCGCACCGCGCTGACCCGCGCCGTGCGCGGGATCGACGAGCGTGACCTGACCCGCGCGACCGAGTCCCTCGTGTCGCGCTACCGGTCCGTGGCGCCCGCCTCGGCGCCGATCCTCGCATCGCGGGTGCACGTGGCGGCCTATGCCGCCTACCGGATGCCGGCGACGCACGCCGCCCTGTCGAGGGTCCTCGTCGACGTCGCAGGTCGGGGTCTGGAGCCGCGCTCGATGCTCGACCTCGGAGGGGGCACCGGCGCGGCGGCGTGGGCGGCGGCGGGCGCCTTCGAGTCGCTCGAGACGATCATGGTGCTCGACCAGGTCGAGGACGCGCTGGACCTCGGGCGCGAGCTCGTTGCCGACGCGTCGTCGCCCGCGCTCGCGAGCGCGACGTTCCGGCGCGCCGTCGCCGGCTCCTGGCCTGAGCTCGACGCCGACCTCGTGACGGTGTCCTACGTGCTCAGCGAGCTCGACGAGGCGCAGCAGGACGCCCTCGTCGCCGATGCGATGCGTCGGGGCCGTGCCGTCGTGGTCGCCGAGCCTGGGACGCCCGACGGGTACGCCCGCATGCTCCGCGTCCGGTCGGTCCTGCTCCGAGCCGGCTGGGCCCTGCTGGGACCGTGCCCACACTCCGCGGACTGCCCTCTCGCGCGAGGCGACTGGTGCCACTTCGCGGCACGCGTGAGCCGCTCCGCCGAGCACCGTCGCCTCAAGGGAGGGGAGCTGTCCTACGAGGACGAGAAGTTCTCATGGGTCGCAGCTGCCGCACCCGGGGTCCTCGACACCCTTACCGCAGAGGTGAGTTCGGGTCGCATCCTCCGACATCCCTTGAAGCGCAAGGGGTTCGTCGAGTTCCAGGTGTGCCGGCCCGACGGGACCGCGGGCCGCGAGGTGGTCTCGAAGAAGGCAGGGGAGCGCTACCGGGGGGCGCGCGACGCCGACTGGGGCGACGCGCTGCCCTGACCCGGCGGCATACGCCAACGGTGGGGTGGGCTCAGACGACACCGTAGAGGCGGTCGCCGGCGTCACCGAGACCGGGGACGATGTAGCCCTTCTCGTTGAGCTTCTCGTCGATGGTGCCGAGGACGACCTTGACGGGGATGTCGGAGTCGGCGAGCTCGTCCTCGAGGTGCTTGATGCCCTCGGGAGCGGCGAGCAGGCAGACGGCCGTGATGTCGCGGGCGCCCTTGGCGGTGAGGTAGTCGATCGCCATGACGAGCGTGCCACCGGTGGCGAGCATCGGGTCGAGGATGAACACCTGTCGGCCGTTGAGGTCGTCGGGCAGGCGGTTCGCGTAGGTCGAGACCTCGAGCGTCTCCTCGTTGCGGATCATCCCGAGGAAGCCGACCTCGGCGCTGGGGAGCAGCTTGACCATGCCGTCGAGCATGCCGAGGCCGGCCCGCAGGATCGGGACGATGATCGGCTTGGGGTTGGAGAGCTTGATGCCGGTCGTCGGCGCGACCGGTGTCTCGATCTCGAACGGCTCGACGCGGACGTCGCGCGTCGCCTCGTAGGCGAGCAGCGTGACGAGCTCCTCGGCGAGGCGCCGGAAGGTGGGACTGTCGGTCCGCTTGTCGCGCAGGTAGGTCAGCTTGTGGGCGATGAGCGGGTGGTCTGCGACATGGACGTCCATGGGTGGAAACTTAGCGCGTGGCGAAGAGATCCGAGACCCCCGGCAAGAGCTCCGTCCCGACACCGGAGACGTATGCCGCGTGGGTCGGCCAGGCGCTCGACCTCGCGGCGGCGACCGTGCGCTCGCAGGACGTGCCCGTCGGGGCGCTCGTCGTCGACCCCGAGGGAGGCGTGGTCGGCCGCGGGCGCAACGTGCGCGAGGAGCGGGGCGACCCGACGGGGCACGCCGAGGTGGTCGCGCTGCGCGAGGCCGCGCAGGCGGTGGGCTCGTGGCGGCTGGACGGCTGCACGCTCGTGGTCACGCTCGAACCGTGCGTCATGTGCGCGGGTGCGGCGATGGCGGCGCGGGTCGAACGGGTCGTGTTCGGCGCCTGGGACCCGAAGGCGGGGGCGTGCGGATCGGTCTGGGACCTGACGCGGGACCCCCTCGCGACGCACATCGTGGACGTCGTCGGTGGGGTGCGGGCGGAGGAGTCGGCGGCCCTGCTGGTCGATTTCTTCGAGGGCCGGAGGCTCGGCGACTGAGACCAGCGGTGCTCGTAGAGCGGCCGCGTGTCGTCAGCGTCCCGGTGGCCGCTTCTTGAGCGCCGTCACGGTCATGCCGGGTGGACCGGCGACCGGCAGCGAGGTGTACGACGAGGCGCTCCAGCCGTCAGCCGGGTTGGCCCAGTGAATCGTCCACGAGCGTCCCCGGTCGGTCGAGACGGCAACTTGGGCGAAGCCCCACTGGCTCGAGAACCAGACCGCGACCGACCCGTCCTGCCCGTTCGCGGCGTACGGAAGGGCACCGTCCTCGCTCGGGGACTTGACCGTGACGTCGACGGTGGCGAACGTCTCGTCGTCCTGCTGGATGAACACGCGCGCGGACCCGCTGGAGTTGTCGAGGTGCTGAGTGCCCACCCAGCCCTTGGTCGTGTTCGAGTCCCACTGGACGTCGCCCGGGAGATCGAGTGCGTGCACCGTCCCGTGGAGGTCGACGAGGCAGGGCCCCGAGGCGCAGGTGCTGAACTGCTGCCCCGGTCGGGCTCGAGCACCGGTCTTGACCTCGAACGGCTGTGGTTCCTTCATGGTCGGTGAGATCAAGGCGTAGTCGTCGCCGGCCCACGCGGCGATGATGGCGAAGTTGCCGGCGAAGGCTGGCCTCACGACCTGCTCGCTCTGCAGCAGGTGGGTCAGGCGGTGGCCCTTGCCGTCCACCACCTCGACGGCCAGCGCTGCGTTCTCCTGGTCACACGTGGGGGAGCTGCCGGAACCGGGGCGGCACCGTTGCCAGACGATCGCTCGCCGGGACGCGACCTGTGGTGACGTCACCACATAAGCCTGCCGGGCGTCGGGGTGGCCGACGACCGCTTGAGGGGTCACGGGCGGCCATGGCTCCGGTGCCGACGTCGAGGGTGACGGGATGGCGTGGGTCGGGATGAGGGGCGGTGAGCTGCGGACCCGCGACGGGGTGGGGGAGGTCGTCGGTAGCGCGCTCGTCGGCGCCCACGGTGAGACGGACGTGGCGGCGAACAGGGCGACCACGGCAAGCACGGTGCCGGCCGCGCCCAGACCCACTCGGCGCGCCATGTGCCGTCGGTGCGCGCGCGCGGCCCGGCTCAGGCTGCCCGAGAGCGAGGGCCGCTCGAAGCTTGCCGCGGCCGGGAGACCCCGACTGCCGTCGAGGTCGTCGCGGCGGAAGGAACGCCGCACGACCTGGTTGCGGGCGGTCACGCGCAGCCAGTCGAGCGGGCGCCCGATCTCGGCGAAGTCGGGCAGTGCGGCGGCCCGGCGGAAGGCCTCGTCGACCGCGGCCTCGGCGGCCCCCGCGCTCCCGCAGATCGCGGTGAGCTCGCCGACGAGCTCCGCGTGGTACCGGTCGAAGGCCTCCTGCACGGCGACCGGCGCCGGGCTCGGCATCAGTGGCGAGGCGTCAGCCATGGTTTCCAGCCTTCTGCGGTCTCCGTCGTGATTTCCGTGGCCCTCTGATCGTGACCCGTCGGCGGGGTCTCGCGTGGGGGATTGGCTATGTCCGGGCTGCTCGGGGACGCCACTGGTCGATTTCTTGGAGGGCCGGAGGCTCGGGTAAGGTCTCCTCTCGGTGGCGTGTCCGAGCGGCCTAAGGAGCACGCCTCGAAAGCGTGTGTGGGGGTAACTCCACCGTGGGTTCAAATCCCACCGCCACCGCCAGTCACCTGCAGAAACGCCGGTCCGAGCCTCACGGCCCGGACCGGCGTTTCTCGTGGTGGTCTCAGTTGTGGTCTCATTCGAGGTCCGCCGGGCTCTCGAGCCCCGGCCACAGGAGCTCGTCGACCTGACGTGCGACGTCGTCCCGGATCGGTGCGACAACGTGGGCGTAGCGCTGGGCCATGGCGGGGTTGGACCAGCCCATGATGCTCATCATCGTGGTTTGGCTCACCCCGAGCATGAGCAGCACGGTCGCTGCGGTGTGGCGAGCGTCGTGAAGTCGTCCATCACGGATGCCTGCCCGCCGGAGCAGGACCTTCCAGTGAGACCAGTCGGTGCGGGGGTTGATGGGGTCGCCCGTCTCGGTGGTGAACACCCACCCGTCCTCATGCCATGCGTTGCCGGCGTGGACGTGCTCTTCCTGTTGGACGTGCAAGTGGTGCTGGAGAAGGGTGACGAGCTGCGGTGGTAAACCGACCTGCCGGTTGCCGGCGCGGGACTTCGTCGTGTCTGTCTCCGGGTTGATGCGGACACGCTCTGGGCAGTGGCCGGCCTGCGCCTTGCCGCACGTGCCTCCGCAGCCGTGGGCGTACTTGGGGCGCAGGAGTGAGCGGCGAGCGGTCAGGACCCCGTCGTCGAGGTCGATGTCGGTCCACTTGAGGCCAAGTACCTCGCCCTGGCGCAGGCCAAGGGCGAGGGCCATGACCCAGCGGACGCCGTTGCGTGACTCAGCGGCCGCGACGAACAGTCTGCGGATCTCATCAACGGTGAACGGCTCGATGTCGGGTGGGACGACCCGGGGTGCTCGGGCGATGGTGGCCGGATTCCGAGGTAGATGGCCACGGCGGACGGCTTCATTGAGCGCGGCTCGGATGGTGCGGTGAACCTGGTGGACGGTTGCGGGCTTCGTCTCGGCGCTGAACTTGGTGGGCTGGGTCAGGATCCGGCGATAGAGGGATTCGAGGTGCTCGGGCTCGAGGAGCTCGAGACGGTGTGCGCCTATCCCGGGGATGAGGTGGTGACGTACGGCGACGCGGTACGCCGACAGCGTCGTGGCTTTGACGTGCCCGGTCACGACGTTGTCGAGCCAGTGCGTGAGCCAACTCTCAACCGTCCACCGGGTGCCGGCTGTCGGAACCGTGCGCTGCTCACGGTGCTTCTCGAGCCTACGCACCTTCTCGGTCACGCCAGCCTTCGTCGCGGACCGGACGTGGCGACGGTCAGGTCTTCCATCGTCGCGAATGCCGACGGTCACACGTCCATGCCATGATCCGTCGCTGCCCTTGTAGATAGACGAGCGGCCATTTGGCTGTCGTGACATTGACGAGGTCATCGTCAATGTCATCCGATGCCGGAGTCGCCACTGTCGCCGGGCGAAGAAGCAAGCGCGCGAAGGCGGGCCACGAAGTCGTCGAGGGCGTCGCACGGGATGCGACGCAGGCGACCGATGGCGATGGACTCGATGTCGCCGCTGCGCACGAGCGCGTAGACAAGGGTGCGCCCGACGCCGAGCCTCTCTGCGGCTTCTTCCACCGTGTAGACGATGCGCTCCGTCTGAACGGACATGGTGACTCCTGAACGTTGGCGTGCTGATAGAACCAAGACCGATCCGAGCGGGGCACCACGCGTTTCGTGTGCATCCTGATCTATGTGACGCGCCATCCCGACCATCGGTTGATGAGCGGGCCGGGCTCTGTCCAGGAGAGGGTGCCTCTCTGCTCAACACAGCCCGCGGATGGAGGAGCAGAAAGCGTTGTCGTCCGCATGCGTCGCCTCCCACTCGCGACGAAGTAGCCAGCTGCACATTGCGTGTGCTTCGATGCTGCCGCAGGGATTCATCAAACAGTTGGAGAACCCAAGGCATGGCACAGCGAATTCAGACGATTCTGGACGATGACATCGACGGTGGCCCCGCCGATTCCACGATTCAGTTCAGCTATCAAGGCACTCAGTACGAGATCGACCTCTCCAAGGAGAACGAGCAGAGGTTGATCGCAGCGCTCGAGCCCTTCACGAGCAGAGCCCGCAGGATCGGCGGCGGCCGCCGATCCTCGACCAAGGCGCCAGCAGGGAAGACGGACACGAACCAGCTCCAGGCTATGCGCGACTGGGCACGCTCCAACGGCCTCAAAGTCTCTGATCGGGGCCGGGTCAGCCAAGAAGTGCAGGACGCATACAACGCCTCACGCTGAGACCAGCGACGAAGGTCGCCCGCCCCGGCAAGGGCGGGCGACCTTCGCGTTCGTCGTGCTTTCAGTGTTTCTCGCTCCCGAGGGATTAGTCCGTGCAGCGGGCCCGCTGTCGCACGTAAGACGCAAGGCCCAGACCCGACTGGTGCGCACAGCCCGCCAAGGCGGAGTTGCGTGGTCGGAGGTTGCGCCACCCGTCGGACTCAAGCGTCAGGCAGCGTGGGAGGGATGGCGCGACTTGGACGACCTCACTTCACACGTGAGCAACCAGACCGCCGACTGTAACTCCGCGGCCTCTGCGGAGTTTCCACAACCAATCTTCCCCGAGCTGAGGAGTCGCTTCGCGGCGGTGTGACGCTGTCCCGTGGGCGCCTTGATGCGAGGGGCCCACGGTTTACCGAGGTCGACGTTACCTATCCTCCGACGAGTGACTTGAACTTGGGACACTCCGAAAGAATCGCGACCACGGCCACCTTGGCGGCGACGTCACCCCTGAGGTGAAAGGCGTCCTTCATCCAAGGGCCTACGGTGGCCGGATTACCCGACTCGATACGGTCACAGATGCCCCGGGCCAACTCGTCCATCTTGGTGCTGTCATCCATGCCGGCCGCCTTGGCGGCGGCGTAGAACGCGACTTTTCCGCCCAACTTCTCGCCCACGGCCTCCGCGCCGTTCGAGCTGGAAGACGTCGCAGTTGTCATGTCGGGGGTAGGTGAGCTGGCGGAGGACGAAGCTGGAACTCTAGACGGTGTCGGCCTCGCGCTCGGAGCATCAGCGGTAGCTACCTGCGTGGGCGCGGCTGTGGACGCCGTGACCGAATTGGACGAGCAGCCGGTAGCGGCGGCGACGACGAGAGCGGCGACCACAAGATGTTTCATGCTCGAAGTGTCATACATTGCACTGCTTGTCCGAAGGCGGCAGGCCGTTGTCCTTGCCCTTTCGAGGAATCCAGGTGCGCCAGCTTGGCGCCCCGGCGGGCTGCATGCTGGCGGCGGCGAAATCCCGGAATCGCTCGACCGCATCGACCCAACCTGGCCGCTTGCGCATCACGCAAGGACGCCGGCCGCAGAGGCCGGACTGGGTCGACCATGCTTGCCGCCTGTCACGCGTACGCGTGCGCCGGCAGGCGCCGGTAAGACGCAGGTATCGATCTTGCCGAGCGAGGGCGCGGCCAAGTGAAGACATACCTCTCAGCGCGGCGCTCGAATGTACTAATTGGTTTGAGACTTGCCTCTTTGAAACGGACGCAAGGATTAGCAAATAAGGTGCGTAAGGGAGTTATGCGGATTCATTTGGCCTCGTCGTGACATTGTCGCGATCAGTGCGCTCTGCAGCATGGCTCGAGTGCGGGATGCTGGCCTGCAGGCGTGTGCCACCTTCGCGCGGGCTCGTCACGACCAACCGGCCACCCATGGTCTCGATCCGGTCGGTGAGGCCGAGCAGGCCTGAGCCGGACGGATCCGCCCCACCGACCCCGTCATCCTCGACGAGGGCGACGATCAGGTGCGGTCCAGTGGTGATCACCACCTGACACCGGCTCGCGCGGGCGTGCTTCGCCACGTTGGTCACCGCCTCGGCGCAGAAGAAGAGCAGCGCCCCTTCGAGCGCGTCGGGAAGCCGTCCCGCCTCGACTCGTACATCGACCGGGAAGGGAAAGTGCCCGGCCATGTCACGGACGGCCGCGTCGAGGCCACCCTCGACGAGGGCCGCGGGGCGGACTCCCTGGACGAACCTGGTCAGGTCCTCCTGCGCCCGCACGACCTCCGCACGCACCAACGTGAGGTTCCGGTCACCCGAGAGGCCCGCAGTCGCGACATGGTCCAGGAGGTCGGCGACGTGGGCGAGCCGTCGTTGGGCGCCGCCGGCGAGCTGGTCGGCGATCCGTGCCCGCTCACCGCCGACGGCTTCGACGATGCGGCGCCTCGACTCGGTGAGGTCGCCGACACGGGAGCGGATGTCGGCGAGCATCTGCGCGTTGGTCATCGCGAGCCTGGCCGCCGTCGCCACGCCGCTCACCAGCCGTGGGTCCTCGAGCAGGGCCCGGTCGTGGAGCAGGACGGCGACCGGCTGGCCTTCGTCGTCGATATGGGTGGCCGTGCGGTCACCATCCTGCGCCGGCAGTTCGATGGGCTCACCGCGGTCATCGACGTATGCCGTCCTTTCCGGAATCCAATAGCCGACGGTCAGGCCGGGGTCGCCCAGGGCTCGCTGCAGTCGGCCGGTCAGCCCGCTCGTGTCGGACGTCGCACCGAGGTCGGCGACGAGGTCACTCAGTGTCGACTCGGTCCAGCGACCCCACCGCAGGTCGGCTGCCAGCACGACAGCGGCGCCCCCGACGACCGCGTCGTATGCCAGCAGGACGGGTTGGTCGATGTTCCAGGCCAGCAGCTGGTTGAGAGCGCTCGTCACGAGAACGGCGGAGAACCCGAGGGCTGCCCACAGGGCCGGGCGTCCCGCCTTGCGGGCGGGGCCCGTGGTGCGCACGAAGACGTCGATCGCCGCTGCGGCGACCAGGAGCGCGAGTGCCAGGGTGAGCGCGGCAGCGNCGTCCCGCCTTGCGGGCGGGGCCCGTGGTGCGCACGAAGACGTCGATCGCCGCTGCGGCGACCAGGAGCGCGAGTGCCAGGGTGAGCGCGGCAGCGGGGACGAACGCCTCGACAACGCCCAGGACGTATGCCGCCCCGATGACGACCGTGACGTAGCGGCGCCTCGAGTGCCCGGTGGGGTAGGTGAGGTGCAGCTGCACCAGCGGACCACGGTGAAGGAAGACGGCTGCGGAGAAGACGCTGCCGACCAGCCACGTCGCCCCGACGAGCAGCATCAGTCGACCGACTCTGCCGAACCGCATCGACGCGAGGCCGGCACCGATCACGACGACCCCGACGAGCAGGTCGACGATCTGGAGTAGCCCGATCCCGCCCATGGGTCAGCCGGTCAGCCGGCCCAAGGCCGACCCGCTGAGCTCGCTCTTGGCGACGAAGCCACGTACTGGGCTGGCCGCGACACGCGCACGGTAGGAGCTGCGGCTGCGCGTGGAGGTCAGGACGACCGCGCAGCGAGGCGCTTGGTCCGCGATGCGCGAGGACACCGCGAACCCGTCGACGTCCGGCAAGACGACGTCGAGCAGCACGACGTCGGGTTGCAGGCGGCATACGAGCTCAACACCCGAGGAACCGTCCGCGGCCTCCCCGACGACGTCGTAACCCTCCGCCTCGAGCAGCGCTCTGGCGAAAGACCGGAAGCCGGTGTGGTCGTCGATTATCACGAGCGTCGGTGTCATGGCGCCTTCTTCGTCAAGGTCCACGGGTGGCGAGTCCACACGACTTTGGCGTCACACGGCCAGGTGCCCACGGGTTTGAACGTCAGGGTCCTGCCGTCGAACGTGAAGGTGGCGGCCAAGACGCGCCGGTGGGCCGTATACGGCTGGAGTCCGCTGGTCGTGACCAAAGTCAGCTCCAACGTCTTGCCGTACACGCGGTACCTGCCCACCCATCCCATGTTGGCGATCGCCGTATGGCTGACTTCGCTCGCGTGCTCCGTCACCACTCCGCCATCGAGCGTGAAGCTCACGTACCAGGTCAGAGGCTCGTCGGTCTCGGGCGCGTGGAGGTACACCTCCTCCGGCAGGCCGTCGCAAAGGTTGCGATCGTCGGAGGAGATCACCGTCTCGTACGTGCCGTCCGGGAGCGTCGACGCGCCTTGAGCCGGGCCGGACCGCAGGACCCAGGGGTTGGTCGTCCAGATGACGGCGTCGCCGCATGAGCCCCCGGTCATGTCGCTGAGGCGCAGGGCAGTTCCGTCGAAAGACCACCTCGCGATGAGGTTGTCGATCCGGACCCGGTCGCGCAGGGTGGTGTACACCCCGTTGTACCCGCCCCCCCAGGGCGCAGCCTGGCTGTCAATGCGTTGGCGGATGGTGACTCGGCCGTCACGCACCTCGAGCAAGTACCAGGACTTTTGCCCGGGCGTGCCCTGCGGCGGCCCATCCGCGCACCGCGCCCTCGCATCGTTCTCGAGCACCATGTCGTAGGTTCCTTCGGGGAGCGACCCACCGCCGGCAGCGGGTCCCCTCGAGGGGCAAGCCGCGACGTCCGGCGGCGCGGCGACGGCGGCCCTGAGATCGATGAGCCGGTCGAGCATCCGGGCGTTGGCCGGGTCGCCGGCGATCTCGTCGTAGACAGGTTGGACGGCCCGGCGCAGGGCGGCGAGCTGCAGGTCCGACGAGGGCAAGAACGCGACCTCCTGTGCGCACAGTTTCGCGACCGCGGAGTCGTCCTCGGTCCGGGTTGCCTCGAGGGCCGCAGGGACCGCGTTCGTTGCGGCCGTGCGCAGGACTTCCCGCTGGGTGTCGGTCAGCGAACGGTACGACGCCTCGTTGAGCACGACCGCCATGGCTTGCGGCCAGAGGTTGACGTTCGCGGTGATGTACTTCGCCTCGAGTCCGTAGAAGTTGCCGACGATGTTCTCGACCTGCTGCTCATACGCGTCGACCCCGCCGAGGCTCGCGCCGGACGGCATTCGTGTGAACGTGGCATGGAGGGCCTTCGCCGTGGACTCCGGTATGTCGCCGCCCTGGATCCCGAGGGCGGTCCCGCTGAAGTCCGCGGGAGCCCGGAACGGCTTGCGCACCCCGAGCACCTTGCGCATCGGACCCGGCAGGACAGCGACCGCCACCAAGCCGTGCCCCTCGAGCCCGCGGGCCATCTCGAGCTGGATCCCCTCCGAGAAGATGCGGTTCTGCACGTCCTGACTGTCGACGAGCAGGGGCGCCACGAGCGGTTGGAACGAGGTGACGCCGATCAGGTCGAGCGACTGCACGCCGACCCATGCACCCTGCATGCGACCGCCAATCACGTCTTCGAGGGTGTGCTTCTCGAAATCGACCTCGCCCCTGTGCCAGGAGTCGTTGAAGTGGAGGCGCAGCGCCCCGTGCGACTGCTTGTCCACCTCGGCGGCATAGGCCCGGACCTGGGGAGGCGCAACGTCGTTGAGCTGAGCGATCTCCAGCACGGTGACCTCTTGCAGGCCCCGGCCACCGGCCCGATCCGATCCCGGGGTGGTGCAACCGGCCAGGCCCAGTACGACGGCCGCAATAAGCGCCACGGTCGACCTCGTGGTTCGGGTCATGGCCGGCACTCCCTTCGGTGCCTCGAAACTCCGATTGTCTCGCCTCGAGGCCAGTGTGGTCCGGTCAATCGGTCAAGCGAATCAGTGCCAACCCTGAGTCGCGGTGCCCGTCGCGGGTGGATTCTGGGCTCATGAGGGCTCGGCATGGGGCGCGATGTGCTGGTGTCGCGGCGGTTGCGGGGGCATCGGCCGCCGCACCCATCGTCCGCCCCTGCGCTTCGGACCCTGGCGGCTATGCCGGAGGCGTCGAAGGGAATGAGCCGTGGGTGCGGCAGTAGGCCTTGGTGCGCGCCGCCGGGCGGCGTCCATCCATGCCGTCCAGATCGTCAGGTGCGCCGCGGCCCTCGCCGTCGTGGCGGGCCTTGCCTGGCTGACGATGCGCATGGTGGCCGCGTCGCACGGATTCTCCGAGAGCGGGGACTCGACCCTGTCCGAAGTTGCGCTCCACGGCACGGTGGCACTGCTCGCGTCGGTCGGGGTCATCCATCGGCTCGCCCGGCCAGCGAACCGCTATGGCTGGCTGCTCGTCCTCATCGCGGTCTTCCTGCTCGTCACGGAGTGGGCCATTCCTGGCGCGACAGCTGCCGGGTCGCTCTCTGCGGCAGCGTTTTCCGTGGGCCTGCTTCTCGCCGTTGCAGTTCCGGTCGCCACGACCTGGGCGGTGCTGGCGTTTCCGTCCGGACGGGTGGAGCGCCTCCGTGACCGCTACCTGCTCGCGGCAGGAGCTCTCGTGTTCGTCGGTGCTCTGGGGCTTGTGCCCGCACTGTTCTTCGACCCGCAGGCGCAGGGCTGCTTGGACTGTCCGATAAACCTGATGCTGTTCCGCGGCGACCCCGAACTGGCGGCGGCGCTGTCGCGAACCGCGATGGGGGCCGCTCTGGTGTGGGCTACCGTCACCATGCTGGAGCTCCTCCTGGGCCTGGCACGGATGAGCCCGGCGTCTCGCCGGGCTCGTGGCGCCGTGTGGTCAATCGGTGTTCTCTACCTCGTCGCCGCGTCCGCGCAGCTCGCCGTGAGCCTCGACCGCGGCTTCGTGGGTGGTTTGACGATGGACAAGGGCCTGTGGTGGGCGCAGCTCGCGGGCCTGGCCGCACTGGCCCTCGCGGTCGCCTTCAGCCTGCTGCGATCTCGTGCCATGCGGCGCAGCGTCACCGGCCTCGTCGTCGACCTGCACCGGGAAGCCGCCGCCGGAGGTATGCGTGAGGCGCTGGCCGCGTGGCTGCACGACCCGTCGCTCCTCGTGGCCTATCCCGTCGATGGCGCCTACCGCGACGTCCACCTCGAGACGGTGGACGTGACGCCCCGGCCGGGACGAGCCACCAGCCGACTCGTGAACGACGGCGACGAGATCGCCGTGCTGGTGCACCGGCCGGGCCTGCTCGACAACCCGGATGCCGTTCGTGAGGTCGTCACGGCGGCCCGGTTGGGCCTCGACAACGAACGGCTGCGCGCCGAGGGACTTGCCCAGGTGCGCGCCCTCGCAGGGTCGCGCGTGCGCATCATCGAGGCAGGCGACCGCGAGCGGCGCCGGCTCGAGCGCGACCTCCACGACGGCGCGCAACAGCGCCTCGTCGGGCTGTTGCTGGGTCTTCGCCTGCTGAGGACGACGTCCGGAGAAAACCACGCCGAGGTGGACGATGCGGAGGCGGAGATCCAGGCGACGGTCGACGACCTCAGGGAACTGGCCAACGGACTCTGTCCGAACGTCCTGCTCACCGAGGGGTTCGCCGTCGCGTGCGCGGCCTTGAGCGAGACCATGGACGTCCGTGTCGTCGACGCTCCGGACCGACGGTTCCCCGCGGTGGTGGAGACGACGGCATACCTGCTCGTGGCGAAGGCGGCGGCCGCGGGACCCACCACGGTGTATGCCGCATTCGACGGTGACGCGCTACGGGTCCGCGCGGACGTCGCTCAGGCAGGCGTCGGCCTCGCCGGCCTGGAGGACCGCGTCAACGCGCTCGGCGGACACATCGAGGTCCTGCGCGTCGACAACGGCAAGCGGGTCGAGCTCGAGCTGCCGCTCGCCGCACCGGCGGTCAGCCGCGAGGTCATCGCCGCGGACCGTGGCCCGCAGTGACCCGCGCACAGGAAGGGACCGAGCCAATGTGTCTCACCAATGAGAAGGAGCCCTGGTGCGAGCCGTTGTCGCCGACGACTCGCTGCTGACGCGCGAAGGCGTCGTTGCGCTGCTCACCTCCGGTGGAGTCGACGTGGTGGGCCAGGCCGGCGACGCCACCACGCTGATGAACCACGTCCGCGTCTATCGGCCCGATGTCTGCGTCGTCGACATCCGGATGCCTCCGACGCACACCGACGAGGGCATCGTCGCAGCGACCGCGATCCGGTCCGAGTTCCCCGACACCGGCGTGCTGGTGCTGTCGCACTACATCGAGTCGGCGTACGCGTTGCGTCTCATTCAGGACCAGCCCGAAGGCATCGGCTACATCCTCAAAGAGCGCATCTTCTCCGGCGACGTCCTCATCGACAGCCTCCGCCGCGTGGCCGAGGCGGAGACCGTCGTCGACCCGACCATCGTGGCGCGACTACTCCACAGGCGCCGCACCGACGACCCCGTCCAGGCGCTCAGCGAGCGAGAGCGCGAGGTCCTTGCCCTTGTCGCCGAGGGCCTGACGAACCAGGGCATCAGCAGGCGGCTGTTCATCACCGACCGGACGGTCGAGGCGCACGTGCGCCAGATCTTCACCAAGCTGGGGCTCGACGAGTCTCCGGAGAGCAACCGCCGCGTCCTGTCGGTGCTGACCTTCCTCCGTAGCCCCTGACCCTCAGGACGTCGAGGTCCGCCACGTGAGACCAGCTCCGGTGACGGAACTGGGGACGCGCGCCGCTGCGCGCCGTCTGCGGGACCGCGGCGACGATGCGTCCTTCATGGACCTTCGCGAAGCCACGGATGCGGGAAAACCCCAAGCCGACGGTACTCGGGTCGAGTGGTTCTCCCAATGTGGCGAAGGGGCCCCTGAGTCGACTCTGGAATTGGCACCACATTCCCCCATCACTCGCTTGGTCTGCAAGCGAATCCGTAGATCCAGGAGATTGTCATGAACCTTCGCAAGGCGGCTATCGCAGTCGTCGCCTCAAGCCTGTTGGCAACACCCGCCGTCGCTGCCGCTTCGCCAGTGCCAGATCCCCCATCCCGGACTGCCGCTGACACGGTCCAGGTGGCCGTCGACCAGCTCACCAAGGCCTACGCCCGCGCGCGGCTTTCGGACAAGCGCGGCATCCACAACGAGATCGTCCTGTTGATCAACGTCGGCCGGGCAACGCTCTAGGAACGTCAACGTGCGCCCTGACGCGAGATGCCGAACCCGGAAGAGCGCAGAACAAAGGGTGTTGGAGCCGAGGCGCACGACACCAACGAGCAGCGACCGGACTTCGCCGCTCCTCTGCGCAGGCATACAAGGGTGCAGGCCGGATAAGGAACAAATACCCACTAGCCCTAGAAACCACCACCAGGAGATAGAGATCATGAACCGAACACGCAACATGACCCTCGCACCGGCACTCGCCCTCGGCCTGACCCTACCCGGGGTCTCGCTGGCAGGCCCGGCATCGGCATACCCTGCCGGAAACGGTCCGTGGCAGACGATCATCCAAGAGCCGTTCAGCGAGATCCAGGAAGACTTCTGCGACGAGCCCGGACTGACGGTGGAGTTCGAGTTCGCGGACGTCCTCCAAGTCAGGCCGTCGCGCAACCTCGGCCCCAACGCATTCCCGTACGACTTCTACTTCCACGACGGCTATGAGAAGTACACCAACGTTGACACCGGAGAGTCGGTCACCCTTGTGAATTCCGGCGCCAGCCAGGACGTCCAGCTCACGGACAACGGCGACGGCACCTTCACCCGCCACGTCACCAACAAGAGCCACGGCCTCCTGTACTCCGACGACGGCGAAATTCTTGCCCGCTCAGCGGGCGTGTTCAGCTACACCGTCGTGTACAGCTACAACGGCACCCCCTCGGACCCCTCGGACGACTTCAAGGTCGGGCGCCCGACCATCATCAGGGACGAAGGCAACAAGGGCGACTTCTGCGCGGTCGTGGTCGGCGCCATCGGCTAACTGCAGCGACCAAGCGCAGCAGACAGCCCTACCGAAGTCCGCTGCGCGCCGGCCATCGCGAGTATCGACTCGTCCAATCCGTCAATCAGCCTGCGCGCGCCGGTTGCGTTTGAGAAGGCGAAGTGGGGGTGCCCATAGTGGGCGCCTTGACGCGGCGGAAGGACGCGGGTGTCCCAAACCGGCCTGGCCAGTTGATTGCGCTACTTGCCCCGCCCATGGACAGCCCTCGACGTATCTTCAGAACATGGGACGTAACGGGCGGAAAGTTCGCCGGCAAGGCGTAGGACAAGGGCCAGCGCCTCGGTCGAGGCACGAGGCAGCTATAGTCACCGTCGATCTGCGAGCACCCTACGCATGGTTGTACATCGATGAGGATCACCACTACTACCTCGATGGGGCCAAGAGCTGCTGGGCCTTTTGGCTGGGGCCGGGGCGCCACACGCTTCGCACAAACACCGCTATCTACAACTCGGCAAATCAACTGAGGGAAAGCATGGGACTCGCGACGCAGGGCGTCGCATTGACGATCTCTCTCGACGCAGGAGAAGCGGCCGGGTTTGTCATCGTGAATCGGTGGGGAAAGCAGGAGATCCGTCCACACGTCCACCCCGCCCAAGACATCTGGGCACAGGTGGCCGATCTGGACAACGGTCACGTCAAGACGGTTCCACCCGATGGTGAGGATGACATGGCATTGGCCGTTCGGATGGTCACGGCGAGCCTGGCCGAGCCAGACGTCGTGGAAACGAGCCGGACCCAAGAGCGCATTGGGCGCGAGACCCGCACGGTGGACAATCGCGGTAACCCTGCACCAGTGACCCGCACGATTACGGTGACCCGCATGTGGTCCGGAAGCGCGGAACTTGAGAAGTCGTCCACAAGCTCAGTGGGCCTCGACCTGACGATGTCCGCCTTTGCGGAGCTGACTGCAGCGATCAAAGAGACGCTGGTAACCACGTATCGGGTCAGCGAACATCAAGAGGAGACGGTCAGCGAACAGGTCGTCGTCACGGTCCCGGGGAACACCTGCATCAAGGTCGAGTTCGTCTGGAAGCAGCTCGTTGCGCACGGGGTCGTGCGTCGAGGCGACACTGAAACGCCCTACCGCGCTGTCGTCGGAGTCACGTTCGACCAGAAGCAGACCATCGTTCCTTAGCCGCCTGCAGTGGTGCAGCTCGGACTAAGGCCCGAGGGAAGAGTCCGCATCGGATCAGCCGGTTCACGCGGCAGCTTCGCTACCCCGTCGATCCGGATTGCGCGGGACGAGTGCGGATCGCCACCGCAAGCCCCAACACCATCCAACCGCCCCGGGAGGATAGGCGGCGATAGGACGCATCCGGGCCCGCCGCCGACCGTCGGAGCTACTGGGATGCGGGGCGCGGCGTGACGGTCCGACCGCCCCACTGCTCGGGAGCGACGTCGTCGATCGTCTGGTTGAGGACCCACTGGTGCCCGAACGGGTCGTCGATCGTGGCCTGTCGCTCGCCGTACTCCCAGTCGTGCGGTGGGTCGACGAGGACGGCGCCTCGCGCCGTCGCCGTCTCGACCACGCGCGCGACGTCCGCCACCTTGAGCATGACCTGGTGAGAACGCCCCGTCTGGGGCGTTCTCCGCCCGGGCCGAACCTCGGCCACCACCAGCTCGGCCGGCCCCCCGTCCGGCAGCCCGAGCTGCGAGCGGTGCCCTTCGCCGATGCGGACGTGTTCGACGAACCCGAAGACGTCGGCGTACCAGGCCACGGCCGCCCGAACGTCGGTCACGGTCAGAACCGGTGTCACCCGCGCGTGCGGCGCCGACCGGTTAGTAAGCATCCAGCCACAGTAGATCGCTGCGGTCACGTGCGCACCGACCCGCACGTCAGGTCGCCCGGCAGGCGGCGGTGTGACTCAAGTTCGACGTCCGCGTCTGCGGGCTCCGTTGTGAATACCGTCGATCACCGACTCCGCGGAGTCTCCGGTCTACGGATGCGTGACAACTGATCACCTCACGAGTTCGTCGACTGCCGCTCGCAAGACGTCGTCATCCTTTGGCCCGACCCAGCTGATTACACGCCCCCGAGTGCCAAGGTTCTCGTTCAGCGCTTGGCGGGCGTCGTCCACGTTGAAGGCGTTCGTTACCACCAGGAGTCGATCTGCGATGCCCACCCGCGACAGTAGGGGGTCCAATGTGCTGCCCTTGAAGGGCCGCCGCGGATCCGACTTGTACTTTGTCTCCACCAAGAGCTTGACGTCACCCATTTTCAGCTCAAAGTCAGCTTGGTCACGGGCACGGCCCGGTGCGGCTGAGATGTCGAGGCCAGGAAGCGCACGGCGCAATGCTTCGTGGAGAGCTTCGTCGTACTGAGCGGCAGGATGCATGGGCAGGGTGCCGGTCCGCTGCGCCTCAGAGAGTCTGCTGCGAAGGCTCTCCAACTGCGGGACGGCGGCGCTCTCGCCAGCTTCCTTTGCTGCGTCGATTTGTTGGTCGACCGTCAGGACGACTTCCTCCCAGAAGAACTCGTTTCCGGAGACCACTATTCGAGAAGGCCAGCGGCCAATCAACGCTAAGACACTTGCCCCCAGTCCCGCGGCAATGAGTGCCACCGCGCCGGATCCTTCAACCTCTGTGAACGTCGCGATTGACCCGGCCACCCAAGAGCCAAGTCCCGCGACACCGAGGGCGATGCGCTCTGGGCCCTTCATTCGGTGGACCTGAGCTGATCCTCGCTCTTGCGGCCGACGCTCTGGAGACATGTCGCTCACTCTGACACGGTCGGGCTCCGGACGGGCGACATCATTCATCCTTGGCGCGGCAGGACGCGCCGACGTACTGGCCAGTGCCGCCAGAGCCGCCTTTCTGCCGCCGGTGACGCACGGGGCGAAACGCTAATCAAGGCAGGGTCTGGCCTCGTGGGCGATGGCAAATACCGGGCGCGCGCAGCGTGACGGCCTCCGCAAGACCACTCTCTCGGATTGCGGTCGGCGCGGGAGAGGCGCCTTAGTGCTGGCGCCGCCGAGGCGGCTTCACCGGTTCTCCAGGAATCTCGAGCGTCAAGGCACGCCGTTTTGCGGCAGCGAGCACAGACGCATCACGCACCTGGTGACGTGTATGCGCGACCCGATCATCGGCGTACATGCACAGCTCTCCGACCTTGCTGCCACACAGAGGACATGGAACTGACTGCCAGAACCCCTCAGGCAGCTCATCGTGACTGATGTCCAACTTGAGCACTTACCCTCCGATCTTGGTGTGAAGCGTCCTCAGTCTTCCGGATGCTTGGTTGTTACGCGAGCGGGTGCAAATCCCCGACCACCCGGCCACGCTGGCCTCACGGGCCAACCTCGCCGCGGTTACCTATCGGGCGGGCACCTGGAGCGGGCCATCCCGCTCTACGAGCTGGATCTCACCCACCGAGAACGGGTGCTCGGGCCAGACCTCGCCCTCGTGCCAAAGTGGCTCTTCGGAATTATGCATGGGCGGGGGCTCGTCGGTAGGCCCGGGTTCCTGAGGCTGCGAGCAGGATCCGGAGCCGGTAGTGCTCGAACGTTCTGAANGTCGTTGACCGGTGACCGCGAGCCCGAGATCGTCGAGCCGGGTGAAAGTGGCTCTTCGGAATTATGCATGGGCGGGGGCTCGTCGGTAGGCCCGGGTTCCTGAGGCTGCGAGCAGGATCCGGAGCCGGTAGTGCTCGAACGTTCTGAAGCCGTGGGCCAGGCGTCGGGTCTTCTCGATGATGAGGTTGACGGCCTCGGTGCCGCCGTTGCTGATCCGCTCGGTGTCGAACCGGGCCAGGACGTGCTGACGCCACTGCTTGAGGGTTCGTCCGAGGCGGGCGACCTCCGGGACGGGACAGGTCGGGAACGAGGCGATGACGTGCTCGGCGATGCGGCGGCCCTCGGCCGGGTCCTTGGCTTGGTACATGGAGCGCAGCTGCTGGTAGCCGTGCCAGGCGACGGTGACCTCCCAGCCCGGATCGCCGGCCTGTAGGCAGGCGTTCAGCTTGTCGATCTGCTTGTCGGAGAGGTGTTCTCGTCCGCGGCGCAGCAGCCCCCGGATCTTGTACAGCGGGTCGTCCTTGTGCCCGCGCCGGCCCAGGGTGTCCTGCTGGATCCGGCGGCGGGTCTCGTCGAGGACTTGGGTGCCGAGCTTGACGACGTGGAACGCGTCCAGGACCGCGACCGCGTCCGGCAGCTCATCCCGCAGCGCGTTCGCGTAGCCGCGGAACGGATCCAGTGAGGCCTCGCTGATCCCGGCGGTGAACTCTTCCGGCTGGGCCTTGAGCCAGGCGGCGTAGGCGGTGCCGGTGCGGCCGGGCACGACGTCCAGCAGCCGCGCGTGCAGGTGCCCGTGCTCGTCGCGGGTCAGGTCCACCATGCCGGTCACCGCCCGGGCGGCGTCCCCGATCCTGCTTGGTCGCCAGATGTGCTCGTCCACGCCGAGCACCGTGACGCCCTGCAGCCGGGCCGGGTGGGCCAGCCGCCGGACGGCCTCGAGCTCGATCGCGTCCCACAAGGTGTGCCAGTCCACCCCGAGGTGGCGGGCCAGCGCTGACACCGTGGTGTCGTCATGCGCCAGAGCGTCGGTCGCCCACCCGATCGCCCGCGAGGTCAGCTTCGCCCGTGGCGCGATCAGGTCGTGCTGCTCGCTGAACGTCACGAYCGGGCAGGTCGGTTCGAGGCACCGCCAGACCCGCTTGCGCCACCGCACCAGCGTCACGGCGCCAAAGCAGGGAGCGTCCGCGGCCTCATGCACACGCCGGCCATGACCGGTCGCGACAACGCCGCAGCTGGGGCAGCCACCCACGTCCGCGTCCGTTTCCACGGTCACGACGAGCCGGTCGAGCTCATCCAGGTGCACGTCGAGCACGTGCATGCCCGAGGCGTTGAACAAGGCGTCCGCGCGGGCACACCAGCCCACGCCGGCACCACACGTACAGTGATCCATCGTCGAGGTCTTCAGTTAGGCAGCTTGGTCGCTACCGATCCTGAAGACCTCGACGCATCTATGCCCGGACCGCCACGCCGAACGCCTCACCCACGCTCAGATCCGAAGAGCC
>NZ_LMHU01000006.1 GCF_001428505.1 Terrabacter sp. Root181
TGGGTCGCTGGACGCGGACGCGTCCGCGGTGACCGGCAGGGGTGTGGTGCCGCTGGTCGGGTTCATGSTGAGCCGGGCGACCGGAGCCTGGATCGGCGCGGTGGTGGTGACGGTTTGCTGGGCGGTGGCGGTTCKCCCGGAGYTGTTGGTCACGGTGAGGGTGGCCGTGAAGGTGCCGGTGGTGCTGTAGGTGTGGGTGGCSGTSGGGCTGGSTTGGGCGGGCACGGTGGTTCCGTCGCCGAAGTCGAAGGCGTAGGTCAGGCTCTGGCCTTGTGGGTCGCTGGACGCGGACGCGTCCGCGGTGTTGGGCGGGCACGGTGGTTCCGTCGCCGAAGTCGAAGGCGTAGGTCAGGCTCTGGCCTTGTGGGTCGCTGGACGCGGACGCGTCCGCGGTGACCGGCAGGGGTGTGGTGCCGCTGGTCGGGTTCATGGTGAGCCGGGCGACCGGAGCCTGGATCGGCGGCGGGTCGCTCACGGCAATGGTGGTCGCGGCCGTGTCGCTCAGCCCGCTGACGTTCCGGACCGTCAGCGTCACCAGGTACGACCCTGCCGCTGTGTAGGTGTGCGTGGCGGTGGGGCTGGGTTGGGCGGGCGCGGTGGTTCCGTCGCCGAAGTCGAAGGCGTAGGTCAGGCTCTGGCCTTGTGGGTCGCTGGACGCGGACGCGTCCGCGGTGACCGGCAGGGGTGTGGTGCCGCTGGTCGGGTTCATGNCGGTGGTTCCGTCGCCGAAGTCGAAGGCGTAGGTCAGGCTCTGGCCTTGTGGGTCGCTGGACGCGGACGCGTCCGCGGTGACGGGCAGTGGTGCCGTGCCGCCGGTCGGGTTCATGCTCAGCGATGCGGCGGGGGGCTGGACGTTCGGGGCCGTCGTCGCCGTCACCGTGGTGCCGGCGATGCCGGTGAGCCCGCTAGCACTCGCCACCGTGACCGTGGCCGAGAACGTGCCCTGGCTCTGGTACACATGGGTCGCCGTGGGGGAGGTCTGCGCAGGCAGGACCGTCCCATCCCCGAAGTCGAACGCATATGTCAGCGCGGCGCCCTGGGGATCGGTGGAGGCGGACGCGTCCGCCGTCACCGGCAGGGGCGCAACCCCATCGGTCGGTGTGACGG
This sequence comes from Terrabacter sp. Root181, assembly GCF_001428505.1. Classification (GTDB taxonomy): domain Bacteria; phylum Actinomycetota; class Actinomycetes; order Actinomycetales; family Dermatophilaceae; genus Terrabacter. The sequence goes on from NZ_LMHU01000006.1 coordinate 1,108, forward strand.
TGAGCACCGCGGTGGGTGGCAGTACGGGTGGCGGTGGGGCGTTGACCGTGACGGTCCCGCTGGCGGTGCCGGTGACGCCGGAGGTGTTCCGCGCGGTGACCCTGACGGTGTAGACCCCGCTGTTGAGGTACGTGTGGCTGACGGTTGGCTGGGCCTGCGGCGTCACGGTGGCGCCGTCACCGAAGTCGAACGCGTAGCTCAGGACCTGCCCCTGAGGGTCGACAGAGGCGCTGGCGTCTGCGGTTACCGCGAGGGGTGCGGTGCCCTGCGACGGGGTGAGGGTCAGGCCGGCGACCGGCGGCTGGATGGGGACGGGCACGATGTCCGGTTGCAGCTCGTAGGCGCCGAGGTCGTCATACAGGCGCGGTCCGGCCGCGAAGGCATTGCTGACGTTGGGGTCTCGCACTCGTGGGTAGCTCAGGATGTCGGTGGTCTGCTCACCCGGCACCCCGCTGTCGGCACGGTCGATGGCGGGCGATCCCTCCTTGAGCTGCAGGTTCCAAGACGGCTTGTCGAGGAACACGGGGTCAGCCTGTATCCCTGCGGCCTCCTGCCCGGACGCCGACTTCATCGCGGTCAGGGTGCTGTACGTCGTTCCCCACGCGTACATCACTCCCGACTTGCTCAGGTAGACCAGGTTGTGGTCCACCAACGTGGAGTTCTGGGCGCCGTCCCATACACCGATGTTGCCGGCGCGGCGAGCGCAGGCGATGCCTGAATACGCTGGGTAGACGGCGTTGTCGACGGCGATGTTGTTGGCGATGCGGTAGCTCCCCGACGTCGCGCCTTCGAGGTTGATGCCGCTCGTGCAGTTGTGGAAAACGGTGTTCCCGACGATCGTGCCGCCGGTCACGTTGAGGTTGTCGATGCCGTGGTCCCCGTTGTTGTAGGTGACGTTCAAGGTGACCAGGTTGTTGTTGGCGCCGGTGTAGAGCTGGACACCCGTGTCCTCGTTGTCGTGGGTGACGTTGCGGGTGATGGTGTTGCCCGGACTGGTGACGTTGATGCCGGTGGCGTTGCGTTGCCACCCCTGCGCGTTGTAGCTCGACTCGTTGCTGCTGATCGTGTTGCCGGTCGACGTGTTGGTCACGTAGATGCCGGTGTCGCTGTTGTGGGTGGTGTCGTTGTTGGACACCACTGAGTTGTTGGTGGCCCGGATGCTGATCCCGGGGGCCGTCGCTCCCTGCACCTGCCGACCGGTGTTGGTGACGGTGTTGCCGGCGACGGTGATGTGGTCGCTCTTGGTGACATAGACCCCGTCACCAGTGGTCGCCGTGAAGGTGAGGTTGGACAAAGTGATGTAGCTCTTGTTCGAGATGTAGGCCCCGTTGGTCACACCATTGCCGATCACTGGGCTGCGGCCCGGCCAGCTGGTGATCGTGACCGGTGCACTGGCCGTGCCTGACACGGACGGCTTGATCGTCTCGGCGTAGCTCCCGTCTCCGATGTAGAGGGCGTTGCCAGGCTGCAAGCGGGCCACCCCCTTGGTGACCGTGCAGAACGGCGCCTCCTTCGATCCGAGCCCCGAGTCGCTGCAGGCCGAGCTCGTCTTGTCCACGTAGAAGTCGCTGGCAACCGGCAGGGCCGGTGGAGTGCCGATGACGAACTCGTCGATGACACTTCCGGCACTGCACGTCAGGTCCTCACCCGGTGTGGACTGGTCGCAGATCGCCTGCAGCTTGATCCCGGTGTCGCCGACGTCGACCCGCAAGTGAGACAGGTGCATGGCCCGGTTCGCGGTCCGCGCGTCTGTGCTGGTCCACGGCTGCTCGAGTGAGGAAGGCGCCCCCACCGTGACATGGGTGACGCCCTGGATGGGCTCGAACCGCTCGTAGTCGTGCGAGTGGCCGTTGATGTTCAGCACGTACTTGCTGTACGCCGCTCCGAAGCCGCCCAGAATGGACGCGATCTGCGTCTCGCCAGCGTGGTAGCCGGTCGAGTACGCGGGACGGTGACCATAGGTGACGATGTACTTGATGTTCGGGTCGTCCTGGGCCTGGCGCATCACCGGTCCGGCCTTGGACTGCCAGTCGGTCCACGCGCCGGTCCACGGCTCCGGGTAGGAGATGAACCGCACGGGCCCGGAGTCGAACCACCCCCAGTCGTCGCCGCAACACGAGATCGCCGGAGACCCGGGGGAGGCGGCGGCATTCGGCAGCAGCAGGCGACCCTTGTAGTTTCGCAGGTCGTCTGATCCCGGCACGTCGTACTCGTGGTTGCCCCAGGCGGGCATGTACGCGGCCCGTACGCTCCAGCGCATCACGTCGTTGAAGTGCGTGTCGACGGCACTTTGACCGCTGCTCCCGCTGTTGGCATACGTGAGGTCGCCCACCATGAGCACGAACGACGGGTCATCCGCGCTGATGTTGTCCAGCGTGGTCCCGAGCTTCCCGAAGTGCGCTGTGTCACCGATGTCCCCGATGGCATCGAACCGGTAGTTCGTCGTCGGCGGGGCATGGAAGGTGTAGTCCGGGCCTCCGCCGATCGAGTAGTGGTACGTGCTGCCGGCACTGAGCCCCCCGATCTCCAGCTGCCAGAACGGACCGGGTGACGACCATGGCATCCAGGCGGGCGCCACTCCCGTGGCGGAGTTTCCGTAGTCCGTCGTCGTCCCCCAGCGCACGTCGTTGGCCTGACCGCGCCAGTCGATGGCGACAGAGTTGGAGCCCGTGAACGTGTAATGCACCTCGTCAGACACTGTGGCGGCCCACGTCGCCGAGGGGCTGCCGCCAACGGCGAGCACCATCGCCGCGACCAAGCTCATCCCGGCACTGCGCAGAGCCAGACGTACCCGGGAGGTCCCCGGGCGCGAAGGCCGGGATGGTGGCCACGGAGTCATGCTTGAAACGCTATGGACTCGACCCTCACTCGTGGCCCGCCGAATGCCCGACCTGCTTCTACGACATTTGGATGACGCCGCAACAACCCGCAACTGAGGTCCGAACGGGCCTCGATGCTCAAGTGTGTTGTCAGGCAGTGCAGGGCCAGGCTCGCCTGCCCGCGGCGAAGTCGTTCGCCGTGCCCGACCACACGACGGCTTCCACCGGGACTGCAGGCGGGCAAGCCCTTAGGCGCCGTCGTTGCCGTCGCGCAGGGCTTGGATCATGCTGCGCAGGATGCGGAAGGCGTCCTGGTGCTCGGTCTCGGTCATACCCCCCAGCATTCGCACCTCGACGGACCGAACCGCCACCGTGGCCTTCTCCAGGCTCCGTCGGCCGCGAGGCGTCAGTCGCGTCGGAAGAGCCTTGCCGACGGGTGCCTCCGCGGGCCGGGTCACGTAGCCCTCCCGTTCAAGGGCTTGGAGAAGCACGTTCATCGACTGGCGGGTCACGAATGCTCCTCGGGCCAGCTCAGAGTTCGACAAGCCCGGGCGCTGAGCCAGCAGCTCGAGGCACGAGTAGCGCGTCACGCTCATCCCGAGCGGCCGCAGCACGTCCTCCATGGCGGCGCGGAGGGCGCTCGACGCCTCTTTCAGCAGGTAGCCCAGTGACGTCTCCAGGTCGACGCCGACCCCGTGTTGACTCATGTCAGTAGTCTGACATACCGTCGTGCGTGTCAGCATCCTGACACGTAGCCAAGGAGGCAGTCTTGCCCGTCACCGGTCCCGATTTCATCTCACTCCAAGCAACCGACCTCAACGCCTCCCGGGAGTTCTACGAGCGGTACCTCGGTCTGGTCCGCTCGCAGGCCGGGCCGCCGCATGCCGTCGTCTTCGAGACCACGCCGATCGCATTCGCACTGCGCGACCTCGTGCCCGGTACCGAACTCGCCTCTGTTGCCCAGCCCGGCGTCGGTGCCGCGATCTGGCTCCACGCCACGGACGTCCAGGCCATCCACGATGCCCTGGACGCCGACGGTCACACCATCGTCTCGGCGCCCATCGACGGCCCTTTCGGCCGCACGTTCACCTTTGCGGACCCCGACGGCTACCACGTCACACTGCACGACCGCGCCTGAGGCCAACCGCCACAAGACGTTCGGGGTTCTCCGGGGAATGGGTTGCCCGTAGAGCCTCTTGGGGCTGACGTGCGCGAGAACGGTTCGGCCCCAGCGGTTCTCGGCAAATCTGGGATCCCGGGATCGCTGGACCTCAACCACCATCTGGCTCGGCTTCTCAACCCGGAAGAGTGAGGTCGAGCCCGTCCTGCCGGTGCCACCGTGGTCGAGCGAGATGGACGTGGTTCGTGGTTTGTGCGGAAGTGCCCGGGCAGGTCAGGAGATCAGGAGTTCGCCATGCCGGAGTGGTTCGTGCTGGTCGGTGTGTTGGTCATCGTCGTCGGTTTCCTTCTGAAGCTGGACGTCATCGCTGTCGTCATCGCCGCCGCACTGGTGACGACACTCGCGGCGGGCGAGTCCTTCCTCGCGTTCTTGGATCTCCTCGGCAAGGCGTTCGTCGACAACCGTGCGGTGTCGTTGTTCCTCCTGACGCTGCCGATGATCGCTCTCTCGGAGCGGTACGGGCTCAAGGAGCAAGCCATCAACCTCATCAGCAAGCTGCATGCGCTCACGCCAGGCAGGTTCCTGACCATCTACACCGTCATCCGGCAGCTCACGGGCATCTTCGGGATCCGGATCAGCGGCATGGTCCAGTTCGTCCGGCCGATCGTGCACCCGATGAGCTCGGCCGCGGCGAAGAGCCGTGGCTCGAGCTCCGAGTCGGACACCGAGCTGGTCAAGGCGGAGAGCGCGCTGTCGGAGAACATCGGGAACTTCTTCGGGCAGAACGGCTTCGTCGCCGCCTCCGGAGTCCTGCTGATCGTCGGCACCCTGACGGAGGCCGGCTACGACGTCACCCCGGAGCTCATCGCGGCCGCGTCGCTGCCGATGATCCTGATCGCCGCCATCGTCGCCGCCGTCCATTTCTGGAACATCGACCGCCGGCTCACCAAACACACCGCGGACGCTGAGGGGAGCGAGGTGGCCGGCGATGAGTGACCTCGGACCGGGGCTCCTCGAAGCCACCTTCGTGCTCATCGGCGTCCTGCTCGCCGTCACCGGCATCCGGGCGTTCCTCGACCACTCGAACCCGCGCCGGGTCACGACGGCAGCGTTCTGGCTGCTGCTCAGCATCACGTTCGCGTTCGGCGCCGTGCTGCCCGACCGGCTCGCCGGCATCATCGTCCTGGCCGTCGGCGCGTTGTCCTTGGCACGAGGTGTCAAGACCGGCACCTTCGACGAGGGCACACCGGAGGACCGGGGAGCGCACGCCCGACGGCTCGGGAACTGGCTGTTCGCGCCGGCGCTGTCCCTGGCCGCGATCGCGGTCCTGATCTCGACGTGGGCGCCGTTCGGTGACCAGTCGGGCTCGATCGCGATCGGCATCGCGTCGGTCCTCGCCCTGGTCATCGCCTGGGTCCTGACCCGTGCTCCGGCCCCGGTGGTCGTGGCGCAGTCCGACCGGATGATCCAGCAGGTCGGCCCGATCGGCATGCTCCCGCAGTTCCTCGCGATGCTCGGTGTCGTCTTCACCAACGGGGGCGTCGGCGAGGTCGTCGCCAACGGCATCGCCAAGATCGTGCCGGAAGGCAACCAGCTGGCCGGCGTCATCGCCTACTGCGTCGGCATGGCCCTGTTCACCATCATCGTCGGCAACACGTTCGCCGCGTTCACGGTGATCACGACCGGCATCGGGATCCCGTTCGTCATCGCGCTCGGGGGCAACCCCGTCATCGTCGGCGCGATCGCCATGACGACCGGCTTCTGCGGCACCCTGGTCACCCCGATGGCGGCCAACTTCAACGCTCTGCCGGTCGGCCTGCTCGAGATGAAGAACACCTACGGCGTCATCAAGGCGCAAGCACCACTGGCAGCAGTCCTGTTCGTCATCCAGGTCGTCCTGATGTACGTCTGGGCGTTCTGACCCAGGGAAGATGGAGGCACGTCTCATGAAGATCCTGGTCACCGGCTTCGAGCCGTTCGGCGGCGAGCCCATCAACCCCTCGTGGGAGGCGGTCCGTCACCTTCCCGACACGATCTCGGGCGCCGAGATCATCAAGGTGCAGATCCCCGTGGTGTTCGGTCGGTCGGCCGACGTCGTCCATGAGGCGATCGTCGAGCACGACCCGGACGTCGTGCTCCACGTCGGGCAGGCCGGCGGCCGGTTCGAGGTGACCCCCGAGCGCGTCGCCATCAACGTCGACGACGGCCGTATCCCGGACAACGACGGGAAACAGCCCATCGACACCCCGATCCGGGAGGACGGACCGGCCGCCTACTTCACCTCGCTGCCCGTCAAGGCGATGGTCACCGCGATGCGGCGGGCGGGGATCCCGGGGCGGGTCTCCAACACGGCCGGCACTTATGTCTGCAACCACATCATGTACCAGTCCCTCTACATGAGCGATCACGAGTTCCCCGGCAAGAGAGCCGGTTTCGTCCACGTGCCCTACTCGCCGCAGCAGGTCGTCAACCAGCCTCCTCAGCCGTCGATGGGAATCGACGACATGACGACGGCTCTGGCCGCGGGTATCGGCGCCATCGTCGAGTACGCCGACAAGCCCGACGAGCGCACCGTCGGCGGGTCCATCCACTAGTCGCAGCCCCGAACCGTCAGCTTCGGTTCCCGGGTTCATCGCGCGTCACAGGTGGACCGCGATCCGCACCCGGGAACGTCGTATCGAGAGGCAGGTCCAAGCATGGACGGCATCATCTTCGTGCTGGAGGCGCTGGTCGTCCTCGGGTGCATCCTCATGGGCACCCGGGTCAGCGGCGTCGGTGTCGGGCTCTGGGGCGGCCTCGGCGTGTTCGTCCTCGTCTTCGTCTTCCGTGAGGCTCCGGGCGAGCCGCCCGCGGCAGCCATCGCCATCATCCTGGCCGTCGTGACGGCCGCCTCGATGATGCAGGCGGCCGGCGGGATCGACTGGATGGTGCTGGTGGCCGCCAGGATCATCGAGAGCCGACCGAAGCAGATCACCCTGATCGCCCCGCTCACGGCCTTCCTCTTCTCGGTCGGGGCGGGGACGAGCAACATCCTCTACCCCCTCCTGCCGGTGATCTACGACGTGTCGTACCGCAACGGCATACGTCCGTCGCGACCGATCAGCGTCAGCGTGGTCCAGTCCGGCGTCGCCCTGGCCGCCAGCCCGGTCTCGGCAGCGATGGCGGCCATGCTGACCCTCACCGACACCCCGACGTACGGCCTGGGGCTCACCCAGATCCTGCTCATCACCTTCCCCGCCTGTGTCATCGGCATCGTCGTGACGTCGCTCGTCGTCAACCGAATGGGCGCCGAGCTCGCCGACGACCCCGAGGTGCAGGAGCGGATCCGCGCCGGGCTCCTGGCCGCACCCGGACAGCCCGGTGCGGCAGCCACAGCCGCAGCGCCCCCGGCGAGCACCGGCGCGGGCGCGACGGATGCCCAGGCCCTTGGGACCGAGGCTCCCCTGGAGCCTGCGTCCGCGCGGCTGACCGCGACCAAGGAAGGGCGCAACGCGGCCATGGCGTTCCTGACGGGCGTGCTGCTGATCGTGGTGCTGGGCCTCTTCCCGGACCTGCGCCCGGCGTTCGACTCGGGCGAGGGTCCCGTCCCGATCGACATGACCACCACGATCGTCATGGTGATGTTCGTCGTCGGTGTCGCGATCCTCTTCCTGGGCAAGCCATCGGTGAAGACGGTGCCCGACCAGTCCGTGTTCAAGGCCGGCATGATGTCGGCCATCGCCCTCTTCGGCATCGCCTGGCTGACCGCGACGTTCATCGCGGCCAACGAGGAGGTCATCGTCGAGACCGTCGGTGGGTGGGTCAACGACTACCGGTTCGTCTTCGCGCTGTCGGTCTTCATCGTCGCCGCCCTCACCACCAGCCAGTCGACCGCCACGCGGACCATGGTCCCGATCGGCCTGGCGGCCGGCCTCCCGCCGGGCATCGTCACCGGCATGTGGGCGGGCGCCATCGGCGGCGTCTACACGCTGCCGACGGGTGGTCCGCAGATCGCGGGCGCGAACTTCGACCTGTCTGGCACCACGAAGCTCGGCACCAAGCTGGTCGACCACAGCTACTTCGTCCCGATGCTGGTCCTGTCGGTGACCACCGTCGTCGTCGGCACCGCCATCGGAGCCGTCTTCTTCTAGGGGAGTCGAACGGCGGTTCGTGCGTCGACGGCAGGGCCCGAACGCATCTCCTCACGCAGGTGACGCACGCCGATCCCTCCCGTTCAGCACCGAGGTTCGTGAGTCGCTGTCGTGCACCGTGTGCTGTTTCGACGGGCGGCAGGACCGACCCGTGGACTACGGGCCCAAGTGGGACACCATGGCCGAGCTGGAGAGCGGCACGCTCGAGAGCGAGAACCACCCCGGTGTCAGGTTCGACGCGAAGCCTGGGAACAGCGCTCTGCCAGGGAGAATCTGCCACCAAGTTCGGACCGCCGTGGCAACGCGATCGGCAGCCTTGAGGCCGTGCCGGCCGTCGGGCGTGGCGTCACCGATGAGGCTTGGTTGAGGAGCTAGTCCGTTGCGTGGCCCGGGGCCAACGGGTCACCGTCACCTGCGGTGCTGGTGGTCCAGCTCTCGAAACGTGCACCGCACGATGCGCACGTGTAGACGGCGAGGGCACCGTCCCCCTGCTTGTACGGAATCGCCTCAGGGCTACGGGTCGCTCCGCAGCTCGGGCACGTGGGGTGAGTGCTGCTGGTCGAGGGGTTTTCCATGAGTCGTCCGTCTGTGTTCGGCGTGGTGCCGATACAGACTCTCCTTCCGCTGGAGGGTCGGATGGGATGGGCCGAGTCCGAGGGTCCTTCTTCGCCCATACCCACGTCAGCAGGTCGTTCACCCCGCCTGCTGGCGGTCATGACAGTCGCCTCACGAGCGGCAGGGCGAAATGCGTGGATCGTCGTAACCGTTAGAGGCACCGAGACCCGGGTACGAGCCTGACGCACAAGCACTCCAACGAAGGGAGAAGCCATGACGATCCACGACTGGGACGCGTGGAACTACCGGGAGAGCACGGGGGTCTCGGACCGTCAGGACGACCTGACGGGCTTCAAGGTCCATGCCGCAGACGGTGACATCGGTCGGATCGACGGCGCCACTCGTGACGTGGGCGCCGGCTACGTCGTCGTTGACACCGGACCCTGGATCTTCGGCCGCAAGGTCATGCTTCCGGCCGGGACCGTGGAGCGCGTCGACTGGGACGAGGGGAGCGTCTACATCGATCGCAGGAAGGACCAGATCAAGGACTCGCCCGAACTGGGAGAGGACGACGTGAGCGATCCTGCGTATCGCGATCGACTGGGGACCTACTACGGAGACACCTACGACGAGCGCAACCCGCTCTGACCGTCTTCGTCCCACGATCGGGCGTGCTGTCGACCTCGGGTCGGCAGCACGCCCACTGTCGCGGTCTGATCACGGGGTCGAGGAGCCGTCACTGTCCCCGATCACCATGTGGGCCAAGGCGATCACGGGTATGCCGGCCTGTGCCGCCGCCTCGTAGAGCTTCGTCTCCGCCATCTGGGCACTCACGCCGCGCTCGTTCACGAGGACCTGCACCGCGGCGCGCACGGTCTCGAGATCATGCAGTCGCCGACGGGCTCGGGTCGCCTCGAGTCGCGTGCTGAAGCTGAGGTCGGCGTTGCTGACTGCGCCGGCCGCCCAGCCGCCGACGATGGTGGCGACCTCCTCGTGCCGACCCTCGAACGTGCTCGCAGTCCGGCCGTAGAGGTTGACGCCTCCGACGACTCTGCCGGCGTCCATGACCGGGATCGACAGCGTGCTGTGGATCCCCGCGGCGGCGCTGCTCTGGGCGAACAGCTGCCACCGGCCCTCGTCGAGCAGCTCGTCGTGGTCGACGGCCACGACCCTGCCCGTCCGTGCGGCCTCCTCACACGGGCCGTCGTCGGCGTACTGTGCCGCGTCGAGACGCGCGGCGTCGAGCTGGGTCGTCACATAGGTCAGCGTCAGCCCACGCCGAACGACCCCGACACTGAAGGCGACGACGTCCGGGACCCTCCTCGTGAGGCGGTCGTTGACCAACGCCAGCTGCTCGCCGATCGACACCTCGCCCTCCATGGCCATGCGGGTCAGCACGTCACGTGTTTCTGCTATCGGCTCCACGTACCGCACGTACCCACCACCCCGGCGCCGCCGTCGTCCGCCGGACAGAGTGCTGGCGTGACGGTCCCCAGGACCGCTGAAGGCCGGGTGTGCTGAGTCGCCGTGGCCTCAAGGCAGGCGGTGTGGTCCAGCACCGGTCATCGCACCTGGGGGAGCGCACCGGTGTCGACGAGCTCCTGGGCGACGTCGACGAGCTTGCGGTTGTTGTGCTGACTGATGCCGCGCAACCGCTCGAAGGCTTCGTCGGTGCAGATCCGGTGACGCTCGACGAGGATCCCGATGGCGGCGCCGATGGTGCGGCTGTTGCGCAGCGCGAGCTCGAGGTGCTCCGCCCGGTCGTCCGTGCGCGCGGCCTCGATCGCGATGGCCGCGTGTTCTGCGACGAGCACGGCCCGGTCCACTGCCTCCGGGTCGAAGGCCCCGGACGCGCGGCTGTAGAGCGTCAGGACGCCGAGAGGTGCCTCGTTCATGCGCAGGGGCACCGACAGCACGGCCCGGACGGGGGTGCGGGCGACCATCTCCCGCGCGTACTCGGGAAAGCGGCACTCCCGGTCGAGGTCGTTGCAGACCACCGGGTCGACCGCATGCAGGGCCACGATGCCGGGACTCGTGCCGGCACGGCCGGCGATGTCGGCCACGGCCGCCATCAGGGTCTCGTCGGTCGAGTCCGAAAGGCGAGCCCGATGGGCGGTGAAGCGTTCCGCGACCGCGACCGCCGCCCAGTCACAGGGCACGAGGTCCAGCGATCTTCTGGCGACCTGTCCGAGGGTCGGCATGAGACCCGAGGTCTCGGCCAGCGCGCGGGCGAGGGTGGTGAGGTCGGACGCTGCCCGTATGCCGTCAGCAGCGCCCGCGGTCGTGTCCGGGCGATACGTGGTCATGACGACATGATGGCACCGGGATGACGCCGTCGGGAGAGAGCGCGCGGGCCCGTTCACCCGAGCCCTGCGCCGCGTTCGGCCCGGATCCCGCTGGCATCACTCGTCCGTCGGTCACATGCCGGTCTGCGCCTCGAGTCGTCCGGACTCGACCGCGTCGACGAGCGCGGCGTAGTCGCGTTCGTTCTGGTCGGCGTAGGCCGACGAGAAGGCGGCGATCGCCCGGTCGAACGTGTCGCTCGTGCCCAGGTAGGACGCGATCGCGATGCGGTCGCCGGAGCGGGCATGGGCGCGGGCCAGGGTCGCGCCACAGACCCGGGCGTACGCCGTCATCGGGCCCGAGCCCATGCTGTCGACGTCGGCGGACCCCTTCCAGTCACGCAGCTGACGGAGGTAGAAGTCGCGCACCTGACCGTCGAAGCCCTTGACGCGCTGCCAGCCGAGGAAGATGTCGCTGGCCGCCTGCATCAACCTCTGGCCGGCGACGACCCGCTGCCCGTGGTTGACGTACTTGCTCTTGCCGACAAACCTCTCGAGGACGGACTCCTGAGCCTCCTTCGCCTGGAGGAAGAGCGGGTCCTGCCCGTCCCGTCCGAGGAGGAGGACGATCCAGGCCCGGGTGCCGACGCTGCCGACACCGACGACCTTGCGCGCGGCGTGGACGTAGTCGAAGGACTCCAGCAGCTCGCGGCGGTCGGTCTCGAGGGTGCGGCGGTACGACCTGATCAGACCGCGCAGCTCGCCCCCGACGTCGTCATGCCCCGTACCCGCCGCCAGCTCCTCGATCGGCACGATGAGGGGGGCGTCGGAGATGATGCGGCGATGCCCGTCGACGTCATGGGTGAGCTTGGTGAAGGCCTGCATGCTGTCTCGCGTGCGAGCCTTGGCCACGTTGGCCTCGGCCTTGGCCTTCTGCTTCTTCGTCACGCTCGTCTTCAGGAGCTCGAGCAGCTGCTCGACCTCGATGTGCGCGTACCAGACGTCGAGGTTGCGCGCGGCGGCGAACTGCTGCATCCGGCTCCGGTACTCGGCGACGCACGCCGTGACGATCGTGCGCCGGTCGGCGGGCGCGAAGCCACGGTCCCGCCCGGCGATCTCGAAGCTGGCCGCGAGGCGTTTGACGTCCCACTCCCACGGGCCGGGCAGCGTCTCGTCGAAGTCGTTCATGTCGAAGAGCAGGCGGCGCTCGGGGGAGGCGAACACGCCGAAGTTCGAGAGGTGCGCGTCACCGCAGATCTGGCTGATGAACCCCGAGCGCGGGGTGGGGGAGAGGTCGTTGGCCATGATCAGGGCAGCGCCGCGGTAGAAGGTGAACGGTGAGACGAGCATGCGTCCGTAGCGCAGCGGGACGAGCTCGGGCACCCTGCTGGTCGCCTGCTCCTCGAGGAGGGCGATCGGGTCCAGCCGGTTCGTCGCCGGCGCCCACCCGGCATGACTGCTTCTCGGCGTCTCGTTGCGGGCGGCCTTGCCGCGGGCCACGCGCTCCTGGGGAGTCAGGTGGGCCACCCTCCGGGCCGGCTGCCCCTCGCGTGCTCCCGATGTCGTCGATGACTGGGTCTCGCTACTCACGGTGTCTCCTCCGGGGCGTGACGCTTCGGGAAGGAATGCGTCGCTGGCTCTCCTCGACGGTGCCACCGCGACGTGGAGCACGCATCACCTCGTGAGGGCGATCTCCGGGCGGCGCCTCCGGGGACGGCCGGTTGCGGGCGCGGGCCGACCCACGGATCCTTGGCGTGTGGACGCCCCGACGGATCGACGGTCATGACGGTCGCGACCGTCGACGTCTGGCTGCGCGAGACACCGCCGGCGAGGGGAGCGGCGGGCATCGGGCCAGAGACGCTCGACGGACTCGACCCGCACGAACGCGAGCGGTGGGCGCGGCTCGCGGACCCGCGCGACGCCACGGCATACCTCGCGCTCCACGTACTCGCCCGTCGGGAGATCGGGCGGCTCGTCGGCCGGCCTCCGGAGTCGCTGCGATTCGACCGCACGTGCCCCGACTGCGGTCGGCAGCACGACGTCCCACGCCTGCTCGACGACCCCGGGATCCACCTGTCGCTGAGTCGCACCCGCTCGGTCGTCGTGCTCGCTCTCAGCCGGTCCGGGCCCGTGGGCGTCGACGTCGACCTCGTCGATGCGACCCGGTTCGGCGGTTACGAGGACGTGGCACTCCATCGTGACGAACGCGGCGACGACACAAGGACATTCGCCGAGGCGACGACGTGGGTGCGCAAGGAGGCCGCCCTCAAGGCACTGGGGGTCGGGCTCCGTGTCGACCCCACCACCTTCGTGACGCCGAGGTCGGGCGTCCCCGCCGCGGTGGTGCCGGGGATGTCGTCCGTAACGGTCGTCGACCTCGACGTGCCGAGGCCGTATGCCGCCGCCGTCGCTCTGGCGTCACCCGCGGGAGCGCTGCGGGTCCGGCGCCACTGACACAGGTCAGCCGCCCGCGACGACCCGGGGGAGGGGAGTGGCCCAGAGCCACCTTTCGAGCAGCTCACGTGCGCGTCCCGCGGCCGCCTCGCCCGATCCAGGCGCCATCTCCCTCACGAAGGTCTCGACGTGCTCGACGAACTCGTCGGTGGACACCGACCCGTGTCGGTGGGTCGCGACCCAGTCGCGCACGAGGTCGAAGAAGGCGACGTCACCGAGCTGCAGCCGCAGGGCGTGCAGGGTCAGGGCGCCACGCTTGTAGACGCGGTCGTCGAACATGAGGTCGGGCCCGGGGTCGGCCAGGACGACGTCCTGCCGAAGCCTGGTGAGCCGGGACCAGTGGGTCGCGGCGTTGACCCGGACGGGCACTCCGTCGGCGTGCTCGGCCCAGAGCCACTCGGCGTAGCAGGCGAACCCCTCGTTGAGCCAGATGTCGGCCCACGTCTCGGGGGTGAGGCTGTTGCCGAACCACTGGTGGGCGAGCTCGTGCGCGACGAGGCGCTCGTGACGGCGGCGCCCGTCGAGCCAGTTCGGACCGAACGTGGCCATGGCGTGGGCCTCGAGGGGGATCTCGAGGTCGTCGGCCGTGACGACGACGGTGTAGTCGTCGAACGGGTATGGCCCGAAGAGCGCCTCGTAGAGGCGGGTCATCTCGGGCAGGCGGCCCAGGTCGTGCAGGACGTCGCGCTCTTGCTGCACGGGAAGCACGACGGTGATCGGCACGTCGGCCGGGGCCAGCGCACGCCGGACGTACCGACCGACGTGCACCGTCGCGAGGTAGGTCGCCATGGGAACGCCCTGCTCGAACACCCGCCGCGTGCGGCTGCCCCGGGTCCGGGCCGCGACGAGGGCGCCCGTCGCCACGACGTCGTAGGGCGAGTCGCACTCGAACGCCAGTCGGTACGTGGCCTTGGTGCGCGGGTGGTCGTTGCACGGGAACCAGGTCGCGGCGCCGTTGGGCTGCGCGGCCACGAGCGCGCCCTCGGAGAGCTCCTCCCAGCCGACGTCGCCCCAGCGCGTCGCGACGGGACCGGGCGTGCCGGCATACGTGATCACGACCTGGGTGCGCTCGCCGCGCGTCAGCGGCCTCGACGGGGTCACCACGACGCGGGGGCCGCGGTGGACCCACTTGGCTGCGGCTCCGCCGACCGACACCTTGAGGACGCGCAGCCCGACGAGGTCGACGACGAGCCGCCGCGCGTCCTCGAGGGCGGTGACGTCGAGGACGGCGCGACCGGCGAGGCGGTTGGTCGACACCTTGTAGTCGAGGTCGAGGTCGTAGTGGGTGACCTCGTAGGCCGGGTCACCACGGTCCGGGGTGTACGGGTCGGTGAGCGCGGGCACCTGCTGGGCGAGACCGCCCGTCATCGTGCGCCGACCTCGAGGTCCCCGGAGGCCGGCCCGGCAGCCGGCCCGGAAGCCGGCCCGGACGCAGGCCCGGACGCCGACGCGGAGGCCGGCCGGGACGCGACGCCGCTCCACGGCGCGATCGGGTTGCCCGTCCAGCGCGTCCCGCTCGGCACGGCCTCACCCCGGAGCACCAGCGAACCGGGCCCCACGGTCGCGGCCGACCCGATGCTGGCCGCAGGCAGGATCACCCCGTTGGGGCCGAGGGTGGCTCCGTCCTCGAGCGTGACCGTGTCCATGCTCATGATTCGATCATGGAAGAGATGGGTCTGGAGGACGCAGCCCCGGTTGACGGTCACACCGTCACCGAGGGTCACGAGGTCCGCCTCGGGCAGCCAGTAGGTCTCACACCAGACACCATGCCCGATCCGGGCCCCCAGGCTTCGCAGCCAGACGTTGATGGCGGGCGTGCCCGTCGCCGTCCAGGCGAACCACGGGCCGGCGACCATCTCGACGAACGTGTCGACGACCTCGTTGCGCCACACGAACGAGCTCCACAGGGGGTGCTCGACGGCGCCGATGCGGCCGACGACGACCCACTTCGCGAGGGTCGTCACCGCGGCGGCGAGGGCTCCGGCTGCCGCGAGGACGACGCCGCCCAGGGCTGCTGCTCCGGCGAGGCCGACGAGGTCGACAAGCCACTGGAGCGCCACGAGGACGCTGACGCCGATGGCGACGGTCACCATGACGGGGATGATCCGGCACAGCTCGACCAGCCCACGGACCACCTTGAGCCGCAACGGAGGTGCGAAGGTCCTCTCGTCGTCGGACCCCTGCGGCGGTCGTCGCAGCCGCACCGGGGGACTGCCCAGCCAGCTCGACCCGGCTTTCGACTTCTGCGGTGCGGCCGAGAGCACCGCGACGAGTCCGTGCTTCGGCACGCGCCGACCCGGGGCCGTCATGCCGCTGTTGCCGAGGAAGGCCCGCTTGCCGATCTTCGCGGGGGCGATGTGCACCCACCCGTGGGCGAGCTCGTAGCTCGCCACCATCGTGTCGTCGGCGAGGAAGGCACCGTCGGCGACCGAGGTCATCGACGGCAGCAGGAGCACGGTCGAGGCCTCGACGTCCCGTCCGACCCGCGCGCCCAGGGCGCGCAGCCACATCGGTGTCACGAGGCTCGCGTAGACGGGGAAGAGCAGCGTCCGGGCCTGGTCGAGCAGGCGCTCGGTCGCCCACACCTGCCACCCGACCCTCCCGCGCACCGGGTAGTAGCCCTCGCGCAAGCCTGTGCCGAGCAGGCGCACCAGCACGATCGTGATGGCGGCGAGCGAGACCACCCCGAGCACGGTCAGGACGGGCACCGCCGCGTATGCCGTCACGACCGCCTCGCGCGAGCCCGTGGCCCGGGCGACCGCCCCGCCGACGAGGAACACGCCCGGGACGAGCGCCAGGAAGGGCAGGACCGACAGGAGGACGCCCGACAGCCCGTAGACGGCGAGCCACGCGGGGGCGTTGGGTGGGCGCGTGGCGGGCCAGCCCGCATGGCTCGAGTCGGACACCCGCTGGGCGGGGGAGCCGGCCACGACCCGACCCGGGCGCACGGACCGCAGGACGGTCGAGCCGGCCTCGACGACCACCCCGCGGCCGATGTGCACGTCGGGACCGATGGTGCTCCGAGCGCCGATGACGGCCTCCCGCCCGATGTGGACCAGGCCGACGTGCACGACGTCGCCGTCGATCCAGTAGCCCGAGAGGTCGACCTCGGGTTCGATGCTGGCACCGGAGCCGATCGTCAGCATGCCGGTGACCGGCGGCACCGAGTGCAGGTCGACGCCCGTGCCGACCGAGGCGCCGAGCATCCTCGCGTAGTAGATGATCCACGGGGCGCCGGCCATCGTGATGGCGCCCATGGCGTCGGCGAAGCGCTCGGCGGCCCAGAGGCGCATCTGGACGCTCCCACCGCGCGGGTAGCTGCCGGGCTGCACGCCGGCGAGCAGGGTGCGAGCGGCCACCGCGGACAGGCCCATCCGCCCGAGCGGGGTGATGAACAGGAGCCAGCCGAACGCCAGCGCCCACCACGAAACGGGCTGCGACCAGTCGGCGAGGTCGGCGAGACGGAGCAGCTCGGTCAGGGTCGCGAGGCCCACGAGCCACTGCAGCCCCTTGACCGTGAGCAGGACGAGCGACACGGCGGTCTGCACGAGCTGGGTGCGGCGCGGGATGCGGCGCACGGTGCGCTCGATCCTCGACCCGTCGGCGGTGTCCATCGTCTCGAGGAGCTCGGCCTGCGCGCCGAGGCGAGGATGGGTGTGGATGTCGGCCACGGTGACCGTGGGGTAGCGCTCGCGCAGCAGCGACACCAGTCGGGCCGACGACAGGCTGCCGCCGCCGTGGTCGAAGAAGTCGGCCTCGACCGAGCGCACCTCGGTGCCGAGCACCGCGGTCCAGTGTTCGGCCAGCCACGCAGCGGTGCCGGCGAGGTCGCTCGGCCCGTCGTCGGCGGTCCCGGGCAGCGGCCACGGCAGGGCCGCGCGGTCGACCTTGCCCGAGGTCCGGGTCGGTAGCGCCTCGACGACGGCGAGCACCGGAACGAGCGCCGACGGCAGCTCCTCGTGCAGTCGCGCGAGAGCAGCAGTGCGGTCGAAGTCGCCGGGGATGACGTGCGGGTCGACCTGACCGCGTTGCTCGGGGACGACGTAGCCGACGAGCACCTGGCTGCCGGCACTCGTGGTCTTGACCGCTGCGGCAGCGCCCGACACCCCGGGCAGGGACTGCAGCGCGGCGTCGACCTCGCCGAGCTCGATCCGCCGGCCGCCGAGCTTGACCTGCTCGTCGGCCCGGCCGACGAAGACGAGGCCCTCCGGGTCGTTCACGACGAGGTCGCCCGAGCGGTAGGCGCGCGTCCATCCCAGGGTCGGCATGGGCGCGTACTTCTCCGCGTCCTTGGCCGGGTCGAGGTAGCGGGCCAGGCCGACCCCGCCGATGATGAGCTGGCCCGTCTCGCCCGTCGCGACCGGACGATCGTCGGGGCCGACGACGGCGAGGTCCCAGCCGTCGAGGGGTAGGCCGATCCGGATCGGGGTCGTACCGTCGAGCCGGGCTCCGCACGCGACGACGGTCGCCTCGGTCGGACCGTAGGTGTTCCACACCTCGCGGTCAGGCGCGACGAGCCGCTCGGCGAGCTCGGGCGGGCACGCCTCGCCGCCGAAGATCAGCAGGCGCACCGGCTCGAGCGCCTCGGCGGGCCAGAGCGCCGCGAGCGTCGGGACGGTGGAGACGACCGTGACGTCCTGGGCCACGAGCCACGGCCCGAGATCCATGCCGGTGCGCACCAGGCTCCGGGGGGCCGGGACCAGGCATGCCCCGTGGCCCCACGCGAGCCACATCTCCTCGCAGGAGGCGTCGAAGGCCACCGAGAGCCCGGCAAGCACCCGGTCACCGGGCCCGATCGGACTGTCCTGCAAGAACATCCGGGCCTCCGCGTCGACAAAAGCGGCTGCCGAACGGTGCGAGACGGCAACGCCCTTGGGCACGCCGGTCGACCCGGAGGTGAAGATCACCCACGCGTCGTCGTCCACCCGCACGTCCGGCAGGGGAGTGGGCTGGTGGCGACCCTCGCGCGCCCCGCGCGGTGCGGGTCGGCGTACGGTCCTCACGGACGACGAGCCCGACGAGGGCACCGAGATCTGGCGACGGGCCCCGACGACGGCTGCCACGGCGGCCTCGGAGAAGACGAGGTCGGCTCGCTCCTGCGGGTCGTCGACGTCGACGGGGACGTAGGCCGCTCCCGCGTGGAGGATGCCGAGCACGGCGACGTAGAGGTCGGTCGTCCCCGAGGGCACCCGGACGCCGACCCGGTCGCCACGGCGTACGCCCGCAGCCTTGAGCTCCTTGGCCATCCGCCGCGCCTGCTCGGTCAGCTCGGTATAGGTCAGGACGGTCACCGTGTCGTCGAGCGCCGGCGCGTCGGGGTGGCACGCGGTGACGTCGGCGAGCACGTCGACGAGCGTCCGGGGCGTGGCGGCGCGGTCGCCGGCCAGCAGGGGGTCCACCACGCGCGCTCCTCGTCAGGGTCGCCGCGGACGCGTCGACCACACTGCCGAACCTAACGCTGCCGGGTGAACGATGGGTGCAGGTTCGACGACGTCGGCGCGTATGTGGCGGTGGCCGGCGAGCGGGGAAGGATGTCATCCCGATCGGGTGAGCAACCCTCTGGTGACGCAGACCTAGCATGGGGGCGCGCTACCCAAGGGAGACAGCCATGAGCCCCGTCGACGTGCAGCCACCATCGCCGTTCACCGTGGACGACTACCTGGCGCGTGGGCGACGCGTCGTGGCAGCCGCTGCAGAGGCCGGCCTCGCCGGCGTCCTCGTGACCCCCGGACCCGACCTCGTCTGGCTCACGGGCTACCAGCCCACGGCGATCACCGAACGGCTCACGGTGCTCGTGCTCGCGCCCGACCAGGAGCCGACGCTGCTGGTCCCGGCCCTCGAACGGCCCGACGCCGAGGCGGCCGAGGGGGTGCGCGGCATGAGGGTGCTGGACTGGGCCGACGCCACCGACCCCTACCGAGCCGCCACGCCGTTGCTGCGAGCAGACGGCACGTACGGCGTCTCCGACTCGGCATGGGCCCTGCACCTGCTCGGTCTCCAGGGTGCCCTGCCACGCACGACGTACCGGTCACTCACCCATGGGCTGCCGATGATGCGGGCGGTCAAGGGAGCCGACGAGCTGGCGCGGCTCACGGTGGCGGGTGCTGCGGCCGACGCGGCCTACGGGGAGATCGTCAAGGTCCGCTTCGCCGGACGCCGAGAGACCGAGGTGGCCGCAGACCTTGCCGGGCTGCTGCGTCACTTCGGGCACGAGCAGGTCGACTTCACGGTGGTGGGGTCAGGTCCCAACGGTGCCAACCCGCACCACGAGGCCGGCGAACGCGTGATCCAGCAGGGCGACGCGGTCGTCCTGGACTTCGGCGGCCTGATGTTCGGCTACGGGTCCGACACCACCCGCACGGTGTGCGTGGGGGAGCCGACCCAGCAGATCCGCGACGTCCACGAGATCGTGCGGCTCGCGCAGGAGGCCGGTGTCGCCGCGGCCCTCCCGGGCGCGAGGTGCCAGGACGTCGACCGCGCGGCGCGAGCCGTCATCACGGGCGCGGGCTACGGCAAGGAGTTCATCCACCGGACCGGTCACGGCATCGGGGTGACGACCCACGAGCCCCCCTACATGGTCGAGGGCGAGGAACAGCCCCTCGTGCCGGGGATGTGCTTCTCGGTCGAGCCCGGGATCTACCTCGCCGGACGCTTCGGGGTGCGCATCGAGGACATCGTGACCGTGACCGAGACGGGCGCCCTGCGACTCAACAACACCGACCACGGGCTCGCCGTCGTCGAGTGAGGTCTGACCCGGTATCAACCCAAAGGAGTGAGGCCCGTGGACGACTTCGCGCAGGAATCTGGAGGTACGTGCAGGGATCTCAGGAGTGGACGGTGGTCGGCATGGAGATGGGCGTGAGGGCGTACGGAGGCAACACGCGAACGATGCACGAGCGCGGCTCGGGCGCAGGACTGCTCACCACGACCAGGCCGGGGGTGCGGTCATGAGTGCCATGGACGCGTCGGCCGACGAGCCCGTCGCCGCCACCACGAGGCGCACCAGGGCACCGGCCACGGCCTACATCTCGTGGATCGCCCTGGCCATGATGACGACCAGCTCCGTCGCCAGCCTCCGGGCGGCCCCGACGATGGCGGTGTACGGCCTGGCGTGCGTCTTCCTGTACATCGTCCCGGCGATCGTCTTCCTGATCCCGACCTCCCTGGTCTCGGCGGAGCTCGCCTCCGGGTGGGACGGTGGCGTCTACAACTGGGTGGCCCGCGGCATCTCCAAGCCGATGGGGTTCCTCGCCGTGTGGTGCCAGTTCGCCATGACGATCTTCTACTACCCCAGCCTGCTGGGCTTCGTCGCGAGCACCTTGGCCTACGTCATCAACCCGGCGCTCGCGTCCAACGGCGTGTGGACCGCCTTGGTCATCGTCGTCGTGTACTGGTCCGCCGTGTGGGTGTCGTCGCGTGGGACCAAGGGCGTCTCCGGCCTCGCGAGTGCCGGGCTCATCATCGGGACGCTGATCCCAGGGGTTGTCCTCGTCACGTTGGGCGCCGTCTTCCTGGGTCAGGGCAACCCGTCCGCCGCCCCGATGACCGCGGACAACCTGCTGCCCGTCTGGGCGGGACTCTCCAGCCTCGTGCTCATCGTCAACAACTTCCTGTCGTACTCCGGCATGGAGATGAACGCCGTGCACGTCGGTTCGCTGAAGAACCCGGCCAAGGAGTTCCCGAAGTCGATGTTCCTCGCGATGGGGCTGGTGCTGACGATCTTCATCCTCCCGGCCCTGGCGATCAGCTGGATCGTGCCCGCCGAGGAGCTGTCGCTCACGGCCGGGGTCATGCAGGCCTTCGACGCGGTCTTCGCCAACTTCGGCGCACAGTGGCTGACCCCGATCGTCGGGATCATGCTGGTGACCGCGTCGCTCGGCGGCATGCTCACCTGGCTCGCCGGCCCGTCGAAGGGTCTGCTGCTCATCTCGCGCCAGGAGGGCTACCTGCCACCGGTGCTGCAGAAGCTGAACAAGAACGGCGTCCAGCAGAACATCCTCGTCGCCCAGGGCATCATCACGACGATCATCGGGCTCGGCTACGCCCTGATCCCGAACGTGTCGAGCGCCTACTGGATCTTCTCGGTCATCACGACGCAGGTCTACCTCATCATGTACCTGCTGATGTTCGTGGCCGCGGTTCGCCTGCGGCGCAACGACCCGGACCACGCGCGCGGCTACCG
This sequence comes from Terrabacter sp. Root181, assembly GCF_001428505.1. GTDB lineage: Bacteria > Actinomycetota > Actinomycetes > Actinomycetales > Dermatophilaceae > Terrabacter. Next base: position 22,650 of record NZ_LMHU01000006.1, read on the forward strand.
CGCGCCGATGCTCGGGGCGCTCTGCGGCATCGGTTTCGCCGCCTCGCTCGCGGCGCTGCTCATCGGGTTCGTCCCGCCCTCGCAGTTCGGATCGGGCAGTCCCGCAACGTATCTCGTGATCGTCGCGGCTGGCGCGCTCGGCCTCGGTCTGCTCGTCCCGTTCCTCTTCTACAAGATGCGCAAGCCGTCATGGAAGCAGCCTGAAGGGGCGGAGGTGAGCTCGTCATGAACATCACGGAGAGCGCCACGTACCAGCAGAACCGGACGACCTACATCGTCGCCGGCATCGCGGTCGTGGCCCTGACGGTCATCGCCCTGCTGACCTTCCACTCGGGCAAGACGTCCCAGCAGGCCGACCAGAAGGCCACGCAGCTCATCGCGGCCCTCACGGCTGCCGGAGCCCGTGCGCCGAGCAAGGACCAGGTCGTGCGGCTCCTCGGGGACGACGGTGGTGCGGTGTGCGACGACCCGAACGGGTCCTTGCGCAAGGGCGTCCTCCTCGGCCAGCTCATGAACGGCGCGGCCGGTCCGGGGATGCGACCGATCATCTCGGACAACCGGGTGGTCAAGGGACAGCTCCTCGTCCTCAAGATCTACTGCCCCGACGAGGTGCCGAGCTTCCAGGAGTTCGTCGGCAGTCTCGAGCTCTCCGACACGGTGAAGGGCTGACGACTCGTGGAGCTGCGTGAGCGTGTTGCCGGGCTGATGGGACAGGCCCGATCGGACCTCGCCGAGCTCGTGTCGATCCCGTCCGTCGCCGACCCGCGGCAGTACCCGCCGGAGGAGTGCGCCCGGGCGGCCCAGTGGGTCCTCGACGCCTTCGCTGCGGTCGGCTTCGCCGACGCGCACCTGGCCGAGACCTCGGACGGGAGCCAGGCGGTCGTGGGGTCACGGCCGTGCGCAGACCCCGACGCCGTCACGGTCCTGCTGTACGCCCACTACGACGTGCAGCCACCCCTGGACGAGGACGCGTGGCGCACCCCGCCGTTCGAGCTGACCGAGGTCGACGGCCGGTGGTACGGCCGCGGCACGGCAGACTGCAAGGGCAACATCGTCATGCACCTGACCGCCCTTCGGGCGCTCGGCGACGACGTGCCGGTCAACCTCAAGCTCGTCGTCGAGGGCTCGGAGGAGCAGGGGACCGGTGGCCTCGAGGACTTCGTGCCCAAGCACGCGGACCTGCTCCGCGCCGACGCCGTCCTCGTCTGTGACACGGGCAACGCAGCGGTCGGACGACCGGCTGCCACGGTGAGCCTGCGCGGCATGGTCAACGTCGTCGTCACCGTCGAGGCACTTGCCTCGGAGGTCCATTCCGGCATGTTCGGCGGCGCCGCCCCGGACGCGCTCGCAGCGCTCGTCGCGATGCTGGCGAGCCTGCGCGACGCCGAGGGCAACACGACGGTCTCCGGCCTCGACAACAGCCAGGAGTGGCCGGGGGCCACCTATCCCGAGGACCAGTTCCGCAGCGACGCCGGCGTCGTCGACGGGGCGTCGCTGCTCGGCAAGGGGAGCGTGTCCGACATGCTCTGGGCGCGGCCGTCGCTGACGATCCTCGGCATCGACTGCCCGCCGGTCGTCGGGTCCGCGGCAGCCATCGTGCCCCGGGCTCGTGCCCGCCTCAACCTGCGCATCCCCCCGGGCACCGACCCGGCTGTGGCCGAGAAGGCGCTGACGGACCAGCTCGTCGCCGCTGCCCCCTGGGGCGTGCACGTGAGCGTCGAGACGGAGGCGACGGGATCGCCCTTCTCGGCCCAGACCGACGGACCCGCCTACCGCGCCATCGCGTCCGCGATGGAGGAGGCTTTCGGTACGCCGATGGTGGGCCTGGGCCAGGGCGGCTCGATCCCGCTGTGCAACGTCTTCGCCGAGACCTACCCGGGTGCCGAGCTCATCCTGATGGGCGTGGAGGAGCCGCTGGCCCTCATCCACGCCCCCAACGAGAGCGTGCACCCGCAGGAGATCGCGGACATGGCGCTGGCCGAGGCACTCTTCCTCCGACGGCTGACACGCTCCGACGCCTGACTGGCTCTGAGCTCGCGAGGAGGGACTGAAAACCTCGCGACAAGGGACGTGCGTCCTCAGGCGCCCTTCACCGCAGCACCCGTGGCTGCGGTGCCGGTCGCCGTGGTGCGCAGGGTCATGGCGGTTGATGCCGCGGCGGCAGCCGAGTCGTGGATCGTGCCCTTGGCGGCCTGGTGGCGGCCCATCAGGACGGCCATCAGCACGCCGAGGAAGCTGAAGACGGCCATCACCCAGGACGCGGTCGCGAGGCCCGAGGCGAGGGCATCTCCCGCGGGCTGTCCCTCCGCCGTTCGGTCCGCGATGACGGCTCCGTAGATCGTCGCGGCCAGCGCGGTGGCGACCGCCGCCCCGACGTAGCGCGCCATGTTCGACACCCCGGACGCAGACCCGACCTGCTTCTCCGGCACGCACGCGGTGGACGCCGATGACGCCGGCCCGTTCGACAGACCCATCCCCACCGCGACGGCCAACAGCGGCAGCAGGAAGGCACGGTAGGCCCAGTCGGCGTCGGCGAAGCCGAGGGCGGCGAAACCGACGGCTGTCAGGAGGAACCCGATGGCGACCACCTGGCGACCTCCGAGGCGCGCGGTGAGGCGCGGCACGAGGGCGGCGATGGCGACGAGGCCGACCGTGGCCGGCAGCGTCGCCAGGCCCGCCTGGAGGGTCGTGAAGCCGAGGGCAGCAGGGTCCTGGAAGTAGAGGCTGAGGAGGTACATCAGCGCGTTGATGGTGCCGGCACCGATGAGGATGGCGATCGTCGACCCGACGAGGACGCGGTTGCGCAGCAGACCGAGGTCCAGCATCGGGACGGCCACGCGTCGCTCCACGGCGACGAAGGCGAATCCTGAAGCGACACCGATGGCGACACAGGCGAGCGTCGCGACCGAGCCCCAGCCCCAGTCACCGCCCTTGCTCAGGGCGAGGATCAGCGGAGCGAGGGTCAGCGCGATGAGCAGCGACCCCGCGTAGTCGATCGACCGCGACCGGGTCGTGTCACGCGACTCCGAGACCTGACGGGCCGTGATGAAGATGCAGACGATCGCGATCACGGCGTCGACCCAGAACAGTCCCTGCCAGCCCATCACCGACACCAGCACCCCACCCATAAGGGGGCCGGCAGCGGCCCCGACAGCGGCAGCGGCACCCCAGAGCGACACGGCACGCAGCTGCGCCTGGCCGTCGTTGGCCACGGACAGCAGGCTGAGGCCGCAGGCGAGGATGGTGGCCCCGGCCGCTCCCTGGATGACCCGGCCGGCGATGACGGCGCCGCCGGACGAGGAGAGCGCGATGAAGATGCAGGACACGACGAAGAGCATCAGGCCGAGCTGGAAGACGCGCTTGCGGCCGAAGACGTCACCGAGCGAGCCGGACGTCACGATGACAGCGGCACCCACGAGCGAGTAGCCCGTGACGGCCCACTGCAGCGTCGTGACGTCCATGCCGGTGTCGGCACTGATGGCCGGCAGGAGGATGCTGACCGCCGAGGTGTTGGCGTTCACCACGAAGGTCGACAGGCAGGTGGCGGCCAGCACCCCGCCCGCGCGAGCCGCGGCCTGCGCTGCTGCCTGCCCGGAACTCCCGGACCCGGCTGACGAACTCGTTCCGGCCATGGTTGCGCTCCCTCCGCCAAGCACACGCGCCTGCCGCGCTCCTCGAATCTAGGACGCCCGCCGCGGGCGAGAGTCACCCGTGGAGGATGACTCTGACGACCGCTGCGGCTGTCACGCTGGTGACGTGTCCAGCGATGCTGACCCGGTGTCCGGGGGGCTTGTCACACCGGGTGCACGAGTGCGGTCGGTGAGCCGCCGCTGGTGGTCGCGCGTCGCGGAAGTCGCCCAGGGGCACCTCGCACCTCTCGGCCCCGCCTCGGACCCCGAGCCCGAGAACTTCGAGGCGCCGCCCCCCGAGGCCGTCCTCGACCTCCTTCGGCACCTCGGCGTCGTCATGTCCCGGGCCGGTGACGCGACGGAGCGCGTGACCCAGATCCTCGAGGAGGTGGCGGTGGTGTACGCCGCCACCGGCGTCACGTTCTTCGTCGTGCCGACCGGGGTGTTCGTGCGCATCGACACCGGGGACTCCAGCCGGATGGACTTCGAGGCCGGCAGCAGCGTGCCCCTGCGGCTCGACCAGGTCGACGCCCTCTACCGGCTCATCGACGACATCCGCCACGGCACCGTCGACGCGGGCGTCGCACGTGAGCGTCTCGATGCGCTCGTCGCCGCAGGGCCACGTTTCGGCGGCGGCGTGTCCGTCCTCGCCAGCGGCGTCCTCACCGTCGGCCTCGGCCTCATGCTCAACCCCACGGCCAGCGCCCTGCCGGCGTTGCTGCTCATCGGATTCCTCGTCGGCGGCCTGCGGTGGTGGGCCGACCGTGAGCCCATGCTCTCGCTCGTGCTCCCCGTCGTCACGGCGACGGTGGTCACGGCCGTCGTCTTCCAGTGGGTGGCTCCGGCGCTCGACTCGCCTCCGCTGGAGATCGTCATCCCCGCGCTCGTAACGTTCCTGCCCGGCGCCGCACTGACGATGGCCACCGTGGAGCTCTCGACAGGAGACATGCTGGCTGGTTCGGCTCGGCTCGTCTACGGGCTAGAGCGGCTGTTGGTCCTGAGCTTCGGCATCGCGATGGGGGCCGAGATCGCCGGTCTGCCACCGGCACTGGAGCAGGCTCCTGCCGCTCTCGGGGGATGGGCGCCCTGGGTGGGGGTCCTCGTCTTCGGAGTCGGACAGTTCGTCGCCTCGTCCGCGCCGCATCGGACGCTCGCATGGCTCCTCGTGGTCCTCTACGTCGCCTACGGCGTCCAGGCGCTGTCCGGTCGCGCCTTCGGCACCCTGGGCGCGAGCTTCCTGGCTGCAGCCGTCGTGCTGCCCGTCTGCTACACGATCCAGAGCCGCAGGAGCGGGCCACCGGTGCCGGTGACGTTCCTGCCCACGTTCTGGCTGCTCGTGCCGGGGGCGCTCGGCCTCCAGGGGGTGGCGCGGATCGTCGGAGCCGACCAGGCCGCCGGCCTCGGCGACTTCGTCAACGCGTTGCTGTCGATCGTTGCCATCGCCGTCGGGGTGGTCGTCGGCTCCGGTCTGTCGGAGCGCATCGGCCGCGCCACGTCGACCTGGCGCGGGATCTAGGCAGGGATTCCCGGTGACCCGGAGCGTCACCGTGGCGGCGTGCCTTCTGCGTCCCGCGGCCCGTACGTGGTGTGCCCGCCCACCGACCGGCGCACCGCCAGCGGCTCTGCCGCAGGCTGGGTCTCGACCGTGGGACGGGTGCGCTGGGCCCAGTCGCCGTACCGCTGCGCCCAGGGCCCCGCTGTCAGGCCGTGCAGGACGACACTGAGGAGCACCGTCGTGGCCACTGCGCCGATGAGGGTCTGGACGGCGGGGTCCGCGGCGCCGAGGCTCTGGTAGGTGATGAGCGCGAACACGACGGAGGCGAGTCCGCGCGGCCCGAACCAGCCAACGAAGAGCACGGTGGGTCGTCGCAGTCCCGTGCCGACGAGACACAACGCGACGGGCAGCATCCGCAGTGCGGTGAGGGAGAGCGCCGCGAAGAGCAGGCTCTGCCACCGCACCATCCAGTCGAGGTGGTGCGCGACCGTGATCCCGAAGAGCAGCCACACGGCGAACCCGAGCAGAGCGGAGAGCCGGTCGGTCAGCTCCAGGCCGGCGTGCGTGTGTCTCGACTCCCTCTGGGCGGCGGCATAGGCCGTCCCGGCCAGGAAGGCTGCGACGAAGCCGTTGCCGCCGACCTCGACGGCACCGTAGTAGGCGAGCACCGGCACGGAGAGGGTCGCGACGGGCAGCAGGGCGGACTCGGCCCAGCCGGCCCTCCGCGAACGCTCGATCAGCCGGCCGGACGCATACCCGGCCGCGATGCCGACGAGCCCCCCGATCGCCAGCTCGCGCAGAGCGTGCACGAGGGCATCCTCGGGCGCGCCACCGGCAGCAGCGGCAACGGCGAACAGCACCACGGGAGTGGCCATCCCGTCGTTGAGACCGCTCTCCACGTTGAGGATGCGCCGGACCCGCACCGGCACGACGGGGTTGAGCACGGTGGCCGCGCCGAGCCCGGCGTCGGTGGGAGCCAGGGTCGCCGCGAGCAGCAGCGCCAGCCAGACGCTGGAGCCGGGAAAGATCCCGCGGGCCACCAGGTAGCCGGCCCCGATCGTCAGGGGGAGACCGATGAGGAGCAACCGGCCGGTGAAGACCGAGTCACCGCGCACCTCGCGCGGCTGCAGCTGCGCCGCATCGTGGAAGAGCGTCAGTGCCAGTGTCACCTCGGCGATGGCGCGGCTGGTCTCGGTGTCGGCCCCGCTCGTCAGGACGAGGCCGACACCGATGCCGGAGGCGACGAAGACGATGGGTCCGGTCAGGTGGGCCCGGCCGACCCGCGTCGACTGGCTCACGAAGACGATGACCAGCAGCGCGAAGACCGCTACGACGCCCGTCATGCGCGGGCCCCGTGGTCTACCCGGACCCGACCCCGGCGCCGTCGGCGAGGCGCTGGAGCAGGAGGGCCTGGGCCACGATCATCTTCTCGATCTCGCTGGGGTCGACGCTCTCGTCGGACGCGTGAATCCGTGAGGCCGCGACGTCCTCCGGTCCCCACAGCACGAACTCCGAGCCGGGAGCGGCCTTCTCGAGCGTCCGCAGCAACGGGATGGACCCGCCGCAGCCGGCCTCCCCGGCCGGCCGGCCGAAGGCCTCGGCCAACGCGTCGCGCGCTGCGGCATACCCCGGCCCGTCCGTCTTGCAGAGGAACGGAGGAGCGGCCTTGGTGCGCTGCACCTCGACCTTGGCCCCCCAGGGGGCATGCGTCTCCAGGTGCGCCACGAGGGCGTCGAGCTCGGCGTCCGGCTCGGACCCGGGGACGATGCGCATCGAGATCTTGGCCCTGGCCTCGGGGATCAGCACGTTCGAGGAGGTGGCGATGTTGGTCATGTCGACCCCGATCGCGTTGACCGACGGGCGAGCCCACAGCCGGTCTCCGATCCGGCCGCTGCCGGTGAGCTCGACACCGTCGAGCACGTCAGCGCTCGACCGGAGGTCGTCCTCGGTGAGGTCCGCGCCGTCCCACACCGTCGTCGAGGCGCCGGCGATGGACACGTTGCCGTCGTCGTCGTGCAAGGTCGAGAGGAGTCGGGCCAGGGCCATCATGGCGTCGGGCGCCGGGCCGCCGAAGACGCCGGAGTGCAGCGGGTGCTCGAGCGTGCGCACGGTGACGACGCACGCGACGTCGCCGCGCAGGGCTGTCGTCAGGGCCGGCTCGCCGACACGCAGGTTGCCCATGTCGCAGATGACGAAGAGGTCGCAGGCGAAGAGCTCGGGGTGGGCCTCGACGAACGCCTCGAGGTTGCTCTCGGTCTCCTCCATGCCCTCGAGGATCAGCTTGACCGTGCACGGTGGCTTGCCGTCGAAGACCCGCAGCGTGCCGAGGTGGCTGACGAGCCCGCTGATGTCGTCGGCGGCACCACGTCCGTAGATCCGGCCGTCGTCCTTGTGCGTCGGCGTCCACGGGTCGCTCGTCCACCCCTGCTCGGGTGGAGCCGGCTGCACGTCGTAGTGCGCGTAGAGCACCACGACCGGCGAGCCCTCCGGCCCCTCGATCTCGGCATAGATCGGCGGGTAGCCCGAGGGCACCTCCATCAGCTGGGCGTTGGTGAACCCGACGTCGCGGAACATCTGCAGCGTCGTGGCCCCCATCCGCTCCATGGGCTCCGAGGGATATCCGGGGAACGCGATCGACGGGATCGCCACCAGCTTCTCGAGGTCTTCCACGACCCCGGGCATCAGGGCCCGGGCCTTGTCGGCAATCTCCTTGGCCTGCATGGTCTCTCCTTCGTGGTTGTCAGGGGGCACGGTCAAGCGGGGTCAGAAGAAGACCCCGCCGATCAGCGCGCCGACGGCGATGGTGACCACGGACATGACGAGCATCGGGATGAAGAAGCTGTGGTCGAGCAGCTTCGTGCCGAGCTTGGTCGTGCCGGTGAGGTCGAAGTTGGCCGCGGCGATCTGCGTGCCGTTCGCAGGCAGGGTGTAGACGCCGCTCAGGGCGCCGGCCCACATGCCCGTGACGACACCCACCGGAAGGCCCGCAGCCAGGCCGATGGGGACGATGGTCCGCGTCGCCGTCGACTGGCTCGTCGTCAGGGCGGCGACGAGGAAGACGGCGAGGGCGAAGATGAACTGCCAGCTCGTGACCCATCCGCCGATGGTGCTGACGATGTAGTCCTCGTGGGCCGAGATGAAGGTGGCCGTCAGCCAGGCGATCCCGAAGAGGGCGATCGCCGAGATCATGCCGGCCTTGAACACGGACTGGTCGGGGACCGTCTTCACGTCGGGGCGCCCGAGGAAGAGGATCGCCACGCCGACGACGAACATCACCATGACGATCGTCGTCGTCATGTCGATGGGCACCGCGGCCTCGCCCTCGGCGGCGAACGCGGGTCGCAGCTGCGGGAAGAGGCCGAAGACGACGATGAGGATGACGCCGGCCAGGAACGCGAGCGCGGAGTTGCGCCCCTCCTTGGTGTAGGTCAGCCTCGAGGCGGCGGACTCACCTTCGACGGCGTGCTGGGGTGCGACGAGCTCACCGGAGGCGATCTTGGCCTGCACCTCGGGGTCGTCGTCGAGGTTCTTCCACATCCGGTTGACGACGAGCGAGGTGACCACGATGCCGATGACGCACGACGGGATGGTGATCGCGAGGATCTGCGTCAGCCCGAGGTTGTAGGGCGCCACCTCCGTGAGCGTCAGCATCGCCGCCATCGCCGCCGAGACGGGCGATGCCGCCAGGGCCATGCCCGACTGGACCACGGTCACCGTGAGCGGCCGCGCGGGGCGGATGTGGTTCTTGTACGAGACGTCGTAGATGACCGGCAGCAGCGGGTAGATGATGTTGCTCGTCCCGGCGCCGATGGAGAAGAGGAAGGCGGTCAGTGGGGCGATGATGGTGATCTGCTTGGGGCGCTTCTCGATGACGCCCGCCGCGACGTAGACCATCCAGTCGATGCCACCTGCGGCCTGCATCATCGCGGCTGAGGTCACGACGGCGAGGATGATCGCGAGGGCAGCTGCCGGCGGCTCACCGGGCGGCTCCCGGAAGACGAAGACGAGCACGAAGGTGCCGAGGCCGCCCCAGAGGCCGACCCCGACTCCGCCTGCGCGGGTTCCCATGACGATCGCCCCGAGCACCACGAGTGCCTCGAGCACGAAGCTGACGCTCATGTCGTTTCCTTCCTAGCGAGGTGCACGATCGGTCAGCCGGCCGGGCACTGGGTGGCGAGGGACTCGCTGAGTGCCGCGTACGCCGAGCGGACGTCCTTGAGGGACGTCGTGAGCTGCGGTGCCGCGGCGGTGAACGCCTCGTTGCTCGCGGCGGCCAGAGCCTGCCGGAAGCTGTCGAGGTTCGCGCGCAGGGTGGAGACGGCGGAGTCGAACCGTCCTTCGGTCACGGCCTGGAACTGGTCGAGCTTCGCCAGGGCCGCATCGACCTTGGCGGTGAGTGCGTCGACCTTGGTGCCGTCGGGCTTGAGGGCGCTCATGTCCTGGACGGCGGTCGAGAGGTTCTTGGCGTTGGTGCACAGGTCCTGCACCGCGGGGTCGGTGCCGCACCCGCCGACGACGAGGGTCGCGGAGACCGCAAGGCCCGCCGCGACCCGGCGCACGTACTGGTATCTCATGTCCGCTCACTCCTCCTGGACCGGTTGGGTGACGATCGCGACGAGGGTCTGGCACGCCAGCACCATGTCGTCGATCGCGATGTGCTCGCTCGTGGCGTGCTCGTCGACCATGCCGGTCGGCAGCGCCACGCACGGGATCCCCTTGGCGTTGAAGTAGTTTCCGTCGGTGCCACCACCGGACTTGCGGGGTGAGACCTCGAGCCCCAGCGACCTGATCGCGGCGGCCGCCTCCCGGTAGGGGAGGGCGTCCTCGGCGATCCGGTACGTCTGGTAGATCTCCTCCGCGACGAAGTCCACCGTCGCGCCGTTGGCGTCGGCTGCGTGCTCGCAGGCCGTCCGCATCGCCGCCAGCTGACCGTCGAGCTTGTCCTGGTCGTGGCTGCGGGCCATGCCCTCGAGCACGACCGTGTCGGGGATGATGTTGCGGGCCTCCCCGCCATGGACCGTGCCGATGTTGGCGACCGTCTCCTCGTCGATGCGGCCGAGCGGCATCGACGCGATGGCCTGCGCCGCGACGCGGACGGCGCTCACGCCCTTCTCGGGCTCGACGCCTGCGTGGGCCTTGCGACCGTGGAAGGTGACCGTGAGGTACACCGAGGTCGGTGACCAGTAGGTCACCGACCCCATCACCCCGGCGGTGTCGAGGACGAACCCGTGGGTCGCCGCCAGCCGGCCCACGTCGAGATGACGTGAGCCGACCAGTCCGCGTTCCTCCCCGACGGTCGACACGAACTCGATCGTCGGGAAGGACCAGTCAGGGTTCTCCTTGAGCAGTCTCAGCAGCTCGAGGCAGGCGGCGAGACCGGACTTGTCGTCGGCTCCGAGGATCGTGGAGCCATCGGTCCGGATGATCCCGTCGTCGCCCATGATGGGGACGATCCCTCGGTCCGTGCCGGCCGTGTCCATGTGCGTCGACACGAGGATCGTGCCCGCTCGGGTGCCCGGAAGGACGGCGACGATGTTGCCGATGTCGTCCTTGGTGGTCGTGCACCCCAGCTCGCGGTAGCGCTCCTCGAGGACCCGCCCAATCGACTCCTCGTGGCCCGTGGGGCTGTCCACCGCCACGAGCCCGAGGAACGTGGCCAGCAAGCGGTCACGGTCGACGGCCCCGGCCGGCCGAAGCGCGCCCGGGGCGGTTGGGGTCATGCCAGAGCTCGCGACTTGATCTGTGCGAACTCCTCGGGCGTGATGGCGCCGGCGTCGAGCAGGGCCTTGGCCTGCGTCAGCTCCTCGATGGACGACGTCTTGGGCGCGGCGACGGTGCGGATGTAGTCCTCCTGCGCGGCCATCGCCTCCGAGTTGCGCTTCATGGTGCGCTCGGCCATCCCTCGGCCACGCACGATGACGTAGACGAGCGCGGAGATCAGCGGGAAGAAGATGAGGACGATGACCCACAACGCCTTGGCGACGCCGCCGAGTGACTCGTCGCGGAAGAGGTCCCCGAAGATCTGGAACAGCATCATGAGGTACGCGACGAAGAAGAAGGACCAGACGAGCAGCCAGAAGAAGCTCCAGAAGTCCATGGTGATGACCGCCCTTTCGGTGCCGCCGGTTGTGGCGGCGTTCGTGTGGATTGACCTGCTGTCGAGCCCTACGTTCATCCTCCGGACCGGGCCCAGCATCGCTCTCCGAGAGCGAGATGGGAGCGGTCAGAGGGCCAGTCCGGGGGGGTCGTGAGCACCCGGCTCGTCGAGGAGCCGGGTGGAGGTGACCTCGAGCCCGAGCGCGGTGAGCGCAGTGAGGACCCCGACGAGCTCCTGGCTGTCGTGGACGTGGATGCTCAGAGTGGTACTCGTCCCGTCGCTGTCCGACCAGACGGCATACGGCCACACGTCGCGCTCGTCGACGTCACCGGCCACGACAACGACAGCACGCATGTCGTCCGCCTCTCCCGTCGGGTTCTCAGCCACCTCTTCGTCGCAGCATGTCGCGGCGTCGGTCGACGCGCGTCATCCGCTGAGGTGGAGATGCGGGTTGGCTGGGTCCGTCGAGCCGGCTCAGTAGAGGTCGAGGTCGGCGGCGCGACGGATGGCCGCGCGACGGCTGCCGACGCCGAGCTTCTGGTAGATGTGCGCGATGTGCGTCTTCGTCGTGTGGAGCGAGATGTACTCCGCCTCGGCGATCTCGGCATTGGTGAGGTTGGTGGCGAGGTACTGCAGGATGACCCGCTCGCGGTCCGTCAGGCGCTCACCCCACCCGGGAACGCTGTGCTCGTGCTGTCTCGCCAGACGCGCCAGCACCTGCGTCAGTGCCGCCGGGTGGCTGGTCCCGTGGCGCAGATGGGCCTTGAGCAGGTCAGCCATCCTCTTTCCGCCCGCGACGAAGGGGCCGTAGAGCTGGTCGGGCTCGGCAGCCGCCAGCGCGAGCTCGAGCGACGCGTGGGCGTCGGTCCGCCCCAAGGCGGCCCGGGCCTCCGCCTCGATGCAGCGCGAGAGGCAGGTGATGTGCACGAACGTGCCGCTGACCGGCGCCCGGTCGAGCTCCGCGAGCGCGGCGGCAGGGTCCCCGGCTCGCAGGAGCACCCGCGCACGGTGAGCGGGGGCGAGTCGGTACTCCGGCTCCGTCGGAGCGGAGGACGCCAGCGCGACGGCCTCGCGCGTCCTGCCCTCGGCGACCAGGGCGAGTCCTTCGAGCCCGGCGAGCATCGAGGGCCACCACGGCGGGACGGACGCCGACCGGCTCATGCCGCTGATCTCCGACATGCTGGCTCGAGCGGCCTTGACGTCGCCGAGCGACAGGCAGGTCTTCGCGTGGAAGTTCAGCGCGAGACCGCGCAGCTCCGCGTCGAACGGGAGCACCATCGACAGGCTCCGTTCGAGCTGTGACCGGGCCTGCGTCAGGTTGCCCTTCCAGTAGTCGAACCAGCCGAGATAGGCGATGGCGGGGCTAAGGGTCACCAGTCCGACCCACCCGCGTTCGGCGGCCCGGGCGAGCACGTCGACGGCAAGGTCGTGCACCTCGGTCAGACGACCCTCGGAGATCGCGGGGATGCAGGACTCGGCCAGCGCGGTCAGCTCGAGGGCCACCAGACCCGTGTCGTGCGCGGTGGCGGCCGACGCGCGCAGCATCTCGAGGGGGAGCTCGAGGTGGCTCTGGAGGCGCGCCTCGCCCATGCCCACGAAGACCTGCAGGGCCGCGTGGATCGCCGGGTCGCGCGCGCGCCCGGTCCGAGCCAGCCGCTCCAGGAGAGCCTGACCGGTCTCCACGGCGGCGCCAAGTCCCCGGTCGTAGCCGGTGAGGAAGAGCTCGACGATCGCCGTGCGCTCGTCGAAACCCTCCTCGAGCGGCCCGGGCACGGACGCGGCGGCCTTCCGGGCTGCGGCGACCTCGGCGCGGGCGGCGTCGAGCCTGCCGCCGCGCACGAGGACCAGGGCCTTGGCCAGGTGCGCCTCCCGGTGGTCGGCCAGGGCGTGAGGAAGGTGCTCGATCGCGTGCATGACCGCGTCGACCCGGCCCTCGAGGAAGAGCTCCAGCCAGTGCTCCGAGAAGATGCGCCCGGCGGTCTCTCCGTCGCCGCCGGCCACGGCGTGTCGGATCGCCGTCGGCGCGTCGACAGGGACCCACCAGGCCGCGGCCGCGGCGTGGAGCTGCGCGGCGCGCTCGGGCAGGTCGGTCGCCAGGCGCCGTTGGATGTGGGTGGCGAAGAGGGGGTGCCAGGTGAACCACGGCTCGTCCGTGGGCGCGGTGCCGCGTGAGAGGAAGATGCCCTCGGCGAGACACTGCTCGAGGAGCATCTCCGCGGTGGTCGTCCCCCGGATGCTGTCGATGAGCGAGGGGCAGACCTGCTCGTCGAGACAGCTGTCGAGCACGAAGTCCCTCAGCTCGTCGGACAGGGACGCGAGCACCTCTGTCGCGAGGTAGTCGGCAAGCGCCTGGTCGCGACGCAGCTCCGACGGCACGTTGCGGGGCCGGTCGATCTGGCGGGCCGCCAGGATCGCCATCCGCACGCCGGCCGGCCAGCCACCGGTCGCATCGTGGATGGAGTCGGCGGTCTCCTGGTCGAGGTCGAGTCCGGCTGCCTTGACGGCCAGGGCGGTCTCGTCGGGGCTGAAGGCGAGCTGGTCGTGGGCGAGGTACGAGAGGCGGTCGTCGAGCCGGAGTCGCTGCAGTCTCAGGGGCGGCACGACGCGCGCCCCGATGACGACGCGCATGTTGGCCGGTGCCCACCGCAGGAGGTGGTTGACCACGGCTGCCGATGCCTTCGACCCGGTGAGGTGCTGCGCGTCGTCGAGAGCCAGGATCAGTGGCTCTGCGGTGTCGTAGAGCGCCTCGAGCAGCGAGTCGACGAGGGTGAGCGGCTCAGCGCGCAACGACGACGTGCGCAGCGGAGCGATCGCGGCGGTGAGCTCGTCGATCCCGGCCAGGCTGGCGGCGGACAGGAGGTCCGACACCAGGCGCACCGGGTCCCGGTCGGAGTCGTCGAGAGTCAGCCAGAGGGCGGCCCCCCGGACCTGTTGCCGGCGCATGGTCGCGGCGAGCAGCGTGGACTTGCCGAACCCCGCCATGCCCGCCAGCACGGCCACGGGCCGTTCGTCCAGCAGGGGCACGAGCCGCGGGCGGTCGATGACCCCGGCCGAGGGCAGGGGAAGAGTCATCCGCGCTTGGCGTGGACCGGGCATGAGGGGAGTCCCTGTCTCCGAGAGGTCATCCCCGTTGATGGATGCGGGGGATGACTGACTCTCCGAGAGTAACCATGAGGGGAGCCAGAAAGCATCATTTCCGCGTGTCCGGGATGTGAGGTCACCATGCAGGTGTACGAGATCGTCGTCGACGGAGAGCTGTCCGCGGACCTGGCCGACTCGCTCGGTCCCATCCGGCGAAAAGACGTCGGCGGCGCCACGGTGCTCAGTGTGACCATGGATGCCCCGGACGCCCTGGCGCGCGTGCTGGCTCTCCTCGAGACCCTGGGCATCGGCGTGACCGCCGTGCACCAGGTGGCGGACACCGGGCCGGATCATGATGCGGACGGCTAGCACCGGCCGCGTGCCGGCAGGGGACCGGCAACTCATCCTCCCGGAGCGATGCCGCGGCATCGCTCCGGGACGGAGTCTCGGGGTGTCAGTGGAGAGTCGCCAAGGAGGCAGACATGAGTGTCAACGTCGACGTCGGACCGATCGACTACCTCGCGCTGGAGTTTCCCGGCGCCCGGCTCACGGGTGAGGGGATGGCGGAGCTGATCAGGCTCGTCGACGCCGGCGTCATACGGGTCCTCGACATGAGGGGCCTCGTCCGCGATGCCGACGGGACCGTGACCGCCGTCGCCATCACCGACCTCGACGGGGACGGCACGCTCGACCTCGCGATCTTCGAGGGCGTCGAGTCCGACCTGCTCGACGAGGAGGACCTGGCGGCCGCGGCCGACCTGGTGCAGCCCGGCAACGCCGTGGCCGTGCTCGTCTACGAGAACACGTGGGCGGGCCCCTTCGTCTCGGCCATGCGACGTGCCGGGGCCGAGGTGGTCGCCAGCGTCCGCCTCCCGGCGGACGCGGTCATCGCTCGCCTGGAGGCCCTCGAGGCAGCCGCCGAGGCCGCCGAGTAGTCGGACGGGAACCGCACCCGTCGGTCGAACCGGCGTGCGTGCACGAGGACGAACCGCAGTCGAGAAGAAGAAGGAGAACACGATGGGACTTCTACGTGGAGTGGCCCGGACGGCCGTCGTCGCCGGCACTGCGACAGCGGTGTCCAACCGGGTGTCACGGCGTCAGGCCGGCCGGTGGGCTTCGCAGGAGGAGCAGCAGGTCCAGGAGCAGGCGCCGCCGCAGTATGCCGCGCCGCCTCCGCCCCCGCCGCCCCCGCCCGCGGCGCCCGACCCTGACGCCGACCTGGCCCGTCTGCAGCAGCTCGGCGAGCTGCGCGCCTCCGGGGTGTTGACCGAGCAGGAATTCCAGACCCAGAAGTCCCGGATCCTCGGCTACTGACCAGGCTCACCCTGCCCTCGGCGTCCATCCGGCCCGTGCACTCCGTCAGGGGCTGCACGGGCCGGATCACACCGTCAGCGAGGGCGTCAGGCCACCGTCGTCAGGCGACGTGAGTCGGGCGGATCGGCTCGAAGGGACGGATCTCGTCGTCGCCGGGCTGGATGATGCCGCAGGACGACTCCGGGACCTCCACCCACGCGCCCGGCAGGTCACGGATCGGCTCGGAGACGACGAACCGCGTCTCGTCGCCGAGCGTCCGAAGCATCTCCACCTCCGGGTGGAGGTCCCGCAGCTGGGCCACGTTGGTGGAGTGGAAGAGCGTCCTGCTCTGGTGCTGCGAGGAGTAGCGGAAGGCCCACACGCTCCGACCGTCGCTGGCCGCCATCGTCGCCTGGACGGGATTGCTCATGCCACGTCGCTCGGCGAGGTCCTCGACGAAGCCGATGGCGCGGGCGACGCCGCCCACCGGGTCCTCCCGCAGGCCGAAGGTCAGGGCGAGGAAGAAGAGCGCCTCGGAGTCGGTCGAGCCCTCGACGTCGGGGTAGAGGGAGGGGTCGATCGCGAACATCAGGTCGCGCTTGAGCTCGTGGAAGCCGAAGACGGCCCCGTTGTGCATCCACAGCCAGTCGTCGTGGCGGAAGGGGTGGCAGTTGCTCCGCTGGACCGGCGTGCCCGTGGAGGCCCGCACGTGGGCGAACATCAGGCGAGTGCGGACCTGTGCGGTGAGCTCGCGGAGGTTCTCGTCGTTCCAGGCGGGGTCGACGCTCTTGAAGACCGCCGGCCTGGGGCCCTCGCCGTACCAGCCGATCCCGAACCCGTCGCCGTTGGTGGTCGTGGCCCCCATCCGCGAGTGCAGACTCTGCTCGATGAGCGAGTGCTCCGGCTTGAAGAGAAGGTCCTCGGCGAGGATCGGGTCACCTGAGTACACCATCCAGCGGCACATACCTCCATGGAACGCGCGCGCCCAGAAGGCGGCATCACTCCTCGGGGATGACGACGGCGGCCTCTGGCCCACTCGAAGGCCAGACCCGGTCACCCCCTGTGCCGCAGCCTGACCCCGACGGGCACCATGGGTCGCGTCCCCGCAACGGGCAGGTGGCCCGTCGTCCGCCGATCCGCCCCCAGCACCTCGAGACACCAGGAGTGGTCCCTTGATCTTCATCACCGCGAAGTTCCCCGTGAAGCCCGAGCACGCCGACGACTGGCCGGAGATCTCCCGCGCCTTCACCGAGGCCACCCGAGCCGAGGACGGGTGCCTGTGGTTCGACTGGTCCCGGAGCCTCGACGACCCGACCGAGTACGTCCTCGTCGAGGCCTTCCGCGACGACGCCGCGGGCGGGGCCCACGTGCAGAGCGACCACTTCCGCGAGGCGACCTCGAGCCTGCCCGCGTACCTGGCCGCCACGCCGAAGATCGTCAACACGACGGTCGAGGGCACGCAGTGGTCCGAGCTCGGCGAGATGGCTGTCGGCAAGTAGCCGAACGGCCACTCCGAGAGCGGGTTTCGCACCTGGCCCGACCGTCCGCTATGGTCTACCTCGCACCCACGGAGCCTCGGCTCCGAGGGCCTGGCAGGCGGACGTAGCTCAGTTGGTAGAGCGCAACCTTGCCAAGGTTGAGGTCGCCGGTTCGAGCCCGGTCGTCCGCTCCGCTGGAAGGGCCTGTCGACTCACGTCGACGGGCCCTTCCGCACGTCGAGGGCGTATGCCGCCGGGCCGGTCGGAGCGTCCGGCAGGTCCGCGGTCCGTAGGCTGTCGGCCATGGCTGCGTCGAGCAAGACCCCGCCCGTCGAGATCGAGGTCGGCGACCACATCGTGCGCCTCTCGAGCCCCGACCGCGTCTACTTCTCCGAGCGTGGCGAGACCAAGCGCGACCTCGTCGACTACTACCTCTCCGTCGGCCCGGGGATCGTCAACGCGCTGCGCGAGAGGCCGTGCATGCTGCACCGCTTCCCCAAGGGGGTCGACGGGCCCAAGGTGCACCAGAAGCGGCTGCCTGCCGGGGCCCCGCCCTGGGTCGAGACGGTGCGCCTGCACTTCCCGCGCTACGGCCTGCACGCCGACGAGCTGTGCGTGACGCGCCTCGCCGACGTCATCTGGGCGGTGCAGATGTCGACCGTCGAGTTCCACCCGTGGAACAGCCGGCGCGCCGACACCGAGAGCCCTGACGAGTGGCGCATCGACCTCGACCCGATGCCGGAGTGCGGCTTCGAGAAGGTGCGACGCGCGGCGGCGACGACCCACGAGATCCTCGACGAGCTCGGCGCGGTGGGGTGGCCCAAGACGTCCGGCGGCTCCGGACTGCACGTCTACGTGCGCATCGCGCCCGACTGGGGTTTCAAGGACGTGCGCCGCGGGGCGCTGGCCTTCGCCCGCGAGGTCGAGCGGCGCCTCCCCGATGACGTGACGACGACGTGGTGGCGCAAGGACCGCTCGCCGAAGGACCTCTTCGTCGACTACAACCAGAACGCCCGGGACCACACGATCGCGGCGGCGTACAGCGTCCGGGGCAACCCGCGCGGCACGGTCTCCGCCCCACTCGCCTGGGACGAGATCGCCGATGCCGAGCCGCAGGACTTCACCATCGCGACGATGCCCGAGCGCTTCGCCCGCCTCGGCGACCTGCACGCGGGCATCGACGACGCCGTCTTCGACTTCGGCGCGCTGCTCGAGTGGGCCGACCGCGACGAGCGAGAAGGCAAGGACGTGCCCCCCGAGCCCGACGACGCCTCCTGACCGGGCCGCTCAGTCGCGGGAGATGACGTACGGCGGGGGAGCCTGCGGGTCACCCGCCGTGGGCTTCGGCTCGGTGAGGATCGAGCACGTGCCATCGGTGGGGCAGCCCACGAGACGGTTGCGACCGTCCGGGGTCACGGTGCTCAGCTCGAGCGTGCGCGGCACGGGACTCGTGCGGTAGCCGGACTGCACGACGCTCGACCCTGAGGGGACCCGCACGGCGAAGGCGGGCCGGCCGGTCGAGGTGTCGACGAGCAGCACCTGGCTCTCCTCGGGGCCGGTCGGGGTGCTCCACGCGATCGCGTAGCGTCCGTCGCCGGTGAGGCCCTGGACGTCGAGCCCCCGGCAGTCGAGGTTCCGGGTGGCCTGCGACGGCGTGTCGACCTTGAGCACGGCGAAGCACCCACCGTCGGAACGGCCGACGGCGGTGCGTGTCGAGTCGTTGAACACGACCATCTCCGCCTGCCGCCACTCGGCGGCACGCGACGTCTTCGTGTCCCACCGGAAGGTCGAGCCGCCGTTCGTGAAGAAGACGGCGGACCCGGCGAAGCCCACCACCTCGGCCTCGGGCCCGACGGCCTGCAGCGCCGCGACCTCGGTGCCCTCGTCGTCACGGACGCTGAGGTGCCCGTCGCCGCGGTCGACGTAGGCGAACCGGGTGCCCCGGTTGGCCTCGACGCGGCTGCCGAAGGCGCCGAGGTCCACGAGCGACTCCCCGCCCGTGTCCGTCAGCGACATGCGCACGGTGCCCGCCTGCGACACGGTCACCACCCGGTTGCCGTTCGGCAGCCGCAGCACGTCGATGAGGTCACCCCAGGGCCCGACCTGGCTGCTCCCGGCAGCGCTCAAGTAGTCCCCGCCGACGGCATACGGGAGGACGAGCGCCCCCGTGGGCTGCCCGGTGGTCGGCAGGGTGACCGTGCGGGCACCAGCGACCTCCGACGCGGACGTCGAGGGGGCGCCGGATGCCGGCGTCGTGCCCGATGACGCGATCGGGGGGTCGGTCGGCGGGGAGGGGTTCTGTGCCCGCCAGAGCGCGGTGCCACCGGCGGCCGCGAGGACGACGACGGCGCCCGCCGCGACGAGGAGTGGGACGCGACGCGGCCGGGCCGGAGGGGCAGCCGTGCCGCTGGGTGGCGACGGCGGCGACGGAGGCGACGGCGGATCCGCACCGGGGCCGGTCGGGGGCGGTCGTGTGCCCTCGGGAGCGGTCCCCGGGGCCTCGCCGGGACGCACGCGCTCGAGCAGTGCGGTGACGTCGGCGTAGTCGGGGCGCTCGGCGGCGAGCTGCTCGAGCATCGGGACCGCGGTCAGGGTCGCGTCGGAGGCGAGGGCGCCCTGCGCGGCGTCGTAGAGGGACTGCCACCGCGTCTCGGGCGAGGGCGCGGGCACCGCCCCGGGCGCGAAGGAGAAGGGCTGGCCCCCGCCGGAGCGCAGCAGGACCGCCGTACCCCACTCCGAGGCCTCGTCCGAGGTCGCCATCGCCTTGCGCACCTCGCAGATCGCCGCGTCGATGGGTAGGCCGCGCGTGAGGAAGGAGTAGAACTCGTGGCTGAAGACGAGCGCGGCCCGGTCGGAGATCTCCGTCTGCATCGCGACGACTGCGGGCAGGCCCTGGCGCACGAGGGCCTGGCCGACGCCGGAGAAGGCGTCGCGCCCGGACGACCGGGCACCCTCGCACGCGTTGAGGACGGCGAGCTGCAGGTCCCGGGCGTCGTGCAGCAGCGTGCCGAGCCGGGAGCCGCTCACGCGGTGCGAGGTGCGGTCCTCCCGCTCGAGGACGAGCACGCCCTGCTCGCTCGTGCGGTCCCAGCCCCCGTGCCCGATGAAGTGGAAGACGTGGAACGGGTCGAGCAGGGCCCGCTGCAGCGCCGGTAGCGTCGCCCGGTCGAGCACGACGAGCTCGAGCAGGCCGGCGGCGACGAGGTCGTTGGTCGTCGCCCGCAGCAGCTGCTGCTCCCGCTCGACGGCGAGCTCCGGCATGTCGACCGGGCTGGAGATCATGACGAGGACGCGCAGGGGCGCCTGCACGGTGACCGGTGGGGGAGTGTCGAGCGCGTCGAGGAGCCGGACGACGGGGGTGCGCGTCGAGAGCGTGAGGAAGCGGCCGAGCCCCGTGGAGTAGAGGTACTCCCACGGCACCGCCTCGAGCTCGGGGACCGTGTCGAGCCGCAGTCTCACCCGCACGTCGCGCCCCTGCGTCCGAGCCGCGTCGAGACTCTGACGGAAGGCCGCGCCGACGTCGTCCGCGAAGAGCGCGTCCCCGAGGCGGCCGCCGTAGTCCTTGACGTCGGTGACCCGCGCCGCCGCAGGCACGAGGCGGCGCGTGGCCGCCCGGGGAGGTCCGACGGCGACCATGAACGCCGCGAGCTCGGTCGGCGCGAAGGGCAGCGTGAAGGGCGCGGAGGTGGTCGTCCCGCCCACGCGGACGGCATACCCCTGGTCGCCGTGCTCGATGGTGACGTCGAAGTCGACGTAGTCCTGGGGCACCGGGCACCTCCTCGCGACGAGCGGACGCGGGGGCGACCGGGCGGCTCACCCTCGTCACCAAGAGCGTCCCACCGCCCGGGCTGATACGGCAGCCCACGCTGCCGCGTCACGCTCCGGACGAGCGCCGATTCGTGGTTCGGGCGATCCACGGGTGAGGATCGGAAGGACGCACCACCACCAGAGGAGACACCGTGACCGTCCTGCACGACTTCAAGGCCACCTCCATCGACGGCGGGGAGGTGTCGCTGGGCGAGTACGCCGGTGACGTCGTCCTCGTCGTCAACACCGCGAGCGAGTGCGGCTACACCCCGCAGCTCGGCGGTCTCGAGGAGCTCTACGAGACCTACCGCGCCCAGGGCCTCACGGTCCTCGGCTTCCCGTGCAACCAGTTCGGCGGCCAGGACCCCGGCAGCGACGAGGAGATCGGCGCCTTCTGCCAGAAGAACTACGGCGTCACCTTCCCGATGTTCTCCAAGATCGACGTCAACGGCCCGGACGAGCACCCGGTCTACACGTGGCTCAAGTCCGCGAAGGGCGGCCTGCTCGGCAAGAAGATCAAGTGGAACTTCACCAAGTTCCTCGTCGCCCGCGACGGCACCGTCATCGGCCGGTACTCACCGACGACCGACCCCTCCGACCTCGCCGGTGACATCGAGAAGGCCCTCGCCGGGTAGGCCCTACGATCTGCGGGTGGACCACGCCCGCTTCGCCGACCGGGACGCGCACGGGGTCGTCGACGTCCGCCACGGCCCCGAAGCCCTCGAGGCGATGACGCGCGAGGGCTTCTGGGCCGTCGTGGCCACCTTCGAGGGCGCCGTCACGGCGGTGCGCTTCGCCGAGGTCACCCCGAGCGCGTATGCCGTCGGGCCGGGACCCAGGCCCGCCGCGGGTCCCGCGACGGCGTGGCGGCCGCTCGACCGCCACTGGCACACGTCACTCGACCGGGCGGCATACGTGGGCGCGGTGCGCGAGGTGAGGGAACGCATCGCTGCCGGCACGGTCTACCAGGTCAACGTCTGTCGCGTGCTCAGCCACGAGCTGTCGGCCGACGCCGACCTCGATCGACTCGATGACCTTCTGCGACAAGGCAACCCGGCACCACACGCAGCGCGCGTCCGCTGCGACGCCGCGGGTCTCGACGTCGTCAGCGCGTCGCCGGAGCTCTTCCTCGGGCGTCGGGGCCGGCGTCTCGTGACCCGTCCCATCAAGGGCACCGCGGCGACCGCCGAGCAGATGCTGCCCAAGGACTACGCCGAGAACGTCATGATCGTCGACCTCATGCGCAACGACGTGTCCGGCGTCTGCGAGCCGGGGACCGTCTCGGTCGACGAGCTCTGTGCCGTCGAGGCGCATCCCGGCCTCGTGCACCTCGTCTCCACGGTCAGCGGGCACCTGCGCGACGGCGTCGGCTGGGCCGACGTCTTCGCGGCCGCCTACCCCCCGGGCTCAGTCTCCGGGGCGCCCAAGTCCAGTGCGCTGACCACCATCCGTGACCTCGAGACGGTGGCCCGCGGGCCGTACTGCGGGGCCGTCGGCTGGGTCGACGCC
The DNA here is from genome assembly GCF_001428505.1 of Terrabacter sp. Root181. Lineage (GTDB taxonomy): Bacteria > Actinomycetota > Actinomycetes > Actinomycetales > Dermatophilaceae > Terrabacter. The sequence continues at coordinate 45,039 of NZ_LMHU01000006.1, forward strand.
GACGCGCGGGAGGCCGACCTCGCCGTCGGCATCCGCACCTTCTGGGCCGAGCGCGACGACACCGGCCGGCGGTGGCTCCGGTTCGGCACCGGCGCCGGGATCACGTGGCACTCCGACCCCGAGGGGGAGTGGGCCGAGACCGAGCTCAAGGCGGCCCGCCTCATCGGGCTCGCCGCGGGCACTGTGACACCATGAGTGCTCCCGTCGGGCGCCTTCCGGGCGGCCGCCGAGCCCCCAGGAAGGGACCATGAGCACGACCACGCGCGTCTGGGTCAACGGCGACCTCGTCGACCCGACCGGCCCCTCCGTCTCGGCCCTCGACCACTCGGTCACGGTCGGTGACGGCGTCTTCGAGACGGCCAAGATCGCGGCGGGGCGGCCCTTCGCCCTGACCCGCCACCACCGGCGCCTCGAACGCTCCGCGGCCGGGCTCGGGCTGCCGCCGATCGACCTGTCCGTCGTCGACCGGGGTGTCGCCGCGGTCCTCGACGGTCCGACGATCGACTTCGGTCGGCTGCGCTACAGCGTCACCGGTGGTGTCGGGCCGCTCGGGTCCGACCGTGACGACAGCTCCCTGACCTACATCGTCATCGCGGGGCCGCAGCCGCTCCCTCCCGAGAGCGGCAAGCTCACGGTCGTCCCGTGGACGCGCAACGAGCGCTCGGCCGTGGTCGGGCTCAAGACGACGTCGTATGCCGAGAACGTCGTCGCGCTGGCCCGCGCCAAGCAGGAGGGCGCCGTCGAGGCGGTCTTCGGCAACACCCGGGGCGAGCTGTGCGAGTGCACGGGCAGCAACATCTTCGTCGTCGTCGACGCCGTCGTGCTGACGCCTCCGGCCGAGTCGGGGCTGTTGCTCGGCATCACCCGCGAGCTCACGATCGAGTGGGCGCGAGCCGCCGGCATCGAGGTCCGTGAGGAGACGCTGCCGCTCGACGTGCTCCAGAGCGCCGACGAGGTCTTCATCACGAGCTCGACCAAGGACGTCCTGCCGATCCACGCCGTCGACGACCGGACGCTCCCGACCGACCGGCCCGTCACGACCGAGCTGCATCGGGTCTTCCGCAGCAACGCCGAGCGGGACTGCGACCCGTGACCCACGAGGACCACGCGCGCGACGAGGATCGTCCGCCCGTCGACTACTCCGACGCCAACCTCACGCTCGACGCGGCCGAGGACCGCTGGGCCTGGCGTGCGCGGCTGCGGGGCAACCGCGTCACGCACGTCATCTGGCGCACTGCCGTCGGTGTCGTCGGCGGCGTCGTGACGGTCGGCGGCCTCATCATGGTGCCGGCGCCCGGGCCGGGCTGGCTCGTCGTCTTCTTCGGCCTGCTCATCCTCGCCAGCGAGTTCGAGTTCGCGCAGCGGTGGCTCGACTTCGCCAGGCACCACGTCAGCCGCTGGAACGACTGGATCATGGCCCGGGCGATCTGGGTCCGCGGCCTCGTTGCCCTCGGCACCCTGCTCGTCGTGTGGGGCGTCATCTGGGGCTATCTCGCGTGGGCCGGCATCCCGCAGTTCGTGCCGGAGTGGGCCGAGCAGCTGCTGACGCAGGTGCCCGGAGTGGACTGAGGGTCGCCCCGCGGTCGGGGCGACACGTGTCGGCACGGCACCGGAGGGGCGATTACCGCCCCCGCGTCCGCACCGGCTATTGTTTCCCTCCGTCACCCCGACGCCGTGTCGGCACAGGGGTGCCCGGACGTGTAGCTCAGCTGGTTAGAGCGCTCGCTTCACACGCGAGAGGTCAGGGGTTCGAGTCCCTTCACGTCCACCGAACGACGATGGCAGGGCGGGCGGTCCACGCAACGAAGGGTCCGGCGAGCCCGCTGAACAAGGGGACGACACTCCCACCCGCCTGTAGGCTCCACCTGTGAATGCTCTTCAGGGGGGACGAAACCGATCGGGCGCAGGCGGATCCCGCCTCGCCGTGCGCACCCAGATCCTCGGCTGACCGTGGCCGCGCTCGCCGACCGACCTGATGTCGGAGAGCACACGTGGCAGGAGCGCGTCCCGGGTCTGCGTCTGGCGCGCTCCTACGAGCGGTCCTGGCTCCCGAAGGACATCGTCGCCGGCCTGGTCCTCTCTGCGCTGTTGGTGCCGCAGGGAATGGCCTATGCACAGCTTGCCGGGCTGCCGCCCGTCACGGGGTTGTACACCTCGATCCTGTGCCTGATCGGATATGCGGTCTTCGGGCCCTCTCGGGTCCTCGTGCTGGGACCGGACTCGTCGCTGGGTCCCATGATCGCGGCGACGATCCTCCCCCTGCTTCTCGCCGGCGGAGACCCTGCCCGCGCCGTCGCGCTCGCGTCGATGCTGGCGATCATCGTCGGCGTCGTCATGGTGGTCGCGGGGCTGGCGCGGTTCGGCTTCGTCGCTGACCTGCTGTCGAAGCCGACCCAGATCGGCTACATGAACGGACTGGCACTGACGATCATCGTCGGCCAGCTGCCAAAGCTCTTCGGCTTCTCCACCGATGCGAGCGGCCTCGTGGCCGAGGCGAACGCCTTCCTGTCCGGCCTGTTCACGGGCTCGGCCAACCGTACGGCGGCCCTCATCGGCGTCAGCGCCCTGGCCGGCATCCTGCTCCTGAACAGGTTCATCCCCAAGGTCCCGAGCGTGCTCGTGATCGTGGTGCTGACCGCTGTCGTGGTCAAGGTGTTCGACCTTCAGGCCCACGGTGTCGACACGGTCGGTGTTCTCCCACAAGGCCTCCCGATCTTCACGATCCCCCAGGTGGGCTGGGGCGACGTCCCACCCCTCTTCCTCGGGGCGCTGGCCATCGCCGTCGTCGCTCTCGCCGACACGATGTCCACGGCCTCGGCCTTCGCGGCCCGCAAGGGCGAACGCGTCCAGGGAAACCAGGAGATGATCGGCATCGGGGCCGCCAACATCGCCGCTGGAGCCTTCCAGGGCTTTCCGGTCAGCACCAGCGGGTCGCGGACCGCGGTGGCGGAACAGGCCGGCTCACGGTCCCAGGTCACCGGGATCGTCGGCGCCGCGGTGATCGCCGCCGTCCTGCTCTTCGCCAATGCCCTCATGCAGTACGTGCCCCAACCGACGCTCGGGGCCATCGTCATCGCGGCGGCCGTGTCGCTGACCGACGTCGCCGGGACTCGTCGCCTCTGGCTGCAGCGCCGGACGGAGTTCCTCCTGTCCCTCATCGCCCTGCTCGGTGTGGCTCTCCTGGGGGTGCTGCCGGGCATCCTCATCGCGGTCGGTCTGTCCATCCTCAACGTCTTCCGCCGCACCTGGTGGCCGCACCAGGCCGAGCTCGGGCGCGTCGAGGGGGTTGCGGGACTGCACGACACGGAGAGCTACCCGCAGGCCGAGCGGTTGCCCGGGCTGGTCGTCTATCGGTTCGACGCGCCGCTCATCTTCGCCAATGCCCGGCGCTTCGGCGAGACCGTGCGCGCGATGGCCGAGGACGACCCGGCGCTGCGCTGGATCGTGGTCGCCGCTGAGCCGATCACCGACGTCGACACCACGGCCTCGGACATGCTGGAGGAGCTGGACACGTGGCTGAACGAGCGCGGGGTGTCCCTCGTCTTCGCGGAGATGAAGGATCCGGTGCGTGCGAAGATCGAGCGGTACGAGCTGACCCGCACCATCGCCCCTGAGCATTTCCTCCCGACCGTCGACGAGGCGGTCGCAGAGTTCCGGCGCCAGACCGGTGCGAGCTGGCGCTCCCCGAAGGAGCCGACATGACGACGTCCGACCCCGGCGCCAGACGCAGCGCCCTTCGCAGGGTCTCGGCAGCACTCGCGCTGACTGCGTTCGCGGCCGCCTTGCTGTTCCTCGTGGTCGTCTCCATCCGCCGCTGGGACGTCCTGCTGGCCAGCGTGGCGTCGCTCGGGGCGGCGGTGGTGGCCGCGTGGTACGTCGTGTCACGCCGGGGCGCCGTCCGAGCCGCTGCCGCTGCGCTCGGGGCCATCGCCCTCGTCGTCTTCGTCGTGGTGATCCTCGCGAGCCAGAGCGGTCGGGTGCTGGCCGTCGGGCTCGCACTCGCGGCGGTCTCCACCGCAGCAGCCGGCTACGCACTGGCCGCCCCGACCGCGCAGGCCGACGACGCCGAGGCCGCGCCCACGGCGAGGCAGGCGGTCCTCATCATGAACCCGCGGTCCGGCGGGGGGAAGGTCGAGCGGTTCGGCCTCGTCGACCTCTGCAGGCAGCGGGGTGTCGAGCCGTATGTCCTCAAACCCGGCGACGACCTGCGAGAGGTAGCCGAGGCCGCGGTCGCCCGGGGTGCGGATCTGCTGGGGATGGCCGGAGGGGACGGCTCGCTGGCGATCGTCGCCTCGATCGCCAGCCTGCACGGACTGCCCTTCGTCGTCGTGCCCGCGGGGACGCGGAACCACTTCGCGCTCGATCTGGGAATCGACCGCGAGGACGTCCCGGGCGCGCTGGCTGCTTTCGACGACGGCGTCGACACGCGCGTGGACCTGGCCGAGATCAACGGGCGCGTGTTCGTCAACAACGCGTCGATGGGTGTGTACGCCAAGGTCGTGCAGTCGGCGGACTACCGCGACGCGAAGGTGCAGACCGCCTCGGCCCTGCTGCCCGACATGCTGGGACCCGGGGCCAACGCCCTCGACCTGCGCTACATGCTGCCCTCCGGCGCGGAAGCGGTGCCGGGCCAGCTGCTGCTGGTGTCCAACAACCCATACGATCTCGCTCACCTTCGTGGCGGAGGCATGCGAGAGGGCCTCGACGGCGGCGTGCTCGGGGTCGTCTCGCTGCGAGTCGGCTCGGCTGCGGACGCAGAGAAGCTCGCCGCCCTGGAGATGACGGGTCAGGTCCAGCGTTTCTCCGGATGGGACGAATGGACGGCCTCGGAGTTCGAGGTGCACTCGGCCGGGCCCGTGGAGGTCGGCGTCGACGGGGAGGCCCTGGTGCTCGATCCCCCGTTGCGCTTCGCCATCCGACCCGGCGCGGTCACCGTGCGACGTCCACGCGCCGCCCTTCGACGGTCGCGTGCTGCTCGCCCGGCGCCAATCACTGCCAGGTCGACGCTCGCCGCGCTCTGGCAGATCGCGACCGGGCGCGAGGCGGAGGTCGGATGAGCGGTCCGACCCCGCCCGAGCCTGTCGAAGCGCTGCTCGCCGAGCGCCTCGCGGCTCGCGGCTCCCCTCGACTGTCAAGGGTCGTGCGGCTGCTGCGGAGACTGGACACGGCCGACCGCAACACCTATCTGGCCGTGGCAGAGCTGAACACCCCTTGGCTCGACGAGCCGCTACGCCGGGCGTCGGACTTCGCCAACTTCTCCAAACCCTGGCTCCTCGTGGCGGGGGTCCTGGCCGCATTCGGTGGGGAGAGGGGACGCCGTGCCGCTCTCACCGGGGTGGCCGCGATCGGGGTGACGTCCCTGCTGGTCAACCAGCCGATGAAGCTGGCGGCCCGTCGTCGCCCTCGGCGCACCGAGCTGGGCGTTCCCGAGTCCCGGTGGGTGGGCATGCCGTCATCTGCCTCCTTCCCTTCGGGGCACTCCGCGTCAGCGGCGGCATTCTGCGTCGCGACCAGCGCGGTGGTGCCAGAGCTGCGCTGGCCACTGCGAGTGTCTGCGGCAGTCGTGGCGTTCTCGCGCGTGTACACGGGGGTTCACTACCCCGGTGACGTCGTGGTCGGTGCCTCCGTCGGTGCCGGGCTCGGACACCTGGCCTCGACCCTGGGCTCGCGGTTGCGCCACCGATGACCGCAGTTCCAGCGCGAAGCGCCCTTCATCGCGATCCCGGACCGCGGGACTCCGTCACCCGCTCCGTGCTGACCCGCGCCGACGGGTCGACGACGTAGGCGGCGATCAGGCCCACGCCGACCCCGAGGGCGTAGCCGGCAACCACCTCCGTGAGCGTGTGCACCCCGAGCATGAGCCGATCGAGGCCGACGACGAGCGAGACCAGCACTCCGACCACCAGGACGAGTCGGCGACGCGCGCGCTGGCGGAGGAACAGAGCCGACAGCACGCACGCGGTCGTGACGGCCGCGGCGATGTTCGACGCATGGCCGCTCGGCATCGCGCTCGACGCGTACTCGATGATCGGGTGCGCCACCACTGGTCTTCCCAGGTCGACGTAGTGCTTGAGCACGCTGGTCACCAGCGAGGTGCCGGCCATGACCACCACGACGTACGCGGCCGCCCGACCCAGCCTCCTGACCACCAGCACACCGGCCACGACGGCCGTCGCGACCGCGCTGGCCACGGTGCCGAAGGCGTAGGAGATCCCCACCAGCGGGCGCTCGACCCACGGTGAACCGGCACGCCACGCGTCGGGACCGAGCTGCAGGACGTGGTCCCAGCGGTCGAGGATCTCTGGATGACGCAAGGCCAGGGCGCACAGAGCCAAGCAGACCGCGGTGCTCGCCGAGCCCCAGGCCAGGAACAACCGCCGGGTGCGCGTCGTTAACGTGCCTCGGCCCGGTCTCTCGACCGGTGCCGCCCGGTCTGTCTCGCCGACGGTCATCGGGGTGACCTCATGCACGTCGGCTCGGTCGGCCGGCCGCGGACCCGGGCCCCCCACTGCAGTCTCGGGTCGGACAAGGGACGTACTCAGAACGGAGTCGGGATGAAGCGCGGCGGCAGGGCCGGGGCACGGTAGTCGCCCGGCGCCTGACGCTCCGGCAGCTCGACGTCCTTCGACTCCAGCGGCTCGTAGGGCACTTGGCTCAGCAGGTGGCTGATGACGTTCAGCCGGCCGCGCCTCTTGCTGTCCGTGTAGGCGACGTTCCACGGGGCCCACGGGGTGTCGGAGGCTGCGAACATCGCGTCGCGAGCCCGGGAGTAGTCGTACCAGCGGCTGTAGGACTGCAAGTCCATGTCGGAGAGCTTCCACAGCTTGCGCGGGTCATGGATCCTGCTCTCGATCCGGCGGGTCTGCTCGTCGGAACCGACCTCGAGCCAGTACTTGAGCAAGATGATGCCCGAGTCGACGATGGCCTTCTCGACGGCAGGGACCTGCTCCAGAAAGCGGTCGGTCTGGGCGGGCGTGCAGAAGCCCATCACCCGCTCGACCCCGGCTCGGTTGTACCAGCTGCGGTCGAAGATCACGACCTCGCCGGCCGCCGGGAAGTGCTTGATGTACCTCTGGATGTACATCTGTGACTTCTCCCGGTCCGTCGGCGACGGCAACGCGACCACGCGGAAGACCCGCGGGCTCACGCGCTCGACGATGCGCTTGATCGTGCCGCCCTTGCCGGCGGTGTCCCGCCCCTCGAACACGACACACACCTTGGCGCCGGACGCCTTCACCCACTCCTGCATGGCCACGAGCTCCGCCTGCAGCACCGCCAGCTCCGCCTCGTAGGCCTTACGACCCAGCTTCGCCCCGCTCGAGGACGCGTCGCGCTCATTCGCGGCCCGGACAGGCAACACGTCGGCTGGATTCGGCTCCCTGGCCTTCTTCTTGCTCATCGCTGGCCTCCGGCGCTGCGTCATCGCGTCTGGGCTTCATCCGGTCCACGGTCTCGCCTCGCCGCCCTCGTAGGCTACCTCCGATGCCGGCGCGGCGGTCGAGCCTTGGCCAAACCTCGGCGAGCCACCGAGTGTCCGTCCCCGCGGATGGCGTGGTCACCGACGGACAAGTGATCCTCTTCGGGCGATGCGCGTCGTCGTGCGAATCGCTTGGCTGGATCCGTGCAGCCGTTCGACAGGGCCTACAAGGGTCGGGGCGCGTTCGCGTCCGCGACGCGACCGCCGATCACGACGCGGTACGTTCCCTTCGCGCGGTCGCTCGCGTCGTACACGCGGCCGCGGCTGCGCACGGACCTCGTCGCCGGTGTCACGGTCGCGGCGTTGGCGCTCCCGTCGGCGATGGCGTACGCGGAGCTGGCGGGCGTCCCGGTCAGCGCCGGCCTCTACGCCCTGCTGCTCCCGGTGCTGGCCTACGCGGTCCTCGGGTCGGCGCCACGGGTCGTGGTCGGCCCGGAAGGCACCGTGTCGCTGTTGATCGCGACCGTGGTCGCGCCGTTGGCCGTCGGCGGCAGCGCCCAGTACGCCGCGCTGGCCTCGCTGCTCGCGATCATGGTGGGGGTCGTCTTCCTCGCGGCCCGGCTGGCCCGCCTCGGCTGGATCGCCGACTACTTCTCGCAGGCGGTGCTCGTCGGCTACATCACCGGCGTCGCCGTCGTGCTGATCCTCGGCCAGCTCGGCAAGTTGCTGGGCATATCGAGCGACGCGGAGGGGGCCATCCCCGAGACGGTCGACATCGTCGGCCACCTCGGCAGCGCCAACGGCGCCACGGTCCTCGTCGGTCTCGTCTCGTTGGCGCTGCTGGTCGTCGCCGGCCGGATCAGCAAGCGTCTGCCGGGCGCCCTCGCGGTCGTGATCCTGGGCATCGCCGCGTCCTGGGCACTGGACCTCGTCGCCCACGGGGTGTCGGTCACCGGCCCCGTGCCGCAGGGACTGCCGTCGCTCGAGCTGCCGGACGTCTCACGCGCAGACCTCGGCACGCTCGTGGTCGCGGCCCTGGCGGTGTTCCTCGTCGCCTTCTCGGACTCCATCCTCACGGCACGGTCCTTCGCCGCCCGTCACCACGAGATCGTCGACGCCAACCAGGAGCTCCTCGCCTTCGGAGTGGCCCAGATCTCGGCCGGTGTCACGCAGAGCATCCCGGTCGGGACGAGCGGGTCGCGCACCGCGGTCAACGACGACATGGGGGCCACGAGCCAGGTCAGCGGGCTGGCGGCCGCAGGGACGATCGCCGCCATCCTCCTGTTCCTCACCGCGCCGATCGAGTACCTCCCGTCAGCGGTCCTCGGCGCGGTCATCGTGTACGCCGCAGCGAAGCTCATCGACCCGGTGCAGTGGCGCGAGCTGGCTCGCAGCAGCCGGGTCGAGGTCGTCATCGCCGCCATCACGGTCGCGTGCGTCGTGACGATCGGGGTCCTTCAGGCGATCATCGTCGCGGTCCTGCTGTCCGTCGCCGACATCGTCCGTCGGGCGGCTCGACCGGCTGACGCCGTGCTGGGATGGTCCGCCCGCGACGACCGGTACGTGGACGTCGTGGACCAGCCCGACGCGGGCGTCAGTGCGGGTGTGGTCGTCTACCGGATCCAGGACCGGCTGTTCTTTGCCAACGCGCACTACTTCAAGCGCCGGCTGTGGGCCGCCGTGGACGGCGCGCCCAAGCCCGTGCGCCACGTGGTGCTCGACGGCTCGTTCATCAGCGACCTCGACGCCAGCGCGGAGGTCGCGCTGCGCGAGGTGCTCGACGGGCTCCGCGAGCGCAACATCGAGCTCCACGTGGCACGGGCGGCGCAGGAGCTGAGGGAACGTCTGGACTCGGTCGGGCTGCTCGAGGCCATCGGGGCCGACCACTTCCACGGCACGGTGACCGCGGCGGTGCAGGCCTGCACGCCCTAGCGAGCTGGATCTGGACGCTGACGCCACGCGTCGAGTGTGCAATGGTTGGCGGCATGTCCCTGCTGACGGGGTACCGGCGTGAGTGGCTGCGTGGTGACCTGGTCGCAGGGGTGACGGTCACCGCGATCGCGATCCCCGAGTCGCTGGGCTACGCCAGCATCGCGGGGCTGCCGGTGCAGACAGGTCTCTACTGTGCGTTGCTCCCGGCGATCCTCTTCGCCCTCGTGGCCTCGACGAGGCAGCTCGTCGTCGGTGCGGACTCCGCCACCGCGGCGCTCGTGGCCGCCGGCACCGGTGCCGTCGTCGCAGCGGGCTCAGCCGGATACGCCGGCACCGTGGCCGTGCTGGGCCTGCTCACCGCCTGCGTCCTGCTCCTCATGGGCGTCGCGCGCCTCGGCTTCCTCGCGGACCTGATCTCGCAGCCCGTGCTGGCGGGATTCCTGAGCGGGGTCGGTGTCTCGCTCGTCATCGGCAAGCTGCCCGGGATGCTCGGCATCGAGGCGTCCGGCACGACGTGGGACAAGCTCGTCGCCACCGTGACCAACCTCGGTCACGTGAACGCGGCATCCGCCGTGCTCTCCCTGGGCGTCGTGGTCACGATGCTGGTGATGGAGCGGGTCCTGCCCAGGCTCCCCGCAGCGCTCCTGGCGGTCGTGGCCTTCAGCGTGCTCGGGGTCCTCATCGGCGCTCAGGGGCACGGGGTGTCCATGGTCGGCGACGTGCCGGCCGGCCTGCCGAGCCTGACGTTCCCGAGCTTCTCCTCCGATGAGCTCACCCGGCTCGTGGGCAGCGCGGCCGCCATCGCCGTCGTCATCCTGGCGCAGAGCGCTGCGGTGGCCCGCAGCTTCGCCACCAAGAACGGCTACCGCGACGACACCAACCGGGACCTCTACGCGCTCGCCGCCGCCAACACCGGCAGCGCCCTCACCGGTGGCTTCGCGATCAACGGCAGCCCGCCGCGGACGGCAGCAGGTGACGGCGCCGGGAGCCGCAGCCAGCTCGTCAACGTCGTCATGGCACTGGTCATCGGAGTCGTGCTGCTGTTCGCCACCGGACTCTTCGAGTACCTGCCGTCCCCCGTGCTGGACGGTGTCGTGTTCGCCATCGGCGTGGGCCTCGTCAAGGTCGCGCAGCTCCGGGCCATCAAGCGCATCCGGCTGTTCGAGTTCGGCGCCGCGATGCTGGCGCTCGTCGTCGTCGCCTTCGTCGGGGTGGAGCAGGGCATCCTGCTCGCGGTGCTCGTCTCCCTGGTCGACCGGCTCCGGCGCCAGTACCAGCCGCACGACCAGGTCCTGGTCGCGGACGGTGAGGTCGCACCACGGCTGCTCGACCGGGTCGCCCCGGGGAGGCCCATGGACGGCCTCCTCGTCTACCGGTTCGGCACCGGCCTCTTCTTCGAGAACGCGGCCCACTTCGACGTGCGGGTCCGGGAGCTGGTGTCCTCGGCGACCGTCCCGGTGCGGGCGGTCGTGCTGGACGCCGCAGCCATGGACGACATCGACTTCAGCGGGACGGAGGTCCTGCGCCGCCAGGCCGAGGACTTCGCGGCCCGCGACATCCGCCTGTTCGTCGCCGAGCTCTCGTCGGACGCCGAGGGATGCGTCCGGCGGGCCGGACTGGACCAGGTGCTGTCGATCGTCCCGCGTCTCGAGCAGGCCATCGCCGCCGCCTCCTCGTGACCGCACCGTGACGGCGGCGCCGCCGGCCTGCACGCACTAGCGTGGCGGCATGGACGCGACGGTCACCAGCCTCATCATCTATCCCGAGCACGGCGGCCCCGGCCAGGAGCTCGCGTCGGTCGAGATCACGCCGACGGGGCCCGAGGGCAACCGGGCGAAGAAGCACGCCGTCCACCTCGTGTCGGCGACGGACTACGTCGAGTCCCACCCGCGCGCCAACATTGTGCTCGACATCGCGCCAGACCGGCTGGTGTCCTTGGTGGGCAGGGTGATCCGCATCGGCGAGGCCACCCTCGAGGTGACCCGCGCGCCGCACCAGTGCGCCGGCGTCTACGCGGCTGTCGTCGCCCCGGGAGAGGTCGAGCTGGGCAATGCCCTGCTCGTCGCCGACGCATGACGATCCACACCGAGCACCCGTTCGACACCCCTGACGAGGACCGCGACCAGGTCCGGCGCCTCCGGGGACGCGTCGGGGGCACCGTGTCGCTCTGGACGTCCGGAGCGGGCATCGAGCGGGCCGGCCTGACCGTCTCGTCCTACCTCGTCGCCACCGGAGACCCCGGCCGGGTCGTCGGGCTCCTGCACCCCGACGCCGACGTGCTCGACGCGCTCGAGGCCACCGGGACGGCGGTGGTCGCGCTGCTCGGTGCCCGTGACGAGCGCCTCGCCGACGTCTTCGCCGGCGTCATGCCCGCCCCCGGCGGCGCCTTCCGGCTCGCCGAGTGGGAGCAGACCGAGTGGGGGCCACGCGCAACCCACACCACGACGTGGCTGGGCGTGCGCCTCGACCCGGCGAGCCGACACGACGTGGGCTGGTCGGTCCTCGTCGAGGCGACGATCGAGCACGTCGTCGTGGGCGTCGAGGACGCCCCGCTCGTGCACCGGCGCGGTCGCTACCAGCGCGCCACCGAGTGACGGGCGGCTGACCGCGCCGGACGGCTGACCGCGCCGGACGGCATACGACCCCCTGGACGTGTGGTCGGGCCGGTCAGGCGGTGCCCGACATCTCGGTCGTGAGCAGGCCGTCCGGGATGCCGAACGCGTCGACGAGCGTCAGGGCGTGCGGACGCAGCTGCGCGCAGACGTCGTTGACGAGGGCGGTGAGGGCCTTGGCGCGCGCCGGGCTCAGCCGGTCGTGCTCGAGGTACCACGCCTTGTGGCGCTCGATCGTGGACAGGGCGAAGAGGTCACAGACGCGGGCCAGCACCGCCCGGGCCTCCTCGTCGGTGCAGGACTCGACGGAGGCGGCGAACGTCTCGGCGACTGTGCGCTCGACGTGTGCCGTCGCTGCGTCGACGAGGTGGTCCTGAGTCGCGTTGAAGACGGCGAACGCGTCGGCCCCCGGCGCGGTGGCACGGCGCAGGCGCCGGGCCAGGCCCTCGAGGAGGTGTTCCTCGCGCTCGCGCAGCAGGCGCAGCTGCGTGCCGCGGATGCCGAACGTGACGTCCTCCTCGCGCCCGGGCGCGGCGTCGACGAGCCGCTGGATGATGCCCCGCGCCGAGGACCGCTCGATGACGGTGCCCCCGACGAGCCGGGCGCCGAAGCGCACGATGCCGGCCGTGTCGAGGTCGCCGAAGGTCGCCTGGTAGTCCGCGAGGAGCGACTTGGCGACGAGCTGGAGCAGGACGGTGTTGTCACCCTCGAAAGTCGTGAAGATGTCGGTGTCGGCCTTGAGCGCGGCGAGCCGGTTGGCCCAGAGGTAGCCGGCGCCACCGCACAGCTCGCGGCACTCCTGGATGGTGTCGGTGGCGTGCCGCGTCGTCAGCACCTTGATGCCGGCGGCCCGGGTCTCGAGCTGTCGCTGGTCGTGCTCGGAGGTCGAGCGCCCGGCGAGCACGTCGTCCATCGCCGAGACGAGCTCGTGCTGGGCGAGCTGGAGGGCGTATGCCGTCGCGATCCTCGGCAGCAGCCGCCGCTGGTACGTCCGGTAGTCCAGGACGATGGTCTCCACGTCCGTGTCGGGAGCGGAGAACTGCCGGCGGCCGGCGGCATACGTCGTCGTGACGGCGAGGGCCGAGCGCGCGGCGGCACCGGCCCCGCCCGCCACGGAGATGCGCCCGCGGACGAGCGTGCCGAGCATCGTGAAGAAGCGGCGACCGGGGTTGTCGATGGGGCTCGAGTAGGTGCCGTCGTCGCCGATGTCGCCATAGCGGCCGAGGAGGTTGGTGCGGGGGACCCGGACGTGGTCGAAGAGCAGGCGCCCGTTGTCGACGCCACCGAGCCCGAGCTTGGGGCCGCAGTCCTCGATGGTGACGCCGGCCGCGGTGCCGCCGTCCTCGCCCCGGATCGGGACGAGCACGCAGTGGACTCCGCGGGACTCTCCGTCGACGACGAGCTGGGCGAAGACCGCCGCGAGCCGCCCGTCGCGGGCCGCATTGCCGATGTAGTCCTTGCGCGCGGCCGGCTCGGGGGAGTGGACGACGATCTCGTCGGTGGACGGGTCGAAGGTCGCCGTCGTCAGCAGGCTCTGCACGTCGCTGCCGTGGCCGGTCTCGGTCATCGCGAAGCAGCCCTGGAGCTCGCCGGAGGTGATGCGGGGCAGGAGGTGGTCGTGGCGGCTCGTGCCGAGGAGTGACACGGCACCGCCGAAGAGGCCCCACTGGACGCCGGCCTTGACGAAGAGCGAGAGGTCGGTGTGCCCGAGCATCTCGAACGCGGCCACGGCCTCGCCGTAGCGTGCGGTGCCCCCCTGGCGCTCGGGGAAGCCGTGGGCGGCATACGGCTGGCTCGCCAGGGCCGCCAACTGCGTCGTGACCCGGGAGCGGTGCTCGTCCATCGGCAGCGGCGTCGTCGGCGGACCGAAGGTCGCCGGGTCGAGGGCGCGGCAGTGGTCGCGGACCTCACCGAACGGGCCGTCGAGGTGGTCACGCAGCGCCGTGGTCAGCGCGGGGCCGGCGACGGCTCCGGAGCGTCCGATCGGGGCCAGGTGCTCCTGGGCGGGTGCGGGGAAGTCAGCGGGGGAGCCTGTGGGGGAGCCTGTGGCCGTGGACATCTCGGTGCCTTCCGGTCTGGACCTCAGAGGGTCGAGGTGGTCGGTGGGGACGATGCGCCCCCGGTGGTCGGTGAGGTCGCGGTGCGGGCCGTGAGGACGGGGGCGAGCCCGTGCCACGCGAGGTCGGTCAGGGAGTCGACGACGGCGGCCCGCGGGGCCCGGTCGGCCTCGGGCGTGGCGAGCCAGTCGTCGGCGACTGCGCGGACCGAGCCGACGAGGGCGATCGCCCAGGTCCGGGCCCGGGACGGGTCGGTCGCGGGGGACCGGAGGGCCTCGAGGAGCAGACCGGTCAGCTGGTCGGTGACCTGGTCGACGGTGCCGCCCACCGGGTCGTCGGCGAGCGGCCGGTCGACGAGCGGTCGGTTGACGACGAACCGGTAGACCTCGGTGTCGGACTCGACGAGGGCGAGGTACGCGTCGACCGTCGACGCGACGAGCTCACGGGTGTCGGCGGGCGGGGTGCCGGGTCCTCCGAGGGCCGCACCGACGTTGCCGACGACGCGGCCGTCGATGCGCGAGGCGACCGCGCGGTACAGGCCGGCCTTGTCGTCGAAGTGGCGGTAGATGACGGTCTTGGACGTGCCCGCCTCGGCAGCGATGTCGTCCATCCCGACGCCGGCGCCGTGGGTCCGGATCGCCCGGATGGTCGCGTCGACGAGCGCGGTTCGGCGCTCCTCGCGGTGGCGCTCCCAGCGCGAGTCCCGCCCGTCCCGAGGGGCGGCCCGTCCCGGGGGATCCACGTCGTTGTCCATCTCACGAAAGTAACAGGTACTTGCTGTATCGACTACTGCGGGTTTCGGATAACGTGGTCGAGAACGACAGGTCAGACACCCCACAGCAGGAGAGACCCATGGCTTCCCAGTCCACCCCGCGCGCACCGCGTCGAGTCGCGGTCCTCGGGGGCAACCGCATCCCGTTCGCCCGGTCCAACGGCCCCTACGCCAAGGCGTCCAACCAGGACATGCTGACCGCGACCGTGGACGGCCTCGTGGCCCGCTACGGGCTCGCCGGAGAGCGGCTCGGGGAGGTCGTGGCCGGCGCCGTGCTCAAGCACAGCCGCGACTTCAACCTCACGCGCGAGACCGTCCTGGGCACGCGGCTCGACCCGACGACACCGGCCTACGACATCCAGCAGGCCTGCGGCACGGGTCTCGAGGCCGCCGTCCTCGTCGCCAACAAGATCGCGCTCGGCCAGGTCGACGCCGGCATCGCGGGTGGCGTCGACAGCGCCAGCGACGCCCCCATCGCCGTGAGCGAGGGCCTGCGCCAGACGCTTCTCGCCGCCAACCGGGCACGGTCCGCGGGAGAGCGCGCCAAGGCGCTCGCGGGCCTGCGTCCGGGTCACCTCGTGCCGGCCATCCCCGAGAACGTCGAACCGCGCACCGGCCTGTCGATGGGCGAGCACATGGCCCTCACGGCCGCACAGTGGGGCATCCCGCGCGAGGCCCAGGACGAGCTCGCCGCCGCGAGCCACCAGCACCTGGCCGCCGCCTACGAGCGGGGCTTCTTCGACGACCTGGTCACGCCCTACCTCGGTGTCTCGCGCGACACCAACCTGCGCGCCGACTCCAGCGTCGAGAAGCTCGCGACCCTCAAGCCGGTCTTCGGCAAGGGGGACGGCGCGACCATGACGGCCGGCAACTCGACGCCCCTGACCGACGGCGCGTCGGCGGTCCTCCTCGCGAGCGAGGAGTGGGCCGCCGAGCACCGGCTGACGCCCCTGGCCTGGTTCGTCGACGCCGAGACCGCCGCCGTCGACTACGTCCACGGTGACGAGGGTCTGCTCATGGCCCCCGCCTATGCCGTGCCGCGTCTTCTCGCGCGAAACGGCTTGAGCCTGCAGGACTTCGACTTCTACGAGATCCACGAGGCCTTCGCCGCCACGGTCCTCACGACCCTCAAGGCCTGGGAGGACCCCGACTTCTGCCGCGCACGCCTCGGTCTCGACGCACCACTCGGCTCGATCGACCGGAGCCGGCTCAACGTCAACGGGTCCTCGCTCGCCGCCGGCCACCCCTTCGCCGCCACGGGCGGGCGCATCGTCGCCTCGCTCGCCAAGCAGCTCAAGGAGGCCGGCGGTGGCCGTGGCCTCATCTCCATCTGCGCTGCCGGTGGGCAGGGCGTCGTCGCGATCCTGGAGGCGTGAGCATGAGCGACCTCTTCACGACCATCGTCCGCTCGCCCGTGGCCCGGAAGGTCGGGGTCCCGCAGCCGACCCGGCTGCGCCGCTTCGAGCCCGGTATGCCGCTCTGCGAGGGGCCCGTGCTCGTCGCCGGCGACGGCCGGTTCGCCGACGGCATCGCCGCTTGGCTCGGGGGCGCCGGGGTGCCCGCGGTGTCCACCCCGCCCGGTGAGGGCGACCAGGTCGGCGCCGTGGTCCTCGACCTCAGCGCCGCCACCGACCCGGCCGAGCTCGACCAGCTGCGACTGCTCGGCGCCCCTGCCGTCAAGGCGCTCAAGCGCAACGGTCGCGTCGTCGTCGTCGGCACCGACCCCACGACGCTGACCGACGTGGCCGCGGTGACGACGCAGCGTGCGCTCGAAGGGGTCGTGCGGTCCGTCGGCAAGGAGCTGCGTGGTGGGGCGACCGCGAACCTCGTTCTCGCACAAGGGGATGCCCACGACGGAGTCCGTTCGGCCGTCGAGTTCCTCCTCTCCGGCCGGTCCGCCTACGTCGACGGCCAGGTCATCCGTGTCGACGACTCGACGAGCGGTGACGTGGACGCGCTGCGTCCTCTCGAGGGCAAGGTGGCCGTCGTCACCGGCGCCGCGCGCGGCATCGGGGCCGAGATCGCCCGCGTGCTGTCGCGGGACGGCGCGACCGTCGTGGCCGTCGACCTCCCCGCCGCCGGTGACGCCCTGGCCGCGGTGGCCAACGACGTCAGGGGCACGGCGCTGCAGCTCGACGTCACGGCCGACGACGCGGGCGGCCGGATCGTCGAGCACGCGACGGCGCGGCACGGGGGCCTCGACATCGTCGTGCACAACGCCGGCATCACGCGGGACAAGCTCTTCGTCAACATGGACGACGACCGTTGGCGCAGCGTCATGGAGGTCAACCTCCGTTCGGTCCTGCGGATGAACGAGGCGATCCTCGGTGAGGGAGGCCTCGCCGACGGCGGCCGCATCGTGTGCGTGGCCTCGATCGCGGGCATCGCGGGCAACCGGGGCCAGACGAACTACGGCGCGAGCAAGGCCGGCGTCATCGGTCTGGTCACCGCCCTGTCACGTCAGGTGGCCGACCGCGGCATCACGGTCAACGCGGTCGCGCCCGGCTTCATCGAGACCGAGATGACGGCGCGGATCCCGTTCGCGACGAGGGAGATCGGGCGGCGCATGAACTCCCTCCAGCAGGGGGGCCACCCCAAGGACGTCGCCGAGACCATCGCGTGGTTCGCCCAGCCGGGTGCGGCCGCCGTCACGGGGCAGGTGGTCCGCGTCTGCGGCCAGAGCCTGCTCGGGGCGTGAGGGCGCGATGACCAAGGACATCACGCTCGAGTCGGCACCGGACCTCCGCCGCATCTATGCCACGGCCGCCCTGCGCCGAGGCAACGCGAGCGACACGCTGCCCGACGTGCGCTGGTCGCGGGCGGGCGTACGCGTCGACGTCGACGACCTCGTCGCCTACGCACGCGTGTGCCGGTTCCCGGTCTCCGGCACCCTGCCGCCGACCTACCCCCACCTCGTCGCCTTCCCGGTCCAGATGGTCGCCATGAGCGGCGACCGCTTCCCGCTCCCGCTGCTCGGTGCCGTCCACGTCGAGAACCGCATCGACGTCGTCCGTTCCGTCGACGTCGACGAGCCGCTCGACGTCTCCGTGTGGGCTCAGGACCTCCGGCCGCACCGCCGCGGGCGTCAGGTCGACCTCGTGTCCGAGGTGACGGTGCGTGGCGAGGCAGTGTGGCGCGGGGTGAGCACCTACCTCTCGCGCGGCGCCGAGCACCCCGAGGCCGAGCCGTCCGAGCCGCCGTCCACGGACCCGCTCGCAGCCGTCACGGCGGGGCCGCTGTGGCGCCTCGGCGAAGGCACCGGACGCGCGTATGCCGCCGTGTCGGGCGACTGGAACCCCATCCACGTCCACGCCCTCACGGCCAGGCCGTTCGGCTTCCCGAGCGCCATCGCCCACGGGATGTACTCCTACGCAAGGGTGCTCGCCTCACTCGGGCCCAGACTGCCGGAGGCCGGGCTCACCAGCCACGTGTGGTTCCGCAAGCCGGTGCGCCTCCCGTCGTCCGTCCGCCTGCGCACGGCGTTCGAGGCGTCACGCACGCTCTCGGTCCTCGAGGACGCGAAGGGCGAGATCGGGCACGCCGTCGTCGAGAACACCTGGTGACCCTCCCACCCGTCGACAGGACGTGAACGGCCGTCGGTCCGCGGTCGAGAGGCCACTCCTCGTGACGAGGGGTGGCCCTCGACGGTCCGAGCAGGTCAGCGCTCCGGCAGGTCGAGCGGGCGCGCCAGCCGGTGGACGCCGCTCCGCACGACGTAGCCGAGCTCCCGGTTGATCCGGCGGATCCCGTGGTTGTGCTCCTCGTTGCTCGTGCGGCTGGAGGTGGCCCCGGCTGCGCGGGCGGCGAGGTGGGCCCGCTGCTTGACCAGGACCATCAGGCCGCGACCCCGGAAGGTCGGGTCCACACCGCTGTAGGCGATCGAAAGCGTCGCGTCGTCGACCCCGCCGAAGGTGATGGCGGCCGGCGTCCCGTCGACCCGGGCGACGACGCCGATCGGGGTCTCGCCCGTGGCGATGAGGCTGCGCAGCTTGGCCAGGTCGAACACCCACCCCTGCGCGGCCTCGGGGTTCGTCTGGCTCGCCAGCAGCATCCGCTCCACCGCGTCCGCGTCGTCGAAGACGAGGTCGGGCACCTCGTGCAACGTCACGCCTGGCGGCGGCTCCGGCTCGGGCAGGGCGGCGAGGTCGAGGACCGACTCGATCGAGTGCTCCGCGACCTCGAACCCCCAGTGGTGCGCGACCGCGAGCGAGCGGGGGTCGTCGTCGAAGGTGCCGCCGACGAGGTGGGTCGTCCCCTCGGGGAGCTGCTCCAGCAGGCTCGCCCTCAACGCTCGCCCCACACCCCGCCCCTCGTGCTCCCGGGCGACGATGACCCGCAGGAACGACCGACCTGACGGTGCGAAGCGCGGGTGCGCCGTGAACCCCACTCCCAGCATGACCCCGTGCCGGTCGACCGCCTCGACGGCGACGAGCCCGTCGAAGAGCTCCGGCGAGGTGAACATCCATCCGACGTCGGTCCGGGTGACGTGCACCTGACGGGCACAGACGAGATCCAGGGCCTCCTCCTGTCGTCGGGCCGGAAGGGGAGCGGTGCGCAGCTCCGAGGGGTCGGGTGGCACCGCCGACCACCGGCCCTCGAACCCGACGACCTCTACGGGTTCCATCACGACGGCTCCTTCCGCCAGACCCAGTTGCGCCTGTCGTAGACCTCGACGAAGCCCGACCGCAGCATGTTGTGCAGCGACGGGTTGTGCGCCCCCTCGAGCTCCTGCCACGTCTCCGCGCTCATCCACGAGCACCCCGCGGCCCGTGCCGCGTCGATCCGCATCCGCATGAAGGCCGACTGGGCGCCGCGGCCGCGGGCCTCGGGCAGCGTCGCCGCCCCGCAGAACGCGGCCGCCGGCCCCGCGACGTGCAGGCTGGCCGAGGCGACGAGCTCGTCGCCGTCCCAGGCGCCGTACGCGGTGAACCCGGGACCATCCGCCCCCGCAGCGGCGAACATCGAGAGCAGGTGCGGCTCCGGCGGCATGCCGAAGCCGGCAGCGAAGACGCGGGCGTAGGCGTCGGCGTCCTCGGCCCCGACCGCGTCCACCCGGAGGTCGGTGCTCGACGTCGTCGACGGCGCGTCGGCCGGGCGCAGCAGCTTGGCCCAGACGGAACCCCCGACGATCCCGTGGTGGGCGCACACGTCGTCCCAGTCGTCCGGCAGCGCGGATGGAGCGACCTGCAGGCACAGGGCCGGCGCCCCCGCCGAGGCGTAGAGGTCCACGAGGTGGGCGACGAGGTCCTCGCTGACGGGCTCGGTCACACCGAAACCGAGGGCCTTGTTCCAGTAGCCACCGGTCGGGTCGCCGGCCATGACGACGGCAACGCCGCCGGCGACGCGCTCCGACCGCATGCCCAGTGCGGCCTTCGCCTCGGTCGGCGCGCTGTCGTGGAGGGCGATCATGAACTCCGCCTCGGCCGTCTCCGCCAGGGCGACCGCTGCCGCGGGATCGAGCCCGAGCCTCTCCCACCCGGGGACGGGCTGCAGGGACGGGCTGTCGGTCATCTGCTCCACGGGCGTGCCTCCCTCTGTCGGGGCGCGCTCCGAGCGGGCCGCCCGGGTCACCAGTATCCGCCCGGCGGGGCTTCTGCGGGGCACTTCGCACCGGCTCGGAGGACCCATGACCAAACCGTGTCGCCCGCCTCGCCGGCGCCTCGATACCCTTGCACGAGCCGCCCGCAGCGGCGCCACCCACGACCCGTCGCCCGCCGGCGGGTCCCTGTCGAACGAGGAGCACCAACCGTGTCTGCACAGATCACCGTCACCGTCGCCGGAAGCGAGCGATCGGTTGCGGAGCAGACGACGGCGGGTGAGCTCTTCGAGGGTGACCGCGCCGTCGTCGTCGCGCGCGTCAACGGTCAGCTGCGCGACCTCTTCCACGTCCTCGCCGAGGGCGACGTCGTCGAGCCCGTGACCGTCGACAGCGAGGACGGGCTCGCCGTCCTGCGTCACTCGACGGCCCACGTGCTCGCCCAGGCCGTGCAGCAGCTGCACGCCGACGCCAAGCTCGGCATCGGCCCGCCGATCCGCGACGGCTTCTACTACGACTTCGACGTCGAGACGCCCTTCCACCCCGATGACCTCAAGGCCCTCGAGAAGGCCATGCAGAAGATCATCAACGAGGGCCAGACCTTCTCACGCCGCGTCGTCACCGACGCCGAGGCCCTCGAGGAGCTCGCCCACGAGCCCTACAAGTGCGAGCTCGTCGGGCTCAAGGGCGGCAGCGCCGAGGAGGCGGCCGAGGGCGCAGGCGTCGAGGTCGGGGCCGGTGAGCTGACGATCTACGACAACATCCGCCGCGACGGCACCCGCGCCTGGGGAGACCTGTGCCGCGGTCCGCACATCCCGAGCACCAAGCTCATCGGCAACGCGTTCAAGCTGATGCGCTCGGCCGCGGCCTACTGGCGCGGGTCGGAGAAGAACCCGCAGCTGCAGCGCGTCTACGGCACCGCGTGGCCGACCAAGGACGACCTCAAGGCGTACCTCGACCGGCTGGCCGAGGCGGAGCGCCGCGACCACCGCCGCATCGGGGCGGAGATGGACCTCTTCAGCTTCCCCGACGAGCTCGGTTCGGGTCTCGTCGTCTTCCATCCCAAAGGCGGCGTCATCAAGCGGGAGATGGAGGACTACGTCCGCCGTCGGCACATCGAGGAGGGCTTCTCCTACGTCGGCACGCCGCACATCAGCAAGGAGGGCCTCTTCCACACCTCTGGCCACCTGCCGTACTACGCCGACACGATGTTCCCGCCCATGGAGCTCGAGGGCGTCAAGTACCAGCTCAAGGCGATGAGCTGCCCCATGCACAACCTCATCTACCAGTCGCGTGGCCGCTCCTACCGCGAGCTGCCCCTGCGCCTCTTCGAGTTCGGCGGCGTCTACCGCTACGAGAAGTCCGGCGTCGTGCACGGCCTGACCCGTGTGCGTGGCATGACGCAGGACGACTCGCACAGCTACGTCACCAAGGAGCAGGCCCCGGGCGAGATCAAGCACCTGCTCGACTTCTGCCTCGGGCTCTTCCGCGACTTCGGCCTCGACGACTTCTACCTCGAGCTGTCGACCCGCGAGACCGAGGGCGAGAAGGCGGACAAGTTCATCGGTACGAACGCCCAGTGGGAGGAGGCCACCGCGGTCCTCGAGCAGGTGGCCACGGAGTCGGGTCTCGACCTCGTGCCCGACCCGGGTGGTGCCGCGTTCTACGGGCCGAAGATCTCGGTCCAGGCCCGAGACGCCATCGGCCGCACCTGGCAGATGTCGACGATCCAGTACGACTTCAGCCAGCCCGAGCGCTTCGGCCTCGAGTACCAGGCGGCCGACGGCTCGCGCCAGCAGCCGGTCATGATCCACTCGGCGAAGTTCGGGTCGATCGAGCGCTTCCTGGGCGTCCTCGTCGAGCACTACGCCGGCGCGTTCCCGGTGTGGCTCGCCCCCATCCAGGCGCTCGGCGTGCCCGTCGCGGAGGACTACGCCGACTATCTCGGTGAGGTGCTGGACCGCCTCAAGCGCAAGGGAGTCCGCGTCGAGCTCGACGCGAGCGACGACCGCTTCCCGAAGAAGATCCGCAACGCGAGCAAGTCGAAGGTGCCGTTCACGCTCATCGCGGGCGAGGAGGACCGGGCCGCCGGCGCCGTCTCCTTCCGCTACCGCGACGGGTCGCAGAAGAACGGCGTGCCCGTCGACGACGCCATCGCCGAGATCCTCGCCGCGATCGAGAGCCGCGCGCAGGTCTGAGCCCGCCACCGTGCGGCGTATGCCGCCGGGCCGGGTCACCCTCCCCGGTGATCCCGCTCGGCGGCATTCGTCCGTTCCTGTCCGATGTCGCACGTCCATCGGACAGGACACCGGTCACCGGTTGACCGTCGCGCCGGTCGTCACGAGTCTCGGGCAGGACATCGTCGTCGCCCGTGAAGGAACCCCATGCGCACCGTGCTCCGCTCGCTCGGCACCGCCGTCCTCGCCGCCGCCGTCCTCGGCCCCCTCCTGCCCTCCGGGGCACCACCCGCCCAGGCGGCCGCTCCGCCCGAGAGACTCGTCGACGCGGTCAACCCGTTCATCGGCACCCAGGACAACGGCAACACCTTCCCGGGTGCCAGCGCCCCGTTCGGCATGGTCCAGGTGAGTCCGGACACCGGGGGAGAGGGCGGCTACGACCACTCCCAGACCGCCATCTACGGCTTCAGCCAGACCCACCTCTCGGGCGTGGGGTGCCCCGTCGTCGGCGAGCTGCCGGTGATGCCGACGACGGGCGCCGTGACGACCGTCGACCCGAGCCGCTACCGGTCCACCTACAGCCACTCCGACGAGGAGGCCGAACCCGGCTACTACCGCGTCGGGCTGCCGACGCACGGCGTGCAGGCCGAGGTGACGGCCACCGACCGCACTGGCTGGCAGCGCTACACCTTCCCGGCGGACAAGCAGGCCAACGTCCTGCTCAACACGGGCAAGGCCAACATGCGGGTCTTCGACTCCGAGGTGCACGTCGTCGGCGACCGGGTCGTGGAGGGCCGCATCCACGACGGCAACTTCTGCGCCGGCAAGGACGAGCACACGGTCTGGTTCCGGGCCGAGTTCGACCGGCCCTTCAGCTCGTTCGGCACGTGGAGCGGGTCGACGCTGACGTCGGGAGCCCGGGACGCCTCGACGAAAGACGGCGGCAACGGCGCCGCGGTCACCTTCCCGACCGGCACGACGTCCGTGACGATGAAGGTCGCGCTCAGCTACACCGGCCCGGACGGTGCCCGCGCCAACCTGACGAGCGAGTCCGGTGACTCGTTCGACTTCGACGCCACCCGCGCCGGTCTCGCGCAGCGATGGGAGTCCGAGCTCGGCAAGGCGCGGATCACCGGTGGCGCGCCGGAGCGGCGGACGGCGTACTACACCGCGCTCTACCACTCGCTCATGCACCCGAACCTCGCGTCGGACGTCGACGGTCGCTACCACGGCTGGGACGGGGCCGACCACGTCGCGCAGGGCTACACGCCCCGCCAGAACTTCTCGCTGTGGGACACCTACCGTCCGCAGAACCAGCTCCTCGAGATCCTCGCCCCCGACGTCGCGCGCGACTCGTACCTCTCCGTGCTCGCGATCGGGCGCGAGGGCGGGTGGCTGCCGCGCTGGGCCCTCGTCAACAGCGAGACCAACATCATGACCGGTGACCCCGTGACTCCCTTCCTCGTCGAGGGCTGGAGCAAGGGCTTCCTCGCAGGACACGAGGCGGAGGCGTACGCCCTGCTCAAGCAGAACGCGACCGAGCGGCCGCCGGCCGACAGCCAGTACAACGGCCGCTCCGGTCAGCACTGGTACGAGAAGCTCGGCTACATCCCGTTCGGCCTCGACGTCGGCACCGACTGCGTCTCCCACGGCGGCGACAACGACTGCGCCCACCCGGCCTCCGCGACGATGGAGTACGCCGCCGCGGACGCGTCCCTCGCCCTCATGGCCAAGGGGCTGGGCCACACGTCCGACGCGGCCATGCTGACCGAGCGCAGCGGCTGGTACCGCAACCTTTGGGACGCCGGCACCCAGACGTTCCGTCCGCGCCTGGCCGACGGCACCTGGCTCGACCCGTACGACCCGGTCGAGGCGTCGCACGCCTTCCACGAGGGCGGGTCCTACCAGTACCAGTGGCTCGTCCCGCAGGATCCGGCCGGCCTCACGCACCTCATGGGTGGCCGGGCGGCGACCGAGAAGCGCCTCGACGACTTCTTCGCCTACCCGAAGCTGCTCGCCGACCCGGCCGGCACCGCGCGGACCGACTGGATCGAGGCGACGTACGCCTACTACAGCAAGCCCACCTACAACCCGAACAACGAGCCCGACCTCCTCGCGCCGTACGTCTACGCGTGGGTCCAGCAGCCGGCGAAGATCGCGACCGTGGCCCGCGCCGCCTTCACCCTCTTCACCGCCGGACCGGACGGTATGACCGGCAACGACGACCTCGGCACGATGTCGGCGTGGTACGTCTTCTCGTCGTGGGGGCTCTACCCGACCATGAGCGGCTCGAACGTCTTCGTCGTCAACTCACCGCAGTTCGAGCGCGTCGACATCGACGTGGCGACGCCGACGTCGGTGCAGACCGGCCAGGGCGGGTCGCTGACGATCACCGCCCCCGGCGTCACCGACGAGCGGCGCTACGTCCAGACGCTGACCGTCGACGGAACCCGCACCACGAAGAGCTGGGTCGGTTGGGACGCCCTGCGCCGGGGCGGGTCGGTCGCCCACACGGTGGGGACGACGCCGAGCCGGTGGGGCACGACGCCCGCCGACGTGCCGCCGTCCGCCGTGCAGGCCGGCCGGGACCCGAGGCTGTCGCTCTCGATGGCCGCGCGACCGAGCCCCGTGGTCGTCCCGACCGGCGCGCGTGAGGCACGCCTGGCCGTCGACCTCGTGGGTCAGGCGCCGATGAGCCTGCCGGTCGACGTGTCCGTCACGACTCCCTCCGGGTGGTCGGCCGTCGTGGGCTCGGGTGACGACGGTGCCGCGGTGCTCCACAGCAACGGGGTCCCCGCGAGCACCACGGTGCCCGTGACCCTCCGGCTTCCCGCCGGCCTCGGGGTCGGCGACCACGAGGTGGTCGTGACCGCCACGGCGCCCGGTCTCGAGCCCGTGACGCGGACCGTGCCCGTCCAGGTGCGCGAGGCCCTCGACTGCGTCGGCGACGCACCCGGCTGCGCGCTCGACCTGGGGCCTGCCCGCAACCACGACGGCACCGCGACCGTCGCCGCGCCCAGCGAGGGCAACTTCGACGGCAGCGGCTGGAGCTACGACGCCGCACTGCTCCCGGTGCCGGGCCCGTGGGTGCATGACGGCATCACGTATGCCGCGCCGGTCACCTCGGGCACGACGCCCAACTTCGTCGAGGGGCGGGGCCAGACATTGCTCGTGCAGTCCGGGAGCCGGACCGCGATCCACCTCGTCGGCTCGACGCACAACGGGGACGTCACGACGGCCGTGCGCCTGACCTACACGGACGGCAGCGTCCAGTCCGTCCCGGTCGCCCTGACCGACTGGGCCGCCGGCAGCGGGCACAACGGCAACACCGTGGCGATCGCCATGGACCACCGGATCAAGGGTGGCTCCGGCGTCGACGGACCTCCTGTCCAGATCTTCGGCACCACCGTCGCCGTCGACCCGGCACGGCAGCTCCAGGCGGTCACTCTGCCCGCCGACGACCGCTTCGAGGTGTACGCCCTCACCCTCCGCTGAGGGGCCCCGCCGGCCCCGGCAGTGGCTGACGGGGGGTCGACGAGCCCGATGGTGCGGCGTGTCCGGGCGACACGCCGCACCGCCCGGGACACCGTGAAGAAAGTGCCGACAAGGGCTTGCGCGCCGGCGTCGGCGGAGTTACAAATGAGGGACCGAACCGCTTCGGCGGATCGGTTTCCGAATCGCTTCGGCGAGGACGAACCGAAGGCCCGGGAACTCATACTTCCCGGGCCTTCACCCTCCTTCGCGCCCGTGCGCCAGACGATCCCGTCGACGCCGCGCGCGTCCGAGGATCCCGGCCCTGCGGCTCTCACACCCGCAGGGCTGTTCCACGTCCGGGACCCGGCCCGGGGGGTCCGGGGACGACGAAGGCCCTGCGGTCTCACACACCGCAGGGCCGACTCCATTGAACCCAAGGTCGGGTGCCGGAGGGAAATCGACACGCGGTCGGGCCGCCCTCGCTCGTGGCTGACGGCGTCCTAGGATCAGTCACCATGACGACGCAGGGGAGTGGCCCCACGCCGGCGGGTGGCAGCCCCGCCCCCGAGCCGGCGACCGACTTCGCCCGCGTCGAGGACGGCTTCGAGCGGCTCTGGACCCCGCACCGGATGGCCTACATCCTCGGCGACAAGGCCACCGAGGAGGCCGGGCACGGCTGCCCCTTCTGCAGCGCCCCGGGCAAGAGCGACGAGGAGGGCCTCATGGTCCACCGCGGCGAGCACTGCTATGTCGTGATGAACCTGTTCCCCTACAACCCGGGACACGTCCTCGTCTGTCCCTACCGCCACGTCTCCCTCTACATCGACCTCACAGACGAGGAGACGGCCGAGTTCACGGCCCTGACGAAGCAGGCCGTGACGGCGCTGCAGTCGGCGTCCGAGCCGCACGGCTTCAACCTCGGGATGAACCAGGGTGCCGTCGCCGGGGCCGGTGTCGCGGCCCACCTGCACCAGCACGTCGTGCCGCGCTGGAGCGGCGACTCGAACTTCCTGCCGATCATCGGGCAGACGAAGGCGCTGCCGGTCCTCCTCGAGGACACGCGCACGCGGCTCGTGGCCGCGTGGTCGGCCGACTGACGGGCCACCCCACCTCCTCGTGCAGGTCACGGACGCGCCACGGTGCGTGCGCCGGCGCCGAGCACGCCCGACCGGTCAGTACGCTGTCACCACCATGCTCAACAGACTCCTGCGCGCGTCGCTGACCAAGATCCTCGGTCCGATCGCCCACCTGTTCCTCCGCCTCGGGATCAGTCCCGACGTCGTGACGGTCGTCGGCACCCTCGGGGTCTGCGCCGGAGCGCTGGCCTTCTTCCCGCGGGGCGAGATCTGGGTCGGCGTGCTCGTCATCACGGCGTTCGTCTTCTCCGACAACGTCGACGGCATCATGGCCCGCGAGTCCGGCCGCTCCAGCAAGTGGGGCGCCTACCTCGACTCGACGCTCGATCGGATCGGTGACGCCGCGATCTTCGGCGGCCTCGTCCTCTACTACGCGGGCAAGGGCAACAACCAGCTCATGGCCGGTCTCGCCCTCAGCTGCCTCATCCTCGGCAGCGTCGTGTCCTACGCCAAGGCCCGTGCCGAGGGGCTCGGCTACACGGCGAACGTCGGCATCGCCGAGCGCGCCGACCGGCTCGTCGCGGTCCTCGCCGCGGCCTTCTTCGCCGACCTGTTCAACTCGACGGTCCTGCTCGGCGTCGTCCTGGGCCTGCTCGCGGTCGCGAGCCTCGTCACCGTGCTCCAGCGGATGCTGACGGTGCGCCGACAGGCCCTCGCCTCCGGCGAGGTGGGCGCGTGACCGACCTCGCGCGCCGGGCCACCGACACCGTCAGCGTGCTCGGCTTCAAGCTCGGCTGGTCCGTCGTACGCGCCCTCCCGGAGCGGGCGGCATACGCCCTCTTCGACCGGGTGGCCGACATCGTGGTCCGACGGGGCGGCAAGGGCATCGAGCGGCTGCGCTCGAACTACCGCCGCGTCCGCCCCGAGCTGTCCGAGGGCGACCTCGACGTCCTCGTGCGCCAGGGGATGCGCTCCTACATGCGCTACTACTGCGAGGCCTTCCGGCTCCCGTCGCTCACGCGCGCGCAGATCGACGGCGCGGTCGTCGTGCGCGGCGACGCCGAGATCCGTGAGCTGTGCGCCAGCGGCGAGGCGGGCGTCGTGTTCGTCGGCCACCTGGGCAACTTCGACCTCGCCGCCGCCTGGTCCGCCGGCAGCCTCATGCCGGTGACGACCGTCGCCGAGCGGCTCAAGCCCGAGGAGGTCTTCCAGGAGTTCGTGGCCTTCCGGCGCAGCATCGACATGGACATCATCCCGCTCACGGGCGGCGACGACCCGTTCCACGGCCTGCTCGACGCGGCCCGCGACGGCGGGCGGCTCATCGCCCTCGCCGCCGACCGCGACCTCACCAACGGCGGTGTCGAGGTCGACCTGCTCGGCCACCGCGCCCGGATGGCCAAGGGGCCGGCCGTGCTGTCGCTCATGACCGGGGCACCGCTCTACGCCGCCCGGATCTGGTACGAACCCGCCCCGCCCGGCACGGGACTCGGCGGTCACCGCACGGTCATCGAGTTCAGCGGCCGGCTCGTGCCACGGGTCGAGGGCACGACAGCCGTGCGGGCCGCCGACCTCATCCAGCAGTGCGCCGACCACGTCGCCGTCGCCATCCGCGAGCACACGTCGAGCTGGCACATGCTGCAGCGGGTCTTCGTCGACGACCTCGACGCTCCCGCGGCTCCCTCGGCCGTCGCCGCCGCGCAGCCGTCGACCCCGACGACGGGGCGCACGCCGTGAGGATCGGGATCGTCTGCCCGTACTCGTTCGACGTCCCGGGCGGGGTGCAGTTCCACGTGCGTGACCTCGCCGAGTACCTCATCGGGCAGGGCCACGACGTGTCCGTGCTCGCCCCGGCCGACAGCGAGACCGAGCTGCCCGACTACGTCACGTCTGCGGGACGGGCCACCGCCGTGCGCTACAACGGCTCCGTCGCCCGCCTCAACTTCGGCCCCGTCACGGCCTCGAAGGTCGGCAAGTGGCTCGATGCCGGCGAGTTCGACGTCCTGCACCTGCACGAGCCCGTCACGCCCAGTGTCAGCGTGCTCGCCCTCATGGCGGCCGAAGGACCGATCGTGGCCACCTTCCACACCTCGATGCTGCGGTCGCGGACGATGCAGACGGCATACCCCATCATCCGGCCGAGCCTCGAGAAGATCGCCGGGCGCATCGCCGTGAGCGAGGACGCCAGGCGCACCGTCACGACCCACGTCGGCGGCGACGCGGTCGTCATCCCCAACGGTGTCTACGTCGACCGGTTCGCGAGCGCTCCACGACGGTCCGCCTGGATCGGCACACCGGCCTCGCCGACCATCGCCTTCCTTGGGCGGATGGGCGAGCCGCGCAAGGGACTCCCCGTGCTCGCCACCGCGCTGCCCGAGATCCTTCGCTCGGTCCCGGGACTGCGGGTCCTCGTGGCCGGACCCGGTGATCCCCACGAGGTCACCGAGGGCTGGCCGCCCGAGGTCGTGGCCGCCTGCGAGTTCCTCGGCTCGGTCTCCGACGACGACAAGGCGTCCCTGCTCGCGTCCGTCGACGTCTACGTCGCGCCCAACACCGGTGGCGAGAGCTTCGGCATCATCCTCATCGAGGCCATGAGCGCCGGCGCCTGCGTGCTCGCCAGCGACCTCTCGGCCTTCTCGCGGGTGCTCGACGGCGGCAAGGCGGGTGCGATGTTCGCCAACGAGCAGCCCGACGACCTCGCCCGCACGCTCGTCGACCTGCTGCGACGCCCCGAGCGCCGCGCCGAGCTCGCCGCCGCCGGGCAGCGCCGCGCCCGGCTCTTCGACTGGTCGGTCGTCGCCGACGAGATCCTCGCCGTCTACGAGACGGTCATCGAAGGTCGTGCGGCCGCGCACCGGGAGCCGCACGGACGCTGGAACCGCTTCCTGCGTGGGGGTGCCCGGTGAGCGAGATCCTCTCGTGGGTCTTCGCGGTCCTCTTCGTCCTCGTCGTCATCGCCTGGTACCTCTCCTACACCGCGGCCCGCCTCGACCGGCTGCACGTGCGGCTGAGCGGCACGCTGGCAGCCCTCGACGCCCGGCTCGTGCGCCGGGCCGAGGCTGCCGTCGAGCTGGCCAACAGCGGTCTGCTCGACGGCGCGACGTCCCTGATCCTGGCCAACGCCGCGGCGGAGTCGCTCGAGGCGCCGTCCGAGCACGGCAACGCCCGTGAGCTGGCCGAGAACGACCTCACCGAGGCGCTCGACCTGGCCCTGACCCCTGACGCGGTCAGCTCGCTTCGCTCGACGGCGCTGGGGCAGGACGTGCTCGCGAGGCTCGCCTCGGCCTGCACCCGAGTCCAGCTCGCGCGACGGTTCCACAACGACGCCGTCACCGACGTCCGCCGGGTGCGGCGCAAGTGGACCATCCGCATGTTCCACCTCGCGGGCTACACCCCGATGCCGCACACCGTCGAGTTCAACGACGACTCGCCGGAGCACCTCGCGCTCGTGTGACCGGGCCCACGTCGGGGACGGCGGACCACGTCGTGCGCACCCCTCGCGGGGGCCTACGCTTTGAGGCGACACCGAACCCAGATCACGGGAAAGCAGGACATCGTGAGCACCACCCCGACCTCGGGCAGCACGCCCGCGGCTGACCAGCAGAGCGGCACGAGCCACACGGGCACGACGCGCGTGAAGCGCGGCATGGCCGAGATGCTCAAGGGCGGCGTCATCATGGACGTCGTCACGGCCGAGCAGGCCAGGATCGCCGAGGACGCCGGCGCCGTCGCCGTCATGGCCCTCGAGCGGGTCCCCGCCGACATCCGCGCCCAGGGCGGCGTGTCGCGCATGAGCGACCCCGACATGATCGACAGCATCATCGACGCCGTCTCGATCCCCGTCATGGCCAAGGCCCGCATCGGCCACTTCGTCGAGGCGCAGGTGCTCCAGAGCCTCGGCGTCGACTACATCGACGAGTCCGAGGTGCTGACCCCGGCCGACTACGCCAACCACATCGACAAGTGGCAGTTCACCGTGCCGTTCGTCTGCGGCGCGACCAACCTCGGCGAGGCCCTGCGCCGCATCACCGAGGGCGCGGCGATGATCCGCTCCAAGGGCGAGGCCGGCACGGGCGACGTCTCCAACGCGACGACGCACATGCGCACCCTGCGCGCCGAGATCAACCGCCTGCACTCGATGAGCCCCGACGAGCTCTACGTCGCGGCCAAGGAGCTCCAGGCGCCCTACGAGCTCGTCAAGGAGGTCGCCGAGGCCGGCAAGCTCCCCGTCGTGCTCTTCACGGCCGGTGGCATCGCGACCCCCGCCGACGCGGCGATGATGATGCAGCTGGGTGCCGAGGGTGTCTTCGTCGGCTCGGGCATCTTCAAGTCCGGCAACCCGGCCCAGCGCGCCGAGGCCATCGTCAAGGCGACGACCTTCCACGACGACCCCGACGTCATCGCCAAGGTCTCCCGCGGCCTCGGCGAGGCGATGGTCGGCATCAATGTCGACGAGATCGCCCAGCCGCACCGCCTCTCCGAGCGCGGTTGGTGACCTCCGCACCCCCAGCGACACGCTGACGTATGCCGCCGTGCCCTCCGGGCGCGGCGGCACACGTCGTCCTGGGCCCGGTCGGCCCGGCACCGCGGGCCACCCTGACCCGCGTCGCGCAGACCCGAACACACCGAGAAGGTCACAACCCACCGGCGTCGGATCCCGGTGGGTTGTGACCTGCACGGTGTGTTGCGTGGGCTCGGGGCTGGCACGATCGGGTCCGTGAGCGCTTCCGGAGCCGAGCTGTCGCGGTCCTACTTCGAGCAGGTCGTCGAACCGATCGTGCGCGGGCGCTGGCCCGGGATGCCCTGTGCCGCGGCGCGCCTCGGGAGCGGGTCCGACGTCCTCGGGCTCGACGACGCGATATCGCGCGACCACGACTGGGGGCTCCGGCTCAACCTCCTCGTCCCGGCGGAGGCGACGACCGCGGTCGACGAGCACCTGGACGCCCACCTCCCCGTGGCGTTCGCGGGACACCCGACGCGCTTCGCGACGACCTGGGACCCCGTCGCCCGACACCGGGTGCAGGTCGAGACGGCGCGCGACCTCGCCGTGTCGCGACTCGGCGTCGACCCCACCCGCGACCTCGACGTCGACGACTGGCTGTCGCTCACGGGCCAGGCCGTCCTCGAGGTCACCGGCGGCGACGTCTTCGCCGACGACGCGGGCGAGCTGGACGGCATACGGCAGCGGCTCGAGTGGTATCCCGACGACGTGTGGCGGCACGTCGTCGCGACGGACTGGGCCCGGCTGTCGCAGGAGCTGCCCTTCGTCGGCCGGACGGCGGAGCGCGGCGACGAGCTCGGCTCGCGGGTCGTGGCCGCACGGCTCACCGGCATCGTCCTGCACCTCGGCCACCTGCTGGAGCGCCGGTGGCCGCCCTACGCCAAGTGGCTGGGCACGAGCTTCGCCGGGCTGCCCCGGGCAGGGGTTGCGCTCGCGCCGCTCGTCCGGGCGCTGGCGGCTGCCGGCTGGCGGCAGCGGCAGGATGGTCTCGTCGAGGCACTGCGCCTGCTCGCCGGGGTCCAGGGCGAGGCCGGACTGCCGACCGTCCACGACCCGGTCGAGCCCTTCTGGGACCGGCCCTACCGCGGGGTGCGCGGCGCCGTGGTCGAGGTCCTCGAGGCGAGCGTCAGCGACCCGGTCGTGCGGGCGCTGCCGCGCGGTGTCGGGTCGGCCGAGCAGCGGAGCGACAACGTCGATGTGCTGACCCACCGAGGTCGACCGATCGAGTGACGGATGGTCCTGCGTCCGGTGGGGTGATCACCACACCAGAGGCAGGACCATCCGCGGCACGATGCGTCAGGTGACGGCGCCGCGCTCGGCGAACTCGGGGCGCTCGAACTCGCGCCCGTCGAGGACCTCCTTGACGTGGACCGCGGCCCGCACCGCGTCCACGTGGGTGACGTAGAGCGGTGCGAAGCCGAGCCGGATGATGTCCGGCTCGCGGAAGTCCCCGATGACACCCCGGGCGATGAGGGCCTGCACGACGGCGAACGCCTGGGGGTGGCGCAGCGACACCTGGGACCCGCGGCGCTCCGGCTCGCGGGGCGTCGCCAGCGGGAGGTCGACCCCGAGCGCGTCGAGGGCGTCGATGAACGTGCCGGTCACGGAGAGCGAAGCCGCCCGCACGTCGGCGGGGGAGAGGCCGTCGTATGCCGTGAGCGCAGCCTCGAGGGCGAGCACCGAGAGCAGCGGCGGCGTGCCGACGCGGGCCCGGGTGATGCCGGGCGCGGGCTCGTAGTCCGGACGCATCTCGAACGGTCGGGCGTGGCCCTGCCAGCCGGTCAGCGGCTGCTCGAAGTCGTCCTGGTGCCGGGTCGCGACGTAGAGGAAGGCGGGGGCGCCGGGGCCGCCGTTGAGGTACTTGTAGCCGCACCCGACCGCGAGGTCGGCGCCCCCCTCGTCGAGCTCTACCGCGATCACGCCGGCGGAGTGGCAGAGGTCCCAGCAGGCGAGGGCGCCTACCGCGTGCGCTGCCTCGGTGATGGCGACGAGGTCCCACAGCTCGCCCGTGCGGTAGTCGACGCTGGAGTAGGAGGCGAGGGCCAGGGCGTCGCCGACCTCGGCGATGGCGGCCGCGGCGTCACGGGGGTGCACCCGGCGGACCTCGAGTCCCGCCAGGGCTGCCGCCGACTCGGTCATGTAGAGGTCGGTCGGGAAGGAGTCGGGGTCGGTGAGCACCACCGTGCGGCCGGGACGCAGGCGTCCGGCCCCGACGACGGCCTTGAAGAGGTTCACCGACGTCGAGTCGGTCACGACCACCTGACCCGGGGCGGCCCCGACGAGACGGCCGACGAGGTCACCCACGCGGGTCTGCGCGCCCCACCAGTCGGCCTCGTTCCACGAACGGATGAGCCGCTCGCCCCACTGCCGGTGCATCACGTCGTCGACGACGGCCGGCACGGCGCTCGGCAGGGCGCCGAGGGAGTTGCCGTCGAGATAGATCACGCCATCGGGGAGGGTGAAGAGGTCTCGGGTGCCGTGGAGCGGCGAGGCGGCATCGGCCTGCTCGGCGCGGGCGGTCAGGGCGTCGTGGATGTGCACCGTCGTCATGGCCGCAACGTATCCGGTGGCCCAGCGCCGATGTCAGGGCCGTCTCCGCCGACGTCTCGCATCCGAGACGGTTCTCGGTGCCCGACCCGTGGCGCGACCGCCCTGGACGGCGCTCTACGCTGACCCGATGAGCACCACCAGCACCAGCACGGTCGCCGGCACGACCGCCGACCGCCTCCCCGACGGGGCCGTGGACGGCCTCACCGCGCCGCGCGTCGGCGTCCTCGCCGTCCAGGGCGACGTCCGCGAGCACCTCGCCGCCCTCGACGCGCTCGGCGCCGAGGGCGTGACCGTCCGCAGGCCGGCAGAGGTCGAGGCGATCGACGGGCTCGTCATCCCCGGCGGGGAGTCGACGGTCATGGACAAGCTCGTGCGCGCGTTCGACCTGCGCGAGCCGCTGCTGCGGCGCATCGCCGAGGGCATGCCGGTCTACGGCTCGTGCGCCGGGATGATCATGCTCGCCGACCGGATCGCCGACGGGCGCCCCGACCAGCAGACCCTCGGCGGGCTCGACATCACGGTGCGCCGCAACGCCTTCGGGCGACAGGTCGACTCCTTCGAGCAGGACCTCGACTACGCCTGGGGCGACCCGTCGACGACGGGCACCGTGCACGCCGTCTTCATCCGCGCGCCGTGGGTCGAGCAGGCCGGCCCGGGTGTCCATGTGCTCGCCCGCGTGAGCGAGGGCCCGGCCGCCGGTAGGATCGTCGCGGTCCGGCAGGGCAACCTCATGGCCACGTCCTTCCACCCCGAGGTGGGGGCCGACCGCCGGATCCACGCCGAGTTCGTCTCGATCGTCAGAGAGCACCGACTCCAGCAGTCGGGCGCACGCCAGTCACCGGAACGCGAGGACACTGCATGAGCGGCCACTCCAAATGGGCCACCACGAAGCACCAGAAGGCGGCCAAGGACGCCAAGCGCGGCAAGCTCTTCGCCAAGCTCATCAAGAACATCGAGGTCGCGGCCCGTCAGGGCGGCGCCGACCCCACGGGCAACCCGACGCTCTACGACGCCATCCAGAAGGCGAAGAAGACGTCGGTGCCCAACGACAACATCGACCGCGCGGTCAAGCGCGCATCCGGTGCCGAGGCGGGCGCCGCCGACTGGCAGACGATCATGTACGAGGGCTACGCCCCCAACGGTGTCGCGGTGCTCATCGAGTGCCTCACCGACAACCGGAACCGGGCCGCGGCCGAGGTGCGGACGGCGCTGACCCGCAACGGCGGCCAGCTCGCCGACCCGGGCTCCGTGTCCTACGTCTTCAACCGCAAGGGCGTCGTGACCGTCCTCAAGGACGCCGGCTCCGAGGACGACATCCTCGAGGTCGTGCTCGAGGCGGGCGCTGAGGAGGTCAACGACAACGGTGACACCTGGGAGATCATCTCCGAGGCCACCGACTTCGTCGCCGTCCGCAAGGCGATCCAGGACGCCGGCATCGACTACGAGTCGGCCGAGGCGTCGTTCGTCCCGAACCTCCAGGTCCCGCTCGACCTCGACGGCGCGAAGAAGATGATCCGCGTCATCGAGGCCCTCGAGGACAGCGACGACGTGCAGAACGTCTTCGCCAACGGCGACATCCCCGACGACGTGCTCGCCCAGCTCGACGACGACGAGGACTGACGGACCGGGCCCCGTGGGCCGGGTGTCGACGAGGAGGCACGCCGTGACCGGCGTGCCTCCCGTCCTTTCGGGGGAGGCCCGTTAGCGTTGTCCCGAACACCTGTTCGGATCGACCAGAGCCCCACGCCCCAGGGAGGTATGCCGTGCGCGTCCTCGCGGTCGACCCCGGGCTCACGCGGTGCGGCGTCGGCGTCGTCGACGGCGTCCCGGGACGCAAGCTCTCCCTCGTCGAGGTGGGCGTCATCCGCACCCCGTCCGGAGACCCGACTCCCAAGCGCCTCGTCGCCGTCGAGGACGAGATGCGGCAGTGGTTCGCTCGGCACCGCCCCGAGGCCGTGGCCATCGAGCGCGTCTTCGCCGACACCAACGTGTCGACCGTCATGGGCACCGCGCAGGTGACGGGGATCGTCATGATCATCGCCGAGCGACTCGGGCTGCCCGTCACGCTCCACACGCCCACCGAGGTCAAGGCGGCGGTGAGCGGGAGCGGGCGCGCCGACAAGGCACAGGTGACGACGATGGTGACCCGTCTGCTCGGGCTCGACACCCCGCCGAAGCCGGCCGACGCCGCCGACGCCCTCGCCCTCGCGATCTGCCACGTCTGGCGCGGTGGCACCCAGAGCCGGCTCGAGGAGGCACGCCTCGAGGTGCTCGCCCGCACCGGGAACCGGGGGAGCGGCATACCCCGTCGGGTCCCGCCCGGCGCCGCCCCACCCGTTCGGCGCCTGCGCGCCGCGTCCACCCAGCCGACCCGCACCGGTCAGCCCACCCGACCCCACCCTGGAGCCCAGCCCCGATGATCGCCTCGCTCTCCGGCACCGTCCTCAAGGTCGGCCTCGACTCGGTCGTGGTCGGCGTCGGGGGTGTCGGCATGCTCGTCCACACCACGCCGGCCACGGCGACGTCCGTGCGCCTCGGCCAGCCCACCGAGCTCGCCACGAGCCTCGTCGTGCGCGAGGACTCGCTGACGCTCTACGGCTTCGCCACCGACGACGAGAAGCACGTCTTCGAGACGGTCCAGACCGTCTCCGGCGTCGGACCCCGACTCGCCCTGGCCGTGCTCGCCGTCCACTCGCCCGACGCCGTCCGCGTCGCGCTGGGCACCGGCGACCTCGTCGCCCTCACCAAGGTCCCCGGCATCGGCAAGAAGGGCGCCGAGCGGATGGTCCTCGAGCTCAAGGACAAGCTCGGCGCGCTGCCCGGCTCGGCCGGGCACTCCGACCCGGTCCACCTCGACACCGGTGAGGCGTGGCGCGAGCAGGTCCGTGAGGCCCTCGTCGGCCTCGGCTGGACCGCGAGACAGGCTGACGACGCGCTCGACAAGGTCGCGCCCCTCGCCGCCGACGGCGCCGGCGTCTCGGCGCTGCTGCGCGCGGCCCTGCAGGAGCTCGGCCGATGAGCGTGGACCGCTCCTGGGAGCTCGACACCGGCCCCGAGCCGGACGTCTGGGACGACGGGTCGTTCGACGCGACCGCCCGCATCGTCGACGCTGTCGGCGACACCGACGAGCGGCAGGTCGAGGCCGCCCTGCGACCCAAGCGACTCGACGACTTCCCCGGACAGACCCGCGTCCGGGACCAGCTCGGGCTCGTGCTCAAGGCGGCCAAGCGTCGCGGCACGCCGCCCGACCACGTGCTGCTCTCGGGTCCTCCCGGGCTCGGCAAGACCACGCTCGCGATGATCGTCGCCGGGGAGCTGGAGCAGCCCATCCGCATCACCTCGGGGCCGGCCATCCAGCACGCCGGCGACCTCGCGTCGGTGCTCTCCTCGCTCGCCGAGGGAGAGGTGCTCTTCCTCGACGAGATCCACCGGATGTCGCGCTCGGCCGAGGAGATGCTCTACCTCGCCATGGAGGACTTCCGGGTCGACGTCATCATCGGCAAGGGGCCCGGCGCGACCGCGATCCCGCTCGAGCTGCCGCCGTTCACCGTGGTCGGCGCCACCACCCGTGCCGGGCTGCTGCCGGCGCCGCTGCGCGACCGCTTCGGCTTCACCGGCCACCTCGACTACTACGCCGCCGCCGACCTCGTCACGATCCTGCACCGCTCGGCCCGGCTGCTCGGCCTGGACGCCGACGAGGACGGCATCCGCGAGATCGCGTTGCGGTCCCGCGGCACCCCCCGCATCGCCAACCGGCTGCTGCGCCGGGTCCGCGACTGGGCCCAGGTGCACGGCGAGGACCGGGTCACCCACTCCGCCGCCCGGCAGGCGCTCGAGCTCTTCGACGTCGACGAGCGTGGGCTCGACCGTCTCGACCGGGCCGTGCTGGAGGCCCTCTGCCGACGCTTCAACGGGGGCCCGGTGGGGCTCTCGACCCTGGCCGTGGCCGTCGG
This sequence comes from Terrabacter sp. Root181, assembly GCF_001428505.1. Lineage (GTDB taxonomy): Bacteria > Actinomycetota > Actinomycetes > Actinomycetales > Dermatophilaceae > Terrabacter. The sequence continues at coordinate 83,093 of NZ_LMHU01000006.1, forward strand.
CGAGGAGCCCGACACCGTCGAGACGGTCGCCGAGCCCTACCTCGTGCGGGAGGGCTTCATGGTGCGCACCCCGCGCGGCCGGGCCGCCTCCAGCCTCGCCTGGGAGCACCTCGGTCTGACTCCTCCGCACGACTCGCAGGCCCTGTGGACCGCGACGCTGCCGATCGACGAGGCAGGGGGCGCTCGGTTCGACGCCTGAGGGCCGTTCCCCCGACCGCCGTCGGGAGGACTCGAACTGCGGCCGAAACGTGACCGGCGCACGCGGCGGGACCATTCCATCTGGTCTGACAAACTGCATCGGCGCACGTAGACTCCTGCGGGCACCATCGCCGCTGCCGCGGCACCATCCGGTGCTCCCGGTCGTTGACGCGACAGCCGACCCGATCGACGGGTCGTGGCGCGCGTGCGCGCTGACCGGACGAAGACACGAAGGACTGAGCTGACATGAACAACAACGGGGCCCTCTCGTTGCTGATTTTCGCCCTGCCCCTGCTGCTGCTGGGCTGGCTGTTCTTTTCCCAGAACAAGCGGATGAAGCAGATGCGTGAATTCAGCTCGTCACTCGACGTCGGCGACGAGGTCGTCACCTCCTCTGGCATGTTCGGCACGGTCAAGCACCTCGACGACAGCAGCGCCTGGCTCGAGATCGCCGAGGGCACGACCGTGCGGTTCGACCGGCGCGCCGTCGCGATGAAGCAGACCGACACGGCAGCCGCCGACGCGGCAGCCCCCGGTTCGCCCGCGCACGACGCCCCCGTCGACGACGCCCCGGGTGCGACCCCGGGCTCCCAGCAGAACGGTCAGTGAGGCTTTCGTGGCACGCAGCTCCACCAAGAAGTCGGCGAGACGGAGCCTCCTGGCGCTCTTCGTCGTCATCCTCGCGCTCGGCGGTCTCGCCGCCGGCCTGACGAAGTGGGCCGACGGGGCCATGACCCCCCGCCTCGGCCTCGACCTCGAGGGCGGCACGGAGCTCGTGCTCCAGCCCCAGCTCACCGGCACCGAGACCATCAGCGAGGGTCAGGTCAACCGCGCGGTCGACATCATCCGCCAGCGCATCGACGCCAACGGCGTCTCCGAGGCCGAGATCACCACGCAGGGCGGCCGCAGCATCGTCGTGTCGATCCCCGGCCAGCCGACGGCCGAGCAGCTCGACGCGCTGAAGAAGCCTTCGCAGCTGCGCTTCCGCGCCGTCTACGTGCAGGCGCTCGACCCCAACGCCAGCCAGGCCAACCCGAGCGGCACGCCGACGGGGACGGTCACCCCGTCGGGCACCGCCACCGGGACCGGCACGCCGAAGGCGACGAGCACCGCGACGCCCTCGACCTCTGCCACCGCCCAGAACGGCGTCGTCCCCGACGCGCTCCGTGCGGCCACGACGCCGGCCACTCCCACCGGGACGGCGACCACGCCGTCCGGCACCGCGACGACACCGGCGCCGGCGGCCACCGAGACTCCCGCGCCGACGGCCGCACAGACCGAGGCCGCCATCAAGACGCAGGTCAGCACGGGCCTCGTCGGGCTCGGTTGGGACAAGGCCAAGGCCGACACGGCCGCCGCCAAGGTCGCCAAGGAGTACACCGCGCTCAACTGCTCCACGCCCGGCGCGGTCGACAAGGTCCAGGACGACCCGACCCAGCCCATCGCCACCTGTGGCGAGGACCGCGTCACGAAGTACGTCCTCGGCCCGAGCGAGATCGACGGCAGCGAGATCGCCGACGCGACGAGCGGCTACCAGCCCGGACCGAACGGCCAGCCGACCTCCATCGTCGAGGTCGCCCTGTCCTTCAAGGACGCCGGCAAGGCCAAGTTCGCGGCCGTGACGAAGCGCCTCTACGGCCTGCAGTCGCAGCCTCCGCTCGACCAGTTCGCCGTCGTGCTCGACAAGGCCGTCATCACGGCGCCGCAGGCACGCGCCGTCATCACCGACGGTCGGGCCTCGATCACCGGGTCCTTCACCATCGACTCGGCCAAGCAGCTCGCCGAGCAGCTGAAGTTCGGTGCGCTGCCGATCTCGTTCGCTCTGCAGACGCAGGACAACATCACGCCCCAGCTCGGTGAGGAGCAGCTGCGCATCGGTCTGCTCGCCGGCTTCATCGGCCTGCTGCTCGTCGTCATCTACTCGCTCCTGCAGTACCGAGCCCTCGGCCTCGTGACTGTCGCGTCGCTTCTCGTGGCCTCGATCCTGACCTATCTCGCGGTGACGGTGCTGGGCACGACCCACGGCTTCCGACTGACGATGGCCGGTGTCACGGGTCTCATCGTCGCCATCGGTGTCACCGCAGACAGCTTCATCGTCTACTTCGAGCGCATCCGCGACGAGGTCCGCGACGGGCGTCCGCTCGTCGCAGCGGTCGAGACGGGCTGGAAGCGGGCCCGGCGCACGATCATCGCGGCCGACGGCGTCAACTTCATCGCCGCCGCCGTCCTCTACTTCCTTGCCTCGAGCAACGTCCGTGGGTTCGCCTTCACGCTCGGCCTGACGACCCTCATCGACCTGGTCGTCGTCATCCTCTTCACGCACCCGACCGTGCAGCTGCTGGCCCGCACGGAGTTCTTCGGTGGAGGGCACAAGTGGTCCGGCCTCGACCCGCAGCGCCTCGGCGCCAAGGACGTGGCGCGCTACCGGGGACGCGGCCAGTTCGGTGCCCCCCGCCCGCCCGCCACCGTGGGCTCGGCACGTCTCGCCGAGGGGAAGGCCCAGGCATGATCAACTTCGCTCAGTTCGGCAACGACCTCTACACGGGCAAGCGCTCGATCGAGTTCATCAAGCGCCAGAAGACGTGGTACGCCCTGTCGGCCGTGCTCATCGCCCTCGCCCTGGTCGGCATCTTCGTCAAGGGCCTCAACTTCGGCATCGAGTTCAGCGGTGGCTCGGAGTTCCGCGTCCAGGGCGTCTCGAACAGCCAGGGCTACGAGGAGAAGGCCCAGAACGCCATCTCGGAGGCCGGCATCGGCGGCAACGTCATCTCGACGATCGTCGGCCAGGACACCGTGCGTGTGCAGTCCGAGGCTGCCTCGGAGCTCACCGACGAGGCGCGGACCGCCCTGGCCCAGCAGTTCGGTGTCGACGAGGGGGCCGTCAGCGCCTCGCTCATCGGCCCGAGCTGGGGACAGTCGGTCAGCCAGCAGGCGATCCGGGGCCTCGTCGTCTTCCTCATCCTCGTGACGATCGTCATGGCGCTCTACTTCCGCACGTGGAAGATGGCCGTCGCAGGTCTCGTGGCCCTGGTGCACGACCTCGTCATCACGGTCGGCATCTACGCCCTCTTCGGGTTCGAGATCACGCCGTCGTCGATGATCGGCTTCCTGACGATCCTCGGATACTCCCTCTACGACACGGTCGTCGTCTTCGACAAGGTCCGGGAGAACACCGCCGACGCGTTCCGCACGAAGCGCATGACCTACTCGGCGGCGGCCAACCTCGCCGTCAACCAGACGCTCGTCCGCTCGATCAACACGACCGTCGTCGCGCTGCTGCCCATCGCTGCCGTCCTCTTCGTCGGCTTCACGCTGCTCGGCCCGGGCACGCTGCTCGACCTGTCACTCGCCCTGTTCATCGGCATCTCGGTCGGCGCCTACTCGTCGATCTTCATCGCGACGCCGCTCCTCGTCGACCTGCGCCGCAACGAGCCCGCCGTCCATGACCTCGACAAGTACGTCGCCCGCCACGCGGCCAAGCACGGTGTCCCCGCCACGCAGGGCGGCGCCGAGCCGGCCTACGTCGGCGCCGACGCCACGGGCGCGGCGGCCGACGCGACCGACTCCGCAGTGGGCGTCGACGGCGCGCCTCGTCCGGTGCACAAGTACGCCCAGGCCGGCCCGCGCAACCAGCCCAAGCGCGCACCGAAGTCGCGGCGCTGAGCGCGGGGCCGCGTGCGCGGCCCCGCACCGTCGCGATCCACCCACCGCACGATCGAGCACCCCAGGAGACGGCGTGAGCCAGATCAGTGACCTCGTCGCGAGCAAGCTGCGCGACATCCCGGACTTCCCCAAGCCCGGGGTCGTCTTCAAGGACTTCACCCCGCTCATCGCCGACGGCGCCGCCCTGGGTGAGCTCGTCCGGGACATCGCCCAGCGGTATGCCGGTCAGGTCGACGTCGTCGTCGGCATCGAGGCCCGCGGCTTCATCCTCGGCGCGGCCGTCGCCTACGAGCTCGGCCTCGGCATGGTCCCGGTGCGCAAGGCCGGCAAGCTGCCGGGGGAGACCCTCAAGGAGTCCTACGCGCTCGAGTACGGCACGGCCGAGATCGAGGTGCACACCGACGCCTTCGAGCCCGGCCAGCGCGTGCTCGTCCTCGACGACGTGCTCGCCACGGGCGGCACCGCCGAGGCGTGCGCGCAGCTCGTCGAGCGGGCCGGGGCCACGGTCGCCGCGATCGAGGTCGTCCTCGAGCTGGCCTTCCTCGAGGGACGCAGCCGGCTCGCGGACCGGCCGGTCAACGCCATCCTCACCGTGTGAACACAGAGGGACCGCCTAGACTCTCTTCATGAGCGAGGACGTCCGCAACGAGCTGTCCACCCCGTCGCGGGTGCGCGCCCGTTTCGCACGGTTCGGGGCCACCCGGCCGGCGGGCAACCCCGTGCTCGAGCCGCTCATGACGGCCGTGCGCCAGAACCACCCGAAGGCCGACCTCTCGGTCATCGAGCGGGCGTACGCCGTGGCCGAGAGCGCGCACGAGGGCCAGATGCGCAAGAGCGGTGACGCGTACATCACGCACCCGCTCGCGGTGACGACGATCCTCGCCGAGCTCGGCATGACGCCGCCCACGCTCGCGGCCGCGCTGCTGCACGACACCGTCGAGGACACGGCATACGGCCTCGACGAGCTGCGCCACGACTTCGGTGACGAGATCGCGATGCTCGTCGACGGCGTCACCAAGCTCGACAAGGTGACCTACGGCGAGGCCGCCCAGGCCGAGACGGTCCGCAAGATGGTCATCGCGATGGCGCGCGACATCCGCGTCCTCGTCATCAAGCTCGCCGACCGCCTGCACAACGCGCGCACGTGGCGCTACGTCAGCCCCGAGTCGGCCAAGCGCAAGGCCAACGAGACGCTCGAGATCTACGCCCCGCTCGCGCACCGGCTCGGCATGAACACCATCAAGTGGGAGCTCGAGGACCTCTCGTTCGCGACGCTCTACCCCAAGGTCTACGACGAGATCGTGCGCCTCGTCGCCGAGCGCGCCCCGGCTCGCGAGGAGTACCTCGCCGGCGTGCGCACCCAGGTCACCGAGGACCTCACGGCCGCCAAGATCAAGGCGGTCGTCACGGGTCGGCCCAAGCACTATTACTCCGTGTACCAGAAGATGATCGTCCGGGGCCGCGACTTCGAGGAGATCTACGACCTCGTCGCCGTCCGGGTGCTCGTCGACACGGTGCGTGACTGCTACGCGGCGCTGGGTGCCCTCCACTCGCGCTGGAACCCGGTCCCCGGCCGGTTCAAGGACTACATCGCGATGCCGAAGTTCAACATGTACCAGTCGCTGCACACCACGGTCATCGGCCCGCAGGGCAAGCCGGTCGAGATCCAGATCCGCACGCACACGATGCACCGGCGTGCCGAGTACGGCGTCGCAGCGCACTGGAAGTACAAGGACCAGAGCAACGGCGGCGGCCCCGCGCGTCCCGGCGAGATCACCCCCCAGAACGACATGGCCTGGCTGCGGCAGCTGCTCGACTGGCAGCGCGAGACCGAGGACCCCGGCGAGTTCCTCGACTCCCTGCGCTTCGAGATGGGCAGCAGCGAGGTCTACGTCTTCACCCCGAAGGGCTCGGTCGTCGCGCTGCCGATGGGCGGCACCCCGGTCGACTTCGCGTACGCCGTGCACACCGAGGTCGGGCACCACTGCATCGGCGCGCGCGTCAACGGCCGCCTCGTGCCGCTCGAGTCGACCCTCGAGAACGGCGACGTCGTCGAGGTGCTCACGAGCAAGGCCGACGGCGCCGGACCCTCGCGGGACTGGCTCCAGTTCGTCAAGAGCCCTCGCGCGCGCAACAAGATCAAGCAGTGGTTCTCCAAGGAGCGACGCGAGGAGGCCATCGAGGCCGGCAAGGACTCGATCGCCAAGGCCCTGCGCAAGCAGAACCTCCCGCTCCAGCGGCTCATGAGCCACGAGTCGATGACCGCCGTCGCGACCGACCTGCGCTACCAGGACATCGAGGCGCTCTATGCCGCGGTGGGTGAGGGGCACGTCTCCGCGCAGCACGTGGTGGGCAAGGTCGTCGCCTCGATGGGCGGGGTCGATGGCGCCACCGAGGACCTCGCCGAGGCCACGGTCCCGACCCGGTCCGCCAGTCGGCGCAAGCCCGGCGACCCGGGCGTCGTCGTCGTCGGCACGGCCGACGTGTGGGTCAAGCTCGCCAAGTGCTGCACCCCGGTCCCCGGCGACCCGATCATCGGCTTCGTGACGCGCGGCAACGGCGTGTCGGTGCACCGCGTCGACTGCACCAACGCCGACCAGCTGACGGCCAACCCCGAGCGGCTCATCGACGTCGAGTGGGCGCCGAGCTCGGCCAGCGTCTTCCTCGTGCAGCTGCAGGTCGAGGCGCTCGACCGCAACCGCCTCCTCAGCGACGTGACCCGCGTCCTGTCGGACCAGCACGTCAACATCCTGTCCGCTTCGGTGCAGACCTCCCGCGACCGGGTGGCCATCTCCCGCTTCACCTTCGAGATGGGTGACCCCGCGCACCTCGACCACGTCATCAAGGCCGTCCGCAAGATCGACGGCGTCTTCGACGTCTACCGCGTCAACGGCGGCAAGTCGACGATGTAGCCGTCGAGCACCTGCTCCTGTCGACAGGAGCACGCGAAAGGGCCCACCCGACGAGCGCGCTTGTCGGGTGGGCCCTTTCGTGGGTGGCTGCCGCGATCAGCCGCCGAACTCGGCGACGCCGGCGCGCGCCTGGTCGAGCCAGACCTGACGGGCGTCGAGCGCCTCGCGGGCCTTCTTGATCCTGCTCGCGCTACCGGACGCCTCTGCCTTGGCCAGGTCGTCCTCGAGATCGGCGACGGCCCGCTCGAGCTGGTCGACCATGGCCCGGGCTCGGGCTGCGACCTCCGGGTTGCTCGACTTCCACCTGCGGTCCTCGGCGTCGCGCACCGTCTGCTCGACGCGGCGCATGGCCTTCTCGACACGCTCCATGTCGGACCGCGGGACCTTGCCGGCGGCATCCCACTTGTCCTGGACGACGCGCAGCTGGGCCTTGGCCTTCTCGAGGTCGGTGACGGGCAGGATCGCCTCGGCCTCGACGAGGAGGGCCTCCTTGACGGTCAGGTTGCCGCGGTACTGCTCCTCCTCGGCGGCGACGACCTCGTCCTTGGCCGCGAAGAAGCTGTCCTGGGCCGCCTTGAAGCGCGCCCACAGCTTGTCGTCGTCGGACCGGCTGGCCCGGCCCGCACGACGCCACTCGTCCATGAGCCGCTTGAACGCACCGGCGGTGGCGGCCCAGTCGGTGCTCGTCGCCAGGCTCTCGGCGTCGGCCACGAGCCGCTCCTTGGCGCTCTTGGCGTCGGCGTGCTGGGCGTCGAGCCCCGCGAAGTGGCTGCGGCGCGCCTTGTCGAAGCCGTTGCGCGCGCTGCTGAAGCGCTGCCACAGGCTCGACTCCGTCTCGCGGTCGAGACGCGTGGCCGAGCGCTGGTGCGCCTTCCACTCGTCGAGCAGCTCGCGCATGCGAGCGCCGCTGCTCTTCCACTGGATCCGGTTCTCGGGCTGGCCCGCGATCGACTCGGCCTCGGCCACGATCTTCTCGCGCTCGGCGGTGGCGGCCGCGCGCGCCTCCGCGCGGTGCTGCTGCTCGACGTTGCGCTTGGCGGCGAGCCCGGACTGGATCTCGTCGAGCTTGGCGGCGAGGGCGTCGAGGTCGCCCACGACGGTCGCGTCCTTGACCTGCGCCGCGAGGGTCTTGAGGCCCTCGGCGACGTCCTTGGACGGGACCTCCGGCTGGGAGAGGCGCTGCTCGAGGAGCACGGCCGAGGCGAAGAGCTCGTCGTACTTGCGTGCGAAGTAGGTCAGCGCCTCCTGGTCGCTGGCGCCGGGGTAGGAGCCGACCTCCTGCTCGCCGCCGTCCTTGGTGCGGACGAAGACCGTTCCGTTCTCGTCGACGCGTCCGAAGGCCGCCGAGGCGGAGTGGTCGGTCGTGATCGGCGCCGGGGCCGCGGGTGTCACCGTGGGATGGGGCACGGCCTTGGCGAGTGCCGCCGGCGTGGGGATCGCCGAGGGCTTGGGGACGTTGGCCGGCGACGGCGTGGCCGGCGCGGCGGGCGCGGCGGGCGCGGTGTCGGTCGTCTCGCCGGACTCGACGCTGCTGACCGACGCCACGGCGTCGGCGGTGTCGGCTGCCGCTGCCTCCGGCTCGACGCCCTCCACGGCGACGGGCTCGGTCGCGGCCGGCTCGGCGGCCTCGGGCTCGGAGACCGGGGCCGGGGCCTCTGCCTCGGCGGGCGCGACTGCGGGAACGGCGGACTCGGGCTCGGTCGTGTCGGCGGCGGTCTCGGCGACTGGCTCGGCAACTGGCTCGGAAACGGGCTCGGTCGCGTCGGCGACTGGCTCAGCGAGTGGCTCGGCGACTGGCTCGGCGACTGGCTCGGCGACTGGCTCGGCGACTGGCTCGGCGACTGGCTCTGCAACGGGCTCGTCGGCGCTCTCCACCGTGTCAGCGGACTCCGTGGCCTGCACCGAGGCGACCACGTCAGCCGTCTCGGCCGCCGCGGGCTCCTCCGGGGTCTCGGTGGTCTCCGACGCCTCTGCTGGCGCGGGCTCCTCCGGGGTCTCAGTGGTCTCCGACGCCTCTGCTGGCGCGGGCTCCTCGACGGCCTCGACGGCCTCGACGGCCTCGACGGCCTCGACGGCCTCGACGGCCTCGACGGCCTCGACGGCCTCGGCGTTCTCGACGGCCGGTACGACCGCGGCCTCGTCCTGGGTGTCCGTCGCGGGGGCGGTGGTGTCGTCCGGCTCGGGCTGCTTGATGTCGGTCATGCCTTCTTCTCCGTCACGCTGACGCTGAGGATGCTGATCGGGGAGACGGGGGTTCCGTCCGTCGGGCTGGGGGGCAGGGCCTTGTTCGCGGCAATCTTCTCGACGATGTCGAGGCCCTTGGTCACCTTCCCGAAGATCGTGTAGCCACCGCCGTCGGTGGGCAACTGGGTTTCCTTGTAGGTGATGAAGAACTGGCCGCCGTTGCTGTTCGGGTCCGAGGTGCGGGCCATGGCGAGCACGCCGGTGGCGTACTTCCCGTCCTTCGGCGCGTTCTCGATGCCGAAGGTGTAGCCCGGGCCGCCCTGGCCGGTGCCCGTGGGGTCGCCGCACTGGAGCACGTAGATGCCCTCCGTGGTGACGCGGTGGCAGGGGCTCGGGGCCCAGAATCCGGTCTTGGCCAGGTTGATGAACGACGCGACCGTCTGCGGGGCCTTGGTCCCGTCGAGCTCGAAGGTGAGGTCGCCGCACGTCGTCTTGACGGTGGCGACGAAGGTCTTGCCGGCAGCGGTGGCCTTGGCCGGGACCTCCTTCTGCTGCTTCGGGGTGGTCTGGTTGGCCGGGGGAGCGGTGCAGCCTGCCGCGAGCTTCTGACCTGCGGCGAGCCCGCCCGAGCTCGTCGGGGTGCTCGCGGGCGTCGTCGACCCGGCCGCGGGCGTAGCCGCGTCGGAGCTGCCGACGAACTTCGGCACGACGATGACGGCCGCGATGACGAGGATGACCGCGAGGATCACACCGAAGACCTGCTTGTCGCGCGTCGAGTCGCTCACCGGCGGCTTGGCGCTCTTCTGCTGCTCCTCGTGGCGGCGGCGCGCACGTGCGCGTTCCTGCTCTTTGGTCACGAACCTCTCCTCGTACGGGCCGCATGGGCTGTCCCCGGGCGTTCGGTCATTTTATGGAACGACTGCGGTGCGCACGCAGCGGGACGGGTCACGAGTCCGTGACATCTCCCCTTCGACGCGCGGATTTGCGTTCGGAAGCCCCCCGAACGGCATACCGGAGGAGTCCCGCCCACCTCGGAGAGCGTATGCCGCCTGCCCCGGCCACCGGCGTCGCTAGGCTCCCAGCGTGCTGACCATTGCCTTCCCGGCCCGGGCGTTCGACACCAACTGCTACGTCCTCGCCATCGGCGCGGGGGAGGAGTGCGTCATCGTCGACCCCGGCATCGGGGTCGAGGAGAGGCTGCGCGAGGTGCTGACGGAGCACCGGCTGCGACCGGCGGCGGTGCTGCTGACGCACGGCCACGTCGACCACGTCTACTCCGTCACGCCGGTCTGCGGGTCCGACACGGCGGCCTACATCCACGCCGACGACCGCTACCGGCTCCACGACCTGCTCGGGCGCACCAACCCGGGACTCATCGCGATGCTCGAGCAGCAGTTCGGCACGGCGGCGAGCTGGACCGAGCCGACGAACGTCGTCGAGATCACCGACGGCACCCGTCTGACGCTCGCCGGCATGGACGTCGACGTGCTCCACGCACCCGGGCACACCGAGGGATCGGTCATGTTCGGCATCGACCGGGTGCCCGACGGCATCCGTGACCAGGTGGACGTCGACCGCACGATGGTGACGGGCGACGTCCTGTTCGCCGGGTCGGTCGGCCGCACCGACCTGCCCGGCGGTGACCCGGCCGCGATGCAGCGCAGCCTGCGCGACGTCGTGCTGCCGCTCCCCGACACGACGCTCGTGCTCCCGGGCCACTACCAGGCCACGACGATGGCCCACGAGCGCGCCACCAACCCCTACCTGAAAGACTTGCCCGCGTGAGCACCCCGCAGCCCAAGGCCGGCAAGGTCCTGCCGATCAGCGGCTTCCCCGAGTACCTCCCGTCCGAGCGCATCGTCGAGCAGCGCTTCCTCGACGTCATCCGCGAGACGTTCGAGCTGCACGGCTTCGCGTCCGTCGAGACGCGCTCGATCGAGCCGATCGAGCGGCTCAGCGCGCAGGGCGAGGACGCCGACAAGGAGATCTACGCCGTGTCGCGCCTCGCCGGCGGCAGCGACGAGGACGCCCGGTGGGGACTGCACTTCGACATGACCGTGCCGTTCGCGCGGTACGTGCTCGAGAACGCCGGCAAGCTCTCCTTCCCGTTCCGCCGCTACCAGATCCAGAAGGCGTGGCGCGGTGAGCGGCCTCAGGAGGGGCGCTACCGGGAGTTCACCCAGGCCGACATCGACGTCGTCGACGTGGGGCAGCTCTCTCCGCACTTCGAGGCCGAGATGCCGCTCGTCATCGCCGACGTCTTCAGCAGGTTCCCGGTGGGCGAGTTCGTCATCCAGGTCAACGACCGGAAGATCCCGAACGGCTTCTACCAGGGCATCGGCATCACCGACGTCATCGGGACGCTGCGCATCGTCGACAAGCTCGACAAGATCGGCCCCGAGAAGGTCGCGGCGCTGCTCGTCGAGTCGGGCACGACGCCCGAGCAGGCCGACCAGTGCCTCGCGCTCGCCGCGATCCGCTCGACGGACCTCGGTTTCGTCGGGCAGGTCCGCGCGCTCGGTGTCGAGCACCCGCTCCTCGACGAGGGCCTCGAGTCGCTCGCGGCCGTCATCCGCACGGGCATGGCGCACGCCCCCGGCAGGGTCGTCGCCGACCTGCGCATCGCCCGCGGTCTCGACTACTACACGGGCACCGTCTACGAGACCCAGTTCGTCGGCCACGAGTCCTGGGGCTCCTTCTGCTCCGGCGGCCGCTACGACGCCCTCGCCAGCGACGGGAAGAACACCTACCCCGGGGTCGGCATCTCCATCGGCGTGACGCGGATCCTGGGCCTGCTCATCGGCCGCGGGCTCGTCACCGCCTCGCGCTCCACGCCCGCCGCGGTGCTCGTGGCCCTGACCGACGACGAGTCGCGCGAGGGTGCGGTCGGCGTCGCGACGGCCCTGCGCCGGCGCGGGATCGCGTGCGAGGTGGCTCCCTCGGCGGCGCGCTTCGGCAAGCAGATCCGCTACGCCGAGCGTCGGGGGATCCCCTATGTCTGGTTCCCCGGCGCCGGGGAGTCGGGCGACGAGGTCAAGGACATCCGCTCGGGTGAGCAGGTCGCGGCCTCGGCCGACTCCTGGAACCCGCCGGCCGACGACCTCGACCCGCGGGTGACGCGCACCGACGCCTGACACCGCACCAGGCCCGGCCACGCGCTCACGCGAGTCACGTGCCGGGCGGCGGGCGCAGGCCCTGGTCCCGGAGCTCGAGCAGGGCGAGGCTGCGGATGACGTCACGGTCCTGGCGTCGCCATGCACCGGCAGGGTCGTCGGACACGCGAGCCAGAGCGCGCATCGGCTGCGTGGCCATCGCTCGCAGGGCGAACAGGTCGAGGTCCTCGCCGGCGTCGATGAAGCGCTGCGACTGGATCGCGTTGCGCACGAAGCGGATCCGGACGTAGAGCCACACGACGAGCACGACCACGATGGGCACCAGTGCCGCCGCGAGGCCGAGGCCGAGCGCGAGCTGGTCGACGGTGTCCGCCATCGAGGTCCCCGCTGCCTGCAGCGTGGTGCCCGACCCGGCCGCCTGGGTCAGCCACGTCTTCAGCTGGTCGCCGACGAGCGGGATCTGGCCGGCCTGGTCACCCGCGCCGGTGAGCGCGCCGTTGACCGACTGGCCCGCGGAGGTGATCGAGTCTGCCGGTGCGCGCAGCCGGTCCACGATGTCGTGGACCTGGCGGCCGGCATACACCCAGAGCCCGATCCACAGGAGCATGAGCACGTCGGAGAGGATCTGTCGGGTGCGGCGGGCCGGGGTGTCTGCGTAGAGCTTCACGGGCCCATGGTGGCGAAGATGAAGAGAAAGAACACGTGGAGGCCACCACCGAGGCGATCCAGGCGACCACGGAGCCCGCGAGGAAGGCGCCTCGAGGCGTGCGCGAGCCCGTGGCAGGGCGCGAGTCCGGCCGAGGGCAGTTGTGCGAGGTCGTGACCGGGCCGTGACGCCCACGGATACAGTGGCCTCGCGGCCCCTGCGGGCCCGTCTCAGCACGGCAACGTCGCCGCGGCCGAGTCAGCCCGGAAGGAAGTGCAGCACCATGAAGGTCGGCATCCCCCGCGAGGTCAAGAACCACGAGTACCGCGTGGCCATCACGCCCTCAGGCGTCCACGAGCTCACCGAGAACGGGCACGACGTGGTCGTGGAGAAGGACGCCGGGGTCGGTTCGCAGATCAGCGACGACGACTACATCGCGGCCGGCGCGCGGATCCTCGACTCCGCCGACGACGTCTGGGGCGAGGCGGACATGGTGCTCAAGGTCAAGGAGCCGGTCGCCGAGGAGTACCACCGGATGCGCGAGGGCCTGACCCTCTTCACCTACCTGCACCTGGCAGCCGACAAGCCCCTCACCGAGGAGCTCGTCAAGCGCAAGGTGACCGGCATCGCCTACGAGACGGTGCAGCTGCCCTCCGGGGCCCTGCCGCTGCTCTACCCGATGTCCGAGGTGGCCGGCTGCCTGGCACCCCAGGTCGGCGCCCACGCGCTGATGCGCGCCCAGGGCGGACGCGGCGTGCTCATGGGCGGCGTCGGCGGCGTCGCCAACGCCAAGGTCGTCATCCTCGGTGCCGGGGTCTCGGGCCAGAACGCCGCCAACATCGCGCTTGGCATGGGCGCGGACGTCACGCTGCTCGACACCGACCTCGACAAGCTGCGGATGTCCTTCTGGCGCTACGAGAACCAGGTGCACGGCCTCGCCTCGAACCGGCTCACGGTCCAGCAGCAGGTGCAGGAGGCCGACATGGTCATCGGTGCCGTGCTCATCCCCGGTGCAGCCGCTCCCAAGCTCGTCTCCAACGAGCTCGTATCGCAGATGAAGCCCGGCTCCGTGCTCGTCGACATCGCGATCGACCAGGGCGGCTGCTTCGAGGACAGCCACGCCACGACGCACGCGGACCCGACGTACCGCGTGCACGAGTCGGTCTTCTACTGCGTGGCCAACATGCCGGGCGCGGTGCCCAACACCTCGACGTACGCGCTGACGAACTCGACCCTGCCGTATGCCGTGAAGCTCGCCAACCAGGGCTGGCGCGACGCCCTGCGCACCGACCACACGCTCGGCCTGGGGCTCAACACGCACGACGGGCACGTCACGTACGCCGGCGTCGCCGAGGCGCACGGCATGGCGTCGGTCGGTCTCGACGAGGCGCTGTCCTGACCGAGCAGGTCGTCACCGGGCCACCCGCGGCACGACTCTCGCGCCTCGAGCGCGACGTCCGCGGGTGGCTCGACCACGTCCGCGTCGAGAAGGGCGCGTCCGACAACACCCTCAAGTCCTACGCCCGCGACCTGCGTGCCTACACCGCGTTCCTTGCCGCGCGGGGGATCGACGACGCCGGCAGGGTCACCGAGGCGGACGTCACCGACTTCCTCGCGTCCCTGCGCGAGCGCGGGCTCGCTGCCTCGTCCGCGGCGCGGACCCTCGTCGCGGTCCGGGGCTTCCACCGCTTCCTCGCGCTCGAGGGCGAGGTGGCCGGTGACCCGGCCGCCAACGTCGCCCCGCCCAAGCCCCCCGCACGCCTGCCCAAGGCGATCCCGATCGAGGCCGTGGAGCGGCTCCTCGCGGCGGCGTCGGTCGGCGACACGCCCGAGTCGCTGCGCGACCGAGCACTCCTCGAGGTCCTCTACGGCGTCGGCGCCCGCATCAGTGAGGCCGTCGACCTCGACGTCGACGACATCGAGACCGCCGCCCTCCCCGATCCCGCCGGCAGCACTCCGACGGGCGGGGGAGCGGCGTCCGTGCGACTGCGCGGAAAGGGCGGAAAGGAGCGCATCGTCCCCGTCGGCCGCTACGCGGTGGAGGCCGTGACGGCATACCTCGTCCGGGGCCGACCGGCTCTCGCCACGCACGGACACGGGGGTCCGGCGCTCTTCCTCAACCAGCGCGGGGCGCGGCTCTCACGCCAGTCTGCGTGGGCGATCATCCGGCGCGCCGCCGAGCGGGCCGACCTCACCGAGCACGTCTCGCCCCACACGCTGCGCCACTCCTTCGCCACCCACCTGCTCGACGGCGGGGCCGACGTGCGCGTCGTCCAGGAGCTGCTCGGGCACGCTTCCGTCACGACGACGCAGATCTACACGATGGTCTCGGTCCACCGACTCCGCGAGGTCTATGCGGGCGCCCACCCCCGTGCCCGCTGATAAGGTCACACGTGATCAGCGCGAGGCTGACCGCAGCATCCCAGGGCAAGGCCGAGCGGAGTGGAACACCCGGTGAACGAGGAGTCACACGACACCATGCAGTCCGTGCCGTCCGAGGACCTCGACCAGTCTCGACAGAGTGCGGTCACCGCCGCCCCCCGCGTCGCGCACCTGCCCGGCACCGAGTCCGCGGGCTCGGGCGCCATGGGCCCGACCGGCCGACCTCTTCCTGACTTCCCGGACCCCGCGCCGCTCTCGAGCCACGGGCCGGCTCGCATCATCGCCATGTGCAACCAGAAGGGCGGCGTCGGCAAGACGACGACGACGATCAACCTCGGCGCAGCGCTGGCCGAGCTCGGCCGCAAGGTCCTCGTCATCGACTTCGACCCGCAGGGCGCGCTGTCCGTCGGCCTCGGCGTCAACGCCCAGGAGCTCGACACGACGATCTACAACCTCCTCGTCGAGCGCGGCCACGAGATCCACGACGTCATCCAGCAGACGCGCACGCCCAACCTCGACCTCGTGCCCGCCAACATCGACCTGTCGGCGGCCGAGGTCCAGCTCGTCGGCGAGGTCGCCCGCGAGCAGATCCTGGCCCGCGTGCTGCGGCCCGTCGTCGACGAGTACGACCTCGTCCTCATCGACTGCCAGCCGTCGCTCGGCCTGCTCACCGTCAACGCGCTGACCGCCGCGCACGGCGTCATCATCCCGCTCGAGTGCGAGTTCTTCGCGATGCGTGGTGTCGCGCTGCTCATCGACACGATCGACAAGATCACCGACCGCCTCAACCCGCGCCTGCAGGTCGACGGCATCCTCGCCACGATGTACGACAGCCGCACCCTGCACAGCCGCGAGGTCGTGCGCTCGGTCGTCGACCACTTCGGCGAGCAGGTCTTCCACACGGTCATCAGCCGCACGGTCAAGTTCCCCGACGCGACCCTCGCCGCCGAGCCGATCACGTCCTACTCGTCCGAGCACTCCGGTGCCAACGCCTACCGCCAGCTCGCCCGCGAGCTCATCGCGCGCGGCGGCGCGGCCTGATCCGCAGTGATCTGATGACCGAGCAGGACACCGTCGACCGCACCGCGGTCGACACCGACGACGCAGGCGTGCCCGCGCAGGCCCCGGAGGCGGAGTCACCGGACGCGCTCACGCCCGCCGCGGTCGCCCCTGCGGCGCCCGGCGCGCCCGCGGAGGAGCTGACACCCGGCGGTGTCATCACGCGCCGCTCCGCCGCGCCCTTCGAGGTGCACCTCGACGTCTTCTCGGGGCCCTTCGACCTGCTGCTCGGCCTCATCAGCAAGCACAAGCTCGACATCACCGAGGTGGCCCTCGCCAAGGTCACCGACGAGTTCGTCGCCCACATCAAGACCGCGCAGGCGGCCGACAGCGACTGGGACCTCGGGCAGGCCTCCGAGTTCCTGCTCATCGCCGCCACCCTGCTCGACCTCAAGGCATCGCGCCTGCTCCCGCAGTCCGGCCCGCAGGACGACGAGGACCTCGCGCTCATCGAGGCGCGCGACCTGCTCTTCGCGCGACTGCTCCAGTACCGCGCCTACAAGGACATCGCCGCCACGTTCCGCGAGCGGATGGCGACGGCCGGGCGCATCACCCCACGTCAGGCGGGTCTCGAGCCGGAGTTCGCGAGCCTGCTGCCCGAGCTCGTCATCGCCATCACGCCCGAGCAGTTCGCGATGATCGCAGCGCGGACGATGACGCCGAAGATCGCGCCGACCGTCGGCCTCGAGCACCTGCACGCGCCCCAGGTCAGCGTCCGGGAGCAGGCCGCGATCATCGTGGACCGGCTGCGCCACCGCGGCCAGGTCTCGTTCCGGAGCCTCGTGGCCGACGCCGACAGCACGCTCGTCATCGTCGCGCGGTTCCTGGCCCTGCTCGAGCTGTTCAAGGAGGCGGCGATCGCCTTCGAGCAGGCCGAGGCCCTCGGCGAGCTCGACATCCGCTGGACGGGCACCGAAGCCGGCGACATCGCGATCGACGACGAGTTCGACGAGGACGACGAGACGGACGAGACGGACGAGTTCGACGAAGACGACGAGGCCGACGGCGAGCCCGCAGAGGGCACCGAGGAGACGGGTGGCGACGCCACCCCACGAACAGGAGCACACGATGAGTGACCAGTCGGCGCAGGGGCCCGACGCGACCACCGAGCCCGAGGTGCTCGTGGAGCGCGAGGGTGCCGACGAGCAGATCGCCTTCGACATCAACGACTTCCCGGGCGGTGCCCGCTCGGCCCTCGAGGCCGTGCTCATGGTCGTCGACGAGCCGGTCACCGAGGTGGCCCTCGCGTCGGCGCTCGAGCTGCCCGTCGACGACGTGCGCGGTCACCTGCACGCCCTCGAGGAGGAGTATGCCGCCGCGCAGCGCGGCTTCACCCTGCGCAGCGTCGCGGGTGGATGGCGCGTCTACAGCCGGTCCGACTTCGCGCCCGTGGTGGAGAAGTTCGTGCTCGACGGGCAGCAGGCCAAGCTGACCCAGGCCTCGCTCGAGACGCTCGCCGTCATCGCCTACCGCCAGCCGGTCTCCCGGGCGCGGGTCAGCGCCGTGCGCGGCGTCAACGTCGACGGCGTCGTGCGAACGCTGACGTCGCGCGGCCTCATCGAGGAGGTCGAGGACGTGGGCGAGAGCGGCGCCATGCTCTTCCGCACGACCCCCTACTTCCTCCAGCGGATGGGGTTGTCGTCCCTCGACGACCTCCCGGCGCTGGCGCCCTACCTACCGGACGCCGACGTCATCGACGAGCTCATCGAGGAAGGACACGCATGAGCGAGTACTCCAGGTCACCCCGCCAGCCGCGCAAGAAGGACTCCGGGCCCACCGGAGGCCCTGGCGGCGCACGCCGTGGCGGGCGACCCGTCGCAGGCGGCAAGAGCGGCGGAAGCAAGGGCGGAAGCGGCAAGGCGTCGGGTCCCCGCTTCGCGGGCTCGACCAAGGCCAGCCAGCCCACCAAGCTGCCCGAGCGCAAGGCCACGCCCGAGATCGACGTGCACGACCCCGACGGCGTGCGGCTGCAGAAGCTCATGGCCGCCGGCGGTGTCGGCTCGCGCCGCGTCTGCGAGAACCTCATCGAGCAGGGACGCGTCGAGGTCGACGGCCAGGTCGTCACCGAGCTCGGCGTGCGCATCAACCCGCGCAGCCAGGTCGTCCACGTCGACGGCGTGCGCGTCAACCTCGACGAGGACCGCGTCTACCTCGCCTTCAACAAGCCCAAGGGCGTCGTCACGACGATGCACGACGAGCTGGGTCGCATCTCGCTGGCCGACTACGTCGGCAACCGCGAGGAGCGGCTCTTCCACGTCGGTCGTCTCGACGCCGACACCGAGGGCCTGCTCCTGCTCACGAACGACGGCGACCTCGCCCACCGGCTGCAGCACCCGGCATACGGCGTGCTCAAGACCTATGTCGCGACGATCCGTGGACCGGTGCAGCGTGACGTCGGCAAGCGCCTGCGTGAGGGTGTCGAGCTCGAGGACGGACCCGTGAGCGTCGACTCGTTCAGGATCGTCGACCACCAGCCGGGCAAGGCCATGGTCGAGGTGGTGCTGCACGAGGGCCGGAAGCACGTCGTGCGCCGCATGCTCGAGGCCGTGGGGCACCCGGTCCTCGAGCTCGTCCGCACGGAGGTCGGTCCGATCCGTCTCGCCGACCTCAAGTCCGGGCGCACCCGCCGTCTCAACAAGGCCGAGATCGGGGCGCTCTACAAGGCCGCCGGTCTGTGATCCGGACGTCCGGGCCGTGGGACGACCCGCTCGCTACGCTGACGGGGTGAGCACGCACGTCCGCATCGTCGGGGCAGGGCTGATCGGGACAAGCCTGGGGATCGCCTTGTCCAACAGCGGATTTCGCGTGTCGCTCGAGGACCCGTCCCCGACGGCCGTCCGACTCGCACGCGACCTGCGTGCAGGTGAGATGGCCGAGGACGTGTCGGACCCGCCGGACGTCGTCGTCGTCGCGGCGCCCCCCGACGTGGCGGCTCGGGTCGTCGTCGACGCGCTGGGCCGGTGGCCTGACGCCGTCGTCACCGACGTCGCCTCCGTCAAGGAATCGCTGCTCCGTGTCGTGCTCGACTCGGGGGCCGACGCGAGCCGCTACGTCGGGTCGCACCCGATGGCCGGCCGTGAGCGCTCCGGTGCCGCCGCCGCCCGCGCTGACCTCTTCGACGGTCGGGCGTGGGTCGTCGTGCCCCACGAGGCCTCGACCGACGCCGCGGTGCGTCGCGTGCGTGAGCTCGCCCTCGCCGTGGGTTCCGCCGTACGGGTCATGCCGGCCCACGAGCACGACGAGGCGGTGGCGGCCGTGTCGCACGTGCCCCAGCTGGCCGCGAGCATCGTCGCGGCGTGCCTGCGCGAGCTGCCCGAGTCCGCCGTCGGACTCGCCGGCCAGGGTCTGCGCGACGTGACGCGCATCGCCGCGAGCGACCCCCGCCTCTGGACACAGATCCTCGCCGGCAACGCCCCCGCCGTGCGCCATGTCCTGCGCCACGTCCGTGACCAGGTCGACGACGTGGTCGCCGCCCTCGACGCCCTCGTCGACGCCGACGGCGCCGGGGCCCTCGGCACGCTGAGCCACGTCCTCGAGGCCGGCAACCTCGGGCACGCACGCATCCCCGGCAAGCACGGCGCCGCCCCAGCGGCCTACGAGGTCGTCTCCGTCGTGGTCCCCGACGAGCCCGGGTCGCTCGCGCGGCTGCTCACCGACGTCGGTGACGCGGGCATCAACCTCGAGGACCTCCACCTCGAGCACGGGCTCGGCCAGGCCGTCGGCGTCGCGGAGATCTCGGTGGTGCCCGCCTCCGTCGAGCCGTTGCGCACCGCGCTCGCCCGCCTCGGCTGGCGCGTCCACGACTGACGGTCCCGGCCCCCCGGGCGGGTCCGGAGGCGGTCCGGTCGAGGCACTATCGTCGTCCGCATGCCGCAGACCCCCGAGGACCACCTGTCCGGTTTCGTCGTCGCCGTGGACGGGCCCTCCGGGTCCGGCAAGTCCAGTGTCAGCAAGCAGGTCGCGCGGTCCCTCGGCTACGGCTACCTCGACACCGGCGCGATGTACCGCGCGCTCACCTGGTGGTGCCTGCACGAAGGCGTCGACCTCACCGACGCCGAGGCCATCACCGCTGCGGCACAGCGCTTTCCGCTGCACATCGGGACCGATCCCGATGCGCCCACGGTCGAGGTCGACGGCACCGACGTCGCCGCGGCGATCCGCGAGACCGGCATCTCGACCAACGTCTCCGCCGTCGCCACCGTCATCCCCGTGCGCGAGATCCTCCGGGTCCTGCAGCGCCGTCTCATCTCGGAGGCGGCCGGTTCCACGGGCGGCGTCGTCGCCGAAGGGCGAGACATCACCACCGTCGTCGCGCCCGACGCGCCCGTGCGCATCCTGTTGACCGCATCCGAGGAGGCGCGGCTCGCGCGGCGCTCCACCGAGCTGCACGGAGCCGCCGACGCGGACGCCGTGGCCGCCACCCGCTCGCAGATCGTCGACCGCGACAAGGCCGACTCCGCGGTGTCGGAGTTCACCGTGGCCGCCGACGGCGTCACGACGATCGACACGTCGCACCTCGACTTCGAGGGCTCGGTCGAGGCGGTGCTCCAGGTGGTCGAGGCGGCCCGGGCATGAGCCAGGCGGTCGCTCCCCACCCGAACCGGGCCCGGATCGGCCGCCCGATCGGCAAGGCCATCTTCAGCACGCTCTACCGCGGCACCGCCCTGCACCCCGAGCGCGTCCCGCCCACCGGGCCGGTGATCCTCGTGGCCAACCACGCGGCCTTCCTCGACGGGCCCCTCGTCTTCGGCCTGGCGCCGCGACCCGTGAGCTTCCTCGTCAAGCAGGAGGCCTTCTCGGGCTTCTGGGGCTGGACGATCCGCAACGTCGGCCAGATCCCCATCGACCGGTCCGTCGGCGACCGCGCCGCCCTCGCCTCGGCCAGCGCGGTCCTCGAGTGCGGGGGAGCGGTCGGGATCTTCCCCGAGGGCAACCGGGGCGACGGGGAGGTCCAGCAGGTCAACCACGGAGCCGCCTGGATCGCGCTGCGCACCGATGCCCAGATCGTGCCGGTCGCCGTCAGCGGCACCCGCGTACTCGGTGCCACCAAGGACGACTGGCCGGCCTTCCGCTCGCGCCTGCTCGTCGACTTCGGTGACCCGTTCCGGCTCGCTGTCGACCCCGCTGTGCCGGGCCGCGACCGCCTCCGACTGGCCAGCGACCGGCTGCGCGACGCCCTCGCGTCACATGTAGGCCGCTCGCGGGTGGAGAATGGTCCCTCAACAGACGTTCACTGATTCGAGGACACCGTGACTGACGAGACCGCCCGCCCCACCGACGAGGGCGCTCCGATCTCGACCGCCGACCCCGCCGTCGACGACGCTGCCGTGGAACGCGCGCTGCGCGCCGGGCTCGACGACTTCGAGCTCAGCCCCGAGGACCAGGCGCTGCTGGATGCCCAGGGGCCGCTCTCCGACGACGGTGCGGCCCAGGGCCCGCTCCCCGTCGTGGCCGTGATCGGCCGACCCAACGTCGGCAAGTCGAGCCTCGTCAACCGCATCCTGCGACGCCGGGAGGCCGTCGTCGAGGACGTGCCCGGCGTGACCCGCGACCGCGTCTCCTACGAGGCCGAGTGGGGTGGACGTCGCTTCACCATCGTCGACACCGGCGGCTGGGAGGCCGACGCCACGGGGATCCACCTCCGCGTCGCCGAGCAGGCCGAGATCGCGATCGACCTCGCCGACGTCGTCATGTTCGTGGTGGACGCCACGGTCGGCGCCACCGACGACGACGAGGCGGTCGTCAAGCTGCTCCGCCGCTCGGGCAAGCCCGTCGTGCTGGTCGCCAACAAGGTCGACGACCAGCGCGGCGAGGCCGACGCCGCGATGCTGTGGAGCCTCGGGCTGGGGCAGCCTTTCCCCGTCTCGGCCGTGCACGGCCGCGGTAGCGGCGACGCGCTCGACGCCGTGCTCGAAGTGCTGCCCGACGTGTCGGCGCACGGCGCGTACGCCCAGGGCGGCCCCCGCCGGGTCGCCCTCGTCGGCCGACCCAACGTCGGCAAGTCCAGCCTGCTCAACCGTCTGGCGGGCTCGGAGCGCGTCGTCGTCGACAACGTCGCCGGCACCACCCGCGACCCCGTGGACGAGCTGATCGAGCTCGGCGGCAAGACGTGGCGCTTCGTCGACACGGCCGGCATCCGCCGCCGCGTGCACCAGAGCCGCGGCGCGGACTTCTACGCGTCACTGCGCACCCAGACCGCCCTGGAGAAGGCCGAGGTGGCCGTGGTGCTCATCGACGCCGAGGAGCCGATCGCTGAGCAGGACATCCGAGTCGTGCAGCAGGTCATCGACTCCGGCCGTGCCCTCGTCATCGCCTACAACAAGTGGGACAACCTCGACGAGGAGCGCCGCTACTACCTCGAGCGCGAGATCGAGAAGGAGCTGGTCCAGGTGCCGTGGGCCCCCCGGGCCAACATCTCGGCGCGCACGGGCCGCCACATGGACCGCCTCGTGCCCGCCATCGAGACCGCACTCGAGTCGTGGGACACCCGCGTCCCGACCGGGCGGCTCAACGCCTTCCTCGGCGAGATCGTGGCATCCCACCCGCACCCGCTGCGTGGTGGCAAGCAGCCCCGCATCCTCTTCGCGACCCAGGCCTCGACCCGTCCGCCGCGTTTCGTGATCTTCGCGTCGGGCTTCATCGAGGCCGGCTACCGCCGCTTCATCGAGCGCCGGCTGCGCGAGCAGTTCGGCTTCGAGGGCACGCCGATCGAGGTCTCGGTGCGCGTCCGCGAGAAGCGCCGCCGCTGACGGAGCGGGCACGGGGCCGCCCACGGGGGCCGATTGGGACCAGCGGCATCGGGTGCGCTAATGTTCCTTTCGCCCCGAGGGGCATTCGGGCTGTGGCGCAGCTTGGTAGCGCACTTGACTGGGGGTCAAGGGGTCGCAGGTTCAAATCCTGTCAGCCCGACCGATCGACGAAGGGCCGCACTCTCCACCGAGAGTGCGGCCCTTCGTCGTCGGTGCGGGTGCCCGTGCGAGGAGCCGAGGGCACCCGGCTCCGAGTGGCCCGAATCCGATTGTGGTGCAAGGTGTCCCGGCTGCCACTGCAAGGACTGCCTGCGGGCGGCAGCCGGACCCTCGGGGGCGGCTCGGCCACCTGCGCGGTCAGCCACCCCTCCGCAGGCACGCGCAGCATCACCGCGGTCTATGACGGGTCGCCCGACCACCTCACCTCCACCTCGGCGGCCGTCAGCCAGGTCGTGGGGGGCCGCCACGAGGGCGGGCCTGACGACCTCGGCGACGACGGTCCGGACGGGCCAGGGTGTCACCTACACCGCCACGGTGGCCGCCGCCGCGCCCGGCGGGGGAGTGCCGACCGGCACTGTCACGTTCAGGGACGGCACGACGGTGATCGGCTGCTCGGCGGGCTCCCAGACCCTGAACGCCTCGGGGATCGCCACCTGCACGACGACCTTCCCGACTCCCGGCTCAGGATCGGTCACGGCGACGTATGCCGGCACCGCCAGCCACACGGCGTCGACGTCCACGACGGTGACCCAGGGCGTCGTCAACGCACAGGCAGTCGGGCTCGTCTTCTCCGGGGCCACACTCAACGGCACCTCGGTCACGCCCAGCTGCAGGGGCGCCGTCGGGTCGTCGTACGGCTGCACCGTCTCGGGCGGCGGCAACAACGCCGTCGTGGTGGCGAACGTCGGGTTCGGCAACAGTGCGGGCGGGGCGGTGTCCTACAGCGGCGCGACGGAGACGCTCTCCTGGTCCGCCACCGGCAAGAACACGGGGAGCGGGACCGTCACCGTGGCCCCGAACGCCACCGCCTCGACCGGCACCGTCTCGGCGACGAAGAACGGCGTGAACGCGGCGGCCGTCACGGTGAGGTTCACCGAGTCCGGTGGCGCGACGTGGACGGCCGTCCTGACCGTCTCCTGACCGTCCTCGGGGCCGGCCACAGTCCCGGTGGACGGGGCGTCAGACGCGGCTGCTCAGCGTGCGGGCGCGGGCGCGGACGGCCTTGAGGCCCTTGCGCGTGCGTCGCCGCGCACCGGCGTAGATCTCCCGGCTGCGTGAGGGCCTGCTGTCCGGGTCGACCGTCAGGGTCCAGTAGTCCGTGGACTTCTTGACCGAGGCCGCGGTCGGCTTGCGGTAGGGCGGGTCCAGGGTGAGGTGAGGACGCTCCCAGGCCACGTTGCGCTTGACGACCTTGGCCGGCGCGCCCGCACCGACGACGTTGTTGGGCAGCGAGCGCGTCACGACCGAGCGCATACCGACGACGGTGCCGTCGCCGATGGTCACACCCCCGAGCACGCAGGCACCGAGGCCGAGCCACACGTGGTTGCCGATGACGATCGACCGGGCCGCGTTGACCCTCTTGCCCGTGCGGACGTCGAAGATCGGGTGGCCGTCGTCGGCGCGGATCTGGATGTCGGAGGCGATCATCACGTCGTCGCCGATGGTGATCGACGTGCCCTCCGCGGTCGACATGGCCACGGTGGTCGTCGACGACACGTTCTTGCCGATGCGCACCTGGCAGCCGTCACCGACGCGGATCGCCGCTCGCAGCCCAGGCACGCCTCGGCTGCTGCCGATCTCCACGAGGCCGTCGTCGCAGTCGAAGTCGACGAAGAGCTGGGCGATGTTCTGCTGGGTCGCCACGCGCAGGACGTTGTTGCGCCCGCGGAACTTGATGCGGATGTTCTTGTCGACGGTGCCGCCGAACTCGATGCGGTTTCCCCGGTCGTCGTCGTACGCCTCGAGGGTCGTCACGTGGTTCATGGCGGCGAGCCTAGTGGTTCCTGAGAACTGGTTGAAAGCCTCACGAGTCCCAGCCGACGTGACCTGCGGTGACGTCGTGACCGGGTGCGGATGTCCGCCACCTCGGCTCAGGAGGCGGACATCCGCGCCCTGGCCTCGGCCCGTGTGGACGGCTCGGGAGGGCCGCTCGCGGCCCGGACCAGGTCGGCCGCGGTCGGGCCCTGCTGCTCCGCGTCGACGCGACCTGCGGGGCGCCCCCTGCCACCGGGCGAGCCGGCCCCGCGGTCGTTCGGCGCCGGGGTCGCCGGGATCCTCGCGGCTCCGACGGTGAGGGCCGCGATGGCCGTCGTCACGGGCACCGCGAGCACCAGACCGATGGCGCTGGCGAGCGTGCGCACGATCTCCTCGGACAGTGACTCCGTCTGGAGCATCTCCAGCACCGGTCGTTCGTAGAGGAAGAGGAGCAGCAGCACGGGGAGCGCAGCACCCGCATACGCGAAGACGATCGTGTAGATCGTCGAGGCGATGTGGTCGCGCCCGATGCGCATGCCGGACTGGAAGAGCTCGCGACGCCCCATCGAGGGAGCGGCGGCGCGCAGCTCCCACACGGCCGACGACTGCGTGATCGTCACGTCGTTGAGCACGCCGAGACCGGCCACGATGATCGCGCAGGTGAGCAGCTCGCGCGGGTTCATCGTCGTGACGAACGACGCCAGCGTGGCGCCCTCGTCGTTGGCGACGCCGCTGAGGCGTGCCAGGTCGACGGCGAGCAGGCCGAGACCGGCCGTGATCGCGACGCCGAAGAGCGTGCCGGCGAGGGCCGTGCTGGTGCGCACCGACAGTCCGTGGGCGAGGTAGAGGACGACGAACATGATGGCGGAGGACCCGATGAGGGCGACGAGCAGGCCCGACTGTCCCTCGAGCAGCGCCGGCAGCATGAACTTCACGACGACGAGGCCGCCGAAGACGAGTCCGACGAGAGCGAGGATCCCGCGCCACCGCGCGACGACGGCCACGACGACGAGGAAGAGCGCGAGCATCAGCGACAACGGCGCCCCGCGCTGCACCTGCAGGAAGGAGTACGTCTCGGGCTGGGAGTCCTGGGGCGGGGTCCGGAGCAGCATGACGGTGTCGCCCTCGCGCAGTCCTGACGTGGAGACCGCGGGCGGCACCGAGACCGAGACGATCGGACGCACGTCACCCGAGGTGGCGGTGGGCTGCTCGAGCTGGACCGTGATGGCGCCGCACGTCGCGTCCGCGTCGACGACGTCGCCACCCTGGCCGTCCGCCGGCTTGGCACCGGTGCCGGCATCGGGGCCCTCGCAGACCGGGAGGACCGCCTGGACCTCCGCCACGGGAAACGTCACTCCGGGCGCCGCGAAGTCGGACGTGCCCACCCGCGCCGGCGTCTGCGCGTCGGTGGGCCAGTAGCGCACGAGACCGAACACGGTGGCCGCCGCGGCGAGCACGAGCAGCAGGGTGAGCCCGACCCGGGCCAGGGTGCTGACGGCGACGGTGCCGGACGCACCGGGCGCGTCGTGGGCATGGCTGTGCGAGTGTCCGCCGGGCATGGTGCAGAGTGTGCCAGAGCAGGTCCGGGCCGTAGGGCCTGCGGTCCCCGCCTTCGGGGCCGGCCGTCACGCCGGCCCGCCCGTCGCCGAGGGTGGTCGTGTCCGGATCGATGCCGGGGACGGATCTCGGCTGCTCCGGGTGCCCGTTAGGCTTGCCGCCGTGGAGGTCGAGAGAGCGGGGGAGCGCGAGCACGTCGTGACGGAGCGCCTGCTGACGATCCCCAACGTCCTGTCGGTGCTGCGCCTGCTCGGCGTGCCCGTCTTCCTCTGGGCCATCGTCTCGGAGCGCGACGGGCTGGCCTTCCTGCTCCTGCTGTTCTCCGGGGTCACCGACTACCTCGACGGCAAGATCGCCCGGCGGTTCAACATGGAGAGCCGCCTGGGTCAGTTCCTCGACCCCATCGCCGACCGGCTCTACATCCTCACGACCCTCGTCGGGCTCATGTGGCGCGACATCATCCCGGTCTGGCTCGTCGCCGTGCTCCTCGCACGCGAGGTCGTCATGGCACTGATGCTGCTCTACCTGCGCACCAAGGGGCAGGTGGGCCTGCCGGTGCACTTCGTCGGCAAGGCCGCGACGTTCAACCTCCTCTACGCCTTCCCGCTCCTGCTGCTCGCGCAGCGCGACGACTGGCTCGGCGACCTCGCCCGCCCCATCGGCTGGGGCTTCGCGTGGTGGGGCGTCGTCCTCTACTGGCTCGCCGCCGTGCTGTATGCCGTCCACGCCCGTCTCGTGCTGGCGCAGCGTCCCCGGGTGGTGACCCCGTGAGCACCGAGCGCCGACCCGACGAGTCGATGACCCTGCTCACCACGATGATGGAGCGGCCGCTCGATGCCGGCTACCAGGAGGCGGCCGACCGGCGGATCGCTGCCGGACTCCCCGGCGCCACGTCCACGCGCACGGTCCTCGTCGTCGTGCTGGCGATCCTCACCGGGTTCCTCTTCGCGGTGGCGGCGCAGTCGCTGCGACCCAAGCCCACGGCGGCCGCCGCCGTGAAGAAGGAGCTCGTCACCCGCATCGAGGCCCTCCAGAAGCACGGCACCGACCAGGAGGCCAAGGTGGCCGCGCTCGGCAAGCAGGTGCGCGACTACGAGGCCCTGGCGCTGCAGCAGTCGGGTGGCACCGACCTCACGAGCACCATCAAGGACCTCGAGGTCCAGGCCGGCGCCGTGCCCCTCACCGGCCCGGGACTGACGCTGACGCTCGACGACGCCGCCTCGACCGACACCGGCGCCGACGCGGGCAGCCGGCCCAGCAGCGGTTTCCAGGAGGGGCGGGTCACCTCCGGCGACCTCCAGATCATCGTCAACGGTCTCTGGGGCGCCGGGGCCGAGGCCATCTCGATCAACGGCCACCGGCTCAGCTCGACCGCTGCCATCCGGTTCGCGGGGCAGGCGATCATCGTCGACTTCCGCCCCCTGTCACGGCCCTACGTCATCACGGCGCTCGGCGACACCCAGGGTATGCAGCAGCTCTTCGATCCGTCGTTCGCCGGGCTCTACCTCTCGCAGCTGACCGACGAGTACAAGATCCGCTCGATCCTGGCCGGGAGTGACTCGCTCACGGTGCCGGGGGACTCGGCCGCACGGCTGGAGGTCGCGGAACCCGTCGGTCCGCCCGTAGGCTCGACCGGGCCGGGCGCGACGCTCCAACAGGGCACGTCCGCCCCGAAGCGGAGCGCTGGCGCCGCGCCGACCGGCACGAGCACGTCGACCACGCGCTCGCCCTCGGACACCTCGAGTGGCGCCACCGACTCCGGCACCGGAAGCCCGGCGTCACCGACCAGTGAGGAGAACCCTTCGTGATCCCAGTTCTCGGCCTCGTGGCCGGACTCGCGGTGGGGCTCTTCCTCGATCCATCCGTGCCGGTGTGGCTCCAGCCGTACCTGCCGATCGCGGTCATCGCGGCTCTCGACGCCGTCTTCGGTGCCCTCCGCGCGATCCTCGACGGCATCTTCAACGACAAGGTCTTCGTCGTCTCGTTCCTGTCCAACGTCGTCGTGGCCGCCTTCATCGTCTTCCTCGGCGACCAGCTCGGTGTCGGTTCGCAGCTCTCGACCGGTGTGGTCGTCGTCCTCGGCGTGCGGATCTTCTCCAACGTCGCCTCGATCCGCCGGCACCTGTTCAAGGCCTGAGCATGGGCAAGCGCAAGAAGGGTCGCCCCGCACCCACTCCCGCCCACGGCCAGGAGCCGGTCGTCGACGCCACGGCAGAGTCGCCGGCCGACGCGGCTCCCGACACGGCGCCGGAGAGCACGCCCGCCGCCTCGGTCGAGCCGACGGTCGAGCCGACGGCGGAGCCGACCCCAGCGCCCGAGCCCACGCCCGAGCCCACGCCCGAGCCCACGCCCGAGCCCACCGCAGAGCCTGCCGCCGAGCCCACCGCAGAGCCTGCCGCCGAGCCCACCGCAGAGCCCACCGCAGAGCCCACCGCAGAGCCCACCGCAGAGCCTGCCGCCGAGCCCACCCCAGAGCCTGCCGCCGGGCAGGCGGAGGTGGCTCCTGCGTCGTCGCTCGCGGCCGCTGCTGACGACGACCCGGCCGAGAGCGCCGGACCCGCAGCTCCCGAGACGGGGACGAGCCGGGTGCCGGTCGAGGGCCGCGCGGCCTGGACGCGCCTGGTCAGGATGAGCCGTCCCCGCGCCACGCGGGCCAACGTCCTCGGGGCCCTGCTCGCCGTGCTCCTGGGCGCCGGCATCGCCGCCCAGGTGCAGCTGACCAACCAGCGTGGCCTCGACGAGCTGAGCCAGACCGACCTCGTCCGCGTGCTCGACGACATCTCGCTGCGCTCGTCCCGCCTCGACCAGCAGGTCCGTGAGCTCGAGGCCACCCGCGACCGCCTCAAGAACGGCACCGGCACGGCAGCCGAGGCCCTCGAGCAGGCGCAGAAGCGCGTCGACACCCTCGGCATCCTGGCCGGGACCCTCGCAGCCAAGGGGCCGGGCATCACCTTGCGGATCAGCGACCCGACCAACGCCGTCACCGGACCGATCGTCCTCGACATCATCCAGGAGCTGCGCGACGCCGGGGCCGAGTCCATCGACGTGGGCGGCGTCCGGGTCGTGGCCTCGTCGTTCGTGGGTGACCGCGACGGAGAGATCCTCGTCGACGGCGTGCAGGTGCCGCGTCCCCTCGTGATCAAGGTGATCGGTGACTCGAAGACGCTGTCGTCGGCCATGACGATCCCCGGTGGGATCGTCGAGTCGGTGCGGCAGAAGGGGGCCGAGGCCACCGTCACGGAGTCGAGCCTCGTCGAGATCACCTCGATGCACCGGCCCACCGAGATGACCCACGCGAAGCCCGTCGAATGACCTCACGAGGGTGCCGGAGCAGCGGCGCACTGACCCGGAACAGCACTGCGTGCCGCCCACTCCCTGCGCACGTCGCGCGGGCATGGCATCCTCTCAGGTGCCACCGCATCGCCGGCGACACCAGCGCCCAGCAGCACGCGCATCCACCACGGCCCCGATCGGGGCCGACCACAGACGAAGGAGCGACATGAGCGACCTGGACTACCCCTCCGACCTGCGCTACACCAGCGACCACGAGTGGGTTCGTGTCGGCGACGACGGAGTGGTTCGCATCGGCATCACGTCCTTCGCCCAGGACGCGCTGGGCGACGTCGTCTACGTGTCCCTGCCCGCCGTCGGCGACACGGTCACGCCCGGTGACTCGTGCGGAGAGGTCGAGTCGACGAAGTCGGTGAGCGATGTGTACGCGCCCCTCGAGGGTGAGGTCACGGCGACCAACGCCGCCCTCGACGCCTCGCCCGAGCTGATCAACTCCGACCCCTACGGGGAGGGCTGGATGTTCGAGCTGCGCCCGGCCGACGCCTCCGCCGTCGAGGGCCTGATGGACGCGTCGACCTACACCGCCTCGCTGACCTGACCCCGACGGGTCCCCGTTCCGCCACGATGCCGGGCAGGCTCCGACCTGCCCGGGTCAACTAGAGTGGATGGACCCGAATCCGCCCGCACCACAGAGGAGGACCGCATGTCGAGCGACCTGCCCGACCCCGACGACATGAACGTCGAACCCCGCACCATGCGGTTCCAAGGCGTGCCGTCGCTGGACAGCGACCACGTCGACACCGTCGACGGGCGGGGCCTCACGGCCGAGGACCAGGCGACCATCGAGGCCCTGCGGCCCGGGACCGCCCTGCTCGTCGTGCTCCGCGGCCCCAACACGGGGGCCCGCTTCCTGCTGGACGACCAGGAGGTGGCCGCTGGTCGCCACCCCGACTCGGACATCTTCCTCGACGACGTCACCGTCTCGCGCAAGCACGCGGCCTTCGTCGCGCAGGGTGGCGGCTACGTCGTGCGCGATGCCGGTTCACTCAACGGCACCTACGTCAACCGGGAGCGGATCGACGAGGCCCCCCTGCACCAGGGCGACGAGGTCCAGATCGGCAAGTTCCGCCTCGTCTACTACTCGTCCGGAGCACCCCAGCCCGCACCGGCATGACCGCAGGCACGGTGGCGGGCGACGCGGGAGAGGCTGCCCCTCGGCGCCTGACGATCGGCAAGGTCCTCGCAGCGCTCTCCGACGACTTTCCCGATGTCACCGCGTCGAAGATCCGCTTCCTCGAGGCCGAGGGACTGGTGCTTCCGCACCGCACACCGTCGGGCTACCGCACGTACACCGAGGACGACGTCCGCCGTCTGCGCTACGTGCTGTCGGCGCAACGGGACCGCTACTGGCCGCTCAAGGTCATCCGGGACGCCCTCGACGCCCTCGACCGCGGTCTGTCCGACCCAGGCGAGGAGTCGGGAGGCCGGCCCCGGCCGCCAGCACCGTCGGCGGACCCCGAGGTCCCGGGCCCGCAGGACCTCGCGGCACGCAGCGACGTCTCGCTCACCGGGCCGGAGCTGCGGGAGGCCACGGGGATCGACCGCGACACCATGATCGCGCTCGAGACGTACGGCCTGCTCCAGCCCGACGAGAAGGGCCACTTCGGCCACGACGCGCTGGCGATCGCGGCGGCCGCCCGGACCCTCGCCGGCCACGGGCTCGAGGCACGCCACCTCCGGCCCTTTCGCACCGCCGCCGACCGTGAGATCGGCCTGGTCGACCAGGTCCTGGCGACCCGTCGGGGGAGTGGCACACGCGAGGAGCGGACGGCCGAGATCGCCTCTGCCTGCATCGCGCTGCACGTCGCGCTGGTCCGCTCGGGCCTGGCCCGCTGAGCCCGTACCCCACCGTCGACGCGCCGGGGTACGGTGGAGAAGTGAGAGAGGTCGATGTCCTGGGCGTCCGCGTCGAGATGCCCACGAACCAGCCGATCGTCCTGCTGCGTGAGCGGGACGGCGGGCGTTACCTGCCGATCTGGATCGGCGCGGCCGAGGCCGCCGCGATCACCTACGCCCAGCAGGGTGTCGTGCCGCCGCGACCGCTGACCCACGACCTCATGCGCGACGTCCTGTCGGTGCTCGGCCACGAGCTGACCGAGGTGCGCATCGTGGCGCTCAAGGACTCCGTGTTCCACGCGGCCCTCATCATCGACGGCAAGGCGGAGGTGAGCTCGCGGGCGAGCGACGCCATCGCGCTCGCCCTGCGCACGGGTGCCAAGGTGCTCGTCGAGCCGGGCATCCTCGACGAGGCGGCGATCGTCGTGTCCTCGGAGGAGGACGACGAGGTCGAGCGCTTCAAGGAGTTCCTCGACCACGTCTCCGCCGAGGACTTCGAGGGCCCGGCGCCCGAGGCCGAGCCCGGTGACCGCCCCGACGTGCCCGACCGTCCGGACTGACACCACCACGCTCACGGCGTCCCTGCAGGCCCGCCGACGGCAGCAGCGACCGAGACCTTCACCTTCAGGTCGTACGTGAAGGTTGCGGCCGCCGTCCCGACACGCCGCCCTGTGATGCCCCCGGTGATTGACCCGAGGGTGGGCGCGGCCTACCGTCAGGAGAACGACGTGACTGTAGTTATCCGGATGTCGTCTGCGCGCACGCACCTTCGCGGCTCGCAGCCTGAGCAGGAGGAGGACGGCATGGCCGCCATCGAGGACGCGCACGACGCTGGTCGGGTCATGCCGGTCGGGTCCCAGGGGCTGCTGTTCACCGACGACCTGCCCGCGCTGTCCGAGGACAGCGGCTACCGCGGTCCGACCGCCTGCAAGGCGGCCGGCATCACCTACCGTCAGCTCGACTACTGGGCGCGCACCGGGCTCGTCGAGCCGTCCGTCCGCAGCGCCACCGGCTCGGGCACCCAGCGGCTCTACGGCTTCCGCGACATCCTCGTGCTCAAGGTCGTCAAGCGACTGCTCGACACGGGTGTCTCCCTGCAGCAGATCCGCGTCGCCATCAGCCACCTGCGTGAGCGCGGCGTCGAGGACCTCGCACAGATCACGCTCATGAGCGACGGCGCCTCGGTCTACGAGTGCACGTCGGCCGACGAGGTCATCGACCTGGTCCAGGGCGGTCAGGGTGTCTTCGGCATCGCCGTCGGACGAGTGTGGCGCGAGGTCGAGGGCGAGCTGGCCCTGCTGCCGAGCGAGCGCGCCGACGACGACGCCCCGGCCGACCACCCCGACGACGAGCTGGGCGCGCGACGCCAGGCCCGCCGCATGGCCTGACCGGCGCAGCACCTCCCGAGGCATCACCGACTCGGCCCGACCGGACTCTCCGGCCGGGACTGGTGCGTGCCGTGAGCACGGCTGCCTGCTGGTAGATTTGTGGTGCCGATCGACCCTGCGTGGGAGAGTCCTCGGGGTGCGACGCACCTGCGAGGCGCCGAAGGGGCAACATCCCCGGAACCTCTCAGGCGCCAGGACCATGCGGGCGAGGCAACTCTGGAGGCACGTCACGGTGCTCGACAGACGGGGAGCGTGTGTCGTCCGCTCGAACCCGTCAGGAGCCCGCATGTCGATCGACCAGCTCGTGCCCGTCACCACCGGAACGTCCACCGAGACGGTGATGGCCGACTTCGTGAGCCGTCACGTCGGCCCCGCCGGCGACGACGTCCGCCACATGCTGGAGGTCGTGGGCCAGCCGAGCCTCGACGCGATGTGCGACCGCGCCATCCCCGGGGCCATCCGGTCCGAGTCGCCGCTGCGGATCGAGGCGGCCGCCAGTGAGAGTGCCGTCATCGAGGAGCTGCGCGGGTTCGCCTCGCGCAACACGGTGCTCACCTCGCTCATCGGGCTCGGCTACTACGGCACCGTGACCCCGCCGGTCGTGCGTCGCAACGTCCTCGAGAACCCCGCCTGGTACACCGCCTACACGCCGTACCAGCCCGAGATCTCCCAGGGCCGGCTCGAGGCCCTGCTCAACTTCCAGACGGTCGTCACCGACCTCACCGGGCTCGACGTGGCGGGCTCCTCGCTCCTCGACGAGTCGACGGCGGCCGCCGAGGCAGTGTCGCTCATGCGGCGCGCCAGCAAGGCCGCCTCCGACGCCGTCGTGCTCGTCGACGAGCGGCTCTTCCCGCAGACCATCGCCGTCATGCGCACGCGTGCCGAGGCGCTCGGGCTGCCCCTCGTCGTCGCCGATCTGCGCGGCGTGACCGATACCGACTCCCTCGCCGCGGCCGCCGGAGGCCAGGCCGTCGTCGGCGCGATGGTGCAGTACCCCGACGCCACCGGCGAGCTCGTCGACTGGACACCGCTGACCGCGGCGGTCCACGAGGCCAAGGGCCTCGTCACGGCGTGCGCCGACCTGCTCGCACTGACCCTGGCTGCCGCCCCCGGGGAGTGGGGCGCCGACATCGCCGTCGGCAGCGCCCAGCGGTTCGGCGTCCCGATGGGCTTCGGCGGCCCGCACGCCGGCTACATGGCCGTGCACCGCGGCCTGGAGCGCCAGATCCCGGGTCGCCTCGTCGGGGTGTCCGTCGACGCCGAGGGTCACCAGGCGTACCGTCTCGCCCTCCAGACGCGTGAGCAGCACATCCGCCGCGAGAAGGCGACGTCCAACATCTGCACCGCGCAGGTGCTCCTCGCCGTCATGGCGAGCATGTATGCCGTGTGGCACGGTCCCGCGGGCCTCGTGGCCATCGCGCGGCGCGTGGGTGGTCTGACGGCCACGCTGCGCGGTGCACTCGTCGACGGTGGCCTCGACGTCGAGACGACGTCGTTCTTCGACACGCTCACGGTCGTGGTGCCGGGTCGCGCCGACGAGGTCACGACCGCGTTCGCCGACCGAGGCATCAACGTGTGGCGCGTCGACGCCGACCGCGTGTCGCTCAGTCTCGACGAGACCTCTACTCCCGCAACGGTGCTCGCGGTTCTCGACGGCTTCGGGGTCGACCCGGCCGACGATGCCGAGGCCACGTTCGGCGCCCGCGTCGCGAACGGCATACCCGAGGCCCTGGCGCGCACGTCCGAGTTCCTCACCCACCCGGTCTTCCACGCGCACCACTCCGAGACGGCGATGCTGCGCTACCTGCGCCGCCTCTCCGACCGTGACTTCGCGCTCGACCGCGGCATGATCCCGCTCGGGTCGTGCACGATGAAGCTCAACGCCACCACGGAGATGGAGGCGGTCACCTGGCCCGAGTTCGCCAACCTCCACCCGTTCGCGCCGGCGGAGCAGACCGTGGGCATCCGCGCCCTCATCGACGACCTCTCGGCTTGGCTCTGCGAGATCACCGGCTACGACGCGGTGTCGCTCCAGCCCAACGCCGGATCCCAGGGTGAGTTCGCCGGCCTGCTCGCCATCCACGCCTACCACCAGGCCCGCGGAGAGGGACATCGGCGGGTCTGCCTGATCCCGGCGAGTGCCCACGGCACCAACGCCGCCTCGGCCGTCATGGCCGGCCTCAAGGTCGTCGTCGTCAAGACGGCCGCCGGCGGCACCGTCGACATGGACGACCTCCGGGCCAAGGTCGAGGCGCACCGCGACGACCTCGCCGCGATCATGGTCACCTACCCGTCGACCCACGGCGTCTACGAGGACACCATCTCCGAGCTGTGCGAGCTCGTCCACGAGGCAGGCGGCCAGGTCTACGTCGACGGAGCCAACCTCAACGCGCTCGTCGGGCTCGCGCAGCCGGGCACGTTCGGCGCCGACGTCAGCCACCTCAACCTGCACAAGACGTTCTGCATCCCGCACGGCGGCGGTGGCCCCGGCGTGGGGCCGGTCGCGGTCCGCGCACACCTCGCGCCGCACCTGCCCAACCACCCGCTCGCCGCGGAGGCCGGCCCCGAGACCGGTGTCGGTCCCGTGTCGGGCGCCCCCTACGGCTCGGCGAGCATCCTGCCGATCTCGTGGGCCTACGTCCGCCTCATGGGGGGCGAGGGCCTGCGGCACGCGACGCAGATGGCCGTCCTCGGCGCCAACTACATCGCGGCCCGGCTGCGCGAGCACTACCCGGTGCTCTACTCCGGACACGACGACCTCGTCGCCCACGAGTGCATCCTCGACGTCCGGCAGATCACGGCCGAGACCGGCGTCACCGTCGACGACATCGCCAAGCGCCTCGTCGACTACGGCTTCCACGCCCCGACGATGAGCTTCCCGGTCGCCGGCACGCTCATGGTCGAGCCGACCGAGTCGGAGAACCTCTACGAGCTCGACCGCTTCTGCGACGCGATGATCGCGATCCGCGGCGAGATCGAGGCGATCCGTGCCGGCGAGGTCGCGGTGGGCGACAGCATGCTGCGGCACGCACCGCACACGGCCCTCAACATCGCGGGGGAGTGGGACCACCCCTACGAGCGCACCGAGGCCGCCTTCCCCGTGGGGATCAACGCCGCCGACAAGTACTGGCCGCCGGTGAGCCGCATCGACGGCGCCTACGGCGACCGCAACCTCGTCTGCTCGTGCCCTCCGCCGGAGGCCTTCGAGGGCTGATCGGCCCGCACGACCCGTGGTCATCTCCTGACCGCACGCGCTCAGGAGATGACCAGTCCGTGCGTGCCCCTCGCGTCGCGACCCCGAGTGTGGTTGTCTCGGCACGTGGGAGCCGATGTCGAGCAGGCCAGGTACACGCGTGAGCAGCGGCAGCAGTACCGGGAGAAGGTGCGCCGCGACCTCGACGTGTTCGAACGCATGCTCGGCAAGAGCGAGTTCGAGTTCGACCGTCCGATGACGGGTCTCGAGATCGAGCTCAACCTCGTCAACGAGGACCTCGGCCCCAAGCTCGACAACAAGACGGTGCTCGAGCAGATCGCCGACGAGGACTACCAGACCGAGCTCGCGCGCTACAACATCGAGCTCAACGTCCACCCTCGACCACTGCCCGGCGACTCGGCCATCGAGCTCGAGAGGCTGCTCCGCGAGTCCCTCAACCGCGCCTCGGAGAAGGCCGCCGAGGCGCACGCCGGGATCGTCGCCATCGGCATCCTGCCGACGGTCATGCCCGAGCACTTCGAGGGCGACTGGATCAGCGAGAACATCCGCTATGCCGCGCTCAACAACGCCGTGCTCGACGCCCGGGGCGAGGACGTCTGGCTCGAGCTCGAGGGGCCGACCGGCGAGCGCATCGCCCGCTACTCCGACAGCCTCGCGCCCGAGTCCGCCTGCACCTCGATCCAGCTGCACCTCCAGGTCCAGCCCGAGCGGTTCGCCGACCACTGGAACGCCGCCCAGGTGCTCGCCGGTCCGCAGCTCGCCCTCGGCGCCAACTCGCCGTTCTTCCTCGGCCAGCGGCTCTGGGCCGAGACCCGCATCCCGCTCTTCACCCAGGCCACCGACACGCGGTCGGTCGAGCTGAAGAACCAGGGCGTGCGTCCGCGCGTGTGGTTCGGCGAGCGCTGGATCACCTCGATCTTCGACCTCTTCGAGGAGAACGTCCGCTACTTCCCGGCCCTGCTGCCCGAGCTCTACGACGAGGAGCCCGAGGAGGTCTTCGAGCGGGGCGAGGTGCCCGAGCTCAAGGAGCTGCGCCTGCACAACGGGACGGTCTACCGCTGGAACCGCCCGATCTACGACATCGTCGGCGGCCGCCCGCACCTGCGCGTCGAGAACCGCGTCCTGCCGGCCGGGCCGAGCATCGCCGACGTCATGGCCAACGCCGCCTTCTACTACGGCACGATGCGGGTGCTCGCCGAGGAGGACCGCCCGGTCTGGACCCGGATGAGCTTCTCCGCGGCCGAGTCGAACTTCGAGGAGGGCGCACGCCTCGGCATCGACGCCCGCACCTACTGGCCCGGGCTGGGCGACGTGCCGGCCACCGAGCTCGTCCTGCGCCGCCTGCTCCCGATGGCCCACGAGGGCCTCGAGCGCTGGGGCGTCTCGACGGCGGTGCGCGACCGCTTCCTGACGATGATCGAGCAGCGGTGCCTCACGGGCGTCAACGGTGCGTCGTGGCAGACGGAGTGCGTGGCCCGTCTCGAGGCGCGCGGGCTGACCCGCGACAAGGCCCTGCGCGAGATGCTGCGTCACTACATCGAGGGCATGATGGCCAACGAGCCCGTGCACACGTGGGAGCTCCCCAAGGAGTGACCGCGCGAGCGGACCACCCTGTGCCCCAGCACAACCGGCGTATGCCGTGTGTCCGGGGACACGGCATACGACCCCGTCGCGGGGCTCAGTCGGAGAGCAGGCGCCAGGGGGAGAGGTTGTACATCCCCAGGCACCGGGTGGACCGGTGGTGCGTCAGCACGCTCATCGACCCGGCGTCGAGGATGAGCTGCTGGCCGAAGCGCGGGTCGAGCCCGAGGTAGGTGGCTGTGAGGACCCGGAGGGCGTGTCCGTGACCGAACAGCGCGACGTCGCCGTGCTCGAGGTCGGGCCAGACCTTGTCGATGACCTGCTGGGCGCGCGCCGACACCTGCTCGACCGTCTCGCCGGGGGTGACGCCCGGCTTCACGCCGTCGACGAAGACCTCCCAGGGGTGGCCGACCTCGGCGCTGATCTGCGTGGTCGTGATCCCCTCGTAGGCGCCGTAGTCCCACTCGCGCAGCAGCGGCTCCACCTCGAAGTCCCCGAGGCCCGCGAGCTCGGCGGTGCGCTTCGCCCGCTGCAGGGGCGAGACGAGGACGCGCTCGAAGGGGTGCTTGCGCAGCACGTCGGCCAGCTCGCGCGCGGCCGCCTCGCCCTCGGGGAGCAGCGGCAGGTCGGTCGTGCCCGTGTGCTGACCGCTCAGCGACCACTCGGTCTCGCCGTGCCGGAAGAGGTAGATGTTGCCGGGGACGACACCGTCGGGGGAGGCCATGCCCGTCACAGTATCGGCGTGGCGGGCCCTTCGGCCCTGCCGTCCGGGCCGCCGCTCCGGCAGACTCGGGTGCATGGACCTCCCCTTCCACCTGCTCAACGTCTTCTCCATCGAGGGGGAGCGCTTCTCGGGCAACCCGCTGTGCGTCTTCCCCGAGGCCGCCGGGCTGTCCGACGACGAGATGCTCGCGTGGGCGCGCCAGTTCAACCTCAGCGAGTCGACCTTCGTCACGTCCCTGGTCGACGGCGCCAGGCCGGGTGACGCGGCGGTGCGGATCTTCACGCCGGGGCACGAGATGCCGTTCGCCGGCCACCCGACCCTGGGCACCGCGGAGGTCGTCGCGATGCTGGGCGGGGGCCTCGACACCGTGCACCTCAGGATGCCCGCCGGGCGCATCCCCGTCGCCCGCGTCGACGGTGGCTGGCGCCTCGCGGCCCGGGCCGCGACCGTGCGCGAGGTGACGTCGAGCGGCGCCGAGCTGGCCGAGGCGCTCGGCCTCGACCGCAGGCTCGTGGTGCGCTCGGACGCGTCCTGGGTCGACGCCGGGGTCGAGCAGCTGCTCGTGCGCCTCGACTCCGTCGAGGCCGTGCGGGCCTGCGACCCCGACGCGCACCTCATGGCCCAGCACATGACGTCGCCGCCACGCGCGCCCCACGTGTACGCGTGGGCGTGGACCGGGCCCAAGACCGTCGAGGCCCGCCTCTTCTACACGCAGGGCCAGGCGGTGCTCGAGGACCCCGCGACCGGGTCGGCCTGTGCCAACCTCGGTGGCTGGCTCGTCGCGCAGGGGACCCGTGACGTGTCGGTCGTCGTCAGCCAGGGCGCGGCCGTCGGTCGCCCGTCCCGCCTGCTGCTCGACATCGACGCCGACGGGGCCGTCCACGTGGGCGGCCGCGTCGAGACCGTCGGCCGGGGCACCTGCTCGCTCGGCGCGGTCGGGGCCTGACGTGCCGGTGTGGATCGGGTTCCTGCGGGCCGTCAACGTGGGCAAGCGGCAGGTGCGCATGGCGTCCCTGCGCACGCTGCTCGAGGCCGAGGGGTACGAGGAGGTCGAGACGCACATCCAGAGCGGCAACCTCAAGGTCCGATCGGGCGTGCGCAGTGCGGCCAAGGTCGAGGCAGACCTGCGCCGGGCCATCAGCGACGAGTTCGGCTTCGACGTGCCGGTCGTCGTGCGCACGCCGGCGCAGCTGAGGTCGCTCGTCGACGAGGCCGAGGCCCTCGACTCACCGATCGCCGCGGACGCGAAGCGCTACGTCACCTTCATGACGGGCGACCTCGACCCCGACGGCGTCACCGCCCTGCACGAGTGGGACGTCGCCACGGAGGGAGCGCGGGTCGTCGGCAACGACATCGTGCTCTTCCTCTCCGACGGGGTGCAGGGCTCGAAGCTGACCAACGCCCGCATCGAGAAGCTGACCGGGGCCGTGGGCACGGCGCGCAACATCAGCGTCGTGCGGGCCCTCGCGGACAAGTGGGGCGACTGACGCGGTCGCGTCAGAGGCGCGCGCGGCGGACGAGCTCGAAGCAGACGACCGCGGCGGCGGCCGAGACGTTGAGCGACTCGACGCCGGCGGCCATCGGGATCGACACCCACGTGTCGACGAGCTCGGCCACCTCGGGCGTCAGCCCCGCTGTCTCGCTGCCGAGGACGAAGGCGACCGGCTCGGGCAGATGGGCTGCAAAGAGGTCGTCATCGCCGTGGGCATCGAGCCCGACGATGTGGAATCCGTGGTCCTTCAGCGAACCTGCCGCCTCGTCGGCCGTGAACGCCTTGATGATCGGCGCCTTGAAGGCGACGCCAGCCGATGCCTTGACCACGAGGGGGTCGAGTGACGCGACGCCGCGGCGCGGGACGACGATGCCGTCGACGCCGGCAGCCGTCGCGGTGCGCAGGATCATCCCGACGTTGGCGGGTGTCGTGATGCCGTCGAGGACGAGGACAGTGCGCAACGTGCCCTGGGCGAGCGCCGCCTCGAGCGGGAGCATGCGTGGTGCGACGACATCGGCGAACACGCCTTGGTCCTGGCGGCCGTTGCCGGCGAGCTTCTTGACGCGCTCGGCCGACGTCCGCTGCACCTCGATACCGCGGCGACGCGCGGCCTGCTGGATCTCGCGGACGCCTGACCCGTGGGCGTTGTCCGCGAGGACGACCTTGTCGACGACGAGGTCGTCGTCCAGGAGGACCTCGTGCACCGGGTTGCGCCCGTACACGGTGATGAAGCGGTCCTTGGGGGAGATCTCAGCAGTCACCCGCACAGGATGTCACGGGGCGCCGGCGGGGACCGCGGACCCGGGGGCCAGGCTCACATCGATGACCGGAACGTCCTCGGGGTGGTACCTGACCAGCGCACAGTTGCGTTTGAGCAGCTCCTCGGCCACGGCCTGGCCGGTGCGTCTGTCGATGACCGTCCGCCAGATCTCGTTGCGCCGGAAGACGTCGTCGCCCGACTTGATGAACTGCTCGTCTCGGGCGAACACCTTGTAGGAGTGCGCCATCGGCGCGTCGGCGCGCAGTTCGCCCTCGAGGTAGCGGTCCCCGACCGCCACGAGGATCTGGAAGGTCGTGTCGGTGTCGTTGCGGAAGGTGAAGTCCACGTAGTTGTAGACGATCGAGGTGCCGACGCCCCAGGGCAGGACGCGACCCTTGTCGGGAAACGGGTCGAAGGAGTGCTCGGAGCGTTCGACGACGGTGAGCGGGCTGTGCAGGACCATCCAGTGCAGGAGGTTGGCCAGCTGGCAGATGCCGCCACCGAAGCCCGCACGGGCTTCGCCGTTGGACAGCCGCATCCCCTCGACGTAGCCCTGGCGCCGCGTGCAGTTGCCGACGAGCTTGTTGAACGAGAAGGTCTCGCCGGGGCGGACGAGGATGCGGTCGACGCGTGCGGCGGCGAGCCGCAGGTTGGTGACCTTGTTGCGCTGGAGGTGCATCTCGGCCTCGGACAGCTCCCGCACGAGGAGGGAGTTGTGCGTCTTGACGCGGTGCGCCAACGACGAGCTCTCGCGCGCCCTGGCCCACGGGGTGGTCGACCGGAGCCACGCCAGGCGTCGCTTGGCACGGTTGGCCCGCACCGCGACCGGGAAGAGCGCCGGATGACGCTGCGACACACGTGGTGCCGCGGTCACGCGGGCCGGAGCGACGAAGCCGACCGGCGGTGCGATGAGCTGCATTTCTTCCATCCCCTCGTGGTCCCGGGCCACCCTCCCATGGTGACCCGTCAGAGATCGTGATGCACGCACGATTGGAAAAGCTCGGGGACGACGAGATCTTTCTCGTGTGCCGCCGACCCGGCTCGACGGCATACGACACCGTGGTGCCCGGTTGAGCCCGGGAGGAGCGGGAATGGGGGGGGCCGGGAATGGGGGAGCGGGGGCCGACGTTCGATATGATTGAACAGTCAATTACAGGAGGAGCTGGGACACATGCAGTTCGGGATCTTCACCGTCGGTGACGTCACGACGGACCCCACCACGGGGCACACGCCGACCGAGCACGAGCGGATCAAGGCCACCGTCGCGATCGCCAGGAAGGCCGAGGAGGTCGGGCTCGACGTCTTCGCCACCGGCGAGCACCACAACCCGCCGTTCGCCGCGCCGGCCAACCCGCCGGTGCTGCTCGCCAACATCGCCGCGCAGACCGAGCGGATCATCCTCTCGACCTCGACGACCCTCATCACGACGAACGACCCCGTGCGCATCGCCCAGGACTACGCCTACCTCCAGCACCTCTCCGACGGCCGCATGGACGTCATGATGGGCCGCGGCAACACCGGCCCGGTCTATCCGTGGTTCGGCAAGGACATCCGCGACGGCATCCCGCTCGCCATCGAGAACTACGCCCTGCTCCACCGCCTGTGGCGCGAGGACGTCGTCGACTGGCAGGGGAAGTACCGCACCCCGCTCCAGGGCTTCACCTCGACGCCCCGCCCGCTCGACGGCATCCCGCCGTTCGTCTGGCACGGCTCGATCCGCAGCCCCGAGATCGCCGAGCAGGCGGCGTACTACGGCGACGGCTTCTTCTCCAACCACATCTTCTGGCCGGCCAGCCACACGAGGCAGATGGTCCAGCTCTACCGCCGCCGGTTCGAGCACTACGGCCACGGCAGCGCCGACCAGGCGGTCGTCGGCCTCGGCGGACAGGTCTTCATGCGCAAGAACAGCCAGGACGCCGTCCGCGAGTTCCGTCCGTACTTCGACAACGCCCCCGTCTACGGCCACGGCCCGTCGCTCGAGGAGTTCACGAGCCAGACGCCGCTCACCGTCGGCAGCCCGCAGGAGGTCATCGAGCGGACGCTCGGCTTCCGCGAGTACGCCGGCGACTACCAGCGCCAGCTCTGGCTGCTCGACCACGCCGGACTGCCGCTCAAGACCGTGCTCGAGCAGCTCGACATCCTCGGCGAGGAGGTCGTACCCGTCCTGCGCCAGGAGTTCGCCGCCCTCAAGCCGGCCCACGTGCCCGACGCCCCGACCCACGCGAGCCGTCTCGCGGCGGACACCACCGAGCCCACCACCGAGCCCACCCTGGAGGTGACGAAGTGACCGCGTTCCACCTCGCCGTCATCACGGCCGGCGTGACCCAGCCGTCCTCGACGCGACTGCTCGCCGACCGCCTCACCGAGGCCACGGTCCGCGCGCTCGCGCCCCGCGAGGTCGTCGTCGAGGTCGTCGACGTGCGCGACGTCGCGCACGACCTGACGAACAACGTCCTCACCGGTTTCGCGTCG
The DNA here is from genome assembly GCF_001428505.1 of Terrabacter sp. Root181. Classification (GTDB taxonomy): domain Bacteria; phylum Actinomycetota; class Actinomycetes; order Actinomycetales; family Dermatophilaceae; genus Terrabacter. The sequence continues at coordinate 126,348 of NZ_LMHU01000006.1, forward strand.
CCCGAGCTGCAGGTGCGGCTCGACGCGATCAGCGAGGCGGACGCCGTCGTCGTCGCGACCCCGGTGTATGCCGCGTCGTACAGCGGCCTGTTCAAGATGCTCGTCGACGTGCTCCCGATGGACGCCCTCCGCGACACCCCCGTGCTGCTCGGCGCGACCGGTGGCACGGCCCGCCACTCACTCGCGCTCGACCACGCGCTGCGCCCGCTCTTCGCGCACCTCGGTGCCCTCGTGGCCCCGGTGGCGGTCTTCGCCGCCAGCGAGGACTGGGGCAGCGTCGACGCCGGCCGGCTCGGCGATCGGATCGAGCGTGCCGGCGCGGCCTTCGCGGGCCTCGTGAGCGGCGCGCCGAGGGCCGCCCGGGTCGACCCTTTCGAGCAGGTCACGCCGTTCGAGTCGATGCTGACCGACCTGCGCGCCTGAGCACAGGACCCCCTGCCGTCCGCACACGGCAGACTCGGGGCATGACCACACCGGCTTCGACGACGCCGCTCGCCCGGCGCCTGACCACCACCGACGCGGTCGTCATCGGTGTCGGTTCGATGGTGGGTGCCGGGCTGTTCAGCGCCTTCGCGCCCGCGGCCCGGAGCGCTGGCTCGTGGCTCCTCCTGGCCCTGGCCGTGGCCGCCGTCGTCGCCTTCTGCAACGCGACGTCGTCGGCCCAGCTCGCGGCCCAGTACCCCACGTCCGGCGGCACCTACGTCTACGGACGCGAGCGTCTCGGTCCGTGGTGGGGGTTCACCGCAGGATGGGGTTTCGTCATCGGCAAGACCGCCAGCTGCGCCGCCATGGCGCTGGTGTTCGCGGCCTACCTCGTCCCCGAACGCGGGCAGAAGTCGGTCGCCGTCCTCGCCGTCGTGGTCCTGGCCGCGGTCAACTACCGGGGGATCACGCGCACGGCCCGGCTCACGCGGGTGATCGTCGCGGGCGTGCTCGCGGCGGTCACCGTCGTGCTCGTCGCGGTCGGCGGGTGGGGTGCACGCCCCGCGGACCCCTTCTCCGACGTCTCGGGCCAGGTGGGCGCCGCAGGCGTGCTGCAGGGCGCCGCGATCCTCTTCTTCGCCTTCGCCGGCTACGCCCGCATCGCCACGCTGGGGGAGGAGGTCGTCGACCCCGAGCGAACGATCCCGCGGGCGATCGTCACGGCCTTCGCCGTCGTCGTGCCGTTGTATGCCGTCACCGCCGTCGTGCTCGTCCGTGCCCTCGGCACGTCCGGCCTGGCGGCGAGCAACGCGCCCGTCCGCGACGCCGCCGACACGGTCGGCGCCGGCGGCTGGCTGCCGGGGCTCGTCGTCGTCTCGGCCGCCGCTGCGACGCTCGGGGCCCTGCTGGCGCTCGTCGCCGGGGTCGGACGCACCGCCCTCGCGATGGCCCGCGAAGGGGACCTGCCGCGACCCCTCGCTGCCGTGCACCCGCGCTACGCGGTGCCGCACGTCGCGGAGGTGGTCGTCGCCGCCGTCGTCTGCGTGCTCGTCCTGCTCGTCGACCTGCGGGGCGTCATCGGCTTCTCCTCCTTCGGGGTCCTGACCTACTACGCCGTGGCCAACGCGTCGGCGCTGACACAGGACGCGCGCCACCGTCGCTGGCCGCGGGCGCTCGCGGTGGTCGGTCTCGCGGGTTGTACGGCGCTGGCCCTGGCCGTGCCCACCAGTTCGCTCGTGGCCGGTGTCGTCGTGCTGGCCACGGGCCTCGCGGGGCGGTTCGTCGTCCTCCGTCGCCGGGTCTGAGACCGGCCCACCATGGCCGGCACGCCGGGGAGCGCTCCCCATGGACGCTCCCGACCGCCACACCTAGCGTGGGGCGCACCGTCGACAGGAGGCCCAGTGCTCTACCGCAAGGGTGCAGACCCCGAAGCCCTCGAACGGGCCGCGCGCGAGCTGACCGCGTGCGCCACCGAGGTCGAGGGCATCCGCTCGACGGCTGCGAGGGCGCTCGCGGTCATCGGCGGGGCGTGGGCCGGTGACGACGCCCGGTCGGCCCAGGAGAGCTGGCGCTCCACGTCAGCCGACCTCGTGGCCTTCGGCTCGACGCTCGAGAGCATGTCGCGTCGGCTCACCGACAACGCCCGGGCCCAGCGCGGCACGAGCGGCGACGGCGCGCCTCTGCCGGAACCGCCTGCACTGCCGGGGCTGCCCGGTCTGTTCCCGGGGCTCCTCGGCTCCGGCTCGGCGGGAGCCGAGGCCGTGGCCGAGCCGACCCCGCTCGGCGAGCAGGCGCGCGGGAAGACGCCGCAGGACATCGACCTCGAGCTGGCCCACCTCGCCGACAACGTCTACGACCCGAGCGAGGTCGACGGCTGGACCCCCCTCGACGCCGCCGCGCTCGAGGAGCTCGGCATCGACCGGGACCGGCTCCACCGCGGCGACGGCTTCGACGCGGCCGTCTACCGCAACGACTCCGGCCAGTACGTCCTCGCCTTCGCCGGCACCACCTCGCTGACCGACTGGGGCACCAACCTCCAACAGGGCGTCGGGGCCTTGAGCGGCCAGCACCTGCAGGCGATCGCCCTGGCCCAGGGACTCGCCGGGGCCGTCGGCAGCGAGAACATGGTGATCACCGGGCACTCCCTCGGTGGTGGACTCGCCAGCACCGCCTCCGTGGCCACCGACATCCCGGCCGTGACGTTCAACGCCGCCGGGGTCCACCCGAACACCGTGCTCGCCGCGAGCGCGCTGGGCGACAGCAACGGCTACTCCGCGGGGCAGATCCGCAACTACCACGTGCGCGGCGAGATGCTCACGACCCTGCAGAACCCGCTCGGCTCCTTCGTCGACCACCTGCCCCTCGTCGGGGACGACCCGCTCCCCAACGCGCTCGGGACCCAGATCGCGCTCGACCCGGCCAGCGGACCCGAGATCACGGTCTCGAAGTGGGCCGGTCTGGCCGGCACGTTCGCCCCGGCCGTCGTCGGCATCGACGCCGGACTCGACGTCATCGGGTGGTCCAAGGACGCCCACGGCGGCGACTCGGTCGTCGACGCCATGGAGGCGAGCACGTACTTCGGCAAGCAGTGACGGCCCGCCGGGTCGAGGCGCGTCGAACGCGCCGTCAGCCGAGGTCCAGCTGGTCGACGACGAGGTCGGCGATGGCCAGTGACGCGGTGGCCGCGGGCGACGGAGCGTTGCGGACGCACAGCACGGAGCCGACGCGGCTGAACCGGAAGTCCTCGACGAGCGCCCCGTCCGGGTCCATCGCCTGGGCGCGCACCCCCGCCGGGGCCGGCTCCACGTCGGCGTCCCGGATGGCCGGGACGTAGCGACGCGCGCGCTCGACGAAGACGTGCCGGCTGAGCGACCCGGCGACCTCGTGCAGGCCGGTGCGCAGGTTGGCCCGGGCGAACCGCAGGAACGCCGGGGAGGTGACCAGGGCCCGCACCACGTCCGGGTCGACGTCGCGCCGGCGATACCCCTCCCGGGCAGTCGCGAGCACGGCGTTCGGCCCGAGGAGCACCCCGCCGTCGACCCGCCTGGTGAGGTGCACGCCGAGGAACGGGTAGCGCGGGTCGGGGACGGGGTAGACGAGCCCGCGCACGAGGTGCCGGGCCGACGTCACCAGCCGGTGGTACTCACCGCGGAACGGCACGATCGCCGGGCTCGGGCCGTCACCGGCCAACGTGGCGAGGCGGTCGGCCTGCAGGCCACCCGCGATGACGACACGGTCGGCCTGGAGTGCACGACCGTCGGCGGCCCGGACCTCGACCTCGCCGCCACGGTGGTCGAGACCGACGACCTCGAAGCCGGTGAGGACCCCGGCACCCCGGGCCTGCGCGTCAGCGAGCATGGCAGCAGCCACGAGAGCGAAGTCGGTGATCGCCGTCGTGGGGGAGTGCAGCGCCGCGCGCCCCACGGCATACGGCTCGACCTCGCGGAGCGCGTCGGCGCCGAGCCACCGCAGACGCGGCACGCCGTTGGCCTGCGCGCGCGCCTGGATGTCGCGCAGACGCCCCTCCTCGGCGGCGTCGAGCGCGATGACGAGCTTGCCCACCTCGTCGTAGGGGAGCCCTCGCTCCCGGCAGTATCGGCGCAGGCGTCGGACTCCCTCGCGCGACAGCGTGGCCTTGGCCGAGCCGGGCGCGTAGTAGAGGCCGGCGTGCACGACGCCGCTGTTGCGCGACGTCTGGTGCAGGCCCGGCGACGCCTCCTTCTCGACGAGCGTCACCTCGGGGCGTGGGCTCGAGAGCGTGAGCCGACGGGCCACAGCGGCCCCGACGATGCCGCCGCCCACGACGACGACCTGCAGGCGGGTCACCCCGCGGCCGCCGCCGCTCGCTCGGCTGCCGCGACATCGTCCCGGTTCGGCGGCAGGACGTGGGCCGCATACGGCTCCGGATGACGGCGGAGGTACACCTTGATGTAGGGGCACAGCGCGACGATCGCCCGGCCGGACGCGATGGTGGCGTCGAGCGCGAACGAGGCCAGGCGCCCGGCGAGGCCGCGTCCTTCGTACGCGGGACTCACCTCGGTGTGGAAGAAGACGACGCGTGTGGGTCCATCGGGTGCCGAGGGCGGGACGACGGCATAGCTGGCGACGCCGATGACGCGCTCACCGTCGTGCAGCTCGAAGCGCCCGCGGTCGGGGTTGTCCACCACCTCGATGCGATCGTGCCCGTCGGCGCCTGCGTCGACCTGGCCCTCACCCGTCTGCTCGGTCATGGGCCCAGCATGGCAGGGTGGACCCATGGCGAAGTACTTCGACGTCCACCCGGTGGACCCCCAGCCGCGGGCGATCGGGCAGGCCGTCGAGATCCTGCGGTCCGGGGGACTCATCGCCTATCCCACCGACTCCTGCTTCGCCCTCGGCTGCTCCCTCGACAACCCGGAGGGCAAGGAGCGCATCCTGCGCATCCGCCACCTCGACGAGAAGCACCACTTCACCCTCGTCTGCTCGGACTTCGCCCAGCTCGGCCAGTTCGTGCACCTCGACAACTCGGTCTTCCGGGCCATCAAGGCCGTGACCCCCGGGCCCTACACCTTCATCCTGCCCGCGACGAAGGAGGTGCCGCGACGGCTGCTGCACGCCAAGAAGAAGACCGTGGGCGTGCGCATCCCGGAGCACCCCGTCGTCCGCGAGCTGCTCAGGGAGATGGGCGAGCCCATCCTGTCGAGCACCCTGCTCATGCCCGACGACGACGAGCCGATGACCGAGGGCTGGGAGATCAAGGACCGCCTCGACCACGTCATCGACGCCGTCATCGACTCGGGGGAGTGCGGCCTGGAGCCGACGACCGTCGTCGACTACTCCGACGGCTACCCCGTCGTGACCCGGGTCGGGGCGGGCGACCCGAGCCCGTTCGAGTGAACCGCCCCTGCTGACTGCGGCACGCCCCTGTCGCCCGGACGCGCCTTGCTGTTCAATCGGGCCATGAACGACGCAGCCCACGACGTCCGACCGACGACGGAGTCGGTGACCTCGCTGCTCGCGGGGCTCGACGACCACGACCGCGAGACGCTCGAGCTGAGGCTCGAGAGGTGGTCCGACGATCTCGTCGCGGCGCTCATGGTGCTCTACCCGGAGCGCGACGTGTCTGCCCTCGCCCTCCGCCTCGTCGAGAGCGCGGTCGCGGGCTACCGTCAGCGCTCGCCCGAGCTGCGACGGCTCGACCAGCGCCGCCTCCTGCGCCCCGACTGGCTCCAGCAGCCGGGCATGTTCGGCTACGCGTGCTACACCGACCGGTTCGCCGGCGACCTCGACGGCCTCCGGAGCCGTATCGACTACCTGCGTGACCTCGGCGTCAGCTACCTGCACCTCATGCCGCTGCTCCAGCCGCGCGAGGGCGACAACGACGGCGGCTACGCCGTGCAGGACTACCGCACGGTCCGGGCCGACCTCGGCGACGTCGAGGACCTGCGGCGGCTCGCGAGCGACCTTCGAGGGCAAGGCATCTCGCTCGTGCTCGACCTCGTGCTCAACCACGTCGCGCGCGAGCACGAGTGGGCACGACGTGCCCGGGCGGGCGAGCCGCACTACCGCGACTACTTCCACGTCTACGCCGACCGGGTCATGCCGGACGCCTACGAGCGCACCCTCCCCGAGGTCTTCCCCGACTTCGCGCCCGGCAACTTCACGTGGGACGACGAGCTCCGCGGCTGGGCGTGGACGACCTTCAACGAGTGGCAGTGGGACGTCAACTGGGCCAACCCCGACGTCCTCGTCGAGTACGCCGACATCGTGCTGCACCTCGCCAACCTCGGCGTCGAGGTGCTGCGGCTCGACGCGATCGCCTTCACGTGGAAACGGCTCGGGACCAACTGCCAGAACCAGCCGGAGGTGCACGCGGTCACCCAGGCGCTGCGTACCGTCGCGCGCATCGCGTGCCCCGCGCTCGCGTTCAAGGCCGAGGCGATCGTCGGCCCCCGGGACCTCGTGCAGTACCTCGGACAGGGCGAGCACGCCGGCCGGGTCAGCGATCTCGCGTACCACAACACCCTCATGGTGCAGGTGTGGTCCATGCTCGCGACGGGGAGCACGGGGCTCACCAAGCAGGCCCTGTCGGCGCTCCCGACGACGCCCCCCAGTGGCACGTGGATCTGCTACGTCCGCTGCCACGACGACATCGGCTGGGCCATCGACGACGGCGACGCGGCGGCCGCGGGACTCGACGGCTACGCCCACCGCCGGTTCCTCTCGAACTGGTACTCCGGTGACCACCCCGGCTCGTGGGCGCACGGACTCGTCTTCCAGCACAACCCGGCGACCGGAGACAAGCGCATCAGCGGCACAGCGGCCTCGCTCACCGGCCTGGCCGACGCGGAGGCCCGCGGTGACGGCGAGGGCGTCGGTCAGGGCCTCGCGCGGCTCTTCCTCGCCCACGCGGTCGTCGCCGGCTGGGGAGGCATCCCGGTCGTGTGGAGCGGCGACGAGCTGGGCATGCCGAACGACCCGGGCTGGGCGCGCGAGCCCGGTCACGAGGACGACAACCGCTGGGCCCACCGGGAGCGGCTCGACTGGACCGTCGCCGCCCGGCGCGACGACCTCGACACCGTGTCGGGGAAGGTCTTCCAGGGCTTGCACCACCTGGCCGGGGTGCGCGCCGGGCTGCCGCAGCTGCACGCCTCGGCGCAGACGAGGGTGCTCCTCGAGACCGACGACGGCGTGCTGGCCGTCGTCCGCACGCACCCGAGCGGCTCGATGGTCTGCGTCTACAACGTCACCGCGTCCTGGCAGACGGTCGACGTCCGCCACTTCGCCGACGTCGGCATCGCGCACCCGTTCGACGCGCTCGGCGGCTACCCCGTCTTCGGTGGAGCGGATGGGCTCGCGGCACTGAGCCCGTATGCCGCGTGGTGGGTGGTCGAGGCTCCGGTCGAGGTCCTGCACGCCTGACCGTCGGGCGTCCTTGGTAAGGGTTGTGCGATATCCTTAACCAAGGAGGTGTCACCAGCATGGCAACGACCTGGCCCGCGCTCGGTTCGACGACGATCCCGTGGCAGCCGATCGAGGGACTGCTCGACCTGTCGCGTCGCGCCCTGCGGTCGACCCCTGCCACGTTCGAGGCCGCCGTCGTGCCCACGATCGCCGGCGCCGAGCTCGTGCTGCCCGGCGACCTCGCGGCAGACCTGGACGAGGCCACCCGGCTGCTCGCGACGTTCGACGCCGGGGGAGCGGGGGAGATCGCACCGTTCGCGTCGGTGCTGCTGCGGTCCGAGAGCGCGGCCAGCTCACAGATCGAGAACCTCACGTCGTCCGCGCGTGCGCTCGCCGAGGCGGAGATCGGCGAGGGCAACCGCGCCAACGCCGCCGTCATCCTCGGCAACGTCCGCACCATGCAGGCCGCCCTCGACCTCGCCGGTCGCCTGGACGAGGACGCCGTGCTCGCGATGCACCGGGCCCTCATGGCCCAGCAGACCCAGCACCCGGCGGGTCGCTGGCGCGAGCAGCAGGTCTGGGTCGGAGGGTCGCCGCTGCACCCGGGGGAGGCGCACTACGTCCCGCCGGTGGCGTCCGACGTGCCGGCGCTGATGGCCGACCTCATCGCCTTCATGGACCGCGACGACCTGCCACCGCTGGCCCACGCAGCGCTGGCCCACGCCCAGTTCGAGACCATCCACCCGTTCACCGACGGCAACGGTCGCACCGGTCGGGCGCTGCTCCACTCGGTCCTGCTCCACACGGGGGCGATCCACCGGGTCACCGTCCCGATCTCCGCCGGCCTGCTCGCCATTCGTGACGACTACTTCGACGCGCTGACCGCCTATCGCAGGGGAGAGGCCGAGCCGATCCTGCGTTGCGTCGCAGAGGCCGCGCGCAACGGCACCCACATCGGCGAGCGGCTCGTCGGGACGCTCCGACAGGTGCGGGCCGACTGGGCCGAGAAGGTCACGGCGAGAGCAGGATCCGCGGCGTGGTCGATGCTCGACCTGCTGCTCCGTCAGCCGGTCGTCACGGCGCGCGTCGTCGTCCGCGAGCTCGGGGTGTCGCCCCCCACGGCGCAGGCCGCGCTGCAGCGTCTCGTCGAGGACGGCGTCCTGCTCGAGTCGACCGGCCACCGACGCAACCGCGTCTATCGCGCCCCGGCCGTGCTGGGGGCGTTGGACGCCTACGCCGACGGTCTCGGTCGTCGGATGCGCTGACGAATTCCATTGCGGCACAATCGAATTCGCCCATAATCGACATTATGCAATCTGTGTGGGAGTGCGGTCCCGGCGCCGATCGCGTCGGCGCCGGGACGCGCCCACTCAGAACGTCCTCGGGACGATCTGGATCCGGACCGCCTCGACCCGCTTGGCTTGGCCCACCGTCCCGGCGGTGACGCCGTCCATGACCCACGGCTGCCAACCGACGTCCTGGACGTGCGCCGTGTAGCGGATGGAGTAGTGCTTCGCGAGCTCTCCGGTCAGCCTCACCTGCAGCGCTTCCAGGCGTCTGGCCTGGCCCACCGTGCCGATCAGGGTGGGCGGAGTGGTCCAGGTCATCCAGCCGATGCCCTGGACGTTCGCGCGGTACTCGACGTGGCCCTCGAAGGGGAGTCGCGCCGTGGACATCCGCAACGCCTCGAGACGGAGCGCGCGGCCCGTCGTACCACTGACGGCCCCGTCGGACACTGGAGCCATCCACCCGATGTTCTGCACGTGGGCCGCGTACGTCGTCGACGGCGCCTTCGCGAGCAGTCGCACCTGGATGGCCTCGATGCGCAGGGCGCGTCCCGTCGTGCCGGCCGTCGCCCCGTTCTTGACCCAGCCCATCCAGCCGACGTTCTGGACGTGGACGCGGTAGGACAGGTCGAACCGGGACGCGAGCTGGTCGGTCAGGCGCAGCTGGACGGCCTCGAGCCGGAGTGAGCGACCGGTGGTGCCGACGAGGGCCCCCGGGGCGCCCCAGCCCATCCAGCCGAGGTTCTGCACGTGGCCGTTGCCCTGGACGCCGCCCGTCAGGCTCGTGCCCGCCACCGAGAACCTCAGCGCCTCGAGGCGGCGCAGCTCCCCGGTCGTGCCGGCGATCATCCCCGACGAGACCGCGGGCTGCCACCCCGTGCCGGCGAGGTACGCCGGGAAGGTCAGGGTGGGCATGCTCGAGCCGTACGCGAGGCGGAGGTAGGCGGCGCGGCTCGACATCCAGTTCTTGAACGACCTGACACCCGTGTCGAAGGTGGTCGCCGAGTAGCCGAGGTTGCCGTCCCACTTCAGGAAGTTGAGGCGTGCGGACGCGTCGATCTGCGTCTTGAGCGTGTCGATCTCGGCCAGTGTCGTGTCGATGTGGCCGGCGAAGGTGGAGACGTACATCTGGTTGGCGAGGGCCACGAACTGCTTGTTGCGCATGAGCGTCTCGAACCAGTTGTGCCGCCCCGCGCGGATGTACGTCGTCGACTTGACGTACTCCGCCGTGGGGTCGCCGCCCCACTCGCGCGCCGAGAAGTTGCCCATCGCGACGTCCATGTCCCAGACCGGACCGGCGTGCAGCTTGTCGTTCGGGCCGTCCTTGTAGAAGTAGACGCTCGACCGGTCGAAGTCGTAGTTCTCGGTCAGCTCGTGGATGAAGTAGTACTTGACGAACGAGTCCACGTCGATGAGAGAGCTGATCTTCTGCCAGTCGGGCGTCGGTGCGTAGAGCTGGGTCTCCAGGGCGTTGACGTCGGCCTTGATCTCCTCGTAGGCGACCGCCACGATCGGGTCGAGGACGTCGGCCACGCCGAGCGTGGCGTCCTTGAGGACGAACAGGGTCTTGGTCCGGTCGGTGAGGAAGTAGTGGGGCTCCTCGGTCCCGTGGATGTAGTCGAGCTCCAGCATCACCCCGTGGTCGTCGGTGAGCGCGACACGGTTGGCGCCGACCTCGGTCTTCTCGACGAGCAGGTAGTTGCCGAGGTACTCACCGTTGATGCTGAGGTCGACGAACCGCGACTCCGGTGAGTACTGCAGCCCGAACGCGTTCGCGAGGTCGTAGGAGATCTTGTTGCGCAGCAGCGAGGGATCCTGGTGGTTGGCCAGGAGCACCCACGTACGACTCGTCGCCATGCCCAGAGGGCCGACGGCGGTCGTGAACTTGATCTGGTACGGGCGCTTGTCGAGGGTCCACGTGTGGTTGCCGCGACCCTTGATCGTCGCGCTCGCGTCGACGATGTCGTGGGCGGAGTCGGACGGGTCCACGAGGTTGACGGTGGCCTTGACGGAGTTGTCCTTGGACGCGTGGAGATAGTCGAGCGTGTTCTTCGTCGGGTCAGGGTCGGTCAGGGCGACCGACACGAGGGGCAGGGTCGTCGGCGGCACCGGCGCCGCGGCCGCCACGCTCGGGACGGCCGTCGCCGGCGCTGCGGCCTGCGCGACGGCGGCCGCGCCAGGCACGAGAAGTGTGAGTGTCGCCAGGGCAGCGAGAATGCTGCGTCGTCGAAGTTTCATGGTGGCCGATCCTCCCCATGCCCGCTATGGGCGAAATGCCGTGCATCGGCGATTTGCTTATGCACCAACGGAATTGCCCCCCAGCAACGCCTCTGGGCTGAGGGTAGGGCGTCGATCGGGCAGCCGTCAGCGGATGGCGAAATCTGGGGGCTGCGGAACATCCCGCGACCGCCAGGGAGGCGCGCAGGGGTGTGAATCACACGTGGGGCAGCGCCGGCAACAGGTCGATCCAGGTGCCGTGCGGGTGGCAGGTCCCGAGAACGGCGGGGGCCAGGGCACGACCGTCGCGCCAGCGCTGCAGACCCAGCACGGTGTCTCCCTCGACGTCGACGGTGGGCTCCTGGAGTCCGGGGACGCACCCGGGCGGTTCGGCCGTGAGCCAGGACAGGCGAGAGACGTCACCGGCCAGCGCGTCGAGGGTCGCGGCGAGCTCGAGACGGCGCGTGGGGGCGAGGTAGGTCATCGCCCACGAGCTCAGGACCACGACGTGGGCATCGCGGCCGGCCCTGGTGCGGGCGAACCGCACGGTGTGGGCCAGGTCGTCGACCATGTCACCTCGGAGCACCGTGGGCGGATCGTCTCGGAGCAGGTCGCAGGCCGCCCGGAAGCGCTCGACACGGCCGGGCACCTCCGGCCACAGGCACGCCTCGAGCCAGCGCACCTCGTCGACGGAGGTGAGGTCGACGGGGTCGAGATCCAAGCCGACGCGCCCGCGCACTGCCGGGAGCCCAGCACCGGCGGCGAGCCGTGCCCCGACACCGGTCCGGTCCTCACCCGAGCACCGGACCGTGGAGGCCTCGTCGCCCAGGCGGTCAGTCCTGCCGGGCGAGGTCAGCGCGACGGCGTACCGGTCGACGCCGAGCAGCAGGCCGGCGCTCGCACCGATCTCGACGAGGGCCACTGGGACGGCGCTGCAGTCGGCCGTCGCCGCGGCCAGCCCCACGGCGACGTAGACGGCGCGGTTCACCTCGTTCGTCTGGGTCCCGTGCGTCGCGATGAGGTGGCGGAGCTCGTCGGCATGGTCGAGCACTGTCCGTCGGACGTCCAACCACGGGTCACCCGCCGACCCGGACGAAGCCCCGGAGACGCTTGGGTACCACTGTGCCGCAGGCAGATCCGGGTTGCGCAGGACAAGGTCGTGGAGTGCCGCCAGCCAGAGCACCGGTCGGGCCTGTCCCGGCCTGGCCGCGAGCAGCAGCGAGGCGGTCTCGGCGTCGAGCGCGACGTGTCGGCAGATGGTCGAGTACAGCGGGAGGGCGGCATACTCCGTGGCGAACTCGCCGAAGCGCCGCTGGATCCTCGCCAGCCGGGCTCCGTCCGGGGCTGGCCGGGTCGGGTCAGGCACCGGTGGCACCGTCCAGGTGCTCGCGCACGAGGTCTGCGTGGCCGTTGTGCCTGGCGTACTCGCCGATGAGGTGGAGATAGACGAAGCGCAGCGAGAAGGGGTCGCCGCCGGCCTCGAAGACGTCGTCGAGACCCCGGCCCGCGACCGCACGGTCGGCGTGGGCCCACTCCTCGAGAAGCGCCTCGTAGTCGGCCCGGGCCGATGCGGGGTCCAGCTCGTCGAAGTCGAGGTCGCGACCGCTCCCGAAGCCGTGCAGTGCCTCGACGTCCTCGCGGGCCACCCTCTGGCGCAGCCAGATCCGCTCGACCTTGCGCAGATGACGCAGCAGGCCGAGCAGGCTCAGACCCGAAGGGGCCACCGACCGCTCGGCGAGCTGCTGGCCCGTGAGCCCGGAGCACTTGGACAGCAGCGTCGCGCGGTGCCAGGCAAGCATCTCTGGCAGCATCTCCACCTCGGGCGCCACGAGGGAACCGCCCGGTCTCTCCACGTCGGGCGCGATCCAGGGCGTGTCCATCTCGAGGGTCATGGCTGGCGGGCTGCTGATCTGGATTGCGTTGAGGCGGAATGCGTTTCGCGCTCAAGCAGGACGATGACCTCGTGGTGGGACGTCTGCGGGAACATGTCGAAGAGGCGCGCCTCGCGGGCGCGGTACGAAGGCAGCATCGCGAGGTCGCGGGCGAGGCTGTCGACATTGCAGCTCGAGTAGGTGACGTGTGTGGCGCCGGATCCCTCGAGCCAGGCCGCCAGGTCGGGGCCGATCCCGCGCCGGGGCGGGTTGACGACGACCATCGAGCGCTCGGACCCCAGCAGCCCACGGTCGAGCGTGCCGACATCGGTGGCGTCACCGGCCCGGAACTCCATCCGGCCGACGTCGGGGTGGTCGAGGCGCAGCCGAGACGCACTGGTCTCCGCACTGCGTACTGCCTCGAGGGAGACCTCGACGCCCAGGACCACGAGCGCCCCGGCCTGCGCACAGTGGAGCGCGAAGCCACCCACGCCGCAGTAGAGGTCGAGCACCATCGCCGGCTCGATCGCACGGGTCCAGTCCTGTGCCTGGCGGTAGAGCCCGGCAGCCACGGCCGTGTTGGTCTGGAAGAAGCTGTTGGGGCGCAGGAAGAGGGTGATGTCACCGAACGGCATGGCGAGGTCGTTTCGATCCGTGAGGACGATCTCCGTGTCACCCTCGAGGACGGCCTTGTGCTCGGGCTGGAGGTTCACCGTGACGACCGACACCTCGGGCAGCCGTGCCTGCAGCGCGACCAGTCGCGACTCCAGCAGGGCCAGGTGACGGCGCGAGCGCAGGACGAGACGGAGCATGACCTCGCCGGTGGGGGAGAGGGTCACGATGAGGTGCTTCAGCTCTCCGCGGCGGGCGGCGACGTCGTACGGCTCGAGACCGATCTCGTCGACGACCCCGGCGAGGCGCGGGATGAGCCGCTGCAGCGGCGGCTCGTACAGGCCGCAGCCGCGCAGGTCGACGCCGCGCGCCTCGGCGTCGAGGATCCCGACGGTCACGGCGCCGGTGTCGCCACCGACGACGAGCTTGGCCTTGTTGCGGAAGGCCGACTCGACACTGGGGAATGGTTCGAGCCAGCTGACGTCCGGGGCGACGGTCGTCAGGGTGCGCCGACAGCGGTCGTCCTTGTCGGCGAGCTGGACGGCATACGGCACGCCCATGAGGGCACACGAGCGGCAGCGGCCGGCGTCGAAGTAGTCGCACTGCATCACGAGCAAGGCTACGGCTCGCAGCGCGCCTCTAGGACCAGGGGTAGAACGCGGCGTGGGAGGGCCGGTCGACGTCAAAGTGACATAATGTCGATTATCGGCGTTATGCAGGTGGGCACGAGAGAGGCGGAGGTGCCCGGTCGACCCGGGCAACGCCGAGGAAGCCCGTGCACGAAAAAGGAAGGAAGCGCGCGCTTCCTTCCACTTCCAACGTATAGCGCACCCGGGGTCTTGCGGCAAGACCCCGGTCGTGACCGAGAATCGCTGGCCGACACCAGAAACCTCGGGACGGAGCCCACCGCGTGAACCCGCTGACGACCAGCGCCTTCGACCTTCGCGACCACCTGACACCCAAGGCCGACCCGGCCCTCATCGCCCACGACGACGCCCACTTCGCCGCCATCGCCGAAACCCTCGAGGCGACGGTCGCCGAGCTGTCCGACCGGCTCGACGCCGCGCGCCGCGCGCCCGCCGGCGCCGGTCAGGCAGCACTCGACCGCGACCAGGAGGTCCACCGGCTGAGCGCCCGCCTGCGAGCCCTGCGCCGCTACGGCCTCGACCTGTGCCTCGGCCACATGGTTCCTGAGAACGATTCCCAACCCCTCTACGTCGGTCGCCTGGGGCTCACGGACAGCACGGGACGACGGCTGCTCGTCGACTGGCGCTCCCCTGCCGCCGAGCCGTTCTTCGGCGCCACCCACGGCAACCCGATGGGGCTCGCCAGCCGCCGCCGCTACCGCTGGACGCGCGGCCGGGTCACCGACTACTGGGACGAGGTGTTCACGGTCGACGCCCTCGACGGACGCGTGGCGCTCGACGACGAGTCCGCCTTCGTCGCCTCGCTCGGCGCGAGCCGCTCGCCCCGGATGCGTGACGTGCTCAGCACCATCCAGGCGGACCAGGACGCCATCATCCGCGCCGGGTCCCGCGGCGCCCTCGTCGTCGACGGAGGTCCCGGCACGGGCAAGACGGTCGTCGCACTGCACCGGACGGCATACCTGCTCTACTCCGACCCGCGGCTGGGCCACCGACGGGGCGGCGTGCTCTTCGTCGGTCCGCACGAGCCCTACCTCTCCTACGTCTCCGACGTGCTGCCGAGCCTCGGCGAGGAGGGCGTTCAGACGTGCACGCTGCTCGACCTCGTCGCCGAAGGCGCCACCGCGGCACCCGAGACCGACCCGGAGGTGGCACGGCTCAAGGCCTCGATGGATCTCGCCCGCGCCATCGAGCCGGCAGTGGCGCTCTACGAGGAGCCCCCGACCCGAGGGATGGAGGTCGTGACGCCGTGGGCGGACGTGTGGCTCTCCCCCGCCGACTGGGCCGAGGCCTGCACGGCCGGTCTGGGCACCCCGCACAACGAGGCGCGCGACGACGTCTGGGAGGCGCTCGTCGCCATCCTCGTCGAGCGCCACGACCTCGAGGGCAGGGTCGACGACGACGGCGCCGACGTGGAGCCCGACGCCACCCCGGCGATGGTCCGCCGCTCGCTCGAGCAGAACCGCGAGCTCCGTACGGCCTTCGACCGGACCTGGCCGCTGCTCGACGCCGAGGACCTCGTGGGCGACCTGTGGACGGTCCCGGCCTACCTCAGACGCTGTGCCCCGGCACTGACCGTCGACGAGGTCCGTCGGCTCCAGCGGCCCGAGCCCACCGCCTGGACGGTGTCGGACCTGCCCCTCCTCGACGCGGCCCGGCTGCGTCTCGGCGACCCGGAGGCCGAGCGACGACGCCACCGGCGGGATGCCGAGCTCGCCGCGGAGCGCGAGGAGCGGGCCAAGGTCGTCGAGCACCTCATCGCGTCGGACGACTCCGACATGCACGTCATGTCGATGCTGCGCGGTGAGGACCTCAGGGGTGCGCTCGACGACGACCCGGGGCCGGTGGCCGATCCCGACCTGCTGGCCGGGCCGTTCGCCCACGTGGTCGTGGACGAGGCCCAGGAGCTGACCGACGCGGAGTGGCAGATGCTGCTGGGCCGGTGCCCGTCACGCAGCCTGACCATCGTCGGAGACCGGGCCCAGGCCCGGCACGGGTTCACCGAGTCGTGGCAGGAGCGGCTCGCGCGCGTCGGCCTCGACCGGGTCGCCCTGGCCTCCCTCGGCATCAACTACCGCACTCCGGAGGAGGTCATGCTCGAGGCCGAGCCGGTCATCCGGGCCGCGCTGCCCGACGCCAACGTCCCCACGTCCATCCGCGAGAGCGGGGTGCCCGTCCGGCACGGCTCGACCGCTGACCTCGCGTCCGTCGTCGAGACGTGGCTCGCCGCGCACGCCGACGGAACCGCCTGTGTCATCGGGGATCCCACCTTCGAGGAGACCTCGCGCGTGAGGTCGCTCTCGCCCGTCCTGTCGAAGGGGCTCGAGTTCGACCTCGTCGTCCTCGTCGGCCCCGAGGACTTCGGTCACGGCATCGAGGGGGCGGTCGACCGCTACGTCGCGATGACCCGGGCGACGCAGGAGCTCGTGGTCCTCACGAGCGGGTGACGTCGTCCTGACCCGGGACCGCCGGGCCGCGCTCCAGTCCGTCGAGCCACGCGCGCAGCAGCTCTTCGAGGGCCGTGCGCTGCCTCGGCGCCAGGCCGGCCAGGAGCGACTCGTCACCGGCCATGACGTCGGCGAAGATCCCGTCGAGCCGGGCCAGCCCCTCCGGGGTCAGCTGCACGTGCACGGTGCGCCGGTCCGGCTCCTCGCGGACGCGCTCGACGAAGCCGAGCGCCTCCATGGCCTGGACCCGCTGGGTCGTGGCGCCGGCCGTCACCCGGCAGTGCCGGGACAGCTCACCGGCGGTCAGGCGGTACGGCGCACCAGTGCGCCTGAGTGTCGCCAGGACGTCGAGGTGGCTCTGCTCCAGGCCGTGCGCCGCCAGGACGCGGGCCCGGTGGTCCGTGATGATCGAGCCGAGCCGCCAGATCGGCGTGACGATGCCGATCGACGACACGTCGACGTCGGGCCTCTCCCGTCGCCACGCCTCGATGATCCGCCCGACCTGGTCCCCCGCGGTGCTCTCCACCCCAATACTTTAGGGCTAAACCAGAGCGGGCGGCCCGTCGGTGATGGGACGATCTCGTCAGCGAAAGGAAGCCGCATGGACCTCTCCACGTTCTATGCCGTCGTGTCGGCCACCTGCTTCACGCTCGTCGGGCTCTGGTGGTCGGCCCTGGACCGTCGCCGCGACCTGCTCGTCACCGACGAGACCCGTCGCCTCGTGGGGGGCGTCTACCTGACGTTCCTGCTCCCCGGCGTCATGGGCCTCTTCGCGCAGGTCGACCCGGGCGAGCCCTGGCTCTGGCGATCGACGTTCGGCTTCGTCGCCCTCGTCGGCGCGTGGTCGACGCTCCGCCTCATCCGCGCCGAACGCGAGACCGCCCTCGGCGTCCGCGGACCGTTCCGCCGTCACCGGTGGCTCGTGGTCGTGCTCTACGGCGTCATCGTCGTGCTCGGCGTCGCGCCCGAGGTGGCCGGTGCCGTCGGGCTCAGTGGTCTGCAGGCGGCGGCCCTCGCGCTCGTCTGCATCGTCGTGCTCGCCCACGGTCTGGCATGGGAGTTCCTGACGACGACGCCCCAGGCTCCGGAGCACCCCCTCCCCTCCCCCACCCCGGACCGGCCGCGGCCCGGCCTTCCCGACGGCGGCTCCCCCGGCGTGGCCGACTGAGCGGCCCCAGAACGACAGCGAGGCCGGCGAAACCCTCCAGGTGCGTGGGCCGCCCGATCAACGCACCTGGGCAAGACGTGGCTCCCACTGATGAGCTCCTGACACGTCCCCCCGGCGCGCACTGAGAGGGCGTATGCCGTCCGCTGACCACGAGCGCGGCGTGTTGGGACCGCTCCCCCACCGTCCGCTGCCGCCGTGTGGGACAGTCCTCGCATGTCGCACGTCGTCGTCAACGCCGCTCGACCGGAGACCCGGGAGCAGCGGGCCTGGTACTGGTACGACTGGGCCAACTCGGCCTACGTCACCACCACCGCCACGGTGCTCATGAGCCCCTACCTCACCTCCGTCGCGGAGCAGGCCGCGTGTCCGGGCCTGCCCGACGGCCAGGACTGCACGACGAACCTCTCGGTGCTCGGGATCCCGGTCGCGCCGGGGTCCCTGTGGTTCTTCACCGTGACCTTCACGACGATCCTGTCGGCGATCGTGCTCATCTTCATCGGCGCCATCGCCGACCGCAGCCCACGCCCGACCCGCCTCTTCGGCGGGTTCGCGTGGGCCGGCGCCCTCGCCGCGAGCCTCATGTTCTTCGTCGCCGGCACGAACTGGCAGCTCGGCGCCGTGCTCGTCGTCGTCGCCGGGATCTGTCTCGGCTCCTCGCTCGTGATCTACGACTCGATCCTGTGTCGCATCGCCAACGAGAACGAGCGCGACCGCGTCTCCTCGAAGGGCTGGGCGTTCGGCTACCTCGGCGGCGGCATCCTGCTGGCGCTCAACTTCGCCCTCGACTTCTTCCACGAGGACCTCGGGCTCGACCGGTCCCTGTCGACGCGCATCAGCATCCTGTCCGCGGGCCTCTGGTGGGCCGGCTTCACGATCATCCCGTACCTCGGCCTGCGCCACCTGACCGGCACGGTGGAGACCCCCGTCGAGCGGTCGGCCGGAGTCGTCGGCGGGAGCATCGCGCAGCTGCGGAGCACGTTCCGCGACCTCGCGAACTACCCGCAGACCAAGGTGTTCCTCGTCGCCTACCTCTTCTTCAACGACGGCATCCAGACGGTCATCGGCAGCTCGAGCGTCTACGGGTCCAAGGAGCTCGGGTTCTCCGAGACGACGGTGCTCGGCGTCTTCCTCTTCGTGCAGTTCGTCGCCTTCTTCGGTGCCCGGCTCGCCGGCCGGGTGGCGGCCTCGAGAGGGGCCTGGCGCACGGTCCTCTACGGCATCGGCCTCTGGACGGTCGTCGTCGTCTTCGCCTTCCTCGTCCCGTCGAAGTCGCTCGTCATCTTCCTCGCCCTCGCGCTGCTCATCGGCCTCGTGCTCGGAGGCACCCAGGCCCTCTCGCGCTCGCTCTACAGCCAGCTCATCCCCCGCGGCCGCGAGGCGGAGTACTTCAGCCTCTACCAGGCCATGGAGCGGGGGACGAGCTGGTTCGGGACGCTCATCTTCGGTCTCGTCTACCAGTTCACCCTCAGCTACCGCTGGGCGATCATCGCGCTCATCGTCTTCTTCGCCATCGGGGGGGTGCTCCTCTCACGCGTGCGGATGCGTGAGGGCATCGAGCAGGCGGGCAACCCGGTTCCCGCTGTGATCTGAGAAACGCCTACAATTCGCCGCCACGCGGGGAACAAGTCAACCGTTCCGCTCGTTCAAGCGTCTGTGAGGGTAAGACACCAGCGAGGTGTCACAAGGGCAGAAGTCTTGGAGGGGTCCACATGGCCGATCGAGCACTACGCGGTTCCAACCTCGGCGCGAGGAGCATGGAATCCGACGAGAACGTCGTTCCGAGTGAGCGTCAGCTCACCGTCTACGTGTGCCCGGAAGGTCACCGCACCGAGCTCCCGTTCTCGATCGAGGCCGACGTGCCCTCGACGTGGGAGTGCCGCTGCGGCCTCGACGCGAAGCTGCAGGGTGGCCCCGAGCCGGAGGCCAAGCCGGTCAAGCACCAGCGCACGCACTGGGACATGCTCCTCGAGCGTCGTTCCATCCCCGAGCTCGAAGAGCTCCTCGAGGAGCGCCTGACGCTGCTGCGCGAGTCCCGCGGCGAGAAGCCGCGCCGGCGCAAGACCGCCTGACCGACCCCAGAACGCACCACCGAGAAGCCCGCCCCGTTCGTGGAGGCGGGCTTTCTCGCGTCCGCGGGCTCCAGCCCGACCACCACTTTCGTGGAGGCGGGCTTTCTCGCGTCCGCGTCCCCCCGTTCGAGGTGATGATGGCAGTGACACGGGTGCCTTCATCACCTCGAACGACGAGGAGCCGGCGCGCGAACCGAGCTCGACTCAGTCCTCGTCGTCGATGATCTCGCCCTCGACGACCTCGTCGCTCGTCGCCGACCGCTGCGGACCGTGGGGCATCTGCTCCTGCTCCCAGGTGGGCGGGGTGGGCTGTCCGGCGACGGTCGGGCCGGTGAAGCGCTCGGCCTGTGCGAGGAGGCGCCGGGAGATGACGGCGGCGAGCATGCTCCGGGCCACGGGTCGCGTGAACGGCAGCACGAGGAGCAGCCCGAGCAGGTCCGTGACGAAGCCCGGGAGCAGCAGGAGGCCGCCACCGACGAGCACGACGACACCGTCGGCGATCTCGCGCGCGGGCATCCGGCCGCTGCGCAGCGCCTGCTCGAGGGCGCGCCACGCCCGTCCGCCCTCACCGCGGATCAGCCACGCGCCGAGGAGCGAGGTGGCGACGAGCAGCAGGAAGGTCTGCCAGCCGCCGATGGCCTGACCGACGGCGACGATGACGAGGATCTCGATGATCGGCAGGAGCAGGAGACCGGCGATCGCCAGCCGCGTCAGCCGCACCCGCCTGACCCGCGACGGCCCCCGCGACGGCCCGGGCGTCCCGGTCACGACCGCTCCTCGACGGGCTCGCGCCCGCGCACCCGGCCGGCGGCCGAGCGCAGCTGGCCGAGGCGATGCTCCACGCCCCACCTCGTCACGCTCGTCAGCGCCTCACGCACGATGTCTTTGCCCATCTTCGACACGCCGACCTCTCGCTCGACGAACGTGATCGGCACCTCGACGACGGTGAGCCCCGCTCGGACGGCCCGGAGCGTCAGGTCGATCTGGAAGCAGTAGCCCTGCGACTCGACGCCCTGCAGGCCCATGGCCCGCAGCGCACTCGTGCGGTAGACGCGGTAGCCGGCCGTCGCGTCGTTGACCGACATCCCCAGCAGCACCTTGGTGTAGAGGTTGGCGCCGACGGAGAGCACCTTGCGGCGGGCGGGCCAGTTGCGCACCTCGCCGCCCTTGACCCAGCGGGCTCCGATGACGAGGTCGGCCTCACCGAGCGCGGCGAGCAGCGACGGGAGCTGCTCGGGAAGGTGCGAGCCGTCGGCGTCCATCTCGACGGCGGCGTCGTAGTCGCGCTCGAGGACGATCGCGAAGCCCGCGAGGTAGGCCTTTCCGAGCCCCTCCTTGGCCGTGCGGTGCACGACGTGGACCTGAGGGTCGGCGGCCGCGATGTCGTCGGCGATCCGGCCGGTCCCGTCGGGCGAGCCGTCGTCGAGCACGAAGACGTCGGCGGCGGGCACGCTCGCGCGCACCCGCGCGACGATGCCGGGCAGGTTGTCCCGCTCGTTGTACGTCGGGATGAGCACGGCCACTCGGGTCACCGGCTCACGCTGCGTCGTCGTCATCCTCTTCCTTCGTTGTCTCCGGCACGGCCGGGCGACCACCGCGAACGCCCAGGGCGAGCATCGTCAGCAGTGCGGCGGCAGCGACCCACTCGGGGGCCTCACCCAGGCGGGTCGCCAGTGTCGTGGCGTCCCGCAAGGGTAGTGCCCCTCTGACCACCGCCTGTGTGAACAACGACGTCACCTGGTGGGCGGTTCCGTCGGGCGTGATGAGGGCGCTCTGTCCCACGGTCGACACGTGCACGACGGAGCGGCCGAACTCCATGGCGCGCAGCCGGCTGATGGCCAGCTGCTGGGGCGACTCGGCGGTGTAGCCGAAGGTCGCGTTGTTGGTCTGGACCACGAGCACGTTGGCGCCGCCCTGCACGGCGTCGCGCATGATGTCGTCGTAGGCCACCTCGAAGCAGATCGCGAGACCGGCCCGGATCTGCTGGCCCGAGGCCGTGGTGACGCGGAAGACGCCGGGCGCCGGGCCCTGGACGAAGTCGCGGGTCACGAGGTCGACCTCCGTGCTGAACATCCGCCAGAACGCCCGGTTCGGGATGTACTCGGCGAAGGGCACCGGGTGGCGCTTGACGTAGCGGTCGGTGTTGCCCTTGCCGGGCTCGAAGAGCAGCGCCACGTTGGAGACGAAACCGGCGGGCTCCTCGAGCAGACCGCCGACGATGAGCGGCCGCTTGAGCGCGTCGACCGTCTCGAGGATGAGGCTCTTGGCGTCGGCGTTGCGCAACGGGTCGATGTCCGAGGCGTTCTCGGGCCAGACGACGAGGTCCGGTGCCGGTGCGCGCCCCGCGTCGACGTCCTCCTGAGCCTTGAGCGTCGCGGCCACGTGGTTGTCGAGGACCTGACGGCGCTCGGCGTTGAAGTCGAGACCGGGCCGCGCCACGTTGCCCTGCACGCCGAGGAACTCGGCCGTCGGCCCGTCGGTCGGCAGCGGGACGGCGACGCCGACGATCCCGAGCACGAGCGCTGCTGCGGCGGGCAGCGCGAGCCGACGGGACGGCATACGCGGTCGGGCGACGTTCGTGACGTCGCTCCCCCGGCGGGCGGCGAGTGTGGCCAGGGCGCGCTGGGCCACGAGCGCGAGCAGGGCCCCGGCGAGGGCGATGACGAAGCCGACGAAAGGTGCGCCGCCCAGCGCGACGAGGCGACCGAAGGGCGAGTCGGCCTGCCCGAACGCGACCTTGAGCCACGGGAACCCGCCGTAGGGAGCCCGTGCGCGCAAGCCCTCGGCGACGACCCAGACGAGGGCGAACGCCAGCGGGCGGACGCTCCTCGCGCGGCTCAGCCAACCGTAGAGCGCGCCGGCGAGACCGACGAAGAGTGCCTGCAGGGTCGCGAGGGCCAGCCACGGCAGCGCACCCACGTAGATGCCCGACCAGCTCAGCGTGGGGACGAAGAAGACGAGACCCCCGGCCACGCCCAGCAGGAAGCCGCGGCGGGCTCCGGCGCCGGCCCACGCCCACGCCCAGAGGGCGAGGGCCACCGGGGCGGCGACCCAGACGTCGAACGTCGGGAACGCGAGGCAGAGCAGTCCACCGGCGAGCAGGGACACGAGGAGACGCCGCACGGGGTTCACCGTATGCCGTGCGGCCGGGGCGTCAGCGCTCAGGGCACGACGACGACGCCACGAGCGGTCGTGGCGACGATGGGCGGGTCCAGCATCTCGGCGGCGGACGCGCCGCGCTCCTGGTTGCCGCGACCGACGACGCGCACCTCGAAGTCCATCTCTCGCGAGCGGGTGCCGACGCGGATGATCTCGGCCGAGATCTCGATGACGTCGCCGGCGGTGATCCGCGAGCAGAACTGCACGTCGCTGTAGGAGGCGAAGAGCCCCTCGTCGCCGTCCGTGACGATGCACATCTCCGTGGCGACGTCGCCGAAGGCGGCCATGGAGTAGGCCCCGTCGACGAGGTTGCCCGCGTAGTGCGCATGGCCGTAGGGCACGTAGCGGCGGTGCGTGATGCGCAGGCCGACCTTGGCCTTCGTCAGAGTCGCCGGGGTGGTGGACGCCGTGGCCGGGGTCGTGGGACCGGTGGCCGACAGCGGTTCCGGTTCGGACGACGGGGTGGGCTGGGTGACGCCGTCGGTCATGGCTTCTTCCCCTTCCGGAGGCCGATCTCGTGGACCAGGTAGCTGGCGACCTCGCCGGGCGTCGTGCCGCGGCCGAAGATCCGGTCGACGCCGAGCGCTGACTCGGAGCCGTCCTCGAAGCGCGGGCCGCCGGCGATGAGGATCGGCACCTGCCCGGCCGGGTACGCCTCGCGGAAGGCCGCGGACATCTGCGTCGTGTTGTGGATGTGGGCGTCCTTCTGCGTGACGACCTGGCTGACGAGCACGGCGTCGGCCTTCTCCGCGCGAGCGCGGGCCACGAGCTCGGGCACGAGCACCTGGGCGCCGAGGTTCACGACCCTGATCTCGCGGTAGTACTCGAGGCCCTTCTCGCCCGCGAAGCCCTTGATGTTGAGGATCGCGTCGATGCCGACCGTGTGGGCGTCGGTCCCGATGCAGGCGCCGACGACGACGAGCTTGCGGCGAAGCTGCTTCTTGATCGTCAGATTGGCGTCCTTGGCCGACAGCAGGGGGTACTCGCGCTCGACGACGTGGACGTCGTCGAGGTTGACCAGGTGCGTCGAGCTGCCGTAGACGACGAAGAAGGTGAAGTCGGGACCCATGGCCTTCGCGTGCACGAGCAGGGCCGGGTCGAGGCCCATCTTGCGCGCGAGCTGGAGGGCGGCGCCCTCGGCCTTCTTGTCGTGCGGCAGGGGCAGGGTGAACGACATCTGCACCATGCCGTCGCCGGTCGTGTCGCCGTAGGGCCGGATGATGGGGCCCTGGGTGCTCGGGGAGCCGGTCGCGGAGCCGGTCGCCGGCCCGGGCTGCTGCTTCGACGCGCTCATCGGGTGGCCCCCTTGGCCGGCGGCGTCCACGCGTCGAGGGCGGTGATGGCCGGGTTGTCGTAGTCGTCGGCCCGCACGCTGACGCCGTCGAGGCCCTTGCCGCCCGTCGCGGGACGCTTCATGAGGCCGAACGTGCCGTCGGCGATGGCGGCGAGCAGGGGTGCGTCGCCGGCCGCGTCGGTGTCACTGACGATCCGGTCGAGCAGGTCGACGGCCTCGGAGAGCACCTGCCGGGCGCGGGTCTGGATGTAGCCGTCGCGCGGCGGGTGGAAGTCCTCGGTCAGACCGCTGGCGGCGTTCATGACGTAGCGGACGTTCTGGAGCGCCAGGTCGCGGTCGGAGAGGAACGGGGTGACGACGGCCTCGGTCATCATGCCGACGAGCAGGATGCCCTGTCCGGTCATGGCGCCGACGAGGTTGAAGAAGCCGTCGAGCAGGTAGCCGCGGAAGACGTCGCCCGTCATGTGCTTCGTCGGCGGCATCCACTTCAGCGGGGCGTCCGGGAAGAGCTGCCGGGCGAGCATCGCGTGGGCGAGCTCCATCCGGAAGCTGTCGGGGATCTCGGGGTTGATCTCGAAGGCGTGGCCGAGACCGAGCTGCCAGTCCTCGAGGCCGGCCTCCTTGGCGAAGCGCTCGTTGAGCAGCTGGCTCACGGTGACGGTGTGGGCGGCCTCGACCGCGTCGGCCGTGGTGAGGTAGTTGTCCTCGCCGGTGTTGATGATGATCCCGGCGCGGGCGTGCACCTGACGTGAGAAGCGCTGGTCGACGAAGGTGCGGATCGGGTTGATGTCGCGGAAGAGGATGCCGTACATCGAGTCGTTGAGCATCATGTCGAGACGCTCCATGCCGGCGAGGGCCGCGATCTCGGGCATGCACAGACCTGACGCGTAGTTCGTCAGCCGGACGTAGCGGCCGAGCTCCTTGCTGACGTCGTCGAGCGCGGCACGCATGAGACGGAAGTTCTCCTGCGTCGCGTACGTCCCGGCGAAGCCCTCGCGGGTCGCACCCTCCGGCACGTAGTCGAGGAGCGACTGACCGGTGGAACGGATGACGGCGATGATGTCGGCGCCCTCACGCGCGGCGGCCTGGGCCTGCGGGATGTCCTCGTAGATGTCGCCGGTCGCGACGATGAGGTAGATCCACGGCTTGGTCCTGGGGTCGCCGTGCCGCTTGACGAGCCGGTCCCGGGTGGCGCGCGAGCGGTCGATGGTGCGCAGTCCCGCGCCCACGCCCTTCGTCGCGGCGCGACGGGCCGCCGAGGCCTCGCGGCCGGTCGGCAACCGGAACGAGACGTTGCCGCTCGCGGCCTTCTGCGCGAGCGTCGTGAGGTCTGGGGCCTCGCCGCGGAGCAGCGCGTCGTAGACCGGTGTCGTGACGCCGTGCTCCAGGCCGACCTCGTCACGGACGGCCGTGACCAGGTGGTTGACCCACGGCACCCGCTCGTGGTCCGCGCCGGCGAGGCCGGCGAGGCGCAGGGTCGCGCGCTCGACCGACACCGTGGTGTGGCTGCGCGCGATCGTGACGACGGGGGCGGCGGCCTTGCGGGCGAGCGAGCGCGCCCGGCGCACGACGGCCGGGTCTAGCTCGAGCATGGCGTGGGGGCGGGTCATGCGTCAGATCCTGCCTTCTCGGTGGCGAGGCGGCCCTCGAAGAGTGCCCGCACGGCCGGCACCTCGCGCACGAGGCGCAGCGCCGTCTCGGCGTGGCCGGGGACGTAGCCGTTGCCGACGAGCATCCGCACGTCGGCGGCGAGCCCCTCGGCCCCGAGTGCGGCGGCGGCGAAGTTCGTGGCCATGCTGAAGAAGATGATGGTGCCGCCCTGGGCGGTCGCGAGGATCGCGGGCTGCTCGCAACCGGGCACGTCGACGCAGACGACCGTGACGTCGGCCGGTCCCCCGGCGGACTCGACGGCGGTAGCGAGCCCCAGCGGTGAGCGCGCGTCGGCGAGGACGACGGCGTCGGCGAGTCCACTCGCCTCGAGGACCGCGCGCTCGCGCTCGACCGGGACGACGCCGATCGTGCGGGCGGCTCCCGCCGCGCGCGCGGCCGCGAGGGAGAGCGAGCCGGACTTGCCCGCGCCACCGAGGACCGCCACGGTCGGCGCGACGCCGCGGGCGGCGTACTCCCCGACGACGCGCTCGACGAGGGCAGGCGCGCCGCACACGTCCATGACCATGAGGGCCAGGTGCGGGTCGAGGTCTGCGGGCAGCGTGGCCGCGATGCTGCGGCCGAAGAGGATGGCGTGACCGGCGGCGGGCACCTGCTCCGAGAGGCCGTCCCAACGCTCGAGGCCGTCGGTGACGGCGAGCGGTGTCAGGGACAGGGACACGAGGGTCGCCACGCGGTCGCCGACGGCGAGGCCGAGCGTGCTGTCCGGCCCGACCTCCTCGACGGTGCCGATGAGCATGCCGCCCGAGCCGGTGACGGGGTTCTGCATCTTGCCGCGCGTCGCGACGATGTCGAGGACCTCGTCGCGCACCGCTCCCCCGTCGACGGCGCCGTCGGCGCTGTGCTTCTCGGCGAGCTGGCGGTAGGAGGCCGCGTCGAGGTTGAGCGTCTCGACGGCGATGCGGACCTCGTCGGGCCACAGCTCCGGGCGCGCGTCGAGGCGCTGGGCCGCCTGTGGGAGCGTGATGGCGTCGCCGGTGGGCTGGAGCACACGGTGCAGGCCGACGGGTGACGACACGCGGGCGGCGTCCGTGCGATCCGGGGCGGCCGACGTCGGGTCTGACACGATCACAAATCCTTCTGTGTATATGGACGGGAACCGAAGATCTTGCGTCAGCATAGGGGCAGGTCAGCCGTATCTTCACAATTTCGTGAGCCGGACGTGTTTGAGCGAAACCACCGCTGCCGTTACTGTTCTCCGCATGAGCAAGGTTGAGCAGCCCTACGCGTACCGCCGACGCGAGCTCGTCGAGCCCGACTGGACGCGTTTCCCGGGCTGGACGGGCGTCACCCAGGCCGACTGGGACAGCGCGCAGTGGCAGCGGGTCAACTGTGTCAGGAACATCAAGCAGTTGCGAGCCCTCATGGGTAACCTGCTCGACGACCGCTTCTACGACGACCTCGCCAAGGACCAGAGCGAGCGCGCGACGATGTCGATGCTCGTCCCGCCGCAGATGCTCAACACGATGGTGCCCGCGACCGACTCGCCGATGCCGTCGGCCGGCCACGACTTCACCGAGGCCTTCTACGCCGACCCGATCCGCAACTACATGCTGCCGGTCTTCTCCGACCGCCGCACCGACTGGCCGTCGCACCCGCACGCCTCGCGCGACTCCCTGCACGAGCACGACATGTGGGTGGCCGAGGGCCTGACGCACCGCTACCCCACCAAGGTGCTCGCCGAGCTGCTCCCCACCTGCCCCCAGTACTGCGGGCACTGCACGCGCATGGACCTCGTCGGCAACTCCACGCCGCAGGTCGCCAAGCTGAAGTTCGACCTCAAGCCGGTCGACCGCTACGCCGCGATGCTCGACTACCTCCGCACCTCGCCCGTCGTGCGCGACGTCGTGGTCTCCGGTGGCGACGTCGCCAACATGCCGTGGAAGAACCTCGAGGCGTTCATCGACCAGCTCCTCGACATCGAGAACATCCGCGACATCCGCCTCGCGACGAAGGCCCTCATGGGGCTGCCGCAGCACTGGTTCGCCGAGGACGTCGTCGAGGGCGTCGGTCGCGTGTCGGCCAAGGCCCGCTCGCGCGGCGTCTCCCTCGCCATCCACACGCACGTCAACAACGCCCAGTCCCTGACGCCGTCCGTCGCCCGCGCCTCGAAGGCCATGCTCGACGCCGGTGTCCGTGACGTCCGCAACCAGGGCGTGCTCATGCGCGGCGTCAACGACACGACCGAGCAGCTGCTCGACCTGTGCTTCGGGCTCGCCGACGGCGCCCAGATCACGCCGTACTACTTCTACATGTGCGACATGATCCCCTTCGCCGAGCACTGGCGGCTCTCGCTCGCCGAGGCCCAGCACCTCCAGCACTCGATGATGGGCTACCTCCCCGGCTTCTCGACCCCGCGCATCGTGTGCGACGTGCCGTTCGTCGGCAAGCGCTGGGTGCACCAGGTCGAGGAGTACGACACCGAACGCGGCATCTCCTACTGGCGCAAGAACTACCGCACCTCGATCGAGGGCGACGACACCGAGGCCATGTCGCGCGAGTACGTCTACTACGACCCGATCTACACGCTGCCCGAGTCGGGCCAGCAGTGGTGGCACCAGTCGGTGGACCACGAGTCGGTCCTGGCCGACGCGACCGAGAAGGCGGCGGTGAGCCGCGCAGCCGCCGAGTCGCAGCTCACCGTCTGACCGAGCATCCACGCGCGCGCATTGACCGAGGAGACGGGGACGAGATGACCGGCCGGCTGCTCGAGCTCTGCATCGACGCGAACGACCCGGCCCGGCTCGCGGGATTCTGGGCCGGGCTGCTGGAGCGGGAGACCTCGGACGACGGACTGACCCTCCTGCCGCGTGAGGACCCGGATCTCGTGATCCGGTTCCTGCCGACGCAGCGCCCGAAGACCGGCCCGAACCAGGTCCACCTGCACCTGACGAGCAGCTCGGACGAGGAGCAGCGGTCGACGGTGGCTCGCGCCCTCGAGCTGGGCGGCCGCCACCTCGACGTGGGGCAGACCCCCGAGGAGGGGCACATCGTGCTCGCCGACCCGGAGGGCAACGAGCTGTGCGTCATCGAGGCGGGCAACCGCTTCCTCGCCGACACCGCCTTCCTCGGGGAGCTCGCCTGCGACGGGTCACGCGAGGTCGGGCTCTTCTGGAGCGGGGCGCTCGGCTGGCCGCTGGTCTGGGACCAGGACGAGGAGACGGCGATCCAGTCGCCCCTGGGTGGCGCCAAGATCGCGTGGGGCGGTCCACCCGTCAGGCCGAGGTCCGGGCCCAACCGGATCCACTTCCACCTCGCTCCCGTGGGGCCGGGCGACGAGCAGGACGAGGTGAGGCGTCTGACGGCGCTCGGCGCGTCGCCGATCGGCGACGTCCGCGACGAGTCCGGCTGGCTGAGCATGTCCGACCCGGACGGCAACGAGTTCTGCGTTCCGGCGCCCCGCTAGCGCCCCCGTAGACTGCGCCGGTGACTTCCCGCTCCCCCGGCACCCGCGTCCGCATGCCCCGCGCCGAGCGTGAGGCACAGATGCTGGCGGTCGCCGAGCAGGTCTTCTCGTCGCGCGGCATCCAGGCTGCGACGATGGACGAGATCGCCGAGCTCGTCGGGGTGACCAAGCCTCTCATCTACGACTACTTCGGGTCGAAGGAGGGTCTGCTCGCAGCGACGATCGAGCGGGCCCGCGGCCAGCTGCTGACCGCCCTCATCGACTCGTGGGTGGCCCAGCCCGGCGCCCCGGCACGCGACCGGGTGCGCGGGGTCGTCCACGCCTTCTTCTCCTTCATCGACGACCACGACCAGGCGTTCGCGCTGCTGCGCACCGAGGGCGCGCTCATCGGCGAGGCCTCGGCGTCGGTCGAACGCATCCGCCAGCAGACCGCCAAGGCCTTCGCGGAGGGCCTGCGGACGCTCCCGGCCTTCGAGGCCCTCGAGGCCCGCCGTGTCACGGTCATGGCCGAGATCCTCATCGGCGGGTGCGAGCGCCTCGCCGTCTGGCGCAGCACGCACCCGGGCACCACCGCGGACGAGGCCACCGAGCTCGTCGTCACGACCATCTGGGACGGTCTCGCGTCGGTCGGCGACGCCTGATGGCGAGACAGCGCTCGGCCGACGGTCCGTCGACGCCCGCCACCGTGGCCCTCGACCGGGCCGGCGTCACCTACTCGCGCCACCCCTACGAGCACGACGCGGCAGCGACGAGCTACGGCCGCGAGGCGGCCGCGGCCCTGGGCGTCGACCCGGCGCAGGTCTTCAAGACGCTCCTCGTCGACACCGGTTCGACCCTCGCCGTGGGCGTCGTCCCCGTCGACGGCCAGCTCGACCTCAAGGCCGTCGCGTCGGCGCTCGGCGTCAAGAGCGTGACCATGGCCGACCCCGCGGCGGCAGAGCGCAGCACGGGCTACGTCGTCGGCGGCATCTCCCCCGTGGGGCAGAAACGCACGTTGCCGACGGTCCTCGACGACACGGCATACGGCTTCGGGACGGTCTACGTCTCCGGCGGCCGTCGCGGCTTCGACATCGGCCTCTCCCCGGCAGACCTCGCGACGGTGACCGGCGCCCTCCGCGCCCGGATCGGTCGGGCATGACCCTGACCGACGACGCGCCCCGCGAGGCGCCGGCCCGTTCTCGCGTGCCACAGCTGCGGCTCGTGCTCGTCCTCGCCGCGCTGACGATGGTCGGGCCGTTCACCATCGACGCGATCTTCCCGGCCTTCGAGGTGATGACGCGCGAGCTCGGCGTCGACACGGTCGCCATGCAGCAGACGGTCAGCGTCTACCTCGTCGCGTTCGCGGTCGCCAGCCTCTTCCACGGGTCGCTGTCGGACGCCCTCGGTCGTCGCCCCGTCATCCTCGTGGGCTGCGCCGCGTATGCCGTCACCAGTGCCTTCTGCGCCCTGGCACCGAGCATGCCGCTCCTGCTGTGTGCCCGCGGCGCGCAGGGCCTCGTGGCCGGCGCCGGGATGATCGTCGGGCGCACGGTCGTGCGCGACCTCTTCGACGGGGCGCAGGCGCAGCGCTTCATGAGCCACATCTCGATGATCTTCGCCATCGCGCCCGCACTCGCACCCATCGTCGGGGGATGGGTGCTCGGCTGGGGGTCGTGGCGCACGATCTTCTGGGTGCTGGCGGCGTACGGCGTCGCCCTCGTCGTGCTGACGGCGACGTCGCTGCCGGAGACGCACCCGGCCGACGAGCGCGTTCCGTTCCGGCCGAGGCCGCTGCTCGCGTCGTTCACCTCGGCCGCCGGCGACGGCGCGGTGCTCCGCCTGAGCGCCGCGATCGCCCTCAACTTCGGTGCGCTCTTCCTCTACATCTCCTCGGCGCCGGCGATCGTCGTCGACCACCTGGGTCTGGGTGAGCGCGACTTCGGTGTGCTCTTCGTGCCGCTCGTGGTGACGATGATGCTCGGGTCTTTCCTCACGGGACGTCTCGCCGGTCGGGTGCGCCAAGGGGTTTTCGTCCTCGTCGGCTTCCTCGTGGCCCTTGCCGGCGGTGTCTTCGCCGTCGCCTACCAGGCGCTCGTCGACGTGCCGGCCCTGCCGTGGACCGTGCTGCCCGTGGCTGCCGCCTCGCTCGGCGTCTCCCTCGTCTTCCCGATCCTCACCATCGCCCTGCTCGACCTGCGGCCGCGCGAGCGTGGTGCCGTCTCGTCGTTCCAGTCCTTCCTCAGCACGTGCGTCAACGCCCTCGTGGCGGGCGCGGTCTCACCGCTCGTGAGCGGGTCGCTGACGACGCTCGCCGTCGTCGCGGGGTCGATGACGCTCTCGGCACTCGTGCTCTGGTCGTGGCATCGACGACGGATGCGTGCCCGTGCCGGAGCTGCCACCGCCCCCGACGTCGTGGTGGTCCCGTCACCCGCACCGGAGCCGATCGACCAGCTCTGAGTGCTGCGCCCGCGAGGAGCAGGACATCGCCCTGTCGGCTCGGGTTCAGGGGGTCTCGCGCGGCATGGCGGACGCGCTGCGGGCCTCCCACGGCGTCGACAGCACGACGGTGGTGCGGGTCGCGACGTTGGCCGCCGACCGGATGCGGGCGAGCAGGTCCTCGAGGTTGCCGGGCGTCGCGACTCGAACCTTGAGGATGTAGCTCTCGACCCCGGCCACCGAGTGGCAGTCCTCGATCTCGGTGATGTGCCGCAGCCGCTCGGGCACGTCGTCGGGCGCGCTGGGGTCGAAGGGCGTCACCGAGATGAGTGCCGTGAGCGGCAGGCCGAGCGACTCCGGGGACACCTGCGCCGTGTAGCCCGTCACGACCCCACGCTCCTCGAGCCGCCGGACGCGCTGGTGCACCGCCGAGGTCGACAGGCCCGTGGCCTTGCCGAGGTCCGTGTAGCTCATCCGGCCGTCCGCGAGCAGCAGGCCGACGAGGCGACGGTCGAGATCTTCCATGGCCGAAGGGTAGACCAGCGGTTATGGGCCGGGTGGTCCATTCCTCATGCCGGTACGCCCGCCCGGGAGGAGGGGCGGGCGTACGCGGTGGGGGCCGTGCCTGCTGGGCCCTCCCTTCCCCGCTCGGTCCGGGTCAGGGGAAGGAGACCACGTTGCTCGGCACGCCGACGGCCGAGGAGTCGACCGGCGCCCCGGTGTCGTTGACGACGTGGTCGAGCGTCCCGGCACCCAGCTGCACCGTGAGGAGGGAGTGCAGGCGTACGCCGGGGGTGACGGGGACCTCGAAGCCCCGCGTCGCGTGGATGGTCGGGTCGACGTTCGTGTAGATGTAGCTGCCACCGCCCCACAGCTCGTGGGTGCGGACGGTGTCGGCGACCTTGTAGCCGGCCCACCCGAGGACGCCGTCGTGCTGCCAGGCGGTCTGGTCCGGCGCGTCGTAGGGCAGCTCGTTCTGGTAGAACACCGTGCGGCCGCGCTCACCGTTCCAGACGGTGTTGTACTCCCGGAAGTGCTCGGAGAAGAGGCCGGTCGCGGTCACGTCGTCGCCGTTGACGACGACGCCGTGCTCGGCGGGGTTGACGGTCCACCCGACCCCCTGGCCGTGGTCGGCCCGCCAGGCCCAGATGTCGTCGAGCAGCGTGTGGTCGCTGTTGACCTCGAGGCCGACGGTGGCGCGGCCGGCGAAGGGACCCCCGACGCGGAGGAAGACGTCGAGCAGGGTCGTGGGGTTGCCGGCGTCGGAGCGCGTCGCCGCGCGCCCGCTGCCGACACGGACGAGGGCCGGCGAGCTCACGGGCCCGGCGTCGACCATGAGGCCGCCCACGACCACTCCCGGCACGTCCCCGATGACGAGAGGCACGGCTCCCCCACGTGCCGTGAGGCTCGCGAGGCCCATGGCGAGGACGACGGTGTCGGCACGGCGCACGGTGATGCTGCGGTCGGTGTCATAGACCCCCGGCGTCAGCAGGAGGTGCTTCCCGCGGGCGAGCTGGCTGTTGATCGTCGTCACCGAGTCGGTCGGGCGCGCGACGAAGAAGTCGGACAGCGGGATCGACCGGCCCGGTGTCTGGCCGTTCGCCCACGTGACGCCGGACGAGTCGGCCGTGGCCGACGGGACCCGCACCTGCCACGTGCCGTCTGCGTCGACGTAGAGGAAGGGACGCTCACGGCTCACCGGTGTCGTGACGAGCGTCGTGTAGGGCGGGCTCGGGAAGGAGGTGGCCGGTGCCCCGTCGACCCCGGAGAAGACCTGGTTCCACACCGCGTTGGACCAGCCGCCGATCTCGCTGTTGCGCACGAGGTACTGCTGCTGCGAGCCGTTGACGACGAAGCCGGTCCGCGAGTCGGCGATGAACCCGCCGCTGGCGAACTGCGGACCTGCGGTGCAGTAGTCCATCAGCGTGAGGTTGCCGCCGACGATGTTGACCCGGCGCATCGGCGCGGCCTGCGACGCCGCCCAGAAGTTGCCGGACGCGCGGCAGTCCGACAGCCCCATGACGTTGATCGTGAGGTTGGACAGCGACCGCCAGAAGTTGTTGAGGGCGATGCAGTTGTCGGGCGCCAGGCACCGGTTGTAGACGTCGACGTGCCCGTTGATGACGACGTCGGTGGGCAGCGCGCCGAGCCCCGCGACCTCGGTGTAGTAGCCGACCTGCACGATGAGCGGCTCTTCGCGGGTGCCGTACGTCCCGGGCTTGAACAGGAGGGTGTAGCGCAAGGCGCCCATCTCGTTGTCGACCTGCTCCTCGTAGATCGCGTCGACGCTCGCACGGATGGCGGCCACGGACATGCTGGGGTCATAGACGCGCACGTTGGGTCCGAGATCCGGCGCGGCCGCAGTCCGGGGCACCGCCGAGGCGCTGCCGGGTGACACGAGAGCCACGAGGGCCACGGCGGTCGCGAGCGCCGCGAGCACGGCAGCGGCCCGACGTGCCCGGCGTCCGCGGGCGGGGGTGGACGTGGGGCCAGCACTGCGAGACGTCATCGTCGTCGGCTCTCCGCGAGGGGTGCGCTCCGGGTGGTTGCGCCTGACGTCATCATCGTGGCGCCACCGGGCCTCGGCAACCCGTGCCGTCGTCGCCGCCCGGTACCCTCTCGCGTATGCCGTCCCGAGCCCCCAGGATGCTCCTGCTCGACTCCGCGTCCCTCTACTTCCGTGCCTTCTTCGGCGTGCCCGAGGTGATCGGGCCGAGCGGGGTGCCCACCAACGCGGTCCGCGGCCTGCTCGACATGATCGCCTCGCTCGTCGAGCGCGGCCGCCCGACGCACCTCGTCGCCTGCTGGGACAACGACTGGCGCCCGGCCTTCCGGGTCGAGGCCATCCCGTCCTACAAGGCCCACCGCGTCGCCGAGCCGGGCCCCGACGAGCTCGCCGGCGAGTCGGTTCCGGAGGCCCTCGGGGTGCAGGTGCCGATCATCGTCGACGCGCTGACGGCGCTCGGCATCGCCCGGGTCGGCGTCGACGGCTACGAGGCCGACGACGTCATCGGGACCTTGGCCACGGCGTTCAGCGGCCGCATGCCGGTCGACATCGTCACCGGCGACCGCGACCTCTTCCAGCTCGTCGACGACGCCAACCACGTGCGCGTCGTCTACACCGCCCGTGGTGGCGTGCGCTCCCCCGACCTCGTCGACCAAGCCTTCCTGTCGCAGAAGTACGGCGTCACCACCGGGCCCGCCTACGCCGACATGGCGGTCCTGCGCGGTGACACGAGCGACGGACTGCCGGGCGTGGCGGGCATCGGCGAGAAGACCGCCGCCAAGCTGATCACCACCTACGGCACCCTCGAGGCGATCCGGGCCGCGATCGACAACGGCGACCCCGCCATCAAGGGCGCCCAGCGCGCCCGTCTCGAGGCGGCCGGCGACTACCTCGACGCGGCGCCGCGCGTCGTGGCCGTGGCCAAGGACGCCGCGGTGCCCGACATCGACCTCGCCGCGCCGACGTCCGTCGCCGACCCGGCCCTCATGTCGCGGCTGGCGGTCGAGCACGGGCTCACGTCGTCCTTCGACCGCGTCATCTCCGCCCTCGGGATCGACTGACCGGCGCAGCGCCCACCGAACCGCTCGACCGGTCACGGTACGGTCACGTCTCGGCCGGCCGGAGGGGCTCCTGAGCGTCCTCGGCAGGCCCGCAGGTCACCACCGGGGTGCGGAAAGGCGCATACTGAAGGGTGCCCACCCACGGAACGCCCGACCGCCGTCGCCACCTCTCCAGCAGCCCCTTCAGACCGGCTCCGGCGCCGGACATCGAGCAGTTCTCGGTCGGTGACAGGGTCTCGCACCTGCGTCACGGCCTCGGTGTGGTCGTGGCGTGCAGCCCGGCGACGGTCACCCTGCGCTTCGAGTCGGGCGTGGTCCGCGTCAACAGCCCGTTCGACCGTCTGACGCGGCTCTGACACGGCTCTGACACGGCCCTGAGCCGAGCCCGGCGGGTGTGCCGGACCGGCACGGGCACCGTCCCGTGGCCGAGTCCTCGGTCCCGTGGTCGGGCGCGACCGGCACGGCTCGACTCACGTCAGGCAAGCCGAAAGGCCGGCCCCCGCAGGGGGACCGGCCTTCGTCGTACGGACTGTGGGTCCGTCGAGATCAGCGAGCGATCAGAGAGCGCGGACGCGCATCGCCTGCGGGCCCTTGGGACCCTGCTCGACGTCGAACTCGACGGCCTGGTTCTCCTCGAGGCTGCGGTAGCCGTTGCCCGTGATCTCCGAGTAGTGGACGAAGACGTCGGGACCCTCGGTCGGGGCGATGAAGCCGAAGCCCTTCTCCGAGTTGAACCACTTGACGGTTCCCTGTGCCATGTTTTCTCCTTTGGGTGGAAGTGAGTCGTTGCTTGTCAGCGACCCCCGGTCGGCAGAGACGCGACCACTCCAGAAACCCTGAAGAAACAGTTGCGCTCGCAGATGCGTTCCATGCGAGCGTGTAAAGACACGAGCACCAAAAACGCCGACCGGTGCCGCAACCATAGCCGACGGGGTGCCCCGGGCGACAATCGTGCAACGGGCGCCCGACGCTCAGCGGACTCGTGGGAGTCAGTCCAGCCGGTCGGCGGCGACGACACCCCGCAGGACGCCCTCGCTCGCCCGCCGCGCCGTCGTCGCCAGGTCCGGATCCGCCGCATCGGTCAGCTGCCCGAGCAGGTCGATGACCTGCTTGCACCGGCGCACGAAGTCGCCGGCTGCGAGGTCGGTCCCACGCAGCACGTCCTCCAGACGCTGGCCGCTCGCCCACCGGTGCATCGCCCAGGCGAGGCCACCGTCCGGCATACCCGTGCGCGGCAGCGCCAGGGCGCCCTCGGCGTCCTCGAGGTCGGACCAGATCCGGATCATCCGGTCGTACGCCTCGCGCACGTCGTCGTTGGGCCACCGCGGGGTGAGCCCACCCTCCTCGCGGCGCGGCTCGTGCACCAGGGTCGAGACGATCGCCGCCAGCGACGGCGGGTCGAGACGGCGCCAGACACCCTCGCGCAGCGACTCCGCCGCGAGCAGGTCCTTCTCCGTGTAGAGCTGGCGCAGGCGGTCGCCGTCACCGGTGACCGTCTGGCCGCCTGCTCCGAGGTAGCCCATCTCGACGAGCAGCTCGCAGATGCGGTCGAAGGTCTTGGCGACGGAGTTGGTGCGGCCGTCGATCTTGCGCTGGATGCCGTCGGTCTCACGGCGCAGCCGCCACCACCGCTCGGCCCAGCGGGCATGGTTCTCGCGGTCGGGGCAGCGGTGGCACGGGTGCGCCTTCATCCTCCGGCGCAGCTCGTCGACGCGGTCGTCGACCGGGTCGGCCTCGGCCTGACGGCGCCGCGGCGGTGGGTCGTGCGGCATCGTCGCGCGCAGGGTCGCCGCCAGGTCACGACGTGCCTTGGGGTTGCGGGCGTTGAACTGCTTCGGCACGCGCATCGAGCCGAGCGGCTCCAGCGGCGTCGGGACGTCGTGCAGGGTGAGACGGCGCAGCTGGTGGTCCTCGGTGACGACGGCGGGAGACGCCGACTCCCCCTTGCCGCCGCGGTTGGGCATGACTACCACGGCCAGGCCGCTGTGGCGTCCGGCGGGGATGCGCACGATGTCGCCGATCTTCAGCGACTCCAAGGAGATCGCCGCGGCCGTGCGCATCGACGCGGACCGGGCCTTGGCGCCCTCCTTCTCGACGTCGCGGATCTCGTTGCGGATCGCGGCGTACTCCGAGAAGTCGCCGAGGTGGCACGTCATCTGCTCGGCGTAGCCGGCGAGGGCCTCCTCGTTGCGACGGACCGTGCGGACGAAGCCGACGACGGCACGGTCTGCCTGGAACTGCGCGAAGGACGTCTCGAGGATCTCTCGGGCGCTCTCCCGGCCGAACTGGCGCACGAGGTTGACGGCCATGTTGTAGGTCGGCCGGAAGCTCGAGCGCAGCGGGTACGTGCGCGTCGACGCGAGGCCCGCGACCCCCGCCGGGTCGAGACCGCGGTTCCAGAGCACGACGGCATGACCCTCGATGTCGATGCCGCGGCGGCCGGCACGCCCGGTGAGCTGGGTGTACTCGGCGGGCGAGATGTCGACGTGGTTCTCGCCGTTGAACTTCACGAGCTTCTCGAGCACCACGGTCCGCGCCGGCATGTTGATGCCCAGGGCCAGGGTCTCGGTCGCGAAGACCGCCCTGACCCGGCCGGCGGTGAACAGCTCCTCGACGATCTCGCGGAACGTCGGCAGCATGCCGGCGTGGTGGGCGGCGAACCCGCGGGACAGACCGTCGACGAAGTCCCAGTAGCCGAGCACCGACAGGTCCTCCTCGGCCAGGCCCTGGATGCGCTCCTCGACGAGGCGGCGGTTGGCCTCCCCCTCGGACTCGGGGATGAGGCGCATGCCGCTCGACAGCAGCTGACCCACCGCGCCGTCACAGCCCGCCCGGCTGAAGATGAACGTGATCGCCGGCAGCAGACCCTCGCGCTCCAGACGCTCGATGACCTCGGCGCGGGTGGCTCCCCCACCGGGTCGCCCACCGCGGGCGAAGCCGCGGCCACCGTCGCCGCCTCCGGGCCCACGGCCTGCCGGTGCGTCGTTGCCGCGCCGACCCCGTCCGGCCCAGTCGTCCCGGCCACCACGACCCCCACCGCCGGACCCGCCACGCCCGGCCTTGCCCCGCGGACGGCCCTTGTCCCGGCCGCCCCGCGAGCTGACCCAGTGCGAGTCCCACGCGCCACGGCCCTCGGTGCCCCGGATGGCGTGCACCAGGTCGGGGTTGACGCTCACCGCGTAGCGCCCGGGCGCCGCCTCGAAGTGCTCGTCGTCCTGGCCGGCGTCACGCTCCTCGACGAACAGGTCGAAGAGCGTCTGGCCGACCATCATGTGCTGCCACAGCGGCACCGGACGGTGCTCCGAGACGATGACCTCGGTGTCGCCGCGCACCTCGCCGAGCCACGCGCCGAACTCCTCGGCGTTGCTCACGGTCGCCGACAGCGAGACGACGCTGACGTCGGGAGGCAGGTGGATGATGACCTCCTCCCACACCGCCCCGCGGAAGCGGTCGGCGAGGTAGTGGACCTCGTCCATGACGACCCAGCCCAGCCCGCGAAGTGTCGTCGACCCGGCATACATCATGTTGCGCAGGACCTCGGTCGTCATGACGACGATCG
The DNA here is from genome assembly GCF_001428505.1 of Terrabacter sp. Root181. GTDB lineage: Bacteria > Actinomycetota > Actinomycetes > Actinomycetales > Dermatophilaceae > Terrabacter. The sequence goes on from NZ_LMHU01000006.1 coordinate 165,035, forward strand.
GGGCCTCGCCGTTGATCGAGGCGTCGCCGGTCAGCAGGCCCACCCGGTCGGCGCCGTGGACGCGCACCAGGTCGGCGTACTTCTGGTTGGACAGGGCCTTGATCGGCGTCGTGTAGAACGCCTTGCGTCCCGTGGCGAGTGCCAGGTGCACGGCGAACTCGCCGACGATCGTCTTGCCGGCGCCCGTCGGGGCCGCCACGAGGACGCCGCGGCCCTCCTCGACCGCCCGGCACGCCTCCGTCTGGAAGTCGTCGAGCGGGAAGTCGAGCTGCGCGGCGAACTCGGCCAACCTCGGCCACGTGGCGATCACGCGAGCACCTCCTTGGGGGTCACGACGTGCAGGGCACCGGGCACGACCTCGGCGTCGATCGGGAGGTCGGCGAACGTCTCGCCATCGGCTTGTGAATGGATACCGCTCGCCTCCAAGCGAACTCGCCGGGCGCGAAGGATCTCGACGGCCGGGTGGGTGGTGTGGGTTCCGGAGTAGACCTTGGGAAAGACCCGGAGGAACGACGGGATCGACAACGCGTGGACGATCAGGACGTCGAAGAGACCGTCGGTGACGTCGGCATCGGGACACACGCGCATGCCTCCACCGAACGACGTCGTGTTGGCGACGGCCACCAGCATCGCTCGCGTCTCGAGGCGGTGACCGTCGAGCTCCACGGCATACGGGATCGGTCGGAAGACCGGGAGCTCACGCAGGACCGCGAGGTTGTAGCGCATCTGCCCGCGGGGCCAGGTCATGCGTTGGGCGCGGGCGTTGACGACGGCGTCGAAGCCGGCCCCGAGGACGCCCCCGAACCACTTCTCCCCCGCGACCCCGTGGCTGACCCGGCCGAGGTCGATGTCGCGCGTGCGCCCCTCGGTGAGCAGCGCGACCGCTGCGCGGGCATCGCGGATGGGCAGTCCGAGGTTGCGCGCGAAGTCGTTGCCCGTGCCCGCGGCCACGAGGGCGAGGCGCGACGACGTGCCCGCACAGAGGTTGACCCCGAGGTGCACCATGCCGTCGCCACCGACGACGACCACGGTGTCCACCCCGACCGAGACGGCCTCACGGGCCCGGGAACGGGCCTGCTGGTAGTCGCTGCCCGAGACGTCGACGACATCGTGACCGGCCTCGTGGAGCAGCCGACGCGTCTGGTCGCCGATCTCCCGTCCGACGCCCTTCCCGGAGGTGGGGTTGACGATCAGGGCGACGCGGTGGGACACACCCGAACGCTACAGGGCAGAGGCCTGGTCGTCGGGGACGTCCAACCAGTCGGGCTTGTGCTCGTCCTTGCGCCGGTCGAGCAGGAAGGCGACGCCGACCGAGGCGAAGTACAGGAGCACCATGGGACTGGCGAGGAAGAGCATGGTGTACGCGTCGGGCGTCGGGGTCATGATCGCCGCGAAGACGAGGATGATCATGACAGCCGGGCGCCAGCTCTTGAGCATGGCCTGCGCCCGGAGCACGCCGACGAGGTTGAGCGCGACGAGGAACACCGGCAGGAGGAACGCGCACCCGAACGCGACGATGAACTTGAGGACGAAGTTGAGGTACTGCGAGCCGTCCTGCAGGTTGTAGGCGCCCTCGGGGGTGAAGCCGAGCAGCACCGCCACGGCCTTGGGCACCATGATGAACGCGAAGAAGCAGCCCGCGAGGAACAGCGGCACCGCGGCGACGACGAAGAGCCGCGCGAGCAGCTTCTCCTTCTTCGTCAGGCCAGGGACGATGAAGCCCCAGATCTGGAAGAGCCAGACCGGCGAGGCGAGGATGAGCCCGACGAACAGCGAGGTCGTCAGCTGGAGCGCGAAGGCGTCCGTCATGCCGGCGAAGTTGATATTGACGACACCCTCGCGACCGACCTGCAGATCGCGCAGGGGCTTGGTCAGGGCGTTGATGACCTGGTCGTAGTAGATCCACCCCAGGACCCCGCCGATGATGATCGCGATGGCGCTGATGGTGATGCGGTTGCGCAGCTCACGGAGGTGATCGCCGAGCGACATCCGCCCCTCGGGGTCGCGCTGGCGTCGCAGTGACGGCATTCAGGTGAGTCCGTGTGAGGAGTTCGGGATCCGACCCACTCAGAGCGTCGTGTCGCGACGGACGTCGTCCGTGCTGCTCGTCGTCGTCGGGGTCGGGGTCGGGGTGGCGTTGCCGGCGCGGAGGCGGTCGGCCTCGGCGCGGGCCTCGGCGGCGCGACGCTCGGCGTCGGCGAGGCGGGCCTCTGCGGCCCGACGCTCGGCGTCGGCGTCCACGACGTCACCGGGCACGGTGGTCTGGGAGGCGTCGCTCGGGACGGGCTTGCCGTCCTTCTTCAGCTCGTCGACCTCGGACTTGAAGACCCGGGCGGAGCGGCCGAGGCTGCGGGCCATGTCGGGGAGCTTCTTCCAGCCGAACAGGGCGATGAGCACGACCGCGATGATGATGAGTTCGGGGGCACCCAGGTTGGGCATGGTTACGTCTCCTCGTCGAAAGCCGGTCCGGATCCGAACCGTCATGGTGCAGCCTCGGTGCTGCAGGTGACCAGCATACGTGCGCCCGGTGAACCTGAGTCGTGCGGCGTCCATGAGAACGGTCAACTGACCGGTATGTGGGCACCGGTGGTCAGCTGGTGGACACCGGCCACGGGCGACTGGCGCGCCCGCGCTCAGTCCGCCGGGTCGTAGGCGGCCAGCGCGGAGCGGGCCTCGGCCGCCACCGCGTCGACCAGCTCGGGAGGCTCGACGACACGAGCCTCGCCACCGAGGCGGAGCACGAGCCGGCGCACGAGGGCAGGGTCTGCCACCTTGAGCGTCACACGCAGCGAGCCGTCAGGGCCGCGCTCGACGCCCTCGTTGGGGTAGTAGTCCGCGATCCAGGCCGCCCAGCGGCTCGCCTCGATGACGACCATGACGTCGTTCTCGCCCGGCACGAAGACGTCGTCGAGGTCGCGGGGACGGGCATCGTCCGGCGGCGTGCCGTCGACGTCGAGCGCCGTGGCCTCCTCGATCCGGTCGAGCCGGAAGAGGCGGACGTCCTCGGCGCGGTGGCAGTAGCCCTCGACGTACCACTGGGCGTCGAGGTTGAGGATGCGCATGATGTCGACGTCCCGCTCGGTCGACTCGTCGCGCGTCGCGACGTAGTAGCGCAGGTGGACGCGGCGCCCGCGCGCGAAGGCGCCCTTGAGCGTCGCCATCGCCTCGTGCTGGCTGCCGTCGTCGAGGTCGAGGTCGATGCGCCCCGTCGGCTCACCCACGGTCGTGGCGGCCGCGGCCCGGATCTTCTCGAGCGTGCGCTCCGCGACGTCCGAGCCGACGAGCGTCGACCCCAGTGCCTGCAGACCGGCCGTCAGGGTGACCGCCTCGTCGCGGGTCAGTCGCATCGGCGCCGCGATGTCGTCGGCGTTGTCGAGGTAGATGTGGCCGCTGTCCCACTGGGCGTCGATGAGCTCGGCGTGGCCGTAGCCGGGCGTGCCGCACACGAAGAGCAGCTCGAGGTCCTCGACGACCTGGTCCTCGTCGACCCCGAACTCGTGCGCCGCCTCGGCGATCGACACGCCGCGGTGCTGCAGCAGCCACGGGACCATGTCGAGCAGTCGCCCGAGGCGCTGCGTCGCCGTCTCGGGAGGCCGGCGTGCCGCCGTGCGTCGAGGCGCGCTCATGCCTGCTCCCCCGTCCGGGACTGCTCGTCGCCGGCTGGACCGACCTGCGCCGCGAGGACCGACTGCAGCGCCGACCGCACCCCGTCGACGAGCTCAGGCGGCGCCACGGCGACCGCGTGAGTGCCGAGCGCGACGACGTCGCGCTCGGTCGTGCCACGGCGGTAGGGCACCTCGATCTCAGCCCACCGCTCGTCGAGCTCCGTCGTGCGCTGCGCGTGGCGGCGCAGCGTGTGACCGCGGCCGTGGCGCACCCGGACGACGGCGGTGCCCGCAGGCTCGGGCAGCTGGGCCTCGAGGGCCACCTCGGGCACGTGGTCGGCCGGGACGGCATACGACCCCGCCCGGCCCTTGCGACGGACGGCGCCCTCGAACCGGCTGAGCCGGAAGGCGCGCTCGTCGCCTCGGTCGACGTCGAAGCCCGTGACGTACCAGCGGCCGTGCCAGTTCTTCAGCGCCCACGGCTGCACGTGGCGGGTCGTGAGCTCGCCGTCGTTCTTGCGGTAGTCGAAGGTGATCGGCTGCAGGGCCGACACCGCCGCGTGCACGGCCTCGAAGGCCGGCTCCTTGGTGCGGATCCGCGGCTCGGCGCCGGCGGCCACCGACTCGTCGATCTCGACGCCCGAGAGCCGCAGCTTGCGCAGGCCCGCGGACGCGGCGCCAGAGATGCTCGCCGTCGACCACGCACGGGCGGCCAGCGCCAGGGCGGCAACCTCGTCGGCCTCGAAGCTGATGGCCGGCAGGGTGGTCTCGCTCGCCTCGATGCGATAGCCGACCTCGTCGTCGAAGAGGACGTCGAGGACCGTCGTCGAGATGGGGATGCCCATCTCGCGCAGCTCGTCCTTGTCACGCTCGAACATCCGGTCGAACGCCTCGTCGGAGGTCGCCGCGGCATAGGCAGGCAGCGACTCGCGGATCTTCTGCTTCGAGACCGGTCGCCGCGCGGACTTCAGCGCGAGGATGAGGTTGAGCAGCCGTTCGGTCTTGTCGGCCGAGGCAGACGCAGGGCTCATCGAGACCTTCCTGAAGGGGCGCGGCGCATGGGGGCAGTCCGACGCTACCCGAACATGCGATCGAATAGGGTCAGCCCATGATCCAGTGGCGCCGGGGTGTCGTCATCGAGGTGCGCTCCCGCTGGGCGGGCGCGGTCGAGTATGCCGTCCGCCTCGCCTCCGACGAGGTCGTCCGCGCGCTCGGCTACGTCGAGGTCGTCGGCGACCTGCGTCCCGGGACCGCCGTCCTGCTCAACACCACGGCCCTCGAGCGCGGGCTCGGCACCGGTGGGCTCGCCATTGTCGTCGCCGCGCCGGACGCGCTCCCCCGCCCCGTCGACGACGTCGGCGCGGTGCCGGGCCACGTCGTCAAGGCGCGCTACACCCCGAGCCAGACCATGGTCCTCGGCGTCGACGAGCAGGACAGCGAGCACCACGCCGTGCTCGCCGACGCGGACGACCTCGCCGGTCTGCCGGTCGTCGTCGCCGACCTGCACTCCGCTCTCCCCGCGATCCTGGCCGGCCTGCGCGAGACCGCGCCGTCGCTGCGCGTCGCCTACGTCATGACCGACGGCGGCGCCCTGCCCATCGACTTCTCCCGCACCGTGGCCGGCCTGCGCGAGGCAGGCTGGCTCGAGGCGTCCGTCACGGTCGGGCAGGCCTTCGGCGGCGACCTCGAGGCCGTCAACGTCCACACCGGCCTGCTCGCCGCGCACCACGTCGTCGGCGCGGACGTCGTCGTCGTCTCGCAGGGCCCGGGCAACCTCGGCACGGGCACCCGGTGGGGCTTCTCCGGGACGTCCGCGGGAGAGGCCGTGAACGCCGCGGGGACCCTCGGCGGTCGGCCCGTCTGCGCGCTGCGCATCTCGGAGGCCGACCCGCGCGAGCGGCACCGCGGCGTCTCGCACCACAGCCTCACGGCATACGGCCGCGTGGCCCTGGTGCATGCCGACGTGCCCGTCCCGCGCCTCCCGGGCGACGTCGGCGCCCGGGTGACCGAGCAGGCGCGCCGGCTCGCCGAGGCGAGCGGGGGTCGCCTCGTGCTGCACGAGGTCGACACCGACGGCCTCGACACCGCTCTGCGCGAGGCGCCGGTCCCGCTGCGCACCATGGGCCGCGGATACGACGACGACCGCGCCGGATTTCTCGGCGCGGCCGTCGCGGGGCGGTATGCCGCCGGGCTGGCGAGCGTTCGGCGCGCGTCACACCTGGACTGACGAGCGATGCGAGCGAGTCGAGGAGGGAAGGCGCGACGTCAGGCGCGCCGAACCCGGCGAGCGAGGCGAGCCAGAGTCATCTGACGTCGTCGAGGTCGACGACGAAGATCAGCGCCTCGCCCGGCTTGATGGCGCCGCCGGCACCACGGTCGCCGTAGGCGAGGTGCGCCGGGATGGTCAGCTTGCGCCGACCACCGACCTTCATGCCCTCGATGCCCTTGTCCCAGCCCGGGATGACCATGCCGACGCCGAGACGGAAGTCGAGCGCGCTGCCGCGGTTCCAGGACGAGTCGAACTCCTCGCCGGTCGAGTGCGCGACACCGACGTAGTGGGCGCTGACGGTGTCGCCGGCCTTCGCCTCGCGGCCGTCACCCTCGATGAGGTCCTCGACGACGAGGTCCGCGGGTGCGTCACCCTCAGGGAAGTCGATCTCGGGCTTCGTGCGGTTGGGGTCGAGTGCCATGCTGCGTGTTCCCTTTCGTCGGTGAACTCGGTGGGTGGTGCGGTCAGTACGCGTCGAGGATGTCGACGACGAAGACGAGCGTGTCGGTGCCGGAGATCTTCGGCGCGCTGCCGGCCTTGCCGTACCCGTCGGCCGGCGGGATGACGAGCAGCACGCGGCTGCCCACCTTCTTGCCCACCAGCGTCTTGTCCCAACCGGGGATGACGCCCCCGACGCCGATCGGGAAGTCCGCGGCCGCGCCGCGCTGCCACGAGGAGTCGAAGACGCTCCCGTCCTTCCAGAGGACGCCGTGGTACTGGGCGCTGATGGTCTGGCCCTTCTGGACCGTGGCGCCCGTGCCCTGGATGAGCGTCGCCTGCTGGGTCGTCGTCGGGGCCGCGGTCTTGGGCACCGTGACCGTGGGCTCCTTGGTGGGGCCGTTCTTGAACTCGACGGTGGGCAGGCCCGCGGGGGCCGCCGTCTGGGTGCCGTCGACCTTCGTCAGCGGGGTGTGCACGTCCTGGATGTCGGCGACGACGACGATGGTGTCGGTCCCCTTGACGCCGAGCTGGTCGTTGCCGGCCGAGCCGAAACCCTTCTCGGGCGGGATCGTGAAGGCGATGCGGCCGCCCTTCGTGGCGCCGACGAGGCCCTCGGTGAAGCCGGCGACGATGTCGGTGCGGCCGAGGCGGTAGGCCTCCGCCGAACGACCCGCGGCGTAGCCGTCGTCGATGAGCTTGCCGCTCGTGCCGTTGTAGATCTGGGCGCGCAGGCGCACGGTGTCGGCCTTGGTCGCGGCCTTGCCCGTGCCCGGGGTCAGCACCTTGTGCTCGACGGCCTTCGAGCTGATCGGGGTGGCGCCGAGGGTCACCTTCGGGGCCGTCTTGAGGTCGACGGCGCCGGTGGCGGTCACGCCCTTGAGCGCGACCGAGGGGGCCACGGTCGTCGTGGCGGTGCCGGACGAGTCGGACCCGCAGGCGGCGAGGCTCGTGAGCCCGAGGGCAGCGATCAGGGCAACGGCCGTGCGAGCGGCCGGACGGTTGGGGCGCACTGGGAGAGACTTTCGGTCGGGGCGGGCGGGCGTGGAGGTCCCGCAGGGCAAATCCCAGCCACTGTAACGCTCACCCTTGTGCGCGCTTCACAGCGCACTGACAGGTCCGCACAGGTCGTGACCGGGCCCATCCCGGGCGGTGTCGGGCCCTGCGCGGTCAGAGCGGACGCTGGATGGTGGGCGACCGGTCGATGGTCTCCATGAGGCGCTCGACCCGCTCGTCCACGGACCGGAAGGGGTCCTTGCACAGCACGGTGCGTTGCGCCTGGTCGTTGAGCTTCAGGTGCACCCAGTCGACCGTGAAGTCGCGCCCGTGCGCCTGCGCCGCGCGGATGAAGTCACCGCGCAGCTTCGCCCGGGTGGTCTGCGGCGGGCGCACCTTGGCCTCGAAGATCTCGACGTCGGAGGCGACGCGCGCCGTCCGACCGTGTCGCTGGAGCAGGTAGAAGAGCCCGCGACGCCGGTTGATGTCGTGGTAGGCGAGGTCGATCTGCTGGATCCTCGCGTCGGTGAGCGCGAGTCCGTGCTTGGCGCGGTAGCGCTCGATGAGGCGGTACTTGATGACCCAGTCGATCTCCGTGTCGATCGCGCCGAGGTCACCCGAGCCGATGGCGTCGAGCGCGCGACCCCACAGGTCGATGACCTGCTTCGTGTCGGGGCTGTCCATCCCCTCGCGGTCGACGAACTCGATGGCCTTGTCGAGGTACTCGCGCTGCATGTCCAGCGCCGAGAGCTCACGGCCGTTGGCGAGTCGCACGGTGGCCCGTCCGGTGGGGTCGTGGCTCATCGTCCGGATCGCACGGATGGGGTTCTCCATGGACAGGTCGCGCATGACGACGCCCGACTCGATCATCCGCAGGACGAGGTCGGCGCTGCCGACCTTGAGCAGGTTGGTCGTCTCGGACATGTTGGAGTCACCGACGATGACGTGCAGGCGGCGGTACTTCTCGGCATCCGCGTGCGGCTCGTCGCGGGTGTTGATGATGGGGCGGCTCCGGGTCGTCGCCGACGACACGCCCTCCCAGATGTGGTCGGCGCGCTGGCTCACGGCGAAGCTCGCCCCGTGCGCGGTGGCGACGACCTTGCCGGCGCCGCACGTGATCTGGCGGCTGATCAGGAACGGGATGAACATGTCGGAGACGCGCTGGAAGTCGCCCGAACGGCCGTAGCAGTAGTTCTCGTGGCAGCCGTAGGAGTTGCCGGCGGAGTCGGTGTTGTTCTTGAAGACGAAGATCTCGCCCTCCACGCCGTCGTCACGCAGCCGACCCTGGGCGTCCTCGACGAGACCCTCGAGGATTCGTTCGCCGGCCTTGTCCTGGATGACGAGCTCGCGCACCGAGTCGCACTCGGCCGTGGCGTACTCCGGGTGGGACCCGACGTCGAGGTAGAGCCGGGCGCCGTTGCCGAGGAAGACGTTGCTCGACCGTCCCCAGGCGACGACGCGGCGGAAGAGGTAGCGGGCGACCTCGTCCGGAGTCAGGCGACGCTGGCCCTGCGTCGTGCAGGTGACGCCGTACTCGTTCTCGATCCCGAAGATCCGCCGCTCCATGAACCAACTCTAGGCGGCGCGTCCCGGGACCGTCGGGCACGACCACCCGTCGGCGCGGCCGGGCCCGTCCCGGGCGCCCCGCAGGCGTGGGTAGGGCCGTCGTGGCACGCCGTCGGAAGAGATCCCGGGGAACTGGTGTCTCGGTGTCGCGACGATCGTCCGGCTCGGTGTCCGACTTACCGACGTCTGTGATAGTCAGTCAGGTGTGGCTGTCACAATGGCCGCTGTCCCCCTCTTGCCGTACCCCTCCACGATCCCCTGCATTGGACGGAAATGATCGACAGACCACACTTCAAGTTCTCCCGCCGCGGCTACGAGCCCGAAGAGGTTGACTCGTTCATCGAGTCGCAGAACCGCACCCTGCAGGCGGCCAAGAAGGACGCCGCCGAGCGAAGCGTCGAGCTGACCAAGCTCAACGCCGCCCTGACCGATCTTCGGGGACAGCTCGGTCAGCAGTCGCGCGTCATGGCCGACCTCAAGAAGAACAGCTCGCCCGCCCCGGCCCAGACGTTCGCCGACCTCGGTGAGCGCATCGCCCAGATCCTGTCGCTCGCCGACCAGGAGGCCGGCGAGATGCGCACCCGCGCCAACGGCGAGGCCGACGAGATCCGCGAGCGCGCCAACCGCGCCGCCGCCGAGCTCAAGGCGACGACGGCGACGTACGCCGAGCAGGCGCGCGCCCGCGCCGACGAGGAGTCCGTGCGGATCATCGCGCAGGCCAACCGCGAGGCCCAGGCCGTCGTGGCCGAGGCCCAGAGCGTCACCGCGGCGCAGCGCCAGGAGGCGGCCGCCGAGTACGAGTCCCACCGCCTCAAGGCGTCCACGGCCTCCGCCGAGCTCGAGGTCAAGCTCGCGGCGCGCCGCGAGTCCGCCGACGCCGAGTTCGAGGCCCGCCGCCAGCAGCAGGAGGCCGCCCTCAACGAGAGCGAGTCCCGCCTGCGCCAGCTGACCGAGCGTGCCGAGCACGACGCGCACGAGATGCGGGCCAAGGCCGAGCGCCTCCTCGAGAACGCCCAGACCCAGTCCGACCAGATCGTGTCCGAGGCCCGCGACCACGCCTCGCGCCTGCGTGAGGAGTCCGACCGGGAGCTCGCGGCCTCGACGGCTCAGCGCGACAGCATCACCGCACAGCTCGGCAACGTGCGCCAGATGCTCGCCACCCTCGGTGGCGGCGCCCTCATGGACACGCTCGGCGCTCCGGCCAAGACGGCCCAGCCGCCCCAGGTCGCCGACGCCCAGCAGCCGGTCCCGGCCGTCCAGCAGGCGGCGTCCGCCGACGACAGCGGCGACGACCGTGACGAGGTGGCCCCGTCCGAGGCTGCCGCGTCCGACGCGGACCAGCCTGACGACGCGCAGCCGACGGCCGAGGCCGCCGACGGGCAGGGCGACGACGCGGAGGGTGTCGACACGGACGGCGAGAGCTCGTCCTACGGCTCCGACGAGTCGTCGTACTACCAGCGCAGCGCCGCAAGCGACAAGGTCGGCGCCACCCGCCGTTGACGCGCCGGCGTCGCCCGTGACGGGACGACGGCAGCACACGCACGACACGAAGGCCACCCACCGGACCGATGGGTGGCCTTCGACGTGTGCGCCCTCGGGCGACTGCGCCGCTGCGGGGCACTCAGGCGGGCGGCATCTGCCCGGGAGCGTCGGGAGTCTCCCCCGACGGTGCCGGATTCCCCTCGGGCGCGACACGGTCCGCCTCGGGGGCACCAGTCGGCGCGTCCGCGGTCACGGGCGGGTCGCCGAGGAGCCGCGTCAGCAGCGGACCGACGATCCGCCGGAACGAGCGCCGTGGCCGGTCGCGGTCGAGCACGGCCACCTCGAGCTGGGCCTCGTCGAGGGCGCGCCGCTCGCCGTTCTCACCGGCACCGAGCACGTCGACGGCCAGGCGGAGGACCTCGGCCAGCGTCATGCCGGGTCGCCAGCCGGTGCCGAGACGCTCCTCGGCGGCGTCGCTCGCGCCGCCCATCGCCACGAAGCCCTGCTCGTCGGCGACCGACCCGTCGTAGGTGAGCCGGAAGATCTGGTCGGTGTCGCTGTCGACCCCGACCTCGGCCACGACGATCTCGATCTCGAACGGCTTGGACTCCTGGGTGAACACCGCCCCGAGGGTCTGGGCGTACGTGTTGGCGAGGGCTCGTGCCGTGACGTCGGTGCGGTCGTAGGAGTAGCCGCGCAGGTCGGCATAGCGGATGCCGGCGACGCGCAGGCTCTCGAACTCGTTGTAGCGACCGACGGCGGCAAAGGCGATGCGGTCGTAGATCTCGGAGACCTTGTGCAGCGCCCGCGAGGGGTTCTCGGCGACGAAGGCGATGCCACGGTCGTAGCCGACGACGATGACCGAGCGTCCGCGGGCGATTCCCTTGCGCGCGAAGTCGGCCCGGTCCTTCATGACCTGCTCGGGCGGGACGTAGAACGGCATGCTCATCGGGCACCTCCCGGGTTGTCTCGACGGGCCGCCACGATGCGCTGCACGTGTGCCTCGAGGACGTCCTGCGCGACGAACCGCGCACCGGAGTGGTCGACGACGGCGACGGTCGGCCAGATCTGGCGGCCGAGGTCGGGACCCCCGGTGGCGGAGTCGTCGTCGGCGGCGTCGTAGAGCGCCTCGACCGCGACCGACACGGCCTGCTGCTCCTCGAGACCCGGTCGCCACAGCTTCTTGAGGGCGCCGCGGGCGAAGACCGACCCGGAACCCGTCGAGTGGTGGCCGCCCTCGATGTAGCACCCGCCCGTGACGTCGTAGGAGTAGATCCGCCCGGTGGCCGACTCGAGGTCGAAGCCGGCATACGTCGGGACGACGGTCAGACCCTGCATGGCGAGCGCGAGGTTGCCACGGATCATCGAGGCCAGGCGGTTGGCCTTGCCCTCGAGCGACATGATCGCTCCCTCGATCTTCTCGTAGTGCTCGAGCTCGACCTGGTAGAGCCGGACGAGCTCGATGGCGATACCGGCCGTGCCGGCGATCCCGACGACGCTGTAGTCGTCGGCGGCGAAGACCTTCTCCATGTCCCGGTTGGCGATGACGTTGCCCATGGTGGCGCGGCGGTCGCCTGCCATGACCACGCCCCCGTCGAAGAGCAGGGAGACGATGGTCGTGCCGTGCGGCGCCTCGATGCTCGCGCCGGACGGCAGTCGCCGACCTGAGGGGAGCAGCTCAGGACGGTAGGCGGAGACGAACTCGGTGAACGACGACGACCCCGCGCTGAGGAAGGCGTCGTCGAGCCGGCGGGGACGCCCCGTGGACCACTGGGTCACTGGCCGCCCTTCTGCACGAAACCGCGGACGAACTCCTCGGCGTTGGACTCGAGGACGCCGTCGATCTCGTCGAGGACGCTGTCGATGTCGTCCGACAGCCCTTCCTTGACGGCGGCGCCGGCGGGCGCGGTCGGGGGTGCCTCCGGCGTCTCCGGCGGCTCCTCGTCACGACGCTGCGGCTTGACGTGCTCCTGACCCGGCATGGCTACCTCCCAGACGTGAAAGACCTCGTGCCCCGACCCTAACCCGTGCGCCCCTCGCCGTCCGAGCACCCACCGCCGACGGTGGACGCGCCGCTCCCCCGGTGTCGCGCACGACGGCGTCCCGCATCGACCACGGCGCCTGCACGCCTGCATCTACTCGGGCGTGGCCAGCCCGCGCAGGAGCTCGCCGACGTCGGCGCTCTGCTCGAGGAGGGTGCCCACCTGCGCGCGGGTGCCGCGCTCGGGCTCGAGGATGGGCACGCGCTGCAGGCTGGCGCGTCCCGGCACGTCGAAGACGACGGAGTCCCAGCTGGCCGAGAACACCTGCGAGGTGAAGCGCCGGACGCACTCGCCGCGGAACCACGCCCGGGTGTCCTCGGGCGGCGTGGTCTGGGCCGCCTTGACCTCCTCGGGCGTCACGAGGTCGCGGAGCAGGCCCCGGTCGCGCAGGCGGTGCACGAGCCCCTTCTCGGGGCGCACGTCGGCCCACTGGATGTCGATGGCGGCGAGGCGGTGGTCGTCCCACGCGAGGCCGTCGCGGGCCCGGTAGCCCTCGAGCAGCTGGAGCTTGGCGACCCAGTCGAGCAGGGGCGCGCAGGACATGACGTCGCGGCCGAGGCCGGTGAGCGCCTCCTCCCAGAGGCCCATCACCTCGGCCGTCGCCTCGGCCTCGGGGTCGTCGCCGCGGCGGTCGAGCCAGGCACGGGCCGCCTCGAGGTACATCCACTGGAGGTCGAGCGCGGTCACGCTGCGCCCGTCGACGAGCTCGACGGTGGCCGTGACCGTGGGGTCGTGCGACACGGTCTGGAGCGCGGCCACCGGACGCCGGATCGACCAGTCCTCGGTGAGGTGGCCGTCCTCGATCATCCCGAGCACGAGCGAGGTCGTGCCGGTCTTGAGCAGGTTCGCGACGTCGAGGTGGTTGGCGTCGCCGATGATGACGTGCAGGCGCCGGTAGCGGTCGGCCACGGCGTGCGGCTCGTCCCGGGTGTTGATGATCGGGCGCTTGAGCGTCGTCTCGAGGCCCACCTCGGTCTCGAAGAAGTCGGCCCGCTGGGAGATCTGGTAGCCCGCTCCCCTGCTGTCGACGCCGATGCCGACCCGGCCCGCACCGCACACGACCTGACGGGTCACGAAGAACGGGATGAGGTGTCGCACGATGTCTGGGAAGGGCGTGCGCCGCGGCATGAGGTAGTTCTCGTGGGTGCCGTAGGACTGGCCCTTGCCGTCGGCGTTGTTCTTGTAGAGGTTGACCGGCGGCTGTCCGGGGCGCGTGGCGAGCAGGCGCACCGACTCGAGGGCGATCGCGTCACCGGCGCGGTCCCACGTCACGGCATCGCGCGGCAGGGTGACCTCGGGCGAGCTGTACTCGGGGTGGGCGTGGTCGACGTAGTAGCGCGCGCCGTTGGTCAGCACGACGTTGGCCAGCGTCGGGTCCTCGACGTCGGTCAGCTGGCTCGGGTCGGCGGTCTGCCGGTCGAGCTGCCAGCCGCGGGCGTCGCGCAGCGGGTCCTCGAAGGCGTAGTCCCAGCTCGACTGGTTGGACCGGATCCCCTGGGCCGCGGCATACACGCTGATGACCTGTCCCGAGAGGAACATCGGGTTGGCCATCGGGTCCCCGGGCACCGAGATGCCGTACTCGGTCTCGAGCCCCATGATCCGCCGCACCGTCATGGCCCGACGATAACCGCCCTCGGCCGCGTCGCCGCGGACGGTCCGTCCCGCGCTGTCTGCGTATGCCGTCAGGCGGGCCTAGATGGCCCCGACCTTCTGCAGCCAGTTGAGCGAGAACCACCCGAACGGGATCGGCAGCCAGTAGGTCGCGAGACGATAGAGCAGGACCGACGAGACCGCGGTGCCGCTGTCGACCCCGATGGAGATGAGGCCGAACGACATGGCGGCCTCGATGCCGCCGAGACCGCCCGGCGTCGGCACGGCCGAGCCGACGATGGCACCAGCGAAGTAGACGACCGCGATGGCGGCCACGGGTGCGTCGGCGCCGAACGCCCTCGTGGCGCAGACGAGCGCCGCGACGAACGACATGTCGAGGAGCAGCGCGCCACCGAGCAGCTGGATGAGCTTCGCCGGGTGCTGGAGGACGGCGAGCACCTGAGGGACGGCGGACTTGACCTGCGGGAGCACCCGGTCGGTGAGCAGCGCCCGGACCTTCGGCAGGGCGAGCAGCCCGAGCGCGAGGATCACGACGACGAGGATCGCGGCGACGAGCACCGGGGACGGGCTGAACGAGACCGCGGGCCCGGTGCCGGCGATGACGCCCGAGATGACGAGCAGGACGAAGTACGAGCAGAACTGGGCGACCTGCGCCACACCGACGCTCGCTCCGGCGATCGTCGGGGACAGGCCCGAGGTCTGCAGGTAGCGCGTGTTGAGCGCGATGTTGCCCACGGCGGCCGGCGCCACGAGACCGCTGAACGCGACGGCGAGCTGGGTCATGTACGTCCGGATGAACCTGAGGTGGATCTGGACGGCGCCGGCGAGCGCGATGGAGGCCCCGGCGAAGGTCGCTGCCGCGAAGAGCACCAGGAGAGCCGCCCAGCGCCAGTCGGCGGTGGTGACGACCTCGCCGATGTCGACCTGGGCGAGCTGGGTCAGGAGCAGGTAGCCGGCGATGCCCCCACCGACCAGGGTGACCACGCCACGCGCCGAGATGCGCCGGAGCTGGACGGGCTCGACGGCCTCGGCCTTCGGCCGCAGGGCCACGAGCCGCTCACGCAGCTCGCCCATGACCGACTTGGACGCCTTGAGCGCCACCCGGGCGTCCGGGCTCAGGGCGACCGGCTGGAGCACCGGGACGGCTCGCAGGACGGCGTCCTCGCCGAGCGCCGCGACGGCCGAGTCGACGGTGCGCTCCGGACCCACGGCGAGGGCCACCGTCGTGAGCAGCTGAGCGAGGTCGATGCGCAGGCTGATGTCGTCAGCGGCGACGTCGCCGCTGCCCAGCCTCGAGAGTGCGACCCCGCCGCGGTCGTCGACGAGGACCGTCGACGGTCCGAGCTGACGGTGCACGATGCGGCGCCGGTGGAGGGTGGCTGCCAGGCGCCAGATCGCGGCGAGCCGGGCGTCGTCGAGGTCGCCGTCGACGTCACTGAGCGGCGTGCCCTGCGGCTCGTCGTAGGCGATGACGGCCGAGAACGGCCCGACCTCCGAGACGGCGACCGGCCGGGGGGCCCGGATGCCCGCGTCGTGCAGGGCGAGCCCCATCAGGGTGCGGTGCTCGATCTCGGAGCGCAGCGTCAGGGCGGGCGGCCTGGTGAAGCCGCTGCGGAGGCGGAGCACGCGCAGCAGGCGCCGACCTGAGGCGAGACCGAACGTGTCACGGTCGATGACGTGGACGTCGAGGATCCCGTCGTGCGTGGCACCGACGTAGCGCCGGTCACCGGCGTCGTTGGCGTCGATGAGCTCCAGACGGGTCAGGGGCACCCCGCCGGCCACGAGCACCGCAGCCACCTCGACACCCGGGGGCCTGGTCGACCTGACGCCGAACGCGAGGCGGAAGACCAGGCCGACGATCCAGCCGACGAGGAGCGAGCAGGCGAGGGCCGCGAGGGTCAGGGCGCCCGAGAGGAGGGTCGTGACGAGGGTCGCGATGACGACGACCGTCGCGATCGGCGAGATCCACTTGCGGCCCGAGATGTCGGCGACGGTGAGCAGCGCCACCATCGAGACGATGACGATGTCGAGTGGTCCCGTGTGCCCCGTCGCCGTCGGCCGCGTCAGCACGTCGGTGACGAACCCCCCGTTGCCCGACTCGACGAGCACGGCGAGCACGATGACGAGGATGCCTCCCACGACGGCGGCGCCGAGCGCCTGGATCAGCTGCATCGGCCGACGCCGCACCAGCAGGTCGGCGCCCACGCCGATCGGCAGGAGCAGCACGCCGA
Source organism: Terrabacter sp. Root181 (assembly GCF_001428505.1). Taxonomy (GTDB): domain Bacteria; phylum Actinomycetota; class Actinomycetes; order Actinomycetales; family Dermatophilaceae; genus Terrabacter. Next base: position 181,275 of record NZ_LMHU01000006.1, read on the forward strand.
TGCCGCTCATCCAGCCGAGCAGCGTGAGCAGCAGTCTGGGCAGCCCGCTCGTGGCGTCGGTGAGGTCCTGCTCGACCGCGCCTCGCGTGCCCGCCGCGAGGTCGGCCCCGACGAGTCCCAGCACGAGGATCACCACGGCGACGGCAAGGCGCACGCCGTCGACGGGGCGGCGCACGCGATCCGGGATGGGCGGCTCGACGACCTCGACGTCGGGAGCGGACGCATGGGCACGTCCGCCCGGGGACCCGGGCGGCTGCCCGGGGGCAGCGCCACCGTCGGCCGTCGCGGCGACCGTCTCCGCCACGGTCACCTCGCCACCCTCGTCACCGCGCTCGCTCTGCTCGTGCACGTCCTCCGCCGTCCGGCGCATCGTCTCCCCCGTGGTGTCGTCCAGCGCCTCGGCGGGTCGGGGGACGGCCCCGTCCGTGGGGGGCCGCGTCCTCTCCGAGTCGCCGGGCATGGCCCAATCCTGCCTGAGCCTGGGGCCGAATGGCCGCAGCGTCGCCGTGCCGTGCTTGGTGCGCCCGATGCACCGACCGTCAGGAACCGGTGCGAGACTGACGCCGTGACGGTCACCGACTCGTGGGACATGCCTCTGCGCACCAAGCTCCTCGCCCGCGTGCTGAGCCGCACCCGAGACGGGTCACGGATGCTCTCCGGTGACGAGATCGCCCGCAGCAGAGCGTGGTTCGCTCCGCCACGAGTGCCGTTCACGTGGGTGACGGGCTCGGTCCCGGCCGGGGTGGAGATCCGTGACACGAGCTTCACCGCCCGCGACGGGCACGTCGTCGACGTGCGCACCTACCGGCCGCGACACACCGACGGCCAGGCCCTGCCCGCGATGCTGTGGTTCCACGGAGGCGGGTGGGTGCTCGGCAACACGCGCGGATATGACCCCATCTGTGCCTGGATCGCCGACCGCGCCCGGGTGGCCGTGCTCAACGTCGACTACCGCCTGGCTCCGGAGCACCGCGCTCCCCAGGCAGTCCACGACTGCGTGGATGCCGTCCGGTGGGCCGCGTCCGACGCGTCCGGCGACGGCGTCCGGCACACCGGCCTCGGCCTCGCCGGAGACTCCGCGGGCGGCAACCTGGCAGCCGTGGCCGCGCAGGTCCTCCGCGCCGAGGGCGGCGCCGAGGTCGCCTACGAGGCGCTGGTCTACCCCGCCGTCGACGCGACGATGAGCTCGCCCTCGGTGTCCCAGCACGCGCAGGCGCCGATCCTCACCCGCAGCGACATGGACGCGTTCCTCGCCCACTACCTCGGCGACGGCGAGGACGCCCTCGACCCGCTCGACCCGCTCGTCTCGCCGCTGCACGCCGACGACCTCGGCGGGCTGCCCCCGACGCTCGTGCAGACGGCCGACCTCGACCCGCTCCGCGACGAGGGCGCCGCCTACGCCGCCGCGCTGCGTGCCGCCGGAGTCGTCGTTCGCCACACCAACTACCCCCGCGTCCCGCACGGCTTCATGAGCTTCCCCGGGGCCACCCGTGTCGGCGGTGCGGCTCGCGCGGAGCTCGCCCTGTGGGTCGCCCGGCACGCGCGACCCGGAACGGTCGGATAGTCTGCGAACGCACGCGAGTCTCGTGAGGGATGGTCTCGAAGTGAACGATGTCGTCGTGTTCAGCGGCTCGGCGCACCCCGCGCTGGCCGACCGGATCTGCTCCCATCTCGGGGTGACCCGTTCTCCCGTCGACATCAAGCGGTTCAGCAACGACTGCCTCCAGGCGCAGCTGCTCGCCAACTGTCGCCAGCGCGACGTCTACATCGTGCAGCCGCTCGTGCCGCCGACCCAGGAGCACCTCATGGAGCTGCTCCTGATGATCGACGCGGCCCGCGGCGCCTCGGCGGCGCAGATCACCGCGGTCATGCCGCACTACGCCTACGCCCGCTCCGACAAGAAGGACGCCTCGCGCATCTCGCTCGGCGGACGCCTCGTGGCCGACATGATCTCGACGGCCGGCTGCCACCGGGTGCTGACGATGGCGCTGCACGCCCCCCAGGTGCACGGCTTCTTCTCGACGCCGGTCGACCACCTCACGGCCATCGGCGTCCTCGCCGACCACTTCCGCGACAACGACCTCGGCAACTCGATCGTCGTCAGCCCCGACCTCGGCAACGCCAAGGTCGCGACCCAGTTCGCCCGCCTGCTGGGCCTGCCCGTCGCCGCCGGCTCGAAGCGGCGGGTGGCCGACGACCGCGTCGTCATCGACTCGATCGTCGGCGACGTCTCGGGTCGACGTGCCATCATCCTCGACGACGAGATCGCGACGGGCGGCTCGATGCTCGAGCTCATGGACCGCCTCAAGGACGCCGGCGCGACCGAGGCCGCGATCGTGTGCACCCATGGCCTCTTCGCCGGCAAGGCGGTCGAGCGGCTGCGCGACCACCCGTTCGTCACCGAGGTCGTCACGACCGACACCGTCCCGGCGCCGGACGGCTGGCCCGAGCTCAAGGTGCGCTCGGTCTCGGCCCTCTTCGCCGAGGCGATCAGCCGCATCCACCACGGTCGGTCGGTCAGCTCGCTCTTCGAGGGGGTCGACCCGACCCACGCCCCGCCGCAGGCCAAGCTCCCCTTCGACACGCACCCATGAGCCGCCTCGCCTGGTGGCGCCGGCCCCTGGTCGCGCTGCTCCTCGACGTCGTCCTCGTCCTCGTGTTCGCGGGAGTCGGCCGGGCGAGCCACGACGAGTCGAGCCCCGTCGTCGGTGTCCTGGCCACGGCCTGGCCCTTCCTCGTCGGCACCGGTCTCGGCTGGCTCGTCGTGCGGCTCGTGCGCCACGAGTGGCCGCTCGACGTGGCGCCGGGTGTCACGGTCTGGTTCGCGACCGTCCTCGTGGGCATGCTGCTGCGGCACGCGGTCGGGTCGGGCACGGCCGTCAGCTTCGTCGTGGTCGCGTCCGTGGTGCTCGCGCTCTTCCTGCTGGGCTGGCGCGCCATCGGGGCGTATGCCGTCCGCCGCACCCGCGCGTCAGCGCACCACGCCTAGCTCAACCGTCCAGAGGCCCGTGTGGCCGCGTGGTCGACGTCGAGAGGCCACGTGTGGCCGGGACGTCCCGGCCACACGGCATACGCCCTCGGTCAGAGGTACTGGCCCGTGTTGGCCGTCGCGATGGACCGACCCGGCTCGGTGCCGTCCTTGCCCTTAAGCAGCGTGCGGATGTAGACGATGCGCTCGCCCTTCTTCCCGCTGATCCGCGCCCAGTCGTCGGGGTTGGTCGTGTTGGGGAGGTCCTCGTTCTCCTTGAACTCGTCCACACAGCTGTTGAGCAGGTGCTCGACGCGGATGCCCTTCTGGCCCGTCGTGAGGAAGTCCTTGATGGCGAGCTTCTTGGCCCGGTCGACGATGTTCTGGATCATCGCGCCCGAGTTGAAGTCCTTGAAGTAGAGGATCTCCTTGTCGCCGCCCTGGTAGGTGACCTCGAGGAAGCGGTTCTCCTCCATCTCGGAGTACATCCGCTCGACCGCGGCCGTGATCATCGCCTCGACCGTGGCGTCCCGGTCCCCACCGTTGACGGCGAGGTCGTGCTCGTGCAGCGGCAGCGTGTCGACGAGGTACTTGCTGAAGATGTCACGCGCGCTCTCGGCGTCGGGGCGCTCGATCTTGATCTTCGCGTCGAGCCGTCCCGGCCTCAGGATCGCGGGGTCGATCATGTCCTCGCGGTTGGACGCTCCGATGACGATGACGTTGTCGAGGCGTTCGACGCCGTCGATCTCGGCGAGCAGCTGCGGCACGATCGTCGTCTCGACGTCGCTGGAGACGCCGGATCCGCGCGTGCGGAAGAGCGAGTCCATCTCGTCGAAGAAGACGACCACCGGCGTCCCGTCGGAGGCCTTCTCACGGGCGCGCTGGAAGATGAGCCGGATGTGACGCTCGGTCTCGCCGACGTACTTGTTGAGCAGCTCCGGGCCCTTGATGTTGAGGAAGTAGCTCTTCTCCGTCTGCTTGCCCGTGCGCGCGGCGACCTGGCGGGCCAGTGACGCCGCCACCGCCTTGGCGATGAGCGTCTTGCCGCAGCCGGGAGGGCCGTAGAGCAGGACGCCCTTCGGCGGCTTCAGCGCGTGCTCCTTGTAGAGCTCGGGGTGCAGGAAAGGCAGCTCGACGGCGTCGCGGATCTGCTCGATCTGACCGGCCAGGCCGCCGATGTCCTCGTAGTCGACGTCGGGTACCTCTTCGAGCACGAGCTCCTCGACCTCGAGCTTGGGGACGACCTCGTGGACGAAGTTCGACCTCGGGTCGAGGGTGAGGGAGTCGCCGACGCGGAAGTGCTCGCCGAGCAGCGGCGTCGCGATGCGACACACGCGCTCCTCGTCACCGTGGGTCACCACGACGACGCGCTCGTCGTCGAGGCGCTCCTTGACGGTGACGACCTCGCCCACCCGCTCGTAGCCGTGGACGGAGACGACGTTGAGGGCCTCGTTGAGCATGACCTCGCGGCCCAGTCCGAGCTCGTGCTGGTCGACCGAGGGGCTGATCGCGACACGCATCTTGCGACCGCCGGTGATGATGTCGATCGCGCCGTCGTCCGGCGGGTCGACGACGAGGCCGAAGGTGCTCGGCGGCTGCGCGAGGCGGTCGACCTCCTTCTTCAGGGTGACGATCTGCTCGCGAGCGTCCTTGAGGGTACGCACGAGGCGCTCGTTCTGGGACGACAGCGTCGACAGGCTCGTCTGGACGTGGGCCAGCCGCGCCTCGAGCTCACGGGTGCGCTGGGGCGAGTGTCGCGTCACCTCGCGCAGCGACTCGACCTCGGCGCGCAGGGCTGCGAGCTCGCGGTCCCCCGCTCCGGGGACTCCGGCGCCGGCGGCACCTTCGGGGTCTGGGTTGCGGACGTCATCAGACATCTCGGCCTCCTCAATCCGTCACTCGCACATAGTGACGATTCGACCCTAACCCCGAGTCAGCCGATGTCGTCGGACGTTTCAGCCAGTGATCGGCGTACGCGTCGGATCGTCTTGTCGCTCTTGACCCGTTCGCCGAGCGCCTCGGGGGTCCAGGCCTCCGCCGGGATGTCCGTCGAGGCGGTCGACCCGGCGATGGGCGCGACGACGCCGGTCGCGTCGTCGGACGCGTCGCCCGTGGTCGCGACCGTGTCGCCCGCGTCACCGTAGGCACCCTTGGCCGGGCGGCGCTTGCGCTCGGGCGGAACGACCCCGGGAGCGAGCCGGCGCGTCGTGATGAGGAAGCCCGTGTGGCCGTGCATGCGGTGCTGCGGGCGCACGGCGAGGCCCTCGAGGTGCCAGCCGCGCACGAGCGACTCCCAGGCTGAGGGCTCGGTGAAGCCGCCGTGGGCGCGGATGCCCTCGGCCACCCGGCTCAGCTGGGTCGTCGTGGCGACGTAGCAGATGAGCACGCCGCCGGGGATGAGCGCGTCGGAGACGGCGTCGAGGCACTCCCACGGGGCGAGCATGTCGAGCACGACCCGGTCGACCGTCCCCGCCTCGGCGACCGACGGCAGGGACTCGACGAGGTCGCCGACGGTGACGGTCCAGGCGGGGTGGTCGCCGCCGAAGAAGGCGCGGCCGTTGCCGCGCGCGATGTCGGCGAAGTCCTCGCGTCGCTCGAACGACAGCAGCCGTCCCCGCTCGCCGATGGCCCGCAGCAGCGACATGGACAGCGCCCCGCTGCCGACACCGGCCTCGACCACGGTCGCGCCCGGGAAGATGTCGGCCATCTGGACGATCTGGCCCGAGTCCTTCGGGTAGACGACGGCCGCGCCACGCGGCATCGACATGACGTAGTCGCTGAGGAGCGGGCGGAGCGCGAGGTACTCGACGCCCGCGGTGTTCGTGACGACGGAGCCGTCGTGGGAGCCGATGAGGTCGTCGTGCCGCAGGAAGCCACGGTGGGTGTGGAACTCGCGGGCGGGCTCGAGAGTGATCGTGTGCAGACGCCCCTTCGGGTCGGTCAGCTGGATGCGCTCCCCGACCTCGAAGACACCGCGGCGGTCGTGCGCACCGGGGACGTGGGACTGCTCGGCGTCGGGCTGCTCGGCGTCGGTCATGGGAGCACAGTCTAGGTGCCGGCGACACCTCCGCCGGACAGCTTCCGGAGCGCCGCCGCCTCGACCTCGTAACGGCTCTGGCGACCGGCGGGCCCACCGAAGAAGCGGCGACGGAGCGCTCCCTCGACCTCGACGAGCTCGCCGCTGCGCAGTCGCAGCGCGGTCCGGCGAGTCGCGGCCGTCCAGCACACGACATCGATGGTGTCGACCGTCGCCCGCTTGGGTCCGTCGGTGACCGCGCGTCGCCTGCCGGTCGACTGCTCGCGCGGCACGACGACCCGGAGCGTGGCGATGCGGTCACCGCTCGGCAGCTCGCGCTCCTCCGCCTCGGCGCCGAGGCGGCCACTCAGGAGCACCTCGTTGCGGCCCGGCTGCGGTGGGGTCTCGGGCGACGCCCCGGGCTCTGCCCGGTCGCGTGCCCCGCGACCGGGGCTCGACCTCGGCCGGGGCACCGCTCCACCCGCGCTCGTCGTCGTCCCGCTCCGGCTCGTCCTCATGGTGCCTCCTCCGGCCCGCCCGTCGGGCCCTGGGCCAACGGTGACGGGAGGTCGGCAGCTGCGCAGCTCCGTCGGGCCCGTCTGTGGACGGCGGAGCGAGGGACGGAGGGGGTGTGGACACGGCACGGCGTCGGGAGCCTGGTGCAGACCGTCACGGGGTTGCGGGGCGTCAGCGTCGACCCCGTCGCGCCAGCTCGGCGCCGACCACCGCGTTGATCCGCTCGGCGCTCGCCAGGCCCCGGATGTCACGGGTCGCCTCGTCGACGACGACGGCGAGCGAGAGCTCACGCTCGCTCATGACGCGGATGAGATCGGTGAGCACGGCGTCGTCGGGCAGTGCGACGACCCAGGACGCCGGCTGGGCCAGGGTCACGGACGCGATGGCCGTGCGCGCCCGGCTCTCGGTCGGCACCCCGGCCGCGGAGTCGGCGTCGACGACGCCGAGGGGCCACCCCGTGGGGTCGGCAGCCGCCACCCAGGCCCCGGCGGTGACCGCGGCCTCGACCTCGGCCAGGGGGGCCGTGCCCGCCACGAGGGACAGCGGCTCGAGCACGTCGGTCGCACGCTGCGCGGTCGCCTCGTGGATGTGTCCCGCCCGGACGGCGCCCGTCGCGCCCTGCCAGAGGAAGAAGGCGATGGCGAACGGCCAGACGAGGTCGAAGATGTCGGGGGCCCGCCCCTCGGCGAGCGGTTTCAGGGCGAACCACGCGACCGTCAGCACCGCGACGACGCGTCCGAGCCAGCCGGCCGTGACGAGACCGCGACCCTTGCTGCCGGTCGCCCGCCACACGAGGGCGCTGACGATCTGGCCTCCGTCGAGCGGCAGGCCGGGCAGGAGGTTGAAGACGCCGACGAGGACGTTGGCGAAGGCCACGATGCCGAGGAGCGTCAGGGCCGTCTCGTTGGTCGTCAGCACCCGCAGGCCCCAGACGACCGCGGCGAGCGCCAGGTTGGAGAGCGGACCGACCACGGCGACGATGGCCGTCGTGCTCGGCGAGGTGCGGTTGGCGTCGTAGACGGTGTGTCCACCCCACACGTCGGCGACGATCCGGTTCACCGGGTGGCCCCGCCAGCGGGCCGCGAACGCGTGCGACGCCTCGTGCACCAGCACGGAGACGAGCAGCAGCAACGCGTAGGCGCCGGCGAGCAGGTAGCCGTAGATGGCTCCGCGGTCGGACCGGGAGAGGTTGGGCCCGAAGACGACGACGATGAGCACGGCGATGATCGGCCAGGACCGGCCGAGGTAGACCGGGGTTCCGGCGAGGCTGCCGATCCGCCACCCGTGAGACGCGTCCGGGCGTGCGGGAGTGCTCATGGGCCGACCCTATGCCCTGTGCCGCGCCGCTCCCTGTGCCGGTCCCGTGCGCGGGCTGTGGGTACCGGACCGCCGGTGTCGGCCCCGCGGCATACAGTCGCCCCATGGTTGCAGCGCTGTCCCCGAGTCGGGCCTCCGACTTCATGTCGTGCCCGATGCTCTACCGCTTCCGGGTCATCGACAAGCTCCCGTCGCCGCCGACGCAGGCGACGGCCCGGGGCACGCTCGTCCATGCCGTCCTCGAGCGGCTCTTCGACCTCCCGGCGAGCGAGCGCACCATCGAGGCTGCCGTCGGGCTCGTCCCCGGGGAGTGGGAGCGCCTCGCCGAGGAGGAGCCGGCGATGCTCGACCTGCTCGCCGACCACGACGGCCGCACCGACGAGTGGTTCGCAGGCGCCGCGACGCTGCTGCAGACGTGGTTCGGGCTTGAGGACCCGACGCGGCTCGAGCCGGCCGAGCGCGAGCTCTACGTCGAGACCGAGGTCGACGGGCTCGTCCTGCGCGGCTACGTCGACCGGCTCGACGTGGCCCCCGGCGGCGAGATGCGCGTCGTCGACTACAAGACGGGTCGATCGCCCTCCGAGCACTTCGAGGCCAAGGCGCTCTTCCAGATGAAGTTCTACGCGCTCGTGCTGTGGCGCCAGCGAGGCGTCATCCCCAAGCGCCTGCAGCTGGTCTACCTCGGCAACGGCGAGATCGTCGCCTACGAGCCCGACGAGCAGGACCTCCTGGGCACCGAGCGCAAGGTCAAGGCCCTCTGGCAGGCGATCGAGCGCGCGGCCACCACCGGCGACTGGCGGCCCAGCCCCAGCCGGCTGTGCGACTGGTGCGACCACCGTGCCCTGTGCCCCGCCTGGGGCGGCACTCCCCCGCCGCTGCCCGACGACGCCGCCCAGCGCGCCGTCGACCCGAGCGTCACCGGGCTCGTCGAGCTCGACGCCTGACGCGGCCCACGACCGAGGGCGTATGCCGCCGGGCCCGGTCCCAGCGGCATACGCCCTCGCGACGCTCGAGCGCCGTCAGGCGGTGAACTCGTCGGCGACGTCGAGCGCCTGGTCGAGCACCGCCAGCCCCTCCTCGGCCTCCGCCGGGGTCGTCGTGCACGGCGGCACGACGTGCGTCCGGTTGAAGTGGGTGAACGGCCAGAGCCCACGTTCCTTGCAGGCCGCCGCGAAGGCCGTCATCGGGGCGGCCGCCTCGCCCGCGGCGTTGTAGGGCACGAGCGGCTCGCGGGTTTCCTGGTCGCGCACGAGCTCGACCGCCCAGAAGACCCCGAGCCCCCGGACGTCGCCGACGCTCGGGTGCCTCGCGGCGATCTCGCGCAGGCGCGGGCCGATGACGTCGGTGCCGAGCATCCGGGCGTTGTCGAGGATGCCCTCCTCGCGGAAGGCGTTGATCGACGCCACCGCCGAGGCGCAGGCGAGCGGGTGGCCCGAGTAGGTCAGCCCGCCGGGGAACGCGCGCTGGTCGAAGCTCGCCCGGATCTCGTCCGAGATGACGACGCCGCCGAGCGGCACGTAGCCGGAGTTCACGCCCTTGGCGAAGGTGATGAGGTCGGGGCGGACGCCCCAGCGGTCGACGGCGAACCACTCGCCGCACCGGCCGAAGCCGGACATGACCTCGTCGGCGATGAGGATGATGCCGTGCTCGTCGCAGAGGTCACGGACGCCCTGGAGGTAGCCGTCCGGTGGGACGAGGATGCCGTTGGTTCCGACGACCGTCTCGAGGATGATGGCCGCGATCGTGTGCGCGCCCTCGACCATGATCGTGTCGCGCAGGTGTTGGAGGGCACGGTCGCGTTCCTGCTCCTCGGTCTCGGAGTGGAAGGCCGACCGGTAGGTGTACGGGCCCCAGAAGTGCACGATGCCCGCGAGGCCGGGCTCGGACGGCCAGCGCCTCGGGTCTCCGGTCAGGGTGATCGAGCCGCCTGTCGCGCCGTGGTAGCTGCGGTAGGTCGCGAGCACCTTGTGGCGCCCGGTGTGCAGCCGGGCCATGCGGATCGCGTTCTCGTTGGCCTCGGCCCCGCCGTTGGTGAAGAAGACGGCGGACAGTCCCTCGGGCGCGACCTCGGTGATGAGCCGCGCAGCCTCGCTGCGGGCATCGTTGGCGAACGACGGTGCGATCGTCGCGAGCCGGGCGGCCTGCTCCTGGATGGCGGCGACGACCTTCGGGTGGTTGTAGCCGATGTTCACGTTGACGAGCTGGCTGCTGAAGTCGAGGTAGCGCTTGTCCTGGTAGTCCCAGAAGTAGGAGCCCTCGGCCCGTGCGATGGGCAGCGGGTCGATGAGTCCCTGGGCGGACCACGAGTGGAACACGTGCTCGCGGTCGAGGGTGCGCACCTGCGCCTCGGTCATCTCGTCGAGGAGGTCGGCGACCACGGGGCGCCGGTCGAGCTCGGTCACGCCGATCGGGTTGCTCAGGTCGCTCAGGTCGGTCACGGGTGGGTCCTCTCAGCGGGTGCGCGGGAAGCCGAGGTCGACGCTCGAGGTGGCCGGGTCGGGCCACCGCTGCGTCACGACCTTGCCGCGCGTGTAGAAGTTGATGCCCTCGGGGCCGTACATGTGCGTGTCGCCGAAGAGCGAGTCCTTCCAGCCGCCGAAGGAGTAGTACGCGACAGGGACGGGGATGGGCACGTTGATCCCCACCATGCCGACCTCGACCTCGTTCTGGAAGCGGCGCGCGGCCCCTCCGTCACGGGTGAAGATCGCGGTGCCGTTGGCATACGGGTTGCGGTTGATGAGGGCCAGGCCCTCGTCGTAGGTCGCGACGCGGACGACCGACAGGACGGGCCCGAAGATCTCGTCGCGGTAGACGGTCATGTCGGGCGTCACGTCGTCGAGCAGCGTCATCCCGAGGAAGAAGCCGTCCTGGGGAACGTCCTGCTCGCGTCCGTCGACGACGACCGTGGCACCGGCCTCGGCGCCGGCAGCGACGTAGCCGGCCACCTTGTCCCGGTGCTCACGCGTGATGAGGGGACCCATGTCGGTGCCCTCCGCAGCGCCGGGTCCGACGGTGAGCTTCGGCAGCCGGGTGGAGATCGCCGAGACGAGGTCGTCGCCGACGTCGCCCACGGCGACCGCGACGGACAGGGCCATGCAGCGCTCCCCCGCCGCCCCGTAGGCCGCCGAGACGATGGCGTCCGCAGCCATCTCGATGTCGGCGTCGGGGAGCACGAGCGCGTGGTTCTTGGCACCGCCGAGGGCCTGGACGCGCTTGCCGTTGGCGGTACCGCGCTCGTAGATGTACTTCGCGATGGGGGTCGACCCGACGAAGCTGACGGCCGCGATGTCCTCGTGGTCGAGGAGCGCGTCGACGGCCTCCTTGTCGCCCTGCACGACCGTGAAGACGCCGTCGGGCAGCCCGGCGTCCTTCCACATCTGCGCGAGGAAGAGTGCGGCCGACGGGTCCTTCTCGCTCGGCTTGAGGACGAAGCTGTTGCCGCAGGCGATCGCGTTGGCACACATCCACAGCGGCACCATGACGGGGAAGTTGAAGGGCGTGATGCCGGCGACGACACCGAGCGGCTGGCGGATGCTGTAGACGTCGACGCCGCTCGCGGCCTGCTCGGAGAAGCCGCCCTTGAGCAGTTGAGGGACACCGGTCGCGAACTCGACGTTCTCGAGGCCGCGGGCGATCTCGCCGACGGCGTCCGAGAGGACCTTGCCGTGCTCGGCGGTGACGATGGCAGCCAGCTCGTCGGTGCGCGTGTGGAGCAGCTCGCGGAAGGCGAAGAGGACGGCGGCCCGCTTCGACAGCGAGCTCGTGCGCCAGTCGCGTCCGGCCGCGACCGCGGTCTTGACGGCGTCGTCCACCTCGGCGGCGGAGGCGAGCGGCACCTCGCCGGTCTGGCGGCCGGTCGCCGGGTCGTGCACCGGGGCGGTGCGTCCCGAGGTGCCGGGCACGCGGGCGCCGGAGATCCAGTGGTCGATGGTCGTCACGGTGGAGGTCGTCATGCGGTCCACGCTACGTGCCACCTCTACCCCACACAAAGACCTCATTGCTATGTTACGAACATGCGCGCCGTCATCTCCTCCATCGAGGAGCGCCTCGACGCCCCGACTGCCAAGGGGCTCGCCCAAGCCGTGTCGAGGGCCATCCGCGACGCCACCCTGCTGCCGGGCGACCAGCTGCCCCCGATCCGTCGGGTGGCCGAGGAGCTGATGATGTCGCCGACGACCGTCAGCGCCGCCTGGCAGCTCCTCGCGCGCTCGGGCACGATCCGGTCCGCCGGGCGTCGGGGCACGACCGTCGCACCGACCGCACGAGGCGGCGAGCGCTACACCCGGGCCCTGCGTCACGAGTCACCGGTGAGCCTCGACCTGTCGACCGGCATCCCCGACAGCACGCTGCTGCCCCCGCTCGTCCCGGTGCTGTCGGCGCTGACCGACCCGACCACGCCCAGCAGCTACCTCGACGACCCGGTGCTCGACGAGCTGCGCGCCGAGCTGACCCGCGACTGGCCGTATGCCGCTGACGACCTCCTGGTCGTCGACGGCGCGATGGACGCGCTGGACCTCGTCACCCGGGCCCTGCTGCGCCCGGGTGACCTCGTCCTCGTCGAGCACCCGGGCTTCCCTCCCCTGCTCGACCTGCTCGAGGACCGGGGCGTCGAGGTCGTCGGGGTGCCGCTCGACGAGACCGGGCTCGACCTGGACCGGGTCGAGGCGCTCCTGCCTCGACGGCCGGCAGCGGTCGTCATCCAGCCGCGGGGTCAGAACCCGACCGGAGTCTCGATGTCGCCCACCCGGGCGCGCCGGCTCGCCGCGCTGCTGAAGGGTCATGACTGCGTCGTCGTCGAGGACGACTCCAGCGGTCCCATCTCGACGTCGGCGGTGATCAGCCTCGGCACGTGGATCCCTGACCAGGTGCTGCACATCCGCAGCTTCAGCAAGTCGCACGGACCGGACCTGCGGATCGCCGCCCTGAGCGGCCCGGACTCGCTGCTCGCCCCGGTGCGCCACGCGCGCGCCATCGGGCAGGGCTGGACGAGCAGGCTGCTCCAACGGGTCCTGGCCGGACTGCTGCGCGACGAGGGCTGCGCCCGTGGCATCGCCTCGGCCGGGGCGGAGTACGCCCGTCGCCGAGAGCTCGTGGTCGCCCGCCTCGCCGAGCACGGCATCGACGTGCCGGGCACCGACGGGCTCAACATCTGGGTGCCCGTGCGGGACGAGGCCGCGGCGGTGCTCCGGCTCGCGAGCCAGGGCATCGCGGTCACCCCCGGGTCACCGTTCTCCGTGGAGCACGTCGCCGGGCCCGAGGGGCACGTGCGCGTGACCACCGGACTGGTGCGCGAGAACCACGCCGAGGTCGCCGACCTCATCGCCGAAGCCGCGAGCGCCGGCGCCTGGACCGCGCAGCACCGCTGAGCTCGTCCAGAGGGGCCGGGCCCCTGAGGTGGTCCGGGACGCGCTGTCCGATCGGGGTCGGGGTATTCGTGGTAGGGGTGAGAGGCGGCCCGCGAGGGGCGGCCCGAGTCAGAGGAGACGATCCAATGCAGTACCTCGTATCCGTCATCGACGACGGCACCGGTCCGGACACGCCCACCGAGGAGGCCGCCATCGACGCCTTCAACGAGCGGCTGAGGTCCGACGGCTACTGGGTCTTCGCCGGTGGCCTCGGCTCCCCGGACCCGGCGACGGTCATCGACAACCGCGGGGACGAGCCGGTCTTCAGCGACGGGCCCTTCCTCGAGTCGAAGGAGTACCTCGCCGGCTTCTGGATCCTCGAGGCCCCGGACCTGGACGTGGCGCTCGAGCTCGGCGCCGAGGGGTCGAGGGCCTGCAACCGGAAGATCGAGGTGCGTCCGTTCCTGTGATGCCGCTCGAGGTCCGCGCAGAGATCACCCGGGCCCACCACGAGGAGTGGGCCAGAGTGGTCGCCTCCCTGGCGCGGCGATTCGGTGACCTCGACCTCGCCGAGGACGCTGCGGCCGAGGCGTTCGCGACCGCCGTCGAGCGGTGGCCCACCGAGGGCACACCCCCCAACCCCGGCGCGTGGCTGACCACCACCGCCAACCGCAAGGCGATCGACCGCATCCGACGCGAGAGCAAGCGCGACCACAAGCACCGGGAGGCTGCGATGGCGCACGACGACAGTCGACCAGAACCGCTGGGCGCCATCGACGACGACCGTCTCCGACTCGTGTTCACCTGCTGCCACCCGGCCCTCGCGATGGAGGCCCGCGTCGCGCTGACGCTGCGGATGGTGGGCGGCCTGACGGTGCCCGAGATCGCCCGCGCCTTCCTGGTCCAGGAGTCGGCGATGGCTCGCCGCCTCACCCGGGCCAAGGCCAAGATCGCGGTGGCGCGCATCCCGTACCGCGTGCCGGCCGCGGCGGACCTCCCCGCACGGGTCTCCGGGGTGCTCGGCGTCCTCTTCCTCGTCTTCAACGAGGGCTACCTCGCGACCGGCCCCGACACCGACCCCGTCCGCCACGACCTGACCGCCGAGGCGATCCGGCTCACCCGGATGGTCCGTGACCTGCTGCCGGAGGACGGCGAGGTGGCCGGACTCCTGGCGCTGATGCTGCTCACGGAGGCCCGTCGGACCGCCCGGGTCTCGGCGACGGGAGAGCTGGTGCCGCTCGACGAGCAGGACCGGGGCGCCTGGGACGTGGCGCTCGTCGCCGAGGGTCACCGACTCGTGCGCGAGCGGCTCGACTCAGGGGTGGCGCCGGGTCGCTACCAGGTCATGGCTGCGATCAGCGCCGTGCACACCTCCGCCCGCGACATGCGCGACACGGACTGGTCGCAGGTCGTCGCCCTCCACGACCAGCTGGTCCGCCTCGACCCGTCCCCGATCATCGCCCTGAACCGCGCCATCGCGCTCGCCGAGCTCGACGGTCCGGACGTGGCGCTCGCCACCGTCGACCGCCTCCGGGAGGTGTTGGGCGGCTACCACGCCTACCACGCGACCCGCGCCGACCTGCTGCGTCGTCTCGGTCGGAGCGAGGAGTCGCGGTCGGCGTATGAGCAGGCGATCGAGCTGGCGGGCAACACGGCAGAGACGGCCTACCTGAAGCGTCGCCGCGACCAGCTGGCCTAGCCTCGGGCGCCGGCCTCGCGCAACGCCTCGACCACCAGCGCCAGACGCCGCTCCCGGGTGGGCTCGGTCCTGGCCGACGACACCGAGAGGACGTGCGCCTTCTGCTTGCTGCTGGACAGCGACGTCCAGGCGGTCCGGACCGCGGGGTCGGCGTCGAGGGCCGCCCGGAGCGACTCGGGCACGTCGACCTCACGCGGACCGTCGTCGAGCTCGAGCCGCACCTCGATGTCGTCGCCGGCACCGCGTCCCGTGGCGGCCCGTGTCGCAGCGTTGAAGGACACGAGGAACCGGCCACCCATGGAGGCGATCGAGGTCGCATACGTGTACGTGCCGTCCACCGTCACGGAGACGGGCACCCGCTTGCCTCGGCCGAATGCCGCGACGACCTCGTCGGGCACCACGATGCCGACGTTGTTCCCGCCCGTCGCCTCGAGGACGGTGCGGAAGGTCTGGACGGTCTCACCCACGGGGCGTCACGCACGCTCGGCGTCGCGCGCCTTGAGGCGTGCGTCCTCGGCCCGGACCTGGGCGAAGATGTCGCGCTCGGAGACGAGCCAGTCGGGCATCTCCTCGAGGACGGCCTTGATCTCGTCGGTGGTCAGGTGCTCTCCGACGCCGCCCCGGGCGAGGCCGGAGTTGGAGATGCCGAGACGGCGTGCCGTCTCCTGCCGTGTGTGCGGGCCGTTCCGGCGCAAGGTCGAGAGCCACTCCGGCGGATCGGCCTGCAGCGCGTTGAGTTCGGTGCGGCTGACGACGCCGTCCTGGAACTCGGCCGGGGTCTCGGACAGCAGGACGCCGAGCTTCTTCGCGGCCGTCTGGGGCTTCATGGTCTGCGGCTTCGGCGTGGGCATGGGACCAGCCTAGGGCGCCTCGGCGCGCGTCGCTGCCGACCCCGGTCCTTGCAGAGGACGGTGAGCAGGTCTACCGTCCGGAGCGCATCCGTCACAGGGGAAGGGCACCAGATGTTGAGTCGACGTCTCGTTCGGGTACTGACGGCAGCGGCGATGGCCGTGGGAGGAGCCCTTGTCGCTCCGGTGCACCATGCCGATGCCGCCGCTTCGGTGCCTGCCGTGTCGAACCTGCGACCCTACGCGCGCTACGACCACACCCTGCGTGCCCAGTGGGACGTCCCGGCCGCGGCGTACGCGCCCGGGGCGAGGGTCGTCGTCCGGTACACCCGCGGTCTCACCGCTGCTGCGACACCCGATGCGGGCTACGCCGCGACGTGGGTCCAGTACGCCCGTGTCGCTGAGGCTCGGCCGCTGCTGGCATCCACCAGCTACACCTTCGCCGTCTGGGTCCGCGATGCCGCCGGGCACCTGTCGCAGCGGCGCACGCTGTCGCTCGTGACCCTCGCCGACACGACGGCTCCACGCGTCGTCTCGTCGCCCTCGGCCCAGCCCGGTCTCCGGTCGGGCACGCTCGTCCCGAAGGTCGACGTGCGGTGGAGCCCCAGTGGCGACGCCGACATCGCGAGCTACCGGGTCCTGCGCACGAGCAGCGACTGGGCCCACGCCACGGTGCTGGAGGCCGCCTGGCCCACGACGCGGTATGCCGACACCGCGGTGTCGCTGCGCCGTGACGTCACGTACAGCTACTACGTCGCCGCGCGCGACACCCGCGGACTGCTCGGTGCCTACACGAAGGTAGGGGTCACGACGAACGCTCGCCGCATCGGTGGCGCCGCGTCATCGGGGACGGCATGGTTCCTCTACGTCACCGACACCGCGGGGACGCAGATGGACGTGGACGTGGACCTCGATGCCGTCACGTGGACGGCCGTCGTCGTCCCCGGCCGCTACACGGTGTGCGAGCACGTCCTCCAGGACCCGGGCGAGCACTTCCAGATCATCCCGGGCTGCTGGACCCCGACCGGCACCGTGGACGACACGGGCAGCGAGCCTCCTGCCGCCGCGCGTGACGCCCTGCTCGTCGGGGCCGACGACCGCCCGACCGGGATCGACATCTCCCTCCACTACCAGTGAGGGTCGGACACCCTGGGCTCGTCCTCTAGGCTCGGACGGTGACGGACGGCACTGAGGGAGACGGTGGGACGCGCCCCGCCGATCCCTTCCGAGTCGAGTTCGTGCCGGGCGTGACGCCCGACAAGTGGCTGCGCGTCTGGGGTCAGCGCCTGCCTGACTCGCCTCTCGAGGCGGCGCCCGTCGATGACGCCGAGGCCCTGACCCACGTGCGCGACGGGACATCGTCCATGGTGCTCCTGAGGCTGCCGGTCGACCGCGACGGTCTGCACGTCATCCCCCTCTACGAGGAGGTCCCGGTCGTCGTCGTGGCCAAGGAGCACGTCGTCGCGGCGTTCGACGAGGTCGACGTCACCGATCTCGGCGAGGAGGTCCTCATGCAGGATCCCGCGCTCGTCCCCGAGTGGGCGGCTGTCGCCACGTCCGAGGCTCGCGACCGGAGCGCTGCCATGCCGCCGATGACGACGAAGCAGGCGGTGTCCGTCGTGGCCACGGGCTCCGGCATCGTGGTCGTGCCGATGTCGGTCGCTCGCCTGCACCACCGCAAGGACGTCGTCCACCGTCCGGTGACCGGCGTCGCGCCGTCGCGGGTCGGCCTGGCGTGGCGGGTCGATGACGACGACCCGCGGATCGAGGACTTCATCGGCATCGTCCGTGGTCGGACCGAACGCAGCACCCGTGGCGGTACGTCCGAGCCGGCCTCATCGCAGGTCGCGGACGAGACGGCCAGGCAGCCGGGCCGGGCCAAGAGCTCCACGACGCCTGCCCGGTCGGGCGACCGCTCCCGGGGCGCCGCCGGTCGGCGGGCCCAGCAGCCCGGGCGCAAGGGCGCGGCCCGCGGAGGTGGCCCGCGACGCAAGGGCCGCCGGTGAGAGGCCCGGTCGGCACCCCTCGGGCACCGAGCGGCGAGCTCCCTTGGCGGTGGGGCGAGTTCGGCACATCGGGGCTTCCTGACCGCCTGGCACGCCACTCCGGTCCGGTCGTCAGCCGTGCGGTGACGGTCCGTGCCGAGCCCGCGGTCGTCTTCCGCTGGCTCTGCCAGCTACGCGTCGCGCCGTACAGCTACGACATCGTCGACAACCGCGGTCGCCGGAGCCCACGCACGCTGACACCCGGCCTGGAGTCCCTCGCGGTCGGACAGCGGTTCGCGTCCATCTTCACCCTCGTCGACTGGGTGCCCGACGAGCTGGTCGCCCTCGAGATCACCGAGCCGGCCGGCATACGCCTCTTCGGACGGCTGCCGCTCGTCTACCAGACGGTCCCGCTCCCAGGCGGCCCGGAGGCAGGCACGACGCTGCGCGGCGACATCGCACTCCCCCGACCGGGTTCGGCCCTGGCCCGCGCCCGGTCCGTGGCACTCGCGTGGGGTGACCTCGTGATGATGCGGCGTCAGCTCCTGACACTGGCGCACCTCAGCGAGGAGACCGCACGCTCGACACGATCGTCGTGAGGTCGGCCGCACCGACCCCAGCGAGGGTGTCGATGTGCACGGCGCCGTCGACGTGGGGCACCGGGACCACGTGCGGGATCGCGATGGTGGGCACCCCTGCGGCCGTCGCGGAGCGCACCCCGGCCGGGGAGTCCTCGATGGCGATGCAGTCGGCCGGGTCGGCGCCGACGAGACGGGCGGCGGCCAGGTAGGGCTCGGGGTGCGGCTTGCCGTGGCTCACCTCGTCACCCGTGACCAGGTGGTCGAAGGCGCCGTCGGGCAGGCGCCCCACGACCGTGTCGGCGAGCGAGCGCCACGACATGGTCACGAGCAGCGACGGGACCCCGAGCTCGCCGAGCTCGAGCAGCAGCTCCCGGGCTCCCGGTCGCCACGGCACGCGCTGCTCGACCTGGGTGATGACCCGCTCGAGGAGGGCGTCGATGATCTCGGGCACCGACAGGGCGATCCCCGACTGGTCGATGATCAGCTGCGCCGAGACCTCGAGGGCGTTGCCGACGAGCTGGTGGGCGAACTCGTCGTTCCAGACGCCCCCGTGAGCGGCGACGAGCTCGTGCTCGGCCTCGATCCAGTAGGGCTCGGTGTCGACCAGCGTGCCGTCCATGTCCCACAGGACGGCGGCCGGCAGTGCCGGCACCGTGCGATCGGCGTCGGCGGTGTGCGAGAGGGTCACCGGGTCAGTCCTCCGGGTCGTAGGCGAGGTTCGCGGACAGCCAGCGCTCGGCCTCGGCGAGCGTCCAGCCCTTGCGGTCGGCGTAGTCCTGCACCTGGTCTCGGCCGAGCCGACCGACGACGAAGTACTGGGACTGTGGGTGGGAGAGGTACCAGCCGGACACCGAGGCACCCGGCGCCATGGCCATGCTCTCGGTCAGCGTCATGCCGGTGTTGGCCTCGACGTCGAGGAGACGCCAGAGCGTCTCCTTCTCGGTGTGCTCGGGGCAGGCGGGGTATCCCGGCGCAGGCCGGATGCCGGCGTACTGCTCCTTGATGAGGGCGACGTTGTCGAGGTGCTCGTCGGGCGCGTAGCCCCAGAACTCCTTGCGGACCCGCTCGTGCAGGCGCTCGGCGAAGGCCTCGGCGAGGCGGTCGGCGAGCGACTCGAGCAGGATCGCGTTGTAGTCGTCGAGGTCGGCCCGGAACGCTGCCACGCGCTCGGCACCACCGAGACCGGCCGTGACGGCGAAGCCACCGACCCAGTCCTTCGTCCCCTTCGGGGCGACGTAGTCGGCGAGCGACCGGTTGGGCACCCCGGCGCGGTGGTCGCCCTGCTGGCGCAGGTGGTGGAGCACGGTCACGGGCTCGGTGCGCTCGTCGTCGAGGTAGACCTCGACGTCGTCACCCACCGAGTTGGCGGGGAAGAAGCCGATGACCCCGTTGGCGGTGAGCCACCGCTCCTCGATGATGCGGTCGAGCATGGCCTGGGCGTCGTCGTAGAGCTTGCGGGCCGCCTGGCCGCTGGCCGGGTTGTTGAGGATGTCGGGGAAGCTGCCCTTCATCTCCCACGCGTTGAAGAACGGCTGCCAGTCGATGTAACGGCGCAGCTCACCGAGGGGGTAGCTCCGGAACACCTTGACGTGCTGGGACATCCGGTGGGAGCGGGTGATCGACGAGACGTCGTGGTCCTGCTGGAGCAGCAGGTGCGGGTGTGGCGGACGGTAGCCGGACCAGTCGATCGGCGTGCGCCGTGCGCGGGCCTCGTCGAGACCGAGCAGCCGCCGGTCCGCCTTGCCCGCGTGCCGTGCCCGCAGCGAGTCGTAGTCCTCCTTGACCTGGGCCATGAGCTTGGGACGCAGCTCGTCGCTGAGCAGCGCGGCGGCGGTGGGCACCGACCGGGAGGCGTCCTTGACCCAGACGACGGGACCGTCGTAGCGCTGGTCGACCTTGACCGCGGTGTGCGCGCGGGAGGTCGTCGCCCCGCCGATGAGGAGCGGGATGGTCAGGCCCTGGCGCTGCATCTCGGCGGCGAAGCCCACCATCTCGTCGAGCGAGGGCGTGATGAGTCCGGACAGACCGATGATGTCGGCATCGTGCTCGCGCGCGGCGTCGAGGATCTTCTGCGCCGGCACCATGACGCCGAGGTCGATGACCTCGTAGTTGTTGCACTGGAGCACGACCCCGACGATGTTCTTGCCGATGTCGTGCACGTCGCCCTTGACCGTGGCCATGACGATCGTGCCGTTCGTGTCCTTCTGCGTCGCGAGCGAGGGGTCGTCGATCTTCTCCTGCTCGATGAACGGGATGAGGTAGGCGACGGCCTTCTTCATGACGCGGGCGCTCTTGACGACCTGCGGGAGGAACATCTTGCCGGCACCGAAGAGGTCACCGACGACGTTCATGCCGTCCATGAGCGGACCCTCGATGACCTCGATGGGCCGTCCGCCACGCTCGGCGATCTCGGCGCGGAGCAGCTCGGTGTCGGCCTCGACGTGGGCGTCGATGCCCTTGACGAGCGAGTGCGTGATCCGCTCGCCGAGCGGGAGGGCGCGCCACTCCTCCTCGGTCACCTCGGCGGCCTGGCCGACCTTGTTGTACTCCTCGGCGATCTCGAGCAGCCGCTCGGCCGCGTCGGGGCGACGGTTGAGCACCACGTCCTCGATGCGCAGGCGCAGCTCGGAGTCGACCTCGTCGTAGACGGCCAGGGCCCCGGCGTTGACGATGCCCATGTCGAGTCCCGCGCGGATCGCGTGGTAGAGGAAGACGGCGTGGATCGCCTCGCGCACGGGGTTGTTGCCGCGGAAGCTGAACGACACGTTGGAGATGCCACCGGACACCTTGGCGCCGGGGAGGTTCTCCTTGATCCAGCGCGTCGCCTCGATGAAGTCGAGGCCGTAGGAGGCGTGCTCCTCGATGCCGGTCGCGACGGCGAAGACGTTGGGGTCGAAGATGATGTCCTCGGCCGGGAAGCCGACCTCCTCGGTGAGCAGGCGGTACGCGCGCGAGCAGATCTGCGTGCGGCGCTCGAGCGAGTCGGCCTGGCCGTCCTCGTCGAAGGCCATGACGACCGCCGCTGCGCCGTACTTGCGCACGAGGCGCGCCTGCCGGAGGAAGGGCTCCTCGCCCTCCTTGAGGGAGATCGAGTTGACGATGGCCTTGCCCTGCACGCACTTGAGCCCGGCCTCGATGACCTCCCACTTCGAGGAGTCGACCATGACGGGCACGCGGCTGATGTCGGGCTCGCTCGCGACGAGCTTGAGGAAGCGGTCCATGGCCGCGACCCCGTCGATCATCCCCTCGTCCATGTTGACGTCGATGACCTGGGCGCCGCTCTCGACCTGCTGTGCGGCCACCGACAGGGCGGTGTCGTAGTCGCCGTCCTTGATGAGCGTGCGGAACCGGGCCGAGCCGGTGATGTTGGTGCGCTCGCCGACGTTGACGAAGAGGCTGTCGTCGGTGACGGTGAACGGCTCGAGGCCCGACAGGCGCATCGCTGGCGCGATGGGGGTGAGCTCTCGGACCGGCCTGCCCTCGACGGCCTTCGCGATGGCGGCGATGTGCTCGGGGGTCGTGCCGCAGCAGCCGCCGACGAGGTTGACGAGGCCGGCCTCGGCGAACTCGCCCACGATGGCGGCGGTCTCGTCGGGCGCCTCGTCGTACTCGCCGAACGCGTTGGGCAGCCCGGCGTTCGGGTAGCAGGAGACGAACGAGTCGGCGAGGCGGGCCATCTCGGCGATGTAGGGCCGCATCTCCTTGGCGCCGAGGGCGCAGTTGAGGCCGACGGCGAGCGGGGAGACGTGCCGGATCGAGTCCCAGAAGGCCTCGGTGACCTGACCCGACAGCGTCCGGCCGGACGCGTCGGTGATGGTGCCGGAGACGACGACGGGCCAGCGCCGGCCCTGCTCCTCGAAGAGCGTCTCGACCGCGAAGATCGCCGCCTTGGCGTTGAGGGTGTCGAAGATCGTCTCGATGAAGATGAGGTCGCTGCCGCCATCGACGAGGCCCCGTGCCGCCTCGAGGTAGGCCGTGACGAGCTGGTCGTAGGAGACGTTGCGCGCACCGGGGTCGTTGACGTCCGGCGAGATCGAGGCCGTACGCGTCGTGGGCCCGAGCGCCCCCGCGACGTAGCGTGGACGGTCAGGGGTGCGCTCGGTCATCGCGTCGGCCTCGCGCCGGGCCAGCGCGGCCGCCTCGAGGTTGAGCTCGTAGGCGAGCTCCTCCATGCCGTAGTCGGACAGCGAGATCGCGTTGGCGTTGAACGTGTTGGTCTCGATGATGTCGGCGCCGGCCTCGAGGTACTCACGGTGGATGCCGGCGATGATCTCGGGCGCCGTCAGCGTCAGGAGGTCGTTGTTGCCCTGGACGTCGCTCGGCCAGTCGGCGAAACGCTCACCGCGGTAGCCGGCCTCGTCGGGCCGGTCGCGCTGGATGGCCGTGCCCATCGCGCCGTCGAGGACCATGATGCGCCGACCGAGCGTGGCGGTCAGGCTCTCGGTGGCGTCGGGTCGCTGCTGCGACTGGGACAACGTGGCTCCTCTCGACGGCACGAGTTTCGTGCCGAGTGACGGGACCGGCCCGATTCTACGGACCTGCCGTGCCTCGCGCGTCGCCGCCCGCACTGCGGTCACGCGGCGCCACCACACGGCATACCCCGTCGGCGTCGCCGGTGGGCCCGGGGACGGCACCCCGTCGGCGTCGCCGGTGGGCCCGGGGACGGCACCTCGACGGGGGCGCGCCCGTCCGGGAGTCCGGCCCATCGACGGCGGCAGGTCCTAGGCTGGTGGTGTGGGCGCGACCGCGCCCACGGTGAAGGAGACATGGTGCTGGAGTTCGAGGACGTGCCGGAGCTGACCGACCCGGTGCTCATCGCGGCCTTCGAGGGATGGAACGACGCCGGCGAGGCCGCCACGAGCGCGGTCCGCCACCTCGCGGAGGTCTGGGACGCGGAGGTCGTCGCGGCCTTCGACCCCGAGGACTACTACGACTTCCAGGTCAACCGCCCCCGCGTGTCGCTCGAGGAGGGCCGGCGCATGCTGGCCTGGCCCACGACGCGCATCCTCGTCGCGACCGAGACCGGCTTCGACCGGGACGTCGTGCTCGTGCAGGGCATCGAGCCGTCGATGCGCTGGCGGGCCTTCTCCATCGAGCTGCTCGAGCTCGCCGACCAGCTCGGCGTCACGACGATCGTCACGGTCGGGGCCCTGCTCGCCGACGTCCCGCACACGCGCCCGATCCCGGTCACCGCGACCGCGGAGGACGAGGCGGCCATCCACCGCTTCGACGTCGAGGCCTCGCGCTACGAGGGCCCCACCGGCATCGTCGGAGTGCTCAGCCACGCCGCCTCCGACGCCGGCATCCCGACGGTCTCGGCGTGGGCCGCGGTGCCGCACTACGCCGGTGGCGCTCCGTCACCCAAGGCGAGCCTCAGCCTGCTGCGCCGCATCGAGTCGCTCCTCGGCATCACCGTGCCGCACGGCGAGCTCGAGGAGAACGCCCGCGCCTGGGAGCGCGGCGTCGACGAGCTGGCCCAGTCAGACGAGGAGGTCGCCGAGTACGTCCAGTCCCTCGAGGAGGCACAGGACACGGCCGAGCTGCCCGAGGCGAGCGGCGACGCGATCGCGCGCGAGTTCGAGCGCTACCTGCGCGGCCGCGACGACGACCAGACCGGCCGCTGACCCGCTGACCCACGCGCCTTTTCGCCACCGAACGCAGCGTTCGGTGGCGAAAGCCGTGTTGGAACAGTGAGTTCGTGATCGAACGCCGTGTTCGGTGGGTCGTCTCGGTCGGCAGGGACGGGCTGGAGCTGGCCGTCCGAGGCGAGGACGGCTCGTCAGAGACGGACGCCGAGGAGGGCGTCGAGCGCCCGACCGAGTACGCCGGGGGCGCCCGGGTCGTCGCCACCGCGGGTCAGCGCCTGGCTGGCCCACCGGTCGACGGCCTCCAGGGCCCGTGGGCTGTCGAGGTCGTCGGCGAGGGCCGCCCGGATGTCGTCGACGGTCTGGTCGGCCACCGGGCCGCCGTTGCCCGAGAGCGCCTCGCGCCAGGTGGCGAGCCGCTGCTGGGCCTCGGCGAGCTGGTCGTCGGTCCACATCCAGTCGTGGGCGTGGTGGCGGGCCAGCAGCGCGAGACGGATCGCCATCGGGTCGACGCCGTCGCGTCGCAGCTGCGAGACGAGGACGAGGTTGCCCTTGCTCTTGCTCATCTTCTCGCCGTCCAGGCCGACCATGCCCTGGTGTACGAAGGACCCGGCGAACGTCTCGGAGCCGCTGAGCGCGCGGCCGTGCGCCGAGCTCATCTCGTGGTGGGGGAAGACGAGGTCGGTGCCGCCGCCCTGGACGTCGACCGGGATGCCGAGGTGGTCGAGCGCGATGCACGCGCACTCGATGTGCCAGCCGGGCCGGCCCGAGCCGAGGCTTCCGCCATCCCACTCGGGCTCGCCCTCGCGGTGCGCGCGCCACAGCAGGGCGTCGAGACGGTTGCGCTTGCCCTCGCGGTCGGGGTCGCCGCCCCGCTCGGCGAAGACCTCCATCATGCCGGCCTCGTCGAGGTGGCTGACCGAGCCGAAGCGCGGGTCCCGGGCAACGTCGAAGTAGTGGTCCTGCGCACCCTCGCGTGACGCGTCCGGCGCCGGCACGGCATACGCCCAGCCGTCGGCGACGAGCTTCTCGATGGGCCCGACGAAGGTCGGGATGCTCTCGACGGCGCCGAGGTACTCGTCCGGCGGGATCACGGCGAGCGCGGTCATGTCCTCGCGGAAGAGCGCGATCTCGCGCGTCGCGAGGTCACGCCAGTCGACGCCGTCGCGCTCGGCACGCTCGAGCAGCGGGTCGTCGATGTCGGTGATGTTCTGGACGTAGCGCACCGCGTGCCCGCTGTCGCGCAGGGCGCGACCGAGCAGGTCGAACGTCACGTACGTCGCGGCGTGCCCCATGTGGGTCGCGTCGTACGGCGTGATCCCGCAGACGTAGAGGGTGACGACGTCGCCGCGCGCGGCGGGGACGAGCTCTCCGGATGCCGTGTCGCGGACTCGCACCTCGGGTGCACTGCCGGGAACCTTGGGGATGAACGGCATCGGCCAACTTCTCACGCGCAGACTCTATCCCGGCGCCCGGACCCCGTCGGGACCGGTCGGACCGGGGCGTCTGCGGCGTCGCCTCCTCCGCTCACAGCGGAGGCCACGGCACCGACGGCCAGTCGGGGCTGGGAAAGGGGTGCACGCCGCGGTCGAGGAGCCGCCGGATCCGCTGGGCCAGGGCGTCCACGTCGTCCTCGGGGAGCAGCGCGAGGAGTCGCTCCCGCGGCCCGTCGTCGGCGAGCGCGTCGCGCAGGCGCTTCAGACGCAGGAGGTCGTCCTCGGCGATCGGCTCGCCCGCCCAGCCCCACAGCACCGTGCGCAGCTTGGGGGTCGGCGAGAACGTCACGCCGTGGTCGATGGCCCAGAGGCGACCGTCCCGGTCACGCAGGCAGTGCGATCCCTTGCGGTCGGAGTTGTTGAGGACCGCGTCGAGCACGGCGAGGGACCGCACGTCGTCGGCGCCCGAGTGCACGACCGTGACGGCAGAGCCCCCGGGCGTCTCGCCGTCGAAGACCGCGTGCCAGCCGTCGGGGATGTGCCCCTCGGGCACGAGGTCCACGACGACGTCGTCGGCGACGGGCTCGAACGGGTCACCGATCCACAGCTGCACCGAACCGGGGCCGAGGGGTCCGTCGCGCAGGACGGTCGGAGGGACGACGTGCCAGCCGCCCAGCTCCGAGACCACCTGCGCCGCGACCTCACGTCCGGCCAGCGTGCCCTCCGGGAAGTCCCAGAGGGGCCGCTCGCCCCGGACCGGCTTGTAGATGACGTGGCCGCCGGGCACGCTGGAGATGCGTGCGACGACCGCGAGGTTCGAGGACTCCGTGATGCGCCCGAGGACCTCGAGCTCGCCGCTCAGGTCGACCGGCGGCAGGGTCGCGTCAGCGCTTGTAGCCATTGGCCCGCGGGCAGATGTGGCCCGTGGGGTCGAGCGGGCTGCCGCAGAAGGGGCACGGTGGACGGCCTGCGGCGACGAGCGCGTTGCTGCGTCGCGCGAAGGCGCGGGCCTCGGCCGGCGTCAGCGCGACCCGGATCGAGTTGCGTTCGAGCGGACCCACCTCGTCGTCCGCTTCCTCGTCGACCTCGTCGGGGTCGTGGTCGTGGCACTCGATGACGACCTTCTGCGCCTCCTCGTCCCACGCGAGGGAGAGGGTCTGCACGTGCCAGTCCTCGTCGAACGGCGTCTGCAGCGGGTCGGTGTCCTCGGGCGCTCCGCCGGGCTCTCCCGGCTCGACGGCCGCGGCCGGGGCGAGCTGGTCGAGCACGTCGTTGATGCGGTCGGCAAGGATCGAGACCTGCTGCTTCTCGACCCCGACGGTGACGACGAGGGGGCCGGTGCTCGCCTGGAGGTAGAAGGCCCGCTGGCCGGCGGGGCCGACCGTCCCGGCGACGAACCGGTCAGCGGGATCGAAGTCCTGGACCGTCATGCGCTCGACCCTATCCGACACCTCCGGGTGCCCCGGCGCCCCCGCCCACGACGGCGTCGCCCTCCTCGGCGGCCGGCTTCTCGGGCGGTCGCAGCCCCGTCAGGTCTCCCCCGACGTCGTTGAGCCGCAACACGAACGGCTTGCGGCTCGTGTAGCGCACGACGCTCACCGAGGCCGGGTCGACGTTGATCCGCTGGAAGTCGTCGAGGTGGGCGCCGGTGGCGTGCGACAGGATCGACTTGATGACGTCACCGTGCGACACCGCGACCCAGACCGCGTCCTTGCCGTGCGTCTCGAGGATGCGCGCGTCGGTCTCGCGGACGGCGCGCAGGGCGCGCTCCTGCATCTCCACCATCGACTCGGCGGGGTATGCCGCCGAGTCAGGGAAGCGCGCCTCGCTGGGTCGGTCCTGGACGACCTTCCACAGCTCCTCCTTCGCGAGCTCCGCGATGGGCCGCCCGGTCCACGCGCCGTAGCGGCACTCCCCCAGACCGTCGTGGATGCTGCGGGCCACGTGCGCCGGCAGCCCAGCAGCCAGCAGGTCGGCGGTCTGCACGCAGCGGTCGAGCGGTGAGCTGACGACCTCGACGACGGGCAGCACTGCGGCGGCGAGCCGCTGGCCGACGGCGGCGGCCTGCGCCTCGCCCGTCTCGTCGAGGAAGACCCCGGGCATCCAGCCGGCGAGGGTGCCGGCGGTGTTGGAGGTGGAGCGCCCGTGGCGCACGAAGATGACGGTGGGCACGATCGCCACCCTAGCCCGCCCCTGCACCGTCGCCCGGCGGCCTACGCCAGCCTGCGAGACGTCGGGGAGCGGACGTGGTGAAGTAGGAGATGTGATCGTGGACAAGGCCATCTACCGCAACGGCCGGCGGCAAGGGTGCGGCGACCTCAGCGACGAGCTCGACGTGCTGCGCCTCACCCAGGACGGCTTCCTCTGGATCGGCCTCAAGGACCCGACCGACCAGGAGTTCGACCTCGTCAACGAGGAGCTTCACCTGCACCCGCTCGCCGTGGAGGACGCGGTCAACGGCCACCAGCGGGCCAAGATCGAGAAGTACGAGTCGTCGGTGTTCGTCGTGCTCAAGACGCTGCGCTACATCGAGGCGACGAGCGACATCGAGACCGGCGAGGTCATGCTCTTCATCGGCGACCGGTTCGTCGTGACCGTCCGGCACGGTGAGGGCAACCCGTTGGCCGGCGTGCGCCAGCGTCTCGAGACCGAGCCCGAGCGCCTCGGCCACGGCGCCATGACCGTGCTCCACGCCGTCATGGACTCCGTCGTGGACAACTACCTCGTCGTCGACCGGGAGGTGCGCAGGGACCTCGAGCAGATCGAGGAGCAGGTGTTCGCCTCCCACCTCGGCGGCGACGCCAACACGATCTACCGCCTCAAGCGCGAGGTGCTCGAGTTCCGCCGGGCCAGCCAGCCGCTGGCCGACACCCTGACGCAGTTCATGGAGCGGGCGCGGGGCCGCGGCCTCACGGAGGAGATGCTGCCCTTCTTCCGTGACGTCGCCGACCACCTGCGACTCGTCAACGACCACGTCGAGTCCTACGACCGCCTCCTGACCGACGTGCTGTCGGCCCATCTCGCGAGCGTCTCGGTCAAGCAGAACGAGGACATGCGCCGGATCTCCGCATGGGTCGCGATCGCGGCAGTGCCCACGATGATCGCCGGCATCTACGGCATGAACTTCGAGCACATGCCCGAGCTGACCGCGAGCGTCCACCTCGGCCGCGGGGAGTTCCAGTACGGCTACTTCCTCGTGCTCGGGGTCATGGCGGCCGCGTGCATCGGCCTCTACCGCGCGTTCAAGCGCTCGGGCTGGCTCTAGCGACGGCGAACGGCCGGCTCCCACGGATGGGAGCCGGCCGCCCGGGGTGTCGGGTCGGGCCTCAGGTCGCGGTGATGACGCCACCCGCGAGGACCCCGGCCAGCAGCACGCCGAGCACGACTCGGTACCAGACGAAGGGCATCAGGGTGTTGCTCGCGACGAAGCGCAGCAGCCAGGCGATCGACGCGTAGGCCACGACGAAGGCCACGACGAGGCCGACGAGCACCGGGCCGATGCCCAGGGCCGACAGACCGTCCTTCTCCTCGACGGACTGGAAGAGACCGGCGGCGGTGAGGGCCGGGATCGCGAGGAAGAAGCTGAGCCGCGTGGCCGTGACGCGGTCGATGCCGCGGGCGATGCCGGCGGAGATCGTCGCGCCCGAGCGCGACACACCGGGGATGAGCGAGAAGCACTGGATGAGCCCGATGACGACGCCGTCGACCGGGCGCACGGAGTGCTCGCCACGCAGCTGTCCTCGAGCCTCGTAGCCGGCGTAGATGCGCTCGGCGAGGACCATGACGACGCTCCAGAGGAGCAGCGCCGCCGCCACCACCCAGAGGCTGCGCAGCCCGCCCGAGATGAGGTCGCGCCCGAGGAAGCCGACGATCCCGACCGGGATCGAGCCGATCACGACAGCCCACGCGAGGTTGTAGTCGGGGTCCTTGCGGCCCTCCGCCGTGGCGAGACCGCGAACCCACGCGAGCGCGAAGCGCACGATGTCGCGGAAGAAGAAGAGGAGCGTCGCCGCGATCGCGCCGAGCTGGATGACAGCGGTGTAGGCCGTCACGGCCGGGTCGCTCACCTCGAGGCCGAGCAGCTTCTCGGTGATGGTCAGGTGGCCGGTCGAGGACACCGGAAGGTACTCGGTGAGGCCTTCGACGACACCGAGGATGACGGCGTCGAGGTAGCTGAGGTCAGCCATGGGTCAGGGTGGGCCTTCTGCGCAGGAGGGAATGGACGGGCCGCGGGTCCCGACGGGGAGCGGCCGCTGGGCACAATGTCGCACCCTATCCACAACGTGGACTGGGAAAGCTCAGGGGCGAGCGGCGCGGAGGCGAAGTCCTCGGGAACGTCCGGCGGCGCGTGCCACGTCTACCGGGTCGGGGTGAGACCGGTGGTCGCGGCCACGACCTCCAGCGTCGCCAGCGCCTGGTCGCGCGTCATGCCGCCGCCGACGGCCACCGCCAGCGTGGTGACGCCGGCCGCCTCGTAGCGACCGAGCCGCTGGGCGATCCGCCGTGGTGAGCCGAGCAGGGCCGTCTCGTCGATGAACTCGAGAGGCACGGCCGCCGCGGCCTCGCGGTGACGGCCGGCGAGGTAGAGGTCCTGGATGCGCGCCGCGTCCTCCTCGAAGCCCATCCGGCACGCGAGCTGGTTGTAGAAGTTCTGCTCGCGTGAGCCCATGCCACCGATGTAGAGCGCGCAGTAGTCGCGCACGTGGTCCGCCGCCTCCGCGACGTCGTCGACGAGGACGACGGGCGTCGTCGCCACGACGTCGAAGCCGGTCATCGGTGCCTCTGCAGGGCCTCGCCCACCCCGGCGCCGCCCCGTCTCGAGGGTGGCGAGCAGGTCGGCGGCGTGCTCGGGGCTGAAGAAGATCGCGAGCCAGCCGTCGGCGATCTCGCCGGTCAGCTCGAGGTTCTTGGGCCCGACCGCCGCGAGGTAGACCGGGAGGTCAGGACGGACCGGGCGCGCCGAGAGCTTGAGCGGCTTGCCGGGGCCGTCCGGCAGCGGGAGCGGGTAGTGCGGTCCCGCGTGCGTGACCGTGTCGCGGCGCAGCGCGGCCCGCACGATCTCGACGTAGTCGCGCGTGCGGCCGAGGGGGCTGCGGAACGGCACACCGTGCCAGCCCTCGCTGACCTGGGGACCCGACACCCCGAGCCCGAGCCGGAACCGGCCGCCGGACATCGTGTCGATCGTCGCGGCCGTCATCGCCGTCATCGCCGGGGTGCGCCCCGGGATCTGCATGACGGCAGACCCGAGGCCGACGTGCTCGGTCAGGGCCCCGATCCAGGCGAGCATCGACGGGCTGTCGGAGCCGTAGGCCTCGGCCACCCACACGCTGTCGAAGCCGAGCCGGTCCGCGGCCTGCGCGACCGCCACTTGGTCCGGGCCTGTCGTGCCGCGTCCCCAGTAGCCGAGATTCACACCGATCCTCATGGAACGCAGGCTATCGGCGCACCCGCCGACGTGGCGGACGGTCGAGGTGCGGCGTCGCCCACTACCGTTCGAGGCATGCGCAGGCGTCTCGGCTCGTCCGGTCTCACGGTCACCCCGCTCGCCCTCGGGACCATGCTCTGGGGCAACGCCGTCGACCGCCACGAGGCCGGCGACCACCTGCGCGCCTTCGTCGAGGCGGGCGGCAACCTCGTCGACACGGCGTTCGGCTACGGCGGCGGCGACGCGGAGACCATCCTCGGCGGCCTGCTGGACGGCGAGGTCCCGCGTGACGACCTCGTCATCTGCACCAAGGCCGGGATCTCGCGGGCGGGCGGTGAGCGCCGGGTCGATGTGTCGCGGCGCGGCCTGATGTCCCAGCTGGAGACGTCGTTGCGCCGACTCGGCACCGACCACGTCGACCTCTGGCTAGTGCACACGTGGTCCGACGACGTGCCCCTGTCCGAGACGCTCTCCGCGCTCGAGTGGGCCGCGACGTCGGGGAGGGCCCGCTACGTCGGCGTCTCGAACTACTCCGGCTGGCAGTCCGCCCGCGCCTACAGCCTGCTCGAGTCGGCGCGAATCCCCTTGGTGGCCAACGAGATCGAATACTCCTTGGTATGCCGTACGCCGGAGCACGAGGTCGCGTCGGCTGCCACGTCGCTCGGCTTCGGCCTGCTTCCCTGGTCGCCACTGGGACGCGGCGTGCTGACCGGGAAGTACCGCAACGGCATACCGTCGGGCTCGCGCGCCGCGTCGAACGACTTCCCGGGCTTCGCCGAACGCTTCCTCGACGAGCAGACCACACGTGTCGCGCACGCGGTGGCGATGGCCGCCCGGGGGCTCGGCGCCAAGCCCGGCGAGGTGGCGCTCTCGTGGGTGCGCGACCGACCCGGTGTCGCCGCGCCGATCGTCGGGGTGCGCACGACGGCGCAGCTGCGATCGGCGCTCGCGAGCCTCGAGCTGTCACTGCCGTCGGAGATCGTGGCGGCTCTGGACGACGTCTCGGCCTAGCCCGGGACGAGCCGCCCGGCGTCAGGCCCGGGCGTCGGACTCCTCGGTCACGCCGTCGTCGTCGAGGTCATCCTCGTCGTCGTCCTCATAGTCGTCGTCATCGTCATCGTCGTCGTCGTCGTCATCATCGTCGTCATCGTCGTCGTCTTCGTCGTAGTCGTCCGAGTCGAGCCCGGCGTAGACGCGGCCCTCGGTGCCGTCCTCGTCCTCGTGCCCGTCGAAGTCGTCGCCGTAGATCGCCAGGGGCGTCGCGACCTCGGTCGCCTCGTAGAGCGCCTCGTCGTAGTCGTCGAAGGCCTCGGCCAGGTCCTGCGCCGCGGCCATCACCATGGGGTGGTCGGGGTCTCGGCTCGCGTTCGCGGCCTCGAGGTGGCGTTCGAGGGCGGCGATCAGCTGCTCGAGAGCAGCGCGGGGGTCCACGGTCATGCTTCGACCGTAGTCGACCCGCCCGAGCCAGAGAACCGATTACGGGCCCGGAAACGCCCGGGAACGCAGCGGTCCCGCAGCGAGTCGTGCTCGCTGCGGGACCGTTCACGCGTGGTTGGCGGGCCGTTCACCCGCCGCCCTCGCGGCGTGTCACATGGGGGCCTTGACGGTGTCGGCGGCCGGCGGCGCCGTGATGTCGACCGGCTCGCCGTACTTGCTCATCGTCATGTCCGCCTTGACGCCGGACAGGTCGAAGGTGACCTTGCGCAGCTGGTTCTTGTCGTCGAGCCACGCGGTGTACGTGATGGTGGCGGGCAGCTTCGTCTTCTGGTCGGCCGGCAGCTGGGCCTGCATCGCCGTCGTGTCCAGCGTCAGGTCGTACTTCCACGTCTTCTCGCCGTCGACGGTGTCCTCGCCGACGTACTTCACGTCCTGCACGGCTGCGCCGAACTGGTCGTACATCTTGGTCGGGTCGGCCTGGTCGAGCGACTGCGAGAGCTGCTTGCCCAGCGTCGAGCTGCTGTCGATGACGGCCCACTTCCCCGCAGCGAGGCCCGGGAAGCCCTTCATGTAGACCTTGTCGTCGACGAGGATCATGTCGACCTTCATCGAGGGGCCCATGTCCATCGTCATCTTCATGGCCGGGTTGCTCGCGTCGACCTTCGTGTCGCCGGTGATCGCGATCTTCTGGCCGGCGGCGTCCATCGCCATCGTCACGTGGGCCGTGGTGGCGTTCTTGCCGGCGGCCTTCATGGCTGCGACGAACGACGCCTTGTCCTTGAAGGGCTGGCCCGCTGCGGGTGCGTTGCTCGTCGCGGCGGCCGAGCCGGCCTGGGTCTGGCCGGTCGTGGGGGCCGGGCTCTCGCTCTTGCCGCAGGCGGCGACGCCGAGGACGGCCGGCAGGACGATGACTGCTGCCGCGATGCGGCGGGTGTTCCAATTCATGTGTGGTGACCTCCTGGGCCCTTGACGCCGGGCTGTGCCAGGCGGTTCCCCCGTTCGCCGCGCGGGACCTCGCACGGTCCCGGTCTCGCGACAGGATGACCCATCGACGGTACCGCGACCACCTGGCGCCACACCGCGCATACGGTCTCGGTGGTGTGACGGTTGGTGTCAGAATGGACGGCGATGACGGAGTACGAGTACCGGGTCCTCACGTTCGACCGCCACACGTCGAAGGCCCAGGCCAGACAGGCGGTGCGCGAGCACGCCGAGTACGGCCGTTGGGAGCTCTCGCGCACGGTGATCTACGAGGGCGGCGTGCGGCGGATGTGGCTGCGGCGCAGGATCATGCGCGTCGAGCGCACCGCCTGACCCGACGTGGCCGCGCCCGGCTCAGCAGGTGCGCAGGAAGTCGCCGAGGACCCGCGCCCCGAAGCGCAGCGACGACGTGGGCACCCGCTCGTCGATGCCGTGGAACATCGGCGCGAAGTCGAGGTCGGCCGGCAGCCGCAGCGGCGCGAAACCGTAACCGCTGATCCCGAGCCGGCCCAGGGCCTTGTTGTCGGTGCCCCCGGAGAGGCAGTAGGGCAGCACAGCGGCCTCGGGGTCCTCACGGAGCAGCGCCTGCTTCATCGACTCGACGAGGTCGCCGGAGAAGGGCGCCTCGATGGCGACGTCCCGGTGCACGACCTCGACCTCGACGTGCTCGCCGGCCAGCTCGCGGATCGTGGCCATGAGCGCGTCCTCGTGCCCGGGGAGGAAGCGGCAGTCGACGGCAGCCGTGGCGGTCTGCGGGATGACGTTGTGCTTGTAGCCCGACTCGAGCATCGTGACGTTGGCCGTGTCACGGAGCGTGCCGCGCACGAACCCCTGGGCCCCGCCGAGCGTGGCGAGCAGCGGCTCGAGGTCGGCCTCGGCGGACGAGAGTCCGGTCATGGTGCTCAGCGTGTCGAGCAGCTCGCGGACCGAGGCGATGTACTCGCGCGGCCACTCGTGGGCAGCGATGCGGCCGACGGCGGCGGCGAGGCGCACGATGGCGTTCTCGTCGTTGGGCACCGACCCGTGGCCGGCGCGGCCGTGCGCCCGCAGTCGCAGCCACGCGATGCCCTTCTCCGCGGTCTGGAGCAGGTAGGCCCGCTGCTGTCCGTGCGGCGTGGGCACCGTGATGCTGTAGCCGCCGACCTCGCTGATCGCCTCGGAGACGCCCTCGAACCACTGCGGGTGGTGGTCGACGAGCCAGTGGCTGCCGTAGGTGCCGCCGGCCTCCTCGTCGGCGAAGAAGACGAACGTCGTGTCACGCGCGGGCTTGGTGCCGGTGCGGGCGAAGTGCCGGATGTTCGCGAGGATCATCGCGTCCATGTCCTTCATGTCGACCGCGCCGCGCCCCCAGATGCAGCCGTCGCGCTCCTCTGCCGCGAACGGGTCGACCTGCCAGTCGGCGGCGTCGGCCGGCACGACGTCGAGATGGCCGTGCACCGCGAGTCCGGGGCGTGAGGAGTCCGCGCCCTCGAGTCGCACGACCACCGTCGCGCGTCCCGGCTCGCTCTCGAGGAGCGTGCCCTCGAGACCGACCTCGGCGAGCTCTCCCATGACGTACTCCGCGGCCTTGCGCTCCCCCGGGCCCGAGCCGTCGCCGTAGTTGGAGGAGTCGATGCGGATGAGCTCGGCGCAGATCCGCGCGACCTCCTCCTCGGGCGTCACGGCAGTCGTTCCCGTGGTCGTCACGGTGCGGTCGGCGTCGTCGTGGCTCATGCGGATCAGGGTATGCCGCGACCTCCTGCCGCTCGCAGCCGCCCGTTTGGTCTTTTGGTCGGGCCCCGTGTAACGTTTCGCCTCGCCGCAAGGGAATCCCACGAGCCCCTTGCAACACCTTGTCGGGGTGGCGGAATGGCAGACGCGCTAGCTTGAGGTGCTAGTGCCCTTAACGGGCGTGGGGGTTCAAGTCCCCCCCTCGACACCATGAGACCCCCGGGTTCCTGCAGGTCAGGACCCGGGGGTCTTCTCGTGTCCTGTGGCCCACTTCCACGCACGTCGGGTCGACCGGACTCGTTCCCTCTGGTCACCCCTCTGCGACAGACGTAATCTTCGATCGTGAGCGACGAGAACGTGGCTGGGCTGGCGGACGACCTCTACGACGTGATCGGCCTGCTGCGGCGGCGGTCGCGGCGACTCGTGGGCGCTCCCCTTCCCGAGCTGGCCCTGTCGGGTGCGCAGCTCGAGCTCATGCGCGTCGTGCGCCGCAACCCCGGCATCACCGTCGCCGAGTCGGCGCGGGTCCTCGGGCTGGCCGCCAACACCGTGTCGACCCTCGTGGGCCAGCTGCTGGCCCTCGAGGTGCTCCTCCGGGAACGCGACGCGAGCGACCGACGGGTGGCACGCCTCGACCTCACGCCCTCGGCCCGTGCCGGGCTCGAGCAGTGGCGCGACCGGCGCGCCCAGGCGACGGCCGTGGCGCTCGAGGGGCTCCCGGCCGACGAGCGCGCCCGGCTGGCCGCAGCGCTGCCGACCATCGCGCGCATCGCCGCGGACCTGCCGGTCACGCCCGCAGTCGCCACGACGGGGCCCTCGGACCCGGCACTCGCTCCGGTCGGCCTCCACCACGACGAGCACGCGGCCCCGCACGTCGACCAGCACGCGGACGATCCGGCCGGAGGCGACCGTCCATGACGGCGGCCATCGACATCCGGGGGCTGGGCTACAGCTTCGGGACGCACCGGGCCGTCGACGACCTGACGCTCGCCGTCGAGCCGGGCGAGTGCTTCGGCCTGATCGGGCCCAACGGGGCCGGCAAGACGACGACGATCCGGCTGCTCAACACCCTGCTGCCGCTGCAGGCCGGGGAGGTCGAGATCTTCGGCCGCTCGGTCCGCACCGAGGCGATGGCCGTACGGCGGCTGCTCGGCTACGTGCCCCAGCAGCTGTCGATCGAGGGCGATCTCACGGGCCGCGAGAACGTCGAGTGGTTCGCCCGCCTCTTCGACGTCCCCCGGCGTGAGCGCAGGACCCGGGTCGACGAGGTCCTCGACATGGTCGACCTGCGCGGTGACGAGTCACGCCTCGCCTCGACCTACTCCGGCGGGATGGTGCGCCGTCTCGAGCTCGCACAGGCCCTCGTCAACCGCCCCGCCCTGCTCGTCCTGGACGAGCCGACCGTGGGCCTCGACCCCGTCGCCCGCGACAGCGTGTGGCAGCGTGTCGCACAGATGCAGCGAGACCACGGCATGACCGTGCTCCTCACGACCCACTACATGGAGGAGGCGGACGCATTGTGCGACCGGGTCGCCCTCATGCACCGTGGCGCCCTGCGCGCCCTCGGCTCCCCCGATGAGCTCAAGGCCGCCGCCGGGGACGGTGCCAGCCTCGAGGACGTCTTCCGTCACCACACGGGCGAGGCGCTCGACGAGGTCGAGGGCGAGAAGGGAGGGCTGCGCGGTGTCCGAGCAACTCGTCGAACCGCCCGCCGTCTGGGCTGACCGGCGCAGCCGCACCGGGGTGCGGCTCCTCGTGTCGCGCATCGCGACGTTCTGCGTCGTCGAGCTCCAGAAGCTGCGTCACGACCGCAGCGAGCTCGTCACGCGCGCGATCCAGCCCATCCTCTGGCTCGTCATCTTCGGTACGACGTTCAGCCAGATCCGGGCCATTCCCACCGGGGGCCTCGACTACCTCGACTTCCTCGCGCCGGGCGTCATCGCGCAGTCGGCCCTCTTCGTCTCGATCTTCTACGGCATCCAGATCATCTGGGAGCGCGACGCCGGCGTGCTCACCAAGCTCCTCGTGACGCCGACGCCGCGAACCGCGCTCGTGGCCGGCAAGGCGTTCGCCGCAGGCGTGCGGTCGGTCGCGCAGGCGGTCATCGTCGTCGTCGTCGCGGCGCTCATGGGCGTGGCGATGACGTGGAACCCGGTGCGCCTGCTCGGGGTGGTCGTCGTCGTCATGCTCGGCGCTGCCTTCTTCTCGTGCCTCTCGCTCGGCATCGCCGGGGTCGCCCTCAAGCGCGACCGCCTCATGGGCATCGGCCAGGCCATCACGATGCCGCTCTTCTTCGCCTCCAACGCGCTCTACCCGATCGAGATGATGCCGGGCTGGCTCCAGGTCATCAGCCACGTCAACCCCCTGACCTACGAGGTGTCGGCCCTGCGTGGCCTGCTCCTCGGCACGCCGACGAGCTACTGGGTCGACTTCGGTGTCCTCGCGGGCAGCGCGGTCGCCGGCATCGTCTGCGCCGCCGCCCTCATCGGGCGACTCGCGCGCTGACCCCGTCCCGACACCGGCCGTCGCAGCGGTGACCGTACGCTGTGCCGCGTGACCTTCCTGCGCGCCCTGTTCACCCTGCTCCGGGGGCGCGGGTTCCGTCGGCTCTTCGTCAGCCGGGTCACGTCGTCGTTCAGCGACGGCATCTTCCAGGTCGCCCTGGCCAGCCACATCCTCTTCAACCCCGAGAAGGCCGCCGACGCGCGCGGGATCGCCATCGCCTTCGCGATCGTGCTGCTGCCCTACACGGCCCTCGGGCCGTTCGTCGGGGTGCTGCTCGACCGGTGGCCGCGCAAGCGCGTCATCGTCGTGAGCCAGGTCATCCGGGCCGCGGCGATCCTCGGCGTCTCCGTACTCGTCACCGGAGCCGAGACCGGCCCGGCGTTCTTCGGCCTCGTGCTCCTCGTCTTCTCGGTCAACCGCTTCATCCTCGCGGGGCTCTCCTCGGCCATGCCGCACGTGGTGCCGCGCGAGGACCTCGTGAGCGCGAACTCCGTCGCTCCCACGTGCGGCTCCCTCGCGTACCTCCTCGGTGGCGCGGTCGGCACCGGGATCCGGGCCCTCGGTGGCAGCGACGTCGTCGACGTGCTCCTCGCCGCCGCCGGGGTCCTCGTGGCCGCCTGGGCGGCGACCCGTCTGCCGTTCATCGGCCCCGACGACACGAGCGGTGCGCCCTCGGTCGGGCAGATCACCAGGTCCGTCGTGACGGGCCTCGTCGAGGCCGTGCACACCCTGCCGCGCCGCGCCCGCCTCCTGCTCGCCCTCGTCTTCCTCACCCGGCTCCCGTTCGGCTTCCTCCTGCTGCAGACCCTGCTCCTCTTCCGCGGCCCGTTCGAGTCCGGTCACGGCGCGCAGGGCTTCGGCATCGCCGCCGGCGCGTCCGCGTTGGGGTTCGCCTCCGCCGCCTTCGTCACGCCGTGGCTGGCCCCCCGCCTGACCGCCGTGCCGTATGCCGCCCGGATGCTCGCGCTCGGAGCGATCGTGTGCGCCCTGCTGGGCCCGTTCCTCACGCCGTGGAGCATCGTCGTGGTGGGCTTCGTCGTCTCCTTCACCTCGCAGTGCGTCAAGATCACCGTCGACTCGCTGCTGCAGGCCCACGTCGACGACCACCTGCTCGGCCGCGCCTTCTCCGCCTACGACGTCGTCTACAACGCCGGCATGGTCGCGGCGGCGGCCCTCGGCGCGCTCGTCCTCCCGGAGAGCGGGCTCGCGTGGTGGCCGCTCGTGGCGTTCGCGTGCCTCTACGGGGCGAGCGCGATGCTGCTCGGCCGGTTGTGGACGCGGGCCACGGTGCTCGACCACGAGCGGCCACTAGGCTGACGGCGTGCTTCCCGAGCTGACCGCCACCCGCTACGTGACGCCGCTCAAGGAGGGTGGGTCGTTGCCCGGCATCGTGGAGGCCGACGACGACGGGACGTACGTCCTGAAGTTCCGCGGCGCGGGCCAGGGGCTCAAGGTCCTCGTGGCCGAGGTGCTCGTCGCCGGGATCGCGCGCCTGCTCGAGGTGCCGGTGCCCGACCTCGCCGTGATCCGCCTCGACCCGCGCATCGCGAAGTACGAGGCCGACGAGGAGGTCCAGGACCTGCTCACCGCTTCCGTCGGCACCAACCTCGGCGTCGACTTCCTGCCGGGATCGCTCGGCTACGACGGCTCGAGGCCTCCCGACGCCGACCTGGCCGAGCGGATCATCTGGCTCGACGCGCTGACGGCCAACGTCGACCGCACGTGGTCGAACCCCAACCTGCTCGTCTGGCACGGCCGCACGTGGGCCATCGACCACGGCGCCGCGCTGTACTTCCACCACTCGTGGCCGAGCAGGGCACCCGCGCCCGAGCGCTTCGCCGCTCAGCCCTTCGACGCGAGCCGCCACGTCCTGCGCGACGTCGCGGGCGACGTGGCCCGACGGCACGACGAGCTCGCCGGGCGCCTCACGCCCGAGGCGCTCGACGCCGTCGTCGCCGAGGTCCCCGACGAGTGGATCGAGCCCACCCCTGACCTCGCCGACGCGCCCGCGGTGCGGACGGCATACGCCCAGATGCTGCGCGCCCGCC
Organism: Terrabacter sp. Root181; assembly: GCF_001428505.1. Classification (GTDB taxonomy): domain Bacteria; phylum Actinomycetota; class Actinomycetes; order Actinomycetales; family Dermatophilaceae; genus Terrabacter. The sequence continues at coordinate 220,677 of NZ_LMHU01000006.1, forward strand.
TCGACGGGCCGCTGACGTGGGTGCCGACGGGCGTCGCCGCGTGAACGCCTACCAGTACGTCCTGCTCCGCCTCGTCCCGCGCGTCGACCGCGAGGAGTTCATCAACGTCGGCGTCGTGCTCTACTCGCAGGACGCCGGGTTCCTCGACGCCGCCTGGGAGCTCGACGAGGGCCGCGCGAGCGCGCTGTGCCCGACGTGCGACCTCGAGGGGGTGCGGTCGACGCTCGACCGCGTCCGCGCCGTGTGCCGCGGCGAGACCGGACGCGGCCTGCCGACCCTCGACAAGCCGGGGCAGCGGTTCGGCTGGATCATCGCGCCGCGCTCGACCGTCGTGCAGCCGGGCCCCGTGCACGGCGGACTGTGCGACGACCCCGGCGTCGAGCTCGAGCGGCTCCTCGACCGCCTCGTCCGGGCCTGAGCCGCTCGGTCAGGCCCGCGCGGGTGGGCGCAGCGCCCACATGGCGACGGCACTCGCGGCGGCCACGTTGAGCGAGTCCACACCACCGGCCATCGGGATGCGCAGGGTGAGGTCGGCGTCGGCGACCGTCCGGTGCGACAGTCCGTCGCCCTCGGTGCCCACGACGAGGGCAAGCCGCTCGGGTGGAGCGCTCTCGAGGTCGTCGAGCGAGACCGAGTCGTCGGAGAGCGCCATCGCCGCCACCGTCAGCCCGGCGTCGTGCAGCAGTCCGATGCCCTGCGGCCAGGGGTCGATCCGGGTCCACCGCACCTGGAACACCGTCCCCATCGACACCCGGATGGAGCGTCGGTAGAGCGGGTCGGCGCACCGGGGCGTGATGAGGACGGCATCGACGCCGAGAGCAGCCGCAGAACGGAAGATCGCCCCGACGTTCGTGTGGTCGACGACGTCCTCGAGGACGATGACCCGCCGGGCGTCGGCGATGAGCGACTCGACCGTCGGCAACGCCGGACGCTGCATCGCGGCGAGGGCGCCTCGGTGCAGGTGGAATCCGGTCAGCTGCTCGATGACGTCGTGGTCGCCGAAGTAGACCGGGATGCCGTCGGCCTCGGCGTCCGCGACGATGTCGGAGAGGTCGTCGAGCCACCGGCGCGCCATGAGGTAGGACCGCGGCCGGTGACCGGCCCGGAGCGCCCGCCGGATGACCTTCTGGCTCTCGGCGATGTAGAGGCCACGCTCGGGCTCGTGCCGCCTGCGCAGCACGACGTCGGTCAGCGAGACGTAGTCGGTCAGTCGCGGGTCGCTGGGGTCGGAGATCTCGATCGGCACGCCCGACAGGCTAGTGGTGGTCGCGTGCCCGCCCGGCATCGTGGGCGTGGGTCCGGTCCAGGTCAGGGAAACCGGACGAGCTTGACGACGGCCACGAGTCCGATCGCGATGATGAGACCGCGCAGCACGTTCGGCGGGATGCGCCGGCCCACGCGCGCCCCGATGATGCCGCCGACGAAGGCGCCGACACCGATGAGCGCGACGATGAGCCAGTCGATGTGCTCGCGGGCGAACAGGACGAACACCGTTGCGGCGACGAAGTTCACGACGAGCGAGAGGACGTTCTTGTAGGCGTTGAGCCGCTGCAGGGGCTCGAGGCTCAGGGCGCTGAGCAGCCCCATGAGCAGGACGCCCTGGGCAGCACCGAAGTAGCCGCCGTAGACGCCGGCGGCGAAGACCCCGGCCGCCATCGCCGGCGCGTGCCAGCGCGGCACGGGCCCGTCGTCACCCTCCGGGTGGGCGCGGGCCTGGATGCGCGGGCCGGCGACGACGAGCACCAGTGCGATGAGGATGAGCACGGGGACGATCGCCCGGAATGCCGCGGCCGGCAGGACGAGGAGCAGCCCCGCCCCCACGACCGAGCCGAGGAACGACATGGGCATGAGGCGCCGCAGGGTGCGCGCCTGGCCGTCCAGCTCCTCGCGGTAGCCCCACGCCCCGGTCACGCCTCCGGCGACGAGGCCGATGTTGTTCGAGACGTTGGCGACGAGCGGGTTGACCCCGAAGAACAGCAGGGTCGGGAAGGTGATGAGGGTGCCCGAGCCGACGATCGTGTTGATGATGCCGGCTCCGGTCCCGGCCAGCGCGACGGCGACGGCGGACCAGAACGACACCCGGTCACCCTACAGAGGGTGACCGGGTGTCGTCGGGTGGTGTCCGTCAGCGCTGTGCCGGAGGCTCCGGCGGCGCGTCGGGCAGGTCCGCCGGAGCGGCCGGCGGGGCGATCGCGGGTGACGCCTGCGGCGGGACCGGCGGAGCGGCCGCGGGCGGCGGGGGCAGCTCAGGGTCGGCCGGGTGGACCGACGCCCTCTGGCGCCAGATGGGACCCGTGTGCTCGGTGGACTCGGCGCTCGCGGCCGCGGCCTCGCCACGGGCCTCGGCGAGAGCCTTGGCGGAGTCCTCGAGGATCGTCTCGGCGAAAGCGTCCTCCTCGGCATCCGTCGTCTGCACCCACGGCTCGTCCTCCTCGGCACCCGACTGCGGGTCGTTGCCGCCGAGCGCGTTGCCGATGCCCTTGAGCGCGTCGGTCAGCTCCGACGGGATGATCCACATCTTGTTGGAGTCGCCGCGCGCGATCTGCGGCAGCACCTGGAGGTACTGGTAGGCGAGCAGCTTCTGCGTCGGCTTGCCGCGGTGGATCGCGGAGAAGACCTGCTGGATGGCGCGCGCCTGGCCCTGGGCCTCGAGGATGCGGGCCTGGGCCGAACCCTCCGCGCGCAGGATCTGGCTCTGCTTCTCACCCTCGGCCGTGAGGATGGCGGACTGCTTGACGCCCTCGGCCGTGAGGATGGCCGCGCGACGGTCACGCTCGGCACGCATCTGCTTCTCCATCGAGTCCTGCACCGAGTGGGGCGGGTCGATGGCCTTGAGCTCGACGCGGTTGACGCGGATGCCCCACTTGCCGGTGGCCTCGTCGAGGACACCGCGGAGCTGGCCGTTGATCTGGTCGCGGCTCGTCAGGGTCTGCTCGAGGTCGAGCGACCCGATGACGTTGCGGAGCGTGGTGACCGTCAGCTGCTCGATGCCCTGGATGAAGTTGGCGATCTCGTAGACCGCGGCCTTGGCGTCGATGACGGAGTAGTAGATGACGGTGTCGATGCTCACGACGAGGTTGTCGGAGGTGATGACGGGCTGCGGCGGGAACGACACGACCTGCTCGCGCAGGTCGATGTTGGCCCGGACCTTGTCGACGAACGGCACGAGGAAGTGGATGCCGGCCGTCAGCGTCTTGTTGTAGCCGCCGAGCCGCTCCACGATCTGTGCCGTCTGCTGCGGCACGATGCGCACCGTGCGCAGCACGAGCACGAACGCCACGATGACGATGAGTATCGGAATGATGAGTACCGGGTCCACGACCTTCTCGACCTTCTCCTGTACGGTCCGGGCTCCCCGAGGAAGCGCGGTTGGTGCGGGCGGATCGGTCGATCCGCTCGGTGGTTCGGTGGCGTCGGCGAGGCGCGTTGCCGGTGTCCGGCTCAGCTCCCCACGACGTGGGCGCGGCTCACGATGGCGGTCGCGCCGTCGATGGAGTCGACGACGACCTCCTCACCGGGCTCGATGTCGTCGCCGAGAGTGCGCGCCGACCAGGTCTCGCCCGCGAGCTTGACGCGTCCCCCGGCCGGGTTGACCCGCTCGATGGCCACAGCTGATCGACCGACGTGGGCGGCGGCCCCCATGAGCTCGTGCGGCAAGGTGGCCTGGAAGCGCTTCTTGAGCCACGGGCGCCCGATCGCGAGCAGGGCGACGGCCACGAGCGCGGCGACGATCGCCTGCACCACCGGGGACGCCCCCAAGGCCGCAGCGACCGAACCTCCCACGGCGCCGCCCGCGAGCATGAGGAAGGTGAAGTCGACCGTGACCGCCTCGATGGCGACCAGCACGAGGGCCACCGCGAGCCAGACCATCCAAGCGTGTCCTTCGCCCACGTGCCCCCACCCTGCTTTCGTCCGTGCCGGCGACGGGCCCCGAGGTCCCGTGCGTCACTCCTGTGACGTTCTCGATTCTGCCTCAGTTCCCTCTCGGGACCTACGGATCGGGAGGTCGGGACCGGTTGCGATCAGGACTCGGCCCGCGCCGACCAGCGCTCGCCGTGCTGCTCGATCACGAGAGGCAGCCCGAACGTCGCACTGAGGTTCTCGGCCGTCAGCGTCAGCGGGATGGGTCCGGCAGCGACGACCTTGCCGTCGCGGATCATCAGCACGTCGGTGAACGACGGCGGGATCTCCTCGACGTGGTGCGTCACGAGCACCATCGCCGGCGCCTCGGTGTCGGCGGCGAGGTCGGCCAGGCGGCGCACGAGGTCCTCGCGGCCGCCGAGGTCGAGTCCGGCGGCCGGCTCGTCGAGGAGCATCAGCTCGGGGTCGGTCATCAGGGCCCGCGCGATCTGGACGCGCTTGCGCTCGCCCTCGCTCAACGTGCCGTAGGCACGGTCGGCGAGGTGGTCGGCGCCGAGGGTCCGCAGCAGCTCCATGGCGCGCACGTAGTCAACGTGGTCGTACGTCTCGCGCCAGCGGCCGATGATCCCGTAGGAGGCCGTGACGACGACGTTGCCGACGAGCTCGCCGCCCGGGATGCGCTCGGCCATCGACGAGCTCGCAAGCCCGATGCGGGGCCGCAGCTCGAAGACGTCGACCGCACCGAGCACCTCGCCGAGGACGCCGGCGACACCCGACGTGGGGTGCAGGCGCGCCGCGGCGATCTGGAGCAGGGTCGTCTTGCCGGCACCGTTGGCGCCCAGCACGACCCAGCGCTCGCCCTCCTCCACCTCCCACGTGACGTCGTCGAGGAGCGTCGAGGCACCGCGACGAACGGTGACTCCGGCGAAGGCGAGGACGTCGCTCATGGCTCGACCCTATGACAAGGCCATCGAGGTCGACGCGGCGGCGCACCCTACGATGACGGGGTGTCCGAGCTGCCCGCGTCCGTGCGCCTCGCGCTGTGGGTGACCGCCTCGTGGCGCGGCGACCTCGCGACGACGGAGGCCCTGGCGCGGGCGTTTCCCGACCTCGACCACGTCGCCGGCGACCTCGCCCGGCTCGACGTGTGGCGCGACCTCGGGGAGCGCGCCCTGTTCGTGGCGCTCCCCCGTCCCGGCGACATCAGCCGTATGCCGCGTGGGTCCTCCGCGGCCACCGCACACGCCGCCGACGCCGGCGAGTGCGTCTTCGTCGCGGGCATCGGGGGCGTCCTCGTGCCGACGCTCTCGGAGTTCGGTCCCGAGGGGGACGTGGGCGTCAGGGCCGACTGGACGGCCTATGAGGCGGACCCGCTCCCCCGTCACCGGATGGAGATGCTCGACCTCCGGGAGATCGAGCGGGACCTCATGAGCCGGCTGCGTGAGCACACGGTGCGGTTCGAGCAGGTGGGCGGTCACCCCTGGGGACACGAGGCGCGCGCCGAGGCGCAGGCCGACCTCGACACGGCCCTGTGGGGCATCCCGCCCGAGACGTCCGGACGGGCCCTGCGGATCATGGCGCTGGCGGCCAGCCTCTCGCGCCTGGCACACCGCAACGCCGACCGGACCTCGTTGGGCTCCGGAGGGCTCGATGCGGGGACCACGGCGAACCGCACGCGCCTGCTGCGCGACCTCGCGGCCGACGCCGACGCGGCCCTCGCGGACGCGACGAACGTCGCCGTCATGTCGATCGCGGGATGGCGCCCGGCCTGACCGTCTGTCCGGCTACGCCTCGGGAGCCGACGTCCCGAGCTGCACGAGCAGCGCTCGGGCGTAGGCACGTTCGGCGTCGATGTCAGCGTGGCGCTCGACCGCGCCGTCGCGCCCACGGGCGGACACGGCATACCCACCCTCGAGCTGTTCGAGGGACACGAACGCGTCGCCGAGCAGGTGGCGCAGCTGGTCCTCGCGCGGGAGCCAGACGGCCTTGTCCTGCTCGACGCTGTCGAGGGCCCACTCGGTGGTGCCGTTGAAGCCGATGACGTCGCCCGTCGTGAAGTGGTGGACGTCGACCGTGATCTCGCTGATGACGAACACGTCGTCCTCCATGCCGTTGACGGCCACGACGAAGCGGTCCCCGGAGACGGGCTCCCACGTCAGTCCCGCGTCGGAGAGCCGGCGGGCGAGCTCGATGGTCAGCATGTTCTCCATCGTCACATCCCCCCGGGACTTCGCCAAGCAACCCTAGATTTGGTCCATGACGGAGCACCCTGAGCTGAAGTCGCTGGACGAGAGCACCTTCGAGACCGTCCTCTGCGTCGTCGCGCACCCCGACGACCTCGAGTACGGCACGGCCGCCGCGGTGGACAAGTGGGTCCGGGCGGGCAAGACCGTGACCTACCTGCTGGCCACCCGTGGCGAGGCCGGCATCGACGGCGTGCGGCCCGAGGAGGCCGGGCCGCTGCGCGAACAGGAGGAGCGCGACGGCGCGGCGAGGGTCGGGGTCGACGTCGTGGAGTTCCTCGACGGTTTCACCGACGGCGTGGTCGAGTACGGCCTCGCGCTGCGTCGCGCCATCGCCCGCGAGATGCGGATCCGGCGGCCCGACCTGGTCATCACCATGACGTACGCCGACCGCTTCCCCGGTGGCATCGTCAACCAGGCCGACCACCGGGCCGTGGGCCTCGCCGTCGTCGACGCCAGGGCTGACGCGGGCAACCGGTGGATCTTCCCCGAGCTCGTCGACGAGGGCCACGAGCCGTGGCAGGTCGCCCGGCTGCTCGTCGTCGCCGACCCCGAGCCGACGCACTTCGTCGACGTCTCGGACCACTTCGACGCGGCGGTCGCGTCACTGTCGGCCCATGACGCCTACCTCGCGGGCCTGGGCCCCGACTACCCCCGGCCCACTGAGCTGCTCGGCATGATCCTCGGCGGCCCGGCAGAGGTCGTCGGCGTGCCGTATGCCGTGACGGGTCGCCTCGTCGGCGGCTGACCTGCTCGCCTGGGCGACGACTAACCCAGCGCTCCGACCGCCGTCCGGACGGCTGCCAGGTCGTCGGCGGTGACGCCCTCCGGACGCATCACGGCATTCCAGGCGTCGACGTACTCCGTCGTGTACTTGTGGCCGTGTCCGGCAGGGACCCCGGTCGAGAACGGGAGGTCGGCGGTCACCTGCCAGAAGGTCACGAACGGCATCCAGAACATGCCCTGGAGCACGTCCTTGCCGGCAGCCTCACCGATCCAGTCGGGCTCGTTGAACACGAGGTGAGGGCTCCACCACACGATCGGGTCGGACGGGTGCATGAGGTAGAGGACGCGGGTGCCGTCCCACGGCTGGCCCTCGGGCGGGATCGAGTCCCCCGGGTCGGTCGCGAACCGCACCGTCCGCCCGTTCTTGTAGACGGGCTGGATCTCGGGACTGCCGGGGTCGCGCTGGTCGCTGAACTCACGGAACAGCGTGTTGAAGTTCGGTGGCCCCGCGAAGACCGTGCCCGCGGTCCGGTTGCGCAGGTCGTACTCGCCGCTGAAGGCGGTCTCGCCGCCGAACGTCCCGAGGCTCTCGCCCGACACGAACAGCTTCGGCCGGGAGTCCTGCGGCAGCTGCGACCACCGGTCGTAGACCGCGTCGAAGAGCGCCCGACCCGCCTCGCGGGCCTTGGACTGGTCGACGAGGAACGAGAGCCACGACGGCAGGTACGAGTACTGCATCCCGACCGTGGCCGCGTCGCCGCCGGTCAGGTACTCGAAGGGGGCGACCAGTGCCGGGTCGACCCACCCGCTGCCCGTGGTCGTCACGACGAGCAGGTTCAACCGCTTGAAACCACCCGCCCGCTCGAGGTCGTCGACCGCCAGGGCGGCGCGCTGTTCGGCGTCGTCGGCCGAGTCGAGGCCGGCGTAGGTTCGGATCGGTTCCATCGCGGGGTGGTGGACGACCCCCTCGATGTCGCTGGCGGTCGGACCGCCTGCCGCAAAGGTGCGGCCCTCGCGACCGAGCGACTCCCAGGGGACCATCGAGCCCGGCCCTCCCGACCGGAGGCCGGTCGTGGGCTTGACGACCCCCTCCTGCGTCACGGTGTTGCCCACCGAGAAGGCCTCGTCCATGGCACCCACGAGACCGTCGATGAGGATGCCGCTGATGACGAGGTAGGTCATCGTCGTGACGAGGACCCAGCCCGTCGCGCCCGCGGCCCGCCGCCCGAACTTGCGGCTCAGCAGGTCCGCGACCCAGTGGTAGACGCGTCGGATGCCGCGGCCGATGAGCAGGAACACCGCGAAGAAGAACACGGCGACGAAGGGCGAGAGGACGACGAGGGCGATGTTGTACTCCGTCACCCCCATGAGGCTCCGGATCTCGTGCTGCCAGTACTGGCCGAGGCCGAAGAAGACGACCAGGAGCCCGCCGCCGCCGATGAACAGGGCACGCCAGGACCAGGGCTTGGGCGGCCGAGGCTCCCGGTCGGCGAAGGCGCGCCACAGCCATGCGCCGAGGACTCCGAGGCCGTAGCCGATGGAAGCGGTGATCCCACAGACCAGGCCCTGGATGAAACCACCGCGCGGGAGCAGCGACGGCGTGAACGACAGGGCCGCGAAGAGAACCGCGCCCCAGCACCCGGGGAGGGTGAAGTGGAGCCACCTCCGGAGACGTCCGGCGCGCGGCTCCTGCTCCGGGACGCTCGTCTCGTCGTCCTCCGACCCACGGTGACCACCGGTCAGCGCGTCGTTGCCAGCCACGTCAGTCGCCATCTCGAGCTCGATCCGGTCAGTGGGTTCGGGAAGTGTCAGGCGAACATTCCCACGGCTTCCGGCCCGACACCACCGGAACGCCGGATTCGCGACCCCTTCGGGCCCTGTCAGTCAGCCGCGGGCCCGGGCCTGCTCCTCCTCGCGGAGTCGAGGCTCCGTGCGCCGCTCGGGGTGGATACCGCGCTTGTCGCGGTAGAACGCACGCACCTGGTCCATGTCGGCGACCACGTCTGCCGTGGCCCTCATGGTCGGACCGAATCCGGCTGTGCGAGAAGGTCCGTCGATGAAGGCCAAGGCGATGGGCAGACTGGCTGCCCGCCCGATGCGCCAGAAGCCGGACTTCCAGTACCCGCCCTTCGTGCGGGTGCCTTCCGCGGCCAGGACCAGCAGGAACGGCTCCCCGCTGCGGGCCTCCCGGACGAGCCCGCGCACCACGTCGCCGGGGTGGTCACGGTCGATCGGGATGCCACCGAGGCGCGGCAGGAGCCATCCGAGCGGGCCCCGGAAGAGCTCCTTCTTGATCAGGACCCGGGGTGTCACCCCGCCCCGCCACATGACCAGGAGCATCATCACGAAGTCCCAGTTGGACGTGTGCGGGGCACCGACGAGGATGCCGGTGCGGGGCACGTCGCCCACCGCCGTCCACCCGGTGAGGCGCAGCACGAGGCTGGCCAGTCGACTCCTCATGGCGTTCCTCTCGGGCCTGCGGCGGTGGTCCGCCTCCTCCAACCTACGCGCAGTGCACGCCGAAGCAGAGGTGCCGGGTCGGGACGGGACCCACCGGCGCTCCCCCGCGGGCCTACACCGCCACCCGTCAGCTGCCGAGGACTGCCCGGTAGACCTCGAGCGTGCGGTCACCGATGGAGGCCCACGAGAACGAGTCGACGGCGCGTCGGCGACCGGCCCGACCGAAGGCGTGGGCCCGGTCGACGTCGGAGACCGCGTCGGTGAGTGCCGCCGCGAGGTCGGACACGAAGCGGTCGGGGTCGACCGGCGTGCCGGTGCCGTCCTGGACCTGGTCGATCGGCACCAGCCACCCGGTGTCGCCGTCGACGACGACCTCGGGGATGCCGCCGGTCGCCGTGGCCACGACGGCCAGCTCGCACGCCATGGCCTCGAGGTTGACGATCCCGAGCGGCTCGTAGATCGAGGGGCAGGCGAAGACGGTGCCGTGGGTCAACAGGGCCACGACCTCGTTGCGGGGAAGCATGTCAGGGATCCAGATGACACCCTCGCGTCCGGATCGCAGCTCGTTCACGAGCCCCTCGACCTCCGCGAGGATCTCCGGCGTGTCGGGCGCCCCGGCGCAGAGGACGATCTGGACGTCGGGTGGCAGCTGCGCGCACGCCCTCAGCAGGTAGGGCAGGCCCTTTTGGCGGGTGATGCGGCCGACGAAGACCACCGACCGCTTGTCGGGGTCGACTCCATGGCGCCGAACGGTCTCGGTGGCCTCGGCCGAGCGGTCCGCCGACCACAGCTGCGAGTCGATCCCGTTGTGCACCACGTGAACCCGCGCCGGGTCGAGCGACGGGTAGCTCTTGAGGATGTCCTCGCGCATGCCCGCACTGACTGCCACGACGGCGGCAGCGGACTCGTAGGCGGTGCGCTCGGCCCACGAGGACACGCGGTAGCCGCCACCGAGCTGCTCGGCCTTCCAGGGCCGCATCGGCTCGAGCGAGTGCGCGGTCACGACGTGCGGCATACCTCCGAGGAGCGAGGCGAGATGTCCGGCCATGTTGGCGTACCACGTGTGCGAGTGGACGAGGTCGGCGCCGATGCAGTCGCCGGCCATGCTGACGTCGACACCGAGGGTCTGCATCGCGGCGTTGCCCCCGGCGAGCTCCGGGAGGTCGGGGTACGCCGTCGTCCCGGTCTCGTCACGAGCGGTCCCGAAACAGCGGACCTGCACGTCCATGTCACCCCGCGCCCGCAACGCCCGCACGAGCTCTGCCACGTGAACACCCGCACCTCCGTAGATGGCCGGCGGGTACTCCTTGCTGAGGATGTCGACGCGCACGTTCCGACCCTAGTGCCGCTTCCATCCCGCGGAGCGGAAAGCTCCGCCGATCTTGCGTGCTGAACCTGTCGACCGACGGACGCCTGCCCTAGGGTGGCGCTCATGGCCCGACGAAGCCCAGCTGCTGGTCCGAAAGTCCTCGCGATCGTGCTCGCTGGCGGTGAGGGCAAGAGACTGATGCCTCTGACCGCCGACCGGGCCAAACCCGCCGTGCCGTTCGCCGGCATCTACCGGCTGATCGACCTGGCGCTCTCCAACGTCGTCAACTCCGGATACCTCCAGGTCGTCGTGCTGACGCAGTACAAGTCGCACAGCCTGGACGCGCACGTGACGAAGACGTGGCGCATGTCGACGCTCCTCGGCAACTACGTGACGACGGTCCCGGCGCAGCAGCGTGTCGACAAGAACTGGTACCTCGGTAGTGCCGACGCGATCTACCAGAGCCTCAACCTCATGCACGACGAGCGGCCCGACATCGTCGTCGTCGTGGGCGCGGACCACGTCTACCGCATGGACTTCGGTGCCATGGTCGAGCAGCACCTCGAGACGGGCGCCGCCTGCACGGTCGCGGCCATCCGCCAGCCGATCTCGCTCGCCGACCAGTTCGGCGTCATCGAGGTGGATGACGCCGACCCGTCGAAGATCGCGGCGTTCCTCGAGAAGCCCAAGGACCCGAAGGGCCTGCCGGACAACCCCGGCGAGGTGCTCGCGTCGATGGGCAACTACGTCTTCACGGCCGCAGCGCTCGAGGCGGCCGTCATCGCCGACCACGACAACGAGGCGAGCAGCAACGACATGGGCGGCGACATCGTGCCCTACTTCGTGAGCCGCGGAGAGGCCGGCGTCTACGACTTCAAGGACAACGAGGTTCCCGGCGCCACGGACCGCGACCGCGGCTACTGGCGCGACGTCGGGACCATCGAGTCCTACTACGACGCCCACATGGACCTCATCTCGATCCACCCGGTCTTCAACCTCTACAACTACGACTGGCCGATCTACACCAGCCACAGCCCCTACCCCCCGGCGAAGTTCGTCCACGGCAGCGGCGACCGCATCGGAGAGGCGCTCAACTCGGCGGTCTCCCCCGGCGTCGTCGTCTCGGGTGCGCACATCTACGCCTCGGTGCTCTCGCCGCTCGTCAAGGTGCACTCGTACGCCAGCATCCAGGGTTCGGTCATCCTCGACGGTGTCGAGGTCCATCGCCACGCGCAGATCCGCCGCGCGATCATCGACAAGAACGTCGTCATCCCCGAGGGCTGCCAGATCGGCATCGACCACGAGCACGACAAGGCCCGCGGTTTCCACGTCACCGAGACCGGCATCGTTGTCGTGGGCAAGGGACAGCTCGTCACGCGGTGACCGTCGATCGGCGGGCGTCCCTCGTAGGTGTCGGCCGATGACATCTGCAAAGGTCTGACCATGACTTCGAACGCCACGAATCCCCCAGCCAGCGCGACGGACTCCCGACGGGCGCGCGTCGGGATCCAGATCCCGCCACAGCACGCCACCTGGGCCCAGATCCGCCGGACCGCGGCGACGCTCGAGGAGATGGGCGTCGACGTCCTGCTCAACTGGGACCACTTCTTCCCGTTGAGCGGTGACAGCCGCGGCCTGCACTTCGAGTGCTGGACGATGCTCGGCGCCTGGGCGGAGTCGACGGAGTCCGTCGAGATCGGCGCCCTCGTCACGTGCAACAGCTACCGCAACCCGAGCCTGCTCGCCGACATGGCACGCACCGTCGACCACATGAGCGAGGGCCGTCTGATCCTCGGGATCGGCTCGGGCTGGAAGCAGCTCGACTACGACGAGTACGGCTACGAGTTCGGCACGGCCGGCGGACGCCTCGACGACCTGGCGCGCGACCTGCCGATCATCCGCGACCGGTGGACCCGGCTCAACCCCGCTCCGACCCGTGACATCCCGATCCTCATCGGCGGCGGCGGCGAGAAGAAGACCCTGCGCATCGTCGCCGAGCACGCGAACATCTGGCACGGCTTCGGCGGCCCCGAGGAGATCGCGCACAAGCACCGGGTTCTCGACGAATGGTGTGCGCGCCGCGACCGCGACCCGCTCGAGATCGAGCGGTCCGCCGGCGTCGCCTTCGTGCCGGGCCGCAACCCGGACCAGTCGGGCGACTACGCCAACAACGCCCAACAGCTCCACGACATCGGGACGCGCCTGTTCACGGCGAGCGTCGCCGCAGCGGACCCGGACCTCGCCCGTGTCCGGGACCTGCTCCAGTGGCGCGACGAGGTCAACGCGGCCCGCGTGCGCCGGGCGAGCGACACGCCGTGACGTGCTGACCGCGACCTTCTGGGGACTCGTCGGCGGCGCGGCACTGCTGATCGGCGCCCTCCTCGGCCTCTACGCCCGCGCCTCGTACCGCGTCATCGGTCTCGTCATGGCCTTCGGTGCGGGCGTGCTCATCAGCGCGGTCGCCTTCGAGCTCACCGAGGAGGCTTTCCGGTCCGCGGGGGCCGCGCCTGTCGTCATCGGCCTCGTCAGTGGGTCGCTCGTCTTCTTCGTCGGCGACTGGCTCATCGACCGTCGCGGGGGCCACCGCCGCAAGAGCCCGACCGGCGAACCGCAGCAGGGCGCCGGCGCGATGGCCATGGTCCTCGGGGCCCTGCTGGACGGCATACCCGAGTCGGCGGCCATCGGTGTCAGCGTGCTGGGCGGCGGGGAGGTCGGCATCGCGATGGTCGCGGCCGTGTTCCTGTCCAACGTGCCCGAGTCGATGTCGGCCAGCGCCGGCCTCAAGCGGGCAGGCCGCTCGACGGGCCAGATCCTGCGCCTGTGGCTCGTCGTCATGCTGGCCTCAGGACTGGCCGCGGGCCTCGGCTACGTCCTGCTCGAGGGTGCGTCGCCGTCGGTCGTGGCCGGGATCCAGACCTTCGCCGCAGGCGCCATCATCACGATGCTGGCCGACACGATGATGCCCGAGGCCACCGAGCACGCCGGGCGGCTCGTCGGGCTCGTGACGATGCTCGGCTTCGCCCTCGCGTTCCTGCTGAGCGCGCTGGGCTGACGCGTCCGGGAGGCCAGCGGGCGGCATACGCCCTCCCGGCGCCGACGTGACGGGCCGTATGCCGGAAGGTGGCGCGGGCGCGGACGCGCGCTCACTACCCTGACCCGGGTGACCGAAGCGAACAGCACGGACGGAACGGACATCCAGACCCTGAGCGTGACCGTGACGGGCGACGACCGCCCCGGTGTCACGGGAACGCTGCTCGGAGCGCTGTCGGGCGTCGACGCGGAGGTCCTCGACATCCAGCAGGTCGTCGTCCACGGGCACCTCACCCTGACCGTCCTGCTGCGTCCCGGCGCGCACGTCGACCAGCTGCGTGACGCCGCGGCGATCGCCGCCCACCGTCTCGGTCTCGCGCTGACCGTGGTCGAGGGCACCGGCGTCAACGCGCGCTCGCGCCAGGGGCGCGCGGCCGTCGTCGTCCTCGGCGCACCCCTCAGCGCCGACGCCGTCTCGCTCGTCACGACGTGCATCGCCGACCACGGCGCCAACATCGACCGCATCCGGCGGCTCTCGCGCTATCCCGTGACGACGGTCGAGTTCGACATCTCGGGTGCCGACCTGGCGTCCTTGCGCACCGAGCTCGCGCTCGTCGCGACGTCCGAGGGCATCGACATCGCCGTCGCGCCGGGCGGGCTCGCGCGGCGGGGCCGACGGCTGGTCGTCCTCGACGTCGACTCGACGCTCATCCAGCAGGAGGTCATCGAGCTGCTCGCCGCGCACTCCGGCCGCGAGGCCGAGGTCGCCGAGGTGACCGCGCGCGCGATGGCGGGCGAGCTCGACTTCGAGGAGTCGCTGCGCGCCCGCGTGGCGACCCTGGCGGGCCTGCCGGAGTCGGTCCTCGACGAGGTGCGCGAGTCGGTGCAGCTGACCCCGGGCGCCCGGACGCTCGTGCGGACGCTCAAGCGGCTCGGCTTCACGGTCGGGCTCGTCAGCGGCGGCTTCATCGAGATCGTCGGCGAGCTCGCGGACGACCTCGGGATCGACCACGCGCGGGCCAACCGCCTCGAGATCGAGGACGGCCACCTCACGGGGCGCGTCGTCGGTGAGGTCGTCGACCGGGCCGGCAAGGCCCGGGCACTGCGCGAGTTCGCGGAGCAGGAGGGCCTGCCCCTCAGCCGCACCGTCGCGATCGGCGACGGCGCCAACGACCTCGACATGCTCGACGTCGCGGGGCTCGGGGTCGCCTTCAACGCCAAGCCGATCGTGCAGGAGCAGGCCCAGACCGCGGTGAACGTGCCCTACCTCGACTCCGTGCTCTACCTGCTCGGTATCTCCCGCGAGGAGATCGAGGAGGCCGATCTCGACGACGGCACGCCGACCCAGGCTCCGCCGGTCCCGCACGCCGGTCACTAGGCTGGCGCGATGCAGTCCGTGGCCCCCTCGTCCGTAGCCCCGAACCCGAACGGCGTCCGCCGCACGCTGCTCATCATCGGCGGTGCCGAGGACCGGATCGGGCGGTCGGTGGTGCTCAAGCGCTTCGTGAAGCTGGCCGGCGGTCGGCGGTCGCACATCGTCGTCATCCCCACGGCGTCCTCGTACGCCGAAGAGGTGTCCGAGGCGTACCGCGACGTCTTCACCCGGCTGCGCGGTGGTGAGTACTCCGTCGTGCACCCGCAGACGCGTCGCGACTCGAGCGACCCGGCGATGGTCGAGGCGCTCGACGCCGCGACCGGGGTCTTCATCACCGGTGGCAGCCAGGTCAAGCTGGCCCAGAACATCGTCGGCACGCCCGTCGGCGACGCCGTGGTGCGCGCCTACGAGCGGGGCGCCGTCGTGGCCGGCACGTCGGCCGGCGCCTCGATCATGAGCCGCTTCATGATCTCGCTCGGCGAGGAGGGCCTGACGCCGAAGCAGCGCGCCAGCCAGATCTCGGCCGGCCTCGGCCTCATCGAGGACGTCATCATCGACCAGCACTTCGACCAGCGAGGCCGCTACGGCCGCCTCATGTCGATGGTCGCCGCCTCCCCCAACCTGCTCGGCATGGGCATCGACGAGAACACGGCGGCCGAGATCCGCGGCGGCAGGGTCATGTCGGTCATCGGGGCCGGCTCGATCTTCGTCGTCAACGCCCGCAACGCCATCACCGACGCCCCCGACGCGCGGCGCGGTGCGCCGCTGCTCGTTTCGGGCGCGGTCGTGCACTCGCTGCCCACGGGCAGTACGTTCGACCTGGACCACGTCGAGCTGACCGCGTTCGTCGAGCGTCACCCCGACATCGAGGGTGCGGTCGTCCCGGCCAAGGTCCGCGCGGCGCGCTCGTCGACGAGCAGCGCCGCCCACTGAGTCCCGTTCGCCCAGCCGCACCGCACCGCACCGCACCAACGGTCGACCGGGTATGCCGCACGGCACGTCCCGCACGACCCCGTAGGAGGAGATCCATGGCCGTCGAGGTACCCACCCCCACAGGCCCGGCCCGACCGGACCTGAAGATCCTCGAGACCCGGATCTACCGCGGACCCAACGTCTGGTCCTACCAGCAGGCCGTCCACCTCGTCGTCGACCTCGGCAGCCTCGAGGAGTACCCCACCGTCTCGCTGCCGGGCTTCACGGACCAGCTCGTCGAGCTCGTGCCCGGGCTCGAGCGCCACACGTGCTCGCTCGGGCGCCGCGGCGGCTTCATCGAGCGGCTGCGCGAGGGCACCTGGCTCGGTCACGTCGCCGAGCACGTGGCGCTGCAGCTGCAGACCCTGGCCGGCCACGACTCGCGCCGTGGCAAGACGCGTGCAGTCAAGGGCAAGCCGGGTCAGTACAACGTCGTCTACAGCTACACCGACGAGACCGTCGCCGTCGCCGCCGGCAAGCTCGCGGTGCGCCTCATCAACCACCTCGTCGAGCCCCAGGACGGCTTCGACTTCGAGACAGAGTTCAACGCCTTCCTCCGCCAGGCCGAGCGCGTCGCCTTCGGCCCCTCGACGGCCGCCATCCTCGAGGAGGCGGCCTCCCGCGACATCCCCTACATCCGCCTCAACTCCGCCTCGCTCGTCCAGCTCGGCCAGGGTGTCCACGCCCAGCGCATCCGCGCCACGATGACGTCGAAGACGGGCGCGCTCGCGGTCGACATCGCGAGCGACAAGGACCTCACGACGAAGCTCCTCGGCTCGGCAGGTCTGCCCGTGCCCAAGCAGGAGGCCGTGCGCACCCTGCGGGGTGCCCTCGAGGCGGCTCGCCGCATCGGGTTCCCCGTCGTCGTCAAGCCGCTCGACGGCAACCACGGCCGCGGCGTGTGCCTCAACCTCATGAGCGACGCGGACGTCGAGAAGGCCTACGACATCGCCAAGTCCGAGTCGCGGCGCGGCACGATCATCGTCGAGTCCTTCGTGACCGGTCGCGACTACCGCTGCCTCATAGTCGGCGGCCGCATGCAGGCCATCGCCGAGCGCGTCCCCGCTCACGTCATCGGCGACGGCACCCACACGGTCGCCGAGCTCGTCGACATCACCAACGCCGACCCCCGCCGCGGTGTCGGTCACGAGAAGGTGCTGACGAAGATCAAGGTCGACGCCAACGCGCTCGAGATCCTCGCCGGCCAGGGGCACACGACCGAGTCCGTGCCGCCCGAGGGCGAGATGGTCAAGCTCGCCCTGACGGGCAACATGTCGACCGGTGGCATCTCGATCGACCGCACCTTCGACGCACACCCGGACAACGTCGAGATCGCCGAGGAGGCCGCCCGCATGGTCGGGCTCGACGTCGCCGGCATCGACTTCATCTGCCCCGACATCACCTACCCCGTCCGCGAGACGGGTGGCGCGATCTGCGAGGTGAACGCGGCGCCCGGCTTCCGGATGCACACGCACCCGACCGTCGGCGAGCCGCAGTTCATCGCCAAGCCGGTCGTCGACCTGCTCTTCCCCCCGGGTGCGCAGTCGCGCGTGCCGATCGTCGCCGTCACCGGCACCAACGGCAAGACCACGACCTCGCGCATGATCGCCCACATCTTCAAGGGCCTCGGACGCAAGGTCGGCATGACCTCGACCGACGGCGTCGTCATCGACGAGCGGCTCGTCATCAAGGCCGACGCCTCCGGCCCGCGCTCGGCCCGGATGGTCCTGCAGAACCCCCGCGTCGACTTCGCCGTCATGGAGGTCGCCCGGGGCGGCATCCTGCGCGAGGGCCTCGGCTACGACCGCAACGACATCGCCGTCGTCACCAATGTGGCTCCAGATCACTTGGGGCTCAAGGGAATCGACACCCTGCGTCAGCTGGCCGACGTCAAGGCGGTCATCGTCGAGGCCGTGCCGCGCGACGGCTTCGCGGTGCTCAACGCCGACGACCCGAACGTGCGCAACATGCGCCGCCGCTGCTCGGGTGGCATCGTCTGGTTCTCGATGGCCGAGCCGGGCAGCGAGACCCGCGAGTTCGTCGACGACTACTGCCGCCGTGGCGGACGTGCCGTGGTGCTCGAGCCGAGCGAACGCGGCGAGATGATCGTCATCAAGCACGGCCGGCGCAGCATGCAGCTCGCCTGGACCCACCTGCTCCCGTCGACGTTCGGCGGCGCGGCGCGCTTCAACGTCGCCAACTCGCTCGCGGCGGCGGGCGCGGCGTTCGCCGCAGGGGCCCCGCTCCACGACATCCGTCAGGGCCTGCGCACCTTCGCGACGACCTACTACCTCTCCCCCGGACGCCTGAACCTCGTGCAGGTCAACAACGCCGACGTGTTCGTCGACTACTGCCACAACGCGGCCGGCATGAAGGAGCTCGGCGCCTTCGTCGACCGCTACGCCGACCAGAAGCAGCGCCAGGCCGATCTCGGCAAGACCTCGCGCATCGGCATGATCGGTGCGGCGGGCGACCGGCGCGACGACGACATGCGCGAGCTCGGGGCGGTGGCCGCGCAGCACTTCGACGTCATCGTCATCCGTGAGGACGAGCGCCTGCGCGGCCGCAAGCCCGGCGAGACCGCTGAGCTCGTGGCCGAGGGCGCCCGCGCCGCCATGCGCGAAGGCGCCCGCTGCCGGCAGGTGGAGATCGTGCTCGACGAGCTCGACGCCGCGCGGCACGTGCTCGCGCGCACCAACCCGGGCGACCTCGTCGTCATGTGCGTCGACCAGCACGCGCTGGTGGTCGCCGAGCTCGAGGAGCGCACCAAGCACGCCCAGGCCGGCGCCCGCATCGGCACGGCCGCGGCCGCCACGAGCGACCCCGACCTCGACCCGAGCACCCTCACCGAGACCGCCGAGGCGGAGGGCGACGAGGCGGAGGGCGAGGCCCTCGGCGCCGTCCCGTCCGAGTCGCCGCCGGACCAGGCGGACGACACCGCCATCTGAGCAGGCTGCGGATCAGTCTGCGGCTGTTGCTTTCGCGGGGGCCAGCTCGTCGGCGTAGGCCCGCAGGGCGCGGCGGTAGGCCTGTGTGTCGACGTCGGTCGTCGCTTCGAGCGTCGCCCGGATGAGGTCGGCGACGGCTTGGCGCTCCTGGCCGAGGTCGGCCTGCACGAGCGCCCTGAGCATGAGCGCCGCGGTGTTGTGCGGCCGTGCCTCGAGGACGTCGGCGACGAGTCCCTGCGCCTCGGCGGCCCGTCCGACGACGCGCAGGCTCGAGGCGAGCTGCAGCTGGGCCCGGTGCCGGTGCGGCTCGCGCAGGCCGCCCGCGAGGGCGTCCTCGTAGAGACCGATGGCGCCCTGCTCGTCGCCCATCGCGTCCTTGACGCCGGCCAGCTCGAAGACGAGACGTGGGTCGCCCGGGTGGCCGTCGACGAGCTCCTGCGCGGCAGCGAGCCTGGTCTGATGGTCGTCGCTCTCCCAGAGGGCCGCGATCTCGGCCTCGAGCTCGTGCTCACCGCGCGCGGCCACGACCTTGCGGCGGATCGAACGGGCATCGTCGACCTTGCCGCCGTGGGCGCGGATCCAGCCGTCGACCTCGGTGCGCTCGGCGTGGCACATGAGCGCGATGACGTCGCCGTCGAGCGCGTGCGGCACGAGAGCCTCGAAGGACTCGAGCTCGGTGTCGTAGCCGGGCACGTCGAGGACGCCGACCTTGGCCAGGCCGTCGCGGAAGAGACCGAGCAGGTCCTCGACCTCGCGTCCGCGCAGGTAGTGGCGGGCGACCTTGAGGACGACCTCCTCGGCCCCGCGCCCGGCGATCTCGCCCATCGCGACGATCGCCTCGTCGGCGCGGTCGCCGGCGCAGCCCAGTCCGAGGCGGACGGCGCCACCCGGTGCGGCGAGCCCGCGTGCGACGTCGAGCAAGGCCTCGAGACCGGCCTCGTTGTGGGCCATGTCCATGATGACGGTCGCCTTGCCCCCGCTCGGGAGCGGCAGCGAGTAGGTGTTGAGCCGGCCCCAGTTGTGCTCGGGGTCGGGGGCGAAGGTCCGAAGTCCGTCGACCACGGCCGAGCGCGGGACGCCGAGTCCCAGGGCGGCGGCGGCACCGGCCAGCGCGTTGGCGATGTTGTTTCGCGACAGGCCGCTCAGGGTCATGGGGACGTCGACGATCTTGACGAGCCGGTCGGGGTCCCCGTTCGGCGACAGGACGACGATCTCGCCGTCGAGCACGGTGATGCCGCGGCCGCCGGAGTTGATCGACTCCCAGAGCGCGGGCGACGCGGGGTCGAGGCTGAATGCCCACGGCTTGGCCTTGATGCCGAACCGCATGGCCCAGACACGGGGGTCGTCGCCGTTGAGCACGACCCACCCCTGCGGCTTCGTCACGGTCGTGACGATCGCCTTGACCTCGGCCAGCTGGTCGAGCGTGTCGATGCCCTGCAGGCCGAGGTGGTCGGC
Source organism: Terrabacter sp. Root181 (assembly GCF_001428505.1). Lineage (GTDB taxonomy): Bacteria > Actinomycetota > Actinomycetes > Actinomycetales > Dermatophilaceae > Terrabacter. The sequence continues at coordinate 241,056 of NZ_LMHU01000006.1, forward strand.
GCTGACGTTGGTGACGACGCTGACGTCGTTGGTCGTGACGCCCATGCCCTTGAGGAGCATGCCGCCGCGGGCGGTCTCGAGGATGCCGATGTCTAGACCGGGCGTCTCGAGCACGCCCCGCGCCCCGGCCGGCCCTGAGAAGTCGCCCTCCTCCTTCGTCTCCCCCATGACGACGACCCCGTCGGTCGAGCTCCACGCCGTCGTCAGGCCTGCGCTCATGCACATGTGCGCCATGAGCCGGGTCGTCGTCGTCTTGCCGTTGGTGCCCGTGACGGACGCGACGGGGACGGTCGGCGTGAGGACGCTGGGTCCGGGACCGTCGGGCGCGGCCAGGATGACGGCCGCGGCCTCCTCGATGACCTCGTCGGCACGCCTGGAGGGGTCGAGCAGGCCGGCCATGACGGCGCCGAACTGCTCCCCCGCGACGCGGCCCCGCGTGCGGTGCACCCACGGGAAGGCGAGCACGACGTCCTCGACGGTCTGTCCCGCCCGAACGCGTACGCCCAGACGGCCCGCACCGATCTCGGTGCCCACGCGACGCGTCACGGTGCGGATGACCCGCATGACGAAGCGCTGGCGCAGGGCCGTGCCGCGCTTGCCGGGGCGCGCGGAACGCATCCCGAGCCGACGGGCCAGGGCCTCGGCGTCGGTGCGCTTGAGGTCGAGGTAGCCGGGCACATGCAGGATGACCTTGATCGCGGGCCGGGCGAAGTAGAGGTTGGGCCCGTCGAGCACCCGCACCTCGTCGACACGGACCTGCGGCACCGCCTCGGGTTCGGTCGTCGTCAAGGGGCTGGACTCGGTCCCGGCGTGAGGCATGGGCAGGACTCTAGCGAGAGCACCGGAGGGCGTGCGCGGTCACTGGCCCATCGCGTGGACGCCGCCGTCGACGTGGATGATCTCGCCCGTCGTGGCGGGGAACCAGTCGCTGAGCAGCGCTGCGCAGGCCTTGGCCGCCGGCACCGGGTCGTTGACGTCCCAGCCGAGCGGGGCACGGTCGTCCCAGACCTTCTCGAACTGCTCGAAGCCGGGGATCGACTTGGCCGCCGTCGTGCGGATCGGACCCGCCGCGACGAGGTTGCAGCGCACGTCCTTGGGGCCGAGGTCGCGGGCGAGGTAGCGGTTCGTCGACTCGAAGGCGGCCTTGGCCACGCCCATCCAGTCGTAGACCGGCCAGGCGAACTTCGCGTCGAAGGTCAGGCCGACGACGCTGCCGCCCTCCGTCATGAGGGGCAGGGTCGCGACGGCGAGCGACTTGAGGCTGTAGGCCGAGATCTGGAGCGCCGTCGAGACGTCCTCCCACGTGCCCTCGAGGAAGTTGAAGGCACCCTGCGGCGCGAAGCCGATCGAGTGCAGCACGCCGTCGAGCCCGTCGACGTGCTCGCGCAGGCGCTCGGCGAGCGTGTCGAGGTGCTCCTGGTCGGCGACGTCGAGCTCGATGACCACCGGGGTCTCAGGGAGCCGCTTGGCGATGGTCTGGGTGATCTTCATCGTCCGGCCGAACGAGGTGAGCACGACCGTCGCGCCCTCCTGCTGGGCGATCTTGGCCACGTGGAACGCGATCGAGCTGTCCATGAGGACGCCGGTGATGAGGAGCTTCTTGCCTTCGAGGATTCCCATGCCTGCGACTTTCTCGAGTGGGTGGGGACGCTTGCTGCGCAAGGACGTTCGCGGCATACGGGAGTATGCCGTGTGGTGGGCTCAGTGCCCCATGCCGAGCCCGCCGTCGACCGGGATCACCGCGCCGGTGATGTAGGCGGCGTCGTCGCTCGCGACGAAGCGCACGACTGACGCGACCTCCTCGGGCGTGGCGAAGCGGCCGGCGGGGATGTTGGAGAGGTAGGCCTTCTTCTGCTCGTCGGGCAGTACCGCCGTCATCTCCGTGTCGATGAAGCCGGGCGCGACGACGTTGGCGGTGATGCCTCGGCCGCCGAGCTCGCGCGAGATGGAGCGGGCGAGACCGACGAGGCCCGCCTTCGACGCGGCGTAGTTGGTCTGGCCGGGCGAGCCGTAGAGGCCGACGACGCTGCTGATGAGGACGATGCGCCCGCGACGCTTGCGGATCATCCCGGTCGCCGCGCGGCGCGCGCAGCGGAAGGCACCGGCGAGGTTGGTGTCGATGACGGAGTCGAACTCCTCGTCGCTCATGCGCATGAGCAGCGTGTCGCGGGTGATGCCGGCATTCGCGACGAGCACCTCGACCGGACCACCGAAGATCTCCTCGGCGGCCGTGAACGCCGCGTCGACGGAGGACGAGTCGGTGACCTCGCACGTGACGCCCTGCAGCCCCTCCGGGGGCACTCCGGAGCGGTGGGTGATGACGACGTTGTCGCCGTCCTCGGCGAAGGCCCTGGCGATCGCCAGTCCGATGCCGCGGTTGCCTCCGGTCACGAGTACGTTGCGCGCCTCGGTCGTTGACACTGTGCTTTCCTCCATCCGTCCGGCGGCTGCCGGCTCGCTGCCTTGACCCGAAACCTAACGGACTACCGAACGGTAGACAGCACGGTGCCGTAGGCGTGGGACGGGCTTATGGTTGAAGGGTGCCAAGAGCCAAGAACGAACCGGTCGTCTACTCCGTCACCTCGGCGTCGACCTCCACGACGGACGACCAGGACCAGCGCGTCCGTCGCTACCTCACGATGATGGGCATCCGCATCGTCTGCTTCGGGCTGGTCTTCGTCACTTCGGGCTGGCTGCGCTGGACCGCCATCCTGGCCGCGGTCTTCATCCCCTACGTCGCCGTCGTGCTCGCGAATGCCGTGAGTCCCCGCCAGCCGGGCAGCATCCAGTCGGTCGTGCCCCGCGACGACACGCAGCGCCTCGAGCAGTGAACGGACCGCTCTCCCTGTCCCCCACGGACGGCGCCGTCGACGAGCACGTCTGCAGCGCCAAGGGATGCCGTGCGACGGCCGTCCACGCGGTCGTCTGGAACAACCCGAAGCTGCACACCGCAGGTCGCCGCAAGGTGTGGCTGGCGTGCGAGGACCACGAGAAGTCGCTCGCCGACTTCGTCGCCCTGAGGGGCTTCCTCATCGAGGTCGTCCCGGTCGGGGCCCTCACCGACGCCGACGGGTGACGGCCGCCGCCTGCCGGGACGCCGGTCAGAGCTGCGTGTTGAGGTAGCGCTGGAGCTGCGCGACGGTGCGGCTGTTCCACGTCGTGGCGCCGTCGAGCGACATCCCGAGGTAGGTCTGCATCGCCGCCATGGAGCGCGGTCCCCAGACGCCGCCGACGGGCCCGGCGATCCGGGTCTGCAGCGCGAGGATCGTGGCTCGGTCGAACGTCCCGGTACGGGCGATGCCGAGCCAGCGCTGCAGGGCCGTCGTGGTCAGGGGGCCGAGGTATCCCGTGATCGGCAGTCGTGGCTCCAGCAGTCCGTACTCCGCCTTGACCGTGAGGACGCGCAGCACGGCGGTCTGGACCTTGGCCCGGAAGGCGCTGTCCGACGCCGCCCGTGCGCTCACGGCACCGACCATCGCCGGAACCACCGCCGGGTTCACCGTCAGGACGACGTCGCCGCCCGCACCGATGAAGTCCACGGCGCGCGCCGCAGGCGGCCAGTTGTGCACCTGGTAGGCGTTGCCGAGGTCGTCGCTGACCACGATGCCGGTGAAGTGGAGGTCGCCGCGGATCATCCCGCCGATCACCGTGGGCGAGAAGACCGCCGGACGTGCTGCGTCGATGAGCCGGTAGTAGGCGGACGAGACCATGAGTATCCGCGCTCCGCTGTTGACCGCTGCTCGGAAGGGTGCGATGTCTCCGGACGTCCGGGTCGTCACGGTGTCGGTGACGCCCGCAGAGGTGTCGGTGTTGCCCGTGACCCGGCCGAGTCCCGGGAAGTGCTTCGCCGTCATGGCGAGGCCCGAGGCCCCCATGGCCCTCAGGAACGTCGTGCCCTTGTCGGCGACGACCGACGGGGTGTAGCCGTACTCGCGCTCGTACCTGCCGATGGGCTGGTTCGAGCTGGCAAAGCTCTTCGCGACGGTGTCCATGACCGGTGCGAGGTCGACGTCGACGCCCGAGCGACGAACCTGACGCCCCCACGACGCCGCAGACGCGTACAGCGCCGAGTCGGCCCACGTGCCCTGCGTCAGGGCCGTCGGCATCCGCGAGAACCCGGTCCCCTGCAGGACCTGGACGTAGCCGCCCTCCTGGTCCGTGGCGATGAGCAGGGGCACGGACGCGGTGGCGGACGCGTTCGCCAGGACGTCGGCATGGCTCGTCAGGGCGCGCACGGGAGGGGCGCCCGACGTCGTGCGTCCGGTGAGGACGAGATTGCCGACGTGGTAGCGGACGATGGCGCTCTCGGTGGCCGACCCGAGACCCGTCACCGGACCACCGACCGTGAACAGCTGCCCCACCCGTTGTGCGGACGTCATGCGGTCGTATGCAGCCTTGGCCTGCGCCGCAGGCGTCAGGGTGGATGCGACCGCCGCCCCAGAGCGGGGTGGCACTCCGACGCCGAGCGCGTCGAGTGCGCTGAGGAGCAGGAGCGTGCTGACTCCTGCTGTCACACGAGTGGTTCGTCGGGCACGCATGGCACTGCACCTGCCGTTCCTGGGCCTGCCGCGACGCACGTCCAGTCTAGGCCGCCGAGCCCGCCGTGAGAACGGGCCGAGCGCGCCGTCAGCCGCCGATGGCGGACATGGGGCGGTCGGGCTGGACGAAGCCCGGGTCCCCGATGCCGTGGCCACGGCGCTTGCGCCACATCTCGCCACGCATCAGACCGAGCAGCTCGTCGTCGGTGGCGCCCTCGCGCAGCGGCCCGCGCAGGTCCGTCTCGGTTGTGGAGAAGAGGCAGTTGCGCACCTGCCCGTCGGCGGTCAGGCGCGTGCGGTCGCAGGCAGCGCAGAACGGCGCGCTGACACTGGCGATGATGCCGACGGTCTCGGGGCCGCCGTCGATGAGGAACCGCTCGGCCGGGGCACTCCCCCGGTCGGCTGCCGGTAGGGGGGTCAGCTTCCAGCGCTGCGACAGGCGCTCGCGGATCTCGTCTGCGGAGATCATCTGGGCGCGGTCCCAAGCATGCTGCGCGTCGAGCGGCATCTGCTCGATGAACCGCAGCTCGTAGCCGCGCTCGAGGCACCACGCGAGCACGTCGGCGACCGACTCGTCGTTGATGCCGCGCATCGCGACGGCGTTGACCTTGACGGGCGTCAGGCCGGCGTCGGACGCAGCCTTGAGGCCGGCCTCGACGTCGGCGAGGCGGTCGCGACGGGTCAGCTGTGTGAAGGTCTCGGAGTCGATGGTGTCGAGGCTGACGTTGACCCGGTCGAGGCCGGCCTCCTTCAGCCCGATGGCCACCCGCTCGAGGCCGACCCCGTTCGTCGTCATCGCGATCTTGGGACGCGGCTCGAGCGCGGCGATGCCGGCGACGAGCTCGACGACCGAGCGACGCAGCAGCGGCTCGCCGCCGGTGAGACGGACCTGGGTGATGCCGTCGCGCACGAAGATGCCGATGATCCGCAGCATCTCCTCGTCCGTCAGCATCTCCGCCTTCGGCATCCACGGGAGGCCCTCGGCGGGCATGCAGTAGGTGCAGCGCAGGTTGCACCGGTCGGTGACCGACACGCGGAGGTCGCGGGCCACCCGGCCGAACTGGTCGGCCAGGCCGGCCGGTCGGACGCTCGGGTCGGGAAGGCGGGTCATGAGCTCCACTCTAGGCCGGGTATCGCAGCGACCGGTCGTGTCGTGCTGCCGATGTTGCCCCAGGCCATTGAACTGCGGTTGCGTGACGTGTGTCTGGTTGGTCAGGGCGACCGTGACTGGCCGCCTTCGGACCTCCTGCGAACAATTTTGGATTACGGGTCCGTCAGCCCGGGACCTCAGGCGCCGCTGCCGTCCTTGCGCGGTCGTCATCGTCCGGGAATACCCAGTTGAGGATGTTGGCCGATGTACTCAGAAGCAGCTGTATCTGACCGGCCAACGACCGGCCTGGGAGAGTCTCGGTCGGGCGGACGGTAGTCCGAAATGTGCGTCCCGGAAGCTCATCGTCATGCGGAGCCCGACCGGTGCGTGATGGCATTCAGCCTTTCGGCTTGTGTTTGCGTCCCTGCTTCCACCAGGTGGTGTCCAGGTGGTTGCCCTGCGCGTCCCATCGTTCCCAGGAGCCGTCCTTCGTGCCGTGGTCGAAGGCGCCCCTCTGGAGGAGCACCCCGCTGGCGCGGTACCAGGTCCAGACTCCGTGCAGCTCGCCGCGGTCGTATCCACCTTCGGAGCGGAGACGACCATCGCCGGCGACGTGGCACCAGTGCCCGACCCGATCGCCGTCGAGATACTCCCCGGTCATGGATCCGCCGTGGGGGTCAGGTTCGGACCATCGTCCCGACTTGCGTCCTGCGGCGTCGAAGGAGTTGGGGCGGTCCTCCGAGCTCATGCGGGGCTGATGAGTTGGATCAGGTTGCCGCAGGTGTCGTCCAGGATCGCCGTGACCATGTCGCCCATCGCGGTCGGGGGTTGTATGAATCGGACGCCGTGCTGTTCGAGCTCACGGTGTGCGGCTGCGACATCGTCCACGGCGAAGGAGGTGTAGGGGATGCCGTCGGTGACCAGCGCATCCTTGAAGGACTTCGCGGCCGGGTGCTCGTCCGGCTCGAGAAGCAGCTCGACACCGTGAGTGGCGCCGGGCTCGGCAACCGTCAGCCAGCGATGCTGTCCGAGGGGCACGTCGGTCTTCGGGATGAAGCCGAGCCGGTTGGTGTAGAAGGCGAGGGCCTTGTCCTGGTCGTCGACCAAGACACTGGTGACATGCAGTCGTGCGTGCACGGTGTCGCTCCTATCGCGTTGTCGGCCACCGCCGCGAGATCTCGAGTAGCGGCCGGGTGTTCAGGTGATGGATCTTCGTTCGACCCTCGCGATGCGAGCGGATGAGGTCGACGTCCTCGAGGACCGTGAGGTGCTGGGAGATCGCTTGTCGCGTTGATGAGTTTCCGTGCTTCATGGCCAGGCGTGCGCAGATGTCGAACAGCGTCAAGCCGTCACGCTCGAACAGCTCATCGAGGATCTGACGCCGCGTGGCATCCGCCAGCGCCCGGTACACATCTCCCACCACCCCAAGATAGGCAAGTGAGTGCTTGCCTGTCCAGTGGTGCAGTCAGCAGGCTGGCCTCCCGCCGACACGGTCCCGCATGGGAACCTCATCCGGGAACCCCACAGCTCAGCAGGCCCACACCCGAACGCGCGTCCGCACGACCAGATCGCGACCGGCACCGTGTTCGAGGTCAGCAGCATCGCCCCAACCGTCAGCGCTCCAACCGTCAGCGCTCTCCAACCGTCAGCGCTCCAACCGTCAGCGCTCCAACCGTCAGGGCCAGAACCGGTGTGGCCGGACTCGCCGTCCAAGACTCGCTGCCGCGTCTGGACGTGGCGCCGGCCGCAACCCACGCAAGAGTCGCCGCTGATGTCGTCGGGCCCGGCGGACTGTCATCGGTGCCACCCGATCCTGCACTTGATGCTTCGCGTCGTACCCATGGCTCAGGATCTGGCCGGCTGACCTCATCTGTCTGTGCCCGTCGTGACACATCTGCGCGGGTCGCGCCCCCCGGGTGGGCGCCTTCAGCGTGCGACTGGCCTTGGCGACGAATGTGTCGCCGACCCCAGAGACTCTGGCGCTCTGCCCTGCTCAACGAGACGCTCAGGTCCGACGAACACCCCATGTGCGTCACTTTTCCGCGGGCCGGCCTGTTGGCGTCGGCAGGATCAACAGTCATGACTCAAGTCACCGTGCCACTGCTGCCGGGCGCCAGAAGGGTGCATCCACGTGGCACCGTTTACAGATGACCTTGCCTGTCCTTCGGAGCGTCGATGCGATCACGATCCCAGTGCCTGGGTTGGACGAGGGACTCGCGTTCTACCGTGACCGGCTCGGCCACAAGTTGCTGTGGCGAAACGACGCAGTCGGGCAGGCAGGGCTGGCTCTTCCCGACAGCCGCGTCGAATTGGTGTTGAGCACGCGACAGCAGATGGAACCCAACTGGCTGGTCGAGAGCATTGACACGGCCGTGCATGATCTCGTGGAAGCCGGCGCCAGTGTCGCAGCGGAACCCGCGACGATCCCTGTCGGCAGAGTGGCGGTCGTCATTGACCCCTTTGGCAATCCGCTCGTCCTCGTCGAGCTCACCGGAGGGTACGAGACCGCGACAGATAGAGGTGCCGACGCGGAATGACATACGGTCCGCCCCCCTGGAGCCTTAGCGCCCTTCCGCCGCGGAAGCGCTCCACCTGGATGGGGCGGGGCGAACTTGTTGCTTCCAGCAATCGCAGGACTGCACGCTTCGGCGCAGCCTGCCTGACCTCGCGTACCCGCGGCTCGACCTCCTCACCGGGCGAGAAGCTGGCCCCCCACCCCGGGCGTCCAGGGGTGGGGGCCGCTCGTACTGGAGGGCGGCGCTAGGGACTAGTGACTCCGCGTGCGCGCCGTATCACCGGGGCCAGAGTGTCTCATCGAGGCTGGGGAGGGTGCCTCGGTCCAGGTTGTCGGTGTCCTTGGCGGTCAGGTGTCCGGGAGCGAACCCGCTCATCGGGCCGGAGACCGGCAGGTTCAGCCTCGTGGACCGCAGGTCGAGCGTGTACATCCCGGGGCTGGTGTCGACGGCGATGACGCCGTTACTGGCCCCGCTGACGATCAGCCCGAGCTGGTGTCCGGCCGGGACGACGAGGTCGTTGGCGGCCAGCTCGACGGTGACGTCGTGTTGGCCCGGGCCGTCGAGGCGTGCCCAGCCACGGGCGAGCACCTGCAGCTGGGTGCTCTGAAGGCGTCGGGTGACGTCCTTGTAGCAGGCATCGTCCGCAGTGGTGGCCGCGCCCCAGCAGGTCTCCGTTCCGAGGGTGAGGGCGCCGTCACCGGTCGCACTGACCCGGTCCATCGCGCCGTAGTCGACGAGCATGACCGACACCTGGCCGGCCTGGGCGCCATGGGTCACACCGAGGTCGACCGTCGGCGTGCCGGAGATCCGGACGTCCTGGGTAGTCGTGCCGGTGAGGAGCTGCACCCGGTTCGGGTTTGCGCCGAGCGCGACCGCGTTCGCCTCGGTCAGGCGGGAGTTGTTGACGTAGCCAGCGGTACCGCGTTCCGGAGTTCCGAGCGCCAACGTGCCGTCTGCTCGAGGGCTGAGCGACATGGTGCGCGCGGACTGGGTCGGCCACGTCTTGGAGGTCTCCCACTGGTTCGGGGCGGTCTCGACGCGGACGGCCGGCTCACGGTCGATGCCGTTGTCGATGCCCATGAGCTCGTGGTCGAACCACCGGTTGAGGGTGGTGACCCACTCCTGGCGGTCGTGGTCGAACGGGTCGACGTGACCGAGGCGGCTGAGCCACATCTTGCGCGCGACGCCCTGCTTGCCCAGGTCGTCCCACCACTTGGAGGCGTTCATCGTCTTGACGTTGTTGTCCTGGAGACCGTGGACGATGAAGACGCTCGCCTTGACCTTGGAGGCGTCGTAGAGGCTGCCGGCGCGGTAGTCGCGCTCGGCCCAGAAGTCCGTGTAGGCGCCCGTTGCGTCGGCGTCGTTGGCATCCATGTAGTTCAGCCGCGACGAGCAGTCGGTCGGGATGGTGCGGCGCTGGGCGATGGTGCGTGACAGGCTGCTGGCGTAGTGGCGCGACTTCACCGCGCCCTGCCAGCGGTTGTAGTCGTACCAGGAGCTGATGGCGCTGATCGGCACGATCGTCTTGAGCCCGTCAACGCCGGTAGCGGCCACGCCGTTGGCGAGCGTCCCGTCGTAGGACTTGCCGATCATCCCGGTGCTGCCGTTGCTCCAGGTCGCCTGGACGATTGCGCCAGTCGAGTCGTGGGCGCTGCCCTTGCCGTTGAGCCACTCGACGACGGCCTTGGCTGACTCGACGTCGGAGCGGCCGCCCTCGTCGGTGCACCCGGTCGAGCGAGCCGTGCCGGCCATGTCGACGGCGACGAACGCGTAGCCGCGGGGGACGAAGTAGTTGTCGTAGTAGAGCGGGAACTTCGTCGGGCTGCCGTCTGGCGCGTACTCCTTGTACTCGGTCTCGTTGCCGCGGCCGAGGCTTAGGTAGTAGGGGCTGGCGTCCATGATGACCGGCACCCGTGCGGTGCCGTCGAGCTCGCGCGGCCGGATGATGTCGGTGGCGATCCGCTCCGCCTTGCCGTCGCCGTCCAGGTCGGGCGTGTCGACCCAGACGGTCTCGCGGATGGCATTCGTGTAGTCGTACCTCGGCGAGGTCATCCCGCCGACCAGCGTGACGGGCGGATTGTCGATGGCGCTTGTCGGTGCGGCGTGGGCCTCCCCCAGTGTCCCGATGGCCAGCGGTGCGGCCACGGCGAGCGAGCTGGCGAGGGCAAGGATCCTGGCTTTCATGTGAGTCCTTCCTGCCCCCGGAACCGGCGATGTCCCTTTGGGGTGAGGGGCTTTCACAAAGTAGCGACGAAATGCCCGGAAATGGAGGGTGTTGCGACCCGGATGTAACGCTGTCCGCTTGTCTGTCTGGCTGTCCTCCAACGGTCCCGAGGATGCCCTGCACGAGTACTCCGGTATGGATCCCCCATGGAACTCACCTCGCGCGATGACCAAACGCGACCACGACCGCACAGTTCGCGAGCAGACACCAAGATCAACCGCTGCCGAGGCCACTCGACCGTCGGACCTTCCGGCGGGGCCGGGGACGGCACATCCTGCACGGCCATCGCCTGGCCCGGCGTCTCGACATACCGACTCAGCCACCTTGCGCCCGGTCGGCCGGGACAGCAGCGCACCGGTCGCGCCGAACGAGCCCGGCGTCCGTCGTCAGTCGCCGGGCGATGTAGTCGCTGCACCTAGAGTGCGTCGTCCCACCCGCGGAGACGACTGGCTACTCGGTCTCGGGAGAGCGCTCGAAGGAGCGCTCGAGTGAGGCCAGGGTGTGTGACCGCTCCCGCGTCACGAGCCGCGCGACCACCGGCTTGAACACGCGAGCCAGGCCATACAGCTCCGCCTCCGCGGTGTGCTGGACGACCGTGGAGTCACCCTCGACCACGAGCACGTAGCTCGGACGTGCCTGAGTGAGCGGGCGGCCGAACATGCTGAACGTCTCGCTGAACGCGAGGCGCGTCGACGGCACGTGCTCGGTCACCTCCCCGACGAAGCGGCCCATCCGCGTACGGTCCACGTACGTCGTGCCGGACCGCACCGGCAGCGCGGACGTCAGCTCGGTGTCGCCGAACACACCGTCACGGTGCATCCACTGCCGACAGCCGGGCAGATCGGCCAGCCGCTCGAACACCTCGCTCGCCGACCGACGGATCACCGTCCGCGCCTCGAACCGAAGCACGCTCCCAGCCATGAGGCCTCCTCGATCCCTGCGGCGACCATCCCAAGCCTAGGCGGGTCGGGGGTGATCCGCACACATCATCATCAAAGGGCGCCGGCCGAGGCGACTCGGCCATATCTTCTCTGGCGACACGGGCCTGCCCGGTGCGGGGCATGTCCGCCCAACGCTTCCTGGCCGCTCGGAGTCGCTCCCTCGCTCGCCGGCCCTCTCCCATACCCAGTCCTGGAGGGACCTGACGGCTGCCTCGTTGGCCGCCTTTCCGGCTTGGGTCGCCATTGGACCAGGGCTGCCCGAAATCATGCTGATCGGCGAGACGCTCACACTCAATCTGCCGCTCGAAGGGGTCCACCCTTCGTGATGCGGTCGCTCGCCGGAGTTGAGGCGTATCGCCACCGACCGGATACCGGCACCGATAGCCTCAGGCGTTCGGACCGGGGGCCGGAACTCACAACTGACAGAGGTGGATTGATGCACAAGATCCAAGGCTTCAGAACGCGTACCGCGGTGGTCCTCTCGGCATTCGGCGTGATCGCGGCTGGCGGGCTGACCGCGCCGCAGGCCCTCGCGGCTCCCAGTGCAGCGGCGAGCCCTGCGAAGGCGTCCCAGTTGGGCAAGCATGATCGCGAGCTGCTCGCCACGGCTCGCGCCAAGGGCTCCCCGACGGTGACACTGCTCATCGCCGCTGTCCCCGGGCAGAACAACGCCGTGACCTCCGCCCTGAAGTCCCTCGGCGCGGTCATCAGCAAGGCTGACAGCGACATCAGCTACATCCGCGCCGTCGTGCCGATCGACAAGGCCCAGACGGCAGCCAACCTTGCCGGCATCGTGGCCGCAGACCTCGACGAGGTCATCCCGCTGGACGACCCGACGCCGCAAGGCTCGCAACCACCCGCCGCACAGACCCCGCCCGGCCCGAGCACCCCTCGGAACAACGCCTACATGCCCATCGGCGACACGGGCGCCGCGCAGTTCACCGCAGCCCACCCCGCCTGGGACGGCCGGGGCACGACCATCGGCATCGTGGACTCCGGCATCGACCTGGACCACCCGGCACTGGCCACGACGACCACCGGGGAACGGAAGATCACCGACTGGGTCACCGCCACCGACCCGTTCACCGACGACGACCCGACGTGGCTGAAGATGTCCACCCAGGTCAGCGGGCCGAGCTTCGCCGTCAACGGCGCAGCCTACGTCGCGCCAGCCGGCAGCTACCGCATCGCGGTCTTCAACGAGGGCGACCCGCGGCTGGGCGGTGAGGTCGGCAGCGACGTCAACCGCGACGGCGACAGCACCGACAAGTTCGCGGTCCTCTGGGACCCGGCCGCCGGCACCGTCCGGGTCGACACCAACCAGGACAACAACCTGACCAACGACCAGGTCCTGACCGACTACGCGAAGAAGTTCGACGTCGGCCACTTCGGCGCCGACAACCCGGCCACCGCCGAGCACGAGTCGATGCCCTTCGTCGTGCAGACCGACGGCAAGAACAAGGTCGTCAACATCGGCATCGTCTCGGGTGAGCACGGCACCCACGTCGCCGGCATCACGGCAGCGAACCAGATGTTCGGAGGCGCCATGTCAGGCGCCGCCCCCGGAGCCAAGCTGAAGTCCGTGCGGGTCTGCATGTTCATCACCGGGTGCACCTCGCACGCCCTGATCGAGGGCATGACGTTCATCGCCAAGCAGGGCAACGTCGACGTCATCAACATGTCGATCGGTGGCCTACCGGCGCTCAACGACGGCAACAACACCCGAGCCGTCCTCTACAACCGGTTGATCGACCAGTACAACGTCCAGATGTTCATCTCCGCCGGCAACAACGGGTCGGGGCTCAACACCATCGGTGACCCCGCCGTCGCCTCCAAGGTGCTCGCGGTCGGCTCCTACATCAGCAAGGAGACGTGGCAGAAGAACTACGGCTCCGACTCCGCCTATGCCGACAACCTGCACGGCTTCTCCTCCCGCGGCCCCCGCGAGGACGGCGGCTTCAAGCCCGAGATCGTCGCGCCGGGCGCCGCGATCTCCACCACCCCGATGTGGGAGACCTCCTCCCCGGTGCCGGGCACCTACGACCTCCCCGCCGGATACTCGATGCTGCAGGGCACCTCGATGGCGTCCCCGCAGGCCGCCGGAGCAGGGGCGCTGCTCGTCAGCGCCGCCAAGCAGTCCGGACTGCAGAGCAAGCCAAGTCAGATTCGTGAGGCCCTGACCTCCTCCGCCCGCTACCTCGACCCCGCCCGCTTCGGCGCGTACGAGCAGGGCAACGGCCTGATCAACGTCGGCGCGGCCTGGGACCTGCTCAAGACCAACCTCAAGCCCGTCGACATCAGCTCCTCCGTCGCGGTCCACACGATGCTGTCCGACTTCCTCGCCACCCCCGGGCGAGGCGAAGGCATCTTCGACCGTGAAGGAGTCGCAGTCGGCGACAGCTACACCCGCACCTACACCTTCACCCGGACCTCCGGCGGCGGCGGCAGCCGGACCTACAACCTGGCTTGGACCGGCAACGACGGCACGTTCGCGTCACCCGCCTTCGTGGCGCTACCGCTGAACGCGCCGACCACTCTGACGGTGACGGTCCACCCGACCGCGGCGGGTGCGCACTCGGCCATCCTCAACCTCGACGACCCGTCCACGCCCGGCATCGAGAAGCAGACCCTCAACACCGTCGTCGCGGCAGAGGCCTTCACCGCTGCCAACAACTACAGCGTGACGCACCGGGGCATGATCGGCCGCAACCAGGTGACCAGCTACTTCTACAACGTCCCGGCGAACACGCCCGCATTCAAGGTCGACCTCGAAGGCGGGGGCAGCGCTCCCGGCGCGGGGCAGATCCGGTTCCTGCGGTTCCACCCGTACGGCGTCGCCATTGACGACAACTCCTCGCTCAGCTGCTACAACCCCACTTCGGGGGGTTGTGCGGGGTCGCCGACCAGCCGCACCACCAGCAACCCACAAGCCGGCGTGTGGGAGGTCACCGTCGAGGCCCGTCGGACCTCCGACGTCGACAGCGCCCCGTACACGCTGACCGCGTCGGTTCTCGGGGCCACGGTTTCACCCAACCCCGACACCATCGCGTCCGCAACCCTCGCAGTCCCGGTCGCGCGCAGCTACACCCTGACGAACGGCTTCGGCGCCTTCACCGGCCGGGCCGTCGGAACCAACCTCGGCAGCGCGCAAAGGCTGACTCCGACCATCGCGAATGGAACGAGCCAGCAGCGCCAGGTTGCTGTCACGGCCGGATCGACATCGCTGCGGGCGACCATCGGTTCCAGTAGCGACACCGGAGCCGACCTCGACCTCTTCGTCTACAACTGCACCAGCGGCTCGTGCGTGCTCGCCGGGCAGTCAGCCGACGGAGACAGCGAGGAGTCGGTGACCATCGCCAACCCAGCGGCCGGGACCTGGGTGACTCTCGTCGACGGCTACGCCGTGCCGTCCGGGTCGACGACGTTCAACTATGTCGACGTCTTCACGAACCCAGCGTTCGGCTCCGTCGCCGTCACTGACGCGAACGCCCTTCGGCCGGCTGGGTCAGCGTGGACCGTACCCGGCAGCGTCACCGCCAACGCGGCCCCAGCCGCCGGCCGGCTCCTGCTCGGCAACGTCCAGGTGCGCACCGACAGCAACATTCTGGTCGGCAGCGGCGATGTCGTCGTTCAGGCGGTTACCCCCTAGCGTCCAACTCGGCCGCTGCACCAACAGCGAAGGGCCTCGCCGGAGCAATCTGGCGAGGCCCTTCGTGCTCGCGTTTGGCGTCTTGCCGAGAACTGACGACAACGCAAGCTTGCCGCGATCAGCTCGCCCAAGAGGGGAGTGCACCTGCGTCACACCACCGCAAAGACGCGCCGAAGAGTCCGCGAGAGGCCGTGTGGGCTTTACGCGGAAGCGCCGGTCGGGTCCGGCTACCAGCTCGGTGGGATCCCTGACGGCGAGGACCCCGCGACATGCACGGGCTGCAACTTCGCGTCACGCACCAGTCCTCTGAAGTCCAGGCGCTGAAAGCCCGGCACATACGAGGCCCGCCCTATCGGGTGACTGAGGAGGCGGCGACGTGACGTCACCGCAGGTCAGAGGCGGGCCGGTACTCAGGTCCGCCCTCAGGCCGGGTACCGTCGATCCGTGCTTCGACTCTGGCTGACGCGGCGCTGGCTGCTCTGGACCCTCGTCGCGGTCCTCTTCGGGGTCGCCTGTTTCTATCTCGGCCTGTGGCAGTGGCACCGGCACGTCGAGCAGCGGACCAAGGTCGATGCGATCGCGCGCAACTACGGCGCGACGCCCGTCGCCTTCGCTCCCGCTCTCGTCGGGTCCCCGATCCCGCCTGAGCGGCAGTGGACGCGCGTCACGCTGACGGGCACGTATGCCGCCGACACCGACCTGCTCGTCCGCAACCGCACGCTCGACTCCACGGTGGGGTTCGAGGTGCTGACACCGATGCAGACAGGGGACCTGACGCTGCTGGTCGACCGCGGCTGGGTGGCCAACGCTGCCGATGCCGAGACCAGCCCACCCGTCGACCCGCCGCCGTCGGGTCCCGTGCAGGTGACCGGGTGGCTGCGCACCGGGGAGGTGAGCCTCGGGCGCGACCTGCCGCGGCCCCAGATGGCGAGCATCAACGTCGCCGACGCGAGGACCCAGGTGCCGTCGCTGAGCGAGGTCGACGCCTACCTCGTCCTCGGCGCGCAGCAGCCGACGGCTGTCGCCGGGGACCACCCGCTGCGCCTGCTGCCGCGGCCCGAGGAGGACCTCGGCCCGCACCAGGCCTACGCCTACCAGTGGTGGCTCTTCATGCCCGGAGGCCTCGTCTTCATCTTCTTCGCGATCAGGCGCGAGGCTGCCGTCCGTCGGGCCGAGACGGCCGGCCCGGACGCTCCCCCCGCGAAACCGAAGAAGGTGCGGATCTGGGACGAGGAGGACGCCTGAGCGTGGGGCTCCACGGCTCCGGTCGGCGCGGGTGAGAAGGTCTGACAAGGTCGACGTCCCCACCCCACGAAGGAGCCCCGCATGGACATGCGCCTGGAACTCGTCCCCCTCCCGACGACCGATGTCGACGCCAGCCTGGCGTTCTACGCCGAGGGCATGGGTTTCGTCCTCGACCACGACGTCGAGCCGGGCAACGGCATGCGCGTGGTGCAGATGACCCCGCCGGGGTCGAGCTGCTCGATCGTGATCGGCGTCGGGATGAGCGCTCCCGACGCGCCCCGGGTGCAGAACCTCCACCTCGTCGTCGACGACATCGATGAGGCGCGGGAGATGCTGGCCCGCAACGGGGTCGAGGTGTCCGACGTCCAGGACATGGGCGGCGTCAAGTACGCCCACCTGAGCGACCCGGACGGCAACACCTGGGCGCTCCAGCAGCTCTCGCGCTGACCTCGCCCCGGCGTCGCCCCTTCAGACGGGACCCTCGCACTCGTGGAGCACGTCGACCCGCCGGAAGCCGAACCGCTCGTTGGTGTGCTGCATCGGCACGTTGCCCTGCTCGGTGTGGGTCTGCAGCCAGCGCCGTCCCTCCACCGGTCCTCCCAGTGCGCCGAGCTGCTCGAGGTTGGCCGCCTTGAGCAGCGCGCCGAGACCACGGCCGCGGTGCTCGCGGCCGACGAGCGTGTCGTCCTGCAGCACGAAGTCCGGGTCGTGCGCCGACACGAACATCTCGGTGTAGCCGGCGCCGTCACCCGCCTCCGTCAGCGCGACGCTGCGGACCTTGGTCCAGCCCTGCTGGGCCATCTGCTCGTCCGAGAGCCGGATGCGGTCGACGTCGACGACCGACGCCGTGCGGGTCAGCTCACCCCGCGGCACGTCCTCGTTCATCTGCGTGCGCATGCGCGCCCACTCCGCGGCCAGGTCGTCCGGGCACGGCCCGGTGAACGACAGGACGCGGTAGCCGTCCGGCGCCGGCACGCCGGCGACGATCCGGTCGAGACGCGCCGGGTCGAAGGGCAGGTCGACGAGCATCCGGTCCTCGGCACTGACGCTGCCCATCCCCTGCCGCCCGGCGAAGGCTCCCCGCACCAGCTCTCGAACGCGACGCCATCGGGCACGGTCACCTCCGTCTGCAGGATGCTCCGGCCGTGCTCGCGTGCGAACGCCCGCACCTCGGTCATGAGCAACGCCCCGGCGCCGCGTCGGCGATGGCCGGGCAGCACGCCGAGAACCACCGACATCGTCTCGGTGTCGTCGACGAGGGGCAGTGACAGCTCTGCGCCGCCGACGAGGTCGTCGCCGTCGAACGCCGCGACGATCCCGTATGCCGTCCGGCCGGCCGGACGCGCGAGATACGTCCGGGTCGCCTCCCACGACTCCCACCACGCGGGCTCTCGGTCGGCGAGGTGGGCCTCCCGGACGGCGTCGTACCAGTCGCGGAGGGCGGGGTCGTCGGTGCCGAGCTCTCGGGTCGTGAGCATCGGCTCATCCGACCCGATGTGGCGCGAGGGGGCAAGCCGGTTTTCAGCGCGCCGGACCGTCAGACGTGGTCGAGGGCGTCGCTCTCGAGCACACCGACCTCACGGCCGGACCGTCCCGGTCGCTCGACGGTCTGGTCGTCGAACTGCGTCGCGTGGAGGTCGGCATAGAGCCCGCCGGCCGCCAGGAGCTCGGAGTGCCGGCCGGTCTGGACGACGCGGCCGTGGTCGAGCACGACGATGAGGTCGGCCTGGCGGATCGTGGAGAGCCGGTGCGCGATGACGATCGACGTGCGGCCCTCGAGCGCTGCGTCGAGGGCGCGCTGCACGGCGACCTCGGACTCGGAGTCGAGGTGAGCCGTCGCCTCGTCGAGCACGACGACGTCGGGGGCCTTGAGGAGCAGCCTCGCGATGGCGAGACGCTGCTTCTCACCGCCGCTCAGGCGGTGCCCGCGGTCGCCGACGACGGTGTCGAGGCCCTCGGGCAGCTCGGCGACGAGGTCGCTGATCTGGGCGGCCCGGAGCGCCGCATGGATCTCGGCGTCGGTCGCGTCCGGCCGGGCGTACAGGAGGTTGGCGCGGATCGTGTCGTGGAAGAGGTGCGCCTCCTGCGTGACGACACCGACGCGGTCGCGCAGCGACGTCATCGTGACGTCCCGCAGGTCGAGGCCACCGATGCGCACGACGCCCTCGCTGGGGTCGTAGAGCCGCGAGACGAGCGAGGTCAGGGTCGTCTTGCCGGCGCCCGAGGGGCCGACGAGGGCGACGAGGTGCCCGGCGGGGGCGCCGACCGTGACGTCGTGGAGCACGACACCGCTCCCGCGGCGGTCTCCGGACGCGACGGACTCGAGCGACGCGAGCGACACCTCGTCGGCGGACGGGTAGCGGAACGCCACGTGCTCGAGCTCGACGCCCAGCGGCCCGTCGGGCAGGTCGACGGCACCAGCGCGCTCCTTGACGAGCGGCTCGAGGTCGAGCACCTCGAAGACGCGCTCGAAGGAGATGAGCGCCGTCATGATGTCGACCCGGACGTTGGACAGCGACGTGAGCGGGCCGTAGAGGCGGGCGAGAAGCGCGGCGAGGGCCAGGAGCGTGCCGACGGAGAGCGTGCCGTTGACGGCCATGACGCCTCCGAAGCCGTAGATCATCGCCGTCGCGAGCGCCGCGACGAGGGTGAGGGCGGCCATGAAGATCGTGCGGTTGAGCGCGATCTGGATGCCGATGTCGCGGACCCGGCCGGCGCGCTCGGCGTACTCGGCCTCCTCACGCGCGGGCTTGCCGAAGAGCTTGACGAGCAGGGCGCCGGCGACGTTGAAGCGCTCGGTCATCCGCGTGCCCATGTCGGCGTTGAGCGTCATCTGGCGATGTGCGAGGCTCGCGAGCCGCTTGCCCATGAGCTTGGCCGGGATGAGGAAGAGCGGGACGAGCAGCAGCGAGCCCAGCGTCAGCTGCCACGACAGGGCGAGCATCGCCGCGATGACGAGCACGACCGACACGATGTTGGACACGACGTTGGACAGCACGGACGTGAACGCCTGCTGCGCGCCGACGACGTCGTTGTTGAGCCGGGAGACCAGTGAGCCCGTCTGCGCGCGGGTGAAGAAGGCGATCGGCTGGCGCAGCACGTGTGCGAAGACCTGGGTGCGGAGGTCGTTGATCAGACCCTCGCCGATGCGGGAGGAGTACCACCGCGAGATGACCGTCAGCACGGCGTCGGCGATGGCGATCACCGCGACGACGAGCGAGAGCCGGACGACGACGGACGAGTCCTTGGGGATGACTCCGTCGTCGACGAGACTCTTGATCAGGAGCGGCACCGTGACGACGAGCACCGAGTCGACGACGACGACCCCGAGGAACGCGATGATCGCCCTGCGATACGGCGTCGCATACGTCAGGACGCGGCGACGGGTGCCCGGCGAGAGGCTCCGGTCGGCCACCGACGAGTCGCGCGACATCGATCGCATCGCCATCCACGGCTGCATGCCCACGGCACAGACCTCCTTCAGTCCCTTGATCCAACCCCGCGGGACCGACAGCGATTCCCCCGGCCCCGGACGGACCCCCGGGGCGGCCGGGGCCGGGGGCGCCGGCTCAGGCGCCGAAGCCGCCGAGCATGGCCTGGAGCAGCCCGGTCTGGGCCTCGCGCTCACGGGCGAGCTGGCTCTCCCGGTCGCCGTCCATCGCGCCGCGGAGCAGCGGCTTGAGCGCCCGCAGGGCAGGTGCCGGCGCCGCCAGCAGCGCCTCCACGAGGGAGCCGGTCGCCTCGTCGAGGTCGGCGGCGGGCGCGAGCGAGCCGACGAGGCCGATGCTGTGCGCCTCGGGCGCCGAGACCTTGCGGCCCGTCGCGCAGATCTCGAGGGCGCGGGCATAGCCGACGAGGTGGACGAGCGGCCCGGTGCCGCCGAGGTCGGGCACGAGCCCGAGGCTCGTCTCGCGCATGGCGAACCACGCGTCGAGCGCCGCGACCCGCAGGTCGGCGGCGAGCGCGAGCTGGAAGCCGGCGCCGATGGCGTAGCCGTGCACGTGGGCGACGACGACGGCCGGGCACTCGGCCCAGGCGGTGAAGCCCTCCTGGTACGCCGCGATCCCGCGCTGGACGGCCTCGGGTCCGCCGACGGCGAGCTGGGCCACGCTCTCCTCGCCGGGCACGCCCTCGGGCGTGAACATGGCCGTGTCGATGCCGGCGGAGAAGGCGTCACCGGCGCCGCGGAGGACGACGACGCGTACGTCCTCGGGCACCGACCGCGCCTCGTCGGCGAGCGCGGCCCAGAGGGAGGGCGTCTGCGCGTTGCGCTTCTCCGGATGGTCGAGCGTGAGGGTGCGGACGGGCCCGTCGGTCTCGACCCTGAGGTGCGGATGCGTCATGGACGCAGGCTACCCGCGGGTCACCGGGTCGGGACCCGGGCTCAGGCCGCCGCGGTGCGCACGGCCGGGGTCGGCAGGACGACCCGCAGGATGCCCCAGCCCGTGACGGACGCCGGCTGGACCAGCTCGACCCGGAAGACGCGCGCACAGTCCAGGCACGACCACGCAGCGGTGGGGTCGGGGAACGGCGTCACGTCATCGCCCGAGCAGAACGGGCAGGTGAGGTGGTGGTCGGTGGGCATGACACACAGTGTCCCGAGCGACCCACCCAGATACAATAACCGTCCATTATGTGAGCCCAACTGTTTGCTTATGTATGCCGTCCTGTGCCGTCACTGCCCCAAGGCGCCGACCGCTCGCGCCACGACGAGCAGCGACGTGAGCAGGGCGGCCGTCGCCTCGAGGCCCATGAGCGCCTTGGCCCGACCCGACAGGGGCATCGTGTCGGTGGGGCTGAAGGCGCTCGAGTTGGTGAGCGAGACGTACAGGTAGTCGATGAACTCCGGTCGCCAGTTGCTCCGCTCGCTCGACGTCGCGGCCACCTCGGTGATCGCGTCCTGGTTCTCGTCCTGGGAGAAGCGCCAGTCGGCGGGCGCCAGGCGGTCGCGGACCACCGTGTGGCGCGCGACGGGACCACCGCGGTCGATCTCCCAGAAGAGCAGGCCGAAGCCGATGACGTTGGTCAGCCACACCTGCATGCCGGCGAGCAGCAACGGCATCCCGCCGGGCTCGGACGAGGTGAGGGTCCGCACGAGCATCCCGAGGGCGACGAGGTTGGTCGCGATCACCACGCACGCCAGCGCGATGGACGCGCCGCGCGACCACCGCGTCTGACGGACCATCCGTCTCGGGTTGGTGGCGAGCAGCGCGCCCAGCAGCACCATCTCGACGACCGGGATGGCCAGTCGGGGCCCGACGAGCAGGCTCTCGGGGAGCACGGCATACGCCAGCGCCGCCACGACGACCGCGAGCGCCGGCCACAGCCGGTTCTCGCCGGCGCTCGACCGCGGCTCACGACGCCGTCGCCGCCACGCGCTCGATGTCATGGCGCCAACGTAGCCAGTGGGGCGCCGTCATGGGCGCCGACGGGCTCAGGCCAGTGAGATGAGGTCGAGGTAGTCCGGTCCCCAGAGGTCCTCGACGCCGTCGGGCAGCAGCAGGATGCGCTCGGGCTCGAGCGCCTCGACGGCACCCTCGTCGTGGGTGACGAGCACGACCGCACCTTCGAAGGTCGACAGGGCCCCGAGGATCTCGGCGCGCGAGGCCGGGTCGAGGTTGTTCGTGGGCTCGTCGAGGAGCAGCACGTTGGCCGCCGAGACGACGAGAAGGGCGAGGGAGAGTCGCGTCTTCTCCCCACCCGAGAGCACGCCGGCGGGCTTGTGCACGTCGTCGCCCGAGAAGAGGAAGGAGCCGAGCACCTTGCGGACCTCGGTCTCGCCGAGCTCGGGCGCGGCCGACTTCATGTTCTCGAGGACCGTGCGACCGACGTCGAGGTTCTCGTGCTCCTGGGCGTAGTAGCCGAGGCGCAGCCCGTGACCGGGCTCGACCTCGCCGGTGTCGGGGGTGTCGACGCCGGCGAGCATCCGCAGCAGGGTCGTCTTGCCGGCACCGTTGAGGCCGAGCACGACGACCTTGCTGCCCCGGTCGATGGCGAGGTCGACGTCGGTGAAGACCTCGAGCGAGCCGTACGAGCGGGAGAGCCCGGACGCGCGCAGGGGCGTCTTGCCGCAGGCGGCCGGCTTGGGGAACCGCAGCTTGGCCACCTTGTCCTGGACGCGTTCGCCCTCGACGCCGGCGAGAAGGCGCTCGGCGCGCTTGGCCATGTTCTGGGCAGCTGTCGCCTTGGTGGCCTTGGCGCGCATCTTGTCGGCCTGCGCCATGAGCGCGCCGGCCTTCTTCGTCGCGTTGGCGAGCTCGCGCTTGCGGCGCTTCTCGTCCGTCTCGCGTGCCTGGAGGTAGGTCTTCCAGCTGACGTTGTAGACGTCGAGGGCCGAGCGGTTCGCGTCGAGGTGGTAGACCTTGTTGACGACGGCATCGAGCATCTCGGCGTCGTGGCTGATGATGATGAGCCCGCCCTTGTAGGCGCGGAGATACTCCCTCAGCCAGATGATCGAGTCGGCGTCGAGGTGGTTGGTCGGCTCGTCGAGGAGCAGGGTCTCGTTGCCGGAGAAGAGGATCCGCGACAGCTCGACGCGGCGACGCTGTCCACCCGAGAGGGTTCCGAGCGGTTGGCCGAGGATGCGCTCCTCGAGGTTGAGGGCGCTGGCGATGGACGCAGCCTCCGACTCGGCGGCATACCCGCCCTGGGCCTCGAACTCCACCTCGAGCCGGGTGTAGGCGCGCATCGCCTTGTCGCGGACCAGCTCGTCGTCACTGCCCATCCGGGCCTCGGCCTCGGATCGCTGGCGCACGATGGCGTCCAACCCGCGGGCGGAGAGGATGCGGTCGCGGGCGAGCATCTCGAGGTCGCCGGTGCGGGGGTCCTGAGGCAGGTAGCCGACGGCGCCCGTGCGGGTCACCGTGCCCGCGGCCGGCTGGCCCTCCCCGGCGAGCACCTTGGTCAGGGTCGTCTTGCCGGCACCGTTGCGTCCGACGAGGCCGATGCGGTCGCCCGCGTCGATCCTGAAGCTGGCGTCCTCGACGAGCAGGCGCGCCCCAGCGCGCAGCTCGATCCCGGTGGCGACGATCACGGCATTCCTCCTATCGGTGCCGCACTACGTCAGCGGCCGGACAACCCCTCCAGTCTAGGAGCCGCGAGGGGGTGCTCTCGACGCGATATCCGCGCGGCGGCCTCATGGCAGGCCGCGCACCCGCACGTCCGGGAGGCGTGCATGGTGCCGACGTTGCGCTGCGTGCCCGGCTCCCAGAGAGGCTCGGGAATGCCGCCGGGCGAGCTCGCCGTCGGCAGCAGCGTCGGCAGGCGGTCGGGGTCGCTCGTCCCGGCGCGGCAGCACCGGCACGGTGTGTAGCCCGGGTTGCCGCCCTCGTGCCACGCCTGCTGGTGCGCGCACCCGAGGCACAGGTGCACGAGGACGCTCACCGACGCAGACCCTCGGGTGCGACGGGCATGAGGACGGAGAATCCCGCGCCGTCGCCCCGGATGGCGAGTGGACGACGCGGGCCGTCGAGCTCGAGCGTCGGGCGGGGGCCTGCGACCGAGAGCGCCTCATGGAGGAACTCGGGATCGACGACGACGTCGGCGGGGCCATCGGCGGCCCCACCGTCCGTCACGGCCAGGCGGACCGAGCCGTCACGGACGACGAGACCGACCGACTCCTGCTCGACCGGCAGGGTCTCCTGCAGGCCCCGCGCGTCGACGACACCCGGACCCGCCTCGGTGACCACGATGCTCCGGTAGTCCGGAAACGAGCCCGGGAGCGCCGCCGTCGCGGCCAGCTCACCGTCGATGACGGCGCCCACCTGCCCCGGTCGCACCTCGAGCACCACCTCGGAGTCCGGATCGACGACAGCGCACGCCTCGGCGACCTGATCGGCCCATGTCGCCGGGACCACCGCGCCCACCGGGCCGTCCGGCACCGCCACGGGTGGCCCGACGACGAGAGCCCATCCGACGGCGAGGCGGTAGCGGTCGGTGGCGACGCACCGCACCTCGGCGCCGCACACCTCGAGCAGGACGCCGGTCAGCACACGCAGGTCCACCCCGTCGGGGGCGCCGGCGACCGGCTCCCCCGGCGCGACGGCGAACCGGACCGAGGCCAGGGCCGCGGCGAGGTCGGTGGCGCGAACCGCGACCCGGCAGACCTCCGCCCCCGTGATGTCGCGCTCGGCCAGGAGGGCCAGGGTGCGCACGATCTCGCGCCGGGCGTCCGCCAGCCCGTCGACGAGCCGCTGCTCGTGCGCCCGGACCACGTCAGCGGCCGCTCCGACCGCACCCTGTGCGTCCTCGTCGAGGACGAGCCCCACCTCGGCCAGCGGCATGCCGACGCGACGCAACGACGCGAGCAGACGTGCCGCGCGGACCTGCACCACGGCATACCGCCGATAGCCCGTCAGGGCGTCGACGTCGGCGGGGACGAGCACACCCTCACGGTCGTAGAAGCGCAGGGCGCTCGCCGTGAGGCCGCTCTCTCGAGCCACCTCGCCGATCGTCAGCAGGCGCGCGGGGTCGTCGATCGGGGTCGGGACGGGCATGCCCGCAAGACTGACCCCTCGACCGGGTCGAAGGTCAAGCGGTCAGTGGACCGGGTCGGCGACGGCGTCCGCGGGCCGTCGTCGTTCCGTCACCGTCGTGGCCCACACGACGACCGCCCCGACGAGGGAGAGACCGGCGGTCACCCAGGCGGCGACGTTCCAACCGGCCACGAGCCCGGAGGCCCCGGAGCCGGGGACCGCGTGCGCCGCGACGACCACAGCGACGAGCGTGACGCCGACGGACGAACCGAGGTAGCGGGCCGTGTTGTTCGCGCCGCTGCCCATCCCGCCCCGACCCGGCGGCACGCTGGCGACGGCCTCACGCCCGAGGGCGGCGTTGAGGACGCCGCTGCCGACCCCGGCGACGACGAGGCCGGGCAGGAACCGGGCCCACGACGACCCGGGCGTGATGCCGGACAGCGCCAGCTGGCCTGCTGCGACGACGACGAGCCCACCGGCCAGCTGCGCCCTGCCCGACCACCCGGCCGGAAGCCGCCGCGCCACCAGGGCGAACACGACGCTCGTCCCGGACCACGAGAGGAAGAGGACGGCAGAGGTCGTCGGGGGCAGACCGAGAGCCAGGGCGAGGAAGCCGGGGAGGAACGAGAGCAGGCCGATGGCGCCCGCACCGGTCGCGAGCGCAGCAGCACTCGCGGCGACGAACCGACCGTCACGGAAGAGGGACGGGTCGACCATCGGGAAGGACGTGCGCCGCTCGGTGACGACGAACGCGGCAGCCGAGACCGCGCCCACACCGAGCAGGACGAGGACCTCCGGCCGACCCCACCCGCTGCGGCCCTCCACGAGCGCTGCGAGGAAGCCCGTGGTCGCCACGGCGAGCAGCGTCGCGCCGAGCGCGTCGAGCGGTCGACGTTCGTGCGACCGGGTCTCGTCCAGCCGACGCCGAGCGACGGCGGCCAGCACGAGCGCCGCCACCGCGAGGACGACGTAGGTGTCGCGCCACGACGCCCAGCGCTCGAACGCGCTCGCGACGATCGGGCCGAGGGCGATGCCACCTCCGACGCTCGCCCCCCACACCCCGCTCGCGGCCGCCCGGGCCGGACCGGGCTCGAACCAGTGGGCGACGAGGCCGAGGCTCGCCGCGATGACCGCCGCAGCGCCGATGCCCTGCCCGACCCGGGCGAGGACGAACACGAGCGTGCCTCCGGCGAGGGCGGCGACGAGGCTCGACGCGGCGAGGACGACCAGGCCGCCCACGAGGACGCGACGGCGACCGCGGTCGTCGGCCAGGGTCCCTGCCGTCAGCAGTGCCGCCCCGAGCCCGATGCCCATCGAGCTGAGGATCCACGTGCGCCCGGCGACGTCCGACCCGAGCGCCGCGGTGACCGAGCCGACCGTGGCCAGAGGCGCCGTGAAGGCGACGAGGGCCAGGACCGTGCCCACCGCGGCCACGGTGAGCGCCCGGCGGGCCTGCTCGCCGGCTCGGGGCGTGATGGCGTGGGGCGCGGTCGCCCCGCGCGTCGTTATCCGGGGTGCAGCCTGCCGGGTGCGGGTCATGACGTCCTCCGTGGTCTCGGTTGGTCTGGTGAACAGACCAGGGCGTACATTCATTCCATGGCACTCGGGACGGACTACAGCGGGCAGGACTGCTCGCTCGCCAAGGCCCTCGAGGTCGTCGGCGAGCGATGGTCGCTGCTGCTCGTGCGCGACGCCTTCCTCGGCGTGACGCGGTTCAGCGACTTCCGGCGCCGCCTCGACATCTCGAAGGCGGTCCTGACCCAACGGCTCGGATCGCTCGTCGAGGCCGGCGTCCTCGAGCGCCGGACGCACGGCGGCCACGACGCCTACGTCCTCACCCCCACCGGCGAGGCGCTCTGGCCCGCTGTCCACGCGCTCATGCGCTGGGGGGACGCCACGACCTCCGCTCGGGGGCCACGGCGGCTCTTCCGCCACGTGCCCTGCGACGCTGACCTCGACGTGACCGGGCGCTGCCCCGTGTGCGGGGCGACACCAACCGCGGCCCAGCTCGAGACCCGGCCCGGACCGGGAGCCGGCACGGACCCGCCCGCCAACCCACTGTCCGCGAGGCTCCGGGAGCCCCACCGCCTGCTCACGCCGCTGCGCGACTGAGGGGCGTAACGCGGGAGACACATCGATGCAGCACGATGTCCCCCATGAACAGCCCCCTGCCCCCGGGTGAACCGCTCAGTGCGGAGCACGCGCGGCTCATCGACTCCCCCGGCCACGACGCCCCGTGGCGCCTCTGGGGTCCCTACCTCTCCGGACGGCAGTGGGGCACGGTCCGTGAGGACTACTCGGCCGAGGGCAACGCGTGGTCGGAGTTCCCCTTCGACCAGGCGATCTCACGCGCCTACCGCTGGGGCGAGGACGGCCTCGGCGGCATCAGCGACCGCTTCGGCTTCCTCAACTTCTCCGTGGCGCTCTGGAACGGCAAGGACCCGATCCTCAAGGAGCGGCTCTTCGGGCTGACGAACGAGGAGGGCAACCACGGCGAGGACGCCAAGGAGTACTGGTGGGCCCTCGACGGCACGCCGACCCACTCGTGGATGCAGTGGCTCTACCGCTACCCGCAGGCCGAGTTCCCCTACGAGCAGCTGCGTCGCGAGAACCGCGAGCGCACCCGCGACGAGAGGGAGTTCGAGCTCGGCGACACCGGGATCCTCGACGACCACGAGTTCTTCGACGTCACCATGACGTACGCCAAGGCCGGGCCGGACGACATGTGCATCCGGATCACGGCGACCAACCACGGCCCGGCGGCCGCGCCGCTCCACGTGCTGCCCACGATCTGGCTGCGCAACACGTGGTCGTGGGGCGTCGACGACCGCGTCACCGAGCTGCGCGAGATCCGCCGCAACGGCCGACCGCCCCGGGGCTACCGCGCCGCCGAGGTGACCCACGGCTTCCTCGGCCGCTACGTCCTGGCGGCGTCCGGCTCCCCCACGACGCTCTTCTGCGACAACGAGACGAACGCCAGGCACGTCTTCGGCGACCGCGCGCTCGCCAACCAGTCGCTCTACCCGAAGGACTCGATCAACGAGCGCGTCGTCCACGGGCACACCAAGGCGGTCAACCCCGGCGGCTACGGCAGCAAGTGCTCCTTCTGGTACCGCTTCGACTCCGTCGGCCCGGGCGAGAGCGTCGCCGTCGACCTGCGCCTGGCGCCCGGCGACCCCGACCTCGAGTGGTTCGGCGAACCGTTCGAGGAGGTGCTCGGCGCCCGGGCGACCGAGGCCGACGAGTTCTACGGCCACGCCATCGACGCCTCCCTCGACGAGGCCGACCGGCACGTCGCGCGGCGGGCGTACGCCGGTCTCCTCTGGGGCAAACAGCTCTACCGCTACGACGTGCGCCAGTGGATGAACGGCGACCCCGTCGGCCCGACCGTGGCCGAGTCGCGGAAGAAGGGCCGCAACGAGCACTGGAAGCACCTCGCGCTCGCCGACGTCATCTCGATGCCCGACGAGTGGGAGTACCCGTGGTTCGCCGCGTGGGACCTCGCCTTCCACACGATCCCGCTCGCCCACGTCGACCCGGAGTTCGCCAAGGAGCAGCTGCTCCTCATGTGCCGCGAGTGGGCCATGCACCCCAACGGCCAGCTGCCGGCCTACGAGTGGGAGTTCGGCGACGTCAACCCGCCCGTCCACGCGTGGGCGGCGTGGCACGTCTACCGCATCGACGGCTACCGCGACCGCGAGTTCCTCGTGCGGGTCTTCACCAAGCTGCTGCTCAACTTCGCATGGTGGGTCAACCGCAAGGACGCCAACGGCTCCAACCTCTTCGAGGGCGGCTTCCTCGGGATGGACAACATCGGCCTGTTCAACCGCTCCGCTCCCCTGCCGCCCGGCTTCCGCCTCGAGCAGTCCGACGCGACGAGCTGGATGGCCTTCTACTGCCAGCAGATGCTCAAGATCGCCCTCGAGCTCGCCCGCACCGACAAGGCCTGGGACGACGTCGCGACGAAGTTCCTCGAGCACTTCCTGTCGATCGCCCAGGCGATGCGCCACTTCGGGTCGAGCGACAAGTCGCTGTGGCACGAGGAGGACGGCTTCTACTACGACGTCCTCGTCCAGCCCGACGGCCGCGCGCCGCACATGAGGGTGCGCTCGATGGTGGGCCTGCTGCCGATCCTCGGCGCGACGGAGATCCCGTCGTGGGTCGTCGACGAGTGCCCCGACGTGACGAGCCGCTTCCAGTGGCTCCAGGAGCGCCGACCCGAGCTCGTCAAGCCGATGCTCGCCCGCGACGACGGCAAGATGCTCCTGACGCTCGTGCCGCCGAAGCGGCTGCGCCGCATCCTCGAGCGGATGTTCGACTCGGAGGAGTTCTTGTCCCCCTACGGGATCCGGTCGCTGTCGGCCGCGACGCGCCAGGCCGTGACGGCAACGCTCGGCAACGAGACCGTCTCGATCGAGTACGAGCCCGGGGAGTCGCGCACCGGCATGTTCGGCGGCAACTCCAACTGGCGCGGGCCGGTGTGGTTCCCCACGAACGTGCTCCTCGCCGACAAGCTGCGCACCTACGGCCGCTACTTCGGTGACGACTTCCGCATCGAGATCCCGACGGGCTCGGGCGACTGGCGCACCCTCGACCAGGCTGCGGACGTCATCGACGGGGGCCTGACGGCCCTCTTCCGCCCCGTGGACGGCCGGCGCCCCTCGGACGGCAAGCGCATCGAGTCCTCGCCCGACCCGCTGTGGTCGGCGCACCCGACCTTCTCGGAGTACTTCGACGGCGACACCGGCGAGGGGCTCGGCGCGACGCACCAGACCGGGTGGACGGCGCTCGTCGCCCATCTGCTCAACCCTCGGCTGCCCCCCGACCCGCGCACCATGGGCTGGGCCTGAGCGACACGGCATACGCCCTCGGGATGTGAGGCGGCGCCCAGGGCGTCGGCCGGTGGCGTATGCCGTCCGGCGGGCGAGGCGTGTCGGGTGACCCGTCGCGCTCGGGTAGCGTGAGCCAGCGTGAACGCGCCCATCTCCGTTCGTGACATCACCGCAGCCGAGCACCTCGCCTGGCTGCGGTCCCAGCCCTCGGCGAGCTTCCTCCAGACGCCGGCCTGGGCCGACGTGAAGAAGGAGTGGCGCACCGAGTCGGTGGGCTGGTTCGAGGGCCAGGAGATGGTCGGGGCCGCGCTCGTGCTGCACCGTTCGCTGCCGCGTCTCAAGCGTTCGCTGGCCTACGTGCCGGAGGGACCCTGCATCGACTGGGCGTCCCCACGGCTCGTCGAGCTGCTCCGAGCGTTGCGCGACCACCTCAAGGCCAAGGGTGCCTTCGCGCTGCGGCTCGGGCCGCCCGTCGCGACGCACCGCTGGCGCACGGCGACGATCAAGGCGGCCATCGGTGACCCGACGGTCCGCCGCTACGACGACGCGACGCCCGACGTCGTGGAGCCGGTGGGCACGGCCGTCGTGGCCGAGCTGCGGCGACTGGGCTTCCGCCACCTCAGTCCCGACGACGGCTTCGCCGCCGGCCAGCCGGAGTACGTCTTCCAGGTGCCCCTCGCGGGACGCACCGAGGCCGACGTGCTGGCGGGCATGAACCAGCTGTGGCGCCGCAACATCAAGAAGACCGCGAAGAACGGGGTGGAGGTCCGCGTCGGTGACGAGTCCGACCTGCCGGCCTTCCACCGCACCTACGTCGAGACCGCAGAGCGCGACCGCTTCACGCCGCGCGGCCTCGCCTACTTCGAGACCATGTATGCCGCCCTGTCGGCCGAGGATCCCCAGCGGATCCGCGTCTACCTCGCCGAGCACGAGGGCGACGTGCTGGCGGCGACGATCTTCATCCGGGTCGGCGCGCACGCGTGGTACTCCTACGGTGCATCGACGTCGGCCAAGCGCGAGCTCCAGGGCTCCACGGCGATCCAGTGGCGGATGATGCAGGACTCGATCGCCGCCGGGGCGAGCGTCTACGACCTGCGCGGCATCACCAACACCGTCGACGAGGCCAACCCGCACATCGGGCTCATCCGCTTCAAGGTCGGCACGGGCGGCGAGGCCGTGCGCCTCGCCGGCGAGTGGGACCTGCCGCTGAACCGCTTGCTCTACAAGGCTTTCGACCTCTACATGAAGCGGCGGTGAGCGCTCGTGTCCTTCGTCCTGCACGTCGACGGTGAGCGCTGGCGCGCCGCCCACGACCGCTTCGTCGCCGAGTACCCCGCCGTCGTCCCCGTCGTCAAGGGCAACGGCTACGGCTTCGGCCGCGACCTGCTCTGCGCGGAGGCGGGCCGCCTGGGGGTGCCGATGGTCGCGATCGGCGCCTACGCCGAGCTGCCTTCTGCCCTGGCCGCGTTCGGCGGCGACGTGCTCGTCATGGAGCCGTACCGCGCCGCCGTCCACGCCGACCTGCCCGACCTGGCGAACCGGCGCGTCGTGCACACCGTCACGACCGAGTCCGACCTGGCGAGCCTGCGGGGGGAGCTCGCCGAGACGCGGGTCGTCGTCGAGGGACTCACGTCGATGAACCGCTACGGCACGCCGGTGGCCGACGTGGCCGAGCTGGCCGGACTCGCCGACGCGGTCGGCGTCACCCTGCACCTCCCGCTCGGCACGGGCCACGTCGAGGAGATCTCGCGCTTCATCGCCGCCGTCCCGGGAGTCCGCACGTGGTACGTGTCGCACGTGTCGGGCGCCGAGCTGTCCGCTCTCGCAACACGATTCCCGGAGCACGAGTTCCGACCCCGCATCGGCACGGACCTGTGGTACGCCGACAAGGGATCGTACGAGGTGCGGGCTCACGTGCTCGACGTGCGACCCGTCACCAAGGGCACGCGGGTCGGCTACCGGCAGCGCGCGGTCGCCGCGGGCCACCTCGTCGTCGTCAGCGGCGGCACCTCGCACGGCGTCGCGATGGAGAGCCCGTCGTCCGCCGCCACGGCGCGGTCGCGCGCCATCGCCGTCACCGAGGGCGTGCTCGAGGCAGCGCACCGGGTGCGTTCGCCCTTCACGGTGTCCGGTGTCATGCCCCGTTTCGCCGAGCCGCCGCACATGCAGTGCAGCCTCCTCGTGCTGCCGGCCGGGGCCACTCCCCCGCGCATCGGCGACGAGGTCACGGTCAGGATGCGCCTGACGACGACGACCCCGGACGCGGTCGTCGTCTCCTGACGCACCGTGTGTCGGCGGCCGACGTCGGTCGACGCGGTCCGGGCCACCCGAGCGGCTCCGACCTCAGCACGTCGGCTGCGTGGGCCGGGTGAGGATCTCGGCACCGTCGCCCGTGATGGCGATCGTGTGCTCGCTGTGGGCCGTCCGGCTGCCCGTCGCGCTGCGCAGCGTCCAGCCGTCGGCATCGGTCACCAGCTCGGCCGTGTCGGCCATGACCCACGGCTCCAGGGCCAGGAGGAGGCCCGGGCGCAGCGTGTAGCCCCGGCCCGGGCGCCCGGTGTTCGCGACGTGAGGGTCCTGGTGCATCGTCGACCCGACGCCATGACCTCCGAACTGGGTGTTGATCGGGAAGCCCGCCTCGGAGAGCACCGAGCCGATGGCGTACGAGACGTCACCGACACGGGCGCCCGGACCCGCCGCGGCGACGCCGGCGGCCAGGGCGCGCTCGGTCACGGCGATCATCGCGAGGCTCTCGGAGGGCTGCGTCTCACCCACCACGAAGCTGACCGCGGAGTCGGCGACGACCCCGCCCAGGGAGACCGCGAGGTCGAGCGACAACAGGTCGCCGTCGTCCAGCGCGCGGTCGTGGGGCAGCCCGTGGAGCACGGCGTCGTTGACCGACGTGCAGATGTGGTGGCCGAACGGCCCTCGCCCGAAGGACGGCGCGTAGTCGACGTAGCAGGACGTCGCCCCCGCCTCGACGATCATCGACCGTGCCCAACGGTCGATGTCCAGGAGGTTGGTGCCCACTGCGGTGCGGCTCCTCAGGGACTGCAGGATGTCAGCGACGAGGGCGCCGGTCTCCCGCGCCCGAGGCAGCTCGGACGGGCTCAGGATCTCGATCATGCGGCGCCTCTCTCGTGACACTCTCGTGCGACCAATAACTATCCCGGCCATGCTATCCCGGTCTAGGATCGGGTTCATGGTCAGGTTGCCGCTCACACCCGCGGAGGTCGAGCGCGGACAGCGCCTCGGCGCCCTCCTGCGTCGCGCCCGAGGCGAGCGCTCGATGCTCGAGACCGCCCTCGACGCACGGATCTCGCCCGAGACCCTGCGCAAGATCGAGTCGGGCCGCGTGGCCACCCCGTCGTTCCCGACGATCGCCGCCGTCGCAGTGGTCCTCGGGCTCTCGCTCGACGTGGTGTGGGCCGAGATCAGCCCGCCCGAGAGCCGTCGCGAACGACAAGGCTCCGGTCGCGACCCACGCGCGCAGATGGCCTCGTAGGGGCCACGGTCGTCGAGCTGCTCCCTGCCATGATGTCGGCATGGAACGAGTCCTGGGTGTCGGCGGCTACTTCCTGAGAGCCGCAGACCCGGCAGCCCTGGCTGCGTGGTACCGCGAATGCCTCGGGCTGGACGTCGACCAGCACGGGTTGTGGAGCCAGGAGGCCGGACCGACCGTGTTCGCCACGTTCGAGGCAGACACCGACTACTTCGGCGCTCGCACCCAGCAGACGATGGTCAACTTCCGCGTCCGGGACCTCGACGCGATGCTCGCGCAGCTGCGGGCCGCCGGAGCAGCCGCC
The DNA here is from genome assembly GCF_001428505.1 of Terrabacter sp. Root181. Classification (GTDB taxonomy): domain Bacteria; phylum Actinomycetota; class Actinomycetes; order Actinomycetales; family Dermatophilaceae; genus Terrabacter. The sequence continues at coordinate 274,371 of NZ_LMHU01000006.1, forward strand.
GACACGGAGACGCAGGACCTGGATGGTGTCGGCCGGTTCGGCTGGGTCACCGACCCGGAGGGCAACCGGATCGAGCTCTGGCAGCCCAGCTGACCCCGCGCCACAGCCCGACGGCTCAGACGTCCGACCCGCCGGCCTCGATCGCGTCGAGGTCGCGCACGGCGTAACGGTGGTGCTCCCACTCCTCGTCGAGGATCGTGTGCAGGCACGAGAGCACCGTCTCGGGGTACGCCGGGTCGTGCGGGTTCGGTCGGGCCGACGCGAGCAGCTCGGGTGTGACTGCGGCGATGACGTCGCGCACCATCGCGACCCTCGCTGCCCGCACCCGGAGGACCTCCGCGTAGGACGGCGCGTCCGTCGCAAGGACCGACACGTCGAAGTCGTCGTCCACGGTGCCGGCGTCGATCAGGCCATAGGGGTGGTAGGGCTGGGCGGTCCCCAGAATCGCCTTGCCCAGCCACGTGTCCGTGGCCAGCACGAGGTGCCGCAGGGTCTGGGCGAACGACCACTCCCCGGCGACCGACACGTCCACCGTGCCGGCGGGCATGGCGTCGACGCGGGCGAGCGTGGACTCCCAGGCGCCCTCCAGCCGGGCCCAGGCCGTCGCCAGTCCCTCCGGATCGGTGGCACGCCGCTCGGCACGACCGGGGAAGCGCCGGTTCAGCTCCGCGTCGACGAGCGGGACCACGTCGACACCGTTGACGCGCAGGAAGGTCTCGCCGTCGAAGAGCCACGGCGCATCGATCTCCACGTCCTCCGCCTGCACACCGCGCATCACGACGCCGGAGACGTCGGCGCCGACGAACCGGGCGCCGCGCAGGTCGGTGTCGACGAACTCTGCTCCCTGCAGGTCGTCGGACGGGCCGAAGGTTGCCATGACGTCTCCTCGTCGCACGCCGCCGGGTAGCCAGACTACCGAGCGCCTCGCGCCCCCTACCAGACGTCGAACGTCCGGGTTGCCGGTTAGCGTGCCTCGCATGGACATGCTGACGACGACGCAGATCACCGAGGCCGGACTGGCCGACTGGCGGAAGCTGGGGCAGGGACTGCATGCCAGGTACCTCGTCGACGGGTTCGTCGCCGGCGCGGCGTTCGTCTCCGCGGTCGGCGAGGCGGGGGACACCGTCGGCCACCATCCGCGCGTGACGATCGGCACGACATACGTCGACCTGGTGCTGCTCAGCGACGACGCCGTCCACCGCGACGACGAGGGCACGGAGCACGTCGTCGACTGGGTGACCCAGAAGGACGTCGACCTCGCGCGGCGCATCACCGGGATCGCGGGCGAGCACGGCCTCGAGGCCGACCCGGCAGCGGTCACCGGGATCGAGCTCGCGCTCGACACGGCGCGCGCCGCCACGATCGCGCCGTTCTGGGCAGCCCTGCTGACCGGCGGCACGGATGCCATGGGTCGCGGGAGCATCGGCGACGACGTCCGCGATGCCACCGCACGGGTGCCCATCCTCTGGTTCCAGGGGACGGACGAGCACGAGACGCCGCGGCAGCGCTTCCACCTCGACGTCTGGGTCGCACCCGAGGTGGCCGACCAGCGGATCGCGGCCGCCGTCGCCGCCGGTGGCGTCGTCGTCGACGACAGCCAGGCGCCATCGTTCACGGTGCTCGCGGACCAGGACGGCAACAGGGCGTGCGTGTGCACGTCTCTCCCGTCTGCCGAGAACCCCTGACGCGCAACCGAGCTCAGGGCGCCTCGGCAGGGTCGTCCGCGCCGGCGCGCCCGAGGCGGAACTGGTCGGCGGCCAGCAGCAGCCACGTCACCGAGGCGATCGTGAGCCACGGGTGCGCCGATGCGGCCCACCACGCGAGGCCCGACGCAGCCACCGCCCCGAAGCCGGCATCCGGGAAGCGCCTGCCGTCGCCGCTGAGCGGTACGGTCTTTCCGGACGGTCGGCGTCCGGGAGGTGACCACATGCGGTACGACACGAGTCCCACGGCACGAGCCCTGCTCGCGCTCGAGGCCATCCAGGACAGCCCGGGCATCACGGCTCAGCGGCTCGGCGACCACCTCGGCGTCACCGAGCGCGCCGCGCGCCGCTACGTCGCCATCCTCCGCGAGGCTGACCTGCCGATCGAGTCGGTCACCGGGCCGCACGGCGGCTACAGGGTCGGCCGGGGCCTGCGACTCCCACCCCTGATGTTCACGGCCGCCGAGGCCCTCGGCCTCGTCATGGCCGTGCTCGAGGGCCACCGCGGCGCGGCCGATCCCACCGAGCTCGTCGGGGCCGCCCTCTCCAAGATCCTGCGCGTGCTCCCCCAGCAGGTCGCCGAGCCGGTCCGGGCCGTACGCCGGGTGGCCGGCCCACCGCCCGACCCGCGCCTGCGCGTCGACCCTGCCCTGACGGCCAAGCTCGTCGAGGCCTGCACGTCGTCGCACCGGGTCCGCATCGACTACCGCCTCGAGGACGGCAGGGAGCGACCGATGGAGATCGACCCGTGGGCGGTCGTCCTGCGTCACGACCGGTGGTACCTCCTCGGCTGGTCGCAGACGAGCGAGGCCCAGCGCGCCCTGCGGATCGACCGCGTCCTGTCGGTCTTCACCACCTCGCAGCGGTTCGCGCCACCCGAGGACCTCGACGCCCTCCGCACCCTCGAGGAACACCTGTCCCAGGGGTGGCGCCACGAGGTCGACGTGCTGCTGCGGGCCGACCTCGACGAGGCCTCACGCTGGATCCCCCGAAGCCTGGGACGCCTCGAGGTGGTCGAGGGCGGCATCCGGCTCCGGGCCACGACCGACGAGCCGGAGTGGTACGCCCGCCAGCTGGCCGTCACGCCGCTCACCTTCGAGGTGGTCGGGTCACCCGCGCTCGTGCAGGCCACCGAGGACCTCGCCGCGCGCCTCGTCAAGTCCGCGGGCAGCTCCGACACCACCGGTGGCCGCGGCGCCCATCGCTGACCCGGCTCGAGCGGGTACGACACCGTCACGGCAGCCGACGGAGCAGCCGTCGTCCACAGGTCCCCGCGCACTAGGGTGATCTCGACCGGACCGGGGAGCCCCCGGTCCCGAGCCCGAGGAGCGGCACATGAGCTTCAACGACAACGCCCAGCTCGACACCTCCCAGGTGCAGAGCGGCGGCAGCGGGGGCGGCGGAGGCGGAGGCGGCTTCCCCGGCGGCATCCAGGTCGGTGGAGGCATCGGTGGCCTCATCCTCCTCGTGCTCATGCTCATCTTCGGCGGCACCAAGATCCTCGGTGGCGGCGACTCCGGCAGCACGACCGGAGGACTGCCCTCACAGCAGCTCCAGTCCGACCAGGTCGCGGCCGCGGGCCAGGTCGACCAGGGCGAGTTCTCCCAGTGCAAGACCGGAGCCGACGCCAACAAGAACGACGTCTGCCTCATCATCGCGACGGTCAACAGCGTCCAGGACTACTGGGGCAAGACGCTGCCCAAGTACCAGATGAACTACGAGCCGGTGAAGACCGTCATCTACCAGGGCCAGACCCCGTCGGGTTGCGGTACCGCCAACTCGCAGGTGGGTCCCTTCTACTGCCCCCTCGACTCCAAGGTCTACGTCGACGCCAGCTTCTTCGAGGAGCTCCAGAGCAAGTTCGGCGCCGACGGCGGCCAGCTCGCCAAGGAGTACGTCATCGCGCACGAGTACGGCCACCACGTCCAGAACCAGCTCGGCATCCTGGACCGGGCGCAGCAGGACCCCCAGGGTCCCAACTCCGGCGCCGTCCGCATCGAGCTCATGGCCGACTGCCTCGCCGGCACGTGGGTCAAGCACGCGACCGAGACGACCGACGCCAACGGCACCCCGCTGCTCAAGCCCGTCACGGAGCAGGACATCACGTCAGCGCTCTCGGCCGCGTCCGCCGTCGGTGACGACCGCATCCAGAAGAAGATGCAGGGACGCGTCACCCCCGAGAACTGGACCCACGGCTCGTCCGAAGCGCGCCAGAAGTGGTTCCTGCAGGGCTACCAGACCGGCGACCTCAACCAGTGCAACACCTTCGGGGTCGACACCGTCAGCTGACGCCGCCCGCAGGCGTCTCCGTGAGCTCGATGCGCACGGAGCGCCCTCGACGCAGCGCGGCCTCGAGCACGTCGCGCTTCGGGTCGGGCAGATCGTAGAGCTCGCGCATCGGGAGGCCTGCGAGGGCCCTCAGGGCCCGGGCCTCGAGCGCCTCGCGCACCAGCGTGCGGTCTCCCCCGACGACGAGGCCTCGGGGTATGCCGTCCGCTCCCGTCGCGGGTGACTCGTCGTCCCCGAGGAGGACCCGTCGCGCGTGACCCACGACGGCGTCGACGAGCTCGTCGGCCTGCTTGCCCCGACGGCGGGCGAAGCGCTGTTGCGACCAGCCGCCCGCCGCGGTGCGCGACTGGACGTGGCGGGACCCCACCTTCGAGGCCGTGAAGGCGCCGGCGGAGGCCAGCCCCACGGCATACCCTCCTCGCCTGACGAGGATGACGCCGAGGGGCTCGTGGGCGAACGGCGTTGCCACGAGGGAGGATCCGTCGGCAGCCCGGGCGGACACGACGACGCCGCCGGGAGTGGACTCCTCGGCGGCGTCGTAGGTGCCGTGTCGCTCGGCGAAGCCCGCCATCCATCGGTCGAACCGAGCGGGGTCGACCTCGATGACGCGCGTCGTCACGAGCGCGGGTGCTGCAGGCTCAGAGGTTGAAGCCGAGGGCGCGCAGCTGCTCGCGGCCGTCCTCGGTGATCTTGTCGGGACCCCACGGCGGCATCCACACCCAGTTGATGCGGTGCGTCGTGACGAGACCCTCGAGCGCCTGCGCGGTCTGGTCCTCGATGACGTCGGTGAGGGGGCACGCAGCCGACGTCAGCGTCATGTCGATGACGGCGTGCGACTGCGCGTCGACGGTGATGCCGTAGACGAGGCCGAGGTCGACGACGTTGATGCCGAGCTCGGGGTCGACGACGTCGCGCATGGCCTCCTCGACGTCAGCCACGTTGGGCGGGGTGGTGGTCTGGGTCATGACGAAACTCCTTGGGGGGAGGCGGAACTCGTGGAAGTGATGTCGACGCCGGCTCGAGCCAGCGCGTCGGTGAAAGCGGTCCAGCCGAGCAGGGCGCACTTGACGCGCGCGGGGTACTTCGAGACGCCGGCGAAGGCCACGCCGTCGCCGATGACCGTCTCGTCGCCGGCCACCTGGCCACGGGAGGTCAGCATGGCGCGCATCGCCTCGAAGGTCTCGAGGGCCTCGACGACCGGGTGGCCGATGACCTCCTCGGCGAGCACGGACGAGCTCGCGACGGAGATCGAGCAGCCCTGCGCCTCGTAGGACACGTCGGTCACGACGGCGTCGGCGCCCGTGCCGGAGACGTCGACCCGCAGGGTCACCTCGTCGCCGCACGTCGGGTTGATGTGGTGCACCTCGGCGTCGAAGGGCTCGCGCAGACCCGCGTGGTGCGGGCGCTTCGAGTGCTCGAGGATGAGCTCCTGGTAGAGGTCCATCAGCTCGCCTCCCTCTCCGTGTGAAGGCCGAAGACCACCGGCACGCGGTCGAGCGCCGCGAGCAGCGCCTCGACCTCGGCGACGGTGTTGTGGACGGCGAACGACGCACGGGTCGTGGCGGTGGCGCCGAGCACCCGGTGCAGCGGCCACGCGCAGTGGTGGCCCACGCGGACGGCCACCCCGGCGTCGTCGAGCACCTGCCCGACGTCGTGCGCGTGCACGCCGTCCACGACGAACGCGACGGCGCCGCCGCGCGGCGTGCCGAGCGGCGGACCGACGACACGCACCCACGGGCGCTCGGCGAGGCCCCGCTGCAGCAGGTCGACGAGGGCGGCCTCGTGCGCATGGATGCGCTCGATGCCGAGGGCCTCGACCCACCGGACCGCGGCGGCCAGCGCCACGGCCTGCGCCGCGTTGGGCACGCCCGCCTCGAACTTCTGCGGCGCGGGTGCGTAGGTCGAGCGCTCCATCGTCACGAGCTCGATCATCGAGCCGCCCGTCAGGAACGGCGGCATGACCTCGAGGAGCTCGCCGCGGCCCCAGAGGACGCCGACGCCCATCGGGCCGTACATCTTGTGGCCGCTGAAGGCGACGAAGTCGGCGCCCAGGGTGGCGACGTCGACCGCGAGGTGTGGCACCGACTGGCACGCGTCGACGACGACGAGCGCGCCGACCGCGTGCGCGCGCTCGGCGAGCTCGGCGACGGGGTTGACCGTGCCGAGCACGTTGGAGACGTGGGTGAAGGCGAACACCTTGGTGCGCTCGGTGAGCAGGTCGTCGAGACCGGTCAGGTCGAGGGCGCCGTCAGCGGCGACCGGCACCCAGCGCAGGGTCGCGCCGGTGCGACGCGCGAGCTCCTGCCACGGCACGAGGTTGGCGTGGTGCTCCATCTCGGTCACGAGGATCTCGTCACCGGGGCGGAGCACGAAGCGCTCGTCCTTGGGGTCGTCGGTCGGGGCCGCGTTGGAGAAGGCGTACGCGACGAGGTTGATGGCCTCGGTGGCGTTCTTGGTGAAGACGACCTCGTCGGCGGGCGCGCCGATGAACGACGCGACGGTCGCCCGTGCCGCCTCGAAGTCGTCGGTGGCCTCCTCCGCGAGCTGGTGCGCCCCGCGGTGGACCGCAGCGTTGTGCTGCTCGTAGAACGCGCGCTCGGCGTCGAGGACCTGCGTCGGCTTGTGCGACGTCGCCCCGGAGTCGAGGTAGACGAGCGGCCTGCCGTCGCGCACCGTGCGCGTCAGGATCGGGAAGTCGCCGCGGATCGCGGCGAGCTCCCCGTCCGTGAAGGGCAGGACGTCGGTCATTCGGCTCAGACCTCGACCGCCGCGGCCGGAGCCGCGGTGAGGTAGCGGTCGTAGCCCTCGTCCTCGAGGCGGTCGGCCAGCTCGGGGCCACCCTCCTCGACGATCTTGCCGTCGACGAAGACGTGCACGAAGTCGGGCTTGATGTAGCGCAGGATGCGCGTGTAGTGCGTGATGAGCAGGACGCCGAGGTCGCTCGAGTCCTTCGCGCGGTTGACGCCCTCGGAGACGATCTTGAGCGCGTCGACGTCGAGGCCGGAGTCGGTCTCGTCGAGGACGGCCACCTTGGGTCGGAGCAGCTCCATCTGGAGGATCTCGTGGCGCTTCTTCTCGCCGCCGGAGAAGCCCTCGTTGACGTTGCGCTCGGCGAAGGCGGGGTCCATGCGCAGGTTGCCCATGGCGGCCTTGACGTCCTTGACCCACGTGCGCAGCTTGGGGGCCTCGCCGTCGATGGCCGTCTTGGCCGTGCGGAGGAAGTTGCTGACCGTGACCCCGGGGACCTCGACGGGGTACTGCATCGCGAGGAACAGGCCGGCGCGGGCGCGCTCGTCGACCTTCATGGCGAGGACGTCCTCGCCGTCCAGCGTCACCGTGCCGCCGGTGACGGTGTACTTCGGGTGGCCGGCGATGCTGTAGGCCAGCGTCGACTTGCCGGAGCCGTTGGGCCCCATGATCGCGTGGGTCTCCCCCGACTTCACGGTGAGGTCGACCCCGCGCAGGATCTCCTTGGGGCCGTCCTCGGTCTCGACCGAGACCGTCAGTCCCTTGATCTCGAGCGTGCTCATGGGTCAGTTCTCCTTGTTGGTGCTGGCGGTGTCTGTGCTGGGGGTGTGCTGGGTGGGAGCGGCGTACGCCGTCGATGCGAGCTCGTCCTCGATGGCGGCGGTGATCTCGTCACGCAGGTCGGCGAGCGGGATCTCACGGATGATGTCGGCGAAGAAGCCGCGCACGACGAGGCGCTTGGCCTCGTCCTCGTTGATGCCGCGCGACTGCAGGTAGAACAGCTGCAGGTCGTCGAAACGCCCTGTGGCAGAAGCGTGTCCAGCACCCAGGATCTCGCCGGTCTCGATCTCGAGGTTCGGCACCGAGTCGGCGCGAGCGCCGTCGGTGAGCACGAGGTTGCGGTTGAGCTCGTAGGTGTCGGTGCCCTCGGCCTCCGCGCGGATCAGGACGTCGCCGACCCACACGGTGCGGGCGGACTCGCCCTGGAGCGCACCCTTGTAGGTGGCGCGGCTCTTGCAGTGGGGGGTGTTGTGGTCGACGTACGAGCGGTGCTCGAGGTGCTGACCGGCGTCGGCGAAGTAGACGCCGAGGAGGGTCGCGTCGCCACCGGGACCGGCGTAGCGCACGTTGGCGTTGACGCGGACGACCTCCCCGCCGAGCGACACCGAGAGGTGCTTGAAGCGGGCGTCGCGACCGACGAGCGCGTCGTGCTGGGCCAGGTGCTGGGCGTCGTCGGCCCAGCGCTGCACCGACACGACGGTGAGGTCGGAGCCGTCGTCGGTGACGACTGACAGGAGCTGGCAGTAGCGGGCCGAGCCGGTGTGCTCGACGACGACGGTCGCCTTGGAGAATCGTCCGGCACGCACGACGAGGTGGCCGTGCACGGGCTCCCCGCCCCGGCCGACGAGCGAGAGGCGGACCGGCTCGTCGAGCTCGGCGTCGGCCGGGATGTCGAGCAGCACAGCGCCGTCGGCGGCCGCGGCGGCAACGACGGCCGCGCGGTCCTGCGGCGGCAGGACGCCGAGACCCCGGGCCTGCTCGGACGTGATCATCGACGTCGTGACGCCCTCGGGGAGCGACGTGCTCCAGTCGAGGCTTCCCGTCGCGCCCTCGGCCAGCAGGCCGGCGAGCTTCTTGACGGGCGTGAAGCGCCAGTCCTCCTCGCGGCCCGTCGGGAGCGGGAACGCGGAGACGTCGAAGGACGCCGTGCGCTCGGCCCGCGACTGGACGGGCACGAACGCCGCGGCCGAGTCGGTGTGGGCGGTGGCGCCGGGGAGGGTGGTCGTGGCGGTGGGGGCGGCGTCGGGCACCGTGGTCTCGCTCTGCTGGGTCTCGGGGGTGTCGGTCGTCGTGTCAGCCAGAAGGCTCATCAGCCGACGGCTCCTTCCATCTGCAGCTCGATGAGGCGGTTGAGCTCGAGGGCGTACTCCATGGGCAGCTCACGCGCGATCGGCTCGATGAAGCCGCGCACGATCATCGCCATGGCCTCGTCCTCGGCCATGCCGCGGGACATGAGGTAGAAGAGCTGGTCCTCGGACACCTTGGAGACCGTGGCCTCGTGACCCATCGAGACGTCGTCCTCGCGGATGTCGACGTAGGGGTAGGTGTCGGAGCGGCTGATCGTGTCGACGAGCAGCGCGTCGCAGCGCACGGTCGATGCCGAGTGCGAGGCGCCCTCGAGCACCTGCACGAGGCCGCGGTAGCTCGCGCGCCCGCCACCACGGGCGACCGACTTGCTGATGATCGAGCTCTTGGTGTTGGGAGCACAGTGAACCATCTTGGAGCCCGTGTCCTGGTGCTGGCCCGCGCCGGCGAAGGCGATCGAGAGCGTCTCACCCTTCGCGTGCTCGCCCATGAGGAAGACGGCGGGGTACTTCATCGTCACCTTGGAGCCGATGTTGCCGTCGACCCACTCCATCGTCGCGCCGGCCTCGCAGGTCGCCCGCTTGGTGACGAGGTTGTAGACGTTGTTGGACCAGTTCTGGATCGTCGTGTAGCGCACCCGGGCGTTCTTCTTGACGATGATCTCGACGACGGCCGAGTGCAGCGAGTCCGACTTGTAGATCGGCGCGGTGCAGCCTTCGACGTAGTGCACGTAGGAACCCTCGTCGGCGATGATCAGCGTCCGCTCGAACTGGCCCATGTTCTCGGTGTTGATGCGGAAGTACGCCTGGAGCGGGATGTCGACGTGGACGCCCTTGGGCACGTAGATGAACGAGCCACCCGACCACACGGCCGTGTTGAGCGCTGCGAACTTGTTGTCACCGGCCGGGATCACCGTGGCGAAGTGCTCGCGGAAGAGGTCCTCGTGCTCCTTCAGCGCCGTGTCGGTGTCGAGGAAGATGACGCCCTGGGCCTCGAGGTCCTCACGGATCTGGTGGTAGACGACCTCCGACTCGTACTGCGCGGCGACGCCGGAGACGAGCCGCTGCTTCTCGGCCTCGGGGATGCCCAGGCGGTCGTAGGTGTTCTTGATGTCCTCGGGCAGGTCGTCCCACGTGGCCGCCTGCTTCTCGGTGGACTTCACGAAGTACTTGATGTTCTGGAAGTCGATGCCGGTGAGGTCGGAGCCCCACGACGGCATGGGCTTCTTGCCGAAGAGGCTGAGGCTCTTCAGGCGCAGCTTCGTCATCCACTCCGGCTCGGTCTTGCGGGCCGAGATGTCGCGCACGACGTCCTCGTTGAGCCCACGACGCGCCGTGGACCCGGCCACGTCGCTGTCGGCCCAGCCGTACTCGTAGGTGCCGATGCCCTTGAGGCCGGGGTTCAGCTCTTCGATGTGGGTGGTCATGAGGAACCTTCCTTGACGTGCGTGAGCGTGTCGGTGCTCGTGCGGGTCGTGCTCGTGCGGGGCGTACGCGTGCCGGCGGGCGTGCCCGGCGTGTCGTGGGGAGTCTGGGTGGTCGTGGTGGTCGTGGTGGTCGGGGCGGCCTCCGGGTCAACACCGGCGACCGGCGAGGTCTTCCGGGGACGGGAGCCGATTCCACCGGTCGGGACGAAGGTCGTGCACACGTGGTGTCCGCCCGCGAGGGTCGCGAGGCGCTGGACGTGCACCCCGAGCAGGCGGGAGAACGCGTCGGTCTCGGCCTCGCAGAAGGCCGGGAACTCGGTGGCGACGTGCTGCACCGGGCAGTGACCCTGGCACAGCTGGACGCCGGTCAGGCCGCCGGCCCCGACGGGACGGGCGGTCGCGGCGAAGCCGTCCTCGCTGAGGGCCTCGACGAGGGCCTCGGTGCGAGCGGCGGGGTCGTCACCGGCGGCGGCGAGGCGGGCGGCATACCGCTCCTCGAGCGCGCCGACGCGGCTGCGGGCGAACTCGCCGACGGCAGCCGGACCCGCGTGCTCCTCGAGGTAGCGCAGCACCTCGACTGCGAGCGAGTCGTAGTCGGCTTCGAGGGCGCTGTGCCCGGCGTCGGACACGACGTAGGCGCGGGCGGGACGACCACGGCCACGGCGGCCACCGGTGGGCTCGTGCGGCACGACGGCGCCCTGCTCGACCAGCGCGTCGAGGTGACGACGCACGGCGGCGGGGGTCAGGTCGAGGTGACGACCGAGCTCGGCGGCCGAGATGGGGCCGTCGGCGGAGACCATGTGGAGCACCCGCGAGCGCGTGCGCGACTCGAGCGGCGAGACGTGCTCGCCGTCCTTCGTCTCACGCGGTGCGTGCTCTCCGATAAACACCACACCATTGTGACGTAATTAGGGCCCCAACTTCCAGTTAGGCCCCCCTTACCCTCGCCGGGCGTCCTCAGCGGTCGCCGTCGAGGTCGTCGCAGTCCCCCGCCTCGTCGTCGGCGTCGTCGTCGGCGTCGTCCAGGTCGTCGTCGGCGTCCGGCGGCATGATGACCGACGGCATGCGGGTCCGCGGCGGGGCGACGGCGGCCTCGCCGAACCACCGCCGCCGCAGTGGTGACGTGACCCAGCCCAGCGGGCAGGTGAGGACGTAGCCGTAGGCGAGCGCCATGCCGGTCGCGCCCGGGAAGAGGGCCAGGCCGACGGCGATGACGATGCCGAGCGGGACCGTGATGCGCAGATGCCGCGGCGACAGCAGGTCGCGGAAGGAGCGGAAGCGGAACGACGACGCCATGAGGGCCGCCGGCACCACCCCGGCCACGACGGGCACGAGGGGCGCCCAGTCATAGAGCGGCTCCCCGATGGCGAGCACGGTCGAGATGACGACGCCGGCGGCACCAGGGCTCGCGAGGCCGACGAAGTAGCGCTTGTCGGCGAGCGGGTCGATGGTGACGTTGAAGCGGGCCAGGCGGTAGGCCGCGCAGGCCAGCCAGAACATCGCGCCGGCCCACGCCCAGACGGGGTACGCCGGCAGCGCCCACGTGTAGACGAGCACCGCAGGCGCGATGCCGAACGAGATGAGGTCGGCGAGCGAGTCGAACTGGAGGCCGAAGGGCGTGATGGCGCCGACCGCCCGAGCCACCGCACCGTCGCAGATGTCGAGGATGATCGAGATGCCGACGAGGACGGCTGCCGCCCGGAAGTGTCCCTGGAAGGACAGCAGCACCGACGAGAAGCCGCACAGCATGTTGCCCAGCGTGAAGAGGCTCGGGAGGGTCGCCCGGGCTCGGACACGCGGGTTGAGCCGGTCGAGCGGGATGACCCTGGCCCCGGTGGCCGACACGAGCCGGATGCGCCGGCTCACGCGGTCGCGCCGCCGCGGGCGCTCGTCGGAGGCCGCGTCGCCGGTCACGATGCGTCCGCCGCCGGGAAGCGGCCCAGGACCGTCTCTCCCCCGATGGCGCGCTTGCCCTTGCTGACCTCGAGCTGCACCTCCGGCGGCACGAAGACGTCCATGCGCGAGCCGAACTTCATCAGGCCCATGCGCTCGCCCGTGGCGATCTCGTCGCCCGGCTCGATCCTGGTGACGATGCGGCGCGCCAGCTGGCCCACGAGCTGGCGGTAGACGATGCGACGCGGTCGGCCCGCGACGACGCGCTCGACGATGATCTCGCTGCGCTCGTTCTTCGTGGCGCTCTCGGCGCGGTAGGCGGCGAGGAAGCGGCCCGGCGTGTGCGTGACGTCGATGACGCGGCCACCGTAGGGCGAGCGGTTCATGTGCACGTCGAGCAGGGACAGGAAGATGCTGACCTGCTGCCACTCACCGGGCGGGGCGATGCCCGGCTGCGGCTCCCCCACGTGCATGACGATCCCGTCGGCCGGGGCGAGCACGACGTCGGGGTCGGTCACGGGCGTGCGGTCCGGGGTGCGGTCGGGGTCGCGGAAGAAGAGGGTCACCCCCGCCGTCAGCAGGCCGAGGGCGGCGGTCGTACGCGGTCGGCGGGCCAGCGCAGCGATCACCGTGGGCGCGGCGGCCATCGCGGTGAAGGGCTTGGCGGCTGGGTCGATCTTCACGGGTGGGGTCTCCGTCAGGGTCGAGTCGGGCGGCGGGCGGGGCGGAGCGGGGACGGCGAGGGGGTACGCCGGTGGCGACCGAGGTGCGGTGACCGGGGTCGTCGGGACCGAGCCTAGACTCATGGGCCATGACCGCTGCGGTGACACTGTCCGACCTCCACCGCACCTTCGGTCAGGTCGCCGCGCTCGACGGGCTGACGTGGACGGCACCGGCGGGACGCATCACCGCGGTACTCGGTCCCAACGGCGCGGGCAAGACGACGGCCATCGAGTGCGCCGTCGGGCTCGGCCGACCCGACAGCGGCACGGTGAGGGTGCTCGGCACCGACCCGTGGCAGGCGAGCGCCGACCACCGTGCCCGCGTGGGCGTCATGCTCCAGGCGGGGGGTCTGCCCAACGGCACGAAGCCGCTGCGCCTCCTCCACCACCTCTCCCGGCTCTACGCCGACCCCGTCGACGTCGATGCGGTGGCGCGTCGCCTCGGCGTCACCGACTTCGCGTCGACGACGGTGCGCCGCCTGTCGGGCGGCCAGAAGCAGCGCCTCGCGCTCGCGGCGTCGCTGCTCGGTCGGCCCGAGGTCCTCTTCCTCGACGAGCCCGCCGCCGGTCTGGACCCGCACGGCCGGCTCGACGTGTGGGACCTCGTGGCCGAGCAGCGCGACGCCGGCACCACCGTCGTCGTGACGACCCACTCCTTCGAGGAGGCCGAGCGGCTCGCCGACCACCTCGTCATCATGAACGCCGGACGCACCGTCGCGGAGGGGACGCCCGCCTCGGTGACCGCCGGTCGCTCCCTCGAGGACGTCTACTTCAGCCTGACCCGCAAGGGAGCCGCGTGAGCACCTCGGCCGCCCCGACGACGCCGGGCACCTCCCGCGCCGCCGCCTCCCGCCGGCGCGTCCTGGCCCAGTCCGGCTTCGAGGTGGGGAGCCTGCTCCGCAACGGCGAGCAGCTCCTCGTCTCCCTCGTGCTGCCCGCGATGGCACTCGTCGGGCTCAGCGTGACGACGACCCCGTCCCTCGGCCCGGGCACGCGCATCGACGTGGCGACGCCGGGCGTCATCGCCCTCTGCGTCATCTCCGCCGCGTTCACCGCCCAGGCGATCTCGACCGCGTTCGACCGGCGCTACGCCGTGCTGCGCTACCTCGGCGTCACCCCCCTCGGACGGGGCGGTCTCGTCGCGGCCAAGGTGATCGCGACCCTGGCCGTCGAGGTGCTCCAGATCGGCGTCATCGCCGTGCTGGGTCTCGCGCTCGGGTGGCGGCCGGAGGTCTCCGGGATCCCGTATGCCGTCCTCTTCGTCGTCCTCGGCACGTGGGCCTTCGTGGCCCTGGCCCTCCTGCTCGCGGGCACCCTGCGGGCCGAGGCCGTGCTCGCGATCGCCAACCTCGTGTGGGTGCTGCTGCTCGCCGTCGGCGGTGTCATCGTGCCGCGGACCGAGCTCCCCGCGGGCGTGTCGCACGTCGTGGCCTACCTCCCCTCGGCGGGCCTGGCCGACGGGCTCCGGTCGGCCCTCGTCGACGGTGTGCTGAACCTTCCCGCGCTCGCAGTCGTCGTCGCGTGGGGACTGGTGGCGACGGTCCTCGCGGCGCGTCTCTTCCGCTTCGACGACTGAACCGACGAGACTGGCCGCAGCACGACCACAGGGACCATCCGTACCACCCACCCCACGACCCGATCGGCCGGAGGCGACGTGTTCGACTACATCTTCGGTCTCCCGATGCATGCCCTCGTCATCCACGCCGTCATCGTCCTCGTGCCGCTGTCGGCGCTGTGCGCGATCGCCTACGCCGTCCGCCCCGCGTGGCGACGGGTGCTGCGCTGGCCCACCGCCGCAGGTGCCGTGATCTCGGGGGCCTCGGCCTTCGTCGCGGCCGAGAGCGGCGAGGCCCTGCAGCGCCGGGTGTCCGCCGTGCGAGCGAGCACGACGGACTTCGACCTGCTGCGCGAGCACGTCGAGTGGGGCGACCGCGCCAAGCTGTTCTGCCTGCTGTTCATGGGGATCACGCTCCTCGCTCTCTGGTTCGCCCGGCCCCCGGACGAGGAGTCGCCCCGCGGGCACGCCCTCGACGTCATCGTCAGCACTCTCGTCGTCCTCGCCGCCGTGGCGGCCGTCGTCACCGTCGTCCTCGCGGGCCACGCCGGCTCGCAGGTCGTGTGGAACGACGTGGCCTGAACCCGGTGGCGGGCTTCGCCCCACGGCGCGCGCGGGCCTGACTCACACAGCCCCCGGCAGCTCGGGGCGATGCGGGGAGACCGGGCCCGGCGGCATACCCTTGCGGGGTGTCCTCCACGCCAACCGTGACCGACGCCGTCCCCCTGACCGGCCAGAGCCGGCTCGCGCGGGCTGCAGGTCATCTCCCCGCCGTCCGCTCCCGCTGGGTGCGGCCGCTCCTGCTCGCCAACCTCGTCGGCGAGGTCGGCATCGTCGTCACCGGCGGCATCGTGCGCCTCACCGGCAGCGGGCTCGGGTGCAGCACGTGGCCGGAGTGCCAGCCGGGGTCGTTCACACCGGTGCGCACGCCCGAGAGCGAGTTCCACGACCTCGTCGAGTTCGGCAACCGCATGCTGACGGGCGTCGTCACCGTCCTCGCGCTGGCCTCGCTGTGGGTCGTGCTCACGCACTGGCCGCAGCGCCGCCGGCTCCACCGCGTCGCGATCGGCGTCCTCGCCGGCATCCCCGCCCAGGCGGTCCTCGGCGGCATCACCGTCCTGACCGGCCTCAACCCGTGGACCGTCATGTCGCACTTCCTGCTCTCGATGGTGCTCGTCGCGCTGTCGACGGCGCTCGTGCGCGGAGCCCGCGACGACGTCTCGGGCCCGGGCGAGCTCGTCGTCCACCCGCTCGCCCGGACGCTGGCCCTCGGCACGAGCGCCGTGGGCGCGGTCGTGCTGCTCCTCGGCACCATCGTCACCGGCTCGGGGCCGCACTCGGGCGACGCCGACCGGCCCGCCCGCACGGGCTTCGACCCGCGCTTCGTCTCGTGGATGCACGCCGACGCCGTCATGCTCTTCTGCGGTCTCGTCATCGCGACCCTCGTCGCGGTGCGCATCACGGCGACCACCGACGAGGCCCGCCGGGCCTGGACCATGGTGCTCGTCGTCACCCTCGCCCAGGGGCTCATCGGCTACATCCAGTACTTCACGAAGCTGCCCGAGCTGCTCGTCCTGCTGCACATGTTGGGGGCCAGCCTGCTCGTCGTCGCGCTGACGTTCGGCGTCCTGGCCACGAGACGCCATCCGGTCTGACGACCACGCGCCGACGTCACCGGACCACAAGGACTTTCGCCGCTCCGGAGGGCGCGCCGCTGCCTAGGCTGGTGGCGTGCCCACCGTCCTCGTCGTCGACGACGACCCCACCCTGCGCGAGGTCGTCTCGGGCTACCTGACCCGCGCCGGACTCGACGTGCTCGAGGCCGGCGACGGGCTCGACGCGCTGTCCGTGGCCCGGACCCGCTCCCCCGACCTCGTCGTGCTCGACCTGACGCTGCCCGGCCTCGACGGCCTGGAGGTGTTCCGCCGGCTGCGCTCGGAACGCGGCGACCTGCCCGTCGTCATGCTGACGGCCCGGGGTGAGGAGTCGGACCGCGTCCTCGGCCTCGAGATCGGCGCCGACGACTACGTGACGAAGCCGTTCAGCAGCCGCGAGCTCGTGCTGCGCATCCAGTCGATCCTGCGCAGGGCCGCACCGCCGACCGCGGTGGCGGAGCCGGCGGTGACGACCCTCGTGGACGACGACCTGCGCGTCGACACCCGACGCCACCAGGCCTGGCTCGGCAACGCACCCCTCGCGCTGACCAGCCGCGAGTTCGACCTGCTCGCCCACCTCATGGCCCACCCGGGCACGGCCTTCTCCCGGCGGGAGCTGATGGAGCAGGTGTGGGGCTGGGAGTACGGCGACGAGTCCACGGTGACCGTGCACGTACGCCGTCTGCGCGAGAAGGTCGAGACCGACCCCGCGCGGCCCGTCCGGCTCCAGACGGTGTGGGGTGTGGGCTACCGGTGGGACGGCGTCGCCCCCGCGGCGGCGGGCCCGTGATCGCCGAGGCGGCCCTGTTCGCCGCGCTCGCTGCCGTCGCGGTCGGGACCGTCGGCGCGCTCGTCGTCCGGGCGCTCGCCGCCCGCTCCCTCGTCGCCGCCGCGGTGGTGGCCCCCGTCGTCGTCATCCTCACCGTCGCCCTCGGGGTCGTCGTCACGGCGCGGGCGATGTTCATCAACGAGCACGACCAGCTCGTGGTCCTCGTCGTCACCGCCACCTCGCTCCCCATCGCGGCCGTCTTCGGCTGGCTCATCGCCCGACGGGTCCAGGAGCTGATGCGCGCCTCCGCGGAGGAGGCGGCCGAGCGCGACCGCGACCGACAGGTCGAGGAGAGCCGGCGCGAGCTCGTCGCCTGGGTGTCGCACGACCTGCGCACCCCGCTGGCGGGCATTCGGGCGATGGCGGAGGCGATCGAGGACGGCCACGCCCCCGCGGACGGGTCGTACCCGGCGCGCATCCGCTCGGAGGCCGACCGGATGTCCGACATGGTCGGCGGGCTCCTCGCACTCTCCCGCCTCCAGTCCGGCACGCTGCGACTCGACCGGGCACCCGTCGACCTCGGCGACCTCGTGTCCGACGCCCTCGCCTCCGCGCGCGTCCTCGCGGACGGACGCGGCGTCCACGTCGCAGGCTCGGCCCCGACCGGGTCCGTCACCGCCTCGGCCGACGCGGGTGAGCTCTCCCGCGCCCTGTCCAACCTCGTGACGAACGCTTTGACCCACACGGACGCCGGCGGCAGCGTCGACATCTCCCTCACGGCCGACCACGACGTGGCCCGCGTCGCCGTCGCGGACGGCTGCGGCGGCATCCCTGCCAGTGAGCTCGACCGGCTCTTCGAGCCGGGCTGGCGCGGCACGAGTTCGCGGACCCCGGCCGCGGGGGTGGGCGCCGGCCTCGGGCTCGCCGTCGCGCGTGGCATCGCCCGGGCCCACGGTGGCGACGTGACCGTGGCCAACGCCGGCCCCGGGTGCCGCTTCGAGCTGACCCTGCCCCTCACCGAGCCGACGCCGGGCGGTCATCCCTAGGCTGGGGCGGTGACCGACCAGCCGACGCTCCGCGAGGGCGAGCTCGTGCTCCGTCCGTGGACGCTCGACGACAGCGACGCCACCCGGACCCTGCACGACAGCGAGATCGCCCGCTGGTTCGACTTCCCCGTGGCGCCGCCGCCCGTCGAGGAGCACCGGGCCTGGATCGAGCGGACGCGCACCGAGTGGAGCGACCGGTCCAAGGTCACCTACCTCGTCGAGTGGCGCGGGCGAGCCGCCGGCACCGTCGACGTCCGGGTCCAGGAGCCACGCGTCGGCGTCCTGTCGTGGGCCGTCTTCGCGCCGTACCGCGGCCGGGGGCTCGCGTGGCGGGCCGTGCGACTGCTCGTCGAGTGGGCGTTCGAGGCGCTCGACCTCGAGCGGGTCGAGGCGCACGTCAACCCCGACAACCGGGCCTCCGTGCGCACGGCCCTGCGGGCCGGGCTGCGTCGCGAGGGCCACCTCCGCGGCAACGCCACCCTCGCCGGCGTGCGCCAGGACACCGTCGTGCTCGGCCGGCGCCGCGACGACGCCCACCCGGACACCCGCGAGGGCTTCACCGCCATGCTCGACTCGACCCTGCCGACCAAGCGCGCCATCGCCCAGGGCGTCCTGCGCTCGGGCTCGGGGCACCTGCTCCTCTGCGAGCTCGTCTACAAGCGCGAGTGGGACCTGCCCGGCGGTGTCGTGGACCGGCACGAGTCCCCCGCCGCCTGCGTCGTCCGCGAGGTCCGCGAGGAGCTCGACCTGACCGTCAGCGCCGGTCCGCTGCTCGCCGTCAACTGGCTCCCCGCGCTCCACGGCTGGGGCGACGCGACCGTCTTCGTCTTCGACCTCGGCACCGTCGAGGCCGACGTCGTCGAGCGGGCGCACCTGCAGCAGCGCGAGATCCGCGACGTGCACTGGACCGGGCCGGACGACTGGCCGGGCCGGGTCGCTCCCTACAACGAGCGGCTGCTCACCGCGCTGCACCGCCACGAGGGCGGCGGGACGCTCTACCTCGAGGACGGCACGCCGACCACGTGAGCGCGCCGGCCGGCAAACGGCCTCGGCGGGCGGGTGCGCGTCAGGAGTAGAACGGCAGCGGCAGGTGCCAGATCGGGTCGAGCGCGACACCCACGAAGAGGACCGTGAGGTACGTGATCGAGAAGTGGAACAGGCGCATGGGCTTGAGGACGTCCTCGGCCGCACCCGCACGCGCCTTCGCGAGGAGGCGGTGCGCCTCGGTGAGGAAGAGCGCCCCCGCGACCACGGCAGCCACGGTGTAGACCCACCCGACGTGTTGGACCGGCACGAGGGCCAGGGACGTCAGGACCATGGCCCACGAGTAGACGACGATCTGCCGTGCCACGACGACGAAGCGCTCGACGACCGGGAGCATCGGCACGTGCGCGGTGGCGTAGTCGTCCTTGTAGCGCATCGACAGCGGCCAGTAGTGCGGCGGCGTCCAGAAGAAGATGACCATGAAGAGGATGAACGCCGACCAGCTGAGCGAGTCGGTCACGGCCGACCATCCGATGAGCACCGGCATGCAGCCCGCGGCCCCGCCCCAGACGATGTTCTGGGCCGTGCGGCGCTTGAGCAGCAGCGTGTAGCCGAAGACGTAGAAGAGCAGTGCCCCGAGGGCGAGCCAGGCACTCAGCCAGTTGACGAGCAGGCCAAGCCACAGGGTCGACCCGACGGCGAGGGCCACCCCGAAGACGAGGGCTCCCCGCGGGCTGACCGTCCCGGTCACCAGCGGACGTCGGCTCGTGCGGTGCATGACCGCGTCGATGTCACGGTCGATGTAGCAGTTGAGGGTGTTGGCCGCGCCCGCCGACAGCGTGCCGCCGACGACGGTCGCGACGACGAGCCACAGGTCGGGCACACCCTGCTCGGCCAGGAACATCACGGGGATCGTCGTGATGAGGAGCAGCTCGATGATCCGGGGCTTCATCAGGGAGACGTACTGTCCGACGAGGAACTTCAGCCCACTGCCGTCCGGACCGTTCAGCGCCGAGAGGTCGGCGCGGGGGTCCACCGTTGTCACTGAGATCCTCACCGCTGGTACGTCGCTCCGACCCGATGGGTACGTGAGCATTGCGTCGCAAGTCTAGACCGTCACCGCCGACGGCCGGCACCGCACCGGCAGTACGCCGTACCGACCGTCGGGCGAGGTGTCGTCCCTCACAGCGCGGGCACTAGGCTCGTGGCCGTACGTGATCAACCTTTGTTGAAGGAGACCCGTTCCGTGCCCACTGCTGCGTCCAGCACCGCCACGAAGGCGAAGAAGCCCACCCGATCCGGCACCACGCGGACGGCGACGACGAAGGGCCTGCTGGCACAGCGCGACCCGGGTCTGCCGCTGCCCGTGGCGAAGAAGGCCGGCTGGAGCGACCTCGACGTCCGCGCGGTCGACACCACGCGCCTTCTCGCCGCCGACGCCGTGCAGAAGGTCGGCAACGGCCACCCTGGCACCGCGATGTCGCTCGCCCCGCTCGCGTACCTGCTCTACCAGAACGTCATGACGCACGACCCCTCCGACCCGGCCTGGCTGGGGCGCGACCGGTTCGTGCTCTCCTGCGGGCACTCGAGCCTGACGCAGTACATCCAGCTCTACCTCAGCGGCTACGGCCTCTCGCTCGACGACCTCAAGTCGCTGCGCACGTGGGGTTCGCTGACCCCCGGCCACCCCGAGGTGCACCACACCCCCGGCGTCGAGATCACGACCGGCCCGCTCGGCTCGGGCCTGGCGTCCGCCGTCGGCATGGCCATGGCCCAGCGCCGCCAGCGCGGCCTCTTCGACCCCGAGGCCGAGCCGGGCACGAGCCCCTTCGACCACCACGTTTACGTCATCGCCTCCGACGGCGACATGCAGGAGGGCGTCTCGCACGAGGCCTGCGCCCTCGCAGGCCACCAGGAGCTCGGCAACCTCACCGTCGTCTACGACGCCAACCAGATCTCCATCGAGGACGACACCGACATCGCGTTCAGCGAGGACGTCGCGGCGCGCTTCGAGGCCTACGGCTGGCACGTCGTGGAGGTCGACTGGCGCAAGGACGCCGACGGCGCCACCTACGTCGAGGACGTCGACGCCCTGCTCGCCGCGATCCGCTCCGGCGACACGGTGACGGACAAGCCGACGCTCGTCGTGCTGCACACCATCATCGCGTGGCCCGCACCGACGAAGCAGAACACCGGCAAGTCGCACGGCTCGGCCCTCGGCGACGAGGAGATCGGCGGCACGAAGGAGCTGCTCGGCTTCGACCCGAAGAAGACGTTCGTCGTCGAGCCCGCCGTCCTCAAGCACGCACGCGACGTCGTCAAGCGGGGCAAGGCCGCGCACCGCGAGTGGGACAAGACGTACAAGGCGTGGCGCAAGGCCAACCCCGACCGCGCGACGCTGCTCGACCGCATCCTCGCCGGGAAGGCCCCGGCCGGTCTGGCCAAGGCCATGCCCACCTTCCCCGCCGACGAGAAGGGCGTCGCGACCCGCGCCGCGTCCGGCAAGGTCCTCACGGCCATCGCCGACGTCATGCCCGAGCTCTGGGGCGGCTCGGCCGACCTCGCCGAGTCCAACAACACGACGATGGAGGGCCAGCCGTCCTTCATCCCCAGCTCGAAGCAGACGTCGACGTGGAAGGGCGGCCCGTTCGGCCGCACGCTGCACTTCGGCATCCGCGAGAACGGCATGGGCATGATCCTCAACGGGATCGCGCTCGAGGGCCTGACCCGTCCCTACGGCGGAACGTTCCTCGTCTTCTCCGACTACATGCGCCCGGCCGTGCGCCTCGCCGCGATCCAGCAGGCACCCGTCACGTACGTCTGGACGCACGACTCCATCGGCCTCGGCGAGGACGGCCCCACGCACCAGCCGATCGAGCACCTCGCCGCCCTGCGCGCCATCCCCGGTCTCGACGTCGTGCGACCCGCCGACGCCAACGAGACCGCGGCCGCCTGGGCGCAGATCCTCACGAACACCGACGGTCCGGCCGCGCTGTGCCTGACCCGCCAGCCCGTCCCGACGTGGGACCGCAAGACCTACGGCAAGGTGAGCGGCGTCGCCAAGGGCGCCTACGTCCTCGTCGAGGAGTCGCGGGCCGGCGACCCCGACGTCGTCATCGTCGCAACGGGTTCCGAGGTGCAGCTGGCGGTCCAGGCCGCCGAGCGCCTCGAGAAGTCCCGCATCGCGACGCGCGTCGTGTCGATGCCCTGCCGGGAATGGTTCGAGAAGCAGACCCGTTCCTACCAGGACAAGGTTCTGCCGCCGGCAGTCCGCGCCCGTGTCAGCGTCGAGGCGGGGATCTCGATGGGGTGGCACGACGTCGTCGGCGACGCCGGGCGCATCGTGAGCATCGAGCACTTCGGCGCGTCCGCCGACCAGGCCACCCTGTACCGCGAGTTCGGCATCACCGCCGACGCGGTCGTCAAGGCGGCGAAGGACTCCATCAAGGCAGCCAAGGGCTCCGCGACGAAGGCCCCGGGGGTCACCGAGACCAACCCGGCGCGCGCCGCCCAGAGCGCGTCCACCACCGTCATGGGTGACGACGCGACGACCGGCAGCGGCAAGGCCGCCGGTGCGGCAGCCGCATCCGCTACGAGCAAGGGGAAGTGACCAGCATGACCAACCCGAACACCCAGGCGCTCTCACAGGCAGGCGTCTCCATCTGGCTCGACGACCTCTCCCGCGAGCTCATCGAGACCGGCAGGATCTCCGAGCTCATCGAGGAGCGCAACGTCGTCGGTGTCACCTCGAACCCCTCGATCTTCCAGGCGGCGCTGTCGAAGGGCGACCGCTACAACGACGACCTGGCCGCCCTGACCAAGGCCGGCAAGGACGTCGAGGAGGTCGTCCACGAGCTGACGACGGAGGACGTCCGCGACGCGTGCGACCTCTTCCTGCCGCTCTACGAGTCGACGCGTGGCGTCGACGGCCGAGTCTCCATCGAGGTCGACCCGCGCCTGGCCCACGACACCGACAAGACGGTCGAGCAGGCGAAGCAGATGCACGGCGACGTGGACCGCCCGAACGTGCTCATCAAGATCCCCGCGACCAAGGCGGGTCTCCCGGCCATCACGGCGACCATCGCCGAGGGCATCAGCGTCAACGTGACCCTGATCTTCTCCCTCGAGCGCTACCGCGCCGTCATGAACGCCTATCTCGAGGGCCTCGAGAAGGCGCACGCGAACGGCCACGACCTGTCGACGATCCACTCGGTCGCCTCGTTCTTCGTCTCCCGCGTCGACACCGAGATCGACAAGCGCCTCGACACCATCGGCACCGACGAGGCCCGTGCCCTCAAGGGCAAGGCCGGACTGGCCAACGCGCGCCTCGCCTACCAGGCCTTCGAGGAGGTCTTCTCGACGCCGCGCTGGGGCTCGCTCGCCGAGGCGGGCGCGAACGTGCAGCGCCCGCTCTGGGCGTCCACCGGCGTCAAGGACCCGGCCTACCCCGACACGATGTACGTCACCGAGCTCGTGGCCGCCGACGTCGTCAACACGATGCCCGGCAAGACGCTCGAGGCGACGGCCGACCACGGCGACATCCACGGCGACACGGTGACCGGCGGCTACGAGCTGGCCGGCAACGTCCTCGACGACCTCGAGGGCGTCGGGGTCTCCTACACCGAGGTCGTCGACCTGCTCGAGACCGAGGGCGTCGACAAGTTCGAGAAGGCGTGGGGTGAGCTGTTGGACGGCGTCACCGCGGAGATGGAGAAGGTGACGGCATGAGCTCGCTGTCCGTCAGCGCATCAGGAGCAGCGGCGGACGCGATCGGGAGGCACGTGCCGAGCCTCGTCGACGACTCCGTCGCGAGCCGCCTCTTCGCCCAGGACCCCACGCTGTGGGGCCCTGACGCCGAGTCCGAGTCGAGCATCCGCCTGTCGTGGGTGGGCCTGCCGCGCTCGTCGCGCCCCCTCGTCGGAGAGATCGCCGCGCTGCGCGAGTCCTTCTCCGAGCAGGGCCTCGACCATGTCGTGCTCTGCGGCATGGGCGGCTCGTCGCTCGCCCCCGAGGTCATCTGCGCGACGGCCGGCAAGCCGCTCGTCGTGCTCGACTCGTCCGACCCCGACTACGTCCGCCGGGCCCTCGGAGACGACCTCGAGCACACCGTGGTCGTCGTCTCGAGCAAGTCCGGCTCCACCGTCGAGACCGACTCGCAGCGGCGCGCCTACGAGCAGGCGTTCACCGACGCCGGCATCGACCCGGCGTCGCGCATCGTCATCGTCACCGACCCCGGCAGCCCGCTCGACCAGGAGTCCCGCGGCAAGGGCTACCGCGTCGTCAACGCCGACCCGAACGTCGGCGGTCGCTACTCCGCGCTGACCGCCTTCGGTCTCGTGCCCAGCGGTCTCGCCGGCGTCGACGTCGAGGCGCTTCTCGACGAGGCCGAGTCCGTCGCCGACCTGCTGGCCGCCGACGACGACGCCAACCCCGGTCTGCGCCTCGGCGCCGCCATGG
Organism: Terrabacter sp. Root181; assembly: GCF_001428505.1. Lineage (GTDB taxonomy): Bacteria > Actinomycetota > Actinomycetes > Actinomycetales > Dermatophilaceae > Terrabacter. Next base: position 298,703 of record NZ_LMHU01000006.1, read on the forward strand.
GGGGCACCGACCCGCTGCGCGACAAGCTCGTCCTCGTCGACGACGGTTCCGGCATCGTCGGGTTCGCCGACTGGGCCGAGCAGCTCATCGCCGAGTCCACGGGCAAGAACGGCACCGGCGTGCTTCCCGTCGTCGCCGGAGGCGAGCAGGACCCCGAGGTGGCCTGGCCTGCGGCCGACGTCACCGTGGTGCGCCTCGTGGCCGCCGACAACGAGTCCGGCCCGGGCGACGACGTCGCCTCGGAGGTACGCGTGGGCGGCGCCCTGGGTGCCCAGCTGCTCCTGTGGGAGGTGGCGACGGCCGTCGCCGGCCGGCTGCTCGGCATCAACCCGTTCGACCAGCCCGACGTCGAGAGCGCCAAGAAGGCCGCTCGGGCCCTGCTCGACCAGGGGACGGGCGCCGCCGCCGACCCTGCCGCGACGGACGGCTCCGTCGAGATCCGATCGCTCGGCGGCTCGGGCGACTGGCTCGGCGACGCGACGACCGTCCCGGCGGCCCTCGACGCGCTCTTCGCCCAGCTCGACCCGCAGCACGGCTACGTCGCCGTCATGGCCTACCTCGACCGGCTCGCCGACGCCGACCTCGCCGAGTGCCGCGTCCCGCTGGCCCGCCGCACCGAGCGTCCGACGACGTTCGGCTGGGGCCCGCGCTTCCTCCACTCGACGGGCCAGTTCCACAAGGGCGGCCCGGCCGTCGGCGTCTACCTCCAGGTGACCACGGCGCCCAAGGAGGACCTCTCGATCCCCGGTCGCGAGTTCACCTTCGGTGACTTCATCGCCTCCCAGGCCGGAGGCGACGCCGCCGTCCTCGCCGAGCACGGTCGCCCCGTCCTCCAGCTGCACCTCACCGACCACGACGCAGGACTCGCTCAGCTGCGCGAAGCGCTGCTGGCAGGAGGACGTGCATGACTCCGGCGCGCATCTCGCACGGGCACAACCCGCTGCGCACCGCCGAGGACAAGCGCCTCCCCCGCATCGCGGGACCGTGTGGTCTCGTGCTGTTCGGCGTGACCGGTGACCTCGCCCGCAAGAAGCTCATGCCGGCGATCTACGACCTCGCCAACCGTGGGCTGCTGCCGCCGGGCTTCTCGCTCGTCGGCTTCGCCCGAAGGGACTGGGCGGCGCAGGACTTCGGCCAGGTCGTCCACGACGCCGTGAAGCAGCACGCCCGCACGCCCTTCAGCGAGGACGTGTGGCGCAACCTCTCCGAGGGCTTCCGGTTCGTGCCCGGCACGTTCGACGACCCCGCGGCGTTCGACCTGCTCGCCAGGACCGTCGACGAGCTCGACATGGACCGCGGCACGGGGGGCAACCACGCCTTCTACCTGTCGATCCCCCCGGGCTTCTTCGCCACCGTGTGCGAGCAGCTCGAGCGGTGCGGCCTGACGACGGCCGAGGGCGACAGCTGGCGACGCGTCATCATCGAGAAGCCCTTCGGCCACGACCTCAAGAGCGCCCAGCAGCTCAACGAGATCGTCGAGGGGGTCTTCCCGCCCGACTCCGTCTTCCGCATCGACCACTACCTCGGCAAGGAGACGGTCCAGAACCTCCTCGCCCTGCGCTTCGCCAACCAGCTCTTCGAGCCGGTGTGGAACGCCAACTACGTCGACCACGTGCAGATCACGATGGCCGAGGACATCGGCATCGCGGGTCGCGCCGGCTACTACGACGGCATCGGCGCCGCGCGCGACGTCATCCAGAACCACCTGCTCCAGCTCCTCGCGCTCACGGCGATGGAGGAGCCGGTCTCCTTCGACGCCAAGGACCTTCGCGCCGAGAAGGAGAAGGTGCTCTCGGCGGTCCGCCTCCCCGCGGACCTCGACAAGGGCGCCGCACGTGGGCAGTACGCCGGTGGCTGGCAGGGTGCCGAGGAGGTCGTCGGCTACCTCCAGGAGGACGGCGTCGACCCGAAGTCGGTCACCGAGACCTTCGCCGCGGTGACCCTCGAGGTCGACACCCGCCGATGGGCCGGCGTCCCCTTCTACCTGCGCACCGGCAAGCGACTCGGCAAGCGCGTCACCGAGATCGCCGTCGTCTTCAAGCGCGCGCCGCACCTGCCCTTCGAGCACACGGCGACGGAGGAGCTCGGCCAGAACGCCATCGTCATCCGGGTCCAGCCCGACGAGGGCGTCACCATCCGCTTCGGCTCCAAGGTGCCCGGCGCGCAGATGGAGGTCCGCGACGTCACGATGGACTTCGGCTACGGCTCGTCGTTCACCGAGGCCTCGCCAGAGGCGTACGAACGCCTCATCCTCGACGTGCTGCTCGGTGAGCCGCCGCTCTTCCCGCGGCACGAGGAGGTCGAGTCGTCCTGGCGGATCCTCGACCCGCTCATGAAGCACTGGGCCAAGTCGGGCAAGCCCGAGCAGTACCCCGCGGGGACGTGGGGGCCGCCCTCGGCCGACGAGATGCTCGAACGCGACGGACGTACGTGGAGGATGCCGTGATCCGCGACCTGACCGACACCACGACCACCGGCATCAGCAAGATGCTGGTGCGCCTGCGCAACGAGGTCGGCGCGATGGCGCTGGGCCGGGTGCTGACGCTCGTCGTCGTCGTCGAGGACACCGACGCCGGCAACGCCATCGACATCGCCAACCAGGCCAGCCGCCAGCACCCGTGCCGCATCGTCGTCGTCATCTCGGGAGACCGTCGTGGCAAGAACCGCCTCGACGCCCAGATCCGCCTCGGCGGTGACGCCGGTGCGAGCGAGATCGTCGTGCTGCGGCTCTACGGCGCACTGGCCAACCACGGCCCGAGCGTCGTCGTGCCGCTGCTGCTGCCCGACTCCCCGATCGTGGCCTGGTGGCCCGGCGAGGCGCCGGCCGACGTCGCCAAGGACCCCATCGGGGCGATGGCGCAGCGCCGGATCACCGACGCCGCCGAGCACCGCAACCCGCGGCTCATGCTCAAGAAGCGTGCGGCGAACTACGCCCCCGGCGACACCGACCTCGCGTGGACACGCCTCACCCGGTGGCGCGGCCTGCTGGCCGCGGCGCTCGACCAGCCGCCCTACGAGCCGATCACCGGCGCCGTCGTCAGCGGCGCTCCGGACTCCCCGTCGTCCGACCTGCTGGCGGGCTGGCTCTCGCGACGGCTGCGGGTGCCCGTGCACCGGGTCTCCACCCCACGCGGTTCGGGCATCAGCTCGGTCCGTCTCGAGCGCAAGAGCGGCCCCATCGACCTCGTGCGCCCCGGCGACGTCGTCGCGACGCTCTCGCAGACCGGCCAGCCCGACCGTCGGATCAGCCTGCCCCGGCGCGAGCTTCCCGAGTGCCTCGCCGACGAGCTGCGACGCCTCGACCCCGACGACGCCTACGAGGACGCCCTGCTGCACGGCATCCAGGCGCTCCAGCCGGTGCGTCTCACCGCCGCCGCCGCGGCCAAGGCGGGCAAGGCCCCGGACCCCGCCGCGTCGCGTCGACTCGCTGCCCGGCTCGGCCGGGACGAGTCCGCGCAGGAGGCCAGCGCGATGATCACCGCTCCCCCGGCGCCCGAGCACGCCGAGACCGCCGACGTGCACGCGGCGACGGTCCGCAAGCTCGCCGGCAAGCGCACCCCCCGCGAGAAGCAGGCCGCCAAGGCCCGCAAGAACTCTGACGCGACGTCGTCGACCCCGACCGGCGGCGAGACGACCTCGGGCACGGCGGCGACGAAGAGCGCCCCGGCCACGTCGGGGTCCGCGGCGAAGCGGTCGACGGCCAAGCGGGCGAGCACCGGGCGTGCGGGGGCGAAGGCCGCCGCGACCAGGACCTCGGCGACCAAGGCCGTCGCGAAGAAGACCGCGACGCGCACCACCGCGGGCACGCGCAAGGCCTCGGCCAGGAAGTCCACCACGCCCACGGCCACGAAGGCCTCCGCCACGAACGCGACGGCGAGCGGGACGGCCACCTCGTGAGCGGCGAACCGCGGGTGGTCGTCCACCCGGACAAGCAGTCCCTGGCCGACGCTGCAGCCGCTCGGCTCGTCACGGCGGTGATCGACGCGCAGACCCGCAACCCCGAGGCCCAGGTGGCCCTGACCGGCGGGTCCATGGGCTCGGCGGTCATCGCCTCCGTCCTGAGGACCCCGGGTCGCACGGCCGTCGACTGGTCACGGGTCCGGGTCTGGTGGGGCGACGAGCGCTACCTCCCGGCCGGTGACCCCGACCGCAACGACACCCAGAACGACGAGGCCGGTCTCAGCGCGCTGGGACTCGACCCCGCGAAGGTGCACCGGGTGGCCGGCCCCGACGTCTCGCAGAGCGCCGAAGCCAGCGCGGAGGCCTACGGCCAGACCATCCGCGAGCACGGCCAGAAGACCTGGGACGTCGTGCTGTTCGGCGTGGGTCCGGACGGTCACGTGGCCTCGCTCTTCCCCCACCACCCCGCCCAGCGGCTCACCGACGCCATCGCCGTCGCCGTGCACGACTCGCCGAAACCGCCACCGGACCGGGTGAGCCTCACCTTCGAGTGCTTCGAGCGCTCGCACGAGGTGTGGTTCCTCGTCTCCGGGGCCGACAAGGCCGAGGCGGTCCGGGCCGCCCTGGCCCCCGGAGCGGACCGCTGGGACGTCCCGGCGGCCGGCCCGGTGGGCACCGACGCGACGCTGTGGCTGCTCGACGCAGACGCGGCGTCGGAACTCGACTGACCGACGGCCGCGGCAGGGCGTCAGCCCCGGCGACGGCATACGCCGGCGGACGGCACGCGACACGACGAAGGGCCCGGGAGGATCTCCCGGGCCCTTCGTCGTCAGGTCGCCCCAGTGGGGCGACCCGTCAGCTCACTGGATGAGGCCGCGCTCGCGCAGGGTGCTGAGGGCCTCGTCGAGGATGGCGGCACCGTCGGCGTCGCTGCGACGCTCCTTCACGTAGGCGAGGTGCGTCTTGTAGGGCTCGACCTTCGGCGGGGCCGGAGGGTTGTCCTTGTCCTGACCGGCAGGGAAGCCGCAGCGCGGGCAGTCCCACGTCTCGGGCAGGACCATGCCGGGCTCCTCGGCGAAGCTCGGACGCGTCTCGTGCCCGTTGGAGCACCAGTAGGAGATGTGGACCCGAGGGGCGGCGTCGCCGCGCTCGGCCTCGCCCATGGGGCCGGCGCCGACCCTGCTTCCACGAATGGCGTTACCGCTGGCCATCTGTCCGTCCTCTCAGCTCGCGAAACGGGCCAGGAGGCCCAGACCGATGATCGCCGTCGCCCACACGAGCGCCACGGCCACCGTGAAGCGGTCGAGGTTGCGCTCGGCGACCGATGAGCCACCGAGCGACGTGGACATGCCCCCGCCGAACATGTCGGACAGGCCGCCACCCTTGCCCTTGTGCAGCAGGATGAAGAGGGTCAGGACCATGCTGGACAGCACCAGCAGGACCTGAAGCACGATGCGAACCGCATCCACGTGGTCACTCCAAATCGTCGGGATCTCGGGGGTCGTCGGGCCGGTCGGCCACTCCCCCGCGTGTTCCGGGGCTCGGGCAAGGATACCTGCCCGAGTGCCCATCGGCCGAACGGCCCCGGTCGGGGTCCGCCCGGCCGGGGGGAACGGCTCAGGACGTGGCGAGGTGGTCGCGGTAGCGACAGATCGACGCGAACTCCGTCGGGTCGATCGACGCACCACCCACGAGGGCGCCGTCGACGTCCTCCTGGGCCATGATCGCCGCGATGTTGCCCGCCTTGACGCTGCCGCCGTAGAGCACGCGTACGCCGTCGGCGACGTCGCCGCTGTAGAGCTCGGCGAGCAGCGTGCGGATGGCTGCACACACCTCCTGCGCGTCGTCGGGGGTCGCGACCTCGCCGGTGCCGATGGCCCAGATCGGCTCGTAGGCGATGACGACCGACTCGGCCTGCTCCTTGGTCACCCCGTCGAGGTTCTCGCGCAGCTGGGCGAGCACGTGCTCGACCTGGCGACCCTCCTTGCGCACGTCGAGCGCCTCGCCGCAGCAGAGGATCGGCGTGAGGCCGTGGGCGTAGGCCGCCTTGACCTTGGCGCCCACGACGGCGTCGGTCTCGCCGTGGCCCTCGCGTCGCTCGCTGTGGCCGACGGCGACGTACGTGCACCCGAGCTTGGCGAGGAAGGCGCCGGAGATGTCACCGGTGTAGGCGCCCGACGTGTGCGGCGACAGGTCCTGCGCGCCGTACCTGAGGTCGAGCTTGTCGCCCTCGACGAGGGTCTGCACCGAGCGCAGGTCGGTGAACGGCGGCAGCACCGCGACCTCGACGGCCGCGTGGTCGTGCTTCGCGTCGCGCAGGGTCCAGTCGAGCTTCTGCACGAGGTGCGTCGCCTGGAGGTGGTCGAGGTTCATCTTCCAGTTGCCGGCCATGAGCGGCACGCGTCCGACCGGCTTGGTGTCCTTCGCCATCAGGCGTCGCCCTCCTCGAGCACGGTGAGTCCGGGCAGCTCCTTGCCCTCGAGGTACTCGAGGCTGGCGCCGCCACCGGTGGAGATGTGGCCGAAGTCGGAGTCGGCGAAACCGAGCTGTCGCACCGCGGCTGCCGAGTCGCCGCCGCCCACGACGGTCAGGGCTCCCTGGGCGGTGATCTCGACGAGCGCCTGCGCGAGGGCCTTGGTGCCGGCGGCGTAGGGCCCCATCTCGAAGGCACCCATCGGGCCGTTCCAGAAGACGGTGCGGCAGTCGGCGAGCTTCTCGGCGAAGAGCGCGCTCGACGCGGGCCCGATGTCGAGGCCCATGCGGTCGGCCGGGATCGCGTCGGCCGCGACGACCTCGTGGGCCGCGTCGGCGCTGAACGCGTCGGCCGCGACGACGTCGACGGGCAGGACGATCTCGACACCCTCCTTCTCGGCACGGTCGAGGTAGCCCTTGACGGTGTCGATCTGGTCAGCCTCGAGCAGGCTCTTGCCGACCTCGTGCCCCTGGGCGGCGAGGAAGGTGAAGACCATTCCGCCGCCGACGATGAGGCGGTCCGCGGTGCCGAGCAGGTTGCCGATGACGCCGAGCTTGTCGGACACCTTCGCGCCGCCGAGGACGACGGCATACGGCCGCTCGGGGTCCCGGGTCAGGCGACGCAGCACGTCCACCTCGGTCGACACGAGGTCGCCCGTGGCGTGCGGCAGCAGGCGCGCGACGTCATAGACCGACGCCTGCTTGCGGTGCACGACCCCGAAGCCGTCGGAGACGAAGACGTCTGCGAGAGAAGCGAGCTCGCCCGCGAACTCGGCTCGCTCGTCGTCGGTCTTGGCGGTCTCACCGGCATTGAAGCGGAGGTTCTCGAGGAGCAGGACCTGCCCGTCCTCCAGCGCAGCCGCCTTGGCCCTCGCGTCGTCGCCGACGGTGTCCTCGGCGAAGACGACGTCGCTGCCGAGCACCTCGCCGAGCCGCTTCGCGACCGGGGCGAGGGAGTACTTCGCCTCGGGGGCACCCTTGGGGCGTCCGAGGTGCGCGCAGACGATCACGCGGGCGCCGGCGTCGGCCAGACCCTTGATCGTCGGGGCCGAAGCGCGGATGCGGCCGTCGTCGGTGATCGTCGAGCCGTCGAGCGGCACGTTGAGGTCGGACCGGACGAGGACGCGCTTGCCGCGCAGGTCCCCGAGGTCGCTGGTGGTCTTCACGCGGGATGCCTCTTCGTCAGTTGGGAGTGGGGCCGGGCACGGGTGACATGGGTGCGGCCACCGCCCGGGCGCTCCGGAGAGCACCGAGGGCGGTGGCCGAGTGGCTCAGAGGGACTGACCGACGAGCGCGACGAGGTCGACGAGGCGGTTGGAGTAGCCCCACTCGTTGTCGTACCAGCCGACGACCTTGACCTGGTTGCCGATGACCTTGGTGAGGCCGGCGTCGAAGATGCAGGAGGCCGGGTCGGTCTCGATGTCCTTGGAGACGATCTCGTCCTCGGTGTAGACGAGGAAGCCCTTCATCGGGCCCTCGGCGGCGGCCTTGACGGCGGCGTTGACCTCTTCGACGGTTGTCTCGCGACCGGCCTCGAAGGTCAGGTCGGTGGCCGAGCCGGTCGGCACCGGGACGCGCAGCGCGTAGCCGTCTAGCTTGCCCTTGAGCTCGGGCAGCACGAGGGCGACGGCCTTGGCGGCACCGGTCGTGGTCGGGACGATGTTGAGGGCGGCGGCACGGGCCCGGCGGAGGTCCTTGTGCGGCGCGTCCTGGAGGTTCTGGTCCTGGGTGTAGGCGTGGATCGTCGTCATGAGGCCCTTGACGATGCCGAACTCGTCGTTGAGGGCCTTGGCCATCGGCGCGAGGCAGTTCGTCGTGCACGAGGCGTTGGAGATGACCGTGTGGGCGGCCGGGTCGTAGAGCTCGTGGTTGACGCCCATCACGATCGTGATGTCCTCGTTCTTGGCCGGGGCCGAGATGATGACCTTCTTGGCGCCACCGTCGATGTGCGCCTTGGCCTTCTGGGCGTCGGTGAAGAAGCCGGTGGACTCGACGATGATGTCGGCGCCGACGCCGGCCCAGTCGATGTTGGCGGGGTCGCGCTCCTCGAAGACCCGGATGGCCTTGCCGTCGACGATGATCGACGTGTCGTCGTAGGTGACCTCACCGGGGAAACGGCCCAGGATCGAGTCGTACTTGAGCAGGTGGGCGAGGGTCTTGTTGTCCATGAGGTCGTTGGTTGCCACGACCTCGATGTCGGCTCCGGACGCCACGATGGCGCGGAAGAAGTTGCGGCCGATGCGGCCAAAGCCGTTGATACCAACGCGAACGGTCACTGCTGTGCACCTCTTCGGTGAGACTGTGTATCGGACGAAATGCCAGACCTTGGGCCGCCCCGTTGCGACCTCGATCACACCACACCCTAGTGCGTCGCCCCAGACGCCCAAGCGGCAGTCTCAGGGCTTGGTGTGCACGCGCTCAGCACGCGCTCAGCGTGCTCAGGCCGACGGGCGAGCACCCGAACGGACCCCGGCAGGCGCGTGATCAGGTCTCGAGCATGTCGGGCGTGAGGTTCGCGTCGGTGCCGGCGACCCCGAGCTCCTCGGCCCGCTTGTCGGCCATGGCTAGCAGGCGACGGATGCGACCGGCCACGGCGTCCTTCGTCATGGGCGGCTTGGCCAGCTGGCCGAGCTCCTCGAGGCTGGCCTGCTTGTGCTCGAGGCGCAGCACCCCGGCCTCGCGCAGGTGGTCGGGGACGTCCTCGCCGAGCAGCTCCATCGCGCGCTCGACCCGGGCGCCGGCGGCGACGGCGGCGCGTGCCGAGCGGCGCAGGTTGGCGTCGTCGAAGTTGGCGAGCCGGTTGGCCGTCGCCCGGACCTCGCGGCGCATCCGCCGCTCCTCCCACGCCATCACGGCGTCGTGGGCGCCGAGACGGGTCAGCATCGCGCCGATGGCGTCGCCGTCACGGATGACGACGCGGTCGACGCCGCGGACCTCGCGGGCCTTGGCCTGGATGCCGAGACGGCGGGCGGCACCGACGAGGGCGAGTGCCGCCTCGGGCCCGGGGCAGGTCACCTCGAGCGCCGACGAGCGTCCCGGCTCGGTGAGGGAGCCGTGGGCGAGGAACGCGCCACGCCACGCGGCCTCGGAGTCGCACGTCGCGGCACTGACGACCTTGGGGGGCAGGCCCCGCACGGGACGGCCACGCGTGTCGATGAGCCCGGTCTGTCGGGCCAGGGTCGCGCCCTCCTCGACGACCCGCACGACGTAGCGCGAGCCGCGACGCAGGCCACCGGCGGCGAGGACGAGGACGTCGCTCTTGTGGCCGTAGACCTCGGCGATGTTGCGGCGCAGGCGGCGCGCGGCGTTCGCGGTGTCGAGCTCGGCCTCGACGACGATCTGTCCCCCGATGATGTGGAGGCCTCCGGCGAAGCGGAGCATCGTCGAGACCTCGGCCTTGCGACAGCACGGTTTGGTCACCTCGAGGCGTGAGAGCTCGTCCTTCACCTTTGCTGTCATGGCCATGGGCGACATCCTGCCACCCTGATCAAGCACCCTCGCGCCGGAGCCCCGGCGCGCTCTCCGGCCGGCGTCGGGACGAGCTCAGGAGATGACGTCGCGCAGCGCCGCCGCGAGCCGGAGCGGGTCGTGGACACCCGGCTCGCCCCGGGCCGCCACGGGGGCGACGACGAGCTCGGCCCCGAGCTCGGCGGCCGCCGCCCGCAGGGACGCCCCGTCGGGGACGACGCTCGGGTCGGCGAGGACGACGTCGAGCCGCAGGTCGGGGGCGTTGGCGGCAAAGGAGGCGAGGTGGTCCTCGGCCCGGAAGTCGCGGGTCTCGCCCTTGTGCACCTCGAGGTTGAGGTTGAGCAGTCGCTTGGCCGGCGTCGAGACGAGGGCGTCGACGAGGGCGGGGACGAGCAGGTGCGGCATGACGGACGTGAACCACGACCCGGGCCCGAGCATCACCCAGTCGGCGTCGCGGACGGCCGAGAGGGCCTCGTGGCACGGCTCGGGGCAGGTGGGCACGATGCCGATCGACGACACGATGCCCGGTGACGACGCGACGCGGTGCTGCCCCCGCACCTCGACGGTGTCGTCGGGACGGGCGGGGTCGTGGCCTCGGATCTCGGCCACGATCTCGAGCGGCTCGGCCGCCATCGGCAGCACCCGCCCCCGCGCGCCGAGCAGGCGACCCACGAGGTCGAGCCCCTGCACGGTGTCGCCGAGCAGCTCCCAGATCGAGACGATCATGAGGTTGCCGAGTGCATGACCCCTGAGGTCCCCGGTGCCGGCGAAACGGTGCTGCAGCACGTCGCGCCAGGTGTGGCCCCAGTCGCTGTCGTCGCACAGCGCGGACAGCGCCATCCGCAGGTCGCCGGGGGGCAGCACGTCGAACTCCTCGCGCAGCCGCCCGCTCGAGCCGCCGTCGTCGGCCACCGTGACGACGGCGGTGACGTTGTCGGTGAGCAGGCGCAGGGCGGTGAGCGCCGCGGCCAGGCCGTGGCCACCGCCGAGCGCGACGATGCGTCGGTGGTGCGGAGAGCCGAGGGGAAGGCGTGGGGTCGTCACCGCGTTGGTCCCGGTCACTCCCGACCCAGGTCGCGGTGGACGACGAACGTGTCGACGCGGTCGCGCCCGCCGAGCCGCTCGCTCAGCGCTTCGGCGATCGCGACGGACCGGTGCTTGCCGCCCGTGCAGCCGACGGCCACCGTGACGTAGCGACGCCCCTCGCGGACGTAGCCGTCGATCATCGTGTCGAGCAGGTCACCGGCGCGGTCGAGGAACTCGTCGGCGCCCTCCTGTTTCATGACGAACTCGCTGACGGGCGTGTCGCGTCCGGTCAGCGCCCGCAGCTCGGGAACCCAGTAGGGGTTGGGCAGGAAGCGCATGTCGAAGACGACGTCGGCGTCGAGCGGCAGGCCGTACTTGAAGCCGAAGGACATCACGGCGATGCGCAGCTGCACGCGCCGGTCACCGGCGAAGAGCGAGGAGAGCTTGGCGCTCAGCTGGTGGACGTTGAGTCCAGAGCTGTCGATGACGACGTCTGCGGACGAGCGCAGGTCGAGGAGCAGCTCGCGCTCGCGCTGGATGCCGTCGAGGAGTCGACCGTCGCCCTGGAGCGGGTGCGGTCGGCGCACGCTCTCGAAGCGGCGCACGAGGGCCTCGTCGGTCGCGTCGAGGAAGACGAGGCTCGGTCGCTCGCCGCGCTCTCGGGCCGCACCGATCGCCCCCTCGAGCTGGGCGAACCAGCCGCGCGAGCGGACGTCGACGACGACGGCGACCTGCTGGAGATGGGCCTCCGGGTGCTGGCCACGGGCCTCGTCGCGCAGCTCGGCGAGGTGCGTGAGCAGCTGCGGCGGCAGGTTGTCGACGACGAGCCAGCCGAGATCCTCGAGGACGTTGGCGGTGGTGCTGCGGCCGGCCCCGCTCATCCCGGTGACGATGACGATCGGAGCATCGGCCAAGGGCGTCTGCGGTGTGCGCCCGGTGTCGGCGGTCATTCGAGGACTTCTCCCGTCGTGAGGTTCACGGCTGGCTCCTGGGGTGCTCCCTCAGCCAAGTGGTTGACGACGGCCGAGGCAAGCGACCGGCCGAAGCCCGGTACGGCCATGATGTCCGTTGTGTCCGCCGAGCGAAGGCGTTTGACCGAACCGAAGTGGCGCAGCAGCGCCTTCTGTCGGCTGGCGCCGAGCCCGGGTATGCCGTCGAGCTGGGAGGTCGTCATCGCCTTCGACCGCCGCTGGCGGTGGAAGGTGATCGCGAAGCGGTGGGCCTCGTCGCGCAGACGCTGGAGCAGGTAGAGGCCTTCGCTCGTGCGCGGCAGGATGACCGGGTGGTCGTCGCGCGGGACCCACACCTCCTCGAGGCGCTTGGCGAGCCCGACGAGCGCGACCTCCTCGATGCCGAGCTCGTCGAGCACCGCCTGGGCGGCGTTGACCTGCGGGAGCCCGCCGTCGACGACGACGAGGCTCGGCGGGTAGGCGAAGCGTCGCGGGCGGCCCGTCTCGGGGTCGATGGGGCCGGAGGCGGACGGCTCGTCGTCGTCATCGGTGGACGACGCGGCCGGCGCGTCCGACGACCCGCCGACGACACCGGTCGACAGGTCGAGGTCGCCGGCACCCTCGGCGTCCTCGAGGTAGCGCCGGAAGCGACGCATGAGCACCTCGCGCATCGCGGCGGTGTCGTCGACCGTGACCGGCTCGCCGCCCTCGTCACCCGCCGTGGCTCCGCGGACGATGAACCGGCGGTACTCGCTCTTGCGCGCGAGGCCGTCCTCGAACACCACCATCGACGCGACGACGTTGGTGCCCTGCACGTGGCTGACGTCGTAGCACTCGATGCGCAGCGGCGCGTCGTCGAGCCCGAGGTAGTCCTGGAGCTCCTGCAGGGCCTTGCTGCGCAGGGTCAGGTCGCCGGCGCGGGCCACCTTGTGCCGGGCCAGCGACTGCTCGGCGTTGCGCCGGACGGTCTCCATCAGGGTGCGCTTGTCGCCGCGCTGCGGCACCCGGACGCTGACGGCCGAGCCGCGCACCGATGACAGCCACTCGGTGACGGCCTCGACGTCGACGGGGGCGGTCGGGACGAGGACCTCGCGGGGGATGGCGTCGCGCTCGGCGTCGCCGTAGACCTGCAGGAGGAGGTGCTCGACGAGGGTCGGGAGGTCCTCGCTCTCCTTCTCGACGACCCAGCCCCGCTGGCCTCGGATGCGTCCCCCACGGACGTGGAACACCTGGACCGCGGCCTCGAGGTCGTCGTCGGCGAGGGCGAAGACGTCGGCGTCCGTGGCGTCACCGAGCACCACCGCTTGCTTCTCGAGGGCCTTGGTCAGGGCACCGATGTCGTCGCGCAGGCGGGCGGCCTGCTCGAAGTCGAGCTCGGCGGCCGCCTCCTTCATCCGCGTCTCGAGTCGCTTGGCGAAGCGCGTGGTGTTGCCGGCCATGAAGTCGCAGAAGTCCTCGGCGATGGCCCGGTGCTCGTCGGGGGTGACCCGGCCGACGCACGGCGCCGAGCACTTGTCGATGTAGCCGAGCAGGCACGGACGGCCGCTCGCCGTGGCGCGCTTGAACACCCCGGAGGAGCAGGTGCGCACGGGGAAGACGCGCAGCAGCAGGTCGAGGGTCTCGCGGATCGCCCACGCGTGGCCGTAGGGCCCGAAGTAACGGGTGCCCTTGCGCTTGGCGCCGCGCATGACCTGGGCCCGCGGGAACTCCTCGCCCATCGTGACGGCGAGGAAGGGGTAGGACTTGTCGTCGCGGTACTTGACGTTGAAGCGCGGGTCGAACTCCTTGATCCAGGAGTACTCGAGCTGGAGGGCCTCGACCTCGGTGCGCACGACGGTCCACTCGACCGACGCGGCCGTGGTGACCATCGTCGCCGTGCGCGGGTGGAGCGCCGTGATGTCCTGGAAGTAGGACGACAACCGCGGGCGCAGCGACTTGGCCTTGCCGACGTAGATGACCCGGCCGTGCGCGTCGCGGAAACGGTAGACGCCCGGGTCGGTCGGGATCTCCCCCGGCTTCGGTCGGTAGGTCGTCGGGTCCGCCACGCTCCCACCCTATGTCGGGCCACCGACGCTCCCGCAGGGCCTCCTCGCGTATGCCGTGTGCCGGGGGACGCGGGACCCGCCCGCGTGGGCGTCGGGCGGGGACGCATGACGCCCGGCCGACGCCGAGGGGCGCCGACCGGGCGGCAGACGAGGGCGGACTGCTCTCAGCTGACGGTGAACGCGGTGCCGGTGACCGTGATCGTCTTGGCCGTGAGGCCGGTCGGCGCGGGACCGGAGACGCGGTCGCCGGTGGTCGCGTCGAAGTGGCTCTGGTGGCAGGGGCAGATGATCTGTCCGTTCTCGACGGAGCCGATGGTGCAGCCCTGGTGGGGGCACACCGCGTCGAACGCCTTGAAGGTGCCGGCCGTCGGCTGGGTGACGACGGTCATGGTGTCGGGGAAGACGGTGCCGCCGCCGACGGGCACCTCGGACGTCGGGGTGCCGCCCGCCGCAGCAGCACCGCCCGACGAGTCGGCGGAGGCCGTCGGGACGGGTGGGCTGCTGCAGGCCGCCAGTGCCCCGGCGCCGACGACGACGCCGGCGACCCGGAGGACGCCGCGCCGGTCGGTGAGGAGGGAGATGCGGTCACCGAGCCTCGGCTCGGGGCTGGTGGACGGGGTGTCGGAGGTGCTCGTGCTGCTGGTCGGCTCGGTGGTGCTGGAGTGCGTGCGCCGGGTCATGCGTTCCTCTTCCGGGTCGTGGTCGACCTCGTCTTGCTCACGGTGGTGCTCGACGTGGTCTTCTTCGCAGCGGCGGTGGTGGCACCTCCTCGTGCGCGACCGCTCGCCTTCGTCGCCGTCGATGCCTTCGTCGCCGTCGTCGCCGTCGATGCCTTCACGGTGCGCGTCGTCGATGTGCCCGCGCCGACAGTTCGCTGTGAGTCCGCAGAGCCCGCGGACGACGCGACGGCCTTCTTGCCGCGGCCGGTCACCGGCGTGCGGGCCGTCGTGCGAGCCGTGCGCTCGAGGATGGGCTTGAGGAACCGGCCGGTGTGGCTGGCGGCCACCTCGGCGACGTCCTCGGGCGTGCCCTCGGCGATGACGGTGCCACCGCCGGAGCCGCCCTCGGGCCCCATGTCGATGATCCAGTCGGCGTTCTTGATGACGTCGAGGTTGTGCTCGATGACGATGACGGTGTTGCCCTTGTCGACGAGGCCCTGGAGCACGTCGAGGAGCTTGCGGATGTCCTCGAAGTGCAGGCCGGTGGTCGGCTCGTCGAGGACGTAGATGGTGCGTCCGGTGGACCGCTTCTGCAGCTCGCTGGCGAGCTTGACGCGCTGGGCCTCACCACCGGAGAGGGTGGGCGCCGGCTGGCCGAGGCGCACGTAGCCCAGGCCGACGTCGTTGAGGGTCTTGAGGTGACGCGCGATCGCGGGGACCGCCTCGAAGAACGTGGCGGCCTCCTCGATCGGCATGTCGAGCACGTCTGCGATCGTCTTGCCCTTGAAGTGCACCTCCAGCGTCTCCCGGTTGTACCGGGCCCCGTGGCACACCTCGCACGGGACGTAGACGTCGGGCAGGAAGTTCATCTCGATCTTGATCGTGCCGTCGCCGGAGCACGCGTCACAGCGGCCGCCCTTGACGTTGAAGGAGAACCGGCCCGGCTGGTAGCCGCGCACCTTGGCCTCCGTCGTCTCGGCAAAGAGCTTGCGCATGTTGTCGAAGACGCCGGTGTAGGTCGCGGGGTTCGATCGGGGCGTGCGTCCGATCGGGCTCTGGTCGACGTGGACGACCTTGTCGAGGTGGTCGAGGCCGGTCACGGACTTGTGCCGACCGGGCACGTGGCGCGCTCCGTTGAGCTTGTTGGCGAGGACGTTGTAGAGGATGTCGTTGACGAGGGTCGACTTGCCCGAGCCCGACACCCCGGTGACGGCCACGAGGTTGCCGAGGGGGAAGTCGACCGACACGTTCTGGAGGTTGTTCTCGCGGGCGCCGTTGACGGTGATCTGTCGCCCGTCGTGGCCGCGGCGCACGTCGGGCGAGGGGATCTCACGGCGGCCCGAGAGGTACATGCCGGTGAGCGAGTCGGGGTGCTCGAGCAGCCCTTTGACCGTGCCGGAGTGCACGACGTGGCCACCGTGCTCACCCGCGCCCGGGCCGATGTCGACGACCCAGTCGGCCGTCGCGATGGTGTCCTCGTCGTGCTCGACGACGATGAGGGTGTTGCCGAGGTCCCGCAGGCGCGTCAGCGTCTCGATGAGGCGGTGGTTGTCGCGCTGGTGCAGCCCGATCGAGGGCTCGTCGAGGACGTAGAGCACGCCGACGAGGCCGGACCCGATCTGGGTCGCGAGCCGGATGCGCTGCGCCTCGCCGCCCGAGAGGGTGCCGGCCGGGCGGTCGAGCGAGAGGTAGTCGAGCCCGACGTCGAGCAGGAAGCCGAGCCGGGCGTCGATCTCCTTGATGACGCGCTCGGCGATCTGCTTCTCGCGCGAGGTGAAGTCGACGGTGTCGAGGAAGCCGGCCGCCTCGCTGATGGCGAGCCCGCAGACCTCGGAGATGTTCTTGCCGCCGACGAGCACGGCGAGCGACTCGGGCTTGAGCCGCGCCCCCTTGCAGACCGGGCACGGGACCTCGCGCATGAAGCCCTCGTAGCGGTCGCGGCTCCACTCGGAGTCGGTCTCGGAGTGACGGCGCTTGATGAACGGGACGACGCCCTCGAAGCCGGTCGTGTAGGAGCGGTCGCGGCCGTAGCGGTTCTTGTACTTGACGTGGACCTTGTAGTTCTGGCCGTGCAGCAGCGCCTCCTTGGCGCGGGCCGGCAGCGCCCGGAAGGGTGCGTCCATCGAGAACTTCATGTCCTCCCCGAGCGCCCCCATGACGCGCTGGAAGTACTCGGCCGAGCCGGACCCCTGGGCCCACGGCGCGATGGCGCCCTCGGCGAGCGACAGGTCGTCGTCGGGCACGACGAGCTCGGGGTCGACCTCGAGCTCGGTGCCGATGCCGGTGCACTCGGTGCACGCGCCGAACGGCGAGTTGAACGAGAAGGACCGCGGCTGGATCTCGTCCATGCCGAGCGGGTGGTTGTTGGGGCAGGCCATCTTCTCGGAGAAGCGGCGCTCGCGGTCCTTGTCCTTGGCGTCGCGGTCGACGAAGTCGATGATGACGACGCCGCCGGCCAGCCCGAGGGCGGTCTCGACGGAGTCCGTGAGGCGACGCTTGGAACCGCTGTCGTCACCCTTGGCCACGAGACGGTCGACGACGACCTCGATGGTGTGCTTCTTCTGCTTCTCGAGGGTGGGCGGCTCGGTGAGGGAGACCACCTCGCCGTCGACGCGGGCACGCGAGAAGCCCTTGGTCTGCAGCTCGGCGAAGAGGTCGACGAACTCACCCTTGCGGCCCTGCACGACGGGGGCGAGCACCTGGAAGCGCGTGCGGTCCTCGAGCGTGAGGAGCTGGTCGACGATCTGCTGCGGCGACTGCCGGGTCACGGGCTCACCGCACACCGGGCAGTGCGGCCGCCCGGCGCGGGCGAAGAGGAGACGCAGGTAGTCGTAGACCTCGGTGATGGTGCCGACCGTCGAGCGCGGGTTGCGGTTGGTCGACTTCTGGTCGATGGAGACCGCGGGCGAGAGGCCCTCGATGAAGTCGACGTCGGGCTTGTCCATCTGTCCGAGGAACTGCCGGGCGTAGGCCGACAGCGACTCGACGTAGCGACGCTGCCCCTCGGCGAAGATCGTGTCGAAGGCGAGGCTCGACTTGCCCGACCCCGAGAGCCCCGTGAAGACGATGAGGCTGTCGCGTGGGAGGTCGACGGACACGTCGCGCAGGTTGTGCTCGCGGGCGCCGCGGACGACGAGGGAATGGGCGTTGCCGGTGGGCGTAGCAGTCACGCGCAACATGCTAGGTGGGGTCACTGACAGTCCCCCCATCGGCGGCTCAAGGCTGGACACGACACCGGACGTACCCGCCCCGCCACGCCCTCGGGCGACAGGAGCGCCCGACCCGGCAGGACGGCATACTCGCAGTCATGAGTGAGCACGTGCCCACCCCGATCGAGGACTACGCCGTGCTCGGCGACCTCGGCACCGCCGCCCTCGTCAGCCTCAAGGGGTCGGTCGACTGGCTGTGCCTCCCCCGTTTCGACTCGCGCGCGTGCTTCTCGGCGCTGCTCGGCACGCCGGACCACGGCCGCTGGCTCATCACGCCGGTCGACCCGGACGCCGTGACGACCCGCCGCTACGTCGGCAACTCGTTCGTCCTCGAGACGATCCACGAGACGCCCACGGGCCGGGTCCGCGTCACCGACGTCATGCCCCTCGGCGACGGGCGGTCCGACCTCCTGCGCCGCATCGAGGGCGTCGACGGCACGGTCCGGATGGTCCACGAGTGGACGGTGCGCTTCAACTACGGCCGCACCCGCCCGTGGGTGATGCGCCACACCGAGGACCGCGAGGACCACACCGACGAGATCATCACGGCGATCGCCGGCCCCGACATGCTCGTCCTGCGCGGCGCGCGGCTCCCCCACGCCCAGGACGGCCACCACGTCGACGAGTTCGACGTCGTCGCCGGCCAGACCTTCACCTTCTCGACGACGTGGTTCCGCAGCCACGAGGAGATCCCGCCGCCGCTGCGCGTGCGCGCCCGAATCAACGAGACGATCGCGCTGAGCGAGGAGTACGCCTCCCGCAGCGACTACGTCGGCCCCTACGAGGAGGCGGTCACGCGCTCCCTGCTCGTGCTGCGCGGCCTGACCCACCAGTCGACCGGTGGGATCGTCGCCGCCGCCACGACGTCGCTGCCCGAGGAGCTCGGTGGCGAGCGCAACTGGGACTACCGCTTCTGCTGGCTGCGCGACGCCGCGCTGACGCTCGAGGCGCTGCTCGGCTGCGGCTACGTCGAAGAGACCGAGCTGTGGCGGGCGTGGCTGCTGCGCGCCGTCGCCGGTGACCCCGAGGACATGCAGATCATGTACCGCGTCGACGGCGGCCGTGACCTCCCGGAGCGGGTCCTCGAGCACCTGCCCGGGTATGCCGCGTCGCGTCCCGTGCGCGTCGGCAACGCGGCCGTCGAGCAGCGCCAGACCGACGTGCTCGGCGAGGTGATGATCTCGCTCGACCACGCGCGGTCGAAGGGACTCGAGGAGAACGACGACTCGTGGCACCTGCAGCGGGCGCTGGTCAACCACCTCGCCCAGCACTGGGAGGAGGCCGACAACGGCCTGTGGGAGATCCGGGGCCCGCTGCGGCACTTCACGCACTCGCGCGTCATGGTGTGGGCCGCCTTCGACCGTGCGATCCGCGCCGTCGAGCAGCACGGCGTCGAGGGTCCGGTCGACCACTGGCGCGAGCTGCGCGACCAGGTGCGCGAGGAGGTCACGACGAAGGGCTTCGACACCGAGCGCAACACCTTCGTCCAGCACTACGACACGACCGAGGTCGACGCGTCGCTGCTGACGCTGTCGTCGATCGGCTTCGTCGACGGTGACGACCCGCGGATGCTCGGCACCATCGCGGCCGTCGAGTCCGACCTGCTGCGCGAGGGTCTCGTCATGCGCTACCGCACCGACAGCGGCGTCGACGGCCTGGCCGGCGACGAGCACCCGTTCCTCGCGTGCTCCTTCTGGCTCGTGACCGCCTACGCGAAGGCGGGTATGACGACGGAGGCCACCGAGCTGATGGACCGGCTCGTGGGCCTGACCAACGACGTCGGACTGCTCTCGGAGGAGTACGACCCGATCGCGAAGCGCATGGTGGGCAACTTCCCGCAGGCGTTCTCGCACCTGACGCTCGTCGGCGCCGCCCTCGCTCTCGCGAAGGCGTCCGGCACGGCGTCCGAGACGGAGACCGAGAAGCAACCCGGGAGGGCAACGGCATGAGGCACGCCGACGTGACACCCGCGCTCGTCGCGGCCGCGACGGGCCGGCTGGTCGAGACGGCCGCCTGCTTCCGCAACGACGCGGTGCTCGGCCCGTCGCTCTGCGAGGGGTGGTCGCGCGGCCACGTGCTGGCGCACCTCGCACGCAACGCCGACGCCCTCGTGCGGGTGTGCGACGTCGCCCTGACCGGCACCGCCGACACGATGTACGACGACGTCGAGTCGCGGGACGCCGACATCGAGCGCGGCGCCCGACGCTCCGCACACGACCACGCGACCGACATCCGTGACTCGGCGGCGCGTCTGGCCGAGCGGCTCGACGCCCTGCGTCCCGAGCACGCCGACGTCCATGTCGAGCGCACCCCGGGCGGCTTCCCGATCCCCGTCCGGATGGTGCCGTTCATGCGGCTGCGCGAGGTCGTCTACCACCACGTCGACCTCGACGCGGGCTACACCTTCGCGAGCGCCCCGGACGAGGTCGTGGCGCTCCTCGTCCGCGACGCGGCGAACCGCCTCGCCCACCACGACGCCCCGCCGTCGCTCCACCTCGCCACGGCCGAGGGCGACGAGCACGTCGTCGGCGGTGGTGAGACGCGCGTGACCGGCGCCGCCGCCGACGTGCTGCTGTGGCTCGCCCGAGGGCGCACCGACGGCGTGCGCTTCGACGGTCCCGTCCCGACCCTGCCCTTCGGAGGCTGACCATGAGGCACGCACCCGACGACGCCTACACCGGGCACGTCACCGCCGCAGGCCCGGCGGGGGTGCGGGAGCTCCCCGCCCTGACGATCCGCAAGCTCGAGGTCGGCGACTTCGGCAACAACGCCTACCTGCTGACCTGCCGCGCCACGGGCGCGCAGCTGCTCGTCGACGCCGCCAGCGAGCCGGACCGCCTGCTCGAGCTCGTCTCCGCCGGAGGCGGCGGGCTCGACACCGTCGTCACGACCCACCTGCACCACGACCACGTCGGCGCGCTCGCCGAGGTCGTCGCCGCCACGGGCGCCCGCACCGTGGCCGGCGCCGACGACGCCGACGGCCTGCCCGTCCCCGTCGACGAGCGCGTCACCCAGGGCGACACGGTCACGGTCGGCGACGTCACCCTCGACGTCGTGCACCTGCGCGGCCACACGCCCGGCTCGATCGCGCTCGCCTACGCCGACCCCGCGGGCCACACGCACCTCTTCACCGGCGACAGCCTCTTCCCCGGTGGCATCGGCAACACGAAGAACCCCGGCCAGAGCTTCGAGTCGCTCATCGAGGACGTCACGACCCGCGTCTTCGACGTCTATGACGACGAGACGTGGTTCTACCCCGGCCACGGCGACGACTCGACCCTGGGCGCCGAGCGCCCGCACCTCGACGAGTGGCGCGCCCGCGGATGGTGACCGGCTGAGCCCGCGGGACGGCATACGTCCTCGGTGACGACCCGATGGTGTATGCCGTCCGGCGCGCCGGGTGCTCAGGGCGCGGGTGCGTCGGGGGCGCGGACGGGCAGGCGGACCCGCATGCGGGTGTCGCCCGGCCGGGACTCGATCTCGATCGACCCGCCGTGGCGCTCGACGACGATGCGGTGGGCGATGTCGAGGCCGAGCCCGGTGCCGCGGCCGACGTCCTTCGTCGTGTAGAACGCCTCGAAGGCCCGTTGCTGCACCTCCGGGCTCATGCCGGCACCGGTGTCCCTCACCTCGACGACGACGGCCTCCCCGTCCCGCCGTGTCGTCACCGTCAAGGTGCCGACGCCGTCCATCGCGTCGACGGCGTTGTCGACGAGGTTGGTCCAGACCTGGTTGAGCTCGCCCGGCATCCCGTCGACGAGCGGCACGTCGCTCCCCCAGTCGCGCACCACCGTGACGCCCGGACGAAGCCGTGGCCCCATGACGAGCAGCGTGCTCTCGAGACCCTCGCGGACGTCGACCCGCTGGTGCGAGGCGCGGTCCATCTGCGAGTAGGACTTGATGCCGGCGACGAGCTCGGACACGCGCCGGGTCGACTCGCGCACCTCCGTGAGCAGCGACGCCACGTCGATGGTGCGGGCCACCCAGCCGAGCGAGGCTCCGAGGCCGTCGACGCGTGACGCGGCCGCGGCGCGCTCCACCCAGCCGACGTCCGCGCCGGCCGAGACGAGGGACGCCGCGAGCTCCCACGGTCGGTCCACCCCCGCACGGTCCAGCCACTCCCCCAGCTCCTCCTCGAGGTCGGCCGTCTCGAGCGGGTCGGGCAGCGTCGTCGGCGGCTCGAGCTCGCGCCGCAGGGCGTCGAGCTCACCGAACTGGGCCGCGGTGACGCCGGCGGTCGCCATCTGGCGCAGCGCCTCGAGCAGACCGTCGCAGGCGCGCTCGAGCTCGGCGGACGAGCGGGCCGCGGCGGCGGCGGGGTTGTTGATCTCGTGGGCGAGGCCGGCTGCGAGCGTCCCGAGCGTCACGAGCCCGCTGCGCTGGCGGGCCGTCGCCTCGATCGACCGGGCCGTGCCGTAGAGGCCGGCGACGAGGTGTGCGGCGAAGGGGAACCAGACGTTGGCCAGCTCGTGCAGCCGCTCGGCCGGGACCCGCAGCAGCCGCCCGGGGGCGACGCCCCGCGCCGTCGCCAGGTAGACGCCGTGCTCGTCCCAGGCCCGGAAGCCCCCGGCCCAACGCCCCGGCACGTCCATCCGGCCGACGACGACGTCCTCGCGACCGATGTGGCGCGAGAGGTCGAGCGTCCCGTCGACGACGACCCACCAGAAGTCGGCACGGTCCCCCTCGAGCCAGACCACCTCCCCGGGGACGATCGGCACCTCGGCGCCACCGTCGAGCAGCTCCGCGAGCTGGGCGTCGTCCAGCCCGTCGAAGAGCGGCACCGTCCGGAGGTCGGAGAGCTCGAGCATCGGGTGTCCCGTCTGTGCGGCCGGTCAGATCGTGGCGAGGTAGCGGTGGACGAAGTAGACGGACATCGAGCCCTCACCGACGGCGGAGGCCACCCGCTTCATCGAGTCCGAGCGCACGTCGCCGGCGGCGAAGACTCCCGGCAGGCTCGTCTCGAGCGCGAACGGCGGGCGCGTGAGCGTCCACCCGTGCGCGCGGGGTCCGGTGACGAGGTCGTGACCGGTGACCACGAAGCCGTGGTCGTCGCGCATGACGTCGCCACCGAGCCAGTCGGTGCGGGGCGATGCGCCGATGTAGACGAAGAGCCAGTCGGCAGCGACCTCCGTCGGGGCTCCGGTGTGCCGGTCCGAGAGCGTCAGCCGCTCGAGGTGGCCGTCGCCGTCCGCGGCGACGACCTCGGTGCGGCACAGGACGCGGATGCGCTCGTCGGCACGGATCCTCTCGACGAGGTACTGGGACATGCTCGCCTCGAGCGACTCGCCACGGACGACGAGCGTGACGCGGCGGGCATGACGCGCGAGGTTGAGGACCGCCTGTCCCGCGGAGTTGGCGGCACCGACGACGTAGACCTCGTCACCGGCGCAGGCCGCGGCCTGGCCGGCGTTGGACCCGTAGTGCACGCCGCGCCCGGCGAGCGCGTCGATGCCCGCAGCCTCCAGCCGCCGGTAGGACACACCGGTCGCGAGCACGACGCTGCGCGCCTCGATGTCGTCGGCGCCGTCGAGCCGGACCGCCCGGACGGGACCCCGCTGCTCGAGCGCCACGACGTCACGCGCGAGGACCATCTCGGCCCCGAAGCGGCGGGCCTGGGCGATCGCACGCTGCGCGAGGTCGGCGCCGGACAGACCTCGCGGGAAGCCGAGGTAGTTCTCGATCGCGGCGCTCTGCCCCGCCTGGCCGCCGGGCGCGTCGTGCTCGACGATGACGGTGCTGAGGCCCTCGGACGCGGCGTAGACCGCGGCGGCGAGGCCGGCCGGACCGCCCCCGACGATGCAGAGGTCGTAGAGGTCGCGCTCGGCGCGGGTGCGCAGTCCGAGGGCTGTCGCGACAGCCACCGGTGTCGGGGCGCGGAGCGTGTCGCCGTCGGGCACGAGCACGAGCGGCAGGTCCTCGGGCCCGGCGTCCGCGAGGTCGCGCAGGCGCGCGCCCTCCTCGTCCCGCTCGACGTCGAGCCAGACGTACGGCACGTGGTTGTTGGCGAGGAAGGTCTTGACGAGGTCGCTGGCGTCGGACCACCGGTGCCCCACGACACGGACCTCGTTCGTCTCCTCCGGGTGGGCGTTGTGCCAGTCGGAGAGCAGGTCGTCGACGACGGGGTAGAGCCGGTCCTCGGGAGGGTCCCACGGCTTGAGGAGGTAGTGGTCGAGCCCGATGTCGTTGATCGCCGAGATCGCGACGTCGGTGTCCGCGTAGGCTGTGAGCAGCAGCAGCTTGGCGTCCGGGAGGTCGAGGCGCACCCTGGCCAGCAGCTCGATACCGGTCATCCCCGGCATGCGCTGGTCGGACGCGACGAGCGCGAGGGGCTGGCCGCGCAGGACGAGACGGGCCACGAGGTCGAGCGCCTCGGCGCCGGACGAGGCGCGCAGGATGCGGTGCTCGGCGCCGTACCTGGCCCGCAGGTCCCTCGCGATCGCCGCCGAGACCGGCGCGTCGTCGTCCACGGTGATGATCGCCGGTCTGGCCACGCGCCCAGCGTACGAGCGGGACCCGGCCTTCGGGAGGGAGTCGCCGTGGTTCAACCGAGCGGGGTGAGAGCCACGAAACGGGCGCGTCGGGGCATGCCGTGACGAAAGGGACCGTCAGCCTGACGCCGCTCCCGCGCGACCTCCGGCTGCTGGAGCCCTCGGGCTACTGGGCGTCCTCGAGGTCCGACGTCGCGTCCGGGTCGAACTCCGCGATGAGCGACTCGAGCTCGGACCGGAGGAAGTCGATGTCGGCCGGCACGTTGGTCATGAGGATGTGACGCCTCGGGTTGCCGGCGACCGAGAGGCCGACGCCGAGCCGTGACCGACCGTGGCGGTCGCGCCACGCGCGCTCGAGCCGGGGCCCACCGGTCCAGTCGACGGGCGCGTGCAGCCAGCCCTGGACGTCGACGAGGTCGCCGTCTGGGCTGTGACGTCGGTTCTTCGGGGGATCGAATCCCTCCAGGGTGATTCGCTCTTCCATAGTCCTGACGGTACGGGTCCGGGGGCCCGCGGACCAGTACCTCGCGCAGGTCCACACCGATTCCTGAGGGAAGTGACAGCGAGGTGTCAGGCAGCGCGACACCGGGCACAGACCGGCAACCGTGCGAAGCAGCCAGCCGGTCCTCACGTCGGAGCGGTCCACGGCGCACCTCTGCGGCAGGTGACGGTGGGCGGCCGGTCCGTGCACGTCGCGGGGCCCAGTGCCTGGCCGGCCTGAGCGAGCGCCGGAGCGTGGTGCGAGGATGACGGGCGTGAGCTCGTCCGCCGCCGCCAACGCCCTCAACGCCGTCAGTGCCACCCACCTCGTCCGCGTCCCCGTGACGACCGTCTGGACCGGTCCCGGGAGCCCGCGCCCCGTCGACGGCCCCGCCGTCGCCGACGAGCCCGACGTCGCGGCGTGGCTGGCCGCCCTCGACACGCATGCCGCCGACGACGAGTCAGGCCGAGGCCGCCTCGGCCTGCACGGGCGCGTCGAGTCGCAGCTGCTCGCCGGTGAGCCCGTCGAGGTGACGGAGACCGACGAGTCCGGTGCCTGGTCCCACGTCGTCGCCCCGTGGCAGCTCTCTCCCGAGGACGCCCGCGGCTACCCCGGCTGGGTGCGCTCGGCCCACCTGTCGCCCGTGACCGACGACGTGGTGCAGGGACCCGTGCCGACGCTCGACCCGGCCGACCCCCGCGAGGGCGGAGCGACCCACCCCGCGGTCGCCGAGGCGCGTCGCCACCTCGGCCTGCCCTACCTGTGGTCGGGCGTCTCCCCGCTCGGCTTCGACTGCTCGGGTCTCGTGCTGCACACGTGGCGCCTCCTCGGCGTCGTCGTGGCGCGCGACGCGTACGCCCAGGCGGAGTTCGCATCGCCCGTCGAGCTCGACGCGGTGCAGGCGGGCGACCTCTACTTCTTCGCGCGACCCGGTCGACGCATCCACCACGTCGGCATCGTCGTGCGCCCCGGTCGCATGGTCCACGCCTCCGAGACTGGCGGCGTCCTCGTCGAGGAGGACCTGCCCGCCGACCGCGTCGCCACCCTCGTCGCCGCCGGGCGCCTGCCGATGCCGTGAGCGTCGACCACCGCACCGCTCCCCTGCTCGTCCTCGGCGGCGTCGTCTCCGTCCAGTTCGGTGGCGCCTTCGCCGCCACCCTCGTGCCACGGATCGGCGCACCCGGCTCCGTGCTGCTGCGCCTGTTCTTCGCGATGGTCATCCTCTATGCCGTCGCGCGGCCCTCGTGGCGCGGACGCAGCCGGTCCGACTGGGGCACCGTCGTGCTCTTCGGGCTCGCGCTCGCCGCGATGAACACCTCGTTCTACGCCTCGCTGGCGCACCTGCCCATCGGCGTCGCCGTGACGATCGAGTTCCTCGGGCCCCTCGGCCTCGCCGCCGCCCTCAGCCGTCGCCCGCGTGACATCCTCGCCGTCGCCGCTGCGGCCCTCGGCGTCGTGCTCGTCTCCGGGGTGCTGCACACGTCGTGGGACCGGCTCGACCTCGTCGGTGTCGGGTTCGCGGCGCTCGCCGGAGTCATGTGGGCGGCCTACATCGTCCTCAGCCAGCGCACCGGCAAGGCGTTCGGAGGGCTCGACGGGCTCGCCCTCGCCCTCATCGTGTCGACGGTCGCGGTCGCCCCGCTCGGGCTCACGTCCATCGACCTCTGGACGCCCCGGGACGTCGCCCTGGGCCTCGGCATCGCCGTGCTGTCGTCGGTGCTGCCCTACTCCCTCGAGCTCGTCGCCCTGCGCCACCTCGCGCAGCGGGTGTTCGGCATCCTGCTCAGCCTCGAGCCGGTCGTCGCCGCGCTCGCCGGGTTCGTCGTCCTCGACCAGGTGCTCGACCGTGGGCAGGTGGCCGGCATGGCGCTCGTCGTGCTCGCCAGCGTCATCGTGCTAGGTGCCCAGACCCGTCCCGAGTCGCCGGACGCCGCGATGGGCCCGGGCTGATGGAGGCGGGTCGATGACGCGTGGTCCCGGGGGCTTGACCTCCAGTCCGCATGAGGTCCTACGGTCGCCGGATGACCTCGAGCACGATGCGTCCTGACGCCGGCGCGACCGTCCCCGACGCGGGGGGCGGCATCCTGGCCCCGGCGCTGCGGGCCACGACCATCGGCGTGATCGCCCTCGTGTCCCTGCACGCCTTCGAGGCGCTCGCGCTGACGACGGTCATGCCGACGATCGCCCGCGACCTCGACGGCGCCTCGCTCTACGCGATGGCCTTCACGGCGACGCTCGCGTCGGGGATCGTCAGCATCGTCTGGTCCGGCAACCTCGCCGACCGCCGTGGACCACGGCCTCCCCTGCTCCTCGGACTCGTGCTCTTCGCCACCGGCCTCGTGGTCGCGGGACTCGCGCCATCGATGGGCGTCCTCGTCGCGGCGCGCGTCGTACAGGGCCTCGGCGCGGGCATGACGAGCACCGCGCTCTACGTCCTCGTGACCCGCGTCTACCCGCAGCGCCTGCACACGGCGATCCTCGCCGGCTTCTCGGCAGCGTGGGTCGTGCCGTCGATCGCGGGACCGTTCGTCGCCGGCCTCATCACCCAGACGATCGGATGGCGCTGGGTCTTCGGGCTGGCGCTCGTCGTCCTCGTCGTCGCGGCCGTGCTGCTCGGCCGCATCATCACCGGGCTGCGGCAGGACCTCGTCGACGTGCCGTGGCGGTGGCGGTCGATCGTCGCGTCCGTCGTGCTGGCCCTCGCCGTCCTCGGCCTCAACGCGGTCGCCGACCGGCTCGACCCCCTCGGCGTCACCCTCGCGGTGCTCGCCCTCGTCGTCGTGGGCCTCACCCTGCTGCCGCTCACACCGCGCGGTACGTTGCGGGCCGCGCGTGGGCTGCCGACCGACATCGCGCTGCGCGCGCTCGCCTTCGCGGCCTTCAGCGGTGCCGAGGTCTATCTGCCACGCCTGCTCACCGAACGCGACGGGCTGAGTCCCAGCCTCGCCGGGGTCGCCCTCACGGTCACCGGTGTCACCTGGTTCGCCGGCTCGTGGGTCCAGGGGCGGTGGGACCGCCACTTCGAGATCGGTCGCACGGCGGCGTTCTCGCTCGCCGCGATCGCGCTGACGCTGGTGGCGCTCGCCGCCGCGGTGGCGCTCGCCGCACCCACGTGGGTCGTCATCGCGCTCTTCCCCGTCGTGGGCCTCGGGATCGGGACGCTCTACCCTCGCGTCACCGCCCAGGCGCTCTCACGGGCCGGAGCCACCGAGCAGGGCTTCGTCAGCTCGGCCCTGCAGATCGGCGACTCGTCGGGCGCCGCGACCGCGATCGCCGTGTCGGCCATCGTCTTCGCCGGGGCAGGATCAGCCGTACCGAACGCGTATGCCGCCGTCTTCGCGGTCATGGCCGTCCCCGCCCTGCTCGGCTGGGTGGTCGCCCACCGCGTCCGCTGACACCCCGTCCTGCCGTGTTGGTCCGAGGGCTGCAGACCCGCGAAGCGCACGCCCGTGGGGCAGCAGGACGGGCCGTCGTCATGGGACTGACGGGTGCCAGCGCCGACCCGTGACGAGCTGTTCGAGGCTGGCCAGCCTCCGCGTGAGCAGCTGCCCGGGGAGGTTCGACTCGTCGCCGGTGAGGGCGAGCAGGATGTCGGAGACGAGGAAGGTCGCCTGCCGGACCTCGCACTCCCTCCGGAGAGCTGAACCCGAGATTCCAGCCGCCTCGGCGACCACGTCCATGACGGCCGCCTCGTGCTCGCCGCTGAACGAGACGAGGAAGAAGTAGTCGTCCAGCGGGTCGCCGAACCTCGCCCACTCGAAGTCGAGCAGGGCGGTGAGGTCGCCGTCGCTGGCGAGCCAGTTCTCCCAGTAGCAGTCGGCGTGCACGGGCACATCGGTGCGAGCTGCTCGAGGCGCCCCTTCGGCGACCGACACGAGTCCGTGGACGAGTGCCCGGTCGACGACGCGGTGGCGATCGGCCGCGACGAGCTGCTCGACCAGACCGAGGAGCTCGTCTCGCGTCGTGAAACCACCGTGGTCGAGTGGCTGCCGCAGGATCTCGGCCACGTCATCGGGAGGTCGCCAACGGTGCAGGACAGCGAGCCGCTCCATGGCTTGCTCGGCCAGTGACCGAGCGGTCGCGACGTCGACGCCCGGCAGTCCCGCACCGGGGGTGACACCCGGCGCTCGGGGGTAGCAGGCGAACTGGACGGAACGTCCGTCGAACGAGCGGGCTCCGCCGGCGAGCAGCTGGGGGGTGAGGCCCGGAGACAGATGGCCGGCCAGACGGATCTCCCGGTCCAGCCGCGAGTGCTCCGCCAGCTTCACGACGACGTCCCGTCCGACGAACACCCGGCTCGACTGGCTCTCGACGGGGATCAGCGGCCCTGCGGGGCGCCCCAGCTCGGTCTCGACGATCGACTCAGCCATCTCGCGCGGATCGAGACGTTGGGTCATCCGGCGTCCTTCCGACGGCGTCGGTCCAGGACTCCCCGGAGGCTCCAGTGGACGACACGCCCGTCAGCATGCCGACTGCGGCCGGTGGGCTGGTGCCGGGTCACTCCGTCCTCTCGGGTGTGCGGTGCGGAGCGTCCTGGCTCGTGGCCCAGCTGATGAGGAACTGCAGGGCTTCGGCAGAGACCGTGCCGGGTTCCACGGTGTAGGTGATGATCGTGAGGCCGTCGTCGCCGGGCAGCTCCAGCGCCTCACCGGTGAGCTCCAGGTCTCCGACGATCGGGTGGTGCATCCGTTTCGTCGACGTGCGGTGGAGCCGGACGGTGTGGCTGGCCCACCAGGTGCGAAACTCCTCACTGCGAGTGGAGAGCTCACCGACGAGGTCCGTCAGCCCGCGGTCATACGGGTTGTGGCCCGCCTGCAGCCGCAGGGAGGCGACGACGTCCTTGGCGACCGCCGACCAGTCGGCGTAGAAGTCCCGTGAGCGGTCGTCGAGGAACAGGTAGCGCGCGAGGTTGGGGTGCGTGGCGTCGGCGGTATAGAGGTCGGACAGCAGGGCTCGTCCGAACTGGTTGACACCGAGCAGGTCGAGGCGGTTGTTGCGGACGTACGCCGGCGCCGAGAGCGAGTCGAGGATGCGCTGGACGCCCGGCCGCAGCTGCTGCTTGGTGGTGGGGCGACGGCGCCGGCTGCCGCTGTTGGCCGCCCGTGCGAGGTCGAACAGATGCACGCGCTCGGACTCGTCGAGCTTGAGCGCTGCCGCCACGGCCTCCAGGACCGACTCGGACACCCCGGAGAGGTTGCCCCGCTCGAGCCGCGTGTAGTAGTCGGTGCTGACGTCGGCGAGCATGGCGACCTCCTCGCGTCGCAGGCCCTTGACCCGACGGTTGCTCCCGTAGAGCGTCAGGCCGGCCTGGTCGGGGGTGAGACGCGCCCGGCGTGAGGTCAGGAAGTCGCGCACTTCGGCCCTGTTGTCCATGCCTCGACCGTACGGTGCCGGCCCGCGCCCGAGGAGGGTCTGGCGTTACCTGTGACGGGCAGTGCTCGGAGCGGGAAACCGCGCACCAGCGCGACGAGAGGGGTAACACCAGCCCCTCCCTCGCGCAGAGCCCCACGCCTACGGTCGGTCACATGACCACTCTGCAGCTGAACAACCAGGTCGAGATGCCCGCCATCGGGCTGGGGGTCTTCCAGACACCTCCGGAGGAGACCCGTGCCGCCGTCGCGGCTGCGCTGGAGACGGGCTACCGCCACATCGACACTGCCGCCGCCTACGGCAACGAGCGCGAGGTCGGCAACGCCGTCCGCAGCTCCGGTGTGCCCCGCGACGACATCGTCATCGAGACGAAGATCTGGATCAGCGACTACGGCTACGACGAGACCCTGCACGGCTTCGACAAGAGCGCCCGCAAGCTGGGCGTCGAGCAGATCGACCTGCTCATCCTGCACCAGGCCCTCCCCTCGGCATTCGACCAGACGCTCGAGGCGTACCGGGCGTTGGAGACGCTCCTCGCGGACGGCAAGGTGCGCGCCATCGGCGTCAGCAACTTCATGGTCGAGCACCTCACCGCCCTTCTCGAGAAGGCGACGGTCGTGCCCGCGGTCAACCAGATCGAGCTGCACCCCTACTTCCAGCAGAATCCGGTCCAGGAGCTCGGCGCGCAGCACGGGATCCTCACGCAGGCGTGGTCCCCCATCGGTGGCATCACGTTCTACCGCGACGGCAAGCACGGCAGCACCCTCCAGGACCCGGTCATCGGCGGCATCGCCGAAGCGCACGACAAGACGCCCGCCCAGGTGATGCTGCGATGGCACCTGCAGCAGGGCCGCTCCGCCATTCCCAAGTCCACCAAGCCCCAGCGGATCGCGGAGAACTTCGACGTCTTCGACTTCGACCTGACCCCCGACGAGCTCGCGGCCATCGACGCCCTCGACACCGGTCAGCGGGGCGGCCCCGAACCGGCCGACATCACCCTGGAGTCCTTCGGGCGCCCCATCCCCGAGGCCTGAGCCCCCGGACATCCTGCGACCACGAACGAGAAAGCACCACGCATGACCACGACACCCCAGTCCACCCAGACCGGCAGGGTCGCCGTCGTCACCGGCGCCTCCTCCGGCATCGGCGCCGCCACCGCCCGCACCCTCGCCGCAGCCGGCTACCGCGTGGCCCTGCTGGCCCGGCGCACCGACCGGATCGACGCCCTCGCCCGCGAGCTCGGCTCCGCCGCCCTCGCCATCCAGGCCGACGTGACCGATCGCGCCAGCCTGCTCGCAGCAGCGGACCGGGTGCAGGACGAGCTCGGCGGCGCAGCCGTGCTCGTCAACAACGCCGGGGTCATGCTGCTCGGCCCGTTCAGCGCCGACCAGCGCGACGACTACCGCCAGATGGTCGAGGTCAACCTGCTCGGCGCCATCACCGCCACCGAGGTGTTCCTCGACCAGCTCACGACCGCCGGCTCGAGCAGTGCGGGCGGCGACATCATCAACATCTCCTCCGTCGCCGGACGCACCGCCCGCGCCGGCAACGGCGTCTACGCAGCCACGAAGTGGGGCCTCAACGGGTGGTCCGAGTCCCTCCGCCAGGAGCTGCTGCCCGACGTGCGCGTCACGCTCATCGAGCCCGGCGTCGTCGCCACCGAGCTGCCCACGCACATCACGCACGCGGAGACCCGCGAGGGGGTCGGCAGGCTCTACGACCAGGCCGAGGTCACGGCCGAGGACATCGCGGAGGTCATCGCGTTCGCTCTCAGCCGGCCGCGGCGCCTCGCCATCAACGAGATCCTCGTACGACCCGCCGGCCAGCTCTGAAGGCCGACGACCCCACACGCCTGACCCGACCAAGGAGAACCACATGCAGACACGCACTCTCGGCACCCGAGGCCTCGAGGTCTCCGCACTCGGTCTCGGGTGCATGGGCATGAGCCAGTCATTCGGTCCGCGACCGCCACGGGACGAGATGATCACGTTCCTCCGTGCCGCGGTCGACCGCGGCGTCACCCTCTTCGACACGGCCGAGGTCTACGGTCCCTTCCACAACGAGGAGCTCGTCGGCGAGGCGCTCCAACCGGTGCGCAATGACGTCGTCATCGCCACCAAGTTCGGGTTCGCGTTCGACGAGAACGGCAGGCAGACCGGCGTGACCAGCAGGCCCGACCACATCCGCACCACCGTCGACGGCTCCCTGCGGCGCCTGCGCACCGACGCGATCGACCTGCTCTACCAGCACCGGGTCGACCCGGAGGTCCCCATCGAAGAGGTCGCCGGAGCCGTCAAGGAGCTCATCGAGGCCGGCAAGGTGCACCACTTCGGCCTGTCCGAGGCGGGTGTCCAGACGATCCGGCGCGCCCACGCCGTGCAACCCGTCACGGCGCTGGAGAGTGAGTACTCGCTCTTCTGGCGCGAGCCCGAGGACGCGATCCTGCCTGCCTTGGACGAGCTCGGCATCGGCTTCGTCCCCTTCAGCCCCCTCGGACGCGGCTTCCTCACCGGTCAGGTCACCGCTGGGACCGAGTTCGGCGAGGGGGACATCCGCGCGACGCTTCCACGCTTCGAGCGAGAGGCGCTGCAGGCCAACCTCGCCCTCGTCGACCTCGTCAGGACGGTCGCCGAACGCAGGAGCGCGACGGTCGGGCAGATCGCCCTCGCGTGGCTCCTTGCGCAGCGACCGTGGATCACGCCGATCCCCGGGACGCGACGCCTCGAGCGGCTCGACGAGAACCTGGCATCCGCCGACCTCGAGCTCACCGCGTCGGACCTCGCTGAGCTCGACCGCGCGTCAGCGACCGTCCAGGTCCAGGGAGACCGATATCCCGAAGCCATGCAACGGATGATCGACCGCTGACCGCGGCTCTGGGCGTCGACCGTCTCGCCACCCTGCGAGAAGGGCGGCGAACGGGTCACCGCCGCGCACGTCGTGACGGCCTACGGCTCGCCATCGTCACCTGAGCCAGTGTGGGTAGGTTGTCGGGCAGGTGTCGAGTCGTGGGAGGCAGCATGGCCATCGGGGCGGACGAGTTCTACGCGGTCGCGTCCAGCGATGAGTGGCGGCTGACCTTCGAGGGTGCGTTGGCGCACTACGTGTGTCCCGACGCGCGGAGACGAGTCGAGTTCGCCGGGCGGGTGGTGGATCTGGAGCCGGGGGGCTACGGGCCCGATCTGGAGCTGCGGGCGACCGGCGTCACGGTGCGGCTGGCGTCCTCGTTCGACGCCGGTGGCCTGCCCGAGGCGGCCGCTGGTCTGGCGGCTTCGGTCTCCGAGATCGCGGAGGAGCTCGGCCTGCCCGCGGACGTCGAGCACCTGCAGGCGATGCAGATCGCGGTGGACGGCGGGATGGACGCCATTCCGTTCTGGCAGGCCGTCACGGGATACGACCAGGTTGGCGACGCCGACCTCGTCGACCCGCTCGGCCGCGCTCCGGGCGTGTGGAACCAGGCCGTGAACGACGGCCGGGACGCACCGGCACGCATCCACCTCGACGTCAGCGTGTCGGCCGACGAGGCTGCCCGGCGCATCGACGCCGCCTTGAGGGCGGGTGGTCGCGTCGCGGACGACTCGCACGCCCCGCACTGGATCACGTTGGCCGACCCGTCAGGGAACCTCGTCGACATCGCGGCCTGGCCCGACCTGCCGTGACTGCGGCCTGACCGCGGCTTGATCGGAGGCGATGACACGTTCGACCCATGGTCGGGCGTGCCCGTCCTCACCGCGCGGCACCGTGAGTGCCACCCCCCCGCTCGCACCAGGCTTCCACGCGCCTGCTTCCGGTTGGGTCACTCGCCCGCGAGCTCGGCCGCGATGTCGACATGGCCCGCGTGCCGGGAGTACTCGACGAGTACGTGGAAGCAGATCCACTCGAGCGTCGGCGGATCCTGCCCGAAGCGCCCTCCCGCGGCTGCGCGCTCGTCCAACGGGTGGTCCCGGATGATGGCGCTGGTCCGCCGGCCGAGCGCCCGAAGCCGGTCCGCCAGGTCTTCCGCGGTCACGTCGTCGGCTACGCGCCAGCGCGCGGCGACCTTGGTCTCGTCGCTGTCGTCCGCGGTCCACGGCTCGGGCAGGTTCCAGTCGCCCCAGGGCTGTTGGACGTCCTCGCCGAGGAACCCCCACACGAACCACCGCCGCTCCATGTGCAGCACGTGACTGAGCAGCTCGATCGGCGTCCAGCCGCTCGCCACGCGTGAGGTGCGCTGCTCCTGCGCGGACAGCGACAGGACCGAGGCGATGACCTCCTCGCGGACCCACGCGAGGTAGTCCGCCCACCGTTGCCCACCAGGCGGTCCGCTCTTCGTCGGCTCAGAAGGACTCGCGCTCGCCGCCTCGCCATTGCTCACGCTGCCGAGGCTAGACGCCGCCGCAGGTCGCGCGAGGGCGCGGTTCAGTCCTTCTTCGCTGGGGACTCGGCCACGCAGAGGACTCCCGTGTTGCCGTCCTGGTCGGCGATGACGGTGAGCGACGGTGCGTCGCTGTCATCGACGACAGTCCCACCCGCCGCGACGGCGGCGGCGACTCGTTGCTCGGCCACCTCGGGCGCGACGTAGACCTCGACGTGGAACCGCTGACGCAGGGCCTCGTGCTCGTCGGGGTCACCGAACCACAGGTTCGGCACCCGCCCGGTGGCGTCCCGGATCTCGTCGCTCGGGGACCCGTGGCCCCGGGCCTCGGCGCTCCCGGTCAGCAGGGCGGCCCACACCGGGGCGATGGTGGCGGAGCGCGCCGTGTCGAGGCCGAGCTCGAGGACGCTGACCGAGGCCGGGTCGGCGTCGACCTTGTGCTCGGCGGCGATCTCGGTGATCCGTCGGGCAAGCTCGACGTCCTGCTGGGTCACCCATTCGACGACGTGCTCGGCGCCTTCGTCGTCGCGGTAGATGGCGTCGGCGCTGACCAGCTTGAGGTCGACGTACCCGGTGCCGATCGACACGCTCGGATGGTGCCCGAGCCCGTCACCCGCTTCCCCAACGGCGACGACGAACCGTGCGCCGGTGCCGAAGTCGTCGACCAGGTAGCGCGCATGCAGTCCTTGGGCCAGCTTGCGCCAGTCGGCCAGCCTGGCCTCGGCGATCTCGTCGCCCTTGAGCATGTCCATGCTCGGGGACCCTATCCGGAATCACCCGGGGCGCCGAAGCCAGCGGACCCACGATCCAGAAAGATCACAGGCCGAGCAGCACCGGCGTGCCCGGGACGTCACCGGCGATCAGCGCCGCCAGCGGTGTCGCGATGTCGCGGGGGGAGAACAGGTCGGTTCCGCCGTATGCGGCGATGTCTGCGTGCCGCCACCATCGCATCGCGCTGATGTGCTCGGCGGCGAGCTCGTCATCGGACAGGGCGCCACGGGGATCGAAGCGCGTGGCGCGGACGAGGAAGTAGTCGTTCACCACCCCGTCGTGGCCGTCCGCCAGGCCGGGACCGGTGACTTCCTGGTGCCAGACGTGAGGCGGGTCGGCGTCGACGCCAACGGCGCGGCCGCAACCCCTCGTCACTCCAGGACCGCTCGCCCCTGTTCGGCACCATCTCCACGTTGCTAGCATCTGGCCGAGATGGAGATCCCTGAGCTCGTCGAGGCCTACCTCGCCGGTCAGCCAGAGCCCAAGCAGACCGACCTGCGACTGCTGCATGCGCGGATGCTGGCGGAGTTTCCGGGGTGCAGGCTGTGGTTCACCGACGGCACGGACGAGCGCGGCAAGGTCGTGGCCAACCCCAACGTCGGCTACGGCGTGCGCACCCTCACCTACGCCGACGGGTCGTCGCGAGAGTTCTATCGCGTCGGCCTGAGCGCCAACACGACGGGCATCTCCGTCTATGTCCTCGGCCTCGCAGACCAGGGCTACCTGGCGCGCACCTTTGGCGACTCGATCGGCAAGGCCAGCGTCACGGGCTACTGCATCAAGTTCAGACGCCTTGCAGTCATCGACGCCGAGGCTCTTCAGGCGGCGATCCGCCACGGCATGACCGTCGACCAGACCGGTTGAGCGCGGCTCGGCACGGGTCGCAGCACCCGGCCCGTGCGGCCGTGGCGCTCAGCGCTCGTCGGTCCACTCGAACAGCTCGCAGGAGGTGTCCATGTACCGGGTCGTCAGGCCCACGTAGCGCATGCCGAGGCGCCGGCAGACGGCCTGGGACGCGTGGTTGTCGGGGTGGGTGACAGCGATGACTCGGCTTTGCCCGCGTGCCAAGGCGTCGGCCGACGCAGCGACGGCGGCCTCGGTCGCGTAGCCGTGGCCCCAGGCGTCGGGGTGCACGTGCCATCCGATCTCCACCTCGGCCGGGTCCGATGGCTCTTCGCCTGCCGACAGCGTGATGGGCTTGAGGAGGAGGTTCCCGAGCCGTGCGCCGGCGTGGTCGGTGATGATCCAGATGCCGTGGATGGGGTGCTCGCTGACGGCCCGGCGGCGTGCGACGGAGGCGAGCGCCTCGTCGCGGGAGGTCATGGGTGTGGGGTCGGCTCCCAGGTAGCGCACGACCTCCCATCGGCCCTCGAGGTCGAGGAGGAAATCGGTGTCGTCAGCGTCCCACGGCCTGAGAGTCAGTCGCTGTGACGTGATGGTTCGCATGGACGCAACCTAGCGATCGGCGGGAAAGCGAGCCGCCCACCGACCGGGCGGTCGGCGGGCGGCTCGTGACGGCATACGCCCTCAGTGCTGGTCGCGCGAGACGGGGGGCGCGGTGACGCCGTCGCGCTCGGTGACGCCGTCGCGCTCGGTGACGCCGTCGTGCTCGGTGACGCCGTCGTGCTCGGTGACGCCGTCGTGCTCGGTGACGCCTTCGTGCTCGGCGGCGTCGGTCGAGGCGTCGGACTCGGCAGACGCGTCCGGCGCGACATCCGTGCGCGTGGTGTCGGCTGCGCCGCCCGCGGCCTCGAGCTTCGCGTCTCGGCTGGACTTCCAGAGGCTCGCGACGGTGGTGACGCCGAGGATGAGGACAATCGCACCGAGCGAGACGATGATCGGGATGTCGGGGACGCCCTCGATCGGCTGGCCGCCGTTGATGAACGGCAGGTTGTTCTCGTGCATCGCGTGCATGAAGAGCTTGACGCCGATGAACGCGAGCAGGACCGCGAGGCCGATGCTGAGGTAGACGAGCTTCTTGAGCAGGCCGCCGATGAGGAAGTAGAGCTGACGAAGTCCCATGAGGGCGAAGATGTTGGCCGTCAGGACGAGGTACGGCTCGTTGGTCAGGCCGTAGATCGCCGGGATCGAGTCGAGCGCGAAGAGCAGGTCGGTCGTGCCCAGGGCGAGGATGACGATGAGCATCGGCGTGATCAGGCGCTTGCCGTTCTCGATCACCGTCAGGCTCGTGCCGTGCCACTCCTTCGTAGCCGGGAAGCGCTTCTCGACCCAGAGCAGGAAACGGTTCTCGTGGTACTGGTCGTCGTCGCTCTCGCCACCCGTCGCGAGCTTGATCGCCGTGTAGACGAGGAAGGCGCCGAAGATGTAGAAGACCCACGCGTAGGCGTTGATGACGACCGCGCCGAGCCCGATGAAGATGCCGCGCAGGATGATCGCGATGACGATGCCGACCATGAGGGCCGACTGCTGGAGCTTCTTCGGCACCTTGAAGCTGCCCATGATGAGCAGGAAGACAAAGAGGTTGTCGACGGACAACGAGTACTCGGTGAGCCACCCGGCGTAGAACTCACCGGCATACTGCCCGCCCCACTCGAACCAGATGAAGAGTCCGAAGAGCACGGCGAGGCCGACGAAGAAGGCCAGGTGCCTCCCGGCCTCGGCCATCGACGGGACGTGGGGCCGCCGTGCGATGACGAAGACGTCGACGGCGAGGAACACGGTCATCAGACCGATGGTGAGGAACCAACCCCACACGGGAACGTTCATGGGCACAACCTTCCGGTCACCAGATCAGTAACCGGAGGTCTCTCCCGCCCGGCGTGGTGCCGGACCGACGGGACCGGGAGCGGCGGTGAGACCCACTCCGTGATGACGAGCCCGTCGTGTCGGGGATACTCCCCTCCGTGAACGCCTGAGTCTTTCACTCCGAGCGGCGCGCCTCAAATCGGTCCCGCCCCGTGAGCACGACGTCGGCCGGTCGCGCCGCGCTCAGCCGGCCGTCCCGGGTCGCTTGCCGCGCGGCAACCCGGAGACGACGATCTCGTAGGAGGTCTCTATCGCCTCGAGCAGCTCGTCCGGCTCGATGGCCCCGGTCGTGCGCAGGGTGTTCCAGCCGTGACGGCCGATGTAGGCCATGACGCTCGCGTC
This sequence comes from Terrabacter sp. Root181, assembly GCF_001428505.1. Taxonomy (GTDB): domain Bacteria; phylum Actinomycetota; class Actinomycetes; order Actinomycetales; family Dermatophilaceae; genus Terrabacter. The sequence goes on from NZ_LMHU01000006.1 coordinate 337,001, forward strand.
GTCGGGGTAGCGGTGCAGCCACTCGTCTGCCTCCGTGCGGCTCCGGGCACACTTGACCCCCACCGACTCGGGTCCGAGGAAGACGAAGATCTTGTCGCCCACCTTGGCGACGGTGTCGCCGTCCCACGGCGAGTCCTCCCACGCACCGGGCAGCGCCAGCGCGGCAGCGCGAAGGCGGGCAGCCACGCCACCGCGCCCCGAGCCCTTCGCCGTCACGACGTCCTCACCGCGTCCTCACCGGGTCCTCACCGCGTCGCGGCACTCATCTGCCGCAGCTCCTTCTTCAGGTCGCCGATCTCGTCGCGCAGACGTGCTGCGAGCTCGAAGTGGAGCTCGGCCGCGGCCTGGTGCATCTGGGTCGTGAGCTCCTGGATGAGACCGGCGAGGTCGGCCGCCGCCATGTCGGCCGGGCGGTTGGTCGCACCGCCTGCGGAGACGCCGACGTCGGCGGCCATGGCGCCACGTCCCGCGCCGCTCTTGCCCCGGGACTGCATGCGCCCCGAGCCGAGCAGCTCCTGGGTGTCGGCGTCCTCGCGCTCGAGCAGGTCGGTGATGTCGGCGATCTTCTTGCGCAGCGGGGTCGGGTCGATGCCGTGCTCGGTGTTGTAGGCGATCTGCTTCTCGCGGCGCCGGTTGGTCTCGTCGAGCGCCTGCTCCATCGAGGGCGTGATCTTGTCGGCGTACATGTGGACCTGACCCGAGACGTTGCGAGCCGCACGACCGATCGTCTGGATGAGCGACCGGGCCGACCGGAGGAAGCCCTCCTTGTCGGCGTCGAGGATGGACACGAGCGACACCTCGGGCAGGTCGAGACCCTCGCGCAGCAGGTTGATGCCGACGAGGACGTCGAAGACGCCGGTGCGCAGCTCGCGGAGCAGCTCGACCCGGCGCAGGGTGTCGATGTCGCTGTGGAGGTAGCGGACCCGGATGCCCTTGTCGAGGAGGTAGTCGGTGAGGTCCTCGGCCATCTTCTTCGTCAGGGTGGTGACGAGGACGCGCTCGTTGCGCTCGGTGCGCTCCTGGATCTCGTGCATGAGGTCGTCGATCTGGCCCTTGGTCGGCTTGAGCACGACCTCGGGGTCGATGAGCCCGGTGGGTCGGATGATCTGCTCGACGGGCGGACCGGACTTGGCCAGCTCGTACTCCCCCGGCGTCGCCGAGAGGTAGACGGTCTGCCCGATGCGCTCGAGGAACTCCTCCCACTTCAGCGGACGGTTGTCCATGGCGCTCGGCAGTCGGAAGCCGTGCTCGACGAGCATCCGCTTGCGGGACATGTCGCCCTCGTACATCGCGCCGATCTGCGGGACCGTCTGGTGCGACTCGTCGAGCACGAGGAGGAAGTCCTCGGGGAAGTAGTCGATGAGGCAGTTCGGGGCCGAGCCGGACGTGCGGCCGTCGATGTGGCGGCTGTAGTTCTCGATGCCGTTGCAGAAGCCGACCTGACGCATCATCTCGAGGTCGTAGGTCGTGCGCATGCGCAGGCGCTGGGCCTCGAGGAGCTTGCCCTGCTTCTCGAAGAGCGCCAGCTGGTCCTCGAGCTCGAGCTCGATGCCGCGGATGGCGCGCTCCATGCGCTCGGGGCCGGCGACGTAGTGCGAGGCCGGGAAGACGTACATCTCCTGCTCCTCGTTGACGACCTCGCCCGTCACGGGGTGCAGCGTGTAGATGCGCTCGATCTCGTCGCCGAAGAACTCGATGCGGATCGCGAGCTCCTCGTAGACCGGGATGATCTCGACGGTGTCGCCGCGGACCCGGAAGGTGCCCCGCGTGAAGGCGAGGTCGTTGCGGGTGTACTGCATCTCGACGAAGCGGCGCAGCAGGTCGTCGCGCACGACCTCCTGGCCGACCTTGAGACGGGCCATCCGGTCGACGTACTCCTGTGGCGTGCCGAGGCCGTAGATGCACGACACCGAGGCGACGACGATGACGTCGCGCCGGGTCAGCAGGGAGTTGGTGGCCGAGTGCCGCAGCCGCTCGACCTCGTCGTTGACCGAGCTGTCCTTCTCGATGTAGGTGTCGGTCTGCGGGATGTACGCCTCGGGCTGGTAGTAGTCGTAGTAGCTGACGAAGTACTCGACGGCGTTGTTGGGCAGCAGCTCGCGGAACTCGTTGGCCAGCTGCGCGGCGAGCGTCTTGTTGGGCGCCATGACGAGCGTCGGCCGCTGCACCTGCTCGATGAGCCAGGCGGTCGTGGCCGACTTGCCGGTGCCGGTGGCGCCGAGCAGCACGGTGTCGGTGTCTCCCGCCCGGACCCGCCGCGCGAGCTCGGCGATCGCCGTGGGCTGGTCACCGCTCGGGGTGTACTCGGAGATCACCTCGAAGGGGGCCACCGTGCGCTGGAGGTCGGTCGTGGGACGCATGGCTCAACCGTACGTCGCACGACCGACAGCGCCCACTCGCCTACTCCTCCCACACGTACGCGGGGCGCAGCTCGACGGTGTCGCCGGGCCCCGCGAACGTCACGGCGAGCTCCTCCGCCCGCTCCCGGGAGTCGACGTCGAGCAGGAAGAAGCCGGCGAGGTGCTCCTTGCTCTCGGCGTACGGTCCGTCCGTCGCGACCGTGCCGCTCACGTCCCACCGGTACAGCCGGGCCTCTGCCGGGTCGCCCAGGGCCTCGCCACCCTTGAGCTCGCCGCTCTTCGAGAGCTCCTCGAGCATCGCGTCGAAGGCGGCGGCTCCGGCGTCGCGCTCCTCCTGCGGTCGCGCGAGCGCCTCGGCGACGAAGTTCCCGGTCGGGTGACCCCAGGGCTGGGGGTTGGAGTGGATGAGGATGACGTACTTCATGGTCGGTCCCTTCGGTTCGCGGGCGGCCAGTCTGCCGCCTCGCAGGGGACGTCGGAGCCGACACGCCGTCCTCGACATCACGGCACGCGGTGGGTCCACTCCGGGGTCGCGAACTTGTCGTCGACGAGCCGCTGCGCCTGCTCCAGCTCGTCGGCCGTGTAGTCGGAGAGGGTCGTCCGGTAGCGACGGGCGAACGTCGCGGAAAACGACTCGAGGATCGCGTCGCGGGTCATGCCCGTCTGCGAGCGCATCGGGTCGACCCGCTTGTTGGCCGACTTCGTGCCCTTGTCGCTCATCTTCTCCCGACCGATCCGCAGCACCTCGAGCATCTTGTCGGCGTCGATGTCGTAGGCCATCGTCACGTGGTGGAGCACGGCGCCGGACACGAAGCGCTTCTGCGCGGCGCCGCCGATCTTGCCGCGGTCGCTCGCGATGTCGTTGAGGGGCACGAAGTGGGCGGTGACACCGATCTCGGCGAGCGCCTCGATGACCCACTCGTCGAGGAAGGAGTAGGACCGCTCGAAGCTCAGGCCCTCGACGAGCGAGGTCGGCACGACGAGCGAGTAGGTGATGGTGTTGCCCGGCTCCATGAACATGGCTCCCCCGCCCGAGATGCGGCGCACGACGTCGATGCCGTGGCGCTCGGCACCCTCCGGGTCCACTTCGTTGCGGACGGACTGGAACGAGCCGATGACGACGAGCGGGCTGTCCCAGTCCCAGAACCGCAGGGTCGGGGGCCGCTCCCCCGCCGCGACCTCGCGGGCGATGACCTCGTCGAGCGCGACGTGGAGGGCCGGGTCGAGCACGCGTGCCGGGATGACGTCGAAGTCGTGGTCGTCCCACCCGGTCGCCTTGCCGAGGGCACGCCGGATCGCGATGCCGATCGACTCCGCGGTGAAGCCGATGAGCGAGACGTCGTCGGCGAGCGCGCCGTTCACCGCTCCGGCCAGCTGCTCGACACCGGCGTCGACCGGCATGCCCGTCAGCGCCGCGTTGATGTCGCCGAGCGCCTCGTCGGGCTCGAGGAAGAAGTCGCCCGAGACGCTGACCTGCGCCAGCCGTCCGCCGTCCTCCTCGAGGTCGACCGCCACGAGCTTGCCACCGGGAACCTTGTACTCACCACGCATGTCACGCTCAACACCGCACACCGCGCGCGTATGCCGCAAGCTCCTACCGCGGCTGCCACCCCGTGCGCTCGGCCCAGTCGGTCGCGCGCAGCCACGCGCCCTCGAACCACGCCTCCTTGGCCACGACGTAGTCGGAGGTGCTCTCGTGCAGGCCGAGCAGTCGGTGCTTCTCCGCGGCGTACGCGTCGCGCTCGGCGGGCTCGTGGCGCAGCCAGTCACGGAAGAGAAGCGCGAAGCGCCAGCCGGCGGAGCCGTGCTCGCGCACGTGGACGTGCACGTGGTTCGCGGGGTCGCAGCCGCCGAGGAAGCGCTTGACCCAGGCAGCAGGGTCCGAGCCGAGTGGGTGGGGGGTGTCGCTGTGGACCCCGTGGGAAGACACGTAGCCGGCGTCCCGCAGGACCTGCCGGACGTCGTCCCGGTCGGCGTCGTCGAGGTGGTGGACCCCGACCTGGACGTCGATGACGTCCTTGGCGATCAGCCCGGGCACGGAGGTCGACCCGATGTGCGACACCTCCGTGGCCACACCCGTGGGCGCGAGTGCTGCCGCGAGGCGTGCCACGACGCGCTCGGCCCGGGGCTCCCAGTCCGGTCGCGGCTCGACGACGCAGTCACGTGCGAGGTCGGGGCGTCGTGCTCGGGTGCCGGACCCGAGGTTCGCCTCGTAGGGCACGAGCCGCTCGTGCCAGAGGGCCTCGACGGCGCGGACGAGATCGTCCGGGGTGCCGGAGTTGTCGAGCACGACGTCGGCCACCGCGCGCCGTTGCTCGTCGGTGGCCTGGGCGGCGATGCGGTGCCGGGCGTCGTCCGCGGAGAGGCCACGCTGCTCGACGAGCCGCCGCACGCGTGTCTCGGCATCGGCCTCGACGACGACCGTGAGGTGCTCGTGCACCCAGAGCCCGCGCTCGACGAGGAGCGGCATGTCGTAGACGGAGACGACCCCGTCGGGCACGGCCGCCCGCTGCTGCGCCACCCGGGCGGCGATGGCCGGCCCGGTGATCGCGTCGAGCGCGTCGAGCGCGTCGCGGTCGGGGAAGACGATCGCGGCCAGGGCGGCCCGGTCGAGGCTCCCGTCGTCGCGGAGGACGTGGACGCCGAAGCGCTCGCGGATGCGCTCGAGCGTCGGCTCCCCCGGCTCGACGACCTCGCGCGCGACGGCGTCGGCGTCGACGACGTGCGCGCCGAGCTCGGCCAGCCGTCGCGAGACCGTGGACTTGCCCGACCCGATCCCACCGGTGACTCCCACGCGCAGCACGGGCGCCAGCCTACGTGCGGGTCCCGGCGCCCGCCCGAGCGGGAGCGAGCACCGAACGCTGCGTTCGGTCTCGAAAGCCGTGCTGTGACACTGCGCTCGGCGTCGAACGCTGGTTCAGGAAGGGATGCTCAGGCGAGGCGGGCGGGGAAGCCGCCGGTGGCCACCGGGCCCCACCGGGTGGGCGTGACGCGGAGCAGGGACTTGCCCTGGTCGCGCATCGCCTGGCGGTACTCGTCCCAGTCCGGGTGCTCGCCGGAGATGGCCCGGAAGTAGTCGACGAGCGGCTCGACGGAGTCGGGGAGGTCGATGACCTCGCAGTCCCCGTCGACCTGCACCCACTCGCCGCCGAAGTCGTCGGACAGCACGAGGACGCTGACCTGGGGACTCCGGCGCGCGTTCGTCGTCTTGGCGCGCTCGGGATAGGTCGAGATCACGATGCGTCCCTGCTCGTCGACGCCGCCGGTGACTGGCGAGGCCTGCGGCCGACCGTCGGCACGCTGCGTCATGAGCACCATGGAGTGGCGCGGACGCACGAAGTCGAGCAGCGCGTCGAGGTCGACGTGGGTGTTGGTCGCGATCTGGCGGGGCATGCTCAGTCCTCCTGGTGGGTGCTGGCGCGGTCGAAGACCGCGACGACCGCCTCGGCCAGCCAGGCGGCATACATCGTGTGGGTCCACCCGCACCGTCGCACGAAGCGGTCGTAGATCTCTGGAGCCGTGACGGTCCAGACGATGTCGATGAACCGCTCACGGTCGAGGTGCGGAGGTATGCCGTGGGCCGCGTCGAGCGCGTTGAGGGCGTTCGTGTTGCCGACCCGTCGCTCGCGGTCGATGGTCGCGACGAACTCCTGCAGGCCGGCGTCGCCCCCGGGACCCTGGGCGAGGAGGACGCCGAGGAGGGGCCCGACGCGCTCGTAGATGGTCGCGCACAAGGCGGCGTAGGCCCGCACGAAGCTCTCGCGGTCGGGGGCCGCCGACATGGCCCGGAACTCGGGCCGATCCTGCATGGCCACGGGGGCGTCGTCACCGACGAGCAGCACGTCGTAGACGGCCTTGACGACCGCCGCCTTCCCACCGACGGCGTTGTAGACGGTCTGCGCGCTGACGCCCGCGCTCGAGGCGAGGGCGCTGACCGACATCGCGTGGTACCCGTCGCGCAGGAGCATGTCGCGGGCCGCCTCGATGATCCGGCGCCGCGTCGCGAGGGCTGCCTCCGCCCTCGAACTGTTGTCGTACGCCCGGTCTGTTGACATCGGAGTCCTTCGAAAGCATCATGAGTTCGCTGGAACGGCGTTCTAGCGAATGGGTGGGGTCCAGGGGTCCCCACCCAGCTGCTGCACCAGGCGGTTGCAGCGCCGACATCGGCGCCTGTCGACCGGACGAGTGTGCCACGAGCGCCACAGCGCCCGCCCCGGCGGGGCACCGGAGGGGAAGTGAGGGGCCGGACCACGGGGGTCCGGCCCCTCGCTGGGGCTCAGCCGGGTGAGCCGGGGGCCTCTTCCCTCAGGCAGGGGCCGGGGTGAGCACCGACAGGGCGCGGTCGGGATAGTCAGAGACGATGCCGTCGACCCCCGCCTCGACGAGCGCCACCATGCGGTCCGGCTCGTTGACCGTCCACGGCAGCACCGCGAGTCCGGCCCGGTGCGCGCGGTCGACGAAGTCCGCGTCGACGAGCACGTGCTCGGGTGAGATCACCTGGGCGCCCACGGCAGCGGCACCGGCGCACACGTCGTCATGCGACTCCCCCACCGTCACGCTCCCGGTCCACGGGCTGCCCGGCATCCACGTCACGGAGGCCTCGACGAGCGCCGAACGGATGACCCCGGGGGCCAGCTCGGCCGACAGCTCGAGCACCGCCCAGTCGAAGGAGTGCATGAAGCACTGCCGCTCCAGGCCCGCGTCGTGCACGCTCGACAGGACGCGATCGAGGAGCTGGCGCCGGCTCGCGGACTCCCCTGCGTCGAGCGGGTTGACCTTGAGCTCGATGGTCCACCACACGTCGGGCGCGCGCTCTCGCCCGTGGGCCAGCACCTCGTCCAGCGTCGAGATGCGGGCGCCCGGCGAGGGGCGCTGGTCCGGGAAGCCGGCGAGCGTCTGGCTGCCGACGTCGACCGTGCGCAGCTGCTCCAGCGTCAGCTCGGCGACGCGGGCCCCGACGACGTCGGGACCGGTCGGCAGGCACTTGCCCGGCAGCAGCACCGGGTCGTGCCAGACGACGACCTCACCGTCGGACGTGAGCCGGACGTCGAGCTCGACACCGGTCACCCCGGCGTCGTACGCGGCCGCGAAGCTCGCCAGGGTGTTCTCGACGACGAGCCCCTTGGCACCACGGTGCCCCTCGACGTCGAACCGGCCCGAGGCCCAGGGGCCGGGGCGAGCGGACATGTCAGGCCTCGATCCGCTCGCCGGAGGTCGCGTCGAAGAGGTGGACCTCGCCGCGGTTGGGCTCGACGTGCACCGTGTCGCCGACGGTCAGGTGCGTGCGCTTGTCGAGGCGGACCGTGACCCGGTCGGTGCCCTCGTCCGCACCGACCGGACGGCCGTAGACGAACGACTCGGAGCCGAGGGACTCGACGAGCTCGACATTGAGCGCGAGGGCCGACGCGTCGGCCCCGTCCCGGGCTCCGTCCGCAGGCGTCTCGACGACGTGCCACGACTCGGGCCGCAGCCCCACCACGACCTTCTCCCCCGCCCGGCCGGCTACGGCACGGTCGAGCGGCACGGATACGCCGTGGACGCGGGCGACACCCTCGCGGACCTCCGACTCGACGAGGGTGATGGCCGGCGATCCGATGAAGGCCGCCACGAAGGTGTTGACCGGGTGGTCGTAGAGCCGCTCCGGCGTGTCGACCTGCTGGAGCCTCCCGTCGCGCAGCACCGCGACACGGTGCCCCATCGTCATCGCCTCGACCTGGTCGTGGGTGACGTAGACGGTCGTGATCCCCAGACGCCGCTGGAGACCCGCGATCTGCGAACGCGTCGAGACGCGCAGCTTGGCGTCGAGGTTGGACAGCGGCTCGTCCATGCAGAAGACCTTGGGGTTGCGCACGATCGCCCGGCCCATCGCCACGCGCTGGCGCTGCCCGCCGGACATCTGGCCCGGCTTGCGGTCGAGCAGCGGCTCGAGCTCGAGGATCTTGGCGGCCTCGGCGACCCGCTGCTTCGTCTCGGCCTTGCTCACCTTCGCGTTGTCGAGGGCGAAGGCCATGTTCTGGGCCGCGGACATGTTGGGGTAGAGCGCGTAGCTCTGGAAGACCATGGCGATGTCGCGGTCGCGGGGACGCACGCCCTTCTGGTCGTGTCCGTCTACGAGGATCCGGCCGCCGTCGACGGGCTCGAGGCCGGCGAGCATGCGCAGCGTCGTCGACTTGCCGCAGCCCGAGGGGCCGACGAGGACGAGGAACTCACCGTCGGCGATGTCGAGCGTGATGCCGTCGACCGCCGGGGCGTCGTCGTCCTTGGAGAACCGACGAGTCGCCTCGTCGAAGTACACGGTTGCCATCGGTGGCCTCTCGGGTCGTTCGTGTGGGGAGCTCGTACGCCGTCCGGCGGGTCCGCGCGGAGCCCGCCGGACGGCATACGACCGAGGTGGTGCGGTGGCGCGTCAGGCGCCCAGCTTGCTCTTGATCTGCGAGTCGAAGACCTGCTGGCTCTCGGCGTCGAGCGCCTTGAAGACCGCCGCGACGTCCTGGCCCTGGACGATCTGGTCGAGGCCCTTGCCGATGCGCGCGCCACCACCGGGGAGCAGCACGCGGACGTTGTCCTGCGACCGGGTCTTGGGCAGCTGCTCGATCGCCGTCTTCGCGTTCGGGTTCTTCTCGAGGAACGCCTTCTCCTCCGGCAGCTCCACGGCCGACTTGCGCACGGGCATGTACCCGGTGGCCTGCGTGAAGGTGACGGTGTTCTGGGCATTGGTGAGGAACTCGATGAACGTCAGCGCGTTCTTCTTGCGGTCGTCGGAGATGTTGGCCGGGATGCCGACGCCCGCGCCACCCGTCGGGCAGTTGCCGTCCGTGGGCAGGAACGCCGTGCCCACCGGGAACTTCGCGTCCTTGGCCACGCCGCCGAGCGATCCGGTCGACATCATGCTGCAGCCGACGATGCCGGCCGTGAAGTCGGGCGCCGGGTCCTTGGAGAGCTTGAGGTAGCCGTCCTTGGCGAGGTTCTGCAGGTAGGTGCCGGCCTTGACGGTGTTGGGGTCCGAGAACGTCGGCGTCCACTCCTTGGAGTAGGCACCGCCGTAGCCCCACACCATGTTCTGGAAGACCCAGTCGAGGTAGTTCGAGCCGTCGGGCAGCTCCATGACGATCTTGTCGGAGCCGGCGGCGGCCTTGAGCTTCGGTGCCCACGTGAGGAACTCGTCCCAGTCCTTGGGGCCACGGTCCTCGAGACCGGCGGCCTTCCAGAGGTCCTTGTTGTAGTAGAAGAGCGGTGTCGACCGGGAGAACGGCAGCGCGTAGTGCTTGTCGTCGAGGTTGTAGTCGTTGTAGAGCGCGTCGACGTAGTCGGACGTGTCGAGCTTCGCCGTCGCGAGCAGCTCGTCGAGCGGGCTGAGCTGCTTGTTGAGCGCGAAGTTGAACCACGTGACGTCCGAGACGACGACGACGTCGGGCAGCGAGCCGCCGGCGAGCGACGCGTTGAACTTCTGCGCGACCTCCTCGTAGTTCTTGCCGGCGTCGACGAGCTTGACCTTGAGGCCGGAGTTGGCCGCCTCGAAGGCCTTGATGATCTCCTGCTCGACCGGCTTGCTGTTGCCGGGGTGGTTGCTCCAGAACTCGATGGTGTTGCTCGAGCCGCCCCCGCTGCCCGTCGACGGTGCCGTGCCCGTGCCGGCGCAGGCCGCGAGACCGGCGACGCCGGCGGCCCCGGCGAGGCCGAGGAAGCCTCGACGTGAGAACTCGTTCATGGATGGTGCCTTTCCCTGTGGTGGTGGGTTGGGGTCGTTGGTATGGATCGGCCTGCGGCAGAGCAGGACTCAGCTCTTCACGGCCCCCGCCGTGAGGCCCTTGATCATCTGCCGCTGGAGGAAGAGGAACAGCACGAGGATCGGCAGCATCGCCAGGACGGTGCCGGCCATGACCGGCCCCCAGTTGGTGACGCCGTCGTTGTTCTGGAGGAACGTCAGACCGACGGGCAGCGTGGCCGTCGACTCGTCGTCGGCCATCAGGAACGGCCAGAGGTACTCGTTCCACTCGTTGACCACCGTGATGAGCGCGAACGCCACCAGCGTCGGCCACGACATGGGCATGACCACGCGCCACAGCAGCTTCATCGGCCCCGCCCCGTCGAGGCGGGCGGCCTCGATGATCTCTCCGGGCAGGTTGAGGAACTGGTTGCGCATGAGGAAGGTGCCGAAGGCGACACCGGCCAGCGGGATGATGATGCCCTGGTAGGTGTTGCGCCAGCCGAGCTGCGCGACGAGCGCGTAGTTGCTGATGACGGTGATCTGGTTGGGCACCATCAGGGCCGCGATGACGACGAGGAAGACGATCGAGCGCCCCGGGAAGCGCAGCAGCGACAGGGCGTACGCGCTGATGACGCCGAGGATGATCTTCGCGAGCGACGTCGCGGACGTGATGAGCACCGAGTTGCGGACGTAGTCGAAGAACGGGATGCGGGTCGTCAGCTCGCTGTAGTTCGCGGTGGTGGCGGGGTCGGGCCACCACTGCGCCGGACGGACGTAGATGTCGCCGCGCTCCTTGAACGACGTGATGAGGATCCAGAAGAGCGGGACGGCGACGACGAGGACGACGAGGACCATGCCGGCGTATCCCGCTGCGGTCCAGAGCGGTCCACGGTTGTGGGTCGACGCCTCCACGTTGTGCGACGCGCGTCGGCGCCGACGCCGGGTGGGCGCCTCAGGTGCCTTCTCGTCGTCGAGGGTCCCGAGGATGGTGGACGTGCTCATGCCTTCTTCCCCCTGTCCATGAAGCGCACCTGGACGACCGTGACGGCGAGCAGGATGACGAACATGACCGTGGCGACCGTGGCGCCGTAGCCGGCGCGCTGGTTGACGAACGTCTCCTGGTAGACCTGGTAGACGAGGGTGGTCGTGGCATTGCCCTGTGGACCGCCTCGGGTCATGACGTTGATGATGTCGAAGACCTGCACCGAGCTGAGCAGCACCGTGATCGACAGGAAGAAGGTCGTCGGCCGCAGCTGTGGCATGAGGACCCGGCGGAAGCGGGTCCAGGCCGACGCCCCGTCGATCTCGGCCGCCTCGTCGAGGTCGGCGCGCCGGCCCTGGAGGGCGGCCAGGTAGATGACGAACGTGTAGCCGATGTTCTTCCAGATGTAGGTCACGGTCACCATGAACAGGGCCCATCCGGGCTCCTGGTAGAAGTCCGGGACCCCGACGCCGATGCGGACCAGCAGGTCGCGGATGAGGCCGTAGTTGGGGTCGAAGACGAACTGGAACGCGATGCCGATCGCGGCGCCCGAGATGACGAACGGCGCGAACACGACCGAGCGCACGAGGTTGCGGCCCCTGAGCTTCTGGTCGAGCAGCAGCGCGAGGCCGAGCCCGACCGCCATCGAGATGCCGACCGTCGCGACCGTGAAGACCAACGTGTTGCCCACGATGATCTTCGTGTCGTCACGCCCGAACCACTCGATGTAGTTCGACAGGCCCACGGGGTTGGCGATGGGCGAGGAGACGTTCCAGTCGGTGAACGACAGCCTGATGTTGTCGAGCAGCGGACGGTAGGTGAAGACGATGAGGAGCACGAGGTTGGGCAGGAGCAGGAGGGCCGCGAGCGACCACTCCCAGGCCCGTCCGCTCGACCGTCGCGGGGGTGGCCCGACCTCGGGCGGGGGTCCCCCGGTTCCGGGCGTGGCGCTGCGGGGATGGGTCACCGATGACTGCACCCGGCCAACCTAGCCGCGCGAATGCACCGATTGCGGCTTTGGTGCGTCAGGCATTCAACGCGTGTCTGAACTCCTGTCGCGACGGGTGCTCGCGGCGCACGACGGGCGCGACGTCGGCGAAGAACCGATCGATGCTGCGTCGCGTGACGGCCTCCGGTAGGCCCGGCACGTCGAGCGAGACGCCCGAGAGCTCGTGGCCGAACGCCTCGCGGTACCGACCGATCTTGTCGACGACCTCGGCGGGCGAACCGATGAGCGCGGAGCTGTCCCGGGCGTACTCCTCGACGGTCGTGAAGGGCAGCCGGTTGTGGACCGCGCCGGGTGAGCGCCGGAACGCCTCGAAGGCAGGCTCGTAGAGGCGCAGCGCCGCCTGGGTCGTGTCGGCGACGAGCAGGCCGAGGAACCCGGCACCGACGACCGCGTCCGCCGGGTCGTGGCCGTGCGCCTCCCACCGCTCGCGGTAGTGACGCACGAGGGCTGCGTACTTCGTTAGTGGGTGGAAGCCGTTGGCGGAGAAGAGCGGGTCGCCCCAGCGCGCCGCGAGCTCGGTCGACTCGGTGGAGCTGGCGGAGCCGTGCCAGACGGGAATCGGCTGCTGGAGCGGCCGCGGCTGCGTGGTCGCGTCGACGAGCGGGGGCCGGAACCGGCCTGACCACGTCACGCGCTCCTCGCGCCACAGCCGCCGGAGCAGCTCGTACTTCTCGGCGTTGCGTTCCCACTGCCCCTCGAGGTCGAGCCCGAAGAGGGCGTTCTGGTCCGGGTCGTTGCCCTTGCCGATGACGACGTCGAGCCGTCCGCCGCTCAGGTGGTCGAGGGTGGCGTAGTCCTCGGCGACGCGGACCGGGTCGAGGAGCGAGAGCACCGTGACGGTCGTCATGAGGCGGATGCGAGTGGTGCGCGCCGCGAGGTGGGCGAGGACGACGGGCGGCGAGGAGGAGACGAAGCGCTGGGCGTGCCGCTCCCCCACGCCGAACGCGTCGAACCCGAGCTGTTCGGCCCACTCGGCCTGGTGCGCGACGTGCTCGAAAGCCTGCGTCTGGGTGCGCGCGACTCCGGTGACCGGGTCGGGGCTCGTGTCGAGCAGCGTGTAGGTGGCGAACCTCATGCCGGCCGCTTCTCCCCTGCCGTGACGGGGACGGCGATGCGGTTGCCCGTGACGGGCCCCGGGCACGTGCCATGGGCCGTGAAGGCGAAGGGAAGGTTGACCGCGCGGTTGAAGTCGACGACGACGTTGCCGTCGGGGTCCGGCGCCGACGTCGTGACGGTGCGCCAGGGCGCCGAGGCATCACCGTTCGTCGTGTCGTGGAAGAGCAGCCCCAGGCCGTCTCCGGCCGCGACCGCGCTGAGTCGGTGGCGCACGCCGTCGATGTCGACGTCGACCGTGCCGACGACGGTGGCGTGCTGCACGAGGTCGTCACGCGCGGTGCGCACCGCCACCCGCGCCGGGCGGTCGGACGGCGTGAACCGGCCGGGTCGCACCCAGTCGGGGTCGTGCTCCCACGTCGGCACGCCGCGGAAGCCCAACCGCGTCGGTGCCTGTGGGTCACGGGTGCGCACGGCGAGCCTCCCGCCCCTTCGGAGCAGCTCGACGACGCGGTCCCCGTGCCTCACCCAGAGTCGCGAACCCGACTCCTCGACGTCCGCCGTGGCCCGTCCGGCGATCGGTTCGTCCCCGACCCGGAGGGACTCACCGGGTTCCGCCTCGACATGGGCTCCGGAGTCGTCCGCCCACCAGCGGCCCGGGAGGCCGGGCAGGCTCGCCGCCTGGTCAGGGAGCCAGGCGAACGCGGTCAGCGAGAGCCAGCCGTGCTCCTGGGCGAGGTCGGTCTCCCGCGCGGTGCGCCACGCGAGCCACTCGTCCGTGGCGCTCATGCGACGGCCGCCCGGTCGGCCGTGTCGGCCGTGTCGGCCGTGGCCGCGGCCGCCTCCCGACGCGCGACCTCGTCGCGCACGAGCGGGATGACGTGCCGCCCGAAGTCCACGGCGTCGTCGTAGAGGTGGTAGCCGCGGGCCGAGAAGATCCGCACCCCGAGGTCGTAGTAGTCGAGCAACGCCGCTGCGACGGTCTCGGGGGTGCCGACGAGGGCCGTGGAGTTCCCGCCTCCCCCCGTGGCGGCCGACGTCGCGGTCCAGAGGGCACGGTCGTGGCGCTCCCCCGACTCCGCGGCCGCCAGCAGCCGCTGCGACCCTGCGTTCTCGGGCTGGGAGCCGTTGCGGCGCAAGCGTCCCCGCGAAGCAGAGCCTCCGGCGGCTCTGTGCGCCCGGATGTCGCCGAGGGTGCGCTCGGCCTTGTCCCAGGCCAGCTCGTCCGTGGCTCCGAGGATCGGCCGGAAGGCGACCTGGATCGTCGGCAGGGCACGCCCGGCATGGGCGGCGGCAGCGCGGATCGTCTCGATCTGCTCCGCCGTGCCGGCGAGCGGCTCGCCCCACAGCGCGAAGACGTCAGCCTCCTGCGCACCGACGGCGTATGCCGCCGGGCTCGACCCGCCGAAGGAGATCCGCGGGCGCGGGGACTGGAGCGGCTTGATGTCGGCGAGGAAGCCCTCGAAACGGTAGTGCTCGCCGTCGAAGTCGAACGGCTCGTCGCTCGTCCACGCCTGCTTGAGGATCTGGATGAACTCCCTCGTGCGGGCGTACCGGGCGTCCTTGTCGAGGTGGTCACCCTCCGCGGCCTGGTCCGCGGTGCTGCCTCCGGTGATGACGTGCACCTCGAAGCGGCCGTCGCTGATGTGGTCGAGCGTGGCGAAGGTCTTCGCCGTCAGGGTGGGGTAGGCCGTGTTGGGCCGGTGCGCGACGACGAGGTTGAGCCGGTCGGTGTTCGCCGCGACGTGGGCGGCGACCTGTGCGGGGTCGGGTGAGCCGGAGTGGTAGGCGAAGAGGACGCGGTCCCAGCCGTTGTCCTCGTGGGCGCGGGCGAGCTTCGTGGCGTACGACAGGTCGAGGGCGCCCGCGCTGCGTGCGGTCGTCTCCGTGCCGTCGTGGTTGGCGGCGATGCCGAGGAACTCAACTGGCATGACGGTGGTCCTTCTCTCTCGGGGTGTCTCGGGGGTCGTGCTGCGGTCGGTGGGCGTCGTCGTGGTCCCGCACGTGGACCGGTGCCCTGCGTGGCGGTCGGTGCGACGAGGAGCTGATGAGGTGCGCGGGCGTGGTGCGCCCTGCCAGGGCGACCGTGAGCAGGTCTCGGGCGACGGCGTCGTTCTGGCGGAACCCCGGCCCGTTGAAGCGGGGCCGGGAGAAGCCTCCGGCGCCGACGGACCCCGACACCGCGGGGCCGACGAGGTAGCGGTGCGGGTGCACGCTGCCGTCGGCACGGACGGCCCGCGCCCGGGCGTCGTCGACGAGCTGCCCCGCGCCGAGAGCGGTCCCGTCGGAAGCCGTGACGGGCCGCGAGCGCAGCTCGCCCGAGGCCAGCAGCCCGGCGACGAGGGGGTCGGTGACGAGGGCGCTGTCGGGTCGGGGCAGCCTCGCGTCGACGGCTGCCCGGGCCCGCACCTCACGGTCTCCGGAGCGCCCGACGAAGGCACCGTCCTCGATGACGAGCTCGAGGTGCGGGCCGAGGAACCGGACGATGCCCGCCCGGTGCAGCGCCAGCAGCTCGGCGAGCCGACGCGGCGGAGGTCCGCTGGCCAGGAACGAGAAGAGCCCGTGGAAGTGCCCCTCCACGTGCCGCACCCGGTCCTCGTCGAGGAGGCGACCGGTCACGACGAGCTCGGTCAGGACGGCATACACCGCGAGGAGCGTGTCGAAGACGGCCCGGTCGCTCGACCGCGACGGGTCGGCGCGACGGGTCAGGTCGTGTCCGACGTGCTCTGCGACGAGGCGCTCCACCTCGTCGGGCGACGTCCCGTCGTGGAGGACGGCGTCGAGCGGCCGGTCGATGCGGTGGATGTCGAAGACGTCCTCGGGGTCGCTCAGGTGCGCCACGGCGACGGCCGTGAGCTCCCCGTTCGTGACGTCGGCCTTGGCGAGGGCGCGCTCGAGGGCCTCGAGGGTGCCTCGGGTCCGCTCCGGGTGGGCCTCGAAGAGCCGGCGGTAGTGCGCCGCCGCGAGCTCGAGCACGACGAGCGGCCAGACCTGGCTCCGGTAGTCGAGGACCGACGCGCCGCCGCCGAGGGTGGCGAGGCGCTCACGGGTCAGGTGTCGCAGCGGGGCCGGTCCGGCGACACCCTCGCGGACCTCGTAGCCGAGCTTGGCGTGGTAGGGCACGCCGCGACGTGACCCCACGTGGAGCACCGGCTCACGGCCGCTCGGGTGGTAGGTCAGCTGCGTGCCGTCGCCGGTGAACGTGCCGCCGCGGCCTTCGCCGAGAAGGACGACGAGGTCGACGAACGCCAGGCCCATCCCGCGGACGACGACGGGCTCCCCCGGCTGCAGCCCGTCGAGGTCGAGGTCGGCCGTGTGCCCCGGGGGGACGTAGGTGAGTCCATGTGCGGCCGCGACGTCGAGGAGACGTTGCTCGCCCGGGGCGGGAGCCTGGTCGAGATACCCCTGCGCGAGCACGACGACGTCCGCCTCCAGGTGCCGCCCGTCGGCCAGGCCGACGCGTTGGGACCCGCCGCGGTCGACGAGTCCGACGGCCCGGCTCGCGTGGACGTGCACGCTGACGGCCTCCGGAAGGGAACCGACGACTCGTCCCCAGGCCCAGTCGAGGTAGTCCGCCTGGACGACGCGGGGCGCGAAGGAGCGGGCAGACAGCCCGGCCGCCGCGGCGCTCGCCTCGGGACCGGCCGCCCACTCGGACAGGGACGGCCCCGGCACGACCGGTCCCTCGCACGTGACCGACTCGTCCGTGAAGACCGTGACGTCCTGCGCCTCGGAGTTCATCCAGAGCAGGGGCGACTGGGCTGCCCGCCAGATCCGACCGGTGCCCGGCGGGTGCGGGTCGACGACGTGCACCTCGACCCGCTCCCCCGGCGTGCCGACCACGCCCGCGTTGGCGCCGAGGCGCTCGACGAGGCCGAGCGCCCGCGGTCCGGCCCCCACGACGACGATCCGTCGGCCGGTCACGCCGCACCCCAGTCCCGGTACGAGCGCAGCCCGGGCGACCCGGCGGACACGCCGGGCACGGCGGGCACGGCGGACGCGCCCGATAGGACCGTCCCCGCCGGAAGCTCCTTGTCGAAGGCGTGCGGGCCGATCGACTCGGGGTCGGCGTGCAGGTCGAAGGCCGGGAGGTAGCCGGCTGCGAGGTAGAGCGCGCGTGCCTCGGGCTGGCGTGGCCCCGTGGTGAGGTGGATCCTCCGGTACCCGAGCCCCGCGGCGGCCTTCTCGAGCTCGATCAGGACCCTGCGGGCGAGTCCCTGACGACGGAACTGGGCGTGGGTCCAGACCCGCTTCACCTCGGCGGTCTCGTCGTCGTGGCGGCGGATCGCCCCGCCGGCGATCGTCTGCCCGCCTCGGAGCACGACGACGAACGCCCCGTGGGGTCCCTCGAAGTCGCTGACCGGGACCTCTGTCAGCTGCGTGTGGGGCGTCGACAGCCCGTAGCGCGTGCCGTACTCGACGACGAGGTCCTCGAGGAGCGGGGCCGCGACGTCGTCGTGCGGGGACACGCGCAGCACGACGTCGTCGTCGTCGAGGGCCGGCACCTTGTCGCGGCGGTGCCGCGCGACGTGCGTGAGGAACGACTCCGTGACCTGGTGGAGGGCTCGGGAGGCGGACTCCGAGAGCAGCACGCCGCCGTCGGCGGGGAAGACCTGCACGTCGGAGGCCAGCACGAACCAGCCCTGGGTCACGTGCTCCGCGCCGAGCGAGACGAGCACCGGCCGCAGGGCGTAGTCGACGGCGAGCACGTGCGCCGCACTGCCGCCGGTGGCGACGGGAAGCACCGACTTGCCCCGCAGTGCGTACTGCGGGAGCAGGTCGAGCAGCGTCTTGAGCAGCCCGGTGTAGGCCGCCTTGTAGACCGGTGTCGTGACGACGACGGCGTCCGCCGCCTCGATCTGCGCCACGACCGCCGCGATCTGCGGGTCGGTGGCGTCGGCACGCAGCAGCGCCTCCGGGGGCAGGTCGCGCACGACGACGCGCTGGACGGCGTGGCCGCGCACGTCGAGACGGCGTTCGATGTGGCCGAGGACGGCATCCGTGCGGGACGCCACCGACGGGCTCGAGGCGATGGTGACGATGGTGGCCATGTCAGCGCCTCACTTCGCCGAGGTCTCGGTGGGCTTGGGCAGCCCGGCGGGGTTGACCTCGGAGGCGGGCACCGCCTCCGCGGTGAGGCCCCACCGGGCGAGGACCTTGCCGTAGCTGCCGTCCGCGATGGCGGCGTTGATGGCGTCCGCGATCGGCTTGGCCAGGCCGTTGCCCTTCTTCGTCAGCACACCGACCTTCCCGGGGATCGGGAAGCTCGACGACACGGTGCCGACGATCTGCGTCCTGCCCGCCGTGACGACGTGGTAGGTCGCGGTCGGGTTCGGGCCGAGGTAGAGGTCGATGCGACCGGAGTCGAGGGCGAGGTAGTACTCCGTCGTGCCCTGGTAGTAGACGAGCTCGGCGGGCGCGCGTCCGGCCTTCTCGTTCTCCTCGTTCCAGCGCAGCAGGATCGCCTCCTGCAGGGTCCCCGACCCGACGGCCACCTTCTTGCCCGAGATGTCGGCCGGCCCCCGCACCTGCAGCGTCGAGCCCTTCTTGGCCTCGAACGCGTGCAGCCCGAGCCGGTACGTCGCGAAGTCGTACTTCTCCTTTCGCTCCTCGGAGACGCCGACGTTGGAGATCGCGACCTGGTACTTGCCCGAGTCGGTGCCGATAAAGAGGTTCTCCCAGCTCGTCGTCTGCACGTCGGCCTCGAGGCCGAGGACGTCGGCGACGAGGTGGGCGACGTCGACCTCCACCCCGATCGGCGTCGTGTTGTCGTCGGCCGTGAACGCCAGAGGGGGTATGCCGCCGCCCGCGCCGCCGCTGCCGATGACCAGGGTGCCCCTGGCCTTGACGTCGGCCGGCAGGGTCGCGGCGATCTCCGGGTGCAGGGTGCCCGCCGGGCGCTTCGCGTTCGCCGAGGTGTCGAACGAGACGGGGAGGACCTTCGAGTCGCCGAGTGCCTTCGGGTCCACCTGCGTCGTCCCGGTGCTGACCGGGTCGGCGCAGGCTCCGAGCACACCGACGGTCGACAGGAGGGCGGCCGCGACGACGATCGCACGGCGGCCAGCAGGCGCATGGGTCTTGCTGTGGTGCATGATGATTCGTCTCCTGGGGTGGTGTGGGTGGCTCAGTCGGTCTTGGGCAGGCCGGGCGGGTTGACCTCGGACTTCGCGAGCCCCTCGGTGCTGAGGTTCCAGCGCTGGAGGACCTTCGCGTAGCTGCCGTCGGCGATCGCCGAGTTGATGGCGGCGGCGTAGGGCGCGGCGAGGCCGGAGCCCTTCCTCGTCAGCACGGCGATGAGTCCCTGCAGGGACTCCCCGGCGCCCGAGAAGTGACCGATGGCCTCGGTCTGCCCGGCGGTCGCGACGTGGTAGGCGACGCTCGGGTTGGGGCCGAAGTACGCGTCGATCCGGTGCGACGACAGCGCGAGGTAGTAGTCCGTCTGCGACTGGAAGTACTTCACCTCGGCGGGTGCGAGCCCGGCCTTGATGTTGGCCTCGTTCCAGTCGAGGAGGATCTTCTCCTGGTTGGTGCCGGAGCCGACGGCGATGGTCTTGCCGGCGATGTCCCTGCCGCTCGTGACCTTCCACGTGCCGCCCTTGGGCGCCTCGAAGGCGAGGTCGTCCTTGCGGTAGGTCGCGAAGTCGTACTTCTCCTTGCGCTCCTCCGTGACCGTGACGTTCGTCAGGGCCACGTCGTAGCGACCGGAGTCGATGCCGAGGAAGACGTTCTCCCAGCTCGTCGCGGGCGTCTCGACCCTGAGGCCGAGCTTGTCGGCGAAGAGGTGCGCGAGGTCGACCTCGACGCCGATGACGGTCTTGTCGTCGTCGGCCGTGAAGACGAGCGGCGGCGTGCCGCCACCCGCCCCGGCGTTGGCGGCCGTGATCGTGCCCCGCTCCCGGATGGCCGCCGGCAGCAGGGCCGCGGCCTGCTCGTCCTTCGTGGTCGTGATGCGCTTCTGGTCCGGCGAGGTGTTGACGCCCGCGACGGCTGCCGCGGCCGGGTCGGCCGAAACGCCCGAGCTGGCCTCTGCGGCTCCGGAGCAGCCGGTGAGCGCGACGGAGGCGGCGACCGCGAGGGCGGTGACGGCATACGTCGTCGGGCGGTGGACGGTGTGGGGACGTGCGGGCATGAGGACTCCTCTCGGCACCCGATGGGTGCGAGTCATGGATGGCCGGTACGGCCTGAGGGGTGGTGGGGTGGTGGGGTGGTGGGCGGCGTCAGAGGACGCGGTCGAGGAAGGCGCGGGTGCGTGCGTGGGCGGGGTGGTCGATGACCTGCTCGGGCGGTCCCTGCTCGACGATGCGGCCCCCGTCGAGGAAGACGACCGTGTCGGCGACCTCGCGGGCGAAGCCGACCTCGTGCGTCACGACGACGAGGGTGGCACCGTCGCGGGCGAGCTCCTTGATGACGGCGAGGACCTCGCCGACGAGCTCGGGGTCGAGGGCTGAGGTGGGCTCGTCGAAGAGGATGACGTCGGGGTGCAGGGCCAGGGCGCGGGCGATGGCGACCCGTTGCTGCTGGCCACCGGAGAGCTGACGCGGATAGGCGGCCGCCTTGTCCCCCAGACCGACCCGCGCGAGCAGGGCCCGGGCCTCGACCTCCACCTCGGACCGTCGCCGGCGCTGCGCCGACACCGGCGCCTCGACGACGTTCTCGAGGACGGTGAGGTGCGGGAAGAGGTTGAACTGCTGGAAGACGAAGCCGATGCGGCTGCGCTGGCGCAGGATGTCCCGCTCGGGCAGCTCGTGCAGGCGCTCACCCACCTGCCGGTAGCCGATGAGCGTCCCGTTGACGCGCACCTGACCCCGGTCGATCTTCTCCAGGTGGTTGATGGTCCGCAGCAGCGTGGACTTGCCCGATCCCGACGGACCGAGGATGACGGTCACGGTGCCCTCGGCGAGCTCGAGGTCGACGTCGTCGAGCACCCGGTGGCCCCCGAACGACTTCGTGACGCCGCGCAGGTCGACGACGGCGGTCATCGGACAGCCTGCTCGGGACGACGGGTGGCCTGCGATGCCTGCGTGGCGAACCCGGCCCACCGGGCACGCAGCCGCTGGAGCGGCGTCGGGGGCAGGGAACGGGCGCTGCCCCGGGCGAAGTGGCGCTCGACGTAGTACTGGCCGACCGACAGCAGCGTCGTGAGGATGATGTACCAGACCGTCGCCACGAGCAGGAGGGGCACGACCCGGGAGTTGCGGCCGTAGATCACCTGCACCTGGTAGAAGAGCTCCGGGATCGCGAGGACCGAGACGATCGAGGTGCCCTTGAAGAGGCTGATGACCTCGTTCGCGGCGTTGGGCAGGATCGAGCGCATCGCCTGCGGCAGCACGATCCTCGTGAGCTGACGGCGCCGCGGGATACCTAGCGCCGACGCCGCCTCGCGCTGCCCCTCGTCGACGGAGAGGATGCCTCCGCGGATGATCTCTGCCGCGTAGGCCGCCTGGTGCAGGGCGAGGCCGAGCACGGCCGCGCCGAGGGCCCCGAGGAGGTCGTTGGTCTCGACGCTGGCGAAGGACGGGCCGAACGGCACGCCGACGCTGATGGTCTGGTAGAGGTAGGCGATGTTGAACCAGAAGAGCAGCTGCACGATGAGCGGGATCGACCGGAACGCCCAGATGTAGGCCCACGCCACGGTCCGCAGGAACGCGTTGGACGAGAGACGCATCGCCGCGAGGACGAGCCCCAGGGCGAAGCCGGCCACGGTCCCGAGGACGGTTAGCTGGATGGTCGTGCCGAGGGCCCGGATGACGGTCTCGGTCGCGAAGTAGCGACCGAAGGTCGGCCAGTCCCAGCCGGGGTTGGTCGCCAGGCCGTTGACGAACATCGCGACGAGCAGGCCCACTCCGGCGACGCCGACCCACGTCCAGGGGTTGCGACGCGGGACGACGGCGAGGACCGGCCGGTCGACGGACGGCGTGACGGTGTGCGGGGCTGGTGGGGTCGCAGGGTGGTCCGCGCCGGTCGGCGGGACGGGCTCGGTCGCCCGTGGCGACGGAGGTGCCGTCGGCGCCGAGCGCCGGACGGTCGAGAGTGATGGCACGTGGGGCTCCTGGAGGGATCGCTCGGGCACCCGTCACCGGGGACGGGTGGCAGGGAGGCGGCGTGCGCCGCGTGGGGTGCGTGCTGGCGCCTGTCCCTGCGGGATCACCGCTGGGGCCATGGGCGCCGACCGGCCGGCCGAGGAGTCGGCGACCGAGACGTCGTCAGGGACGACAGAGCGCGCTGGACACGCGGAGCAGGTCGACGTGGCGGCGTAGCACCAGGTGGGTGCTCGTCGTGCGCGCCATGTCGGCTCCTCGGTCCGGGACCCGACCACAGCGAGTCCGCGCTTGCCGTCGCCTGCTGGCGACGGCCTGGTCCTCACCCGGAGCACCCCGCCGCGGTGGAGGGTTGCTGTCCAGCGAGCCGGGGCTTGGCACTGGAGCTCTTGACCTGTGGACGACACTACGAAGGGCGCGTGGCACCCGTCAATCGCCGAATCGGGCACTTCCTCGGCACCAGGACCGGGTGCGCACCCGCCGTCGGAACCTTGTATTCCCTTGCCTCCCAATGGATTTCCAGCATGGCAACGGACTGTCGACGGACTTAATTCCTAGTAATCCAGTCGGAAATAGGCTCAGGCCCTTCTTGCATCCTGAGACAGCAGGCTCGCCTCGGCGCGTCGCCCACCGTCCCGCAGCCTCGACGACCCCCGCCACTCCCGGGCTACCACCGGGTAGTCTCACGCGCGTGACTGCCGGACCAGGTCGCACTGACGCGCCCGCCACGACCCCACCGACACCCGTCGGCCCCGGGTCGACCCGACGCATCGCCGCGCTCGACGGGCTGCGCGGGATCGTCATCGTCCTCGTCGTGCTCGGTCACGCCAACGGCAACCTGTGGCCCACCGACCTCGTCCTCCCCGTCCCGGTCCTCGGCGGCTTCTTCGGAGGTGGCGCCGTGTCGCTGCTCTTCGTCATCGGCGCCGTCATCGTCACGCGGGGCCTGCTGCGGGAGCGCGAGCTCGGCGTCATCGACCCGGTGCGCTTCTACGCCCGACGCGTGGTGCGCCTCGGGGTGCAGCTCGTCCCCTTCACGGTCGCGATCCTCGTGCTGCACCGCATCGACCCCACCGACACGACGAGCGCCCACACGACGAACCAGTCGGTGCTCAATGTCCTGGCCTTCACGTGGAACACCTACACCGAGCAGCACCTCCTCGAGGCCCGCCCCGACTTCTTCCACCTCTGGTACCTCAGCGTCCAGCAGCAGTGCTACCTCCTGCTCCCACTCGTCGTCGTGCTGCTGGGTGCCCGTCGTCGTGCGCTCGCAGCCGCCCTCGCCGCCCTTTTCGTGGCCATCACGGTGTGGCGCTACCACGTCTTCGCGACAGACGGGTGGATCGTCGCGCACAGCTCCACCACGACACGCTCCGACGGCCTCGTGCTGGGCGTGCTCGTCGCGGTGGTGCTGCCGTGGCTGGCGCCCCTGCGTCACCGGGCCGGGCATGCCATGACCGCCAGCGCCGTCGCCCTCGTCGTCCTCGTCGGCAGCCTCCAGGAGCTCCCGCCCTTCCAGTACCTCCACGAGTGGGGCATCGTCTTCACGCTCGTCGGCGGGATCCTCGTGGCGACGATCTTCCTCGACCCCGCTCCCACGGTCGCGTCGCGGGCCCTGTCCACCCGGCCGCTCGGCTACCTCGGGCGCGCGTCGCTCGCCATCTTCATCTGGCACCTCCCGGTCTTCGCCCTCGTCGCCCGGCACACGACCACGTGGCAGTGGCCGACCCGGACTCTCGTCGCCGCCCTCGTGCTCGGCGTCGTCGTGTGGTCCTCCCACCGCTTCATCGAGGAGCCCACCCGGATCTGGCTGGCCACCCACCTCCGGCCGCGCCGGCTCGAGACCGCTCCCGGGCCGGTGCCGGCCAGGACGGCACGCCCGACGTCGCCCGCCGCCCCGGCGGGCGAGCCGTGAGCACGAAGGGGGCGGCGGCGAACACCTCGCCGCCGACCCGACCGGAGCACCCGGCCAGCGCGTCCCGCCTCGCGGTGCTCGACGGCTTCCGCGGGATCGCGATCGTCCTCGTCGTCCTGTCGCACCTCGGCAAGGTCTGGCCGGAGCAGCTGCGCCCCGACCTCGGCCCGCTCGACGGGCTGTTCGCCGCCGGGAGCATCGGGGTGACGATCTTCCTCGTCGTCGGTGGGTTCCTCGTCACCCGGGGCCTGCTCGCGGCCCGGTCCCGCGACGGGCTCCGCGGCCCGGTGGTCTCGTTCACCCGCCGGCTCGTGAGGATCAGCCTGCAGGTCTACCTCCTGCTCGCGGTCGTCGCCGTCGTCGCGGAGATCGACCCGACCGACCCGAACTCCCGCTCCGCCACGAACAGCTCGCTGCTCGCCGTGGCGACGTACTGGTGGAACGTCTACGTCCGCAACCACGCCCTCGACGCCCGCAGCGACCTCGGCCCCCTCTACTACCTCAGCATCGAGCTGCAGTTCTACGTCGTCCTTCTCGTCCTCGTCCTGCTGCTCGCGCGACACCGCCGGCTCCTGGCCGGCCTGCTCGCCGCGGCCATCCCGGTCGTCACGGTCTGGCGCTGGCACGTCTACGACACGCAGGGCTGGTTCGTCGCCTCGCTCATGACCACGACCCGCATGGACGGGCTGCTCTACGGCGCGCTGGCGGCCGTGGTCGTCGACCTGCTCCCGGGCAGGGTCCGGGCCGGTCTCCGTCGCCAGTCGGCGACCCTGGTGGGCGGCTCGCTCCTCGTCGTCGTGGGCGTCGTGGTCTCGTGCGCGTTCTACGACATCGGGGCCTACTTCAAGGTCCAGGGCATCGTGCTCACGGTCGCGTGCGCCCTGCTCGTCCTCGGCTGCGCGAGCCCCCTCGACCCGCAGGCGTATGCCGTCCGCCTCCTCTCGGAGCGCCGGCTCGCGTGGCTCGGGGTGGCGTCGCTCAGCATCTTCGCGTGGCACGTGCCTGTCTTCGAGCTCCTGATGCGCCACACGCCGGACTGGCCCCCGGCGGCACGCACCGCCGTCGCCCTCGGCCTCCTGGCCGCCGTCGTCCACCTCGTCGAGCGCTTCGTCGGGCGGCCGGTCACGGCCGTGGTCGGCCGCGTGGGCCGCACCGTGCGCCTGGCGGACCCGCCCGCCGTGGTGGAGCCGAGCCCTGGGCTGGTCCAGACCTCCCCTGCGCCGCAGCCGGCACCGACGCCGGCCGTGACCGGCTCGTCGACGAGCACCGCCCGACCCGGCCCCTCCCTGCGGCGCTCCTCGGGGACCGTCATCGCGGCCGTCGAGGCACCCGACGACTGGGACGACGGGTTCGAGGACTACGACTACGACGGACCCGTCCGCGACTGACCTCGTCCGCGACCGAGGGCCGGACGCACGAGAGCCCCGGACCGTGACGGTCCGGGGCTCTCGGTGTTGCGGGTGACTGGCGTCAGTTGCCCGTCAGCTTCTCGCGAAGCGCGGCGAGCGCCTCGTCCGAAGCCAGCGTGCCCTCGGCCGGGGCCGGGGCGTTGCGCGGGGCGCGCTCGGCACGGTCGGCGTCGCCGGCCTCGGCGACGTCACCGGTCGCGGACGAGTACGACGTCGCGGAGCCGGCGTTGGCCGCAGCCTCGGCGTCGGCCTTCGTCGCGGCGTCGACCTGGGCCTTGTGGGCCTCCCAGCGAGCGTGGGCGTCGGCGTACTGGCGCTCCCACTTCTCGCGCTGGGCGTCGAAGCCCTCGAGCCACTCGTTCGTCTCCGGGTCGAAGCCCTCGGGGTACTTGTAGTTGCCCTGCTCGTCGTACTCGGCAGCCATGCCGTAGAGGGTCGGGTCGAACTCCGACGCCGCGACGGCCTGGTCGTTGGCCTGCTTGAGCGACAGCGAGATGCGGCGACGCTCGAGGTCGATGTCGATGACCTTGACGAAGATCTCGTCGCCGACGTTGACGACCTGCTCCGGCAGCTCCACGTGGCGCTCGGCCAGCTCGGAGATGTGGACGAGGCCCTCGATGCCGTCCTCGACGCGCACGAACGCACCGAACGGGACGAGCTTGGTGACCTTGCCGGGGACGACCTGGCCGATGGCGTGCGTGCGAGCGAAGTGCTGCCACGGGTCCTCCTGCGTCGCCTTCAGCGACAGGGAGACACGCTCACGGTCCATGTCGACGTCGAGCACCTCGACGGTGACCTCGGTGCCGACCTCGACGACCTCGGACGGGTGGTCGATGTGCTTCCACGACAGCTCGGAGACGTGGACGAGACCGTCGACGCCGCCGAGGTCGACGAACGCGCCGAAGTTGACGATGGAGGACACGACGCCCGAACGGACCTGGCCCTTCTGGAGCTCCTTGAGGAACGTCGTGCGCACCTCGGACTGCGTCTGCTCGAGCCAGGCACGGCGCGACAGGACCACGTTGTTGCGGTTCTTGTCGAGCTCGATGATCTTGGCCTCGATCTCCTTGCCGACGTAGGGCTGGAGGTCGCGGACACGGCGCATCTCGACGAGCGAGGCGGGAAGGAAGCCGCGGAGGCCGATGTCGAGGATGA
Organism: Terrabacter sp. Root181; assembly: GCF_001428505.1. Lineage (GTDB taxonomy): Bacteria > Actinomycetota > Actinomycetes > Actinomycetales > Dermatophilaceae > Terrabacter. The sequence continues at coordinate 363,630 of NZ_LMHU01000006.1, forward strand.
GTCCACCCTTGACGACCTCGATGACGGTGCCGGTGACGACCCCGTCCTCTTCCTTGACCTTCTCGATCGTGCCCCAGGCGCGTTCGTACTGTGCGCGCTTCTTGGACAGGATGAGACGGCCTTCCTTGTCCTCCTTCTGGAGGACGAGGGCCTCGACCTCGTCACCGACCTTGACGATCTCGCCGGGGTCGACGTCGTGCTTGATGGACAGCTCGCGCGAGGGGATGACGCCCTCGGTCTTGTATCCGATGTCGAGCAGGACCTCGTCCCGGTCGACCTTGACGATCACACCCTCGACGATGTCGCCGTCGTTGAAGTCCTTGATGGTGGCGTCGATCGCCGCAAGGATGTCTTCCTGAGAGCCGATGTCGTTGATGGCGATCTCAGGCGCGGTCTTCTCGACCGTGTTGGCAGTCATGTAGTAGGAACTCCGATTGTGGACAGTTAGATTGGGGACCTCGCGGCGGCGGACCTGACGGCCGCTGCCCCGATGCCTTGTGGACAGGTTCAACATTGATCGTGCGCACACGGATGTGCACGGCAATCCTATCCGCGCTGTCACCAGCCGGTCAAAAGAGAGCACGTATGCCGTGAGCACGCCCACCGAGGCCACCCGCCGTCCCGCTCCCCCGGACGAGACGGCCACGGCCAACCGCACGTGGTGGGACGGCGAGGCGACGTCGTACTACGTCGAGCACGGGTCGTTCCTCGGTGACACCGACTTCGTCTGGGGCCCCGAGCGCCTGCGCGAGGATGACGCCGGACTGCTCGGCGACCCGGAGGGCCAGGTCGTCCTCGAGATCGGCGCCGGCTCGGGGCAGTGCTCGCGCTGGCTCGCCGCCCACGGCGCGACGGTCGTGGCCACCGACCTGTCGGCCGGCATGGTCGCGACGGGCGTGGCCGTCAACGACGCCCTCGCCGACGGACTGGACGAGGCCCTCCGTGTCCCCTTCGCGCAGTGCGACGGACGTGCCCTCCCCTTCGCCGACGCGTCCTTCGACACGGTCTTCACGGCATACGGCGTCGTGCCCTTCGTCGCGGACTCCGACGTCGTCATGGCGGAGGCGGCCCGCGTGCTGCGCCCCGGCGGACGGTTCGTCTTCTCGACGACCCACCCGGTGCGGTGGTCGTTCGCCGACGACCCCGGGGCCGGCGGGCTGACGGCACGTCACTCCTACTTCGACCGCACGCCCTACGTCGAGCAGGACGAGCAGGGCAGGGCGACCTACGTCGAACACCACCGGACGGTCGGCGACCGCGTGCGCGAGATCGCCGCGGCCGGGCTCGTCCTCGTCGACCTCGTCGAACCCGAGTGGCCCGAGGGCCACGAAGAGCCGTGGGGTGGATGGTCGCCCCTGCGCGGTCGGGTCATCCCGGGCACGGCGATCTTCGTCTGTCGCAAGCCCGCCTGACGCGCGGCGACGGGCACGGCGACGGGCGCGACGACTTGCCGCGACGGCCTGCGTCCCGACACCGAGACGGCGCCGGGACGGCGGTCGGACCGGTCAGGCGCCCACCGGAACGCGGTGTCGCGACCCGTCACTCGTTCGGGCATCGCTCTGGCGCAGGACGAAGCCGCCGAAGAGGGCCAGGACCCCGCCGACGAGCCCGACGAGCGGCACGGTCGAGGTGAGCAGGTTGAGCTTGCTCGCGTTGGCCTTGGCGTCCTCGACGTTCTTCGCCACGGTGTCGGGGGTGAACGCGAACGTCAGGTCGAGCACGGTCTGGCCCGACGAGGCCATGCTCCGGGTCTGGTGCTCGCTCTGCTTGAGGATCGAGCCGGTGAGGGCGTCGACCCACATCGTCTTCTCCGTCGAGTACTTCCCGGCGTCCTCACCGATCGTGATGTCACCGTCGATGATGCGCACGACGTACTTGTGCGTCGTGACGCCGTCGAGGTCCTCCTCGCCCTGGAACGTCGCCGGGACCGCGCGGCTGGTCAGGCCGTCCCAGAACTTGTAGTCGGCCTTCTCCGGGTGGAAGGGGAACTTGTTGATGAGCCCCTCGTGCTTCTTCGCGTCGGCGGGTAGGTACTTCGAGTCGTTCACGGCGAGCGCGGTGACGCGGTCGGTGGCGAACACGTCCGTGCCGGCGGACACGAGTCGCTTGTCGGGGTCGTCGGCCGAGACGCAGTCGGGGGCGGTGCCGTCGGGGTCCTTCACGAGGCACGACGAGCTCTCCATGACGACGACGGAGTCGTCGGACTTGGACGTGTCGGAGTGGGTGACGCTCGTCGCCTTGACCGGGGTCTCCTGCAGCGCCGTGCCGTCGAAGAGCTGGGCGTCGCCGGTCAGTCGCGTCACCGAGTTGATGTCGAGCGGGGTCTTCTCGACCTGGCCCGGGACCCAGAACCTGGCGATCAGGCCTCCCACCAGCAGGAAGGACCCCAGGAAGAGCAGGATGATGCTCAAGACCTTGCGCACCGAGCGACCCCTTCGTCGACGGCCGTCTGACCCACGTTCGGGCTTCGTCCGGCTTCAGTTCGGCGAAACCCTACCAGCGAGTACCCCACGGCGACCCGTGCGTGGTCCGTGATGTCGTGCAACGTTTCGGCAACCCTCCCGCCGGCGCCCGAGCCGCGGACGGCAAACCCGCCGTCACGGTGTCCCGGACGCCCGGATGTCACTACAGTGCGGGCCATGAACGCCGAGAAGAAGGACGGCCCCGCGCCGTCGGCACCCCGACGGCTCGCGCCGCTCGACGGAGTGCGCGGCATCGCCATCCTCCTCGTCGTGCTCTCGCACGGATGGGCGCTCTGGCCGACCGCCGGCCTCGAGACCACCCCGGTCGTCGGGCTCTTCCGCGCGGGCAACCTCGCGGTGACGATCTTCTTCGTCGTCGGCGGCTACCTGCTGACGCGCTCGCTCCTCGGGGAGGTCGACCACACCGGTCGGCTCCGGGCGCGCACCGCGACGGTCCGGCGCTGGGCGAGGGTCAGCGCCCACGTCTACGCCCTCGTCGCCGTCGTCCTCATCGTCCACACGCTCGACGACACCGACCTCTACGACCGCTCCAACCTGCGCCAGTCCGCGGTCCGCATCGTCACCTACACGTGGAACTGGTTCCTGCGTGACAGCCCCCTGCTGGCCCGGCCCGACCTCGGACACCTCTGGTACGTCTGCGTCTACCTGCAGGTGACGGTGCTGCTCATCGTCGTCATCAAGCTGCTCGGACGACGTCGCGTCCTGCTCCTCGTGCTGCTGGCCGGCGCGCTCGTGGCCGTCACGCTGTGGCGGGCGTGGGTCGTCGACCACGAGGGCCTCTACAGCGCGCTGCTGCGCACCACGACCCGGATGGACGGCATGCTGTGGGGCGCGCTCGCCGCGGTGGCGATGCCGTGGATCCGCCACCGCATCCGTCGAGCCGCACCCGCCCTCATGCCCGCGGCCCTGCTCGGCCTGGTCGCACTCATGCTGACCACCGGCCACGACGAGACGTACTTCCGCTGGCAGGGCGTGCTCATCAACCTCGCCGCGTTCGCCTTCGTGGTCTCGGCCGTGACGCTGGCCGCCCCGACCCGGCTCAGCGGCGCCCTCTCCTGGCGCCCGTTCGTCGTCCTCGGCAACGCCTCGATGGCGATCTTCGTCTGGCACTACCCGATCTTCTGGGCGGTCACCCGGCACACGACGTCGTGGTCGTGGCCCGCCCGGACGGTCGTCGCCCTCGCGATCACGGCCGCCTTCGTGCTCATGGCCCAGCGGCTCGTCGAGCGCCCGCTCCAGGCGTGGCTCGCCCACCCGCGGTGGGACCGGCGCCGCGCCGCAGCCGCCGAGCCCACCCAGCACACCGAGCCGGCGGCGCCCCCGACCCGACGCTGACCGCGCACCGGGCCGACCCGCCGATCAACCCTTGCGGCGGAGGCGGTCGACGCGGGCCAGCCAGCGCTGCGCGGTCTCGTCGGTGACGCCGAGCCGGCGCTTGGCGCGGTCGAAGAGGTCGACGGCCTTCTTGTCGGCCCAGATCGCGACCTTCCTGACCCCGTCGTCGGGACGCGCCCGGTAGTTCGTCGCCCGACGGACGGTCTGCTCCTCCTGCGTGAAGTAGTAGAGCGCCATCGAGCGGCGCGCCACGTCCTCGGGACACAGCAGCGGGTCCGGGTGACCATGGAAGCTGTCGTGGGAGGTCGTGAAGACGAACATGCGGTTGCCCTTGGGGGTGACCCTGCCCTGGACGGCCGTCATGTCGTGGTCCCACAGCTCGAGCTGTCCGCCCCACTCCTCCTGCCACTCCTCGTTGAGGTAGAGCAGGATGTTGACCCGGCGGGCCCAGTTCTCGTGCGTGTGGTGCGTGGAGAAGTCCGCGTGGATGTTGAGGTGGCCACCGCGCAGCGTCTGGTGCAGGCCACCGCCGTCCATCGACCAGTCGGGGATCAGCCCCTCGATGCCGGTGAGGCGCTCGAGGTAGTCGACGAACTCCGGTGACACGAACTCCTTGGCGACGGCCGTCAGGGTCGAGCCCCACGTGTCGGGCAGCGTGTTGGAGTACTTCGTCTCGTTGACGTGGAGGTAGCCCTTCCAGAAGGGGTCGCGGATTCCCGGGAACTCCTGCACCGCGGCGGCGAACGCCTCGGGCGTCAGCACGTCGTCGAGGACGATGTGCGGGTAGGGAGGTGCGGCGGCGTACCGGGCCGACGTCTCGTCGAGATCCGCCGTGAGCGACCCGACGTCGATGAGGGACAGCGCTGTCATGCGCGGAACTATCGCACAATATTTCCCGCGAGTAACTTGCAGTCGCTAGACTCCGCGAAGTTTCGTCGTCGGCTGCCCCCTCGGGCACCGTCCCGGGAGGTCAACGGTGCTCACCCCAGCTCACGCACGCACGTCCAGCACGCCCAAGCGCGTCGGTGTCCTCGTCGTCGCCTACAACGCGGCGACGACCCTGGCGCGGGTGCTCGACCGGCTGCCCGAGTCGTTCATCTCCGGGGTGGACCACATCCTCATCGGCGACGACGCCAGCGTCGACGACACGCACGCGGTGGCGACGGCGTACCAGAGCGGTTCCTTGCTCCCCCTCACCGTGGTGCGCCATCCGGAGAACCTCGGCTACGGCGGCAACCAGAAGGCGGGCTACCGCTGGGCGATCTCGCACGGCCTCGACGTCGTCGTGCTGCTGCACGGGGACGGGCAGTACGCCCCCGAGGTCATCGAGGACCTCGTCGAGCCGCTGCTCGCCGGGGATGCCGACGCGGTGTTCGGCTCCCGGATGATGCGCCGGGGCGCCGCCCGCGCCGGTGGCATGCCGGCCTACAAGTACGTCGGCAACCGCATCCTCTCGACGATGCAGAACGCCCTCACCGGTCTCGAGCTGACCGAGTGGCACAGCGGCTACCGCGCCTACCGGGTCGACGCGCTCGCCGACCTCGACCTCGGCTCGTACTCCGACGACTTCGACTTCGACACGGAGATCATCCTGGGGCTGCATGCCGCGGGGAAGCGCATCGTCGAGGTCCCGATCCCCACGTACTACGGTGACGAGATCTGCTACGTCAACGGGATGAAGTACGCGCGCGACGTCACCAAGGACGTCGTCCGCTTCCGCGCGGCCCAGATGGGCTTCGGCAGCGGCTCGACCGGGCTGGACGAGACCGCGTACGAGCTCAAGCCCTCACCGCACTCGTCCCACGGTCGCCTCCTCGGCTGGCTCGGCCGCCGCTCCCCGGCCCGCGTCCTGGACGTCGGGTGCTCCGACGGCCAGTTCGGCGCGCTCGTGCGCGAGCAGGGACACCACGTCGTCGGTGTCGACATCGTCAAGCACGACGGCGTGGCCGACCGCCTCGACGACTTCGTCGAGGCCGACCTCGAGCAGGGGCTGCCCGACACCGGCGAACCCTACGACGTCGTCATCGCCGCCGACGTGCTCGAGCACGTCACCGACCCGGCACACCTGCTGAACGACATGACGGCCGCGCTGGCGCCCGGCGGCCGGATCCTCGTCTCGGTGCCCAACTTCGGGCACTGGTACCCCCGTGGCCGCGTCGCGGTCGGGCGGTTCGACTACGACCAGCGTGGGCCCCTGGACCAGGGGCACGTCCGCTTCTTCACCCGCCGCAGCTTCGAACGGCTCGTCACCGCCAACGGGCTGCGTGTCGTGGCACGCGACACCGTCGGCTCACCCGTCGACGTCCTGGCACGGGGCCGGGAGGACACCACGGTCGGCGCCGTCGCCCAGGGTGTCGCCGCAACCGACCGCGCGGCCACGCGCGTGTGGCCGACCTTGTTCGGCTACCAGTTCCTCTACGTCCTGGAGCGGGTTTGACCTCAGCGCTACGACAGCGGCGCGCGCAGGTCGCCACCGCCGTCGGGCTCGTCGTCGGGGGCCTGGCGTTCTACCTCACGCTGTTCGACTTCCGGCTCGACCCGACGCGTACGGCCGTCAGCCTCGGCTACGCGTCGAACTTCTTCGACCTCCAGGCCCAGGCGTTCCTCGACGGTCGGGTCGACGTACCCCGGGGCAGCCTGGGCATCGAGGGCTTCGTCATCGACGACCGCACCTACATGTACTTCCCGCCGTTCCCGGCCCTGCTCCGCGTGCCGGTGCTGCTGCTGACCAAGGCGTTCACCGGCCGGCTCAGCCTCGTCTCGATGGGCCTGGCCTGGGTGGTGCTCGCCGTGATGACGGTGCTGCTGCTGTGGCTCGTGCACCGGTGCCTGCGGGGCACGCGTCCGGTGACGGTCCTCGAAGCGGTGGCCGCCGCCGTGTTCCTGGCAGCGGCGACCGGCGGCACGGTGCTCACGTTCGACGCGGCGCTCCCGTGGGTCTACCACGAGGTCTACCTCTGGGCGGTGGCTCTCGTCGTCGGCTCCCTCTACTGGATCGTGCGCACGGTCCTCGAGCCGACGCGGACCCACGTGCTGTGGCTCGGCGGCTTCGCCCTCGCGAGCGCCCTGACCCGCACCACCGGTGGCTGGGCCGTGTGCATCGTGGTCCTCGGCATCGGCGCCTGGCTCGCGCTCGGGCGCTACGGGCCCGAGCGCCGTCCGGCCTGGCGCATCGTCGCCCTCGCCGGAGCGGTGCCGCTCGCGGTCGCGGTCGCGTACAACCAGCTGAAGTTCGACCACCCCTACCTCTTCCCGCTGCAGGACCAGGTGTGGACCTCGGTCAACGAGCACCGGCGCGACGCCCTCGCGGCCAACGGCGGGACCATCACGGGACCGCAGTTCTTCCTGACCTCGCTCGTCAACTACTTCCGGCCCGACGGGGTGCGGTTCGTCGACTACTTCCCGTGGGTCACGCTGCCCGGCGAGCCGGCGCGGGCCTACGGCGGCGCGTACCTCGACCAGTTCTACCGGACGGGCAGCGTCACGGCCTTCATGCCGCTCCTGCTGCTGCTCACGCTCGCCTCGTTCCCCGTGCTGTTGCGCCGCACGGAGAGCATCGAGCGGCGGGCGCTGCGCCCGGCTGTGCTCGCCGGGCTGCTCGTCACCGGTGGCGTCATGGCCTACGGCTATGTCGCGTACCGCTACACGAGCGAGTTCGTCCCCGTCCTCGTCATGGCCGGCGCCGTGGGCCTGTGGGGCCTGACGGGGCTGCTCGAACGGCTCCCCCGGGTCGTGCGCGCCACGGCGCTCACCGCGACCGCGGTCCTGGCCTGCTTCGGCATCGCCGCCAACATGCTCACCGGGGTGGCGACCGCGGCGACGACGCACCGCGGCGAGGACCTGCGCGAGTTCGTGGCCACCCAGGCCACGGTCAGCGGCGGACCCGGCTCCGCCCTCAGCCGGCGGGTCACGCAGTCGGACGACCTGCCCGCGCGGGGCGCCACCGACGAGCTCCACGTCCTCGGCGACTGCGACGCGCTCTACCTCAACACCGGCGACGCGTACGAGCCGTGGGTGGTCGTCGAGGCGCGCCCCCAGGTCGTCGAGGTGCGGGTCGGCGAGCGGCTGCGTCACGGTCGCGTGCTGCTCTTCACCGTCCACGGCACCGTCGACCGGCACGTCTACCTCGAGACGCAGGACGACAACTACGCCCGTGTCGTCATCACGACGAAGGACGGCAACTACGCCGGGGGATGGTTCGCCGTCTACCGCGACTCGACCTTCCGCGTGGGCATCGGCGTCGCGACCGACCTGGGGTTCGCCGAGGTCACGTCGACCCCGGGCGGCTTCGTCGGATACGTCCCCTACATCGAGTGGGACGCGAGCTGGGACGCCCGACCGGGGAGCATCTCCCCGTCGTTCTACGGCACCCGCACGTTCGAGAAGCTCGGCGTGACCATGAGCCGCCAGCAGGGCCTGCCCCTCGACCTCTGCCACCGCCTGCTGGCCGACGCCCGCTCGTGAAGGTCACCTTCCTCACCTGGCGGGACCCGGGACACCCGGACGGGGGCGGCTCCGAGGTCTACGTCGAGGAGATCGCTCGGCGGCTCGCGGCCCGCGGCCACGAGGTCACCGTGCGCAGTGCGGCGTATGCCGGGGCCCCGGCTCGCGAGACCGTCGCGGGCGTCGCGCACCGCCGGTCCGGCGGGCGGCTCACCGTGTACGTCCGTGGGCTCGCCCACCTGCTGACGCGCGAGGGGCGCGACCGCGACGTCGTCGTCGACGTCATCAACGGCCTGCCCTTCGCGTCACCGCTGCTGCGCCGCCACGGCGTGCTCGCGCTCGTGCACCACCTGCACCGAGAGCAGTGGGCGATCATCTACCCGGACTGGCGAGGACGCCTGGGCTGGTTCGTCGAGTCGCGCGTGACGCCACTGCTCTACCGCGCCGTCCCGGTCGTGACGGTGTCGGAGCACTCGGCGGCGGACCTCGCACGGATCGGCGTCGAACGCGCGCGCGTCACCGTGGTCCGCAACGGGCTGGACCACGGTCGCCGGCCCCCGACCGCCCCGAGGTCGACCTCGCCACGCCTCGTGGTCCTCGCGCGGCTCGTCCCCCACAAGCAGATCGAGCACGCCCTCTGGGTGCTGGCGCAGCTGCGCGCGGAGGTGCCCGGGCTACGGCTCGATGTCCTCGGCGACGGGTGGTGGCGCAGTCACCTCGTCGACGAGGCGAGCCGACTGGGCGTGACCGACTGCGTCACGTTCCACGGACACGTCGACGACCCGACTCGCGACGAGCTGCTCGCGACCGCCTGGGTGATGCTGCTGCCCTCGGTCAAGGAGGGGTGGGGCATCGCCGTCACGGAGGCCGCGGCCCAGGGGACGCCGACCATCGGCTACCGCCAGAGCGGGGGCCTGTGCGAGTCCGTCGTCGACGGCGTGACGGGCCTGCTCGTCTCGGACCGCTCGGAGCTCCTCGCCGCGACGCGCCGGCTGCTCGCCGACGACGTGCTGCGGACGCGGCTGTCGGTGGAGGGCACCCGCCGCGCGCGGCTGCTCGACTGGGACGACAGCGCCGAGCGCTTCGAGGAAGCGCTCGGCGAGGTCGGCGTGGACCGCGTCAGCGGTCGCCGTAGGTGATGATCTCCTGGCTTGCGGGGTTGGTCTCGGGCGGCGCCGTCTGCGACGACACGAGACCGAACAGTCCGACACCGGCAAGCACGGCACCGGCCACGATGGGGCCGACAACCTTCGTGAGCATCCTCAACTCCCTCTCTGGGTCCGGGGCAGCATACCAGCGGGTAGCCCCCGCCGACGGATGAACCGGTCGCGCGTCACGAGGACCATTGCGACCAGCACGAGCGCGGCCACGAGCGCATCCGTCCCGACCACTGTCGCGATCCGCAACATCCCCGGATCCGGCTGCGGCGCAACGGGATCCGCGGACTCGTAGAGCTCCAGGTGCGTTCCGCGAAAGCGCTCCACGTAGCCGGCGGGAAGGGCGGGCCGCGTCGCGGCGTCGGCCTGGACGAGGAGCCAGCGCATGCCGAGCCGGCGCAGGTCGGCGGCAGCCGCCGGCGTGCCTCCGGGCTGCCCGGCACGGGCCAGGGCTGCCCCGACGGTGGCGGACCGGACGCTCTCCCCGCCCAGGGTCAGCGGCCCGACGGAGAGCCGGTCGGACATGACGACGTCGACGTCGAACCAGCGCGACGCAGGGTCGTAGACGGCGGAGGCGGCGCCCCACGGGTAGAGGCGGTAGGGGGCCCACGGCAGCGATGCCATCGACCCGTCGGACCCGTCGACGACGTCAGCCACCCGTGCGAAGTCGACGGGGTAGTCGACCGGGCGCACGGTGGGCCAGACGACCCGCGTGGCGTCGGGGAGAACGGCCAGCGGCAGCAGCAGCGCAGCTGTGCCCACCGTGGCGAGGAGCCCCGGGGACCGCGTACGAGCCGCCCTGAGTGCCCGGTCGGTGACCGCGCCGAAAGAGAGGACGGCGAGGACGACCGCGGGCAGGAGCCACTTCTGCCCGTCGCGCAGCAGGCCCGCCCCCGGGACGCTCTCGACGAGCAGGCGCACGCCGGCAGATCCGCCCGGCACAGCGGCGACCACAGCGAGCCCGAGGCCGACCGCCGCGGCGACAGCGAGACGGGGCGCCGCCTCCGGGAGCAGCCGGCGCAGGCGCGGCCACCCGAAGGCGACCACGCCGACGACGAGGACGGTCCCGACGTGGCCGAGCACGCCGCCACGGCTGGGTGGCACCGAGCCCGAGTCCCAGATCCCGCCGAGCCCGAGCAGGCTCCACAGCGCGCCACCGGGGCGCTCGGCCCGGGCCGCGAACGCCTCCACGGCGTTCGGGTCGCCCACGGAACCACTGGCGCCCAGCAGGGCCGGGACGAGCCACGGCAGCTGCACGATCACGGCGACCGCGACGGCGAGCCGACGCGTCCCACGCGTCCAGGCCAGGACGGCCGCGAGCCCGCCCGCCACGACCGCCCCGGTAGGCGTGATCGAGGCCAGGGCCGCTCCGACGAGCAGCCCGGCAGCGGCACGGGTCCGGGCGCCCCTCCCCTGCTCCGAGACGCGGCGGAGGCGGACCGCGGCAGCGACGACGACGAAGCACGCGGCATACGCGGCGAGCAGGGCCCACTGCCCCAGCGCGAGCCGCTCGACGACGAAGGGGTTCCACAGCGCGAAGCCGGCCGCGGCCGCTCGCGATGCGGGATGGGCGTCCCGCAGGAGCCGGTGGGCGGCGCACCCGGCGAGGACGAGGATCCCGACCAGCGCGACCCGGGCGAGGAGCGCCCCGCCCACGACGAGGTCGGCCGCGGCGACGAGGGCATCGAGGGGGACGGCGCGGGCGGGCGAGTCGCCGAGGCCGAGCCATGCGAGGCGGAACGGCTGGTGCGGGGTGAAGACGAGGTCCCGCGCGAGCGGGTGACCGGCCTCGGTGAGCAGCGGCCAGAGGAGCAGCACCGTGAGGGCGGCGACCCACAGGTCGAGAGCGGCCGGCACGAGCCGACCAGCCCGGGGTCGCGGGTCCATGCGCCTCCCTCCGTCGACCGGGCCGCGCCGCCTCACCACGATGCCGGTGTCGTGCCCCTCTACGCTGGGCCGACCCACCCTAGAACACCCCGGAGGCACCTCGTGAGCGAGTCGATCGGCGGCGACGCGCCCACGGCTGCCGCAGACCCCGGCGGCGACGGGTTCGACGAGGCCTTCGCCCTCGCCGACCCGATCGGCGGCTGGCTGACCCGCGACCAGGCTCGCGCCCTCTGGGACGCCGCGGCCGACCTGCCACCCGGTGCGCACGTCGTCGAGATCGGCTCGCACCAGGGGCGCAGCACGGTCGTCCTCGCCCGCGCCCTCGCCCGGTCGGGTGGCCGGCTCACCGCCGTCGACGCCTTCGTGGACGGCCCCCGCTACGGCGGCACGGCCACCCGCGACGTCCTCGCGGCCCACCTCGAGCAGGCCGGCGTGACCGCGGTCGTCGACGTCGTGGCAGCCCGCAGCCAGGACGTCCGGTCCCGGTGGTCCGAGCCCATCGACCTGCTCTGGGTCGACGGCAAGCACGACTACTGGACGTGCAGCGACGACCTCCGCTGGAGCGAGCACCTTCCACCGCACGGCCGGTGCCTCGTGCACGACGCCTTCTCGAGCATCGGCGTGACGACGAGCCTGCTCGTCCACGTCCTTCCGTCGCGGCGCCTGCGCCTCACAGGCCGGGTGGGGTCCCTGGCGCTGCTCGAGGTCGCCTCCCCCAGCGGCGCCGACCGTCGCCGTCTCGTCGCACAGCTGCCGTGGTGGCTGCGCAACGTCGGCCTCAAGGTGCTGCTCCGTCTGCGACTGGGCGCCGTCGCGCGTCGACTCGGTCACGTCGGGCCGTTCGACCCGTACTGACGGGTAGGTAGGGGCTATCCTCGGCCCGTGACCGACCGCTCGCGACGCCGCGACGCCCTCCGTGGGGGCCTCGTCATCGCTGTCGCCACCGGGCTGATGAACGCGGCGACCTACGGCTTCACCCTCATCGGGGCCCGCCGTCTCGGGCCCACCGGGTACGGCGCGTTCGCGGCGATGCTCGGCCTCGTCATCGTCGTGAACGTCGTCTCGCTCGGCCTGCAGGCGACCGGCGCCCGTCGCGTCGCGGCGGCTCCGGGCGACCGTGGCGTCATCGAGGCGCGGGTCATGGCGGTCTCGGTGCGCTGTGGGATCGCGCTCGCCGTCGTGTGCCTCGCGGCCTCCCCGCTCGTCGCCCGGGTGCTCTCCCTCGACTCGTGGCTGACGGCGGCGCTGCTCGCGGTGCCGGCGTTCTGCTTCTCCGTCATGGGCGGCCAGGCCGGCATCCTGCAGGGTGAGGGGCGCTGGCTGCCGCTCGCCGCCGTGTTCGTCTCGCTCGGCGTGGCCCGCATCGTGATCGGCAGCGTCGCGATCTCGGTCTCGGCGACCCCCTTCTCGGCGACGCTCGGCGGCATCGCCGTCGCCGCGGTCGTCCCTCTGGCGGTCGGCGCCGTCGCGCTCCGCCGGACGGCGGTCGCCGGCACGCCGACCACGCCGGCCACGCCGGCCACGGGCCGCACGCACTCCCGCGTGCTGCGCGAGGTCGTCCTCAGCGCGCACGCCCTCTTCGCCTTCTTCGCCCTGTCGACGGTCGACGTCGTCGTCGCCCGCGTCGTCCTCGACGAGCACGAGGCCGGGTTGTATGCCGCCGGGCTGATCCTCTCCAAGGCTGTGCTCTTCCTCCCCCAGTTCGTCATCGTCATCGCGTTCCCGGCGATGGCCCGGCACGGAGCCGACCACCGGCTGCACCTGTGGGGGCTCGGCGTCGTCCTCGCAGTGGGCGGCGTCGTGTCCCTGGTCGCGGCCGCGCTGCCCGGGGTCGCCGTGGTCTTCGTCGGTGGGCGCGCCTATGCCGAGGTCGCCGGCTCGCTGTGGGCGTTCGCCGCCGTCGGCACGGTGCTCGCCGCCGTCCAGCTGCTCGTCTACAGCGCGCTGGCCCGACGACACCAACGGTCGATCGGGCTGCTCTGGGTCGCGCTCGTCGCCATCTCGGCGGGGTCGCTCCTCGTGCACACCGGGACCGGCCTGCTCACCCTCGTGTGCGTGGTCGACCTCGCGCTGCTCACCGCCCTCGTCGTCATCACCCGGCGTGACGACGTGACCCAGCGCGACCGTTTCGACGGGCTCGATACGCGGGCCGCGGAGCCCGTCGCCCAGCTCTGACGGGACGGCGGCCGCGTCAGAGCCCGCCCCGGGCCGTCAGGTGCGAGGGGTCAGTGGGCCGCGTCGTGCCAGGAGTGACCGACGCCGACGTTGACGTCGAGGGGCACGTCGAGCTCAGCGGCGTGGCCCATCTCGTGGCGGACGAGCTTCTCGACGTCGTCGCGCTCACCGGCGGCGATCTCGAGGACGAGCTCGTCGTGGACCTGGAGCAGCACGCGTGACCTGGCGCCCGAGTCGGTGAGCGCACGATCGACGCCGATCATGGCCACCTTCATGATGTCTGCCGCCGAGCCCTGGATCGGGGCGTTGAGGGCCATCCGCTCGGCCATCTCGCGGCGCTGGCGGTTGTCGGACGTCAGGTCGGGCAGGTAGCGCCGGCGGCCGAACATCGTCGCGGTGTAGCCGGTTCCGCGCGCCTCGGCGACGATCTCCTTGAGGTAGTCGCTGACGCCGCCGAACCGCTCGAAGTAGCCGTCCATCAGGCCCCGGGCCTCCTCCGTGCTGATGGTCAGCTGCTTGGAGAGTCCGAAGGCCGACAGGCCGTAGGCGAGGCCGTAGGACATCGCCTTGACCTTGGAGCGCATGGCCGAGGTGACCTCGTCGGGCTCGACGCCGAAGACCTTCGAACCGACGAAGCTGTGGAGGTCCTCACCGGTGCGGAACGCCTCGATGAGCCCCTCGTCGCCGGACAGGTGCGCCATGACGCGCATCTCGATCTGGGAGTAGTCGGCCGACATGAGAGCGTCGTAGCCGTCACCGACGACGAAGAGCTCACGGATGCGGCGCCCCTCCTCGGTGCGGATCGGGACGTTCTGGAGGTTGGGCTCGGTCGAGCTGAGCCGCCCCGTGGCGGCGATGGTCTGCAGGTAGGTCGTGTGGATGCGGCCGTCGTCGGCCACCGACTTCTGCAGCCCCTCGACCGTGACCCGCAGACGCGCGGCATCGCGGTGACGCAGCAGCGCCTCGAGGAACGGGTGCTCGGTCTTGGTGTAGAGGTCGGACAGGGCGTCGGCGTCGGTCGTCCAGCCGGTCTTGGTCTTCTTGGTCTTGGGCAGGCCCAGCTGACCGAAGAGCACCTCCTGCAGCTGCTTCGTCGAGCCGAGGTTGACGTCGCGCCGGTCGATGGCGTCCCACGCGTCCTCCTGGGCCTGGCCGACCTTGGCGGCGAAGTCGCCCTCGAGGGAATCCAGCCCGGGCACGTCGACGGCGATGCCGGTGCGCTCCATCCGGGCGAGCACGCCGACGAGCGGGAGCTCGACCTCCGCGAGCAGCTGCTCGCCCCCGGTGGCGGCGACCTGCTCGTCGAGCACGTCGGCGAGGTCGCGCACGGCGGTGGCCCGCACCATCTCCTTCTGGGCCGCGACCTCGTCGGCGTCGCCACCGAAGTCGAGCATGCCCTGGCCGTCGGTCGGCGCGGCACCGCTCAGCTCTCGGTGCAGGTTGCGCAGCACGAGGTCGTCGAGGTGGTAGGTGCGCTGGTCGGGCTTGACGAGGTAGGCCGCGAGCTGGGTGTCGCTGGTCAGCCCGGCGAGCGTCCAGCCCCGGGCGCCGAGCGCCTCGATCGGGCCCTTGGCGTCGTGCATGGCCTTGGGGCGTGCGGGGTCCTCGAGCCAGGCACCGAGCGCGGACTCCCCCTCGGGCGTCAGGGTCTCCAGGTCGATCCACGCGGCGCTGCCGTCGGGAGCGGCCACGGCGACACCGCTCGCGTCGCCGGTGCCCCGGGCCCAGGTGCCGGCGACGGACAGTCCGGCGCGCTGGTCGGACGCGAGGTGCTCGGCCACCCAGGCCGGCACGGCCTCGGGCGCGACGAGCTCTCCGTCGACGTCGAAGCCCTCCTCGGCCTCGGGCGCGGCGGCCTCGACGGTGGCGAAGAGACGGTCGCGCAGGACGCGGAACTCGAGCCCGTCGAAGACCGTGTGCACCTCCTCACGGGCCCACTGGGTGCGCTGGAGGTCCTCGACCTCGATGCCGACGGGGCTGTCCTTGACGAGCTGGTTGAGCCGGCGGTTGCGCAGCACCTGGTCGAGGTGGTCGCGCAGCGACTGGCCGGCCTTGCCCGGGATCTTGTCGATGCTCGCGACGATGCCGTCGAGGTCGCCGTACTGGGTGATCCACTTCGCCGCGGTCTTGGGGCCGACGCCGGGCACGCCCGGGAGGTTGTCGGACGACTCGCCCACCATGGCCGCGAGGTCGCTGTAGCGGGTCGGCGGGACGCCGTACTTCTCCTCGACCTGCGTCGGTCCCATCCGCGAGACCTCGGACACACCGCGGACCGGGTAGAGGATCGTCACCCGGTCGGAGACGAGCTGGAAGGTGTCGCGGTCGCCGGAGCAGATGAGGACGTCGATGTCCTTGGCCTCGGCCTGGGTCGCGAACGTCGCGATGATGTCGTCGGCCTCGTAGCCGTCGAGCTCGACGTACCTGATGCGCAGGGCGTCGAGGATCTCCTTGACGAGCGGGATCTGGCCCTGGAACTCGTCGGGAGTGCGCGCCCGGCCCGCCTTGTACTCGGCGTACTCCTCGGTGCGGAACGACTGGCGCGCCTTGTCGAAGGCCACGACGACGTGCGTCGGCTCCTCGTCGCGCAGCATGTTGATGAGCATCGAGGTGAAGCCGTAGACGGCGTTGGTGTGCTGCCCCGTGCTGGTCGAGAAGTTCTCGGCCGGGAGCGCGAAGAACGCACGGTAGGCCAGCGAGTGTCCGTCGAGGAGGAGAAGTCGGCTCACACGGCAACCCTAGTGGCGGCCACCGACGACGTGAGCCGGGGCACCGGCGGCCACCGGGCCACCGGCAGCGCGGGAGGGCGGCATACGATCCCGGCATGACTGACTCTTCGACGCAGGCGGCAGGCGGGACCCTCGACGACATGCGGTCGATGGCCGAGGGGACCCTCATCGAGCGGATGGACATCGAGGTCACCGAGGTCTCTCCCGAGCGCCTCGTCGCGACGATGCCTGTCGCCGGCAACACCCAGCCGTACGGCCTGCTCCACGGCGGGGCCAGCGTCGTGCTCGCCGAGACCCTCGGCTCCATCGGCGCCCAGATCCACGCCGGTCCGGGACGCGTGGCCGTCGGGCTCGACATCAACGCGACGCACCACCGCGCCGCGCGATCGGGCGTCGTGACCGGCACGGCGACGCTGCTCAGCGCCGGGCGGACGCTCGTCAGCTACGACGTCGTCGTCACCGACGAGGACGGCAGGCGCGTCTGCACGTCACGGATCACCTGCCTGCTGCGCGACGCGGCCCCGGGGGCCTGACGTCGGGTCGACCGCCTCGAGAGGACTCAGCCCGCGATCTTGGGGTCGTGGCGCGGCGCCCGGGCGGCGCGCAGGTCGCGACGGCGCTGGAGCAGGTCGAGCGAGACCCTTTGGGGCCGCGGCTCCCCCGCCAGCTTGCGCTGCAGCGTCGCGGCCGATGCGACACGACGCACCGTCTCGGGGGCGAAGCCGAGGCGGGCGAAGAAGCGGTTGGCCTCTCGGTCCCCTGCCGGCACCGAGCTCGCGAGGTGCTCGCAGCCCTGGCGGTCCGCGTAGCGCCCCGCCGCCGTGAGCAGCGAGCGACCGACGCCCTGGCGGCGGAAGTCGGGGTGGACGAAGAGCATGTCGATCGACACGCACGGTGAGTCGACGAGCAGGCTGCGGGTCGAGTCGGCGAGGACGACATAACCGGCGGGGCTTCCGTCGGTGAACGCGATGAAGGCGCAGATGTTGTTGCGCTGCAAGGCATTTCGCAGGGTGCCGTCGAGCGCCAGCCGCTGAGCCGCCTCCGGGGTGGTGCCACCCTCGATCCGGTGCGTGATCCACAGCTCGATGAACTGCGAGTGCAGGCCCTCGTCGACCCGCCGCACC
Source organism: Terrabacter sp. Root181 (assembly GCF_001428505.1). Lineage (GTDB taxonomy): Bacteria > Actinomycetota > Actinomycetes > Actinomycetales > Dermatophilaceae > Terrabacter. Next base: position 380,960 of record NZ_LMHU01000006.1, read on the forward strand.
GAGACCATTGCTCGACCCATCATCCCTCCCGTTCCTGCCCCGAGGTCACCCGGCAGACACTACGACCAACAGGGCCGCGGCGGAAGAGGAACACCCCGGAGCACCCGTGCCGGACGGGGCGCCACGACCGTGGTCGTGACGCCCCGCCTTCGGGTTCCTGGAGCTCGCGCTCTGCGCCCGGAACGGCGTTCCGACCGTCGGTCGGAACGGCCCGCCTAGACGTCGCCGCCGAGGTAGGCCGCCTTGACGGCCGGGTCGTCGGCGAGGTCCTTGCCCGTGCCCTCGCGGACGATCTCGCCCGTCTCGAGGATGTAGGCGCGGTGCGACCTCTTGAGCGCCTGGGCGGCGTTCTGCTCGACGAGCAGCACCGTCGTGCCCTGGCTGTTGATCTCCGTCACGATGTCGAAGATCTGCTTGATCAGCTTGGGCGCGAGACCCATCGACGGCTCGTCGAGGAGCAGCAGCTTCGGCTTGGCCATGAGCGCGCGGCCCATCGCCAGCATCTGCTGCTCACCACCCGACATCGACCCCGCGGCCTGGTTGCTGCGCTCCTTGAGCCGCGGGAAGAGCTCGAAGACGCGCTCGAGGTCGTCCTTGACGGCCTTGCTCTTGCGGTCCGGACGGGCATACGTGCCCATCTCGAGGTTCTCCATGACGGTCATGCCGACGAAGCACCCGCGGCCCTCGGGCGACTGAGAGATGCCGAGGACCGGCCGCTCGTGCGACGGCATGTGCGTGATGTCCTTGCCGTCGAAGACGACCGAGCCGGCTCGCACCGGACGCAGTCCCGAGACCGTCTTCATCGTCGTCGTCTTGCCGGCACCGTTGGCCCCGATGAGGGTGACGATCTCACCCTCCTCGACCGTGAAGCTGATGTCGCGGATGGCCTCGATGCGTCCGTAGTTGACGCACAGGCCGTTGACCTCAAGAAGCATCTTCCTCATCAACTCCCAGGTAGGCGGCGATGACCGCCGGGTTGTCGCGGATCTCCGCGGGCGAGCCCTCGGCGATCTTGCGGCCGAACTCGAGCACGACGATCCGGTCGGTCACGCCCATGACGAGCTTCATGTCGTGCTCGATGAGCAGGACCGTGTAGCCCTGGTCGCGGATCGTGCGGATCAGCTCCATCAGCTTGGCCTTCTCGGCCGGGTTGAAGCCGGCCGCCGGCTCGTCGAGGCAGAGCAGCTGCGGGCTCGTGGCCAGGGCGCGCGCGATCTCGAGACGGCGCTGGTCGCCGTACGGGAGGTTGCGGGCCAGCTCGTCGGCCTTGCCGTCGAGCCCCATGAAGGTCAGCAGCTCGAGGGCGCGGGCGTAGCCCTGCGCCTCCTCCCTGCGGTGCTTCGGCAGGCGAAACATCGCCGAGACCACACCCGTCGAGTGGTGGGCGTCGACCCCGACGAGGACGTTCTCGAGCGCCGTCATGTTGGCGAAGAGCCGGATGTTCTGGAACGTGCGCGCGATGCCCAGCTTGGTGATCTGGAACTTCTTGCGCTTGCCCAGCGGCTTGCCGAGGTAGCGGACACCACCCGAGGTCGGCTGGTAGACGCCGGTCATGACGTTGAAGCACGTCGTCTTGCCGGCACCGTTCGGGCCGATGAGGCCGAGGATCTCCCCCTTGTTGATGTGGAAGCTCACCTCGTTGAGGGCGACCACACCGCCGAAGCGGAGGGTGACCTCGTCGACCTCGAGCAGCCGCTCGCCCTCGGACACGACAGGGACACCGATGTCCTCGGGAGCGATGTCGACCTCGGGGTTGATGTCGGTGACCTCGTCGGCCGGGTCGGCGAGCGCGCGCTCTCCGGTCGGCTCGACCGGAACCGAGCTCGTGCCGGCGCTCGTGCCGGCCGGGTCGGGCGTGGCCGCGGCCGCGGTCGGGTCGTCGCCGGATGTGGGCTGAGTGGGATCAGACACTGGCTTCTCCTTCCTCGAGGACGGCCTGTCTCTCGTCCGCCCGCTTGGCGCGGACCGTGCGCCGCGGGGGCAGCAGGCCCTGGGGGCGGAAGATCGCGAGCAGCATCAGCGCGAGACCGAAGACGAGCACGCGGAAGTCCGCGAACTCACGGAAGCGCTCCGGGAAGTAGCTGACCACGATCGCACCCACGATGACACCCCAGCGGTTGCCGGCGCCACCCACGACGACGGCTGCCAGGAACAGGATCGAGAGCAACAGCTGGAAGCTGTCGGGCGAGATGAAGCCCGCCTTGGTCGCGAAGAGCGCACCCGACAGGCCACCGATGGCGGCACCGAGGGCGAACGCGAGCAGCTTGAACCGGAAGGTCGGCACGCCCATCAGCTCGGCGGCGTCCTCGTCCTCACGCGTGGCCTCCCACGCACGACCCACCCGGCTGCTCTTGACGAGGATGTCGAAGAGCAGGACGAGCGAGATGATGCCGAGGGCGAGCCAGTAGTAGGGCACGAAGTCGTTGATCCCGAACTTGAGGAAGGTCGAGGTCGTGTCGAGGTCGACGACCGGCGCTCCGCTGCTCCAGTCGATGCTCGGGACCTCGAACAGCTCGAAGCCGGGCGGCTTCGGGATGTCGGAGATGCCCTGCGCCCCGCCCAGCCACTCGGAGTTGACGAGGGTGAGGCGGACGATCTCACCGAACCCGAGCGTCACGATGGCGAGGTAGTCGCCGCGCACGCGCAGGGTCGGCGCACCGAGGATGATGCCCGAGATCATGGCGATGACGATCGCGATGGGCACGACGACGACCCACGACATGTGGGCGTGCTCCGAGGTCAGCACACCGATGGTGTAGGCGCCGATCGCATAGAAGCCGACGTAACCGAGGTCGAGCAGTCCGGCGTAGCCGACGACGATGTTGAGGCCGAGGGCGACGAGGACGTACGTCGCGACCGTGAAGAGGACGCCACCGAAGTCGGAGCCCTCGGTCGTGATGAACGGGATGTTGAGCAGCGGGAGGAGGAACAGGAAGATCGCGAAGAGCACCCACAGGAGGATCTTGACGGCCTTCGGCAGGTTGGTGACCCGCTCCCTGAAGCCCGGTGAGGTCGGCTTGCGTGCCGCGGGGGTCGACGTCGTGGTGCTCATGCGCGCGCCTTTCCGAGGGACTCACCGAGCAGGCCGGTGGGTCGGAAGAGCAGGATGAGGATGAGGAGGACGAAAGCCACGACGTCCTTCCACTGCGAGCCGACGACGGCGGAGCCGTAGTTCTCGGCCAGTCCGAGGATGAAGCCGCCGAGCAGTGCGCCGCGCAGGTTGCCGATGCCGCCGAGGACGGCAGCGGTGAACGCCTTGACGCCGAGGATGAAGCCGGCGTCGTAGCGGGTGATGCCGATCTTCAGCATGTAGAAGACGGCAGCGGCGCCGGCCATGACGCCACCGACGAGGAACGTCACCTGGATGACGCGGTCGCGGTTGACGCCCATGAGTGCGGCGGACTCGGGGTCCATCGCGACGGCGCGGATGCCGCGGCCGAGGCGCGAACGCTTCACGAACTGGTCGAGGAGGACCATGATGGCGATGGCGCCCACGATGACGAAGACGTCGACGTTCGTGACGTGGTAGCCACCGATCGTGAAGATCGGCTGCGGCGCGATGATCGTCGGCATGCCCGCGTTGTTGCGCGAGTTGCGGACGTAGTCACGCAGGTTGTCGTCCAGGCCGACCCAGCTGGTGATGCGGCTGCGCAGGCCCATGATCTCGGCGAGGACGAACGAGGCGCCGATCGCCGAGATGAGCGCGATCAGGGGTGGCGCGTTGCGTTTGCGGAGCGGCCGGTAGGCCACCCGTTCGAGCAGCACGGCGATGAAACCGGACATCGCCATGGCCGCGACGAACATCATCGCGACCCAGAAGATGACCTGCCCCACCCCGGCACCGGGACGACCACCGAGGAGCATGACCACCCACAGTGCCGCGAAGGTGCCGTACATGAACACCTCGGAGTGGGCGAAGTTGATGAGGCGAAGGACGCCGTAGACGAGCGTGTAGCCGAGCGCGACGAGCGCGTAGACCGCGCCGATCGTCAGGCCCGTGATGGTGTAGGCGAAGAAGTTGTCGATGAGGTTCTGCATCCAAGACCTCCTGGGCCGGGTGCGGTGGGCGGGATCAGGGCTCGAGCGCCAACCGAACGAGGGGCGGTCGGAGCGTACTGCTCCGACCGCCCCCCTTCGTTGACGAACGCGTTACTTGATCTCGCCGACGGAGACGATCTTGCCGCCCTCGACCTTGTAGGCGAACACCTTGATGTCGGCCGACTCGCCCTTGGCGTCGAACTTCAGCTGCTTCGTGACGCCCTTCTTGTCGTAGGCCTTGACGAAGTCGACCATGCTCGCGCGGTCCTTGCCGGCGGCGATGCCGTCGAGCAGGATCGTGGCCGAGTCGTAGCCCTCACCGGAGTAGGTGTTGGGGTCCTCGTTGTACTTCGCCTTGTAGGCGGTCTGGAAGTCCGGGGCCACGTCCGCGGGGACGCAGGGGCAGGTGATGATCGTGCCCTCGGCGGCGTCCTTGGCGTTGTCGATGAAGGACTGGTCCTTGACACCGTCGGCCACGACGAACGTGCCCTTCCAGCCGGCGTCGCGCAGCTGCTTGATGAGCGGCGCGGCCTCGGGCGAGTAGCCACCGAAGAAGAGCGCGTCGGCGCCCGAGCTCGTCACCTTCGTGACGGAGGCGCTGAAGTCGGTCTGCTTCTGCTGGATGGTGTCGTTGCCGATGACCTGTGCGCCGAGGTCGGAGCGGACGATGTCGGCCAGGCCCTTGCCGTACTCGGACGCGTCGTCGATGACGAACGTCTTGGTCGACTTGACGGTGTCCTTGATGTACTTGGAGGCCGCGGGGCCCTGGGTGGCGTCGTTGCCGAGGGCGCGGAAGAAGGTCTTCCAGCCGTTGTCGGCGAGCTTCGGGTTGGTTGCCGACGGCGTGATCGTCACGAGGCCGGCCTCGTTGAACGCCGGGTCGGCGGCCTTGGACTCACCGGAGAACGCCGGGCCGACGATGCCGACGACCTTCTTGTCGTCGATGGCCTTCTTGGCCAGGGCGGGGGCCTGCGTCGGGTCACCCTGCGAGTCGTAGTTCTCGAGCGTGACCTTGCAGTCCGCGTGCTTCTTGTTGTAGTCGTCGAGGGCGAGGTTCACGCCGTTCTGGATGTAGATTCCAAGGTTGGCGTTCGGGCCGGTGAGGGCACCGAACATGCCGATCTTGTAGTTGCCGCAGGCTGCAGCGCCACCACTGGCGGGCGGTGTGGCGGTGTCGCCCCCCTTGGTGCCACAGGCGCCGAGGGCAAGCGCTGCGACCGCGAGCGGCACAGCGAACTTGAGGGTAGAACGCACGGGTGTCCTCCTGATGTCACACATCCCTCGGTCGAGGGCTGACTGGAGACTAAGCCCCACCCTGCACCGTGGTCACGAGAAACTCGCGATGAGTGACCGTGTCGTGACCTGTTCGGGCGTGCTCCCGGACGATGTGCGGCGCCCGGGGCGTCAGGACGCCGGAAAGCCGTTGATGACGGCCTCGGCGACCTCTTTCATCCCGAGCCGACGGTCCATCGCGGTCTTCTGGATCCAGCGGAACGCGTCGGACTCGCTCAGCTTGAGCTGGGTCATGAGCACACCCTTGGCGCGGTCGACGAGCTTGCGCGTCTCGAGCCGCTCACCGAGGTCGGCGATCTCGGCCTCGAGGGCCTTGAGCTCCTGCCAGCGGGAGGTGGCGATGTCGATGGCGGGGCGCAGGTCGTCGGCGGTGAACGGCTTGACGATGTAGGCCATGACGCCGGCGTCGCGGGCGCGCTCGACGAGCTCGGTCTGGGAGAAGGCGGTGAGCATGATGACGGGGCACAGCTTGGCCTCGTGCAGCTGCTCGGCGGCCGAGAGCCCGTCGAGGACGGGCATCTTGACGTCCATGATGACGAGGTCGGGCCTGACCTCCTTCGCGAGCTCGACGGCCTGCTCGCCGTTGCTCGCCTGGCCGACGACGTCATAGCCCTGCTCGCCGAGCATCTCGACGAGGTCGAGGCGGATGAGGGCCTCGTCCTCGGCGACGAGGATGCGGGTCGCCCCGGTGACCGGCGCCGCCGTGTCGGTGGCGTCCTCAGGTGCCGACAGCCCCTCGGACGCGGCCGGGGACGCGGGTGACCCGGAGGCCTCGGCGGCGGTGGCGGGTGTCGGCCTGGGGGTCGTGCTCTCGTCAGTGCTCACGGGCAAAGCGTAGCCGGGGCCACGTTTCCGGCGCGTTTCGGGACCGTCAACCCCGCGTCGCGATCGGGCCGGGCGGGTCCGTGCAGGCGGCCACCCCGCTCGTGAGCGCGGCGGCAAAGGGTGCCGAGGGCGGGACTCGAACCCGCACGGCCTTGCGGCCAGAGCATTTTGAGTGCCCCGTGTCTGCCATTCCACCACCCCGGCCGGAGTGCCGCGCCAGCATACCCGCGAGGACACGAACGCCGCCGGGGGTGCCGGCGGCGTACGTGGTCACTCGGTCGTGCGATGCGGGCCGAGCTCAGCTCGTGACCTCCTCCGGCCGGTAGGCCGGGGCCGCCCGGTTGACGGCGTCGCCGACCCGGTGGACGCGCAGCGCGTTCGTCGAGCCCGGGATGCCGGGAGGCGAGCCGGCGACGATGACGACGCGGTCACCCTCGGTGACGCGACCCTCGGGCATGAGCTTGAGGTCGACCTGCATGGCGAACTGGTCGGTGTGGTGCATGCGCGGCACGAGGTAGGTCTCGATCCCCCAGACGAGGGCGAGGCGCGAGCGCACGCGGGGGTCGGAGGTGAAGGCCAGCATCGGCAGCCGCGGACGCATGCGGGCCATCCGGGTCGCCGACCCACCGGTCTCGGTGAACGTGATGAGGAACTTCGCCCCGATGACCTCGCCGATCTCGGCAGCGGCCTTGGTCACCGTGCCCCCGACGGTCTTGGGGTTGGTCTTCATCCGCGCGATCTTGTCGTGGCCGTGGACCTCGGTGGACTCGATGATGCGCGCCATGGTGCGCACCGAGTCGATCGGCCAGGCACCCACCGACGTCTCGCCCGAGAGCATGAGCGCGTCGGCGCCGTCGAGCACCGCGTTGGCGGCGTCGGAGGCCTCGGCCCTCGTCGGGCGGGGGTTCTCGATCATCGACTCGAGCACCTGCGTGGCGACGATGACCGGCTTGGCCTCGCGCCGCGCGAGCTCGATGGCGCGCTTCTGCACGAGGGGCACGTCCTCGAGCGGCATCTCGACGCCGAGGTCACCACGGGCGACCATGATGCCGTCGAAGGCCGCGACGATGCCCTCGAGGTTGTCGACAGCCTGCGGCTTCTCGATCTTGGCGATGACGGGGATGCGCTCACCGAACTCGTCCATGACGGCGTGGACGTCGACGATGTCGTCGGCGGAGCGCACGAACGACAGCGCGATCATGTCGACGCCGAGCCGCATCGCGAAACGGAGGTCCTCGCGGTCCTTGTCGGACATGGCGGGCACGCTGACGGCCACCCCCGGCAGGTTGATGCCCTTGTTGTTGCTCACCTGGCCGCCGATGACGGTCTCGGTGAGTACGTCGGTGTCGGTGACCTCGACCGCGCGGAGCATGACCTTGCCGTCGTCGATGAGCAGGAGGTCGCCGGGAGTCACGTCACCGGGCAGGCCCTCGTAGGTGGTCCCGACGATCGTGTCGTCGCCGTCGACCTCGCGCGTCGTGATGGTGAAGCGCTGGCCGGGACTCAGGGTCACCGGACCGCCGGAGAAGCGGCCGGTGCGGATCTTGGGGCCCTGGAGGTCGACGAGGATGCCGACGGCGCGTCCGGACGCGTCGCTGGCGGCGCGGCAGTCGCGGTAGACCTGCTCGTGCACGGAGTGGTCACCGTGGGAGAGGTTGAGGCGGGCGACGTCCATGCCGGCGTCGACGAGGGCGCGGAGCTGGGTGGGCGATGAGGTCTTGGGTCCGATCGTGCAGACGATCTTGGCGCGACGCATGCTTCAACCTTATGGGTGCTGTGACGTGGGTCACCACGAGGGTTCGTCCAGTGGGACGCCCCGCGGCGTCGTCGGCGCGGGCTCCGTTGTGGCTCAGGGTGATCATGAGCGTATGCCGTGTCGCTGAGGTGGCGACACGGCATACGCCCGGGTGTGGCGGGGTGGTCGGATGCCGGCCGGCGCGGTCAGACGGTGACCGGGCGGTCGCTCGGGCCGATCGGGCGCGGGAGCGAGCTCGAGCCGGTGAGCCACGCGTCGACGCCCGCTGCGGCGGCCCGGCCCTCGGCGATCGCCCAGACGATGAGCGACTGCCCACGACCGGCGTCGCCGGCGACGAAGACGCCCGGGACCGAGCTCATGAAGTTCTTGTCGCGCGCGACGTTGCTGCGCTCGTCGAGGGCGACCCCGAGCTGCTCGACGACACCCGGGCCCTGGGGACCGAGGAAGCCCATCGCGAAGAGGACGAGCTGCGCGGGGATCTCGCGCTCGGTGCCCGGCTTGGGGGTGAGCCGGCCGTCGACGAGCTCGACCTCCGTGAGGCGCAGCGCCGAGACGTTGCCGTCGTCGTCGCCGACGAACTCCGTCGTGCTGACGGCATACAGGCGCTCGCCGCCCTCCTCGTGGGCGCTCGCGACGCGGTAGAGCATCGGGTAGGTCGGCCACGGCTGGTTGCCGGGACGCTCCTCCCCCGGCTGCGGCATGATCTCGAGGCTCGTGACGGACGCCGCGCCCTGGCGGTGGGCGGTGCCGATGCAGTCGGCGCCGGTGTCACCGCCGCCGATGACGATGACGTGCTTGTCGGTGGCGAGGATCTGGCCATCCACCTGCTCGCCCAGCGCTGCACGGTTGCCCTGCGGGAGGTAGTCCATGGCCTGGTGGATGCCACCGAGCTGCCGCCCCGGCACGTCGAGGTCGCGCGGGACCGTGGCCCCGAGGGCGAGCACGACGGCGTCGTAGCGGTCGCGCAGCTGGCGGCCGGTGATGTCGACACCGACGTCCATGCCGTTGCGGAAGCGCGTGCCCTCGGCGGCCATCTGCTCGAGACGGCGGTCGAGGACCGACTTCTCCATCTTGAACTCGGGGATGCCGTAGCGCAGCAGCCCCCCGGGCTTGTCGGCCCGCTCGAAGACGGCGACCGTGTGACCCGCGCGCGTCAGCTGCTGGGCCGCGGCGAGACCGGCCGGGCCCGACCCGACGACGGCGACGGTCTTGCCCGACAGTCGCTCGGGCGGGAGCGGCTGGACGAGTCCCTCGTCGAAGGCGCGCTCGATCGTCGTGACCTCGACCTGCTTGATCGTCACGGCCGGCTGGTTGATGCCAAGCACGCACGCGGTCTCGCACGGTGCCGGGCACAGCCGTCCGGTGAACTCGGGAAAGTTGTTGGTCGCGTGGAGCCGCTCGATGGCATCGGACCAGTCACCGCGCCACGCGAAGTCGTTCCACTCGGGGATGAGGTTGCCGAGCGGACAGCCGGAGTGACAGAACGGGATGCCGCAGTCCATGCAGCGACCGGCCTGGCGCTGGAGCTGCCCGAGCTCCTGCTCCTCGTAGACCTCCTTCCAGTCCCGGATGCGCACGGGGACGGGACGGCGGGCCGGGAGCTCGCGCTCACGGGTGGTGAGAAAGCCTTGGGGGTCAGCCACGGGAAGCCTCCATGATCCGGTTCCACACTTCGGGTCCGTCGAGGTCGAGGCCCTGTTCCTCGGCCTCGGCCCGGACGTCGAGGACACGCTGGAAGTCGCGCGGGAGCACGAGCGTGAAGCGCTCGCGCGCAGCCGCCCAGTCGTCGAGCAGCGCGCGGGCGACGGGCGACTCGGTCCACCGGACGTGGCCTTCGAGCAGCTCGCGGAGCGGCCCCTCGTCGTCGGCCCGGAGCGGCAGCAGGTCGACCATCTCGCGGTTGACGAGGTCGGCGTCGAGGTCGAGCACGTAGGCGACGCCACCGGACATGCCGGCCGCGAAGTTGCGCCCGGTCCGGCCGAGCACGACGGCCGTCCCGCCCGTCATGTACTCGCAGCCGTGGTCGCCGACGCCCTCGACGACGGCGTGAGCACCGGAGTTGCGCACGCAGAACCGCTCGCCGACGACACCGCGCAGGAAGAGCTGCCCCGTCGTGGCGCCGTAGGCGATGACATTGCCGCCGATGACGTTCTGCTCGGCCACGAGGGCCGCGTCACGGTGCGGACGCACCGCGACGCGCCCGCCTGACAGGCCCTTGCCGACGTAGTCGTTGGCGTCGCCGAAGAGCTGCATCGTGATGCCGGCGGGCAGGAAGGCCCCGAAGGACTGCCCACCGGAGCCGGTCATCGTCAGCTCGATCGTGTTGTCGGCGAGACCGTGCGGGTGCGCCTTGGTCACGTGGTGCCCGAGCATGGTTCCGACCGTGCGGTTGACGTTGCGCACGGCGATCTCGGTGCGCACCGGCTCGCCGCTCTCGATGGCCGACAGGGCTCGGCTCAGCAGCTCGTTGTCGAGCGCCTTGTCGAGGCCGTGGTCCTGGGTGGCCGACTGGTACAGGGTGCCGCCGGTCGGGTTGTCGGCGACGGCGAGGATCGGGCTGAGGTCGAGGCCGGACGCCTTCCAGTGCGCGATGGCCTTGTCGAGGTCGAGGCTGCCGACCTGGCCGACGGCCTCCTCGATCGAGCGGAACCCGAGCGAGGCCAGGTGCTCGCGCACCTCCTCGGCGATGTACTCGAAGAAGGTCTCGACGAACTCCGGCTTGCCCGAGAAGCGCGAGCGCAGCTCGGGGTTCTGTGTCGCGATGCCCACCGGACACGTGTCGAGGTGGCAGACGCGCATCATGATGCAGCCCGAGACGACGAGCGGCGCGGTCGCGAAGCCGAACTCCTCGGCGCCGAGCAGAGCCGCCACGACCACGTCGCGACCGGTCTTGAGCTGCCCGTCGACCTGGACGACGATGCGGTCGCGCAGGCCGTTGAGCACGAGGGTCTGCTGGGCCTCGGCGAGACCCAGCTCCCAGGGGGCACCGGCGTGCTTGAGCGACGTGAGCGGCGAGGCTCCCGTGCCGCCGTCGTGGCCCGAGATGAGCACGACGTCGGCGTGCGCCTTGGACACGCCCGCCGCGACCGTGCCGACGCCGATCTCGGACACGAGCTTGACGTGGATGCGGGCCGACGGGTTGGCGTTCTTGAGGTCGTGGATCAGCTGCGCCAGGTCCTCGATCGAGTAGATGTCGTGGTGCGGTGGCGGTGAGATGAGGCCGACGCCGGGCGTCGAGTGCCGCGTCTTGGCGACCCACGGGTAGACCTTGTGCCCGGGCAGCTGCCCGCCCTCGCCGGGCTTGGCGCCCTGGGCCATCTTGATCTGGATGTCGTCGGAGTGGGTGAGGTAGAGGCTCGTCACGCCGAACCGCCCGGACGCCACCTGCTTGACGGCGGAGCGTCGCTCGGGGTCGAGCAGACGGTCGATGTCCTCGCCGCCCTCACCGGTGTTGGACCGACCGCCGAGGTGGTTCATCGCGATCGCGAGCGTCTCGTGCGCCTCCTTGGAGATCGAGCCGTAGCTCATCGCGCCGGTGTTGAAGCGCCTGACGATCTCGCTGACCGGCTCGACCTCCTCGATCGGCACGGGCAGACGCCCGGTGACCCCCGTCGGGCGGAAGCCCATGAGGCCGCGCAGCGTCATGAGGCGCGACGTCTGGTCGTCGATGCGCCCGGTGTACTGCTTGAAGATGTCGTAGCGGCGCTGGCGCGTCGAGTGCTGGAGGCGGAAGACCGTCTCGGGGTCGAAGAGGTGCGGCTCGCCCTCACGGCGCCACTGGTACTCGCCGCCGACCTCGAGGGTGCGGTGCGGCTGGTGGACTCCGTCCGGCGGGTAGGCCCGCGCGTGGCGCTCGGCGGTCTCGCGGGCGATGACGTCGAGGCCGACGCCGCCGAGCTGGCTGACCGTGCCGGTGAAGTAGCGGTCGACGAGCGGCTGGGCGAGGCCGATGGCCTCGAAGACCTGGGCGCCGCGGTAGGACGCGACGGTCGAGATGCCCATCTTGGACATGACCTTGAGGACACCCTTGCCGAGCGCCTTGATGAGGTTGGCGACGGCCGTCTCGGACGTGACGCCCTCGATCTCGCCGGCGCGGACGAGGTCCTCGACGGTCTCCATCGCGAGGTAGGGGTTGACCGCGGCCGCTCCGAAGCCGATGAGCAGGGCCACATGGTGGACCTCGCGCACGTCGCCCGCCTCGACGAGCAGACCGACCTGGGTGCGGGTCTTCTCGCGGATGAGGTGGTGGTGCACGGCGGCGGTGAGCAGCAGCGACGGGATGGGCGCGAGGTCGCGGCCCGAGTCGCGGTCGGAGAGCACGACGAAGCGCGCGCCGCGCGAGATGGCCTGCGAGACCTCGGCGAAGATCTCCTCGAGGCGGTCGCGCATGGCGGCCGCTCCGCCCGTGACGTCGTAGAGCCCGCGGACGACGTGCGTGGCGTAGCCGGGCAGGTCACCGTCGGCGTTGATGTGCACGATCTTGGCGAGCTCGTCGTTGTCGATGACCGGGAAGTCGAGGACGAGCTGTCGCGCGTGCGACGGCGAGGCCGACAGGGCGTTGCCCTCCGGGCCCATGTAGGTGCCGAGCGAGGTGACGAGCTCCTCGCGGATCGCGTCGAGCGGCGGGTTGGTCACCTGCGCGAAGAGCTGGGTGAAGTAGTCGAAGAGCAGCCGTGGACGCGACGACAGCACGGCGATGGGCGTGTCGGTGCCCATCGAGCCGAGCGCCTCGCCACCGGAGCGGGCCATCGGCGTCAGCAGGATGCGCAGCTCCTCCGCGGTGTAGCCGAAGGTCTGCTGGCGGCGAGCGACCGAGGCCGCCGTGTGCACGATGTGCTCGCGCTCCGGGAGGTCCTCGAGGCGGATCAGGCCCGCGTGCAGCCACTCGGCATACGGCTTCGCCGCGGCGAGCTGGCTCTTGATCTCCTCGTCGCTGACGATGCGGCCGTGCTCGGTGTCGACGAGGAACATCTTGCCCGGCTGCAGGCGTCCCCGCTGGACGATCGTCGCGGGGTCGAGCTCGAGCACGCCGGACTCCGACGCCAGGACGACGAGGCCGTCGTCGGTGACGGTGTAGCGGCCGGGGCGCAGGCCGTTGCGGTCGAGCACCGCGCCGACGAGGGTGCCGTCGCTGAAGCAGACGTTGGCCGGACCGTCCCACGGCTCCATGAAGGTCGAGTGGAACTCGTAGAACGCCTTGCGGGCCGGGTCCATCGTGGCGTGGTTCTCCCACGCCTCCGGGATCATCATCAGCACGGCGTGCGGGAGCGAGCGCCCACCGAGGTGGAGCAGCTCGAGCACCTCGTCGAAGCTCGCCGAGTCGGACGCCTCCGGCGTGCAGACCGGGAAGATGCGCTCGAGGTCGCCCGGGATGATGTCGGACGTCAGCAGGCTCTCGCGGGCGTGCATCCAGTTGCGGTTGCCCTTGACGGTGTTGATCTCGCCGTTGTGGGCGATGAAGCGGTAGGGGTGCGCGAGGGGCCACGACGGGAACGTGTTCGTCGAGAAGCGCGAGTGCACGAGGGCGAGCTCGCTCTTGAAGCGCGGGTCGGACAGGTCGGGGAAGAACGGCTCGAGCTGGCCGGTCGTCAGCATGCCCTTGTAGACGATGGTTCGGGAGCTGAGCGAGGCGAAGTAGACGTCGACCTCGTGCTCGGCGCGCTTGCGCAGGCAGAACGCGAGCCGGTCGAGACCGAGCGCCACCTGCCGCCCGATCGAGCTGCTGACGAAGAGCTGCTCGAAGAACGGCATGCACTCGCGCGCGACGGTGCCGACGAGGTCGTCCTCGACGGGGACCTCGCGCCAGCCGAGCACCTTGAGGTTCTCGGCGACCGCGATCTCCTCGATGCGGGCCTTGGCCGCGGCCCGCTCGATGGGGTTCTGCGGCAGGAAGGCGATGCCCGCGGCATACGCCCCGTTGTTGGGGAGCGTGAACGGGACGCTGGACCGGAAGAACTCGTCGGGGATCTGCGTCAGGATGCCCGCGCCGTCACCGACGAGCGGGTCGGCGCCGGTGGCGCCACGGTGGTCGAGGTTGCGCAGCGCCGTGAGGGCGTGGTCGACGATGTCGTGACCCGCCGTGCCCCGCATCGTCGCGATGAGGGCGACACCGCAGGCGTCGTGCTCGAACTCGCGTCGGTAGAGACCGGAGTTCTCCGGGTGTGCACTGAAGAGGGCACGGGTGCGGGTGTGCGGCGGCATCTTCACCGTCCTTCTGCTGGGTCCCAGGCGGGCGACCGCGACGGGGCCACGCGACATGACTGAGGGCATGTGGACGGCACTGGCCACAGGCGTTGCTGACGACGATATCGGAGGGACCGCTCGTCCTACCTGTTGATACAGCGGATTCCGAATCGTGAGACGCCGTGCTCACGTCCACGGTCGGGACGTGAGGAAGGACGCATCAGGACTGCGCCGGACGGTCCACCTTCGTGCCGCCGGGGACGGTGTCGTTCGGCCGGTCTGCGACGGTCTCCGCCGAAGGATCTTCGACGACGTCGTCGTCGGTGTCGCCCGCCTGGGTGGCCGAGGTGGCCTCGTCCGGCTCGTCCGGCTCGCCCGACGCGTCGTCGACCGTGTCGTCCGGAGGGGTCGGTGCGGGGGGCTGCTCCATCCGGCCGAAGTGCCGCCACAGGTAGACGCCCAGCAGGAACACGAGGATCGAGACCCAGGTGTTGACGCGCTGTCCGAGGATGAGGTTGGCCGAGTCGGTGCGCATGTTCTCGATGACGATGCGGCCGACGGGGTAGCCCATGACGTAGGCGGCGAAGACCTGGCCGGCCTTGAGCTGACGGTGGCGGCCGAGCCAGATGAGGAAGGCCGCGAGCAGCAGGCACCAGAGCGCCTCGTAGAGGAACGTCGGGTGGAAGTAGCCCTTGACGACCGGGCTGCCCTGGGCGTCGACGACGGCGCGGCCGAGGGAGGTGTCCCACTCGTAGATGCGCAGCCTCCACGGCAGGTCGGTGGGCGCACCGTAGATCTCGTTGTTGAACCAGTTGCCGAAGCGACCCATGGCCTGGGCGATCGCCAGCCCGGGTGCCGCTGCGTCGACGAAGTCACGGAAGGCCACGCCGTTCTTGCGGCAGCCGATCCACGCGCCGACGGCTCCCAGCGCCACGGCGCCCCAGATGCCGAGACCGCCCTCGTAGATGGCGAACGCCTTCCACGGGTCGCCGTTCTCGCCGAAGTACGGCTGCGGCGTCGTGACGAGGTGGTAGAGGCGTCCGCCGACGATGCCGAACGGCACGGCCCACGCGGAGATGTCGATGGCGATGCCCTTGCGGTGCCCTCGGGCCTCGAGGCGCTTCTGCGTCAGCCAGACGGCGACGACGATGCCGGCGAGGATGCACATGGCGTAGCCGCGGATCGGCAGTGGACCGAGGTGCCAGACGCCGACGCTGGGCGACGGGATGTCGGCCGGGAGGGCGGCACCCAGCGCGGTCGGCACGCCGGCGAGCACGCTCACGACCGGCCCCGACGGACGCCGTCGGCGAGCTCGCAGGCCAGGGCGCCGAGCGCCTCGAGCCCCTGCTCCTCGGAGTCGGCCTCGGTGAGGCAGCGCACGAGCGCCGATCCGACGATGACGCCGTCGGCGTAGCGCCCGACCTCGGCAGCCTGGTCACCGGTCGAGACACCGAGCCCGACGCAGACCGGCAGGTCGGTGTGCTCGCGGGTGCGGGAGACGAGCGCGTCGGCCGCCTCGCCGACGCTGGCCCGCGCACCGGTCACGCCCATGACGGCGGTCGCGTAGACGAAACCCCGGCACTGGGAGGTCACGGCGGCGAGCCGCTCGGGTGTCGAGCTGGGCGCGACGAGGAAGACCTTGTCGAGGTCGTGGGCGTCTGCCGCGGCGATCCACTCACCGGCCTCGTCGGGGATGAGGTCGGGCGTGATGAGCCCGGCTCCCCCGGCCGCCGCGAGGTCGGTGGCGAAACGCTCGACGCCGTAGCGCAGGACGGGGTTCCAGTACGTCATGACGAGCGCACCGGCTCCGGCGCCGGAGACCTCGCGGGCGGCGGTGAAGATGTCGCCAAGGCGGACACCACGGGCGAGGGCGCGCACGGCGGCGTCCTGGATGACCGGGCCGTCCATGACGGGGTCGCTGTAGGGCACCCCGATCTCGATGATGTCGACGCCGGACTCGACGAGGACCTTCATCGCGGTGATCGACCCCTCGACCGACGGGAAGCCGACGGGGAGGTAGCCGATGAGGGCTGCGCGGTTGTCGGCGCGGCACTTCTCGATGATGAGACCGACACTCACTGCTGCTCCCCCATGCCCTTGGCGCCGTCGTCGTCCGGCAGCCGGGGCGACCCGTCGTCAGCGATGAGGCCGAACCACTCGGCAGCCGTGTGGACGTCCTTGTCGCCGCGCCCTGACAGGTTGACGAGCAGGATGGCGTCGGGGCCGAGCTCGCGCCCCACCTTCATCGCACCGGCGAGGGCGTGCGCGCTCTCGATCGCGGGGAGGATGCCCTCGGTGCGCGACAGCAGCGAGAACGCCTCCATCGCCTCGACATCGGTGACGGGGCGGTACTCGGCCCGCCCCGACTCGAGCAGGTGGGCGTGCTCAGGGCCGACGCTGGGGTAGTCGAGACCGGCCGAGACGCTGTGCGACTCGACGGTCTGGCCGTCCTCGTCCTGCATGACGTAGGTGAAGGCGCCATGGAGCACCCCGGGGATGCCGGCGGAGAAGCGCGCGGCGTGCTTGCCCGACTCGACGCCCTCGCCGCCCGCCTCGAAGCCGATGAGCCGGACGGACTCGTCGTCGATGAAGCGGTGGAAGATGCCCATCGCGTTGGAGCCGCCGCCGACGCAGGCGAGCACGGCGTCGGGCAGGCGCCCGACGAGGTCGAGCACCTGCTGGCGCGCCTCGACCCCGATGACGCGGTGGAAGTCGCGGACCATCTCGGGGAAGGGGTGCGGGCCGGTCACGGTGCCGAGGACGTAGTGCGTCGTCGCGACGTTGGCGACCCAGTCGCGGAACGCCTCGTTGACGGCGTCCTTGAGCGTCTTGCTGCCGTTGTCGACCGGGACGACCTCGGCGCCGAGCAGGCGCATCCGGGCGACGTTGAGCGCCTGGCGCTCGGTGTCCTTGCGGCCCATGTAGACGACGCACTCGAGCCCGAGCAGGGCGGCCGCGGTCGCCGTGGCGACTCCGTGCTGGCCGGCGCCGGTCTCGGCGATGACGCGCGTCTTGCCCATCCGCTTGGTCAGCAGGGCCTGGCCCAGCACGTTGTTGATCTTGTGCGAGCCGGTGTGGTTGAGGTCCTCGCGCTTGAGGATGACGCGGGCACCCCCGCAGTGCTCGGCGAAGCGCGGCACCTCGGTGATGATGCTCGGCCGCCCCGTGTAGGTGCGCTGGAGGCGCTCGAGCTCACCGACGAACTCCGGGTCGACGACGGCCTTGCGCCAGACCTCCTCGAGCTGCTCGAGGGCGGGGACGAGCGCCTCGGGGACGTAGCGTCCGCCGAAACCCCCGAAGCGGCCGTATGCCGGCACGTTGGATGTCGTGGTCATGCTCACTCTCCTGCCGCGCCGGGGCGGGCCGGGGCCCGGACCGCGGTCGCGGCGTCGATGAAGCCGCGGATCGCGGCCTCCGGGGCGCCGTTCTTGACGAGGGCCTCGCCGACGAGCACGGCACCGGCGCCGGCGCGCACGTAGGCAGCCACGTCGTCGGGACCACCGACACCGGACTCGGCCACCCCGACGACGCCCGCGGGCACGCGCGGCAGCAGGTCGGTGACGGTGCGGGGGTCGACCTCGAGGGTCTTGAGGTTGCGGGCGTTGACGCCCACGAGGACGGGGTCGAGGGCGAGGGCCCGGTCGAGCTCGGCGGCGTCGTGCACCTCGATCAGTGCGGTCATGCCGAGCGCGAGCGCCTGGTCGTGCAGGTCACGCATGAGCGCGTCGTCGAGCGCTGCGACGATGAGGAGGACGAGGTCGGCGCCGTGGGCGCGGGCCTCGGTCACCTGGTAGGCGTCGACCATGAAGTCCTTGCGCAGCAAGGGGGTCCGGACCGCCGCGCGCACCTCGTCGAGGTCGGCGAGGCTGCCTGAGAACCGGCGCTCCTCGGTGAGCACGCTGATGGCACTCGCTCCCCCGGCGGCATACGACCGCGCCAGCACCCCGGGCTCGGGGATCTCGGCCAACGCGCCCTTGCTCGGGCTCGAGCGCTTGACCTCGGCGATGACGGCGACGCCCTCGGCGGAACGGATGCCCGGCATCGGGTCGAGTGCCGGGCCCACGGTCGCGAGCAGCGCCTCGAGCTCAGCGAGCGGCAGCGCGGCACGACGGCGTCCGAGATCCTCGCGGACGCCGCTGATGATCCCGTCGAGAACCGTCGGCACTGCGCTCAGCTCTTGCCGACGGTGTCGGCGCCCGTCTCGTCGGGGGCGTCGACGATCGAGCCCGCCTGCGCGTGGTGCCCGTCGTTGCCGTAGCCGGCCATGGACATCGTCTTGCCCGCGGCGACACCGGCCACGATGACGACGGCACCGATGATGCCGAGGACCAGGCTGGGGATGACGACGGCGACGGACGCGATGGCCGTGCCGAGCAGGATGATCCCGACCCCGGTCCAGGCGGCGGTGCTGTGACCGTGGTCCTCGTGCTGCTCTTCCATGGGGTCCTCTCTGGTCCGATCGGCTCCACTCGCGTGCGGGCCGACGGGGTTCATTCTGTCAGGTCTCGTCAGGAGCGTCGCGCAGGGTCGGGTCCCGCCCCTCGGACAGCTCGTCCCAGGTCGTGCGGACCTCTCCGCGCGGGCCGCTCTCGGGCTTGTCGCCCCGCTCGTAGCGGCCGGAGAGCCCGGCCCAGGTGCGGCTCGACACGGCCGCGAGCACGGACCCGACGGCCAGCAGCACCGCCGCGACGACGGCGAGCCACACCCCCGCGGTGCTCGAGCCCGTGGCGGCCGGGGCGGTCGTGCGGGCGAGCTCGCGGGCGACGGCGTCGGCCACCGTGTCGACCGGCCGCAGGGCGACGAGGACGGTCATCGCCAGCGCGCCCAGCGAGGCCAGCACGATGACGGCCGCGGCGACGGCGCGGATGACGCGGCCGCCCGTCATGAGGCCGAGCAGGGCCACCACGCAGACGGCGGTGAGGCCGACGACGCCCGGTGCCGCGGTGCCACCGGTCACCTCGGTGACCGCCTGGCTGAGGACGTCCTTGGACTCACCGACCGCCCACGCACGGGTCGTGAGGCCGAGCAGCAGGGCCGCGGGGACGAGGACGACGAGGGCCGCGCGCTTCTTGTCGAGGGCGCCGGGACGGAGGCGGGAGGTCATGGGCGGTGGTCCCCCAGGGGACGCAGGCCCGCGGCGGCGGCCACGGCACGCAGGGCGGCGGCCGCCTTGTTGACCGTCTCCTCGTACTCGAGGTGGGGCACCGAGTCGGCGACGATGCCGGCGCCGGCCTGGACGTGGGCACGCCCGTCCTTGATGAGCGCGGTGCGGATCGCGATGGCCATGTCGAGGTCGCCGGCGAAGTCGAGGTAGCCGACGACGCCGCCGTAGAGACCGCGGCGCAGCCCCTCGTAGGCGTCGATGAGCGCCATGGCGCGCGGCTTCGGCGCCCCGCTCAGCGTGCCGGCGGGGAACGTCGCGACGAGCGCGTCGTAGGCGCTCTGGTCGTCGCGGAGGTCACCGACGACCGTCGACTCGATGTGCATGATGTGGCTGTAGCGCCGGATCGACATGAAGTCGACGGTGTCGACGGTGCCGGCGCGGCAGATGCGCTGGAGGTCGTTGCGGGCGAGGTCGACGAGCATGAGGTGCTCGGCCCGCTCCTTGGCGTCGCCGAGCAGCTCCTCGGCGAGGTGCGCGTCGTGGTCCGGGCTCTTGCCACGGGGCCGCGAGCCGGCGATGGGGTGGGTGATCGCCTGGCGTCCCGTCACCTTGATGAGGGCCTCGGGGCTCGAGCCGACGATGTCGTAGGCCGTGCCGTCGGGGTGCGGGAGCCGCAGGAGGTACATGTAGGGGCTGGGGTTGCTGACCCGCAGCGCCCGGTAGACGTCGAGGGCGTCGGCACGACACGGCACGGTGAAGCGCTGCGAGACGACGATCTGGAAGGCCTCGCCGGCCCGGATCGCCTCCTTGGCCTCCTCGACCATCTCCTCGTACTCGGCCTGCGTGTGGCTGCTCGTCGGATGGCTGTCGATGGGTTCGATGGTGGCCACGGTGCTCGGCGCGGGGGCTGCGAGCTCGTCGGTCATCCGGTCGAGACGGCTGACGGCGTCGGCCCAGGCGTCCTCGATGCGCTCGTCGGTGGCGTCGTGGTTGACGGCGTTGGCGATGAGCAGCAGCGACCCGTCGCTGTGGTCGAAGACCGCGAGGTCGGTGGCGAGCATCATCGCCACCTCAGGCAGGTCGAGCTCGTCGCGGCCGCCGTCGGGCACCTTCTCCCAGCGCCGGACGGCGTCGTAGGTGATGGCGCCGACGAGACCACCCGTGAGCGGCGGCAGCCCCGGCGTCCGCGGCGTCGCGAGGGCGGCGACCGTGTCGCGGACGGCCGCGGTCGGGTCTCCGTCGGTGGGCAGTCCGACCGGCGGCTCGCCGATCCAGTGCGCGCGGCCGTCCTTCTCGGTCAGCGTCGCAGCACTGCGGGCCCCGACGATGGAGTAGCGCGACCACACGCCGCCGTGCTCGGCGGACTCGAGCAGGAAGGTGCCCGGCGCGTCCTTCGCGAGCTTGCGGTAGACGCCGACGGGCGTCTCGGCGTCGGCCAGCACACGGCGTACGACGGGGATGACGCGACGGTGCTCGAGCGCGAGCTCGGTGAAGACCTCGAGGCTCGGCCACGTGCGGCCCCACGCGAGGTCGGCGTGTGGCGCGGGCGCGGCGGCGAGCGAGGTGTTCGAGTCGGGCACCGAGCCATTCTGGCCCACGCCGTCGTATGCCGTGGCCCCGCCTCACCCGTCGAACACGCGGCCGCCGCTCCCCCAGCACCCTCGAGTGGGACGGAGCGCACGCTCGAGCCGGGGTTCAGGCCGTGGGGGTGGGCTCGCCGACGGTGGCGGGGAGGACGCGCGCGTCGAAGCAGGTGCGGTCCCCCGTGTGGCAGGCCGCACCGACCTGGTCGACGCTCACGAGGAGGGCGTCGCCGTCGCAGTCGAGGCGCACGCCCTTGACCCACTGCACGTGGCCGCTCGTGTCGCCCTTGCGCCAGTACTCCTGACGGCTGCGCGACCAGAACGTCACCCGGCCCTCTCCGAGGGTGCGGCGCAGGGCCTCGTCGTCCATCCAGCCGACCATCAGGACGTCGCCCGTGTCGTGCTGCTGCACCACGGCGGCCACGAGGCCGTGCTCGTCGCGCTTGAGCAGCTCGGCGATCTGCGGGTCGAGCGTCGAGGGGTCGGGCGTGGCAGCTGGCGTCGGGTCGAGGGCGTCGGTCACCCGCCCATTCTGCCGCCGCCCGGACCGAACCCGGCACTCGGTCTCGCCGTCAGACCGCCTGCTGCTGGGCGACCCAGGACTCGTGGAGCCGGGAGTAGACGCCTCCGAGTCGGACGAGCTCGGTGTGGTGTCCGCGCTCGACGATGCGACCGGCATCGACGACGATCACCTCGTCGGCGGCCTGGGCCGTCGAGAGCCGGTGCGCGATCGCGATCGATGTGCGCCCGCGGGTCAGCGAGTCGAGGGCGCGTTGGATCCGCACCTCCGTGCTCGGGTCGACGGCCGACGTCGCCTCGTCGAGGACGAGCAGGTCGGGGTCGGCGAGGTAGGCCCGGGCCAGTGCGACGAGCTGACGCTCGCCGGCCGACAACGACTCGCCACGCTGGCCCACGTCGGTCGCCAGACCGAGCGGGAGCGTCGCGACCCACGGGTCGAGGCCGAGCTCGGTGAGGGTGAGGCGCACGTCCTGCTCGCTCGCCTCTGGACGGCCGAAGCGGATGTTGTCGAGCAGCGTGCCGTCGAAGAGGAACCCCTCCTGGGGGACGAGCACGACGCGGGACCGCAGTGACGAGAAGCGGATCGTGCGCAGGTCGACGCCGTCGAGGAGCACCTGACCGCTGCTGGAGTCCATGAGCCGGGTGAGCAGCTTGGCGAGGGTCGACTTGCCCGACCCGGTCTCGCCGACGATCGCGACGCGGCTGCGCGGCGCGATCGTCAGGTCGACGTCGTGGAGCACGGGCGCGCCACCGGGGTAGGCGAAGCCGACCTCGTTGAACTGCACGGTGATCGGTCCGCGCGGCAGGGTGACGCCGGAGTCGCCCGGGTCTGAGACGTCGGCGGGGGTGTCGATGATGCCGATGACCCGGCGCCATCCGGCGACGGCGTTCTGCATCTCGTTGAGGATCTCGGTGGCCTGCTGGACCGGCTGCGTGAAGAGGTTGACGAGGAAGAGGAAGGCGAGCAGCTCTCCCAGCGTCAGGCTGCCGCGGGCGGCGAGCACGGTGCCGACGACGAGGACGACTGCCGTGGTGAGTCCGGAGACGAGCTGCCCCGACGTGAACGCCACGACCGAGCGGGCCTGGGCGCCGATGGCCGCCTTGCGGTGCGCCTCGACCGCGGCGTCGATGCGCTCGGCGGTGCGGTCCTCGACGCCGTAGGCGCGGATGGCCTGCGCCCCGACAACGGCCTCGGAGATGGCTCCGAGCATGTCGCCGACGCGTTCGCGCACCTTCGTGTAGGCCCGGCCGACGATGCCCTGGAACTTGCGGATGATGACGAAGAGCGGCACGAAGCACAGCCACACGACGAGGCCGAGGAGCGGGCTGTAGACGACCATGAGCACCGTCGCGAGCGAGATCTGCGCGATGTTGATCATGAGCATGAGCCCGCCGAACTGCACGAACATCGAGATCGTGTCGACGTCGGACGTGACGCGGGAGACGAGCGACCCGCGCCGCTCGGTGTTCTGGGTGAGCATCGCGAGGTCGTGGATGTGCCGGAAGGCCCTGAGACGCAACGTCGCCAGGCCGTTCTCGGACGACCGGAAGAGGCGGATGTTGACGAAGTAGGCGGAGACCGCCGTCACGGCGACGCCGACGAGGGCGACGCCGATGTAGACGGCCACGACCTGGGTGTCGGGACCGCCCTCGGCGAGGAGGCCGTTGTCGGTGATGCGCTGGACGACGAACGGCACGAGCACCCGGCCGAGGGTCGAGAGCACGGCGAGGAGCACCGTCACCCAGATGCCCTTGCGCAGCTCGGGTGAGAGCTCGACACCACGACGCAGCGTCTGCCACGTCGTCATCTCCTTGCCCGTGGCGACACCGTGGTGCTCGACGAGGACCTGCGACCGCATGCTCATCGGGAGACCTCCTCGGCCGCGTCGGCGCCGAGCCCGGGCTCGTCGCGCTCCTCGGCGGCCGCGATGGCCTCGCGCTCCGCGGCCTCGCGGGCGTATGCCGTGACGAGCCGCTCGTAGCCGACGCACCGGCCGAGGAGCTGGTCGTGGGAGCCGTGGTCGACGACCCGACCGCCCTCGAGGTAGACGACCTCGTCGGCGAGCAGGATCGTGGCCATGCGGTAGGCGACGACGAGGACGGTGGTGCCCGAGCTCGCCTCTCGGAGCCGGGCGAGGATGGCCTGCTCGACGCTCGGGTCGACGGCCGACGTGGCGTCGTCGAGGATGAGCAGCTGCGGCTCACGGATCACGGCACGGGCCAGGGCGATGCGCTGGCGCTGTCCGCCGGAGAGGCTCGCGCCGCGCTCGCCGACGTGGGTCTCGAGACCGTCGGGCAGCTTCTCGACGAAGCCGGCGCCCTGCGCCACGTGCAGCGCGCGCCAGACGCTCTCGTCGTCGTGCTCGACACCGAGGGTGATGTTGCCGCGGACGGTGTCGTCGAACATGAAGGTCTGCTGCGCGACGAGCGCAGCGACGTCGCTGATGCCGCCATGGCGCACCTCGCGCAGGTCGACGTCGTCGACGAGCACCGCCCCCGAGTCGGGGTCGACGAGCCGCATGACGAGGTTGGTCAGCGTCGACTTGCCGCTGCCCGTGGGCCCGACGATCGCGACCGTCGCTCCGGGCGCGACGTCGAGGGTGACGTCGACGACCGCCGGGTTGCGGTCGGCCTCGCCCGTCTCGGTCTCGATCTCATAGGCGTACGCGAGTCGCTCGGCCTGCAGGTGGCTCGCGGTGCCCCGGGGCAGCGAACGGTCACCGAAGGTCATGCTGCCCGTCGCGTCCAGGACGGCCGAGACGCGCTTCCACCCGACGACGGCGCGCGGCAGCTCGGCGAGGACCCACCCGAGGGCTCGGACGGGGAAGGCGAGGATCGAGAAGAGGTAGGCGATCTGGACGACCTGGCCGGCCGTGAGCTGGCCGCTGCTCACCCGGAGGGTGCCGACGAAGAGCACGGCGAGCGTCCCGATCGTGGGGATGGCCTCGATGGCGGGGTCGAAGCGGCCACGCGTGCGGCCGACCTCGATGTTGGCGTCGCGCAGCTCGTGGGTGACGACGCGGAAGCGCTCGGCCTCGTGGTCCTCTCGGCCGAGCGACTTGACGATGAGCGCCGCCTCGAAGCTCTCGTGGGCCACCTCGGAGACGTCGGCGCGCAGCTGCTGCGCTCGCGTGACCCGCGGCGACATGGCTCGCTGGAAGGCGACGTTGGCCAGGAAGAGCATCGGGAAGACGGTGAGCCCCACGAGCGCGAGCCAGGGGTCGACGATGACCATCTGGACGATGCCGAAGACGAGCATGACGACGACACCGAGGGCCATCGGCAGCGGCGCGAAGATGTTCCACGTCGCCTCGACGTCGGCGTTCGCGTTGGAGAGCAGCTGACCGGACGGGTGCTTGTGGTGCCAGCTGAGCGGGAGCCGGAGGTACTGGCGCGTGACCTGGCCGCGGTACATCGCGCCGAGGTTGTACATCGCGACGCCGCCGGCGATGCGGCGGCCGATGACACCGATGATCGTCGTGAGCACGACTGCGGCCATGACACCGCCGATGAACCACAGCTGGGACGCGGTGACGTATCCGGCCTCGATGGCGGGCGAGATGGCGTGCTGGACCACGAAGCCGATGGCCGCCGCCGTCAGGCTCGTCATGACGCCGTAGACGACGCTGCCGACCACGGCGAGGGAGAACCAGCGCGGCTGGCCCTTGATGCCCCGGCCGATGACGGCGAGACCCTCCCGAAGGGTCGAGGTGGGCGGGACGTTCACGGTGTGCTGCTCCCCTGGTGACGTGCTCTGTGGTCGACCCCTCAGCCTCTCACGCGTCGGCGACACCCTCGCCACCAGTCCCTCTGACCCAGAGCCACTCGGCGCCGTCGGCGGCGTCCTGCGCTGCGTGCCGCTGGAAGCCGAGGCGCGCCAGGACGCGGTGGCTCGCGACGTTGTCGGGGTCGGTGTGCGCGACCACGGAGAGTCCGGCCGCCTCGAGCGAGCGCACGAAGCCGGACAGGACGTCGGTCATCAGGCCTCCTCGCCGGGCGTCCGCGACGAGGCCGTAGCCGACCTCGACGACGCCCTGGTCCGGTGGCCCGAAGCAGCCGATCGAGCCGACGACGAGCCCGTCGCTCCTGCGCACGATGTGGCGCGGGGTCCACGCGTCGGGGCCGGAGGGCATCATCCCGACGGCGTCGAGGTCGTCCTCGCGCGGGTAGCCCGTCGCCCAGTCGGCCCGCCGCTCCCCCGCGCGCATCGCCGCGGCCTCCTCGGACGTCACCGGCACGAGCCTCGCGTCCCGTGTCTCGATCGGTCCCGGGCCGATCGGCTGCGCCGGGGCGTCGGTCCGGACCCAGTGCCGCAGGACGCCCTCCCGCTCGTCCTCCAGGACGCCGCCGCACGACGTGATGGTCCGCGCGGAGGCCGTGTTGGTCGCGTCGCACGTCACGAGGACGGGGTCGATCCCGCGGGACGCGGCGAGGCGGAGCGCGAGACCCAGCGCGGCGCGGGCGATCCCCTGGCGTCGGACAGCCGGCGACACGGCATACCCGATGTGCCCACCCTCGGCGACGAGGGACGGGGTGAGCGCGTGGCGCACGGCGATGGCGCCGACGACACGACCGTCGCGGACGATCCACCGGTTCGACGACGGCACCCGGCCCTGCGGGAGGGCCTCGTCGGACCGCTCCATCCGGCCGAGCCAGTCGACCCACTCCTCGAAGGCCTCGCGGTCGCGCAGCAGCTCGCGGTCGCCCGAGCGGTAGCTCGAGCCGTGGATCGTCGTGCCGGCGAAGTCGTCGACCATCTCCCACCACGAGTCGGACAGGTCGACGGTGGGGCGCACGAGCTCGATCACCGTCCGACCCTAGGCACAGACCTCCGCCCGGGCCACCGAGATTCGGTCGTGGCCGACGCCCTGAGAGGATGGCGTCATGACGCGCCACGCCCAGTCCGAACGCCTCCTGCTCTGCGACGAGCTCGACCGGCTCGGACCCGACCAGCCGACGATGTGCGAGGGGTGGGACACGCGTGACCTGGCAGCCCATCTGCTGGTCCGCGAGCACCGGCCCGACCTGACGGCCGGTCGCTTCATCCCGTTTCTCGCGGGTCACCTCGAGAAGGAGCAGGGCAAGATCGCGCACGGCGACTACACGGCGCTCGTCGACCGCGTCCGCCGGGGCGCCCCGGTGTGGAACCCCATGGCGCACCCCAAGGTCGACGAGGTGACCAACCTCATCGAGTTCTTCGTCCACCACGAGGACGCCCGCCGCGCCCAGCCCGGGTGGGAGCCGCGCGAGCTGTCGCCCCAGCTGTCGGGCAAGCTCTGGTCGGCGCTCAAGCGCTCGTCACGCCTGATGTTCCGGAAGGCGCCGACGGGGATCGTGCTCATCGCGGAGGGCCAGGGCCGCTACGCCGCCAAGCTGCCCGACGAGCACGGCACCGTCGTGCTCCGCGGGACGCCCGCCGAGCTCGTGCTCTACGCCTACGGCCGCAAGAGCGTGGCGCGCGTCGAGTTCGAGGGCGACGCCGACGACATCGCGGCGCTCCAGAAGACCGACCTCGGCATCAGCTGACCGCGGCCGACCCGCACTCAGCGGACCGTCACACCGGCTGCCCGCAGGGCGTCCTTGACGTCGCCGACGGTGAGCTCGCGGAAGTGGAAGACGCTCGCGGCGAGCACGGCGTCCGCCCCGGCGGCGACGGCGGGCGCGAAGTGCTCGACGCGTCCGGCGCCCCCGCTCGCGATGACGGGCACGGACACCGCCGCCCGCACGCGCCGGATCAGCTCGAGGTCGAAGCCGTCCTTCGTGCCGTCGGCGTCCATCGAGTTGAGCAGGATCTCGCCCGCCCCGAGCTCCGCTGCGCGGGCGCACCACTCGACGGCATCGAGGTCGACCGGGGTGCGCCCTCCGTGCGTCGTCATGACGAAGTCGTCGGTGGGCCGCCCGTCATCACCGATGCGCCGGCGGACGTCGGCCGACAGGACGAGCACCTGCGCGCCGAACCGGGCCGCGATCTCGGAGATCAGCTCGGGCCTGGCGATGGCGGCGGTGTTGACCCCGACCTTGTCGGCGCCGGCGCGCAGCAGGCGGTCGACGTCGTCGACGGTGCGCACGCCACCCCCGACGGTGAGCGGGATGAAGACCTGCTCGGCGGTCCGGCGCACGACGTCGTAGGTGGTCTCGCGGTCACCGCTGCTGGCCGTGACGTCGAGGAAGGTCAGCTCGTCGACGCCCTGGTCGTCGTACAGCTTCGCGAGCTCCACGGGGTCGCCGGCGTCACGGAGGTTCTCGAAGTTGACGCCCTTGACGACGCGCCCGGCGTCGACGTCGAGGCAGGCGATAACTCTCGTGGCGACGGGCATGCGACAAATCTAGGCCAGCCCGGGAGCGGGCCGTGGATCGGTAGGGTCGCGCCCATGTGGGACGAGGTGACGCGGCCGCCGCGCGAGGAGCACGTCGCGGCCGTCGTGTCCCTGGCGCTCACCGCCGACGCCCGGTGTGGCGACGTCGTCGTCGTCGCCCTCGACGGGCCCAGCGGCGCCGGCAAGACGACGCTGGCCCGCGGGATCGAGCTGGCGCTCGAGCCGACGGGTCCCGTGGCCGTCGTGCACATGGACCACCTCTACCCGGGCTGGGACGGCCTGTCGCAGGCACCCGGACTGTTGACGCAACAGGTCCTCGAGCCGCTCGCGCGCGGTGGGCGGGCCACCTACCGGCTGTGGAGCTGGGTGCGCGACGAGTGGAGCGGCACACGCGAGGTGCCCGCGTGCCGTTTCCTCGTCGTCGAGGGGTGCGGTTCCAGCGTGGGGCCGGCCGGGCCGTATGCCGCCGTGGCCGTCTTCGTGGACGCCGACGTCGCGCTCCGGATGCGCCGGGGCATCGAGCGCGACGGAGAGGCCTACCGACCGCAGTGGCAGCGCTGGGCCGACCAGGAGACGGCGCTGTTCAGTGCCGACGCGACGAGGGAGCGCGCGGACCTCGTCCTCGACACATCTAGTCTCTGATGGTGCTTCGACGAGACCGACCGCTCCGCCCCCTGCCGCCCGTCCGGGTCATGGCCCTGGCTCTCGTCGCGGTCGCCGCCAACCTCCGGATCGCGATCACGAGCGTCCCTCCGCTCCTCGACGCGATCTCCGCGGACCTCGGCCTGAGCCACGCCGCGGCCGGGGCGCTCACGACACTGCCCGTCCTCTGCATGGGCCTCTTCGCCCCGGTCGCGAGCCGGATCGCCCACCGCACCGGGGCGGCCGCCGCGGTCCTGGGCGCGGTCATCAGCATCGTCGTCGGTACGGCCAGCCGTTTCGCCGGCGAGCACGTCGTCGTGCTCTACGCAGGCACGTTCCTGTGCGGAGTCGGCATCGCCGTGGCCGGCACGCTGCTGCCCCGGCTCGTCAAGACCTTCTTCCCGCCCGAGCGCACCGGTCTCGTCACCGGCCTCTACATGCTGGCGATGATGGGCGGCGCGGCCCTCAGCTCGGCGGTCGCCGTGCCCCTCGCCGACCGACTCGGCAGCTGGCAGGCCTCGCTCGGTTCGTGGTCGGTCGTCGCCCTGGTGGGGGCCCTCGCGTGGGCGCCGTTCACCATGCGGGCCAACCCGCACCACACGCCAGACGAGGAGGGTCCGGGCCGGCTGCCGTGGCGGCACCGCACGGCCTGGCTCGTCGCCGGCTACCTCACCCTGCAGTCGTGGTGCTTCTACTCGGCCGTTACGTGGCTCGCCCCGACCTACGTCGAGCACGGCTGGTCCCGCGCGTCGGCGGGCTATCTTGCGGCGGTCTTCAGCGGGGCCCAGATCGTCTCGGGCCTGCTCGGTCCGGTCGTCAGCGACCGCACCCGCGACATGAGGCGGCTCCTGTGGCCGGCCGCGGTGCTCGGGATCGCCGGCTCGGTCGGGATCTGGGTCGCACCCCTCTCGGCGCCGTGGGTGTGGGCGGTCGTCACCGGGCTCGGCCAGGGGGCCGCGTTCTCCCTCGCCCTCGTCCTGCTCGTGCGCTACGCCCGGACCCCGGAGGCGAGCGGACGTCTCACCGGAATGGCGTTCCTCATCTCCTACGGCCTCGCCTCGATGGGACCGATCGCGATGGGACTGGTGCGCGACGTCACCGGCAGCCTGTCTCTCGTCTGGGGCATCCTCGCCGCGATCGGGGTCGTGCAGATCTTCGTCGTCCAGCGCCTGCGCCCCGACCTGCGCCGCGTCGACTGACGGGTCCCGGACCCCACGGCTGGGGCTCGTGGTGCGCTTGGGTCGACCCAATTCGGGCGAAACGGCGTACAAGGGACGATTTGCCTGTGCAGAATGCTCGCCGGACGTGCTGACTGCAAGGAGACGGACGAATGCTGCCCCGCCCCACCCCGCTGGCCGAGCCTGACCGCGACGTCGAACGACGCAGGACCGGGCGCCTGGGGTCTGCCCTCGTCGTGGCGGCTCTCCTCGCCGGAGTACCCGGCCTCGCGACGGCGCAGCCGGCGACCGCGGCTCCGTCGCTCGCCACCGCCGCACCGGCCACCGCCGCCGTCACCGGGACCGCGCCGGCCGCGGTCAGCCTGTCGGTCGTCGCCGGCCCGACCAGCGGTGGCACGACCGTCGATCTGTCGGGGACAGGCGTGGGAGCCACAACGACGGCCTGGTTCGGCTCCACCGCCGTCACCCGCATCACGAAGGTCTCGAGCACCCGGGTCCGCGTGCTCACCCCGGCCCACCCGGCCGGAGTGGCGAGCGTCCGCGTCACCACCCCGGCAGGCACGTCTCCCGTCTCGTCGCGCTCGAGCTTCGCCTTCGACGCGGTCCCGACCGTGACGGCGCTGTCGTCAGGCACCGCTACGACGGGCGGCGGCACGGTGGTGACGCTGACCGGGACCGGGCTCTACCGCACCACCGCGGTGCGCTTCGGCAGCACCCCGGCCGCAGGCCTCACCCGCCTCTCGGCGACCCAGCTGCGTGTCACCGTCCCGGCGCACACCGCCGGGGTCGTCGACGTCCGGGTCACGACGCCGGGCGGCACCTCGCCGGTGGTCTCCGCCGCCCGCTTCACCTACACGGTCGCCCCCGTCGTCACCCCACCGACGGTCACCGGCCTCTCCGTCGCGGCAGGACCGGTGCGGGGCGGGACGACGGTCGTCGTGTCGGGGACCCGCTTGACGGGGGCCACCACGGTCACCTTCGGGGCGACCGCGGCCCGGTTCACCGTGCTGTCGAGCACCCAGCTACGCGTCACGTCGCCGGCCCGACCGGCCGGACTCGTCAACGTGCGCGTCCGGACCGCCTCCGGCATCTCGTTCGGCTACTCCGCGAACGCCTTCGCCTACGAGGCAGTCCCGACCCTCACCGGGATCTCGTCCACCTCGGGTCCCACGGCCGGTGGGGCCACCGTGACCCTGACGGGCACCGGCCTCGGCAGGGCGACCGCCGCCCAGTTCGGCTCCACGACGACGACCAAGGTCGTGCGGGTCTCGGCGAGCACGCTGCGCGTCACCACCCCGGCACGTCCGGTGGGCACCGTCGACGTGCGCGTGACGACGCCGGGTGGCATCTCGGCCGCCACCTCACGAGCCCGCTACGGCTACCAGGCGCTCCCCGCTGTGACGTCCCTGTCGACGACGGCCGGCCCGGTGCGCGGCGGCACGGTCGTCACGCTGACCGGCTCCCGGTTCACGGGCGCGACCCGGGTCGCCTTCGGCGCCATGGCAGCCCGCTTCACCGTCCTGTCGGCCACGAGCATCCGGGCCACGGCGCCCGCTCACACGGCCGGGGTCGTCGCCGTCACCGTCACGACCGCGTACGGCACGTCCCCCGAGCACTCGTCGAGCACCTTCGCCTTCGACCCCGTCCCGGCCATCACGTCGCTGTCCCCCCAGGCGGGCCCGCCGGCGGGCGGCACCGTCGTGACCCTGACCGGCACGGGTCTGGAACGGGCCACGGCCATCCGTTTCGGCTCGGTCGCCGCGACCGACGTCGTCCGGGTATCGGCGACCACGGTGCGCGCCACGACGCCGCGCCACGCCTCCGGCCCCGTCGACGTCCAGGTCATGACGCCGGGTGGCACCTCCGCCGCAGGAGCCGGCGCCCGCTTCGCCTACGGATCGCCGCCGGTCGTCACCGCCCTGTCCGTCACCGCCGGCCCGCTGCGCGGCGGCACGGTCGTGACGATCTCGGGTGCGCACCTCGCCGACGCCACCTCGGTGCGTTTCGGGACCGTCGCCGCCACCGGGTTCGTCCGCGTCTCGGACGGCACCCTCCGGGTCACCGCCCCCGGCCAGGCCGAGGGGACCGTGGCCGTACGCGTCACCAACCCCAACGGGACCAGCCCCGAGTCAGCGACCGGCCGGTTCACCTACGTCGGCATGCCCGCCGTGTCCGCGCTCTCGGCCCCGGCAGGCCCGCTCCGCGGCGGCGTCGTCGTGACCGTCACGGGCACACGTCTGGGTCTGGCGACCGGCGTGGACTTCGGCGGCGTGCCCGGCACCGGGCTCGTCCGGGTCTCCGACACGACCCTGCGGATCACCGCCCCCGCGCGGACCGTCGGCACCGTCGACGTCCGCGTCACGACGCCCGGCGGCGTCTCCCCGGTCGTGCCGGCCGCCCGGTTCACCTACCAGGCCGTCCCGACCGTCACCGCCGTCTCCCCCACCCTCGCGCCCACGAAGGGCGGCGGCACGGTCACCCTGGCGGGGACGGCATACGACCGGGTGTCGTCGGTGGCGTTCGGCGGCGTCGCCGCCACGGCCGTGACCCGCCTCTCCGCCACCCAGCTGCGCGTCACCCTGCCGGCCCACGCGGAGGGCGACGTCGATGTGCGCGTGACCACGCCCGGTGGCACGTCGCTCGTGGTCCCCGCCGGGCGCTTCACCTTCCAGGACGCACCGGTCGTCGCCTCGGTCTCTCCCGCCTCGGGCCCCCTGGCCGGCGGCACCGTGGTCACCCTGCGCGGCACGTCCTTCACGGACGTTCGCGGGGTGCTCTTCAACGGTGTCGCCGCCACGTCCTTCACCCGCGTCTCCGCGACGCAGCTGACCGCGGTCGTGCCGGCTCGGATCGCCACGGGCAGCATCCCGATCCGGGTCACCACCCGCGCCGGCACCGTCGTGCGCACCGACGGCTTCACCTACGTCGCGGGGGCAACGCTCCGGACGGGCCAGTGGCTCTCGTCCGCGACGGCGCTCCGGTCGTCCACGGGGGCCTATCTCGCCACGATGCAGGCGGACGGCAACCTCGTCGTCACGACGTCGGCCGGGGTCCGCCGCTGGACGAGCGGCACGCCGGGCGCCGGCAACCGTCTCCAGGTCCGGGCCGACGGCAACGTCGTCATGCTGCGCACCAACGGCACGGTCGCGTGGTCGAGCGGGACCGGCGGCTGGACGGGAGGCCTGCTCACCCTGACGAACGACGGCCTGCTCCAGGTCCGCCAGGGCACGACGACGGTGTGGGACCACCGCGGCTACCGCTACGACCGGATGCTGCCGGGCCAGGTGCTGCGGTCCGGGGAGTCGATCCTGTCCACGAGCAAGGCGTGGCAGCTGACGATGCGCACCGACGGCAACCTCGTGCTGACCTCGTCCGCCGGTGTGCGGCAGTGGGCGACCTTCACGACGGGGACCGGCAGCACCGCCACGATGCAGACCGACGGCAACCTCGTCGTGCGCAGCCCGCGCGGCGTGACGCTGTGGTCGACCGGGACCAGCGGGAGCGGCTCCGTCGTGCGCGTGCTCGGCAACGCCAACGTCGCCGTCTACCGGTCCACCACCGTGACGTGGGCGATCACCGGCGGTCCTGCCCCGTCGAGCTGGAAGTGCTACTCGCGCGCCACCCAGGACTGCATCGAGCGCTTCGGCTACTACGGGCAGCGCGCGTGGAGCTACCCCGTCGACCCGTGGGGAAACAACTGCACGAACTTCTCGGCCTACCGGCTCTCCCGTGACGGCGTGAAGAACCCCGGCAACCTCGGCAACGCCACCAGCTGGGACACGAACGCCCGGGCCAAGGGCTTCGCCGTCGACCAGAAGCCCCGCGTCGGCGACATCGCCCAGTGGAACTCCAACCACGTCGCGTACGTGGACTGGGTCAGCGCCGACGGCGACACCGTCGCGATCTCCGAGAGCGGTTACGGCGGAACGGTCCTCGGTGCGACCTACACCTCGATGAGCGGTCGCCGCATCCTCGAGCGGGGCAGCTACTCCTGGCCGTCGAACTTCATCCACTTCCGCTGACGGCGACGCCTCGGGACCCCGGTCGGTCCCGAGGCCTTGTCGCGCCGTCCGCCGGGTGGGAGCCTGCCACGGTGACCCGGACGATCTACGACGCCGTCGGCGGGATGCCCGCGCTCGTCTCCCTCGCGCACGCCTGGCACGAGCGGGTGCTCGCCGACCCGGTCGTGTCGCACGCCTTCTCGCACGGCTACCACCCCGACCACACCGAGCGGCTCGCCGCGTACTGGGCCGAGGCCCTCGGCGGGCCACCGGCCGTCACGACCTCCGTCGCGAGCGAGTCGGAGGTGGTGCGGATGCACTCGGGCAACGGCCCGCACCAGGAGATGGACGCGCGGGCGGTGGAGTGCTTCGAGCGGGCCGTGGAGGACGCCGGCCTCTCCGGCGACGCGGACGTACGCGACGCGCTCGTCGCGTACTTCACCTGGGCGACCGGCTACATGGGCACCTACCACGGGTCGGCCGACCAGGTGCCCGACGGCCTGACGGTGCCGCGCTGGTCGTGGGACGGCCTCGTCGACGGCACCGACTCCCGTCCCTCGCAACACACCGAGTAGGTCGCAACCCACCGCGATCCGATCCCGGTGGGTTGTGACCTACTCGGTGTGTTGGGGGCCTGGACGTCCGGAGGCGTGCGACCGGGCGGCGGGCACGGGGCCTCAGCCCCAGTAGTCGTCCATCGCCGCAGGGCCCTCGTCGGTCCCCGCCGACGCACGCCGCTCGGTGACGGTCAGGCGTCCGCGGTAGAAGAGCATCGGCCGGCCGGACTCGCCGTCCTCGAGGTCGAGGACCCGACCGACGACCACGTCGTGGTCGCCGGCGACGTGGACCTGCTCGACCGAGCAGTGCACCCGCATGAGCACGCCGGGCAGGCTCGGGCCACCGTGCACCGACGGCTCCCAGTCCAGCGCGTCGAAGCGCGCGCCGCCCGCCGAGCCGAAGCGAGCGATGAGGTCACGCTGGTCGTGCCGCAGCACGTTCACGGTGAAGCGACCGTCGTCGCGCATCCGCGGCCATGACCGACCGCGGTGGTCGGCGCAGAAGAGCACGAGCGGCGGGTGCAGGGACACCGACGCGAAGGACTGGCACGCGAACCCGACCGGCTGCCCGCCGTCGGCGAACCCGGTCACGATCGTCACGCCCGTGGCGAAGTGGCCGAGCGCGTGGCGCATCCGCTCCGGGGTCGGCTCGCCCGTCACGTCAGGTCCTGGGGACGGTCGGGCTCACGCGCCTCGCCGAACGCCTGGACGAGCGCGGCGAGCCGGGACGCCTCCCGACCGGCGAGCGGACCGTCGGCCTTCTGGATCGCCATGACCGCGACGGTGTCGCCGTCCTCGAGGTCGAGGGTGACCCAGGGCTCTCCCCCACCGAACTGGATGCCGACGACCTCGGGCCACTCGAGCGTGCGGGTGAGCACGAGGTTGCGCACGACGAGGCCGGCGCGGCTCGGTAAGGCGGCGATCGACGCGTACCGCCAGGCGAGGAAGGCGATCACGACGCCCAGCCCGAAGAACATCAGGCGGTCGCCCAGCCCCCACCGACCGTCCACCTGCGCCGGCATGACGACGGCGATGGCGCCGAAGACGGCGAGCGAGGACCACACCACGCCGAGCGCAACGGCCCGACCACGCTTGGGACGGAAGGGCGCCCACGCCGCCGAGTCCGCGGACGGATCGGGTGCCGGCTGGGACGGGGGCTGCTGCGTCATCGGGTCACGTCCGTCGTCCGCCGTGGTGCTTCACAGCCGGCAGGCGGCGATGTCGGTCACGAGGATCGCCCGCGCGCCGAGGTCGTAGAGCTCGTCCATGAGCCGGTTGCGGCCGATGCGGGGCACCATGGCGCGCACGGCGACCCACGCGTCGTCCTGCATCGGCGAGACCGTCGGGGACTCGAGGCCCGGCGTGAGCTCGCAGGCGCGGTCGACGAGCTCCTTCGGGCAGTCGTAGTCGAGCATGACGTAGGTGCGGGCCGTGATGACGCCGGCGATGCGTCGCTGGAGCACCTCGATGGCCTGGGCCTCGCCCGGGCGGTCGCCGCGGATGAGGACGGCCTCGGAGCGCAGGATCGGCTCACCGAAGACCTCGAGACCCTGCTGCCGCAGCGTCGTGCCCGTCTCGACGACGTCGGCGATGCAGTCCGCGACCCCCAGCGTGATGGCCGTCTCGACGGCGCCGTCGAGCCGCACGACGTCGGCCGACAGCCCGCGGGCCGCGAGGTCCGAGCGCACGAGGCCGGCGTACGACGTCGCGACGCGCTTGCCCGCGATGTCCTCGACGGTGGCCACGTGACCGGGCTTGCCGGCATACCGGAAGGTCGAGGCGCCGAAGCCGAGCGACATGACCTCGACGGCGTCGGACCCCGAGTCGAGCAGCAGGTCGCGGCCGGTGACGCCAGCGTCGACGGTGCCCGACCCGACGTAGACGGCGATGTCGCGAGGGCGCAGGTAGAAGAACTCGACGTCGTTCTCGACGTCGGTGACGACGAGCTCCTTGGTGTCACGGCGCGTGCGGTAGCCCGCCTCGCGCAGCAGGTCGACGGTCGCGTCGGACAGGGAGCCCTTGTTGGGCACGGCGATTCGCAGCATGGGCAGTGAGGTCCTCAGAGGTGGGAGTAGACGTCGTCGAGCGAGATGCCCTTGGCGAGCATGAGGACCTGCAGATGGTAGAGGAGCTGGCTGATCTCCTCGGCGGCCTCGTCGTTCGACTGGTACTCGGCGGCCATCCACACCTCGGCCGCCTCCTCGACGATCTTCTTGCCGATGGCGTGGACGCCGGCGTCGAGCTGCGCGACGGTGCCCGATCCCTCGGGTCGCGACTGCGCCTTCTCGGCCAGCTCGGCGTACAGCTGCTCAAAGCTCTTCACGGTGCCCCAGCCTACGGGCCGCTCGGCCGCGGTCCGGACGGTGCTCACGTCGTGGCGACGCCACGGAGGGCGACGACGGTCGCGACGGCCGCCGACGCGGCCTCGAGGCCCTTGTCCTCGGCCGACCCGGGCAGGCCGGCACGGTCGAGCGCCTGGGCCTCGTCATCGCACGTGAGCACCCCGAAGCCGATCGGCGTCGCCGTGCGGACCGAGACGTCGGTGATCCCGACGGTCGCGGCCTGGCAGACGTAGTCGAAGTGCGGGGTGCCGCCGCGGATGACGACGCCGAGGGCGACGAGGGCGTCGTAGCGCCCCGCGAGGGACGCGCACGCGACGGGCAGCTCGAACGTCCCGGGCACGCGGACGACGTCGACGGACGTGACCCCGGCGTCGGCGAGACCGCGGCGGGCGCCGTCGAGCAGGCCACCCATGACCTGCTCGTGCCAGCTCGCAGCGACGACCGCGACCCGCAGCCCGCTGCCGTCGGTCGTGATGGTGGGGGCGCCGTCCTTCATGCCGTCTCCTTGCCGTGCCGGTCGGTCGTGACCGGGATGTCGTGGCCCATGCGCTCGCGCTTGGTGATGAGGTACTGCTCGTTGTCCGCGCCCATCGGCCCGTGCAGCCGCTCGACCGCGACGACGTCGAGGCCGAGGTGACGCAGCGCCGAGACCTTGGTGGGGTTGTTCGTCAGGAGCACGACCTGGGTCGCGCCGAGGTCGTGCAGGATCGCCGCTCCTGCGGCGTACTCCCGTGCGTCGACGGGAAGTCCCAGGGCCGTCTGCGCGTCGACCGTGTCGGCGCCGAGGTCCTGCTGGGAGTACGCGCGGAGCTTGTCGACGAGGCCGACGCCTCGGCCCTCGTGCCCGCCGAGGTAGACGACGACACCGCCCTCGCTCCCGACGCGCGAGAGGGACGCCTGCAGCTGGGGCCCGCAGTCGCAGCGCAGCGAGCCGAAGGCGTCGCCCGTCAGGCACTCGGAGTGCAGGCGGGTGAGGACGGGACCGGTGATGCTCCGCCCGTGCAGCCCGCGCGGGCTCACGAGGGCGACGTGCTCGTCGCCGGTCAGGGTGTCGCGGTAGCCGTGGGCGGTGAAGGTGCCGTGCACCGTCGGGATGCGGGTCGTGGCGAGCCGCTCGACCCGGTCGAGCCGCTGGCGGTGGTCGATGAGCTGCTCGATGGTGATGACGGGCAGCCCGTACTCGCGCCCGAGGCCGACGACCGCGTCGAAGCGCATCATCGTGCCGTCGTCGTGGACGAGCTCGCCGATGACGCCGACGGGTGAGA
This sequence comes from Terrabacter sp. Root181, assembly GCF_001428505.1. GTDB lineage: Bacteria > Actinomycetota > Actinomycetes > Actinomycetales > Dermatophilaceae > Terrabacter. The sequence continues at coordinate 418,563 of NZ_LMHU01000006.1, forward strand.
GGCCCGCGAGGCGCGTCAGGTCGACCGCCGCCTCGGTGTGCCCGGGCCGGGTCAGCACGCCACCGTGGCGCGCGCGCAGCGGCAGGATGTGCCCGGGGCGGATGAGGTCGGCCGGCGTCGAGTCGACGTCCGCGAGCACCCGGACGGTGTGCAGGCGGTCGGCGGCGCTGATCCCGGTGGTGACGCCGCTGGCGGCGTCGACCGAGACCGTGTAGGCGGTGCGCAGCGGATCGCGGTTCTCGGCCACCATGAGGGGCAGCTCGAGCCGGTCGGCGATCTCGTCGGGCATCGGCGCGCAGAGGTAGCCGGACGAGTGACGGATGGTCCACGCCATCCAGTCCTCGGTGGCGGTCTCGGCGGCGAGGACCAGGTCGCCCTCGTTCTCGCGGTCCTCGTCGTCGAGGACGAGGACCGGGCGTCCCGCCTGGAGGGCCTCGAGCGCGGCCTCCACGGTCGAGAGGGTGGTCATGAGCCGACCTCCTGCCGGTCGGTGTTCCGATGGCTGAGCAGTCGTTCGACGTACTTGGCGATGACGTCCACCTCGAGGTTGACGACGTCGCCGACTCCCTTGTGCCCCAACGTCGTCAGCGCGAGCGTCGTGGGGATGAGCGAGACGCCGAACGCGTCGTCGCCGACGTGCGCGACGGTGAGCGACACGCCGTCGACCGTGATGGACCCCTTCTCGACCACGTATGCCGCGAGGCCCGGTGGGAGCGTGAAGTCGACCGTCTCCCAACGGTCCCCGGGCGTGCGCGCCGTGATCGTGGCGGTGCCGTCGACGTGACCCTGGACGACGTGGCCGCCGAACCGGCCGTCGGCCGGCATGGCACGTTCGAGGTTGACGCGGTCGCCGGGTGCCAGGGCGCCGAGGCTGCTGCGGTCGAGGGTCTCGGCCATGACGTCGACGGCGAAGCCCGTGGCGTCGAACTCGGTCACGGTGAGGCAGACCCCGTTGACGCAGATGGAGGCCCCGTGCGTGGCGTCGCTGACGACGAGCGGGCCGTCGATGCGCAGCACCGCAGAGTCGCTGCCGTGCTCGACGGAGGCGACGGTGCCGAGCTCCTCGACGATTCCGGTGAACATGTCTGTCTCCTCAGGGTTCTGCGTGCACGCGCGCGCCGGAACCGTCCGGCGCATCAGTGGTCGGGACGTCAGGTGTCCGGGCATCGCTGGTCGGGATGTCGGCCGGCCGTACGACAGCGGTCGGGACGGCGTGGATGCGCACGTCGCCCCCGACGACCCTCGCGTCGACGAGGTCGAGCCGCCGCACGTCGTCGATGGACGCGATACCGAGGTCGGCGACCGCGGCCCGACCGGCGCCCAGCAGGGCGGGCGCGACATAGGCGTACACGTCGTCGACGAGGCCCGCGCGCAGGAACGCCGCGGCCAGCGTGGGCCCTCCTTCGAGCCACACGTCTCGGACTCCCCGGTGCCACAGGAGGTCCAGCGCCTCACGGGGGTCCCGCGTGGACAGGTGCACGACCGGGCCCGGGGCGCTGTGGAGGCGCGCACCCGGCGGGACCTCGCGCTCCCCCATCACGACGCGGAGGGGCTGCTGCGGCGCGAGCGCGCCACCCGGCATACGGACGGTCAGGCGAGGGTCGTCCGCGAGGACGGTCCCCGTCCCGACGAGTACGGCGTCACGGGTCGCGCGCAGCGCGTGGACGTCGGCTCGCGCCGCCTCTCCCGTGATCCACTGGCTGCTGCCGTCGGCAGCCGCGCTCCTGCCGTCGAGGGTCGTGGCGAGCTTCCACGTGACGAGCGGGCGACCGAGGGCCACGCTGCGCGCCCACCGGTCGTTGAGGGCGGCCGCCTCGTCGGCGAGCACACCCCCGGTCACGTGGATACCGGCGGCGTGCAGCACCTCGGCGCCTCCCGCCGCATCCGGGTTGGGATCCGACTGCGCGAAGACGACCCGCGCCACGCCGGCCTCGACGAGCGCCTGGGCGCAGGGGCCGGTGCGCCCCGTGTGCGAGCACGGCTCGAGCGTCACGTAGGCGGTCGCTCCCCGGGCCCCGGCACCTGCCGCGCGCAGGGCCTCGATCTCCGCGTGCGGCGTACCGGCGCCGTGGTGGTGCCCCTCGCCCACGACGGTCCCGTCGGCGGCCACGACGACGCAGCCGACCCTCGGGTTGGGGTCGGGCCACGGCCCGGACGCGGCGAGCTGGAGGGCTCGTCGCATCCAGGCCGGGGCAGCCGTGTCACCCATGGGTCAGCTCGACGCGCCGGTCAGCTGCGGCTCGACGTCGCGCTCGCTGACCCGAGACGCCTTGACCCACTGGGTGAAGCCGTAGATCACGAAGAGGCCGTAGAACGTGTAGAGCACACCGGTCGGCACGTAGTCGGTCGCGAAGGCGAAGGGCACGCCGACGAGGTCGACGGCGATCCAGGCGAGCCAGAACTCGTTCCAGCCTCGCGCCATGGCGTAGGTCGCGACGATCGAGCCGACGAAGATCCACGCGTCGCACCAGTAGAACCACCACTCGGGCGTGAAGAACGGGTTCGGCGAGAGGTTCCACAGCCAGACGAACGCCTGGTGCACGACGACCGTGGCGACGAGCCAGAAGGCGACGACGGCGACGCGCTCGCGGGTCGTGGCCCAGCGCGGGGTGATCGCGACACCGCTCGAGTCGTCGGCGTGGTTGAGCCGGCGCACCTGCGACCAGCGCCACCAGCCGTAGATGCTCGTGATGATGAAGAAGACCTGCCGCCCTGCCTGCCCGAAGAGCGGGATGCGCTCGTCGGCGCCGAAGACGGCGCCCAGGTAGACGAAGAACAGCATGATGTTCGCAAGGATCCCCACGGGCCAGGCCCACACCCACCGGCGCATGCCGAGGTAGGCGGAGGCGAGCCCGATGAGGACGCCGATCAGCTCGAGCCAGTGCAGCTGGTACTGGCCGATCGGGATGGTCGCGTCGATGGCCTGTTGGAAGACGTTCTTCGTCTCGTCGGCCAGAGCAAGTGCCTGCATGTGGTGTTCGTCCTTGGTCGTTCGTCGTGGCACGGACGAACTCCGGGGTACCTCCACACGCCCACGCGATCCGGGCCGGGTCGGACGACGCCGACGGCCCAGGCCACGACGGCCTGTTTCGTGCTGCCTCCCATCCGGACTTTCACCGTCGGTCCCGGAATTTCACCAGGTCAACCGGCCGCTGGATGCGGTCGGGTCGCGGACTGTAACCGCCGGCTCGGAATTACACCGACCCCGGAGCACGTACAGCCAGTATGCACCTGGGTCGCCGCCGGGCGCACACCGCGCCCGCGTGACGGCCACCACCCGTCGGTGCCCGTCGGTGCTCGTCGGTGCTCGTATCACGGCTCCCGATGCGCGACTCCGTCCCGTAGGAGTCACCAGGCTGACGCAGGGGCGGCTCCAAGACCGAGTCGGCACGGGAGCCGAGGCCGGGCCGGCGACCGAGAACGAGGGGGCAGTCCAGTGAGTGACAGCGCGAGCGGAGAGCAGCGACGGTCGAGGGGCTTCGTCGGGTTCCTCTCGACCGTTCCCGGCATCCTGACCGCGGTTGCGGCCGTGGTCACCGCGGTCGGGGGCGTCTACGTCGGTGCGTCCAGGGATGGGACCTCGCCGGTGCCCACGCCCGCGCCGACCCAGCTGACCGTCAACCTCAGGATGGACGGCGGAGCGCCGCCGCCCCGGGCCACCCAGGTGGCCGCGGGCTCGCTACGTCTCGACGACGTGGACAGCCTGCCGAGCGCCGACCCCGTCCAGGGACTGGTCGACGCGTGCGCGCAGGGCGACGACGGCGCGTGCACCCAGATCCTCGACCAGTTGACCCTGGAGTGCTCGGACGGCGACGGTCTCAGTTGCGACGTCCTCTATGCCGTGAGCCCGTCCGGAACCGAGTACGAGTCATTCGGTGCCAGCTGCGGCTACCGATTCACCGTCGACTACGCCGGCACGTGCGAGCAACAATGATGCGCGATGAGACCGGTCGGCCCGACCCGAGCGAACCCGGGCGGGCGGCGTGGTCGAGGAGGTTCGGACGATCCGCGACCGAACAACCCCTCCCGTGGGTCGTCGCGGGGCTCGTCTTCATCGTCAACGCCGTCCTGTCCGCGACCCGGGGTGACTGGTGGCTCGCGGCACTCGAGGGGTGCACCGGCCTCCTTGCCGGGCTCTCGGCGTACTCCGTCTCCACACGGCGGAGCCCGGAGCGCGAGCGACCGGTGGACCGCTCGGCGTGACCGCGCGGTCAGTGCCCGTGCCCCCGGGCCAGCGTGCGGAGCTCGTCGACCGCTGCGGCGGCGTCCTCGGCCCCGTAGACGGCCGATCCGGCGACGAAGACGTCCGCCCCGGCGTCGGCGCACTGCTCGATGGTGTCGGCGCTGACGCCACCGTCGACCTGGATCCAGATCTCGCCGCCGTGGCGGCGAACGGCCTCGCGCACCTGGCGCACCTTGGGCATCTGGTCGGCCATGAACGACTGGCCGCCGAAGCCGGGCTCGACGGTCATGACGAGCACCATGTCGAGGTCGGGCAGGAGGTCCTCGTAGGGCGCGAACGCGGTCCCGGGCTTGAGCGCCATCGCTGCGCGCGAGCCGGCGGCGCGCAGCGTCCGGGCCAACGCCCGCGGATCCCGTGCGGCCTCGACGTGGAACGTCACCGACTGGCACCCGGCCTCGGCGTAGCTCGGCGCCCACCGGTCGGGGTCCTCGATCATGAGGTGCGCGTCGATGGGGATCGGGCTCACCTTCAGCAGCGCCTCGACGACGGGAAGGCCGAGCGTGAGGTTCGGGACGAAGTGGGCGTCCATGACGTCGACGTGGGCCCAGTCGGCGTTCGCGATGCGCCCCAGCTCCGCCTCGAGGTTCGCGAAATCGGCGGAGAGGATGCTCGGTGAGATCTGCACGCGCACAGCCTAGGGGCGTGGCGACGCCGTCAGGCAGCGGCCTTCGTCCAGACCGACACGTGCGACGACGAGTCCGCCGTGAACGGCGCTCGGGTCCAGTCCGCCCAGCGGTCGCGCAGCGTGAGGCCGGCGATCCGGGCCATGAGGTCGAGCTCCGACGACCAGACGTAGCGGTGCGCAGAGGTGGAGTAGGTCGCGACGCCCCTCCCGCCGGCGTCGGTGTCCCCTTCCGTCCGCACGAAGTGATGTGAGACGCACCGCTGCGTCACGACGTCGACGGTGTCGAACCCGACGTGCCGCCTGCCGACGTGGAAGGGCACCGCGGTCTGCCCGGGCGGCATCCGCCGCAGCTGCGGCACGAACACCTCGACGACGAAGGACCCGCCCGGCGCGAGCTGGGCGGCCACCGTGCGGAAGCACTCGACCTGCTCGTCCTGGGTCAACAGGTTGGTGATCGTGTTGTAGACGAGGTACGCCACGCGGTAGCCGCTGCCGACTCGTGTCGTCGACATGTCACCGATCGTCACCGGCAGCCGGTCCCCACCCGGCTTGCGTCGCAGCTGCGCGACCATGGCCTCGGAGAAGTCGATGCCGTGCACCTCGACACCGCGCTCCGCCAGGGGCAGCGCCACCCGACCGGTGCCGATCGCGAGCTCGAGCGCGCGACCGTCACCGGCGAGCTCGTACAGCACGTCCACGGTCGGTCCGAGGACGGCCGGCTCGAACATGTGGGCCGAGCCCGCGTCGTACGTCGGAGCCACGCGCTCGTCGAAGGGGTTGGGCTCGAGGTCGTCCATCGCGTATGCCGTCACGGCCCCACCCTGCCCACCGCTCCGTCCGCGCGCGAGCGGTTTTCAGGCGCCTACCGCTTGCGCAGCAGGGCGAAGAACATCGCGTCGGTGCCGTGGACGTGCGGCCAGAGCTGGACGTAGGGCCCTTCACCGAGACCCGGCAGCTGACGACCGGACGCATCGACGAAGAGCGGGCGTGCGTCGACCAGCTCGACGTCCTCGTGGCGCTTGAGGATGTCCGTGACGACGAAGCGCGTCTCGTTGAGGTGCGGGCTGCACGTCGCGTAGCCGATGAGGCCGCCGGTCGCGGTGGCCTCGATGCCCGACGCGAGGAGCTCACGCTGCAGCCCGGCCAGGGCCGCCACGTCGCCGGGACCGCGACGCCAGCGCGCCTCCGGGCGTCGTCGCAGGGCCCCGAGACCCGTGCAGGGCGCATCGATGAGGACGCGGCTGAAACCGCCAGGCTCCAGCTCGCCGAGCTCGCGACCGTCGCCGTGACGCACCTTGAGGCTCGTGTCGAGCTCACGGGCCTCGGCGCGTGCGGCCGCCAGGGTCTGCCAGACGAGGTCGGCGCGGTGCTCGCTGATCTCGTTGGCCACGAACGGGATCCGTCGCTCGATGGCCAGGGCCGCCAGGAGCCCGGCCTTGCCGCCCGGGCCAGCACAGAGGTCGAGCCACCGCTCGTGCCGGGCGGCCTCACCCTCGACGCCGGCACCGGCCAGCGCGAGGACGAGCAGCTGCGAGCCCTCGTCCTGCACGGCTGCCCGGCCGTCCCGAACCGCTGCGATGGCCCCGGGGTCACCCTCGGGCAGCGTCGCCCCGACCGGGCTGAGCCCGGAGCGCTCGGCCCCGGCGTCCTCCAGCTCGTCGAGCGAGCAGAGGCCGGGTCGAGCGACGAGCGACACCTTGGCGGCCGCGTTGTCGCTCTCGAGGAGGGCCGTCAAGGAGGCCTGGACGTCGCCGGGCCCGGCGGCGCCGTGCCCGATCAGGGCAGCTCGAAGGGCCTTGGCGATCCACACCGGGTGCGAGGTGCGCAGGGCGAGCCGCTCGACCGGGTCGGCGACGTCGTGGGTCACAAGGTCGGTCCACGCGTCCGGCTCCCGCTCGCTGATGCGACGCATGACGGCGTTGACGAAGCCCGCCGCCCCGGCGCCGTTGACCTGCCGGGCCAGGGCCACGGTCTCGTCGACGGCGGCGTGGCTGGGCACGCGCATGCCGAGCAGCTGGTGGGCCCCGAGCCGCAGTGTGTCGAGCACGTTGGCGTCGATCTTGTCGACCGGCCGACCCGCAGCCGAGGCGATGACCGCGTCGTAGAGGCCGGACAGCCGGGTCGCGCCGTAGACGAGCTCGGTCGCGAAGCCGGCGTCGCGGCCACTGATCCGCTTGTCGCGCAGCAGCTTCGGCAGCGCGAGGTTGGCGTAGGCGCCGTCGGCGATCTCTCGCATCGCGGTGTAGGCAGCCAGCCTCGGCGCGTCGGTGCGGCGGGCCCGTTCCGACGGACGCTGCTCCGAACGGTGCCCGGCGGAGCGCTCGCGCGCCTGCGGGCGCTGGCGTTCGCCGCGTCGCCCGTCTCCCCGACCGCCGTCGCCACGTCCGCCGTCGCCGCGGGGGTCCTCGCCCCCCGGGCCGCGTCCTCGTCCTTCGTCACTCATCGCCGACCCGCTCCCCTGCCTCGATGCGCGTGCCCCGCGCCCAGTCGGCCGCCGACATGGGCTTCTTGCCGTGGGCCTGCACGATGCCGAGGCGGACGGGCTGGGTGCCCGTGCCGACGAACACGGCCTTCTTCGTGACGCGGAGGTCGCCGGCGCGCAGCGCGACACCGTCCGGGACGTCGTCGACCAGCACGAGGGCCACGGGCGAGACCTTCAGGCGCTCCCCGCGGAACGTGGTCCAGGCGCCGGGACCTGGGGTGCAGCCGCGCACGAGCCGGTCCACCGCGGTGGCCGGTCGGGTCCAGGCGATGCGGGCGTCCTCGACCTCGATCTTCGGCGCGAGCGAGACACCCTCGGACGGCTGCGGCACTGCGACGAGGTCGCCGGACTCGAGCCCGTCGAGCGTCGCGACGAGCAGGCCCGCCCCGGCGGCCGACAGTCGACCCAGCAGGTCACCCGCCGTGTCAGTCGCTCGGATGGTCTCGGTCATGACCCCCAGGACGGGGCCGGTGTCGAGGCCGCGCTCGATGACGAACGTCGACGCACCGGTCACCTCGTCACCGGCCATGATCGCGTGCTGGACCGGGGCCGCCCCGCGCCACGCGGGGAGCAGGGAGAAGTGCAGGTTGATCCAGCCGAGCCGCGGGATCGTCAGCGCGGCGGGCGGGATGAGGTTGCCGTAGGCCACGACGGGGCACGCGTCCGGCGCGAGCGCCGTGAGGGCCTCGAGGAAGTCGGGGTCCTTGACGCGCGTCGGGGTGAGCACCGGGATCCCGAGCTCCTCGGCGCGGCGTCGCACGGGCGAGGCCTCGAGCCGGCGACCGCGTCCGGAGGGTGCGTCGGGCCGGGTGACGACCCCGACGAGCTCGTGGCTCGAGGACGCCACGGCATCGAGACTCGGCACCGCCGCCTCGGGGGTGCCTGCGAAGACGACTCTCATGTCACATCGCCCGGCCGAAGGTGGAGTGCGGGCTGATGCGCACCTCAGGCGGGTCCTCGGCGAACCACTCCGCCTCGCGGATGGCCCGCATCGCCTCGCGCCTGGCGTCGGGGTCGAGCCGGTCGAGGAAGAGGATCCCGTCCAGGTGGTCGGTCTCGTGCTGGACACAGCGCGCCAGCAGCTGCGTGCCCTCGAGGACGACGGGCTCACCCCACATGTCCTGACCCTTGGCCACGACCGACAGGGCGCGTCTGGTGTCGAACGCGAGACCCGGGATGGAGAGGCAGCCCTCGGGCCCGTCCTGCTCGTCGGTCGAGAGGTCGAGCACCGGGTTGACGAGGTGACCGAGCACGCCGTCGACCCAGTAGGTGAAGACCCGCAGTCCGACGCCGATCTGCGGGGCCGCGAGGCCCGCGCCGGGGGCGTCGAGCATGGTGTCCTCGAGGTCCTTGACGAGGACGCGCAGCTGCTTGTCGAAGTCGGTGACCTCGGCAGCGGCGGTCCGTAGGACCGGATCGCCGAAGAGTCGGATGTCCTTGATCGACACGGGTCTCCAGGGGTCGGGAATGCGTGGGGCGCCGCCAGTCTAGGACCGTGACGCCTCGCCGGCCTCGGCGCCGTTCGGGGTGCCCGTCGGCGTGCCGGTCGGCGTGCTGGTCGGCGTGCCTCCCGGTTCCTCGGCCACCGACGGGTCCTCGCTGCTGCGTCCCAGCTCGCGCACCGACCGCGACAGGAGCGCGGAGAGCGAGATGACGACGTAGACGCCGGCGCTGACGAGCATCAGCACCTCCGTGTCGACTGTCGTCGCGAGCCAGCCGTAGAGGAAGGTGCCGATGGGGATGGCGACGAACGACCCCAGCGCGTCGTAGCTCGAGACCCGCGAGAGCACCTGGACGGGCACGTGCTCGTGCAGGGCCGTGCTCCACCCGACGCCGAAGACCTCGACGGCCGCACCCGCCAGGAAGAAGCCGATGGCGACGGGGACGATCGCCGGCGCGACCCCGAGCAGCACCATGGGCACGGCAAGCACGCAGATGGCGATCATCCCGGCACGGAGGGGTCGCTGCAGCTGCAGCCGCAGCATGACGAGCGTCATCAGGACGGTGCCGACGGCCTCGGCGCTGAGCACGAGGCCCCAGCCCGCCTCGCCGATGGAGGCGGTCGAGCTCGCGATGAGCGGGCCGAGCACGCCGATGACGCCGGCGTGGATGGCGTTCGTCAGCCCGAAGGCGAGCACGACGACCCAGAGCCACTCGCGCCGGGTGAACTCGCTCCACCCCTCGCGCAGCTCACGCACCATCGAGTGGTGCGGCCTGCCCGCCTCCTGCGACCGGCGCGGCAGCCCGACGCGTGTCAGGCAGACGATCGCGACGGCATACGTCAGGGCGTTGACGGCGAGCGCCCACCCCGGTCCGACGCTGACGACGAGCAGGCCGGCGACCGCGGGTCCGATGACGGACAGGCCGCTCCGGCTGAACGACAGCAGCGCGTTGGCCTGCTGGAGCCGCGAGCGGTCGACGACCAGGGGGACGATGCCCATCATCGCGGGCATCGTGAAGGCCGACACCGCGCCGTTGACGCCCTCGAGGACGGTCAGCTGGGTCAGCGTCGCGTCGCCGCTGATGATGAGGTATGACGCGAGCGCCTGGGTGAGGCACGTCAGGACGTGCGAGACCTGGAGCACGACGATCCGCGAGAAGCGGTCGGCGACGACGCCGCCGACGAGGAGGAAGACGACCATCGTCAGGGTGCGCACGCCGAGCACCTGGGCGAGGGCGCCCGCGGACTGGTCGATGTGCAGCACGGCGAAGGCGAGCGAGACGGGCACCATGACCGAGCCGGCCGTCGAGACCGTGCGGGCCGCGAAGTACCACGCGAACCGCCGGTCGGACAGCACGCCGAGCGACGCCTTGACCTTCACGACGTCACCTCCCCGCCCTGGAGCCGGAAGGCGGCGACGGACAGGGCGGCCCGGACGGTGCCCTCGGTGCGCGGCGGCTGCGCCGAGGCGTGCAGCAGGGTGCTCGCCTCGGTGACGAGGTCGAAGACGCGCTCCCACACCTCCGGCGCCACCCACAGCTCGGCGTCGGTGAACTGGGACCTCTCACCCGGCGTGCGCTCGGCGAACCGGCGCGGGATGGCGTCGGCGAGGACGCGCGCATAGGCCAGCTTGTCCGCCTCGCTCGCCGGGCGGGCGCCCGACGGACGCGGGGCGTCCCACGGGTGCCGGTACTTCTTGGCCTTGCCGCCCCGCACGGTCTCCTCCCCCGCGACCTCGAGCAGACCCGCGGCGTGCAGCAGGCGCAGGTGGTAGCTGGCGTTGGCCTGCGTGACGCCGAGCTCGCGCGCGACCTCGGCAGCGCTCAGCTCGGCGCCCGTCAGCAGCGAGAGCATCTGGAGACGCAGGGGGTGGGCCGTGGCGCGGAGCTCGCTGATCCGCTCTTCCTCCAAAGACATGTTTGGGAGTATGCCGTCCGGTGGGATCGACCGTCAAGCATTCCTTTGGAGGTTGTCCTCCCGCCGCGTCCGCCCCGGACCCTCAGCCCTGGCTGTAGGCGAGGTGCACGACGCCGCTGTCGTACGCCTCGGTCTCGGCGAGGCGCAGCCCCGAGACGGCCTCGTCGGTGAAGAGCCGCTCCCCCGCGCCGAGGACGACGGGGAAGACGAAGAGGTGGAGGCCGTCGACGAGCCCGTCGCGCAGCAGGGCGCGCACGAGCGTGCCGCTGCCGCTGACGTAGAGCGAGCCCTCGACCTCGTCGCGGAGGCGGCGGACGGCGTCCGCGTCGTAGGGCCCGAGGACCCGGGAGTTGTTCCACTCCGGGTCCTTCAGCGTCGAGGAGACGACGTTCTTGCGGGCGCCGTTGAAGAAGGACGCGCCGGGGTCGTCGTCGTCGGTGCGGGCCGACCAGGCGGGCGCGAACATCTCGTACGTGCGCCGGCCGAGCAGCAGCTCGGACCCGGGGCCGGTGAGACGCGCGATGGCCTCGCCCATCCGCGGGTCGAAGGGGAACTCGGCCGTCCAGCTCGGGTTCTCGTACACCCCGTCGAGCGAGATGAACTCGTGGATCTCGATGCGTCCCATGTCAGTGCCTCCGTCAGCTCTCGGACAGGTGATCGGCCGGGTCTGCGGCCGGGTGGTCGGGTCGGTCGTCGCGTTCGACGTCGAAGGTGAAGCCCTGCGATCGCAGCCGCTCGACGAGCGCCTCGCCGAGGGCCGTCGCGGGCGTGCAGACGCCGGACCGGCGCGGCAGTCCGTCGTCGAGCGCCAGTGCCAGGGCCGTCTGCCCGAGCATGACGGCCGTGCCGCCGTAGCCCGGGTCGTAGTCCGCCCCGACACGGGTGCGGTAGCGCGCGCCGCTCGTCGTCGTGGAGCGGATCTCGAGCCGGAAGCGCCCGGCAGCCTGCGCCTCGGGGCCCGGGCCCTCGCCGGGCTTCGGCAGGAAGCGGTCGATGACGGCCCGGGTCGGCCGGAACGCCATGCCCGCCACCACCCCACCGAGCCCGACGGCCATGCCGCCGGCCAGCACCGGCGACATCGGGCCGGAACCGAAGTCGGTCGCCTCGCGGTAGCGCAGGTCGCGACCGTAGGACCAGTCCGTCAGGGTGTTCGACAGGCGGACGATGCGGGTGTTGAACGACGCCATGACGAAGGGCCCGGTCCAGTGACCGGTCGACGGGTCACGGTCGACCTGCACGAGCCGGCGCAGCCGGTCCAGGACGCCGGTGGCCCGGCGCCGACCGGAGGACGGCTCCTCCGTGCGTCGGGGACTCAACGCGTACGGGTCGCCCAGCACGCGGCGGGCACTCCCGTCGGCACGGGCCGTGATGGCCTGCTGGCGGGCCGAGTCGACGGTGCCGCCGGAGAAGCCGCCCTTGAGCGACCGGACGAGCAGGGTCGTCTCTGCGAGGGTGCCCTCACCGTCGGCGGCCGCGCGCCGGGCCGTCGCGAGCACGCCGAGGTCGGAGGGGATGGAGTCGAAGCCGCAGGCGTGCACGATGGCCGCGCCGGTCTCCCGCGCCCGGGCGTCGAGCTCGTCGAGGGACCACCGGACGAAGAGCACCTCACCGGTGAGGTCGGCGTAGTGCGTCCCCGACTCCGCGCAGGCACGAGCCACCTCCTTGCCGTACGTCGCGTACGGGCCGACCGTGGTGGCGAGCACGCGGGTGCGGCCGGCGAGCGCGCGGAGGGCGGGTGCGTCGGTAGCGTCGACGGCGACCAGCTCCCACGCGGCAGCATCCCGACCGAGCTCGATGCGCAGGGCCTCGAGCTTGGGTCGGGACCGGCCCGCCAGGGCGATCCGCACGTCGGGACCCGCGTGCCGGGCCAGGTGGGCGGCGGTCAGGGCCCCGACGAAGCCGGTGGCGCCGTAGACGACGATGTCGAGCTCGCGTTCGGGCATGCCGTCACTCTGCCACGGCGCACCGCTGCGGAGGCGTCGGCCGGTCAGAAGGTGTCGACCGGGTCGACGCGCACCGCCACGACGTCGGTCTCCTTGCGCGCCGAGCGGAACGCCTTGAGCGCCAGCAGGGCCCGGGTCAGCGACTCGGTCTCGGCGGCGGGCACCCGGACGAGCACGTGGTGGTCGGCGGCCGCACGCTCGGGCTCGCCCTCGACCGGGGGCCGGCGTGGCGGGGCGCCGGCGTGCGAGAGACGCACCGGGCCGAGCACCTGGGCGGTGATCGGCAGGTCGGCCTGCTCGAGGGCCTCCTCGAGCGCACGCCGACCACCGGTCAGCTGGGCCACACGCACGGCGGGGGGCAGGCCGAGCTCGCGCCGCTCCGCCAGCTCGCGGGCCGCGAGCCACGCGGGGTCCCACCGCACGAGCGCCTCGACGGCAGGCAGCGCGACGGCCTCCGGGGCGCCGCTCAGCACGACGGCACGTCCCTCCCGGGCCAGCGCGGCCGCGGCCATCCACCGGCGTACCGCCTCGAGCGGGGCGTCGAGCACGGGCAGGTCGAGGCTCGCCCACGCGTCGAGCAGCAGCACCGCGGTGTAGCCGCCGTCGGCGACGGGCTCGGCACCCGGCGTCGCGATGACGAGGGACGGCTCGCGACCGACGGTGGCGAGCACCTCGCCGGAGCCCGACGTGAGCACCGGGAAGCCGGGGAAGGCACGGCCGATCTCCTCGGCCGTGCGCCGCGCGCCCGTGATCGACGAGCGCAGCCGCCGCGAGCCGCAGTGACCGCACTCGAACCCGTGGCCGGCGAGGGCGAGGCCGCACCACCGGCAGGCCGGGGCCGTGCCGGACGCGCCCAGGGCGACCGGCCCCTGGCAGCGGGCGCAGCGCACCGGCGTGCGGCACTCGGCACAGCTCAGCGAGGGGAGGTAGCCGCGCCGCGGCACCTGGACGAGCACGGGCCCGTCGACCAGGGCGTCCTTGGCGACGCGCCAGGCCCGGGACGGCAGGTGCGCCCGGGCGGCCGGCCCGTCGCGCTCCTCGTCGACACCCTCACCCGCGACGGTGACCCGGGGTGCGGCCCCGCGGACGGTTGCCGGGTCGGCCTCGACGGGCACGAGCGCCCCCGTCTCGACCGCCACCTGCACGCGCAGGCTGCGCCCGAACCCTCCGGCGAGCAGGGCGGCGCCGGTCGCGGCGGCCCGCAGACCGAGCACGACGCCGACGTGGTGGTAGGGAGCCCGCGGCTCGGCGAGCAGGTCGTCACCGTCGTCCCACCAGGCGACGAGGCCGAGGTCGTGGACGGGGGCGAAGGCTGCCGCCCGCGTGCCGATGACGACACGGACGTGGCCGCGGAGCACCTTGAGCCAGGCGGTGTAGCGCGCCTGCGGCCCCTGGTCGGACGTGAGCCGGACGTGCCGGCCCCTGCCGAGGACCGCGGTCAGGGCGGCATCGAGGCGGTCGACGTCGCGGTGGTCGGGCACGACGACGAGCGCGCCCCGCCCGGCAGCCGTCGCCGTGGCCACGGCGACGGCCAGGGCGGCCGGCCAGTCCGCGTCGCCGGTGCGTCCGGGCAGCGCCGCCCATGCCGCCGCCGGGCCCTCCCCCGAGGCCACCCGACGCAGCCAGGCCGGACCGGCGGGGTAGGCCGCCCACGGACCGGGGTCCGGTGCCGCGAGCTCGTCCTGGGGCGGGCACTCCATCGCGAGGTTGCGCTCGGCCGTCGCGTGGCGCTTGGGCACCGCCAGGCGCAGGACGTCGCTCAGCGTGCCGGCATACCGGTCGGCGACGGCGCGACAGAGCGCGAGGACCTCGGGGGTTAGCACCGGCTCGGGGCCGACGACCCGCCGCAGCGGGGTCAGCCGGCCGTCGTGCTGCGCCCGGTCGCGCCGCTCGACGACGAAGCCGTCGAGCTCGCGCCCCGAGAAGCGCACGCGGACCCGGGCGCCGGGCACCGCGTCGGCGTCGAGCTCGTCGGGGACGGCGTACTCGAAGACCCGGTCGAGGTGCGCGAGCGGGGTCTCCACGACGACGGCAGCGACCGGCCGTCCGGCCGGTCGCTGCTCCGTCTCGTCGTCGCCCACGGGGGCGAATCTAGCCTCAGCCGGAGACGGCCGTGCGCAGGGCCTCGACGCGGTCGGTGCGCTCCCACGTGAAGGGGTTCTCGACGCCGTCGGCCTTGGTGCGGCCGAAGTGGCCGTAGGCGGCCGTCGGGCGGTAGATCGGGCGCAGCAGGTCGAGGGCGTCGACGATCGCGGCGGGGCGCAGGTCGAAGACGTCGCCGATGGCCTGCTGGATCTTGTCGACCGGCACGGTCTCGGTTCCGAAGGTCTCGATGTAGAGGCCGACCGGCTGCGCCTTGCCGATGGCGTAGGCGACCTGGACCTCGCAACGACGGGCCAGGCCCGCGGCGACGACGTTCTTGGCGACCCAGCGCATCGCGTAGGCGGCCGAGCGGTCGACCTTGCTCGGGTCCTTGCCCGAGAAGGCGCCGCCACCGTGGCGGGCCATGCCGCCGTAGGTGTCGACGATGATCTTGCGCCCGGTCAGACCGGCGTCGCCCATCGGGCCACCGATCTCGAAGCGGCCGGTCGGGTTGATCAGGGCCCGGTAGCTGGAGACGTCGAGGTCGGTGCCGCTCTCGCGCAGCTCCGCGAGGACCGGCTCGATGACGTGCGCGCGGATGTCCGGCTCGAGCATGCCCTCGAGGGACACGTCGGGGGCGTGCTGGGTCGAGAGCACCACGGTGTCGAGCGCGACGGCCTTGTCGCCCTCGTAGGCGATGGTGACCTGCGTCTTGCCGTCCGGGCGCAGGTAGGCCAGCTCGTCGCTCTTGCGCACCTGCGTCAGGCGCTCCGAGAGGCGGTGCGCGAGGTGGATCGGCAGCGGCATGAGCTCGGCCGTGTCGTCGCAGGCGTAGCCGAACATCAGGCCCTGGTCGCCGGCGCCCTGCTTGTCGAGCAGGTCGCCGACGTCACCCGTCCGGTGCTCGTGGGCCGTGTCGACGCCCTGGGCGATGTCGGGCGACTGGGCGCCGATGGAGATCGACACCCCGCAGGTGCGCCCGTCGAAGCCCTTCTGCGAGCCGTCGTAGCCGACCTCGAGGATCGTCTCGCGCACGATCCTCGGGATCTCGACGTAGGCCGTCGTCGACACCTCGCCGGCGACGTGGACCAGTCCGGTCGTGACCATCGTCTCGACGGCGACGCGGGCCTGCGGGTCGTCGGTGAGCAGCGCGTCGAGGATCGAGTCGCTGATCTGGTCGCAGATCTTGTCCGGGTGTCCCTCGGTGACGGACTCGGACGTGAACAGACGTGCGGACACTTGCTCTCCCTCGGTCGGGTGCGTGGTGGTGTGCTCGGGCGCGCGGTGACGGCGCGTACGCGTGTGGGGCGAGAGTCTAGTGCTCAGTCGAGCAGCGTCGAGATGGTGTCCCACAGCGCGTCGGCCACGGCGTCCTTGGAGGCCGGGCCGACCATGGTCGCCTCGTCGCTGCCCCGCCGCAGCAGGTGCACCGTCGTGTCGTCCTTGCCGAACGTCAGGTCGGTGCCGACCTCGTTGACGACCTGCAGGTCGCTGCCCTTGCGGGCGAACTTGGCCCGCGCGTGGTCCATGACGCTGCCGTGGGCGTCGCCCGTCTCGGCGGCGAAGCTGACGATGAACGGCGAGCCCGTCCCGCGGCTCTCGCGGGCTGCGACGAGGCCGCGGACGATGTCGGGGTTCTCGACGAGCTCGACCCGAAGGCCGGCGTCGGGGTCGGCGGACTTCTTGATCTTGCTCTCGCTCACGGCCGCCGGGCGGAAGTCGGCCGGCGCCGCAGCCATGACGACGACGTCGGCGTCGGACGCCGCCTCCTCGACGGCACGCTGAAGCTCGAGGGTCGTCTCGACGGGCACGACGTCGATGCCCTCGGGCACCGGGAGCGCGACGTTGGCGGCCACGAGGGTGACCTTCGCGCCACGGTCGGCAGCGGCGCGCGCGATGGCCACGCCCTGCTTGCCGGACGAGCGGTTGCCGAGGTAGCGCACGGGGTCGAGCGGCTCGCGCGTGCCCCCGGCGGACACGACGACGCGCCGGCCCTCGAGGTCGCGCCGGGGCTCCCCCGCCACGGCGGCGCCGTCACCCGACACGATCGCGAGGCACGCGGCATACAAGGCCTCGGGCTCGGGGAGGCGGCCGGCACCGGTGTCCTTGCCGGTCAGGCGTCCCACCGCGGGGTCGATGACGTGGGCTCCGCGCGCGCGGAGCGTGGCGACGTTGGCCTGCGTGGCCGGGTGCTCCCACATCTCGGTGTGCATGGCCGGCGCGAACGCGACCGGGCACCGAGCGGTGAGGAGGGTGTTGGTCAGCAGGTCGTCGGCGAGGCCGTGCGCGGCCTTCGCGAGGAGGTCTGCGGTGGCCGGGGCGACGACCACCAGGTCGGCGGACTGGCCGATGCGCACGTGCGGGACCTCGTGGACCGACGTCCACACCTCCGTGCTGACGGGCTTGCCCGAGAGGGCCGACCACGTCGGCGCTCCCACGAAGTGGAGCGCCGCCGCGGTGGGCACGACGGTGACGTCGTGCCCGTGCTCGGTGAAGAGCCGGAGCAGCGAGCAGGCCTTGTAGGCGGCGATGCCGCCACTCACCCCGAGGACGACGCGCATCGGCTGCTCCCGACCCGTCGGGTGCTCAGGCCTCGGTGGGCGTCGAGGTCAGCAGGCCCTCGTTGATCTCGCGCAGCGCGATCGACAGCGGCTTCTCGTGGACCTCGGTCTCGACGAGCGGACCGACGTAGTCGAGCAGGCCCTCCTGCAGCTGGGAGTAGTAGGCGTTGATCTGACGGGCGCGCTTGGCGGAGTAGATGACGAGCGCGTACTTCGAGTCGGCGGCGGTCAGGAGGTCGTCGATCGGCGGGTTGGTGATGCCGATGGGAGCAGCCTGGGTACCGGACACAGTGATCTCGTTTCGTTGGTTTCAGCGGGCTTGAGGTGCGTGCTGCGACGTCGACGGCGGTGCGGTCGTCTGCCGTCGGCTGGCACACATCACGTCGGGACTCACCGGTCGGTGCGTCCCGATCTCATCAATGATACGAGTTCTTCGCTCGCCCGACGAACATCGTCGTTGACGATGACCTCGTCGAACTCGCTCTGGGCGGCCAGCTCGGCCCGTGCGGTGGACAGGCGGCGCTCGCGCTCGGCCTCGTCCTCGGTGCCCCGTCCGACGAGCCGGCGCACCAGCTCGTCCCAGCTCGGCGGCGCGAGGAAGACGAAGAGCGCCTCGGGCCACGTGTCGCGCACCTGGCGGGCCCCCTGCAGGTCGATCTCGAGCAGGGCGTCGCGCCCCTCGCGGATGACGCGCTCGACCGGCCCGCGCGGGGTGCCGTACTTCGCGGCGCCGTGCACGACGGCGTACTCGAGGAACTCCCCCGCCTCGACGAGACGGTCGAACTCGTGGTCGTCGACGAAGTGGTAGTGCACGCCGTCGACCTCGCCCGGCCGCGGGCGCCGGGTCGTCATGGAGACGGAGAACCACACGCCCGGGAAGTGGGTGCGCACGTAGGCCGCGATGGTGCCCTTCCCGACGGCGGTCGGGCCGGCGAGCACCGTGAGCCGGCCACGCCGGGGTGCGTCTGCGTCGTGCTGGGGCTCCGCGGTCGACGTCGGGTCAGCCGACATCACGGCTTCTCGAAGCGGTGCAGCAGGGCCGCGACCTGGTTGGCCCCGAGCCCCCGGACCCGGCGGGACTCGGCGATGCCGACCTCGGACATGATCGCCTTGGCCCGCACGCGGCCGACGCCGGGCATCGACTCGAGCAGCTCGGTGACCTTCATCTTGCCGATGACGGGGTCGACCTTGCCGTCCTCGAGGACCTCCGCGAGCGAGCCGCTGGAGTACTTGAGCCGGTTCTTGACCGCTGCTCGCTCCCGACGTGCGGCTGCAGCCTTCTCGAGTGCTGCGGCCCGTTGCTCAGGGGTGAGCGGTGGAAGCGCCACGGTCTTCGGTCTCCTCGCTGCCTGCGGGGAGCGCCCTGCGCCCCCTGCCGTTCTTCACGTCTCGCGTGTCTGTCTCCGCCGAACCTAGCGATCCGGCCCTGCGCGCCGCAACGCGGGGCCTGCCGGAAACGCCTCACGGCACGCCCCGGCGCCGCTCAGCTGCCGAGGTCGACCCCGCAGGTCTCCTTGGCGTGGGTCTCGATGCGCTTGGCCGAGGCCTCGAAGCCCTGCATCTGCTTCGTCAGTGCGGCGAGGTCCGGCTTGGCCACCGTGAACTTCGCGACGAGGACCCGCAGCGACGCCCAGTCGGCCTTGACCTCCTCGGGTGCGCTCGCCTCGATCTGGGTGATGGTCGCGACGAAGCGGGCCGCGGCGGCCGGGTCCTTGAGGGTCGCGCCGGCGTCCTTCCAGTCGGCTTCTGCCGTCTTCAGGGCGTCACAGTAGGAGCCGGCGGACCCCGCCGAGCAGGCGCCGAGGGACGTCGCCGACAGGAGCAGCACGAGGGCCACCGACGGCCCCCTGCGCATGGCGGTCGTTCGCATCCCCACACCGTATGCCGTGTGGTGGGCGCCGTCGCGCGAGTCCCTCGAAGCGCGCCGGTCCGAGGGGGCTCAGGAGATGTCGAGGTTGCACGTCGTCTTGGCGTGCTTCTCGATGGTCGTGCTCGAGGCGTCCATCTTCGCCGTCGCGGCCGTGAGGGCGCTCTTGTCGCCGGAGGCTGCGGCGTCGACGAAGGCGATGAGGTCACCCCACTCCTGCTTGACCTCTGCGGGCGCGGCGGCCTCGATCTTCTCGAGCACGGCCTTGCCCTGCGCGAGGGCAGCCGTGTCGCTGAGCTTCGAGGACATGGACTCGAGCTCCTTCTGGCCGGACTCGAGTGCCGCGCAGTAGGCGGCGTCGCCCTGCGCGCTGGTCGTCGCGCTCGGTGCCGACGACGAGGAGGCGGCAGCGCTGCCGCCGCCGCTCGCGGGGGGCTGGGTGCTGGAGCCGCACGCGGCGGCGAGCGGGATCGTCGCCACGACGGCGACGGTGGCGAGCAGTCGGCGAACCGGTCGAGTGTGAGTCATGCCACACGGCATACCCGGCTGGGAGTTGCCTGTGACAAACCGGGGAGCGTCAGCGCAGGAGCGACTCGGCGACCTGCGCCGCCCGGCTCGCCAGTCTGCTCGGGTCGGGGCCGGCCGCGAGGATCTCGCGACTCGACGCGGCGAGGACCTGGTGGCGGGCCGCGCCGAACGTCGCCGCGAGGGTATCGACGGTGCCGCCCTGCGCCCCGAAGCCGGGCGCGAGCACGGGCGTCGCTGCCGCCACGAGGTCGAGCCCGAGGTCGCGCACGGCGGTGCCCACGGTGGCGCCGATGACGAGCCCGACGCTCCCGAGCTCGCCGCGGGGCAGCGCAGCAGCGTTGTCGCCGGCTGCGCCCTCGACGACGGACGCGGCGACCGACCGGCCGTCCCGCACCGCGTGCTGGACCTCGGCGCCCTCCGGGTTGGAGGTCAGGGCCAGGACGAAGAGCCCGCGACCGTTCTCCTCGGCGAGGTCGATCGCGGGGCGCAGCGACTCGTAGCCGAGGTAGGGGCTCACGGTGAGGGCGTCCGGCGGGGCGACGGCGTCCGGACCGAGGTAGGCCTCGGCGTACGCGCTCATGGTCGACCCGATGTCGCCACGCTTCGCGTCGAGGATCGTCAGCGTCCCCGACGCGCGCAGCTCGGTGAGCACCCTCTCGAGCACGGCCAGGCCACGGCTGCCGAAGACCTCGAAGAAGGCGGACTGCGGCTTGACCGCGGCGACCCGCCCGGCGAACGCCTCGACACAGGTGAGCGCGAAACGCTCGAGCCCGGCGACGTCGTAGGACAGGCCCCACGACTCGACCAGCCCCCGGTGCGGGTCGATGCCCGCGCAGAGCGGCCCGTGGGCCTGCATGGCGTCCTGGAGGCGGGCTCCGAAGGCCTTGCTCATCGTCGGTCTCCGTTCACGGGTGTGCGGTGGGTCGCTCAGCGGCCGTGGGCCACGGCGACGGCATCGGTGAAGCGCTCGAAGCCCTTGGCGTCGAGCAGCTCGCACAGCTCGCGCAGGACCCGGACCGGTGCCGAGGGGTCGTTGAACACCGCCGTCCCGACCTGGATCGCGCTCGCTCCGGCAGCGACGAGCTCGAGGGCGTCCCGCCCCGTGCGCACTCCCCCGACGCCGATGATCGGCACGGTGGGGATCCGCCCCTCGAACATCGCCTGGCGCACCTGCCAGATGGCCCGCACCGCGACCGGTCGGATGCCGGGACCCGACAGGCCACCGGTGACCCCGCCGAGCTGCGGACGCATCCGGTCGGTGTCGATGACCATGCCGAGCAGCGTGTTGATCATCGTCAGGCCGTCGGCGCCGGCCTTGACGCAGGCGGCCGCGATGGCGGTGATGTCGGTGACGTCCGGGCTGAGCTTGGCGAAGACCGGGATGTCGCGCGGGAGCTGCTCGCGCACGAGCGCGATGACCTTGGCCGAGGCCATCGGGTCGCAGGCGAACACGAGGCCGCGGTTGGCGACGTTGGGGCACGAGATGTTGACCTCGACCCCGACCACGGCATCGAACGCCCGGCTTGCTCGGAGGGTCGCCGCGACGTGGGCGTACTCGGTGCTCGAGCTGCCGGCGATCGAGGGCAGCACGCGGGCCCCGACGGACTTGAGCCAGGGCAGGTCCTCGTCGACGAACGCCTCGATGCCGGGACCCTGCAGGCCGATCGAGTTGAGCATCCCGGAGGGCGTCTCGGCCATGCGGGGTGTGCCGCGGCCGGACCGCGGGTCGGCCATGACGGACTTGGTGACGAACGCGCCGAGGTCGGCGACGTCGAAGAAGCGGTGCAGCTCCCTGCCGTTCGCCGCGCAGCCCGAGGCGGTCATCAGCGGGTTGGGCAGCCGGTGGCCGCCCCCGAGGTCGACGGAGAGGTCCACCATCAGTGGCCACCCACCTTCGGGGCGCCGACGGCGTCGTCCGGAACGCGGGCATGACCACCGTCGAAGGCGTCCCAGCGGACTCGGTCACCGCGGAAGACGGGTCCCTCGACGCACGAGCGCACCATCCGCGTCCTCCCGTCGGACCCGACGACCGGCATCACGCAGGTCATGCAGACGCCGACGCCGCAGGCCATCGACTCCTCGACGGCGACCTGGGCCACCGCGCCTTGGGCCTGCGCGACCCGGGTGATCGACTCGAGCATCCCCATGGGACCGCAGCCGTAGACGACCCCGGCCCCGGTGCGCTCGATGATCCCCGGCAGCGGGTCGCTGACCCAGCCCTTCTGCCCGGCGGAGCCGTCGTCGGTCGTGACCGTGACGCCGTCGCAGCTGCGCCGGGCCTCGACCACGCCGAAGAGGCGGTCCTCGCTCGCCGCTCCCAGGACCATCTCGACGTGGCAGCCGCGCTCGCGCAGCTCACCGGCGAGCCAGAAGAGCGGAGCGCTGCCGTAACCGCCGCCGACGAGGACGCAGGCGACGGGGTCGGTCGGCAGCGGGAACGCCTTGCCGAGCGGTCCGACGACGTCGATGGTGTCGTGCGGGGCACGCTCGACGATCCACCGGGTGCCGGTGCCCACGGCCGACACGACGATCTCGACGGTGCCACCGTAGGTGCCGCTCGGGCTCACCTTGTGGATCGAGAAGGACCGCCGCAGCAACGTCCCGGACGTCTCGCCGCCGACCGCGAGAGCGACGAACTGGCCCGGTCGGGCGAGCTCGGCGACGCCGGGGGCGACGAGGGTGAGGTGCTGGTAGGCACCGACCCGACGGGTCGCGATGACCTCCGCGACCTCCTGCGTGACGCGGGCCCGCAGCTGGCGCTCGCTCATGCCGTCGCCCCCGCCGTCGCGGCGGCTGTCGCGGCGGCTGTCGCGGCGGCCCGGCGGCCGTAGAGGTCGAGGTCGCGCGCGTGGTCCTGCAGCGACTTGACCCGGATCTCCTCGGTCAGCCCGGCCTCGATGCCGAGGACGGCCGCGGCGAGGGTCGCGATCGTCGTGATGATGGGCTTGTCGGCACTCGTCGTCGCGGCGCGGATGGCGTAGCCGTCGGCGCGCGCGTCCTGGCCCGACGGCGTGTTGACGACCATCTGCACGGTGCCCTCGCGGATGAGGTCGACGATCGACTTCTCCCCCGGCGCGTCGTCGTCGCGCTCGGTGATCTTGCGGACGAGCGTGGCGGGGATCCCGTTGCGCTTGAGCACTGCGGCCGTGCCGCTCGTCGCGAGGATGGTGAAGCCGAGGTCGACGAGACGCTTGACCGGGAAGAGCATGGCGCGCTTGTCGCGGTTGGCCACGGACACGAAGATCGCACCGGAGCGCGGCAGCGCCGACCCGCCACCCTGCTGGGCCTTGGAGAAGGCCGAGCCGAAGTCGACGTCGATGCCCATGACCTCGCCCGTCGAGCGCATCTCTGGCCCGAGGAGCGAGTCGACCGCGACACCCTCCTTGGTGCGGAAGCGCTTGAAGGGCAGGACCGCCTCCTTGCACGAGACCGGCGCGTGGTCGGGCATCCGGCCGCCGTCCCCGGTCGGGGGCAGCATGCCCTCCTCGCGCAGCTCCTTGATCGTGGAGCCCAGCATGACGCGGGCCGCCGCGCTCGCGATCGGCACGCCTGTCGCCTTGGCGACGAACGGCACCGTGCGCGATGCGCGGGGGTTGGCCTCGATGACGTAGAGGATGTCCTGGGCGAGCGCGAACTGGACGTTCATGAGGCCGCGGACGCCGATCCCCTCGGCGAGCTTGCGCGTGGCGACGCGCACTCGCTCGAGCTCCCCGTCACCGAGCGTGGCCGGCGGCAGCGTGCACGAGCTGTCGCCCGAGTGGATGCCGGCCTCCTCGACGTGCTCCATGATGCCGCCGAGGTACATGTCCTCGCCGTCGAAGAGCGCGTCGACGTCGATCTCGATCGCGTCGTCGAGGAAGCGGTCGATGAGGATCGGGTGGTCGGGCGAGGCCTCGGTCGCCTTCTCGACGTAGGTGACGAGGGAGTCGTCGTCGTAGACGATGACCATGCCGCGGCCGCCGAGGACGTAGGACGGCCGCACGAGGACGGGGTAGCCGATCTCGCGCGCGACGACGAGGGCCTCGTCCGAGCTGTACGCCGTGCCGTGCTTCGGCGCGATGAGACCCGCCCTGGCGAGGACCTGACCGAAGGCGCCGCGGTCCTCGGCGAGGTGGATCGCGCTCGGCGACGTGCCGACGATCGGCACGCCCTCGTCCTCGAGCGCCTGCGCGAGACCGAGGGGCGTCTGACCGCCGAGCTGCACGATGACGCCCGCGATCGGGCCGGCCTGGCTCTCGGCGTGGATGACCTCGAGCACGTCCTCGAGCGTCAGCGGCTCGAAGTAGAGACGGCTGCTCGTGTCGTAGTCGGTCGAGACCGTCTCGGGGTTGCAGTTGATCATGACCGTGTCGAATCCCTTGTCGCGCAGGGAGAACGACGCGTGAACGCAGGAGTAGTCGAACTCGACACCCTGCCCGATGCGGTTGGGACCCGAGCCGAGGATGATGACGGCCGGGCGCTCGCGCGGCGCGACCTCGGTCTCCTCGTCGTAGGAGCTGTAGTGGTAGGGCGTCGTGGCTGCGAACTCGGCCGCGCACGTGTCGACGGTCTTGTAGACCGGGCGCACCCCGAGGGCGTGGCGCACCCCGCGGACCACGGCCTCCGGCATACGCCGGACGGAGGCCACCTGCGCGTCGCTGAAGCCGTGCCGCTTGACGAGGCGGAGCAGCTCCGGCGTCAGCTGTGGCGCGTCGGCGAGCATCGTCGCGACGTCGTTGATCAGCGCGATCTGGTCGAGGAACCACGGGTCGATGCCGGTGGCGTCGTGGACCTCCTCGACGGTGCAGCCGCCGCGCAGCGCCTGCTGCACGAGCACGATGCGGCCGTCGGTCGGGACCCTGGCCTCCTCGAGCGCCCGCTCGGCGGAGACCTTGCTGATCTCGCCGTCCCAGTGGAAGCTCGCGCCCTTCTTCTCGAGCGAGCGCAGTGCCTTCTGGAGGGCCTCGGTGAAGTTGCGCCCGATCGCCATCGCCTCGCCGACCGACTTCATCGTCGTCGTCAGCGTCGGGTCGGCCGCCGGGAACTTCTCGAAGGCGAAGCGCGGCACCTTGACGACGACGTAGTCGAGCGACGGCTCGAAGCTCGCCGGCGTCTCGCGCGTGATGTCGTTGGGCACCTCGTCGAGTGTGTAGCCGATGGCCATCTTCGCCGCGATCTTGGCGATCGGGAAGCCGGTCGCCTTCGAGGCCAGGGCGCTCGACCGCGAGACGCGCGGGTTCATCTCGATGACGATGATGCGTCCGTCGTCGGGGTTGACGGCGAACTGGATGTTGCAGCCGCCGGTGTCGACGCCGACCTCGCGGATGACGGCGATGCCGATGTCGCGCAGTCGCTGGTACTCGCGGTCGGTCAGGGTCAGGGCCGGCGCGACGGTGATCGAGTCGCCGGTGTGCACGCCCATCGGGTCGAGGTTCTCGATGGAGCAGACGACGACGACGTTGTCGGCGTGGTCGCGCATGACCTCGAGCTCGTACTCCTTCCAGCCGAGGATCGACTCCTCGAGGAGCACCTCGGTCGTCGGGGAGTACTGCAGGCCGGCACCGCCGAGGAGGCGCAGGTCGGCCTCGTCGTAGGCGAAGCCCGACCCGAGTCCACCCATCGTGAACGAGGGGCGCACGACGACCGGGTAGCCGAGCTCGTCCGCGGCCGCGAGGAGCTCGTCCATCGAGTGGCAGATGAGGGACTTCGCGGACTCCGCGCCGCACCGCTCGACGACACCCTTGAACTTCTCGCGGTCCTCGCCGAGCTGGATCGCCTCGACGTTGGCCCCGATGAGCGGGCAGCCGTACTTCTCGAGGACTCCGTTGTCGTGCAAGGAGATCGCGCAGTTGAGGGCGGTCTGGCCACCGAGCGTGGCGAGCACCGCGTCGGGGCGCTCCTTGGCGATGATCGCCTCGACGACCTCGGGAGTGATCGGCTCGACGTAGGTGGCGTCGGCGAACTCGGGGTCAGTCATGATCGTGGCCGGGTTGCTGTTGACGAGGATGACGCGGATGCCCTCCTCGCGCAGCACGCGGCACGCCTGCGTGCCGGAGTAGTCGAACTCGCACGCCTGCCCGATGACGATCGGTCCGGACCCGATGACGAGGACGCTCTTGATGTCGTCGCGCTTGGGCATCAGGCGTTGACCTCCGTGGTCTGGTGGGCTGTCTGTCTGGTGCTCATGAGCTCCACGAAGCGGTCGAAGAGGTAGGCGGCGTCGTGCGGGCCGGCGGCCGCCTCCGGGTGGTACTGCACGGAGTACGCCGGCCGGTCGAGGCACTCGAGGCCCTCGACGACGTCGTCGTTGAGGCACACGTGCGACACGCGGACGCGGCCGTATGCCGTGTCGCTGTCCTCGTCGAGGGGCGCGTCGACCGCGAAGCCGTGGTTGTGGGCGGTCACCTCGACCTTGCCGGTCGTGCGGTCCATGACCGGCTGGTTGATGCCGCGGTGGCCGTACTTCAGCTTGTACGTGCCGAAGCCGAGCGCCCGACCGAGGAGCTGGTTGCCGAAGCAGATGCCGAAGAACGGGATGTCGCGGTCGAGCACCTCGCGCAGCAGCGCGACCTCGCGCTCCGCGGACGCCGGGTCACCGGGACCGTTGGAGAAGAAGACCCCGTCGGGGCCGGACTCCCCCACCGCGAGCACGTCGTCGATCGTCGCGGAGGCCGGCAGCACGTGCACCTCGATCCCGCGCTGCGCCATGAGCGCCGGGGTCATCGCCTTGATGCCGAGGTCGACGGCGGCGACGGTGAAGCGCTTGTCGCCCACGGCCGGGACGGCATACGGCTCGGCGGTGGTGACCTCCGCGGCGAGCGCGGCGCCCGCCATCTGCGGGCTCGTGCGGACCGCGTCGAGCAGGTCGGCCTCGGGACGGTCGGCGGCGTCACCGCTGAAGATGCCGACGCGCATGGCGCCGCGCTCGCGCAGGTGGCGCGTCAGGGCGCGGGTGTCGATGTCGCAGATGCCGACGACGCCCTGGTCGACGAGCTCGTCCTCGAGCTCGCGCGTGGCGCGCCAGCTGGACGACCGGATCGCGGGGTCGCGCACGACGTAGCCGGCGACCCAGATGCGGGTGCTCTCGTCGTCCTCGGTGTTGACGCCGGTGTTGCCGACGTGCGGCGCGGTCATGACGATGACCTGCCGGTGGTAGCTCGGGTCCGTCAGCGTCTCCTGGTAGCCGGTCATGCCGGTGGAGAAGACCGCCTCACCGACGGTCTCGCCGACCGCGCCGTAGGACGACCCACGGAAGGTGCGGCCGTCCTCGAGCACGAGGGTCGCTGCGACGCGGGCGGGCGCGGACCTCCCGTCACGGCTCGGCACGGTCAACGGTGTCTGGGTGGTCACAGGTCTGCTCCCGAGGTCGTCGCGTTCGTCAGTTCTCGTCGGGTGCCCGCGCCGTTGCGGACGTCGTGGGTGACGCGCCCCGCGTGGACCGTCGCGAGGACGGCTCCGCGCAGGGTATGCCCGTGCCACGGGTTGTTGCGCGAGCGGCTGCGGCTCGCGGCGGCGTCGACCGTGACCTCGCGGTCGGGGTCGACGAGGGTGATGTGGGCGGGGCTGCCGACGTCGAGCGCCCTTCCCTGGTGGGCGAGTCCGCCGATCCGGGCAGGGGCGGTCGACATGACGCGGGCCACGTCGGCCCAGTCGAGCAGCCCGGGGTGCACGAGCACGTCGCTGACGACCGAGAGTGCCGTCTCGAGGCCGAGCATGCCGAAGGCAGCGTCGACGAAGGCATGCTCCTTGTCGTGACGGGCGTGCGGCGCGTGGTCGGTGGCGACGGCGTCGATGGTGCCGTCGGCGAGGCCCGCGCGCAGCGCCTCGACGTCCTCGGTCGGGCGCAGCGGCGGGTTGACCTTGTAGACGGGGTCGTAGCCGAGCAGCAGGTCGGTGGTCAGGGCCAGGTGGTGCGGCGTGACCTCGGCGGTGACGTCGATGCCCTGTGCCTTGGCCCAGCGGATCACCTCGACGGTGCCCGCGGTCGAGACGTGGGCGACGTGGACGCGGGAGCCGGTGTGGCGGGCGAGCATGACGTCGCGCGCGACGATCGACTCCTCGGCGATGCCGGGCCACCCCGGCAGCCCGAGACGACCGGAGACCTCGCCCTCGTGGCAGCAGGCCTCGCGCCCGGCGAGCCGGGGGTCCTGGGCGTGCTGGCTGACGACCCCGCCGAACGGCTTGATGTACTCGAGCGCGCGGCGCATGATCCGCGCGTCGTGGACGCAGTGGCCGTCGTCGCTGAAGACGCGCACCTTCGCGCGCGAGCGGGCCATCAGGCCGAGCTCGGCGAGCTCGACGCCCTCGAGGCCCTTGGTCACGGCCCCGACCGGGACCACCTCGGTGAGCCCGCAGGCGCGCCCGAGGTCGAGCACGCGTTCGGCTGCCTCGGCCGTGTCGGTGACCGGGCTCGTGTTGGCCATGGCGAAGACGGCGGTGAAGCCGCCTGCGGCAGCGGCCGCCGAGCCGGTGGCGATGGTCTCGGCGTCCTCGCGTCCCGGCTCGCGCAGGTGCACGTGGAGGTCGACGAGGCCGGGCAGCGCGACGAGGCCGTCGGCGTCGAGCACCTCGGTGCCGGCAGGTGCCGAGACCGAGCCGACCTCGGTGATGACGCCGTCCTCGACGAGCAGGTCGGCCGACTCGGCGCCGAGCAGGCGGGCGCCGCGGATCACGAGGCGGGTCATCGGACGGCTCCTTCGGGGGCGCTGGCGGGCAGGGGCGCCGGGGTGTCCTCGCCGGCGAGCAGGTGGTAGAGCACGGCCATCCGGACCGCGACGCCCGCCGACACCTGGTCGAGGACGACCGACTGCGGCGAGTCGGCCGCCTCGGGCGCGATCTCGAGCCCACGGTTCATCGGGCCGGGGTGCAGCACGAGGACGTCGTCGTTGCGCGCGACGAGCCGCTCGAGCCGGTCTCGGGTCAGGCCGTAGCCGACGGTGTACTCGCGCGCCGTCGGGAAGTAGCCGCCGCTCATCCGCTCGCGCTGGACGCGGAGCATCATGACGGCGTCGACCGGGCCGTGCTCGCCCTCGCCGTCGAGGACGGGGTCGAGGTCCCAGCTCGTCGCGAAGCCGTCGGCCTGGCTCCACGCACCGATGCCGCTCGGCATGAGCGTCGGCGGGGCGACGACCGTGACGTGGGCGCCGAGGGTCCCCAGGGTGATGACGTTGCTGCGGAAGACGCGCGAGTGGGTGAGGTCGCCGACGATGACGACGTGCTTGCCGTCGAGGTCACCGAGGCGCGTCCGGAGCGTGTAGGCGTCGAGCAGCGCCTGGGTCGGGTGCTCGTGGGTGCCGTCCCCCGCGTTGATGACGCTGCACCGCACCCACTGAGCCACCTGGTGGCAGGCGCCCGAGGCGTTGTGTCGGATGACGAGGGCGTCCACCGCCATCGCGTCGACGGTCATCGCCGTGTCGCGCAGGCTCTCGCCCTTGCTCGTCGAGGAGCCCTTCGCCGAGAGGTTGATGGTGTCGGCCGACATCCACTTGCCGGCGATCTCGAAGGAGCTGCGGGTGCGCGTCGAGTCCTCGAAGAAGAAGTTGATGACGGTGCGCCCGCGCAGGGTCGGGACCTTCTTGACCTCGCGGCGCTGGAGGTCGTGCATCGAGGCGGCGGTCTCGAGGATGTCCTCGACCTCGGTGCGGCTCAGGTCGGCCGAGGAGATGAGGTGCTTGGTCATCGCGACTCACCACCGCTGATCCGCACGACGTCGAGGCCGTCGACCTCGGCGACCCGGACGTGCACGCGCTCGTCGCGCGACGTGGGGAGGTTCTTGCCGACGTGGTCGGCGCGGATCGGCAGCTCGCGGTGGCCGCGGTCGACGAGCACGGCGAGCCGCACGGCGCGGGGCCGCCCGAGCTCGGAGAGCGCGTCGAGGGCGGCGCGGATCGTGCGACCCGAGTAGAGCACGTCGTCGACGAGGACGACGACCTGGTCGTCGATGCCACCGGCGGGGATGCGCGAGCGGTGGGCCGTGCGCACCGGGTTGCGGCGCAGGTCGTCGCGGTGGAGCGTGATGTCGAGCTCGCCGACGGGGATCGCCGTCCCCTCGACCTCCTCGATGCACGCCGCGAGACGGCGCGCGAGCGGGACGCCGCGCGATGGGATGCCCAGGAGGAGGAGCCCCTCGCTGCCCTTGTTGCGTTCGAGGATCTCGTGACCGATGCGCCGTAGCGCCCGGGAGATGTCACCCTCGCTCATGACGTCTCTCGCGTCATCGGGGATGCTCGAACGGTCGTTCGATGGCTGGTGGGGTGCACTCAGGTCAGGGCAGGTCACAGCCGCTGGACCTCCTTCCCCGCCTCACAGGACGGTGGTTAAAGGATGTCTTCGCGAGGGAGTCTAACGCGGGCCCGCCCACGGGCCGACACCGGTCCGCCCCTCGGCACGTCGCCCCGAGGACGGCCCGTGGCGTGGCCGGGAACGACGAAGCCACCCGCGCGCGGGTGGCTTCGTCGCATGGTGCCGGGTGCGTGGGCGTCAGACGATGGTCGCCTTGACCTCGGCGAGCCGCGCGAGCAGGCCGTTGACGAACGCCGGCGACTCGTCGGTCGACAGGTCGGTCGCGAGCGCCACGGCCTCGGAGATCGCGACGCCGTCGGGGATCTCGTCGTTCCAGAGCACCTCCCAGGCGCCGAGCCGCAGGATCGCGCGGTCGACGGCGGGCATCCGCTCGAGGGTCCAGCCCTGGCTGTAGTCGGTCAGCGCCGCATTGATGTCGTTCCAGCGCCCGACGACACCGCGCACGAGGTCTGCGGTGTAGGGGTTGTTCGCCGCCCGCGACTCGCGGTCGGCGAGGCGCTCGTCGAGGAGCGTCTCGGCGTTGAGACCGCGCTGGTCCGCCTCGAAGAGGATGTCGAGGGCCCGCGTTCGGGCCTTGCTGCGTGCTGCCAAGGGAATTCGCGTCCGCTCAGTCGTTGACTCGGCCGAGGTACGACCCGTCGCGGGTGTCGACCTTGACGCGGGTGCCGGACTCGAGGAAGAGCGGCACGTTGATCTGTGCACCGGTCTCGAGCGTGGCCGGCTTGGTGCCGCCGGTCGAGCGGTCGCCCTGCAGGCCCGGCTCGGTGTGCGTGATCTCGAGGACGACCGACGCGGGCAGCTCGACGTAGAGCGGCAGGCCCTCGTTGGTGGCCACGAGCGCGTTCTGGTTCTCGAGGAGGTAGTTGGCGGCGTCGCCGACGACGGCCTCGGACACGTTGAGCTGGTCGTACGTGTCGGTGTCCATGAAGACGAAGTCGGTGCCGTCCTTGTAGAGGTACTGCATCGTGCGCTTGTCGACGTTGCTCGTCTCGACCTTGGTGCCGGCGTTGAACGTCTTGTCGACGACCTTGCCGGAGAGGACGGCCTTGAGCTTGGTGCGCACGAACGCGGGGCCCTTGCCGGGCTTCACGTGCTGGAACTCGACGACGGACCAGAGCTGTCCCTCGATGTTGAGCACCATGCCGTTCTTCAGGTCGTTGGTCGAAGCCATCGTCACAAACCACTTTCGTATGCCGGCCGGCCCGGTCGGGTGCCTCTGGGCACGCCGGAGCCCCGGACGTTCTTTGACTTGGGGAGTTGCCGCACGAGTCTAGCCGTGCGCCCACCGGATCGCGGAATCGCGCACGCGTCCCAGGGGCCCCGCCGGTGTACGCTGACCCGTTCCCCCGCCCCGCAACACACCGAGCAGGTCACGACCCACCGGCGTCCGATCCCGGCGGGTTGCCACCTCCTCGGTGTGTTCCGCTGACGAAAGGTCCTCGCGTGCCCTCGCCCGACCACGGACTCGACGCCGAACTCGCCCGGGAGCAGGCCTATCTCGACGACGCGCGCGAGCAGCTCGCTCGGATGCGTCGGCTCGCCGAGTCCCTCGACGCGTCGAAGGCGAGCGACGCGGTCTCGGGAGAGGTCCTCGGCTGGGTGCTGGCGCGGCGCATCGCCTCGCTCCAGGACGACCCGCGCACGACCCTCTTCTTCGGCCGCATCGACGTCGACCCGCCCGGCGGACCCGCCGAGCAGTTCCACATCGGCCGACGGCACGTGTCGGACGAGGCGGGCGACCCGGTCGTCGTCGACTGGCGGGCCCCGATCTCGACGGCCTTCTACCGTGCCTCGTCGGTCGAGCCGATGGACGTCGTGCTGCGGCGCCGCTTCGGCGTCGACCGTGGACACCTGACGGCTCTCGAGGACGAGCACCTGCGCGAGCCGGAGCAGTCAGGGTCGACGGCCGGCTCGCTCCTCGCCGCCGAGATCGAGCGCCCGCGCACGGGCCCGATGCGGGACATCGTCTCGACGATCCAGCCGGAGCAGGACGAGATCGTCCGGAGCGACGTCGCCGTGAGCGTCTGCGTGCAGGGGGCGCCCGGCACCGGGAAGACCGCCGTCGGGCTGCACCGCGCCGCCTGGCTGCTCTACTCCTTCCGCGAGCGCCTCGACCGCTCGGGCGTGCTCGTCGTCGGCCCCAACCGCGCCTTCCTCGACCACATCGGAGCGGTGCTGCCCTCGCTCGGCGAGGTGCGCGTCGGGCACGCGACCATCCAGTCGCTGCTCGAGCACGGCCGGGTGCGCACGGACGAGCCGGCCGAGGTGGCGACCCTCAAGGGCGACGCCCGCCTCGCGTCGGTGCTGCGCCGCGCCGTGTGGTCGAGCCTCGTCCGTCCCACCGAGGCGGTCGTGGTGCCGCGCGGCGTGCGCAAGTGGCGCGTCCCGGCCTACGAGGTCGCCGACATCGTCGACGAGCTCGCCGCCCGCGGCGTGCGCTACTCCGCCGCGCGCGACCTGCTCCCCCAGCGCCTCGCCCACCACGTGCTCCTGGAGATGGAGCGGGCGGGCGACGCGCCCGACGACCGGGTGCAGGACGCGGTCGCGAAGTCGGCTGCGGTCAAGACGTACGTCTCGTCCGTGTGGCCCGCCCTCGACCCGCAGGGCGTGCTGCACCGGCTGTGGTCCGACGCCGACGCACTGCGAGCTGCCGCCGGTGACGACCTCACCGACGACGAGCAGTCGATGCTCCTGTGGGACAAGCCGGCCCGCGCCAAGGGTGCCGCCCGCTGGTCGCGCGCCGACATGGCCCTGCTCGACGAGCTCGACGACCTGCTGCGACGGGTGCCCAGCCTCGGCCACGTCGTGCTCGACGAGGCGCAGGACCTGTCGCCCATGCAGCTGCGCGCGGTCGGACGGCGGTGCTCGACGGGGTCGGTCACGGTGCTCGGCGACATCGCCCAGGGCACGACCCCGTGGGCGACGTCATCCTGGGACGACGCGATGCGTCACCTCGGCAAGGACGACCACGACCTCGTCGTGCTCGACCGCGGCTTCCGGGTCCCGGCCGTCGTGATCGAGTACGCCGCCCGGCTCCTGCCCGTCATGGCGCCGGGTCTCGGCGCACCGGTATCGGTGCGCGACAACCCGGGGCGGCTGGACATCGTGCCCGCGCCTCCGGGCGGCCTCGACGCCGAGGTCGTGCGGGCCGTTGCGCGGGCCTCGAGCGCCGCGGGGTCGGTCGGCGTCATCGCGCCGGACGCCGACGTCGAGCGGGTCTCGGCCGCGCTCGCTGCCGCCGGCGTGCCGCACGGACGGCTCGACCGCGACCACGGCGACGACGAGGACCACCAGGTCGAGGTCGTGCCGGCGAGCGTCGCCAAGGGTCTCGAGTTCGACCGCACCGTCGTGGTCGAGCCGGCGGCGATCGCGGCAGCCGAGCCCGACGAGCGCACCGGCCTGCGACGCCTGTACGTCGTGCTGACCCGCGCCGTCTCCGAGCTGACGATCGTGCACACCGAGCCGTTGCCCGAGGCTCTCGGCGCAGCCTGACGCCCGCTCACTGAAGCCCCTGGTGGCCCGCCCATCTGTCCGCGGCCCGGTCGCCGGCGGCCGAGATGAGTGCTGCGAGCTCGGGCCGGTCCGGCACCGTGAACGACACGTAGGCCCCGCGACCGCCCTCGACGGGTCGGCCGTACGCCTTGGCCGCGAGATGGCCGTCCGGGAGCATCCGGACGTTGAGGGTGTCGAGCCGGAACTCCTGTCCCCGGCGACTGTCGTTCCAGCGCAGCGCCTCAGGGATCGTCACGTTGATCGCCATCGCGCTGACGACGAGGTCCTCGTCCTCACTCATGGGAGCAGGCTCCCACGTCGCGCTGTCAGACGCCGATCGTCAACGCCGCCGTGTAACCAGACGTGGCGCTGCCCGACATCGTCGCGAGCTGGTGGATGCCACCGTCGTCACCGAAGACGTTGTCGCGCTGGAGACTGACCTGCGAGAGGTTGCCGACGCTCTGCCCGTAGCCGCTCATGGCGTAGACCGTCTCGCAGGTGGTCTGGGGCAGGGCGATCTGCGAGGTCTTGACGATCGGGCCGCTCGACGTCGCATCGCTCACCTTCGAGTAGACCTCGAAGTGGATGTGCGGCCAACGTCCCGAGTAGCAGGCGGGAAAGATCGACGTGAAGGTTGCCGTGCCCGACTCGTCGGTGGCCTGCACGCCGCGCAGGTAGTTCTCGTCGGCCGCGCCCTGGCTGTACATCGAGTAGCTGCCGTCGCGGTCGCAGTGCCAGACGTAGACGGCCGCGCCGACGAGCGCAGAGCTCGTCGCGAGATCCTTCACCGTCAGCTTGATGGTCAGGGGCACACCCTGGGCCGTCGTGGTGGAGGAGCCGAAGCTGCTGCGGATGTCCTGGCGCACGATGCCGGAGTCGTCGAGGGCGTTCTGGCCGTTGGACCCGTCGCCCGGATAGGGCCCGGCCGTCTCGTCCGGCGCCTCGACGAGATCGGCATCGGTCGTGGCAGCGGAGGTGGCCGCCGCCGTCGAGGTGGCGGCGCTCGTCGCGGTGGCCGAGGACGTGGCGCTCGACGAGCTACTCGTCGCGCTGCTCGTCGTGACCGACGCGGTGCCGGAGCTGCACGCTGCGAGCGCTCCCGCGACACCGAGACCGCCGAAGAGGGTCAGCGCCCGGCGCCGGTCGACGAGGGTCTGGAGGTCGTAGACAAGTCCCCGGTCGTGGTCCTCGATCTCGTTGCCGTGCTCGTCGAGCCACTCGTGCTCAGGGGCCGAGGGAGTGCGCGGTGCCATGGGCCGACCTTTCGTCGCGGGACCCGGTAGTCCCTCCTGAGAAGACTCTGAGAGTCTCATCCGTGGCGACCCGTTGCTCGGTCTGTGCAATCGCTGTGAGACTGCGGCTCGGGGCTGGATCGGACGCCTCCTCCCGGTCCGTGGTGTCAGGAGCGAGCGGCTTCCGTCGAGCGAACGAGGTCGAGCGCGCACTCCTTGACCCTCGAGGCGTCGCCCGTGTCGACCGTGGCGAGGTAGACGAACCAGCTGCCGTCGTGCTGGGCCGCGAGACGGCATGCTCTCGGCCAGCCCTTCAGCTCGTACACCGGTGACCGGGCCGGGATGAAGCCGGCCGAGTGCTCGGTCACCTCCGGCAGCTCCGACTGCGTGAGCTCGTTCAGGCTCGAGTACGTGCAGGAGACCCGGAACACCTCCGGTCCGAGCTGGGCCGGTGCGAGTGCCTGCGGCCGATCAGGTCGCGAGCTGTACGTGACGCCGTCGTGCACCACGAGGTCCGTGAAGTCGACGATCGCCCGCCGCACCGGCGTGACCAACACCGGCGGGCAGCCGGGCACCGCCACGGTCGTCGGTTCCGGGGCCGAGGCTGGATGCCGGACCGGCTGCACGCACCCCGACAGAGCGGCCGCGCGACGAGCACCGCGCCGCCGACTGCGAGCCGCTCTGCGTGGGTCACGACAGCAACGTACGGCGCGCGGAGGTGAGCCGGATGGGCAGCGTCGGGCTCCGTCATCACATCGTGACGGGCCCGCTGCCGTCAGACCAGGGCGCGCAGGGCCAACAGGTAGGACTGCAGGCCGAAGCCCGAGACCGTGCCGGTCGCGACCCCCGCGACGACGCTGGTGTGCCGGAACTCCTCGCGGGCAGCCGGGTTGCTCAGGTGCACCTCGACGAGGCTGCGTCCGCTCGTGGTCACGATGGCGCAGGCGTCGCGGACGGCATACGAGTAGTGCGTGAAGGCGCCCGGGTTGAGCACGACGTCAGCCCCCACGTCGACGGCCTCGTGCAGCCAGTCGATGAGCTCGCCCTCGTGGTTGGTCTGGCGACAGTCGGCGACGAGGCCCAGGTCGCGCGCCTCGCGCTGCACCGCGGCGTGCACGTCGTCGAGCGTGTCCGAGCCGTAGACCTCCGGCTCTCGGGTGCCGAGACGGCCCAGGTTGGGGCCCGACAGGACGAAGACCGTGGGTGCCGTCATGCCCGCGAGTCTACTGAGCGGCCGCGTCGGCGCGGCGCGACACGAGGCCGTATGCCGCTTGGAGCAGCGCGTCGTCAGGCCCGGCCAGACGGGTGGGCTCGGCCAGACCGTCGAGCACGACGAACCGCAGCGTCGAACCGCGGGACTTCTTGTCGCGTCGCATCGCGGTCAGCAGCTCGTCCCACCGGCCCGCGGCATACGTCGTCGGCAGGCCGAGCGAGGTGAGGACCGAGCGGTGCCTGGCCACGAGCGCGTCGCCCTCGGGACCGCTCAGGTGACCGGTGAGGCGGGCGAGCTCGGCGACGTAGACCATGCCGACCCCCACCGCCTCGCCGTGCCGCCACGAGTAGTGCTCGACCTGCTCGATGGCGTGGCCGAAGGTGTGGCCGTAGTTGAGGATCTCGCGGAGCGAGCTCTCGCGCAGGTCGGCGGCGACGACGTTGGCCTTGACCCGGACGGCGCGCTCGATGAGCTCGCGCAGGTGCGGGTTGGCGGCACTTCGGGCCCGGTCGGCGTCATCCGCGGTGGCCGACTCGACGAGGTCGAGGATGACGGGGTCGGCGATGAAGCCGCACTTGACGACCTCGGCGAGACCCGCGGCGAGGTCGGCCACGGGCAGGGTCGCGAGGACGTCCACGTCGCAGAGCACCCCGGCCGGCGGGTGGAAGGCGCCGACGAGGTTCTTGCCCTCCGGGGTGTTGATCCCGGTCTTGCCACCGAGGGCAGCGTCGACCATGCCGAGTAGCGTCGTCGGCACCTGGACGACGCGCACCCCGCGCAGCCACGACGCCGCGACGAAGCCGGCGAGGTCGGTGACCGTGCCGCCGCCGACCCCGACGACGGCATCGGTGCGGGTGAAGCCGGCGCGGCCGAGCTGCGCCCAGAGGGCCGCAGCGACCTCGGCGGTCTTGGCCGCCTCTGCGTCGGGCACCTCGGCGGCGTGGACGGCATACCCCCGACCCTCGAGTGCTGCTGTCACCCGGGACGTGAGCCCGGGGAGCGTCGGGGGGTGGACGACGAGGACGCGTTCGACGTCGGGGCCGAGGAGGTCACCGACGCGGTCGAGCACACCGGACCCGATGACGACGTCGTAGTCGCCGCCGACGGCGATCGTCGTCGGCTCGGCCGGAGCGCTCACGCCCGGGCCGCCTGGAGCTCGGCGACGACGACGTCGACGACCTCGTCGGGCGTGCGGCCGGCGGTGTCCACGCGGACGGTCGCGATGCGCTCGTAGGTCGGGCGCCGCTGGTTCATCATCGCGACCCACGACGCGCGGGGGTTGACCGACAGGAGCGGTCGCGACCGGTCGAAGCCGATCCGCTTGCTCGCGTCGGCGATGGCGACGTCGAGGAAGACGACGGCGTGCCCGGCGATGGCCGCCTCGGTCAGCGGGTCCATGACCGCTCCCCCGCCGAGCGAGACGACGCCCGGCTCCTCCGCCAGCGCCCGGGCGACCTCGGCGCGCTCGAGGTCGCGGAAGACGGACTCGCCGTCGTCGACGAAGATGTCGGAGATCGACCGGCCCTGCGCGGCCTCGATGGCAGCGTCGACGTCGTGGAAGGCGACGCCCAGGCGCGACGCCAGCGCCTGCCCGACGGTGGTCTTGCCGGCGCCGGGAGGCCCGACGACGACGGCCACGGGGCGGCTCACGGGCTCGTTCACCATGTGCGCAGCCCCTGCCGGATGCCGTCGAGGTATGCCGTGTGGTTGCGTGACGTCTCGGTGACCGAGTCGCCCCCGAACTTCTCGAGGCACGACGCGGCGAGGACCAGCGCGACCATCGCCTCGGCGACCACGCCCGCGGCAGGCACGGCGCAGACGTCCGAACGCTGGTGGATGGCCGTCGCGGCCTCCCCCGTGGCGACGTCGACCGTGGACAGCGCCCGCGGCACGGTGCTGATCGGCTTCATCGCCGCGCGGACGCGGAGCACCTGGCCGGTCGACATGCCGCCCTCGGTGCCGCCGGCCCGGCCGGTGCGGCGGGTGATGACGCCGTCGACGAGCTCCATCTCGTCGTGCGCCTCGGAGCCGCGACGCCGGGCCGTCTCGAAGCCGTCGCCGACCTCGACGCCCTTGATCGCCTGGATGCTCATGAGGGCCTGCGCGAGCTGCCCGTCGAGCTTGCGGTCCCAGTGCACGTGCGAGCCGAGACCCGGGGGCACGCCGTAGGCGAGGACCTCGACGACGCCGCCGAGGGTGTCGCCGTCCTTCTTGGCCGCGTCGACCGCGGCGACCATGGCAGCCGACCCCTGAGGATCGAAGGCGCGCACGGGGTCGGCGTCGAGGCGCTCGACGTCGTCGGGGGTCGGCAGGGCGGCGCCGGCGGCCACACCTGCCGTCCCGATCGAGACGGTGTGCGACACGAGGCGGATGCCGTAGGACTGCTCGAGGAAGCGGGCGGCGATCTCGCCGAGCGCGACCCGGGCCGCGGTCTCGCGGGCCGAGGCACGCTCGAGCACGGGGCGGGCGTCCTCGTGACCGTACTTCTGCATGCCGACGAGGTCGGCGTGCCCCGGACGAGGGCGGGTCAGCGGCTTGTTGCGCGCGACCTCCTTCTCGGCGTTCACGTCGTCGGAGGCGGCATACGCCTCGTCGCTGACGGCCTCGGGGCTCATCACGGTGGTCCACTTCGGCCACTCGCTGTTGCCGATGCGCACCGCGATGGGCGAGCCGAGCGTCAGGCCGTGGCGCAGGCCACCGAGGAACTCGACCTCGTCCTGCTCGAACGTCATCCGCGCACCGCGGCCGTAGCCGAGGCGACGACGGGACAGGGCGGCCTGCAGGTCCTTCGCCCCGACCTCGACGCCGGCGGGCAGCCCCTCCATCATGGCGACGAGTGCGGGACCGTGCGACTCACCGGCCGTCAACCAACGCAACATGCCCCGATCCTCCCACGGGGTCCGCCACCGCCCCCGACCCGCCCGCTCCGCGGGACCGGGCTCGCGGGCTGCGCTCGGGAGGGCAGGCGGTCGGGAGAGCAGGCGCTCAGACGAGCGGGCTCACCTGGACGACGAGGGAGATGAGCAGACCGAGCAGCATCCAGGGACCGAACGCGATGTCGTCCTTGCGGGTGCCGCGGCGCAGGACGAGCCGCACGAGCCCGTAGACCCCCGCGAGGATGAAGGCGGCATACGACGCCACGAGCGTCGTCGACACGCTGACGTAGCCGGTCGCGAGCCCCACGAGCCCGGCGAGCGTCACGTCGCCGTAGCCGAAGCCGCTGCCGAGCAACGCCGCCACGAGCGCGAGCACGAAGTAGATCGTCCAGAGCACGGCGCCGGCGATCGCCGCCCGGCGCAACGCCTCCCAGTCCCCCGAGGCGAGGGACGCGAGCGCGAGCTGCGCCACGAGGAGTGGGTATGCCGGCCGCGTCAGTCCGCGCGGCAGGCGATGCACGTCCGCGTCGATCCACGCGAGGCCGACGGCGACGAAGGCGAACCCGAGGTAGGCTGGCGTCAGCGCCCACTCCGACAGGGGTCCGAAGCGCCAGGCGAGCAGCCCCCACAGGAGGGCGAGCGCGACCGGCACGACGACCGGCGAGACGCGCGGCGGGGGCCCGGCCTCGTCGTCGAGGCGGTAGCCACCGGTCGCGAGCCGGCGTCGCAGCACCTCGCCGACGAGCCCACCGGCCACGACCAGCGCGACGACGAACCACCACGGCGTGCCCGGGGCCGTCGCCCACGTCATCGGCGGGATCATGGGTCCTCGCGCCGGTCGCGCAACGCGAGTCGGAGGGCGTGCGACATCTCGGCGAGCGGAGCCGGGCGACCGGTCATGAGACGGACCTGCTCGGTGGCCTGGTGCAGGAGCATGTCCGTGCCCGCGGCGACGGCCCAGCCGCGGCCACGCGCGGCGCGCTGCAGG
Source organism: Terrabacter sp. Root181 (assembly GCF_001428505.1). GTDB lineage: Bacteria > Actinomycetota > Actinomycetes > Actinomycetales > Dermatophilaceae > Terrabacter. The sequence goes on from NZ_LMHU01000006.1 coordinate 458,334, forward strand.
GCGGTCTCACCCGAGCCGTAGACGACGTCGAGGACCACGGGACGTCGCGTGCCCTCCCACACCTCGGGGAAGGAGCCCAGGCCCGGCACCGACGCTGGCGGCACGGTGCTGACGACGGCGTCGACGTCAGCCGCCGTGGCCCACTCCCCCAGGTGGACGACCTCGACGGCCAGCCCGGCCTCCCGGGCCTGCGCGAGGGTCTCGGAGCGGACCCGGTCGCGCACCATGAACACGACCCGTCCGCCGGGCGCCGACACCGCAGCGATCGCGGCGCGCGCGGTGGCACCCGAACCGACGACGAGCACGCTCGACGGGTCGGTGCACCCGGCGACGCGCAGCGCCATCGTGATGCCGTGGACGTCGGTGTTGTGCGCGATCCAGCCCGGCGACCCGTCGGGGTCGCGGACGAGGGTGTTGGCCGCGCCCGTCACCGCGGCGACCGTCGTCACCCTGGTGGCCGCCCGGAACGCCACCTCCTTGAGGGGCATCGTCAGGGACAGACCGGCCCACGTCGCGTCGAGTCCGGCGAGGGCGGCGGCGAAGCCGGCCTCGTCGACCTCCCGGCGGTCGTAGGACCAGTCGTGCAGGCCCAGCGCCGCATACGCCGCCCGGTGCAGCACGGGCGAGAGCGAGTGCCCGATCGGGCTGCCCCACACCGCGCAGTGCCGGGCGACGTCGCGCCCCTCGTTCAGCACTTGCCCTTGTTGTCGGTGCACCACTTCTGGAACTGCGCCACGTTGCGCTGGTGCTCCTCGTAGGTGGCGGCGAACTTCGTCTCCCCCGTGTCGAGGTCGACCGTCACGAAGTAGAGCCACGGCCCGGCCACGGGTCCGGCGGCGGCCTCGAGGGCGCTCTCTCCCGGGTTGGAGATCGGGCCGGGCGGCAGACCGGTGAAGCGTCGCGTGTTGTAGGGGTTGTCGCTGTCGAGCATCTCCTGCGTGGGGACACCGCGCTTCTTGAAGATGTAGTTGACCGTCGAGTCGAACCCGAGCGACATCTTGGCCGCGAGCCGGTTCTCGACGACGCGGGCGACCTTGGACCGGTCCGCCTGGTTCTTGGCCTCGCCTTCGACGAGGCTCGCCACCGTGACGACGCGCTCCATCCGGTCGGGCGTGATGCCGAGGGCGTCGAGGCGCTTGGTCGACTCCGCGACCATCTGCTTGAGCTGGTCGAGCGCGGTCGCCGTGGGCCCGAACTCGTAGCTCGCCGGGAAGAGGTAGCCCTCGAGGTTGCCCTTGGCCGACGGGGGCAGGCCGAGCTCGTCGACCTTCTTGGCGGCCGCGACGTACTGCGCCACCGGGATGCCCGACGACTTCGACAGCTTGGCGTAGATCTCGCTCGCCCAGAGACCCTCGGGGATGGTGACGCGGGTGATCATACGGTTCTTGGGGTCGACGAGGATCGCGAGGGCGTCGGACGCCTTCATCTGCTTCTTCATCTCGTAGACGCCCGGCTGGATGCCGGCGCTCTTCGGGTCGTTGTTGGCGGCCTCGATGAAGGCCTTGCTCGACTTGACGACGTCCTGGTCGGCCAGGGTCTTGGCGATCGCGCTGCCGCCCGCACCCTGGTCGACGGTCACCCGGATCTCGCCCGTACCCGGGCCCGGGTAGTCGTTGGACTCGAGGAAGCCCTCGACGACCGGCTTGAGGGCCTTGTAGGCGACGGCGACGCCGCCGCCGATGACGGCGAGCGCGAGCACGATCACGACGAGGCGGCGGAAGACCGACGGCTTGCCCTTCGGCGCACCACCTGACGCGCCCTTGCCGGCCCGGCGGTTGCCGCGCTTGCGGGCCGCGAGCTCCTGCTCGCGCAGCTCGCGTCGGCTCATCGGCGGCGCCGCGTGCGTCTCCTCGACGTGCTCGAGGGTCTCTTCGTGGTCGCCGAAGATGGATGACTCGAGATGGTCCTTCATCGACGACGTTCCTTCTTCCGTTTGCCCCCCGGCGTGACGGTCTCCCCGGGCGGCCTGCCCGACAGCGCCTCGGTGTCGAGGGCCGACTGCAGGATGAGCACCGCAGCAGCCTGGTCGACGACGGCCCGTTGCCCCCGACCCGGGACGCCGCTGTCGCGTAGTCTGCGGTGCGCGTCCACGGTGGTCAAGCGTTCATCGACCATCCGCACCTCCACCGTACCCAGACGGGCCGCGAGCCGACCGGCATAGTCGCGCGCGATGCGCGCCGCCTCGCCCTCCTGGCCCGACAGCAGGCGCGGCAGCCCGACGACGACCTCGATCGCCTCGAGCTCCTTCGTCAGGGCCACGATGGCGTCGACGTCGCTGTCGGTCTCGGCATCCCGCGCCAGGGTGCGCACCGGATGGGCGAGCACCCCGGAGGCGTCCGACGCCGCGACGCCGACGCGGGCATTGCCCACGTCGACGCCGACGCGGGCCCCTGGACGGGCGCGGGGATCCGACAAGTCAGTCGCCTCGGTTGCGGAGCTGGTCCTCGACGGAGCCGAGGGCCACCGAGACGCGCGACGCGTCGGTGCCGCCGCCCTGGGCGAGGTCGTCCTTGCCGCCGCCACCGCCGCCGAGCGCCTGCGCGGCGACCTTGACGAAGGCGCCGGCCTTGAGTCCGATCTCGCGGGCGCGTTCGTTCGTCGCAACGATGACGACCGGGCGGCCGGCGGCCACGGAGGCCATCGACACGAGCACGGGACGGTCGTTGCCGAGGCGGCCGCGCACGTCGGTGACGAGCTTGCGCAGGTCGTCGCCGGTGACGCCGTCGCCCGCGTCGTGGCTGACGAACGTGACGCCGGAGATGTCGCGCGCCGACTGGACGAGCCCGGACGCCGCCCCGAGCACCTGGCTCTGACGCACCGCCGCGATCTCCTTCTCGGCGTCGCGCAGCCGGCCGAGGATGGTCGCGATGCGGTCGGGCAGCTCGTCGCGCCGCACTCCGAGCGTGTCGGTCAGCTGGCTGACGATCGTCGCCTCGCGGGCGAGGTGGGAGTACGCGTCGGCACCCACGAGCGCCTCGACGCGCCTCACGCCCGACCCGATCGAGCTCTCGCCGAGCAGCTTGACGACCCCGATCTGGCCGACGCGTGGCGTGTGCGTGCCGACGCACAGCTCACGGGACCACTCGCCGATCGACACGACGCGGACCCGCTCGCCGTACTTCTCGCCGAAGAGCGCCATGGCGCCGAGCTTCTTCGCGGCGTCGATGGCCATGACGTCCGCCGTGACGGGCAGGTCGTCGAGCAGCACGGCGTTGATCCGCGCCTCGATCTCGCCCATGGCCGCGGCGGGGACGGCCTGGAGCGACTTGAAGTCGAAGCGCAGCCGGCCCGGGGAGTTCTCGGAACCCGCCTGCGTGGCCGTGTCGCCGAGCTCGTCGCGCAGCGCCTGGTGGACCATGTGGGTCGCGGTGTGTGCGCGGGAGATCGACCGGCGGCGCACGACGTCGACCTCGGCCTCGGCGTCCTCGCCGACGCCCGCCTCGCCCTCGAGCACCGTCGCGCGGTGCACGACGAGACCGGTGATGGGGCGCTGGACGTCGGTGACCTCGATGAGGGCCCCGCTCGCGAGGCGGATGTGGCCGTGGTCGGCCTGCTGGCCACCGGACTCCGCGTAGAGCGGCGTGCGGTCGAGCACGATCTCGACCTCGTCACCGGGACCGATGCGGTCGACGACGACGCCGTCGCGGATCAGGCCCCGGATACGCGTGTCGGTCTGCGTCTGGTCGTAGCCGGTGAACTCGACGTCGCGGCCGAGGGTGTCGGACAGCTGCCGGTAGACGCTCGTGTCTCCGTGCGCCGACTTCTTGGCCCTGGCGTCGGCCTTCGCGCGGTCCCGCTGCTCGCCCATGAGCCGGCGGAAGCCGGGCTCGTCGACCTGCAGACCCTGCTCCGCGGCCATCTCGAGCGTCAGGTCGATCGGGAAGCCGTACGTGTCGTGCAGCGCGAACGCCTCGGCGCCGCCGAGGGTCGTGGCACCCGAGGACTTGGCCCGCGCCACCGCCGTGTCGAGGATCGTCGTGCCCGAGCTCAGCGTGCGTCGGAAGGCGTCCTCCTCGGCGTACGCGACCTGGCTGATCCGGTGGAAGTCGGTCTCGAGCTCCGGGTAGGAGGTCTTCATCCGCTCCATGCTGACCGGGAGCAGCTGCTCGAGCGTCGGTGCGTCGACGCCGAGCAGACGCATCGAGCGGACCGCGCGCCGCAGGAGGCGGCGCAGCACGTAGCCGCGGCCCTCGTTGCCCGGGGTGACGCCGTCTCCGATGAGCATGAGCGAGCTGCGCACGTGGTCGGCGACGACGCGGAAGCGCACGTCGTCCTCGTGGTCCGAGCCGTAGCGGCGACCGGTCAGGTCCTCCGCCGCCGCGATGACGGGGAAGACCTCGTCGGTCTCGTAGATGTTGTCGACGCCCTGGAGCAGGAAGGCGACGCGCTCGAGGCCCATGCCGGTGTCGATGTTGCGCTTGGGCAGCTCGCCCGCGATGTCGAAGTCCTCCTTCGACCGGACGTTCTCGAGCTCGTACTGCATGAAGACGAGGTTCCAGAACTCGAGGTAGCGGTCGCCCGCCTCCCAGTCGCCGTCGGCGCCGAACTCGCGGCCTCGGTCGAGCAGGATCTCCGAGCAGGGACCGCCGGGACCGGCCACGCCCATGTTCCAGTAGTTGTCCTTGCGCCCGAGGCGCACGATGCGGTCGTCGGACAGGCCCGCGATCTTCTTCCATAGCGAGATCGCCTCGGCGTCCTCGTGGTAGACGGACGCGTAGAGGTCCTTCTCCTCGAAGCCCAGGCCACCCTCGGCCTGGCTGCGCGTGATGAGCTCCCACGCGAGCTCGATGGCGCCTTCCTTGAAGTAGTCGCCGAAGCTGAAGTTGCCGTTCATCTGGAAGAACGTGCCGTGGCGGGTCGTCTTGCCGACCTCCTCGATGTCGAGGGTGCGCACGCACTTCTGCACGCTCGTCGCGCGCGAGAACTGCGGGGTCTCCTGACCGAGGAAGTACGGCTTGAACGGGACCATGCCGGCGTTGACGAACAGCAGGTTCGGGTCCTCGTGCACGAGCGGGGCGCTCGGCACGACGGTGTGGCCGCGGCTGCCGAAGTACGAGAGCCAGCGACGCCTGATCTCAGCGGTTTCCATGATGAGTCCTTGGGGTCGACACGTGTGGTCTGCGGGAGGCCCGTCGCAGGTGGTGACGGGCAGGCGGGGCGGGGTCAGCCCGGCGCCTCACTGGCGCGCGGCTGACCCCCGGGGGGCTCGCCTCGCCGGCTGCAGGCCACCGCACCGGGCGTGCCTCGGTCCCTGGTGGGCCACGTTCATCGTCCTTCGGTCGTCGGCGCACGCTCACGCCGAGGTGGTTCAACCCTAACGGACCGCGTGAGACTCGTCCCACCGCCGTTGACCGGGTATGCCGCTGGGCCGGCTCCCCCGTGCGGGAACCGGCCCAGCGGCATACGTCGTGCGTCCTCGCCCCCGGCACTCAGGCCGAGTGCTCGACCTCGGCGACGAGGTCGGTCTTGACCTCCGGGAAGTGGCAGGCCTGCAGGTGCACGCCGCCCTCGCGGAAGGTGCGCGTCGCCAGGTCGGCCGTGGCCGAGACGAGCGGCGGCTCCTGCTGGGCGCAGATGTCCTGCGCCTTCCAGCAGCGCGTGCGGAAACGGCAGCCGCTCGGCGGGTCGATCGGGCTCGGCACGTCGCCGACCAGGCGGATGCGCTCCTTGGGGGCGATGCCGCGGGCGACGTTGATGTCGGGCGCCGCCGAGAGCAGGGCCTGGGTGTACGGGTGCTCGGGGGCCTCGTAGATCTTCTTCTTGTCGCCGTACTCGACGATCTTGCCGAGGTACATCACCGCGACCTGGTCGCAGAAGTGGCGCACGACGCCGAGGTCGTGGGCGACGAAGATGAACGCGAGGTCGAGCTCGTTGCGCAGCTTGGCGAGCAGGTTCATCACCTGCGCCTGGATCGACACGTCGAGAGCCGAGACCGGCTCGTCGGCGATGATCAGCTTCGGCTCGACCGCGAGGGCGCGGGCGATGCCGATGCGCTGGCGCTGGCCTCCGGAGAACTCCGAGGGGTAGCGGTTGATGTGCTCCGGGTTGAGGCCGACGAGCTGGAGCAGCTCCTGCACGCGGGCCTTCTCCTTGCCCTTGTGCAGGCCGTGCACGCGCAGCGGCGTGCTGAGGATCGCCCCGACCGTCTGCCTCGGGTTCAGCGAGGAGTACGGGTCCTGGAAGATCATCTGCACGTTGCGGCGGATGTCGCGCAGCTCGTGCTCCTTGAGGTGCGTGATGTCACGCCCCTCGAACTCGACGGTGCCGCCGGTGGGCTCGTCGAGCCGCGTCACGAGCCGCGACGTCGTCGACTTGCCGCAGCCGGACTCGCCCACGAGTCCGAGGGTCTGGCCCTCGTTGACCGTGAAGCTGATGCCGTCGACGGCCTTGACCGTCGCCTTGACCATGCGCAGGCCCTGGACCTCGCGGAACGGGAAGTAGCGCTGGAGGTCGGTGACCCTGAGCAGCGTCTTGTCGCTCATCGGACTCCCTCGTCGTTCTGCAGCGTGGCCACGGGGTCGGCCAGGTGGCAGCGGATCTCACGGTTGGACAGGCCCGGCGTCGGCCGCCACTCCGGCAGCACGGTCCAGCAGGCATCCCCCTCGACCTGCGTCTTGAACTCGCAGCGCGGGTGGAAGGAGCAGCCCGACGGCAGGTTGAGCAGGCTGGGCGGCGTGCCCTTGATCGCCTTGAGCTCCTCGAGGTCCTCCGAGTGCGAGGGCAGCGACTGGAGCAGGCCGTAGGTGTACGGGTGCGACGGCTGGGCCAGCACCTCCTTGGCGCTGCCCTTCTCGACGCCACGGCCGGCGTACATCACGAGGATGTCGTCGGCCGTCTCGGCCACGACCGCGAGGTCGTGGGTGATGAGGATGACCGCCGAGCCGAACTCCTTCTGGAGGTCGTTGACGAGGTCGAGGATCTGGGCCTGCACGGTGACGTCGAGCGCGGTCGTCGGCTCGTCGGCGATGAGCAGCTTGGGGTTGTTGACCAGGCCTAGGGCGATCATGGCGCGCTGGCGCATGCCGCCCGAGAACTCGTGCGGGTAGGAGTTGGCGCGACGCTGCGGGTTGGGGATGCCCACGAGGTCGAGCATCTCGACCGCACGCTTGAGGGCGACCTGCTTGCTCACCTTGTTGTGCGCCTGGTAGGCCTCGGCGATCTGCTTGCCCACCTTGTGGAACGGGTGCAGCGAGCTCTGCGGGTCCTGGAAGACCATGGCGGCCTTGGTGCTGCGGATCTTCTGGAAGGTCGAGCTCGGCGCGCCGACGAGCTCGATGCCGTCGAGCTTGATGCTGCCCGTGATCTGGGTGCGCTTGGGGTTGTGCAGTCCGAGCACCGCCATGCTGCTCACGGACTTGCCGGACCCGGACTCGCCGACGATGGCGAGCGTCCGCCCGAGGCGAGCCTGGTAGGTGAGGTTGGAGACGGCCTTGACCACGCCCTCCTCCGTCGGGAAGGCCACCGAGAGGTCGTTGACGTCGAGGACGACGTCGCCGGCGTTGCGGGCCTCTGCGGTCTGGGTCGAGATGGTGTTGACGGTCGTGGTCACGAGAGCCTCACTCTCGGGTCGATGAAGGAGTACGCGATGTCGACGAGGAGGTTCATGACCACGACGACGACGGCTCCGATGAGCACCGTCCCCATGATGACCGGCAGGTCGAAGGACCGGAGCGCGGCCAGGCCGCGGCGGCCGATGCCGTCGACGCCGAAGATCTGTTCCGTGATGAGAGTGCCGGTCAGCAGGGCCGCGATGTCGAGGCCCAGGATCGTGGCGATCGGGCTCATCGCGGCCCGAAAGCCGTGCTTGAACAGCACGGTGCGCTCGTTGATGCCCTTCGACCGGGCGGTGCGGATGTAGTCCATCGACAGCGTCTCGATCATCGAGTTGCGGGTGTAGCGCACATACGACGCGGAGGTGACGAGTCCGAGGATCAACGCGGGGGCGAGCATGCCCATGAAGTAGGGCCCGACTCCCGCGGATATCGAGGAGTACTGCGGAAGGATGTTCCACAGGATGACCGGGTAGAGCGCGACGAGCAGCGCGAGGACGTAGTACGGGATCGAGCCGAGCACCTGCGAGCCGCCGACGAGCCCGCGGTCGGACGCGGAACCGCGGCGCACTGCCGCGAGGATGCCGAACGTCACGCCGACCGTCACGAACACGACTGCGGCCATCAGGGCCAGCACGACGGTGTTCGGGAAGCGGGTGAAGAGCTCCTCGTTGACGGAACGACGCGTCACGAACGAGAAGCCCAGGCACGGGGCGCCGCAGTGCACGGTGTCGCCCGCGTAGACGAAGTCGCGACCGACGAAGAGACCCTTGAAGTAGGTGAGGAACTGCTCGATGAGGGGCTTGTCCAGCCCGATGCTCTTGGTGATGGCCTCGAGCCGTGCGGGGTTGCACTTGGTCTCGGGGCACATGGCCTGGGCCGGGTCGGACGGGCCCGCGAAGAACAGCAGGAACGCCGAGACCAGGGTGGCCATGATGACGCTCAGGGCGAGAGCCGACCGCCTGAGGATGTACGTGAGCACGTTTTGCCTTCCAAACGAGGTGGGCGCCGGTGGTGGGGGCCCGGGAAACCCGGACCCCCACCACGGCTTCAGTTCAGATCTTGCTCCCCTTGCGGGGCGCTGTCACTGACGACTTACTGGTCGAGCCACACGTCAGTGAGGTCCGGCATGCCCTTGTTCGGGTTGTTGTGGACGTTCTTGACCTTCGTGCCGAAGACCGAGTTGCCCTTGTCGTTGTTGTCCGGGATGGCCAGGAGGTAGTTCTCCGTCAGCCACTTGTCCATCTTGCCCCACTCCGGGCCCTGCTCCGTGATGGAGAGGTTCTGGATGCGCTTGATCTCGGCGTCGATCTTGGCGTCGGAGAAGTTACCGAACGTCGTACCACCCTGCGAGAGGGCGATCGTGCCGATGGTGGGCGGGATGATCGAGTCGGCGGACGGCCAGTCGAAGCACCATCCACGCGGCGACTGGAGCATGTTGTACTTGCCCTTGGGGTCGCCGACGATCTTGCGACGCTCGGCTCCGGGGACACCGATGTCCTGAACCTTGAAGCCGGCGGCCTCGAGCTTCTGCTTGCGGACCTGGTTGACCTTCTGCGCGATGTCGTCGTCGTTCGTGTAGTAGTAGATGAGCTCGAACGGCTTGTCGGGGCCGTAGCCGGCCTTGGCGAGCATGTCCTTGGCCATCGTCGGGTTGCCGTCGCCCTGACCGTTCATCTTGACGCCCGGCGCAGCCTCGGCCTCGTAGTCGAGGTGACCGGGGATCTGCGGCGGGATGATCGTGCTGGCCGGCGAGAACGAGTGCGTCGTCTCGCCTCCGGCCTTGTGGATCGAGTCGAAAGGCCACGCCACGGCGATCGCCTTGCGGATCTCGAGCGGGATCTTGCGGGCGTCCATGTTGACCATGAGCACGCAGGAGGACGGGCCCTCCTCGAACTGGGCCTTCTTGTCGCCCTCGATCTGCGGGATGAGCGAGGAGTCGATGGCGTCCCAGTTGAGGCTCGTGGCGTCGTCACCGTTGGAGGCAAGGATGGCCGTCTGCGTCTTGATGGTGTCGACGCCCCACTTGAAGTGGAAGCCGTCGGGGTAGTCGTTGCGTGCCGGGTCGGTGGCCGGGTCCCAGTTGGGGTTGCGCTTGAGGACCAGCTCGGTGCCCGGGGTGTACTTGTCGAACATGTACGGGCCGGTGGCGAGCGGGTGCAGCTGGTAGTCGGCCTTCTTGTCCTTCGCCTCGGGGATCGGCGTGAACTGGTTGAAGGAGACGAAGTAGGGCAGCGTCTCGAAGCGCTTCTCGAGGTGGAAGACGACGGTCTTGTCGTCGGGGGCCTCGACGCCCTTCCAGCTCTTGTCACCCTTGTAGGGGCCCTGGTAGTCGGCGCCACCCTTGAAGAACTCGCGCTGGTACGTCGGGCCGTTGGCCGCGAGGTCGGGGTCGAACGAGCGCTTCGCGGCGAAGACGATGTCGGCAGCCTTGACCGGGGTGCCGTCTTCGTACTTGATGCCGTCCTTGAGCGTGAAGGTCCACGTCAGGCCGTCCTCGGACGCCTTGCCGAGGTCGGTGGCGAGGTCCGGCACCAGCACCTGCTTGCCGTCGCGGCTGACGTAGGTCGTCAGCGCGCGGTGAGTGAGCGAGAAGATGACGGCCGTGTCCTGGTAGAACTGGTCGCTCGGGTCCATGTTGGCGGGCACCGTGGAGTAGGGCACCGTGAGGATGCCGCCCTTCTTGGCACCGGGGATCTCCGGGGCGGGGCCCTTGGCGTTGGGGTCGAGGGCGGCACCCGCCTGGTCGACCGGCGCGTTTCCACCGTTGGTGCCGTTGCCGGCACCGCCGTTGTTGGCGGCAGGCGCGCCGCAGGCCGCGACGAAGCCGAGGGAAGCCGCGGCTCCCACGGTCAGGACTTTGGTCCAGCGCATTGTTGTTTGCTCCCTTTGTGCTTGTCCCGGCGTTTTGCCGAGAACATCTGATGACCGTGACCCGGTGGGGTCAGCGGCGGCTGGTGGGGTCGAAGGCGTCGCGGATCGAGTCGCCGAGCAGGCTCAGGGCGAGGACGAGGAGCGACAGGCCGATGACCGAGGGCCAGAGCCACAGGGGGTACGTGGCGAAGAGGTTCTGCGCGTCGGCGATGGTGCGGCCCCACGACGCGGTGGGCTCGACGAGACCGGCACCGAGGTAGCTCAGCGTCGCCTCGTAGGTGATGTAGGCCGGCACGGCGATCGAGGCGGAGACGATGATCGGGCCGACGAGGTTGGGCAGGATCTCGCGGAAGAGGATCGAGCGGGTCGGCACGCCGATGGCGCGTGCGGCCTGGACGAACTCGCGCTCGCGCAGGCTCTTGACCTCGCCGCGCACGAGTCGCGCCAGCCCCATCCACCCGAAGACGACGAGGATGACGATGAGGACCCAGAAGCGGATCGCGGAGGTCTCCTCGGGCGTGAGGTCGCTGCCGGCCGCGATGCGCTTCTGCATGATCGGGATGATGGCGAGCACGAGCAGCAGGATCGGCAGCGACAGGAAGAAGTCGATGATCCAGGAGATGACCTTGTCGGAGGCGCCACCGAGGTAGCCGCCGACGAGCCCGAGGGTCACGCCGATGATCGTCGAGGCGAACGCCGCGACGAAGCCGATGATGAGCGAGGGGCGCGCGCCGTAGGCCCAGCGGGCGAAGAGGTCACGACCGAGTCGCGGCTCGACGCCGAGCCAGTGGGCCGAGCTGGCCCCGACGGTCGGCAGGCCGTTGAAGTCGACGAGCTCCGTGTGCACCGTGCTCGGGTCGGCCTTGGCCCCGGTGATGGGGTCGACGGCCTCGAGGGAGACGAGGAACGGGGCGAAGATCGCGATGAGGAGGAACAGCAGGATGATGACGGCGCAGACGACCGCGACCTTGTCCCGCTTGAGCCGGGCCCAGGCCACCTGACCGGGAGAACGGCCCGTGCGGACGTCCTGGGTCTCGGGGGCCGTCGTCGAAGCCGTCTCCTCGGATTCCTCGGTCAGCATGGCCGCTGAGGGCTCCGGCATTGCGTTCAACGCGTTGTCTCCATCCTTGTGGGATCACATCCGGCCGGGGTTTCGTCACCCGGACCGCCCTCGGAGGCACACCAGATGATCCGGATGCCACCCCCGCCGGGACGTCGTGAGCCTGCCACACAGTTTCGCGCTGTCCAAGCATCGAGACGTGCATGGATGACAAATCGTTACCGAGCACCACGTCCGGCCACACATTGTTCGTCCACGCCCTGCGGACCCGAAACATTGCCCGACGACGCAGGCGTGAGCGGCCCCTCCGGTCACTCCCCGCGCGTGCGCACCAGACGTCCCGCGAGCCATTCCCAGCGCGTCCGGAGGCGCTCCTCGAACCCGCGGTCCGTGGGCCGGTAGTAGCTGACGGCGTCGTGCAGGTCGTCGGGGAGGTACTGCTGCGCGGCGACCCCGTCGGGCTCGTCGTGCGCGTAGACGTACCCCTTGCCGTGACCGAGCCGCTCGGCGCCCGCGTAGCCGCTCCCCCGCAGGTGCGGGGGGACGGCGCCGCCACGGCCCGCGCGCACGTCCGCGATCGCCTCGTTGATCCCGAGGTATGCCGCGTTGGACTTGGGTGCCATGGCGTTGTGCACGACCGCCTGGGCGAGGATGATCCGCGCCTCGGGCATGCCGATCTGGGCCACCGCGTGCATCGCCGCCACGGCGGTCTGCAGGGCGGTGGGGTCGCCCATGCCGACGTCCTCGCTGGCGGAGATGACGATGCGGCGGGCGATGAAGCGGGGGTCCTCCCCCGCCTCGAGCATCCGCGCGAGGTAGTGCAGGGCGGCGTCGACGTCACTCCCCCGCATCGACTTGATGAGCGCGCTCGCGACGTCGTAGTGCTGGTCGCCGGCGCGGTCGTAGCGGACGGCCGCCTGGGCGACGGCCTGCTCGACGTCGGCCAGGGTGATCCCGACGGGGTCGTCGGACGTCCGGCCCGCGGGCTGGGCGTCGAGCGCGACCCCGGCGGCGGCCTCGAGGGAGGTCAGCGCCCGACGCGCGTCGCCGCCGGCGATCCGCACGAGGTGGTCGGTGGCGTCGGCGGCGAGGGTGTGCGCGCCGTCGAACCCGCGCTCGTCGGTGAGCGCGGCTGCGAGGAGCTCGGCGATCTCACCGTCGGACAGCGACTCGAGCGTGACGAGCACCGACCGCGACAGCAGGGGCGCGATGATGCTGAACGAGGGGTTCTCGGTCGTCGCCGCGACGAGGATGACGGTGCGGTTCTCGACGCCCGGGAGCAGCGCGTCCTGCTGGGCCTTGGTGAAGCGGTGGATCTCGTCGAGGAAGAGCACGGTCTGGCGGGCGTAGAGGTCACGCTCCCGGACGGCCGACTCCATGACCGAGCGGACGTCCTTGACACCGGCCGTGACGGCCGAGAGCTCGACGAAGCGGCGTTCGGCGGCTGTCGCGGCGAGGTGGGCGAGCGTCGTCTTGCCCGTGCCCGGCGGCCCCCAGAGGATCGCCGACAACGGACCCGCGGCCCCGCCGGAGCCCTCGATGAGCCGGCGCAGCGGGCTGCCCGGACGCAGCACCTTCGCCTGGCCCCGGACCTCGTCGAGGGTGCGCGGGCGCATCCGGACGGCGAGCGGGGCGACGCCGGCCGATGCGGGCTGCTCGCCGCGCTCGGCGGCGGAGGCCGCACCGAAGAGGTCCTCCGTGCTGTTCGACATCACTGTGGAAGGCTATCCGCGTGCAGAACCCCTCACCCGCGGGCCCGCCGCGCACCCGGCTGGCCCGTCTCGGCGGACTCATCGCGCGGCACCCGCGCACCTGGGTGGCGGCCTGGGCCGTCATCGCCATCGCGTGCTTCGCCGTCGCGGTCGGTGGCGTGACCGGGGAGTCGCTCTTCGAGCGGCTGCACTCCGGCGCCCCGACCGTCGAGTCCGAGTCCTCCCGGGCCCAGGACGTCATCGCCGAGAGCCAGCCGGCGCTCGAGACCCTGACGATGCAGGTGACCGGCGCCGACCTCACCGATGCGGCGACGGTGCAGGCCGGCGCGTCCGCGACCCGTGAGGTCGCACAGGTCCCGGGTGTCAAGACCGTGCGGTCTCCGCTGCTCGCACCGGGCGGCGTCACCGACCCGTCCGTGGCGCCGTTGCTCAAGGGCGGGACCCCGGCCGCGGGCGGTTTCGTCACCGTCGTCGACTTCGAGCCCGGCCTCGACAAGGCAGCCCAGGACGCGGCCGAGACGCAGGCCGAGACGCGGCTGCTGGCCGTCGCGACGAGCATGGACGCCCAAGGGTCCGTGGGTAGCACGAGCAAGGTCATCGAGGCCATCACGACGACCGTCGAGCGCGACCTGCTCCGGGGCGAGGGCATCGCCCTGCCGCTCACCTTCATCGTCATGTTCTTCGTCTTCGGCGGCTTCGTCGCCGCGGGCATGCCGGTCGTCGGTGCCGTCGTCTCGATCGGCGGGGCCCTGCTCTCGCTCTTCGTCTTCTCCCACGTGGTCGAGCTCGACGCGACGGTCGTCAACATCGTCACCCTGCTCGGCCTCGGCCTCTCCATCGACTACGGCCTCCTGACGGTGAGCCGCTTCCGCGAGGAGCTCGCCCACCGCGAGCACGAGGTGCCGACGCGCGAGGAGGTCGCGCACGCGGCCGAGCGGACCGTGGCGACGGCGGGCCGCACCGTCCTCTTCTCCGGCCTGACCGTGGCGATCGCCCTCGCCGGCCTGCTCGTCTTCGAGGCGTCGATCATGCGCGCCATCGGGGTGGCCGGGGTCAGCGTCGTCCTCGTCGCGATGGTCGTCGCCATCACGCTCGTGCCCGCACTCTGCGTCGTGGGCGCAAAACGCCTGTCCCGCAAGGCCGTCGAGCCGACGTCCGACGTCGGCTTCTTCTCCCGGCTGGCCGTCGGGGTGCAGCGCCGACCCGTGATCGTCATCGTCGGGGTCGTCGTCGTCCTCGTGACGCTGGCGCTGCCCACCTTGTCGATGAAGCTCACCTCGTCGGGCACCGAGCTGCTCCCGAAGGACGCGCCCCAGCGGGTCTTCTTCGAGCTGCTCGACCGGGACTACCCCGCACTCTCCGCCCCGGAGGTGACCGTCGTCGCCCGGACGGCCGACACCGCCGCCGTTACGGCGTGGGCCCAGCAGTTCCGCAGCAGTCCGGGTGTGGAGGCCGTCGTCGTCCGTCCGCTCGGGAGCACCGACCAGCGCGTCGACATCCGCGTCGCCGGGCGTCCGACGTCCGACGAGGCCCAGGACCTCGTGACGACGATCCGCGGGACGAGCGCACCCTTCGTGACGTTGACGACGGGGCAGGCCGCGGGACAGATCGACTTCCTCGACTCGATGTCCGCCCGCGCTCCGTACGCCGTGGCTCTCGTCGTGCTCGGCACGTTCGTCCTGCTCTTCCTCATGACAGGGTCGGTCGTCCTGCCGGTCAAGGCACTGCTGCTCAACGTCATCTCGCTCGGCGCCGCGCTCGGCGTCGTCGTGTGGATCTTCCAGGAGGGCCACCTCGAGGGCCTCCTCGGGTTCACCTCGGTCGGCGCGATCGAGTCGATGGTGCCGTTCCTCGTGCTCGCCTTCGGGTTCGGCCTGTCGATGGACTACGAGGTGTTCCTGCTCTCCCGGATCGTCGAGTTCCACCGGCACGGTGCCGGCAACGACCGCGCGGTCTCGCTCGGCCTCCAGCGAACGGGCCGCATCATCACGTCGGCGGCGCTGCTCATCGTCATCGTCTTCGGCGGCTTCGTCGCCGGCGACATCCTCATCATCAAGGAGATGGGCGTGGCGCTCGTCGCGGCCGTCGCCATCGACGCGACGCTGGTGCGCATGCTGCTCGTCCCCGCGACGATGACGGTGCTCGGCCGATGGAACTGGTGGGCCCCCGGGCCACTGCGCCGCCTCCACGACCGGTTCGGGATCACGGAGTGACCGCCGTCGTCAGCGCGCACGGTCTCGACGACCTGCTTGACGCGACCGGTCGCCACCCCTTCGTCAGGTGGGAGGTCACCGACGACCTGGCCACGACCTGGTGGAGCTCGGCCGACGCCGTCGCCTTCCAGCGCACCCGCAAGGCCGTGCGCCGCACCGTGAACGTCCTCGGTGGCGACGACGGGGTCACGGCGCTGCTCGACCACCTGCCGGAGATCGCGCAGACGGTCTCCCCCGGACGTCGCGCCTTCTCGGTCACCGTGCCGCAGCACCTCGAGCCACGGCTGCGCGAGCGCTACCGCGTCATGGACGGAGGTGACTGGGAGTGGTTCCACACGACCACCGCCCCGGAGGAGCATCCGTCGCACGAGCAGGTGGTCGTCCTCGACGACGTCGCGCGGGGCGACGAGGTGCGCGCGTTCCTCGAGGCGCACTCCCCCACGGCCGACACCGAGCCCGGCGGGGGCGACCGTTGGTTTGCGGTCGAGGACCGCGACGGTGCGCTCCGCGCGGTCGCCGCCTGGGGCACGACGCGTGGCGGGGCGCCGCACCTGTCGTCCGTGGCCGTCGACGCGCGGCTGCGCGGTCAGGGCCTCGGCCGCACCATCGTCGGCGCGGTCACCCGCCTGGCCGTCGCCGAGACAGGTGTCTGCACCCTCGGGATGTACTCGCACAACGCGGTCGCGCGTGGGCTCTACGCGTCCCTCGGCTACGACCGGCTCTGCGCCTGGTCGAGCCGCCCGGTCGTCATCGACCACTGACCGGGCGGCCTCGGCCTCAGGCGAAGTCGGCGGCCACGACCTTCCGGTCGGCCTCCTGTACGAGGACGATCCAGTTGCCCGAGTTGTCGCGGCACACGGCCTCGGTGCCGTAGGGCCGGGCCGACGGAGGCTGGAGGAACTCGACGCCCTTCGCCGTCAGGTCGGCGTAGGTCTTCTCGCAGTCGTCGACCGAGAGGCCGAGCCCGTTGAGGCCGCCGGCGTCGAGGGCCCGCTTCATCGCCGTGACGAGCTCGTCGGAGAAGGGGGGTCCGGGGATCGCGAGGCTGACCTGCAGCTCCGGCTGGCTCGGGTGCACGACGGTGCACCAGCGGTAGCCGTCGCCGAGGGTGATGTCGTCCTTCTCCTCGAACCCGAGGACGTCGACGTAGAAGCGCTTGGACTCGTCGATGTCCTTCACGAAGACGCTGACGATGGAGATGTTGGTGATCATGGGTCCACGCTAGGACGGCCCGGACGGCCCGCGCTTCTCCTGGGTTGCGGAGCCTTCGACGAGACCCCACATGAACATGAGGCAGCCCGGGATGTGCGGCGCACCCGTGGCGGCATACCTCGCCTGGAACTCGCTCGGGCTCTCCCCCACGACGGCCCGGAACCGGCTGCTGAAGGAGCCCAGGCTCGAGAAGCCGACCGCGTGGCACACCTCGGTGACCGTGAGGTTGGTGGCCCGGAGCAGGTCCTGGGCCCGCTCGATGCGCCGACGCGAGACGTACTCGGTTGGTGTCACGCCGTACGTCGTGCGGAAGAGCCGGAGGAAGTGGTACTTCGACAGGCGCGCCTCGGCGGCGAGCGCGTCGAGGTCGAGCGGCTCGGCGTAGTGCCGGTCGGCGTGGTCGCGGGCGCGGCGCAGGTGGACCAGCACGTCATCGGGCGCGCGTCGCTCCGTCGTGGTCACCCGCTCATTCTCGCCCTCCGCGCCTCAGCCGACGGCATCCGTGACGAACGTGCCGTTGACAGCGCGGAGCCGGTGGTCCCAGGACGTCCCGGGCCGGCCGAGGACCTTCTCGCTGAGCGTGGCCCGGGCACTGGTGTCGGCGGTCGCGTGCCGCTGGTCCCGCGGCACCCCGTAGATCCAGCTCGCCTGCCCGTCGTAGGACGAGGTCTCCGACCGGCTCGACAGGCGCGCCGCGCCGCGCGTCAGCGAGTCGTCGCGCGACCACGTGATGGCGATGTCGCCCGTGACGTCGTACGCGCCGGCGATGTCGCCGCGCGGATGGAAGCCGAGGACACCGTCCTTGTCCCAGCGGTGTCCGGTGCGTTCGACGGTCGGGGTCCCGTTCGCGAGCCCGGTCGCCACCACCTGGGTGTCGGTCCACGACGCCGTGAGCGTGTCGTCGGCCTCGTCGTCGGTCCACACGTGCCGCGACGTGTTCTCGAGCCGGCGCGTGACCGTGGTCGTCACCGGCCCGCGCGAGGTGGACAGCGTTCCCGTGACGCGGAGCTGACGTCGCGCGTCGAGATCGACGTGGCCCGCCTGGTCCCCCGCCCCCGACACGGCGCTCTCCACGACGGGGTCGCCTGCGTATGCCGTCCCGGTCGTCCCTGCGACGACGCTGCGGCCCGCGTCGCGCCAGATCCGGAAACGTGGCGAGATCGTCCAGCCGCCCTGACCGGACGGCAAACCCACGACCGAGAGGCGCACGTCGTGCGGTCTGCCGTCGTTGAGGCGGCCCAGGAACGGCGTCAGGTCGTAGCCGAGCGGCGGGATGTCGAAGGCCTTCGGTGACGGGATGGTGTACCAGAGGAACGGGTTGCTCCAGCCTCCGGTGTAGACGACGGGGTACGGCGCCGCGATCCCGGCGAGCTGCCCGTCGATGCGCACGTCGACCTCGCGGTAGGGCAGGCCGTCCGGACACGAGTAGCCCGTGCTCGCGGGGGCGCTCGTGTCCCAGAACTCCTCGCAGCCACCGCCGGAACCGGTCGCGAAGACGTCCGCGAGCAACCGGGTCGAGTTGCGGGGCACGGTCAGCGAGCCGACGAGGTCGGTGCCGTCGCGGGAGGTGTCGGAGAGCGGAAGGACGGCGTCGGACGTCCGGGCCGCCGGGGTGCCGCGTCCCGTGGTGTAGAAGTCGAGCTCGACCGTGACGTGGATGACTCCGGTGTACGTGGAGTCGACGACGTTGCCGATGAAGGCCTGCACCTGCTGCGGGTCCGCGAGCAGCGGCGCGAGGTCGGTGACGTCCTTCTCGACGTGCCAACGGATCCCGTCGACGCTCGGCTCGGGCGTCGAGAGCGTCAGCATGCGCACGCCACCGACGTCGACGTAGCCGATGCGGTCGAACTGCCGCCCGGCCACCGAACCCTCGAGCCGCATGACGACCGTGGACCACGGACCTGCGCACCCGACGGGCGGGGTGTAGGCCCGCGTGTGGACGTCGAAGTCGTCGAACGCGTCGTCGACGACCCGCACGGTGCAGTGACGGGTGGGTGGCACGGCGACGGGTGGCTCCGGGGTGCGCGGGTCGTCCCAGTCGGTGCCGAACTCCGGTGGCGGGGCAGCGGCGGGCGCGGTCGAAGGGACGGCGGCGGGACCGGTCGAGGGCAGGCCAGAGGCCGCGCTCGCGCCCGTCAGGGCGAGGACCGTGCCCAGGAGCACCGCTGTGACGGGACGGCGACGTGGTGTGCGCATGGTTCCGACCGTAGGACCGCTCGGGTCAAGGATGGGCAAAGCGCGTGGCAGGTGACGGCATACGTCAAGAAGGGGTTGTCGTCACCGCGGTGACGACAACCCCTCCATGGAGCGGGTGCTGGAGGTCAGCTCTGCTTCGGGCTGACCTCGGGGGCGCCCTGGGCTGCGGGGGCGGAGGCCGCGGGCTTCGCGTCCACGCCGGCCTCCTTGCGCTGCGCGGACGTGATCGGCGCCGGGGCCGCGGTCAGCGGGTCGTAGCCACCGCCGGACTTCGGGAAGGCGATGACGTCGCGGATCGAGTCGGTGTGCGCGAGCAGCGAGACGATGCGGTCCCAGCCGAAGGCGATGCCGCCGTGCGGCGGGGCACCGAACGCGAATGCCTCCAGGAGGAAGCCGAACTTCTCCTGGGCGTCCTCCTCCGACAGGCCCATGACCGCGAAGACGCGCTCCTGCACGTCGCGGCGATGGATACGGATCGAGCCGCCGCCGATCTCGTTGCCGTTGCAGACGATGTCGTAGGCGTAGGCGAGCGCCGGCCCCGGGTCGGTGTCGAAGGTCTCGAGGAACTCGGGCTTGGGCGAGGTGAAGGCGTGGTGGACGGCCGTCCACGCACCGGCACCGACGGCGACGTCGCCTGAGGCGACGGCGTCGGCGGCCGGCTCGAAGAGCGGGGCGTCGACGACCCAGAGGAAGCTCCACGCGTCCTCGTCGATGAGCTCGCAGCGACGTCCGATCTCGAGTCGGGCGGCACCGAGCAGGGCCCGCGAGGGCTTGGCCGCGCCGGCGGCGAAGAAGATGCAGTCACCCGGCTTCGCGCCGACGTGCGCGGCCAGGCCGCCACGCTCGGCGTCGGTGAGGTTCTTGGCGACCGGGCCACCGAGCTCGCCGTCCTCCTGGACGAGGACGTACGCGAGACCGCGGGCGCCGCGCTGCTTGGCCCACTCCTGCCAGGCGTCGAGCTGCTTGCGCGGCTGGCTCGCACCACCCGGCATGACGACCGCACCGACGTAGTCCGCCTGGAAGACACGGAAGGTCGTGTCGGCGAAGTATCCGGTGCACTCGACGAGCTCGTTGCCGAAGCGCAGGTCGGGCTTGTCGGAGCCGTAGCGGGCCATCGCGTCGGCGTAGGTCATCCGCTGGAACGGGGCGTCGAGCTCGACGCCGATCAGGCGCCAGAGCGCCTTCACGATCGACTCGCCGAGCTCGATGATGTCGTCCTGCTCGACGAAGCTCATCTCGATGTCGAGCTGGGTGAACTCCGGCTGGCGATCGGCGCGGAAGTCCTCGTCGCGGTAGCAGCGCGCGATCTGGTAGTAGCGCTCCATTCCGGCGACCATGAGCAGCTGCTTGAACAGCTGCGGGCTCTGCGGCAGTGCGTACCACGAGCCGGGCGCGAGGCGCGCGGGCACGAGGAAGTCACGGGCACCCTCGGGCGTCGACCGGGTCAGGGTCGGGGTCTCGATCTCGACGAAGTCGCGGGCACCGAGGACGGCGCGCGCTGCGGCGTTGACCTTCGAGCGCAGGCGGATCGCGGCGCCGGCCGAGCTGGCGCCGGGGCGGCGCAGGTCGAGGTAGCGGTGCTTGAGGCGGGCCTCCTCGCCGACCGTGACGCGCTCGTCGATCTGGAACGGCAGCGGCGCAGCCGGGTTGAGCACCTGGAGCTCGCTGACGATGACCTCGATGTCGCCGGTGGGCAGGTCGGGGTTGGCGTTGCCCTCGGGGCGCTCGCGCACCTCGCCGGTGACCTTGACGCAGAACTCGTTGCGCACGTCGTGGGCGCCGCCCTGGGCGAGCACCTCGTCACGCGCGACGACCTGGGCGACGCCCGAGGCGTCACGCAGGTCGAGGAAGGCGACCCCGCCGTGGTCTCGACGCCGCGCCACCCAGCCGGTGAGGGTGACGGTCTGGCCTGCGTGGTCGGCACGGAGAGTGCCGGCCTCGTGAGTGCGGAGCACGGAGGGTCCTTCCGGGACGTGGTTCGGGCGGCACGACGGCCGCCGGGGCTGAGCTGGGAGTGCGCTGGGGCGCCCGCGGCTGGTCGGCCGTGGGCACCGAGGACCAATCCTAGACCGCCTGCGCCTAGGCTCTTCGCCGTGCAGCACTCCCGCAACCGAGACCTCGACGGCGTCCGAGGTCTCGCCATCCTCCTCGTCGTGGCGGCCCACTCCGGGCTGCCGGTGCGCTGGGGCGGCCTGTCGGGCGTGACGCTCTTCTTCGTGCTGTCCGGCTACCTCATCACGAGCCTGCTCGTCCGCGAGTGGGACCGCTGGGGGTCGGTCAGCCTGTGGCGCTTCTGGGGACGACGGGCCCTGCGCCTGCTGCCCGCGCTCGCGCTCCTGATCGTGCTCGCTCCCCTGCTGCTCTGGGCGACGGGCGACGACCGGCTCTCGACCTACCCCACCGCGGCCCTCGCCTCGCTCTTCTACGTCGGCAACTGGGTGCGCATCGGGGGCACCGACCTGGGGGTGCTCAACCACCTGTGGTCGCTCTCGGTCGAGGAGCAGTTCTACGTCGTGTGGCCGGCCGTCTTCATCGCCCTCATGACGTGGCTGCGCAGCCGCGCCCTCGCGGTCGTGCTCAGCCTGGCGGCGCTCGCGACCTTCTACTCCGTGTGGACGAGGGGCAGCGCGATCCGCCTCGACATCTCGACCGAGACGAACGCGTTCGCCCTCCTGCTCGGGGTGGCACTGGCGTTCGCGATCGCCGCGGTGCGCGCGCGTGGCTGGGAGCTGCCGTCGACGAGCCCCCTCGTGCCCTTCGTCGTCCTGGTCGCCGTGTCGGCCTTCCCCGGGCACGGGCTCGAGGTCGACCACCCGCTCTTCCGGCCGCTCGGTGCCGTCTACGCCGTGCTCGGCGTGTGGCTCGTGTATGCCGCCGTGTCGGGTCACTCGCGCGTCGTGGGCTCCCGCGTCATGGTCTTCTTCGGGACGATCAGCTACGCGCTCTACCTGTGGCACCAGACGTTCATCAACAGCAGGCTGCTCGGCGAGCACACGACCCCACGCAACCTCGTGCTCATCGCGGCCGCGGTCCTCGTCTCGTGGCTCTCATGGGTGCTCGTCGAGCGACCCGTGGGCCGGCTGCGCGGTCGGCTGCGTCTCGACCAGCCGTCGCGTCGGCAGCAGGCCTTCGCCGAGACCCGCGACCGGGCCGCGCGGGACCCGCGTCCGGCCGCCCCGACGGCGTAGACCGCCCGCGCGGGAGGGTTCCGGTCCGGCGCCGCCGGTGCGCCGCTACGCCGTCGTCCGAGCCCGGTCTCCCGCGGCTGCGGGCTCCGGGTCCGGCCCCCTGTCCGGTTCTGCTTCCGGTTCTGCGTGCTCGTCGACGTTGCGGGAGTCGGTGAGGCTGAGCGCCCCCCAGGTGGTCACGACTCCCACGAGGACGGCCAGGACGGCATACGTCACCCGTTCACCGTGGAAGAAGGACGAGACGAGCTCGGGGCTCCAGGTGCCTGCCGGCAGGACCGTCGTCACGAGGACGGCCACGAGGGTGCCGACGACCGCGGTGCCGACGCTCGTCCCGACCTCCTGGGCCGTGTCGTTGAGAGCGGTGCCGATCGACGTCCGGTTGGCGGGCATCGCCTCGACGAGCGCCACCGCGCAGATCGTCATGACCGTGCGCAGGCCTACCGTCATGACGACCATGGAGGCAGCGATGGCGGGGTAGCCCCGGTCGACGCCCCACGCGAGGCCCAGGAGCGAGCCCGCGACGAGGGCCGCACCGACGAGGCACGCGATCCGGTGGCCGAAGCGCCGGGCGAGCCATTCCGAGAGCGGAGTGGCGAGGATCATCGTCATGATGAGCGGCAGGTTGGCGAGGCCGGCGCGCACCGGGCTCCAGCCGTAGGCGTACTGGAAGTGCAGGATGAGGCCGAACATGACCCCGGCCATCGCGATCGAGGTCCCGGCCTGTGCCACGGCGGCGCCGCGCACCGTGCCCCGCGAGAAGAGCGAGAGGTCGAGCATCGGTGAGGCGGAACGTCGCTCGTGCCGGACGAACGCGAAGAGGGCGAGGCCGGCACCGAGGACCGCCGCGACCGTGGTGGCCGACACCCAGCCGTGCTCGACGCCGCTCGTCAGGGCGTAGCAGCCGAGGCCGATGGCCGCGATGCTCAGCAGGGCGCCGGCCAGGTCGAGCCGGTCGTCGGTGAGGTCCTCGCGGCGGTCGGCGGGCACCCCGAGCCGGACTCCGACCCACGCGACCAGGGCGATGGGCGCGTTGACGAGGAGCAGCCACTCCCACCGGACGTGGGCGAGCGCCGTGCCGCCGAGGAGGGGGCCGAGGACGAAGCCGGACATCCCGACGATGATCATCACGGTCATGGCCCGCATGCGCAGGGCCTGGTCGTCGAAGAGCCGGAAGACGAGCGAGTTGGTGATCGGAGCCATCGCCGCCGCCGCGATCCCGAGGGCCGCTCGGAGCGCGATGAGCTCGCCGGTCGTGGACACTGCGGCCACTCCGAGGCTGATGACGCCGAAGCCGGCGAGACCCCAGAGGAGCACCCGGCGTCGGCCGAGCCGGTCGGCGGCCGAGCCCGCGGTCAGCAGCAGGCCGCCGAACGTCAGCGAGTAGGCACCGGTGACCCACTGCAGCGCCGTCGTGGCGCCACCGAGGTCGCGGCCGATGGTGGGCAACGCGATGGTCAGGAGGGTGTTGTCCACCATCTCGACGAAGAAGGCGAGGCAGAGGGCGAGCATGGGCACCGAGGCCGCGCGGAGCGAGGCATAGGTCCGAGACGGGCCGGGGATCGTCGTGGTCATGGCACCTCCTGAAGTATCGAACGGCGTTCGACTCTCGAACACAGTTCGATAATATAGAACAGTGTTCGATGTAATGCAAGAACGACGGCACCGGGTGTGGTGGGATGGGGCCATGAGCCCACAGCGCCAGCGCGACGCCAGCCCCCCGAGGGGGCGCCGCCGGGCCTCGCACTCCCTCGACGCCGTGCTCTCGGAGGCGGTCGCCCTGCTCGACACGAGCGGCGAGCAGGCTCTGACGTTCCGGGCCCTGGCGGGCCGGCTCGGTGGGGGCGCCGCGAGCATCTACTGGTACGTCTCGAGCAAGGACGAGCTGCTCGACCGCGCCGCCGACCACGTCCTCGCGGATGTGCTGGCTGCCGTCCAGGACGTGGGGACCGGCGATCCCGTCGACGACCTCCGGACCATGGCCCTCAGGATCTTCGACGCCATCGTCGAGCGGCCCTGGCTGGGCGCGTACTTCATGCGCAACACGGAGGTGCAGCCGAACGCCCTGGCGATCTACGAGCGTCTCGGCGAACAGGTGCTCCGCCTCGACCTCACACCGCGGCAGAGCTTCCACGCGGTCTCCGCGGTCGTCGGCTTCGTCGTCGGCACGGCGGCCGACATGGGCCAGCAGCCCCCGGAGGAGGTCCTCTCCGGAACGCTCGGACGCGACGAGTACCTCGCCAGATATGCCGCGCAGTGGCGTGAGCTCGACCCCGCCACGTTCCCGTTCGTGCACGTCGTCGTCGACGAGTTCGCGGGTCACGACGACGCCGAGCAGTTCCGCGCCGGACTCGACCTCATCCTCGCCGGGCTGCGCCTGCAGGCCGGGACCTGAGCGGTCAGCTCCGAAGGCGGCGGGCGATGTCCCCGCCACGCGGCTCAGACCGGTCGGAGGTCCCGGCCGGCCTCGGTGGCGAGCGCGTCGACCGCCGCGGCGAGCGCGGGCCGGTCGGTCATGGTGCGCCGCCAGACGAGGCTGACCGTCCGTTCGGACACCGGGTCGACGATGGGGACGGCGACGACCCGACCCGGGAGCTGGCCTCGGCCGAGGCGTGGCACGAGGGCGATGGCCTCCCCCTCGGCGACGAGGGCGATGTGGGTGGCGAACTCGAGGGCGACATGGGCGATCCGGGGAGCGCGACCGACGTCGGCATACATCTTCTGCAGCCACTGGTGGCAGATGGAGCCGGGCGCGACGCTGGCCCAGGCCTCGTCGAGCACGTCACCGACCCCGAGGCTGGCACGGGCGCCGAGCGGGTGGTCCTCGTGAACGAGGACGTCGGCGCGGTCCCGTCCGAGGTCTCGCACCTCGAGGTGGTCCGGGATGGCGAGCGGCAGTGGCTCCCAGTTGTGCACGAGGGCGAGGTCGTGCGTGCCGGCGGCCACCGCATCCACCGCGTCCCAGGGGTCGATCTCGTCGGGCCGGAGGACGACGTCGGGTGCGGTCGCGCGAAGGCGGCCGATGGCGCCCACGACGATCCCGCGGTAGGCCGTGGCGAAGGTCGCGAGGCGCACCGTGCCGACCGTCTCACCGCTCGCCCCGTGGAGGCGCGACTCGAGCCGCTCCATGTCGGCCAGCAGGGCCCGGGCCGCGTCCGAGAGGGTCCGGCCCGCCTCGGTGAGCAGCACGCCGCGACCCTGCCGCTCGAGCAGCTGCACCCCGGTCTGGGTCTCGAGGCGCTTGATCTGCTGGGACACCGCGCTCGGGGTGTAGTCGAGGGCGGACGCGGCGGCCCCGACGGAGCCGTGGGCCTCGACAGCCACGAGCGAGCGCAGGGCGACCGGATCGATCATGTAGCGATGCTACATGGTGGGCCTCATGACAGTTTGATGGACGTGAACGGTCTGCAGCCCCGACGATGAGGTCATGCGCCGCCGTGACACCGCCCTCGCCGTGCTCGTCGCCCTCATCTGGGGCACGAACTTCGTCGCCATCCGCACCGGCATCGACTCGGTGCCGCCGTTCCTCTTCCTCGCGGTGCGCTTCGTCGTCGTCTGCATCCCGGCGGTCTTCCTCGTCCGACGGCCGGGGCTGCCGTGGCGCGACCTCGCCCTCATCGGCCTCTTCACGAGTCTCGGCCAGTTCGCACTCATGTACCTCGCTCTGCACCTCGGGATGCCGCCGGGCCTGTCGTCGCTCGTGCTCCAGGCGCAGGTGCTCCTCACCGTCGTCATCGCCGCCGTCTGGCTGCGCGAGCGTCCGTCGACGGCCCAGCGCATCGGTGTCGCCCTGGGAGGAGCCGGACTCCTGACGATCGCGGTCGGTCGTGGGCTCTCAGCCCCGCTGCTCCCCCTCGTCGTGCTCGTGCTGGCCGCCGTGTCCTGGGCCGTGGGCAACGTGCTGACCCGCCGTGCGGGGGCGCTGACGGGTCCGGGCGCCGGGCTCGGGGTGACGGTCTGGTCGGGCCTCGTCGTGCCGGTGCCGGCCCTCGCACTCTCGTTCGCGTTCGAGGGACCGGAGGCCATCGGGGAGGCCCTGGGTCACCTGCAGTGGCAGGCCGTCGCCTCGACCGCCTACACCGCCTACCTCTCCTCCCTCGTCGGCTACGGGATCTGGAACACGCTGCTCAGCCGGCACCCCGTCGCGAAGGTGACGCCGTTCGCGATGCTCGTGCCGGTGTTCGGCATGGCCGCCGCGGCGGTCGCGTTCGACGAGAGGCCCAACGTCCTCGAGCTGGCCGGCGGGCTCGTGCTGCTCGCCGGCGTCGCCGTGGCGGTCACCCGGCGACGTGGCGGGGTGGCGGTGGCATCGCCGGCCGTGCCCGCCGACGGGTCACCCGTGCTCGCCGTCGACATAGAGCCAGCGACCGGCCCGACGGGCGAAGCGGCTGACCTCGTGCAGCTCGCCCCGACGCCCGGCACCCGCTGAGGACTCCGACCACCGGGCGACGAACTCGACGACACCGTCCTCGTCGTCGGTCCCGCCGCGCTCGCTCCGCAGCACCGTCAGGCCGGTCCAGCGCGTCGCCGCGTCGAGGTCGACCCGCTCGGGCCGGGTCCGTGGGTGCCAGCTGCGCACGAGGTACGCCTCGTCCCCCACGGCGAACGCCGTGTAGCGCGAGCGCATGAGCTCCTCCGCGGTGGCGGCCGGACGGTCGCCCGCGTGGAGCGGACCGCAGCAGGCGGCATACGCCTGCTGCTGCGGGCCGCCACCGCACGGGCACCGCGCCGAGGCAGCCGGCCCGAAGGCCCCGCTCACGAGCGCTGGACGCGCTGGGCCTCGCGGGCGGGCCAGGGCGCGTCGTGCGGTCGCAACGTCGACCACCCACGGCCTCGGGACAGCCCAGCGGAGAGCAGCCCGACGAGCGTGGCCGAGTTGCTGATGCGTCCGTCGAGCGCCGCGTCGACGGCGTCGTCGAGCGAGACCCAGAGCGGTCGGATCCCGAGCTCCTCGGCGGTGCGCTGGTGGGCGTCGGCCGCGGCGACCTCGTGCAGGCCCCGAGCGAGGAAGATCCGCACCGTCTCGGGGAACGCCCCCGGCGACGTGACGTCGTCGGCGAGCACGTGCCAATCGTCGGCCGTCAGGTCGACCTCCTCGGCCAGCTCACGCGCGGCGGCCTCCCACGGCGGCTCGCCGTCGACGTCGAGCAAGCCGGCGGGGAGCTCCCACACGTGGCCGCCACTCGCGTGGCGGTACTGCCGGATGAGGAGCACGTGCGAGACCCCGTCGAGCTCGCGCAGGGCGAGCACGGCGACGGCGCCGGGGTGCGTCACGAAGTCACGGGTGACGACTCCCCCGGCGCCGAGGTCGACGCGTTCGCGCACGACGTCGAAGATGATCCCCTCGAAGGGGGTCGTCGTCTCGACCACCGGCTCGGCGGTCCACTCCTCGACGAGGTCGGCTGCGGTGCCCCGCGGCGCGTCCAGGCTCACCCGCGGCTCAGTCGGCGTCCGGGACGGCACCCGACGCGGAGACGGACGCGAGCTCGTCGCGCCCGGCACGCTCGTCGGCGTCCCGATCGGCCTGGCCGGCGTCGACCGCGGCACGGTGACGCTCGACCTCCACGAGACGCTCGCTGCGCTGGCGCTGCAGTGCGGCCCCGACCAGCCCTGCGAAGAGCGGGTGCGCGCGGTTGGGACGCGACAGGAACTCCGGGTGCGCCTGCGTCGACACGTAGTACGGGTGCACCTCGCGGGGGAGCTCGACGAACTCGACGAGCGTGCCGTCGGGCGAGGTGCCGGAGAAGACGAGACCCGCCTTCTCGAGGTCGGCCCGGTAGGAGTTGTTGACCTCGTAGCGGTGGCGGTGGCGCTCCTTGACCTCGGCCTCGCCGTAGGCCTCGCGGATGACGCTGCCCTCCTTGAGCGCAGCCGGGTAGAGCCCGAGGCGCATCGTGCCGCCGAGGTCGCCGGCGCCCTCGACGAACGCCTTCTGCTCCTCCATCGTGGCGATGACGGGGTGGTCGGTCTCGGGGTCGAACTCGGTCGAGCTCGCGTCCTGGTTGCCGAGGACGGCGCGGGCGTACTCGATGACCATGCACTGCAGGCCGAGGCAGATGCCGAGCGTCGGCACCTGCTTCTCGCGGGCCCACGTCAGCGCACCGAGCTTGCCCTCGATGCCGCGTACGCCGAAGCCGCCGGGCACGAGGACTGCGTCGACGCCCCCGAGCGCCTTCTGGGCCCCGGCCGGGGTCTGGCACTCGTCGCTGGCGACCCAGCGGATGTTGACCTTGGCGTCGTGGTGGAAACCGCCGGCACGCAGCGCCTCGGTGACCGAGAGGTACGCGTCGGGCAGGTCGATGTACTTGCCGACGAGCGCGATCTCGATGTCGTGCTCCGGGTCGTGGACCCGCTGGAGCAGCTCGTCCCACTCGGTCCAGTCGACGTCGCGGAAGTTGAGCCCGAGCCGGCGGATGACGTAGGCGTCGAGGCCCTCGCGGTGCAGCACCTTGGGGATGTCGTAGATGCTCGGGGCGTCGACTGCCGCGGCCACCGCGGTCACGTCGACGTCGCACATGAGCGAGATCTTGCGCTTGATCGGGTCGGGGATCTCGCGGTCGGCTCGCAGCACGAGGCCGTCGGGCTGGATGCCGACCTGGCGCAGGGCGGCCACGGAGTGCTGGGTCGGCTTCGTCTTCAGCTCGCCGCTCGGCGCGAGGTAGGGCACCAGCGAGACGTGCAGGAAGAAGCTGTGGTCGCGGCCGATGAGGTGGCGCACCTGGCGGGCCGCCTCGAGAAAGGGCAGCGACTCGATGTCACCGACCGTGCCGCCGATCTCGGTGATGATGACGTCCGGGGCGTCCGGACCTCCGGTGGCGAGCGCGCGCATCCGGGCGACGATCTCGTTGGTGATGTGCGGGATGACCTGGACCGTGTCGCCGAGGTACTCGCCGCGGCGCTCCTTGGCGATGACGTTGTTGTAGACCTGCCCGGTCGTCACGTTGGCGCTGCCGACGAGGTTGACGTCGAGGAAGCGCTCGTAGTGGCCGATGTCCAGATCGGTCTCGGCTCCGTCGTCGGTCACGAAGACCTCGCCGTGCTGGAACGGGTTCATCGTCCCGGGATCGACGTTGATGTAGGGGTCGAGCTTCTGCATCGTGACCCGCAGGCCCCGCGATCTGAGAAGTCGTCCGAGGCTCGAGGCGGTGAGCCCCTTGCCGAGAGAGGAGGCGACGCCCCCGGTCACAAAGATGTGCTTCGTCGTATCCACCACGGGCTTTGAGTCTACGTCACTCCGCGGGGGTCCGTGACGTAGCGTTCCACCCACCGGCGCGTCTCGTCGTCGGGAGTGGGCCATCCGGCCGCCAGCACGCGGGCGGCGGCACCGTCGCGGAGCCTGGCCGCCGGGTCGCTGAGCAGGTGGTCCACTCGGTCCGCCACTGCGGCCGGGTCACCTACGGCGACAAGCGAACCCGCGTCCCCCACGAGGTCGGGTAGGCCGCCGGTCCTAGTCACCACGACGGGCAGCCCCGCTGCCATGGCTTCCTGGACAACGAGCGCCCGAGCTTCCCAGCGACTGGTGAGGACGAAGACGTCGGCGGCGCGGAACCACTCGGGCACATCGGTGCGGGCCCCCACGAACCGGACCTGCGCCGCGGCGACGTCGCCCTCCCCCTGCGGTATGCCGTCCGCCTCCTCCTCGAGGCGGGCGCGGAGCCGCGCGTCGCCGTCGCCGACGACGACCCACGTCGCGGCGGCGTGCGACAGTCGCGCGGCCTGCACGAGGGTCGGGAGGTCCTTCTGGGGTGCGATGCGCGACACCGTGAGCACGACGGGACGATCGGTGGCGATGCCCGCCGCGGCAAGGAAGGCGGCCCGCTCGGTGGCGTCGAGGGCAGGTCGACCCCGGAGGTCGGCGACCGCGGCGGACGGCACGTGGGCCAGCTCGGTGCATCGGGCCCCCAGTCGATCGGCGAGCTCGACGAGGTCGGCGCTCGCACCTGTCACGAGGTCGGCCCGGCGCAGGGACCAGCTGAGCAGACGGCGGGCGACCGATGCCCTGGCGCGTGCGCTCGCGGACGGACCGGCCGGTGGGAGGTCGTTGTGGAGGGAGACCACGAGCCGCGGGCGTGGCCGGGCCCGGCTGACGGCCACGGCAGCGACAACGGCAGCCTGGTGCCCGTGTGCGTGCACGACGTCGACGGTGCACGCGAGGCGCATGATGCGGTGCCAGTCCACGAGACCGCGAGGAGCGCGCACCCCGCTGTGGACCGGCCACAGCCGGAGGGCGTCGGTCCAGCCGAAGGTGCGCGCCGTCGAGTCGGCCGTCACGACCTCGACCTCATGACCCTGCTCGCGCAGGCCGGTCACGAGGGCGTCGACGTGCGCGCCGACTCCCCCGGCCGCCCGGCCGAGCACCATGAGCACCTTCATCGCGTCTCCGAGGGGCCGGTGGCGTCGGACGTGCGGGCCGGGTCCACGACGCTCGGCGAACCGACGCTCGGCGAACCGGCGGTCGAGGAAGCGGGTCGTCGCCGACGCAGGCGGGTGAGCACCGACCGGTCTACGAGCAGGACGACGACCACGAGGGCCGCCGTGGCGGCCAGCGCGACGGCCACGGCCTGGACGGCGGCGGCCAGGAGTGCATCGGGGGTCCACAGACCACCGAGCCACCACCCGAGGACTGCCGCCGCCGCAGCTCCGGCGATCCCGGCGGCGACCGGGCGCACCGGGACGGCCAGCGCCGCGCCGCCCCAGCTCCGCGCGACGAGGACCGCGAGCGCGACCGCCCCGGCCACGAGCCCCACGCTCGTGCCGAGGGTCAGGGCGCGCACGGTGGCGTCAGGTCCGGCGTCGCCCTCGAGAGCCACGAGGGGCACGAAGGTCGTCGTGAGCCAGGCCACGGCGACCACCGCGCCGGCGACCCGCGCGCGGCCGCGGACGTACGACGCCCGGGTCAGCAGTCCGATCGCGCAGAGCCCGACGATGCCGGGAGCCACGAGCGCCAGGGCGTCGGGGATGGCCGACAGGGCCTCGGCGCCCGTCCGGTCCGCTCGTCCCGCGTCGAGCAGTGCGAAGAAGGCGCCGACCGGTCGGGCGACGGCCACGAGCAGCCCCCCGGCCAGCAGGCCGGCGAGAAGAGTCGCGAGCCAGGTGCGACGCAGCACGTCCACGGCCGCCGGGCCCGGCGCAGAGCCCGGCGCAGGGCCCGGCGCGGGAGTCACGGTCCCGGCCCGCGGTGTCGCGTCCCGGCCGGCCTCCGCACTGCCCGCCAGCGTCGGGAACGCCGCTGTTGCGAGCGGGACGGCGAGGACGGCATACGGCAGCAGCGAGACAGCCTGGACGTAGGTGTAGACGTTGAGCGTCCCGGGGCCGCCCCGGTCGTTGGCGAGACGGATGAAGACGAGGGTCGCCAGCTGCTGTCCGGCGACGGCGAGCAGCCCCGCCACGGCGAGTCGCCGGACCCTGGCGGCGACGCCGTGGGGGAAGCGGGTCGTCAGGCGGAGGTCGATGCCGGCGCGACGCACCGGGACGAGGAGCGGCAGGGACAGGGCCACGACCCCGAGGGTCGTGCCGACGGCGAGCACCGTGGTCGCCGATGTCGGCACCTGCGGGATCACCGCCGCCGGGTCGGCGGCGAGGGCGGCGTACGCGACGTAGGTCGCGATCACGACAAGGCTCGACATGAGCGGGGCCAGGGCCGCCGCGACGAAGCGGTGGTGCGACTGGAGCAGCCCGCCGAGCACGATGCCGACGCCGTAGAGCGGGATCTGGATCGCGAAGACCCGCAGCAGGTCGGTGCCGAGACCCACCGCACCGGGACAGGACCCTCCGGCTCCGAGCAGAGCGCGCGCGATCGGCTCGGCGGCGAGGGCGACGAGCAGCCCGAGCGGCACGAGGACGACGAGCACCCACGTCAGCAGGGCGGAGGCCGTGTGGTCGGCCTCGGCCTTGTCCCCGCGGGCCAGCGCGCCCGCGACGAGGGGCACGGCGACTGCGGCGAGCACTCCCCCGGCCGCGATCTCGAAGAGCACGTTCGGCACGGCGTTGACCGACTGGTAGACGCTGCCGACACACGTCGCGCCGACCGAGTGCGAGAAGACGAACCATCGGCCGAAACCGACGACACGAGCGACGAGCGTGATGACCGCGATGGTCCCGGCCGCGGCGAACAGCCCACGGCGAGAGGCATGCCCGTTCACGGGGGCCCGGTCACTCATCGGGGCTCCCGGCCCCACTCGTCGAGCCCGCGCAGGACCGGGTGGGCCTCGATGACGCGGGTGAAGCTGACACGCTCAGAGGCAAGCGTCAGCGCAGCCAGGCCGGCGAGCGCCACCGCCCGACCGAGGAGCCCGGTGCGCTCGACGAGCGCGAGACCTACGAGTGCCCCGGCGGCGTTGGCGCCCGTGTCACCGAGCATCGACGTCGCGCGGAGGTCGTCGCGGACGACGCCGAGCGAGGCGCCGACCGCGGCCGCTGCCGGCGCACTGCCGACGAGCGGGAGCCCGGCCGCGGCGGTGACCTTCAGGGCTCGTCCGGGACGCAGGTCGAAGAGGTTGACGGCGTTGGCGGCGCCTGCGACGACGGCGCCACCGACGAGGGTGGCGAGCGCCCCGGGACGGGTCGGTCGCCCCACGTCGGCGAGCGCGGCACCCAGCAGCCCGGTGACGCCGAGTCCGACGATCTTGACCGTGCCCGTGGTGACCTCACCACGCGTGAGCGCCCCCAGGTGACCCTTGAGGCCCTTGTCCGACGCACCTCCGGCGAGGTCGTCGAGCGCCCCGAGAGCACCGGCGGCGACGGCGACGGCTAGGGCCGACGAGGCCGACGAGGCCGACGAGGCCGACGAGGCCGACGAGGCGCCGATCGATGGGGCGGTCGCACCGCGGGACAGGCGTGAGGCCACGGCGCCGGCGGCGATGCCGGCCACGGCGCCGCCGACCCAGGCGGGACCCTCGAGGAGGGTGACGCGACGGCCGGCGTGGTTGGTGCGCTCCCATGGTTCGCGGAGGGCAGGCGCCAATCGCCGGGACAGCCGCAGCACCGCCCACGACCCCGCTGCCGACCCGACGAGGGCAGCGAGGGACGACACGCCGGACGGGCTCGTGCGACGCCTCGACGTCACGGAAGCACCCGGGGGACGGTGGCCGTGGCTCCCGTGGCGACGCCGTAGTGGCCGACCCGCTCGTCGAGGACGTTCTCGATGGCGAGGACCACGATGGCAGGCCCGTCGCCGGCCCGGGCATGGTCGACGGTGGCGACGATCTCGGCGGTCTCGGACTTCTCGCGCACGGCTTGGACGGCGTTGGACGTCACGGGCTGGCCCGCCGCTGCGACCGTCTCACCACCGGCGACGACGGTGGCGCGGGTCGAGCCGGCGAACGATGTGACCAGGGCTCTGACGGCGTCGGAGCGGGCGGTCACCGCCGACTCGGTGCCCGCGTAGTCGGCGGACACGACGATGGCAAGGTCGGCCGGCGCGAGGTCGGCCACCGAGCTGTCGACGAGGCCTGCGTCGACCAGCACCTTGAGAGCGGCCGAGCGCTGCGGTGAGCTGCCGGTGTTGCCCGTCGAGACCGTGAGATCGGTGAGCACCTGCACGAGCAGGACGTCGCCCGACGCGCTCGTGTCGATCCCGAGCGCCGACGCGGCCTCCTTGGCGGCCTGGACACGGTCGGCCGACTGGCTGGGGTCGAACCAGTCGGGGCTGAGCGTGACCGTCCCGGTCAGGGCGGAGCCGCTCTGCGTCACGACGCCCTCGAGGTTCGTCGTCATCGTGCCGTCGGCGGACGGCAGCACGACGACGACCGCGCGGTGACCGGACAGCCGGGCCTTCACGACCCGCTGCTGCACGGCGGTCGCGTACTCGTCCGACGCGTCGACGATCTTCTCGCTCGTCGTCAGCTTCTCGTTGAGGGACTGCTTCTCGGTGCGCAGGGCTGCGACCTGGTCGCTCAGCTGGTTGCCGAGGTTGGCCTGCAGGGGGCCGGCCCCGAGCACGATGCCCACCGCGAGCGCGAGGAACACCGAGATGATCGAGACGAGGTGATAGCGGAAGTCGATCACGAGAGGATCCCAACGACGGCAGTCCAGAGGTCGTCCCAGCGGGCCGCGAGGACCTGCAGCCACGCCTGCCCCGCCGGTGTGGACGCGAGGGCTGCGAAGAAGGCGAGCACACCTGCGAGGAGCATCGTCACGAGCAGTCGACCCGGGATGCGGGCGCGGTAGAGCTGGCTGACGCCCTTGGCGTCGACGAGCTTGCCGCCGACGCGCAGCCGGGTCAGGAACGTCGAGGCCTGCCCGTCGCGACCCTTGTCGAGGAACTCGACGAGGGTGACGTGGGTGCCGACGGCGACGATGAGCTCAGCACCGGAGTCGTCGGCGAGGAGCATCGCGACGTCCTCGCTCGTGCCGGCGGCCGGGAAGACGACCGGCGTGATCCCGAGCGCCTCGACGCGCGCGAGACCCGGGGCGCGCCCGTCGCGGTAGGCATGCACGACGATCTCGGCGCCGCACCGCAGCGCCTTGTCCGAGACGGAGTCCATGTCACCGACGATGAGGTCGGGCTGGTGGCCGGACTCGAGGATCGCGTCGGCGCCGCCGTCGACGCCGATGAGGATCGGGCGGAACTCGCGGATGTAGGGACGCAGGGTCTCGAGGTCCTCGCGGTAGTGGTAGCCGCGTACGACGATGAGGCAGTGCCGCCCGTCCAGCTCGGTGGTGATCGGTGGCACGCCGATGCCGTCGAGGAGCAGGTCGCGCTCCTTGCGGATGTACTCCATCGTGTTCGTCGCGAAGGCCTCGATCTGCACGGCGAGCCCGGCCCGCGCCTCGTGCATCTGCGCCTTCACCGCATCGGCGTCGAGCAGCGTGCCGGTGGCGACCCGCGACTCACCCGACCACAGGGCACTGCCGTCGAGGCGGACCGGCTGGCCCTCGGCGAGCGTCATGACCTCGGGACCGGCGGCGTCGAGCACGGGGATGCCGGCCTCGACGAGGATCTGCGGGCCGAGGTTCGGGTAGCGGCCACTGATCGAGGCGCTTGCGTTGACGACCGCCGCGGGGCGGACGCTCACGAGGGCGTCGGCGCTGACCTTGTCGAGGTCCGCATGGTCGATGACCGCGATGTCGCCCGGTTGCAGCCGCTTCGTCAGGGCCTTGGTCCGCCGGTCGACGCGTGCGGTGCCGACCACGCCCGGACCGGTGTCTCGGGCATGCGAACGGCGGCGGATGGAGAGGGCCATGATGGCCTCAATCGTGCCACGTCGGTGGATCGGCGCCCCCATCGGTCCGAGCCGCGGCGCGGCACGCGGCAGGAGTCTCGGGATGGGCCTCGACCGTCTCTCGGGACGCCCATGCGATCAGGCGCGCGCGCCGCTGCGGGCGACCGGACGCGCACCCACCCGGGCGCCGCTGGTCTGCTCGAGCAGGTCGCCGGCGTGGGCCAGACCGGCCTCGGAGTCGGGGTCACCGCCCATCATCCGCGAGAGCTCCCGCAGCCGGGCGTCGCCGTCGACCACGGAGACGCTGCTCGAGGTGATGCGGCCGTCGTCGGACTTGTGCACGACGAGGTGCCGGTCGGCGAACGCCGCCACCTGCGCGAGGTGGGTGACGACGATGACCTGGGCGTGCTCGGCCAGTGCCGCCAGACGTGCACCCACGTCGAGGGCTGCCCGACCGCCGACGCCGGCATCGACCTCGTCGAAGACGAACGTGGGTGGTCCGCTCGCGGCCTCGCCCGAGGCGCTGCGCGAGCCGACGACCTCGAGGGCGAGCATGACGCGCGAGAGCTCACCGCCGGAGGCGGCACGGGACACGCTGCGCGGCGTCGCACCGGGGTTGGCGGCGAGCAGGATCTCGACGTCGTCGATGCCGTGTCGGGCCAGCCGCACGCGGTCACCGTCGGGCAGCACGACGCCCTCGGGGTCGGTGCGACGACGCAGCTCGACCTGGACGACGGCCTTGCCCATCGCCAGGTGCGAGAGCTCCTCGGAGACGCGGGTGCCGAAGTCGTCACCGGCGGCGCGGCGAGCCTCCGACAGCGCGACGGCGGCCTCGACGACGGACGCCTCGAGCTCGGCCACCTCGGCGCCGAGCCGCTCGACCCGGTCGTCGGCCGTCACGAGCTCGTCGAGGCGAGCAGCCCCGCGACCCGACCACTCGAGCACCTCGTCGACGGTCTCGCCGTACTTGCGGGTGAGGACACCGAGCGCCGCCCGCCGCTCCTGCACGTAGCCCAGGCGCTGCGGGTCGAGGTCGACGTCCTCGAGGTATGACGTGAGGTCGGCCGAGAGGTCCGTGACGAGCGTGCCCACCTCGTGCAGGCGCTCGTCGAGGCCGGCGAGGGCCTGGTCGTGGGCCGTGGCGGGCCCGAGCGCACCCCGGGCCGACCCGATCAGGTCACGCACGTTGGGGGCCGGCTCGGCGGCATACTCGTCACCGCTGAGGTCAGCGAGGGCCTGGGCTGCAGCCAGACGAAGCGTGTCGGCGTGGGCGAGGCGCTCGTCCTCGGCGCGCAGCGCCACGTCCTCGCCGGGCTGGGGGTCGACGGCCTCGATCTCCTCGAGGGAGGCGGTGAGCGAGTCGATCTCACGGGCGCGCTCACGTGCTTCCGACACGAGGCGCTCGTGCTCACGGGCGGACTCGCGCCAGCGGTCGTAGAGCTCGCCGACGCGGTCGCGGAGCGCCGTGAGGTCAGGTCCGCCGAAGTCGTCGAGGACCACCCGGTGCGCGTCGCCCTGCTTGAGGCGCCACTGGTCGGCCTGGCCGTGGACGGCCACGAGCATCTGCCCGAGCTCGGCGAGCACGGCGACCGGGGCGGTGCGCCCGCCGACGTGGGCGCGCGACCGTCCGGCCGCGGCGATGGTGCGGGCGATGACGAGCTCGCCGTCCTCGTGGTCGGCGCCCGCCTCGTCGGCCCGGACGAGGGCCGGATGGTCCAGGGGCAGCTGCACGACGCCCTCGACGAGCGCCGAGGAGGAGCCGGTGCGCACGAGCCCGGAGTCGGCGCGCTCACCGAGCAACAGGCCGAGACCGGAGACGACCATGGTCTTGCCGGCGCCGGTCTCACCGGTGAGGACGTTGAGCCCGGGGCTCAGGTCGAGGACGGCGTCGTCGATGACGCCGACACCCCGGATCCTCATCTGGCTGAACACGGGTCCACCTTAGGGCCGGGCACCCGCACCGCCGTCGACGTCGTCCACGGGTGTCGTGGTGTCGCCGTTGCCGTTGCCACGCCACCCGGCGACCGACAGGTTGAACTTGGCGACGAGGCGGTCGGTGAACGGCGCGCTCGTCAGACGGGCGAGGCGAAGCGGACGCAACCCGCGGCGTACCTCGATGCGCGCGCCCGGCGGGAGGTCGACATGGCGCCGGCCGTCGCACCACATGACGCCCGCCCCCTCGGTCGCGGCCTTGATCTCGACGGCGAGGTGGGTGTCGGGACCCAGCACGAGCGGGCGGGCGAAGAGTGCGTGCGCTGCGCTGGGGACGAGGAGCATCGCCTCGACCTGCGGCCACACGACCGGCCCACCGGCCGAGAAGGCGTATGCCGTCGAGCCCGTCGGCGTGGAGACGATGACGCCGTCACAGCCCCAGCTCGACAGCGGGCGACCGTCGACCTCGACGGTGACCTCGAGCATCCGCTCGCGTGCCGCCTTCTCGACGCTGACCTCGTTGAGGGCCCAGCTGCTGGCGATGAGGTCACCGTGCAGCTTGGCGTCGACGTGGAGCGTCATGCGCTCCTCGACGGCGTAGTCGTTGCTCGCGATGTGCTCGACCGTGGCGTCGAGGTCGTCGCGCTCGGCCTCCGCGAGGAAGCCGACGTGGCCCAGGTTGACGCCGAGCAGGGGGACGTCGACGCTGCGGGCGAACTCGGCGCCGCGCAGGATCGTGCCGTCGCCGCCGAGCACCACGACGAGGTCGCACCCCTCGGCGACCTGCTCCTCGGCGGACGCGATGTGCACGCGTGCGCTGTCCTTGAGGTCGAGGGCCTCCGCCTCGTCGGCCTGGAGGGACACGTCGATGCCGAGGTGCGTGAGGCGCTCGACGACGCCCTTGGCGACCGTCAGCGCCTCGGGGCGCCTCGGGTGGGCCACGAGCAGGATCCGGCGCGTCAC
Source organism: Terrabacter sp. Root181 (assembly GCF_001428505.1). Lineage (GTDB taxonomy): Bacteria > Actinomycetota > Actinomycetes > Actinomycetales > Dermatophilaceae > Terrabacter. The sequence goes on from NZ_LMHU01000006.1 coordinate 496,394, forward strand.
GGGGCTCCTTCCAGGTCGACGGCCTCCAGCATGTCATCCAACGCCGTCACGGAGGCGCCCGGGACCGGTCTCGGAGCGAGCCAGAAGAGGAACTCCCGGTTGCCGTCGCCCCCGGCGATCGGGCTGGCGCTCGCGCCGTGCAGGTGCAGGTCCAGGTCGGCCGCGACCTGCGCCACGTCCCGCAGCACACGCCGGCGTTCGTGCGGCGACGTCACGACCCCCGTGCGGCTCAGCCGCTCACGGCCCACCTCGAACTGCGGCTTGACCAGGACGACCAGGTCACCCTCGTCGGTCACGAGGGGGCGCATGGCGGGCAGCGCGATGGCGAGCGAGATGAAGCTGAGGTCGGACACGACGAGGTCGAATCGCCCTCCGAGCGCCGCGGCGTCCACGTCACGGATGTTGGTGCCGGGCAGGTCGCGGACCCTGGGGTCAGCACCGATCGTCGCGACGAGCTGGTCGTGGCCGACGTCGAGAGCCGTGACGTGCGCAGCACCCCGCTCGAGCAGGACCTGCGTGAATCCCCCCGTGCTCGCACCGACGTCGAGGCACCGTCGGCCCTCGACCGGGACGGGCCACGTGTCCAGGGCGTGGAGCAGCTTGAGGGCCGCGCGCCCCACCCACCGGTCAGGCTCACGAGTCAGCTCGATCGTCGTCGAGTCGCCGACGGGCACGGCGGGCTTGCTTGCCGGTCTGCCGTCGACGAGCACCACGCCGGCCATGACGAGCTCGCGCGCCTGGGTGCGCGACCGGGCCAGTCCGCGGGCGACGAGCTCGACGTCGAGACGACGCGTCACGCCCCACCCAGGCCGCCGAGGCGGCTCTGCAGGCTGCGGTGGGCGTGCTCGCCCGACTCGATGCGTTCCGCGAACGAGCCGGCCTGGGACTCGGCCAGGCGCATCATCGCCTCGTCGACGGCCTGGTCCCCCGTCACCGGCGGCGTCGGCACGTCAGGTGTCGTGTCGAGCGGGGCGTACGGCACCTCGGCGGCTGCCCCGTCGTCCTCGACGTCCTCGTCACGGTTCCGGTGGTCCGTGACGTCGTCGTGGGCCTCGTTCTGGGTCTCGTCGGTGTCGTCGTCCGCGAGGTCGCTCGCGCCGTCGTCGTCCGTCACGTCGGCGTCGCTCACATCGTCGGACTCGTCGGGCTCGTCGGACCAGTCGTCGAGCGTGCCGTCGAGGTCGCCGCTCCCGTCCGTGCTCGTGTCGGTCTCCGAGTCCATCGGATCGAGCTCCTCGGCGACCTGGAGCGGTTCGCCGGACCCGAGGTCGTCGCGTCGAGCGTCACTGTCGCCGAACATGTGCTGCCTCCGTGCCGAGTCGTGTGGTTCGCTGCGGTCACGCTACCGGGTCGGAGCCGCCGGATCGTCGAGCAGGCGGTCGAGGGCCCCGGCCTCGCGGCGCAGCTGCTCGCGCGGGACCCCGTCGTCACGAAGCGTCAGCAACGCCGCCAGCCCGGCGCGTACGACCTCGATGGGGGCCGCGCTCCCCCGCTCGACGCGCAGCGTCCCGTCGGTGCGTGTCACCTGCGCCGCGCCGCATCGCCAGGCTCCTCCCTCTGGCACCGGGGCGGCGTACGGCTGGAGGAGCTGGGCGAGCGAGGAGACGACATACGTCGGCGACGAACCGCTCACCACGAGGTCCGACGGCCGGTCGACACCGGTGAGGACCCACGCCGAGTCGAGACCCGAGGCCTCCGCTCCGACGATGTCGGTGGCGATCCGGTCCCCGACGGCGAGCGTCCTGTCCGCCCGGCTGCCGAGGCGGTCGAGGGCCAGGTCGTAGAGCGGCGGGTGCGGCTTCCCGACGACGTCCGGGCGCCGCCGGAGCGCGGCGGCGAGCAGGTCGATGTACGCGCCGTTCCCCGGGGACTGGCCCCACGGCAGTGGCAGGGTGGCGTCGTCGTTCGTCGCGACCCAGGGCAGACCTGTGGTCAGGAGCCGGGCCGCCGTCTCGAAGTCCCGCACTCGCAGCTCCTCGCCGAAGCCCTGCAGCACGGCCGCGACGACGTCGTGCCCGAGGCGGCCGTCCGTCTCGTCGAGGCTGACGGGGGTGAGGCCGGCATCCCTCAGGGCCTCCACGACACCCTCACCGCCGAGGGCGAGCACGGCAGCGCCCGCCTCCAGCTCGTGGGCGAGCCGGGCAGCGCCGGCCTGGGCGCTCGACACGACGTCGGACGCGGTTGCCGGTGCGCCCAGACTCGCGACCTGCGCGGCCACCTCGCTCGGCACGCGCGAGGCGTTGTTCGTCGCGTAGACGACCTTGATCCCGCGAGTCACCATGTCCCGCAGTGCGTCCGGCGCCCCGGGCACGGCATCCGCCCCGCGGTACACGACACCGTCGAGGTCGCACACCACCCCGTCGTAGCCCGCGATCAGTGGCTCCGCCGATGTCTCCGTGTGCATGCGACCTCCTGCGCGAGACCCTACGACGACTCGTCGTCTGCGACACGGACCGTCCGGAACGCAGAACGGGCCCGACCGTGGAGGTCGGGCCCGTTCTCGCTGAGGACCTCAGCGCTCGTCAGCGTCCTCGTCGTCAGCGTCCTCGTCGTCAGCGTCCTTGTCGTCGTCCTCGTCGTCGTCCTCGTCGTCAGCGTCCTCGCCATCGTCGTCAAAGGACTCGATCGGGTAGCCGTCCTCGTCCTCGTCGCCGAGCAGGTCGGTGACGTCGACGCCGTCGAGCTCCTCGAGCCGCTCCGCGGCATCCGTCGCCAGCTCGTGGTCGGCGTCCGCAGCCCTGGCGAACCAGTCACGTGCCACCTCGAGATCGCCGGCGGCGAGCTTGGCGTCCGCATAGGCGTAGAAGAGCCGTGCGGCAGAGGGTCGGTTCGGGTTGATCCGCTTCACGAGATCACTGAGGCCCGCGACGGCGGCGTCGAGCTGACCGAGGTCCCGGCGGATCCCGGAGACGACGATCGCCAGCTCGACGCGGTCGTCGATGGCCAGGTTGCCCGCCTCGTCGGACTGCGCCAGCTCCAGCGCCTTGTCGTGGCGTCCCAGGGCTCGCTCGCAGTCGACCATGAGCGGGAGCAGGTGGCTCGACCCGGAAAGGCGTCGGACCGTGCGGAACTCCCCCAGAGCCCGAGCCCAGTCGCCGAGGCGGTACGCGACCAGCCCCAGGGATTCTCGGGCGGCAGGAACACGACCAGCACGGCGCACGGCCGTCTCGGCGTGGGCCAGGGCTGCCTCGGGCTCGACGTCGAGCAGCTCGGCGACCATGACCAGGTGCTGGGCGACGCCCTCGGCGTTCTCCTTGGACAGGGTGCGCAGCTGGTTCTTGACCCCGCGGTCGACCTCGTGGCCGGTGACGCCCTCGCGAATGGCCGGTTCGGGCTTCCGCGGGGACTTCGGAGTCAGGCGGGGGCCACCCCTCCGGTCATCGTCCTGAGGACGGCCGGCGCCACCGCGAGCACGGTCGTCCGAACGGTAGCCGCTGCGGTCGCTGCCGCCACTGGAGCGTCGGTCATCGGAGCGGTACCCGCCCCGGTCGCTGCTGCCGCTGGAGCGTCGGTCGTCGGAGCGGTACCCGCCCCGGTCACTGCCGCCGCTGGAGCGTCGGTCGTCCGAGCGGTACCCACCCCGGTCGCTGCCGCCGCCACCGGAGGGACGGTACCCACCCCGGTCGCTGCCGCCGCCACTGGAGCGTCGGTCATCCGAGCGATACCCGCCCCGGTCACTGCTGCCGCCGCTGGAGCGACGGTCATCAGAGCGGTACCCACCGCGGTCGCTGCTGCCGCCGCTGGAGCGACGGTCATCAGAGCGGTACCCACCSCGGTCGCTGCCGCCGCCACCGGAGGGACGGTACCCACCCCGGTCGCTGCCGCCGCCACCGGAGGGACGGTACCCACCCCGGTCGCTGCCGCCGCCACYGGAGCGACGGTCATCCGAGCGATACCCGCCCCGGTCAGTGCTGCCGCCGCTGGAGCGACGGTCATCCGAGCGGTACCCACCGCGGTCGCTGCTGCCGCCGCTGGAGCGACGGTCATCAGAGCGGTACCCACCGCGGTCGCTGCTGCCGCCGCTGGATCGTCGGTCGTCGGAGCGGTACCCGCCTCGGTCGTCGCGCCCGGCGCCGGAGGGACGGTACCCACCCCGGTCGCTGCTGCCGCCACTGGAGCGACGGTCATCAGAGCGGTACCCACCGCGGTCGCTGCTGCCGCCGGAGGGACGGTAGCCGCCGCGGTCGTCGCGACGCGGTCCGGAGGAACGAGGCGCGCCCGAGCTGCGGCCGGCGCCGCTGCCGCGCGCGGGGCCTCGCGCTCCGCCGTCGCGGTCGCGTCGGTCGCCTCGGCTGTCGTTGCCGTCCTGGTCACTCATGTCATGCATCCTTCCGCGCCGACCGCGGTCGGCGCCACCTCTGGTGTCGTCGAGCACAAAAAGAAAGAGCGCCCCAGTCGGACCAATGAAGTTCCGTCTGGGGCGCTCTGACAAAGTGTGTCCGGCTGCGTCCTACTCTCCCACACCGTCACCAGTGCAGTACCATCGGCGCTGAAGGGCTTAGCTTCCGGGTTCGGAATGGAGCCGGGCGNAAAGTGTGTCCGGCTGCGTCCTACTCTCCCACACCGTCACCAGTGCAGTACCATCGGCGCTGAAGGGCTTAGCTTCCGGGTTCGGAATGGAGCCGGGCGTTTCCCCTTCGCTATGACAGCCGAAACTCTATGGAGATATCAAATTCGTGGTCATGCAGCCTGTGGCCCAGGGCTATCATGGTTGCATGTTCCCGTTTGTATCTCGGGAACTGCACAGTGGACGCGTAGCATCTTTGTGAGTCAAGTTATCGGCTTATTAGTACCGGTCAGCTCCACACATTGCTGTGCTTCCACATCCGGCCTATCAACCCAGTAGTCTAGCTGGGAGCCTCTCGCCCTTGCGGGCCTGGAAACCTCATCTTGAAACGTGCTTCCCGCTTAGATGCTTTCAGCGGTTATCACTTCCGAACGTAGCTAATCAGCGGTGCTCTTGGCAGAACAACTGACACACCAGAGGTTCGTCCATCCCGGTCCTCTCGTACTAGGGACAGCCTTTCTCAAGTTTCCTACGCGCACAGCGGATAGGGACCGAACTGTCTCACGACGTTCTAAACCCAGCTCGCGTACCGCTTTAATGGGCGAACAGCCCAACCCTTGGGACCTACTCCAGCCCCAGGATGCGACGAGCCGACATCGAGGTGCCAAACCATGCCGTCGATATGGACTCTTGGGCAAGATCAGCCTGTTATCCCCGGGGTACCTTTTATCCGTTGAGCGACGGCGCTTCCACAAGCCACCGCCGGATCACTAGTCCCGACTTTCGTCCCTGCTCGACATGTCTGTCTCACAGTCAAGCTCCCTTGTGCACTTACACTCGAAACCTGATTACCAACCAGGCTGAGGGAACCTTTGGGCGCCTCCGTTACCTTTTAGGAGGCAACCGCCCCAGTTAAACTACCCACCAGGCACTGTCCCTGATCCGGATCACGGACCGAGGTTAGATATCCAGAACGACCAGAGTGGTATTTCAACGTTGACTCCACCATCACTGACGTGACGGTTTCATAGTCTCCCACCTATCCTACACAAGCCGTACCGAACACCAATACCAAGCTGTAGTAAAGGTCCCGGGGTCTTTCCGTCCTGCTGCGCGTAACGAGCATCTTTACTCGTAGTGCAATTTCGCCGAGTTCGTGGTTGAGACAGTGGAGAAGTCGTTACGCCATTCGTGCAGGTCGGAACTTACCCGACAAGGAATTTCGCTACCTTAGGATGGTTATAGTTACCACCGCCGTTTACTGGCGCTTAAGTTCTCAGCTTCGCCGTGAGGCTAACCGGTCCCCTTAACGTTCCAGCACCGGGCAGGCGTCAGTCCGTATACATCGTCTTGCGACTTGGCACGGACCTGTGTTTTTAGTAAACAGTCGCTTCTCCCTGGTCTCTGCGGCCGATCACGCTCGGACAGCAAGTGTCGTCACGATCAGGGCCCCCCTTCTCCCGAAGTTACGGGGGTATTTTGCCGAATTCCTTAACCACGATTCACTCGATCGCCTTGGTATTCTCTACCTAACCACCTGAGTCGGTTTGGGGTACGGGCGGCTCGAACCTCGCTAGAAGTTTTTCTCGGCAGCATAGGATCACCCTCTTCCCGCATTCGCGGTCACTATCAGGTCTCAGGCTTCATGCGATCCGGATTTGCCTGGATCGCGCCCTACACCCTTGGACGTGGACAACCATCGCCACGCGGAGGCTACCTTCCTGCGTCACTCCATCGCTTGACTACTACCAGATCGGGTCGTGCGCTCCACACACCCGATGGACCCGAAGGTCCGGTGGGCGTGCTTCAGGCACTTAGCATCACTGGGTTCATCATGGGCGGTTCTTCGCCGGTTCCGGAATATCAACCGGATGTCCATCGACTACGCCTGTCGGCCTCGCCTTAGGTCCCGACTTACCCAGGGCAGATTAGCTTGACCCTGGAACCCTTGGTTATTCGGCGGACGGGTTTCTCGCCCGTCATTCGCTACTCATGCCTGCATTCTCACTCGTGTGGCCTCCACGGCTGGTTCACACCGCCGCTTCCCTGGCCACACGACGCTCCCCTACCCATCAACACGCCTGGACACCGAACCCGCAGGTGTCGGTGCCGAGCAGTATGTCAATGCCACAGCTTCGGTGGTGTGCTTGAGCCCCGCTACATTGTCGGCGCGGAATCACTTGACCAGTGAGCTATTACGCACTCTTTAAAGGGTGGCTGCTTCTAAGCCAACCTCCTGGTTGTCACAGCAACTCCACATCCTTTCCCACTTAGCACACGCTTAGGGACCTTAGCTGGTGATCTGGGCTGTTTCCCTCTCGACTACGGAGCTTATCCCCCGCAGTCTCACTGCCACGCTCTCACTTACCGGCATTCGGAGTTTGGCTAACGTCAGTAACCTGGTGAGGCCCATTAGCTATCCAGTAGCTCTACCTCCGGTAAGAAACACGTGACGCTGCACCTAAATGCATTTCGGGGAGAACCAGCTATCACGGAGTTTGATTGGCCTTTCACCCCTACCCACAGCTCATCCCCTCAGTTTTCAACCTAAGTGGGTTCGGTCCTCCACGCAGTCTTACCTGCGCTTCAACCTGGCCATGGGTAGATCACTCCGCTTCGGGTCTAGACCCAGCGACTCAAACGCCCTATTCGGACTCGCTTTCGCTACGGCTTCCCCACACGGGTTAACCTCGCCACTGAGCACTAACTCGCAGGCTCATTCTTCAAAAGGCACGCTGTCACCCCACACGCCCAACGGCGGGAGGCTCCAACGGATTGTAGGCACACGGTTTCAGGATCTATTTCACTCCCCTCCCGGGGTACTTTTCACCTTTCCCTCACGGTACTTGTCCGCTATCGGTCACCAGGGAATATTTAGGCTTAGCAGGTGGTCCTGCCAGATTCACACGGGATTTCTCGGGCCCCGTGCTACTTGGGAAATCCACCGGGAGTCCACACCATTTCGTCTACGGGGGTCGCACCCTCTATGCCGAGCCATTCAATGCTCTTCGACTATGACGCAGATTTCTTACTCCCTACCGGCTTGTCAGAACCAGTTGGCGGGTCCCACGACCCCGAACGTGCAACGCCTGACAGCTATCACACACGCCCGGTTTAGCCTCATCCGCTTTCGCTCGCCACTACTCACGGAATCACATGTTGTTTTCTCTTCCTGTGGGTACTGAGATGTTTCACTTCCCCACGTTCCCTCCACACACCCTATATATTCAGGTGCGGGTGACTGGACTTGCCTCCAGCCGGGTTTCCCCATTCGGAAATCCTCGGATCACAGTCTGGTTATCGACTACCCGAGGCTTATCGCAGATTCCTACGTCCTTCTTCGGTTCCTGGTGCCAAGGCATCCACCGTGTGCCCTTAAAAACTTGGCCACAAAGATGCTCGCGTCCACTGTGAAGTTCTCAAAATACAACCGGCACCCCACACCCAACCCAGACCAGCTGAGCTATCGGCGGGGCCCACGACCAGAAGAAACCAGCCGGCACACACCAGACACCCGGAACAAACCGGGCCTAGCATGCGTCGTCCGATCCTTCAGGACCCAACAACGTGTCAGGCACCCACCCGACCACCACCACGTTCCACTGCTGAAACCAGCAAGTACTTGTGTGCGACGACCAGGAGAGCGCCAAATAATCGATGTTCCACCCTTGAGCACCCCCCACCAGACATTCGCCGGTGGCGAGGCCACTGCGCCACAGACCATGACGGCCGAGGCGAGTTGCTCCTTAGAAAGGAGGTGATCCAGCCGCACCTTCCGGTACGGCTACCTTGTTACGACTTAGTCCCAATCGCCAGTCCCACCTTCGACGGCTCCCCCCACAAGGGTTGGGCCACCGGCTTCGGGTGTTACCGACTTTCGTGACTTGACGGGCGGTGTGTACAAGGCCCGGGAACGTATTCACCGCAGCGTTGCTGATCTGCGATTACTAGCGACTCCGACTTCATGGGGTCGAGTTGCAGACCCCAATCCGAACTGAGACCGGTTTTTTGGGATTCGCTCCACCTCGCGGTTTCGCAGCCCTTTGTACCGGCCATTGTAGCATGCGTGAAGCCCAAGACATAAGGGGCATGATGATTTGACGTCATCCCCACCTTCCTCCGAGTTGACCCCGGCAGTCTCCTATGAGTCCCCACCATGACGTGCTGGCAACATAGAACGAGGGTTGCGCTCGTTGCGGGACTTAACCCAACATCTCACGACACGAGCTGACGACAACCATGCACCACCTGTACACCAGTCCGAAGACGCACCCATCTCTGAGTGATTCCGGTGTATGTCAAGCCTTGGTAAGGTTCTTCGCGTTGCATCGAATTAATCCGCATGCTCCGCCGCTTGTGCGGGCCCCCGTCAATTCCTTTGAGTTTTAGCCTTGCGGCCGTACTCCCCAGGCGGGGAACTTAATGCGTTAGCTGCGGCACGGATCTCGTGGAATGAGACCCACACCTAGTTCCCAACGTTTACGGCATGGACTACCAGGGTATCTAATCCTGTTCGCTCCCCATGCTTTCGCTTCTCAGTGTCAGTAATGGCCCAGAGACCTGCCTTCGCCATCGGTGTTCCTCCTGATATCTGCGCATTCCACCGCTACACCAGGAATTCCAGTCTCCCCTACCACACTCTAGTCTGCCCGTACCCACTGCAAGTCCGAGGTTGAGCCTCGGATTTTCACAGCAGACGCGACAAACCACCTACAAGCTCTTTACGCCCAATAATTCCGGACAACGCTCGCACCCTACGTATTACCGCGGCTGCTGGCACGTAGTTAGCCGGTGCTTCTTCTGCAGGTACCGTCACTTTCGCTTCTTCCCTGCTGAAAGAGGTTTACAACCCGAAGGCCGTCATCCCTCACGCGGCGTCGCTGCATCAGGCTTTCGCCCATTGTGCAATATTCCCCACTGCTGCCTCCCGTAGGAGTCTGGGCCGTGTCTCAGTCCCAGTGTGGCCGGTCGCCCTCTCAGGCCGGCTACCCGTCGTCGCCTTGGTGAGCCACTACCTCACCAACAAGCTGATAGGCCGCGAGTCCATCCCAGACCGAAAAACTTTCCACACCATACCCATGCGGATTGGTGTCATATCCGGTATTAGCTCCGGTTTCCCGGGGTTATCCCAGAGTCTGGGGCAGGTTACTCACGTGTTACTCACCCGTTCGCCACTGATCAGACCAAGCAAGCTTGATCATCACCGTTCGACTTGCATGTGTTAAGCACGCCGCCAGCGTTCGTCCTGAGCCAGGATCAAACTCTCCGTTGATGTTCAAACACCCACCCCCGAAACGAGAGCGAGCAAACTTTGAACCCATGAAGGGCTCGAAAACCTGACTGAAGTCGAACAACCAGCTCAAAAAGCTAGAAGTTCAATTCAACCAAAGGATAATTCGCCAGAAACCAGACCGTCACCACGCCACTAGAGGACGAAGATCAACCGGCCAGGCCCCTCGACGAGGTAATTGGCATCGATTTTTGACACGCTGTTGAGTTCTCAAGAATCGGACACACACCATCAACCAGCTCAACGAGCCAGCCTCCGGGGCAACCCTTCAAACTTACCCGCCTCAAGCTTGGGAGTCAAACCCGCGAACCGCCCTTCAGGACGACCAGGCCCAACCCGCTTGGAATCAGCGGCACTACCCCCAAAGCCTACCGGATCAACCAGAGTGCTTCGGAC
>NZ_LMHU01000007.1 GCF_001428505.1 Terrabacter sp. Root181
GTCACCGCGGACGCGTCCGCGTCCAGCGACCCACAAGGCCAGAGCCTGACCTACGCCTTCGACTTCGGCGACGGAACCACCGTGCCCGCCCAACCCAGCCCGACSGCCACCCACACCTACAGCACCACCGGSACCTTCACGGCCACCCTCACCGTGACCAACAGCTCAGGGCGAACCGCCACCGCCCAGCAAACCGTCACCACCAGCGCACAGCCCGCCTATGTCGCGACACTGGGGACCAGCTCAGCCACCACGACAAAGAGCTCGGGAACCGTCACCGTCAGCCCCATCGCAGGAGTGCGTCAAGGCGACCTGGTCGTGATCACGCTGCAGATCGCTGCCAAGTCGACCAGCGGAGCCGTTGCGGCCACCGACTCGGCGGGCAATGTCTACGCGGTCGCCCGTGACGTCCCAGTGAGCGGCGGTCGCCTCCTGGTCCTCACAGGGCTGGCTACCAAACCGCTCGCCTCCGGGGCGAAGATCACGGCAACCTTCCCCGGATCGAGCACCTATCAGATGGTGGCCGATGAACTCGGCGGCGTGACCCGCGTGGACCGTGCCGCGGCCGCCGTCGGCACGAGCACCAACTACTCCTCCGGCCTCACCGCCACGACCACCGCACCCCGCGAAGTCGTCTTCGGAGCCGTTGCTACGTTCACGACCACCAACCCCACATGGACCACCTCCTGGACCGCCCTCACCGCCCTGTCGGTCCCCAAGGCGAGCCTCGGAAGGGCCTATCAGCTCCCCACCTCATTGGGCACCTACAAAGCAGACGGCACTATTGCCGGCACCTGGGCTGCCCTCGTCATCACGTTCAAACCCTAGAGGCACCACTGGCGCGTCGGTCCGCTCGCGGGACGACAGCGGGAACGCTCAGGGCATCGACGGGATGTCCCTGCGTGGTCCACTCACGGCACGTGCCGAGGTGGCAGCCAAGCGGGAACGCATGGAGATGACCGAACAAGCGACACCCGCCTGCGCTGCGTTCGGTGGCCCAGCGGCACCGTCACCTCGGCGAGGAGATCGCCGTCTCCGAGCACCGGAGGCTCTGGCCGACGTGCGGATCTGCCGCAGGGCCAGATGTGGTCGGGGGCAAGCCGGATCGTGGTCTAGCCGGTGAGTCCGGCCCCGGACGCGCCGGCGAGGCAACGAACCGTGTCAGGACCGCGCCGAGCCAGCGGTCGAGTCCAGATGCGCGGGTCGGTGCCATGTTGCCCGGAGACCATCCTGATCGTAGGCGCGCAGCGCGCCTACTGCTAGCGCTGGCCAGCCGCCAGCCGGGGGCCAGCAGGTCCATGGTCATCCACCTGCCGATCTCGACCAGAGCACGCCAGTCCCTCGCCTCAGCGAGGCGCGAGGATCCGCAGCTGGACCATTGCCGCGAACCGCTGCTCCGGATCGGCGATGTCGAGTCCGCTGACCTCCTCGAGCCGGCGCAAGCGGTAGCGCAGCGTGTTGGGGTGGATGAACAGTGCGGCGGCGGCGGCGCGGACGTCGCCGAGCGCGTCCAGCCACGCCTCGAGGGTCTGGGTCAGGTCCGAGTCGTTGTGCTCGTCGTACGCCAAGAGGCGCGCGACGGGACCAACCGGCCGCTCACCGCGCGCGGCGGCGAGGTCACGCAGTTCGAGCAGCAAGGACTGGGCGTGGACGTCGGGAAGGCGAGCGACCCGCTGTCCTGCGTGCCCCTCGCGGAGGACCCGCAGCACCCGGGTCGCAGTCTCGCGCGACTCGGTCACCCCGCGGACGTCATCGCCGACACCGCCGATGCCGACCACGATGGGCAGGCGACTCCCGACCCGCTCGCAGAACTCTTCTGCCAGGCGGGCGGCGCGTTCCTCGGGCTCGCTGCCGGCCACGACGGCGAGCAGGCCGTACGCGATGCCGCCGACCACGGCGACGGCCGAGCTGGGCGCTGATGCCGACAGGTGCATGCTGAGCGCGTCGGCAACCCGCTCGAGGTCGCCGGAGCCGCCGCCGGTCCCAGCGGCGGGCTGGGCGGGGCTGTGCGTGAGGCCGTCCGGGTGCTCGGCACGCAGAGTCGCAGCGAGCACGACGACAGGCGTGCCTGCCAGGCCGAGCCGGCTCAGCGCGTCGCGCGCGCCGACACCACCCTCCAGAGCGGTGCTCACGAGGTCGGTGCGCAGCCGGCGTTGCACGTCGGCACCGGCGCGCACGCGCAGCATGTGCAGTGCCACCAGCTTGGCGGAGTCCTGCAGCACTGCGCTCCGCTCGGGCGTGACCTCGCCGTCCATCGCCGCCCAGATGGAGCCCAGCACCTCGTCGCCCGCACGGACCGCGATCGCGACCCGCTGCTTGTTGACCGCGTCGGCCCCGAGGTCGGCCGGGTTGACCACGACGGGGCGGTGCTCACGGTAGAGCTCCCTGAAGACGCCGAGCTCCGTGAGCGTCTTCGCGTACCTCTCCGGCACCTGGCGACCGATGATCGTCTCGACCCGGGACGAGTCGGCCTCGTCCTGCCGACCGGAGAAGGCGAGCACGCGCGAGCTGCGGTCCTCGATCGTGACCGGCGCGTCGAGGAGTGCACCCACGGCGTTGGCCACGGCGAACAGGTCGCCCGACGGCAGCCCGCCGATCGACTCTGCCTCGGCGGGCCCGATGTCGTCCTCCGCGAGGAGGGAGCGGAGCAGCGCGGTGAGCTGACTCCACGTCGCGCCACGACGCAGGCCGAGCAGGGCGAGCCCGGCTTCCCGCACCGCCGCGTCGAGCGTGGGGCTCATCGCGACCGGCGCACGGATGATCAGCCCCACGGCGCCCTGGCGTCCGGCGTCGCGGACCAGGTCCGGCAGCGCCGCGGACGGTACGCCGACACCGAGCACGAGCGCCGCCGGTGGCTGGACCGGCTCGTCGTCGGGGTCGTGGATGACGATGCCGCCGATCTCGCCCTCGTGCGCCGGGTCGCCCGCTACGAGCTCGAGCAAGGAGTCTCCGAGGTCGGCGAGCACCCGTCCGAGGTTCGCACGGGGGCGTTGGTTCACCGACCTAGGATAGGGCTCGTCGACCGGAGAGACGGCCCAGTCTGCCTCGTCTCTGGCTCTGGTCAGAGCGCGATCCACTCCGTGGAGGTGGTGACGGCGTCGAGGAACTCGGGGATCGGGGTCACGCCGAGACCGGGCCCGGCGGGAACGTCCATGTACCCGTCGGAAATGGTCAGTGGCGCGGTGATGTCGTTCTGGTAGAAGCGATCCGAGGCTGAGATGTCACCGGGGAGGGTGAAGCCGGGCAGTGCGGCGAGTGCCGCGTTGGCCGCCCGCCCGAGCCCGGTCTCGACCATGCCGCCGCACCACACGGCCAGCCCGTGGGCGGCCGCCACGTCGTGGATGCGCACGGCCTCGAGGTATCCCCCGACGCGACCCGGCTTGATGTTGATGATCGAGCACGCACCGAGCGCGATGGCGGCCGCCGCGGACTGCGCGGAGACGATCGACTCGTCGAGGCAGACCGGCGTCTTGATGAGCCGGGCCAGCTCCGCGTGGCCGAGCATGTCCTCCTCCTCGAGCGGCTGCTCGATGAGAAGCAGGTCGAAGTCGTCGAGCTTGCCCAGATGACGGGCGTCGCGCAGGGTGTATGCCGTGTTGGCGTCGACCTGCAGGGGCACGTCGTCCCCGAAGCGCTCCCGTACGGCGCGTACCGGCTCGACGTCCCAGCCCGGCTCGATCTTGAGCTTGATCCGGACGTAGCCGGCGTCGAGGTAGCTGCCGACCACGTCGAGCAGCTGCGGGATGCTGTCGAAGATGCCGACCGAGACGCCTGACGGCACGCGTTCGTGGACCGCCCCGAGCTCGCGCGCCCAGGATCGTCCGTCGGCCCGCAGCTCGGCGTCGAGCACGGCCATCTCCAGTGCCGCCTTTGCCATCCGGTGGCCCTTGTACTTGTGGAGCACCGCGTTGACCGCGGTCGCGCCGTGGCGCAGCAGCTCCTCGGACGAGGCCGCCAGCGTCGGTAGGAAGAAGCGACTCAGCACGTCGGCCGTCGCGTCGACGTACTCCGATGAGTAGAGGGGGTCCGACATCGCGACGCACTCGCCCCAGCCCTCGCCGTCGGAGGTGACGGCGCGAAGCAGCAGGATGTCGCGCGCGGTCTGGGTGCCGAACGACGTCCGGAACGGCGACACCAGCGGCATCGCGATACGGCGTAGCTCGACGCCTTCGAGCTTCACGCTCACGGCAGATCTCCTTCGTGCGGCAGGACGAGATAGCCCTGCTCCTTGTCGAAGCCGGCGACGTGCCCGCCGACGTCCAGGGCGGTCGTCAGCTGGTCGCGCACCTTGGCGCGCCATCCCCTCGCCTGCTCGGGGTCGGTGAGCCGAAGGGCTCCAATGTCGCGCGGGACCTGCACCCACGAGGCGGCGGCGCCGGAGGGCACGGTCGCCCGGACCGGTGACCCGGCGCACGCCTCCGCCACCTCGGCCGAGGCGAGCGACCAGTGCACGAGGATCCGGTCGCTGTCGTTCCCACGGTTGATCGCATCGGCCATGGAGCCGTAGAAGTCGGGGAGGTACTCCGCGACGCGGGCCGCGAGCTTCGCGAGGTTGAAGTAGGCGTTGCGGGAGACCAGCGGGTCGAAGGTCCACTCGACGACGTCGATGCCGCGGTCCAGGCACCACGCCCGCTGGTGCAGCTTGAGCGCAAACCCGGCGTGGCGGCCGGCGACAGCACCCGTCACACCGGCGATGTGGCTGTGCAGCGCGCGGGCGGCGGGCGTCGAGTGGAAGCCCACGCAGACGCCGACGATGCCGGCCTCGGGGTGCTCGGCGTCGAACGCACCGGCGACGTAGCTCTCCGCCTTGCCCATGGCGCGCAGCAGCTCGGCGCTCATCGGCGGATTGTCGGGAGTACCCCAGATTCGGCCGAGGACGGCTGCAGCATCCTGCAGCTCCTCGAGAGTGAGGAGCTCGCGCACGACGACGCGGGACGCGGCGGCGGCGGCGTCGTAGGACGCCCACGGCTCAGTCGTCATGGTGTTGCTCCAGGGTCGGTGGCCAGGAGGCCAGTAGGTCCTCGATCAGCGCTCGGAGCAGCAGGGTCCGGTCGACCAGCCGATCGACGAGCACGTGCTCGTCCTCGGCGTGTGCCCCTCCCCCGACTGCTCCGAGGCCGTCGAGGGTCGGCACACCGACACCGGCCGTGAAGTTGCCGTCCGAGGCGCCGCCGACGGCCGCCCGGGTCAGCTCGGTCAACCCGAGCCGTGCGGCGACCGCCTGTGCCCGCTCGAAGAGCGGCAGCGACGCCTCCTCCTCGAGCGGAGGCCGGTTGATGCCTCCGTCGACATACACCTCGGCACCGGCGAGCACCGGCCCGAGCCCGTGCAAAGCGGCGTCGACGCGCTCCTGCTCCGACGCCGTCCACGCCCGGACGTCGACCGCGAGCCGGGCGAAGGCCGGCACCGTGTTGACGGTGGTGCCGGACGTCGCCACCGTGGGCGTCACCGTGGTGCCGGCACCGGGGTCGGCCAGCGCCGCGACCCCGTGCACCAGATGGGCCAGCTCGAGGGTCGCGTTGACCCCCTTGTGCGGCTCCAGCCCGGCGTGGGCGGCCCGGCCGGCGATGCAGATCTCGTAGAGCGACGTCCCCTTCCGGGCGGTCTTGAGCGCACCCCCGTCGGCCGAGGCCTCGAGCACGAGCACGGCTTCGGCACGGCGGGCCTCGTCCTCGATCAGCTCGCGTGAGCTCGCAGAGCCGAGCTCCTCGTCACCAGTCACCAGCAGGGTCACGCCGTCGCGCTCGCCCAGGTCCGCGATGGCGTGCAGAGCCATCACCAGACCCGCGATCATGTCGAAGCAGCCCGGCCCGCGCAGCACCCCGTCAGCGATCGTGAACGGTGACTGCGCGAGCGTGCCGAGCGGCCACACGGTGTCGTGGTGCGCCAGCACCAGGACACGTCCCGGTGCCGTCGGCGAACCGAACCGCCAGCGCAGGTGGTGTACGCCGTCGACCACGATGCGCTCCGGCGCGAGGCCGAGACGTTCCGTGGCGAGCCGTGCGACCAGGTCCGCCGAGCGTTCGACGGCGGCGAGGTCGTCGGACGGCGACTCGCACTCGACCAGCTCGCGCAGGTCCGCGAGCAGCTCGTCGAGCGCGGGCTCGGCCCGACGAGTGTCGCCGAGCGTCGTCATGCAGGCCTCTTCGGAGTGGCGCGGGCGCCGAAGTGGATGTACTCCTCGCCGGTGGGCAGAGAGTAGAACCGGACCGGGTAGTACGCCTCGCTCTTGTCTGGCTTGACCGCGAAGAGGGCGTCGCCGACCGGGACCAGCTCGTGCACCTCGGGCTCCGCGGCGCCGGACGCCTCGGCGATCGGCCCGGACACCGTGGTCCGCATCCAGGTCTTGCCGTCCTCGAGGTACACCTCCTCGACGACGGACTCGCGGGCATACGTGCCCAGGTACGGCGTCGGGTCGACCGCGACCGGCTCGGCGGGCAGCTCGAACGGCGCGGGCAGGTGCACGTCGGCCAGCGCCGAGAAGATCTCCTCGTAGAGCTCCTGGTAGAGCGTGATCGCACTTGCGAGGTTGGTGTTCAGCGAGACGGCGATGCCCGCCTCGGGCAGCAGCCTCAGGAACGCGGCTTGGCCGATCGTGTTGCCGTCGTGGCCGATCGCGCGGTGACCGTGCCAGTCGCAGCGGAACCAACCCAGGCCCCAGGAGTCGCCGAGCAGGAGCTTCTCGGGACAATCGGTCTGGTAGTCGGCCATGGCGGCGACGCTCTCCTCCGAGAGGACCCGGGTGCCGTCCGCAGCCAGGCCACCGGTCAGGTGCATCCGCGCGAAAGCGAGCACGTCGTCAGGACTCGACGTGATGAGGCCGGCCGGTCCGATCGAGCGGGGCAGGCCCCAGATCGGGGCGGTCTCCGGCTCGTCGCCGCCCTTGAGGTGGCCCATCGCATGGCCGAAGACCATCGCCTCCTCGGGCAGCGTCGTCGTGTGGGTCAGGCCGAGGGGGGCGAAGAGACGCTCCCTCATCGCCTCGTCCCAGGTCTTTCCGGTGACGACCTCGATGATCCGGCCGAGCACGGAGAAGCCGGAGTTGCAGTAGGACCAGGTGGCACCGATGGGATGGTTCTGCGCCGCGTCACCGAGCTGGGCGACGTACTTCTCGAGCGCGTCGTCACCGCGGCCGGTGTCGGTGAAGACGTCACCGTCGACACCGCTGGTGTGGGTCAGCAGGTGCCAGACCGTGACCTTCTTGGTGACCTCCGTGTCGCGGAGAGCGAGCTCCGGGATGATCTCGACCACCGGGGTGTCCAGCGCGAACCTGCCCTCGTCGACCAGCTGCATGACCACGGTCGCGGTCCACACCTTGGAGACCGAGCCGATCTGGAAGACCGAGTCGGACGCGGCGACCTGGCCGGTCCCGGCGTGCAGGACGCCGGTCGCGGTCGTGAAGACCTCGTCGTCGGCGCCGTCGGCACCGAGACGCAGGATGCCGAGCTGGGCCCCGGGAACCCCGTGCTTCTGAACGAGCTCGGCGAACCGGGCTTCCCAGTGGGCGGTGTCGAGGTCGGGTCGGTTCGTGGTCATGCGTTGGTCTCCTTCGTGAGGGTGTCGTGGCCACCGGGGATGGCAGCCAGGAGCTGGCGGGTGTAGTCGTGCTGGGGGCGTCCGAGCACCTCTGCCGTGGGGCCGTGCTCGACGATCCGGCCGCCCTCGAGGACGGCCACTTGGCTGGCGACGTAGCGGACGACCGCGAGGTTGTGGGAGATGAAGAGCATGGAGAGGCCCAGCTCACGCTGCATCTCCCGGACGAGGTTGAGCACCGCGCCCTGCACGGAGACGTCCAGCGCCGAGGTGATCTCGTCGGCGATGACGAGCCGGGGGCGGCCGGCGAGAGCCCTGGCGAGCGCGACGCGCTGCCGCTGGCCGCCGGAGAGCTCCCCGGGACGATGCCCGGCCCGGCCCGCGTCGAGGTGGACCAGCTCGAGGAGCCGGGCGATCTCGACACGACGGCCGGCGCGCGAGAGGCGTCCCGACTCGGGCCGGTAGAGCGCCTCGGCGATGCTCTCCCCGATGGTCATCCTCGGGTCGAGGGAGGAGAACGGGTCCTGGAAGACCATCTGGACCGGCCGGTGCCGGCCCCGGAGGCGGATCGGTTCACCGTCGAGCAGGATCTGCCCACCGTGCACGGGAGCCAGACCGACGGCCGCCTTCGCGAGCGTGGACTTGCCCGACCCCGACTCCCCGACCAGACCGACGATCTCACCGTCGGGAACGATCAGGCTCACCTCGTCGAGAACGGTGCTCGCACCGTAGCGGACGGTCACGTGGTCGAACTCGAGCGTGCTCATGCGATCGCCTCCTGCGCCGTCAGGACCTCGGCCGGCTCCGTCGCGTGCCAGCACGCCACGCGGCTCCCGCCCGGGCCCGCCGTCAGGGTCGGGTCCTGCTCGAGGCAGCGCTGGGTGGCGAGCGGGCAACGGGCGGCGTACGCGCAGCCGACGGGGACCTGTGCCGGCTCGACCGGGTGGCCGGGGATGGTGGCGAGCGGGGCGTCGACGTCGGTGGTCATGGCCGGCACGGCGGCGACGAGCGCGCGGGTGTACGGGTGTCGGGCCCTCGTGCGCAGGTCGGCCGTCGGCAGGTCCTCGACGATCCGGCCGGCATACATGACGAGCACCCGGTCGCAGACGTCGGCGACGACCGAGACGTCGTGGCTGATGAGGAGGAGAGCGGCGCCCTCCTCGCGGCGTACGTCCTGGAGCAGCGCCAGCACCTGGCTCTGCACCGTGACGTCGAGCGCGGTCGTCGGCTCGTCGGCGATGATGAGGCGGGGGCTGCCCATCAGTCCCATCCCGATCATGGCGCGCTGACGCATGCCGCCGGAGAACTCGAAGGGGTACTGGCGGGCGCGGCGCTCCGGGTCCCGGACGCGGACGGCCCGCAGACGGTCGACGGCGCGTTCCGACGCCTCCTTGCGATCGAGTCCCTGGTGGTGACGGCCGACCTCGGCCAGCTGCGCGCCGATACGCATCGTGGGGTTGAACGAGGTCATCGGGTCCTGGAACACGACGGCGAGCGAGGTGCCCAGCAGCTTGTCGTGGGTCTGACCGTTCGCCGGCTCCTCGAGCAGGTCGGTCCCGCAGAAGGTGAGGTGCCGGGCGTCGACGCTCGCCGGCTCCTCGACGAGGCCGGCGATCGCCAGCGCCGTCAGCGACTTGCCGGAGCCTGACTCGCCCACGACGCCCACGGCCTCGCCGACGGCGATGGCGAACGAGACGCCGCGGACCGGCCGGACCGGGCCGTTCACCCCGGGGAAGGTGACCGAGAGGTCGCGGACGTCGAGCACCAGGTCGCCGTCGGCCTCGTGGTCGTGGCGGAGCTCGGTCACGGGCGTCTCGCCGCTCGGCACCTGCATCGTGCCGGTGCCCGTCGTCGTGGAGATCCCGAACACCCCGGCGATCGCCTCACCGGTGAGGTTGAAGGCCAGACCGGCGAGGACCACCATGATGCCGGGCGCGAGCGCCGCGAGCGGGTGCACGAAGATGCCGCTCAGGCCGTCCTGCATCAGCCGGCCCCAGTCGTACTCCGGCGCCTGGACGCCGAGCCCGAGGAACGACAGCCCGGCGAAGCTCAGCAGGATGGCCCCGGCGGTGATGGTCACGTTGACGATGAGTGGCTCCGCCACGTTGGGCAGCACGTGCCGAGCCATGATCCGGAAGCGGTTGACGCCCGCGATCCGCGCCGCGGCGACGTACTCGAGCCCGGCAACTCCGGCGACGAGCGTCTGGCACAGGCGGGCGAGGCCCGGGGCGACCGCGAGTCCGATCGCGAGGACCGCGCCCCTCGCTCCGACGCCGAAGATGACCGCGAAGACGAGGACGAGGAGGAGCCCGGGGAACGCCACGAAGACGTTGACGAGCGCGGTGACGAGCCGTCCGAGCCGGCCGCCGAGCAGCTGCGGCGCGGTGCCGAGCACGAGCCCGATCACCGTTCCGAGCGCGGTCGCCACGAGCGTCAGCGTCAGGGAGAGCCGCGTGGCCACCAGGACCCGGAAGAAGAGGTCGCGGCCCAGGTTGTCGGTGCCGAACCAGTGCTGCGCCGACGGGCCGGCGAGGATGTTCTCGGTGTCGACCGTACTGGCCTTGTCGCCCCAGAGGATCGGGGCGAAGACCGCCAGCAGCACGATGAGCGCGAGCAGGCCCAGTCCGACGATGCCGACGGGCGTCTTGACGATGCGGAACCAACGCTGGGACATGACTAGAGCTCACCGATCGTGGAACGGGGGTCGAGCACGGCGAGCGCGACGTCGACCAGGGTGTTGATGACGAGCACACCGAGCCCGTACACGAGGACCGTGCCCTGCACGACCGGGTAGTCCTTGGTCACGATCGACTGGACGATCGTGCTGCCGAGGCCGGGCCACGCGAAGACGTTCTCGACGAGGACCGTGCCGGCGATCATCGAGGCCAACAGCATGCCGCCGAGGGTGAGCGTCGCCGTGACGGCATTGGGAAGCGCGTGCCTGAGGTGGATGCGTCGGGCGGGCAGCCTCTTCGCCCGAGCCGTGCGGACGTAGTCCGTCTCCAGCACCGAGAGCATCTCGACGCGGACGATGCGCGCCAGGACGGCTGCCGGACCGATGGCGAGGGCCAGCACGGGCAGGACGTACGACGAGGCGTCGGTCCGGCCCGCGACGGGGAACCACCCGAGGCCGACCGCGAACACGGCGACGAGTGCGACGCCCACCAGGAAGTCCGGGATCGCGCCGAGCACGACGCTGCTACCGGCGAATGCCAGCTCCGTGCGGCGGCGCCGGCCGCGCCTCGTTGCGACCGCGACGGCCACGCCGAGCGGGATGGCGACCGCGATGGCGACGAGGAACGCCAGGACCGCCAAGGAGGCCGTCGCAGGAAGGCGCTGGCTGATCGTCTCCGAGACGGGGAGCTGGGTGGTGATCGACTCGCCCAGGTCGCCGTGGAGCAGGTTGCCCAGGTAGTGCACGTACTGCGTGAGCAGCGGGTCGTCGAGGCCGAGCGCTTGCCGTTTGGCCTCGACCAGCTCGGTCGGGGCCGTCATCCCGAGGGCCGCCCGGACCGGGTCCCCCGGGACCAGGTGGATCATCAGGAACGACACGGTGACGAGCACCCACAGCGACACCAGCAGCCGCCCCGTACGACGCAGCGCGAAGCGTGTCCACCTCCCGCCCAGCCGGCCCTGAGGCTTCGGGACGGACCGGGGCGGGGCGGCTGCCGGTATCAGTGTTGCCATCTCGCGGTCACTCCCCGATCAGCCGAGCATCCGGATGCTGGTGGGCACGACGCTGCCGAGGACGTCCATCTCGGCGCCCTTGCTGAAGAACGGCAACAGGCTGTTGGCGAACAGGACGACGTCGTTGGTCTTGAACAACGCAGCCTCGGCGGCCAGCCAGTCGGGGCAGCTGTCGACGCCGACCTTGCCCATCGCCTTCTGCACGTCCGCGTCGTAGTCGGCGTTGGTGATGCCGGACATGTTGTTGCCGCCGTCCGTCACGCCGGGCCCCGAGAAGAAGGGGACACCCTGCTCGGGCGTGTTGATGTTCAGCGGCTCCCAGGAGATGTCCCAGTCGCCGGTGCCGAACATCGCGTTGACCATGCCGGTCTCGTCGAGCTGCTTGGCCTTGACGGCCACGCCGAGCTTCTTCCACGCGTCCACGGCGAGCTCGGACGCGGCGCTGCCGCCGGAGCCGAGCGAGGAGTCGTAGAGGAAGGACAGCGATAGCGGCTTCCCGGCCTTGGCGCGTATGCCGTCGGGGCCCTTGACCCAGCCGGCGGCGTCGAGCGCTGCCTCGGCGGCGGCCGCGTTCGACCCGATGACGTTGCCCTCGACCGACGAACCGGTGCAGGCGGCTGGCGCGACGACGGCGAGCTGGGTCGCCGGACCGCCACGGTCGGAGGTGATCACCTTCTGCAGCTGGGCCAGGTCCAGCGCCTGCGTCAGGGCCTGCCGGACCGCCGGGTCGGAGGTGGCGTGGGCCTTGTTGTGGTTGTACCACTGCTCGCCGACGATCGCCTGGGCGTCGTCGTGGTCGAGCTTGGCCGCCTCGAGACGGGCGGCGTCCGGCCCGTGGATCGCGGCCGCATTGAGCGCGCCGGAGAGGAGCTGGTTGGCGGCGGTCGTCTCGTTGGGCACGACCTTGACCTGGATGGTCGCAGGCATGCCCGTCGTGGCGGTCGTGGCGCCGGCCGGGCCCCAGGTGTAGCCGGTGCGGATCGCGTAGGTGTAGTGGTCCCCGGGCACGGCCTCCTTGAGGGTGTAGGGACCGGTGCCGGCCGTGCCGGCCTTGAGCGAGGCGCGGTCCTTCATGCCGGAGTCGCAGACCATCGGCAGGTTCGCGAACGAGTCCAGCACGAAGGGCGACGGGGAGGCGAGGGTGACCGTGAGGGTGCTGCCAGTGGCCTTGGCCGTCGCACCTGCCGGCACGAACACACCGAGGAACGGGCTCTTGTTCTTCGGGTCCTCGACGTAGCTGATGTTGTCGGCCGCGGTCTGCGCGGTGAACGCCGCACCGTCCGCGCACGTGACGCCGGATGCGATGTCGAACGTCACCGTCTTGCCGTTCACCGACCACTTCGACGCGAGGCCGGAGATGACCTGCCCCTTGGCGTTGACGGAGACCAGGCTGTCGTAGGCGAACTTGCTGACCTGGAAGAGCGGGCTCGACGCGCTGCCCTGGGGGTCGAGCGCCCCGGGGTCGGCGGAGAGCGCCAGCGTGAACGTCTTGCCGACGGCGTACGTGCTGCCGCTCGAGCCGCCGTCGGACCCACCGCACGCGGTGAGGCCGACAGTGGCCACAGAGAGGGAGAGCGCCAGGATGGCGCTCGAGCGGACCGGCCTCATGGGCGTTCCTCTTTCTTCGGGCTTGTTCGGGTTGGGCTGTGACGTGCGGATGGGTTGGGCTGGTTCGAACGGTGCGGCGTCACTCGACGCGTGCGACCACACGGCCGTAGTGGACGTACTTCGCCTGGTCGGCGCCCGAGGCGCTCGACACCGAGCCGATGAAGGCGAAGACGACGTGGATGCCGCGATAGTCCTCGACGGTGATGAGGCTGTCGTCGACGAGGTGCACGAGCTCGAAGCGGATCGGCTTCTCACCGATCTCGGCGTGGATGTCCTTGGGCTGGCGGTCGAGCCAGACCCGGCCGTCCGGGTCCTGGCTGACGGTGATGTCGTAGATGGTGTCGGCGTAGCGACCCAGGTAGCGGCTGACGTCCACCTGCCGCGGGTCCGCCGGGGGGGTCGGTCGGGCCGGCAGCTCGATGCCGGTGAGCCGGATGAGCAGCGTGGCGACCACGTCGTTGAAGAGACCGAAGACGTCGCCGCCGTTGGTGAGCATCGCGATGGCGACGCCCGCCTCGGGGACCACCCGCAGGAAGGCTGCCTGGCCGATGGTGCCGCCGTCGTGGGCGACAACGGTGCCCTGCGGTGCGTCGAACAGCTCCCAGCCGAGACCCCAGGCGTCGCCCATCCCCGCGAGGCGAGGCAGGTCGATCTCGCGGGTCTGCATCGCCTGCACCGACTCGGCACTGAGCACGCGGGTGCCGTCGGGCGCGACGCCGCGATCCAGGTGCATCCGCACGAAGCCAAGAAGGTCGGTGGGGGTCATCGCCAGCATCGACCCCGCGGGAGCGTTCGAGCGCGCCAGCGCCCAGGTGCTCGCCGGCTCCAGCTCCCCGTCCTCACCGGCGACGTGGCCGATGGCGGCGCGGTGCCGGATCGCCTCGTACGGGCTGGGGCTGACGCGCTGGAGACCGAGGGGCGCCGCGATCCGCTCGAGGAGCACGTCGTCGTACGACTTGCCCCGGAGGACCTCGATGAGGCGGCCGAGCACGACGAACCCGGTGTTGTTGTAAGAGAAGGTCTCTCCCGGCGCGAAGAGCTGGGGGAGGTCGGTGAGGGTGGCGACGTACTTCTCGATGGCATCCTCGCCGCGGCCGGTGTCGGTGAAGATGTCGCCCTCGAAGCCGGCGGTGTGCGTCAGCAGGTGGCGCGTGGTGAGTGCCTTGGCCGCCTCCACGTCGCCGATGACCAGCTCGGGCAGGTAGTCGAGCAGCGGCTGGTCGAGGTCGAGCAGCCCGTCGTCGACGAGCTGCAGGACGAGGGTGGCGGTCCAGATCTTCGTGATGGAGCCGATCTGGAAGACGGTCTCGGAGTCGACCGGCACCTGTGTGGCGAGGCTCGTGACGCCGCCGGCGGCGGTGGCGACCTCGCCCCCCGCCAGCACGGCGACCGTCGCTCCGGGTACCCCGTGCTCCTCGACGAGGCGCGCGAAGTTCTCCACGAGCCAGGTGGCGGCGGCCTGCGGTACGGCGTTGCCCAGCGGGCTGTCCAGTGTTGACATAGCGGCCACCGTAAGCGGTTCGCCAACGAGAGTGTTCAGCCAATCGGACAGCAGCGGCTAGGCGAGTTTGTGCGATTCGCCAATGATGGCGCGCCGACGTGGGTGTTTGCTGAAGGTGTGCTGATTCTCCGCGGCGGGCGCGTGATCGACCCGCGCTCCGGGACCGAACAAGTAGCCGACGTGGCGGTGGACGGCGGCTCGGTGGTTGCTGTCGCTCCGTCCCTCGCGACCGAGGGGGCAACCGTCGTCGACGTGACCGGCCTCGTGGTCGGACCAGGCTTCGTGGACCTGCACAGTCACGTCCACTCCATCGCGGGGCAGCGGCTGCAGGCGCTCGACGGCGTCACGGCGACGCTCGACCTCGAGGCGGGGCTGATGCCGGTCGAGAAGGCCTACGCACGTGCGGCCGCCGACGGACGGCTCCTGCACTACGGCTTCTCGGCCTCCTGGGGCGACGCACGCGCCGCGGTGCACCTGGGGGCGACGCCGGCGGCGGACCTCCACACGTCGCTCATGATGCTGGGCGACCCGGCGTGGCAGCGCTCGTCCTCGCCGTCCGAACGCGCCACCTGGCTGCGCCTGCTCGAGTCCGAGCTCGAGGCCGGAGCGCTCGGCATCGGGGTCCTGATGGGCTATGCCCCGCGGACCGACCCCGACGAGTTCCTGGACGTCGCCCGCCTCGCGGCGCGGACCGGCACCGCGACCTTCACCCACGTACGCGAGATCATCGAGGCTGACCCGACCACGCCGATCGACGGTTCGCACGAGATCGTCCGGGCTGCCGCGGAGACCGGTGCGTCGATGCATCACTGCCACGTCAACAGCACCTCCCGCCGTCACGTCGACCGGGTGCTGGACCTGCTCGGCTCTGCGCGGAGCAATGGATCTCAGGTGACCGTCGAGGCCTACCCGTACGGCGCCGGCAGCACCGCGATCGGCGCCTACTTCCTCGCCCCGGAACGTCTCGACGCGTGGGGTCTGCAGCCGTCGTCGCTCAGGCTCGTCGCGACCGGCGAGCGGATCGCCTCGGTCGCCCGGCTGGCCGAGGTGCGCGCGACCGATCCCGGCGCCGTCTGCGTCGTCTCCTTCCTCGACGAGGAGCGGCCCGAGGACGCGGCGCTCCTCCAGCGGGCGCTCGCTTTCCCGGACTCGATCGTCGCCAGCGATGCCATGCACGTGGAGTGGCCGGACGGTTCGACCGACAGCCGCGAGTGGCCGCTCCCCGAGGGAGGGCAGACGCACCCGCGTACCGCCGGGACGTTCTCCCGCTCGCTTCGGCGGATGGTCGTCGAGACCGGCGCATGGTCGTGGGCGGAGGCCTTCCGGCGCTGCTCCTACCTGCCCGCGCAGGTGGTCGCCGGCTTCGCTCCCGCCGCACGGACCAAGGGCTGGCTCGGTGTCGGCGCGGATGCCGACCTGGTGGTCATCGATCCTGCCACCATCAGCGACAGCGCGACCTACGTCGACCCGACGCGGCCTTCCGTGGGCGTGCGCCACCTGCTGGTCGACGGGACCTTCGTGGTTCGCGACGGCACCTTGGACGTCGACGCCTTTCCCGGTCGTCCGATCCGCGCCACTCTCGGTTGAACGCGATCGACTGGAGTGGAGCGTCCGGCTCGCGGACCTCGCCGCACGGTGGTGGTCACGAAGGGGTCTATCGCAAGCAGCTCCGGCCGGTCATCACGGAAGGCGCCGAAGCGATGGGCCGCATCTTCGGCCAGAAGCCGTTACCGACCACCTGGGAGCGCCACGTCTGCGGTTTGGAGCGACAGTCACTCACGCAGTCACCGCGCCCGAGACCTGCGCGACCGGACCCGCACGACACAACAGCCCCTGACCGGCGTCTCCGCTGGTCAGGGGCTGTCTCGTCCTGGTGGGCGATACTGGGTTTGAACCTCGGGTGTCAGGTGTGTCCTCGACGTCGCACCCCTCCCCCAGGTTATTGACCTTCCTGATCTGGATCGTTGAGGACGGGCGTCAGACCATGCCGCCGGGCGGTCGTGCCGATGAGCGCTTTGTCAAACGCAGGGAGGGCCCCCTTCTTCTGCTGCCCCAAGGGGCGCAGATCGTTTCTTCTCGGTGCTCATGCGCCCACCAACGAGAGCCGAACCGGCCAGCCGGAACGGGGCCGTGACCCGTCCGGGCCTTGATGCCGAACGGGGCGGCGGTGGGTATGGCTGAGGGAGATCGTCGGCGCCCGGCCTAGGGCGACCGAACCCGACACACGGAGGCACCCCATGAAGAGACTGCTCATCGTCACCGCCGGCGCGGTTGGATTCCTGCTCGGCTCGCGGGCCGGTCGGGAGCCCTACGAGCAGTTCATGCGCGCCATCGGCCAGTTGAAGGACGACCCCCGCGTGCAGGCGAAGGCGCACCAGGGTGCCCAGCTCGTGCGCGAGCAGGCGCCGGTCGTGGCGGACAAGGTGGCCGATGCCGCCCGGACGGCGACCGACAAGGTCACCTCGGCGGTTTCGGGGTCTACCGAAGCCGGCGCCGCCGACTCGCGCCAAGAGAACGCGGAGGACCCTGTCGAGCGGGCCGTGCAGTTCCAGAAGGACCACGGGCCCAAGGGTCCGCTGCCCTGAGAGCCTGCCACCTGATCAGGGCGTCGGACTCCGGGTCCGACTCTGCCAGCGACGTGACGCCCATGACGCCGGGTTCCCGGACATCGGCCAGACCCAGCCTCCCGCGACCAGAGGGATGCGCACTCATGCCCTGACCGGCATCTCTTCGAATGGGGCGGCCTGCTCTCGGTCGTCCCGAGCGGTTCCTGAGCCTCCTTCTAGCCGACGGTGAATCGCGCCCCGAGCGCGATGACCGGTGGCACGGTCGCCGAGGTGAGGAAGCGGGAGACTCGGGAGACGATCCCGCTCTCCGGGTTCCAAGCCATGATCCACGTGCCGCTTGTCGCGACGGAGAGGTAGAGCACCTCACCGCGGACCGACCATCCCAGCACCGTGCAGCAGCCGGGGTCGCGGGGCTGCTCCTCGCCGAACACAAGCATCCGCTCGTAGCCCATCCGGTTGGTGGCGACGATGACGGTGCGGGGCGCGGCCGCCTGCAGGTGGCGGTCCTGTCCCGGGCCGAGCGCGAAGGCGGACGCGTACTGTGCCGCGTTGGACACGGTCCCACCCAAAGGGCGCGTATGCGGCCAGTCAACGGGGACGGGCCGTGCGGACGGGTTGGGCAAGTGCTGGTCCAGGACGGTCTGGCCGTTCTCGACCCGGAACTCTCGCGTGCCGGGGCTGCGGGGTGGGTCCGATGCGGGCCACCGTGGGGACAGTCCTGGCGACCATGTGCCGGTTGCCGAACCGGCCCGGACGTAGCCGCCCAGCCACCCGGCCCACTGCAGGTCGGGCGACGGGATCGCGACGTCGTGCGCCGTACGGGTGCCGACGTCGACCACGACGACCCTCCCCGGCTGGGGGAACGCGAGGCTCGTCTTGTCACCGGAGAACGCCCACACGTCCAGCGGCGGGCCGCCGATGCCGGGTCCGGTCCGCAGGCCGACGAGGGCAACGGTGTCGAGGGTGAAGAGCCCGCCGTCACCCCATACGACCACGGGAACCCACTGACCCGGGGAGCGCTCCTCGAGGTAGACCGCGTCACCGAGCGCCTTCAGCCCGCTGGGTCGGTGGCTGCTCGCGAGCTCGTGGGGACGGTTGGGGTCGATGATGGGCGTCAGGCCGGTCGCGAGCAGCGGCTGGCTCGCCTCCGTGCCGGCTTCGGGCGCGACGACGTACTTCGGGCCGTCCGCGGTCGTGTGCCAGACCGCCCCGGCCGCCTGCGGCACCGGCGTCAGGTCGGCCGTCGTGGGGAGTGCGAGCCGGGTCACCCCGGGGAACCCGGTCGCCCCGGCGGTGCGGATGATCGCTTGTCCTCGACCCCCGGCCCACACGCCTGCCGCCCAGACGGCCGCGACGACGAGCGCCGAAAGCACGCGGCGCCGCGTCGCCGACCGCTGAAGCAGCGCCTGCCGCCAAGCGCGATCCGCGAGGTCGACCTCCAGAACGCCCGCGCTGGCCTCCTCCAGCAGCGCTCGGATCTCCCGCCCGGTCGGCGGCGCCCCGCCCGACCGAGCTAGGGCGTGCCGGCCGCCCAGCTCCGCCTCCCGGGCCCGGTGCCGGGCAATCCCCAACGCCTCTGCAGTCTCGTCCACCGACCGGTTCTCCCCGAAGCGCAGCACGAGCACGGCGCGCTCCCGTGGCGGGAGCAGGGCGAGGGGAGGAACGCCGAGCGAGTGCCGGTCGGCCGGGGCGATACCCGCGGCCGCGGCCACGGCGTCCCGGTGGACGCGGGCGCGTACGAACGCCTCAGGCGACGCGTCGGGGAGGTGCCGCCAGCGGCCGGCGAGACTCGTGAGCACGCCCAGCACGAGCTGCTCGGCGCAACGAACGTCACCGGTCACGAGCCAGGCGCCGCGGAGCAGCCCCAGCTGCCGTGCCCGCACGTAGCCGGCGAAGTCCGCGTCGATCACGCGCATACGCCCTCCTCTTCCAAGGATGGACGCAGTAGCGGCCCGAGCACATCCCCCGGGGCAGCAAGGGGTCCGCTAGGTCACGGCCGGCTCGCCGTCACGGATGCGCAGCCAGCGGGCGCCGACGTTGTGCTGTAGGACGGGCACAGAAACGGCAGGCCATCCCGGAAACCGGGTCTGACCTGCCGTTTTGGATGTCGGCGATACTGGGTTTGAACCAGTGACCTATTCGGTGTCAACGCGAAAGCCCGGGCGGACGAGCAGGTCGCTTGTGCTCGTGTGAGTCCACGTGAGTCCCTGTCTGTGGCGCTATCTCCACCGCGGTTGTCACTCACTTAGTCACTCAACCGAGTCCCTCGGCTGCAACCCTCAGTGTCAGGTGTGTCGAGGTCGCGCCCCTCCCCCAGATTAGTGATCGTCCGGATCTCCCGATGAGCGGGCTCGGGACCCCTGCTGGTCAGCACGTCTATTCCGGCGGTCACTTCAGCTGCTGGTGTCGATGCTCAGAGCTGTCAGAGCGGTCAGGGCGTCGAGTTGGGCATTCTCGAGGACAACGTCCGCGGCCGAGGCATTGGCCGTGATCTCATCGACTGTCTCGGCACCGACGATGGCGGAGGCGACCGCCGGGCGGGACAGAAGCCAGGCGAGCGAAATCTGGTGGGGCCGCAGACCCCACTCCTCGCTGCACCTCTCGATGGCCCGTCCCACGTCCAGCTCTGCTTCGCTGAACCCAGGACCCGAGAACCGCATGTCCCCTTGGACTTCGCGCTCCAGCACGCCCATCCCTGCGAGCAGGCCGCCGTGGAGGGGAGCGTATGGGACGAGGGAAAGGCCGAACTCGACGCATGCCGGAGCCAACTCACGCTCGGCAGCGCGGTCGATGAGGTTGTACTTCACCTGGACACAGACTGGGGCGTGCAAGCGGCGGTCATCGGCGATCCACAACGCTTGAGTGACCTGCCAAGCCGGGTAGTTGGAGAGCGCCACGTACCGCAGTTTGCCCTGGCGTACCAGGTCGTCATACGTCGACAGCGTCTGCTCCAGAGCCGTATCGGCATCCGGGGCATGCGCGTAGTACAGGTCGATGTAGTCCGTTCCCAGCCGGGCCAGGCTGTTCTCGACTTGCTGGATGATGTGCCGGCGCGACAGCCCATGGTCGTTCACGCCCGGCCCCACCACTTCGCGCGACTTCGTCGCCACCACCACCTCGTCGCGGCGACCGGCGAGTGCTCGCCCGAGGATGACCTCGGCCGGTTGGCGTTCGGACGCGGGTGGCGCGCCCGCCCGGTCGAAGGTGGGCATGTGGCCATAGACGTTCGCGGTGTCGAAGAAGTTGATGCCCAGGTCCAGCGCGGCATGGACCACTCGCTCGGCGTCGCGCTCATTCGGCGCCACCCCGAAGGTCGCGGTACCTAAGCAGATCCTGGAGACGTTGACGCCTGTCCGGCCTAGCGGCATGTACTCCATGAGCCACCTCATCGTCAGCTATCCAGCCCGAGGCACGCACGGGCACCTCGGCGGTCAAGGCGCTAACAAACCTACTCAGACATTCCAGAGTCCAGCGGGCGCTGAGCGCTGCACAAGACCCACGCACTGGTCCGTCCGGGCGTCCTGTCATGCCGCTACTGGCGCAACACGTAGCGGTCCCGGGGTTCCCCATTAAGCGCAGGGTCCGCGGGTCCGGCCAGTTCCATTCCGCATCGTTCGTACAAACGCCTGGCAGCCACTCCGCCCGGATATCCGGCGGTGAAGGTAACCACGTCGATGTCGCCGTCAGGCCACCGCTCCATTGCCGTGTGCACGAGTGCGCGGCCCAGCCCGCGGCCCCAGCGGCGACCCTCCGGCCATGAGGCATGCCCACCCGTGCCCCCTGAGGACCAGACGCTCGGTCATGCCGCGGATCGGCAGCGTTCAGCTATGACGCCGGTGGAGGTCGACGGGGAGCGCTTCGAAGTAACTGAACGGATCAGCGAGCCCGGGGTCTACGAGATCCGATGGGTTTCCGGTCCCCACGACGGGTACGGCTTCGCGACGTCGTCCTACTACGGAGAACGCAAGACCGAGGCCGAGCTCGAGGACGCGATCCGCAACTTCCTGCGCCAAGTTGGCCCCTCCGGGTACATCGAGTAGCTCAACCGTGTCTGCCGCATGTTGCGCATGGACTGGACCTCATCGGCCCTCAGGACTGTCCAGGTCCCTGTGCAAGCATGTCTCGCCCGCCGACCGAAGAACTCTGCGACGGGACTGCCCAACAGGCGGGACTCCTCAGGGACACCGGAAAGTGTCCTTGTGCCGTCGTCCGTCGTCCGGACGACTCCAGAGGCGACGTTCGTACCGTCCACATTCGCGACTCCAGACCGCGCCGCTAAGGGGCGCGGGGAACTCGCGACGTGAACCAACGGCACCCGGCCGGCTCACCGGGCAGGATCAGGGGTGGATGACCTCCGTCCCCACCACACCAAACAGGAGCCGACGATGACCGACACCCCCTCCACGCAGCCCTTCGAGCCACCCGCGGCCGCTGCGAGCAGCACACCAACCCCACCGGCCGAAACCCAGGACGCCACCGGGTTCACCGACGCCGAGCACCGCACCCTGCGCTCGGCCGCGATGCTGGCAAGCGCGTGGGTGTCACGCGCGGAGAAGGGGATGTTCGACAGCATCAAGGAGTCCTTCGCCGCGTCGAAGGCGATCGCGGGCTCACCCCCAGAGGTCGCCGCCCTGGTCGGCAAGGGCGGGTTCCCCGAGATGCCGAAGGGTACGCCCGCGGACGTCGAAGCCCGTACCTTGGCGCTACTGGGCGAAGCGGTCTCGCTGTTGCAGGCAAAGGCTCCCCAGCTCGTCGACGGCTACCGCGCCATGGTCCTACAAAGCTGTCGTGACGCCGCGGCTGCAGCCGACGACACCTCACCCAACGAGACGGCTGTCATCGCCAAGGTAGAAGCCGCGCTGGCTTGACCACGGCCGCCGGTCACTGGATGCAAAGGTCCGCTACGCCTAACGGTGGACGCCGCAGCGCCTACCGAGACGCCATCTCGCGGTTCATAGATGCGGTGTGCGAACGTCCGCAACTGCCGCGGATGGTGTGTGGCCACCGGTTCAGCGCCTCCTGGCCTTCAACTCACCGATCGGGATCATGGAAAGGCGCCCGAGCGAGGCTCGCACTGCGGCCGCCTCAGCATCGGTCACATTGAAGGAGAGGGAGGAGCCCGTGTCCGAGAAGTACGCCACCCACCGCATCGACGCGTCGTAAAGCTCGACGCCGATGGACCACAACGCGAACGCGCGGAGCAGACTCACATGCTTGGGTTGGCGAACATCAAGTTCGATTCCAAAGCCTGAGTCTCCACACCCCTGCGGCAGGCCCACCTGCACGAGCGCAGCCTGCGTCGCGCGAGCCGCGGCAGGCAGATCTCTCTGATCTGAAATGGCGTCGATCCACACTGTCTCCACCCGAGGAAGGACGACATCAAGGACGGCCTGACACGCACCATCAGCCTCGACTCGATCAACCAGATCCCGATCAACGGTGTATTCGGCAACCAGCTCAGCCACGAGGACAGTCTGCCGCCCAGTCACCGTCACACGTTCGCCTCTGCCACCAGTCGGTCGTGCCGATGTGCGGGCTCTCGTCGCCGACTCTTCAGTCTGCTCAGGGGTGGAGAGACCGGTCCGCCTCGACGAGCCGCATGTCGGTGAACCGCACGACAAGGCCCGAGCGCGTGGGCGCGCAGCACAGAAGTCCCACGCGTAGAGGCCCGGGCGGTAAGGGTGCTACGCGCACGAGCCGCCAGGTTTCGTCGCCGCTTCGGGCCCGGACCGTGAGTGCGTCGCCGTTGCGACTTGCCCGTACGACGACGGCGTGGCCCGACCACTCCGGCACGGGGGCGACCGACCAGTCCGAGACACCCCGCGTGACGACTGCTCCTAACTGCAGGACGCCGTCGGCCAACTCGACACCGGCCTTGATCCACTGCTCGGCGTCGGCACGGATCAGCAGGCCCGCCTGATCGAACTGGGCCGAGAAGTCAGCGATGAACCTGACCTCAGCGGCCGTCCCGTCGGGGAAGTCCGTGAGGAGGGCGTGGCCTGTGTCGTGGATGAACCCGTAGGAGGTGGTTCGCCACAGGTCGCTGCCCTCCGCCGCCGTGACCAGCAGGTCGTCCTGGTCGCGGGAGACCTGCGGGGGTGGGTTCAGCCAATCAAGGTGCCGCCAACCCGTACGCCACCCGTCAGCCGGTCCTCGGTCGGTCACGGAATCATTCTTTCACGACTGCGGGTTCGCGCGATTGCAGTGGACGTCCAACCGCGCGGTGTGTGTTTGGCATTCTGACGGCAGGCAGCGCTGTGCGGTCGCCCTCAGCCTGGTCGCATCCATCGTCGTGGCCCTGCTCCACCAGGAGAACCTCGGGGGCGCCTGCACCCGTCCCCCTGGGCGTTGAGGAATTCGCGTCCGCTCACGTCGACTGATTCTCGTCGGGCGCACGACCACGGCCTCGCAGCATCCCCGTCGATAGCCGCGCGGCGCACCGGCCAGGACGAGAGGACCGAACATCCGCACATGGCTCCCTTCTGTGTCAAGACGCCGTGGACATGAGCGTTCTAGGCTGGGTGTTGACGGGTCCGGGAAGTGGCTTGTCCGAAGAGCTGGTGTGGGGTTGTGAGCCGGTCGCGCTGGAGTCAGAGTCGTTGCCCCGGTGCCCTCCCGGGCCCGTCACCCGCCCAGCCACATAGTCGCCGAGCACGGTCCGGAAGACGAGGTCGGACAGCCGGCGTTTGAGGCAGCGCATCGCCTCCATCGACGTCTTGCCGGCGGCTTTCTTCCGGTCGAAGTAGGCCCGCCCTTCGGTCGGGGTGCGCAGCTGCACGGTGGCCATCATGTGCAGCACCCGGTTGATCTGCCGGTTACCGCCACGAGAGAGCCGATTCCGGACGTGGTCCCCGGAGGACGCGTCGATCGGGGCCGTGCCGGTCCAGGACGCGAAGTGGTTACGGTCCGGGAACCGGGCCAGGTCCCCGACCTCGACGAGCAGCCGTGCCGCACCCGACGGGCCGACACCGTGCAGGCCCAGCAGTGAGGTGCCAGTCGCGGCGACGAGCTCCCTGAGCTCCTTGTCGGCGGCCTTCTTCCGCGAGTACATCCGCTCCAGGTCCGCGACCAGCTCCGCGGCGACGCGCTTGCGGGTCTTGCCGACGGCATCCCGCGGTCGCACCGCAGCCAGGATGGGCTTGGCCTGAGCGGCGGAGAGGTGCTTCTTCGCGCCACCAGGCAGCATTTCCAACAGGATCCGGTGCAGCTGGCTGATCTTGCGGGTGTGCTCGTCCCCGATCGAGCGGCGCCGATCCACCAGCAGCTGCAGCACCTCGAGCTGCGCATCGGACACGATCGGGCGCTGCCCGTCCATCCGGGTCCCGACCAGCGCGACCGAGTGCGCGTCGGTCCCGTCGGTCTTGCGCCCCTGCCCGGTCGCGAACACCCGCGCTCGAGCTGAAGGCTTCGCCGGCACGTCCACCACGACCTCACCGCCGCCCAAGAGCCGGTGGGAGATGTGCCGGCCGATCCCCTCGCAGCCCTCGATGGCCCACACCCGCTCCGGCCAGGCCGCTACGTGCTCGAGCATCGCGGCGTACCCCTCGACGCTCGTGTCGAAGCGGCCGCCGCCGACGACGGACTCGTCGCGACTCCGAAACCCTCGGCTACACCACCGAGCTCGACACGTACCCGCCGATCGTCACGTTCCACACCTGGCTCGTCGACGCCGCCGGATGGTCCGGCCAGCATGACGTCGACGAAGCAGCGGTCGGTGCCGCCACCATGCCCAGCGACGACACCGACCTGCCGGCAGTGTCATCCCGGAACACTTGGGGGACATCCGAGGACAAAGTCACCGCTCAGGTAGGAGGGTCGTCCCACTCGAGCGGTGACGCCGGCTGCGCCAACCTATCCAGCACAGACCGCGCAGGTGGCCGATTGCAGGAGAGCGCGTGAAGCTCGACCGACCCTGCCCCCGCTGCGACAAGCCGATCGCCGACACCGGCGCGGTCTGCCGTGCCTGCCGGCGCGACCTCGCGGCCCTGCTACGCACCGCGGCCGCGTACATCGACACCGGGCGCTTCGACGATGTGGTCGGCCGGCGTACCCGCACGAACGTCGGCGTCATCAAGCCGAAGCCGAGCGCCCGCGGCGTCTACCAGGGCCCGTGGTGCGGCGGCGGCTGGGACTGCGGGCACCCGTCGTGATGGGTCGTGTGGTACTCGATCCACGTCCGGTCCTTCGAAGCCGGCGGCCGCATCGAGGACCATATCTCGAACGAGCCCGCCGGCGTGATGAACGAGGGCGCGGCCGAGGCCCGCTGGGTCGTCGAAGCGACCGCGCGTGCCTGGGCCGACCTCATCCACCGCGAACGGGGCACCCTCATCCCCGTGTCGAGGCCCCCGATCGAAGGCGCGAGCACCTCGGGGCGATCGGCGACACCCACAAGCCGAAGGACGGCCGCACCCCGCGGTGCATCTTCGGCGATCTGCCGTTCGACCAGTGCGGCTGCGGCCGCCCACACCAGGAGGAAGCATGAAGCCCGACGCTGCCACCGCAAAAACCGTCGACAGAGCACTTGTGAGACCGGAGTTCCTGAGAGATCATCGTGCGCGCCACCGCCTGCCCTCTCTGCTTGAGCCAGGCGGTGGCGCTATGGACGAGATACCCTTCGTGCCCGAACCTGCACCCGGTAAGCCCGTCAAGTGACCGACGAGAGGGCGTCTACGCCCGACCTGCTGCGCTACCTCGCCGACCCACCGACTGGCTCGCTCACCGACCAGGCGACGAGGCCCTCGACGCCTCCGACGAGCTCCAACTCATCGCCGCCATGGTCGTTGCCACCAGCGACACCCACGAGCCCGGGGTGTACGCCGGCCCCTGCGACATCTGCGGCGACGAGCTCTACGCGAAGCCCGGCGCGAGAGTCGTCCACTGCCGCCTCTGCAACGTCGACTACGACGTCGAGCCTCGCCGGCAGAAGCTCCTCAAGAAGGCCGAGAGCAAGCTCCTCGGTGCCGCCGACATCGCCCGCGTCCTGACCGGCGTAGGCCTCAAGGTCACCCCCGAACGAGTCCGCACATGGATCGCTCGCGAGCAGCTCAAGCCCGCCGGGATTGACCGTGCGCGCCGCCCGCTCTACCGCCTACGCGACGCCCAGAGGCTCGCCGAGCAGGGCCCGTTCAAGGCGACACGGCAGGCTGCTTGACCACATCAGCCCTTCTGTCACGCATTCGAGCAGTGGGACGACCCATACCCACTCCACGACCGAAGGCCCACCTCACCCCTCGTTGAGGTGGGCCTTTCACATGCCCCCCGCCGCCGCCGACCACACGCAGCCAGCCACGAGCGGCACCGTGCGAGCGAGCAGCGGGCCCACCGTCTCGGCCATGTGAGGGGACACGCCGAGACCGCCGGCGGCCGCAGACCTCCAACCCGACACATGGGTGTGCGTCGAGAACAGGCCCGAGGTGCGGCCGCCGGCACCCGGCGTATGGCTGAAACGTGCTGACCTGCGTGACGCGGAGAGCCCGGCGAGTGTGCGCCACTGGGGCTGGGTCGAGCCCAGTGCGCGGATGGAACGCGGAAGCACTCCTCCTGTGTCATGCCGATGTGCGGACGCGGCAGTGAGGCTCCCACGTTCTTGGCTGGAGCAGTGTGGCCCAAGCTGCGTACACGCAGGTCTGTCGCACCACGGTTGGAACTATCTGGAACCCGCGCTCCGCCGCCTGCTCTTAGGCTGGAGCGATGGAGCAGAGAAGACTGGGCAACACCGGACTACGAGTGAGTCGCCTCGCGCTCGGCTGCATGAGCTACGGCGACCCCACCACCGCCGCCGCGCACCTCTGGGCCCTCGACGACGACGCGGCCGAACCCTTCTTCCGCCAAGCCGTCGACCTCGGCATCACCTTCTGGGACACCGCCAACGTCTACCAGCACGGGACCTCCGAGGAGCTCGTCGGCCGCGCCATCAAGCGGTACGCGCGCCGCGAGGACATCGTGCTGGCCACCAAGGTCCACGGGAAGATGCACGACGGCCCGGGCGGCCAGGGCCTGTCCCGCAAGGCCATCCTCGAACAGGTCGACGCCTCCCTGACGCGGCTCGGGACCGACTACATCGATCTCTACCAGATCCACCGTTTCGACCCGGAGACTCCGGTCGAGGAGACGATGGAAGCCCTGCACGACGTCGTCCAGGCCGGCAAGGCCCGCTATCTCGGGGCCTCCTCCATGTACGGATGGCAGTTCGCGAAGCTCCAGCAGGCAGCGCACCTGGGCGGGTGGACCCCGTTCGTGTCCATGCAGAACCAGTACAACCTGCTGAGGCGGCACGACGAGCCCGAGCTGATGGCCATGTGCGCCGACATGGGCGTAGGTCTGATCCCGTACTCGCCGCAGGGCAAGGGACGTCTCGCGCGACCGTGGGGCGAGCAGTCCCACCGCTCCACCGTGGACCACGTCGTTCAGGCCTTCGACTCACCACTTGACGAGCCCGTCGTCACCGCAGTCCAGAAGGTGGCGGATGCTCGCGGCATCAGCATGGCGCAGGTTGCTCTCGCTTGGGTGCTCAACAACTCCGCCGTCTCAGCTGCGATCGTCGGCGCGACCAAACCTCACCACCTATCCGAAGCGGTAGCGGCCCTTGACGTCCACCTCACCGACGACGAAAACTCTGCGCTGGAAGCGCCCTACACGCACCACGGGCCGTCGTGGTTCTAGCCAGTCGGCCCCTCGGCAGATCCCCTGACTCCGCCGAGCACGGACCCGGGAAGCAATAACCGGATTTGCCGCGAGCCGAGCGTTCCCCGATGAATAGAGGGGTGCGCCAGCAGGCACTTGCATCCCGTGCTGAGGTACGGGTTTACCGTCATTGTATGAACCTCAACCTGATCGACGACAACCCTTGGGTCCCCTCGGCCTGCACCCTGCCGATCGAGGACCAGCCGCTCCGTGTCGCCGAGTTCGACGACTTCTTCGCCCACGACGCGGTGGGCCTGAACCGGCTGTCGCCGAACCAGCTGCGGTTCGAAGTCCGCGCTGATGCGGCTGCCGCCAGCCGCGCGGCCAGCCTCGCTGTCAAGTAGACCGGCTGCTCCTCGTTCTTCACGTTCGAGCTGACGATCTCCGCGGGCGCTGTCGACCTGGTCGTGACCACGGCGGAGACCCATGCGGCCGTCCTCGCGGCGTCGGCGACCGCGCCGAGCGCCTGATCCCTGGAGCCACGGCATGACGGGCCTGAGGTCCGGACAGGTGGCGGACCTGGTGGGCATCAACGTCGAGACCCTCCGCTATTACGTGCGACGCGGCATCATCGCCGAACCGGACCGATCCCTCGGCGGGCACCGGATGTACAGCGAGGAGACCGTCACCACACTGCGCGTCATCAAGGCAGCGCAGCACCTCGGCTTCACCCTCTTCGAGGTCGCAGAGCTGCTCGAGGCCGGTCGGCACCGGCATGGCAGCGGACTGCAGGCCAAGACCGAGGCGAAGCTCGCAGAGGTGGAGCGCAAGATCGCCGACCTCGAGGTCATCCGGGACAGCTTGGTCGCGGCGCGTGAGGCCGGGTGCGACGACCTCGTCGCCTGCGCTGGATCGGAATGCTGCCCGATCCCGTTCGTCCAGATCACCACCCGACCCGAGACGAGCAGTCGGTCAAGCCTGCCATCAAGGACCGCCACCTGTACGGCGTGGGCGCAGCAGCCTGCGCCGTCTGCTGCGCCGCACCGATCATCGGTGTGCTCGGCTTGGCAGGAGCTGCCGCCGCCGCCGTCTCCTTCGCTTTCGCCGGGCTCGCCTTCCCATTGGTTGTCGCAGGCATCGGCCTGGTGCTCACGCTTGCACGCCGCCGCACCGAACGCGCGCAGCACTGCTCTCCCGCCGCAGGACGTCCCGGTGGACGTGACCATCGGCCCGCCGCGGTAGCCGACTACCCTTCCACGTCCATGGACACCCTGCGCAGCATCGTGCTCTTCGTCGCCGCAGCGATCGCCGAGATCGGCGGTGCCTGACTGATCTGGCAGGGAGTCCGTGAGCGTCGGGGATGGGCCTGGATAGGTGCCGGCATCATCGCCCTCGGGGTCTACGGCTTCGTCGCCACGCTGCAGCCCGACGCCAACTTCGGCCGCATCCTCGCCGCCTACGGAGGGGTCTTCGTCGCGGGATCACTCGCCTGGGGCATGGTGGCCGACGGCTTCAAACCTGACCGTTACGACATCATCGGTGCGCTCATCTGCCTGGTCGGGGTCTCGATCATCATGTGCAGCCCGCGCCCGGACTGAACGTCCAGATTTGCCGCACTGAGGGCGGCTTCGATCGTCACACTTTGCCGCCGGGGCGTCGTGCCGATTTCAGGACGTCCCAAAAGGGATGGCGCCTGCATTCAGCGGACGCGAGAAACTGCTGATGGTCGGGGCAGAGTCAGTTCGGTCCCGCGCCATCCTGTTTCCGATACCCCTTCGCTACGGCGACGGGGGCATGAAGGACGCGATGTCGCCATAGGCGCGCATCGCGTCGATCCGATCGGCCGCCAGGTCATAGGCAACGCAGAAGAGGATGCGATCTTCGTCGCCGGCGCCGGCGCATGTTCCTTCGAGGTAGGCCCCGCCCTGGGCGGACATCAGTTGACGGGTGCTCAGATCGGGCATGCGAGCGTGCAAGCCGTTGATGGCCCCTTCCACGGCCTCAGCACCGTGGACTACCGCGCCACTCTGAATCGTGGTCCATGTGACGTCCTCGGTGAAGAACTGCTGGAAGCTGCCCGTACCAAGAGCTGTGAAGTAGGCGGACATCGTCTGGCTGGTGTCGTCGGTCGACATCCGGGCTCCCTGCTTCGGCAATCACGAAAGGGTCCACTCAGTGTGCGCCGCTTCCTGCGGATCCACCAGCGGCCTCTGCGCCCGAAGCCCCTGGGCTGCTATCCGCACATGTCGCTTGCCGCATGTTCGTTCTCAACACAGGAGATCGCTACGCGGACCACACCCCGTGACGGCCGACGACTCGCGAACTCGACCCGTCTGTCCGTCATTCTTTCCAAGAGCGAGGGCCTAGCGGAGCGCCTCCTTGTCGCATCTGCCTGGTCGCCATCAGCTCCTGATGGCCGCAGCGCTGGCAGACGAGCATGTCCTTGTCCCCGGGCTTGTGGAGGTACATGTGGCCCATGACCCAGCACGGGAAGTTCTTCAAGCGCATACTCGATCGTCCACCCGCCCGCGCCCGAGCGGTATGGGTTTCGGCATTCCGAGGAATTCGTCGAGCAGGCTGAAGACCGCGGTGAACCGATCGACTGGCAGCAGGGCGTAGCGGACCGAATGCTTGCTTGGCGAGTCGAAGCCGGCGGCTGAACGAAGACAGGGTGGAACGGCCAGTCATGCCGCTGGTCGCGGTCCTCGAATCGGCTAGCGCCTTCTCACCAAAGCGGCGCCGGGGCCATGGAGCGCATCTTCGGCCAGGAGCCGTGACCGACGTGCTCGCAGCGCCGGGGCCACGATCTGGATCGATAGTCACTCACTTAGTCACTCAGTCCGAGATCTGCGCGCCCGAGCCCACACGACATGACAGCCCCTGACTGGCGTTTCCGCTGGTCAGGGGCTGTCTCGTGCTGGTGGGCGATACTGGGTTTGAACCAGTGACCTCTTCCGTGTCAAGGAAGCGCGCTACCGCTGCGCCAATCGCCCGTGGTGTTGCTGGTACTGCGTGGTGTCTCACCGAGGTGGAGACGGGATTTGAACCCGTGTACGCGGCTTTGCAGGCCGCTGCCTCGCCTCTCGGCCACTCCACCGTGGAAGGCAAGTGGATCTTTGCCTCCGAGCGGACGACCGGGCTCGAACCGGCGACCTCAACCTTGGCAAGGTTGCGCTCTACCAACTGAGCTACGTCCGCGGGAACACCAGCGGTGTAACTTCCCCGCTCGTGCTTGGTAGACATTAGCCGATCGATCCACGAGATACAAAACCGGCTCTGGTCGCCCCGTCAGCCCCGCCCCGCGGCCCGGTCGGGAGGCTTGGCCGAGGCGCCGTCGACAGCTCTGGACCCCTCGCCGACGCCCCGTTGGATCGCCGCCTTGATGGGTCCGTGGTCGCTGCTCTCGTACTGCTGGTCCCTCCCCCGGCGGGCATCGCCGGCCGGCACGTCGACGCCGTCCAACGTCGCGGGCGGGTCGGCGTCGGACGCCGTGGCACCTTCGCTCGCGTCGGTGTCGCTGCGGGCGATCAGGCCGCCGGCGCCCTCCATGGCCCAGTTGACCAGCCGGACGTCCGCGCCGTCGTGCAGGTCGACCGGCCAGAGGGTGCGCACGGCCGCGTTGAGGCCCGCGCCGATGAGGATGGCCACGGCCAACGCGTACAACCAGATGAGCAGGACGATGGGAGTGCTCAGGGGGCCGTAGATGGACGAGCCGCCCATCGACGCCTCGACCGAGATCCGGACGACGTAGGAGGCGCCGATCCAGATCGCCATGGCGAGAAGGGCGCCCGGCACGTTGCGCCTCCACGGGCTCCGCCGCGGGGTCGACACGTGGTACATCGACGCGAGCAGCAGCACGCTGAAGACGATGAGCGTCGGCCAGTAGAGCGCCTTGGTCACGGTCGCGGCGCCGTCGGGGAGCCATGAGGCCAGCAGCCCCGGCCCGAGGAGCATGAGTGGCAGCACGAGGATCGCCGCGAGGATGCCGAGCGTGTAGAGCAGCAGGCTGAAGGCGCGCATGTGCACGATGCCGCGGGCGTCCTTCTGCCCGTACATGATCGACACGGTGTCGACGAAGACGTTGAGGGCTCGGGAGCCAGACCACAGCGACAGGATGAAACCGACGGAGATGATGTCGACGCGTCCGCCCTTGAGCACGTCGTTGATGGTCGGCAGGAGCAGCTCGTTGATGCTCGACTCGGACAGGAAGCGCGAGGCGTAGACCTCGATGGCCGACACGATGGAGCTGATCGTGTCGGAGCCGATCCATCCGCCGACGAAGCCGAGCCCGCCGAAGAGCCCGAGGACCAGCGGCGGCAGGCTGAGGAGCATGAAGAACGCCCCCTCCGCCGCGAGCCCGGTGACGCGGTAGCGCAGGCACACCCGGATCGTCTCGAGGGTGAGCCGCGCCAGCGGGATGCCCCACGGCACTCGCTCCAGCACTGCCCGCATTCTCGTCCGCACGCTCATCGCCTCCGAGGCTAACGGGGCCGCGACGGCACGCGGGACGCGTGACGGGCGCGACACTCGCCCGACGGGCCGGCCGGACCGGCCGCCGCCTAGTCTCGACGTGGTGAGCACACACGAGGTGACCAACCAGGTGCCGCCGTTCGTCGGCGGCGACTTCCTCGCCGACGACGTCGCGCTGCGGGAGTCGGTCGAGCGCTGGGCCGGCCCGGCGGCCGCGGCGGAGCTCGCCCCACTCGGCGCCCTCGCCGGCACCCCGGAGGCACAGGAGCACGCGCGCCTCGCCGACACCAACGTGCCGGTCCTGCGCACGCACGACTCCCGCGGCAACCGCGTCGACGAGGTGGAGTTCCACCCGTCGTGGCACTGGCTCATGACCCAGGCCGTCGGGGCCGGCCTCACGGCCGAGCCATGGACGACGCCCCCCGGTTCGGGCGCCCACGTGCGGCGTGCCGCCGGCTTCGTCCTGTGGTCGCGCGTCGAGGCCGGGCACGGCTGTCCCGTCTCGATGACGTATGCCGCCGGGTCGGCCCTGCGGCACGAGCCCACCCTGGGTGCCCGGTGGCTCCCGGCCCTCGCGAGCCGGACCTACGACCCCGGGATCCGACCCGTGTCGCTGAAGGCCGGCGCGATCTCGGGGATGGGCATGACCGAGAAGCAGGGCGGCTCGGACGTGCGCACCAACACGACCCGCGCGGTGCCGACGCCGGGAGGCCTGCTTCCCGGCGACACGTACCGGCTGACGGGCCACAAGTGGTTCTGCTCCGCACCGATGAGCGACGTCTTCCTCGTCCTGGCCCAGGCGCCCGGCGGACTCACCTGCTTCGTCGTGCCGCGCTCCCTCGACGACGGCGCACGCAACCCCTTCGCCCTCCAGCGGCTCAAGGACAAGCTCGGCAACCACTCGAACGCCTCCAGCGAGGTCGAGCTCGACGGGACCTGGGGCAGCCGACTCGGCGACGAGGGGCGCGGCGTGCGCACCATCATCGACATGGTCGGCGCCACCCGACTCGACTGCGTCCTCGGCTCGACGGCGACGATGCGCGACGCCGTGTCCCGGGCGCTGCACCACGCGCGGCACCGGTCCGCGTTCGGCGCCCGCCTCGTCGACCAGCCGCTCATGCGCAACGTCCTGGCCGACCTCGCGCTCGAAGCGGAGGCGGCGACCGTCCTCGGTCTCCGGCTGGCGCATGCGGTCGACTCCGGCGAGACCGAGCTCGCCCGTCTGGGCGTGGCGCTCGGCAAGTTCTGGGTGTGCAAGCGAACGGCCCCGATGGTGGCCGAGGCGCTCGAGTGCCTGGGAGGCAACGGCTACGTCGAGGAGAACGGCCTCGCGCGGCTCTACCGCGAGGCCCCGCTCAACTCGATCTGGGAGGGCTCGGGCAACGTCAACGCCCTGGACGTCGTGCGTGCCGTGACGCGTGAGCCGAGCACCCTCGAGGCTCTGACGAAGGAGCTGCACCAGGTCCGCGGCCGCA
Organism: Terrabacter sp. Root181; assembly: GCF_001428505.1. GTDB lineage: Bacteria > Actinomycetota > Actinomycetes > Actinomycetales > Dermatophilaceae > Terrabacter. Next base: position 33,465 of record NZ_LMHU01000007.1, read on the forward strand.
GCGCCGACCTCGATGCCCACGTGGACTCCGCTCTGGCACAGGCGCGCTCACTCGACCCGATGTCGACGGACGCGTCGTTCGGCGCGCGCGCCGTCGTCGAGCGGCTCGCACTCGCGCTCCAGGCGAGCCTGCTCGTCCAGCACTCCCCCGGCCCCGTCGCCGACGCCTTCGTCGCCAGCCGCATCGCCGGGCGTCGCGGCCACACCTTCGGCTCGCTCGACGTCGACCTGGCCGGTGCCGCGGCGGCCGTCATCGACCGAGCCGGCTGACGAAGGACGCGATCACGCGGAACCCGTTGGGCGGCATACGCCCTCGGGGTCGTCGGAGGACGCCGACAGCGCGCCGTCAGCTCGCCGACAGGCGCTTCTTCTCCACCTCGACGTCGAAGTCGGCCTGTGGCCACTGGAGGTTCATGCCGCGCAGCGCCTCGAGGAGCAGCTGCTGGACCGCGAGGCGGGCGTACCACTTGCGGTCGGCAGGGACGACGTGCCACGGCGCCCCGACGGTCGAGGTCTTGTCGAGGACCGCCTGGTACGCCTCCATGTACTCGCCCCAGTGGCTGCGCTCGTCGACGTCACCCGGGTTGTACTTGTAGTACTTGTCCGGACGGTCGAGACGCTCCATGAGACGCGCCTTCTGCTCGTCCTTGGAGATGTGGGTCATGACCTTGATGACCGTCGTCCCGGCAGCGATCGCCTTGCGCTCGAAAGCGTTGATCTGGGCATATCGCCTGGACCAGATGGCCTCGGGCACGACGTCGTGGACCCGCACGATGAGGACGTCCTCGTAGTGCGACCGGTCGAAGACCCCGAGCTGACCGGCGCCGGGAAGGGCCTTCTCGATGCGCCAGAGGAAGTCGTGCGCGAGCTCCTCCTTCGTCGGCGCCTTGAAGCCGGTCGCCTTGACGCCCTGCGGGTTGACGGAGATGACGTGGCGCATGATGCCGCCCTTGCCCGAGGTGTCCATGCCCTGCACGACGAGCAGGAGGGACCGCTTCGAGCCCGTCGTGGACTCCGCGAAGAGCCGCTCCAGCAGGTCGGACAGCTCTGCCTCGCAGGCCTTGAGCGCCGCCTTGCCCTCGAGCTTCTTTCCGGAGAAGCCGGGAGTCCCCGACGTGTCGACGTCGGTGAGCACGAAGCCCTTGCCGACGCGCAGCGCGTTGGCGACGTCCTGGATCTCCTCGACGGCCGCCTCCTCGTGCGCGGCGATCACCTCGTCCTCGGCGGCCTGTGTCTCGAGCTCCTTCGCCTTCTTGCTCGAGACCTTGCCCGCCTGCTTGCCGGACTTCTTGCCGGACTTCTTGCCCTTGCCCTTCGCGCCCTTGCCCATGGCGCCATCCTGCCCGACCCACGAGCCACGCGACGGGATGTGACACCACCGATCCGCGCGGCGTCGTTGTCGTTCGCCGATACTGTCCCCATGCGCCTGCTCGTGCCCGGTCGCTCCGGCCTGCCCGCCCTGTCCGACCTCGACACCGCAGCGCTGTTCGAGGCGTATGCCGCTCCGCAGGAGCGCTGGGTGCGCTGCAACATGGTGACGAGCCTCGACGGGGCCGCCACCGGTGCCGATGGGCGTTCGGGCTCGATCAACAACGACGCCGACCACGTCGTCTTCCAGGTGATCCGGGCCCTGAGCCACGTGGTGGTGGTCGGTGCGGGCACGATCCGTGCCGAGGGCTATCCGCCTCTGTCCGTGTCGGATCCGCTCGTCGCCCTGCGCCACGAGCACGGCCTGCCCACCGCCCTGCCCCTCGTCGCCGTGAGCAACCGCGGGCACGTCCCGCCGACGTTGAGCGGCTGCCGGGACGGCCGTGCACTCATGGCCGTCCCGGCAGCCGCGACCGGGCTCGACGCCGCCCGTCAGGACCTGGGCGCGGAGAACGTCCTCGTCTGTGGCGACGACGAGGTCGACGTGACGGCTCTCGTCGACGCGCTGCACGACCGGGGATGGGACCACGTGCTCACCGAGGGCGGCCCCAGCCTCCTCGGCTCGTTCCTCGCGGCCGGCCGGCTCGACGAGCTCTGCTTCACCGTCGCCCCCCAGGTCGTCGCCGGCGAGCACCCCCGCCCGGTCGGCGCCACGGGCACGCCCGCAGACCTCGACCTCGAGGTGCTCGTCGAGCAGGACTCCACGCTCATGGGCCGCTGGTTCGTCCGGCGCTGACCGGTCAGCGGGACACGACGAACTCGCGGAGGACGCGCTCCCAGCGCTCCGGGTCGTAGTTCCACTCGCGACAGTGCCGCGCGGTGTCCCACCGCTCGAGGCGCACGAGGTCGGGCCGGCGTCCCGCGAGCGCCACGGCCGGGCCGATCGGCACGAAGTCGTCGCCGTCCGAGGCGATGACCAGCATCGGGTGCCGTAGCTCACCCGCGCGGGCGACCCAGTCGGTGCGGGCCACGTCGATCGGCTCGTGCACCCCGACCAGCCGCCGCGTGCGACGCGACCCCATGAGGTCGGTCGCGACCCGCACGAGTGGGCCCGGCACCCGGTGCAGCCGTCCGTGGTGGCGCAGCACGACCCCCCAGTCGATGACCGGCGAGTCGAGAGCCACGCCGACGACGTAGTCGGACAACGGTGACCGGTCGAGCGCCTGCAGCACGATGGCGCCCCCCATCGACCACCCGAGGAGGAGGATGCGCCGCGCACCGTGCGACACGGCATACCCCATGGCTGCCTCGACGTCGCGCCACTCGGACAGGCCGAGGTTGTAGCGCCCGTCCGGTCCACGCGGGGCGTCTCGGTCGTTGCGGTAGGCGGCGACGAGGCTCGTCCACCCGGCCCGGCGCAGCACCGGCACCGCGCGGAGGGTCTCCTCCTTGCGGGCTCCGCGTCCGTGGACGAGCACCGCCCAGTCGGACCCGGTCGCACCGCCCTCGGGACGCACCACCCAGGCCGGCAGGGGTCCGACGTCCGAGAGGATGCTGGCGTCCTCGTCGGGCAGCCCCAGGCTCACCGAGGGGCGGTCCCAGTAGTAGTACTGGTTCCACCGGGCGGGTCCGTCCTCGAGGAGCCCGCGGTCGACGGCGACGAGCCGTCGTGTCACCGACGCGGCGTCCGCGTGCACGATCTCGCCGACGCGTGCGTGACCGGCTCCCCCGTCGAGCCAGACGCCGTAGCGACCCGGGACGACGGTTTCGGGAGTGACGGAGAAGGTGACCGTGGCGGCGTCGTGGCGCAGGATCTCGACGTCGTCCGGCTGCAGCTCGTCGGGCGTGATGACCCGTCGAGCGAAGTAGGCGGCGGCCGCCACCGACCCGCCGGCCGCGCCGAGGACGGACCCCGTGCCGGCGGCCGCGGCCACGAGCACCGGACGCGAGACGAGACGGCGCACCTGCACGGGCCCATCGTCGCAAACGGGCACCTCACGTCGTGGGAGGGCATGCCGCCGGGCGGTCCCGGATCGCGCCGGGCGTATCAAACCGGACCTTCGGGACACCGTCCTTCGGGAGCCTCGGGGACCCACGGGCGGCAAGCCGCGCACCTCGATCGTTCCCCGGCCCGCCTGCGGGCCGGTCACGGCCCACCGCGGTGCCCGTTCGGGGTCACGGTCACCACCGGGTCGTCTCGGGGTGCGAGGACACCTGCTCCGCGCGCCGCATCACACCGTCTGGTTTCACGAAGGAGACATCCGTGTTCACCACCATGCGCCGCGGCGCACTCAGCATCGCAGCGGCCGGGGCGCTCGTCGCCACACCGGCCCTCGCCATGGGGGCGGGCGTCAGCCCGGCCACCTATGACGCGTCCGTCAACCCGGGCGACACCGTCCACGTCACCAAGACCGTCAGCACTCCGGAGATCCCGCCCAAGCCCGACATCGTCCTCGTCGTGGACGAGACGGGCAGCATGGGGCCGGCCATCGACAACGTCAAGGCCGAGATGGGCTCGATCGTCACCACGGTCCAGGGGTCCCAGCCGCAGGCCCAGTTCGCCATCGCCTCCTACAAGGACGAGGGCGACGGGGCCGACTTCTTCCAGGTCGAGACCGACCTGACCGGGAGCCAGGCCACGGCCCAGACGGCCATCGACAGCCTGTCCGCATCCGGGGGCGGTGACACCCCCGAGGGCCAGCTCAACGCACTGTGGCAGGTCGGCACCGGAGGAAACGCCATCTCCTTCCGTCCGGACTCGTCACGCATCGTCGTGTGGTTCGGCGACGCGAGCGGTCACGACCCGAGCGGCGGGCACAGCGAGACCGACGCGACCGCATCCCTCACGGGTGCGGGCGCACAGGTCATCGCCATCAACGTCGCGTCCGGCGGGGCCGACGGCCTCAACGCCACCGGACAGGCGCAACGCATCGCCGACGCCACCTCGGGCACGTTCTTCGCGAGCGTGACCCCTGGTGACGTCGCCAGCACGATCCTCGCGGGGCTGGGCAACCTGCCGGCCGAGGTCACGGCGAACGTCTCGTGCGACCCGGGCCTGTCGATCGCGTTCTCGCCGTCGCTGCCCCAGACCGTCACGAGCGGTAGCGACGTCGTCCTCGACGAGGCGATCACCGTCGCCGCAGGTGCACCCCAGGGCTCGACGCTGACGTGCACGACGACCTTCCTCGTCAACGGTGCCGAGGCCGGGCCGGAGTTCGTCCAGACCGTGAGGATCAAGGTCAACGACGTCACGCCGCCGACCGTGGCCTGCGGTCCCGGCGTCAACCCGGACGGCGTCACCCCGCCCGGCTACAAGAAGGCGGGCTTCTACCAGCTCGTCGCCGCCGACAACCTGCCGGGCACGACGGTGACGGTCTCCGACACCGCCACGGGAGCCAGCTTCGGCCCCTACGCACCCGGCACGTACATCAAGATGACGCAGGCGCTCGGTGCGACGCCGTCGTCCGTCCCCTTCGAGGGCATGGTCGACTGGCACGTCACCGTCCGGGGTGACCTGCTCGTGACGGCGACGGACGCCGCGGGCAACACCGCGACGGCCACGTGCACGGTGCCGCCGAACCAGAAGTGACGCCAGCGCGTCGATGAAGGTCCTGCCCGGCCCGGCCCACCCTGGGCCGAGCAGCACGAGGGCCCCGGTCACGACCGGGGCCCTCGTGGCACGCACCGTACGCCGGGTCGCCGTAAGACCTGCGTAAGCACGGACTCCGTCTTGAGCGGGCACAAACCCGGCCGACGTGGCGTTGGTCAGGACATGAGCCACCACAACACCTCCGACAAGCCGTATGCCGTCCAGCGCACCGACGAGGAGTGGCGCGCGGCCCTGACGCCGGCCGAGTACAAGGTCCTGCGCCAGGCCGGCACGGAGCCCGCCTTCCGCGGCGAGTACACCGACACCAAGACGCAGGGCGTCTACTCATGCCGGGCCTGCGGCAGCGAGCTCTTCCGCAGCGACACGAAGTTCGAGTCGCACTGCGGCTGGCCGTCGTTCTACTCACCACTCGCCGGCGACACGGTCGAGTACATCGAGGACCGCGCCTTCGGGATGAAGCGGGTCGAGGTCCGGTGCGCCGGCTGCGGCTCGCACCTCGGTCACGTCTTCGAGGGCGAGGGCTACGACACCCCGACCGACCAGCGCTACTGCATCAACTCCATCTCGCTGCGCCTGCAGCCCGACGAGGGACCGTCGGGGGCCTGACCGCCGGCCTTCCGGCCCTCCCACCTCCCGGTCTGCTGCGGTGGCCGGGAGACCTCGCCTAGATTCGACCCATGGTCGACGACGGCGACATCCGCATCGGCAGTGCCGAACGCGAGCGGGCCCTGGCCGCGCTCGCCGAGCACCACGCTGCGGGGCGCCTCGACGCCGACGAGTACGAGGACCGGCGGGGTCGCGCCACGGACGCCGTCGTGCGGCGGGACCTGACCGAGCTCTTCGTCGACCTGCCGGAGCCGCATCCGTCGCTCGAGCCGGCCCGTGGCACCGCAGCGTCACGGCGACCCGCATCCCGCGCGGTGTCCCAGCCCGGCTGGCGCAGCAGGGTTGCGCGGATCCTGGTGAGCCTCGCCCCCTTCATCGCGCTCGCAGCGTTCTTCCGCACCGACTCGTGGCTGGTGTTCCTGCTCATCCCGATGATCGTCGTCCTCGCCAGGGCGATCGACGACTGAGCGCCGTCAGCGGAGGTCGGCGACGAGCTGGGCCGCCTCGACCTTCGGGCCGGTGAAGAACGGGATCTCCTCGCGCACGTGCATCCGGGCACGGGAGGCGCGCAGCTCGCGCATGAGGTCGACGATGCGGTGCAGCTCGTCCGCCTCGAAGGCGAGCAGCCACTCGTAGTCGCCGAGGGCGAACGACGCGATGGTGTTGGCCCGGACGTCCGGGAAGTCACGGGCCATCTGGCCGTGCTCGCGCAGCAGGTCGCGGCGCTCACCGTCCTCGAGGAGGTACCACTCGTAGGACCGGACGAACGGGTAGACGCAGACGTACTTCCGCGCGACCTCGTCGGCCATGAAGGCCGGGACGTGGCTCTTGTTGAACTCGGCCGGGCGGTGCAGGGCCGCGTTGCTCCAGACCGGCTCGAGGTGCGACCCGAGCTCGGTGCGCAGGAGCCGGTGGTAGGCCGACTGGAGCTGCTCGATCGTCTCGGCGTGCCACCAGACCATGAAGTCGGCGTCACCGCGCAGACCGGCGACGTCGTAGAGGCCGCGCACGACGACGCCCTCGGCCGCGATCTCCTCGAGGAAGGCCTCGAGGTCCGCGGTGACCGCCTCGCGGTCGTCACCGACCGGCGTGACGGTGCTGAACACCGACCACATGCAGTAGCGGATGGTGTCGTTGATCTCCCGCATCTCGGCCGGGGTCAGGCGCTCGCTCATGGGCCCATCATCCCAAGCGGCCCGGGCGCCGCCGTCAGCGGGTCAGCACGCTCCGCGCAGCGGCCCTCCCGGACGCGATGCACGCGGGGATGCCCACGCCGTCGTATGCCGCCCCGCACAGCGCGAGCCCTGGTGGCACCTCCCGGGTGGGCGCGAGGCGCGAACGGTGCCCGACGGCATACTGCGGCAGTCCCCCGCCCCAGCGCTGCACGTGCGCGGCGGCGGGGTCGGGCACCTCGGCCCCGAGCACCGTCCGGAGGTCGGTGAGGGCCACGTCGACGAGCTCGTCGTCGGACCTCTGGAGGGAGGCCTCCTCCCGGTGCCGGCCGACGGAGGCGCGCAGGAACGTCTGCTCGGGATGGGCGGCAGCGAGCCAGGGCCACTTGACCGAGCTGAAGGTCGACGCCTTGATCGTCAGCGGCTCGGTGGGCGGGACGAGGAAGCCGCTCCCGTCGAGCACGGTCGGCACCGCACCCTCGAGGGCGAACGTCACGATCGCCATGGACGCGTACTCGACGGTCGCGAGCGCCGCCGCGGCCGTCGGGGCGACCTCACGCAGCAGGCGGGAGGCCGGAGCCGCGGGGACGGCGACGACGACGGCGTCGAAGCGTTCCTCGACGACGTCGGTCGTGGGCCCCGTCGACACGATCCAGCCGTCGCCGTCGCGACGAAGGCCGCGCGCCACCGCGCCCCGGCGCACGTCGACACCGGCGGCCACCAGCTCGCGCTCGAGCAGCTCGGCCAGCGTCCCGAGACCGCCGACGAGCGAGGCGAAGACGGGTCGACCCGCCAGGGGTCCGTGCGCTGCGAACTCGGCCGCGGCGCGGGCCACGTCGAGCAGCGACCGACCCTCGTGCGCGGCGGCCGCGAGCGCCGGGACGGCCTGCTCGGCGGAGATCGCCCGGGCGTGGCCGGCGTAGACGCCGGCGAGGAGCGGCTCGACGAGGCGGTCGGTCACGGCACGACCGAGCCGGGCGTCCACGAGGTCGCCCACCGAGACGTCGCCGACGACCGGGCCCTCGACGGTCTCGTGCGCGAGGCGCTCCACCTCGTCGTCGGTGAGCAGCCCGCGCACCGACTCCGGGTCGGCGGGCACACCCATCACGGTGCCGCGGGGCATCGGCCACCGCCTCCCCCGCGAGACGATCGATGCGCCGGCGGGACCGGGGTGCGTGGTCAGGGGTGCGACGCCGAGCTCCTCGACGAGAGTGAGTGCCTCGGGGCGACGGGCCATCACCGACTCCGCACCGACGTCGATGCGCACCCCGCCGACCGTCTCGAGCCGCAGCTTCCCACCCAGTCGCTCGGAGCCCTCGAGGACCGTGACGGAGACGTCGGTTCCCGGGCGACTGAGCTCCCAGGCGGCCGCCAGTCCGCTGATGCCACCGCCGATGACCGCCACCGTCCTGCCCATGGCGACACTCTCCCATCCCGTCGCCGGCGGTTTGGCCCGGGCCCGGCCGACGAGGGAGTGTCGAGCGCATGGGTGCCCCCGCGCTTCTCGTCGCCCCGCCGCAGGCGGGCACACCCCGCGGCGCAACGATCAGGTCCTGCCGTGTGTCTCTGGTGACAAGGGACGTCGCCACGCACACCGTGCGCACCACAGCACCACCACCCGGTACGCCACGGGAGGCGACCCGTCGAAAGGCTCGCCATGACCGCCACGCCACACCTGCCGCGTCTCGCCCAGCTCCCTCCCGGCCGGCGGCGTCTGCTCGCGGTGGTCGCCGTGGTCGTCGCGGTGCTCGCCCTCTCGGTCCCGTTGGGCATCAAGGCCCTCCACGGCGCGGCGTCCTCGGGCGCCTCCTCGTCAGGGGCGTCAGCCGGTGAGGCGAGCCGCGGCGCGGTGACCGGCAGCGGGGTGGTCGGCCCGGACGTCGCTCCTGCGCCCGACGCCACCGCGGGGGCCAAGTCCCCGGCCTCCGACACGGGCTCCCTCGGGTCCGGCGTGGCGGGCTCGGTCGCGGTCGTCGAGCCGAAGATCGCGCGCTCCGCGTGGCTCGGCATCAAGGTCACCGATCTCACGGGGTCAGCAGCGCGGGTCCGCGTGATCGCCACCGACGCCGGCGGTCAGGTGACGTCGGAGAACGTCGTCACCTCGGTCGACCCCACGGGCGGCCCGACGGGACCGGGCGGCGTCGACCCGCGGCTCGAGTCGGGCTCGTCCGTGCCGAGCGTCGGCGTGGACGAGGCGCGGATGGTGCTCAGCGTCCCGGCCAAGGCCCTCGACACCGTGCTGACCCAGCTGTCCAGGATCGGGACGGTGTCCTACCGCTCGTCGCAGTCCCAGGACGTCACCGACACCTACGTCGACACCAAGGCGCGCATCGAGCCGATGCAGGACGGGATCAACCGCGTGCGCGCCCTGCTCACCAAGACGACGGACCTCCAGCAGGTCATCTTGCTCGAGAGCGAGCTGACCCGCCGTCAGGCCGAGCTCGACTCGCTGACGCAGCGTCTGGCGCAGCTCGACGCGATGACCACGATGAGCGACGTCACCGTGACGCTGTGGACCGATGCGACGACGCCTGTGCAGACCGAGAGCGGTCTCGGCAGTGGACTGCGCACCGCGTGGGAGAGCTTCCTCGGCTCCCTCACCGTCATCCTCACCGGGCTCGCGGCGCTCCTGCCGTGGCTCGTGCTGCTCGTGCCGCTCACGCTGCTCGGCCTGCGCCTGTGGCGTCGCCACACCGCGGGTATGCCGTCCGCGACCTCCCACGGGGCCGGTGCCGCCGGTGCCGCCCCAGCAGCGCAGCCCGCCGGGGGCCCCGCCGCCGCGTCCGCCGGACCGACCCCCGGACCGACCCCCGGGACGACCCCGGGGCCGACGTCGAGCGACTGAGGTCGGGCGCCGTGGGCGGCGCGGGCAGCCCGATGGCCGTCGGTGGCTCGGTCAGCGGCCGAGTCGCCGACGGACCATGTCCCCCACCTGGCGCACCTCGCGCACGTGCATGGCGTGCGCGAGCCCGAGGTAGATGACGGTGAAGACGAGCCCGACGAGGCCGATCTCGAGTGCGCTGGCGAACATCCGTTTGAGGGCGGACGTCGTGCGGTCGACGGTGGCGCCGGTGATCGGGTCGAGGACGAGGGTGACGCCCCAGGCGACGACTCCCGCGACCGCTGCGGCGACCCCGACGCGTGACGCGGTGACGAGGCCTGCGGAGAGACCGAGCGGCCCCGTGCGTCGACGGAGCAGGAGGAGACCGACGGCCGAGCTGACGACGTTGCCAACCGTCTGCCCCATCGCCATGATCCCGATCGCCCAGACCGGGTTGATGAAGAACGTGACGGCGCCGGCGAGGGCGCTGATCCCGGTGAGCAGCACCTGCATGACGACCGTCGGCCTGCCGTCCTCGAGGGCGAAGAACGCCCGGTAGCAGAGCAGGTCGAGCCCGAACGGGACGAGCCCGAGGATCATGATGATGAGGACGCTGGCCGAGACCTCGATGGAGCGCGCGTCGATCCCGGGGTTGAGCAGGGCGACGATGGGGTTGGCCAGGACGATGACCGCGACCATGATCGGCACGTTGGCCACGAGCGGCAGCGTCAGTCCGGTGCGGAAGTCCCGGCGCAGGCTCTCCGTGTCGCCCGAGGCGGCCGCGGCCGAGAAGCGGGGGAAGAGCGCCGTGATGATCGAGACGGTGATGAAGGCGTGCGGCAGCATGAAGAGGGTGAAGGCGATGGCGTACGCCGCCGGGCCGCGCGCTGCGTCCTCGAGGCCCAGCTGCTTGGCGGAGGCCGTGGCGTTGTTGAGGACGCCCTGGCTGATGAAGAAGCCGACCTGTGAGACGGCGAGCCCGCCGAACGCCCAGAGCGCCAGCCGGCTCACCCCGCCCAGCCCGACACCCCGCACACCCCACCGCGGCCGGTAGTGGAACCCGGTGCGTCGCAGAGCCGGCACGAGCGACAGCGCCTGGACCACGACCGACAGCGTCGCGGAGCCTGCGAAGAGCCAGATCATCGGGCCGGTCCACTCGGACGGGTCTCGCGGGCGGTCGCGCCCGCTCGCACCCAGGGGGCCGGGCTTGGGGAAGACGACGAGGAAGAGGACGAGGCCGGTGACGGCGACGACGTTGGCGATGAACGGCGCCCACGCGAACGCCCCGAAGCGACCACGGGCGTTGAGGATCTGGCCGAGCAGGGCGAAGAGGCCGTAGAAGAAGATCTGCGGCAGGCAGATGAGCGAGAAGGCGAGCGCGAGGTCCTTGAACTCGGGTGAGGAGCTGCGCGCCAGGAGCCAGACGAAGCCCCCCGCACCCGCCATGACGAGGACCGTGAGGAGCGCCATCCCGGCGAGGGCCACCGTGATGACACGGTCGGTGAACTCCTGGCCGCCGTCCTCGAGCTTCATCGCCCGCGCCAGCGACGGGATGAGCACCGCGTTGAGGATGCCGCCCGCCGCGAGGACGTAGAGCACGTTGGGGAGCGTGTTGGCCAGGGAGAAGGCGTCACCCGCCAGCTGGGCACCGATGATCGCGGTGATGAGACCGTTGCGCACGACCCCGAGCACGCGCGATGCGACAGACCCACCGAGCATGGTGAGGCTGGAACGAGCGACTGACGGTGCCGCCGTCGTCATCGGCGGCTCGAGCACTCGTGGACGAGCGCGGTGACCCGGGTCAGCACGTCGGGGTCCACGTTGGGCAGCACGCCGTGACCGAGGTTGAAGATGTGGCCGGGCGCGTGCCGTCCCTCCTCGACGATCTCGCGGACCCGTCGTTCGAGAGCGTCCCACGGTGCGAAGAGCAGGGCCGGGTCGAGGTTGCCCTGGACGGCATACGTCGGCCCGAGCCGCTCCACGGCGTCGGTGAGCGAGACGCGGTAGTCGACGCCCACGACCTCGGCGCCCGCCTCACCCATGAGGGCGAGCAGCTCGCCGGTGCCGACCCCGAAGTGGATACGGGGCACGTCGAGGTCCTCGACGGCCGCGAGCGCGACCGCGGAGTGCGGCATGGCGCGGGCGGCGTAGTCGGCCTTGGACAGGGCGCCGGCCCAGGAGTCGAAGAGCTGGACCGCGCTGGCCCCGGCCTGCGCCTGCACGCGAAGGAACTCCCCCGAGATCTGGGCGAGCCGGGCGCAGAGGGCGTCCCACAGTCCGGGGTCGCCCTGCATGAGCGCCTTGGTCTTCTCGTGGTTCTTCGAGGGGCCACCCTCGACGAGGTAGGAGGCGAGGGTGAACGGCGCACCGGCGAACCCGATGAGCGGGGTGTCGCCGAGCTCGCGCACGAGCTGGCCCACGGCCTCGGTGACGAAGGGGACGTGCTCCGGCGTCAGCGGGACGAGCTGGTCGAGGTCGGCCGCGGTGCGGATCGGGTGGGCCACGACGGGCCCGACCCCGGGGACGATGTCGAGGTCGACGCCGATGGCCTTGAGCGGCACGACGATGTCGCTGAAGAAGATGGCCGCGTCGACACCGTGGCGCCGCACGGGCTGCAGCGTGATCTCGGTGACGAGCTCGGGGCGCATGCACGACTCGAGCATCGGGATGCCCTCACGGACGGCGCGGTACTCCGGCAACGAACGCCCGGCCTGGCGCATGAACCACACCGGCGTCCGGGTCACCGACTCGCGGCGCGCAGCGCGGACGAGGTCGCTCTGGCGGGTGTCTGGCGGGGCAGTGGTCGGCACCGGTCAATCCTGCCACGGCGGGCGCGTGCCCCCGCGCCACGCGCATCCGGCGCGCCCTGAGGACAGATCGCCCGACTCCGGCATACCCTCATCTGGTGCACACGCGAACGTTGCCGGGCAACCACGGCGCGGTCTTCGCCAGGACGCTCAGCGCCCTGCGGGACGTCCGTCTGCGCTCCGAGGTGCGGCTGACCGAGGTGCCCGCGCCGACGCGCATCGCGCCGTATGCCGCAGCCCTGACCGCCGACGTCATCGACGTCGCCGACCCCGACGACGACCTCGCCACCGGTCGCTTCGTGCTGCTGCACGACCCGGCGGCCCCCGACACGTGGGACGGCCAGTGGCGCATCGTCACGTTCGCGCGGGCCGAGCTCGAGCCCGAGCTGGCCGGCGACCCGATGCTCGGGGCCGTCGGCTGGTCGTGGCTCACCGACTCCCTGGCCAACCGCAACCTCGGCTGGACGGCCGAGGCGGGCACGGTGACGCGTGTCGTGAGCGAGAGCTTCGCGGGACTCGCGGACCGCGAGGCCAGCGTCGAGATGGAGATCCGCGCCTCGTGGACACCGGTCGGCGGAGATGCCGTCGACCACCTGCGCGCCTGGGCCGACATGCTCTGCACCATTGCCGGCATCCCGCCCCTGCCCGACGGCGTCGTCCCCCTCCCGGGGCAGCGACGGTGACGGCAGAGCCGAACGAGCCCGCCGACGACCTCGACGCCGACCAGCCCGCCGACCTCGCACCAGACCTCGTCCCGCTGACCCACCCCCGTGACGGGGTGCCCGACGTCGTCGTCGACGAGCGCACCCTGATGCGCGCGGCCGAGGCCATCGGCTCCGGCACGGGTCCGGTCGGCATCGACGCCGAGCGGGCGTCCGGCTACCGCTACGGCCAGCGCGCCTACCTCGTCCAGATCAGGCGCGAGGGCTCCGGGTCCTGGCTCATCGACCCCATCGCCTGTCCCGACCTCTCCCCCGTCGGCGAGGCCATCGGCGACGCCGAGTGGATCCTGCACGCGGCCACCCAGGACCTCCCGTGCCTCGCCGAGGTCGGCCTCCACCCGCAGTCGCTCTTCGACACCGAGCTCGGCGGCCGGCTCGCCGGACTGCCTCGGGTCGGGCTGGGCGCCATGGTCGAGCACTACCTCGGCCTCCAGCTCGCCAAGGAGCACTCGGCGGTCGACTGGTCCGTGCGTCCGCTGCCCGAGCCGTGGCTGAGGTATGCCGCCCTCGACGTCGAGGTGCTCGTCGACCTCCGTGACGCGGTGGCCGCCGAGCTCGCCTCGCAGGGCAAGGCGGCCTGGGCCGCGGAGGAGTTCGAGCACCTGCTCGACTTCACCGGTCCCGAGCCACGCGTCGACCCGTGGCGGCGGACGTCGGGCATGCACAAGGTGCGTGGCCGCCGCGGCCTCGCCATCGTGCGCGAGCTGTGGCTCTGGCGCGACGCGGCGGCCCAGCAGCGCGACACCTCACCCGGACGGGTCCTGCCGGACGCCGCGATCAGCGAGATCGCCATCGCCAACCAGCGTGCGACCAAGCCGCCGCGCACCGTGGGCTCCGCCGAGCCCCGGCTCGCGCGCTCGGTGCGCCGCCACCAGGAGGCGATCCTCGAGGTCGTCGCGCGGGCGCTCGCGCTGCCCGAGGCTGACCTGCCCGTCCTGGCGCTCCCGCCGAGCGGGCCACCGCCGCCCAAGGCGTGGGCCGACCGCGACCCCGTCGCCGCGGCCCGCCTGGCGCGTGCCCGGGAGCTGCTCGGCGCGATCTCCGAGGAGCTGGCCGTGCCGGTCGAGAACCTCCTGACCCCCGACCTGCTGCGCCGCTTCCTGTGGGAGGGGCCGGCCGCCCCGTCGACCTCCGAGGTGGCCGAGGCCCTGTCTGGCATGGGCGCCCGGCGCTGGCAGACGACGATCACCGCGCCGCTCATCGCCGTCGCCTGCAGCGAGAACCCACCCGCCTGAGGGCCGCCCTCGTGGTCGAGGGTGTGGTGAGGATGGTCACCCGGAGGCCCGTTGGCCCGGAAGTTACCGAGAAGTAGTATCGAGGAGGCCGCGTCCGTCGCGGCCCGACGCCGGCGTCCGAGCCGGCCACCGACCCTGATCCGCAGCGATCACCCTCGATCCACTGGGAGGCACCGTGCCCCGCGCACTCAATGAGGTCGTCTTCGTCGACGGCGTCCGGACGCCGTTCGGCAAGGCCGGCGACAAGGGCATGTACGCCCAGACCCGCGCCGACGACCTCGTCATCCGGTGCATCCGCGAGCTGCTGCACCGCAACCCGAACCTGCCCAAGGACAAGGTCGAGGAGGTCGCCGTCGCCGCGACCACCCAGATCGGCGACCAGGGCCTCACCCTCGGCCGCACCGCGGCGCTGCTCTCGGGCCTGCCGAACACGACCCCCGGCTACTCCGTCGACCGCATGTGTGCCGGGGCCATGACCGCCGTCACCAACACGGCGAGCTCGATCGCCTTCGGTGCCTACGACATCGCCATCGCCGGCGGCGTCGAGCACATGGGTCGCCACCCCATGGGCGAGGGCGTCGACCCCAACCCGCGCATCGTCGCCGAGAAGATCGTCAACCCCGACGCACTCGTCATGGGCAAGACCGCCGAGAACCTCCACGACCGCTTCCCGCAGCTGACCAAGCAGCGGTCCGACGCCTTCGCGGTCGGCAGCCAGGACAAGCTCGCCCAGGCGTACGCCGACGGCAAGATCCAGCGCGACCTCGTCACCGTCGCGACGCGGCACGCCGAGCAGGGCTGGGGCATCGCGACCGCCGACGAGCCACCTCGCCCCGGCACGACGATCGACGAGCTCGGCCTGCTCAAGACGCCGTTCCGTGCGCACGGCAACGTCACCGCGGGCAACGCGGCCGGCCTCAACGACGGCGCGACCGCGTGCCTGCTCGCCTCCGAGCAGGCTGCCACCGATCTCGGGCTGCCGGTGCGGATGCGCCTCGTGTCGTTCTCGTTCGTCGGTGTCGAGCCGGAGGTCATGGGCGTCGGTCCGGTGCCGGCGACGGAGAAGGCCCTCGCCAAGGCGGGCCTCACCGTCGACGACATCGGCCTCTTCGAGCTCAACGAGGCCTTCGCCGTCCAGGTGCTCGCCTTCCTCGACCACTTCGGCATCGCCGACGACGACCCGCGCGTCAACGAGTACGGCGGCGCCATCGCCACCGGGCACCCGCTCGCCAGCTCGGGCGTGCGCCTCATGACCCAGCTCTCGCGCCAGTTCGAGGAGCACCCCGAGGTGCGCTACGGCCTGACCGCCATGTGCATCGGCATCGGCATGGGCGGCGCCGTCATCTGGGAGAACCCGCACCACGAGGACTACGAGTCCTCCACGACGACGAGTACGACCCACGAGGAGATCGCCCAGTGAGCGCCACCACGACCGAGAAGGCCACCACCGCCGACTTCGCGACCGAGGTCGTGACGCGCACCCCGGTGCGCGACGTCGCCCTGCCGGGCGGTGCCGGCACCCTCGCCCTCGTCACGCTCGACAACGGCTTCGACCACACCAGGCCCAACACCTTCGGGCCGCAGTCGATCGCCGGCCTCACGGCGACGATCGCAGGGCTGCGCGCGCGGGCCGAGGCCGGCGAGGTCGTCGCCGTCGCCGTCACCGGCAAGCCGTTCATCTTCGCCGTCGGCGCTGACCTCACCGGCGTGCCGTTCATCCGGTCGCGCGCCCAGGCGCTCGAGATCGCCCGGGCCGGCCACGCGGCATACGCCGCCTTCGCCGACCTGCCGGTGCCGACGTTCGCCTTCGTCAACGGGGCCGCCTTGGGCGGCGGTGTCGAGCTGGCGCTGTCGGCGACCTACCGCACCATGAGCGCCGGCGTGCCCGCCGTGGCCCTGCCCGAGGTCTTCCTCGGCCTCGTCCCCGGCTGGGGCGGCTGCTGGATGCTGCCCAACCTCGTCGGCGTCGAGAAGGCGATCACGGTCGTCATCGACAACCCGCTGAGCCAGAACCGCATGCTGCGGGGCGTGGACGCCTACCGCCTCGGGATGGCCGACGCGCTCTTCGAGCCGGCCGACTTCCTCGAGGAGTCCGTCGCCTGGGCCGCGCGCGTCCTCTCGGGCGAGGTCACCGTCGAGCGCCCAGAGGTCGACCGCGACGATACGACGTGGAACGCCGCGATCGCCAAGGCCAAGGGGCTCGCCGACGTCAAGACGGGCCGTCAGGCGAAGAGCCCGTATGCCGCGCTCGACCTGCTCGCCGCCGCCCGCACCGCGACCCGCGAGGAGGGCTTCGCCGCCGAGGACGAGGTGCTCGCCGACCTGCTCATGAGCGACGAGCTGCGCGCCGGTCTCTACGCCTTCGACCTCGTGCAGAAGCGGGCCAAGCGTCCCGCCGGAGCCCCCGACAAGGCCCTCGCGCGTCCCGTCACGAAGGTCGGCATCGTCGGCGCCGGACTCATGGCCAGCCAGCTCGCGCTGCTCTTCATCCAGCGCCTCCAGGTGCCGGTCGTGCTGACCGACATCGACGAGGAGCGCGTCGCCAAGGGCGTCGGCTACGTCCACGCCGAGCTCGACAAGCTCGCCGGCAAGGGCCGCCTGAGTCCCGACAAGCTGAACCGGTACAAGGCTCTCGTGAGCGGGTCGACGAGCAAGGAGGGCTTCGCCGACGCCGACTTCGTCATCGAGGCGGTCTTCGAGGAGATGTCGGTCAAGCAGCAGGTCTTCGCCGAGGTCGAGGCCGTCGTCTCCCCCGAGTGCGCGCTGGCGACCAACACCTCGAGCCTGTCGGTCGCCGAGATGGCCTCAGGGCTCGAGCACCCGGAGCGCGTCGTCGGCTTCCACTTCTTCAACCCGGTCGCCGTCATGCCGTTGCTCGAGATCATCCCCGGCGAGCGCACCGACGACCCCACGCTCGCCACGGCGTTCGCCGTCGGCAAGGCGCTGAGGAAGACCTGCATCCGTGCGGCCGACCGGCCCTCGTTCATCGTCAACCGCCTCCTCGGCCGCTTCATGGGCGAGGCCGCGAAGATCCTCGACGAGGGCACGCCGATCGAGGTCGTCGATCGGGCCTTCGCGGGCCTCGCGCCGATGCCGCCCTTCGTCCTCATCGGGCTCGTCGGCCCGGCCATCGCGCTGCACAACGGCGAGACGCTGGTGCGCGCCTTCCCCGACCGGTTCTACGCCTCGCCGACGCTCCAGCGGATCGTCGCGGCCGGCAAGCGCGGCTTCTACGACCTGAGCTCGGGTCGCCCGGTGCTCGACCCCGAGGTGGCCGAGCTCATCGAGAAGCCGACCGAGCCGGCCGTGCTCGACCTCGCCCAGGTGCGCCAGCGCGTCCTCACGGTCCTGGCCGACGAGGCCCGCCGGATGCTCGACGAGGGCGTCGCGCAGGCTCCCATGGACATCGACCTGGCGATGATCACCGGCGCGGGCTTCCAGTTCTGGAACGGCGGCATCACGCCGCTCCTCGACCGCACCGGCGTCGCCGAGGCCGTGACCGGCTCGCGCTTCCTGCCAGAGGGCGTCGCCAACGCGCGCGGCTGACCCAGCCACACGGCATACGCCATCGCTGTTCGGAGGCCACGGACCCCGGGGACGTCCCGGTCCGTGGCCTCCGGCCGTGCGGCGGATTTGCCGTAACTCATATATGAGTTAGCCTCGACGTCGTGCCTCAGACCTATCTGACCCGGATCGGCGGACTCATCCGCGACGCGCGACGCCACAAGGGGATGACCCAGTCGGACCTCGCGGACCTCCTCGGTACCTCGCAGGGCGCCGTCACCCGCATCGAGCAGGGCAAGCAGAACCTCAGCCTCGACATGCTGGCCAAGATCGGCGACGCCCTCGACTCCGAGTTCGTCTCGCTCGGCCACTCCGGCCCGCAGCACCTGCGCATCGTCGGTGGCCAGAAGCTCACCGGCTCGATCGACGTCAAGACCTCCAAGAACGCCGCCGTCGCGCTCCTGTGCGCGGCCCTGCTCAACCGCGGCCGCACCACCCTGCGCAGCCTCGCCCGCATCGAGGAGGTCAACCGCATCCTCGAGGTGCTCGCCTCCATCGGCGTCAAGACGCGCTGGCTGCCCGACAGCAACGACCTGGAGATCATCCCGCCGGCCGAGCTCAACCTCGACGACATCGACGTCGCGGCCGCCCGCCGCACCCGCACCGTCATCATGTTCCTCGGGCCGCTGCTCCACGAGCACGACGCCTTCCAGCTGCCGTACGCCGGCGGCTGCGACCTCGGTACCCGCACCGTCGAGCCCCACCTGGCCGCGCTGCGCGCGTTCGGGCTCGAGGTCACCGCGACGCACGGCTTCTACGAGGCGCGCTCGGACCGCTCGGTCAGCCCTGACCGTGCCATCGTGCTCACCGAGCGCGGCGACACGGTCACCGAGAACGTCCTCATGGCGGCCGCGCGCCACCCCGGTACCACGGTCATCCGCAACGCGAGCCCCAACTACATGGTCCAGGACCTGTGCTTCTTCCTCGAGAAGCTCGGCGTGCGCATCGACGGCATCGGCACGACGACCCTGACGGTCCACGGCGTCGCCGAGATCGACGTCGACGTGGAGTACTCCCCCAGCGAGGACCCCATCGAGGCGATGAGCCTCATCGCCGCCGCCGTCGTCACCGACAGCTCGATCACGATCCGTCGGGTGCCGATCGAGTTCATCGAGATCGAGCTCGCGACCCTCGACGGCATGGGGATGAAGTACGACCTGACGCCGGAGTACACCTCGGCCAACGGCAAGACGCGTCTCGTCGACCTCACGACGATCCCCGGGCCGCTCCACGCGCCGACCGACAAGATCCACCCGATGCCGTTCCCGGGCCTCAACATCGACAACCTGCCGTTCTTCGCGCTCATCGGGGCCGTCGCCGAGGGCAGCACGATGATCCACGACTGGGTCTACGAGAACCGGGCCATCTACCTCACCGAGCTGACGAAGGTCGGCGCCAAGGTGCAGCTGCTCGACCCGCACCGCGTCATCGTCGAGGGCCCGACCCGCTGGCGCGCGGCCGAGGTCGTGTGCCCGCCGGCGCTGCGTCCCGGCGTCGTCGTGCTGCTCGCGATGCTCGCCGCGCCGGGCACGTCGGTGCTGCGCAACGTCTACGTCATCAACCGCGGCTACGAGGACCTCGCCGAGCGCCTCAACGCGCTCGGCGCGACGATCGAGGTCTTCCGCGACATCTGACCCCGGTCGTCCGGCGGCGCTGCATTCTCGTCGAGGGCGGCCGCCGTCTCCACCAGGCCACGTAACGTCTCGACGAACCGGGCCGCCGGCGCGCCGTCGACCACGGCATGGTCGAAGCTCAGCGTGAGCGGCAGCATCGGTCTGGCCACCACGACGCCGTCGACGACCACGGGCCGGTCGACGACGGCACCGACCGTGGCGATGACCGTGAGCGGCGCCAGCGGGATCGCCCATCCCCACCCGTGGGTGAACATCCCGATCGACGTCACTCCGACCGCCGGGCCGAAGGTCGCCGACACGGACGGCCGCCTCGCGGCCAGCCGGATCGCCGTGCGCCGGAGTGGACCGGGCAGGCGCAGCACCTGCGCGACGAGGCCCCGCTGTGGATGCGGCGCGGCCGGGCCCACCTTCGCCTCGTGCAGCTGCCGGGTGATCTCGACGCAGCCCAAGCGGTCAGCGCCACGCACGACCACGATGTCGAGCACGGGACGCCCCTGCCCCGGCCGCTCGACCGTGGCGCCGATGTCGACGCGGTCGAAGGTGATGACGCTGCTGCCCGACATCCGGGCGTTGACGTCCGGGTGCAGCGCCACAGCCCGCGCCACGCTGGCGATGACGAAGGCGGTCCAGGTCAGGGGTTCCCGCGCTCTGTGGATCCGCGCACGGGCCTCGCTCACGTCGAGCTCGACGAGCGCGTGCACCTGGAACCGTCGGCTCGCTCCCGCCAACCGGTCGAGCACCGGCCGGCGGTCACGAGGGACCCGCTGGACCACGTAGCCCGGGTCTCGGCCTCGGCCCGCGGTCACCGGAGGTCCTTCCAGAAGGCACGCTCCCAGGCCCGGGGGTCGTGCACGACCGACGAGGTGGTGTCGAGGTGCATCGTGGCGCGTCCGACGCGCTCGTAGGCGGGCCAGCCCGGGTCACCGGTCGTCGCGAACGAGATCCACGCGGAGTGCATCGTCCGCGCCAGCTCCTGCGGCGGGTCGGGCCCGAGCAGAGGCCCGAAGAGCGGGGCGTCCGGCCGGGCCGTGTCGAAGACGAAGGGGACCTCGAGAGCATGGACCGCTCCGAGTCCGGGCGACGGCCACGCGAACTCGTACATGAACGTCCGTGCGGGCGCCGCCCAGTGGGCCTCGGCGAGGCGGAGGGCCGGGATGCGCATCCACCAGTCCGTCTGCACCGCGGCCAGCAGGTCACCGGGACCCGCACCGGGACAGCGCTCCCGGTACGCCGGCAGGGCGCTCTGAGCCGCGAGGCCGTAGGCCGCGAGGCACTGGTGCCCATAGGTTCCGACCGGGCCGGCGAGGACCTCCTCGGTGATCCTGGACATCGCTCCACTGACGATCAGCCACAGCTTCCAGTCGTCGGTGTTCGTCCCGATGAGGACGTCGACGCCGTCGGCCGACCCTGCGGCGATGCACTCGACCGGCGGAGCGGGCAGGACCGTGCCGTCCACGGTGGGCTGCCACGGCATGGTGCTCGTCACGACGTCGAGGCCCCAGCGCCCGGGGTCCGGGTGCGCAAGGAGGTCCTGCTTCAGCGCGGCCTGCGCGGCGAGCAGCCGCGGGACACCGGCGCCGGCGATCGCGGCGCGGGTCGGGGCCACGCCGAGCCGGGTGGCCAGGTCGCGGGCGATCGCGAGCGCGTCGGGCGGTGCGATCACGTGGTGCCCCGCACCGCTCTGCAGGATCGCTCGCCGGAAGAGGCCCGTGGCCCGGGGCATGGCCAACAGGCAGCCGATGCTCATCGCCCCGGCCGACTCCCCGAACACGGTGACGTTGCCCGGGTCGCCACCGAAGCCGGCGATGTTGTCGCGGACCCACTCGAGAGCCGCCACCTGGTCGAGGAGGCCGAGGTCGGCGATCCCGTCGTCGAGGTAGAGGAAGCCCTCGGCTCCCGGACGCCAGTTGATGACGACGCACACGACGCCGTCCCGGGCGAAGGAGGTCCCGTCGTACACCGCGGTCGAGCTCAGCTCGAACATCCCGCCCTGGATCCACACCATCACCGGCAGGCCGGCAGCGCCGAGATCCGGCGTCCAGATGTTGAGGTTGAGGCAGTCCGTCGAGGGGTCCCCCCGCTCCACCGCCCCGAACGCGTCGCCGACGTCGTCCCAGTCCTCCGCGGCACCGGCACCGGGGCCGCCGGTGCGCGGGGGTGCGACCTGCGGGGGCTCCGCCCCGGGGCGGGTCGCGTCGCGCACGCCCTCCCACGGTGGATGGGGCCTCGGCGGCTGGAGCCGGTCGGCACCGACGGGCGGGGCGGCATACGGAACCCCGAGGAACGTGTGGACGCCCTCGGTGACGGCGCCCCGGACCGACCCCCCGTTCGTCCTGGCCACGGTCTGCACCTCTCCAGCGTCCGGGCCGCGGCGTCGGCGCCGCCAGAGGCAAAGGTCCCGGCACCGTCCCGGCGTGGTCCGGGACGTGATGTCGGTCCACATGGGATCGGGGGTTTTGTGTTCGTCCGCCACACAGGTGGCCCGGACCCCCGTACCTAGTCTTCCCGCATGGCCGACGCCCCCGACGACGCACGCGACGACGCCCCGGACCGCTTCCGACGCGGCTCCCTGGCGGTCAACGACCCCATCGACCTGACCGGGCGCACGGCCCTCGTCACCGGCGCCGCGAGCGGCATCGGCGCGAGCGTGGCCGTCGCCCTCGCGGCCGCCGGAGCCAAGGTGCACGCCGTCGACCGCGACGAGGAGGGCCTCGCCTCGCTCGCCGAGGGCTCGGGCATCGCCACGATCGCGGCGGACCTCGCCGACCTCGAGGCGCTGACCGACCTGCCGACCGAGGTCGACATCCTCGTCAACAACGCCGGCATCCAGCACGTGAGCCCGATCGAGGACTTCCCGCTCGACCGCTTCGACTTCATCCTCGACCTCATGCTCGTCTCGCCGTTCCGGCTGATCCGACAGAGCCTGCCCCACATGTACGACCGTGGCTGGGGTCGCGTCGTCAACATCTCCAGCGTCCACGGCCTGCGCGCCAGCGCCTTCAAGTCGGCCTACGTCACCGCCAAGCACGGGCTCGAGGGACTCTCGAAGGTCGTCGCGCTCGAGGGAGCCCTGCACGGCGTCACGTCGACGTGCATCAACCCCGCCTACGTGCGGACGCCGTTGGTGGAGAAGCAGATCGCCGACCAGGCCCGCACCCACGGCATCCCCGAGTCCGAGGTCGTCGAGAAGGTCATGCTGGCGCCCGTCGCGGTCAAGCGCCTCGTGGAGCCAGACGAGGTCGCGGCGCTGACGCTCTTCCTGTGCGGTCCGGCATCCGGCTCGATCACCGGCACGTCCTTCTCGATGGACGGCGGCTGGACCGCGCACTGAGCGCGCCTCGACGCCGACGACCCCGCCCGCGACCCCGCGTCGCCGCCCCGACCACCCGCCCATCGAGTCCCGACCCCGCCTAGGATCTGCCCGTGGCCACCCGCAGCGAGACGCAGCCCGCCGACCAGGCGGGTGCTGAGCAGGCCGACCAGGTCGTCGGCCTGCTCGAGCTGCTGGCCGCCGACGCACCGGTCGCCGAGATCGCCGCCGCCGACGCCCCGAGCGAGGCGCGGGACCTCGCGCTGCGGATCGCGAGCGCCCGCGAGGTCCACCAGCACCGCGAGGCCGGCCTGGCCGCCCTGCTCGACACGGCCCGCGAGCTCGCGACCGAGAGCGACCCGGGCTCGGTGCTCGACGCGATCGTGCGCCGGGCACGCCGCCTCGTCGGCACCGACCTCGCCTACCTGACGCTCTACGACCCCGACGCCGGCGACACCTTCATGCGAGCCACCGACGGTTCCGTCTCGGCGGTGTTCCAGTCGGTGCGGCTCGCGCTGGGCGCCGGCCTCGGCGGCCTCGTCGCCTCGACGCGCAAGCCCTACTGGACGGCCGACTACTGGGCCGACGAGCGCTTCCGCCACACCAACGCGATCGACGGCGCCGTCGGCGAGGAGGGCATCATCGCGATCTGCGGGACGCCGCTCATCGTCGAGAAGCACTTCGTCGGCGTGCTCTTCGCCGCCAACCGGTCCTCGCGCCCGTTCACCCGCGAGGAGGTCGGCCTCCTCGGCAACCTCGCCACCCTGGCCGCGGTCACCCTGGTGCAGACCCGCGCCCTCGCCGACGCCGAGAACGCCCTGGCCGCCCTGTCGGACGCCCACGAGACGGTCCGGCAGTACGCCGAGGGCGTGGAGAAGGCGGCCGCCGCGCACGACCGCTTCGCCTCCCTCGTGCTCGGTGGCGGCGGCGTCGACGACATCACCCACGCCCTCGCCGAGCTGCTGGGCGGCTGGGCCGTGCTCGTCGACGAGCACGGCCACCGGCACAGTGCGTCCGGTCCCGCCCCGGCGCACGACGACACCGGGAGCGACCCCTTCTCCGCCCTCGACGCCATCCCCGACCTCGGTGCCGGTCGCCTCGTCGAGCGCGACGGCGTCTATGCCGTGGCCGTCACCGCTGCGCGCGAACGGCTCGGCACGATCTATGTCGGCGGCCTGACCCTCAGCGACTCCGACCAGCGCACCGTCGAGCGCGCCGGTGTCGTCACGGCCCTCGTCCTGCTCTTCGAGCGGCAGGCCGCAGACGCCCGGCAGTCCGCGCGCAACCGCCTCGTCAGCGACCTCGTGAGCGCACGGGGCTCCCGGGAGGAACGCCTGACGCTCGCCCGCGCCGTCGGCTTCGACCCGCAGAAGCCCTTCTGCCTGCTCGTGCTCCGGGGCGACGAACCGACCGGCCACCGGGCCCTGCTCATCTCCGCGAGCGCAGCCACGGGCGAGGCCTCGCTCGTCGGCTCCCACGACGGCGACGTCATCGCGCTCGTGCCCGGGACCGACGCCGACGGCCTGGCCCGCGCCGTCGCCGCACGCATCGGCAAGCGCACGTGCGTCACCGTGGCCGGTGTCGGTCCGGTCAGCGACGTCGACGACGTGAGCGAGGCGCACGAGGAGGGGCACCGCACCGTCGGCGCGCTCATCGCGCTCGGCCACCGGGGCAAGGGCGCTGCCGCGACCCAGCTCGGCTTCGCCGGTCTCATCGTCGGATCCGCTCCCGACGTCGACGAGTACGTCCGCAAGCTCCTGGGCCCCGTCCTCGACTACGACGAGCGGCGCGGCACCGACCTCGTGGGCACCCTGGCGGCCTACTACGCGGCCGGTGGCAGCCCCCGGCACGCCGCCGGCACGCTGCACGTCCACGTCAACACGGTCTCGCAGCGCCTCGAGCGCATCGCAGCGTTGCTCGGGGAGACCTGGCAGCATCCCGACCACTCGCTCGAGCTGCAGATCGCGCTGCGCCTGCGCGCCCTCCAGGCCCCGGCCTGACCCCTGGCCCGCCCGTCACCGCGAGACCGTGATCTCGGGAAAGGTCCACGACCCGTCGAGCACCTCGGACCGTGGCCGGTAGAGGCGCACGAGGTAGTTCCAGCCGTCCTTGATGCCGAGGCAGTTGGGCCGGCCGTCACCACACCCACCGAAGTGGACCGTCACCGAGCCGTCGGGATCACGCTCGGCGGTGAGGTCGTTGACGCTCACCGCGCTCCCGTCGTCGTCGAAGTAGCCGTCCGCGTTGTAGAGCGAGATCGACCAGAAGCCGTCGACCGGCACCTCCCGCACCGTGAGCTGGTACTCCCCCGGCGGCAGGCCCGGATCGACGTTGACGTACGTCGCCTCACCCGATGGCAGCCCACCCCACCCGGCAGCCGTCCCGACGAGGTGACGGACGGGATCGACGTCCTGGCGCGCCCCGAACGCGCCGTCGAAGCCGGCATACCCCTTGCCGAGCTCGAGCAGGGCAGACCGCGTGCGGTCCAGCGACGCAGCATCCCAGGCCGGGGCCGTGAACGGGCGGGCCGAGGCAGCCGTGAGGGCGATCCGGTCCTGCAGTGCGTTGACCGCCCCGACGTCGTCGGGATCAGTGGGGTCGACGAGGGTCCGGATCGCGACGAGGACGTAGTCGGTGTCGTAGCGCTCCGTCGTCAGCTCGTGCCGACCCGGCTCGTGGAGCACGGCGTTGACGTAGTGGTCGCGGTTCACGACCATCGCCGAGAGGTAGCGCCCTCCGGTGTCGGGCAGTGTGAGCACCGCGCCCTCGCTGAGGTCGACGACGGCGGCGCTGTAGAGCGTGTCGCGGTTCATCCGGATCACCGGCTGGTGCGTCAGGGGCGTCGGCGTACGCGAGTGGTTGAGGCGGTTGACTCCGCCGGCGTCCGCGGCGAGCGCGGTGAACATCCGGTCCGTCTCGGCGCGCGCGAAGGTGTCTGCATCGACGTTCATCCCGTTCATGCGAGCAGGATCCGACGCCGTCGTCCCCGCCGACATCACCCGCAGACGGTGATCCGCTCGTCGTCAGCCGGCGAGCAGCCGGTCCACGGCGTCGGCGACGGCCGTGACCCCACGGTCGCCGAGGATGACGTCGTAGTGGTTGGCGTCGACACGTGTGGTCCGCACACCGTCCGGGACGTGCAGCGCCGCCAGCCGGGACTCGTCGTAGAGCCCCTGAGGCTCGTCGAGCAGGCCGCGCTCGGCCCACACGAGCTCGGTCCGGACGCCGTGCTCGACCGCGGTCCGCAGGCCGGCATGGGTCTCCGGGTCTGCCATGACGTCGGCCCCGTCGGCCCGCACGGCGTCCAGGACGCACGTGCTGTGCCACTGCCCGTCCGCGGGGTCGTGCACGAGGTCGTGCTCGATGTAGGCCCGTGCGGCATCGCCGCCGGGTCCGTCGAGCACCGGACCGAGGGCGGGGTGCCCGGACCAGAAGGCGAGGTATGCCGCGGGGCCGGCGAAGCGCATCGACAGCCGGTCCATGGCCGGACCGATCACCGACTGGAGGGCGGCGTCGACGTCGAGGTCGTCGGGCACGGGGAAGGCGAGACCTCCGTCGACGAGCGCGGCCGCGGGGAACCGGTCGGGGTGGCGGGCCGCGGCCAGGGCCGCGATGAAGGCACCCATGGAGTGTCCGACGAGGACCGGGGCCGAGCCGAACACGGTCGCGATGGAGGTCAGGTCGTCGACGTGGGCGCCCAGACCGTACGGACCGGGAGCCGACCGGCTGTCACCGCGCCCGCGCAGGTCGGGGGCGAGGAACCGGACGCCACCGGGACCGTGGCGGCGGCCGATCTCGTCGGCCACCCGTCGCCACGAGAGGCCGTTGGCCGTGATGCCGTGGACGGCGAGCACCACGGGCGCGTCGGCTGCCGGAGTCCCGAGGCTGAGGTCGTGGATGGCGAGGCTCCCCTCGGGCAGCTCGATGACGAAGGCGGACGGCGTGGTGCTCATCGTGACCCTGACCTCCTGATCAGTCTCCCACCGAGCCCGGTCAGGCCCGATGGTGCGAAGTAGACCACGACGACGAAGAAGACGCCGAGGATGAAGAGCGGCTGTGACAGCACCTGGCGCACGACGACGGGCAGGTCCTGCAGGACGGCGGCGTTGCTCACCTCGACGAGCCGCGCGTCCGCGTAGGTGTAGAGCACCCCTCCGATGACGGCGCCCCAGCGGCTTCCCGCTCCACCGAGGACGACCATGACCAGCAGCGAGAGCGTGAACTCCGACGTGGTCAGGTGGGGGTTGGAACCACCGAGCACGAGGGCGTGGACGACGCCACCGAGGGCGCCGAGGAACGACCCGACGACGATGGCGAGGAGCTTGACCCGGTACGTCCCGAAGCCGAGGACCGCGGCGCGCTGCTCGTTCTCGCGTACCGCCGCCATCGCGTGGCCGGCTCGTGACCGCACGAGCAGCGTGACGACGGCCCAGGCGACGACGACGAAGGCCAGGGCGAGCCAGAAGCGGTACGGCGCGTTGGCGACGCCGACGAGCACGTCGGGCACGGCCGCGCGGTCGAGGGGGCGCCCCTCCTCGCCCCCGGTCACGCCTCCCGGGTTGCGCATGACGATGATCGACGCGGCCTGGGCGAAGGCGAGGGTGACCATCGCGAAGGCGATGCCGCCGACGCGCAGGGCGATGCCGCCCACGACGACGGCGAGCAGCGTGGACAGGCCCAGCGCGACGGGCACCGCGAGCGCAAGGGGCAGTGCCCAGGTGGAGAGCGAGATCGTCAGCAGGTAGCTGCCGGCAGCGACGAACAGGGCGTGCCCGAAGCTGAGCAGGCCCGTGCGACCGAAGAGGACGTCGTAGCTCAGCGCGATCCCGCCGATGACGAGGCACGTCGCGAGCAGCTGCATCGAGCCGGGACCGTTGACCCGTCCCGGCAGGACGCCCGGCAGCTCGATGGGGACGTAGGGCAGGTAGGCGAGCACCGCCAGGCCGACGACGGCGGGCAGCGCCCGGACGACGCGTCGCGCGGCGTGGCTCCCCTCCCCCGACGCCGTGGGCGTCGTCGAGGCCGTGGCCTCACCCTCTCCGTCCGGGGTCACCGAGGGCGTATGCGTGTCCGTGAGGTGGTCGGTGGGCGACGTCATGCCGTCGCTCCCTTCAGGGAGGTCGGTCGGAGCAGGAGGACCAGTGCGAGGAGCAGCACGACCGACAGGTCGCCGACCCCGCTCGCGGCGTAGTAGTTGGCGAGCTGCTGGACGAGCCCGACGACCACGGCTGCGACGGCGGTCCCCGTCAGGGAGCCCATGCCGCCGATGACGACGACGATGAAGGCGAAGATGAGCAGCGAGCCGCCCTGCGCGGGTGACACGGCACCGGCGTACTGCGAGTAGAGCACCCCCGCGAGGCCGGCCGCGGCTCCACCGAGCGCGAAGACGATGGTGAACGTGCGGTGGACGTTGATGCCCAGCGCCTCGACCATCGTCCGGTTCTCGACGCCGGCCCGGATCACGAGGCCGAGGCGAGTCAGGTGGAGCAGGGCGAGCAGCCCGCCGAAGAGGGCGAGCGCGACGAGGAGGTAGACGAACCGGTCGTTCGGCAGGCGTGCGCCGAGGACCTCGGTCGTGCCGCTCATCCAGACCGGCTTGTCGACGGGGCGTGGGTCGGCGCCCCAGATGCCTTGGGCCGCAGCAACGCCCGCGAGCGAGAGGCCCACGGTGACGAGGACCTGCTGGATGTGGTGGCGGTAGAGCGGCCGGATGAGGACGACCTCGACGACGAGGCCGACGACGGCCCCGAGCGCGATGGCAGCGACGACCCCGACCCCGAGTCGGCCCGCCACCGGCCACGCGGCAGGCAGGGCCCCCATCGTCAGCCAGGCGGCATACGACCCCGCGGTCATGAAGACGCCGTGGGCGAAGTTGAGCACTCCCATGAGGCCGTAGATGAGGCTGAGGCCGCTCGCGGCGATGAAGTAGAGGGCGCCCAGCCCGAGACCCGTGACGAGGAGCAGGACGAGGTCGCTCACGCTGCTCCCTCCCGTCGCATCGAGACCCCGAGGAGCTCACGCGTCAGGTCGGCGTCGGCCACGAGGTCGGCCGCGGCCCCGCGGTGCACGACGGTGCCGGCGTCGAGGACGACGACGCGGTCCGCGATGCGACGCACGAGCGGGAGGTTCTGCTCGACGAGGAGGACCGGGGTCGTGCGTGCCACCTCGGCGAGCACGTCGGCGACCTCGGTGACGAGCTTGGGGGCCAGGCCCTTCGTGGGCTCGTCGACGAGCAGGAGGGCGTTCTCGCGCAGCAGGACCCGGGCGAGCGCGACCATCTGCTGCTGGCCGCCCGAGAGCGTGCCGGCCCGCTGTGCCCGGCGCGGGACGAGGTCGGGGAAGAGCCGCGCCACCACGTCGGCGTCGACACCGCGGACGGGGTCGACGAGCCGGAGGTTCTCGTCGACGGTCAGGCCGCCGAAGACCTCCCGGTCCTCCGGCACGTAGCCGATCCCGCCACGCACGATCCGCGCCGTCGTCAGGCCCTGGATCTCTCTGCCCTGCAGCAGGATGCGTCCCGTGCGTGGTGCCAGACCGATGATCGACCTGAGGGTCGTCGTCTTGCCGACGCCGTTGCGGCCCAGCAGCGCCGTCACGCCGGTCGCCGGCACGTCGAAGGACACACCCTGGAGGATGTGCGACCCGCCGTAGCGGACATGGACGTCGTCGAGGCTGAGGACGGGCAGCACGGCGCCGTCGCCTCCGACCGACGGGTTCTGATCGCTCACAGTGCTTCTCCCAGGTAGGCCTGCTGGACCCGCTCGTCGCCCGTCACCTCGGTCGGCGCGCCGACCGCGAGCAGCTGCCCGTGGTGTAGGACGGCCACGCGGTCGGCCAGGCCGAGGACGACGTGCATGTGGTGCTCGACCATCGCCACGGCCACCCCCGAGTCACGGACCTCGCCGATGATCTCGGTCAGCCCGTCCACGTCCTCGGCCGAGACGCCGGCCATCGGCTCGTCGAGGAGCAGCACCGCAGGGTCGGAGGCGAGGGCCATCGCGAGCTCGAGCTTGCGACGGTCGCCGTGCGAGAGGTCACCCGCGAGCGTGTCCGCGCGACCCGGCATACGCACCCGGGCGAGGAGCGACTCGATGACGCCCGACGACGCCGACCCTGCGGCCCGGAAGGGCGAGAAGGAGGCGCCGCCGACCGCCTGGACGGCGAGCCGGACGTTCTCCCCCGCCGACAGGCCGTCGAAGAGGGCGGACGTCTGGAAGGAGCGCGCCAGTCCCATCCGGGCGCGCCTGGTGGCGCTGGCTCCCGTGACGTCCTTCTCCTGCAAGGTGATCCGACCGGTCGACGGCCTGGTCACCCCACTGAGGATGTTGACGAACGATGACTTGCCCGCCCCGTTGGGGCCGATGATGCCGAGCAGCTC
The DNA here is from genome assembly GCF_001428505.1 of Terrabacter sp. Root181. Taxonomy (GTDB): domain Bacteria; phylum Actinomycetota; class Actinomycetes; order Actinomycetales; family Dermatophilaceae; genus Terrabacter. The sequence continues at coordinate 63,691 of NZ_LMHU01000007.1, forward strand.
ACCAGCCCCCACGGTCAGGGAGACGTCGTCGAGGATCTGGGCGCCGCCGACCTTCCAGCCGACCGCCTCTGCGCTGATCACGTCGGAAGGTGTCCGATCACTTGAAGGGTGTGACGGGCGGCGCGACGGTTGCTGCGTCGAGCGTGTCGACGAGCTGCGGCACGACGTTGCTGCCGTCCTTCTTCAGGTTCGCCGTGAACATCGGCTGCAGGAGGGCGTGGTCCTCGGCCCGGATCTCGAGGGAGCCCTTGGGTCCGTCGAACGTCCACCCCTCCAGGGCGGTGACCATCTTGTCGACGTCACCGCCGCCCGCCTCGAGCGCGTGGACGATCATCTGGCCCGCGACGAAGCCGTCGTTGGTGAAGAGGTCAACAGTGGCGCCCTGCTTCTTCAGCCCGGCATCGAGGGCCTGGTAGGCGGCGTTGTCCGCCGCGCCATCGAAGAAGTGGGAGAGGAAGTCGATCTTCGTCGCGACCTCGCCGAAGAGGGCGTGCGTCGCCTTGATGTCGAGGCCGGTGACGACCTTCGTCGAGTCGAAGACGCCCTGCTGGCCGAGGGTCGTCCACATCGCCGTGGCGTTGGCGCCGGCCCAGGCGACGAAGAGGAGGTCGGGGGCAGCCCCCTTGACCTTGGTCGCGAACGGCGTCAGGTCGGTCGCCGCCGAGGGCACCTCCACGGCGCTGACCGTCGCGCCCTTGGCACCGAGGATCGCCGTCACGGCAGCGACGTTGGCCTTGCCGAAGGCACTGTCCTGCGCCAGCACCGTGACCTTCTTGCCCTTGACGTCACCGAGCATGGTGCCCGCGGTCGCGACGTCCTGGTAGGTCTGCCGGCCCGAGCGGAACGTGTAGCGGTTCGCTCCGGTCACGGCGTCGGCGGCGGCCGGGCCGGAGATGAAGAGCACCTTGTTGTCCTTGGCGAGCGGGGCGACCTGCAGGGCCACGCCGCTGGAGGTCGAGCCGGCGATGATCGTGTTGCCCTGCCCGATGAGGTCGGTCGCCGAGGCGACGGCCTTGGCCGGGTCACCCGCGTCGTCCTGCTCGGTGATCTGGATCGTGTGGCCGGCGACCGCGCCGGTCCCCTTGGTGGCGTAGTCGATGCCCGCCGTGAGGCCCTGACGGTACTGCTCGCCGTAGCTCGCGAGCGGTCCGGACTTCGAGTAGACGAGACCCACCTTGTACGGCTCGCCGGCGCCGCCCGAGGCGGCTCCCGTGCCGTTGTCGGCGGGCGCTGCGCCCGGCTGGCCGGGAGAGCCGCAGGCTGCGACCGACAGCGTGATCATGGCGCTCGCGAGCGCGAGACTCCACCGCTTGGACACCGATGTCCTCCACCTCTGGCGGGCGCTCGCGCCTTTGCTGCAACGAGATCCGTTGACGCCCAACCGTTTCGGCGAAAGTAGTTCAGCCTCGAACGGCCCACGGTGGTCTCGGAGACCACAAAGCAGGGGTCGCCATGTGTCTCACAGCCACCTGTGGGTCGGAGGCCGGGCGCCCTTGCCGGCCCAGCGACACACCCGCGTGTCGTCCGGAGAGGACGTGCGGGGCTTTGACTTCGAGTACTTGAAGTTCCTAGCGTGGTGGAGGTGAGCGCAGAGACCACCCGGCACGAGTACACCATCAAGGAGGCCGCGGCGTTGACCGGCCTGCCGGCCAGCACGCTGCGCTACTACGAGTCCATCGGTGTCATCGCCCCGGTCGGCCGCGGGGTGAGCAGCGGCCACCGGGTCTACGACGAGGAGGACCTCGACCAGATCATGTGGGTCGCCTGCCTCGCCGCCACCGGGATGTCCGTGAGCGACATGCGCACGTACGTCGCCAACGGGCACCTCGGCCCGTCCGCCGCCGGCGAACAGGTCGAGCTGCTCACCCAGCAGCAGCGTCGCCTGGCGTCGGAGGCCCGGCAGCTGGTGCTCCGGCAGCGGTACGTCGCCCTGAAGATCGACTACTGGCACGCCGTGGCCGCCGGCGACGACGGACGGGCGGAGCTCCTGTCCGGCGAGGCCCGCCACCTGGCTGACGAGATCAAGCGGGCGGGCAGGTCGTAGGCGCGACACGCCACGGTGTCGCGGCGGCCCACCCCACGAGCTCCCCCGACACCCGCAACGAGGTCCGAGCGGCGCTCCGGCGCTCCGGACCGTGACGAGAAGGAAGTGCACCCCACATGAAGTTCACCCAGAGCGGCGGTCAGACCACCGAGGGTCCCGCGGACTGGTTCACCGGCACCGTCTACGTCGACGGCATCCGCAACCCCGACGAGCAGTCGGCCGTCGGTTGCGCCCACGTCCGTTTCACCCCCGGCGCCCGGACCGCGTGGCACCACCACCCCAAGGGACAGACCCTGTACGTCACCGACGGAGTGGGATACGTCGCCCGCCGGGGCGGCGAGGTTCAGCAGATCCGCCCGGGGGACGTCGTCTACATCGAGCCCGGCGAGGAGCACTGGCACGGTGCGACCTCCGCACGCTTCATGGCGCACGTCGCGATCCAGGAAGCCGACGAGCAGGGCCGGGTCGTGACCTGGCTGGACCACGTCACGGACGACGAGTACGGCGCCTGAGCACCCCTGCGCCTCCCCCACCCACACCCCACCCAGCCAGACCCCCCACCCAGCGACACCCCCACACACGAAGGAACCTTTCGCATGCGCGTCAACGCCTATGCCGCACCGGCCGCCGGCCAGCCCCTGGCCCCCACCGTCATCGAGCGCCGTGCCGTCGGACCCGACGACGTCCTCATCCAGATCGAGTTCGCCGGCATCTGCCACTCGGACATCCACACCGTCAACGGCGACTGGGGCCCCCAGCCCTTCCCGGTGGTTCCCGGTCACGAGATCGTCGGCGTCGTCACCGAGGTGGGGTCCGACGTGACCCGCCACCGGGTCGGCGACCGAGTGGGTGTCGGCTGCATGGTCAGCTCCTGCGGCGAGTGTGCGAACTGCCGTCGCGGCGACGAGCAGTACTGCGAGAACGGAATGGTCGGCACGTATGCCGCGACCGACCGGGACGGGACCACGACCCAGGGCGGCTACTCCACCCACGTGGTCGTCGACGCGAGCTACGTGCTGAGCGTGCCTGAGGGCATCGACCCCGCTGCGGCAGCCCCCCTGCTCTGCGCGGGCATCACCACCTACGCCCCGCTGCGACGGTGGGGCGCCGGTCCCGGCAGGAAGGTCGCGATCGTCGGACTCGGCGGCCTCGGGCACATGGCCGTCAAGATCGCCCACGCCCTCGGCGCCGAGGTCACCGTGCTCTCGCAGTCGCTGAAGAAGCAGGAGGACGGCCTGCGCCTCGGCGCCGACGAGTACCACGCCACCTCCGACCCGTCGACGTTCGAGCAGCTGGCCGGCCGGTTCGACCTCATCATCAACACGGTCAGCGCCAGGATCGACCTCGATGCCTACCTCGGGCTGCTCGCCGTGGACGGCACGCTCGTCAACGTCGGCGCACCGGCCGAGCCCCTGAGCGTCAACGTGTTCTCCCTGATCGGGGCGCGCCGCTCCTTCGCGGGCTCCATGATCGGCGGCATCGCCCTGACCCAGGAGATGCTCGACTTCTGTGCCGAGCACGGCATCGGCGCCGAGGTGGAGGTCATCGCGGCCGACCAGGTCAACGAGGCGTACGAGCGGGTCCTGGCGTCGGACGTGCGCTACCGCTTCGTCATCGACACCGCCACGCTCTGACCTCCGCCGCGCCCACGGCTCGGGTCGGGCACCCGCGCGGGCGGCGGCAGACCTCCGCTGCCGCCGCCCGCGCGTCCGGTCCGGGGGCTACTCCGAGCCGAGGGCCGGCAAGCGCTCCGGCAGGCCGAGACGCGGGAACTGGTCGGCGTGGAACGTCACGATCTCGGTGATCGCCGAACCGGTGACGCGCAGGACGTCGATCGTCAGCGGGAGGTACGCGCCCGCTCCCTCCTGCCACAGGTAGAAGGCGACGGCGGGCTGCCGGTTCACGGACGTGAGGACGGTGCGCAGGTTCCCGAGGTCCTCGAAGCCGCTCTCGACCCAGTCGGCCACCACCGCGTCGCGGCCGACGACCAGGCCCGGCGTGGGCGGCATCGAGCAGCGCACGTCGTCACGCACGAGCGCGGCGAGCCGGTCGATGTCCTTGGCGACACTCGCGTCGGTGAAGCGCCGCACCAGCTCTCGGGTCCCGGCGTCCTCCTCGGCGCCGGTCCAGTCCTGCCGCTCGGTGGGCAGGTGCTCCCGCATGCCGGCCCGGGCGCGCTGCAGCGCGCTGTTCACCGAGTTGACGGAGTCCCCGAGCAGCTCCCCGACGTCCTTCGCCGGCCAGCCGAGCACATCCCGCAGGATGAGCACCGCCCGTGGGCGCGGCGCGAGGTGCTGCACCGCGACGAGGTACGCGAGCTCGATCGTCTCGCGCGCCACGGCGACGGTCTCCGGCTCGTCCGCGACGTCGGCCGGCAGCTCGTCGAGCAGCCGGTCGGGGTAGGGCTGCAGCCACGGCACCTCGCCGCCGGTCGCCGGCTCCGGGCGGCGCGTGGCCAGCAGGTCCAGGCAGGCATTGGTGGCGATCCGGTACAGCCAGGCCCGGAACGTCGAGCGCCCTTCGAAGGTCTCCCGCCGCCGCCAGGCCCGCAGGAACGTCTCCTGCACGGTGTCCTCGGCGTCCTCGAACGACCCGAGCATCCGGTAGCAGTGCACGTGCAGCTCCCGGCGGTGTCGCGCCACCAGCCTCGCGAACTCCGGCTCGTCGACCTCGTCCAGCCGGCTCCCGCCCGCACCGCTCACGCCCAGCTCCTCCACCCGCAGGTCCGCGCTCATCACGTCATCCTCCCTCTCGTCGTGTCCCGTCGTAGGTGTGACGGGTGGAGGCGCGAGAACTCATCACCGGGCGCAGGCCCGATGCACCTCGGGAGAGGGTGGGACGGTCGGTCAGAGGCGGGGTTCGAGGTCAGCGACGACCTGGTCACCGGTCAGTCCGAGCTCCTCGAGGATCTGGCCGCGCGACGCGTGGTCGAGGAATCGCTTCGGGATGCCGTAGGTGTGCACGGGCACGTCGACCTCGGCCTGACGCAGTGCGAGGGTGACGGCCGCGCCGACGCCCCCGCTGACGAGGTTGTCCTCGACCACGGCCACGGCGCCTGCTCGCCGCGCGAGGGCGACGACGTCGTCGCTCACGGGCAGCACCCACCGTGGGTCGACGACGCGGACCGTGCGACCGTGCGCCGCGATCTTCTCGCCCGCCTCGATGGCGAGCCCGGCGAACGCGCCGACCCCGACGACGAGCAGGTCGACGTCGTCGCCGGCGTTCTCGAAGAGCACGTCGACGTCACCGATCGAGCGCACCGCGGTCAGGGGGTCGGCGACGTCGCCCTTGGGGAAGCGGATGACCGTCGGGCCGTCGGAGACGTCGACCGCCTCGCGCAGCTGCTTGCGCACCTGTTCGCCGTCGCGGGGTGCGGCCAGGCGCAGGCCGGGCACGATCGAGGTCAGGGTCATGTCCCACATGCCGTTGTGGGAGGCGCCGTCACTGCCGGTGACACCGGCCCGGTCGAGGATGACGGTGATGCCGGCCCCGTGGAGGGCGCAGTCCATGAGAAGCTGGTCGAAGGCCCGGTTGAGGAACGTCGCGTAGACGGCGACGACCGGGTGCATGCCGGCGTACGCGAGCCCGGACGCCATCGTGACGGCGTGCTGTTCGGCGATGCCGACGTCGAAGACCCGGTCGGGGTAGGCGGCCGCGAAGCCGTCGAGGCCGACCGGGATGAGCATGGCGGCCGTGAGGGCGACGACGTCGGGGCGGTCGCGCCCGATCGCCACCATCTCCTCGTTGAACTCGTCGGTCCAGATGCGCCCCGAGACCTCGAACGGCAGCCCGGTCTCGGGGTTGAACTTGCCGACGCCGTGGAACTGGTCGGCCTCGTCGTCGATGGCCGGCTGGTAGCCGCGGCCCTTCTGCGTGATGACGTGGACGATGACGGGACCACCGAAGTCCTTGGCCTTGCTCAGCGCCCGCTCGAGCGCCTGCTCGTCGTGGCCGTCGACGGGGCCGAGGTACTTCAGGCCGAGGTCCTCGAACATGCCCTGCGGCGCGACGATGTCCTTGATGCCCTTCTTGACTCCGTGGAGGGTCTCGAACATCGCGCCGCCGACGACCGGGGTCTTGGCCAGCGAGCGCTTGCCCCACTCGAGGAAGCGCTCGTAGCCGCGCGTCGTGCGGAGCGTCGCGAGGTGGTCGGCCAGGCCGCCGATGGTCGGGGCGTAGGAGCGCTCGTTGTCGTTGACGACGATGACGAGCGGGAGGGTCTTGTCGACGGCGATGTTGTTGATCGCCTCCCAGGCCATGCCGCCCGTGAGGGCACCGTCACCGATGACGGCCACGGTGTGGCGGTCGGGCTCGCCGCTCAGGCGCCGGCCCTTGGCGATGCCGTCGGCCCACGAGAGGGCGGTCGAGGCGTGCGAGTTCTCGACGACGTCGTGCTCGGACTCGGCACGGCTCGGGTAGCCGGACAGACCACCCTGCTTCTTCAGCTTGCTGAAGTCGTGGCGCCCGGTCAGCAGCTTGTGCACGTAGGACTGGTGGCCCGTGTCGAAGACGAGCGTGTCGTGCGGGGAGTCGAAGACGCGGTGCAGCGCGATCGTCAGCTCGACGACCCCGAGGTTCGGGCCGAGGTGTCCGCCGGTCTTGGAGACCTCGGTGACGAGGAAGGTGCGGATCTCCTCCGCCAGGGCCGGCAGCTGGGTCGCGGGCAGCGCCTTGAGCGCCGCCGGGCTCGTGATCGTCTCCAGCAGGGCCACGCTGCGTCGTCCTCTCGGTGGTCGTCCACCCACTCGGGTGGGTCGATCGAGTCTACGGGTCAACGCGTGGCGGCTCCCAACGGTGCGTGCAGACCGCCGTCGGCCCCGTCACACAACCTCCACACGACCGCCTGGACGCCGTCACAGGCGCGGCGCGAAGACCTTGCCCTGCAGCGCCTCGTGGAGCAGCCGCGCCGACCGCGAGGCGGCGAGCAGCCGGATCCCCTCGGCCTCGATCTGCCCGAGGATCTCGGTCAGGGCCTCCGCCGGCACGTGCGGCCCGATGGCCACGCGCGCCTCCCGCCACGCGTCGCGCATCGCGACGACCTGTCCGTCGAGGTGCCGACCGGCCAGCCAGGCGAGCGCGATCGGGTGACGCCGCCACCCGTCGTACGCCCGGTAGTCCGGGGGGCACTGGTCGAGCAGCCACAGCACGGCGCGCTCCTCCCAGCCGGGCGTGTGGGCCGGCGGGACTCCCGGCGGCCACCCGGGCGGGGTGTGCCCCCGGGAGCCGGAGGAGGTCGGAGTCGGCATGCTCCCAGTCTGCCTCGCCTAGGCTCGGACCATGACGACGGTCAGCTGGGTCACCGCCTTCCTCGACCTGCCGCCCGACGTCCATGCGGCCGGAACCCACTTCTGGTCGGCGGTGACGGGGTATGCCGTGTCGACGCCTCGTGGGGACCATGCGGAGTTCACGACGCTGCTGCCGCCGGTCGGTGACCCCTACCTCAAGATCCAGCGCACCGCCGCCGGTGACGGCGAGTCCACCGCCCCGGGGGTGCACCTCGACCTGCACGTCACGTCCGCGGCCGAGTCGGCGGCCCGGGCCGAGGTCCTGGGCGCCGAGGTCGTCCACCGGTCGGAGCACGGCTACGTCGTGCTCCGCTCGCCCGGCGGCTTCGTCTTCTGCTTCGTCCACGAGCCCCTCGCCCAGCGGCCGTGGCCGACCCGCTGGCCGCAGGCGCACGAGAGTGTCGTCGACCAGGTGTGCCTCGACATCCCCCACGACGGCTACGACGACGAGTGCACGTTCTGGACCGAGCTGACCGGGTGGCCGGTGCGCGGCTCGGTGAGACGGCCGGAGTTCCGCCACCTCGTGCGCCCGGACGGCATCCCGATCCGGCTCCTGCTCCAGCGGCTCGGTGAGCCGGCGACGGGGCAGGTCAGGGGGCACCTCGACCTGGCCTGCGACGACCGACCCACCGAGACCGCCCGGCACCGGGGTCTGGGCGCGGTGTTCGTCGCCGACCACGGTGCAGGGTGGACGACCCTGCGGGACCCGACGGGCGCCCTCTACTGCATCACCGACCGCGACCCCAGGTCGGGACTCGGCCGCTGACGCGTCACGCCCGGGCCCAGGTCACCAGTTGGGCTCGTGTGCCAGGGCCGGCGGCAGGGCCCGGCCCGCGGGCCGGATGACGTAGACGATCCCGCCGCTGTGCGGCACCCAGACGTTCTCGAACTCCTCCCGGTCGTAGACGACGCGCACCTGGTCGTTGCTCGCGACGAGGTGCGAGGCGGGGTCGTTGCACACGACGTCGCCGGACTCGGTGAAGCCCACGACGACCATGAGGTGGCCGTTCGTGCCGTAGCCGGCGCCCGTGAGCTCGCCCTTCTTGAACGAGACGGACACGACGAGCGGGATGCCGGCGGCGATGAACTCCTCGGCCTCGGTGAGGGTGCGCAACCGGGTGACGAAGCCGTGGAGGTCTCCGCGGGTCGCGGCGTACGCCGTGTTGAACGGCCAGTTGCCGGCGCCGTCGTAGGTGTAGTCGAAGACGTTGCGCGCCGTGAAGTCGACCTGGGCGTCGACGGGAGGGTCGACCCAGGCGGTCTCGGCGGATGACGGACCGGCGCCCCAGTAGGCGACGACCATCGACGTCGAGGTCGGTGAGCACCACGCCTCGCCGCCGTTGTCCCACTGCGGGTAGTGCCCGACGTGGACCTCCTGCGAGTACGTGGGCACGTCGAGGGTCGTGCCGCAGGCGGGCCCGTTGGGGCTGCGCGGCACCTTCTTCGCGTCGGGCAGGGCCGAGGCCATCGCCCCGACGACGGACACGGACGGGGTGTCGGCGCTGCCCTGCGGACGCAGGAGCCGGACCTCGAGCTGCCAGTCGGTCAGGCTGAAGCCTTTTCGGGTGGCGAGCGTGTCGGTGTAGACGGTGGCCACCGTGTCGCCCTGGCCGGCGAGGGAGGTGCGGTGGATGCCACCTCCGTCGGCGGGGTCCTCGGCCGCCCATCGCCCGAGCACGTAGTCCTTCGTCGTCGTGCCGGCACTGGTGCCTCGGACGCGCACCTCCACCCACGACCCTCCCGGCGTCGCGGCGTTCCACGAGGCGACGAGCTCGGTCAGTCCGAAGCCCGGGGGGACGACGGGAGAGGTCCACGTCGCGTACTCGTACGTGACCGGCGTGCCGGCCGTGGCGTGCGGGTCGGTGTAGTCGATCGTGTGGTCGAACGGTCCGAAGGCGAGGTCGGCGCCGGACCACGAGGCGTAGTGGACGTGGCGCTCGGCGGCACCCTTCTTCGGCGTGGCCGCGCGGGCACGCGGTGCGGCGGTGACGCCGACGAGGGCGGCACCTGCGGCGGCGGTGGCGAGCACCGAGCGGCGGCTGGGCTGGAACGGGGCGGCAGAGACGGTGGAGCGGCTGGGCATGGCACACCTTCCGGAGGGGGATCGCGCGGCCAGTCAACACCCGGTCCTCGCCGCATGGGGGTTCTGCGTCGGAAATTCTCGCGATGAGGACAGTCCGGGGAGGAAAATGACGCGTCAGCGCCAGTTCGCCTCGGCCGGCGACGTCGGCAGCGCCACGTCGGCGGGGTGCATGACATAGGTCAGGCCGCCGTTCGTGCCGAGCCAGACCCGCTCGAGCTGGTCGCGGCGGTAGACCGTGCGCACCTCGTCGTTGCTCGCGATCCGGTGCGAGTTCGGGTCGTTCGAGACCACGTCACCCTCGGCCGTGAAGCCGACGATGGTCAGCAGGTGGCCCTCGGTCGCGTAGCCGGCACCGTCGAGCTCGTCCTCGCGGAAGCTCACCGACACGACGAGCGGGATACCGGACGCGACGAACGCCTCGGCCTCGTTCAGGTCGCGCAGCCGCGTGACGAAGGCCCGCAGGCCGCGCGCGCCGGCGTACGCCGTGTTGAACGCCCAGTTGCCCGCTCCGCCGTACGAGCGGTCGTAGACGCGGCGCACACCGTGCACCACCTCGGGGTCCGTGTCGTGGCCGACCCATGCCACGTCGTCGCGGCCGGGAGCGCGCTCCCAGTGCTCGAGGAGCATCGTCGTCGACGTCGGTGAGCACCACGACCTCCCGCCGTTGTCCCATTCGGGGAAGGTGTCGACGTGCAGGCGCTGCGAGTGCGGCGGGACCCCCACCTCGTGGCCTCGGCCCGGGCCCGGCTCGCTGGTCGGCTCGTCAGGGGTGATCTCGAAGCGCGAGGCCGCCCCGGCCACGAGGGACACCGTGGGCCAGGCGATCTCGTCACCGGGACGGGCGAGAGCCGTCACGCGCAGCTGCCACCGCTCGACGCCCCGGCCGGCCGCCGAGAGCCACGTGTCCGTCGAGACGCGCCCGGCGTCGAAGGCCTGGCCGCGCAGCGTCGTCCGGGTGATCGGCGACTCCCCCGCCGGGTCGTCCTCGGCCCATCGGGCGAAGGTGAACCACGGGGTCCACCCGGACTCGTCGCCGACCCGGCCCTCGACGTGCAACCACGTCCCGGCAGGGGTGCGGGCGTTCCATGACGGGATGAGCTCGGTTGCAGCGAAAGGCGACTCGACGACCGGCGACTCCCAGACACGGGCGCGGTAGGTCACGGGTTCGGACCCCTCGACGTGCACGTCGGCGTAGTCGACATCGGGCGACGCCGACCAGGCGAAGCCGGTCTCCCAGACGGTCAGGACCGCGTGTCGCTCGCTCACGCGACGAGCATGCCACCCGCCCGCGCATGCCACCCCGCCGGGTCCCTGGCACGCCCCGCGCCCACGCCGACGGGCCCGCATGCCGTGGCGTACGGCATACGGGCCCGTCGGGGCGTGCTGCGATGCGGGTCAGCTGGTGACCAGCGACCGCAGGACGTACTGGAGGATGCCGCCGTTGCGGTAGTAGTCGGCCTCACCGGGGGTGTCGATGCGCACGACGGCGTCGAACTCGACCGTCTCGCCCGACTCCTTGGTGGCGACGACCTTGACGGTCTTCGGCGTCGAGCCCTCGTTGAGGGCCGTGATGCCGGTGATCGAGAAGGTCTCGGTGCCCTCGAGGCCGAGCGAGTCGGCGTTCTGGCCGGCTGGGTACTGCAGCGGGATGACGCCCATGCCGATGAGGTTGGAGCGGTGGATGCGCTCGTAGCTCTCGGCGATGACGGCCTTGACGCCGAGCAGGCTCGTGCCCTTGGCAGCCCAGTCGCGCGACGAGCCGGAGCCGTACTCCTTGCCCGAGAGGATCACGAGCGGCGTGCCCGCCTCGGCGTAGCGCTGCGCGGCGTCGTAGATCGTCGACTGCTCTCCGCCGTTGGTGAAGTCCCGCGTGAAGCCGCCCTCGACGCCGTCGAGGAGGAGGTTCTTCAGGCGGATGTTGGCGAACGTGCCGCGGATCATGACCTCGTGGTTGCCGCGGCGCGAGCCGTAGGAGTTGAAGTCCTTGCGCTCGATGCCGTGGTCGGCGAGGTACCTGCCCGCGGGGCTGTCGTTCTTGATGGCACCGGCCGGGCTGATGTGGTCGGTCGTGACCGAGTCACCGAGCTTGGCGAGCACGCGAGCGCCGTCGATGTCGGCGACCGGGGTCGTGTCCATCGACATGCCGTCGAAGTACGGCGGCTTGCGGACGTAGGTCGACTCGCCGTCCCACGCGAAGGTGTCGCCCTCGGGCGTCGGCAGCGACTTCCAGCGCTCGTCGCCGGCGAACACGTCGGCGTAGTCCTCGGTGAACATCTCCTGGCTGATCGAGGCCGCGATGGTGCGCTCGACGTCGGCCGGCGCCGGCCAGATGTCCTCGAGGAAGACGTCCTTGCCGTCGGTGTCCTGACCGAGGGGCTGCGACGCGAAGTCGAAGTCCATCGTCCCTGCGAGGGCGTAGGCGATGACGAGCGGCGGGCTCGCGAGGTAGTTCATCTTCACGTCGGGGTTGATGCGGCCCTCGAAGTTGCGGTTGCCCGAGAGGACCGACGTGACGGCGAGGTCGTTGTCGTTGATCGCCTTGGAGATCTCGTCGTTGAGCGGGCCCGAGTTGCCGATGCACGTCGTGCAGCCGTAGCCGACGAGGTGGAAGCCCAGCTTCTCGAGGTAGGGCCACATGCCGGCCTTGTCGTAGTAGCCCGTGACGACCTTCGAGCCGGGAGCCATCGACGTCTTGACCCACGGGGCGACCGAGAGGCCCTTCTCGACGGCGCTCTTGGCGAGCATCGCGGCCGCCATCATGACCGACGGGTTGGACGTGTTGGTGCAGCTCGTGATCGAGGCGATCGAGACGATGCCGTGGTCGATCTCGAACTCGCGGCCCTCGGCGTCGGTGACCGACACCTTCTTCGACGGGCGGCCGCTGACGCCACCGGAGTCGGCCGGGCGGTCGCCGCCGTTCGTGCCCTCGACGGTGCCCTGCGGCGTCGGGTCGCTGGCCGGGAAGGACGAGGCGGCACCCGCGTCACCCTCCTCGTGCGCGACGTACGTCGGGAGCACCTTGCGGAAGGCGTCCTTGGCGTCGGTGAGCGCGATGCGGTCCTGGGGACGCTTGGGGCCGGCGATCGACGGGACGACCGTCGACAGGTCGAGCTCGAGGTACTCGCTGTAGCGGGCCTCGGGCTGGTCCGGACCGGCCTTGAGCCACATCCCCTGCTCCTTGGCGTACGCCTCGACGAGGGCGACGCTCTCGTCCGAGCGACCCGTGAGGCGCAGGTAGTCGAGGGTGACCTCGTCGATCGGGAAGATCGCGCAGGTCGAGCCGAACTCGGGGCTCATGTTGCCGATGGTCGCGCGGTTGGCGAGCGGCACCTGCGAGACGCCCTCGCCGTAGAACTCGACGAACTTGCCGACGACGCCGTGCTTGCGGAGCATCTCGGTGATCGTGAGGACGACGTCGGTGGCGGTGGCGGCGACGGGGATCGAACCGCTCAGCTTGAAGCCGACGACGCGCGGGATGAGCATCGAGACGGGCTGGCCGAGCATGGCCGCCTCGGCCTCGATGCCGCCGACGCCCCAGCCGAGCACGCCGAGGCCGTTGACCATCGTGGTGTGGGAGTCGGTGCCGACGCAGGTGTCGGGGTAGGCCACGCGCTCGCCGTCGATCTCGCGGACCATGATGGTGCGGGCCAGGTGCTCGATGTTGACCTGGTGGACGATGCCGGTGCCCGGCGGGACGACCTTGAAGTCGTCGAAGGCCGTCTGGCCCCAGCGCAGGAACTGGTAGCGCTCGCGGTTGCGCTGGTACTCGATCTCGACGTTGCGCTCGAAGGCGTCGGCACGGCCGAAGACGTCGATGATGACGGAGTGGTCGATGACGAGCTCGGCCGGCGCGAGCGGGTTGATCTTGGCCGGGTCGCCGCCGAGGTCGGCGACGGCCTCGCGCATGGTGGCGAGGTCGACGACACAGGGCACGCCGGTGAAGTCCTGCATGATCACGCGGGCGGGCGTGAACTGGATCTCGGTGTCGGGCTCGGCATTCTCGTCCCACGAACCCACGGCGTTGATGTGGTCGGCGGTGATGTTCGCGCCGTCCTCGGTGCGCAGGAGGTTCTCGAGGAGGACCTTGAGGCTGTACGGCAGGGTCTCCTGCCCCTTCACCCCTGCGAGCCGGTAGATCTCGTAGGACTGACCATCGACCTCGAGGGTCCCCTTGGCCTTGAAGCTGTCAACACTGCCCACGACGGGCTCCTTCCAGCAACTCTGATGTCACGGTGCTCGATTTATCTTGACGTCAAGATATATCTAACCACACGCGTTCGACCTTGTCAGTCCACCCCTACCCGCCCATCCTTCCCTCCGCTCGCGCTGTTGTCGCCCCCTGTCCGGCGGCCCTTCCGGGAGGGCCGACGGGCTGACCACAGCAGGCCCTCGACCGGGACGCCCGCCTCGAGACGCAGGTGCACGGGGGTGGTCACGACCTCCTCCAGGCCGGCCGCCCAACAGGCGGCCCGAAGGTGCTCCTCGGCGTGCGCGTAGCGTCCCGACGGCATCAGCCGCCACTCCCCCGTCGGGTCGGTGAGCCGCTCGACCGTCGCGGCCACGGCGCCGCCCGGCCGCAGCGCGTGCGCGGCCGCGGCCGTCACGGCGCGGAGGTCGCCGAGGTAGCAGAACGTGTCGGCGCAGACGACGAGGTCGTATGCCGTGGGCTGGGCCCTGAGGAACGCGCCGAGCTCCGCCCGGTGCAGCACGTCGTAGCAGCCGCGAACCTGCGCGTGCCGGAGCATGTTCGTCGACAGGTCGCACCCGACGAGGGTCTGCGCCCAGGGCCGCACGAGCACCCCGACGAGTCCGGTGCCGCAGCCGAGGTCGGCCACGTCGAGGTCGCCGGCCGGCTCACCGACGACGGCGGCGACCCGGTCGACGACGAGGTCCGGTGCACGGTAGCGCAGGCCTGCGAGGTGCGGGTCGAACGCGTCGGCCGTGGCGTCGAAGAGCGTCTCGACGTATTCGTCGGGTGCACGGTCGGGGACAGGCAGGCCGCCGAGGGCCGCGAGACGGTGCCGGGCGCCCGGGTGGTCGGGGTCGAGTCGCACCCACCGACGCACGAGGTCGAGCGCGTCGCCCTCCCGGCCACGACCCGACAGGGACAGCACGGCCGCGGTCACGGCCGCCCGTCCCAGCGCACCCTGCGGCTCGAGCTCGAGGGCCCTGAGCCCGGCCCGGCCGGCACCGACCGGGTCGTCGGCTATCCGCAGCGCCGTGGCGAGGTTGGCCCACGTCGGGGCGTCGTCCGGATGGACGGCGAGGCTGGCCGCGTACGCCTCCGCGGCGGCCGCCGGGTCCCCGGCCTCCAGGCGCATGTTGCCGAGGTCGTTGTGCAGGCTCGCGACCACCACTGGATCCGTGGTCGCCGCGAGAGCGGCGGAGATCAGCCGCTCGGCGGCCTCGACGTCCCCACGCAGGTGCGCAGCGGCGGCTCGAAGGTGCAGCACGCGTACGTCGTCGTGTCCTTCCGGCGCTTCGGCCAGGGCCGACTCGGCCCCTGCACCGTCACCTGCGCGCAGCCGCTCCAGCGCGCTCTCGATCACGACGTCGAGCGCGTCCCGGCGCCCGTCCACGTGCCCGGAGCCGGTGGTCAGCCCATCTTGTTCGATCGGATGTCCCACGTGACGCTGGAGGTCCGGCCCGGCGCACCACCACCGGGCCCGGGCTCGGCGTAGTCGAAGCGGATCCACGCGGGCTGGAGGGCCACCTCCTCGTCGACGTCGTCCTCGTCACCCGACACGAGCACCTCGGTCACGACGAGGTCCTTCATCGTCACCGTGAGGAAGTCCTTGCGCGCACCGGAGTGGGCGACGTTGAGCGTCGCGTCCTTGAGGTGCTTGCCGGTCGCGGCGAACGACGCGAGGTGCGGCGACGCGAGATCGTAGTGGTGGACGATCCGGAACTCGTGGGCTCGTGGGCGGCCGGACGAGCCGCCGCTGCCCGAGCCGTTCGTCGGGGTCGTCACGCCCCAGTTCCACGAGAGCACGTCGACCGCGCCCTTGTGGTCCTTGCTCTGGCTGCTGCCCTCGATGCCGTCGACCTTCATGAACGCATCCATGTCGCCTCCACCCGATGCCGAGCACGTGCGTCGACGCTAGCACCGCGGGAGCCGGGCCAGAAGGCCTTCAGCGGTGCCCGTCGCCGGCCGCCGCGCTGGTCAGGGCCTCGCGGAAGTGTGTGTCGAGGGCGGCCTTCTCGCCGGCCTCGGTGTCGAACCACACGTAGGTGATGACGCACGTGGCCGTGAGCAGCGGGTGCTCGCCCCGGCGCCAGATCTCGTGGCGGAGGGTGAACGACGAGGTGCCGATCCGGTCGACGACGACGCGGATGTCCGCGTGGTCGAGCGGCTTGAGGCTGGCGGTCCAGTCGATCTCGGCGTGACGCACCAGCGCGAGCCGGTGCTCGTCGGTGAAGCGGTAGGGCCCGTAGCCGAGGTGGTCGAGGAACGCCATCTTCGCGTCCTCGCACCACATCAGGTAGTGGGAGTTGAAGACGACGCCCGCAAAGTCGATCTCGGAGAACTTCACGGCCACGGGGTAGCTGAACGACATGCCCCCATGGTCTCGTGGCAGCGACACCTCTCGACCCCGGCCCTCCCCGGGCGTCGCCCCACGCCGTCACACGGTCACGCGAGCAAGTCCTCGGGAGGCAACGGTGGCTGTGTCGCCGGCCCGTCCGTGGTCACCCAGCCTCACGCTGAGGCTGGCTCATGCAGCCTCGAGCCTCAGGTCCGCCGGGCGGGTCACGTAGAAGCGTCCGGTCGGCGAGGTCCATGTGCATGTGCCGTCGGCATCCATGGTCAGCGTCCAGCCGGCGTGGTGCTTGAAGCCGTGGTGGCTGCGGCACAGGCAGACGAGGTTGGACTCGGAGGTCGAGCCGCCGGGGAAGGGTACGACATGGTCGAGGTCGCACCGTCGTGCCGCGACGCCGCACCCCGGGAAACGACAGGTGCGATCGCGGTCTCGAATCCGCTGGGAGAGAGCGGCATTGGGTCGATATCTGGCTGGGTCACGCGCGACCGTGACGCCGGTCGACGCGTCTGCTCGAGTCACGCGCAGCACGACATCAGGGTCGGACAGAACCTCTGCCAGCACCGCCGAGAGCATCCAGCCGAACCGTGGATGTCGGACGCCGACCTTCGGCGGTCGCCATCGTCTCTCGCGCTCGAAGAGCTCGGACCCGATCGCGTGCTCCGACGCGAGCCGGGGACCCGCGATGAGTCCCAGGTCATCGGAACAGGCGTCGACCGATGCCAGCAGGTTGGGGCCATACGGCGGACCCTGCTGACGAGACGTGGCGCCGGGACGCAGGTCAGCCACCGGGATGGAGGAGGGAGCCTCTGCGCAAGCGAGGTCTGCGACAGCGTCGCCATGGCCCGGGGCCGCCGCGCCGCGCTGATCGTCCATCGCGGGGTCGGTGAAGGTGGGGACGACCAGCTCGACGGTCGTGGACACCTGAGCGCTGCCCAGCAGCAGGTCGAGGAAGGCGTCCGCCCGGGCCTGGTCGATCGAACGGGCAGGATCAGCGCGCACGTACTCGTGAGCCAGCTCGTCGACGGCACCCCACGCCTGCATCGAGTCCCGCGCGGGCAGCGAGGCCTTCCACCACGTCGTACCTGGGTCGAGTCCCGGCTCCACCCGGACGAAGCGGTCACGCAGACCGTGCTCCGATCGACGATGAACGGCCGCCGGGTCGATCGCCATGGCGGCACGCTCGCACTCTCGTCGGAGCCGAGCGGGTGTCAACGACTCCACCCCGCCTCCCTCGACGACGACGGCGTCGAAGGCCGGGCGGCCATCGACCGCGACGAGTCCGGCCCGGTCCACCATGACGCCGGTCTGCCGCGGGGTGAGCCGCCCGTCGAGCGCGGACGCCAGAGTGCGCGGGAGGTCCTCGACGAGGCAGAGGGCATCCGAGACCCGCGACTCGGCGCCACGGGGGGTCGAACGCAGGATGGGCGCGACGCTGGAGGCGACGATCTTCACCGACGACGGGCGGTACTCGGACCCGTCGGCCCAGTCCCCGTCGAGGTCTGCGAGATCGAGCTCCTCACGGCGCACGCAGGCGGCCAGGGCCAGGTCCTGGACGGCGCTGAGGACGTTCATCGCGCGTTGCGCGACGGCAAGGACCGCCTCGGCGCTCGCCGTGTCGAGGGTGCGCAGGCGCTCCGGCACCACGCGACACACGACGGCTGCCTGCGCGACCGGCGCCAGCGCATCGAAGACATCGGCAGGGATCTGGGTGAGGAACGCAAGCACGCCAGCGGCAGCGACCTCGCTGCTCTCGATGGCGCTCCCCAACTCCATGATCGAACACTAGTACGAGCCACCGACAGTCACTGTCGTGGCAGACGCGCACCGACGGCCACCCAGGCCCGGTTCCGGACGTCTGGCCCCGCAGGGCTCTTGCTAGGTTCGCCAGGTGGACATCACACGGATCGGACCCGCCGACTGGGAGAGGTTCCGTAGGGTGCGGCTGGCCTCGCTGTCCGAGTCTCCAGCGGCCTTCGGTTCGCGACATGCCGACTGGGTCGACGCCCCGCCCGAGCGCTGGCAGTCCCGCCTGACCCTCGTTCCCTTGACGCTCCTGGCGCACGAAGCGACGACAGATCTCGGTGTCGTCAGCGGACAACCTGTCGGCGAGGCGTGGGTCGAGCTCATCTCGATGTGGGTGGCCCCCGCTGCACGAGGCACGGGTGTCGCCGGCCGGCTCATCGACGCGGTCGCGGACTGGGCGGCGGCTCAGGGCAGGACGACCTACCTGATGGTCCGCAGCGACAACACGCCCGCGAGGAAGTCCTATGAACGGGCTGGATTCGTCGACATGGGCGTCCCGGACGACTGGCCCCCCGACGAGCCCCCCGAGCACCGCATGGAGCGGCGCCCCTGACACCGGCTCGCCCGTGAGCGTGTGGCGCCCACGGACCACGCCGATGACCCGTCGACGAGGAGGAGGAGCCCGCCCAGGGCGGGGACCGCCCGGCCGTCAGGCCTGAGGTCGCGTCGACTCGCCTCGTGGCTCCAGCACGGCGATGCACTCGACGTGGTGGGTCATCGGGAAGGCGTCCCAGGCCTCGAGCGAGACCAGGTCGTAGCCATGGGTGCCGGCCGCCTTGACGTCTCGGGCCAGGGCCGACGGGTCGCAGGCGACGTAGACGACGCGGCGCGGGCCCATCTGCGCGAGCAGCCCCATGACGTCCTTGCCGGCGCCGGTGCGGGGAGGGTCGAGCACCACGAGGTCGGCGGTGACGTCCTGTCCGACGAGCGAGCGCAGCTCCCGGTCGACGCGGTTGGCACGCCACTCGACGTTGTCGAGGTGCTCGGTGTTGGCCGACCCGTTCTCGACGGCTCGGCGGTCGCCCTCGACGCCGAGGACGACGCCGTCGGGCGCGACGAGCTCAGCGAGGCGCATCGTGAACAGTCCCGACCCGGCGTAGAGGTCGAGGACGCGGTCGCCTGGCTCGGCCCCGAGCAGCGTCGTCACGCGGGTCAGGAACGTCGAGGCCGCACCCGGGTGCACCTGCCAGAAGCCCCGCGCGGCGACGACGTACTCGCCCTCCCAGTCCCCGTCGCGAGCGAGCTCGCCGACGAGACCGCCGCCGCCCCCTCCCTCTGGCGCGGGCAGCGGGACGAGCACGGGCTCCTCGGGGTGCACGGCATCGACGACGTCGACCGACTCGAGGTCGGGCCACTGGGTGTCGAGCACCCCGGAGCCGATGACCCCGCGGGTGGCGATCAGGCAGTCGTCGACGGGCACGACGTCACGCGACCGGTGGCCGCGCAGCCCGGCCCTCCCGGCTCCGTCGACAGCGAACTCGACGCGGGTGCGCCACCGCAGGCCCGCCTCGTCGCCGGGCACCGGCTGGACGTCGACGTCGACGTCGAGACCGGCAACGCGCGCGAACTGCTCGCGCACGACGGCCGACTTGAGCGCCCGCTGCGTGGCGAGCGACGCGTGCTGGAAGTCGCAGCCGCCGCAGCCTCCCGGGACGGCATAAGGGCACGGGGCCTCGACGCGTCCGGGCGCTGCTTCGAGCACGTCGACAGCATCGGCGCGGACGAAGCTGTCACCGACGCGCCCCTCGGTGACGCGCGCGACGACGCGCTCGCCGGGCAGCGTGTGGCGGACGAAGACGACCTGCCCCTCGTGCCGGGCCACGCAGTGACCGCCGTGGGCGACGGGGCCGACCTCGACGGTCCACTCCCGGCCCACGAGCGACTCTCCGCCGGCGGCGCGCTCGCGGTTCTGGCGACCGCTCACAGCGCCCCGCCACGCACGGACCCGCTGATCGGCGGCTCATCGATCCAGTCGCGCTCGGCGCCCTCGGACGACTGGAGCTGCCACGGGACGCTGACGACCATGACACCCGGGGTGAAGAGCAGCCGGGCCTTGAGCCGCAGGGCGCTCTGGTTGTGGAGCACCTGCTCCCACCACTTCCCGAGGACGTACTCCGGCAGGTAGACGGTGACGATGTCGCGCGGGTTGCCGCTGCGGATCGAGCGGACGTAGTCGAGGATCGGCTTGGTGATCTGGCGGTACGGCGAGGACAGCACCTTGAGCGGGACCGGGATCTCGCGCTTGTCCCACTCGTCGAGCAGCGCCTGGGTCTCGTCGGGGTCGACGTCGACGGTGACCGCCTCGAGGTAGGAGGGGCGGCTCGCCCGGGCGTACGCCAGCGCGCGCATCGTCGGCTTGTGCACCTTGGAGATGCAGACGATGGCGTGCACGTGGCTCGGCAGCATCGGGCGCTCGACGTCCCAGTCGATCGCCAGCTCGTCGCGGACTCGGTTGTAGTGCTTCTTGATCCCGAGCATGAGCGCGAAGAGGACGACCATCGCGAGGATCGCGTACTTCGCGCCCGCCTGGAACTTCGTGACGAGCACGACGATGAGCACCGTCGCCGACATGGCGGCACCGACGGCGTTGATGACGCGCGAGCGCTGCATCCGCGCCCGTTCCTTGGGGTTGCGCTCGAGCCTGAGGTGGCGCGTCCAGTGCCGCACCATCCCGACCTGTGAGGTGGTGAAGGAGACGAACACCCCGACGATGTAGAGCTGGATCAGTGCGGTGACCTCTGCCTTGAAGACGATCACGAGGACGATGGCGGCCCCGGCCAGGATGAGGATCCCGTTGCTGAAGGCGAGCCGGTCGCCGCGCGTGTGCATCTGCCGCGGCAGGTAGCCGTCGCGGGCAAGGATCGAGCCGAGCACCGGGAAGCCGTTGAACGCCGTGTTGGCAGCCAGGACGAGGATCAGGCCGGTGACGATCGAGACGAAGACGACGCCGATCGGGAAGTTCGAGAAGACGGACTCGGCGAGCTGGCCGATCGCCGTGTGCTGCACGTAGGAGTCGCCGACCGGCTGCCCGTCGCGCAGCAGCTGGGCGCCGGGGTCGTCCGCGATCTTGACGCCGGTCCACTGGCTGAGCGCGATGATCGACCCGAGCATGACGATCGACAGCGTCCCCATGAGCAGCAGGGTCGTCGCGGCGTTGGTGCTCTTCGGCTTCTTGAAGGCCGGCACGCCGTTGCTGATGGCCTCGACGCCGGTGAGGGCGGCGCAGCCGGACGAGAAGGCCCGGAGCAGGAGGAACGCCGCGGCGAGCCCGGTGAGGCCCTGGCCCTCCTCGGGCTTGAGCGTCAGGCCCGCGCTCTCGGCCGGGGTGAGGCTGCCGGTGAAGTGCTGGAAGAAGCCGTAGATGCCCATGCCGATGATGGCCAGCATGAAGGCGTAGACGGGCACGGCGAAGGCCTTGCCCGACTCCCGGACGCCGCGCAGGTTCATCGCCGTGAGGAAGGCGATGAGGGCCACGGCGACGATGACCTCGTGCCCGCGCACGAACCCGAGCACTGTGGCGGCGTTCTGCACGCCGGACGAGATCGACACCGCGACGGTGAGCACGTAGTCGACGAGGAGGGCGCTGGCGACGGTGAGTCCCGCCCGGGGTCCGAGGTTGACGGTCGCGACCTCGTAGTCGCCGCCGCCCGAGGGGTAGGCGTGGACGTTCTGCCGGTACGACGCCACGACGACGACCATGACGAGGACGACCGCGATCGTGACCTGCCAGCTGTGCGTCGCGACGAAGGTCCCACCGGCGAGGCCCAGCATGAGCAGGATCTCGTCGGGCGCGTAGGCCACCGAGGAGAGCGCGTCGCTCGCGAAGATCGGCAGCGCGAGCCGCTTGGGCAGGAGGGTCTCCCCGAGCTTGTCGCTGCGCATCGCGCGACCGAGGAGGAGGCGCTTGAACAGCGAACCGGTACCGGGCACGACGCAACTGTATGACGGATCGTTCCGCTGCACTGACCCACTCGGGACGTCGTGGACACGGCCCCGAGAACGTATGCCGTCCCGACCGTTTCGCCCGCCCGGGCAGCCTGCGTGACCTGCGGGGTGGGCGATGGGCTCACGGTGTAGCGTCGCGTCCGTGCACTTCGTCATCATGGGTTGCGGCCGCGTCGGGTCGACTCTCGCCCGCACCCTGGGCCGCAACGGCCACGACGTCGCCATCATCGACGCGGACGCCTCCGCGTTCCGGCGGCTGGGCACCTCCTTCGAGGGCCAGACGGTCACGGGCATCGGTTTCGACCGTGACACCCTCATCGCCGCCGGCATCCGGGAGGCCTACGCGTTCGCGGCCGTCAGCAGCGGCGACAACTCCAACATCCTCGCCGCCCGCGTCGCGCGCGAGACGTTCGGGGTCGAGCACGTCGCGGCTCGCATCTACGACCCCCAGCGCGCCATGGTCTACCAGCGCCTCGGCATCCCGACCGTCGCCACCGTGCGCTGGACCTCCGACCAGATGATCCAGCGGTTGCTGCCCCAGGGCGCCGTGCCCGAGCTGACCGACCCGAGCGGCAAGATCGTCATCGCCGAGGTCCCCCTCGCCGAGGGCTGGATCGGGCGGCACTTCACCGACCTCGAGGAGCAGACCGGGGCCCGGGTCGCCTACGTCACCCGGCTCGGCGAGGGCACGCTCCCCCGGCCCGACATGGTCGTCCAGCAGGGCGACCTCGTGCACCTCACCGTCCCGCGCGACGACCTCGCTCGCGTCGAGCGGCTCTGCGACCAGGCCCCGGCCGCCCACTGACCGGCACAGGAGAAGAAACCCCATGCGCGTCGTCATCGCCGGAGCCGGAAGCGTCGGCCGCTCCATCGCCCGTGAGCTGCTCGGCAACGGCCACCAGGTGCTGCTCATCGACAAGGACGCCGACGACGTCCAGGCCTCCCGCGTGCCCGAGGCCTCGTGGCTGCTCGCCGACGCGTGCGAGCTCGCCGCGCTCGAGGAGGCTCGGCTCGAGGAGTCCGACGTGTGCGTCGCCGCCACCGGCGACGACAAGGCCAACCTCGTGCTCTCGCTCCTCGCCAAGACCGAGTTCGGCGTCCCGCGCACCGTCGCGCGCGTCAACAACCCCAAGAACGAGTGGATGTTCGACGAGTCGTGGGGCGTCGACGTCGCGGTGTCGACGCCCCGTCTCATGACGGCCCTCATCGAGGAGGCCGTGAGCATCGGCGACCTCGTGCGCATCTTCGAGTTCCAGCAGGGCCGGGCCTCGATGGTCGAGATCACCCTGCCCGACGGCAGCCCGTTCGCCGGGCGCCGCGTGGGCGACGTCGACTGGCCCACCGACACCGTGCTCGTCGCGATCATCCGCGAGGAGCGACCGCTCGCCCCCACGCCCGACGACGCGATCGAGGCCGGTGACGAGCTGCTCTTCATCACGACGACGGAGCAGGAGGACCGCCTCCAGGACCTCGTCGCGCCGGGCGAGCGGCACCACACGACCCTCGAGGACTGACCCCGAATCGCCGGCGGCGACCGTCAGGCGATCCTCGAGGGGTCGATCGGGGTGCGGCCGCGGAGCAGGATGGCCCCCATCGCCGTGATGGCGAGCAGGTAGGCGGGCCAGCCGAGGACGACCTTGGCCACGCCCAGCGCGGCGACCTGCTCGGCGAGGTAGAGCGGCACCATGATCGAGAGCCGCACCACGTTGAGCGCGATGAGCACCCAGGCCAGCCGGGCGGCGACCGTGACGATGCCCGAGTGACGCCGCCACCACGTAGGGTCCTCCGCGAAAGCCTCGGGCTCGGCCACCCCGACGACGAAGCCGAAGAGCGGCCACCGGGTCAGGTTCGTCACGAGCAGCAGCACGAGCAGCCCGGCGTTCTGGAGCATTCCAGGCAGGAAGGCGTCCTCGGCCCGACCCGACCGGAGCGCGAAGAAGGCGGAGATGCCCACGCCCGCAGCGGCATACGCGATGAAACGAGGGTCCTGGCGCTGGGCGAGCCGCACGAGGAGGAGGACGCCCACGAGGACGCCGGCCACGATCAGCGACGTGCGGAGGTTCTCGGTGCGGGCCCACACGAGCGCGAAGGCGAGGGTGGGCACGGCCGACTCGACGGCGCCGCGCCAGCCACCGAGAGCCTCGGACAGCTTGTCGCGCAGCAGCTCCTCGACGGTGTCGTAGCGGCGCAGGTCGGCCTCGGAGCGGACGATCGCGTCGCCCTCACCCGCGCCCTCACCCTCGCCGCTCGGCACGGTGGTCCTGCCCTCGGCGTCAGCCATGCGCCTGCCCCGCCCGGCCGATGATCTCGTAGGCCGGGTTGAACATCGTCTTGACCTTCCGGCGGGTGGTGATGCGGCCCGTGGCCTGGATCTTGCACCCGGGCACGATGCCGGCGATGCGCCGACGGCCGAGCCACACGAGGTGCAGCGACTCCGTGCCGTCCCAGACCTCCACGTCGAGCGCGGGCGTCTCCTCACGGGGGCGCAGGGTCACGGACCGCACCTCACCGCGCACGGTGACGGTGATGCGCTGGGGAGCGTCGCCGATGTGCACGACGCCCACGAGGTCCGAGGACTCACGGCGCAGCTCGGCGGCCTCGTGCTCGTGCGACGAGCGCGTCAGGCGCTCGGTGAGGCGACGCAGCGCGCCGGGCTGGCCCGTGGTCACGAGCGCGTCCCGGCGGGACGCGGTGCGGGGCACGGGCCGGTCATCAACGGACCTCGGTGATCTCGGGGCCGCGTTCGAACGGGTTGAGGTCGGGCCCGCCGGCCGCGTCGGCGTCACCGGGCTCGCCCGCCTGGGCGGCGCCGTCGGCGTCGGGCAGGCGCAGCGGCAGCAGCTCGCGTGGCGGCATGGCCTCCTCGCCACGGTCGATGACCGTCGTGCGGATGACGTCGTGCACCGCCTCGGCGGCAGCGGGCTCGATCGCGGCCCGGCCCGAGACCACGGCGCGGAGGAACCAGCGGGGCCCGTCGACGCCGACGAAACGGGCCGGCATGAAGACGGTCCGGCCGTCCGGGCCGGCCTGGGGCATCCGCGTCAGCAGCTCCTCGCCGAACTCGCCGGTGAGGACCTCGGCGGTGCCACCGGCATCGACGATGCTCGCGGCGATCTCGTTGCGGATGTCGATCCAGACGCCCTCGGTGCGCGGTGCGGCGAACGCCTGCAGCTGCACGGCCGACTCGCCGATGACGGCGGTCACTCCGGTGATCTGCTGCTCCTGCTCGTTGACCTCGAGGCGCAGCTCCATGCCCTGCTGCCCGCGCAGCCAGATGGCGCCGAGGTTGAGGTAGTCGGAGTCGTCCTCGACCTCGCTGCGATCGAGCGGGCGGGATGTGACCGCGGCGACGCCGTCACCGTCGGCCTCCCCGTCGAGCCCGGCATCCGCGCCGAATTCGTCCTGGTCGAGGTCGTCGGTCAGGTCCGCGTCCACGGCACCGCCGTCCGGGCGGTCCTTCGACTTGCCCCGGCTGAAGAGTCCCACGTCATTCCGTCCTTAGAGTCCTGCTGCCCGGCGGGCGTCGTGCCCGGCCGGAGAGGTGGTCGTCGCGGCGCTGACGCAGCGCCCGGCGAACCGTATCCGATGATCACGCCCCGGTGGGCGTCTCCCCCGCTGTCGGCGAGGCGGCGCCCGCGGGACCGAACCCACCGGTGGATCCGTGTCCAGTGTCCCCCCGACGGGTCTCGTCGAGCGAATCGACCTCGACGAACCGCGCCCGCTCGACGCGCTGGACGACGAGCTGGGCGATCCGGTCGCCCCGTCGGACCGTGAACGGCTCGCGCGGGTCGAGGTTGACGAGGTTGACGAGGATCTCCCCCCGGTAGCCCTCGTCGACGGTCCCGGGGGCGTTGACGATCGAGATGCCGTGGCGGGCCGCCAGCCCCGAGCGTGGGTGCACGAACCCCGCGTGACCTGCCGGCAGGGCCAGGGCGACGCCCGTCGGGACGAGCACCCGCTCCCCCGGGGCGATGGTCACGTCGACACGTGAACAGAGGTCGGCGCCGGCGTCACCGGGGTGCGCGTAGCCGGGCAGGGGCAGGTCGGGGTCGAGCCTCCGGACCGGGACAGCACAAGGGTCGGTCACGAGGACCGACCCTACTTGCTCCTGGCCGTGGTGCTGCCCGGGGTGGAATGCGCTCAGGCCGCGCACTCCGTGCAGATCATCATGCCGTTGCTCTCCTTGGCGAGCTGGCTGCGGTGGTGGACCAGGAAACAACGCCCACAGGTGAACTCGTCGGCCTGCTTGGGCAGGACGCGCACCGACAGCTCCTCGCCGGAGAGGTCGGCGCCGGGGAGCTCGAAGCCCTCGGCCTGCTCGGTCTCGTCGACGTCCACGCTGGACGACGTCTTGTCGACCCGACGGGACTTCAGCTCCTCGATGGAGTCTTCGCTCAGATCGTCGTCAGTCTTGCGTGGCGCGTCGTAATCAGTTGCCATCTCGTTGTCTCACTTCTACTCGTGCTGCGCCTTGCGGTCTGTGACGCGGAGAACGCTCGTGGGCTCGTGCTTGTTCCCGAGAAACCCCGTGCGGTCAACGGCGTTGTTAACAGCGACGAAACATGTCCGCGTGCGCGTATGGTGCCCGATCCCCACCGCGTTGTCACGTCGTCCGAGCCAAGGCCTGAGACGGGACCCGCCGGCACCGCCCACACCTGCCCTTTTCGGACCAACAGTTCACCTGCGCTTTGCCATCCGTCGACCATCGCGGGTGCACATTGGGGTTCCTACGGCGCGGTAGGGTCTCCGGACTCGACCGATCGACAACCCCAGGCCCGGAGGTGGCACCCATGACCGAGTTCGTCGACCAGATCAGGCAACGTGTCAACGACGCGCTGGGCGACCTCGCCGACGCGCGACAGGCGGGGGACGACTACCGCGTGCAGGTGCACACCGGCGAGCTGGAGTCGTTTGCCCGTCTGGCCACGGAGAACGGCATCCGCGTCCCCGAGCTCGAGCCGTTCCAGGCGGCCTGAGCGCCGTCCCGGCGACACACCACACGACACGAGCGGGCGTATGCCGTCCGCTCCCCCAGGACGACAGAACGCCCCACCCGGCTCGGCCGGGTGGGGCGTTCGTCGTGTGCCCTCGCCCGAGAGCGTGACGGTCAGTCGGCTGCGCCCTCCGGCGCGCCGAAGAGGGCGCGCACCTGCTCGACGAGAGCGGGCCCGGCAGCGACGGTGAGGGCTGCGCCGGGCGAGGAGTCGGGGCCGTCCCCGGCACCGACGACGACACCTCCGGCCTCCTCGACGACCAGCCACCCCGCTGCGAGGTCCCAGGCGTTGAGCCCCGTCTCGGCGTAGGCGTCGACGGAGCCGTCGGCGACGCGGACGAGGTCGAGGGCTGCGCTGCCGATGCGCCGGATGTCGCGGACGAGGGGCAGGACCCGCAGGAGCACCTCGGCCTGGCGGGCTCGTACTTCCGGGGCGTAGCCGAAGCCGGTCGCGAGCAGCGTGCGGGCGAGGCGGTCCTCCGACGAGACCGAGAGCCGGGTCGGGGCCACGCCCTCGGCCGGGTCCTCGGGGCTGGTCCAGGCACCGGTGCCCCGACCGGCGTGATGGACGAGATGCCGGCACGGGTCGGCGACGGCGCCCGCGACCGGCGTCCAACCGCCCTGCGACCGGGCGTCGCCGACGACGACGGCCACGGACACGGCATACGCCGGGATCTCGTAGAGGTAGTTGACCGTGCCGTCGATGGGGTCGACGACCCACGTCAGGCCTGAGGTGCCGGTGACGTCGGCACCCTCCTCCCCGAGGATGCCGTCGTCGGGGCGGGCCGCCTGGATGAGCCGGTGGAGCAGCTCCTCGGATCGTCGGTCCATGACGGTCACGACGTCGGTCTCGGTCGACTTCGTCGCGGCGACACCCATCCGGGGCGGGCGCTCGTCGCGGATGAAGCGCGAGGCCTGCACGGCGAGCTCGACGCAGAGCCGCTCGAGCTCCTCGACGGTGACTCCTTCGGGCAGGGCGGGCACGGGGCGTGTGGTGGTCATCGCGGTGCCCCTCAGTCGCTGCCGCACATGGCCGGTCGGGCCTGGCGCAGGTTGGGGCAGCAGCCGGGCGCGCACACCGAGGGCATCCTGCCCTCGAACTGCGGCACCACCTCGCCGCGGGCCTCCGCCGCGCGCTCGAGCAGCGCGTCGACGAGATCGCGCACGAAGACCGCGTCCGTGCCGACCGTCGGGACGCGCAGGTGCGTGAGGCCGAGCTCGTCGGCCGTCTCCTGCGCCTCGGTGTCGAGGTCGTAGACGACCTCCATGTGGTCGCTGACGAAGCCGATCGGGGCCGTCACGATGGTGCGGACGCCCGCGGCCGCCAGCTCACGCATGCGGTCGTTGACGTCGGGCTCGAGCCACGGCTGGGTCGGGGGACCGGAGCGCGAGCAGAAGACGAGCTCACCCGTGAGGTCTCGCCCCAGGACCCGGTTCGCCTCGTCGGTGAGCTGCGACGCGAGCGCGAGGTGCTGACGCTGGTAGAGGTTGCCCTCCCCGTCCCCCGGCCCTGACGTGTCGTCCATGGCGTCGGGGATCGAGTGCGTCACGAAGAGCAGCGCGATCTCGGAGTCGGGGGCGCCGTCGAGAGCACGGAGCGAGCGGACGAGCTTGCCGGCGTTGGCCTCCGCGAAGCCGGGACGCGCGGCGTACTGCGCGACCTTGTCGATCTGCAGCTCGACGCCGTCGTCCGCCACCGTGGTCGCGGCGTCGGCGAGGTTCTCGCGGTACTGGCGACAGGAGGAGTAGCACGAGTAGGCGCTCGTCGTCAGCGCGACGACCCGGCGGTGTCCGGCGGCGTGGCTCTCGCGCAGCGCGTCGTCGATGAAGGGCTCGCTGTTGCGGTTGCCCCAGACGATCGGCGTGTCGATGCCGCGCGCGTCGAGCTCGGCGCGCAGGGCCGCGATGAGCGCGCGGTTCTGGTCGTTGATCGGGCTGCGACCGCCGAAGTGGTGGTAGTGCTCGCCGACGGCCTCGAGGCGCGCGTCCGGGATGCCCCGGCCGGCCGTGACCCGGCGCAGGAAGGGCATGACCTCCTCGGGACCCTCCGGACCGCCGAAGCCGAGCAGGATCACGGCGTCGTACGGAGCGAGCGGCGAGGGCTGGGTCGGGTCGGGCGTCGGTGGTGCGTCTGGTGTCATGTCTCCGCCATCGGTGGGTGAGCAGGGTTCGTGGGGCCGGTCGCCCGTGGTGCGCCGAGCGCGTCAGGTCGGGTTGGAGCGCAACGGGGTGGGGGCGTTGAGGTCGAGACGGACGGCCAGTATCCGCAGGGCGAAGACGAGACCCGCCGCGGTCCAGAGCACCCAGTCCTGGAGCGACCCGAGCTGGGCTGCGACGACGACGAGGACCGACCCGAGCATGGCCGGCACGGCGTACAGCTCGCGGCGCAGGACCTCGGGCACCTGGCCGGCCAGCAGGTCGCGCGCCACCCCACCCCCGACGGCCGTGATGACCCCGACGAGGACGGCCGCGATGGGCGACACCCCGGGCGTCGTCACGGCCTTGAGACTGCCCGACACGGCGAAGGCCGCGAGACCGGCCGCGTCGAGCACCCGGACGAAGCGGGTGATGCGCTCGACACCCGGGTGGAAGAGGAAGGTGACGAGTCCACCGAGCGTCGCGGCGGTCAGCAGGCGCCAGTCGCTGATGCCGACGGGCGGGATGTCGCCGATGAGCAGGTCGCGCACGATGCCGCCGCCGAGGGCCGCGGCGCAGGCGAGCACGAGCACCCCGAAGAGGTCGAAACGCTTCTTGACGGCGACGAGCCCACCGGAGAGCGCGAAGACGAACACGCCGACGAGGTCGAGGGCGAGCTGCGCGGACGCGAAAGTGGTAGGCATGCCAGAGCAAACGGTACCCGTGCGGCGTGGTCGCTTTGGTGGGCACCCGGGCCGGTGGCATGCTCGACAGCACGGCGCACCGGCCGGCACGAGAGACCGGAGCACCATCACGGCAGGACCACGCAGACTCGGTACCGGGAGACCCACCCATGCAGCACCTCAGGCTCGTCGGCGTCCACGAGGACGGATTGCACCTGCTGCTGGCCGACGACGAGGGCAACCGCTTCTCCGTCCCGCTCGACGAGTCGCTCCGGGCCGCGGCGCGGCGCGACCGACCGCGGCTGGGCCAGCTCCAGATCGAGATCTCCGGTGGGCTGCGGCCCAAGGACGTCCAGGCGATGGTCCGCGCCGGCATGACGGCCGAGGAGGTCGCCGAGCGCGCGGACTGGCCGGTCGAGAAGGTCCACCGCTACGAGGGCCCGATCCTCGCCGAGCGCGAGCACATCGCCGGCCTCGCCCGCCAGGTCCGGCTCCGGCCGCGTGGAGGCTCGCACGGCGCGGCCCCGACCCTCGACGAGCGCGTCACCGAGCGCCTGCGCACCCGCGAGATCGACTCCGTCAGGACCCGGTGGGACTCACGTCGCACCGACAAGGGCGCCTGGACCGTCCTGCTCCTCTTCACCGCCGGTGGTCGCGAGCGGGAGGCCGTCTGGCAGTTCGACCCACTCGCCCGCACCGTCACGGCCGTCGACGACGAGGCCCGATGGCTCAGCGAGGACGAGGACCAGCAGGCACCCGGCCCGATCCCGGCCCCGCACCTCAGCGCCTCCAACCGTCCGAGCCGCGTCTACGACGTCGAGGCCGAGGGGGGCGTGGGCGCGTCGACGATGCGGCGCCGCGAGGGCGAGACCGTCGACCTCATGGCCGCCATGCGCGAACGCAGCGCCCAGCGCGGTCGTCGTCGCCGTCCCAAGTCCACCGAGGTCCCGGGTCTGGACGAGGCGCCCGAGGAGGCCCTGCCCCTGCAGGAGCTCGCGGGCGACCCCCGCGAGGAGCTGCCGCCCCCGGCGCACACGCATCCCGAGGACGACCCTGAGGTGGTCAAGACCGGGTCGGTCGAGCAGCGCGTCGGGGTCGACGCCACCCGGCGCAAGGCGCGGCGCACCGAGCCCACCCAGCCGGTGCGGCAGGCGCCCGAGCAACCGACGACCTCCCCCTCCCAGCCCGACGTGGCGGACGTGTCGGCGACGCCGGCCGAGCCCGCCCACGAGCCCGCCCACGAGCCCGCTGCGGACGAGCCGGCCGAGGGGGCCGTCGCTGGTGCTGCCGACGCGGCATCAGACGACCTCGAGGACGCCGCTACCGAGGTCCTCGCGGACCCGGACCCGGATCCGGTCCCCGTCGAGCGGCAGCTGCGTCCGGGAGCACGCCGACGCGAGGAGCCGCGGCCGCTGTCACGCGCCCCCGCGGTCCACGACACGCCCTCCCCCGGTCACGACTCTCCCGTCGAGGCCGACGGCCCCGAGGACGACACCGCCTACGACGTCGTCGAGCAGCGGGCCGCTGCGCCGGCCGCCAAGCCCGTCCCCCGCCCCGCGCCTCCGGCGCGCAAGTCGGGACGGCCCAGTGTGCCGAGCTGGGACGACATCATGTTCGGCCGCAAGAACGACTGAACGAAACCCCGTCCCTCTGGCCCGACCACCATTTTGGGGCCGCGGCCACTGGATCGGTCCGCGACCTGGCCCCAGGCCCACCATTCGGGGACCGCGGCGCTCGGGGTGCGGCGCCCTCCGAGCCCGCCGGACGGCATACGCCCTCGGTGGACGGCGCGGCGGCTCAGTCGGCCTGGGTGATCGGCAGCGGCGGCAGCGGGCACACGTCGAGGTCGAACGGCAGCACCGCGGGCGAGATGGCCGCGGCACGCGCCGCGTGCGAAGTCATCCGGCGCATGTAGTGGCGGCGGCAGAGCACCTCGTACTCGACGAGGCCGGTCGTGCCGGGCTTCGTGTCGCCGACGACGACCTGCTCGCCCTCGACGACCATGACCCCGTCCATGACCCGCGCGTTGGTCGTCGCCCGACGGCCGCACCAGCAGAGCGCCTCGACCTGGAGCACCTGCACGCGGTCGGCGAGCTCGATGAGCCGCTTGCTCCCGGGAAAGAGCTCGGTGCGGAAGTCCGCGGTGATGCCGAAGGCGAACACGTCGACGTCCATCTCGTCGACGATCCGCGCGAGCTGCTCCACCTGGTCAGAGGTGTAGAACTGCGCCTCGTCGCAGATGAGGTAGTCGATGCGCGTGCCGGCCGTGGCCCTGTCGACGATCGCCTCCCAGAAGTCGAGGTCGTCGCGGACCTCGAGCGCACCCGTGGACAGACCGAGTCGGGAGCTGAGCACGTTGGTGCCGGCACGGTCCATCTTGGTGAAGATGAGGCCCACGCGACCCCGCGCCCCGTGGTTGTGGTCCATCTGGAGGGCGAGGGTCGACTTGCCGCAGTCCATGGTCCCGGAGAAGAAGACGAGCTCAGCCACGAGGCACCACCCTAGGCGCCCCGGCGGGGTGGCACCACGACCACCGGCACGGCGAGTTCCGCATCGCTCGTCGAGCCGTGCAGGCCGAGCAGAGCGACCACCTCGCGGCGCATGAGCCCCGAGTGCACGACCGCGAAGGAGCCCTCCGTCACGACGAGGAGGTCACCGATGCGGCCCTCGACGCCGGCCCGCACTGGGCCGAACCAGCCCTCGTCGACGGCCCGCTCGCGCGTCAGGATCCGTGCGCGGTCGCCGAGGCGCGCCGTCCAGGCAGCCTCGACGTCCGTGGCGGCACCGGCCTCGGCGTAGAGCTGGAGGTTGCGCGGCTCCCCGCCGAGGTGGCGCACGCCCGACATGAGGCCCGGCTCGTGCACGAGGTCGATGCGGTCGTGGAAGGGGACGTCGACCATGCCGTGGTCCGCCGTGACGACGATCGACGTGTCGTCGGGGACGCGAGCGGCGAGCTGGCGCAGGGCGGCGTCGACCGACTCGACCTCGTCACCCCACTGCCACGACTGGCAGCCGTGGACGTGGCCGACCTTGTCGACGTCGCCCCAGTAGAGGTAGACGAGGGCGCGCGGTGTGGCCCGCACTGCAGACACGGCGGCGGCCACGCGGTCGTCGAGCGTGCGTGCGGCCCGGAACCGTCCGCCGCGCAGGGCGGCGGTGGTCAGGCCCGAACCGTCGAAGTAGTGAGGCCCCACCATCGTCACCGGGACACCGGCGTTCTCGGCGGCCTCGAAGACCGTCTCGTTGGGCTGCCAGGCGCGCGGGTCGGGCCCGTCCTCCCACGACAGCTCGTTGAGCAGCCGGTCGGTGGCCGGGTCGAGCACCTGCATGCCGACGAGCCCGTGCGAGCCCGGCGGCAGCCCGGTGCCGAAGGTCCCCATCGAGGTCGCGGTCGTCGTCGGGAAGCCGCACGGCACCCGGTGCGCGGTGCCGAGGTGGCTGCGGAGGAAGGGCGCGTGGCCGCTGCGCTGGCGCAGCAGGTCGTGGCCGAGCCCGTCGACGAGCACGACGACGGTGCGCGGGACCGCGGGCAGGTCGAAGACGTCACGGCCGGCATACCGCTGCACCCCGAGGCGGTCGGCGACCGACGGCAGCACGGATGCCAAGGTGCCCGCCGACCAGTCGGTCGGGGTCGGGGCGTGAGCGGTCACGTCGTCGGCCACGGCGCCGGCGTCAGCGGGCCGTGCCGCCACCGATGCTCGCGGAGAGCACCCGGGCGAAGCTCATCGCGCGGCCCACGGCGTCCTCGCCGTCGGCGGCCGAGCTGATGCGCAGCGAGATGTCGTCGGAGGCGATCGTGCCCTCGAAGCCGTGGTCGGCCGTGCAGTCGGGATCGCCACACTGCGCCGGGATCATGTCGAGCCGGCTCACGGCGCCCCACCCGAGGGTCAGCGTGAGGTCCCGCCCGTGCGTGCCGGGGGCGAAGGTGTCGGGCTGTGCGACGACGTGCGTGAGCATGACGCCACGGACCGCGGCGAGGGGCACCGTCTCGGTCGTGGCCGTCGCCATGAGCTTGTCCTCGGACTCGGCGTGGTCGTCGGCGTGGGCGATGACGAGCCGGAGCGGCGTGACGACGAGCACGGTGACGTGGCGACGCACCGTCTCGTGGTCGAAGGTCGTCTCCTGGTGCACGAGGTGCGAGACGACCTCGTCGTCGGCGATCGCCGACTCGACGACGTCACAGACGAGCGAGGGGTAGTAGCCGGCTCGGGTGATCGCCTCGGTGAGGTCTTCGGGTAGGGCTCGGCCGGTGCCCGGGGTGACGCGTCGCATGCCCCCATCCTTGCACCCGCGCCGGCATGACCCCTCCGAGCGGTCCACACGTCCGCGCCGTCAGGTCATCCGGCGGCGACCGGGGTCCTTGCGCACGAGGGGCGGCCGCACGACGACCTCTGCGCCGAGCACGTCGACACCACCGGTCCACGCGTTGACCGGGTTGAGCTCGACCGACGAGAGCTCGGGGTGGTCGTCGGCCAGCACCGACAGCCGCGCGATGAGGTCGGCGAGCGCCGCCCGGTGCACCGGCGCGGCGCCGCGGTGGCCGCTGAGCAGCGGCGCCGCCTTGACGCCGTCGATGAGGTCGGTGACGTCGACGTCGGTGAGCGGCGGGATGCGGTGGGCGACGTCGCCGAGCAGCTCGGTGGGTGGGCCGGCGACGGAGAAGCTGACGACCGGGCCGAAGAGCGGGTCCTCGCTCGCGCGGATGACGCAGGACACCCCGGGGACCGCCATGCGCTGCACGACGAACCGGTCGGCCCCCAGGGGCCCGAGACGCTGCGTCAACGACGTGTGGGCGTCGCGGACGGCCTCGGCGTCGACGAGGTCGCCGCGGACCCCGACGAGTCCGGGCTGGTGGCGCACCACCGGCGACGTCGACTTGAGGATGACGGGGTAGGTCAGCTCCTCGGCGGCGGCCACCGCGGCGTCGACGCCCGAGACCTCCACGGCCGGCCAGACGCGTATGCCGTAGGCGCCGAGCAGCTCTCGCGCCTCGTCGCGCGTCAGCGCGCGACCCTCGGGACTGCCCGCGAGGTAGCCGTCGAGGAGCGACTCGGCGCGCACCCGGTCGATGCCCACCGGGGCGACCTGGGTGCCGCGGTCGCGCTGGCGCCACAGGGCATAGCGGGTGACGGCGTTGAGCGCGCGGATGCCGTCCTCGGGCATGGAGTACGCCGGCACGGAGCGCCGCACGCCGTGCTGCTCGTAGGCGAGGCCGTCACCCACACCACGCATGCCGAGGAACGTTGCGACACACGGCTTCTCGTGATCGGCAACGATGGTGCGCACCGCCATGTGCACCTCCTCGTCCTGCGTCACGAGAGGTGGGATGAAGGCCGCGACGACGCTGTCGACCTCCGGGTCGGCGAAGGCGGCGTCCAGGGCCGCGGCGAACTCCTCGGCCGACGCCTGCGGCGGCAGCGAGACCGGTCCGTGCGTCACCTTGAGCCCCCAGCTGACGCAGGCACTCGCGCTGAGCGCACCGAGGGCGTCGGAGTTGCCGACGATGGCGACACGGTCGCCCTTCGGCAGCGGTTGGTGGAGCGTCAGCTGGGCGACGTCGAAGAGCTGGTGGACGTTCTCGACGCGGATGACGCCGGCCTGGCGCAGCAGGGCGTCGAACGCCTGGGGCGGCACGTTGGTCACCCTCGTGCGGTGCCCGGGAGGGGCGGCGAAGCTCGACACCCCGGAGCTGACCACGACGACCGGCTTGACCGCCGCGAGCGCCCGGGCGATGCGCGAGAACTTGCGTGGGTTGCCCATCGACTCGAGGTAGAGCCCGACCGTGTCGGTCTCCTGGTCGTCGATCCAGTACTGCATGAGGTCGTTGCCCGAGACGTCGACCCGGTTGCCGGCCGACGCGAACACCGAGATGCCGAGGCCCCGTCGCGCCGCCGAGGCGAGCACCGCGACGCCGAGCGCGCCGCTCTGGGCGAAGAGCCCGAGACGACCCGACTCGGGGATGACAGAGGCGAGCGTGGCGTTGAGGCGCACCGAGGGGTCGTTGTTGATGAGGCCGAAGCTGTTGGGGCCGACGACACGCATGCCGGCGCGACGCACCCGACGACGGAGCTTCTCCTGCAGGCGGATCCCTTCCTCACCGGCCTCGGCGAACCCAGCGGACAGCACGAGCAGCGCCTTGACCCCGGCCTTGCCGCAGTCCTTGACGACGTCGATGGCCTGCGCCGCGGGGACCACGACGACGGCGAGGTCGACGGGCTCGGGCACGTCGTGGATGCTCGGGTAGGCCGTGAGGCCCTGGATCCGGTCGGCCACCCGGTGGATCGGGTAGAGCTCGCCCCGGTAGCCCGCGGCGAGGATGTTGCGCATGACCAGCGCGCCGATCGACTCCTCACGCCGGCTGGCGCCGATGATCGCGACGCGCTCGGGGAAGAGGATCGTGTGCATGCTCCGCGACTCGGCGCGGTGCTCCCGCGAGAGCTGGACGGCCTTGCTCTGCTCGGTCGGCGAGATGTCGAAGGAGACCTCGACGACGCCGTCCTCGATGTGGTGCGTGACCTCGTAGCCCGCCTCCTTGAAGACGGTGAGCATCTTGCGGTTCTGCGGCAGCACCTCGGCGACGAACCGGTTGATCCCCATCTCCTGTGCGATGGCGGCCAGGTGCTCGAGCATGACCGACCCGATGCCCTTGCCCTGGTAGTGGTCCGAGATGTTGAAGGCGACCTCCGCCGACGTCGGGTCGATGCGGTCGTAGCGGCCGATGCCGATGATCTCGCCGTCGAGGGTCGCGACGAGGGCGACCCGGTCGTGGTGGTCGACGTGCGTGAACCGGTGGAGGTCGCGGGCGCTCAGCTCGCGCAGCGGCGCGAAGAACCGCAGGTAGATCGACTCCTCCGACTGGAGGCTGTGGAAGTGGCGGATGCCGTCGGCGTCGTCGGGCGTGATCGGCCGGACGTGCGCCACGGTGCCGTCCCGGAGGACGACGTCGGCCTCCCACTCGACGGGGGCACCCGTGGCCTGCGCCGAGACCCGCTCGATCGCACCGGTGTCGTCGCTGAGCTCGCCACCCTCCATGAGGTCATCGTGTCACGTCGGGCTGCACGACCTCAGGAGATGGCAGTGTGGTCGCATGGAGTTCACCGAGGTCGTCCGCTCCCGACGCATGGTCCGCCGCTATGACCCCGACCGGGCGGTCCCCCGGGAGGTCGTCGAGCGGTGCCTGGCCAACGCGGTGCGCTCCCCCAGCGCCGGCTTCAGCCAGGGCTGGGACTTCCTCGTGCTCACCACGCCGGCCGAGCGCGACGCCTTCTGGGAGGCCACGACGGACCCCGGCGAGGCGAGCGACCCCTGGCTCGACGGCATACGGGCCGCTCCGGTGCTCGTGCTGTGCCTGTCGCACAAGGACGCCTACCTCGACCGCTATGCGGCGCCCGACAAGGGCTGGACCGACCGCGACGAGGCCCACTGGCCGGTGCCCTACTGGGACGTCGACACGGGCATGGCGTCGCTGCTCATCCTGCTGACCGCCACCGACGAGGGGCTCGGCAGCCTCTTCTTCGGGGTGCCCCCGGAGCGCCACGACACCGTCCGCGAGGCCTTCGACATCCCGCCCAGCCGGAGCATCGTGGGCGTCGTGTCAATCGGGTATGCCGTCCCGGGACCCAGGAGCCCCAGCCTGCGTCGGCACCGGCGCAACGGCCGCGAGGTGTCCCACTGGGGCCGTTTCGGCGTGGCAGGTGAGGAGGCGTGACCACCCTGCGCGAAGATGGGGTGTTCACCCGCTAGCGGCAAGGAGCACCACCCGGCATGGCCCGTGGAAAGACCCCCCCGCCTCCACCGGAGGACTTCGAGGAGAAGATCGTCGGCATCGACGTCGAGGAGGAGATGCAGAACGCCTTCCTCGAGTACTCCTACAGCGTCATCTACAGCCGGGCCCTGCCCGACGCCCGGGACGGCCTCAAGCCCGTCCAGCGACGGATCCTCTACGGGGCCAACGAGCTCGGGCTGCGCCCCGACCGCGGCCACGTCAAGAGCCAGCGCGTCGTCGGCGAGGTCATGGGCAAGTACCACCCGCACGGCGACCAGGCGATCTACGACGCCCTCGTGCGCATGGCCCAGCCCTTCACCCTGCGCCTGCCCCTCGTCGACGGCCACGGCAACTTCGGCTCGCTCGACGACGGCCCGGCGGCGGCTCGTTACACCGAGGCACGGATGGCGAACGCCGCCCTCCTCATGGTCGCGGGCCTCGACGAGGACACCGTCGACTTCGTCCCGAACTACGACGACACCCAGCTCCAGCCCGGTGTCATGCCCGCGGCGTACCCCAACCTCCTCGTCAACGGCGCGGCGGGCATCGCCGTCGGCATGGCGACGAACATGCCCCCGCACAACCTCGTCGAGGTGATCGGCGCCGCGCGGCACCTCATCGCCAACCCGACGTGCTCGCTCGAGGACCTCATGAAGTTCGTCCCGGGGCCCGACCTGCCCTGCGGCGGCAAGATCGTCGGGCTCGAGGGCATCCGTGACGCCTACCTCACCGGCCGCGGCAGCTTCAGGACCCGTGCGACGGCTCGCATCGAGTCGATCACCGCCCGCCGCAAGGGCATCGTCGTCACCGAGCTGCCCTACCTCGTCGGCCCCGAGAAGGTCATCGACAAGGTCAAGGACCTCGTCCAGGGCAAGAAGCTGCAGGGCATCGCCGACCTCAAGGACCTCTCCGACCGCCAGCACGGCCTGCGTCTCGTCATCGAGATCAAGAACGGCTTCAACCCCGACGCCGTCCTCGAGCAGCTCTACAAGCTGACGCCGATGGAGGAGAACTTCGGCATCAACAACGTCGCGCTCGTCGAGGGCCAGCCACGCACCATGGGCCTCAAGGACCTGCTCAAGGTCTACGTCGACTTCCGCACCGACGTCGTGCGCCGCCGCACCGCCCACCGCCTGGCCAAGCGCGAGGAGCGACTGCACCTCGTCGAGGGCCTGCTCATCGCCATCGTCGACATCGACGAGGTCATCCAGGTCATCCGCAGCTCCGACGACGCGGCCACGGCCCGGGCGCGGCTCATGGACGTCTTCGACCTGTCCGAGGCCCAGGCGACCTACATCCTCGACCTCCAGCTGCGCCGCCTCACGAAGTTCTCGCGCCTCGAGCTCGAGAACGAGAAGGCCGAGCTCGAACGCGCCATCGAGGAGCTGCGAGCGCTGCTCGACAACGAGAAGCTGCTGCTCAAGCTCGTGTCGACCGAGCTCGCCGACGTCGCCAAGGCGCACGGCACCCCGCGTCGCACGGTGCTCCTCGAGAGCTCGGGCGCCAGCGCGACGGCGACGGCGGCCTCGCCGCTCGAGATCGCCGACGACCCGTGCTGGGTGCTCCTGAGCTCGACGGGACTGCTGGCGCGCACCGGGACGGCCGAGCCCGTCACGGCCGAGGGCTCGCGCTCGAAGCACGACGTCGTCATCGGTGCGGTCCGCACGACCGCCCGGGGCGAGTTCGGGCTCGTGACGAGCGCCGGCCGGATGGTGCGTCTCTCGGCTCTCGACCTGCCGACGCTCCCGCCGACCAACGGCGCCCCCAGCCTCTCGGGTGGTGCGCCCCTGGCGGCGTACGTCGACCTCGGCAAGGGCGAGGAGCCGGTGACCATCGTGCCCATCGGTCCCGACGCACCCGTCTTCGCCGTCGGCACGGCCGCCGGTGTCGTCAAGCGGGTCACCTCCGAGGCGCCCAGGAGCAACGACTGGGACGTCATCAGCCTCAAGGACGGTGACCGCGTCGTCGGCGCCGCCGTGGCCGCCCGCGAGGACCTCGACCTCGTCTTCGTCACCACCGATGCCCAGCTGCTCCGCTTCCCGGCCCGCACCGTGCGGCCCCAGGGACGCAGCGCCGGCGGCATGGCCGGCATCAAGCTCGCCGCGGGCGCCCGGGTGGCGTTCTTCGGTGTCGCCGACCCGGCCCGCGAGGGCGTCGTCGTGACGTCGTCGGGCTCGTCGGGCGCGCTGCCCGGCACCGAGGGCGGGTCGCTCAAGGTGACGCCGTATGCCGAGTACCCCCCGAAGGGGCGCGCCACCGGGGGCGTGCGCTGCCACCGTTTCCTCAAGGGAGAGGACTCGCTCGTGCTCGCCTTCGCAGGCAACACCCCGGCTCGCGCGGCGGCAGCCAACGGTGTCGCCGTCGAGCTGCCCGCGGCCGACGGCCGACGTGACGGCTCGGGCGTCCCGACGACCGCGGTCATCGCACACGTCGCCGCTCCTCCGGCCGACCCGGAGGCGGAGACATCGACGGACGGCGCTGACGTCGCCGCACCCGACGCCGGGGACGACGGGGCCGGTTCATGAGCCGGTCGTCGGGAGGAAAGGCCGCCCGACGGGCCGCCGCTGCCGCCGGCGCGGCTGCCTCGGCGACGGTGACGTCCGTCGTCGACGCCCTGTCCGCGGCCGTTCCCGTCCCGGCCGGCGCCGAGGCACAGCACCACGAGCCCGAGCACGACGAGCACCCCGCGACGACCGGCTACGGCACCCCGGCGTCCGACGCGTGCTCGGTGCAGTGGGACCACGACGGCACGAGCGCCTACGGCACGGCCGCGACCGCCCGCTTCTTCGTCATCGTCGAGCAGCCCGGACCCTGGGGGCGAGATGCCGCCCGCGAGTCGCACCTCGACCGCGACCTCGGGGCCGAGCTCGACGGGCGCACCAGCCGGGCGGGCGGGCGCTTCATGCTCGTCCGGCGCCCGGGTGGCCACCCAGCCCACGATGGCCCCCGTCACGTCCTCGTCGCCCACGCCGGGGCCCGGCCGGAGGACGCCTGGCTGCTCACGGCCGAGGTCGACCACGTCGGCGACCTGCTCGGCCTCGACTGGGGTGCGCTCGCCCGCGGCAGCCGTGCGCTGGTGCAGGCCTCGCTCCTGGGCTCACGACCCGCTGCACCGGCCCTGCTCGTGTGCACCAACGGGCGTCGCGACGTCTGCTGCGCCGTGCGCGGGCGACCGCTCGCCGCTCACGCCGCGAGGATCGCTCCCGGCCGTGCGTGGGAGGTGTCGCACACCGGCGGTCACCGTTTCGCGCCGACCGCCGTCCTCCTGCCGTGGGGGCAGACCTTCGCACGTCTCGACGACCGTGCCTCTGAGTGGCTGCTCGGTGCGAGCGAGACCGGGCACCTGCCCGCCGAGCTGCTCGGCCCGCTCCACGACCGGGGTCGGTCCGGGGTGACCGGTCCGTCACAGTGTGCCGAGTCGCACGTGCGCGCGGAGACGGGCGAGACCCTGCTGGCCGCCCTCTGGGCCGACGCGCCCGAGGTGGTCGACGGCGGGTGGGACGTCATCGTCACCCACGCCGACGGGCGCCGCTGGCAGGTCCGCGTCACGCGCGAACCCGCGGGGCGCACGCGCCCCGAGTCGTGCGGCAAGAAGGCGATCGAGGTGCTCGAGCACCGGGCGACGATCCTCGAGGCGTGGTTCTAGCCCGGCACCACGACGGGTCTGCTCACCAGGGCTTGGGGACGCCCTGCGAACCGTCGCCGGGCACCGTGTCGTCGGTGCCCTGCTGCTGCTGCTCGTTGCGCTCGATGGTGTTCTGGCGCTGCTGCTCCTGGAGGTAGTCCTGCTCCTCCTGGCTGGGCGTGTTGCCCGGGTCGGGCGTGGGAGCGGACGGCTGGTTCGGACCGGGCTGCTGCTGGGGGTCGTCCGGCGGTTGCTGGTCCTGCGGCGCCTCGGAGTTCTTCTCCTCCATCCGCTGCTGTGCCTGCTGGAGCTGCTCGCCGGTCTGGCCCCCCTCGGGTGCGTCGCAGAGCGGCGGGCGTTCCTTGGTGATGGTGATGCCCTTGTCGTAGTACTGCTTCCACTCGTCGGTGCGCTCGCGCGCCTTCGCAGCGTCGCCGAGGGCCTCGTAGGTCAGGCCGAGGTTGACGCGCACCTTGCACTCGTCGATCCCGCCCTTCGGGACCTGCTCGAAGGCCTGCTCGAACCACGGACGGGCGAGCTCGAAGTGGCCGGAGAGGACGTGGGCGTCTCCGATCGCGAACGGCGACCGGAACGACTCGACGACGTTGACCCACCCCTGGCGCTCACCCCAGGTCAGCGTGTTGGGCTTGTCGCCGGCCTCGTAGGCGGCGAGCGTCTGCGCGTGCACGAGGTTGAGCGAGACGAGCCGGGCCGCCACGAGGAGGAGCAGGACGACGACGGGAGCAGACGCCAGCAGGAGCCGCCGGCGTCGCCGGCGCAGGTGCGGCGGGAGGGGGCGTCGGGCACGCCGGCGCAGTCGGAAGCGGCCGCGTACGCCCGTCTCCGCGGCGTCGTCGGCGCGCGCCGGCCTGTCGTCGAGGAGCGTCATGGGCGGGTCTCCCTCCGGCGGCGGGTCTGCACGAGCGCCGTGATGCCGGCGCCGACCTCCCACGCCGCGATGCCGGCCACCCCGAGGAGCAGCGGCCAGTAGAGCTCTCGGCGGGCGATGACCTTCTGCTTCTCGATCTGCTCGCTCGTGCCGAAGCGCTCGAGGTCGATGCCGTCCACGGCGGGGCCGATGGCGTCGCCCGCCTCGCGGTGCAGGTAGGTGAGACCGAGCTGGTCGCCGATGGTGCGCAGGGTGTCCTCGCTGACGACCGAGCGGGCGTCCTCACCCGTGGCGGGGTCCTTGATGTAGTCGCGGGTCGCATCGAAGCGGGACCGTGTGCCCTTCATCCGACCACCCTCGGTCGTGCCGTAGCCGAGGACCGCCCCGCCGTTGATGAGCCGCTTGTCGATGTCGAACGGGGCCGGGGGCTCCTGCGCGGTCTGCTCGCCGTCGCCGAGGTAGAAGACGACGCGGCCGCGCTCGGGGGTGCGGGCGTCGGCCTGTTGGAGCAGTGTCTTGAGGCGGGCGCCGGCCTCGGTCACGGACGTGCCCTTGGACACCTCGTAGGACTCGGGCAGGAGGGTCTCGACGGCCGCGTCGAGTGCCGTGGTGTCGGTCGTCAGGGGAAGCCGCACCCGCGCCGCCTGGTCGAACGTCACGACGGAGTAGCGTGCCCCCGGCAGCGCCTCCGCGATCGCGGAGATGTCGGCGGAGACGCCCTCGATGCGCGGACGGCCGTCGCCGTAGTCCTCGGCGATGATGCTGCTCGTCGTGTCGACGACGAAGTACACGTTGAGGTTCGCGGCCGTGGTGTCGACCTGTTCGCCGGGAACGGCGGGGCGCAGCGCGGCGACCCCGAGGAGCACCACGGCGGCCGTGAGGCGCCAGTGCGTCGCCCGTGACTCCCCCGGCACCGAGCGCGACGACGGGTTCCACCACACGGCAGCCAGCGCCCCCACGGCGAGGACGAGCAGCACGGGCCACGGCGCGACGGGCAGGAGGCTCACGAGGCCCACCTCCGGCTCGCCCCGATGACCCCGATGAGCCCGATCCCGGCGAGCGCGATCGGCAGCGTCGGGTTGTCGGAGTAGAGCGAGCGAGAGGCGGCGTCGATGAGCGTCGCCTCCTGGGCCTGGACCGCGTCGACGATGCCCGTGATGGCAGCCTGGTCGCTCATCGGGAAGTACCGCCCCCCGGTGCCGGCGACGATGTCGCGCATCCGCACCGCCTCCTCGTCGGCCCCGTCCTCCTCGGGGTTGAGACCGTAGACGCGCACCCCCTTGGCCTTGGCCAGCTCACCGGCCTGGTCGACGTCGATGATCGGTCGGCCGGCGAGATGGTTGTCGGTGGCGAAGACGACCGAGCGGGCGCGCTGGAGGTCGACCTTGTCGAAGCTCGAGACGCACGTCGCGAGACCGTCACCGATGAGCGAGGTGCCCCGCCCGTTGAAGGTGCCCGCGAAGAAGGAGTCGTACTCCGGGTCGCCGCTCAGCGCCCGCCCCGCCGAGTCGAGCTCGCCGTTGATGAAGTCGTAGTCGTCGGTGAGCGGGAAGACCGTCGCGGCCGAGGAGTTGAAGATGACGAGACCGATGCGCTCGCCCTCGAAGCTCGAGACGAGCGTCTTGAAGGTCG
Organism: Terrabacter sp. Root181; assembly: GCF_001428505.1. Classification (GTDB taxonomy): domain Bacteria; phylum Actinomycetota; class Actinomycetes; order Actinomycetales; family Dermatophilaceae; genus Terrabacter. Next base: position 107,113 of record NZ_LMHU01000007.1, read on the forward strand.
ACACGAGCGTCGCGTCGTAGGCGGCCATCGAGCCGGAGATGTCGAGACACAGCATGATGTCGCGGCTGCGGGTCTGCGGCTTGTCGACGGTCGTGTCGAGGGGGCGGGCCGCCCCGACCAGGGCTGCCCCGCCGAGGAGCAGGGCGCTCGAGGCGAGCACCGCCATCCGGATCCGGTGCAGACGGAGGGCCCGGCGGTACTCCGGCAGCTCGGTCAGCGCGGTCGAGTTGGCGACCGCCGCCGACGCGCGGGCCTGGCGGCGGGACATCAGGCGGTAGACGGCATACGCGAGCAGGGCGGCGAGGAGCGTGCCGAGGCCGAGCACCCCCGGCCACTTGAGGTCCAGACCGTTCAGCTCCATCGCGCCACCACCTGCTTGGCGACGGTGCCGGCCCCGACGAGGGTGGCCGTCTCACGCGGGCCGAACTCACCCGGGTAGAGCGTGCCGACGACCTCGGAGACGGGCGTCATGCGTGATCCCCGCGCGTTGAGCTCGGTGAGCGTCATCGTCGGCGCGTGGATGCCCGACACCTCCTGGACGAAGTGGCGCACGAGCACGCTGAGCTGCTGGTGGGCGCGGCGCTGGCTGATCTCCCCCGCTGCCGCACGGTCGAGCACGAGGTCGATCTGTCTCGTGTAGTCGGCGCGAAGCCGGCTCAGCCGGTCCGGGGTGACGCGCGGCGGCACCACGACCTTCTTCTCCCGGGTCGACCACCACACCCAGACGTACCAGGCAGCGACGAGGGCCAGGGCGCCGACGCCGATCCAGAGCCACTTCGCGGCGTACGGGTCGGGGGCGTAGAAGCCCGGCGGCGGCGCGTCAGCGGCGAGCACGGCGCTGCCTCTCGAGCAGGGCGAAGACCGTCGCGACGACCTCGTCGGACGATCCGAGGCGGGCGTGGTTGATGCCGCGCCGGTCGAGCAGCTCGGACGTGCGCCGCACCCGGTCGGCGACGGAGGCGGCGTACGCGGCCCGCACCCGAGGGTCGAGCCGGACCAACGTCGGCAGGGTGTAGGTGTCGACGACGTCGTATGCCGTCCGGTCGCCGTCGATGGCGGTCGGGTCGGCGTCCTCGACCGTGACCCAGAGGATCTCGTGCTGGACGTGGAGCCGGCGCAGCAACTCGTCGAGCGCCGGGTCGAGCTCCTTGTCGTCGGCGACGACGAGCAGCACGAGACGGCGGCGGACGTTGCGCACGATCCAGCGCAGCTGCGTCGCGAGGTTGCTCTGGTCGCCGTCGAGGACGGTCGCGGCGTCGACGGCGCGCAGGAGCAGCTCGAGGTGCGCCTCGGAGCCACGCAGGTCGTGCGCGACGGTCGAGCCGGCGGTGCCGCGCACGAGCCCGACGAGGTCGCCGTGACGCTGAGCGAGGTAGCCGACGAGACCGGCCGTCGCGATGGCCACGGACTTCTTCGGCTCTCCGCTGCGGGTCGTGGCCGCCATCCCGCGACCGGTGTCGACGACGAGCATGAGGTTCTGCTTGCGGCTCGCGACGTAGCGCTTGACGAGGGGCGACTGGTTGCGGGCCGTGGCGCGCCAGTCGATGTCGCGCACCTCGTCACCCGGGACGTAGTCGCGCAGGTCGTCGTAGTCGAGGCTGCGGCCGTGGAAGACGGAGGCGTACTCCCCCTCGAGCAGGCTGCGTGACTTGCGGCGCGCGTGGACGAAGAGCTTGCTCTTCACCCTCGTCAGCAGCGTCGTCGTCATGTCGAGTCCTCGTCCGGTGCCCTGGTCAGGGCGTGCGGATCCCGTTGACCATCGCGTCGATGATGCTCTCGACGGCCACCTCGTCGGCCGCGGCCTCGAAGCCGAGCGTGACGCGGTGCCGCAGCACCCGGTGCGTCAGCGCCTTGACGTCGTCGGGGACGACGTGGTTGCGGCCGTCGACGAGCGCACGCGCGCGGGCGGCGCTCGTGAAGGCGATGCTCGCCCGCGGGCTCGCCCCGAAGTCGACGTAGCCGGCGAGGCGCGGCTCGATGTAGTCGCGCGGGTGCCGCGTGACGTAGCCGATGCCGACGACGTAGTTGATGATGGCGGGGTCAATGTAGACCCGGCCCACGAGCGCCTGCAGCCGCTTGACGTCGGCGACGGACACGACCGGCTCGGAGGCGGTGAGGAAGATGCCGGAGTCGATGCGCCGCAGCACCTCCGCCTCCTCGGCCGGCGACGGGTAGTCGAGGACGTCCTTGAGCATGAAGCGGTCCATCTGTGCCTCGGGCAGCGGGTAGGTGCCCTCCTGCTCGATGGGGTTCTGGGTCGCGAGGACGAGGAAGGGGTCGGGCAGGGCGTAGCTCTTGTCGCCGATCGAGGTCTGGCGCTCCTGCATCGCCTCGAGCATGGCCGACTGCGTCTTGGCGCTGCTGCGGTTGATCTCGTCGAGCAGGACGAAGTTGGCGTGCACGGGACCGAGCTGGGTCTCGAACGTGCCGGAGTGCTGGTTGTAGACCTGCGTGCCGACGATGTCGCTGGGCAGCAGGTCGGGGGTGCACTGGATGCGGTGGAACTTCCCGCCCACGGCCTGCGCGATCGTCTGGGCCGCGGTCGTCTTGGCCAGGCCCGGGACGCTCTCGAGGAGCACGTGGCCACCCGTCAGCAGGGCGATGAGCAGGGTCTCCTGCAACCGCGCCTGGCCGACGACCTTCGAGGCGAACGCGGTCGAGATGGCCTCGATGGTCTCACCGGCCCAGTGCAGCTCGTCCGGCGTCAGGTAGCGCGCCGGGGCCGGGGCGGTGCGGTCGGGGGCCGTGTCGATGCCGGCGACGGCGACGTCCTCGTCCGGGGCCGCCGGAGAGCCGGAGAGCTGGTCCGGCTCGTCGGGGACCACGGCGTCGTCCGGGATCGCGAAGTCGGCGGACTCGGCGGACTCGGCGGACTCGGCGGACTCGGCGGACTCGGCGGCGGGGCCGGGGAGCGCGACGGTGAAGGTATGGCCGTCGACCCCGTCCGTCGGGACGGCACGGGGCGCGTCGGGCCGGGCGCCCGGATCCTCGCGCGTGCCGGAGTGTTCGCCGGCGACCGACTCCTCGGCGTTGACGTTGCCCACCATCGATTCCCCTTGCTCGACGCGTACCGGCGGAGGGAGTCGCGCCGGCAGGGACACATCGTAAGCACGGCTGGCTGTGCCGCGCGGGTGGTCCCGTCACCCCGCGGACACTCCGGGGGCCTCGAACGGCCCGTCAGGCGTCGATGCGCTCGCGGTCGACCTCGGCCGCGGACTCGATGATGAAGTCCTTGCGCGGCGCGACCTCGTTGCCCATGAGCAGCTCGAAGACGCGCTCGGCGGCCTCGAGGTCTCGCATCGTCACCTTGCGCAGGGTGCGGTGGCGCGGGTCCATCGTCGTGTCGGCGAGCTGGTCGGCGTCCATCTCGCCGAGGCCCTTGTAGCGCTGCATCGGCTGCTTGATCTTCTTGCCCGACTTCTCGAGACGGGCCAGGGTGCGGCGCATCTCCGGCTCGTTGAAGGTGTAGATCAGCTCGTTCTTCTTCGCGCCGGCGTTGATGACCTCGAGCCGGTGCAGCGGGGGCATGGCCGCGTAGACCCGACCGGCGTCGACCAGCGGACGCATGTAGCGGAAGAAGAGCGTCAGCAGCAGGGTGCGGATGTGGGCCCCGTCGACGTCGGCGTCGGTCATGATGATGACCTTGCCGTAGCGTGCGGCGCCGAGGTCGAAGCTGCGGCCCGAGCCGGCACCGATCACCTGGATGATCGAGGCGCACTCGGCGTTCTTGAGCATGTCGGAGACCGACGCCTTCTGGACGTTGAGGATCTTGCCGCGGATCGGGAGCAACGCCTGGAACTCGGAGTTGCGCGCCTCCTTGGCGGTGCCCATCGCCGAGTCGCCCTCGACGATGAACAGCTCGGAGCGCTCGACGTCGGTGGTCCGGCAGTCGCGCAGCTTGGACGGGAGCGTCGAGCTCTCGAGGGCGTTCTTGCGACGCTGGGTCTCCTTGTGCAGCCGGGCGCTGATGCGCGACTTCATCTCGGAGACGACCTTCTCGAGGAGGAGCGACGCCTGCGCCTTGTCGCCGCGCTTGGTCGACGTGAGGCGGTCGGTCAGCTCCTTCTCGACGACCTTGGCCACGATGGCGCGCACGGCGTTGGTGCCGAGCACCTCCTTGGTCTGGCCCTCGAACTGCGGCTCGGCCAGGCGCACCGTCACGACGGCGGTCATGCCGGCGAGGATGTCGTCCTTCTCGGGCTTGTCGTTGCCGACCTTGAGGCGCCGCGCGTTGAGCTCCAGCTGCTTGCGGAAGACCTTGACGATCGACTGCTCGAAGCCGGTGACGTGCGTGCCGCCCTTGGGCGTCGTGATGATGTTGACGAAGGACTGGACCTTCGTGTCGTAGCCCTGGCCCCAGCGCAGCGCGACCTCGACGGCGCACTCGCGCTCGAGCTCGGTCGGGGTCATGTGACCGTTGACGTCGAGGACCGGGACCGTCTCGGTGAAGGTGCCGGAGCCCTCGAGGCGCCAGACGTCGGTGATCGGGGTGTCGGGCGCGAGGAACTCGACGAAGTCGGTGATGCCGCCGTCGTGCTGGAAGACCTCCTCGATCGGGCCGTCCTCGCCGGGCGTGCCCTTGAGCCGTCGCTCGTCGCGGATGACGAGGCGCAGCCCGGGGACGAGGAACGAGGTCTGCCGGGCCCGGCCGAGGATGGCGTCGTAGTCGAGCTCTGCGTCCTTGAGGAAGATCTGGCGGTCGGGCCAGAAGCGCACGCGGGAGCCCGTGACGCCCCGCTTGGCCTTGCCGACGACGGGCAGCGCGCTCTTCTTCTCGTAGGGCGTGAACTCCGAGTCGGGCGAGTGCACGGACGTCCGGTCGCCGAACGTGCCGGGCTCGCCCCGTCGGAAGCTCATGCCGTACGTCTTGCCGACCCGGTCGACGGCCACGTCGAGCCGCGCGGACAGCGCGTTGACGACGGAGGCGCCGACGCCGTGGAGCCCACCGGTGGCGGCGTACGAGGCGCCACCGAACTTGCCGCCCGCGTGCAGCTTGGTGAAGACGACCTCCACGCCGGACAGACCGGTGCGCGGCTCGATGTCGACGGGGATGCCTCGGCCGTTGTCGCGGACCTCGATGGACCCGTCTCCGCCGAGGATGACCTCGATGTCGGTGCACACGCCGGCGAGGGCCTCGTCGACCGCGTTGTCGATGATCTCCCAGAGGCAGTGCATGAGGCCGCGCTGGTCGGTCGAGCCGATGTACATGCCGGGGCGCTTGCGCACGGCCTCGAGGCCCTCGAGGACCTGGAGGTGGCGGGCGGTGTAGTCGCCGTTGCCGGAGGGAGCGGGTCGTGAGGCGGAGGCCACGGTGTGTCGTTCTCTTTCGGTCGGTGAGCGGCCAGCGGTCGGGCTGTGGAGGGCTGGCAGGGGAAGCCTAGCCACCGCCGCCGACGGCTCCCGGGAGGCTCGCTGGGCCCCGGGTGACCGACCCACGGACGACCCGGACACGGGCCCCGACAGCCCCGCGCGCCCCACCGGCGCGAGGTGTGCCAATCCGTATCTGCGGGGCGCGGCGAATCACTGACACGTAACGATGTCGACCCGCCGGGCGTCTCAATCACCGAGCCTCGTCATCGGGAAGGTTTCGACGTGATTCACTGTTGGAACGTCCACGAAGCGCGAGAGGTCCACCGGATGGACCGATCGGGCGTCGTAGGTACATGGCAGGGTTTCCCTCCGGGGGACCCCCGAGGGAGGAAAGAGGCGAAATACGATGACGACAGCACTGGCACCCGAACTGACTGCTGCTGACCGCTGCGACCGATGTGGGGCCCAGGCCTACATCCGCGCCCGCCTCGTTTCCGGCGGAGAGCTGCTCTTCTGCGCGCACCACGGTCGGGAGCACCTCCCGGCGCTGAAGGACAAGGCTCTCGACATCCGCGACGAGACGGAACGACTCACCGAGATCCCGGGATCCGCTCCCGTGGACGAACGCTGAGCCCAGAGGCGATCTCCGACCCGGCCCTTCCTGACCCCATCCTGATCCGAACGCCGCCGACGGCTGCCCCGTGATCACCGCGACGAACGTCCTCGTTCTCCTCGCGATGCTCGTGGGCACCGTCGGCATCGTCGTCCCGGTGCTTCCGGGGCTGCTGCTGGTGTGGGGTGCGACGCTCGTGTGGGCGTTGGAGCGTCAGGACGGGCCGGGTTGGCTCGTCCTCGGCATCTCGACCCTGTTGTATGCCGTGGGCCTCGTCGCGCAGTACACCGTCCCGGGGCGCCGGATGAAGACCGCAGGGGTCGACGGGGTCATCGTCGCCGTGGCGCTGGTCGTCGCGGTGGTGGGCTTCTTCGTCGTGCCCGTCGTGGGTGGCCCGCTCGGCTTCGTCCTCACGATCTACGTCCTCGAGCTGGTCAAGCACCGGGGGCACGCACCGGCCTGGCACGCGACGACGCAGGCCATCCGCGCGGTCGCCCTCAACATGGGCATCGAGCTCGCGACGGCGTTCGCCATGATCGCGACCTGGGGTGTCGGGGTCTACGTCACCCGGCCCTGAGTGCAGGTCGCCCGGCGACGCACGCCCCTCACGCGCTCCTGACACGACGCAGGACCCCGACCGTATCCGTCAGTGTGATGTGTGCGCTGCACCGGTGTGCGCCGTGTCGTCAGGGGCGCGTCACCACTGGTCGCGGCGGCGCTTCTCCCACCGCTCCTCGAGGCGCTCCATGAAGGTGGCCTGCTTGGCGGACGCGGCCTTGGCCTTGCCGGCCCGCGGCTTGGTGGTGCCGTCGTTGGCGACGGCGGCGAGCTTCGTCTTCGACGGAGTGATGGCGTAGACGATGCCGGCGACCATGATCGCGAAGCCGACCGCACCGAGCCAGATGCTGCTGCTCATCGCTGAGAAGACCACGAGGGCGAGTCCGATGACCGCGGCTACGACGCCGGCGACGAGCCGTCCGCGACCGAGACCGCGCGACTTCGTCTTCTCGATCCGCGATGCGAATCGAGGGTCTTCGGCGTAGAGGGCTTCCTCCATCTGCTGGAGGAGTGCTTCCTCGTGTTCCGAGAGTGCCACCCGGCACCTCCCTGGTGCGAAATCGACTGTGCCCGAATCGTATGTCGGAAACGGCCGACGCGGACTTCTTTCCTTCAGGATATGTCTCGCCGCTCGCGTTGGGAACCCGAGGGCCGGTCGGGCATCAGTGATGCTGGACGCACCGATCCGGCACCGAATCTGGCGCTCGCCCGGTCGACCGCGCGGTCGGCCTCGCGCCACCCGTGTTCGGGCTCGTCGAGGGTGGCCTGGATGGGCGCGACGGCCGACGGGACGAGCCCTTCGAGGCGGACCCCGACGAGCCGGATGCGGGCGCGCTGGAGTCCGAGGCGGTCGTAGAGCTCGCGGGCCGTCGCGAAGATGTCGCGGGAGACGTCCGTGTGGTGGCGCAGGGTCTTGGCGCGGGTGATCGTCGTGAAGTCGGCGAAGCGCACCTTGATCGAGACGGTGCGCCCCGTCATCCCGGCGGAGCGGGCGCGGGCCGCGGTGCGGTCGGCGAGGCGCAGCAGCTCACGGTGGATGCGTACGGGGTCGTCGATGTCGTGGGCGAAGGTCTCGTCGGCACCGATCGACTTCTCACGCCGCTCGGGCACGACGGACCGCGGGTCACGGCCCCACGCGAGGTCGTGCAGGCTCCGGCCGGCGACGTCGCCGAGGGCACGCTGGAGCGTCTCGACGGGCGTGTGCGCGAGATCGGCGACGGTGCGCAGGCCCAGGCGGTGCAGGTGCTCCTCGGTCTTGTCGCCGACGCCCCAGATCGCGCCGACGGGCAGCTGGTGCAGGAACGAGACGACCTCCTCGCGCGGCACGACGATGAGCCCGTCGGGCTTGGCGAGGTTGGAGGCGAGCTTGGCGACGAACTTCGTCGGGGCCACCCCCACGGAGCAGGTGATGCCCTGCTCGTCGGCGATGGTGTCGCGCAGCTGCTCGGCGATCTGCGTCGGGCGGCCCAGTCGGCGTACGGCCCCGGAGACGTCGAGGAAGGCCTCGTCGAGGGAGAGGGGCTCGACGCTGTCGGTGATCATCGCGAAGGTCGCCATGACGGCTTCGGAGATGGCGGCGTAGCGGCGGTGGTCGGGCTCGATGATGACCGCCTGCGGGCACAGCCGCTGGGCCCGAGCCATCGGCATGGCCGAGGTGACGCCGAAGGCGCGCGCCTCGTAGGTGGCCGACAGCACGACGGACCGCCCGCTCGCGCCACCGATGATGACGGGCCGGCCCCGCAGCTCGGGACGCGAGATGAGCGAGGCGGACGCGTAGAAGGCGTCCATGTCGACGTGCAGGACGGTGCACCCGGAGTCGTCGGGCGGCTCGGAGCCCGCCCTGGTCGGCGCGGTGAACTGGCGGCGGCTCATCGTCGGCCCGCCGGACGGGTCGACGCGCTCACGAGGGCGCGGTCAGTCGCGGCGCGCGACGACGTGGAGGGCATTGCCGAGGGTCCGGAGGAACTCGCGCCCCGGTCCGGTGACGAGCAGCTCGTCGAGCTCGGCCAGGGCGACGCGGTCGGCCTCGGAGTCGATGAGCGAGGCCGGGACGAGGTGGCCGAGGATGTTGGTGCCGCGCACCCGGACGTCGGTGAAGCCGGCGTCGGCGAGGAGTGTCTCGAGCTGCTCGACGTCGAAGCGGCGCGGCAGCGGGTCGGTGCTCCCCCAGCGGCCGGACGGGTCGACGAGCGCCGCCCGGGCCTGGCCGAACTCGCCGGCGATGGCCTTGGCGAAGACGACGGACAGCCGGCCGGAGACGAGCAGCGACAGGACACCGCCCTCCCCCAGCACCTGCGCGACGGCGTGGAGCGTGGCGGCGGGGTCGTCGACGAACTCGAGTGTGCCGTGGCAGCAGGCGAGGTCGACGCGACGACCGGCGAGGACGGATTCGAGGGAGTCGCCGTCGCCCTGGACCGCGGTGATGCGGTCGACGATGCCGGCCTCACGGGCCCGGCGGGCCAGCGACGCGAGCGCGTCGGGGCTGGGGTCGACGACGATGACGCGGTGACCGGCCTCGGCGAGCGGGACGGCGACACCGCCCGTGCCGCCCCCGAGGTCGAGCACCTCGAGCGGACGGCCGAGCCGCTGCGAGCACTCGTCGGCGATCCGGCCCACGGCCGAGACGACGGCCGACGGCCGGACCCCTCCACGTCGCTGGGGGCGCTGCTCGTCGGGCACGGGATCCTCCGTCTGGGAACGTGGTACGCGTGGTGCCGCGTGTGGTTCGTGTGCGTCATCACCCTAGTGCCCCGAGCTTCCCGGACTCGCGTGCCACAGCTTGCGTGGCGGGCCGCCCACGGTCTCGCCGGGCACGAGCCCGCTCGTGCCTCGCGGTCCCCTGACGTCGTCTCCCGCCGGCTTGATGTCGGCATAGGGCGACTGCTTGAACCCCGAGGCGTGGACGAGCACCCGCCGGCCGTCCGGTCCCTCACCGACCCCGCCGCCCGTCCCGTCCGGTCCGGCGAGCGCGGTGGCGCGCTCCCATGCCGACCGGTCGGCGGCCTCGAGCGCGTCGCGGACGGCGGTGACGCCTCCGGAGGTCCACGCGTCCTGCAGGGCCGAGAGCTCCCACGCACCGGTGGCCCGGATGGAGACGCCGCGCGGGCCGGTGCGTCGCACGAGACCGCGGCAGAGCAGCAGCCACGAGTGGAAGACGGTGGCGGCATACGGGCCCTGGACATCCTCGAAGAAGGTGAGGTCGGCCGGGCCGGTGGCGTCGTCGAGCGTGAGGAACACGACGCGGCGTCCGGTGCGGATCGGCGGGGTCTGGGTGGCGACCTTGACCCCGGCGACGAGGACCTCGCGGCCACTGCGTCCGGAGAGCAGGTCGCGCGCCCGGGTCACGCCGAGCGCGTCGAGCAGCGGGCGGTAGAAGTCGACGACGTGGCCGCTCGCGTCGAGGCCGAGCACCTCGAGCTCGGCGCGGACGCGCTCCGGACCGGTCATCTCGGGCAGGCCGCTCGTCGCGGTGAGGCGTGGCGTGTCGCCGAGGTCGAGCGTCAGCTGGGTCGCGATCTGCTCGGGAGCCCCGGCGGAGGCCTGCGACTGGGCCGCGGCGAGGGCCCGGATGTCTCCCGTGGCCGAGACGGACGTGACCCGCCCGCGTGACCCGGCCGGTCCCGACGACCGGCTCGCGGCCGAGACCCGATGGGAGGACCGGCGCGACGACCGCTGCGAGGAGGACCATCGGTCGAGCTCGGCGACGTGGAGCAGCAGGTCGCGCCGGGTGACCCGGCCGCGACGGCCGAGGCCGCCGCGGGCACGACCCACGACCCCGGCCCCGCTCTCGTCGAGACGGGACGGGCCACCGAGGTCGATGTCGTGCAGCGAGTCGAACCCCCCGGCGAGCACGAGCTTCTCGGCGACGGGTCGTGACACGTGGGCACGCTGCCAGAAGTCGGAGAGGCTGGAGTAGGGCTGGCCCGCGACGATCTGCGCCACCTCGGCCTCGCTGATGCCGTGGACGTCGGCGAGCGAGAGGCGGATGGCCTCCCCGCCGTCGTCGGTGCGTTCGAAACGGTAGGCGCCGGTCGAGACGTTGACGTCGAGACCGAGGATCGCGATGCCGAAGGTGCGGGCGTCGTCGAGGATGAGGCGCTTGGGGTACATGCCGGGGTCGTGGGTCAGCACCCCGGCGAGGAAGGCCGCCGGGTGGTGCGTCTTGAGCCAGGCCGACTGGTAGGTCGGCAGCGCGAACGCCGCGGCGTGCGCCTTGCAGAAGCCGAACGACGCGAACGCCTTGAGGACCTCCCAGATCTTGTCGGCGACCTCGGGCGCGTAGCCGCGGTCGCGGGCGGCGGGTCGCCACCACGCCTCGATGCGCTTCTGCCCGTCGGGTGTGCCGAGCGCGCGACGCACCTCGTCGGCCTGGGCGAGGGTCACGCCGGTCGTCTCGGCGACGATCATGAGCACCTGCTCGTGGAAGACGACGACGCCCTCGGTCTCCTCGAGCGCCGGGACGAGCGACGAGTGGAGGTAGGACGGGTCCTTCCAGCCCTGCCTCGCGTTGAGGAACGGGATGATCATGTCGCTCTTGACCGGACCCGGGCGGAAGAGCGAGATGTCGATGATGAGGTCGTCGAAGGTGCGCGGCCCGAACTTGCCGATGAGCTCGCGCTGCCCGGGACTCTCGATCTGGAAGCAGCCGAGGGTCTTCGTCGAGCGGACGAGCTCGAAGGTCGGCTCGTCGTCGAAGGGCACCTGCGACTCGTCGTCGAGGTCGATGTGGTCGCCGTCGACACGCTCGACCTCGACGACGGCGTGGGCCATCGCCGACTGCATCCGGATGCCGAGGACGTCGAGCTTGAGCAGCCCCATCTCCTCGACGTCGTCCTTGTCGAACTGGCTCATCGGGAAGCCGAGCCAGCTCGCCTCGACGGGCGTGCGGTCGAGCAGGACGGAGTCGGACAGCACGACTCCGCACGGGTGCAGCGCGATGTGCCGGGGCAGGCCGTCGAGGCGCTCCACGATGTCGAACATCAGCTGCAGGCGTGGCACGTCGAGGCCGCTCGCCCGGAGCTCAGGCAGCTCGGCCAGGGCGTTGCGCACGTTGCGGGCGGCGATGTGCGGGAAGGCCTTGGCCATGGCGTCGATCTCGGGCGGCGGCAGTCCGAGCGCGGCCCCGGCGTCGCGGATCGCGTGGCGCACCCGGTAGGTGTCCATCATCGAGACGCACGTGACGCGGTCGCCGCCGAAGTGGTCGAGGATGCGCTCGTAGATCTCGGTGCGCCGGGCCGACTCGACGTCGATGTCGATGTCGGGCAGCTCGGCCCGCAGCGGTGAGCAGAAGCGCTCCATGAGCAGCCCGTGTCGCATCGGGTCGACGCCGGAGATGCCGAGGAGGTAGTTGACGAGCGACCCGGCCCCCGACCCGCGGGCCGCGACCCGCACCCCCATCTCGCGGATGAGGTCGCAGACCTGCGCGACGGTGAGGAAGTACGTCGCGTAGCCGAGGGTCTCGATGACGCCGAGCTCGTCCTCGAGCCGGTCGCTGACGGCGCCGAGCTCGTCCTCGGTGCGACCTGGATAGCGGGTCGCGATCGACTCGCGGCACCGGCGCGCGAGGACGCGGTGCGGGTTGGTGCCGGGCCGGATGCCGAGGACGCCGGGCTCGGGCAGGTGGACCGAGCCGATGCCGAGGTCGGCCCGTGGGTCCTGGACGCACTCGGCGGCGAGCGCCGTCGTGCGGGCGAGCAGCTCGCGTGCCTGCTCGCGGGCGAGCGACCCGCCGCCGACGAGCCCCGGCCCCGAGACCTGGACGACGTCGAGGGCGAGCGCGTGCATGAGGGGTGTCGGCGAGAGGTGCCCTGCCGTCGTGACGCGGTCGAGGTGGCGCGCGTCGAGCGCGACGAGCCGGCGGGCGGCGTCGAGGACGTCGACGATGGCGGCGTCCTGCGGGTCGGTGTGGCGTACCGCGGCCGTGATGACGCTCGGCACGCCGACCTCGCGGGCGAGCGCGAGCATGCGTCCGGCCTGTCCGAGGCTGCCGGGCTGGTGCTCGGGTCCGCCGTGGCACACGACCTCGACGACGACGGCGCCGCGCGGTAGCAGCGCGACCCAGCGCTCGAGCGCCGCCCTGGCGTGGTCGCGTCGCTTGGCGAGCACGGCTCGGCCGACGTCGGAGTCGGGTCCGAGGAGCACGACGAGCCGGGAGGGCCCACCGTCCGTCACCGACGGCGTATGCCGTCCGCCTCGTCCGTCGGGTCGGTCGTCCTCGGCGACGGGCGGGGTGGGCAGCAGGCGCGCGTGCTCGGCGACGAGGCTTGCGGTCGTGACGGGGTTGCCGCGCTCGCCGCGCAGGTGGGTCGCGGTGACGAGACGGCAGAGCGCCGCCCACCCCGCGCCCGGGGCGAGACCGGTGCTGCTGCCCCGGGCCAGCACGGTGACACGCGGGAGCCGCGGGTCGACGAGGGCGCCACCGCGCACCGGGGTGCGCGCGGGGCGTCCGCGCCGGCGCTCGGGCTGCTCGGGTCCGAGGGCGAGGTCGACACCGAGGATCGGCGCGACGTCGTGCTCCATGCAGGAACGGACGAACTTCACGGCGCCGTAGAGCCCGTCGCGGTCGGTCAGGGCGAGAGCGGGCTGCCCGAACGCTGCGGCGCGCTCGACGAGCTGGTGCGGCTTGGCCGTGCCGTAGCGCATGGAGTACCCGGACGCGACGTGCAGGTGCACGAAGCTCTCGGTGCCGCCGGCGATGCCGCCGGTGAGGCCGCTGGTGATGGTGGTGGTCGTGGTCATACCGGTCGTCACGCCCCGCTCGCCCGGCTCCTCGAGACGGGGGTGATCGACTGCGGCAGCGGGATCGTCGCCGGGACGCCGAGGAGGTCCTGGACGATCTCGAGGAACATCTCGGCCTGGCGCAGCAGGTCGTCGGACTCGCGTGCACTGATGTGACCGCCGCGGTCGATGACCGACCGGTGGGCCGAGCAGGCCGCGAAGAAGGCCGCCCACTCCCCCAGCTCCGGGGCCACCCCGGGCAGCACCTGCCACACGCTGCGCGGTCGCGAACGCGGCGACGGGACGGTGCGGGAGGCAACGAGGGCCGCGGCGGCGCGCAGGGCCCCGAGGTGGGCGTCGCGGTAGCGCTCGGACGCGTCGCTCGTGCGGCAGGCGGCCTCGAGGGTCGCGCGACCTCGCTCGAGCAGGTCGAGCACGGCGACCGAGATGGGCGGACGGCGCACGTGGTGGGCTGCAGTCATGGTGGTTCCTCTCCTCTCTCGTCTCATGGGCTCAGTCGGCGACCCGGACGAGCGACCACCGGTCGCCGCGCGGGGACTCGTCGTGGGCGAGGTCGTAGACCCCGGGCGCGAACGACCAGCCCGGGCTCGCCTCGACGCGCCAGACGTGCTGCTCGCTCGCAGCGGCGACGAGCGTCTCGCCGGGATGCACCTGCGCCTCGTCGGCCTCGAGCGCGTCGTGCCACCAGGCCCGCCGCTCGCGCCACTGGGCGAGGACGCCACGCACGACGTAGAGGCGACCGCGCCAGATGAACGCCTCGGGCGGTGGTTCGAGGTACCCGCCGTCCTCGGAGGGCCCCGAAGGCTCTGAGGGTCCCGAGGGCCCGGCCGAGCGGGCGGGTCTGTTGGCCGAGTCACCCGGCCGGCCCACCACGGACCGCTCCTGCTGTTCCTGCTGTTCCCGCTCGCGCACTCTCACCTGCACGGCGTCACTGAACCTACGCACCACGACACGTCTCCCTCGGACACGTCGAGGCCGACATCACGACCCGGACCACCCGCGCTCCACACGAGCAGTCCGACACCAACCGACGACTTGAACTGACAACCTGACTGACAACCTGACTGACTCGGACACCGGCTCGAACCTCACCTCCGAGCACTCACCGGGAGAACGACGTTCGAACACCTGTTCGATACGCGAAGCCTAACCCCTGCCGCCGACAGCCTGTCAAGACGGTCCGCGAGCCACTCGGACGTCCTCTCGGGCCGGCGCCCCGGGGCTGCCGGCGCCTGCCCGTTCCGTCCCACTCCGGACCGATCTGAGTAGCCGTGCTCAGGTCGTCCCGTCATGGTCGCCTGCAGAGTGGGGCTGCGGGTTCGGTCCGCGAACGGAGGGGTGCAGGGGTCCCGTCCGCTCACGGATCGGGCCCGTTCCGCTGCCCCGGTGTCCGGGGCAGCGCGCCCCGTTGCGCCGCCCCCGGGAATACGGGAGCGTCAGGGACGTTGGACCTGGGCTCGGCCGACCGGCCGGGCCACAGCCGCACCGGCGCATCCGCGACCGGCGCGCGACCGAAGGAGCGTCGTGGGCGCCGAGCTCATCCCCATGGCCTTCACCACCGGGTGGGGCAGCGGAATCAACGCGTACGCGGTCGTGCTCGTCCTCGGGCTCGCGGACAAGGTCTTCCACCTGAGCCAGATCCCGAACGCCCTGGCACGCACCGACGTGCTCGTCGGCGCCGGGATCCTCTTCGTGCTCGAGATGTTCGCCGACAAGATCCCCTACATCGACTCCGCCTGGGACTCGGTGCACACGGTCGTCCGGCCGGCGGTCGGGGCGACGATCGGCTACCTCATCGGCCACGAGACGGCGAGCCTCGACGCCGCGATCGGCGCGGCCACCGGCGGCGTCACGGCTCTCATCTCGCACGGCATCAAGGCCGGTCTGCGCGCCGCGGTCAACACCTCGCCCGAGCCGGCGAGCAACATCCTCGTCAGCACCACCGAGGACGTCACGGTCACCGGCGTCACGGCTCTCGCCATCGCCCACCCGTGGTGGGCCGCGGCCATCGCCCTGCTCTTCCTCGTGCTCGGCGCCTTCCTCGTCTACAAGCTGGCCGGTCGCATCCGCCGCTACAAGCGTCGCTATGACGCGTGGGGCGAACGCGTGGGCATCGCCGTGCCCCCCGAGCCCCCCGAGCCCCCCGAGCGCCGGGAGCGCCGCGGGACCGCGGCGCCACCACCGCCGTCGCCGGCCCGGGACGACGAGCGTCTCGAGCGACCCTTCGACCAGGAGACCTGACCGGCCGTTCCGGTGAGCCCGGACGTCCCCGGGACGTGGCCCCCACAGGTCTGCGGACCCCTCACAGGGCCTCCCCACCCTGACGACGGCGGGGACACAGTGCCGTTGCCGACGGTGGACACAGCTGGCACGAGGCCAGCCCATCGAAGGAGTGGAACGCATGAGGAACAAGACCATCGCGCTGGCAGGCGCCGGCATCGTGGCCGCGTCGGCGCTCGCGCTCGGCGGGGCCGCCCTCGCCAGCGCGGACGAGACGGGCAGCACGGCCACCTCGACCAGCGGCACCCACGGACAGCTCCGCGAGGGCACGGGCAACGGCAACGGCAACACCGACCCGAGCAAGCCGATGCGCTCCGACGAGAAGCTCCTCACGGGTGACACCGCCGCCAAGGTGACGGCAGCCGCCAAGGCCAAGGAGCCGACCGCGACGATCGAGCGCGTCGAGACCGACTCGGACGGCGTCTACGAGGCCCACATGGTGCGCACCGACGGCACCCACATCACGGTGCAGGTCGACGCTTCCTTCGCCGTGACGGCCCTCCAAGAGGGTGGACCAGGCGGATCGGGTGGTCCCGGCGGCCGCGGCGGTGACCACGACGGCGACGGCCCCCAGGGCCAGCAAGGTGGGTCCACGTCGACGCCGGGCAGCTCTGCCACCCCGTCCGCCACGACCTGACGACACCACCAGATGCCGACTGATCCGCAGGCGGCCCCGGCCCGACCTCGGGTCAGAGGTTGCCGAAGACCTCGAGCGTCGCCGACGAGCGGTTCATCGTGATGAAGTGGATGCCGGGCGCGCCCTCGTCGAGCAGGCGGCGCGACGACTCGGTCGCGATCGCCATGCCCTCGGCGCGCACGCCGGCCGCGTCGTCGCCGTGGCGCTCGAGGCGGTCGGTCACGGCGGTCGGCATCGGCTGACCCGCGAGCTGTGCCATGCGCACGACCTGGCGCGCGTTGGTGATCGGCATGATCGCCGGGACGACGGGTAGCCGCGACCCGCGTCGCACGAGCTCGTCGCGCAGGCGGAGGTAGTGGTCGACGTCGAAGACCATCTGGGTGATCGCGAACTCAGCGCCGGCCCGCTCCTTGCGCACGAGGGTCTCGGCGTCCTCGCCGATGTCACCCGACTCCGGGTGCCCGTCGGGGAAGGCCGCGACACCGACGGTGAAGTCACCGAGCCCGCGAACCAGCGCGACGAGCTCGTCGGCGTGGTCGAGGCCCTCGGGGTGGGCGACCCACGGCTGGCCGAGGCCGCCCTGGGGGTCACCGCGCAGGGCCAGGATGTTGCGGACCCCCGCGGCGGCATACGACCCGACGATGCCGCGCAGCTCGGCGACGGAGTGGCCGACGCACGTCAGGTGCGCCATGGGCGTCAGCGAGGTCGCCTCGAGGACGCGCTGGGTGAGGCGCACCGTGCGGTCGCGGGTGCCCCCACCGGCGCCGTAGGTGATCGACACGAAGCTCGGTGAGACCTTCTCGAGGCGCCGGATGGCGTCCCAGAGCTGCGCCTCGGACGCGTCGTCCTTCGGCGGGAAGAACTCGAAGCTGAACGTCGGGGTGTCGGCCTCGATCATCGCCGGGATGGACCGCGTGAACCGCTCCGCCCGCGCCATCGAGGATGCCGTGCCGTGTGCCATGCCGCACACCTTAAGCCGCGCGCGCCCGCGGCGTCCGGGCTGTTCACGACCGCACCCTCGCGCCGCGTAGGCTGACCACGATTCCCCCGACTCGATGGAGGACCCCGTGCAGACCCCCACCGACCTCGACGTCCTGCGCCGTCGGGTGCAGCAGGCGATCGACGGGCAGATCGCCGGGGCCACGCAGTCGCTGGCCGCGATCGGCGAGGAGACCGCCCCGCTCGTGTCGGCCGTGTCCGGCCTGCTGACCGGCGGCAAGGGGCTGCGCGCCGGCTTCCTCTACTGGGGCTACCGCGCCGCCGGTGGCCCCGACTCCGACGCGCTTGTGCGCCTGGCGGCGAGCATGGAGTTCTTCCAGGGCGCCGCCCTCCTCCACGACGACGTCATGGACCGCAGCGACACGAGGCGGGGTATGCCGTCCGCGCACCGCGCCGTCGCCTCGCTGCACCAGGCGCGTGGCTGGGCGGGCGACCCCGACCGTTTCGGCGAGGGCACCGCGATCCTCGCCGGTGACCTGTGCCTGACGTGGTGCGACGAGCTGTACGCGACGTGCGGCCTGCCGGCCCACGAGCTCGCCCGCGGCCGACAGCTCTTCGACTCGATGCGCACGCAGCTCATGGGCGGCCAGTTCCTCGACCTGCTCGAATCGGCCCGTGGCTGGGAGGGGCTCGACCTCGACGCCCGGATCGCCTCGGCCCGCAAGGTGATCCGCTTCAAGAGCGCGAAGTACACCATCGAGCACCCCCTCCTCATCGGCGCCCTCGTCGGTGGCGCGCCCGACGGGTCGCTCGCTCCGCTGTCGGACTACGGCCTCGCCCTCGGGGAGGCGTTCCAGCTGCGCGACGACCTGCTCGGCGTCTTCGGCGACCCCGAGGCCACCGGCAAACCCGCGGGCGACGACCTGCGCGAGGGCAAGCGCACCGTGCTCGTGGCTCACGCCCTCGACACGGCGTCCGAGACCGACCGTCAGACGGTCGAGAGCCTCTTCGGACGCGACGACCTCGAGCTCGCTGGTGTCGAGGCGATCCGCCGGATCCTCGTCGACACCGGTGCTGTCGACCGGGTCGAGAGCCTCATCACCGCGTTGGCCGGCGAGGCCTGCGCCGCGGTCGACCGGGCTCGCGCGACAGGCGCCTACGACCCGTCGGCGCTCGAGGTGCTCGAGGCGCTCGTCGCGGTCTCGACAGCCCGCCGGTCCTGACGAACGGGCCACCCGGCATACGTCGTCGGCCGGGCGGTCCCGTCGGGACCTGACCGACCGCGCGTCAGAAGGCGAGCTCCTGCGCGCGGCGCCGGATCTCGGTCTTGTGCCCGGCCAGCATGGCGTCAATGGGCGCACCCTCGACGGGCAGCGTCGCGTCCGGCGTGTGCAGCCACTCGATGATCTCGTCGTCGTCCATGCCGCCGTCGGCGAGGACGGTGAAGGTGCCGCGCAGCTCGGGCCGGGGTCCGGTCTCGTCGAAGAACTTCGCGGGGATCGCGACGACGCGCCGCTCGCCGATCCGGGCCGCGAGGACCTCGCGGTCGGCGATCAGCTGACGCACCTGCGACAGCTGCAGGCCGAGCCGCTCGGCGGCGTCGGGAACGGTCAGCCACTCCCCGACGAGCGACTCCAGGTCGCGGGTGGTGGGCACGTCGGGCTGCAGTTCGGGGGTCTCGCTCACAGGACGAGAGTCTGCCACCGTCCCGACCGGCCCGCGCACACCTCCCGGAGAGGCTGCCGCGAGCGGCCCGGGGCGAATTACAGCATTGTATTTATACTTTAGTGCTCAATTGTGCGCTATCGTCACAGGCGCCACTCGGCTCACAAGCGTCACACAGCACCTCCGCAGCACCAGAGCAACCACCAGCACCACCACGCACGCCACCGAACCCCTTCCGAACGCCCCTCCACGCTCTCGAACTCAGCTGGGCTCCAGGAAAGGACTCCACCCCCATGCCCTTCGCCGACGTCGCCGCGCTCGCCCTGCCCGCACACGCTGCCGTGGCCCCCGTGGCCGCCACCCCGTGGACGACCGTCACGGTCCGCCCGGGCGACACGCTCTGGCACCTCGCCCTCGCGCACCACACGACCATCCGGGCGATCGTCGAGAAGAACCGGCTCACCGCGGGCGGATCGGTGATCCACCCGGGGCAGAAGCTGCTCGTCCCCGGCCGTCCGTCGTCGACCCCGACCAGATCCGCCACGTCGACGCCGGCACAGGCCCGCCCGGCGAGCACGACCGCCACCGTCATCCACGTGGTGCGCTCGGGCGAGACCATGAGCGGGATCGCCACGCGTTACGGGGTGTCGCTGACCAAGCTCCTCGCCGCGAACCGGCTCGCCAACGCCGGACTCATCTTCGTCGGGCAGCGGATCAGCGTGCCGGGCGCGAAGGCACCGGCCACGCCGGCGCCCCCCACGCCGGCGCACTCCACACCGGCGACGCCGGGCGGTGTGGGCTCGATCTACGTCGTCAAGGCCGGCGACAGCATGAGCGTCATCGCGCAGCGCCACGGCGTCTCGCTGACCAAGCTGCTCGCGGCGAACAAGCTGGCTGACGCGAGCCGCATCTACGTGGGCCAGAAGATCGTCATCCCCGGCACCGTCTCGGCGCCTGCGCCGGCGACGCCGGCCCCCGCCCCGGCCCCCGCGCCGGGCTACCAGTACCCCAGCAAGACCGCGCAGGCCGTCGCCGCGAGCAAGGCGAAGCTCGCGGCCATGGACGTGCCCAGCCGCACCGACACCGCAGCGATGATCCGCGCGACCGCGACCCGACACGGCGTCGACCCGAAGCTCGCACTCGCCATCGGCTGGCTCGAGTCCGGGTGGTACCAGCGCGCCGTCTCCTACACGAACGCCGTCGGCGTCATGCAGCTCATGCCGGTCTCCCAGACCTGGGCCTCGCAGCTCGCGGGCCGGACCCTCGACCGCTTCGACGCGCAGGACAACATCACCGGTGGTGTCCTCATCATCCGCGCCCTCCAGGCCAGCGCCGACTCGCGCGAGCAGGCGATCGCCGGCTACTACCAGGGCCTCTACTCGGTCCGCACCAAGGGCCTGTACGAGGACACGAAGAAGTACGTGGCCAACGTCATGGCCGTCTACGACCGCCTCTGACGGTGGCCGCTCCGCGTCCGGGGCCGTCCGTCGAGGAGGTCGCCGGAGGGGCCCTCAGGCGCGGAGCGCAGGCGGAGGGTCTCGCGGTGCCCATGACGCGGCGCGCGCACCGGGCGGGCGACGCGCCCGCACCGCGAGACCCCGCCGCCCGGGCCAGCCCGTAAACTTCGCTCCGTGACGTCCAGCGTGGCGGACGCCCTCGTCGGTCGGGTGATCGACGGCCGGTACCGCATCCTCTCCCACCTCGCAGACGGAGGCATGGCCTCTGTCTACGTGGCGCTGGACGGACGCCTCGACCGGGAGGTGGCCCTCAAGATCATGCGCCCCGGGCTCGCGACCGACGACGTCTTCGTCGAGCGGTTCCGCGCCGAGGCCCGGTCCGCCGCGCGGCTCAGCCACCCCAACGTCGTCGCCGTCTTCGACCAGGGCGAGGACGACGGCGAGGTCTTCCTCGCGATGGAGCTCGTCGAGGGCAAGACCCTGCGCGACGTCATCCACGAGGAGGCGCCGCTCACCGCCCGTGAGGCCCTCGCCATCCTCGAGCCGATCCTCCTCGCGCTGCGGGCCGCCCACGTGGCCGGCATGATCCACCGCGACGTCAAGCCCGAGAACGTCATCGTGCGCCGCGACGGCGAGGTCAAGGTCGCCGACTTCGGCCTCGCTCGCGCCATCACCAACCAGGCCGCGACGAGCCAGACGGGTGTCCTGCTGGGCACCGTCTCCTACCTCTCCCCGGAGCAGGTCGAGCGCGGCGTCGCCGACACGCGCAGCGACGTGTACGCCGCGGGCCTGCTCCTCTTCGAGATGCTCACGGGGCGCAAGGCCGTCACGGGCGGCACCCCGATCCAGATCGCGTACAACCACGTCCACGGCTCGATCGTCACCCCGAGCTCCGTCGTCCCGGGGGTTCCGGCCGAGCTCGACGACCTCGTCGCCCACGCGACGGCGCTGGAGCCGGAGGACCGTTTCGACTCGGCCGCGGCGTTCGTGGCCGCGCTGCGCGCGGTGCGGCGTGGCCTCTCGGCGGACGAGCTCGACCGGCGCGGGACCGCGGTCGTGCCCGACCCCGCCACGACGTCGGTGCTGCCGGCGGACTCGTCGACGACGCAGGCCTCCCCCGCCGCTCGACCACGGCGGGCCGACCTGCCGACTGCCCCGGAGCGTCACCGCACGCGACCCAACGAGGTCGGGCGTGCAGCGCTCGCCGGGCTGCCCGTCCACGACGACGCTCCCGCGCTCGAGCACACCGCGGCCATGCCGATCGACCGACGGGCCGGGCGTCGGCGACGTTGGCCCCTCTGGCTGGCGGCCGTCCTGGTCCTGGTCGGCGGCGCGTTCGGTGGGTGGTGGTTCACGATGGGGCCCGGTGGCTCGACCGTCGTGCCGGCCGTCGTCGGCCAGCCGATCTCGCAGGCCGTGGGAGCGATGGAGCAGGCCTCCCTGTCGGTCGAGACCGTCGAGGAGTTCTCCGAGGGCAAGGCCAAGGGAGTCGTCCTGCGCGTCGAGCCCGGTGCGGGCAGCGAGCTCGGCAAGGAGTCCACGGTCCGCGTCGTCGTCTCCAAGGGCAGGGAGAGGTATGCCGTCCCGAAGCTCGTCGGGACCAGGCTGAACGGCGCCGGGGCGGCCCTGTCACCCCTGACCCTCCGGCTCGGCGACCGGGCGCAGGACTGGAGCGAGACCGTGCCCGAGGGCGTCGTCATCTCCCAGGACCCCGCGCCCGGCGAGTCGGTCAGGCGCAACACCGCCGTGTCCGTCGTCGTCTCCAGGGGCCGCCAGCCGATCGAGGTGCCCACGGTCACCGGCGCGCCGTTCGACGCCGCGTCCGCCGCCATCACGAAGGCCGGGCTCACGGTGCGTCGTGGCGAGGACGTCAACAGCGACGCCGTCCCCGCAGGGCAGGTCGTCTCCCAGTCGCCCGACAAGGGGACCCTGCACCGGGGCGACGCCGTCACGGTGGTCGTGTCCAAGGGTCCGGTCATGGTCCAGGTCCCCAACGTCGTCGACCAGCCGGACACCGCCGCCGAGAAGACGCTCACCGACCTCGGCTTCAAGGTCGACAAGCAGTACCCCTTCGGTGAGCTCTTCGAGAAGAAGGTCCGGGCCCAGAGCCTCGCCGCCGGCACGTCCGTGCCCAAGGGCAGCACGATCAGCCTGACGATCGTCTGAGGCCGCCCGTGACCCCTGCGGCGCGCACGCGCCTGGCCACTCTGCTCCTCGTCGCCCTGACGGCCGTGTGGGGCTCGACGTTCTTCCTCATCCGCAACCTCCTCGAGACCGTGCCTCCCGTGGACTTCCTCGCGGTGCGCTTCAGCCTGTCGGCCGTCATCATGCTCATCGTGTTCTGGCGACCGGTGCGCGCCCTGAGCCGCCAGCAGGTCCTCGTCGGCGTCGGCCTCGGTGCGCTGTACGGTCTGGCCCAGATCTTCCAGACGCAGGGGCTCGCGACGACCCCGGCGTCCGTGTCGGGCTTCATCACGGGCACCTACGTCGTGCTCACCCCGGTCTTCACCGCCGTGCTGCTGCGCGAACGCGTGGCCGGGTCCACCTGGGCCGCGGTCGGGCTCGCGACCGTGGGCCTGGCGCTGCTGTCCCTCAACGGGCTCCCCGTCGGCGTCGGAGAGGCGATCACCCTCCTCGCCGCCGCCCTCTACGCACTGCACATCGTGGGTCTCGGCCGCTACAGCGCGTCCGAGATCGCGACCGGACTGTCCGTGGTCCAGATGGTCGTCATCGCGCTGCTGTGCGTCGTCGGTGCGGTGCCCGGCGGCGTCATCCTGCCGAGCACGCCGGCCCAGTGGGCGTCGGTGCTCTACATGGTCGTCTTCGCGAGCATCCTCGCGCTGTGGGTGCAGACGTGGGCGCAGGCGCACATGCCGGCCACGCGGGCAGCGATCGTCATGACCCTCGAGCCGGTCTTCGCGGCGTTCTTCGCGGTGACGCTCGGCGACGAGACCGCGACGCTGCGGATGGTGGTCGGCGGCGCGCTCGTGCTCGCAGCGATGTATGCCGTCGAGCTCCTCGCGCGCCGACGCCCGGGTGAGCTGCCGGCCGAGGCCCTCCACCACGAGGTCTGACCCCCACCTGCCCTCCCCGCCGAACGCGGCGTTCGGTGGCGAAAGCGCTGTTCTACCAGTGAGTTCGGCACCGAACGCGGCGTTCGGTGCGAGGAGTCGGGGCTCGGGTCAGGCGGCGGTGGGCGCCGAGCGCAGCAGGCCCGTGAGGACGTCGATCGCGACGTCGGTGCCCGCGTCGTCGACATCGAGGTGCCAGACGAGGCGCACGGCACCCGGCCCCACGGCATACGTCCTCACGCCGGCGGCGAGGGCTGCCTCGACGAAGGCGGCGGACGTCCAGCCCACCGCGGCCACGTCGACGATGACGATGTTGGTCTCGACCGTGGCGAGGTCGACGGCGCCGGGAGCCGACTCGGCCATCGCCTCGGCCGCGCGTCGCGCTCGGGCATGGTCGTCGGCCAGGCGGTCGACGTTGTGGTCGAGGGCGAAAAGCCCTGCGGCAGCGAGGATCCCGGCCTGCCTCATCCCGCCACCGAAGCGCTTGCGCCAGATGCGCGACTCGGCCATGGCGTCGGCAGAGCCCACGAGCACGCTGCCGACGGGCGCCCCGAGGCCCTTGCTCAGGCAGATCGAGACGGTGTCGAACTCGCGACCGTAGTCCCCGATCGGCACGCCGGAGGCGACGTGGGCGTTGAAGAGCCGCGCCCCGTCGAGGTGCATGGCGACGCCTCGCTCGCGCGTCACCTCGCGGGCCCGCCGGATCTCGTCGAGCGACTGCACGGTGCCGCCGCCGAAGTTGTGGGTGTTCTCGACGATCACGAGGGACGTGCAGACCTGGTAGGGCCCGACACCGGTGATCATGAGCGACGCCGCGTCGCCGGCCCGGAACCGGCCACGCTCGGACACCCAGGTGCGCGACGAGATGCCCGAGAGCACGGCGGCCGCCCCGAGCTCGGCCCGCACGACGTGGGCGAGGGAGTCGCCGATGAGCTCCTCCCCCGGCCTGACGTGCAGCCGCACGCCGAGCTGGTTGGCCATCGAGCCCGAGGGCGTGAAGAGCGCGGCCTCGTGCCCGAGCATCCCGGCGACGCGCTCCTCGAGGGCGCGCAGCGTCGGGTCCTCACCGAAGACGTCGTCGCCGACCTCCGCGCGCGCCATGGCATCGCGCATGGCCTCGGTCGGGCGGGTCAGGGTGTCGCTGAGCAGGTCCGCCCGGTAGGGGCTCGTGGCCGCCACCACTCAGGCCTGGCCGAGCATCTCGGCGACGAGGAACGCGAGCTCGAGCGACTGCTGGTGGTTCAGACGCGGGTCGCACACGGACTCGTAGCGCTTCTCGAGGTCGGAGTCGATGATCTTCTCCGCGCCGCCGAGGCACTCCGTGACGTCGTTGCCGGTGAGCTCGACGTGGATGCCACCGGGGATCGTCCCGAGGGACTGGTGCACCTCGAAGAAGCCGCGCACCTCCTCGACGATGTCCTCGAAGTCGCGCGTCTTGTAGCCCGAGGGGCTCTCGAACGTGTTGCCGTGCATCGGGTCGCAGATCCACGTCACGGTGGCACCGGAGGCGGTCACCTTGTCGACGAGCGCCGGCAGCGCGTCGCGGATCGTGCCGGCACCCATGCGGGTGATGAACGTCAGGCGGCCGGGCGTGCGGTTCGGGTCGACCTTGTCGATGAGGCGCAGCACCTCGTCGATGTCGGCCTTGGGCCCGAGCTTGACGCCGATCGGGTTGCTGATGCGCGAGACGAAGTCGACGTGCGCGCCGTCGAGCTGGCGCGTGCGCTCGCCGACCCAGACGAAGTGCCCCGACGTGTCGTAGAGGCGGCCGGAGCGCGAGTCGATGCGCGTCAGCGGGCGTTCGTAGTCGAGCAGCAGCGCCTCGTGGGCGGCGTAGAACTCGACGGTGCGCATGGCGTCGAAGTCGGCGCCACAGGCCCACATGAAGCGCATCGCCTTGTCGATGTCCTTGGCGATCTTCTCGTAGCGCTGGTTGGCCGAGTTGGCCACGAAGCCGCGGTTCCAGTCGTGGACGTGGCGGAGGTCGGCGAATCCGCCTGTCGTGAAGGCGCGCACGAGGTTCAGCGTCGCCGAGCTCGCGTGGTAGGCGCGGACGAGGCGCTGCGGGTCGGGGATGCGGGCGGTCTCGTGGAAGGCGAAGTCGTTGACCATGTCGCCGCGGAAGGCGGGCAGGGTGACGCCCTCACGGGTCTCGACCGTCGAGCTGCGCGGCTTGGCGTACTGCCCGGCCATGCGCCCGATCTTGATGACGGGGACGGAGGCGCCGTAGGTGAGCACGGCGGCCATCTGCAGGATCGTCTTGATGCGGTCGCGGATGTTGTCGGCGGTCGCGGAGGCGAAGGTCTCGGCGCAGTCGCCGCCCTGGAGCACGAAGGCCTCGCCGACGGCGGCCTTGGCCATCCGGTCGGTGAGGATGTCGCACTCGCCCGCGAAGACGAGCGGAGGATACGAGGCGAGGGTCTCGATCACCTCGGCCAGGGCAGCCGTGTCGGGCCAGGCAGGCTGCTGCTGGGCCTCGAGCTCGGTGGCCGCGGCCGTGAGGGCTGCGAGGGCCTCGGACCCGTCAACGGGTTCGAGGCCGGCATCGGCGGTGACGGTCCTCGTGTTCACCCCGACAGCGTAGACGTCGCGCGGGGGTGCTCCCGCCGGGGTCCGCATCCCGAAACCTCCGGCGCGCGCCGAGTCACCGACGACGTATGCCGTCCGGCCCCCTCGCGGGGGCCGGTGGGCTCACGTCGGGTCGCCGAGGTCGAGGCCGCGTTCCATCGCGAAGCGGACGAGCTCGACGCGGTTGTGCATCTGGAGCTTGCCGAAGATGTTCTGGACGTGGTTCTGGACGGTGCGGTGCGAGAGGAAGAGCGTCGCCGCGATCTCCTTGTAGCCCATGCCGGTCGCGACGTACTTGAGGATCTCGGTCTCGCGGTCGGTGAGCTCGGGGATGGGCCGCTCCGGGCTCCCGCCACCGGCGGCCTTGACCCGCCTGAACTCGCCGAGCACGAGGCCGGCGAGACCCGGCGTGAAGACCGGCTCGCCGGCTGCCGTCGCGCGGACCGCGGCGAGGAACTCCTCCCGGCCGGCCGACTTCACGAGGTAGCCCAACGCGCCGGCCTTGACGGCGTCGAGGACGTCCTGGTGGTCGCCGCTCGCCGAGAGGATGAGGATGCGGGTCGGTACCTCGGCGGCGGCGAGGGCGGCGCACACCTGGGCGCCGGACAGGCCCGGGAGGTTGAGGTCGAGGACGAGGACGTCGGGCACGGTCGCGCGTGTCCGGGCCACGGCCGACCGGCCGTCGTCCGCGGTCGCGAGGACCTCGAACCCGGCGTCGGCGAGGTCACGGGCGACGGCGTCACGCCACATCGGGTGGTCGTCGGCGACGACGACCCGGATGTGTTCGGGCGGCGTGCTGCTCCCCTGCTGCGGCATGGCCTCCTCCTGGTCCGTCACGATGCTCCTCGTCCCCTGGTCCGGGCCTCGCTCGCCCGGTCGGTCGTCCGGTCGGTCGTCGTGTCCGTCCGGCGACCATGGTGCCGGTTCGTCGGGCGCGCCGTCCGGCGATTGGGGATCCGCAGCTCGACGGTCGTCCCGCCCGCGGGTCCCGACGTGATGCTCGCGGTGCCGCCGAGGTCGGCGAGCCGACCGAGGATGCTCGACGATACGCCGAGACGTCCCTGACCGACGGCCTCCTCGAGCCGCCCGGACGGCACGCCGCGACCGGAGTCGCGGATCGTCACGGCGATCTCGTCGCCGTCGTCGTCGAGCAACACCCAGGCCCGGGCGTCGTCACCCGCGTGCTTGCGGACGTTGTCCAGGGCAGCCTCCACGGCGGCGACCACCTCGTCGGCGACCCGTCGGGGCAGCAGTACCGCGTCGGCGGGCGAGACGAGCTGGACGCCCTCGCCCTCGACGTGGCGCAGCAGGCCGCGCAGGTCGACGTCGCCGCTCAGGGCGCGCCCCACCTCGGAGAGGTCCGTCTGGCTCACCAGGGTGCGCAGGATCCGCTCCTGCTCGCCGGCCATCGCTCCGAGCCGCGCCGTCTCCCCGCCGATGTCGGTCGCCCGCCGGTTGATGAAGGCGAGCGTCTGGAGCACCCCGTCGTGGACGGTCCGGGCGAGCCGGTCACGCTCGGCGCGCGCGGCGTCGAGCCGCATCGCCTCGGCGAGCGCCGCGTGGCTCGAGCGGGCGAGGTCGACGCAGTAGCCGATGCAGCCGCCGAGCAGGAGGCCGAAGATCGAGTTGGTGATGGTGTTGGGGGTCGGTTGGACCACCTCGACGAAGGAGCAGGCCGCGACGAGCGAGGCGGCGGCGAGACCACCGCGCCAGCCCCGGAGCACGGCGAACCCGACGACGGCGGCGGTCGGCCAGATCGAGGGGATCGTCTTGGCGCCGGCCGTGATGACCTCGGGGTCGTCGACGAGCCGCGTCGCAAGGATCGCGGAGCAGCCGATGGCCAGCTCGATCGTGTAGGCGCGGACCGTGCGCACCGGCCGCAGCGTGACGGCCAGAGTCCAGCCGGCGAGGACGGCGAGGATGGCGACCGCCCCGACGAGGTGGGCGATCTGCTCGTGACGCTCCCAGACCGACCACACGGCATACGCGAGGGCGAGGCAGCGGAAGACGTCGACGCCTCGCCACAGCCCGCGCACGATGGCGTGCTCGTCGTCGAGGACCGCCACCGTCGACGCGGCCACCGGCGCGTCGGCGGCCACGGCCACGCCGTCGAGGGGCGGCACCGGGGCCGGCATCACCTCGGCGCCGGGACCACCCTCGTGGTCCGGACCAGCGCCGCGGCGCGTGGGGTCCATGGCCTCAGGACGCCGCCACGACGGGAGTGTCGCCGTCGTCGTCGGACCGGGCGTCCGTGGGGTCCGCGTCATCGGCCGACGGCGTGGACGGCGTGGACGGCGTGGACGCAGGCGCCTGACGGGACTTGCCCTCGGCGGCGTCGAGCGCCTCCTCGAGCTCGGGCGCGGCACTGCCGGGCTTGGCGGCCTCCTGGAGCTCGCGGGCCTTGGCCCGGGCCGCGGAGACGAGGCGGTCCTTCATCGACGTGGCGTACATGTCGACGTACTCCCGGCCCGACAGGAGCATCAGCTCGTACATGATCTCGTCGGTGATCGAGCGCAGGACGAAGCGGTCGTCCTCCATGCCCTCGTAGCGGGAGAAGTCGAGCGGCTTGCCGACCCGCACCCCGACCCGCATGATGCGCGGGATGACCTTGCCGGTGGGCTGCGCCTTGTCGGTCCCGATCATGGCCACCGGGATCACGGTGACCCTGCCCTCGAGCGCCATCCGCGCCACGCCGGTGCGGCCGCGGTAGAGGCGGCCGTCGGGCGAGCGGGTGCCTTCGGGGTAGATGCCCAGCAGGTCGCCGCGACCCAGGACCTTCAGCCCCGAGCTGAGCGCCGCGTTGCTCGCCTTGCCACCCGACCGGTCGACGGGCAGCTGGCCCACGCCCTTGAAGAAGGCGGCGGTGAGCCGGCCCTTGATGCCGCGCCCGGTGAAGTAGTCGCTCTTCGCGAGGAAGGTGACGCGACGGGACACCACGAGCGGGAGGAAGATCGAGTCGGAGAAGGACAGGTGGTTGCTCGCGAAGATCGCGGCACCCTCCTCGGGGATGTTCTCCTCCCCCTCCACCCACGGACGGAAGAGGAGCTTGATGATCGGCCCGATGACGATCGTCTTGAGGAACCAGTAGAACAACCGTGTCCGCCTTCCGTCTGTGACGGCTCGAACTCTACGACACTCGCGCACCGACGGCGGCGCATGCGAGGATCAGCAGGTCCAGTCGCTTCGCCCGAGGAGCCCCACCGTGACGGTCCGTCCCGACGCCGCAGGGGCCTTCGGCGTGTCTGCCGCACTCCCCCGCCCGACGGCCGGGGAGGCCTGCGATGGGTGACCGCGACCTCGACGCGGAGTTCGCGCGCATCATCGCCGGATGGGATGACGAGGCCCCCGAGCCGCAGCGCCGTGACACCACGGCGCCGGACACCACCGCGTCGCCCGCGGAGCCCTCCGATCCGGCGTCCCACCCGGTGTCGCTCGCTGACCCGGACGCCGGGACCGCCCAGGCCGGCACGCCGTCCGCACCCGACTCGGAGCACTCCCCCGTCGAGCGCCGCCCCGACGACGGCCGTGGCGTCGACCCCGCGGCGCCGCCACAGCAGCCCGGCCCCGGCGGCGCGAGCCCGTCGGCGTCGTCCGGTCTGCTCGAGCTGCCGATCGCCCCGACGACGTCCCACGCGTGGCGCGGCCCCACGTCGCGCCGCGACGCCGCCGACGACCCGTCGGACGGCGACGACCACTTCGTCCCGCCGTCCGAGATCGACCTCCCCTCGGCCGAGACCGACCCGATGTTCTGGGCGATCGTCGGCGGGCTCGTCGGTGGCCCGCTCCTGCTGCTCTACGTCCTCTTCTTCGACCGGGACGGCAGCGACTGGTGGGTCGTCACGGCCCTGACCATGATCGTCGTCGGCTTCGTGCTCCTCGTCCTGCGCGGCGGCACGGAGCGCGACCCGTTCGACGACGGCACCCGGGTCTAGCCTCGCCAGGCTGCTGCCCGGGCCGTCAGGCTGCCGTGGGGTCGAGGTCGACCCACACCGGCCGGTGGTCCGAACCCGCCTCGAGGTCCCGCTCGTCCACGTGCGTCGCCGCGGACCGGACGACCTGCAGCCCCGGACCGGCGAAGACGACGTCGAGCGCGGTGTGTG
Source organism: Terrabacter sp. Root181 (assembly GCF_001428505.1). GTDB lineage: Bacteria > Actinomycetota > Actinomycetes > Actinomycetales > Dermatophilaceae > Terrabacter. The sequence continues at coordinate 137,049 of NZ_LMHU01000007.1, forward strand.
GTCGACGGGCGGGAAACGTCGGTGCGTCGCCGGACACCGGCGCGTAGCGCGCGGCGATGAGGTCGTATGCCGTCCCGCCGGGTCCCTCGTTGAGGTCCCCCGCGATGACGGCGCGATCACCGACCCCGCCGCCTCCGTCGAGCGCGGCGAGCACGGCCGCGGCGTGCCTGGCCCGCTCGGACGCGCGAAGCCCGAGGTGCACGCTGACGACGGTGACGGCGGGACCCGACGGACCGCCCGCCTGGAGCGAGACGGTCGCAGCGGCGTACCCCCGTGTGCGGTCGGGGAAGCGGACCCGGAGGCGACCACGCAGGACACCGTGGACGACCACCCTCGGCGCCGTGAGCACCGCCGTGCCACCGGTGCCGAGGCGTCCACGGTGCCGGGCCAGGCCGCAGTCGCGCGCAAAGGACGGGAGCCTCAGCTCCGTCGTGAGCCGACGGGGCACCTCCTGCAGGCACAGCACGTCGGGCCCGACGGCCCGCACGACACGGACGGCCGCAGCCCGGTCGTCGAGCAGGTCGTGGACGTTGTAGCTCATGACCCGCAGCACGTGCTCCGGTCGTCCAGGGGCCACGGGTTCAGCGGCCGGCGCGCGCCAGCTCGGCCGCGCCGATGAGGCCGGCGTCGCTGCCGAGCACGGCGCGCACGATCCGCGCCTCCGGCCGGTAGCCGCGGCCCGGGAGCTGACGACGGAAGGCCTCGCGGGCCGGTCCGATGAGCATCTCGTCGGCCGCGCTGACGCCGCCGCCGATGACGAAGAGACCCGGGTCGAAGGCCGAGGCGAGGTTGGCCAGCCCGATGCCCAGCCACTCGCCGATGTCGGCGAGCAGCTCGCGCGCGGTCGGGTCACCCTCGCGGGCGGCCTCGGTGATGAAGGGGCCGGTCAGCGCGCTGGCGTCGCCACCGAGACGGGCGAGCAGGTCGGCGACGACGGGCGACCCGGCCTCGATCATGGCGCGGGCCTCGCGCACGAGCGCGTTGCCGCTGGCGTACTGCTCCCAGCAGCCACGGTTGCCGCACTCGCAGCGTGCGCCGCCCGGCATGATCTGCATGTGGCCGAACTCGCCGGCGATGCCGTGCCGCCCGCGCTGGACGTTGCCGTCGATGATGAGGGCGCCGCCGATGCCCGTGCCGAGGGTGATGACGACGACGTGCGACTCACCCCGGGCGGCGCCGAAGGTCGCCTCGGCCCACGCCGCGGCGTTGGCGTCGTTGTCGACGGTGATGGGCAGCGCGATGCGCTGGGACAACGCATCGCGCAGCGGCTCGTTGCGCCAGGACAGGTGCGGCGCGAAGACGACGGTGGCCCGGTCCTCGGCGACGAAGCCCGCGGCGCCGATGCCGACGGCGACGACGTCCTCGGGGTCGACCTGGCTCAGCAGCTCCTCGACCGACTCGACGATGGTGTTCTCGACGACCGCGGGCGAGGTCGAGCGGTGCGGCGTGTCACGACGGGTGCGGTGGGTGATGGCCCCTGACTCGTCGACGACACCACCGGCGACCTTCGTGCCGCCGATGTCGATGCCGATCGCGAGTCGCCTGCTCATGCGCTGCCTCCGGGCCCGGTCTCGTCGGTCTGGGTCTCGCTCGTGTCGGTCCCGGTCGTGTCGGTCCCGGTCGTGTCGGTCCCGGTCGTGTCGGTCTCGGTCCGTCGCTCCCGCTGGGCGGTCGCGAGGTCGCGCAGGGCCGTGGCCGCGAAGCCGACGAAGTCGGCGACCTTCTCGATGGTGTCGGGGTTGACCTGCTGGACGAACGCGATGAGCTGGCAGACGGGACACACGCGGCACGCGGCAGGTGTCGTGCCCCCGCAGGTGCACTCCCCCGCCGGCCCGTCGGGTCGGCCGGCGGTTCCGGGACCCGTCGGGTCCCCCGTCGTGTGACCCGCGTCCGCGTCGTGGTCGTGCGCGGCGCTCCCTGCACGCTCACCCCGGGAGCTGCCGGACGGCATACCCGAGGTGCTCGACCAGCTGCGGCGTGAGAGCAGCTCGACGAGCAGCGCGGCCTCGGCAGCGACGCTGCCCGGGGGCGGAGGGTCGCCGGGGCGCGTCGACCCGGTCTCGTTCGTCGGCTCGGACTGGTCGCGCTGGTCGCGCTGGTCGGGGTCGGCCGGGGCTGCGCCTGGACCGTCGTTCGGGGTCACGGTCGGTCAGGCCTCGACGCGCTTCTTCAGCTCCTTGAGCGCGGTGTCGACGATGACCTTCTCCGCCTTGCGCTTGAGCAGCCCGATCATGGGGATCTTGACGTCGACGGACAGGCGGTAGGTCACCTTCGTGCCCGTGCCGTCACTCGCGAGGGTGTACGAGCCGATCATGGCCTTGAGGACGTGGGCCGACACGAGTGACCAGGAGACGACCCCGGTGCCGTCCTCGACGACGTCCCACTCGTAGTCGAGGACGTAGGTGTCCTTGATGGCGCCGGCGTCGAGCGTGAACTGCACCTGGTCGGCCCAGCCGTCGCCCTCCTCGGCGAGGACGTTGACGTTCTTCACCTCACCCGCCCACTCGGGGTAGGCCTCGAAGTCCGCGATGACGTCGAGCACCTCGCCGGGCGGGGCGTCGATGACGATGGAGGACTCGGTGCGATCGGCCATGCGCCGAAGGCTATCGCGTCACCAACGGCCCGTCGGGTGGTTGTCCCCGCGGGTGTCACGGCGCGTCGGGCACGTGCCAAGATGGGGACGACGGCAGCCCTGCGCCGACGGGTGGCGCGCCCGACCTCGGACCACGCCCTGTGATCACGGTGACGTGGTCTGCGCGGTTACCGATCGGTAAGGTGCAGCACAGTTCCCCGCCCCGCCATCAGGAGTGACAGTGAAGGACAACGTCGTCGCACCACTTGCCCCCGTCACGACGGAGGGAAGCCTCGCGGACCTCCCCGTGCGCAACGCCAAGGAGAGCGCGAGCGAGACCGCGTTCTCCCGCAAGACGCCCTCCGGTGGGTGGACCCACGTGACCTGGGCCCAGTTCGCCGACGACGTCGCGGCCGTCGCCAAGGGCCTCGTCGCCGAGGGCCTCCAGCCCGGCGACCGGGTGGCCCTCATGTCACGCACCCGCTACGAGTGGACCCTCGTCGACTTCGCCGCCTGGAGTGCGGGCGCCGTGGTCGTGCCGATCTACGAGACGTCCTCCGCGGAGCAGGTCCAGTGGATCCTCTCCGACTCCGACGCGCACGTCGTCGTCGTCGAGACCGATGCCCACCGGTCCACCGTCGAGCAGGTCAGGGGCGACCTGCCCTCGCTCCGCGACGTCGTGACCATCGACGGCGGCGGGCTCGAGGCTCTGCGCGAGAAGGGGCGGGACGTCTCCGACACCGACCTCGCCGCTCGTCGCGACGGCCTCGACCGCCGGTCGGTCGCCACCATCATCTACACGTCGGGCACGACGGGGCGGCCCAAGGGCTGCGAGCTGACCCACGGCAACTTCCTCGACCTCGCCGAGAACGCCATCGAGAAGCTCGGTCAGGTCGTCCTCAGCGACAACGCCTCGACGCTGCTCTTCTTGCCGCTCGCCCACGTCTTCGCACGCTTCATCGAGGTGCTCTGCGTCGCGGGCCGTGCCCGGATGGGCCACTCGGCCGACATCAAGACCCTGCTCGACGACTTCGCCGGCTTCCAGCCGACCTTCGTGCTCGCCGTCCCGCGTGTCTTCGAGAAGATCTTCAACTCGGCCGAGGCCAAGGCGTCCTCCGAGGGCAAGGGGAAGATCTTCCTGCGGGCGGCCACGGTCGCCATCGCCTACAGCGAGGCCCTCGACTCCGGTGGGCCCGGCCTGCTGCTGCGCCTCCAGCACGCGATCTTCGACCGCCTCGTCTACGGCAAGCTGCGCGCGGCCATGGGCGGGCACGTGCGCTACGCCGTGTCCGGCGGAGCACCGCTCGGCACCCGGCTCGGCCACTTCTACCGCGGCATCGGGGTCGTCATCCTCGAGGGCTACGGCCTGACCGAGACCACGGCCCCGGTCGCGGTCAACACGCCCGACAAGATCAAGATCGGCACCGTCGGACCGCCGCTGCCCGGCACCGGCATCCGCATCGCCGACGACGGCGAGATCCTCCTCAAGGGGGTCGGCGTCTTCAGCAGCTACCACGCCAACCCGACGGCGACGGCCGACGCCATCGTCGACGGGTGGTTCCACACCGGTGACATCGGCGAGATGGACGACGACGGCTACCTGCGGATCACCGGGCGCAAGAAGGAGATCCTCGTGACGGCGGGCGGCAAGAACGTCGCCCCGGCGGTGTTGGAGGACCGGCTGCGCGCTCACCCGCTCGTCTCCCAGTGCATCGTCGTCGGCGACCAGAAGCCGTTCGTCGCCGTGCTCGTGACGCTCGACGAGGAGATGTGGCCGCTCTGGGCCAAGTCGCACGGCGTCGAGGGCGTGTCCCTCGACCAGGCTCGCACCGAGCCGAAAGTGCTCGAAGCGCTGCAGGAGGCCGTCGACCGGGCCAACGAGGCCGTATCCAAGGCCGAGTCGATCCGCAAGTTCGCCGTCCTGCCGGGTGACTTCACCGAGGCCAACGGCTACCTGACGCCCTCGCTGAAGCTGAAGCGCAACGTCGTCATGAAGGACTACGCCGACGAGGTCGAGAAGCTCTACGCCTGACCCGCTCAGCGCAGCAGGTCGCGGATGCGCGCCTGCCAGTCCCGCACGAACGCGGCACGCGTCATGCCGGTCGAGGCGCGCAGGGCCGCGTCGACGGCGGCCTCCTTGTCGTCGATCCGGGAGGTCGGGACGTCGAGCCCGCCCGCCGCGGCTCGGTAGAGACGGACGACGGCCTGGGTGCCGTGCGCGTCCGCCAGGGTGCGCAACGCCAGGAGGGACAGGCCGTATGCCGCCGGCAGCGCGTGCGTGCCCGGGTCGAAGTCCGCGTCCGCCGGCAGCGCCTGCGGCAGGCCGGACGCCCGGACCCGCTCGAGCGCCGGCGCGACGACGGTCGCCTCGGGCAGGTCGATGGGCTCGTACGCGACGAGCTCGGCGAAGCCCTCGGACAGCCAGACCGGCACCGCCCTGGTGGTCGACGCGCGCACGGTGGCGTGGGTCAGCTCGTGCGTCATGACGACGTCGCGCCCGTCAGGGCGCAGGGACGACCAGGCCCCGGGGACGAGCACGATGCGGTCGGCCCCCGCTCGCTCCCCCGGCGTCAGCGGACCGTCCGTGGCGGCGGCGACGCCGGAGAGGTCGTCGGCCGCGCGCCCGAGCAGCCTCGCGGCGTCGGCATCGGTGGCCGGGGCGATCCAGACGGCGGGCCGCACCCCGTCCCAGACGGCCGCGACACGCGAGGCCGCCGTCCGTGCGCGACGGACCACCTCCTCGACCCGCTCGTCGTCGCCCACGGCCAGCACCAGGGCGGTGTCCGACCGCCGCACGACGAGACCCGTGAGGTCCCAGGGCTGCGGCCGTCCGGAGGGTGACGACGCCGTGATGAGCAGACCGGACGGGTTCGACGGGTCAGCCTTGAGGGTGAGGTCGAGGTCGAAGGATCGCGGACCGGAGTCGAAGCCTCGGAGCCTGTAGGTGAGGCTCGCCCTGACGTCCCACGCGACCGCCGTCCCGCGGGCCGCCGGGACCGGCGCGGTGGTCTCGCGCACACCGACGAGCCGGACGCTCCCCACCGCCATGCGGGTCATGCGGTCGAGGACGGCGGCCTGCGTCATCCGCAACGGCGTGGACGAAGAGCCCTGCAACGGCGCGAGCCAGCCGGCCTCGTCGGCCCGCTCGACGGCGGCGAACCGGGTGCGCAGCAGGTTCGTGACCGCGCGCTGACGGGCGCTCGCCCACGCCTCCGCAGTGACGTCGGAGGCGACGGCTGTCGCGCCAACGGGTGGGGTCGGCGCACCTGCCGTGGACGTCGACACGCCTGCGCCAGGACCGGCCGGCGTGCAGGCAACGAGCGTCAGGGACGTGATTCCGGCCAGGACCGCCGAGGCCGCGTCCCGCGCAGGGCTTCGACGACGGAGGCTGCACACGGCGACATCGTGTCACGCGGACCTGTCGCGGCGACCTGTCGCAGCGACAGGTCGCGGCGCCGGTTGCCCGGAGGGCTCACACGGCCCGTCGTGCTCGGTGGCGGGTCTCGACCTCGACGGGGTCGAGCTCCGCCCGCGCCGCGTTGGCCGTGGTCACGTTGACGAGGCCCGCCGCGACGAAGGCCGACACGGCCCGTCGCTCGGCACGGTCGAGGGGCGCCGTCACGACCCCGTCGACCTCGCGGGTGTCGCCGACGGCGCGCGAACGGCCCGCCCGTGCGCCCGTGCGCCCGTGGCCGTCGGTGTCGGCGCCGGGCGGGGTCGCGCCCGGACGCAGCGGGATCGCCGTCAGCGCGGTCACCATGCAGTCTGCGCAGTGGACGTCCCGCACCGGGCAGGTCTGGCAGTCGACGAGCATCATCGTGGTCCAACCCTTCGTCTCTCGTTGCGATCTGTCGTGAAGGACGCTAAGCGGCCCCACCGACACTGCCCACCCACCGGCGGACCTCAGGCCGGGCAGTGCGCCCGACCTGCCGGCGTGCCGTCCGGTCGTGGACCGGTGGCCACGGACGTGGGGCGCGACCCCGCGACGAAGGGGGACGCGGCCCGGACCCCTTGTGGCAGAAGGGCTTGCGACCGACGCGCCTCCGGGGCATTGTCGGCGCCCCGGCATACCGTCGAGGTCATGCAAGCGATCCAGGCGACGTTCGACGACCTCGGCACCCCCCTTGCCGGCGTCACGTTCGTCGTCGTGGACCTCGAGACGACAGGCGGGTCACCCGCCCAGTGCGGCATCACCGAGATCGGCGCCGTCAAGGTGCGCGGCGGCGAGGTCCTCGGCGAGTTCCAGACCCTCGTCAACCCGGCCGAGCCCATCCCGGCGTTCATCTCCGTCCTCACGGGCATCACCGACACGATGGTCCGCGACGCTCCGCGCATCGACAGCGCGTTGCCCGCCTTCCTCGAGTTCGCCGCCGGCAGCGTCCTCGTCGCCCACAACGCCGGCTTCGACATCGGCTTCCTCAAGGCTGCCGCCGCCCGCGTCGGCGCACCGTGGCCCGGCTTCCCCGTCCTCGACACCCTCCAGCTGGCCCGTCAGCTCGTCGTGCGCGACGAGTCCCCGAACCACCGCCTCTCCTCGCTCGCCCAGGTCTTCGGCTCCACGACCGCCCCCGACCACCGGGCCCTGCACGACGCGCGCGCCACGGTCGACGTGCTCCACGGGCTCATCGAGCGCGTCGGCAACCTCGGGGTGCACACGCTCGAGGAGCTCTCCAGCTACAGCTCGCGGGTCACCCCCTCGCAGCGGCGCAAGCGGTTCCTCGCAGACCCGCTGCCGAGCGCTCCCGGCGTCTACCTCTTCAAGGACGGCAGCAACCGCGTCCTCTACGTCGGCACGAGCCGCGACATCCGCACCCGCGTGCGCACCTACTTCACCGCCTCCGAGCAACGCAGCCGGATGGCCGAGATGGTGCGGCTCGCCCACGTCGTCCACCCCGTCGTGTGCCAGACCTCGCTCGAGGCGCAGGTGCGTGAGCTGCGGCTCATCGACGAGCACAAGCCACGCTTCAACCGACGCTCCAAGGACGGCCGCAAGGTCATGTGGGTCAAGCTCACGCAGGAGCGCTTCCCGCGCCTGTCGATCGTCAGGCAGGTGCGCGACGACGACGCCCACTACATCGGCCCGTTCCGGTCCCGGGCCACCGCCCAGGCGGCCATCGACGCGGTCCACGAGGTCGTGCCGCTGCGTCAGTGCACCGGCCGGCTCACGGGCCGCGGCACCGCCTGCGCCCTGGCCGACATGGGTCGCTGCGGCGCCCCGTGCACCGGGGCGCAGTCCGAGGGCGACTACGCCGTCGTCGTCGCAGAGTGCCGCGCCATCTTCACCGGCAACGCCCGACCGGGCGCCGAGCTGCTCCGCGCCCGGCTGGAGGAGCTGGCCTCCCAGGAGCGCTTCGAGGACGCGGCCCGGGTGCGCGACCGTTTCCTCCAGCTCGTCCGGGGGGCGGCCCGGGCGCAACGACTCGCCCCCCTCGTGCGCTCCCCCGAGATCATCGCCGCACGCCGCAGCGACCTCGGCGGGTGGGAGCTCGTCGCCATCCGCCACGGCCGCATGGCAGGCGTCGTCGTCAGTCCGCGAGGCGCCGACCCGATGCCCTACGTCCACTCGATGCAGGCCACCGCCGAGGTCGTGCCGGCTCCCACGCCCGACCGGCCCTCGGCGCTCACCGAGGAGACCGAGATCCTGCTTCGCTGGCTCGAGGCTCCGGGCGTGCGCATCGTCGAGCTCGAGGGGTCCTGGACCTGCCCGGTCGGCGGCGCCGGCTCCGTACGCAGCGAGCTCGAGCCCGCCGTCGCCTCGGCGCACGATGTCGTCGGGTTCGACCACGACGTCCCGGGGTCACGCGCGGGCACGACCACCGGCGGCCGACCGGGTCGCGCGGGCCGGGGCGGTGGCCTGCGCCGCGCCGGGTAGGCCCGGCTAGGGTGTTCTCGTGATCACCGCCATCGTCATGATCAGCTGCGAGGTCGACCGCATCCCGGAGGTGGCCGAGGCCATCGCCGACATCCCGGCCGTGTCCGAGGTCTACTCGGTGACGGGCGACGCCGACCTCATCGCCATGGTGCGGGTCAAGGCGCACGAGGAGTTCGCCGACGTCATCGCCGACCGGCTCAACAAGGTGCAGGGCATTGTCGGCACGTCGACCCACATCGCCTTCCGCACCTACTCCTCGCACGACCTCGAGGCGGCCTTCAGCCTCGGCCTCGAGGGCGAGTAGCCCGACTGCCCCGTCCACCGGCGGCTCGTGGACGAGCCGCCGAGTCAGCGTCGGGTCGCCGCCACCCAACGATCGACGAGGCCCGTCGCGGCGCCGCTGTCGATGGCGTCCGCCGCGAGGTCCATCCCGGCTCGCACGTCGGCGTCGAAGTCGGCCTCCGACGATCCCGAGTCGGATCGGGTGAGGGCGAGCGCGATGCCCGCGTTGAGCAGCACCGCGTCCCGGATCGCGCCGGTGGCGCCGGCGAAGACGTCGCGGACGACGCTCGCGTTGTGTGCCGCGTCCCCGCCGCGCAGATCCTCGATCGGGTGCAGCTCGAGCCCGAGCCGTGTGGGGTCGACGGAGCGCTCGGTCACGCTCCCGCCCCGGACCCACCACACGTGAGTCGTCGTCGACACGGTGACCTCGTCGAGCCCGTCGTCACCACGGAAGACCGCAGCATCCTTCCCACGATCGGCGAAGACCCCCGCCAGCAGCGGGGCCATGCGTGCGTCCGCGCAGCCCACGGCGGCATACGTCGGCTGGGCGGGGTTGGTCAGGGGACCGAGGAAGTTGAACGCCGTCCCGATGCCGAGGTCGCGGCGCGGCACGGCGGTGTGACGGAACGAGGGGTGGAAGGTCTGCGCGAAGCAGAAGGTGATGCCGGCCTCCGAGGCGACCTCGACGACGCGCTCGGGCGTCAGGGACAGGTCGACACCGAGTGCCTCGAGCACGTCCGCCGAGCCCGACGACGACGACGCGGCCCGGTTGCCGTGCTTGACGAGCCGCACACCGGCGGCAGCGGCCACCATGGAGGACATCGTCGAGATGTTGACCGTGTGGGCCCGGTCCCCGCCGGTGCCGACGATGTCGAGGCTCGGTCCTGGCACCTCGATGCGGCGCGCGTGGGCGAGCATCTGCTCGGCCAGCCCCAGCATCTCCTCGATGCTCTCACCCTTGGCCCGGAGACCGATGAGGAAGCCCGCGACCTGCGAGGGCGTGGCTTCTCCGGACATGATCTGCTCCATGGCCCACTCGGCCGTCGCCCGGTCGAGGTCACGACCGGCGATGAGGTCGGTCAGCAGTGCGGGCCAGGTCGTCGCGTCGGGCGCCATGCGTCAGGCCGTGGGCACGCCCGAGCGCGCGAGCGTGGCGATGGCCGACGTCAGCGCGATCGGGTCGAGCGGGTGCGGGACGGCCAGGTCGGCCTGGGACCAGGCGGCGAGCCAGCTGTCCTGCGGGCGGCCCGTGAGCACCACGATCGGCGGGCACTCGAAGATCTCGTTCTTCAGCTGGCGGGCCAGCCCCAGACCGCCGACCTTGGCGGCCTCGCCGTCGAGCACGAGGATGTCGAACCGCTCGGACTCGACAGAGCTGATCACCGCGTCGGCGGTCGCGCACTCGTGCCAGCGGACGACCTCGACGTCCTTGGCGGGGCGACGACCGACGGCCGCGCGCACCGCGTCACGGGTCGTGAAGTCGTCGCTGTAGAGCAGCACGCTGACCCGGGCCACCGGCCGCTGCGAACCGGCCGTCGTCGCGATCTCGGTGGACGAACCCTGTGCTGCGCTGTCGTTCGAGGCGGTCATGCGCCCGATGCTACCGGGCGGGCCCGCGACCGACGGCACGACCTCCCCACCCGCGAGACGCCGGTGGACACCGGCGTGGGAAGGTGGTGACGGACGGCCCACGACACGGCTGTTCAGGGTTCGTGTCGGAATGGTCACGAATCCTCTACACCCGCGCGAGAAAGGGCCCCGATGCGGGGGGTCCCTCGCACAGCCGGACAGGAATGTGGGAATAATGTCCAACGTGGCGACAGCATCGGCAGTTCCTTCAAGCGCAGTAGCGAATCCGGCCCATCACGGGCCGGCGACCCGCCCCAACATGGTTGCCGTCGGCACCATCGTGTGGCTCTCCAGCGAACTCATGTTCTTCGCGGGTCTCTTCGCCGTCTACTTCCAGCTCAGGTCGGTCCGCGGTGACCTCTGGGCGGTGCAGACCGAGAAGCTGAACCTCCCGTTCGCGAGCGTCAACTGCCTCGTGCTCGTCATCTCCTCCGTGTGGTGCCAGCTCGGCGTCTGGAAGGCCGAGCGCGGCCAGAAGGCCCGCTCCGGCAAGCTCCTCGACATCAAGGGCTGGGGCATGCGCGAGTGGTACGTCCTGACGTACCTCTTCGGCGCCTTCTTCATCGCCGGTCAGGTGATGGAGTACTCCGAGCTCGTCCACGAGAACGTCACGCTGAGCTCCGACGCCTACGGCTCGGTCTTCTACATGGCGACCGGCTTCCACGGTCTCCACGTGACCGGTGGCCTGATCGCCTTCCTGCTCATCATCGCCCGCACGTTCACGACGCGTCGCTACACGCACGCCAACGCCACCGGCGCCGTCGTCACGTCGTACTACTGGCACTTCGTCGACGTCGTGTGGATCGCGCTCTTCGCGACCATCTACATCCTCCGCTGACCCCGGCATGAGCGCGCAGCCGGACCCGACCCCCACCTCCATGGACGACAGGAACCCACAGTGAACGCCTTGGCCACCCGACGCCGACACCCCGCCGCCATCGCGGTGCTGCTGCTGCTCGGCCTCCTCGTGACCGGTGGCGCCTACTCCTTCCTCGCCCCGAAGGACGCCAACGCGGCCGCGTCGGCCGCCGCCGCCGACGACGTCGCCAAGGGCAAGGACCTCTTCATCGCCAACTGCGCCAGCTGCCACGGCGTCGGCGCCCAGGGCACCAAGTCCGGGCCGTCTCTCGTCGGCGTGGGCGCGGCGTCGGTCGACTTCCAGGTCGGCACCGGGCGCATGCCGCTCGCCGGCCCGAACGTCCAGGCTCCCCAGAACAAGGTCAAGTTCGACGACGAGCAGATCGCCGCCCTCGCGGCCTTCGTCGCCTCGCTCGGCCCCGGCCCGGCGATCCCCGAGGAGAAGTACACGACGGTCATCGAGCCGGGCACGCCGGAGAACAACAAGGCGATCGCCGAGGGCGGCGAGATCTTCCGCGTCAACTGCGCCATGTGCCACAACTTCGCCGGCGCGGGCGGTGCCCTGACCCGAGGCAAGTACGCCCCGGCACTCGACGGCGTCACGCCGAGGCACATGTACGAGGCCATGGTCTCCGGCCCTCAGTCGATGCCGGTGTTCAACGACACGAACCTCACGCCGGAGTCGAAGCAGAAGGTCATCTCCTACCTCAAGGCGCAGGAGAACCAGACCAACGTCGGCGGGCTCACGCTCGGCAACCTCGGTCCGGTGTCCGAGGGTCTCTTCGCCTGGGTGTTCGGCCTCGGCATCCTCATCGGCTGTGCCGTCTGGCTCGGCAAGAAGGCCGCATGACCCCGCGCTGCATCGTCCCGATCACGAACGACGACAGGACCACGACCCGATGAACGACCACGAGACCACGGACCACGGGAAGAGCACGGCTCTCGTCCCCGCATCCAGCGACGGTCACGACCTGCTGCCGGCTTCGCTGATCACGGGCGTCGACCAGTTCGAGAACCCCGGTCTACCCCCGCACATCCACCGGGCCGCCGACGACGACCCCGCCGCCGCCAAGCGCGCCGAGCGCCAGGTCGCGACGCTGTTCGGCCTGTCGATGCTCGCGACCCTCGTGTTCGTCGTCAGCTACTTCGCCGTGCCCGACGAGGCCACCTTCTTCCTTCCCGGGGTCGGTCTCACCAAGACGCAGAACGTCGTGCTCGGCCTCTCGCTCGGCTTCTCGATCTTCCTCATCGGCATCGGCGCCGTGCACTGGGCCAAGACGCTCATGTCCGACGAGGAGATCGTCGAGGAGCGCCACGAGCAGGCGTCGACGGCTGAGCAGCGCGCCAAGGCCGTCGCGGTCGTCAGCGAGGGTGTCGGATCCACCCAGCTGCCCCGTCGCCCGGTCCTCAAGTACTCCCTCGGCGGCGCGCTCGGTCTCTTCATCCTTCCCCTCGGCCTCCAGGTCGCCGGGTCGCTCGGACCGACGAACATCGAGGAGCTCAAGCACACCATCTGGGACCCGAAAGACAACGGCGGCAAGCCGATCCGGCTCATGCGTGACCCGGAGATGACGCCCATCCGCTTCGACGAGGTCACCTCGGGCTCCGTCTTCCACGTGATGCCCGAGACGCTCCAGAAGTACATCGACGAGGGCAAGCACGTCCTCGAGGCCAAGGCCAAGGCGGCGGTCATCCTGATCCGCCTCGACCCCGACCTGATCAAGGTGCAGAAGGCCAAGGACTGGGGCGTCGACGGTGTCGTCGCCTACTCCAAGATCTGCACCCACGTGGGCTGCGCGGTCGGCCTGTACGAGCAGCAGACGCATCACCTGCTCTGCCCGTGCCACCAGTCGACCTTCGACCTCACCGAGGACTGCGCCGTCATCTTCGGCCCGGCCAAGCGGGCCCTGCCGCAACTCAAGATCACCGTCGACGACGCGGGATACCTCGTCGCCCCCGCAGGCTTCGCAGAGCCCGTGGGACCGAGCTTCTGGGAGCGTGCGCGATGAGCACCATCAACGAGACTCGTCCCGCCGACGCACTCCGCGCCGGCGACCGCCAGGCCGACGAGCACGCCTCCGCCACCAAGCCCCTCGGCGGCATCGCCGGTTGGATGGACGACCGCCTCGGCGGCGCGAAGGGTGTCTCCTTCCTCGCGAAGAAGGTCTTCCCCGACCACTGGTCGTTCATGCTCGGCGAGATCGCGATGTACTCGATGATCGTCTGCCTGCTGACCGGCGCCTTCCTCACGTTCTGGTTCGTGCCGAGTGCCACCCAGGTCGTCTACGACGGCTCCTACGTCCCGCTGCAGGGCGTGACGATGTCCGACGCCTACCGCTCGACGCTCGGGATCTCCTTCGACATCCGCGGCGGCCTGCTCATCCGGCAGATCCACCACTGGGCCGCCCTCATCTTCGTCGTGGCGGTCTTCGTCCACATGGCCCGCGTGTTCTTCACCGGCGCCTTCCGCAAGCCGCGTGAGATCAACTGGGTCTTCGGCACCATCCTGTCGCTGCTGGCCTGCATCGAGGGCTTCGCCGGCTACTCGCTCCCCGACGACCTGCTCTCCGGCACCGGCATCCGCGCCATGAACGGCTTCATCCAGTCGGCGCCGGTGATCGGCTCGTACCTGTCGTACTTCATCTTCGGCGGCGCGTTCCCGGGCGAGGCGATCATCCCGCGCCTGTACTCCGTGCACGTGCTGCTCATCCCGGCCATCCTCGTGGGCCTGTTCACGGCGCACATCCTGCTCGTGTTCCTGCACAAGCACACCCAGTTCCCCGGACCGGGTCGCACCAACAAGAACGTCGTCGGCTACCCGCTCATGCCGGTGTACATCGCCAAGGCCGGTGGCTTCTTCTTCATCGTGTTCGGCGTCATCGCCCTCATCTCGGCGGTCGTGACGATCAACCCGATCTGGGCCTACGGCCCGTACGACCCGTCCCCGATCACGGCGGGCTCGCAGCCCGACTGGTACATGGGCTTCGCCGACGGCGCACTGCGTCTGCTGCCCGGCTTCCTCGAGTTCGAGACGTTCGGCTTCACGTGGAGCATGAACATCTTCCCGGGCTCGCTCATCCTGCTGCCCCTGATGTGGACGATCATCGGGGTCTACCCGTTCGTCGAGGCCTGGGTGACGGGTGACAAGCGGGAGCACCACCTGCTCGACCGCCCGCGCAACGCACCGACACGCACCGCGATCGGCATCGCCGGTATCTCGATGTACGTCGTGCTCTTCCTCGCCGCGGGCAACGACCTCATGGCGATCAAGCTGCACCTGTCGATCAACGACATCACCCAGACGCTGCGCGTGCTCTTCTTCGTGGCCCCGCCCGTGGCCTTCTGGATCACGAAGCGCATCTGCCTCAGCCTGCAGCGTGCCGACCGTCAGAAGGTCCTGCACGGCCGCGAGACCGGCACGATCTGGCGACACGCCGACGGTCGCTTCGAGGAGATCCACGCCCCGCTCACACCGGAGGAGCGCTGGGTCCTGGTCCAGCACGAGTCCCTCGAGCCGCTCGAGCTCACGGCGGGCAAGGACGCCAACGGGGTCGACAGCCCGATCGCCCGCAAGGAGCGCCTGCGCGCGAAGTTCTCGCGCTTCTACTTCCGCGACCGGGTGGCACCGGCGACCCCCTCTGAGCTCGAGGCGGCCCACCACGAGCACGACGACCACGCAGCCGCACTTGACGGTGGGCACGAGGCCATCGAGCCCGCAGCGGCCGGCCAGGAGCGCGAGACGGTCAAGGCGGACAAGCAGCACGGCTGACGCCGCGTCGCCGGTCACGCTGACCGACCACGAGAGGGACCTCCCGATACGGGAGGTCCCTCTCGGCGTCCCGGGTCCATCCCTGGGCGCGGGATGTCGCTCATGAGAACTTTCAGAGATGTCGTCGAGAGCACCTGGGCGCACGGCTGTACCCCCCGTCCCCGAACGACAGGCACTGTCGACCGAGTCGGGCGAGTCGCTCGAGCGGCGGGTCGAGCACAGCGACCTCATCGAGACCCACTCCCAGCTCGCCGAGGGTCTGCTGCTCTGGGTCATCGGTCTCGCCGTCGCCGCGGCCCTGCTCCTCGTCGTGGCCCGGCGAGAGCGCGATTCACACACCACGCCTCCTGCCGACGGCTCACCGGCCGCACGTACGGACGAGGCCCGCGCCCGCACGTCGGTCGTCCCGCGCCCGGTCCTGCTCGCGGGAGCGGTCCTCGGGCTCGTGGCGGCACTCGGCACGAGCGTCCAGGTCGTGCGCATCGGCCACAGCGGCGCCTTGGCCGCCTGGTCCGACTCCGTGTCGCAGACGCCGGCGCCCTCCGGCGGCGACGATGACGGCAGCTGATCCCGAGGGCCTCGCGAGCAGCCGGCCGCAGGCCGCTCGGCTGCTCGCTCGCGCGGGACTCCGCGACGAACGGTCATGACAGACTCGGACCATGCGGCTGTCCGAGGCGGAGTTCGAGGAGGCGGTGGGCGATGCCCTCGACTCGATCCCTCAGGAGCTGGCCCGCGCCATGGACAACGTCGTGGTGCTCGTCGAGCAGGAGCCCCCACCCGACGATCCCGACCTGCTCGGGGTCTACGACGGGACACCGTTGACCGAGCGGGACGGCTGGTGGGACGCCGGATCGCTTCCCGACCGCATCACGATCTTCCAGGGCCCGCTGGAGCGCATGTGCGACACCA
This sequence comes from Terrabacter sp. Root181, assembly GCF_001428505.1. Lineage (GTDB taxonomy): Bacteria > Actinomycetota > Actinomycetes > Actinomycetales > Dermatophilaceae > Terrabacter. The sequence continues at coordinate 152,940 of NZ_LMHU01000007.1, forward strand.
CGGCCGAGCTGCGCGAGGAGATCGCGATCACCGTCGTGCACGAGGTGGCCCACCACTTCGGCATCGACGACGAGCACCTCCACGAGCTGGGCTGGGGCTGAGCTCGCTCGCGCCTTCACCACGAACACCCGCGGACACCCGCGGACACCCGCGGACACCCATGGGCGCCCAGCGTGGCGTCTCGCACCCGGGACAGTTTGTCGGGGCCGCCCGGAGCGCCCCTTTACGTGGTCGCCGACCGGGGATACCGTCGAGGAACCGTTCAACCGATCGGATGGAGGTGCGTCAGATGTTCTCTCCCACACGATCGCACTGCGAGCCACTCGGACCGTGAAGGTCAGGGTCGGATCGAAGGGGAAGGCCCACGGCCTTCCCCTTCGCGCTGTCCGGCTCCGGGCGGAGCGTCGTCAGGCAGATGAGACGACGCCGTCACCGCAGCACCTCCTCGTGACGGGGCTGCCACCGAGCATGCGGAAGGGCCCCGGTCGACGACCGGGGCCCTTCTGCTGCGTGACCTTGGCGCGCGGGCGCCGGACGCATCGACTCAGATGGAGTACTCGCCCGAGAAGGACTCGAAGACCCAGAGGCACACGGCGACGACTCCGAACACGGCGCCGATGATGAACAGCCACCAGCCGATCGCCAGACCCGCGAACATGATCGCGCCGGACCCGGCGAGCCACAGCGGGGTCCAGGAGCTGGCGACGAAGTAGCCGTAGTTGCCCTCGGCGTCCTCGATCTCACCGGCAGCGTTGTCCTCGGGGCGCAGCGGCAGCTTCTTGCCGGTCATCCAGAGGTAGAAGCCGGTGAGCGCGAACAGCAGGGCGGTGAGGACCAGCGCCGTGACGCCGATCGGCTCCTCCCACTTGGACCAGAAGCCGTACATGAGCACGACGGGGACGAAGAAGACGAACAGGTAGAGGAAGAGCTTGGTCTCGACGCGCATCGGGATCAGTCCTCACGCTTCTCGGTGCTGGCGGTGGCCTTCTCGGACCCGGCGACGTCGGCCGGCCCCATGACCTGGACGAGGGTGCCCTGGTCGGCGACGGGCGCGACGCCCGTGACGGCCTCGGGGTGGTGCAGGTCGAACGCGGGACGTTCGGACCGGATACGCGGCAGCGACGTGAAGTTGTGCCGCGGCGGCGGGCACGACGTGGCCCACTCGAGCGAGGCGCCGTAGCCCCACGGGTCGTCGGACTCGACGAGCGGCGCCGTGCGCCACGTCTTCCAGACGTTGTACACGAACGGGATCATCGAGGCGCCGAGCAGGAACGAGCCGGCGCTCGAGACGATGTTGGCGAGCTGGAAGCCCTCCTCGGGCAGGTAGTCGGCGTAGCGACGTGCCATGCCCTCCACACCGAGCCAGTGCTGGATGAGGAACGTCATGTGGAAGCCGATGAAGAGCATCCAGAAGTGGATCTTCCCGAGCGTCTCGTCGAGCATCCGCCCCGTCAGCTTGGGCCACCAGAAGTAGTAGCCGGCGAACATCGCGAAGACCACGGTGCCGAAGACGGTGTAGTGGAAGTGCGCGACGACGAAGTAGCTGTCGGACAGGTGGAAGTCGAGCGCCGGGCTGGACAGGATGATGCCGGTCAGACCGCCGAAGAGGAAGGTGACGAGGAAGCCCATCGCCCACAGCATCGGGGTGGCCATGACGACCTTGCCGCCCCACATCGTGCCGATCCAGTTGAAGAACTTCACGCCGGTGGGCACGGCGATGAGCATCGTCATGACGGCGAAGAAGGGCAGGAGCACCTGTCCCGTGACGTACATGTGGTGCGCCCAGACGCTCGCCGACAGGGCCGCGATGGCGATCGTGGCGAAGACGAGCGTCTTGTAGCCGAAGATCGGCTTGCGCGAGAAGACCGGCAGCACCTCGCTGATGATGCCGAAGAACGGCAGGGCGATGATGTAGACCTCTGGGTGCCCGAAGAACCAGAACAGGTGCTGCCAGAGCATGGCGCCACCGTTCTCGGCATCGAAGATGTGCATGTCGAAGCGCCGGTCGCCGCCGAGCGCGAAGAGCGCCGCGGCGAGGATCGGGAAGACGAGGATCACCAGGAGCGAGGTGATCAGCACGGTCCACGTGAAGATCGGCATGCGGAACATCGTCATGCCGGGTGCACGCAGGCAGATGATCGTCGTGATGAAGTTGACGGCACCGAGGATCGTGCCGAAACCCGCGAACGCGAGGCCGAACACCCAGAGGTCACCGCCGACGCCGGGCGAGTAGCTGACGTCGGACAGCGGGGCGTAGGCGAACCAGCCGAAGGCGGCCGCACCCTGCGGCGTCAGGAAGCCGACGGACGCGATGAGGCCACCGAAGAGGTAGAGCCAGTACGCGAACATGTTGAGGCGCGGGAACGCGACGTCGGGCGCACCGATCTGCAGCGGCATGACGGCGTTCGCGAAGCCGGCGAAGAGCGGCGTCGCGAAGAGCAGCAGCATGATCGTGCCGTGCATCGTGAAGAGCTGGTTGTACTGCTCGGGGTTGTCGACGACCTGCAGACCCGGCGCCATGAGCTCGGCGCGGATGAGCAGCGCCATGAGGCCGCCGAGCAGGAAGAAGATGAAGGACGTGATGAAGTAGAGGTTGCCGATGACCTTGTGGTCGGTCGTCGTCACCCACTTGACGAACGTCTGTCCCTTGGCCAGCCGCGGCCGCGCGGTGGTGGTCATGCCCGGGACCTGGGCGTCACGGTTGAAGGCTGCGGACGTCATCAGTTGCTCCCAGTGCGAGCCGGTGCGGGGATCTTGTCGATGTCGGCCTGGACCATCTTCTCGCGGCTGACGTCGACGGGAATGAGGCCCTCCTGGCCGATGGACCGGAGGTGTTCCATCTCCTGGTCGTACTCCGCCTGCGGCACGACCTTGACCATGAAGAGCATCTGCGAGTGGTAGGCGCCGCAGAGCTCGGCGCACTTGCCCTGGAACGTGCCGACCTGCGTGGGCGTCAGCTGGAACTTGTTGGTCTTGCCGGGCAGCATGTCCATCTTCATCATGAACGCCGGCACCCAGAAGCTGTGGATGACGTCACGGGCGTTGAGGACGAACTCGACGCGCTTGTTGACGGGCAGGTAGAGCACGGGCATCTGGGCCCGCTTGCCCTCGCTGCCGTCGAGCTCGGTGTGGACGCCGGTCTCGTGGACGTTCGAGTCGACGTAGTTGAAGTCCCAGCTCCACTGCTTGGCGACCACGCTGACCGTCAGGTCCTTCTTCGTGCTCGTGTCGACGAGCCTGGCCTCGTCACGCGCGGTGTAGTAGAAGAAGACGGCCACCATGAAGACGGGGATGACCGTGTAGAGCATCTCCATGGGCACGTTGTAGCGCAGCTGCACGGGAAGCGTCTCGTCACCCCGGCGCTTGCGGAAGCGGACGGCGGCGTAGAGCATCAGGCCCCAGGTGACGGCGCCCACGGCCAGCACCGCGATCCAGCTGCCGATCCAGAGGTCGGTCACCCGCTGGCCGGTGTCGGAAACCACCGGGGGCAGGTATCCGTTGGACACCTGTCCCTGGCAGCCGCTGAGGGCCAGCGCCGCGATCCCGGCGATCCCGGCGATGCGCAGACCCGTGCGTCGCCGCCCGGTCTGACCTACCACCGTCGTCACCACCGGCGACGCCGCTGGGGTGTCTTCGAGCTCAGGCACCAGGTGCACCTTTCGTTCCGTACGTGGGCGCGCAGGGCGCGCGTCGAACGTGTTCACGTCAAACCGTCTGGGCGGCAAAGGCCCACGGCGCAACCCTACCGTCCCACTTGTCACGCTGTCCGCAGGGGGCGGCTAACGTTGCGGAGTGGTCAGTCACGATCCGGGCACGAACGTTGGACCGGGCCCGTCGTCCCCTCCCGGAGGCTCCCAGCGGGCGTCCGGCGGGCTCCCCGACGCCCGCCAGCAGGCGACCGAGCCCTCCCCCGAACCCTCCGCCGAGCCCTCCCGTGTGGCCTCGACGGGGCCCTCCCGGCCACCGGTCGTGCGGCGCCTCCTCGACGCGGCGTCGGGGCCGCTCCATCCGGTCGCGCGCGACACCCTGCTGGCCGCCGTCGAGGTGGGCTGGGCCGACCCCGCCCGCCTGCACGCCGAGGGTCGCCGGGCCCGAGCCCTGCTCGACCGGTCGCGCGAGGTCGTCGCCGCGGGGCTCGGCGCCAGGCCCACCGAGGTGAGCTTCCTGCCCAGCGGTCCGACCGCCCTGGCCCGGGCCGTCGACGGGCTGGCGTATGCCGCTCGGCGGCGTGGGGCGCGCACCGTGGCCTCCGCGGTCGAGCACTCCGCGGTGCTGGTCCCGGGGCGGGCCCGCGCGGCTGCCGCCGACGACCCGGCCCTGTTCGCCGAGGTGGCCGTCGACTCCGTCGGACGGCTCGACCTCGATGCGTGGCGCAACGCGTTGGCCGTCCCCGGCAGCGTCGTGGCGGCGCTGCAGAGCGCGAACGGCGAGGTCGGCACCCGCCAGCCGCTCGCCGCTGCGCGTGACGCGGCCGCGGCCCACGGCATCCCTCTCGTCGTCGACGCGATGGCGTCGCTGGGGCGGGACGACGTGCCGAGCGACTGGGACGTCCTCGTCGGTGAGGCGCGGTCGTGGGGCGGGCCGCCGCTCGGCGTGCTCGTCGTGCGTGAGGGTGTCAGGTGGCACTGGCCCGAGGCCCGGGCCGACGTCGAGCAGGGTCGCGCAGACGTCACTCCCTGGGTGCCGCTCGCGCTCGCCGCGGCCGAGGCGTGGCAGCAGACCACGGCCACCCGGCCGGCGGACACGCAGGTCGCGCGAGCCCTCGTGGACGACATCCGCCGCGCCGCGTCGACGGTGCCCGACACCGAGGTCGTCGGCGACCCGGACGACCGGCTCCCCCACGTCGTGACCTTCTCCAGCCTCTACGTCGACGGCGAGGCCGTCGTCGGCGCCCTCGACGCCGCCGGGTTCGCCGTCGCGAGCGGGTCCGCCTGCACGTCGAGCACGCTCGAGCCGAGCCACGTGCTCGCGGCCATGGGGGTCCTGACGCACGGCAACGTTCGGGTGACGCTGCCCCTGCCCGCGGTCTCCCCCGCACTCGCCGACGACGTCCGGGCCTTCACCGCTGAAATCGCGCCGAGCATCCGCGCCGTCCGCGACCAGCTCGGGGTCGGCGACCTGTGACCGACGACGAGGCCGTCGTCGACGCACGCGGCGAGCGCTGCCCCCTCCCCGTGATCCGTCTCGCCCGGCTCGTCCGCGACCGTCCCGACCTCGCGTCCGTCACCGTGCTCGCGACCGACCCGGCCGCAGCCCACGACGTCCCCGCCTGGTGCCGGATGCGCGGCCACCGCTTCGTGGGGGCGCGCGACGAAGGCGACCACACGGCATACCTCGTCGAGGTCGTCAGGCCCAGCAGGCCGGAAGGGGCGCGCTGAGCACGGTCGGCAGGATCGCGAGGTACTCGTCGCGAGGGACCTCACGCACCCCCAGCGTGGCCAGGTGCGGCGTCTGCCACTGGACGTCGAGGAGGCGACGCGGGTCCCCGTCGGTGACGAGCAGGTCGCGCAGGCCGACGAGCGCGACCTTCGACGCGTCGCGCTCGTGGTGGAACATCGACTCGCCCGCGAAGAGCCCGCCGATGGCGACGCCGTAGAGCCCGCCGACGAGCTCGCCGTCCTGCCACGTCTCGACGGAGTGCGCCCAGCCGGCCCGGTGCAGCTCGACGTAGGCGTCGACGATCTCGGGAGTGATCCACCGACCGTCCCGGTCGGGAGCCGCGCAGGCCTCGACGACGGCCCGGAAGTCGGTGTCGACGCGCACCTCGAAGCGGGCGACGGCCTTGCGCAGCGAGCGGCTGACCCGCAGCTCGCGCGGCCGCAGGATGCCGCGGGGGTCCGGTGACCACCACCCGATCGGCTCGGCGCCGTGGTCGCCGATGCCCATGGGGAAGACACCGACGGAGTACGCCTCGAAGAGCGTCGCGACGTCGAGGTCCGCGCCGATGCCGATGAGGTCCTCACCCGGGGGCACGCGGTCGAGCGCGAAGTCCCAGGGGGTGGACGGCGGCGGCGTGGGCACGGACGGGCTCCCGGGTCTCGTGGGGGTGGGCTGCTCAGAACCTCTGAGCGTCAGCGCCGGTCCGGCGACGGCGTCACGGCCGTGGACACGTGATGTGGGGACCGATCTCGTCGGCGGACTCGGCACCGTAGGCCTCGGCCAGGCGCTCGAGGAAGCGCTCCTTGCCCAGGGCGTACTCCTGCGTGCCGATCGTCTCGATGACGTAGGTCGCGAGCATCGAGCCGAGCTCGGCGCAGCGCCGGACCGGCAGACCGGCCGCGAGACCGGTGAGGTAGCCGGCCCGGAAGGCGTCGCCGACGCCGGTCGGGTCGGCCTTGCGCACCTCGCGGGCGATCCCCACCTCGACGGGCTCCTCGCCGCGCACGCGGACGGTGACGCCGTCCTTGCCGCGGGTCTTGACCTGCACCCGGACGCGGTCGGCGAGCTCGTCCTCGCTCCAGCCGGTCTTCTGGCAGGCGAGGTGGCTCTCGTACTCGTTGGTGAAGAGGTACTCGGCGCCGTCGATGAGGCGTGCGATGGTCGGGCCGTCGCAGAAGGCCAGCTGCTGCGACGGGTCGGCTGCGAACGGGATGCCCCGCGAGCGGCACTCGTCGGAGTGGCGCAGCATGGCCTCGGGGTCGTTGGCGCCGACGACGACGAGGTCGAGGCCACCGACGCGGTGGGCGACGGGCGCGAGCTCGATGTCGCGCGCCTCGGTCATGGCTCCCGCGTAGAACGTGGCGATCTGGGCCATGTCGCGGTCGGTGGTGCAGATGAAGCGGGCCGTGTGCTGGGACTCGGAGTAGTGCACGCCGCCGCAGTCGACACCGTGCCGCTCGAGCCAGCTGCGGTAGTCGGTGAAGTCCTCACCGACGGCGCCGACGAGCAGCGGCCGCTGGCCGAGGTTGGCCATGCCGAACGCGATGTTGGCGGCGACACCGCCCCGGCGGACCTGGAGGTCCGAGGTGAGGAACGACAGGGAGATCTTGTCGAGCTGCTCGACGACGAGCGAGTCGGCGAACAGTCCGTCGAAGGTCATGAGGTGGTCGGTGGCGATGGAACCGGTGATGGCGATCTGCACAGCACGAACCTACCCGGGATCGCGGCGTCGCCGACGCCGACCCGAGGACCACGACAGACCCGAGGACGACGACAGGCACGGGGACGACGACAGGCACGGGGACGACGAAGGGCCCGACCGTGACGGTCGGGCCCTTCGGACGGGCGAGGCGCCGGGCGCCCTGGTGCGTGCGACTCAGCTGAAGGAGTCGCCGCAGGCGCAGCTGCTGCCGGCGTTGGGGTTGTCGATCGTGAAGCCCTGCTTCTCGATGGTGTCTGCGAAGTCGATCGTGGCGCCCTCGAGGTAGGGGGAGCTCATGCGGTCGACGACGACCTCGACACCGTCGAAGTCGCGGACGAGGTCACCGTCGAGGCTGCGCTCGTCGAAGTAGAGCTGGTAGATCAGGCCCGAGCACCCACCGGGCTGGACACCCACGCGCAGGCGGAGGTCGTCGCGACCCTCCTGCTCGAGCAGGCTCTTGACCTTCGTGGCCGCGACGTCCGTCAGGACGACACCGTGGGCGGGAGCCTCGGTCTGAACCTCGGCGGGAGATGCGTTCGTCTCGACACTCATGTGTTGGTCCTTCACGTCGTGGAGCATGGGTCGGAAGAGAGAACCCATGCCGCGCCGGATGTGTTCCCGACGCCTCAAGGATACGTCGGGCCTCGACCGAAACGCGCATCCTCCCCCATCTCGCCGTTCAGGACGCGGACGGCGACCACGTCCGCGCGACGCGCGCCGTCCGCTCAGCGAGACGGGCCGCGGGCTCGGCGAGCGCGGCGGCGACCTGGTCGGGACGCTCCGCGACGGCGTACACCCCCGACAGACCGGCCGTCATCGCCTCGCGGCGGCCGACGAGGGACTGGCCCGGCACGGCGATGACCGGGACGCCGACCCGCCCTGCGGCCTCGGCGACGCCGACGACGACCTTGCCACGCAGCGACTGCCAGTCGAAGCTGCCCTCGCCGGTGACGACGAGGTCGGCCGAGGCCACGAGATCGGCGAACCCGACCGCGTCGAGCACCGCCTCCACCCCGGAGACCCGGCGCGCACCGAGGAGGTGCAGGGCGTAGCCGAGCCCCCCGGCGGCGCCGGCGCCCGGTTCGCGCTCGGGTTTGAGCAGGGTGCCCGTCAGCAGGTCCTTGGCGGGCGGACGCACCCGGGCCACGACGCTCGCGAAGTGGCCCAGCGCGTTCTCGAGCCGTTGGGCGTCCTCCTCGGACGCGCCCTTCTGGGGCCCGAAGACAGCACTCGCACCCTTGAGGCCGAGCAGCGGCGAGTCGACGTCGCTGGCGATGACGAGGTCGATGCCCCGGAGGCGGTCGCGGGCGGCGTCCAGGCCCGCGACGTCGTCGGGGGTGGTCCCGGCGAGCGCCAGTCCGCCGTGGCCCAGTCGTGCGACCGGGCCGACCCCGAGGGCGGCGAGGAGCCCGGCCCCTGCGTCGTTGGTGCCCGACCCGCCGAGACCGATGACCACGCGCCGCGCGCCGGCGTCGAGCGCCGCGAGCACGAGCGTGCCGACCCCGGACGTCGACGTGCGGGTCGGGTCCCGCTCGTCGGGTGCGAGCAGGTGCAGTCCTGCGGCCTGGGCGGACTCGACGTAGGCCGTCCGCCCGCCTGCGCCGGTGGCCAGCAGGATGGTGCCGGGCACCTCGCGACCGAGCGGGTCGGTGGTCACGACGGCGTGGACCTCGCCGTCGAGGCTCTCGGCGAGGACGTCGACGAAGCCGGGTCCGCCGTCGGAAAGGGGCACGAGCGTCAGCCGGTCGCCGGGGGCGGTGCGGCCCCAGCCCTCGGCCATCGCGGCCGCGGCCTGGGCCGCGGTGAGGGTGCCGGTGTAGCAGTCGGGGGCGATGATGACGTGCACGTCCGGCATCCTCCCACTGCCGTGTCGCCGTGCGTCGGTCCGCCGTCAGCGGCGGGGCAGGAAGAGGCCCGCGTCGCCGAACTCGTGCCACGCGTAGCGGTGGGCGACCGCCTCGTCGTAGGCCCGCTGGGCCAGGGCGGCACCGGCCACCGACTCGACGAGGAGCAGGTGCGAGGCGTCGGGGTCGTGCCAGCCGGTGACGAGGCCGTCGACGACGCGCGCGGGTCGGTCCGGGGAGATGACGACCTCGGTCCAGCCCGCCGCGGGGTGCACCCGGCCGTCCGGGTCGGCTGCCGACTCGATGGCGCGCGTGGCGGTCGTGCCGACGGCGACGACCCGGCTGCCCCGGGAGCGCACGAGGTTGACGAGGTCGGCCGTCTCCCCCGACACCGCGAACCGCTCCGGCTGCGGCGCCTCGCCGGCCTCCTGCGACGACAGTCCGGTGTGCAGGGTCACCGGGGCGACGAGCACCCCCGACGACACGAGCCCGGCCACGAGGGAGGCCGTGAACGGCCTGGCGGCGCTCGCCATCTCGGCGCTTCCGGGGAGCCGGGCGAAGACGGTCTGGTACGCGTCCACGGGGTACCGGGAACGCAGGTAGCCGTACGCGATGGGGCGGCCGTGCGTCGCGAGGTGCTCCGCGAGCGCAGAGCCCTCGATGTCGACCGCCCGCCACAGCCGGTTGCCGCGTCCCGTGGGCGACGAGTCGGACCTCGGGTACGGCGCCTCGAGCCGCAGCCGGGGGCCGCCCGACGCCAGCTCGACGAGGTCGCCCTCCAGGGCGTCGAGCAGGGGGTGCGCGGCGTCGGGCGCCGAGCGGAGCTCCACGACCCACGTGCCGTCGTCGAGCGCGGTCGCGACGTGGACGACGACGGCGCCCCGGCCGTCCAGGCGTGCGTCCACCTCGCCCGCCACGGTCGCCGAGTTGTTGACGAGGAGCAGGTCGCCGGGCAGCAGGTGGTCACCGATGGCGGAGAAGGTGGTGTGCGAGATGCGCACCGCGCCGGACGAGGACTGCGAGGCGACGAGGAGGCGTACGCCGTCGCGTCCGATACCCCTCACCTCGGGGGGCGCGTCGGCCGTGAGGTCGTCGGTCCGCCGGAAGACGGTGTGGGGCGGATGCGTGAGAGCCGCGGTCACGAAGCCACCTCCGTCGTCGCCGCGGCGACGAGGTCCGCCGCGCGGTAGCGGCCGCTCGCGGGGCGCGACCCGACGAGGGCAAGGATCCCGGGGACGGCGACCTCCTCCGGCAGCGGCCGGTCGCTGATGTCCTCCCCCGGGAACGCGGACTGGTGCATCGCGGTCCGCATGTCGCCCGGGTCGACGGCATACGCCCGGACCGTCGGCAGCTCCGCGGCCAGGGTCAGCGTCAGGTGGTCGAGCGCCGCCTTGCTCGCGCCGTAGGCCCCCCACGTCTCGTAGTGCTCGACGCCCGCGTCCGACGAGATGGCGATGACCGTGCCTCCGGCCGCCTCGAGCGACGGGAGGAGCGAGCGGGTCAGCCCGTGCGGGGCGAGGACGTTGACGGCGAGCACGGCAGCGAGGTCGTCCGTCGTCAGGTCGCGCAGCGGACGGAGCGGGACCGGGCCGAGCGTGCTCGCGTTGTGGACGAGCAGGTCGAGGCCGCGCGCTCCGGCCAGGTCGGTGACGGCCTCGGCCACCTCGTCCCGGTGGACGGCGTCGCCGACGTCGCCGGCGAGGCCGACGACGTCGTGACCGTGGGTGCGCAGGTGGGAGACGGTCTCGGCGACGCTCGACGCGTCGCGGGCCGTGACGACGAGATCCCAGCCCCGGGCGGCGAGGGACTCGGCGAGAGCCCGGCCGAGGCCGTGGGTGGCGCCGGTGACGAGTGCGGTGGGCATCATGACTCCTGTGGTGGTCGTGGGTCGATCACCACAAGCGTCAGACATCAAGTTGACTTGAGGTCAAGTGCCCGAGCGCTCGCAGCCCGCGCGGCGGCATACGATCTGCACATGACGACCGACACGACATCGGCCCCGGCACCTGCTCCGCTCCCGCTCCTCGTGCTCGGGCAGGGCACCGACCTGCACACCGAGCGCGGAGTCGAGTGCCCGGGCGACCTGCCGGCAGCGTCCGACCCCGGCCTCGTCGAGCGCGCTCGCGCCGCCAAGGCCGCGCTCGGGGACCGCGTCTTCGTCCTCGGCCACCACTACCAGCGCGACGAGGTCATCGAGTTCGCCGACGTCACGGGCGACTCCTTCAAGCTCGCCCGCGACGCCGCAGCCCGGCCCGACGCGCCCTACATCGTCTTCTGCGGCGTGCACTTCATGGCCGAGTCGGCGGACATCCTGACGAGCGACGAGCAGACCGTGATCCTGCCCGACCTCGCCGCCGGCTGCTCGATGGCCGACATGGCCGCCATCGCCCAGGTCGAGGACTGCTGGGAGCAGCTGGCCGCGGCCGGCGTCGCCGACCGGGCGATCCCGGTCACCTACATGAACTCGTCCGCGGCGATCAAGGCCTTCACCGGTCGCCACGGCGGCACGATCTGCACGAGCTCCAACGCCCGCACGGCGCTCGACTGGGCCTTCGAGCAGGTCGGCGGCGTCGACGGCACGGGCAAGGTGCTCTTCCTGCCCGACCAGCACCTCGGCCGCAACACCGCCGTGCGCGAGCTCGGCCTGTCGCTCGACGACTGCGTCGTCTGGGACCCGCACCGCCCCGGTGGCGGCCTGACCCGTGAGCAGCTCGAGAACGCCCGGATGATCCTCTGGCGCGGGCACTGCTCGGTGCACGGCCGCTTCTCGGTCGACGCCGTCGAGGCCGCTCGCCGCGAGATCCCCGGCGTCAAGGTCATCGTCCACCCCGAGTGCCAGTACGAGGTCGTCGAGCGGGCCGACGAGGTGGGCTCGACCGAGAAGATCATCCAGACCATCGCCGCCGCCCCGGCCGGCACCTCGTGGGTCGTCGGCACCGAGCTCAACCTCGTGCGCCGGCTCGCCCAGCAGTTCCCCGAGCAGCGGATCGCCTTCCTGGAGAAGAACGTCTGCTACTGCTCGACGATGAACCGCATCGACCTGCCGCACCTCGTGTGGGCGCTCGAGTCCCTCGTCGAGGGCCGGGTCGTCAACCCGATCCACGTCGACCCGACCGTCGCCGCCGAGGCGCGCGCGGCGCTCGACCGGATGCTCGCCCTGCCGGGCACGACCCACAAGGACTGAGCCGGGTGAGCGTCCCCGCCCGCGACCTCCACCGGGTCGCCGTCGTCTCCGACGTGCACGGCAACGTCACGGCGTACGACGCCGTCCTCGCCGACATCGCCCGCCGCGGCATCGACGACGTCATCAACCTGGGCGACCTCGTGGGGAAGGGGCCGCGCGGGTCGGAGTGCATCCGGATCACCCGGGACCGCGGCATGCCGACCGTGCGCGGCAACTGGGACGCCTTCATCGCGCGCGACGACGTGCAGCCGTGGGAGCACGCCCAGTGGGTGCGCGACGCGCTCACGCCCGCAGACCGGAGCTGGCTCGCGGACCTGCCGAACGTCCACGAGATCGTGCTGAGCGGCCAGCCGATCCGCTTCTTCCACGCGTCACCGGTCAGCGAGTTCACCCGCGTGTTCACCCCCACGACCGAGGCCGAGCACCGCGCGTTCGTCGAGCAGACCGCGTTCACGGGCGACGGTCAGGTGCCCACGATCGTCGGCTACGGCGACATCCACGGGGCCTACCTCGCGGTCGACTACGGCATCACCGTCTTCAACGCCGGCTCGGTCGGGAACGCCCTCGACGGTCCCGGCGCGCCCTACGTCGTCCTCGAGGGAACCTTGGCCGGCCCCGGCGAGGACGAGCCGCCCGGCCACGTCGGCATCAGCTTCGTCCGGGTGCCCTACGACGTCGAGTCCGAGATCGCCGCGGCCGAGGAGCTCGGCATGCCCGGCGTGGAGGCGTACGCCCTCGAGCTGCGCGAGCAGCGCTACCGGGGGTCGGCCGTCTCCACCTCCTGACGATGGAAGGCGGGGTCCCGGCACGTGCCGGGACCCCGCCTTCCATCGCGTCTGCCGGTCGCCTCAGTGGGTCGGCCGCAGCGCTCCCAGCCGGGCGAGGAAGACCGCCTCGGCCACGCAGACCTTCTCGAACTCGCCCAGATGGAGCGACTCGTTGGCGCCGTGGGCGCGCGTGTCGGGGTCCTCGACACCGGTGACGATGATCGAGGCGTCGGGAAAGCGCGCCGAGAAGTCGGAGATGAACGGGATCGAGCCGCCGACGCCCATGTCGACGGGCTCGGTGCCCCAGGCGTCGGCGAAGGACGCCCGCGCCTCGTCGTAGACGGTGCCGTTCGCGTCAGCCGCGAACCCCGACCCGTGCTCCTCGAGCTCGACGGTGAGGCGGGCCCCCCACGGCGCGTTGGCCTCGAGGTGCTCGCGCACCCGCTCGAACGCGGCGAGGGGGTCCTGCGTCGGCGCGAGACGCACGGAGATCTTGGCGGCGGCCTTGGCCGACAGGGTGTTGGAGGCCTTGTCGATCGACGTCGCGTCGATGCCGATGGTCGTGATCGAGGGCTTGTTCCACAGGCGGCTGAGGATCGAGCCGGACCCGATGAGCGCGACCCCGTCGAGCAGGCCGGACTCCGCGCGGAAGCGCTGCTCGTCGTAGTCGATGTCGGCGGCCTCGCCCGCGTCGAGACCGGTCACCGCGACGTTGCCGTCGGCGTCGTGGAGCGAGGCGAGCAGGCGCACGAGGGCGGTGGTGGCGTCGGGTGCCGCCCCACCGAACATGCCCGAGTGCACGGAGTGGTCGAGGGTCTGCACCCGGACGACGACACGGATGCCGCCGCGGAGGGTCGTCGTCAGGGCGGGCGTGCCGATGTCCCAGTTGCCGGAGTCGGCGATGACGATGGCGTCGGCGGCGAGTCGGTCGCCGTGCTTCTCGAGGATCGTGCCGAGCGAGGGCGACCCCGACTCCTCCTCGCCCTCGACGAACACCGTCACCCCGACCGGCAGGTTGCCGGCGTGGGCGCGCAGCGCCGCCACGTGCGCCATGACGCCGGCCTTGTCGTCGGCGGCACCGCGGCCGTAGAGGCGACCGCCGCGCTCCTCGGGCTCGAACGGCGAGCTGTCCCAGTCGGCGTCGTCACCGGGCGGCTGCACGTCGTGGTGCGCGTAGAGCGTCACGGTCGGTGCGCCCTCGGGACCGTCGAGGTGACCGATGACGGCCGGGCGGCCGCCCTCGACGACCACCTCGACGTCAAGGCCCTCGCGGCGCAGCAGCTCGGCGACGGCCTCGGCGCTCCGGGTCACCTGGCTCTGGTCGAAGGACGAGGCCGAGACGCTCGGGATGCGCACGAGCTCCTCGAGGTCGGCCCGGACCTGCGGCATGAGGTCGGCCACGCGGTCGCGGATCTGTTGGATCTGGTCGGGGGTGAGGGCGTCGTCAGTCACCTGCCCGACCCTACCGACGCAGACGCCGGGCCACGAGGGAGCCGACGTGCCGGTGCGTCCTCGCGACGGAGCGCTGCTGCGGGTGCCGCCGTGGGTGCCGTCGTGGGTGCCGTCGTGGGTGCCGTCGTCCCCGATGGGTAGGTTCGACCGGATGGGAGACAACACGTTCGTCGCCGGGCAGGAGCCCTGGCTCGAGCGCCTGGGCAACCTGCGCAACGTCGTGCGCCAGGAGTTGGTCACCCGGCAGCTCGCGGCGCACCTGCCTCGTGGACCCCTGCGCGTCCTCGACGTCGGCGCCGGCCAGGGGACGCAGGCGCTGCGCCTGGCCCGACTCGGCCACTCGGTGACCGCCGTCGAGCCGGACGGGCGGATGCGTGCCGCCTTCGAGCAGGCTGCCGCCGGGCTCACTCCCGAGCAGCGGGAGCACGTGACGCTCGTGGCCACCGACCTCGCCGGGCTGGCGAGCGTGACACGCCCGACGGCATACGACGTCGTCATGTGCCACGGCGTGCTCATGTACCTCCCCGAGAGCCGCGCCGCGGTTGCGGGCCTGGCCCGCCGGGTCGCGCCGGGCGGCATCGTGTCGATCGCGGCGCGCAACGGGGACGCGATGGCGTGGCGCCCGGCCGGCCGTCACGACTGGCCGGCCGCCCTCGCCGCGCTGGACGAGATGCGCCGGGCGGCCGAGGAGGGCCGGGACGCCCGCTACCGCAACGAGATCGGCGTCGACGCCCGCGCCGACACGCTCGCGTCCCTGACGGCCGACTGCGAGGCCGCCGGCCTCGAGGTCACCGCGTGGTACGGCATCCGCGTCGCCAGCGACGACGTCCCGGTCGACGAGCCCGCGCCCACCGGCGTCGAGCTGGCGGCCCTGCTCGACGTCGAGGAGCGGCTCGGCGCGTCCGACCCCTACCGCGCGCTCGGCACGCTCCTGCACGTCATCGCGCGCCGGAGGGCCTGACCGCACCCCTCACCGCACCCTCACCGCTCCCGTCGGGGCTGACGCCGAGGCTCCGGCGTGCTTGGCTCGGACCATGGACGCGGTCGACCGGGTGGAGCGAGCCTTCGCCGCAGTGCCTCGCGCCGGCTTCCTCCCACACGGAGCCCGCGGCCGCGCCTCCTACGACGGACCCATCCTCATCGGGCACGGACAGACGAACTCCCAGCCACGGACCGTCGCCGACATGCTGCGGCTGCTCGACGTGCGACCCGGCCAGCGCGTGCTCGACGTCGGCTCGGGGTCCGGCTGGACGACCGCCCTGCTCGCCCACCTCACCGGACCCGAGGGCGAGGTGGTCGGCGTCGAGCTCGAGCCCGCGCTCGCCCGATGGGGCGCCGCGAACCTCGAGGGCGCACGGATGCCGTGGGCCGGGATCCACGAGGCGACCGCCGGGGTGCTGGGCGACCCCGACCACGCCCCCTGGGACCGCATCCTCGTCTCGGCGGAAGCCTCAGCCCTCCCCCAGGCGCTCGTCGACCAGCTGGGCGACCCCGGACGGATGGTGATCCCGGTCGTAGGCACCATGACACTCGTGGTGCGCGAGCACGGCGCGCTGGCGACGACGCGCCACGGGCGCTACCGCTTCGTGCCGCTGCGCACGGCCCCGGGACGCTGACCTCCGGGAGGGTCGTATGCCGTGGGGCTGCGGGCGCGATGCGGGCGCGATGCGGGCCGGGAGCCAGCTTCGGCTTAGAGTGTCCCCGTGTTCGGACGCAAGAAGACCCTCAACGACGAGCTCGCACCCACGGCCTCGACCGACCAGTCGGCCCGCCCCGGTGCGAAGAACCGGCCCACGCCGAAGCGGCGCGAGCAGGAGGCCCTCAACAAGCGTCCCCTCATCGTCACCGACCGCAAGGCCGCCACGAAGCAGGACAAGACGGTCCGCCGGGAGGCCATGGCCAAGCAGCGCGCCGGCATGATGACCGGCGACGAGAAGTACCTCCCCGCCCGGGACAAGGGCCCGCGTCGCCGCTTCATCCGCGACACGGTCGACGCGCGGTGGAACATCGGCGAGTTCATGCTCCCGATCATGCTCATCGTGCTGCTGCTCAGCTTCGTCCGCACGAACTGGGCCCTGCTGCTCGTCTTCGTGCTCGTCTACGGCCTCATCCTCGTGGCCATCGGTGACGCCCTGCTCATGTGGCGCCGGACGCGCCGCAAGATGGACGACAAGTTCGGCGGCGCCGAGAAGGGCGACGCGTGGTACGCCATCATGCGCGCCTTCCAGATGCGTCGCACGCGCATGCCGAAGCCCCAGGTCGCCCGCGGCGAGCACCCCGCCTGACCGGTCGAGCCGGCCCGGGCCCGGTTCCCTGACCCGCTCTGCCTGACCGCCCGAAGTCAGCCCTGCAGGTCGGCGAACGCGAGCGGTGCCCGTGTCACGGCATACGTCGCGAAGTAGAGCTTGTCGACCGAGCCGTCACCGGCGCGCACGACCTCGAGCACCTCGCCCCGCTCCCGACCCGCCACGGCACGGAAGCGGTCGCTGCCCTCGGCGGCATACCGCGTCTCGGACAGCGGTTCGTCGTCGACGAGCCGCGACCACAGCTCGCCGTCGCGGACGAAGTACGTGATCGGCGACCCCTCCGACCACCACAGGCCGAGGAGCTCGGCCAGGGCCGGCTGCTCCGTCTCGGGCACCCACGCCGCGGCGAGCGACGGCTCGGCATCCACGACGGCCTCGACGAGGTCGGTCGCGAGCCCGAGCGTCAGGGCGCCGGACGTGGCGTTGGCGAGGACGATCGCCCCGACGCCCTCCTTGCGCCGGACTCGCAGGCCGGTGAGGAAGCCGGGCATGGCGCCACCGTGTCCGACGTAGACGCGGTCGCCGCGGCGGCCCATCCCGAAGCCGAGGCCGTAGGCACCGCTCCAGCCGTCGACGTCGGTCATGATGATCGGCCGGCACATCTCCTCGACGGTCTCGGGCCGCACGACCCGGTCGTCGGGGCTCGCGACGTAGGCGGCATAGCGCGACATGTCGGCGACGGTCGACCAGAGGCCGCCGAGGGGCGCCGTGGCGTTGAGCGTGAAGAGCGGCTCCTCGCTCGCGGTGCCGGCGTACGGGTCGACCTGGTAGCCGAGCGCGCGGTCGCCCGCGGGCGTCAGGCCCGTGCGGCTCATCCCGAGCGGCTCGAGCACCCGCTCGCGGACCACGTGCTCCCAGTCGCGGCCGGTCACGCGCTCGACGACCTGCCCGAGCAGGCCGTAGGCGAGGTTGGAGTAGTGGAAGGCGTGGTGGGCGGGCAGCACCTGCTCGGCCTGCTCGACGCCGGCGAGGAACTCCTCGCGCTCGGGCGCCAAGAGGCTCTCCCAGATGTTGCCGACGGGCTCGCGCTGCAGCCCGGAGGCGTGGGCGAGCATCTGCCGCAACGGGACCCGCGCGTGCCTCGTGCCGGGGACGTACGTCTCGAGCGTGTCGTCGAGCGACAGCAGACCCTCGTCGCGCAGCGACATGACGGCCAGGGCCGTGAACGTCTTCGTCACCGAGCCGATCATGAACTGCGTGTCGTCGGTGGCCGCGACCGGCTGGGACCCGAGACGCGCCGACCCCACGTGCGCCGACCAGACGAGGCGGCCGTCGCGCACGACACCCACGCTGACCCCCGGCGAGCGCCAGGCCCGCTGGGCCGTGACGACCCGGGCGAGCAGGTCGCGCTCGAGCCCCGCCGACAGTGCCGCGTCCGGAGAGCCGTCTGAGCCCAGCGGCGCGCTCACTCCGCGGCCCGCAGGCTCATCGGGCCGTAGACGACGGTGTCGTTCTCCCGCAGGGTGACCGCCTCGACGCCGGCGTCGAGCAGCTCGCGCCACGACTCCCCCAGGTAGCTCTCGGCGTCACTCTGGGTCGGGAACCCGGTCGTGGTCACTCCCTCCCCCTCCATCGGGTTGCCGTGGGCGTCGAGGAACAGCCAGGACCAGTCAGCGCTCATGCGGGCCACCCTAGTTGCCGCGCCGTTTGACGTGCGGACGCCCCGCGTGCGACGGTTCGCCTAACCGAAGGATGATGGGGCAAGCCGGTGTGACTCCGGCGCTGACCCGCAACCGTGAAGCCACCTCCCGCCGCTGCGCGGCCCGGGGTGACCAGCCGGAAAACCCGCGTCCCACCGGCTCCTTTGTCAGTCTGTCGTGGAATGCGGACCGGAGTCACCCCGCCGGGCCGGCCTCAGCCAGCAGACCCGACATGGTGTCCGACCGCGAGGAGGAAACCGTGTCCCCTGCCCGTCGTGCCCCGCTCCGGGTCGTCCTCGCCGCGCTCGTCGCGGCCTGCCTGTCCGCCCTCACCATCGCGCCGGCGCACGCAGCCGCCTATCGCTACTGGGGCTTCTACCAGCTCTCCGACGGCGCCTGGACCTTCGCGCAGAAGGGCCCGGACCAGACGGTCCCGAAGGACGGCAGCGTCGACGGCTGGCGCTTCGCCGTCGCCGACGAGGCCTCCACCCGCTACCCGCGCGCCGTCCTCACCTTCGACGAGCTCTGCGGCACGACCCCCGCCCAGACGGGCAAGAAGCGCGTCGGCCTCGTCGTCGACTTCGGCCGCCCGGCGGACGCCGCCGACGGCGCCACGCCGCCCGAGCCCAAGGCCCTGTGTGCCGTCGTCGCCGCCGACGCCACGAGCGCCGTCGTGCTCGCCGCCGCCGGCGACGTGCGCACCGAGAAGGGCCTCGTCTGCGGTGTGGACGGCTACCCGACGACCGACTGCGGCGGTGCCGTCAAGGAGGTCAGCCCCGAGGCGAAGGCCGCCGACGAGCCGGTGACCATCGCGGCCCCGGCCGCGACACCGTCGGCCTCCGCGTCGGCGCCTGCCGCCTCGAGCACCGACGTCGCCGTGGCGACCACCGCGTCCTCGGGCGCGAACGTGACGGCATACGTCATCGCGGGCCTCGTCCTGCTCGCCCTCGTCGGCTACCTGCTCGTGCGCTCGCGTTCCCGCGCCCGCCAGGACGCCTGAGGAGCCACGACGAGCGTGACGCGGCTCCGGCTCAAGGCCCGGCTCCAGCACCCCGCAGCCTGGTGGCTCTGGGGGCTGGGCCTGGCCACGGCTGCGTCACGCACGACCAACCCGGTGCTGCTGCTGCTCGTCATCGGGGTCTGCGTCCTCGTCGTCGCTGAGCGCCACGACCCCGCGACGGTCAACCCGCTGCCGGCCTTCCTCGTCATCGGCGCCGTCGTCGTCGCGTTCCGCATCGTCATGACGGCTCTGCTCGGAAACGGCATCGTCGGCGAGACCGTCGTCATGACCCTTCCGAGCGTGCCGCTGCCGGACTGGGCCGCCGGCGTGCGCATCGGCGGCACGGTCACGCTCGAGTCGCTGTTGTATGCCGCCTACGACGCCCTGCGCCTCGCCGCGGTCCTCGCGTGCCTCGGTGCCGCGAACGCGCTCGCGAGCCCGCGTCGACTGCTGCGCTACCTGCCCGCCACGCTCTACGACGTCGGCACCGCGGTCGTCGTGGGGCTGACGTTCGCGCCGCAGCTGCTCACCGATGCGCGCGAGGTGCGAGCCGCGCGCACGCTGCGCGGTCGCGACGGTCGAGGGCTGCGGGAGATGGCCCGGCTCACGGTGCCCGTCCTCGAGACCGCGTTCGAGCGGTCGCTCGGACTCGCGGCGTCGATGGAGTCGCGCGGCTACGGCCGCGCGGTCCGCTCCACGACGACGAGCCGCAGGGCAGCCACGGGGCTCGCGCTCGCCGGCCTCGTCGGTGTCCTCGCCGGGCTCTACGGCCTGCTCGACGCCTCCGCCGGGGGCGTGCTCGGGCTACCGGTCCTCGTGCTCGGCGCACTCCTGGCCGGCTCGAGCCTCCTCGTCGGCGCGTCCCGCGACCCCCGGTCCGGTCACCGCCGCGACCGGTGGACGTGGACCGAGACCGTCACGGTCGTCGCGGGCGCCGTCCCGGCCGCCGTCCTCGTCATCGCCTCCGTGCAGGGCTGGGACGGCGTCGTGCCGAGCCAGCAGGCCGAGCTGCCCGCCGTGCCGCTCCTCGCCGTGCTCGCCGTGCTCGTGGCCGCCGTGCCGGCCTGGCTCACGCCCCGTCCCCGGGAGGTCGCACCGTGATCACCTTCGAGCACGTGTCGGTGCAGTACGCCGATGCCCCGGCTCACAGCCTCCACGACGTCACGCTCGAGATCCCAGAAGGTGAGCTCGTCCTCGTCGTCGGCCCCACGGGGAGCGGCAAGTCCACGTTGCTGCGCACCATCAACGGGCTCGTGCCGCACTTCAGCGGAGGCACCCTGACGGGTCGCGTCACCGTCGACGGCCTCGACACCGCCGAGCACCGGCCGCGCGACCTCGCGACGGTCGTCGGCCTCGTCGAGCAGAACCCGTCGTCGACGTTCGTCACCGACGTCGTCGAGGACGAGGTCGCCTACGGCATGGAGACGATGGGACTGGACTCGACGACGATCCGCCGCCGCGTCGAGGAGACCCTCGACCTCTTCGGGCTCACGCCGCTGCGCGCCCGGGCGCTGCGCACGCTCTCCGGCGGTCAGCAGCAGCGCGTCGCGATCGCCGCGCTCTTCGCCGCCGGCCCTCGGGTCCTCGTGCTCGACGAGCCGACGTCGGCCCTGGATCCCGTTGCGGCAGAAGAGGTTCTGGCGTCGCTCCATCGCATCGTGCACGACCTCGGCGTCACGGTCGTGCTCGCCGAGCACCGGCTCGAGCGCGTCGTGCACCACGCCGACCGCGTCGTCCTCGTCGACGAGGGCCGCGTGTCCGAGCTGCTCGACCCTGCCGAGGCGATGCTCCGCTCCCAGATCTATCCGCCCGTCGTCGGTCTCTCCCGCCTCGTCGGGTGGTCGCCCACGCCGCTGTCGATCCGCGACGCCCGCCGCAAGGCCGCCGCCCTGCGCGAGGCCCTCGGCACCAGCGCGCCGCGACCGGTCACCGACCTCAGGGTGATCGGGCCCGCCGACGCCGTCGTCGCCACCGGTGTCCGCGTCGTGCGCGGTGGCCGGGTCGTCCTCGACGGCGTCGACCTCGCCGTGGCCCGGGGCTCCGTGACGACGCTCATGGGACGCAACGGGGCCGGCAAGTCCACGCTCCTCGGCGCCATCGCGGCCCAGCACCGGCTGGCCGGGGGACGGGTGCGCGTCGGGGCCGAGGGCATCGACCCGCACACCCGGTCCGCGCGGGAGCGAGTGCGCACCGTCGGGCTGGTGCCCCAGCAGCCCGAGCTGCTCCTCTACGCCGACTCCGTCGCCGCCGAGTGCGCGGCGGCCGACCACGACTTCGGGGCTGCACCCGGCACGGCCCGTGGCCTGCTCGACCGCATCTCCGGCGGCATCGACCCCGCCGTGCACCCGCGCGACCTGTCCGAGGGCCAGCGCCTCGAGCTCGCCCTGGCCGTCATCCTCTCCGGGTCACCCGAGGTGCTCCTGCTCGACGAGCCCACGCGCGGTCTCGACTACGGCGCCAAGAAGCGGCTCGGCGAGATGCTGACGAGCCTCGCCGCCCAGGGCACGACGGTCCTGCTCGCCACCCACGACGTCGAGCTCGCGGCCGAGGTCGCCGACCGCGTCGTCATCCTCGCCGACGGTGAGGTCGTCACGGACGGCGCGGCCCGTGAGGTCCTCGCCTCGTCGCCGGCGTTCGCCCCGCAGGTGACGAAGGTGCTCCTCCCCCAGACCTGGCTCACGGTCGCCGAGGTCGCGGGCGCCCTCGCGAGGATCGCATGACCGGCCGCCGCGTCATCCCCCTGCGCTGGCCGGCGGTCGTGGCCGTCGCGGTGGTGGGTGTCGTCGGCCTGGTCGCCTTCACCTGGCCCTTCTTCGTCAGCGGGGACTTCGCGCGCGACCACGGCAACGACGCGCCCTGGCTCTTCGCGGTCCTCCTCGGGCTGCTCGCGGTCGTGTGCCTCGCCGAGGTGACGGCCGGGCGCCTCGACGCCAAGACGATCGCAGTCCTGGGTGTCGCCGCCGCGGCCGGCGGTGGTCTGCGGCTGCTCAGCGCCGGCACCGCCGGGCTCGAGCCGATGTTCTTCGTCGTCATCGTCGCCGGTCGCGTGCTCGGCCCCGGCGTCGGCTTCGTGTCCGGCTCCCTCGCCGTCACGACCGGCGCCCTGCTGACCGGCGGGGTCGGCCCGTGGCTGCCCTTCCAGATGATCTGCGCCGGAGGCATCGGCCTCGGGGCCGGTCTGCTGCCCGCACGTGCGGGAGGGCGCGCCGAGCGGTGGGTGCTCGCGGCATACGCCCTCGTGACGGGGCTCGCCTTCGGCCTCTTCATGAACCTCTGGTTCTGGCCCTTCCTCGGGACCACCGCGCCCGGTGGGATGGGCTTCGTCCCCGGCGCACCCCTCTCGGAGAACCTCGCCCACTACGCCCTCTTCTACCTCGCGACGTCCCTCGCCTGGGACCTGCCGCGCGGGGTGCTCAACGCCCTCCTCGTCGTGCTGGCCGGTCCGGCGCTGCTGCGGGTCTTCCGGCGGGGAGCGCGGCGGGCCGCCTTCGGGGTGCCGGTCGTCTTCGAGCCGGCGGCCGCGACCGGGTCGGGCCACGTGGCGCCGCTCCAGGACGCCGGGGGTGCCCGGTGACCCATCCGGGCGCGGCCTCGACCACCACCCTCGTCACCGGTCCGGTGCGCAGTGGCAAGAGCCGCCACGCCGAGGACCTGCTGGAGGGGCACGAGGACGTCACCTACGTGGCGACCGGGCGCACGGCCGACCCCACCGACCCCGAGTGGAGCCGACGCGTCGCGCACCACCGAGCCCGCCGACCCGGGACGTGGCGGACCCTCGAGACGACGGACGTGGCCGGTGCCATCCGCGCCGCCACGGGCCCGGTGCTCGTCGACTGCCTCGGCACGTGGCTCACGGCGCTCGTCGACGACGCCGGGTGGGACGACCTCGTCGCAGCGGCCGACGCGGTGCGCCGTGAGGCTGATCGCCTGGTGGAGTCGCTTTGCGCCGCAAGGGTGCCCGTCGTCGTCGTCACCAACGAGGTCGGCTGGTCCCTGGTGGCGACGACGGCTTCCGGACGCCTGTTCCAGGACGAGCTGGGTCGGCTCAACGCGCTCGTCGGCGGGGTGGCGGCCCAGGTGCACCTCGTCGTCGCGGGACGCGTCGTCGACCTCAGCGGGGCGCCCGTCGTGCCCCGCGAGCCGAGGCCGAGGACGCTCGATGCGTGACGCCTGGCGGCTCACGTTCGGCACCTTCACCGCGATCCCCGTCGGGCCACCGGCTCACGTCGACCGCACCGTCCTCGGCCAGGCCATGCTCCTCGCGCCGGTGACGACGGCACCTGCCCTCGTCGGGTGGGTCGCCCTCGGCACTGCGTCGACCATGGGTTGGGCACCTGCGGCCGTGGTGGCCGTGCTCGGGCTCATCGTCACGGCGCTGCTCTCGCGGGCCCTCCACCTCGACGGGCTCGCCGACCTCGCCGACGGGCTCACCTCCGGCCACGACCCGGCGCGGTCGCTGGAGGTCATGCGACGGGGCGACACCGGTCCAGCGGGAGCGGCGGCGGTCGTCCTCGTGCTCCTGCTCGACGCCGCCTGCCTCTCGGTCCTCCTCCACGGTGAATGGGGCACGGCCCTGGCCGTCGTGGCCCTCGTGGCCAGCCGGCTCGCGTGCGCGGTGTGCGCGCGGGACGGCATACCTCCCGCGCGTTCCGAGGGACTCGGTCAGGGAGTCGCCGGCACCGTCCGCCGGGGGCGCCTGGTCGGCCTCGTCGCCGTGGTCAGCGTGATCGCCGCGATCGGGGTCGCCGGCCTCGCGGCTGCCGTGGCCGGGGTCTCGTGGTGGGCTGCCGGGTTCGGAGCCGTTGCGGTCGTCCTGGTCAGCGTGGTCACAGCCGTCGTGACGCGACGCCACGCGGTGCGTCGTCTGGGCGGCGTCACCGGCGACGTCATCGGTGCCGCGATCGAGATCTCCCTCGCCGCCGGACTCGTCACCGCCTCGCTCGTCGTCACCGCCCTCCCCCACCCCTGACCCGTCGAGAGGCCACCTCTGGCCGCATCCCTCACGTCGAAAGGCCACTACTGGCCGCATCCCTCACTTCGAAAGGCCACTACTGACCGAGCGAGAGCTGGCCTCTCGACGACGACAGGGCGGCCCCTCGCGGCCTCTCGACGGTTGCCGGGCGGCCACTTGTGGCCTCTCGACGGTTGGAGTCGGGGTGGGTCAGCGGCGGAGGCGGGCTGCGACGGGACCCGGCAGGCGGCTGCGCCACTCGGCCTTCGGCGCGGTGCGCCGGGCCTCGGCGATGCGCTCGCGCCGGGCGCGCTCGACGGCCGGCGACTCGAGGGCGGGCCACGGCTCGGACCGCTGCGTGGCGCGTGCCAGCACGAGGTCGGCCAGCTCGGGGTTGAGGGCGAGCAGCGGGCCGTGCAGCCGCGTGCCGATGACCGAGCCGGCGATCACGCCCTCCGACGTCTCTCCGACGGCCTCGTCGGTGCGGTTGCCCGCGCCGACCTCGAGGGTGAAGAGCGCGCGGGCGTCGTCCTCGCGGACCGTCCGCAGGTCGTGGGCCTCCCACCCGATGAGGGCGGGCAGGTCGAGGGAGGCGTCCGGCCGGGTGACGACCGTGCCGGTGACCTCGGGGGCCGAGTGGACGGTGACGGGTGCGAGACCGAGTCCCTGGTGACGGGCACCGGACGGGTCGACCCACGATCGCGCGATCGCGTCGAGACCGGCGTCGACCGCGAGGACCACGGCGCCGTCTGCGACCCGCGCCGCGAGGTCCGTGGAGGTCAGCGCCTCGACGAGTGCGGCCACGCCGCCGCGTCCCGTGCCGCCGACGAGGTAGACGTCGGCGCCGACGAAGGAGTCGGCCCGGTCGACGGTGACGGTCTCGACGGTGAGGTCACGCGCGGCGCCACGACGCACGAGGGCACTCGCGTTGGCCTCGTCGGCCGCGGCGACGGTGGCGAGCGGGAAGAGCGTGGCCACGGTGAGGGTCCGGCTCAATGGGTGCCTCCTCGGAACTGCTTCGAGATGCGTCGGAAGGCCGGGTAGTTGCAGGCCACGATCACCTCACCCGGAGCGTGGGCCCGGACGGCGGACTCGATGTCGGGTGCCTCGACGACGTCGACGCCTGCCGCGTCGAGGATCGCCACGGCGTCCGCCGTGCGTCCGCCGGTGACGGCCACCCGCTGACCGGCGAGACGCTGGAACGGCGCCTCCCACATCGTGGCGGTGTCCTTGGGCCCGAACGGGTCGACGGCCACGACGAGCGGACGCTCGGTGGAGACGGCGACGTCGATGGCCTCGGCCCAGCCGGCCGGGTTCTTGAGCATGAGCAGGCGAGCGGCGTGGTCGCCCAACCGGTAGGGCGCATAGCGGCCGTCGACGTCGGCGACGGCGCTCACCCGCTCGGCGGCCTCGGCGACGTCGACACCGAGGGCGTCCGCGGCGGCGAGCGCGAAGGCACCCCCCACGGGCCCCGTGCGTCCCGGAACGGTCACCTCGATGCGGGTGCGCCGACCGTCGTGCTCGACGGCCCAGCCGTCCCCGTCCGGCACGACCTTCCAGTCGGGCGCGGGACGCGACCGCCCGCAGCCGGGGCAGCTCCACGAGTCGTCGGTGAAGTCCTGGACCGAACCGCACGCCGGGCAGATGAGGGCATCGCCGCGCCAGTAGAGGCCACCGCTGACGCCGACGCGACGCGGAGCGGTCTCGAAGGCCCAGCTGACGAGCGGGTCGTCGACGTTGACGATGGCCACGCAGTCGTCCGGGAGCGCGGCGGCCGTGCGGCGCCAGTGCTCGAGCGTGCTCTTGAGGGACACGCCGCGGGTGTACTCGCGCGAGCTGTTGAGCACGACGACCGCCTGGGGCCGGGTGCCTCGCGCGACCTGCTCGAGGTAGACCTCGTCGACCTCGAGGGCCGCGAGCTCGGAGGTGCGGTCGGCCGACAGGGCGGTGACGATGCCGTCGGTCATGTTGGCGCCGGTCGTGTTGCTCACGACCGTGCCGCCGGGCGTGATGGCGGCCGCCACGAGCGCCGTCACCGTGCTCTTGCCGTTGGTCCCGGTGACGAGGACGCTGCGCCGGTCGCCGGCCACGGCGCGGAGCACCTGGGGGTCGACGCGGAGGGCGAGGCGGCCTCCGATCATGGAGCCCGAGCCCTTGCCGAGGGCCTGCGAGAGCCGTCCGGCCGACCGTCCCGTGGCGAGCGCCAGGCGGGCGCGGAGCGGATCGCGTGCGTCAGACAAAAGCGGTTACCCTTCTCGACATCGTGGGTCGCGCCGCTCGGCAGCGAGGGGCGACCGCTCGGTGACATGCCAGATCGACAAGCCAGATCGTAGCCGCAGCACCGGTCCTCCCGGTCCGCGGGTGGACGAGGAGGAGACCGCGTGCGAGCCACCGATGTCGGGATCGAGATCGGGACGGGCCGCTCGGGTCCACTGAACGCCATCACCGACGTCGAGGGCGTCCGCGTCGGCTACAGCACGATCGTGCACGGCGAGGGCGAGATGACCGTCGGGCAGGGCCCGGTGCGCACCGGTGTCACGGTCGTGCTCCCCCACGGCGGCCGCGCCTCCACCGAGCCCGTCTTCGCGGGCTACCACCGCCTCAACGGTTTCGGTGAGCTGACCGGTCTCGAGTGGCTGCACGAGTCGGGCATGCTCTCGAGCCCGATCGCCCTGACGAACACCGACAGCGTCGGCGTCGTGCGCGACTCGCTCATCGCACGCGAGACGCGCCTGCCGGGGCGGATGCCGATCATGCTGCCCGTCGTCGGCGAGACGTGGGACGGCATCCTCAACGACATCAGCGGGCAGCACGTGACCCGCGAGCACGTACACGCCGCCTTCGACGACGCCCGCAGCGGCGTCATCGCCGAGGGCAACGTCGGCGGCGGCACCGGCACCCAGTGCTACGGCTTCAAGGGCGGCACCGGCACCGCCTCCCGGGTCGTCGACCTCGGCGACCGGCACTTCACCGTGGGCGTCCTCGTGCAGGCCAACCACGGCGACCGCAAGCACTTCGAGGTCAACGGCGTGCCGGTCGGCCACGTGCTGACCAAGAAGGTCGTGCCCTTCCCCCGCATGTCGGAGATCACCCGGGTCCCGCCGCCAGGCACGGGCTCGGTGCTGGCCGTCGTCGCGACCGACGCGCCCCTGCTGCCCCACCAGCTCAACCGTCTCGCCCAGCGCGCCGGACTCGGCA
The DNA here is from genome assembly GCF_001428505.1 of Terrabacter sp. Root181. Classification (GTDB taxonomy): domain Bacteria; phylum Actinomycetota; class Actinomycetes; order Actinomycetales; family Dermatophilaceae; genus Terrabacter. The sequence goes on from NZ_LMHU01000007.1 coordinate 180,363, forward strand.
TCGCCAAGTTCGGCGCCCGTGGCGACAACTACTCCGGCGACCTCATGATCGCCTTCTCGACGGCTGCTCACGGGATGCCCGACCAGGGCCCCGGAGCGCGCACCGAGATCGGGATGCAGGTCGAGATGCTCGCGCTCGAGTACTTCGACGCGATGTTCGGTGCCGTCATCGAGGCCACGGCGGAGGCGATCCTCAACGCGATGCTCCAGGCCGACACGATGGAGGGGCGCGACGGACTGACGATCCATGCGCTCGACGGTGAGCGTCTCGCCGGCATCCTCGACCGCCACGGCCGGCGCCACTTCTCCCTGCGCGACTAGCGGATCCGGACGCCCCGCGCTCGGAACGCGGATCCGGCACGACGCGGCAGCGGGTGTCGACACCCTTGATTACTTGTCAATATCGTGAAATATTGCGGCCATGCACGATGGTCTTGAGGCTGAGCGATTCGCGGCCCTCGGCGACCCCGTACGGCTCGCGACGGTCAAGGCTCTGGCCGGGGGCCCGCTGAGCGCCGGAGAGCTCGCCCGGCTCGCCTCGGTCTCGCCGTCGGTCATGAGCAGACACCTGCGCACCCTCCACGAGGTCGGCCTCGTCACCGACACCCGCGACCCGCGAGATGCCCGCCGTCGTGTCTTCGCGCTCGACCACGTCGGCCTCGTGGCGGCCCGCGCCTGGATGGACCAGGTTCAGGCCCAGTGGGACGAGCAGCTCGCTGCCTTCCGCGCGCACGTCGAGGCGGGTTCATGATCTCGCATGGCGGCGCCGGGACACCGCCCGGCCGCCCCGAGGCCCGCGCCGAGGTCGAGGTGGCGGTGTCGCCCGACCGCGCCTTCGAGGCGTTCACGGCCGAGATCAGCGAGTGGTGGGTGCCCGGACCGATCAACTTCTTCGACGCCCGCCGCTCTCCCACGATGCGTGTCGAGTGCCGACCCGGTGGTCGCGTGCTCGAGGTCTATCCCGACGGAGAGCTCGTCATCGCCGAGATCACCGTGTGGGAGCCGGGGGTCCGGCTCTCCTACCGCGGCATCGTCGACGACAGCCAGACAGACGTGAGCTTCGACCGGTCCCCCGCAGGCACCACCGTGCGGCTGCACCAGTACCTGCGCGATGACGGCGATCGAGCCTTCCTCTTCTGGCCCAACGTCATCGGCTGGCTCGTTTCCTGGTGCGACGACGACCGACAACCCGACGCAGCACCACCATCGCACCCGACCGCACAGCTGGACCGAAACCACGGAGGTAGCGCCATGACCGACCCTGTCGAGATCCTGCGAACCGCCCGGACCGTCGTGCTCCACGACTGGCCGTCCGAGGACGTCCCGAACGCCCTCGTCGGCGCCGGGCTCGACATCACCTTCCAGGGTGGGCCGCAGCCGGACGACCTCTATGTCACCCGACTCGTCGACGGTCGTCAGGAGACCGAGCGCGTGTCCGGCCTACCCGACCACGCGGACATCGTCTACAGCCACCGCCCCATCGACGACATGCCGCGCCTGCTCGAGGAGGCCCGGCGTCTCGGGGCGTCCACGCTCTGGCACCAGTCCGGCCTCGACGAACGGGGTGAGAAGGACCCTGCCGGCGTCCACCTGACCGAGGCCGAGGCCGACCAGAGGGCAGCGCTCGCCCATGAGGTCGGGGTCGACTTCGTCAGCGCCCCGTACATCGTCGAGGCCGCCGCGGCCGTCCGCGGCCGCTGAGCCCGTCCGAGACGTATGCCGGGTGGCCGCTTGAGTGCGCCACACGGCATACGTCAGCGCAGAAGGAGGCTCAGGCCTCGCGCACCTGGACCTGGACGAACGGCGGCTTGACGACGGTCGCCTCGAGCGCGCGGCCACGCACGTCGATCGACACCGTCTCGCCGTCGGCGATCTCGGGGTTGAGGAGGGCGAGGGCGATGCCCTGCTTGAGGGTGGGCGAGAAGGTGCCCGAGGTGACCTCGCCGGCGGCCGCGCCGTTCCACGACACGGTGCAGTGGGCCCGGGGGATACCGCGGCCGGTGACGAGGAGGCCCCGCATGAGGCGCGTCGGGTGGGCGCGCTCGGCCTCGAGGGCCTGCTTGCCCCAGAAGGCGTCCTTCTTCCAGCCGACGGCCCAGCCGGCGCGGGCCTGGACGGGTGAGATCTGCAGCGACAGGTCCTGTCCGTGCAGCGGGTAGCCCATCTCCGTGCGGAGGGTGTCGCGCGCACCGAGGCCGCACGGCTTGCCCTCGAACGGCGCGACCGCCTCGACGAGCGCGTCCCACAGGGCGGGCGCGTCGTCCCACTGCGGCACGAGCTCGTAGCCGCGCTCGCCGGTGTAGCCGGTGCGACACACGATGACGGGGTGGCCCTGCCAGTCCGCCTCGACGAAGGACATGTAGTCGTGGCCGGTCGGCAGCCCGAGCGACTCGAGCACCTCGTCGCTCTTCGTGCCCTGGACGGCGATGACGCCGTAGTCCCGGTGCAGGTTGGTCACCGTGATGCCCTCGGGCGCAGCGGCCTGGAGGCGACGGACGACCTCGGCAGTGTTGGCCGCGTTGGGGATGAGGAAGACGTCGTCGTCGGCCTTGAGGTAGACGATGAGGTCGTCGACGACGCCGCCGGCGTCGTCGCAGCAGAGGGTGTACTGCGCCGACCCGGGCTGGATGCGGCGCACGTCGTTGGTCAGGCACGTGTTGACGAAGTCGGCCGCCCCGGGACCGGTCACCGAGGCCTTCCCGAGGTGGCTCACGTCGAAGACGCCGACGCGCTCGCGCACGGCGGTGTGCTCGGCGACGACGCCGCCGCCGGGGTACTCGATCGGCATGTCCCAGCCACCGAAGTCGGCCATCTTGGCGCCGAGGGCGACGTGGCGGTCGTGGAGGGGTGAGGTCAGCGGGGAGGTCGTCCCCGACGTCGCTGTCGTCATGGGCGCCAACCTACCGCTCACCGGGTCCGCCCCCCTCGCTCGTTATCATCGAACGCCGCCAACAGCGGCGGTGTCGTGAGGCCGACCGGCGCACGAACCCGTGCCCGGCCGGCGCACCATCGACACACCCCTCAGGACGTGCTGTCACCCGTGCGCCCGACAGCACCTCGACAAAGGAGTCCTTCGTGGCCAACCTGACCATCTCGAACCGCTCGGCCGCCGACACGGCCGGCGACGCGCTCGTCGTCGCGCTCGTCCCCGGCGACGGCGGTGCCACCCTGGCCCCCGGCCACGGCCTCCCCCGCAAGACCGTCGCGCACCTCAAGTCCGTCGTCACCGACCTCGAGCTCGCCGGCAAGGTCGGTGAGGTCACCACCCTCACGGCCGTGCCCGAGGTCGCCGCGAAGCTCGTCGTCCTCGCCGGTGTCGGCCCGCTGTCCTCCGACCCCTCGGCCCTCGAGGACGTCCGCAAGGGCGTCGGCGGCGCGATCCGCTCGCTGAGCCGGAAGAAGAAGGTCGCGGTCGTCGTGCCCGGCACGTCGGTCGAGCTCGTCTCCGCCGTCGCCGAGGGCGTGGCGCTCGGGGCGTACGCCGTGTCCAAGGCGGGCACGAGGAGCACCGACGCCGTCGCGGCCGTGGCGCTCGTCGGCCCGGCCGACGCCGCGTCCCGCCGGGCCGTCAAGCGGGCCGCCGCTCTCGGCGAGGCCGTCGCGTACACCCGCGACCTCGTCAACCTCCCCCCGAACCTGCTCTACCCGGAGACGTTCGTCGACTCCCTCACCGACCGCATCAAGGGCACGAAGGTCAAGCTCAAGTCCTACGACATGAAGGCGCTGCGCGCCGGCGGCTTCGGTGGCACGGTCGGCGTCGGCCAGGGCTCGGCCAACGAGCCGCGGATCGCCGTCCTCAGCTACACGCCGTCGCGGCCCAAGGCGTCCATCGCCTTCGTCGGCAAGGGCATCACCTTCGACTCCGGCGGCCTGTGCATCAAGCCGGCCAACGGGATGCTGACGATGAAGTGCGACATGGCCGGCGCTGCTGCGGTCGCGGGCGCCGTCCTCGCGATCGCCGAGCTCGGTCTGCCCATCGCCGTCACCGGCTACCTCGGTCTCGCCGAGAACATGCCGAGCTCCACGGCGCAGCGTCCGAGCGACGTCGTGACGATGCGTGGCGGGACGACCGTCGAGGTGCTCAACACCGACGCCGAGGGTCGCATGGTCCTCGGTGACTGCATCGCCCTCGCCTCGGAGAGCAAGCCCGACGCCATCGTCGACATCGCCACCCTCACCGGCGCGCAGGTCGTCGCGCTCGCCAACACGGCGGCCGTCATGGGCAACGACGACGACTTCCGCACGCGCGTCCTCGAGGCGGCCTCCGCGGTGGGCGAGGCCATGTGGCCGATGCCCCTGCCGACGGAGCTGCGTCCGGGCCTCGACTCGATCAACGCCGACCTCGCGCACAAGGGCGGCGCCGAGGCCGGCATGCTGACGGCCGGCATCTTCCTCGGCGAGTTCGTCGGCGAGGGCATCCCGTGGAGCCACCTCGACATCGCGGGACCGGCCTACAACGACAAGGCCCCGACGGGCTACTGGCCCAAGGGCGGCACCGGCTTCGGCGTGCGCACCCTCGTCGGCCTCGCCGAGTCGTACGTCTGACCCGAACGCACGAGAGGCCACGTCCTGGGGGGACGTGGCCTCTCGGCGTGTGCGGCTGTGGTCAGCCGCCGGACTTGCGACGGAACATCTGCTGGGCCTTGGCGGGGCCGTGTGCGCCGTGCACCTTGGTGCGGTCGTGGTCGTCGGAGACGTCCTTGCCACCGTGGGCGTGCTTCTTGTCGAGCGCGGCCCGGAACTTGGCCTTCATCTCCTCGCTCGGACCGCTGGATTCGCCATCCTGCTTCGACATTCGAGAACCTCCTGTGTGCTGTGGCGCCGAATCCGGCACGGACTGAACACTTTTCACCCTGTCAGGCGAACCGGGACCCGGTCCACCCCTTTTGCCCGGCAACCGACCACGAGGTCGTATGCCGTGTGGCCGGGTCAGGCGTCTCCCTGACGTCGGCGCTTGCTCCACTCGCGCATCCGGTTGGGATAGCCCGTCTTGTTGACGTCGTAGACCGGCACGCCGAGCTTCTGGCTGATCTCGAGACCCTCCTTCGGCGAGCCCACGGCGCGCCGCGTCCACTCGCCGTCCCAGGCGATGAGCACGATCGTCGTGGGGCTGACGCTCGTGGCGGGCTCGACGTACGCCTCGACGCCGAGCCGGGAGTCGACGAACGAGCGGAGGTGCTGCTCGACCGCCTTGCGGTCGATCTCCATCTGCGGCCCGTCGGAGCGGGTGGGACGCCCGTCACCCTTGCGGCTGCCGCGTCGTGAGAACCAGCCCATGGCGGCACTGTACGTGGTCCGGCCGTGCCCGCCGCCACAGCGCGCCGGGCGGCGTGACCTGCCTGTGACGTCTCATCCGATCAATGACAAGATGCTGTTGCACGCCCACCCGTACGCTCACCCATGCGTACGCCCGAACCTCCGCGGACTCCTGCTGCACGACGGCGGGAGCAGGCGATTCACCCGAAGGAGCACATGCACATGCCGGCTGGTGCCGCAGGCGACTACGACGTCGTCATTCTCGGTGGAGGGTCCGGCGGCTACGCCTGCGCCCTGCGGTCGGCAGAGCTGGGGCTCTCCGTGGCGCTCGTGGAGAAGGGGCGTCTGGGGGGCACCTGCCTGCACCAGGGCTGCATCCCGACCAAGGCGCTGCTCCACGCCGCCGAGGTCGCCGACGTCGCCCGCGAGGGCGCGTCGTTCGGCGTCAAGACCACCTTCGAGTCGGTCGACATGTCGGGCGTCAACGCGTACAAGGACGGCGTCATCAGCCGTCTCTACAAGGGCCTGCAGGGCCTGGTGAAGGCAGCGAAGATCGACTACGTCGAGGGCGCGGGTATCCTCGACGGCCCGCACACCGTCGTCGTCGGCGACCGACGCGTCACGGGCCGCAACGTCGTGCTCGCGACCGGCAGCTACGCGAAGTCGCTCCCCGGTCTCGAGATCGGGGGCCGCATCATGACGAGCGAGCAGGCGCTCTCCATCGACGACGTGCCCGCCCGGGTCGTCGTCCTCGGTGGCGGCGTCATCGGCGTCGAGTTCGCCTCGGTCTTCAGGAGCTTCGGCTCCGAGGTGACGATCGTCGAGGCCCTGCCCCGGCTCGTCGCCGCCGAGGACGAGGCCATCAGCAAGCAGCTCGAGCGCTCCTTCCGCAAGCGCAAGATCGCCTTCAAGACCGGAGTCGCCTTCGCCGGCGCGACCCAGAAGGGCGACGTCGTCACCGTCTCGCTCGAGTCGGGCGAGACCATCGAGGCCGACCTCCTGCTCGTCGCCGTCGGGCGGGGCCCGGTCACCGACGGGCTCGGCTACGAAGCCGCAGGCGTCACGGTCGACCGCGGCTTCGTGCCCACCGACGAGCGCCTGCGCACCAGCGCCCCCGGCGTCTACGCCGTCGGCGACATCGTGCCGGGCCTGCAGCTGGCGCACCGCGGCTTCGCCCAGGGGATCTTCGTCGCCGAGGAGATCGCGGGTCTCGCTCCGGCCGTCATCGACGAGACGGGCATCCCCCGGGTGACCTACTGCGACCCCGAGATCGCGAGCGTCGGGCTCACCGAGACCCAGGCGCGTGAGAAGCACGGCGAGGTCGCGACGTACGAGTACAACCTCGGCGGCAACGGCAAGTCCCAGATCCTCGGCACCCAGGGCTTCGTCAAGCTCGTGCGTCAGGTCGACGGACCCGTCGTCGGCATCCACATGATCGGGGCCCGGATGGGCGAGCAGATCGGCGAGGCACAGCTCATCGTCAACTGGGAGGCGCACCCGGAGGACGTCGCCGGTCTCATCCACGCGCACCCCACACAGAACGAGGCACTCGGCGAGGCACACTTGGCCTTGGCGGGTAAGCCCCTGCACGCACACGCTTGAGCCAGAAACTGGGAAGAGGAGAAAACACGTCATGTCAGAACGCGTGACCATGCCGGCCCTGGGTGAGTCCGTCACCGAGGGGACCGTCACCCGCTGGCTGAAGAACGTCGGTGACCGCATCGAGGTTGACGAGCCACTGCTCGAGGTCTCGACGGACAAGGTCGACACCGAGATCCCCTCCCCCGTGGCGGGCACCCTCCAGGAGATCCTCGCCCAGGAGGACGACACCGTCCCCGTCGGCGCCGACCTCGCCGTCATCGGTGACGGCGACGCCCCTGCGTCGGGTGGCGACGCCCCGGCCGCCGAGCCGGAGGCCGCGCCCGAGGAGGCACCCGAGCCCGAGGCCGCCCCTGCACCGGAGGCGCCCAGCACCGAGCAGGAGCCGCAGGCCGCCACGAGCGAGCCGGAGGCCGCGCAGGCGGAGCAGCCGCAGGCCGCCGCCTCGGCGTCGGGTGGCGGCGAGGGCCAGACGGTGACGATGCCTGCTCTCGGCGAGTCCGTCACCGAGGGCACCGTCACGCGCTGGCTGAAGTCCGAGGGCGACGAGGTCGCCGTCGACGAGCCCCTCCTCGAGGTCTCGACCGACAAGGTCGACACCGAGATCCCGTCGCCCGTCGCCGGCACGCTGACCAAGATCCTCGTCCAGGAGGACGACACCGTCCCCGTGGGTGCCGACCTCGCCGTCATCGGCGGCGGTGCACCCGCAGCCGGCGCAGCACCGGAGCCCGAGAAGGCCCCGGAGCCGGCGCCTGAGCCCGAGCCCGAGAAGGCACCCGAGCCCGCTGCCGAGGCACCCAAGGCTCCCGCTCAGGAGCAGCAGGAGGAGGAGGCCCCTGCGGCCGCCGGCACGCCGGCCGACGCCGAGCGTCCTCCGGCCCAGCAGTCCCCCGAGGCCGCCGCCCCGGCCCCGACGCCGTCGCGCGACGACGCCGCCGCCTACGTCACGCCGCTCGTGCGCAAGCTCGCGAACCAGCACGGTGTCGACCTCGGCTCGATCACCGGCACCGGCGTCGGCGGTCGCATCCGCAAGCAGGACGTGCTCGACGCCGCCGAGGCCGCCAAGGCGCCGGTCGCGCCCGCACCGGCCGCCCAGCCGGCTGCTCCGGCGGCCGCTCCCGCCGCTCCCGCCGCGTCCACGGCCCCGGCAACGGTCTCGCCCAAGCGCGGCACCCGCGAGAAGATGACCCGCCTGCGCAAGGTCATCGCCACCCGCATGGTCGAGTCGCTGCAGGTGTCGGCACAGCTGACCACCGTCGTCGAGGTAGACCTGACGAAGGTGGCTCGCCTGCGGGCCCGGGTCAAGAGCGACTTCGAGGCCCGCGAGGGCACGAAGCTGAGCTTCCTGCCGTTCCTCGCTCTCGCCGCGACGGAGGCGCTCAAGGCGCACCCGATGGTCAATGCGAGCATCGAGGGCGACGAGGTCGTCTACCACGGCAGCGAGAACCTCTCGATCGCCGTCGACACCGAGAAGGGCCTTATCGTCCCGGTCGTCAGGAACGCCGGTGACCTCAACATCGCCGGCCTCGCCCGCGCGATCGCCGACGTCGCCGCACGCACGCGCAACAACAAGATCACGCCCGACGACCTCGCCGGTGGCACCTTCACCATCACCAACACCGGCAGCCGTGGCGCGCTCTTCGACACGCCGATCATCAACCAGCCGCAGGTGGCCATCCTCGGCACCGGCGCGATCGTCAAGCGCCCCGTGGTCGTCACCGACGTCGACGGCGGCGAGACCATCGCGATCCGCTCGATGATGTACCTCGCGCTGTCCTACGACCACCGCATCGTCGACGGTGCCGACGCCGCGCGGTTCCTCGGCACGATGAAGGCCCGGCTCGAAGAGGGCCAGTTCGAGGCCTGAGGTTCCCCTGCATGAGGAGCACCCCATGACGAAGCGCGTCGCTGTCACCGGCTCGTCCGGTCTGATCGGCGGCGCGCTTCGTCGTGCCCTCGCCGAACGCGGTGACGAGGTCATCCGTCTCGTGCGCCACTCCCCCGCTGCCCCGGGCGAGGTCCAGTGGGACCCCGCCCGGGGACGGCTCGACGAGGGCGCGCTCGACGGGGTCGACGCCGTCGTCAACCTGGCGGGCGTCGGCATCGGTGACCGCCGGTGGAACGCCGAGCACAAGCGGGAGGTCGAGCGGTCACGCACCGACGCCACCGGGACGGTCGCCCAGGCACTCGTCACCCACCGCGACCGCACCGGCGAGGCCATCCGGCTCGTCAACGCGTCGGCCGTCGGCTACTACGGCGACCGGGGCGAGGAGCACCTCCCCGAGACGAGCGGCCCGGGGCAGGACTTCCTCTCCGGTGTCGTCGTCCGCTGGGAGGGCGCGGCCCGGCCCGCCGTCGACGCGGGCCTCCCCGTCGCCTTCGTCCGGACGGGACTCGTCATGGCACACGAGGGTGGCGCCTTCGAGCAGGTCGTGCTGCTCGGCCGTCTCGGCCTCGGCGGTCCGATGGCCTCGGGCCGCGAGTGGTGGCCGTGGATCACGCTCGTCGACGAAGTGCGTGCGATCCTGCACCTCCTCGACCACCCGGAACTCGTGGGGCCCTTCAACCTGGCAGCCCCGGGGGCCGCGCGGCAGCGCGAGATCGCGTCGGCCATCGGGTCGGCGCTCTCGCGGCCGGCGTTCGTCCCCGCCCCCCACTTCGCCATCCGTGCCGTCATCGGCGAGTTCGCCGACTACGTCGTCGCGAGCCAGCGCGTCGAGCCTGCGGCCCTGCTCGCCTCGGGGTTCACCTTCGAGCACCCCGACCTCGACGGCGCCGTCAGGTGGCTGGTGAGGCGCTGAGCGCGCTGATCCGCCAGCCCTGCGGCCCGCGCACCAGCCGGAAGTCGAGCTGACGGCCGACGTCAGCGGGGCGCCCCTGCTTCGCGCCGTCCGCCGTGACGACGGTGTATGCCGTCCAGTCGACCCGGGCGCGCACCACCGCCTCCGTCGGTGACCCCGACACGAAGAGCGCCTCGGCCACCTCGAGCCGCAGTCCCTCCCAGCGCGTGCGGGCGCCGGCGAGTCCGGCGAGCAGCGCCCGGTCGGCGGCGAGGCTCGGCGAACCGGGTGCGTGGACTCCCGCCAGGGCTGTGACGTCGCCGTCGACGAGCGCGACGGAGCGCCGGTCGCTGAGGACCTGCAGCACGTCCTCGGGGCGTAGCGAGGGGCTCGTGGCCTCGCGCAGGACCGAGTCGGACGTGGTCGCGCCCGGTGCGGGACGTGCCGGCGGGCGGGGCGGCGTCGAAGTCGTCACCACCGTGGACGCGGTCGGCCCCGGGACCGTGCGCGGCGGTGTCCTGTGCGGCCCCGGCACTGCCGCGGCACCGGACGCCCCGGGTGTGGTGGACGCGGGCCGTGCGAGCGTCGTCGCGGCGTGTGCCGACCACGTGGACGGGTCCGGTGCCCGCCCCGCCCACGCCCACCCCGCTGCCACGAGCAGCGGCACGGCGACGAGCGCCGACACGACGAGCGCCGACGCGACCACGCGACGTGACGACGGTCGCGGGCCGGGCGCCGGGGGAGGCGGCTCGCGACCTGCCTCGGCCCGGAGGCGGTGGGTCAGTGCCGACGCCTGGTCCGGGCCGACGACCACCTCGACGGCCTCCGGCGGGGCCGCGTCGTAGAAGAGGCCGGCGAGATCGGCGGCGCTCGGCCGACGGTCCGGCTCGGGGTCGATCGCCGCTGCCACGACCGAGGCGAGCTCGGGGCCGACGTGGCTCACGACGGTCGCCTCGTCGAGACGCAGCATCGTGTCGGGAGCACCGTTGCCGGTGAGGCAGAACCACGCCACGGCCCCGAGCGCGTAGACGTCGGAGGCCTCGTCGGGCCGCGCCCCGAGGAGCACCTCGGGCGCGACGAAGCCCGCAGTGCCGTGCACGACCCCGGGCTCACCTCCGGCCACGCGCACCGCACCGAGGTCGAGCAGGACCGGTCGCCCGTCGGAGGTCACCGTGATGTTGGACGGCGAGATGTCGGCGTGCAGGCCTCCGGCCGCGTGCAGGTGCGCCACGGCCTCGCAGACGGGCGTGAGGACCGTGACGACCTCGCCCGGCCGCAGGTGACCGCGGGAGCGCACCATCCCGGCCAGCTGGGCCCCGGTGACGAGGTCGAACACGAGGGCCTCGCGGCCGTCGGCGAGGGGCACGACCGACCGGAGCGGCACCAGGTGGTCGTGCTGCACGGCCAGCAGGACCTGCTGCTCGGCGAGGGACTGCTGCCGGTCGAGCTCGTCACGGACGAGGTGCGGCACCTTGATCGCCACCCGTCGTCCCGTCGCGTCGACCCCCGACCACACGACCGCTGACCCTCCGGTGCCGATGACGGCGTCGACGCGGTGTCCCGGGACGTCGGGACGCTCCGGTGGCGCCTGCCCCGGCTGCTCTCGCTCCTGGTCGTCCATGCGCTCATGCAAGCACCGCCCCGACGGTGCGCGGGCGCGTCATCCACAGGGCCCGGACGACGACGGGACCAGACGACGGGCCGCGCCACACGGCATACGCGACGTCGACGGTGCCGACGGTTCCGGTCAGGGGGTCTGGCCGGGAGTCACGACGTCTACGACCCGACGGTCACGGGCGCTGATGCGCGCGGCGTCGACGACGGCGAGCACGTGGACGGCGTCGCGCGGGTCGACCGGCATCGTCGCCTGCGGGTCGGACGACACCAGCGCGACCGCGACCGCGCGGTAGAAGTCCGCCTGGTCGGCGTCCGTCACGACGGGCCCCGGCTCGCGCTCGTCGCCGCGCACGACCCAGCCGACGGCGTCGCCCTGGTTCTCGAACTCGGTGAACGAGCTGACGTCGTCGAACTGTCTTCCGATGACGAAGGATCCGGCCGAGCCGTTGACGCGGGCGCGCGGCCCGGGGGCGCCGTTGACCGAGCTGGACATGACGTGGCTGACGACGCCGGAGGTGTGCCGGCAGGCGAGGAAGGTGTCGTCCTCGGCGACCGTCGTGCGCGAGTCGACCTCGGCGTAGACCGACTCGACCTCCCCGTGCAGCAGCACGGCCTGGTCGACGAGGTGTGTCTGCAGGTCGAGCAGCAGGCCGCCACCCTCCTCGGCGGTGACCTGCTCGCGCCAGCGCTGCTTGGGCACCGGGCGCCAACGGTCCCAACGGTATTCGGCTCGCCAGATCTCACCGACGAGCTCGTCGTCGCGCACGATCCGCAGAGCCGCCAGCTCGGGGTCGAAGCGGCGGTTGTTGAAGACCGTGAGGGGCACTCCGTGGTGGGCGGCCAGGTCGACGACGTCGAGCGCGCGGCTCGCGTCGACGGCGAGCGGCTTGTCGACGACGAGCGGGATGCCCGCCTCGACGACCCGCTCGGCCTGCTCCGCGTGCACCCCGCTCGGCGAGGCGAGGACGACGAGGTCGAGGCCGTCGACGCCGAGAAGGGTCTCGAGGTCGGGGACGACCTCGGTGCCCGGCAGGTCGGCACGCACCTCGTCGGCGCGTGTCGCGTTCGACGTCGAGACGGCCGCCACCGAGAGGCCGGCCCGGACGATGAGCGGGGCGTGGATGCCTCGCCCCGCGGAGCCGTAGCCGACGAGTCCGACGCGCAGCGGGGTGGACGGGGACGGGTCGGTGCCAGGCATTCCGGCATCGTATGCCGCCCGGCGTAGGGTGACCGCATGCGCTTCGTCCACCTCGGCCTCGACCCCGACTTCGTCGACTACGAGCAGGCCTGGCAGGTCCAGCGCGACATGCACGCGAAGGTCGTGGCGGGCGAGGAGCCCGACACCGTCTACCTCCTCGAGCACCGCGCGGTGTACACGGCCGGCAAGCGCACCGAGCCGCAGGAACGACCCAGCGACGGCACACCCGTTATCGACGTCGACCGCGGCGGCAAGATCACCTGGCACGGCCCGGGACAGATCACCGGCTACCCCATCGTGCGGCTGCCGGCGCCCATCGACGTCGTCGGCTACGTCCGGCACATCGAGGAGATGATGATCCGGGTCTGCGCCGACTTCGGCGTCGAGGCCGGGCGCGTCGAGGGCGAGAGCGGCACGTGGATCGCCGCCGACGACCGCGGGCCGCGTCGCAAGATCGGTGCCATCGGCATCCGCGTCAGCCGGCAGGTCGCGATGCACGGCTTCGCGCTCAACTGCAACCCCGACCTGTCGTGGGGCGAGGTCATCATCCCGTGCGGCATCGTCGGTGCCGGTGTGACGTCCCTGTCGTTCGAGCTCGGGCGCGACGTGCCCGTCACCGAGGTCCTCCCGCACGTCGAGAAGCACCTGGCCGACATCCTCCCGACGCTCCAGCCCAACCGCCGCGCCCTCGCCTGAACGACGCCGCCCCCGAGGCCGTATGCCGTGTCGTGACCGGAGGGTTCACGCCCGGTCGGGTGGTGGCACCCCCTAGGGTGTCGACCACCAACCGGTCGAACCAGGGGGATCGATGGACGTCGCCGTCCGCACCGTCAACCTACGCAAGACGTACCTGAGCCGCGGGTCACGACGTGTGGCCGTCACCGGCCTGTCCATGTCCGTGCCCCTCGGTGGCGTCCACGGCTTCCTCGGCCCCAACGGCTCGGGCAAGACGACGACGATCCGGATGCTGCTCGGCCTCGTGCGTGCCGACTCGGGCACCGCCGAGGTCTTCGGCGAGGCGGTGCCCAAGCGACTGCCCCACGTCATCGACCGGGTGGGTGCCATCGTCGAGTCGCCGAAGTTCTTCCCCGCCTTCACCGCGCGCCAGAACCTCGTGCTCCTCGCCGGCGCGATCGGCAGCCCGCGACACCGTGTCGACGAGGTCCTCGAGGCGACGCACCTCGGCGACCGCGGTCGCGACCGGTATGCCGGGTTCTCCCTCGGGATGAAGCAGCGCCTCGCCATCGCGGCGACGTTGCTCAAGGACCCTGACCTGCTCATCTTCGACGAGCCCACCAACGGGCTCGACCCGGCGGGGATCCGCGAGGTGCGCGACACCATGTCGTCACTCGGCGCCCAGGGCAAGACGGTGCTCGTCAGCTCACACATCCTTGCCGAGGTCGAGCAGGTCGCCGACACGGTGTCGATCATCGGGCACGGGTCGCTGCTCGCCGAGGGGCGCGTCAGCGACATCCTCGGAGGCGCCGGTGCCGCCGGCACCGCCCAGGTACGCGTCGCCGTCGCCTCCCCCGACCGGGCCGCCGAGGTGCTGGCTGCCGACGGCTTCACGCTGACCCGTGACGACGCGTACCTCGTCGTCGGCACCGACGACCCCTCGGCCGTGACCCGGTCCCTCGCCGGGCACGGTCTCTACGTCTCCGAGCTCGTGCCGGTTCGGCCGGACCTCGAGTCGGCCTTCCTCGCACTCACCGCCGACGAGGGGCTCGGGAGCGATGCCGACCGGGCCGCCGGTGGACGCCGGAGCGGTGGTGTGGCATGAGCGAGACGCTCGTCTCCCCCGACTCCCGGCCCCGCACCGAGCGGCAGCCCAAGGGCACCTCGTTCGCCGGCCTCGTCGGCGTCGAGCTGCGTCGCCTCTGGTGGCGCCGGCTGACGAAGGTGGTCGTCGCCGCCGTCGTCGTCTTCATCGGCGCGACCGTCTACAACGCCTACAACGAGACCTCGCCCGAGCGCCTCGCCCAGCAGCTCGACAGCTACCGGATCATGCAGCAGGAAGCACCCCGCATCGTCGAGGACTGTCGCAGGCAGCAGGCCATCGAGCGTGACCGCAGCGGCGACCAGACGCTCGACCTCGGCTGCGACCAGCAGGCCCAGACCCCGACGCTCGAGGAGATGGGGATCGGCCTGCCCGTCGCGGACATCGTCACCGAGGGCATCGCCCGGACCATCGCCCTGCTGCTCGCGTTCGTCGCCCTGCTGCTCGGTGCGAGCTTCGTCGGGGCCGAGTTCTCCACCGGCTCGATGGGCCTCTGGCTCACCTTCCAGCCACGACGGCTGCGCGTCGCCGCCAGCAAGCTCATAGCGGCCGCCGTGGGTGGCGCCGTCGTCGCGGTGCTCGGGCTCGTCCTGACCAACCTCGGCGCCCGCATGGTCGCCGTCGTCAACCGCCCCGGCTCCGACCTCCAGCTGCCGCAGGCGCCGCCGCTCGAGGAGCCGTTGGCCCTGCTCGGGCTGCGCATCGTCGCGCTGGCCCTGGGCGCCGGAGTCGTCGGGGCAGCGCTCGGCCTGCTCCTGCGCCACACGGCGGCGATCATCGGGACCGTGCTCGGCTTCGCCGTGGTGGTCGAGGGCATCGTCATCCAGGCGTTCCTCCAGGGCCGGCTCCAGCAGTGGTCGGTCCTCGAGAACATCGAGGCGTTCGTCGACCGGGGCACCACGTACGCCGCCGAGTCCTGCGGCCCCTCGTCGTGCGAGTACGCCGAGCGGACCCTCAGCTACACGCACGGCTGGGTCTTCCTGCTGTGCATGGCTCTCGCGGTCGTGCTGGCGGGCCTCGTGTCGTTCCGGCGGCGCGACGTCACCTGACGCCCGAGGTCAGGCCCCCGCCCGACCCGACCACCCGGCATACGCCCACGTCGAGGGTGGTCCGGGACGGTCCGCGGGGAGGCGTAACCTGTGCGGAGCAGCAAATCCCGACCAAGGAGCCCGTGTGTCTGTCGTTCCCGACGGCCGTCGTCTGCTGCGCGTCGAGGCGCGCAACGCCGAGACCCCCATCGAGCGCAAGCCGTCCTGGATCAGGACCACCGCCAAGATGGGGCCCGAGTACACCGCCCTGCACTCAATGGTGAAGTCCGAGGGACTCCACACGGTGTGCCAGGAAGCCGCCTGCCCCAACATCTTCGAGTGCTGGGAGGACAAGGAGGCCACCTTCCTCATCGGGGGTGACGTGTGCACCCGGCGCTGCGACTTCTGCGACATCGCGACCGGCCGCCCGACCACCCTCGACCTCGACGAGCCGCGACGCGTGGCCGAGTCGGTCGCCCGGATGGGACTGCGCTACTCCACCGTGACCGGCGTCGCCCGCGACGACCAGCCCGACGGCGCCGCCGGTCTCTACGCCGAGACGATCCGCCAGATCCACCTGCTCAACCCCAACACCGGCGTCGAGATCCTCCCGCCCGACTTCGGCGCCAAGCCCGAGCTCGTCGGCCAGGTCTTCGACGCCCGCCCCGAGGTGTTCGCCCACAACCTCGAGACGGTGCCGCGCATCTTCAGGCGCATCCGTCCCGCCTTCACCTACGAGAAGTCGCTGGCCGTGCTGAGCATGGCGCGCGAGGCGGAGCTCGTCACGAAGTCCAACCTCATCCTCGGCATGGGCGAGACCGACACCGAGATCGAGGAGGCCATCCGCGACCTCCACGACGCCGGCTGCGACATCCTGACCATCACGCAGTACCTCCGGCCCTCCAAGCTGCACCACCCGATCGACCGGTGGGTCAAGCCCGAGGAGTTCGTCCACTGGTCCGAGGTGGCCGAGGAGATGGGTTTCAAGGGCGTCATGGCCGGTCCGCTCGTGCGTTCGTCGTACCGCGCCGGTCGTCTCTGGGCCACCGCGATGCGCAAGTGGGGCCGCGAGATCCCCGCGCACCTCTCCCACCTGGCCGAGGCCGCAGGGTCCCCCGCGCGCCAGGAGGCGGCGTCGTTGGTGGCCCGCGCCCAGAGCGCCGTATCCTGAGCACCATGGCACGCAACAAGGACGGCGACGCGACGAGCGCGCTCCAGGAGAAGAAGCAGGGACGGCTGTCCCAGATCCGTGACGTCTACCGGGTCTCCAAGCAGGCTGACCCCCTCATCGGCTGGTTCATGCTGCTGTCGTTCCTCGTCGTCTTCGGGGTGCTGCTCGTCATCGGCTTCCTCGTCAAGCTGCCGTGGATCTTCGGCATCTTCGGGGTGCTCTTCGGCGTCCTCGCCGCGACGATCGTCATGAGCCGCCGCGCCGAGCGGGCGGCCTACAGCCAGATCGAGGGCCAGGCCGGCGCCGCCGGTGCCGCCCTCACCTCGATCCGTCGTGGCTGGTACACCGACCGCGAGCCCGTCGCCGCCGACGTCGCCCGCCCGGGTGACATCAACTCGGCCGCCATGGTCTACCGCGCCCTCGGACGGCCCGGCGTCGTCCTCGTCGGCGAGGGCCCGACGGCACGCGTCCAGAAGCTGCTCGCCACCGAGAGGAAGCGCGTCGAGCGCGTCGCCCCCGGCGTCCCGGTCACCACGATGCGCGTCGGATCCGGCGACAACGAGGTCCCGCTGCCCAAGCTCGCGAGCAAGGTCCAGCGCCTCAAGCCACAGATCACCAAGGACGAGATGGCCCTCGTCAACAAGCGGCTCAAGGCGCTCGGAGGTCTCCGTGCTCCGCTTCCTCCCGGCGTCGACCCGATGCGCGCCCGCATGGACCGGAAGGCCTTGCGCGGCAAGTGATCCCGACCGCCACGGCGGTGCGACCAAGAAGGTATGCGGAAGGGCCGGTTCCCGTGGGAACCGGCCCTTCCGCGTACCCGTCCCGGGCAGCGCCTGCGTCGTGCCTGCGTCAGGCCTGCGTCAGGCCTGCGTCAGGCCTGCGTCAGCGGGTGCGGACGATGACAGTGTTGGGCACCTTGTCGTGCAGGCCCCGGCCGTCACGGTCCCAGACCACGGCGGGCAGGAAGAGGCAGAGCAGGAGGGTGCGCGCGATCGCCTGGAGCGGCAGGACACGCTCACCCACGAGCGAGCGCACCTGCAGGCCCATGATCCGATGGCCGATCGTGAAGCCGACCGTGCCGACGAGCACGAGGTGCATGACGCCGAACACGGCGAGCACCACGAAGCCCTGCCCTCCCGACGCCGGCGGCTGCGAGAACGGGAGCGGCACCCCGAAGAGACCCCGCGCGATGAGCGAGGCGATGGTCCAGTCGATGAGCACGCCCGCGAAGCGGATGCCGAAGCCGGCCACGGAGCCCGGTCCGTGCGGTGGCAGGCCGAGGTCGCGGCCTCGGTACTGCCCGTCGGCGCTCGTGCGCGCTCGCGGGCCCTCGAGCCACGAGCCGAAATCCTTGCGGTCCACCACGGGTCCAGCGTAACGAGGCACGGCTCGCGGGCTTTGCCCGGGCCTGTCCATCCGTAACACCCGTGAAACATGAGGGTCATTGCAGAGAAATCGGCAGTCGATAGTGTCGACACCGACAGCACGAGGCCGTCGCTCGATCTCTGCCGCTCCTCGGAGCCCAGGACCGGGAGACGACCTCGCCCCACATCAGGAGGTTGGATGTTCAGCTCAGCTGACGAGGTCCTCACGTTCATCAAGGACGAGGACGTCAAGTTCGTCGACATTCGGTTCTGCGATCTGCCCGGTGTCATGCAGCACTTCAACGTGCCGGCTGAGTCGGTCGACGAGGACTTCTTCACCGTTGGTCAGATGTTCGACGGGTCCTCTATCCGTGGCTTCCAGGCGATCCACGAGTCCGATATGAAGCTCGTGCCCGACCCCGCCACCGCCTTCGTCGACCCCTACCGCGTCGAGAAGACGCTGGTCATGAACTTCTCGATCCTCGACCCCTTCACGGACGAGCGCTACAGCCGCGACCCGCGCAACATCGCGAGCAAGGCCGAGGAGTACCTCAAGTCCACGGGTATCGCCGACACCGCCTACTTCGGCGCCGAGGCCGAGTTCTACGTCTTCGACGACGTGCGCTTCGAGACGAAGCAGAACGCCGGCTACTACTTCATCGACTCCGTCGAGGCCGCGTGGAACACCGGCCGGGAGGAGGAGGGCGGCAACAAGGGCTACAAGACCCGCTACAAGGGCGGCTACTTCCCCGTCTCCCCCGTCGACCACTTCGCCGACTTCCGCGACAAGATCTGCCTCGAGCTCAAGGAGGTCGGTCTCAACGTCGAGCGCAGCCACCACGAGGTCGGCACCGCGGGTCAGATGGAGATCAACTACCGCTTCAACACGCTGCTGCACTCCGGCGACGACCTGATGAAGTTCAAGTACGTCGTCAAGAACTCGGCGTGGAAGCAGGGCCACACCGCGACGTTCATGCCGAAGCCGCTCTTCGGTGACAACGGCTCGGGCATGCACACGCACCAGTCGCTCTGGAAGGACGGCGAGCCCCTCTTCTACGACGAGCGCGGCTACGGCGGTCTGTCCGACCTCGCGCGCTGGTACATCGGCGGCCTGCTCAAGCACGCCCCGTCGCTGCTCGCCTTCACGAACCCGACGGTGAACTCCTACCACCGCCTGGTCCCCGGCTACGAGGCGCCGGTCAACCTGGTCTACTCGGCCCGCAACCGCTCGGCGTGCGTCCGCATCCCGATCACCGGCACGTCGCCGAAGGCCAAGCGCATCGAGTTCCGCGTTCCCGACCCGTCGGCGAACCCGTACCTCTGCTTCGCCGCCCAGCTCATGGCCGGTCTCGATGGCATCAAGAACCGCATCGAGCCGCCGGAGCCGGTCGACAAGGACCTCTACGAGCTGCCGCCCGAGGAGCACGCCGCGATCCAGCAGGTGCCCGGCTCGCTGCCCGAGGTGCTCGACGCCCTCGAGGCCGACCACGACTACCTCCTCGAGGGCGACGTGTTCACGCAGGACCTCATCGAGGCCTGGGTCGAGTACAAGCGCAAGAACGAGGTCGACCCGATCCGCTTCCGTCCGCACCCGCACGAGTTCGAACTGTACTTCGACATCTGAGCCTCACAGCGCTCTGACGTGCTGAAACGTCAGGTGCTCACCTCCTTTGTCCTTGACTTGTCCTCACGGGCAGCCAGAGCCACGGCGACGGCAGCCCGTGAGGACTCGTCTTTGTCCGGCCACATGTGTCCGTAGGTGTTGAGAGTCGTCATGGCGGACGCGTGCCGCAGCCGCGTCTGCACCACCTTGACGTCTAGACCCGCACTGATGAGCAGCGACGCGAAGTAGTGGCGGCAGTCATGGAACCGGAAGCCCTCGGGCAGGCCCTCGACACTCCCCCGCACTTCGCGCATGGCACGTTCGATCGCCCACGGGGTGGCTGGCCGCATGATCTCGTTCGTTACCAGGACTTCGGCCCCTGAGCGAGCCACCTCCGCCGAGAGCATCAGCGCCAGCTCGGGCGGGATTGGCACCGATGTCCGCGACGTCTCCGACTTGAGTGGCTTGTCGGGGTACTGAGTCGCCGGGTGGATGATGCCGCGCATGAAGTCGACGTCCGAGACCCGCAGGGCCGCCGCCTCAGCGAGCCGCAGACCGGCGAAGGCGCCGAGCAGGATGGCTGGACGCAGCCCCTCGGGAAACGCCTCGTAGAGCGCCCAGATCTGCTCCGTGGTGGCGACGTAGGGCCGCTGCTCCCCCGTCTTCGGCGCTGTCTTCCGGGAGCACGGAGAGCGCGGGATGATCCCGTCCGCGACGGCGTCGCCCATGACCTGGGCGAGCCGGCGGTATGTCGCGTAGACGTAGGACGGCTCATAGCCGTCAGCACTCAGCTTCGCGGTCCACGCCTTCACGGTCGACGGGCGGACCGAGGAGAGCTGCATCGGTCCGAACGCTTGCCGTATCAGCCGCAGGTGGACCTTCGCCTGCCGCACCGTGGCGGGAGCCCGAGAGGCGTACCCCTCGAGCCACGTGTCGCACCACTGATCGACTGTCTGGCGTGCTGTCCGGGGGTCGACGTGCGTGCCCGAGACGAGGGCCGCGGTCTGCTCGTCAATCCACCGCTGCCCGTCGACCTTCCGGTCGAATCGGCGCGCGTGCTGCTTGCCGGCACTGTCGTAGTAGCGGGCCTGCCAGCGCCCGCTCGGTTGCTTCCTGATGCTGGCCATCAGTCCACCCCCTTCTCGAGCATCGTTCTTGCCGCCGGCGTGAGGCGACCGCCTCGGCGCCCTGGCGTCGTTCCCTCGAACAGTTGGGGCTCCGCGTCGGTGCGAGCCCAAGCCAACAGATTGCGCACGCTACCCCTGCTCAGATGATGCTCTCGGGCGACATCGTCCAAGGTGTGGCCAGACGCGAAAGCCCGCTCCACCGATTCGAGGATGCGCAGCTTCTCGCCGAGTGACCTTGCGGGCGGTCGACCGCGCCGCGGTCGCTCTTGACGCGTCAGGAGCTCGACCGGCTCCACGCGCCCACGCCTCACAAGGTCGCGGGCCATCTCGAGGAGTCTCGTCTGCGACGCCTCTTCGAAGACCCGCCGCGGGATGCCCTCAGACGGTGCGCTTTGCTCGGCGGCCCGGTAGAGCGAGCGATCTTGCTCCGCGTCATCCGCCAGCAGAATGGCGAGCTGCTTAGCGACACCTGAAGACATCTCCACGGAGTCCATCTCTGGCACCACTCGCACGCGGTAGTCGATGCATCGCGGCTCCGAACCGTCGACCCCGACGAACGTGCCCACCACAACCCATCGGACATGGCCGCGCCTGTCCTTCACTGCCTGGCTGATGGTCAGTCGCCCCTC
The DNA here is from genome assembly GCF_001428505.1 of Terrabacter sp. Root181. Classification (GTDB taxonomy): domain Bacteria; phylum Actinomycetota; class Actinomycetes; order Actinomycetales; family Dermatophilaceae; genus Terrabacter. Next base: position 201,511 of record NZ_LMHU01000007.1, read on the forward strand.
GCTCATCGGCGGTCCCTCCAAAGTGTGTCCGGTGCGTATTAGGTGACAGTCTGTCACCGTCTCCATAGTGCTGTCAACGGTTATCGCGGACAGTCCGCCACCGTCATGGATATGGAGTGGTGATGAGCAGATACCTGACTACGGAGGAGGTAGCAGACCTCTTGCGCACAAGCGCCGAGACAGTCCGCTACTGGCGTCACATCGGCAAGGGACCCGACGCATTCAAGGTCGGCCGGCGCGTGCTCTACGCGCTCGAGGACGTCGAGCGCTTCATCGAGCTGGCGCGGCGGGGCGCCAACGTCGCATGAGCCCGGACAGCAGGAGAGGCCGCCCCTGGACAGGTGAACGGCCTCTAGACCCCGGCAATGAAGTCACTGCGACTGTACCGCGCGAATTCTCAACGGTACGAACCGCGCTCGGCATGCGACCAGCTCCACCACCCCCGACCTACTGCCCGTGGTGTGGCGCCGAGCCCGGACAGCCGTGTCGCGCGGTCACTCTTCACCAGGGGGTGCGCCGGCCGCTGCGCCTGCGGTCGACGCAGGACGGCTGCCACCACTCCAGGGCTGGTGAGGTGGCATGACATGGACGCGCCTGAGCGATGACTACAGCGACCGCCTCGACCTGCTCGGACTGTCACGCTCTGCGCGGCTCCTCGACGTCGAGGGCCTCGTGTGGTGCAACCGCAACACCACGGACGGCTACCTACCGCGCGCCGCGCTCCGCAAGGTGACGGACTCCGAAGACCCTGCCGCCGACGTCGCCGAGCTGGTGGCGGCCGGCCGATGGGACGACGCCGAGACGGGCTGGCAGCTCGACTGGTCCGACCAGGAGAAGGCCGAGGATGTCCAGGGCCGTCGAGAGGAGTGGCGTCGTCGAGACGACCGCCGACGACGCCACAACAAGGGCGACCACTCAGCCTGTGATCCTCAACGTTGCTGGGCACTCACGCGTGAGACACCCCGTGAGACCACCGGTGAGTCACGCCCTCCCGTTCCCGGTCCCGTCCCGCTCCCGACCCTTAGGGAGGGAGAGGGAGGAGGCGCTGGCGCGCGCTCCGCTAGGGCTACGCGCTCGCAGCACCAGGAGGCAGACGACCCGCGCCTCACTGAGCTTCTCGCCCGCCGCGAAGAGAACGGGCACGCCTTCAACGACGACGGCTCCGGCCTGTCTTGCCAAGGAGTGAGGCGGGACGGCGAGGCCTTCACGGGATGCGGCCTCGGACCGAATCACATCATTCACATCGATGGAGGCCCCAGGTGAGCCACCGATACGACCGAACGGGTGAGCGGATCGACGACGAGCCGCAAGTCTCAGTCTCCGACGTCGTGCGCCACGTCCTCGCGATTGCCCTCCAGGCCGCGCCCGCGCTCTGTCCGCTCTGCGGAGGGCTGGTCAGGCCCGGCTGGACCGTGCACCCCTCGTGCGCCAAGGCGACCGACGAGTGACGGCGCGTGAGGCCTTCAACGTCGCGCTGCTCGACCTGCTCGACGACGGGGGCAAGCTCGCATGCGCCGACGACCCGGACGCATGGACTGGCGACGACCCCGCAGAGAAGGCGCGAGCCGCCCGGATCTGTCGGTCCTGCCCACTGCTTCCGCACTGTGCAGCGGTGGCTGTCGAGGAGAAGCACCAACACGGGGTGTGGGCCGGCGTCGATTTCGGCGATCGCGCCGCACGGAAGGCGGTCGCGTCATGACCGACACCCCGCCCATGACTCACCGCCATGGATGCCCGCTGCCGGGCCTGCGAGCCAGCGTCGTTGGCGACCTGTGCGTCATCCGCTGCGCCGGCTGTGGCGCCGTCGCGGTCCAGAGAACCCAAACCCCGAAATGACATCGCCCACCGGACAGGAGAACTGACATGGACGCAGGACAGCACCGACAGACCGCCGAGCGGCTCGCCACCGACGCCGTGACGCGACTCGCAGACGGCGAGACCGAGGCGGCCAGCACGCTCGCAACTCTGGCCCAGGCGCACGCCACCATCGCCCAGGCCGACGCCGTGTCGACCGTCGCCCACTGGCTCGAGCCCCGCCCACGCGAGGCAGACGACACCGACCAGACGACGACCAAGGAGACTCGCCGTGCCACGCCGTAACGCCGACCCACGCAGCCGCAATCGACCACGCACCGCGGCGCCCGCCGACTCGCACGCCGCCCCACCCGAGTCGCCCACCGCCGCGGCGCGACGGCTCGTCCTCGACGGCCTGTGCTCGCCGTACATCCTCGAGGCGCCGCTCGTGCCACCGACTCGCAGAGACCGCGCCCAGCCGGGAGACACCCCCACACGATCGGACAACCGATGACCGACCCCACCGACTGCCAGTGCGTCGACCTCGACCACGCCCTGCGGCTCACCCTCGAAGGCCACACCCTGCCGCACTGCGACACCCACGACGACGCCAGCCCAGGCAACCCGGGCGCAGCTCTGGCACTCAACGACGACGCCAGCCTCATCGCCAAGATCGGCGCCCACCTCGGCGCCACCACCAACGCCATCACCGACCTCTAGGAGAGACCATGAACATCCCCGCCACCACCACGATCAAGGCCCTGACCGCCGACCTCACCGCCGCAGGAATCGCGACCCCCACGCCCGCCGTGCGCTGGCTCGCCATCCGCGACCAGCTCGCAGCCATGAACGGCGATGAGCCCGAAGACCTGCAGGCCATCGTCGACCAACTCGAGCCCGACAACATCGCAGCGATCCTCGACGACCTCGTGCGCCACCGGGTAGAGGCCGCCGAACGACGCCGCGCCACCGGCGAGCTCATCGAAGCCGCCGCCGGCAACGCCGTCCGCGCCATCCGCTCCGAGAGCGACAGCATCCTCGCCAGCGCCCGCAAGGGCTTCGACAAGGCAGCCAAGGTCATCAGCGACAACGCCGGCGCCTACAGCCCCGGCGAGGCGGCCGGGGACGTCCTCGAGCGAGGCGACGCAGCCACCGCGGCCTGGACCGCCATCCGCGACGCCTCGCGCCCTGGATGGCTACCTGCAGCTCTGGGCCAACCTCTACGGCGCCCCGGTCAGCACAGACGCCGTGGTGGCCACCTACGACGCCAACCACTGGCACCGAGTGGACGCCGCAGACGCGTTCGCCAGCACCGACCGCTGGCACGCCCTGGCCGCCCAGGGACTCACCCTGCGGCTCAACACCTACACGGAGGCACTCGGGCTCGAGGCGGACACGCCCTACCGCGAGCTGCGTGCCGAGGTCACCAGTGAGAACGGATTCCGCGGAGCCCGCCTGACCCGCGAGCCGGCCGGCCATTCAGGAAGCACCTTCGGGTTCTGACATGAACGTCCACGGCACGAGCGGGCTGCCCGGTCCGCTCGTGCCGTGGCACCCCTCGGAATGACCCCGGCCCCCCTCCCTCGGTCGGGGCCTGCGGACACCTCGTCGGCATAGGTCCCCGTACCCCCCCGAATGACCCCCTGCCTTCGAGGAGGCCGCAGTGGCACGCCTAGACGACCTCAGGGCGCTGCGTGAGGACCAGGTCCACTTACACACACAGAGCGCCAAAACACAGGAGACGCAATGGCAGGCGAGCACCGAGCACAGGCCAACGGCCACCGCTACCGAGAAGCCAAGGCCCGATTCGTCAGGCGCGCCGAGCCGTGGTGTGGCGTCTGCGGCGCCGAGGTTGACAAGGCTCTCAAGTGGCCCGACCCCGACAGCCCCAGCGTCGACCACATCATCCCGCTGGCCAAGGGAGGCGACGCGATGGACACCAGCGGGTGGCAGCTGGCCCACCTACATTGCAACCGTGCCAAGTCCGACCGCCTCGACTACGGACAGGCAGCCGCCTGCCCTCGCCTGCACTGCCCGCCAGGACCATCGACACCCGAGTGTCCCTACGGCCCCGGCTACCACTGGCCCGAGCCGACCGTCAGGCTCGCATGGTGAAGGGGTGGGGGGAGACCCAGAGACGCCCACCGCGGAACCCTCGTCGGCATTGGTCCGTCTCTCTCTCCACGAGATTCTGAGGGGTCGCTCATGTGGAAAAACGGCGTGGGGGGTGCCCGCCTATGTCGAGGAATGGCGGCTGGGCATGGTCGGACTCCCCTCCCCACCTCGCGTGCGACCCGTCGCCGAGCTCAGCCCGCGAGGACCAGGCCGAGAGTCGCAACGACGAGCCCGACCGTGGCGACCACGAGCGCCCACGTCGCCACGAGTATCTGGCGAGAGGCCCGACGCTGTGCCTCCATGTGAGCCTCAGCCACCCACACGTCGAGGACGGAGGCAGCGCCCCATGAGACGTTCGGTCCACCTACCTCGCGGAGCAGCTTCTGGATCCTCTCCATGTCCGCCGCGCTCACCTGGTCGACCGTCTCTCTGCCTGTTCCCCTGCGCATTGCGTGAGCCTAAGGCCGCGGCCTTGTGAATGCCTGTTGGAAGGGCCGCCTACCCGGACCGCCTACCCCTGAGCAGATAGCCTCCACTCCATGAGGGATGACATCGAGTGCCCCGAGTGCGGGGAGCGGTCGGTCACAGAGAGGCCGCGGAAGGTCACGAGGATGGGTGCCCCGGTCAAGCCGGAGCGGCGTGACTATCTCTGTTCGGCGTGCGGCCACTCCTGGATTACGCCCAGACCCGAGGGCGCGTAGCGCACGGGGGAGCTATTCGATCCTGAGCGTGTCGGTCGCCTCGTGGTGGCCGAGATCGTCATCCCAAGCAATCCGGACAGGGATCGGGTGGAGCATGTCCGCCTCGCTTAGATCGATCCGGCCCCGGTATGTCGCATCCGGCTCGAGGGTGCCAACCTCGGTCACCTCGTCCATCCAGTGTGGCTTGACGGTGAGATCCGCGACCACGACGCGTGCGTTGGTTGCCCGAGCCTTGCCGGAGTTGCGTAACGTCCACGGACGAAAAGCGTTGCCGCCCTCAGCGCTTCCAGATATGGACAGCCGTGCCCTGTGCAACTCTTGGGCCTGTCGTCGTCGGTCCTCTAGCTCGTCGTCCCGGCGCGCTTCTTCGATGGCGACGACCGCGGACGCTGCATCCGCCTGCCGCTTGGTGTACAGCGCTGACGCGCCGGCCGCGATGATGGCGATTACTGACAGGACGAGCGCGGCTATCTCCATGCCGCCAAGGATGGCAGGTGGCTCCACAGGCCCGAGGAAGTCGTCACCCGACAGGCCGCAAGAGTCCTGCGTCGAGCCACTGTGTCACGAGCGCACCGTCACTTCTCTTACAAGGTAGGACACCCCCCTAGAGGGCGCTGACTGCGCCCTCTAGCGCAACGCTCTCCGTGCGTATCCAGTCTCGGGTGTGCGTGCAGATGTGACCCGCGAGTTCGAGGGCATCGCGCTTGACGGCCTTGGGATCCGCGAGCCGCTGGTGGTGTGCAATCGTGTTGCGGGCGTCGTTCACGCGCATGGCCAGTTGAAACAGGGTGTCTCGCCTTCCTCGGTAGTTGGGGAATGCCGAGTAGAGATATGGAGTCCACAGCGGCCTGTCGTATTGCCTCGACAGCAGGAAGCGCCAGAACCCGAAGTTGAGCTCGGCAACGATGTGGCCTGGGGTCTCGTTGGCTTCGTACTTCGCGACACGCTGGCGAGCCTTGGCGATGTCGTCTTTGGTCTCGCCATTGAAGACAACGCTCAACCGGTCATACCAGTTTGGGGAGTGAGCACAGAGCGAGTCGTGCATTGCGTTGCGCATGACCACCTCCACGTGTCCGATGGTCTGCCAGAGCACCGTCGCTGCCCTGGCTTGCGTGGAGTAGAGCGTAAGGGCTTGCTGCTCATCGCCCCCCGCCGTTGTGAGGTAGCGCGCCATGCGTGGGGCGGAGAAGCGCCCGACGATCGTCGCGGCATGCCAGTTGATGGAGCAGCTCACGCCCTGTAGTCTGACGCATGAAGACCCCGGTACCGCTCTGGCCTCACGGCTAGTCGCGCCGGGGTTTCAGGTTTCTGGAGGTAGTCCTCTGGGAGAGCGCATGGGCGTGTTTGTTGGGCCGCTGTGGGGGTGCCGAGGTCTCAAGGTGGGGCAGATGAGAGGTGGCCACCCCCTCGGGGGTCGGAGTGGCCACCTCTCATAGGACAACATCGTGAGCGAGCCCGCGAGCGTTACTCAGGGCAGGCCACACCTCGGGCGCGTATCCGAACTTGGCCATCGTTACCCCTGCGCCCCCTCGGAGACACCGTCACGATCAGCGATGGCCGCCAGGCGGTCCCGCGCCGAGTGCTCGACCAGTACCGGCACGAAGTCCCTGATGCCGCCCGTCAGCTCTGAGTGTGCGAGCCGAACGGCCGCCTCGATCACCTCAGCACCAAGCTGCGGGAACCGCTCGCCCAGCCTGACCCGCACCTGCTCGATCTCGTGGGCTTCCACCTTCGGGTCCATGGCTCAAGAGCGTCCCCCAAGACATCGCCAGACGGCAAGAGCGGGGCACCAGCGCGGTACGTATGTACCAAGAGCCCCCGCCCTCATTGGGCGGGGGCTCCGTGCTGGCCCTCGGTTGGCGTGGGGCGCCGGGCCAGCATTCTGCGATCTGGTCGCTGCCGTCACCCTAGAGGGCGGTACCGACAGCGGCTTGGCAGGCTCAGAGCTTCCGGACCTCCCGGACCTCTCCGTCGTAGGTCCGGGAGAACACGGGTGCGTCCGCGGCGTTGGCCCCGAGCGCCTCGCGGGTGGTCCAGTAGTGGTCGTGAGCCAGGTCGAGCTCGTACCGCTCTAGCGTCTTGCGCAGGATTCGGATGTCGTCCGGCGTCAACAGCACGTCTGCGCTCCCGAAGGAGGCGTCCTGGATCTCGAGGTGGACTCCGGGTTGTCCGTGGTCGTGCCCGGCGAGCACGTCCTCGTGGTGGACCATCTTGATGGCCACCCAGGCGTCATCGTGCTCCGGACGGAATCGGGTGACGTCGCCTTTGTGCGCCTGGTCCGGGGCGGAGTCGCCGTTGGCGTCAGGCTGGCACTCGTCGCCGAGGTCGCACCACGTGGGGTGCATGTCGGCAGCGGGGATGGTGTATTTCGGGGCAGCGGTTGGTGCACTGTTGGACATGGGTCGTTCGCCTTTCAAGGGAAGGTGTTCGGTCAAGGCCTCCGGTAGGTGTTCCTGCACCCGCCGGGGGCCGTCTTGTTCTCTACTGGTTGGCCGCAGCTCGGTGTGAGCCGCTGACGAACGGCACGCTAACCCGAAGGGGGGACAGGCGTGCCGCGTTTGCGTGAATCCATAGGGAATGCCGCCTGTGGGCGTGTCCGGTCGGATACGTGTAGGTGAGGCCTCCGATGTGTCGGAGGGTCTCCCTGGTGGACTTGCTGGTCATGGCGGGCATCTCCCCTGCTGGGCTCTTGTCCTTGCGTTGTCCTTGCGAGGTTCACAAACGCCCAACGCAATCCAACGCTGCGGATCGGCGTTCGTGCTGGTCAGAGCCCTAATGCCACGGCAACCAACGGCTGCCAACTATGCGGGGAGAGTTCGAGATGTACTTCGACATCTGAGTCCTGCTGGAACGCATCAACGAATACGTCAGTGTCACAAGGCTTTACCAAGCGCGGGCCCCTGTCTGGGGCCCGCGTTTGGCACATCTTTGGCACGGCTCACTGCCTCGATGAGATCCGCTGCGCCCCACTACGGGCTGACGACGACAGCGTCGAACCATGCCTGCCGCGCGACTCGACGCGGCTGCAGGGCGTAACGCAACGGCACGGCGTGGTTTCGCAACCTTCGCGGTGCCGACCTCGCCCCTAGGGCCCGTCCACTGACCGGTCTCACTTGGTGACGAACTATCGACGCCATGCGAGGTAGACGCGATGACGTGGACCTCCCACCGACGCACACAGAGACGTTCTTGGAACGCTGGGCACGCCAGCACGACGAGCTACCGAACACGTGGGCTGCCACCGTCGCCCCGACCTCGCGCGAAGTCGCAAGACGTGGCCTCACTCCCGACAAGCCGCCACGTCATGCCACAACAGAACTGAGTCACCTGTTGTCGCACACGACTCCGGCGCACGCTCCGAACGTGTGACTCACGGAAGGGATCGAATACCCGGGGTGGTCTTTCGGGACCCGCACGGCGCCGAATCCCGAATTCCGTCGGGGGGCGCGGGCCGAACTTCAGCGCGCAGGTGCCGCGATCATCACACGGCCGGATCTACCAGGGCGATGGCGTCGCCCAACCGCCCGCGTCCCGAAACGACCGGTGCCTGGTTCAAGGACTCCCCGTTCGGGACCTGAGCCGCCTGTTGCGCCAGGGCGCGGTCCATCGTCTCGATGCTCTGCTGCGACAGGACCCAGCCGAGCGGGGCCGTGACTGCGGGAAAGGTCGACTCGTGGACAAGGACCACCGAGTGCGGCCGCCACCCCTCGACCGCGGTGCGTACCGCGGTCACGTCCTGCCCTCCAGGCAGGATGGACTCGGCCGAGACGAGCCGTTCGGCTTCGCGCAGCAGCGCCGGGGTGTCGACGAGCGATGACTTCGCGCGCCCTGTCGTGCGCTGGGGCACGAGCAGCTCCGGTGTCTTCTGCGGGGGCTCGGCCCGCAGGTCGGTACCGGTGCCATTGTCGAGGTAGATGACCACCGGCACGATGAGGTCGGGCTGAGCACTCTGGAGCGCGGTCGCGTTGTGAGCCTGGACGAGCGCGAGCCATTCTGGGGCGAGGTCGACGATCGTCTTGATGCCGGAGTTCTCGACGTACCCGCCATCGACGAACTGCTGGGCCGGCTGGTCGCCGCACGGGCCAGCGACCCCGCTCGGGGTCACGAACGGGAAGCGGGACGCGAGCAGCGCCGCGGTCGCAGCCGTCAGCGGTCCCAGACACAGGTCATCGGCGCGTGTCTGCGCGCCGGTCGCGGCGTTGGACCGGTCCATACGGAGTGTCTCGAACAGGTCGAGGGTGTGCCCGGCGGGGGCGGAGACGGCATCGCACTCGGCGTCCGGGTTGGTGCTCAACGCGATCTGGCTGATCCACATGCGGCACCCGTCCGAGACCCGGGTGGAGTTCAGCACGAGGGCGCCGCTCCGGCTGGAGGTCGCGGCGGCCTGGCCCTGCTGCGTGGTCGGCAGGAAGGGCACGTCCAGCCCGGACGAGGCCGCCCAGACCTGTTCCATCAGGGCGCCGCGGTCTCTCCAGACCGGGCCGGAGCTCGCTGGTTCCTGCTCGTGGCCGGGGGTCCCGAAGATGGGTAGCCCGGTCGCGGCGTAGAGCAGGTCCCGGACGAAGAGGCCGACGCTCGCCTGGCCCAGCGCGTCCGGTCCGGCCATCTTCACCACGCGGGTGCGGGCCGAGTCCTGACCGGCGAACCGCGCAACGGTCACCCCGACAGCGCCGCCGCTGGCGCCACCGGCGAGCAGCGGGCTGGCGCACTGCGACGGTGGTGCCGCCGCCCAGTTGATGCCGTCTGGCGACGCGGACGCGGAGGTGCTCAGCAGGTCCAGGGCAGCTGCCGACCAGTAGGCGGCCCGGATGCCGCCACCCTCGGCTGCCACGAGGAACATCGGGCGCACCGTGATCGTCCGTGACCCGCTGGACACCTCGTGCCCGCAGTCGGCTGTCGCGGTCACCCAGTGGTCGAACACGGTCGTGAAGTCCCGCCGCTCCGTCAGGGCCGCTGCGGTCTTCGCTGAATCGGAGGCCTTGCCCGAGGCCGTACCCGAGGCCGCAGCCGGGGCCGGTGTCCGGACGAGGCCGTCCACGCCGTGCAGGTTCGCGTCGTCGCCCAGCGTCGACGTGAAGAACAGCGCCGCAAGGATGATCGTCGTGACGGGGACGGCTGGGGTGTTGATCGGCTTGAACCAGAACACCTCGGGGCTCAGCTTCAGCTCGAGCATGACGACCGCTCCACCGAGGACAAGGCACGCGGCCAGCAGAGCGAGCGCCGACGTGCCGATCACACCGACATGCGCGGCGAACCACTCGGGCGCCAGGCCGATCGCCAGCAGGAGCGCGACACCGGCCCCAAGGACACCCATGCGGGCCGGCAGGCTGGGTGGCGTGAGCAGCGCCGGCGACATGATCCGGCGGAGCGTCGCCGCGAAACCGGTCGCTGATGCCGGCAGGTCGGTGACGGTCACCAGGTCGGTAGCCCATCGCATCACGGGCCACACGGCCACGGCTCCGACGGCTCCGACGACAAGGCCCACCACCGCCCAGCCCGCCGTGATGGGCGCCCCCGCCAGGTAGAGAGCCACCACGGAGGTGTAGGACCGCACCAGCCCGAGGGCGGCGATGACGATGGCCGCCGTGGCGATGATGTCGCCCGAGCGGGCCACGACCGCCTTGGTCGCCGCTGACGGCGAGCCGAAGCTCGGCCTCGGGAACCAGGGCGACCCAGAGACCTGACCGGCCGTCGTGTGACGCCACCGGATCCAGCGGGACACCGACGCAATGAGTACCGGGATACCGACGAACAGGCTCAGCGGCCACCACAGCAGCCCCGGCACCTCCGTCAGGGTCGCCGACCCCCGCACCAGCATCACGACCCAGCAGATGAGCACCAGGGCGGGCACGATGACGACGAGCCCCAACGATGCCCGCATCGGGTCGGTCGGGGTGGGCGTCGGCGGGTGCCACACCGTGGCGGACCGGAGCCGTCCCAGCGCCAGGAGGCTGACCGCGACGAGGAACACGACGATCGTGGCGGCCACAGCGTGCCCGAAGCCGTCGAGCAGCCATCGACGCTGCACGTCGGGTAGCTGATCGAGCAGGTCGTTTCCGGGCATCACGCCGATGACGGCGAGCGGCACCACGGCCAGCACGGAGAACCGCTGACGGTACGCGCCGACCACCCAGCGGCCGAGCCGTCCGCGGTAGGCGGTGTCCTCCCGCGCCCGGTAGAACACCGTGACGAGCGCTGCCGCCAGCGAGAGCGTCTTCAGCAGCGTCGCCCCGTACAGCACCCATGACAGGGCGCTCGCGACTCCCGAGGGCGGCTTGACCCAGTGGGTCGCGATGATTGCGAGCACGTCCTCGACGAGGTCGAACCCGGCCATGAAGGAGACGGCGACCGCGAGCGCTTTCCACGAGGTACGTTTCGCTGTCCACGCGGCCCACAGGTAGAGGAGCACGAAGGCGAGGTCGAGGACCAGATAGATCGTCATCCACGTGGTCCGCGCATCGGCGAAGGGGCCCGTGTAGCGCGCGCCCCACCCTTCCCGTGCCGGCAGGCCCAGCCCCATCAACGTGTTGGCCGGCCATGACCGGCCTTCGGCGTCGAGCACCTCTCCGGTCACCCGGCTGAGCTCGGACATCATGAGGAACAGGACTGCTATGGCCGATGCCACCATCCCGACACGGATCCGCATCCGGATGGGCGAGGGCGGTGCGGCGACCTGGACCATCGTGACCCCCTGGTGGTGGAGCGAGCAGTCACCCCAGCATCGCCGAACGAACCTCCACTGATCACGGGTTTGCGCCCAAAGCCCGCTCGTCTAGGCAAAGTGACTCGTCCTCGGTCTCCTCGGTGACGGCATCCATGAGATCTACTGCCTTGCCTGTTCTGTCAGGCTGAGCGACTCGGGTTGGGCGCGGAGAAAGCATGCCCGGGTGAGAACGCTGGCGGTGACCTTTGGCGGTTCGTGCGCTGCCCGCGCGGAGACGCTGATTCCGACCGCGACTTGCTGCTCGGCGGGATGACGCCGACACCGGCCGACCGGAAATGCCATGTCAGCACCCTTTAGGGCGCGGGTTTGAGGCACCGCAGAGGGCCGGGCCGCCGAGGTCGACGGTGGCCGGTCGGGCGTGCAGCGTCGCCTCGACGATGCGCTGGCCCGTCGTCGGGGTCATGGGCGACGGAGTCGTGAAGGGTCGTCGCGCCGACGTCGCGGCTCCGCTCGTGCACGCCGCCAGCACGACGCCCCCAGCAAGACCGAGTCCCCGACGATGACACTGCGCCGGTCCACGGCCCTTGCGTCCACCGCACGTCCTTGCTGACGGCCACAGCGCCCACGTGGGTGGCCGACCGGAACCCTCACTCCAACTGTGCGCCGGACGGGCCCGGCGCGGAACACTCCCGAGCCCGATGTGACGAACGAGTCGGTGGGCGGACGGACCTGCCGTCGCCGAGCAGGAGAAGGTGATCACGACGATGCGGGCCGTCCCGTGACCACCGCGGCCCCACCCCGCACCGCGGTGTGCGGTCATGCGGGTCTCTCGGGTACGACTCCTCCATGACTGACGACTCCTTCGACTTCGAGCGGTTCGTGCGGGCCCAGGACGCCGGCGGCACCTACGCGACCGCCCTCGCGGAGCTGCGGGCCGGCGCGAAACGGGGCCACTGGATGTGGTTCGTCCTCCCCCAGGTCGCTGGGCTGGGCCGGAGCGAGACAGCCCGGGCGTATGCCGTGTCGGGCCTCCCCGAGGCACGCGCCTACCTGCGCCACCCGGTCCTCGGACCCCGGCTGCGCGAGTGCGCGAGGGCGCTGGACGCGCTCGGCACCGACGACGCCGTCCGGGTCCTCGGACCGGTGGACGCGGTCAAGCTGAGCTCGTCGATGACCCTCTTCGAGCGCGCCGCTCCTGACGCTGCGGGGGCCGAGCCCTTCGCCCGCGTGCTCGAGCACTTCTTCGAGGGCCGCCGCGACGGCGCGACGACGGGGATCCTCGGCCCGTGAGCGACGAACCCGTCGAGACCCACGCGGCCCCCGACGGAGGCACGCCCGTGTCCAGTGGCCCCCGAGCCCGATCCGCGGCGCTGGAAGGCGCTGTGGGTGTGCCTCGTCGGCGCCCTCGACCTCCGTGGTCGCCGGCGCCGCGGACGGGCGACGTCGACCACCTGACGCCGAGCCGGACGTCCGGCCGGGTCCCGATGCCTCGACCCCCGGCGGTGGGGCTGCCCTGCCGCGACCGAAGCGCTCGGCGCGGGATATCCGTGGCGTGTCGGCGGTGGAATTCTGTCGATGACTGGGCAGTAAACGAACAAATGGGTTAAATTGCCTCACCCGCGTTCGCAGGCTCCCTGACGGCCTCTCTCCACGCGCCCGGGATGACAACACTCCACCCCTCGCGCCCTTGCCACCCTGCCTCGCGCTCGGGTGGATCCCGCCCATCCCCGTCTGGGAGATCCCATGAAGCACCCCATCCTGCCTCGACGCCTGCGCGCGCTCGGCCTGCTGATGTCGGCCGTCGCGGCCGCCACCATCGTCGCGTCCGCAGCACCGGACGCCACGGCCGGCGGCGGCGTCGCCGTGCCCGCGACGCCGACCGGTCTGCCGTCCGCGATCGAGGGCCTCTCGCCCTACGTCCCGCCGACCGGCTGCGACCTCCGCACCCGCACCGGCTCGGCGAAGCTCGCCACGCTGATCCAGGCCACCTACGGCAACACGTACGGCCTCTCGCGCACCTGCACGTCGGCCACGACGCCGTCCTCGGAGCACTTCGAGGGTCGCGCCATCGACACGTTCTTCAACGTCCGCAACGCCACCGAGCGCGCGGAGGCGGGCGCGGTCCTGACCTGGCTCCTCGCGTACGACAAGGCCGGCAACCGCTACGCCAACGCCCGGCGGCTCGGCGTCATGTACATCATCTGGAACAACAAGATGTGGAGCTCCTACCGCTCGTCGGAGGGCTGGCGCCCGTACAGCAGCTGCGCCGACACCCCGTCGTCCGCCTACGACACGGCCTGCCACCGCAACCACATCCACCTCAGCCTCTCCTGGGAGGGCGCCAACGGGCGCACCTCCTTCTGGACCAAGGCGGTCGCCCCGGTCGACTGGGGCCCGTGCCGTCCCGCCGACCTCAACTGGTCCGCGGGGCAGGCGACCCCGAACGCGACGCGGTGCCCGAGCTACCCCGTGGTCAAGGCCCCGTCCGGAGCGAGCACCCTGCTCAAGCAGCTGGTGCCCCGCTCGGGCATGGTGCTGCGTCCGGGCATGTCAGGACCCGCGGTCACGACGCTGCAGCAGGCCATCGGCGTGTCCCCGGCGACCGGCACCTTCGCCTCGGTCACCACGAGTCGGCTCAAGACCTGGCAGAGCAAGCACGGCCTCGGGGCGACCGGCATCGCCTACCCGTCCACGTGGCGGGCCCTGCTCGCCGTCAACGGGATGCGCTGACGGCTGCGCGGCCCACGCGTACCTGTCGGACCCTCGGACGGACGTCCTCTCGCTCCGCTCAGGCGGCGCGGGAGGACGTCGTCGCGTAGGCGTGGTCGACGGCCGAACGCACTCGGCTGTGCGGCCAGGTCGCCGCGATGAGCGCGATGAGGCCCAGGCACACGGCCGCGCAGATGGTGACGGCGAGGTAGGCGCTCGAGTGCTGCCCGACCCAGCCGGCGGCGAGGTAGGACAGGCCGGCGGCGGCGATCGAGACCGACCCGGCGAGGCTGAAGATGCGGCCCCGCAGGGCCGGCTCGGTCACCAGGGCGAAGGTCGCCTGGAGCGGCACCATGAACGCCTGCATCATCCCGGACACGAAGAACAGGACGGCCACGAGCCAGATCGGCGGCTCGATGACCGTCAGCAGCAGGGGTATCGGCATCGCCAGGGCGAGCGGGACGATCGAGCGGTTCTGCTGGTGCACGTCGCGGCGCCCGATGAGGATGATGCCGACGACCGCACCGACGATCGGCGAGGCCATGAGGACACCGCCCCACCCGTTCTGGCCGGCGATCGGCAGGGCCAGCGCCTCGGGCGCGACGATGCCGAGACAGGCGACGGCGCTCAGCGTCACGAGTCGTGCGAGCACCGGGTGACGGGCGAGGTCGCCCGCGGCCGTCGTCAGGTCGCGCGCGAAACCGCGCAGGCCACGACCCCGCTCGCCCGAGACCGGCCTCAGCTCGACGACGAAGAGCGTGACGAGAGCCGCGACGACGAACGTCAGCAGGTCGAAGAGGAGTCCGGTCTCCGGACCGACGAGCACGATGAGGCCGCCGCCGACGGCGAGGCCGATCGCCTGGTTGAACTGCTCGGACATCGCCCCGAGACCGACGGCGCGGGCGTAGAGGTGGCGGTCGTCGAAGAGGTCGGTGACGAGCACCATGTAGGACGCCGTCGAGGCGCCTCCGATGAGCTCGAGCCCGAAGAGGACGAGGAACATCACCCACAGGCTCGACCCCTGAAGGACGAGCCACATGAGCCCCAGCACGCAGGCTGCCCTCAACAGGTGCGACCAGATGAGGACCCACTTGTAGGGGAAGCGGTCGACGACGGGACCGATGAGGCTGCGGCCGAAGAAGGTCGGCACGAGGCTGACCGCGAGCGTCGTGGCGGTGGCGAGCGGGGACCGGGTGCGCTCGTAGACGACCGCGGCGATGGTGACGCGCGCGATGTAGTCGCCCCACATGGACAGGGCGTTGGCCAGGAACACCGGCAGGTACCGCGGAACGCGGAGGACGGCGGCGTACGTCGGCGCGCTGTCGCCCTGCCCCTGGCTCGGATTCACGGGACGACGCTACCCCGAGGCGGGGAGTCGTAAAAGTTGAAATCCGTGGCGTGGCGGGAGCGTCGGGCGACCCGGCGCCACATCTCCGCGAGCGCTGCTCCCTCACCTGCCGACCGCCCCATGATCCGGCCGATCCCGTCGAGGTCGCGCAGGTCGGATGGGACGCTGTCGATCGGCCTGCCCCGCCACAGCACGCCGGCGTTGCGCATGAGGGCACCGAGGCGCCAGGCCTCCCGCAGCGCCCTGACGTCCTCGGTCGAGACCAGGCCGTCGGACTCGAGCGCCGCGAGGCCGGCCATCGTGCCGGTGACCCGGAGGGCGGGGTGCGCGTGGGCGTGCTCGAGCTGGTGGAGCTGGACGACCCACTCCACGTCGGTCAGGCCACCGCGCCCCAGCTTGATGTGGGTGCGCGGGTCGGCACCGCGGGGCAGGCGTTCGCTCTCGACCCTTGCCTTGAGGGTGCGGATGTCACGCACCTGGCTCTCGGTGATGCCGCCCTCGGGCCACCGCAGCGGGTCGACGAGCCCGAGGAAGGCGTCGGCCAGCGACGCCGGGCCCGCGATCGGGGTGGCGCGCAGCAGGGCCTGGAACTCCCAGGTCAGGGCCCAGCGCTCGTAGTAGGTGCGGAACGAGTCGACGCTGCGCACGAGTGGCCCGCCCTTGCCCTCGGGTCGCAGGTCGGCGTCGAGCCCGAGGGCCGGGTCGGGGCCCGAGCCGGAGAGGAGCTTGCGCAGCTCCTGCACGACCAGCGTCGCCCGGGCCTGGACGTCCTTCTCCGACGACCCCGGGTGTGGCTGGTGGACGAACATGACATCGGCGTCCGACGCGTAGCCGAGCTCACGGCCGCCGAGGCTCCCCATGGCGACGACGAGGATGTCACCGCCGACGGGCTCGCCCTCGCGCCGCTCCACCTCGCGGGTCGCGGCCTCGAGGGCGACCTGGATCGTCGACCCCGTGAGGTCGGTCAGGGCCGCGCCCACCCCGGGCAGGTCGACGGCCCCGACGAGGTCGCCCATGACGATGCGGAGCAGCTCGTGGCGCCGGATCGCGCGGACCGCGGCGACGGCGTCCACGGCCGAGTCGCGCCGTCCGGCCGCGGACTGCATCGTCGCCGTGATCGCCTCCCGCGTCCGCGGCGTCAGGCCGTTGTCGTCGCCGAGGATCGAGACGCTCTCCGGGGAGCGGACCAGCAGGTCGGCGGCATACCGGCTGCGGGCCAGGCAGTGCGCGAGACGGTCGGCGGCCCGTCCCTCGTCGCGGAGCATCTTGAGGTACCAGTGCGTCGAGCCGAGCTCGTCGGAAACGCGACGGAACGACAGGAGCCCGGCGTCGGGGTCGGCCTCGTCGGCGAACCAGCCGAGCATGACGGGCAGCAGCGTGCGCTGGATGGCGGCGCGACGGCTGACCCCGGTGGTCAGTGCCTCGATGTGGCGCAGCGCGCCGGCCGGGTCACGGAAGCCGAGGGCGAGCAGGCGCTGGCGAGCGGCCTCGGGACTGAGGCGTGCCTCGGTCGGGCTCAGCTTCGCGGCGGCCGCGAGCAGCGGCCGGTAGAAGAGCCGCTCGTGGAGCCGACGCACCTCACGGGCGGAGGCCTGGCGGTCGGCCACGACGGCCCGCTCCGGGTGGGTCCGGTGCCCCATGGCCCGGCCGAGCCGCCGCAGATCCGGATCCGTGACCGGCATCAGGTGCGTGCGGCGGAGCCGGTGCAGCTGGATGCGGTGCTCGAGGCAGCGCAGGTGCCGGTAGGCGCGGTCGAGGACGGCGGCGTCGTCGCGTCCGACGTAGCCGCCGCGGGCCAGCGCCGACAGCGCCTCGAGAGTCGTCGCGGAGCGCAGGCTCGGGTCGGTGCGGCCGTGCACGAGCTGGAGCAGCTGGACGCTGAACTCGACGTCGCGCAGGCCGCCTGGGCCGAGCTTGAGCTGGCGGGCGGCCTCGTTGGCCGGGACGTGCTGCTCGACGCGGCGCCGCATCGCCTGGACGTCCTCGACGAAGTTGTCGCGCCCGGCCGCCTCCCAGACCATCGGCGAGATCTCTGCCTTGTAGCGCAGCCCGATCTCCTTGTCACCGGCGGAGACCCACGCCTTGAGCAGGGCCTGGAACTCCCACGTCTTGGCCCACCGCTCGTAGTAGGCCTTGTGGCTGCTGATGGTGCGCACGAGTGGGCCCTGCTTGCCCTCCGGACGCAGCGCGGCGTCGACGGGCCACAGGCTGCCCTCGGGTGTCGGGGTCGAGCAGGCGCGCATGACCCCCGTCGCGAGGGCCGTGCCCACCTTGAGCGCGAGGTCCTCGTCCGCACCGTCGGCCGGCTCGGCGACGAAGATGACGTCGACGTCGCTGACGTAGTTGAGCTCCCCACCGCCCGTCTTGCCCATCCCGATGACGGCGAGACGGCACACCTCGTGCCCGTCCCCGAACTCCTCGCGCGCGATGACGAGGGCGGCCTCGAGGGCGGCCTCGGCGAGCTCGGCCAGGGCCTCACCGACGGCAGGCATCTCGGAGAGCGGGTCGGCGGCCGTGACGTCGAGCGCGGCGATGCGCAGCAGCCCGCGGCGGTACGCGATGCGCAGGGCGTCGAGCGGCGTGTGCTCCCCACGCTCGTCGGTCACGGCATGGACGAGGTCGCTGCGCACCTGCTCGCCCGTGCGGCGCTCGGCGCGAGCGGCGTCGACCCAGTGCTCCGGGTGCCGGACGAGCTCGTCGACGAGCGCCGTCGAGGCCCCGAGCACGCCGAGGACGCGGTCTCGGCCGACGCCAGGGGTCGCGAGCTCGGCCGCGAGGGCTGAGATCCCCCAACCGGGCGGGTCGCCGAGATGGGCGAGCGACTCCGCGACCCGCACCAGCCCGAGCAGGCACTGGTCGGGGTCGGCGGTGTCACCCATGACGGCGGCGAGGGGGTCGAGCTGTCCGTCGGGGACGGCCGAACGGATCGGCAGCAGCGCGCGGTCGTCGATGAGCCCGACGGCCCGGTCGGGGTCGGCGAAACCGAGCCGGGCCAGGGCTCCCTCGGTCGTGCTGGTGCGTGATGACATCGGTGTCGAATCGCTCGGTGGTCGTCGGCCCGTGGAGACGGTCCGGTGCGTCAGAGCCGCGGCAGGTAGCGGTCGAGCTCGAAGCGGCTGACCTCGTGACGGTAGTCGAGCCACTCCTGCCGCTTGTTGCGCAGGAAGAAGTCGAAGACGTGCTCGCCGAGGACGTCGGCGACGAGCTCGCTCTCCTCCATGACCTCCAGCGCCCGCCCGAGCGACGACGGGAGCGGCTTGATGCCCATGGCGCGACGCTCGGAGTCGGTGAGGCTCCAGACGTCGTCCTCGGTCTCGGGCGGCAGCTCGTAGCCCTCCTCGATGCCCTTGAGGCCGGCACCGAGCAGGACCGCGAAGGCGAGGTAGGGGTTGCAGGCGGCGTCGAGCGACCGCACCTCGACACGCGTGGACTGGCCCTTGTTGGGCTTGTGCATCGGCACGCGGACGAGGGCGGAGCGGTTGTTGTGCCCCCACGTCAGGTGGGCCGGCGCCTCTCCCCCGCCCCACAGGCGCTTGTAGGAGTTGACCCACTGGTTCGTCACGGCGGCGATCTCGGCCCCGTGGCGCAGCAGACCGGCGATGAACTGTCGGCCCACCTTGCTCAGCTGGTAGGGCGCGCCGGCCTCGAAGAACGCGTTGGAGTCGCCCTCGAAGAGCGAGAGGTGCGTGTGCATCCCCGACCCGGGGTGCTCGGAGAACGGCTTGGGCATGAAGGTCGCGTAGATCCCCTGCGTCAGGGCGACCTCCTTGACGACCGTGCGGAACGTCTGGATGTTGTCGGCCGTGCTCAGCGCATCGGCGTATCGCAGGTCGATCTCGTTCTGCCCGGGCGCGCCCTCGTGGTGGCTGAACTCGACGGAGATGCCCATGTTCTCGAGCATCGTGATCGCCGCGCGACGGAAGTCGTGGCCGGTGCCGTGCGGCACGTGGTCGAAGTAGCCGGCGTCGTCGACCGGGACCGGGCGACCGTCGGGTCCCCGCCCCTGCTCGAGGAGGAAGAACTCGATCTCGGGGTGGGTGTAGAAGGTGAAGCCGAGGTCGGCGGCCTTGCCGAGGGCCCGCTGCAGCACGTGCCGCGGGTCGGCGAAGCTCGGCGTGCCGTCGGGCAGCTGCAGGTCGCAGAACATCCGCGCCGTGCCGGGCGGGTCACCGCGCCACGGCAGGATCTGGAAGGTCGACGGGTCGGGCTTGGCCAGCATGTCGGCCTCGTAGACGCGCGCGAACCCCTCGATGGCCGAACCGTCGAAGCCGATGCCCTCCGCGAAGGCGCCCTCGAGCTCGGCCGGCGCGACCGCCACCGACTTGAGGGTGCCCAGGACGTCCGTGAACCACAGACGGACGAACCGGATGTCTCGCTCTTCGATCGTGCGCAGCACGAACTCTTCCTGACGGTTCATGTGTCGATCCTGCCGCATGGCTGTTTCACGGATGTTGCGACACACGATCTTTCGGACGAGAGCCCCGTCGTGTGCCGCCGGGCGGGCACGCGAAGGGCCCCCGGGACGTGTCCCGGGGGCCCGACGCGCTCATGACCTCGCGGTCACGGGGTGTGTCACTTGAACGCGACCTTGACCTGCAGCTCGTTGCCGCCGTCACGCGTCTTCACGACGGTCATCGTCGTGCCCGAGCCGGCCACCTTGGTGGAGCCGAGCGGGTTCGCCGCGGACCAGTAGCGGTCGACGACCGAGTCGTCGAACGTCGGGATCGCCGGCGAGGACGGGACGACCGTCTCGACACCGTTGCGGTGGAAGCTCATCGCGTCGGTGGCCTCCTGGCCGAAGGTGGCGTCGAACGGCTGGCGACGGTTGCCCATCATCGTCTTCGTGCCGTTGGCGTTGTTGAGCATGACCGGCGCCGGGCGGGCGTCGACCGGCAGCACCTGACCGCCACCGGGGTGGTCGATCGTGTTGTTGTCGCCGTACTCACCGTTGGCGAACCAGACGAGCATGCCGTTCTGGTAGGGGAAGCGCTCCACCCAGTCGGGCTTGGTGGTGCCCCAGCCGAAGTTGTACGGGCCGGTCTTCAGGGTCGAGTCGTAACCGCTGTAGACGCGGTTCTCGGCGAGGTAGAAGTCCTGCACCTGCTTGGAGGTGGTGCCGTCGATGACGGAGAAGCCACCCTTGGCGGTCCAGGCACCAGCGCCCGACTCGACGTCGTCGACCGTGCCGGCGACACCGTCGGTCGTGACGGCGACGTCGTCGATGAAGGCCTCGCTCGAGACGCCACCGTCGGTGGCGACGCGGAAGCGGAACTGAACGGTCTGGCCCTTGTAGGCCGAGAGGTCCCACGACTTCTGCGCCCAGGCGAACACATCGTTGACCGGCGTGCCGACCTGCGCCCACGTGGCGCCGTTGTCGGTCGACACCTCGCCGTAGAGGTAGTCGTAGTCCTTCTCGAGGTTGCCCTGGACCCAGGCGCTGATCGAGGCCGAGGTCTTGGCACCGGTCAGGTCGACCGTGCGCGTGAGCGTCGAGTTGAGGTTGTCGCCGAAGCCGCTCCACCACTCTGCCTTGCCGGAGTGCGGCGTGTTGCGGTCGGACGTGACGGTGCGCTCGGGCAGCGGGACGACGAGCGCCTGCGCGGAGCCGCTCTGCGTGGCGAGGTCGGCCTGGCTGAGCTTGACCGTGGTGTCCTCACCGAAGGGGACCGTCTTGTAGTCGAGCCAGCCGAGCTGGAGCTTCTCCCACGGGCCCATGTAGCCGGGCGTCGTGCCGATCGAGTCCTCGCCGCGGTTGAGCCACGAGCCACCGCTCATGAGCGTCCAGAAGGCGGTGCTGTTGTCGCCACCGTTGGTGTCGTAGAGGTCGGGCAGACCGAGGTCGTGACCGAACTCGTGCGAGAAGACGCCGAGGCCGCCGTTCTCGGGCTCGGTCGTGTAGTCGCCGATCCACATGCCGGAGGTGCCGAGCGGCACGCCACCGAGCTTGTTGAAGTCGGGACCCGTGACGCCGGCCTGGTTGGAGAACGCGTACCAGCGGTGCGACCAGATGGCGTTGACGCCCTGCGCGCCGCCACCGGCCTCCTCGCCCTCACCGGCGTGGATCGCCTGGAAGTGGTCGATGTAGCCGTCGGGCTCGTTGAAGTTGCCGTCGCCGTCGTAGTCGTAGCGGTCGACCTTGTCGAACTGGGCGAGGTACGTCTTGATGTCGGCGTCGCTCTTGCCGGCCGCCTGCTGCGCGTTGTACCAGGCCGTCGCGGTGTCCTTGACGTAGTTCCAGTAACCGTCGGCGTTGTTCTTGGCGCCGTAGCGGGCCTCGTTGTAGGGGACGGTCACCCAGTCGGAGACGTCACCCTTGGCGAGGAAGCGGCCGTTGGACTGCTTGAGGTAGAAGTCCTTGAACGACTCACCGGTGCCGAACATCATCTCGAGGTAGTGGTCGCGGTTGAAGTCCTTGACCCAGTACGTCGAGTTGTCGTCGGTCGCGCTGCCGTCCCAGGTGCGGTCGGGCGCTGCGATCTGGTTGTGCACCGGGCCGGGCGTCGTGTCGAACGGCGACTTCGTCAGCGTGCCGAAGTCCGTGAGGATCGTGAAGATGTCCTCCTCACGGTTCACCGGGTAGTTGACGTACCGGGACGTGCCGGCCTTGCCGTCCTTGCCCTTGGTTTTGACCTCGATCACGCGGTTGCCGTTGATGGTCTTCGTCGAGGCCTCGCCCTTGAGCAGCTTGGCAACTGCGTCCTTGCGCTCGGCCGCCTGGGCGTCGGCAAGGGGGTTGGGCAGGTTGTCGGGCTGCGAGGCCTGGGCGGCTGCGGGGTCTCCGCTCACCGGGGCCTTGGCAACGGGGGTTGCCTGAGCCTGCATCGGCGAGCTCAGCCCGGTGACGACGAGCGCCCCCACGGCCAACCCCGACACAGCACTCCAATGGCGCTTGTTCACGATCTGTCCTCCTGGTCACAAGGCGCCGCAAATCCGGCACCTCGCGTATAAGAACACAGAACACAGACAATGTGGCGTCTGGTGCCAGGCAATTCGAAAAAACATGTGCTGCAAGGCAGTTCGACGCAAAGAACGTAAAATCTTCGTAAAGAGAGACCCCTCCACCCTTCCCAGACCACCCTCGAGTGGGATAAAGAAGCCCATCTGTCACAGAGGCATCCCTGAAGCCGGCCGGCGACCGTCAGGGCCTCCCCGGAGGCCCCGATATGCTCCCGGAATGAGCACAGACGCCCCCGAGGAACAGAGTCCCTACGGTTCCGGGAGCCGGGCCCAGGACCCCCCCGCGGCCGCTAGCGCCGCTCCGTCCCCACGGAAGGTGCGCATCCCGCACCTGCACGCGATGAAGGTCGAGGGGCGGCGCTGGGCGATGCTCACGGCCTACGACATGTATGCCGCCCAGATCTTCGACGAAGCGGGCATCCCCGTGCTGCTCGTCGGCGACTCGGCGGGCAACAACGTCTACGGCTACGAGACGACCGTCCCCGTCACGCTCGACGAGATGATCCCGCTCGTCCGGGCGGTGTCGTCGGCCGCGCGCCGCGCCCTGGTCGTCGCGGACCTGCCCTTCGGCTCCTACGGCGGGTCCGTCGAGCAGGGCTTCGCGAGCGCCGTGCGCCTCATGAAGGAGGGGCTGGCCCACGCCGTCAAGCTCGAGGGCGGCACGGCGATGGTCCCGCTCGTCAAGACCCTCACCGACGCCGGCATCCCGGTCATGGCGCACGTCGGCTTCACCCCGCAGAGCGAGCACCAGCTCGGCGGCTACCGCGTGCAGGGCCGCGGCGATGCCGCCGACGCGCTCGTCGACGAGGCCCGCGCCCTCCAGGACGCCGGCGCCTTCGCCGTCGTCCTCGAGATGGTCCCGGCGCCGGTCGCCGAGCGCGTCACCGAGGTGCTGAGCATCCCGACCATCGGCATCGGCGCCGGCAACGGCACCGATGCGCAGGTGCTCGTGTGGAGCGACTTCGCGGGGCTGCGCAGCGGCAAGGCGCCGCGCTTCGTCAAGAAGTACGCCGACCTGCGCGGCACGCTGCTCGGTGCCGCCCGGGCGTATGCCGCCGACGTCGAGTCGGGCGCCTTCCCCGACGCAGAGCACTCGTTCGAGTCCTGAGACGCCGCCGCCCGACCGGTCGTGACCGGTCGGGCGGAGCATTGCGAGCAGATCTGCGCCAGTGGTCAGGCGTCGGTGTCGCCGCCCGGCGCCGAGCCACCGCGCTCGTTCCAGTCGCGGTCCTCGGAGTCCCACTGCTCGGTCTTCTTGTGGGCGGTGGCGAGCGCTGCCTGCGCCTCCGCCTCGGTGGCGTACGGGCCGAGCACCTGCTCGCCGCGGCTGCGGTTCTCATCGGTCTCGACCTGACCCGTGTCGACGTTGTACCAGAAACTCACGTGCGCACTCCTTCTCTCTTCGGACTCTTCCGACTTGCCACCCGGCCGAGCGGGTCCGCGTCGTGAACGCCCCTCGTGGACGGCACCCGCTGACGACCTAGACTCCACCGTATGCCGTTGCTCCAGCCGCGGGTGTCACCACACCCCCTCAGTCCGCGACGACCGGTGCCTGCCTCGATCGAGCGACCGCACTACGTCGACGTGCCCAACCCGCGCGAGGACGGCGACGTGCGCATCAAGGACACCGAGACCGTCGAGAAGATGCGCGTAGCGTCGCGGATCGCCGCCACGGCCATGGTCGAGGCCTCGAAGGTCATCGCCCCCGGCGTGACCACCGACGAGCTCGACGCCGTCGCCCACGAGTACATGCTCGACCACGGCGCCTACCCCTCACCCCTCGGCTACAAGGGCTTCCCGAAGTCGGTGTGCACGAGCGTCAACGAGGTCATCTGTCACGGCATCCCCGATGCCCGGCCCCTCGAGGACGGCGACATCGTCAACATCGACGTCACCGCCTTCATCCACGGCGTCCACGGCGACACCGACGCGACCTATCTCGTGGGCGACGTCGACGAGGAGTCGCGCCTGCTCGTCGAGCGCACCCACGAGGCGATGATGCGCGGCATCCGCGCCGCCCGTCCCGGTCGCGAGATCAACGTCATCGGCCGGGTCATCGAGAGCTATGCGAAGCGCTTCGGCTACGGCGTCGTGCGCGACTTCACCGGGCACGGCATCGGCCTGGAGTTCCACTCGGGGCTCATCGTCCCGCACTACGACGCGGCCCCCCACTACGAGACCGTCATCGAGCCCGGCATGACGTTCACCATCGAGCCCATGCTCAACCTCGGCACCCACGAGTGGGACATGTGGGACGACCGGTGGACCGTCGTCACCCGCGACCGCAGACGCTCGGCCCAGTTCGAGCACACCATCCTCATCACCGACGGCGGCTTCGAGATCCTCACCCTCCCCGAGGGCGTCGCCGCCTGAGCCGAGGTCGACCGGGCACGTCGGCCCGGCACCACCTCGGCACCACCTCTGCACGACCGCCTCACCCAGCACCACGAGCTGACCCCCACGACCACGTCCTCGACAAGGAAGTACGGACCATGGCCAAGCACGGCAAGCCTCTCGGCATCGACATCGGCGGCAGCGGCATCAAGGGCGCCCCCGTCGACCTGGTGGACGGTGACCTCGCCGGCAAGCGGCTGAAGATCCTGACACCCAAGCCGGCCACGCCCGACGCCGTGGCCGAGGTCGTCGACCAGATCGTCGACCACTTCGCCGACGTGACGGGTGACTCCCCCATCGGCGTCACCGTGCCCGCGGTCGTCATACGCGGCACCGTGCTGTCGGCGGCCAACATCGACCCGTCGTGGATCAACACCGACGCCGAGGCCCTCATCCAGGAGCACACGGGCCGCGCGGTGACCGTGCTCAACGACGCCGACGCCGCCGGTCTCGCGGAGATGTACTACGGCGCGGCCAAGGGCGTGCAGGGTCTCGTCATCCTCACCACCCTGGGCACCGGCATCGGCACCGCCCTGATCCACGACGGCCGCCTCGTGCCGAACTCCGAGCTGGGGCACCTCGAGATCGACGGCTACGACGCCGAGGACCGCGCGGCCTCGTCGGCCAAGGACGCCGAGGGACTGTCATGGGACGAGTACGTCGAGCGCCTCCAGACCTACTACGACACCATCGAGAAGCTCTTCTCCCCCGACCTCATCATCGTCGGCGGAGGCATCTCCAAGGACAGCGACGACTTCCTGCCGAAGCTCACGCTGCGCTGCCCGATCGTCCCGGCCCAGCTGCGCAACCAGGCCGGCATCATCGGCGCCGCCCACCTCGCCGCCGACATCGCTGCCGACCGGTCCTGAGCCGCCGGGGAGGAGCGCCCGGCACGGGCCCGGCGCTCCACCCCCCGCTCGTCGCACGTCAGGGTCGGCTCCGCCAGACGAGCCGGTGGACCCCCAGATGGCGTGGCAGCGTGCGCAGACCCGGGATCCAGGGGATGCAGATGAAGCCGATGCTCAGCAGGACCATCAGGGCCCAGACGGCTATGTCCGCGTTCTCGGACGTCGAGAACGGCGGCACCTGGTACCACAGCGAGTAGAGCCAGAGCCACGGCTGGCCGGGGTAGTTGCCGGTCTCGTTCATGATCCCCCACTGGTCCCCACCGAGGTTCTGGGCCCGGGCCGCGTCCTCCAGGTGGGTCCCGTCGGCGAGCAGCAGCAGTGCCTTGGTGCTGTCGGCACCGAAGAAGGATGTGCGGGAGGTGAGCAGGCCCTCGAGCGCCCCGCTGTCGGCGAGCCGCAGCTCGGCCGCCGCAAGGGCCGGGACCGGTCCGTAGTCGCCGGCGGCGACCTTGGCCGGGTCACCGTCCGGCGCGCTCGCCAGCGCGTCCGCGTACGCGGTGGCCCACGCCTGCTGCCGGTCCGCCGGCGCCGCGTCCCAGACGCGTATCGCAGCGGTCGCAGCCGGGTCCGAGGTGAGGCTCCGGACCGGGTCGAGGACGAGATCCTTGGCGGAGTCGACCGGGATGGTGACCCCGGGCATCGTCTGGAGGTTCACCGGACCGAGGCTCTGGCCCTCCCCCGCCGTGTTGTAGGGCGGACCGTAACCAGCGCTCGTCGTGGTCCCCGCCAGCTCGCCTGCGGCGGTGGCGACGACGTCTGCGGGCGCCTGACGCGCCCACTGCTGCAAGGAGATCGCCGGTTCGTCGGGAGACGAGAAGACGAGTGCGGCGCCGACGGAGAGCACCGAGACCGCGGCGAGTGCGATGACGAACTCCTTGACGAGGTCATAGCGACGCGTCGGGAAGGCGTGCGAATCCGGCGTGGGTCCCCACCCACCGGTCCGGCGAGTCATGGCTGCACCCCAGGGGGCATGCTCTGCGTCGGGGACCGGTCGCCCGGGGCGACGGACGGCTCGGTCGCGCCGATCGGTGGGACGACGCCGTGTCGGCGCACCAGGACGATGTGCACGACGACGATCGCTCCCACGACGAGCGGGAGCAGCGAGACGTGCCACAGCATCATCTGGCCGAGGTCCATGACGTTGAACCACGCGCCGATGCCCGCGGCGTTGAGCCCGTCCTTGGCCTGCGTCGAGATCCACTGGGCGTCGAAGTTGGTCTGGACGAGGTAGCCCGTGAACGCTGTCCCCAACGAACCGAAGAAGGCGAGCGCCCCTGTCGCCCAGGTGAGTCCACGGTCGCCGCGCCACGCGGCCATGAAGAACTTGCCCCACAGGTGGATCACCATGGTGGCGAAGAAGAGCTCGACGCTCCACAGGTGGACGGAGTTGACGAAGTGCCCGAGGGCGCTCGTGTGCCACCACGCGACTCCGCCGATCGCCAGGACCAGTCCGGAGACGATGATGACGACGAGGCTGGCGAGGCAGGCGACCCCGAAGACGTAGATCCACGAGGCGACGTAGGCCGGCTGGCGATCGGGAAGCCACTGGCCCTGGGGGACGAGGCCCTCGACCCAACGGGTGACGGCAGCCGTCCACGTGTTGCTCCGGGACCGCGCCTGCGGCTCGGGAGATCCCGGGCGCAGGGGCGTCGCCGCCCGGCTCACCGGTCCTCCTCCTCAGGGGGCGCCGGGAACGGCAGCAGGAGTGCGAGCACGAAGACGGCGATCATGAGCAGGATGACGAGGAGGTTGGCGACCGTGATCGTGAGCCACCCCCAATGGACGACGGGGCCGGCGGGAACCGGCTGGGACGCGGCGAGGTACTGGGTGATCATGTCTGGCCTCCGGGAGCGCGAAGCTGTGAGTCCTCCTGCCCGGCGCAGATCTACTACACACCGTAAGAGTAGATCCAGGTGCGGCCCCCCGGCACCGGATTGGGATCTGCTGCGGTCGGCCTACGAGCGTCGCAGCGCCGACAGCAGCTCGGGCGCGCGCCGCTCGTAGAGGCGCGCACCGACGCCGACGCCGGCGACGCCGACGAGACCGCCGAGCAGGACACCGACGACGCCGGCTGCCCAGACCGCTGCCGGTGACCCCTGCCAGGCGAGCCACGCGAGCAGGATCGTGGGTGATGCGAGCGCCAGGGTGCCGATGCTCGCCATCGACTGAGCGGCAATGGTGATCCCGGCGGCCCCCGGTGGCGCGTTGAAGGGACTCTCGCCCGACTCGGGGACGGGATAGGGCATCACGACGCTCATGACGCTCGACACGGCATACCCCGCACCGAGCAGGGACACCGACAGACCGAGCGCCGCGGGCAGCAGGTCCCAGCGGTCGGCGACCGCGACCCCGACGACGACGTAGACGGGCACCAGCACGGCGGCGAGGAGGACGTCGGGCAGGAGGCGCCCACGACGGTCGTCGCGGCCGGACGTGCCCGAGACGATGTGCAGCCACAGGGCATCCGACTCGTAGGCGACGGCGTTGTGCTCGCTCCAGCCGAGGAGGAACGCGACGAGCGGACCCATGAGCAGCGGTGTCCATGGGACGTCGCCCGTGTAGAACGGGACGAGCAGCGCCAACGGGACCACGGGCGTCATGGCCATGCTGATCTGGAACCGCGGGTCGCGGCGCCAGTAGGTGAGCACCCGCGCGGCGACGGCGCCGAGCGGTGTGCCGGGCAGGCGGGCGAGGAGGCCGAGGTCGTCTCCCGCCGAGGCGCCCGAGTCGGACCGCGAGACGGCGCGCGGGTTGTCGACCTCGGCGCGCAGGACCTTGGACCACTGGAGGAAGACGAGCACGAGCAGTCCTGCGGCGAGGGCCAGCCGCACCAGTCCGGTGCCGGGGTCACCCGCCGCCACGTCACCCGGGGCGGCCCAGGCCCAGCCGAGCGGGGACCAGCTCACGACCTGCGCGGCGGTCGTCGCGAGGTCGCGCAGGCCCGCGCCGAGGTTGGCGACGACCGAGATCGCCGGACCGATGACGACGAGCAGGAGCAGACCGAGGACCGCGATGACGTCACGGCCCCGACGGCTCGAGATCGCGTGGGTCATGATCGCCGAGACCCATCGGCTCGTCGTGATCGCCGTCAGCAGCCCGACAGCGGTCGCGACGACGGCGACCGCGGTCGAGGCCACGGTGTGGGACCAGGCGACGACGACGCCGGCCGACAGCACCATGGATGCGATGGCGGGCAGGCCGACGAGCGCGGCGGCCACGAGCCCGATCGCCAGCTCGCGGTGCGGGACGGCGAACGTTGCGAACCGCCCCGGGTCGAGCGTCGGGTCGGACCCGAAGGAGAAGAGGGGCACGACCGTCCACAGCACGATCCCGGCGGCTCCGGCGAGCGGGATGACGACGCGCGCCGCGTCGAGCGACCCGCGGAGGGACGCGAGGATGACGGCGAGACCGGCCACGAACACCGCGAAGTAGACGATCCCCACGACGGCCCCGATCGCCTGGGCCCGGCTGCGCCGGAAGATGTTGCGCAGCAGGGTGAGCTTCAGTCGGACGAGGTGCGCAACCACGAGAGCCCCACCACCTCGGTGGACCCGCCGACGAGGTCGACGAACCGCTCCTCGAGGGACCGGTCACCCCGGACGTCGTCGAGCTCGCCCGCGGCGAGGACGAGCCCGTCCGAGATGACGGCGACGTGCGTGCAGATGCGTTCGACGAGGTCCATGACGTGGCTCGAGAGCACGACCGTGCCTCCGGACTCGACGAAGCCGGAGAGGATGCGGCGGATCGTCGCCGCCGAGATCGGGTCGACCGCCTCGAACGGCTCGTCGAGCACGAGCACCCGAGGCGCGTGCACGAGCGCCGACGCGAGCGTCACCTTCTTCGTCATGCCGGCCGAGTAGTCGACCACGAGCTTGCCCTGCGCGTCGCCGAGACCGAGCGCCGCCACGAGCTCGGCAGCCCGCTCGGACGCGAGCTCGCGCGACATGCCACGGAGCAGGCCGGCATACGTGATCAGCTGGAGACCGGTGAGCCGGTCGAAGAGCTTGAGCCCGTCGGGCAGCACGCCGATCAACCG
This sequence comes from Terrabacter sp. Root181, assembly GCF_001428505.1. Classification (GTDB taxonomy): domain Bacteria; phylum Actinomycetota; class Actinomycetes; order Actinomycetales; family Dermatophilaceae; genus Terrabacter. Next base: position 231,137 of record NZ_LMHU01000007.1, read on the forward strand.
CTTGGCGGCGACGGGGTCGTCCCAGACGTCGCGGCCCAGGACGAACGCCTGCCCCGCGTCGGGGCGCAGCAGGCCCGTCACCATCGAGAGGGTCGTCGTCTTGCCGGCGCCGTTGGGACCGACGAGCCCGAAGAACGAGCCGCGCGGCACGTCGAGGTCGATCCCCTTGACGGCGATGAGGTCACCGAAGCGCTTGCCCAGCCCGCGCAGCGCGATCGCCGGCCCCTCGGTCGGGTCGCCTTGCGGTGCAGGCAGATCGGTCACGTCACTCATACCACTCCCCCGAGTCGAGCGTCAGAAGGTCGCGGACTCGGCGTCGCGCAGCGGGGTGTACGTGAGGCCCTCGACACCGGAGAACTGCTCGATGTGGCCGGAGTACATCCGGTGCCCGACGTCGCTGAGCAGCGCGTCGTGGATGGGGATGAAGACCTTCGGGGCGATGCGTGCGACGAAGGCGATGGAGTCGCGGCTCGCGGCCCACGGGGCGTTGAGCGGGTGGGCGAGGACGTCGACCTGCCCGGGCTCGCCGTCGTAGGCGTCTCCCGGGTGGAAGAGGGAGGGCTCACCGGGGGCCCGCAGGACGACGCCGACGTTGGGGATGCGGGGCATCGCGGCGTGGTTGAACGCGTGCAGCTCACCGACCGGGGAGACCGTGACGTCGCCGACGGCGAAGTCCTCGCCCTGCCGTGACGGCTCCGCGGCCAGACCCTCGTCGCGCAGCTTCTCGGCCGTGAGGGGGTCGGTGTGCACCGTCGCGCCCGGGTTGGCGCGGATCAGGGCGCCGACCCGCGCCGGGTCGAAGTGGTCGGCGTGGTTGTGGGTCACGAGGACCGCGTCGAGACCGGTGAGCTCCTCGAAACCCGACGAGAAGCTGCCCGGGTCGATGAGGATGCGGCGGTCGGCGGCCTCGACGAGGAGGCAGGCATGTCCGAGGTGAGTCACGCGCATGCCACCACCTAATCACGCTCCCCGCCGACCGACCCGCGAGACACAGCACGCACCGGGGGGCAACCCACTGCGCCCGGCCGGGTCGGGTGACAGACTCGCGGCAGGACCGGTCCCGACCCAGGGCCGGCGCGTGGTCGTTCGGCGGGATCGGGGTGACAGGTGGACGCCATGACGCATGAGGAGGACCTCCGCCTGCTCCGGGCCTACGAGCCCGTCGTCCGCCTCACCCGTGGTGAGTACTTCCTCCCGGTCGCCGTCGACGCGTACGTGACCCACGCGAGCCTCATCCGCGACGAGGCAGGGGTGACGACGGTCCTCGCCGGCCCGGGCACGATCGACCTGACCGCACTGGCCGCCCACGGCGCCGACCACGACGGACCGGGCCTCTCGCTGTCGGGGATCGCTGAGCCGCGGTCGTGGACCGACCGGCTGCGCCGCATCCTTCCGGGCGCCCGACCGAGCTTCCGCGCCGGCAACCGGCTCGCCCAGGTCGGGCTCCTCGGACGCACCATCGACACCCTGAGCCGGGTCTCGCTCCTGCTCCGCGGGTCGGTGCCGGGCGGGAGCGCCGCAGCCGCGTACGCCGCCCAGGGCGAGCACCTGTCCCCCGACCGCCCCACGTACTACGGCCGCGTGGTGCGCAGCGACGGCTGGGTGGTGTGCCAGTACTGGTTCTTCTACGCGTTCAACAACTGGCGTTCGGGCTTCTCCGGGGTCAACGAGCACGAGGCCGACTGGGAGCAGGTGACGGTCTTCCTCGACGGCACGGGCACGCTCGACGACGACGGCCTGCCCGCACCGCGGTGGGTCGTCTTCAGCGCCCACGACGAGACCGGCGACGACCTCCGGCGCCGCTGGGACGACCCCGACCTCACGACCGTGGACGGGCGCCACCCCGTGGTCTTCGCAGGGGCCGGATCCCATTCGGGCGCCTACCTGCCCGGCGACTACCTCATCACGGTCGCACCCCCGTCGTGGGGCGGCGTCATCCCCGCCGTGCGCCGCCTCGCCAAGCTCTTCGCCCCGTGGGCGCGAGCGGCCCAGGGCGCCGGACTGGGCATCCCCTACATCGACTACGCGCGCGGCGACGGCCCGTCGATCGGCCCGTCGGCGGAGCTGGCCTGGGACCCCGTCGTCATCGACGAGCAGACGCCCTGGGTCCGGGACTACCGGGGGCTCTGGGGTCATGACACGAAGGACCGTCTCGGCGGCGAACGGGGGCCCGCCGGCCCTCGCTACGAGCGCAACGCCACGGTCCGGCTGTCCTGGGGCGACCCCGTCGGCTGGGCGGCGCTCGCCAAGGTCGCACCCAGCCCGGAGGCCGAGGCGGCCCTCGTCGCCGACCGCATCGACGAGATCGACCAGCAGCTCGCCGACCTGACCGAGGAGTCCGACGCTCGGGTCCACGCCCTGACGACGCGCGCGGCCGGGCTCGGGCCGGACAGCCCCGACGTGCGCGCCCTGGCTCCCGACGAGCACGCGGTCACCGCGCTGCGCATGGACGCCGTGAGACTGCGCGACGAACGGACCCGGATGGAACGCGCCCTGCGCGACGGCCTTCCCACTCCCTCGCCGCACGCCCACCTCTCCCACCGCCGGACCCCGATCGCGGCGGGCGAGCGCTCGCGGGACCGGCTGCTGGCGGTCTGGGCCGTCGTCAGCACGCCGATCGTCCTCTACCTGATCGCCGGCTTCTTCAAGCCGGAGATCACCGACCGTCCGCTCGGTGCCGCCCTGCTGCTCGTGCTCGTCCTCGGCATCGAGGCCTTCACCCGCGGCTACTTCCTGGCGTATGCCGTCCGCGTCGTCGCGGTGATCGGCCTCGTGGCGCTCGTCGGCGAGTTCGCGGGCAACTGGCAGCCCGTGACGTACTGGGTGCTGGTGTCCGTGGCCGTCGTCGTCCTCGTCGTCAACCTGCGCGACGTCGTCCGCCGGTAGGCCCGGGACGACCACGTCGTCGCCGGACCTCCCGTCGCCGCAAGGGCGCTCAGGCGTCGATGCTGGACATGTCGCCGTATCGCGCGCCCTGCACGGCGTCCCGCGGCACGGCCTCGTCGATGGCGGCGAGGTCGTCGGCGGTGAGCACGAGCGACGCGGCGCCGACGTTCTCCTCGAGGTAGCGCACCCGCTTGGTCCCGGGGATCGGCGCGATGTCGTCACCCCGGGCCAGGACCCAGGCGAGCGCGAGCTGCCCGGCGGTCGCACCCTTCGACTCGGCGATGTCACGGACCCGCCCGACGAGCGCGAGGTTCGCCTCGAGAGCCTCGCCCTGGAAGCGCGGGAAGTACGCCGTGCGACGGGAGTCCCCGGCCTCGAGGTCGTCCGCCGAGGCGATGGCACCGGTGAGGATGCCCCGGCCGAGCGGCGAGTACGGCACGAGTCCGATGCCGAGCTCGCGGAGCGTCGGGAGGATCTCGTCCTCGATGTCACGGGTGAACAGGGAGTACTCGGTCTGCAGTGCCGTGATGGGGTGGACAGCGTGGGCGCGCCGGATCGTCCGCGGGGAGGCCTCCGACAGCCCGAGGTGCCGGACCTTGCCCGCCTCGACGAGCTCGGCCATCGCGCCGACGGTCTCCTCGATCGGGACGGTCGGGTCGACGCGGTGCTGGTAGTAGAGGTCGATGTGGTCGACCCCCAGTCGCCGGAGCGAGGCATCGGCGGCCCGCCGGACGTAGTCGGGACGGCCGTTGATGCCGAGCCGTGTGCCGTCCTCGGCCCGCTCGTTGCCGAACTTCGTGGCGAGGACGACGTCCTCGCGGCGACCGACGAGAGCCCGCCCGACGAGCTTCTCGTTGGTGAAGGGGCCGTACATGTCGGCCGTGTCGAGGAAGGTGACGCCGAGGTCGACAGCGCGGTGGATGGTCGCGACGGCGTCGCCCTCGTCACCGGTCCCGTAGAACTCGGACATCCCCATGCAGCCGAGGCCGATGGTCGAGACGACGAGCGGCGACGTCGTGCCGAGGGTGCGGGTGCCGAGCGGTGCTCGTGCTGCGCGGGTGGTGGTGGTCTCGTGTTCGTGGGTCATGTGACCGAGTCAAACCCTTCGAGCGCGCTCGAGGTCAAGACGTGGGGCGCCAGCAGGCGCCACGGTCAGGACTCGGTCCGCTCGAGCGTCGACTGGTAGATCCCGATCTTGTTGTCGATGGCACCGAGGTGCTCGGTCACCTCGGCGAGCTGCGCGAGGACCCGCGCCCGATGGTTCTGCAGCAGGGCGAGGCGCTCGGTCTCGTTCCCGTCCCCCTGCCGGCAGAGGGCGGCATACGCCTTGACCTCGCGGATCGGCATTCCCGTGGCGCGTAGGCGCGTCAGCATCCGGACCCAGGTGAGGTCGCGCTCGGTGTAGACGCGGTGACCCGAGCTCGTGCGGCCGACGCCGCGCAGCATCAGCCCGTCGCGCTCGTAGTAGCGCAAGGTGTGCGTCGTGAGGCCGGTGCGCTCGGAGGCCTCGGCGATGGTCAGGCCCTGGGGCGGTGCGATGACGGTCACTGCACCATGCTGACGCTTCGAGCGCACTCGAAGTCAAGCGGGAGGACTGCTGTCCTGCTCCCGGCCACCCGCCACCGGCCGGCAGACGGCCGCTCGGAGCAGCCGCTGCCGACGCCGGCCGACGCCGCGCGCCGGGGTGAGACGCCGCTGCTGTGCGGCCGGCCACGTCCAGCACTCCCAGCTGGAGCCGCTGCGCTCCGAGCACCCGTCGCGCCTCACCGGACACCCCCCGAAGAAGCGACGGGACGACGGTGTACGCGTGGGGTCGGCGTCCGCGTCGAAGCGGCGTCGGGTGGGAGGTCGGGTGGGAGGTCGGGTGGGAGGCCGGGGGCGAGCTGGGTCGCTGCACGCACGGGGCGCTCCTCTCCTCGGCGGACGACCGGACGGTGGGTCCCCCGACCCCGCACGGGCCGCGGGCGACCGTGCTGGACGCCGACCTCGTGGCCACGTGCTCTGGGAACGAGACGACACCCCCGGGGGTTACGCGTCGGTAGCCCTGGTGTCAGGAGCGGTGCCCTGCCCCGCGTCGGAGTCGAGCCCATACGCCGGACCCGGACGCCGGGGGCCGCAGCGACGCGGTGTCGCCGGGGACGACCGCCGACTCCCGCGCCGACTCGAGCTCGTCGACGGCCCGCAGCGAGTCACTGATGAGCGAGCCGTAGACGGGCCACTGCTCGGGGTCCTCCAGGGGCGTCGTGCGCACCTGCTCGCGCAGCGTCGTGAGGACCTCGCGGGCCTTCGCCGTCCCCGCGTCGAACCTCGTGGTCGCGTCGTCGTCGTGTCGGCCGAGCTGCGAGACGGCCTGCGCCATGCCGTCGAGCGCCACGGCGTACTCCGCGACGAAGGTGTCGGACGGCGCAGGCCCGCGACGTCGCTCGTCCGCGGCGTCGACGAGGGTCCGTGCGATCCCCGTGACCTCCCAGACGGTCCGCCGCAGGGTCGTGACCGTGCGTTCGTAGCCGTCCCAGTCGACGTCCGCGGGACGGAGGTTTTCGCGCAGGTTGAAGCGCGTGCTCTCGCGACCCGTGTGGATGTCGTCCACGACGTACGGCGCCTTGTCACCGATCTCGGTGCCCCGGCGGTACCACCGCCGAGCCGTCTGCTCGTCCCAGTCGCCACGCAGTCCTTCGGCCATCTCCTCGAGGAGCTCGCGCACCTGCCGCGCCAGGGCCGACACCCGCTGGCGCGGCTTGGTGAGGTGGAGCGGTGCGAACACGATCGCGTTGGTCGCGACGCCGATGACGCCTCCGGCGACCGTCTCGACGATCGTGAGGTAGGTGAACTGCTCGTCCGTGCCTCCGACCGTGATGAGCGACAGGAGGACCATGGCCGGCACCTGGATGCCGTGCTCCCCCAGTCGCGACCACCGCCCGATGACGAGCGCGACGAGGATGACCCCGAACATCGTCCACCACGTCACGCCAAAGACCGTCGCGACGATCCACGCGACGCTGAGCCCCAGCACGACGGCCGCGATGCGCTGGGCGCTGGCGGACAGGGAACGCACCATGGTGCGGTCGACGACGAGCAGGGCGGCCATCGGCGCGTAGAACGGGACCGGGCTGTCGAGCACCCGCACCGCGAACTGCCAGGCGAGAACGGTCGCGATCGCGGCCTTGACGAGGAGCAGGAGGGCGTCGCGCTCGGGACCGGGCTGGTGGAACGCCCGGCGTAGGGCACGCACCCGCTGTCTGGTGTCGTCACGCCACTGGCTCATGCGGGATCACCCCTGCGGGGCGCCGGTCGGACGGGCCGGGGGCGTGCGTCGTCTCCCACCCTTCGCACTCTACGGGGCAGGAGGTTCAGCTCGACCTGCGTTCGGAGGCCTCGGCCACGGCCCGCTTGTCGATGTCGTCCATGGCCCGGGTGTCTCGAGGTTCTGCAAACGGCTCGAGGTCCTCGGGCACGCCCTCGGCGATCGCCCGGCTCCGGTCGAGCTCGGCGTTGACCTCGGCGCCGAGCAGGATCGCGATGTTGGTCAGCCACAGCCAGACGAGGAAGATGATCACGCCGGCGAGAGACCCGTAGGTCTTGTTGTACGACGAGAAGAGGGCAACGTAGAGCGCGAAGAGACCGGAGACGACGAGCCAGATGACCACGGCGATGATGCCCCCGGGGCTGACCCACTTCACGCCACCCTGCTTCGCGTTCGGGCTGGCCCAGAAGAGCACGGCGAACAGCACTGAGACCAGGACGAGCAGCACGGGCCACTTGAGGACGCCCCAGACGACGAGGGCCGTGTCCCCCGCGCCGATGAGGTTGCCCACCTGCTCGGCGACCGGTCCGCTGACGACGACGATGACGGCGCTGACGACCATGACGACGACGGCGAAGAGAGTCACGCCGACACGGATCGGCACTGTCTTCCAGAGGGGGCGTCCCTCCGGGATGTCGTAGATGACGTTGGAGGCCCGCATGAAGGCCGAGACGTAGCCCGACGCCGACCAGAGGGCCACGAGCAGGCCGAGGACCGCGCCGAGCCCGGCGCTCGTCCGGTTCGCCTGGGCCTGGGCGATGAGCGTCTGCACGAACTGGGCACTCGACCCGGGTGCGATGGCCTGGACCTGCTTGACGACCTCTGACGTGGCGTCGCGTCCGAGCAGCCCCAGGGCTGCGACGAGCACCGCGAGGGCGGGCGCGATCGACAGCAGGCCGTAGTACGTCAGGGACGCCGCGAGGTCGGTGAGGTTGTCGCGCTTGAACTCCACCCGAGCCCGCTTGACGGCCGCTACGAGGGAGGCCCGCGGGAGGTCGGCTGGACCGGAGGGCCCGCTGGAGTGGTCCGGATCGTGCTCGCGTTCGTGGTCCGAGTCGTTCACGTCGCCGTGCGCGGCGTCGCCCGCGCTGGTTGGCTCGGCCTGGCCTCGGCTGCTGCGTGAGGGGTCGCTTGCTGGTGCCATGCCCGGTGCGTACCCAATGAGCGGCGCGGCCGCACAGCGACGGGGGCCGGTCCCGGGACGTCGGGGCGCAATGGCAGCATGGGGCGCTGGTCTGGGTACGAACCACTGGGCGAACGCCCGGGACTGCCTGGGGTCGTCACCCCGGAGGCCCGCTGCACCCGACCGCAGCACGAGCCGACACCAACCAGAGGGAGAGAGCCAGCATGGTGGGCCAGGAGCCTGACCTCATCGCCGGGCGCTACCGGCTCATGAACCGGATCGGCTCCGGTGGCATGGGACACGTGTGGCTGGCCTGGGACGAGCGCCTGAGCCGCGCCGTGGCCCTCAAGCAGCTCCACTCGCCGGTCGGTCTGGGCGAGGCCGACGCGCGCGTCGCACACGAGCGTGCGATGCGCGAGGCCCGCAACACCGCGCGTCTGCACCACCCGAACGCCGTGCCCGTCTTCGACGTCGTCGACCACGACGGCCAGCCCTGCCTCGTGATGCAGTACCTCCCGTCACGGAGCCTGCACGCCGTGCTTGTCGAGCGAGGACCCCTGCCGGTGCGCGAGGTCGCCAAGCTCGGCGCAGAGCTCGCGTCCGCGCTGGCCGCCGCCCACCGAGCGGACATCGTGCACCGCGACGTCAAGCCCGGGAACGTGCTCGTCGCCGAGGACGGCACGGCGCGCATCACTGACTTCGGCATCTCCCACGCCCTCGGCGACGCGTCCCTGACCTCGACCGGAATGGTGACCGGCACCCCGGCCTACCTGGCGCCCGAGGTCGCACGGGGAGGACCGTCGAGTCCGGCCTCGGACGTCTTCTCCCTCGGAGCCACGCTGTATGCGGCCGTCGAGGGCGCTCCCCCGTTCGGCACCGGCGACAACCCGATGGCCCTGCTGCACCGCGTTGCATCCGGTTCGATCACGCCGCCCGGTGACGGGCCCCTCGCCCCGGTCCTGCTCGCGATGCTCGCCGCCGCGCCCGACGACCGTCCGTCGATGCAGGAGGTGTCGGCGAACCTCGCCGAGGTCGCCGCGGGACGCCGGCCACCCAGCGGGGTGGCCCCGTCGCCGGCCGACGCCCGCGAGGAGCGCGAGGGCCGTGTCAGCCCGACGCGCGTCCTTCCCGTCGGTCCCCGGTCCCGGGAGGACGGAGTCGGCCGACCCGGCGTCGCCGGTGCGGCAGCGGGTGCCGCTGCGGGTGCCGCTGGGGGTGCCGCTGCGGGCAGCGCGCCGGCGGACGTCACCGACGACCTCGGCGGTGAGATCCCGAGCGCCCCTCGACCTGCCTCAGCCGCCCGGGTTGCCGTCGGCGCGCCGCCGAGGACTCCCGCGGCGGCACCCGCGGACGCCACCGGGGCCGACGATGACGGGAGCGAGGGCGAGGATCCTGCACGACGTCGGGCCGCGATCCTGGTGCTCCTCGCCCTCGTGGTGCTCGCCGGTGCGGGTCTCGCCGTCTGGGGCCTGCAGCGCGACGCCGGGAAGGCCGGCGACGTGGCCGCACCCCCCGTCGCCACGAGCAGCCCGAGGGCGCCGAGCACGACGCCGAGACCCACCACGACGGCTCCCACGACGTCGAAGGCTCAGGCCGCCTCGCCGAGCACGCCCCCCAGCCCCAGGCCGTCGACGTCGTCGCCGAGGCCCTCGACGGCTGCGCCGACCACGGCACCGGCCGGGACCACGGACGCCGAGCTGGCGCGCGCGGTGCGGGACTACTACGCGCTGCTCCCGGGTGACACGGACGCCGGGTGGGCACGCCTGACCGACCGCTACCGTTCGACGACCTCCGGCAGCCGTGCGACCTACGAGCGCTTCTGGAGCTCGATCACGTCCGTCGACGTGCGCCAGGCCACGGGGTCGGCTCCGGGTTCGGTGGTCGCGACCCTGCGCTACGTCTTCGACGACGGACGCCGCTACGAGGAGCGGACGTCCTACTCGCTCGTCGACGACGGCGGGACCCTCAAGATCGACCGCTCATCGGTGCTGAGCAGCCGCCGACTCTGATGTCGGGCCGACGGCCGGCGCCGGGGCGGGCCGAGCCCCCGCCGACCGCGTTCGGGTGGCCGTGCCTCAGATCTGGGGCGGGGCGCCGCGGACGACGGGGTGCTCGGGTGCGGCCCGGCGGCTGACGGGAGGACCCGTCAGGGGCAACGCCACATGACCAGTGAACGAGCGGAGTGCCCGACTCGGTTCCGCGCCGCGCCGACCGGGGCCACGACGCTCGTCGTGCATGCCTGCGCGAGACGCTCGAGCATCGCTGCCCGCTCGCTGCCGGTCATCACGGCCACGATGGTCTCGTCGTCGGCCGCCGTCACTGCGCTCATCGTGGTTCTCCCTGGTCGTGGCACCCGGCTCAACCCAGTGACCGGTGTCCCAGGAGTAGGTGTATCAGCCCCAATCGTCGGTTACGTCGCTAATGCCCCGATTTCCGCAAGAAAGTCTCAAGGAAAGTGCAAGAGATGGTCAGTTGACTCCGGTGACGCCGTCGGGCGGATCCGGATTTCCCTGCCCCAACGAGCCGGTCGGTCGCGATGTCACGGCCACCTCGTCGATGCGCCCCTACCGTGGGACCCGTGCCCGGTCCGGAGCCTCGCCCGCCCCGCCCGACCGACGGGCGCGCCGCCGACGTCGTCGACGTCTTCGTCTACGTCGTCGTGCTCAACCTCTTCGTCGAGTACCTCCCTGCGGTCATCAGCGAGACCTTCACCCTGTCCCTGCTCACGGCCGTCCTCCTCAAGGCCGTGCTCGAGGTCGTCGTCGCGGTGAAGAAGCGTGCGAGGGGTCGGTTCAGGTCGGCCCGCAGCACCGCGGGCAAGGTCGCCGCGGGGCTCCTGCTGTGGGGCGTCCTCGTCGGGAGCAAGTTCGTCGTGCTGAAGACCATCGACGTCGTGTTCGGCGACAGCGTCAGCCTCGGCGGGTTCGTGTCGGTGACGCTGCTCATCCTCGCCCTCCTCGTCAGCCGTGCCGCGGTGCGCCGCCTGCTCGCACCCGCGCCCCGGGTGCTCGGCCCCGGCGACTGAGGGTCGACGGGCACGGTCGAGTGCTGCGACAGTGGTCCCATGTCCCTCGAGACGTGGTGGTCGGCGGTGCGGCCCGACACGCGCGACTGGCTCGTCGCGCACAACGGCGAGCCGCTCCCGATGCACGTCGTCGAGGACATCACCCGGGTCGACGGTCCCGTCGACCCCGAGGCCTCGTGGGTGGACGTCGACGAGGACGGAGTGCTGCGCCTCACGGACGCGGCCGTCGACTGGGTCGAGGCCGTGGCCAACGGCGAGACTCCACCGGCTCCCTAGGACACGTCGGCGAGCCACTCGTCGACGGCTCGCACCCGGCGCACGCGCGGGTGGAAGTGGAAGACGCTCTCGTGGACGATCTCTCCCACGACGACGACGTGGTCGAGCCGACCGAGCTCGGCGCGCGCCAGGGCCGCCCCCAGCTCGACGAACAGACCCCGCCCGGGCTCGGCGCTCGACGCCAGCACGACGACCGCGTCGGCCGTCATGACGCCGCTCAGGTCGGTCCGCGCGATCTCCGCGGACCGCGCGGGCTGGTCGGCGTAGCCGTCGGAGAGCTCGAGGTCGTGGGTCCAGTCGTGCGTCAGCGTGTGTCCGGCGTGCTCGATCTCGCGCTGGACCGCCCTGACGGCCTGCGTGTCGCGCAGCTGACCAGCGACGTAGACCTTCACGGGCACCTCCAGGGATCGTCGGGGCGGGGACCACACACCCTGCCACGACGGCCCGACAGCCGGTCGGGCCACGCGGGCCGGTCGAGCCACGCGGGCCGCTCGAGCCACGCGGGCCGCTCGAACCACGCTGGCCGGTCGAGCCACGCTGGCCGGTCGAGCCACGCGGGCCGGTCGAGCCACGCGGGCCGGTCGAGGCCCGGAGGGCTCAGCGCGGCAGGCGCGAGGTCCCGAGGTCGATGACGTCGCTCGCCACGTGTCCGAGGTCGCGGCCGCTCGCCTCAGCGTGCGCCCGCAGCCGGTCGTGGGCCTCCTCGGCCGTCAGGCCGCGGTGGAGCATCACCAGGTCGACGGCCACGGCGACGTCGATGCCGTCGCTCGGGTGCCCGCGCCCGGGTCCCAGCCGTGCCCTGACCGCGGTCGACCGGGACGTTCCCTCGGGACGGCCCCGGTCGGGTCGGGACGACGACGTGCTCACGCCGGTGTCATACCCCGCATCCGTCCGGAGATCTCGCCGTGTCACGGTCCGCACCCACCTCGGATCAGGTCCGCTGCGGCGCCGGGCGATGGAAGGTGGCGGCCGTCGTGAGCCGCGCCGAGCAGGTGCGGTCGGTGACGAAGGGCCGCAGCTCGACGTCGGCGCCGTCCTCGCCGACCGCCGCCATGGTGCCGCGGATCAGACCCCGGTGGATGCCGCACACGATCTCGGGGTGGGCCCGGGCCATCGTCAGGAAGGGGCAGTCGTGGAGGGTCAGCTCGACGGTGCGGCCCCCGGCGGACGTGCCCAGCTCCGGCTGGTAGCCCCACTCGTCGAGCAGGTCGACGGCCATGCCGACCTTGCCGAGCCACGCTCCGCGGGTGCCCGCGACCGGCGGAGCCGGCTCCTCGGCGCGCTCCCGGACCCACCGTTCGCCGGCGCGCTCGGGGTCGCCGGGAGTGCCGTCCTCGGCAGCGGACCAGGCGCTGGTCAACAGCTCGGTGAAGGCCTGGAGGGCCTCGGCACTGGCGAGGCCGGGTCGCCGGCTCCGGGCGTCGACGTAGATCTTGCGCGGCCGGCCCACGGCGCCGCGACGCTGCAGGCTCTCCACGACCCCGACCGCCACGAGGCGCTCGAGGTGGAAGCGGGCCGTCGTGACGTGCAGGTCGAGGGCGGAACCCACCTCGGCGGCGCTGAGCCCGTGGCGCTCAGGACCGCGCTCCGCGCCCACGGCGCCCACGTCGCCCGTCGAGTCCGCGGTGTCGGCCGCGGCGGCGAGCAGGTCGAGGATCGCTCGACGCGTGGACGACGCCATGACCTCACTCCGAGTGCTTGCTGCCACGTCGGTCCTCCATTTCGTTGATTTGGAGGATAGATGACGACCCGTCGCGCCGGGCGGCCGGGTGAGAAACCCATGCCTCAGCCCCGCGATTGCCGCGCCGAAACTGCTTGGGACCAGTAGCGTTGCGGACGCTCGGGGTCACCGGGGCGTCGCCACGGAGGCGCCCGGACGCGCCGCAGCCGATCGTTTTCGATGAACCCCGTCGTCGATTTGGAGGAGTCATGGATCTCCTGCCCCGTCACCGCCCCGGACCGGGGTGGCACCCGTGAGCGCGGCCTTCCGGAGCACCGGCACGGCCCCGGGCGGGGTGGACGGCCCGGCCTCGGCCGCCCTGCTCCGGGCGGGCCGCTTCTTCACCCGGTGGGAGGAGTCCGACGACGGGCGGGCCGTCTTCCGGGAGGGTGGTCGCGCCGGTGACGTCTTCTACCGCGACCGCTGGAGCCACGACAAGGTCGTCCGCTCGACGCACGGCGTCAACTGCACCGGGTCCTGCTCGTGGAAGGTCTACGTCAAGGACGGCATCATCACGTGGGAGACGCAGCAGACCGACTACCCCTCCGTCGGTCCTGACCGACCCGAGTACGAGCCGCGTGGCTGCCCCCGCGGTGCCGCCTTCTCCTGGTACACCTACTCCCCCACCAGGGTGCGCTACCCCTACGTCCGCGGCGTCCTGCTCGAGATGTACCGCGAGGCCAGGGCCCGCCTGGGCGACCCGGTCGACGCCTGGCACGAGATCACGACGGATCCGGACAAGCGGCGGCGCTACCAGAGCGCCCGCGGCAAGGGCGGGCTCGTGCGCGCGTCGTGGGGTGAGGCCGTCGAGATCGCGGCCGCCGCCCATGTCCACACGATCAAGGAGTACGGGCCCGACCGCGTCGCCGGCTTCTCGCCCATCCCCGCTATGTCGATGGTGTCGCACTGCGTGGGCACCCGCTTCATCCAGCTCATCGGCGGCGTCATGACGAGCTTCTACGACTGGTACGCCGATCTGCCCGTCGCGAGCCCGCAGGTCTTCGGCGACCAGACCGACGTGCCGGAGTCGGGCGACTGGTGGGACGCGACCTACCTCATGATGTGGGGCTCCAACGTCCCGGTCACCCGCACACCCGACGCGCACTGGATGGCGGAGGTCCGCTACCGCGGCACCAAGGTCGTCACGGTCAGCCCCGACTACGCGGACAACACGAAGTTCGCCGACGAGTGGATGCCCGCACAGGCCGGCACCGATGCGGCGCTGGCGATGGCGATGGGCCACGTGCTCCTCACGGAGTTCTTCGTCGAGCGCGAGGTCCCCTTCTTCACCGACTACGTGCGCACCTACAGCGACCTCCCCTTCCTCGTCCGCCTCGAGGCCCCCGAGGAGGCGTATGCCGCCGCGTCGGGTGACGGGGCCGGCGCTCCCCTCGTGCCCGGCAAGTTCCTCACTGCCGCCGACCTGGCTGCCGAGGGCAGCACCGTTCCCGACGAGGACGCGTGGAAGACCGTGCTGCTCGACGGGACGACCGGCCAGCCGGTCGTGCCGAACGGCTCGATGGGCTTCCGCTACGCCGACTCCGGCAAGGGGCGGTGGAACCTCGACCTCGACGGAGTGACACCCGCCCTCACGATGGCGGGCGACGGCGCCGAGGCCGTCGAGGTGCTGCTGCCGGCCTTCGTCGAGCCCGACGGCACCGGCTCGGTCCTGCGTCGCGGCGTCCCCGCCCGCCGCGTCGGCGGACACCTCGTGACGACCGTCCACGACCTCATGCTCGCGCAGTACGGCGTCGCGCGGCCGGGACTGCCGGGCATCTGGCCGACGGGATACGACGACGTGACCGCCCCCTACACGCCCGCCTGGCAGGCCGAGATCACCGGCGTGCCGGCCGAGCAGTGCATCCGCATCGCCCGCGAGTTCGCCACGAACTCCGAGCAGTCGCAAGGCCGTTCGATGATCATCATGGGCGCGGGCATCTGCCAGTGGTTCCATGGAGACGCGACCTACCGTGCCATCCTCTCGCTCCTCGTCCTCACCGGCTGCATGGGCCGCAACGGCGGCGGGTGGGCGCACTACGTCGGGCAGGAGAAGTGCCGGCCGATCACGGGCTGGATCTCCCTCGCCAACGCCCTCGACTGGGGCCGTCCTCCGCGCACCATGACCGGTACGTCGTACTGGTACATGCACACCGACCAGTGGCGCAACGACGGCTACTCGGCCGACTCGCTCAACTCGCCTCTCGCCAGAGGGCATCTGGCCGGCAAGCACACGGCCGACACCATCGCGCAGTCCGCCCGGATGGGCTGGATGCCGTTCTACCCCCAGTTCGGCACCAACCCGCTCCAGGTCGCCGAGGACGCCGAGGCCGCCGTCGACGCGGGCACCGCTGCCAGCCCCGCGGCATACGTGGCCGGCGCCCTCCACGACGGCACGCTGACCTCGGCGATCGAGGACGTCGACGCCCCGGAGAACTGGCCGCGCACCCTCGTGCTCTGGCGCAGCAACCTCATGGGGTCCTCGGCCAAGGGCAACGAGTACTTCCTGCGCAACCTTCTGGGCACGCACCACAACGTCCTCGGCAGCGAGAACCCCCTGGCGCCGAGGCCGTCCGAGGTGACGTGGCACGACGAGGCGCCGGAGGGCAAGCTCGACCTGCTGCTCTCGGCCGACTTCCGCATGACGTCCACGACCCTGCTCTCCGACATCGTCCTGCCCGCGGCCACGTGGTACGAGAAGCACGACCTCAGCTCGACCGACATGCACCCGTTCGTGCACGCCTTCACCCCCGCCATCGACCCACCGTGGGAGGCCAAGAGCGACTTCGAGCTCTTCCACCTCCTCGCCGAGAAGCTCTCGGACCTCGCGCGCACCCACCTCGGCGTGCGCAAGGACCTCGTCAGCGTGCCGCTCATGCACGACACCCCCGGCGAGACGGCGCAGCCCGGTGGACGGGCCGTCGACTGGCGTGCGACCGGACAGCCCGGCGTGCCGGGCCGGACGATGCCGGTCTTCCAGCTCGTCGAGCGCGACTACACCGCGATCAGCGAGAAGCTCGCCACCGTCGGCCCGCTCGCCGACACCCTCGGCTTCACCGTCAAGAACGTCACCTACCGGGTCGAGGAGGAGGTCGCCCGGCTCGCCGCCAAGAACGGCGTCATGCTCGGCGGCGCCGGTGACGGC
Source organism: Terrabacter sp. Root181 (assembly GCF_001428505.1). Taxonomy (GTDB): domain Bacteria; phylum Actinomycetota; class Actinomycetes; order Actinomycetales; family Dermatophilaceae; genus Terrabacter. The sequence goes on from NZ_LMHU01000007.1 coordinate 246,613, forward strand.
CGGCCGGCGATCGACACCGACGAGAAGCTCGCCGAGGCGATCCTCACCTTCTCGGGCACGACGAACGGCCACCTTGCCGTCCAGGGCTTCCGCACCCTCGAGGAGCGGGTCGGCAAGAAGCTCGTCGACCTCGCCGAGGGGTCGGAGGAGAAGCGGATCACCTTCGCCGACACGCAGGTCGCGCCCGTCGCCGTCATCACGTCACCGGAATGGTCGGGCTCCGAGACCGGCGGTCGGCGCTACGCGCCCTTCACCGTGAACATCGAGCGGCTCAAGCCCTTCCACACCCTGACCGGCCGGATGCACTTCTACCTCGACCACGACTGGATGCAGGACCTCGGCGAGGCACTGCCGATCTACCGTCCGCCGCTCGACATGCACCGGCTCTTCGGCGAGCCGAGGCTCGGGCCCGACGGCTCGAAGCAGGTCACCGTCCGCTACCTGACCCCGCACTCGAAGTGGTCGATCCACTCGGAGTACCAGGACAACCTGCTCATGCTCTCGCTCTCGCGCGGCGGCCCGACGGTGTGGATGAGCCCGCAGGACGCGGGGTCGATCGACGTCGCCGACAACGACTGGGTCGAGTGCCTCAACGCCAACGGCGTGCTCGTGGGGCGGGCCATCGTCAGCTCCCGTATGCCGGAGGGCGTGGTCTACGTCCACCACGCCCAGGAGCGCACCATCGACGTCCCGAAGTCGGAGGCCACCGGTCGCCGCGGCGGCATCCACAACTCGGTGACGCGGCTGCTCGTCAAGCCCACCCATCTCATCGGCGGCTACGCCCAGCTGTCCTACACGTTCAACTACCTCGGGCCGACGGGCAACCAACGCGACATGGTCTCGACGGTGCGCAAGCGCTCGCAGGAGGTGACGTACTGATGCGTGTCATGGCCCAGATGGGCATGGTGATGAACCTCGACAAGTGCATCGGGTGCCACACGTGCTCGGTCACGTGCAAGCAGGCGTGGACCAACCGCGCCGGCACCGAGTACGTCTGGTTCAACAACGTGGAGACGAGGCCCGGCCAGGGCTACCCGCGCCGCTACGAGGACCAGGAGACGTGGAAGGGCGGCTGGACGCTGACCCACCGCGGCAACCTCAGGCTCAAGGCCGGCGGCCGGGTGCAGAAGCTGCTCGGCATCTTCGCCAGCCCCGTGCAGCCCAAGCTCGCCGACTACTACGAGCCGTGGACCTACGACTACCAGACCCTCATCGAGGCGCCCCTGGGTGACGACTTCCCCGTCGCCCGCCCCAAGTCCCTCATCACCGGCGAGAACACGAAGATCACGTGGTCGGCGAACTGGGACGACAACCTCGGCGGCTCGAGCGCGATGGGCCACCTCGACCCGATCGTGGCCAAGCTCAACGCCTCGGTCCGGCGCGAGTCCGAGGAGAAGGTCCGCTTCGAGCTCGAGAAGACCTTCATGTTCTACCTCCCCCGCATCTGCGAGCACTGCCTCAACCCGTCGTGCATGGCCTCGTGCCCCTCCGGCGCGATCTACAAGCGCGAGGAGGACGGCATCGTCCTCGTCGACCAGGACCGGTGCCGAGGCTGGCGGCAGTGCATCACCGGCTGCCCGTACAAGAAGATCTACTTCAACCACAAGAGCGGCAAGGCCGAGAAGTGCACCTTCTGCTACCCGCGGGTCGAGGTGGGCCTGCCGACGGTCTGCTCCGAGACGTGCGTGGGCCGGCTGCGCTACCTCGGGCTCTTCCTCTACGACGCCAACCGGGTCACGGCCGCGGCGGCGACACCTGACGAGGGCGACCTCTACGAGGCCCAGCTCGACCTCCTGCTCGACCCGAGCGACCCCGAGGTCGTCGCGGCGGCCCGGCGTGACGGCATACCGGACGACTGGATGGACGCGGCCCGGCGCTCGCCCGTCTACGCGCTGGCCAAGACCTACCGCGTCGCGCTGCCGCTCCACCCGGAGTACCGCACGATGCCGATGGTCTGGTACGTCCCGCCGCTGTCGCCGATCGTCGACGTGCTCTCGTCGCAGGGCCACGACGCCGAGGACCGCACCGTGCTCTTCGGCGCGATCGAGGCGCTGCGCATCCCCGTCGACTACCTCGCCGAGCTCTTCACGGCCGGGCGCACCGACATCATCACGGGTGTGCTGCAGAAGCTCGCCGCGATGCGCGCCTACATGCGCGACGTGTCGCTTGGCCGCGACGGCGACCCCGCGATCCCCGAGGCGGTCGGCATGAGCGAGGAGACGCTCTACGAGATGTACCGCCTCATGGCGATCGCGAAGTACGCCGACCGCTACGTCATCCCGACCGCGCACGTCGAGCGCGCCCACGAGCTCGAGGAGATCGGCTGCTCGCTCGACTTCGACGAGGGACCGGGGATGTACGAGTCCGGTCCGTTCGGTGAGGCGAGCGGCCGGCCGGCGCCCGTGGCGGTCGAGACGTTCAACGCCCTCAAGCAGCGGCAGACCTCCGACACGGCGATCTCGACGAGCCCGTCGGGCGCGCTGACCGGTCGGGTCAACCTGCTCAACTGGGACGGCAACGGCGCACCCCCGGGACTCTTCCCCGGCCGCACGGACGGCGACGCACCGTGATCGGCCGACGGCGCCGGGCGGCGGCACGCCGGGACGACCGCGTCGTCCACCTCGTGGCGGGGCGTTGCCTGGACTACCCGTCCGGCGACCTCCTCGCAGCGATCCCCTCTATGCGCGATGCACTTGCGGAGCAGGGCGACTCGCCGCCGGCCACGGGACTGTCGAGTCTCGTCGCCCACCTCGACGGAGCCGACCTGGCCGAGCTGCAGCGGGCCTACGTCGACACGTTCGACCTCAGCCGCAAGCACGCCCTCTACCTGTCGTACTGGACCGACGGCGACACCCGCAGACGCGGCGAGGTGCTGGGACGGTTCAAGACGGCATACCGCAGCAGTGGTGCGGTCGTCGACACGCACGGCGAGCTGCCGGACTACCTCCCGATGGTGCTCGAGTTCGCGGCACGCGTCGACGCGGCGGCCGGCGTCGCGCTGCTGCAGGAGTACCGCGCAAGCCTCGAGCTGCTGCGGATCGCCTTGCAGGAGAAGCAGAGTCCGTATGCCGCTGCTGTCGTCGCCGTGTGCGCGACCCTTCCCGGGGAGTCGCCACCCGACCGGGCTGCGGTCATGGAGATGGTCGGCATGACCGGTCCGCACCCGACGGAGTCGGTCGGGCTCGAGCCCTACGACCCCAGGCTGCTTCCGCTGCAAGCGGTCCCGTCGGGCACGACGACGGGAGGAGGCTCGTGAGCACCTTCCTCTGGGGCGTCCTGCCCTACCTCTGCGTCGCGAGCCTCGTCGGAGGGACGATCTGGCGCTACCGCTACGACAAGTTCGGCTGGACGACCCGGTCGTCGCAGCTCTACGAGTCGCGCCTGCTGCGCATCGGCTCGCCGCTCTTCCACTTCGGCATCCTGCTCGTCTTCGTCGGCCACGTCGGCGGACTCGTCATCCCCGAGTCGTGGACCGAGGCCGTCGGTGTCAGCGAGGGGCTCTACCACTTCAACGCGCTGCTCTTCGGCGGTCTCGCCGGGCTGTGCACGCTCGTCGGCATCCTCATCCTCGTCTACCGGCGCCGCACGACCGGACCCGTGTTCATGGCGACGACGAAGAACGACAAGCTGATGTACGTCCTGCTCGGCGCAGCCATCGTGCTCGGCCTCTGGACGACGCTCGTCAGCGTCGCCGCCGGATCCGAGGCGCACAACTACCGCGAGACGGTGTCGCCCTGGTTCCGGTCGGTCTTCCTGCTGAGCCCCGACGTCTCCGCGATGGCCGCGGCGCCGGTCCAGTTCCACGTCCACGCGATCGTCGGGATGCTGCTCTTCGCCCTGTGGCCGTTCACGCGGCTCGTGCACGCCTTCACCGCCCCGCTGCACTACCTGTTCCGGCCCTACATCGTCTACCGCTCGCGCGACGGCGGGACCTCCGGCAACCGCTCCAGCCGTCCCGGCTGGAGCGGGGTCGGCACCTCCGACCGCGACCGTCGCCCCTGAGGGCGCCCCGCACCTCGGCCTCCGTCCACCCACCCCTCGTCCAGGAGCCACCATGAGCCAGACCGCGGCCACGCCCCGAGCGGGCGCCGCACCCGACCTGACCGGGCAGAACCGCAACCTCGCGCTCGCCCTGTTCGCGTTCACCGTGACGTTCTGGGCGTGGAACATCATCGGTCCGCTCGGGGTCCGCTACACCGAGCAGATGGGGCTGAGCAGCAGCCAGAAGGCGCTGCTCGTCGCGACTCCCGTGCTCGTCGGCTCCGTCGGCCGCATCCTCGCCGGCGCCCTCACCGACCGCTTCGGCGGCCGCATCATGTTCCCGATCCTCACGCTCGCCAGCATCCCCTTCGTGCTCCTCGTCGCCGTGGCCGGCAACGCGGGCTCGTTCACCCTGATGCTCGTCTTCGGTTTCTTCCTCGGCATCGCCGGCACGACGTTCGCCGTCGGCATCCCCTTCGTCAACGCGTGGTTCCAGGCCGACCGGCGCGGGTTCGCCACCGGCGTCTTCGGGGCCGGGATGGGCGGCACCGCGCTGTCGGCGTTCTTCACGCCGAGGTTCGTCACCTGGTTCGGCTACACGGCGACGCACGTCATCCTCGCCGTCGCCCTGGCCGCGACGGCGGCCATCTGCTGGACCTGGATGCGCAACTCGCCGCTCTGGCGGCCCAACACCGACCCCGTCGTGCCCAAGCTCGCAGCGGCGCTGCGCCTACCGATCACGTGGCAGATGTCGTTCCTGTATGCCGTCTGCTTCGGCGGCTTCGTCGCCTTCTCCACGTACCTGCCGACCTACCTCAAGGACGTCTACGCGTTCGACCTCACGGCAGCCGGCACGCGCACCGCGGGGTTTGCCATCGCGGCAGTCGTCGCCCGGCCGATCGGCGGCATCCTCAGCGACCGCATCGGGCCTCGTGCCGTCCTCGGCATCTCGCTCGCCGGGACGACGGCGCTCGCCGTCGTGCTCGCGCTCCGACCTCCGCTCGAGCTGCCCGCGGGCCTCTCGTTCGTCTCGATCGCCTTCTTCCTCGGTCTGGGCACCGGCGGCGTGTTCGCCTGGGTCGCCAAGGCCGCCCCCGTCGAGCGGGTCGGCAGCGTGACCGGTCTCGTCGGCGCCGCTGGAGGGCTCGGCGGCTACTTCCCGCCGCTCGTCCTCGGCGCCACCTACGACAAGGTCCTCCCCCAGTACGGTCTCGGGCTCGCCCTGCTCGCGTGCGTGGCCGGCACCGCGCTCGTCTTCTCCCAGCTCGGCATCCGCACTCCCGACCGTCGAAGCCGCACGGCCTGAGGCCGAGGACGCACCGGGCACCGGGGTCGCTCGACCACGGTGCCGGACCACCCGGCATACGGCAGCGGGCGCTCAGTCGTCGGCGTGGCCCAGGGCCGGCTCACTGATGGACGCGCGCCCCGTCTCGAGGTGACCGGCGAAGCCACGCAGGAAGGGCCCCTCCTCTGCGGCGACGGTGAGGTCAAGGTCGTTGCTGCCAGCGGGCCGGCCAGGGCCAGGCGGACGAGGAGACGGCGTACGTGCATGGGGTGTCCTTCGCTCGGGTCCGGTCTGACCCCTCGACGCTAGGGACTGCGCTCGTGGTCGCGGTGCCCTCGACGTGGCGAGTCCGTGAACCCTCGTCGAACACGGATGAACCGGACACCGGCGCGCTTTCGCCGGAACCGGCATCTCGGTGCTGTCAGGCCGTATGCTGCGCTCGTTTCATTCGTCCGACAGGGGGACTCGTGTTCTCGTACGCCCACGCCCGTCGCCGGCTGGCAGCGCTCCTGGCCGTGGGAGTCGCGGCGACCACGGCCGCGACGACAGCAGCCGCTCCCGCTGCCTGGGCGGTCGACGACGTCGCCCCTCGGCTCGACTCGGTCGCGTTCACGTCGCCCGTGGACGTGGGACCGGGCGATCCCGTCACGATCTCGTACTCGGCTACGGACGCCTCTCCGACGGTCTCGATCGTCGCCTCGTTCGTCGACGCAGCGGGACGACGGACGGAGTGGGACTTCGGTGACCAGCTGCCGTTGACCGGCGTCGCGTCGACGACCGTGCCCGACGGCCTTGCCGACGTGCCCACCACGCTCTACACCCTGACCGTCCGCGACGAGTCGGGCAACACGACGACGTACTCGCCGACCACCATGACCTGCGTGCCCGAGTGCCCAGGCGCCGTGCACCAGCTCCCGTTGGACGTGTCGTTGGCCGTCACGGGCTCGACGCCCGACTCGGACGCGCCGCTGGTCACGTCGGTCACGCTCGCCTCACCGAGCGCCGCTGTCGGCTCGGAAGCCCGCCTCCGGCTGGGCCTCGACGAGGCGCACCCGCCCGTGACGTCCCTGGGCTCGATGGCGTATGCCGTCTTCACCGACGGGAGCCACACCTTCCGTCTCACGGGCGACCCGGCGGCATACGGCACCGTGGTCGGGGTCGTGCCGACGTCCGTGCCGAACGGGACGTACCGGCTCGACTCCGTCTATGTGCGCGACCTGGCGGGCAACAGCGCGACGTACCGCTCCTCGGGCGCCGTCCAGGTGTGGCCGCAGGGAAGCGCCAGTGGCCCCTCGACGCACACGCTCCCCTTCGCGGCGACGACCGTCACGGTGACCGGGTCGTCCGTCGACGTCGAGTCCCCCGTGCTCTCCCGCATCGCCTGGACGACACGTCCGACGACGAGCGGCTCGACCGGCACCCTGTCCTACGCGGCGGCCGACGAGTCCCTCGCCTCGGTCACGGTCCAGTACCGGGCGGCCACGGGCTTCCAGAGCCCCTCCTGGTGGGAGTTCGCGACCTCGGCGACCGGCTCCGGAGTCGCGTCCGGACGGGTACCAACGGTGAGCACCGGGACCTGGTACGTCGACGCGGTCGTGCTCCGCGACAGGGCAGGCAACTACAGCGAGTACCGCCACGACGGCACACTCACCTGCAACCGGTCGTGCCCGTCCACCCACACCGTGGGCATCGCAGCCCTCGACCTCTCGGTGGTCGCCGCGCCGACGGCGCCCTCCTTCCTTGCCGCAGTCCCGCTCGACCGGTCGGCCCGCGTGCAGTGGGATCCGCCCACCGACGTCGGCAACAGCGCGGTCACCGGCTACGCCGTGACCGTCTCACCCGGCGGCAGGACGTACCCGGTCGGCGGGAGCGCCCGCACTCTCACCGTGACCGGGCTGGCGAACCACACGGCATACAGCTTCTCGGTGCGCGCCAGCAACGCGGCCGGCCTCGGCCCCGCGCGCGTCGCGACGGCGACGCCCCGCCCGCGGCAGCGACTCTTCATCACCGGTGACGTGAGCAACGACGGGCGCGCTGACATCATCGGCGTCACCCACGGCAACGTCGCCTACCTCTACCGCGGCAACGGGATCGGTGGCATCACCGGCAGCGCCAAGGTCGGCTCGGGCCTCGGCGCCGTGCGCACGCTGCTGCCCGCCCTCGCGAAGCCGGGCGACGACTTCTTCGGCGGCAACGTCCTGTCGGTGACCTACACGGGGTGGGACGAGTCGTGGTGGGCCTACAACGGCAACCGGCTCGTCGCGTTCAACTCGATCTCCCCCTCGACGTTCAACAGGTACCGCCACATCGTGACGCCCGGTGACTTCGACGGCAACGCCAAGGCCGACGTGCTGACGATCGCCGACAACGGCGACCTGTACCTCTGGGCCAACCGGGACTGGGCGCGCTTCTGGGGACCGAAGAAGATCGGCAGCGGTTGGCAGTCCTTCACCACCGTCGTCGGGGTCGGTGACCTCGACGGCGACCGGCACAACGACCTCGTCGCCCGGAGGAACGACGGGACCCTCTGGCTCTATGCCGGCAACGGCTCCGGCGGGTTCCGCTACCGCAAGCAGATCGGCACGAGCAAGGGCTGGAACGCCTTCACCCAGCTCGCCGGCATGGGCGACTTCACGGGCGACGGCCGGAAGGACCTGCTGGCCCTCGCGCCCAACGGCTACCTCTACGTCTACAAGGGCACCGGCACGGGCAGCTTCACGAGCCGGGTCCTCGTCTCCACGGGATTCGGCAGCTTCACCTGAGACCCGGCGTTCACCCCCACGGAGGGGCGCCGGCCACGGTGGAGCCCGCCGACGTGTCCGCCTTGGCCGGGCCCCTGCTCATCGCGTTCCTCTTCGGCATCGTCGGCATCGCGGGCTTCTGAGCCGTCGCCGCCCGCGTCACGGAGCCATGACGGCGTACCCGGAGGCGTCGTGGATCGCCAACCCGGCGTAGGTCGCGTAGCCGCTCGCGCCGGCGTTCACCTGGGCCAGCTGGGCCTCCATCGCCGTGCGGGTCCAGCCGAAGTACGTCTGCTTCGTGTCGACCGCGGTCGCGCCGAGGTAGTTCGTCTCCTGTCCGAGGCGCACCGGCTTGCCGAGCGACGCGCCGGCGGCGAGGGCGGGAGCGGCGACGCCGAGCGTCCCGTCGGTGCCGGTCGCCGTGTTGCGGTAGGACATGACCGTCACGCCGGCCGTGCGCTTGATGATCTCGCGGTCGAGTGTCGAGGCCGCGCCGGTGGTCGCGACGGCGGGAACCGTGTCGAACCAGAAGGGGATGTCGGCCTCGATCGGGTAGGTGCCGGCGTTCGCCTGGAGCTTGTCGAGCAGGGTGAGGTACCTGCCGACGACGCTCGGCCGGTCGGTCGACCACGCGGAGGTGGAGTAGGGCTCGACGTCGACGTGGATGCCCGTGAAGAGACCCGAGCTCTTGGCCGGCTTGAGCCAGTAGGTGATGACCCACGTCGGGTTGTCGACCCAGCCGGGGTCGCCACCGAGGGCGTCCACGCGGATGCCCGCGGCGCGGGCCCGGTCGCTCAGCGCCCTGATGTTCGGCAGCTGGCCGGAGGTGGCGAGGTTCGGCGGGACGGCGACGAAGAGCTGGTCGGTGCCGGTGCTCACGGCGAGGTCGACGGTGGCCGCGGGAGTGCTCGTGTCCCACACCCACATCGCCCGGGTGTCCTGGGCTGAGGACGCCGGGGTGGCAAGCGCCGGGGTCACGGTCCTCACCGCCCTCGGCGTGGACGCCGCCGCGGCCCCGGGAGCCATCGCCAGCAGTGCGACGGCGGTGCCCGCCAGTGCAAGGGCCCCGGCGACGAGTCGGGGCGAGCGGGCACGAGGAGTGGTGAGCATGTGGGGACTCCGGGACGAGGGACGAGGACCAGCCCTCCGAATTGTCCGGATTGTTCAAGACTCGCGCAGGCGATTCGCAAGATTCCCGCAAGACCGTCCAGCCGGGCGGTGTGCACGCGTCGCCCCGGGGCTCGAGGGGCGTCGTCAGGCAGGATCTGGCTGGGCGCGCTCGACGAGGATCGCCAGACGCCGGAGCGCCTCCCGGTTGCGGCGGTCCAGCACGACGTCGCGCACCGGCTTCGGGACGAGCACCGCAGGCCCCTTGGTCGCGTCCTCCTCCATCGTCACCTCGGTGTCGGCGCCGTCCGCGCGACAGGTGATGCGCACGACCCCCTCACCGGACGGCCACGCGCGCACGGTCAGCTCGAGCAGCTCGGGCCGCTCAGACCGACGCACCGTCGTCGTGTCGTCGATGAGCAGGGGCCAGGCACCGACGGAGTGGTGGATGTGGGTGTCGGGCGCCGGCCAGCCCGGTGTGACGTCACGGACGCGCGAGGCGCCGACGACCCACTGGCTGTAGCTCCACCCGTCGGCGAGGACGTCGAACACCGCGTCCGGACTGCCGTGGATCGTGCGGGTCGTCGTGCTCACGTGCGCCTCCAAGGGAGTTGGATCGTGTGGTGGAACAAGGCAGCCCGTGCGGCATTCGCTCCGCATGCACCGTGCACGCCGCCGCCGGGATGGGCCGACGCGGACGCGAGGAAGAGGCCCTTGACCGGCGTCTCGGCGCGCCCGGATCCGGCGACCGGTCGGAAGACGAGCTGTTGGTGCAGCCCCGCCGTGCCGCCGTTGATCGCCCCGCCGACGAGGTTGCCGTCGAGCGCCTCCAGCTCGTGCGGGCCGAGGACCCGCCGGGCGGTGATGCGGTCGCGGAAGCCGGGCGCGCGGCTCTCGAGGCGCGCCTCGATCCGCTCGGCCATGGCGTCCAGGTCGCTCTCGTCCCACATGCCGCGCACCTCGCGGATGCCGGGTCGACCCGCGGCCGCGTCACCCCGAACCCGTTGGGGCACATGGGTGTAGGCCCACAGCGCCTCTCCCCCGGCCGGGACGCGCGTGGCGTCCGCCGCGCCCATCTGACCGACGAGCAGGAAGGGTCGGTCCGGCACGAGGCCGGCTGCCACCTGTGCCCCGGCCAACGTCATCTCGTCCATGGAGTCCGCGACGTGCACCGTGCCCGGGGCCGCCGCGGGTGCGCCCTCCCACGGCACCGGTCCGCCGAGGGCCCAGTCGACCTTGACGGTCGACGGGTCCCACTCGAAGCGCTCCATCCGATGGCGCAGCCGCGAGGGCAGGTCGGCCCACGGCACGAGTCCGCCGTAGAGGGCGGGCGCCGACACGTCCGCGAGCACGGCACGCCTGACCCGGATCTCGCGTCCGGCGGTGCGCACGGCGACCGCGCGACCTCGCTCGACGCGTACGCCCTCGGCCCGCTCTCCGAGGCTCAGCTCGCCACCACGGGTCTCCAGACGACGGACCATCGCGGTCGACAGCCGGCCGGCGCCACCGCGCGGGACGGGGAAGCCGACGGTCTGGCCGAGGAGCGCGAGCAGCAGACCCATGGCCGCCGAGCCCGGGGACTCGAGGCCGATGTCGGCGTGACCGGCGTTGCCCGCCACGAGCATGCGCGCCGCCTCTCCCCGGAAGAGCCGCTCCGTCAGGCTCCGGGCCGGCATCGCCATCTCGCGCAGCAGCTCCAGACCGCCGGAGCGGAGCATCTGGCGGGCGAGACCGGCGCCGCCCCGAACCGGTGGGAACGGACTCAGCAGGCCGCGCAGCACGTCGTCACCGACCCGGTCCCACGTGTCGCAGAGGGCGAGCCACGCGTCGCCGTCGCCGGGTGCGTCGTCGTCGAGAGCTGACGCGGTCGCCGCCCGGTCCCGGTGGAGCACGCCCCACCGGCCGTCGCCGAACGAGTGCCCGAGCACGGACGGGGCGTGAGCCCACGCGAGCCCGTGCTCCTCGAGACGGAGCCCGCGGATGGTCGGCGAGGCTGCGGCCAGGGGGTAGAAGGAGCTGAAGGTGTCGTGCACGTGCCCCGGCGCGACGGAGTCGTCGCTCCACACCGCCCCTCCCGGCCGGTCCTGCTCCTCGAGGACGATGACCGACCACCCGGCGTCGGCGAGGAGGTTGGCCGCCACGAGCCCGTTGGGTCCGCTGCCGATGACCACGGCGTCCGTCGTCGTCACGATGTCCCTCCGTCCGGTCGTGCTCGACGTACCCCGTCGACGACAGAACGAACCCGAGGCGGCACTCGCCGCCCCAGGTCGTCGGCTACGAGGGACTCGCGAGAGGGAGCACGGTTCGTCCGGGGTCGGGCCCGACCGCCGGTCGTCCGACGACACGGAAGCCGATGTGGCTCATGCCGGTGTCGACCATCTGGGGTCGCCGCGCGGGCAGGCGCACCGCCTGGGTGTCGCTCGAACGGGGCGACAACGGCTCGGTCGCCGAGTCGCTGACGGACCGCGAGCTGTCCGTCCTGCGCTGGCTCACGACGATGATGTCGGTGGCCGAGATCGCCGACGAGCTGTGCGTGTCCACCAACACGGTGAAGACGCACGTCGCCGCTGTCTACCGCAATCTCGGTGTCGCGAAGCGACGTGACGCCGTGTCGCGGGGGCGCGAGCTCCGCCTGCTCTGAGGCACGAGCGGGCCGATCCGCGATCTCATGCCGCCAGGGTGACGACCACCGCTCTGCGCTCGTCGGACCATGGGGCATCGCCAGACACGGGAGGACGCATGACCAGCTCGCCCATCAGCACGCCGACGCGACCGCACGGTTGGAAGTACGGGACGGTGCTGTTCGTCGGGACCCTGTTGCTCATCTCCGGGGTCCTCGAGTTCCTCCGGGGCCTGTCCGCCCTCTTCGACAACACGCTCTACGTCAACACGCCGAAGTACATCCTCGCCTTCGATACGACGGCCTGGGGCTGGATCCACCTCGTCTGGGGCGTCGTCCTCGTCGTCATCGGCGGGCTGATCCTCGCCGAGCGGCCCATCGGTCGCATCCTCGCCCTCGTCCCGGTCTCGATCGCGATGGTGCTCAACTTCGCCTCGTTGCCGCTCTACCCGTTCTGGTCGATCGTGCTGCTCGCCCTGAACGGGCTCATCATCTGGGCGCTGTGCACCGCCGAGTTCGCCGAGCTCTGACCGACCTGGTCGTCCACGCACCGCCCTTCAGCGGGCTCTGAGCTCCTCGAGCGCCGCGCGGTTCGTGCCGAACATCGCCGACCGTTCGTCGAGCCCGAAGCGGTGCAGACGGTCCGCGACAGCCGGGCGGACACGGCTGTAGTGCACCTGTGTGCCGCGGCCCTGGAGCCAGGACGTGAGCTGCTCGAGTCCGTCGGCACCGGTCACGTCGATGTCGGTGACGCCCTCCATGTCGAGCACCAGGTGTCGGACGGCGGGCGCGCCCGCCCCGTCGGACGCGCCCGATGGGGCAACCTGCGCCGCTTCGACGACGGCGTGCACGCGATCCCGCAGCAGGCCGACGTTGGCGAAGAAGATCGGCGCGGAGAAGCGCACGACGATGACCCCGGGCTCGCTCTCGGTGGCGTCACCCAGCACGGGAAGGGCCTGGTCCGGGTCCTCGGTCGTGCCGAGCACGTCGACGGCGGGGTTCGCCGCGCGTCGGGTGAGGTTGACGAGGGCGAGGACGAAGGCGATGAGGATGCCCGGGATCGGTCCCAGGAGCAGGGCACCGAGGAAGCGGGCGGCAGCCACCCCGAACTCGAACCGGTCCTTGGCCCACAGCCCGCGCAGCGTCGCGGGGAGCCCCCCGTGGTCGCCACGCCGACCCGTCCTCATACGCCCGGGGTGAGGCCCCGAACCGGGACCCGGACACGATCCAGGAAGACGTCCTCCGACACCGGGCCACCACCCTGACCAACCGACCGTCGCCCTGACGAGCGCAGGCTGCGTACCGAACTCGGGCTCCGCGGCTCCCCCGCGACGCGTTCGTCCCGGTGACAATGGTCGTCAGACCGGGTGGCCGTGCGACTCCACGCCGGCGGGCACGTCAGGTCTGCCCGCTCCAGCACCCGGCACGGGACGACGGGAGCCGACGGCGATGGTGGCGAACGAGCAGCTGGCCGAGGTCTTCGTCGAGATCGCCGACACGCTCGTCGACGACTTCGACGTCATCGAGTTCCTCGGCCTGCTCGCCGAGCGCGCCGCGCAGCTCAGCGCGTCGTCAGCGGGCGGTCTGGTGCTCGCGGACCCTCGGGGGCAGCTCCAGTTCGTCGCGGCCTCACCGGAGTCGGTCAACCTGCTCGAGCTCTTCGAGCTGCAGAGCCAGGAGGGTCCCTGCCTCGAGTGCTACCGCCTCGGGGTCCCCACGTACGCTCTCGACCTCGACACGGCCGAGGCGCGCACTCGGTGGCCGTCCTTCGCCGAGCGAGCCGTCCGTCTGGGGCTGCGGTCGGCGCACGCCTTCCCCCTCCGGCACCGCCAGACGGTCATCGGGGCTCTCAACGTGTGCTCCGCGACACCGCGCAGTCTCGACGAGCCGGAGGCCACGATCGTGCAGGCCCTCGCCGACGTCGCGACCATCGGCATCCTGCAGGAACGCACGATCCGCGCCGGGGAGGTGCTGACCGAGCAGCTCCAGGCCGCCCTGGTCAGCCGGGTCAGCATCGAGCAGGCCAAGGGCGCCCTGGCCCGGAGCATGAACATCGACGTGGACCAGGCGTTCACGATGCTGCGCAACTACGCCCGCGCCAACAACCACAGGCTGAGCGAGCTGGCTCGAGGGGTCGTGTCCGATCCCGCTCGCTTCCCCGACCTGACCCGGGCGGACCCCCCGGGTCCGTGACCCGACGGTCCGGCGGCTCCGCACGCGTATAGTCGGGCTGGTAGGCGAGTCCCTGGACCCCGGTCGCGTCCCTCCCGTGAACGTGACCGCGCGCGTCGTCCGGCACCGCCGTCTCCGAGCCGGTCACTCCTCACCTGCCCGTGAAGCCTGTGTCGTTCTCGCCGTGAACGATCGGTGTCCACGGGAACCGCAGTGACACAAGGAGATCGATCGCCGTGAGCAGCACCCACCATGACCACACGACCGGAAGCTCGTTCACCGCGCTCACCCGTCAGGTGCACGACCTCGGGCTGATGCGTCGACGGTATGCCTACTACTGGTCCAGGCTCATCGGCGCCGTCGTGGCGATGGCTGCATGGGTGCTCACCGTCGTGTGGATCGGGGACAGCTGGTGGCAGATCGCGCCCGCAGCGGTGCTCGCGGTGCTGATGACCCAGATCGCCTTCCTCGGCCACGACGCGGCCCACCGCCAGATGTTCCGTTCCGGCCGCATGAACGACTGGGTCAGCCTCATCGTGGCCAACCTACTCGTGGGCATCAGCTACGGCTGGTGGCAGAGCAAGCACACCCGCCACCACGGCAACCCCAACAAGGTCGGCTCCGACCCCGACATCGCGCTGGGTGTCCTCGCCTTCACCCCCGAACAGGCGCACCGCTCCCACCGTCCACTGGTGCGCTGGCTCGTGGCTCACCAGGGCTGGTACTTCTTCCCGTTGCTGCTGCTCGAAGGACTGTCACTGCACTGGCAGGGCATCCACCGGGTCGCCGGCCGTCGTCGGGTCGACCGCCGGTGGCTGGAGCTGGCCTTCCTGACGATCCGTCTCGCGGGCCTGCCGGTGCTGCTGCTGCTCGTCATGTCACCGGCGAAGGTGGTCGCTGTCCTCGCTGTCCAGCTCGCTCTGTTCGGCCTCTACATGGGCCTCTCGTTCGCGCCGAACCACATCGGCATGCCTCTCGTCGCGCCGGGGCTCAAGCTCGACTTCCTCAACCGCCAGGTGCTCATGAGCCGCAACATCAGTGGCGGGCGGTGGATGTCCGTGCTCCTCGGTGGGCTGAACCACCAGACCGAGCACCACCTCTTCCCCTCGATGGCCCGCCCCGACCTGCGCCGGGTGCAGCCGCTCGTCGTCGCCTACTGCGCGGCCGAGGGCGTCCGCTACACGCAGACGACGCTCTGGACGGCATACGGCAGCGTCATCGCGCATCTGAACTCCGTCGGCCTCGGGCAGAACGACCCGTTCCTGTGCCCTCTCGTCGCGAGTCGACGAGCGGTGACCGTGACGGACGCTCGCTGACGGACGGGCGAGATCCCGGCCGGGCCGATGTCGAGACGCGCGAGCCGGCTCCGTCCCCCGGGTGACGGGCGTCCACTCCGGAGGCCCCGCGCCCAGGGAGGACGACCGTGCACCCGAACGAGATCACCGAGGTCCTGAACCGGCCGGGCAGCCAGGAGCTGCTGGCCCGAGACGTGGCCCGCCTGGCCTACGTCGCCAAGGACGGCACGCCGCGCACCATCCCGATCGCCTTCACCTGGAACGGGACCGAGCTGGTCATGTGCACCAGCACGAACGCTCCGAAGCTCCCGTCCCTGCGCCGGTCCCCGGCGGTCGCACTCACGATCGACACCGAGGTGCACCCGCCGACGATCCTGCTCATCCGCGGCCGCGCCGAGCTGGACGTCGTCGAGGGCATCCCCGCGGAGTACCTCGAGATGAACGGCACTTACACGATGACGCCGGAGCAGCGGGTCGAGTGGGAGGCGGAGGTGCGCTCGCTCTACGACGGGATGGTCCGGATCGTCGTCACGCCGACCTGGGCCAAGCTGATCGACTTCGAGACGACGCTGCCGAGCGCGGTCGAGGAGCTGGTCCGGGAGCGCGAGCGCCGGGAACGAGGGTGACTCCCCGTCATCCCGGTCGGGGACCGTCCGGATCCGGTGGCACCGTCCTGCCATGACCACCGTGACGACGCCCGGCGCGCTCACCGACCCGCGCCCGATCACCGACCTCCTCACGCCCGCAGCCGCCGAGTGCCGGCGTGTCCTCGAAGCGGCCGCCGACCACGACTGGAGCGCGCGGGCGGGCGACCTCGACTGGTCGTGCAGCCACACTGCCGGCCACGTCGCGGACGTCCTCTTCTCGTATGCCGTGCAGGTCGTGGCGCGACCGGTCGACTCCTACCTCCCCATGGAGGTGACCGTCGAGCCGTCGGCCACCCCGGACGGGCTCGTCCGGTCGGTCGTGACGTGTACGGAGCTCCTGCGCCTCGCGTGCGGCGCCGCGCCGGTCGGAGTCCGCGCGTGGCACCCCGCCGGCATGGCCGACGCGGAGGGCTTCGCCGCCATGGGCGTCGTCGAGGTGCTCGTCCACACCCACGACATCACGAGCGGCCTCGGCCTGGACTGGGCACCACCGCCCGACCTCAGCGCGCCCGTGGTGACGCGCCTCTTCCCCGACGCACCCGCTGGTGACCCGGCGCAGGTGCTGCTCTGGTGCTGCGGTCGCGCCGCCCTTCCGGACCGCCCGCGCCTCGAGACCTGGCGCTGGGACCCGACCGTCCGCCGGTGAGACGGCGGTGCCGCGGGAGCTGGTGCCGGACGCAGCTCGGGCGGGCAGCACAGAGCCCCCGCTCAGGTGGGCGAGCGGGGGCTCTGTTCGGTGCTGCCCGTCCCCGACGGGCCAGCCATGGGCGCCCCTCCACGAACACCCGGGCTGTTCCGGGCCGCCCGTGGGCGACCCGACACCCAGTAGACGATCGGGGTGCGCTTTCATGACACGATTTTTCGAGTCGGAGGCGATGACCTCGCGAGACGTGACCGGCCTCAGGCGGCGACGTGCTCCCGAGCGGGCTCCGACGCGGGCAGGTCGGTGACGGAAGCGCCCCGGCCCCGGCCCAAGAAGTCGTTGGGCAGCGACAGCCGGATGACCTTCTTCCACGCCGAGGCGACCTGACGCGGGAGCGAGCCCGTCGTGTACGTGAGGCCGTACCTCCGGAAGAGGTCCTGCACCTGCGGCGCGATCTGCTGGTAGCGGTTGCTCGGCAGGTCGGGGAAGAGGTGGTGCTCGATCTGGAAGCTGAGGTTGCCGCTCATGAAGTGCATGGCCTTGCTGCCGCTGATGTTGGCCGAGCCGAGCATCTGGCGCACGTACCACTCACCGCGGGTCTCCCCCACGATCGACTTGCGCTCGAAGGTCTCGACGCCCTCGGGGAAGTGGCCGCACATGATGACCGAGTGGGTCCAGAGGTTGCGGATGAGGTTGGCCGTGGCGTTGGCGGCCAGGGTGTTGAGGAACGACGGGCCCGACAGGAGCGGGTGGATGACGTAGTCCTTCGTCATCTGGTTGCGGATCTTCTTCAGCGTGACCTTGGCGCGCGCCCGGAAGTCGGGGTCCTGGCGGCGCTCCTTGGTCGCGAGGTTCTTGCCGAGCTCGAGGTCGTAGGCGGCGATGCCGTACTCGAAGAAGCACGCGTTGACGAAGTTCCACAGCGGCTGCGCGGCGTAGAGCGGGACCCACCGCTGGTCCTCGTCGACGCGCATGATGCCGTAGCCGAGGTCGTTGTCCTTACCGATGACGTTCGTGTAGGTGTGGTGCAGCTCGTTGTGCGAGTGCTTCCACTGCTCCGAGGGGCTGGCGTTGTCCCACTCCCACGTCGTCGAGTGGATCTTGGGGTCACGCATCCAGTCCCACTGGCCGTGCATGACGTTGTGCCCGATCTCCATGTTCTCGATGATCTTGGCGACCGCCAGGCCGGCCGTGCCGACGAGCCAGGCAGGCGGGAACATCGACACGAGCAGGACGGCGCGGGAGCCGAGCTCGAGCTTGCGCTGGGTGGCGATGACCTTGCGGATGTAGGCGGCGTCGTCGGCTCCGCGTGTGTCGATCACCGACTGGCGGATCGCGTCGAGCTCGACGCCGAGCTGCTCGATGTCCTCGGGCGTGAGGTGCCCGATCGGGTTGTGGGCCTTCTTCTGCAGGACGGTCATGGTGACTCCTCTGGTCAGGGGGTCTGGAGGTCTGTGGGTCTGGTCTGTGGGGCTGGGTCAGTGGTCGATGACGCAGGCGCCGGCGGCTGCGGAGATGCAGGTCTGGATCGGGACGCCCTGGCCCTCGGTCTCGCCGGGCGTCGCGGTCGTGACGGCGCCGGTGCGCAGGTCGCGCACGGCGCCCTCGCGCAGGGGCAGGACACAGCCGAAGCAGATGCCCATGCGGCACCCGGACGGCATGAGGACGCCGGCGGCCTCGGCGGCGTCGAGGATGGGGGTCCCGCCGTCGGCGTCGACCGTCGTGCCGGAGCTGGTGAAGTCGACGGTGCCGCCCTCGCCGACGACGAGCGTCGTGACCCGGAACTGCTCGGTGAGCAGGTCGAGCCCACGCTCGTCGTGGTGGCGCTGGAGCGCGTCGAGCAGTCCGCCCGGACCGCACGCGAGGGTCTTTCGCTCGTGCAGGTCCGGCACGAGGGTGTCGAGGTCGGCGACGTCGAGGACCCCGTGCTCGTCGTCGTAGCGGGCGACCAGTCGGATCAGGCCGGCCTCGTCGAGGGCGCGGAGGTTGTCGATGAAGATCGAGTGGGGCTCGCTCGGGGCCACGTGGACGACGACGATGTCGTATGCCGTCGAGCGGGCCAGGCGCACCACACCGTCGTCAGCGACGGGGTAGAGGTTGCGGAGCATGCCGATGACCGGGGTGACGCCCGACCCCGCGGTGACGAAGAGGAGCTTCCCGCCGTCGGTGGGCAGCACGAACTCGCCCTGGGCCTGCTCGAGGTGCACGAGCGTCCCAGGCTGCGACTCGCGCACGAGGTGGGTGCTGACGAGCCCGTCCGGCACGGCCTTGACGGTGATGGAGATGTTGCCGTCGGCGCGCGGGCCGTGGGTGAGGGAGTAGGCCCGCCACTGGCGTATGCCGTCCACGTCGACGCCGATGCGGACGTACTGCCCCGGCACGTGGCCGGCCCAGTCGGCGCCGGGGCGGATGACGATGGTGGCCGCGTCCGCCGTCTCGGGGTGGACGGCGACGATGCGCCCGCGCAGGTCGGCGCCGGGGCGCAGCGGGTCGAACAGGTCGAGGTAGTCGGCGGGCAGCAGCGGTGAGGTCGCACGCTCGGCGAGCTGGAGGAACCGTCGTCGCAGGGACGGTCGGGTGGCTCGAGTCGAGGGTGCGGTCAGGCTCATGCCCCCAGCATGACTGAGTGACAAGGGTAAGATCCTGACCGTAGGGCGTGAAGTCTTCGGGAACTCTTGTTCGGAGGAAACAGCCATGGCGTCACAGGCCAGCAGCCCCACGGTCCGGGGCGCGGCCGACCTGCAGCTGGACCACGCGGTGCTCCGGGTCCTCCGGGAGCGACTGCCCGCCATCGCGTCGACGACGGTCACGGCGGTCGTCGACGAGGTCCCCGACTACCGCGGAGCCCTCGGCGGGTCCGCCGGCGACACGATCCAGCGCGCCGTCCAGATGGCCATCGCCGGCTTCCTCAAGCTCGCGGGCGGAGGACGCGACGTCGACGCGAGCACCCCGCTCGGCCCGACCCGGGAGGGGGCCTACGCCCTCGGACGCGGCGAGGCACGAGGTGGGCGTTCGATGGACAGCCTGCTCGCGGCATACCGTGTCGGTGCCCGGGTGTCGTGGCGCGAGCTCGCCCGGGCCGCCGACGAGGCCGGGCTCCCGGCGTCGACGATGGCGAAGTTCGCCGAGCTGCTCTTCGCCTACATCGACGAGCTGTCGGCCGCGAGCGTCGCCGGTCACACCGACGAGCTGACCACGAGCGGACGGGTGCGTGACCGCTATCGCGAGCGCCTGGGTCAGCACCTGCTCGCGCGGGCCGGCGTCGACGTCCTGACCGCGGCCGCAGCCCGGGCGGAATGGCCTGCCCCGACCACGCTGACGGCCGTGCTCCTGCCGGCCGCCCAGGGACGGCGCGCCCTGGCCTCCCTCGGGGCCGACACCCTCCAGGTCGGCGAGGACCTGCCGGGCACCGAGGACGCCGACCCCGACCATCCCCCGACGCTGCTGCTCGTGCCCGACGCCGACGGGCCGGGTCGGGTCCACCTGCTGCGCGTGCTCGCCGGACGCCATGCCGTCGTCGGTCCCCCGCGCCCCTGGGACGACGCGCGGTCGTCGTACGACCGTGCCGCGCGCACGGCGAGGCTGGCCCGGCCGTCGCGCGCCGGCGCCCCGGTCGACACCGAGCAGCACCTGGCCGACCTCGTGCTCACGGCCGACCCCGACGCGCTCGCCGACCTGCGAGCCCACGCCCTGGCTCCGCTCGCCGACCTGCCCCCGGGCACCCGGGACCGCCTCACCGAGACCCTCCTGTCGTGGCTGCTGCACCAGGGACGTCGCGACGCCGTCGCCGCAGAGCTGCACGTCCATGCCCAGACGGTGCGCTACCGCATGGGCCAGGTGCGCGAGCTCTACGGCGATCGCCTGCTCGACCCGGCCGTGGTGCGCGAGCTCGTGGTCGCCCTGTCGGCCGCTCAACCGCACCCCTGACGAGGACGGGCGACGTCTCTCGTCAGGTCGCCCAGGTCCGCAGCCAGACGGTCTCCTCCAGCTGGCGCAGACGGTCCAGGGTCTCCTCCGACAGCGCCACGTCCGTGTCGGTGATGACGTAGCCGAGCTCGCCACGCGTCGACAGCGACTGGCCGGTGATGTTCGCACCCGCCGCGGAGAGCGTCTGGTTGATGGAGGCCAGGACTCCACGCACGTTGTGGTGGAGGTAGCCGGCCCGGAAGCCGCTCTCGGCCGGCGGAGCCGACACCTCGGGCAGGTTCACGGACAGCGGCGTGACGCCCGTCTGCACGAAGCCGAGCAGCTTGGCCGCGACGAACGCCCCGATCTCCTCCTGGGCCTCCTGGGTCGAGCCTCCGACGTGCGGGGTCAGGATGACGTTGTCCAGGCCGCGCAGCGGCGACTCGAACGGGTCGCCCTGGGCCTTGGGCTCGCTGGGGAACACGTCTATGGCCGCGCCGGAGAGGTGTCCGGAGAGGATGTGCGCGCGCAGTGCCTGGTCGTCCACCACCATGCCCCGGGAGGCGTTGATGAAGACCGAACCGGGCTTCATCAGGGAGAACTGGTCGTCGCCGAAGAGGCCGGCGTTGCCGGGTCGACCGTCGACGTGGAGGCTGACGATGTCGGCCTCCCCGAGCAGCTCCTCCAGCGATCCGAGCCTCCGGGCGTTGCCGTGCGCCAGCCGGTCCGCGGTGTCGTAGAAGACGACGTGGAGCCCGATGGCCTCGGCGACGTTGGACAGCTGGGTGCCGATGTTGCCGTACCCGACGATCCCGAGGGTCTGACCCCGAGTCTCGTGGCTGCCGCGGGCGGACTTGTCCCAGATCCCGTCGTGCATCCGCTGGGTCTTCTCGGGCAGCCGGCGGGCCAGGGCCAGCATCTCGCCCAGCACCAGCTCGACGACACTCCTCGTGTTCGAGAAGGGAGCGTTGAACACCGGCACACCGTGCGCGGCCGCCGCCGTCAGGTCGACCTGGTTGGTGCCGATGCAGAAGCAGCCGACCGCCAGCAGGTCGTCGGCTGCGTCGAGGACGCGCTGCGTCACCTTGGTGTTGGACCGGATCCCCAGCAGGGACACGCCGACCAGGGCGTCCACGAGATCACCCTCGGTCAGGGACCCCGACCGGACCTCGACGTCGTGACCGTTGCGTCGAAAGGCCTCGACGGCGACGGGGTGCACGTTCTCCAGCAGCAGCACCTTCACGTGCGCCTCCTTGTCCGGGACAGGACGTTGTCATGCGAGCGGGTGGGTGGCCAGCGCCTCGTGAGACACGTCCACCGGGATCGACCGACCTGATGCTGCCATGCGGGTTCGGCTCGCCGCCAAACCACCCACGAGGTGGTCGGACCGATGCCTGCTCCAGTGACCTCAGGTCCCCCTCCGGGCCGAGACCACGGGTCGCGGCGACGGGTCGCGGCAGCGGGTCGCCGCACGGGGCTGGGGATCGGGGTCACTTGGGTACGTTGACGCCGTGAGCGCGACCGAGCGCGCCGGGGGTCCCCCCGGGCACAGCGCCGAGGACGTGGCGGACCTGCTTCCCATGGTCCGTCGGATCGTCCATGCCCGCGTCGGCTCGCACCCCTCCGCGGAGGACCTCGTCCAGGAGACGCTGACCCGCGTCCTTGCCGCCTCGGCCACCATCGAGCCGGGCATGCTCGAGCCCTACGCCATCGTGACGGCCCGCAACGTGGTGGCCTCCATGTGGCGCGACGCCGACCGCCGGCGGCGCAACCAGCACCGGGTCGTCGACCTCAGCACCCCCGACCTCCCGGACTCGCAGGTCGTCCTCGACGAGGAGCAGTCGGCGATGGCCACGGCTCTGGCCCGGCTGGGCGAGCGGGAACGTCGAACCCTGCTCGAGCACGAGGTCAGCGGCACCGACACCCACACCCTCGCTGCCCGGGCCGGCAGTACCGCCGGTGCCGTGGCTGCCCAGCTGAACCGCACCCGCGCCCGCCTGCGGGTCGAGTACGTACTCGCAGCTGAGCAGGCGGAGCTGCCGACCGACCAGTGCCGCGCGGTGCTCATCGCCCTCAGTGGCGGTGACCAGCGGCGGCAGCGTGAGGTGCGCGCGGCCCAGCACCTCCTCGAGTGCGAGCTGTGTGCTCGGTTGAGCGAGCCGCTCCTCGAACGCGGGCAGCAGCGGGACGACCGTCTCCGCATACCCGTCACGGCGGATCCCGACATCGTGTCGGCGCGGCGGGCCGCCCGTGAGCTCGCGTCCCGTCTGGACTTCGCGGCCACCGACCTGACGGTCATCGCCACGGCCGTGTCCGAGGTGTGCCGCAACATCGTGCGCTTCGCCGGGACGGGTGAGGTCGTGGTCGAGCTGCTCGAGGTCCCCCGCCGTGGGATCCAGGTCGTGGCCCGTGACGGCGGACCGGGCATCCCCGACATCGACCGTGCCCTCGACGACGGTTTCAGCACGTACGGCGGGCTGGGACTTGGACTGCCCGGGGTCCGCCGGCTGATGGACGAGTTCGCGATCGCGAGCGAGCCGGGCCACGGCACCACAGTGACCATGACCAAATGGGAGAGGACCCACGATGGATGAGCGACCGGAGGAGCACCCGCAGACGCGGGCCCTGCACGAGAGCCACTGGGCGGACCATGGCGGTGGCGAGCACCTGCTGTCGCAGCTGGTGGCCCATCTGCGCGAGCACCGGACCCGACTGCAGGAGGAGTGGTCCCAGCGCATCCAGCAGGCCCACCTGCTGACCGCCATGACCCCTCAGGAGATGGCCGCGGAGACCACGTCGGTCTACGACAACTACGTCGAGGTCCTCGAGACCGGCAACGTCGAGGCGCTCCAGCACTACGCGCGCGACCTCTCGGAGCGCATCATCCCGCGCGGGGTCGAGACGCACGAGGTCGTCGGGATCGTGCTGCTCCTCCGGGACGTGCTGGCCCGGTCGCTCTTCGAGAAGTACCAGCGCGACTTCTCGAGACTCAACGAGGTGCTCGACGCGTACGAGCCTGCCGCCAACCGCATCGCGAACACGGTCGCCGTCAGCTTCGTCGACGAGCGCGAGCGCATCATCCGCCAGCAGCAGGACGCGATCCGCGAGCTGTCGACCCCTGTCCTCCCGGTGCGCGAGCGTCTCCTCATCCTGCCGATCATCGGCGTGCTGGACAGCGAGCGCGCACGTCAGCTCACCGAGCAGCTGTTGTCCGGCATCCGCAAGCACCGCGCCAAGGTCGTCGTCATCGACATCACCGGCTCACCGGACGTCGACGAGGCCGTGGCGAACCACCTCGTGCAGACGGTCGACGCGTCACGCCTCATGGGCGCGAGCGTCATCATCACTGGACTATCCCCCAAGATCGCCCAGACGCTGGTGACGATCGGCGTCGACCTGAGCAAGATGAACACGATCGGCGACCTGCAGGGCGGCCTGGAAGAGGCCGAACGTCTCCTCGGCTACACCGTGACCCGGAAGGAGGGCAGCACCAGCTCGTGAACGGCGGACCGGCTCTGGTGTCCATCATGCGACAGGGATCGACCCTGATCGCATCGGTGCACACTGCCCTCGACGACTCCGAGCTGGTCCGGTTCGAGCACGACCTCATCCACCAGATCGGCGAGCACCGGTCACGTGGCGTCATCATCGACGTCGCCGCCCTGGACGTCATCGACTCGTTCGCGGCGCTGACGCTGCGGCGCATCGCCGAGATGGCGCGCCTGCGCGGGGCCCTGACGGTCCTGGTCGGCATCCAGCCCGAGGTGGCCTTCACGATGGTCCGCCTCGGCATGGGCACCGGCCAGGTCCCGACCGCGCTCGACCTCGAGGAGGGGCTGGCCCTGCTCGCCGCCCACCCCGGGGCTGGCACCGACTCGACCGAACGGGACGCCCGACCCGGATCCACGCCGTGACCGGCCCCACCGGCCGCACCGTCCTCGACGACCTGACGCAGGACTACCGCATGACCTTGCGCCGCTTCCTCCCCCGCCGTGACGAGGTCGTCCGCGAGTCTGCCTACGAGCTGGGCCGCCGAGCGTTCACGGCGGGCGTCAGCCTGCTCGACGTCTGCCGCATCCACCACGACGTGTGCCTCGAGGTCCTGCGGGCGACGGGGGCCGACGACCTGATCGGTGTCGTCGACGGCGCCGGCGAGCTGCTGCTGGAGGTCCTGGCGGCCTACGACATGACCCACCGCAGCGTGCTCGATCCCTGAGCGCGGGCACGGACGCCTTGGGCGTCCGCGCATGACGCGGGCATGTCGCACATCCGTTCGGGGCGCGCTGCTCCGCCGTGCTCGCACGGGCTGCACGGTGCGGGAGGACCCGAGCACGTGCTGTCGACTCCCGCGTCATCCGGATGGGCCGACGGCCTCTTCAGGGGTGACCGACGGCCCACGAAGCCGCCCTCACACCGATCAAGGAGTCACCCCATGAAGCTCACCACCAAGCTGTGCGCCACCGGAGTCACCCTCGCCACGACCGCAGCCCTGGGCCTGATGCCCGCCGCTGCCGCGTCGGCTGCCCCGTCCGCCGCTCCCGCGGCCGCCCAGGCAGCCAGCACCCCCCGGACCACCGCCTCCTCGACGATCAACCAGGTCATCGCCGGCGTCGGCACGTTCGCCGGTTCCTTCACGCCGACCTCGTTCACGAACCAGAACGGCCAGCTCGCCGTCACCGGTCTCGTCACCGGCACCCTGACCACCCTGACGGGGACGGTCATCCCGGTCAGCCAGACCGTCACCACCACGGTGGCGAGCGCGACCACAGCGGGCTCGTGCGACATCCTCAACCTCGTGCTCGGGCCGCTGCACCTCGACGTCCTGGGCCTGGTCATCGACCTCAACCAGGTGGTCCTGAACATCACCGCGCAGTCCGGCGCCGGCAACCTGCTCGGCAACCTGCTCTGCGCCGTCGCGGGCCTGCTCGACGGCAACGGCATCAACGGGCTGGCCACCCTGCTCAACCGACTCCTCGGCCTCTGACCGCAGAGGCTTGCCCCGCTGCACACCCCCGGGCCTGATCTCACCCGGGTGCGGACGGCGCCGGTCCCACACGACCGACGCCGTCCGCGCGGCCAGCCGCTGACGCCAGGGACGACACCATCTCGGGACAGACCGACCGACCCAGGAGAACCATGCGCCCCCTCACCGCCTCAGACCCCGTCGGCACGCACGTCCTCTACGTCGGACGAGCCGACCCGACGGCCTCCGTCGACGTCGACCGGGACGCCGGTCGCGGCCTGGAGGAGAACCACCCCGGCACCGTGACGGCGGTCGACGAGCAGCACGGAGTCCGCATCGCCTTTCTGGGTCTGGAGCACGAGCCGATGGCCGAGCGGCGCTTCCGGGCGGACGACACTGGCGTCTTCCCGGGGCTCGTCGCCGTCGGCCTCGACGACTGGGAGGCCGCACGGTCGATCGGCTGGTGGGCGGGACTGTGCCGCGACGCGCGCGAAGCCGGCTGACGCTCGAGTGCTGCACGGCGCGGGGTGCACCCGTCGACGTGTCGCCGCCCTCCCCCGACGGGTACGTCACAGACCTCGGGGACGACACGCTCTCTGGTCGGGCCGGGGAGTGCGACACCGCCATCACCTCTGGAAGACCACCATGATCGTTCTGACACTCGCCGCTCCCATCGTCGGCTTCGCCCTGATGCTCGTCATGCAACGCCTCGAGCACCGCATCATCACCGGCGATCCTCGTCCCGGTTCGCGAACCGAGCGCTGACCGCCTCAGCGGCCACCGCGGCCCGTCGCCGGGTGGGTATGTGCAGCTCGTGAGCCGACCGACCTCCCATCCTCCCGCACCCACTCAGCGGACCGCCCGGTGACCGGGTCCGTCCGGCTCTCCGACGACACGGGATCCGGCTCGCCCATCGAGTGGCACCACGACGGGCCCACGGCCGGGTTCGAGGATGTCCGCGACCCAGGTGCGGCGCTTCGGCTCGTCCGTGACCGTCCCGAGGCGTTCCCGCTTCCTGGAACGGGCTCCACGCCGGCGCTCTGGGAGTCATTGGCCTCTGTCGCCGCGGTCAGCCTGACTGCCGCTCGCGCCATCGAGCCCCACCTCGACGCCCTGGCGATCCTCGCGGAGGCCCGCCGGGCCGGGCACCAGGTCCCCATGGCCGGGACCGAGGACGCGACGTGGGGCGTCTTCGCTGCAGAGGGACCAGGCATGCGTCTCGAGGCGCGCGGGGACGACAGCCCGGTCGAGCTGACCGGGACGAAGCCGTGGTGCTCGCTGGCGGGCTCGCTCTCGCATGCGCTCGTCACCGCTTGGGATGGCGAATCGACACGACGGTTGTATGCCGTCCGGCTCGGCTCCGGGAACTCCGTGACGGTCCAGCCCGCCTCCTGGTTCGCACGGGGTCTCGCGTCTGTGCCGAGCGGACCCGTGGTCTTCGACGGGGCCGAGGCAGCTCCCGTGGGCCCGAGGGGTTGGTATCTCGAGCGGAGCGGGTTCGCCTACGGCGCCATGGGCGTCGCCGCGATCTGGTACGGCGGCGCGGTCGGCGTCGCGCGCCGGCTCATGCGCCCGGGCAGGGAGCCCGACCAGATCGCGCAGATGCATCTCGGCGCCGTCGACGCGTCCCTCTGGGCCGCCCGCGCCGTGCTGGCCGATGCGGCCGCACGCGTCGACGCTGGGCGAGCCACGGGGCCGGATGGATCAGCCTTGGCGCTGCGCGTCCGGCACGTCGTCTCGCGCGCCGCCGAGACGGTGCTGCTGAGAGTCGGGCACGCGACCGGCCCGGCTCCGCTGGCCCTCGAGGACGACCACGCCCAGCGGGTGGCCGACCTCGAGCTCTATCTCCGTCAGGAGCACGCCGAGCGCGACGAGGCGGCGCTCGGCCGTCACGTCCTCGAAGGGCAGCCCGCGGGGCGGGCGAGGTGACGGATCACCCGACGTTCACGCACACCGAAACGGGCACGGCCGAGTCCAGGTGGCGCGAACGCCCGGAATGGGAGCAGGTCGCGCCGGTCCAGCTGGCGACGACCGCGGCTCGTCGGCTCGTCGTCGTCGCGGCTCACCCCGACGACGAGACGCTCGGCGCGGGTGGCTTGACGGCGCAGGCTGCCCGAGCCGGTCTCGACGTCGTGGTCGTCCTGGTCACGGACGGGGAGGCATCCCACCCCGAATCCCCCACGTCGGCTCGGGAGGCCCTCGCGCGCCGACGGGTGGAGGAGTCCCGCGCTGCGCTGGCCCGGCTCGCGCCGTCGGGGACCCTCGTGCGCCTCGGCGTGCCGGACGGCGCCGTGGTCGACCACGCCACAGAGGTCGTCGACCACCTCGTCGACCTCATCGGTGAGCGCGGTGAGGCCACCCTCGTCGTCGCGCCCTGGCGGGACGACGGCCACGCGGACCACGACGCGACCGGACGGGCCGCGGGAGTGGCGTGCCGGCGTACCGATGCCCTCTTGTGGGAGTACCCGATCTGGCTCTGGCACTGGTGCGAGCCCGCGGACGCGCCGTGGGCGCAGCTTCGGACGCTCGCGGTGCCTGCCGACGTGCAGGACGTCAAGCGAGAGGCCGTCCGCCTCCATCGCACCCAGGTCGCGCCGCTCTCGAACCGGCCGGGTGACGAGACCGTCCTGCACGCTCACATGCTCACCCACTTCGACAGGTCCTACGAGGTGTTCCTCCCTCTCGACGCACCGTCCGACGACGCCCTCGACGACCTGCACGAGTCGTCGGCCGACCCGTGGAAGGTGCGCACGAGCTGGTACGAGAAGCGCAAGCGAGCCGTGACCCTCGCCTCTCTCCCCGGCGAGCGTTACTCCCGGGCGTTGGAGGTCGGCGGCTCCGTGGGCGCACTGGCGGCCGAGCTGGCCGGACGGGTCGATCACCTCGTCGTCATCGACGAGAGCCGGGCGGCGACGAACGCGGCGCGTTCCTCGCTCGGCTCCCTCGTCGCCGTCGAGGTCGTGCAGGGCAGCGTCCCCGAGGACTGGCCCGCCGGGCAGTTCGACCTCGTGGTGGTCTCCGAAGTCGGCTACTTCCTGAGCCCCTCGAGGCTGAGGCGGCTCGTCGTCCGGGTCGAGTCGTGCCTGACGGACGACGGCGCCGTCGTGCTGTGCCACTGGCGCCATCCCGTACGCGGGTGGCCGATGGACGGTCCCGCCGTGCACAGGCACTGGAGCGAGTGGTCGGACGTCCCCCGCGTTGCCACCCATGTCGAGGACGACTTCCGGCTCGACGTGTTCTCCCGCACCGGGGCGCACCGGGCGGGGGCGTCGTGACGGTCCCGGCGACCCGGCCCCTGAGCCGCGTACACGTGGTCATACCCGCCAACGACGAGGAGGAGCTCCTCCCCGCGGCCCTGCGCTCCGTCTCCGACGCGGTGGCGCAGCTCGGCCGGTTCAGGCCAGAGATCCACACCAGCGTCACCGTCGTGCTCGATGCCTGCGTCGACGGCTCGCGTCGAGTGGCCGAACAGTTTCCACAGGTCGCCCTGAGCGAGATCGAGCGACGCTCGGTGGGTGCCGCCCGCGCGCACGGGGTCGTCGTCGCGACGGCCGGTGAGCCGGCGTCGGAGCTCGACCGTCTCTGGCTGGCCAGCACGGACGCGGACTGCGTGGTGCCGAGTGACTGGCTCGTGCGCCAGGTCGTGCTCGCCGACGTCGGCGTGGATCTCGTGATCGGCACCGTGGAGCCCGACGACGCCCTGGACTCGGCGACCCTCGCCCGGTGGTGGCGGCTGCACCACCTGCGTGACGGGCACCCGCACGTCCACGGCGCCAACCTGGGGGTCCGCCTGTCGGCGTATGTCGACTGCGGCGGCTTCGAGCCGGTCGCCGTCCACGAGGACGTCCGTCTCGTCGAGCGGATTCGGAGATCCGGTGCTGCCTGCCTCGCCTCTTCGGCGGTCCACGTGCGCACCTCCGGTCGGACGCGAGGGCGCACAGCCGGAGGGTTTGCCGACTACCTCGGGGCCTTGTCCGAGCAGGAGTCGCTCACCGGGTGACGGCCACGACGTGACACCCGAACCGTCCCCGGTCCATGACGTCAGGGTTCGGCGTACGGGGCCCGAGTGTTGGGCGTCGGCGCACTGGGTACGACAGAGGTGGACGCCCCAGGCGCCCCTCGTCTGCTGCCACGACCCCACTCGAAGGAGTGCCCATGTCCACCGATGCCATCGTGCTGCTCAAGCAGGACCACCAGGAGGTGCGCCAGCAGTTCCGCGCCTTCCGCAAGCCCGACCAGACTCCGGTCCAGAAGCAGAAGATCGTCGACACGATCCTCGAGCTGCTCACCGTGCACACGTACATCGAGAACGAGGTCATGTACCCGCGGGTCCGCGAGCTGCTGCCCGACCTCGAG
Source organism: Terrabacter sp. Root181 (assembly GCF_001428505.1). Classification (GTDB taxonomy): domain Bacteria; phylum Actinomycetota; class Actinomycetes; order Actinomycetales; family Dermatophilaceae; genus Terrabacter. Next base: position 276,329 of record NZ_LMHU01000007.1, read on the forward strand.
GACGACGTGCTCGAGTCCTACGAGGAGCACCACGTCGCCGACGTGCTCTGCATGGAGCTCGCCGCGATGGACGCCACCGACGAGCGCTTCGACGCCAAGACGACCGTGCTGATCGAGAACGTCGAGCACCACATGTCCGAGGAGGAGCAGGACTGGTTCCCCAAGGTGCGCGAGGGGCTCGGTCGCAAGCAGCTGCAGGGGCTCGGCGAGGAGCTGCTCGAGGCGAAGAAGGCGGCGCCACGTCGGCCCGAGCAGCCGAGCGCGATGAAGAAGGCTGTGGACGCGGTCATCTCCTGACGGGCGCCGTCCACGACACGATCACGACATCTCCGAAGGAGACCGCCATGAGTGGCCAGATCCCTGCCGTCCCCATCGAGACGGAGCCGCAGAGCCCGTGCGACTGCGAGAACTGCCCGGACGGCTGTACCTGTGACACGTGCGCCTGCGGGGACTGCACCTGCTCGAGCTGCAGCCATTCCGCCTGACGCCCCTCCGCTGCGGACCGGGCGGCGCCAGGAGGCGAGACCCACACATCACTCCGGCGCGGGCCTCGCTCTCCGCACCCGCGTCTCGCCGGCATCGTCCACACGCGGCCGCCGAACGCGTCGCCGGGACTTCTCACACGGCTGGTTACGCCAAAGACTCCTCGGAGCTCTGGCGCTGCCGGCGGGCGGCCAGCTCGGCCAGTAGCACCCGCTCACGCCGACGCAAGGCCGCCTCACGGCTGACCTGGCCGGGAAGGGGCCGCGGACCAGCGTGGTGTGCGTCCTCGCGCAGCCGGTCCTCGACCCGTGTGAGCTCGGCTACCAGCTCCCGGACGGTGAGCTGTGTGAGGGAGTGGGAGTCATCGGCGATCGCGTCGTGCGCATACCCGCTCCCGGCGGGCACAAACGCCTCGCCTGGCTTGTCGACGACGGACGACCGGGCAGCCCGACGCGGCGTCAGCCTGCATGTCATCGGGCTCAACGCCCCGCGCGCTGGGTGTGTTGTAGCCCGCGCTAGTAGTGGCACGGTTCAAGGGTCAGAGCGGTCCAACACAGCGCCGACTCCGTCATCCCGTCCCAGGGGAGATGAGTCATGGCGTAGCCGACTAACCGCCCGCGACGTGTCTTCACCGAACGCGACGTGCAGACATCCGTCCTCTTCGACCGCCTCTTCAGCGCACGCGACGACTCCGAGCGTGAGAGCGTCGTCGCGCAGATCGTCACCCCCTACCTCGACCAGTGCACGACGATGGCCGGCCGCTACGACGGCCAGCCCGCCTGCGGTGGTGCGCGAGGAGCTCGAGCAGGGACTGGGTGCAACCCCGTCGGAGGACGATCTCGCCGCGGCCGTCGACGCGTCGGTCGACGAGCTGCGAGAGGTTTGCACGTGCGACGACCGCGTTCCCCCCGCTGTCGATCGACTGCTCACCGGTGGACGACGACCGTCCGAGCCTCGCCACCGTTCTCTCGCGCCCGGACGGCGAGCTCGAGCGCGCGGAGGACCGAGCCGACCTCGCCGGCGCCCTCACCGTGCTGGACGACGACGACCGCGAGCTGCTGCTCCTGCGTTACGTCGACGGCCTGACTGAAACGCGAGATCGGCGAGCTGCGTGGGGTGAGCCAGATGCACGTGTCCCGCTGCCTGCGACGCATCGTGGCGGGCCTGCACGAGCACATCGCCGGTGAGGCGCACACCGGTATCCCGAACGAGCTGAGCTCCGCCTCCTGACGCGCCCGGCGCATGACCAGCGGCTCACCGAGACGACCATGGCGGGGACGCAGGTTCGCGCTCCCGGTGACCGTCGTCTTCGCGTCTGTCAGCGCCACGTCCTGGAAGGTCTCGCAACGACGGCCCGTCAGGGCTGAGTGCGCGTTTCGAAGCGTCCGGGTGGGGGTACCGGCCGAGAGAGACACCGGCTCACGAAGGAGTGGACACCATGGGCGTGTGCGACCTGTGCGGCAACGACTACGACCGCAGCTTCACGATCACCCGGGGCGACCGCTCCCGGACCTACGACAGCCTGGAGTGCGCGGTCACCGACTGGGCGCCCGCCTGCGGACACTGCGGGTGCCGCGTCCTGGGCCATGGGGTGGAGAAGGGCGGAGTCGTGTTCTGCTGCTCCCACTGCGCTGAGTCCCCGGTGCACGCCACGCGGACCGACCGCCCCGCCACCGGGCCGTGAGACGTCACCGATGACGGTGCTCGTGGACCGTTCCTGAGCTGACACGCTGATGGACCCGACCGTGTGGTCGGGTCCATCAGTGCACGTGGCACGAAGTGGGGCCGGCCCACGAGTCTCGGCCGGCCTCTCACGTCGGCTGAGCGTCCGGGACGGTCAGCCCTGTGACTGGTTCCTGACGCTCCCGGCGGAGTCGGACACGCTCTCCCGCACGTCCGTCGCTGCCTGCTGCCCTTCCGCTTTGACGTCCTGGGCTGCTGACTGCGCCGTCTCCTTCACCGACTGGACGGCGTCCTGCGCAGGCTCCTTGAGGTGCTCCGCAGATTCGCTCGCCACGTCCTTGGCCACGGCCTGTGCCTGCTGCACCACAGGCTCGGCCTTGTCCTTGACCGTCTGGGCGAGCTGGCGCTCCTTCTCGGAGGCGGGCAGGAGCGAGCCGAGGAGCCACCCGGCCCCCAGCGCGATGAGGCCGGCCGCCAGGGGGTTGCCCTGCGTCTTGCTCTGGACCGTCTGACTTGCCTGGCTGGCGGCATCCCCGACGCTGTGGGACATGTCTGTGGTCCGGTCTCCCGCCTCGGACGCGGACCCCATGACGCGGTCCCGCACGGCGCTGGCTCGTCCCTTGACCTTCTCGGCCTGCCGGTGCGCGACATGTCCCGGGCTGACGGACTCACCGAGGGCGTTGACGTCGCGGCTCAGCTCCTCACGGGTCCGTTCGATGTCTGCCCGGATCGCGTCCGGGTCGTTGGAGGTCTGGTAGTTGGTGCTCATCGTTCCTCGTTTCCCTTCAGCGCCTCCGGGACCCGCTTGGCGGTCTCCATCGTGCGCGGCAGTCCTTGGATTTCCTTGGTGGTGCGTCGTCCCATCGCCGCAAGGACCGCGGCGATGACGGCCCACACGGCCATGACGATGACGGCGGCCCAGCCACGGCTGTCGAGGGCTCGAGACAGCCACTCCCACACCGCGACCGAGAGGAAGAGCAGCGCCATCCAGCCCGCGAGGGCAGCACCGCCGAACATGCCGGCGGCCTTGCCGGCGCGCGTCGTGGACTCCCGGACCTCGGCCTTGGCCAGCTCCACCTCCTGGCGCAGCAGGGTGCTGAGCCCTTCGCTGATGTCGGCAACCAGCTCCCCGATGGAGGCGTGCTCCGCCTTGTCCTGGGAGCTCTCGTACGAACTGTCGTACGAACTGTCGTGCCGACCCGCGGAACTGGCGTATGCCGTGCCGGCCGGCTGACCTCTCCCGGACGGGTCCGTGGTGGTGACCGCCGGGTCGGCCCCGGCATACGGGCCGGCCGCGGGTGCCCCGGGGGTGGCCGCAGCAGCCCTTCCGGTGGTGCCTTCAGGCCAGCTGCTCATCAGAGCACCCCGCTCCGGCCTTCGGTGAGGTCCCCGTCGATCGGGTCGGACGCCACGCCCCCCGTCATCGGGGTCACGGCGTGCGTGTCACTGTCGCGCACGCCCACCGTGTAGGGCTCGCTCCGCACGGGAGACTCGGACGGTGGCACCGTTGCCGGCGCAGGACCTCCCGTGCCGAGCGGCGTCGTCGCGGGACCGGCACTGCTCGCCGACCGCAGCGACGCCGGGGTGCCGGAGCTGCCACTGCCGTCGCCGGTCAGCCCACGGGTCAGTCGTCCCCCGACGACGCCGAGCACCGCAGCGCCGAGCAGGAAGGCGCCGGGCCGACGCCGCGCGAGGGAGCGCAGCTCCTCGATCATGTCCCCCGGCTGGCGGTTCTCGATCCAGTCGGCGGCGGAGCTCGCGCGGTGAGCCGCCTGTCCCACGACCTCCCCTGCGACACCCGGCTGCGAGGAGCTCGAGGCCATCTGACGCAACTCGTCCGCGAGCGACCGGAGTCCACCCACGGCGCGCTGTCCCTGGGACGATGCCTGGTCGTCGAGCTCACCGCGTACCTGCTCGAAGAGCTGGCGCAGCTGGGTGGTGGCCTCCGACATGACGTCCTTGGCGCCCGAGGCGGCGGTCTCCGCGACGTGCCGGCTGCTGTCTGCCGCATCGGACGCGACGGACTTCGCCTCGGTCCCCACAGTCGTGCCGCCATTGGCGCCCTGCGACGGGGACGTCGAGGCCGAGGTGTAGTAGCTGTCCCCGGTCGAGGACGATCCCGGGCCGACGGTCACGTCGTCGGGCACGGTCGTCTCGTACGGTCGTTCGGTCATGGTCTGTTCCTTCCGTGGTCGCACGTCCGGGCATGCCCCTGTCTCGAGCCGCCCGCCGAGCTGGTGTTGCTAGTCACCGGGTACCCAGCCGGAGAACGTCCAAGCAGGTCCGACACAACTGGGTGTGACGGTGCGAGAACGGGTATGGCATGTGGTTACATGCTGTGACCCCAAGCGTTTTGGCGTCCTCCAGCACCGAGCCACCAGCCACGTGAGCGCATGTCGAAGAGGCCTGCGCGACCCTGCTCTCGTCGCCCCCGCTCCTCGCCCGAGGACGACGATCGTCCGGTGACCGAGCTAGACCTGCTTCCGGACGCCGGCCTCGTGGGCCACGGTGGCGAGCTCCTCACGCGTCGACGCCGTCATCGTGTCGGCGCCGGGTCCACGTCGTCCGACAGGCAGCACGGTCACGTGCTGCACGTCCTCGAGCTCGAAGGCCAGAGCGGCATACGCCGCGAGGAGGCCGAGGGCCACACCGAGCCAACCGGCGCCGGTGAGCCAGACGGGCGAGCCGGTCAGCTGACCGACGCCGGTGACGGCGAAGCGGGCGGCGCTCAGTCCCATGACGGACAGACCCGCCAGCTTGCCCGTCGCAGCCACCGTGGGCACGACCATCGCCACGGCCGAGCACACGAGCAGCACCCCGAGGGCTGGTGACGTCGCACCGGGCGGCGCGCCGAGCATCGTGAAGCCCACGGCCGCCCACGTGCCGGCCAGGACGCCCATGCCCGTCCCCGCCACCGGGTCTCGCGCCAGGAAGCCGAGGACGCTGGCAATGGCCTGGAGCGGCACGGTGAGCACGAGCACGCCGAGCGCGACGACATGGCCCTGCTCGGGTCCGATCACGCCGAGCTGGAGCATCGCGACCGTGGTCGTGGCGACCATGAGCGCGAGGAAGCCGAGCGGGAGCGGGTTGCCGACCGGCCGCACGACGACGCGGGTCTGGATCTCGTCCGGGGCCGCGGTCCGGGTGCTCATACGACCAGAGCCTGCGTCGAGGACTCCTTGATCTTGGCGTTGGCCCACGTGGCCTGCCGCTTCGTCTCCGCCTGGCAGCGCGTCGCCAGCTCGAGGAGCTCGTCGTGGACGATCGCCTGGGCGGCCTGGCCGATCATCTCCCAGTCGGTCAACACGCTCGACGCCCGGAGGTAGACGTCGCGCAGGTCACGGACCATGACCAGCTCACTCTCAGGAGACCTGCCACCGCGCTCCGACATCCAGCGACGTGCCTCCTCGACGAGGGTCGGCGTCCCGTCCGGCGTCGGGTCCAGGTTCTCGCCGAATGATCCTGCGATGGCGGCGATCTCGCGCACGTGGCGCGAGGACCACTCGGCCAGGTGCACACCCATCTGGTGGACCTCGTGGTCAGCCCGGTGCTCATCGGCCACGCGCAACAGCGTGCGCGCCAGCTCGTTCTCGTCATGGTGCAGGTCGCGGAGGACCGTGCCGATCCTCATCGCTCCACTCCTTCTGCCGTTGCCGCGGCCACGGGGGCCGAGGCGGTGTTGTCGGGGGCGGGCGACGGTGTGCCGTCACCATCGGCCACCTTGCGCACGGCGCACGCCGCCGTCTTGAAGATGGGCTGCTTCGACGCGGGGTCCCAGTCGGTCCGGGTCAGCTCGTTGGCCGCTCGCCCGTGGTCACCCGGGCGCCACCCCTCCCCCGTGTCCCAGTAGCCGTAGTGGAACGGGAGGAAGACCACCCCGGGGCGTATGCCGCTGACCCGCACGCGCGCCCGCACCTCCCCTCTCGCCGTGGTGACCTCGGCGAGGTCGCCCTCGGCCAGGCCATACGTCTGGGCATCGGTCACCGACACCTCCACCCAGACGTCGGGCGCCGCCGCCTGCAGCTCGGGCGCCCGGGCGGTCCGGGTGCGGGTGTGGAAGTGATAGACGGTCCGACCCGTGATGAGCTGGAGCGGGTGATCCTCGTCGGGTATCTCGTGTGGAGGCCGGTAGTCGGACGACTTGATGACGGCCCGTCCGAAGGGATTGAGCGCGCGGTACTCCTGCTCCTCGACGGGCGCGCCGGTCTCGAGGTCGCGGCCGAAGGTCTCGCACTCCTCGGGTGACGCCCAGAAGGTGCCTCCGGCATACAGCCGCTCCGTGCCGTCGGGTGACTCGTCGGTGCAGGGCCACTGGATGCCGCTGCCACCACGGAGCTTGTCGTAGCTCAGGCCGCTGTAGTCGCACGGTCGACCACGGCTGCACTCACGCCAGGCGTCGAAGGCCTCTTCCGCGGTCGACCACTTCACGAGCGGCTGACCGTCCTTGTCCTGCAAGCCCATCCGTGTCGCGAAGTCGACGAAGATGTCGAGGTCGGACCGTGCCTCCCCGGGTGGGTCGACCGCCTTCTCGGAGAGGTGCACGGTGCGATCGACGTTGGTGAACGCGCCGGTCTTCTCGCCCCAGGCGGCCGCAGGCAGCACGACGTCGGCGAGCTGCGCCGTCTCGGTGAGGAAGATGTCCTGCACGACGAGGAAGAGCCGCTCCTGCGAGAGGATCGATCGCATCCGCGCCAGCTCGGGCATCGAGACGACGGGGTTGGTGCCCGAGACCCAGAGCATCCGGATGGAGCCGTCCTCGACATAGCGCATGATCTGCATGGCGTGCGTGGGCGGGGTGGCGTGCGGGATCTGCTTCGGCTCGATGTTCCAGACCCGCGCGAGGTCCTCGACGTGGGAGCGGTTGCTCCAGTTGCGGAAGCCGGCCATGTCGCCGTCGGCACCGCACTCACGGGTGTTCTGCGCGCTCGGCTGGCCGTTCATCTGCAGGATCCCGCACCCGGGTCGGCCGATCATGCCGCGCAGCAGGTGGAGGTTGTTGACCTGCACTGCCGCCGCGGTCGCCTGGTGTGACTGGTAGAAGCCCTGCAGCACCGTCGAGAGCAGCGCCTCGGCCTCGCCGATGATCCGGGCTGCGCTGCGGATGTCCGCGGCCGGCACGTCGCAGATGGTGCTGACGACCTCGGGCGTGTAGCGGGCGACCGTCTTCTCGAGGTCGGCGTAGCCGACGGTGTGGGCGGTGACCCAGGCCTCGTCGACGTGTCCGTTCGCGACGATCTCGTGCAGCAGGGCGTTCATGAGCGCGACGTTCGTGCCGGGACGAGGCGCGAGGTGCACGGTCGCGGCCCGGGCCACGGGGGTGGGCCGGGGATCGACGCAGATGACCTCCGGTGGGTCGTCGCCGGCCAGCCGGTCGAGGATCCTCATCCACAGCACCGTCTGGGTCTCGGCGACGTTGTGGCCGAACAGGGCGATGACGTCGGCGTGGTCGACGTCCGTGTAGGAGCCGGGTTGCCCGTCGCTGCCGAACGACTCCTTGAGCGCCTCGGCCGCCGTGGCGGTGCAGAGGCGCGTGTTGCCGTCCACGTGGTTGGTCCGGATACCGCCGTGGGCGACGAGCGCCAGCGTGTAGTACTCCTCGAGGAAGAGCTGACCCGTCGTGTAGAAACCGACGGCACTGGGGCCCTGCTCCTCGAGCAGCGCTTGCGTCCGGCCCACCACGACGTCCATCGCCTCGTCCCACGAGCACTCGACGAGCCGGCCGTCGCGGCGCACCAGTGGACGCGTCAGCCGGTCGGGTGACTGGATCGCCTGCCAGCCGAAGAGGTCCTTGGGACCCAGCCGTCCCCGGTTGACGCGGTCGTCCGGGCGTCCCCTGACGCCCACCATCCGACCGTCGCGGACGGCGACGTCGAAGGCGTCCCCGTTCGAGTGCAGGGTCGATGCCGTCTGCACCCACCGGTCGACCTCACCGGGGCTCAGGTCGGCGGCGAGGTGTGCATCGACCCTCACGGGCCAGTCACCACCGCGTGGGTACGGTGTGCGATCCCCCCAGACATCGGCGATGCGGTCTTCGGTCGGCACAGGTGTCTCCTCGTCGGCAGGGCCGTCGGCGAGCGGCGCGGGTCAGGGCCAGAGGCCCTTCGGCCGTTGCTTACCCCGCGGGCCCTGGCTCAGTCGGAGCGGCCGACGTGCCGCGCCGACCGTCGCACGGTCAGGAGGACAGGCGTTCCACGAGACCAGCCCAGAGGGCCGCGGCCAGGGCGGCCGGCCCCTCGAAGACCTCGGTCGCGCCGGCGTCCCGCAGCTCGGCCTCGCTGAAGCCCCCGGTCAGCACTCCCACCGACGGCATGCCCGCGGCCTGAGCCGCACGGGCGTCCCATGTGGCATCACCCACCATGACGCCGGCAGACCCACCGACGCGACTCAAGGCGACCTCGAGCAGGTCGGCGGCAGGCTTGCTCTCGTCGGCGTCGTCGGCCGTCGTCCACGCATCCGCGAGAGACTCACCGTCGAAGAGGCGCAGGAAGGTCTCGACGCGCTGGGGCTGCCCGGAGCTCGCCAGCACGAGGTGGTGTCCGCGCAGCTTGACCTCCTCGAGCAGCGTCCGAGCTCCGTCGAACGGCCTGACCTCCTCGATGAGCCGGTCGAACTCGCGAGTCCACTGGTCGCGCAGCGCCTCCCCGAGACGCTGCTCGGCGGCGTCCCCCGCCACGTGGGCGACGAGCTTGTCGCCTCCCATGCCGATCGCACGGTGGATCCGCCAGAGCGGCACGGTCAGGTCGTACTGCGCGAACGCTCGCGCCCACGCCACAGCGTGGTGGTAGTTGCTGTCGACCAGAGTGCCGTCCACGTCGAGGATCACGGTGTCAGCCCAGGGACCGTCTGGCGGGCCTCCGCGGTCAGGCGCTGGAGGTCCTGGCGTAGGTCGACGTCGCCATAGCGCTCCAGCTCCATCAGCGCCTCGTCTGTCTCGGGTATCGGTTCCACCGTCTCTCCATCGGCGCGTCTCGGGTACGGGTCGCCTGGGTCAGGCGCGCCCAGCGGCAGGTAGCCCCTACCTCGACACGTGTGCCCCCGGGGCCGGGTTTCGAAACAGCACGGGCCGAGTCGCAATGGCGGTCGCAGGATGGATCGAGGCCCGGTGGGTACGTGCACGTGGAGTCGGCACCAGCCGCTCGTGACCGACGCGACGGTGATTCGAACCGGAGTTGCCGCCCCTGACCCGTCTCGGCGCGCAGAGCGTGACCGCAGACTGACGGGAGCCTACCCGGATGAACGACACGACGACCACGAACCCGAACGTGCCCGGCTACCTCCGGGGGGTGGCCGAGGACTTCGACCGCCTCGGCCGTCAGCTTGCCCGGGCAAGCGCGAAGAACGCGTTCGCGGCGGTGACGCGCATCGCCGTCGAGCGGGTGCCCAGCGCGAGATCCGCCAGCATCACGACGTTGAGCCACAACCGGTTCGCCACGGCGGCCTCCTCCGACGACGTGGCCCGCGAGGCGGACGCGATCCAGTACGAGCTGGGTTCGGGCCCATGCGTCGACGCCATCGTCGAGCACACGATCTACCAGCCCAAGGACCTCGCCACAGACGAGCGGTGGCCGGAGTACGGCAGGCGCGTGGCGGACGAGCTCGGCCTGCGGAGCATGTTGTCCTTCCGGATGAACCTCGAGGAGACGACCCTCATCGCAGGGCTCAACTTCTACGCCGACGAGCCGAACGCGTTCGACGAGCAGGATCTCGCCGAGGGCCTGCTGCTCACCACCCATGCCGCGCAGTCCGTCATGGTTGCCCATCTGCGCGAGCGCGTCGACAACCTCGAGCGGGCGCTGACCTCCAACCGCGACATCGGGACGGCCGTGGGCGTGCTCGTCGCGCAGCACAAGCTGACCCGCGACCAGGCGTTCGACCTGCTGCGCATCGCGAGCCAGAACACCAACCGGAAGCTGCACGACGTCGCTCTCGACGTCATCGACACCGGCGCCCTCGACGTCACCCCCCACGGACGGTAGGAGGACGTCCCTGCGGGCCATCCGGCATACGACAGCCCTTCTCCTGGACCACGTCAGGGTCAACCGGTCGGGCGCACGGCCTCGGTGGAGCTCAAGTCCCGCTCGACGCGGTCGATCTCTCACGGAATGGCACGCGGCACGTCGCGGGCCAGGAAGCCGGGGCGGTCCTCGCGCAGCCGCGCGCCCGCATGGGCGTGCAGCCACGACGTCCACACGGCGGCCTGCGCCGGCGACGCACCCTTGGCCATGAGGCCGGCAGCACATCCGGCCTTCACGTCACCCGAACCGGCCGTCGCCAGGTCCGAGGGGCCCGAGTCGCACGACCACGCCTCACCCTCGGGCGAGACGATGTAGGAGACCTCTCCCCCGCTCAGGACGACCGCGCCGGTCCGGTCGGCGACCGTGCCCGTCGCGCGGAGCTGCGCGCGCGTGACCTCCTCCTCAGACCGCTCGAGGAGGGCGGCCACCTCGGTGACATTGGGGGTGAGCAGCACCCGCCCGTCCAGATGTCGCACTCCGTCACGGTGACCCGTCAGGTAGGCGGTGCCCAGAGCGTCCAGCACGAGGCCTGCGTCAAGATGCGGAACGATTTGCGCTGCAAAGAGGCTCGCATCGCGGGGCTTGCCCAGACCGGGCCCGAGGACGACGACGTCGGCGCCCGCTGCCAGCTCGAGCACGCGGTCGGCACCGGCCACTGCCAGCTCACCGTCGTGCAGGACGGGAAGACCCTCGACGAAGGCCTCGGGCAGCGCGACGGCCAGGGCCGCGGCGGTGTCGGCGGCCGTGGCCACCTGCACCTTGCCGGCGCCCACCCGTAGTGCAGCCTCCGCGACGAGCAGGACCGCGCCCGGTGTCTGGCGTGCCCCGCCGACGACCAGGACGGTGCCGTGGTCGGACTTGTCCCCATCCGGATCGGGCAGAGGCCACCCACGCAGCAGCTCACGGTCCACGCGTACGGGACGCTCGACGGCCACGTCACCCCCTCCTCTCGTGCACCTCGAGGGCGGGCGGCTCCTCGGCAGCCTCCTCGTGCGTCTCCTCGACGGCGGCCCCCTCGAGGTGGCGGGTGTCGGCGAAGGACTCGAGCTCGAGCTGTCCGTCCGAGCCTCGCCGGTAGCGCGTCACGGAGCAGTTGCCGAGAGGTTGGGTCCGGTCCACGTCGAGGAGCGTCGTCTCGTCGAGCCCTTCCAGGGCGAGGCGAAAGCTCATGATGACCGCCTGGTGGGTGAAGATCCAGACCCGACGACCTGCGTGGGCCTGAGCCAGGTCGAGCAGGACATGACGCACTCGCAGGGCGACGTCGGTCCAGCTCTCACCACCCGGCGGCCGGTAGTAGAACTTGCCGAGCCGCGTCCTCCTGTCGGCCTCCTCGGGGTAGCTCTCGCGGATCCCCACCCCGGTGAGGCCGTCGAAGACCCCGAGGTCACGCTCGCGCAGACGCTCGTCCCACACCGGCGCCATGCCGACGGCCTCGGCGACGATGCGCGCCGTGCTCGCCGCCCTCAGGTACGGCGAGCTCATCACGACGTCCGGTCGCGGCCTCTCCGCCTTCGCGACGTGCCGAGCCAGTACCGTGGCCTGTCGCTCACCGCGCTCGGACAGGGGCGTGTCCGGGTCCCGGGTGCCGAGCTCCAGGCGGCCGGCACCGGCACGCCGCGCCTGCGCGTCGGCGAGGTTGCCCACGCTCTCGCCGTGACGCACCAGGACGAGCGACTCGACCTGGGCGGACGTCGTCCGAGCGCTGACGTCCGTCAGCACCGGGACCGGCTTCCCGCGCGGCGGGGTGTCGCCCGGCAGGTGCTGTGTCGCTCAGGTCTCTGCATGCCCGACAGGTACCCGCGGTCGCCGGCGCAAAACACCCGCCTCGGCCGCAACCGCCTTGTTGAACGTTGGACAGATCGCTTCCGTGGCGGCGACCCGGTGGGAGTTTCGGAGGTGCGGTGCCGGCCTTGAAGACACAGGGCCGGCGCCGCCGCGGTCGTGTCGGCCCGGGACGCGTTCGTCGCGGCCATCGAGAGGACGGCCACAGACGGACGGCGACAGACGGACGGCGACAGACGGACGGCGTCAGTGCCGTAGTGCCGCGGCGAGCGCCTCCGGGTCGGCGACCGTCACCGTCGCGGCCGGGTGACGAAGCAGGCCCGTGGGCTCGATCGCACGGACCTTCTCGACGAACGAGATGCACAGCCCCCGCCGCGAGTTCGTCGCGAACGTGACGCCACGGTCGGCGAGCGACAGGTGGGCCGGACCCGCCGTCCGCACGAGGGAGTACCCCGTCGTGACCTGCGTGCCCGCGACGTTGGCGAGGGGCGTCCTGAGTCGCCAGGGGCCGAACCGGACGAGCAGCTCGTCGTCGGTGACGACGACCCGCGCCGTGGCCGGTCTGATCCCGAAGACCATGCCCGGTAGGCGGTAGCGGCCTTCGAAGGCGAAGTCGAACTCGCGCGTCACGCCCGTTCCCCCGGGCGGGACGGGTTGTCGAGCAGGCCGGGGACGCCGCGCTGCTGCTCACCCAGGTAGGCGTCGAGCACGAGGAGACCGGCGGTGGTCACGGGTGTGGCCCATCGCAGCCAGGCCATCCGCTGCCCGAGGGTTCGCGCCGCTTGCCGTGACGCCGCATCCGACTCCGCGCGCTCGAGCGCATCGCTGAGCTCCGCGTCGGAGCGGTACGCCTCGGCGCTCACCGCGAGCGCGGCACCCGTCAGTGCCGTCTTGAGGACGACGGCGACCGCGGTCGGGCGGTGCGCGACGACGCGACGCCTGTTGTCGACGACGACGGCGACCCCGCTCAGCAGGTGAAGGCCGATGGCCAGCCCCTGGGCCGGACCCCACCGCCGCCGTGCTGCTTCGGCCATCGCGAGCCCCCCACGTGCCTCGTCGTCCTCCCGCGAGACCTCGTCGAGCGCCACCGCGCTGGCCAGTGAGCCGCCGAACCACGCCGCGTTGGTGAGCACGTGCGTCGAGCGGACAAGAGTGCTGTATGCCGTCATGCGGAGTCCTTGGTCCGGTGCCGCCGTGCCGGCGACGCGTTGCGGGGTGGGACTCTGCCGTACCCGCTTCGCGCCGCGGGAGACCCGAGCGGTGCGGCAATTCGCGACGTGCTCGCCATGCGCGTCTCCAGCCGGGACGTCTCGCTGCCTCGGTGGGTGGACCTTTGACATGATGGCGAGCGTGAGTGGACCGTGGCAGCGACGCGTTGAGCTGTGATGCTGCCACCGGGTGATGCCGATGGGGACCAGACAACCGAGACCCGTGCCCTCCTGGCAGAGCTCGGCACGGCCATGATCGCGACCGGGCAGCCGGTCCAGGAGATCGAGGAGGAGCTGGCGGAGGTCGGCTCCCGGCTGGGTTTCCCGGACGTCCAGACCGCAGTCGGCCCCACAGGACTGCTCGTCACCCTGAAGGCGGGAGACCCCGCCACGTATCGTTCGGCTCCCGCTGGCCTGCGCCTCCACCAGTCCGCGAGCGTCCGCCTCATCCGCCATCAGCTGGTCCACGGCGGCCTGGCGACCGGCGCCGCCCGGGAGCAGCTCGCGGCGGTCGCTCGGCGTCCAGTCGGACAGCCGTTGTGGCTGGTCGCGCTGGCGTGGCCCGTGCTGGCCGTCGGCATCTCGCTGATCCTGCAACCGGGTTGGGCCAACATCGTTGCGGCCGCGGCGGGGTCGGTCCTCGTCTTTGCGCTCGTCCAGCTGGCCGAGCGGTACGAGGTCGTCAGGGCGCTGCTCCCCACCCTTGCCGCGTTCGTGGTGTCGCTGGCCATCTTCGGCGCCGCTGACGCCGGACTGCTCGAGGGTCCGTTGCGCACGGTCCTGCCCCCGCTGGCGGTCCTTCTCCCCGGAGCGCTCGTCGTCAACGGCTTGTCGGAGCTCGCCGCCGGGCACATGCAGGCGGGCTCGGCCCGGCTGACCTACGGGCTGGCCCAGCTCGGGTTGTTCGCGCTGGGACTGCTCATGGCCACCGCCCTGCTGCGCGTGCCCGCCTCCACCCTGGTCAACCTCCGGGTGGACGAGATCGGCTGGGCCGGCGCTGCCGTGGGTCTGGTGCTCATCGGATCGAGCATCTGCCTGATGGAGGGCGTTCCCCTCCGCATGCAGGGGTGGGTCCTGCTGGTGCTCAGTCTCGCCTTCGGCGCCCAGCTCGTCGGGCAGGAGGTGGGCTCGATCGGGCTCGGTGGCTTCCTGGGGGCCATCGCGGCCAGCCTCGGAGCGAGCGTGGTCGAGCTGCGACGCCCACAGCTGCCCCGCCTCGTGCTCTTCCTCCCGGCATTCTGGCTGCTCGTGCCCGGGAGCCTGGGCCTGGTCGGTGTGACCGAGCTCGCGGCGGGTCGCGAGTCGGCCACCGACGTCGCCCTCGGGCTGCTGGGCGTTGCCATCGCGATCTCGCTCGGCCTGCTGGTGGGCTCCTCCGTGGGCCGGGCCCTGCGTGGGCGTCGCGCCGCGCCCGCCGCATAGACGTCAGTCCGTCAGTCCGTCAGGGGCGTCAGGGGCGTCAGCGTCACCATCGGTGAGGCGCTCACCCAGTCGTCGATGGAGTACGCCTGCGCCGCGTACCACGGCTGAATCCGCCACGCCTGCTCGACGACATGTCGCCGCGTGGCCGGATCCGTCACCTCGTCCGCCACGACCTGCAGGTCGCTCACCGGCTCACCCAGATGCAGCACCGCCTCTCGGTGGCCGCGCAGGTTGGCCAGCCAGTGCCTCGAGCCGGGAGTGCCGGTCAGGACGATCTGCGCGTCGACGACGACGTACCAGATCTCGATCCTGCTGACCCTGCCGCTACGGCGCCCGAGCGTGCTGATCTCGCACGTACCTGTCGGGGGCAGCTCCGCCACATCCATTCTCGAAGGCTAGGGACCATCCCGGCATCCGTGGCTCGCAACGCGTCCACTCGGCGCGTCCCGTCTGCTCTGGAGTCGGCGTCCGTCCCTTCGCGCCGGGCTGCGGCGTCAGGTCCGCGCCTGCCGATCCGCCAGGACCAGACCCGCGGCCCACCCCGGCGCCCGGCCTCCGGCCGGCGGCCCGATCGCCTGCATGTCGTGGCCGGTCCGCGCCAGCGCCCAGGCCACTGCCGAGTTGGAGTTCCACATCTCGCCCGCAGACAGCTCGTCCCTGCCCCAGGTCAGCACGGGCAGCGCTCGGAGCACCTCGACCACGGCTGCGACCCTTTGCGGGTCGTCCGTGGTGCGCAGCGGGCTGCCGACGGCTTCGGCGATATCTGGAATGAAACCCCCTGGCCAGACACGCATCTCATAGCGAAACGCGCGGAAGCGGCCGAGCCACCGCGAGCCGACAGGCCCCTCGGCGAGGACGCCACGATCGGTGTCCTCGACGTTCCACACCGGACCCATCTCGACGGCATAGGCGACGCCCTCGAGACTGATCATCAGGGCGCAGTGGTAGAGGTCCGCCGCAGCGCGGTGGTGTCGCCGCGCCGAGCCCTCTTCATAGAGGCGGCCGCACCATCGCACGACGTGGCCTCCCGCCCCGAGCGGAAGCCAGAACAGATCGACCGAGGCACCGGCAGGTTCATCGAGCACGCCTTCCACTCTCGCCCGATCCCGAGCGGGCGGTAAGGGGCGAAGGTCACGTCCGAGCGACGCGGTGACCAAGCGTACGAATCCCACCGATGACGGTCAGCCGATCAGGCGGTGCGGCGGCCGTGATCCACGAGGTCGGCACGCAGGGCCCGAGGGTCGGCGCCGATCGCCCGGATCAGCATGGTGACCGCCTCGTCGTCGACGCGCAGCACGCCGAGGGCGATGTGTTCGGTGCGGATCTCGCGCGCTCCGGCGCGGATTGCCTCGCGCAGTGCCAGCTCGAGCACCTTCTTCGAGCCGCGCCCGAATGGGATGTGACCGCCCCACCCGAAGCGTCCACGAGCGGTGTCCAGGTCGTCGTCGCCCTCATCCGACGCAGCTCGGCCGGCGGGGGGCGTGGGCCCTGCGGCCGGCTCGTCGAGTGCCCCGTGGCCGAACTGGCGCTCGACGGCCTCACGGATGGAGTCGAGGTCGATGCCGAGGGTCCGGAGCGCCGCAGCATCGTCCTCGCCCAGCGGGGCGGGCGGAGCGGACGGCACGACGCCGAGGCACTCCGCGACGGCATCCGTCGTGATGCCGTGGGCGGAGAGGACGTCATGGACGCCGCTGCCCTCTTCGGTCAGGGCGAGGAGGAGGTGGACCGGGCGTACCTCGTCGGCTCCGAGCTCGCGACAGAGGTCCTGGGTCGAGACCACGACGGCGCGAGCATCACGGGCAAAGCGTTCGAACACGGGTCTACCTCCGGGCGTGCTTGCGGTGGACGGTCTGCTTCGTGACGCCAAGCGCGTCGGCGATCTCCTGCCACGACCAGCCCTTGCCCCGGGCGTTGCGCACCTGCAGGGCCTCGAGCTGGTCAAGGAGACGACCCAGCGCGGCCACCGCCCGCAGCCCGACCGTCGGGTCGGTGCTGTCGAGGTCGCCCGCGAGGTCGGCGGCGGTTCTGGTCATGCCTGTCAGCATATGCTGACAGGCGGCCGCCGTCAACACATGCTGACGAGCGCAGGAGAGCACCCGTGTCGGTCCAGCCCCACCCCCGGACCGCGCTTGCCCCTCAGTCCTCCGGGAAGCCGGAGTCGATGCAGAGGATGTTGCCCTCGCTGTCCTTGAACCAGGCCGCCTTGCCCATTCCGCCCATGTCCGCGATGCCGTCGTCCCACTCGACCCCCGGCAGGTCGTACGTCTCGAGTGCGACACCCTTGGCCTGCAGTGCACGAGCCTCGGCCACGACGTCGTCGACGTGGAACTGGGCGATGGTGTGACCGGCCTGGCCGGCATACTCGGTCTGGTAGACGCTGAACATCGTCCCGCCGTCGGTGCGGTAGACGAGCATTCCGGCGTCACCGATCTCGGCGGCCGGCTTGAGGCCGAGGGTGTCGGCGTAGAACGACTTGGCCCGCGCGAGATCGGCGGCGGGGATGTTGGCGGTGACGGACGCACTGGTGAGCATGGGGACCTCCTGATGAGCTGACGAACGTGATTCTGCGGTGGAGTCGGGGCGGTGACGGTGACACCGCGCGCCCTCATTCCGCCCTACACCTCCGCCGGCGATGCCGCAGCCGAACCATGAAGATTCCCGTTCGCAGCACAGTGGGCATGGCCGCGGGTGTCGACCACCGAGGCTCAGGACGTGCCAGGTGGACCGTCCAGCACCGTGGGCACGTACTCGACGAGCTGGATCTGGCCGTCGAACGTGCGGCAGTCGACCATGTCGAGAGCGACGTCGGGGTAGCCGTCGTAGATGCGCTCCCTGCCCGTCGCGCCGGTGATGACGGGGAACATCACGACCCGGAACCGGTCGACGAGGCCGGCTTCGAGCAGCGAGCGGCACAGGGAGACGCTCCCGATCGTGCGCATCGACCTGTCGCCCTCGTCCTTCAGCTGCCGTACGGCCTCGACGGCATCGCCGGCGAACAGCGTCGAGTTCTCCCACTCGAGGGGCTCGGTCAGCGTGTTCGAGAAGACGAACTTCGACATGCCTCCCAGCACGTCGGTCCCCGGCTCGCCCTCCTTCGTGAAGGAGTGCATGAGGCGATAGGTGTTCGCTCCCATCAGGACCACGTAGTCCGCCTCGGGGCTCTCACCCAGCCAGGCGAGGTACTCCGGCCCCTGCAAGCCCCACCAGCCGGGCCACCCCTCGGCAGCCGCGTACCCGTCGAGCGACGTGATGAAGTCGACCACAAGCTCAGCCATCTGGACTCCCCTCCCTGCTCACTGACCAGTCTGCCTCGGGTGCCTGTCGTCCGACCAGCGTCATGACACCGCCGCCCGACCGATGGAGGGGCGCTGTCGCAGATCCTCACCGAGTCAGCAGCGCTTCTCCCCGATCCTGGGCCTCCTCAACACTCGTCGCCGTTCGTCAGTCGCTGGGTGCCTTCGAGCCGAACCGCATCGAGCAGGCTCTCCTTGAGCCCGAGGGCGCGCAGGACGGTCGGCGCCACCTGTCGCAACGAGACGGGACAGCTGAGCGTGCGGCCTCCCTTGCGCCCGGGCTCGACGACCACCAGCGGGACGTGGGTGTCCTCGGCGCTGCCGCTCCCGTGGTCGACGAGCTTCGAGCTCACTGCTGCGTAGACGACACCGGGCACCGGCTGTACGACGATGTCGGGTATGCGGCCTGGGTTCCCGCCGAGCTGGCCGGCGAAGAGCGAGGCGACCGCGGCGCCGCTGGTGATCGTGCCCGCTCCCACGGTGCCTGCGTTCGCCTCGAGCACTGCCGCGGCGTCGGCTGCCCGGCCGCGATCCTTGAGCCAGATGAGTGCCATCGTGTCCGCCGTCACCTGTGCGGTCAGCCCGGGCTCCACGCTGTTGACCAGCGCGGCGAAGGCTGATGGGTCTACCCAGCGCAGGGTCGAGCGGTCGACCGGGCTGTTGGCGTGCTTCGCGGTCAGGATGATCATCGTCTCGTCCGTCAGGCCGTTGGCCTCGAGCCGGCTCAGCATGCGACCGATCGCGCCGTCCACGTAGTCGAGCGCCTGCGCCAGGCCAGGTGCGGTGCCGGCGAGCGTGCCGAGGGTGGCGATGCTCTGGGGGGTCGTGCCGGCCCCATCGACGTAGCCGGAGAACTTCTGCCCGATGTTCGGCGCCTGGAAGTTCATGCCGTAGATCGCCGGCACACCGACGACGGCCGAGCCGTCGTGGCTGAGGCCGTCCATCTCGTTCAGCACGGCGTCGACCTTGAACTCGTCGTTGGCGATGATCTTGGTGATGTCGGCCTTGGCCGCGTTGAACTCGGGGCCGTAGAAGTCATCGACACCTGTCCCTGAGGGGCCGGACAAGATCTCGTAGCTCGGGTGCTTGTCGGCGACCGCCGTGCGCAGCCCCGCCGCGTGCGCCACCTCGTAGATGGTGTTCACCTTGAGGAACTGGTGGGGGTAGACGACGCTGCACCCGTTGTCCGGGTCACGCGGCAGCTTGGCCGGGTTGATGTCGGCCACGCTGTCGCCGGCATTGGCGTTGACGTTGATGGTCTGGTTGAAGGGAACGAGCGCCCCGCGTGTGCTGCAGTCCGAGCCGGCGGGCGACAGGTCGTTGTCCCATGACACGTCGTAGTAGACGCCGGTGGAGCTCGGGGAGCCACCCGTCGTCATGGCGAGTGTGCCTGGGAACGAGTCCGACGGCGCCTGGGCTGACGCGTTCGAGTAGCGACGTCCCCGCTCCACCACCGCAGCCAGCGCTGAGCTCGGATGC
This sequence comes from Terrabacter sp. Root181, assembly GCF_001428505.1. Taxonomy (GTDB): domain Bacteria; phylum Actinomycetota; class Actinomycetes; order Actinomycetales; family Dermatophilaceae; genus Terrabacter. The sequence goes on from NZ_LMHU01000007.1 coordinate 295,694, forward strand.
GCGGCCACGTAGTTCGTCAGATCGGCGTCGTGGAATCCATCGAGGCTGAGGAGGAGAACATGGTCCACCTTCGGGTTGATGTCCGCCGAGGCAGAACCCACAGGTGCAAACGTCAAGGCCCCTGCAAGCGGCGCCAACACCACCGCAAAGACCCGCCACCGAAGATCTCGCACGGCTCCCCCTTTCGGGGTCGAGTACCACCCCAACCTGACCACTTTAGCGACGAAGAGCCCGAATTGAGCCCGAATCGGCCCAGACTCCCGGGCCCGTCAGGTCACCTGTCTGGAGCGTGGCCCGCGTCAGGCCGACCTGATCGCGCCCTCGTAGTAGTCGCAATGACGTCGAAAGCCGGCGTTCGCCAACGTCGGAGGCAGGTCGGTATCTCCGGGCTCGACGTTCACCACGACGGCCGCGCAGCCGAGGTCGTGGGCCTGACCGGTCGCGACAGGCACGGCCTGCTGAGGGTTGGCGACTTCAGGCAGAAAGAGGATGGGCCCCGGCGGCGCGTACACGGGTGGTGCTGGAACCGTGATCGCCTGGGCCCCGGGCAGCGTGACCTCGACGCAGGCGTCGCCACCGCCCGAGCCTGGCAGCTCCTTCAACCACCACGAGGCCGTGATTGTCAGTCCCACCTGCAGGGCGAAGGCTCCTCGGGCTTGCTCGTAGGCCGGACACACGAACCGCACGTGGTCGCCCTGACAGTCGCGGCTGAGAGCGATCCAGAGGTCGCGGCCGTCACGCGTCCAGCTCTCCTGGTCGACGAAGGAGTCGTCGACCAGCCATCCGTCCGCTCGAGGGAAGCAACAAGCACTGAGTCGTCAGTTCGATAAGCCATGGCGCTGCTGTCCCTGAGGAGCTGGTCAAGGAAAGCGCGGTGCCGGCTCACGCGTCAGGTGCAGATCGCCAGAACACAGGCGCGTGCTGGACCAGTGGCTCTCGGCGGCGGTTCAGGGCAGCGGCGATCCAGGCAGAGTCATCCACGACGGCTGCACGGGCGGGCATGGAAGGACGGTAGCTGGGCCATTGCTCCGCGGGATGCTCAGTCAGCGGAGGGGTGGCGGCGACCAGACTGCCGCGCTGAGGGCGGCCAAGGCGCTCGACAACGCCGCTCCGAGGGCGACGACGATCGCCCGACCAAGCCGGTAGCGCAGCACTCGTGTGCGGGCGGTGCCGCATCAGGTGCCCGGTCGATCCGCCACGGCGTCCTGTCGGGCTACGTGCGTCGGTAGGCTCGGCGTTGTGCCGGACATCAAGGATCTCGAGCCGCTGATCGGTCGTTGGCGCCAGCTCGTCGACGCCCCGCGGCACGTCGCGGAAAAGGTCACGGGCGACATGACACTGGAGTGGCTCCGTGACGAGAAGGTGATCCTCCAGCGCTCGATCGTCGCGAACCCGATGTTTCCCGAGGGCGTCGTCCTGATCATGGCCGCGGACGAGGACGCCGAAGGCGACTTCACCGCGCACTACTTCGACTCCCGTGCGGTCTCGCGCCTGCTCCATATGAGCTTCCAGGACGGCGTCTGGAAGTGGTGGCGCCAAGCGAGCAACCCTGATGATTTCGATCAGCGCTTCGAAGGCACGCTCTCAGAGGACGGCAAGACGATCGAAAGCTCCTGCTACCTCGTCGAAGACGGCGAGTGGATCCACGACTTCGACGTCACCTACACACGCGTTTAGTCCCAGGGGTGCCCGGTGAGCCGGTACCTCATGATTCGCTTCTTCTTCACGCATTTCCGCTTCAGCCGGACCGGACGTCGGGAGCGAGGGCCGACATGGTGCGGTGGCAGGACGAACCGGAGGCAACTCTGGAACAGCGACCTCGGCGCAGCCTGGCGGGGCTACGTGCGCCCAGCTGGCATGAGCTGGTGCCACGGATCTCGTGCGACCGGATCACGATGACCTCTGACGCCACCTTCGATAGAGGAAGCGAACGAGGTGGCGCTGGAGGCGCCGCCAGTTGAACGGATCCGCCGCGTTGAGGGGCGGCTACGCTCGCCCCGTCATGTCGCCGTCCGAGCGATGGAGCCGAAGTGCGGTGGTCCTGGCAGCGTCCTCAGTGATTCGGTGCGAGCTGCGATGCTGCCCGCGCGGGACCTCGGTATTCGTCATCGTCAGTGGGCGCATCGAGCTTCTCGAAAAGGTAGGGCCCTGCGCTCCAGCTTCCCGCGGTCCCTGCTGACTGATCGGCAAGGACTTCTTCGGCTACCTCGGGCCGCACCACGTCAGGCTGGTCGAGCTCGAACGCTGCGGCGCGTCCAGCGCAGCTACGGGCTCCGTGGTCGGCGTGCGGGTCTTTGGGTCCCAACCCGTCTCGCCAACTCCCATGTCGGCGTCATCGACCGCCGCGGCCGACTTCCCCTCCTCGCGCGGGCTGCTCATCCGGGAAGGCTAACCGCGCAGATGGCACCGACTCCGTAATAGCGATGCGGGACTCCAGCGCATTTCGCGCGGGGCTCGCCGAGACCTCGAAGGCAGCGTCGTACTGCCGCGCGCGTCTCAGGGTGCCGACCGGCTGATCTCCTCAGAGGTCATGTTCGGCTGCGAGGCGAGGATGTAGTACGCCTGACGCCTGTGGTGCAACGTCCCGGACGTCCTTGTTGCAGGCCGGCTATAACGCGAGTTCGGCCTGACCGAATATCCGCTCGAGGTGCAGCCGCACCAGCGTCTCCCCCGGAGCATCGTTGCGGGCCGCGAAATCGTCGGCCCGGTCCGGTACATAGCGCGAAGCGATACGCGTGGCCCACCCCAACCGATCTGGCGGCTCATCGTCAAGAGTCACCGAACCCCTTGCCACCACGAATGCATAGGGAAACGAATCGTCCTCGACCACGGCGGCTGCCCGAGGGTTCGCGTGAAGATGACGACCCTTCACACTCGTCGCCGATGTGAGGAACACCAAATCGTCACCGTCGAGGATGAACCACACAGGCGCGACGAGCGGCTTTCCGGTGCTGGAGGCGGTTGCGACCTTTGCAGTGCGAGCTCCAGAGCCCAGAAACGCTCGAGCCTCAGCTGCATCCATGTCTCGCATCGGGCGCCCCCACCTTCTTCGGCGCAGCCGAACAGCCTCCGCGGATCCGTCCGCGGCGGGCGGCTGGTACTGACATCGTATGACCGGTCCGAGGCCCATTCGTTCGGAAGCCGCGATCAGAGCCCGGTCCACGCAGTTCGGGCCGAGGCGCCGCGACGGCGACCCGGCTACCGACCGGGACGCGGGCGTAGCCGTGTCATACGGTCGTTCGATCATCGGTCTCCCTTCGGTGGCCGGGCGACGGGACCGGCCAGCTTCTCGAGCCTCCACATCGCGTGGTGGTTGCAATGAAGGAGCCAAAACCATTGCGACTCAGGTCGATTCGGGCAGTGGGTTGCGATCTTCTTGAGCGGCTATGTTGCATGTCTCCTTCGCGTCCGCTCTGGATTGAGGTAGCCGTCGCCTCCCGCGACGCTCACTTCCTCACCCTGTGTTGCCCACGGGGTTCGGGTAGGCGAGCCCAATGGGTACTTCAAGAGCATGGAACCGATCCCGGAGACGCGGCAAGCCCTCGAGCGACTCGGCCAGTACGGCGACTCAGCCTTGCAAGACGACCTGACGGACATCGCGGCGACGGTTCTGGCAGCGGCCCCGGGGATCGTGGGGTTCAGCCTTGGCCTCGTTCGCGAAGGTGTCACCTTCACCTATGTGGCGACCTCCGAGACCGTGGCCTCGCTCGACGCAGTCCAGTTCGTCGACGGCGGTCCCTGCGTCGACGCGGTCGGGGCCGGCGAGACCGTGCTCACGGACGAGGAGGAGCTGTTCGACGAGAAGCGCTGGCAGTGCTTCGCCCAAGCCAGCGCCACCGCTGGAGTCCGCAGCACGCTGTCTCTGCCGATCCTGACTGGCGAGACGGTCACTGCGGGCATCAACGTCTACGGCGCCGGGAGCGACACCTTCAGCGGTCACGAGCAGCGACTCGCCGAGATCTTCGGTGCCTGGGTCCCGGGTGCCGTGCACAACGCCGATCTCTCCTTCACCACCCGGACCAGAGCGACGGAAACCCCCGCACGGATCGAGGACCTCGACACGCTCAGCCGCGCGGCCGGCATCCTTGCGGCCCAGCAAGGCATTTCGCCCCGCGAGGCCGACGCCAAGCTTCACGATGCTGCGGACCGCGCCGGAGTGTCGGTCGTAGCCGTGGCCCGGTTGATCGTCCGCTCCCGTTCGTGACGACGCACGATTGCGGCTCACCCGCAGGTCCCGGCCGAGCGTCGTTTGTCGTCTTTGGGGGCCGCTGTGCCGCTCAGCCACCGCCCATCGCGACACTGCCGTCGGACAGCACCGGTGAGATGAGCCCGAAGACGTTCCCATCGGGGTCGAGCAGGTAGCCGACACGGCCGATGCCCTGCATGTCGGCCAGCGGCAGTGCCTCCGAGGCCCCGAGGTCGAGGCCCTTCTGGAAGAGCTCGTCGATGCTGCCGTCGACGCCCACCACGACGTTGCAGCCGTTGACGGGCCCGCCGCGCTCGGGTGCCGGGCCCTGACGCTGCGTGAGCCCGCCGTTGATGCCGTTGCCGGGGGCGTTCATGCCGATGGCGCCATCGCCGGTGTCGATCGACCAGTAGGGCATGTCGCCGAACTGCGTGAACGTCCACCCCAGCAGCTGCCCGTAGAAGTCGATGAGCGCCTGCGGCTCAGACGCATGGATCTCGAAGTGCACCACGAGGTTCGACACGGCAACTCCCCCAGACGATGGGCTTTCACGCTACGCCGGTCGGACGGCATCCTCCAGAGATCTCGTCGGCAGCGGCGGGGGCTCGAAGGTGGATGAGTCGGCCGATACGCCGGAGATTGAAACAGCCCGGTCGTCCGTGCTGCCTGTAGTGCCCCAAGCCCCTGAACTGCACAAATGCGAAGTTGGCATCGTGGGGCACGGAAGCCACGCGGTAGGGGGACCGGGCTGCCGCCGGGACGAAGTGGCCGGGGCGGAGGCGTTGAGTCCTTGGACGGTCATCGGCTGAAGGGCTGCGCGTCGCGCATGCCGATGGGACAGTGGGCGGGGAGGTGTGCATGTCTTGGGGCGGCCTTGACCACCAACGTCCCGACGTGACGGCTGCGGTCCGGCGGCTCCTGGCCGACGAGGCGGCCGAGGTCGGCGACTGGGCCACCACCGAGCTCGCTCTGGGGGCGGCCAACAACCCGACATCCGGTGCCGCGACCCGACTTCGCGGGACCGCCACGACGAACGGGACAGACCGAGCGTGGTCGCTGGTTGCCAAGGTCGTCCGCCCCAGCCCGCACGACAGGCAGACCCCTCACTCCGTCATCTACTGGAGGCGCGAGGCCGACGTCGCCATCAGCGGTGTGCTGGAGCACGGCCTGGGCCTACGCGCTCCTCGGTGCCTGGGCGTTGTCGAAGCACACCCCGAGGCTGTCGTGATCCTGTTCGAGGACATCGGCGAGGTGTCGCACGTGTCGGGCTACGACGACGAGGAGTTCGCCGTCGCCGCGGCCGCGCTCGGCCGCTTCCAGGCGTACTACGTCCAGGGCCCGCCGCTGCCTGCGCGAGCGTGGTTGACCGGCAACCTGGTCGGGCGGTTCCGGAGCGCGTGCCTGCCCCAGCTCCGGGTCGTGCACGACGTGCTGTGGGACCGGCCCGCTCGCCTCAGACGCTTCGAGATCGCGATGGGCGTCGACCCGGCTCTGCTCGTCGCTGCGCTGGATGACCCGACCCCCTTCATCGAGGTCCTGGAATGGCTGCCACAGGCGTTGTGCCACAACGACGCTCACGTGAACAACCTCGTCGTGCGGCGGTCCGCCGAGGGTGGTTGGGACGTGTGGGCCATCGACTGGCAGATGGTCGGCACCGGTCCACTCGGCAGCGACCTCGCGCAGCTGCTCGTCGAGGTGGCCGAGCCTGACCTGCCGCGCGTGGAGACGATCGTGCTCGAGGCCTACCTCGCCGCCCTGCACGACGACGGTGTCAGGGTCGGGCGTGAGGCAGTCGAGTTCGCGTATGCCGCGAACGTGGCGCTGAGGCATGCTTCGTGGGTGCTCTACCTGCTGGGACGCTCCCTGGACGAGCTGCCACAGGGCGCACCGGACGAGGACGTCCTCAGGGCCTGCCTGCCGGCCCTCGAGCACCCGGGGCTCGGGCACTGCGCCGCGATGCTCGAACGCGCCGACCGCCTCCGGCGCCGGCTCGGCACGTGACCCTGCGCTGGAGCCAGACAGGGTGCGTGATCGGACTGGAGTGAGACGACGGAATGGACACGTGACTCGCTGCACGCAGTCGTGGCCACCTGGATGCTGTCAACGACGTCGACTCAGTTCGGCTCATCGACCGTGAATGTCCTGGGAGCGCATTCAATCTGAATCGCGCATGAGACGGCGCCGCGGTGCGAACCAGGTGCTCGCTGCCTGCCGCATGCACTCGGCGATCCACGCGCGTTGGACCTTCCGGGTCGCCGACGCTCTGACAACGTTCACCGCCCGCGCACCCGGGCCGAAGACCCTGAAGGCCATGGTGGCGCCGCAGGTGTGTCATAGGCTTCGCACATCCGGCATTGGAGGCGCGCCATGAGCAAGCTGTCGATGCATGAGCAGCTGCCGTTCGACGAGGAAGCGGTCAGGTCGTCGATCTCGACCGGAGAGCTACCAGAACCGGACGAGGTCAAGGTCGCTGTCACCGAGGCGTACGAGCGGTATCGGGCAAACCGCGAAGGTGCCGTGGCCGACTACATCCCGGTCCTGGCCGAGGCGTCGCCGGACTGGTTCGGTATCTCGGTGGTGGGAGCTCGAGGAAGGTCGTTCGAGATCGGGGACGTCGAGAGAACGTTCTCGATCCAGAGTGTGTCGAAGCCGTTCGTGTTCGCGCTGGTCTGTGAGGCGGTCGGAGACGTCGACGCGCGCCGCCTGCTCGGGGTCAACAGCACCGGCTTCCCCTTCGACTCGCTGGTGGCGGTCGAGCTCAACCTGGACAGGACGATGAACCCGTTGGTCAACGCGGGCGCGATTGCGGCCACGAGTCTGGTGCCGGGGAGCACCGCGGCGGAGAAGTGGGACCGGGTCAGAGACGGCCTTTCGCGCTTCGCCGGCCGTGAGCTCAGCCTGAACGAGAGGGTCTACGCCTCGGAGTCCGCCACCAACCTGCGCAACCAGGGCATCGCCCACCTGCTGCAGAGCTACGGCCGTCTCTACTTCGACCCCGACGAGGCCACCGACGTCTACACCCGCCAGTGCTCTCTCGACGTGAACGTCCACGACCTTGCGGTCATGGCGTCCACGCTCGCCAACGGTGGCGTCAACCCGGTGACCGGAGAGGCGGTCGTCGGGCCCGGCGCGTGCCGGCGTGTTCTGGCGGTGATGGCCACAGCCGGCCTGTACGAGCTGTCCGGCGACTGGCTCTACGAGGTCGGGGTCCCCGGCAAGAGCGGGGTGAGCGGCGGCATCGTCACTGTCGCACCCGGCAAGGGCGGTCTGGCCACGTTCTCCCCTCCCCTGGACGTGGCGGGCAACAGCGTGCGCGGTCAGCTGGTCACCAAGTACCTGGCGGAACGGCTCGGACTCAACCTCTTCGCCTCGGTGACGGTCTCGAAGGACTAGGCAGGCCGTGCGAGGCACCCAGCCCGCCGACTCTCTCCTCCCGGTCAGCCCGAGCATCCGGTACCTGGAGCCCAGTTCGACGTCGGTCCCCTGGTAGTCCGGCCCCGGGTCGCACGATGGATCGCGCGACCATGCCGGTGACCTTCCCCGTCCTCCGAGCACGAGAGTCAGGCGCGTCGATTCCCTTCGGCTGCAAGCCCGGTCATGTCTGCCGCGGACACCGTCGTGTACAGGCTGCTCGGCTTGGCCCACTGGCGGCTCCGATTCCTGTGTCACCGAGTGGCTTGCACAGCGGACGCCGGCGTTCGGGCCTGGTAGCCGACCTTTGAGCTCCACGTGCCTGTTGTTCGATCTGCACGCCGTCACCGCTGAGGTGTAGGCGATGGCGGTCCCTGACGAGCCAGCACGCTGCGCCCCACGAGGGTTGGCGATTCCACACGCGTGGCGGCCCTTGAACGGGATGTCGTCACGCCGCCGTGCCGCCGCGCCCACCAGCATTGACCGCAGGCAAGCTGAGCCGACCCTCGGCATAGGCAGCTGACGCGCGTATTCGTCCGGGCTCGGTCAGAGAACTGACGCGGGGTGCGTTTCGGCTGACAACGTGACGAACCAAGGGGATGATCGAAAGGGTGCATGGGCGAGGCGGCGCATGGATTCAGTGATGGAGATCGAGATCGGGCCGGCGGGCGTGGCCGGTCGGTTCACCGTGCGGGTGCTTCGTTCGGTCGGCGCGGGGGAGCCCACGACGTCGTGCGCGCTCGACGTGGAGGGTCTGCTCGCGCAGCGGCACGGGCTAGAGGACAGCATTCTCGCCTCGTCCATCGCGGCTCGTCGTGTCACGCCGGCGCACGAGTCATCTCTGGAGGCGGTCGGCACCCTGCTCTTCGACGCTGTTTTCGCCGGGCAGGTGCGCGAGGCCTACCGCACAAGTGTCGCCGTCGCGGAAAACCGTGGTGAAGGGGTGCGCCTGCTTCTTCGGCTGACAGCGCCGGGGCTCGCCGCGCTGCCTTGGGAGGCCCTCTATGACCGTGAGGGGCGCATCTACCTGTGTCGCAAGGAGCCGCTGCTGCGGCAGATCGGGACGACGCCCGCCACACCAACTCTTCCCCTCGAGCCACCTCTGCGGGTGCTCGCACTCATCGCATCGCCGAGCACGCTGCCCTCACTGGACGTTGCCGGCGAACGGGCACGTTTGGAGGAGGCCCTGGGCGAGCAGGTCGATACCGGATGGATCCACCTCGAGTGGCTCCTCGACGCAAGCTGGCAGCGTCTGCACGAGAAGCTGCTAGACGAGTCGTGGCACGTCCTGCACTTCATCGGGCACGGCGCCTTCGACCACACACGAGACGAGGGCGTGCTCGCGTTCGTCGGACCCGACGGGCGCGCGGACCTCATCAACGCGAGCAGCTTCGCGGACTTGCTGCACGAAGCCAGGCAACGGCCGCGACTGGTCGTGCTCAACGCGTGCCTCACCGCGGCCGAGAGCACCGACGACCTCTTCTCGGGTACGGCAGCAGCCTTGGTACGCAGCGGGATCAACGCTGTGGCTGCGATGCAGTTCGCCATCAGTGATAGAGCGGCCATCGCCTTTGCGCGCGGCTTCTACATGTCGCTCGCGCACGGTCGCGCCATCGACGAGGCGATGCGCAGCGGGAGGATCGGCATCCTCGGTGTCACCCGAGACACGCTCGAGTGGGTGACACCCGTTCTATGTGTGCGCGGCGACGACACACGACTCTTCGATGTCAAGCCCGATGCAGCACCCGTCCCTCCGACAGGAGATCCCGTCTCGCCGACAGGAGAGCCCGACCCGCCAAGCATGGAGCGCACCGCTCCGGCATCTGGTCCACGGGAGGGGGACCGCACCCGGTCTCTTCAGGTAGAGCCAGCAGAGGGCGCGACAACGGTCGGCGGGCCGACTCGCGTCGCCCGGCTAGCGCGGCCGCGCCGCCGCCGGGTCTACGCTGCCGCGGCTGCACTGTTCATCGCGGTCGCCGGGACCGCGGCCACCCTGCTGATCCTGGACCGGAGGGACGCGGGCCGCCCAGCAGGCAACGAGATCACCGCGGCAGCCGCTTGGCGGCTCGTCATCAGCAACAAGATCAAGGGCAGCAACGGCTGCACTGTCACAGTGACGAACACCGACACCGGCGATCAGAGACCATTCGAGAGTGTCTGGGGGACCAAGACGTTCCAGATGCAGACCGAAGGCACGTTCCGATGGGAAGCCAACGACCCGGGCTGCCTCGTGGTCCAGCGCTCCGGGTCCGGGAAGGCCGTCCTGCCATTCAGCCAGAAGGCCGGCACGGGTGACACCGACGTCTTCGCGGCACCGAAGGCTCCGGGTAAAGTCGCCGTGCAGGTCTTGGCGTTCAACAGCTACGGCCAGTGCGCTTTCGAGCTGCACGATGCCGCGGACGGACAGCTTGTGGACCTCGGCACGGTGCCCCAAGGCGAAGGCCCGCTGCGGCTCGAGCCGAACGGACGCTCCGAGGTCTACCTCGCCGACTTCGCCGGATGCGACGTGCGGGTATCCGCTGAGCCCTAATTGGACTGACCACCGACGTCAGGCGCGGCGTGCCTGCTGGACGATGACGAAGACCTCGGAGTGAGGTGCGGAGCAACCACGCACCCACACCGGACTCACAACGGAGGTCTTCGTTGTCCCATGCCAACGCCTGTCCGACTCCTGCCGGTCGACTCCGCCTGGCCCAGCTCGTCGTCGAGCAGGGCGGACGCATTGCGGACCAACGGGGGTGACCAAACACATCACCGCAGGTCAGAGGCCTGAAAGTGGATGAGTCGGCCGATACGCCGGGTTCTGTTCCGCGCCACCGTTACCGGTGACGTGGCGACGGCCATCCATCTAGGCCGGCCATTGCTGGCCGGCTCGAGCGTCCTACCCGCGCACTCGACCGGGCCGGTCTCCCCGACACCCGAGGGCGTCGATCGTGCACTGTCTGGACTTGCTCCGGGTGGGGTTTACCGAGCCGCTCCAGTCACCTGGAGCGCTGGTGGTCTCTTACACCACCGTTTCACCCTTACCGGCTGCCGAAGCGGCCGGCGGTCTGTTCTCTGTGGCACTGTCCCGCGGGTCACCCCGGGTGGCTGTTGGCCACCACCCTGCCCTGTGGAGCCCGGACGTTCCTCGGCAGGGCCGAGGCCCTGACGCGACCGTCTGGCCGACTCATCCGCGCACCAGCATAGGGGCGTATGCCGTCCGCCGCGTCGGCGCCCACCGGGCCGACTCCCCCGGCAGGGCGCTCGAGCGGTTCAGGGTGCTCAGACCAGACGGCGGAAGGCGAGAACGGCGACGTCGTCGTGGCGGTCGGGGTCGGACACGACCTCGGCGAGCTCGGCGAGGACATCGTCGAGGTCGGCGTCGTCCCCGACGTCCGTGAGCAGCTCCTCGGCGGCGACCTGCAGCCGTTTGAGCCCGATGTCGATGCTCTCACCGCGGCGCTCGACGAGTCCGTCCGTGTACATCAGCAGGAGGTCGCCGGCGACGAACGGCACCCGGGCCGCCAGCCGCGGGATCTCGCCGAGGCCGTGGACCGGTGAGCCGTCCTCGGTGACGAAGCGCGTCCGACCGCCTGACACGAGCAGGGGTGGCGGGTGACCGGCGACGACGACGGCCAGGTCGTCCCGCGCCGGCTCGAAGAGCAGGTAGACCGAGGACGCCATCTGCGTCGGCGGCTCGGTCGCCATGAAGCGGTCCATCGCGCCGGCAAGCGCGTCGGGCTCGGGGTCCTGGGTCGCGAGCACCCTTGCGGCAGAGCGCATCCGCGACCCGGCGACCGCGGCGTCGACACCGCGACCCATGACGTCGCCGAGGACGACAGTGACCCGGCCGTCGTCGAGGCCGCTGACGTCGTAGTAGTCGCCACCGACGTCGGTGCGACCGGCCTGCCGGTAGACCGTGCCGATCTGCCACCCCGGGATTTCGGGCAGGTCCTGCGGCAGCAGCGTCGCCTGGAGCACCGACGCGACGCGCCTCGTCTGGGAGTAGAGGTCGGCGTTGTCGATGGCGAGCGCTGCCCGTCGGGCGAGGTCCTCGGCGAAGGCGACGTCGTCGTGCGTGTAGCGGCGTCCGGACTCCGCCACGACGAAGGTCAGGACGCCCAGCACCCGGTCCTTGGCCACGAGCGGCACCGACATCGCGCTCTGCAGGCCGAGCTCGCGCGCGACCCTGAGGTGCTCGTCGTCCTGGGCCGACGCGACGAGCATCTCGTCGGTGACGTTCTCGACGAGCAGGCTCTCGCCGGTGCGAGCCACGTGCGCCGCCCCACCCTGCCGGTCCGGGTCGGGGGGCCAGCGCGTCTCGAGCTCGCGGGCGAGCTGCACCTTGTCGGGGTCGATGTGGGCGACGGCGAGGGTCCGCAGGACGCCGTCGTCGACCATCTGGACGGAGCACCAGTCGGCGTGGGCGGGCACGGCGAGCGAGGCGACCTGGCGCAGGGTCTGCCGGTAGTCGAGCGAGGTGGCGAGCGCCTGCGACGCGTCGGCCAGGAACTCGAGCTGGGCGGCGCGGTTGGCGCTCTGCGCCTCGGCACGCAGGCGCAGCATGGTCTGCGCGCACATGTCGGCAAGCACACCCAGCACCCACACCAGGTCGGGATCGACCGGCCCGACCTGCCCCTCGAACCGGAAGCCCACGGCCCCGAAGGCCGACCCGTCGGCGCGCGAGATGAGCGGCAGCGTCACCGACGACCGCTCCGTGCCGTCGTCGAGATCCGGGTAGCGCTCGAGCAGCTCCTGCCGCCCCTCGACCGAGACGATCTGGGTGGTCCGGACGGCGTCGGTGAGCGGCGAGCGCGCGTCGAGGTCGAGGGTCGCCCAGTGACGGGCCTCGGACGGGGTCAGACCGTGGGTCGCGATCGTGCGCAGCCGCGCCGGACCGTCCTGAACCGCGAGCACGGCGCGGGAGGCCCCCATGACGGTCGAGGCGCGCTCGGTGATGGTCTCGGTGAGCTCGTCCAGCGTCGTGGCCGCCGCGACCTGGGCCGCGATGCCCGCCAACGCCGCCAGTCGCGGGGCGACCGAGGCGCGGCTCGCCCCCGGGCTCTGCCATGGCGCGTTCATGGGGCCATCCTGACAGTCGGCGGCCTCGGGCACCCACGGATGGGGCAGAAGTGGGAGCATGCAGGAGTGACGGGTCGGCGGGTGGCCAGGGGACGCGAGCTGGGCCGGGTCGAGTTCGGCCCCGACGACCTCCGCCGCGTGCGCGAGATCGTGCGGGCCATCGCCCGCGAACGCATCCCCGACCGGGCCGACAACGCCGTGCTCGCCGTCCACGAGGTGGCCGTCAACAGCATCGTCCACGGCGGCGGCCACGGGGTCCTGCTCATCGACGAGACGGCCGACTCGCTCGTCTTCACGGTCGAGGACGACGACGGCACCGGGTCGGTGCCGGAGGTCCTCCCGCTCGACGAGCAGTCGACGAGCGGACGCGGGCTGTGGATCGCCCAGCGCCTGAGTGACCGGCTGACCATCGAGGCCCGCCCGATGCGTACGCGCATCGGCGTGCACCTCAGGCTGGCATCCTGACCTACGAGGGCTCCGACGGCTCCGACGGCTCCGACGGCTCCGACGGCTCCGACGGCTCCGACGCGTCGACCACGTCGATGACCTGGTCGAGGTGCGTGAGCCTGACGAGGCGCAGGGTGATGTCGCCGCAGACGAGCTGCAGCCGGCCCCCGTGCTCCCCCACCTGGTGGTAGAGCCCGATGACGGCCCCGAGACCCGACGAGTCGAGGAAGGTGACGTCCCGCAGGTCGACGACGACCTTCTGACCGGGCTCGATGGCGAGCTCCTCGAACGCCGCCCGGACGTCCGGCACGGTGTACGTGTCGATCACTCCGCTGAGCCGGGCCCAAGTGACGCCCCCCGTGCTCGAGACGGTGACGCTCATCGAACCTCCTGCCGACGTCGGTGTCCTGGCCTCACCGTAGGACGTCCGCGGGCGGTGTGTGGGCAGATGCGCTCAGTCGGCGGGCCGGCGTCCGGGGGTCGTGTTCGCGACGTAGACGGTGTTGGACGACGTGCCGCCGGTGAGCGGGTTCGCGAAGGTGACCTCGTGGGCCGCGACGTCGGCGAAGACCTCTGCCAGGAGCGCGGTGAAGGCGTCCTCGGGCGGGTCGTCAGACCAGAGGGCGAAGACCCCGCCGGGGTGCAGCCCGGCGGCCAGTCGCGCGAGACCCTCTCGGGTGTAGAGGTAGGCGTGGCTGGGGTGGAGGACGTGGTGCGGCGTGTGGTCGACGTCGAGCAGCACGGCGTGCACGAGCTCCGGCGCGACACCGAAGCCCTTCCCCTCGCGCGCCAGGGCGAAGAAGTCCCCCTCCACCAGAGCGGTCCGCGGGTCGTCGGTCAGGGCCGCGGTGGCCGGGAGCAGCTGCCGCTCGTGCCAGGAGATGACGGGCCCGAGCGCCTCGACGACCGTCACCGTCCGCACGCGGGCGTCCTCGAGGGCGGCTGCGGCCGTGTAGCCGAGGCCCAGCCCGCCGACGACGACGTCGAGGTCGTCACCGTCGACGGCGGCGAGTCCGAGCCGTGCCAGCTCGATCTCGGCGACCGTGAAGAGGCTCGACATGAGGAACTCCTCACCGAGCTTCACCTCGTAGACGTCGACGAGCAGCGACGGCTCCACTCGACGTCGGAGGCTGATCTCGCCCATCGGCGTCTGCTGCCAGTCGATCTCCTCGAAACGCCGGCTCACGACGTCACCCGAAGATCGGCGTGAGGGCGCCGGCGGGCAGGTCCTTCTCGACGGACGCGAGGCGCCACTTGTCGGCGAAGACCGCGACGTGCAGGCCGTCCTCGCGCGTCAGCGACTCCGCCCCGGGGCGGCTGTCGACGATCGGCATGGCGGCTGCCGTGACGGCGCGCGCGACCGAGTAGCTCAAGGGCTCGAGGCGGATCGGCGAGCCGAACTCGTGCTCCATCCGGTGCTTGGCGACGTCGAACTGCATCGGCCCGACGGCCGCGAGCACGGGCGCCTGGGCGCCACGGCGGTCAGAGTGCAGCACCTGCACCACGCCCTCCTCGCCCAGCTGCTCGATGCCCTTGCGGAACTGCTTCTGCTTGCCCGTGACGGCGGCCCGCGCGACGGCGAAGTGCTCGGGGGCGAAGAGCGGGATGCGAGGGAAGGCGACCTTCTCGTCGGCGAAGAGGGTGTCGCCGACCCGCAGCGCGTTGGCGTTGACGAGGCCGATGACGTCGCCCGGGAAGGCCTCGTCAAGCGTCGAGCGGTCGCGGCCGAAGACGCTCTGGGCGTACTTCGTCGCGAACGGACGTCCGGTGTCGGCATGCGTGACGACCATGCCGCGGCTGAACCGGCCCGAGCAGACGCGGACGAACGCGAGCCGGTCACGGTGGGCACGGTCCATACCGGCCTGGATCTTGAAGACGAAGCCCGAGAACGGCGCCGACACGTCACGCGGGGCGCCGGAGCGGTCGGGTCGCGCGCCCGGGGCGGGGGCGAGCGTCACGAGCGTGTCGAGCAGCTGGCGTACGCCGAAGTTGAGGACGGCCGAGCCGAAGAGCACGGGCGAGGCCGCGCCCGAGAGGAACAGCTCGAGGTCGAGGTCGTGGCCCGACGAGCGCAGGAGGTCGTACTCCTCGACGGCGTCGGTCCAGACCGGGCCCAGCGACCGCTCGGCCTCCTCCGCAGTCATGCGGGTGGCGATGGCCTCGGTGGCACCGCCCGGCGTACGCGTGAACTCGACGAAGTCGCCGGTCGCGCAGTCGAGCACGCCCCGGAAGTCGCCGGCCACGCCGACCGGCCACGTCAGCGGCATCGGGTGCAGGTCGATCCGGGTGGTCAGCTCGTCCATGATCGCGAGCGCGTCGAGGCCGGGCCGGTCCCACTTGTTGACCACGGTGATGACGGGGACGCCACGGGCGCGGCAGACCTCGAAGAGCTTGAACGTCTGTGGCTCGATGCCCTTGGCGGCGTCGACGAGCATGACGGCGGCGTCGACGGCTGCGAGCACGCGATAGGTGTCCTCGGAGAAGTCGGCGTGGCCGGGGGTGTCGAGCAGGTTGATGACGGTGCCGTCGTAGGCGAACTGGAGCACCGCGGAGGTGATCGAGATGCCGCGGTCCTTCTCCATCTCCATCCAGTCCGAGACGACGCCACGACGGTTGCCCTTGCCGTGCACGGCGCCGGCCTCGCCGATGGCGCGCGCGTGCAGGGCCAGCGCCTCGGTCAGGGTCGACTTGCCGGCGTCGGGGTGCGAGATGACGGCGAAGGTGCGTCGGCGGGCCGCCTCCTCGGCGACCGCTCGCCCGTTGTGGTCCGCGCCGTCGGGGTCTCGGCGTTCCGCGAGCTCGCGGTCGTGCAGGGCGGTGGCGTCCATGGTCCTCCAGTGATCGCCCCGAGTCTGTCACCGCTGGGCACGATCGCCCGAATCGGTACCGCCGTCACGCCTGGGCGGTGAGGTGACCCGAGTCACACCTGCCGGTTCACGTCAACGATCCGGCACCGTCGTTCGTCGTGCATGGGAGATGACGATCGCAACCGACCCCAGGACCATGACCGAACAGCTGACCGACGACCTGCCCGACACCCGACCCGGCTCCACGCCAGACGCGGAGCCCGACGCACGGCCCAGAGCGAAGCTGCTCGACCTCTCCCTGACCCAGCTGCTCGGCGGCTCGATGGCGGCGGCGACGGCAGCGGCCCTGGGCTCGCGACTCGGCGTCGTCGGCACCATTGCCGGCGCGGCGGTGCTCAGCGTCATCTCGGCGATCGCGGCCAGCCTCTACACGAACTCCATGGCCCGCGCCCGCGAGGCCGTGGTGCTCGTGCGCTCCCGCCGAGGGGTGGACGGCACCGACCTGGAGGTCGTCCGCGAGACCTGGTGGCGACGCCCCGACCGGGCGACGACCCGACGCGTCCTCGTCACGACGGGCGCGGTCTTCGTCATCGCTGCGGCCTTCCTCACCGGACTCCAGCTCGCGACCGGCGCACAGGTGACCGGCACCGACCTCGGCGTGCGCGCGAGCGCGGGGGCGGTGGTCGACAGCCCGGCCGACACCGCCGGTGACACCGCTCGGGACGGCAGCGGCGCCTCCGACAGCGGCGCCACCGGGTCGCTCGCGACGACGCCGACCGCTCCCGCGGCCACGCCCGCGCCGGCGACGACCTCTGGGACCGACGTGACCCCGGGTCAGGCCCCGTCGACCGGCACCCCTGCCGCGACGACCCCCGCGACCCCGGCCGACCCGGGTGGAGCGGCGGGGTCCCCCGACCCGGCCGCGCCCACGGCACCGTCCACGCCCGACCCCGCCGCGACGACGACCGGCCCCGTCACCGCTCCCTGAGCGCCAGAGCGCCCGAGCCACCGGACGACGTATGCCGTCCCTCCCTCCGGGTGCGACGGCATACCTCGTCCGTGGCCGGCCACGGCGTACGGCCGGTGGCGTCCTGACCCGGCGGCCGCAGCCGCCGCCGGCCTCGCCCTCAGCGTCGCTCGGGCCAGGGCCAGTCGACGTCGAGCGACTCGCCGACCGCGAGCCGTGACCACGCTGCCGAGAGGCGGTCGAGGTCGGCGAACGCCTCGGCGAGCTCGCGGGGTCCGAGGTCGGCGGCGGCTACCTCGGCTCGAGCGTGGTGGAGGTCGGGCGTCATCCCGCGGTGCCGCAGCCACGCCGGGTAGACCGCAGCGGCCAGCTGCTCGGACCGCCCGATCTGCGTGCCGCGCGACTGGTTCCGACGTTCGACGCGACGTGCCCACGCCTTCGTGCGCGGTTCCTGGGTGGGCACGAAAGTGCCTGCGTTGCCGCCGGCTGCGATCTGGCCGAAGATGCCGTCGCGCAGCCCGAAGCGGTGCTCCACGACGAGGTGCACGAGGTCGTGCGGAGCGAGGGCGCTCCACCCCGGGGCCGGGCTCATGACGAGGTCGGTCGCGAGGTCGCGCGCGATGCGCACCTCGTAGCGACGATCACCGGTCCTCGCGAAGCTCACCCGCATGCCGACGAGGCTAGGAGCGGCGGCGGCGCGGTGCCACCGCATTTCGGGCGCGGCCCGCCGCGTGACCGTCGACCCGCCGGCCGTCAGGCGACCGAGAGCGCGATCGTGCCGGTCGCGACGTCGGCCGCGTCGACCCTCAGGGTCACCGTCTCGCCGGCCTGTGCCGACCCGCTGGCCTTGGCGACGACGGCGAGGTCGATGAGCTGGACGACGACGCCCTTCTCGTTCTCGTCGACCACGACCCCCTGCACCGTGCTCCCCACGAGCGGGTGCAGCTCGGCGGCCTCGACGGCGTCGGTGCAGGCCCGCTCGACCCCATTCGTGCGCCGGTCGGAGGCGGACATGATCTCGGGCAGCGTCGGCAGCGCCTCGCGCACCCAGCCGGGCACGTCCTGGCCCGCCGAGATCGCCTCGCACACGACGAGGCCGAACCGGTCGACGAGGCGGCGCAGCGGCGCCGTGACGTGGGCGTACGGGTTGGCGACGGCGGCGTGCGTCGGCTGCGCGGGCGCCTCTCCGTCGAAGGGCGTGTAGCCAGCGCCGCGGAAGAGCGTCGTCGCCTCGTGGATGAGCGCGAGGTGCCGCGGGTCCGTGTGGTCGAGCGAGCGCAGCAGCTCGCCGTAGGACAGGCCCTTCGGCCAGTCCACACCCGCCGCCGCGACCTGTCGGCGGAAGCGCGCCAGGTCGCGCGGGTCGGGCGGCGGCATGGTGCGCAGGATGCCGATCCTGCCTCGCAGCATGAGGTCGGCACCGCCCATGCCGGTGAGCAGCGAGATCTGGGCGTTCCAGTCCTCCGAGGCCAGCAGCGGGCGGAACGAGATGCGGAAGCCGCCGTCCTCGACCTCCTCGACCTCCTGCTCGGGCATCGGCAGCGTCGCGCCACCGCGCTTGCGCTCGAGCAGGACCCGCTTCTCACCGACCTCCTTGAGCAGCACGAGGCACTCCTCGGCGGTGCCGGCGTCGACCTCCTTCTGCACCTGCTCGTAGTCGTAGCGCCGGACGCTGCGGACCATCGCGCGGTAGACCTCGACGGAGGTGCCCTCTCCATCGGCCGCCAGGGTCATGTCCCACACGAAGGCGGGCCGCACCTGTTCGGGCAGCAGGCTCGCCGCGCCCTCGCTCAGCTCCGAGGGGTGCAGCTGGACGCGCTCGTCGGGGCAGTAGACCGTCTGCCCGCGCCGGCGCGCCTCTGCGTCGACGGCGCCGCCGGCACGGACGAAGGCCGGCACGTCGGCGATGGCGTAGCGCACCCGGTAGCCCTCGCCGCTGCGCTCGATCGACATGGCCTGGTCGAGGTCCATCGACGTCGGCGGGTCGATGGTGATGAACGGGACGGCCGTCTCGTCGCGCTCCGGCAGGGTCGCGGCACCGGCAGCCGCGGCCGCCTCGGCCAGGACCTCCGGCGGGAACTGGTCCGGCAGCTCGAACTCGCGGCGCACCGCCTCGAAGCGAGCCGTGAGCTGCCGTGCCACGTCGCCGGGCTGCGTCGCCGGGCGGAAGACGATGTGTCGCTGGGCCATGGCGCCACCCTACGCATCACGACCCGCTCCGGGCGGCTGCTAACCTCGCTCCGGCCGGCCACTGCGGGCGCGTCGGACCGCACCGTTTCTCGTCGTCCGCGACACGCGGCGCGATGAGACATCGCTGTCCGGTTTGCCTAGGCTGGCCCCCGTGCTCATCCTGCTCCCCCCGTCCGAGGGCAAGACCCCACCCCGGCGGGGGCGGTCGCTGGACCTCGGCACCCTCTCCTTCCCGGAGCTGACGCCGCTGCGCGAGTCGCTCGTCGGGACGGTGGCCCGGGTGAGCGGCGAGCCGGAAGCGGCGACCGTCCTGTCGGTCAGCCCCAACCTCGTCGGCGACATCGAGCGCAACACCCGCCTGTTGACGGCGCCCACGGCGGCCGCGTCCCACGTCTACACCGGCGTGCTCTACCAGGCGCTCGACGTCGACTCCCTCGACGCGGCCGCCAAGCGCCGCGCCAACCGCTGGGTCGTCGTCGTCTCTGCCCTCTTCGGCGCGTTGCGCCTCGCCGACCGCGTCCCGGCCTACCGCGTCAACATCTGCAGCACCCTTCCCGGCGTCGGCTACGTCTCGCACGAGTGGCGCAAGGAGCTGCCGGCGGCGCTCGACGCCGCGGTGAAGCCCGGTGAGCTCGTCGTCGACTGCAGGTCGAGCACGTATGCCGCCGTGTGGCGTCCCACGGGCGAGCGTGCCGAGCGCTGGGTGCACGTCACGGTCCCCGGCGCCTCGCACATGGCCAAGCACACCCGAGGACTCGTCACGCGCGAGCTCGTGCAGGCCGAGGCCCCGCGCACGCCGCAGGCCCTGGCCGAGCGGCTCTCGGAGCGCTTCGAGGTCGAGCTGACGCCCCCGCCGCGCGCGGGCCGGCCGTGGCAGCTGGCCACGACGCCGAGGGCCTGACGTGCACCTCGACCTCACCCTGCTCGTCGAGCGGGTCGCGCCGATCCTCGTCTTCCTCGTCGCGATCACCCTCGTGGCCGAGATCTGCGACCTGGCGGGCCTCTTCGACGTCATGGCCCACCACGCGGCGCGCACCGCGAAGGGGCGGGTGCTCGTGCTGTGGCTGCTCATCGTCGGTCTCGCGGTCGTGTGCACCGTCGTGCTCAGCCTCGACACCACTGCCGTGCTGCTGACGCCGGTGGCCATCACGGTGGCCCGTCAGGTCGGCGCCCCACCCCTGCCGTTCGCCATGACGACGCTCTGGCTGGCCAACACGGCGTCCCTGCTGCTGCCGGTGTCCAACCTGACCAACCTGCTGTCCCTCCACCCGTTCGCCGAGCTCGGCGTCGGGACCCTCGGCTACATCAGGCTGATGGCCGTGCCCGCGGTCGTCGCGATCGTCGCCACCGTCGTCGTGCTCTGGCTGCTGCACCGACGCGACCTCGGCAGCACCTACGACACGCCTCCGCCCGCCGAGCCGCACGACCGGGTGCTCATGCAGATCGCGGGCGGTGTCTGCGTCCTGCTCGCCCCGGCCTTCGTGGTCGGCGTTCAGCCAGCCCTGGCCTCCGTGCCTGCCGCGGGCATCCTCCTCGCGGCGACCTACTGGCGGGCGCCCGAGCTGCTGCGCCGGATCAAGATGCCGTGGCTCACCGTCATGGGCATCTGCATCCTCTTCCTCGTCATCGACGCCGCCCTGCGCCTCGGGCTGGAGGCGTGGCTGCGCACCGTCGTCGGGCACGGAGCCGACACGGCCGACCTCTTCCGCGTCAGCGGACTCGGCGTGCTGAGCTCGAACGCCATCAACAACCTGCCGACCTACCTGGCGCTCGAACCGACCGTGGCCGACTCCCCTGCCCGCCTCGCGGCCCTGCTCATCGGGGTCAATGCCGGCCCCATCATCACGATGTGGGGCTCGGTCGCGACGCTGCTCTGGGCCTCGCGCTGCCGGTCCGCGGACCTGTCGGTCGACGTGGGCCGGATCGCCCGCACCGGCGCGCTCTGTGCCGTCACGGTCGTGGCCGCCGCGACGCTGGCCCTCGCCGCCACCACCTGACCGGGCTGACCACCTGACCGGGCTGACGGCATACGCCATGACGTCGACCACACACCCTCCAGCCAGGCGCACGCCGTAGGCGGTGTGCGGCTGACCCCGAGGTGTGCCGACGCTCGGGTCAGCCGAGCGCGCGGCGGAGGTCGTCGACGAGGTCGCGGACGTCCTCGAGGCCGACCGACACGCGTAGGACGCCGTCGGTGATGCCGACCGCGGCCCGCGCTTCGGGCGCCAGGCGGCGGTGCGTCGTCGTCGCCGGGTGGGTGATGAGCGACTTCGAGTCGCCGAGGTTGTTGGAGATGTCGATGATCTGCAGGGCGTTCATGAGCGCGAAGGCCTCGTCCTTGCCCCCGTCGAGCTCGAACGTCACGACCGTGCCACCGGCGAGCATCTGCCGCTTGGCGAGGTCGTGCTGCGGGTGCGACTCGAGGAAGGGGTGCACGACGCGGGTGACCTTGGGGTGCGACTCGAGGAAGCGAGCCACCTCGAGGGCGCTGTCGGCCATCCGCTCGACGCGTAGCGACATGGTCTCGAGGCCCTTGACGAGCACCCACGCGTTGAAGGGCGACATCGACGGGCCGGTGTGGCGCATGAGGTTCTGCACCGGGCCGTCGATGAACTCCTTAGGTCCGAGGACGGCGCCGCCGAGCGTGCGACCCTGGCCGTCGATGTGCTTCGTCGCGGAGTAGACGATGATGTCGGCGCCGAGGTCGAGCGGCTTCGAGAAGACCGGGGTGCCGAAGACGTTGTCGACGACGACCTTGGCGCCCGCGGCGTGGGCCAGCTCGGTGACGGCGGCGATGTCGACGAGCTCCTGCATCGGGTTGCTCGGCGTCTCGAAGAAGACGGCGGTGGTCGGCACGGAGAGCGCCTCACGCCACTGGTCGAGGTCGGCCCCGTCGACGAAGACGGTCTCGACACCCCAGCGCGGCAGGATCTCGTCGAGGATGACGAAGCACGAGCCGAAGAGGGCGCGGGACGAGACGACGCGGTCGCCCTGGCCGAGCAACGCGGCCAGCGCGACGAAGACGGCGGACATGCCGGAGCCGGTGGCGAAGCACGCCTCCGCGCCCTCGATCTGCCGCAGCCGCTCCTCGAACATCGCGACCGTGGGGTTGCCGTAGCGGGAGTAGACGAATCTGTCGACGTCACCCTTGAAGGCCGCCTCGGCGTCCTCGGCGGTGTCGTAGACGAAGCCGGACGTCAGGTAGAGCGCCTCGGAGGTCTCCTCGAAACCACTGCGGGACAAGCCTCCCCGCACGGCCAAGGTGTCAGGGCGCCACGGCTGGCTCGCGTCGCTCATCCCTGCACCCACGGCAGACCCGCGACCTTCCAGCCCGAGACCGAACGGTGGCGCTGCTCGTCGTGCGGCCCCTCGAAGCCCTCGACGACGTTGTGCGACCGGACCCACCCGCCACGCGTGGCGGCCTCGGCCGCCGCGACGGAGCGCACCCCGGAGCGGCAGAGGAAGTAGACGGGTGCCTCCTTGGGCACCCCGGCTGCCTCGAGCTCGGCGACGAAACGACCGTTGACCGCCCCGTCGGGGTAGGTCTGCCACTCGACGAGGACGACCTCCTTGCCGAGGTCGGCGAGGTCGGGCAGCCCGACGTAGGACCACTCCGCCCTCGTGCGCACGTCGACGAGCACCGCACCGGGCTCGTCGCGCAGGACCGTCCAGGCCTGCTCGGGGGTCACGTCACCGGCATAGCTCATGCCCCGAATATCGCACAGCGTCCGTCAGGCGAGATGGTCGGTCCGATTGGTGAATGCCACCGACGCGGACCCGTTCTCCCAGACCTCGACCGCGGTGAGGCTGCCGGGCGCCGTCGCGACGGCCCAGAAGCGCTCCACGGGCGTGCCGAGCACGTCGGCGAGGACCGAGAGCACGCCCCGCCTGCTCGTCACCGCGACGACGGTGCCGCCTGACGCCGTGAGCGAGTGGTATGCCGTCCGCACCCTGTCGTCGGCCCCCTCGCCGGGTGCCTGGCCGGACCAGTCACCCGCCGTGTGCGGCTCGACCTCGAGAGCCGCGGCGAGGTCGGCCGCCATGCGCGTGGCAAGGTCGTCGTCGGCACCGACGACGCTCGTGCCGGGCCCGACGAGGCGCCGGACGGCCGTGACGATGCGGGGCACCGCAGCATCGTCGAGCGGCGCCTGGACGAGCAGCAGCCGCAGGGGGCGGCTGCTCGTCGGGGTGGAGGCGACCTCTGAGTCACCTTGCGCCGGAAGGGAGCTCGACTCTCGATCGGCGTCGGAGCCGTCACCGGTCACGTTCGTCAGGATCCGGTGGACGCTCTTGCCGTCCATCGCGTCGTTGCTCAGCGCGTCGGCGTCCTTGTTCTTCTCGCGCGGGATCCACTCGAAGTCGACGCTGCCGCCGGCGTCGGAGATCTCGGCGCACAGGTCGCGGGCCTCGAGCGCGAGCCGGCGCATGTCCTCGTGCTTGATCTTCCAGCGGCCCGACATCTGCTCGACGACGAGCTTGGAGTCCATCTTGACGCGCACGGTGGCGCCGGGGTCGAGGTCGAGCACGGCCCGCAGCCCGGCGATCAGACCGGAGTACTCCGCCACGTTGTTGCTGGCCTTGCCCAGCGGCTCGGCCAGCTCGACGAGGACGCGGCCGTTCGCAGGGTCACGGACGAGGGCGCCGTAACCGGCCACCCCCGGGTTGCCCCGTGAGCCGCCGTCGGCCTCGACGACGAGCCGGCGTCCCGACCCGCGAGACGCAGCGGTCACAGACCGGACTCGCCCGTACGGATCATGATGCGACGGCACTCCTCGCAGCGCACGACCTCGTCCTCCGGAGCGTTGCGGATGCGGGCAAGGTCGACGTTTCCGAGCTCGAGCCGGCACCCGCCGCAGCGGCGGTGGCGCAGCTCGGCGGCGGCCATGCCACCGCTGCTGGCGCGGATCTTCTCGTAGAGGGCGATGAGCTCGTCACCGACACCCGCGACGATGTCGGCCCGCCCGGAGCCCACCTTCTCGGCCTCGGCGTCGAGCGTCGAGATGGCGGCGGCGCGCTCGGACTCGAGGGTCTCGACGCGTTCGGCGAGCTCGACCCGGCGGCCCTCGAGCTCGGTGACCCGGGCCGTGAGCGACTCGGACCGCTCCATCACCTCCAGCTCGACGTCCTCGAGCTCGGCCTGGCGGCGCGCCAACGAGGTCAGCTCGTGCTGGAGTGCCTGGAGGTCCTTGGCGCTGCCCTGGCCCGCGTCGAGACGCGACTGGTTGCGCGCCGCACGGTCGCGCACGAGCTGGACGTCCTGGTCGGCCTTGGTCAGCTCGCGCTGGACGTCGCCGGCGGCGGTGCGGGCGTTGACGATCTCCGTCTCGAGCGCCCCGAGCTCACGCCGGGCCGCCTCGACCGCCGGGGTCTGCGGCAACGTCGCCTTCGCGTGCCTGATCTGGTCCAGACGGGTGTCGATCGCCTGCAGGTCGAGCAGGCGCCACTGGCGGGACGGGTCGGCTTTCAGGACACACCTCCGGTTTCGGGAGCCGCGCGGTCGGCCCGCGCGGCGTTCGCACCGACGACGAACGTCCACGGCTCGGTGCGGATGGCTGAGACTCTGGTCTCGACCCTAGTCGCTCCGGGCACGTGCTCCAGCGCCGAGAGCAGGCGCTCGCGTCCGCTCACGAGCCACAGCGACTCCGTGGCCCAGTGCCCGGCGTCGACGAGGTAGGGAGGCCCGCCACGGGCCTCCTCCCGAGCCTCCAGGACGGGGTGGTGGCGCAGGTCCGCCGTCACGTAGACGTGGGCCCCGCTCGCGCGCACGTCGTCGAAGCGGTCGTCGCCCGATCCGCCCATGACGGCGACCGTGGAGACCAAGCCCTTGGGATCACCGCTCACCCGGATGCCGCCGGCGGTGGCGGGCAGGACCGAGACGACGAGGTCGGCGAACTCGGCGAGCGTCATCGCGGAGGCGAGCTCGCCGACCCGACCGATCGCGTGGGCGCCCTCGCTCGACAGCGGGCGCTGCTCGCCCAGCCCGAGCGCGTCGGCGAGGACCGTCGAGACCCCGGGGACGGCGACGTCGGCGTTCGTGTGGCCCACCCACAGCGCGACACCGGCACGCACGAGGGCCGTCACGGATGCGCCCTTCGCCGACGACGTCGCGACCGAGTGGACCCCACGCAGCAGCAGCGGGTGGTGCGTCACGAGCAGGTCGGCGCCCCACTCGCGCGCCTCGTCGATGACGGCGAGGGTCGGGTCGAGCGCGAAGAGGATGCGGCGTACCGGCTGGTCGAGGTCACCCGTCACGAGGCCGACGCGGTCCCACTCGGCCGCGTCCCCGAGGGGGTAGAGGGACTCGAGCGCCGCGACGACGTCACGGAGGCTGAGGGCGGGGGCGGGGTCGTCCACGTGGGCCCGGCCGGGCTCGAACCGACGACACCCGCGGTGTAAACGCGGTGCTCTACCAACTGAGCTACAGGCCCTCACGTGCCGGCCGGGGTCACCGACGGGCGGCGGTCAGCCTACGGCATCGCGCTGGCTCGCGCGGAGCGTCGCGAGCGCCTCGCGGTAGGCCCTGAAGTCTCGGCCCTGGCCGATGCCTCGGACCTCGGTCCAGACGATCCGACCGGAGCGGTCGAGCAGGAACGTCCCCCGCAGCGCGAAGCCGTCCTCGTCGTCGAGGACGCCGTAGCGTCGCGCCACCTCGCCGTGCGGCCAGAAGTCCGACAGGAGCGGGAAGAAGTGGCCCTCGGCGTCGGCCCACGCGCGCAGGGTGTACATCGAGTCGCAGGAGATGGCGAAGACCTGGATGTCGTCGTCCTGGAAGTCCTCGAGCCCGTCGCGGATCTCGCGCAGCTCGCCGCGGCAGATGCCCGAGAACGCCGCCGGGTAGAAGACGACGACGGCGTTCTTCAGGTCGCGCACGGCCGAGAGGCTGACGTCGACGCCGTACTGGTCGACGAGGGTGAAGTCCGGCGCCAGCGCGCCCACACCCAGCGGGGCGGACGCCTGGACCGGGGACTCGGTCGGGTGCGCGTTCGTCATGGCGGCAAGTGTGACACCACCGCCCGAGTGCCCGCGTCACCCTGGACACCGGCCCGACGTCGGGCCCTCGGGTCACGGGGCATCACGGTGCCGTCAGTGTGCCCTCAGTGTGCCCTCAGCGGCGCGGACCCTTGGGTGGCATGAGGCGCGTGGCCGCCCAGTCGGCGGCGACGTTCACCTGTCCGCCGGTCGTCAGGCCGGCCGTCGAGGCGGCCTCCTCGACCTCGCTCGCGTCGACGTGTCCCGATCGGCCGGACTTCGGCGTCAGCAGCACGATGAAGCCCTGGTCGAAGAGCTTGGTCAGCCCGTCGACCATGAGGTCGACGAGGTCGTCGTCACCGTCGCGGTACCAGATGAGCACCCCGTCAGCGCCGTCGTTGAAGTCCTCGTCCTCGAGCTCTGTCCCGATGGCGTCCTCGAGCTCGAACCGCAGGTCGTCGTCGACGTCGTCGTCATAGCCGAACTCCTGGATGACCTGCCCCTTGGCAAATCCGAGCTTGCTGAAGGACGCCGCTCCCGCGGTCTCGCTCACTGTCACCGGTCCTCTCGATCGGTTGGTGCGTCGTGTCGCGGCGTGGGTGCCACGACATCAGTGCACTGGCTCCGACGCTATCGCGCAAGCCCGACCCGATGGGCGCAGAACGCGCGCGCCGCGCCCGAGGGAGCACACGGCATACCACCGGCTGGGACGGTGGCGGCGTCGAAGCGGGCGGTCCCGGTGCTGGACCCGAGTGTGACGGCCACCACGGTTTGGTAGAGGATGGGTGGGTGCAGCGCCGTGGCCGACCGGCCGCGGGCGCCGCCTCGCGACGAGAAAGGACCCACGACGTGGCATCCGAGGCCGGACCGATCCTCAACGGCATCCCCAGTCAGCTCCCGGACATCGACCCGGACGAGACGCAGGAGTGGATCGACTCCCTCGACGCCGTCCTCGACGAGAAGGGCCGGACGCGGGCGCGCTA
The DNA here is from genome assembly GCF_001428505.1 of Terrabacter sp. Root181. Classification (GTDB taxonomy): domain Bacteria; phylum Actinomycetota; class Actinomycetes; order Actinomycetales; family Dermatophilaceae; genus Terrabacter. The sequence continues at coordinate 322,718 of NZ_LMHU01000007.1, forward strand.
CATCATGCTCAAGCTCATCGAGCGTGCGCGTCAGCAGCAGGTCGGCGTCCCGTCCCTGACGGCGACCGACTACATCAACACGATCCCGCCAGAGCGCGAGCCGTGGTTCCCCGGCGACGAGGACGTCGAGCGCGAGATGCGCCGCTACATCCGCTGGAACGCCGCGATCATGGTCCACCGCGCCCAGCGTCCCGGCATCGGGGTCGGTGGCCACATCTCGACGTACGCGTCCGCCGCGACGCTCTACGAGGTGGGCATGAACCACTTCTTCCGCGGCAAGGACCACCCGGGCGGCGGCGACCAGATCTACTTCCAGGGCCACGCCTCCCCCGGCATGTACGCCCGCAGCTTCCTCGAGGGCCACCTCACCGAGGCGCAGCTCGACGGCTTCCGCCAGGAGAAGAGCCACGTCGTCGACGGCGCCGTCCAGGCCGTGCCGTCCTACCCGCACCCGCGGCTGCTCCCCAACTACTGGGAGTTCCCGACGGTCTCGATGGGCATCGGCCCGATGAACGCGATCTACCAGGCGCAGTTCAACAAGTACCTCCACAACCGCGGCATCAAGGACACCAGCCAGCAGGACGTCTGGGCCTTCCTCGGCGACGGCGAGATGGACGAGCCCGAGTCGCGCGGCCTGCTCCAGCTCGCGGCCAACGAGGAGCTCGACAACCTCAACTTCGTCATCAACTGCAACCTGCAGCGACTCGACGGCCCGGTCCGCGGCAACGGCAAGATCATCCAGGAGCTCGAGGCGTTCTTCCGCGGCGCCGGCTGGAACGTCATCAAGGTCGTGTGGGGCCGCGGCTGGGACCCGCTGCTCGCCGCCGACCGCGACGGTGCGCTCGTGCACATCATGAACCAGACCAGCGACGGCGACTACCAGACCTTCCGTGCCAACGACGGCAAGTACGTCCGCGACCACTTCTTCGGACGCGACCCGCGCACCGCCAAGATGGTCGAGGACTGGACCGACGAGCAGGTCTGGTGGGACCTCAAGCGCGGCGGCCACGACTACCGCAAGGTCTACGCGGCCTACCAGGCGGCGCGCCAGCACACGGGGCAGCCGACCGTCATTCTCGCCAAGACCATCAAGGGCTACGGCCTCGGCTCGCACTTCGCGGGCCGCAACGCCACGCACCAGATGAAGAAGATGACGCTGGACGACCTCAAGACCTTCCGCGACAGCCTGCGCATCCCGATCACCGACGAGCAGCTCGAGGCCAACCCCTACCAACCGCCGTACTACCACCCGGGTGCCGACAGCGAGGTCATCAAGTACTCCGTCGACCGCCGCCAGAAGCTCGGTGGCACGCTGCCGAGCCGCCGCGTCGACTTCGAGCCGGTCAAGCTGCCCGGAGACGAGGCGTACGCCCAGGTCAAGAAGGGGTCGGGCAAGCAGGAGGTCGCCACGACGATGGCGTTCGTCCGCCTGCTCAAGGACCTGCTGCGCGACAAGGAGTTCGGCCCTCGCATCGTGCCGATCATCCCGGACGAGGCGCGCACGTTCGGCATGGACGCGTTCTTCCCGACGATCAAGATCTACAACCCCAACGGGCAGAACTACACGCCGGTCGACGCCGAGCTCATGCTCGCCTACCGCGAGAACGTCAGCGGCCAGATCCTGCACCTCGGCATCAACGAGGCGGGCTCGCTCGCGGCGTTCACGGCCGCCGGCACGTCCTACGCCACGCACGGCAAGCCGATGATCCCCATCTACGTCTTCTACTCGATGTTCGGCTTCCAGCGCACGGGCGACTCGATCTGGGCGGCCGCCGACCAGATGACCCGCGGCTTCCTCATCGGCGCCACGGCCGGTCGCACGACCCTGACCGGTGAGGGCCTGCAGCACGCCGACGGGCACAGCCCGCTCCTCGCGTCGACGAACCCCGCAGTCGTGCACTACGACCCGGCGTACGCCTACGAGGTCGCGCACATCATGCAGGACGGCCTCAAGCGGATGTACGGCGAGGGCAACACGCCCGAGGAGTCGAACCTCATCTACTACCTCACCGTCTACAACGAGCCGATCCAGCAGCCCAAGGAGCCCGAGGGCGTCGACGTCGAGGGCATCCTGCGCGGCATGCACCGCATCTCGCAGGCCGACACCACGGGCTGGACGCACGAGGCGCCGCGCGCCCAGCTGCTCGGCTCGGGCGTCGGTGTCCCGTGGGTGCTCGAGGCGCAGCAGCTGCTCGCCGACGACTGGGGGGTGGCCGCCGACGTGTGGTCGGTGACCTCGTGGAACGAGCTGCGCCGTGACGGCCTCGCGGCCGACAACCAGGAGTTCCTCAGGCCCGAGGGCCCGCCGATCAAGCCGTGGGTCACCCAGTGCCTCGAGGGCACCGAGGGCCCGGTCGTGGGCGTGTCCGACTACATGCGGGCCGTCCAGGACCAGATCCGCGAGTGGGTCCCCGGCACCTACGCCACCCTGGGCGCCGACGGCTTCGGCTTCTCCGACACCCGCGCTGCGGCCCGTCGCTTCTTCAAGATCGACGGCCCCTCGGTCGCGGTGCGCACGCTGCAGCTGCTTGCCAAGGAGGGCAAGGTCGACGCCGACGTCCCGCGCCGCGCGGCCGAGAAGTACCAGCTCGACGACGTCACGGCCGGCACGTCGGGCAACGCGGGCGGCGAGAGCTGACCCTCCCCCGCTGACGTATGCCGTGTGGCCCGGTCCCTGCCCAGGGGCCGGGCCGCACGCATACCCCCTGGTCACGGCCACCGCCTCAGCAGACTGATCCGCAGCCTGTTCTCGTCCGGATCTGTCGGCCGATCAGTCTGCCTGCGCGATTGGATAGGTATGCGTGGCTGTGCATATACTTACATCCATGTCCAAGGTCCTGACCTCGCTCCCCGTCGGTGAACGTGTCGGCATCGCCTTCTCCGGCGGCCTCGACACCTCTGTTGCTGTTGCCTGGATGCGTGAGAAGGGCGCGGTCCCGTGCACCTACACGGCCGACCTCGGGCAGTACGACGAGCCCGACATCGACTCCGTCCCGGGCCGGGCCGGCCAGTACGGCGCCGAGATCAGCCGCCTCGTCGACTGCAAGGCCGCCCTCGTCGAGGAGGGCCTGTCCGCCATCGTCTGCGGCGCCTTCCACATCCGCAGCGGCGGCAAGACGTACTTCAACACGACCCCGCTCGGCCGCGTCGTCACCGGCACCCTGCTCGTGCGCGCCATGCAGGACGACGGCGTCTCCATCTGGGGCGACGGCTCGACCTTCAAGGGCAACGACATCGAGCGCTTCTACCGCTACGGCCTCATGGCCAACCCGCACCTGCGCATCTACAAGCCGTGGCTCGACGCCGACTTCGTCACCGAGCTCGGCGGCCGGCACGAGATGTCCGAGTGGCTCACGGCGCGCGAGCTGCCCTACCGCGCCTCCGCCGAGAAGGCGTACTCCACCGACGCGAACATCTGGGGCGCCACCCACGAGGCCAAGACGCTCGAGTTCCTCGACGAGTCGATCGAGGTCGTCGAGCCGATCATGGGGGTCAAGTTCTGGGACCCCTCGGTCGCGATCGAGACCGAGGACGTCACGGTCCGCTGGGAGCGCGGCCGGCCCGTCGCCGTCAACGGCCAGGAGTACGCCGACGCCGTCGCCCTCGTCGACGCGGCCAACACGATCGGAGGGCGCCACGGCCTCGGCATGAGCGACCAGATCGAGAACCGCATCATCGAGGCCAAGTCGCGCGGCATCTACGAGGCCCCGGCGATGGCGCTGCTCCACATCACGTACGAGCGCCTGCTCAACGCGATCCACAACGAGGACACGATCGCCAACTACCACGCCGAGGGCCGCAGGCTAGGTCGCCTTCTCTACGAAGGCCGTTGGCTCGACCCGCAGTCGCTGATGGTGCGCGAGTCGCTCCAGCGCTGGGTCGCGTCGGCCGTCACCGGCGAGGTCACGATCCGCCTGCGCCGCGGGGACGACTGGTCGATCATCAACACCGCCGGGCCCGCCTTCAGCTACCACCCGGAGAAGCTCTCGATGGAGCGCACCGAGGACGCCGCGTTCGGTCCCGTCGACCGCATCGGCCAGCTGACGATGCGCAACCTCGACATCGCCGACTCCCGCGCCAAGCTCGAGCTGTATGCCGCCCAGGGCCTGCTCGGTGCCGACGCGCACGAGCTCGTCGGCGAGCTCACCCCCGGTGGTGCGGCCGCGATCTCGGCCAACCCGGCCGTCGTGGGGCTCGACGAGCAGGACGACGCGCTCGACCGCGCCGCCATGGAGTTCGGCACCGACTGACCGGCGTCCCGTCGCCAGTCCGGTGGAGGTGATCGCGGCCGCCACCCGGCTGCCGGGATCACCTCGACCGGTGGCGGGGCGCTCGCGTCGGTCGCGTCGAGCTGACCCACGCACCCCTCGGCGGCCCCGGGGTTCCCTCCGTTGGCCGTCGCTAGGGTGTCGGGTCATGGACTCGACCAGCCACCTCACCGAGAGCGACCACGTCGCCGGGCAGTACGCCTCCACCGACAACCTCCGCACGCGTCGGAGCGTGTGGGGCCCCGGCCCGGAGGGCGTGTCTCCCGTGGACGTCCTGCGGACGCTCGTGCTGTCCTCCCGGCCGAGGCGAGTCATCGAGATCGGCTGCGGCACAGGCCAGTTCGCCCGCTCGATCCTTGACCAGGAGCCGAACATCGACTACGTCGCGACCGACCTCTCGCCGGCGATGGTGGAGGCCGCCCGTGCGCTGGGCGTCACCGCTGAGGTCGCCTCCTCGGACGTGCTGCCCTTCGGCGACGGCACGTGCGACGGCGCCGTCGCGGCCTGGATGCTCTACCACGTGCCCGACCTCGACGGCACCCTGCGCGAGCTGCGCCGGGTCCTGCGCGACGGCGGCACGCTCCACGTCGCGACGAACGGCCGCGAGCACCTCTCCGGCCTGCTCCGGGAGGCCGGCGGAGAGCCCCTCGTCACCCAGTTCATGTCGGAGAACGCCGCCGAGGTGCTCGGCCGGCACTTCGAGCACGTCGCCCAGCGGGACGTCGAGACCCGCGCGACCTTCGCCGACCACGCGGCCGCGAGCGCCTACCTCGCGACCTTCTCGCCCGAGCTGGCGCAGTCGCTCCCCCACTTCGAGGGCCCGCGGACGTATGCCGGCCACACCGCCGTCCTGTCGGCGCACTGACACCGCGCGTCCCGAGCGGACCCCGTCGGCGGACCATGGCTGACGACCGCTTTGTGAGCGGCATACAAAGTCCGGGTGGGCGGAGACCTAGGCTGGCCCCGTGAGCGGACGGCGGCAGCACCCGAGCGAGGCGACCTCGCGCGCCGTCGAGCGCAGCGCCGGCGAGCTCGCGACCCTGGCGTCGCAGCGCATGGAGGAGCACCTGCGGTGGTACCGCGACCTCTCGGCGGAGGAGCGGTCGCAGGTCGGGCTCGTCGCCCAGGCCGGCATCTCGCAGTTCATCGCGTGGTTCCACCAGGAGGAGAGCCACCCGCCGTCGGCGATCTCGATCTTCGCGAACGCGCCGCAGGAGCTGACCCGCTCGGTGAGCCTGCGCCAGACGCTCGACCTCGTGCGCACCGTCGTCGACGTCGTCGAGTCGCGCGTCGAGGGCCTCGCGGCCCCCGGCGACGAGCAGCTGCTACGCGAGTCGGTGCTGCGCTTCTCGCGCGAGATCGCCTTCGCTGCGGCGGAGGTCTATGCCGGCGCGGCCGAGGCCCGGGGCGCGTGGGACGCCCGGCTCGAGGCGCTCGTCGTCGATGCCGTGCTCCGCGGCGAAGCGGACGACTCCATGCAGTCCCGGGCCAGCGCGCTCGGCTGGGGCGAGCTCGCCGACGTGACGTTCGTCGTCGGCAGCACCCCGACGGCGACCGGCGGGGCGGTCCCTGCGGTCGACGACCTGCGCCGGGCCGTACGCCAGCACGGGGTCGAGGCACTGGCCATCGTCCAGCGCTCGCGGCTCATCGCGATCCTCGGCGGCACCCGTGAGGCTCCTCGCATCGTGGAGGCCGTGGCCGACTGCTTCGGACCGGGCCCGATCGTGCTCGGACCCACGGTCCCCCACCTCTTCGCCGCCGGCCGCTCGGCGCGCGCCGCCCTGAGCGGGCTGGCGGCCGCACCGGCGTGGCCCGACGCGCCACGCGTGCTCGAGTCGGACGCCGTGCTCCCCGAACGTGCCCTGGCCGGCGACCCCCCGGCTCGGCGCATCCTCGTCGACCGCATCCACCGGCCGCTCGCCGGCGGCGGTCATGCGCCCCTGCTCCAGACGGCGACGGCCTATCTCGAGAGCGGCGGGTCGCTGGAGGCGACCGCGAGGGTGCTCTTCATCCACCCCAACACCGTGCGCTACCGGCTCGGCCGCATCTCCGACGTCACGGGCTACGACCTGACGACGCCACGCGAGGCGTGGGCCGTGCGCATAGCGCTCGCCCTGGGCCGGCTCGCGGCGACGCCGACGGGCCCGGCCACGGCCGCGTCGCCAGCCGGCGGCGCGGGGTCGTCGGGCGACGCTGGACCGGGCGCCCTGTCACGGACCCCTCGCCTGCGCCCACGCACGACCGATCGTTCTCCCTTGGAGGAAACCTCCAAACTATCCCCCACGACTTCGTGACATTCGGTGGCGAGGTCCTCACCGGTAACCGGGAAAGGTTGACCCCGTGCTAGCGATCGTCTGCCCTGGACAGGGCTCCCAGACCCCCGGCTTCCTCGCCCCGTGGCTCGAGCTCGACGGCGTGCGTGAGCAGCTGACCGCCCTCGGCCGGGCCGCCGGCCACGACCTCGTCGCGCACGGTACCGAGTCCGACGCCGAGACGATCAAGGACACCGCCGTCGCGCAGCCCCTCATCGTCGCGGCCGGTCTCGTGACGGCCTCGGCCCTCTTCGCGTCGCACGCCGAGCTCGCCGGCACGGGCGCCGTCCTGGCCGGCCACTCCGTCGGAGAGCTCACCGCCACCGCCCTCGCGGGCGTCGTCACCGACGAGCAGGCCATCTCCCTCGTCGCGACCCGCGGCCGGGCCATGGCCGAGGCCAGTGCGGTCACCCCCACCGGCATGGCAGCCGTGCTCGGCGGCGACCCCGACGAGGTCCTGGCGGCGCTCGAGGCCCACGGCCTGACGCCCGCCAACATCAACGGCGCGGGCCAGGTCGTCGCCGCCGGCACCCTCGAGCAGGTCGAGGCGCTCCGCGGGGCACCCCCGGCCAAGGCGCGGGTCATCCCCCTCCAGGTCGCGGGCGCCTTCCACACCAGCCACATGTCCCCGGCCGTCGACGCGCTCGCCGCCGCGGCCGAGGACGTCACGCCCTCGGCGCCGACCCTGCGCCTGCTGTCGAACGCCGACGGGGCCACCGTGGCCGACGGACCCGACGCCCTCGACCGCCTCGTCCGCCAGGTGAGCAACCCCGTGCGCTGGGACCGCTGCATGGAGACGATGCTCGCCCTCGGCGTCACCGGGCTGGTCGAGCTCGCCCCCGCCGGCACCCTCGTCGGACTCGCCAAGCGGGCCATGCCCGGGGTCGAGACCCTCGCCGTGAAGACGCCCGACGACCTCGAGGCAGCGCGCACGCTCGTCGCGACCCACGCGACCCCTTCGACCGAGTCGGCACCTTGACGCACCCGATGACTGGCGCACCGACCCCGACAGGGGCACGCTCGTGGAGAGACCCCCGTCCGACGGAGACCCCGTCCGCACCGGACCTCTCCAGCGCCGCACCACGACCCACCTGAACCCTCACCCCTCGAGAAGGCCTCACGTGACATCCCCCAGCGCCACCGCGCCGACGCCCAAGGGCACCGGCACCCTTGCCGACACCGGCGCCGCGCGCCACTCGCGCATCCTGGGTGTGGGCGCCTACCGCCCGGCCCGCGTCGTCATGAACTCCGAGATCGTCGACAAGATCGACTCGAGCGACGAGTGGATCCGCGAGCGGTCCGGCATCATCAGCCGCCACTACGCCGCCGACGACGAGAGCGTCATCGACATGGCGGAGGCGGCCTCCCGCCAGGCGCTCGAGCACGCGGGCATCGCGCCCGAGCAGATCGGCTTCGTCCTCGTCGCCACGGTCACGCACCCCTACCAGACTCCAGCCGCGGCCCCGGAGCTCGCGTCGCGGCTCGGCTCGACGGCCCCGGCTCTCGACATCTCCGCCGCGTGCGCCGGCTACTGCTACGGCGTCGCCATGGCCAGCGACATGGTCAAGGGCGGCTCGGCCGACCACGTCCTCGTCGTCGGCGTCGAGAAGCTCAGCGACTTCACCGACCCCTACGACCGCGGCAGCGCGTTCATATTCGGCGACGGTGCCGGTGCCTGCGTCATCGGACCGAGCGACACCCCGGGCATCGGCCCGACGGTGTGGGGCTCGGACGGCACGCAGCGCGACGCCATCACGCAGAAGCAGGCCTGGACCGACGTCCGCGAGTCCTGGCAGTCCGCCCAGGCCGACAAGAACGTGTGGCCCGCGATCGGCATGGCCGGCCAGACGGTCTTCCGCTGGGCCGTCTGGGGCATGGCCCCGGTGGCGCAGCAGGCGATCGACAAGGCCGGCATCAAGGCCGACGACCTCGACGCCTTCATCCCGCACCAGGCGAACATCCGCATCATCGACGCGATGGTCAAGCAGCTCAAGCTGCCGGGCGACATCCCCGTGGCCCGCGACATCGTGACCACCGCCAACACCTCGGCGGCCTCGATCCCGATCGCGACGACGCGGATGCTCGCGGAGAAGGAGATCCCGAGCGGCGGCCTGGCGCTGCAGATCGGCTTCGGGGCCGGTCTGGTGTATGCCGCGCAGGTCGTCGTGCTGCCCTGAGCACTCCCAGCACGGGCAGTCCCAGCACTCCCGCCGGTCCCGACGGGTCATTCGGGCCACGGAATGCCATCCACGACGGATGACAGCCCCGAGCACCACCGCCAGCACGAACCGCCAACACGAACAAGGAGCAGACAGATGGCTCAGTCCGAGCAGGAGATCCTCGAGGGTCTTGCAGAGATCGTCAACGAGGAGACCGGCCTCGACACCGCGTCCGTCGAGATGGACAAGTCCTTCACCGAGGACCTCGACATCGACTCCCTCTCGATGATGACGATCGTCGTCAACGCCGAGGAGAAGTTCGGCGTGCGCATCCCGGACAGCGAGGTCAAGAACCTCAAGACCGTCCGCGACGCCGTCACCTTCATCGCCGGCGCGCAGTCCTGATGCACCCGGTCGGCGCCCGGCACCACCGGGCGCCGGCCGAGCCGCAACGCCGGCACACCCGCGGCACCGCACTCCCGTCACACCCACCCCTCGCACCACACCACCCCACTCGACCCAGAGGAGCACGTCACCATGACGTCCAATCGCGACCGACGCGTCGTGGTCACCGGTCTCGGAGCCACCACGCCCCTGGGCGGTACCGCCACGGAGACGTGGGAGGCCCTGCTCGCCGGCCGGTCCGGCGCCCGCACGATGGACTTCGACTGGGTCGCCAAGTACGAGCTCCCCGTCACGTTCGCGGCGACGATCGCCACCCCGCCGATCGACGTGCTCGCCAAGGTCGAGACGCGCCGTCTCGACCCCTCGAGCCAGTACGCCCTCATCGCGGCCCGTGAGGCGTGGGCCGACGCCGGCGCCCCCGAGATCGACCCCGAGCGCCTCGGCGCCGCGATCGGGTCCGGCATCGGCGGCGTGTGGACCCTGCTCGACCAGTGGGACGTGCTGAAGGAGAAGGGCCCCCGGCGCGTCTACCCGCTGGCGGTCCCGATGCTCATGCCCAACGGGCCCGCCGCAGCCGTGTCGCTCGACCTCGGCGCCCGCGCCGGGGCCCACACGACGGTCAGCGCGTGCGCGTCCGGCGCAGAGAGCATGGGCTACGCCATCGACATGATCCGCACCGGCCGGGCCGACGTCGTCGTCGCCGGCGGCACGGAGGCCGCCGTCCACCCGCTGCCCATCTCGGGGTTCGCCGCGATGCAGGCGCTCTCGACGCGCAACGACGACCCGGCCCGGGCCTCGCGGCCCTACGACACCGGGCGCGACGGCTTCGTTCTCGGTGAGGGTGCAGCGGTCATCGTCCTCGAGTCAGAGGAGCACGCCCGCGCCCGGGGTGCCCGCATCTACGCCGAGCTGGCGAGCGTCGGCATGTCGGCCGACGCCCACCACATCACGGCCCCCGAGCCCAACGGCTCCGGCGCGAGCCGCGCGATGCTGTATGCCGTCGAGCGGGCCGACCTGTCACCGACCGACATCATCCACATCAACGTGCACGCCACCTCGACCCCCGTGGGCGACGTGGCCGAGTACAACGCAATCAAGCGAGCCTTCGGCGACCACACCGAGAACATGTCGGTGACGGCGACGAAGTCGATGACCGGGCACCTGCTCGGCGCGGCGGGCGCACTCGAGGCGGTCATCACGATCCAGTCGATCTACCACCGGCTCGTGCCGGCGACGATCAACCTGGACGACCAGGACCCCGAGATCCCGCTCAACGTCGTCACGGGCGAGCACCAGAAGCTGCCCGACGGCGACATCGCGGCCCTGAACAACTCGTTCGGCTTCGGCGGCCACAACGTCGCCCTGGCGGTCCGCAGCATCTGACTCATCGCCACGCCGGAACCAGAGTCCTGACTGCTCAAGGGTGGTCAGGACTCTGGTGTCCGTTCGTGATGCCGTGCCGGAGGCGCCATCGGCGCACGGATACCGACTTCATGGTGCGCCCGAGGATCTCCGCGGCCTCGGCAAGTGGGTGTGAGAACAGCAGCTCGTCCTGGGCCGCCGTCCACTTCTCCCGCTTGACGCCGTAGCGACCGGCCTTCTCGGGCGGGGGCTTCCACGCTGCGACCTCGGCCGCGGCGCTCGCCTTTCGAGCCATGACCGGCCAGTCCCCCGCCTGCCAGCAATGCCCTGCCATCAGCGTTGCGGACACGTTGGTCACCATCACGTTGAACACTCCGTCACGGGTGTTCCGCTGTGTCGAGCGTCTTACGCGGCAGACCTGCCAGACCTGGTCCTCGAAGAACCGCGCCATGGGCTCTGATGCGGTCACCAGGCTCACGAACGGAGCACCCGTCCGCGTGAATCCCACCGACCCATCTCCATCGAGCACTCCCCGCAGATATGCCCTCGACACCAAGCCGCACTCTTTCGGTGGCGCCACGTCGAGCGACTTGGGTCCCGGGCGCATACCCAGTCTCGCAAGTTCGATCCGCACGGCCTGGTCGGAGAACAGGAGCTGGTAGCTGACGTAGTCGTCGGCGAAGTTGGTGCGACGCCGACGACGCTTGAGAGCCGAGTAGCAGGGGATGACTCGCCTGATCTCATGCAGGACGTCGACATCGCGCTCGTGCAGCTCGATGCCAACCTTGCCCTTGTGGTCGACGCACCCCGAGTGCCATCCGTCCGTGTGCAGCAGTCCGAGCAGATAGGAAACCTCGGGTCGGGACGGATCGAGCAACATGACCGGACGCTAGACGGCGCCACCGACACAGCCCTCCGCCTGGCAGGGGCTCGGCGGGCTGGCGCCGTCCGCACGGGCGGGGCACCCGGCATACGGCCTTGGTGTCAGGCGCTGCGCGCCGCGTCGTGTCCCGTCGGGCGCACGTTGCCCGGCAGCTCGGTCGTCGGGCGCCCCTTGGCGAGCAGCTCGCCACCCCAGACACCCCACTCGAGGCGCCGCTGTGCCACGGCGAGGCATGCCGCGGCGAGCGGGCAGGTGCGGCACACCGACTTGGCCCGCTCCGCCTCCGCCTCGGTGGCCGGCCAGAAGAGGTCCGGGTCCTCGGCCGCGCAGAGCGGGACCGCGCCGTCGAGCTCGAAGGGATGCTCCGACGCCGCGCGGAAGATCCACGCGTCGAGACCCGGTGCGCCGCGGGGCGCCGGGCGGAGCCCGAGCTGTCCGAGCGACTGGGTGCGAAGGGTCGTGCGGTTCCTGGTCATCTGGCGGGCTCCTTCCCGGCGGTGGTGACGTGCGTGGCGTTGGACGGGGCGGCGCGGGCGAAGTGCAGCTGCACCCGCGTGGGGACGTACGGGTCCCAGCGCAGCGGCATACGTGCCTCGTCGGGGGTCCGGTCGCCCTTGCGGAGGTTGCACGGCTCGCAGGCCGCGACCGCGTTGGACCAGCCGGTCGCGCCGCCCCGCGAGCGGGGCAGGACGTGGTCCATGGTCGTGGCCGTGAGGCGACCGCAGTAGGCGCATCGGCGGCCGTCCCGAAGCAGCACGCCTTCACGCGAGTAGGTCGCCCGGGTGCGTGAGTAGAGCCACTTCTGCTCGACGTAGCGCACGAGCCGGACGACGACCGGCACCTGGTACGGGCCGAACCGCTCCGTCGCGTGGACCTCGACTGGGGTGGCGACGCCGCGCCAGATCATCCGCACCGCGTGCCGCACGCTCACGCGGTGCAGCAGGGTCTCGTCGGCGTTCCACACCTCGACCTGCGTCATGACCGCTCCTCCTCTCCGCCTGTCTCGATGTCGCTGCTGTCGGTCGTCGACGGGCGGCACGAGAAGAGCCGCCCGTCCGGGTCATCCCGGTGGGCGGCTCGATGAACGGAGCCGTCAGGCTCGTCGCGTCAGCGAGATCGCAGCCGGGGACGCCATGGCTGGGCCAGAGGGCGCCGCATGCAGCCCTCTCCCGGGAACGGGTAGGCCACATCGGCGACGCACAGGCTGCGCTTCGCTTTGGTGGTGAGTCCCGTTGCCATGACAGGTCCTTCGTGTTCGCGGACTGGAGATGCGTTGACGTGCGGACGGTGTCGCACGCCAGATCGATGATGACAGGCGAAGGCGACTGTCGCCCAGTGGTTTTCCGGAAGGTGGCGCTTCGTCCGGGTGACAGCCTCCGCGCGACGACGCGACGAGGGCCCGGGAGCACGAACCGCCCGGGCCCTCGTCATCTCGAGCGCCGCGCTGGAGGTCGCGGCGGGCGAGACGTCTGGTGGTCAGCCGACCTTGTGCAGCCAGCGCACGGCGGCACCGTCACCGGCGTAGCGGAACACCTCGAGCTCCTCGTCCCACGGGACGCCGAGCAGCAGGTCGATCTCGTCCTGGAGCGCCTCGGCGTCGCCGCGCGTGCGCAGGATCGCCTCGCGGAGACGGTCCTCCTGGACGACCGCGTCGCCCGACGCCGACGTCATGGCGTGGTGGATGCCGAGCCGTGGCGTGTAGGACCACCGCGCCCCGTCGCAGCCGGGTGACGGCTCCTCGGTCACCTCGTAGCGCAGGCCGTCCCAGCCGCGCAGCGCACTGGCCAGCTCGGCCCCGGTGCCGGGGGCGCCGGTCCAGGACAGCTCGCTGCGCACCATCCGCGGTGCCGCCGGCTGCTGGACCCAGTCGAGCGCCACCCGCTCGTCGAGGACGGCCTCGATCGCCCACGTGATGTGCGGGCAGAGCGCGGCGGGGGCCCCGTGTACGAACAGGACCCCACGTGTCGTGGTGCGCGGCATCGCGACAGCCATCCGAACCTCCTGAAGTTGCAGGGACGTCTTCCCCAACGCCTGCGTCTTCATGCTTCGGTGGACTGACTCGGTGGTGCCGGACGATCGTGCTCGACCACGAGCACTCGCCCATTGTGCACCACGGGACACATCGGCACCAGCAGTCTCGAGACCCGATATGTGGCGTTCGCCCGGATCAGGTGCCGGCGGGCACACCGGGGAAGAGGTAGACCTCCTCGCCACGGACCTCGACCCGGTGGGTCCGCACCGGCTTCGTCGCGGGCAGGCACATGGGCTTGCCGTCGCTCAGGCAGAAGCGCGTGGCGTGCAGTGGGCACTCGACCTCGCCGGCCTCGACCCAGCCGTCCGCGAGCGAGGCGTCCTCGTGCGAGCACGTGTCGTCGAGGGCGTAGTACGTGCCGTCGTCGTCGCGGAAGAGCGAGATCGGCTCGTCCGTCGCCGTGACCGCGACATCGAGGACGAGCGCCTCGCCGGGCTCGACGTCGTCGACCGCAGCCACGCGGATGCCGTCACTCATGCTGTCGTTCCTCACGTGCCAGGGGAATGGTCACGGGCGAGCCTAGAGGTTGGCTCCGCGACCACCGCGCCCGCCTCCACGCGGGTTGCAGGCCGGTCGCTAGACTCCGACCGATCTCAGCGGCCCGGTCGCTGGCGGTCCCGGGGCAGTAGCTCAGCCGGTCAGAGCAGCGGACTCATAATCCGTCGGTCCAGGGTTCAAGCCCCTGCTGCCCCACCCCGTCTCTGTGTATGACTTCGCCTGATCGTTGACATTCGGGCTTCGCCTGATGCTTGACGATGTTTCGGGTGATGGTTGACAGCTACTTCGGCTGATCCTTGACGCTCTCTTCATGAAGGAGATGAGCGTGGCTGCTGGACGTGGGGAACCGGCATGCGCTAGGCGGCGTGGTGCATCACTCGATCGAGTGATGTCTTCGTCCCCCCCGCTGAGCGCCATCCACGACGTCGACCGCTGGTTGGCGGGTAAGGCCGAGCGCGCCGCCGCCATCCCGGGCGCGACCAGCCCCGCGGCGGCAAGGTGCGGGTGGCGCGCCGGCGGGCCGGCGGGCCGGCGGGCCGGCGGACGGCCTGGTCCGCAACCCGCTATCGAGGTCGGCGACCAGGCCGGGGGCGATGATCAGCGGGTGAACCACGGTATGAATTGACCGCTTGGGCCGGCTGAGTGGTTGCGGGTTTGACCCGACGCGGCAGGGACTGACCGGCGGGGTGCGACCACCGCCGGCCAGTCCTGCACCGAGTGGCCCGCACGGGCCGGTCGGCACCCGAACGGCGCTGAGGGGTCGGCACGGGACCCTGGGGTGGGAGTAGGGCCACGTGCTCGTCGACCACTGGGGTCTCGCCGTCCGCTGGTCCGCGCCGACCCTCCTCCCGAGAAGGGGCCTGCGCGACCATGGGTCCAGTGTCCCCCGCGGGCGCGCACCCTGCGAGCAAACGGCACAGATACGGCACCCCGGGACGACGACCGGCCCCCGAGCCCGTCGGGTCTCGCCCGCCTCACCCGCTGTGGCGCGACAGCACCCGTCGCCGGGGACGGCGATCGGGGCGGGTCCCGCCGACTCCCCCGGCAGAACCCGCCCCGTCCTCACCCCAACCGGCTCTCCCGCCGGTCACGCTCCGACCTGTCCCCCCACGGTCCGGTCGGCCTTCCTCCCCCACAACGACCACTGTGCCCTGCGGACTGCAAGATCGAAACCCCCCAAATGCCGTGGTTTCCGCAAGATTGGCGCAAGGGGTGCGACGGGATCCGTCGTCGAAGGCCCCGAGGACCACCGTTCGAGGGGTCACGGATCGTCAGGTGCCAAGGCCCCGTGGCCGCCACGGCGCGAGTAGGTTCCGAGGACTGCACGCTCCGGGCCACCACATCTGGGAGATCACGAATGCCACGCAAGCCCACCCTGCGCTGGATGGCCGTCGCCGCCGCCGCGTTCAGCGTCGTCGCCGTCGGCTCCTCGAGCGCCACGGTCAGTGCCGCTCCGACCCGTCCGTCACCCGGCACGGCCGCGTGCGCGACGGCGCCCGACCTCGCGCGCGTCCGCGCCGGGAGCACGGCCAAGGAGCCCGAGCTCTACTCCACCAACGAGGCCAACGCATACGGCGTCATCAAGGACGCTCCGCGGATGCCGAACGGCAGCGTCCACATCCCCACGGTCTTCCACGTCGTCTCGGACCACACGCTCTCGACGACCGAGAAGGCACGCTGGGAGCGGCTCATCGCGGCCCAGATGACCGTCCTCAACGACTCCTACAGCGGGCGGACGGCGCCCGACGCCGCGAACTCCCCGTTCCGGTTCTCCCTGACCAGGATCGACTACACGGTCAACGCGCGGTGGTACACCGTGACGCCCGGGAAGACCGAGCGCGACATGAAGAAGGCGCTCTACACCGGCAACTCCGAGACGCTCAACGTCTACTCGGCCAACATCGGCGGCGGCCTGCTCGGCTGGTCCTACTTCCCCAAGGGCTACAACAACGGTCGCGACTTCATCGACGGTGTCGTCATGCTCGACGAGTCGATGCCGGGTGGCACGGCCGGCAAGTACGCCCAGGGCGACACCCTGACGCACGAGGTCGGTCACTGGCTCATGCTCGAGCACACCTTCAAGGGCGGCTGCTCGGCGAGCGGCGACTTCGTGGCGGACACGCCCCGTGAGGCCGTGCCGCAGTTCGACTGCCCGACAGGAGCCGACACGTGCACCGCACCGGGCGCCGACCCCATCCACAACTTCATGGACTACACGCAGGACTCCTGCATGGACATGTTCACGCGGGGCCAGGTCGAGCGGATGAACGACGCCTGGGTCGCCTTCCGCAAGATCCCGACGTCCTGACGGCGACTCGGCCACCCACTCAGGGCGTATGCCGTGTGCTGCGGACGTCGGAGCCCGCCGGTCCCGTGGCCGGCGGGCTCCACCGCGTCCCGTCGGTCAGAAGCCGGGGAACACCCGGCGCAGCGCGGGGAGGTGCGCGGCGCCGGCGACGCCTTCAGGGGTGTGCTCGGCGTCGAGCCGCCCGTAGACGAGGCGGACGAGCGACTCCGCGGGCAGGACGACGTCAGCCGCGTCCGTGCCAGCGCCGGAGCCGGCTGCCTCGGCCGCTGCCTCGGTCTCCACGGGCTGGAGGCGGACGGCGTCGGCATCGACGTCCAGTCGGAAGCGGCGCTCGGTCCCGCGGGTCCCGACGACCACCGAGGTCGGCCCGGCGTCCGCCGGCGGACGGCCCGCGAAGGCGACCGTGCCCGGCAGGCGGTCCACGAGCAGGTCGACGGCCTCGGGTCCGACCGTGGCAGCCGGGTCGAGGACGACCTCGACGTCCCACGTGTGAACGGCGTGCTCGGCGAGCCGGGCTGCGGCGACGCCCGAGAGGTCGGACGGCCCGCCGAAGAGCTCGACCTCGAACGGCGCACCGGAGGAGGCGACCTCCTCCAGCCTGGCGACGAAGCGGTCGTTGGCCGCGACGCTCTCGGCGACCTGGTCGGCCGGAGCCATGGCGTCCCACCGGGCCCAGACGGCCTTGAAGGCGTCGCCGTCGGGTGCGACCCCGTCCGCGAGGCCCGCGTCGAGGAAGAGGCCGAAGATCTCGGCCTGGCTGCCGAGGTGCGACGCGACCTGGGCGATGCTCCAGTCGGAGGGGTAGGCACTGCTCTCGTAGCGTTGCGGCTCGACCCGGTCGAGGACTCCCCTGAGCCTCTCGTGGGACGTTCGGACGGCGTCGATCCAGGTTGCCTGCGGGGTCATGCTGGCTCCATCTCCTCTTCGGGGTACGGTCTCCAGCGCCAACCAACCGAGGGGATTCCCGATTCCCGATCGCCCCGCGAGAGACGGACATTGTCCCCATCAGTCACATACGTCACCGATTCTCGACCGGTTTTCCCGGGAACCGCCCCATGCGCAACCGGTCGACCTATGGTGGTCAGGACCGGCCGGTCAGGACGTGGGGGCGTTCGTGGGGTCCTTCCGGTTGCGGCGGTTCGCCCGTCGGGAGAGTGTCGATGGTGACAGCAGGTGTGCCTCGAGGGGGTGGCTTGACGGTGACAGACGCCAATGAGCGAAGCGGTCCGTTCGTCCTGAACATCAGGATGAGCGGTCGGTTGGTGCCCTTCGCGACCATGCTGTTGTTGTTCGCCTTGCTTCCGTTCCTCGGGGGGAGCACCCCCCAGACCCCGACCGCCTCGGTCGTGCTGGCGGCCGGCTCCCCCGCTGCGGTGAAGGACGCCGTCGCCGCCGTCGGGCAGGCCCGCCAGGAGATGCGCGGATCGGTCGTCGGAGCGCCCACGGCCGCCCTGGCCCCGGTCGACTCGGCGTTCTCGGCCGCCATCGGAGGCGGCCTCTTCATGTTCCCCGCGATCAGCCTTGCGCCGGCCACGGCCCAGGCCATCGCGGCCCCCATCATCGGCCGACCCCTCTTCATCCACCCGGTGCCCGGTGGCGAGACCTCGCCGTTCGGACCGCGCATCCACCCGCTGCTCGGCCGTCCGATGTTCCACACGGGCATCGACCTCGCCGCCGCCTGCGGGACCCCGATCCACGCGGCCGCCGACGGCACGGTCATCTACGCCCGGGTGTCGGCGTCGTGGGGCGGGCGCACGATCATCGAGCACACCCCGACGCTGAAGACGGCCTACGGTCACCAGTCGAAGTTCCTCGTCACCGAGGGCCAGCACGTCAAGCAGGGCCAGGTCATCGGCCTCAGCGGCACGACCGGATGGTCGACCGGCTGCCACCTGCACTTCGACGTCATCGTCAACGACCGCTACGTCGACCCCGCGCCCTACCTGGGGTTCGCCCCGTCGGCCACCGCCTCCGTGCCGTATGCCGTCGTCCCGCACCTGGTGTTCGACCAGGGTGGCCGCGTCATCCGCACCGTCGAGGACGGTGACGTGCCGATCCCCGAGGCGACCGAGACGTCGTCGACCCAGACGAGCACCGGTGGCCGTCCGCCGACGTCCACGCCGACGCAGCCGACGACGACGCAGCCCAGCACCTCCACGGGCACGCCGACGACGAGCCGCCCGTCGACGACGACGAGCGCTCCCAGCTCGACGACGACGTCGAGCCCGACGAGCACCAAGCCCTCGCCGACGACGACCACGAGCTCGCCGTCCACCACCGTGCCGCCGACGACCTCCGCCCCGTCGACGACCACGACGAGCGACCCGCCACCCGCCACCACGAGCGACCCGCCGCCCGCCACGACGAGCGACCCGCCCGCACCGACGTCCGAGGCGCCGTCCACGACGAGCGAGGCGGCCGCGCCGGTCGCGGCCGACCCCACGCCGACCGCGACGGCCACGGCCACGGCCACCGAGGTGCTCAAGACGGCGACCGAGGTCGCGACCGCCATCGCGTCGGCGACCGACACCTCCTCGAGCGAGCCGACGGCCTCGACGACGACCGCAGCAGAGGGCGGCGCCTGAGCCCGACGCTCGGACGCTGGTGTCAGGCCCCACCGCACGGTGGGGCCTGACCTGTCCGTTCTCGGGCGGAAGATCGGGTCTGCCTCGTTCGACGACACTCCTCACGATTCGGGCACGCCCGGCGCGGAGGGTGCCTCCCGGTCCCCGGAGCCGATAGGTTTCCGGAATGGACGACGTGAAACCCGACACCGCGGCGCCGAGTGATCGGACCCCGGACACGCCTCGTGACCCCATGGTCGTCATCGACGGCGTCAACAAGCACTTCGGCGACCTGCACGTGCTGCGCGACATCAACCTCACCGTCGGCAAGGGCGAGGTGGTCGTCGTCCTCGGACCGTCCGGCTCGGGCAAGTCGACACTCTGCCGCGCCATCAACCGTCTCGAGACCATCGAGTCGGGCACCATCTCGATCGACGGCAAGGCCCTGCCCGAGGAGGGCAAGCCGCTCGCGCAGCTGCGCGCCGACGTCGGGATGGTCTTCCAGTCCTTCAACCTCTTCGCGCACAAGACGATCCGCGACAACGTGACGCTCGGACCGATCAAGGTCCGCAAGAAGTCCAAGGCCGACGCCGACAAGCAGGCGACCGACCTGCTCAAGCGCGTCGGCGTCGAGGCCCAGGCCGACAAGTACCCCGCCCAGCTCTCCGGCGGCCAGCAGCAGCGCGTCGCGATCGCGCGCTCGCTCGCCATGGGCCCGAAGGTCATGCTCTTCGACGAGCCCACCTCGGCCCTCGACCCCGAGATGGTCAACGAGGTCCTCGACGTCATGGTCGGCCTCGCCAAGGAGGGCATGACGATGATCGTCGTGACCCACGAGATGGGCTTCGCCCGCAAGGCGGCCGACCGCGTCGTCTTCATGGCCGACGGGCAGATCGTCGAGGTCGGCACGCCCCAGGAGTTCTTCACCAACCCGAAGAGCGACCGCGCCAAGGACTTCCTCGGCAAGATCCTCACGCACTGACACCCGGGACCCACAAGACCCACCGGACCTAGCGACAGGGCGCGGCACGCAGCACCGTGTGCCGCGAGCAACCACTCAGGGAGGAACCCAGATGAAGGCACGACGACTCGGAGCCGTTGCGGCGGCTGCGACGTTGGCGCTCACGCTCGCCGCGTGTGGCTCCGGCACCAGCGGGGGCGACGCCGGCAGCGGCGACGCGCTCAAGATCGGCATCAAGTTCGACCAGCCCGGCCTCGGCCTCAAGAAGGGCACCGAGTACTCCGGCATGGACGTCGACGTCGCCAAGTACGTCGCCAAGGAGCTCGGCACCTCGGAGGACAAGATCACCTGGGTGCAGGCGCCCAGCGCCCAGCGCGAGGACCTCATCTCCACCGGTCAGGTGAAGTTCATCGTGGCGACGTACTCCATCACCGACGCGCGCAAGGAGAAGGTCTCCTTCGCCGGCCCGTACTTCGTCGCAGGCCAGGACCTCCTCGTCCGCGCCGACGACACCTCGATCACCGGTCCGGACAGCCTCAACGGCAAGAAGCTCTGCTCGGTCAAGGGCTCGACCTCGGCCCAGAAGGTCAAGGACAAGTTCGCCCAGACGGTGCAGCTGCAGGAGTTCGGGACGTACTCCGAGTGCCTGCCCGCTCTCGCCACCGGCGGCGTCGACGCCCTGACGACCGACGACGCGATCCTCGCCGGCTTCGCGGCCCAGCCCGAGAACAAGGGCAAGTTCAAGCTCGTCGGCAAGCCGTTCTCGACGGAGAACTACGGGATCGGCCTCAAGAAGGGCGACACGGCCCTCTGCCAGAAGATCACGGACGCGATCAAGAAGATGCAGAGCGACGGCTCCCTGCAGAAGGCCATCGACGCCAACCTCGGCCCGGCCAACTACAAGCCCGGCGCGGGCAACCCGCCCACGCCGGCTGCGTGCTCCTGACCGACTCCCACCTCGAGGGCGGGTCGCTCACCACACGGTGCGCGGCCCGCCCTCGGCGGGGGTCCGGACTCCGACCCGTGAACCCCTGACCCACTGACTCGACAGCGGAAAGGAGCGTCGTGCTCGACATCATCGAGAAGTACGACATCCTCGGCGCGTTCTGGATGACCATCAGGCTCGCCTTCTTCTCGGCGATCGGCGCTCTCGTCATCGGCACCGTTCTCGCGGTGATGCGGGTGTCGCCGGTGGCGATCCTGAGACGTCTGGGCTCGTTCTACGTCAACACGGTGCGCAACACCCCGCTGACGTTGCTCGTCTTCTTCTCCATCGCCGGCCCGTACTACATCCTGCAGATCAGCCTGACCGACGTGAACTCACCGACGGCGCTCGTGGACAACGGCATCCGGTGGGCCATCGTCGCGCTGGCGGTCTACCACGCGGCCTTCGTCTGCGAGGCACTGCGCAGCGGCGTCAACACCGTTCCGCTGGGCCAGGCCGAGGCTGCCCGCTCGATCGGTCTCACCTTCGGCCAGAGCCTGCGCGAGGTCATCCTCCCGCAGGCCTTCCGCGGGTCCATCGCCCCACTGGGCTCGGTGCTCATCGCCCTGACCAAGAACACGACCGTCGCCTCCGTCATCGGCGTCGCGGAGGCCTCGCTGCTGATGAGCGAGATCATCGAGAACGAGACGGCGAGCGTCACGGTCTTCCTCGTCTTCGCGCTCGGCTTCGTCGTCCTCACGCTCCCCGTCGGCGTGTTCTTCACCTCGCTCTCGCGCCGTCTGGCGGTGAAGCGATGAGTGCCGAGTCCGTTCTCTTCGACGCCCCCGGGCCCCGCGCCCGGCGGCGGCACGCGATCCTCACCCTCTTCGGCGTGCTGCTCGCCGTCGCCACCATCGGCGCCGTGCTCTGGAAGTTCAAGGCCCAGGGCCAGCTGGAACCCGAGATGTGGACCGTGCTGTTCAGCGCCGATGTGTGGACGCAGTACATCATCCCGGGACTGATCAAGACGCTCGAGGCCGCCGCGATCTCCATCGTCCTCGCCATGGCCTTCGGGCTCGTCTTCGGCATGGGCCGACTGTCACAGCACCGCACGCTGCGCTGGGTGTCTGGCGTCATCGTGGAGTTCTTCCGGTCCGTGCCCGTGCTGCTGATGATGTACTTCACGTACTCCTACTTCTCGACCAACGGCGTCTTCACGAGCGAGATCAACCCGCTCGCGGCCGTCGTGACCGCCCTGACGCTCTACAACGGCTCGGTGATCGCCGAGCTGGTCCGGTCGGGTGTGTTCAGCCTGCCGATGGGCCAGGCCGAGGCGGGCGTGTCCATCGGCCTCACCCCGCCCCAGGTGATGCGGTCGATCCAGCTGCCGCAGGCCCTCACCGCGATGCTGCCGGCACTCGTCGGGCAGCTCGTCGTGATCCTCAAGGACACCGCGCTCGGCACGGCGGTGCTCTACCCCGAGCTGCTCCAGGCCGCCCGCGACATCGGCACCGGCTACAGCAACACGATCCCGGCCTACATCTTCGTCGCGATCATCTTCATCCTGATCAACTACAGCCTGACCGTGGTGGCCGGACGGGTGGAGCGTCGTCTCAGCCGCCGCGGCCGCGGTCCTCGCAAGGGCGCACCGGCCACCGGCGTGGTCGGTGCCGATGCCGTCGGGACCCCGAGCCGCTGACGCGAGCCGACGACACGGCATACGAGAAGGGCCCCGACACCAGTGGTGTCGGGGCCCTTCTGCTCGGTGCTCCCCCGATTGGACTCGAACCAATAACCTGCCGGTTAACAGCCGGCTGCTCTGCCAATTGAGCTACAGGGGAATGCTGCTGCGCAACCATAGCAAAGCATCAGCGCCGTCGAGAAATCGGGTTCAGCGGGTCGCTGGCGAGGTCCCAACGAGCCTGCGGGACGCCGTGCGGGGACCCGTCAGAGCCCCACCTCGGAGCGCAGCCGGGCCATCCGCTGGGCGGCTTCGCGAGCCACCTGCGGGTCGCCGAGGTCGGCGCCCTTGCCCGGGATCGTCTGCTCCAGCAGGGCTCCGCTGGCAAGGTCCTGGCGGATCACGACGCGCACCGTGCGGCGCCCGGCGGTGCGGAACTCGTCGGCGAGCACGACGCTCGCCTGGAGCCGTTCGCGCAGGGCCTGCTGGAGCAGCGAGGGCTCCGTCAGGCGCCAGGCGGAAGGCACCCCGCGGTCGACCCACGTGACGGTGAGCAGGGAGGACTCGCCCTGCCACGTGCCGGACTCGGCCTCGTGCCACGGGCGGTTCCAGACGAGGCCGCCCCCTGCGTCGACGAGGGCGAGGTGGTGGGTCGTCGCGACGACGTGCGCCCCGCTGGTCTCGTCCCGGGCCCAGGCGAGCACCTGCTCGCCGCCGTCGAGCGGGACCGCCGCGCGGACGTCGTCGGGCAGCGCCGGTCGGCGCCGCCCCTCGAAGAGTGCCATCAGCCCATCCCCGCCTTGATCGCCGCGAGCTCCCGCTGGAGCGTCTGCAGCTGGATGCCGAGCTCGCGCGTGCGTTCGGGCGACGGCGTCTCGGCGTGGTCGAGCCGGCGCATCTCGCTCATCGAGTCGGCGATCTGGCGCGTCAGGGCGATGGTGCGCACCCGGTCGAAGAGCTCGTCGACGTAGCGGGAGGTCGGTAAGCCGGTCGAGGCGTCCATCCGCGTCGGCAGGGTGTCGACGGCGAGCTCGCTGACGAGACCGGCGACGGGCGACGGCGCGGCCTCGGTGACGGCCGAGGTCCAGGCCCGGGCGTTGCCCTTGTCGCCGCTGTGGTGGGCGATGCGGATGCCGTCGAAGACCGCGCGGTGGGCGGGCGCCGAGAAGGCCTCGGGTGTCAGCAGGTCGATGGCGCCGGACTTGAACACCGTCGGGAACTGGAGCAGGACCTGGAGCAGCTGCCGCTCGGCGTGGACGACCGGGTCGCGCCGGTCTGGCACCGGCATGCCTCCAGCGTCACCGACGTGCGGTTCGGCGTCGTCGCCACGGTCGCGCCCGTTGCGGTCGGCGCGGTCCGTCCGGGCGTCCTCGTCGACCTTGATCTTGCCGGCGCGGGACACCTCGGTCGCGACCTGCTCGACATCGAGCCCGAGCATGCCGGAGACCTCACGGGTGTACTCCGGCCGGAGCGACTGGTCGCGGATCGAGGCGATGATCGGCGCCACGGCCCGGACCGCCTGGATGCGCCCCTCGGCGGTCGCGACGTCGAAGCGCTTGATCGTCGTGCGCACGGCGAACTCGAACATCGGCACCGCGTCCTCGATGAGCGCCTGCACGGCGGGGTCTCCCCCGGCCTGGCGCAGCTCGCACGGGTCCTTGCCCGACTTCTCGACGGCGACGAACGACTGGGAGGTCCACTTCTCGTCGTCGGCGAAGGCTCGCATGGCGGCCTTCTGACCGGCGGCGTCACCGTCGAAGGTGAAGATCACCTTGGCGGGTGCGAGGCCGGCCTCGTCACGCATGAGCCGACGCAGCGTCTTGATGTGGTCGGCCCCGAAGGCCGTGCCGCACGTGGCGACGGCGGTCTCGACGCCGGCGAGGTGACAGGCCATGACGTCGGTGTAGCCCTCGACGACGACGGCCTGACGCCCCTGCGAGATCTTCTTCTTCGCGAGGTCGAGGCCGTAGAGCACGGTCGACTTCTTGTAGATCGGCGTCTCGGACGTGTTGAGGTACTTCGCCTCGATGCGGTCGTCGTCGAAGATGCGGCGGGCCCCGAAGCCGACGGTGTCGCCGGTGATGTCGCGGATCGGCCAGACGAGGCGCCCGCGGAAGCGGTCGTAGAGCCCGCGCGAGCCCCGGCCGGCGATGCCGCCGGTGACGAGCTCGTCGTCGGTGAAGCCCTTGGCACGCAGGTGGCGCACGAGGTCCTCTCCCCCGCGCGGCGCGAACCCGATGCCGAACATCTTGACGTGCTCGCTGTTGAAGTCGCGGGCGCGGAGGAAGTCCCGCGCCTGCCGGGCCGGACCACCCGGTGCCAGCAGCAGCTCGGTGTAGTACTCCTCGGCCACGCGGTGGGCCTCGACGAGGCGGCTGCGGCGACCGAGCCCCTCCTCGCGCGGCCGGTCGCCGTTCTCGTAGCGCAGCTCCATGCCCAGCTTCTGCGCGAGCCGCTCGACGGCCTCGGAGAAGCTGAGGTGGTCGACCTTCTGGACGAACGAGATGACGTCGCCGCCCTCGCCGCAGCCGAAGCAGTGCCACGCGCCCACGGCGGGGCGGATGTTGAAGGACGGCGTCTTCTCGTCGTGGAAGGGACACAGGCCCTTGAGCGACCCCGGACCCGCGGAGCGGAGCGTCACGTGCTCGCGCACGACGTCCTCGATGGACGACCGCGCCTTGACCGCCGCGATGTCCTCGCTGTTGATCAGCCCCGCCATCTGCCTCCTGTCGCCATCCGTGATTCTAGGTGCTCGCCCACGAGCTGCCCGTCACCGGCACCACTGGCTGTGGAGGGCGAGGGCGCGCACGTCGGTCAGGGAGGCCACCTGGTCGACGACCACGCGCAGCCGCTCCCCGTCGTCGGCGGCGGCCTCGTGGTCGAGGCGGAAGGCCACGTCGAGGCGCTCCTCGGGCGCGGCGGCATACGCCTCGACGACGGCGCGCACGACGTCGCGCTGCCCCGACATGACCGAGAGCCGCTCGTCGGTGGTCATGACGAAGTGGTTGGCGATCGCCTTGAGCACCGAGCACTCGGCGCGGGTGTCGTCGGGGACGACGAGGTCGGCCTCGAAGCGGCACAGCTCGCCCGGCCCGTGCCGCTCGCGCGTGGCCTGCTCGACGACGAGGACGAAGTGCCCGATGAGCCGGCTCGTCATGTCCTTGAGCCGCGCCAGGTCGCCCCGCGAGCCGTCGTGTGCCGTGGGCACCGCTCCCGAGGCGAGGATGCGTTCCAGCGCGGCACCGAGCGCGTCGGCACCGAGGTCGGGCGCGTAGGTGCGGCCCGCGACGTCGATGACGTCAGCCATGTCGCGCGAGTGGAGCAGCCGGGGGTCGATCCAGCCCGAGGCGATGGCGTCCTCGACGTCGTGGACGGAGTAGGCCACGTCGTCGGACCAGTCCATGACCTCGGCCTCGAGGCACCGTCGGCGGGGCCGGGCGCCCTCGCGGATCCAGTCGAAGACGGGCAGGTCGGAGGGGTAGACGCCGAACTTCCTCGTCTCGTAGGGCCCGTCGCCGATCTCCCACGGGTACTTCGTCGTCGCGTCGAGGCTCGCACGGGTCAGGTTGAGGCCGGCGGACCGGCCGTCGGCGTGGGCGCGCTTGGCCTCGAGCCTCGTGAGCAGGCGCAGCGTCTGCGCGTTGCCCTCGAAACCGCCGATGCCCGAGGCGATCTCGTCGAGGACGGTCTCACCGTTGTGGCCGAACGGCGGGTGGCCGAGGTCGTGGGCGAGGCACGCGGTGTCGACGACGTCGGCGTTGCAGCCGAGGGCGGCACCGAACTCCCGTCCGATCTGCGCCACCTCGAGGGAGTGGGTCAGGCGGTTGCGGACGAAGTCGTCGTGACCCGGCGCGAGCACCTGCGTCTTGGCGGCGAGGCGGCGCAACGACGACGAGTGCACGACCCGAGCGCGGTCTCGGGCGAAGTCGTCGCGGTCGGCGCGCTTCTGGGCAGGGTCCTCTGCGACCCATCGCTCCCGGTCCCGACCCTGATAGCCCACACCGGAACTCTATGCGGGGTGACGGCAACGGCCCGGGCGCCGCACCCGGGGCGCATACTTCAGGGATGGAGCCGCTCAGGCTTCCAACCACAGGAGCGCGCCATGGGCGACAAGTCACCGAAGTCCCACATGTCCACGAAGGCCAGATCGCTCAAGGAGAAGCGTGCCGACAAGCACGCGAAGTCCGCCGCCAAGGACCACACCGAGATCATCCCGCCCAAGGCCAAGCGCTGACCGCCACCCGAGCCTGACGACGGCTCAGCCGAGCTCGGCCTGCATGCGCCGCACCCAGGCCGGCTCGGTGCCGTAGCGCTGCGTCTTGATGAGGCGCAGGTTGGCGCAGTCCTCGACGAGCTCGGCCATGCGCTTGTCGCGCGTCGCCTCCTGCTTGGCCGTCAGCACCCAGTTCGTGGCGACCTTGCGGTAGGAGGGCGTCGCCCCGTCCCAGAAGGCCGAGGCCTGAGGGTGGGCCCGCAGCATCGCCTCATAGTCGTCGGACCAGGTCAGGTCGCGGTTCTCGTAGGCGTAGACGCCCGAGCGGTCCTCACGCCGCCTGGCGAACGCAGCGAGCCCGGCCGGACGCATGCGCCCGGCCGCCGTCAGCTCGGCGACGGCGTTGATGTTGACCGTGCTCCAGTTGCTGCCCCGCTTGCGCGGGGTCCACCGCTGGCGCACGGCGTCCTCGTCGATGCGTTGCGCCATGGAGTCGATCCAGCCGAAGCAGAGGGCCTCGCGCACGGCCTCGGCCCACTGGAGGCCGCGGGGCTCGACGTGCTTCTTGTTGAGGCCCATCCAGAGCTCGGTGGCGCTCTCGTGGTGGGCATCGAGCCACGCGCGGAAGTCGTCGGCGTCGTCGAAGAAGGTCGCGGGCCGCTCGGCCGATCCGCCCTGTCGCATGCCCCGATCCTGCCATCGGCCACCGACGCTGGGAGGATCGTGCCGTGACCGACCGGATCCTGCTCGCCGCCCGCAACAACGCCCTCTGGTGCGACGCCGTGGCCCGCTCGCACGGCGTCGTGTGCACCACCGACTCCGTTGCCTGGACCGCGTCGACGCGCACCCCGCCCTACTACCCGGACGCCGTGACGCTCTCGCCGGAGGCCGGTGAGTACGACGTCCTCGCCCGCGTGGACGACTCGGACGGCTGCTCGGTCAAGGACTCGTGGTCGCGGCTCGACCTGTCGACGGAGGACTTCGCCCGGATCGTCGTCGGCGAGTGGGTGTGGCTCGACCCGTCGGTGCCGCTCGCGCCCGCTCCTGCACCCACCTGGCAGCGCCTCACGACGCCCCACGAGATGGCGGCCTGGGTGCGGGCCTGGGCGAGCGACCCGGACGCCGAGGCGATCCTGCGCCCGTCACTCCTCGAGGAGCCCGGGGTCGCGTTCCTCGCGCAGCGCGCGACCGAGGACCCGCAGTCGCCCGTCGTCGCCGGGGCGATCGTCAACGTGACGGCGGAGGTCGCCGGCCTCGGCAACGTCTTCACGCTCGACGGCGACGTGGAGCGCGCGTGGAGCGCGGCCGCGGCTGCCGCCCGCGACGTCGCGGACGGCCTACCCCTCGTGGGCTGGGAGGCCGGAGCGAGCGTCGCAGCGGCGGTCGCGGCGGGCTGCGAGCGGATCGGCCCGCTCAGCGTCTGGCTGAAGTGACCCTCAGCCGCCGCTGACCGACAGCTCGGCCTCGGCGATGGTCCGCCGGTGCTCCTCGGACAGCTCGCGCGACTCGAGCCAGCGGTCGGGCAGCGCCACGGTGCGCGAGGACCCCGCGCGCCCGCGCTGGCCCTCAGCGGCCTCGCCGGGCCACGGCACGTCGGGGTCGAGGGTGGCGAGGAGGTCGTCGAGGGCCGCCATGGAGTCGACGAGCGCGAGCGAGTTGCGGATCGTCGACCCGGCCGGAAATCCCTTGAGGTACCAGGCGATGTGCTTGCGGATGTCGCGGCAGGCGCGCTCCTCCTCGCCGTAGAAGTCGCAGAGGTATGCCGTGTGCGTCCGCAGCGTGTCGGCGACCTCGCCGAGCGTCGGGGTCACCCGCGCCGGGGTGCCGGCGAAGGCCGCGGCGAGGTCGGTGAACAGCCACGGGCGCCCGAGGCAGCCGCGACCCACGACCACGCCGTCGCACCCGGTCTCGCGGACCATGCGCAGGGCGTCCTCGGCCGACCAGATGTCGCCGTTGCCGAGGACGGGGATGCTCGTCACGGTCTCCTTGAGCATCCGGATGGCGCTCCAGTCGGCGGTGCCCGAGTAGGCCTGCGCGGCCGTGCGGCCGTGCAGGGCGACCGCGGCGACCCCCTCGGCCTCGGCGGTGAGGCCGGCGTCGAGGAAGGTGAGGTGGACGTCGTCGATCCCCTTGCGCATCTTGACGGTGACGGGGATGTCGCGCTTGGCGCCCTCCTCGACGACGGCGCCGACGATGGCCTTGAAGAGGTCCTTCTTCCACGGCAGCGCCGAGCCGCCGCCCTTGCGGGTGACCTTGGGCACGGGGCAGCCGAAGTTGAGGTCGATGTGGTCGGCCCGGTCCTCGGTGACGAGCATCCGGGCAGCTGCCCGCGCGGTGGCGGGGTCGACGCTGTAGAGCTGGATCGAGCGCGGGTTCTCGTCCGGGTCGTGCTCGATCAGGCGCATCGACTCGGGCGTCCGCTCGACGAGCGCGCGCGAGGTGATCATCTCGCTGACGTAGAGACTCGTGGCGCCGCTCGCGCCCTCGAGGGCCCGGCCCTCGTTGCCGTACTCGCGGCAGAGGCGGCGGAAGGCGCGGTTCGTGATGCCGGCCATCGGCGCGAGGACCACCGGCGACTCGATGACGTGGCGGCCGATGCGCAGCGGGGGCAGCACGGCGCCCGTCGTCTCTGCGCGGGCGGCCTCACCGGCCTGCGTCGCGGGGCTCATCACGTCGGTCACGGGCTCGATTGTCCCCGATCAGGCGCCCGGAGCCGAATCGACGACGGTCCGCGCGAAGCGGAGCAGGGCGTCGGCGAACGCCTCCGGCTGGTCGAGCCCGGACAGGTGGCCGGCCCGGCGCACGATCTCCTCCCGGGCACTCGGGCAGGCTCGCAGGTAGGCGCGGGCACCGATCCGCAGCTGGTCGAACCGGCCGTTGAGCAGCAGCACCGGGCAGCGCACGTGCTCGAGCATCGAGGGCCGGCAGCGCGCCATGACCTCGCGCCACGCGGCCGCCGTCGGCGCGAAGTAGTAGCCGCCGGCGATGACCGGGTCGATGCGTTCGGCCGGGTAGAGGCGGTGCAGGACGCGGTCGTTGACCCGCGTCATCCGCTCCGCGCCGAGCCGGTCGGTCAGCGCCGCGACGCCCCGGTAGACCGCGGCTCCGGGTCCCGTGGGGACCGCGCTGGCCCCGGCGAGGACGAGCCCGTCGAGCGTGTCGGGGCGGGCAGCGGCATACGCCATCGCGGCGTAGCCGCCGAGCGAGTGGCCGACGACCACGGCCGGGGTGCCGGCGGGGACGGCACCGACGGCCGCCCCGATGACCTCGACGCAGCGGTCCAGCGTGAACGGCTCGTGGACGCGCTCCCCGTGCCCGGGCAGGTCCACGAGCGTCAGGTCGACGTGGTCACGCAGGAGCGGCACCTGCGGCGCCCACTGGGCGCTCGACAGGCGCGACCCGTGCACGAGGACCAGGTGAGCACGCACACGGTGAGGATGCCACGATGGCCCGGTGACCCACCTCATCACCGCCACCGAGCTCGCCCACGAGATCGAGGACGTCGTCGTGCTCGACGTGCGCTGGGCACTGACGACGGCGAACACGCCTGCAGGGCGGGCGGACTACGACGCCGGCCACGTGCCCGGCGCGTTCTTCGTCGACCTCGACACCGAGCTGGCGGCGCCGCCCGGCGACGGCGGACGCCACCCGCTGCCCGACCCCGCCGTGGTCGAGGCCCTCCTGCGCCGGGCCGGCGTCTCCGAGCACAGCCGCGTCGTCGTCCACGACGGCAAGGAGTCGTATGCCGCCGCGCGGGCCTGGTGGGTGCTGCGCTGGGTCGGCGTCGCCGACGTCCGGGTGCTCGACGGCGGGTATGCCGCGTGGCTGGCAGCGGGGCTGCCGGTCTCGACCGAGGAGCCCGCCGACCGGCACGGCGACATGCAGGTGCGGCCCGGGCACCTGCCGACGCTCGACGCCTCCGGTGCGGCAGCACTGGCGCGCGACGGGCTGCTCCTCGACGCGCGTGCGCCCGAGCGCTATGCCGGCGAGACCGAGCCCATCGACCCCGTCGCCGGCCACGTGCCCGGAGCGGTCAACAGCCCCACGACCGCCTGGGTCACGGCCGACGGCACGTTCCGGCGCGACCTGGCCGAGCACTGGGAGCGGGTTCGCGCCGGTCACGAGGGAGGCGACGGCGTCGGTGTCTACTGCGGCTCGGGAGTGACCGCGGCCCACGAGATGCTCGCGCTCGCCGAGCTCGGGGTCGACACGGTGCTCTACCCGGGATCGTGGAGCGAGTGGATCCGCGACCCCCTACGCCCGGTCGCGACCGGCCACTTCCCCGGCTGAGCACCTCCCCACCCCGCAACACACCGAGTAGGTCACAACTCAGCGCGATCGGATCCCGGCGAGTTGTGACCTACTCGGTGTGTTGCCGGGGTCAGAGGTCGCGGTCGAGGCGGCGCTCGAGGGTGGTGAGTGCCCGAGCGGCCGCGACGCGCACGGACTCGTCCGGGTCGTCCACGGCCTCGTGCAGGGCGTCGGCGTGCTCGGCCTCCCCCACGGCGCCGAGCACCCGCGCGGCCGCGGCCCGGACCCTCGGCACGTCGTCGGTCGTCACGAGGCCTGCGCAGGGCTCGGCTGCAGGGCCGACCTCCCAGCGGGCCGCCACCTTGGCACACATCTCGCGGACCCGCCATGCCGGATCACCCAGTCCTGCAACGACATCCGGACCGCACTGCTCGGACCAGACGTAGAGCAGGGTGCGGGCCGCCCACACCCGGGACCAGTAGCGGGTGGCGTCGTCGAGGTGGTCGGGCGAGCCCCATCCGGACACGGCCTGGCCGCCGACCCAGCCGATGTCGGGCAGGTCGGGGTCGCCCCAGGTCGCACGCCCGGCGAGCAGGTCGGCGCACCACGAGGTCAGCACCTCGTCGCCGAGCACGTCGGCCGCCGCCCGCGCCCGGTCGCCCGGCGTCGCGCGCAGCACCTCGGTCTCGACCATGCGGGCAGTATGCCGCCGATCCCGGACGTCCCGCGCCCGGGACGGGCCGGACCGCGGCGGGCCTCACCGACCGACCCCGCTGCCGGCACGGCACCACGGGCGCACGTATGCCGCCTGCCCGGGTGGGCGGACGGCATACGTCAGCGGCGGTGCTGCCTGCGCGTCAGCAGCCGACGAGGCGCTGGGCGAGGTAGCCCTCGACCTGGTCGAGCGCGATGCGCTCCTGCGCCATCGAGTCGCGCTCGCGGATCGTCACGGCGTGGTCCTCGAGCGTGTCGAAGTCGACCGTAATGCAGAACGGCGTGCCGATCTCGTCGTGGCGGCGATAGCGCTTGCCGATGGCGCCGGCGTCGTCGAAGTCGATGTTCCAGTGACGACGCAGCTGCGCGGCGAGGTCGCGGGCCTTCGGCGAGAGGTCGGCGTTGCGCGACAGCGGGAGGACGGCGGCCTTGACCGGCGCCAGGCGCGGGTCGAGCCGCAGCACGACGCGCTTGTCCACGCCGCCCTTGGTGTTGGGCGCCTCGTCCTCGTGGTAGGCGTCGACGAGGAACGTCATGAGCGAGCGCGACAGGCCGGCCGCCGGCTCGATGACGTAGGGGGTGTACTTCTCGCCCGTCTGCTGGTCGAAGTAGAGCAGGTCGGTGCCCGAGTGCTTCGAGTGCGTAGACAGGTCGAAGTCGGTGCGGTTGGCGATGCCCTCGAGCTCGCCCCACTCGGAACCGGCGAAGTTGAAGCGGTACTCGATGTCGACGGTGCGCTTCGAGTAGTGCGAGAGCTTCTCCGGCGAGTGCTCGTAGTGGCGCAGGTTGTCGGGGTTGATGCCGAGGTCGACGTACCAGCGGGTGCGCTCCTCGAGCCAGTACTGGAGCCACTCGTCGTCCTCGCCCGGTTTGACGAAGAACTCCATCTCCATCTGCTCGAACTCGCGCGTGCGGAAGATGAAGTTGCCCGGCGTGATCTCGTTGCGGAAGCTCTTGCCCGTCTGGGCGATACCGAACGGCGGCTTCTTGCGCGAGGCCTGCATGACGTTGTTGAAGTTGACGAAGATGCCCTGGGCCGTCTCGGGGCGCAGGTAGTGCAGGCCCGACTCGTCCTCGATGACGCCGAGGTAGGTCTTGAGCATCATGTTGAACTCGCGCGGCTCGGTCCACTGGCCCTTGGTGCCGCAGTCCGGGCACACGATGTCGGACATCGGGATCGAGTCGGGGTCCTCGATGCCCTTCTTCTCGGCGAGCGCCTCCTGGAGGTGGTCCTGGCGGCGACGGCGGTGGCAGCTGAGGCACTCGACGAGCGGGTCGGTGAAGGTGCCGACGTGGCCCGAGGCGACCCACGTCTCGCGCGGGAGGATGATCGAGGAGTCGAGGCCGACGACGTCGTCGCGGCTCGTGACCATGGACTTCCACCACTGGCGGCGGATGTTCTCCTTGAGCTCGACGCCGAGGGGGCCGTAGTCCCACGCAGACCTCGTGCCTCCGTAGATGTCACCGCTCGGGAAGACGAAGCCCCTGCGCTTGCAGAGGCTGACGACGGTGTCCACGATGGATGTCTGCTTGGCCATGCGGGACAGGTTATCGGGCCGGTGCCACTGCTTTGCCACGCGTCCGGGGTAGGCCGCCACGTCCCCTAGGCTCGTGACGTGGCCCTGAGCTTCCGTTCCCGTCTCGAGCACGCCTCCTACCCGTGGGTGGAGCGGCTCAACGCCGTCCCGCGCCCCCTAGCGCTCGGCGCCCTCGTCGTCCTGCTCGCGGTCGGCATCCTCGCGCCGCGGCCGTGGGGGGGCATCGCGTTCCTCGTCGTCGCGGCCTTCGTCGGCTGGCTGCTCTTCCTCACCTGGCAGCGTCTGACCATGCCCGAACGCCTGATGCGCACCGCGGTGCTCGTCCTCGCCGTGGCCGTCGCGGTGGTCAGGATCGTCCCCGCCGGCTGACCCAGGGCCAAGAACCCGAGAACGGTTTTGACAATCATTCTCACCATGGGAAGGATGGGCTCATGCCCGCCCCTCCCCCGCGCCGTGTCCTGTCCGCCGTCGTCGCCGCGACAGCCCTGGCGCTCACGACGGCCGCGTGCGGGAGCGGTTCGGACTCCGGGTCCGGCTCAGCCGCCGGGGCGGTCGTCACGTCGTTCTACCCCATCCAGTTCGCCACGCAACAGATCACGGGCGGAGCGCTCCCGGTCACCGTCCTGACGAAACCGGGCGCCGAACCCCACGACCTCGAGCTGGCACCGCAGGACATCGGCGGCCTGACCAAGGCACGCCTCGTCGTCTACGCCGACGGCTTCCAGCCTGCGGTCGACGAGGCCGTCGTGCTCGTCGACCCCACGAAGGTGCTCGACGTCGCCGACGTCGCGAAGCTCGTACCCGCGTCGACCGACGACAGCGACCACGCCGGCGAGTCGGGCACCGAGACCGAGCAGCACGACACCGCCGACGGGCACGACGGGCACGACGGGCACGACCACGGCGCCGACGACCCCCACTTCTGGCTCGACCCCTCGCGCTACGCCGCTGTCGCGCAGGCGATCAGCGCGCGACTGTCCAAGGACGACCCCGCGCACGCCCCGGTCTACGCGAAGAACACCGCGATCTTCGTGGAGAAGCTCTCCGAGCTCGACGAGGAGATGCGGGTGGGCCTGCGGCAGTGTCGCGTCAAGGAGCTGGTCACCAGCCACGCCGCCTTCGGCTACCTGGCAGCCCGCTACGGCTTCGAGCAGCGCGGCATCACCGGGGTCTCGCCCGAGGCCGAGCCCAGCGCGGCAGCCCTCAAGGCGGTCGGTGACCTCGTGAGGTCCGCCGGCGTGACCACGATCTACCAGGAGACGCTCGTCGAGCCGCACTTCGCGCAGACGGTCGCGGAGTCGACGGGCGCGAAGGTCGCGACGCTCGACCCCATCGAGGGGATCACCAGCGCGTCGGTCGGCGCGGACTACTTCGAGGTCATGCAGAGCAATCTCGTTGCCCTGCGCGACGGCCAGGAGTGCTCATGAGGTCGGCACCGCTGCTCCCCCTCGAACCCACGCCGACGAACGAGGTCGTGACCCTGCGGGGCGCGAGCTTCGGCTACGGCGACGGCCCTGTCCTCAGCGACGTAGACCTGTCGATCCGGAAGGGCGAGATCGTGGCGATCGTCGGGCCCAACGGGT
Source organism: Terrabacter sp. Root181 (assembly GCF_001428505.1). GTDB lineage: Bacteria > Actinomycetota > Actinomycetes > Actinomycetales > Dermatophilaceae > Terrabacter. The sequence goes on from NZ_LMHU01000007.1 coordinate 357,375, forward strand.
CGGGCAAGTCGACGCTGATGAAGGGCGTGCTCGGCCTCAACGAACGGGTCGCCGGCACCGTGACGCTCTTCGGCATCGACAGTGGTGAGTTCCACGACCGGGCCCGCCTCGGCTACGTGCCCCAACGGCACACGCTCTCGGCGTCGGTCCGGGCCACCGCCGAGGAGATCGTCGCGACGGGGCGGCTCCCCCGCATCGGCTGGCTCGGACGGCTGCGCGCCACCGACCGGCAGATCGTGGCCCGCTCACTCGACGTCGTCGGCCTCGCCGACCGCGCCGCCACCGAGGTGAGCACGCTCTCGGGCGGCCAGCAGCGACGTGTCCTGATCGCCCGCGCCCTCGCCGGGCAGCCCGAGGTCCTCATCATGGACGAGCCCACCGCCGGGGTCGACGCCGCGAACCAGCACGTGCTCGCCGACGTGCTCGACCGCCTCGTCGAGCGCGACGTCACGATGGTCATCGTCACGCACGAGCTCGGAGCGCTCGAGCGGCTGCTCACCCGCATCGTCGTCATCGACGGCGGCCGCATCCGCTTCGACGGGACCCCCGAGGCGTATGCCGCCGCGCGCGACCGCGTGCACCACGACCACGACAGCCACCACCACGACCTCGAGCTCGAGGGGAACCACCCCTCGCTGGCCCACGGCCCGCTCGACGTCAGCCGAACCGACGGGAGCCGACCGTGATCGACCTGCTCTCCGTCGACTTCATGCAGCGGGCGCTCATCGCCGCGCTGCTCGTGGGCACCGTCGCGCCGATGGTCGGGATCTTCCTCGTCCAGCGGCGGCTCTCGCTGATCGGCGACGGCATGGGCCACGTCGCCCTCGCCGGCGTCGCGATCGGTCTCGTCTCCGGCGCCGCACCGGTGCTCACGGCCTTGCTGGCAGCGGTCATCGCGGCCGTCGTCATCGAGCTGCTCCGTGCCCGGGGCCGCACCAACGGCGACGTGGCCCTCGCCGTCATCTTCTACGGCGGCATCGCGGCAGGCGTCGTCATCATCAGCAAGTCGTCCAGCGGCACCCCGGCGAACCTCATGAAGTACCTCTTCGGGTCGATCCTCACCACCCAGCGCACCGATCTGTACGTCTTCGCCGCCCTGGCCCTGCTCATCTCGGTCACCACCTGGGCCCTGCGGCCCCGTCTCTTCGCGGTGGCCAACGACGAGGAGTACGCCCGCGCCGTCGGGCTCCCCGTCCTCCCGCTCAACATCGTGCTCGCCGTGCTGACGGCGACGACCGTCGTCGTCGCCATGCGGGTCGTCGGGCTGCTGCTCATCAGTGCGCTCATGATCGTGCCGAACGCCACGAGCCAGCTCGTCGCGAGGTCGTTCAGCGGCGGGCTGCGCTGGGCCATCGCGTTCGGCCTCGTCTCGTCCGTCGGTGGCGTGGCGCTGTCCTACCCGCTCGACACGCCCTCGGGGGGCACCATCGTGCTGCTCGCCGTGGCGCTGTTCGTCGTGACCGCGGTCGTCACGGCCGTCCTGGCCAGGGTCGGGAGCAGGAGGCACGACGTCGCCGAGACCCACGCCCACGAGCACGGGGCCGAGTGCGGGCACCCGGCCGTCACGCACGGCGACCACGTCGACTACGTCCACGACGGGCACCTCCACGCGGCGCACGAGGGCCACTACGACGAGCACGGCGTCCACCACGACCATCCGGCGGGGTCCACCCCGCAGGCCGAGGGGGCCGACGGGTCCACCTCGGTCGGCACGGCGCCCGGCCCGACGACAGGATCGAGACCATGACGAGCAGCACCAACACCTCCGCGACCTCTCGCAAGCCCACCCGCCAGCAGGCCGCCGTCGCCGAGCTGCTCGAACGCTCCGACGACTTCACCTCCGCCCAGACGGTGCACGCGCGGCTGCGCGACGCGGGTGCGGGCGTCGGCCTCGCCACGGTCTACCGGACGCTCCAGTCGATGGTCGAGGCCGGGACGGTGGACGTGCTGCGCACCGACGACGGCGAGGCGGTCTACCGGGCCTGCTCGACGCACCACCACCACCACCTCGTGTGCCGCGCCTGCGGCCGCACCGTCGAGGTCGAGGGTCCGGCCGTCGAGAGGTGGGCCGACACGGTGGCGCGCGACCACGGCTTCAGCGGCGTCACACACACCCTCGAGATCTTCGGCACCTGCGCCGACTGCACGGCCGCCGCCCCCTGACCCCACGCCCGGCCCTCCGCACCGAACGCAGCGCTCGGTCTCGAAAGCCGTGCTCTACCAGCGCGTTCGGCATCGAACGCGGCGTTCGGTCGGGGGAATGGCCCGCCGGTGGCGGTCAGGAGGTCGCGGTCAGGAGGTGGTCGTCGGGGTGTCGACCGCGCCGCCGTAGCGGCGGTCGCGGGCGACGTACTCCTCGATCGCGGCCCAGAGGTCGCGCCGGTCGTAGTCGGGCCACAGCTGGTTCTGGAAGACCATCTCGGCATAGGCCGACTGCCACAGCAGGAAGTTGCTCGTGCGCTGCTCGCCGGACGAGCGCACGAAGAGGTCGACGTCGGGCATCGTCGGCTCGTCGAGGTAGCGCTTGATCGTCTTCTCGTCGACCGAGGCGGGACGAAGCCGACCGTCCTTGACGTCGTAGGCGATCCGCTGCACGGCGTCGGCGATCTCGGCGCGGCCGCCGTAGTTGACGCAGAAGTAGAGGGTGAGCCCGGTGTTGTGCTGCGTCAGGTCCTGGGCGACCTCGAGCTCCTTGATGACCGAGCGCCACAGGCGCGGCGCGCGGCCGACCCAGCGCATCCGCACACCCCACTCGTGGAGCTGGTCGCGCCGCCGGCGGATGACGTCGCGGTTGAAGCCCATGAGGAAGCGGACCTCGTCGGGCGACCGCCGCCAGTTCTCCGTCGAGAAGGCGTATGCCGACAGGTGGGTCACGCCGATGTCGATGGCTCCCGCGACGACGTCGAGCAGCGACGCCTCCCCCGCCTCGTGGCCCTTGGTCCGCGGCAGGCCTCGCGCGTTGGCCCAGCGGCCGTTTCCGTCCATGACGATCGCGACGTGCTTGGGCAGCAGGTCGGCCGGGACGGCGGGCGCCGTCGCGCCGGACGGGTGCGGGAAGGGCTTGGCGTACATGGGTCTCCGGTCTGTCGTGATCGGGTTCGCTGCTGGCTCAGGCTCGTTGGGTCTCGTTCAGGCCCGTTCGACGAGGCGCAGCGACCGCAGCCCTCGCTCGATGTGCCACTGGAGGAAGGCGGAGACGAGGCCGTTGCCCTGCCTGCGGCACCGCTCGTCGCTCGCGTCGGCGACATCCCAGTCACCGGTCAGCAGGGACGCGAGCAGCTCGAAGGTCTCGGGAGCGGGGGCGCTCGAGCCGGGCGGACGGCATACGGAGCACACGGCCCCTCCGGCCTGCACGTTGAACGCCCGGTGCGGCCCCGGTGCGCCGCACTTCGCGCAGTCGACGAAGCTCGGTGCCCAGCCGGCGACGGCCAACGAGCGGAGCAGGTAGGCGTCGAGGACGAGACCGGGGTCGTGGGCGCGCTCGGCGAGCGAGCGCAGCGCGCCGGCGAGCAGGAGGTACTGCTGGGTCTGCGGCTCGTGCTCCTCGGTCAGCTGGAGCGCCGTCTCGAGCATCGACGTGGCGCAGGTGTAGGCGACGTAGTCGCGGGCGATCGCGTCGCCGTAGGGAGCGAGCGTCTCGACCTGGGTGACAGTGTCGAGGTTGCGGCCCTCGTAGCACTGGACGTCGACGACCATGCCGGGCTCGAGGCGCGAGCCGAAGCGGGACTTCGTGCGGCGCACCCCCTTGGCGACGGCGCGGACGCGGCCCCGGGTGCGGGTCAGCATCGTGATGATGCGGTCGGCCTCGCCCAGCTTGTGGGTGCGCAGGACGATCGCCTCGTCACGGTAGAGGGGCATGGGTCCATTCTCCCCCGCGCCGGGGCGTCGGTGGCACCGCACGCGCCGTTCTGTGTGAGGTCGACACGAAACACGTGCACCATTCGAACACTCGTTCGACCCTTGGGCTATCGTGGGGGGATGGACCTCTCTCTCCAGGGTTCCCTCCTCGACCTCACCGACGCGATGACGCTCCGCGACGTCGGCACCGGGACGACCCGCCACCACCTGGCCCACGGCGCGTGGGTCGACGTCCGTCCCGGCTGGCTCGCCGCCGGCGACGAGCTCTTCACGGCGCTGCTGCGCGACGTGCCGTGGCACGCCGAGCGACGCCAGATGTACGACTCGGTCGTCGACGTCCCCCGGCTGACGAAGTTCTACGCGGGCGACGAGACGCTGCCCCACCCGATGCTCGTCGAGGCCCGTGAGGCACTGAGCCGTCACTACGCCCCAGAGCTCGGCGAGCCGTTCGTCACCGCCGGGCTGTGCCTCTACCGCGACGGTCGCGACAGCGTCGCCTGGCACGGCGACCGCATCGGGCGCTCCCGTGACAGCGACACCATGATCGCGATCCTGTCGCTGGGGTCGGCGCGCACGCTCGCGCTCCGCCCGCGTGACGGCGGTCCCATCCCTGGGTCGACGGCAAAGAGCTTGCGCTATCCCCTGGGACATGGTGACCTCGTCGTGATGGGCGGCTCGTGCCAGCGGACGTGGGACCACGCGGTCCCGAAGACGTCCGAGCCGATGGGGCCGCGCATCTCCGTGCAGTTCCGCGTAGCCGGCGTCCGCTGACAGGAGAACCCGTATGCCGTCCAGCCGCTCAGGTGGCCCCCTTCCCTTCCTCGACCACCTCGCGGCCGACTCGGCCCGCTTCCGGGCGGCGCTGACGACGGCACCCGCGGACGTACGCGTGCCGTCGTGTCCCGACTGGGACGCCGACGACCTGTTGTGGCACCTCGGCGAGGTGCAGTGGTTCTGGGGCGAGATCGCCGAGCGCGGCCTCACCGACCCGGCCGACCTCGACGCGATGAACGCGTCACGAGAGGAGCGGCCGAGCGACCGCGCCGGACTGCTTGCCTTCTTCGACCGCTCGAGCGAGCGGCTGCACCGCGTGCTCCGCGAGCTGCCCCCCGAGACACCGCTGTGGATGTGGGCCGACGACAAGACGGCCGGCTACATCCGCCGCCGGCAGGCCCACGAGGCGCTGGTCCACCGCCTCGACGCCGAGCTCACCGTGGGCGATCGCTCGCCGCTCGACTGCCGGCTCGCCGCCGACGGCATCGACGAGGCCCTGCGGATCATGCGCGGTCACGAGCCCGAGCCCGGCCTGACCCACGTGCCCGTCTCGGCGCCGGTGACGATCGCGACCGTCGACGCCATGCACACGTGGACCGTGACGCCGGTCCGCATCACCGGCACCTGGAACGGCGACGAGATCGACGTCCAGCGCTTCCTCGTCGCCGACGGCCCCGACGACTCCGCGACCGCCGAGATCTGCGGCTCGGCAGCCGACCTCGACTGCTGGCTGTGGAACCGCCCGCCCGAGGGCGAGATCACCCGCGAGGGTGACGCCGCCGCCCTGGCCGCGGTCGACGCCGTGCTCGACGACTCCATCGACTGACCTCGGCCGGCCACCCCGAGCGGCGCCCGCCGACCACGGCGCGACCGCGCCCTCCCGCCTGCCCGCCACACGGCATACGGTCGTGTCATCCCCTCCCGAAGGAGTCCCCATGTCTGACCTCGCCACCATCGGAGTGACCGGCCTCGCGGTCATGGGCAGCAACCTCGCCCGCAACCTCGCTCGCCACGGCCACACCGTCGCCGTCCACAACCGCAGCACCGCGAAGACGCGCACCCTCGTCGACGAGCACGGCTCGGAGGGCACGTTCGTGCCATCGGAGTCGACAGCCGACTTCGTCGCGTCACTCGAGCGGCCGCGCCGGATCATCGTCATGGTCAAGGCCGGTGGTCCCACCGATGCCGTCATCGACGAGCTCGTGCCCCTGCTCGAGGAGGGCGACATCGTCGTCGACGGCGGCAACGCCCACTTCGAGAACACCCGCCGCCGGGAGAAGCGCCTGCGCGAGCACGGCCTCCACTTCGTCGGCACCGGCATCTCCGGAGGCGAGGTCGGCGCCCTCGAGGGTCCGTCGATCATGCCGGGCGGGTCGAAGGAGTCCTATGCCGCCCTGGGCCCGATCCTCGAGTCCATCGCCGCGCAGGTCGACGGCGAGGCGTGCTGCGCCTGGATGGGGCCCGACGGCGCCGGACACTTCGTCAAGATGGTGCACAACGGCATCGAGTACGCCGACATGCAGTTCATCGCAGAGGCCTACGACCTGCTCTCGGCGGCGGGGCTGACGGCCACCGAGTCGGCGGCCGTCTTCCGTGAGTGGAACTCCGGCGAGCTCGACTCGTTCCTCATCGAGATCACGGCCGACGTGCTCGACCAGGTCGACGCATCGACCGGCCGCCCGCTCGTCGAGGTCATCGTCGACGCCGCCGAGCAGAAGGGCACCGGTCGCTGGACCGTGCAGACCGCCCTGGAGCTCGGTGTGCCCGTCTCGACGATCGCCGAGTCCGTCTTCGCCCGCTCGGGCTCGGGTGACACTGACGTGCGTGGAGCGGCCCGCGGCGTGCTCGTCGGCCCCGACCGCACAGTGTCCGTCGAGGACCGTCAGCAGTTCGTCGACGACGTCCGTGACGCGCTGTGGTCGTCCAAGGTCGTCGCGTACGCCCAGGGTCTCGAGCAGATCCGCAAGGCCAGCGAGGAGTACGGCTGGGACGTCGACATCGCGACGGTCGCCCGCATCTGGCGCGGCGGCTGCATCATCCGTGCGCGCCTGCTCGCCCAGATCAGCGACGAGTACGCCGCCGGTCGGCTCGCGACGCTGCTCGTCGCCCCGAGCATCGCCTCGGGCCTCGCCGACCGGCAGGACGCGTGGCGACGGGTCGTCGCCCACGGCACCACCTCGGGTGTGCCCGTGCCCGGCTTCTGCAGCGCCCTCGGCTACTACGACACGGTGCGCGCCGAGCGCCTGCCGGCCGCCCTCGTGCAGGGCCTGCGCGACAACTTCGGGGCGCACACCTACGGCCGGGTCGATCGCGACGGCGCCTTCCACACGCTGTGGTCGGGCGACCGGAGCGAGGTCACCACGTCCTGATCGACCCGGCCCCGTCGGCGCCCGCGTCGATGCCCGCGTCGATGCCCGCGTCGATGCCCGCGGCGGGCCGGCGGTGCACGTGAGTCACGGTGCCCGTCGCGGTCACCGCCTCACCGAGAGCGACGCCTGACGCGTGGGGAGCGAGCCGTGGACCATGGCCGCCAGCACCACGACGAGGGGGACGAACGCGAAGAGGTAGCGCGATCGCCCCTGGAGCACCAACGTGAACGCTGCGATGCCGAGCACGGTCGCCGCGACGAGCAGGGTCTCGCGGCGGTACGGGGCGCGCAACAGACCGATCCCGGCCACGAGCAGCACGGCGAGCCACAACGCCTGGGTGAGGTCGGCCCGCGTCTGGTAGCCCGCCCCCTGGAACCCGTTGAGGTCGTGGACGATCCCGGTGACACCCGTCGCCGGCGCGAGCGTGCCGGGCAACGAGTCCGGCCCCTCGCCCCAGGCCCAGAACATGCCGTCGCCCCAGTTCCAGGCGGCCTTGCCCGCGTAGAAGGCGAGGGTGCCTCCGAGGCCGCGCTCGGCCCACCGGTCCGCGAGGACGCCCGCGGCATACGCCTTCATCTCGTCCTGGCTCCGGCCGGTCACGGCATCGACCATCTCGCGGGAGTACGCGCCGTAGTTGACCACTCCGTCCGCCGCGCGCTGGTCGTCGGCCCCCAAAGCGACCCACCAGGTGATCGGCGGCGAGACCGACATGTCGATGCGCGAGGAGTCCACCCCGGAGGCAGCGGTCGCCGCCGACGTCAGGCCCACACCCAGGGCGACGAAGGCGAGGGCGGAGGCCGCGCAGGCCGCGATGACTCCGGCCCGACGGGCGGGGAGGAGGTCGTGGTCGAAGATCGCGACGACCGCCGTCAGCACGGCCGCGATGGCGATGACGACCGGCGTGGTCTTGATGGAGTACGCGACCGAGACCGACACGATCGCGAGCAGCCACAGCACCACTCGTCCCGTACGAGCGCGCGGTGTCATCGCCCTGACCGCGAGCGCCACTCCCCCGACGACGAACGGCATCGCGTAGAAGTCGGTGTAGGGCACGGACAGCCACGGGCTCGTCCCGACGAGGACGAGGGTCGCGAGCTGCGCCACGAGGGAGGGCCCACGGCCCGCCACTCGCCGGACGAGGAGGTGGACGGCATACAGCGTCACGCCGACGCAGATCCCGTTGAGCGGGATCAGGACGGCGTCGGGCGCGAGCGAGAACGCTTGTCCGACAGCGACGCCCATGCGGTCGATGGCGAGCAGCGGCAAGTTGTTGGGATAGAGCGAGAGGTAGTCGTACTCCGCCGGGCTGAGCGGACGGCCGGCCTGCAGGCCCCGTGCCATGTCCATGATGACACGCGCGTCCCACCCGTAGCGGTAGCGCGTCATGAGGCCGACCATCGTGGCGACCACGCCCCCACCGACTGCCACGACGACGGGCACCCAGCGCCGCTTGGCCCACCCGGGCACGCGGACGACCACGGCCAGCAGCAGGAACCCGAGGGTCGCGGGCACGACCACCAGCCAACGGTGCTCGACGTTGACGGGCCTGGGTGCCACGAGGCCGACGACCGCCACTGCGACGAGCGAGACCCCGGCCAGCCGAAGCAGCGCTCGACCGACCGGGGACTCCATGGCGCCAGACGCTACCCCACCGGGATGGACGGCAGATGAGGCGTCTGCCCGGACGTCCGGTCAGGCGTTCGGGACGGCGTCGCGCTCGGCGCGGTTGACGGCCGAGACGATGGCCTTGATGGACGCCGTGACGATCGACGGGTCGACCCCGACGCCCCAGAGCACCCGGTCGCCGACCGCGCACTCGACGTAGGCCGCGGCGCGGGCGTCGCCACCGGCCGACAGGGCGTGCTCGGCGTAGTCGAGGACGCGCACGTCCGGGGTGCCCTCGACCGTCGAGAGCGCGTCGACGAAGGCGGCGATCGGACCGTTGCCGGTGCCGGTGACCGTGAGCGACTCGCCGCCGTCACGGACGGTCGCCTCGATCGTGCTGGCGCCGTCGACGGTCGAGTCGGTGACGACGTTGGCGAGCTCGAAGCGGCCCCAGGCACGGCTCGGGTCGGGGAGGTACTCGTCCTGGAACTTCGCCCACAGGTCGGCGGGAGCGACCTCTCCCCCGTCCTGGTCGACGCCGCGCTGGACGACGCCCGAGAACTCGATCTGCAGCCGTCGCGGCAGGTCCATCTGGTGCTCGGTCTTCATGATGTAGGCGACGCCGCCCTTGCCGGACTGGCTGTTGACCCGGACGACGGCCTCGTAGGAACGGCCCAGGTCGTGCGGGTCGATGGGGAGGTAGGGGACGCCCCAGACGAGGTCGTCGATGCTCGTGCCCTGCTGCTTGGCCTCCGACGCCATGGCCTCGAAGCCCTTCTTGATGGCGTCCTGGTGCGAGCCGGAGAAGGCGGTGAAGACGAGGTCGCCGCCGTAGGGGTGCCGCTCGCCCACGGGCAGCTGGTTGCAGTACTCGACGGTGCGGCGTACCTCGTCGATGTCGCTGAAGTCGATCTGCGGGTCGATGCCCTGGCTGAAGAGGTTCATGCCGAGGGTGACGAGGCAGACGTTGCCGGTGCGTTCGCCGTTGCCGAAGAGGCAGCCCTCGATGCGGTCGGCCCCGGCGAGGTAGCCGAGCTCGGCCGCGGCCACACCGGTGCCGCGGTCGTTGTGCGGGTGCAGACTGACGACGATCGACTCGCGGCGCTCGAGGTGACGGACCATCCACTCGATCGAGTCGGCGTACACGTTGGGCGTGGCCATCTCGACGGTGGCCGGCAGGTTGACGATGATCTTGTGGTCGGGCGTCGGGTCGATGATGTCGACGACGGCGTTGCAGATGCGCATCGCGAAGTCGAGCTCGGTGCCGGTGTAGGACTCGGGCGAGTACTCGTAGTAGATCGTCGTGTCGGGGATCGTCTCCTCGAGCTTGCGGCAGAGGCGTGCCGCCTGGACGGCGATGTCGATGATGCCGTCCTGGTCGAGTCCGAAGACGACCTTGCGCTGCAGCGCCGACGTCGAGTTGTAGAAGTGGACGATGGCCTGCTTGCTGCCGCGGATCGCGTCGTAGGTGCGCTCGATGAGGTGGTCGCGGCACTGTGTCAGCACCTGGATCGTCACGTCGTCGGGGATGTGGCCGCCCTCGATGAGCTCGCGGCAGAAGTCGAAGTCGGTCTGGCTCGCCGACGGGAAGCCGACCTCGATCTCCTTGTAGCCCATCTTCACGAGCAGCTGGAACATCCGCAGCTTGCGCTCTGAGTTCATCGGGTCGATGAGGGCCTGGTTGCCGTCGCGCAGGTCGACGGCGCACCAGCGTGGTGCCTGCTCGATGCGCTTCGTCGGCCACGTGCGGTCCGGGAGCTCGAACGGGATCTGCTCGTGGAACGGGACGTACTTCTGGAACGGCATTCCCGACGTCTGCTGGGGGTGGATCATCGCGTCACTCTCTCGTCTGCGTTTCGCTCGGTGTCCGGCCGGACACGGGAAACTCCGCGACGAGGAGGGCCGGGGTCAGGCCTCGTCGCGGCAGAGAAGAAGGAGGATCACCGCTCGCACCCGTTCACCGTATGCCGGTCGCTCCGTGCGCGTCCACCCCTCGGGACCGCTGCCCGCATCGTGAGACCTCGAAAGCTGCTCCGCTATCGGGAGCAGGATCCGAGTCCTGGACGACGTGCTGTTACGCACCCGCCTGTCGGACGCTGCTCCGCTTCGGGGAGCAGGATCCGAGCTGCTGGGCAGTCTCCGTCGGATGGTCAGGGAGTGGAGGGAGGCTCGGCGACTGGCTCGTCCCCGTGGGCGTCGGCGATCTGCTCCTCCGGACGCGGCGGCACCGTCTGGTCCTCCTCGAGGACCTCGAGCTCGTGGTCGTGCGCTGGCTGCTCGGACATGTCTGCCTCCTTGCCCGGAGTGTAGGGCGAGGCGCTGACCTCAGGCGCGCTGGCAGACCATGAGCGCGTTGCCGTCAGGGTCCTCGAACTGCACGAAGATGACGCTGCCGATGTCCTCGACGTCCGAGGTGATCCTCACGTCGAGCGACCGAAGGTGCTCGACCGTCGACGCCATGTCGTCGGTCCAGAGGAAGAACCGCGGTGGCCCGGACGCCAGGAAGTCTGGGCGGTTGGCGTCGAGTGCCAGCCGGGTCTCCCCGTCCGTCGGGATGTCGTAGATCGTGCCGTCGTGGGAGGCCACGTCGGGCTCGAAACCGAGCACGGAGGCATACCACCGGATGGCAGCGGCCATGTCGCGGACCGGGACGAAGACCTGACCGACGCGGCGCTGGATGGGGCTGCTCATCGCGGCAGGCTAGAGGACCGGGCCACGAACCAGAAACCCGTTGCGCCGCAGAGCAGGTCGAGAGTCAGAAGCCGAGGCGCTGGAGCTGCTTGGGGTCGCGCTGCCAGTCCTTGGCCACCTTGACGTGGAGGTCGAGGTAGACCTTCTGACCGAGGAGGGCCTCGATGCCCTTGCGGGCGTTGGTGCCGACCTCGCGCAGGCGTGAGCCGCCGCGCCCGATGACGATGGCCTTCTGGCTGGGCCGCTCGACGAAGACGTTGACGCGGACGTCGAGGAGGGGCTTGTCCTCGGGCCGGCCCTCGCGCTGCACCATCTCCTCGACGACGACCGCCAGCGAGTGGGGCAGCTCGTCGCGCACGCCCTCGAGGGCGGCCTCGCGCACGAGCTCGGCGATCATGATCATCTCCGGCTCGTCGGTGAGAACGCCGTCGGGGTAGAGCTGCGGCGAACGCGGGAGGAACGACGCGAGGACGTCGCGCACCTCCTCGACCTGGCTGCCGGAGACGGCCGAGCACGGGATGATCGCGTCCCACTCCCCCAGCTGGTCGATGGCGATGAGGTGCTCGGCGAGACGCTCGCGGTCGACCGCGTCGGCCTTGGTCGCGATGGCGACGACGGGGCGGCGCCGGACCGAGCGCAGCTCGGTGAGCTCGTTGGCGATGAAGGTGTCGCCGGGGCCGATGCGCTGGTCGGCCGGCAGGCAGAAGCCGACGACGTCCACCTCGAGCAGGGTCTCGCGGACGAGGTCGTTGAGCCGTTGGCCGAGGAGCGTCCGCGGCTTGTGGAGACCGGGGGTGTCGACGAGGATCACCTGCGCGGTCGGCGTCGTCGCCACACCGCGGATGGTGTGCCGGGTCGTCTGCGGCTTGGAGCTCGTGATGGCGACCTTCTGGCCGACGAGCGCGTTGGTCAGCGTGGACTTGCCGGCGTTGGGCCGGCCCACGAGACAGGCGAAGCCCGCGCGGTAGTCGGCGGACCGCTCCGTGGGCGACGAGCCCGCACCGTCGGCGTGCGTCGGGTCAGCGTCCTGAGTGCCCATGGGCGTCCTCCGTCTCGGTGTGCGCGGCGTCGTCCTCCGGCACCGATGCCCGGTGCACGATGACCGACGCGACGCGGTGGCGGCGTCCGGCCATGCGTTCGGCCGTCAGCTCCAGCCCAGCGACCGTACCGGACGACCCGACGATCGGGACGCGTCCGATGACCTTGGTGAGGAGTCCACCGACGGTGTCGACGTCCTCCTCGTCGATCGTGACGTCGAAGAGCTCGGCGAGGTCGTCGATGTCCATGGACGCCGGGACACGCAGCGTGCCGTCCTCCAGCTGCTCGACGCCGGGAGCCTCGCGGTCGTGCTCGTCGGCGATCTCGCCGACGATCTCCTCGATGATGTCCTCGATCGTGATGAGACCTGCGGTGCCGCCGTACTCGTCGACGACGATCGCGAAGTGGTTCTGGTCGCGCTGCATCTCGCGCAGGAGGTCGTCGACGGGCTTGCTCTCGGGCACGAAGTGCATGGGCCGCATCACCTCGGTGGCCGGGTGACGACCGTCCTCGGGCGCGGCGTTGAGCCGGCGCGCGACGTCCTTGAAGTAGAGCAGGCCCCGCACGTCGTCGCTGTCCTCGCCGACGACGGGGATCCGCGAGAAGCCGGACCGCAGGAAGAGCGACATCGCGCTGCGCAGCGTCTTGTCGGCGTCGAGGACGACCATGTCGGTGCGCGGCACCATGACCGCGCGGGCGAGGGTGTCGCCGAGTTCGAAGACCGAGTGGATCATCTCGCGCTCGTCGGCCTCGATGACGTCGGAGTCACCGGCCATGTCGACGAGGTCGCGCAGCTCGGACTCGGTCTGGAAGGGCCCGTCGGTGTAGCCCTTGCCGGGCGTGACCGCGTTGCCGAGGACGACGAGCAGCTTGGCGACCGGGCCGAGGACCCGACGCAGCCCGACGGCGAAGGGCGCGCTCCACAGCGCGACGGTGTCGTAGTTCTGCCGACCGAGCGTCCGCGGCGAGACGCCGACGACGACGAACGACACGACCGCCATGATCGCGATGCTGATGAGGGCGCGGCTCCACGTCGACTCGACCTGGCCGGCGACAGCCAGCGTGACGAGGACCGCTGCGGTGGCCTCGGCGACGACGCGCAGGAACGCGATGACCGAGAGGTATGCCGGTGAGTCGCCGACCACGGTCATGAGCGACTTCGCGCCCGACCGTCCTTCGTCGAACAGCTCCTGGGCGCGCACGCGTGACATGCGGAAGATGGCGGCCTCGGCGGCCGACAGCACGAACGCCACGACGATGCTGATGAGGGCCGGGAGGGCGAACTGCGGGAGCATCTCGGTCTCTCGTCCGCGGTCAGGCGCTCGGGCGGTTGCGCGTGGCGAGGAAGGTCAGCAGCAGCTGGCGTTGCAGCTCGAACATCTCGCGTTCCTCGTCCGGCTCGGCGTGGTCGTAGCCGAGCAGGTGCAGGATGCCGTGCGTCGTGAGCAGCAGCATCTCCTCCATCGGCGCGTGGCCGGCCTCGAGGGCCTGCTTCGTCGCCACGGACGGGCAGAGCACGATGTCGCCGAGGGTGCCCTCCTCGGGCTCCTGGCCCTCACGCCCGGGTCGCAGCTCGTCCATCGGGAAGCTCATGACGTCGGTGGGCCCGGGCAGGTCCATCCACTGCACGTGGAGGACCTCCATCGCGTCCTCGTCGACGAGCTTGATGCAGAGGTCGGCCTGCGCGTGCACGCGCATCTGACCCATGACGTAGGCCGCGCACGCCAGCAGCTCGAGCTCGTCGACGTCGTGGTCGGTCTCGTTGAGGACGTCGATGCTCACGCGCCGGCCTCCGTGACGTCACGGCGTCCGCCGTCGTCGTCGCGGCGCTCGTCGCGGTGGTCGCCTCCGCGGTCTCCTCCACGGTCTCCACCGCGGTCTCCACCACGGTCTCCTCCTCGGTCGACGGCCCGGTCCGGACCCCGCCGCGACCCGCGGTGGTCGCCGTGGTCGCGGTGGTCGCGGTGGTCGGCACGCGCCCCGCTCGTGCGGGCGCGTCGCTCGGCGCGCACCTCGTCGCGCTCGTAGGCGTCCACGATGGCGCTGACCAGGCGGTGGCGCACGACGTCGTGCGACGTGAGCTCGGCGAAGTGGACGTCCTCGACACCCTCGAGGATGTCGCGGACGACGCGCAGCCCGGAGCGGGTGCCACCGGGGAGGTCGACCTGGGTGATGTCACCCGTGACGACCATCTTCGAGCCGAAGCCGAGACGCGTCAGGAACATCTTCATCTGCTCGCTCGAGGTGTTCTGGGCCTCGTCGAGGATGATGAACGCGTCGTTGAGCGTGCGGCCACGCATGTAGGCGAGCGGGGCGACCTCGATCGTGCCGGACGCCATGAGCCGCGGGATCGTCTCGGGCGAGACCATGTCGTGGAGGGCGTCGTAGAGCGGGCGCAGGTAGGGGTCGATCTTGTCGTTGAGCGTGCCGGGCAGGAAGCCGAGACGCTCGCCGGCCTCGACCGCGGGGCGGGTCAGGATGATGCGGTTGACCTGCTTGGCCTGCAGCGCCGCGACGGCCTTGGCCATCGCGAGGTAGGTCTTGCCGGTGCCGGCCGGACCGATCCCGAAGACCACCGTGTGCTCGTCGATCGCGTCGACGTAGCGCTTCTGGTTCAGCGTCTTCGGCCGGATCGTGCGGCCGCGGCTGCTGACGATGTTCATCGTCAGCACGTCGGCCGGGCGCTCGGAGGTCTGCCCGCGCAGCATCGAGATCGAGCGCTCGACCGCGTCACGGTTGAGCGGCTGACCGGTGGAGACGATGGTCAGCAGCTCGTCGAGGAGCGTGTCGATGATGTCGAGCTCACCCGCCGGGCCGGAGAAGGTCATCTCGTTGCCGCGCACGTGCGTGTCGACGAGGGGGAACTGGCGCTCCATGGTGCGCAGCAGCTCGTCCCGGGGTCCGAGAAGCGTCACCATCTCGATCGGCGGCGGGATCTGCCGGGTCAGCACCGGCGTGTCACCGCCGCTCCCGGCGCCCGTGGGGAGCTGGGTGCCGTCAGGGCCGTCGGTCTGGGAAGGTCGAGGTTGCGCGTCATTCATCGTGGTCACGAGTCTACGTGTCGCGGCCCGAGCTCCTCACCACGAATTCCGCCAGGTCCTTGCTCTGCTGGAGGCGCGACGGCTCGTGCACGTACATCATGTGCCCGGCCTCGTAGTAGGCGTGCTCGATGTTCGCGAGCAGGTCCGCCGGCAGCTGCAGGTGGGCCACGACGTCCTCGGCGGCGAAGTGCGGGGTCGCACCGTCGTAGTAGCCGTAGGCGATGTGGACCCTGAGGTGCGGGTTCTGGCGCATCGCCCTCTCGAGCTTCGGCGAGACGTCGACGGGCCGTCCCTCGAAGTCCTTGAACGACCAGGGGTGGACGAGACGCGAGATCTGCTCGTAGTGCAGGTCGCTGCCGTAGCCGAGCTCGTCGCGGACGTAGTGGTTCCAGGCCGCGGCGTAGGGACCGGTGATGGCGTCGTGCGACGGGTCGGCATCCATGTTCTCGGCGATGGCCGCCGCGGCAGGCCCGGTGAAACGCGCGTCGAGACGGCCCACCGAGAGGCGCTCGTCGCGCAGCAGCTCGGTGAAGTAGCGCCAGTGCTCGATGCGCAGGTCGGCGCGGTCGATGTAGTCCTCGGTCAGGCCGGAGAGCCGGGCCAGCGTCGACACCGCCTCCGCCCGCTCTCCCTTCGTGAGCCGGTGGCCGCGGGAGAGTACCCACGGGTAGTCGCGGACGGCATACGCCTCGGCCTCGTCGAGGACGGACCGCAGCGAGCGGCGACCGTGCTTGCCGTGGAAGTGGGCCACGGCGGCATACGTCGGCAGGTAGAGCGCGTGCGCGCGGTCGTTGCGCTGGTTCTCGAAGTCGACCGAGCTGAGGTCGAGGACGCTGCTGATGAGGACGAGCCCGTTGAGGTACATCCCGTAGCGGGACTGGAGGTGCTCGGCCAGGGCGGCCCCCCGCAGCGTCCCGTACGACTCGCCGGCGACGAACTTCGGTGACATCCAGCGACCGTTGCGCGAGGTCCAGAGCCGGATCAGCTCGCCGACGGACTCGATGTCCTTCTGGTAGCCGTGGTAGTCCCCCGGCTTGCCACCCTCGACGGCCCGCGAGTAGCCGGTCGACATGGGGTCGATGAAGACGAGGTCGCTGACCGCGAGCAGCGACTCGGGGTTGTCGACGAGGTCGTACGGGGGCGGCTGGAGGGCGCCCACGTCGCCGCTCAGGACGCGGCGTGGCCCGAGCAGGCCGAGGTGCAGCCAGACGCTCGAGCTGCCCGGCCCCCCGTTGAAGGCGAAGGTGACGGGTCGGGTCCGGGCGTCGGCGTCGTCGAGGACGTAGCTCGTCATCGACAGCTCCGCCCGAGCCTTGTGCCCGCCGAACGTGCCGTCCTTGTGCTCCTCCTCGCGGAGCACGACCCGTCCGGTCGTCGCGGTGTAGCGGAGCCTGCGACGGCCGACCTTGAGGGTGTGGTGCGTGGTCACGAGGTCGTCGACCGGCTCGACGGGCTTCGCCTCGGGCTCGGCAGGCTTCGCGTCGACGTCCGCCGATCCCTTTGCCTCAGAGGGCTTTTCGTCGACCGTGGCGCTCTCGTCGCTCACACCATCCTCCCCTCGGTGAAGGCGGCGCCCGCGAGCAGGTGCACGTGCGCGTGGAAGACGGTCTGGCCGGCGCCGCTCCCGGTGTTGACGATCATCCGGTGGGCGTCGGCGACTCCCTCCTGCTCGGCGACATGGGCCGCGAGCCGGAAGACGTCGGCGAGGTCGTCACCGGCGGCGGCCGCCAGTGCTCCCACGGTGGGCTCGTGACGCTTCGGCACGACGAGGACGTGGATCGGGGCGGCCGGGCTGATGTCGCGGAAGGCGATCGAGCGCTCGCTCTCGGCGACGCGGTCGGACGGGATGTCGCCCGCGACGATCTTGCAGAAGAGGCAGTCGCTGGGGGTCTGCGAGGTCATGACTGCACCCTAGGCATGTCAACCTCGGCGTGCACGTGCGCGTCCTGTGTCCGTGAGAACGTTGGGTATGCCGGCCGGCCAGCTCAGCGACCCCGGGGCCTCTGGGGCCGCTGACCGTGCGGCCGCGAGCACCACCGGCGTCCCGGCGTCGGACGCTTCCGGCGAGCTGCCGAGCGACCCCGACGTCGCCATCGCCGAGCTGTACCACGCGCACTGGCACCGCCTCGTCCGCCTCGCGTGGCTGCTCCTGCGCGACCAGCTCGCCGCAGAGGACGTCGTCCAGGACGCCTTCGTCGCCACGCACCGCAGCTGGTCGGCCATCCGGGACGGCGGCCGGGTCGTCGGCTACCTCCAGACCGCCGTCGTCAACGGGTGCCGCTCGGTGCAGCGCCACAACGTCGTCGTCGACCGCCAGAACCTGCGCGACGCCGCCGCGGCCGACGCCCCCGGGCGCGGCAGCCACGGCAGCGCGGAGACCCACGTCCTCCACTCGGCCGACCGCGACGCGGTGCTGGACGCCCTGCGCACCTTGCCCTCGCGCCAGCGAGAGGTGCTGGTCCTGCGCTACTACTCCGACCTTTCCGAGGCCCAGATCGCCCATGCCCTCGAGATCTCCCCCGGCGCCGTGAAGACCCACGCCCACCGCGGCCTGACGGCCCTGCGCCGCACCATCGAACCCCTGGAGCTGTCATGAACACCGAGCCGACGCGACCGGGCGACACGCCCGCCGAGGAGCCGACCCTCATCGGCGCCGGCCTGCGCCCCGTCGAGGACCGGCTGCGTCGTTCCCTCGACGCCGAGGCACGCTCCATCAGCCCCACCGACCGTCTCGGCGCGATCCTCGCGGAGGCGCACGAGGCGGACACCGTGCGCCAGGGCCCCGGGACCAGGCACCACCGCTGGCTCGTCCCGGCGGCCGCGGCCGCCGCAGCCGTCCTCGTCGCCGGCACCGTGTGGGCGGTGAACCGCCCGGCGAGCCCGACACCTCCCGTCGCGGGCACGCCCACCGCCGTGGCGACGTCCACCCCCAGCGCCTCCTCAGGCGCCCCGTCCGGGGCTCCGTCGAGTGTCCCGACGAAGACCGCCCAGGGACCGAGCACCCCGGCGACCACCGCCGTTCCGCCTCCGGCCACGGCCCCGGCGACGGTGCCCGTCTACTACCTCGGCCCCGTCGTGGCCGGGGGTGACCAGCTGCGCCTCTTCCGTGAGTTCGTCGCCGCGCGCGTCCCGGCACCGACGACGGCTGAGGGCAAGGCGGTGGCCGCTCTCCGGCTCGCGACCGGCGCTCCGCCCGCGGGCTCCGCCTACTCGTCGGCCTGGTCCGGGGTGACCGTGGAGTCGGTGGCCGTCGGCCCCGACGCCATCACCGTCCGGCTGTCGTCCGGCACGACCAGCACCGACGCCCTCGCGGCGGAGCAGCTCGGCTGGACCGCGCAGGCCGCGGCAGGCACGGCGCTGCCGGTCCGCTTCGAGCTCGCCGACGGAGGCACCGAGGTCTCGCCGGGCCACCCGGTCTCGTCGTCCTTCACCAGGCCCACCTCCCCGATGGCGGTGCTCGACCAGGTCGCACCCGTCTGGGTGGACGAGCCGGCACGCAGCTCGTCCGTCCGGGCCGGGTCGCCGCTCGCGGTCAAGGGCATCGCGAGCACGTTCGAGGCCAACGTCGAGTGGGAGCTGCTCCGCGACGGTAGGCGTGTCGACCACGGCTTCACCACGGCCTCGGCAGGCGCCCCGGCGCGCGGTGCCTACCGGTTCACGACGACGTCGTCGCTCGAGCCCGGCGCCTACGTCGTCCGCGTCTTCGCGAGCAGCGCCAAGGACGGCTCGACCGTCGCCGAGCAGCTCGTCCCCGTCACGGCCCGCTGACCCGCCGCTCCCACCCGTTCGAGGTGATCGCGGCACCCACCCCCGTGTCGAGATCACCTCGAACCAGGGAAGGGCCTCGGCCGGTCGGGGTATGCCGTCAGGTCCAGCGAGCGCGCGCGCTGAGGACCGCGAGGGCAGCGGGACCGGCGGACGACGCGCGCAGGATCGTCGACCCGAGCCGGACCGGACGCGCCCCGGCAGCCGTCAGCGCCTCGATCTCGCGGTCGGTGATGCCGCCCTCGGGACCGACGACCACGAGCACGTCACCGGACGCGGGCAGGTCGACGGACGCGAGCGGCTCGGTCGCGTCCTCGTGGAGCACGAGCGTCAGGGCCGACTCCGCGACTCGAGCCACGAGCGGGGCGAGCCCGACCGCGGCGGACGTCAGCGGCATACGCGACCGGCGTGACTGCTTGGTCGCCCGGGCCACGACCGCAGCCCACTTGGCGAGCGACTTGGCGGCCCGGTCGCCGCGCCAGACGACGACGGAGCGCTCGGCCTGCCAGGGCACGACCTCGTCGACACCGAGCTCGGTCGCGGCCTCGACGGCCTGCTCGTCGCGGTCACCCTTGGCGAGGGCCTGGACGAGGACGAGCCGAGGCGCGGGCTCGGGCTCGTCGACGACGTCGAGCACCCGTCCGCGCACCCACGCCCGGTCGACGTCGGTGGCCTCGAGCAGCAGGCGGCGACCCGCACCGTCGGCGACGTAGTAGCGCTCGCCGGGGCGGATGCGCACGACGGCCGCGGCGTGGCGGCCCTCGTCACCCTCGAGCAGCAGCGAAGACCCGGCGACGGCCTCGGCGACCGCGGACGGCTCGCCGAGGAAGAGCTGGTGGGTCACCGGGCGCTCACGTGCGGCTCACTTCTCCTTGAAGGCGTCGCGCAGCTTGCCGAAGAGGCCCTTGTTGGCCGGCGTCAGCCGACCCTCGTGGCGCTCCTCGCCGCGCAGGGTCGCGAACTGGTGCAGCAGCTCGCGCTGCTCCTCCGTCAGGCGCGTCGGCGTCTGCACCGTGGCGTGCACGAGCAGGTCGCCACGCCCGCCGTGCCGTAGGTGGGTCACGCCGAGACCGCGCAGGGTGAGCACGTCGCCGCTCTGGGTGCCGGGCTTGATGTCGAGGTCCTGCATGCCGTCGAACGTCGAGAGCTTGAAGCTCGTCCCGAGAGCGGCTGCCGCCATGGGCAGCTCGACGTTGCAGTGCAGGTCGTCGCCGCGGCGGGTGTAGGTCTCGTGGTTGACGACGCGGATCTCGACGTAGAGGTCGGCCTTGGGTCCGTTGCCGGGCCCGACCTCGCCCTCGCCGGTCAGCTGGATGCGGGTGCCGGTGTCGACACCGGCGGGCACCTTGAGCTTGAGCGAGCGGCGGGTGCGCACGCGGCCGTCACCCGAGCAGTCGTGGCACGGGTCGGTGAGCGTCGAGCCGTAGCCCTGGCAGTTGACGCACGGGCGCGAGGTCATGACCTGGCCGAGGAAGCTGCGCTGGATCTGCTGCACCTCACCGGCGCCCTTGCAGATCGGGCAGGTCTGGCGACCGGTGCCGGGCTCGGCGCCGTCGCCGTCGCAGCGCTTGCAGCCGACGGCGGTGTCGAGCGTCAGCTCCTCCTCGGAGCCGAAGACGGCCTTCGAGAGGTCGATGTCCAGACGCACGAGGGCGTCCTGGCCGCGCTGCACGCGCGCCCGCGGACCTCGCGTGCCGGCCTGGGCGCCCGCGCCGAAGAAGGCGTCCATGACGTCGCTGAACGAGAAGCCCTGTCCCGCACCGAATCCGGCACCGCCGCCCGACGCGAACGGGTCGGCGCCCATGTCGAAGGACTGGCGCTTCTGCGGGTCGGAGAGCACGTCGTAGGCCTGCGACACCCGCTTGAACTCCTCCTCGGCCTCGGCGCCGGAGTTCACGTCCGGGTGCAGCTTGCGGGCGAGCCGACGGTAGGCCTTCTTGATCTCCTCCTGGCTCGCGTCGCGCGAGACCCCGAGGACGGCGTAGTAGTCGTTCAAGCTGAGATTCCTTCGGTACGTGGTGCTTTCGGTTCCGGCGCGGCGCTGCGCCGGCGGACTGGCCGCGGTGGTGCAGGTGGGTCAGGTGGCCTGGTTCTCGTCGAGGATCTCGGAGACGTAGCGCGCGACGGCGCGGACCGACGCCATCGTCGTCGGGTAGTCCATCCGGGTCGGGCCCAGCACCCCGAGGCTCGCGACGCGCTCGGCGCCGGAGCCGTAGCCCATCGACACGAGGGACGTGGACTGGAGCCCGGTCACGGGGTTCTCGGTGCCGATGCGCACCGACACGAGGTCGGGGTCGTCACCGAGCTGGCCGAGGAGGCGCAGCAGGGTGACGTGCTCCTCGAGGGCCTCGAGGATCGGGCCGATGGTGCGCGGGAAGTCGGTGCCGGCGCGAGCGAGGTTGGCCTGGCCGGCGAGGACCACGCGCTCCTCGCGCTCCTCGACGAGGGCGTCACCGAGGGCGGACACGACGGCCTCCATCGCCGCCCGGTCGGCCTCGTCGACGTCGTCGACGAGGCGTCGCAGCCGGGTCGCGGCCACGGTGAACGGCACGCCGGTGGCCACCTCGTTGATGCGGGAGCGGATCGAGGCGACGAGCGCCTCACCGGTGCCGTCCGAGAGCACGCGCCCCGTGTCGACGACGCGCTGCTCGACGCGGCCGGTGTTGACGATGAGCACGATCATCAGGTGCGACGACCCCATCGGCACGAGCTCGATGTGGCGCACCGTCGACCGCGTGAGCGACGGGTACTGCACGACGGCGACCTGTCGGGTCAGGCTCGCGAGGAGGCGCACGGTGCGGTCGACGACGTCGTCGAGGTCGACGGCCCCCTCGAGGAACTGGCCGATCGCACGACGCTCTCCCGAGCTGAGCGGCTTGACGGCGCTGAGGCGGTCGACGAAGACGCGGTAGCCGGCGTCGGTGGGCACTCGCCCCGCCGACGTGTGCGGCGCGTGGATGAGGCCCTCCTCCTCGAGCAGGGCCATGTCGTTGCGCACGGTCGCGGCACTCACGCCGAGGTGGTGGCGCTCGACAAGAGCCCGGCTGCCCACCGGCTCGGAGGTCTGGACGTAGTCCTGCACGATCGCGCGCAGCACCATCAGCCGACGGTCCTCGCTCATCGCGTCCCCTCCTTCACGGGCTTGGCACTCTCGATCGACGAGTGCCAAGTCTACGTCGTGCCTCGCGGATCTCCGATTTCATCCAACCGTATGCCGTCGCGCCGCCACCTCCCCTGCCCGCGTGGCGGCTGCGTGGGTCGCCGCCCGGCGGCATAGCCTCGCTTGTCGTGTCCCCCAACGATCGCTACGGATCCGACGTCCTCACCGGCGACTGGCGTGCCCCGCGGCGCGGCCGGTCCACCCCGACCCCGGCGGAGCCCGACCTCGTCGTCGAGGAGGTCGAGACCGGCTGGGTCGGCGCCGTGGTGCGGGTGGAGAAGGCGGGCGGCATGCACGTCGTCCACCTCGAGGACCGCCGTGGCCGCACCAAGGCGTTCCCGCTGGGCCCCGGCTTCCTCGTCGACGGCGCTCCCGTGACGCTCACTCCCCCGCGGGCTGCCGCCGGGACCGCGCTCGCGGAGGCGAGACGGGCGGCCTCCAGGACCGCGAGCGGCTCGGTGGCCGTCGAGGGTGCCCGGGCCCGCGTCGCGAGCGGCTCGCGGATCTACGTCGAGGGCCGCCACGACGCCGAGCTCGTCGAGAAGGTCTGGGGCGACGACCTGCGCGTCGAGGGGGTCGTCGTCGAGCTGATGGACGGCGTCGACGACCTCGCCGGCATCATCGCCGAGTTCCAGCCGGGGCCCGGCCGTCGCCTCGGCGTCCTCGTCGACCACCTCGTCCCCGGCACGAAGGAGGCCCGCATCGTCGCTCAGGCGCAGGCGCTGCCGGGCCTCTCCCAGCACGTGAGGATCCTCGGCCACCCCTACGTCGACGTGTGGCAGTCCGTCCGCCCGGAGCGGCTCGGCTGGCAGCAGTGGCCGGTCATCCCGCGCGGCACGTCGTGGAAGCACGGCATCTGCGCCGAGCTGGGCTGGGCCCACGCGAGCCAGGCCGACATCGCCAACGCGTGGAAGCGCATCCTCGGGACGGTGCGCACCTACGCCGACCTCGAGCCGACGCTGCTCGCGAGCGTCGAGGAGCTCATCGACTTCGTCACCGAGCCCAGCGCCTGAGCGCCGGGCCCGAGGACCCGGGCTCACCTCTTGAGGTAGCCCTGGACGTCGACGACGAGGTAGGACGCGGCGCTCGTGTGCACCGTGATCGACCCGCCCACACCGACGGGGACCACGACGGCGTTGACCCGCGTGCGGCTCGAGGCCACGGTGACGTTGGCGGGGCTCGGTCGGGTCGTGCCCGAGGCGTAGGCCGTGACGGCCGTCGTCGCCGTCGGGGCGATGGGTGTCAGCGTGATCGACACCGCGGCAACGCCGACGGTCGGCACCCCGGCGCGGCCGAGGACGGGCACCGACACGGTCGACCCTGCCGCGACCCGGCCCGTGGGCGCGCCGAGCCCGATGCGCGTGTCGAGCAGCCGGGCCGGGGTGACCGCGACGTGGTCACCGCCGGTCTTGAACCAACCCACGACGTCGACGAGCAGGTCGGTCCCGGCCGTCGACTGGATCGTGACCTTCCCGCCGGTGCCGATCCGCGACACGACCGCACCCGTCATGGCGGCGTCGGCGTCGTAGCGCACGTGGGCCGTCGTCGGCCGGGTCGTCCCGGTCGGGTATGCCGTCAGCCAGCCCCCGGCGCCGGGCGCGACCGCGGAGACGGAGAGGACGACGGCTGACGCCCCCGTGCTCGGCACGATGCCGGCCCCGGCGACCGGCAGGTCGACGCTGCCGCCCGCGGGGATGCGCACCTGCGCGGTGCCGAGGCCCGTGCGCGTGTCGAGGACACGGGTCGGGGTGACCGAGACGAGATGCCCCGTCGTGGGGTACCAGCCGACGACCTCCGCGACGAGGTGCGTGGTCGCCGAGGTGTAGAACCGGACCCTGCCGTCGGTGCCGAGCCTCGCCGGCACGAGCTCGCTGACCGTGCCCGCGGTCGTGTACGTGACGCTCCGCGAGCCGGGGCGCGTCGCGCCGGACGGGTAGCTCGTGAGGTAGCCGGCGGCCGCCGGCGCGGTGACCGTCACGTTGAGCACCGCGGTGCCGACCCCACCGCTCGGGATGCCGGCACGGCCGCTCACCTGCAGGGCGATCGAGGTGCCCGCCGCGACCTTCGCGGCCGGGGCGCCGAGGCCGGTGCGGGTGTCGAGCAGACGGGTCGGGGTGACGGGACGGTAGACATCGGTGTCGACGACCGTGGCGCCCTGGTCCTTGAGGTGGATGAAGCCGTTGGGCCACCTGCCACCGCCCCGCGTGACCTTGCGCCACTTGAAGTCGCCGCCCCAGTTGTCCTCCGAGACGAGGATCTCGTCGGCCGAGACCACCTTCTCGACGTAGGCGACGTGCCCTGTCGAGGAGAAGGAGGTGTTCCACCAGGCGACCGAGCCGACGGCCGGGTCGTCGTTCGTCTGGCCCGGGAAGGACGGACCCCAGTTGGAGGCGTTGCCCGACAGCGACGCCGGCTTGGTGTTCGGCAGGCCGTTCCTGACGAGGCGGTAGGCGACGTAGTTCGTGCAGTTGTGACCGGTCGACTGGCGCCAGTAGCTCGTCGCGTTGTTCTCCTTGTAGCCCGCGTGCGGGTAGCCGGCCGCTTGGCACGGGTCGTAGCCGGTGCACAGCACGATCCACTCGGCGGAGCGGGCCGGCCCGGCCAGGCCGACCGTGCCGACGGCGCCGAGCAGCAGGGCGACCACCACGACGAGGAGGGCACCCCCGCGCGGCCGTGACGGCCGCGCGGTGAGGGGACGTGGTCCGGCGGGACGGGGCTCGGCCAGGAGGTCGCGCGCGCGTGGCATAGGTGTCTCCCGTGGTCGCCGAGGGTGCACTCGGCAATCTAGGACAATCGGGCCACGCGATGACTGGTTTCCCAGAAATCCCATGCGACACGCGAGAGACCTAAGTGACCTCCAGCCACACCTGTGTTAATGACACGGCTGTCATTCACCGTCCAGGCGAGGTCACGACCGGCCCCCTGGCCGCCGGCGCCCCGGGAAGGCCACGCGGGCGATGACCTGCTCCTTGAGCGAGGTGAACGGTGGACGCACCCACACGGTCGTGTCCGGTCGCGTCGGCATCGAGAGCACGGCCTTGTCGTGCGAGAAGAGCGCCACCGAGCGCTCCCCGTGGTAGGCGCCCATGCCACTCGCCCCGACCCCGCCGAAGGGCAGCCCCGGGACGGCGAGGTGGGCGAGCGGGATGTTGAAGCCGAGCGCACCCGACGACGTGTCGCGCATGAAGCGCTCACGCACCTCGTCCGACGTCGTGAAGACGTAGAGGGCGAGCGGCTTGTCGCGGCGGTTGACGACGCCGACGGCCGCGTCGAGCCCCTCGACCGCGACGAGGGGCAGGACGGGCCCGAAGATCTCCTCGCCCATGACGAGCTCGCGAGGGTCGTCCGCGTCGGCGACCTCGACGACCGTCGGCTCGAGGTAGCGAGAGGACGCGTCGGACCGACCACCGGTGACGACCCGCGCCGGGTCGACCAGGGCGGTGAGCCGCTCGAAGTGGCGACGGTCGACGATGCGCCCGTAGTCGGCCGAGGCCGCCGGGTCGTCGCCGAAGGCCTCCTGGATCGCTTGCACGAGAAGGGGCTTGAGGGCGTCAAGGGTCGCCCGGCTCGCCAGGACGTAGTCGGGCGCCACACAGGTCTGGCCGGCGTTGGTGAACTTGCCCCACACGAGACGGCGCGCCGTCACCTCGAGGTCGGCGTCGTCCGCGACATAGGCCGGCGACTTGCCACCGAGCTCGAGCGTCACCGGCGTCAGGTGTCGCGCGGCGGCCTCGAGGACGACACGACCGACCGTCCCGTTGCCCGTGTAGAAGATGTGGTCGAACCGCTCGGCGAGCAGTGCCGTCGTCTCCGGGACCGCTCCCTCGACGACGTGCACCGCCGACGCGTCGAGGTGCTCGGGCAGCAGGCGCCCGAGCACCTGTGACGTCGCCGGGGCCACCTCGCTCGGCTTGATGACGACGGCGTTCCCGGCGGCGAGCGCGCCGACGAGCGGTGCGAGACAGAGCTGCACCGGGTAGTTCCACGGGGCGATGACGAGAACGACGCCGAGCGGCTCCCGCACCACCTTGGCCCGCCCCGGGGCGAGCGAGAGCGGCACCCTCACCCGGCGCGGAGCGGTCCACGCGCGCAGGTGGCGCAGGGTGTGGTCGATCTCGCGGACGACGAACCCCGTCTCGGTGACCCAGGCCTCCGTGGCGCTCCTGCCGAGGTCGGCGTGCAGGGCCGCGGCGAGCTCGTCCTCGTGGTCGACGAGCAGCGAGCGCAGCGCCCGCAGCTGGGCGACGCGCCACTCGCGCGGCTTGGTCACCCCCTCGTCGAACGCACGGCGGGCGGTGGCGACCACCTCGGCCGCCTGTGACACGACCCCGCGGCTCGCTCCGGGCTCCTGGTGCGCCTCGTCACCGGCACTCGTCGTCGAAACGGTCTCGCTCATGGGGGCCCTTCCTCGGTCAGACCCCTCAGGAGGCGAGGAGCCGGTGCACCACGGTGTCAGCGAGCAGGCGCCCGCGCCGCGTCAGCACGAGACGGGAGTCCCGCACGGCGGCTGCGCCGTCGAGCAGGCCGTCGGCGACGAGGCCGGCGACGGCGGTGCGTCCTGATCCTCGCAGATCGCCGACCCGCAGTCCCGCGACCAGGCGTGTGCCGAGCAGCACACGCTCGTCGTAGCGCTGGTCCTCGCTGAGGGTCTCGCGGGCCTGGGCGGGCGACTCCCCCGCGCCCAGCCGAGCGGCATACGCGCTGGGGTGCTTGACGTTCCACCAGCGGACGCCGCCGACGTGGCTGTGCGCGCCCGGACCGACGCCCCACCAGTTGGTGCCGGACCAGTAGGCGACGTTGTGGCGGCAGCGGGTCCGCTCCGAGCGGGCCCAGTTGCTGACCTCGTACCAGCCGAACCCGGCAGCCGAGAGCAGTTGGTCGGCGAGCTCGTACTTGTCGGCCTCGTCGTCGTCCTCCGGCGCGGGAACGACGCCGCGGCGCACCTGGGCCGCGAGCTTGGTGCCGTCCTCGACGACGAGTGCGTAGGCCGAGACGTGGTCGGGCTCGAGCGCGACGGCGGCCTCGAGGCTGCGACGCCAGTCGTCGAGCGACTCCCCCGGCGTGCCGTAGATGAGGTCGACGCTCACCTGCATGCCGGCGTCTCTCGTGGCCGCGACGGCGCGGGCGACGTTCTCGGGGTCGTGGGTGCGCTCGAGCGTGCGCAGCACGTGGGGCACCGACGACTGCATGCCGACCGAGACGCGCGTGAAGCCACCGACGGCGAGCTCGCGCAGCGACTCGGGCGTCACGGAGTCGGGGTTGGCCTCGGTCGTGACCTCCGCGTCGGACGCCAGCCCGAAACGCTCCCGTATGCCGTCCAGCACCGTCACGAGGTCGCCCGACCTCAGCATCGTCGGGGTTCCGCCACCGACGAAGACCGTTGACACCGGCGGCGCTTCGTCGCCGAGCACGGATCGCGCGATGTCGAGCTCGCGCACCGCGGCGTCGGCATAGGTGTCGATGCCGATGCTCGCGCCGGGGCCGCCGAGCTCGGTCAGCGTGTACGTGTTGAAGTCGCAGTAGCCGCAGCGCACGGTGCAGAACGGGACGTGCACGTAGACACCGAGGTCGGTGCTCGCGAGATCGGCCAGGGCCGCGGCAGGAAGCTCACCCGTGCTGGGAGCGGGGTCGCCGTCGGGGAGGGCGGAGGGCGGCATACGCCCATTGTCCCAGCCCGGGAGGTGTGTGCCGTCCACTCCCCCGGTCGTACGCTGCGGTCATGCCCGAGAGGCCGTCGCCACGACGGAGGACCGCCCGCATCCTCCTCGGCGTCGCCGTGCTCTGCCTCGTCATCGCCGTGTCCCTGGTCGCGGTCAACGTGTTCGTCGAGGGCGGCAGACCCGTCGCCTCGACGTCCTCACCGGCCCCCGTCGCCGCCCCCACCTGCTCACCGCCACCCGCACCGCCGACGGGCTACCCGACCTTCACGACCGCCCCGGACGCGTCCGTCGCGCAGGGCGCGTCCTGGTCTGCCGTCGTGCGCACGACGTGCGGCAGCCTGACCCTCCGGCTCGATGGAGCGCGGGCGCCCCGGAGCGTCGCGTCCTTCGTCACGCTGGCCCGGGCCGGCTACTGGAACGACAGCGTCTGCCACCGGCTGACCTCACGCCAGGCTCCGACGGCCTTCCTCCAGTGCGGTGACCCGACGGGACGCAGCACGGCCGACCCCGGCTACGACCTGCCCCTCGAGAACGTCCCTGCGGACCGCACCTACCGCGTCGGCGACGTGGGGATGGCCCGGGGTGACGGGTTCCCCGGCACCGCGGGCGAGTTCTTCGTCGTCCACCGGGACTTCACGGTGCCGCCCGGCGCGCCCGTCTACTCGCGCATCGGGACGGTGACGTCGGGGCGGGAGGTCGTCGAAGGGATCGCGAGCCGCGGCGGCGAGGACACCCGACCGGACGGACCGCCCTTCCAGTCGATCAGCGTGCTCTCCGTCGACATCATCGGGCGATGACCCGGCGCCTCAGCGGTCGAGGCGGTCGAGGCGCTCGGCGAGGAAGCGCCCCTCGTCGTCGAGGTCGACGGTGAAGCTCGACGCGAAGGCCTGCTGCGTCCACGACCCCTCGGGGTGCTCGAGGTCGGAACGGCTGCGCACGGCCGTCAGGTCGTGGCCGCGCAGGGCGGAGATGAGGTACTCGTTGCGGGCTGTGTAGGCATCGGGCCCGAGCGCGAAGACGCGCTTCGGCGCCTTGCAGAAGGCCAGCGAGAAGAGGCCGCTGCCGGCGAATCCCGCGATCGTCCCGGCGGCGCGGAAGAGTGCCACCTGCTCGGCGAGCGGATGGTCCTCGGGGTGCACGACCTCGAACCCGCGCCCTGCGAAGAACGCCTCGACCTCGTCGACGTTGTGGCACGACCGCTTGAGGGACGGTCGCCGCGACACGAAGATCCGGTCGGGACGCCGGCGCCGCTCGGCGCGCTGCACGACGTGGTCGCCGACACGGTCCCAGATGCTCGCCATCCCGGGATGGATGTAGCGGGGCAGCGAGAACATGCCCGTCGAGGTGTAGAGGCGCTCGGGCCGGCACGGCGCCGTGAAGACGTGGACGTCGTCGGGGGCGATGCCGAACGCCCCGAGGATGTCGATCTCGAAGGGGGCGAGCACGGCCGGCTCGCGGTCGTGCTGCAGCGTCATCAGCACCTTGACGTCCGGCTCGAGCTCACGGACGCGGTCCCAGGCCCAGAGGCGGCTCAGCTGTTCGGTCATGAGATGGCCGAAGTGCCCGGGCCACTCGCTGTCGAGGTGGAACCACGCCCCGGGCAGCTCGTCAGGCGTGCTGATGTCGCGGCGCACCGTCCCGAAGCGGGGTGCGCGCTCGACGACGTAGACGTTGGCGATCCGCTCCATCCAGTTCTGCCGGAAGGTCTCGGGGAAGAGGACGTCGTCGCGGGTCACGATCTGTCCGCGTGAGCAGGTCGGGGCGTCGTAGCGCCGCAGCACCATCTCGGGCACGGTCAGCCGCGACTGGACGTACGGGTCGGCCACCCGGTTGACGTCGTAGGCGCACGTCGCGGTCCACGTGACCGCCGGCAGGGCGTCGAGCCGCTGCCCGAGCTCAGGCCGGCCCGCGAGGACGGTGTCGACCTCCTCCTCGCGCAGCTTCGGGGCGACACGCACGCCGTTGACGAGGCGCAGCACCTTGCTGTGGACGTGGACCTGCTCGAGCGAGCGGCCGAGCCCCTCGACGTCCCGGTAGGCGGCCGCGTCGGCCCGGTGGTCGCGGAAGTCCCGGATGCGAGCCTCCTGTGCCGCAGCGACCAGACCCCACAGGTCACCGGCGTAGGGCGCGTCCGGCGGCAGGTTCTCGTTGGGCAGGGCGTCGTCGACCGCGATGCGCGTGCCGCCCGCCGATGCCGTCACCGAGGCCACCTGCCGCTGCGCCAGGGTCTCTCCCGAGCGCGGGGTGGGTGCGGCGTCGTCCCCGAGCGGGTGCGGGACGAGGCGCCGGGCGACGTACTGGCCGCCGGCGCGCAGGTGCATGAACACCCGCTGGAAGAGGAGGGCCTGGTCGTTGCCGTTCTCGTCGGAGGCATCGACGACGAGGTCGAACGGGCCCTCGACGGTGAGCCGCGCATGGGTGGCCGAGGCGTCGTCCGGCAGCTGCACGGTCGAGACGCGCGACGCCGGCCACTGTGCCTGCAGGACGGTCGACCACGGCGCGGCATCGGGTCCGCCGACGACGAGAACCGCCGCGTCGTCACGTCCCTGCAGGGCGTCGACGACGACCTCCATGGCGGCGAGGTGCGGACGGACGTCGGCCCAGCGCTGCTGGTCGGCGCGCCGGACGAGCTCGCTCGCCGGGCTCATGGCGGACTCCTCCACGACAGGGTCGACCGGTTCGTCGTCCGGCAGGCGCGTGGCTGGCACAGGGGACATCCAAGCACGCCACGGGGACGACGTCGCACAGGATCGCGTAGGTTGCCGGGGCGGTCCAAAGCTGTTCAGCCCGAGTGCGTCGTGACTCCGTACCGGGCCCGCGAGTCCAGGGCCCAGCGCGCCGCCGGCACCGACACGAGGGCGATGACGACCATGAAGGCCGCCAGGATGAACCAGCCCGTCTCGCCGAGGTCGACGCAGAGGTAGGTGACGACCGGAGGGGCGACGACGGCGAGCACGCTGAAGCCGAGGCCGGCGAAGCCTTGGTACTGCCCCTGCCGCTCGTGCGGAGCGAGTCCCATCTGCAGCCCCCACTGTCCACCGGACCCGATCATCTCGCCGACGACGTGCACGAGGGACCCGGCGACGAGCGCCGCGATCGCGAGCCACACGTCGCCCCGGTCGGCGAGGGCGACGATCGCGAAGCCGGCCGCGATCCACCAGGCCCCGCGCACCAGCGCCCTGGCGCCGGCCACGACCGAGTCGGCCCGGCGCGAGAGCCGCACCTGGAAGAGTGCGACGGCGGCCGTGTTGATGATGAGCAGGACGGCGACCATGGCGGTGGGCGCCGTCGTGTGGGCGGAGACGTAGAGGGCCAGGCCGAGCTCCATGACGAAGAAGTGCAGCGAGAAGAGCCCCGTGATGATGGTGATGACGACGTAGGGCCAGTCCCGGATGACCCCGAGGCGCGGCTCGCCGGCGGCCCGCGCATGCGGCGCGAGCTCCGGCAGCCGCGTCGAGTTCCAGGCAGCGAACGCCGTGAAGATCGCGTTGATGACGAACACGGTGACGTACGCCCACCTCTCGTCGATGATGAGCGCGGCGCCGCCGAAGACCGACCCGAGGCCGAGCGCGGTGTTCGTCACGGCCCTGAGGTAGGCCTTGAAGAGCACACCCCGCCCACCCGTCGCGAGCTGGGCGACGACGCCCTGGTTCACCGCGCCGGCCCCGCGCTCGAAGAACGCGAGCACCCCGAGCAGGAGCGCCAGCATCCACGGGGTCGTCGCCAGGACCGGTGGCGCACTGAACACGGCCGCCCCGACCATGAAGCCGGTGAGCACCTGGCGCGGGCCGCGGGTGTCGCCGAGGTGACCCGCGGGCACCTGGACGACGATGCCGACCACGGCCGACACCGACATCGCGAGGGCGACCTCGGTGGCGCTGAAGCCGACCTGGCGCGTGAAGTAGAGCGCGCTCGTGGTGAGGACGGCCCCGGCGCCGAAACGGTTGGCGAACGAGCCCAGCGCGAGGATGCGCAGGTCGCGGCCCACGGGGATGCCCCGGTGCGTCAGCGGTGGGGTCGTCGTCGACGTCATGCGCTCTCTCCTCGTCCACATATCTCTCGATATCAAGATATCTGACGGTGGGCAGACCGGTGCAACTCGTTTTCCGCCGTCGCATATGGTGCAAGGGTGTACAGCCCCAACTGGATCGAGCTCGACGGCGTCGTCAACATGCGTGACCTCGGAGGGATGGTGACCGTCGGCGGCGACACCGTCCGCCCTCGCCAGCTGCTGCGTTCCGACAACCTCCAGGACCTCACGCCCGGCTCCGTCGAGGTCCTCGTCACCCGCTACGGCGTGAGCGACGTCGTGGACCTGCGCACCGACGTCGAGGTCGCCAAGGAGGGCGACGGCCCCCTCCGCGCGCTGGACGGCATACGTCATCACCACCACACGCTCTACCGGGAGGACACGACCGAGTCGGGCATCCCGGCAGCCGAGCGCGCCCTGCCGTGGGAGACCGACGAGCGCCGCGACGCCGCAGCGGCCGAGGCCGCCGAGCGCAACGGCGGCCACCGCCCCAGCCACGACCAGTTCTGGTCGGAGCACTACCTCAGCTACCTCGCGAGCCGCCCCGACTCGGTGGTGGCGGCGCTGCACGCCATCGCCTCGAGCGAGGGCGCGGCCATCGTCCACTGCGCCGCCGGCAAGGACCGCACGGGCACGGTCGTGGGCCTCGCCCTCAAGGTCGTCGGGGTGCCGGACGACCTCGTGGTCGCCGACTACGCGGCGTCGGCCGAGCGCGTCGCGGCGATCATGGAGCGGCTGCGCGCCAAGGACGCGTACGCCGCGAACCTCAAGGACAAGACGGTGGCCCAGCAGTCGCCGACCACCGACACGATGCGGTTGCTGCTCGCTGCGCTCGACGAGCGCTACGGCGGTCCGCTCGGTTGGCTCGACGAGCACGGCTGGACCGCGGCCGACACGGAGCGGCTGCGCCGCAAGCTCCTCGGGCCCTGAGACCGGTCGTCGACGTCCCGTCGGGTGCCGCCCGGCCTCGGGCCGGGCGGCCGCGGTGGGCCTACTTCTTCTTGTCGCCCTTGTCGCCGTCGCTCGAGAGGGCAGCGACGAAGGCCTCCTGCGGCACCTCGACCCGTCCGACCATCTTCATGCGCTTCTTGCCCTCCTTCTGCTTCTCGAGGAGCTTGCGCTTGCGGCTGATGTCGCCGCCGTAGCACTTGGCGAGCACGTCCTTGCGGATGGCGCGGATGTTCTCGCGGGCGATGATGCGCGAGCCGATGGCCGCCTGGATCGGGACCTCGAACTGCTGGCGCGGGATGAGGTCCTTGAGCTTGCTCGCCATCATGACGCCGTAGGCGTAGGCCTTGTCCTTGTGGACGATGGCCGAGAAGGCGTCGACCGTCTCGCCCTGGAGCAGGATCTCGACCTTGACGAGGTCGGCGACCTGCTCGCCGTCGGGCTCGTAGTCGAGCGAGGCGTAGCCGCGCGTGCGTGACTTCAGCTGGTCGAAGAAGTCGAAGACGATCTCGGCGAGCGGCAGCGTGTAGCGCATCTCGACGCGGTCCTCGGAGAGGTAGTCCATGCCGCGCAGGTTGCCGCGCTTCTGCTGGCACAGCTCCATGATCGCGCCGACGAACTCCGACGGAGCCAGGATCGTGGCGCGCACGATCGGCTCGCTGACCTCCCGGATCTTGCCGTCGGGGTACTCGCTCGGGTTGGTCACGTGGACGGCCTTGCCGTCGTCCATGGTCACGTCGTAGACGACGTTGGGCTGGGTCGAGATGAGGTCGAGGTCGAACTCGCGCTCGAGCCGCTCGCGGACGATCTCGAGGTGCAGCAGGCCGAGGAAGCCGACGCGGAAGCCGAAACCGAGAGCCGCCGACGTCTCGGGCTCGTAGACGAGCGCGGCGTCGTTGAGCTTGAGCCTGTCGAGGGCGTCGCGCAGGTCGGGGTAGTCCGAGCCGTCGATGGGATACAGACCGGAGAAGACCATAGGCTTCGGGTCGCGGTAGCCGCCGAGGTCCTTGGAGGCGGGCTTGCTCGCGTTGGTCACGGTGTCGCCGACGCGCGACTGTCGCACGTCCTTGACGCCGGTGATGAGGTAGCCCACCTCGCCGACGCCGAGACCCTTGCCGGGCACCGGCTCGGGGCTGATGACGCCGATCTCGAGGAGCTCGTGGGTCGCCCGGGTCGACATCATGACGATCTTCTCGCGCGGGCTGAGGTTGCCGTCGACGACGCGGACGTAGGTCACGACGCCGCGGTAGGTGTCGTAGACCGAGTCGAAGATCATCGCGCGCGCCGGGGCGTCGGGGTCGCCGACGGGAGCCGGCAGCGTGCGGACGATCTTGTCGAGTAGCGGCTCGACGCCGGCCCCGGTCTTGCCCGAGACCCTGAGGCAGTCGTCGGGCTCGCAGCCGATGAGCTTGGCCATCTCCTCGGCGTACTTCTCGGGCTGGGCCGCCGGCAGGTCGATCTTGTTGAGGACCGGGATGATCGAGAGGTCGTTCTCCATCGCGAGGTAGAGGTTCGCGAGGGTCTGCGCCTCGATGCCCTGGGCTGCGTCGACGAGGAGCACCGCGCCCTCGCAGGCGGCGAGCGAGCGGGACACCTCGTAGGTGAAGTCGACGTGGCCCGGGGTGTCGATCATGTTGAGGGCGTACGTCGTGCCGTCGAGCTCCCACGGCATGCGGACGGCCTGGCTCTTGATCGTGATGCCACGCTCGCGCTCGATGTCCATGCGGTCGAGGTACTGCGCCCGCATGGCGCGTGAGTCGACGACACCGGTCAGCTGCAGCATGCGGTCGGCCAGCGTGGACTTGCCGTGGTCGATGTGCGCGATGATGCAGAAGTTGCGGATCAGGTCCGGCGGCGTTGCGTTGGGTGCCAACGCGGAGCGGGCCATGGGCGACACGTGGGACGAACCTCGCAGAGTCAGGTGACGGGGATGGAGCTGGTCGGTGGGCGCGCGGCGCTCGAGTCGCTCGGGCTCGAGTCGCTCGGGGCGCCGCCGCAGCCAGCACAGTGTCCCATGCTTTGGGGGTCCGGCGCTCACGCGCTCGCGGGCCGCGCCCACCACCGACCGGCCTCGTGACGCACAATGGCGGCCATGCGCGCCCAACCGATGCAGGTCCTGCCCGTGGCCCCCGGGTCGCACCTGACACTGCGCCGCTACGTGCGGCACCCGAGGGAGATCGTCTCGCTCGTCGTCGCGATCATCGCCTCGCTCCTGCTGCTGCTCGCGGCCATCGCCGAGGTGTCGACCGCCATCGACGAGCAGCGCGCGCCCGACGTCTATGCACTCGCGCTGATCTTCGCACCGCTGCTCGTCTGGTTCGCCCGAGGGCAGCTGTGGGCGCAGCAGCGGCTCACCGGCATCAAGCTGACCCCGGAGCAGTTCCCCGAGGCGTACGCCATGCTCGTCGACGCCGCGGGGCGGTCCGGGCTCTCCTACGTGCCCGATGCGTACGTCGTGCTGGGGAACGGCGTCATCAACGCGGCGGCCTCCGGGCACGGGTTCCGGCGCTTCGTCTTCATCAACAGCGACCTGCTCGAAGTGGGTGGCGCCGCCCGTGAGCCGGATGCCCTCCGCTTCGTCATCGCCCACGAGGTCGGGCACATCGCCGCCGGCCACGTCAGCTACTGGCGCATCCTCGGCACGTTCGCCTCGCAGTGGATCCCGCTCGTCGGCTCGACCCTGAGCCGGGCTCAGGAGTACACCGCCGACAACTACGGCCACGCGCTCGCGCCGCAGGGCGCCCGCTCGGCCATGGCCACCCTGGCCGGAGGCAAATACCTCGGCCGGTCGGTCGACGTCGACGCCATGGCCGACCGGGCCGTCACCGAGCCGGGCTTCTTCGTCTGGGTCACGAACGCCTCGGCGAGCCACCCGGTGCTGCTGTGGCGCATGCACGCGCTGCGCGACCGCCGCCGCCCCGGCCGGCTGCTCTGGCGCCCGAAGGAGCCGTGGCTGTGGGGCGCACCTGCGGTGCCCGGCGCCTACGCCCTGCCGGCGATGGTCGGCTTCATCCCGACAACGCTCCCCCAGGCCGCGCCGGAAAGGACGGTGACCCAGGCGGTGCCGGTCGGCGCCCTGTCGAACGACGCGACCCCCGTTCGACGTGAGTCCGAGGGCGACGGCGCCACCGCGCCCTACCCCGACGCGACCGCGCCCGCGGCCGTGCCGCTCCCGAGCCGAGAGGACGAGCGATGGAGACCGTGATCAGCCGGGCCGACGGCCGCGAGGACGGCGAGGAGTGGACGGAGAACCACGAGGAGCTGCCCGGCGGGGCCGGCATCAGCATCATCCTCGAGTCGACGACGGAGGAAGGGGTCGGACCCCGCCTGCACCGGCACCCCTACGCCGAGACCTTCGTCATCCGGCGCGGCTCCGCGACCTTCACGGTGGGGACGGACGAGGTCGTGGCGCACGCCGGGCAGGTGCTCGTCGTGCCGGCCGAGACCCCGCACCGCTTCCGCACCGGGCCCGACGGCTACGAGGCCGTGCACATCCACGCCAACGACCGCTTCGTCACCGAGTGGCTCGAGTGACCTGCCCGTCCCCCTCGCACGAGCGCTCGTCCAGGCGTCAGGCGTTCGTCGTGGCCGAGGCGACGACCGCCACCTCGGACTGACGCTCGGAGGTGCTCGTCGCGGCACGTGAGCGGCGCTCCAGCACGGCTGACAGCACCGCGACTCCGACACCGAGGACGGCGAGCACCGCGCCGACGAGGCTCGGGGCGCCGTAGCCCCAGCCCGCCGCGAGGACGATCGAGCCGAGCCAGGCACCGAGGGCGTTGGCGGTGTTGAGCGTCGAGTGGTTGAGGGCGGCCGCAAGGGACTGCCCCTCGTGCGCGACGTCCATGAGGCGCGTCTGGAGCAGCGGCACGACGATCGAGGGCAACAGCCCGAGCACGAAGACCATGACGACGGCGAGCCAGAGGGTCTGGGCAGCCCAGCCGAACACGGCGAGGAGCACGGCGATCGCACCCAGCGCACCGATGATGCCGTTGAGCACTCCGACGCGGTTGGCGACGCGCCCGCTCAGCACCATGCCCGCGACCATGCCGATGCCGTAGGCCGCGAGCACCCACGGGATGTAGCGCTCGTCGAGCCCGGTGAGCTCGGTCATGGTCGGCGTGATGAAGGAGTACATCGCGAACATCCCGCCGAAGCCGACGACGCCGATGAGGAGCGCGAGCCAGACCTGGACGCGGCGCAGCGCCTGCATCTCGGCCCGCATGGACTCCTCGCCGCTCGGGGGCAGGTGTGGCAGGAAGATCGCGATGGCCACGACGGTCAGCGCCGCGATGACGCCGACGAGCACGTAGGGCAGGTGCCACGAGAAGCGCTGGCCGAGCAGGGTCGCGAGGGGCACTCCGACGACGTTCGCGACGCCCAGCCCACCGAGGATGGCGGCGACGGCCGCGGTGCGCCGGTGGTGCGACACGAGGGACGCGGCGACCACCGAGCCGATGCCGAAGAAGGCGCCGTGCGGCATGCCTGCGAGGAAGCGGGCCGCCATGACCGTCGGGTAGGTGTCGGCCGCGAGGATCGCGAGGTGGGCGACGGCGAAGAAGGCCATGAGCCCCATGAGCAGGCCCTTGCGTGGTGCCTTGGCGAAGGCGACCGCGATGAGCGGGGCGCCGACGACGACGCCCAGCGCGTACGCGGAGACGTAGTGGCCCGAGGTCGCGATGTCCACGCCGGTGCCCGCCGCGATCTGCGGCAGCAGGCCCATCGTCACGAACTCCGTCGTGCCGATCGCGAATCCGCCGACGGCGATGGCGAGGATGGCGAGGGTCGTGCGACGTGCGGCGGGACTCACAGGGGTTCTCCGGGTTCGGGGTTCGTCGGCGTCCGGATGCGGTGCACCGAGGTGGCGTGGTGCGGATCGCCGTCGACCCGGTCTCGGACGTCAACGGTAACGGTGGCGCGGCTACGGTGATTCCCATGTCCAGCACCTTCGACCGACTCCTGGGCCGCCTCCGCGGTCTCGTGCGCGGCCCGTCCTCCTCGACCCGCCCTCGTCCGCCGGCCGGCCGCAGCGCGGCCCGCCCGGCAGGGCGGCCGGGCGCCCCTGCGACCGTTCCCGGTGCGGCGAAGCCCTACCCGGGTGACGCGACCCGCCTGCCGGACACGACGTATGCGCCGCGTCCCGACGGTCGGCCCGACCCCGGTGAGATCGTCTGGACGTGGGTGCCCTACGAGGAGGACCACAGCCAGGGCAAGGACCGCCCGGTCCTCATCGTCGGTCACGACGGCGACTGGCTCGTGGGGCTGCCCCTGACGAGCAAGGACCACGACCGCGACGAGCAGCAGGAGCGGCGGTCGGGCCGGGAGTGGGTCGACGTCGGCTCCGGCGCCTGGGACGGGCGTGGACGGCCGAGCGAGGTCCGGGTCAACCGGCTCGTCCGGGTGGACCCGGACGGGGTGCGGCGCGAGGGCGCCGTGCTCCCCCGTGACCGCTACGACGACGTCGTGGCCGCCGCGCGCGCCCACCACCAGCGCTGAGACGCAGATCGGGCCCGTCACCACGAGGTGACGGGCCCGTTCACACGTGAGGGTGGTGCGTCAGAGCGACGCGACCTTCTTCGCCATGGCCGACTTCTTGTTGGCGGCCTGGTTCTGGTGGATGACACCCTTGCTGACAGCCTTGTCGAGCTTCTTCGAGGCGGTCTTGAGGGCCTCGGCAGCAGCGTCCTTGTCGCCGGAGGCCGAGGCCTCGCGGACCTTGCGGACCCACGTGCGAAGCTCGCTCTTGACGGCCTTGTTGCGCTCGGTGCGCGTCGCGTTCGTCTTGATGCGCTTGAGCTGCGACTTGATGTTTGCCACGTTGATGGTTTCTTTCGTTCGGTCGGATGGTTGCCGTTAGAGGGCGGCAAAGCTGCTCGGGACCGGGCGTGGGGACACCCTGCGTGAGCGGCTCTGGGTGGTGCATGCATGCGCGCACGACCTGAGCGCGCACGCAAGGGTCAAAGTTACCAGCGGCCGGTGCGCTCGACCAAACCGGCCGTATGCCGTGGGGCCCGGCCCGCGCGGAGGCCCGCATGGCGTCGCCTCAGCGAGCGGCCCGCGCCCGGGAGATGGTCAGGATGGCCCGCTCGACGGCATACACGGGGTCGCGTCCGCCGCCCTTGACCTCGAAGTCCGCGGCGGCCACGGCCTGGACGGCGACGGCGAGACCGTCGGGGCTCCAGTGACCGACGGCGCGTCGGGCCTTGTCGATCTGCCACGGCGCCATGCCGAGGCTCTTGGCGAGCTGGGCCGAGCTGCCCCGGCCCGCCGCACCGACCTTGATGAGCTGGCGCAGCTGCGAGGCGATGACGGCGACGATCGGGACAGGGTCGACGCCGGTCGCGATGGCGTGGCGGAGCAGACGCAGCGCCTCCCCCGAATGCCCGGCGATCGTCGCGTCTGCGACCCGGAAGCCGGTGGCCTCCACCTTGCCCCCGTGGTAGGTGTCGACGACCGCGTCGTCGACAGTGCCCTCGGTGTCGGAGACGAGCTGCGAGCAGGCGGCGGCGAGCTCGCGGACGTCCTTGCCGACAGCCTCGATGAGGGCGCGCACGCCCTCGCTCGTGATCTTGCGCCGGGCCGCCGAGAACTCCTTCATCACGAAGTCGGTCTTGTCACGGTCGGTCTTGATGGCCGGGCACTCGATGACCCGCGCCCCCGCCTTCCTCATCGTGTCGAGGACCTTCTTGCCCTTCATCCCGCCCCCGTGGGCGACGACGAGGCCGACGTCGGGGTCGGGCGCTGCGAGGAGCGAGAGCAGGTCGAGCTGGAGCTCGTCGGGCGACTCGTGGAGGTCGCGCACGACGATCGTCTTGGCGCCGCCGAACAGGGAGGGGCTCGCGTGCATCTGCAGGGCCCCGGACTCGTAGGTCGCGGCGTCGATGCGGATGACCTCGGCGTCGGCCTCCTTGGAGCCGGCGAGGACGCCGGCGACGGCGCGCTCGACGAGGACGCCCTCCGGGCCGGTCACGAGCACGAAGGGCGGAGCGGCCGGGTCGGTCATGGCCTCAACTCTGCCATGCCGGTGCGACAGCCGGTCCGCGGCCGCGCGCGCGTCCCAGCCCTCCCGGCCCCGCCGTCCCGCCGCAAACACACCGAGCAGGTCACAACGCCCCGGGATCGGATGCTGGGGTGTTGTGACCTGCTCGGTGTGTTGTGGGAATGGGGCGGCGCCCGCGTCAGTCGAAGAGCGCGCCCGAGGCGATGGTCAGCCCGAGCTGCTCGACCCTGGCCGCGATCGTCTGCTCGGGCAGCTCGAAGTGGTCGACGAGCTCGTCGAGCTGCATGCCGGCCTCGGCCGCGTCACGCAGCTCCTCGTCCTGCTCGTCGGTCCAAGCGTGCCCCGACGTGACCGCGCTGCGGGAGGAGACCGGGGCCGGGGGCGGCACCGCGACCGGCCTCGGGTGCTCCGTGCCGTCGGCGTCGGCACGGGCCCCGGTGAGCGAGCGCAGTGCCGGCTCCTCGACGGCCACCGGCGGCGGGGCCGTGGCGTCGAGGCGGGCGAGCGCCGCGAGCACCATCGTCTTGTCGGTCGTCGGGTAGAAGGGCGGCAGCGAGCGCTGGAGGAAGCCGGCATACCTCGCCGTCATCATCCGGGAGTCGAGGAAGGCCACGACGCCACGGTCGTCGGCGCGGCGCACGAGACGTCCGGCGCCCTGGGCGAGACGAAGTGCGGCGTGGGTCGCCGACACCGCCATGAAGCCGTTGCCGCCCATCCGCGCGATGGCCTGCGACCGGGCCGACGCGAGGGGGTCGTCGGGTCGCGGGAACGGGATGCGGTCGATGATGACGAGCTGGCACGACGAGCCGGGCACGTCGACGCCCTGCCAGAGGGTGAGCGTGCCGAAGAGGCACGTGCGCGGGTCGCGCGCGAACTGGCGCACGAGCGTCGTGATCTGGTCCTCGCCCTGGCACAGGACGGGGATGTCGTCACCGAAACGCGCCCGCATGACCTCGGCAGCCGTCTGCGCGGCGCGCATCGACGAGAAGAGCCCGAGGGTGCGTCCGCCGGCGGCCCGAACGAGCTGCTCGATCTCGTCGAGCGTGTCGTCGCCGGCACCGTCGCGACCGGGCGGCGGCAGGTGGGCGGCGACGTAGGCGATCGCCTGCCTGGGGTAGTCGAAGGGACTGCCGACGTCGAGGCCCTGCCACCTCGGGGCACCGTCACCGCGCAGCCCGATGGTGCCGGCCACGGCGTCGAAGGTGCCGCCGAGCTCGAGGGTGGCGGACGTGAGGACGACGGTGCGCTCCTCGAAGACCTTGTCGCGCACGAGCATGGCCACACTCATCGGGGCGACGCGCAGCACGGGCCCGCGGCGCTGGTCGCGGCTCAGCCACACGACGTCGAGCTCGCGCTCCTCGAGGATGCGCTCGGCGTTCTCGTGGATCTCGTCGACGGCGGCGCGGGCGACCTGGCGGGCGCCGTCGGCCTCCTGCCCGGCCGGCGGCTTGAGGTCGCTCTGGACGGTGCGGGCCGTGTCGCGCACCCGCGCCAGGGCCATGCCGACCGAGTCCGGGACGCCGAGCATCCGCCCCTCCTCGAGGGGCTCGAGCGCGAGCGCGAGCATCTCCCCCGCCTCGTCGAGGGCGGCGGTGTTCTCGGACATCCGGCCGGCCTTCTTGGCGGCCGTCATGACCATGGTGCCGGTCAGCTCGTCGGTGATCGTCGCGGTGACGCGGTCGACGAGCTCGTGGGCCTCGTCGACGACGAGCACGTCGTGCTCGGGGAGCATCTGTCGCCCCTCGAAGGAGTCGATGGCCATGAAGGAGTGGTTCGTGACGATGACGTCGACGTCCTTGGCGGCCTCGCGGGCGCGCTCGACGAAGCACTCGGCGACGAGAGGGCACTTGCCGCCCATGCACTCGTGGGCCGAGACCGAGACCTGTCGCCACGCGCGCTCGGAGACGCCGGGGACGAGCTCGTCGCGGTCGCCGGAGTCGGTGGCACCCGCCCACTCCCGCAGTCGGACGACCTCCTGGCCGAGGCGCCCCACCGCGGCGTCGACCTGGCCCACCGACAGCAGGCCGTCCTCGTCGTCGGGGAAGCCGCCCTCGAGCTTGTTGAGGCACACGTAGTTGCGGCGCCCCTTGACGAGTGCGTACGTCGGACGCCGCCCGAGGACCGGGGCGAGCGCGTCGGCGACGCGTGGCATGTCGCGGTCGACGATCTGTGCCTGCAGGGCAAGGGTCGCCGTGGCGACGACCGCCGGCTTGCCGGCCTCGAAGGCATGGGCCACCGCGGGCACGAGGTAGGCGAGCGACTTGCCGGTGCCCGTGCCCGCCTGGACGAGCAGGTGCTCGCCCTCGTCGATGGCGTGGGCGACGGCCTTGGCCATCTCGACCTGGCCGGGCCGCTCGGCCCCGCCGACACCCGAGACCGCGGCGTGGAGGAGGTCGTCGAGCGCGGCGGGTCGCTGAGGCATTGGATCAGCGTATGCCGCCGGGGTGACCACTCGTGCCACCCGTCCCCCGCCTGTCGGCGCGCCGCGGTAGGCCGATCGTGGTCGGCGTGGAGAACGCATGTCGCAGAGCGGTCCCGGCGGCGGTTCAGTGGCTTCGCGCCCAGCGCTCCCCCAGCTCGGATCCCGTCGGCGCAGACGCGTCGAGCCCGGTGGGTGCAGCCGTGCGCAACGCGTCGAGGTGCAGGCCGAGGTAGCGACGCCGGAGGGCGCCGGTCCGCTCGGGATCGTCGACGCGCACCGCCGTGAGCTGCTCGAGGATCATGGGGACGTCGCTCGGCTCGACGTCGGGTCGCAGCCGGCCGGCTGTCCGGGCCTGGCGCACCAGGGCGTCGACGAGAGTCCCCCCGCGGACTGCGAGGTCGCGCAGGTCGTCGGTCGACCTGAAGGTCCCGGCGAGCCGCACCGTGAGGGCATGGACGTCGGCGTCGACGACGCGGCGTAGGAAGATCTCGAAGGAGGACCAGGGGTCGCCGTCGTCGGCGAGCGCCGCCTCGGCCAGCTCGACGAAGCGCCGGAGCCCGTCACCGCAGACGCGCTGGAGGAGCTCGTCACGGCTGGCATACCGACGGTAGAGGCCGCCGACGCCGACCCCCGCGGCCTGCGCGACCGCGGCCATGGGGGCGGCGGGGTCGCGCAGCAACACCGCGCGCGCCGCGTCGAGGATCGCCTCGTCGTTGCGGGCAGCCTCGGCCTGCCGACCCCGCCGCGGACGGGGCGACCCTGCGCCGGCGGCGGCGTCCTGCAGGCCGTCACTCGTCATGGACCGACGGTAGCACTTGATCGGAACGATCCATTCCGTTAACCTTTTCGGAACAGATCATTCCGATAGAAAGAGTGGCCCCATGGACACGGCACCGACCTCCTGGACGATGCTCGACGCCGCGCACTCCGCCCTGCGCGACACCGTCGCCGCGGTGCGCGCCGACCAGTGGCGCCTCCCCACCCCGTGTGCCGAATGGACCGCGGCGCAGGTGCTCCAGCACGCCGCCGGCGACCAGCAGGCCTACGCCGCGGTGCTCGGCGACGGCGGCTTCCCGGCATACGACCCCTTCTCCCCCACGGGCACCCTCGACGGGGACGCCATGGACCTCCTCGACCACCCCCTCGCGGCGGCCCGGCTCGCCTTCTCCCGGGTCGGCGCCGACGACGTCGCCGTCCCCGTGCCCCTGCCGCAGGGGCCGCTCACCGCGACGGTCGCCG
The DNA here is from genome assembly GCF_001428505.1 of Terrabacter sp. Root181. Classification (GTDB taxonomy): domain Bacteria; phylum Actinomycetota; class Actinomycetes; order Actinomycetales; family Dermatophilaceae; genus Terrabacter. Next base: position 400,975 of record NZ_LMHU01000007.1, read on the forward strand.
TCGGGGCCTGTGCCCTGGACGCCGCCGTGCACGCCTGGGACGTCGCGGCCGCGACAGGGCAGCCGTCACCCGTCAGCGAGGAGCTGGCGGAGCAGCTGCACGCCGTGGCCGTCGAGATCGTCGAGCCACTGCGCGGGTTCGCCTACGCTGCAGCACTCCCCGGCGACGAGGGCGGCGCCCTCGACCAACTGCTGCGCTACCTGGGACGCGACCCCCGCTGGACCCCGGCAGCCTGACCCTCGACGAGGCAGCGTCCGTCCGACGGTGGGACGCAACTCACCTCGCGGACGAGGCCATTTCGTTGTGCGGGCGGCGACACCGGAGTTGTATCGAGGTATGAGCGCACCCCTGCCCGCCGACCTCGACATCGCGAACGCGGCGACCCTGCGTCCGCTCGTCGACGTCGCCGCCGACCTCGGAGTCACCCCCGACCACCTCGAACCGTGGGGACGTGACGTCGCCAAGATCGACCTCGCGGTCCTCGACGAGCCCCGTCGGCAGCCCGACGCGAAGTACGTCGTCGTCACCGCGATCACCCCGACCCCCCTCGGCGAGGGCAAGACGACGACCGCGGTCGGACTCGCCCAGGCGCTCCAGCGACTCGACAAGCGTGCCGTCGTCGCCCTGCGCCAGCCGTCGATGGGACCGACCTTCGGCATCAAGGGCGGAGCCGCCGGCGGCGGCTACAGCCAGGTCGTGCCGATGGAGCGACTCAACCTGCACCTGACGGGCGACTTCCACGCCGTCACGTCGGCCCACAACCTGCTCGCCGCGATGATCGACAACCACCTGCACCACGGCAACGCGCTCGGCTTCGACGTCCGCAACATCACGTGGCGACGGGTCCTCGACGTCAACGACCGCGCCCTGCGCAACGTCGTCATCGGCCTCGGGGCGCGCCAGGACGGAATGGCCCGCGAGACGGGGTTCGACATCACCGCGGCGAGCGAGGTCATGGTGCTGCTGACCCTCGCCACGTCGCGGCGTGACCTGCGCGAGCGGCTCGGTCGGATCGTCGTCGGCTACACGACCGAGGGCAAGAGCGTGACCGCGGACGACCTGCACGCAGCCGGGGCGATGACGGCCCTGCTGGCGGACGCCCTCAAGCCCAACCTGCTGCAGACCCTCGAGGGCGGCCCGGCGATCATCCACTGCGGCCCCTTCGGCAACATCGCCACCGGCACGTCGTCCGTCACGGCCGACCTCATCGCGATGCGCGGCAGCGACTACGCCATCACCGAGGCGGGGTTCGGGGCCGACATGGGAGCCGAGCGCTTCTTCGACGTCAAGTGCCGCGTCAGCGGGCTCAAGCCCGACGTCGCCGTCATCGTGGCCACGGTCCGGGCCCTCAAGACCCACTCGGGACGGTATGCCGTCAAGGCCGGGAAGCCTCTACCCGCAGGCCTGCTCAAGGAGAGCCCGAAGGACGTGGAGGCCGGGCTGCCCAACCTGCGCAAGCACATCGAGATCGTGCGGCGCTTCGGCGTGCAGCCCGTCGTCGCCATCAACGCCTTCCCCGACGACCACGACTCGGAGCACGCCGTCATCCGCCGCTACTGCAACACCCTCGGCGTGCGTTCAGCGGTGACGCGCCACGTCGCGGAGGGCGGCACGGGAGCGCTCGAGCTCGCCCAGGTCGTCATCGAGGCTGCCCACGAGCCGACGAGCTTCGAGTTCCTCTATCCCCTCGACCTGCCGCTCGAGCAGAAGATCGAGGCGATCGCCACGCAGATCTACGGCGCCGACGGCATCGACGTCAGCCCGGCCGCGGCGCGAGCGCTCAAGGACTACGAGCGGCTCGGCTACGGCGGGCTTCCCGTCGTCATCGCCAAGACCCACCTCTCGATCTCGTCGGACCCGGCCCTGCGAGGCGCGCCGCGCGGGTGGCGGATGCCCGTCCGCGAGGTCAGGGCCGCGGTCGGAGCCGGCTACGTCTACGCGATCTGCGGCGACATGCGGACGATGCCGGGCCTGCCCACATCGCCCAACGCCGAACGCATCGACATCACCGAGGACGGCTCGGTCACTGGCCTGTCCTGACCTCGTCGCCGGCCGGAAGGCGCCGTCCCGGACGGGACGCCGTCGGGGACGGTAGGCCGTCCGGATCAGTGCAGCGGGGTGCCGTCGACGCGGCGGGCCATCGCGACGTCGTCGCGGTAGTCGTTCGCGCTGAGGCGGAGTCCGCGTGGCACCCGACCGACCTCGGTCCAGCCCGACCGGGCGTAGAAGTCGCCCAGCCCGAGACCGTCGCGGTAGTCGAGGCGCAGCAGCTCGACCCACGGCAGCTCGCGCCGGGCGATGCCGACCATGCCGCCGAGGAGGAGGCGCCCGAGGTTGCGGCCCTGGGCGGCCGGGTCGACCATGAGGCGCTTCAGCCCGGCGACGTGGTCGTAGGGAAAGCCTCTCGAGTGCTCCCAGAAGCCGAGGCCGAGCAGGGGCCCGTCGGGCTCCCTGAGCACACAGAGCAGCGAGCGCCGCTCGTGGACGTCGTCGAGGTGCCGGTCGAGCGCGGCCGCCACGTCGCGCCGGGCCGCCCCCGGCAGGAAGCCGACCGAGCCACCGGCGTCGTTGACGCGCACCCAGAGGTCGACGACGGCCTCCCGGAGCTCGGCGATCGCTGCCTCACGAGGCACGGATGCGACGCTCGGCGCCTCGAAGTACGGCATCGGCTCGCTGTCCGGCTCGCCCTTCATCTGCCGCGAGCCGACCTGGACGAGTCCCGCGGACACGGCAGTGCGCATCGACGCCGTGTTGACCGTGTCGACCATCGCCGTCACGAGCGCGTCGGGGCGGTGCTCGACTCCCCACGCGACGACGGCGCGCGAGATCTCCCGGCCGAGACCCGCGCCCAGGCGGTCGTGCGCGAGCCGGTAGTAGATGTTGAGGGAAGAGCTGTCGGAGTCCTTGTGCCGCAAGCCCGCCCACCCGATGACCTCGCCAGTCGCGCGGTCGACGACAGCGGCATACCCCAGCTCGTCCCGCTCCCAGTCGGCGAGGTCGGCCTCGAGCCGCTCACGGCACCGCTCGGGACTCGGCATGCTCGACGGCGAGTGCGCGTACGTCCGCGGGTCGCTGTGGAGGCGGACGTAGTCGTCGAGGTCCTCGGCGCGGGGCCGGCGCAGCACGAGCCGCTCGGTCGTCAGCCAGACGGTCCCCTCGTCGATGGGAGCCGTCACGGCGCCTGTCGCTCGGACGCGCGCGTCTCGCAGGCGGCCAGGGGCGCGCCGTCACAGCAGGGCTCGATGTAGAGGCACGTCGGGCAGCGGTTGTGCGCCTGCTCGGCATACATCTGGGTGCCGCAGTAGGGGCACGGGATCTCCAGGGCCATACCCCTCATCCTCCCCGAGACCCCGGTCGTCCCGGAGCCCGACATGCCGAAGGGCCCCCTCGGTGGGGGCCCTTCGGCATGTCGGCTCAGCTGGCGACGACGGCGTATGCGGCGAGGTCGGGCTCCATGCTCGGCGTGACCTTCGCGCGCAGCCGGGTCCCTTCGGCCACGTGCTCGCTCTCGAGGATCTCGCCCTCCTCGTGCAGCCGCGAGATGAGGTCGCCACGGTCGTAGGGCACGAGCACGTCGACCTCGATGTCGGGCTTGGGCAGCTCGTGGTCGATGAGTGCACGCAGCTCGTCGAGCCCTGCGCCGGTGCGCGCCGAGACGGTGATGCAGTGCTTCTCGTGGCGTCGGAGCCGGTCGAGCACCTCGGGGTCGGCGATGTCGGCCTTGTTGACGACGATGATCTCCTTGATCTGGTCGCCGCCGACCTCGGCCAGCACCTCGCGCACCGCGGAGATCTGGCCCTCGGGGTCGGGGTGTGAACCGTCGACGACGTGCAGGAGCAGGTCGGAGTCGCCGACCTCCTCGAGCGTCGACCGGAACGCCTCGACGAGCTGGTGCGGCAGGCTGCGCACGAAGCCGACCGTGTCGGCGAGCGTGTAGACGCGCCCGTCCTCGGTCTCGGTGCGACGCACGGTCGGGTCGAGGGTCGCGAAGAGCTGGTTCTCGACGAGGACGCCGGCGCCGGTCAGGCGGTTGAGCAGCGAGCTCTTGCCGGCGTTGGTGTAGCCGGCGATGGCGACGGACGGGACCCCGCCTGCGCGTCGCGAGCGCCGGCGCGTGTCGCGGCTCGTCTTCATGCCCTTGATGTCGCGGCGCAGCTTGGCGATCTTCGTGTTGATGCGGCGACGGTCGAGCTCGATCTTCGTCTCGCCGGGTCCACGGGATCCGATGCCCTCACCGCCGGCGACACGGCCACCGGCCTGACGGGACATCGACTCACCCCAGCCACGCAGGCGCGGCAGGAGGTACTGGAGCTGGGCCAGCTCGACCTGGGCGCGACCCTCGCGGCTCTTGGCGTGCTGGGCGAAGATGTCGAGGATCAGGGCGGTGCGGTCGATGACCTTGACCTTGACGACGTCCTCGAGGGCGCGGCGCTGGCTCGGGGCGAGCTCGCCGTCGCAGATGACGGTGTCGGCGCCCTCCTCGACGACGATGTCGCGCAGCTCGAGGGCCTTGCCCTTGCCGAGCCACGTCGCGGGGTCGGGCTTCTGGCGGCGCTGCACGACGCCCTCGAGCACGGTCGAACCGGCGGTCTCGGCGAGGGCCGCGAGCTCCCGGATGGAGTTCTCGGCGTCGTCGGCGGTGCCGTCGGTCCAGACACCGGCCAGCACGACGCGCTCGAGGCGCAGCTGGCGGTACTCGACCTCGGTGATGTCCTCGAGCTCGGTCGAGAGGCCCTGGACGCGGCGGAGCGCGGCGCGCTCCTCACGGTCGAGCTGGTCGCCGTCGTAGAGCGGGTATGCCGTCTCGTCGGGCTCGTGGAGCTCCTCGGCCAGCGCATCGGCGCGGGTGGCGAAGAGGGCGCGCTCGCGCTGCGTGGCGCGGTCGGTGTCGCTGGGGTGGTTCGTGTGGTTGCTCGTCATGTTCTCCCTATGGTCCCATCCGTCCAACGCCACGAGCCACTCGTTTGTGCCCGATCCGACGTCGTGGGGGCGGCGCGCACGTGCCGCGGGCGACGCGCCCGGGCCGATACGGTGACCGTGATGAGCGAGCCGACCGACCACTACTTCACCGCCGAACCGGCCACTCCGGAGGAGCGACGGACGATCGAGGTCACCCTCGACGGGCGCCGGTTCGCCGTGACGACGGCCCGGGGTGTCTACTCCCCCGACCGCCTCGACCCGGGCACGGCGGTGCTGCTCTCCGGGGCTCCCGACCCGAGCCCTACCGGTGACCTCCTCGACATCGGCTGCGGCTGGGGACCGATCTCGCTCACGCTCGCCCTGCGGTCCCCCGGCGCCCGGGTCTGGGGCGTCGACGTCAACCGCCGCTCCCTCGACCTGTCACGGCGCAACGCCGAGTCGGCCGGTCTCGACAACACCACCTTCTGCGAGCCCGACGACGTGCCGGACGACGTGCGGTTCGCCACGATCTGGTCCAACCCGCCGATCCACGTCGGCAAGCCCGCCCTGCACGCCCTCCTGGAGCGCTGGCTCCCCCGGCTGGCCGACGACGGCGTCGCTCACCTCGTCGTCCAGAAGCACCTGGGGTCGGACTCGCTGCAGCGGTGGATCAACGAGCAGGGCTGGGGTCTGAGGTGCACGCGTCTGTCGTCGGCGAAGGCCTTCCGCATCCTCGAGGTGCGCCGTGCCTGACGTGCGGGGAGCCGTGGCCGACGCCCGGGCGCTCGTCGCGCAGTGGTTCCCCGAGGCCCGGGCCGCCTGGCTGGGTGGCAGCGTCGTCCTCGGTTCGGCGACGCCGGGTTCCGACCTCGACGTCACCGTGCTGCTCCAGGGGCCGCCGGCGCCGTTCCGGGACTCACGCCGCTACCGCGGCTGGCCGGTCGAGCTGTTCGTGCACACCGAGACGTCCCTCGGCCACTACGTGCGGCGCGACGCCGAGGGAGGGCGTCCCACCATGGCGCGCCTCGTCGGGCGGTCGGTCGTGCTCACCGATACCGACGGCTCGGGCGGGCAGTGGCAGCAGACGGCGCGGATGCTGCTGGCTGCGGGACCTCCCGCGCTCACCGGCGACGACCTCGCGTCGATGCGGTATGCCGTCACCGACCTCCTCGACGACGTGACGCACGCGCACGACGCCCATGAGCGTCTCGTCAGCTCGGCCCTGCTGGCCGAGGAGTCCGCGCACCTGCTGCTGCACGGGGCCGGTCACTGGTGGGGTCGGGGCAAGTGGGTGGCGCGCGAGCTGGCCGACCTGGACGAGCGCGACGGCACCGACTGGCGCGCGCGGCACGAGCGGGCCCTCGTCACCGCGGCGGCGGGCGACGTGTCGCTGCTGCTCGGCTTCGCCGACGACGTGCTGGCCCGCAACGGCGGTCCGCTCTTCGAGGGTCACCGGCTTGCGGGCAACGACCCCGGAGCTCCTGCCGACCGGTCGACGTGATCGTGAGAGCCGGCCGGCAGACGCCTCACCTCGAACGGGCGCCGGTGCGGTCCTGCCGCAGCCGGTCCCACATCTGGGCGGGACGGGGGAGCTGCGGCGGCAAGGCCCCCCGGCGGGACGGCGAGCACGTTGGGCGCCATGGCGTCGTCGCGCTGCGCCGCCGTGGAGGCCCGGTCGACGTAGCCGTCCTGGGTGATCCGGGACAGCCGGTAGCCGTGCGCGTCGGCCAGATGGGCACCGCACGCGGCGTCGTTCTCCTCGAAGACGACGTACGGCTGGTCGCGCGCGATGAGGTCGGCTGCGCCGCGCACGACCGCGACCTCGGCGCCCTCGACGTCGATCTTCATGACCGACACGGGCGGGGTCTCGTCGCCGTCCAGCACGTCGTCCAGTCGTCGCACCCCCATCGAGAAGTCCGGCGTCTCCCCCGGCAGGGCGAGGCGCGTCATGCCGGAGTTCGAGGCGACAGGTCGCACCATCGCGACCTCCGACTCGGTGTCCGACAGCCCGTGGTCGTGGACGACCACGTTGGACAGGTCGTTGAGCCGGACGTGACCTTCGAGTCGTGCGCGGTTGGCCGCATCGGGCTCGAAGGCGAGCACACGACCCTCGCCCGCGGCACGGATGTCGTGCCGCGTGAGGTAGGAGGCGAGCGCCACTGCAGCTCCAGAGGTCGGTTTCCCGGACATCCGCACCCTAGTTCGCGACGGGCGCCATTCGGGGTGAAACGGTCAGAGCGGGAAGTCGCCGTCGGCGACCAGGACCGCGGGACCCGCGAGCTCGACCCGCTGACCGGGCAGCGGCGTGACCGTCAGGCGCCCGCCGGGCACGTCGACGGTCCAGGGGCTGAGGTCCTCGACGCCGGACCAGAAGCGCGTGGCGAGGGCCGCGGCGGCCGCACCCGTGCCACACGAGCGCGTCTCGCCGACACCGCGCTCGTGGACCCGCATGGCGATGTGCCCGGGCCCGACGGCCCGGACGAACTCGACGTTGGAGCCGTCGGCCGGCTCGGGGTGCAGCTCGGGCGCCTCGGCGAGGTCGAGGTTCTCCAGGGAGATGCCCTCGGGGAGCATGACGACCGCGTGCGGGTTGCCGAGGTCGAGGGTCAGCGCCGGCACGGGCTTGCCGTGGTGCGGTCGCACCATGACGTCGAAACCGTCGCGGCGCGCGGCCTCCTCGTCGCCGAGGCGCCACGGACCGAGGTCGACGGCGTACCCCTCGTCGACGACGCGCACCGTCTTGACGCCGGCGCGGGTCGCGATGGTGAAGGTCGAGCCGAAGGCGAGTCCCTCACGGCGGAGGTAGTCGGCGAAGACGCGCGTGCCGTTGCCGCACATCTCGGCAAGCGAGCCGTCGGCGTTGCGGTAGTCCATGAACCACTCGGCCTCACGCGACTGGGCCCGGACCGCCTCGTCGGTCGAGAGCGCCGTGCGCACGACCCGGATGACGCCGTCGGCGCCGAGACCCGCGTGGCGGTCGGCGATGCGTTGCACCTGGGCGGGCGTGAGCTCCAGCGAGCCCTCGAGGTCGGGGACGAGGACGAAGTCGTTCTCGGTGCCGTGGCCCTTGGTGAAACGCGTCATGTCAGTCATTCTCCGGTATGCCGCCGGCCCGGGCTCGCCGGGTCCCTCGGATCGCCGTGGGGCTGGCTGTCGCCCGGGTCGTGCGCGACCCGGGCGGCGTGGGCGCGGGCGTGCTCGATCGCGGCCGGGGTCGTCCCGAAGAGGTGCTTCTCGTGGGCCAGCCCCTCGTAGACCCCGAGCTCGCGCAGGATCCGCTCGTGCTGGGGACGCACGCCGGACAGCAGCACCGAGATGCCGCGTCCCTCGAGCCGCGAGATCGTGTCGGCCAGCACCGTGGCGCCCGTGGCGTCGATGACGGTGACGCGCGACATCCGGAGCACCACCACGCGCACGTCGCTCACCTCGGTGAGCTCGAGGAGGAAGTCGTGGGCGGCGCCGAAGAAGATCGGCCCGTCGATGCGGTAGGCGACGATGTGCTCGTCGAGCAACGCGAGCTCCTCGTCGGCGTGGTCACTTGCGTCGAGGGGGACCTCCTCGAGCCGGGCCGAGCCGGCCGCCTGTCGCAGCACGAAGAAGCCGGCCATGACGAGTCCGAGGAGCACGGCCATGACGAGATCGAGCAGCACCGTGGCGGCGGCCGTGCCGATCAGCACGACGGCATCGCCGCGGGAGGAGCGCAGGAGCGCGCCCAGGCTCGAGACCCGGACCATCTGCACGGCCGTCGCGATGAGGACCCCGGCGAGGGCCGCCGTGGGAATCTCCGCCACCCACCGGGAGGCGACGAGGACGATGACGAGGAGCACGGCGGCATGCGTGACACCGGAGAGTCGTGACACCGCGCCCGAACGCACGTTGACCGCAGTGCGGGCGATGGCTGCGGTGGCGGGGATACCGCCGAAGAGCGGCGCGGCGAGGTTGGCGAGGCCCTGGCCGACGAGCTCACGGTCGGAGTCGTGTCGCTGGCCCACACTCATCGCGTCGGACACCGTGGCGGACAGCAGGCTCTCGAGAGCGGCGAGGGCGGCCACCGCGACAGCGGGCAGCAGCATCGAGCTGAGGTCGGAGAAGACGATCGACGGCAGGGAGGGAGCCGGCAGGCCTGCCGGGATCGTGCCGATGGTCGCGATCCCGAGGCCGAGCAGCGAGTTGGCGACGATCGCCAGCACGACGACGACGAGTGCCCACGGCAGGCCCGGGCGCAGACGTGCGAGCCCGAGCACGCTGACCACCACGGCCACCGCCACGACGACCGAGGGCCAGTGCGGGTGCGACGCCCACTCGCCAACCGCTCCCAGCGCCTGGCCCAGCACCTTCTCCCCTGTGGCGCGCACGCCCAGGGCTGCGGGAACCTGCTGGAGCAGGATGATGGCCGCGATCCCCACGGTGAAGCCCTCGACGACCGGCACCGGCACGTAGCGGATGAACCGGCCGACACCGGCGTAGCCGAGCCCGATGAGGATGACGCCGGCCATGAGCCCCACGACGAGGACACCGTTCGTGCCGTGGGCGGCGATGATCGGGACGAGGACGACGGTCATGGCGCCGGTCGGCCCGCTGACCTGGACCCTGCTGCCTCCGAAGATCGCTGCGACCGCTCCGGCGACCACGGCCGTCACGAGTCCTGCCGTGGCGCCCATCCCGGAGCTCACCCCGAAGCCGAGCGCGAGGGGCAGCGCGACGAGGCCGACCATGAGACCGGCGGGCAGGTCCCTGCCGAGCCGGACCGAGGTCCAGTCGGACCGGCGCGGAGCCAGACCCCGCACGCGCCGCCACTGCTGGACGGTCCACGCCCGCGCGCCCGCCGCGTTGAGCTCGACCGTCATGAGGTGGCCGTCGGGCTCAGCTCGGACTCGAGCTCTCCCTGCACGGCGATGATGCCGGAGAGGATGCGCCGGGCCGCGAGGAGCAGGTCGCGGACCTCCGGCACGCTCACCGAGTAGACGACCTCACCCCCGACCCGTGCCGACGTGACGAGGGACGTGCGCCGCAGGACGGCGAGCTGCTGCGACAGGCTGCTCGGCTCGATGTCGATGCGGTCGAGGAGCTCATGCACGGCGTGGTCGCGCTCCGAGAGCAGCTCGAGGATGCGGATGCGCGCCGGGTGGCCGAGGGTTTTGAAGAACTCTGCTTTTGCCTGGTAGAGCGGCACGCTCACGGGACGACCCTTCGATGCGAACTTTGTCAGTTGCACACTTTATCAAGTCTTGAGATCACGCGCGAACGCCGGCCAGCCGGACCCTCGCTGATTCGTGGGGTCCGCCCCCGGTCACGTAGTCCGGATGACGCGCAGCGCCTCGTCGAGAACGCGTGCGCGGTCACCGTCGGTCGCATCGATCCAGACGATGCGCGGGTCGGGGCGGAACCACGACTCCTGTCGCCTGGCGTAGCGGCGCGTGGCCTGCGCGGTGTCGCTGCGTGCCGCGGCCTCGTCGATCGCGCCGTCGAGGACGGCGATGGCCTGGCTGTAGCCGATCGCCCGGCTCGCGGTGACCCCGTCACGGAGGCCGTGCGTGAGCAGGGTCTCGGTCTCGTGGCGCAGCCCCTCCTCCCACATGCGTTCGACCCGCCGGTCGATGCGCTCGACGAGAAGGTCGCGGTCGACTCGAAGGCCGAGAACCACTGCGGGAGAGACGAACTCACGCGTCGGCATCGATGCGCTGAAGGGGCGGCCCGTGAGCTCGATGACCTCGAGGGCACGGATGACGCGGCGCCGGTTGCCGGGCAGGATGACGGCGGCCGCCCGCGGGTCGAGGGTGAGCAGCCGCGCGTGCATCGCGTCGGCACCGACCACCTCGGCCTCTGCCTCGAGGCGTGCCCGCACCCCGGTGTCGGTCGGCGGGATCTCGAGCCGGTCGAGGGCGGCGCGGACGTAGAGCCCCGAACCGCCGACGAGAACCGGTCGGTGGCCCCGACCACGGATGGCGGCGATGTCCGCGCGCGCCGCAGCCTGGTAGCCGGCGACGCTCGCCTCCTCGGTCACGTCGAGCACGTCGAGCTGGTGGTGCGTGATGCCGCGGCGCTCGGCCACGGGCAGTTTGGCCGTGCCGATGTCCATGCCGCGGTAGAACTGCATGGCGTCGGCGTTGACCACCTCGCCTCCGAGCCGCTCGGCGAGGTCGAGGGCCAGGTCGGACTTGCCCGTGGCGGTCGGCCCGACGACCGCCACGACGGGCACGTCGCCCCGGAGAGCCCTCTCAGGCACCAGGGTCACCGGGCCGGTGCGGGACGTGGCCGTCACGATCTCTGGCTGCTCAGCCGATGAGCTCGTCGGCGTGCTCGTCGTTGTCGTCCTCGTCGTGCCCGAACGGGTCACGGTCGACACCCGGGTGCCACGAGTTGCCGGGCTTGCCCCACCCGTTGCGCTTGACGGCCTTGCGGGCCTTCTTCGACTGGCGGTCGTCGAGGCGGTCGACGTAGAGCGTGCCGTTGAGGTGGTCGTACTCGTGCTGCATGCAGCGCGCGAACCAGCCGGTCGCATCGAACTCGATGCGGTTGCCGTCGACGTCGAAGCCGATGACGTGGGCGCGGTCGGCGCGCTTGAGGGGGAAGGCCTCACCGGGCACCGAGAGGCAGCCCTCGGTCTCCTCGTCGGGGTTGGGCCGCTCCTGCGGGATCTTCGAGGTGGTGACGGTGGGGTTGATGACGTGCCCCTGCTCGGGCACGCCGTCCTCGTTGCCCATCTTCCAGATGAAGACCCGCAGAGCGACCCCGACCTGGGGGGCCGCGAGGCCGACGCCGTTGGCGGCGACGTTCGTCTCGTACATGTCCTCGACGAGGGTGCGCAGGTCGTCGTCGAAGTCGGTGACGAGGGCCGCGGCCCGGTGCAGGACCGGCTCACCGGTGATGACGATGGGTCGCACGCTCATGCGCCAAGTCAAGCACGAGGGAAGGTGCTGGCCCGAATCGGCTCAGACGACAGAGCAGCCCGGCGCCACTGCCGGGGTAGCCGGCCGTCCGATGGACGGCATGCCGAGGCTGACGGCCGGCTTTCCGGTGCCCTGCGGCGCGTCCTGGAGCGCGGCCCAGGCGTCGCCACCGGGAGTGCGGCGGACGGCATACGTCCTGCCCTCGAGGCCCGAGTCGGCGACGAGGTGGTGCGGCGCGCCGTAGGTGACTTGCACGGTGACCATGTCACCGGGCCGGGGCACCTCGGCACCCTCGGGGACGGCGAAGTGGACGAGCCGGTTGTCGCGGGCCCGACCCGACAGGCGCTTGGTCTCGAGGTCCTTGCGGCCCTCGGACGGAGCGACGAGCACCTCGACCTCCCGGCCCTCGACGGCACGGTTGCCGGCCCAGCTGACCTCCTCCTGCACGGCGATGAGTCGCTCGAAGCGCTCCTGCACGACGACCTTGGGGACCTGGTCGTCCATCGTCGCCGCCGGCGTGCCGGGGCGGATGGAGTACTGGAAGGTGAAGGCGCTGGAGAAGCGGGACTCGCGCACGACGTCGAGCGTGCCCTGGAAGTCCTCCTCGGTCTCGCCTGGGAAGCCGACGATGATGTCGGTCGTGATCGCCGCATCCGGGATGTGCCGGCGGACGTTCTCGATGATCCCGAGGAACTTCGCGCTGCGGTAGGAGCGGCGCATGTCCTTGAGCACCTTGTCCGAGCCGGACTGGAGCGGCATGTGCAGGCTCGGCATGACGTTGGGCGTCTCGGCCATCGCGAGGATGACGTCCTCGGTGAAGGCGGCCGGGTGCGGGCTGGTGAAGCGCACGCGCTCGAGTCCCTCGATCTCGCCGCAGGCGCGGAGCAGCTTGCCGAACGCGAGCCGGTCGCCGAACTCGACGCCGTAGGTGTTGACGTTCTGGCCGAGCAGGGTCACCTCGACGACGCCCTGGGCCACGAGCGCCTCGATCTCGGCGAGGATCTCACCGGGGCGACGGTCCTGCTCCTTGCCCCGCAGGCTCGGCACGATGCAGAAGGTGCACGTGTTGTTGCAGCCGACGGAGATGGAGACCCAGGCGCTGTACGCCGAGTCACGGCGGGTGGGCAGGGTCGAGGGGAAGACCTCGAGGCTCTCGAGGATCTCGACCTCGGCCCGCTTGTTGTGGGCCGCCCGGTCGAGCAGGGCCGGCAGGGAGCCGATGTTGTGGGTGCCGAAGACGACATCGACCCACGGGGCGCGCTGGACGATGGTGCCACGGTCCTTCTGGGCCATGCAGCCGCCGACGGCGATCTGCATGCCCGGGTTCTTCTGCTTCGCGGGGCGCAGCTGGCCGAGGTTGCCGTAGAGCTTGTTGTCGGCGTTCTCGCGCACCGCGCACGTGTTGAACACGACGACGTCGGCCACGTCGGGCCGCTCCCCCGCCGGCAGGCTGGCGAGGTCGACGTAGCCGGCCGTCTCGAGCAGGCCGGCGAGACGCTCGCTGTCGTGGACGTTCATCTGGCACCCGTGGGTGCGGACGTCGTAGGTCCGGGCCGTGCCGGAGGCCCCGAGCGGCTCGGCATGGGCAGCGGGCTCGGTGGCGGGCGTGGGCGCGAAGTTCTGCGTTGTCATGGCACCGACAAGGGTACGTCGTGCAGCGGGCTCCCGCGGCCGGGTGCGGAGCGTGGCCGGATCCGTCGTCGATCCCAGCGCGCGAGACGGGGGAATAGGCGGCAGGGTGGTCCTGTTGACGACATTGCTTGACAGTTCAACAACTTGGGTGCAACATAGTTGTTGAAGATTCAATAACCTACTCCGAAGGACACACATCATGGGCCTGTTCAACCGCACCAAGGACGAGACCGTCTCCGAGACCCCCTCGGTCGCCGTCGAGAACATCTCCGGCGACTACACGATCGACCCGAGCCACACCCGCATCGGCTTCTCGGCCCGCCACGCGATGGTCACCAAGGTCCGCGGCCAGTTCGACGAGTTCGAGGGCTCCGCCCACGTCGACACCGTGACGCCGGCCAACTCCTCGGTCACCGTCACGATCCAGGCAGCGAGCGTCACCACCGGCAACGAGCAGCGCGACGGTCACCTCAAGACCCCCGACTTCTTCGACATCGCCTCCTACCCGCAGATCACCTTCGTCTCGACGAACGTCGAGCGCGACGGCGCTGAGTGGGACATCACCGGCGACCTGACCATCAACGGCGTCACCAAGTCCGTCACGATCCCCTTCGAGGAGACCGGTTCGGCCAAGGACCCGTTCGGCAACACGCGCGTCGGCTTCGAGGGTGACGTCACCATCGACCGCACCGAGTGGAACCTCTCGTTCAACGCGGCCCTCGAGACCGGTGGCGTGCTCGTCAGCGAGAAGGTCAAGCTCGAGTTCGACGTCTCCGCGATCGCCAACGTGCCCGCCGAGGTCTGAGCAGCACCGCACCACAGCACACCCCAGGGGGTGAGGACCGCACGGTCCTCACCCCCTCGTGGCGTCCCCCGGGGTCTCGAGCCCGACGGCCCTGCCCGTCAGTCCCGTCGGTGCTCCGGCAGCCCGTCGACGGCGTCGCGGATGATGGGCCACGCGACCTCACCCGAGTAGCCCTTGCGGGCGAGGAGCCCGGCGAGACGTCGGGTCTGGACGTCGGGCGCCAGACCGCGCATCGACCGCAGCTTCTTGGCGACGAGCTGCTCAGCCCGCAGCCGTTCGTCACCGGCACCCACCTGACCAAGCGCCTCGTCGGCGATCTCCTGGTCGATGCCCTGCTTGCGCAGCTCGTGGGCGAGAGCGCGCCGCGCCAGGCCCTTGTCCGACTGCTTGGCGCGGACGAGCATCTGGGCATACGCCTCGTCGTCGATGAGGCCGACCTCGGTCAGGCGGTCGAGCACCGTCGCCGCCACGTCGTCGTCGCAGCCGCGCTGACGCAGCTTCTTCTCGAGCTGGGCGCGGCTGCGCGGCGCCATGCTCAGCTGTCGCAGCACGATCGCACGGGCCACCGACTCGGCGTCGGCCTCGGAGACCGCCACCTCGGGGTCCTCCGGAGGCGGCGCCCAGTCGGGCCGCTCCCCCGTGTCGTCCGACCCCCAGCCCGAGCGCGGCTTCGCGCGCCCGCGACCACGCCGGTCGGAGCCGACGGATCGCATCGATGAGCTGCCACCCGAGCCGCCACCCGAGCCGCCACCCGAGCCCGCCGTGCCGGCGTCCGGGCGGACGGCAGCCCAGGTCGGCGGCTCCGACCGCGTCGAGTCGGCCGCTCGGCTTATGGGCTCCTGCCGCTCCGCGCCCGACGCACCGCCGGCCCGCACCCCGGCGACGCCCTCGGCCTCAGCCAGGGCGGCCGCGGCGCGAGCCAGGCGGTCCCGTGCGGTCTCCTGTTCGGAGAGACCCATGATCAGAAGTCGACGGGCACGTCCGAGACCTCGGCGGGCTGGTCGACGCGCGGCCCGACACCGAGCTTCTCCTTGACCTTCTTCTCGATCTCGTCGGCGAGGTCGGGGTTGTCCTTGAGGAAGTTGCGGGCGTTCTCCTTGCCCTGACCGAGCTGGTCGCCCTCGTAGGTGTACCAGGCACCGGCCTTGCGAACGAAGCCGTGCTCGACACCCATGTCGATGATGCCGCCCTCACGAGAGATGCCGTGGCCGTAGAGGATGTCGAACTCGGCCTGCTTGAACGGCGGGGAGACCTTGTTCTTGACGACCTTGACGCGGGTGCGGTTGCCGACGGGCTCGGTGCCGTCCTTGAGGGTCTCGATGCGACGCACGTCGAGGCGGACCGAGGCGTAGAACTTCAGCGCCTTGCCACCGGTCGTCGTCTCCGGGGAGCCGAACATGACGCCGATCTTCTCGCGGAGCTGGTTGATGAAGATCGCGGTCGTGCCGGTGTTGTTGAGGGCACCGGTCAGCTTGCGCAGCGCCTGGCTCATGAGTCGCGCCTGCAGGCCGACGTGGCTGTCGCCCATCTCGCCCTCGATCTCGGCACGGGGCACGAGCGCCGCCACGGAGTCGATGACGATGATGTCGATGGCTCCCGAACGGATCAGCATGTCGGCGATCTCGAGCGCCTGCTCACCGGTGTCGGGCTGCGACACCAGCAGGGCGTCGGTGTCGACGCCGAGCTTCTTCGCGTAGTCCGGGTCGAGCGCGTGCTCCGCGTCGATGAACGCCGCGATGCCGCCGGCCTTCTGCGCGTTGGCGACCGCGTGGAGGGCGACGGTCGTCTTGCCCGAGGACTCCGGGCCGTAGATCTCGACGACACGCCCGCGGGGCAGTCCGCCGATGCCGAGCGCGACGTCGAGGGCGATCGACCCGGTGGGGATGACCTCGATGGGCGGGCGGATGTCGTCGCCGAGGCGCATCACCGCGCCCTTGCCGTAGCTCTTCTCGATCTGGCCCATCACCGAGGAGAGGGCCTTGTCCTTGTCCTTTTCCTGCACCGAAGCCATGTCGGTCACCTATCTGCCGTCTGCGTTGCGGTCGTCTACCTTCGACCCGGGCCACGGCCTCGTGCTGCGAGATCCGTTGTCGGGTCAGACGCTAGGTGCCGGCGCCGACATCGGGTGGGACCACGAGACGGCCTGTGGACGATGCGGGTGGTGGCGCAGCACCTGTGGAGAACACTACCGAACAGGTGTTCGAAGTCGGCACGACACGCCGGTCATGGCGTCAGCGTGTCGCTCCGAGCTGCGCGAGCACCCGGTCGAAGGCGGCGTACGCCTCCTCCGAGAAGAGCCAGAACCGCGCCTCGCGCACGTCCGCGTGCTGCGTCAAGGCGGTGGCCAGCGCCTCGACCGAGACCTGCGCAGCCGCGTCGAGCGGGTAGCCGTAGACCCCGCACGAGATGGCCGGGAAGGCGAGCACCGCGCAGCCCGCGGCCGCGCCGACCTCGACCGACCGGACGTAGCAGCTCGCCAGCAGACCCGGCTCACCGTGCGCTCCCCCGCGCCAGACCGGACCGACCGTGTGGATGACGTGCCGCACCGGAAGCAGCCCGGCGCCGGTGATCTTCGCGTCACCGGTGTCGCACCCGCCGAGGAGACGGCACTCGGCGAGCAGGGCGGGTCCGGCCGCCCGGTGGATCGCGCCGTCGACACCACCCCCGCCCAGCAGGGACCGGTTCGCGGCGTTGACGATGGCGTCGGCCGAGGCGTCGGCGGTGATGTCACCACGCCGCAGGACGATCCGCGACAGCCCGGGCTCGAGCCGCGACGGCATCAGCGACCGGCCTGACCGCCCTGGGCACCCCGGGCGACGCGGGTGTCACGGCCCAGCCGTCGCTCCGGTGGCACGTCCATGTCGGTGCAGAGCGCCTCCCACACGGAGCGCGGCGGCTCGCCGTCGGCGAGCGCCTGCACGACGGTGCGGTTGCCGAGCGCGCCCAGCACGTGGTCGCGGGCGAGCGACCCGGCATACGCCGGGCCGAACTCGTCGTCCATCAAGGTCCAGAAGTGGCTGATCCGCACCACAGCAGTGTGCCACCCGTGACCCCGGAACCGTTCCGCGCGAAACCGTCGTCGGAGCATTGCCGCAACCGGCCGCGCACGTCCGGCGCTGCCGGTATCGTCCTCTCGTCCCGCGCGCAGCCGCGGGCCACACCGACTCTTCAGGGGAAGACACCATGACCGAGCCCACCGGGTCCACCGGGTCCACCGGACCCACATCCGGGGCGAGCCAGCCCTACACCTACCCGACGCCCGCAGGGGCACCCGAGACCCTACCCGGCGAGGTCGGCCTCTCCGACGACCCGCAGCCGCCGGCCTCCGGTGGCCGCAAGCGGACGGGCCTGCTCGTCGGTGGCGTCGTCACCGCCCTCGTCCTCGGTGGCGCCGGTGCGTTCGCCTTCCAGACGCTGAGCGGCGGTGGCTCCCAGCCGGCCGACGTGCTCCCGGGCGACGCGTACGCCTACCTCCGTCTCGACATCGACCCCTCGGCCGGCCAGAAGATCGCGGCCGTGCGCTTCCTGGGAAAGCTGCCCCAGGTCAAGGACACGCTCGGCAGCGACGACCCGCGCAAGAGGCTGTGGGAGCTCGCCTCGAAGGACGCGAGCAGCGACTGCGTCGCGAAGTTCAGCTACGACAACGACATCGCGCCGTGGCTCGGCGACCGCGTCGGTGCCGCGATCCGGCCCGGTGGCACGGCGGACGCCCCCAACGTCGCCATCGCGATCCAGGTCAAGGAGGAGTCCGCGGCCAAGGACACCCTGACCAAGCTCTTCGCGTGCGACAAGGGCGGCTCCGACACCGAGCTGCGGATGACGGACGGCTACGCCATCATCACGCCGACGGGCGTCGGTGACGCCACACTCGCGGCGGCGCAGAAGGGCACACTGGCGCAGAACGCCGCCTTCACCGGCGACATGGGTGCGCTCGGCGAGCAGGGAGTCATGTCGGCGTGGTTCGACATGGGCACGGGCCTCAAGGAGATCCAGAAGCTCAGCGGCGGCACCACGGGCGTGGACACCAGCGCCCTGGCCTCGGCCAAGGGTCGTTTCGCGACCGCCCTGCGGTTCGACGCCGACTACGTCGAGATGGCCGGGGTCGTGCGCGGCGCCGACGCGACGACGTCGGCCAAGGGCGACGGCAGCGAGGTGGCCTCGCTGCCGGCCAACACGATGGCCGCCCTCAGCATCTCCGGTGCCGACCGGATGCTCGACTCGGCCTGGCCCCAGCTGAAGAAGCAGGTCGAGAGCCTGGCCGCCTCCGGCGGTGGGTCCGACCCGATCGGCGAGGTCGAGCAGCAGCTCGGTCTCAAGCTGCCCGACGACCTCAAGGTGCTCCTCGGCCGGTCCTTCACCCTGGCGATGCCAGAGCAGGACCTGAAGTCCGACGTGCCCGTCCTCGGGGCCAAGGTCGTCTCGAGCGACGCCAAGCGCGCCGACGAGCTCGTCGGTCGTCTCATGGAGTCGGCCGGCGTGGGCAGCGACGTGCTGACCCACAAGGTCGAGGGCGACAAGGTCTTCGTGGCCACGACGCCCGACTACGCCGACGACCTCAAGTCGGGCGGCAGGCTCGGCGACGGCGACACGTTCAAGCTCGCCGTCGGTGACGTCAGCAACGCCACCGCGACGCTCTTCGTCGACCTCGACAAGGTCGACGCCATCGTCAAGGGCGACGTGCACGGCGAGGCCAAGTCGTTCCTCGAGTCGCTGCGTGCCGTCGGCTTCACCGCCACCAACACCGGCAACGGTGAGGGCTCGTTCACGCTGCGCGTGCTGGGCGACTGACACCGTCTGAAACGCACGAAGGGCCCCGCTCCGGCGGGGCCCTTCGTCGGCGGATGGGACGTGGTCGGCTGCGGTCAGCCGTGGTCGACGAACCCGCTGATCCCGAGACCACCAGTCAACGGAACCCGGATCTCGTTGCCGGAGTAGGCGATTCCACCGATGACGGGTGATCTGACCGACCACCAGGCTGCGTCGAGGTCGCTCACCTCCGTGGTCGGCTCGGCGGCCACGAGTGCCGCCGCGGCGCCGACCCCGACGTGGCTCTCCATCATCGAGCCGACGATGGTGCGCAGGCCGACCTCGTGGGCACGGCGCAGCATGTCGCGGCCCACGGCGAGCGAGCCGCACTTGGCGAGCTTGACGTTGACGAGGTCCGCCGCTCCGAGGCGGATGATCCGCTCGAGGTCGAACGGGCCGTAGCACGACTCGTCGGCCATGACCGGGAGCCCGACGCGCTCGCGCACCCATGCGAGGCCCTCGACGTCGTCGGCCACGACGGGCTGCTCGACGAACTCCACCCCGAGGTCGGCGACCTCGAGCGCACGGATGACCTGGACGGCCTCCTCGCGCGTCCAGCCCTGGTTGGCGTCGAGCCGGATGGCGACGTCGGGTCCGACGGCATCGCGGACGGAGGCGACGCGCTGCACGTCGGTGCTCGCGTCGGTGCCGACCTTCATCTTCAGGGTGCGGAAGCCGTCGGCCACCCGCGCGCGGGCCGTGTCGGCGAGGGCGTCGGCGGCACCTGCCGAGAGGGTGACATCGGTCGTCAGCACCTCGCGTATGCCGTCCGGCCGTGCGGAGAGCAGCGCAGCGACCGAGGTGCCCTCCGCCTGGGCGACGAGGTCGTGCAGAGCCGCGTCGACCGCCGCCTTGGCGCCGAAGTTGCGGGCCACGCTCCGCTGGACGAGGGCAGCTGCAGCGGCGAGGTCGTCACGGTCGTCGAGCCGGTGGCCCGCGACGGCCGGGGCGAGCATCGTCTCGATGCAGGCGGTCGCGCTCGCCAGCGACTCCCCCGTCACCTGCCACACCTGCGGCGCCTCGCCCCAGCCCGTGCGACCGTCGCTGTCGGTGATGGTGACGACGACGGTGTCGGTGGTCTCGGTGCGGCGCAGGGCCGTGACGAACGGCGTGTGGAGCGGCACGGACGAGGTCGTCGTGGTGACCTGCTCGACCACGGTCATGCTCGTTCCTCCTCGGTCGGGTGCTCGGCCCGCCAGACCTCTCGGGCGATGCCGGCGACGTAGACGGCGGCCTCGGTCTCGTCGAGGTCGATCGTCGTGCAGACGGCGAGGACGAAGGCCTCCTCCCCCTCGGGCCGCACGAGGGCGACGTCGTGCGAGACGCCCGGGATCCAGCCCGACTTGCTCGCCGTCGCGGTGCCCGGCGGCAGGCCTGCGGGCACCTGGTCGACGTGCGTCTGACGGGCCAGCAGCTCCTCGACGGGGGCGAGCACCGCTTCACCGCCGAGAGCCGGATCGCGGCGGCCGACGGCGGCCATGACGAGCCCGAGGTCGGTCGCGGTCACGGTGTTGGTGATGCCCGCCGCCCGGGCCGCGGCGTCCTCGATGCCGCGTCCGACGACGGTGGCCGGTGAGCAGCCGACGATGCGCAGCACCTCGGCGACCTCGGCCAGGCCGACGACGTCGACGAGCAGGTTGGTGGCGATGTTGCTCGAATGGGTGATGGCCTGCTCGGCGAGCTCGCGCAGCGTGCGGGTGCCGCCCACCGCGGACCACGTGGACGGGTCCTGGTCATCCGACTCGTCGAGGTCGAACGGGGAGCCGTCGAGCACGGAGGCGAACCTGCCGGTGACCGTGACGGGCGCGTCGAGGTCGAGCTCGCCGCGCACCACGCGTCGGAAGGCCGCGATGACGAGCGGGAGCTTCATGGTGGATGCCGCGTAGTGGGCAGCGAGCGCGTCGTGCTCGTAGCGGGGCCGGCCGTCGAGGTCGCCCAGCCACACCGACACCGCGGTAGGCGGGGTCGAGGAGCCGGAGTCCTCAGGGGCGGCGACGGCCCGGTCGAGACGCGAGTCGAGGTCCGAGAAGGGGCTGGCCACCCCAGCACGGTAGACGATCAGGCGGCGGAGGCCGACACCACGTCGCTCGTCGGGACGGGCAGCGAGACGGTCGGGGCGAGGCCCTCGCTCTCGGCCATCCGACTGGACACGTCGATGAGCACCTGCGACAGCGGGAGCGAGAGCGCCCCACAGATCGAGGCGAGCAGCTCGGACGAGGCCTCCTTCTCGCCGCGCTCGACCTCGCTGAGGTAGCCGAGGGAGACCGACGCCGTCGCCGAGACCTCGCGGAGGGTGCGGCCCTGGGCGCGCCGGCGCTCACGGAGGACGTCACCGAGCTCGCGTCGCAACAGTGTCGTCATGCCGTCCTCCTTCAGGTCGCTGGTGTCGTGCGTTCGGGGGCGGACCCACCGTCGGGGTGACCCGACAGCCCTACCGTACCCCGAGGGTCCCACGGCGGCGCAGGTGTTTGGCGCGTGGCGCCGGTCTCCTCCACCGCGAGCCGGAGCACCGCGTCGACGGTCGCCGACCGGATCTCGGCCCTGGTCCCGTTCAACTCCAGGGCACGCGTCACTGTTCCCGACGGCCCCGCCACGGCCACGTGGACCGTGCCCGCGGGCTTGCCCTCGGACGGCCCCGGCCCGGCCACACCGGTCGTCGCGAGGGCCCACGTGGATCCGAGCCGACGGCGTACGCCCTCGGCCATCGAGGCGGCCACGGCGGGGTCGACCGTGCCCACGCGGGCCACGAGGTCGGCGGGGACGTCGAGCAGCGCCGTCTTGACCTCGGCGGCATACGCCACGACCCCACCGAGGAGCACCGCGGAGGCTCCGGGGGTGTCGGCCACCGTGGCGGCGACGAGGCCGGCCGTCAGCGACTCCGCGCAGGCGAGGGTCTCGTGGGCCTCGGTCAGGATGGCCACGAGCCGCGCCCCGGGCGCCGCGGTGACGTCGTCCACGTCAGTCCCGCTTCGCCGTCCGCTCGGGGGGTGCGGCGTCGCCGGACGAGCTGCCCGGCGTCGTTGACCTCGCGTCACGGGCGGCGGCACGCGCTGCCCGCCGCGTGAGCGTGCGTTCGCTCGTCTCGCGCAGTCGCGCGGCCTTGAAGACGTAGTCGATGCCGCTGAGGACCGTCATGACGAGGGCCGCCCCGAGCACGACGTAGGCCGCCAGCAGCCAGGCGTCGCCGAACGGGAGCACCCAGAGCGGGAAGGTCAGGGCGCCGAGCGACAACGTCTGGAGCATCGTCTTGAGCTTGCCGCCCCGGCCTGCCGGCATGACCCCGTGCCGGATCACGACGAAACGCAGGACGGTGATGCCGATCTCGCGGACGAGGATGACGACGGTCACCCACCACCAGACGACGCCGAGGAGCGACAGCCCGATGAAGGCCGTGCCCGTCAGCGCCTTGTCGGCGATGGGGTCGGCGACCTTGCCGAAGTTCGTGATCTCACCGCGCCGGCGCGCGATCTTGCCGTCGACGCCATCGGTGACGGCCGCGAGCGCGAAGACCACCCAGGCCCAGAAGCGCCACCAGGGCTCGTTGCCGCCGTCCTGGAAGAGCAGCACGGCATAGACGGGCACGAGCAGGAAGCGCAGGACCGTCAGGGCGTTGGGCAGGTTCCAGTCGGTCGGTCGGGGCGCCGGCCCCTCCCCCCGGTGGAACGTCTGTGGCGTCATCGCGGCTCCGCGACGAGGTCGATCCCCTCGGTGCCGACGACGACGGCCGGCACGAGGTCGCCGACCTGAGGGGCCGGAGCGCCCTCGGGGACGTGCACGATGGTGACTCCGTCGACGTCGGGGCCCTGGAAGTCGGCCCGCCCGATGACGGTGCCCTCCTCATCGTCGATCTCCTCGACGAGGACGAGGACCCGCTCGCCCACGCGCTCCTCGGCGCGCTGGGCGTTGAGCTCCTCGACGAGACGGGTGAAGCGGTCGAGGCGCTCGGCGACGACCTCGGGAGCCAGCTTTCCGGCATACCCCTCGGCCTCGGTGCCGTCCTCGTCGGAGTAGCCGAAGACGCCGACGACGTCGAGCCGCGCCTCGGTGAGGAACGCCTCGAGCTCGTCGAGGTCGGCAACGGTCTCGCCGGGGAAGCCGACGATGACGTTGCAGCGGATGCCGGCCTCTGGTGCGTCGGCGCGCACCCGCGCCAGCAGGTCGAGGAAGGCCTCGCGCGAGCCGAAGCGGCGCATCGAGCGCAGCAGCGGCTCGGACGCGTGCTGGAAGGAGATGTCGTAGTAGGGCACGACACCGGGGGTGTCGGCCATGGCACGCAGCAGACCCGGGCGGATCTCGGCCGGCTGGAGGTAGGAGACGCGCACGCGTTCGATGCCCTCGATCGCGGTCAGCTCCGGGAGCAGCTTCTCGAGCAGCGCGAGGTCGCCGAGGTCCTTGCCGTAGCTCGTGGAGTTCTCGGAGACGAGGAAGAGCTCCTTGACGCCCTGCTCGGCGAGCCAGCGGCCCTCGGCGACGACGTCGGCGGGGCGCCGGGAGAGGAAGGCCCCCCGGAACATCGGGATGGCGCAGAACGAGCAGCGCCGGTCACAGCCAGAGGCGATCTTGAGCGGAGCCCACGGACGCCCGTCCAGACGGGCCCGGATGACCCGCGGGCCGGACGCGGGGGTCGGCACGTCGACGTCGGTCGCGTCGCCGTGGCCCGGCAGCGCGACGGACAGGGAGCCCTGCTGGCGCTCGACCGGGGTCAGTGGGAGCAGCGTGCGGCGGTCGCCGGGCGTGTGGCTCTCGACGTGGCCGCCCGCGAGGATCGTCTGCAGGTGCGCGCTCATGTCGCGGTAGGAGTCGAAGCCGAGCACGGCGTCGGCCTCGGGCAGCTGGTCGGCGAGCTCCTTGCCGTAGCGCTCGGCCAGGCAGCCGACGGCGACGACCTTCTGCGTGCGACCGCCGTCGCCCTTGAGGTCGGAGGCCTCGAGCAGGGCGTCGATGGAGTCCTTCTTGGCCTGCTCGACGAAGCCGCACGTGTTGACGACGGCGACGTCGGCCTCGGCCGCGTCGTCGACGAGACGCCAGCCCTCCGCGAGCAGCCGACCGGCCAGCTCCTCGGAGTCGACCTCGTTGCGCGTGCACCCGAGGGTGACGAGTGCGACGCTCTTGTCGGCGCTCGGGTGGGGAGGGGTCATGCGTCCACTCTAGATGCCGGGGTGTTCAATGGCCGACATGCTCGGAACCGCCCCCCACGGCCACGACGACCTCCTCACGCGGGCGCGCGAGCTGCTCCGCGAGCACCCGCTCGTCGACGGGCACAACGACCTCCCGTGGGAGGCCCGGGAGCAGACCGGCTACGACTTCGATGCCCTCGACATCGCCCAGCGCCTCACGACGACCCAGACCGACCTGCCGCGCCTGGCCGAGGGCGGGGTCGGCGCGCAGTTCTGGTCGGTCTTCGTGCCGAGCACCCTCCAGGGCGACTCCGCCGTCACCGCGACGCTGGAGCAGGTCGACGGCGTCCACCGGATGATCGGGACGTATGCCGACCGGCTGGCACTCGCGCGCACCGCCGACGAGGTCGAGGCCGCCCGCGCGTCGGGCCGTGTGGCCTCGCTCCTCGGCGCCGAGGGCGGCCACTCGATCGGCTGCTCGCTCGGCACCCTCCGGCTCCTGCACGTGCTCGGGGTGCGCTACCTGACCCTGACGCACAACGACAACACGCCGTGGGCCGACTCGGCGACCGACGTGCCCGTCGTCGGTGGGCTCAGCGAGTTCGGCCGCGAGGTCGTCCGCGAGATGAACCGACTCGGGATGATGGTCGACCTCAGCCACGTCGCCGCCACGACGATGCGCGCCGCCCTCGAGACGGCCGACGCACCGGTCATCTTCAGCCACTCCTCGGCCCTGGCCCTGTGCGACACCCCCCGCAACGTGCCCGACGACGTGCTCGCCGAGCTGCCCGCCAACGGCGGCGTGTGCATGGTGACCTTCGTGCCCGAGTTCGTCTCGCCCGCGACCGCGGCCTGGCGCGTCGAGGCGGCCGAGGCAGCCGCCGAGGTCGGGGTGGAGGCCCGCGACTGGGAGGCGTTCGGCCGGTTCGCCGCCACCTGGCAGCGCGAGCACCCGAAGCCCGACGCGACGATCGAGCAGGTCGTCGCCCACCTCGAGCACGTGCGCGAGGTCGCCGGCATCGACCACATCGGCATCGGCGGCGACTACGACGGCACCGACACCTTCCCCGTCGGGCTCGAGGACGTCAGCGGCTACCCGCGGCTCGTCGCCGCGCTGCTCGACCGGTCGTGGTCCGAGGCCGACGTCGCGCGGCTCGTCCGCGGCAACACCCTCCGCGTCATGCGCGACGTCGAGGCCGTGGCCCGCGACCTGCAGGCCACCCGGGCCCCGAGCCTGAGGACGTTCGCCGAGCTCGACGGCCACGCCTGAGCGTCACCCGGCCACACGGCATACGCCCTCGGTGGGCGAGCCGGCCTACTGGCGGAAGCGGGCGATGGTGAGGCCGACGAGGCGGGCGACGACGAGCGCGACGTAGAGCATGCCCGCAATCTGCTGGAGCAGCACGAACGACCGCGCGTGCGGGGTCACCGCGTAGATGTCGGACAGACCCGTCGAGGTCATCGTCGTGATCGACAGGTAGAGCAGCTCGTACCAGGTGCGCACGCCCGGGAGCGTCTCGCCGTAGATGGTGAACGAGTTCGGCCAGAGGAACTGCACGGCGACGTAGAGATAGGCGAAGCCCCACGCCACCACGGTGAACGTGGCCCCGGTCGCATAGAGCTCGTCGCGGGTCACCCAGTTGTCGGCGAACATGTACCGCAGCAGCCCGTAGCCCGTGTAGAAGTAGAAGACCGCGTGCAGCAGGGCGCTCCAGAAGGCGATCGGGTCGTTGTCGGGCCAGAACGCCTCGGCCACGGTGAGCATCACCACCGGTCCGCCCAGCACGACGGCCACCCACGTCAGGGCGGGGGTCGCCCGCACCGCACGCACGGCGAGGAAGAGCACGAGCAGGCCGATGAGGCCGAAGATCGCGCGCCCCGCCTCGCGGTAGTCCCCGATCGTGGCCGTCTCGACGAAGGGGTAGGCCAGCAGCGCACCCAGCTGGGCGAAGAGAAGCAGGGCGCACGGCAGCTCGTTGACCTTGCGACGCAGCTGGTCGATCCGCGACGGGGGGCCCGCACGGCGGGGCGATGACGGCCAGAGCTCCAGCGACGCACTCACGACTCGGACTCTAGTGGCGGGCCCGTCAAGAACGCGTCAAGAGCCGTCAGCGCGCGGTCAACGGCGCCGGCGTGCCCGGCGGGCGACCTTAGGAAGGAGTCATGTTCACCTCCATCCTCCTGCTCGTGGTCGGCGTCGCCGTGCTGGTCTACCTCGTCCACGTCCTGCTCCACGCGGACCGCTTCTGATGAGCGACACCGCCAGCGGGCTGCTCACCATCGCCGTCCTCGTCGCCGCGCTCGCCGCCGTCCACGTGCCGCTCGGGACCTGGATGGCACGCGTCTTCACCGACACCCGGGACTGGCGCGTCGAGCGCCTCGTCTACCGCCTCTGCCGCGTCGACCCAGCATCCGAGCAACGGTGGACGACGTATGCCGTCGCCGTCCTCGGGTTCTCCGTCGTCGGCGTCGTCCTGCTCTTCGCGCTCATCGCCCTGCAGGGCGTCCTGCCGTTCGCCCGGGGCGCCTCGATGAACCTCGACACCGCGCTCAACACGGCCGTCTCGTTCGTGACCAACACGAACTGGCAGTCGTACGCCGGAGAGTCGGGTACGTCGCCGCTCGTCCAGACGCTCGGGCTGACCGTCCAGAACTTCGTCTCGCCGGCCGTGGGGCTGGCGGTGGCCGTGGCGCTCGTGCGCGGCCTCGCCCGCTCGAGCGGCGCCGAGATCGGCAACTTCTGGGTCGACCTCGTGCGTGGCACCGTGCGCGTCCTGCTGCCGCTCGCGCTGGTCGGGGCGGTCGTGCTGCTCCTCGGCGGCGTCATCCAGAACCTCACGTCGCCGACGGAGGTCACGACGCTCTCGGGCGGCTCACAGGTCGTCCAGGGCGGGCTCGTCGCCTCGCAGGAGGCGATCAAGGAGCTCGGCACCAACGGCGGCGGCTACTTCAACGCCAACTCCGCCCACCCCTTCGAGAACCCGAACGCCTTCACCAACCTGCTCGAGATCTTCCTCCTGCTCGTCATCCCGTTCTCGCTGCCGCGGACCTACGGCATCCTCGTCGGCGACCGGCGCCAGGGTTGGGCGGTGCTCGGCTTCATGGCGACGCTGTGGGGACTCATGGTCGCGGTGGTGACGTGGGCCGAGGTGAGCGCCGGGAGCGGCCCACTCGGTGGACTCGAGGGCAAGGAGGTGCGCTTCGGCATCTGGCCGTCGGCCCTCTTCGCCGCGAGCACGACCGGCACGTCGACCGGGGCGGTCAACTCGATGCACGAGAGCTTCAGCCCGCTCGGGGGCGGTGGGGTGCTCTTCTCGATGCTCCTCGGAGAGGTCTCCCCCGGCGGCGTCGGGACGGGGCTCTACGGCGCCCTCCTCCTCGCGGTCCTCACCGTCTTCATCTCGGGACTCATGGTCGGGCGCACCCCCGAGCTGCTCGGCAAGCAGGTCGGTCGCCGCGAGATCACGCTGACCGCCCTGGCCCTGCTCGTCATGCCGGCCCTCGTGCTCGTCTTCACCGGTATCGGGATGGTCGCGCCGCTCGTGTCGTCGCAGATGCTCGCGAACGGCCCGCACGGGCTCACCGAGGTGATGTACGCGTACGCCTCCGCCGCCAACAACAACGGGAGCGCGTTCGCGGGCTTCTCGGCGGACACGCCGTACACGAACCTCACCCTTGCCCTCTGCATGTTCCTCGGCCGCTTCGTGCCGATCGTCCTCGTGCTGGCCCTCGCCGGTTCCCTGGTGGCGCAACGACGTCGCCCGGTCAACGCCGGCACCCTACCCACCCACACACCCACGTTCACGGGCCTCTTCGTCGGGGTGGCGGTCGTCGTCACCGGACTCACCTTCTTCCCGGCCCTGGCCCTCGGTCCCCTCGCGGAGGCACTGTCATGACCCCGTCCCAGACGACGACCCCGTCGTCCCCCGACGCCACCGACCCGCGTGGCCCCGGCGCCCACGTCCACCGGACCCACCAGCCAGGTGGCTCCGGAGCCGGCACGGCCCTCATCAGGCCCGGTAAGGCGTCCCTGTCCCTCGGCACGCTGGCGCGCCAACTGGTCGCCACCTTCCCGGAGGCCGTGCGCAAGCTCGACCCCCGCCACGTGTGGCGCAGCCCTGTCGTCTTCGTCGTGTGGATCGGCTCGCTCTTGACGACCGTCGTCGCCGTCGTCGACCCCTCGTGGTTCGCCTGGAGCATCACCCTGTGGCTGTGGGCAACCGTCCTGTTCGCCAACATGGCCGAGGCCGTCGCCGAGGGCCGTGGCAAGGCGCAGGCAGCCACGCTGCGTGCCACCCGGACCACGACGACGGCCCAGCGCCGGCGCGCCGACGGCTCCCTCGAGACGGTCGCCGCCTCCGACCTGACGATCGGCGACGTCGTCGTCGTGCGTCCCGGCGAGGTCATCCCCGGTGACGGGGACGTCGTCGAGGGCATGGCCACCGTGGACGAGTCGGCGATCACGGGCGAGTCCGCTCCCGTCATCCGGGAGTCGGGTGGGGACCGGTCGGCCGTCACGGGCGGCACGACCGTGCTCTCCGACGGGATCGCCGTCAGGATCACGACCCGGCCGGGCGAGACGTTCATCGACCGCATGATCGCGCTCGTCGAGGGTGCGGCCCGCCAGAAGACGCCGAACGAGATCGCGCTGACCATCCTGCTCACGACGCTGACCATCATCTTCGTCCTCGCCGTCATGGGCATCCAGCCGCTCGCGATCTACTCGGGCCAGGAGCAGTCGGTCGTCGTGCTCGTCGCGCTGCTCGTCTGCCTCATCCCCACGACGATCGGCGCACTGCTCTCGGCCATCGGCATCGCCGGCATGGACCGCCTCGTGCAGCACAACGTCCTCGCGATGTCGGGTCGTGCCGTCGAGGCAGCCGGCGACGTGTCGACACTGCTGCTCGACAAGACCGGGACGATCACGTTCGGCAACCGTCGCGCGACCGACCTGCTCGCAGCCCCCGGGCTCGCCGACACCGAGGTCACCGAGGCGGCCTACCTCTCCTCGCTGGCCGACGAGACACCCGAAGGCCGGTCGATCGTCGAGCTTGCGGCGGCCTCCATGTCCGAGCAGGTGCGCCGGCGCCTGGACGGGGCTCGCACGCAGGGCGCCACCTTCGTGGAGTTCACGGCACACACCCGGATGTCGGGGATCGACCTGCCCGACGGTCGCGTCGTGCGCAAGGGTGCATCCGACGCGGTGTGCCGCTGGGCGGCCGACCTCGGGGGCGACGTCCCGTCAGGGGTCCTCACCGAGGTCGCCGGCATCGCGAGCTCTGGCGGCACCCCTCTGGTCGTCGCGTCGATGCTGCCGGGTGAGACACCTCGGGTGCTCGGCGTCATCCACCTCAAGGACGTCGTCAAGCCCGGCATGAAGGAGCGGTTCGCCCAGCTGCGTGCGATGGGCATCCGCACCGTCATGATCACGGGCGACAACCCGCTGACAGCGAAGTCCATCGCTGAGGAGGCCGGGGTCGACGACTTCCTCGCCGAGGCCACGCCCGAGGACAAGATGGCCCTCATCAGGAAGGAGCAGGAGGGCGGTCGGCTCGTCGCCATGACCGGCGACGGCACGAACGACGCTCCTGCCCTCGCCCAGTCGGACGTCGGCGTGGCCATGAACACCGGCACGTCGGCGGCCAAGGAGGCGGCCAACATGGTCGACCTCGACTCCGACCCGACGAAGCTCATCGACATCGTCTCGATCGGCAAGCAGCTGCTCATCACGAGAGGCGCGTTGACGACCTTCTCGATCGCCAACGACATCGCGAAGTACTTCGCGATCATCCCGGCGATGTTCGTCGTGCTCTTCCCCGGTCTCGAGACCCTCAACGTCATGGGCCTCTCGACCCCGAAGTCGGCGATGCTGTCGGCCGTCATCTTCAACGCCCTCATCATCGTGGCGCTGATCCCGTTGTCGCTGAAGGGTGTTCGCTACCGGCCCGCTGGCAGCACCGCCCTGCTGCGACGCAACATCTTGATCTACGGCGTCGGCGGCATCGTCGCCCCGTTCATCGGCATCAAGCTGATCGACCTCGTCGTGAGCCACCTCCCCGGAATGATGTGAGCACCGTGACCAACGTCATCAAGCAGTCCCTGGCCGGCCTGCGCGCCATGCTCGTCCTCACCGTGCTGGTCGGGGTGCTCTACCCCGCCGTCGTCTGGGGAGTCGGCCAGGTCGCCGCCCGAGGGCAGTCCGCCGGCTCGCTCGTCTCGTCCGGCGGCCGTGTCGTGGGCTCGAGCCTCATCGGCCAGCAGTGGCAGGGCGACGAGTGGTTCCACGGTCGTCCCTCGGCCAGCGACTATGCCGGCGACACGAGTGGTGGCACCAACCTCGGGCCCGGGGCGGACCCCGACGCCGAGGTGGCCAAGCGCGCGGAGGCAGCGGGTCTCGACCCTTCGACCGCTCCGGCCGACGCGCTCACCGCATCGGGCAGCGGGCTGGACCCCCACATCACGCCGGCGTACGCCGTCGCCCAGGTCGAGCGCGTCGCCGCAGCCCGCGGTCTCGACGTCGCCCGGGTCGAGGCCCTCGTCGAGGCGCACACGCAGGACCGCATCGCCGGCTTCCTGGGCCAGCCGCGGGTCAACGTCCTCGAGCTCAACCTCGCCCTCGCGCGTCTCTCGGCGCCGGGCGCCGGGTGACCTGAGAGGATCAGCGCATGGGTCGAGGGTCGCTTCGGATCTACCTCGGGGCCGCGCCCGGGGTCGGCAAGACGGTCGCGATGCTCGACGAGGCGCACCGGCGCCTCTCGCGTGGCACCGACGTCGTCGTCGGCTACGTCGAGACCCACGGACGTGCCCACACGGCGGTCATGCTCGAGGGCCTCGAGATCCTCCCTCGTCGTGCGGTCGAGTACCGCGGCAGCCGGCTCACCGAGCTCGACGTCGCCGCGGTCCTCGAGCGCCACCCCCAGGTGGTCCTCGTCGACGAGCTCGCCCACACCAACGTCCCCGGCTCGGTCGCCCCGTCGGGCGACGGGGCCGGGGACGCCTCGCGTGACGAGCACGAGAAGCGTTGGCAGGACGTCGAGGAGATCCTCGAGGCCGGCATCGACGTCGTCTCGACCGTCAACATCCAGCACCTCGAGTCGCTCAACGACGTCGTCGAGTCGATCACCGGCATCCGCCAGCAGGAGACGGTGCCCGACGAGGTCGTGCGCCGGGCCGACCAGGTGGAGCTCGTCGACATGTCGCCCGAGGCGCTGCGCCGCCGCATGGCCCACGGGAACATCTACGGACCCGACAAGGTCGACGCGGCGCTCGCCAACTACTTCCGGACCGGGAACCTCTCCGCGCTGCGCGAGATCGCGCTGCTCTGGCTCGCGGACCGGGTCGACGAGGCGCTCGAGCGCTACCGGGCCGACCAGGGCATCCGCGACCATTGGCCCACCAGGGAACGCGTCGTCGTGGCCCTGACCGGCGGCGCCGGCAGCGAGACGCTGCTCCGACGGGGGGCCCGGATCGCCACCCGAGCGGCCGGCGGCGACCTCATCGCCTGTCACGTCCGGTCGTCCGAGGGACTCACCTCGACCGACCCTGCCGTCCTGGCTCGACTGCACCGACTGGCGCGCGACCTCGGAGCGGAGTTCCAGGACGTCTCCGGCCAGGACGTGGCGGAGGCGATCCTCGACCACGCCCGCGGGGTCAACGCGACGCAGATCGTGGTCGGGGTCAGCCGGCGGAGCCGGTGGCAGCAGATCCTGCGTCCGAGCATCGCGTCGGAGGTCGCAGACGGCTCGGGCGACATCGACGTCCACCTCGTCCCGCACGAGGGGTCGAAGATCGGCAGCCGTCGCCCGAGCGCGACGGGCCTGCCTCCCCGCCGGGTCGTGGCCGGGATGCTCTTCGCCGTCGTCGCCCTGATCGGACTGACCGCAGTGCTCGTGGCCACCCAGGAGGGGCACACCCTCTCCCTCGACCTGCTGCTCTACCTCGCGCTGACCGTCGCCTGTGCCCTGGTGGGAGGCATCTGGCCGGCGCTCTTCTGCGCCGTCGTCGGCTCGCTCGTCGTCAACTGGTTCTTCACCGAGCCCCGCGGCACGCTGACCATCAGCGACCCACCGAACGCACTGGCCCTCGCCGTCTTCGTGCTCGTCGCCATGGCGGTCTCGTCGGTCGTCAACGTCGCGGCCCGGCGCACCGAGCAGGCCGTCTCCGCCGAGCGGGAGTCGTCGGCGCTCGCCGCGATGAGCCGTGACCTGCTCGCCGAGCCGCGCCCGCTGCCGGCCCTGCTCGACCGGGCACGCGACGACCTCGGCATGCGCGCGGCGGTGCTGACCGAGGCGCACCAGGACCGTCCGTCGACCGTCGTGGCGTCGACCGACCCGCACCTGCCGCCCGGCAGCGTGCTCCCGGCCACCGCCGTCTGGGCGCTCGACGTCACCGTCGACGACGGCGTCCACCTGCTGCTCGACGGACCGCCCGTGGCGGCCGAGGACCAGCGCGTCGTCAACGCGTACGCCACCCACGCCGCGATCCTGCACGGACGCGAGCAGCTCGTCCGGGCCGCGCGCGAGGCCGCCGGGCTCGCTCGGGACAACGCCGCACGGACGACGCTCCTGGCCGCGGTCTCGCACGACCTGCGTACACCTCTCTCGAGCATCAAGGCCGGCGTCTCGACGCTGCGCCAGTCCGGGCTCGACCTGTCACCCGAGGACGAGGCCGAGCTGCTGGAGTCCGTCGAGGAGAGCGCCGACCGCCTCGATGCCCTCATCGGCAACCTCCTCGACCTGTCCCGTCTCGAGACCGGCGCCGTGCGGGCGCACCACCACTCGATCGACCTGCTCGACGCCGTCGTGTCGACGGTGCGCACGACGTCCGCCCCACAGCGCATCGAGGTCGACCTCGAGCCGGACCTCCCCTTGGTACGCACGGACCTCGGCCTGCTCGACCGGGTGCTCGCCAACGTCGTCGAGAACGCGCTCAGTCACAGCGTCGACGCCGAGGTCCGCATCACGGCCGGCCGCATCGGCGAGGCCGTGCAGCTGCGGGTCATCGACCGCGGCCCGGGTGTCCCCGACGCCGACAAGGACCGGATCTTCGCCGCGTTCCAACGCGTCGGCGACGCGCCGCAGGGCGACGGCCTCGGGCTCGGGCTCGCCGTGGCCCGCGGGCTGATGACCGTCATGGGAGGCTCGCTCGTGGCGGAGGACACGCCGGGGGGTGGGCTCACCATGGTCGTCGAGCTGCCACTCACGTCCGCCCCGCCGGCTCCCCCCGTTCGAGGTGGTGCCGACCCCGATGTGGGTGGCGAGATCACCTCGAACGACCGGACGGCCCACGAGGAGGACCCGTGACCCGAGTGCTCGTCGTCGACGACGACCCGCGGCTGCAACGCACCCTGACGATCGCGCTCCGGGCCCACGGCAACGAGGTCGTGACGGCGGCCGACGGCCGCACCGCGGTGCAGTCGGTCACCGAGGACGCGCCCGACGTCGTCATCCTCGACCTCGGCCTCCCCGACCTCGACGGCACCGAGGTGCTGCGCCGCATCCGGGCAGCGTCCGTCGTCCCCGTCATCGTCCTGTCGGCCCGGCACGAGTCCGACGACAAGATCGAGGCGCTCGACCTCGGTGCGGACGACTACGTCACCAAGCCCTTCGGCGTCGAGGAGCTCCTCGCCCGGGTGCGGGCGGCCGTGCGTCGCGGCGGGGACCTGGGCCGACACCTCGGGCCCGTGGTGACCGACCACTTCGTCCTCGACTTCGCCGAGCGGCGGGCGACGGTCGAGGGCGAGGACGTCCGTCTCACGCCGACCGAGTGGCGCGTGCTCGAGGCGTTGTGCCGCGAGCCCGGTCATCTCGTCCAGCAGCAGGACCTGCTGCGCGCGGTCTGGGGGCCGTCGTACGGCCGCGAGTCGAACTACCTGCGCGTCTACGCCAACCAGCTGCGCCGCAAGCTCGAGCCCGACCCGGCCAACCCGCGCCACCTCCTCACCGAGCCCGGCCTCGGCTACCGCTTCGTCCCCTGAACCGTCGAAAGGCCACAAACCGGTGTGCCGCGCGACCCGTCCGGTTTGTGGCCTTTCGACGTTGGGGTCAGTAGCGCTCTCGGCCGCCGCGGTCGGTGAGGTTCCAGGCGTCCTCGGACTCCTCGTCGTCCTCGTCGACCGTGCGCGTCAGGTCGCCGGGCGTCCACCGCGCCGTCGGGACCGCGGTGGTCTCGTCCTCGTGCGCACGCCGCTCACCGCGCTCGGCGACGAGCGAGGCCGTGCGCTGCGGCGCGACCTCCTCGGCCGGCTCCTCGGCGTAGCCGGCCGACACGGCGGCGGGCTCCACGTCGACCGGCGGGGCGGCGTACGGCTCAGCGGGCTCGACGAGCTCGGCGAGCTCGGCGAGTTCGGCGAGTTCGTCGGCGTCGACGGGCTCGTTGGGGTGCGGCACGTCCTCACCGCGCAACAGCGCGAGCGTCTGCTCGAGGTCGTCGGGGCGCACGAGCACGTCGCGGGCCTTGGACCCCTCGCTCGGTCCCACGACGCCTCGTGACTCGAGCAGGTCCATGAGGCGGCCAGCCTTGGCGAAGCCGACCCGGAGCTTGCGCTGGAGCATCGAGGTCGAGCCGAACTGGGTCGTGACGACGAGCTCAGTGGCCTGGAGCAGCACGTCGAGGTCGTCGCCGATGTCGTCGTCGATCTGCTTCTTGGGCGCCGCGACCGTGACGTTCTCGACGTAGTTGGGCTTGAGCTGGGTCGTGACGAACTTGACGACCTCGTGGATCTCGGACTCGTTGACCCACGCGCCTTGCACACGCATCGGCTTGCTCGCGCCCATCGGCAGGAAGAGCGCGTCACCCTGGCCGATGAGCTTCTCGGCGCCGGGCTGGTCGAGGACGACGCGGCTGTCGGCGAGGCTCGAGGTGGCGAACGCCATGCGCGAGGGCACGTTGGCCTTGATGAGGCCCGTGACGACGTCGACCGACGGGCGCTGCGTCGCGAGGACGAGGTGGATGCCGGCGGCGCGCGCGAGCTGGGTGATGCGCACGACCGACTCCTCGACGTCGCGCGGCGCGACCATCATGAGGTCGGCGAGCTCGTCGACGACGACGAGGAGGTACGGGTAGGTCGTGATCTGGCGCTCGGAGCCCGGCAGTGGCTTGACCTTGCCGGCGCGGACCGCCTTGTTGAAGTCGTCGACGTGCTTGAAGCCGAACGCCGCGAGGTCGTCGTAGCGCTGGTCCATCTCCTTGACGACCCACGCGAGGGCCTCGGCGGCCTTCTTCGGGTTGGTGATGATGGGCGTGATGAGGTGCGGGATGCCTTCGTATGCCGTGAGCTCGACGCGCTTGGGGTCCACGAGGATCATCCGGACCTCCTCGGGCGTCGAGCGCATGAGGATCGAGGTGATCATCGAGTTGACGAAGCTCGACTTGCCGGAACCGGTGGCGCCGGCGACGAGCAGGTGCGGCATCTTCGCGAGGTTGGCGATGACGTAGGCGCCCTCGACGTCCTTGCCGACGCCCATGACCATCGGGTGCTCGTTGCCGCGGGCCGTGTGGCTGCGCAGGACGTCGCCGAGGGAGACGTTCTCACGGTCGAGGTTCGGGATCTCGATGCCGATGGCCGACTTGCCCGGGATGGGGCTGAGGATGCGCACGTCGGCCGACGCGACGGCATACGCGATGTTCTTGGAGAGTGCGGTGACCCGCTCGACCTTGGTGCCCGAGCCGAGCTCGACCTCGTAGCGCGTGACCGTCGGTCCGCGCGTGAAGCCGGTGACGGCGGCGTCGATGTCGAACTGGTCGAAGACGTTGGTCAGCGACTCGACGACGCGGTCGTTGGTCTCGCTGCGGGTCTTGTGCGGCGGGCCCGGCGTCAGCATCGAGTGGTCGGGCAGCTGGTAGGTGATGTCGCCACCGAGCCTGAGCTGCTCGACACGGGCCGGCAGGTCGGACATGGGCGGCGGGATGAGCTCGGCCCTGGGGCCGATCTTGCTCGTGTCGGGCGCCCCGAGGGTCTTGGGGTCGGTGGCGTCGATGACCTTCTCGCCGCCCTTCTCGCCGCCGGGACGGGGAGCCAGCAGCCCGGGAGGCGTCGGGCGCTTCTCCCCGGGACGCAGGCGGGTGGTCGCCTCGTCCTCGAGGGCCTTCTGGGCCGCCTGGCGGAAGGCCTCGTCGCCATCGCGGTCGGAGAGGTCGACAGGCTTGCGGCGCGCGCGCTTGACCGCGGCCGCGGGTGCGTCGTCGCCCTCGTCGGGCTGGTCGTCGACGTGACCGCGGTCGATGACGAGCGCGCGGAGCTGGCGCATGCGGGTTGGGATCATGTTGACCGGCGTCGCCGTGATGACGAGCAGACCGAAGAGCCCGAGCAGGATGAGCAGGACGAGGGCGCCGTAGGTGGAGACGGCGGCCGCGAGCGGGCTCGAGGCGAGGAAGCCGAGGATGCCGCCGGCGGCGCGCATGCCGTCGGCGCCGTCGGGTGGGTTGGGGATGTCGTCGGCGAGGTGCGACAGTCCGCATGCGGCGAACGTCAGCGCGATGGTGCCCACGACGATGCGGTTGGTGGCAGCGTCGTCCTGGGGAGCGCGCAGCATGCGCAGGCCGAGGGCGAGCAGGACGAGCGGGACGGCGTACGCGACGCGGCCGAAGGTGCCGGCGAAGACGGCGTGCACGACCTGGCCGAAGGTCCCGGAGACGCCCCACCACTCGCGGGCGGCGACGACGACGGCGAGCGCGATGAGGGCGAAGCCGATGCCGTCGCGTCGGTGCTCGGGCTCGAGGTCGGCGGCGCTGTGGCCGACGCGGCGCACCGCTCCCCCGGCCATGTGCGAGACCCCCATCCACGTGTTGCGCATGGCGCCGAGCGGGAACGGCAGGCCCCCGCCGCGGGTCTTGGACGCCGTCTTGGCGGCCGGCTTGCGAGCCGCGGGCTTACGCTGCGCGGGCCGCGTCGACCGGGCTGCGGGAGGGCGTGACGAGGCGCTGCCCGTTGACCCCTTGGCGCGTGTGGCCGCGGCGGTGCTCGAGCGCTGGCTGGTGGACGGACGAGACGCCATGTTGGCACCGTACGTCAACGCACCGGTGAACTCACGCGTCACACGCGCAACACCGCCGATCTCTGTGACCGGGCCGACTGGTGCCGTGCGCGCACCCTGGAGCAGTCGCCGTCTCAGATCGCGACACCCACGGACCGACCGGTGGACATCCGGCGACCGGCCCCCCTATCGTCGTGCGCAGGTCATGAGTGCCAGTGACAAGCCCCGGCTCGCTGGCCAGCAACCCTCCTCCGCGGTGGGGTGCTCCGGGTGACGACCAGGCCGCCCTCGGTCCGAACGCGTGATCGAGGTCGGCAAGCGCGGACCTGCACCGGGTGGGTCCCACGACCCAGGAGCACTCTCATGTCGGTCCTTCCCTCGACGCACCCCGGCGCCTCCCTGTGCGGCGCCTCACCCGCCCCCCTCGTCCGCGCGAGGGCCCTGCACGTCGTGCCCGAGGCGCGCACGCTGCCCACCGTCGTCGGCTCGGGACTGCGCGTGCCCACGCTCCACGGCGACACGGCATATGCCAACCTCGACCACGCGGCCTCGACGCCGGCCCTCGAGACGGTCAAGGCGGCCGTCGACCGCGCGCTCGAGACCTACTCGTCGGTGCACCGCGGTGCCGGCTTCGCCTCGCGGCTGACGAGCGCGTGGTACGAGCAGGCCCGCGCCGAGGTCGCCGCCTTCGTCGGCGCGCGCGAGGGCGAGAGCGTGATCTTCACCCGCACGACGACCGACTCCTGGGCGCTGCTGAGCAAGGCGCTGCCGAGCCGAACGACGGTCTTCGTCTTCGGCACCGAGCACCACTCGACCCTGCTGCCGTGGGGCCGCTTCCGCACGGTGCGCCTCCCCGTCCCGCAGACGGTCGAGGACGCCCACGCGTTGCTCGAGGAGGCGCTGACCGACCACCCGTCGCGCCACCGCCTCGTCGTGGTCACCGCCGCCTCGAACGTCACGGGCGAGGTCTGGCCGGTCGAGCGGTTCGCGGCCCTCGCCCACGAGCACGGCGCCCGGATCGCCGTCGACGCCGCCCAGCTGTCGGCGCACCGCACCATCGACCTCGCCGCGTGGGACGCCGACTACGTCGCGTTCTCGGGGCACAAGACGTACGCCCCCTACGGCGCGGGCGTCCTCGCCGGGCGCTCCGACTGGCTCGACGCCGGCGACCCCTACCTGCTCGGCGGCGGCGCCACGCGGTCGGTGACCGAGGACGGCACGACGTGGGCCACGGGCCCGGCGCGTCACGAGGGCGGCAGCCCCAACGTCATCGGCGCCATCGCGCTCGCCGCGGCCTGCTCGACGATCAGCCGCCACCGCGAGGCCATCGAGGAGCACGAGGCACGCCTGCTCGGGCGGCTCCGCGCCGGACTCGACGAGGTCGCGGGCGTCGAGGTCCTCTCGATCTTCGGCGACGACAGCGACCGGGTCGGCGTCGTCGCGTTCACCATCGACGGCTGGGACTCCTCGCTCGTCTCGCAGGTCCTCTCCGTCGAGCACGGCATCGGCGTCCGCGACGGCAAGTTCTGCGCCCACCTGCTCGTCGAC
Organism: Terrabacter sp. Root181; assembly: GCF_001428505.1. GTDB lineage: Bacteria > Actinomycetota > Actinomycetes > Actinomycetales > Dermatophilaceae > Terrabacter. The sequence continues at coordinate 439,646 of NZ_LMHU01000007.1, forward strand.
GAGCTGCTCGAGGACCCGTGGGGCGAGCGCTCGGCCACGGCCGTGCGCGCCAGCATCGGACTCGGCAGCACCCTCGAGGGCGTCGAGCGCCTCGTCGCCGCCGTCGCGCGGCTCGTCGAGCACGGCACGGACGCCCAGTGGACGATCACCGAGACCGGGTGGGCGCTCGAGGGCGCCGACCCGCGCGACGTCGAGGTCGAGCGTCCCTGGTGACCAAGGGCGCATGCCGCTGAGCGGGTCCGTCTGCCACCGCGGGCCCGCGCGGTCGCACGGTGACGGCGGTCGGTCACGGCGGTCAGCGCGCGGGCAGCCCGTAGCTCGCCCAGACGGCCGCGTGGTCGGCCCGGTTGTACGCCACCTGACCGGCCGCGACGACCGTGAGGCCACGGCTCAGCAGGTGGTCGAGCTGCACGAACGGCGGCAGGCGGTTGCCCGCGAACGGCCACGTGCGCACCCAGCCCTGTCCGTCCGTGAGCTGCGCGTCGGCAAGGCCCGCGGCGAGGTCGCGGAACCCGGGGTGGCCGACGTCCGCGTTGAAGTCGCCGGCCATGACGACGAGCTCGTCGCCGTCGAGTCGCTGCTTCCATGACTGGAGCGCGCGCAGACCGGCGCGCCACTCGACGGTGTCACCGCGGAGCGGCGCCGCCGGATGCGCGACCTTGAGGCGCACCGTGCCGTTGGGCACCGTGACGTCGAGCTCGGGCTGGACGCTCCGGGTGCCCTCGACGTCGGGGTCGGTGCCGAGGCTGCGCACCGAGAGCGGGTAGCGCGACAGGACCATCGTCCCGTTCGAGGTGTTGGCCCGCGCGACCCCTTCGCGTTGGGAGAAGTAGTCGCCGGCGCCTTCGGTGTCCATTCGGCGCAGGAACGCGGGCGTCGCCTCGGTCAGCACGAGGACGTCGACGGCGTGGTAGCGCACGGCGTCCATGAGCTGCCCGGCGTTGGCCGAGCCGACCCACACGTTCGCCGACATGACGGTGAGGTCGCGGTCGGTCTTCGGTGACGACGTCGCCCAGAAGGCCGGCGCCGCGACCGTGGCCGCGACCACGAGCGCGGCGACGACGGGCAGCAGCATCCACCATCGGCGCAGCACGAGCGTGGCGACCGCGAGCAGCATGAGGCCGATGACGACGAAGGGGCCCGCCGTCTGGAGCACCACGACGACGTATGCCGTCGAGTCGTACCAGCGCAACGCCCCGACGGCGACCAGGACGAGGAGGGCGACGCCGATGGCGACGTCGACCCAGCGGCGACGCAGCCATCCGCGGCGACGGCTCGCCGCCGCGCCCGGGTCGCCCGAGGCGCCTGAAGCGCGTGAAGCGCCCGGCGTGACGCCCGGTGGGACGTGCCCGGGGTCGGCCTCCGCGTCGTCGTGCGCGGTCCCCCCGTCGACCTGCTGCACCGTCACGTCAGGCCTGCAGCACGACCGGGATGATCATCGGCCGACGGCGGATCTTGCCGCCGACCCACGAGCCGACCGTGCGGCGGATGACCTGCTGGAGCTGCTGGTCGTCGCGGACGCCGTTGGCAACGGCTTCCTCGATGGCCCGCTCGACCTTCGGGATGACCTGCTGGAAGATCTCCTCGTCCTCGACGAAGCCGCGCGCCGTGATCTCGGGCCCGCTCGCGATCTTGCCGGTGGCCGCGTCGAGCACGACGATGCAGGTGATGAAGCCCTCGTCACGCAGGATCCGGCGGTCCTTGAGCAGGGCCTCGTCTGCCCCGCCCACGCTGCTGCCGTCGACGTAGACGTAGCCGCACTCGACGACGCCGGTCACCTCGGCCACACCGTCGACGAGGTCGACGACGACGCCGTCCTCGGCCAGGACGACGTTGTCCTCGCGGACGCCCGACTGGATCGCGAGCTGGGCGTTGGCGTACATGTGGCGCCACTCGCCGTGCACGGGAAGGACGTTGCGCGGCTTGACGATGTTGTAGCAGTAGAGCAGCTCGCCGGCACTGGCGTGGCCCGAGACGTGCACCTTGGCGTTGCCCTTGTGCACGACGTTGGCGCCGAGGCGCATCAGGCCGTTGATGATGCGGTAGACGGCGTTCTCGTTGCCGGGGATGAGGCTGCTCGCGAGCAGGACGGTGTCACCGGGACCGACGTCGATGCGGTGCTCGCGGTTGGCCATGCGTGACAGGGCCGCCATCGGCTCGCCCTGGGACCCCGTGCAGATGAGGACGAGCTCGTCGTCACGCAGGCTGTCGATCTTCTTGATGTCGATGAGGATGCCGTCAGGCACCTTGAGGTAGCCCAGCTCGGCGGCGATGCCCATGTTGCGCACCATCGAGCGGCCGACCATGGCGACCTTGCGGCCGGCCTTCTCGGCCGCGTCGAGCACCTGCTGGACGCGGTGCACGTGGCTGCTGAAGCAGGCGACGATGATGCGTCGCTCGGCATGACGGAAGACCTTGTCGATGGCCGGGGCGATCTCGAGCTCGGGCGTCGTGAACCCGGGGACGTCGGCGTTCGTCGAGTCGGTGAGGAAGAGGTCGACGCCCTCCTCGCCCAAGCGGGCGAAGGCGCGCAGGTCGGTCAGGCGGCCGTCGAGCGGCAGCTGGTCCATCTTGAAGTCGCCGGTGTGCAGCAGCGTGCCGGCCTCGGTGCGCACGAAGACCGCGAGCGCGTCCGGGATCGAGTGGTTGACCGCGACGAACTCGAGGTCGAAGACGCCGAGCTTCTCGCGCTGGCCCTCCTTGACCGCCATGGAGTACGGCCGGATGCGGTGCTCCTTGAGCTTCGCCTCGACGAGCGCGAGGGTCAGCGTGGAGCCGATGATGGGGATGTCGCCCTTGAGCTTGAGCAGGTAGGGCACCGCGCCGATGTGGTCCTCGTGGCCGTGGGTCAGGACGATGGCCTCGATGTCGTCGAGCCGGTCGGCGATGTAGGTGAAGTCCGGGAGGATGAGGTCGACACCGGGGTGGTGGTCCTCGGGGAAGAGCACGCCGCAGTCGATGACGAGGAGCTTGCCCTTCGTCTCCAGCACGGCCATGTTGCGTCCGACCTCGCCGAGCCCGCCGAGCGCGACGACCCGCAGGCCGTTGTCGGGGAGGGCGGGGGGCGTGGTCAGCTCGGGGTGGGGGTGGCTCACAGGTGTCCTGTCATTCGGTGGTGCTGCCGGGCCGTCGGGGGCTCCGGTCGGAGGTCGTGGGGCGGGTCATCCGGCCGCCGTGAGTGCCGAGATCGCCGCGCGGACGAGGGTGGTCTGCTCCTCGTCCGCCGGCACGAGGGGAAGGCGCACGGCCGGCGACTCGATGAGTCCCTGCACGGCCAGTCCGGCCTTGGCCATGATGGCGCCCTGGGTGACGTTCATGACGGCGTCGACGATCGGGGTGAGGCGTCGGTGCACGGCGCGGGCGTCCTCCCAGCGTCCGTCGACGACGGCGTCGGCCATCTCGCGGTAGGCCGCGGGGGCCACCTGGGACGTGACGCCGACGAAGCCGACGGCGCCGTTGACGAAGTGCGCGAGGTTCATGGCGTCGTCGCCGGAGTACCAGTCGAGGCCGGTCTCCTGCATCATCTCGCTCGCGAACCAGAGGTCGCCTCGAGCGTCCTTCACGGCTGTGATGCGGTCGTGCTCGGCGATGCGCAGGTAGGTCTCGCGGGCGATCGCGATGCCGGACCGGCCCGGGATGTCGTAGACCATGACGGGAAGGTCGCTCGCGTCGGCCAGGGCGGTGAAGTGGGCGACGAGGCCGGCCTGCGGGGGCTTGTTGTAGTAGGGCGTGACGGCGAGGACGGCGTCGGCACCGGCCTTCTGGGCGTGGCGCACCGACTCGACGCTCTTGGCGGTGTCGTTGCTGCCGGCTCCGGCGATGACGACGCAGCGGTCGCCGACGGCCTCGATGACGGCGCGGAGCAGCTCGTCCTTCTCCTCGGCTGAGGTGGTGGGCGACTCTCCGGTCGTGCCCGAGACGACGAGGCCGTCGTGACCGGCGTCGACGAGGTGGGCGGCGACCCGCTGGGCGGCGTCGAGGTCGATCGAGCCGTCTGGCCGCATGGGCGTGACCATCGCCGAGAGAACACGTCCGAGGGCGGGTGTGTCAGCCATGCGCCCAAGGTTAGCGCCAGTGCCCGTGCGCACGGCGCCGCGCCCACCTCGGACGCGCGCGCCGCTCACGCCGGGCACGCGAACGGCGAGGCACTACTCGCTCGGGGGTCCGAGTAGTGCCTCGCCACTGACTACATCGCTGGTCGCCGACGTGCGTTACAGCCCGTTCGGACCTTTTCCCGGCCGATGCCGTATGCCGTGTCAGCCGCGCCGCTCGTAGGTGACCCAGGCGAAGCCGGGCTGCTCGTCGCGGCTGGTCGGGGCCCAGACCGACGGGTCGATGGCGGGGAACGTGACGGAGCCCTCCGGCGACTGGTCGACCTCGGTGACGAGGAGGCGGACGGCATACGGCATGGCCTGGCGGTAGACCTCTCCCCCGCCGACGACGAAGACCTGCTCGGCGTCGGCGACGAGCGCGAGCGCCTCCGGGAGGGAGTGCGCGACCTCGACGCCGGGCGCGCTCCAGTCACGCTGCCGGGTCACGACGACGCTGCGCCGGCCGGGCAGCGTCCCCATCGAGTCGTAGGTGCGCCGGCCCATGACCATCGGGTGGCCCATCGTGGTGCGCTTGAAGAACTTGAGGTCCTCGGAGAGGTGCCACGGCATCGTCAGCCCGTCGCCGATCACGCCGTTGCGGCCGACGGCGGCGATCATCGTGACGTTCGGCAGGGCGGTGGTCATGGCGCCAAGGCTCCCAGACGCGGGCGGCTCAGACGGCGATGGGGGCCCTGATGCCCGGGTCCGCGACGTAGTCGACGAGCTCGAAGTCGTCGAGGTCGAAGTCGTCGATGTCCGTCTTGCCGGGTGTGATGCGCATCGTCGGCAGGGGGTGCGGCGTGCGGGCCAGCTGCAGGCGGGCCTGGTCGAGGTGGTTGAGGTAGAGGTGCGCGTCGCCGAGCGTGTGCACGAACTCCCCCGGCTCGAGGTCGGTCAGCTGGGCCACCATCTGGGTCAGCAGGGCGTAGCTCGCGATGTTGAACGGGACGCCGAGGAAGATGTCGGCGCTGCGCTGGTAGAGCTGGCACGAGAGGCGTCGCCGGCCGTCGGCACCGGGCGGCGAGACGTAGAACTGGAACATCGTGTGGCACGGCGGCAGCGCCATGTCGTCGACGTCCGCGACGTTCCACGCCGAGACGATGAGACGGCGGCTGTCGGGGTTGGTGCGGATCTGCTCGATGACCTTGGCGATCTGGTCGACCCGCCGGCCGTCGGGCGTGGGCCACGAGCGCCACTGGTAGCCGTAGATCGGACCGAGGTCGCCGGTCGCGGGGTCGGCCCACTCGTCCCAGATCGAGATGCCGCGCTCCTGGAGCCAGCGCACGTTGGTGTCGCCGCGGAGGAACCACAGCAGCTCGCCGATGATCGAGCGCAGGTGCAGCTTCTTCGTCGTCATGGCCGGGAAGCCGTCGGCGAGGTCGAAGCGCATCTGGTGCCCGAACACGCTGAGCGTGCCCGTGCCGGTCCGGTCGGACTTCTCCTGACCGTGGGTCAGGACGTGGTCGAGGAGGTCGAGGTACTGCCGCACGACCGCAGCCTAACCCCGAGGGGCGACACCACCTCGCCGGGTCGACCGGGACTCACCGGGCGAGCGCGACGAAGACGTCGTAGACCATGAAGGCCGGCCAGAAGAGTCCCTGGAAGAGCGCGAAGACGTACTCCCAGAAGACGTCGGCCTGCTGCCAGAAGAAGACCCACGCCCCGAAGATGCCCAAGCCGTAGAGGGCGCCACCGCCGGCTGCACCTGCATTGCTGTTTGCCATCGCTCGCTCCTTCGCCTTTCTCCCAGTCTGCGCCGCTCACGTGCGGCTGACGGAGAGTCGAGGCCCATCTCACGCAGGCAGGAGGAGCCTGACCCGGTCAGGCGTCGTAGTCGAGGCTGACCTCGTCGGTGACCGGGTGGCTCTGGCAGGCGAGCACGATGCCGGCGGCCACCTCCTCGGGCTCGAGCGCGTAGTTGCGGTCCATCCGGACCTCGCCCGAGACGAGCCGGGCGCGGCACGTGCCGCACACGCCGCCGGTGCACGAGTAGGGGGCGTCGGGGCGGGCCCGCAGCGTCGCGTCGAGGATCGTCTCCTCGCGGCTCGGCATCGGGATGACCGTGGTCCGCCCGTCGAGGTTCACCGTGACCGTGGCCTCGGGCGGTGCGCCCGCGTCGACGACGACCTTGCGCTTGGGCTCCGTGCCGTCGTCGACGTGGAAGATCTCGTGGTGGATGTGCCGCGGGTCGACGCCACGCTCGGTCAGCAGCGACTCCGCGCCGGTGACCATCCCGAACGGCCCGCAGAGGTACCACTCGTCGACGGTCCCGACCGGGAGCAGCGAGCCGAAGATCGCCGTGAGCCGGTCGCTGTCGAGACGGCCGTGGAAGAGGTCGACGTCCTGGGCCTCTCGCGAGAGCACGTTGACGAGGTGGAAGCGGCCCGGGAAGCGGTTCTTGAGGTCCTCGAGCTCCTCGAGGAACATGATCGAGCTGGTGCGGCGGTTGCCGAAGAGCAGCGTCGCCCGCGACCCGGGCTCCTCCTCGAGCGCGCTCGTCAGCAGCGAGATCACGGGCGTGATGCCCGAGCCGGCCGCGATCGCGACGTGATGTCGTATGCCGTCCGGCCGGGTCGCGCAGGTGAAGGACCCCTGGGGGGTCATGACCTCGACGACCGTGCCGGGCGAGACGCCGTCGTTGAGCCAGTTGGACATGCGCCCCTCGGGGACGCGCGCCGCGGCGACCCGGAGGCTGCGTCCGGCGGGGTCGGCCCGACGTGACTGGCAGATCGAGTAGGACTGCCGCACGTCCTCACCGCAGATCTGCGCGCGGAGCGTCAGGTGCTGGCCGGGCTCGAAGGCGAACTCGTCGACGAGGTCCTCCGGTACCGCGAAGGTGACGGCCACGGCCTCGTCGGTGAGGCGCTCGACGGAGGTCACCGTGAGCGGGTGGAAGCGCGCGCGGTGGCGCGCGCCCGTGGTCTGGGCAGGAGCCGTGTCGGCGGCGGGATCGGTTGCGGTCGGGGTGGAGACGTCGGTCATTCAGATGGCCTTGAACTCGTCGAAGGGCTCGAGGCACGCGTTGCACCGGCGCAGGGCCTTGCACGCGGTCGAGCCGAAGTGGGCGATCTCGGTGGTGTCGGCGGAGCCGCAGCGGGGGCAGGCGACGACGTGGCGGCTCAGGGTCACGGGCACCGGACCCTGCGGCTCCCCCACCGGCGCAGGTCCGGGAGGCACGATGCCGAAGCGCAGCAGGGCCGCTCGTCCCTCGTCGCTCATCCAGTCGGTCGTCCACGCCGGCGACAGCTGCGTGCGGACGTCGGCGGCATACCCCATGCGGTCGGCCTCGAACACGATGCGTGACGCGATCGCCTCCATGGCCGGGCACCCGCTGTAGGTCGGGGTGATGGTCACGGCGACGGTGTGCGCGTGCTCGTCGACGTCGACGGCTCGGAGGATGCCGAGGTCGGCGATGTTGATGACCGGCACCTCGGGGTCCGGGATGCGCGAGATCGCCTCTGCGACAGCGGACTCCACTGCCACGGCACTCACCACGTCGCGCCGGGATGGGATCGGGCGATGTGCTGCATCTCGGCGAGGAGGGAGCCCATGGGCCGCGAGTGGATGCCGGCGCGGCCGCCGCGTGAGCGCCATCGCGAGCCGTCGGGCAGTGTCAGGGTGCCCTGCTCGACGACGCGCGCGACCCGGGCCACGACGGGGTCGTGCAGGGTCGAGGGCAGCACTCCGGCACCGAGGTCGGCCGCGAGCACGGACGCCTCGTCGTCGTCGAAGAGCTCGGCGAGGTGGGGCAGCACGCGCTCGAGCGCGGCCTGCATGCGGCGGTGGGACTCGTCGGTGCCGTCACCGAGGCGCACGACCCAGAGCGAGGCGTGGTCGAGGTGGTAGCGCACCTCCTTGAGCGCCTTGCCCGCGACGCCCGCGACCACGTCGTCGCTCGAGCCGGTCAGCGCCGTGTGCAGCTCGACCTGGTAGGCCGAGAACCACAGCAGCCGGGCCATCTCGTCGGCGAAGTCGCCGCGCTCCTGCTCGACGAGGTGGACGTTGCGCCACTCCCGCTCGTCGCGCTGCATGGCGTAGTCGTCCTCGCCACGTCCGGTGCCGTCGATCGAGCCGATGTAGGGGTAGAGCCCGCGCGCCTGGCCGAGCAGGTCGAGCGCGACGTTGCCGAGCGCCATGTCCTCCTCGATCTGCGGGGCGTTCGTCATCCACTCGCCGAGCCGCTGCGCGTAGACCATGGCGTCGTCGGCGAGCCCGAGGAGGTAGGCGGCATACGGCTTGGCCCCGGGGGCGGCACCGGTGTTCTCGGCGGCGCCGGGCAGCGGCTCACGCTCCGCGGACTCGGAGGCGGACGTCGCCGGGTCGGTCACGGGCTCGGTGACCGGCGTGGTGCCGGTGTCGGAGGAGCTCATCGGGGCGCTCATAGGTACTCGACATCCTCGGGCACGTCGTAGAACGTCGGGTGACGGTAGATCTTGTCGCCGGCCGGGTCGAAGAACGAGTCCTTCTCGGACGGGCTGCTCGCCGTCACGTCGTCGGCCCGGACGACCCAGATCGAGACGCCCTCCTGGCGGCGGGTGTAGACGTCGCGCGCGTTGCGCAGGGCGAGCTCGGCGTCGGGCGCGTGGAGCGAGCCGACGTGCACGTGGGACAGGCCGCGCTTGCCGCGTACGAAGACCTCCCAGAGCGGCCAGCTGCGTTCCCCCTGCGGCGGCGCGGCGGGCGCGGCGGGCGCGGCGGGCTGATGCGTCCGCGCAGGCTCGGACGGGGCCCCGGCACCGGTGGTCGGGGTGGTGGCTCCGCTCACGCGGCACTCTCCTGTGAGGTCGAGGGGGAGGTCGAGGGCGACGGGTGCTTGGCGGCGTACGCGTTGGCGGCCTCGCGCACCCACGCGCCCTCGTCGTGGGCTCGGCTGCGGTGCTCGATGCGCTCGGCGTTGCACGGGCCGTCGCCGCGCAGGACCTGCCAGAACTCGTCCCAGTCGATCTCGCCGAAGTCCCAGTGGCCGCGCTCCTCGTTCCAGCGCAGGTCGGGGTCGGGCAGGGTGAGGCCGAGCTTCTGGGCCTGCGGGACGGTCATGTCGACGAACTTCTGGCGGAGGTCGTCGTTGCTGAAACGCTTGATGCCCCAGGCCATCGACTGCTCGGTGTGGCCGCCCTTGGCGGCCTCGCCGGTGTCGGGCGGCCCGAACATCGCGAGCGCCGGCCACCACCAGCGGTCGGCGGCGTCCTGCGCCATGGCCTGCTGAGACTCGGTGCCGCGCATGAGGGTCCAGAGGATCTCGAAGCCCTGCCGCTGGTGGAAGGACTCCTCCTTGCAGACGCGGATCATGGCGCGTGCGTACGGCCCGTAGGAGCAGCGGCACAGCGGGACCTGGTTCATGATGGCCGCACCGTCGACGAGCCAGCCGATGGCACCGCAGTCGGCCCACGTCAGGGTCGGGTAGTTGAAGATCGAGGAGTACTTCTGCTTGCCGTCGTGCAGCCGGTCGAGCAGCTCCTGGCGGTCGATGCCGAGGGTCTCGGCGGCGGAGTAGAGGTAGAGCCCGTGACCGGCCTCGTCCTGCACCTTGGCGATGAGGATGGCCTTGCGGCGCAGCGACGGGGCGCGCGTGATCCAGTTGCCCTCGGGCTGCATGCCGATGATCTCGGAGTGCGCGTGCTGGGCGATCTGGCGGATCAGCGTCTCGCGGTACTTCTCCGGCATCTCGTCGCGCGGCTCGATGCGCTGGTCGGCCGCGAGGAGCGCGTCGAAGTCGCCACCGACCGTGTCCCGGCCGCCCCGCTGGTCGTCGTGCTCGGCCGCCGCGTCGTAGGCGTCGGTCTCGGCCGCGTTCAGCGGTTCGTTCGGGTCGATGACGTCGTTGCCATACATGAGTCCAGTATGCGAGATGGGGCCGGGGGCGTCCAAAGCCGGGGTCCGTCGGGCGGCGCAGCGGGGGCGCGGCCGCCTGAGAGGATGCCCGGGTGGCACACGACGAGCAGACGCCCCACCCGCACGACCACCCGCCCGACCACCCGCACGACCACCCGCACGACAACGGTCACGCCCAGGGTGACGACCACGGGCGCGGACCGGTCGCCGACGCATCGGTGAGGGTGGCTCGCGCCTCCGACGCCCCCGCGGTCGGCCTGGTGCAGGCCGTGGTCTTCCGGGAGGCGTATGCCGCCGTGCTCGCCCCCGAGGTGCTCGGCACCTTCGAGCCGCGGGCGTTCGCGAACGCCTGGCGCACGACGCTCGAGGGCGAGAGGTCCGGCGACGGAGTGCTGCTCGTGGCGTGCGCGGGCGAACAGGTGGTCGGGTTCGCCGCGGTCGGCGCGTCGGACGACGCTGACACGGACCCCGGCAGGGCCGAGCTGATCGTGCTCGGCGTGCACCCCGACGCCCGCCGCCAGGGGCACGGCTCGCGCCTGCTCCACGCGGTCGTCGACACCGCGCGAGGGCGTGGCCGGTCCGAGCTCGCCGCCTGGGTGCTCGCCACGGACGACGACACGCGCGACTTCCTCACGGCCGCCGGGATGGTGGCCGACGGGGCGCACCGCGAGCGCGTGGTGTCGCCCGACGGCGCCACGGCCGGCGAGCTGCGGCTGTCAGCGGCCCTTGCCGACGAGGCCACGGACGCGCCCGCCCATGACGCCACCCACGACGCCACCCACGAGGCCACCGGAGTCAGGGACCCGGAGGGTCCGTGACCGCAACCGTCGACCCGGGGGCACGACGGGCCGTCGTGCGCCAGAGCCTGTCGGTGGGCGTCGCCACCGGCGCCTACGGCATCAGCTTCGGCGCGCTCGCCGTCGCGGCGGGGCTCGACACGTGGCAGGCCATGGCCCTCTCCCTGCTCATGTTCACCGGTGGCTCGCAGTTCGCCTTCGTCGGCATCGTCGCGACCGGCCTGCACGCCGCACCGGCGGCGATCGCGGCGTCGTCGATGCTGGGGATCCGCAACGGCCTCTACGCCCTGGAGCTGACGCAGCTGCTCGGGGTCCGCGGAGCCCGACGGGTCGCGGCCGCACACCTGACCATCGACGAGTCGACGGCGGTCGCCGTGGCCCAGGACGAGGTGCGCACGTCGCGACTCGGCTTCTGGCTCACCGGGTTGACCGTCTTCGTCCTCTGGAACCTCAGCACCCTCGCCGGTGCGCTCATCGGCAACCTCATCGGCGACCCACGCACCTACGGGCTCGACGCCGCGGCCTGCGCCGCCTTCACCGCCCTGCTCTGGCCGCGTCTGCGCGACCGCGACGCCGTCGCCATCGCGGTCGTCGGTGCCGTCGTCGCGGTGCTGCTGTCACCGACCATGCCACCCGGCATACCCGTCGTGGCTGCCGCCGCCGCCTCGCTGCTGGCGTGGCGCACGCCGAGGAGGGAGCACGCATGAGCCTCTGGACCGCGCTGCTCGTGGCGGCCGCGATCGCCTTCGGGCTCAAGCTCGCCGGACACCTCGTGCCCGCACACCTGCTCGACGCCCCGCGCGTCCGCCGGATCACGGCGGCCCTGCCCATCGCCCTGCTGGCCGCCCTGGTCGCGACGCAGGCGTTCACCGGGCCCGACGGGGCATTCGTCCTCGATGCGCGCGCGGTCGCCGTGGGTGTCGCCGTCGTCGCGCTCCTGCTCCGAGCACCGTTCATCGTCGTCGTCGTGCTCGGGGCCGCCACCGCGGCGCTCCTGCGCGCGCTGGGCTGGGCCTGAGCCGTGGCCGACGCCGACGACGTGCGCCGACTGGCCCTCGCGCTGCCCGGCGTCGAGGAGATCGCCAGCGACGGGTTCGACTTCCGGGTGGGCAACCACGGCTTCGTCTGGTCCTACCCGGAGCGGATCCCGGGCCGGCGGCGCGTCATCCGCACCGACATCGCGGTGCTCTACGTCGGCGACGAGGCCGAGAAGCAGGCCCTCGTGCTCGGCGAGCCGGACCTCTTCTTCACGACACCCGCCTACGACGGGTCTCCGCTCGTCATGGTCCGGCTCGAGCGCGTCGACGCCGTCCGGCTCGACGAGCTCGTCACCGACGCCTGGCGGATGCGCGCCCCGGCCGACCTGCTCGACGACTGAACCGTCGCCGCCGCGTCCGACGTGACGGCGATGGGACGGCGATGGGGACGGCGACGGTCGTGGCACGGCTCAGGCGTGCGCGTCGCAGACGGGCTGGAGGGGGCGGCCCGACAGGTCCTCGCGGTTGTGCATCCGGCTCGTCGGTGTGCCGCAGACGTGGCACGCGGCGAGGTGGACGGCCTCGTCGCTGAACGGCACGCTCATCCGTTCGTCGAAGACGTAGAGGTGGCCCTCCCAGAGGCCCCGGTCGCCCCGCTTCTCGCCGTAGCGCGCGATGCCGCCGTCGAGCTGGTAGACCTCCTCGAAACCACGCGAGCGCATGAGGGTCGTCAGCACCTCGCAGCGGATGCCGCCCGTGCAGTAGGTGACGACCGGGCGGCCCTTGAGGTCGTCCCAGCGGCCGGCGTCGAGCTCGCGGACGAAGTCGCTCGTGTGCCGGATGTCCGGCACGACAGCGCCGCGGAAGCGACCGACCTGGGCCTCGACCGCGTTGCGGCCGTCGAAGAGCACGACGTCGTCACCCCGCTCGGCGACGAGGGCGTCGAGCTCGTCGGGGCGCAGCCTCGTCCCTCCCCCGACGATGCCCTGCTCGTCGACGACGACCTCGTCGGGCACCCCGAACGACACGATCTCGTCGCGGGTCCTGACGACGAGCCTGGGGAAGTCGAGGGTGCGTCCGTCGGGGTCCAGCCCGGTGCCGTCACTCCACTTCACGTCGATGTCGTGGAACGGCGCGTACTCCTTCGTCTTGCGGACGTACGTCTTGAGCACCGTCACGTCGCCGCCCACCGTCGCGTTGATCCCGTGTCGGGACAGCAGGATCCGCCCGCGCAGGCCGAGACCCTCGCAGAGGTCGCGCTGCCAGAGCCGGAGCGCGTCGGGGTCGGCGACCGGCCGGAACGCGTAGAAGAGGACGACCTTGGGGATGGCCACGTCGGTCTCGTAGGGGCTCGTCGGTTGCCGGGGGCTCAGTCGAGGCCGAGGTAGTGCTCGAGCCCGACGGTCAGGCCGGGGTGGTCGGCGACGGCGCGCACGGCGGCGATGACACCGGGCATGAAGCTGCCGCGGTCGAAGGAGTCGTGGCGCAGGGTCAGCATCTCCCCCGCGTTGCCGAGCAGCACCTCCTGGTGGGCCGTGAGACCCCGCAGTCGCACGGAGTGCACGGGTATGCCGTCCACCCGGGCGCCGCGGGCACCGTCGGGGTCGTGGGTCGTCGCGTCGGGCACCGGCGCACAACCCGCCCCGGACCGTGCCTGCCCGATCATCGCCGCCGTGCGCGCGGCGGTGCCGGACGGCGCGTCCACCTTGGCCGGGTGGTGCAGCTCGATGACCTCGACGGACTCGAAGAAGGGGGCGGCCTTGGCGGCGAACGACATCATGAGCAGCGCGCCGATCGCGAAGTTGGGCGCGATGAGGACGCCCACCCCTGCACCCGAGGCGGCAGGCGGCGCATCGGACAGCTGGCCGCGGAGCGTCTCGAGACGCGCGTCGTCCCATCCTGTCGTGCCGACGACGACGTGGACGCCACGCTCGACGCAGTGGGCGACGTTGGCGGGCGAGGCACCCGGGACGGTCAGCTCGACGACCACCTCGGCCCCACCGAGGTCACCGAGGTCGTCGCCGGAGCCGTAGGCACCGACGAGGGTCAGGCCCGGGGCGCCCTCGACGGCTCGCACCGCCTCCGAGCCCATCCGGCCGCTCGCACCGATGACGGCGACCTTGGTGTCGCGGGACGGCTGGCCTGTCGAGTCGCTCACCCGGCCAGCCTAACGAGCCGGCCCGCGCGCGGAACGAGGCACACGGCATACGGACTCGTGCATCACGAAACCCTGCTGGGAGTTCGCTGTGAGGCGCACACTGGAAGGGACCGAGGAAGTGGTCCGCATGTCCGTCCGTCCGCGCAACGTCGTCATGGGCCGGCTCCGTCGCCTGGCCCTCATCCCCCTCGCTGCCATCGGCCTCGTCCTCGGCGTGCTCGTCGCCCCCAGCGCGCAGGCGGCCGCCCTGTTCGGTCACGACATCTCGTGGCCTCAGTGCCCGTCGAGCTTCCCGCCGACGTCGACGCAGTTCCTCGTGATCGGTCTGACCAACGGCCTGCCGTTCACCGAGAACCCTTGTGTCGCAACGCAAGCCACATGGGCCGCGGACCACGCGAAGCCGACCCACGCGTACACCATGGCCGGCTTCCCGACCCCCGCGCAGCTCACGACCTACGGCGCGAGCGGCCCGTGGTCGAGCTCGACGCGCGCGGGCCGCCTCAGCAACGTCGGCTACGCCGAGGCGATGTATGCCGTCGCGACCGTGCGCGACGTCCCCGGCTGGGCGCCGCGGATGGTCTGGATCGACGTCGAGCCGCGGGACACCGAGCCGCGGCGGCAGCCGTGGCCCACGTCCACGACCGTGCAGCGCCTCGAGAACCGCTACGTCGTCGAGGGCATCATGCGAGGGCTCCGGGCGGCGGGCTACTCCTACGGCATCTACTCCAACGCCTCCGGCTGGCAGACGATCACGGGGTCCTGGTGGCTGCCCGGTGTGCCCGTCTGGGCGACGGCCGGGACCCTGAACTACCCGAACGAGGCGCTCGACAAGTGCACCCAGCCGAGCTTCTCGGGTGGCAAGGTCTACCTCGCCCAGTGGTGGGACGCCACGTGGGACTACGACCGCACCTGTGACCCCTACGCGTTCACGCGCCTTCCCGTGGCACCGGCGTCGCTGTCCAACAGCACGGGCGACTTCAACGGCGACTGGAACAACGACGTGCTGGCGCGCTGGACCGCGAGCGCGGCGCTCAAGCTGTACGCCGGCACCGGGACCGGGAGCCTGTCGCTCGGCACCCAGATCGGCACGGGATGGGGCGGCATGGCCACCCTCGAGACTCCCGGCGACCTCAGCGGTGACGGCGGGCAGGACGTGCTCGCCCGCGAGGCGTCGACGGGTGACCTCTGGATGTACAAGGGCGACGGGGCCGGCGGGTGGCGCCTCCCCCGCGTGCGGGTCGGCACCGGCTGGCAGGTCATGAACGCCGTCGTCGGGGTCGGTGACCTGACCGGCGACGGGCGGATGGACGTCGTCGCCCGGCGGGCGACCACCGGCGAGCTCTACCTCTACCCCGGCACGGGCAGCGGCGGCTGGAAGGCCCGCACGAGCATCGGCACCGGCTGGAACCGCTACAGCGCCCTCGTCGGTCCGGGTGACCTCACCGGCGACGGCCGGCCCGACCTGCTTGCCCGCGAGGCCTCGACCGGCATCCTGTGGCTCGTCCCGGGCGCGGCCGGCGGCACGCTGGGCGCGCGCGTGCAGGTCGGCACCGGCTGGAACGGCATGACCGAGATCATGAGCCCCGGCGACCTCAACGGCGACCGCGTGCCGGACGTCCTGGCCCGCGACGGCACCGGGCGGCTCTGGCTCTACCCGCGCACCGCGGCCGGCGGCTGGGGCTCACGCGTCCTCGTCAGCACCGGCTGGTCCATCGTCAACGCCATCTTCTGAGGCCGGACGACGGAGCGGCCCGCCACCCCGAGGGGTGACGGGCCGCTTCGTGACCAGGACTGGTCGTGGCCGGGCTCGACCGGGTCGGTCAGGCGTCAGCGGACTCCGTGGCCGGGGCGTCCGCCTCGGCGGCCGAGTCGCCGTTGTCGCCGTCGGCGAGGACCGCAGCGAGGCTGAGCTTGCCGCGCGGGTCGATCTCCTTGAGCTCGACCTGGACCTTCTGGCCGACCTTGACGACGTCGTCGACGCTGTCGATCCGCTTGCCGCCGACGAGCTTGCGCACCTCGGAGATGTGCAGCAGGCCGTCCTTGCCGGGCAGCAGCGAGACGAACGCGCCGAACGTCGTCGTCTTGACGACGGTGCCGAGGAAGCGCTCGCCGACCTCGGGCATCTGCGGGTTCGCGATGGCGTTGATCGCCGCGCGAGCCGCCTCGGCCGAGGGGCCGTCGACCGCACCGATGAACACGGTGCCGTCGTCCTCGATCGAGATGTCGGCGCCCGTGTCGTCCTGGATCTGGTTGATCATCTTGCCCTTCGGGCCGATGACCTCACCGATCTTGTCGACGGGGACCTTCACCGTGATGATGCGCGGGGCGTACGGGCTCATCTCGTCGGGCACGTCGATGGCCTCGGCCATGACGTCGAGGATGTGCAGACGTGCGTCGCGGGCCTGGGTCAGCGCGCCGGCGAGGACCGACGCGGGGATGCCGTCGAGCTTCGTGTCGAGCTGGATGGCCGTGACGAACTCCTTGGTGCCGGCGACCTTGAAGTCCATGTCGCCGAAGGCGTCCTCGGCACCGAGGATGTCGGTGAGCGCGGCGTACTGCGTCTCACCGTCGACGGTGTCGGACACGAGGCCCATCGCGATGCCGGCGACCGGGGCGCGCAGCGGCACACCGGCGTTGAGCAGCGACAGGGTCGAGGCACAGACCGAGCCCATGGACGTCGAGCCGTTGGAGCCGAGGGCCTCGGACACCTGACGGATGGCGTACGGGAACTCCTCGCGCGTCGGCAGGACCGGCATGAGCGCGCGCTCGGCCAGGGCGCCGTGACCGATCTCGCGGCGCTTCGGCGAACCGACGCGGCCGGTCTCACCGGTGCTGTAGGGCGGGAAGTTGTAGTTGTGCATGTAGCGCTTGCGCGTGACGGGGCTCAGCGTGTCGAGCTGCTGCTCCATCTTGAGCATGTTGAGCGTCGTGACACCCATGATCTGGGTCTCGCCACGCTCGAAGATCGCCGAGCCGTGCACGCGCGGCAGGACCTCGACCTCGGCGCCGAGGGCGCGGATGTCGGCGAGGCCACGGCCGTCGATGCGCACCTTGTCGCGCAGGATGCGCTGGCGGATGAGCTTCTTCTGCACGGAGCGGAAGGCGGCCGAGACCTCCTTGTCACGCCCCTCGAACTGCTCGGCGAGCTGCGCCTTGACGGTGGCCTTGATCTCGTCGAGGCGCTCCTCGCGCTCCTGCTTGCCGGCGATCGTCAGCGCAGCGGTCGTGTCGGCCTCCACGGCGGACTCGACGGCGGCGTAGACGTCGTCCTCGTAGTCGAGGAAGATCGGGAAGTCCTGGACCGGCTTGGCGGCCTCGGCAGCGAGCTGGGCCTGGGCCTCGCAGAGCTGCTTGATGAACTTCTTCGAGGCCTCGAGGCCCTCGGCCACGACCTCCTCGGTCGGCGCCTGCTTGCCCTCGTTCTTGACGAGGTCCCACGTCGACTCGGTGGACTCGGCCTCGACCATCATGATCGCGACGTCGTCACCGACGACACGTCCGGCGACGACCATGTCGAAGACCGAGCGCTCGATGTCGGAGAAGTTCGGGAAGGCGACCCACTGGCCGTCGATGAGCGAGACGCGCACGCCACCGATGGGGCCCGAGAACGGGAGGCCGGAGATCTGGGTCGAGGCGCTGGCCGCGTTGATGGCGAGCACGTCGTACTGGTGGTCGGGGTTCAGCGAGAACACCGAGATGATGACCTGGACCTCGTTGCGCAGACCCTTCTTGAAGGTCGGGCGCAGCGGGCGGTCGATGAGGCGGCAGGTGAGGATGGCCTCGGTGGACGGGCGGCCCTCACGGCGGAAGAAGCTGCCGGGGATCTTGCCGATGGCGTACATGCGCTCTTCGACGTCGACCGTCAGCGGGAAGAAGTCGAACTGGTCCTTCGGCTGCTTGCCGGCGGACGTCGTCGACAGGAGCATCGTGTCGTCGTCGAGGTAGGCCGTGACGGCGCCGCCGGCCTGACGGGCCAGGCGGCCGGTCTCGAACCGGACCGTGCGGGTGCCGAAGCTGCCGTTGTCGATGACGGCCTCGGCGAAGGTGATGTCTGGACCCTCCATGTGGGCCCTCGCTTTCTTTTTCTCATGTGCCCGCGCACATCGTCGTTGTGTGCGTGGTTTCCTTCTTCGGGCCGGATGGCCCTGGTGCGGTGGACGACGGGCGTCGCCCTCCTGCACCTACGACGAAAGGCGGTCTCCGCAGAACGCGGTGACCGCCTTTCGTCACGAACTCATCGACGCAGGCCGAGTCGCTTGATCAGCGAACGGTAGCGCTCGATGTCGGTCGCCTCGAGGTAGCGCAGCATGCGCTTGCGGCGGCCGACCAGCAGGAGAAGACCACGACGGCTGTGGTGGTCGTGCTTGTGGGCCCGAGCGTGCTCGGTCAGGTCCTTGATGCGCTGCGTCAGCATCGCGATCTGGACCTCGGGAGAGCCGGTGTCGCCCTCGACCGTGGCGTACTCGGTCATGATCTGCTTCTTCACGTCAGCGTCCAAAGGCATGGATGAACCGACTCCTTCTCATCTCGTTGCGCGGTGCTCCAGGGCATGTCCACCTGGGCGCTATCGAATCCGCGGCCGGTCTACGGCGTCTCCAAGCGTAACAGCGGGGTTCCGGGCGCCCTAATCGAGCCTCGGAGGGCGCGTGACCGTTTCGTGACCGTGCAGATGTTTGGGCTCGGCGGGGACCCGGGTACGACACAGACTGCTCGGGGAAAACCTCTTGAAGGAGACAAGCGACACCATGATCGTTCTCGGACTCATCCTGCTGCTCATTGGCATCTTCGCCAAGATCAGCATCCTGACCACGATCGGCATCATTCTTGTCGTCGTGGGCGCGGTGCTCTTCCTCCTCGGCGCCTCGGGTCGCGCCATCGGTGGCCGGAAGCACTGGTACTGACCGGTCGCGCCACCAGCAGGAACCAGACGCCCCCGCGGTCTTCCGCGGGGGCGTCTTGCCGTCCGCCTCGGGTCGCATGCCGTATGCCGGGTGCGGGCCGGCCGCGCCCGACGCCCGGACGCCGTCCCCCGCCGTCAGTAGGCGCCCAGCTGTTCGAGGGTGCGCCGGACCGCCCGCTCGGTGCTCGTGGACGACCAGGGGCCACCGTCGAGGGCCAGCCAGACGAGGTGGTCCGCGTCCGAGACGAGCACGGTGCGGACGGAGTCGGCGCCGGTCAGGCTGTCCTGCGTGGCGACGAAGCCCCTGACACCCCCGAGAGCGCCCGGTCGCCCACCGCCGCACCGCCGCATCGCGTCCTCCAGGTGCGTGCGGGTCCCGGCGAGGCGCGGGTCCCCGCGGCGGAAGCGCAGCTGCACGTAGTCGACGACGAGCGAGCCCTGGCCCGGATCCGAGGCCGCCGCCACCCGGGCCCCGGCGAGGCCGGACACCACACGGTCCGCCCCGGTCCACCCGAGCAGCTCCTCGTTCGTCGAGCTCGACCACCCGAAGACCGGCAGGCTGCAGTCCGGGACCGGCGCTGGGACCTCCCGGCAGGGCACACCCGGGCGGGCGCGCACCTCGGTCGCCCGGCCACCGGTCGCCGAGGCACCCGCCCACAGGTCCGTCGCCCGCACCGGGGGTCGGTCACCGAGGTCGGTCTCCGCGGCGCAGGCAGCGTCCTCCGGGACCGTGGTCATGCCGTCAGCGAGGGTCGGCGTCACCCCCGCTGATGCACCCGGCCGGGTCCCCGGTGGGGTGCCGAGCCACGCACGTGCTGAGCTCCCTTGCGCCGTGGGCTGATCCGCCGTGCACGCGGCGAACCCCAGACACAGCACGAAGGCACCCCCGACGAACGGGAGTGCCCTCGTGAGCCGGCCGGACGGCATTCGCACGCCTCTCCGGTGGTGCTCAGAAGTTGATCATGTGGCCGGCGATGCCGTGGACGGCCTCCTTGACGGCCTCGCCGAGCGTCGGGTGCGCGAAGACGGTGCGCGACACCTCGTCGGCCGTGAGGTCCCACGTCTGCGCCAGGTTGAGGACCGGGAGCAGCTCGGTGACGTCGGGCCCGATGAGCGCCGCGCCGAGGATCTCGTTGTGCTCCGCGTCGGCGATGACCTTGACGAAGCCGACCGTGTCGCCGAGGCCCATGGCCTTGCCGTTGGCCGAGAACGGGAATGTCGCCGTCTTGACGTCGTGGCCGGCCTCCCTGGCCTGCTCCTCCGAGAGACCCATCGAGCCGATCTGCGGCTGGCAGAAGGTCGCCCGCGGGATGAAACGGAAGTCGACGGCCATCGTCTCGACGCCGGCGATCGTCTCGGCGGCCACGATGCCCATGGCTTCGGCGACGTGGGCGAGCATCAGCTTGGCCGTGACGTCGCCGATCGCGTAGACGTTGGGGACGTTGGTGCGGCCGTACTCGTCGATGGCGATCGCACCGCGGTCGGTGAGCTCGACACCGGTCGACTCGAGGCCGAAGCCCTCGGTGCGGGGCGCGAAACCGATGGCCGACAGGAGGCGGTCGGCCTCGAGGACCTGCTGGTCACCGCCGGCCGCCGGGCTGACCGTGACCTTGACGCCCGAGCCGGTGTCCTCGACGGACTCGACCTTGGTGCCGAGCAGGACGTTGACGCCGAGCTTCTTGTACTGCTTGAGCAGCTCCTTGGACACGTCGGCGTCCTCGGTGGGCACCATGCGGTCGAGGAACTCGACGATCGTCACGTCGACGCCGAAGTTCTTCATGACGTAGGCGAACTCGACGCCGATGGCGCCGGATCCGGCGATGATGATCGAGCCGGGAAGCTCGGGGTCGAGGATCTGCTCCTCGTAGGTGACGACGTTCGCGCTGACCTCGACGCCCGGGATCATCCGCGTCACGGAGCCGGTCGCGAGGATGAGGTTGTCGAACGTGATCGAGCGGGACGACCCGTCGTTGAGGGCCACGTCCATGGACGACGCCGAGGTCAGGGTGCCCCAGCCGTCGATCTCCTCGATCTTGTTCTTCCTCATGAGGAAGTGGACGCCCTTGACGATGCCGGCCGACACCTGGCGACTGCGCGCGTGCGTCGGGCCGAAGCTCATCGTGGCGTCGCCCTCGATGCCGTACTTCTTCTTCTCGTGCGTCAGGGTGTGCGCGAGCTCGGCGTTCTTGAGCAGGGCCTTGCTCGGGATGCAGCCGACGTTGAGGCAGACGCCGCCCCAGTACTGCTTCTCCACCACGGCGACCTTCTTGCCGAGCTGCGACGCGCGGATCGCCGCGACGTAGCCACCAGGACCGGCACCGAGCACAACGACATCGAAATCAGCCATGGCCACAGCCTATCCGTGAGCGAGAGCCCTCCGAGACGGCGTCCACCCGCACATCACGATCTGCACAGAATTGCGCAATTGACTGTGTCGCAGAGCACATGGCGGACCGTGGCGAGAGTAAGTTTCCGCGACGCACGGCCGCACCCGTCCGGCCCGACCAACGGAGGTCACTCGCGTGAGCACCACTCCGCACCGTCACGAGGCGCCACCGGCGAACAAGGGCCTGCTGGCCCTCGCCGTCGTGCTCCTCGCCATCCCCATCGTCGCCCTGCTCCTCGTCGGCACCTACGCGAAGGACGAGCCCCGTCTCGGCGGCTTCCCCTTCTTCATCTGGTACCAGTTCCTCTGGGTGGTCCTCTGCTCGGCGCTGACCTACACCGCCTACCGGATCGTGCTCAAGGCACGTCCCCACGTGCCGATGAACCCCGAGGGTGACGCCTTCGACGACGACTCCTTCGGCGACACCCGAGAGGAAGGCACCCGATGACCGCCATCGCCCCCGCCATCGCCCCCGCCATCGCTCCCGCCGCCGACACCGGCGGCGTCAACGGCGTCGCGCTCACCGTCCTCATCTTCTTCTTCGTCATCGTCGCCGGGGCGGGCTTCTGGGCCGCCCGCTGGCGTCGCCCGGAGAGCATGGAGAGTCTCGAGGAGTGGGGACTCGGCGGCCGCTCGTTCGGCACGTGGATCACGTGGTTCCTGCTCGGCGGGGACCTCTACACGGCCTACACCTTCGTCGCGGTGCCCGCGGCGATGTGGGCCTTCGGTGCCGTCAACGGGTTCTTCGCCGTCCCGTACACGATCATCCTCTACCCGATCATCTTCGTGTTCATGTCGCGGCTCTGGTCGGTCTCGCACCGCCACGGCTACGTGACGCCGGCCGACTTCGTCCAGGGTCGCTCCGGGTCCCGGGTCCTGTCCCTCGCGGTCGCCGTCACCGGCTTCCTCGCGACGATGCCCTACATCGCCCTCCAGCTCGTCGGCATCCAGGCCGTCCTCGAGGTCGCCGGCGTCGGCAGCAGCACCAACTGGGTCGCCAAGGACCTGCCGCTCTTCATCGCCTTCCTCGTGCTCGCGCTCTACACCTACACCTCGGGTCTGAGGGCACCGGCGATCATCGCCTTCGTCAAGGACATCCTCATCTACCTCGTCATCATCGTCGCGGTCATCTACCTGCCGTCCAAGGTCGGCGGCTGGGGCCACGTGTTCGACTCGGCGAAGGAGAAGATGACGACGACGACCAACCCGGCGACCGGCAACCCGAACGTCTTCATCCCGGGACCCAAGGCGTACTGGGCCTACGCGACGCTCGCCCTCGGCTCGGCCCTGGCGTTGTTCATGTACCCGCACTCGGTCACGGCGACGCTGTCGGCCAAGAGCCGCAACACGATCCGCAAGAACGCCTCGATCCTGCCGGCCTACTCCTTCCTGCTCGGCCTGCTGGCCCTGCTCGGCTGGGTGGCCATCGCGGCGGGCACCAAGCCGGTCGGCCTCGACGGCAAGGTCAACGGACAGCTGGTCATCCCCCAGCTCTTCGAGGACATGTTCCCCTCGTGGTTCGCGGGCGTGGCCTTCGCGGCCATCGCCATCGGCGCCCTCGTGCCGGCAGCGATCATGTCGATCGCGGCGGCCAACACGTTCACGCGCAACATCTACAAGGCGTGGATCAAGCCCGACGCGACCGTGCAGCAGGAGGCGAAGGTCAGCAAGCTCACCTCGCTCGTCGTCAAGGCGTTCGCGCTGATCTTCGTGCTCACCCTCGACAAGAGCAACGCGATCAACTTCCAGCTCCTCGGCGGCATCTGGATCCTCCAGACGTTCCCGGCCCTGGTGTTCTACCTCTACACGCGGTGGTTCCACCGCTGGGCGCTGCTCGCGGGCTGGGCGGTCGGCATGGTCTACGGCACGCTCGCCGCGTACAACGTGACCAACAAGGCCACGGGGGCCCCGTTCGCGGGCTCGGTCGCGAACATGCCGCTCATCGGGCAGCTCGGCTACATCGCGGTCACTGCGTTCGCCTTCAACGTCGTCGTCGCCGCGATCCTCACCCTCGTGCTCCGTGTCGCCAAGGCGCCGGAGGGCAAGGACGAGACGATCCCGGCCGACTTCTTCGCCGACGCCGGTGACCCGCGCGTCGAGAAGCTGGCCGTCGGTCCGCACGAGCTGACGCCGTCCGCCTGACGCGTCCGAGCACGTGTGCCGCAGGGCCGGGTCCGCCAGGACCCGGCCCTGCGCGCGTCCCGACTCCCCACCGGCGTGTGTCAGGGGTCGCGGGGGCGCTCGGGTGGGAGGGCGGCGATGGCCTCGTCGACGTCGAGGCCGGTGACCTGGAGCAGGTCGACGACGGTCGAGCGCACCTGTGCCAGCACGGTCTCCGTCGCGAGACTCGACGTGCGGGGCACCTCCCCCGTCGCCGCGGCGACGGCGAGCACCGCGGAGCGACCGATCTCGGGAGAGGCGTTCTCCGACAGGGCGCGCCCGATGACGTCCGTCGCCGACGCGAGCTCGAGCAGCAGCGTCTCGTAGCCGGGCGGCAGCGGCTCGCCGCGGCCGACCGCGACCGTGACCCGACGGACGAGCACGCGGGTGCTGCGCATCGCGCGGTCGAGGGGCTCGACGAGGTCGACCATCTTGCGCACCCCGGCCGCGTGCTGCCGCTTGAAGGGCGACGACGTGATGACCGAGAGCCCCTCGTCGGCCGCCTGCCGCAGCTCGCGGAGCAGCGACTCCGTGCCGCGCGCCGACGCGAGCACCTCGGCCGCGCCCTCGACGTCGCCGTCGTGCGCGCTGGCCGCCGCCCGCCGGAGCAGCTCACCGATCTTGCGCACGGCCTCGGCGGCGGCGACCCGGGGCCGACGCAGCGGCGCCTGCGGCACGACCGTCGCTGCGACGAGGGCGATCCCGCCGCCGATGAGGGCGTCGGTCCACCGGCCGAAGGCCTGGCCCGGGCTCGCGACGAGGGCCGCGATGACGATGCCCTGCACGGCCGACTGGGTGACGATGACCGGCCCGCCGTCCAGCAGGGTCGCGATCGCCATCGACACGAGGACCACGGCGGCGATCTGCCACGGGCCGCTCCCGGCGACGTGGACGAAGACGTCGGCCGTGAAGACCCCGACGGCGACGCCGATGGCGACCTCGAAGACCCGGCGCAGCCGCTGGCCGTAGGACATGCCGAGGCAGACCACCGCGACGATGGGCGCGAAGAAGGGCGAGGCGTGGCCGAAGACGTCGGTCGCGAGCCACCAGGCGACTCCCGCGGAGACGGCGCACTGGACGAGGAGGAAGATGCGCGAGCGCAGCCGTTCGAGACGGGTGCGCACGCTGAGCCGGCTCCGGTCCCAGGCGCGGTCGAGCGCCTCGACGACCGGGGCGTCGCTCCTCAGGTAGTCGTCCACGAAGGCGCCTCTCGGTCGGTTCCCGCAGCGGGTGCCGCGAGCGGTCGTGCGGGGCTAGAGCCCCAGGGCAAGGATCGCATCGAAGATCTGCCGCACGGCAGGGGCCGCGACCTTCGAGCCCGAGCCGCCCTGCCCGACGACGACCACGACGGCATACCTCGGCTTCGTCGTCGGGCCGTAGCCCGCGAACCAGGCGGTGGCCTGCTTGCCGAAGACCTCACCCGTCCCCGTCTTGCCCGCGAGCGGGTAGCGGTCCTGGGGGAAGCCCGTGAACGCCGTGCCCGCCGACCCGCCGGGACGCGTCACGTCCGCCAGCGCGGAGCGGACGTATGCCAGCACGTCACGTCTCAGGGGCACGGTGGCGACCCGCTTCGGCGCGACCGCGGTCGTCTCCCCGCCGGGCGTCCGGTAGGCGGCCGCGACCTGCGGCTGCCACAGCGTGCCGCCGTTGGCGATCGCCGCGTAGACGCCGGCCATCTGGAGGATCGTCACGGCCGTGTCGCCCTGGCCGATGGAGAAGTTCACGGCGTCGCCCGCGCGGTACTGGTAGCCGGCGCTGCAGTTCTCGGCGGCGAGCCGCCCGAGGTAGGCGGCCCGCGCCTTGTCGGTGCGCGCGACCTCGGGGTAGCCCGTGCTCGCCCGCCGGCACGTCTCGTCCTTGGTGGCGAGCCAGTACTGCTCCTTCCAGGCCCGGTCGGGGACGCGGCCCGCTGCCTCGCCGGGCAGGTCGACCCCGGTGCGCCGCCCGAGCCCGAACGACCTCGCCATCGACACGAACGGGTCCGCGACGGTCACCGGCGCGGCGAGGCCGCCCTGCTCCAGCCACGCGGCATACGCGAGGCGGTAGAAGACGGTGTCGCACGAGACGACGAGCGCCCGGTGGAGGTCGATCGGGCCGTAGCCGCGGGACTCGAAGTTGTTGAAGACACGCCCTCCGACGGAGACGGCGGGCGAGCAGTCGTAGGTGCCGTCGAGCCGCGCACCGGCGTTGACGGCGGCGGGCACCGAGATGACCTTGAACGTCGAGGCCGGTGGGAAGGTCTCGGCCGTCAGCCGTGAGCGCAGCGGCGTGCCGCCCCGCTCGTCGGTGAGGCGCGCGAGGTCGGCTCGGCTGATGCCACCGGAGAAGGCGGACGGGTCGTAGGACGGGTAGCTGGCGGCCGCCACCACGGCACCGTTCGTCACGTCGAGGACGACCGCGGCCCCGGTGTCGGCGCGGAGCTTCTGGGCTCGTGCCGACGCGACGGCCCGCACGAGGGCGGCCTCGGTGCGGGCCTGGAGCCGGGCGTCGAGGTGGGTCACGAGGTCACGACCGGCCACCGGAGGGGTCGAGCCCACGGTGTCGGTGACGATCCCCCGCGGGTCGATGGTGACGACCGTGCTCCCGTTCGTCCCGCGCAGCACCCGGTCGTACTGTGCCTCGAGCCCCGAGCGCCCGACCACGTCCTCGGCGTCGATGCTCCCCCGGCTCTCGCTCACGTCGTCGGCGCCGGCCCGCGCGACCCAGCCGAGCAGGTGGGCGGCGAGGGCTCCGTGGGGGCGGGGGTAGGCGCGAACGGGCTCGGTGGTGACGCCGACGCCGGGGAACTTCTCCGGCTGCTCCAGCAGGGTCAGCGCCCGACGCGCGTCGACGCCGGCCGCGACGGGGATCGGGACGAAGGGCGAACCGTTGAAGCACGCCGGAGCCGGAGGCGCGCCGGAGGTCCCGCACAGCATCGTCTTGCCCCAGAGCTGCTCGAAGGGCAGCCCGAGGGCGCTGGCGACTCGCGTCACGAGGTCGCGGCCACCGTCGTCGGACCCCACGAGCACCGAGCGCTCGACGGTGACGACGGTGTCGAACGAGCTGTCGACGAAGGGCGCCCCGGTGCGGTCGAGGACGCGGCCGCGCAGGGCGTGCTCGGTCACGGTCCGGGTGTTGACCGTGACGGCGGCGCGAGCGAGATCGGGACCCTGGACGAGCTGGAGCTGCCCCAGCCGGCCCACGAGCAGCCCGAAGAGCGTGACGAGCAGCACGAGCACCACCCCGGCCACCCCGACCCTGCGCCGTCGAGGCCGGGTGCTCACCCGAGCCTCCGGCGTACGAGGGCCCGGTCGAGGGCGAGGAAGGCCGGCAGCACGAGGGCCCCGGCGGCCACCGTCGCCACCAGGCGCCACAGCCCGTCGGCGACCTCGACGCTCCCCTCGGCGAGCACCGCCGAGCCGAGTCGACCGACGAGCAGGACGCCCGCCGCCGCGAGCAACGCCGCCGGGGCGCGCAGCCGCGAGCGCGACGACGTGCGACGGAAGGAGCCGGCCACGAGCCCCGCGACCATCATGACGAGCGGGGTCAGGCCGAGCGGGCTGCCGACGGGTGGGACGAGCTCGACCACCCAGCCGGCGAGCAGCCCCACGAGGGCGCCGTGGACCGGCCCTCGGAGCACGGCAGTGGCCACGACCGCGACGAGGACGAGGTCCGGCACCCAGCGCGGCTGGGCGCCGAGCCGCGGCAGCAGGGTGGCCACGAGGAGGGCCGCGACGAGGACGTATGCCGTCCGCAGCACTCCCAGCAGCGTCGGCCTCATCGTCCGCCCCCCGCCGTCGTGCGCGCGGCAGGGGCAGCCGGTCTCGGGGTGGAGCGAGCGGTGGGCACGAGGACTGCGACGACGTCGATCGCGTCGGGGTCGACGGCGGGGCGCACGGTCGCGCTGCGCGTCAGCTGGCCCCGGTCGGGGTCGACGGCGGTCACGGTGCCGACGACGATCCCG
Source organism: Terrabacter sp. Root181 (assembly GCF_001428505.1). Classification (GTDB taxonomy): domain Bacteria; phylum Actinomycetota; class Actinomycetes; order Actinomycetales; family Dermatophilaceae; genus Terrabacter. The sequence continues at coordinate 466,890 of NZ_LMHU01000007.1, forward strand.
GCGGCATACGGCGTCTCGTCGACGCTGCCGAGGGTGCGCACGACGTCGCCCACGACGGGGGTCGACGGTGCGATGCCGGCCAGGCGGAGCGAGCCACGAGGACGGGGCTCGGCGTCGCCCGCAGCCGGCGCCGACACGGTGCCGAGCGTGCCGGCGGGGCCGACGCGCACCGCCACGACCGAGCCTGCGCCGCCGAGCACCTGGACGTCGCTCGTCCACGGCGACACGGCCACGACGCGGCCCACGAGACCGTCGGCCGCGACGACCGTCGAGTCGGTGCGGATCCCGTCCCGGGAGCCGACGTCGATCGTCACGCTCCGGACGCCGAGCGCGCTGAGGTCGGTGGCGACGACGCGGGCGGGCACGAGGGTGCGGCCCGTCGTGGCACTCGAGCCGAGGAGCTCGTCGAGCCGGTCGAGCTCGTCGAGACGGTGCTGCTGCTCGGCCGCCACGGCGCGCAGTCGGACGTTCTCGCTCTCGACCGCGGCGAGATCGTCTCGCGGCACCCCGGCGAGGGCCCGCTGCACGGGTCCGAGCACGAACCCGCCGGCCCGGCGCACCCCGTCGGCGACGGACCAGCCGGCGAGGTCGGCGACGAGGAGCGCGAGGGTGAGCGAGGCCAGGACGACGAGGAGGCAGCGGCGGACGGTGGGCTGCATGCGACTAGAGGCGGTGGTCCCCGACGAGGACGCGCTCGAGGCTGGCGAAGTCGTCGACGCAACGGCCGGCCCCACGCGCCACGGCGCGCAGCGGGTCCTCGGCGACCTGGACCGGCACGCCGAGCTCGTGGCGCATCCGCTCGTCGAGGCCGCGCAGCAGGGCTCCGCCGCCGGTCAGCGTGATGCCGCGGTCGAGGATGTCCCCGGCGAGCTCGGGCGGACACACGTCGAGCGTGGCGCGGACGAGCTCGATGATCTGGAGCACCGGTGTCTCGATCGCCCGGCGCACCTCGACCGAGCTCACCTGGACGGTCTTGGGCAGCCCGGTCACGAGGTCGCGCCCGCGCAGCCGGGTCGTCAGCTCCTCACGCAGGGGGAACACCGAGCCGACCGCGACCTTGATGTCCTCGGCGCTGCGCTCACCGAGCAGGAGGGAGTACTCGCTCTTGACGTAGCCGATGAGGGCCTCGTCGATCTCGTCGCCGGCGATGCGCAGCGAGCTGGAGGTGACGATGCCGCCGAGGCTGATGACGGCGACGTCCGTCGTGCCACCGCCGATGTCGACGACCATGCTCGCGGCGGTCTCGTAGACGGGCAGTCCGGCGCCGATGGCGGCCGCCATCGGCTCCTCGATCATGTAGACCCGCCGCGCGCCGCACCGGGTCGCGGCGTCCTCGAGGGCCCGGCGCTCGACGCCGGTGACCTCACTCGGCACGCAGAGCACCATGCGCGGGCGGACGAGCCGAGAGGTGCGCACCTGGTCGATGAACCACCGCAGCATGCGCTCGGCCTCGTCGGCGTCGGAGACGACACCGTCACGCAGCGGTCGGACCGCCCGGATGGTGCCCGGCGCCCGGCCGAGCATCTCCTTGGCCCGGCTGCCGGCCGCGACGAGCCGGCCGGTGCCGACCTCCACGGCCACGACCGACGGCTCCTCGACGACGACCCCGCGCCCACGGACGTGGATCAGGGTGTTGGCGGTGCCGAGGTCGATCGCGAGGTCACGCCCGAGGGGGCGCAGCCGCGGTCGGGAGGTCATGCCGCGATTGTGCCCCGATCAGGCCTCGAGATCGGGGAACCAGATGCCGATCTCGCGTGTGGCGGACTCGTGGGAGTCGGAGCCGTGCACGATGTTCTGCTGGACCTTGGTGCCCCAGTCGCGCCCGAGGTCGCCGCGGATCGTGCCCGGGGCGGCGTCGGTGGGGTTGGTGGCGCCGGCTAGGCTGCGGAAGCCCTTGACGCTGTCCTGGCCCTCGATGACGACTGCCGCGACCGGCCCGGAGCTCATGAACTCGACGAGCGGCTCGTAGAAGGGCTTGCCCTCGTGCTCTGCATAGTGCGCGGAGAGCTGCTCACGGGTGGGCGTCAGCACGGAGAGGGCGACCAGGACGTAGCCCTTCCCCTCGATGCGACGCAGCACCTCACCGGTGAGGCCGCGCTGGAAACCGTCGGGCTTGACGAGGACGAGGGAACGTTCGGTGGTCACCCGTCCACCCTATCGGCCGCGTCGCCGTCGGCTGCGGCCGCTTCGCGACGGGCGACCACGGCATCGACCTGAGTCCCCTTGACGAGGCAGGTGATCCAGAGGGCGAGGAAGAAGAGACCCACGATGAGCATCATCGGCACGACGAGCGCGCTGAGGAGCGTGAGTGCCTGCACGACCCAGCCCAGCGTCACGCCCCACGGCCGGCGCATGAGCCCCGCCGCGACGATGCAGAGGACGCCCAGCCCGACGCCGACGACGAGGTATGCCGTGCCCGACCCGCTCCCCTCGTCCGTCGCCGCGATCGCCCGGGCCACGAGCGCCCCGAGCAGGATGCAGATGGACTGACCACCGAGCACCGTCGCGAGCATGCGGAAGGTGAACTTGCCGGTCTGGCCGTAGAAGATGATCGAACGCATCGGAGTGGGTCTCGCCTCGGTGTGGGTCTCGTGGCAGGTGGGCTCAGTAGTTCTGGGTCGTGTCCCAGGTGCGGATGATGGCCTGGGCCTCGGCGCCGCTCGCCCCCGTCGCCTCGGCGTAGAGGCTCATCGCGTCCTCGCGCCGTCCGGCGAGGATCAGCTCGCTGATGCGCGACCGGGCCTCGTCGGTGAGCCGGCCGTCGGTGTAGGAGGCCGCCGCGTCGCGGACGCCCGGCCCCTGGCCGGGGACGAACCAGCTGTCGACGGCCCGCTTGGCGTCGGCGAGGGGTGCCCCCGTCGCCTCGCGGTAGATCTTGATGGCGTTGATCTTGTGCCCGGCGCTGATCTCCCGGCTGACCCTGGCCCGCACCGCGTCGGTGAGGCCGACGAGCTCGCGGTCGGGGTCCTTGCGTCCCATGACCCGTCCCCACACGACGACGGCCACGACGATGATGATGACGATGAGGACGAGCTTCACCAGGGGGTGCATGGGGCCAGCCTAGGTCGGGGTCGAGGGCGGTCGGGTCAGAGGTCGGTGTGGCCGAGGAGCATCCGCACCTCGCCCGCGGTGATGACCGAGCCGGTGGCGACGACGCCACCGCCCATGCCGTCGGCCTCCGCGATCGTCACGGCCTGCTCGAGCGCGTCGGGCAGGTCGCGGACCACCGTCACCCGGGACTCGCCGAAGAGCTCCACGGCGAGCGCGCCCAGCGACTCGGGCCGCATCGCGCGCGGCGACGAGCTGCGGGTGACGACGATGTGGTCCAGCGCGGGCTCGAGCACCTCGAGAATCCCGGCGGCGTCCTTGTCGGCCACGATGCCGACGAGCCCGACGAGTCGGGTGAAGGCGAACGCCTCGCCGAGGGCGGCCACGAGGGACCGGGCGCCGTGGGGGTTGTGGGCGGCGTCGACGAGGACGGTCGGCGAGCGCCGGACGATCTCGAGGCGTCCCGGCGAGGTCATCGCCGCGACCGCCGCGGTCAGCACCTCGGGCTCGATGCGCTGCTCGCCGCCGCCGAGGAAGGACTCGACGGCCGCGACGGCCGTGGCGAGGTTGCTCGCCTGGTGCGCGCCGTGGAGCGGGAGGAAGAGGTCGGCGTACTCCCCCGCGAGGCCGCGGAGGGAGACCTGCTGGCCACCGATGGCGACCTCTCGGGCGAGGACGCCGAAGTCGTTGCCCTCGAAGACGATTCGCGCTCCGCCGACCTCCTCGACGCGGTCGATGAGAACGCGGGCGACGTCCTCGTCCTGGACGCCGGAGACGGTGACGGAGTCGGCCTTGATGATGCCGCTCTTCTCCTCGGCGATGGTGACGACGTCGTCACCGAGCAGATGGGTGTGGTCGAGGTCGACGGGGGTGATGACGGCGACCTGCGCGTCGATGACGTTGGTGGCGTCCCACGAGCCGCCGAGACCGACCTCGATGATCGCGACGTCGACGGGGGCGTCCGCGAACGCGGCGTAGGCGAGGGCCACGAGCACCTCGAAGAAGTTCATGCGGCGCCCACCCGACTCGAGCGAGCGGGCGTCGACGAGCTCGATGAGGGGCGAGACCTCGTCGTAGGCCGCGATGAACTTCTCGCGCGGGATCGGCTTGCCCGACAAGGTGATCCGCTCACGGATGTCGTGGAGGTGCGGGGACGAGAAGCGCCCCGTCGACAGCCCCGTCTCGCGCAGGATCGAGTCGACCATGCGGCTCGTCGACGTCTTGCCGTTCGTGCCGGTGAGGTGGATCGACGGGTAGGTCCGCTGCGGGTCGCCCGCGAGCTCCATGACGGCACGGATGCGGTCGAGCGACGGGCCGATGTCGTTCTCGGGCGCGCGGGCGAGGATCTCCTCCTCGATCTCGCGCATCCGCTTCATCTCCTCGAGGTTGCGCGCTGCCTCGAGGGCGGCGGCGTCCGGGCGGCCGTTCATGCCGGCTCCCCCGCGTCGAGCTCGCGGACCATCCACACGCTCTCGGGCAGGCCCGACCCCGGTGCCTCGCGGTGCGTCTCGACGAAGCCGTGCTTCGCGTAGAAGCGCGCCGCCTGCTGGTTGCCCTCGAGGTAGGACAGCGTGATGCGCTGGTGCTCGCCCTCGACCGCCCGCGCGACGACGGCCTCCATCAGGCGAGAGCCGATCCCGTGGCCGTGGTGCCCGGGCAGGACGTAGAGCTTCCAGAGCACGAACGACTCGTCCCGCGGCCCGAACGTCGCCACCCCGACGACGTCGTCGCCCTTCACGGCGACGAGGGTGCGGCCCTTGCGGATCGAGTCGGTGACGACGTCGCTGGTCCACCACTTGGCGAGACCCATGGCGACGTACTCCGGTCCGGCGATGGGCTCGTAGGTCGCGAGCCACGTGCGGTGCCCGACGGACAGCACGCCGCCCAGGTCGTCGCCGACGGCGCCGCGGACGACGACACCGTCGGTCGCTCCCGCGTCCGCGTCCGCGCGGGTCTCGTGGTCGGTCACGTCGGGGTCGGGGGTCGTGCTCACGTCGGCGCCCTCCAGCTCGTCCTCGCGGTTCGCGGCGATCATCGCTTGACCACGAGGATCGTCGCCGGGTGGTTGTCGCCGACGACGACGTCGGTCGGTGTGCCCGGCAGTCCGTCGGGCAGCGCGTGCTCGGGACCGGCGGCCGCGAACTGCGTCGCGAGCGTCTCCCCGACGATGAGGTCGCGGTGGGTCACCGTGGCCTCGAAGACCTCCGCGCCGCCCTGGACCGTCAGGCTGATGCGGTCGCTGACGTGCAGACCGGTGTCGCGACGGGCCTGCTGGACGGCCCGGACGAGGTCTCGGGCCAGCCCCTCGGAGGCCAGCTCTGCGGTCACGGTCGTGTCGAGCACGACGAAGCCGCCGGACGGCAACATGGCCGTGGCGCCGGCATCGGCGTCACCGGCGACGACGGTCTCGAGGGCGTACTCCCCCTCGACGAGTGCGAGCCCGCCCGAGGTGACCGTGCCGTCGGCGTCGACGGACCAGTCGCCGGACTTGCTGCCCTTGATGGCGTGCTGGACGTCCTTGCCGAGGCGCGGTCCGGCGGCACGGGCGTTGACGGTCAGTCGCTGGCTGACGCCGAAGTCGGACTCGCTCGCGGTCGCGACGTCGACGAAGGTCAGCGCCTTGACGTTGAGCTCGTCCTGGATGATCGTGCGGAACGGCTCCAGGGTCGCCGGCTCGGGAGCGACCACCGTCAGCCCGGCCAGCGGCAGGCGGGCGCGCAGCCCCCGGGCCTTGCGCAGGCTCGACCCGGTCGAGCAGATCTCGCGGGCACGGTCCATGGCGACGACGAGCTCGTGGTCGGCCGGCAGGTCCTGGATCGTCGGGTAGTCGGCGAGGTGCACGGAGCGCTCGCCCGTCAGGCCGCGCCAGATCTCCTCGGTGACGAGGGGCAGCAGGGGCGCCGTGGCGCGCGTGACGGTCTCGAGCGCGGTCCACAGGGTGTCGAAGGCCGCGAGCGACTCGTCGCTCTCGCCACCCCAGAAGCGGTCGCGGGACCGGCGGATGTACCAGTTGGTCAGCACGTCGAGGAACCCGCGCATCGTGTCGCATGCCGCGGCGATCTCATAGGCGTCGAGCTGCTCGGTCATGTCGCCGACGAACTCGCGCAGCTTGGCGAGCAGGTAGCGGTCGAGCACGTCGGACGAGGTCGTCGAGCGCTTCGCCTCGTAGCCCTCGCCGCCGCGCGCCGTGTTGGCGTAGAGCGAGAAGAACGACCAGGCGCTCCACAGCGGGATCATCACCTGGCGTACGCCGTCGCGGATGCCCTGCTCGGTGACGACGAGGTTGCCGCCGCGCAGGATCGGGCTGCTCATGAGGAACCAGCGCATCGCGTCGGCGCCGTCGCGGTCGAAGACCTCACGGACGTCGGGGTAGTTGCGCAGCGACTTGCTCATCTTCTGGCCGTCGGAGCCCAGGACGATGCCGTGGCTGACGCACGTCTTGAAGGCGGGCCGGTCGAAGAGGGCCGTGGCGAGGATGTGCAGGGTGTAGAACCAGCCGCGCGTCTGGCCGATGTACTCGACGATGAAGTCGCCCGGGAAGTGGTGCTCGAACCAGTCGGCGTTCTCGAAGGGGTAGTGCACCTGGGCGAAGCTCATCGAGCCGGAGTCGAACCAGACGTCGAGGACGTCCTCGACCCGGCGCATCGTCGAGCGTCCTGACGGGTCGTCGGGGTTCGGCCGCGTCAGGCTGTCGATGAACGGCCGGTGCAGGTCGGTGACCGCGACGCCGAAGTCACGCTTGAGCTCCTCGAACGAGCCGTAGACGTCGAGACGCGGGAACTCCGGGTTGTCGGACTTCCACACGGGGATCGGGCTGCCCCAGAAGCGGTTTCGCGAGATGGACCAGTCGCGGGCGTTGGCCAGCCACTTGCCGAACTGGCCGTCCTTGATGTGCGAGGGCGTCCACTCGATCTCCTGGTTGAGCTCGAGCATCCGCTCCTTGATCTTCGTGACCTCGACGAACCACGACGAGACCGCCATGTAGATGAGGGGCTCGCGACAGCGCCAGCAGTGCGGGTAGCTGTGGTCGTAGGTCTCGCGGCGCAGCAGCACCGTGCCGGCCGTGACCGAGCCGGTCTCGCCCTCGCCGCGGGTCGCCGCCTTGAGGTGGTCGATGATGTGGGCGTTGGCGTCGAAGACGTGCATGCCCTCGTAGTCGGTGACGGGCCAGAGGAACCGGCCGTCGGCCCCGACGGGCACGACCGGCTCGATGCCGGCAGCGTCGGTGACGATCTTGTCCTCCTCGCCGAAGGCACCGGCCGTGTGGACGAGCCCGGTGCCGTCCTCGGTGGTGACGAAGTCGGCCGGGAAGACGCGGTGCGCTCGGTCGTGCCCCTCGTAGTAGGAGAAGGGCGGCGTGAACGACCGGCCGAGCAGGTCGCTGCCCGTGAGCCGCTCGACGACGCGCTCGTCGAGCGTCGCCGGGTCGACGTCGGCGCCGAAGAGGTCCTTCGCGTAGGCCGCGAGGCGGGCCGCGCCGACGACGTAGCGCTCGGTCGTGCCCGTCACGTCGGACTCGACGACCACGTAGTCGATGTCGGGGCCGACCATGATGCCGAGGTTGGCCGGCAGGGTCCACGGCGTCGTCGTCCAGACGAGGGCGAGCTCGCCCGTCTCGAGGCGCAGGCCGATGGTGACGGCGGGGTCCTGGCGCATCTTGTAGACGTCGTCGTCCATGCGCAGCTCGTGGTTGGACAGCGGCGTCTGGTCGTTCCAGCAGTAGGGCAGCACGCGGAAGCCCTCGTAGACGAGGCCCTTGTCGTGCAGCTGCTTGAAGGCCCAGATGACCGACTCCATGTAGGAGGGCTCGAGCGTCTTGTAGTCGTGGTCGAAGTCGACCCAGCGAGCCTGTCGGGTCACGTAGTCGCGCCACTCGCCGGTGTACTTGAGCACCGAGCTGCGGCACGCGTCGTTGAACCGGTCGATGCCGAGCTCGACGATGTCCTGTTTCGTCTTGAGGCCGAGCTGGCGCTGCGCCTCGAGCTCGGCCGGCAGGCCGTGGGTGTCCCAGCCGAAGCGGCGCTCGACCCGCTTGCCGCGCATCGTCTGGTAGCGCGGGACGATGTCCTTGACGTAGCCGGTCAGCAGGTGGCCGTAGTGGGGCAGGCCGTTGGCGAAGGGCGGGCCGTCGTAGAAGACGAACTCGTTGGAGCCGTCGGTGCCCGCGTCGCGGCCCTCGACCGACGCGATGAACGTGCCGTCCTCGTCCCAGTACTCGAGGACCCGCTGCTCGATCTCGGGGAAGCGCGGGTTGGACGGGACGCCGCCCGTCGTGGACTGGCCGGCGTCGTCGTTCGTGGTGACCCTGGGATAGGTCATGCTCGTGGTCTCCTGCGTTCGCGTCTGTTGGTCGCTCGTCTCTGCCACGAGGACGACGTCTCCTGCCGGAGGCTGCCGCGGTACCACCCCGCTTGCCGCACGTCCCCGCCCGCTCGGGCAGACGGCATACGGCCGCTCTTGTCGAAGGCTGTGACGGGCCCACCCGTCCGGTTCTAGTAGGGGTCACCCGCCGAGGAGGGTGACCCGGTTCTTCCGGAGGCTCGCCGCTGATACACGGCTCCGACGCCTGTGCCGACCAGTCTAGCCTGTCAGCATGCCCAGCCTGCCCGAGCAGATCGCCCATCGTGAGGTCACCGACGCCGACGTGCGCCGGTCGTACGCACTCGACGCGACGGTCGCCCTCGCTCCCCCGCCCGACGACTTCACCGTCGTCCGGGCCCGCGACCTGAGCGACGTCGTGGCCGTGCTCGAGCACGCGCAGGCCACCGGCACGGCGGTCGTCCCCCAGGGGGCCCGCACGTCACGCTCGGGCGGTGCGGTCGCCACCGAGGACTGCATCGTGCTCAACGTCGAGGCGCTCGACGCCGTCCACGAGGTGAACGAGCTCGAGGGGTATGCCGTCGTCGGCCCCGGCGTCGTCAACGCGGACCTCAAGCGCGCGGCGGCCTCGGCCGGCCTCTTCTACGGCCCCGACCCCGCGTCGTGGGAGACGTGCACCATCGGCGGCAACATCGCCACGAACGCCGGCGGCCTGTGCTGCGTCAAGTACGGCGTCACGTCCGACTGGGTCAAGGCCCTGCAGGTCGTGCTCCCGGGTGGCGAGGTCATGCGCACGGGGCACCGCACCGCCAAGGGCGTCGCCGGCTACGACCTGACCGGCCTCTTCGTCGGATCCGAGGGCACGCTCGGCGTCGTCACCGAGGCCGTCGTGCGGCTCGAGCCCGCCCCGGACCCGGCCCTGACGGCGCTCGCCGTCTTCGACTCGCTCGACGCCGCGGTCGCCGGGATCGTCGCCCTGCGTCGCGACCCCCACCGCCCGTGCCTGCTCGAGATCATCGACCGCACGAGCGTCCGGGCCATCCAGGCCTTCGGCGACTTCGGCTTCCCCGACGACTGCGCCGCCGTGCTGCTGGTCCAGTCCGACCGCCCCGGCCACGTCGCCGACGACGTCGCGAGGTATGCCGCCCTGCTGGAGTCCGCGGGCGCCACCGACGTCGCGGTCGCCGACGACGCGCAGGAGTCCGAGGCCCTGCTCGCCGGGCGCCGGGTCATGAGCACCGCGTTCGAGGCCATGGGTGGGCGTCTCGCCGAGGACATGTGCGTGCCGATCGGCCGTCTCGCGGAGTTCGTTCGCGGCATCGAGGCCATCTCCGAACGCCGGTCGGTGCTCATCCCGGTGAGCGGCCACGGCGGCGACGGCAACCTCCACCCGTCGATCGTCTACTCCCACGACGACCCCGACAGCCTGGCCCGGGCGTGGGAGGCCTTCGACGACCTCATCCGGCTCGGGCTCTCGCTCGACGGCACCATCACCGGAGAGCACGGCATCGGCTCGGTCAAGGTGCCGTGGCTCGGCCTCGAGCTCGGCGACGCGGAGCTCGACCGGCAGCGCCGCCTCAAGGCCGTCTTCGACCCGCTCGGGATCATGAACCCCGGCAAGGTCTTTCCCGCCGCACCCCGTTGACCCCTCGAGTGCGGTGGATCCCCGGCACCTGGCGCCGGTGATCCACCGCACTCCCGGGTTAGCGTGGGTGATGGGCATCCGCAGGGCCGGTCTCCTCGCGACCGTCGCGCTTGCGGCGGCGTGCACGAGCGGGCCGCCGGCTCCCGGCAGTGACTCAGCGGGGCCGGCCTCCCCGGTCTCCCGGGCTTCCTCTGCCTCGGTGTCCTCCTCGTCCTCGACGTCTCGTCCGGCCGCGAGCGCTCCGGGGACGCCTGCTCCCCCGTCACGTGCGGACCCCTTCGGCGTCGACACGGTGCTCGGCGGCATACGTGCTCTGGCTTCGATCGGGCCGCGCGACGCGGCGAGCCCGGCGAGCGAGCGGGCCGCGGCCTACGTCGCGGGTCGGCTGCGCGCCGCCGGCTACCGCGTCACCCTCCAGACCTTCGCCGTGCCCGCCGGCATCTCGTGGGGCGTGCGGGTCCCGGCCGGCACCAGCGTCGACGTCGTCGCCGACCCTCCCGGCTTCGACCCGACGAAGCCGCACGTCGTCGTCGGCGCGCACCTCGACACCGTGCCGCAGTCGCCCGGGGCCGAGGACGACGCGTCCGGGCTCATGGTCATGGCCGAGGTCGCCCGGATGACCCGGCAGCAGCCGGGCGCACTCCCCGTCCGGTTCGTCGCGTTCGGCGCCGAGGAGGCGCGGGGCGGCAACGGCACGTTGTATGCGTTCGGCTCGCGACACTTCGTCGCCGGGCTGGGTGCGCCCGAGCGGCGAGCGGTCCGCGGCATGGTGGCCCTCGACCGGGTGGGTGTCGCGGCGGCGGCGGTCCCGGTGTGCCACGTCGCCGGGGCCGACTCCTCGCTCGCGGACGCCGTCCGTCGCGCAGCCGCCCCGGTGGTGCCGACCAGGGGCTGCACCAACAAGGCGAGCGACCACGTGTCGTTCGTCAGGGCGGGCATCCCGGCCGCCCGGCTCGGCAGCGTGCCGTACGCCGCGTACCACTCGGCGGGCGACGTGCCCTCGGTCGTCGACCGGGGGCAGCTGACGCGGTCGGGGGCCGTCCTGTGGGCCTGGATCCGCTCGCCGCGGTGACCCGACGCGCCGCGCGTGGACCGCGGCGGGGGTCCGGTCGGACGTTTGGCAGGATGACGTCATGACCGAAGTGGACACGACGGGTGCGTGGCTGAGCCGCGAGGACCTCGACAACGCCCGTGACCGACTGCCCATCCTCTACGTCCACGCGATCCCGGTCCGCGTCGACGACCGCGGTGTCGTCACCCACGTCGGGCTCCTGCTCCGCGCCGACAGCGACGGAGGCATCGGCCAGGAGGTCGTCGGCGGTCGGGTGCTCTACCACGAGCGCATCCGCGACGCCCTGATGAGGCACGTCGAGAGCGACCTCGGCCCGATGGCGCTGCCACGGATCCCGCTGTCGCCGCAGCCGTTCACGGTCGCAGAGTTCTTCCCGACGCCCGGGGTCACGCCCTTCCACGACCCCCGTCAGCACGCGGTGTCACTGGCCTTCGTGGTCGCCGTCATGGGCGACTGCCGGCCTCAGCAGGACGCCCTCGACCTGTCGTGGGTGACTCCCGAGGAGGCGGCGTCGCTCGCAGCCCGTGGCGAGATGCCCGGATCGCACGGCGTCCTCGTCCGACAGGCCCTGGCGCATGTCGGTTTCCCGGTCTAAAGGCTGCTAATTCGCGGGATTGCCTGAAACGCAAGACAGTTCACGACTTGGGTCCGGACTTCCCGACCATTTCGGACCGGTTGTGGCGATCTCGGGTATGACTCCTGACACAGGCATACCGTGAAAAGTTGAGCGTTGGTCGACCCTGTGCGGCGACGTCGTGACACCGGACCTCTCGTGGTTGATGCCTAGTCCCGCGAGCCGCAGTCACACCGCCGGTCGGCGCTCGCCATCCGGCACAGGGGGCCGGGCCAACACCTGCACATGGAGACACACATGCACCTTTCATGGTTACTGTCTCGGGGGAAGCCCTCTTCCGGGCAACGCATCACCACATCTCGTCGCAAGGCCACCGTGATAGTGGCGTCCGCGGCTCTGGCTTTCTCCGGGGCGCTTTTCCTCGCCCCGTCCGCCCAGGCGGTTCACGAGCTCAACCTCATCGAGCTCGACGGCAATGCG
>NZ_LMHU01000008.1 GCF_001428505.1 Terrabacter sp. Root181
CCAGCTCAACGAGCCAGCCTCCGGGGCAACCCTTCAAACTTACCCGCCTCAAGCTTGGGAGTCAAACCCGCGAACCGCCCTTCAGGACGACCAGGCCCAACCCGCTTGGAATCAGCGGCACTACCCCCAAAGCCTACCGGATCAACCAGAGTGCTTCGGACGGGATCCGCAGCGTCTCGATCACTCGAGAGCCGCTCCGGACCTTCCGAATCCTACCCGATCGACTCGAGTGCTTCGGACCTTCTCTCAGCCCCGGGACCGGCCTACTTCGCGTCGCGATCGCTCGCTCTGCGGTGGTGTCCGTTCCTCCCTGTCGGGCTGACGAAGAGAACATTAACCCGGCCTTCCGGAGAAACACAAATCCACTCTCGCGGATGACGCCGGAAGGACGCCGGAGGGGCGGATCCCGTTGTCTGCCAACAGGATCCGCCCCTCCGAGGCCCCATGGAAGGCCGTCCTCAGCCCGATCCGAGCCCCGATTCGAGCCCGATCCACGCTCCGCTCAGGCGCGTCGCGCCGCTGCCAGGTTGCGGCGGCCCCGCTTGATGACGGCGACCGTCCCGTGCAGGAAGTCGCCCTCCCCCAGCACCTGCTCCGGATCGGTCAGCCTGACGTTGTTGAGCGAGGCACCGCCGTCGCCGATAGCCCGCCTCGCGCCGTTGCGGGAGTCGACGAGCCCGACCGCGACGAGTGCATCGACGACCGACGTCCCGACCGACACCGGTGCACCCGGCAGCTCGGCCGTGGCGTCCCTCAACGTCGAGACGTCGAGACCGGCGAGGTCGCCCTTGCCGAACAGCGCCTCGGAGGCGGCCTGGACCGCGGCCGTCGCGTCGGGACCGTGCACGAGGGTGGTGACGTCGGCAGCGAGCGCCTTCTGGGCGGCCCGGCGGAACGGCTCCTCGGCCACCTGCCGCTCCAGCTCGTGGATCTCCTCACGGGACCGGTCGGACAGGGCCTTGAGCATGCTGATGACCGAGGCGTCCTCCACGTTGAGGAAGTACTGGTAGAAGACGTACGGGCTCGTCATGTCGGCGCTCAGCCACACGGCGTTGCCCTCCGACTTGCCGAACTTGCGCCCCGTCGAGTCGACGAGCAGCGGCGTCGCGAGCGCGTGCACCGACCGTCCCTCGGCGCGGTGCACGAGATCGACGCCCGCCGTGATGTTGCCCCACTGGTCGCTGCCGCCGATCTGCAGGGTGCACCCGCGGCTCCGGTAGAGCTCGAGGTAGTCGAGCGCCTGGAGCATCTGGTAGCTGAACTCGGTGTAGGAGATCCCCTGGTCGCTCTCGAGCCGCCGCGCCACCGCCTCCTTGCGGATCATCTGGTTGACGCGGAAGTGCCGGCCGACGTCGCGCAGGAAGTCGAGGGCGCTCAACGGCGCCGTCCAGTCGAGGTTGTTGACGAGCATCGCCGCGTTCTCGCCCTCGAAGTCGAGCAGTGGCCCGACGAGCTGCTGGATGCGGCTCACCGCTGCCGCGATGGTGTCCTTGTCCTGCAGGACGCGCTCCGCGTCGGGCTTGGGGTCGCCGATGAGTCCGGTCGACCCGCCGACGAGGCAGATGACCCGGTGGCCCGCAGCCTGCATCCGGCGCATGACGGACAGCTGGACGAAGTTCCCGAAGTGGAGCGAGGGCGCGCTCGGGTCGAACCCGCAATACAACGTGAGGGGTCCCTCAGCGAGTGCTTCGCGCAGCGCCGCCTCGTCGGTGGTCTGTGCCACCAGGCCGCGCCACTGCAGCTCGTCGAAGATGTCCGTCACGGGTATCGGTGTCCTCTCGTTCCGGTGGGCTCCCTGCCCACCCCGCACACAGCCTGCCGTATGCCGCCGCGCGCAAGCCACCGAGTACCGCCCGGTCCCGCATGCCGGGCGTCAGGCTCGACGCCGCACGACACCGGCGCGGTATGCGGACACGCTCGGGTCACCGTCGACCCAGAAGCGCCAGGGGTATGCCGTGCCGTCGCCTCCGGGACCACTGACGCCGACGCGTGGGCCGACCCCGACCCGGGCGCGACGGACCGGGTCTCCCTCGGAGACGACGAGGTCGATGGGCTCCCCCACCGGCGGGCGGCAGAAGTCGAGCCCGGTGTGCTCCTTGGTCATCGCGAGCGCCTGGCCGAGCCGGCCCGGTCCACGCGCCCAGTCGCGCTCACGCACCGGCCCCCGTCGCGCCCGGACGAGGTCGTGGCCGGCCACCACCTCACCGGCCCGCACGAGCACCGCCGAGGCCGCCCCCTCCTCGCCCACCACGAGGTTGACGCACCAGTGGTGGCCGTAGGTGAAGTACACGTAGGTGAACCCGGGAGGCCCGAACATCGGCCGCGTGCGCGGCGTCTCGCCCCGGTAGGCGTGCGACCCGGGGTCGAGCTCACCGGCATACGCCTCGAGCTCGGTCAGGCGCAGCACGACGCCACCGAACGACAGGTGCCGGCCGAGCAGGTCGGGGGCCACCTCCACCGACGGTCGCGCGAAGAACTCGCGAGGCAGTCGGGTGTCGTCGAGGCTCACCCTCGACACCGTAACGGCAGGGTCAGACGCCGGCCGACGCCCACACGCGCGCGTCGGCGAGACGGTCGCGAGCCGCGGCGAGCTGCTCGGTGACGCGGACCGGGGCGGTGCCACCGAGGGCGTCCCGCGACGCGAGCGACCCCTCGACGGACAGCACCGAGCGCACCTCGGGCGTCAGGTGCTCGCTGATCCGGGCGAAGTCCTCGTCGCTGAGGTCCCACAGCTCGATACCGCGCGGCTCGCACTCGCGCACGCAGGCGCCGGCGACCTCGTGGGCCACGCGGAACGGGACCCCCTGCCGCACGAGCCACTCGGCGATGTCGGTGGCCAGCGCGAAACCCTGCGGCGCGAGCGACTCGAGCCGCTCGGTGTTGAACGTCAAGGTGTCGACCATCCCCGAGAAGGCGGGCAGGAGGACCTCGAGCGTGTCGACCGCGTCGAAGACCGGCTCCTTGTCCTCCTGCAGGTCCCGGTTGTAGGCGAGCGGCAGCGCCTTGAGCGTCGTCAGCAGCCCCGCGAGGTCTCCCACGAGGCGACCGGCCTTGCCGCGCGCGAGCTCGGCGACGTCCGGGTTCTTCTTCTGCGGCATGATGCTCGACCCGGTCGAGTACGAGTCGTGCAGCGTGACGAACGAGAACTCCTTCGTGGCCCACAGGACGACCTCCTCGGCGAGCCGGGAGATGTCAACGGCCGTCATGGCCGACACGAACGAGAACTCGGCCACGAAGTCGCGTGAGGCAGTGCCGTCGATCGAGTTCTCGACCGCGTGGGCGAACCCGAGGTCGTGGGCCACGGCCTCCGGGTCGAGTCCGAGGGAGGAGCCGGCGAGGGCGCCGGAGCCGTAGGGCGAGGCATCGGCCCGGACGTCCCAGTCGCGCAGCCGGTCGACGTCGCGCAGCAGCGCCCAGGCGTGGGCGAGCAGGTGGTGGGACAGGAGCACGGGCTGGGCGTGCTGCAGGTGCGTGCGCCCGGGCATCGCGACGCCGAGGTGCCGGTCGGCCTGCGCCACGAGGGCGTCGACGACGTCGAGCACGAGGCCTCCGACGACGCGCGCGTGCTCGCGCAGGTACATGCGGAAGAGGGTCGCCACCTGGTCGTTGCGGGACCGGCCGGCGCGCAGTCGGCCGCCGACGTCGGTGCCCACGCACTCGATGAGGCCGCGCTCGAGCGCGGTGTGGACGTCCTCGTCGTCCTCGGCGGGCAGGAAGGCGCCGGAGAGGACGTCGGCCTCGAGCCGGTCCAGGCCCGAGAGCATCTGCGCCAGGTGCTCGTCGGAGAGCAGCCCCGCGGAGTGGAGCACGCGGGCGTGGGCGCGCGACCCCGCGATGTCGTGCGGGGCGAGGCGCCAGTCGAAGTGGGTGCTCTTCGACAGGGCCGCCAGCGCCTGGTCGGGACCGCCGGCGAAGCGTCCGCCCCACAGGCTCACGCGGGCGGCCGGGGTGCCCTGCGCGCCCTCCGTGCCGTCGGTGGCGCTCGTGCGGGTGGGGTCGGTCATCGCGTGGTCTCCTCGTGGGGTCGGGCTTGGTGGATGTCGGTCGTCGACGAGGCGCCGGGCGGTGCTCAGTCTCGCGTGCCTGCGAGCGACTGGAGGCGTTCGGCCACCGCGGCAGCCTGCTCGACGCTCCCGGTGACGAGCAGGATCGTGTCGTCTCCGGCGATGGTGCCGACCACCTCGGGGTCTCGGGTCTGGTCGATGGCCGAGGCGAGGTAGTTGGCCGCGCCCGGCGGGGTGCGCAGCACGACGAGGTTGACGGCGGCCGCGGCCGATACGAGCAGCTCTTCGCACGTGCGTCGCAGGCGGGCCGAGGCGGCGTCGCCGATGGACCCGACGGCGGCGACCTCGCCGCCCTCCCCCGGGACGGCATACACGAGCGAGCGGCCGCGACGGACCTTGACGGCGCCGAGCTCGACGAGGTCGCGTGACAGGGTCGCCTGGGTCACCTCGGTGCCCTCGGCGACGAGCAGGTCGGACAGCTCGCCCTGGCTGTGCACCTCGTGCGCGCCGAGCAGCTCGACGATGCGGCGCTGGCGGTGGGTGCGGCTCACGGCGCCGCCTCCCCCGCAGCACGGGCCGCCTCGAGGATCGACGGAAGGGCGTCGAGGAAGCCCTGCAGCTGCTCCTCGGAGATGACGAGCGGGGGCGCCAGACGCAGGGCGGTCGGGGTCACCGCGTTGACGATGAAGCCCGCGTCGCGGGCGGCCACCATGACGGCGGCCGACGGTATGCCGTCCAGCTCGATCGCGCGGAGCAGGCCCCGTCCGCGCGTGCCCGCCACGCCCTCGATCCGGACGTCGTCGAGCAGCGCGGCGACGCGCCGGACGTGCTCGAGCAGGTGGTCACGCTCGATGGTGTCGAGGACCGCGAGACCCGCCGCGCATGCGAGCGGGTTGCCGCCGAAGGTCGTGCCGTGCTGGCCCGTGGTGAGGAGCGCGGTGACGTCGGGGCCGAACGTGACGAGCGCGCCGATCGGGACGCCGCCGCCGAGGCCCTTGGCCAGCGTCATGGCATCCGGGACGATGCCCGACGCCTGGTGCGCGAACCAGTCGCCGGTGCGACCGATGCCGGTCTGGATCTCGTCGACGACGAGCAGGGCGCCGTGGACGGACGTCAGCTCGCGGGCGAGACGTAGGTAGTCGACCGACAGCTCGCGCACGCCGGCCTCACCCTGGACCGGCTCGAGGAAGACCGCCGCCGTCGCGTCGTCGACGGCCGCTGTCAACGCCTCGGCGTCACCGGGCGGGACGAAGACGACCTCGGGGATGAGCGGCTCGAACGGCTCGCGGTAGGCCGCCTTGTGGGTCAGGGCGAGGGCCCCCGTCGACCGGCCGTGGAAGGACCCCTCGAGCGCGATGATCCGGGTGCGACCCGTTCGTCGGGAGAGCTTGATCGCGGCCTCGGTTGCCTCGGTGCCGGAGTTGGCGAAGAAGACGCCCGACCCCTCGGGGGCGTCGGCGACGGCGAGGATGCGCTCGGCGAGGGCGATGGCCGGCTCGGACGTGAAGAAGTTGGACACGTGGATGGCCGACTCGGCCTGCTTCGTCACGGCCTGCACGAGCGCCGGGTGCCCGTGCCCGAGGGCGTTGACGGCGATGCCGGAGAGCAGGTCGAGGTAGCGCTTGCCGTCGACGTCGGTGACCCAGCAGCCGTCACCCGAGGCGAGGACGAGCTGGGGCGTGCCGAAGACCTGCACCATCGAGCCGGCATAACGGCCGAGCAGGTCGCTCCCTGCGGTCATGACTCCTCCTCGGTCGTGCCGACGGTGCTGGGCGCATCGGATGCATCAGGTGCGTCAGGTGTCGCGGACGCACGTGGCCTCGTGGGCTCGGAACCCGTGATGTCGGGCAGGACCATGGTGCCGATCCCCTCGTCGGTGAAGATCTCGAGCAGGATCGAGTGCGGCTTCCGGCCGTCGACGACGTGCGTCTGCGGCACGCCCCCCTCGACCGCGCGGATGCAGGCCTCGAGCTTGGGCACCATCCCGTGGTCGACGCGCGAGAGCAGCTCTCGCGCGGCGCTGACGGTGATGGTCGAGAGCAGCGAGCCGCGGTCGGGCCAGTCGGCGTAGATGCCCTCGACGTCGGTGAGGACGACGAGCTTCTCGGCGCCGAGGGCCACGGCGATCGCGGCGGCCGCCGTGTCGGCGTTGACGTTGAGCACCTGGCCGTCGACGTCGAGATCGGGTGCGACGGTGGAGACGACAGGCACGCGACCGGCGTCGAGGATGTCGATGATCGCCGACGGGTTGACCGACTCGACGTCACCGACGAGGCCGAGGTCGACCTCCTCGCCGTCGACGACGGTGCCGCGACGGCGCGCGCCGAGCAGGGCGGCGTCCTCGCCCGAGAGTCCCACGGCGATCGGTCCGTGCTGGTTGAGCAGGCCGACGAGCTCGCGTCCGACCTGGCCCGTCAGGACCATCCGCACGACGTCCATGACCTCGGGCGTCGTGACGCGCAGACCGCCCTTGAACTCGCTCTCGAGCCCGACCCTCTCGAGCATCGCCTTGATCTGCGGACCCCCGCCGTGGACGACGACGGGGCGCAGGCCGGCGTACCGGAGGAAGGCGATGTCCTCGGCGAAGGCGGCCTTGAGCTCGTCGTCGACCATGGCGTTGCCGCCGTACTTGACGACGACGAGGGCGCCGCGGAAGCGCTCGAGCCACGGCAGCGCCTCGACGAGGGTGGCGGCCTTGCCCGCGGCCACCCGGATCGCGGCGGCGTCGATGAGGCCACGCAGGTCGGCGGGCGGGTCGGGACGGGTGCTGACGCTGCTCATGTGCTGTAGGCCGAGTTCTCGTGGACGTAGTCGTGGGTCAGGTCGTTGGTCCAGATCGTGGCGGCCTCCGGGCCTGCGTGCAGGTCGACGACGACATGCACCTCACGCGGGGCGAGGTCGACGAGGGTGCGGTCCTCGCCGACCCCACCGGCCCGGCACACCTGGACGCCGTTCATCGTCACGTCGAGCGTCGCCGGGTCGAACACGGCCTTCGTCGTGCCGACGGCCGCGAGCACGCGTCCCCAGTTGGGGTCGTTGCCGAAGACGGCGCACTTGAAGAGGTTGTTGCGCGCCACCGACCGCGCCACCTCCAGCGCGTCGTCCACGCTCGCCGCGCCGACGACCTCGATGGCGATGTCGTGTGCCGCACCCTCGGCGTCGGCGATGAGCTGACGGGCGAGGTCGGAGCAGACGGCGGTCAGGCCGTCGGTGAGGTCGCTCTCGTCGACGACCACGCCCGACGCGCCCGACGCGAGCACGACGACGGTGTCGTTGGTCGACATGCAGGCGTCGGAGTCGATGCGGTCGAACGAAACGGCCGTCGCGGCGCGTAGGGCGGCGTCGAGCTCGTCGGGGTCGACGACGGCGTCGGTCGTGACGACGACGAGCATCGTCGCGAGCGCCGGCGCCAGCATCCCCGCGCCCTTGGCCATGCCGGACACCGACCAGCCAGCGCCGAGGTGGGTCGACACCTTGTGCACGGTGTCGGTCGTCTTGATCGCGACGGCGGCCGCCTCGTGGCCCTCCGGCGACAGGGCGGTGACCGCGGCGTCGACGCCGCCCGTGACCTTGTCCATCGGGAGCAGCTCGCCAATGAGCCCGGTCGAGCACACGACGACGTCACCCGCCGAGATGCCGAGCGTCGTCGCGACGTGTTCGGCGGTGCGATGGGTGTCGAGGAAGCCCTGGGCGCCGGTGCACGCGTTGGCGCCCCCGGAGTTGAGGACGACGGCGTCGACCCGCCCGTCGACGACCACCTGGCGCGACCACGTGACGGGCGCCGCCTCGACGCGGTTGCTCGTGAAGACGGCCGCGGCGTGGTGGTCGGGACCGTCGTTGACGACCAGCGCGAGGTCGGGTGTGCCGCTCGCCTTGAGCCCGGCGGTGACGCCGGCGGCGCGGAAGCCCGCGGGAAGCCGGACGGACGGGGTGCCACTCACGGTGCGACTCCTGCGATCGGGAGGCCGAGGGTCTCCTCGAGACCCAGGGCGAGGTTGGCGCACTGGACGGCGGCGCCGGCGGTGCCCTTGGTGAGGTTGTCGATGGCCGAGACGACGACGACCCGACCGAGCCGCTCGTCGACGGCCACCTGCAGCTGGACGTGGTTGCTGCCCACGACCGAGGCCGTGGCGGGCCACGAGCCCTCCGGCAGGAGGTGGACGAAGGGCTCGTCGGCGTAGGCAGACTCCCAGGCCGCTCGCACGGCGGCAGGGTCGACACCGGGCCGGAGGCGCGCCGTGCAGGTCGCGAGGATGCCGCGCGGCATCGGCGCGAGCGTCGGGGTGAACGAGACGGTGACGGGCTCGCCGGCCGCGCGGGACAGGTTCTGCTCGATCTCCGGGGTGTGTCGGTGCACGCCGCCGACCCCGTAGGGCGACATGGAGCCCATGACCTCGCTGCCGAGCAGGTGCGGCTTGAGCGACCTGCCCGCGCCGGACGTGCCGGACGCCGCGACGACGACGACGTCGTCTGCCTCGAGCAGACCCGCGGCGAAGCCCGGGGCCAGCGCGAGGGAGATGCCGGTCGGGTAGCAGCCCGGCACGGCGATACGGCTCTTGCCGGCGAGGCGGTCGCGCTGCACGGTGCCCGCCGGCCCGGGGAGCTCGGGGAGCCCGTAGGGCCACGACCCGGCATACGCGGTGTCGTAGAAGCTCGTCCAGGCCGTCTCGGACTCGAGGCGGAAGTCCGCCCCGCAGTCGATCACGACGACCGAGTCGGGCAGCTGGGCGGCGAGGGCCCCCGAGTGGCCGTGCGGCAGCGCGAGGAAGACGACGTCATGGCCGGACAGCGTCTCGAGGCTGGTCGCCTCGAGCACGCGGTCCGCGAGGGGGACCAGGTGCGGGTGGACGCCCCCGAGTCGTTCACCCGCACTGCTGGCCGCCGTGACGGCGCCGACCTCGAACTGCGGATGGGCGAGCAGCAGCCGGAGGATCTCTCCTCCGGCGTAGCCGCTCGCCCCCGCTACTGCTGCCCTGATCACGATGCATGACTATACACGCTCATGCATATTCGTGCATTCAGGGTCTCAGCGCTGCACGGCCCCCGTCGCCGACGTCGCCGACGCGACCGCCGCGTCGCGGAAGCCGTTGACCTCGTCGGTCGTCAGGGTCCGGTCGGGCGCCCGGAAGGTGAGGCGGTAGGCGAGGGACCGGTGGTCGGACTCGATGCGCTCGCCCTCGTAGACGTCGAAGAGCACGACCGACTCGAGCCAGTCCCCCGCGCCGGAGCGCAGGGCGGCCTCCACGTCGGCCGCCGCGACGTCGGACGCCACGAGCAGGGCGATGTCGGTCATCGCCGGCGGGAACGTCGAGAACGGACGGGCCTGGACCGGCTCGGCGCTGGCCACGACGAGCACGTCGACATCGAACTCGGCGGCCACGGTGCGGGCGGGCAGGTCGAGCGCCGCGACCACCTTGGGGTGCAGCTCGCCCGCGTGGCCCACGAGCGTGCCGTCGGCGAGGGAGATGCGTGCGCAGCGGCCGGGGTGCCACGGAGCGTGTCCGGGGTCGTTCGCGACGACCACCGGCACCGCGAGCGCGGCCGCGACGGTCTGCACCGCGGCGACCATGTCGCTCCAGTCGGCGGCGCGGCCGGGGCCCCACCACCCGGCCTGCTCCGCCTGCCCCGTCGCGAGCATGCCCGCACGACGCGGCTGGGCGGGGACGGCGGCATACAGCTCTTCGAGCGTCTCGGCGTCGGGACGGGTGGCGACGCCGGGGACCGGTGCGGTGCCGACGGCGCCGCCCGGACGGAAGACGAGACCGAGCTCGTAGATCGCGACGTCCTTGCGGCCGCGCGCGACGTTGCGCCGCAGCGTGTCCACGAGGCTCGCGAGGATCGACGTGCGCAGGAGCGGCCGCTCCTCCGACAGCGGGTTGGCGAGCCGGACGGCGTGGCGGCGGTCGTCGTCGGCCGCCAGCATCAGCTGGTCGGCGAGCTCCTCGGACACGAACGGGTAGCTGAGGACCTCCGTGAGACCGGCACCGGCCAGCGCGTCCGCGACGACCCGGCGGGCCTTCTGGCCATGGGTCAGCCCACGGCCGTCGCTCGGCGTCGGGGTGATCGACGGGATGTTGTTGTAGCCGTCGATCCGGGCGACCTCCTCCGCGTAGTCGGGGGCGTCGACCAGGTCGGGTCGCCACGACGGAGGCGTCACGAGGACGTGGGTCTCGTCGGTGCCCTCGCCGGACTCCTCGACGACGCAGCCGAGGTCGCGCAGGATGCCCACGACCCGCTCGCGCGGGTAGTCGACGCCCACGATGCGCGCGGGCTCCGTGACGTCGAGGAGGTATGCCGTCCGGTCCGTCGTGCGGTCGACGTCGGTGACGGCGTCGTCGACGGTGCCCCCACCGTGCTCGACGAGCAGGTCGACGGCGAGCTGCGCCGCTGCGGCGGTCACCCGGGGATCGACGCCACGCTCGAAGCGCTTGGACGCCTCGGTGATGAGGCGGTGGCGCCGGGACGAGCGGGCCACGGTCGTGGGGTCGAAGTGGGCGGCCTCGATGAGCACGTCGGTCGTCGTGTCGGACACCTCCGAGGAGGCGCCACCCATGACCCCGGCGATCGCCAACGCCTGCTCGCCGCCGTCGGTGATGAGCAGGTCCTCCGGCGACAGCGTGCGCTCGACGTCGTCGAGGGTCGTCAGCGTCTCGCCGGCGCGGGCACGGCGCACGACGATCGAGCCGGAGAGCGTGTCGACGTCGAAGGCGTGGAGCGGCTGCCCGACGGCGAGCATGACGTAGTTGGTGACGTCGACGGCAAGCGAGATGGGACGCATGCCCATCTGGGTCAGGCGCTTGCCCATCCACGCCGGCGACGGCCGCGTCGGGTCGATGCCCCGCACGATCCGGGCGACGTAGCGGTCACACCCCTCGTTGCCGTCGATCGGCGAGTCGTCCTTGAGCTCCACGGCGTAGCCGCCGGCCCCGTGCCGAGGCGTCGCCACGTCGGCCGGGTCGCGGTAGCCGCCCTCGGGGCTGCCCTGCGCGTGCCAGTACTCGCGAGCCAGGCCGCGGACCGAGAAGCAGTAGCCCCGGTCGGGTGTCACGTTGGTCTCGACGGTCTCCTCGCCGAGGCCGAGGAGCGCGATGGCGTCGTCGCCCGGCTGGAGGGTCGCCGCCTTCTCCTCACCGAGCAGACGGCTGAGCACGATGATGCCCTCGTGGTCATGACCGAGGCCGATCTCGTCCTCGGCGCAGATCATGCCGTTGGAGACGTGGCCGTACGTCTTGCGCGCGGCGATCTCGAAGCCCCCGGGCAGCACGGCACCGGGCAGCACGCAGACCACGAGGTCGCCGACCTCGAAGTTGTGGGCACCGCAGACGATCTCCTGGTGCTTGCCCTCGGCCAGCATCTGGCCGTTCCGGCCCACGTCGACGGTGCACCAGCGGATCGTCTTGCCGTTCTTCTGCGGCTCGAGCTCGAACGACAGGACCCGGCCGACGACGAGCGGACCCGTGATGTCGCCACCGTGGAGGTCCTCCTCCTCGAGACCCACGCGGACGAGGCTGGCGGCCACGTCGGCACCCCGGACCCCGGGCGCGAGGTCGGTGTACTCGGCGAGCCAGCTGAGCGGCATACGCATGTCAGACCCCCATCCCGAACTGCTGCGAGAAGCGGACGTCGCCCTCGACGATGTCGTGCATCCCCTGCACCCCGTGGCGCAGCTGGAGCGCCCGCTCGATCCCGAGCCCGAACGCGAAGCCGGAGTAGACGTCGGGGTCGATCCCGCACGTGCGCAGCACCTTGCGGTTGACCATGCCGGAGCCGCCGAGCTCGATCCAGCCCGAACCGCCGCACGTGCGGCACGGCTCGGCGCTGCCCCAGGTCTCCTCGCCGTGGCAGGCGAAGCAGAGGAAGTCGGTCTCCATGCTCGGCTCGGTGAACGGGAAGTAGTTCGCGCGGACGCGGGTGCGCGTCTCCTCGCCGAACATGATGCGCACGAACGCGTCGAGCGCGCCGCGCAGGTGGGCCATCGTCAGGCCCTTGTCGATGGCGAGGCACTCGATCTGGTGGAAGACCGGCGTGTGCGTCGCGTCGAGGTCGTCGGTGCGGAACACCTTGCCGGGAGCCACGACGTAGATCGGCGGCTCCTTCTCGAGCATGGTCCGGATCTGGACGGGTGACGTCTGCGTGCGCAGCACGAGTCCGGAGTCGACCGGGTCGAGGAAGAAGGTGTCCTGCATCTGCCGGGCGGGGTGGTCGGGGCCGAGGTTGAGGGCGTCGAAGTTGAGCCACTCGCTCTCGAGCTCCGGCCCCTCGGCGACCTCCCAGCCCATGCCGACGAAGGCGTCGACGAGGCGCTGGGCGACGAGATCGATCGGGTGGCGGGAGCCCGGCTCACGACGCAGGGCCGGGACGGTGACGTCGACGCGCTCGTCGACGAGGATGCGCTCGTCGCGCTCGGCCTCGAGCTCGGCCTGCCGGGCAGCGAGGGCCTGGCCGACCCGGCCGCGGGCCTGGCCGACGCGCTTGCCGGCCTCGGCCTTGGCGCTCGGCGGCAGCGCGCCGATCTCGCGGTTGGCCAGAGCCAGCGGGCTCTTCTCCCCCTGGTGCGCGATGCGCGCGGCCTTGAGGTCGTCGAGGGACGACGCCGCGGTGATCGCGGAGATGGCGTCCTGCACCGCTGCGTCGACGTTCGCCGGGTCGAGCGCGGAGACCTCGACCGGGTCGTAGTTCGTGTTGGGTCCGGACATCGGCGTGCGTTCACTGCTCTCGCTCGGGTTCACGGGTGGCTGTTCGTGCGGGTGCCCAGTCTAGGGGCGGCGTCGAGCCGGTTTCCCGGGCCATCCGCCCAGCGGAGGGTCAGCTGCCGACGACGTCGGGCAGGCCCGCCGGCAGTGTCACGACGAAGCGAGCGCCGCCTGCGTCGTTGTCGCCCACGAGGACCGAGCCGCCGTGGGCCTCGACCAGGCCCCGGACGACGTAGAGGCCGAGCCCGGTGCTCGCGTTGGAGGGGCCGTGCCAGAAGCGACCGAAGATCTTCTCGCGGTCGGACGGGGGTATGCCGTCCCCCTCGTCGTCGACCTCGACGACCACCGACTCTGGTGCCTCACCGAGCGCGCCACCACGGTCCAGGGTCACCGTGACCTTGCCGGCGCCGTGCAGCAGGCCGTTCTCGATGAGGTTGAAGAAGATCTGCTCGAGCCGGTCGGTGTCGGCCCACATCTCCGGCAGCCCGTCGGCGCGGGCGGCCTCACCGAGTCCGAGCTGGACGACCCCGGACGAGCGCCCGAGCTCGTAGCGAACGACGTGCATCGTGAGCAGCGCGTGCAGGTCGACGGGTCCCCGCCTCAGGTTGAGGCTGTCGGAGTCGAGGCGCGAGATGTCGAGCAGCTCGGTGATCAGGCGCGTCAGGCGGGTCGCGTCGGCCTCGATCGTCTCGATCATGAGGCGCTTCTGCTCGTCGGTGAAGCGGTCCCAGCGACGCAGGAGGCTGCTCGTGAAGCCGGTCACCGACGTGAGGGGGGCGCGCAGCTCGTGCGCCACGGTCGACAGGACCGTCGCCTGGTCGCGCTCGGCACGCTGCCGCGCCTCGGCGTCACGCAGCCCGAGCATGACCCGTTCGACGGGGCCGCCCGGCTCGGACCGCACGTAGCGCGCGGTGACGAGGACGTCCTGGCCCTTCGGCGCGACGAGGAGCTTCTCCTTGTGGCCGGCGCGGGTCGCCAGGCCGTTCCAGGGGTCCGTGTGCGCCCACCAGTCCCGGCCGTACTTGTCGGTGAAGGGCAGGCCCTCGTGCAGCGTGCGGCCGACGACGTCGTCGTGGTCGCAGTCGAGGATGCGGAGCGCCTCGGCGTTGGCGAACCGGATGCGCTGGTCGCCGCCGACCACGACGAGCCCGTCGGGGAGCAGCTCTCCCATCATGGCGACCGGTGCCATCGCGGACGCCGATCCGGGCAGCTGCGCACCGAGCCCGTCGACGGAGGTCATGGCCCGAGGATAGTCACGGGCACGGGAGGAGGGCTCGGTCAGCGGCTCGTGCGGCGTGACTCGGCGGAGGCGTAGAGACAGATCGTAGCGGCCATGGCGAGGTTGAGCGACTCCGCATGACCGTGGATGGGCACACGGACGACGTCGTCACAGGCGTCGCGCACCTCCTGCGGGAGACCCCATGCCTCGTTGCCCATGACCCACGCGTGCGCACCGGTCAGGTCGGCGTCGTGGAGCAGCGTCGTCCCCGCGCCGTCGGCGGCCAGCAGCCTCACCCCGTGCTGGCGCAGCGCCTCGAGGATCTCGGGGACGGATGCACCGAGGCTCACCGGCAGGTGCCAGAGCGAGCCGACGGTCGACCGGACGACCTTGCTGTTGTAGACGTCGACGCTCGCGTCGCTGACGATGACGGCGTCAGCCCCGGCCGCGTCGGCACCCCGGATCACCGTGCCGGCGTTCCCGGGGTCGCGGACGTTCGTCAGGACACACACGAGCGCGTCGGGCGGAAGGTCCGCGAGGACGTCCTGCAGCGGCACGTCGAGGACCCGGCACACGGCAGCGATCCCCTGCGGGGACTCCGTGTCACACATCGCGGCGAGGACCTCGGGCGTCACCTCGTGCACCCACAGCTGCGCGCCGCGGGCCGACTCGACGATGGCGGGATGACGGTCGGCAGCCTCGGGCGTGACGTAGACGTCGCGGACGAGCTCTGGCCGGAACGCGACCGCCTCGCGGACCGCCTGGGGACCCTCGGCGAGGAACTCACCCGTGCGCGAACGCACCGAGCGCCGGGACAGCGCCCGTACCGCCTTGACCCGATCGGATCGGGGGTTGGTCAGCACGGGGGCGTCCCGGCGCTCGAGATGCGTGTGTGTCGTCGGACGACGTCGCTCAGGCGGCGTCGCCGGCGACCTTCGCCTCGGCTGCGTTGACAGCGGCCGGGACGTTGGCGCGGGAGAGCTCCACGAGCGCGACGAAGGCCGGCGCGTCGTTGACGGCGAGGTCCGCGAGGATCTTGCGGTCGACCTCGACACCGGCGGCCTTGAGGCCCTGCATGAACCGGTTGTAGGTCATGCCGTTGGCGCGGGCCGCAGCGTTGATGCGCTGGATCCAGAGGCGACGGAAGTCACCCTTCCTGGCGCGACGGTCACGGTAGGCGTAACCCAGCGAGTGGGTCACCTGCTCCTTGGCCTTGCGGTAGAGGCGCGACCGCTGTCCGCGGTAGCCGCTGGCGCGCTCGAGAACGACTCGACGCTTCTTCTGGGCGTTGACCGCCCGCTTCACGCGTGCCACGTGAATACTCCTTCTCTGCTTGGCGCAGTGCTTGCTGCTGCTGCTGCTGGCTTACCGGAGACCCGGCTGCTCAGCGAATCGCTGATGGGTGGGGGTCCCGGCTCACTTGCCGAGGAGCTTCTTGGCCTTCTTGGCGTCCGGCTTGGCGAGCTCGACGTCGTTCGCGATGGAACGCATCTTCTTGCTCGACTTGTGCTCGAGCAGGTGGCGACCGCCGGCCTGCTCGCGCATGACCTTGCCGGTGCCCGTGAGGCGGAAACGCTTCTTCGCACCGCTGTGCGTCTTCATCTTCGGCATGGGGGCCGATCTCCTTCGTGTTGCGTGCGTCAGTGGACGCACGTGGTGTGTCGTGCCGGGGGCTCTCGCCTCCGGCGGGTCACCGCCCGCCGATCACTCGGCGGCGGCGGTGGCCTCGTCGGTCTGCGGGGCCTGGGCCTCCGGCTGCTCGCCGGACGCGGCCTGCTCGGCAGCAGGGCGCTGGTCGTGCTGCTCGCGGGAGCGACGCTGCTCGGCCTTGGCCTCCGCCTTCTTCTTGGTCGGGCCGATCACCATGATCATGTTGCGGCCGTCCTGCTTCGGGGCCGACTCGACGAAGCCGAGCTCGGCGATGTCCTCGGCGAGGCGCTCGAGCAGACGGCGGCCGAGCTCGGGTCGCGACTGTTCGCGACCGCGGAACATGATCGTCACCTTGACCTTGTCACCCGCCTTGAGGAACCGCTCGACGTGGCCCTTCTTGGTGCCGTAGTCGTGCGGGTCGATCTTCGGACGGAGCTTGATCTCCTTGATGACCGTGTTGACCTGGTTCTTGCGCGCTTCCCGTGCCTTCATGGCGGCTTCGTACTTGAACTTGCCGAAGTCCATGAGCTTGGCGACCGGCGGCTTGGCCATGGGGGCCACCTCGACGAGGTCGAGGTTCGCCTCCTCGGCCAGACGCAGCGCGTCCTCGACGCGGACGATGCCGACCTGCTCGCCGTTGGGGCCAACCAAGCGCACTTCCGGGACCCGGATGCGCTCGTTGATGCGAGGCTCGCTGATGTGGTGCTCCTAAGTTCGATGAATGGTGTGACCAGACGGGGTGGTGCCTGTCCTGCTGCGACCACAACGAGAAAAGGGCTCCCCGTGTGTGCACGAGGAGCCCAAGGGTCGCGTATGCCGGACGGTCGCCGTCGCGTCACACGGCTCGACGCGTGCGCCGCGGACGGCACCCGGTCGAGCAGACCTTGACCCGGCGACCGTGAGGTCGACGCGGGTGGAAGCGAGCTTCTCTTGCACGTCGTCACCGCCTCCGCCGGAGCGGAAGCATGGGTGACGGCTGGTCAGTGCTCCATGCTAGCAGCCGCGACGCCGTGCTCCGAATCGGTGGCGGCCGCCCGGGCGGTCGCCCTCCGGCTCGTGCGCGAGCCGACGAGCCCGGCGGCGGCGACGAGGACCCCGAGGGCCGACACGACGATGAACCCCCACTGCCAGCCGCCCTGGTCGATCGCGAACCCGGCCACGGGGGCACCGACGGCCGAGCCCGCAGTCATGGCCGAGCCGTGCCACCCCATCATCTCGCCGCGGAACCGCTCGGGCACGTGACGGCTCAGCTGCTCGACCGTGGCCGTGATGGTCGGGGCGCAGAGGAAGCCGGAGACGGTGACGAGAACGGCGAAGCTGGGCACACCGACCGCGAGCGCGACGGGGGCCGTGGTGGCCGCGAGGCCGCCGAGCAGCCAGAACACCGAGAAGGAGCGGTGCCAGGCGCCGTAGACGATGCCGCCGACGAGCGACCCGGCACCCCAGAGCGCGAGGACCCACCCGATCGAGCCGGTGGCCTCGAAGGACCGCAGGGCGGCGACGATGGACACGTCGGTGCCGCTGAGGACGAGCGTCGAGCAGGCGGCGGCGAGGTAGACGGCCGCGACGGGGACGGTGATGAAGCCGCGGATCGCACGGCTGGGTGCGGCGTCGCCCGGGACGGCCGGCGCCGCGATCGCCTCGGCCCGGGCGGCCTCACCGTGCTCGTCGCCGGCGACCGGATCGCCCGCCGACTCTCCATTGGAGTCACCCTCGCCGGGGTCCGACGTCAGCCTGGGGTTGACGACCCACAGCACGAATCCCGCTGCGACGGAGGTGAGCTCGCACACGAGCAGGGCCCAGGCCGTGTCCCATGACGTCGCGAGCCACACGCCGATGGCGGGACCGGCCATGAACGACAGCTCGGTCGCCGACGAGTCGAGGGAGAGGGCCGTGCGGCGCTGCTCGCTCGGCACCGAGCGGATGATGACCTGCCGCAGGATCGAGAAGGTCGGGACGACGAAGAGCCCTGCGAGCGCCGCGAACCCGATGAGCGGTGCATAGCCCACCCAGGGGGCGATCGACCAGCACACGACCTGCACGACGAGCGAGGGGCCGACCGTGCGGCGCAGGCCGATGCGGTCGAGCAGCCGGCCGCGCCACGGGCCCGAGACGGCGACGGCGACGGTCGACGCCGCCGTGACCAGGCCGGCCGCGCCGTAGCTGCGCCCGAGCGTGGACACGACGTGGAGGGTGAGGATCACGCCGCCCGCCCACATGGGGACGCGGATGAGGAAGCCGAGCAGCAGCGCGGTGCGCGTGTCCCGGTTGGCCAGCACCGGCCGGTAGGCCCCCAGATCCATGGCGCCAGCCTGTCATCCCCCACCGACGGTGCGCACGCGGGTTTGTCGGCTCGACCGGGGGCGTGGCAGGCGGCATACGTCCGGGGTCTTGTGAGCGTTGGGAGACAGGTGAAGGGTGGGGGCATGGCAAAGACGCCCGGCAGATCAGATCTTCCTGCGGCCCCCAACCCCGCCTCGCCGCAGGACATCCGCAACGTCGTGCTGGTCGGACCCGGCGGGGCCGGAAAGACCGCACTCTTCGAGGCGCTCGTCGCAGCGCGCGTCCCCGGTCAGCGCACCAGCACCGGCGACCACGTGCGCACGACGACCCTCACGGCCGCGTCCTTCGACTCCGGCCCGGTCACCCTCAACCTCCTCGACACGCCCGGCTACCCCGACTTCGTCGGCGACCTCCGTGCCGGCCTGCGGGCCGCCGACGCCGCCGTCTTCGTCGTCTCGGGCGCCGACGACATCGACCGGCCCGTCTCGCTGCTCTGGCGCGAGTGCGCGGCGGTCGGCATGCCCCGCGCCGTCGTCGTGACCCACCTCGACCAGCCGCGCGCCGACTTCGGGGCGACCGTCGAGACGTGTCGCCGCACGTTCGGTGACGCCCGGGCCACGCACTGGCCGGTCGTCGAGAACGGCTCCGTCACCGGCGTCGTCGGCCTCCTCACCGGCGAGACGTCCGAGGAGCACGAGGACGCCCGCTCCGCCCTCATCGAGTCCGTCATCGAGGAGTCCGAGGACGCGACCCTGCTCGACCGCTACCTCGAGGGCGAGACGATCGACACCGAGTCGCTGCTCGGCGACCTGCGCACCGCGATCGCGCAGGGCACCTTCTTCCCCATCGTCCCGGTGTCCCCGCTCACCGGCGCCGGGGTCGAGGAGCTGCTCGCGATGGTCGAGCAGGCGTTCCCCGACCCGACCGTGCACCCGCTCCCGGCCATCGCCTCGCCCGTCGGCGGGGCCGTCAATGGCGTCGCGTGCGACCCGTCCCAGCCGCTCGTGGCCGAGGTCGTCCGCACGACGACCGACCCCTACGTCGGCCGCCTGTCCCTCGTGCGCGTCTTCTCCGGGACGCTCCGGGTCGACGAGACCGTGCACGTGTCCGGACACCTCGGCGACTTCGTCGGGCACGAGGTCGCCGGGCACCCGGCGCACGACGACGACGAGCGCGTCGGGCCGCTCGCGTCGCCCTTCGTCGAGACGCACCGTCCCCGGGGCACCGCCATCGCCGGTGACCTGGTACTCGTGACCAAGCTGACCCGGGCCGAGACCTCCGACACCCTCTCCTCGGTCGACCGTCCCGCCGTCGTCGCGCCCTGGCTGCTGCCCGAGCCGCAGCTGCCGGTCGCGATCCGGGCCGCGACGAAGTCCGACGACGACAAGCTCGGCGGCGCCCTGCAGCGCCTCGTCGCCGAGGACGTGACGATGCGCATGGAGCACTCCCACGAGACCGACCAGGTGGTGCTCTGGACCATGGGCCAGGCCCACGTCGACGACCTCATCGGCCAGCTCGCCGAGCGCTACGGCGTCACCGTGACGGCGGAGCCCTACCGCACCTCGCTGCGCGAGACGTTCGTCCGGCGCTGCTCGGTGCAGGGTCGACACGTCAAGCAGTCGGGCGGCCACGGGCAGTATGCCGTGTGCTCGATCGAGATCGAGCCACTCCCCCGCGGGTCGGGCTTCGAGTTCGTCGACAAGGTCGTCGGCGGCTCGGTGCCTCGCCAGTTCATCCCGTCCGTCGAGAAGGGTGCCCGGCTCCAGCTCGAGAAGGGACTGCTCACCGGCCACCCGGTCGTCGACGTGCGCGTCACGCTCACGGACGGCAAGTCGCACTCGGTCGACTCCTCCGACGTCGCGTTCCAGACAGCGGCGGCGCTGGCCCTCAAGGAGGCCGCGAACGCCTCGACGATGGCGCTGCTCGAGCCGATCGACCGCGTCGACATCACCATCGCCGACGAGTACCTCGGTGCTGTCATGTCCGACCTGCGCGGACGTCGGGGGCAGGTGCTCGGCACCGAGCCGGCCGACGGGATGGGGCCCGAGGGCGGCTGGACGGTCGTGCACGCGGAGGTGCCGCAGTCCGAGCTGTCGCGCTACCCCATCGACCTGCGGTCCGTGTCGCACGGCACCGGGTCCTTCGTGCGCGAGCCGCTGCGCCATGACCTGCTGCCGGCCGACAAGGCCAAGGAGCTGCTCGGGGGCTGACCGCCGGGACCACGACGAGGGGGCGGGCGCCGTGGCGCCCGCCCCCTCGTGCTGTCCTCACCCGCCCTCGTCGGGGGGCTCAGAGGCGGACGACCATCTTGCCGACGTTCTCGCCTCGTAGGACGCCGAGGAAGGCGTCGACCGCGTGGTCGATCCCGTCAGCGAAGGTCTCGCGGGAGGTCAGCGTGCCGTCCGCGATCCAGCCGGACGCCCGCTGGGCATACTCGCCCGCGAGGTCCCAGTGGTCGCCGACGAGGAAGCCCGTGATGGTGCCTCGCGTCTGGATCAGGCGCGCGAGGTTGCGCGGGCCGGGGGCGGGCTCGGTGTTGTTGTAGACCGAGATGGCGCCGCAGACCGCGATGCGTCCGCCGAGTCGCAGCGACCCGATCGCGGCCTCGAGGTGGTCGCCACCGACGTTGTCGAAGTAGACGTCGATGCCGTCCGGGGCGGCCTCGCGCAGCAGGTCGGAGACGCGTCCGTCCTTGTAGTTGAACGCCGCGTCGAAGCCCAGGTCGTCGATGAGGTGGCGGACCTTCTCGTCGGAGCCCGCGCTGCCGATGACGCGGCTCGCACCGAGCGCCCTGGCCACCTGGCCGACGACGCTGCCCACGGCTCCGGCGGCGCCGGACACGAACACGACGTCACCTTCCTTGAGCCCGGCGACGCGGGTCAGGCCGGCGTATGCCGTCAGGCCGGTCATGCCGAGCACGCCGAGGTAGGCGGACGCGGGGGCGACCGACGTGTCGACGACACGGACACCGGAGGCGTCGACGACGGCCTCCTCGCGCCAGCCCAGACCGTGCAGCACGTGGTCGCCCACGGCGACACCGTCGGCCCTGGACTCGGTGACCACGCCCACGGCGCCGCCGTGCATGGCCTCGCCGAGCGCGTACGGCTCGGCATACGACTTGGCGTCGCTCATGCGACCCCGCATGTAGGGGTCGACCGACATGACCTCGTTGCGCACGCGGACCTGGCCGTCGGCCAGGTCGACGGGTGCGCTCTCGACGAGCTCGAAGTCGTCGTGGGTGGGCCAGCCGACGGGGCGGCTCTTGAGCTGGACCTCACGGGTGGTGGTCATCGGGTCTCCTTCGGGGGCAGGG
Organism: Terrabacter sp. Root181; assembly: GCF_001428505.1. GTDB lineage: Bacteria > Actinomycetota > Actinomycetes > Actinomycetales > Dermatophilaceae > Terrabacter. The sequence continues at coordinate 21,163 of NZ_LMHU01000008.1, forward strand.
GTTTCCGGGGGGGTGCGGCGGGGACCGCGTGAGGTGCCGACACTCAGTCGACGAGGATCTCGACGGGGACGTTGCCGCGCGTGGCGTTGGAGTAGGGGCACACCTGGTGCGCGGTGTCGACGAGCTCACGGCCGAGCTGCGGGTCGATGCCCTCGGGCAGCTCGACGTGGAGCACGACCCCGAGGCCGAAGCCGGTGGTCGACGATCCCGAGAGGCTGACGTCCGCGGTCACGGCGACGTCGAAGTCCTCGACCCGACGCTTGCGCGCGACGATCCCGAGGGCGCTCGCGAAGCACGCGGCATACCCGGCCGCGAAGAGCTGCTCGGGGTTGGTGCCCTCCCCGCTGCCGCCGAGCTCGCGCGGGGCGGCGAGCATGACGTCGAGGCCACCGTCGGAGGTGACGGCGCGGCCCTCACGTCCTGAGGCGGTGGCCGAGGCGACGTACTGGGCGGTCTGGGTGGTGGTGGTCATCGAGGCTCCTTGTATTGCCAACAATTAGATTGTGCGCAATTTGATAGTACGCTTGGGTCATGAGCCCGTCCAGTTCGACCTCGGCCGCCTCGAGCCCGCTCAGTCTCGAGCAGCAGATCTGCTACGCCATGCACACGACCGTGCGGGCCTTCGACGCCGTCTACCGCGAGCTGCTCTCCGAGCACGGCCTCTCCTACCCCCAGTACATCGCGCTCATGGGCGTCGCCGAGCACGGGCCGCTCACGGTCAGCCGGCTCGGCGAGCTCATGCGCCTCGACTCGGGGACGCTCTCCCCGCTGCTCAAGCGGATGGAGGCGGCCGGGCTCGTGGCGCGCACTCGCGACCCCGAGGACGAGCGGCGGGTCCTCGTGTCAGCGACCGCCGCCGGACGCGACCGCATCGGCGCCCTGGGCGACGTGCCCCACCAGATCGCGGTCCGAAGCGGCCTCTCGCGGCGGGAGCTGGTCGACCTCCACCGCACGCTGCGCCAGGTCACCGAACGTCTCGACACCGGCGCCTGAGCCCGGTCACGTCGCGATCGTCGGCCTGCCTCAGGAGGGCAGCACGATCGAGACCGCGTGTATGAGCATGCCGATGAGTCCACCCACGAGCGTGCCGTTGATCCGGATGAACTGGAGGTCCCGACCCACCTGCAGCTCGACGCGCTCGGCGGTCTCCTTGCCGTCCCAGCGGTCGACGGTGTCGCTGATGATGCGGGTCAGCTCCGTGCCGTAGCGGTCGATCGCATAGATCGTCGCGTCGCAGATGCGGACGTCGATGCGCTCGCGCAGGGCGGCATCGGCGAGCAGTCGCTCGGCGAGCGCCGTCACCTCCGTGACGGCGCGGACGCGCACGGGGCCGCCCTCGTCCTCGAGCGCCGCGATGACGACGGCACGGAACGAGCCCCACAGCGACATCGCCGTGTCGGCCACCTGCGGGTGCGACAGGACCCGCTCCTTGAGGCGCTCCGCCTTGGCCTGTGTCACGGGGTCGTGCTGCAGGTCGTCCGCGAGGTCGATGAGCAGCTTGTCGAGCGCGAGGCGCACGTCGTGGCGGGGGTCGTTGCGGATGTCGCCGAGCCACTTGAGGGCCTCGACGTGGACCTTGCGCGCCACGATGTCGTTGATGGCGTCGGGCACCCAGGCCGGCGCGCGCTGCGTGATGAGCGACTCGAAGACGTCCTCGTTGTCCACGAGCCAGATGCGGATCTCGTCGAGCGCGAGGTCGACCAGGCCGACGTGCGCCTCGTCGCGCACCACCTGGTCGAGGAGCCCACCGGCGAGCGAGCTGATCGGCTCCTGCGCGAGACGCGGCAGCAGGGCCTGCTCGATGACGGCGCGGACGTCCTCGTCGGGGATGCGGTGCAGTGCGTGGACCGTGACCGTGGCCACCTCGTCGACGAGCCGCTTCGCGTGACCGGGGTGGAGCGCCCACTCGGCCGCACGGCGCGTGGGCTCCGCATCGAGCACCCGCTCGCGGATGATGTCCTCGCGCATGAAGTTCTCGCTGACGAACTCCTCGAGGCTGCGCCCGATCATCTCCTTCTTGCGCGGGATGAGTGCCGTGTGCGGGATGGGCAGGCCCAGCGGGTGCCGGAAGATCGCGGTGACGGCGAACCAGTCGGCGCAGGCGCCGACCATCGAGGCCTCGGCGCCGGCGTTGACGAAACCGAGGAGGCCGTCGTCGTGCCCCCGCGTCAGGACGTAGACGACAGCAGCGAACACGAGGAGCCCGGTGGCGACGAGCCGCATCCGCCGAAGGTCGCGTCGGCGCTGTGCGTCGAGGGCGGGGTCGACGATGAAGCCGAGGGGCCCGCTCGGGCCGCCGCCGGGGCCGCTGTGCCGGGCGGGCGTCGGTTTCCCGCCAGCGCGCGTCTCGGGAGGGACCTCGGGGTCGCGCTCCCGAGTCGCCTGGGGTGTGGTGTCCACGTCCGGCACCTCCACGGGTGATGTGCTCAGCGCGCCGCTTCGAGCGCGAAGGTCAGAGCATCGATCCTCGCACGGGTCTCGCCGTCGGTCGCGATCCGCTCCCCGATCCGTGTCGCGATCGCGCCGACGAGGTCGGCGTCGCGGCCGGGCGCCAGGGTCAGCACGACCCGCAGCACGCCGGCTCCGGCCGGCTCACCGGCCTCCACCCGGTGGCCCGACACCTGCGGTTCGGCCTCGACGGCCGCTCGCACCGCCGCCGCCACGTGCGCGTCGCGATGACTCGGCTCCCACGGCCGCTCCTGCGCGAGCGCCCACAGCATGCTCGGCCGCAGGACGGTCGCGTGGGACGAGGCGACGTCGACGAGCAGCACGTGGCACTCCTCGCTGATCGCCGCCTGCGCCGCGGCGGCCGCGCGCACCGGCACGGGCCGGGCACTCGGGTCCCACGCGGCGAGGCTCTCGAGGGAGGTGAACATCGGCAGCGCCCGTGACCCGTCGGGGGACGTCAGGGTGACGGCGGCCATGTCGCTGCGCGTGTCGACGGCGTGTGGCCCGGACTCGTCCACCTCGGACGCCACGGCGACCACCGGGACGAGCCAGCGTGCCTGCGCGACGCGTTCCATGACAGCCGTCTCCGCGTCGTCGCCCGGCACGTCGTGCGCCGCGACCAGTGCCGCGACGAGCTCGGCGTCGGCCGCTCCCGTGTCGCCCGCGAAGCCGTGTGAGGGGATCGCCTTGCCCTCCCAGGCCTGGCCGGCGGAGTCGGCCGGTCTCCCCTGCTCGTCGTGACGTCCCGAGGCGGGGGTCGCGCCGGTCATGAGCCCGGGTGCCCGGCGACGTCAAGGGCCTCGGGCAGGGTGAACGCGCCACGGTAGAGGGCCGATCCGACGATGGCCCCCTCGACACCCTCGCCGACGAGCTCGCGGATCGTCGCGATGTCCCCGAGGGTCGAGACGCCTCCGCTCGCGACCACCGGACGGTCGGTGCGGGCGCACACGTCTCGCAGCAGCTGGACGTTGGGTCCCTGGAGCATGCCGTCCTTGTTGACGTCGGTGACGACGTAGCGCGCGCAGCCCTCGGCGTCGAGGCGCGCGAGCGTCTCCCAGAGGTCACCGCCCTCGCGGGTCCACCCGCGGGCCGCGAGCGTCGTGCCCCGCACGTCGAGGCCGATCGCGACACGGTCACCGTGGGCGGCGATGACCGAGGCCGTCCACTCCGGGTCCTCCAGGGCCGCGGTGCCGATGTTGACGCGGCGACAGCCGGTCGCGAGCGCCGCGTCGAGCGAGTCGGTGTCTCGGATGCCGCCCGAGAGCTCGACCTGCAGGTCGAGTCGCCCGACGATCGAGGCGATGAGGTCGCGGTTGGTGCCGCGACCGAAGGCGGCGTCGAGGTCGACGAGGTGGATCCACTCGGCTCCCTGCTCCTGCCAGCGCAGGGCCGCCTCCCACGGGTCGCCGAACTCGCCGCCGGTGCCGGCGACGCCCTGGACCAGCTGGACGGCACGGCCGCCCGCGATGTCGACGGCGGGCAGCAGCTCGAGGTGGGGCTGGGCGTCGTGGTGCTGGCCGGTCATCGGGTCGGCTCCTCGGGTCGGTCACGACCGTCGCGGTCGTGGTCGGTGGGTCGTGGTCGGTGTCAGGTGTGCCCGGGGCTCGGGACCCCGGACGTGCGACCACCGAGTATGCCGTGTGCCCGCGGCGCCGCTCCCGACGTGTCGGTCCGTGGATCGCACGCCCACCACGGCGCGGTCGCCCTCCCCACGTTCTGCGCGTGCCATGTGGTGGCGTCTGGTACACCGGAGGGACCCGAACCTCGCGACGCACGGGAGCCGACATGGATCACCTGCCACAGCTGGCCGGTCGGCCGATGGTGACGGACGGTGGCCTGGAGACCGACCTCATCTTCAACCACGGGGTCGAGCTCGAGGAGTTCGCCGCCTACCCGTTGCTCGGCGACCCGGCCGGCCGCGAGCTGCTCACGGGCTACTACGACGCCTACGCCTCCATCGCCGCCCGGGCCGGGGCAGGCCTGCTCCTCGAGTCACCCACGTGGCGTGCCAACCCGGACTGGGGCGCGCGGCTCGGGCACTCGACGGCCGACCTGGACCGTGCCAACTCGGACGCCGTCGACCTGCTGGCGTCGCTGCGTGTCAGGTATGCCGCCGAGCTCGGGCTGCGCGACGTCGTCGTCGTCGGGGTGGTGGGCCCGCGTGGCGACGGCTACCTCAGTGCCGGCGCGCCGAGCCCGGCCGAGGCCGCCGACTACCACCTCGCTCAGGTGACGACGTTCGCCAAGGCGGGCGTGGACGTCGTCACGGCATACACCCTCACCACCGCCGGCGAGGCGATCGGGGTCGTCCAGTCATGCCGGGAGCGCGGGCTGCCCGTGGCGATCTCGTTCACGGTGGAGGTCGACGGGCGGCTCCCCGACGGGACGACGCTCGCCGAGACGATCTCCGAGGTCGACGACCGGGCAGCGCCGGACTACTACCTCGTCAACTGTGCCCACCCGCAGCACGTGCTCGCAGGGCTGGACGCCGACGTCGACGTGAGCGGTTGGCGCAGCAGGCTGCTCGGGCTGCGCTACAACGCGTCGACGCGCAGCCATGCGGAGCTTGACGACGCCGACGACCTGGACGCGGGCGACCTCGACACGATCTCGGCGGGACACGACCGGGTGGTCGGACGGCTCCCGGGTGTCACGGTCGTCGGAGGGTGCTGTGGCACCGACGCCTCTCACGTCGCACGGCTCTGGGGCGTCGACCCGGGCGTCGTCGACCGAGACCGCTTGCGCTGAACGGTGTCACGGCCCCGGCGTGGCGGGCGGGGCGGTGGGAGCCGGCGGCTCCGATGCCGGCGCGGTGGCCGGTGCGGTCGGCTCGCCCCCGCCCGGCGCGGGAGCCACCTCCGGAGCGGACGGGCCGTCCGGAGTGGTGTCGACGCCTCCCCCGGCGGCGAGCTCGGCCCGGTGACGCCAGAGGACGTATCCCAGCCCGGCGACGACGACCACGACGACGAGGACGATGCGCGCAGGCCACGAAAGGTCGAGCAGGGTCGTCACGACGAGCGTGCCGAGTGCCGTGCCCACCGCCGTCGGCAGGCCCGGGCGGCTGCTCCGGCGCCGCGGGTAGAGCGCGCCGGACGAGGACCGCCGCGTCGACGACGCGGTCCGCCCGGTCGTGCTCTTCGTCGCACTCGTGGTCGTCCTGGTCGTGCGCTTCCTGCTCGAACTGCTGGAGCTGCTCGCCGTCTTCCTCGTCGCCACGATCCACTCCTCGTCGAGGTCCCGGCCGCCGGTCAGTCGGCGGACGGCAACCCGGTCACAGGTTGCGGACCCAGTTCTCGAGCAGGTGCAGCCCGGCGTCGCCGGACTTCTCGGGGTGGAACTGGGTCGCGCTCAGGGGCCCATTCTCGACCGCCGCGACGAACTTCGCACCGTGACGCGCCCACGTGACCGCAGGTGCGACCCGGGCGAAGGCGCCAGTGGCCTCGAGCGTCCACTGCTGCACCGCATAGGAGTGGACGAAGTAGAAGCGCTCGTGCTCGACCCCGGCGAAGAGGCGCGAGCCCTCGGCGACCTCGACCTCGGACCAGCCCATGTGCGGCACGACGTCGGCCGGGAGGCGCTCGACGGTGCCGGGCCACTCCGCGAGCCCCTCGAGGGGGTGGTCGGACGGCTCGGTCGAGCCGTCGAAGAGCGCCTGCATGCCGACGCAGACGCCGAGGACCGCCCGGCCCCCGCTGATCCGTCGACCGATGATGCGGGGTCCGTGCGCGGCCGCGAGGCCCGCCACGCAGGCATGGAAGTTGCCGACGCCCGGCACGAAGAGGCCGTCGGCCTCGAGGGCGCGGACGGGGTCGGACGTCAGCGTGACCGTGGCGCCGACGCGCTCGAGGGCGCGCACGGCCGACCGGACGTTGCCGCTGCCGTAGTCGAGGACGACGACCTCGGCACTCATCGACGAACCACCATCGTCAGAGCGCTCCCTTGGCGCTCGGGATGCCCACGACGCGGGGGTCGGGCGCGATCGCGGCGCGAAGCGCCCGGGCGACCGCCTTGAACTGCGCCTCGACGATGTGGTGGGGGTCGCGACCGGCGAGGACGCGGACGTGCAGGCACAGTCCTGCGTTGTAGGCGAAGGACTCGAGGACGTGGCGGGTCATCGAGCCGGTGAAGTGTCCGCCGATGAGGGCGTACTGCTGCCCCTCGGGCTCGCCCTCGTGCACGACGTAGGGACGGCCGGCCACGTCGACGACGGCGTGGCACAGGGCCTCGTCGAGCGGGACCGTGGCGTCGCCGAAGCGGGAGATGCCGGCCTTGTCGCCCAGGGCCTCGCGCAGGGCCCGGCCGAGGACGATCGCGGTGTCCTCGACCGTGTGGTGCACGTCGACGTCGACGTCTCCGGTGGCCTTGACGGTGAGGTCGATGAGCGAGTGCTTGCTCAGCGAGTGGAGCATGTGGTCGTAGAACGGGACGCCGGTCGAGATGTCGGACGTGCCGGTGCCGTCGAGGTCGAGCCAGAGCTCGACGGACGACTCGGACGTCGCACGGCTGATCGTCGCGGTGCGGCTGGTGGGGCTCATGCGGGCGGCTCCTGCCGGTCGGCGCTGCTGGGGAGGACGTGGGCCGGGGCGAGACGGGTCATCGCCTCGAGGAATGCGGTCGTCTCGTGGGGGTCGCCCGCCGTGACGCGCAGGTGATGGGCGATGCCCATGTCGCGGACCAGGACCCCCTCGTCGAGCAGGGCGTTCCACGTGGCCTTCTCGTCGCGGAGGCCACCGAACAGGACGAAGTTGCTGTCGCTGGCGACGGGGCGCGCGCCGAGCTCGGAGAGGCGGTCGACGATGCGGTCGCGCTGGTGCTTGATGACCTCGACCGTGCCGAGCATCACGTCGGCGTGCTCGAGGGCGATCCGGGCGATCGTCTGCGTCGGGCTGCTCAGGTGGTAGGGCAGGCGCACGAGACGGAGCGCGTCGACGAGCTCGGGTGCCGCCACGAGGTAGCCGAGACGACCGCCGGCGAAGGCGAACGCCTTGCTCATGGTGCGCGTCACCACGAGCCGGGGGTGTTCGGCGAGCAGCGTCAGCGCGGACCGCGTGCCGGGACGGGCGAACTCGGCGTAGGCCTCGTCGACGACGACAATGGCGTTCGGGGCCGCCTCGAGCACGGCACCGATGACCTCGAACGGCAGCGCCGTGCCGGTCGGGTTGTTGGGCGAGCAGAGGAAGACGATGGACGGGTCGTGCGCCCGCGCCTGCTGCGCTGCCGACTCCGCGGTCAGGTCGAAGGCGTCGGGATCCGTTGCGGCAGAACGGAGCCCGTCGACCCACGTGGTGCCGTGCGTCTCGCTGATGATCGGGTGCATCGAGTAGCTCGGGGTGAACCCGAGCGCCACGCGCCCGTGGCCGCCGAAGGCCTGGACGATGTGCGAGAGCACCTCGTTGGAGCCGTTGCCCGCCCACACCTGCTCAGGCGTCACCGACACCCCCGACTGCTTCTCGAGGTATGCCGTAAGCGCCTTGCGCAGGTCGGTGAACTCGCGGTCGGGGTAGCGGTTGAGCGACGCCACGTCGTCGGCGAGCGCCGCGACCACGGCGTCGACGACGACCTGCGGCACCGGGTAGGAGTTCTCGTTGGTGTTGAGCCGCACCGGCACGTCGAGCTGCGGGGCGCCGTAGGGCGTGCGGCCACGCAGGTCCGGCCGCAGGAGCCGCTGGACCTCGTCGGCAGCCGTGGGGCCCTCGGTCACCGGGGCACCTCGTCGCCGAAGCGCGCCGTCACGGCCTCACCGTGGGCCGGGAGGTCCTCGGCCTGGGCGAGCGTCACGACGTGGCGGGCGACCCCGCGCAGGGCCGGCTCGTCGTAGTCGACGACGTGGATGCCGCGCAGGAAGGACTGCACCGACAGGCCGCTCGAGTGGCATGCGCACCCGGCGGTGGGCAGCACGTGGTTGGAGCCGGCGGCGTAGTCACCGAGGCTGACCGGGCTGTGCGGACCGACGAAGACGGCACCCGCGTTGCGCACGCGGGCGGCGACTCCCGCAGCGTCGCGGGTCTGGATCTCGAGGTGCTCGGCGGCATACGCGTTGACGACGTCGAGACCCGCGTCGACGTCGTCGACGAGGACGATGCGCGACTGCGTGCCCTCGAGCGCCTCGGTGACACGTTCCGAGTGCTTCGTGGCGGGGACGCGCCGGGCCAGGGCCCGCACGGTCTTCTCGGCGAGCTCCTGACTGTCGGTGACGAGCACCGAGGCCGCGAGCGGGTCGTGCTCGGCCTGGCTCACGAGGTCGGCCGCCACGTGGTCGGGGTCGGCCGAGTCGTCGGCGAGGATCGCGATCTCGGTGGGCCCGGCCTCGGCGTCGATGCCGATCAGGCCCTTGAGCAGCCGCTTGGCCGCGACGACCCAGATGTTGCCCGGGCCGGTGACGAGCGACACGGGGTCGCACACGACCGGCTCGCCGTCGACCACGGCCCACTCGGGGTCGTCGTCGACGAAGCCGTGCGCGAACATCGCGACCGCCTGGGCGCCGCCGACGGCATACACCTCGTCGACACCGAGCAGCGCGCACGCCGCGAGGATCGTGGGGTTGGGGTAGCCGACGAACTCGCCGACGTTCTCGCGCTGCGGCGGGGACGCGACCGCCAGCGAGCCGACCCCGGCGAGCTGGGCGGGGACGACGTTCATGATGACGCTGCTCGGGTAGACCGCCAGGCCGCCGGGCACGTAGAGGCCCACGCGGTCGACGGGGACCCACCGCTCGGTCACCGTGCCACCGGGGACGACCTGGGTCGTCGTGTCGGTGCGGCGCTGGTCGGCGTGGACGATGCGGGCGCGTCGGATCGACTCCTCGAGCGCGGCGCGCAGGTCGGGGTCGAGAGCAGCGAGGGCGGACTGGAGGACGGCCCGCGGCACTCGCAGGTGCGTCGGCCGCACCCCGTCGAACCGCTCGCCGAGGTCGCGCAGCGCGGCGGCCCCCCGATGCTCGACGTCCTCGCAGATCGGCCGCACCTGCTCGAGGGCGGCCGTGACGTCGAACTCGGCTCGGGGCAGGGCCCGGCGCAGGAAGCGCACGTCTAGCGTGCGTCCGCGCAGGTCGAGGGAGGACATCATGGTTCACCAGTCTAGAAGGCGGTGCCGGGGGCGAGGACCACGGTCTCAGCGTGCGGAGCATGCCAGGACGCCCGTACGCGGTGCCGAGGCGGTGCCGAGGCGGCGCTGACGCGGTGCGGGCGCGGTGCGGGCGCGGTGCGGGCTGCCGAATCTTGGACCGGGCCTGACGAAGGGCAGACCAACGACTGACCCGGCGTTCACGGCCGATCCGCCACGCTCGTGAGGTCGCCGCCCGACCGGGCGGTGGGTGCGTCATCCACCCGACTCCCCCGCCCGACAGGAGAACCCGTGCCCGTCGTCATCCCCCGGCGTCGCATCGCAGCCGTCGTCACCGGCATCGCCGTCGCCCTCGTCCCGCCCAGCCTCGCGCTCACGAGCGCGGCCGGCTCGCCCGCCACTACGATTGCGCTCCCCCGTGCCGCTGCCGCGCCGGCACTCGTCGCAGCGGCACCCCTCACGGTGTCGCAGGCCATCGGCTCGCAGACCGGCCAGAGCGCCACCGTCCGCGGCTACGTCGTGGGCCAGCCGACCGCGACGAGCACCGTCGTGCGGTCGAGCTTCCCCAGCGACTACGCGCTCGCGATCGCTGACTCCGCGTCCGAGACGTCGACGAGCCGGATGCTCTACGTCCAGATCCCGTCGGCCTTCCGGTCCTCGTGGGGCCTGCGGAGCAACCCCTCCCTCATGGGCCTCCAGCTCGACGTCACCGGCGCCCTGTCGGCGTACTTCTCGCACCCGGGCATGACGTCGACGAGCGCCTTCGCGTTCAGCGGCTCGTCGACGACCACGACCAGCCCGACGAGCACGACCACGAGCCCGACGTCGAGCCCGAGCCCGACCGGCACGACCAGCCCCTACGACTCGACCTACTACACGTCCGCGATCGGCAGGACCGGCTCGGCGCTGCACACCGAGCTGCACCGCATCATCTCGAGCGGTGTCACGACGCTCACCTACGACCAGGTCTGGACGGCGCTCAAGGACACCGACCAGGACCCGGGCAACACCAACAACGTCGTCGAGATCTACTCGGGCCGCTCGATGGCCAAGTCCGACAACGGCGGCGGCGTCGACCAGTGGAACCGCGAGCACGTCTGGGCCAAGAGCCACGGCGACTTCGGCACGGTCAGCGGCCCCGGCACCGACGTGCACCACCTGCGGCCGGAGGACGTCACGGTCAACTCCACGCGCGGCAACCTCGACTTCGACCTCGGCGGCTCGGCGGTGTCGCAGTGCACCGGCTGCCTGAGCGACGGCGACTCCTTCGAGCCGCGCAACGCGGTCAAGGGCGACGTGGCCCGGATGATCTTCTACATGGCGGTGCGCTGGGACGGCGGTGACGGCTTCGCCGACCTCGAGCCGAACAACCTCGTCGGCAACGGCACCGCCCCGCACATCGGCAAGATGTCGGTGCTCAGGCAGTGGAACCTGCAGGACCCGCCCGACGCATTCGAGAAGCGCCGCAACCAGGTCATCTTCGACACGTGGCAGCACAACCGGAACCCGTTCATCGACCACCCGGAGTGGGTCACCGAGATCTACGGCTCCTGAGCCTTCCTGACTCCCTCGGCGGCGGCCGTGCTCACGACGTCTGGTCGATGAGCACGGCCGTCTCCCAAGCCCATTCGCGCCACAGGTCGTAGCGACCCGACCGACCACCGTGGCCGGCGGCCATCTCGGTGCGGAAGAGGATCTGCGCAGGGTCGTCGACCTCGAGGTCGGCGTGGCGCAGGGCCGCGACCCACTTGGCCGGCTCGGTGACGTAGACCCGTGTGTCGTCGAGACCTGCCGTCACGAGGAGGCTCGGGTGCCGGGTCGGGCGGACGTTCTCGTAGGGGGCGTACGACTTCATGAGGGCGTAAGCCGCCGGGTCCTCCAGCGGGTTGCCCCACTCCTCCCACTCGGCCACGGTGAGCGGCAGGCTGGGGTCGAGCACCGTCGTCAGGGCGTCCACGAAGGGCACCTGCGCATGGACGAAGCGGAAGCGGTCGGGGGCGAGGTTGACGACGGCGCCCATGAGCAGGCCACCCGCCGAGCCGCCTTCTGCTGCAAGGCGGTCCGTCGCGACGATCCTCGTCGCGACGAGGTGGTCGGCGCACGCGACGAAGTCGGTGAACGTGTTGGGCTTGGCCTCGAGCTTGCCGTCGTCGTACCACGACCGCCCCATCTCCGACCCTCCGCGCACGTGCGCGATGGCGAAGACCCAGCCCCGGTCGAGCAGCGAGAGCCGCAGCACTGAGAACCAGGGGTCGCTCGAGATGCCGTAGGCGCCGTACGCGTTGAGCAGGCCGGGCGCCGTGCCGTCGGCCGGTACGTCGTGGCGGTGCACGACGGAGATCGGGATGCGGGTGCCGTCGGGGGCAGTGGCCCACTCGCGCCGCTGGCGGTACCGCGCCAGGTCGACGTCGCCGCGCACGTGCTGCTGCTTGAGGAGGGTGAAGGTGCGGGAGCGCACGTCGTAGTCCTCGACCGTGCGGGGCGTGACGAGTGACTCGTGGACCACCTGCAGCGTCGGGGTCGACGCCTCGGGGTTGACCCCGACGTGCAGGGTGCCGATGGGCTCGCCGACGGCGATGTCGTGCGCCTCGCCCAGTCCGTTGGGCGCGGCCGGGTCGCGCAGCACGACGCGCACGCCCGTGCCGCCCTCACGACGCAGGGACACGGCGATGAAGTCGTCGAACCCCTCGGCGCCCGTGACGTACTCGTCGTCGGTCGTCACCTCGAGGGGCACCCAGTCGTCGGCCGACGTGCTCGTGACGGCGGCCGTGGCCAGCTCGAAGTTGACCCGGTTCGCGTTGTGCGTCACGAGCAGCTGGTCGCCGAACGGCTCGATGTCGTACTCGACGCCCTGACGACGCTCGGCCACGAGGCGGGGCGTGCCGAGGGGGTCGTCGGCGTCGAGCAGGCGGAACTCGCTCGTCGTCTTGGACCCGATGGCGATGATGACGAGACGGTCGTCGCGCGAGGTGCCCACGCCGACGAAGAAGCGCTCGTCGGTCTCCTCGTGCACGAGCACGTCGTCGGTTGCAGGCGTACCGAGCTCGTGCCGCCACACCTGGTGCGGCCGCCACGCGTCGTCGACCCGCGTGTAGAAGAAGTGCCGGGCGTCGAGCGACCACGCGAAGGACCCGCCGGTCCGGCGCACGACGTCGTCGAGCACCACGCCGTCCTCGATCCGGCGCACGCACACGTCGTAGCGTTCGTCGCCGACGACGTCGACGGCATACGCCAGCAGGTCGCCGGCCGGCGACACCTCGCTCACCCCGACGGCGAAGAACTCACGGTCGCGCCCCTCCTCGTTCTGGTCGAGGAGCACCTGCTCGCCGACCGGGGGACGGCCGTCGTCGAGCGTGGGCCGCTGCGGGTGGTCGGCGACGAGCACCCGCGCCTCGACGGCATACTGCTCCCCCTCGACCGTCCGCGAGTAGTACCACCAGCGGTCGTGGCGCACGGGGACCGACAGGTCCGTCTCCTCGATGCGGGAGCGGAACTCCTCGAAGACCTGGTCGGCGAGCGGACGCAGGTGCTCGGTGCGCTCGGTGGCGTGGGCGTTCTCGGCGACGAGGAGCTCGCGCAGCTCGTCCGAGTCCCGGTCGGCCATCCACGCATAGGGGTCGTCGAAGCGGTCGCCGTGGTGCTCGCGGGCGACGGGGTCGCGCCGGGCGGTCGGGGGGTGCTGCATCCGCGCAGTCTAGGTCGCGGCCCACCGCGGACCGTCGGGCGGTGTCTGCACCGAGGGAGCGGTCAGCCGGTGGTCGGCGTCAGCCGCACGACGGCGATACGCCGGCTCACCTTCGACTGGTAGGAGTCGAAGTCGAAGACGGCGTGGTTGAGCTCGGTCCAGAGCTGCTCACGCTCCTGGCCCGTGACCTCCTCGCCGCGCACGGGCACCGAGCGCCCCCCGACCTCGACGGTCGCGGGCGACCCCGCCCGCAGGTTGAGCCACCAGCCCGGCTCCCAGTCGGCACCCCCGTTGGAGGCGACGACCAGCCAGCCGCCGTCGCGCGCGAGGTGGAGGAGCGGCGTCGTGCGCCGCTGCCCGCTCCGGCGACCCGTCGTGGTCAGCATCAGCAGGTCGCCGCCTCGGAAGCGCCGCAGCCCGAGCCGCCGCACGACGACGTTCGCGACCCGGTTGACCCGTACGAACAGTGCTCGCCTCATGGCGTCACCGTATCCGGGTGCGCCGCCCTGACGGGCCGACGGAGACGCGTTCGGCCCGGGATCGGTCGATCCCGGGCCGAACGCGTCGTGGAACGCGGTCAGTGCGACGTCAGTGGACGACGACCTGACCCTTGACGGCCTGCGTGCCGGAGTCGTACGTCACGGAGCCGCCGGCACCTGTCACGACGAGGCGGAACGTGTCGTTCTTGCCCGGGTCGGTCACGGTGACGACCGCGCGGTAGCCCGCCTGGCCGTTCACCGTCACGGGTGCCGAGAACGTCGCCGTGGTGCCCGTCACGACGAGCCAGTCGAACGTCGTGGTGGCGACGGCGAACGTCGTGCCCGCGAGGCTGTACGTGAACGAGCCGGTCGGGACGGTGGCCCCGCTCGGGTACGCCACGGACAGCTGCAGGCTGCCCTTGCCGCTGTGCGACGGGTCGGAGGCCAGCGCCCCGACGGGCGACGCGATGGTGCCGCCCCCCGTGGCGAAGCCTGCCGCGCGGTCGTAGACGACGACGGTCGTCGTGCCGCTGTCGGCGTTGCCCCACTGGTCCGTGACGGTGACGGTCACGGTGTAGATGCCCGCGGCCGTGTAGACGTGGCTGCCACTGACGGTGCCACCGGTCACGGTGCCGGCCGAGGACTGCCCGTCACCCCACGCGACGGTCGCCGTGTGGGTGTCGAGCGGGTCCGCGTCGGTGAAGGTCGCACTCACACCGGCCGGGGCACCGACCGAGACTGCAGCGGACGGACCGGTGACCGTGCCGACGACCGGGTCGGCGTTCGTCAGGTCGAGCCCGACGACGACGGGGTCGTGGTCCGAGATCCGGAACTGGTCGGGAGCGTAGAGGCTCGTGACCTGCGCCGGTGTCTTGAACTCGGTGTTGTAGTCGAGGATCGAGGGCTCGTCGGCGTTGACGTGCCAGTCGCCGACTCCCGTCACCTGGCTGCTCATCGACGCCGAGCCGAGCGCGTGGTCGAGGTAGCCCCACTGCCCGTCGAACGCGTAGGAGTACGCCTCGCGCCCGTTGCGCTGCTCGATGAGGTTGGTGAAGCCGGCCTTCTCGAGCGTCGTGATCGGGTCCTCCTTGGCGTAGGAGTTCATGTCGCCGAGGATGAGGACGTCGGGGTCACCGGTGCCCGTCGGGTCGCCGGCCAGCCACGAGGCGAGCAGGTCTGCCGAGACGACGCGGACCTTGGAGCAGTTGCCCTGGCCGTCGCCGGCGTCGGGTTTGTCGCACGCGCTGCCCTTGCTCTTCAGGTGGTTCGCCACGGCGACGAAGGTGCCACCGGTCGTGTTGTCGCGGAACGCCTGGGCGAGCGACGGACGGTTGCGCGGGCCGGAGTCGCCACCGGTGACGAAGTCGTCGGAGTTGAGCGCGGCGGTCGCCCCCACCGGCGTCACCGCGGCCGGCTTGTAGAGCATGCCCACCTTGATGGCGTCGTTGCCGAGGGCGTCGACCTGCCCGGTGCGGGCGTCGGCATCGATGAACGCCCACGTGCCGGCACCGTCCTGCTCGTTGAGCTTGCCGACGAGGAACTGCTCGGCGCTGTCCGGGCCGTAGCCGTCGTTCTCCATCTCCATGAAGGCGACGACGTCGGCCTGGGTGCCCGAGACGGCGGCCAGCGTCTTGTGCCACTGGCGGTCGAACTCGGCGGCGGTGTTGGCGCCGCGACAGTCCATGACCACCCCGGTGAGGCCACCGCGGCAGTTGTTGCCGGACGTGTCGAGCGTGTTGAAGAAGTTGAGCAGGTTCATCCCGACGACGCGGGTGTCGCCACCGACGGCGGGCGGGCTCGTCGGACGCGGGTTGGTCGGCTGGAAGTCGACCGTCGCGGACGGGTTCACCGGGCGGATGCGGTACGCGTTGGCGCTGGCCGCGTTGCCACCCCACGTGTAGTTGAGCACCCCGGTCAGGTCGGTGACGGTGTCGCCACCGCGGAGCGTGTTGGCAGCGGTGAGCGGCTGGCCGCCGCGACCGAACACGATCGGGTCGACGTTCTGGGCCTGCGTCGTGTCGTCGAGGATGATCTTGCGCAGGTCGTTCGACGCCTGAAGCGCGGCGGCGGGGTCTCCCGGGGCGACGACGTTGGTGGGCTGCTCGAGGCGGCCTCCCTGCGAGAGGGTGACCTGGCCGAAGCGGCCGAGCTGGAAGTGCTCGGTCACCGACATGTCCTGCGGGAGCGTGACGAGCATGCCCTCGTAGCGCTCGAGGGCGGTGCCGCTGGCCACGGGGAAACGCACCTCGGTCGGGGCGACCGTGCCGGTGCCGCAGACCGTGACCGTGCCGGCGCTGACCTGGGTCTGACCCTGGTTCTCGCCCGCGTTGCCCGTCACGGTGACGAGGTCACCGATCTTGACGGAGTTGGCGTTGCTGCCCTCGAACACGAAGATGCCGTCGGACGTCGCAGGGTCGCCGTCACCGGACGGGTCCTGCAGGAAGAAGCCGCGCAGGGCCGGTGAGGGGCCCTCGTAGTCGCCGACGACGACGCCACGGGTCGTGACGCTGCCGGTGACCGCAGCGGTGTCGCCGCTGCCCTGGATGGCCGGGATCGGGGTCGCGGTCACCTCGCACGGGTTGGCGGCCGGGACCGAGAAGCGCACGACGACGTCGCTCGCCGGTGAGTCCGGCGGGTCGATGGCGTCCTGGTCGGTGACGGCGGATGCCGTGACCGTCAGGGTGCAGGCGTCGCCGAGGGTGAAGTCGGCCGACGGGTCGAGCGTGAAGGTCGTCGGACCGCCGGAGACGGCGAGGATCTTGGTGCCCGAGAGGGAGCACGCGACGGTGAAGGCTCCGGCGGCGACGTTCACCGGCTCGGAGAAGGTGACCGTCGGGCTCGCGCCGACGGCGACGTTCGACGAACCGTCGGTCGGGGTCGTGGCGGTGACGCCCGGAGCGACATCGGTCGCCGGACCACCGTCGACGGTGTGGGCGCCGAGACCGTCGAAGGTGTCGATGGCGAACCCGTCCCATTGGACGGAGGGGTCGAACACGTCGGCGCCGTTGGCGTCGCCCGCCGTGACGGACGACTTGCGTCGGAGGGTGTTGTCCATGGTCGAGGTGAGGCCGGTGCCCCACTCGTTGACGGGGCGGAGGCCGACCTGGCCGAAGGCGTCGACGACGGCCCCGTCCTTGCGCAGGACGACGGCGTCGTCGCCGTTCCAGTTGGCGCTCCCACTCAGCAGGTCGGCCTGCCCGGTGATTCCCGAACCCGCCGAGGTGTTGGCGAGGACGAAGACGTCGCCCGAGGCAACTTTGCCGCTCAGAGCGATGGTGTTCGTGGTGGTAGCGGCACCGTTGGCGAAGACCTGGACGTTGTACTTGGCAGCCGCGAGATCGACCGTCGCGCCGGTGCCGTTGTAGATCTCGAGCGCTTTGTTGTTGCTCGAGCCCTCGACGTACTCGCTGATGAACAGCTCCGTCGGGGCCGCCGAGGCCGGTGCGGCCATGACGAACGGGGTGATGCCCGCGGCGAGCGCGGCGGTGGTGACCGCGGCGACCCGGCGCAGGGCAGGACGAGATTGACGCATGGATTTCCTCCCTGGGACCGGCTCTTCCGCGCGGTCTGCGGGTCACCCTAGACCGCGCTCCCCGGTCTCGCGCGGCGAGATGCCCACGGGTTGCTGAACGCCCGATGACATCGCGTCGTCACACCCGGGCACGGCCTCAGAGGATCGGCCAGCGACCTGGCCACCGGCCCAGCCGGCGGCGGGTGACGAAGCGCCGCGGGGTGCCGTCGACGGGGTCCTCGAAGGCCAGGACCGCCGCCAGCAGCTGCAGCGGCACGCTGAAGTCGCCCGCCGGCACGTCCCGCTCGACCGGGTAGAGCGGGTCGTCGACGATGGGGATGCCCAGCCCCTCGAGCTGGCAGCGCAGCTGGTGGGTGCGGCCGGTGCGCGGCGTCAGGAGGTAGAGCCCGAGGTCCTCCCCCGCCCGCCCGGCACCGGTCGACCTGTCGAGGAGCTCGACGAGCGTCTCGGCGTTGGGCTCGGCTCCCGGGACCTCGTGCGCCTGGTGGATGCCGTGCTCCTTGACGAGGTGCGTCCGCCGCACGAGCGGCAGCTCGAGCCCGTCCCGGACCGGCGCGACGGCGAGGTACTGCTTGTGGGCGAGGCCCTCGGCGAAGACGCGTTGGTACGCGCCGCGCCAGCGCTGCTCGGTCGTGAACATCAGGACACCTGCCGTCGGCCGGTCGAGGCGGTGCGCCGGGGTGAGGCGGTGCTCGCCCGTCAGGACGCGGGTGCGGGCGAGGGCGCTCTGTACGACGTGCCGTCCACGGGGCATCGTCGCCATGTCGTGGGGCTTGTCGACGACGACGATCCGCTCGTCGCGGTGCAGCACGACGACCTCCTCGGGGTGTGCGACCTCCAGCGGCAGGTCGCGGTGGGCCCAGACGGCCGACTGTGGCACGAACGGCGCGTCCGCCGGCACGGGCGCTCCGGAGGCGTCGACGAACTCACCTGCGGCCAGCATCCGGTCCACCTCGGCGGCCGTCAGCCCCGGCGAGAGCCGTTCGACGAGATGGTCACGCAGTGATGACCAGGACCCGTCCTGCGGCATCCGGAAGCGCTGGGCGTCGACACCGTGGCGTGGCGGCAGCGGCGACGGCGGGACCGACCCACGCGCCACCTCAGGCGGTCCCGTCGGCCGGCCCGACGCGTACGACCTCGGTGTCGGTGCCGAGGAACGTGCCGTAGGCGTTCGCGGCCCGCTCCACCTCGCGCCACCGGCTCGCGGACAGCGGGACGAACGGCTGCACCTCGAGGAGGACGTGCGACCGCTTCTGGACCCGACGCCACGTGCCCGCGACCTCGCCGTCGACGACGAGTGTCGGCTTGAAGACCATGTTGCGGCCGGGCACGACCTTGACGAAGTGCTCGGGTGGGAGGGTCACGTCACGCGACTTGTAGCCGAGCAGGAACTCGTCCCACTGGGGCAGCAGGTGCACGCCGCCCGGACCGTCCGGGGCGGGCCGGGCCTCGGCGTGCGTCAGCCAGGTCTGGTCGTCGACGTCCTCGCGCACGAGCCGGTCGCCGACGAGGGCGAGCGCCTCCCTCGTGAGCCCGAGCGGCTTGAGGAGCCAGCCGGCGAGGTCCTTCTCCGTCACCGGTCCGTGGCTGCGGACGTAGCGCTCCGCAACCGTCGCGAGGCCCTCCTCGCGGGAAAGCCTGCGGGAGTGAGGAACCCACGAGTCGATGAGGACGAAGCTCGGCTGCTTGCCGATGACCGGGCCCTGGCAGATGAGGCCGCTCATGCAGTGGTGGCCGATGAGGTGGTAGTTGCGCTGGTCGGTCGGGTCGATGCCGTGCTCGACGAGCAGAGCCGCGACCTCGGGTCGGCTCATCGGCTCGCGCAGGTGCTCCTCGAAGAGCCGGCCGGACAGCTCGACGTCGGCCTCGGTGAGGCCCAGCTGGGCGAACCGCGTGGCGAGGGTCGTGCTGCGGGGGGCCGCAAGCAGCTCGCACATCCAGCGGGCGTCCTCGGCCGGCACCCAGTGGATCGTCCCGCGCATCGGCCACGTGCGCACGACCTGGCGGTCGAGCACGGCCTGCTCGACCTGCTCGAGCGTGAGGCCCGAGCGCACCCCGAGGGACCACACCCCGCTCCCGTAGTCCTGGGCCTGCAACGCGCCGAGCTCACGGGCGACCCCGAGCGCCGACACGGGTCCGTCGCTGCTGAGCGCGGGCGTCAGGCCGAGCGCGGCCATCCGCGCCCGACGCAGCCGCCGGCGGTCGGCTTCGCGCATCAGCTGAGGCAGGCCGGACCCAGCAGGGCCTTGAGGTCTCCGAAGAGCGCGGAGGTGGCGTTGACCCGGAGCGAGTCGTCGAGGGACATCAGGACCGAACGCCCCGGCTGGGTCAGCTTGACCTGCACCTCGGTCGCCCCCGGGTGCTCCCCCAGCACGCGCTTGAGGCTCTCGGCCACGGCCGGCGTCGCCCGACCGAGCGGGAGCGTCAGCACGACCGGGCCGCGCGGGCCCTCCTTGATGTCGGGGATCGTCAGCTCCTGGGCGAAGATCGAGATCGAGTCGTCGCGGGCACTGATGCGGCCCTTGACGGCACAGACGGTGTCCTGGGCCAGCATCGTCGAGTAGGTCATGTAGGCCGAGGGGAAGAAGAGGCACTCGATGGCGCCGTCGAGGTCCTCGACGGTCGCGATGGCCCAGAGGTCACCCTTCTTCGTGCGCTTGAGCTGCAGGCTCGTGATGAGGCCGGCCACCGTGACCGGGGTGCCGTCGGCCTTGGGGTCGTCGCCCATGAGCGAGGCGATCGAGGTGTCGGCGTGCGTGGCGAGGATGTGCTCGATGCCGAAGAGCGGGTGGTCGCTGACGTAGAGGCCGAGCATCTCGCGCTCGAAGGAGAGCAGGCTGGCCTTGTCCCACTCGAGCGTCGGCACCGGCGGCAGCCCGTCGAACGCGCCCGGCCCGTCAGCGCTGCCAGCGTCGCCGGTGTCGTCACCGAAGCTGCCGAAGAGGCTGTCCTGGCCGATGGCCTCCTGCTTCTTCACCTCGACGAGGGCGTCGATGTAGCGCTCGTGCACCTCGACCATGCCGCGGCGGCTCTCGCCGAGCGAGTCGAAGGCGCCACCCTTGATGAGCGACTCGATGGTGCGCTTGTTGCACACGACGGCCGGCACCTTCGAGAGGAAGTCCTTGAACGAGGCGAAGGCGCCCTTCTCCTCGCGGGCCTTGATGACGGCCTGCACGACGGGCAGCCCGACGTTGCGGATCGCCGCGAGGCCGAAGCGGATGTCGGTGCCGACGGCGGCGAAGTTGGCGATCGACTCGTTGACGTCGGGCGGCAGCACCTTGATGCCCATGTGCCGGCACTCGTTGAGGTAGAGCGCCGACTTGTCCTTGTCGTCGCGCACGCTCGTCAGTAGCGCCGCCATGTACTCGGCGGGGTAGTTGGCCTTGAGGTAGCCCGTCCAGTACGACACGAGGCCGTATGCCGCCGTGTGCGCCTTGTTGAACGCGTAGTCCGAGAAGGGGACGAGGACGCCCCACAGCGCCGCGATGGAGGCCTCGTTGAAGCCCTGGGACTTCATGCCCTCGGAGAAGGGGACGTACTCGGCGTCGAGGACCTCCTTCTTCTTCTTGCCCATGGCGCGGCGGAGCAGGTCGGCGTTGCCGAGTGTGTAGCCGGCGAGCTTCTGGGCGATCTCCATGACCTGCTCCTGGTAGATGACCAGGCCGTAGGTCATCCCGAGGATCGGGTCGAGGGCGTCGATCATCTCCTGCTGGAGCTTGCCCTTGAGCTGGGGGTCGAGCGGGACGACCTCCTGCTTGCCGTTCTTGCGCAGCGCGAAGTTCGTGTGGGCGTTGACGCCCATCGGGCCCGGTCGGTAGAGCGCGAGGGCGGCCGAGATGTCCTCGAAGTTGTCGGGCTGCATGAGGCGCAGCAGCGAGCGCATGCCGCCGCCGTCGAGCTGGAAGACACCGAGGGTGTCGCCGCGACCGAGCAGGTCGTAGGTGGCCCGGTCGTCGAGGGTCTTGGACAGCTCGTCGAGGTCGATGTCCTCGTCGCGGTTGAGCTTGATGTTCTCGATGGCGTCGTCGAGGATCGTCAGGTTGCGCAGGCCGAGGAAGTCCATCTTGACCAGGCCCAGCGACTCGCAGCTGGGGTAGTCGAACTGCGTGATGATCTGGCCGTCCTGCAGGCGGCGCATGATCGGGATGACGTCGACGAGCGGTTCGCTGGACATGATGACGCCGGCCGCGTGCACGCCCCACTGGCGCTTCAGGCCCTCGAGGCCGAGCGCCGTGGCGACGACCTCCTGCGCCTGCGGGTCCTCGTCGTGGACGACGCGGAAGTCGCCCGCCTCGTTGTAGCGCTTGGAGTCGGGCTTGAAGACGTCGGCGAGCGGCATGCCCTTCCCCATGACGTCGGGCGGCATCGCCTTGGTGAGCTTCTCGCCCATCGCGAAGGGGTGGCCGAGGACGCGGCTCGCGTCCTTGAGGGCCTGCTTGGCCTTGATCGTGCCGTAGGTGACGATCTGGGCGACGCGCTCCTCGCCGTACTTCTCGGTGACGTAGCGGATCACCTCACCGCGCCGGCGCTCGTCGAAGTCGACGTCGAAGTCGGGCATCGACATTCGCTCGGGGTTCAGGAACCGCTCGAAGATGAGGCCGTGCGGGATGGGGTCGAGGTCGGTGATGCCCATGGCGTAGGCGCACATCGAGCCGGCACCCGAGCCTCGGCCGGGGCCGACGCGGATGCCGTTGCGCTTGGCCCAGTTGATGAAGTCGGCGACGACGAGGAAGTAGCCCGGGTAGCCCTTGGAGACGATGACGTCCTCCTCGAAGGCCGCCTGCTTGCGGGCGTAGTCGGGCACCCCTTCGGGGAAGCGACGCGAGAGGCCGGTCTCGACCTCCTTGATGAACCACGACGTCTCGTCCTCGCCCTCGGGCACCGGGAAGCGCGGCATGAAGCGCCCCTCGCCCTCGGTGAAGGACACCTCGCAGCGCTCGGCGATGAGCAGGGTGTTGTCGCACGCCTCGGGCAGCTCGCGCCACAGGTGGCGCATCTCCTGGGCGGACTTGAGGTAGAAGTCGTCGGCGTCGAACTTGAACCGGTTGGGGTCCATCAGGGTCGAGCCGGACTGGACACAGAGCAGCGCCGCGTGGGCCTTGGCGTCCTCGGCGCGGGTGTAGTGCAGGTCGTTGGTGGCCACGAGCGGGAGCTTGAGGTCGCGCGCGAGCCGGATGAGGTCCTTCTGCGTGCGGCGCTCGATGTCGAGGCCATGGTCCATGAGCTCGACGTAGACGTTGTCGTTGCCGAAGATGTCGCGCAGCTCGCCGGCGACCTCGCGCGCCTCGTCGTACATCCCGAAGCGCAGCTTGGTCTGGATCTCGCTCGACGGGCAGCCCGTCGTGACGATGAGGCCCTTGCCGTAGGTCGAGAGCAGGTCGCGGTCGATGCGCGGCCACTTGGTGTACACCTGGTCGAGGCTCGCGATGGAGCTCATCCGGAACAGGTTGTGCATGCCCTGGTTGTTCTCGGCGAGCATCGTCATGTGGGTGTAGGCGCCGCTGCCCGAGATGTCGTCGCGGCCGCCGTCGCCCCAGCTGACCTTGGTGCGGTCGGTGCGGTGCGTGCCCGGCGTGATGTAGGCCTCGACGCCGATGATCGGCTTGACGCCCGTGCCCTGCGCCTTCTTCCAGAACTCGTAGGCGCCGAACACGTAGCCGTGGTCGGTCGTCGCGAGGGCCGGCATGCCCATCCGCGCCGCCTCGCTTAAGAGGTCGCCGATGCGCGCCGCCCCGTCGAGCATGGAGTACTCCGTGTGCACGTGGAGGTGCACGAAGTTCGGGTCGTTTCTCGGGGCGGCTTCGGTCGACATCGTGGACGAGTCTAAGCCTCCGCGAGGACACTCCTCGGCGTGTCGGTGCGGGTGTCGCGGGGTCCGCGCGAACCGATCCGGCGCGAGCGGTGTTGAGGGGGCGTCGGGACGGCACGATGGTGCCGAGGCATGGTCGTCGGTGGGACGGAGGCAGCGATCGACACGTCCGAGGAGGCGGCAGCACTGGCGCGCGTACGCGCGGGGGACGCGTCGGCGTACGCGGTGCTCGTCACGCTCCACGCCCCGATCGCCAAACGGCTCGCGGTGCTCTCCGGCGCCGGGAGCGAGGCCGACGACGTCGTGCAGGAGGCGTTCGTGAAGGCATACCAGGCACTGCCGCGCTTCCACGAGGGCGCGGGTTTCCGTCCGTGGCTGCTGCGGATCGTCGTCAACGAGACACGCAACCTGCAGCGCGGGCGGTCACGGCGCGCCCTGCGCGAGCTCCGGGTGGCCGCGGAGAGGGCCGTGACGCACGCCGTCCCGGACCCGGCGGACGCCGCGGTCTCGCGCGACCGGCTCGACGGGCTCATCGACGCGGTCGAGGGGCTGCCCGACGACCTGCGCGACGTAGTGACCTGCCGCTACCTGCTCGAGCTGTCGGAGGCCGAGACCGCCGGGACGCTCGACATCCCGGCGGGCACGGTCAAGTCCCGGCTCCATCGCGCCCTCGGCTCGCTCCGGGAGGTGATGGCCGATGCCTGACCACCTCGACCTCGAGGACGAGCTCGTCGCCCTCGGCCGCACGCTTGTGACCGAGCCGCCCGGAGCGGATCTCGCGACGCTCGTGCTCGCCCGCCTGGACGCCGAGCCGCCACCCGTGCCGCAGCGTGAGGCCGTGGCGCCGGTCCCCGCCGCCCCACGCCCGACGCGCGTCATGACCCACCGACTCGGGTGGGCAGCGGCCGCCGTCGTCGTGCTCGTGCTCGCTCTCGTCCCGCCGGTCCGTGCCGCGGTCGTCGAGCTGCTCCGCATCGGCGGCATCGTGGTGCGGGAGGTGCCCACACCGGCCCCGACTCCCTCGACGACGTCTCGGGCGACCGGCACGAGCACCAGTGGTGCTCCGGCGACGCCCGTGACGCTGGGGCAGGCAGAGCACCTCGTCGGCGCGGACATCGGGGCGCCCACGGCGCTCGGCCCGCCGACGTCCGTCACCGTCACGCACGACGGGCGCGTCGCCGAGCTGGTGTGGGGGCCGGGCGCCGGCACGACGCGTCTCGACGTGTTCGTCGGCTCGTTGTCGTGGGGCTACCTCAAGACGGTGTGGGAGGCGGTCACGCCGACCACGGTGGCCGACCACGAGGCGGTGTGGCTCGGGTCGCCGCACCTCGTCGAGTGGGTGGACCGGGTCGGCGGCACGCACTCCGAGCCGCCGCGCCTCGCCGGGCCGACCCTCGTCTGGGTCGTCCCGTCCCCGGCCGGCGACGTGACCTACCGCCTCGAGGGTGTGGACACCCTCACCGAGGCGCTGCGCGTGGCCCGGTCCGCCGGCTGACCGCGAACCTCCACTTCCGCAGCGGTGTTGAGGTGTCGTCGGCCCGTGCGCCGGCCCACTCGCCCACGGAGGAGAACATGCGCAGACTCGCCCCCCTCGCCGCCGCCGCAGCCGTCGCCGCGGCCCTGCTCGTCGCCGTCGCCCCGCAGGCCTCCGCCGGAGGCCCGACCTCGGTCCTCGCCGTCAACTACAGCGGGTCTCGCGCCGCGGCCGCCCTGACCGGAGGCACGGCCTACGCGAACCTCGAGAAGGCCCTCGACGCGTACAACACCCCCACCGGTGACGCGATGCCCGCGGCCTCGTTCATGGACTCGCAGGTCCGGCTGACGTGGCTGATCCACGACGTCACGCCGTGGCGCGTCGACGCCGTCCTCGTCGACGGCGACGACGTCTGGGTCGAGACGTCGATGAACCTCGCCGACGGCAAGGACCTCTTCCAGGCGCCCGCCGTGCTGCACCGACCCAAGGACGCCGCGCTGCTCCTCGCGACGCTGACCTCCCTCGGCGTCTACGGCGACGCGAAGCCGGCGAGGACGTCGACGACCCCGCCGGTCGCACGACCTGCGGCAGCTGCCCCGGTCGCGGCGCCGGTGACGCGCGGCACCGGTGACGCCGTGCCCCCGGGTGGAGTGCCGTGGTGGGCGACGACCGTCGCCGCGGTGGTCGCCCTCGGGCTGGGGATCGCCCTCGGACGGCGGCCACGAGCAGACTCCGGCGCCGGAACCGCCACTGACACGCGGCCGCTCGGCCCGGAACGCACCGCCCCGGTCGGGTTCAGCACCGACCCCACGCCGCCAGGCGGCATACGGAATGGCTCGCCGTGACCTTCACCCTCGCGTCGAGGGTGAAGGTCACAAGGTCGCGATGATGTCGAGTGCGCGCTGGAGGTCCTCCGGATAGGGGCTCTCGAAGCGGACGTACTCCCCCGTGCCCGGGTGCTCGAAGCCGAGTCCCACGGCGTGCAGCCACTGACGATCCAGCTTGAGGCGTGCCGCGAGCTTCGGGTCCGCCCCGTAGGTCGGGTCGCCGCAGCACGGGTGGTGCAACGCCGCGAAGTGGACGCGGATCTGGTGGGTGCGCCCGGTCTCGAGATGGATGTCGAGCAGGCTCGCGTAGCGGAACGCCTCGAGGACCTCGTAGTGCGTCACCGACGGCTTGCCGCTCTTCATCACCGCGAACTTGTAGTCGTGGCCCGGGTGGCGACCGATCGGGGCGTCGACGGTGCCGACGACCGGGTCGGGTAGGCCCTGGACGAGGGCGTGGTACGTCTTGTCGACCGTGCGGCTGCGGAACGCCTGCTTGAGACGCGAGTAGGCGTTCTCGCTCTTCGCGACCACCATGAGACCGGACGTGCCGACGTCGAGCCGGCTGACGATCCCCTGGCGCTCCGGGGCGCCGGAGGTCGAGATGCGGTAGCCCGCCGCGGCGAGCCCGGACACGACGTCGGGCCCGCTCCAGCCGACGCTGGGGTGCGCGGCGACGCCCACCGGCTTGTCGACGACCACGATGTCGTCGTCGTCGTGGATGATCGACATGCCCGGCACGGGCTGTGCGACGACCCTCAGGCTCGGGCCCTCCTCGGCACGCGGCAGCGACACCTCGAGCATCGAGCCGGCCGAGAGCCGCTCGGACTTCGCGACGGCCTTGCCGTCGAGCACGACGGCGCCGTCTGCCGCGAGGTCGGCGGCCTTGGTGCGGGACACCCCGAAGAGCCGCGCGACGCCCGCGTCGACGCGTTCGCCCTCGAGGCCGTCCGGCACGAGCACGGTGCGCACGTCAGGCATGGTCGTCCCCCTGACGCCGCACGGCGTGTTTCTCGCGCGTCTCGGTCGGGTCGGGCGTCTCGGTCGACACGGCCGACCCGCCGGGCTGCTGCGTCATGTCGGTCTCGCCGTTCGCTGGGCTATCGGACGTGGTCTCTCCGTCGCCGGCGCTGGGCTCGGACGCGACGGTGCGGGTGGCGGGACGGCCGTGGTCACGGCGACCGTCGACGCCGATCCCGAGCAGCGCCAGGATGACGACGAGCGCCGCGGCCGAGACGATCCAGATGTCGGCGACGTTGCCGATGAACCAGCGGTTGTAGTCGATGAAGTCCACGACGTGCCCCTGGCCGCCGCCGGGCGGGCGGACGAACCGGTCCGTGAGGTTGCCGATCGCGGCGCCGAGCAGCAGCCCGAGCGCGATCGCCCAGGCCCATGACCCGAGCTGGCGGGCGACGACGATGATCGCGATCAGCACGGCGAGGGCGATGCCCGTCATGACCCACGTGTTGCCCGCGCCGAGCGACAGGGCCGCACCGGGGTTGCCGATGAGCTTGAAACGGATGAACTCTCCGACGAAGGGACGCGACTCCCCGTCGGCGAGCACGTCGAGCGCGACCACCTTCGTCAGCTGGTCACTGACGTAGGCGAGGACGGCGACGGCCCCGAGGACGACGAACATCCGGGTGCGCCGGTCAGTTGTCGGTCGGGTCTCGTCGGCAGGCGTCGAACTCACGGTCTCGGTCGATGTGGTCGATGTAGTGGTGGACACGCCGTCGACCCCCGCGCGGGGGGTCGACGTGGCGTGCGTGGGCGTCAGTGGCGGTCTTGCTTCTCCTGGCATGTCATGCACAGGGTCGCACGAGGACGGGCCTGAAGTCGAAGCTTGCCGATCGGGTTGCCGCAGTTCTCGCAGATGCCGTACGTGCCGGCCTCGAGCTGCTCGAGCGCGTGCTCCGCCTGACGCAGGCTCGCGCGGGCGTTGGCCGCGACGGAGATCTCGTGCTCGCGCTCTGCCGTCTTGGCCCCGGCGTCCGCCTGGTCGTCGCCGGACCCGTCGCCCGAAGCGCGGAGCAGGTCGTCGAGCTCGTCCTCGGCGAGCTTGAGCTCGACGCGGTGCTGGTCGATCTCCTCGAGCAGGACGCCGCGCACCTCGCCGATCTCGTCCTCGCTCCACGGGCTCTCGTCGTCCTTGACCCGGAGGCGCTCGGCGATCTTGCGCGCGTTGGTCCGGGTCGTGGTGCTGCTCGCGGCCTTCTTGGTCGCCGCGCGGGGTCCTGCCGTGGAGCTCGTCGTCACTGGTGCCTTCTTGGTTCGGGTAGCCGGTGCCTTGGCGGCGGGCTTCGCGCTCGCGGCACCTGCTCGGGTGGACGTCGTGGGGGTCGGCTTCTTCGCCGCCGTCGACCGGGTCGTGCCGCGAGCCGCCGGAGCGGCCTTCTTCGCGGGGGTCGCCTTGGTCGCCGTCTTCGTGGCCGTCGCGGCCTTGGCTGCGGTCGCGGTCTTCTTGACGGGGGTCGCCTTGGTCGCCGTCCTCGTGGCCGGCGCGGCCTTGGTCGCGGCCTTCTTCGCGGGAGCCGTCTTCGTCACTGCCCTCTTGGCGGGCGCGGCCTTGCTCGTGGCCTTGCTCGTGGCTTTGGTCGCGGACTTGGTGGCGGCCTTCTTGACGGGGGTCGCCTTCGTCGCCGTCCTCGCGGGCGGCGCGGCCTTGGTCGTGGCCTTCTTCGCGGCGGCGGCCTTCGTCACCGTCTTCTTGACCGGGGCGGCCTTGGTCGCGGACCTGGTCGCCGTCCTCGTGGCCGGCGCAGCCTTCGTCGCCGTCGTCTTGACCGCGGCCTTCGTCGCGGCCTTCCTCACCGGCGCGGCCTTCGTGACAGTCTTCCTCGCAGGCGCCGCCTTCGTGGCTGCGCCCGTCGTCCTGCTCGCGGTGGACCGCTTGGCCGCGGCTGTCGCCGCCGCCGTCTTCTTCGCCGCCATCAGACCCTCCGTCGGTCACGCCGTCGACGCTGACAAGTGGGGCTGACAATAAGCCCCGCACGGGTCGCGCACAAACGCGAAACGCTTATGCGGGCGAAGTGTTCGCCCCTCGGATACACCACAGGCCGTCCGGGATGTTCCCGGACGGCCTGCCGTGCGTCTGTTCGAGGTGGGACTCAGCCCTGGTTGCCGTCGCCGGCGCCGGCGTGGGCCGGCTCCTGGACGCTCGAGTCGAGGTCGTGGAGCTGACCCTCGATGTAGGACTTGAGGTTGGTGCGGTAGTTCTTCTCGAAGCCGCGCAGCTCGGCGATCTTGCGGTCGAGCAGGCCCTTCTGCTTGTCGAGCTCCTCGAGGAGAGCAGCCTTCTTCTGCTGGGCCTCCGCGACCATCCCGGTGGCACGCTCGCGCGCCTCGGTGAGCATCTCGTCGCGCTTGGACGTGGCCTCGGCGATCATCTGGTCGCGCTGCGAGGTGGCCTCGGCGATCATCTGGTCACGCTGGGCCGTGGCTGCGGCTGAGATCTGCTCGGCCTGCTGGGTGGCCTGGTCGTGGCGGCTCTGGCCGGTGTTGATGAGGTCGTCGTGGCGGGCCTGGGCCGCAGCGAGCAGCTCGCGGTGGCGGTTCTCGGCCTCCGAGATGAGCTCGTTGCGGCGGGTCTCGCCGGCGGCCACGTGCTCGTCGTGCAGGCGCTGCGCGAGTGCGATGACGCCTGCGGCGTCGACGTTGCCGGCGGCGGCCGGAGCGGCTGCTGCAGCCGCGGCGGGCGCCGGGGCCTTGGCGGCCTCCTCGCGCAGGCGTGCCGCGTTGGCCGCCGCGGCCTCGGCATCGGACTGCGCCTTGGCGGCACGCTCATCGGCGGCGCGGGCGTTCTCCTGCGCCTTGGCGAGCTTGCCCTCGGCGTCGGCGACCTGCGAGTTGAGGCCGTTGAGCTTGGCCTGGGCGTCGTTGAGGGCCTGGGAGTCGACGGCCGACTTGGCGGCCGCCTCGGCTCGCTCGGCCTCGGCCTTGGCGCGGTCGATGCGCTCCTTGGCGGCCCGTTCGGCGTTGTCGGCGTCGGCCTTGGCCTTGGCCGCACGGTCGGTGGCGGCCTTGAAGGCGCGCTCCGCGTCCTGGATCTTCGCGGTGAGGCCGCCGAGCTTGGCGTCGTCACCGGGGCGTCCGACGGCCGGCATGGCCGCCGTCGCGCCGTCGGCGCGGACGGCCGACTGGTTCTTGCTCGCGCGGCAGTCGTTGAGCTGCTTCAGATAGTCGTCACGCTGCTCGATGAGCGAACGCATCTCCGCCACGATCTCGTCCAGGAAGTCGTCAACGTCCCGCTCCTCGTAGCCACGACGGAACTGCGTGGTCTGGAAGTGCTTGTTGAGCACCTGTTCAGGCGTAAGCGCCATGTGTCACCTCGATACAGACGTAATGGTTCGGGTCAACGGTATCTAACGTTCCGGTCACGAACCAAAGCCATGCTCACCGATCGGCGTGTGGAGACCCCTGACCCGCGCTGCGGGACGGGTGAAGGCCGGTCGGTCAGAAGAAGCTCGGCACGTTGAGAGCGAGAGAGGTCAGCAACATCAGGACGAGGAAGCTGAGGTCGAGTCGGACGCCACCGAGGCTCGGTGACGGGATGACCTTGCGCAGGGCGCGCAGGGGCGGGTCGGTCACGGTGTAGACGGCCTCGGCCAGGACCAGGACGACCCCGGTGGGTCGCCAGGACCGGGCCAGCACCTGCACCCAGTCGATGACGAAGCGGCCGATGAGGGCGATGAAGAAGGTGAAGACCACCACCCCGTAGATCGTCCAGAACGCGTCCATGTCGGTCAGTGTCCCTGATGTCGGGGCAGGAGTGTGAACCGGGGCCCAGGTCGTTGCGCCTGCGACCGCGGTTTGCGCTCATGGCCGAGGGTCGGTGGCTCAGCTCTGGTTGAAGAATCCGCGCGTGGCGGCCGCCGGGGCCTCGGGCTCGTCGGCGGAGATCTCGACATGGGCGGGCGAGAGCAGGAACACCTTGGAGGTGACCCGCTCGATGGTGCCGTGCAGACCGAAGACGAGCCCGGCGGCGAAGTCGACGAGGCGCTTGGCGTCGGCGTCGTCCATGTCGCTGAGGTTCATGATGACGGGGACCTGGTCGCGGAACCACTCGCCGATGTTCTTGGCCTCGTTGTAGGTGCGCGGGTGGATCGTCGTGATCCGGTTGAGCGACCCGACCTCGACGTCGCGCACGACGGCGGCCACCGGTCGCTTCGTGGGCAGCTGCGTCACGGCAGCGGTGTGCTCGGTCTCGTCGTCGTAGCGGTCGGACTCGTCGTAGGCGTCGTAGTCGTCGTAACGGTCGTGACGCTGGTCCTCCTCGCTCAGTCCGAGGTACACCATCGTCTTGCGCAGTGCCCCTGCCATGGCCAACTCCCAAAACGTCGGATTGTGATCGTTGACGACGTTACAGAAGTGACGGGCGTGAACCGAGGATTGCCGTGCCGACACGCAGGTGTGTCGCACCGTGCCGCAGGCCGGCCTCGAGGTCACCGCTCATGCCCGCGGAGACCCAGTCGGCCCGCGGGTGCCGAGCACGTATGCCGTCCGCGACGTCCCGAAGACGCGCGAACGACACATCCGGGTCGGCACCCAGGGGGGCCACGGCCATGACGCCGCGCAGGTCCAGGAGCTGTTGTGCCGCAACGGCATCCGCGAGGGCGTCGACGTCGCCGGGCAGGACCCCGCCACGCGACGTGTCGCCGTCGAGGCTCACCTGGAGGAGCACCTGGACGGTCCGGTCGGAGGTGTGCGCGCCCTTCGCGAGAGCTCCCACGAGCTTCGTGCGGTCGACCGACTGGATGACGTCGGCGTAGCCCGCGACGTGCGCCGCCTTGTTGCTCTGGAGCCGGCCGATGAAGTGGAGGGTCAGCGCCGGGGCGCCGCCCTCCGAGAGGACGTGTCGGACCTCACGGAACTTCTCTGCGGCCTCCTGGTCGCGGTTCTCGCCGAAGTGTCCGACGCCGAGGTCGTGAAGCAGCAGGACGTCGGACGCCGGGAAGAACTTCGTGACGACGACGAGGGTGATGTCGTCGGGATCGCGGCCGGCTTCGGCGCATCCGCGCTCGATGCGCTCGCGCACGGTCGCGAGACCTTCGCCCAGCTGTTCACGGCGGGCCCGGTCGTCGCCCGACGGCATACGGCTCATGCGACTGCCGGCCGCAGCGCGACGACACCCGCAAAGCGGCCGGTGCGGCCGTCCCGACGGTAGGAGTAGAGGTCACCGCTCTCCCGGGTGCACCCCGGAACCCATTGCACGGCAACGTCGGCCGCTGCGAGCTGCTCGACGACCCCGGCTGCCACGTCGATGGCGGCGGTACCGGTCCACGACCGCGCCGCAGCTGCCGGGGAGACCGCGGCAGCGCTGTGTGCCATCTCCGCCGGGACCTCGTAGCACCGGCCGCAGACGGACGGCCCGACGGTGGCCGAGACCGCCGAGGCGCCAAGGTCTCGCATCGCTGCGACGGCCCGTCCGACGATGCCGGCGAGCATCCCCGGTCGACCCGCGTGGACCGCCCCGACGACCCCTGCGGCAGCGTCGTGCAGCAGCACGGGAACGCAGTCGGCGACGAGCACCGCGAGCGCGAGATCCGTTGCGCGGGTGACGATCCCGTCGACGGCCGGCGGCTCGGCGCCCCAGGGTCCGTCGACCTGCGCGACGTCGGAGCCGTGCACCTGGTTCATGAGCACGAGACGCTCGCGAGGGAGGTTGATCTCGTGCGCGAGCGCCGTGCGGTTGCCCTCGACGTCGGCGGCGTCGTCGCCGACGTGACCGCCGAGGTTGAGGCCGGCATACGGCCCGCTCCCCCGGCCCGCCGACCGGCCCGTGAAGCCGAGGTCGACGGCGCACGAGTCGCCGTCGCTCGCGATGGTGGTGCGCCAGTAGAACACGATGACAAACCTATCCCGCCGGTCCCGGGGAGTCGGGGGCACCCGTTCCGGCAAGAGCGGGTCAGCACGCCGACGGGCGGGAGACGCTGAACGCATCTCCCGCCCGTCGGTACGGATCTCGGCTCGGAGCCGGCCCTCGGTCCTACTTGAGGAAGTCGGGCACGTCGAGGTCGTCGCCCTCGTCGAACGTCACCTGCCGAGGCGGCTGCTGCACCGGCTGGGCCGCGGGGGCCGGGACGTGGTGCTGGGGCTGCTGCGGCGCCGGCGCGGCCGGCTGCTGGGTGGGCAGCTGCTGGGCCGGCTGTGACTGGTGCACCGGTGCGGCCGGCGCCTGCTGGGGGATCGACTGCTGCGGCGCCGCCTGCGGCACACCGTTGGAGTGCTGCGGCGCCGGCGTGGCCGGACGCTGCTGGGCCGCCTGCGAGCGACCCATGACCTGCCCGAGGGCGCGGTCGTCGTGCCGCTGGCTGGGGCCGCCGCTGTCGAAGCCTGCAGCGATGACCGTGACCCGGACCTCGTCGCCGAGGGCGTCGTCGATGACCGCACCGAAGATGATGTTGGCCTCCGGGTGCGCAGCCTCCTGGACGAGGCGGGCGGCCTCGTTGATCTCGAAGAGTCCGAGGTCGGAGCCGCCCTGGACCGAGAGCAGCACGCCGTGGGCACCGTCGATGGACGCCTCGAGCAGCGGGCTGCTGATGGCGAGCTCGGCGGCCTGGACCGCCCGGTCCTCGCCGCGCGCGGAGCCGATGCCCATGAGTGCCGAGCCGGCACCCTGCATGACCGACTTGACGTCGGCGAAGTCGAGGTTGATGAGTCCGGGCGTCGTGATGAGGTCGGTGATGCCCTGGACACCGGAGAGCAGGACCTGGTCGGCCGAGCGGAAGGCGTCCATCATCGAGACGTTGCGGTCGCTGATCGACAGCAGCCGGTCGTTGGGGATGACGATCAGGGTGTCGACCTCCTCGCGGAGGCTGCCGATGCCGGACTCGGCCTGGTTGGCGCGACGGCGACCCTCGAAGGTGAACGGGCGCGTGACGACACCTATCGTCAGGGCACCGAGCTCGCGGGCGATACGGGCCACGACGGGAGCGCCGCCGGTGCCCGTGCCGCCGCCCTCACCGGCGGTGACGAAGACCATGTCGGCCCCCTTGAGGACCTCCTCGATCTCCTCGGCGTGGTCCTCGGCGGCCTTCTTGCCGACCTCGGGGTCGGCGCCGGCACCGAGGCCGCGCGTCAGCTCGCGGCCGACGTCGAGCTTGACGTCGGCGTCGCTCATGAGCAGCGCCTGGGCATCGGTGTTGATGGCGATGAACTCGACACCCTTGAGGCCGACCTCGATCATGCGATTGATGGCATTGACGCCGCCGCCGCCGATGCCGACGACCTTGATGACGGCCAAGTAGTTCTGCGGTGCTGCTGCCACGAGAGTGGGCCTTCCTGACTGATGGTGCCGGTGCTGCTGGTGGTCTGGGGACGGACAGTGCGTGGTGCGGGTGGTGCGGCTCGTTCCGAGCGTGTAGCCCTCAAACCTTAAACGTAGACATAAAGGTTACAGTTTGGTCACGAACCAGTGCCCTGACGGTATGACGAGGCACAGGGTCGATCAACCCACGTCGCGGCGTGTCGTCGCGGGGATTGCCCCAATTCCGAAGGGGGCGCCCCACGGGCCACACCAGCACCACCGGACACTGGGGTCCCGACCGCCGGGCCTCACCCTCCCACGGACGCCGCGCGGCCACGCGGCCGGGTCCCCGACCCGGACGGCGGCTCGGACCGGTGGGCGTCAGCGGGTTACGGGCGACGACGGGACGCTGACGTCGATCGTCGAACCCGGTTCCGGCAGAAGGATCTTCACCAGCTCTGCCTTGCGCGCGCCGTCGGCCGCGCCACCCCAGACGACCGTCTTGCGCTTCTCGCCCTTGGCCTTGACGGTGAAGGAGACCTGGTCGGCCGTCGACACCGACACCCCGGAGACGTCGGCGCGCAACGAGGGGTCGAGCGACCCGAGGGCCGCCAGCGCTGCGTCGACCCCCTCCTTCGTCACCTGCGCGGCCCCGGAGCTGACGAGCGGCACGCCCTCGGGGGCCGTGCCGACGGTGCGGAAGGTGACACCGTCCCGATCCACGACGTCGACCTCACCTCGAGGGTTACGGACCGCGAGCACGGCGATCCGGGGGGTCAACGTGATGACGACGGTGTCCGGCAGGCTGCGGCCGACCGAGACGGCGCTCCAGGCCTTGTCGGCGAGCAGGCGCTGGGCCACCGCATCGGTGTCGACGCGCATCAGGGGCCCACCGAGCGGCACCTCCGCGGACCTGCGCACCTGGGCGGACACGGACGCGCTCACCCCTCGGACCTCGACCCGCGACGCCGTGAGGACGCTGCTGAACCACCCCAGCCAGGCGACGAGCCCCGCCAGCACCAGGAGGGCGACGAGGACGCCCGCGACGAGGCGGGGGCGGCGGCGAGCAGCCGCGGCGCGTCGCTCGAAGCGCGTGCGTGACGACGCGAGCCCCGTGCCCGCGACGCGGCGACGGGCCGTGCTGTGCTCGAGCATCATGGCGCCCCTTCTTCGAGGATCCGCAGCACCTCCGGGCCGATCATCGTGACGTCGCCGGCTCCCACGGTGAGCACGAGGTCTCCGGGACGGGCCAGCCTCGCGACGCGTCCGGCGACCTCGGACCACGAGGGCACGTAGTGGACCTCGACCTCGGGCCGGGCCGCCGTGACCGCATCGGCGACGAGACGCCCGGACACACCGGGCACGGGGTCCTCGCGGGCGGCGTAGACGTCCATGAGCACCACGACGTCGGCCGGCGACAGCCCGGCCCCGAGCTCCGCCGCGAAGTCACGCGTACGGCTGTACAGGTGGGGCTGGAAGACGACGAGGAGCCGGCCGGTGTCGCCGACGAGGGACTTGGCCGTCTCGACGACGGCTGCGACCTTGCCCGCGTTGTGGGCGTAGTCGTCGACGACGACCACTCCCCGGGCCTCGCCCTTCGGCTCGAAGCGGCGGCGCGTCCCCGTGAAGGACGCCAGCCCGGAGAGGACGCGGTCGGGGTTCTGGCCGAGCCCGTGGACGGCGGCGGCGTACGCGGCCGCGGCGTTGAGCGCGTTGTGGCGCCCGGGCACGCCGAGGGTCATGCGCCGCTCGGTGCCCTCGTCGAGCAGCGTGACCGACGCGGTGACGCCGTCCTGCTGGTGGTCGCCCAGGACGACGTCGGAGGAGGGGTCGAAGCCATAGGTGACGACGCGCGTGCCCGTGGCCCTGGCCCGCTCGGCCAGCGCGACGGCTCCGGCGTCGTCGGCGCACGTCACGAGCAGTCCACCGGGCCGGATCGTGTCCACGAAGGCGTCGTAGGCGGCCTGGACAACCGTGAAGTTCGAGTAGAAGTCGAGGTGGTCCGGCTGCACGTTGGTGACGATCGCGACCTCGGGACGGTAGACGACGAACGAGCCGTCGCTCTCGTCCGCCTCGACGACGAAGACGTCGTCGGACCCGTCGTGGGCGTTGGTGCCGTGCTTGGCCAGCTCGCCACCGACCGCGAACGACGGGTCGAGACCGCAGCCCTGCAGCGCGACCGTGAGCATGGAGGTCGTCGTCGTCTTGCCGTTCGCGCCGGCCACGGCGACCGGGCGGCGACCCTGCATGAGTGCCGCGAGTCCCTGGGCGCGGTGCAGCACCGGCACCCCCCGCTCACGGGCGGCGACGAGCTCGATGTTGTCGTCGCGGATCGAGGAGCTCATGACGATCGCGTCGGCGCGCTCCTGGTGCCCCGCGTGGAAGCCGACCCACACGCCGGCCCCCTCGCTCTCGAGGGCCTTGAGGACGGGCACGTCCTTGGCGTCGCTGCCGGTGACCCGGATGCCGCGCGCCAGCATGATGCGCGCGACACCCGACATGCCGGCTCCGCCGATCGCGAGGAAGTGCACGCGACCGAGGTCTGCGGCGTCGGGCACGGGGGCCCGGAAGTCGAAGCGCGCCGCGGCGAACGGGTCGTCGACGGAGGGGGTGCGCGGGGTCTGGGTCACGTGCGGTTCCTGCCTTCTGCGGCCCGGTCGACCAGGTCTGCGAGCTTCTCGTCGGCGGCGGGCTCGCCGAGCGTCAGGGCCGCCGCAGCCATCCGTGACACCCGGTCGCCGTCGGTGGCGAGACCGAGCAGCACGGCGTCGATCCAGTCGGGGGTGAGGTCGGCGTCGTCGACGAGCAGGCCGCCTCCGGCTGCCACGACGTCGGCCGCGTTGACGCGCTGCTCACCGTTGCCGACGGGCAGCGGGACGTAGACGGCCGGCAGGCCGACAGCCGTCAGCTCGCACACCGTGTTGGCGCCGGAGCGCGCGACCACGAGGTCGGCGGCGGCATACGCCAGCTCCATGCGGTCGGCGTACGGCACGACGACGTACGGGGCCCCCTCGGCGGGGGGCTCGGGGACGAACTCCTTGCCCAGTCCGGTCACGTGCAGCACCTGCACGCCCCCCCGGCTCAGCTCTGTGACCCTCGCACGGAAGGCGTCGTTGAGGCGCTGCGCGCCGAGCGAGCCCCCCGTGACGAGGACGGTGGGCCACTGGGGCTGCAGGCCGAAGTGCTCGAGGGCCTGCGTGCGCAGGCCCGCACGGTCGAGGGTCGCGACCTCGCGGCGCAGCGGCATGCCGATGCGCTGCGCGTGGGGCAGCGACGTGACCGAGAACGTCGTCGCCACGGCGCTGGCCCAGCGGGCCCCGAGGCGGTTGGCCAGACCGGCCCGCGCGTTCTGCTCGTGGACGACGATCGGCACGTGGCGGCGCCGCGCGGCGAGGTAGGCCGGGGTGCTGACGTAGCCCCCGAAGCCGACGACGACCTCGGCTCCGGTCTCGTCGATGGCTGCGCCCGCGGCGTCGACGGCCGCCTTGAGGCGGCCCGGGAGCCGGAGCAGGTCGGCGCTCGGGCGACGCGGCAGCGGCACCTTGGGCACGAAGCGCAGGTCGTAGCCGCGAGCCGGGACGAGGCGCGCCTCGAGGCCCTCCTCGGTGCCGAGCGCCGTGACCCGCATCTCCGGGTGGCGGCGACGCAGGGCGTCCGCGAGGGCCAGCAGCGGCGACACGTGGCCGGCGCTGCCTCCCCCGGCGAGCAGGACGGAGGTGGGCGAGGACAGTGGGATCACCGGCTTCTGCGACGTTGCGGGACGGAGCGGACGCGGGACGGGAGCACCGCGAGCGACCGACGGACGAGACTCGGGCGGGCGTCGAGCAGGGCCTTGCAGCCCGGCTCGTTGCGCGCGAAGGACAACAGGATGCCGAGGGCGAGCAGGGTCGTCACGAGCGACGACCCGCCGGCGGACACGAGCGGGAGCGGGACACCGATGACGGGGAAGAGCCCGATGACCGCGCCGATGTTGATGATGGCCTGACCGAGCAGCCACGCCATGATGCCGAAGCCCGCGATGCGGA
The DNA here is from genome assembly GCF_001428505.1 of Terrabacter sp. Root181. Classification (GTDB taxonomy): domain Bacteria; phylum Actinomycetota; class Actinomycetes; order Actinomycetales; family Dermatophilaceae; genus Terrabacter. Next base: position 58,746 of record NZ_LMHU01000008.1, read on the forward strand.
CGAACCGGTCCTGGGTGCGGCTCACGAGCCGGAAGCAGGCCCAGGCGAGGATGCCGAAGAGCAGCAGGATCATCAGCGTGCCCGGCAGGCCGAGCTCCTCGCCGATGATCGCGAAGATGAAGTCGTTGTGCGCCTCCGAGAGCCACTCCCACTTCTCCTTCGAGGCCCCGAGCCCGACGCCCCACCAGCCGCCGTCGGCCAGGGCGTAGAGGCCGTGCACCGACTGGCCGCACCAGCCGTCGGGGTCGGCCTGGCACGTCGGGTCGAGCCAGTTGGAGATGCGGCTCGTGCGGTTGTTGCTGCCGGTCACCATCAGGGCGACACCGACGAGGGCGAGGCCGCCGCCGAGGGCGAAGACGCGCTTGGGGGCCCCGGCCACGAGCAGCACCGACGCGACGATGACGAGCACGACCATCGCCGTGCCGAGGTCGTGGCCGGCGAGGATGAGTCCGATGACGACCGTGGCGATCGGGACGAGATAGGGCAGCACGACGTGGAGCATGCTGGCCATCCGCGAGGACTTGTTGGCGAAGATCACGGCTCCGACGAGCACGAGCCCGACCTTGGCGAACTCGGCCGGCTGGAACTGGACCGGGCCGAGCGCGAGCCAGTTGCGGTTGCCGTTGACGCTCTTGCCGAACGGGATGACGGCGGCGAGCAGCAGCACCGAGACGATGATCGTCGGGAACGCGAGCCGCTTCCACCACCGGACGTCGAGCCGGCTGGCGGCTCCGGCAGCGACCGCGCCCAGCACGGCGAACAGCAGCTGGCGCAGGAAGACGGTGTAGGACGCCTCGTCGGCGAGGAGCGCCTCGACGCTGGACGCCGAGAAGACCATGATCAGGCCGAAGACGACGAGCGTCGAGGTCGCACCGAGGATGAGGTAGTAGGTCGTCAGCGGTGACTCGAGCTTGCCGATGACGGGCAGCGAACGGGACGTCGAGGACGGGTCGGCGGCCTTGCCCGACGTCTTCTCGTCGGCGGTCGTCGCGCTCACTCCAGCCCCCCGTGTGCCTCGAGGTGCCGCCGGACCGCCTCCTCGAAGGCGTCGCCGCGGGCTCCGTAGTTGGTGAACATGTCCATCGACGCGGCGGCAGGCGCGAGCAGCACGACGTCGCCCGGCTGGGCGAGGCGCGCGGCCTCCCTGACGACACGGTCCATGACCCCAGTGTCGGTGTCGGACACGTCGACGACCGGGACATCCTGCGCGTGTCGGGAAAGGGCCTGCGCGATCTGGTCGCGGTCGGCACCGATGAGGACGACGCCGCGCAGCCGCGAGGCCATCTCCTCGACGAGGCTGTCGACGTCGGCGCCCTTGAGCAGGCCGCCCGCGACCCACACGACGGAGTCGAACGACCGGATCGCCGCCGCCGCCGCGTGGGGGTTGGTGGCCTTGGAGTCGTTGACGAAGCGCACGCCCTTGACGGTCGCCAGCTCGGCGATGCGGTGCCGGTCGGGGCGGAAGGCCCGCAGGCCGTCGCGGACCGCGATGGGTCCGACGCCGTACGCGCGAGCCAGCGCCGCGGCCGCGAGGGCGTTGGCGACGTAGTGCGGTGCGATGGAGGGGGCGTCGCCCTGCAGGTCTGCGATCGTGCAGAGCTCGGCGGCCGAGCGCTGGCGCTGCTCGACGAAGGCGCGGTCGGCGAGGACGTCCTCGACGACCCCGACCATCGAGGGGGCCGGGATGCCCGTCGTGAAGCCGATGGCGCGGCACCCCTCGACGACGTTGGCCTCCATCACGAGCTGCTCGGTCTGGATGTCGGCGACGTTGTAGATGCAGGCGAGGTGGGTGTTCTCGTAGATCTTGCCCTTGGCGCGGAGGTACTCGGCGTAGCTGCCGTGCCAGTCGATGTGGTCGGGCGCGACGTTGAGCACGGCGGACGCGACGGCCGACACCGACCGCTGCCAGTGCAGCTGGAAGCTCGACAGCTCGACGGCCAGCACGTCGTACGGCTCCGGGTGGAGCACGGCCTCGAGCAGGGGCGTGCCGACGTTGCCGGCCGACGTGGCGCGCAGGCCGGCGTGGCGCAGGATCGAGGCGAGCATGTTGACGGTCGTCGTCTTGCCGTTGGTGCCCGTGACGGTGAGCCACGGTGCGGCGCCCTCCCGGGCGCGCATGCGCCAGGCGAGCTCGACCTCTCCCCACACGGGTATGCCGGCCGTGGCCGCGGCGAGCATCAGCGGGTCGTGCGGGGGGACCCCGGGCGACGTGACGACGAGCTCGGTGCCGGGCGGCGGCTCGACGACGTGCTCGGGGCCGAGGCGGACGTCGACGTCGAGGATCTCGAGGATCGTCGCGCGCTCGCGGATCGCCTCGGTCACGTCGCGGGAGACGGCCGTGACGCGGGCGCCGCGGTCGGCGAGCGCGTCGGCGGCGGCGAAGCCGGACACGCCGAGCCCGACGACGAGGACGTTGATCCCCGACCAGTCGGCATCGCTGTGGGTCAGTCCCTCGCGGGGCTCGTAGAGCGGGTCGAAGCTCACTGGGACCCCACCACCCACTCGGCGTAGAAGACGCCGAGGCCGAAGGCGACGAAGAGTCCGGCGATGATCCAGAAGCGGACCACGACCGTCACCTCGTTCCAGCCGACCATCTCGAAGTGGTGGTGCAGCGGCGCCATCCTCAGCACCCGTTTACCGGTGGTCTTGAACGAGGCGACCTGGGCGACCACCGACAGCGTCTCGAGGACGAACATGCCGCCGAGGATGATGAGGAGCAGCTCGGTGTGGGTCGTGATGGCGAGGCCGGCGAGCGCGCCGCCCAGGGCGAGCGAGCCGGTGTCGCCCATGAAGATCTTCGCGGGCGTCGCGTTCCACCAGAGGAACCCGAAGCAGGCGCCCATGCCTGCGGCGGCGACGAGCGCGAGGTCGTGGGAGTCGCGCACCTCGTAGCACTTGATGCCCGGGTTGGTCTGGCAGTTCTGGTTGAAGGTCCAGATGCTGATGAGGACGTAGGCGCCGAAGACCATCGTCGAGACGCCGGTCGCGAGGCCGTCGAGGCCGTCGGTGAGGTTCACGCCGTTGGACGCCCCCGCGATCATGACGTTCGCGAAGACGACGAAGAGGATCACCCCGACGACGGTGCTGCCACCCAGCGCGAGGCTGATGTTGGTGTCACGGACGAACGACACGAGCAGCGACGCCGGCGTGCGGTACTGCTCGTTGGGGAACTGCAGCGCGAGCCCGGCGAAGGTGATGCCGACGAGGGCCTGCCCCAGGAGCTTCTCCTTCGAGCGGAGGCCGAGGCTGCGCTGCTTGCTGATCTTGATGAAGTCGTCGAGGAAGCCGACGAAGCCGAGCCCTGCGGCCAGGAAGAGCACGAGCAGCCCACTGGCCGTCGGCGGGTTGAGCGTCAGCAGGTGGGCCAGGAAGTAGGCGCCGAGCATGGCCGCGAGGATGACGGCGCCACCCATGGTGGGCGTGCCGCGCTTCGTGTGGTGCGAGGTGGGTCCGTCGTCGCGGATGAACTGGCCGTAGCCGCGCTTGACGAGGAACTTGATGAACAGCGGGGTGCCGAACAACGAGATGATCAGCGAGATCGATGCTGCGAGCAGGACGCCCTTCACCGCGTGACCGCCTCTCCGGACGTGGTGGGGACGGGTGTGGCGGTGACCGGGCCACCTTCGGCCGCCAGGCGGTCGCCGAGCCAGCGCAGACCGCTGTCCCGGCTCGACTTGAGCAGGACGACGTCGCCGGCGCGCAGCCGCGTGGCGAGGAGGTCGTGCGCGGCGTCGGTGTCGGGCACCCACTCGGAGCCCGCGAAGGCCTCGGCGAGCGGACGGGCGCCCTCGCCGACGGCCACGACGTGGTCGAAGGCGAGCGACGCGGCATACGACCCGACGGCCGCGTGCTCGGCGTCGCTGTCGGGCCCCAGCTCGAGCATGCCGCCGAGGACCGCCCAGCGCTCCCCCGCCACGTGCATGGCCGCGACGGCGTCGAGTGCGGCACGCATCGAGTCGGGGTTGGCGTTGTAGGCGTCGTTGACGACGACCACGCCGTCGGCCCGGTCGGTGATCTCCATCCGCCAGCGGCTCACCGCCTCCGCGGCGCCGAGCCCGGCGACGACCTGGTCGAGCGACAGCCCGAGCTCCAGGGCCGCGGCGGCGACGGCGAGCGAGTTGCCGACGTGGTGGGCGCCGCTCTGCTGCAACGAGACCCGGGCCGTGCCCTGCGGGCACACGAGGGTGTATGCCGCCCTGCCGCGCTCGTCGAGGGTGACGTCCTCGGCGCGTACGTCGGCCTCGGGCGAGAGCCCGACGAGCTGGACGCGCGACGCCAGACCGGACGCCATGGCGGCGACGACGGGGTCGTCGGCGTTGAGGATCGACAGACCCTCGGCGGGGACGGCCAGCGGCAGCTCGGCCTTGGCGCGGGCGATGTTCTCGCGCGAGCCGAACTCGCCGATGTGGGCGGTGCCGACATTGAGCACGATGGCGACCTGCGGCGGCGCGATGCGCGTGAGGTAGTCGATGTGGCCGATCCCCCGGGCGCCCATCTCGGCCACGAGGAATCGCGTCGTCGGGGTGACGCGGCACACCGTCAGCGGCACGCCGATCTCGCCGTTGAGGGAGTTGACGGGGGCAACGGTCTCGGCGACGGACGACAGCACGGACGCGAGCAGGTCCTTGACGCTGGTCTTGCCCGACGAGCCGGTGATGCCCACGACCCGCAGCTCGGGGGCGCGGTCGACGACGCCGCGGGCGACGAGGCCGAAGGCGGTCTGGACGTCCTCGACGACGACGCACGGCACGCCTGCGACCGGGCGCGAGGTGAGGGCCGCGACGGCCCCGGCCGCGGCGGCCGCCTCGACGTAGTCGTGCCCGTCGGCGGTCTCGCCGATGCGCGCGACATAGAGGCTGCCCGGGAGGCAGTCACGGGAGTCGGTGGTCACCGGGCCGTCGACGACGACGGCCTCCGGGGAGTCGGTGCCGTGGACGGCGCCGCCCGTGAGGTCACGAATCTCACTGAGGGACAAGGCGATCACGATGTCACCCCCGACGAGGTGACGGCTGCGAGGGCGGCGCGCACGGCGTCGCGGTCGTCGAACGGATGCTTCACTCCGTGGATCTCCTGACCCTTCTCGTGTCCCTTGCCGAGCACCACGACGGTGTCGACAGGGCGGTCCTCCCCCGTACCGACCACCGCGAGGGCGATGGCCTCGGCGATGGCGCTCGAACGCGTGCCACCGTCGATGATCTCCGTGGCCTGCGCCGAGCCGGCACGGACCTCCGCGCGGGCTCCGGCGACGACGGCCGAGCGGATCTCGGCCGGGTCCTCGGAACGCGGGTTGTCGTCGGTGACGACGACGACGTCGGCCTGACGGGCGGCGGCGGCACCCATGGCCGGCCGCTTGCCGCGGTCGCGGTCGCCCCCGGCACCGAGGACGGCGATGAGCCGCCCCGGCGTCGAGGCACGCAGCGCGGCGAGGGCCGCGTCGACGGCGTCGGGTGTGTGCGCGAAGTCGACGACGCACCGCGGGCCCTCGGCGCCCCCGGGCGCGACGACCTCCATGCGTCCCGGCACGTCGGGAGCCACCGACATGGCTGCCTCGACCTCGGCCGGCGCGAGGCCGATGCGCAGCAGCGCGAGCGCGGCCAGTGCGGTGTTGGCGACGTTGAAGTGGCCGGGCAGGTGCGAGACGAGTCCCAGGGCACGGTCCGTCGCCCGCTCCCGCAGGGTGAACGCGCCCCCGTCACCCTCCTCGACAAGCCAGTCGGCGTCCGGGCTGCCCTCGGCCGTGGTGGCGAGGGTCGTCGTCGGGACGGTCGCCTCGGCCGCGAGGCGCCGGCCCCACGCGTCGTCGACGCAGACGACCGCCGAGCGGGAGCGCTGCGGGGTGAACAGGGAGGCCTTGGCGCCGAAGTAGTCGTCCATCGAGGCGTGGAAGTCGAGGTGGTCCTGCGAGAGGTTCGTGAAGAGTGCCACGTCATAGACGACCCCGTCGACGCGGTGCAGCTCGAGGGCGTGGCTCGACACCTCCATGATGCAGGCGTCGATGCCCCGGTCGCGCATGAGCCCGAGCAGCGCGTGCAGGTCGGTCGCCTCGGGCGTCGTGCGCACCGACTCGATGCGCTCGTCCCCGATGCGCGTCTCGACCGTGCCGATGAGTCCGGTGCGCTGCCCGTGCGCCCGCAGCGCCGACTCGACGAGGTACGCCGTGGTCGTCTTGCCGTTGGTCCCGGTGACGCCGAGCATCGTCAGGGACTCGGAGGGGTGTCCGTAGACCTGCGCCGCGACGTCGCCGAGGACGCCGCGAGGGTCCTGTGCGACGACGACGGGCACGGTGACCTCAGGCTGCGCTCCGACCTCAGCGAGGCCGGCCGCGTCGGTCAGGACGGCGACGGCTCCGGCGGCCACGGCGTCGGCGACGAAGCGCGCGCCGTGCACGTTGAACCCCGGGAGGGCCGCATACAGGTCCCCGGGGAGCACGGCGCGGCTGTCGAGGGTGACCCCGGTCACGACGAGGTCGGAGGCGTCCGCGGAGCCCACGTCGGCCCGGATCCGGGTCGTCAGGTCGCGGAGGTGCACACCCGACGTAGCGGGTCGAAGGGGGGAAGGTGACACGTCATCCCAACTTACAGGCCATCCCGCTTCGCCCGCGCATTGCTGATGACCTCCGGGTCGTCGGACGACAGGGGCTGGTCGGCCCACACGTGGTAGTCGAGGGTCGACTTCGGGCTGGGCGGTGCGCCGGTGCGCTCGAGCAGGTAGGACATGACCTGGTTGAAGACGGGCCCGGCGAGGGCGCCACCGAACATGCCGGCGCTCGGCTTCTGGATGAAGACGGCGACGACGTACTTCGGCGCCTCGGCGGGGGCGAACCCGATGAACGAGGCCGTGAAGCCGTTGTAGCGCCCCAGCTTCTCGTCGTAGCGGTCGGCCGTGCCCGTCTTGCCGGCGACGCGGTAGCCCTTGATGCGGGCCGCGCTCGCGGTGCCGTTCTCGCCCGTGACCTCCTCCATCATCCGCGACAGCGTGACCGCGGTGTCCTCGGTCACGACCCGGGTCGGCGTGGTCGGCGGCGACGGGATCAGGGTCCCGCTGTCGTTGACCGTGCCCTCGACGAGCGACGGCGGCACGCGGATGCCCTTGTTGGCGATGGTCTGGAAGACGCCGGCCTGCTGGATCGCCGTGACGGCGTAGCCCTGGCCGAAGAGGACCGTGTAGCGGCGGGTCGAGACCCAGTCCTTGGCGCCGGCGAGCAGTCCTGCCGACTCCCCCGGGAAGCCCACGGGGGTCTTGGAGCCGACGCCGAACTTGCGGTAGTACGCCTCCATGATCGCCGGCGCGACGCGCTCGCCGATGAGCATGGTGCCCATGTTGGACGACTTCGCTAGCACGCCGGTGGCCGTCATGTTCTCGACGCCGTGCGGCTCGTTGTCCTTGAAGGACGTGCCGGCTCGGGGCAGGCGCGGGGGGACGATGACGCCGGTGTCCGGGGTGATGACGCCCTGCTCGAGCGCTGCCGCCATCGTCATCAGCTTGCCGGTCGAGCCCGGCTCGAAGGCGTCGTTGAAGGCGTAGTTGCCGAGCGAGGACTTGGTCGCGTCGCCGAGGTCGTTGGGGTCGAACGTCGGGTAGCTCGCGGCGGCCCGAACCTTGCCGGTGGCCACCTCCATGACCACCGCGGTGCCGGACTGGGCGCCGACGGCGGTGACCTGCTTGGCGAGGGCGTTCTGGGCGTACCACTGGAGGTCGGCGTCGATGGTCAGCTTGACGTCGCGCCCGTTGACGACCGGGGTGTCGACGCGCTGGGAGCCGGGGATGATGTAGCCGTCGCGGGCCCGCTCGGCGACGCTGACGCCGGGGGTGCCCTTGAGGGTCTTGTCGAGCATCTGCTCGATGCCGCCCGCGCCGCTCTGGTCGGAGGGCCGCACGAAGCCGACGAGCTGGCCGAGGGCCATCGACGTCGGGTAGATCCGCTGCGCCGTGCGCTCACCGGTGATGCCGGGGATGCCGAGCGACCGGATCTCGCGGTAGATCGCCGGGTTGACCTCCTTCTTGACCACGACGTACCGGGTGTTCGAGCGCGTGAACAGCTTCGTCAGCTGGGTCGGCGTCATGTCGAGGAGCGGTGCGAGGTCGGCCGCGGCCCGCGTGACCCCGACCTCCTGGCGCACGCCGTCGATCGCCACGGTGTAGCCCGGGATGATCTTCGGGTCGGCCGCGATGGTGAAGCGCTCGACCGAGTCGGCGAGCACCTGGCCGTTGGTGTCGAGGATCTGGCCGCGCATGGCCGGGGTCGTCGTCTTGACCGAACGCTTGAACAGCGCGGCCTCCTGCGTCGCCGACGCGTCGAAGGCCTGGATGCGGAGCAGCTGCCCCGCGAAGATCGTGAAGACGAAGAGGATGGCCACGAACATGACGCGCGCGCGACGGCGCGGGTTGGCTCGCGAGATCTTGAGGGGGCGACGGGGCCCGCGCGGACCACGGGGGCCTCGCGGCCCTCGTGCTGCGGCCGCGCGCTGGGATGCCGGGCCGCGGCCGCGGCTCGGCGACGCCTGGGACCGCGGAGCGCCCGTACGCGCGCCCGCACGTGCGGTGCCGGCCGGCGCGCCGCCGCGGGCCCGGCCGGGGGCGGGGGCCCGCCCTGCCGGGGTGGCGCGTGCCGACGTGCTCGCGCGCGCGCCGGCGTTCGAGCCCGCCTTCGGGCCGGGTGAGCGCGCCTGGGTGCCCTGTCGGGTGGCGCCGCCCTGGCTCGCTCGAGCTGCGCCCGCGCGTCCCTGGCTCGTGCGTCCTTGGCTCGTGCGTCCTTGGCTCGTGCGTCCTTGACTCGTGCGCGTCGCGCCCGCGGCGGACGACGTACGGCGGTGGTCCCCTGCGGGCGCAGCGCCGCGGCCGGTCCGTCGTGGATCGGTCGACCGGTTCTGCGTCACGGGTTCACCTCACCGTCGTCTGCTGGGCCTGCCCCGCCTGGCTCGCCGCGGGCGCGCCCGTGGCCCGACCCGTCGACGCTCCGGGCGTCGTGCCCAGTGTGGGTGCTCCGGGGGTCTCGGGCTTGGCACCGGGCGTCGTCGGCGTGGCGGCCTGGGCCGGCTTGGCCGAGGCCGCCTTGCTGGCCTTCGTCGCCGACGACAGCACCTTCTTGACCTTGGCCGTCACGGCGGGAGGCGTCGGGCTCGTGACGATCGGGAAGGCGTTGTTCTTCGTCGCCGGCTCGGGCTCCCCGGTGACCGTGCCCTTGGAGAGGTCGATGTAGCCGCGGGTGTTCATCCGCACCATGCCGAGCTCGGCGGCGCTACGGGCGAGGGCGCCGGTCGCCGAGGAACGGTCGATGTCCTCCTGGAGGTTGCCGGCGGTGTCGCTGAGTCGCGCCGACTCCCGCTGGAGGTCGCCGAGCGCGAGCGAGCCCTGGGCGAGCGCGGTGTTGAGCAGGAGCAGGGCGATGAGCCCGGCGGTGAGCAGCGCGATGCAGATCGTGGCGAAGGTGCCGTTTCCGGTGCGCGTGATGCTGCTCGGGATGACCCGGAGTGGCGTGGGGGCGGGGCCGCGCCGCGGGGCGCGGAGCGGCCGGGCCGTGGCGGTCATCTGGCTCATCGGGTGGGTCCCTTCCTGGTCCTGCTGGCTGAGGTGTGCGTGGAGGTGTCGCGCACGCGCTCCGCGACGCGAAGTCGGGCCGAGGCGGCCCGTGGGTTGGTGGTGACCTCGTCGTCGCTCGGCACCTCGGCGCCGCGCGTGACGAGGGAGAGGTATGCCGCGTGCTCGGGGAGCTCGACCGGCAGACCTGCGGGGGTGCTGGAGGTGGCGCCGGCGGCGAACGCGCGCTTCGTCGCCCGGTCCTCCAGCGAGTGGTAGGACAGGACGGCGATCCGGCCACCGACTGCGAGGACGTCGATCGCCTCGTCGATGGCTCGACGCCAGACCTCGAGCTCGTCGTTGACCTCGATGCGCAGGGCCTGGAAGGTGCGCTTGGCCGGGTGACCGCTCTGACGCTGCGAGGCCGCCGGGATGACGCGCCGCAGCATGTCGACGAGCCGACCGGACGACGTGTACGGCTCGATGGCGCGGTCCTGCACGACGGCCTTGGCGATCTTCCGGGCGAAGCGCTCCTCGCCGTAGTCGCGCAGGATGCGGGTGAGGTCCTCGACCGAGTAGGTGTTGAGCACGTCGGCGGCGGTCTGGCCCGTGGACTGGTCCATCCGCATGTCGAGGGGAGCGTCGACACGGTAGGCGAACCCACGGTCCGTCTCGTCGAGCTGGAGCGAGCTGACCCCCAGGTCGAAGAGGATGCCGTCGACGGTCGACACGTCGAGGTCGGCCACGACGTCCTTGATGTCGTCGTAGACGGCGTGCACCGGGCGGAAGCGGTCACCGAAGCGGGCGAGCCGCTCACCGGCGAGCGCGAGGGCCTCCCGGTCGCGGTCGATCCCGACGACGACGCACTCCGGGAAGCGCTCGAGCACTCCCTCGGCGTGGCCGCCCATGCCGAGCGTGCCGTCGACGTGCACCGCGCCGGGCCGCTCGAGGGCGGGCGCGAGCAGGTCGAGGATCCGGTCGCGCATGACGGGGACGTGGCGCTCCTGCGCCTGTCCTCGATCGCTCATGGTGCGTCCCTCTCACGCTCGTGCTGCGGGCCCGTTCTGGTGCGCCTGTGGTGCACGGGGCTGGTGTGACTCATGTGACCTGGCGGTGGATAGAGGTCCGCCTCGTCTGCTGCTGTGGTGGTGGTGGTGGCCGGTCGGCCGGGTGGCGGCGATCAGGTGGAGGGAGCTGATCGGCTGCCGGTCGGTGTGCTGGTCTGCGGTGCGGTCGACCTGGGGGCTGGTCCCCATCCGCTGCCTCGCCCGGGACGGGGGAAGTCGTCCCGGGAGTGGAGCGGCTGGAGGCCGGCACTCAGGTGCTGATCGGTCGGGGATGTCGGTCGGCGGTGTCGGTCGGTCGGCGGGTGGGCGTTGGCGGCGGTGGTCGTCCGGAGCTCAGAAGAGCCCGGGGATCACCTCCTCCGCCGTGTCGGCGAAGCTCTGCTCGGTCTGCTCGAGGTAGGTGCTCCAGACCGTGCTGTCCCAGACCTCGAGGCGGGCGCCGGCGCCGATGACCGTGACCTCGCGGTCGAGGCCGGCGTACTGGCGCAGGTTGGCCGGGATGGTGAACCGGCCCTGCTTGTCGGGGATCTCGTCGGACGCGCCGGAGAGGAAGACGCGCATGTAGTCGCGGGCGACCTTGCTCGTCGTCGGGGCCTGGCGCATCTGGTCGGCGACCTTGACGAACTCGTCCATCGGGTAGATGAACAGGCTGCGTTCCTGGCCGCGCGTCACCACGAGCCCGCCGGCCATCCGCTCGCGGTACTTCGCGGGCAGGAAGAGCCGACCCTTCTCGTCGAGCCGGGGCGTGTGCGTCCCGAGAAACATGGTCCGCCACCTCCCCTTTGTCGACCCGAAGGCGTCCCCATTCCCTACCTTGGAGCGCCACGATACTCCACTTTGCTCCACCGTCAACGAACCTTGCCCCTTATGGGCCCGGCGAGTCCGGTGTTTTCGCAGGTCAGAAGGGGTGGAGTGAAGTGGAGCAGATCAGACGCTGCGCGCCACCCAGCCCTGCGCTCGCCCCGACGCGGCGGCCGACCCCGGCGGGACGGCATACGCGAGCTGCTCACGAGTCGTGCTCAGCGGCGGGCTCGGAGAGGGCCCGAGGGGCACCGAACCGAACCGAACGCCCGCGCGGGACGTTGGAGGTGGAGGAAAGTGGAGGTGTGCCAGGGACGCTCTCGGGTGGCCTCCCCCCACGTGCCTTCGTCCAGGTCTCCATCCGGTCACGACCGGGGCAGCCCTACCGGTGTCGAGGGTCCATGGGAGAAGATCACCTGACGGGTTGCGCAGTCCGCCACGAGCAGGGCTGCGCCACGACATGGGGACGACGACGGAGGACAGCGTGACGACGACGGACACGGGGCTCGGGACCACGGCATCACCGGGCCCGGGCGCAGGCTCGGGTGCGACCCCCACCACGGGTGCGGCCGACCTCGGCCTGATCCACGACGTGGCCGAGCGGCTCATGGGCGCCATGACCAGTGTCATCGAGGGCAAGCCCGAGGTCGTCCGCACCACCATCACGGTGCTCTTCGCGGGCGGCCACCTGCTCATCGAGGACGTCCCCGGTGTCGGCAAGACGATGCTCGCCAAGACCCTGGCCCGGTCGATCGACGCGACGGTGCGCCGCATCCAGTTCACCCCGGACCTGCTGCCCAGCGACGTCACGGGTGTCAGCATCTTCAACCAGGACGCGCGCCGCTTCGAGTTCCGGCCGGGCGCCATCTTCGCCAACGTCGTCGTCGGCGACGAGATCAACCGCGCCTCCCCCAAGACCCAGTCCGCCCTGCTCGAGTCGATGGAGGAGCGCCAGGTCACCGTCGACGGGACCACCTACACCCTGCAGGCCCCGTTCATCGTCATGGCCACCCAGAACCCCATCGAGATGGAGGGCACCTACCCGCTCCCGGAGGCCCAGCGCGACCGCTTCATGGCCCGCATCTCGATGGGCTACCCCGCACCGAGTGCGGAGCTCGACCTGCTCGAGAGCCACGGGTCGAGCTCGCCGCTCGACGCCCTGACACCGGTCACCGACGCCGACACCATCAACCGCGTCGTGCATGCCGTCAGCCAGGTCCACGCGAGCCCCGCCATCCGCCAGTACATCGTCGACCTCGTGACCCGCTCCCGGGCCACGACCGCGCTGCGGCTCGGCGCGTCCCCGCGTGCCGCACTCCACCTGCTGCGCGCGTCCCGTGCGTACGCCGCCCTCGAGGGTCGCGACCACGTGATCCCCGACGACGTGCAGGTGCTGGCCGGGCCGGTCCTCGCGCACCGGCTCATGCCGTCGAGCGAGACCCAGCTCGCCCGGCGCACCACCGCCGAGGTGGTCACCGACCTGCTGCGCCAGGTGCCGGTGCCGCCCTCAGCCCGCTGAGTCGGGGCACGCGCCCATGAGCTCGCTGCGCAGCGTCCTGACGACGAGGGGCCGGGCCTTCATGGGCTCCGGCACCGTCCTCGTGCTCGCCGGGGTCATCTTCGGCTTCCGCGACCTCACCCGCTTCGGGGTGCTCCTCGTCGCGCTCCCCCTCATCTCCGCCGTCCTCGTGCGCACCCGCAAGACGCGCATGCGCATCGAGCGGCACACCCACCCCGAACGCATCAGCGTCGGGCAGGACGCCCACGTGACGCTGTCTTTCGAGAACGTCTCGACCAACACGACGCCGATCTTCCTCGCGGAGGAGCGCCTCGACTACGTCCTGGGCGACCGGCCGCGCTTCGTCGTCGGGCGCATCCCGCCGGGACGGGTGCGGGCGATCGACTACGCCGTGCGCTCCCACCTGCGCGGACGCCACCACCTCGGCCCCCTCGGGGTCCAGGTCCAGGACCCCTTCGGCCTGGCCAACCGCAACGCCGTGCTCGAGGGCACCGCCGACCTCGTCGTGCTGCCGGCCGTGCACCCGCTGTCGTCGAACCGCCAGCCCAGTGCGGGCGTCGGCTCCGAGGGTGAGCAGGCCCACCTCATCGCGCTGCACGGCGAGGACGACGTCACCATCCGCGAGTACCGCGACGGCGACGACCTGCGTCGCATCCACTGGCCCGCGACCGCGCGCACCGGCGACCTCATGGTGCGCCAGGAGGACCGCCCCGCGCAGCGGCGAGCCGTCGTCCTCATCGACCCGCGGCCCTCCGCCCACGGAGGAACGGGCGTGAGCAGCTCGTTCGAGTGGGCGATCACCGCGGCCGCGTCGGTCGCCGTGCACCTCTGCGACTCCGGGTATGCCGTGCACCTCGTCTGCGCCGAGACGGTCGAGACGTCACGCGCGGCCGAGACGATGACACCCGAGGAGATGCTCGACGTGCTCGCCGTGGCGAGACCTCGCGACGACACGGGCGAGGACGAGATCCTCCGCGCCGGCCAGGCGCTGGCCGCAGCCGGTGGCTTCCTCGTCGCCATCGTCGGTCCGTCGGGACGTGACGTCACGTCCCGGGTGGCGAGCCTGCGCCAGCCTGGCACGACCGGGCTGGCGCTCGTCCTCGACGCACGCAGCTTCGGCACGACCGACGCCGACGAGGCCGGGCCACACGTCGACTCGCTGCGCCTCGCCGGCTGGCGAGCCGTCTCCGTCCACCGCGACGAGGACGTCGCGCACGCCTGGGCCGTGCTCACGGCCGCCACCGTGGGAGGCAGTCGATGACCCGCCGTCGCTGGAGGATCACCCTCCTCGCCGCGCTCGCGACGGTGGCCGCGGTCTACCCGATCACGAGCCTCTTCGTCGAGACGACCTGGCTGCCGCAGGCGGTCTTCATCGTCTTCCTCGTCGCGGGTCTCGGACTCGTCGGGTGGGGGCTCACCCGCTCCCGCGGTCTCGTCGTGCTCCTCCAGGTGCTCGTCACCACCTACGTCATCCTCGCCCGCTACACCGGCGAGACGTTCACCCTGCTGGTGCCGACACCCGCCACGCTCGAAGCCGCCAACTCCCTCGGGCTGCAGGCCCTCGAGACGATCAACCGCTACTCGGCGCCCGCTCCCCTCAACGACGGCATCACCTTCTGCCTCGTCGTCGCCGTCGCGCTCGTCGCGATCGCGGTCGACGCCATGGCGGCGACGTGGCGCAGCCCGGCAGCCGCCGGGCTCCCCCTGCTGACGGCCTACCTCATCACGGCGGCCAATGGTGACGCCGCGCTCGCGCTGCGCTACTTCGTCGTGCCCGTCGTGCTGTGGCTCGTCATGCTGCACACGACCGCTCGCGCCCAGTTCGGCCGCTGGGGCACCGCCAACGCGGCCGACCAGAGCGAGATCGACGAGGCCGCGCACGACCGCGAGGCCCTGCGCTCGTTCACCGCGGGCGCGCTCAAGCTCGGCGCCGTCGGCGTCGTCGTCGCGCTCCTCGTGCCGGCCGTCATCCCACACTTCCCCCCGCGCTACCTCACCGAGGGGCTCGGCCGGTCGGGCGGTGGCGGCGGCGAGGGCTCCGTCGGGTTCAACGACACGCTCGACCTCTCGCGCAGCCTCAACAACCAGGACCAGTCTCCCGTCCTGACCTACACCACCACCGCCTTCACCCGCGCTCCCCTGCGCGTGCTCGCCACGTCGTACTACTCGCGCGGGCAGTGGAGCGTCGCCGGGGCCACCGGCGAGCGACCCGACAACCCCGCGCCGCTCCCGCCGCCGAACAAGATGCGCAAGTACGACATCACCGTGACGGACAACACCCTCGCCGCACCGCGCATCGCCGCTCCGTACCCCGTCATCGCTTTGAACGCGGCGGGCACGCAGTGGAGCGTCGACCCCGTGACGCGCGACGTTCGCGTCGACCGCGCGGTGAGCAACTACACGGTGACGTACGCCGACATCGCACCGTCGCCGCCGGAGCTGCGCGAGTCCGGCGCCCCGGACTCCCCTGACATCACCGACGACGACCTCACCATCCCCGACCGCTCGCGCGACCTGATCGAGCAGTGGTCCGCCGAGGTCACCAAGGGCAAGGACAACCCGCTCGACAAGGCGATCGCGATCCAGAACCACCTGCGCGACCCGAGCCGCTACACCTACTCGCTCGACCTCGGCGAGTCGCTTCGCGACAGCCAGGGACGCCTCCTCGAGCCGATCCAGAACTTCTACGAGACCCGACGCGGCTACTGCGTGCAGTTTGCAACGGCGATGATCATGCTGGCGCGCGCACAAGGCATCCCGGCGCGCATGGCGATCGGCTTCCTGCCCGGTCAGCTCTCGGGCGAGCGCTACATCGTCCGGGCGAGCGACGCCCACGCCTGGCCCGAGCTCTACTTCCAGGGCTACGGCTGGCTCCGCTTCGAGCCGACCCCGGGTGCCCGCTCGGGCACGCCGCCGCCGTATGCCGTCCTCGGTGCGGACTCCGGCTCGACGGGTGGTGGCCGCGAGGTGAGCGACACCAACACCGCGAGCGGCGGGGCCTCGGTCAGCAGCACGAGCACGACGGCCACGGCCGCGCCCGTCCGGCCCCAGGAGTCCTTCCTCGACTCCCTCGGGCACGTGTTCAGCGTGCGCAACGTCGTCCTCGCGACTGCGCTCGTCCTCGGTCTGCTCGCGGCCTTCGCCATGCCGATCACGGCCTGGCTCCTCCGGCTGCGTCGACGGCGCGCCGCGGTGACCCAGCAGGACCTCATCGAGGCCGAGTGGGACGACCTCACCTCGCACTTCGGCGACCTGGGGCTCAGTGCGCCCGAGGGCGCGACCCTGCGCCAGCTGCGGGAGCGCTACGTCTCCGCCGGGCACCTGGACGAGGAGAACGCCACCGCCATGCGGCGGGTCACGGCCACGCTCGAGAAGTCGCGCTACGACCGGCCGGAGCGCACGACGCCGCAGGAGGCCTTCCGGCTGCACCACGACATCCGCTCGATCCGCCGCCAGGTGGGGCACACCCGAGCCTGGCAGACCCGGGCGCGGTCCTTCTTCTGGCCCGGGGCCGCCGTCTCGTTCTGGCGGTCGCTGCCCGACCGCCTGCTCCCGCGGCGCCGCTGACCCGGCGAACGGCACACACTCCCGGGACTCCACCCCCACGGCATACGCGAAGGAGCCCACGACGGTCTGTCGTGGGGCCCTCCCGAGCCGTCAGCGCCGTTGCCAGGAACGCTCCGCATCGACGACCGTGCGCGAGAGCACCGCGGTGAGCAACGAGCCGATGCACAGTCCGACGACGAGGTTGATGATGCTGACGGCGACCCTGCTCGCAGTCGAGCCGTCACGGGTGAACGGGAGAATCATGGCGGCCACCGTCGTCAGCCCGACGATCCAGGAGAAGAAGGAACGAGGCCTGGGCGTCGTCACCGACAGGAGATGGGCGAGACCTGTCGCGGCGACCGCGGCCAGGAAGGCGGTCACGGCGTAGTTGAGGCCGAGCGAGTCGCTGACGTGCAGGACGACGGCCGTCTTCGCCAGGCTGACGTCCAGCACGCCCTGAGCAAGAAGGACACCAACCCAGCAGGTCAGGGCGACCACCACCGCGGTGGCGAGGCCACCCGTCCAGAGGCGGCCCGCGTCGACGGAGACGTGGGAGGAGCGCCCCGGCACCACGTTCGGCTTGCTCATGATCGACCTTCAGTGCTCATGTCGCCCTCCGCAGTCGCTGTGTCGAACCCCGCACCCCATGAAACCGCGCCCGAGCCGCCCCGCGCCAGAGAACCGCCGGGCCGTACGCGTTACATGTGGCCCTACCTTGGGAGGTTCGACGGCGTGCTCGGAGTTGTCGGCGGGTAGCAGGCGCGCCGGAGAGACGGACATGGCCGCGTCCGCGAAGGACCCGAACGACCGGCTCGGATGACCGATGAAGACCCAGCTGGCCGTTGAATCGCAGTGGTCCTTCGAGTCCTTCGCTCGTCACCCGATTCGCGTGAGCAGCTCGGCCGAGAGCCACTGCTGCACCAGGACGCGGTCGGTCTCGATGAGGTACGCGACCAGAGCGAACCAGACCCCGTCCCGCTGCTGCCACTCGATCACGATGCCCGGGTGTGGGCCGGGGGCGTCGGGGCCGCCGCGGACCCAGCAGTGCCGGCGGCTGGGCGGTGTGGGCGGGATGGGGTGCTCGTGCCCCCGTCCCGATCCGCCAGCCATGGCTCCAGTGTGGCGCATCCTCGAACACCTGTTCGACCACATGGCGAGGCATCACCGTCCTTGCGGGCCGACAGCGCACCGGTCCAGGCCGCTACCGGACATGCCGCAGGTCAGGCGCCCATTGGGCACCTGACCTGCGCACACGCGATGGAGCGAGCCGAACCGTCAGTCCAGGTAGTCGCGCAGCACCTGGCTGCGGCTGGGGTGACGCAGCTTGCTCATCGTCTTGGACTCGATCTGGCGGATGCGCTCACGCGTCACCCCGTAGACCTTGCCGATCTCGTCGAGCGTCTTCGGCTGGCCGTCGGTCAGTCCGAAACGCATCGAGACGACGCCCGCCTCGCGCTCCGAGAGCGTGTCGAGGACCGAGTGCAGCTGCTCCTGCAGGAGCGTGAAGCTCACGGCGTCGGCCGGGACGACGGCCTCGGAGTCCTCGATGAGGTCACCGAACTCGCTGTCACCGTCCTCACCGAGCGGCGTGTGCAGGGAGATCGGCTCGCGGCCGTACTTCTGGACCTCGACGACCTTCTCGGGGGTCATGTCGAGCTCCTTGGCGAGCTCCTCCGGGGTGGGCTCGCGGCCCAGGTCCTGGAGCATCTGGCGCTGCACGCGGGCCAGCTTGTTGATGACCTCGACCATGTGGACCGGGATGCGGATGGTGCGCGCCTGGTCGGCCATCGCGCGGGTGATGGCCTGGCGGATCCACCACGTCGCGTACGTCGAGAACTTGTAGCCCTTGGTGTAGTCGAACTTCTCGACCGCACGGATGAGGCCGAGGTTGCCCTCCTGGATGAGGTCGAGGAAGAGCATGCCGCGACCGGTGTAGCGCTTGGCGAGCGAGACGACGAGTCGCAGGTTGGCCTCGAGCAGGTGGTTCTTGGCCTTCTTGCCGTCCTGGGCGATCCACCACAGCTCGCGCTTGAGCTTCATGTCGATCTTGTCGCCGGAGTTGAGCTTCTCCTCGGCGAACAGGCCGGCCTCGATGCGCTTGGCGAGCTCGACCTCCTGCTCGGCGTTGAGGAGGGCGACCTTGCCGATCTGCTTGAGGTAGTCCTTGACCGGGTCGGCCGTGGCGCCGGCGGTGACGACCTGCTGTGCGGGCGCGTCGTCCTCGTCGTCGTCACGGATGACGAAGCCGGACTCCTCGGTCTCCTCGGGCTTGGCCGCGGCGGCCGGCGTGGCCTCGTCGCCGTCCTCGGCGTCGTCGTCCACGTCGACGGCCTCGACGACGGCCTCGACGACGACCTCCTCGAGCTCGGCGGCCGGGGCGTCGTCGGGCTCGGCGTCGTCGGCGTCACCATCGGCGGCGACGGTGCCGTCGGCGGACGTCGCGGCCTTCTTGGCCGCCGTCTTGCGGGTGGCCGCCTTCTTGGCGACGGGCTTGGCCGCGGCCTTGGCGACACCGGCGTTGGTCGCGGCCTTCTTGGCCGTGCGCGCGGCAGCAGCCTTCGGGGCGGTGGCGGGCTCGTCATCGGTGGCAGCGGCGGCTCGGGCCGGGGCTGCCTTGGCCGTCGTCTTCTTGGCGGCGGTCTTCGTCGTCGCGGTCGTGGTCCGCGTCGCGGACTTCGTCGCCGCGGCCGTGGTGCTGCGTGCGGTGGCCACAGTGCCTCCCTTGGTCCCTGTACGGGTCTTCTTCGTCGTGCTGGAGTGCGGCGCGTCGACGACGATCTCGATGTCGTGGGCCTCGAGGGTCGTGAGGACCGGCTTCATCTGCTTCAGGTCGAGTCCTGCATCGACCTGGGCGCGCGCGATCTCCGTTCCGGTGATGGTGCCGCTGGTGCTGCCCTTGACCAGGAGCTGCATGATCGCCTCGTGCTGGAACACCTTCGGCAGGGTCTTGGGAGCTCCAGCGGTTGTTGCCTTAGGCACGGATGCAGTCGCCTTTCGTCACAGGTCTCGTCAGATGACCGACCCGAATCCGGGCATGCATCATCACAACGAACGAGAATGGGGGTTGGTGCCGGAAGAGCTTGGCCTGTCGGAGTCGATCCCTGTTTCGATCTCTCGGTGCGCCTCGTGCGATCCGGTACTCGGACATTATAAAACGGCGTACGCCCTTCGAGCGAACGCACGTCAAACTCGCGTGCCGGACGAGGCGCAGGTCACGGTCCGCACCCCATCCGGAGCGTGCCGACGGCGGTCAGTCGCCCTTGACCGCGAGCACAGGACAGCTCGCGTCGAGCAGGATGCGCTGGGCGTTGGACCCCAGGATGAGCTTGCCGACCGGGCTGCGACGACGCAGGCCGATGACGATGAAGTCGGCCTTCTCCTCCTCCGCGACGGAGATGAGGTCCTCGGCGGGGTCGTTGCCCCGGACGAGCTGGCGCACCTCGTGCTCCAGCCCCTTCTCCTCGAGGAGCGTCTGCACGCGGCTGAGCTCGCTCTCGAACTGGCTGGCCTCGTTCGCGTCGAAGTCCTTGCCACCCCGGTGGGAGCTGATGACGACGAGCTTCGAGCCACGCAGGACGCACTCCTCGGCGGCTCGCTTGAGCGCCGCGCGACCTTCCTTGGTGGCGACATAACCAACGACGATGGCCACTTTCCCGGACCTCCTTGGGACGGAAACAACCAGTGCTCGCACCGTACCCGATAACGAGGCGTCCGGCGCGTCCCGCGCGAAGTCTCGCCGAGTCACCGTCGGGGCGCACGACCAAGGCATGCGATGACGGCACACACCGGCGAACCCGCCCGGGCCGCAGACGGGTTCAGCCGCGGCGACGCTCGAGCGCGTCCCGGACGATGCGACCCACCTGGTCCTCCTCGATGAGGAAGCCGTCGTGCCCGAACTCGGAGGTGATGTGCGCGCGACGTGAACCCGGCAGAGCGGCGTGCAGCTCGTCCGACAGCCGGGGTGGGTAGAGACGGTCGGTGTCCACCGAGACGATCGTGCAGTCGGCGCGCACGCGCTCGAGGGCGACCTCAAGCCCACCCCGGTCGCGGCCGACGTCGTGGGAGTTCATCGCCTCGGTCAGCACGACGTAGGAGTTCGCGTCGAATCGACGCGCCAGCTTGCCGGCGTGGTGGTCGAGGTAGGACTCGACGGCGAAGCGGCCGCGGTCGCCCGCGCGCAGTGGGTCCTCGCCGAGCTGGGCCTGGCGTCCGAACCGCTCGCCCAGCTCGGTCTCGGTGCGGTAGGTGATGTGCGCGATGCGGCGGGCCAGGCCGAGGCCCGTGTCGGGACGCGTGTGGCCGTCGTAGTAGTCCCCGCCGGCGAAGTCGGGGTCGTTGCGGATCGCGAGCAGCTGCGGCTGGCACCAGGCGATCTGGTCAGCCGTCGCGTACGCCGTCGAGGCGAGCACGATGCAGCGGTCGACGTCGTCGGGGTAGGTCACCGCCCACTCGACCGCCCGCATCCCACCCATCGACCCCCCGACGACGGCGGCGAGGCGGCGGATGCCCAGCCCGTCGAGGAGCCGGCGCTCGACGGCGACCTGGTCGCGCACGGTGACGTAGGGAAAGCGGCTCCCCCACGGCAGGCCGTCGGGCGCCTTGCTCGCGGGGCCGGTGCTTCCCTGACAGCCCCCGAGGACGTTGGACGCGATGACGAACCACTGCTCGGGGTCGACCGGGCCACCCGCACCGACGAGGGCGTTCCACCACCCGGGCGAGGCGTGTCCGTCGCCGGCCTCACCGATGACGTGGCTGTCGCCCGTCAAGGCGTGCTCGACGAGGATGACGTTGTCGCCCGCGTCGTTGAGCCGGCCCCACGTCTCGTAGGCGATGCGGACGTCGGGCAGCACGCCCCCGCGCTCGAGCTCGACCTCGCCGATGTCGGCGAACTGCCGCCGACCGACGGGGTCCCCGTCGCGCCAGGCGCCGTCGGGCCGACGGGGCTCGCATGTCGTGTGGTCGTCGACACGGCTCGTCGCGGCATGGTCCGGCGTCGCTGCGGTGCCGCCTGTCTGGCCGGTGCCAGCGGTCGCGAACCGCGGCCGGCGCGTGCTCTGCTTCCGGTGGGTGACGGTCATCGGGGTACTCCTCGGTCCTCGCGCTTGCACGCACCGGGACGGGTGCGGCCAGGTCTTCACCCGGGGCACCCCACCGCGAAGGAGGGTTGCCGACCAGCGAGCCGGGGCTTGTCGCTGGTACTCATGACCTGCTCCAACCATACGCGAGGCCTCCCCGGGCCGAGATCGGCCGGTCCACGACATGGACTCCGACCCACCGGCGCCGAGGCCTCATGGCCCGTGGTCAGGCGCACCTGCTGGGACGGACGCCGTGGTCGAGAGCGTCGCGGACGGCCCGGCTCAGGGAGTGGTCCGGCTCGAGCCCGAGCGCGTGGTCGACGGCGACACCGGCACGTGCCCCGTCACCGCACCACCAGGCGAGGTGGGCCACGATCGAGAGCAGGGGCGCGGCATGGGCGGCCGGGGTGAGGCGACAGACCTGCTCGAGGCGCGACAGGAGCAGCCGGGGTGCCGCGGCCTCCTCCCAGCCGTCCCAGTCGGGTTCGTCCCGGCGCGCACCGAGGTCGTCGTCGTCCACCGGCTCGGCGCGCTCGAGCAGTGCCGCCCGCTCGTCCAGGCCCTCCCCGTCCAGCCCGTCCTCGTCCTCCTTGTCCAGCCCGTCCCCGTCCAGCTCGTCCAGCTCGTCCAGCTCGTCCACCTCGTCCACCTCGTCGAGCTCGTCCACCTCGTCGAGCTCGTCCAGGGTGCGGCGTACGTCGAACCAGTCGGCCGTTCGCTCGCCGTCGGCGTCCCCGGCAAGCGGGCCCCACGGGTCTGCGTCCTCGTGGGACAACAGCTCCTGCAGCGAGCGGACCGCGTCGAGGTCGGGGTCGGACAGCCGGGCCCCGACCTCTGTCCCCCTCCAGCGTCCCGGAGCGCCGCCATCCCGCGGTTGGGACCTCGCCGTGCTGCCCTCGGGGAGCTCGCCCGCCGCCGGGGGGACTCGGAGGTCCGGGCCCAGCAGCAGCTCGAGCAGCACGGCGACGTCGTCGGGCAGGCGGCCGGCCGGCAGGGTGCCCGGGCACAGCCAGCCCACGAGGGCCTCGCGCACCTCGCGGTCACGCAGCGGACCGACGAGGGACGGCAGCCAGTGCTCGATGCCGTAGCCCTCGATCTCGCCCCGCAGGACCCCACCCCAGGCGACGAGGGAGTCGTTGACGAGGAACTGTCGAGCCGTCGGGTCGGTGCCGTCGAGGACGCCCAGACGCACCTCCGTCGGGCGCAGTGGACGCCGCGACGGTCTCCGTCGTCCGGGCGGGTCGGCGTCCTCGGTGATCGTCCCGCCGGCGGCTGCGTAGCGACGCTGCCAGTCGTCGATGGCGGCGACCGCGAGGTCGTGTCGTGGCTCCGACGAGGCGAGCGGCTCGACGAGCCGCGCCAGCTCGTCCCGGTCAGGCAGCACGGCGTGCCCCAGCGCGACGTAGCTCGCCACCGCGGGCACGTCAGCCTGCTCGGGAAGCAGCCAACCCTCGTCGGGGCAGCAGCCGCACCCGACGGAGCGCCACCGTCCGTCGCGCACGACGAGCCGCTCGCGGACGACCACACGGTCGGACTCCACTCCGGCGCCGAGCGCCTCGAGCAGGGGCAGGGACTCGTCCGGCTCGACCTCGAAGCCGACGAGAGCCACGGACGACGGCGATCCCTGCAGCAGGGTCGGCAGCGTCTGGGCGGCTGCCTCCGCGGCCAGGCCCTCGTCGACGAGGTCGAGCCGGGCCACGAGCCCGAGCCGTCGGCCGTGAAAGCACACCACGACGACGCTCCGCACCGGCTGGAAGCCGAGGTGGAAGGGGATGACGGTCAGCAGCTCGGCCGGCCCGGACAGTGAGATCTTCGGCATGCCCCGAGCCTGTCCACCGGGCTCCGGCCGGGACAGGCCCGGCCGCGTCCCTGTGGACCGACGTGCCGCCGCCGCAAGGGGTGTGGATGGCCGAGGCCGCGCCCGTCCGTCGGCGGGGGAGGCTCAGCGCTCGAGGCGCTTGCGGACCGACTCGAGGACGTAGTCCGCCGCCGCCTGCCGCATCCCCTCGGGAAGGCGCACGCGCTCGCCACGACCCGGCCCCGTGACCCGGTCTGCCCCGGTGCTCGCCCCGTCCGAGGCACCGACACCGGGCTCGCGGCGGGAGGCACCCGTGACCCGCGTGAGGCGACTGGCGATGCGGCCGGGGGCCGCCGCTCCCGTGGTGTCGCGGTCCCGGCGGAGCCCGTCCTGGTCGCCTGCGGACCACCCTGTGGTCGGGACGCCCACCGGGCCATCCAGCGGCACACCGGGCACGGTGGCCCGTGAAGCGTCCGAGTGCGAACCGCCCGCCGGAGCCCAGGGCGCGGTCCCGCGACGTGGGCGCGGCCGGTGCCGCCCCTGACCGACCTCCCAGGCGATGAAGCGCTCGGTCTCCTCGAAAAAGGCCTTGACCGCCCACGAGATGACGACGGCGTCGTCGGCCGCGCCGATGACGGGCAGGACCGCCTCGGGCACGAGGTCGACGGGCGAGGCGACGTAGACGACCGCCCCCGCGACGAGCCCGAGCCGCTTCAGGGTCGTGCCGGCATACGTCCCCTCGACCGTGGCGCGCACGAGACGCGGCACCGCCTGCACGCGCTCGGGGATGCTCGGCCCCCCGGCGCGCGTCGAGGCGCGCACGACTGAGGCGACGGTCGTGGCCATCTTGATCCGGGACGCGGTCCTCATGCCCGGCCCAACGAACGGGTGTCCCCTGCGATTCCCCGGCCCGGACGGCGATGCGCAACGGTGATCTGCGTGCTCTCCACGGTCAGGCCTGCCCAGCCGGTCGTCTCAGCGACCGAAGGTCGCGACCGGAGGGAACTCCTTGGCCGCCTGCTTGCCGATGCGGTTCAGCATGTAGACGTCGACCGCCGCGCCGACGAGGCCACCCACGAAGGGGACCAGGCGGCCGAGCCTGGCGAAGGTGCCCTGCCCGATGCGTCCGAGGAGGCGGAAGCCGACGGCCTTGTTGAGGACCATGAGGGCCGGGGCGGGCAGGCGGTCGAAGGCGACGGCCGACAGCTTGCCGCCGGCAGCATGCAGGCCAGCCTTCTTCAGGATGTCCTCGCTGTCGGCACCGGCGAGGGTCAGCAGGATCGCGGAGCGGATCTCGGGCTGGTCGATGTCGTAGCCGCGCACCTTGGCCGTGGCCGCGGTCATGCGCGTGGCCAGCAGGTAGAACTCGAGCACGTTGGCGGGCAGCGAGAGTGGCATCAGGAAGAAGCCGCCCAGGCCGGTGACGAAGCCGCCGACGGCGCCGAGCTGCCGGTGGTCGCGCGCGATGATCCGCAGCGCCTCGTCGGCGTCGCCGCGGGCGTGCTTGAGCACGTTGGCGGCGATCTCGTGAGCCGGGTCGAACGGCCCCTTCCCGTCGATGCCGACATCGAGCAGCCGCTCGACCAGCCGGGTCGCGGCCCCCGAGAGCCCGCCCTCGGCCGGCAGCGCGGCTCGCTCGAGCGCGCCGGCGTCCTTCGCCGTGCGCAGCTGCACCGCGGTCGCGTCCGATGCCTCGACGGTCTCGTCCCTGTCCCAGCCCATGATGCCCACCGGTCTCCATCCTCTGTCCGTCGTCCCTGCGCAGCGACCCTCGCTGCGCCGCCGACGACACCGTATGCCGCCCGGGTCGCTCGTGGCATCCTCGTACCCAGTCGAGCCGGCCCGGGACCGCAGGAGACGGCGTCGGTCGGCTCTCGTAGGGTCGCTCCCATGGGTGAGAGGCGCGGGAGCAGCGCGACGATCTTCGGCGTGCCACTGGCCGACCTCCGGCGCGACCGCACGTCGGTGAAGTGGGGACGCTACGGCCCCGAGGTCATCCCGATGTGGATCGCGGAGATGGACTGTGCGCCGTGCCCGGCCGTCGTCGACGCCGTGAGCGCCGCCGTGGCCCGGGGCGACACGGGCTACGCCCTGACGGAGGAGTATGCCGCCGAGGTCGCGGCGTTCGCCGAGGACGAGTGGGCGTGGGGGTTCGACCCCCGCACGACGACCCGCGTGGCCGACGTGCTGACCGGGGTGACGCACCTGCTCGGGCTCTTCACCGACGCGGGGGGCCCGGTGGTCGTCAGCCCGCCGGTCTACAACGCCTTCTACGAGGTCGTCGAGGCGTGCGGACGACAGGTGGTCGAGGCGCCGCTGGGCCCGGACCACCGGCTCGACCTCGACCGTCTCGCCGAGGTCTTCGCCCGGGTGACCGCCGACGGCGCGCGCGCGGCGTACCTGCTCTCCAACCCGCACAACCCGACGGGCACGGTGCACACGCCGGCCGAGCTGGAGGCGCTCGCGCGGGTCGCCGACGAGCACGGCGTCAGGGTGGTCTCCGACGAGATCCACGGCCCGCTCGTGCTCCCGTCGAGCACGTTCACGCCCTACCTCACCGTCGCGGGAACGGAGCGCGGCATCACCGTCACGTCGGCCTCCAAGGCGTGGAACCTCGCGGGGCTCAAGGCGGCGATCATCGTGCCCGGCGAAGGGGCCCTCGACGACGTGCGCCGGCTGCACCCCTACGTCACGTTCGGCGCGAGCCACCTGGGCGTCATCGCCCAGACGGCCGCCTACCGCGACGGGCGCGGGTGGGTGCACCGGCTCGTCACCGAGCTCGACGCGAACCGCAGCCTGCTCACCGACCTCGTGGCCGAGCTCCTGCCCGGGGCCCGGCTCGCCGTGCCCGAGGCCACCTACCTCGCGTGGGTCGACCTCTCGGGGCTGGGCCTCGGCGCCGACCCGGCGGGCGAGGTGCTGCGCCGGGCGCGGGTCGCGCTCTCCCCCGGGCCGCTCTTCGGCTCCGGGGGCGCGGGGCACGCCAGGCTCAACTACGCCACGTCTCCCGAGGTCCTCCGCGAGGCAGTCGAGCGGATCGCCGGCTCCCTTGACTGACAAGCCTCCCGGTCCACCGCTGGTCGCCCTCGTCGTCGGTCCTCGGGGCGCGTATGCCGTGGGGCCGGGTGTCGACGAGGCCTGGCCGCTCGGCGACGTGGTGCGGCGGTTCGTGGACATGACGACCCGGCTCGGTCCCCGCTGGGTCGTGTGGTCGGCCACCTCCACCCTGCGCGGCGTCGTCGCGGCCGGAGTCGACGTGGCACGCACCTGGGACCTGGCGGAGGCGCACCGCATCGTCCACGGCGGCTGGTGGGCCACACCGGGTCACGTGGTCGCCGGGTGCCTCGGGCTGGACGAGGCCGAGGTGCCGGCCCCCCGCTCCCCCCGGCTCAGCGGGTTCGACGGCGACCTCTTCGACGTCGTCGCCGGCGAGGACGCGTCCCTGCTGACGACCGCCGGCCACCTCCGTGCGGACGCCCTCGCGTGGGCCACCGACGACGCGCGACTGCGCGAGCTGGCGGTGCTGGCCCTCGACTGCCGGTCTGCGCAGCGCGAGGCGCTCGGTCGCATCGGCGGTGAGCACGTGGGCCGGCTCGAGCGCACCGTCTGGTCCGAGTCCGCGGCGGCGGTGCTCTGCCTCGAGCTCGAGCGCGACGGGCTGCCGGTCGACCGCCCGGCCGCCGAGGACCTCATCGCGGCCTCGGCCGGCGTGCGGCCCCGGGACGACGCCGACGCGGCCCGCATCCGGGCCGAGCGCGACGCCGTGGTGCTTCGCCACGCCAGCGGCCGGGAGCGCACCGACCTGCGCAACCCCGGGCAGGTGCGCGAGCTGCTGCTCTCGGTCGGCGTCGACGTGCCCAACACCCGTGCCTGGGTGCTCGAGCCATACCGGCACACGCACCCCCTCGTCGACGCCCTGCTGCGGTGGCGCAAGGACGAGCGGATCGCGACGACGTACGGCTACCGCTGGCTCGACGACCACGTCGGCGCCGACGACCGGCTCCGCGGCGGCTGGACCGCCTGTGACGGTGCGGCGGGACGCATGACCGCGCAGAACGGCCTCCACAACCTCCCCGCTCCCCTGCGCCCTGCCATCTGCGCGGCCCCGGGCCACGTCTTCGTCCGCGCCGACCTCGGCCAGATCGAGCCGCGCGTGCTCGCCGTGGTCAGCGCAGACCGGGCGTTCGCCGAGGCCACCCGCGCCGACGACCTCTACGCCCCTGTCGCAGCCAAGCTCGGCGCCGACCGCCCCCGGGCCAAGGTCGCCGTCCTCGCGGCCATGTACGGCCAGCGCTCCGGAGCGGCGGGCGAGGCCCTCAAGGACCTCGAGCGCGCCTACCCCGTGGCCATGGAGCTGCTCGACCGGGCGTACGCCGACGGCGTCGCCCGGCGTCCGGTGCGCACGTGGGGTGGCCGGCTCATCCGCTTCGGCGGTGTGCCGGTGCCCGCCCTAGAGCCCGGTGCTCCGGAGCCCTCCGGGAGCGCCGAGTTCTCGGCCTCGGGCGCCGACGGCGCCCGAGGTCGCTACGCGCGCAACGCGATCATCCAGGGGTCGGCGGCCGAGCTCTTCAAGGCGTGGGCCGCGACGGTGCGCCACGCGGTGCGCCCGCTCGGCGGCCAGATCGTGCTGTGCCTGCACGACGAGCTGCTCGTCCACGTCCCCGAGCGCGAGGCGGAGGCCGCCGCGGCCGCCGTCGAGGGCACGCTGACGAGCGCGGCCCGCACGTGGGCCGGCACCGACGAGGTGCGGTTCGTCGCCGACACCTCGATCGTCCGCCGCTGGAGCGAGGCCAAGGCCTGATCGTCCCCGGTCTCCCCCGTCGAGAGGCCACCTGTGGCCGCGCCCGACACGTCGAAAGGCCACCCTTTGCGAGCGGGACCCGGCAAAGGATGGCCTTTCGACTTCTGTCAGGCGGCCAGACGTGGCCTCTCGACGGTGTGGGGCTACTGGTCCTCGTCGCTGACGTCCCTGAGGAACGCCTCGAACTCCGCACCGATCTCGTCGGCCGTCGGGAGGTCGGACAGGTCGGTGGCGAGCAGGTTGCGCTGCTGACGCCCCTCGAGGAACGTGTCGTACTGCTGCTCCAGGGCCCGGACGACGGCGGTGATCTCGTCGCTGTCCTCCATCTGGCGGGTGATCTCGGCGCGGTTCAGACCGGCGGTCGCGGCGAGCTCACGCAGGTCCAGGTCGAGGCCCGTGGCGGCGCGCACCCGCTCGAGGCCGAGCACGGCGGCGTCGGCGAACTCGCTCTGGCCGAGGTAGTGCGGCACGTGGACCGCGAAGCCGATGGCGTCGAGCCCCGCCTCGCCGAGCCGGAGCTCGAGCAGCGACGAGAAGCTCGCCGGCACCTGGACCGTGCCGAAGGCAGGGTCGTTGCCGGTGACGAGACGCGGGTTGGTGCCGTGGGCGGTGACGCCGAGCGGCCGGGTGTGCGGCACGGCCATCGGGATGCCGTGCACGCTGACGGTGAGGTCGACGCCGAAGGCCTTGATGAGCATCGAGGTGGCCTCGACCATGCGGTTCCACTGGTAGTCGGGCTCGGGCCCGACGAGGAGCAGGAAGGGCACACCCTCCTTGTCGACGACACGGTGCAGCAGGAGGCTCGGGTCGTCGTAGCTGCTCCAGTGGTCGCGGTCGAAGACCATGACGGGACGGCGGCCGCGGTAGTCGAGCAGCTGGTCGACGTCGAAGGAGGCGATGACGCGCGACTCGTGCGTCTCGAGGAGGTGGTCGGCCATGAGTCGCTGGGTGTGGCCGGCGTCGATGAATCCGCCGAGGGCGACCACGAGCACCGACGCCTGCAGCTGCTGGAGCTGGCTCGGTGAGGTGTCGCTCTCGAACTGGAAGAGCTCGGTCGGGTCCTGCACGGGTCTGGCCTTTCGTCGTACGGGGTCCTTCGTGCAACGCCTCGCCGCATCCCATGATTCCCCGCCTGTGGCCTCCGCTCGGGCGGCGGGACGGGGAGTCCCGAGCGGTCAGGCGCCCACCTTGGCGATCGCCTTGAGGATGCGCTGCGGCGAGACGCTGTATGCCGTCCCGACCGTCTGCGCGAAGAGCGAGACCCGCAGCTCCTCGATCATCCAGCCGACATCGACGACGTCGACGGCCCCGCGCTGGGCCGGCCGCAGCGAGTCGAGCAGGTCGGCGTAGCGGCCCTCGACGAGGTCGACCTGCTCGAGCGCCTGCGCGTCCCGGGCCAGGTTGGCGGGCGCCTTGTCGAGCCGGTGCGCGATGGCGCGGAGGTAGCGGTCGAGGTCGGGCAGCCGGCGCAGGCCGGTGTCGGCGACGAAGCCGGGCCGTACGAGCTCACGCAGCTGGGCGCGCACGTCGGCGAGCATCGGGCGGATGGCGGGGCTGCTCGACCGGTCCAGCTCGGCGAGCCGGTTGGTCAGGGCCAGGTGCTTGGCGAGGATCGGCTCGACGAGGCCGACGACCTGCACCACCTTGGCCGTCGTGTGGGTGCGCACGGCCGACAGCGCCCACTCGAAGTCCTCGCGCGTGCGCACGGCGTGGTCGTCACCTCCGGCGCGGTCGCTGACGGCGTCGTCGCGGATCGCGTCGACGGCCGCGGCCAGACAGTCGTCGAGCAGCGCGGTGACGCTGCCGTGCGGGTTGTGGCCGAGGGCGAGCTTCTGGGTGTTGGTCAGGCGGGCGAGGATCTGCTTCCACGGCGGCGAGATGCCGAGCAGGAGCAGCCGACGCACGCCGAGACGGTGCTCGGCGTCGGCCTCGGCGCGGGTCGGGAGCACCCGCAGGTCGACGCCCGCCCCGGTGTCGACGAGGGCCGGGAAGCCGTGCACGCCCTGGGTGCTCTCGAACGACTCGGCCACGCCCTCGTCGGGGAAGGACGTCAGCCCCGTGCGCTCGACGGACGATCCGGCGCGGCTGACCTGCCGGCGCAGCTGGGGTGCCGCCGTGTCGCGCACCGCCTCGAGATCCTTGCCGGTGGCGACGGGTCGACCGTCCGCGCCGTCGACGCTGAAGGTGACCTGCAGGTGCGGCGGGACGCGTTCGACCTCGAAGTCCGCGGGCGTCACGGCGACGCCGGCCCGCCGCCGGAGCACGGTCGCGAGTGCCTCGAGGAGTGGCCCGGACGTCGGGTCGAGCTCGGGTAGCACGGCGCGGGCGTGGTCGGGCGCTGGGACGAGGTTGCGGCGGATCCCCTTGGGCAGGCTGCGGATCAGCGCGGTGACGAGCTCCTCGCGGAAGCCGGGCACCTGCCAGTCGAAGCCCCCGGGAGTCACCTGGTTGAGGCGCTCGACGGGGATGTGGACGGTGACACCGTCCTGCGCCGAACCGGGCTCGAACTGGTAGGTCACCGGCAGGACGTTCTCGCCCTGCGTCCACGTCGTCGGGTGGTCCTCGTCGGCGATGCTGCCGGCGCTCTCGCGCAGCAGCAGCTCCTCGGTGAAGGTCAGCAGGTCCGGCGTCTGGCGCCGCACCTTCTTCCACCACGTGTCGAAGTGCCGCCCGGACACGATGTCGGCAGGAATCCGCTTGTCGTAGAAGGCGATGAGCGTGCTGTCGTCGACGACGATGTCGCGTCGTCGGGTGCGGGCCTCGAGCTCGCCGAGCCGCTCGACGAGCGCGGCGTTCTCGCGCAGGAACGCGTGCTCGGTGTGCCAGTCGCCCTCGACGAGGGCGTGCCGGACGAAGAGGTCGCGCGCGAGCTCGGGGTCGATGCGACCGAGGCCCACGACGCGCCCGACGACGAGCGGCACGCCGTAGAGCGTGACCCGCTCGGTCGCGACGGCCGAGCCCCGCTTGCCCGACCAGCGCGGCTCGGAGTACTGCCGTTTGACGAGGTGGTCGCCGAGCTGCTCGGCCCAGACGGGGTCGATGCGGGCGTTGACGCGTGCCCAGAGGCGGCTCGTCTCGACGAGCTCCTCGGCCATGACGAACTGCGGCTGCTTGCGGAAGAGCGCCGACCCGGGACTGATGCCGAAGCGCGTGCCCCGCGCACCGGCATACTCCCGCTTCTGCTCGTCGCGCACGCCGACGTGCGAGAGCAGGCCGGCGAGCAGCGACTGGTGGATGGCGTCCACGTCGAGCTCGCCCTGCGCGACGGGGCCGCTGCCCCGGCTGACGTCGAGCCCCGCCTGCTTGGCGGCCTGCTTCACCTGGCTGTGGAGGTCCTGCCACTCCCGGATGCGCAGGTAGTGGAGGAACTCGGCCTTGCACAGCCGGCGGAAGGCGCTGCTGCTCAGCTCGCGCTGCTGCTCCTTGAGGTAGGCCCACAGGTTGAGCCACGTGACGAAGTCGCTCGTCTCGTCGGCGAAGCGCTTGTGCGAGGCGTTGGCCAGCTCCTGCTTGTCCTGTGGTCGCTCGCGCGGGTCCTGGATCGACAGGGCGGCGACAATGACGAGCACCTCGCGGAGCACCCCTCGCTTGTCGGCCTCGATGACCATGCGCGCGTGGCGCGGGTCGATCGGCAACGTCGCGATGGTGCGGCCGTATGCCGTGAGCCGACGTCCCGGACGCGGCCTCCCCCGCGCCGGGGCGGGCTCGTCGTCCTCGGGCGAGAAGGCCTGCAGCTCCTCCAGGAGGCGGACGCCGTCGGTGATCTGGCGGCTGTCGGGTGGGTCGACGAAGGGGAAGCGGGCGATGTCGCCGAGTCCCAGGCTCGTCATCTGGAGGATGACTGACGCGAGGTTGGTGCGCAGGATCTCGGGGTCGGTGAACTCGGGGCGCCGGTCGAAGTCGTCCTCGGCGTAGAGCCGGATCGCGATGCCGTCGGAGACACGGCCGCAGCGACCGGAGCGCTGGTTCGCGGACGCCTGGCTGATCGGCTCGATCGGCAGGCGCTGGACCTTGGTGCGCTGGCTGTAGCGGCTGATGCGCGCCGTGCCGGTGTCGATGACGTAGCGGATGCCCGGGACGGTGAGCGAGGTCTCGGCGACGTTGGTGGCCAGGATGATCCGCCGACCGGTGTGCGACGAGAAGACCCGGTGCTGCTCCGCCGCGGAGAGCCGGCCGTAGAGCGGGACGACCTCGGTGACGGGCAGCTTCATCCCGTTCAGGGCATCGGCCGCGTCGCGGATCTCGCGCTCCCCGGAGAAGAAGACGAGGATGTCGCTGCTGTTGCCGGAGTGGCGCTCGGTCCACAGCTCCTCGACCGCCTCGCAGACACCCGTCACCATGTCGCGCTCCTCCGCCTCGGGGCGGTCGGGGTCGACGAGCGGGCGGTAGCGGACCTCGACGGGGAAGGTGCGTCCCGAGACCTCGATGATCGGCGCGGGCTCACCCGTCGTCGGGTCGGCGAAGTGCTCGGCGAAGCGCTGCGGGTCGATCGTCGCCGAGGTGATGACGACCTTGAGGTCCGGCCGCCGTGGCAACAGCTGCCTGAGGTAGCCGAGGATGAAGTCGATGTTGAGGCTTCGCTCGTGCGCCTCGTCGATGATGATCGTGTCGTAGCGACGCAGCTCGCGGTCGCGCTGCATCTCGGCGAGCAGGATGCCGTCGGTCATGACCTTGACGAGCGTGTCGCGGCTGCTCTGGTCGGTGAACCGCACCTGGTAGCCCACGGCCGTGCCGAGCTCGACGGCCAGCTCCTCGGAGAGCCGCTCGGCGACCGCTCGGGCGGCGATGCGACGCGGCTGGGTGTGGCCGATGACGCCGTCGAGACCCCGGCCGAGCTCGAGGCAGATCTTCGGGATCTGCGTCGTCTTGCCCGACCCGGTCTCACCGGCGATGACGACGACCTGGTGGTCACGGATCGCTGCGGAGATGTCGTCGCGGCGGTCGACGACCGGCAGGTGCTCGGGATACGTGATGGGAGGGACGGTGGCGGCTCGCGCGGCGCGGCGGGCCTCGCGTTGTTCCGGCGTCGGCGGCTGCCCGCCCGGGCGGCGCGGTTGCCGGGCGCGGCCGTGGTCACGCCGGTCCGGACGATCGGCCCGATCGGCCCGATCGGGTCGCTCGGGTCGGTCGGGTCGTTCGGCAGGTCCTTGCGGGCCCGCGCCCGACGAGGGCGCCGGCTCACCGGAGACCGGTCGTCGGCGACCGCGGCGACGGGGTGGCCGCGAGCGCGCGGGTGCGTTCGCGGGCTCGTCGGACATGGTCGACAGGATAGGCGCGACCCGCGGCCGGCTCCGAACGGATATCGCGCGCCGCCTCGTGATGCCCCCGGTGACGGGTTCGTGCGGGTGTCGTGGGACCGGGCGGACGAGCGCCGCCGGTCGCCTAGCGTGGGAGCGTGAGACGGACAGGGGCAGCGGTCGTGGCCGCGGCGGGCCTGGGCCTCGCGGTCATGGTGGGTGGCTGCGCGAGCCCGCCGCCCGATGAACCCGACCCGACGGACGCGCCCGCGGCTGCCGGCTCGACCAGCAAGGCGCGTCCCACGCTGCCCACGGAGCCCCCGCTCGTGCTGCCGCCACCGGGCAGCGGCCCCACCTCGCCCACAGGTCCAGCAGACCCGGCAGCACCACTCTTCCCCGACGGCCCCTGCCAGCCCAGCCAGCTCGACGTGTCGGCGAGCCCCGTGGACCCGGCCCTCGGCTACCGCCAGATGCGCGTGAGGGTCATCAACCACAGCCGGGTCCCCTGCGTCCTCACGGGGTACGCGGTCGTCACTGCCCCAGGGTCGTCCGGGACGGTCTTCCGCAACCCGCGGGGGCGACTGCACGACTCCGAGTCGGCCGACGCCCGCACGGTCCCGCTCGGCCCGGGTGCCACGGCCCACGTCGACCTCGGATGGCGAGGCGACCTGGCCGCCGCGGGTGTCGAGCAGACGGCCTCGATGACGATCGTCGTGACCGAAGGGTCGTCCCCTGCGACGGTCCCCCTCGACCCGACCTCGCCCGTGGACGTCGTCGACGGCACCGAGATCCGCGTGGGTGGCTGGAGGCCCGGAGCCGACTGAGCCCCGCCTCGCCCGGATGCCCGGTGGCTGGATGGCAGACGGTCCACCGGCGCGCGGAACGCGGCAGCGACACGGACGGTCTGAGGTGCGACGACGCGGACAGTCGAGGACCTACCGTGGTCCCACCCGTCGAAGCGAGGCACCGGTGAACGACCCCCACGGCGCGCGTCCGGCTCTGCCGGACCCCCAGCGCGACCGCCACGTCTCCTTCCCCGACGACGCGCCCACCCCCGAGCCGGTGAGGTCGGGCGCCACTCTCCCTCCCGAGGCATGGGCGTCGCGGTCATCCGATCCGGGACCGCAGCAACCCCCGGCGGCCTCGTGGCAGGCCCCCGTGCCGCCAGTGCTCACGACCCCGCCGGTCCGGCGGCCGCCTCGCCGACGCCTGCCGGGCTGGGCCGCGTTCTTCCTCATCCCGCCCCTGCTGCTCGGGATCTCGAACAACGGCTCGGAGGACTTCACGGCCGAGGACTGCTCCTACTCGGTGGATGCCGGGCCCGGATCGTTCGACTGCGCCACGGACGCCGGCCCCGAGGGCGCCGGAGCCGGCAACCCCGCTCCCGGGGACGGCGTGTCTGGCGTCTGGGTCCAGGAGATCACCGACTCGACGAGCTTCGCGCCCGTCCTGGCCGGCAAGCCGCGGATCGCCCCCGTCCCGGCGGACACCCGTGTGCTTCGTGTCGAGATCGTGACCGCAGAGCTCGTCGGGGACCCGCTCGAGGCTCAGGTCGACACGAGGGTGGGAGGGTTCAGCGTGGACTCGCGGTACGGCCCGCCCCCGCAGGCCTTCGAGATCCACCTCGACGAACGCCCGCCCGACCTGTCTGTCTCCGTCCTCGTGGGCTCGGGCTCGGGCTCCGTGCAGTGCAGGGTCTACGCCGACGACCGCCTCGTCGCCGTCAACACGTCGGACACCGTGGCCACGTGCCGTCCGGCCATGTGACCCGCTGAACGCGCACCCCCCACTAGATTGGCAGCCGCCCGCACGAGACGAGGGGACCCGTGTCTGAGACTCCGCCGTACCGAAGCGACCCGACGTGCGACACGACGGGCGACGCCGACGAGCCGACTCGTCAGGCGGACGAGGGGCCTGTCGGTCTCGAGAGCCCTGCGGACCCGGCCGACCTCCCTCCCGACGCATCGGCACCCGAGGGCGTGACGGCATACGACACGACGTTCGGCCTGGAGCGGTCTGCAGCGTCGAGCTGGGTGCCGCAGAAGGCCGGCGGCCGAGCACCAGCACCGCCGCCGCCCGCCCCGGATGCTCCCACTGCGCCGCCCCTGACGGAACGGCTGCGAACCGTCACCCTGCCCGGCGCGGCGGGACGCTCGCTCGGCGGACGGCTGCAGGCGTGGCACGTCGTCGCGATCATGGTCGGGGTGTTCATCCCGGTCGGCTTCTGGGCGGCATCGAGCCTCGTCGACGACCTCGACCCGATCGCCCGACCGGCCGTCAGCGTGACCCGCAACCGCCCTGCCGTCACCCGCTCGTTCCCCGTTCCGGTCCCGACCATCCCGCCCTCGGCGCCGGGCGCCGGCCCGACGCGGCCGGTTCCGGGGACGACGGCCGGTCCGACGCCGACCCGGTCCGTCCTGACGTCACCCCCGAAGGTCATCAGCATCCCTGCTGTTCCCGTCACGCCGGTGCCGACCGACGCCAGGACCATCCGCTTCGAGGCGTATGCCGAGAACGGCGCCCGGATCGAGGTCTCCCTCTCGGACGCGAGGCACCAGCGCTACGACTACCCCGCCCAGGCCGCGCCCCTGGCGTTCGAGGAGCCGGTCGACCCCGCGGCCACGAGCAACGACTACTACAACCTCCGGGTCCGCATCAGCGACCCGACCGGGTCGGCGGTCCGGGGCGCCGTGTCGTGCCGCGTCCTCGTCGACGGCATCGTCGTGGTCGCGCAGCAGGGCCAGCGCTACGCCACGTGCTACATCAGTCCCTACTTCGACATCCAGCGCCGCTGAGTCCACGGCTGGCGCAGCCGGCAGGCGGTGGGGTCAGATGTCGGCGGCGTCAGCCGAGGCGCGGGCGGCCTTGCGGCGCTTGTTGATCGCGATCCGAGCCGCCATCGCCTTCTCGAAGGCGAGGTGCCAGAACCTGCTGATGACGAGCTCGCGCTCCCCCACCATCTCGACGACGTCGGCGCCGGCGCCGAGCTTGAAGAGCAGCAGGCCGGTCAGGGGGCTCGTGGCCCCGAGCGAGGTGTTGAAGCCGCGGAAGTCGTAGGCCTCGCAGCCTGCTGCGGCGGCGTCACGCATCGCCTGCCACTGCAGGGCGTTGGAGGCGCGGGCGTCGCGGTTGCGCTCGGTGGAGCCGCCGTAGAGGTAGGAGAAGGTGCGCCCGAAGCGGATCATCAGGGCCGAGGCGAGCACGTCGCCGTCGATGTGGGCCTCGTAGAACCGCGCCGACACCGGCGCGTCCGCACCGTCGGACGCGAACGACCGCGCCATCACGTCGAAGTACGCCTTGGGGCGGGGCAGGAAGTTGTCGCGATCGGCCGACTCGACGTAGAGCGCGTGGAAGGTGTCGAGCCCCTCGGGCCCGACCGCGCGCACCTGCACGCCCGCCTTCTCGGCCTTCTTGACGTTGCGACGCCACTGCTGGTTCATGCCCTTGAGCAGCTCCGCCTCGGAACGACCCCGCAGGTCGACGATGCAGAGCAGGCGGGGCTGGCCCACCGCGACGCCGTCGGCGCCCAGCGGGAGCCAGTGGTTGCGGTCCAGCCACGCCTCCAGGCTGCGTGCCGCCGGGTTGTCGACCGCCGTGGGCAGGCTCGTGAAGCTGAGCAGGCCGTTGTCGACGACCTGCTTCTTGACCGGCTCGCGGTCCCAGATGCGGGAGACGACCGGGTAGCCGAGCCGGAGCGCGAACGCCTTGTTGGCCTTGGCCCACGCGACGAGCGGGTCGAGCCAGGCCGCCGGGTCGGTCGCCACGACGTCCCACGGCAGCCCCGGCCCCTCGGGCAGGTAGGCGTAGGACCGGGAGAGGCGCGGGATGGTGCGAGAGAGGACGAGCCCCGCGCCGACGCGCGCCCCAGAGGCGTCGAACCAGCCGAGGTGCGTGCGCCGCCAGCCCGCCTTGGCGCGTCCCCACGCGGGGGTCTGCAGGAAGCTGCCGCCGAGCTCGAGGAGGGTCTCGACGGCCTCGTCGCCGCTGATCTCGCGGACCGTCAGGGGGCCGGCGACGGGTGTCGCCTGCGGGGTCGGCGCAGGGGCAGGGGTCTGCTCGGTCATGGCGGCAACCCTATCGGCGGCGCGTCAGTCCGCCGACCGCGCCACCTCGGCATCGGAGGCGGCGGTGGCCCGGGCCGTGCGGCGGATCCACCAGAGGCCGACAAGCGGCAGCACGAGAGGGACGTAGCCGTAGCCCGCGCCGAAGTGTGACCAGACGGTCTTCTCGGGGAAGGCCTCCGGCCGCACGACGCTCCAGGTCCCGACCACGAGCACGCCCACGAGCTCGACCGTGAGGGCGATGGTCGCGAGGCGCACGGACGCACGGTCGCCGCGGGCCAGGCCGATGGTCGCGACGAGGTAGATGAGCGCGGCGAGCGCCGACAGCAGGAACGGGACGGGTGCCCGGTCGAAGTACTCGGTGATCTGCAGGATCGACCGACCCGTCGCGGCGAGCGCGAGGAGACCGTAGACGGCGACGAGCACGCGGCCGAATCCATGACCTGTGTGGGGTCGCTCGACCGCCGGCTCGCCGGTGGTCCCTGAAGGGGTGGGCGACTGCTCAGACATTGAGGCTCCAGACCTGCTGCAGCCGGGCGACGAGGATCGCCACGACGAGCGCGCCGCCCAGCACGACGGCCATGGCCCACTGGGTCTTCTCCTTGACCGCGATGACGATCGTGGCCGGGATGACGAGCAGGACCGTGAACAGGTACGCGATGAACGTGGCCCGCTCCGCACCGTCGGCGATCGCGGACGCCTTGGCCAGCCCGACGACGAGCTGCACGACCAGCGCCACCTCGATCGCGGCGCCGACGATGATGAGCGGGTCGTCGACGAGACGGCCCCGGATCAGGTGGTGCGTGGCCAGGAGGCCGAGCAGGCCGCTCGCGACGAGCAGCACGATGGTCAGGGGTGGGAGCACGCGAGAAGCCTACGGCGTCAGCCGCGCCGCTCCTGAGCCGGGCGTCCAGGGTCGGACCACGCCGCGTGCCGTGCCGGACCGGACGGTAGTTTCATCCCGAAGCAATCCCCCGCGTCCTCGAGGAGCAGTCGTGTCGATCCGCCCCATCGCCGTCGACCGCGCGGCCGGGGTGCTCCTCGGTGAGGCCTGCGGAGACGCCCTCGGTGTGCCCTACGAGATGGCGGCGCCCCCGGTCGGCGAGGCCGTCATGAAGGGCGGCGGCCTCGGGCCGTACGAGCCGGGCGAGTGGAGCGACGACACCCAGATGACGCTCTGCGTCGCCCGCATCGCCGCCCGGGGCGTCGACCTCACCTCGGCCGAGGGTCTCGACGCCGTGGCGGACGCGTTCACGGCATGGCTCGACGGCGGCGCCACCGACGTCGGAGTCCAGACCCGCGCGGTGCTCACCGAGGCCAAGGAGCTCACCGGCGCCTCGCACGAGCGACTCACCCGGGCGAGCGAGGCGCTGCACGCGTGCACCGGGCTGACCGCGGGCAACGGGGCGCTCATGCGGACACCCATCGTCGGGCTGTCCGCGCTCGACGACCGCCAGGCGACAGCACAGGCCGCCCGGGCCATCGCCCTGCTCACCCATGCCGACCCGCTCGCCGGGGACTCCGCGGTGCTGTGGTCCGAGGCCATCCGGGTCGCCGTCACCGAAGGCCGTCTGGACCTCGCGGCCGGCCTCGACCTCGTGAGCGCCGCGAACGTCGGGCGCTGGGGCGACTG
Organism: Terrabacter sp. Root181; assembly: GCF_001428505.1. GTDB lineage: Bacteria > Actinomycetota > Actinomycetes > Actinomycetales > Dermatophilaceae > Terrabacter. The sequence continues at coordinate 97,800 of NZ_LMHU01000008.1, forward strand.
GATCGAGGCCGCGACGGGCGCCGAGCCGGGTCAGTTCGGCAACAACGGCTTCACGGTGACCGCGCTGCAGGACGCGTGGGCCGCCATCACGACGACCGACCGCGGCGACGGCTCCGCGATGCACCTGCAACGAGGGCTCCAGGCCGCGGTGCGCGCCGGTCACGACACCGACACGGTGGCGGCCATCGCCGGCTCCCTGCTCGGCGCCCGCTACGGCGCCTCGGCCGTGCCCACGCAGTGGCGCCGCATGGTGCACGGGTGGCCGGGCCTGCGCGCGCACGACCTCGTCGAGCTCGCCGTGTCGACGTCGGTGGGTGGCCGTCAGTTCGGCGAGTGGCCGTCGGTGACGTCGATGAGTGACCCGGAGATCCCGACGCTGGGCATCCCGCACCCGATCGACCCCGACATCGTTCTCGGGACCGTCAGCGACCTGGGTCGGGTGCGCGAGCTCGACGTGCAAGCGATCGTCTCCCTCTGCGCCCTCGGCCTCGAGGACATCCCGGCCACCGGCATGACGGCCCGCGACCACATCGAGTTCTGGATCAACGACGAGGAGCAGGAGGAGTCGAACCCGCACCTGGACTTCGTCCTCGACGACGCCTCGTCGGCGCTGCGCCAGTTCCGTGCCGAGGGCAAGCGGGTCCTCGTGCACTGCCGGCAGGGCGTCCAGCGCACGCCGGCGGTCGCCCTGCGGTATGCCGTCGACCTCGGCGTCGCCCCCGAGCTGGCCGAGCGCTCGATCCGGGACGCGCTGCCCGGCATCCGCGGTGAGGGACGTCTGTGGGACGTCGCCGCGCACGGCGCCTGACCCGGGCCCGGCGCCGGTCTACAGTGCCGCCATGAGCGAGATCGACCACCGCCGCCTCGGCGTGGATCTCTACAACGCGACGTGGGACCTGCTCGAGCAGACCGACCGCTCACCCGAGGACGACGACGAGATGCTCGCCCGCGCCCACGCGTCGATGTACCACTGGGGTCGGTACGACGGGGTGCAGCCGGAGAACATGGGCCGTGGCCACTGGCTCGTCTCCCGGGTGCACGCCGTGCTCGGGCAGCCCGACGCCGCGGCGTACCACGCGGCCCGCTACGTCACGATCGCGCGGGGCGGCGCCGGTGAGCCCTGGGACCTGGCGGCTGCCCTCGAGGCGTCCGCGAGGGCAGCAGGTCTCGGCGGCGACTTCGAGGCGGCCGATCGTTTCGAGGCCGAGGCCCGGGAGGTGCTGGCGACGATGGACGACCCCGAGGACCGCGAGGTCGTCGAGAAGGACCTGGCCACGCTCCCCCGGCGTCCCTGACGCCGGAGGTCCCGAGAGCCTGACCTGTCAGGACCAGACGGTCTTGGCCTCGTCGACGTAGCGGCACAGCGCGTTGACCGCGCGCAGCTCCTCCGGCGTGTGGACCTCGGCGTCGGTGAGCAGGGGGCTGCCGACGATGACGGCCATCGCCTTGGCACGCGAGATCGCGACGTTGAGGCGGTGGAGGTCGTAGAGGAAGGAGACGCCCCGCGGGGCGAGCGCTGCCGTGGTGCTCGCCATGGAGTAGATGACGACGGCCCCCTGCTGGCCCTGGAACTTGTCGACCGTGCCGACCCTCGCACCGTCGGGCAGCTCGGCCCGGAGGGTCGCGACGTGTGCGTTGTAGGGCGCGACGACGAGGACGTCAGCGAGCCCGATCGGACGTGAGTCGCCTTCTGCCGTGGTCCATCTCCCGCGCAGCAGGTCGTCGACGAGGGCACGGACGACCCGGGCCTCCTGACGGCTCGACTGCTCGCAGGGGGTCTCGTGCTCGACGGGCACCCAGCACAGCCCGTCGCCCGACAGGGCGCCCGGCGCCTCGACGCGGAGCCGCTCACGCCCCGGAGCCGACTCGAGCCGACCCTCGTAGGCGAGCTGCGACACGAACGCCGTCAGGCTCGGGTGCATCCGGTGCGTGCGGTCGAGGAAGACGCCGCGATCGTCGGCGATCACGTCGTGGACGAGCCCGTCGTCATCGGTGCGCAGGTGGTCGAGAGCCGAGACACCCGATCCGTAGGGGTGGACCGCCTTGGTCGGCTGCGTCAGCTGCTGGGGGTCGCCGAGCAGGACGAGTGACCGGGCGGCCGGTGCCACGGCGACCGCGTTGGCGAGCGAGAACTGTCCGGCCTCGTCGATGACGAGCACGTCGACCGCGTCGACCATGTCGTCGCGCGACCACAGCCACGCCGTGCCCCCGACGAGCGTGGCGTCCCCGGTCGCGAGAGCGGCCGCGATGGCGGCGTTGTCGGAGGTGTGGCGGATCAGGGCGTTGGGGTCGTCGGGCTCGTCACCCTCCTCGACGTTGGTGCCGTCCTTGTGCCAGGCGGGTCGAGCCACCTCGTCGAGGAGGTTGAGCACGACGGCGTGGGACTGCGCGGTGACCCCGACGCGCAGCCCCGCGTCGAGCAGCTCACGGATCAGGGCCGACCCGGCGTACGTCTTGCCGGTGCCGGGCGGACCCTGGACGGCCAGCACCTCACCGGCCAGGCCACGGCCGACGCGGACGACGACGTCCTTCGGCGTCTCGCCATCGCGCGGTGCGAGCACGGCGGCAGCCGGGACGACCCGGTCGACGAGCCGCGTCGCGAGGTTGGCGCCTCCGGACAGCGCCAGCTCGGCGGTGCGGGCGATGCTCGCCCGGAGCGCCTGGTCCATGACCGGACCAGGCCCGCCGAGCCCTCGCGGCCGCGGCGGGTCGAGCGACTTCTTCATCGACAGCTCGACCCAGCCCTCGACTGCATCGAGGCCGACGACCTTGCCGACCGGGGCGTGCGTGTCGACGTCGGGGACGTACTTGCCGACCGACACCTTGCAGTCCTGCGGCGGGAACGGGTAGCGCCAGACCTTGGAGAGCTTGACGATCCGCATCTCCTCAGGCTCTCCGAGGTCACCGATCGCGGTGCCGTCCTCGACGAGCTCTGCGGTCTCGAGCTCCTTGTAACGGAAGAAGTCCCACCACTCGGGCCGCTTCTCCCTGCGGTGCCAGCCCACGAGCCCCGCCAGCAGCGTGTGGCCGTCGGCGACGAGCCGGTCGGCCAGCGCGATCTCGGCGCGCTCCTCGTCGCCGATCTCGCGCAGCTGCTCCGGCACCGGCCGACTCAGCGTGTGCCCCGACCGTGCGAGCTCGGCGCGTCGCTCCTCGAGCCACTCGTGCAGCGCGAGGGTGGACCGGACGTCCTCCTCGTTGTAGCGACGGATGTCGTCGAGGATCGCCTGGTCCGCCGAGCCGTCGTCGCGACCGGCGAGCCAGCGTTCGTACTCGACGACGGACGACAGCCCGTCGGCGACACCCGCACCGTCGGCGGACCGCGTGTGGCCCCAGTAGAACTCCTCGAGCTTCTTGATGGAGTAGGAGCCCTTGCTGATGCGGACGCCCTGGCGCACGACGGCGTAGAGGTCGACGAAGACCTCGTGGCGCAGCAGCTGGTCGAGCTCCGCCTCGCGGGTGGCGTGCTGCCCGACCAGCCGCTTGAGGGCCGTGGTCTCGTAGGGCGCGTAGTGGTAGACGTGGAGGTCGGGGAAGCGCCGCCACCGCTCGGTCAGCCAGTCGACGAGGTCGGTGGTCAGGCGGCCCTCCTCGGCGAAGTCGTGGGCCCAGAACTCGACGAACTCGCCCTGTCGGGTCCAGATGCCCGCGAGGTACTCGCGCCCGGCGCCGCCCTCGGCCCACGGGTCGCCCTCGAAGTCGAGGTAGACGTCTCCCTCGTCGGGCTCAGGCAGCATCTGCAGGCCACGCGCCGGCTCGGGGTCGAGGAGCTCGTACTGCGCCTGCCCGGTCTCGCGTTCGGCGAGCTGCAGTCGCGCCTGCTGGAGCAGCCGGCGACGGCTCGCGATCGACAGGGCAGGGGCCAGTCGCTCCTCGGTGGACTCGGCGAGCGAGCGGAGGGTCGGGATGCCGAGGTCGATGAGCGCGGCGCGGTGGTCGGCGCGCATGCCGGCGACCTGGATGAGGTCGTCGCGGTCGAGCCACTCCTGGGCACACCGCTCCTTCCACCGGCACTGGCCGCAGTGCTGCACCCGCGCCGACTCGGTCTCGCGGGGGTTGGCGATGGCGTCGAGGAGCTCGGCGCGGCGACGTCGGGCATAGGGCGCCACGTCGACCAGCCGCCACGGGTGCGACTCCGCGTCGCCCGTGACGACGGTCAGCCACTGCGGGGGCACGCCCTGGAGCAGCTCGAGGCGCGCGGCATACGTCGCCATCTGGAGCAGCGCGGGGACCTTGAGCCGGCGCGCGAGCTTGGTGTCGGCGATGTCGTAGCGCCACGGGCCGAGGTCGCTCGGCTCGTCGACACGCAGCAGGAAGTCGGCCAGGCCCACCCAGTGGCCGTCGAAGAAGGTCGCCTGGTAGATCACGTCGACGCCCCGACGCATCGCGTCGAGCGTCGCCGCCTCGGCCTCGACGCCGCGCACGCCGAGGGCCGCGATGTCCTCGACGACGCGCCCCTCGGCGATGAGGCGCTCGAGGTAGGCGTGCTCGTGCTCGAGCCCCTTGGCGAAGACGAGGTTGAGGGAGTCGTCGGCCCCGCTCGCACCTCCCGCCGTCCGGCTGCCCGAGTCGAGCGCCTCCAGGTCGAGCGTCGTGATGTGCGCGCAGGCGACGTGCTTCGTCAGGTCCGTGGGACTCAGGACGAGGTGACCGTCGATGCGCTGCATGGCGCCGAGTATGCCGTCCGGCACCGACACCCTCGACACCTGCGGCACGAGATCGCCTCGAACGCCCACGAACGACCCGAACGGGGATAGGTTGCTCCCGGCGTGGCAGGCAAGTTCGGGGGCGAGCGTCCCTGCGCACGCGGTGCGCTGACGCATCGCGTGTGAATGGAGCCACGCGAGGAGGATCTGTTGTCCGACAACACTCGGGGACCATGGCGCTCGCGTCGTGGTGTGATGTGCTCGGTGAGCGCAGGTGCCATCGCGGCCCTGGCCGCCACCACCCTCGGGGCCGCGCCGGTGTCGGCGAGCCCTGACCCGTCCGTCAGGCACCGCAGCGACCGCTCGGTTCCCGACGGCCTCACGAGCGCCGGCTCGCTCGGCCTCGGCACGCAGCGCGTGGACGCCGGCGACAGGGTCGACGCCGGCCTGCGCAAGGCGACCGGACCCGTCGACGTCATGATCGAGCTCGACGCCGCACCCGCGACGACGGCCTTCGGCCAGGCCCGCGGACGCGGGCTCGCCGCCGCCAGGAGCGCGGCACGCACCCAGACCTCTGCGGTCAGGACCGCACAGAAGGGGATCGAGTCGCGCTTCGGCGCCGCCGCGACGAAGGCACGCTCGCTCTACAAGGTCCACGCGGCATACGCCGGCATCGCGGTGCGCACGGACGCCACCCGGCTCTCGGCCCTCGCGGCGATCCCGGGCGTCAAGGCGATCCACCGCTTGACGCCCAAGGCACCGACCAACTCCTCGTCGGTGCCGCTCATCGGCGCGCCGAAGGTGTGGAAGGCGATGTCGCAGACCGGCAAGGGCGTCCGCGTCGGCATCATCGACACGGGCATCGACTACACCCACGCCGACTTCGGCGGCCCGGGCACGGTCGACGCGTTCAAGGCTGCCGGCGCCTCCAACGCGTTCGCCCCGACCGCCAAGGTCGTCGGCGGCTACGACTTCGCCGGCGACGCCTACAACGCCGACCCGGGCTCGGACACCTACGACCCGAACCCGCAGCCCGACCCCAACCCGCTCGACTGCAACGGCCACGGCTCGCACGTCGCGGGCACGACGGCGGGGCTCGGCGTCGCGTCCGACGGCACGACGTGGAGCGGCGGCTACGCGTCCGACGACCCCTCCAGCCTCGACATCGGCCCCGGAGTCGCCCCCGAGGCGAGCCTCTACGCCCTCAAGGTCTTCGGCTGCGACGGCTCGACCAACGTCGTCGGGCAGGCACTCGACTGGGCGGCCGACCCCAACGGTGACGGCGACCTCTCCGACCACCTCGACGTCGTCAACATGTCGCTCGGCAGCTCCTACGGCTCGCCCGAGGACCCCGACGCCGTCGCCTCCGACAACCTCGCCGCCCTCGGCACCGTCGTCGTCGCCTCGATGGGAAACTCCGGTGACGTCTACGAGGTCGGCGGCTCCCCTGGCAACGCTCCGCGCGTGCTCGCAGTCGCCGCGTCCGACGACGGCAACGACGTCGTCGACGGCCTGGAGTTCGACTCCCCCGCCGGCATCGAGCCCGCCGACACGGTCGACGGGACCCAGGACAACGTCTTCGCCGCCCTCAAGTCGGTCGCCTACGACTGGACCGGCGAGCCCGGGGTGACGAACGTCCCCGTCGTGACCGTCGGCGACTGGTCGCAGGACCCGAGCGCCGGCAACAACACCGACGGCTGCTCGCCCTACTCCGTCGCCGACCAGGCGAAGGTGACCGGCAAGGTCGTCATGCAGATGTGGCTCGACGGCACCGGCCGCCGGTGCGGCTCCAAGGACCGCGCTGGTCTCGCCAAGGCCGCGGGCGCCGTCGGCGTCATCTACGGCAGTGACGTCAACGCGTTCTCGGCAGGGGTCACCGGCGACACCGACATCCCTGCGATGCTCACCGTCAACCAGGGGACGCAGGCCGTCAAGGCCCAGCTCGACGCCTCCGACGAGGTCCGCGTCACGATGACGAACGACCTCCGCAACGCCGTCACCATCCGCAGCCCCAGGGCGGTCGACCAGCTCGCCGGGTTCTCGTCGCGTGGTGTCGGAGTGGCCGGTGGCGTCAAGCCCGACGTCGCCGCACCCGGTGTCACGACGTTCTCCGCGGCCGTCGGCACGGGCAACGAGGGCGTCGCCGAGAGCGGCACCTCGATGGCGTCGCCTCACGTGGCCGGTGAGGCCGCGCTCGTGCGCGGCTCGCACCCGACGTGGACGGTCGAGGAGGTCAAGGCCTCGATCATGAACACGGCGACCCAGGACGTCTTCGTCGGTCCCGACCACACGGGCGACGTCTACGGTCCCGAGCGCGTGGGCTCCGGTCGCGTCGTGGCCGACGCCGCGGTCGGCACGAGCACGCTCGCGTACGTCACCGACGACCAGGGCGCCGTCAGCGTCTCGTTCGGTCCGGTCGCGGTGACCGCCCCGACGCAGACGCTGACGAAGACCGTGCGCATCGTCAACAAGCGCCCGGTCACGTCGGCGGCCTACGAGCTGTCCTACGACGCTGCCCACCCGACGCCGGGAGTGACGTACGCGTTCAGCCCGTCGCAGGTACTCGTCCCGGCGAACGGGTCCGTCGACGTCACCGTCACGGCGACCTTCACGCGGTCTGCGCTGCGGCCCGTCGCCGACCCGACGGCCGAGGCCGACCCGCTCGAGATCGGTATCCTGCGCAGCCACCGTGCCGACGCGAGCGGCCGCATGGTCCTCGAGCCCGTCCAGGGCACGGCGGGTGGCGCGCTGCGCGTGCCGGTCTGGTCGGCGCCGCGGGCGGCGTCCACGATGTCGTCGCCCGCGAGCACGACGGTGACGAGGCAGTCCGGCCTCCCGGCCGGCGTCGCCACCTCGATGCTCCCGCTCACCGGCACCGGCATCGACCAAGGCAGCGACGCCACGTCGTACGTCTCGACGGTCTCGACGTTTCAGCTGCAGGGCACGAGCCCGCGCCGCGCGGACTGCTCGGCCACCCGAATCGTCGACTGCAACGCGACGGCGGACGACCGCGGGGCCGACCTGCGCTACGTCGGGGCAGCCTCCGATGCGCCGCTCTTCGGTCGTCTCGACCAGGCGATGCTGACGTTCGGGATCACCACACAGGGCGCGTGGCGCACCCCGGCCACGTCCACGGAGTTCGACGTCTTCCTCGACACGAACGCCGACGGCACGGCCGACGCCGTGGTCTACAACACCCGGCTGTCGACGACCGACGACTACGACTACTTCGTGGCCGAGCTCGTCGACCTGCGACCGGGCCCCGGCTTCGGCGGTGTGCTCGACCAGTCGCTCGTCAACGGCGTGGACGGGTCGTTCGACACGAACCTCTTCAACAGCGACTCGCTCGTCATGCCGGTGTCGGTCAAGGTGCTCCAGGACGAGGGCCTCGTGACGGGCGCTGCCCCGGAGGTCCGCTACTGGGTCAGCTCGCTCGCCCAGGGCGTCGCCGTCGACGCCCTCGGTTCGGCGGCGAAGCCGATGACCATCAGCCTCGCCTCCCCCGGCCTGTCGGCCTACGGCGACTTCGGCACGCTGCTCAGCACCGACCGCCCGGGCGAGAAGCTCGAGGTCCGGCGTGACGAGGCGACCGTGAAGGTCGACAAGCCGCAGGGTCTGCTCCTGCTGCACCACCTCAACACCGACGGCTCCCGGGCCAAGGTGGTCACGGTGCGCACGACGTCGGCGACGAAGCTCACGGCCGGCCCGTCGAGCTTCACGCAAGGCGGCCGCACGGTGCTGACGGCGACGGTGTCCCCGTCGACCGCCACGGGCACCGTGACGTTCGACTGGAACGGCAAGTCGCTGCGCACGGTCGCGGTCTCGGGCGGCAAGGCCGTCCTGCCCGTCACCGGCCTCCCGCGTGGTACGCAGTCGTTCGTCGCGCGCTACTCCGGTGACACCACCACCGTCGCCAGCACGTCGGCGACGGTCACGGTCACCGTCAAGGGCGTGGCCTCGGCCACGTCCCTGACGTCGAGCAGCACGAGCTTCCGCTACGGCGGGCGCCCGACGCTGACCGCGACGCTCTCGCCGTCGACCGCCACGGGCACCGTCACCTTCCGTGACGGCACCCGGGTCCTCGGCACGTCGACCGTCGCGAAGGGCAAGGCGACGCTGCACGCACCCGTCCTCTCGCGCGGCACGCACTCAGTGCGGGCCACCTACAACGGGTCTGGGCGCTACCACCCGTCCGTCTCGTCCACGGTGACGCTCCGCGTGGGCTGAGCGGTCACCCGCACCATCCCGACGACGTATGCCGTCCGGCCGCCTCTCGGCCGGACGGCATACGTCTGCTCGTCGTCGCTGAAGCCGGCAACGCGACGGCACCAGGGGGCTACGGTCGCTCCATGCCGCTCGCGACCTACAAGGACCTGTGCATCGACGCCACCGACCCGCACGCCCTCTCGGCGTTCTGGGGGCCGCTCCTCGGCTGGGAGTCACACCCTCATGACGACGGGGACTCGTGCCTGCGGGTCGGTGACGAGGTCAGGGTCTGGGTCAACCGCGTTCCCGAGCCCAAGACCGTCAAGAACCGTCTGCACCTCGACATCAGGGCGGCTTCGCTCGGCCCCGCGCTCGACGCCGGGGCCGTGGTCCACGACGAGCAGCCCCGCTGGACCGTGCTGCTCGACCCGGACGGCCAGGAGTTCTGCGTGTTCGTCCGCGACGAACCCGTGACCGACCCGGTCTACGAGCTCGTCTGGGACGTCACCGGAGACGAGGGCGCCGCACACCGGGTGGCCGGATGGTGGGCCGAGACGCTCGGCGGCACGGCGGTGCGCGACGAGGGCTGGAGCCACGTCGAGGGGATCGCGGGCCTGCCGTTCGAGGCGATCGTCTTCCAGCCCGTGCCCGAGGACAAGACGGCGAAGAACCGCATCCACCTCGACGTCACGACCGAGGACATCGCGGCCCTCGTGGCGGCGGGGGCGACGTCGGTGCGCGATAAGGGTGACGAGGGCCTCGGGTGGACCGTCATGGTCGACCCGGCCGGCAACGAGTTCTGCGCCTTCACGCCCGACTGACGACACGCAGCAGGAAGGCGGCCCTCCGAGGAGGACCGCCTTGCTGCCCGGGCCCGAGGGCCCGTGCTGGTGGCCGTGTCAGGGAACGCGGCCACCGACCCGGCTCACCGCAGGAGACCGTTACCGACGTGGCGGCCCCACCACTTGCCAAGGCCCCAGGTGTCCCCGGCGAGCGTCGTGGCGAGAACCGCGATGCCCAGTGCCTCGATCCAGTGGCTGTCGATGATCGGGTTCGTGTAGGCGCCGGTGGTGCCGAGGGGGAACTCGGCGAGGTACATCAGCGCGAGGAGGAGAGCGCCGGTCCAGGCGGCGAGCTTGAGGCCCGCGCCGGCGAGGAGGGCGACACCGATGCCGAGGAGGCCGCCCATGAACAGCCAGTCGGCCCACGGGCCGGCGATGTTCTTGAAGAAGTCGGCGAACGGGCCTTCGGCGTTCTTCATGAAGCCTTGGGCGGGAGTGCCGCCGTGGATCCATGCCTTGGCCGTGGGGGTCATGTAGCCGAGGCCGAACATCTTGTCGATGAAGGGCCAGAGGAAGGTGAAGCCGAGCACGATGCGCAGACCAGCGAGGAACTTGCGGGCAACGGCCGAGCGGACCACCTCCTCTTGGAAGGTGACGACGCCCTTGGTGGGGTCGTGCGCGGTGACCGTCGCACTACCTTCGGTGTGCGTGTCGCGTGGGATCGTGCCCATGGAACTCAACTCCAGAACTCGGTGTGTGTTCCGGCAGCTTCTCTGTCGGTACTACACAGCGTAGTAGTAGTTGGGTCACAGGGATCCCTCATCCGGGTGTGATCTGGCGGACACCGTTGTGGGCCGTCGGTTTCCGCGTCCAGAGGCGGCAGGGTCCGACGCGTCAGCGGCGTGAGCGGATGAGGGTCGGGACCTCGAACTCCGCTGGTGCCTCGGCGAGCTCGCGCACCAGGTCGGCCAGCGAGTCGAGCGAACGGCACACGGCGGCATACGACCCGTCGAGACGGATCGGACGGCAGAGGATCCGCGTGCCGGCGTTGCGGATGACGATCTCCGACTCCGGCGCGCGGTCGCTGTTGCAGTGGATGAGCAGACCCGTCGGCAGGCCCATGGCTGTGGTGTACGCGATCAGCTCGAGGTAGTCGCGCGACGCCATGTAGCCGTCGGCGCCCATGGAGTACTTCGCGTCGCCGACGAGGACCACCTCGCTGCCGCGGCGCACGACGAGGTCGGGTGCCATCGTGACCGCGCGGCCCTCGTCGAGCCAGACGTCCTCGTCGCGCTCGATGCGCATCTCTGGGGCGAGCCGGAGGTCCAGCTCCTGCGCGATCCAGCGCTGGAAGAGGTCGTCCATGTCGACCATGAGGCTGTTGGCCTGCTGGTCGCCGGCCTCGTGACTCAGCGACATCGCTTGCAGGACAAGGCGACTCAGCCTCATCGCGTCCTCGTAGTGCTCGTTGAGGCGCGTGATCGGCAGCGGTGCGGCGTGCTTCGTCGCCGTCGTGTCGGCGACGCCGTCGAACCGGCCGAGGACGCGCAGGGCCTCGCGGCGGATGTGCGGCGCGAGCTGCGGCCACGAGAGCATCGCCTGCAGCGTGCAGCGGAAGAGCTGGTTCTCGACGATGTCGGCGGTGAAGTCGTCGAACCGACACTGCGGCTCGGCCGCGCTCCACGGCCGCCGCGCGAACTCCTCGACGAGCAGCCGGCCGCGGATCGTCCGCATCCGCTCCTCGCGCGGGACGTAGCCGTGCACGAGGCCGCGCATGGTGGCCGAGTCGATGAGTCGGATGGCGAAGTAGGCGACGCCGTCGATGAGCTCGTCGGTGTCGCTCCACGTCACGTGCTCGTGGTCGAACGCGTCGGGCGAGACGCCCGCCCCGAGCATCGCGAAGAAGTTGGTGACCGAGACCTTCGGCATGACGCGCACGACGAGGCCAGGCACGGCAAGCGCCCCGACCCAGCTCGTCGCGCCGATGGTGACGACGTCGGGGTCGGCGGTCGCGTGGATGACGAGACGCTCCCCCGCTGCCGCGACGAGAGCAGCCCGGGTCTCTCGGGACAGCCGGACCGGCCCCGAGCGTCCGTGCTCGGGGATCGGGGCCAGCTCGATGGTCATCGTCGTGTCACGGCCTGGTCAGGTCGAACTGGCCGTAGCGGGCTCGGACGTTCTCCCAGCGGAACTGGGCCAGCTCGTGCTCGCGCCCGTAGAGCTGGTCCTCGATGAACGGGTAGACGTTGTAGTCCCAGATGCGGCGCAGCGTCGCCTCGTCGCCGTCGAGGCCGGGACGCATGAAGTAGCTGTGGCCGATCTGCAGGTGCGGGCCGCGCAGGGCCCGGCGCAGGTCCTCGTTGACGCGGTCGACGAGCTCGGCCACCCACACGGGACCGTCATGGGCCTCGAGCCAGCGGCGCAGCAGTCCCTCCATCGGCCCGTCGTGCGGCATGAACGGCACGAAGTCGAAGCGCCGGCGCAGGGCCGCGTCGACGAGGGCGATGGAGCGGTCAGCGGTGTTCATCGTGCCGATGAAGTAGAGGTTCGGCGGCAGCTCGAAGCCCTCGTCGGGGCGGTAGCTCGTCTTGACCGAGTGCGAGCGGTACTCGAGCAGGAAGAGCAGCTCACCGAAGACGCGCGGCAGGTTCGCCCGGTTGATCTCGTCGATGATCATGATGTGCGGCGTCAGCGGGTCGGCCTCGGCCGCCTCGGCGAGGAGGGCCAGCGGGCCCTTGCGCAGCTCGTAGACCATCTGGCCCTGGTGGTCGATCTGCGGCCGGAAGCCCTCGAAGAAGTCCTCGTAGCTGCTGCTCGGGTGGAACTGGACGATGTCGCGCTTGGCCGGGTCGGGCTGCAGCGCCAGGGCGAACCGCTGCGCGAGGTAGGTCTTGCCGGTGCCGGGGGGCCCATAGAAGATGACCTGCTTCTTCTCCTCGAGCAGCCCCTGGATCTCGCGGAGGAAGTCCTCCCCGATGAGCAGCTCCTGCGCGGCCTCGCCGAGCGCGTCGTGGTCGGGCATGAGCGCCTTGTCGGAGCGGCGCATGAGCCAGTACGCGAGCTGCGCCTGCCCCCACGGGTCGTCCGGCAGCAGCGGGTCCAGCGTCTGCTTGAGCAGGGCGTTGGTCTCGACGTGCGTGCGACCGCGGGACTTGCCCTCGGTCCACCGCGCCGGGCCCCCGAGGCGCCCGAGCATCGCGATCTTGCCGGAGTCCCCGCTCAGGGCGAAGAGGGGCAGCCAGTGCTCGGGGTGCGCGATGGCGAAGAGCTTGAGCACGACGCTCTCGCCGAAGCCCTGGACCGGCACGTCGTCGGAGCCGAGCACCCGGTTGATCCGCTCCTCGTCACGGCCCTCACCCCAGAGCAGGTCGCGCACCATGACGCGCAGCTCGTCGATGCCGGCCGCGTCGAGCGCGTTGATGCTGCTGATGAGGACGGACTGCGCGCCGATGTCGCCGTAGCCGCGCGTCGACACGATGCGCTTGAACGTCGGCAGGTCGAAGGCCTCGAGCCCCTCGCGCGACAGGCAGGCGGCGAAGACGCGCCGCTGCTCCTGGTGCCAGGCGTCGCGCTCGCTCGGGTAGGGCCGTTCGCTCTTGAAGATCTCGACCTCGCTGTCGAGGTCGACCATGGAGGCGAGCTCGAGGCTGGGGTCGTCGAGGGGGCCTCGCTGGCTCGAGGTCATGAAGCGCAGCAGCGGCGTCAGGGCGCGGGCCGTCGAGATGATGTCGTCGGCGAAGTCGGCCCGTCCGACGGCCTCGTCGCCCTTCCACCAGCGGCCGACGAAGGCCTCGCCGCCGGGGTACTCGCGCCCGACGGCCTCGAGCCGGTCGGTGCGGCCGTCCTCGTGGACGCGCAGGAAGGTCAGGCCGCGCGGCAGGTGCTCCTGGACGATGGTGCCGACCTCGCGGTGCTGCTGGTCGCTCTCGCCCTCCCAGCCGCCGTGCAGGCCGAACGCGACGCCTGACGGGGTGACCCAGAGGCGGAAGCCGGGCGCGCCGGCACCACCGACGAGGATCCACGCGGCATACAGGTCGGAGCGGTAGGCGGCGTCCTCCCCCGCGTGCTGCTGCAGCGCGAGGGTCGGGGCCTCGAGGTAGAGGCCCGTCTCGGTGGAGAGCCGCTCGATGAGGCTGTCGCTGATGTGGTCGGCCTCGCCGCGCAGCTGGCGGGCGAGGTCGGCCGCGCGGTCCTCGCGCTTGGCGTTGGCGTAGCCGGTCGACTGGCGGAAGTCCGCCGCGATCTCGGCCGCCTCGACGCACACGTCGAGCACCTTGGGGGCGATCCCGACGAACGCCTCGGTCTCCTTGAGGTACCAGAGGATGCGGGCGGCGTACTTCGGGTCCTCGGGGCGCAGGGCCGCGCAGAGGGCAGCGAAGGCGACGTAGCGCTCCGCGTGGCTCAGGCCGCGCTCGAGCCAGCCGAGCCGCTGGAGCATGTGCGGGGCATTCTCCCACATGAGCGGCCACTCGCCGCCGTCGTCCGTGGACCAGAAGAGCGAGAGGACGTATGCCGTGTGGCCCGGTCCCGGGGCGCGCTGGCCGCGCGAGCCGCCGCGGGCGAGGAAGGCCTCCATGGCCTGGAGCTTGTCGCCGGCGTCCTGCGGGGACGCCGGGGTCTGCAGGGTCAGCTTGAGCAGACCGACGACCTCGGCGTACTCCTCCTCGGCCCGGCGGACGAGCGAGGCGAGCCACGGGCCCCCGATGGGCCCGAAGCCGACGTAGGGGCCGTCCTTGCGGGTCCACTGGTTCATCGCCTCCTTGAAGGCGACGAGGTCGCTCGAGGCCACGAGGTCGGCGAGGATCTCGCGCAGCTCGCCGTTGCGGGCGGAACGCTCGGAGTCGAGCTCGGCGAAGAGGGCCTGGGCGTCCTTGTCCGCCTCGGCGGCGCGCTCGATGAGGGCGTACTTGGCGCGCCAACGCTTGACGTCGACGGTGTCAGTGCGAGACATGGGGCTCCCTTGCACGCCCACTTCTAGGGCGCATAGCTACTGCACGCGTGGAGGTGCGCACAGGACCGCGAAAAAGGTTACCTGCCGGTCGCCCATGCTCCGAACTCGTGGGTGTGTCGCCGGTGAGACCCAGAAATCGCAGCGTCGAACGGCCCCTGACGGCAGCGAATCGCCACCATTGTCACCCGAGCACCGCGGCCCGGTGCAGCCGGGGTGCCTGTGGATGACGGACGGGGCTCAGGGTGCGGGTGAGGCACGATCGTCGTAGGTTGCCGTCGAGGAACGAAGGGTGCGAAACGCACCTCACCCGACGCAACCGCACGATGATCGACGATCGACAGGGGACGCCGATGACCGCCGCCGCACGCTCGCACCGACACCGCACGCTCCTTGCGTTTGCCGCCACCTCCGTCGCGCTCGCGACGCTGGGTGCGTGCACGGGAAGCGACCCCGGTCCTGCAGTGACGACTCCACCGTCGACCTCGGCCGTCACCAGCTCCGCAACCCCCACGACCACCACGTCGACAGCACCCAGTCCGACTGCCTCGGTCGACCCCGTCATCGCCAAGATCCCGGCCGCCGCCCTCGCCCGAACGGCGCCGGGCGCTCAAGCTTTCGCCCGCCACTTCATCGAGTCGCTCAACGACGGTGCGACCAAACCGGATGCGACGGTGCTTGCCGGGCTGTTTGCTCCTACGTGCGAGACATGCCGAGCAATGTCCGAGTCGCTGGAGAGCCTGGAGGCCAAGGGGCAGCGGCACACTGGACCTTCGATTCGGGTGCTCAGGACAAGTCCACTGGCGTTCTCGACGTCGTCGGCCCGTGTGCTAGTGGACGTTGAGCAGACATCCGTGAACGTTGTGAACCAGGCCGGCGACAAGGTTCGAACCACAGCTAATGGGCCCGGCACGTTCGTAATGTCCCTCTCCTTCGATAACGGACACTGGACAGCCACCAAACTCCAGACAGCGTCATGAAGCGTTCAATCCGCGCGATGGGGACCGCGCTTGCCGTCGGCGTGGCAATCGCATTCCCGTGCCACGCGGCCGACGGGGGGCCATGTGACGACGCTTGGGTCGACTGCGGCACTGATAGCGACGGCGCCTTTACAGACCTACTCCCCAGGGACAAGGTCATTAGGTTGCCCAAATTCCCGGGGGACGCCGGTGGGGTCGTGGTTAATGATCGGGACAAGCATCTTCCGAGGTATGAGTACCGATCACTGGCGGATTGTTACGAGGCCACGCCAGACAGTGGCACCGAAGCTGTCACATGCGCGGGGGCGCTGCGATCTTGCCCTCCCGACGAGGCGGGCCCGCGGCTTCGAATCTGGAGACGGACGCTGGTCGATGACAAAGTCGTTCAGCCATGGACCTTGATCGGGTTGACCTGTGCTGCGGATGTGGCACCTGGCGCCCGGCCGACGTTGACGATGGCTGACCTCAAGGCAGCGTTCATGCGGACGCCGTGGTCGAAGCCGCAGATCTCGAGCCAGCCGGCCGGCAACACGACCCTCGTCAACCTCCGCACCTTCTACCGGGTGAACTGGACGTCGCAGGGCTTCCAGCCGGGCGAGGTCGACCGGTCCGTGCTGCGAGGGATCCCGGTCCAGATCCGTCCGAAGCTGGTCGGCTTCACCTACGTCTTCGGCGACGGATCGAGCACCGGCCCCACCACGTCGACCGGAGGCGTCTATCCGGACGGAGATGTCACGCACCTCTATCGCGCCAAGGGTGAGTATCCCGTTCGCGTCGACACCACGTTCGGGGCCGACTTCAGCCTGGACGGGTCGACCTGGGACGAGATCCCCTCGACGGTGACCCTTCCCGGCCCGTCGACGACGGTCACGGTGCGGGAGGCGAAGGGCGTGCTCGTCAACCACTGACGTCGGCCGGTCCCGTCGCGGACCGGGTCGTGTGAGTAGCGAGTGTTGCCGGAACCCCACCCAGTACACAGGTGGTCGGCGGTGAGCGGGAGGAGCCGGGTCAGGGCTGGTCCTCCGGGGGGACGGATTCCTGGGGCTCGTCGAAGGTGAGCTCACCCTGCGTCGGCCGTGCCCTCGACCCGCCGACGCCGGCCACGTCGCCACTCGGGGTCGCGTCCGCGATGGGCACGACGTCGTCGGCCGGCTCCACCGACACGTCTGCGTCGAGGTCGGCCTTCGGGCTCGGCTCGAGGTCCGGCACCGCGTCCGTCCACGACGCCGCGTCGTCGGCCTCGACCGCCTCGTCGAGTGCTGCCACCACGACCGGCTCACCGACGCCGGCCACGTCACCGTTCGGGGTCGCGTCGACGACAGGCGCGGAGTCGTCCGGCTCGGTCGAAGCCTCGGTCAGCAGCGCGTCCTCGTCCTGTGCATCGCGGTCCCACGACTCCGCCGCACCTCGAGGCTCGGAGAGCGGCGTGTGGGCCCCCCCGAATCCGGTCCCGTCCGCGTCCTCCGCCTCGTCGACGTCCGCCCCAGCGGCCGCGTCGACGTCGTCTGCCTCGTCCTGCGAACCAGCATCCGGAGCGGCTTCAGCCGTCTCGGCGGCCAGGGCCCCTGCACCCGCCGCGGCGGTGAGGTCGGCGCCTCCGGCGATGCCCACGGCACCCGCCACCGGCTCGCCCGGCGAGACCAGGGGCGTGAGCTCAGGCCCTGCCGGCTCAGCGTCAGCCTCCACGGCGCCGACGTCCTGCTCGCTCGCCGCAGCGGCAGGCGATGCACCCGCGCCCGGGCCTGCCTGGACCGTCCGGCTCGCGCGCCTGACGGTGAGGAACCACGTGACCGCAGCACCGAGGACGAACGCCAGCACGAGGAGCAGCCACTTCATCGCGTGACCACCGAACCGCTCGCGGCGCCGAGATCGGCGAACGCCTCGTCCTCGGAGCGCGCCGGCACGAGCCGTCCGGTCACCGCGATGGCGACGAGCGACCCCACGACGAAGCCGACGATGCTCCACAGGAAGCCGCTCCAGAAGCCGCTGTCGCTACGACCGAGGAAGCCGAGCAGCACGGTCACGACGACCAGGGCCGCCCACCAGGCACCACCGATGCCGGTCCGGTACGAGCGCGTCACGGTCTTCCCACTGGTGTGGGCCTGCTGGGCCATCGGTCCTCCACGGGTCAGGCGTCGCGTGGTCGCGACCACGGCTTGGACGCTACCCCGCCGGTCCCCGGAGAGACAGGGAACGCCACGGCATCTTCCCCATGCCGTGTCCTGCTCCCCTGCCCGGCTCAGGCTGCGGCGCAGTCGCCCTCCGCGGGCAGCACGGCCACGGCGTCCGGTGCCGCGATGGCGACCGCGTGGAGCGTGAATCCTGTGGTGCGGCAAGCACCCTCGAAGGCCGCCCGCAGGTCGCGGTCCCGCGGGGTGGGGGCGGCCCGACCTGGCCGCGCGATCACCATGACGACGTCGTGCACGTCGTGGCGCGACACCTCGGTGAGCAGCAGGCGCACGCCCTCGAGCACCTGGCCGACATCCACCCGGCGCGGCTCGTCCGGCAGGCAGATCGGCTGGAGCAGTCGCCCGTTGGGGTGGCAGAGCAGGAGGTAGGTCGCCCCGTCGGACCGTGTCTGCTCGGTGACGATGAGGTCGACCACCCCCTCGAAGACGTCGGGGTCGGTGATCGGTCGTTGGGCCCAGTCCCGGGGGAGCTCGTCGAAGCGCATGGGACGAGGGTGCCGTTGACCGGTGACAGTGGGTGAACGTTGTCCACAATGGTTAGCGTGGGTGCACGCTCGGGGCATGGAGAGGGAGGCGCAGCACGTGGAACGCAGGCCCGCCGCCCTGACCGCGGTCGAGCTCATGTCGGCGTATGCCGCCGGCACCCTCTCGCCCGTCGAGGTCGTCCGCGACGTGGCCGAGGTCGTGGCGGCCCGAGAACCCACCCTCAACGCGTTGTTCGTCCACGGCCTCCCCGTTGCCCTCGAGCAGGCGGCGGCCAGCGAGCGTCGCCACCGACACGGCCTACCGCAGGGTGCTCTGGACGGCGTCCCCGTGACGGTCAAGGAGAACCTCGGACGTGCAGGCATCCCGCTACCGTCCGGAAGCGCCGGCGTCACGCCGATCGTGCCGCAGCGGAGCAGTCCCGTGGTCGAGCGCCTCGAGGAGGCCGGAGCGATTCTGATCGGGTCGACCGTGATGCCCGACTGGGGCATGCTGAGCTCCGGGGTGTCCAGCCTCCACGGCATCACCCGTTCGCCGTGGGACCAGTCCCTGACGACGGGCGGTTCGAGCTCTGGGGCCGGCGCCGCAGCGGCCGCGGGCTACGGGCCGCTGCACGTCGGCACCGACATCGGTGGCTCGATCCGGTTGCCGGGGACGTGGCTCGGGCTGACGACGCTCAAGCCGAGCGCGGGACGGGTGCCGCTGGACGCGCCCTATCTCGGGAGGGTCGCCGGCCCGATCACCCGAACAGCAGCCGACGCGGCTCTGCTCCTCTCGGTCATCAGTCGCCCGGACCCACGCGACTGGACCAGCCTGCCACCCGAGCTCTTCGACCCGCGTCCGCGGCCCTTCGACCCGGCAGGCCGGCGCATCGGCCTTCACCTCGACGCCGGATGTGGCTTCGACGTCGACCCTGCCGTGCGCGGTGCCGTCGAAGAGGCTGCGAGCGTCTTCGCGAGCGCCGGCGCGACCATCGTCACGCTCGAGCCGTTCCTGCGCCCCGCCTGGCTCGCCGACCTCGACCAGTTCTGGCGCGTGCGCTCCCTCACAGAGCTCGAGTCCCTCGACCCGGCGGGACGGGACCGCGTGCTGCCCTTCGTCCGACGCTGGGCCGAGGGGGCCCGCGGTGTCGACGGGATGGCCGTCCTGCGCGACTACGCGAGCATCATGGCGATGCAGCAGGCCACCGTCGCCGCGACGAGTGCGGTCGACCTCGTGCTCTCGCCGGTCGCGCCGATGCCGGCCTTCCCGGCCGAGTGGCCGATGCCGTGGGGTGACGGCGACGAGGCGATGCCGCACATCGCCTTCACGGCGCCCTACAACATGTCCGGCCAGCCAGCGGGCACGACGAACTGTGGCGGCACGCCCGACGGGCGCTGGATCGGCGTCCAGGTCTCGGGCCAGCGGTTCGACGACTCGACGGTCCTGGCCGCCCTCGCATGGTTCGAGGACCACTGCCCTGACCGGATGCGTCCCCGCTGGCCCATCCACTCCTGACGACGGACGTCTGCCGTCAGGCCCTGCCCGACGACGCCCGGACCGAGCACGGCAGAATGCGGGGCCCGGTGTGTCGACGACGTCAAGGAGAAGAGCCCCCGTGAGCGTGCAGGTGAAGGTGCCGTCCATCGAACGACGCATCGCAGAGGAGCTCGGCGTCCGCGACGGACAGGTGACCGCTGCCGTCGGTCTGCTCGACGGCGGCTCGACGGTCCCCTTCGTGGCTCGCTACCGCAAGGAGGTCACGGGCGGCCTCGACGACACCCAGCTGCGCACGCTCGAGGAGCGGCTCGGCTACCTCCGCGAGCTCGAGGAGCGGCGCGCTGCGGTGCTCGCCTCCGTCGAGGAGCAGGGCAAGCTCGACGACGGGCTCCGCGCGCAGATCCTCGCCGCCGAGACGAAGGCGCGGCTCGAGGACATCTACCTGCCGTTCAAGCCGAAGCGCCGCACCAAGGCGCAGATCGCCCGCGAGGCCGGCCTCGAACCGCTCGCCGACCTCCTGTTCGGCTCCCCCGACACCGACCCGGCCGCTGCCGCGGCAGGTTTCGTCGACGCCGACCGGGAGGTCGCCGACGCCGCCGCCGCTCTCGACGGCGCGCGCGCCATCCTCGTCGAGCGCTTCGCCGAGGACGCCGACCTCATCGGCGACCTCCGCGAGCGGGTCTGGAAGCAGGGCCGGCTCGGCTCGCGCGTCCGTTCCGGCAAGGAGGAGGAGGGCGCCAAGTTCTCGGACTACTTCGACTTCTCCGAGCCGCTCTCGAAGCTCCCGTCCCACCGCATCCTCGCGCTCTTCCGCGGCGAGAAGGAGGACGTGCTCTCCCTGGAGATCAGCCCCGACGACCCCACCGTCGAGGCGCAACCCGGCCCGACGGCATACGAGCGCGCCATCGCGCACCGCTTCGGCATCGAGAACAACGGGCGCCCGGCCGACCAGTGGCTCGCCGACACCGTGCGGTGGGCCTGGCGCCCGAAGATCCTCGTCCACCTCGGCATCGACGCGCGGATGCAGCTGCGTCGCGCCGCCGAGGAGGAGGCCGTACGCGTGTTCGCCGCCAACTTGCGCGACCTGCTGCTCGCGGCCCCTGCGGGCGCGCGCGCCACGATGGGCCTCGACCCGGGCTTCAGGACGGGCGTCAAGGTCGCCGTGGTCGACGGGACGGGCCGCGTCGTCGCGACCGACGTCATCTACCCCCACGTCCCGCAGCACCAGTGGGACCGCTCGCTCGCCACGCTGGCGCGGCTCGCCAAGGAGCACGCGGTCGACCTCATCGCCATCGGCAACGGCACCGCCTCGCGCGAGACCGACCGTCTGGCCGCCGACCTCATCAAGGCCCACCCGGAGCTGAAGCTGACGTCGGCCGTCGTCTCCGAGGCGGGTGCCTCGGTCTACTCCGCCTCCGCGTTCGCGTCGCAGGAGCTGCCCGGCATGGACGTGTCGCTGCGCGGCGCCGTCTCCATCGCCCGGCGCCTCCAGGACCCGCTGGCGGAGCTCGTCAAGATCGACCCGAAGTCGATCGGCGTCGGGCAGTACCAGCACGACATCAGCCAGACCGCGCTGTCGCGCTCACTCGGTGCCGTCGTCGAGGACTGCGTCAACGCCGTCGGGGTCGACGTCAACACTGCGTCCGCTCCCCTCCTGACGCGCGTCTCGGGCATCACGCCCGGCCTGGCCGAGAGCATCGTCGCCCACCGCGACGCGACGGGCCCGTTCCGTACGCGGACGGCGCTCAAGGACGTGCCGCGCCTCGGCCCCAAGGCGTTCGAGCAGGCGGCCGGCTTCCTCCGGATCCCGGGCGGGGACGACCCGCTCGACGCGTCTGCCGTGCACCCCGAGGCCTACCCCGTCGTGCGGCGGATGCTCGAGTCGACCGGGCAGCAGCTCACGTCACTCATCGGCAACACCGCTGCGCTGCAGGCGATCCGGCCCGCCGACTACGTCGACGACACGTTCGGCCTGCCGACGGTCACCGACATCCTGAGCGAGCTCGACAAGCCCGGGCGCGACCCGAGGCCGACCTTCAAGACGGCCACCTTCAAGGACGGTGTCGAGGAGATCAAGCACCTCAAGCCGGGGATGACGCTCGAGGGTGTCGTGACCAACGTCGCCGCCTTCGGCGCCTTCATCGACATCGGCGTCCACCAGGACGGCCTCGCCCACGTGTCGGCGCTGTCGAAGAGCTTCGTCCGCGACCCGCACGACGTCGTGAAGTCGGGCGACGTCGTCATGGTCAAGGTGCTCGACGTCGACGTGCCCCACAAGCGGATCGCGCTCACGCTGCGCCTCGACGACGAGGTGACGCCCGGCGCCCCCAAGGAGCGCGGCGGTCCGCGTGGCAACCAGGGTCGCGGTGGGCAGGGCCGCGGTGGGCAAGGACCCGCGGGCCAGGGCAACCGCCCCCGCCGGGACGAGGCACCTGCCGACAGTGCCATGGCCGACGCCCTGCGCCGGGCCGGCTTCACCGGCTGAGCTGCGGCGCCAGCGCCAGGCGTCGGCGTCAACCGCCAGCCGTCAGCCGTCAGGCGTCGGGGGCGGCGCGGTGGAAGACCGCCTCGACGTTGTTGCCGTCGGGGTCGCGCACGAAGGCGCCGAAGTAGCCAGGGTGGTACTCCGGCCACAGGCGCGGCTCGTGGAGCGACTCGGCGCCGAGCTCGAGTGCCTTCGCGTGGAAGGCCCGCACGGCGTCTACGCTGTCGGCCTGAAACGCACAGTGCATCTCGCGGTTGGGCTCGGTGCCCTGCCAGCGAGTGATCCAGAAGTCGGGGTGGCCCTCGGTGCCGTAGCCGATGGCCACCCCGACGTCCATCTGCCGGCCGTAGCCGAGGACGCCGAGGACCTCGTCGTAGAAGCGGGCGCTGGCGTCGAGGTCCGAGCAGTTGATGCCGTAGTGGTCGATCATGTCCCGAGGCTAGGCCCCAACAGGGTCCGAAGAGGTGCCCACGACCCATTGTCATCCGGGCCAGTCTTTGGTCGACTGTCTGTGGTGGGTCCGGCCCATCAGGGGCCGGTCCGAACGACCCGGAGGTGCCCATGAGCAGTTCAACGCAGTCGATCCCCGAGAACGCAGAGGATGCCGAGCTCGAGGGATCTCCCGCGGGCGTGCACTCGACGCTGACCGTCGGGGCGCCCGTCGACCGGGTGTGGCAGCACCTCATCAGCGCCCGCGGCACCGAGGCCCTACTCGGCCCGGGAGTCACGCTCGGCAACAAGGGCGAGTCGTGGCACAGCACCGACGGCCCCCACGGCGTCGTGCGCAGCTACCACCCGATGGAGCAGGTCCGCGTGTCGTGGCACCCGCACGAGGACGGCCCCCTCAGCATCGTCGACCTCCAGCTCAAGCCGGACGGAGACGGCACGCGGGTCGACCTCTACCACGAGGGCCAGGGCATCGCCGAGGACGGCGCCGGCGACAAGTCGCGCTGGGACGACGCCCTGGGCCGGTTCGCCCAGGCCCTGGACGCCTGACCCGGACGCTGGCCCGGGCGCCTGACCTCAGAGCGCTGACCCTCAGCGGACGACCATGACGGGGCAGGCCGCGTCGTGGATGGCGCGGTGGCTGACCGACCCGAGGAGCATGCCCGCGAAGCCGCCGTGCCCGCGTGAGCCGACGACGATCATCCCAGCCGTCGCACCGAGGTCGGCGAGCGACTGACCAGGGTCGCCGTAGAGCACCTCGGTCGTTACGATGACCTTCGGGTGCAGCGCCCGCACGCGATCGGCCGCGCGCAGGACCGACTGCTCGGCGTTGTCGCGGATCGCGTGGGTCTCCTCCGTGCCGCCCTTGGCGGTCTCGGCATACGTCCACGCCTCCATGGAGCGCGAGTGGGCGACGCGGACGATGTGGAGCACGGCGTTCTCCCGCGCGGCGACCTCGACCGCCGCGTCGACGGCGCGCATCGCGGCGTCCGAGTCGTCGATGCCCACGACGACGTCATGGCCGCGGCCGGGCCTCGGCGGTGACGGGACGTCGTCGGGGGTCTTGCCCTCGGGGCCGCGGAAGACGACGACGGGGCAGTGTGCGTGGGCCGCGACGGCATACGACGTCGAGCCGAGCAGGCCGGCGAGCAGACGTCCGCGGCCGCGGCTTCCGACGACGACGAGATCGGCGTCGCTGGACATCTCGACGAGCTGGGCGGCAGGGCTGCCGAGCCAGTACTGCGTCGTGATCTGTGATGCGTCGAGCGTGGCACCGGCCCGCGTCGCGCCCTCGTCGACGAGCGCCTTGGCGGCGTGCTCGAGCGATGGCTCGATCTCGGACAGGTCCATCGCGGGGAACGCGGGCGTCGAGGCGAGGTTGACGCTGTGCACCAGGGTCAGGTGCTTCCCCTGCTGGCGAGCCGTCTCCGCGGCCCACTCGAGGGCGAGCTGTGATGATGCCGAACCGTCGTAGGCGACGACGATCCCGTATGTGGTCCGCACCTGGCCGTTCATGGTGACCCCTTCTGTCGGTTCGCGTGGCCGGGCCACTGCTCCGGCCACCTCCATCGTCCCGCCCGGCGTGTGGCCGTGGAGGGCTTTGTGACCACACAGACAGGCACCAGCCCAGGGAGGGCGTATGCCGTTCGGCCGGGTCGCGCGACCCGGCCGAACGGCATAAGTGGCGGGTCAGCCGACGGCCTTCAGCGCGTCGATCTCACCTGCCCCGAACCAGCTGTTCTGCGCCAGCGTGCCCTCGCAGGTCTGCGGCGCACCGTTGTCGAGCGCCGGGAAGAAGGCGTACATCGAGACGTCCGTCGGGCACGGCATCGGGTTGACGGCATTCTGGAGCGCGGCAGACAGGGCGCCGCCGGACTTGCCGGTGACGCTGGCGATGAGCGCTGCCACGCCTGCTGCGTGCGGCGACGCCATCGACGTGCCCTGCTGGTAGCAGTAGGTCGCCCCGCTCGCGTCGACGACGCGGCGTGCCGCTAGGCACGTCGTGGTGAGGAGCGACGCCGGCCACGTCGACAGGACGCGCCCGTTGGGGGCGGCCGCCGTCGTCTGCAGGATGGAGTCGCCGCCCGGTGCCGCGACGTCGACCGCCGAGATGCCGTAGGACGAGTAGAACGACTTCATCTGCTTGTTGCCCGTGGCGCTGACGCCGACGACGCCCGGCACCTCGGTCGGGACGACGGCACACGCATTGCTGATGTCCCGGAGCACCGGGGTCGTGTCGTCGGGGCTCGTCGCATCCTGGGTCGGGTGCGACAGGTCGTCGGCCTGGTTGCCCTCGGCCGCGACGACGAGCACGCCGTTGTTCTGGGCGTACTTGATCGCGCGACGTTCGGCGGTCCAGATGGCGCGCTGATCTGCATCGTTGCGGCAGTTGAAGAGCCACGGGTCGGCGAAGTAGCTGTTGTTCGTGACGTCGACACCGTGGGACCCGGCCCACATGAAGGCGCAGACGACGGCCTCGGGGAAGAAGTACCCGTCGGCGTTTCCGGCCTTGATACCCGCGATCTTGATGCTCGGCGCCACGCCAACGATGCCGAGGCCGTTGGCGGCCGCCGCGATGGTGCCGGCGGTGTGGGTGCCGTGGCCGTTGTCGTCGGCCGCGGCTGCCGCGCCCGGGACCGCCAGTCCGCTGACACAGTTCGCGCTGGCCCCCGAGTCGACGTTCGGCGCGAGGTCGGGGTGCGTGTAGTCGAGGCCGGTGTCGATGTCGCCCACGAGGACCGAGGGGTCACCGGTGCTGATCGCGTGGGCCTCGCCGACCTTGATCTGGGTCATGTCCCACTGGAGGCCCGACAGAGAGTCGTTCAGGCCGGCGACACCATTGCCGTTCGTCCCGGTCTGCGTCGTCGTCGACGTGTCCGCGGTGTCGGCCGAGACCGCTCCGCCGTCGATCGCGCTGGCAAACCTCGTCGTGGCCACGGCGCCCTCGACGCCCTTGACCTTGCGCATCTTCGCGGCGAAGTCGGGACTGGCCGACCGCGCGACGACGACGCTGATGGGGGCGTAGGTCGCGACGACCTGACCGCCCGCTGCGGCGACGGCGCTCCCGGCGCCGCTCGTGGAGGTCTTCTCCTTGTACACGACCAGATAGGTCGAGCTGGCGCCCGTCGTGGAGGCGTCGGCCGACGCCACCCCGGTTGCGAGTGCTGCGGCCGCGACGACCGCGACCGCCCCGAGTACTGCAGTCCCCCGAGATCCACCCCTTCGTGAAACGGACATGGCTCTCTCCTCCGCGGCGGCGGCGTGTGCGTCCCGCCGCTCCGGACCGACTCCTGTGGCGGCCCAGTTGTCCACGCTAGGGCCCGCCGAGTCCTCGGCACCGGCCTTCGCCGCATCCTGACAGTCCGCTCGGAGAATGCTGGGACCGATTCGGGCCTTACGGGCGCCGGCGAGCGAATTCTGCCTTGCGGGTGGAGGACTCGTCCGTCAGTCCCGCCCCCGGGCAGCAGCCGTGGCGCGGTCGTTGGCGCGCTGGATCGCCTCGACGAGCTCGGCCTTGGTCATGCTGGACCGGCCCGGCACCCGGAGCCGCCGGGCGATGTCGTAGAGGTGCTGCTTCGAGGCGTTGGCGTCGACGCCTCCCGCCGAGTCCCCGTCATCCAGGTGGGCTCTGGCGTCGGCGCCCCGGCGTTCGGCCTGGCGGTCGCTCGGCCCCTTCTCGGCCTTCTCCTCCCAGTGGTCGCCCACCTTCTCGAAGGAGTGCTTGAGCGACGCGAACGCGGTGCGGTGCGCGCGCTCCCCCTCGCCGTACTGCTCGACCGCGGCAGCGTGCGTGGCGAGCCACGTCTCCTGCGCCTTCCGGGGCGACCGCTCGAGGGTCGAGGGCAGGTCCGTTGCGCCGCTCGTTCGCTTCCTGGCCGGCATGTCGTCCTCCTGCGCTGTCGAAGCAGGGCTCGCCGTGCCCCGCACCGGCCACGTACCCAGCCGGACCGCCCGCGACCACCCGACGGCATACGCACCCGGCTGCGGCAGGGGGCAAACCGTCACGAAGCACGTTCGTCGGGCACGCGCAGGGGCTACGGACTGCGGCGGTGAGGACGCGGCGCCGCGCGCCCTGACCCGACGGTTCACAGCGATTCGGATCGAAGGAGATGGGATGAGCGAGGCTGTCGCACAACGCACGGACGGTGCCGTCAGGAGTCTGGTACCGGCCCGCATGGACCGGCTTCCGTGGACGAAGTTCCACTGGTCGGTCGTCTTCGGACTCGGGGTGTCCTGGATCCTCGACGGACTCGAGATCCAGATCGTGTCCGAGTCGGGCTTCCAGAAGACGCTCGGCATGTCGGCCGCACAGGTGGGCCTGACGGGCACCGTCTACCTCGTCGGCCAGGTCGTCGGGGCGCTGACGTTCGGTCGTCTGACCGACCGGCTCGGGCGCCGCCGACTGTTCATCATGACCCTGGTCATCTACCTGATCGGGTCGGGCCTCGCCGGCCTCTCGCCGAACATGTGGTTCCTGTGGGTCTGCCGGTTCATCGCCGGCATGGGCATCGGTGGTGAGTACACCGCGATCAACTCGGCCATCGACGAGCTGATCCCGTCCCGGTTCCGTGGTCGCGTCGACATCGCGATCAACGGGACGTACTGGTTCGGCGCGTTCTTCGGGGCGCTCGCGAACCTCTACCTGCTCAACCCCGACAACGTCGCCGAGAACGTCGGCTGGCGGCTCGCGTTCTTCATCGGTCCGATCCTCGGCCTGTCGATCATCTGGCTGCGCCGACACATCCCGGAGAGCCCGCGCTGGCTGCTGACGCACGGTCGTGCCGACGAGGCCGACCGCACGGTGGACGAGATCGAGGAGCGGGTGCGCCGTGAGGGCGGCGAGATCCCCGAGGTCGACGACAGCAAGGCGATCCTCGTCAAGCCCGAGGAGTCCATGGGCCCCAAGGTGCTGTGGGACGTCTTCGTCCGGCGCTACGGTCGCCGGACGGTACTCGGCCTGACCATGATGGTGACGCAGTCCTTCCTCTACAACGCGATCTTCTTCACGTATGCGTTGGTCCTGACGAACTTCTACGGCATCAGCAAGGCCGACACCTCGCTCTACTTCCTGCCCTTCGCGGCGGGCAACCTGCTCGGCCCGCTGCTGCTGGGTCACCTCTTCGACACCATCGGGCGTCGCAAGATGATCTTCAGCACCTACACGATCGCTGGTCTCGTCCTGCTCGTGTCGGCCTGGGCCTTCCACGCCGAGATCCTCACGGCGACGACGCACACGATCTTCTGGTGCGTCTCGTTCTTCTTCGCGTCGGCCGGGGCGTCGGCGGCCTACCTCACCGTGAGCGAGATCTTCCCGCTCGAGGTGCGCGGCCAGGCGATCAGCTACTTCTTCGTCGTCGCCCAGTGCGCCGGCGCCGTCGCACCCGTGCTCTACGGCGCGCTCATCGGCGAAGGCACGGACCGCGGCCCGCTCACCTGGGGCTACGTCGCCGGCGGGGTGATCATGATCATCGGCGGAGCCGTGGCCCTCGCGATCGGGATCGACGCGGAGCAGAAGTCGCTCGAGGACGTCGCCGACCCCCTGAGCAAGATCTCCGAGGAGTCAGGGGCGAGGGCATGAACCTCGCTGATCTTGGGCGCGAGCACACCATCGTCGTCGGGGTGAGCCCGACGAGCGGCTCCCCCGGGGCCCTTCGGTGGGCGGTCGAGCAGGCCGCGGTGCGCGGTGGCCGCGTCGTGGCGGTGCGGGCCTGGCGCCCGCACGCACCCGAGACGGCGACCGGCGGCCGGGTGCCGTCGGTCGTCTCGGACGACAGCGCCCTGGCTGCGGAGCAGTCGCGCCTGGCCGAGGACGTCGCCCACGTCCTCGGCCGCGACCACCTTGTCGAGACGCGGGTCGTCGCGGGCAAGCGGCGGGCCGTGCTCGCGGAGGAGGGCCGCCACGCCGACCTCGTCGTCATCGACGCCGGCCACTCCACCGAGGTCGGCGCCCGCTGGCTCGGAAGTCGGCTGGTGCGCGCCTCGAGGTGCCCCGTCGTCGTCGTGCCACCGGCGCTCGGCGGCCGCGGCCCCAGTGCCCTCGGCGTGACCGCCGGCCGGTTGGGTCGCTCGGTCGAACGCGCCGCCGGGACTGCCGGCCGGCCCGGCTTTCAGCGCCCGCCCTCGGGCTGAACACGCCGCCTCTCGCGCTCGCCGCCTCACGCGGTCGTATGCCGCGTGGCCCGGTCCCGGGGACCCGAATCCTCTGCGAGTTGCACCGATTCGGACCCGGGACGGGCCGACCCGTGCCTAGAGTCTCCGGCGACAGGGGCACAGGGGGCTCGGTATGGCAGCAGGCGGGTCGGCGCAGTCACGCGCCGAGAAACTCAGGGCAGAGGCCGCGCAGGCGCGTGCCCGGGCGGACGCACTGGAGGCCGAGGCCGGCGCCTGGGCTGCCGGCGCCGATGGCGAGAGGCGCGTGGCCGGCGTGCTGGGACTCCTCCCGGTCGGGTGGCACGTCCACCACGACAGACTCCTGCGCCCAGGGCGCACGCTCACGAACCTCGACCACGTCGTCATCGGTCCATCGGGCGTCTACCTCGTCGACACGAAGAACTGGGCCGGTGGCACCAGCGTCCACGACGGGAACCTCTGGCAACACACCAGCAGCAGCTCGCCCAAGGGACGAGAGCTCGACAACGTGGCGCGCTTCGCCGGTGAGATGGAGAAGACGCTCGGTCTGCCTGTCGTCCCGGTCATCGCCCTGGCGGGTGGACGCTCCGCATCCTTCCCGCGACAGCGCGTGCGTGGGGTCGAGATCATCCCCGCCGACGACCTCGTCAGCTGGCTGCTGGATCAACCCCCGGCGCCCGACGGTCAGGGCGTGGAGCTCCTGTCCCGACGGGTCGCTCACACCTATCCGCCGGCGTCGGCCGACACGTCTCCCGGCGCGGATCGTGACGTGCTCACGGTCGTCGACGTCCTCGGCGCCGAACGGACGCCGCCTGCCCGCACCGCGTCGCCAGTCGCGACGTCCTCGAGCCCTGGACCGCCGCGCCGACCCGCGCGCCGCCGCACTGGACGCCGTCGGGGCTCGGTGGTCTCCGGTCTCATCGCCGTGGCGGCCCTGTGGGCCTTCAGCCAGATCGGTCCACACGTCATACCCGCTCTGCTTGACGCTCGGAAAGGGGCCTCGCCCTCGGCGTCGGTCGGGACTGCACCGCCACCAGGACCTTCCAAGCCCTGCCTGTCGCTGGCCGGCCCCACCATCCGAAAGCTGACCGGCGCCAAGGCCGCCATCGAGAAGCCCACAGCCAGTGACGACGTCTGCACGTGGTGGTTGTCCAAACCTCGTTCTTCGTCGGACAGTGCGGACATCACGGTTGAGATGGGCCGGATGGTCGAGGTGCGCTTCGCTGCATCCGGCACGGCGGGGCCCCGAACGGACCAGCAGCCCGGTGAGGTCTCCGCATGGCTGCCCCAGAACACCACACTGCCCGGCTGGAAGACCGGCGCCCGGGCGCCGCAGCCGTTCATCATCTGGCTTCGGTTCAGCTATCCCGACGGGGCGAGCGACGACAAGGCCCGGTCGGTCGAGGCTGAGGCCGAGAAGAGGGTGACGCGCTTGGCCGAGGAGCTCGCCAAGGCCCTTGCCGCTCGGCGGAGCACCTGACCTGACCAGCAGAGCACTGCCGAACGTCAGGGCACGAGCATGACGGGGCAGGTCGCGTCGTGGATGAGCCGGTACGACGGGTCTCCGGCCAGCACGGCCGTGACGCCGCTTCTGTGTGGGGCGCCGACGACGAGCAGGCCCGAGCGGCTGGAGGTCTCCGCGAGGGTCGAAACCGGATCGCCGTCGAGCCTGTCGACAGTGACCACGAGCCCGGGGTGACGGGACGCGAGGGACGCGACGGCATACGGAAGCCTCTGCGCAGCGACGTCGCTGACGCCGCCACCCCCGACGGTGACGAGGCGCAGCGGGGCCGCGCAGGCGTCCGCGATCCGCGCTGCGGCCGACACGATCCGTCCTGCACGAGCGGCATGCGCCTCGCCATCGCCATGGCGCAGCGCGCAGACGACCTCTCGATCCGTCCCGCGAATGCGCAGGTCGTCATGCGCGCCGCGCGCCGGACGGCCGACGTCGTGCAGGACGACCACGGGGCAGTACGCGTGCGCGACGACGGCGTAGGAGACGGAGCCGATGAGCGCGCTGCGCGCCCGCCCGCGACCGCGCGTGCCGAGGACCACCAGCTCGGCTGACATCGACGCGTCCACCAGCCCTGCTGCCGGCCCGCCGAAGGCGTGCACGGCACGCACTCGGGACCGGGCGAGTGGGCGGCCGGGCCACGTCGACGGGCCCCCGACGAGCGTCTCCGCCACCATCTCGAGCGGCGGGCTCAGGGGACGCAGGGCGTAGCCCCGTCGGCTCGGCACGAGGTCGAGCTCGACGGCGTGCACGATCTTCAGGGTGTCCTCGAGGGCGGACGAGATGGCCGCAGCCCACACGAGCGCCCGCTGGGCAGCGGGTGACCCGTTGTAGCCCACCACGATCTGGCCACCGGTCGACCCGGGACCGAAGAGGTGAGTTCCCTTGACCACCAGTGGAGTCGAGTCAACGGTCGCGTCAGTGGATCACCATGACGGGACAGGGCGAGTCGTGGACGACCCGGTGGCTGACCGAGCCGAGGAGCATCCCGGTGAAGCCGCCGTGACCGCGGGACCCCATGACGACGAGCCCGGCCCTGACGTCCACGGCGTAGGCGGCGATCGCCGCACCGGCACCGCCGCCGAGGACGCTCGTCTGGACGTCGAGCCCCGGGTGGGCGCGCCGTGCGTCCTCGGCGACGTCACGCAGCGCCTGGCCGACGTGGAGGTGCATCTGGTCGATCATCTCCTCGCGCCCGAGGATCGTGTCGGTCTCGGGCCAGGCCTCGAGGCCACCCACGTTGTCGACCGCCACGACGTGGAGCGGCGCCTCCGCGGCCGTGGCGATCTGGACGGCGGTCTCGAGCGCCTTCTGGGAGTTCTTCGAGTCGTCGAAGGCGACCACGACCGGGTGGGACGGGCCCGCGTGGATCACCGAGGTACCGCGCACGACGACCGCGGGGCAGTGCGCGTGGGCGGTGACGGCATACGACGTCGAGCCCAGCAGACCCCCTGAGACCGCGCCATGACCCCGAGACCCCGTGACGACGAGATCGGCCTGGGACGAGATGCCGACGAGCTCGGCAGCCGCGCCGCCGATGACGCTCAGGGGGTGGACGTCCTTGCGGTCCAAGGTCTTTGCGGCGATGTCGACGGCCTCCGCGAGGACACCCCGGGACATCTCCTCGTAGGCGTGGGCCTGGACCCCGGGGTCGTACGCGCGGAAGGTCGGCGTCATCGTCAGGCCGACGCAGTGCAGCAGCGTCAGCTGGCGGTCGTCACGCTTGGCGGTCTCGATGGCCCAGTCGAGGGCCAGTCGTGAGCCCGGAGACCCGTCGTAGCCGACGACGATGCCGGGGTCCATGGTCTCGTCGGTCGACTCGTGCGTCGACTCGTTCGGCGAGCTGACTGCGGCGCTCATCGCTCTCCCCTTCTACGGCGGTCGGGGCCGCATGCTCCGGCCACTCCCATCGTCCCGCTTCGGGGGCGCGTCGGCAGCGAGTTGTGACAGCGCAGACAGGTCCACCGACCGCGCAGACCGCATGGGCACCGCAGCAGTCCCGGCTCACGACGACGCGGCAGCTCGGAGGATCGCGTCGGCGGAGAGGTCGATGTCGCGCTCGGTGGTCGTCGCGTTGGACACCGAGATGCGGAGGAGGCGCTGTCCGTGCCACGTCGTGCCCCCGACCCAGCACGTGCCCTCGCGCTGGACGGTGTCGACGATGGCGTCGGTGCTGCTCGGGTCGCCGATGCTCACGAGGACCTGGTTGAGGACGACGTCGTTGTGGATCGTCGCCCCGCCTGAGGCGAGGCGCTCGGCCATGCGCCGGGCCAGGGCGCACGAGCGGTCGACGAGGTCGGCGACGCCCTGGCTGCCGAGTTCGCGGAGCGCTGCCCACACCACGAATCCCCGTGCACGCCGGGACGATTCGGGAGTCAGGTCGCCAAGCACATAGTCGGATTCCACTCCTGACCCCGTGAGGTATGCCGCGGAGTACGACATCGTGGCAGCGTGCAGTGTCGCGTCGGCGCAGAACGCGAGGCCGCAGTCATAGGGGACGTTGAGCCACTTGTGGGCGTCCGTCCCCCACGAGTCGGCGAGCTCGACACCGTCGACGAGGTGGGCGGTCCGGGGGCTCGCCGCCGCCCAGAGCCCGAAGGCACCGTCGACGTGGACCCATGCGCGGTGCTCGTGCGCGGCGGCCGTCGCTGTCCTGAGGTCGTCGCACGCCCCGGTGTTGACGTTGCCCGCCTGGAGACAGACGATCACGGGCCGGTCCCCGAGCGCGTCGAGGGTGGTGTGAAGCCGGTCGACGTCGATGGCGCCCTCCGTGGTCGCCGCGACGGGCTCGATGCTGCGCGTGCCGAAACCGAGCAGGCGCGCCGCCCGGTCGATCGTGGCGTGGCGTTCCTCGCTCGCGACGATGGCGACGTGCGGCGCCCCGAAGAGACCGTCGCGCGCGACGTCCCAACCCAGGTCAGCCAGCACGCGCTGCCGCCCGATCGCGAGGCCGACGGTGTTCGCCGCCTGCGCGCCGGTGACGAACCCGACCGAGGCGGTCGCGGGAAGCCCCAACAGCTGCTTGGCCCAGCCGCCGGCCGATCGTTCGGCGGCTGCGGCGGCCGGCGAGAGGACCTCGTTGTAGGCGCACTGGTCCCAGCCGGCGGCGAGCAGGTCCGCGGCAGTCGCCGCTGGTGACGCACCCCCGATGACGAAGCCGAAGAAGCGGGGACCGACGGTGCCGACGATTCCGGGGCCGGCGGCTGCGACCAGGTCGTCGACGACCTGATCCGCGTCCGTGGGGTGCACCGGGAGCGGACCGCCGAAGGCCGCCGCCAGGGCGACACGATCGGCCGTGGGCTGTACCGGCCGGTCGGCGACGGAGGAGCGGTGACGGGCGCCCTCGGCGGCTGCGCGCGCGAAGAGCTGGTCGAGGTCGACGTCCATCCCCGCACGCTCCTCCGCCGGGACGCGGAAGCGCAAGGGGCGGTCCGAACCGACCGACGGGACCGTGGCGTGAGGACGTCTCGAGCCGACTCGTGCAGGTCTCGGCATGAGGCAATTACACTGTGGCACAAAGGCAATCCGCGTTTCGGGGCTTGACACTTAGTCGAACACCTGTTCTACTGGAGTATGGACGGGGCACTGGCAGTGAGGTCACACTCGTGGCCTGACCGCGCCCCCGAGGCTGATGCCGTCGTCGACCTCGACCACCTGGCCGGCCTCTATCGGTCGCGAGCATCGAGTCGGATGCCGCTCCTGCAGCGAGACCTGTCGCTCCTCGAGAGGACCCTGCGCAAGCACGTCGCCGAGTCGCTGCTGGCCCATGTCGTGCCGGCGCTCGTCAGCGAGCTGCTCGAGGCCGTTGGGGACGACCTGTCACCGGCGCAGCCCGACGAGGCGAGGTCGGACCTCGAGGCGCTGGCCGACGCGGAGCTCAGGGTGGTCGAGTCGGTCGAGCGCTGCAAGTCAGTGCTCGACGCCATCGGCCTGGAGTCGCTGGCTCGGTTGCGCTCGACCATCGAGTCGAGTGAGCTGGAGCGCTTCGCCGATCTCGGACGACCGCGACCTCCCGGCTGGGTCGACGCCGACGAGCTGACGGCGATGGAGGTCTCCACGGCGACGGGGCTCGGCACCCAGGAGGTGCGGGCTCGGCTCGACCTGGCCACCGCGGGCACGTCCGGCGCGGCCGACCTGCGCCGTCGCCTGCAGAGGGGCGCGGTCACGCTCTACCGCGCGTGCACGATCCAGAGCGAGCTCGCCGCCTTGCCGCCCGAGTGCGGGCCGGGGATCGTCGAGGCGGCGCTCCGGTCCAAGGACGATGCCCCACCGTCCCCCACGCTCTTCCGCCAGCGACTCACGCGCGCCTGCCTGGCCGCCGACCGCGAGGCCGCTGAGCGCCGGCGCGCGGCCCGGCGGCGGCGTGGTGCCCACGCCCGCATCGACCGCGACGGTCTCGGGGTGCTCACCGTCGTCAACGACGCGGACAAGATCGTCGCTGCCATGGAGCGCGCGGATGCCGTGGCCCGCGCCGCCCGGGCGCAGGGTGACCCGCGCGACCTCGACTCGCTGCGCGCCGACGTCATCACCGACACCCTGATGTTCGGCTGGCCCGAGAGCACCGACATCGGGCGCTCGGCGTCCGACGTGGCGGCGCCGGTTGATGACGTATGCCGTTCGGGCAGTGAGTGGTTCACCCGACTCGGTCGACGGCCGGCAGCGGTTGTGACCATCGTGGTGCCGTTCACGACGGCGGTCGGTCTCACCGACGCCCCGTGCGAGGTCCCGGGCCGCGGCTGGGTGACGGCCGAGCACGCCCGCCAGATCATGCTCAACGACGGCTCCGCCTGGCGACGCCTGGCTGTCGATGCCGACACCGGCGCCGCCCTGCACCTCGAGACGCGCGCCTACCAGCCGACTCCTGCGATGCGAGCCCACGTCGAGGCCGTCGACGGGACGTGTCGTGCTCCGGGATGCACCGTGCCGGCAGCCCGGTGCGACCTCGACCACGACACGCCGTGGCCGCACGGTCCGACCGAGGTCACCAACCTCACCAGCAAGCACCGGCCACACCACAACCTCCACACCCACGGGCACTGGCCCGTGCGCCGTGATGGTGATCGGGTTCGCTGGCGCACCAAGGCCGGCCGCCTCTACGACACGCATCCGAAGGACTGGCTCGATGGCGTGCGCAACGCGCCTCCGTCACGACCATCCACGAAGCCGCTCGCCGCGCGGGACTCGATCGATCCCGAACCGCCGCCCTTCTGAGCGTGCGGCTCAGCGCGCCGTGCTGATCGGCATTGCGCGACGGCCCGATCAGGACGCGGCCGAGAGCGGCTCCGGAAGCCGGAAGACTCCGTCACCCGTCGCGAGGTAGAAGCCGAGGAGATCGACGTCATGGGTCGCACAGCGGTCGATCGCCAGCTGGTGCCAGGCCCGGTCGACGTCGTCCGGCAGGGTGCCACGCGGTCGGCCGCGACCGATGAGGACCGAGCCGTCGTTGTCGGCGACGAGCGGCAACAGCATGCTGAGCAGCTGGCCCAACCCGCTCGCGTCGGCATCCGGGGGCACGTCGTGAAGCAGGATCGGCTGGATGCCACGATCCTCGGCGTCACAGATCACCAGGGCGACGCATCCGGTGACGCGGTCGGTGTCGCCGATGATCACGTCGATGACGTCCGCCGCGACGCGGCGGTTGGTCAGGGGGATCTCACTGGCCCGAGGGGGCAGGTCTTCGAAGGTCATGCCCGCCATCGTCATCCGGACGCACGGCATCGCGTCAGAGTTGTCCCCAGCTCGCTGCCCACCTCGCAGGGGTCAGGTGATCCCGAGGCGGTGGGCGACCTGGTCGCCGCCGATCTCGCGGATGAAGTCGGGGTCCCCGACGACGACGAGCTCATCGGTGGCGCGCGACATGCCGACGTAGAGCATCTCGCGGGCGCGGTCGGTGTTCTTCGCGTTGACGCAGAGGACGACCGCGCGACGCTCGAGCCCTTTGCAGCCCAGCACGTGACCGTAGAAGACGTCGTCGTTGTCCCAGAAGGACCGCCAGTAGCCGACGTGACCGTCCGCCTCCTGACGCTCGACCTGTGCCGGGTGCCGCGACCCCATCGTCAGGAGAGCGACGTGCTGCGGCTGCCATCCCTCCTCGAGAAGCAGGTCGACCTGGTCGTCGGCGCTGCCGATCGCCTCGTCCCGGCTGCAGGGTACGAAGCGGACGTCGGCGCCGGCGCCGCCACGGAGGTGCATCCGCATCGGCGCGAGCGGGCCGAAGGCGCGCGCGATCTGCTGGGTGTTGCGCAGGTTGTGGTCGAGCACGAGCGGGACGAGCGGCACCGGGGGCTGGCCGAAGCGCGCAAAGATCCGCTGGTTCTCGTCGGAGTAGACGTAGAGACCGCCCTCGTCCTCGTCGCGCAGCGCCTTCATGAGGGGGTACCACCAGTGGTCGGCGAAGTCCTGGGCCTCGTCGACGATCACGGCGTCGAACTTCTTGCCCTCCGGTAGTGCCGCGGCGATCTCGGTCATCCGGGCGGCGAGGTCTCGCTCCCAGAAGGCGGCGTCGTTGCGGTCGTGCGAGGCCGTGTCAATGCCCCACTCGTTCGCGAGGTCCTCGAACGACCCGACAAAGGCCGGCCGGTGGTGCCGCGACACCCCGGCTAGCTGCCGCGTGAAGTACTGCGAGAGCCCGATCGAGTAGCAGACGAGCGCCACGCGCTGCGCCTTGCGATCTCCCTGACCGCGGGTCAGGTCCTTGGCCTGGGTCAGGGCGAGGATCGTCTTGCCGCTGCCGGCCCCGCCCCGGATCTCCATGCGCCTGATCAGTCTCGTCACCGACAGCAGGGTGGCCTGCTCCTGGGTGAGCCGGTCAGCGGCAGCCTCGCGCTCGTCGGCATCGCCCGTGATGTCGTGAACCGGGAAGCTGCGTCCCGTGAGGATCTCGAGGATGAGCTCGACGTCGTCCGCGTTGGGCACGCGTTGGGAGTTCTCCTGCAGCTCGCAGACGTCGTGCAGCCGCCCGGCGAGGTCGGCGAGGTCACCACGTCCGCTGATCATCCAGCGAGGGCAGTCGGGGGTGGCGAAGTCGTCGGCGACATCCGTGAAGGGCACCACGATGGCGTGCCCCCAGCGCACCCGGCTGTGCCTGCCCTTCCATCGGGGGTCGTCCTCGACGAACGTGCGCAGGACGTACTTGCCGTCCCGGCACTGGTCGACCGGCCGTACTCGGCTGCGTCGGGTGCCACCACCAGACCACCACTGCCCCTGCTCGTCGACCGAGACGCTGCCACCCTTGACCTCGACGACGACGATGCCGACCCGAGGCATGATGACCACGACGTCGAGCTCGTGGTCCTTCAGTGCCGAGGCGAGCCGCACGTTCGGGATCAGGACCGTGTCGTCACCCGCGGTCCGACACAGCCTCTCCCAGACCAACCGCTCAGACTCGTGCGCGAAGCGCGGCGTCTCCCCCACCACCCTGACCATTCCGCGACGGTAACGGCCCGGGTGCCACCGAGGGCGTATGCCGCCCGGCGCGTCCCACGGAACACGGCGGGCCGGCATACGCCCTCGGTGGTCGTGCCCCCTTATGCGCGTGTGTCAGGCGACGCGCTGCTGCGGTGCCGTCTCCTTGGTCTTGCCCGGGTCCCTCTCGACGATGTCGCCGAGGACGTCGTCGATCTTCGTCATGAGCTCGGGCTCGAGCGTCACGCCAGCCGCCTTGACGTTCTCGGCGACCTGCTCCGGGCGCGAGGCGCCGACGAGCGCAGCGGCAACGTTCGGGTTCTGGAGCACCCAGGCCACGGCGAGCTGCGCCATCGTCAGGCCGGCCTCGTCGGCGATCGGCTTGAGGTTCTGCACGCGGGTCAGCACGTCGTCGTTCATGAAGCGCTTGATCATGTCGGCGCCGCCCTTCTCGTCAGCGGCACGCGAGCCCTCGGGCGGCTGCTGGCCGGGCTGGTACTTGCCCGTGAGCACGCCCTGCGCGATGGGGCTCCACACGATCTGGCTCACGCCGAGCTCCTCGCACGTCGGGACGACCTCGCCCTCGATGACGCGCCACAGCATCGAGTACTGCGGCTGGCTCGAGATGAGCTGGAAGCCGAGCTCCTTGGAGAGCGCGACGCCCTCGCGGATCTGGTCGGCGGTCCACTCGCTGACGCCGATGTAGAGCGCCTTGCCCTGACGGACGACGTCGGCGAAGGCCTGCATCGTCTCCTCGAGCGGCGTCTCGGTGTCGTAGCGATGGGCCTGGTAGAGGTCGACGTAGTCGGTCTGGAGCCGCTCGAGCGAGCCGTTGATCGACTCCAGGATGTGCTTGCGGGAGAGGCCGGTGTCGTTCTTGCCGCCGGGGCCCGTGGGCCAGTAGACCTTCGTGAAGATCTCAAGGCTCTCGCGCCGCTCTCCCTTGAGGGCGTCGCCGAGGACGCTCTCGGCCTTGGTGTTGGCGTAGACGTCGGCCGTGTCGAAGGTGCTGATGCCGGCGTCGAGTGCGGCCTGGACGCACTGGGTGGCGACGTCGTTCTCGACCTGCGACCCGTGGGTCAGCCAGTTGCCGTAGGTGATCTCGGAGATCTTGAGTCCGCTGTTGCCGAGGTATCGGAAGTTCATCCGTCCACCGTATGCCGCCCCGCTGACTCCGCCAGAGGCGCCCGGTCGACTGGTGAGACGGTCCACGACGAGTGCACGCGGAACTGTCGCGGCGGGTACGAACGTTGCTCAGTCACCGACGACCGGTCAGCCGGTTGGAGCGGAATCTTCACGTTCACGTGAACGTTGAAGCCCATGAGGAACGCGTGGACAAAGTGTCCACGCCCGACCCGGAGGGGGTGCACCGTGAGGCGAAGGAAGTACGAGGAGTTCGAAGAGGACAACGGAACCGTGCTGCGCTACGCCCGTCACGACAACGGTGGCGGTTTCGTCGAGTCGCACG
The DNA here is from genome assembly GCF_001428505.1 of Terrabacter sp. Root181. Classification (GTDB taxonomy): domain Bacteria; phylum Actinomycetota; class Actinomycetes; order Actinomycetales; family Dermatophilaceae; genus Terrabacter. The sequence continues at coordinate 136,959 of NZ_LMHU01000008.1, forward strand.
CCCACGTCGACCCGGCGGCCTACGTCGCCGAGAACGCCTACGTCGACCGCGGCGCGGGAGTCGGCGCTGGAGCCCGCATCGCGACGGGCGCCTGGATCGACCGCGGCGCCGTCGTCCACGCCGGCGCCAGCATCGGCACGACCGCGCACGTCGCGGCAGGTGCCGTCATCGGACGCGACGCGCGCATCGGCGCACGTGCCAAGGTCGGCGCGAACGCCCACGTCTGGGACGGCGTCCGCGTCGACAGCGACGACGTCATCGCCGAGGGCTCCGTCGTCCGCAGCGGCTCGCAGCGCCGCCGCGCCGCCTGACTGCACCGGAGTCCCGACCTCGTCGTCGTGCGACAGCCCAGGCGCGACGGCGTTCACCGAAGTCTCCGAGTCCTGACCCGACGCGCCTCCGACGCGACTTTCGGAGGCGCGTCCGTCAAGGACCGAGAGGCGTTCTAGAACCCCGCCTTCGACTCGCCCGACGCGGAACTAGCTTCGACGCCAGCGCCGGCGGCAGCGCGTACGGCCGCAGCGACGGCTGGCGCGACGCTCGCGTCGAAGACGCTGGGGATGATGAAGCTCGCGTTGAGTTCGCCCGGCTCGACCGAGTCGGCGATGGCGCTGGCAGCGGCGACCATCATCGCGTCGGTGATGTCGGAGACGCCCGCATCGAGGAGTCCCCGGAAGAAGCCGGGGAAGACGAGGACGTTGTTGATCTGGTTCGGGTGGTCCGAGCGGCCCGTGGCGACGACGGCGGCGTGCTCGCTCGCGGCGATCGGGTCGACCTCGGGCACGGGGTTGGCGAGGGCGAAGACGATGGCGTCGGGAGCCATGGTCGCGATGTCGTCACCCGTCAGCAGGTCCGGAGCCGACACTCCGATGAAGACGTCCGCACCGACGAGGACCTCCTTGAGGGTGCCGCTCTGGTGACCGGTGTTCGTGTGGTCGGCGATCCACTGGCGGAAGGGCTCCATGCCCTCGTTGCCGTTGTGGACTGCACCCGTGCGGCCGCACGCGACGATGTCACGGGCGCCCTGGGAGAGCAGTAGGCGGATGATCGCGTGGCCCGCCGCGCCCACACCGGAGACGACGATGTGCACGTCGTCGATGGACTTGTTGACGACCCTCAGGGCGTTCTTGAGCGCCGCGAGGACGACGATCGCCGTGCCGTGCTGGTCGTCGTGGAAGACGGGGATGTCGAGCAGGCCACGAAGGCGTGCCTCGATCTCGAAACACCTTGGAGCAGAGATGTCCTCGAGGTTGATGCCGCCATAGACGGGGGCGATGGCGCGCACGATCTCGACGATCGCGTCGGGGTCCTGGGTGTCGAGGCAGACCGGCCAGGCGTCGACTCCCCCGAACTGCTTGAAGAGCGCGGCCTTGCCCTCCATGACGGGAAGGGCTGCGAGCGGGCCGATGTTGCCCAGGCCCAGCACCGCCGACCCGTCGGTCACGACAGCGACGGTGTTGCGCTTGATCGTCAGGCGGCGAGCGTCCTCGGGATGCTCGACGATGGCCTGGCAGATGCGGGCGACACCCGGCGTGTAGGCGCGCGAGAGGTCGTCGCGGTGCTTGAGCGGCACCTTGGGGTTCACCTCGATCTTGCCGCCGAGGTGGAGCAGGAACGTCTGGTCGCTGACCTTGCGCACGACCGCGCCCGGGATCGCGGAGATCGCCTCGGTGATGAGGTGCCCGTGGGCCTCGTCCTTGGTGTCGCACGTGACGTCGACGACGAGCCGGTCGGTGCGGCTCTCTGCGACGTCGAGCGCCGTGAGTGCTCCCCCGGTGGACGAGACGGCGGTGGTGAGGGCCGAGGTCGCGTTGGCGGCGGCCGGCACCTCGACCCGGACGGTGATCGAGTACCCAGGACTCGGGATGGCCATGACAGTCCTCTCGCGCAGAGCATCGTTTGCCCGACGAGCCCATCCTCTACCCACAGCCCACCCGGGTATGTCACTACGGAGACGCCACGCCCAGCAGGGGCGTCATGGCCTCCGGGCCCGGTAGGAGACTCGACCGTCGCAGGCTCCCCATGTCTGGCTCGTGTCGCAGCCGCGATACCCCGGCGGTCCAGGCAGGGACGCGACCCACGGGCGCGTGGCAGCTCACCGGTCCCCTTGCGCACATACCCCATGGGGGTATGCTGAAGGCATGGACACGCACAGCGAACACTCGATCTCCCCGACGGGCTCGTTGGTGCAGGACCCCGTCTGTGGCATGGACGTCGACCCCGCCACCAGCGAGCACCACCTCGAGCGAGACGGCCACGACTACTACTTCTGCTCCGCCGGCTGCCGCGCGACGTTCGAGACGCAGCCGGACGCGTACCGGAACAGCCCGGAAGGACCTGCGGGCACCGTTCACGACCACGCAGGTCACGACCACGCAGGGAACGCGCACACTGGCGATCCACACCATGAGCACGCCTCTGGCGCAGCGGTGGCCGCAGGGGACGTCGCGGAGTGGACGTGCCCGATGCACCCCGAGATCCGGCGGCCCGGTCCCGGCACCTGCCCCATCTGCGGCATGGCCCTCGAGCCGGTCACCGTGACCGCGGACAGCGGCCCCAACCCCGTGCTGGCCGACATGACCCGCCGGTTCAAGGTCGCGGTCGCCCTCACCATCCCCGTGCTCGTCCTGTCCATGGGTCGCGACCTCGTCCCCGCCCTGCACGACGCCATCCCCGCCTCCGTGGCCACCTGGGGGCAGCTCGTCCTGGCGACCCCAGTCGTGCTGTGGGCCGGGTGGCCGTTCTTCGAGCGCGGATGGACCTCCGTCCGGACGATGAAGCTCAACATGTTCACCCTCATCGCGATGGGCACCGGCGTCGCCTGGTTGTTCAGTGTCGTCGCCACCGTCGTGCCGCAGGTCTTTCCCGAGGCCTTCCGGATGGACGGGACGGTCGACGTCTACTTCGAGGCCGCCGCCGTCATCACCACGCTCGTCCTGCTCGGGCAGGTCCTCGAGCTACGCGCCCGAGAGAGCACGTCCGGCGCCATCCGCGCCCTCCTCGACCTCACCCCCAAGACCGCACACCGCATCAGCCCGGACGGCAACGAAGCCGACGTCACCCTCGACCAGGTCCAGGTCGGCGACTTCCTGCGCGTCCGGCCCGGCGAGTCCGTCCCCGTCGACGGGGCCGTCCAGGACGGTCGCTCGACCCTCGACGAGTCCATGGTGACCGGCGAGTCGATGCCCGTCACCAAGCAGGCGGGCGACTCCGTCATCGGCGGCACCGTGAACCAGACCGGGTCGATCGTCATGCGCGCCGACAAGGTCGGCCGGGACACGATGCTCGCCCGCATCGTGCAGATGGTCGCCGACGCGCAACGCTCCCGCGCCCCCATCCAGCGGCTCGCCGACAAGGTCTCGGCCGTGTTCGTGCCCGTCGTGATCGTCGCCGCCCTGGTGGCGTTCACCGTCTGGGCCACCGTCGGACCCGACCCGCAACTGGCACACGCCCTCGTGGTCGCGGTCAGCGTCCTGATCATCGCCTGCCCCTGCGCTCTGGGGCTCGCCACGCCGGTCTCGATCATGGTCGGCGTCGGGCGCGGCGCCTCCCTCGGCGTCCTCATCAAGAACGCCGAAGCACTGGAGCGGATGGAGAAGGTCGACACCCTCGTCGTCGACAAGACCGGCACCCTGACCCAGGGCCGCCCCTCCGTCACCCACGTCACGGCCGCCGACGGCGTGGACGAGAACGAGGTCCTGCGGCTCGCCGCGGGCGTCGAACGCGCCAGCGAGCACCCTCTCGGGCTGGCGGTCGTCCGGGCCGCCACCGAGGCCGGACTCAACGTTCCTGACGTCGCAGACTTCGACGCGCCCGTCGGCAAGGGCGTCACCGGTACGGCCGACGGGCGACGGGTTCTCGTGGGCAGCCAGCGCTTCCTGGCCGAGCACGACGTCGACACCGCCGGCCTGGACGCCGAGGCCGACCGGTTACGAGCCGACGGAGCAAGCGTTGTCTACGTCGCGCTCGACAGTCGCGCCGCCGGTGTCCTCGCCATCGCCGACCCGGTCAAGGACACCACCGCCGCCGCTCTGCAGGCGCTGCGCGCGGACGGCATCGACGTCGTCATGCTCACCGGCGACAACCAGGTCACCGCGGACGCCGTCGCCCGCAGCCTCGGCATCGACCGCGTCGAGGCGGAGGTCCTTCCCGACCACAAGAGCGACGTCGTCAAGGCCCTGCGCGCCGAAGGGCGCGTCGTCGCCATGGCCGGTGACGGCGTCAATGACGCACCTGCCCTGACCGCCGCCGATGTCGGCATCGCCATGAGCACCGGCACCGACGTCGCCATCGAGAGCGCCGGCGTGACCCTTCTCAAGGGCGACCTCACCGGCATCGTCCGCTCCCGGGCGCTGTCCAAGGCCACGATGTCGAACATCCGCCAGAACCTCGTGTTCGCCTTCATCTACAACGCTGCCGGCATCCCCCTCGCCGCCGGAGTGCTCTACCCGACCTTCGGGATCCTGCTCTCCCCGATGATCGCGGCAGCCGCCATGGCCCTGTCCTCCGTCAGCGTCATCAGCAACGCCCTCCGTCTCCGCAAGCAGCGGCTCTGACGACCCCGTCAAGGGCCGAGATCGACGTTTCCGATTCCTCCGATGCGACGACGCCGGCCCGGCCTCCTGCAGAGGGGCCGGGCCGGCGTCTCTTGCCGCTCAGCCAACGTCCCCTGACGTATCTGGTGACATTGCTGACCAACTGGATGTCACTCGCACTCAAGCCGTTCGTGACATTTCCTGACCGTTGGCGGTCAGCTGTCATCGGTCAGAGGATGTCCGATCGATGGTCACGATGACATTAGGAGGCGAGGAGCTCGGCCAGCCGAAGGCCGATGAGCACGCAGGCCGGCATGGTCGGGACAGAGACGATCCGAGGCATGATCGGCGACGAAGGGCTTCGTCGCTGAGGAACTGCATGCCGATGACGGGACGATCCGCGGTTGGCAGAGCGGAGCTTCACCGTTCCCCTGCTCTTCGGCGTCACGAACCCAGCCCGCATGGCCCAGGTGTTGGGCGACGCGCGGAACTGCTGACCGATGACGTCACTGGTGTGCGGGAGCTCGATCTGGACGATGCTCGCATCAGGACCCGCAGTGGATGGCCTGGCGTTCGATGATCCCGAACCAGGGCTCGACAAGGTTCAGCCGTGCCGCTGCGGCGCGGGTGGAGTGGATGTGGATGCGCGGGTTCGCCGCGAGCCGGTCACGGACCTCGCCTTTGTGGGCGGCCTCGTTGTCCATCACGAGGTGCAGCCCGGTCCGTCGGCCGTGTCGGGATGTGAATGAGCTCGTCGCGCGGACGCCGGCACCCGTGCCACGATGACGTTGTGACTTCCGCGGGCGAAGCGACACCGCCGGCCGCGCGGCAACCAGAAACCGCCGGACCGGATGCGGTGCGCCCGGGTGGCACCCACGCCCACCATCACCGCAGCGGCAGGACGCTCCCGCTGGCGCTCGGCGCCCTGGGCATCGTCTTCGGCGACATCGGCACGAGCCCGCTCTATGCGATGCAGACGGTCTTCAGCATCGAGCACAACACGGTGCGGGCCACCCGAGGTGATGTGCTCGGCGTGATCTCGATGGTCCTGTGGTCGATCACCCTCGTCGTGTCGATGAAGTACGTGTCGCTCGCCATGCGGGCCGACAACGACGGGGAGGGTGGCATCCTCGCTCTCGTGGCGCTCTTGCGCCGTTACCTGCAGGGCACCCGTCGGCTCGCAGTGGTGATGGCGATGGGCGTGCTCGGCGCTGCCTTGTTCTACGGGGACGCGGTGATCACGCCCGCCATCTCGGTCCTGTCGGCGATCGAGGGACTCGAGGTCGCCAACCCCACCCTTGCCGACCTCGTGCTGCCCATGGCCCTCGTCGTGCTGTCCGGGCTGTTCGTCATCCAGCGTTGGGGCACGGGCGTCGTGGGCAAGGCCTTCGGTCCGGTGATGGTGCTCTGGTTCACGGTGCTCTTCGTGCTCGGCCTCCCCCACATCGTCGCGAACCCCGAGATCCTCCAAGCCATCTCGCCGACGTTCGCGTTCATGTTCGTCGCCCAGCACCCGTTCATCGCGTTCGTCGCCATGGGTGGGGTGGTGCTGACCATCACCGGTGCCGAGGCGCTGTATGCCGACATGGGTCACTTCGGCGCCCGCTCGATCCGCCTCTCCTGGTACTTCGTCGTCTTCCCCGCGCTCGCCGTCAACTACCTCGGGCAGGGTGCGATGATCCTCGCTGACCCGTCCGCCGTGTCGAACCCCTTCTTCCTGCTGGCCCCGTCGTGGGCGACCCTGCCCCTCGTGCTGCTCGCCACGGTGGCCACCGTCATCGCCTCGCAGGCAGTCATCTCCGGCGCCTTCTCGGTGTCGCGCCAGGCCGTGCGCCTGGGGATGCTGCCCCGGCTCGCGGTGCGGCACACGTCCCGGGAGGAGGGCGGCCAGATCTACGTGCCCGTCATCAACTGGATCCTCTTCGTCGGGGTGCTCGTGCTGACCGCGACGTTCCGCAGCTCGAGCCGGCTCGCGGCGGCATACGGGCTGGCGGTCACGGGCACCCTGCTGCTGACGAGCGCGCTCTTCCTGCTGCTCGCGAGGTACGTGTGGCAGGTCCAGACGTGGAAGCTCGTCGTGTACATCGTGCTCGTCGTCACCCTCGAGCTGACCTTCCTCGGCGCCAACCTCACGAAGATCGTCAACGGCGGCTGGCTGCCGCTCGTCATCGCGGCCCTTGTCGTCGCGATCATGACGACGTTCAGGCGCGGTGCCGATGCGCTGCATGCCGAGGAACGAGACCTGGAGGGCCCGCTCCGGCTCTTCCTCAAGGTGCTTCACGACCACCCTGAGCTCGTCCGGCGCGTTCCCGGGGTGGCCGTTTTCCCGCACCCCAACGCGACGACGACGCCGCTCGCGCTACGCGCCAACGCCGACTTCAACCGGGTGGTCCACGAACGGGTCATCCTCGTGCAGATCGTCAACGAGAACGTGCCCCACATCCGCCATGTCGACCGCGTCGAGGTCGACGACCTGGGCGACGCCACCGACGGGTTCGTGCACGTCAAGGTGCACGTGGGCTTCACCGACAGCCAGGACATCCCCAAGGGACTGGCGCTGGCGGTCGGCACATCGCCTGAGCTCGACGTCGACCTCGATCAGGCCCACTACTTCCTGTCGGTGCTGACCGTTCAGGCGACGGGCCACCGTGGGCTGCGCACGTGGCGCAAGCGGCTCTATGCGTGGATGTACCACAACGCCGCGAACCGGACGGAGGTCTTCCACCTGCCACCCGAGCGCACCATCGTCATGGGCGCCCACGTCGAGCTCTAGCCGGCCACTGGCCCGGGACCCGTGCGGTGCTCTCTGGAGAATCACCAAGACTGCGCGTTCGCGCGCGGCCGCAAACCAGCAGAGTGCATGGTCAGCGAGCGAGTTTGCGGCATCATTGGCCAATGGACGGCACGGCAGAGATGCGGGCGCTCGCGGAAGTGCAGGAGCGCCTGCAGGCTCGCTTTCCGGAGTTGGACCCGGGGGTCGTTGAGGCGGCCGTGCGATTGGCGCATGCAGAGCTGAACGGCCCGGTCCGTGCCTTTGTCCCTGTTCTGGTCGAGCGTGCCGCGCGTGAACGTCTGGCGTTCACCGTCCGGGACAGCTGACTCGCGCGTCGTCGGGGCCCTGGGCGAAGCTCCTCATTGCTGGCCCACAGTGGACCCACTGTCCTCGCGCGTGTTCGCCCTGGCGGCTCGGAGAGGCTGCTTCTCGAGGCCAGTTGCTCGTCGAGGTGCTCGCCGTGCACGACATGTCGACGATGCCAACAGCAGCCAGGACGACGGCAGTGCGGCGACGCTCGGCGCGGGGGCCGCGCTCTTCGAGCGGGGGCGACGATCCGGGCCCTGACCCGCGACGCGCCGGCCTGCAGAGGCGTGTGCAGCCCCCGTCTCGGGCGTCACCTCTCGCGCGTTCGATCACCAACGACCGCGCCGCGTCCCCAGGTCATGCCTGACTGCACAACGGGGGAGGGTTCGGCAGCGCCGAGGCAGTGCACGGCGCTGCTCAGCATCCGTCGGAGGGCTGCGTCGGCGACGTCCTGTGGGCACTGCTGGACCGCGAGGACCGCGAGGTCGACACTGCGGAAGGCCGCGCCCCGCCTGTACAGCAGGTGTCGTCTGGAGTCACCGGGACGGCTACGTCGAACAGCGGCGTCATGCAGTCCGCGCAGCACGAGGGTGGGTCTGTGTGCGAGGGCGACGCGTGTGCATTCCGCGGCGATGCGGGCGTACGCCTGAGGGTCGTCCGTATCGGCCCAGACCAGAGTCGGCACGAGGCCTGCCAACGCGGCCCGCTTGAGGTCCGACGTGGCATCGTTGGCGCGGCGGGCGAGGTGAGCAAGCAACGGGTGGGTGCAGCACGGATGGTCGCTCCATCGCTCGTGGGCGGCGATCGAGACCAGCTCCATGAGGCACACGCCGTCCTCGGATGAGAGGTGTTGGCCCGCACTCAGCGTGGCCCAGTTCTCTTGGCGCGCCATGGCCTCCTCCGCGACCCTTCGCGAGTGACTGCTGCGCTTGCGGGAACCCCCAAGGACGGATAACTCGCTCCTGTAACGGTAGTCCGCCTCGGCGAACCCGGCGAGCGCCCACGACGGACATGCAGCCAGGTGATCCATCGGGGCACGCATTCACCCTCAGGTGGCGTCGTGGTGCCATGGACCGCCCGTTCCCGGAGGAGGAGCCCGACTCGTCCAGCCCGTCACTGCATCCGCCCTCTTGGCTTTCAGGACATGTCGGCGACGGGTTCACGTGCACCGCATGCGGAGTCACCATCCCCGCCGCGAGGTGCTCACCGGACTGCACCAGAACCGGCATCTCGAGCTCGAGCGCCGCCTGGCGCGCACGTGATCCGAGGCGGCCGCACGACCCGCCTGCGCCGATCTGCTCAGCCCAGCGCGTCAGCGGGAGCTGGCCTTGATCGTGACGGCCACGGCAGCGGCCATCCTCGTCACCCGCCAGTGTTCGTCTGCACCGTCAGGTCCGGTGTGTGGCTTCGCTGTGCCGTAGGACGCGGAGAGCCCACCGGCAGCGTGCACTGCATCGGACTGGGTGGCGGCCTCCCGGATGGCTATGACGTTGCGGACGTCGGGTTTTCGACCTGGTTGCTCATTCGCTGTCTGTCCTGGAGTCATCAGACGCGCACAGGCTCGACGTCAAGAGACTCGAGGAGTCCCAGGATGCGCTGCTTGATCTCGTCGACTGCGACGGGCACCCGCAGAGGGGTTGGTGCCACCAACCACTGCATGCACGGCAACGGCCCGGCTCCCCTTTGGGAGCCGGGCCCGTTCGGACTACCGGAATGTCATCGTGATGAAACCAGTGACACTGCTGACCAACTGGATGTCACTCGGCTCAAGCCGTTGGTGACATTTCCTGACCGTTGGCGGTCAGCTGCAGCCGCTGGTGCTTCCGCAGCCCTCGCAGACGTAGCAGGAGCCGGCGGGGCGCATCTTCGTGCCGCAGGTCATGCAGATCGGTGCGTCGGCCGTGATGCCGCCGAACTTCTCGAGCAGCTCGGCCGAGCTGTGGACGTCGCTGGAGATCTCGCGAGCGGAGGCAGCGCCCGCACCCGACTTGACCTCGGCGGCAGCGGCCGGGGACTCGGCATGGGCTTCCTCGGCCTTGTGCTCGGCCCTCTTCGAGACCGGAGCCGACTGCTGGAGCGACTCGAGCTCGTCCTCGAGGTCCTCGTCGGACTCGTCGGACTCGATGTCCTCGTAGGAGCCGGTCTCGACCTGGCGGGCGCGCTCCGACGCCGTGTGGATGCCCATGAAGGAGCGGGTGTCGAAGTCGAGGTAGTCGAGCGCCAGGCGGCGGAAGACGTAGTCCATGATCGACTGCGCCATGCGCACGTCCGGGTCGTCCGTGAGACCGGCCGGCTCGAAGCGGAGGTTCGTGAACTTCTCCACGAACGTCTCGAGCGGCACGCCGTACTGCAGACCGATCGACACGGCGATCGAGAAGGCGTCCATCACGCCGGCCAGCGTCGAGCCCTGCTTGCCGAACTTGAGGAAGATCTCGCCGAGCTGCTGGTCGTCGTAGGTACCGGCCGTGAGGTAGCCCTCGGCGCCACCGACGGCGAACGACGTCGTCTGGGAGGTGCGGCGCTTGGGCAGGCGGCGACGGACCGGGCGGTACTCGATGACCTTCTCGACCTTGACCTCGGCGGCAGCGGCGTCGGCAGCAGCCTTGTTGTCCTTGGCCGTCGAGCCACCGTCGGACAGCGGCTGGCCGACCTTGCAGTTGTCGCGGTAGATCGCGAGCGCCTTGATGCCGAGCTTCCAGCCCTGCATGTAGACGTCCTGGATCTCCTCGACCGTGGCCGTCTCGGGCAGGTTGACCGTCTTGGAGATGGCACCGGAGAGGAATGGCTGCGTCGCGGCCATCATGCGCACGTGGCCCATGGCCGAGATCGAGCGGGCGCCCATCGCGGTGTCGAAGACCTCGTAGTGCTCGGGCTTGAGGCCGGGGGCGTCGATGACGTGACCCTTGTCGGCGATGTACTCGACGATCGCCTCGACGGTCTCGCCGGTGTAGCCCATCTTGCGCAGCGCCCGCGGGATCGTCAGGTTGACGATCTGCATCGAGCCGCCACCGACGAGCTTCTTGAACTTCACGAGCGAGAAGTCCGGCTCGATGCCGGTCGTGTCGCAGTCCATCATGAAGCCGATCGTGCCGGTCGGAGCCAGCACCGACGCCTGGGCGTTGCGGTAGCCGTGCTTCTCACCGAGCTTGACGACGTCGTCCCACGCCTTCGTCGCGAGCTTGTGGACGTCGGAGTCCATCGCGTCGAGCGTCTTGATGTTGTCGTTGGCGGCCTGGTGCTTGCGCATGACCCGCTTGTGGGCGTCCGCGTTGCGGGCGTAGCCGGCGTAGGCGCCGACGACCGAGGCCATCTCGGCGGAACGCTTGTAGGCGGCGCCGGTGAGCAGCGAGGTGATCGAGGCGGCGAGCGCGCGGCCACCCTCGGAGTCGTAGCCGTGGCCGGTCGCCATGAGCAGCGCGCCGAGGTTGGCGTAGCCGATGCCGAGCTGGCGGTAGTTGCGGGTCGTCTCGCCGATGGGCTCGGTCGGGAAGTCCGCGAAGCAGATCGAGATGTCCATCGCCGTGATGACGAGCTCGACGACCTTCTGGAAGGTGACGGCGTCGAACGTGTCGTCGTCGCGCAGGAACTTCAGCAGGTTGAGCGAGGCGAGGTTGCACGATGAGTTGTCGAGCGACATGTACTCCGAGCACGGGTTGGACGCGGTGATCCGGCCGGTCTCGGGGTTGGTGTGCCAGGCGTTGATCGTGTCGTCGTACTGGATGCCCGGGTCGGCGCACTCCCACGCGGCCTTGGCGATCTTGCCGAAGAGCTCACGGGCGTCGACGGTGTCGATGACGGAGCCGTCGCCGCGCGAGCGCAGGCCGAACTCCGTGCCGTCCTCGACGGCCTTCATGAACTCGTCGTTGACGCGGACCGAGTTGTTGGCGTTCTGGTACTGGACCGAGACGATGTCCTTGCCGCCGAGGTCCATGTCGAAGCCGGCGTCGCGCAGGGCGCGGATCTTGTCCTCCTCGCGCGCCTTCGTCTCGACGAACTCCTCGATGTCGGGGTGGTCGACGTCGAGCACGACCATCTTGGCCGCACGACGCGTCGCGCCGCCCGACTTGATGGTGCCGGCGGACGCGTCGGCGCCACGCATGAAGGAGACGGGGCCGGAGGCCGTGCCACCGGAGGAGAGCAGCTCCTTGGAGGAGCGGATGCGGGAGAGGTTGAGGCCGGCGCCGGAGCCGCCCTGGAAGATCTTCCCCTCCTCCTTGTACCAGTTGAGGATCGAGTCCATCGAGTCGTCGACGGCGAGGATGAAGCAGGCGGACACCTGCTGCGGGCTCTTGGTGCCGACGTTGAACCACACGGGCGAGTTGAACGAGAAGACCTGGTGCAGCAGGGCGTGCGTCAGCTCGTGCTCGAAGATCTCGGCGTCGTCGGCCGCGGCGAAGTAGCCGTTGCTCTTGCCGGCGGCGACGTAGGTCAGCACGACGCGGTCGATGAGCTGCTTGAGCGAGACTTCGCGGGCGGCCGTGCCGACGGCGCCGCGGAAGTACTTGGTGGTGACGATGGTGCTGGCGTTGACCGACCAGAAGTCGGGGAACTCGACCCCGCGCTGCTCGAAGATCGTCTCGCCGGTCTTCCAGTTCTGCTGGACGACGTCGCGCTTCTCCCACGTGACCTCGTCGTACGGGTGCACGCCGGGCGTGGTGTAGATGCGCTCGATCTTGACGCCCTTGGCGCCTGCCTTCGAGCGTGAGCTGCGGTTACCGATCTCCGTCATGTCGTGCGGCCTCCCTGACCGAATCTGCTGCTGGTTTAAGTGTTGCGTGGGGCACCGACAGTGCGGGTGCTCCGGACGTGCTGTGGAGGGTGGTTACCGCTGGACGCCGAGCCGGGACGGAGCCGTGGGCTCCTCCCCCAGCGCGTCGTGCTCGGCCCGAAGGAGCGCGATGGCTCCCTCGAAGTCCTCGAGGCTCTCCCACGCCTGGTAGACGCTGGCGAACCTGAGGTACGCGACCTCGTCGAGCTCGCGGAGCGGTTCGAGGACGGCCATGCCGACCTCGTGCGCCTCGATCTCGGCGTTTCCCTGCGACCGGATCGCCTCCTCGACCTTCTGGGCGAGGAGGGCCAGGTCGTCCTCGCTGACGGGCCGTCCCTGGCATGCCTTGCGCACACCCGAGAGGACCTTGGCCCGGCTGAACGGCTCGGAGGCCCCCGACCGCTTGATGACGTTGAGGCTCGAGGTCTCGAGCGTCGTGAAGCGGCGGTTGCACTCGGGGCACTGGCGCCGACGCCTGATGCAGGCGCCGTCGTCGGTGGTGCGCGAGTCGATGACCCGCGAGTCGGTGTGGCGACAGAACGGACAGTGCACGTCTGGTCACCTTTCCTTCCCCGAGACCCAGTCGTTCAACGTTGACGAGCCATCCCGTATGCCGTCTCGCACCCGTTCCGGGGACCCGCCCGGTGTTCGTGGGACCGGTCGGGCTGGGGATGGGTCTGGGGACGACATGGGGATGACCTGTGTGTAACCCCCGTTTGCCTGGGGACTACATGTGGACGTCTTACATCTGTGTAACTACTAGATGTAGGGGTAACTCTAGGCACGGTGTGACCCCGATCGCAAGCACGTGATCCCGGCCCGGCGCGTCGCGCCGCTGACCTGCACAAACGTCACTCCAGTCCCAGGAGTCCCGGCGTGTCGCGCGAGCCCCATCCCAACATCTAGGGGTGGACCGTGCCGCCCACTCCCCCATCTGCGGGTCCACGAGCGTATGCCGTCCGGCCGGGCCCGCGGTCACCGGGCCTTCCGGGGCGCTCCGGCGGCCCCACCGCGGGCGGTGCGGTGACGCGTCTGGGCCGACTAGCTTGCTGCGCCCTCGCTGACCAGCTCCTCGAGCTGGCGCACGCGGGTGACGAGCCCCTTGAGGAGCAGCACGGCGGTGTGCGGGTGCTGGTCGATGAGGTCGGTGAACGCGGCCGGTGAGAGCCGGAAGGCGGTGAGGCCGTCTGGGCCGCTCGTGACGGTGGCCGTGCGCCCCGACCCGTCGATCAGCGACATCTCACCGAAGTAGTCGCCCTTCGACAGCGAACCCACGGCGCGGCCGTCGACGTCGACGTCGGCCGATCCCTTGAGCAGCATCACCATGCCGGCGCCGCGGTCGCCTTGTTTGACGACCGGCACTCGGGGGCCCACCTCCACCGTGGAGCCGCGCGCGATCACCTCTTCGACGAGGTCGTCGGGCAGCTCACAGAAGAGCTCGACCGCGCACAGAGAGTCCTTCAGGCTCATGCTTGCCTCCCACACCCGGGCCCGCCACAGGGGCCAGCCCTTCGACGGTAGTCCTCCGGGGCGGGCCCGGGCGCAATTCGGTGAAGACCGGCCGGCCACCGCGACCCGGACGGTCAGCGCAGTCGCGCGATGCCCGGACGCGTCGCGAACCACAGGCAGAGCAGCGACATCGCCGTGCCGTAGACAGCGGCGGCGGTCAGCACGGACGTGACGGCCGCGAGCGCGCCGAAGGCCGGGATGGCGAGCGGCACGAGCGCCATGTCACCCAAGCTGGAGACGGAGGAGACGCGTCCGAGATGGCTCGGCGCGATGGTGCGCTGGTAGGTGCCGGAGAGCCAGACGGAGGCCGCCCCGGCCGCGAGGCCGATGAGGAGCATCGACGCCAGCAGGACGGCGCGCGAACCGACCCCGGTCCCCACGATGCACACCCCCTGCCCGACGAGCACGGCGAAGCCGGCCCGGGCCGGCCGGGCCACCTTCCAGCGGATGCCCACGACGCTGCCGGCGATGGCACCCAGCGCGAAGGCCGCCTCCGCGGCACCGAGCCAGGCCGAGCCCCAACCGGAGCCGCTGACGCGCAGGGCGATCCCGAGGGCGATGACCGGGGAGACGAAGACGTTGAGGGCCGCCAGCCCCAGCACGAGCAGGCGCGCCGACTCGTCACCGCGCAGGTATGCCGCCCCGTCCCTCAGGCTCGCCGTCCAGGACGCGTGGGGCATCCTGGGCATCAGGTAGCGCGGACGCACCACGAACGCGAGGACGGCGGCGACCGCCACGAAGGTGACGGCATTCGCGAGCATGGCCCCGGCGGGGCCCACGACGGCCACCGCCACGCCACCGGCCGGAGCGCCCAGCAGGCGCGCGACGCGGGCGCCGATCTGGTTCCAGCCGCTCACGGTCGCGAGGTCCGCGGGTCGCACCAGCTGGCGGCCCAGGGTCGCCCCGGCCGGCAGGGTGAGCCCGGTGGCAGTGCCGAGCAGGACGCCCATCGTGATGAGGAACGGCGCGCCCCGGACCCCGGCCGCCCACGCAGCGGCTCCGGCGAGCAGGACCGCCCCCTGGGCGAGGCGACCGGTGACGAGGATGCGACGCGTGTCCCACCGGTCGGCGATGACCCCGCCGAGAAGGACGAAGACCGCCTGCGGCAGCGTCTCGGCTCCCAGGACCACGCCGGCCATCGCGGGCGACAGGGTGTGCACGGCCGTCCAGGCCAGCGCCACCGTCCACACGGCGTCGCCGAACCACGACAGCGCCATTGAGGCCACCCAGGTGTGCACCATCCGGTCGCGGGCGACCGGCGGCGGCGGGGCGCCGATGAGAGTCGGCTCGGCCGGGAGCGCGGGAAGGCGCGCGCCCGTCTGCAGGCTGGTCGCGGCTCGGGTGCGGGCGCTCACGGCTTCACCGGCCCACTGGGGAAGACGCGTGCCGACACCCGCACCGGGAGGCGGGCTGCGTCGGGGCGGGTCCGGGCGTCGGCACGGCACTCCTCGCTCCACTCGACGACGAGCTCGGTGAGCCTGCGGCTCAGCTCGCCCATCTGGTCGACGGTGGCGGCGACGAGGGTGTCGGTCGCCACCGACGCGTGGCGCACCTCTGCGGGTGCTGACTCTCCCTCGGCGAGCCACCGCTGGACGGCCCGGACGTGGTGGCGGAAGTTCTCGGCCTCGGCGGTCGACGCGATCCGCCGCGCCACGGTCCCCTGGTCGTAGTCGGTGGCGTCCCACGAGAGCTGACGGGGACGGCTGCGCCACCAGCTCTCGCGGGTGTCCCTGGCCAGCTCCGGCGCGGGCTCGACGAAGCCGTAGCGGAGCAGCGTCCCCAGGTGGTGGCTCACCGAGCCGACCGCGAGGCCCGTTCGCCGCGCCAGCAGGCCGACGGGGGCCGGACCCTCGACGGCCAGCAGCTCGCACAGCCAGCGACGGGTCGGGTGGTGGAAGGCCGTGAGGACGTCGAGCAGGGCGTTGCCGGTCTCGCTGCCGAGCTCGTCGGAGGCGGGACTGGTGGTGGTGTGGCGTTCGGAGGCGGGGCGTCGCGGCATGTCGCCCACCCTCGCGGGTCGGCGGGAACTTCCACAAGACCCCTTGTATAACTCGCGGACCCACCATCGCAACGTGACATCTCGGGCCGGGTCCTTGCCCTCGGCGGGCCCATGACAGAGTCCTCCTATCGTGATAAACCGGACATCAGCCCCAGACGTCCTCGACCGTGCCCAGCGACGCGAGGAGGCGTTGGCCGGCTACGACGTCCTGGGCAACGCGCCCGAACGCGAGCTCCAGGCGCTGGTCGACATCGCCGCCCAGGTCTGTGCGGTCCCCCGAGCGGCGATCAACCTCATCACCGCGACGCAGCAGCAGCAGATCGCCACCACCGGCTTCGCCGCCTCGATCTGTGCCCGCGAGGACTCGATGTGCGCGGCCGTGCTCGAGCACACCGACCGCGTCGTCGTGCCCGACGCGAGCCTCGACGCCAGGTTCCGCGAGAACCCCTTCGTGACAGGCATCCTCGGCACCGTCCGCTTCTACGCGTCGGCGCCGCTGACCACCCCTGAGGGTGTCATCATCGGCCGCCTCTGCGTCTTCGACTCTGAGCCGCGCGAGCTCGACGGGGCACAGGAGGAGGTCCTCGTCGCCATCGCCGAGCGTGTCGTCGACGTCCTCGAGCTGCGCCTGCGGACCCGCGAGCTGGAGGACTCGCTCGCCGCTCTCACCGAGACGAGGGACGAGCTCCACCGCTCCAACGAGGCGATGTCGGTCTTCGCCGGCCAGGTGAGCCACGACCTGCGCACCCCCTTGACGGCGATCATGGCGAGCACCGAGATGCTCGGGCAGCAGCCGGCCGTCGCTGCCGACGAGCGGTCCGAACGTCTCGTCGCCACGGCCTTCCGCTCGGCGACGCGGATGGCGGGGATGATCGAGCAGATCCTCGCCCACGCCCGGGTCGGCGCCGAGCTGCACCGCACCGACACCGACCTGGGCGCCGTCCTCGCCTCGGTGCTCGAGGACCTCGCACCGACGCTCACCGTCCGGCCGGCCACCGTCACGGCGGGCCCGCTGCCGACCCTGCCCGCCGACGGTCAGCAGCTCTACTCGGTGCTGCTCAACCTCGTCTCCAACGCCGTGAAGTACGCCCGTCCCGGGGTCGCGCCCCGCATCGAGATCACGTCGGTGCCTGTCCGGGACCGTTGGCACATCTAGGTCCGGGACCACGGGATCGGCATCTCCGTCGCCGACCGCGACCGGGTCTTCGGCCTCTTCAACCGGGTCGAGACGTCCGTCGACGGCAGCTGCATCGGCCTGGCCACCGTCAAACGCATCATCGAGGCCCACGGCGGCTCGATCGGCATCCGCTCGGCGGACGGCCCGGGGACCGACGTGTGGTTCGAGCTGCCGGCGGCCCTGCCAGGCCCTGACGGGCTCGACGGCGCTGCCTGACGGGACGCCGCGCCAGGGTGAGCGCGACGAGCGCGACGACGACGGCGATGGGAGCCCGCGGGTCCGTCACGAGCACCTGGAGCGCGATGGCGACGTAGGCCCCGAGCGCCGATCCGTCGTCGAGCGAGTCGCCGACGGCCACCGCGCCCGAGCGAGCGGCACTGTCGAGCAGGACCGCTCCCGCGAGGACCCCGACCTCCGCCAGCGACGCGAGAGCCCCCCAGCGCAATCTCCGCAGGCCCGACCGAGCCGACGACGCGACACGCGGCGGGCGGGTCGGCAGGAGGTGGCCGGTGTCGGCGACACCCACGGCCACACCCTCCTCGACGGGCGGTTGCAGACCGGGTCGGGACAGCGCCACCGCGAGCACGACCCCGAACCCCACGACCCCGAGCAGCGACGCGGGCGACAGGGCGGACAGTGCCCCGTCACCGGCGGCGCTCCCGCCGTCGGTGATCCAGCCGACCACGACGTAGGGCAGCGTCTGCAGCAACGTCAGCCACCCGCACGCCCAGGCCACGAGACGGTCACGCCGGGCGGCGGCCGTCCCGCGGCCGACGTCAGGGCCGGGCGGGTCCGGGCCGGAGCCGAACCAGCCGATGTCGGCGCTCACGGGACGAGCCTCGGCCAGCGCATCGGGTCGGTCCCGAGGCTCGGCCCGGTCGTGGTGCACGCGCGTTCGTCGGCGCCCTGGAAGACCCGCAGGTCAGGACGCCCCGCCGCGATCGCGACGAGGTTGCGGGCGCTGTCGGTGCCGGCGCGGAGGTAGTCGGAGTGGCCGGCCGAGGTACGGCCGAGGTCGACGAAGTCGGAGCGCGGGTGCAGCCAGTGGTTGCACCCGGTCCCGGACTGCTTCAGGGCGAAGGTCGACAGCCTGCTCGCCCCGGTGACGTCGGCCGGGGACGTGCCGTGCACCATCCAGCCGTAGCCGAAGACGTCGTCACCCACGGCTCCCAGGACGTTGAGGGACCCGGGCTTGAGTGTCGTGCGGGCCACGTCGGAGAACGGCAGGCCCGGCGCGCCGAAGACCGCGACGTCGTCGACGGCGCTCGTGCGCAGGGAGGCGAAGCCCGCCAGCGTCCCGCCGTAGGAGTGGGCCCAGACCGTCTGGTGGGCGGCCCGCTCGCGCGCCGCCTCCACGCCGGTGACGAAGTCGGCCAGCGCGCCGGCATTGTCACGGGCCAGCTTGGCGTTCAGGACGTTCCGGTCCACCGAGCTGACGATCTCGTGGACCTGTGGCGCGTCGTAGCCCATCCACGTCACGACCGCGACGTCCTCACCGGGCGCGAGGGCCCTCGCCTCGGACCGCATCCACACGAACGTGTCGTCGTAGCGGCGCAGGTCTGCGCCCACCATGGTCGACAGCCCACCGACGAAGGTCACGACGTGATCGGCACGGTCGACGTCTCCGACCGCCACGACCGCCTTGACGTCGAGGCCCGTCGCGTCGACCAGCAGGAGGCGTCGCGGACCTCCGTCGCCCCGCCCGAGGACGTCGCGCACCGCCTGCAGGGCCGCGAGGTGCTCGGCAGCGCGCGTCCGCTGGGCGGCGTTGCCCGGCGACGCCGAGCGCTGGGCCTCGCGCGCCCGGGCCGACGCGACCCGCTCCGCACGAGCGAGGAGGGCGAGGTTCGCCTCGTGGCGTGCGGCCGCCGGCACCCCGTCGCGAGGTCCCACCCACTCGGGACGCTCGCGGAGGACCCGACGCCTCTCCTCGTCCGTGAGGGATCGCCACCAGGCGGCCGAGGCGAACACCTGCGCACCGACACCGCCGGCCGCCGCGGGCGGAGGTGGCGGGGGTGGCGGGGATGGCGGGGGTGGCGGGGGCGCCGACGGGGACGGCGTCTGCACCCCGGTCCCGATCGGTCCGGTCGCGCCACGGGCTGAACACAGCAGGGCCCGCCACAGCTCCTCGTCGGTCTCGGAGGCTGCGCACCGGGCCTGTCTGAGGCAGGCGTGCACCTCGGCCCGCAGCAGCTCGTCGAGCCGGGCGCGGTGGGCCTCCCCAGCCGGGTCACCGAGGGACGCCCGCACGGGAAGGAAGAGGCGACCCTCGCCGTCGAGCCACGCCCCCTCGTCGGCAGCCCGCCGGTCGGCCCGGCCGAGGAGGTCGAGCGCCGACTGCAGACGTGCGGCGGCGTGCCCGACGGCGTGTGCGGTCGCGGCGATGCTGCTCGCGAGCCGCCCCAGCCCGGCGACGACGAACCCGTAGCGGTCGGCCGCAGCCGAGGAGGCGGCCCCGGACCACCGGGGAGCGGCCGCGCGACGCCACAGCACGAGCTCGGCCAGGCCGAGGACCCGGCGGCGGCGGTCCTCGAGCCGGCGACCCACCGCGAGCAGCGACTCCGGCCGGCACGCCCGGAGGTCGGCGACCGTGAACGTGCCGGGTCCGCTCGCACCGGAGCCCGCCGGGCTCATCGGGGTCCACCGGCAGGCGGCGGGACGACCTGCAGCGCAGCCCGCTCGACCGCGTCGTAGGTGTCGGCCGCTGCGGCGAGGAAGCGACCCAGCTCCTGCAGCTCCCAGCGCGACCCGGCCAGACGGACGTCCCAGGCGGCTGCCACCTGCGCCAGCCCCGCGGCGACGCGGCCGCCGGGAATCGCCCCGCCCAGGGGCCGCAGCTCCTCAGCGATCCCGAGCCGCCGCACCCGCTCCAGCACCTCAGCGATCGAGGTGGCGTCGTCGCGCAGTGCGGCGGTGTCGACGTCGTAGCGCATCCCGTGCTCCCTTCCCGAGGGCACCACGCTAGGTCGGGCCCGTGGGACCGCGAGCGCATCATCCACAGGGGTGCGGGCACGCGGCGCGACCCGGGCGCCCTTGCCCCACAACGACGACCGGGCACAGCAGAACGCCGCACCCCCTCCTCAGGGGGTGCGGCGTCCGGGGCAGGAACGGCGGGGTCGAAGCGCCGCTACCGCCAGCCGCTGAAGGTGGAGCCAACGCGGCGGATCGGGTGGGGTCGGGCCGGGCGCAGCCGAGCACACGGCATACGTCATCGGCCGGCCCCGGGAGGGCTCGGGTCAGCGACCCGGGATGACGAGCTGTTGGCCGGAGTGGATCGCGGTGGTGCTGAGTCCGTTGGCGATCTGCAGCTCGACGACGCCCTCGGACGTGGTCAGCTCAGGGAGCTCGCGGGCGGCGATGCCCGAAAGCGTCTGTCCCGAGCGGACCGTGATGGTGCGCGGCTCCCCCGTGGCCGACGCGAGCTGGCCGGCCAGGCCGACGCCGAGGACGGACACGACCGCCGCGACGAGGAGGGCCACGACGAGGCGACCGAACCGCGTCAACCGCATCGGCGGCTGGGTGGCGCGGGCCGTCCGGGCCGCCGATGCTGCGTCGGGGCCGGTGGGGACCAGGACGAGGCGGGGTCGACCGGTCGCCTGCGACCGCGCGGGCTCCTCGGTGTGCGGCTGACGAACGACCTCGAGGACGATGGCGCTCATGGTGACCTCCCCTTGCTCCTGAACCGGCGAACACATGTTCGATAGAACGTCTGTACGAGTTGTAGCACGTATGTTCGATGAAGTCGAGACACGCATCGAACAGGTGTTTGGCAACTGTGTTCGAACTGCGTAGTCTTTCCTCACACCACAGACCTCACCAGCCACCACTGACACTGGCCCCACACCCGGCGTCACGAAGCGGTCTGACGAGCCGACGAAGGGGACACCATGGGCGTGACCGAGCTTCCCGATCGCGAGACCGGAGACGGTCTGACCGTCCGCCAGCGGCGGGTGCTCGAGGTCATCCGCAACTCCGTCGACCGTCGCGGCTACCCGCCGAGCATGCGCGAGATCGGCGACGCCGTCGGGCTCGCCAGCCCGTCGAGCGTCTCGCACCAGCTCAACGCGCTCGTCGCCAAGGGCTACCTGCGCCGCGACCCCAACCGGCCGCGGGCCCTCGAGGTCGTCTCCCCCGACGCCAAGGCCGAGGAGCTCGGCTACCGCGGCGGCGACGCCACCACACCGCGTCCGCGCGGCGACCACTACGACACCGAGACCGACTCGGGTGACGCCCGGCCCGAAGCGTCCTACGTCCCGGTGCTCGGCCAGATCGCCGCCGGTGTGCCGATCACCGCCGAGGAGGTCGTCGAGGACGTCTTCCCCCTGCCCAAGCAGCTCGTCGGCGAGGGCGACCTCTTCCTGCTCAAGGTGACCGGTGACTCGATGGTCGAGGCAGCCATCTGCGACGGCGACTGGGTCGTCGTGCGCCAGCAGCAGCACGCCGAGAACGGCGACGTGGTGGCCGCAATGCTCGACAACGAGGCGACGGTCAAGACGTTCAAGCGCACCGACGGTCACGTGTGGCTCATGCCGCACAACGCCGACTTCTCCCCCATCGACGGCGACCACGCGACGATCCTCGGCAAGGTCACGGCCGTCCTGCGCCGCATCTGACCCCTCCCCGCAGCCAGCGACACGTATGCCGTCGGCGCCCCTGTGCGCCGGCGGCAGCGTCGCGTCCGGGAGGCGTATCGGACCGGGCGGCGACAGACTCTGACCCGTGAGTCCTGCGAAGGAGACCGCCATGGCACCCGGCCGTACCCGAGACGTCGTCTTCACCTACCGCTACCTCCGGGGGGCGATGATCGCGCTGCTCCTCATGCTGCTGCTCTCCGTCGGCTACCAGTGGTGGTGGGAGACCGACCACTCGTGCTGGCTCGGCTCGATCAGCGCCTACTACTACACGCCCGCGAGGACCGTCTTCGTCGGCTCGCTGTGCGCGCTCGGCGCGAGCCTCATCGCCTACAAGGGCCACTCACCCGAGGAGGACGTGCTGCTCAACTTCTCGGGCTTCATGGCCTTCGTCGTCGCCATGGTCCCGACGGTGCCGGACGGCCGGTGCGGTCCGAACGCGTACACCCAGAGCCCGGCCGAGATCGCCGCGGCCGTGCGCAACAACATCTGGTCGCTCGTCGTCGTCGCAGTCGTCGCGGCGGTCGTGGCCGCCTGGCTCAAGCGGGGCGCGCTGACCCGCGACCCTTCCGAGCGGCCCACGGTCCGTTCGGTGGTCGTCTCGGTGGTCTGCGGTCTCGTGCTGCTCGCAGAGCTGACCCTCTTCCTCGCGCTGCGCGACCGATTCATCGCGCTGAGCCACGGCATCGCCGCGGGCACCATGGTGGCCGGGGTCATCGCCGTCATGGTCTTCAGCGCGCTGCGCGCCGAGGAGCGTCACGAGGGTGCGACCGGCGGCGGCGCGGCGCGGGGGATCGCCTACAAGCGCATCTACATCGCCATCGCGGTCGCGTTGGCCCTCGCTCTCGGGGTGACCGTGCTGGCGGCCCTCACGGTGAGCGGCTTCGACCACCTCATCCTCATCGCCGAGGTCATCATCATCGTGCTCTTCGGCGCCTACTGGGGCGTGCAGACCAAGGAGCTGTGGGACCTGCGCGACGCCGAAGGTGCCGAGGCACGATCGGCCCGTTCGGTGGCCGAGTAGCCCTCAGGACAGGGGCGGTTCGTCGCCGAGCGCACCGAGCCACCACGTCCCGGCGTCGCCGTACTCAGCGGCCTCCGGCGGCGTCAGCGTCGCGGTGACCCGCAGCCACGACTCGGCACGCCCGAGCCGACCGAGCCGCAGCGCCGCCGGCAGGGCCGACCGGAGCGAGGTGACGGGGACGACGTCGCCCCAGACCTCGAGCGCCGCGTCGGCAACCCGTCTCAGCCGGGGGTCGTCGGGGGCTGCCTCGAACCGGTGGAGCAGCACGTTGAGCGGGACGAAGAGCGCGGACAGGGGGTGGGCGAGCACGGCGTCGCCGAAGTCGAAGAAGCGCATGCCATCCGCCGTGGCGAAGACGTTGTTGGCGTGGAGGTCGTTGTGCACGAGGGTGTCGGCGAGGCCGAGCGCGGCGACCTCCTCACCCCAGACCGCCACGTCGGGCAGCAGGTCGCGTAGCCGCTGGGCGACGTCATCGGCCATCCGACGCGGGTCGTCCTGGGGCAGGGCCGCCAGGGACTCGACCCGCGCCTCCACGTAGGCCGCCGACTCGTCCGGGCGCAGCGTCGTGAGGCCCGCACCGACGAGGTCGGGCTCGTGGCCGACGAGGTCGCGCTGGAGGTGCATGGCCTCGGCCGTGACCCGGCACCAGGCGTCGACGTCGTCGTCGGCGACCGTCCGGGCCAGCACCGGCCCCTGGTCGGGCACGAGGTGCAGTCCGCGCTCGAGGTCGCCCGCGACGACCGGGACGACCCGGTGCGGTGCCAGGCGGTCCAGCACGACCAGCAGCGTCGCCTCGAAGGACTGGTGGTCGCAGTTCTGCTTGGCCCAGAAGGTGGCACCGTCGGAGGTCCCGGCGCGCCAGACCGTCGACCACGGGCGCTGGTGCACGGGCTCGAGCGAGACGAGATCGACGCCGAGCCCGCCCAGGACCCCTCCGACCCAGTCGCGCAGCTCGGCCTCGAACGCCGGGGACGTCCAGCGGACGGACGGGCCGGGCCCGGACCCGGGCAGGGTGGCATACCAAGGCTGCTCAGTGCCCGAGCGCATCACGCAGCTCCGTCAGGGTCGGGCCGAGGGGCGCGTGCAGGCGCAGGGTGGCCTCTGCGTCGCCGCGGGTGGCCGAGCGCGTGACGATCGCGACGGGCACGTCACGCTGGTGCGCGCGGCGGACGAAGCGGTAGCCGCTCATGACCGACAGCGACGAGCCGAGCACGAGGACCGCACCGGCCCCGTCGACGAGCGAGAAGCACCGCTCCACCACGGACTTCGGCACCGACTCGCCGAAGAAGACGACGTCGGGCTTGACCGTGTCGTTGCCGCAGACGAGGCAGCGCGGGGCGTGGAAGGACGCGACGAGAGCGTCGGCGAGCACGATGTCACCGTCGGGGCGCACCTGCTCCCCCCACTGCGAGCCGACGGCCTTCGCAGCCTCCGCGAAGCGCTCCCGGAAGCCCGGGTTGGCCTCGGTCATCCTCTCGTGCAAGCCGATTCGAGTGGTGTACTCACCACAGGTGAGGCAGACGGCGCGCTCGAGCGAGCCGTGCAGCTCGACGACGTCCGTCGCGCCCGACGCCTGGTGCAGCCCGTCGACGTTCTGGGTGATGATCGGCCCGACGTATCCCGCCCGCTGGAGGTCCGTGACGACGCGGTGGCCGTCGTTGGGCTCGGCGGCGTTGAACCGCTGCCAGCCGATGTAGCTGCGCGCCCAGTAGCGCCGTCGCGCCTCGCTCGACCCGGCGAACTCTCCGTACGTCATCGGCTCGACGCGACGTGTCCCGTCGGGCCCGCGGTAGTCGGGGATGCCCGACTCGGTCGACAGGCCTGCACCGGAGAGCACGACGACGCCGCCTCCGCTGACGAGGTCGACGAGGTCGTCGAAGGTGCCGAGGTCGTGCGTCTGCAGCGGCAGGGTGCGCGAGGTGGACAGCCGGGTCGTCGCCGTGACCGTGGCCGCGGATGTCGGCGTGCTCTGCGGGGGTATGCCGTTCGGCTGCTGCACCCGGTCAGCCTACGTCGGTCGACCGGGCCTCCCGGTCCCACGTCGCAGGGGTGACCGCACGGCGCCGGAGCTCGGCCTTGCGCACCTTGGCCGTGGGCGTCCGCGGCAGCCCCTCGACGAGCTCGATGTAGCGGGGTCGGGCAAAGCGTGGCAGCACGGCGTCGAGGCGGTGCACGAGCTCTGCGCAGTCGAGGTCGGCTCCCGGCTCGGGGACGACCGCGAGCATGACCTCGTCCTCGGTGCCGGCAGGCACGGACGGCACCGCGTAGGCGGCGACCTCGGCGACGCCCTCGAGTGCGGCCACGGCCGCCTCCACCTCGAACGAGGAGATGTTCTCGCCGCGACGACGGATGCAGTCCTTGGTGCGGTCGACGAACGTCACCCACCCGTCGCCGTCCATGACGCCTGAGTCACCGGTGTGGAACCAGAAGCTGCGCCAGGCCTCGACCGTCGCCTCCGGCAGCCCGTGGTAGCCGGTCATGAAGCCGAACGGAACCCGTGGGCGGACCATGATCTCGCCGACCGTCCCGCGCGGCACGGGCACGTCCGTCTCCGGGTCGCGCACCTCGACCTCGAACCACCGGTCGAGCACGAGCCCGGCCGAGCCGGGCCGCGACCGCCCCACCCGCCCGTAGAGCGGGATGTTGACCTCTGTCATGCCGTATGCCGACACGACCTCGCGCACACCGAACCGGTCTCTCCACTGCGCCTCGTGCGCCGGCGGGTTCGGGACGGGGCACACGATGCGCAGACCCAGCTCGTGGTCGTCGTCGCTCCGCGGCTGGGCCATGACGAACTCGGACATCGAGCCGAGCAGGTTGGAGACCGTGCACCGGTGCTCGCGGACGTCACGCGCCCACGCACTCGCACTGAAGCGCGGGCGCAGGACCGCGCCGGCGCCGGCGAGGATCGTGGCCCCGAGCTGCATGAAGAGCCCGTTGGCGTGGAAGAGCGGCATCGTCACGTAGTAGCGGTCGTCGTCTCTCAGACCCAGCCCCTCGATGCTGCCGACGCCGAAGAGCACGCAGTGCGCGTGCGGCATGACGACCCCCTTCGACGGGCCGGTGGTGCCGGAGGTGTACATGAGGCACGCCGTGTCAGCGGCGCGGGGCAGCGGTCCGTCCCACTCCGGCTCCGACCGCCAGCCCGAGAGGTCGACGGACGTGAGCCCGGCGTCCGGGCCCAGCGCCTCACGGACGGAACGGGCGCCGTCGTCGTCGGCCACGACGAACCGGGCCCCGCAGTCGACCAGCTGGTGCGCGAGGAACGCACCCTCGAGCGCGGTGTTGATGGGCACGATGACGGCGCCGAGGCGCCCGAGCCCCAGCCACGCACGGAGGAACTCCAGCCCGCTGGGAAGCAGCACCGCGACGGCGTCTCCGCGACGCACCCCGGCGGACGCGAGTCGGGACGCCACGCGGCGTGCGTCGCGGGCCGCGGCGGCATATGTCATCGAGCCCTCGCCGATGACGCGCACGAGCTCCCGGTCCCCGAACTCGGCGGCCTTCTCCTCGAGCGCGAGGGGCAGCACCCAGCGCGTCACGTCGTCATCGACCATGCCTGCCAGACAACCATTTCCGTCCCGGCGACCACGTGTGCCGCGGCGACACCACGAGCGTCCTCGTGTGGCCGCTCACCCCACGCCCCGCGTGGATGCCGTCGTTAGCGTGGCCGCATGAGCCTTCGAGACACCTTCGGCACCGACGTCCTCCTCACGGGATGGGGGCACACCCGCTTCGGCCGTCTCGACGACGAGTCCCTGGAGAGTCTCGTCGTCCGCGCCGCCAGCGAGGCCCTGGAGTGCGCCGGCATCGAGCCGGGCCAGGTCGACGAGGTCGTGCTCGGCACGTTCAACTCCGGCATGTGGCCGCTCGCCTTCGCGTCGTCGCTCGCGCTCCAGGTCAGCGACCACCTCGCCCACGTGCCCGCGACCCGTGTCGAGAACGCGTGCGCGTCGGGATCGGCCGCCGTTCACCAGGGCGTGAAGTCGCTGCTCGCCGGCACGGCTCGGACCGTGCTCGTCATCGGAGCCGAGAAGATGACGCACGCCTCGGCCGAGGTCGTGGGCGCCGCACTCCTCGGCGCCGACTACGAGCTGGCCGGGCGGGCCTCGACGACGGGGTTCGCGGGGCTCTTCGCCGACGTCGCCCGGCACTACGAGACGCGGTACGGCCCGGTCGGCGACGCGCTCGGCTCCATCGCCGCGAAGAACCACCGGAACGGCGTCCTCAACCCGTACGCCCAGCTGCGCAAGGACCTCGGCGAGGACTTCTGCCGGACCGTCTCGGACCGCAACCCCGTCGTGGCCGAGCCGCTGCGCCGCACCGACTGCTCGCCCGTCTCCGACGGCGCGGCGGCCCTCGTGCTCTCGACGGTCCCGACCGGCGGGCGTGTCGACCCGGTGCGCCTCGCCGGCTTCGGCCACGCCAACGACTTCCTGCCCGCGTCCAAGCGTGACCCGCTCGCGTTCGCCGGGACCGTGGCCGCCTGGCAGCGCGCCATGGAGATGTCCGGCACGTCGCTCGACGACCTCGACCTCGTCGAGCTCCACGACTGCTTCACCATCGCCGAGCTCGTCCTCTACGAGGCCATCGGCCTCGCGCCACGCGGTCAGGGCGCCCGGCTGCTCGACGACGGCACGGTGGCCCGAAACGGCCGGCTGCCCGTCAACCTCTCGGGTGGGCTCAAGTCGAAGGGGCACCCGGTCGGTGCGACCGGGGTGTCCCAGCACGTGCTCGCGGCGATGCAGCTCTCGGGGACGGCGGGGCCGATGCAGCTCGAGGGGGCGCAGCGGGCTGCCGTGCACAACATGGGCGGGCTCGCCGTGGCCAACTACGTCAGCGTCCTCGAGTCGGTCTAGGCGCCGACGGCCCCCCGCGCGGGCGAAGCCGCGCCTGCGCGCACAGAATCTCACGTCTTCCATAATCTTCGGTTATGATCAGGACATGATCGATGCTGCCGGCCTGCGGGTCATGAAGGCCATTGCCGACGAGGGAAGCTTCACGAGCGCCGCCAACGCACTCGGCTTCACCCAGCCGGCCATCTCGCAGATGGTCCGGCGCCTCGAGCAGCGCACCGGGACCGTCCTCGTCGAGCGCTACGGCCGCCAGGTCCGCCTCACCGAAGCCGGTCAGGTGCTGGCGCGCCACGCCGTCGGCGTCCTCGCCGCGCTCGATGCCGCCGAGGAGGAGATCACCGCGATCGCCGGCCTGCGCGCCGGGCGCGTCCGCCTACAGGCCTTCCCCAGCTCGTCGGCCACGCTCGTGCCCCGCACCCTCGCGATCCTCAAGGCCCGTCACCCCGACATCACCGTCACCTTCACCGAGGCCGAGCCGCCGGAGTCGCTCGCGGCCCTGCGCAACGGCGACTGCGACGTGGCCGTGGCCTTCGCCTACGAGGGCGGCGACCTCGGCGAGCTCGAGGAGGACCTGTCGCTGCTCGTGACGCGCCGCCTCATGGACGACGAGGTGCGTCTCGTCGTCCCGGGCACCCACCCGCACGCCGGCGACACGGCCGCGTCACTGGCCGACTTCTCGGACGAGGAGTGGATCGCCGGCTGCCCCCGATGCCGCGGCCACCTGCTGTCGCTCGCCGACACCGCGGGCTTCCGGCCCAACGTCGCCTTCGAGACCGAGGACTATGTCGCCCAGCTCGGCCTCGTCACCGCTGGTCTCGGCGTCGCGCTCGTGCCCGACCTGATCCTCAACGCCGCCAAGCACGACGAGGTCGCCACCCTGCCGCTCTCCCCCGCGTCGCGCCGCCAGATCCTCGCCGTGACCACCCCCGACCTGCAGCGCGTGCCCGCCGTCGCCGCTGCCCTCGACGCGCTGTGCGAGGCCGCCGGCGCCGACCCGAAGGCCTCCACCGCCGAGCTCGTCGGCGCCAAGGCCTGACGGCTGGGTCGCCGCGTGAGGGCGCGCCACGGGCGCTCGGCCCCCACCCGGCATACGGTGGGCCTCATGGGTGACCGTGAGCGCATCTCGTACCTGGCCGTGCCCGAGCGCGACGACGTCCCGGAGGGCGTGAGCCGCCTCTGGGACAAGGCACAGGAGACCGTCGGCTTCGTGCCCAACGTCTTTCGCGCCCAGGCGGTCAACGGCGAACAGTTCCTCGCGTGGTGGGGCTACTTCAACCTCCTCGTCAACAAGGAGGGGCACCTGAGCAACGCCGACCGCGAGCTGCTGGCCGTCGTCGTCAGCAGCGTCAACCGGTGCACGTACTGCGAGGTGAGCCACGGCGCAGCCCTCCGTGAGCACACCGGAGACCCTGTGACCGCCGACCTCGTCGCCTCGAACTGGCGGCAGGCAGGGCTTCCCCACCGTGAGTACGCGATGGCCTCCTACGCCGAGAAGCTGACTCTCCATCCCGCCGAGGTCACCGAGGCCGACCTCGGCCCACTGCGAGCCGCGGGACTCGACGACCACCAGGTGGTCGAGCTCGTCCAGGTCGTCGGGATGTTCAACCTCACCAACCGGGTGTCGACGGCGCTGGGGCTCGTGCCGAACTCGGAGTACCACTCGAGCGGCAGAGCGACCTCATGAGCCGTGTGGCGCTCGCCGCTCCGGGTCCGGCGGCTCTGCAGGCCGGGCTCGAGGTGGCAGCCGAGGGCGGAAACGCCGTCGATGCGGCAATCGCCGCGTCCCTGGCGGCCATGAGCACCGAGCCCGGGGTCGTCAGCCTGATGGGTGGCGCCTTCGTCAACGTGTGGCTCGCCGGCGACGACCCCGTCGTCATCGACGGCAACGTCGAGATGCCCGGCCGGGGACTGGACCGGTCGGCCTTCGGCCACGGCGTTCGGCAGGTCCCCACCGACTACGGCGGCGGGGTGACGATCGGTGCGGGACACGCTGCGGTCGCGAACTCCGGTGCCGTGCAGGCACTCTCAGCCGCCAGGGACCGCTTCGGGAAGGTGCCGTGGCGGCGGCTCGTGGAGCCGTCGGCCCGGACCTGTCGCGACGGATACCGGGTCGGCGCGGCCGCCGCTCTCTATCTCGGTATCGTCCGCGACACGCTCTTCGGCCACGACCCCGAGGCCCACGCCCTCGTGACAGGAGCCGACGGCGGACCGCTCGAGCCCGGCGAGACCTCCCTCAACGTCGACCTCGCCGACATCTTGGACCTACTTGCGGCACAAGGGGTGTCGCTCTTCACGACCGGCGCCGTCGGGCGCGTTCTCGTCGAGGACATGGCCGCGAACGGTGGGTTGATCACGATGGCCGACCTCACGGCATACGAGGCCGTCGTGCGTGCACCCACGATGCGGACCGTCGGCTCCTGGCACATCGCCCTCAACCCGCCGCCCTCCGTGGGCGGCCCGATGCTCGCGGCCATGCTCGGCCAGCTGGCGCGGCACGAGGACTGGACGTGGGCCGAGGTCATCGAGATCCAGCGCCGGGTCCTCGCCTACCGCCTCTCCGTCCACGACAGGTCCCGCGACCTCGACGCCGACGGCCACGCCCTCCTCGAGGCGGTGGAGCGACACGGGCTGGCGGGGCTTCCCACCTCGGCGTCCACCGCTCACGTCTCCGCCGTGGACGAGCACGGGAACGCATGTGCCATCACGATGTCGTGCGGGTACGGCGCCGGCATGGTGATCCCCGGCACCGGCATCCTGCTCAACAACGCCCTGGGCGAGCCGGAGCTCAACCGGCTCGGCATCCACGCCGTGTCCCCCGGCACGCGGCTCGCCTCGAACATGGCCCCGACCACCGGCCGCAGCTCCTCGGGCACCGCGCTCGCCGTCGGCTCACCCGGGGCGGACCGGATCACGACGGCGCTCATGCAGGTGCTCGGACGCGGACTCCTTCGCGGCGACGACCTCCAGCACTCGATCGACGCCCCGCGCTTGCACGTGCGGTTCATGGACGATGGGTCCCCACGCGTCGAGCACGAGCCGTCGGACGACATCGCGGCCGCGGTCGAGGCGGGCGGACTCCCGTCGCACCGCTTCCCAGGTCCGCACATGTACTTCGGTGGGGTGGGCGCAGCGGTGCTGGGTCCGGACGGGCTGGTGGCCGCCGGGGACGCGAGACGGGACGGGTCGGTGGGGGTCTCCTCCTGACCGGTGCGGTCGCCATCGCCACCAAACTCGGTGCGGACGTGGGCGTGTCGTGCGATCCTCGTCGCACCCGGACGGTCAGAGGGCCGACGGAGACTCGGGGGCACGGCCATGCAGCGACGGCGACGAACCAGCTTGCTCCGCAGGCTGCTCGGCTGGGTGCTGGGCGGCTTCGTCCTCCTGTCCGTCGCGACACCTGCCTCGGCTCATGCCCGGCTGGAGGAGCGACACGGATGCCGTCTCGGGCACGTTCACCGTGTCGGTGGGAGCACCGAGCACGGT
Source organism: Terrabacter sp. Root181 (assembly GCF_001428505.1). Taxonomy (GTDB): domain Bacteria; phylum Actinomycetota; class Actinomycetes; order Actinomycetales; family Dermatophilaceae; genus Terrabacter. The sequence goes on from NZ_LMHU01000008.1 coordinate 168,020, forward strand.
GAGCGGCGCGGCTCCGTCCGCACAGAATGACCTCGCCGCTGGCTTTCACCGTCACCGCGACTGGGCCGGACGGCACGAGCACGGCGAAGGTGACGGTCACCAGCTCGTGGACCGTGTCGTCGTCACGCAGGCGACCTATCGCACCTCGACCCGCGAGTGGCGCGTCGTCGGGACGGCGACCGGCCCGCCGCTGGATCTCGTGACCGTGCGCCTCGGGGCAGCCGACACCCTCATCGGGTCGGCCGCCGTCGACACCACGGGCGCATGGTCCGTGCGCATCAAGGGTTCACCCGCCGGACCCGACGCGTCGGGCACGGTGACCGCGACATCGACACGAGGCGCCACGGTCAGCGCCGTCCCCGTGCAGGTCACCCCCTGACCGTCCGCCCCGAGCTCCAGGTTCTGCCCTGCTCGTGGCCCGACGGCTCGTGGGGGCAGGCGCGGGACGCGAGGGCGCGATCCGGGTATCTCCATGACGGTGCGCCGCGCCGCCCCATCCGCCCCGCGCCCGGCACCGAATCATCTCGAGTCGACCCCAACGAGAGGCCACCCTGATGACCATGACCGACGACCGCCCCGACGCTCCCGCCCCCTCCGCGGCGTCCTCCCGTCCGAACGGCATCGCCGCCCGGCTGGCGGCCGTCGTCGAGCCCCTCTTCGGCGGGCAGCTGCCCGTGCGCCTCAAGGCGTGGGACGGCACCCTCGCCGGACCCGCCGACGCCCCGACCGTCGTCCTGCGCGACCCCGCCGCGCTGCGCCGCCTCGTGCGCCACCCCGGCGAGCTCGGTCTCGCCCAGGCGTACGTCACGGGCGAGCTCGACGTGGAGGGCGACCTGCTCGACGGCTTCCGGCGCGTCTGGTCGACGGCACGCGAGCTCTCCGGCGGCCGCCCCCCGGCCGGCACCGTCGCCGCCGTCGCGAAGAACGGCATCCGGACGGCGTTCGACCTCGGTGTCGTCGGGCTTCCGCCCGAGCCGCCCGTGTCGCAGGCCCGTCTCCGCGGCCGCCTTCACACCAAGACCCGCGACCGCAGCGCCATCGAGCACCACTACAACCTCTCCAACGACTTCTACTCGCTGATCCTCGACCCGCACATGGCGTATTCCTGCGGCTACTGGACGAGCACCGACGCCCGCTACACCGTCGAGGACTCGCAGCGCGACAAGCTCGACCTCGTCTGCCGCAAGCTCGGCATCGAGCCCGGCGGACGCCACCTCGACATCGGCTGCGGCTGGGGCTCGCTCTCGCTCCACGCGGCCGAGACGTTCGGCGCGCACGTCGTCGGCGTGACGATCTCGAGCGAGCAGAAGGCGTTCATCGACGAGCGGATCCGCGAGCGCGGGCTGCAGGACCGGGTCGAGATCCGCCTGCAGGACTACCGCGAGGTGCCCGACGGCCCCTTCGACACGATCTCCTCGATCGAGATGGGCGAGCACGTCGGGCAGAAGAACTACCCGACCTTCACCGGCCAGATCCACCGGCTGCTGCGCCCGGGCGGGCGTGCGCTGATCCAGCAGATGTCGCGCACGACGCGACCCGGCGGCGGCCCGTTCATCGAGGCCTTCATCGCCCCGGACATGCACATGCGGCCCGTCGGCGAGACGGTTGACCTCATCGAGCAGGCCGGTCTCGAGGTGCGCGACGTCCACGCCCTGCGCGAGCACTACGTGCGGACCGTCCACGCCTGGTACGACACCTTCGAGGCCAACTGGGACCGCGTCGTCGCCATGGTCGGTGAGGAGGTCGGACGCGTCTGGCGCCTCTACCTCGTCGGCGGCGCGCTGGCCTTCGAGGAGGGCCGGATCGGCGTCGACCAGATCCTCGCCGTGAGGCCGACCGCCGACGGCCGTAGCGGTATGCCGCCCGTCCGGGCCTGGTGACCACCGTGACGTCGGTCTGGACGACCGTCTCCCCCGTCGTGGCTCCGGCGGCGGATGCCGCCGGCTTCGACGGCGGCGCCTTCGGGCGCACGCTGCTGCTCACCGCGCTCGCGGTCGTCGTCGTCCTCGGCATCACCTTCGCCGTGGCCCTGCGCGTGGGCAGGCAAGCCGTCATCGACGTGACCTGGGGGCTGGGCTTCGTGGCCATCGCCCTCACGGCCTTCGCCACGAGCGGCGGCCAAGGCGACGCGCTACGCCGCTGGCTCGCGCTCGTGCTCACGGCTCTGTGGGGACTGCGTCTCGCGGCGCACATCTTCAGCCGGTCACGCGGCAAGCGTGAGGACCCGCGCTACGAGGCGATGCTGAAGCGCACCGACGGCAACCCCAACACGTACGCGCTGCTGCACATCTACCTGCCGCAGGGCCTCATCATGTGGTTCGTCTCGCTGCCGGTGCAGATCGCCATGTTCGTCGAGGGTGGCATCGGCTGGGTGCTGTGGCTGGGCGTCGTCGTCTGGGCGATCGGCTTCTTCTTCGAGTCGGTGGGCGACCTGCAGCTGACGCGCTTCCGCAACGACCCGTCCAACCGAGGCACGGTGCTCGACACCGGCCTGTGGCGCTACACGCGGCACCCGAACTACTTCGGCGACGCGAGCGTCTGGACCGGGCTCTTCCTCGTCGCGGCGAGCGCCTGGCCCGGCGTGCTGACGGTCCTGTCACCGGCCGTCATGGTGTGGAACCTCTACGGCGGCACCGGAAAGAAGCTGCTCGAGAAGGACATCGGCGACCGCCGTCCGGACTACGCCGACTACGTGCGGCGCACGAGTGGGTTCTTCCCGTGGCCGCCGAAGCCGGCCGACCCCTCCGCCCAGCGCGGCTGAGCGGCCGGCGCGAGGGGCGGGCGCGAAGGGCCGGCGCGAGGAGCGGATGATGGACGACATGCGCCCGCCCCTCGCCGACGTCCTCGACCTGCAGCCACACCCCGAGGGCGGATGGTTCCGCCAGACGTGGGTCTCCCCCGAGACCGTGACGCTGCCGGACGGTCGTCTGCGCGCGACCGCCACTCGCATCCACTTCCTCCTGCCCGCCGGCGAGTCCTCGGCGTGGCACCGGGTCGCGTCCGACGAGGTGTGGCTCGCCCACACCGGCTCGGTCGTGCTCGAGCTCGGCGGGACGGGGGCGCAGCCACCGTCGGACGGCGAGGTGGACTCCGTCGTGCTGGGTCCCGACCCCTCGGCCGGAGACTTGGCCCAGGCGGTCGTCCCCGCGCACGTCTGGCAGCGCACCGTGCCGGGTGGCGCCGACGCGCTCGTCAGCTGCCTCGTGTCACCCGGCTTCGACTTCGCGGACTTCGAGCTCGCCTCAGAGCGGGGCGACTGAGGGAGCGCGTCACCCGGAGACCGCCCGGACCTCGTCCCCGTCGGTCACGACCGCGACGTCGCCCTCGAGGTCGGTGCGGTGCACCTCGAACCCTCGCTCCTGCAGCGCCTTCATCGTGGCCGGCGCCGGGTGGCCGTAGTCGTTGCCCTTCCCGACGCTGATGAGCGCCACGCGTCCGTCGACGTGGTCGAGGATGCGGTCGTCACGGTTGCTCGACCCGTGGTGCGCCACCTTGAGCACGTCGATGCGGCCCCAGCGCTGCGGGTCGAGCTGCGACTCGTGCAGCACCTGGGCCGCGGCCTCACGCTCGATGTCGCCCGCCAGCAGCACGGTCAGACCGTGCACGTGCATGGTCAGCACGACCGAGCCGTTGTTGGGGACCGACCCCGCGTCGATGCGCCGCGCGGGCCACCAGACGTCGGCGCTGACCGCGCCGACGGTGAAGCGCTCCCCCGCGCGTAGCTCGCCCAGCGGTATGCGTCCGGCTGCCGCGAGCCGGGCCACGCGGGCTGCCTCGGCGGGAGGGTCGAGCACGGGCGAGGCCCTGATCTCGGCGACCGGCCGCTCGAGCACGGCGGGCAGGCCGCCGACGTGGTCGGCGTGGTAGTGCGTCAGCACGACGAGGTCGACGGCGGTCACGCCGATGCGGTCGAGGCACGCCCTCATCGGCTCCGGGTCGGGCCCGGTGTCGATGACGACGACGTGGCCGCCGCCGTTGTCGACCACCAGTCCGTCGCCCTGCCCGACGTCGCAGGCGATGACGGCCCACCCCGGTGGGGGCCAGGCGATCGGGGTGGTCGGCGCAGCGAAGCCAACCGCGAGGACGACCACGGCGACGGCCACCGTCGGTCGGTGCCGCGTGCGGAACCACGCCCACGGCGCCGCGGCGACCACGGCGGCGGTGAGGACCGCGAGCAGGACCGCCGCCTCGGCCGAGTCACCCCAGGCGATGCTCCCGAAGGGCAGCTCCGCGCACCAGCGGGCCACCGCTGCGATGGCCTGCGCGGGCAGGGCCGCCACCCAGGCGAGCCAGGATGCACCCTGGACCCAGACGACCGACACGAGCGCGACGCCGACTCCGACGACGGTCGTCGGCGCGACGAAGGGTGCTGCGAGGAGGTTGGCGAGCACCGCGACGACCGACACGCTCCCCTGCAGGGGCACGACGACGGGGGCACAGACGGCCTGGGCTGCGATCGAGATCGCGAGGACGGGTCCCAACGGCTTGAGGCGGTCGGGCAGCCTCCGCGAGATGGTGCGACCCCATGGCCGGGCGAGGACCAGCAGGCCGAGGGTCGCGATGCTCGACAGTGCGAAGCCGAACGAGCGGGAGAGCCACGGGTCCCACACGAGCAGCACGACGATCGCCGCCGACAGGGCCGGGATGCCGGCTCGGCGCCGCGACGTCGACAGGGCGAGCAGCCCGACGAGGCCCATGACGGCTGCTCGCACGACGCTGGGTTCGGGGCGCGCCAGGATGACGAAGCCGAGCAGGCCCAGAGCCGCCACCGGAGGTCGCCAGCGCCGACGGACGCCGACGAGCCCGCAGAGCCAGACGACCGCGGCGAGCACGAAGGTGACGTTGCTGCCGGACACGGCGCTGAGATGACTGAGACCCGTCGCGAGCATGGCCGCGGTGAGGTCGGGCGGGGTCTGCGACGTGTCTCCGACGACGAGCGCCGGGACCAGCCCGCGCGCGTCGGGCCAGAGGGCGTCGGTGGCCGAACGGAAGCGCTGGCGCACGGCGTCGGCGGCCGCGAAGACCCCACCCGCTCCCCCGACGACGCGCACGGCTCCTTTCGGCGTCGCGACCGCGACGACGTCGTCACCCGGCTCGGCCGGTCCGAGCCGGAGGACGACCTCGACCTCGTCGTGCCAGCGCAGCGTGGACCACTGCGGTCCCCGACCGACGACGAGCACGGGAGCGGTCACCATCGAGCTCCGGCCCCGGCCCGCGACCTGGGTCACGTCGAGGCGCACGACGCTGACGGAGGGAGCGTGCGCACGGTCCTGGCCCCCGGCGGTTCCGCCGGACCCGTTGCGAACCGCCCGGGGATCACCCGCGACCGTGGCCCGGACCGTGACCACGGCGCGGTCGGTGGCGAGGTCGCCGACCGGGCCCGCGGTCCTGACCGCCCGGTGGCCGACCGCCGCGCCGAGGAGCAGGGCCAGCACGGCACACAGCGCCGCGAGGTCGCGAAGAGCTGCGGCGCGCCCTCGGGCGCGCACGCTCGGCCGGCGCGCCCGCGTGTCCCGGGCCAGACGACCGGCCGTCCCGCCGGTCCCGGCCGTTCCGACCACGGCCGAGAGGACACCCGTCGCGAGCGCCGTGAGCGCGACCGTGGCCACGAGCCAGATGGGGCCGACGAGCCCCCAGAAGGCGACGACGGGCCAGACGACTGCCACGGGCACGAGCAGACGCAGGTCGAGGCGGCGCGACGTGCGCGGACGAACCCGACGCACCGTCTCCCGACCGGTCAGGACGACGAGTGACGGGCCGCGCGGCGCCTGCACGCGCTCCGTCGGCGGAGCAGGTGCCCGGGGCGTCACAGCGTCACCTTCGGGCGCAGCTGCGCCATGAGCTTGTCGCCGATGCCGCTCACCTCCCCCAGCTCGTCGACCGAGGTGAAGCGGCCGTGCTCGGTGCGCCAGTCGATGATCCGTTGCGCGAGCACCGGGCCGACACCGGGCAGGGTGTCGAGGGCCGCGACGTCCGCCGTGTTGAGGCTGACCGGGGCACCCGAGCCACCGGACGAGCCAGAACCTCCACCGCTACTCCCTGTGCCCGGGCCGCCGGGCCCCCCTCCGCCGACCGCGGCAGGCGACTCCCCCGGCCTGGGCACCCGGATCTGCTCGCCGTCGACGACGAGCCGCGCGAGGTTGAGGGCTGCGACGTCCGCACCGTCCCGCGTGCCACCGGCTGCGCTGATCGCATCGGCGACGCGCGCCCCCGGCCGGAGCCGCACGAGGCCCGGCCGCACGACCTGCCCGACGACGTGCACGACCAGCTCGGCGCCGGCGGTCGGGGCGGGTGACCCCGGCGAACCGGAGGCCCCCGGGCCGGCCGTCGCGCCCGTGCCCGTCCCCGCGCCCAGCCCCGGGACCGTCGCCGCCGCAGCCGCCGTCCCGCCGACGAGCTGGACCGATCTCGACGGTCCGGGAGCGACGTCCGGCGCCGACGCCGACCGTTCGGCCCACAGCACGCGCAGGACGAAGACACAGCCGACGGCCACGACGAGGGCCAGCAACGACACGACCGCCGCGCTGCTCACGCCGCGCCGCCCGCTGCGCAGCTCGTCCGGGACCGTGAGCACGCCAGGCCGACGGGCCCGGCGCAGGTCGGCATCGAGGCGAGCCACCTCGTCGTCCTCGGTGGCCCGCTGCGTCAGCCTGCGCACGGCCGACCCGACCGGACCACCCGCAGAACCCGCACCGGGAGCGAGCGGCACCCAGCCACCGGCCCCCTCAGCCGGCCGAGGAGCCGGGTCCGCGTCCTCGCCGCCGACCGACCTGCTCGACCCCGACGCCAGGACCCGGGCCACACGCTCGAGGTCCGGCGGTCTCTGGGCGGGTCGGAACGGCATACCCCGACGCTAGGAGCCGGTCGTCCACCCGCCCGTGCCCGAGCACCCGCTGGGGACAACCCGCTCCCGCCGCAGGGGGGTGTGGACGGCCACGCCCCGAGACGGCCCGCGCGTCGATTCACGCCGCCGCGCCCGGCTGGTCCAGACTGCTCCAATGGCTCGGCACATCATGACCCTCACCTGCGACGACCGGCCCGGCATCGTCGCCGCGGTGTCCGCGGCACTGCTCGCCGTCGACGCGAACATCGTGGAGAACCAGCAGTACTCCGACGAGGACACCGACCTCTTCTTCATGCGCACCGTCTTCGACGCCGAGGCGCACGAGGTCGAGCAGGTCCTGGCCGCGATCCGCGAGAGCCCCGCCATCGCGCACCACCACCTCGCGGCCCGGCCCGACGCCGAGCACTGCCGCACGGTCATCCTCGTCAGCAAGTTCGACCACTGCCTCCTCGACCTGCTCTACCGCTGGAAGTCCGGCGACCTGCCCATCGACATCGTCGGGGTCGTCAGCAACCACGAGGACTGCCGCGGGCTGGTCGAGTACTACGGCCTGCCCTTCACGGTCGTCCCCGTCACGAAGGACACCAAGGCCGACGCCGAGGCCGAGCTGCTCCGTCTCGTCGAGGCGGAGGATGTCGGCCTCGTCGTCCTCGCCCGCTACATGCAGATCCTCAGCGACGACCTGTGCCGCGCCCTCGAGGGCCGGGCCATCAACATCCACCACTCGTTCCTGCCGGGCTTCAAGGGCGCCAAGCCCTACCACCAGGCGCACGACCGCGGTGTCAAGCTCATCGGGGCCTCGGCGCACTACGTCACGGCCGACCTCGACGAGGGGCCGATCATCGAGCAGGACGTCGTCCGCGTCACCCACGCCGAGTCGCCGGAGCGGCTCGTCGCCATCGGGCGCGACGTCGAGCGACGGGTCCTCTCCCGCGCGGTCCGCGACCACGCCGAGTCCCGCGTCTTCCTCTCGGGGCGTCGCACCATCGTCTTCTGAGCCTTCACCACAGCGTGCGTATGCCGTGTGGCGGGGCACGCTGACCGCCCACCGCTGCGCGCGGCGCCGGACCGCGGACGGGGCCCGCCCGGTCGGTAGCGTGCTGCCATGAGTGGGTCGAGATTCGTCGTCGGGGAGCCGCACTTCGGACGGTTCACGAGGACGCCGGAAGAGAACGATGCCGCCCTCGATGCCGCTCGCACCGAGCTTGCCTCCGCCGTCGAGGCCCCGCCCGACGACGGTGCCGGCGGAGCGGTGCTCGACGCGGCCGTCGACGTCGCCGAGGCACTCACCGTCGCAGGACGGGAGCAGGAGGCCATCGCGCTTGCGCGTCCGGCGGTCGACGTCGCCAGGGACACCGGCCGGGGCGAGACCCTGCGCTGGGCGCTCCTCGTGCTCGCGACCGCCGAGCACTACGCGGACGAGCCCGTCGCTGCCGAGGCGCACTTCCGCGAGGCGCTCGACCACGCGCGCACGTCGGGCGACCGGGTCCTCGAGCACTACACGCTGCACCACGTGGGCCGGTTCCTCGTCGACGCAGGGCGCACCGACGAGGCTGTCGCGTGCTTCGAGGCGTGCCTCGCGATCCGCGAGGAGCTCGACGAGCCTCGGGCCGAGACGACGCGAGCGGCCCTCGCCGCCCTCACGGGCGTGGCCGAGGACTCCTGAGCCGTCTCCGAAGTCGCTGGCTGCCCCGGAAACGGTCTGCGGCGCGGCTCGGCCCGCCGTGGTGGGGGCACCACAGCGGGACGAGCCTGCGCGCTCAGAGACCGAAGGCGTACAGCTTGTTGTTCGGCGTGCCGAAGCCGAAGTTGCTGTAGCCGGAGCCCCAGTAGACGGTGCCGTTCGAGATGGCCGCACCGGAGAGGCACGAGCCGCCGCTCGCGAAGCTCCAGAGGACCGCGCCGGTTGCCGCGTTGAGGGCGTACATGTGCCCCAGAGCGTCGAGGGAGCACCCGAACACGACGCCGTTCGCCGTCGTGGCCGGGCCGGAGGTCCCGCCACCGTACGTCGGACGGGTCTGCCAGATGATCCTGCCGGTCGTCGCGTCGAGGGCCGACCAGATGCCGTCAGTCGAGCCCAGGTAGGGCACGAGGTTGCTGTTGGCGTTGGCGGTGTAGACGCGCTTGCCGTCGACCGCCGAGCCCCACTGGAGCCCGCCCGCCGTGCCGCCGGGACCGGTCTCGGTCTTCCACACGACGCCGCCCGTGCTCGGGTCGAGCGCCCAGTAGGTGCCGCTCTTCTGGCCGGCGCCGAGGAGGTCACGCGTCTTGCCCTCGACCTTGACCGAGTAGAGCGCCGGGGCCTGCCCGAAGTCGAAGTCCGGGCCCGCGGGCGATGGGCAGCTCGGCAGCCCGAAGATGCAGGCCACCGTCCACGTGTCGAACGGCATGGCCCTGGTGGCCCACTTCACCGCACCGGTACGCAGGTCGAGCGAGACGATCGCATCGAAGTAGTCGTCAGCCGGGAGGCACGCCTGCTGACCGATCGGATCGCCCGGGTGGTCCGTGATGCACTGCAGGACGTCGGCAGGCGCGTCGTAGTTGTTGCCCGTCGCGACGTACAGCGACCCGCGCTTGGTGTCGACCGCAGGCGAGCTGCCCCAGACCGCGTTGCCGGGGTAGTTCGTGCCCGGGGTCATGTAGGTCTTCCACAGGACCGCCCCGGACGCGAGGTCCAGCGCCACGACACTGCCGCGGAACGTGCAGCACGGGAGGCCGAACGCCGCTCGAGCCTCCTCCTGCGAGGACGTGCCGACGTAGACGACGCCGTCGAAGATCGTCGCCGACTGCGTGATGACGGCAGCCGGATGTGTCTCGATCTGGGTACGCCACAGAAGGTTTCCGGTGGCCTTGTCGACCGCGACGACCCAGCCGCCACCACCGAAGAACGGTCCCTGGTCACCGATCACGAGCGCGGTGTCGCTGAAGGCGGGCGTCGCGCGCGCCAGGTCTCCCGGGACCCCGGTCAGGTCGGAGACCTTCTTCTGCCACACGATGGCGCCCGTCGTCCGGTTGACGGCGTAGAGGTTGCCCATCCAGTCAGGGACGTACACCTGCTGGCCGTCGACAGCCGGCGTGGCCGAGACGTCGCCGCCCGTCGTGACCTCCCACTTCTTGGTGAGCCCGGCCACCGTCGCCGGTGAGATCTTCGTCTCGCTCGCGGCGTACCGCGTGTTCTGCCGGTCCCCGCCGGCCGAGTTCCATCCGTTTCCCCCTGGAGCGGCTGCTGCCTGTCCCCCGACCAACAGGGTCCCTGCGATCCCTGCTGCCACCCACAGCCGTGCATGACGCATCATCCTGGTCATCTCAGCTCCTAGCCCGACGACCCTTCGGGGGTCGCCATGGTGACCCCCGAGTGGACGTCTTCGAACGTAGACCCGTCGAGTGGGCGCGGTACGCCGTTCAGGCCAGACTCGCGACAGACTCGTGGGACGCAGCGGTCGAAGTGGGACAAGCCGCTCAGGGCAGGTGCCGCTGGCGCCACCAGCCGACGACGTTGTTCTTGTGACGGGCGAGGACGAGCAGCCCGATCGCCATGAGCCACAGGCCAGTCCACGCATCACCGGGCGCGTGACCGGTCCAGATGAGGACCGCGATGACGAGCATCGCGAGCGCGCCGAAAATCGAGCCGGCCGCGACCCACCGGGTGAGGGCGACGGCGACGCCGAAGACCACGACGACGACCAGGGCCACCCACGGGTGCACCCCGAGGATGGCGCCGAGCGTCGTCGCCACCCCCTTGCCGCCGCGCCCCTTGAGGAAGGGCGACCAGATGTGACCGAGCACCGCGGCGATGCCGACGGCGTATGCCGCGTGCGCCCCGAAGAGGTGACCCGCGACGACCGTGGGGACGAGTCCCTTGAGGACGTCGAGGACGCCGACGACGACGCCCCACTTGCGTCCGAGCACGCGGCCGGCGTTCGTCGCGCCGGGGTTGCCCGATCCGGAGGAGGCGAGGTCCTTGCCGAGGAGGCGGGCGATCATGGTGGCCGGGTTGAGCGAGCCGACGAGGAAGGCGGCGACCACCCCTCCTGCCCAGGCGAGCAGCGTGCCGGCGCTCACGACCCGGAGACCTCGCCGGGCGCCGTGGTCTCGGGCAACGGCTCGCAGGGGTGCGGTGACACCGCGATGGCGACGGTGCCGGGCCCGACGTGGGCACCGACGACGGCCCCGAGCTCGACGACGAAGACCCTCGGGGAGCCAGGGACGAGGGACCGCAGCTCGGCCGCGATCTGCTCCGCCCGCGCCGGCGCGTCGAGGTGGTGCACGGCGATGTCGACGACGTGACCGCCCTTCTCGACCTGCTCGACGACCATCGCCTCGATGCGGGCCACGGCGCGCGCCGACGTGCGCACCTTCTCGACCGGCACGATGCGACCGCCTCGGACGGCGAGGATGGGCTTGATGGCGAGCGCCGACCCGAGCAGCGCCGAGGCCGCCCCGATGCGGCCGCCCCGCCGCAGGTGCTCGAGGGTGTCGACGTAGAAGAGGACGCCGGAGGGGCCGAGCCGCGAGTGCACGGCGTCGAGCACCGCCTGCACGTCGGCGCCGCCGGCGGCCGACTCGGCGGCGGTGACGACGGCGAACCCCATGGCCATCCCGATGGTCTCGCTGTCGACGACCTCCACCGGGACCGGGGCCTCGGCCGCCGCCAGGCGGGCCGCCTCGACGGTGCCGGACATCTGCGCCGACAGGTGGATCGACACGATCGCCGTGGCGCCCTCGTCGGCCAGGCGCTGGTAGGTCTCGGCGAAGACCTGAGGGGTGGGGCGCGAGGTGGTCACGATCGTGTACTCGCGCAGGGCGGCCGCGACCTGCTCGGCCGAGATGTCCTGGCCCTCGACGTGGTCCCGGCCCCCGACGACGACGTGGAGCGGGACGACCTCGATCCCGTGCCGCTCGACGACCTCTCCCGGGAGGTAGGCCGTCGAGTCGGTGACGATCCTCGTGGTCACGTCCCTCTCCTTCCGTCGTCGGTCAGCAGCCGGTCACATCGGGACGACGTTGACGAGCTTCGGCGCCCTCACGATGACGGTGCGGATGCCGCCCTCGGTCGCCGCCCTCACCTTGTCACGACCGAGCACCAGCTCGCGGAGGTCGTCCTCGGAGATGTCAGGGCTGACGTCGACGCGGTCGCGCACCTTGCCCTTGATCTGGATGACGCAGGTGACCTGCTCCTCCACGATCTTCGCGGGGTCGCTGAGGGGGAAGGCGGCGTAGGCCACCCCTCCCTCGTGACCGAGCCGCTGCCACATCTCCTCCGCGATGTGCGGCGCGACGGGGGCGAGCATGAGCACCATCGCCTCGACGACCTCGCGCGGGGGTGCGTCGAGCTTCGTCACGGCGTTGTTGAGCTCGATGAGCTTGGCGATCGCCGTGTTGAAGCGCAGGGCCTCGAAGTCGTCCCGGACGCCGGCGATCGTCTGGTGCAGCTGCGTCGTCAGCGCCTGCTCGAGGGGGGCGTCGACGACCCGCACCTGACCGGTCGACTCGTCGATCACGTTGCGCCACAGCCGCTGCAGGAAGCGCTGGCTGCCGACGACCGCACGGATCTCCCACGGCTTGGAGAGCTCGAGCGGGCCCATCGACATCTCGTAGACGCGGAAGGTGTCGGCGCCGTACGCGTCGTACATCTCGTCGGGACTCACGGAGTTCTTCAGCGACTTGCCGATCTTGCCGTACTCCCGGTTGACGGGCTGCCCCTGCCACGTGAAGGTCGGCTCGGCGCCGTGGCTGCCCGGGTGCTCCTCGACCTCCGACGCCGTGACGTACTGACCGCGGCTGTCGGTGAAGGCGTAGGCCTGGATGTAGCCCTGCGAGAAGTACTTCCGGAACGGCTCCTCGCTGCGCACGTGGCCGAGGTCGAAGAGTGCCTTGTGCCAGAAGCGGGCGTAGAGCAGGTGCAGCACCGCGTGCTCGACGCCGCCGACGTAGAGGTCGACGCCGCCCGGGTCGCGCGTGCCCGCCGGGGCGCCCGCGACCGGCGTGTCGTGGCGGCCCAGCCAGTACGCCTCGTTGGCCGGGTCGACGAACGCGTCGTGGTTGGCCGGGTCGAGGTAGCGCAGGTAGTACCAGCACGAGCCCGCCCAGTTGGGCATGGTGTTCGTCTCGCGGCGGAACTTCCGCAGGCCGCGGCCGTCGCCGAGGTCCTGCTCCACCTCGACCCACTCGGGCACGCGGGACAGCGGCGGCTCGGGGCTGCTCTGGGAGTCGTCCGGGTCGAACGTCTTGGGGCTGTAGTCCGGCACGTCCGGGAGGGTCAGGGGCAGCTCGTCGTCCGGGACGGCATACGCCACCCCGTCCTCGTCGAACATGATGGGGAACGGCTCGCCCCAGTAGCGCTGGCGGCTGAAGAGCCAGTCGCGGATGCGGTAGCTGATGGTGCCCTCGCCGAGCCCCTCGGCCTCGAGGAGCTCGATGATGCGCGCCTTGGCCTCGGCGACGTGCAGGCCGTCGAGCGAGACGCGGTCGTTGGCGGAGTTGATGGCGACCCCGTCGCCGAGGAACGGCTCGTCGTCCGGGTGGCCCTCCGTGGGCTGGACCGTGCGGATGATCGGGATGTCGAACCTCTCGGCGAACTCCCAGTCGCGGGTGTCCTGGCCGGGCACGGCCATGATGGCACCCGTGCCGTAGCCCATCAGGACGTAGTCGGCGACGAAGACCGGGATGCGCTCTCCCGTCAACGGATTCGTGGCCCACGAGCCGGTGAACACACCGGTCTTGTCCTTGCCCTCCGTCTGTCGCTCGACGTCACCCTTGCGCGACGCCGCGAGCTGGTATGCCGTCACGGCCTCCTTGGGGGTCGCGGTCGCGTCGGCGTCCGCCCCCTTCCAGACGTCCTTGGTGCCCTCGGGCCACGCACCGGCCGGGACGAGCGCGTCGACGAGCGGGTGCTCGGGCGCGATGACCATGAAGGTCGCGCCGAAGATCGTGTCGGGGCGCGTCGTGAAGACGTCGAGGCCGTCGTCCTCACCGGTGCCGGTGACGACGGGGAAGGTGACGCGGGCGCCCTTGGACCGACCGATCCAGTTGCGCTGCATGAGCTTGACCTTCTCGGGCCAGTCGACACCGTCGAGGTCGTCGGCCAGGCGGTCCGCGTAGGCCGTGATCCGCATCTTCCACTGGCTGAGGTTGCGACGGAAGACGGGGTAGTTGCCCCGCTCGGAGCGACCCTCGTTGGTGACCTCCTCGTTGGAGAGCACCGTGCCGAGTCCGGGGCACCAGTTGACGGGCGCCTCGGAGGTGTAGGCGAGGCGGTGGCCCTCGAGGACCCTCGCGCGCTCGGTCGCGGACAGGTCGCCCCAGCCGCGGCCCTCGGCGTCGACGACGGCGCGACGGCCGGACTCGAACTCCTCGACGAGCTCGCTGATGGGGCGGGCCTTCCCGCGGCCGCCGTCCTCGCGCACGGCGTCGACGTCGTACCACGCGTCCCAGATCTGCAGGAAGATCCACTGCGTCCAGCGGTAGTACTCGTCGTCGATCGTCGCGAAGGTGCGGCGGTTGTCGAAGCCCAGCCCGAGGCGGCGCAGCTGGCGCTTCATGTTCGTCATGTTCTCCTCGGTGGTCTTCCGAGGGTGCTGCCCGGTCTGGACGGCGTACTGCTCCGCGGGCAGGCCGAACGCGTCGTAGCCGAGGGCGTGCAGGACGTTCTTGCCGAGCATCCGGTGGAAGCGGCTGTAGACGTCGGTCGCGATGTAGCCGAGGGGGTGCCCGACGTGCAGGCCCACGCCCGAGGGGTAGGGGAACATGTCGAGGACGATGAGCTTCTCGCCGCGCGCCGCGACCTTCTCGGGCTCGGCCCAGGGCCCGGCGGGGTTGGGCGCATTGAACGTGCCCTCCTCCTCCCAGCGGTCCTGCCAGGAGGTCTCGATCTGCTGCGCCATCGCCGCGGTGTAGCGGAACGGGGTGTCGTTGCTCTGCTCGCTCATGTCTTCTCTTTCGTCGCTGCTCGGGTCTGGGCAAAAGAAAACCCCTCGCACAGGAGGGGAGCCGCGTTGATGTCGGGAGTCCCGACCTTCGTCAACGCGGCTGCGGAAGGAGCAGCAGGCCAGCCATGCGCCCAAGGTTAGCGCAGAGCCCACAGCGCTCGCGGCCGCCCGAAAACGGGACAGGCCCGGCGGCGACCATTCGCAAAGCCACCCGAAGCGCCTCGGGGAGGGACAGGATGGACGGTGACTCTCGGGGACCTGCACGCGGGAGGTGCGCATGTTCAAGCGAGCTCGATCATGGTGGGTGAGGGTCGTCGCGGTGTGCGGCGCCGTCGCCGTCGGTCTCCTCGTTGCCGGGGCCCCGGCAAGCGGCGCTCCGGCAACAGGTGCTCCGGTTGAGCGTGAACAGACCGTTCGCCAGCCCTACGACTTCGTGAACTGGGGCTGCGGCTACCCCCTCGAGGTGAGCGGGGTGCTGACCCACGTGTTCACGCTCCGTCAGGACCCGCGGCTCGAGGGCGAGCTCCTGTTCATGGACCAGTACGTCTTCTCGGAGACGTACACGAACGAGGCCGGCGCGTCCGTCACCGCCACCGGCAGCGGCGTCTCCAAGAACGTGCCGGCGCGGCGCGTGGGCGCGTCGACGTGGACGTTCACCTTCCTGCAGGCCGGCCAGCCGTTCACCATCCGTGACTCGTCGGGAAAGGTCGTCAGCCGTGACAGCGGGGTGCTGCGGTTCGAGGCCACCGTCGACGTCGCGACCGGCGAGGAGGTCGGCTTCGAGCTCACCGTGTCGGGGCCGCACCCACTCTTCGACCAGGACACGTGCAAGGTCGTGGCGCCGCTGCTCGGCACCGCCTCCGCGGACCACCAGACGGCACGCCCCCTCGGCTCGACCGACGCCGCAATGGGCTACTTCGAGTACCTCCCGCCGTCGTACTCCCCCGACGGTGACGGCAGCCCGCTGCTCGTCGTCACCAACGGCTATGGCGAGAACGGCGACGGCTCCGCCGAACAGCTGAGCAACCTGCTCTTCACCGGCGTCCCGAGGTTCATCGACGTCGGCGGATGGCCCACCGACCGACCCCTCGTGGTGCTCTCGACCCAGCACGTGGAGGACCCGCCCGGGTTCGACTTCTCCCCCTGCGACGGTGTCGATCCGTGGGGTGGGTCGTGTGCGATGCAGCTGCAGCACGACCGCGGCCACGCCTCTCCCGCCGCCTGCACCACCCCGGCCGAGATCCACGACTTCATCGCGTATGCCGTGGCGCACTACAACGTGGACCCCAGCCGGGTCTACCTCACCGGACTCTCCTGCGGCGGCTTCGGTGCGTGGGAGTACCTCGCCGCATACGGCGACAGCCAGGTCGCAGCGGCCGTGCCGATCGCGGCGGACGGCAGGTACGCGTGGGCCTCCGTCGGGTGCGCCCTCGGCGACGTCCCGCTCTGGGCCTTCCACGGGGGCCTGGACGATCTCGTCAACCCGCTCGGCAGCACCGTGACGATGGAGAACGTGCAGGCGTGCCCGGGAGTCGACCCGCAAGCAGCTCGGCTCACCGTCTACCCCGACCTGTACCACGACGGTTGGGACCAGGCGTACAGCGGGAGCCGGGGTGACGACATCTACACGTGGATGCTGGGGTACGCGAACCCCTGAGGACCGGGTCCCCACCGCGGCTCAGCGGAAGAGGGCGACGACGATGAGGGTCTGGGCCACGTGGTAGGTCACGATGACCGTGAGCGGAGCCCAGCGGCGCTCGTGGACGAAGCGGTCGTGCCCCAGCACGGTGTCGGAGGCCACGAAGACCGCGCACCCGAGCAGCAGCAGCCAGTCGCCCTTCCAGGCGGCGGTGAGCACGAGGGCGAACAGCACCAGCTGGTAGACGAACACCGGCCCCTTCTGCGGCCCCGAGTGACGCACGATGTCCCGCCCGACCCTCGCGTACAGCAGCACCAGGGCGGGGACGGCGACGAGCAGCGGCCACGGGAAGCCGTCGACCCCCGCGGTCTCGAGGATCGCCCAGACGTAGGCGACGTGGCCGACGAGGAAGGCGCCGAGCCCGACGAGGAAGCGCGTCTCGGTGGCGTGCAGCAGCGCGACGTCGCCGACGAGGCAGAAGGCGAGCGCCACGAGGACGGGCAGCAGGGATGGTGAGCCCGGCACCCGGCCCTCCCAGTACAGCGACCAGGCGAGCCCCATGAGGAGCAGCACGACGAGGGGCTTGGTGATCCGTTCGACGACGCGGTCGCCGCGCAGGACGGAGCCCCAGTTGATGAGCGCCGTCACCCCGAGCGCCACGCTGATAACCCACAGATGGGTGGTCACGAGCCCAGATTCCCAGCCGCGGCTCAGGTTGGCCGTGCAGACACGCGGCAGGCGCCCACCCACCTGTCGAGACGAATCGGCGTACGCCCAGTTCTCTGCCAGACTCGTCCAATGCCCATGCGCAAGTTCAAGCACACCGTCACCGCCGATGACACGGCCGCGCAGGTCGGCAGCGGTGACCTCGAGGTCCTCGCGACACCGCGTCTGATCACGTGGTGCGAGAGCGCCGCCTTCCAGGTCTGCAAGCCGAACATCGACACCGACCACACGACGGTCGGCACGATGGTCAAGCTCGAGCACGTCAAGGGCAGCGCGGTCGGCTCCGAGATCACGGTCCTGTGCGCCGAGCCGATCAACGACGGACGTCGCCTCGTGTGCCACGTGACCGTCAAGGACTCCGACGGCGAGGAGATCGCCAAGGGTGAGTTCCACCGGGCGGTCGTCGACCCGGACCGCTTCATGAGCAAGTGCCAGCGGGTGCTCTGACCCGCAGCCACCTCCCAGCCGCGGTTGCGACCATGGCCGCGTGACGCTCGGACTTCTCGGTGCGCTGCTCGCGGCGCTCGCCTACGGCGCAGCGACCGTGCTCCAGGCCGTGGGCGTACGCCGTGTCGCGGCACTGCCGCCCGGCACCGCGCTGCGCGACCGGGCGCGGACGGGATGGCCGTATGCCGTGGGGCTCGCCCTCGACGCGCTCGGTTTCCTCGCGTCCGTGGCTGCGTTGCGCACGCTGCCGCTCTTCCTCGTCGAGTCAGCGGTGGCCTCGTCGGTCGCTGTCACCGCGGTCCTGTCGGTCGTCCTGCTCGGGGTCCGGCTCGGGACGGCCGAGGTCGTCGCCCTCATGGTCGTCGTCGCCGGACTGACCGGCATCGCCCTGACCGCAGCGGCCGGACCGGCGGTGCGGCCAGGGCCGGGAGCGACCTGGTGGCTGCTCGCCGCAGCGGCGGCCGTCGCGCTGCTGCTGGTGGTCGGGACGATCGACCATGACCGTCGCCGCGGCGCCGTCGTGCTCAGTGTCGCCGCCGGCCTGGGCTTCGGAGGGGTCGGGGTGGCCGCCCGACTGCTCGAGATCCCGTCACCGTTCTGGCAGCTCGCGACGGACGGCGTCGCGTGGGCCCTCGTCGCGCACGCCGTCCTGGCCACCGTCGCCTACGGCCTGGCCCTGGCCCGAGGCCGGGTGACGACGGTCGCGGCCCTGACCTTCGCCACCGAGACGGTCGTCCCCGCCCTGGTGGGGGCGCTCCTGCTCGGCGACCAGGTCGTGCCCGGGCGTGGTCCGCTGGCGGCAGCGGCCTTCGTCGCCACGCTCGGCGGCTGCATCACGCTGGCGGGTTGTGCCGAACCCACGCACGCCGACCTCGCTCCCCGGGCCGGCGGGCAGGCCCCGAGCGATGGCGCGCCGACCGCACCGGCGCCGCAGCCCGTGTCACCGCGTCCCTGACCCGGGGCCCTGCCGCGGCCGGCCGTCACCGTCGCCTCAGGCGCTCCATCTCGTCCTCGATCTGATCCTCGGTCGGCTCATCGACCGCGTAGGCATCCACGGCGTTGGCCACGACGCCGATGCCCCAGCCGGCGATGGGGAAGACGGGCCAGAAGAAGCCCGCTCCCGTCATGGCCCAGATCAGGACGAGCATCCCGTTGACGAGCACGTAGATGAGCAGGTGGACGCGGAAGTCGGCCTTCTTCTTGAGACTGCCGAGTGCTCTGCCGCGCAGATCCACCTCGATGACGGCGCGGTCGACCGTCGGGTCGGGCACGTCGTGGTGGGGTTCGACCGGAAGCTGGTTCGCGGTCATGGTGGTCACCGCTCCTTCGCGGGCCGCCGCGCAGGAGCTCTGCGCGGCTCCTGACTCCAGCCTAGGCCGACCGCAGGCGGCCGACCGGGAAGCGTGCCGGACGTCACGACAGCACCCGTGGCAGCCGCGGTCCGCGGGCGGTCACAGCACGTAGGCGTCGCCGTCGCGGTGGAAGCCGAGGCTCTCGTAGTAGGGCTCCACCATGCCGGGCGGCGTCAGCACCCGTCGGAACCCACGCCGGCGGAACGGCCCCTCCGGACCGAAGACGAACTCGCCCGGCATCACGTCGCGGTGGCGCGGGGTCACCCAGTCGAGCAGCAGCTGGGCGGTGTCCTTGCCCGCGTCGCGCATGAGGACGACGCCGACGGCCTCGTCGCCCCGGAGCACGAGGTAGGACGGGTCGCCGGCGAACGGGTCGTGGACGAACTGCGGGTTGTAGCGGCGGATGTCGCCCTCGTGGACGCGCAGCACGTGCCGGAGGTACGTGTCGTCGCCGGCGACCTCGAGCACCTCGTAGACGCGCGCGTCGTGCTTCTCACGGGACATCTGCGCGAGGT
The DNA here is from genome assembly GCF_001428505.1 of Terrabacter sp. Root181. GTDB lineage: Bacteria > Actinomycetota > Actinomycetes > Actinomycetales > Dermatophilaceae > Terrabacter. Next base: position 187,471 of record NZ_LMHU01000008.1, read on the forward strand.
AGTAGACGTTGATGCCGGCGAGCACGACGTTGAGCCCGACCATCGGCCAGACGTGGTTGAGCGAGTTGTAGACGATGAGGACGACGCAGCCGACGAGGTTGATGATCCGGAGCCGCCGCAGCTGCGTCTGCAGCAGCGACCACACGAGGATCGCCGATCCGATCCAGCCGACGGCCTCGAGCCACCAGGTACCCATGGCCGCGACCCTAGCGCCCACGGCCTTCCGGCTCGCGGCGATGCCGCCTCGAACCGGGAGTGGGGGCGACATCGACTCCCGAAACGCCCCATGTCCGGGCGAGCCGTGCGTCGCGTCTCAGCCCGCGGGAGGGTCGTCCGCGACGGAGGTCCTCGCCGGCTCGTGCCCGACGACCTTGAGGCCCACGACGGCAGCGACGATCCCCGTGAGCAGGACGACCTTGACGACGGACAACGCCTCGCCGCCGGTCGTCATGGCCCACGTCACGGTCAGCGCGGCCCCGAGACCGGTCCACACGGCATACGCCGTCCCGATGGGGATGGTGCGCACGGCGTGGGCGAGCCCGACCATGCTGAGTGCGCCGGCGACGAGGAAGACCGCGGCGGGGACGGGGCGCGACAGCCCCTCGGACGCGGCGAGGGCCGAGGCCCACACCGCTTCGAGCACGGCGCTCGCGAGCAGGACGACCCACGGCATCACGCCACCGCCTTGAGCCCGGCGACGCAGGTCACGAGCACGAGCAGCAGGGCGGCGCGGGCGGCGCCGAGGCGCTCCTGCCCACGGGCGACCGCGAGCAGGACGGTCCCGACGGCGCCGATCCCGACCCACACGGCATACGCCGTGCCGGTGGGGAGGGCGGTCATCGCCCACGCGAGGCCGACCATGCTCAGCACGAGCGAGACGCCGAAGAGGAGGGTCGGTCGCGGACGGCGGAAACCGTCGGACGCGGCGAGCGCGGTGGCCCAGACGGCCTCAAGCGCGCCGGAGAGGATGAGGACGAGCCAGTGCACGGCGTTCCGATCTGGCCGTCTTGTCGCAGTGCGGGTACGGCTCCCTCGTCCGCGAGCGCGGCTCGCGCGCTCAGCGACGATTCTACCGAAGCGGCGCGTCCCGGTCGAAACGGCGTATCAGGAGCACGCCCCCGGCGTACTGTCGAGTGCAGGCGCGCTCCCGCGAACAGAGGATCGCCATGAGCCGTGACTATCTCGACTTCGACGTCGCAGTCACCCGTGAGGGCCAGGGGTATGCCGCTCACGTCCTCGCCTCGCCCGCGGGCGAGGCGTCGGCTCCCTTCACGCTCCCCTTCGCGGCGACGGACCTCGCCCAGTTCATGATCGCCGTGGGACCGCCGCGCGTGTCCTCGAGGCGGCTCGTGCCGGCCGAGGCGCGGGTCGTCGACGTCAAGGAGTACGGCCGCCGGCTCGGCGACGCGCTGCTGTCGGGCGACGTCGGACGGGCCTTCCGCGAGAGCCTCACCACGGCCACCGGCCAGGGCAAGGACCTGCGGCTGCGGCTGCGGCTCGACGCCGTGCCCGACCTCGACCCGGTTCCGTGGGAGTACCTCTACGACTCGAGGCTCGGCCGCTTCCTCACGCTCTCGCAGGAGACCCCGATCGTGCGGCTGCTCGACTCGCTCGAGCGGCCCCCGGTCGTCCACGTCGACGCGCCGCTGCGCGTCCTCGTCATGATCTCGAGCCCGAGCGACATGCCAGAGCTCGCCGTCGACCGCGAGCGGCAGCTGCTCACGGCGACGACCGGCGACCTCGTCGCGAGCGGCCGGCTCACGGTCACGGTCCTCGAGGACGCGACCCTCACGGCGCTGCAACGGGCCCTGCTCGACGACTTCCACGTCTTCCACTTCATCGGCCACGGCGGCTTCGACCAGCAGGCGCAGGAGGGGGTCCTCGTCCTCGAGCGCGACGACGGCACGGCGCACCGGGTCTCGGGCGAGCGGCTCGGGACACTGCTGCACGACGCCCGAACGATGCAGCTCGCCGTGCTCAACGCGTGCGAGGGTGCGCGGACGTCAGGGCGCGACGCCTTCTCGGGGGTCGGGCAGGCCCTCGTGCGCCAGGGGCTGCCCGCGGTCGTCGCCATGCAGACGGAGATCTCCGACCGGGCGGCGCTCGTCTTCAGCCACGAGTTCTACTACTTCCTGACCCGCGGGCTCGGCATCGACGCCGCAATCTGCGAGGTGCGCAAGGCGATGGCCGTCTCCGACGAGGCCTCGGAGTGGGGCACCGCGGTGCTGCTGCGGTCGGGCGCCGACCAGCCGTTCTCGTTCACCGCGAGCTCGACCGCCGAGGCCGAGCGGCCCGAGAGCCGGCTCGAGTCCCTCTACGACGCCGCGAAGGGCGCCCTGCTGGCCCGGGCGCCGGCGACGGCGCTGCCGATGCTCGAGCAGATCGCGGCCGAGCACCCCGACTACCAGGACGTCACCCAGCTCCTCGAACGCGTGCGGCCGGAGGCGGCGCCCAGCGACGACGGCCCGACGCCGAGGTCACGGCCCGAGCTGACGCTCACCCAGCCGCTCCCCCAGCCCGAGGCCCAGCCGGAGGCCCGGCTGGAGACCCGACCGGAGACCCGACAGGAAGCACACCCCGAGCCCGAGCCGGACACCCGGCGCGACCGCACTCCCCCGCCCCCGCCGCCCGACCCGCACCCGCGCCGCAAGGGCAACGGCTTCGTGCGCAGCCTCATCGGGCTCGTCGTCCTCTTCGGGCTCTTCTGGCTCGGCATGACCCAGGTGCCGAGGTGGTTCAAGGGGGCCACGGCGGACGTCGCGAGCGCCTGCGGGCCGGCGGCCGCGGCCGCGAGCAGCGCGGCGACGACGTTCGTCGCAGGCTGCGCCACGACGACTCCGGCCATCGACGGGGACTTCGCCGACTGGGACGGCGTGCCCTCGCACTCGATCCCCCACGTCATCGCCCAGCAGGGTACGCCGCAGCGCGAGTTCGGGGGCGACTGGCAGGTCGTCTGGGACAGCAGTGCGCTCTACCTGCGGGTGCACGTCGTCGACCCGGACGTGCGCAGCGTCAACCTCGCCACCCCCGCAGCCTGGTTCAACGGGGACGGCTTCTCCTTCGAGTTCGGCCCGGACGCGCGGAGCCTCGCCCCGGCGGCCACGACCCGGCGCGGGCAGGACGTCCACGTCATGGTGGGGCTGTCACGCGACGCCCCCACCTCCGGCGTCGCCTCGATCAACCCGGCCGGGCGCGGCACCTTCACCACGGGCACGCGCCACCCGGAGATCACCGTCGGACGCGCCGACAACCTGACCGGCTACGACCTCGAGGCCCGGGTGCCGTGGTCGTCCCTGCAGCTGAAGAAGGCACCCGCCCGCGGCACGGTCTTCTCGATGAACGTCAACCTCAGCGATGCGACGAGCTCCCCGGCCGCGTGGAGACTGCGCACCATGAAGAGCACGAACGCCGCCCGCACCGCGGAGACGCAGGGCTTCCCGCACGGCTGGCAGACCATCACCCTCGCCGACGAGGCCTCCTGACATGGCCGGACGCCTCGTCGCCCTCCTCGTCGGGATCGACGCCTACCCGACGCCGATCCCGCCGCTGTCGGGCTGCGTCAACGACGTCACGGAGTTCGCCGAGGTCCTCCGTGGCCGCGTCGGCGAGGACGCGCTCGACCTCGTCGTGCTCACCGATGCCCAGGCCACGCGGACCGCCGTGACGAGCCACCTCACCGAGCACCTCGGCCGGGCCGGCGCCCAGGACGTCGCGCTCTTCTACTACAGCGGGCACGGCTCGCAGCAGAGCACGCCCGAGGAGCTCTGGTCGGTCGAGCCGGACCACCGCAACGAGACCCTCGTGTGCGTCGACAGCCGATCCCCCGGCAGCTGGGACCTCGCCGACAAGGAGCTGGCGGGCCTGCTCGACACGATCTCGGCGTCGGGTTGCCACACACTCGTCGTGCTCGACTGCTGCCACTCGGGTGACGGCACGCGTGACGCCGACGAGGTGGTGCGGCTCGCGCCTCCGGACCTGCGCCCCCGACCCGCGTCGACGTTCGTCGGGCTGGAGGGCACGACGACCGGCACCACCCGCAGCGCACGGTGGACCCCGGCAGGGCGACACGTCCTGCTCGCCGCGTGCCGGTCGTCGGAGAAGGCGAAGGAGGTCACCGTCCTGGGCCGCCAGCGCGGCGCCCTGTCGGCGGCGCTCGAGGCCGCTCTGGCCGGCAGCGACGGACGGCCCACCTACCGGGACGTGCTGCGGATGGTGACGGCCGACGTGACGAGCCGGGTCGCCGACCAGCACCCGCAGGTCGAGACCGCGGATGCGACCGAGCTCGACCGGCCGTTCCTCGGGGGCGCGATCCCGGCCACCCCGCGCCCCCTCACCCTGAGCCGGCTGCCGGACGGCTGGTCCATCGACTCGGGCGCCGTGCACGGCGTGCCCGAGCCCATCGGTGACGACACGACCGAGCTGGCCGTCTACCCCTTGACGGGCGAGACGTCGGGGTCCCCGCTCGCGACGGCGCTCGTCACGAAGGTCCTGCCCGACCGCAGTCTGGTCCGCCTGACCCCCCCGCTCGACGAGGCGTACGTCTACCGCGCCGTCGTCACGTCCATCCCGCTCAAGCCGCTGCTCGTGGGCGTCGTCGGCGACGCCACCGGCACGGCCGCCCTGCGCACGGCCGCCGACAACGCCGACGAGACGCTCGTCGACCTCGTCGAGGGTGACGAACCGGCCGGCGCGGACCTCCTCGTCGAGGCCACCCCGGACGGCTTCGTCATCACCCGCCCGGGAGTCACGCGCCCTCTCGTGCCCGTCGTCGCGGGCGAGGGGCGCGAGGAGCGCACCATCCTCGCCCTCGAGCGCGTGGCGCGCTGGCTGCGCCTGTCCGCCCTGACCAACCCCGCCACCCACCTGCCCGACGGTGCCGTCCGGGTCGAGGTCGACGCGGGCGCGGGCCCCGTGGGCGCCGGGGGCACCCTCCCGATCGCGTATGCCGGCACGGACCCTCCGCGGTTCACCGTCCGTCTCGAGAACGCCTCGTCCACCCCCCTCTGGGCCGCCCTGCTCGACCTCACCGAGACCTACGGCATCTTCACCGACGCGTTCCCTGCGGGTTCGGTCGCGCTGGGACCCGGCGAGGCGACGAGCGTCGACCTCGTCGGCCAGGTCGACGACGCGCTGTGGGAGGCCGGGACCGTGTCGTTGCGCGACCAGCTCATGGTCGTCACGAGCACCCTCGAGTTCGACCCGCGCTCGCTCGAGCAGGAGGAGCTCGACGTGAGCGCTGCCCCTTCGGTCGGGACGACGAGGAGCGCCGACCCACCGGCCCTGCGATCCAACCTCGAACGGGTGCTCGGGGGCACCCGGACCCGGCGTCTCGGCCCGAGCGTCGCGGCTGCCGCGGTGGCCGACTGGCGCACCGACTCCGTCTTCGTCGTCACGTCCCGGCCGCGAGCCTGAGCAGCGACGGAGTCCACACCCGTCGGCAGACGCGAAGAAGGACCAGACACCACGGTGTCCGGTCCTTCTTCGTCGGGTGGAGCTGAGGGGACTCGAACCCCTGACCCCCTGCATGCCATGCAGGTGCGCTACCAGCTGCGCCACAGCCCCGTGCGGGTGTCACCTCGTCGAAGCGACTGCGTAACCATAGCGGGTCTCCGGCCGAGAGCCAAAATCGGGGGCGGCCTTTCGGGTCAGACGTTCCAGGGCCCGAGGTTCCAGCCGCTGATGCGCCACCGGGTCACCTCGGAGAAGCTCTTGCCGGCCTCGACGAGCTCGATCCAGTGGCAGTTGTCGAGCCCACGGAACACGGCGTCCGACACGTCCTGGTCGAGCCCCACGAGGGCGCTCGCCGCGACCCGCGCGGAGACCCCGTGCGCGACGACGACGGCCGTCTGGCCGGGCTCCAGCTCGCCCGCGACGTCGCGCAGGGCGGCGCCGGCGCGCTCGGCCACCTGCGCCCGGGTCTCCCCGGTGACCCCGCGCGGCGTGTCCTCGCCGCGGTCGAGGGCCGCGATGACCTCCGGGTAGCGCTCGCGCACCTCGTCGGCGTGCAGGCCCTGCCACTCCCCCACGTGCACCTCACGCAGCCGCGGGTCGAGGCGCACCCCGATGCCGGTGAGGCCCGAGATGGCGTCGGCCGTCGAGGCCGCGCGCCGGAGGTCGCTCGAGACGATGAGCGCCGGAGCGTAGGCGGCGAGGTGCGGGGCCGCGGCCTCGACCTGCTCGTGGCCACGGTCCGACAGCTCGGTGTCCTTGTGTCCCTGCCAGACCCGGGCGGCGTTGTCGATGGTCTCGGCGTGCCGGACGATGACGATGCGGCGCGGCCCGACGGGCGCCACGGACCCCGCGGCGGTCACGCCTCGTCGACCTCGACGGCCTCGTCGCCGGCGTCCGCGGCGTCGGCACCCGGGCGGGCCGGGGCCTGCACGGCCTCGAGGTCGATCTCGGGGCAGTCCTTCCAGAGGCGCTCGAGCGCGTAGTACTCGCGCTCCTCCTCGTGCTGGACGTGGACGATGATGTCGCCGAAGTCGATGAGGACCCAGCGACCCTCGCGCTCACCCTCGCGCCGGATGGGCTTGCTGCCCAGCTCCCGCAGCCGGTCCTCGACCTCGTCGACGATGGCACCGACCTGCCGCTCGGACGGGGCCGAGGCGATGACGAACACGTCGGTGAGCGGCATCTGCTCGCTCACGTCGATGGCCATCACCTTCTCGGCGAGCTTCTCCTCGGAGGCCAGGGCGGCCACCTTCGCGAGCTGGATGGAATGGTCTGCTGCGGTCACGAATCTCCTCGGGGCGGTGCCGGCGACAGGTGCGTCGGCACGGTGCCTGCGCTCGCCAGGTCGGCGGCATACAGGTGGTACTTGTTGATGTACTGGACGACCCCGTCGGGCACGAGGTACCAGACCGGTTGGCCGTCGGCGACCCGCGCCCGGCAGTCGGTCGAGCTGATCGCCATGGCCGGCACCTCCTGCAGCGTGACGCGGTGCTCGGGCAGGCCCTTGTCCGACAGCTCGTGGCCCGGGCGGGTGACGCCGATGAAGTGCGCCAGCTCGAAGAGGTGGTCGGCGTCCTTCCAGGACAGGATCTCGGCCAGGGCGTCGGCGCCGGTGATGAAGAACAGCTCGTCGTCGGGCCGCTCGGTCCTGATGTCGCGCAACGTGTCGATCGTGAACGTCGGCCCGGGCCGGTCGATGTCGACCCTGCTGACGGTGAAGCGCGGGTTGGAGGCCGTCGCGATGACGGTCATGAGGTAGCGGTCCTCGGCCGGCGAGACGTGCCGGTCCGCCTTCTGCCACGGCTGGCCCGTCGGGACGAAGACGACCTCGTCGAGGTCGAACCGCGACTGGACCTCACTGGCCGCCACGAGGTGGCCGTGGTGGATCGGGTCGAACGTCCCGCCCATGACGCCGAGGCGCATGGTCAGTGGTGGGCCCCGTCGGATCCGCTCGTGCTGCCGTGCGTGCCCTCGCCGCGCCGCCGCGGCTGCACCTTGTAGGCGGTGTTGCGGAAGCTCCACGTGATGCCGAGCGCCACGAGGAAGAGCGCGAAGGTGATGAAGAAGTAGGCGATCACCGGCATGGGAAGCTCGCGTGCGGCTTCCTCCCCCTCGGTGACGAGTGCGAGGACACGATCAGACATGCGCCCAGCCTAGCGCCCGCACGTCCCGGCCGACGCAGCGCGTGCCCGCCCGATGGCGTATGCCGTCGAGCGGGGTCACCGCCCGACGGCTCCCTCGGCGCCGTCGGGCGCCGGCTCCTCCGCTTCGGCGCGCCGCAGCCACGCGTGGCCCACGGTCGCGAACGGCTCGTCGCCGCCGGCCACGTCCGCGAGGACGAGGTCGCGCCAGCGCTCCGCGAGCGCGACCACCTCGGCCGGGTAGCCGAGCTGCACCCGGTGCTCGGCGAACTCGTCCTCGTCGTCGACGTAGAGGTGTCCGTCGCGGGTCAGCACGACGTCGAGGTCGAGGTCGACCATCGTGACCTCCCATTCGGGGCCCCCGTCGCCGGTGTCGCGCCGCTGCCAGACCGGCTCGGTCGTCATGTCGACGTAGATGCTGATCTCGCGGTGGGCCGGGTAGAAGCCCACGGCATACGCCCCCTCGTGCGGCACGAGCGAGACCCAGCCGCTGGCCTCGACGAACTCGACGCCGGGGCGGGCGCACCGCGTGCCGACCGGCGCGTACCACCAGTGACCGTGCTCGTCGGACCCGAGGTAGCGCCCGTCCCACTCCCAGTGGCGGCCCCCGCCCCACTTGGTGAAGCGACCCGCGACCGGCGTGCCCGGCGCGAGGCCACCCGGCGGCATACCTCGGCGGGGCGGGTGGTCGTCGGCGTCGGAGGTCACGACGGCACGCTACCGGCGGTGCGGCGGACGTGCCGGGTACAGCACGCCCACAGCGAGGTGACAGGCGCAGCCCATCGGCGGCCGTACCCTAGAACCCATGGTTCCCGAGTTGTCCGTGGTCATTCCGATGTACAACGAGGAGGAGGTGCTCCCCCTTCTCGTGGAGCGGCTCCGACCGCTCCTCGACGGCATGGGCACCACCTACGAGGTCGTCGCCGTCGACGACGGCAGCAAGGACCTGACGGCCGCCCTGCTCCAGCGCTACCACCGCGAGTGGACGCAGCTGCGCGTCGTGCGCCTGCGCGCCAACGCCGGCCACCAGGCCGCGATCTCCGCCGGCCTCGTCAGCGCCCTCGGCGACTACGTCGTCACGATCGACGCCGACCTGCAGGACCCGCCCGAGATCATCCCCCAGATGCTCGCGGCCGCGAAAGACGACGGCGTCGACGTCGTCTACGGCGTGCGCAGCGACCGCTCCACCGACACGTGGTTCAAGCGCGCCTCGGCGCAGGCGTTCTACAAGCTCATCGGCCTGATGTCGCAGACCTCGGCGCACGCCGACGCCGGCGACTACCGCCTCATGTCACGGGCCACCGTCGATGCCATCAACAGCCTCCCCGAGCACAACCGCGTCCTGCGGTTCATCGTGCCGGCCCTCAACTTCCCCTCCGACACGGTCGAGTACAAACGCGAGGAGCGGGCCGCCGGCGACTCGAAGTACCCGCTGCTCAAGATGATCAAGCTCTCGCTCGACTCGCTGACGGGCTTCTCGACGGCGCCGCTGCGGCTCGCGACGTTCGCCGGGTTCGGCGGCGCGGTGCTCGCGGTGCTCCTCGTGCTCTACACGCTCATCTCCCGGTCGCAGGGCCACACCGTGGCGGGCTGGACCTCGACCGTCGCGATCGTCGCGGGCGTCGGGGCCGTGCAGCTCGTCTGCGTCGGCATCCTCGGCGAGTACATCGGCCGGATGTACGGCCACATGCAGGGGCGCCCGACCTACTTCATCGCCTACGACTCCATGACCACCGACACCGGGACGCACGGCCCGACCGACACGCCGCTGCCGGCCCAGCCGAGCGAGGCGAACATCGTCACGACGCCCGAGGAGACCGACCTGCCGGAGGCCGCTGGGGTCCCGAACGGGCCGGAGGGGCTCGACGGGCTCGACGGGACGTCACCGGGCCCCGCGGCCGATGGCGCCCCGGTGGCCGACGCCCGGCCGGAGAGCAGTCAGCTGCGTGGCTGAGCCCGCACGAGCAGGCTGACGCCGGGCAGGCCGCCCACGGGCAGGTAGCGCTCGGCCGTGATGATCGTGCGCAGCCCGAAGTTGACGACCGGGTGGAGGTTCTCGAGGTCCGAGCCCGAGCTCGTCCGACGTCGCATCGCCACGACCGGCCGCAGGAGCACGTTCCAGGAGCGCACGTCGGTCACGTCGAAGCCGCCACGGTCGAGCAGCTCGAGCAGTCCCTCACGGGTGTAGCGGCGCACGTGGTCGACGGCTTCGTCGTGCTCGGACCACAGCCTCGGGTCGGCCGGCACGGCCACGAGGTAGGTGCCGGTCGGCTTGAGCACGCGATGCACCTCGGCGACCGCCGCGTCGTCGTCCTCGAGGTGCTCGAGCAGGTCGAAGGCCATGACGAGGTCGAGCGAGCCGTCGGCGAAGGGCAGCCGGGTCGCGTCGCCGCGCAGCGTCGCGAGCCCGCGTCCGTGCGCGACCTCGGCACCGTCCGAGCCGTACTCGAGCGCGACGGCATCCCATCCGTGCTCGCGCAGGACACGGGTGTTGCCTCCGCCCGCAGCGCCGATGTCGAGGGCACGGCCGGGCACCAGACCCGCGATGGCCTTGCCCAGGAGGTGACGCCGCTCGCGGTACCACCAGTGGTCGTCCTCCAGCTCAGCAAGCTTGCGGACCTCGGTGCCTTCCATGGTCGGACATCATGCCACCCGGGGTGCCCGGGTGCGTCAGCGCCCGTCAGCGGGTGTGGCCGTCGCCCTCGACGATCCACTTCGTCGTCGTGAGCTCGGGCAGGGCCATCGGCCCGCGCGCGTGCAGCTTCTGGGTCGAGATGCCGATCTCGGCGCCGAAGCCGAACTCGCCACCGTCGGTGAAACGGGTACTCGCGTTGACCATGACGGCAGCCGCGTCGACCTCAGCGGTGAAGCGACGGGCTGCTGCTCGGTCCTCGGTGACGATCGCCTCGGTGTGCCCGGTGCCGAAGCGCCGGATCCGGTCCATGGCCTCGTCGAGGTCGTCGACGACGGCCACGCTCATCTCGAGTCCGTGCCACTCCGTCCCGAAGTCCGCCTCGCTCGCGAGGTCGTATGCCGCCCCGGCCGCCTCGGCGTACCCGGTGACCTCCGGAGCCACGTGCAGTCGCACACCGGCGCCCGCGAGGTCGGTGAGCGCCTTGGGCAGGAAGTCGGCGGCGACGTCGCGGTGGACGAGCAGCGACTCGGCGGCGTTGCAGACGCTGGGCCGGTGCGTCTTGGCGTTGAGGGTGATGGCCTGGGCCTTGTCGAGGTCGGCGGCGCGGTCGACGTAGACGTGGCAGACCCCGACGCCGGTCTCGATGACGGGGACGGTCGACTCGCGGACGACGGTCTGGATGAGGTCGGCTCCACCGCGCGGGATGACGAGGTCGACGTGGCCGCGGGCGGTCATGAGGGCCCGGGCGGCGTCGCGCCCACCCTCCTCGAGCAGCGTGATGGCGTCCACCGGGAGGCCCTGCGCGGCCAGGGAGCCACGCATCGCCTCGACGAGCGCGTGGTTGCTGCTCGCGGCCGCCGACCCGCCGCGCAGGAGCACGGCGTTGCCGGACTTGAGGGCGAGGCCCGCGGCGTCGACGGTGACGTTGGGCCGCGCCTCGTAGATCATCCCGATGACACCCATCGGCACCCGCACCTGCCGGATCTGCAGGCCGTTGGCGAGGGTCGAGCCGCGCACGATCTCACCGACGGGGTCGGGCAGGGACGCGACGTCGCGCAGAGCCTGGGCGACGGCCGCCACCCGTGCCGCGTCGAGGCGGAGCCGGTCCTGCAGGCTCTCGCTCATGCCGCTCGCGCGACCGCGCTCGATGTCGTCGGCGTTCGCCTCGATGACCGTCGGCGAGGCCGCGTCCACGGCGTCGGCGAGCAGCAGCAGGGCTGCGTCCTTCTCGGCTCGCGACATCAGGGCGAGCCGACGCGACGCGGTGCGCGCGCGCTGGGCCAGTGCCGTGACGTGCTCGACGACGGCGGGGTCGATCTCGTGGGACATGCCTCCAGCGTAGGTCGTCCTGCCCGCGCCCGGCCGACGGTTCCCGGGGGCTGGACCGTGCGACCGCCACGACCGGTCGGGGGCAGCGACTCGGACGGCTCTGCGGGCGCAGTGGCCCGTCACTAGAGTTCGACGTGTGTCGCCCCACTCCGTCATCAGCACCGCCCGACGGCTCGTCGTCAAGGTCGGCTCGAGCTCGCTGACGGGCGTCGACGGCGGCATCGACCGCGGTCGCCTCGTCGCGCTGGCCAACGCCCTGGCGCGCAAGCACCTCGACGGCACCCAGATCGTCCTCGTCAGCTCCGGCGCCATCGCGGCCGGCATCCACCCGCTCGGGCTGGCCGCCCGCCCCCGCGACCTCGCGACCCAGCAGGCGGCGGCCTCGGTCGGCCAGGGCGCCCTGCTCGCCGCCTACACCCAGGCGTTCGCCGGGCACGACATCACCGTCGGTCAGGTGCTGCTCACCGCCGACGATGTCACCCGGCGCACGCACTACGCGAACGCCCGCCGCACCCTCGAGCGGCTGCTCGACCTCGGCGTGCTGCCCATCGTCAACGAGAACGACACCGTCGCCACGAGCGAGATCCGGTTCGGCGACAACGACCGGCTCGCCGCCCTCGTGGCCCACCTCATCGACGCCGACGCCCTCGTGCTCCTCTCCGACGTCGACGCCCTCTACGACGGACCGCCGAGCCGGCCCGGGGCGCAGCGGATCCCCGTCGTCCGGGGCCCCCAGGACCTCGTCGACGTCGAGATCGGCGGCACCGGCTCGAAGGTCGGGACGGGCGGCATGACGACGAAGATCGAGGCGGCCCGCATCGCGACCGCCGCCGGCGTCGTCACCACGGTGACGGCCGCGGACCGTGTCGTCCAGGTGCTCGCCGGCGAGGACGTCGGCACGGTGTTCCTCCCCATCGGGGTCCGCGGCCGGTCGCGACGCCTGTGGCTCGAGCACGCGACGACGGCCCGGGGTCGGCTCATCATCGACGACGGCGCCGTCACCGCGCTCGTCCATCGCAAGAAGTCGCTGCTCCCTGCCGGCATCACGGCCGTCGAGGGCACCTTCCACGACGGCGACCCCGTCGACGTGTGCTCCCCCGACGGCACCGCTATAGCCCGTGGCCTCGTCAACTACAGCTCCGCCGAGCTGCCGAGCCTGCTCGGCCGCTCGACGAGAGAGCTGGCCCAGGACCTCGGCCCGGAGTACGAGCGCGAGGTCATCCACCGCGACGACCTCGTCGTCCTCTGAACGACACCTCGTCCGCCGGCGGCCGGTTCAGCAGCCCCCGGCGAGGGAGCGGCTGACGGCATACCTCCGACCACCCGTCCACCGACGGTGCCGGCCCGCGCCCGGACGTGCGGGTGGCCGCGCAGACCCCTGGGGTGCGCGGCCACTCGCCGTCCACGTCAGCTCACGTGGCTTGGGTGCCTCAGTGGTGGGTCGCCACCTCGGCGCCGTGACCGGTGAGCGAGCGCACCTCCATCTCGGCGTACTTCGCGGCGTTGTACTCGCGGCTCGTGACCGTGCCGATGTAGCCGAGCACGAAGCCGAGCGGGATCGAGATGATGCCGGGGTTGTCGAGCGGGAACCAGTGGAAGTCGACTCCCTGGAGCATCGACGGGCTCTTGCCCGTGACGGGGTCGACCGGCTTGCCCGAGACCACCGGGCTGAAGATGATCAGCGTGATCGCACTGATCAGGCCGCCGTAGATGCTCCACAGCGCGCCGCGGGTGTTGAACCGCTTCCAGAAGAGCGAGTAGAGGATCGTCGGCAGGTTGGCGCTCGCCGCGATGGCGAAGGCCAGCGCCACGAGGAACGCGATGTTCTGGCCCAGGGCGAAGATGCCACCGATGATGGCGATGGCGCCGAGGACCAGTGCCGCGATGCGGGCGACCTTGACCTCCTCCTCCGGCGTCGCCTTCCCCTTCTTGACGACCGTGTTGTAGATGTCGTGCGAGAGGGAGGCGCTCGCGGTGATCGTCAGACCGGCGACGACCGCGAGGATCGTCGCGAAGGCGACCGCCGAGATGATGCCGAGCAGGACCTCGCCGCCGAGCTCGAAGGCGAGCAGCGGGGCCGCGGAGTTGACGCCGCCCGGCGCGGCCTTGATGGCAGCGGCACCGACGAGGTCGGCTGCGCCGAACCCGAGGATGAGGGTGAAGATGTAGAAGATGCCGATGAGCCAGATGGCCCAGACGACGGAGCGACGGGCCTCGCGTGAGGTCGGCACCGTGTAGAAGCGCATGAGGACGTGCGGCAGGCCGGCCGTGCCGAGGACGAGCGCCATCGACAGGGAGATGAAGTCGACGGGGTTCTTGTACTGCAGACCCGGCTGGAGCAGGTCCTTGCCCCCGGCCGCCTGCGACGTGGCCGTCGCCTCGCCGAGCAGGTTCGACAGGCTGAGGCCGAACTTGGCCAGGACCCAGAAGGTCATGATCGCCGCGCCGATGATGAGCAGCACGGCCTTGATGATCTGCACCCAGGTCGTGCCCTTCATGCCGCCGAAGATGACGTAGAAGATCATGAGGATGCCGACGACCACGATGACGAGCCGCTGACCGACCGCCCCTTCGATGCCGAGCAGGAGGGCCACGAGGCCACCGGCTCCCGCCATCTGGGCGAGCAGGTAGAAGAACGACACGACGAGCGTCGAGATGGCCGCGGCGATGCGGACGGGACGCTGGCGCAGCCGGAAACTGAGCACGTCGGCCATCGTGTACTTGCCGACGTTGCGCAGCAGCTCGGCGACGAGCAGCAGGGCCACGAGCCAGGCCACGAGGAAGCCGATGGAGTAGAGGAAGCCGTCGTAGCCGTTGATGGCGATGGCGCCGGCGATGCCGAGGAACGAGGCCGCCGACAGGTAGTCACCGGCGATGGCGATGCCGTTCTGGCGGCCGGTGAACGCCCGGCCTCCGGCGTAGTACTCGGCAGCGCTGCGGTTGTTGCGCGACGCCCGGATGACGATCGCGAGGGTGACGACGACGAACAGCGCGAAGATGCCGATGTTGATCGCCGGGTTGCCGACCGTGGTCGCCGCGGGGACGAGGGACGGGGCCGAGGTGAGGAGCGCGCTCACTGCTTCACTCCCATCTTCTGGGCGAGGGCTTCGGCCTCGGGGTCGAAGACGCGGTCGGCCCAGCGGGCGTAGACCATCGTGATCGTGAAGGTGGAGACGAACTGGAGGAGGCCGAGGATCAGGCCCCACGTGATGTTGCCGAGCACCCGCGTCCCCATGAAGTCCTTCGCGAAGACGGACAGCAGGACGAAGAGGAAGTACCACGCGAGGAACAGCGCGGTCAGCGGGAACACGAACTTGCGGAACTTGCTGCGCAGCTGGGCGAACTCGGGTGAGTTCTGCATGGTGACGTTGGGATCGTCCACCACGCGCTCTGGAGCCTCTTTGCTCACTGGGGCCACCTCCGGGGCGGTTGGGTCGTGCCTGGGGTCCTGGCGGTCAGCGCGGTCCTGCTGCCGCCGACGCTCCCCGGACGGTTCCGTGGGTGAGTCGACGCCCCTGTCGCTCCGCACTGCCGGCACATGGCCGGCGACTGCCAAGGTAGGAGCCCACGTGACGCTCCGGCAGGCGTAGCGAGGCCGGCATCGCCCAGTGGCGCCGACGGCTCGCCGTGCGTGGGATCAGCCGCGACGAGCGGTCGTCCCGGGGCGACGAGCGGTCTCCCCCGCGCGGTCGTATGCCGGGTGCTGCGTCCCGTCGGCCGTGACCTCCGCGGACGGCGGGCGGCGGTACCAGCGCTCGGGGTGGAACGAGCCACGGTTGAGGTCGATGTGCTCGGGGGCGTGCAGCCGGACCATCGTCTGCGCGACGTGCTCGGGGGCACGCGACCGGGTGGCGAGCGACACGAGCACCATCGTCGCGAACGCGAGCGGCACGCTCACGGCGGCCGGCTGCGTCAGGACGACGCCGAACCAGCCGCCCGCGGCGATGCCGAAGATCGTCGTGACGACGGCCCCCATCGACAGCCCACCGCCGACGACCATGCCGGCGATCGCCCCACGCGACGTCAGCCCACGCCACCAGATCCCGAGGAGCAGCATCGGGCAGAACGTCGAGGCTGCGACGGCGAAGGTCAGCTCGACCGCGTGCGCCACGGGTACGCCTGCCGAGACGACCGTGAGCAGGAGCGCACCGGCCACGACGGCGACCGTCGTCAGGCGGAAGGTGCGAATGCCCTGACGGTGACCGGCGCCCCATCGCACGAGGTCCTGGCTGACGACCCCGGCGACCGACACGACGAGGCCGGTCGAGGTCGACAGGAACGCCGCGAAGGCACCTGCCGCGAGCACGGCGGTGAGTCCCTCGGCGACCGGGCCGTCGAAGAGCCGGCTCGGCAGCTCGAGAACGACCGAGTCCGCCCGCCCGGCGGCGACGAGGTCGGAGGCGACGTAGCGCCCGATGACGCCGTAGACGACGGGCAGCAGGTAGAAGGCGGAGAGCAGCACGAGGACCGAGAGCGTCGTCCGGCGCGCGGCCCGACCGTCGGGGTTGGTGTAGAAGCGGACCACGACGTGGGGCAGTCCCATGGTCCCGAAGAAGGTGGCCAGGACGAGGGAGTAGGTCAGGTAGAGCGCGTGGTCACCCTGCAGCGGCTCGACCCAGTCCCGCACGAACACCGCGCCGACGTCTGGGTCGCCGGTGCGATCGCCGACGGCGCCGAGGAGGAGGAAGAGCGGCGTCAGCAGGGCGAGCAGCTTGAGCCAGTAGTGGAAGGCCTGCACGAGCGTGACGCTCCGCATGCCTCCGGGGAGCACGTTGAGGCAGACGACGACCGCGACGGCGAGCTGCCCCACCCAGGACGGTGCACCGGTCAGGGTGCGCAGCGTCAGGCCCGCGCCCTGGAACTGAGGGATGAGGTAGAGCAGGCCGATCGCGACGACGAGCAGGCTCGACACGCGGCGGGCCACGACGGACTCGAGGCGCAGCTGGGCGAAGTCGGGCAGCGTGTAGGCCCCCGACCGACGCAGCGGCGCCGCGACGAAGACGAGCAGCAGGAGGTAGCCCGCGGTCCAGCCGATCGGCAGCCACAGCATGTCGACACCGCGAGCCAGGATGAGTCCCGCGACCCCGAGGAACGATGCGGCAGAGAGGTACTCGCCGCTGATGGCCGACGCGTTGAGCACCGGGCTGACCCCGCGCGAGGCGACGTAGAAGTCGCTCATGGTCCGCGAGAGGCGCAGCCCGAAGGCGCCGACGACGAGCGACGCGATCGACACGAGGATGACGGCGACGATGCTCGCGGAGTTGTTCACCGGCGGCCCACCCGGCTCATCGACCGTCGAGCAGGTCGCTGAAGGTGTCCTCGTTGCGCTCGGACCGCCGCACGTAGAACCAACCGAGGCCGATGATCTCGGCGAACGCGACGACCGTGAGCAGCATCCACGGCAGGGGCGCCCCGAGCACGTGGACGTCCGAGATGCCCGGCACGGCCGTGAAGAGCAGCGGCAGGAGCCCCAGCGTCGATGCGAGCACGAGGAGCACGCCGAGCGCCAGTCGCAGCTGGCTGCGCATGAGCGAGGTGATGTAGACCTCGCCGAGCCGGGTCTGCTCGTCGATCTCGGAGGCGATCGAGACGTTCCGGGTCCGCGCGGCGGAGGTCCGGGGGCTCGTGACCCGCACCCGGGAGCGAGCCGGCTCGGGGCTCGCCGGTGGAGTCGGGGGCGTGGGCGGCGTCATGACCCGGCGCGTCCGAGGGGCTGGGCACGTCGGACGAGCAGGTCGCGCAGCGCCCGGGTGTGGCGGCGGCTCACGACGAGCTCGTGCCCTCCGACGACGACCGTCGTCCGGCCACCCTCGGTGCGCCACTCGGTGATGTGGCCGAGCGCGACGAGCGAGGACCGGTGGATCCGCACGAACCCCGCCTCACGCCACTGGTCGGCCAGGGTCGTCAGGGGGACGCGCACGAGGTGGCTCTCGCTCGCCGTGTGGAGCCGGGCGTAGTCGCCCTGGGCCTCGACGTAGAGCACGTCGGAGCGCGGCACGAGCCGGCTCACCCCCGCGAGCTCGACGACGATGGTCTCGTCGGCCGAGGACGTGACCGGCTCGCGCCCGTGGATCTGTCGGACGACACGGCGCACGGCCTGGTCGAGCCGCTCGTCACGCACCGGCTTGAGGACGTAGTCGACGACGTTGAGCTCGAAGGCGTCGACGGCGTGCTGCTCGTGGGCGGTGACGAAGACGATGGGTGTCTGGGTCGAGAAGCGCGAGAGCACGCGTGCGAGGTCGAGCCCGCTGAGTCCCGGCATCTGCACGTCCATGAAGATCGCGTCGACCTGCTCCTCGTGGAGCACGCGCAGCGCCGCCTCCCCCGAACCGGCCGGGACGACCTGCCGCACGCACTCGTGCCGTCCGAGCATCCAGGTGAGCTCGTCGAGGGCGGGCGCCTCGTCGTCGACGGCCAGGACACGCAGGAGCGGCGCGGACTCGGTGCCCGGTGTGCCGGTCACACGTGCACCCCCGGCCGGAACTTCGGCAGCCGCACGACGACCTTCGTGCCGGCGCCCGGCGCAGTCTCGACGACGAGGCCGTAGTCGTCGCCGAAGGCGGTGCGCAGGCGCTCGTCGACGTTGGCCAGACCCACGGAGTCGCTGCCCGGGTCGCCGGCGAGCACCCGGCGCACCCGTTCGGGGTCCTCGCCGACACCGTTGTCCTCGATCGTCACGACGCACTCGTGGTCGGCGTCCTGGGCCAGGATGCTGATCTCCCCGCTGCCCTCTCGACCCTCGATGCCGTGCTGCACGGCGTTCTCGACGAGGGGCTGGAGGCACAGGAAAGGCACGACGACGGGCAGCACTTCGGGCGCGACACGGACCGTCACCGTGAGGCGGTCGCCGAAGCGGGCCTTCTCGATGACGAGGTAGGCCTCGATGGACCGCAGCTCCTCGGCGAGCGTCGTGAACTCGCCGTGCCGACGGAAGGAGTAGCGGGTGAACTCGGCGAGGTCGACGAGCAGCTCTCGGGCGCGCTCGGGGTCGGTGCGCGTGAACGACGCGATGGCTGTCAGCGAGTTGTAGATGAAGTGCGGGCTGATCTGCGCACGCAGGGCCCGCACCTCGGCCTCCATGAGGCGCGTGCGTGAGGCGTCCAGCTCGGCCAGCTCGAGCTGGCCGGAGACCCAGCGCGCCACCTCGTTCGTCGCGCGGACGAGTCCCGCTGAGGCGCGGCCGGTGAACACCTGGAGCGTCCCGACGACCTTCTCGTCGACGTCGAGCGGGGCGACGATGGCCTGGCGCACGATGCACGAGGGCTCGGCGCACGCGACGTCCGCGCCGTCGACGACGGTCGTGCGTCCGTGGCCGAGCGTGCCGGCCGAGATGACGGCGGGCTGGTGGGCATGGTGCGAGCGACCGCCCTCCCACGCGAGCAGGCCGCTCGTGTCTGTCATCGCCACGGCCGGCGCCCCGAGGAGCGAGCGCAGGTGCCTGAGCGAGCGCTCGGCGGCCGCGGGTGTCAGGCCCATCCGCAGCGGCGGCGACGCGAGCAGCGCCGTGTGCAGGGTGCGGTACGTCGCGCGGTCGGCCTCGGTGCCGAGGTGACCGCGACGCAGCAGCGCGCCCCACGAGCTCATGCCGACACTGTAGGCGGTCACCCCTCGCGGGGGGCGCGGTCCTCGTGGACCTCGGGACCAACCCCAGCCCCCCGGCACAACACACCGTGCAGGTCGCAACTCACCGAGATCGGATTCCGTTGCGTTGTGACCTATTCGGTGTGTTGCCTTCGGTGTGTTGCCTTCGGTGTGTTGCCTTCGGTGTGTTGCCGCAGGAGGGGTACGGACGACTCAGTCGTCGTCGTCCTCGTCGGCGGCGACGTGCCACAGCCCGGAACGGCGCTCGGCCTCGAGCTCGTCCTGCGTGGCCGCGCGAGCCGCGTAGCGGTCCTTCTGCGCCTCGCGCTTCTCGTCACGCGTCGGTCGCGAGGACTCCGCCAGGCGAAGGTCGGTCCCGCGCGAGCCGAGCAGCTCGGCGCCGGCCTGCAGGGTCGGCTCCCAGTCGAAGACGACCGCGTCCTCGGCGGTGCCGATGACGACCGTGTCGCCGGCGACGGCGCCGACCTTGTAGAGCTCCTCCTCGACACCGAGGCGACCGAGGCGGTCGGCGAGGTAGCCGACGGCCTCGTCGTTGGAGAAGTCGGTCTGGCGCACCCAGCGGTACGGGCGCTCGCCGGCCACGCGGAAGATCGGCCCGTCGGGGCCGTTCTCCTTGACGATCGTGAAGCCCTTGTCGTCGACCGACTTGGGGCGCAGCACGACGCGCTTCGGGACGGCGGCCTCGGCCTCGATCTCGGCGCGGGCCGCGTCGACGTGCCGGGCCATCGCGAAGCTGAGCTCGCGCAGGCCCTGGTGAGCCACGGCCGAGACGATGAAGACCTCGATGCCGCGCGCCTCGAGGTCGGGCTTGACCATCTCGGCGAGCTCGCGCGCCTCAGGCACGTCGGCCTTGTTGAGCACGACGATGCGGGTGCGCTCGGAGAGCGGCTTGCCCCCGAGGTCGGCGTCGGGCACGTAGAGGGACAGCTCGTTCTCGATGACGTCGAGGTCGCTCATCGGGTCACGGCCCGGCTCGAGGGTCGCGCAGTCGATGACGTGGACGAGCACCGAGCATCGCTCGACGTGACGCAGGAACTCGAGGCCGAGGCCCTTGCCCTCGTGGGCGCCCGGGATGAGCCCGGGCACGTCGGCGACCGTGAAGCGGGCCGAGCCCGCGGTGACGACGCCGAGGTTGGGCACGAGGGTCGTGAAGGGGTAGTCGGCGATCTTCGGCCTGGCCGCCGACAGCACCGAGACGAGCGAGGACTTGCCGGCGCTCGGGAAGCCGATGAGCGCGACGTCGGCGAGCGTCTTGAGCTCGAGCACGACGTCGACCTCCTCGCCGGGCTCGCCGAGGAGCGCGAAGCCGGGGGCCTTGCGCCGGGCCGACGACAGCGCCTTGTTGCCGAGGCCGCCGCGGCCTCCGCGCGCGATGACGTGCTCGGTGCCCATGCCGACGAGGTCCATGACGATCCGGCCGTCGGCGTCCTTGACGACCGTGCCCTCGGGCACCGCCAAGACGAGGTCGTCGCCGTCGGCGCCGTTCTTCTCGTCGCCGGCACCGGGCAGCCCGTTGACCGCCTTGCGGTGCGGGTGGCGGTGGTAGTCGAGCAGCGTCGTCGCCTGGGGGTCGACCCGCAGGATGACGGAGCCGCCGTGGCCGCCGTTGCCGCCGTCAGGCCCGCCGAGCGGCTTGAACTTCTCGCGCTTGACGGAGGCGACGCCGTGCCCGCCGGCGCCGGCGCTGAGGTGCAGCACGACGCGGTCGACGAAGGTCACTGCCATGGGGGTCACTCTTCCAGATCAGGGTGGGCGGACGGCATACACAGGTGGCTGGAGCTGGGGAGGTGGCACTCGCGAGCGTGCGAGCGACTGCCACCTCATTCCGGAATGCCGGGTGCCCGGGAAAGGCGGAAGGGCGGGCCACGCGGGCCCGCCCTTCCGGTACAAACTCAGTGGTGATCAGCTGTGATCACTCGGCAGCTGCG
The DNA here is from genome assembly GCF_001428505.1 of Terrabacter sp. Root181. Lineage (GTDB taxonomy): Bacteria > Actinomycetota > Actinomycetes > Actinomycetales > Dermatophilaceae > Terrabacter. The sequence goes on from NZ_LMHU01000008.1 coordinate 208,557, forward strand.
GTCTCGACCTGCTCGATGTTGACCGTCTTGCGGCCGCGCTTGGAGCCGAACTTCACGGCTCCGGCGACGAGGGCGAACAGCGTGTCGTCGCCACCGCGACCGACACCCTCGCCCGGGTGGAAGTGCGTGCCGCGCTGACGGACGAGGATCTCGCCCGCGTTGACCTTCTGGCCACCGAAACGCTTGACGCCGAGGAACTGTGCGTTCGAGTCGCGACCGTTGCGGGTCGAGGACGCACCCTTCTTGTGTGCCATGTCAGTCCTTCTCTCGTGAGTCTCTGGGTTCCGGGTGGATCACGCGTTGATGGCGGTGATCTTGACCTGGGTCAGCGGCTGACGGTGGCCCTGACGCTTGCGGTAGCCGGTCTTGTTCTTGTACTTCATGATGACGATCTTGGGGCCCTTGGCGGCCTTGACGACCTCGGCCTTCACCGACACCTTGGACAGCTTGTCGGCGTCGGACGTGACCGTGGTCCCGTCCACGAGGAGCAGCGGCGTGAGCTCGATGGCATCGCCGGGCTGACCCGTCACCTTGTCGACGAGCAGGACATCGCCCACCGACACCTTCTCCTGGCGACCGCCAGCGCGAACAATCGCGTACACAGTGAAACTCACTCTCTCATCAAGGGTTGGTATCGCCGCTTTCGGCACCGGCCCGTCAACACGGGCCCGGTGGGCGCACCAAGGACAAAGATTACCGGCTGGGAGGGCCCAGATCCAAACCGAGGTCAGGCCTCGCCGGTGGTGCCCGACCGGGGCGGGCCCGCCGGAGCGACGACGCGGCCGCGACGACGCCGGCCACGGGCGGCGGGCTGCACCTCGACGGCCGCCTCGACCGGGGCGGGGCCGCTGGTCTCGGCGCTGACCTCGGGCGGGGTGGGTGCCGCCTCGGCGGTTCCTGCGTCACCAGCGCCTCGGCCGCTGCCGGTCTCGTCGGTGACGTCGGACTCCAGCTCGACGTGGGCGCCGCCCTGGGTCGCCTGCTCGTCGCCGGGACCGACGTCGTGGGCGTCGTCACCCGACCACGGGCCCTCGTCCTCGGGGAAGCCGTGAGCGGCGCTGACCTCCGCGACCGCCTCGGCCGCCGCCTCGCCCACGGGCTGACCGGACGCGCTCTTGAGCGCGGCCGCGTGGGCCGCTGCCGCGATCTGCGCGGCGGTGGGGCCGTTGCCCTTGGACTCGGCGGGCGACGCCTGCTGGGCCTGCTGGGCCTGCTGACCGGACTGCTGCCCACCGTTGCCGTTGCCCTGTGTGCCGCCCTGGCTCGTGCCCTGGCCGCGGCCGCGACGGCGGCTGTTGCTGCTGCCGCTGCCGCCGCTCTCGCCCTGGCTCTGCTCGTGCTGGTGGGCACCCTTGTCGACGGGGTCGGTGTGGATGATGAAGCCGCGGCCGTTGCAGTGGTCGCACGTCTCGGAGAAGACCTCGATGAGGCCCGACCCGACGCGCTTGCGGGTCATCTGGACCAGGCCGAGCGAGGTGACCTCGGCCACCTGGTGCTTGGTGCGGTCACGACCGAGGCACTCGAGCAGGCGCCGCACGACGAGGTCGCGGTTGCTCTCGAGGACCATGTCGATGAAGTCGATGACGATGATGCCGCCGATGTCGCGCAGCCGGAGCTGGCGCACGATCTCCTCGGCCGCCTCGATGTTGTTCTTGGTGACGGTCTCCTCGAGGTTGCCACCGGAGCCGACGAACTTGCCGGTGTTGACGTCGACGACGGTCATCGCCTCGGTGCGGTCGATGACGAGGGAGCCACCGCTCGGCAGCCAGACCTTGCGGTCCATGGCCTTCGAGAGCTGCTCGTCGACGCGGTGGTGGGTGAAGAGGTCCTCTTCGGCCGTCCACTTCGTGACGCGGTCGGCGAGGTCGGGCGCGACCGAGGAGATGTAGGGGTGGATCTCGTTCCACGCCTGGTCGCCGGCGACGACGAGCTGCTTGAAGTCCTCGTTGAAGACGTCGCGGATGACGCGGACCGTGAGGTCCGGCTCGCCGTGCAGGAGCATCGGCGCCTGGCCGCCGGTCGCGGAGCCGACCGCGCCGTTCTTCTTCTTGCCCTTGCTCTTGCCCGCGCGGGGGATGGACGCCGCCTCGGCCTTGGCCTGGATGTCCTCCCACGTGCGCGTCAGGCGCTCGACGTCGGCGCGCAGCTCCTCCTCGCTCGCGCCCTCGGCCGCGGTGCGGACGATGACGCCGGCGGAGTCCGGCACGACGTCGCGCAGGATCTTCTTGAGGCGGGCGCGCTCGGTGTCGGGCAGCTTGCGGCTGATCCCGGTCATCGAGCTGTTGGGGACGTAGACGAGGTAGCGGCCCGGCAGCGAGATCTGCGAGGTGAGACGCGCGCCCTTGTGGCCGATGGGGTCCTTGGTGACCTGGACGAGCACCGTCTGGCCGGAGCCGAGGGCGTTCTCGATGCGCTTGGGCTGGTTGGCCTCGAGGCCGGCGGCGTCCCAGTTGACCTCGCCGGCGTAGAGCACGGCGTTGCGCCCCTTGCCGATGTCGACGAAGGCGGCCTCCATCGAGGGCAGGACGTTCTGGACGCGGCCGAGGTAGATGTTGCCGGCCATGGACACGTTCGTGGCCTGGTCGATGTAGTGCTCGACGAGGACGCCGTCCTCGAGCACGCCCATCTGGGTGCGCCCCTCCTTGTTGCGCACGACCATGACGCGGTCGACGGCCTCACGGCGGGCGAGGAACTCGGCCTCCGTGATGATCGTGCGGCGTCGCCCGGCCTCGCGGCCCTCGCGACGGCGCTGCTTCTTCGCCTCGAGGCGGGTCGAGCCCTTGACGGCCACCGGCTCGTCGCTCTGGGTGCGTGGCTGGCGCACCCGGGTCGAGACGTTGGGGGTGTCGTCACCGGAGTCCGGGGCGGAGCCCGCACGACGGCGACGACGGCGACGACGGCTCGAGCCGCCCTCGTCGTCGGAGTCGCCCTCGGAGTCGACCTCGGTGTCGTCGCCGGCGTCGTCCGCACCCTCGGCGGACCCACCGCGGGCGTCACCCGAGCCACGCGACTCGCGGGAGTCGTCGGCGTCGGCCGGCTGGTCCTGCGTGTCGTCGTCGTCGGTGGCCCGGCCACGACGGCCCTTGCCTCCGCGGCGGCGGCGCGACCGACGGGGGCTGCTCTCCTCGTCGGGCTGCTCGTCCGACTGCTCGTCCACGTCGGTCTGGTCCTCGGCAGCCACGCGGGCCTCGTCGTCCTCGACGTCGGGGGTCGGCTCCTCGGCCTCGGGCGGCGGGGTCCCGCGGCGACGGCGGGTCGGCACGGCCTGGCTGGCGTCGGGCGCCTGGAAGAGCACGCTGAAGCTGGGGACGACGACGCCCGGGCGAGCGTCGTCGGCGTCACCGTCGCCGGCCGCCGGGGCCTCGCCGGTGTCCTCGGTCTCGTCGAGGGCCTCGACGTCGATGAGGGCGGAGAGGTCGATCACCGAGGCGTCGGCCGGTGCGGCGGCCTCGGACGCTGCCGGTGCAGCGGTGTCGGTGTCCGTGTCAGTGAGCGCACCGGCGACGAGCTCCTCCACGGCGGCACTGGCCCGGTCGGCCTTGGCGCGCGACCCGCGCTTCGTGGCCCGGGCGGCCCTCGGAGCCTTCCGGGCCTGAGGCGCCTCGGGGGCCTCGGCGGGCGCGGCCGCGGTCTCGGGGGCCTCGGTCACGGTCTCGGTGGACTCGGCGGGCTGCGCCTTCTTGCGCGTGGCGCGCTTGCGGGCCGGGCGCTTGGCCTCGGTGGCCGGGGCGGGGTCCGTGGCGTCGCCGGTCGTGGTCTCGCCTGTGGCGAGGGCCTCGGGTGCCGCGACGTCGGACGTGCTCGCCGGCGCCTCGGTCGGGACCTCGGTCGGGATCTCGGCCGACGGCACGATCGTCGTGGCCTTCTTCGTCGTGCGGCGCGAGGCGCGGCGACGCGGTGCCGGAGCCTCAGCAGCCGGGGTGGCGTCGGCCTGCGAGGTCTCGTTGCCCTGCTGGCCGCCCTGCTCGGAGGGGAACAGCGTGGCGTCGTCGCCGGTGGTGGTGTCGTTGGGTGCCATCAGGCAGCCTCCCGTCAGGTGCGGTGCGACCCACACGCGGCCGGGGCCGTCGACACCGCACGAGTGCGGTTGCAGTCGTCGCGCCGCGTCTGCGACGGGACGGAAGTCGTCTCGCTACATCTGAAAACGGTTCGCGCTGGGCGCGGCCCCGTGATCGAATGCCGTCGGCGTCCTGGTCGGCAACCATTTCGTCGTCATGACCTGGCAGGTCATTCCAGCGGGTCGGTCACCCGCACGTTTGCGGTGTCGAGCGGTCCCTGCGCCAGTCGCGTCACCAGTGGGGGGCGCGGAGGCTGCAGGTCGGCGATCTCACGCAGCGCGGTCAGAATGTCGTCGGGGCGTACAGCAGGTGTGGTGTGCCGTACGACCATGCGCAGTATCGCACAGTCGGTCCCTACTACGTGAGTCGTGACCGTGTCGTCGAGCGCGTCGGCGGGGGTCAGCACGCGTGCGGCGACGATCGCGCCACGCACGTCGAAGGTGCGTGGACCCGCCTTCGTCAGGCGGGTCACCTCGGCCATGTCGCGCTCCAGGAGGGCGGTCACGGCCGCGTCGAGGCGCTCGACCGGCACCCCGGCGAACTCGAGCAGCCAGTCGCTCGCCTCGAGACGGTCGGCGAGCGCCCCGGGAGCGGCCTCGACGACCTGGAGGATGTCGATCCCCTCGGGCAGTGCCTCGTCGAGCGCGACCCGGACCGACTCGGGCTCGACCCGCTGCGTCACCGAGATCTCGAAGTACTCCGCCTCGCTGCCCGTGCCCGTGGCCGCCGCGTTGGCGTAGCTGATCTTCGGGTGCGGGTGGAAGCCGGCCGAGAAGGCCATCGGCACGTCGGCGCGGCGCAGGGCCCGCTCGAGAGCGCGCTGGAAGTCTCGGCTCGAGGTGAACCGCAGCCGCCCCCGCTTCGTGTAGCGGATCCGGAGCTTCTGGACCGCGGGGTCCGGTGCCGGACCCTCGGGGACGCGCTGACGTGCCTGACGAGCCATGCCCGGAAGGCTACCGGCGGCGGGGCGCTCCCCCGAACCGTCCGGTCCGGTGCTCAGTCGGTGGGGAAGCCGCGCTGCTCGTCGGCCCGGCGCCGCCGCTCCACGGCCTCGGCCTCGTCGAGGCGGGTCGCCTCGGCCAGCGTCGGCGCGGTGCCGCCCATGCTCGCCGGCAGGAACTTGAGGTCGGGTCCGGTGAGGGGTTCGTAGGCGGCCCGGGCGACGGCGAGCAGGTCGGCCATGACCGCCTTGTACTGCAGGGTGACGGCCTCGGGGTCGGCGTCGGGCGCCACCGCGATCGGCTCACCCACGTTGATGAGGATCGGCACGTTGGTGCGGCCGAGCCGCTTGGGGTGGCCCTTGGTCCACACGCGCTGGGAGCCCCAGATGACGACCGGCAGGATCGGCACGCCGGCCTCCTTGGCCATCCGCGCGGCACCGGTCTTGAACTCCTTGAGCTCGAACGAGCGCGAGATCGTGGCCTCGGGGAAGACGCCGACGATCTCTCCGGCCCGGAGCACGTCGACCGCTGCGGCGTACGACGCCGCACCCGCGGTGCGGTCGACGGGGATGTGGTGCATCCCGCGCATGAGCGGGCCGCTGACGGCGTGCGAGAAGACGCCGTCCTTGGCCATGAACCGCACGAGCCGGTCGGACTTCCGGGCTGCGAGCCCGGCGTAGGCGAAGTCCATGTAGCCGGTGTGGTTGATCGTCATCACCGCTCCCCCGGTGCGCGGGACGTTGTCGTCGCCGAGGACGGTGAACTTCAGCCCCTGCATCGCGAACACCCCGCGGGCGAAACCGATGACGGACGAGTAGACGGGCTCCATGGGGACACTCTGCCCTGCGGCACGACGCTTCGGCACGCCGATGGGCCGATGGACCGTGCCGACGAACACGGGCTGACCGCGAGCACGAGCACAGCAGTGACGCACGCCACGCCGGACGTGGCCCTCACGGCCCGCGGCCCGGGGCCGGACGGCATACGACCACGGACCGGCCGCGGGAGGAAAGCCGGTCGAGGGCACCCCGGCGCGCATGGAAGGATTGGGCGCATGACTGACACGCCTGCCACCACGACCTCGCGGATCCCCGAGCGACCCACGCTCGACGGCCTCGAGGAGAAGTGGATGCAGGTATGGGCCGACGAGGGCACCTACGCCTTCGACCGCGAGAAGGCCCTGTCGCTGCCCCGTGACCAGGTGTTCGCCATCGACACCCCGCCCCCGACGGCGAGCGGGAGCCTGCACGTCGGCCACGTCTTCAGCTACACGCACACCGACTGCATGGCCCGCTACAAGCGCATGCAGGGCCTAGAGGTCTTCTACCCCATCGGCTGGGACGACAACGGCCTGCCGACCGAGCGCCGCGTGCAGAACTACTACGGCGTGCGCGGCGACGCGAGCCTGCCCTACGAGGAGGGCTTCACGCCCCCCTTCGAGGAGGGCGTCGACGCGAACGGCAAGGCGATCAAGGCCGCCGACCAGCGTCCGGTCAGCCGCAAGAACTTCATCGAGCTGTGCGACGTCCTCACCGTCAAGGACGAGGTGACCTTCGAGTCGCTCTTCCGTCGCCTCGGCTTCAGCCTCGACTGGGACATCTCCTACCGCACCATCGACGAGCGCTCGCGCGCCGTGGCGCAGCAGGCGTTCCTGCACAACCTCGAGCGCGGCGAGGCCTACCAGAGCGAGGCCCCCGGCCTCTGGGACGTGACGTTCCAGACCGCCGTGGCGCAGGCCGAGCTCGAGGCGCGCGACTACCCCGGCGCCTACCACCGGGTCGCCTTCCACGGGCACGGCGGCGAGCCGATCTTCATCGAGACGACGCGCCCCGAGCTCATCCCGTCCGTCGTCGCGCTCATCGCGCACCCCGACGACGAGCGCTACCAGTCGCTCTTCGGCACGACGGTCACCTCGCCCCTCTTCGGCGTCGAGGTGCCGGTGCTCGCGCACCGCGCGGCCGAGATGGACAAGGGTGCCGGCATCGCCATGTGCTGCACCTTCGGCGACCTCACCGACGTCATGTGGTGGCGCGAGCTGCAGCTGCCGATCCGCTCCCTCATCACCCGCAACGGCCGCCTCCAGGCCGAGACGCCCGAGTGGCTCGCCGGTGGTCCCGGCGAGGCGCTCTACGCCGAGTCGCTCGCGACGAAGACGACCTTCAGCGCGCGCGAGGCTGTCGTGGCCGCGCTGCGCGAGTCCGGCGACCTCGACGGCGAGCCGCAGAAGACCCAGCGCAAGGCCAACTTCTACGAGAAGGGCGACAAGCCCCTCGAGATCGTCACCTCGCGCCAGTGGTACATCCGCAACGGCGGCCGCGAGGCGGCGCTGCGCTCCAAGCTCGTCGGCATGGGCGACGTGGTCGACTTCCACCCGGCCTTCATGCGCTCGCGCTACAAGAACTGGGTCGAGGGACTCAACGGCGACTGGCTCATCTCGCGCCAGCGCTTCTTCGGCGTGCCCTTCCCGGTCTGGTACCCCGTCGACGCCGAGGGCGAGGTCGACCACGAGCGTCCCCTGACGCCGCCCGCCTCCGCGCTCCCGGTCGACCCGCAGATCGACGTCCCCGAGGGCTACGAGGAGTCGCAGCGCGGCCGGGCGGGTGGCTTCGTCGCCGACCCCGACATCATGGACACGTGGGCCACGTCGTCGCTGACGCCGCAGATCGCCGCCGGCTGGCCGGTGCGCGAGGGGGCTGCCGACGGCGACCGGCTCGGCTCGGACGAGGCGCTCTTCGCGAGCATCTTCCCCTACGACCTGCGCCCGCAGGGGCACGACATCATCCGCACCTGGCTCTTCGCCACGGTGACGCGCTCGTACTTCGAGCACGGCGTGGCTCCCTGGAAGCACGCCGCGATCAGCGGCTGGATCCTCGACCCCGACCGCAAGAAGATGAGCAAGTCCAAGGGCAACGCCGAGACGCCCGAGGACGTCGTCAAGGCCAACGGCGCCGACGCGGTGCGCTACTGGGCGGCCTCCGGTCGCCTCGGCACCGACGCCGCCTACGACACCGGCCAGATGAAGGTCGGGCGCCGGCTCGCGATCAAGGTGCTCAACGCGAGCAAGTTCGCCCTCGGCTTCGGTGACGTCGACGGCGACCTGCGTGCCGCCGTCACGCACCCCCTCGACCTGTCGATGCTCGCGGCCCTCGCCGACGTGGTCGACAAGGCCACGCAGGGCTTCGAGGGCTGGGACTACACGCGCTCGCTCGAGGCCACCGAGACGTTCTTCTGGACGTTCTGCGACGACTACCTCGAGCTCGTCAAGGACCGCGCCTACGGCGGTCAGGGCGACGAGGCGGCCGCGAGCGCCCGTGCCGCGCTGCGCCTCGCGCTCGAGACGCTGCTGCGCCTGCTCGCGCCGTTCATCCCCTACGCCACGGCCGAGGTGTGGTCGTGGTTCGGCGAGGGCTCGGTGCACCGCCAGTCGTGGCCCACCCGCGACGAGATGCCGTCCGGTGGGGAGCCCGCGCTCCTCGCGTCGGTCGGCGCTGCCCTCGCCGGCGTGCGCAAGGTCAAGTCCGAGGCCAAGGTCGGCATGCGCGCCGAGGTGCGCACGATGACGCTCGTCGCCCCCGCCGCGTCGGTCGCCCACGTGCAGGCGGCCGAGTCCGACCTGCGGGCCAGCGGCCGCATCAGCGAGCTCGCGTATGCCGACGGCGAGGTCGTCGAGGTGCGTGACGCCGAGCTCGTCCCCGTCGAGAAGCCGCCCGCCCTGGGCTGATCCCCGCGGGTACGCCCGGTCGTTGCCGTCGGGACCTATCGGGACGGCAACGATCGGCCTGCTCCACGACTGTCGGCGACCGCGCTGGCATAGGGTCACTCGCATGTCGAGGCGGGGGGCTCAGGTCACCATCGTGGGTGGCGCCGTCGTCATGGCCGCTCTGGTCGTGGCCGCGCTGGGCCAACCCGTGCCGCTGCTCTCCCGCCCGGTCGACCCGCAGACGTTCACGCCGCTGCCGACCATCACGTCCCTCCCCCCGTCGAGCTCGACGCCGCGGCCCTCGTCGACGGCCACGGCCCTGCCCTTCGACCCCTCACCCGTGCTCGTCACCCTCGTCCAGATCGTCCTCGTCCTGGCCGCCCTCGTGGTCCTCGTCGTCCTCGCGCAGCTCGTCCGGTCGCTGCTGCGCCGACGCCCGCACCTCGAGCTGCACGAGGAGCCGGACTTCGCGATCCCGCTCGTGCCGACCGAGCTGCTCGAGGCGGCCCGGGACCGGCTGCGGGACCTCGAGACCGGCGAGCCCCGCAACGCCATCGTCGCGGCCTGGCTCGGTCTCGAGACGTCGGCCGCCGCGACCGGCCTGCCGCGCCTGCCCGCCGAGACGTCGACGGAGTACACCGAGCGCGTCATCGGTGTCTGGCCCGTCGACTCGGCGCGGCTCGGCGACCTCGCCGCCCTCTACCGCGAGGCCCGCTTCTCCGTGCACGACCTCGGCGAGAGCCACCGCGACCGGGCGATCACCGACCTCCGGGTCCTCATCGCCGATCTCGAGCACGTGGCCCGACGCCAGGCCGCCGAGCGGGGCGCGTCGGTGGCCGCGCCGGAGGAGGCGTCGTGAGCAGCCAGCCGGACGGCACGCCTCCCCGGACGCGGCGCGAGGCGCGCGACCGTGCAGCAGCGGTGGCGGCGGCGCGCCGCCCTCTCCCCCGCGGCGCGGTCCGGCGCGAGCCGTCCCGGACCCGCGTGCTCGCGGTGGCCCTGCGCCCGTGGCGACGACGCCTCATCGGCCTGTTCCTCACCTGGGTGGCCCTGGCGGCGCTCACCGCGGGCCTCGGTCTCGCGCCCGACGTGCCGGTGCTCCTCGCGATCCTCCTCGCCGTGGCGCTGCTCGTGTGGCACCTCATCGACCACACCGCGCCGCAGCACCTCACGGTGTGGCCGCTCGTCGACGGCGACCTCCGTGGCCACTCGCGCGGCAACGACTTCCGGGTCACCAACCTCGCCGGCCGGCTCGAGGCGGCCAACACCCGCCGGGAAGGACGCGAGAGCGTCGTGCACGACCTCCACCTGCAGCTGCAGGTGCTCATCCGCGAACGGCTCTACGCCCGGCACGGCATCGTCGCCGAGGAGGAGCCGAAGTGGGCCCAGGGCGTCACCCCTCCGGAGCTGTGGGACCTGCTCGTCGGGCTGCCGCCGCCCGATCTCTACCGTCCCCAGCGCCTCGACCCCATCCTCCGACGAATCGAGCAGTGGTAACGCATGACCGAGATGAACCTGACCCGGGTCAGTCAGCTGAGCAGCGCCGTCCTCGACGAGGTGGACCGCGCGGTCGTCGGCAAGCGCGAGGCTCTGCGCCTCGTCCTCTCCGGCATCCTCGCCGGCGGGCACGTCCTCATGGAGGACTTCCCGGGACTCGGCAAGACGCTCGCGGCGCGCAGCTTCGCCCAGACCCTCGGGCTCGACTTCAAGCGGGCGCAGTTCACGCCGGACCTGCTGCCCGGCGACATCACCGGCTCGTTCATCTACGACCAGCGGGCGGGCGAGTTCGAGTTCCGCGCCGGGCCGCTCTTCGCGGGCCTGCTCCTCGCCGACGAGATCAACCGCACGCCCCCGAAGACGCAGGCCGCACTCCTCGAGGCGATGCAGGAGAAGCAGGTGACCGTCGAGGGCCGCACGTTCCAGCTGCCGCGTCCCTTCCACGTCCTCGCGACCGCGAATCCCGTTGAGTACGAAGGCACCTACCCCCTCCCCGAGGCGCAGCTCGACCGCTTCCTCATGCGGATCTCGTTCGGCTACCCGACCCTCGACGAGGAGTGGGAGATCCTGTCGAACCGCATGGCGCGCCAGCGCGAGGAGCAGGAGCTGCGCGGCATCGTCGACGCCGAGCAGCTGCTCGCGATGCAGGCTGCCATCGAGGCGACGGGCGTCGACGAGTCGGTCGGGCGCTACTGCGTCGCCCTGACGGCGGCCAGCCGCGTCCACGGCGACGTGCTCATGGGCGCCTCCCCTCGTGGCGCCCTCGGTCTGCTCCTGTGCGCCCGGGCGTATGCCGTCGTCGACGGTCGTGACTACGTGACCCCCGAGGACGTCAAGGCCGTGGCCGTGCCGGTCCTCGCCCACCGCATCACGGTCAAGCCCGAGCTGTGGATGAGCAACGCCTCCGGGCGCAGCATCGTCGAGAGCCTGCTGCGCACGGTGCCCACCCCGTCGGCGCGCGAGCACCTGGCCCCCAGCCCCTCGGCGGACGGCTGACCGGCCGTGCAGCCCTGGCGCCCCCACCGGACCGCCACCCGTCGACTCGGCGGGTGGGAGCCGACCGCTGCCCACCAGCGGGCGATCCTGCTCGCGGCCGGGGGCGCGATCGTCGCGGTCGTCGGCCGGCGCGCGGACCTGCTCGTCATCGTCGCGCCGCTCATCGTCGCCGCCCTGTGGGGCCACCTCGTGCGCCCGCGCACCGAGGTGACCGGCACGGCGCGCCTCGGAGACACGACGCTGCGTGAGGGGTCGGTGACCGGGCTCTACGTGACGACCGAGCCGGCGCTGCCCGACGTCCACGGCATCGTCACGGTGGCGCAGGCGCCATGGGTCGAGCGCAAGCCGTCGAGCGGGATCGCGGAGCTCCGCGACGGTGCTGCCACGCTGGGACTTCGATCGACGCGTTGGGGCCGCCGCCGGGTCGGCACGGTCAGCGTCGCGCTCGTCAGCACGTGGGGAGCGTTCCGCGCCGGCCCGGTCGACCTGCCCGACCTCGACTCCGCGACCCTGCCCGTGCCTGCCTCGTTCGACGCCAGCGCCCCGACCCCGCACCCCCGCGGCATCGTCGGGCTGAACCGCTCGAACCGGCCCGGCTCCGGGTCGGAGTTCAACACGATCCGCCGCTTCCACCCCGGCGACCGCCTGCGGCGGATCCACTGGCCCGTCTCGATGCGCACCGGGGCCCTGCACGTCACGTCGACCTTCACCGACGAGGACGCCCATGTCTTCCTGCTCGTCGACTGCTTCAGCGACCTCGGCCCGCGAGAGGGCATCGACGGACGTCCGACGAGCCTCGACGTCACGGTGCGGGCCGCCGGCGCGATCAGCGAGCACTTCCTCCGGAGCAACGACCGGCTCACCCTGCGCACCGTCGGAGCGGCCGAGGTCCCGACGCTCGGTGTCGGGTCGGGCACCAACCACCTGCGGCGTGTGCTCGACACCCTCGCGGCCATCTCGCCGGCCACCGAGCGCCGCGACACCGGGGAGCACGCGATCCGTGGCGTCGACCCCAACGCCCTGTGCCTCGTGCTGTCACCGCTCATCGACCCGACCATGGTGACCCTGGCCCACACCCTCGCGGCGCGCGGCATGACCGTGGTCGTCGTCGACACCTTCCCCGACCACCTCGTCGCCGACCCGTCGAGCGTCTACCAGGCCCTGGCGTGGCGGATCCGGTTGCTGTCGCGCGACGCCGAGGTGCACAACCTGCGGCTGCGCGGCGTCCCCGTCGTGCCCTGGCGTGGGGCCGGCTCGCTCGACCAGGTGCTCCGCGACATCGCCCGTCGGGCGTCGGCGCCCCGGATGGCGAGGCGATGATCGTGCCCCGACCAGCTGACGGCCCTCTGACGTCCGACGGGACCTCCTGGGTCGCCCGACGCGTGCGGCTGCGCCGGACGGTCCGGTTCGGCGCCGGCCCGGAGTGGTCGCTGAGCCAGCTGGGTGCGACCGGTGCCGCCGTGGGCGGCGCCGCCGTCTACCTCGCGAGCCTCTCCCTGGCCGCCGGCGGCTTCGACGCCCTCTGGTGGGCGCTCGTCCTGCTGCCGCTCGTCACCATCGCGTGGGCCGGCTCGGCGGCACCGCTCGCCTACTGGACCCTGCTGCTCTACGGCTGGTTCACGCTGACCCCGGCGGGGAGCTTCTCCTGGTGGTCGCTCCCGGCTGCCGCGGGGTGCGTCGTCGGGCACGCGGCGGCGGCGCTCTCCGCGTCGTCGCCCCCGGCCGGCTCGTTCACCGCGCACACCGCCCGGCGCTGGGTGCGCCACACGGCCCTGGCGTTGGGGGCCGCCGTGCCCGTCGCGGTCCTCGCCGGGCTGCTCGCCGGGCGCTCGCTGGGACTCGTCCCGGCGGCATACGTCGTCGGGCTCGGTGGGGTCGCCGGGGGCCTGTGGCTCGTGCGCACGAGCCCGCCCGCCGAGCGGGTGTGAGACGTCCGGCGCGATGCGAGACGACCCGGCCGGGGTCGAGGGTCGACACCGCGTTTGCGAATCGCGTCGGGGCGACCTACGCTTTCATGAAACGAAACAGTTTCGTTTCATCGGGGTGGGACCGGGGTGAGCATGAGCACGACCAGCGCGAGCACGACGGACGCGGCACACGCGAGCCGTCCGCGCGTCGCCGGTGACCGCGAGGTCGAGATCCTCGAGGCCGCGATCGACGTCCTGCGCGAGTCCGGCTACGACCGGCTCACGTTCGACGCCGTCGCCACGGCCGCGCGGGCGTCCAAGGCGACGCTCTACCGGCGCTGGCCGCACAAGCGGGACCTCGTCATCGACGCCGTCGGGCTCTTCATCGACTGCCCGGCCGAGCAGGATCCCGACACCGGGACCCTGCGCGGCGACCTGCTCGCCCAGGCCTGCGCCGACGGGGGCCTCGACGACGAGGTCGTCATCGGCACGTGGGGGGCCCTGCTCCCCGTCATCCACCGCGAGCCGGAGCTGGCCCGCGGGATCCACGAGCGGTTCCTGGCCCCGAAGATCGAGGCCACCCGCACCATCTTCGAGCACGCCAGAGAGCGCGGTGAGGTCGGCGCCGACGCCGACCTCGACACCCTGCTGATGATCCTCCCGTCCCTGTCGATCCACGAGGCACTGCTCTCCGGACGTCGACCCGGGCCGGACCGCATCGCCGAGTTCGTGGACAGCGTCGTCCTCCCGGCCTGCGCCGCCACCCTCGCGCCCGCGCCCAGCCCTCGCTGAGCCGGCCCGCGTCGGGGCGACCCCACCACCACACCTGCATGTCTTCGAGAGGAACACCCATGTCTTCGAACACGGCCCTGGAGGTGGACGAGCCCCAGGGCGAGTTCACCTCCCACGACACCCCGCCGAAACGCCTCGGCCTGGCGCTCTTCGTCATCTGCGCCGCCCAGCTCATGATCGTGCTCGACGGCACCATCGTGACCATCGCGCTCCCCCACATCGAGGCCGACCTCGGCTTCAGCCAGGCGAACCTCCAGTGGGTCATCACCATCTACACGCTCGCCTTCGGTGGCGTGCTGCTCCTCGGCGGTCGCCTCGGTGACCTCTACGGCCGGCGCCGTCTGTTCTTCTGGGGCATCGTGCTGTTCACCATCGCCTCGCTCGTGGCCGGCATCGCCCAGAACGAGGCGATGATGCTCGCCGCCCGCGCCGTCCAGGGCCTCGGTGGCGCTCTCGCCGCCCCCAACGCGCTCGCGCTCATCACGACGACCTTCCCGGCCGGCAAGGAGCGCAACCGCGCCATGGGCGTCTTCGCGGCCATGTCCGGCGCCGGCGCCGCCATCGGCCTCATCCTCGGCGGTGCGCTGACCGAGATCGACTGGCGCTGGAACTTCTTCATCAACCTGCCGATCGGCATCGTCGTCGCGATCCTCGCCCGGCGCATCCTCACCGAGTCCGAGGACGGCCGGGGCTCACTCGACATCCCCGGTGCCATCACCTCGATCGCCGGCCTCTCCTCGCTCGTCTACGGCCTGACCCACGCGGCGAGCACCTCCTGGAGCGACGCCACCACGGTGACCTACCTCGCCATCGGCGTCGTCCTGCTCGTGGCCTTCGTCGTCATCGAGACGCGTGTCGCCCACCCGCTCCTGCCGATGCGCATCCCGGGCGACCGCACCCGCGGCACGTCCTACTTCGTGATGCTCATCGTCGGCGCCGCCATGTTCGCGATGTTCTACTTCCTCGGCATCTACATCCAGACGATCCTCGGCTACTCGCCCCTCAAGACGGGCCTCGCGTTCCTGCCCTTCTCGGTCGGCATCGTGGTCGCCGCCCAGATCGCGTCGTTCCTCATCGCCAAGGTCGACCCGCGCTGGATCGCCGGCGCCGGCGCTGGCTTCGCGGCGCTCGGCATGTGGGGCTTCACCCACCTGACGCCGCAGAGCACGTACTCCGCGGACCTGCTGCCGTGGATCGTCGTCCTCGCCTTCGGCCTCGGCCTGATCTTCGTCCCGCTCACGCTCACGGCCGTCCACGGCGTCGCCCACGAGGACTCCTCGGTCGCCTCGGCCGTGCTCAACACCATGCAGCAGGTCGGTGGCACGCTCGGCCTCGCGACGCTGAGCACGATCTTCGTCAACAACATGGGTGACAAGGTCGCCGAGCTGACGGCGAAGCTGCCGCAGGGCGGTCCGGCCCCGACGCAGGAGCAGGTCGCAGCAGCGCAGAAGATGATCGCCGACGAGGCGTTCACCTACGGCGCGAGCCGGGCCTACCTCGTCGCGGCGATCATGATCGCGGTCGCCGGCATCGTCACGCTGGTCGCGCTGCACGTGCGCCACCAGGAGCTCGCGACCGACGGCGCTGCTCCGGCGCACATGGGCTGAGCGCTCCCCCGGCTCCGCACCTCGAGAGGCCACCGTTCGTCATGAACGGTGGTCTCTCGCCGTGTCAGGGGTGGGGGTCGGCCCATACGGCTGCCCACGGGACGTCCCAGCCGGCGACGGCCAGGCGGCGCTCGACGAACG
This sequence comes from Terrabacter sp. Root181, assembly GCF_001428505.1. GTDB lineage: Bacteria > Actinomycetota > Actinomycetes > Actinomycetales > Dermatophilaceae > Terrabacter. The sequence goes on from NZ_LMHU01000008.1 coordinate 224,196, forward strand.
CGTGCTGCGGCAGGTCGACGACGCGCCCCACCGACGGCTCGTAGACGTCGAGCTCCTGCTCCCCCGTCGGCGGCATGACGAGCACGACGTGGCGCGGAGCCCAGGCGTTGCCGACGTAGAGCAGTGCGGGACGGCCGGGCCGCACCCGGGCGCGGAGGGCGGCATACGTGTGCTCGAGGCCGACCCGCCCGCGGTGACGGAACCACGTGACGTCGTAGTCGGCCTGGGGGTCGGTGGCGCCGTACTCGAGCTCGTTCATGGCGCCCCAGGGCGGGGTGCCGAGGGCACGGGGCCACGGCAGCTGCAGGTGCCGGCCCGCGCCGACGAGCGCGTTGGTGCGCGACGCGACGACCTGCTCGTAGGCGGCGAAGCGCTGCGCCTCGGTGCCGGCGTCGGGCACGTCCCCGTCGCGGGCGTCCTTGCGTATGCCGTCCCGGATCCACTGCGCGAAGGCGGGGTTGGCGAGCATGCGGGCGATGGTCAACGACGCCGAGCCGCACGTCGTGCTGGTCTGCTGGACGGGCGCGTGGTCACCGGCCACGAGCCGGAAGGGAGCGGCCACGGGTCAGCCTCCGTTCACGCGGACGACGCGCGGGCGACCAAGAAGGTCAGGCGGATTCCTTGCGGGGACGCTTGGCCCGCGGCTCGGCCTCACGGCGCACGATCGTCGGGTTGACGTTGTCGAGGACGACCTCGCGGGTCACGACGACCTTGGCGATCTCGTCGTCGCTCGGCACGTCGAACATGACGGGGAGGAGGACCTCCTCCATGATCGCGCGCAGGCCGCGGGCACCGGTGCCGCGCAGCAGCGCCTGGTCGGCGACGGCGGCGATGGCGTCCTCGGTGAACTCGAGGTCGACACCGTCGATCTCGAACATCTTCTGGTACTGCTTGACGAGCGCGTTGCGCGGCACCGTGAGGATGTTGACGAGCGCCTGCTGGTCGAGCGGCGCGAGCGTCGTCAGGACGGGCAGGCGGCCGATGAACTCGGGGATGAGGCCGAACTTCAGCAGGTCCTCGGGCATGACGTCCTGGAAGCTGTCGCCGAGGTCCTTCGGGTTGTGCAGCGGCTGGCCGAAGCCGAGACCCTTGCGACCCGAGCGCGACTCGATGATCTTCTCGAGGCCGGCGAACGCGCCGCCGACGATGAAGAGCACGTTGGTCGTGTCGATCTGGATGAACTCCTGGTGGGGGTGCTTGCGGCCACCCTGCGGAGGCACCGACGCCGTCGTGCCCTCGAGGATCTTGAGCAGCGCCTGCTGCACGCCCTCGCCGGACACGTCGCGCGTGATCGACGGGTTCTCGCTCTTGCGGGCGATCTTGTCGACCTCGTCGATGTAGATGATGCCCGTCTCGGCCTTCTTGACGTCGTAGTCGGCGGCCTGGATGAGCTTGAGGAGGATGTTCTCGACGTCCTCGCCGACGTAGCCGGCCTCGGTCAGGGCCGTCGCGTCGGCGATGGCGAAGGGGACGTTGAGCATCTTGGCGAGCGTCTGCGCGAGGTACGTCTTGCCCGAGCCGGTGGGGCCGATGAGCAGGATGTTGGACTTCGCGATGTCGATGTGGTCGTCGTCGCGCTTGACGCCCTCCCCGGCCTGGATGCGCTTGTAGTGGTTGTAGACGGCGACGGCGAGCGACTTCTTGGCGACGTCCTGGCCGATGACGTAGTTCTCGAGGAAGTCGAAGATCTCGCGCGGCTTCGGCAGGTGGTCGAGGCCCAGCTCGCTGCTCTCGGCGAGCTCCTCCTCGATGATCTCGTTGCAGAGGTCGATGCACTCGTCGCAGATGTACACACCGGGACCGGCGATGAGCTTCTTGACCTGCTTCTGGCTCTTCCCGCAGAAAGAGCACTTGAGGAGGTCTCCGCCTTCTCCGATGCGTGCCACCGATTCGCTCCTGGTCCGTCGGCGCCGAACGCTGGGGTGCACCCGGCAGGCCCCAACCTAGGGGCCGACTCCTATTAGACGACGGAGGGGGCCACCCTCGCTCGCGCAACGCCGTTTGTCCGCTGATGGCGGACAAACGACGACGCTGTCACTTGAACGGAGTTCCAGCCGAATCGGGCTGTGTCCCACCGTCGCTGCCGTCACCGTCGTCGACCCCAGTGCCCCCGTCGCGGCCACCGCCCCCGCCGCGTCGGCGGGTTGTGAGGAACCCGAGGCCCACCGCGAGGGCGAGCCCGCCGAACGTGACGACGAGCAGCCCGACGAGGGCGATGACGAGCATCGTCGTCAGCGACATCCCGTCACCGAGGTCCGGGGCCGCGCTCCTGAGCAGGCCGGCATACGTCCTCATGCCAGCAGCGTACGGCCCACGGCCGGCCGCCACGTGGTCCGGCCGTCAGGCGGAGGTGAGGTCGCGGACGATCGCGACGTACTGCTCCTGGGCCGCCTCGGGAGCCGTGCCCGAGAGCTTGGCCCACGCGTCGTACTTGGCACGCCCGACGGGGTTGGTGAAGCCCGGACGCGAGCCGGTCGCGTCACCGGCCGTCGCCTGCTTGAACAGCCCGTAGAGCCGAAGCTTCACCTCGTTGCCGGGGTCGGTCGTCAGGGCCTTGACGGCCTCGACCGCCTGCTCGAACTCCGCACTCGCCATGACCGGACCTCCATGCTCGACACCAGGTTCACCTGACATCCAAGCAGGTACGCCGAGGGCCGGGTCCCAGCGGAACCCGGCCCCACGGCATACGTGCTCGTGACGAGCGGGAGGTCAGTCCTCGAGCGAGGCCTTGCGCGAGGCGAGGACCTCGTCGATGAGACCGTAGGTCTTGGCGTCCTCGGACGACAGGATCTTGTCGCGCTCGATGTCGCTGCGGACCTGCTCGGACGTGCGGCCCGTGTGGTGCGCGAGGGTGTCCTCGAGCCACGTGCGCATGCGCAGCACCTCGTTGGCCTGGATCTCGATGTCCGACGCCTGGCCGTAGTCGCCGCCCGAGAGCGCCGGCTGGTGGATGAGGATGCGGGCGTTCGGCAGCGCGAAGCGCTTGCCCGGCGCACCGGCGCCGAGGAGCACCGCGGCGGCCGAGGCCGCCTGGCCGATGACGAACGTCTGGATGTCGGGACGGACGAACTGCATCGTGTCGTAGATCGCCGTCATGGCCGTGAACGAGCCACCCGGGCTGTTGATGTACATGAGGATGTCGCGGTCGGGGTCGAGCGACTCCAGCACGAGCAGCTGGGCGATGATGTCGTCGGCCGACGCGTCGTCGACCTGCACGCCGAGGAAGATGATGCGGTCCTCGAAGAGCTTGTTGTAGGGGTCGGACCGCTTCATGCCGTAGGAGGTGCGCTCCTCGAACTGCGGCAGGATGTAGCGGCTCGAGGGCTGGGCGACCGCGAGGCGGTTGGTGGGTTCGATGTTCATGTGTGTCTCCAAGTCCTGGTCAGACCGCGGTCAGTTCTCGGCCTTGGCGTCGGCCTGGCCGACACCCTTGCCCTCGACCGCCTGGTCGGAGCGGCTGAAGACGTGGTCGACGAAGCCGTACTCCTTGGCCTCCTCCGCGCTGAACCAGCGGTCGCGGTCGGAGTCCTTCTCGATCTGGTCGATGGTCTGGCCGGTGTGCTCGGCGATGAGCCGCGCCATCTGCTTCTTGACGTAGAGCATCTGCTCGGCCTGGATCTTGATGTCGGTGGCCGTGCCGCCGATGCCGCCCGAGGGCTGGTGCATCATGACGCGGGCGTGGGGCGTGGCGTAGCGCTTGCCCTTCGTGCCGGCCGAGAGCAGGAACTGGCCCATCGAGGCGGCCATGCCCATCGCGACGGTGGCGACGTCGTTGGGGATCCAGTTCATCGTGTCGAAGATGGCCATGCCGGCGGAGATCGAGCCGCCGGGGCTGTTGATGTAGAGCCAGATGTCCTTCTCGGGGTCCTCGGCCGAGAGCAGCAGCAGCTGCGCGGCGATGGCGTTCGCGTTGTCGTCGCGGACGTCGGACCCGAGGAAGATGATCCGCTCCTTGAGCAGGCGGTTGTAGATGTGGTCGTCCAGACCACCCGGCATGCCGTTGCCGTTGGCGGAGGTCTCCGAAATCACCGTGTCTCCATCGTCGAAGTGGTCCAGCCTCTCGCCACGGGATGTGGCGCCGGCTGGCTCGTCACTGACCCTAACGCCCGACCCCTCGGCCAGATTTCCCGAACCGCGTCGTGTTCGCCGTGAGCGCACAAACCTGAGCCGGAGCGGCGCAACCACACGCACGGACCCCGCCGGTCGTATGCCGTCCGGCGGGGTCCAGGTGCGCGTGCGGGTGGGTGCCCGGCTGGTCGCGGACTACTCGCTGAGGCCGTTGTCGGCCCCGGCCTCGCCCGAGTCGGTGTAGCTGCTCGAGTCCTTGGACTCGTCGAGCGAGCGCTCGCGCACGTCCTCGCCCGCGGTGCTGCCGTCGAGGTTGCCGCGGTCGGCGTCGGACTGGTCGACGCCACCGTCGACGTCGGTGCCGGGCTGCCCGGTCCCGGCGTCACCGGTCGTGCTGGCCAGAGGGTCACCACCGGCTCGGTCGTCCTCGTCGCTGCCGCCGATCGCCGACTGCGTCTGGGCCATGCCGCCCGGCTGCCCGGCCAGGGAGTCGGCGGTGGTCTCGGGGTTCTGGTCCGTCTCGTCGTGCGCGGTCATGGTGGCTCTCCTCACCGCTTGGTTCGCTTCGTGGGGTCACCGCTGGTCGTACCCCGTGGCCCGGGACCGGAACCGGGGCTCTCCCCGACGTGCCGCTGGGCCGGCTCCCGTGCGGGAGCCGGCCCAGCGGCCTACGAGCGGTGTGGGACGGTCAGGCGTCGGCCTTCTCGGCCTGCGCGTCGTCGGCGTCGGACGCGACCTCGTCCTCGTCGCCCTCGGTGCCGGGGACGGCCTCGTTGAGGTCGATGACGTTGCCGGCGGTGTCCTTGACGGAGACCTTCTCGAGGACCGTGGCGAGCGCCTTGCGGCGGGCGACCTCGGCGACCATGGCGGGGATCTGACCCTCCTGGTCGAGCGACTGCGCGAACTGGTTGGGGTCCATGCCGTACTGCTGCGAGCTCATGACGAGGAACTCGATGAGCTCCTGCTGCTCGACCTGGACCTCTTCCCTCTCGGCGATCGCGTCGAGGACGAGCTGGGTCTTGAGGCCCTTGCGGGTGCTCTCGCCGACCTCGGCACGGTGCTCGTCGTCCTCGAGGCGACCCTCGCCCTCGAGGTGGCTGTGCACCTCGGCCTCGACGATGCTCTCGGGGATCGGCACCTCGACCTTGTCGAGGATGGCCTCGAGGAGCTGGTCGCGGGCGGCGACACCCTGGGCGAACTTGGCGTCGATCTCGGCCTTGGCCGTGAGGTCGGCCTTGAGCTCGTCGAGCGTGTCGAACTCGGAGGCCAGCTGGGCGAACTCGTCGTCAAGCTCGGGCAGCTCGCGCTCCTTGACCGCGGTGACGGTCACGGTGCAGCTGGCGTCCCGGCCCTCCTGGTCGCCACCGGCGAGGGGGGCGGTGAAGTTCTTGGTCTCGTCGGCCGTCATGCCCACGAGCGCCTCGTCGAGGCCCTCGAGCATGTTCTTGCTGCCGACCTCGTAGGACACACCGGTGACGGAGTCGATCTCGTCTCCGTCGATCTCGGCGGACAGGTCGATGGAGACGAAGTCGCCGTCCTGGACCGCGCGGTCGACGCCCTTGAGCGTGCCGAAGCGGGCGCGGAGGTCGGTGAGGCGCTGTTCGACGGCCTCGTCCTCGACCTTGGCCTCGTCGACGGTCAGCTCGATGTCGCTGAAGTCGGGCAGCTCGATCTCGGGGCGCTTGTCGACCTCGGCGGTGAAGACGAAGTCCTCGCCGTCGGTCGCGGGGACCTGGAGGTCGGTGATCTCGGGCTGGCCGAGCGGGCGGACCTCGTTCTCCTCGAGGGCCTGGCCGTAGAACGTCGGGAGGGCGTTGTTGACGGCCTCCTCGAGGACGGCCGCGCGGCCGACGCGCTGCTCGATGATGCGGGCCGGCACCTTGCCCTTGCGGAAGCCGGGCACCTGGATGTGCTCACCGATGTGCTTGATGGCCGCGTCGAGGCTCGGCTTGAGCTCCTCGAACGGGACCTCGACGGTCATCTTGACCCGGGTCGGGCTGAGGGTCTCGAGCGCACTCTTCACTGCGGGGTACTCCATTGGGGTGGTGCCGACGTGGTCGTCGACGGTGAACGGACGGGCCAGCGCACCATGCTATAGGGCACGCGCCCGATGGCTAAATGCGCGGATCGTCCGCGGGCGCCGCACGCCTATGCTCGGGGGCCATGAGCACCCCTCCCGGCCCGTTCGCGTCCCCAGAGAACGCGGCCCTGCGCCCGATCAAGATGGTGTCGGTCGCGGTCGGCATGGGAGCCCTCATGCTGAGCGCCGTGCGGATCCTCGTGGACCCCTCCGCGCCACTCCCGTCGGCCTGGGCCGTTGGCATCGTCCTCGCCACGCTCGTCGGCTCGGCCACGCTCATCCGCTACGTCGGATATGCCGTCCCCGCCCTCCCGCACGGCCTGCCGCGGGAGAACGCCGAGACCACGAGCCTGCGCTACTTCACGTCGACGACGACCCTGCGGACCGCGCTGGCCGAGGCGCCGGTGCTCGTGGCGTTCGCCTGCTCCTTCGTCTTCACGCCCCACACCTGGCTGACGCTGCTCATCGCGCTCCCGGGCGGGCTCGCGCTTTTCTGGGTCCACGGCTGGCCGTCGGCACGCACGGCCGCCGCCGTCGAGGAGGGCCTGGAGGCCGACGGCGCCGAGAGCTGGCTGAGCGAGGCGCTCGGCTTCCGCTGAGCACCACCGACGGCGTATGCCGTGTGGGCCCGACGGGCGACGATCCTGTCGTCCCGTGGCGGGTGTCGTCAGCCGACGGTGCCGCCGCTGCGCCAGTAGAGCCCGTCGGCCCGGTCGAGGAAGCCCTCCTCGACGAGGTAGCGGCGCAGGGCCGCGACGTCGGGGTGGAAGGCGCGGAGCCGGTTGTTGACCTCGGTCTCGTCGTAGCGCTCCCCCGGCTCGAACTCCTGCGAGAGCAGGTCGAGCACGACGAGGCGTTTGCGGATCTTGGTCGGGATGCTCGTCAGCGTGCCGTCGGGCGCGAGGAACGAGCGGAGGACGGCGTCGCGGTCACGCAGGGCGTCCTGCAGGTCGGGGCGGAACATGCGACCCACGCTAGGAAGTGCGGCGTCGTGACGCCAAGCGGTTTTGGAGCGGGCGACGAGAATCGAACTCGCGTGATCAGTTTGGAAGACTGAGGCTCTACCATTGAGCTACGCCCGCAGGGGCGCCGGTCGTGCCGGCGATCCGAGGCGTCAGCCTACTGGTTCCCGCCCGGTCCGCTGAAATCGACCCGCCCGCGCGGCGTGGGAACCGGTCGGTTCGCCGGCCACTTGTCGGCTACGATTCCGACGCCACGGGGTGTGGCGCAGCTTGGTAGCGCATTGCGTTTGGGACGCAAGGGCCGCAGGTTCAAATCCTGTCACCCGAGGGCAGGAAGGCACTGCGGTCCGAAGGTCGTGGAGATCATCCGGCACCAGGCGCCGAGAAGACTCCACAGCCTCCGCCGCTCCCGGCGTGCTGCTAGGGCAGCAGGTCCAGCCGGAGCTCGTTGATCGTGCGCCCAGCCGCAATTCCCTTGGCCTCGAAGCCGTCTCGTGGCCGCCACTGCGGCCGGTCGACGCGGTGCGCCTCGAACCCCGGGTGCGCCGCGACCTCGGCGAGGGCGTGCTCGGCGTAGAAGTCCTGGTCGGTGGCGATGAGGACGTGGCCGCCGGGCTTGAGGACGCGGGCGAGCAGGTCGAGGTTGGCCGGGCTGACGAAGCGCCGCTTCGTGTGCTTCTGCTTGCGCCACGGGTCGGGGAAGAAGAGGTGGACGGCGTCGAACGTGGCGTCGGCGACCCGCTCCTCGAGGAAGAGCACGGCGTCGCCGATCTCGACGCGCAGGTTCGGCACGCCGGCCTCGTCGGCGTCGGCGAGCATCCGGGCGAGCCCGGGGGTGTGGACGTCCATGGCGAGGATGTCGCACTCGGGGAACGCGGCGGCATACGCGATGGCGGCGTGGCCGTGGCCGCAGCCGATCTCGAGGACGACGGGGGCCGTGCGCCCGAAGGCTGCAGCGGCGTCGAAGGGGCCGTCGGGCACGGAGCGGGCGGGCGCGAGGCGCTCGACACGTTCCTTCGTCAGGGACGACAGCCGCCCCCGGCGCACGAACGTGCGCACCCGGGCGGGGGTGACGCCCGGTGGCAGGTCGGGCACGACGTGCTCCTTGCGCCGGTCGGGGCCGGCCTCGGGCATGGTCGCTTCGGTGGGGTGCTCGCTCACGCAGGCATCGTAGTGAGGGCGGCGGGCACCCGAGTTCCGTCACCTGTGCCCGGTCGGGTCAGGTGCGCCAGATCGTGACGACGGCACGGTCGTCGCCGAGGCCGGCCGCGGCCTGGTCGCAGAGCCGCTGGGCCAGACCCTCGAAGCCGGTGCGGATGAACGACTCGGCGCGCCCGAGCATGCGGTCGATGCCGTCGACGAGGGCCTTGTCGCGTGCCTCGATGACGCCGTCGCTGTAGAGCACGAGCGCGTCTCCGCGCCGGAGGGTGCCGTTCTCACGGGGGTACTCGGCGTGGTCGATGACGCCGAGCAGCGGCCCGCGGCCACCGGCGAGCATCCGCCACCGGCCCGACCCGGCCGCGAACTGCGCAGCGGCGGGGTGACCGGCGTACCCGATGGTGAAGTTGCCGCTCTCGAGGTCGACGGCCACGTGCACGGCGGTCGCGAAGCCCTCGGCCCACCGCAGCCGCAGCAGGTGGTTGTTGGCGGAGGCGAGGAACCCGCCCTCGCTCATCTCGCCGAGCAGCCCACCGAGGGCGCCGGAGAGCAGCAGTGACCTGGCGCCCGCTTCGCGGCCCTTTCCCGAGACGTCGACGAGCGCGATCTCGAGAGTGCGGCCGTCGGTGGAGCGGCTGGCGACGACGAAGTCGCCGGCGAAGCTGTCGCCGTAGGCCGACTCGAGGGCGACCTCGGCTCCCCACTGCGGCGGCAGGGGCGGCAGCTCGCCCTGGGCCCGGAGCCGGTCGCGCATGTCGACGAGCATCGACTCGCCACTCACGCCGACGACGCCGACCTGGGCGCGCGCGTGGGAGAGCCAGATCATGAGGAGCATCGTGACGACGGTGACGATCTGCGCGCCCGTCGTCGTCGACTTGATGGGGCCGAGATAGGCCCCGAGGATCGCCATGGCGAGGATGAGCCCCATGTAGACGACGAGGAGGTAGCGCGGCTCGAGGAACAGTCCCGCAGCGACGACGATGAGGCCGTAGACGCCCCACGGGACCACGGTCGGCCACACGAAGACCGCGGCCGAGGCGAGGATGCCGAGCGCGAGGAAGCCCGTGACGACCGCCCAGGGCGCGCGGCTGAGCCAAGGGCCCAGGAGTCGGAGTCGTCGCATCGGTCCGGCAGCGTAGCGCGGGCGTCGAGAGACCGAGCTCTCGTTGTGGGCCACGTGCCTCCCTTGCGGCGATGAAGGGGGACGGCGGACGTCGCGACGTCAGCGCGCGTCCGAGTCCGGCAAAGCCGGCAAGTCCCCCGTGTCCTCGTACGCGGAAACCATACCCAGACGGCGGCTGTGGCGCGCCTCATCGGTGAAGTTCGTCGCCACGAAGGTGTCGACGATCTCCTTGGCGACGTCGTCGGGCGTGAACCGGGCGCCGATGGAGACGACCTGCGCGTTGTTGTGCTCGCGGGCGAGGCTCGCCAGCTCGACGTTGTACGCGAGCGCGGCCCGGATGCCGGTGACCTTGTTGGCTGCGATCTGCTCCCCGTTGCCCGACCCGCCGAGCACGACACCGAGCGAGCCCGGGTCGGCCGCGACGGCCTCGACGGCGCGCAGCACGAAGACGGGGTAGTCGTCCTGGGCGTCGTAGCCGAAGGGGCCGTGGTCGACGACCTCGTGGCCACCGTCGCGCAGGTGCGTGATCAGGGACTGGTGGAGCTCGTATGCCGCGTGGTCGCCGCCGATGTGGATGCGCATGTCCGTCCTTGGGTGGGGCAGGGTGGTGGGTGTCAGCTGAAGATGGGGCCGAGCGTGCGGGTGCGCTTGAGCTCGAAGAACCCGGGCGTGCTCGCCACGAGCACGCAACCGTCCCAGAGCCGGGCGGCGTCCTCGCCCTTGGGGGCGGGCGTCACGACGGGACCGAAGAAGGCGACGCCGTCGACGGCGATGATCGGCGTGCCGACGTCGGTGCCGACGAGGCTGATGCCGCGCTTGTGGCTGCGGTGCAGGGCGGCGTCGTACTTCTTGTGGTGCGCCTCCTTGGCGAGGTCCGCGGGCAGACCGACCTCCTCGAGCGACTCGCCGATCACCTGGTCGAAGTCGTTCATCTTCCGCAGGTGGATGCGGGTGCCCATGGCGTCGTAGAGCGGCTTGATGACGGAGTCGCCGTGCGCCTCGGCGGCAGCGATGATGACCCGCACCGGGGCCCACGCCTCGTCCATGCGCGCCCGGTAGGCGGCGTCGAGGTCGTGCCGGTGCTCATTGAGGACGGCGAGGCTCATGACCGACCAGGTCACCTCGATGTCCCGCAGCGTCTCGACCTCCATGAGCCAGCGCGACGTCATCCACGCCCACGGGCAGATCGGGTCGAACCACATCTCGACGGCGTCACGGCTCGTCTTCGGGCTGTCCTTCGCATCGGCCATGCGGCCCATCATGGCACTGCCACCTGCACGCCGATTGCGGTGGTGGACGGCCCCGGGTTCCGTGCGAGGATGGCCCGCGACGACGCCGTCCGACCGACGCTGCGTCGTGCCCCAGCACCCTTCCCAGGAGGTCCCTCCGTGCCCGGCAAGAACCTGACCCGCGACGAGGCGGCGAGCCGCGCCAGCATCCTGCGCGTCGACTCCTACGACGTCCGTCTCGACCTGACGACGGGTCCGGAGAACTTCCACACCGTCACCACGGTCAGGTTCGCCTGCTCCGAGCCCGGCGCCGACTCGTTCATCGACCTCATCGCCGACTCGGTCGAGACGGTCACCCTCAACGGCGTCGACCTCGACCCCGCCGAGGTCTTCGCGGACTCGCGCATCGCGCTGGAGGGCCTGGCCGCCGAGAACGAGCTGACCGTCGACGCCACCGGCCGCTACACCAACACCGGCGAAGGCCTGCACCGCTTCGTCGACCCGGTCGACAACGAGGTCTACCTCTACACGCAGTTCGAGGTCCCGGACTCCCGGCGCATGTATGCCGTGTTCGAGCAGCCCGAGCTCAAGGCGGCCTTCCGCTTCACGGTGACGGCGCCCGCACACTGGAAGGTCATCAGCAACTCCCCGACGCCCGCCCCTCAGGCCGCCGGCGTGGCCGACGGAGTCGAGCGCGCGACGTGGTCGTTCGAGCCGACGCAGCGCATCTCGTCGTACATCACGGCGCTCATCGCCGGCCCCTACGACGAGGTCCGTGACGAGGTGCAGACCCGCAAGGGTGTCGTGCCGCTCGGTGTCTTCTGCCGCAAGTCGCTGACGCAGTACCTCGACGCCGACAACATCTTCGACTGCACCAAGAAGGGCTTTGCGTTCTTCGAGGAGGAGTTCGACCAGGCCTACCCGTTCGAGAAGTACGACCAGATCTTCACGCCCGAGTACAACATGGGCGCGATGGAGAACGCCGGCGCGGTGACCTTCGTCGAGGTCTACATCTTCCGGTCCAAGGTGTCCGAGGCGAAGATCGAGCGCCGGGCCCTGACGATCCTGCACGAGCTGGCCCACATGTGGTTCGGCAACCTCGTGACGATGAAGTGGTGGGACGACCTCTGGCTCAACGAGTCGTTCGCCGAGTGGGCGTCGACGACGTGCCAGGCCGAGGCCACCGAGTGGACGAGCGCCTGGACGACCTTCGGCACGTCGGAGAAGGCCTGGGCCTACACCCAGGACCAGCTCTCCTCGACGCACCCGATCGCCGCCGACATGCGCCACCTCGAAGACGTCGAGGTCAACTTCGACGGCATCACGTACGCCAAGGGCGCGTCGGTGCTCAAGCAACTCGTCGCGTACGTCGGTCGTGAGCCGTTCGTCGCCGCGCTGCGCGAGTACTTCCGCAAGCACGCCTGGGGCAACACGACCCTGGCCGACCTGCTCGGCGAGCTCGAGAAGGCGTCCGGCCGCGAGCTGAGCGAGTGGAGCAAGCTCTGGCTCGAGACGGCCGGCGTCAACACGCTGCGCCCCGTCTTCGAGGTCGACGCCGACGGTCGCTACAGCTCGTTCGCGATCACGCAGACGGCGACCGAGGAGTACCCGACGCTCCGCCCGCACCGCATCGGCGTGGGGCGGTATGCCGTCCGGCCGGGCGTCGACGGCGACGTGCTCGAGCGCATCGGCTACGACGAGGTCGACATCACCGGCGAGCGCACCGACCTGGCCGAGCTCGTCGGCCAGGAGCAGCCCGACCTGCTGCTGCTCAACGACGACGACCTCGCCTACGGCAAGATCCGCCTCGACGAGCGCTCGCTCGCGACGGCCCTGTCCCTCCCCCGCGGGTTCACCGACTCGCTGCCGCGCTCGCTCGTGCTCGGCGCCACGTGGGACATGACGCGCGACGGCGAGATGCCGGCGCGTGACTTCGTGCGCTTCGTCCTCGAGTCGATGCCGGGCGAGACGGACTCGACGCTGCTGCGTGTCCTGCTCGGCCAGATGTCGACGGCGGCCCGTCTCTACACCGCTCCGGAGCACCGCTCCGAGGTGTCGGCCCTCCTGTCGTCGTCCCTGCGCTCGCTCGCCGAGACCGCCGAGGCCGGCAGCGACGCCCAGTTCCAGCTCGTCGAGGCGTGGGCGGGCTCGACGTCCGACCCGGCCGACGAGGTGAGGCTGCGCGCCCTGCTGACGGGTGCCGAGTCGCTGCCGGGTCTCACGACGGACACCGAGCTGCGGTGGACCTTCCTCAAGGCCCTCGCAGCACTGGGCGCGGCCGACGAGATCGAGATCGAGACCGAGCTCGACCGCGACCCGACCGCCACGGGCAAGGAGCGGGCCGCCGAGGCCCTCGCCGCGCGCCCGACCGCCGAGGCCAAGGCCGACGCCTGGGCCAAGGCCGTCGAGCGCAACGACCTGTCCAACCAGATGGTCGAGGCGGTCAGTGCCGGCTTCCGCCGCAGCAGCGACCTGTCGCTGCTCGAGCCGTACGTCGAGAAGTACCACGCGATGCTCGTCGACGCGTGGGCCGAGCGGAGCGTCGCCATCGGCGAGCGCGTCGTCGGTGGCTTCTACCCGTTCTCGGTCGCGAGCCAGCAGCTCAAGGACGCCTCGGACGCGTGGCTCGCCGCCAACCCCGACGCAGCGCCGGGTCTGGTGCGCACCGTGGCCGAGAACCGCGACACCATCGCGCGCGCCCTCGTGGCGCAGGAGCGCGACCGACGCGGCTGAGCCCGTGGTGCGGGGCCGCCCGGACGGGCCGCCCCGCACCCGGGCTCCGCCGAGCCCGACTCCGAGAACCCGCCTGACCGACCTGACCGACACCTGACCGAGCCCCCCTGACCGAGACCCCTGACTGAGACTCCTGTGATCGACGCCTTCACGAACCTGACCCCGTTCAGCTCCACCCCGACACCCAGCCCGCCACCCGCCCAGGACCCAGCCATGACGCTTTCCATGCCCGACCTGTCGACCCTGACGTGGGCCGGGGTCGGCGACTGGCTCGCCGGTGCACCGTTGCTGATCCTGACGACCGTCGTCCTCGGTCTCGTCGCGCGCTGGGTGCTGCACCGGCTCATCGACCGGGTCGTCGCGACGGCGACGTCCCGGCGCGCAGAGCACCTCGCGAGGATCCCCGGCGCCGGGCGGGCGCTGCAGGCGGTGGGCGTCGCCAACGCCCGCCACGTGCAGCGCACCGAGACCGTCGGAGCCCTGCTCAAGAGCATCACGACGTTCATCGTCTACGGGATCACCGCGCTTACGGTGATGTCGCTCGTCGGCATCCCGCTCGGGCCGATGCTCGCCTCGGCCAGCGTCGGCGGCGTGGCCCTGGCGTTCGGTGCCCAGAGTCTCGTCAAGGACTTCCTGTCGGGCGTCTTCATGATCGTCGAGGACCAGTACGGCGTGGGTGACGTCATCGACACCGGTGAGGTCGTCGGCACGGTCGAGAACGTGTCGCTGCGCGTCACTCAGCTGCGCGACGCGGGTGGCATGACGTGGTACGTCCGCAACGGCGAGATCGTGCGCATCGGCAACAAGACCCAGGGGTGGTCGACGGCGATCGTCGACGTCCCGATCGCCTACGACCAGGACGTCGAGAAGGCGATCACGGTGATCCGCGACGTCGTCGGCACCATGGACGACGACGACGACTTCAAGGACATCCTCCTGGAGGAGCCCAACGTCGTCGGTGTCGAGTCGATCGCGGGGGGCGTCATCACGATCCGCATCATCGCCAAGACGATCGCCAACGAGCAGTTCGGCGTGCAGCGCGAGATGCGCGAGCGGGTCAAGACGGCCTTCGACCGCGCCGGCGTGCGCAGCCCCATGCCCGTCATGCCGCCCTACGGCGGGGCCGCCCCGCAGTGACCAACCGCCGCCGGAGCCCGGCCGCGACCACGGCCACCGCTCTGGGAGACTGGCCCACGTGACGTACTACGACGACTTCGGCGGCCACGAGACCTTCGCCAAGCTCGTGCGCGAGTTCTACCGCGGCGTCGCCGAGGACGAGCCGCTGCGCGCCCTCTACCCCGAGGAGGACCTCGGACCGGCGCAGGAACGCCTGCGGATGTTCTTCGAGCAGTACTGGGGCGGGCCGACGACCTACTCCGAGCAGCGCGGCCACCCGCGGCTGCGGATGCGGCACATGCCGTATGCCGTGACGCCCGACATGCGCGACCGCTGGCTGCTGCACATGATGAACGCCGTCGACACCCTCGAGCTCTCCCCCGAGAACGACGACCGGCTGCGCGACTACCTCACGCGGGCGGCATACTCCCTCGTCAACGCGCCGGGGCCGGACGGCACCTTCTGACCTCAGCCCCGCCGACTCCACGACTCACAGCAACTCACAGCGCATTCACGGGTCGGCGGCCTCGCGCCTGGTGTTCTCTGGAGGCAGGCGGTTCCACGGTCGGACGCGCGCGCCCGACGACACGACGGAGGATGCGGCATGGTGTCGATCAACAAGAAGGCGAGCATCGCAGCGGTGGGCGCGGCCGTGGCCGTGATCGGCCTCGGCGTCACGCAGGTGGCTCGGGCCGACGACACGACCTCGACGACTACCCCCACCCCGACGGCGACCTCGACCCAGGGCGACCCCAACAAGGGCACGACCGACTCCGCGCCCGGCACGGGCCGCGGCTGGGGCCCTGGTGGCCGCCACGGCGGCATGGGGCCCGGCATGGGCAAGGGCGTGGACCTCGCGGCGCTCGCGACGAAGCTCGGCGTCAGCCAGGCCAAGCTCGAGGACGCACTCAAGGCCGTGCGTCAGGACCTCAAGTCCAGCCCCGCTCGCGGCCAGGGCACGGCGACGAAGCCCGACCCCGCGACGATGCAGGACGAGCTGGCGACCAAGCTCGCGAGCGAGCTGGGCATCGACGCGGCCAAGGTCAAGGCGGCCTTCGCCGACCTGCGTGCTGCGCACGAGGCCGACGAGCAGAAGGCGTTCGACGACCGCCTCGCCCAGGCCGTCAAGGACGGCACGCTGACGCAGGCCGAGGCCGACGCGGTCAAGAAGGCGGCCCAGGCCGGCGTCATCGACATGGACGGCGGACCCGGCGGGCCGCACTGACGACACGATCGGCTCCCGCGTCGAGGGGCGTCACCCGGATCCCGGGTGGCGCCCCTCAGGCTGTGGCGAGGTGGGCCCGCAGCGAGGGCACGACGTGGTTGCGCAGCAGGGGCGCGAGGTCCGCGGGCAGATCCCCGTCGAGACCGAGCCACCGCTGCTCGGCGATCTCGGCGAGCGGAGCCGGAGCGTCCTCGGGACGCAGGTGCGTGACGTAGACCGTCGCGTCGACCCACGAGTCCGGCTCGTTGGCCGCCACGTCGTGGAACCGGCCCAGCGGCTCCCCGACGCCGGTGACGTCGAGGCCGACCTCCTCCATGACCTCTCGGACGGCCGCCTCGCGAGCGGACTCCCCCGGGTCGATCTTCCCGCCCGGCAGCATGAACCGGGTCGAGCCGGCCTTGCGGACGGTCAGCAGCTGCCGGTCCCGGACGAGGCAGAACGCTGCGGTGACAAAGGTCGTCATGACCCCGACGGTAGTGCCGGCGCCGCCTCCGGGTCCCAGCGGAGCCGGTGCCCGGTGATCCATGCGCTCGAACGCTCGGTGACGACGAAGCGGAAGACGAGTCGCATCATCGCGTCGCGGACGGCGCGACCGGTGCGACCCGGGATCTTCGAGCTGCTGCTCCGTGCTCCCGCCGCGACGATGCGCTCGACACGGTCGCGCCGAGCGGTGTCGTATGCCGTCAGGGCCTCCTCGACCGTGCCCGCGTCGCGCAGGCACGTGGCGAGGACCACGGCGTCCTCGAGGGCGAGGGACGCCCCCTGCCCGGAGCTCGGCGACGGCGCGTGCGCCGCGTCACCGACGATGACCATGCGGTCGCGGTGCCAGCGCGCGACCCGGGGCAGGTCGTGGGTGTTGTCGGCCCAGAGCTCGAGTCGCCCGGTGCGCACGAGGTCGGCGGCCGGTCCCGCGTCGTCGGCGAGCAGCTCGACGAGCCGGTCCTGCCACTGCTCGGGGGTTCGGGCCGCACGTTCGGCCCGGGTGATCGCGGGCCCGGGCACGTTGACGAACCACACGACGTCGCCGTCGGGGGTCGGGTGGGCCCCGAAGAAGGCGCGCGACCCGAAGACGAAGTGCCACTGGCGGGCGGGGAGCGTCGCGGCGAGCGGGGTGCGCTCGGTGATGCCGCCGAAGTTCGTCAGCCCGACGTAGCGGGCCGGAGCCGCGTGTGGGTCGATGGCCTGCCGAACCATCGAACGGACGCCGTCTGCGCCGACCAGCAGGTCGCCCCGGACCGTCGAGCCGTCCGCGAGGGTCACGGTGACCCCGTCGGAGCTGCTGGCCACCTCCGTGACGCGACTCGCGTGACACACCTCGATCCCACGCCGTTCGGCCTCGCCCAGCAGGGCTGCCGCGAGGCGGGAGCGCTTCATGGTCACGGCGACGGTGCCGTCCTCGAGCGGGACACCGAGGCTCATCGAGCCGAGGACGCGACCGGTGGCACCGGCCATGACGTTGCGCTCGCTCGGGAAGCCGATCCCGGTCGCGAGGTGTCGGGCCCCGAGCAGGTCCAGCGCGTGCAGTCCGTTGGGGGCGAGCGTGAACCACGAGCCGGCCTCCCCGTCCGAGCGCGGCCATGCCTCCAGGACCGTCGCCTCGATGCCCACCTGGTGCAGGGCGAGGGCTGTGGCCGGACCGGCGACGCCGCCTCCCACGACGAGAGCCTTCATCTTGGTAGCCTTCCTTACGAGATTCGAATGTTTCGAGATTCGAAAGGTAAGCCTCATGTCGGCCTCCCGTCAACCCTCCCGGCCCGCCGACCGGGAGCCGCTGGTCCACGCGCTCGGCGACGCGATGCAGCAGTACCAGCGCTCCGTCCAGGCCTTCGACGACACCGTCGGACGCCGGCTCGGGCTCGGGGCCGCCGACCTGCGCTGCCTCGACTGGCTCGTCGACGGGCCGAAGTCGGCCGGCCAGCTCAGCACCGCTACCGGACTGCGACCGGCGGCGACGACGGCCCTCATCGACCGCCTCGCCAAGCGCGGGCTCGTGCGCCGGACGCGCTCGGAGACCGACCGACGCACGGTCCTCGTCGAGATGACCGAGCTCGGCCAGGCCCAGACGTGGGAGGCCTACGGTCCGCTCGTCCGTGCCGGGCAGCCGATGCTCGACGAGCTGAGCACCGAGCAGCTCCGGTTCATGACCGACTACCTGCGCCGGATCACCGAGCTGACCGACGAGCACCGCGCGTTGCTCTCGCAGCGAGCACCCAGCCAGCCCTGACCCCGTGGCCGGGCACACGGCATACGCCATCCGGCGGGCGCCGGACCCCCACGCGGTTCAGCGGGTCGTGGGCGGGCCCGCCTCGACGCGCCGACGGACCTCCGCCAGACCATCGGCTCCCGGCTCGAGATCCCACCAGCTCTCGACCCACCATGTGGCCCCTGCCTGCTCCCACGCCGCCGGCTCGGCGGGCTCGAGCGCAGTGAACGAGCCCCACGAGTCGGCCTCGATGACGACGTCGTAGCCCTCCCACGGCAAGCCCGCCTCCTCACGGAGCCGGCGCACCGGCTCGACGACGGCGGCGAAGGCCTCGACGGTCTTCGGCCGCCCGTCGGGTGGGTGGATCGCGGGGATGAGGCCCTGCCAGCGGGCCGCCCGCTCGAGGGAGCGCTGGCGTCCACCACCCGGAGTCGGCGCGCCGACGACCCAGACCGGGGGGTGGGGGCGCTGCGGCGTGGGCGGCGGGAGCATGAAGTCGTTGGGGCCGGCGCTGTAGTGCTCGCCGGCATACGTGAAGGTCGCGGCGTCGCCGAGCAGACCGGCGAAGATCGCCAGGCTCTCGTCGAGCTTGCGGGCACGCACGGCACGGCCCTCGTCGGCCTCGAAGGCCGTCCACCCGGGGTGGAGGGCGCCGAGGCCCACCGACAGGAACGCCCGGCCGCCGCTGATCCGGTCGACGGACCCGACGCGGGAGGCGAGGTCCCACGGTCGGTGGCGTGACGCGGGGGTGAGCAGCGTGCCGAGCCGGATGCGCTCGGTGACCATGGCTGCCGCGCCCAGCTGCACCCACGCGTCGACGCCGTAGAGCGCCTCCCAGCCGAGCACGGCGTCCCACCCGCGATCCTCGCCGAGGCGGGCCAGAGCGGCGAACTCGCGCTCGGTGGCGTACGGGACGACGAAGCCGCTCTTCATGCTCCGTTCCTACCAAGGGGCGGTGACAGGGGCCGTGACAGGCCAGGCGCTGGCGACGCGTTGCAAGAAGTTGCAGAACTTTCTTTGAGTTTTCGGCCTGATGCGGAACGATGGTGGCCCGTGACGCGATCAGCAACCCAGACCCTGAACCACCCCGGGCACCTCACGGAGGTCCGCGAGGACCCGACCCCGGTGCATGCCGCGGACCGCCCGGACAGCGCCTGGTGGCGCCAAGCGGTGATCTACCAGATCTACCCGCGCTCGTGGGCCGACAGCGACGGCGACGGCATCGGTGACCTCCCCGGCATCACGTCGCGGCTGCCCCACCTGCGCGCGCTCGGCGTCGACGCCATCTGGCTCTCACCCTTCTACACCTCGCCGCAGGCCGACGCGGGCTACGACGTCGCCGACTACCGCGACATCGACCCCATCTTCGGTTCGCTCCGCGACGCCGACGCGATGATCGCGCGCGCCCACGAGCTCGACCTCAAGGTCATCGTCGACATGGTGCCGAACCACTCGTCCGACGAGCACGAGTGGTTCCAGGCCGCCCTCGCCGCCGGTCCCGGCTCGGCCGAGCGCGAGCGCTACATGTTCCGCGAGGGCCGCGGCGAGCACGGCGAGCTGCCCCCGAACAACTGGGAGTCCGTCTTCGGCGGAGCCGCGTGGACGCGGGTCACCGAGGCCGACGGCAAGCCCGGCCAGTGGTATCTCCACATCTTCGACACGAAGCAGCCCGACTTCAACTGGGAGCACCCCGAGGTGCGCGCCGAGTTCGAGTCGATCCTGCGCTTCTGGCTCGACCGTGGCGTCGACGGCTTCCGCGTCGACGTCGCCCACGGACTCATCAAGGAGCAGGGCCTGCCCGACACCGAGGAGGAGCGCACGACGATGCTCGGGCACTCCGAGCACGAGCACGGCCCCGAGGGCCTGCACGAGCACCCGCTCGTCGAGGAGGCGCCGCGGATCGACCACACGAAGCGCAGCCCGATGTGGGACCAGGACGGCGTCCACGAGATCTACCGCGCCTGGCGCCAGATCCTCGAGTCCTACGGCGCCCCCGACCGCATCCTCTGCGCCGAGGCGTGGGTCGAGCCGCAGGAGCGCGCCGTCGCCTACGTTCGCCCGGACGAGATGCACCAGGCGTTCAACTTCGACTTCCTCACGGCGTCGTGGACGGCCGAGGACCTGCGCACCGTCATCACCTCGTCGCTGCACGCCGCCGACTCGGTGGGCGCGCCGTCCACGTGGGTGCTGTCCAACCACGACGTCGTGCGCCACGCGTCGCGCCTCGGCTTCGCGCCCGGCACCCCGCGGATGAACGGCATCTCGGCGACCGACCCGCAGCCCGACCGCGCACTCGGTCTGCGTCGGGCACGGGCCGCGACCGCGCTGATGCTCGCGCTGCCCGGCGGCGCGTACATCTACCAGGGCGAGGAGCTCGGCCTGCCCGACTCGACCGACATGCCAGCCGAGTTCCGCCAGGACCCGACCTTCGCGCGCACCCACGGCGCCGAGACCGGCCGCGACGGCTGCCGCGTCCCGATCCCGTGGACGGCGACGGGCCCGTCGCTCGGCTTCGGCCCGAGCGCCAGCACGTGGCTGCCGCAGCCCGACGTCTACGCCGACTACGCCGTCGACCGTCAGGAGGGCGTGGCGGGCTCGACCCTCGAGCTCTACCGCTCGCTCCTCGCCGCGCGTCGCGAGCTGTCCCTCGGGACCGGCTCGCTCACGTGGGTCGAGGGGTATGCCGGCGACGTCGTCGCGCTGACCAACGGCTCGTCCCGGCGTGACCGGGTCGTCGTCGTCGCGAACCTCGGCGCCGACGCCGTCGCGCTGCCCGAGGGCGCCGAGGTCATCGTGGCCTCCGGGCCGCTCGCGGACGGTCTCGTCCCGACCGACACCACCGTCTGGGCCCGCTGGTCCTGATGTCCTGACGAGCGGGTCCTCGACCCGCCCCGCACGTGAGGCCCCCGTCCTGCTGGACGGGGGCCTCACGGCATACCCAGGCCTGTGGATGACGCCCGAGGCGTCGTGTCCGGTTTGCCTACCGTCGGGCCATGACGCGCTACGCCATCGACACCCACGGGATGAGCCGTGAGCGGCTGGCGCTGGCGCACGAGCCGGCGGAGCTGCGCGCGTGCGCATCGGTCGTCGCCGCGGCCACGGCAGGTGCGATGGCAGCCGTGGGGTGCGAGGGTGACGGCCTGAGGGTCGCGCTCGAGCGGTTCCGTGTCGTCCACGCTCACGCGCTCGACGCCGTTGCGGACGCTGCCGGTGCCCTCGGTGACCGCATCGACGAGTCGGCGGCGGAAGCACGGGCCGTCGAGCTGTTCGTCACGGCGGGGTTCGCGGGCGTGGCCGCGAGCGCCCCGCTGGGCCAGGGTGATCCGGTCGATGTGGCGGTGCCGTGAGCCGGTTGCACGACGCGGGGTACGCGTCGCCGACGGTGCCGGGGGACGTGGCGCTCCCCCTTCCGACGGGTGACGTCACCGCCCTGCGTGCGGCCGCCCGGTCTCTCGACCGGGCCGCTGCACGGGCCCGGTCCACGACCACCGTGCGCGGGACCCTGGCCCCTCGGCTGGGAGCAGTCTGGACCGGGGACGCCGCCGTTGCGGCAGGCACGGAGGCGGCCGAGCTCGGCGCCCGGGCGCGACGCGTCGTCGACGGCCTCTGCGTCGCCTCACGCTCGCTGCTGACGTATGCCGCCGCGTTCGATCTCGCGGTAGCGCAGGTGCGCTCGTTACAGCGACGGTGGGACGCGCTCGACGCCGATCACGCGCTCGCCCTCCTGCGCCTCGACGCCCTCCCCGATCCGACGGGAGCCCTCGGCCTGCTCGGCTCGGAGCGAGCCCGCTCCGACCTGGCGGTCGGACGCGCTCGGCTGAGCCGGGCGTACGCCGGCGTCCTCGACGACCTGCGGGCGGCGGGTCGCCGATGCGCGGCGCTCGTGGCGGGCGCCACCGACGCGACCTTCCCGTCGGGGGCAGCGGCGAGCAGCGAGCGTGTGCGCTCGGCGGTCACCGGCGGCCTGTGGTTCGCCGACGGGGTCGTCTCGACACGGGTGTCGCGTGACGCCGCCCTTGCGGACAGCCTCCTCGTGCGCCGGCTCGTAGCGGACGGTGGCTCTGCGTCGCCGCGTCTGACGGACGGCACCGCTGCGCAGCTCGCGAGCCGGGTCCGCGCACGCGCCGACGACCCGGTCTACGCGCAGGCGCTGCTGTCGGAGATGGGAACCGACGGACTCGCCCGGCTGCTCCTGGCCACCGGGGTGACGCGGAGCGCATCGGGTGCACACGTCGACACGCTGCGGGAGGTCCTCAGCGCCTTCGGGTCGATCGTCATCACGGCGACGAGCCACGGCGCCCCCATTGGCACCGATCCACGGACCCGCGCCCGACTGGCGTCCGGCGCTGCACTCCTCGCGGACGACCTCGTCGCCGTCGTCGACACGGTGCGCGTCGACCCCGGCAGCGGAGGCCGGGCGACCGGGGCCTGGCTGCTGGGCCAGCTGCTCTCGGGCGCGGGGGCGGCCGGCGACGACCGTCGGCTGCCGGCCCGGTTCGCACGTCGTGCCGCCGCTGCGGCCGCGACGTCCGAGATCGCCGAGACCCGCGATGCCGACGCGGACCTGCGGCACGGGACGACCCTGCGTCCCGACGGCACCGACGCGTTCGCGTCGTGGTTCGACGATGCCCCGCGCACCGGGGACGCCGTCCACGTGCTGCTCGAGCACGTCGGCGACGACCCCGCCGAGCAGGCAGCCCTGCTCGCCGAGCCGCTCCCCGGGTCGCTGGTCGCCGGCGGAGCCTTGTCGAACTCACGAGGCGACCGTCTGACCCTGGGTGAGCACCTCGTGCGCCGCTGGGTCACGTTCGAGGCCAATGGGATCGAGAGCAATCCCGACCTCCGCCTGGCGACCGACGAGGATCTCGCGACGTTGCTGCGGAGCATCGCCACGAGTGCTGATCAGGGTTCGGCGGAGATCCGTGCGCGGGTCATGCTCGAGCTCTCCCGCACGAGCGCGTACGCGATGCTCGAGGCGTCGACGACCCGGATCTACACGACGTCCACGTCGCCGGTCGAGGACCTCGTCGCCGACTGGGTGTCGGCCATGCGCGAGAACGTCGACGTCGCTCTCACGACGTCGGTCCCGGCAGCACGGCCGGTCGGTTACGTCCGCCCCACCTCGGACGGGATGCAGCCGTGGCTCGACGGTCAGGAGCTGACAGGCGTCGTGGGCGCCTTGGCGGTCGACACCGGGACGGGGCTGCGTGCCAAGGACGCCGGCGCCGCGTACGACCGGCTCGTCGACCGCGAGCTCGACGTGGCCCGGCGGTCGGCTGCGTCCGGTGACGATGTCCGGCGCGACGTCGCGAGGCTGGGGTTCCTCGACCAGTCGGCATCCGCAGCGCTCGTGGCGGTCGCCCGACGCCAGGACGAGCTGAACCGCTCCGCGTGGCGAGGCCTGGCCGAGGCCGGACACGTCGTCGCCGAGATCCGTCGCGGCGGCGTGACCGGCCTGGCGTCGACCGTGCACACCTACGTCGACGGCGGGACGATGCGCACCCCCACCGACGACCTCCTCATCGCGCTCGTCCGCTCTGACGTGGAGCTGTCCCAGACCGAGCTCGACGACCTCCACCGGGGACGGCTGGCCGCGCGCATCGAGGCGATCACCGGGAAGTGCACGGACGTGCTCCCCACGATCGCGCTCGGGGCTCGGCGCGCTCCTCTGCTCCCGACGGCCGCCCAGTTACGAGCCGCCCGGGACGCCGAGATCCGGGCCGCGGCCGACGCCGCGTTCAAGGACGACGCCCGCCGTGGCTCAGCGTCCGCCATGGATCGCCTCAAGCCGCGCACAGTCCTTACGAACCGAGCGCACGTCACCCCTGCGAAGGACTCCCACCTCGCGCGACCATCAACTCCCGCCGAAGCGGAAGAGCGGATTCGTCGCGCGCAGCCGAGTGGGTCCGCACTCAAGAGTGACCCGCTGCACCGATCCGGCTCGTGGGTCGTCGAAGACGTGGCCGAGAAGGCGACGGTCTTCATGCTCGTCGGCGGTGATGGGGTCAGCCGCACGCTCGTGCAGATGCCGGGTAGCGTGAACGGCGTCGCGGGTCGATTCGAGTGGATCCTCGAGCAGGACCGCATCACACATCAGCTGTTCGTCCGCGACGGCAGGATCACCGGGGTGCCCATCAAGCCATGAGCAGCGAAGACACCAACAGAATGTCGGCCGAGTTCATCACCAGCCGTGTGCACCTCCTACCCAGCGAGCTCGCTCGTGGGTACAGATTGGGCTATCTCGACGAGGCAACGGTCGTCGAGCTTGCCGAGGACGCCTTCAGGCGTGGCCACTCGGAGGCCACAGCCATCGGGGAACTGGCGCTCCTTCTCTCTGACGAGCTCGATCGAGTCCCGGACCTGCTCGGCCAGATCGACACCATGGCCGCGCCTGCCGACCCGGACCCGTCCCTCGTCTGGCTCTTCCTCGTGCTCGCCCAGGCCTACGACCGACGGGGGGTGTCAAAGGACCCGCTGGCGGACCTCGAGGCCATCTACGCGGAGTTCGGCTATCCAGAAGAGATCGAGGGTTTCGTTCCGTTTCTCCCAGCACCGGAAGGGCAACGGTCCGGCCCAGACGCGATCCAACGACGCTGGCGGGCCTACCTCGACGAGAGATCCATGACCTATGCCCGGCGCGCCGAAGCGTCAGACGCATGACGACTCGCGACATATCCGCCGAGTCCCGTCGTCGCGGCGACAACGGTGGACGCGACCGCATGTCCTGAAGGGTGTCCACTCGAAGTCAGGCGGGCACGTGTGCGGCAGAGAACCGACGGATACCCTCAGCGACATGGTGACGACGCGGGCCTTCCTCGAACGAACACCCGTGGCGCTGGCCCACCGGGGCGGGGCCCTCTACGCACCCAACGTCGGGCTCGAGAACACCATGACCGCCTTCGGCAACGCCGTCGACCTCGGCTACACGCACCTCGAGACCGACGTCCACGTCACCCGCGACGGCCTGCTCGTCGCCTTCCACGACACCCGGCTCGACCGGGTCAGCAACGCCCGGGGACGCATCCGCGACCTTCCCTGGTCGGAGGTGTCGCACGCGGAGGTCGGGGACGGCGGACACGTCCCGCTGCTCACCGACGTCCTCGACGCCTGGCCCGACATCAACCTCAACATCGACCTGAAGGCCCCGGGCACGGCCGAGCCGCTCTGGCGGATCATCGAGGAGCGCGGTCTGCACGACCAGGTCTGTGTCGGCTCGTTCTCGCAGCGCAACATCTCCCACTTCCGGCGTCTCTCGCACGGCTCCGTCGCGACCGCAGCCGCACAGGTCGGCACGGCGTTGGCGCGCTTCGGGCCCGGTGCGCTCACGGCGATCTTCCGCACACCCGCGGACGTCTTCCAGGTACCGCCGTCGATCCCGGTGCGCGGACGGTCGGTGCCCGTGGTCACCCGGCGCCTCGTCGACACGGCACACCGCTACGGCAAGCAGGTCCACGTCTGGACCATCGACGACCCCGGCATGATGCGGCGGCTGCTCGACCTCGGCGTCGACGGGCTCGTCAGCGACCGTATCGACGTGCTCAAGGACGTCCTCGTCGAGCGCGGCCAGTGGACCGGGCGGACCTGACGACCGACGCGCCACGCGCGGGGCGGGCCGGGTCGCACAGAGCGGCGGACGGCATACGCCATCAGGTCAGCGGACAAGTACGTGACCTCGCAACGTGCTGAGACGCGTCCACCGGCCGTGCGCCGCGATCGACGCCGGCTCCCCGGCCGTGGTGAAGCCCAGCACGTGGGCGCCGAACGCGAGACCGGCGGCGATGGGGGGCACGGTGTCGCTCATCGCACCCCACGTGCGCCTCCTCAGTGACTCGACCGCATGACCACCGGCCTTCTCGGGAGTGCCTTCGGCGACCTGCGAGATGCCTTGCCGCGCAATGGAGTCGATGACCTCAGCGTCGAGCTGACCGACCGGCTCCCACCCGTCGCGAGGCGGCGTCAGCCCGCTCCACGGCGCACGGACGGTCGTCGGCGGGACGCTGAGCACGGCGCCTCCCCCGTCGCGGGCGAGACGGTCGCTGACCGACGCGAAGGACACGGTGGTGTCGACGACGTCGGACGGCGCGATGGTGACCACGCGCATGCCCAGCACGGTGCCGTCGCCCATCAGTCCGGTGCCCTCGATCACGGCGACCGTGGTGACGAGGAGGTTGCCCAGCACCTGCAGCCGCACGGCGCCGTCGGGGTTGGCGCGGCTCGCGCGCGCGAGGTAGGTGCCGAGGTCGGCGAGTCCCCGCGGGTCGCCGAAGTCGATCCGAGGCGTGCCGGTCACCGGCGTCGCCTCCGGAACGGCGCCGGCCCGCCGACATGCACCTGCACCGACGCGCGCTCGTCGGGGCGCATGCGCCGCGGCGACTCGCTGGCGAAGTCGTAGAGCGCGAGCTCGGTCTCGGCGACGGCATAGACGGGCCGCTCGCCGTCCCCGACTCCGTCGGGGTCGGTGACGATGTAGGCCACGTCGAAGCCGGCCCCGCCCACCCGGGAGACCCACATCTGGATCTCGACCGGGGCGTGCCGGAAACCGAGCGGGCGGCGGTACTCGATCTCGTGTCGGGACACGAGCACACCCTCGTCGAGCATCGTCTTGTCGCCCGCCCCACCGCCGTCGAACCAGTCGCGGAAGGCGATGACGCGTGCGTCCTCGAGCAGGCGCAGGAACTGGACGTTGTTGATGTGCGCGTACGCGTCCATGTCGGACCAGCGCAACGACACCTGCGCGGCGTATGGGGTCCCCGGCGGTCGGTCCTCGCGCGGGGTGCCGCTCGGCTCGGTCGTCTCCGTCATGGCCCCATCCTTCCAGCCCGGTGGGTCGGCGCTTCGTCCACATCCCCTCCGTGGACCGGCGGGTCGTCCACAGCCCGGGTATGCCGGTCGGCCCGGTCGGTGGCGGCACGTAGGTTGGGTGCCATGACGTCACCCCCCACCTCGGCTCCCACCGCACCGCTCGTCGCCGACGTCGACCCGGCCCTGCGCGAGCGGGCGACGACCGCGCTCCGCCGCCTCGTCGGCCGTGACGACGTCGACTTCCGCGACGGCCAGCTCGAGGCGGTCAACGAGCTCGTGGCCGGGCGGCGGCGCGTGCTCGTCGTCCAGCGCACCGGTTGGGGCAAGTCCGCCGTCTACTTCGTCGCGACCGCGCTGCGCCGGGCCGAGGGGGCCGGGCCCACCGTCATCGTCAGCCCCCTCCTCGCCCTGATGCGCGACCAGATCGCCGCGGCCGAGCGTGCCGGGATCAAGGCCGTCACCCTCAACTCGACGAACGCCGACGAGTGGGGCGCCGTGTCCGGCGCCCTCGCGCGCGGCGAGGTGGACGTCCTGCTCGTCAGCCCCGAGCGGCTGAACAACCCCCGCTTCCGTGACGAGCAGCTCCCCGCCCTCGCCGAGACCTGCGGGTTGCTCGTCGTCGACGAGGCCCACTGCATCAGCGACTGGGGGCACGACTTCCGACCTGACTACCGCCGGATCCGAGACCTGCTCACGACGCTGCCCGAGCGCACCCCCGTCCTGGCGACGACCGCGACCGCCAACGCGCGCGTCGTCACCGACGTCGTCGAGCAGCTCGGCGCGGGTGGCCGCGACGTGCTCACCCTGCGCGGCCCGCTGGCCCGGGCGTCGCTGCGCCTCGGGGTGCTGCCGCTCGCGGCGCCCGAGCAACGGCTTGCCTGGCTCATCGCCCACCTCGGCGACCTGCAAGGGTCGGGCATCGTCTACGCCCTGACGGTCGCCGCCGCCGAGGACGTCGCGGTGGCGCTGCGCGAGGCCGGTCACCAGGTGGCTGCCTACACGGGGCGCACCGAGCCCAGCGAACGCATCCGCCTCGAGGAGGCACTGCGCGACAACGAGGTCAAGGCCCTCGTCGCCACCTCGGCGCTCGGCATGGGCTTCGACAAGCCCGACCTCGGCTTCGTGCTGCACCTCGGTGCTCCGTCGTCACCGGTTGCCTACTACCAGCAGGTCGGTCGCGCGGGCCGTGCCACCGAGCGTGCCGACGTCCTGCTCATGCCGGGCCCCGAGGACAAGGACATCTGGCGCTACTTCGCCTCCGCGTCCATGCCCAAGCAGGACCAGGCAGACGCCGTCGTGCGGGCCCTGTCCGAGTCACCCAAGGCGCTGTCGACGGTCGCGCTCGAGTCCATCGTCGACGTGCGTCGCACCCGTCTCGAGCTGCTCCTCAAGGTGCTCGACGTCGACGGCGCCGTCCACCGCGTGCCCGGCGGCTGGACCGCCACGGGCGAGCCGTGGACCTACGACGCCGAGCGCTACGGCCGCGTCACCGAGGCGCGCGAGCGCGAGCAGCAGCTCATGGTCGACTACGAACGCACCGACCGCTGCCGCATGGCGTTCCTGCAGGAGACCCTCGACGACGACTCCGCGGAGGCGTGCGGCCGGTGCGACCGGTGTGTCGAGCCGTGGTTCGACACGACGATCCCCGAGGCCGCCGTCAACACGGCCCGGTCACGCCTCGAACGACCGGGTGTGGTGCTCGAGTCCCGCGCGCAGTGGCCTCCCGGCATGGAGCGTCTCGGCGTCCCGCTCAAGGGCAAGATCGCGCCCTCGGTGTCGATGCAGGAAGGCCGCGCCGTCGCCCGTCTCAGCGACCTCGGGTGGGGCCAGCGGTTGCGCGAGCTGCTCCGCGGCGAGGACCGGGAGGTCCCCGCCGAGGTCGTCCGCGCCTGCGTCGACGTGCTCGCCGGGTGGGGCTGGCAGGAGCGTCCGGCGGCCATCGTCTCGATCCCGTCGCGACGACGACCGCAGCTCGTCGGCTCGCTGGCGGCAGGCCTCGGCCAGCTGGGGCGCCTTCCGTATCTCGGCGCTCTCGACATCGTCGAGGGCGGTCCCGTCGGAGAGTCCGGCGGCAACAGCGCCTTCCGGCTCGCCAACGTCTGGGGTCGGTTGGCAGTGGGACCCGAGCTCGCGGCCGCACTCAGCGGCATCCCGGGTCCGGTGCTGCTCGTCGATGACGTCAGCGACTCCCGGTGGACGCTCACCGTCTGTGCGGGGCTGCTGCGCGAGGCCGGCGCCCCCGCCGTCCTGCCGATGGTGCTCGCCCTGGAGGCGTGACCCACGTCCCCGGCCGCAGCGGTCGCTCCGCTGCGGCCACTAGGGTCGTCCTGTGACTGCTGACGCCCCCGCCGAGCCGCGCCCGCTGCCCCCCATGGAGGACCTCCTCGAGGTGCTGACCCTCCGCGACGTCGGGACCGCCCAGATCGCGGTCACCGACGTCCGCGGCCGGGACGCCGCCGAGTCGATCGGTGCGACGTCCGCGCGCGTCTTCGAGGGCCGCAGCCAGAAGATGCCCCACGGACGCGTCTTCGGCGGCCAGGTCCTCGCCCAGTGCGTGATGGCCGCCGGCACCACCGTCCGTGACGTCAACGACGGCGACGGACCCCGCCCCATCCACTCGCTCCACGGCTACTTCATGCGACCCGGCGACGACACGCTGCCGATCCGCTTCGCGGTCGAGGAGATGCGCGACGGCAACTCCTTCTCCACCCGGCGCGTGCACGCCGTGCAGAAGGGCGCACCGATCATGTCGATGGTCTGCTCCTTCCAGGAGCGAGCCGGGGGGCTCGACCACCAGAACCCCATGCCCCAGGTGGCCGGACCAGACGGGCTGACGTCGCTCGCCGAGGCGTTCCGCGGCGTCGACCACCCCGGGGCCCGGCACATCGCCGAGTCCCGTCCGATCGAGCTGCGGCCCGTCGAGAGCAACATGTTCGTCGACGCCGGTCCCGAGCAGGTTGCGACCAACCACGTGTGGATGCGCGCCGTCGAGCGGCTGCCCGACGACCCGCTGCTCCACGCGGCCGTGCTCGCCTACTCGAGCGACTACTCGCTCCTCGAGCCGGTGCTGCGCCGGCACGGCCTGGTGTGGAGCGACCGTCGCCTACGCGTCGCGAGCCTCGACCACTCGATGTGGTTCCACCGCGACGTCCGGGTCGACGACTGGCTGCTCTACGCGCAGCAGTCACCGTCCGCCGTGAGCGGCCGTGGCCTGTCCATCGGCGAGATCTTCAGCCAGGACGGCACCCTCGTCGCGACGACCGCCCAGGAGGGCATGGTCCGCGTCAAGGAGTCCTGACACCCTGGCTCAGCCCCGACCCTGTCGTCCGCCCGACCGGACACTCGAGTGAGCGGTCGGTAACACTCGAGTGGGCGGGGTCAGGGGGTGGTGCGCAGCACGGCGACGTCGTGGCCGTCGAGGCTGACGCCGTGCGAGTCGACGATCGGCGACCGTCCCCACGACGCGAGGACGTGCTCGACCTCGCCCGCGAAGGGGACGACGCCCGAGCGACCGGCCAGGTTGGCGACGACGTGGACGGAGCCACGCGACAGGACGATCCACCGTGCGTGCTCGTCGAACGTCACCGACGTGGTGCGCAGGTCACCGGAGGCCACATCGGGCTGCGTGCGGCGGACCTTGATGAGCTCGCGGTAGAAGTGCAGCATCTCGTTGTGCCCCGGTGCGCTCGGCTCGCTCCAGTCGAGGACGCTGCGCGCCCGCGTGGCGGGGTCCTGCGGGTCGGGCACGTCGGCCTCGTCCCACCCGTGGGCGGCGAACTCGCCGCGGCGACCGTTGCGCACGGCGTCGGCCAGCCACTCGTCCTCGAACGAGGTGAAGAAGGCGAACGGCGTGCTCGCGCGCCACTCCTCCCCCATGAAGACCATCGCCGTGAACGGCGAGAGCAGGTAGAGCGCGGCCCCGATCGCCTGCTGCCCGGGCGAGACCTGGTCGCTGATGCGGTCACCGGTGGCTCGGTTGCCGACCTGGTCGTGGGTCTGGAGGTAGGCGAGGAACTCGTGACCCGAGCGGACCTCGGGATCGACCCGCGCTCCCCAGACCTCACCCCGGAAGGTCGACACGCGGCCGTCGTGGAGGAAGGCGTCGGTGAGGGTCTTGGCGAGCACGGAGATGGGACCGCCCTCGGGCCACGCCTCGGTGCCACCGGCGAAGTCGGCGTAGTAGCCCTGGGTCTCCCCCGTGAGCGCGACGTGGAGGGCGTGGTGGATGTCATCGTCCCACTGGGCCGTCATGCCCCGGCCACCCTCAGCGGTGGGTGTCACCATGACGGCGTCGTTGAGGTCGCTCTCGGCGATGAGGTCGAGGGGGCGCCCGAGCTGCTCTGCGAGAGAAGCGGTCTCGTCGGACAGCTGGGCGAGGACGTGGCGCTCCGACTCGTCGCGCAGCTCGTGGACGGCGTCGAGCCGGAGGGCATCGACGTGGAAGTCGCAGAACCACCGCAGAGCGTTGTCGATGACCCAGCGGCGCACCTCGTGGCTGCCCTCGGCGTCGAGGTTGACGGCCGGTCCCCACGGCGTCGTGTGGGTGTCGGTGAAGTACGGCCCGAACTCGGCGAGGTAGTTGCCCGTGGGGCCGAGGTGGTTGTAGACGACGTCGAGGCAGACCCCGAGACCGCGCGCGTGGCACGCGTCGACGAAACGCTGGAAGGCGGCGGGACCGCCGTAGGCCTGCTGGACGGCATACGGCGCGACGCCGTCGTAGCCCCAGCCGTGCGTGCCGCCGAAGGCCGCGACCGGCATGACCTCGACGACGTCGACGCCCAGCTCGACGAGGTGCCCGAGGTGGGCGATCGCCGCGTCGAAGGTGCCCTCCGGCGTGAACGTGCCGATGTGCAGCTCGTATACGACTCCGCCGAGCACCCCGCGCCCGTCGCGGGTGCCGCGCCAGTCCCGATCGGCCCAGGCATGGGCCGACGCGTCGAAGGTGCGGCTCGCGGCGTTGACGCCGTGCGGCAGCCAGGCGCTCCGCGGGTCAGGCCGCAGATCTCCCCCGTCGAGGCTGAAGGAGTAGTCGAGGGTGACGTCGTCCGGCCGGGCCCAGGACCACCAGCCCCCGTCGGCGGCGGTCATGGCGTGCCGTTGCGCCGCTGACGTCGGCTCGGCGCCCGACCCGTCCACCCGGGCGACGACGACGTCGACCCGGGACGCGGAAGGCGCCCACACGCGGAGCGGGTCGGAGGTCATGACTCGTCCCCTACCCGCACGAGCAGCGCGACGGGCAGGCCCTCGTCGCCGACGAGGTCTCCGAGGCGCGTGGAACCACCGTCGAAGGTGCGCGCCGAGACGACGTCGGACCAGCGCCCTGCCGGCAGGTCGAGGGTGGCGTCACCGAAGCCGCCGGCGTCGGCGAGCCGACCCGCAAGACGCGTGACGACGGTGACGACCTCGAGCCCGTCGCCCGTGCCGCGCCCGAAGGCGACGGCGTGCCCGGAGGTCGTCGCGACGGGGACGTAGGTCGCGTCCTCACCGGTGAAGCACTCGGGCCACTCGCGACGGGTGCGCAGGGCAGCCGTCGTGACGAGCAGCTTCTCGTCGTCAAGGTCCGCGGGGGCGGCTCCACCGTCGAGGCGGGCGAGTCGGTCGCGGCGCTCCTCGTAGTCGACGAGCCTTCGGTTGTCGGGGTCGACGAGCGACAGGTCCACGAGGTCGGTGCCCTGGTAGACGTCGGGCACGCCCGGCATCGTCAGCTGCACGAGCTTCTGACCCAGCACGTTGGCGCGCGTTTCGCGCCCGGTCGCATCGACCCACGTCTCGACGTGCGCGACGATCCCGGGCGTCGTCACGACACCCGACACGAACCGCTCGACGGCCGACTCGTACGCCTCGTCCGGGTCGGTCCACCGTGTGAAGAGCTTGGACTCGCGAATCGCCTTGAGCGCGTAAGCCTGCAGCCGCTCCTCGCTGATCGGCCAGGCACCGACGAGGGTCTGCCAGAGGAAGTACTCGGTCAGCGCGTCGAGCCCGTCGGCACGGGCCGGTGTCGCCAGCTCGCGGGCCGTCCGCACCCACGCCGCCCACGCATCCGGCCGCTCGGCCAGCACGTAGAGGCGCGCGCGCACGTCCTCGGCACGCTTGGTGTCGTGGGTCGAGAGCGTCGTCATCGACTGCGGCCACTCCCCCAGCAGGTTCTGGGCGAACCGGTGGAAGTCGGCGGTCGGCAGGCCGACCCGCGTCGGGTCCCCGCCGACCTCGTTGAGCCCGACGAGGCGCACGTAGCGGTAGTACGCCGTGTCCTCGATCGCCTTGGCCATGGCCGGCCCGCACGTCTGCTGGAACCGCACGACGAACTCGTCGCGCGCCGACTCGTCTCGAACATCTCCCTCGCCCAGGGCGAGGTCGACGAGACCCTCGACGCAGGCGCGGTCGAGCGAGTCGTACCGAGCGCCGGCGCCCTCGACGACGGCCAGCTCGAGCGGCTCGGCCTGGAGTCCCTGCCGGGGTTGTCCCGGCCGGACGTAGACGCGGTAGCGGTCCATGCCGACGAGCATCGCCTCGAGCACCTCGCGCGCTGCGGCCTCGTCGAGGTCCGGGCGCGCCCGGGCCACGAGGCGCATCAGACGGCTCACCTCGGTGGCGAGCATGACCTGCACGACCCAGCGCTTGGACTCCGTGACGATCGCCTCGAGGTCCTGGCGCTCGCCGAGCAGCTCGGTCGAGAGGTCGTCGAGCGGCTCCACCCCGGCAGGGTCGACGAAGAGCCCGCCGATGCGCAGCAGTGCGTCGTAGCCGGTCGTCCCGGCCGTCCGCCACGTGTGCGGCAGCTGCTCGTCGCCCTCGAGGATCTTCTCGACGACGACCCAGACGTCCCGGGTCGCGTCGCCGAGCCGCCCGAGGTAGCCCTCCGGGTCGGCGAGGCCGTCGGGATGGTCGATGCGCAGGCCGTCGATCGCGCCCGACCGGATGCCGTCGACGAGCAGGGCGTGCGTCGCGTCGAAGACCTCGGGCTCCTCGACGCGCACCGCGATGAGGGACGTGACGTCGAAGAAGCGCCGGTAGTTGAGCTCGGAGTCGCCGACCGTCCACGACGCGAGGCGGTAGTGCTGGGCGGCGAGCACGTCACCCAGCGGCGCAGCCACGTCGGAACCGGGAGCGAGCGGGAAGACGTGGTCGTAGTACTGCACCACCGGCTCGCCCTCGTGCTCCCCGACGGAGATCTCCCCCGACGCGAGCACCTCGTCGAGCGGCGCCCCCAGCACCGGCATGAGGATGCGACCGTCCTGGGCGTCCCAGTCGACGTCGAACCACGTGGCGTATGCCGACTGCCGGCCCTCGCGGAGCACCGACCACAGTGGGCGGTTGAGCGAGAGCGGCGTCGGGACCGTCATGTGGTTGGGCACGACGTCGACGACGACGCCGAGCCCTGCCTCGTGGGCTGCCTCGACGAGCCGGGCGAAACCGGCGCCGCCGCCGAGCCCTGCCGCCACCGACGTGTGGTCGGTGACGTCGTAGCCGTGCTTGGAGCCGACCGTGGCCTGCAGGATCGGCGACAGGTAGACGTGCGTGATCCCCAGTGTCGCAAGGTGTTTCACCTGCGCGACCGCGTCGTCGAGGGTGAAGTCCGGCTCGAGCTGGAGCCGGTGGGTCGAGACGGGTGCGCTGGCATACCTCACGCGGTGGCCTCCTCGGTGACGCCGGGGATGATCGGCGAGACGATCACGCGGGGGCACCTCAGCACGACGATGCTGCGGGGCTGGACCTGGATCTGCCACGTCGCGTCGAGGTGGTTCGCCTCGACCTCGTGCAGCGCCGTGTCGATCACGGGGATCCACTCCGCGCCGTACTCCTCGTCGGGGAGCGTGAAGGTCAGCGGCTCGTGGTGCGCGTTGAACATCACGAGGAAGGAGTCGTCGAGGATCTGCTGCCCTCGCGGGTCGGGCTCGGGGATCGCGGAGCCGTTGAGGAAGACCATGAGCGACTTGGCCAGACCGTTGCTCCACGCTTCTTCGTCCATGTGCTGCGCCTCGGGCGTGAACCAGGCGATGTCACCGAGCTCGCTCTCGCCGCCGTGGTCGGCGTTGCCGGCGAAGAACCTCCGGCGTCGGAACACCGGGTGCTCGCGGCGCAGCTTCACGAGGGACTGGGTGAAGACGAGCAGCTTCTGGTCGTCCTCGTCGAGGACCCACTGGATCCAGGAGATGTCGTTGTCCTGGCAGTAGCCGTTGTTGTTGCCGCCCTGTGTGCGCCCGAGCTCGTCGCCGTGCAGCATCATCGGCACGCCCTGCGAGAAGAGCAGGGTGGTGAGGAAGTTGCGCTGCTGACGCAGCCGCAGGTCGCGGATCTCCGGGTCGCTCGTCGGACCCTCGACGCCGCAGTTCCACGACCGGTTGTGGCTCTCGCCGTCGTTGTTGCCCTCGCCGTTGGCCTCGTTGTGCTTGTCGTTGTAGGAGACGAGGTCGCGCAGCGTGAAGCCGTCATGGGCGGTCACGAAGTTGATCGAGGCGATCGGCTTGCGGCCGGAGTGCTCGTAGAGGTCGCTGGATCCCGTGAAGCGCGAGGCGAACTCGCCGAGCGCGCCGCCATCGCCGCGCCAGAAGTCGCGCACCGTGTCGCGGAACTTGCCGTTCCACTCGGTCCACAGCGGCGGGAAGTTGCCCACCTGGTAGCCGCCCTCGCCGACGTCCCACGGCTCGGCGATGAGCTTGACCTGGCTGACGACCGGGTCCTGCTGGATGAGGTCGAAGAAGGCCGACAGCTTGTCGACCTCGTGGAACTGGCGGGCCAGGGTCGCGGCGAGGTCGAAACGGAAACCGTCGACGTGCATCTCGGTGACCCAGTAGCGCAGCGAGTCCATGATGAGCTGCAGCACGTGGGGGCTGCGCATGAGGAGGCTGTTGCCGGTGCCGGTCGTGTCGTAGTAGTGGCTGAGGTCGTCGCTGACGAGGCGGTAGTAGCTGTTGTTGTCGAGCCCACGGAACGCCAGCGTCGGGCCCATGTGGTTGCCCTCGGCCGTGTGGTTGTAGACGACGTCGAGGATGACCTCGATGTCCGCGGCGTGGAGCGCCTTCACCATGGCCTTGAACTCCAGCACCTGCTGACCGCGCTGCCCGCCGGCGGCGTACTCGTTGTGCGGGGCGAGAAACCCGATGGTGTTGTAGCCCCAGTAGTTCGACAGGCCGCGGTCGACGAGCGGCGCGTCCTGGACGAACTGGTGCACGGGCATGAGCTCGATGGCGGTGATGCCCAGGTCGCTCAGGTGCTTGATCATCGCCGGGTGCGAGATGCCGGCGTACGTGCCGCGGATCTCCTCGGGGATCTCCGGGTGCAGCATCGTGAGGCCCTTGACGTGAGCCTCGTAGATGATGCTCTCGTGGTACTCGTGGCGCGGCGGGCGGTCGTCGCCCCAGTCGAAGAACGGGTTGATGACGATCGAGTGCATCGTGTGGCGCACGTTGTCGTCGGTGTTGATCTTCCTCGTCGTCGCGGCCTTGGCGTCACCGAAGGTGTACGAGTAGAGCGACTGGTCGTTCTCGGCCTGCCCCTCGATGGCCTTGGCGTAGGGGTCGAGCAGGAACTTGCTCGGGTTGCAGCGGTGACCGCTGGCAGGGTCGTAGGGCCCGTGGACGCGGAAGCCGTAGCGCTGTCCGGGCTGCACGTAGGGCACGTAGCCGTGCCACACGAAGCCGTCCGTCTCGGGCAGGTCGAGCCGCGTCTCGCTCAGGTCGTCGTCGAGGAGGCAGAGCTCGATGCGCTCGGCGACCTCGGAGAAGACGGCGAAGTTGACCCCCGAGCCGTCGTACGTCGCTCCGAGTGGGTAGGGCTTGCCCGGCCAGATCTCCATGGACCTTCTTCCGTCGTTCGGTCGCGGCAGGGCCGCGGCGCCACGGCGTGGCGACCTGCGGACGACGGTGGCCGCACAGCGCATTCTCCCCTGCCGAGGCCCGTCGAGCGCAACCGGCCGTGTGCCGCGTGGCGCGCCGCGCGACGACGCGCCGTGCGGGCAGGCTGGAGAAGGCGCTGCTCAGCCGGCGCGTCCCTGCTTCCAGTACCCCATGAAGGCGACCTGCGGACGGGCCATGCCGGCCTCGCCGACGAGCAGGCGGCGGCACGCCTTGACCGTGTCGGAGTCGCCCGCGACCCAGGCGTACGTGTCGTCGGAGCCGACGGGGCCGCGGGCCGCATCCGGGGCGGCCACGTCGTCGCCGGACGAGCTGAAGGCCGGCGTCTCCCAGACGTCGTCGTCGAGGTCGGCGGCCATCCCCGGGGACCTGAGGTCGGCGGCGTCGCGGCTGTCGGTGTCGAGACGGAGGCACCGGCGGAGCACACCGAGGGTCTGCTCGCCCCGGGGACGGTCGCCTCGCGCGACCCAGTGACGCTCGATCCCGTGTGGGAAGCCGACGTCGAGGAAGTCAGTCGCGCCGGGCACCTCGACGACGGCCAGGCCCCGTGTACCGGGCGGCAGGGACTCGACGATGGACGCCAGGGCGGGCAGCGCCGTCTCGTCGGCGACGAGGACGAGCCGCCGCGCGGCCCCCGGGTCGAACTCGATGCCGCCGAAGCCGCGCTCGTGACCTCTCCGAGGGGCGAGCAGCCCGATCTCGTCGCCGACCGAGGCACCCATCGCCCACGTGCCCGCGGGCCCGACGGGGCCGACGGGGCCGACGGGGCCGACGGGGCCGACGGGGCCGACGGGGCCGACGCCGGCGTCGTGCGCCCCGTGGCCGTGCAGCACGAAGTCGACGACGAGCTGGCGGTCGTCGCCCTCCCCCTCGACCGCGCGGGCGGTGTAGGTGCGCAGGTGCCCGCGGTCGGCCTCGGGCAGGGCGAGCCACGCGGCATACCAACCCTCCGGCTCGAGGAGCGCGCTCGGAGCCGGCCGCCCGCGTGAGGGGATGATGAGCTTGACGCGCTGGTCGAGCGTCGGCCCCTCGGGCCCGAGGTGCTCGAATCCCTTGCCGCCGAACCTGATCCGGACGAACGAGGGGCTCAGCCGCTCGACCCCGCGCACGACGGCGGTGAGGAGCAGGACCGGGTTGACGGTGGTCGTGGTCACGAGGAGGGTCCGCTCTGCTGGTGGGTGGAGGCGGGCACGACGAGCGGCGAGCCGGTCACGGGGTCGACGATGACACGGCTGCCGAGGCCGAAGACCCGGGCCACGAACTCCTCGTCGACGAGGTCACCCGGAGCTCCGCTGCCGACGAGCCGGCCGTCGCGCAGGGCGACGACGTGGTCGGCGTACCGGGCCGCGAGGTTGAGGTCGTGCAGCACCATGACGACGGTGGTCCCCTGCCTGCGGTTGAGGTCACGCAGGAGGTCGAGCACGTCGATCTGGTGGGCGACGTCGAGGTAGGTCGTCGGCTCGTCGAGGAGGACGACGCCGGTCTCCTGGGCGAGGGTGAGGGCGATCCACACGCGTTGGCGCTGGCCGCCGGAGAGCTCCTCGACGTGGCGCTCGGCGAGCTCCAGCGTGCCGGTCGCGCGCATCGCCCGGACGACGGCCTCGTCGTCGGCGGCCGACCAGCGCCTCATCACGGTGTGGTGGGGGTGCCGTCCCCGACCGACGAGGTCGACGACGGTGATGCCCTCGGGCAGCGGTGGGCTCTGCGGCAGGAGCGCGACGCGGCGGGCGAACTCCTTGGGCCGCAGCGACCACACGTCGTCGTCGCTGCCGTCGACGCCGAGGCGCACGGAGCCGGCGCTCGGCCGCAGCAGCCGGGCCAGGCCCCGCAGGACGGTCGACTTGCCGCAGCCGTTGGGGCCCACGACGACCGTGACCTCACCCGCCGGCACGTCGAGGTCGAGTCCGTCGACGACGCGGCGTCCGTCGTAGGAGAGGGTCAGGCCGCGTACGCGGAGGGCGGGCGCCGCTGCCACGCTGGCCGGGCGGAGGGTCGCGGAGGTCATGTCAGGCCTTTCCGGCTCGTCCCGCGGTGATGATGACCGCGAGCATGAGTGGGGCACCGACGGCGCCGGTCACGACGCCGACGGGGAGGTTGACGTCGGGGATGAGGTAGTCGCCGGCGAAGTCGGCCAGCACGACGACGACGGCGCCGACGAGGGCGGCCGCCCACAGGGAGGCCCGGCCACCGCAGAGCCGCCGGGCCAGGGGTCCGGCGAGGAACGCGACGAACGCGATCGGTCCCGTCGCGCTCGTCGCGACGGCCGCGAGCGCGACGGCGACGACGAGCCCGAGACGTGCCCGGCCGGCGGGCGCCCCGAGCGTCGTCGACAGGTCGTCACCGAGCTCGGCGAGCCGCATCCACCGGGAGCAGACTGCGAGCAGCGGGGCGAGGACGAGGAGGGAGACCGTGAGCAGCCCGATGACCGGCCACGTGGCACGAGCCAGGCTGCCGGTGAGCCACACGAGGGCCGCCTGCGCGTCCTGGACCGAGGTCCGCGTCATGACGAACTGGATGACGCTCGACAGCAGCGCGGCGACACCGATGCCGACGAGCACCATGCGCTGGCCGGCGAGCGCGGTCCCCCGGCCCACGGCGTACATGAGCAGGCTCACGGCCAGCGCACCGACGAGCGCTGCCGCCGGCAGCCAGATCCCCTGCGCGTCGAGGAAGGTGAGCGCGACGACGGCCGCCGCCGAGGCGCCGAGGCTGATGCCGATGATGTCAGGGCTCGCGAGCGGGTTGCGCAAGGTCGTCTGGAACATGGCACCCGCGGCCCCGAAGGCCGCCCCCGCGAGCAGCCCGACGAGCGCCCGCGGCAGCTTGGCCTCCATGACGATGAAGGAGGCGCCCGGAGCGTCCGGCAGCGTCTCGCCCCGGAGGATCGGCAGCAGGTCGGCGAGCGCGACGACGTAGTCCCCGAGGAGCACGCGCACGAGGACGGCGGCGACCGCAGCGACCGCGAGGGCCGCGATGGCGAGGTGCACCCGACGCGCGGGACGACGGCGGGCTCGTACGACGCGGGCGAGGTCGGCCGGACCCGCCGCCGCCGCGCGGGCATCGGCGTGAGCGGCGGTGCGCGTGAGCCAGTCGACGGTCACAGGCTCGCCATCCGTCCGCGGCGCACGAGCAGGACGAAGAAGGGCACGCCGAGGACGGCGGTCATGATGCCGGCCTGGACCTCGCTCGGCTGCGCGACGAGCCGTCCGAGGGTGTCGGCGGCGAGCAGAAGCGTCGGCCCGGCGACGAGGCACGCCGGGATGATCCGCCGATGGTCGGGGCCGACGACGAAACGGGCGACGTGCGGCACGACGAGCCCGAGGAAGCCGATCGGCCCGGCGAGTGCCGTGGACGCACCACAGAGCACGGCGACTCCCAGGGCGACGGTGGCCCGGGCGAGCAGGACGTTCTCGCCGAGACCACGCGCCAGGTCGTCGCCGAGGGCGAGGGCGTTCAGCTGCCGGACCGCGAGGGGCACGACGACGAGACCGACGGCGAAGAACGGCAGCACGGTGACGACGAGGTCGAGACCTCGCCCCCCGATCGTGCCGACCTGCCAGAAGCGGAAGGCGTCGAACGACTGCCGGCTCGAGACGAGCAGCCCGGACGACCAGCTGGCGAGCCCCGCCGTGACGGCGGCGCCGGCGAGCGTGAGGCGCAGGGGCGTCACGCTTCCGCCGAGGCCCGCGAGCGCGTGGACGAGGACGGCCGCGAGGCCCGCGCCCACCATGGCCCACCAGACGTAGCCGCTGAGCGAGCCGACGCCGAAGACCGCGATCGCGACGACGACGGCCAGGCCGGCGCCGGCGTTGACGCCGAGCAGGCCGGGGTCCGCGAGCGGGTTGCGGGTCAGCCCCTGCATCGCGGCGCCCGCGACGGCGAGGGCCGCGCCGACGAGGACGCCCACGACCGTGCGCGCGACCCGGGCCTCGACGATGCCGCGGTCGGCGACCGTGTCGCCGTGCCCTGTGAGCACCTGCAGCACGTCGCCGAGCGGAATCGCCTTGGAACCCAGCACGATCGACGCGACGACGGCCGCGACCAGCAGCACGGGCAGGAGGGCGGCGAGCGCGGGGGTGCGGTGGCGCGAACCCCCGGCTCCCCCGGCTCCCCCGTGCCGAGCCCCGCGGCCCCCGCCCACGAGGATCGACTCGACCGCCAGGAGGGTCGCCTCGGCCGAGGCCGTCCGACACTCCCGGTCGGCGGTCTGCGTGGAGCTCATCAGGAGGCGTCGGCCTTGGCGGCCGCCGCCGCGACGAGCGGCACGAAGAGCTCGGTCATGTACGGGATCGACAGCGGCGTCGGCGAGCTCATCGTCAGGCCGACCTTCTGGTCCTTCGTCGCGACGAGGGCCCCGGCCTTGATCGCGGGCACCTGTCCGACGAGCGGGTCCTTCGTCATGACTCCCACCTCGGGGTCCTCCGTGATGTAGGTGAGGAAGACGTCCGCGTCCAGCGTCGAGGCCTGCTCGGCGCTGACGGTCAGGTAGAACTCCTTGGAGCCCTTGGCCCTCTCCTCGACGAACGGTGCGTTCTTCATGCCGAGCTCGGTGAGCATCTGCGGACGCAGGTCGCTCGGCGTGTAGAAGCCGATCTGCGACAGGTCGGTCGGGGCGACGTAGCCGTAGATGAAGGTCTTGCCCGCGAGCTGCGGGTACCTCGCCTTGGCGGCGTCGAGCGTGGCGACGGTCCTCGCCTCTGCGGCGGCAGCCTGCTTCGAGCGCCCGAGTGCCTTGCCGATGGTCTCGAGCGAGTCCTGCCAGGCCGTCCCGTAGGCGACCTCCGGGTAGGCGACGACGGGAGCCAGCCTGCTCAGCTTGTCGTACTCGTCCTTGGTGATGCCGGAGTTCGTGGCGAGGATGAGGTCGGGCTGCAGCCTGGCGATCTCCTCGACGGGGTTGCCGTCGGCGTCGTCGAAGCGGGTGGGCTGGGCGCCGCCGAAGGTCGCGAGCTGCTCGTCGAACCAGTCGGTCGAGAGGTTGGCGTTGCCACCCCAGGTCACCTTCGGGGCCCCCACGGGCGCGACGCCCAGGGCCGCGACGTGGTCGGCGTCGGACCAGCCCAGCGTCACGACGCGCGTCGGCTCCTTCGTGATGGTGGCCTCCCCGAAGGCGTCCCGGAGGGTGACGGGGTATGCCGCCGGGTCGGCTCCCGTGGAGGCCGCACCGTCCGCTGGCGTGCCGGTGGGGCTCTGGCCGGCGCTGACACCGGTCGGTCCGGTGGTGCAACCGGTGAGGACGAGGGCCGCGGCGACGGCGGCGAGGAGGGCGGTGCGAAGGCGCGACACGATGACGGGTCTCTCTGTCGGGGACGGGTCCCACGCCACCTCTGTCGGACACTCCCCCGAGACGGCATTAGGTGAGGCTTACCTTAGTAAGCCTCACCTAACTCGTGTCAAACCCCGGCCCGACATGCGTCCGGCCCCGTGCTCGCACACGGGG
This sequence comes from Terrabacter sp. Root181, assembly GCF_001428505.1. Taxonomy (GTDB): domain Bacteria; phylum Actinomycetota; class Actinomycetes; order Actinomycetales; family Dermatophilaceae; genus Terrabacter. The sequence goes on from NZ_LMHU01000008.1 coordinate 266,189, forward strand.
CCGGACGGCATACGAGATCCGCGGATCCCGTTGCGGCAGAACGGATCTCCTAGAGCGCGCCGCCCAGGGTGACGCCGCCGTCGATGGTCAGGGTCTGGCCGGTGACCCACGACGCGTCGCTGCTCAGCAGGAAGCTGACGGCCCCCGCGACGTCCTCGGGCAGGCCGAGACGCTTCATCGGGTACGCGCGGACGACCTTCTCCTCGCGGCCCTCGTAGAGCGCCTCGGCGAACTTCGTCTTGACGACCGCCGGGGCGACCGCGTTGACGCGCACGTCGGGACCGAGCTCGTAGCCGAGCTCCGTCGTCAGGTGGATGAGGGCCGCCTTGGACACGCCGTACCAGCCGATGACACCGCTCGCGCCCTGGCCGGCGACGGAGGCGAGGTTGACGACCGACCCGGGGTGGGCCTCGTCGCCGAGCCCCGCCGCGACCGCCTTCTTGATCCACGAGAAGGCAGCCACGACGTTGACGTCGAGCACCTTGCGCGCGATGTCGAGACCGGTGTCGAGCATCGGCCCGTAGACGGGGTTGATGCCCGTGTTGTTGACGAGCAGGTGCAGGCCGCCGAACGTCTCGCGCGCCGCAGCGATGACCTCGTCCTGGTGTGCCTCGTCGGCAGCGTTGCCCGCGATGCCGACGGCGTGCTCCGGCCCCCCGAGCTGCTCGACGGCCTCCGCCAGCGCCTCGGGCCTGCGAGCCGTGATGACCACTTTGGCCCCCTCGGCCACGAGGCGCTCGGCGATGCCGAGCCCGATCCCGCGGCTGGCACCCGTGATGATCGCGACGGCGCCCTCGTGGCGCCCGCCGCGTGCGTCGGCCGCCATCAGAAGCCGAGGTCCCGGCCGATGAGCTCCTTCATGATCTCGTTGGAGCCGGCCCAGATCTTCGTGACGCGGGCGTCGCGCCAGGCGCGGGCCACGCGGTACTCGTTCATGAAGCCGTAGCCGCCGTGGAGCTGGACGCAGTGGTCGAGCACGTCGTTCTGGACCTGCGAGCTCCACCACTTCGCCTTGGCGGCGTCGACGGCGGACAGCGTGCCCTGCGCGTGGGCGGCGACGCAGTCGTCGACGTAGGCCTCGGCGACCTCGATCTTCGTCACGAGCTCGGCCATGAGGAACTTGTTGTGCTGGAAGGCACCGATGGGCTGACCGAAGGCCTTGCGGTCCTTGGCGTACTGGATCGTCTCCTCGAGGATCGCCTTGGCGTGGGCGACGTTGGAGACCGCCGCACCGACGCGCTCCTGCGGGAGGCGCTGCATCATCGCGATGAAGCCCATGCCCTCCTCGCCGAGGCGGTTCTCGTCGGGGACGCGGACGTTCTCGAAGAAGAGCTCGGCCGTGTCGGACTCGTCCATGCCGACCTTGTCGAGCTTGCGACCGTTCTGGAAACCCTCCATGCCACGCTCGACCATGAGCAGCGTGATGCCCTTGGCGCCCTTGGACGGGTCGGTGCGGGCCGCCACGATGACGAGGTCGGCCTGGTAGCCGTTGGTGATGAAGGTCTTGGAGCCGTTGAGGATCCACGTGTCACCGTCACGGACGGCGGTCGTCTTGAGCGCGGCGAGGTCGGAGCCACCGGAGGGCTCGGTCATCGCGATGGCACAGATGAGCTGGCCACTGGCCATGCCGGGCAGCCAGCGCTGCTTCTGCTCCTCGGTGCCGAGGTCGACGATGTAGGGCGGGCACACGTCGGAGTGGATGCCGAAGCACGAGCTCGTCGCGGCGTTGAAGCGCGACATCTCCTCGGCGACGACGGCGTTGAAGCGGTAGTCGTCGACGCCGGCGCCGCCGAACTCCTCGGGGATGTCGAGGCCGAAGAAGCCCTGCTTGCCGGCCTCGAGCCAGATGTCGCGTGGGATCGACTTGCCCTCGATCATCTCGTCGGCGCGGGGCGCGAGCGTGCGGGCGACGAACTCCCGCGCCGACGCGCGCATCGCCTCGTGGTCCTCGTCATAGATGTTGCGGGGCATTGCGTCCTCCATCGGGCGTGCTCACGGGTGCGACGCGCCGGTACCCGTCGGTAACTAAGCGCTTGCTTAGTTTCCCTCCCCTGCGGCATGCTGTCAACGTGCCGCAGCCCACCACGACCTCGCCGTCCGCCGGCTCCCGGACGTCCGACCCGGACGCCTCGACCGTCGAGCGGCTGCTGCAGGCGGCGGCCCACGCGTTCGCCGACAAGGGCTTCCACGCCACGACGACCCGTGACATCGCCTCCGGAGCGGGCCTCTCGCCGGCCGGTGTCTACGTCCACTTCGGGTCCAAGGAGGAGCTCCTCTTCGCCCTGAGCCGCAGCGGTCACGAGTCGGCCCTGCGGCTGATGCGCTCGGCCATCGCCGACGGGCCGACCCCCGCCGAGCAGCTCGTCACCGTCATGGCGCGCTTCACGGAGTGGCACGTCGAGCAGTACCAGGTGGCCCGCGTCGTGCAGTACGAGCACCACCACCTGACGCCCGAGCACCACGCCGAGGTGCTCGGCCTGCGCAAGGAGATGGACTCCCTCATGCGCGACGTCCTCGACCGCGGCGTCGCCGACGGCACCTTCTCGGTCGACGACAGCGCCGACACCGCGCTCGCCCTGCTCTCGATCGTCGTCGACGTGGCCCGGTGGTACTCCCCGACGATCCGCCGGACCCCCGGGGAGATCGGCTCGACCAACGCCGCCCTCGCCCTGCGCCTCGTCGGAGCCGGGCACTGACGCCCCCACCGTGCTCGGACGGGAGCGCGGCGCCCGCGAGCGGACACTCCGTGCTCCAGGTGCCGGTGCCCGCCCTCGAGCCGTTCGTGGTGGCCCGTGCGCGGCACTACGACATCGACTACGTCTCGTCCGACCCGGACTTCGTCCACGCCCACGTCACGGCCCTCGCACCCTTCCTCGACGGGGCGTCGCTCACGGACGCGGTGCTCGACGCCGTCGCCGAGATCGCTGCCGCCACCAGGCCGTTCGACTTCACGCTCGATGTCGTCGACACGTTCCCCAACGGGATCGTGCACCTCCTCCCCGAGCCGTCCGCCCCGTTCGCCGCGCTCACGGAGACGCTCTGGGCGGCCTTTCCGCAGTGCCCGCCGTATGCCGGCCGCTTCGGTGACGTCGTCCCGCACCTGACGCTCGACGCCGCGTCCGAGGACGTCAGCGAGGAGTCGACCCGCCGGCACGTGGGTCCCTACGTCCCGGCCCGGTGCCGGGCCGAGCGGATCGACCTCGCATGGTACGAGCCGGGCGCCTGCCGGGTGCTCCGCTCGTGGCAGCTCGGCGGCTGACGGTCAGCTCGTCGTCGATCCCAGCGCCGAGGTCGGCGTCACGACCGCGACACCCTCCTCGGTGACGTCCGACGGCGACGCCTCGACGTGGTCGTCCAGGCCGAGGTCGACGGTCAGGCGGGGCAGGAAGAACTGGACGAGCGGGCCGATGGAGACGGCATACAGCACGGTGCCGAGCCCGACGGGGCCGCCGAGCAGCCAGCCCACCAACAGCACGACGAGCTCGATGCTCGTGCGGACGAGCCGGATCGACAGTCCCGAGCGCCGCGCGAAACCCGTCATGAGGCCGTCACGCGGCCCCGGGCCGAGCTGGCTGCCGATGTAGAGGCCGCCTGCGATGCCGTTGAGCACGATGCCGGAGCCGAGCAGCAGCACGCGCGCCCACAACGCCTCGGGAGATCCGATGAGCGCGAGCCCGGCGTCGGCCGCCAGCCCGATGACGACGACGTTGGCCACGGTGCCGAGTCCGGGCCACTGCCGCAGCGGCACCCAGAGCAGCAACACGAGGGCACCGACGACGATCGTCACCTGACCGAACGTCAACGGCACGTGGGTGGCGATGCCGGCATGGAAGACGTCCCAGGGGTCGAGACCCAGCGTCGAGCGGATCATCATCGCCATGGAGACGCCGTAGAGCACGAGCCCGCCGAGGAGCTGGACCAGGCGGCGCGGCAGACGGCCGGCGCGCAGCTGCTGGCGCGGGGTGAGGTTGGCGAGCGCGACATGACGTCTCATGTGCTCCATCCTGGGCGGTGGTGGACTGCCTTTTAAGGGCCAATCGTGGGACAGTGGACCGATGCGCACCATCTCGGCTCGCTCACTGGCCCTGCTTATCGGGTCCGATCCGCTCCCCCGACCCGCCTACCGGGGCCTTGCCGACGGCATCCGCCGCCTCGTCTCGGACGGGCGGCTGCTCGTGGGCACCCGACTGCCGAGCGAGCGCGCCCTCACCACCGAGCTCGGCCTGAGCCGGACCACCGTGGGGACCGCCCTCGACGCCCTGCGCGACGAGGGGTTCGTGGCGACCCGCCGCGGCTCGGGCAGCGTCGTCTGCCTTCCGACCGGGCCGTCCGGGCTGGCCCTGTCCCAGGCCGGCCTCATCCCCACCGACGTCCCACCCGACGTCATCGACCTCACGTATGCCGCCCTGCCGGCCGCGGCCGGGGTCACCGCGGCCTACGAGCGGGCCGTCGTCGAGCTCCCGCGCTTCCTCGCGACCGCCGGCTACGACCCGCGCGGGCTCCCCGAGACCAGGGCCGCCGTCGCCGCCTGGTTCGAAGCGCGAGGCCTGTCGACCTCACCGGAACAGGTCGTCATCACCTCGGGCGCGCACGGCGGCCTGTCGGCCGTCCTGCGCTCACAGCTCGAGATCGGCGACCGTGTCCTCGTCGAGAGCCCCACCTACCCGAACGCCATCGTGGGAGTGCGGCGTTCGGCGTACCGCGCGGTGGCCGCCCAGCTGACGGCCTCGGGGTGGGACGTCGACGCGATCGAGGTCGGCCTGCGTCAGAGCGGCGCCCGGGCGGCATACCTCATCCCCGACCACCAGAACCCGACCGGGCTCGTCATGGACACCGCGACCCGACACGCCCTGGGTGCGGTGCTGTCGCGTGCGAACGTCGTCCCCGTCGTCGACGAGACGTTCGTCGAGCTCGGCCTCGACGAGAACGCGGGAGTGCGGCGGCCGGCGCCGTTCGCCGCCTCGTCCCGGCAGACCCACACCCTCGGCAGCGCCGGCAAGACGTGGTGGGGCGGACTGCGGGTCGGCTGGGTGCGGGCTCCCGAGGGTGGAGCCGAGGCCGTCATCGAGGCCCGGCACAGCCTCGACCTCGGCACGGCGATCCTCGAGCAGCTCGTCGTCACCGACCTGCTCCACCAGGGAGAGGCGCTCCTGGGCGAGCGACGTCGGGAGGCGCGGTCCCGACGCGACGCCCTCGTCGCAGCCCTTCGGCGGCACGTGCCCGACTGGAGGTTCGAGGTGCCGACCGGCGGGCTCAACCTCTGGTGCGAGCTGCCCGAGGCCCGCGGCGACGAGCTCGCCCGCGTCGCCGAGACGGCCGGGGTGCGGCTGGCCCGGGGTGGTCAGTTCGGGGTCGAGGGCGGCTTCGCCCGCTGGGTCCGGGTCCCCTTCTGCGTCGCGCCCGACGAGGCCGACGAGGTCGGCCGCCGCCTCGCGAGCGCGTGGCAGCTCGCACTCGGCGAACGTCCGACGACCCGCGAGGTCACCCCGCTCATCGCCTGACGGGTCAAAGGCCACGGGCCTGCGAGACTGGGCGCGTGGACAACACGGGAGCCGGGCGCATCACCTCCTGCCGGTGGGAGCACGGCAAGGTCGTCGACGAGGGCTTCCCCCTCGAGGACGTGTCCGAGCTCCTGGGACGCGAGGGCTCTCTGATCTGGGTCGACCTCTGCGAGCCGGACCATGCCGGTCTCCGCGCCCTGGCTCAGGAGCTGGGGCTCGACCCGCACGCCGTCGAGGACGCGGTCTCCGCCGGTGAGCGACCCAAGGCGACCCGGCACGCCAAGCACACCTTCCTCACCGTCTACGCGACCCGGCTGGAGGGCGGCGGCGACACGGCAGGAGCCGTCGAGGACCTCGACGCCCCGGGACGCGAGTCCCGCCTGCGCACGACCCGGATCTCGGCCTTCGTCCTCCCCGGCGGCATCATCACCGTCCGTGGACGTGACGACTACGACATGCAGCAGGTCCTCGACCGGTGGAACGACGACCCCCAGCTGCTCCAGCTCGGCGTGGGGGCGCTCGTGCACGGGCTGCTCGACACCGTGGTCGACGGGCACTTCGAGGCGATTCAGCAGCTCGACGACGCCATCGAGCAGCTCGAGGACCTCCTCTTCGACGAGCGGGGCCGAATGCACGCCGTGCAGGTGCGCACCTACCGGCTGCGCAAGGAGCTCGTCGAGCTGCGACGGGTCGTGCTCCCGATGCGGGACGTCGTCAACGCCGTGCTCCGGCACCGCGGCGAGCTCGACCAGCGGCACACCGAGCTCGACGGCTTCTACGACGACCTCTACGACCACGTCCTGCGCGCCGCCGAGTGGACGGAGTCCCTGCGAGACATGGTGACGACGATCTTCGAGACCAACCTCTCGCTGCAGGACGCCCGGCTCAACACCGTGATGAAGAAGCTCACCGGATGGGCCGCGATCATCGCCGTCCCGACGGCGGTCACCGGGTGGTTCGGCCAGAACGTGCCCTACCCCGGCTTCGGGCGTCCGTGGGGCGTGCTGTTCAGCGCGGCCGTCATCGCCGGCGTGGCGGTCACCCTCTACGGCGTCTTCCGGCGCAAGAACTGGATCTGACGAAGGAGGACCGGGATGCCGTGCATCCCGGTCCTCCCGTCGGCGCTGGCCTCAGGACGGGTCAGTCGCGCGTCAGCTTGCGGTACGTGACGCGGTGCGGGCGCGCGGCCTCCGGGCCGAGACGCTCGACCTTGTTGGCCTCGTAGGAGTCGAAGTTGCCCTCGAACCAGTACCAGTTCGCGGGGTTATCCTCGGTGCCCTCGTAGGCGAGGATGTGCGTCGCGACCCGGTCGAGGAACCACCGGTCGTGAGTGATCACGACGGCGCAGCCGGAGAACTCGAGGAGCGCGTTCTCGAGCGAGCCCAGGGTCTCGACGTCGAGGTCGTTGGTCGGCTCGTCGAGGAGCAGCAGGTTGCCGCCCTGCTTGAGCGTGAGGGCGAGGTTGAGTCGGTTGCGCTCGCCACCGGAGAGGACGCCCGACAGCTTCTGCTGGTCGGGGCCCTTGAAGCCGAACTGGGAGACGTAGGCCCGCGACGGGATCTCGACGTTGCCGACCTTCATGTGGTCGAGGCCGTCGGACACGATCTCCCAGAGGTTCTTCTTGGGGTCGAGGCCTTCGCGGCCCTGGTCGACGTAGGAGATCTTGACCGTCTCGCCGATCTTGACCTCGCCGCCGTCGGGCTCCTCGAAGCCGACGATCGTCTTGAAGAGCGTCGACTTGCCGACACCGTTGGGGCCGATGACGCCCACGATGCCGTTGCGGGGCAGCGAGAACGACAGGTTGTCGATGAGGACGCGGTCGCCGAACCCCTTCTTGAGGTTCTTGACCTCGATGACCGTCGAGCCCAGGCGCGGGCCCGGCGGGATCTGGAGCTCCTCGAAGTCGAGCTTGCGGGTGCGCTCGGCCTCTGCCGCCATCTCCTCGTAGCGCGCGAGACGAGCCTTGCTCTTGACCTGACGGCCCTTGGCGTTGCTGCGGACCCACTCGAGCTCGGTCTTGAGCCGCTTGGCCAGCTTGGCGTCCTTCTTGCCCTGGATCGTCAGGCGCTCGGACTTCTTCTCGAGGTAGGTCGAGTAGTTGCCCTCGTAGGGGTAGAGACGGCCGCGGTCGACCTCGGCGATCCACTGCGCGACGTTGTCGAGGAAGTAGCGGTCGTGGGTGACCGCGATGACGGCGCCAGGGTAGGACTCGAGGTGCTGCTCGAGCCAGAGGACCGACTCGGCGTCGAGGTGGTTGGTGGGCTCGTCGAGCAGCAGCAGGTCGGGCTTCTGCAGGAGCAGCTTGCACAGGGCGACGCGTCGACGCTCTCCACCGGAGAGGTTGGTGACGGGCGAGTCCGGCGGCGGGCAGCGCAGCGCGTCCATGGCCTGCTCGAGCTGGCTGTCGAGGTCCCATGCGTCGGCGTGGTCGATGTCCTCCTGCAGCTTGCCCATCTCGGTGAGCAGCGCGTCGTAGTCGGCGTCGGGGTCGGCCATCTCGGCCGAGATCTCGTTGTAGCGGTCGAGCTTCGCCTTGATCTCGCCGGCGCCCTCCTCGACGTTGCCCAGGACGGTCTTGTCCTCGTTGAGCGGGGGCTCCTGGAGCAGGATGCCGACGGTCGCGCCGGGCGCCAGCCGCGCCTCGCCGTTGCTCGGCTGGTCGAGTCCGGCCATGATCTTGAGGATCGTCGACTTGCCGGCGCCGTTGGGGCCGACCATGCCGATCTTCGCGCCGGGGTAGAAGGACATCGAGACGTCATCGAGGATGACCTTCTCGTTGTGTGCCTTGCGCGCACGGGTCATGGTGTAGATGTACTCGGCCATGCGCAGAAGGCTATCTGTCAGCGAGCGCGGCACCGAATCGGTGTCCGCGCTCGCGGACCGCCGGTCCTTTCAGGCCGTGAGCTGCTCGACGACCTCGTAGTCGTCGGTCTCGGGGTCACCCGTCGCGAGCACCCCGTCGCCGTCGTCACGCCCACCCGCCGCCGACTGCCCTCCGAGGTCGAAGTCGTCGTCGACGACCCCGTCCGCGTCGACGTGGGCCGGGCGCCCATCGGGGTCAACCGAACCGCCCTCGGTCAGCGCGCGCACCGACGCCTGGACGTCCGGGTCCGCAGTGCGGTCCTGGCCGAGCGCGGCCGCGCGGCTGATGCGCTCGAAGCTGGCGCGACCCCACGACAGGTCGTGGCCGACGTGGTCGGCGTCGATCTCGGGAGAGGTCCGCGGCTGCCCGTCGTTGCCGACGTACTGCTTGATCGCGAGGTTGCCCTCCACGATGACAGGGTGGCCCTTGCGCAGCGCCGAGGCGGCGTTGGCGGCGAGCGCGTTGAAGGCGATGACGCTGTAGAAGCTCGTGTCGCCGTCGACGAAGCGACCGTCGCCGGTGCGGCGGTACGGCGTCGTGGCGATGCGGAAGGTCGTGAAGATGCTGCCGTTGCGTCCCTGTCGCTCGACGGGCTCGCTCACGACGTTGCCGTGCACGGTGATGCGGGTCTCGTTCATCGGTGCTCCTCGGAGGTTTCCAGGGGCGGCCTCGCGCCGCCTGGAACCCACCTTCGGACCAGCCGAGCCGCGCCGACAGACGTCCGGCCCCGACTGTGGACAGGGGTGCCGTCACCCGAGGGGATGTGGACGGCGTCCTCACCGGCTCGTCAGCCGGCAGCGGCCTCGAGGTGCTCGCGTGTCTCGCGGTGACGCAGGAGGACCTCGTCGACGGGGATGAGGATGTGCTCGTCGGCCACCGCGGCGACCGACTCGGTCAGCCGCTTGCCGACGACGGTCCGTCGGTGCCGGGCACCGACGCGCGCCCACCATCGCGACAGGATGCCCAGCCCGATCCCGACCAGCACCCCGACGACGAGCATGACGAGCGGCAGCGGCAGGATGCCGACGGCGGGCGTCTCGGGACGCGGGGGCTGCAGCAGCGCGAAGACCCAGAGCACGGCATACCAGACGAGCCCCGCGAGGGCGACGAGACCCAGCACCCACTGGAGGATGTTGACGACGAACCACCAGACAGGGCGGCGCGCTCGCAGGGACGTGCCGATGACGGCGCGGTCGAGCGAGTCGCTCAGTGTCCCGTCGCCGCCGACGACGGCGTCCTCGACGGCCTGGGTCCAGCGCACCGGCAGCCCCTCGGACGCGTCGCGCACGAAGCTGCGCGTGGCGAGGTCGACGGCCGACGCCGTCGACACGGTGGGCGCCGGGATGGACGAGCGGCCGAGCACGGCGCGCACGTCGGCACCGTCGATCTCGACCGGGATCGGAGGTCGACCACCGGTCCGGTCGAGGCGGAGGCGGCGGAGCGGATCCGCCGCGAAACCCTTGGTCCAGCGGGCGAAGAGCCAGCCGGTGTGCGCGAACGCCTCGCGGCGGTAGTCGCGCGCGACCGCGTCGAGGACGATGGGGACACCCGCCGCGCGCGCCAACGACGCATCCAGCGCCTCGCGCGGCACGCGGCCCACGTCGGCCTCGGTGTCGGCGACGCCGGGACGCAGCCCCGTCGCGGCACCGATGACGTCCGCCTTGAGGCGCTGACGCGACGCCGCATGTCCCGCAACGGCATTCGCCAGTCGCTGCCTGAGGTCGGCGATGCCCTGACCGGTCACCGTGGACGTCGCGATGACCTTCGCGTCGGCGACGCCGTCGGCGACGAGGAGCCTCGCGAGGTCCTGCGTCAGGGTCTTGACGCCCTCGGCCGTGAGCCGGTCGGACTGGTTGAGCACTCCCAGCGTGACGGCGTCGTGGTGCGACATCAGGGTGACGAACTCGTCGTGCAGTCGCGCGTCGGCGTACTTCTGCGGGTCGGTCACCCAGACGAAGACATCGACGAGCTCGAGCACCCGTTCGGCCTCCCGTCGGTGCTCGAGCTCACGGGAGTCGAAGTCCGGAAGGTCGAGGAGCACCAGTCCGTCGAGCGAACCCACGACCTGGACGGCGCGCGAGTCGTCGACCGGCCCCTCCCCCGCGCCGGGTGCCGTGTCGACGACGTGACGCGCGGCCACCCCCAGCCAGTCGAGCAGCTCGGACGCGTCGGCGTCGCCCCAGAGGCCGGCCGTCGGACGTGACGTCGTCGGCCGCCGCGCGCCGATGGCGGCGACGTCGCCGCCGACGAGGGCGTTGAAGAGGGAGGACTTGCCGCTGCCGGTGGCTCCCGCGAGCGCCACGACCGTGTGGTCCCCGGCGATGCCGGAGCGCTCGACGGCCTTGTCGACGACCCGTCGTGCGACCTCGACCCCCGAGGGGTCGAGCTCGTCGGCGCCCGACACGAGCGCCATCGACAGCTCCGTCGTCCGGGTGCCCAGCTCGGCCGCCGAGACCGTCGCCACCTTGGCGCGACCCGGCCTGATCGGGCTCATCGCGCGTCCTCGACGGCCGCGGCGGCCGCGGTGAGGCGCTCGGTCTGGTCGGTGTCGACCTGCAACGTCGTGACAGCTCCTTCGTAGCGGGCGAGCTCGGCGGCATACAGCTCGTCGACGCGAGCGGCCAGCTGCTCGCGGGCCTTGCGTGCGAGCTCGCGGACGGCCTGGTCGCCGAAGACGGCCTCGAGGAGCTTCTGGCCGACGACGGCGGTGCCGCCGGCGATGCCCACCTCGGCACCGGTGATGCCCGCCGTGCTCGCGAACGTCACGAGCATGAGGACCACCCCGAGGCCGTTGACGCCGTAGGCCATGATCCGGGCGGTCGTGCGACGATCGCGACCCTCGTCGCGGACCATCTGGAGGATGTCACCCTGCCAGTCGCGCACGAGGCGCTGGGTCCGGGTGTCGACGTCCGTGCCCGAGCGCGCGAGGCCCGGGTCGGCGGTCAGCAGCTGGTCGCCGCCGGGCAGCGTGCGCCAGGCGCGCGCGATCGCGCTCGCAGCCAGCTCGGCCCGGTTGACGACGAGCGACTCGACGCCGGACTGGAGCGCCTCGCCGAGGTGGTCGGCGCGGGCCGGTTCGCCCTTGAGGAAGGAGGTGAAGCGGTCGCGCACCCGGGACACGGTCGACTCGACCTGCCGGAAGAACTCACCGGTGCCGACGAACTCCTGCCAGCGCGCCAGCACCTCGCCGCGCAGCAGCGTGCCGTCGAGCATCCCCTCGTGGACCTGGGTCTTCGCGTCGGCATAGGCCGCTGCTGCAGCGTCGACGAGGGCGCGGCCGGCCGCGGTCTGCTGCTCGGATGCCGCGATGAGCCCCTGGGTGCGCGTGTCGAGGGAGACAAGCGCACCGTGGAGGGTCTGACGGACGACGTCGGCACGAGCCTGGGCGTCGCCGGCGAGCGCCGCGAGCCAACCCCGCAGCCGTGCGGTCTGGTCGGCGGGCAGCAGCCCGTCGACGAGCTCCGACTCGACGACCGTGAAGATCGGTGCCTGGTCGAGACCCTGCTCGCGCAGCATCGACGCGAAGTGCGTGCGGATGTCGTCGACGGCCACGGTGGGCACGCGGTCGAGGACGACGGCGACAGCGGTGCCCCGCTCCGAGGCCTCGCGCAGCAGCTCCCACGGGACGGCGTCGGCGTAGCGGGCGGCCGTCGTGACGAAGACCCAGAGGTCGGCGGCGGCGAGCAGCTGGGTCGCGAGGTCGCGGTTGGCCTCGACGACGCTGTCGATGTCGGGGGCGTCGAGCAGGGCCAGACCGGCTGCGACCTCGTCCGTCGAGACCAGCCGCACCGCGCCCGGGCCGTCGGACGACGAGTGGCGCCCGGTGATGCGGGCCAGGGTTGGCAGGATGCGCGGCCCGGAGAACCAGGCCGCGTCGGAGGGGTGGTGGATCAGCACCGGCGAGCGGGTGGTCGGCCGCAGGACACCGGGCAGGGTGACCTCGCGCCCGACGACCGAGTTGACGAGAGTCGACTTGCCGGCACCGGTCGAGCCGCCGACGACGGCGAGCATCGGGGCGTCGAGCGACGTCAGCCGCGGGATGACGTAGTCGTCGAGCTGGTCGAGCAGGCGACTGCGCACGAGCCGTGCGGCCGGCGCGGTGGGCAGGTCGAGGGGCAGGGAGGCGTCGGCGACGGCAGACCGAAGTGCCTGAACGCTCGCGAGGAGACGGGCATTGCCCACCCCTGAATCACCTGCCACGCCCGTATCCTTCCGTGTCGCAGTGGGCACAACCAAACTGAAAGGCGGCGCGCCCCCACGACATACCCCGAGTCGTGACCTGACGATGCCACGCGGTGCCCGCATCCGCCCACCGGACACGGTCGTCCGGCCCGGCACGCGGCCCGCCGGCCGTCATGCGGCGCGCGCGCGGCCCTCCGGCCGCCATGCGTGCGGGCGGCTCGCCGCGCGTGTGCCCGTCACGCGTCCGGGCTGGCGGCCCTTGCCCGGCGCTCGGCCTCGACGGCCCGCGCGACGTTGCCGTGCACGTGGTCGGCGCCGAGGCGCTCCATGACGCCGTCGAGCTCGAGCGTCGCGCGTACGGCCGCCTTGAGCCTGGCCAGTCGCAGGACGACGCCGGAGTCCTCGGCCAGGTCGAGCACGTCGGCCATCTTGGCGGACCCCTGGGAGTCGACGTAGTCGATGCCGCCGCAGTCCAGGACGATGCCCTTGACCGCCGGGTCCTCGTGGATGACCTCCCGGACACGGTCCTCGAGGGCGTCGGACGTCGCGAAGAACAGCCCGCCGTCCATCCGGATCACCACGATGCCGGGGACCACCTCGCCGTCAGGGTGGTCCGCAAGGTCACGGTAGACGTCTGTGCCCGGCTCGCGCGCGAGCGTCGGGATGTGCGGTCGCGTGGAGACCTTGATGAGCCAGAAGATCGAGAGCGCGACGCCGATGATGACCCCCGCCAGCACGCCGAAGACGAGCGCGCCGAGCAGGGCCGCGACGGCCACCCCGAAGTCGAACCGTTTGACGCGGAAAAGCCGCCTCATCTCCGGGAGGTCCATCATCCCCATGACGACGGCCTCGATGATGATCGCGGCCAGCACCGGCTTGGGCAGGTCGGAGAAGAGCGGTGCCAGGAGAAGCAGGGTCAGCAGGACGCTGAACCCGGTGGTGAGCGAGGCAAGCCCCGACCTGGCACCGGAGTGGTCGTTGAGCGAGCTCGCCGAAAGACTCGTGGAGACGGGCATTCCCTGCAGGAGGCCGGACCCGGCGTTCGCGAAGCCCTGCGCCACCGACTCCTGGTCGATGTCGATCTGGTATCGGTGCTTGGCGGCGAAGGCGCGGGCGTCGCCAGCGGTCTGTGAGAAGCCGATCAGCACGAGGGCGAAGGCGGCGACGGCCCCGACGCCGACGTGGTCCCACATCAGCGCCATGTCTGGCACGACGAAGGCGGGAAGCCCTCGCGGCACCTCTCCGACGAGCGCCACGCCTCGGTCGCCCAGGCCGAGCAGCCACGAGGCGAGCAGTCCGCCGACCACCAGCACGAGGGCTCCCGGGACCTTGGGGGCGACGACGCGCAGACCGAACACGACTGCGAGCGAGACCAGCCCGACCACGACGGTCGTGCCGTGCACGTCCCCGAGTGTCGTCAGCCAGGACCACAGCTCCTGGAGGGGGTTGCTCCCGGACACCTTCGTGCCGGTCAGCTTCGGGAGCTCACCGATGACGACGTCGACCGCTGCACCGAAGAGGAAGCCGGTGACGACCGCACGGGAGAGGAACTGCGCGATCCAGCCCATCTTCAGCACCGCGACGAGCAGGTAGAGCACGCCCGAGGCGAGGGTGATGCCGGCGACGAACGACGCGACCGCCTTCTCGTCGGCGATGCCGGCGGCGAGGACGGCACTCGCGGCGACCGCCGCCAGCCCCGAGCTCGGCCCCACCGAGATCTGCCGACTGGTGCCGAAGATCGCGTAGAGGATCGCACCGGCTGCCGCCGCGTAGAGGCCGTTCTGCACGGGGATGCCGGCGATGCCGGCGTACCCGAGGTTCTTCGGGACGACGAGCGCGAGGACGGTGATCCCCGCGATCAGGTCGCCACGCAACCAGCTGCGGTCGTACGACCGCAGCCAGCCGAGGATGGGGATCCGGCTCGTTCCCGTGGTGCGACCTGCCATGAGAGCGTCATCCCTCCCGTCAGGCCGCGAGAGCGACCCGTTGGTGGGTGCGCTCCATCGCGTGCCGGCTGACCGACTCATGATCGCAGCCGGGGGCGGCGGCGTCACGGATTCGGGCCGGGGCGGCGCCGAGTCCTTGCGGCCGAGACCTGCTCCGCCGCGGCCGGGTCCGCGGTCGATCGAGTGCCCCCGGCAGGACTCGAACCTGCGACCAAGAGATTAGAAGGCTCTTGCTCTATCCGCTGAGCTACAGGGGCCGGTCGCCCGATCCGGGCGCCGTCCAATGATAGGCACCCCGGGCCGTCCCGCCCGCTCAGGTCACGGGCGAGCCGACGAAGTCGCGACGGTGCGCCGTGATCGCCTCGAGGAGCACCATCTCGCGCTCCGACGCGCCTTCCTCGGCGGTGCCGTGGACGAGCCGCGACCGCAACAGGGCCAGGTCGCTCGCGCTGTCCTGGAAGGCGTCCATCGACTGCTTCGCAGGACGCCCGCCGTTCTGCCGCGCCCACGCCCGCGCCGCCCGGCGCAGCTGCAGATTCGAGAGCATCGTGACCTCGGCGTGCGTGAGCCAGCCTGCGTCGGCATACGGCGAGAGGTAGCGCCCCATGAGGCGGCCCTCCCGGCGTCGGAGCCAGAAGAGGAAGCCGACGAAGGCGAGGAACAGCGGCACCTGGTAGGTCACGTAGGCGGCGAAGAAACCGTCCATCCCGGCGAGCGCCGTGAGGTTCCAGAGCCCGTGGAGCAGCATGGCGCAGAACCAGCCGGTGAGGATCGCGACGACGCGCACCGCCGGTCGTCGGGCGGTGACGGCGATGCCGATGCCGATGCCGGTCAGGGCCGTGAAGAGCGGGTGCCCGAACGGGCCCATGAGTCCACGGACGAGGAACGTCGACGTGAGGCCCTCGCCGCCGTACTCGTTGTAGGCCTGCCCGAGGTAGAGGATGTTCTCGCTGAACGCGAAACCCGCACCGATGAGCCCGCCGTAGACGATGCCGTCGATGATGCCGTCGAACTCACGGCGCCGGAGCAGGTAGATGAGCAGGATGCCCAGGCCCTTGAGGGTCTCCTCGGTGATCGGCGCGAGGTAGACGGCGCCCGTCTCGAGCGGGTCGGTCCACCGCGCCTCGACGAGCAGCTTGAGCCCGAAGGTGTTGAGGAAGAAGGCACCCACGACCGCCACGAGCGCACCCCAGAGGAACGCGAAGACGATGTAGCGCGCCGGCTCGGCCTCGTAGCGGTCGAGCCACAGGAAGGTCGGCACGATGACGAGCAGAGGGATGATCGCCATGAGCGCGGACGTGATGAGCGTCTGGGTCGTGAGCCGCTCGTCGAGGATGCCGAGCAGGATGAGCAGGCAGACGAGGAAGGCGGACGCCGCGACGCCGATGGTGAGGGCCGTGCGCAGCATCGGTCTCCGGGTCGGGTTGCGCACCGGACTCCATTGCTGCGCCGGACCGCCCGGGCTCGCGCCCTCCCCCTGTGTCGTCACGTCCCCTGAGGTCATGAGGGCAGGCTAGTGCAGCGCTGGGCCCGTGCACCCGGGGTCGTCCTCCTCAGCCTCTATGGTGGACCGGTGAGCGACACCAACCACCGAGCCATCGCCGACCGGATCATCTGGATCGACTGCGAGATGACGGGCCTGTCCCTGAAGTCCGACGCCCTCGTGGAGGTCGCCGCTCTCGTCACGGACTTCGAGCTCAACCAGCTCGGCGACGGCATCGACGTCGTCGTCAAGCCGCCGGACGAGGCCCTCGAGCAGATGGACGACTTCGTCCGCGACATGCACACGAGCTCGGGCCTCATCACCGAGCTCGACTCGGGGGTGACCCTGAAGGAGGCCGAGCACATCGTGCTCGACTACGTCCGCACCTTCGTCCCCGAGCCCCGCAAGGCGCCGCTCGGCGGCAACACCGTGGCCACCGACCGCGGGTTCCTCTCGCGCGACATGCCGGTGCTCGAGTCCTACCTCCACTACCGGATCATCGACGTCAGCTCCATCAAGGAGCTCTCGCGCCGGTGGTATCCCCGCGTCTACTTCAACGCCCCGAAGAAGTCCGGCGGCCACCGCGCCCTCGCCGACATCCGCGAGTCGATCGCCGAGCTGCGCTACTACCGCGCGGCGGTCTTCGTGCCGCAGCCCGGTCCCGACAGCGCCACCGCGAAGGCGCTCGCTTCACCTCACGTCATCGAGCACTGAGCACTCGCTCGTGGCCCTTCGGGCGATGGCGTATGCCGCCGGGCGGGGTGGTCATCAGCACCTCACGAGAGCCTGTAGCATTGTCGACGCCGTGACACGGCGCCGAGCCTTCGGGCCCGGCTCGTGTTGTGCATGGTGGGTGTAGCTCAGCTGGTAGAGCACCTGGTTGTGGTCCAGGTGGCCGCGGGTTCAAGTCCCGTCACTCACCCCAGACGCCGCCCCGCACGAGAGTGCGGGGCGGCTCTTTTTGTCACACATTCAGGGCGCGGGCCCGTGCGTACCGACTGGGCCTTGTCATCCGGTGTTCTCCGGGTGTCTCATCAGGTGTTGCTCTTCCGTTGAGATGTCGTGTTGCAAGAGGAGCCCCGTATCCATGGATCGCCGGATGGAAGCCCACGAGATTCACGCGGTCGAGGCGCGCCTCGCTGAACGCTTTCCGATGCTTGACGTCGCTGTCGTCGAAGCCGCTGTCCGGCTGGCGCACTCGGAGCTGACGGGCGGGATCCGAACCTTCGTCCCGCTGCTCGTGGAGCACAACGCCCGCGATCGTCTCGCGGCCATCGCCGACCACGAACCCACGGATGCGCTCGAAGGACGGTAGGGCCCGCCGTCCTCGGCGACGTGGGCGCGCCCGCCGAGACAGGGGGCATCGACGGGCGCGCGGCACGGACCTTGCCCCACCGGTTGGACGCAGTCCGGGCGCCACGCCGCCGAAAGCGCGTCATGAACCGGCTCCTCGAGCGTCTACATGGTGACGACGGGTTGACCCCCAAGCTGCCGTCGTCGCGGGGCCCCGGGTCTGCTCATGGAGGGGTGCCTGGGGCCCCACCCATCAACCGGACGGGAGACGGACGAGCCCTGCGTCAGGCTGGCATGGTCAGCCGGGCCTCGTCGATCGCGGCCTCGACAGGGCCGTCGAGCCACCATCAACCACCGTGTTGGTGCGCCGCGCCCGCGGCGCGAGCAAGAGGCCGCGGGCCCGTGTCGGTCCTTGGTCGGCGTGGGGCGGGCGCGGCTAGGCTCGGGACAGCCGTTTCACACCGGCCCGCAGCACGCAGCGCTGCCCTGCGGTCGCGTCCCGACGACCCCCGAGGTAACCCATGACCGACCAGAGCCAGCGGGCCGTGGACGCGCGGTTCTCGCCGTCCGCAGGTCAGACCCTGGGCGTCGAGTGGGAGCTCGGGCTGCTCGACCCGACCACCCTCGACCTCACCTCGCGTGCCGTCGAGCTGCTCGGCCTGGCCAACGGGCCCGAGGACACCGGTCATGCCCGGCAGACGAAGTCTCGTTCGACCGTGACGCAGGAGCTGCTGCGCAACACGGTCGAGATCGTCACGGGCGTCTGCGCGAATGCGGAGCAGGCGGCTGCGGACCTCGCCGACGGCCTCGGGCGCGTGCAGCGGGCCGCCACCGAGCTGGACGTCCTGCTCTACGGCGGTGGCGCGCACCCCTTCGCCCGGTGGGAGGACCAGCAGGTCACCGAGGGTCAGCGTTACGCGACCCTCATCGACCGCACCCAGTGGTGGGGCCGACAGATGGTGATCTTCGGCGTCCACGTCCACGTGGGGGTCAGGTCCGCCGCCAAGGTCTGGCCGCTCGTCAACGCCCTGCTGACCTACCACCCGCACCTCACGGCCCTGTCCGCATCGTCGCCCTACGGCTCCGGAGCCGACACCGGCTACGCGAGCAACCGCACGATGCTGTTCCAACAGCTCCCCACGGCGGGCCTGCCCTTCCAGTTCGAGACGTGGGCGCAGTACCGCACGTACCTCCACGACGTCTTCACCACCGGGGTCATCGCCGATGCGAGCGAGCTGCGCTGGGACGTCAGGCCGTCGCTGCGCCTGGGCACCATCGAGGTCCGGGCCTGTGACGGCTTCTCACGCCCGCAGGACGTGGCCGCCGTCGCCGCGCTCATCCACTGCCTCGTCGCGCACCTCGAGCACGAGCTCGACGAAGGTGTCCTCGCTCGCCCCCTGCCGCCGTGGCACGTGCAGGAGAACAAGTGGCGCGCGGCCCGCTACGGGCTCGAGGCCATCATCATCCGCGACGCCGACAACACGGAGGTCCACGTCGTCGACGACATCCACGACCTGCTCGAGCAGCTCCAGCCCACGGCGCGGCGACTCGCGTGCACGAGGGAGCTCGCAGGCATCGAGGACATCCTGCGCGACGGCGCCGGCTACCAGCGGATGCGTGCCGCCGTCACGGGCGACGGCAGCGGGGACCTCCGCGCCGCCGTGAGGGCGATGCTCGTGTCTGACGGCCGGTGACGTCCGGCGTCGACGGGCGCGCCGCCCGACGGCCCTAGTCGCGGGCGGTCGCCAGCGCGGTGCGTGCCGTCTCTTCCTCGGTGTCCGGTGGGACGACCGTGAGCACGAGCCTGCCGTAGTTGCTCAGCGACAGCAGGACGTGGTCGGGGAAGCGGCTGTGCTCGAACCAGCCGAGGTGCGTGATGCCGATCGGGCTGCCCACCCTTCGTGGCGCCTCCGCCCACCCCGTTCGCTCGTAGCCGAACCGTGCGATGCGCGCGTTGGTCCGGTCGTGAACAGCGACGTCGAGGAGCGGCACTTCGACGCGGAGATCGGTCGACCGGGGCCACCAGCCGCCGTCGGATGCGTTCACCCCCGGATGGTCCGACAGGGACAGGCGACTCGGGAGACCGTTCGCGGGCATCTCGCCGTCGACGGCAGCGGGGAGGAGCAAGGACTGGGGCAGGGCGTTCACGGTGGCTCCTCGGGGAGCGTGACGGGATGGGGTGGCCGCGGCTCGCTCGTCACTTCCTGCCATGGAGGACCGACGCCGCGCAAGGGTCGGGTCCTTTGCTGCCGACGAGGGCGACCCTGACGGGGTGACCCTGTCTCATGTCCACCGTACGCCGCTGGTGATGCCCTGAAGCCGCCTCCGCGGCATGCCGCACAATGGGGGACATGCTCATGGGGAACAAGAAGGCCCAGCGGATCACCGTCGGCGTCATCATCGGCGTCATCGTCGTCAGCCTCGCGCTGTCGCTCATCTCGACGGCGAGCGCGACCCCGTAGGCGCGCGAATCCGCCCGCAGCACGGGGACGCCCGGGCCCGGCCGGCGCACGACCTCGGGCCGCGAGATGCCCGGCGCCGACCGATTTTGTCCCGGCCCGGGACGGCTGCTAACGTTTCCCCTCGTTGCGCCGCTAGCTCAATTGGCAGAGCAAGTGACTCTTAATCACTGGGTTCGGGGTTCGAGTCCCTGGCGGCGCACCAGATATGCAGGTCAAGAGCCCGGCCGTTGCGGCCGGGCTCTTCTGCTGTCCACGAAACCGGCCACTTTTGACTCGGGAGGGTCGGAGGTGAGGGCTCCTTCGAGTGCCGCGGCGGCCGCCCCGCTCTTGGCACCTCGGCACGGACCGAACGAGCGTCCTTTCCCGCGATGCCAGAACGGCTTGGTGATCTTCTAACCCCCAAGCCCGCCCCACACGTCTTGACTGGCCGCCTGGGGTGCCATCACGCATCACTGGACCTGGCCCTCAATGAGCGCACCAGTCCTAGATCGCTGTGACTGTGGCGTCGCGAAGCGCACTACGCAGCTCGTCGGCCCAGAGCGCAAGGCGGAGTTGAGTTCCGTAACCCGAGAGCGCGGCCTGATGGACTTCCAGCCCAGCGACGCTGGTGGTCCACCCGGCTGCGGTGCGCGAGTACGGGCCGGCCACCTCATCCGGTTGTGGCGCTGAAGATGTCGTTGTTGCCGAAACTTGCCGGGCAGTCGCCCAAGGGCCACGGTGCCGGAAGCGTCACCTGTGCAGCGTCCGACGACTGCTGGCGCCAGGTGTCGAGCGCAGGGCAGTCCATGGCGCGGCGGGTGTCGGTCCAGACTCCGGCACCATAGGTGCGCGTGGCGATGGCGTACACGTAGTCGCCGAGGAACTCGTTGTAGAGGATCCTGCCCTGCGAGGTACCGCGTGCATCGCCGAGCGGGCCGGAGTACTCCGTGACCCAGGCGCCGGGGGCGCCGCCCGCTCCGATCGCGGCAGCCTGCAGCACGCCGTGCTCGGGCCGGGGATCGGCCGTGGTCGCCTGGAATGGCTGCGTGAACGCCTGGGACACCACGTAGACCCGAGTGCCGTCCGGGCTGATGGCGGGTGCGGCATACGTGGGGATGTCTCCGGCGGGGGAGATCGCGGTCGGCGGGCTGAACGAGGCTGCGCCGTTGGTCGAGTACGCGAGCATGACCTTCTCGTGGTCAGGGCCGAGCGCTCCGTCGACCCAGGAGTCGACGATCTCGTTCGTGGCATCCGCGCCCGTCGGGGCCCCGTTGGCAATGTCCACGCTCGGCATCGCGGCGAGGTCGGTGCGTGCGCCCGCGACGCCATCCACGATGCAACGACCGGTCACCGGGTCGGTGTGGAAGCACGGATCGGTGATCGCGACCACGTCCTTCGGCTGACGCCAGGTCTGGCCGCCGTCGAGGGACGTGATCACCGCGTGGAAGCCGGCCAGGCTGGTGCCGCCGAAGTGCGTGAAGAAGGCATACACGACACCGTGGCTGTCGGTCCGCACCGTGCACCCGTCGTACGCGCCCTGCTTGGCATTGGCGACCGCAGGCGCAACCTGGTGTTGTTTCCAGCTCACCCCGCCGTCGCGGGAGGTCGAGACCATCGGCTTGAGCGGGAAGGAGTTGCCTCCGCTCAGACTGTGGAAATCGGAGTAGCAGACGTACACGTTGCCGAAGAACGGGCTGGACTCGGCGTTGTCCGCCCAGATCTGCTCCTTGTCCAAGCCCGAGCTGAACGCCGCCTGGGGCGCGGCGAAGTACGGCCGCGACCAGTTGGCCTGGTTCCCGACCCGGTCCGCAGTCACGTTGTCGATGTGTGAGACGGTGACCGCGGTGAAGCCGTTCTGGCCGGAGTTCCCAGCGCGCATCACGGTGTCGGTGAGATTCGTGGCGAGACTGGAGAAGTAGAGCCGGTCGCCGTTGGCCCAGGAGAAGCCGTCAGCACCTGGGGCCGGCCCGAAGGACACCCCGGTGTCGCTTCGCGAGCGCAAGCCGTTCTCGTAGTAGTTGGGAACGGTGTGGATCGGCCCGACGTGCGGGACGCACGGTTCCTGGACCGGACTGCAGTCCGCCGCCGTCAGCCCCGAGTACGTCGGCTGAATCCAGCTGTGGCCGCGGTCGAACGAGAAATGCACCGCAGACAGGCCGACGCCCAGGTTGAACGTGCCGAGCGGGAACGAGCACGCGGCATGGTCGGTGGACGCCTGGCGTGAGCACGGCTGCATGTCCACCAGGTCGTTGGAGCCGGCGGCCAGCACGTCCGGCCGGGCCGCGCTGACCGCCAAGGACGGCTCGTTGGACGCGTTCTGGGGATGGTTCGACGAGGGGCTCCCCACGCTCACGAGAGCGTCGACCGTAGGTGCGGGCTGCGCCGCTGAGGCCCCTAGGGCTCCCAGGGCACCCAGTCCGAGTGCAGCGGTGAAAACCAGACAGCGTCGCAAGAGGCGCATAGCGGACTCCTTACGCGCGGCCAGGTCCGGGCAAACAACGGGTTCGCCCCGGGGTAGGCCTGTGCCGTGACAAAACTTCAGACTACGCCCGACCGCAAGAATGCAGCCAGCAGCCGGTCACGCTCCGCCTGCGAGACCAACGCAACGTCCCGCCGGATCCATCACCAGTCGTCATTCTCCGTGCTCCTGCGTCACAGAACATTAGAGCGGTCCTCGAAGAGTCAGAGGCGGCTGGGGCACAGGAATACGGTCGTACGACAGGTCCGGGAAGTGTCCGGACACCTCCTAGCTAGGGAGACGCGAAACCAGCCACTTTTGGACGGGAACCAAGCGGTGGCGACGAGACAGAGCGAGCACGTCGGGATCGCATCCCTGCAGGTCAGAGGCGCGAAGAGGCGTCGACGCGATGGGACGCGCAAGAGGCGCCGAAACTCACTGGGTTCGGGGTTCGAGTCCCTGGCGGCGCACCAGATATGCAGGTCAAGAGCCCGGCCCTTGCGGCCGGGCTCTTCTGTTGTCCACGAAACCCCCCACTTTGATCAGACGTGTCCGTGCCGACGGCGCCCTGCAGTTCAGCGGCGGCCGCCCCGCCCTTGGCACCTCGGCCCATCTAGACGTCTATGGTCAAAGACGGCCGGGCATGGCCGAGCTGGTCGGCGACCTGGGTGGCCCTCAAACCTGCCTCGTCGAGGATCGTAGCGTTGGTCTTTCGGAAGGACCGACGTGATCCAGGCCAAGGCGTCCGCGTCAACCCGCTTGGGCGCCTCCTAAGCGAGCAGCACGATGTCGTTCTTGGCAGCCTTCGATACGCGGCAGAGGTGCGCCATCGCCGCTGCGTGCTGCGGCTCTAGTCGAATCCTGCTCGACTCGATGAGCTCGACCGGCGTCTTGGGCCGGTCGAGCGCCTGAGCCACGTCCTTTCGCGAAGCAGATGACTCACTTGCGCTTCACACAGGAGCTGACGCAGAGGTCGCCGACGTCCTCCACCCCACGCTCATGGCCGTGAGCCGCCTTCAGCGCCGCACGCTCGCGGTCGTCGGTGAACGGCTGCTCGCGATGGTGGGGGCATCCGCCTGAGTCAGGCTCGCGCCTCGCGTCGTGGCCCGGGGACGACCGAAGGGCCGGCGAGCACTCCCGCCGGCCCTTCGAGCTCCACACCTACGAGTCAGTCCTGGGACCGGTACCGGACCGTGTCGGCGGCGTCGGACGCGCTGCCGCGCACCTCATCGACCGCCTGCTGACCATCCTGCTTGACGTCGGCAGCCGCGCTACGAGCGGACTCCCTGACCGCTTCCGCAGCCTCCTGGGCCGGCTCCTTCAGGTGGTCGGCGGACTCGCTCGCCACGGTCTTGGCCACGTTCTGCACCTCGTCGATGACGGGAGCCGCGCGGTCCTTGACGTCCTGCGAGAGTTCCCGCTCCTTCTCCGACGCGGGCAGGAGCGAGCCGAGGAGCCATCCGGCCCCGAGCGCGATCATCCCAGCCGCCAGCGGGTTTCCGCGCGCCCGGCGCTTGAGCGAGTCGCTCGCCTGGGCGGCAGAGTCACCGGCCCCGTGGGCGATCTGCGAGGTCTTGTCACCGGCGTCGGACGCCGTGCCCATGACCCGGTCGCGGACCGATGCTGCCTGGTCCTTGACCTTGTCCGCCTGGCGGTGCGCCAGGTGGCTGGGGCTCACCGACTCGCCGAGGGCGTTGACGTCACGGCTCAACCCCTCGCGGGTCCGCTCGATGTCCGCGCGGATCGCGTCCGGGTCGTTCGTCGTCGTGGTGGTCGATGTGTTCACGGTCGGGTCGTTCATGGTCATCGCGCTTCCTCGTTTCCCATCAGCGCATCGGGGACCCGCTTGGCGGTCTCCGTCGTGCGCGGCATTCCCTGGATCTGTCTGGTTGTCCGTCGGCCGACCATCGCGAAGATCGCGGCGACGATCCCCCAGACGGCCATGACGACGATGGCAGCCCACCCTCGGCTCTCCATGGCGCTGGAGAGCCACTCCCATACGGCGAGGGAGAGGAACAGGAGCGTCATCCACGCGGCGAGCGCCGCGGCGCCGAACTGTCCGGCGGCCTTACCGGCCCGTGTCGCCGACTCGCGAGCCTCCGCCTTGGCGAGCTCGACTTCCTGACGCAGCAAGGTCGAGAGGCCCGCGCTGATGTCGCCGACGAGCTCACCGAGCGACGCGCGCTCTGCCTTGTCGTGGGCTCCTTCGCCGACTGGGGGCACCTCGGCGTATGCCGTCGCCTCAGGCCCGTGGGCCGCGTCGGGCCACGTGCTCATCAGCGGACCCCGCCATAGCCCTCGGTGCCCGGGTCGGCCTGGACGGCGGCTGTCGAGCCGACTGACGGCGTGACGGCGTGGGTCTCGCTGTCGCGGATCCCGACGGCATACGGGGCGGCGTCATCGGACGGGGTACCCATCGCTGCGGTGGGGGTGGGAACCGACGCGTGCGTACCGGATCCGGGGCGACCGTTGCCCCCGCCGGTGGCCGAGCCTGAGCCCGTGGCACCTGCGGAGCCCGACTCACCGGTCAGCCCGCGAGTCATCCGTCCGCCGAGCACGCCCAGCACTGCGGCGCCGAGGAGGAAGGTGCCGGGACGACGTCGGGCGAACGAGCGCAGCTCGTCGACCATGTCGCCGGGCTGTCGGTCGGACAGCCAGTCCGCGGCGGAGTGAGCACGGTCGGAGGCCTGCTGCGCCAGCTCTCCGGCAATGCCCTGCTTGTCGGTGCTCGACGCCATCTGCTTGAGCTCGTCGGCGATCGAGCGGAGTCCGCCGGCTGCGCGCTCACCCTGGGACGACGCTTGGCCGTCGAGCTCGGAGCGGACCTGGTCGAAGAGCTGGCGCAGCTGCGTGGTGACCTCGGACGTGACGTCCTTGACGCCGCCGGCAGCGGTCTCGGCCACGTGACGACCGCTCTGGGCTGTGTCGGAGACCACGGACTTCGCCTCGTCTCCGACGACCGCGGTCGTGCTGTCGTCGGCGTGCTGGGGCGTCAGGTCGCCGCTGGTGCCGAGGTCGGCACCAGAGGCGTAGGTGGAGGTTCCGGCGACGTCGACGGGCGTGGCCGTGTCATACGGTCGTTCGGTCATGGGTTCTTCCCTTCGGTGGCCGCACGACGGGACCGGCCAGCTTCTCGAGCCTCCACATCGCGCGGTTGTTGCACTGAAGGAATACCCAAACCCTTTGCAACTCAGGCCGATTCGGCCAAAAAGATTGGGATCTGCTGGAGCGGGTATGTTGTACGCCCCCCGGGTCCGTCCCCTCCGGCTGTCCTCTCAGGCCACTCCGCACGCGATGGGCGCCTCCCACGACGCTCACCGACTCACCCTGGGTTCACCTCGGGGTTCGGGCAGGCGAGCCCGATGGGTACTTCAAGAGCATGGAACCGGTCCCGGAGACGCGGCAAGCCCTCGAGGGACTCGGCCAGTACGGCGACTCAGCCTTGCAGGACGACCTGACGGACATCGCTGCCCCGGGGATCGTGGCGTTCAGCCTTGGCCTCGTTCGCGAAGGTGTCGCCTTCACCTCTGTCTGGGTACGTGACAAGCAGCAGCATCCACGCGCTGTCCCTGCTGAGCAAAGGGGTCATCTGCATGACGAAAGACCTGAGTAGCGGCGAGAACCGTAAGAACCTGAAGAAGTCATCCTTCGCGTTGCCGGAGCAGGAGAAGTACCCGATCCCCGACCTTGAGCATGCGCGGAATGCCTTGGCGCGCGTCGCACAGCATGGCTCCGCCGCCGAACAGAAGAAGGTCCGTGCGGCCGTGGAGAAGAAGTACCCGAGCCTGAAGAAGGACGACTGAAGCACCTGGCTCGGCGACTCTCGTCGGAGCGGATCGGCTCCGCCGACTCGACTTCTCTCGTCCGTCCTCAACGACACCACACCCATTTCCGCGATCCGCTCGTAGGAGCGATGCGTTGCGCACGGTGCGTCATGACGCCGCCTGTTCGGCCCCAGGCGTGTTCTGGGCGACGCGCGAACGGGTGGAACCGTCGTTGCCGTGCCCTGCGTCAGGCTGTCGAAAGGGCATCCTGATCTGGGTGCCCGACCCTCCAGATGGTCACGACAGGTTGACCTCCAAGGCTGGCGGTCATGTCTCTCATGTCGCCGGCCGCGTCCCGCTCGCCGGCTAGCTCGACGTGTCGGTCAGCAACGAAGTCGCGCTTCTGAGCCGCCCACTGACGTTCAACGTCGGGTAATTGCGCAGCCATTCGAATGCCCCTCTTCATGGCCCAATCCCACGACAGCTCTATGCCGATGGTGTCGCCTGACGGCCACATCATGACGTCCTGGTCGATGCACCACACACGACTCTCAACCAAGGACCACAGATCAGCGAGTGGACGTCGCTTCGGGCGTTACAGCTGGGCGGTGACCATCAATCCGCGGTCGAGGAGCCTGCTACCAGTGCCGATCCAGCAGTGCGGAACAGGATGCATGGTTGGGCCGGTGGCCGCGCCGACGTTTTGGACGGGAACCAAGCGGTGGCCACGAGACAGACTGAGAACGTTGGGACGGCATACCTTCAGGTCAGAGGCGTGGAGAGACGTCGACGCGATGCGAAGCGCAAAGGGCGCCGAACCGACTGGGTTCGGGGTTCGAGTCCCTGACGGCGCACCAGATACGCACGTCAAGAGCCCGGCCGTTGCGGCCGGGCTCTTCTGCTGTCCCCCAGCTGTTACTCGGGAGGGTCAGACGTGTGGCCCCTTTGAGCGCCGCGGCTGCCGCTCCGCCCCGTGGCCCCGGCCCAGGTAGACGTCCATCGTCAGCGATGGACGCGCCCGTCCGGTCTGGTCGGCGGGCGACGAACGTTGCTGCGGTCGCGGAACCCGCCGAGCACGCACTCGAGCTCGGTCTGTCGACCGCCGAACGCGCCCAGCTCCCGGACCTGCACCGCGGCGAGGGACTGTGGCGTGCCGGTCAGAGGGCCTTCGTCGTACGACGCACAGCCATCGAGTACAAGCCGGAACTATGTGACACCAGCTCGCGCATGACGATCGGGCCGCGCGGGGGTAGGTGCTACTGGCCTCACGAACACTTGACATGTCAACCAGACCCGCCGATAACCGGGCACACCAGCGCCACGTCTGGCTACTCGGACCTTCGGGCCACGAGGTAGAGCGGCAAGAACAGCACCAGCGCCAAGAGGCACAGGGCCGCCCAAACTTCCGGCCGGTCAACCGTGAGGCCGCCCAGGTCGCGACGACGGGTCGATCCCGCTCGATCCGGGTCCGGGAATCCTCGAGCACCCACAGGCGGGCGGCCCCGACGACCAAGACCATCAGGAAGACACTGACCACGGATGGACTCATGCCTGTCACTCGGTCGCAGGACGAGCATCCGCCGGCTGGCGGCACATCCTTCCGTCAGGTGACGATGACGCTGGCCACCATCACGAGGGCAAAGCCGAACACCGAGATGACGGTCTCCATCACGGACCACGACTTGATCGTCTCGCCCACGGTCAGACCGAAGTACTCCTTGACGAGCCAGAACCCCGCGTCGTTGACGTGCGAGAAGAACAGCGAGCCGCAGCCGATCGCAAGGACGAGCAGCGCGAGGTGGTTGGCCGAGAGGGTGGGCGCCAGCGGCGCGACGATGCCGGCCGCGGTGATGGTGGCGACCGTGGCCGACCCCGTACCCAGTCGGATGAGCACAGCGACGAGCCATCCGAGCAGCAGCACCGAGATGCTGACGCCCTCTGCCCAGTCCTTGATGACGTTGCCGACCCCGGCGTCGATCAGCGTCTGCTTGAACCCGCCACCGGCGGCGACAATGAGGATGATGCTCGCGATGGCCGGCAGCGCGGACCCGACCGAGTCGCTGACCTGGCTCTTGTTCAAGCCCGACCCGAGCCCCAGGGCGATGTAGCAGTAGAGCACCGCGATGAGCAGGGCGACGATCGGGGTCCCGATGAAGTCCATGGTCGTGCGGACCCCCGTCTCCTCGTCGGTGACGAGCAGCTTGGTGATCGCGTCGACGAGCATCAGGACAACCGGCAGGGTGATGCCGATGATGGCCGTCGCGAAGCCTACCCGCTTGCGTCCGGGCGCCAAGGGCTCCTCGAAGGAGGCCAGCCCGCGGTCGGCCCCGGCACCCTCACCGGTATCGCCGGTCCGAGCGCCAGCCGGCTCAGCACGGCCGTCGTCGCCGGGGGGCCCCCCGACCGCGTCCTCGCGGCCCGTGGCACGAGCACCGGCGGGCACCGCCGGACGGGTCACCGTCGCCGTGCCGCCGGACGCCGAGCCCAACAGCACCAGGTCATCCGCGGACTTGGGCACCCACTGGTCGACGAAACGCGCGAGCAGGGGTCCGGCCACCACGACGGTCGGTATCGCGATGATGATGCCGAAGATCAACGTGCGCCCGAGGTCCGCGCTGAGCAGACCGATCGCGGTCAGCGGGCCGGGGTGCGGCGGCACCAACCCGTGCAGCACCGAGAGCCCTGCGAGCGCAGGGATGCCGACCTTCATCAACGACAACCCCGTCCGTTGGGCCACGAGGACGACCACCGGGACGAGCAGCACCACGCCCACCTCGAAGAACAACGGCAACCCGAGAATGGCAGCGATGGCTGCCATCACCCACGGCAGGCGACCTGGCCCGACGCGTCCGACCATCGTCCCGACGATCCGGTTGGCGCCGCCGGAGTCCTCGAGCAGCTTGCCGATCATCGCCCCCAGCGCGATGAGGATGCCCACTGCCCCGGCCGTCGTGCCGAACCCGGCCACAAAGCTCTTGACCGTTTCGCCGGGCGGCATCGTCGCCACCGCTCCGAGAACCGCAGAGCCGAGCATCAGTGACAGGAACGGGTGGACCTTGGCCCACGTGATGAGCACGACGACGGCAAGGATGCCGAGGATGCACGCCGCGACCAGCTGCGCGTTCCCGGCATACACCGGGGGTGCATCGGCGGCCGGCAGTCCGCCAGGAACGGCCGTGGACAGGACGGCGGGAAGTGCGATCAGAGACATCAGGCGTGCTCCTTACGGTGGCCGAGGGCAGCAAGCGCCCGGTCCAGGACCTGAGCGGCGCTCCCCTCGTTGCTGATGGTCACGCCGGGCTCGTCGGCTCCGAGCGGCTCGAGCGTGGCCAGCTGGCTGGGCAGCAGGGACGGTGGCATGTAGTGGCCCGGACGGTGCTCCATCCGGTCGCGGATGACATCGGACTCAGCCGTCACGTGCAGGAACCGGACGTGCGGTCTGCCTTCGCGGAGCAGGTCGCGGTAGACACGGCGCAACGCCGAACACGTCACGACCGCCGACTCACCGCGGCTCTCCTTGCGCGAGATCCACGCCCCGATCGCCTCGAGCCACGGCCAACGGTCCTCGTCCGTGAGCGGCGTGCCGCTGCGCATCTTCGCGACGTTGGCCTCGGGGTGAAAGGCGTCACCCTCGGCGAACTCCCACCCAAGGACAGTCGACAGGCCTTTCGCGACCGTCGACTTCCCGCTCCCGGACACTCCCATGACGACGACCACGTCCGGGTCGGGACCGCTTTGGCTGTCCAGCATTCTCCGAACGTAGCGCGCCGTCGCCTTCCGGAGGTCTTTGGGCAGCAGGCATTTACGCAGGTGCGGCGGCGACCATTCGAAGCGGGGATCTCAACTTGTGGGGCTGCGTCTCCACACCAAGACTGATGGCAGCCAGCGCCACGAGTGGCCCCGGCGGATTCCGTCGCACCCTGTCAGTGTCCAGCAGGGCGCGCCCCGTAAAGGGATTTCCTGTCACCTGTGTTGGCCGGCACGGTCGCCGATGGCGATCCACCCCCGGCGGCCACGACGAGCCGAGAAGGTATGGCGTGTCGCCACCGGCCTCATTGGTGCGTGCGCCGGTCGGAGCCATCGGCCGGCGCGTTGTAGAGACTCGCTCACCTCTCGCCAGGACCTCCGAGGTTGTCGTCGAAGGGGGAGTCGCGATCCGTCCACTTCCACCGTTCCGGCACTGCGCGGTGTGGCCTTGCCCGCCGAGCGCCGCCTGGGCGAACCGGACGGCACACCCGTCCGGATTCGCGTATCAGGCTGACAGCGCCGCGCCTCCCTTGGACCATGGGACGTACCACCCCGTGACGCGGGTGACCGCGTCGCCGGCCCGAGGGGAGATGCGATGAGCGGCTGGGACGACGAGCTGGACCGAGGCGACCAGGGCGAGCGCGAGGTGACACCCGACCTCCCGTGGACCGACGAACCCCCGCCCCCCGGTGGGGGCGACCGTGGCGTGACGGTCCGCGGACCGGGCGCGAGCGTCGGCAAGGCGCGGGCCTTCACGACCTACCTGCCCGTGGGCATGTGCTGCAACTTCGTGTGGAACTGCATCGCAGCCCCGCACCGGTTCGGCCTCGCCGACGCCAACGCGGCGTGGGCGCGGGCCGCGAGACGACGCGGCGGCACCGACGCCCCGGCCGGCGCCCCCGTCTACTGGGCTGGCGGCAAGCACGGCCACATCGCCCTGTCCGTCGGCGGAGGTCGGGTGCGCTCGACCGACTGGCCCGCCAAGGGCAAGGTCGGCGACGTCGGCATCGACGAGATCACCAAGGCGTGGGGCATCACCTATCGCGGGTGGTCGGCGGACTTCGCCGGCACGATGATCCCCGGGCTCGGTGGAGAGGGTCTGACCACAATGGTGGTGGACGGCGTCGATGACGAGGCCATCCGGCCGGGCAAGCGCAACCCCTCGGTCCGCCGTTTCAACAAGGCGCTGTGGGACTCGATGCCGGCCGACTACCGCGCCTCCCACCAGAAGGCGTGGATGACCGAGTCCGCCGACCTCTACGGGCCGGTGGCGCAGCAGGTCTGCTTCGACAAGTACGTGATGCTCAACCGGAAGGACCCGAAGAAGTGGCCGCTGCCGAGCAAGCCCGTCTGGCCGGGCCCGGGCCTGCTGCGCAAGCTCGGGCTGCGTCCCGACTGACCCGAGGAGAGACCCCTCAGAGGTAGAGGCCGGTCTGGCCGTCGTCGACGCGCCGGGCGGCCACGGCGTGGATGTCGCGCTCTCGCAGCAGGACGTAGTCCTTGCCGTGCAGCTCGACCTCGCCGCGGTCCTCCGGGTCGAAGAGGACGCGGTCGCCCAGCTCGACCTGCCGCACGTTGGCGCCCGTCGCCACCACCTCGGCCCAGGCGAGCCGCTTGCCCACCGACGCCGTGGCGGGGATGAGGATGCCACCGCCGGAGCGCCGCTCCCCCTCGCTCTCGAGGGAGACGAGGACGCGGTCGTGCAGCATCCGGACGGGCAGTCGGGCCGCCGCGGCGGCGGCATCCTTCTTGGCCACGGGTGTGAGGCGTTCGGCGGACCGGCTCAGCGCCGGCGGCGGAGCAGGCCGATGGCGACCACGACGACGACCGCTGCCGCGACGACGGCACCGATCCGCTCGATGCGCAGGTCACCGTCCTCGGTGTGCGTGGCGGCGGCGAGGCGCAGCCTGAGCCCCTGCACCTGGCGTTGGGCGATGACCTGCGGCTGGGCGCGGTAGGCCAGCTCGTTGACGGTGCCCTCGAGGCGCGCGCGGGCGGCCTGGATGTCCTGCTCGATGCGTACGGTCTCGCTCATCTGGCTTCCTTTCGGGGGACGATGCGACTCTAGTCGGCGATGCCGAGGTCGCGACGGAGCTTGGCCACGTGGCCGGTCGCCTTGACGTTGTAGAACGCGTGGGCGACCTTGCCCTCCTCGTCGACGACGAACGTCGACCGGATGACCCCGTCGACGGTCTTGCCGTAGAGCTTCTTCTCACCCCAGGCGCCGTATGCCGTGTGCACCGCGAGGTCCTCGTCGCTGAGCAGCGGGATGGTGAGGTGGTCTCGCTCCCGGAACTTCGCGAGCGTCGCCGGCTTGTCCTTCGAGATGCCGACGACCTCGTAGCCGTCCTTCTTCAGCGAGTCGAGCGACTCGCTGAAGTCGCAGGCCTGCTTGGTGCACCCCGGCGTCATGGCCGCCGGGTAGAAGTAGACGATGACCTTGCGGCCGGCGAAGTCCGCGAGGCTGACGGTCTGGCCGGTGTCGTCGGTGAGGCTGAAGGCCGGGGCCTGCTCGCCGGGCTCGAGTCGTGCGGTCACGATCTGCTCCTTCGTCGTCATGTCTGCCGGGCTCGTACCCGTTCCGGGCACGACGCGGGTCTGGTTGGTGCGGACGGCGGGACTCGAACCCGCACACCTAGGGCACAGGAACCTAAATCCTGCGTGTCTACCAGTTCCACCACGTCCGCTCGCGGGTGCGGCCCCCACTGTAGTTGGCCGCGACCGCGTATCAGGAGCCACCGTCCGGCCCTCCGTCTCCCATGGCACGCGGACGAGGAGGGAACCCATGGACATCACGAACGCGAACGCCGGCGCGGCGCTGGACACGACGACGTGCCCCGAGTGCGGCGCGCTCGCCGAGGTGACCGAGCGGGCGGTGCTCGAGGGCACCGACGGCCCCGTCGAGCACGCTCGGGTCGTCTGCGTGGCACGGCACTGGTTCCTCCTGCCGTCGGCGTCGCTGACGAGCACGTCCACGCCCTCGCAGGTCAGGACTAGCCTGCGGTCATGAGGCGGAACATCGGCACGGGCAGCGCCTGGGAGGGTGTCGTCGGCTACTCGCGAGCTGTTCGGGTCGGTGACTCCGTCCACGTCGCCGGGACCACCGCGATCCGCGACGGACGGGTCGTCGCGCCCGGTGACGCCTACACGCAGGCCCGGGTTGCTCTCGAGATCGTCGTCGAGGCCCTGACGGCCTGTGGCGCCTCGCCCGCGGACGTCGTGCGCACCCGGATGTTCGTCACCGACATCCGCGACTGGGAGGCGGTCGGTCGGGCCCACGGCGAGGTCTTCGCGGAGGTGCGACCGGCCTCGACCATGGTCCAGGTCACCGCGCTCATCGACCCCGACCTGCTCGTCGAGATCGAGGCCGAGGCCGTCGTCGGCTCCGGAGACGACGACGCGACGAGCCCGACGGGCGTCACTCCACCCTGACGGTGACCACGTGGATACCGGTGGCGCCGTCGGGAGCAGGCGGCGCCTCGTAGGGCGACTGCACCTGCCCCTTGGCGTCGTAGGCGCGCACGCGCACCTCGTGGCTGCCCGGCGTCGCCTCCCAATGGTAGACCCACTGGCGCCACGTGTCGATGCTCGCGTCGACGGCCAGGCGCGCCGCGGTCCAGGGCTGCTGGTCGACCTGGACCTCGACCTTGGAGATGCCGGTGTGCTGCGCCCACGCGACCCCCGCGACGGCGACGGCGCCGGCCTTGACGACGGCACCCGCCTTGGGGACGTCGATGCGCGAGGCCGTCTTGATCGGGCCGGTCGCCGACCAGCCACGCGGCGTCCAGTAGGCCACGTCGGCGGCATACGTCGTCACCTTGAGCTCGGTGACCCACTTGGTGGCCGAGACGAAGCCGTAGAGGCCGGGCACGACGACGCGCACCGGGAACCCGTGCTCGAACGGCAGCGGCTCGCCGTTCATCCGGATGGCGAGCAGGGCGTTGCGGTCGTCGGTGAGCGCGCCGAGCGGGGTCGACGCCGTGAAGCCGTCGATGCTCGTCTGCAGCACCATGTCGGCACCCGCCTTGGGACCTGCCATCGCGAGCAGCTCACGCACGGGCCATCCGGTCCACACGGCGTTGCCGATGAGGTCCCCACCGACCTCGTTGGAGACGCACGTCAGGGTGACGAGCGCCTCCTGCATCTCCTTGCCCTGCAACGTCTTCCAGTCGATCTCGATCTCGCGGTCGACCATCCCGGTGACCTTGAGCTTCCAGTCGTTGGCGTCGATCCGCGGCACGACGATCGCCGTGTCGATGCGGTAGAAGTCGGCGTTCGGGACGATGTAGGGGGTGAGGCCCGGCACCTCGAGGTCGGCGCCGGCGGGGATCGCGAGCTTGGTGCCCTTGACGGGCGTGCTCTTGAGGGCGTCGCGCGACACGGTGGCCGCCGCGGAGTCACCGCCGAGGTAGCTGCCGGCGAACGCCGTGACGGCACCGACCGCTCCCCCGATGAGCCAGCGTCGCCCGGGGTCGGCAGCGCCGGCCGCGCTCGCCGACGGGGCCGCGGCGCGGCTGAGGTACCAGATGCCGGCGGCAGTGCCGAGGATCGTCGGCAGGACGTCCGCGGGGCCCGCACCGGGCCGGGTCAGCACGGCGGCCGCGCCGATGACGCCCACGACGGCGAAGACGACGAGTCCAGCGACGAGATGACGGCTGGCGAGCATCCCGACGGCGGCGCAGGCGATGGCGAGGACGACGACGGTGCCGACGAGCAGCGCCCGCTTGTCGTTGGTGCCGAAGGTCGAGATGGCGAAGTCCTTGAGCCACGGCGGGGTCCGGTCGATGAACGCCCCGCTCACCGCCGCGATCGGCGCGGGTTGCCCCGACGACCCCCCGACGGCCGTGAGCAGCGCGGCGGCGAGCGTCGCGAGCCCGACCGTGAGCAGCCCGGCCACCAGCCCGTCGACGGCTCCCCACCAGAGCGGACGGGCCGGCTGCTGTGGGGCGGTCTCGGGACGGGTGGCCGGGCTGGTCGTGGTCATGGCCTCAGGTGCTCCTTCAGATGTGGCACGAGTGCACGGAAGGCGAGCGCCCGGTGCGAGACGTGGTTCTTCTCGTCGGCGTCGTACTCCGCCAGTGTGCGTTCGTTGCCGTCCGGCTGGTCGGATGGCAGGAAGATCGGGTCGTAGCCGAAGCCGTTGGTCCCTCGGGGCTCGCGGCCGACGGTGCCGGGGAAGCGACCGAGCTCCGCCGCGGAGCGTCCGTCGGGCAGCACGAGCGCGGCCGCGCAGACGAACGCCGCGGCGCGGTGCTCGTCGCGGACGTCGCCGAGCTGCGCGAGGAGCAGCTCGAGGTTGGCGCGGTCACCGCCGCCGCCGGACCACCGGGCGCTGAAGATGCCGGGTGACCCACCGAGCACGTCGACGGCGAGACCCGAGTCGTCGGCCAGTGCGGGCAGGCCCGTCACGTGGGCCGCGGACGCGGCCTTGAGGATGGCGTTCTGCTCGAAGGTCACGCCGTCCTCGACGACGTCCGGCGCGTCGGGGAAGCCGTCGAGCCCCACGATCTCGAGGCCAAGGTCGGCGCTGACGTCGGCGAGGATCTCGCGCAGCTCCTCGACCTTGTGCGCGTTGCGGGTGGCGAGGACGACCTGCGTCACGAGGCGACCCCCTCGGCCAGCGCGGCCTGCTGGCGGTCGGTGAGGTCGGCGCAGCCCTTCGTGGCGAGGTCGAGCAGCTGGCCGAGCAGGTCGCGGTCGAAGGGCGCGCCCTCGGCGGTGCCCTGGACCTCGATGAAGCGGCCGTCGCCGGTCATGACGACGTTCATGTCGGTCTCGGCCGTCGAGTCCTCGGGGTAGTCGAGGTCGAGGACCGCACGGCCCTCGACGATGCCGACGGAGACGGCGGCCACCGAGCCGGTCAGCGGCTGGGCCTTCGTGCCGATGAGGCCCTGGGCGCGGGCGTGCTCGATCGCGTCGGTCAGGGCGACGAACGCCCCGGTGATCGCGGCGGTGCGGGTGCCGCCGTCGGCCTGGAGCACGTCGCAGTCGAGGACGATGGTGTTCTCCCCGAGAGCCTTGGTGTCGATGACGGCGCGCAGGCTGCGGCCGATGAGGCGGCTGATCTCGTGGGTGCGGCCGCCGATGCGGCCCTTGACGCTCTCGCGGTCGGAACGGGTGTTGGTGGCGCGGGGCAGCATGGCGTACTCGGCGGTGACCCAGCCGGTGCCCTTGCCCTTGAGCCAGCGTGGCACGCCCTCGGTGAAGGACGCGGCGCAGAGCACGCGGGTGCGCCCGAACTCGACGAGGACGCTGCCCTCTGCGTGGTCGAGCCAGTTGCGGGTGATCCGCACCTCGCGGGTCTCGTCGGGGGCACGGCCGTCATGTCGGTCAGTCATGCCCACGAGGCTAGCCATGACTCCACGCTAGGCCCCAACCGCGGGTGCGGGGACGGGCCCCGACGGCTCGTTCGAGAACCGTAAGGACCCGTCCCGGCGACGTGCGGTGGGCTCGTCAGTCGAGGGTCTCGGCCGAGAGCCGCTCGACCTCGTCGGCCGACAGCTCGAGGTCGGCGGCCTGCACCGAGTCCTCGATGCTCTCAGGACGCGAGGCGCCCGGGATGGGCACGACGGTCGGGGCGAGGGCGAGCTCCCAGGCGAGCGCCACTCTCTGGGGGCTCACGTCGTGGCGCTTCGCCACCTCCGCGAACGCGTCGTGTCGGCTGCCCAGGTCGCCCGCCCTGCTGATGCCGCCGAGCGGGCTCCACGGCAGGAAGGCGATGCCGAGCTCCGCGCACAGGTCGAGCTCGGGCCGACTGCTGCGGAAGGCCGGCGAGAACTGGTTCTGCACCGACACGAGCCGGCCACCGAGCACCTCTCGCGCCTCGCGGATCTGGGCAGGGTCGGCGTTGGAGATGCCGGCCATCTCGATGACGCCCTCGTCGAGCAGGTCGACGAGCGCACCGACGGACTCCGCGTAGGGCACGTCGGGGTCGGGGCGGTGGAACTGGTAGAGCCCGATGGCGTCACCGCCGAGCCGCTGGAGCGAGGCCTTGGCCGCCTCCTTGAGGTGCTCGGGTCGGCCGTCCTGGGTCCAGGAGCCGTCGCCGGGGCGCAGGTGGCCGCCCTTGGTCGCGACGAGCACGTCCGACGGCCGGCCCGACCACGACGACAGGGCCTTGGCGATGAGCGACTCGTTGTGACCCACCTCGCCGGCGTCGCGGTGGTAGGCGTCGGCCGTGTCGATGAGCGTCACGCCGGCGTCGAGCGCGGCGTGGATGGTCCGGATCGAACGGTCCTCGTCGGGCCGACCCTCGATCGACATCGGCATGCCCCCGAGCCCGATCGCGCTGACCTTCCTCGATCCGATGGTTCGCTGCTGCAACGGTGCCTCCTTGGTTCGGTCGTTCCGGTCGTCGGCCCGCGGTCCGGCGACTGCCGGGCGCGAACCGTACCGTCACGGTCCATACCCGCGTTCGCGGACCGACCACCTGCCGTGCGGACCGTCAGAGGCGGTAGGTGGCATCCGGCTCGGCGAGCTCGACACAGCCCGGCCACACCGCGGCGGCCTCCCGGCGACACACCTCGGGGTCGTTCCACGCCGGGATGTGGGTCAACATGAGGCGCCGCACCCCCCCGGCCCGGACGGCCGCCTCGGCCGCGCGACGGCCGGAGAGGTGGATGTCGGGCACGGTGTCGCGCCCTTCGACGAAGGCCGAGTCGGTGAGCGCCAGGTCGGCGCCCGTCAGGAGCTCGTCGAGCTGGTCGCAGGTGTCGGTGTCACCGGTGTAGGCGAGCACGCGACCGTCGGCCTCGACGCGGAAGCCGTAGGCCTCGACGGGGTGGTTGACCCGGACCGGGGTGATGGTGAACGGTCCGACCGTCACGGGCTCGCGGTGGCGCAGGTCGTGGAAGTCGAAGACGCCGAGGACGTCCTCGTCCTCGCCGCCGCCGTAGGCGCGGGCGAGGTGCACCCCGGTGCCCTGCGGTCCCCAGACGGGCATCGTCGCGCGACCCGGGCCCCCGGGGAGGTAGCGCATCATGACGTAGAGGCCGCACATGTCGATGCAGTGGTCGACGTGCAGGTGGCTCAGCAGGACCGCGTCCACGGCATACGGCTTGATGTGTCGCTGGAGCGCACCGAGCGCGCCGTTGCCGAGGTCGAGCACGATGCTCCACGTGCGGCCCTCGTGCTCCGCGCGGACGAGGTAGGACGATGCGGGCGAGCGTGGACCGGCGAAGGATCCCGAGCACCCGACGATCGTGACGTCCACGTGACGAGCCTAGGTGCAGGCGCCGACGCCGGCCGGGCGACGCGGCGTCGGATGCGTCACACCCTGCCGCCGGGCGGAGGACCGTCGTCGTCCGGGGTGTCGTCGAGATCGTCGTCGAGATCGTCGTCGTATGCCGCCACGACCTCGCGCAGGTCGGTGCCCATGAGCGCCTGGGTCAGGGTCTCCTGCAGCCAGGTGAGGAAGTCGTACCAGGCCATGGCGTACCCGAGCGGGTCGTCGTCGTCGATGTCGTCCATCGCGGCGTGCAGCGCCTCGGCGTCCTCCTCCGTGCGCATGCCCATCCGCTCGCCGAGCAGGAGACGGACGTCGGTGAGTGCCATGAGGAAGGCCGGCGCCTGGGACTCGTCCAGCACGACGCGGTTGCCGACAGCCTCGTCGATGCAGGCGAGCGCGACGTCGAGGTTGCCGCTCTTGCGCTGGCGCAGGCCCTCCTCCGTCAGGCGGCGGAACTCGGCGGCGATCTGGTCGTCACCGCGGTGGGCGGTCGGCAGGAGCCGGTCCAGGGCCGGGTCGCGGTCCGCGAGCGATGCCGAGTCCGCCTCTGCCGCAGTGCCTTCCGCATCGTCGGCGTCGTCGGCGCGCTGGTCCGCGGCACTCAGCGACACGCCCATCGACGCCACGAGGTCGTCGAAGGCGTCCCCGGTCGGCTCGATCTCGGGCGAGAGCAGCAGGCGGGTCTGCTGCATGAGGCCGTGGAGCACGGTGCGCTCGGTGGACTCGAGGAGGCCGACGTAGCAGTCCTGCTCGCGCAGGAACGCCCGGGCCATCAGCTGTCCTTCTCGAACGTGGCCCAGAGGCCGTAGCCCTGCAGGGCCTCCGCGTCGCGCTCCATCGACTCACGCGGCCCGTTGGAGACGACCGCGCGGCCCTTGACGTGGACGTCCATCATCAGCTTCTCGGCCTTGGGCCGGGCGTAGCCGAAGTACGTCTCGAAGACCCATGTCACGTACGTCATGAGATTGACGGGGTCGTTCCAGACGATCGTCACCCAGGGCACGTCGGGCGCGACGACCTCGTCGGTCGAGGTCACCTCCTGCTCGACGGGAGCGAGGGAGAGCGTGGCTGCGGTCACAGGGCCACCCTAGGTCCACGGGGCCCGTGGGGCAGACGGTCCCCGGGGGCCGGTGACACCTAGGCTGGAGCCGTGAGCCCGACGAGCCCTGGCGCCGCGAGCACGGCGCTGCTGACCGACCACTACGAGCTGACGATGCTCCAGGCCGCCCTCGCCTCGGGCGAGGCGCACCGGCGCTGCGTCTTCGAGGCGTTCGCCCGCCGGCTGCCCGACGGGCGCCGGTACGGCGTCATCGCCGGCACGGGCCGCGTGCTCGAGGCGCTCGAGCAGTTCCGCTTCGGCGAGGACGAGCTGCGCTTCCTCTCCGACCAGAAGGTCGTGGACCGGGCCACTGTCGACTGGCTCGAGGGCTACCGCTTCTCCGGTGACGTCAGCGGCTACGCCGAGGGTGAGTGCTACTTCCCGCAGTCCCCGGTGCTCGTCGTCGAGTCGACGTTCGCCGAGGGCGTGATCCTCGAGACGCTCGTCCTGTCGATCCTCAACCACGACACGGCGATCGCCTCCGCGGCCTCGCGGATGACGACCGCCGCCATCGGCAGGCCCTGCATCGAGATGGGCTCACGCCGCACGCACGAGGCGTCGGCCGTCGCAGCCGCGCGGGCCGCGTACATCGCGGGGTTCGACGCGACGAGCAACCTCGAGGCGGGCCGCCGCTACGGGGTGCCGACGACGGGGACCGCCGCCCACGCGTTCACCCTCCTCTACGACTCCGAGAAGGAGGCCTTCACCGCCCAGGTCGAGTCGCTCGGCAAGGGTACGACCCTCCTCGTCGACACCTACGACGTCAGGACAGCGGTGGCCCTCGCCATGGAGATCGCCGGACCCGAGCTCGGAGCGGTCCGGCTCGACTCCGGCGACCTGCTCATCCAGGCGACCGAGGTGCGCGCCCAGCTCGACGCCGCCGGCAACACCGACACCCGGATCATCGTCACCTCGGACCTCGACGAGTACGCCATCGCCGGGCTCGCGGCCGGCCCGGTGAGCGGCTACGGCGTCGGCACGGCGCTCGTGACCGGATCGGGCGCACCGACGGCGTCCATGGTCTACAAGCTGGTCCAGCGCGAGGACGAGTCGGCCCGGATGCAGGGTGTCGCCAAGAAGAGCAAGGACAAGACGTCGGTCGGTGGACGGAAGTGGGCGATGCGCAGGCTCAACGAGTCCGGCGTGGCGCAGGCCGAGGTCATCGGCATCGGCGAGCGCCCGCTCGACGACGGCAACGACCGGCCACTCATGATCGACCTCGTCCGCGCGGGCGAGGTCGTCGACCACCAGGACATCCACGAGGCACGTGAGCGGCATGCGGCGTCGCGTGCCGAGCTTCCCAGGGCCGCAGCGCAGCTCTCGCGGGGCGAGCCCGTGATCCCCACCATCTACGAGAAGGACTGAGCCATGGCCGGATCCACGCAGGTCGAGGGCGGACGGGCGCTCATCATCGTCGACGTCCAGAACGACTTCTGCGAGGGAGGGTCCCTCGCCGTCGCCGGCGGCGCCGACGTCGCCCGGATGATCGGCGACCACGTCAACGCCCACGTCGCCGACTACGACCACGTCGTCGCGACGGCCGACTGGCACGTCGACCCGGGTGACCACTTCTCGAGCTCGCCGGACTTCGTCGACTCGTGGCCGGTCCACTGTGTCGCCGACAGCGACGGCGCCGACTTCCACCCCCACCTCGTCGGGGCCCTCGACGACATCGAGGCGGTCTTCCACAAGGGCGAGCACGCCGCCGCCTACAGCGGGTTCGAGGGCTGCTCCACCGATGACGAGGGCGTGGCGCTCGCCACCTGGCTCAAGGAGCGTGACATCGCCCAAGTCGACGTCGTCGGCATCGCGACGGACCACTGCGTGCGCGCGACGGCTCTCGACGCCCGGCGCGAGGGGTTCGGGACGACCGTCCTGCTCGACCTCACGGCCGGGGTCGCGCGCGCGACCACCGATGCAGCGCTCGGCGAGATGGAGGAGGCCGGCATCCACCTTCTCGGCGCCCCCAGGGTCGGCGCCTGACCTCCTCCCCAGCGTCACGCGGCCCCACCACCCCACGCTCCCTCCCCACCCGGGAGGGGGGAGGGGTCAGCGGAGGACGGCGCGCAGGGCCCTGGCCGCGTGCTCGAGCCGCCGACCCACCGTGCGCACGTCGAGCGGCTCGAGGGAGACGACGCCGACCGAGGCCTCGACGCCGCCGGGCGCAGGATCGGCGCGGGTCGAGAGCGAGAGGGCCAGCCCGTGCGCACCGGCCTGGAGCTCGCCGTCGGTGCCGACGACGCCGCTCTCCCCCGCACGCCCTGCGAGGATCGCCCGTCCTGCCGCTCCCTGGTGGAGGCCGTGCCGCGCGCCGGAGCGGTAGGCGACGTGGACGTCGGTCC
Source organism: Terrabacter sp. Root181 (assembly GCF_001428505.1). Taxonomy (GTDB): domain Bacteria; phylum Actinomycetota; class Actinomycetes; order Actinomycetales; family Dermatophilaceae; genus Terrabacter. Next base: position 307,535 of record NZ_LMHU01000008.1, read on the forward strand.
ACGAGGGCTCGACGACGACGAGGGCCAGGGCCTCGTCACCCTCAGCGATCGTCAGGTGCGCCGTGGCACCCACGGCGTCGGCGAGCTCCCGCAGCACGGGCCGCGCCTCGCTGCGCACGACGGGCGTCACCGCAGAGGCGAGCCGGCTGATGCCGAGCGCGAGCCGCACGCGCCCGTCGGCCGCGCGCGAGACGAGGTGGTGCTCCTCGAGCGTCGTGACGAGGCGGTAGACGACGGGCCTGCCGACGCCGAGCCGTGTCGCGAGCTCGGTGATCGTCAGACCGGCCGACTCACCACCTCCGGCCAGCGCCTCGAGCACGCGGATCCCGCGGTCGAGCGTCTGCGAGGACTCACCCCGCGGGGCGTCGGGTCCGGGCACGCGGTCAGCCCTCGGAGTGGGCGCCGCCGGGTGGCGTCGGCCGGCCGGCCCCCTTCGACCACGACATCGCGTAGAGCCCGTCGTCGACCGCCAGGCCGCCCTCGCCCAGCTCGAGCGGACGGAACGTGTCGACCATGACGGCGAGCTCGTCGAAGCTCTCGACGCCGATCGAGCCCTCGGTCGCACCCGGCTGCGGGCCGTGCGGGTGTCCGCCCGGGTGCACCGAGATCGAGCCCTTGCCGATGCCGGAGCCCTTGCGCGCCTCGTAGTCGCCGTCGACGTAGAACATGATCTCGTCGCTGTCGACGTTCGAGTGGTAGTAGGGCACGGGGATCGCGAGCGGGTGGTAGTCGACCTTGCGCGGCACGAAGTTGCAGATGACGAAGTTCCAGCCCTCGAAGACCTGGTGCACCGGCGGCGGCTGGTGGATGCGCCCGGTGATCGGCTCGAAGTCGCGCACGTTGAAGACGTAGGGGTAGAGGCACCCGTCCCAGCCGACGACGTCGAGCGGGTGGAACGGCAGCGTGTGGATCGTCCCGACGACACCGCCCGGGCCGTTGCCCCGGTGCTTGATGTAGACCTCGGTCTGCTCGTCGGGGCTCGCGCCGACGTCCTCGGCGAGGAGCGGGCCGTCGGGCTGGCGTAGGTCGCGCTCGCAGTAGGGGGCGTGCTCGAGGAGCTGGCCGTACTTGCTGAGGTAGCGCTTCGGCGGGGCGATGTGGCTGTTGGCCTCGATGCAGTAGGCGCGGAGCGGGTCCTTCGTCGACCGCTTCGGGATCCAGCGGTGGGTCGTGGCCCTCGGGATGACGACGTAGTCGCCCTCGCCCACCTCGAAGGCACCGAAGACGGTCTCGACGCGGGCGCGGCCACGCTCGACGTAGACGCACTCGTCGCCGATGCCGTTGCGGTACCACGGGCTGGGAGCGCCGGCGACGGCATACGAGATGCGCACGTCGCCGTTGCCGAGGACGAGCCGCCGCCCCGTGACGACGTCGGTGCCGCGGATCGCCTTGGCGTCGAAGAGGTCGTGGAGCTTGAGGTGCCGCGGTGTCAGCGGGTGGTTCGGGGTCGTCGACTGGTCGGGCACCTCCCAGACGGCCGCCCCGATCGTCGTCGAGGGGATGTTGCGGTGGTAGAGCAGCGAGCTGTCGGAGCTGAAGCCCTCCTCACCCATGAGCTCCTCGTAGTAGAGCTCGCCCGGCGTCGCACCACGGCCGGGGCGGCGGTGCTGGGTGTGCCGCTTGGGCGGAATGCTTCCGATCGCCTGGTAGTGCGCCATGGGCGAGAGCCTCTCCGTCGAGCGCGTCCGGTGAACGGACGCTGGTGTATCGCTATTGCAACAGTGGAGTACGCTCCCGGTCATGTCAAGGACGCCGTTCGCGCCGCTCTTCGACCGCCTCGTCGACGACGCCGCGGTCTTCCCGCCCGGACTCGCGCCGCTGGACGTGGCCGTCCGCGAGCACCTCGACCGACGCACCGGGCCGTATGCCGCCCACATCGGGCCGCTCCTCGTGCCGGCAGCGTCGGCGGGCGATCTCGCGACCCTCGCGGCGGCAGACCCCCGCACGGCCGGTCAACCGCTCGAGGTCAGCCTCGTCGTGCGTCCCGGCAGCCCCGTGCAGCCTCTCGTCGACGCCCTCGCGTCGCTGCGGGACGACGACAGAGTGCTCGTCACGGCGGCCGAGCTCGGCTGGTCGCCGGACTGGCGACAGCTCCTCGTCGCCGAGGTCCCGGTCGTCGTCGAGCTCGGCCTCGGCGAGGAGCAGGCTCGCGGGCTCGACGACATCGCGGCGGCCGTCGACGAGGAGCACGACGTGACGGCGAAGTTCCGCACCGGGGCGACACCGACCTGGCCCTGGCCCGACGAGCGGGCGCTCGGTGGCTTCCTCGACGCCGTCGTGCTGCACGGCCTCCCGTTCAAGCTGACCGGCGGGCTGCACCACGCGGTCCGCGGCACCCACGGCGGCGAGCCGATGCACGGGCTGCTCAACGTGCTCCTCGCGACGCACGAAGCCCTGAACGGCGCCGAGGCCCACGAGCTGGCCGGGGAGCTAGCCCGCCAGGACACCGAGGTGGTCGTCACCGCGCTCTCGAGCCTGCCCACCGACGACGCCGAGCGCGTCCGCGAGAGCTTCACCGCCTTCGGCTGCTGCGGCGTGCTCGACCCCCTGACCGAGCTCCGCGCGCTCGGACTCGTCCACGTGAAGGAGTCATGACCGTGACGCCCACCCAGCCGAGCACCTGGCTCGACGTCCCCGCCGACCACCCCTTCGGCATCGACACCCTCCCCTACGGCGTCTTCAGCACGGCCGACGACCCCGTACGGCGCGTCGGCGTGCGCATCGGTGACCTCGTGCTCGACGCCGGCGCCGTCGCGGCGATCGGACGCGACGCCGGACTCGTCGGTGACGGACCCGATCTCGCGGCCGCGTGGCAGACCCCGAGCCTCAACGCCTTCCTGGCACTCGGTCGCCCGGCGTGGACCGCTGCTCGCGAGTGGCTCACCGAGATCCTGCGTGACGACGTGCACCGCGACGGCGTCTCACCACACCTCCACGCCCTCGGCGACGTCGCCCTGCACCTGCCGATCGAGGTCGCCGACTACGTCGACTTCTATGCGAGCGAGGACCACGCGAGCAACGTGGGCCAGATCTTCCGACCCGACAACGCCGCCCTCCCGCCCAACTGGAAGCACCTACCCATCGGCTACCACGGACGCTCGGGCACCGTCGTCGTGTCGGGGACCGACGTCGTCCGGCCCACGGGCCAGCGCAAGGGCCCGAACGACCCGGTCCCCGTCTTCGGCCCGAGCATCCGCCTCGACATCGAGGCCGAGCTCGGCTACGTCGTCGGCGGCGGCACCGCGCTCGGGTCACGCGTCTCGGTCGACGAGGCACCCGACCATCTCTTCGGCGTCGTCATCCTCAACGACTGGAGCGCCCGCGACCTCCAGGCCTGGGAGTACGTCCCCCTGGGCCCGTTCCTCGGGAAGTCCTTCGCCACATCGGTCTCGGCCTGGGTCACGCCGCTCGACGCTCTTGGTGCAGCCCGCGTTCCCCTTCCGGGACAGTCGGATCCGGAGGTGCTGCCGTACCTGCGCGGCGATGCTTTCGGTCTCGACGTGCACGTGGAGGTGAGCCTCAACGGCACGGTCGTCTCGCGCCCCGAGCACGCCGGGATGTACTGGTCGCCGGCCCAGATGCTCGCGCACCTCACCGTCAACGGCGCCTCGATCCGGGACGGCGACCTCTTCGGCTCGGGGACGATCAGCGGCCCCGACCGCGACACCCGCGGCAGCCTGCTCGAGCTGACCTGGAACGGCACCGAACCGCTGACGCTCGCCGACGGCTCGACGCGCGGCTTCCTCGAGGACGGCGACACCGTCACCATGACGGCATGGGCCCCGGGCCCCGATGGTGCGCGCATCGGTCTCGGCGAGGTCACCGGCACCATCCGTCCCGCACGCTGAGGAGCCGCGACGGCCGACGCCGTCGCGTGCCCGGGTTCAGTGCATGATGACCGGCGCCGCCTCGGGCTGGTCGTCGAGGAAGTGCGACTCCTCGTGCTTGCGCGGCAGGAACGAGGCCGGGATCAGCGTCAGGGCCAGGAGGACTGCGGCGACGAGGAAGGTGGCCCCGAAGGCGTCGGCGGCCTCGGCCAGGCCCTGCTGGACGGCGGCCGGTCCGCCGACGTCGTCGACGAGGGTCGGGTCGTGGAGGGCCGCGATGGCCGGCCCGGCCAGCGCCGAGGCGCTGAGGTAGTTGGTGAACACCACCGAGATGACGGCGACACCGACCGAGCTCGCGATCTGCTGGGTGATGTTGAGCAGCGTCGAGCCGCGCGCCACCTGGTGGCTCTGCAGCGTCTTGAGCGCGGAGGTCATGAGCGGCATCATCGTGCCGCCCATGCCCAGGCCCATGACGAAGAGCACCGGGACCATGAAGCCCCAGTAGGGCGTGTCGGTGCCCACCTGTGTCAGGGCGAACATGCCGGCAGTGATCGCCAGCAGCCCGAACGGCACGATGCGGCCCACCGGGATGCGGTCGGACAGGGCACCCGCGATCGGCATCGTCACCATCGCGCCGACACCCTGCGGGACCATGAGGAAGGCGGCGTGCAGGGTGTCGAGACCGCGGACCTGCTGCAGGTAGGTCGGCACGAGGAGCAGGCCACCGAAGAAGGCCGCCGCGAAGAGGAACATCGTGATCGTCGCGACGCTGAGGCGGCGGTTGCGGAAGAGCCGCAGGTCGAGCAGCGGGTGCTGGGGCCGGAAGCTGTAGAAGACGAAGGCGACGAGCATGGACAGCCCGATGCAGAGCGGGACGAGGACCTTCTTCGAGATGAAGGTCCCCTCACCCGGGATCGAGCTGATGCCGTAGAGGAAGAGGGCGAGCCCGGGCGACATGAGCAGCATGCCGACGAGGTCGAAGGACTCGGAGGGCTCGGGGGCGTCGGACGGCAGCGCCCACAGGGCGTACAGCACGGCCACGATGCCGATCGGGACGTTGATGAGGAAGATCCAGTGCCAGCTCGCGACCTCGATGAGCCAGCCGCCGAGGATGGGACCGAAGATCGGGCCGAGCAGCATCGGCACGCCCAGGATCGCCATGAGGCGACCCATCCGCGCCGGTCCGGCGGCACGGGTCATGATCGTCATGCCGAGCGGCATGAGCATCCCGCCGCCGAGGCCCTGGAGCACCCGGAAGCCGATGAGGAACTCGATCGACCCGGCCGTGGCACACAGGGCCGAACCGGCCGTGAACAGCACGACGGCGAGGACGTAGAGCCGCTTCGTGCCGAAGCGGTCGGCGGCCCAGCCCGTGAGCGGGATGACCGTCGCGAGCGCAAGAGTGTAGGCCGTCACCGTCCACGCGACCGTGGAGTACGGCAGGGGGTTCTCAGGGCTCTCGGCGAAGACAACCTGGAACGTCGGTAGCGCGATGTTGACGACGGTGATGTCGAGGATCGACATGATCGCACCGAGCACGACCACGCCGGCGATCTTGAGGACCGGCCCGTCGATCTTGTCGGGGTAGCTGGGCTGGGTGGTGGCGCTGGGAGCAGACACGATGACTCCGGTTCGGACGAGGGTGCGTCGGCGGCGTCGGCGCCGAGGGTGCGGGGCCGGCCCGCGCACAGCGTCCATTGTCGCGCCGACCACCGACAGCGGCGCAAGGGAGTTACGCCGCCGGCCGGGCCGACGCCCCGCGTCCGTCCGGACCGGGCCAGCCCGGGCCAGCCCGGGTCAGCCCTGCTTGCGCGGCTGCTTGCCCTCGACCACCTGCGTGCTCGCGACCTTGTCGTGCAGCGCCTGCCGCTTGTCGTCCCACAGCGGCCAGAGCCCGTCGAGCAGGGAGAGGAACGGCACGAACTGCCCGGCCAGCGGGACGAGACGTCGCAGCACGGCGGTGCCGAGCGGCAGCGGCCCCGGCTCGGCGGCCCGACGGACGCTGATGCCGAGCGCCATCTTGCCCGGCGTCTGGGCGATCGTGGTCCAGAAGACGAGGCAGTATGCCGTCGCCATGAGCCACAGGAAGAGCGAGAACTGCACCGCCGGTCCCGTGAGCTCGTTCTGGATCTCGACGAGGCGCGCCTGGTTGCCGGCCTGGGCCGCCGTCATCATTTCGGAGAACAGCTCCGACAGGCGCGGTGTCGCGGCCCACGCGATGATCCCGCCGACGACCGCGAGGATGAGACCGTCGATGACCCACGCCGCGAAGCGCTTGCCCCAGGGGGCCAGCGGCACCCCGTCAGCCGTGGTGCGGATGTTGTGCATCCACTGCGTGTTGGCCGGCGCCTGCTGGTAGTAGCCCTGCGGGGCCTGCTGCTGCGGCGCCTGGGACTGGGTCTGCCACCCGCTGCCCTGCGGCATCGGCGTCGTCGGCGTCGGCGCGCCGGTGCGGTCGGGGACCTTCCCCTGCTGGCCCTGCGGGCTCTGGTGCGGCAGGCCGATGGTGCTCTGACCGATGGTCGGCGACTTCTTCGGAGCGGTGTGGTTGGTCCACGACACGCCGTCCCAGTAGCGGAGCATGTCGGTGTTGCTGGGGTCGTCGTACCACCCGGAAGGCTGCTGGCTCATGCCCCAACTGTGCCACGGGATCCGCGTTCCCAGACCGGCGCCGCCCCGACTGGTGCCACACGCGCCTCGGCCCCGGCCCGTTCCCGCCTGACGGCGGGGACGAGGCCGGGGCCGAGGGTCACCTCAGAGGTTGCCGCGCTTGTCCTGCTCGCGCTCGATGGCCTCGAAGAGCGCCTTGAAGTTGCCCTTGCCGAAGCCGAGCGAGCCGTGCCGCTCGATGAGCTCGAAGAAGACCGTCGGGCGGTCGCCGAGCGGCTTGGTGAAGATCTGGAGGAGGTAGCCGTCCTCGTCGCGGTCGACGAGGATCTTGCGCTTCTGCAGCTCCTCGATGGGCACGCGGACGTTGCCGATGCGCTCGCGCAGCTCGGCGTCCTCGTAGTAGCTGTCGGGGGTGTCGAGGAACTCGACCCCGTTGGCGCGCAGGGCGTCGACCGAGGCGAGGATGTCGTTGGTCGCGACGGCGAGGTGCTGGGCACCGGCGCCGCGGTAGAACTCGAGGTACTCGTCGATCTGGCTCTTCTTCTTGGCGATGGCCGGCTCGTTGAGCGGGAACTTCACGCGGTGGTTGCCGTTGGCGACGACCTTGCTCATCAGGGCCGAGTAGTCGGTGGCGATGTCGTCGCCGATGAACTCGGCCATGTTCACGAAGCCCATGACGCGGTTGTAGAAGGCGACCCACTCGTCCATGTGCCCGAGCTCGACGTTGCCGACGATGTGGTCCAGGGCCTGGAAGAGGCGCTTCGGCTGGCCCTCGCGCCGGACGATCGACGACGCGGTCGGGACGTAGCCGGGAAGGTACGGGCCGGAATACGTCTGGCCGCTCACCTGGCGCTGCACGAGGGTGTGGCGGGTCTCGCCATAGGTCGCGATGGCGGCCGTGCGCACCGTGCCGTGCTCGTCGGTGTGGTACGTGGGCTGCTCGAGGACGGTCGCGCCGGCCTTGACGGCCTGGGCGACGCACTTGTCGACGTCAGGCACCTCGAGGGCGATGTCGACGACACCGTCGCCGTGACGGCGGTGGTGGTCGGCGAGCGGGCTGTCGGGGTCGACGGCACCCTTGATGACGAAGCGGATGGAGCCGCTCTTGAGGACGAAGGCCTTGTGGTCGCGGTTGCCGTTCTCGGGCCCCGAGTAGGCGACGAGCTCCATGCCCCAGGCGCTCTGGTAGTAGTGCGCGCTCTGGGTCGCGTTGCCCGCGACGAAGACGATCGCGTCCCATCCGGTGACGGGGAAGACGTCGGTGTTCTCGTCGTACTCGACGAGACCGACGAGCTGCTTGAGCTGCTCGAGGTCGAGGTCGGCCTCGCGCTCCTGGTCGGTGAGGTCGGCGGCCGCGGAGGGCATCGTGTCGGTCATGGAGCGAGAGTGACCGAGCGCGCCTCGGTGTGCAACAGGGCCCATCACGGCTAGGCAGCATGCACAAAGTGTTGCCCGTATGCCGTGTGGTGCTGGACACTCTGTCCATGACCTCTCCTGCCGATCCGTCGGCGCGCGCTGCGGTCGACGCGCTCGACTGCCGCATCCTGCTCCTGCTGCTCACCGAGCCGGGTGTCGGGGTGCTCGGCGCGTCCCGCCGGCTCGGCGTCGCGCGCGGCACGGTACAGGCCCGGCTCGACCGGCTCCAGCGCACCGGCGTCCTCCGCTCCATGGCCCCCGACGTCGACCCGGCCGCGCTCGGCTACCCCGTGACCGCCTTCTGCACCCTCGAGATCCGCCAGGGCCGCGGTGGGCACTCCCCCGTCGTCGAGCACCTCGCCGCGATCCCGGAGGTGCTCGAGGCGCACACCATCACCGGCTCGGGTGACGTGCTCATCCGGATCGTCGGGCGCGACAACGCCGACCTGCAACGGGTCATCGACCGCGTCGTCGACGACGCCCACGTCACGCGGGCCTCGACCGTCATCTCGCTCGCCACCCGCCTCGACCACCGCACGGTCCCGCTCGTCGAGCACCTGCTCGACGAGTCGTCCTGACGTGCGACCCTCGCACGACCCCGCACGTTCCCCGCACGGCCCTCGCAGCACACCGCATCTCACCCACCCGGAGCAGGAGCCACTCGTGACCGCCAACTCGTACGCCCCCCGGCCCGACGTCGAGCTCACCCACCCCGAGTGGAGCCGCAGCGCCACGATCTACCAGATCAACCAGCGCCACTTCACGCCCGAGGGCACCTTCCGGGCGGCAGAGGCGCACCTGCCACGGATCCGTGACCTGGGCATCGACATCGTGTGGCTCATGCCGGTCCACCCGATCGGCGAGCAGAACCGCAAGGGCGTGCTCGGCAGCCCGTACGCCGTCAAGGACTACCTCGGCGTCAACCCGGAGTTCGGCACGCTCGAGGACCTGCGCCACTTCGTCGACACCGCCCACGGCCTCGGCCTGCGCGTCATCCTCGACTGGGTCGCCAACCACACCGCCTGGGACAACCCCCTCGTGGAGGAGCACCCCGACTGGTACGCGCGCGACTGGAAGGGTGACTTCCGGCCGACGCCGTGGTGGGACTGGGACGACATCATCGACCTCGACTACGACAACCCCGAGCTGCGCCGCTACATGACCGACGCCATGAAGTTCTGGGTGCGCGACGTCGACGTCGACGGGTTCCGTTGCGACGTGGCGGGATTCGTTCCGGTGGACTTCTGGGACAACGTGCGCCGCGAGCTCGACGAGATCAAGCCGGTCTTCATGCTCGCCGAGTGGGAGTCACGCGACCTGCACGTGCGTGCCTTCGACATGACGTACGGCTGGAGCTGGAACGAGACGCTCCACAAGATCGCGCACGGCAAGGCCGACGTCGAGGCGCTCAAGGTCTACTACGCGTGGAACGACCGCTTCTACCAGCGCGACGCCTACCGGATGCTCTTCGTCAGCAACCACGACAAGAACGCGTGGGAGGGCACCGAGTACGAGCAGTTCGGCGAGGCGCTCCTGCCCTCGATCGTGCTGTCCGTCGTCAGCGAGGGCATGCCCCTCGTCTACAACGGTCAGGAGGCAGGCAGCGACAAGCGTCTCGTCTTCTTCGACAAGGACGAGATCGAGTGGCGCGAGGACGAGCAGGGCGAGCTCTACCGGCAGCTCTTCGCCCTGAAGAAGGCGCACCCCGCCCTGTGGAACGGCGCCGCGGGCGGGCGCATGGTCCGGGTGCCGAACTCCGCCGAGGCGTCGGTCCTGAGCTTCGTGCGGGCGGCTGGCGACGACCGGGTCTTCGGCGCCTTCAACTTCAGCGACGAGGACCGCACCGTGACCCTCGGGGACGGCCCCCAGGTCGGCGCCTGGCGGGACGCCTTCACCGGCGAGACGCTCGAGCTCGAGAAGGGCCAGCCGTACACCCTGCCGGCGTGGGGCTACCAGGTGCTCGTCGGCGCCTGACGCGGCGGCGGGCGCGGCGCTGACGCGGCCGACGGGCGGGGCCCCGGGCACCCCTCCACGAGCAACCCGAGGCCCCCAGACGGCACAGGGGTCGTGTCCCGTCACCTGGTAGACGGTCGAGGTCGCAGATCATGACGCGATCGCGTCGAAACCGTTCACGAAGTGGCCCTCGATCCGCGAGGATGGAGGTGCGTACCCGTCGGTGCTCCCCTGTCCCGGCGGGTACGCCTCTCTCTGCCGACGTCCCACCAACCGGTCGGCCGGGGCGGGGCCGTCCCGCTGCCCTCCCAGCGGCGGGGCGCCCCCGGTGCGCAGACGCGGACGTGCCCCCCGACCGTGGTCGAGAGGCACGTCCTGGCGCCGGAGCCGTCAGGGCGTGACGGCGATCGGGCTGCCGTTGCTGACGAGCCTCCAGTCGATGCTCGCGAAGGCCGTCGGGTCGATGACCTTGTTGGCGGTGGCCCAGTCGATGAGCAGCTGGCGGATCTCGATCTGCCGGTTGTAGACGACCGGGGCCGTCACGACGCCCGGGAAGTTGCCACCGCCGGACTGGCGGTAGTTGTTGATCGCCACGACGAAGCGCGCGTCCGACGCGACCGGGCTGCCGGCGTACGCGAGGTCCACGATGCGCGAGCCCACCGCCTTGGCGAGGTCGATGTCGTACGTGAGGTCGGCGTCGAGCCCGCCCATGACGTCGTAGTTGTAGTCGGGCGTCGCGTTGGCGTTCGTGATCGTGTCGGCCGCGACCGGGCCGGTCGTCGTGCACGGCTTGAAGTACTCGGCGCTCTTCTCGAGGTACGCCTTGACCTGCGCGCCGGAGAGGACGATGCCGAGGAGCGTGTTGTCGTAGATGTAGAGACCGGCGACGTCGCGGATCGTCACGTTGCCCGCCGGGATCGCGGCGAGCTTGTTGAACGGTGCGGCGATCGACAGGACCGGGAGCGATGCCTCGGGCGTGCCGACGAGCGCCTTCTTGACCGCGTCGGCCTGGACGTAGTTGATGAAGTCGATCGCGGCGGTGTCCTCGTAGCGCGAGGTCGCGGCCGACATGGCCTGCGTGCACGTGCCGATGACGCCGTTGACGTAGGTGAGCACCTTCTGGTGCGCGGCGGCCACGGCCCCCGTGACGGCCGGGTCCTCGGGGGCGACGTTGGAGTTGTAGAGCGTCGCCTCGGAGTGGACGACCTGCCACTGGCCGCGCACCTTCTGCACGTCGATCGACATCCGGGTCACACGCATGCCCCAGTAGTACGGCTCGGACAGCAGCACCTGCTTGCCGGTCTGCGCGTTGGTGACGTAGCGCTGCGGGATCTCGAGGTGGGCGTGGCCCACGAGGACCGCGTCGATGCCGGGGACCTGCTCGGCGAGGAGCGCGCTGGCGTTCTCGACGTAGGGCAGCGCGTCGCCCCACGAGGACTTGCCGTTGTCGCCGGAGTGGCAGGCGACGATGACGACGTCGGCGCCGGCGGCCTTCAGCCGGGGCACCATGACCTTTGCCTGCTCGATGATGCCGGGGAACCTCACCTTGCCCTCGACGTTGGCCTTGTCCCAGATCGCGACGCCGGGCGTGACGAGGCCGAGGATGCCGATCTTGATCGCCTTCGTGTCGGGCAGCTTGACGGTCTTGATGACCCACGGCTTGAAGACGGGAGCGCCGGTGTTCCAGTCGACCGAGTTGGCCGAGAGCAGCGGGAAGTCGAGCTGCTTCTCGAAGGCCCGCAGGGTCTCGAGGCCATAGTTGTACTCGTGGTTGCCGAGCGCGGCGGCGTCGTAGCCGACCTGGTTCATCGCGGCCGCCATCGGGTGGGTCGAGCCGCCCGTGATCGGGTCGATCTTGGCGTAGTAGTACGCGAGCGGTGTGCCCTGGATCGTGTCGCCCGCGTCGATCGTCAGCGTGCGCTCGGCGCCGACCTCGGCACGGATCGCCTTGATGATCGACGACGCCTTGGCGACGCCGATGTCGTTGGCCTTGCCGTCGGTGTACTCGACGTTCTTGAAGTAGTCCCAGTTGTAGACGTTGCCGTGCAGGTCGGTCGTGCCGAGGACGGTCAGTCGGACGACCTCGCCGTCGGTGCCCGGACCGGGCGCTGCCGGAGCGGCGGTGGCGGGCTCGGCCGAGCCCATGGCGGCCAGGCCGGCACCACCGACGGCGGCGAGGGCCAGCAGCTGGCGACGGGTGGTCGAGGGTCCGAGAAGGTCAGGGGTGTGGTCGGTGCTCATGTCGTCCTTCGCTGTCAGGTGCTCGATCGGAGCAGTCCCGGTGCACGGTGCGCGGCTCGCCCCCGAGGCGCAGGGCACGACCATAGCCGGACACCATCCACCCAGCGGCCGACAGCGGTGGTCGGTTTCGTGAACCCTCAGCGTCGGCCGACGAGCCAGAGCCGGATCTTGTCGATGCGCTCGGACACCTGATCGGAGGAGGCGGCGGCGAGATCGGGACCGCCGCACACCCGGCGCAGGTCCATGTGGACGTTGGCGTGGGGTAGCCCCTTCTGGCGGGCGTAGGTCGCGACGAGCTTGTTGAGCTCCTTGCGCTGCGCCGCGAGGGCCCGGTGCGCGGCCACCGGCATCGGGGCCGAGGCCCCCTGCGGCGCCTTCTTGACCTGCCGGCTCTGTCGCTCACGGAGCAGTGCCGAGACCTGGTCGGGCTCGAGCAGGCCGGGCAGGCCGAGGTACTCCTCCTCGTCCTCCGACCCGACCTGGGCGTGCATGCCCCACTGCTGCTTGTCGAAGAGCACGTGGTCGAAGTGCGCGTCGGACTCCAGCGCCTCGAAGGCGCCCTCGTCGAGGGCCCCGCTCGCCTTGTCCGCGCGGTTGGCCTCGTCGAGCAGGCTCTGCTCCTCGGCCCACATCTGGCCGATGTCGTCGGGGTCGGGCTTGCGGTCGAGCGCGTGGTCGCGCTGCTCCTCGAGGCGCGACGCGTGGTCGAGGACGACCGGCACCGACGGCAGGAACACCGATGCGGTCTCGCCGCGCCTGCGGGCACGCACGAAGCGGCCGACGGCCTGGGCGAAGAAGAGCGGCGTCGAGGTCGACGTGGCGTAGACGCCGACCGCGAGGCGCGGCACGTCGACGCCCTCGGACACCATGCGGACGGCCACCATCCAGCGTTCGTCGCTCGCGCCGAAGTCCTCGATGCGCTTGCTGGCGCCGAGGTCGTCGGAGAGGACGACCGTCGGGGCCTCGCCGGTCAGCGAGCGGAGGATGGCGGCATACGCCCTCGCCTGGGTCTGGCTGGAGGCGATGACGAGACCACCGGCATCCTCGACGTGACGACGAACCTCGGTGAGGCGGCGGTCGGCGGCGGCGAGGACGGCGGGGATCCACTCGCCCTTGGGGTCGAGGGCCGTGCGCCACGCGTGCGCGACGAAGTCCTTCGTCATGGGCTCGCCGAGGCGGGCCTCGAGCTCGTCGCCGGCCTTGGTGCGCCAGCGCATGCTGCCGCCGTAGGCCATGAAGAGGACGGGGCGCACGACGCCGTCGCGCAGCGCCTCGGCGTAACCGTACGTGTAGTCGCTCGAGCTGACGAGCGTGCCCTCGGCGTCGAGCTCGTAGGTGACGAACGGGATCGGCGAGGTGTCGGAGCGGAAGGGCGTGCCGGTCAGCGACAGCCGGCGGGTCGCGGGCTCGAACGCCTCGCGGATGCCGTCGCCCCAGCTCTTCGCGTCACCACCGTGGTGCACCTCGTCGAGGATGACGAGGGTCGACCGCGACGTCGTCAGCTCGCGGTGCAGCGACGGGCGGGACGCGACCTGTGCGTAGGTCACGGCGACCCCGTGGTAGTCGTCGCTGTGCCGGCCGATGCTGTTGCTGAACCTGGGGTCGAGGCTGATGCCGACCCGGGCTGCGGCGTCGGCCCACTGGGTCTTGAGGTGCTCCGTGGGGGCCACGACGGTGACCCGGTGCACGATGCCCGCGCTCAGCAGCTCGGTGGCCACGCGCAGGGCGTACGTCGTCTTGCCGGCACCCGGCGTCGCGACCGCGAGGAAGTCGCGCGGCGCCTTCTCGAGGTAGAGGTCGAGCGCCTCCTGCTGCCACGCGCGCAGCTTGCTGGCGGTACCCCACGCAGCCCGCTCGGGAAAGGCGGGTGGGAGGTGGAAGGCGGCCCCTGAACTCATAGAGAGGCCACCGTAACGAATCCCCGGGGACGACATGCCGAGGCCCCGCCTTGCCGGCGGGGCCTCGGTCTGGATGGTATGCCGCTCAGTCGCTTTCGCGTCCGAGCGCGCCCAGGGCGGGTGCGGTCAGCTGCCGGCGCGGTAGGCCGTCCACTGCGCCTGCATGCGCGAGACCTGGCCGGTCGTGAAGGTGTTCATGCAGGCGTCGTACGTGTAGTCCATGAAGTTCTTGATCGGGTCGAGACCGGGGCTCGTGCACGTGTCGCGGCCGGTCGGGCACTGGTAGGCGGGACTGGCCTCGGCGGGCGTGTCGGCCACGTAGTCGCCGTTGCCCTTACAGCCGCCCTGGAAGGTGTGGTAGAGCCCGACCCAGTGCCCCACCTCGTGGGTGGCGGTGTCGCCCTTGTTGTAGTTGGTGGCGCTGCCGCCGGGCAGTGAGGCCGTGAGGACGACGACGCCGTCCATGACGTCGTAGCTGCTCCTGGGGAAGGTCGCCCAGCCGAGCAGGCCCTGGCCGATGTTGGCCGAGTAGAGGTTGAGGTCGGCCATCGTGCCCTTGCGCAGAGCGCTCTTCATGTTGCGCTCGGCCGTGGAGCCCGGCGTCACGGTGTACCAGGACGCGTTGCTCGTCGAGTCGGAGCCGGCGAGGGTGAAGCTGAGACCAGTGCCGGAGTAGGCGCTGTTGAGGACGCTGATCTGACTGTTGATCGCGCTGGCGCTCACGGAGCCCTGGGTGCCGTTGGTGATCGTGTGCCAGTAGACCTTCACGTTCGTCGCCGCGAACATGCCCGTGCCGGGATTGCCCTTCTGCCCCTGCTGGACGACCTTGCCCGACGAGTCGCGGGTCAGCCCCTTGGCCGCGAGGGCCTTCGTGAGGGCCGCCTCGTTGGCGCGCACCTGGGCGTCGGACAGCTCGTGCGGGTCCTTCGCCGTGCCGTGGCTGCCACGGGCTCCGACCGCGCCGACGGTCTCGGGGTCGAGGCACGCGGCGCTGCCGTGGCCGTCGATCACGGGCGCGGCGTGCGCCGGCGCGACGAGAGATGCCGCGGCGAGCGCGAGCGGTGCCGCGAGCATCAGGGAGCGAAGCTTCATGAGGTGACCTTTCTCGTCCGGCCCGACGCCCGATCGGGCGTCGATCCCAGCGACTGTAGGTACGCGACAGTCAGTGGCGCCGCCGGGGCGAGTAAAGAACCCGTAAGGAAAGCCCGAGGTCAGGCACCTCCGGACGAGCCGGTCAGGACTGTCCGCCGCCGCCCTGGTCGCCGTCGCCGCCGTCCTGGGGGTCTCGCAGTCCTTCGTAGATCTCCTTGCACACCGGGCACACCGGGAACTTCTGCGGGTCACGGCCCGGGACCCAGATCTTGCCGCAGAGGGCCACGACGGGCTCGCCCGACAGTGCGCTCTCGAGGATCTTCTCCTTGCGCACGTAGTGCGAGAAGCGCTCGTGGTCGCCCGGCTCCTGGAGCTCCTCGCGGACCTCCTCGCGCTCGATCGTGGCCGTGCTGGTGCCCCGCAGCGGCTCGGGCTCGAACGGGTCGGGAGGCATCGTGCTCATGACGAGAGTGTATGCCGCCCTGCCGCACCCCGAAGGAGCCGCTCCCCCGCCGGGTAGGCCCCCCACGACGCCGGCAGCGCGCCGGGTCGGCCGCTGAGGAGCACCGCCTCGACACCCGCCTCGGTCGCGTCGGCCGCCGGCTCGAGACCGATGCGGCGCAACGTCTGACGGGCGACGGCGACCGGTGAGTCGTGGATGGTCACGCCCTGGCCGAGGGCCGCGACGATCCGGTCGGCGACGAGGCCGTAGTGCGTGCAGCCGAGCACGAGCGAGCGCACGCCCGCGGGGGTCTGGGACGCGGCATACGCGATGCACTCGTCGACGGCCAGGGGGTCGCCGGACTCGATGGCCTCCGCGAGACCGAGCGCCGCGACCGCATACGTCTCGACGTCGGCGGCGAAGGCGTCGACGAGTCCGCGGAGATAGTCGCTCGACGTCGTGGCCGCGGTGGCCCACACGGCGACGGGGCCGCCGGCAGCGGCCGCCGGCCGGATCGCCGGGACCGTGCCGATGACGGGGACGGCCGGCTCGAGCTCGGCCCGGAGGGCGCCGAGCCCGTGCACCGAGGCGGTGTTGCACGCGACGACGATCGCGTCGGGCTCGTGCGGCAGGGTGGCCCGCGCCGACGCGAGGATCAGGCGCTGGACCTCCTCGGGCGTGCGCGGGCCGTACGGCATGTTGTCGGGGTCGAGCGACAGCACGAGGCCGAGGTCGGGGCGCAACGCGTGGAGCGCGTCGGCATACCCGAGGAGCCCGAGCCCGCTGTCGACGAAGGCAACTCGCCTGGTCGACCTCGGCATCTCGGGATGGTCCTCGGTCTCGGGCCGCACGGGCTCCGTCACGGCCACGTCAGTTCATCGACGGGTCGTCGGGGAAGTTCGCGACGTACGCGAGGGTGTCGCGCTGACGCCGCAGCACCTCGCGCCACAGCCCGTCCGGCCGGGGCGTGAACGCGTCACGCACCTCTGCGTCGACGACGTACCAGTCGCCGCGCAGCACCTCGTTCTCGAGCTGGCCGGACTCCCAGCCGGAGTAGCCGGCGAAGATGCGCAGGCCCGCCAGCTCGGCCGCCACGACGGGCGTCGGCACGTCGAGGTCGACCAGCCCGATCGAGCCGAAGAGGCGCTTGACCCCGAGCGGCTCGGGCTCGTCGCCCGGCACCGTGACGAGTCCGAGCGCCGACGACGTCGACACCGGCCCGCCCTGGAAGAGCACGTGCGGGGCCGTCACGACGCGCTGCCAGCCCGGCAGCACCGAGTCCACCTCGGCCGACAGCGGCTTGTTGAGCACGACGCCCTGGGCGCCGCCGTCGTCGTGGTGCAGCATGAGGATGACGGACCGATGGAACACGTCACCCCCGACGGACGGCGTCGCCACGAGGAGGCGGCCGGTGTGGAAGGTCGAGCTCACGGGCCCAGCCTTCCACACCGGCGACTGCTCAGAAGCGGGCGCCCCGGTGACCGCCGCGCTCGTCGTCGCCCCAGCGGGAGACGAGACCGTCGCCACGGTCGTTGCGACGGCCACGGCGGTCGTCACGGCGGTCGTCACGACGGTCGTCACGACCGCCACCGTGCTGCGGGCGGAAGCCGCCGCGCTGGCCCTGACGCGGACCGCGCGGGCCGGCAGGCCCACGACGGTGCTGCTTCGGACCGGCGATGAGGCGCTGGAAGTCGTCCTCGGCGATCGCGACGCCGCTGGGGGTCGTCGCACCGGTCGCCGCGATGATCGCGTCGCCGGGCGTGGCCCGGACGGGCGAGATCTCGAGGCCGGCGTCCTTGAGCTGTCGCTCCATGGTGCGGCGCTGGTGCGGCAGCGCGAGGGTCACGACGGTGCCCTTGTCGCCGGCGCGGGCCGTGCGGCCGGAGCGGTGGAGGTAGTCCTTGTGGTCGGCCGGCGGGTCGACCTGCAGGACGACCGAGACGTCGTCGACGTGGATGCCACGGGCGGCGACGTCGGTGGCGACGAGCACCGGGAGGGTGCCGTCACGGAACGCGCCGAGCACGCGGTTGCGCTGGCCCTGGTTGAGGCCGCCGTGGAGCGCGGCCGCCATGACGCCCTGCTCACGCAGCTGGAGCGCGATGCGGTCGGCGCCGAGCTTGGTGCGGCAGAACACGACGGTGCGGCCCTCGCGGTTGGCGACCTCGGCCGTGATGACCTTCTTGTGCTGCGGGTCGATGAGCAGGACGTGGTGGTCCATGCCCTCGACGGACGCGGTCGCGTCGTTCGTCGAGTGCGTCACCGGGTCGGTGAGGTACTTCTCGACGAGGGTGTCGATGCCGCGGTCGAGCGTCGCCGAGAAGAGGAGGCGCTGGCCGTCGGACGGGATCTTGTCGAGGCTCGTCGTGATCTCGGCCATGAAGCCCATCTCGGCCATGTGGTCGGCCTCGTCGAGGACGGTGATCGCGATGTCGTCCATCTCGATGGCACCCCGCTCGAGCAGGTCGTTGAGGCGGCCCGGCGTCGCGATGAGGATGTCGACGCCCTTGTTGAGGGCGTTGATCTGCGTCGTGTAGCTGAGGCCACCGGCCACGAGCTTGTGGCGCAGGCCGGCGACGTGCACGAGCGGCTCGAGCGCGTCGGAGATCTGCATCGCGAGCTCGCGGGTCGGCGTGAGGATCAGGGCGTGCGGCTTGCGCGGGCGACGAGGCAGGTCCGCCTCGACGAGCCGGGCGATGAGGGGCAGGCCGAAGGCGAGCGTCTTGCCCGAGCCGGTCTGGCCACGGCCGAGGACGTCCTTGCCGGCCAGCGCGTCTGGGATCGTCGCGGTCTGGATGGGGAACGGCGAGGTGATGCCCTCGCGGGCCAGGCGCTCGACGATCCGCTCGGGCAGGCCGAGGGCTGCGAAACCGTTGTCGGCGGCGACGTCGACGGGACCGTCGGACACGTCGGCGCGCGTCGACTTGGTCCAGCTGTCGGCGTCCATGCGCTCGGCCTCGGCGTCCTCGAAGCTCACGGGAGCGCGGTCGGCGAAGCGGTCGCCGCCCCGGTTGTCGCGGCGGTCGAAGGACGGACGGTCCTCACGACGCTGGAAACCACGGTCGCCGCGGTCGTCACGACGCTGGTAGCCACCACGGTCGCCGCCACGGTCGTGTCGCCGCCACGGTCGTCACGGCGGTCGAAGGAGGGACGCTCGTCACGACGCTGGAAACCACGGTCGCCGCCACGGTCGTCACGGCGGTCGAAGGACGGACGGTCCTCACGACTCTGGAAACCACGGTCGCCGCGGTCGTCACGACGCTGGTAGCCACCACGGTCGTCACGGCGGTCGAAGGACGGACGCTCGTCACGACGCTGGTASCCRCCACGGTCGCCGCCACGGTCATCGCGACGGTCGAAGGACGGACGGTCCTCACGACGCTGGAAACCACGGTCGCCGCGGTCGTCACGACGCTGGTAGCCACCACGGTCGCCGCCACGGTCGTCACGGCGGTCCGCGGGGCGCGCCACTCGCGGCCGCCGACGTGCGAGGAGCCCGACGAGGCCGGGCGGGAGGTCTTGGGACCGGAGAAGGAGGACGACTTCGGTCCACCCTGTCCGCGGTGTGGCTTCTTGGTCGCGCCGGACTTCTTCTCGGTGGACCAGCGGGCCTTCTTGGGCGCGCCGGAGGAGGTGTGCTTGGGCATTGCGTATTCAACTCTCTTGACTCGATGCAGACTTCGCCTCGAGCCGTGAGTCACACCACGACCATGCAGACGAGCCTCAGGCGCAGCATTGTCTGCGCCCCATGTGTACCGGTGCCCGGCATCTGTGCCGTCCGGTTTTCGGATCCGCTCCGCGTCGGTGCCGGGCCGCGCCGTCTGCGCGGTCTTCCGGTAGGGGTGTCACCCCGTCGGACGAGCCTGCCCGCCGGGCATCCCCGGCGCCATCTCTTCCGTCGTGATCCGAGGAGACCTCGGAGTCGGATTTCCTGAGTCTACCAGCGACGCAGCCGGCCCCGGACCACGAGCACGGTCGCCCCGACCGCGACGCCGACGAGGTCGACCACCGCGTCCCACGCGTCGCCCGAGCGTCCCGGGAGCAGGAAGTGCTGGACGAGCTCGCTCAGCGGGGCGTGGATCGCGAAGACCACGACGGCGGTGCGCACCGACCCGAGAGCCCGCCCCACGGCATACGTCGGCACGGCGAAGACGAGCAGGTGGACGACCTTGTCGGTCCAGCTCACGGGCCCCTCGACGGTGACGACCGGCCAGTAGAGGACGAGCAGCTGCACCACGACCGCGGCGACGGCCAGACCCACGACGTGGCGCGAGGCAGGGGCGGACCGTCGCGGGAGGCTCGTCATGGGACGGCAGTCTAGGTAGGTTGCGAGAGGGCCCAGAACCCCTCCCCGGGCCGCGACGAGAGGACGCCCATGGGCAAGCGCACGGTCACCGTCAACGGCAGCGGTCGGGCCTCGGTCTCCCCCGACGTCGTGCGGCTCGACCTGCGCGTCGGGCACGACGCCGGTGACGTCGCGGCGGCCCTTGCCGGCGCGGCCGAGGGCATCACGAAGGTCGGGGCCGTCGTGCGCGACCACGGCGTCGCCGATGCCGACATCCGCACGCTCGACGCGGGGGTCAACCAGCGCTGGGACAACACCGGCACGGCGGTCGGGTTCCAGGCGCAGCAGCGCCTGGCCGTGACGGTCCGCCGCCTCGAGTCGGTGGGCGAGATCCTCGAGGCCGCGGCGTCCGCCGTCGGCAACGCGCTGCTCGTCGACCAGGTGCGCCTCGACGTGTCCGACCGCAGCGACGGGCTGCGCCGGGCTCGCGACGCCGCGTTCGCCGACGCCCGCGACAAGGCGGAGCAGTATGCCGTCCTCTCCGGCGCGCAGCTCGGTGCGGTCCTCGGCGTGGCCGAGGCGGGTGCGATTCCGGTCCAGCGCCGCGAGATGAAGCTCATGGCCGCGTCGATGGACGCCGGAGGGATGCCCGTCGAGGGCGGTGACCTCGACCTCGGGGCCTCCGTCACGGTCACCTGGGAACTGCGCTGAGGGCGGAATACCTGCCGCACACGATCCGTTGGGAGAGACATGGCTACCACTGACCTGACCGCGCAGTCCTTCGAGAAGACCGTTCTCGACAACGACATCGTCCTGGTCGACTTCTGGGCGTCCTGGTGCGGCCCGTGTCGACAGTTCGCCCCGGTCTACGACGCCGCCTCACAGGCCGGTGACAACGAGGGCATCGTGTTCGGCAAGGTCGACACGGAGGCCGAGCAGTCGCTGGCGTCGGCGGCCAACATCACCTCGATCCCGACCCTGATGGCCTTCAAGGAGGGCGTGCTCGTCTTCGCCCAGCCCGGCGCACTGCCGCAGTCGGCGCTCCAGGACGTCATCGAGCAGGTCAAGAACCTCGACATGGCCCCGATCAAGGAGCAGATGGCGGCCGAGGCTGCCGGCGCCGCCGCGACCGACGCGTCCGGGCAGGCCTGAGTCCTTGCGGCTTCTCCTCAACGTCGTCTGGGTCGTCTTCGGCGGCTTCTGGCTCTGGCTGCTGTACCTGCTGGCCGGGGTCGTCGCGTGCGTGACGATCATCGGCATCCCGTTGGGGCTGGCCGCGTTCCGCATCGGGTGGTTCGCGCTGTGGCCGTTCGGCCGCACCGTCGTGGACCACCCGGCCGCCGGGGCCGCCTCGACGCTGGGCAACGTCCTCTGGGTCATCTTCTTCGGCTGGTGGCTCGCGCTCGGGCACGTAACGACGGCCATCGCCCAGGCGGTGACGATCGTCGGGATCCCGCTGGCCCTCGGCAACCTCAAGCTGATCCCGGTCTCGCTCTTCCCGCTCGGCAAGCGGATCGTCCCCGTCGAGGGCGGGTCGTACTCCGCGTTCGGGCCCGACCTCATCGGTCCGGGACGCACCGGCGGTGCCCCCGGCAACGAGGACCTGCGCCTGCGCTGACGGACCGCGGGACTGCACCGCACACGGCATACGCGAAGAGGGCGCCCCGCGAACGGGGCGCCCTCTTCGTGCTGACAGCGACAGCGTGACGTGGCCACCACGTGAGTGGTGGAGGTGGCGGGAATTGAACCCGCGTCCGATGACGAGAAACCAGGGCTTCTCCGGGTGCAGTGCGCTATGGCTTTTCTCGGCCCCAGGGCTCGCACGCACACGTCCCCTGACAGGCCCAGTTGAGTAAGAGTCCCGCGCAGCCCCCCAACATGACTGCGCAGCAAGTTTCCTAGCTGATGCCAGGCACTGAGTCGGAAACTAGCTCAGGCTGACAGACTTCGAGGCTCGCTCAGGCGGCGAGGGCGAAGTCGGTGCGCTTGGAATTGGCACCTATTGTTTTGCAAGGAGCGTTTACGAGATAACCCTGCATCCTCGACCCGCTTCCCCTGATATGTCGACCACCGTCGAAACCGATCACCCCCATGAGGGGTGTCCACGTCACGCTGTTGACTTGTCAAGCTGCCCTGCTCTCCACCGAGGTGGAGTCCACAGTATGCAGGAGGAACGTTCTGGCGGTCCAAGCCATTCCCGTCTCGGATGGGAACACCCCGCTCTGGCGTGACGAGCCCGCCACTAGGCTGCCGACGTGGTCGACGCGGACCACACGAGTCGCCCCCGCACCCTGGAGGTCCGATGTTCCGCAAGGTTCTCGTCGCCAACCGAGGCGAGATCGCCGTCCGAGCCTTCCGGGCCGCGACCGAGCTCGGCGCCCGCACGGTCGCCGTCTTCCCCTACGAGGACCGCAAGAGCGAGCACCGGCTCAAGGCCGACGAGGCCTACCAGATCGGCGAGGAGGGCCACCCGGTCCGGGCCTACCTCGACCACGAGGCCATCGTGGCCCAGGCCGTCGAGGCCGGTGCCGACGCGATCTACCCCGGCTACGGCTTCCTCTCCGAGAACCCCCTCCTCGCCGAGGCGTGCGACGCGGCCGGCATCACCTTCATCGGCCCACCCGCCTCGGTGCTCCACCTCACCGGCAACAAGGCCCGCGCCATCGCGGCCGCGCGCGACGCCGGCCTGCCGACGCTGCGCGGCTCCGAGCCCGGCACCGACCTCGACACCCTCGCGTCCGCGGCCGAGGACATCGGCTTCCCGGTCTTCGTCAAGGCGGTGAGCGGTGGCGGTGGCCGTGGCATGCGCCGCGTCGAGGCGCGCGAGGGCCTGCGGGACGCGCTCGAGGCCGCCCAGCGCGAGGCCGAGTCGGCGTTCGGCGACCCGACCCTCTACCTCGAGGAGGCCGTGGTCAACCCGCGGCACATCGAGGTCCAGGTGCTCGCCGACAGCACGGGTGAGGTCGTCCACCTCTACGAGCGCGACTGCTCGCTCCAGCGACGCCACCAGAAAGTCGTCGAGATCGCCCCGGCGCCCAACCTCGACGCGGCCACCCGCGAGAGCATGTGCGCCGACGCCGTCGAGTTCGCCCGCTCGATCGGCTACGTCAACGCCGGCACCGTCGAGTTCCTCCTCGGTGAGGACGGCCGCTACGTCTTCATCGAGATGAACCCGCGCATCCAGGTCGAGCACACCGTGACCGAGGAGGTCACGGACATCGACCTCGTCGTCATGCAGATGCAGATCGCGGCAGGCGACACCTTCGCGTCGATGGGCCTGCGCCAGGACGACATCCGGACCAAGGGCTTCGCGATGCAGTGCCGGATCACGACCGAGGACCCCGCCAACGGGTTCCGTCCCGATGCCGGCACCATCACGGTCTACCGCTCGGCCGGCGGCAGCGGCGTGCGGCTCGACGGTGGCACCGTCTTCGTCGGCGCCGAGATCAGCGCTCACTTCGACTCGATGCTCGTCAAGCTCACGTGCCGCGGCATGACCTTCCCGATCGCCGTCCGTCGGGCCCAGCGCGCGCTCGCGGAGTTCCGCATCCGCGGCGTCTCGACCAACATCCCCTTCCTCGAGGCGGTGCTCGGCGACCCGGTCTTCCAGGAGGGCCTCGCGACGACCTCGTTCATCGACGAGCGACCCGAGCTGCTCTCGGCGCGCATCAGCGCCGACCGCGCGACGAAGCTGCTCAGCTACCTCGCCGACGTCACCGTCAACCAGCCCAACGGGCCGGTGACCACGCGGATCCGCCCACGCACCAAGCTCCCCCCGCTCCCGGATGCGCCCCTGCCGCCAGGTGCCCGAGACCGTCTCGTCGCCGACGGTCCGGCCGCCTTCGCGAGAGCGCTGCGCGAGGCGAACGACGTCGCCGTCACCGACACGACCTTCCGCGACGCGCACCAGTCGCTCCTCGCGACCCGCATGCGCACCCGCGACCTGCTCCATGTCGCGAAGCACGTCTCGCACCTGACGCCGCAGCTGCTCTCGATGGAGGCCTGGGGCGGCGCGACCTACGACGTCGCCCTCCGCTTCCTCGCCGAGGACCCGTGGGAGCGCCTGGCCGCGCTGCGCGAGGCGATGCCCAACATCCCGCTCCAGATGCTGCTGCGCGGCCGCAACACCGTCGGCTACACCCCCTATCCGACCGCGGTCACCGACGCCTTCGTGCGCGAGGCCGCGTCGACGGGGCTCGACGTCTTCCGCATCTTCGACTCGCTCAACGACGTGTCGCAGATGCGCCCTGCCGTCGAGGCCGTGCTCGAGACCGGGACCGCGGTCGCCGAGGTGGCGCTCTGCTACACGGGCAACCTCATGTCGCCGGGCGAGAGGCTCTACACCCTCGACTACTACCTCCGCCTCGCCGAGCAGATCGTCGACACGGGTGCCCACGTCCTCGCCATCAAGGACATGGCGGGGCTGCTGCGGGCCCCCGCCGCGTCGCGGCTCGTCCGGGCCCTGCGGGAGCGCTTCGACCTCCCGGTGCACCTGCACACCCACGACACGGCAGGCGGACAGATCGGCACGCTGCTCGCGGCCATCGACGCCGGGGTCGACGCCGTCGACGCGGCGACCGCGACGATGGCGGGCACGACGAGCCAGCCCTCCCTCTCGGCCCTCGTCGCTGCGACCGACGACACCGACCGGCCCACCGGCCTCGACATCGAGAACGTCTTCGCCCTCGAGCCCTACTGGGAGGCCGTGCGCCACCTCTACCGCCCCTTCGAGTCGGGCCTCGACTCCCCCACGGGTCGGGTCTACTTCCACGAGATCCCCGGTGGGCAGCTGAGCAACCTGCGCCAGCAGGCGATCGCTCTCGGTCTCGGCGACCGCTTCGAGGCCATCGAGGACATGTATGCCGCGGCGAACCGGATCCTCGGCAACGTCGTCAAGGTGACGCCGAGCTCCAAGGTCGTCGGAGACCTCGCCCTGGCGCTCGTCGGTGCCGGCGCCGACCCGAAGGACTTCGAGGACGACCCGCAGCGCTACGACATCCCCGACTCGGTCATCGGCTTCCTCAACGGTGAGCTCGGCGACCCGCCCGGCGGGTGGCCCGAGCCGTTCCGCACGAAGGCACTGGCCGGCCGCCAGTCGAAGCCGCGGCTGACCGAGCTGACGGCCGAGCAGGAGTCCGATCTCGGCACGGCCCCCCGACGCACCCTCAACCAGCTGCTCTTCCCGGGGCCGACGAAGGAGTTCGAGACCTCGCGCGAGTCCTACGGCGACCTGTCGGTGCTGGGGACGGTCGAGTTCCTCCACGGTCTCGAGGCGGGTGAGGAGTACGAGGTCGAGATCGAGCCGGGCAAGCGCCTCATCCTCGGCGTCCAGTCCATCGGTGAGGCCGACTCCAAGGGCATGCGCACCGTCATGTGCACCCTCAACGGCCAGTTCCGCCCGATCACCGTGCGCGACCGCTCGGTCGAGGCCGACGTCAAGTCCGCCGAGAAGGCCGACCCCGGAGCCAAGGGCCAGGTCGCGGCCCCCTTCGCCGGCGTCGTCACCCTCGCCGTGGCCGAGGGCGACACCGTCGAGGCCGGCGGGGTCGTCGCGACGATCGAGGCCATGAAGATGGAGGCCAACATCACGAGCCCCGCCGGTGGCACCGTCTCGCGGGTGGCCATCGGCGCCCACCAGCAGGTCGAGGGTGGCGACCTGCTCGTCGTCATCGGCTGACGGCCGGGGGCCACCCGCCGCTAGGCTGGAGGTCTCGGGGCCGTCAGAGCTGGTGCGGCATGAGTGGTGAGACAGGGCTGACCGAGCCGCCGGGTGTTCCCGGCGGCGGGGGTCGTCGCGGTCTCAGCCCCACCGGCTGGGCGGCCGTCACGGCGCTCGGGGCCGCAGGCATCACGGCGGCCGCGACGCTCGTGACCCACTTCCTCCCACCGTCGACGCCCCAGGCCGCAGTCGGTGCGTCGTCGGTCCTCGGGTCGCCGTCCGCGTCAGGACAGGGCGCGCTGGTCACGCCGGCACCCTCGCCGGTCCCGGCACCGAGGTCGGCGCTGATCGACCGGCTCACGGGCACCTGGTCCGGGCCCGCCCGGTACGGCTCCCAGCAGCTGACGATGACCCTCGTCGTCACCGCCGACTGTGCCGAGGGGCGTCGCTGCGGCACCCTGACGACCGACCTGCTCCCCTGCGTCGCCGACATCACGCTCGTCGGCATCAGCGACGGTCCGCAGTTCGACTTCGCGACGGGCTCCTACTCGCCTGACAGCTCACCGTCCTGCGAGCTGCGCCACGGCGGTGACTACTTCATCCTCGGGGACGACGTCCTCGCGTACCGCACGGGCTACGACGGCGGCAGGAGCGGCACGTTGCGTCGGGTGGGCCAGTCGTCCTGACCGAACCCGTCGGGCCGCCCGGCGATCTCGCGGACGAGCCGCAGCGCCTCCTCGACCGAGCCCGTGACGTCGGGGATCGGGAAGAGCGTGGCGCGCACCGTGCGGTCGCGGTCGACGACGAGCGTCTGCCGTTTGAGCCTCGTCGTGCCACCGGCCCGGAAGGTCGGCAGGCGCAGCGCCGTCGTCAGCTCGAGGTCGGCGTCGGAGAGCAGCGGGAAGCGTATGCCGTTCGCCGCCGCGAACGCGGCCTGCTCGCCGGGGCGCTGTGTCGAGACCCCGACGACGGAGGCGCCGAGGTCGGCGAACTCTGCGAGCCGGTCGCGGTAGGTGCAGGACTCCAGCGTGCAGCCGATGCCGCCGGGGATCTCCGCTGCACCCGGGAAGGCGTTGCCCGGGTAGCAGTAGACGACGGTGAGCGGCTCGTCGGAGACGGGGTCGAGCGCGTGCAGTCGCGGGACCTTCTCTCCGACCAGGGCGCCGACGCGGGCCGCCTCGTTGGAGTCCGCCGGAGCGCCGGCGTCAGGCTGCCCGTCACCGAGCAACCACGTGTCGCCGAACTCCTGCAGGGCGCCGAGCACCGGGAGCGCACCGCGGCCGAGGTCCGTGAGGACGTACTCGTGCCGGGGAGGTCGCTCGGAGTAGGCACGCCGCTCGAGCACGCCGTCGGCGACGAGGGCCTCGAGGCGTTGGGTGAGGACCTTCCGCGAGATGCCCGTCTCGGCGACGAGCTGCTCGAAGCGGGTGCGACCACCCGCGACGTCGCGCAGGACGAGAAGGCTCCACGGGTCACCCAGCACGCCGACGGCATGGGCGATGCCGCACAGGTCTGCAGGGCTCGCGTGTCGCCTCGTCATGTCGTCATCCTAACCGCGTTCCCAAAAGAGACTGACTATGGTCTGATGTCGGGGTGCGCGACCTGAGAGACCTCCCCCGCGTCGTCTGGGTGCTGGCCGCCGGGCGGCTCGTCAGCTCCGCCAGCGCCTTCCTCATGCTCTTCCTCACCGGCCCCCGCGGGTTGGGCGTCGTGCCGGCGGGTGTCGTCGCCGGCTCGAACGGCGTGGGCGCACTGCTCGGCAACCTCACAGGAGGACGGTTCGGTGACCGCTACGGACACCGCCGCGTCCTGCTCCTCGCGGCGAGCGTCGTCGGCGTCCTCACCGCCCTCATCCCGTGGCAGCCCGTCTGGCTGCTCGCCGTGACGATGCCCGTGACCGATTACCTCGGCGCCGTCGCATCCCTCGGGCAGGGCGCCCTCGCGGCGCTCGCCGTCCCGGCCGGGTCGCGCCGGTCGTCCGTCGCCGTCAGCCGAGCCGCCTCGAACGCCGGCTTCGTCATCGGGCCTCCCGTCGGCGCCCTGCTCGCCACGCACGGCTACGACACGCTCTTCGTGGTGGACGGCGGCCTCACCCTCGTGCTGCGCCACGTCACGTCGCGCTTCCTGCCCGACGAGGCCCCGGTCGCCCGCGAGCCCGACGCACCGGCCGGGCTCTGGCGGGCCGTCCGGGCCGACCGGTCGCTCCTGCTGCTCCTGCCCGGTGTCGTGCTCGTCGACCTCGTCTACCGACAGCTCTACTCGACCCTCCCCCTGTACCTGCGCGAACACGGCCAGCCGCTCGCGCTCTACACGCTCCTGGTGGCGATCGGGTCGGCGCTCATCCTCGCCCTCGAGATCCCCGTGGCGATCCGGCTCCGGGACCGCCCCGCGATTCCCATCATCGCGACCGGATACGCCCTCGTGGCAGTGGGGTTCGTCATCTTCGGACTGACCTGGCTGGGCGTCGCGGTCGCGGCCGTCGTCGCGATGGTGGTGCTCACCGCCGGCGAGGTCCTCTACAAGACGACGGCCACCGCCCACGTCCTCGACGCCGCGCCCTCCCATCTCGTCGGTCAGTACCAAGGCCTCTACACGGGCGCCGCGACGAGCGGGGCCATGCTGTCGGCGCCGCTGGGCGGGATCGTGTATGCCGCAGCCCCCGGCCTGCTGTGGCCGCTCTGTGGCGTCGTGGCCGGCGTGGGCGCCCTGCTCGCCCTCGCGTCGGCGCGTCCGGCTCCGTCTACCAGGAGCCGGACGAGGACCCGCCGCCACCGCCACCGGAGAAGCCACCCCCGCCGGAGAACCCGGACGATCCCGACGAGCCGGGTGTCGAGGTGAACGTGCCCGTCGACGTCGTCGAGAAGGAGTCGACGCCGTCCGCGATGCTCGTGAAGTCAGGGAAGGCGTTGCCGCTCCAGACGTACCACGTCGGCATCACGAGCGGCCGGTTCGCGGCCTCGGCCGCCTTCGCGACGTCGGCGAAGGTGCGGGCCCACCGGTCCGCGACACCGAAGACCACGGCATACGGCAGGTAGCGGCTGAAGATGTTGGAGGCCTCGTCGAACTCGATCTGCCCGGCCTCGGCGGTCGTGAGGTACTCCTTGAAGCCGAGCGACTGGGCGAGCACCGCGGAGCCCTCGGCGGTCTTGGCGGCCATCCGCCCGCCGAGGACCCAGACGATGATGCCGGCCACGACGAGCCCGACACCCAGGGCGACCCCGCCGCCGAAGCTGCCACCGAGGATCGCGCTGATCGCCGGCCGGCCGTAGAAGAGCATGAGGCCGCCGAGCACGGCGATGACGAGGCCGAGCCCCTGCCAGGCGCCGCGCTGGGTCTGGGGCGAGGAGCGGAACCACCCACGCGTCACGACCTCCTCGTACATCCCGCTCTGGATGCGCTTGAGGGTGCTCGCGAAGGTGTTCTTCAGCTCCGAGAGGCGCACGGCGTCACCCCGGCTGGAGAAGATCCCGTCGAGCAGCTGGCGCTCGTAGGGCAGCAGCCGCTCGTCGGCCGGCGGCGCGAGCCGGGTGAGCGTCCAGTCGGTGCGGCTGAACACGCCGCCCCCGCCGTCGCTCTCCTCGATGCGGATGAAGCCGCGCACCGCGAGGTCGATGACCGTGGCCGAGACGTCGATCGGGTTCGCGGTCTCGTCGATGATCGTCCCGACCATCCCCGGCTGCACGCCCTTCGGCGGCTGGAACTGGACGGCGACGGTCGACGACCCGCCACGCACGGTGGCGGCGGCCGGGGTGCCGTCGCCCGTGGCGCCGGTGCCGTACGCCGGTGAGAGGCCCGGAGTGAGGTCGGCGTAGCGCTCGTCGCGACCACGCGTCCAGACGAGCGCACCCATGACGGCCAGGGCCAGCACCGGGGCGCCGACGGCGCCGGCCCAGGCCGCCGCGTTTGCGGCCGGCGCGGCGTCGGAGCCGATCGACGCACCGGAGTCGCCCTCACGGACGTCGGCGCGCACGTCGCCGAAGGCCGAGGCAGGGTAGGAGGCGAGCACCGACATGGCGTCGCCCGACGTCAGGCCGGCGGCCGAGAAACGGGCCGGGTCGCCCGAGGTGGCCTGGCACGGCGTGTCGGACCGGCTGACGCCCTGGTAGCAGGCGACCTGGGTCGAACCCGTCGGGGCGTTGACGGTGATTGACACCCGGTCACGCGCCGTCGTCTCGTTGGTCCCGAAGACGTTGTAGTAGAGCTCGACGGTGGCGGCCTGGCTCGAGTCCGGGGCCGGCTTGCCGTCGGCCGTGATCGGGTTGAGCACGTCGTGCAGCGTGTAGCTGACCGTGTAGACCTGCGTCCCGCTCGTGAGCTGGTCCGCCGAGCCGATCCGGATCTCCTCGGA
This sequence comes from Terrabacter sp. Root181, assembly GCF_001428505.1. GTDB lineage: Bacteria > Actinomycetota > Actinomycetes > Actinomycetales > Dermatophilaceae > Terrabacter. The sequence goes on from NZ_LMHU01000008.1 coordinate 337,303, forward strand.
CGCACCGTTGTCGCTGACGCGGAACTCGTCCGGCGCACCGGTCGGGCTCGACACGGCGACGTCTGTGAGGTCGAAGTAGCGGTAGCGGTTCTCCTCGTCGTTCCAGCCCATCCGCACGACGATGTTGCGGAAGATGCCGTGCCGCTGCTCACCGCTCGGGAAGCGCCACGTGATCGTCTCGGTGACCTTCATGCTGCCGTCGGGCTGCAGGTCGTAGACCGCGACGAAGGAGTCCATGCCCTCGTCACCGGCGGCCTGCGCGCTCCCCGCCGGGGTGAGCAGGAGCAGGGCGGCCGCGAGGAGCAGCCCCAGCACGGCGAGTCGCCGGGCGCGCGTCACGCTCGATCGGGTCGGTCCGGTCGATCCAGCCATCGGGATCCCTCCACGTCGTTGGTCCCTTGCATCCTGACACCGGACGCGGCATCGACGCCCGCGGTTCCGGCTGGAGGGTCAGCGGCGACGGTTGGCCGCGCTCATGGCGCGATCGGCCTCACGGTTGTCCTGGCGCTCGCGCAGGGCGTGGCGCTTGTCGTACTCCTTCTTGCCGGTCGCGATCGCGATCTCGACCTTGGCGCGGCCGTCCTTGAAGTAGAGGGACAGCGGCACGATGGTGCGCCCGCTCTCGCGGGTCTTGTGCGCGATCTTCGCGAGCTCGGCACGGTGCAGGAGCAGCTTGCGCTTGCGACGCGGGGCGTGGTTGTTCCACGTGCCGTTGAGGTACTCGGGGATGTGGACGTTCTCGAGGTAGAGCTCGTCGCCGGTGAACATGGCGAAGCCGTCGACGAGGGACGCGCGCCCCATCCGTAGCGCCTTCACCTCGGTGCCGGAGAGGACGATGCCCGCCTCGAAGGTGTCGTCGATGAGGTAGTCGTGTCGGGCCTTGCGGTTGCTCGCGATGAGCGACCGCCCCTTCTCCTTGGGCACCGGGCCGTCCTTCCGCCTTCGTGGTGTGTGGTCAGCGCACCAACGCTACCCCGAAGGCAGACTCGACTCAGAGTCGGTTTTGTCGGCGGGCGTCGGTCAGAGCCACTTGCGGGGGTTGACGGGCGTGCCGTCCTCGTAGGTGCCGAAGTGCAGGTGGCAGCCCGTCGAGTAGCCCGTCGTGCCCGAGTAGCCGATGAGCTGGCCTCGCCTCACGCTGCCGCCGAACTTCACGATGCTCGACAGGTGGTTGTAGCTCGTGACGAGGTCGACGCCCCGGTGGATGCCGTGGTCGATGAGGATCTGGTTGCCCCACCCGCTCGCGCGCCAGCCGGCGCGGATGACGTCACCCGGCGCCGCGGCATACACGGGCGTGCCGCACGGGATGCCCCAGTCGAGACCGTCGTGGAGCATCCACTTCTGGAGCACCGGGTGCCACCGCATGCCGAAGCCGGACGTCGTCGGGCCGACGGCGGGGTAGCTGAGGTAGTTGGACGGGGTCGAGTCGCCCTGCACGGGCGGCGGGGTCTTGGGGACGTAGACCTGGCCGCGCTTCTTGGCCGCGGCTGCCTTGGCCCGCTCGGCACGGATCTTGGCGGCGCGCTCGGCGCGCAGCTTGGCGAGGCGCTTCTGCTCGGCGATGCGGGCCTGCCGGGCACGCTCGACGAGGACGGCCTGCAGGCGGGCCGACTCGGCGCGCGCCGCGGCGAGGTCAGAGGCCTCGCTCTTCTTCTGGACCGCGAGGTCGGCGGCGAAGGACGACTGCTTGGACTTCAGCTGGTCGAGCTGCGTCTTGGCCGCCGCGGCGTTCTGGGTGGCCGTGATGGCGTTGTTCTTGGCGATGATCGCCTGGTTCTTGGCCTGGGTGGCGGCCGCGGCGGCCGCCTCCGCGCCCCGCAGCGCGGCCTCGGCCTGACGCTTCAGCTCGGCGATCTCGCCCCGCACCGACGTGAGGTAGGAGCGGGTCGAGGTGTTGTCGGCCGTCATCGCGGCGAGCTTGTCGATGGTGTCGCTGGCGACGGCGCTCGCGGTGTCGGCCATGACGAGCCGGTTGGCGAAGTCCTCGGGCGACGTCGAGCCGAAGACCATGCCGAGCTGGGACTCCTGGCCGGAGCCCTGGAAGACCTCGGCGGCGTACGAGTCGAGGGCGTCCTGGCTGGTGACGAGGTCGGTGGAGCTCTTGGCCAGCTGCTCCTTGGCGCGCTGCTCGTTGGCCTGGGCCACGGCGAGCTTCTGGGCGACGGCCTCGTTGTGCGCGCGGGCCTTGGCCTCGGCGGCGATGGCCCGGGCCTCGGTGGCCTCGGCCGCCACCTGCGCGGCCTGGGCTCGCACCTGGGCCGTCTGGGCGGAGGCGACGCGCTGCTGGGCGATCGGGAGCGCGGCGTTGGTGCGCTGGAGGTTGACGTAGGCGCGGGCGAGCGAGGCGTTGGTGCCCTCGAGCTGCTGGCCGAGCGCGGCGATCTTCCGGTCGTTGCGTTTCTTCTGGTCGGAGACCGAGTCGGCGCGGGCGACGAGCGCCGATCCCACGGAGACGGAGCACACGACGACGAGCCCGGCGGCCGTCAGCCTGGCCGCGGGCCCGCTCCTCTCAGAACGCCTCATGAGCCACATATGTTCCATTGGTACCACAGGTCACTCGCGATGGGGAGACTTCGTCACGATCAGGGGTGTATGCCCGCCTGGGACAGCATGCGGCACCGACCCCTCCCCCGGGTGCGGATCCGGGAGATCGTGGAGCAGCGGCGGGCGTCAGACGCGCAGGTAGCGGCGGAGCGTCACCCAGGACGTGAGGCTCGAGAGCACGATGACGCCGACGATGACGAAGGGCGCGACGTAGTAGACGTCCGCGACCCCGATGAAGGCGGTGTCGGTCAGGGTCTGGCTGAGGAAGCCGACGACGCCGTAGCGGACCGTGGCCCACAGCATGCCCATCGCCAGCACCGCCCCGAGCACGCTCGACAGGACGGTCTCCATGACGAACGGGAATCTGATCGTGAAGTTCGAGGCGCCGACCAGACGCATGATGCCGGTCTCGCGCCGACGGCTGAAGGCGGTCTGGCGGATCGTCGTCGAGATGAGCATGACGGCCGCGAGCACCATGAGCGAGGACAGGGCGATCGCCGCCCACGACACGGTGTTCATGAAGGTGAAGAACTTCTCGAGCAGCTTCTTCTGGTCCTGGACGTCGGCGACACCGGGCATGCCCTTGATCGAGCTCGCGACGACGTCGAACTTGCCGGCGTCGTTGAGGTTCACCCGGTAGGAGTCGGCGAAGTAGGACTCCCCCGCCCGGGCGAGCGGCGAGTTCTTGTACGTCTGCTTGAACCGGTCGTACGCCTCGTCGCGCGACTCGTAGTAGACCTCCTTGACCGTCGGCTTGAGGGCCTCGAGCTCGGCCTTGATCGCGGTCCGCTGTGCGTCGGTCGTCGCCTCACCCGCGCAGTTGGTGAACCGCGTCTTCTCGGCGCAGAGCATGACCGTGACCTGGACGCGGTCGTACCAGTAGTCCTTCATGGTGTCGACCTGCCGCTGGCCCATGAGGCCGAGGCCGAGGAGGTACATCGAGATCATCGTGACGATGACGACCGAGACGGCCATCGAGAGGTTGCGCCGGAGGCCGTTGCCGATCTCGCCGAGGAGGAACTGGAATCGCATGTCGTGTCTCGCTCCGTCTCGCGCTCAGCGGTCGCTCGTCTGGACGGCCTTGTGCCGGCGAAAGATCCCGCCCCTGCTGCGTGGCTCGTCGGCGTCGCGCCCGATGGGCGGGAGCCCATCGGGCTCGTCGTATGCCGTGGGGTCCCCGTCGTCGTAGCCGTCGGACGCCTCGGGCTCGTCCGCGCGGCGCGGGGCCTCGGCCTCCTCCTCGAGCCGGATGCGCGGGATCGAACCGGTCGTGTAGTCGCCCGCCTCCATGTCGCTGACGAGGACGCCCCGGTCGAGGCGGATGACGCGCTTGCGCATCGCGTCGACGGTGACCGTGTCGTGGGTGGCCATGACGACGGTCGTGCCGGTGCGGTTGATGCGGTCGAGCAGCTGGACGATGCCCAGGCTCGTGTCGGGGTCGAGGTTGCCGGTGGGCTCGTCGGCGAGCAGGATCGGCGGGCGGTTGACGAAGGCGCGGGCGATGGCGACGCGCTGCTGCTCCCCGCCGGAGAGCTGGTGCGGCAGGCGCTTCTCCATGCCGGCGAGGCCGACGAGCTCGAGCGTCTCGGGCACGGTCTGGCGGATGCGGGCCCGGCTGCTGCCGAGCACCTGGAGGGCGTAGGCGACGTTCTGGAAGACCGTCTTGTTGGGCAGCAGGCGGAAGTCCTGGAAGACGCAGCCGATCTCGCGCCGCAGGGCCGGGACCTTGCGCTCCGGCAGGCGGTCGAGGTCGCGTCCCGCGACGAGGACGCGCCCGCGGGTGACGTCCTGCTCCTTCATGACGAGCTGCATCATCGTCGACTTGCCCGATCCGGACGTGCCGACGACGAAGGCGAACTCACCGCGCGGGATCTCGAGGCTGACGTCGTCGAGCGCCGGACGAGTCGTGCGCGGGTAGGTCTTCGTGACGTTCTCGAAGAGGATCATGCGTCGGGCCTCGACTCGTACTGGACATCAGCTGGGCATCAGCGGGACAGCGGCTGGGCCGGGTGGTGCGTGACGGCATACGCCAGCGTGCACCGGGCCGCATCCGAGGCTACGGGCCGACGGGCGAAACCCCCGGAAAACGGCCGGGCCCGGCGTGGCGGGCCGCCGGGTCGGTCGGGCGCCTCAGCAGGCGAGCGACGAGAGGCCCTGTGCCGACTCCGACCCGGCGCGGTAGAGCTTGCCCCAGCCCTGCGTGCACAGGGCCGTCGTGCGCACGGGGGTCGAGTAGCTCAGCTGCTGGCGGTTGGCGCTCGCCGTGAAGCCGCGCGTCTCGGGCTCGCCGCGGACGGCGACACCGGCGTACGAGCGGTAGGCGAAGCCGCGCACGTGGTACTGGTCCCACACGTAGACGGACGCGAAGTTCATCCACGCCGACCCGCGCGAGTCGCTGCACCAGCCGATGTACTGGCGGACCGTGAAGGCGGACATGCCGAGGTCGGAGACGACCTTCCGGTCGCCGATCTGCCGGACGCTGCTGCACGGTTGGGAAGCGCTGGCGACGAGAGCGGTGGGGGCGGTGGGAGCAGCAGACGCCGCGGGCGCCAGCCCGACGGCGACGGTGGCGGCTGCGACGAGCGCGGCGAAGGTCGTGGCGAGGCGGTGGAGGGGTGACATGGGCGGAACCTCTCAGGCGGGTGCGCGAGCTGCGCCGACCCACCGTGAGCGGACGGTCACCGAGCGGTCCGGCACGGTGACGCCGTCGGGGGGAGCCGACGACGCGACCCTACGAGCGCAGCGGCCGTCGCGCCCGTCGAAAGACGAGGTCGCCCCGAAATGTCAGTCCTGCTGCCGGTTCTGCCCGATCTGCCAGCGGATCCCGGCCTCGACGAAACCGTCGATGTCGCCGTCGAAGACCGCGCTCGGGTTGCCCGTCTCGAACTCGGTCCGGAGGTCCTTGACCATCTGGTACGGGTTGAGCACGTAGGAGCGCATCTGGTCGCCCCAGCTCGCCTTCACGTCGCCCGCCATCTCCTTCTTGACCGCGGCCTCCTCGGCCTTGCGCTGCAGGAGCAGGCGGGACTGGAGGACGCGCAGGGCGGCGGCGCGGTTCTGGATCTGGCTCTTCTCGTTCTGCATCGAGACGACGATGCCGGTCGGGATGTGCGTCATGCGCACGGCCGAGTCGGTCGTGTTGACGCTCTGGCCGCCGGGCCCGCTCGAACGGAAGACGTCGACCTTGAGCTCGTTCTCGGGGATCTCGACCGAGTCGTCGCTCTCGATGAGCGGGATGACCTCGACGGCGGCGAAGCTCGTCTGGCGACGGCCCTGGTTGTCGAACGGGCTGATCCGGACGAGGCGGTGCGTGCCGGCCTCGACGGACAGGTGGCCGAAGGCATACGGGACGTTGACCTCGAAGGTGGCCGACTTGAGGCCCGCCTCCTCGGCGTAGGAGGTGTCCATGACCTTGGTCGGGTAGCCGTGGCGCTCGGCCCAGCGGAGGTACATGCGCATGAGCATCTCGGCGAAGTCGGCGGCGTCGACGCCGCCGGCGCCGGCCCGGATCGTGACGACGGCCTCGCGCTCGTCGTACTCCCCCGACAGCAGCGTGCGGACCTCGAGCTCGCCGACGTCCTTCTTCAGGGTGGCGAGGTCGCGCTCGGCCTCCTCGAGGGTGGCGGCGTCGGCCTCCTCCTGGCCCATCTCGACGAGGGTCTCGAGGTCCTCGATGCGCGCATCCATGCCGAGGACGCGGTCGCGCTCGGAGTTGGCGCGGGACAGCGCGCTCGTGACCTGCTGGGCAGCGTCCGGGTCGTCCCACAGGTCGGGGGCGGAGGCCTGCTGCTCGAGCTCGCTGATGGTCCGGGCGAGCTCGTCGAGGTTCGTGACCCCGCGCACGGAATCCATCGTCGCGCGCAGTTCCTTGATTTCTTGCGTGAAGTCAACAGCCACGATGGAACAGCCTACGGCAGCAGGGAGCCGCGCCGCGCACGCCGGGCGGGCACCGGGCCCGATTCCCGCACGCGTACCGCTCGTCGCCATCCCCGCCACGAGCGGCGCGGCAGCACTCGCATCGGGCCCACGGCAGACGCCGTGGGCCCGATGTGGTTGCGGTGCAGGCTCCCCCGAGCACGTGGTGCTGGTCGATCAGTAGTCGCCGGCCATCCACTGGATGTCCTGGCCCGAGGGCCGGGTCATGGCCAGAGTGGCGCTGGTCTGCGGGTACATGACGCTCCTGGGCGACGACGAGTGCGGCAGGCCGCCACAGTGGCCGAGCTCGTGGATGGCCATGTGCTCGGAGTACACCTGCTGGGCGAAGGCCGGCCCGAGCTTGACCGTGCACCCGGTGATGACGCCGCCGCTGCTGACGAGCGAAGCCTCGCCGATGGCGCCGCTCGCCGGCTGCTCCGGGATGACCCTGATGTTGGCCCTGGTGGCGTCGGTCGTCATGCTGACGTTCCAGCCGGACTTGCGCCATTCCGAGACGGCCTCGGCGACCTTGAACCTCGTGTTGCTGCCGGTCGCGTCGTAGACGAGGGCCGGGCTGCTCCAGTGGCCCCAGTAGGCCGGGTTGACCGTGGGGCTGGGCTTGGCGGCCTGCGTGGGGGCGGCCGCCCCGACGGCGAGTCCGACGGCTGCCAGGACGACGAAGATGATCCGCTTCATGTGCCTTCTCCTGCTGTGGGGGATGTGCTGGGGGCTCAGGACCGATGTGGCTCCATGCGGTGCGTGTTGGTGCGTGTTGGTGCGTGTTCGGACAGACGCCGAGACCACCCGTGGGGCACGTGGTCTCGAGGGGTATTGGCGCCGTTTGTCTAAATTATCGACTTCGTGACGTAATAAGGCGTTTTTGACGATCTCTTGACCTTTCCCAGCGCGTTGGTGGGACAGCTCCCAGTTCCGCGGGCGCCGGGCGAGCGCACTGGGCGCTTCCCCCTGCCGGGCACGACGAAGGCCCGCCCCGGGTGCGGGGCGGGCCTTGTCGTGAGGGCGTCGGTGGTGCGGGCTCAGCAGTACTTCGCGGTGCCGCCGCCGCTCCAGGCACACGTGTCGACCGTCGTGCCCGAGGCGTTCTTGAGGTATGCCGTGTCGCCCGTGTTGTTCCAGACGTACCAGGTCTTGTTGTAGTAGCGGTGCGTCGACGTCGCGGACCCGTGGCCGGTGTGGACCGTCACGGACGCGCCGGCCTTCAGGGTGAACGTCGGGAACCGGTAGGTGTAGCCGGTCTTGTCGCGCAGCGTCCAGCCGGTGAGGACGCGGTTGCTGCGGGTCGTGTTCTTGATGACGACGTACTCGGCGTTGAGGCTCGTGTTGCTGCCCGTGTCGGAGCCCGGCGAGTTGTACTGGACCTTGTAGATCATGATCGCCGGGAGCGCCTGGGCCGAGCTCGCGGCGGCGATGGGCGCGGCCACGGCGAGGCCGAGTCCGGCGGTGGCCACGACGGCCTTGGTGATGAGCGTGCGCATGCTTCCCTGTCTGTCGTCGCGGCACCATGGCCGCGGCACGTGCGGATGGCGCCGCCCTTTGGACGGCGCCATCACTGCCTGGCGCGACGCGCCACGCCGCCAGGCCTTGGACGTGCTGGGCGGTGTGGGCGTCGTCGACGGACGCTAGTGCGGATTCGACTGGCGGGTGGCCGTTTTGCGAATATTGCGGAGCCTTCGCGTCGTCTGACGCCCGCGGCCTCAGCCGAGCGGCGCCCGGGCCCTGGAGGTCACGGTGATGGTGACGCTGCCTCCGAGCGACTCGAGCACCCAGCCGCTCATCGGCAGGGTCGCGCTGCCCTGGATCGTGACCACGGCGGTCGCCCCGTCGCTCGTGCCGGTGTCGGGGACCACGGACCAGGCGGTGATGCCTGACGGCAGCGGTGTGCGGGCCAGGTGCGCTGAGGCCGCGCGTGCCACCGACTCGTCGGTGATGGCGAGCTGCTCGAGGACGCCGCCCTCGTAGGCGGCGCGCTCGTCGAGCGCGTCGGCAGCGTCGAGCGCCGCCGAGTCGGCCGCGTCGAGCAGGTGCATGCGGGCCAGCTGGGCCGCCGTGACGTCGATGGCGCCCAGCACGAGGAGTGTCGCGAGCACGAAGAGGCCGAGGGCGAGCACCCCGATCTGGCCCTCGTCACGCGCGCGTCCACGTCGCGGCCGGACGCACAGCCGGCGGGCGACGGCTCCCGGGCGGGCGGCATACGCGCTCGTCATCGCGCCACGAACCGGTCGACGGAGGCGACGTGGGTCGACGAGATGGTCACCGACGCCGGCAGGTGAGCCGCGAGGAAGTCCGGCACCAGCGGGAGCTGGACCTCGATGGTCGCCGTGGAGGTGACGGAAGCGTCGGGGCGCAGGCACGGAGAACCGTCACAGGCCACGGCCACCCCCGCGCCGTCGTCGAACGAGAAGTCGGAGAAGGCCAGGAGGGCGGCTGCGCGTGCACGGGCGTACCCCTCGTCGTCCGACGGAGCCGTGACGAACGCGCGCCCGGCCTCCCGTCCGGCCAGTGAAGCCGAGAAGGACGCCGCCTGGAGACGGGCCGCGGTGAGCACGAGGTAGGTCAGCGGGAGCAGCAGCAGGATGCCGAGGAAGATGAACTCGAGGATGGCGCGGCCCGCCTCCAGGTCGACGCGACCGTTGCCTCCTCCGGGGTGTCGACGCCGGGCCGCGCAGGCGACGAGGTCCTGCGGTCGCATCACGGGTCGGCTCCGGCCACGACCTGCTCCTCGCTGAAGGCACGGCCCGACACCGTGAGTCCTCCGGCGGGCCCGATCGGGCCGATCACGGGCAGCGGCGCCGTCACGCGGACCTCCACCACGCGTACGCCCGAAGCCGTGAGCGAGCGAGCGGCACTCACGTCCTGCGCGAAGGATGCGCTCAAGGACGTCGTGATGAGCGCCTTCGTGCGCGCGACGCCGTCGCCGGGCTGCGCATCGGCTCGTGCGCCGTAGCGGGCTCCCTCGGACGCCGCCGAGATCAGCGTGTTGCGGACGTAGAGCGCCAGTCCGAGCTGGAAGACACCCATGGCCACGAACAGCAGCAGGGCAGCCACCATCACGAACTCCGCTATCGCAGAACCGCGCTCGCGGTCTGCAGCCGTGGTCGAGCGGTGCCGCAGGCGGGCCAGGAGCACCCCGGGGCTCACCACCGACGTGCCGACGGCCCTCGCGGGCCTCACGGGCCCTTGACGTCCGAGATGGCGTCGCTGAAGAGCTGCCCGAGCTGGGGGCCGGCGAGGGCCCACAGAGCGGTGACGAGCCCCGCGGTCATGATCGTGACGAGGACCCAGCCGGGGACGTCGCCACGGTCACGAGGGCCGGCGATGCGACGCGATACGGCGGTCGTGAGGACGGCTCGGACCCGGGCCTGAGCCGTGATGATGCGGTTCATTCTCTTTCTCCCTGTGTCGGATTGCGGTGACGAGGCACCCGGAGGGCCGGGTGTCAGAGCTTGAGGTGGAGGAAGCTGAGTCCGGGGTAGAGCGCGAAGAGCACCGTCACGGGCAGCGTGAGGAAGACGATCGGGACCATCATGTAGATCTCCTTCCTCCCTCCCTCCTCCATGAGGGTTCGTCGACCGTCCTCGCGGACGTCCTGCGCCTGGGCCCGGAGGACGTCGGCGAGCGGCGTGCCGCGCTCGACAGCCACCACGATCCCGTCGACGAAGCGGGTCAGGCTCATCAGTCCGGTGCGGTCGGCAAGGCCTTGCAGGGCGGTGGGCAGGTTGGCTCCGGCACGCGCGTCGGCCAGGCACCGTCGCAGCTCGTCGGACAGCTCTCCGCGGGAGAGTCGGCAGACGCGTTCGAGCGCCCCGACCGCGCCCTCCCCTGCGCTGACGGCGAGCGCGAGCAGCTCTGCCACCGTGGGGAACTCGGTGAGCATGCGGGCCTCCCGCCGGCTCGCTGCACGGCTGAGGAGGTAGTCGCGACCCGCGATCCCGCCGAGCACGCCGACGAGCACCATCGACACGAGCACCGGCACCGGGAAGCGCCGCTGCGCGACGGCGACGACGGCGGTGAAGGCGAGTCCGCCCAGTCCGCCGATCGCGCCGAACATCACCTGTTCCGCGCGGAACCGGTCGACGTCCGCCTGGCGGCCGGCTCGCAGCTGGCGGCTGGCCACGGACGGGGCGCCGCCGATCACGGAACCCACCCCCGACCCGAGCCTGGCCACGAAGGGCGCGAGCAGCTCACCGAAGCCGAAGGGCCCACGCGGTGGTGCCGGCCGGGAGAGCAGGGTCGACGGGCGCGGTGTGTCACGCAGGTAGGGCTCGAGGCGGTCGTCGAGCGTGGGGCGGCGGTTGGTGGGCAGCCCGGCGACGACGAGCGCGATGCCCGCGACCACGAGCACACCCGCGCTGGCCCCGGCCCACGACCACCCGTCACGAAGCACCTCGCCGAGCCGGCCCGTCAGCCCGTTCACCGCAGGACCCGCTCTTCCTCAGGCAGTCGACCGATCCAGACCATGGCGCGGTAGGCCACGAGACAGAGGCCGGCACCGATCGCGAGGACGGCCCAGCCGGTGGGCGACGAGTAGGCCGCGAGCGAGCCGCCGTTGAGGGCGAGCAGCCCGAGGATGACCCAGGGGGCGCCGGCCGCGAGCCGGGCCGCGTTGACCGTCCAGCTCTGCCGCGTCTCGAGCTCGGACCGGGTGCGAGCGTCCTCGCGCAGGAACGACGACAACGTGCGCAGCAGCTTGCCGAGGTCGCTGCCGCCCACCTCGCGTGCGATCCGGAGGGACTCGACGATGCGGTCGCCGACCGGGTCGCTCAACCGGTCCTTGAGACGGTCGAGACAGTCGTGGAAACGGCCGGTGGTCCGGTAGTCCTCCGCGAAGGCGGCGAACGCGGGACGCAGCTCGGCCGGGCCCCGGACGGCGAGCTGCGACAACGCCTCGGGCAGCGCCAGGCCCGCACGCACGCCAGACGTGATGTTGTCGACGACGTCTGGCCACAGGTCGCGAAGCTTGTTGCGGCGCTTGCGCGCCCGCATCCGCACCAGCGAGAGCGGGAGCGCGCCGGCCATCAGGCTGAAGCACAGCGAGATGGGGACGACGCGCGTCAGCGCGAGGACCATGAGGAAGGTGATGACGAAGAGCACCACGGACCCGGCGACGACGTGGCCGGGAGACACCGAGGAGTAGCCGGCCTGGGTGAGGTGGTCTCGCAGCTCGACCATGAAGCCGCCCCTGCCGGCCTTCTCGCGCGCGGGCTGCTGCGGCCAGAAGGACCAGTAGACGAAGAAGCCGCCCACACCCAGAAGGAGACCGACGAACAGCGGCGAGATCACGAGTCCGCCTGCCCCAGAAGGGCCGTCACGTCGTATCCCGCCCGCTCGAAGGCCTCCCGGTGCGGCGGGAACCCGTCGGCGCGTCGAAGAGCACCGCCGCGGGTGACGAAGAGGTCGGCGATCTCGATGACGTCGCCCTCGGCCCGTCCCGGCACGGCCACGATCTCCCGCACGCTCCGCACGCCGTCACGCTCGAGCGCGACATGGACCACGACGTCGACCGCCGCTGCCACGGTGGGCACGACGAAGCGGCTCGAGACGTTCTCGCCTGCGAGGAGGGGCCGTGTGCACATCTTCGTGACGGCCTCGCGGGCGCTGTTGGCGTGGACGGTGCACATGCCGGGCACCCCGGACCTCGTTAGGTGCGCTTCTAGTGAGCACGAGCCCACGGGCTCGCAGATCTACGGAAGGTCCGGCCCTACCCCGAGGAGCATCATGACCGCCCGCGCAGCCCTTTACCTCCGTCTCTCCGTCTCCAAGGACGACTCCACCTCCCTCACGGTCCAGGAGAAGGACCTCCGAGCTCGTGCCGCCGCGGAGGGGTGGACCATCGCTCCCGAGCACGTCATCCGCGACGACGGCATCTCCGGCGCCAAGAACGCCACCGGCACCGCGCACGCTCTCGACCTCCTCCGCCGCGGCGAGGTCGACGTCCTGCTCGCATGGAAGTTTGACCGTTGGAGCCGCGCAGGCATCCCCGCCCTCGGCCGCCTCATGGACGTCCTCGCCTCCGCCCCCGGCGCCCGCTTCGTCACCATCAAGGACTCCGTCGACTCGGCGGCGCCGTTCTGGGGCGTCATCGCGTCCATCCTCGCGACCATCGCCGAGCAGGAGCGCGAGAACGTGCGCACGCGCGTCACGGCCTCCATCGCCGAGCGCGTGAGCGTGGGTCGCTACACGGGCGGGACGACGCCCTACGGCTACCGCTCGGCGCCCAACCCCGAGGGCCCCGGCCGCATCCTCGTTCACGAGGAGGACGAGGCCGCCGTCGTCCGGGACGCCGCGGAGCGCATCCTCTCCGGGGAGTCGGTCTACTCGATAACCCGAGATCTCAACGCGCACGAGATCCCGACGCGCCGCGGGACCACCTGGAGCATCCAAGCCGTCACCCAGATCCTCACCGCCGACACCGCGCTCGGCCGCGTCACGCACCGCGGCCAACTCGTCCGCGACGAGGAGGGCGCGCCCGTGGAGGTGTGGCCGCCGCTCGTCGACGCAGACACCTGGCACCGCCTCGCGGAGCGGCTACAGGTCCGTAGGCCGCTCCAGACCGCGGACGGCCGACCGCGGCGGCGCGCCCGGTCCAACCGCCTCCTCTCCGGCGTCGCGTCGTGCGGCCTCTGCGCCGCTCCCCTCTACGTCAAGAAGAACGGCACCGGCCGCATCGCCTATGCGTGCGGTCAGAAGTCCAACGGGCGCCCCTGCCCCGGTGTGAGTGTCTCGGCCGACCTCCTCGACACGCACGTCGCGGGCGCCTTCCTCGCCGCCGTCGGACCGTCGGAGATCTTCGACCGCGTGGAGATCTCGACCGACGACGTCGACCTCGCCGAGGTGGAGCGCTCCATCGCCCAACTCAAGACCGCGCAGGATGACGATGACGCCGACCTCCACACCATCGCCGAGCAGCTCGGCGCCCTCAAGGCTCGGCGCGCAGCGATCAAGGCTCGGCCGCACCGGCCCACGGTGCGCCTCGTGCCGACGGGCGAGACCTTCGCGGAGGCGTGGGAGCGCCTCACCGTTGCCGACGACGTCGCGGGCCTCCGGGCGCTCCTCTCACCAAACGTCGCCATCCTCACCATCGGCAAGGGGCGCCGAGGCGCCCACGGGCTCGACCCGGCACGAGTGACCCTCGTGGCGCAGCCCGCCTTCCCCATCGGCGCCGAGGTCGACGAGGCCATGCCCGCCGGCCGTCTGGTGGCGTGATGTCCTCCTCCGGGCCGCCGCTGGATGACGACGACGAGGCCCCCACCCGCTGGACCGCCCAGCCGTCCGAGCTACTCGTCCCCTCCCCGGCCATGATCGTCGCCGAGGCCGAGCGCATCACCCAGGAGGCCGCCACCGATCCGTGAGCACCGCTCTCCCGCCCTCTGGCCCCGCCCCCTCACGGACGAGGAGGCGGGGCCTTTCTATGCCCCCCAGCGCCCGCACAGCGACGCCCGCACCCCACCGCGTTGGAGGCCGCCGTCGACCGCGGAGGCGGGCGGGGCCGCGAGGCGGAGCAACCGCACGCGGAGGGCGGGCGGGGCCGCTCAAAAACGTCACCCGTTTACACCGCCCAACCGCCCCCGAGGGAGCCCCCGGACAGAAACATCATCCTGAGTGGGTTTGTCATCCGTCTCCCTATTAGTAGTAGAGGTTTCTCTCTCCCTCTAACAAGTAATGAGAAGAGGCATGCCAAACCCACTGAGGATGATGTTTCTCAGCCCCACCGCCCAGGCCCCGCCCACGGCCCCCGGAGCCGCCGCCGGCCGCCATCTCAGCTCGTGAGACCTTTCGCAGAGATGTCCCTTATGCCCCGGTCCGGAAACACCCCCTCGCAGACCTTCTAGGTAGAGGGAAGGACTGCCCGCCCTCGCCGCCGCTCCTCTCGTATGTGACTCAGGTCACACCCGTCAAAGTGAGCAGATCCGGGGGTCCTCGCAGACCTCCTAGGTATAGGCCAGGACTCCGTCCCCGCCTCCCCAGACCGGCACCTCCGCAGTGCCGTCGCATGGCCCCATGGGGGCGCCATCGACGAGCACGCGGGGTGCCCTCCCCTTGGACCTGTAAACGTCAGCCACACCCGAGAGGAGGCCACGATGGCCCCCGTATGTAGTGAGTGCTCCGCCGCTCTCCCCGACATCGCCACGCCCCGCACCCGGATCACTTGCTCCGGACCGTGCCGACAGCGCCGCTCCAAGCGCCTCCGCCTCGTCCGCGAGGACCGCCTCATCGTCCTCCTCGTGGCCCTCGACCGCGCCCTCGACGGTGCCACCGCACCCGAGGACGTCGCGAGCCTCCGCAGGCAGGCCCGGAGCTACCTCCGCACGCAGAACGCATGACCCACGGGAGGCTCCGCCTCCCCCACACACTCAACTCCCCGGCTTGGCCGCCGTGGGTGTCGGGATGGCCTTGGAGGGCCCACATGTGCGGCCTCCGGCCGCGAGCACGCCACGAGCCGAGGGTGGTTCCTCGTCTCCGCTCGCGACCGGAGGACCACCGCCCACCCCCAGGCACGCCGCGACCGACGGCACGCACGAGCAACCGCAACCGCAACAGCACGAGCACGAGCACGACCGCCGCGAGGCTTGACCTCCTCGCCGCCCTCCACCCCATCCGAGCGACACCACACCTCTAGGCCGACCCCCATGACCGCCACACTCACACCGCGCGCCGCCGCGGCCATCGTCCTCTACTCCCTCGCGCACGGTGATCAGCCGGAGGACGTTCCCTTCTCCCCGACGACCAACGTCTGCCGGACGAAACTCTGGCTCCACTTCCGCGACGCCGTCACCGCCCACGGCATCGGCCGGGGCCTTTTCAACAGAGCCGTCCGCGAGATCGCCGAGACCTCCTCCGTCGTCACCGTCAAGACGCGCTCCGCGCGCCGCGTGACCGTCTCCCTGTCCTCGGCCACGAGCCCCAAGCGCGCCGCGAGCTACCGCGACCTCCTCCTCGACGAGGGCCTCGACGACCCCGCCGCCGCGCTCGCGCTCCTCGGCCTCTCGACCGGCGAGGAGATCCCCGAGGACCTCCTCGTGATCCCCGTCTCCGCGTATGCCGATTGCGAGATCGCCGACGAGAAGCGTTGCGCGCGTTGCGAACTGACGCTCGACGTCTCCGCCTTCGCGGTCCGCGCCGACCGCCACAACGACGACCGCGAGGACGAGGCCCGCGACTCATACTGCCGCCCGTGCCGCGCTGCCAAGAACTCCGAGGTGGCCGCCACGCGCCTCGCCGCCCGACGTCACGCCTACCGCCCCGGCGTCCGCTCCCGCGTCGTCAAGACCGGCGCCGAGCTTCTCCGCGAGGCCGAGGAGCGCGCCGCCCGGAAGGCCGAGCGCGACGCCCTCAAGGCACGCCGCGACGCCACCCGCGCCGCAGAGGCCGCGCGCGCCAAGGCCGTCCGCACCACCGGCACCTACGTCCCCATCGCCGCGCCCCATACTCCGCCGTCCGAGTGGCGCCCGGTCCCGGTCACCCCGCGCGGCCGATACGTGCGCCTCGACCGCAACGGCCCCCAGGTCTGGGTCTCCGCGGCCGACTACGCCGACCTCCTCGACGTGGGCGCCATCCTCCCCGACCCGGAGCCGTACGCCCTTCCCCTCGCGGCCCCGATCCTCTGACCCAGCCCCCAACCCCAGGAGTGCCCAACGTGCACGTCGCCCCCATCCCGCTCGCCCCGTTCGCCGGCCCGCTCTGCCCCGCGGATCTCCGCGCCCTCGCAGCGCGCCTAGACCGCCTCGCCACGGTCCTCGCCCCCAAGCAGCCGACGGCCTCCCCCTCCCGTCGACTCAGCCCCAGAAGGAGCACCACCTCATGAGCTACACCACCTCCCCTGCATGGGCCCGCGTCGCCTCACCCGCCCTCGACGCCGCAGAGACCGCTCTCACCGAGGCCCGCCTCGCGAACCGCGCCGCCGCCGAGGAGCGTGCTCGCGTCTTCTCGGAGGACATCGCCCCCGTGCTGACCCAGCGGAAGATCTCGATGCCCGAGGCCCGCGCCTACGGCGTCGACCTCTCTGCCCTCGACGCCGCCGACCGCGCGGCCCGACAGGCCGAGCGCGCCGCCGACGCGGCCGAGGAGGCCGTCACGGCCCTCGCCGCCGACCCCGAGGTCCAGGCCGCCGTACAGGCCGCTGCGCTTCCCGTCATCGACGAGGCCCAGGCCAACGTCGTCGCCGCCGCGTCCGCCTTCACCGAGGCCCTCGACGCCCGCGACGCCGCCATGGGGGCCGCGTGGCGCGGTTACGAGCAGGCGCACCCGAGTCACTGGATGCATGGCCGCCACGGGTGGAACACCAAGAGCCTCGTCCTCGATGGCGTCCGCGCCATGGTCGCCCACTTCCCCGAGGACATGCCCGCCTACGTCTCCGCGCGTGAGGCCGCCCGCAAGGCCGAGGCCGCCCTCCGGCTCAAGCGCTTCGCCGCCGTCGACGTCGAAGCCCAAGCCACCGTCACCCCGGCCGCCCAAATCCGCGCCCGGAAGGCGGCCAAGGCATGAGCACCGACCGCGTCGCCGACATCGTCGCCAAGGTCCTCCGCGAGACCGCCCCGACGTCCAAGAACCTCGCCGACCTCGCCGAGTGGGAGCGCGAGGCCCTCACCGTCACCGCGGCCCGCGAGAGCATCACCCCCGAGGCCGCCCTCGCCGGCCAGTGGGCCGAGCTCGACGCCCTCGACTCCAAGGAGTCCGCGTCCGAGATTGCCGCGTGGGTCCGGACCCGATGACGCCCCGCTAGACCTTCCCCACCGAGGGCCCGATCACGTTGCCGCACAACGTGATCGGGCCCTCGGCACGTCGCCCCCAACCAACCCCAGAAGGACACCAGGCCCCATGCGCTCCCCATCCGACTATCTCCTCCTCATCGCGTCCCTCGTCGACCCGCGCACCCGCCGCGACTTCACCCACGGCGACGCCAAGGGCGTCATCTCGGCGCCGCCTCGCGCCTTCGTCGGCAACACCGTCACGGCCGCCAAGTGGCACGCCTACCCCGTCAGCGCCCGCCTCCGCATCCTCAACCGCGACGTCCCCCTCGACCCCGACGTGAGCGCGCTCCTCGACCGGGCCGCCGCGTGGGACGCCGAGGAGGACCGCAAGCTCGCCGAGCGCACGGCACGACGTGACGCCCGAGGCCAGGCCGCCGTCGCCCCCGTCCACCCGGAGCCGGCGCCCGCACCCGAGCGCGCCTCCAAGGCCGTCGTCTCGTGCATCACCTGTGGCAACTGGCGTCCGGCCCGTGTCGGCCGCCTCGCCCCCGCACGGTGCCCGAGGTGCGAGAGGGTCGCCAAGGCCGACACCGCCAAGCGCCTCGCCGCCAAGCGTGCCCGCCGCCTCGCCGCCACGAGCAAGGCCGCAGCGTGAGCACCCCCGCCCTCACCGACGAGGCCCCCCTCGTCGACACCACCGCCCTCATCGCCGCGCTCCTCGACCCCGCCCAGCGGGAGCGCTTCATCGTCGGCCCGACTCCCGAGTTCCCGCCTCGCGCCTTCTCGTCCAACGCCTCGCGCGGACAGTGGCTCCGCCTGCCTCCGACCGACCGGCGCCGCCGTCTCCGCCGTCGCCTGCCCTTGGGCACGTCGACCGAGGCCGCGCTCGCCATCGTCGCCACGTATCAGCGTGGCCGCGACGCTCAGCGCCGCGCCTCCGAGGCCCGTCGCCCCGTCGCCGAGGCGTGACCCCCGGTGTCGTGGACATCCCACCCCTCCGGCCGTAAGGCCCGCCTCCCGCGTGACTGGTCCCCCCGCCGCCTCGCCGTCCTCCGGCGCGATGGCTACCGATGCCGCGCCCTCGACTCCGAGGGACGACGCTGCAAGGACCGCGCCAACCAGGTCGACCACATCACCCGCGGGGACGACCACTCCCTCGGCAACCTCCAAGCTCTGTGCTCGTGGCACCACGGCCGCAAGAGCAGCGAGGAGGGCCGGGCCGCCCAGCGCGCGCGGCCCACACAGGCCCGCGAGTCCGAGCGTCACCCCGGAAGCATCACCGCGTGAGCGTGCCTCGGCCTCGTCGTCCACGCCGACGAGGCCGAGCGCGCGCGCCGAGGGGTGGGGGAGGACTCCCCCCACCCCCACCCCTCCGGTGCCGGTCCGGCATAGCAATCCGGGACGCGTACGAGTCTGGCACTTGAGGCACTTCTGAGGCACTCAGGCCACTGGCCCGCAGCGGCGCGGATGCTCGCCTAGAGGTTCCACCCAAAGGTGATGATCACAGCGACCGCCGCGAGACAGGGAAGGGCGGCCAGAAAGGCGACCATCGCCCAGTTGATCCACCGATACTTGTCGCGTGCCACATGGGCATTTGCCCAGATCTGAGCCGCAACCTCGTTTACGAGTTTCTCGCCGTTGGCGGTCAACTGCAGGACGAGCTCGGCGTACTCGCCGCTTCCCGCCGCCTTCCCGTGCTTCCGAGCGATGTGGTTGTAGTACAAGCTGCTTGTCGGGCTTTCACGAGCCCGGAGTCGCGGCCTGAGGGCCAACCCCGAGCAGACGCCCGCGGCAAAGAGGAGCGTGCCGGCGAGCCCGGCAGCCCAAGTGAGTGGAAGGCTCGGTGAGGACTGCTCCTTGACGAGGTTGTAGAGCACGCCCCCTCCAACTCCGGTCGCGGCGAGAAGCGCTCCAGCCTTCGTTTCAGCGTGCTTGATCCAGTCGACCACCAAGCCAAGCGCTTTCCACGCTTGGTCCGGCTGAGCCACGATGGAGGACTCCGCCGGAAGCGGCGTCGGCAAGGGGACGGGCGGTCCCAGGTCAGGATCACGCCGCCCCCGCGGCCGCAGCCTCATCGGGCCAGGCCTCGGCGGTGTGCAAGGCGCTCCAGGCGCTGCTTCTGCGCCGCGGTGCGAAGCACTGTCTGGCGCTGTGATGCCAGCGCCTTGGCGCGCTGGTCGGCAACCTCCGGCCGCGTCTTCTTCCCGGCGAGGATGGCGTTGCAGAACTCGTCGCCGTGCTGGTCACACCAAGAGGCCCCGAGCATCCGCCCCTGCGCGTCGGGATCCCCCTCAGGAAGACGATCGATCAAGACGTCGGTCCAAAGTTGGACGTACTTGCCGCCCGGGCAGCCGCACGTCGTCGTCAGGTAGTCGATGCCCTCGATCGCATCCCAGACGGAGCCCGTCACGATGAGCTGGTGGCGCTCAGCTCCCTGCGCCGCCTTCGCGGCGTAGTTCACGGCCTTGCCTGCCCACACCGGTTCCTGCTCGGCTGGGTTCCGCGGCGTCCCGATGCGCTTGACGAGGATGCGGCTGCTTGCGACGCCCACCTTGAGCCCGGTCTCCGGGGCGTCGGGCCACTTCTCCTCCAGTCGCTTCGCCATCTTGCCGCCGAACGACTGGACGGTCACTGCCGCACACAAGGCCCGCTGGTAACGACGCTCGCCCCAGTAGAGCGCAAAGGCGCCGTCCCCCTGGATCTGGATGAAGTCAGCCTCGAACTTGTTGAGGATCGTCACCACGCCCCCCGTCGACGCCTGGTAGATGCTCGCCGTCGAGGCTGCGTGCTTGCCCGTCCCCATCTTCGTCGAGTTCTTCATGTCTGCCACGACGGCCACGACGTCAGGAACTTCGACCCACTTTCGAACCACGATCGGCAACTTGGCGACGTCAAGGTCACCCGTCCAGTTCGTGTCAACTTCGGGCTTGCTCGCCAGCTCGGCGGCTGTGGCGTCGTCCACCTGCGTCAGTAGCGCAGCCAGGTCCAAGGCGTTGTCCGTGCTCGTGGTCATCTCGCGCTCCCCTCCTTGGAGAGCTTCGACGACAAGCAAGACGACCCAACGCGCCCTCTACCGCTGGAAGCCTCCGGATGAGGACTTCACAGCGGGGTGCGCTACCGTGACGCGGACAAGTGGGCAAACTTGTATCCAGGCCCCGGCTGTTGGTTCACCCCGACCGTCGGGGTCTTGCTAGTCGACGCACGTCGAGTGGCTATCCCGAAGCGAAGACTCAGACTTGTGACCAAGTCGTGAGCGAATCACAACGGTGTAACCACTCGACGTGACTACGATACGCCTCGCCGCCGACAGCGCCCGGCGTGTCGCACTCGTGCCGCGGGACTCAGGCCTTTTGCGTCACGGCCTGCGTGCTTCCGGCCTCACGTCTCCCCCATGGGGCACGCTGGTCCCATGCCCCAGAACCACGACTTCAACGCCGTCTTCGCACCGATCACTGAGCGCGAGGACATCCCCGTCACTCGCGACGCCGCCGTCGTGTTCCGCGATGCCCTTGCGGAGTGCCAGGAGGAGAAGGGCGGCGTCCAAGAGATGTTCGGCGTCACGACCCTCGGCATCGGCAAGCTCCTAACCTCCATGGCGAACCTTGAGGTCCGAATCGCCAAGCTTGAGCGCGACGCCGAGTAGCCCTACCTACCGCTTTCCGAACATCTCCCAGATCTGGTGGACCGCCGTTACCAGTCCGCCCACTCCGGTCCCGATCTTGAGGACGAGGTCAATCCATTTGCTCACGGCCGCGTCGTCGACTCCCGCTCCCTCCGGGCCGCGCGGCGACGCCCGGACGGCCGACTGACCGACCCCACCCAACGCCAAGGCCCCGCCCCTCCTCCGAGGTGGCGGGGCCTTCCGCGTGCCGTCTAGCCCTTCTCCGCGTCCCTCTTCGCGAAGTAGGCCGACGAGCGCTCGCCCATCTCCACCAAGGGTTTCAGCGAGGCCGCCGCGGCGACGTCCAGAGAGTAGGCGTTCGCCAGCTCGCCGCCCGCCATCTGGAAGTCCTGGTACGCGGGCCAGTCGCTGATTATGTAGTTGACCCGCCAGCCGTCCGGGTCTGGTTCAAACGCGAGACCAAGGCCATATTGCTCCGCCGCGGCCAGTAACTCGCCGACGGCCTGCAAGGTCGCCGCGGAGATGGGTGTGTGTTCGCTCATGCCCAGAGCGTGACACGGGCCGCCGACGCCGCCCCGGAAGCGCACCGCCGACGCGCGAGTCGGCATCCCGGCGTCTCGTCCCGAGCCGTCTAGCCTCGTCGCGTGGTGATGTCTCTCTGGACCCTCGTCGATAACGAGGCGTGGCGTACCGACGCGACGCGATGGACCGGCGTTGTGGTGTCGCTCCTCGGCGCCTTCGTCGTGTCTCCCAGCGGCACCGTCCTCCTCGCCCGGACCCTCTGGCAGCCTTTCGTCCGCGCCGGCCACGCGCTCCGCTCCCTCCTAGCGCGCTGGATTCCTTCTCTCCGCCCACAGCCGACCGCCGTCAACCTCGGCCCGATCTCCATGGGCATGGGCCTGGGCCTCGAAGTCGGGGCGACGATGCTCGCCTTCGGCCCCAACGACGAGACTCCCAAGAAGCTCGACATCCTCATGAGGAATGTTCAAGACCTGCACACACGCATCTCCCGCGCGGAGGGCCGCTTGGACGCGGACATCGCGGAGGTCGCCGCCGAGGTCAAGGCGTTGGAGCGCGCTCTCGCCGCCGAGTCCCGCTCCCTCCGGGCCGCGGTCGTCGACGTGGAGCGGAGAGCGACAGAGACCGACGCCCGCGCCTTGCCCCTCGTCGGTTTCGGCATCCTCCTCGGCGCCCTCGCGGGGTGGCTCGCGGGCGGTCCCGTATGGCTCTGGGCCGCCGTGACGCTCGGCGTCCTCGTCTCCGCCGCATGGTTGTCCGTCGTGTCGTTCCGCGAGCACCGGGCCACGTCCACGCCCTGACGCAGGCGCGAGCGCCCTCGCCGCGTCGACGCGGTCGCGCGAGCGGCCCGGGCGAAAGCGCCGCTAGCGTATGCTGGCACACCGCTGTTCAGGGCGATGAGCAGGTCGAGGCTCTCCTCCTGCCGCACCTCGCCGACGATGATGCGCGACGGGCGCATCCGCAGCGCCTCCTTGACGAGTCGGCGCAGCGGGACCTCCCCCGTGCCCTCGAGGCTGGGCTGTCGGCACTGCATCGCCGCGACGTCACGCTGGGGGATCTTCAGCTCGAAGACCTCCTCGCACGTGACGATGCGCTCGCGTGGCGGGATGGCGGCCGCGAGGCAGTTCAGGAGCGTCGTCTTGCCCGCCTGGGTGCCTCCGGCCACGAGCACGTTGAGCCCGCTCGCGACAGCGGCCTCGAGGAATGTCGCCGCCTGCCGTGGCATCGTGCCGAGGCGGACGAGGTCGTCGAGGTGGTCGGCCTTGACGACGAACTTGCGGATGTTGACCTGCCAGTGGGTCCGGCTGATGTCCGGGATGACGACGTGGAGCCTCGAACCGTCAGCGAGGGTCGCGTCCACGAAGGGGCTGCTGAGGTCGACGCGCCGACCGCTGCTCTTGAGCATGCGCTCGACGAGGTCTCGCACCTCGTCGGCCGTCAGGATCGTCGGGGTCAGCTCGGCGATGCCGCCACGGGCCACGAAGACCCTCGAGGGCTCGTTGATCCAGATCTCCTCGACGGCAGCGTCGTCGAAGTACTGCTGGAGCGGCCCGTAGCCGGCGACGACCGCGAGGATCGAGTGCACGGCCAGCCGCTGGTCCCCGAGCGAGGGCAGGCCGCCGTGGAGGGACCTCTCGTCGTAGTCCTGCACGGCCTCCTGGACGAGCCGGCGGACCGCCTTCGAGTCGCTGGCCGGATCGAGACCCGAGCGACGGATCAGCTCGCGGACCTCGCCCTCGACGTGACGCACCGCTTCCTGTGTCGACATGCCTTCCCCTGAACCCTGTGAGTTGCTTCGCCCGACATCCTGCCCGGACTGTCGCGATCTGGCGCGTCCAAGCTAGGTCAAATGCAGTCAAACGCGGGAACTTCGTCCACAGGGCGCCGTGGGGTTCGTCGGTGCACCGGGCACTGTATCGAGTCCCGGGCGGGCGCGGCCGTCGTCATCCACACCTGTGCACGCACCCCGCACCTCGGGGCTCCTGCGCGGTCTCATGGGACCCCCGAGAAGGAGGCTCCGGTGCGCCTGACCATGACTCTCATCGACACCCACGAGGTCGGTCTGGCCCCGCGTCACGTCACGATCGAGGCCCCGTCCGGCACGGTCTTCGGCGCCGTCCGTCCCCGTCTCAACGACATCGCCGGGGTGCAGGGCTGCGGCTTCCGGATCGACGGCCGCCTCGTGTCCGACGGGGACGTGGTCGGGTCGCCACCCCTCCTGAGGGGCGCCCTCCTCACCGTCGCGCGGCCAGGTGACCCCGTGGCGCCCGCGACGGGCCACGGGGCCGTCGAGCTGCGGGTGGTCGGCGGCCCGGGGGCTGGGCGTGTCGTCTCACTGGGGCGGGGCGAGCACGTCATCGGCCGGGCCGCGTCCGCGGAGGTACGCCTCGACGACCCCGGGGTCTCGCGCGCGCACGCCGTCGTCACGGTAGCCGCCGACCGCGTCACGGTCACGGACCACCGCCCGACCAACGGGTCGCGCGTCGACTCGTCGCCCGTGCCGCTCGAGGGCGCCCGACTGGAGCACGGCCAGCGGCTGACCGTGGGGTCGACGACCCTCGTGCTCGGCACCGTCGACGTCCGCAGTGGGCACCACGAGACCGTCGACGGTGAGGTCCGCATCCATCGCCAACCGCGTTTCCGCGAGGTGGGCGCGCCGCCGTCGGTGGTCTTCCCCGATGCGCCGATACGCCCGGAGCACCAACGGATGCCGCTGCTCACGTCCCTGGCACCCGTGGTCCTGTCGGCAGTGCTCGCCGTCGCCCTCTCCTCACCCGTCCTGCTCCTCTTCGCCCTGATGTCGCCGGTCCTGCTCCTGGGTCAGTGGTGGAGCGACCGGCGCGCCGGTCGGGTGTCGTACCGCAGACAGGTCCGCGAGCATGCTACCCGAGTCGCTCGTGCCCGTGACGACCTCGTCGAGGCCACCGCGACCGATGCAGCACGACGGCGCGAGCACCATCCCGACCTCACGCACCTCGAGGCTGTGGTCCGTCGCCGCGGGACCCGTCTGTGGGAACGCCGCCCGTCGGACGACGACCACCTGGTCCTCCGGCTCGGGACGGCGACCCAGCCGACGGGCGTCGACGTCTCAGGTCCGGCGCCCGAAGGGCCTCCCGCGGTGGGCGGCCTGCCAGCCCTGCTGCACCTCGGGACGTGCGGCGTCGTGGGCGTGGCCGGCCCTCGGGACCACGCGCTCAGCCTCGTCGGCGGCCTGCTCCTTCAGGTGGCCGCCTGGCACACGCCGCGCGAGGTCCGGCTGCTCGTCCTCGCCGACAGCCGGCCTGCCGCGCTCGACTGGGAGTGGGCCGCGCACCTCCCGCACGTCCGCGCCGACGACGGTTCGGCTGCAGCCGTGGCCGGCGACCCGACGGGAGTGGCCCGACAGGTGTCCGGCCTCCGTGTCCTCGTCGAGAGGCGACTCGTGGTGGCCGACGGTCGCTGGACCGGCTCTCGGCCCCCGCCCCCCGACGTGGTCGTCGTCCTCGACGGTGCCAGCGGTCTGCGAGCACGACCCGGGGTCGCGGAGCTCTTGAGGGACGGGCCACGGGCCGGGGTCGTCTTCGTCTGCCTCGACCGCGACGTCACCTCGCTCCCGGCCGAGACGCGCGCCACGGTGGAGGTGGCCGACACCGGACAGTCGGCCACGGTGCGGGAGGAGGGCCACACCCTCACCGGTGTGGCACCCGACCTGCCGTCCCTCGGATGGCTCGAGAGGGTCAGCCGCGCCCTGTCACCCTTCGTCGACGCGACACCGGAGGGTGGTGAGGCAGCCCTCCCGCGTCACGTGTCGTTCGTCGACCTGCACCGGTCGACAGGTCTCGACCCCACGACCGTCGAGGGTCTGCAGCGGTCGTGGTCGCGCAGCACGGGTCGGCCCGTCGCCCTCCTGGGCCGCACGACCGACGGCGACCTCACGATCGACCTCGCGGCCGACGGGCCACACGTGCTCGTCGGAGGGACCACGGGCTCGGGCAAGTCGGAGCTGCTCCAGGCCCTGGTGACCGGCCTCGCCGTCAGCAACCGCCCGGACGAGCTGGCCCTCCTCCTCGTTGACTACAAGGGGGGCTCGGCCTTCAGCGACTGCGCCCGCCTGCCGCACACGGTCGGCCTCGTCACCGACCTCGACGCGCACCTGACCGCACGGGCACTCGCCTCGCTCGACGCCGAGATGAAGCGCCGCGAGCGGCTGCTCGCGCGGGCGTCGGCGCGCGACCTCGACCACTATCGGAGAGCCGCGGCCGTATGCGGTGAGCTCCCTCCGCTGTCCAGGCTCGTCATCGTCGTGGACGAGTTCAAGGCACTCGCCGACGAGTTCCCGGACTTCATCGCGGGCCTGGTGCGCGTCGCAGCCCTCGGCCGCGCGCTCGGGCTCCATCTCGTGCTGGCGACGCAGCGCCCGGCCGGCATCGTCTCCGCCGACATGCGGGCCAACGTCGCCGTCCGCATCGCCCTGCGCGTCCGTGACCGGTCCGACAGCGAGGACGTCGTCGACGCCGTCGACGCTGCGTCGTTGGACGCCCGCACACCAGGACGGGCCTGTATCCGCTCGGGCGACCGGAGCCTGGCAACGATCCAGACGGCCTACCTCGGGCGGCCCGAGGAGGACGCCGCAGAGAGCAGGGACGTTCGCGTCGTCGAGCGCGACCTGCTCTCCCCCGTCGCCCCGCGGGACCACGAACCGGACGGTGACGACAGTCGACCTACCGAGCTGCACGCCGTCGTCGAGGCCGCAAACACCGCCGCTCGCCGAGCCGGCATACCGTCGCCGCCTCCACCCTGGCTGCCGCCGCTCCCCACCGTGCTGCGCCCGGACGACGTCATCGCGACCGAGCCGAGCACCCCAGCCACCTCACCCGGGGGCGACGTGCCGCTGGGGCTCGTCGACGTCCCCGAGGAGCAGCGCCGGGACACGTTCTGGTGGCGAGCGCAGGACCGTGGGCACCTCGGGATCGCCGGGGGTCCACGCTCGGGACGCTCCACCGCGCTCGTCACCCTCGCACTCGGCCTCGTCGGGACGGCCGCACCCACGGAGCTGCACGTCCACGTGCTCCAGGGCGTCGCGGGACCGTGCGCCACGCTCGGGTCGCTCCCCCACGTGGGGACGGTGACGGACGGGGGCGACCCGACCCGCAGCCGACGACTGATCGCCCGCCTGCTCCGCCTCGTCGACGGGGAGGAGCCCGGGGCCGCCCGCACCGTCGTGCTCGTCGACGGCTGGGAGTCGCTCGAGGAGTCCTTGGCGGGCATCGACCACGGCGCGCCCGTCGACGAGCTCCACCGGCTCCTCCGCGACGGCCCGGGCGCCGGGGTGAGGTTCGCCGTCACGGGTGGCCGCGCCATCCTCTCCGGCAGGCTGCCGGGCCTGCTCGACCGACGACTGGCCCTGCACCTGCCCGACCCTCTGGACCTCACCCTCGCCGGCATCTCTCCCGAGCACGCCGCCTCGGGCCGCCCACCCGGACGAGCGATCGACCCCCGCACCGGACACGAGGTGCAGCTCGTCACGCCCACCACCGGTTCCCTCCTGGACGAAGTGGCCCGCGTCGCGGACGCCCAGCGCGACGGCCTGACCAGGACCACGGGGCCTGCTGGCCCGTGGCGTATCGCCGCGCTGCCGGAGCGGGTCGAGCTCGACGAGCTACCCACAGCCCGGGACACCCTGTGGATCGGGATCGGCGGCGACACCGCCACGCCCTCGGCACTGCCGCTCGGCCCCGGTGGCCGCGTCCTGGTCGCCGGGCCGAGCCGCTCCGGCCGATCCTCCACCCTGGCGACCATCGGTCACCAGCTGCTCGAACAGGGAAGGTCCGTCACGGTCGTCAGCCCCCGCCGCTCGGCCCTGTCGACGTGGGCGGCCATCCGCGACTGCCCTGCGCTGACCCAGCAGGACGCCGCAGACCTGGTCAGGACCCGTCAGCACGACCCCGACCTGTGCCTGCTCGTCGACGACGCGGAGCTCGTCGACGGCAGCCCCGCCGAGGCGGCGCTCCTCGAGGCGGCTCGCCTCGTCGACGGCACGGACGGGGTCGTCGTGCTCGGCGCCGACCTGACCCGCGCGAACGCGGCCTTCCGCGGGCTCGTGCCCGAGGTGGCCCGTGACGGAGTCGGGATCCTGCTCGGGGCGACCTCCCCGGGTGACGGCGACGTGCTCGGCGTCCGTCTCGAGGTCGAGGCCACCCGCCGCCCCGGTCGGGGCCACCTCGTCGTCGACGGGCGCGCGACACCGCTCCAGGTGGCGCTGCTCGACCCGGAGCGGTGCCGGAGGCCGGACTCACCGCCCACGACGGCTCGCGCTCTGCCACTCTCGTGACCCACACCCTGGCTCGAGGAGGACCCCATGCCGCGCGGCGCCCGAGAGATCACCCTGCGCTTCCTCGCCGCGCCGACCGACGCCGGCTACTCCGGCACCGTCGGCGGCGGCCGCGTCCTCGAGTGGATCGACAAGGCGGGCTACGCGGCGGCGGCGGGGTGGAGCGGGACGTACAGCGTCACGGCATACGTCGGCAACGTGCGCTTCACGCGGCCCGTCGAGGTCGGCGACCTCGTCGAGGCGACCGCGAGGGTCATCCACACCGGCACGACGAGCATGCACATCCTCGTCACCGTCTCGGCCGGCAACCCGCGGGACGGCGACCTCCGGCCCACGACCGACTGCATCATGGTCTTCGTCGCCGTCGACGAGCACGGCAGGCCGACACCGGTCGCCCAGATGGTCCCCGAGGACGAGCACGACCGCGAGTGGCAGGAGAGCGCCGTCACCCGCATCGGGCTGCGCAACGAGATCGCCGCAGCGATGGCGGCCCAGACCTACAGCGACGCCGGCACCGCACCGCGCGTCGTGCTGCGCTTCCTCGCCGCACCGACCGACGTCAACTGGGGCGGCAAGGTGCACGGCGGCATCGTCATGCGCTGGATCGACGAGGCCGCGCACGTGCTCGCGACCGAGTGGACCGGCTCGGCGTCCAACGTCGCCGTGTACGCCGGCGGCGTCCGCTTCTACCGACCGTTGCGGATCGGCCATCTCGTCGAGGTGGAGGCACGACTGCTGCTCACGGGCACGTCGAGCATGCACATCAGCGTGCACGTCCGCTCGGGTGACCCGTCCACCGGCGACCTCGACCTGACGACCCACTCGCTCATCGTCTTCGTGCCGCTCGACGTCGACGGCAACGCCGTCGCCGCTCGTCCATGGGTGCCCGTCAGCGACGAGGACGTCGCCCTGCACGACCACGCCCAGGCCCTCGTGGAGATGCGCAACGAGGTCGACGCGGAGCGCCACATCCCTTGACCCACAGCGCTTTTCGCTGACCGACGGCCTCTTCGCCGGGGCGGGTCGGTCACCGCACCGCAGCCATGGCCTCGACCAGGGGCACGACCTCCGACGCGTCGGGGAGCCCCGCGATCTCGTCCGCGAGCGCGTCGGCTCTCGACCTGACACCCGCGTCGTCGAGCACCCGGTTGACGGCTTCCGCCAGCCCGGACATGGCCACCTGCCGTCCCCCGAGCCGCACGCCAGCACCGACCTCGTCGATGCGCTGCGCGTTGACCTCCTGGTCGAAGGCGAAGAGGGGCACCAGCACCTGCGGCACCCCGGCCGCGAGGGCCGACATCATCGTGCCGAACCCGCCGTGACCGACCACCGCGGACGCGAGCGGCATGACGTCGTCCTGCGGCCACCACTGCTCGACGTGGGCGTTCCGGGGCCAGGGGCGCAGCGCCTCGGGGTCACCGGCGTGCCCCGTCGTGAGGAGCACCCGCACGGGGAGATCGGCCAGCGCGTCGAGCGAGAGGCGGAAGACGGTGCTCAGCTCCTCGAAGCCGGCCGTCACCGACCCGAAGGTCACGTAGACGAGGGGGCGTTCGGAGTCCCCCCAGGTGGTCGGCAGGGTCCCCGAGCGGGTGCTCGCCTCGCCGTCTCGATAGCGCATGACCGTCGGGACGCCGCCCCCTGCAGCATCGTCATTCGTCCCGCTCCCGTCCTCGTCGGTGATGTCGAGACTCGGTGGCACCTGCGAGAAGACGGGGGCCGACGACATCGCCGCAGCGCACGACCCCCGGTCGAGCCCGGCGACCACGTCGAGCTCGCCCAGCGGGTCGACGAGCACCTGCCCGGCCCACCGCTGGAGGTTCCCGAGCCCGATCGCCATCTCGACGTGCGGCACTCCGGATCGCACAGCGGCGGCGAGCGACCCGAACTCGCACGGCTCGCGCAGGATGACGTCGGGAGCCCAGTCGTCGACGACCTCCTGCACGCGCGGCCAGGCCGCCTGCGCGTCGAGCCGGCCGAAGACGTCGCGCACCACCGTCGCGTTGGCCTCTTCCGGAGACATCGACGGCAGCCGACCGAAGACGGCGCCCATGACCTCCGGCGGCACGTCGTCGAACGGCACGTGCTCGAGACCGGCCCGCGTCACGTGGCTCGCGAACGACTCCGGGGCAGCCACCCGCACCTCGTGTCCGGCCTCGGCGCACGCCCTCGCGACCGAGGTCATCGGCCCGAAGTGTCCCGTGCCCGCCGTCGTCGCGAACAGCATCCGCATGGCCACCAGCGTCCCACCGCCGGCGTGCGGGCACGAGGCCTTTCCGACGGAATACCCCTCCGTCGAAGGGGACACGCGGAGTTCACCCGATGGCCACCGGAGGGGCACCCAGCCGCTCCCCCACCGCTCATAGCGTCACAGACGGTTCCCAGCCGCGTCGACCAGAGGGGCGCGGCGGACTCACCTCGCCGAAGGAGCACCCGCGTGACCCCCAAGCTTCTCCCCGTGATCGCCACCCCGCGACACGGCTCGCGCAGCCGCATGACGTGCCACTACCGCTGCAACAACGCGTGCGACGCGCCCGTCCCCAACGAGAGCGCCAACCCCGCGATGCGCGACCTCGTCGAGCGCGCCCTCGCCCGCCGGTCGCTGCTCAAGGGCGGTGCCATCGGCGCCGGTGCCCTCGTCGTCGGCGGCCTCGCGACCGCCACGCCGGCCGCCGCCGCCGACTCCACGGCCGCCTCGGCAGCTCGCGGCCGCCAGACCGGTGACGTCAGCCGCGCCGCCTTCACGCCCGTCGCACCCAACCGCGCCGACGCCGTGACGAACGCGCCCGAGTTCACCCACAACGTCGTCATCCGTTGGGGCGACCCGGTCGAGGCCGGCGCGCCCCGCTTCGACGCGCACGCCCAGACACCCGAGGCTCAGGCCCAGCAGTTCGGCTACAACAACGACTACGTGGGCGTCCTGCCCCTCGACGGCCGTCGCGCGCTGCTCGTCACGAACCACGAGTACACCGACGAGAACCTCATGTTCCCGACGGGTGAGTACGACGACGCGACGACCAAGAAGATCGCGATGGCCGCGCACGGCATGGCCGTCGTCACGATCGAGCGCGGCCGCGCGCAGGGATCCTGGATCCGCGCCGACCACCGTCGCGCCCACCACAACCGCCGCATCACCGTGCACACCGAGTTCGCCTTCCACGGCCCGGCCGCCGGCCACGAGCTGCTCCGCACGGCCGCCGACCCGACCGGCACCCGCGTGCTCGGCACGTTCGGCAACTGCGCGGGTGGCACGACGCCGTGGGGCACCGTCCTGTCCGGCGAGGAGAACTTCAACGGCTACTTCGACGCGAGCGGCGCCGTCGACCCGGCGAACGCGACGTCGTTCAAGCGCTACGGCCTCGCGACCGGCGCTGCCACGAACCGCGGCTGGTCCACCGTCGACGAGCGCTTCGACCTCAGCAAGCACCCCCACGAGGCCTACCGCTTCGGCTGGGTCGTCGAGGTCGACCCCTACGAGCCCGACTCGACGCCGGTCAAGCAGACCATGCTCGGCCGCCTCAAGCACGAGGGCGCCAACGTCACGATCTCCGACTCCGGCCACGCCGTCGCCTACATGGGCGACGACGAGCGCGGCGACTACCTCTACAAGTTCGTGTCCGCCGACCGCTTCCGCCCGGGCAGCTCCCGCTCGGCCCGCGCCCACAACAAGACGCTCCTGACCCAGGGCACGCTCTACGTCGCGAAGTTCGTCGGCGACGGCACGGGCGACGGTGAGTTCGACGGCGCCGGGACGTGGATCGCCCTGACCTCGGACACGACGTCCTACGTCGCCGGCATGAGCGTCGCCGAGGTGCTCGTCAACACGCGCCTCGCCGCCGACACCGTCGGCCCGACGAGGATGGACCGCCCCGAGGACGTCGAGCCCAACCCCGTCAACGGCAAGGTCTACGCCGCCCTGACCAACAACTCCGACCGCGGCGTGAAGTACCCCACGGACGAGACGAACCCGCTCGGCTCGAGCATGGTCCGGGCCGCCCTCGACGCGCCGCTGACGAGCAAGTCCGGCAACCGCAACGGCTACGTCCTCGAGCTCACCGAGCTCGGGAACGACCACACCGCAACGACGTTCACGTGGGACCTCTTCCTCGTCTGCGGCGACCCCGCGGCCCCGGAGACCTACTTCGCCGGCTACGACACGTCGAAGGTCAGCCCGATCAGCTGCCCCGACAACGTGGCCTTCGATGCCGCCGGCAACCTCTGGATCTCGACCGACGGCAACGTCCTCGGCTCCAACGACGGCCTCTTCCGCGTCCCGGTCGCCGGCCCCGACCGCGGTCGGGTCGAGCAGTTCCTCACCGTGCCGTTCGGCGCCGAGACGTGCGGCCCGCTCGTCACCGACGACCAGCTCTCGGTCTTCGTCGCCGTGCAGCACCCGGGCGAGACCGACGGCGCGACGTTCGAGACGCCCTCGAGCACCTGGCCGCACACCGACGGCTTCCCGCGCCCGAGCGTCGTGGTCTCCTACCGCCGCTGACCGAGCGGCGCGACGCGCGAAGGCCCGGCACCGTCAGGGGGTGCCGGGCCTTCGCGCGTCCCGAAGGCGTATGCCGGTCAGGACGTCAGCGTGAAGCCGCCCCAGCCGGTGCCGACGCTGTAGACGTCGCCGGGTGAGAAGACGCCGTCGCCGCGCAGCTC
Organism: Terrabacter sp. Root181; assembly: GCF_001428505.1. GTDB lineage: Bacteria > Actinomycetota > Actinomycetes > Actinomycetales > Dermatophilaceae > Terrabacter. Next base: position 369,575 of record NZ_LMHU01000008.1, read on the forward strand.
GAAGCTGACCAGCTCACCGGCCGTGGTGCGCACCCAGAGCAGGGGGCGGTGCCACGTGACCTCGGTCATCGTCATGGCGTTGAACTGGCCGAAGCCCGAGCCGATCTGGCGACGCGCGAGGAAGCCGACCGTACCGTTGCCCGGGTAGATCCACAGCCGGCCCGCCGAGTCGCGCGTCATGAGGTCGGCGCGGTTGTCGAAGTCGATGTCGCCGGTGCCGACGATGGTGAGGCCACCCCAGCCGGTGCCGAGCTGGACGCGGGCGGCGAGGGTGCCGCGACCGGTGCCCGGGTAGAGCCAGAGCGTGCCGGCGCCGTCGCGCGCGACGATGTCGGCCCGGGCGTCACCGTTCCAGTCGCCGGGCGCCACGAGCGTGTAGCTGTTCCAGCCCGTGCCGAGCGCGGTCCGGGCCGAGAAGCCGCCGGTCGGCTTGCCGCGGTAGAGCCACAGCGCGCCGTTGGCGTCGCGGCCGACGAGGTCGGCCTGGTCGTCTCCGGTGAGGTCACCCGCGGCGAGGACTGCCGTGTAGCTTTTCCAGCCGGACCCGATCTGGACGCGGCCGCTCAGCTGGTTGCCGGTGTTGCGGTAGGCGTAGAGGTTGCCGCTCGAGTCGCGGGCCACGATGTCGTGGTGGGCCTCGGCCGTGAAGTCCGAGGTGCCCTTGCTCTGCGGCTGGCGCACGTCCCACCCGTTGATGAGGGTGTCCTCGAACTCGAGGCCGACGGCGGTGACCTCGTCATCGAGCTCGTTGGCGGGGTCGACGTAGTGGACGGCCATCGAGTAGCTCGTCGGGTCGGCCGTGTCGGGCGTGTCGCGCTCGACGTACAGCGTGCCGTCCGGGGTCAGGCGCGGCGAGATGAAGAAGTCGGTCGTCGAGGTGCGCACAGGAGTGACCGCACCGCTCGTGGCCTTGCGGCGCAGAGCGCTGGACGACTGGTCGTCCGCGGTCCAGCCGAAGAGGATCGTGCCGTCGGGTGCGACCTCGGGCGTGTACCCGCCCGCGGTGCCGCTGAGCGGCGTGACGACCCCGGTCGCCTTCGTGACGACGGCGAGACCCGGCGTCGTCACCCCGAACGTCGACACGACGAGGCTCGTGCCGTCGGGACGCCACGAGGGCTCACCGATGCGCGTCGTGGTGTCGAGCACCGTCTTGGTGTGCGGGCCGAAGACGTCGACGAAGCCGAGGCCCAGCGACCGGCCGGTGTCGGCGGCGTAGCGGGTGTAGGCGATCGTCTGCCCGTCGGGCGAGAAGTCGGGGTCCGCCGGGAAGGCACCCGTGCCGAGGTCGACGGTGAAGACGAGCGCGGAGCTGGACGCGCGACGCACCTCCAGGACGGCCCGGCCGGTGGCGTCGTCGATGACCTTGGTCGCCGCGTAGAGGCGACCGTCGGTCGAGTAGCGGGGGCTCTGGTACTCGTTCGCGACGGCACGGCTGCCGACGCTGAACATCCCCTGCTGGAAGATGCCCGTCGTGCCCGCGACGACGGCGTCGGGGTCGCCGGCGCCGTCACGGGTCCACATGCCGTACATGAACTCGGTCGAGCAGTCGAAGTCGGGATCGGTCCCGTTCTTGGCGATGAGGCGGTACTGGTAGGACACGTTCTCGTTGACCGTCGTGTCGTTGACCTTGAGGGTCGTGCCCGAGCCCGTGGCGATCGTCCGCCAGGAGCCGTACTCGCGCAGCCGCTGGAGTGTCAGGGCGCCGTTGATCGGCGACGTGGCGTGGACGACCGTGCGGTCGGCCATCGGGTTGACGTCGATGGTGCCGTCGGCGCACGTGCCCGCGACCGCCTGCGGCGCCGCCTGGGTCGTCAGGGACGGGGACGTGCCCTCGACGGAGGCCGCCGAGAGGGACACGGAGCCGAGCGTGCTCGCCGCTACGCGGCCGGAGGTCGCCGAGCGAGGCGCCGCCTTCCGGCCCTGGGCGGAGCCGACGGCCTTCCGGGCGCTCGACGCGACCTCGCCGGACGACGCCCTGGCGCTGCCGGCGACGGCGAGACCGGTGCGGCCGCGCAGGTCGAGGCCGTGCGACCCCTGCGCCTGCCCCGCACCCGCCGGGACGGCGAGTGCGATGGGGCCGAGCAGCGCCGCAGCGGCCCCGATGGTGAGGGCGCGAGCCCCCAGGTGATGACGAGCCACGTGGCTGCCTTTCGTGAGGATGGAGGGCCGCACTCCGGGCGGCCGACCGGAGCCTAGACGACACGGGCGACATGTGGTGGCTTGTCGGCACAGATCTGCACGAACCACCACCGGTCCCACGCGTCCGACGGCGTATGCCGTGCCGCTCGGTCAGCGCGCACGCGTCGGCAGGTGTGTCCGCGGCGCCATCCTCGGGCCCCGGCGCGGCCGGTGGTGACCCGCGAGACCGAGCAGGTGCTGCACCCGGTAGCGGTGACCGCGGTAGGGCTCGAGCAGCTCGGCGAGTCCGTCGTCGTCGACCGGGGTCCCGGTCAGGGCCCACCCGATGTCCTTGGCGACGTGGTGGTCGCCGAACGACACGGAGTCGGGGTCGCCGAGGGCCCGCTGGGCGACCTCGGCCGCCGTCCACACCCCGATGCCCGGCAGCGCACGCAGCCGACGGTGTGCCTCGGTGACCGAGACCGACGCACCCTGCTCGAGCCGGCCGGCATACCCCGCGGCCCGCACGATCGTGCGCGAGCGCGCGCCGTCGACCGACGCCTGCAACCACGCCCACGAGGGGACGGCCGCCCACCCGGTCGCCGTCGGCGGGGCCATGAGCCCCGGGAAGGGACCCGGCGCCGGCGCGCCGAAACGACGCACGAGCAAGCGGTAGCCGGAGAACGCCTCCTGGCCCGTCACCTTCTGCTCGATGACCGCCGGTGCGAGCGCGTCGAACACGAGGCCCGACCGCGGCACCCGCCAGTGCGGGAAGCGCCGCCACGCCTCGGCGACGAGGTCGTGGTGCGGCTCGAAGCCCGAGGGGTCGTCGTCCTCGCCGAGCAGCGCCGGCACCGCGGCGAGCAGCCACGCGGCCCCCGGACCCCACGCCTGTGCGTGCACCTCGGAGTCGCCCGGACGGCACACGAGGTGGAGGGTGCCGACCCCCTCCGGGGTCTGCGCCGCCCGCGTCACCGTGCCGTCGCGTCCGAAGCGCGACGTCGGGTCGCCCGAGCCCCTGCGGAAGACCCCGAGCTGGGCGCGCAGCGCGATCTCGCGGTCGCTGCGCCACAGGCGGGTCAGGGGTTCGGGCACCACAACATCCTCGCCTACACTCAGCACCGTCGCCCCACGGGATGACACCTCCCTCGCCGAGTGCGACCCACACCGCTCCGCCCACCGGCCCCACCGGCCCCGGCCCCATGCCGACAGACCGACAGGAACGAGGAACGATGGCCCGCGAGACGAGCCGAGACCGCCGCGAGCGCGTCGCCGAGATGCAGGCCGCCCAGAAGAAGGCCGAGCGCCGTCGCCTCTTCGTCGTCATCGGTGCCTGCGTCGCCGTCATCGCCATCATCGGCGCGGCCGTCGCCTGGGCGATCATCGGTGAGCAGAACAAGAAGGACGAGGCGCTCGCCAACATCAGCGGCGACGTCGCAGCCGCCTCGTGCGACCCGGTCACGAACGACCCCGCGAGCGGCTCGAGCGAGCACGTCGGCCCCGGGACCAACCAGCCAGACGTGACGAAGATCGCGTACTCCACGGTCCCGCCGTCGAGCGGCAAGCACTTCGCCGTCCCCGCCGTCGACGGCCGCCGCGTCTACACCGTCGCGGATGCCCCGCAGATCGAGACGCTGGTGCACAACCTCGAGCACGGCTACACGATTCTCTGGTACGACCGCTCCGTCGAGAAGGAGCAGGCGGCCGCGTTCCAGGCGCTGTCGACGCAGGTCAACGCCATGAAGGAGTCGGCCAACAAGTTCCTCATCAGCCCCTGGGACCCCGCCTACGGCGCCCTTCCGGCCGGCAAGAAGTACGCCCTGTCGCACTGGTCGGCCGACGTCGACCAGGCGAGCGGCAAGGTCGCCAACCAGATGGGCCACCGCCAGCTGTGCGGCGGCCTCAACACCACCCTCGTCGAGGACTTCGTCAAGAAGCACCCGTGGAGCTCGGCCCCGGAGCCCGGCGCCGCCTGAGCGGGCCACCCGTCAGCACGACGCAGCCCACGCGTACGCCTTCCGGCCCCCGGTGACCCACCGGGGGCCGGTCGCGTGAGGCGGGGTTACCCTGCCGTCATGGCGATCACCGGCGAGTACGTCCCCAGCCCGAGCGATTGGGTCCGCAAGCAGGTCGAGACGATCGAGCGCACCGGCACCACCGACTCCGTGGACATCATGGGCCTGCCCGTGGTCATGCTGACGATGCGCGGCGCGAAGACCGCGGCGATCCGCAAGGTGCCGCTCATGCGCGTCGAGCACGACGGCTCGTTCGCCGCGGTGGCGAGCCAGGGCGGCGCGCCGACGCACCCGAAGTGGTACCACAACCTCCTCGCCCACCCCGACATCGACCTGCAGGCCGGCACCGAGACGTTCCCGGTGCACGCCCGCGAGCTCGAGGGCGAGGAGCGCGAGCACTGGTGGGAGCGGTGCGTCGCGGCCTACCCGCCCTACGCGGAGTACCAGACGAAGACCGACCGCCTCATCCCCGTCTTCGTCCTCGAGCGCCGCTAGTCCGGCGGCGGCTCAGACGCTGACGTCGCTCTCCGCGGCGGCGTGCCGCTCGCTGATGAGGTGGTGCGAGCGGGCGTAGAGCCACCCTCCGAGCGCGGCGACGACGTCGACGATCGTGACGATGAAGCGCGACATGATCGCGACCGCGGCCGCGGCCGGCGTCGGCATGGCCGTGGACAGGATGAGGGTGAGCAGGCCCTCGCGGGCGCCCAGCCCGGCCGGCAGGACGATCGTCAGCATGCCCAGGGAGACCGACAGCGCGTATCCGGTCATCGCGGCGGTCGTCAGGTCCGGGTGGAGTGACGCGTCGCCGGCGACCGCTCGGGCCAGCAGCAGGGTGTGCACGCCGAACGCGACCCACACGAGGACGAAGATGACGACGGCGCGCAGGACGGCGCCCGCCGACAGCTCGTGCTCGAGGGGTTCGCGCTTGATGGTGCGCAGCATCTTGGCGATGACCGCGTTGAGCAGCTTGGGCACGCAGAGCACGACGAGGATCGGGATGCCGAGGAGCAGCCACCAGTCGAAGCCCGACTCGGTGCTCGTGAGCAGGAACGACGCCGCCGGGAGCCCGACGAGCAGGCCCGTGAGCAGGGCCAGGCCGAGCGCGAGCAGGCCTGTCACGGCGGTGCGCCGGCGCGGCACCTTGAGGTGGCTCGCGATGTCGGCCTGGACGAGCACCGACCACAGCGAGCCGGGGAGGTACTTGCCGAGCTGGCCGACGAAGTAGACGCCGGAGGCGGGCGCGAGGTGCAGGTCGGAGCCGAGGTCGCGCAGCAGCGTCTTCCAGCCGATCATCGTCAGCCACGTGCCGACGGCCGCCGCCAGGGTCGACCACAGGAACGTCGTCCACGAGATCTTGTCGAGGTGCACGGACACGTCGGCCCAGTTGTGGACGACTGCGTAGGTGACGGCTGCGAGCGTGATGAGCGCGATGGCCACGCGCAGGAGGGTGAGGATCTTCTTACGGGTCATGTCGCACCCATCATCGCAGTGTCATCCGGGTGCTCAGCGCCGTCTCAGCGTGAGACGCACGAGTCCGTATGCCGCGTCGTCGGCCCGGGCGCGTGACGCCGCCTCCCGCATCCGGGAGTTGACGTCGCCGTCGAGGTCGCCTATGAGCACGAACCCGAGGTCGTGGGCGCGGGCCAGGATGCCGCGCACGTCGGCGGGTCCGACTGCCCCCTCGGCCGCGCGCGGGCCGATCGGGACGGTGACGACGAGGAGGCCCCCCGAGCGGAGCGCCCACGAGGCCTGCTCGAGCACGTGGTCGACGTCGTCGGCGTCGCACCCGTTGGGGTGGATGCGGACGATGACGTCGAGGGAGCCGGTGTCGACGTCGAGGGCCGCGACGCTCGGGTGCGCGCCCGTGAAGTCGATCTCGACCGGCGCGAAACCGACCGCGCGCGCCCACCGGGAGAGCAGGGAGCGGGTGCCGCCCTCGTCGACGATCACCGCGCTGCGGCGGCCGTCGTCTCGCACCCGCAGGATCGCTGCGAGGCTGCCGAGGGCCGCCCACGCCGAGACGCTGTCGAGCGACCGCGGCAGGCCGAGGATGCGCGAGAGCCGGCGGGCGTCGTCGGCCTCGTCGGGCTCGCCGAGCACGTCGGTCGCGAGGACCCACTCGGGCAGGTCGTCGGGACGCAGGGAGACGAGCGGGCGTCGGGCCGCGAGGGCCCGGGTGGCGCTGCGGCGCACCCGACCGGCGACGTGGCGCGCCCCGTGGCCCAGGAGCCGCCCGGTGCGCGGGAGCAGACCCCGGTCCCCCGCGGCGGTCTCGTCGGAGGTCTGGTCGGCGGGCTCGAGCTCGTCCGGGTCGTCCGGGTCGTCCGGGTCGTCCGGGTCGTCCGGGTCGTCGCGGTCGTCGGGGTCGTCGGGGTCGGGGGCGACGGCATACGACCCGCCCGGCTCACCGAGCAGCACGCTCTCGTCGACGGACAGGGCCTCGAGCGTGCCGAGGTAGTGCGCCCACGGACCCGAGAGGTCCGGCGTCTGCACGCCCTCGGCGAGGCGGCGGCGGACGTCCGGGTCGCCGAGGCGCCGGAGGGCGCCGGCGAGCGCACGCTCGTCCTCCGGCGGGACGAGGATCCCATTGACGCCGTCGTCCACCTGCTGCGAGAACGGGGCGATGTCGGAGGCGAGGACGGGCAGCCCGTGCGCGTGCCCGAGGATGACGTTCTGGGACGCCGTCGCAGAGCGGTACGGCAGCGCGAGGACGTCGTGGTCGGCGAGGAGCGCGGCGAGGGCGTCGGCCGGGACGTAGCCGTCGCGGATCTCCACCCGTCCCGCGAGCGCCGGGTCGGAGGCGAGGCGGCCGATGACGCCGCGGTTGGCCCCCCAGATCTCACCGGCGATGGTGAGCGTCACCTCGGGCACGGACCGCATGGCACGCAGAAGCACGTCGATGCCCTTGTACTCGCGGATCAGACCCAGGGCGAGCAGCCGGGTGGGACCGGGGCGCGGGCCGCGCAGGATGGGGTCACCGCCGGGCAGGTGGGGCGGGAGGTCGGCCACGGAGACGCGGCGCGCGCCGAGGTCGTGGGCCACGGTGGCCTGGTCGGCGCTGTGGACGAGCACGGAGTCGACGCGCGAGAAGAGCGCCGACATGAGGCGGGCGTCGCCCGGATGGGGCTCGTGCGGCAGGACGTTGTGGCACACGACGACCGACTGGGGGCGTGGGCCGGCACCACCGGGCACGGCGCCGGCGGCCCGCAGCAGCGCCAGGTGGGCCGGCACGACGGGAGGCATGACGTGCACGACGAGGATGGCGTCGACGTCGCGCAGCCGCCGCCCCGCGCGCACCCAGGTGTCGGGGCGGGCCCAGCTGAGCGCCCGGATGGTCCGCGGGAACGGCGGCACCTCCGGCACCCCGTCGGGCACCGAGGCGTCGGCGTGGTGCAGCTTCGAGGGGTAGAGGTGCGCCCACGACACGAGCGTGACGTCGTGGCCCGCGTCCGCGAGGTGGTGGGCAAGCATCGTCGTGTGTGCGGCGACTCCACCCTTGTGCGGATGGGTCGGGCCGACGATCGCGAGGCGGAGCGCGGCCGATCCCGTCGAGTCGTCCGGCCCGGCCGAGGCCTCGAGGTGGGGTGCGGCTCCGGGGCTCCCGGCGGCCTGGGGCAACGCGTCCGTCATGGTGCCCCGACTCTAGTTGCCGGCGTGCACCCCGAGGCGTGCTGCCGCCTGCACCTCGCGTGTCGGTCGGGGCGCCGGGGGCGCTCTACGCTGGGCGCATGCAGAACGAGGACGTGTGGCTGGTCGTGCCGCTCTACGACGAGGCAGCCGTCATCGCCGACGTCGTGCGCGAGGCCCGCGCCGTCTTCCCCAACATCGTGTGCGTCGACGACGGGTCGCACGACGCGTCTGCCGCCCGCGCGGAGCAGGCCGGCGCGGCCGTCGTGCGCCACCCCGTCAACCTCGGCCAGGGCGCGGCCCTGCAGACCGGCTTCGACTACGCCCTGGGTGACCCGGGCATGCGCTACGTCGTCACCTACGACGCCGACGGCCAGCACCAGATCGACGACGTCGAGGTCATGGTCGAGCGCATCCGGCGGGAGGACGTGCGCGTCGTCTTCGGCTCGCGCTTCCTCGACGAGCGCACGGAGGCCTCGGCGTCCAAGCGGCTCGTCCTGCGAGCCGCGGTCGCCTACACCAACTTCACGACGGGCACCCGCCTCACGGACGCACACAACGGCCTGCGCGTGCTGCACCGCGACGTCGTCGAGAAGCTCGACATCACCCAGAACCGGATGGCCCACGCGTCCGAGATCGTCGCCCAGATCGGCTCGATGCGCTTCGACGGCGCCAAGGTCGCCTACGCGGAGGAGCCCGTGCACATCCTCTACACCGACTACTCCAAGGCCAAGGGCCAGTCGCTCTGGAACGCCGTCAACATCCTGGCGGAGCTGATCTGGCGATGAGTCGACAGAGCGTCATCCAGATCCTGCTCATCGCCGCGGTCCTCGCCATCGCGTGGCGGCTGCTGATCGGCTCGGGCCAGCGCACGCAGGCCATGCGACGGCTCGGGCTCCTCTTCCTGCTGGGCATCGTCATCTACTCGATCATCGACCCGAGCAAGACGTGGACCAACCTCGCCAAGGCGCTCGGGATCGGGCGTGGCGCCGACCTCATCCTCTACGGGCTCGTCGTGGCCTTCCTCGGCTTCGTCGTGACGACGTACAAGCGCTTCCGCGCGATGGAGACCCGCTACACGCGTCTCGCGCGGCGCATCGCCCTCGACGAGGCACGGCCGGCAGTGGAGCACGTGAGGTCGACAGGATCGACTGACACACTGTCCGCCGAGGTTCCCCCGTCCCCGAGCGTGAAGGCAGCCGATGCCGACTGATCCGAGCACTCCGCGCCGCCCCGGCACCCCCGGCCGCGACGAGGCCTACGTCGTCGACACGCGGCGTCGGCCCAAGCGACCCCGAGGTGGCGCCGTCGCACCCCCGCGCCCCGACGAGCGGGACCTCGGACCCACCGCCCCACCCCACGAGCCGCGCTACCGCTGGCGCAAGGGACGCATCGCGCTCGTCGTGCTGCTCGTGCTCCTCGTGGCCTGGATCGGCTTCATGGTCTGGGTGCCGATGCAGGCCTGGGGGGCCGTCAACAAGGTCGACAACATCCCCGACGGCGAGCGACCCACCGACACCTCGGGCTACAACTACCTGCTCGTGGGCTCCGACAGCCGCGAGGGCCTGACCAAGGAGCAGCGGAAGAAGTACGCGACGGGCAACGCCGCGGGCAACCGCACCGACACGATCATGCTCGTCCACGTGCCCGAGAGCGGCGGGAAGCCGGTCATGGTCTCGCTGCCCCGCGACTCCTACGTGCCGATCCCGGGCCACGGCTCCAACAAGATCAACGCCGCCTACTCCATCGGCGGGCCGAAGCTGCTCACCGACACCGTCGAGCAGGTCACCGGCATCCACATCGACGGCTACATCGAGATCGGCCTCGGCGGGTTCGCCTCCGTCGTCGACAGCGTGGGCGGCGTCGACATCTGCGTGGCCCGGGACATGAACGACAAGAAGGCCGGCATCGACCTCAAGAAGGGCTGCCAGACCCTCGACGGCGGCAACGCCCTCGGCTACGTCCGCTCCCGCTACGAGGACCCGCTGGGCGACATCGGCCGCGCCGCCCGCCAGCGGCAGTTCCTGGGCGCGCTCATGAAGAAGGCGGCGACGCCCTCGACCGTCCTCATCCCCTGGCGCTACAAGAGCTTCGCCGACGCCTCCGCCGCCGGCCTCGCCGTCGGCCAGGAGACCGGCATCGCGGACGCCGTCCGCGTGCTCCAGGCGATGCGCGCCGTCAGCAACGACGAGGGGCTCTCCCTCTCGGTCCCGACCTCGGACGTCGCCTACCGCACGAGCGCCGGCGCCCTCGCCGTCAAGTGGGACACCGAGCGCGCCAAGGCGCTCTTCAGGGCCCTCAAGGACGACGAGCCGCTGACCGAGCCGCCGCCCGGCACCACCGTCGAGGGAGCGAAGAACAGCTGATGGCCGACCTGTTGCCCGCCGAGGTGCTCGCCCGGATGGTCGCGGCCGACCCGGGCCGGCCGCGCCTGACGTGGTACGACGACGAGCCGGGACCGACCGCGGGCGAGCGCATCGAGCTGAGCGCGCGCGTCCTGGCCAACTGGGTCTCCAAGGCCGCGAACCTCCTCCAGGACGACGCCGCGGCCGGACCGGGCACGACCGTCGGCCTCGACCTGCCGGCGCACTGGCGCTCGCTCTACTGGGCGCTCGCCACCTGGTCGGTCGGGGCGACGGTCGTCGTCGGCAGCGCTGCGGCCGGGGCCGACGTGCTCGTCACCGACTCCCCTGCCGCTGCGGCCGGCCACGGCGGCGACGCGGTCCTCGTCTCCCTGCCGGCGCTGGCCCGCAGCCACCCGGAGGCCGGCGACGCAGGCGGCGCCGTCGACGAGGCCCGCGAGCTGGCCACCCACGGCGACCTCTTCTCACCGATGTCCGACGCCGAGCCCGGAGACGTCGCGCTGGCCGCGGACGGCCTCGACACGGCATACGGCGCCGTCGTCGTGCCCGACGACGGGTGGGGCACGTCCCCGCGCGTCGCGCTCGCCGGTGGGCTCGAGCAGGTCCTGCGACTGGCGCTCGGCGCGTGGTCGGCCGACGGCTCGGTCGTGCTCGTGCGCGGTGACCGCGAGGATCTCGCGGCTCGCTTCGCGTCCGAGGGCGTCACGGTCGACGCCCGCGAGAACGCCTGAGCCGCAGCCGGTTACGCCGACAGGCGGTCGAAGAGGGACCAGGTCCGGGAGGCCACGACCCCGGTGCTCGCGAGACCGGCGTGCGCCTGGGCGGCCTTGACCGCCTCACGCGTCGCCAGGTCGAAGATGCCGGTCTGACGCACCCCGAGGAGGCGCTGCACGGCGACCACCTGGGGTCCGGTGTCACCCGCGCGCAGCACCGTCGACCGGTCGGCCACGAACGGGAAGTCACGCGCCTCGAGCACGTCCCAGAGCTCGGGCGTCACCAGCCCGGTCTGCGGCTGGGCGAGCGACCGCTGCAGCGAGACGACCTTGTCCCGTGTCACGGAGCCGAAGACGCCGTCGACGGCGAGTCCACCCAGGGCGCGCTGGAGCACCCGCACCGCCGCGCCCCGCGACCCGGTCGCGAGCGTCAGGCTCTTGTATGCCGTGTAGCTCGTGCCGACGTCGACGCTGGCGACCCCGGCGCTGGTGCGTGACGACGTGCTGGCGTAGGTGGTCATGGCGAGGTCCCTCCCGGTCGTGGTCGTGTGCAGCTCTGCGGTCGTCACGGTCGGGCGGCCCACGAGGGCGGCCGTCGCCGTGGCGGACCAGCCGCGCGTGTAGAGACGCTGCTGGGTCGTGGAGTCGGCGACGCCGGTCTGCGGCAGGCCGGCGAATCGCTGGTACGCCGTCACCCGCGCGCGGGTCATCGTGCCGTAGTAGCCGGTCGTGGGCAGCGAGCCGAGCCTGGCCTGCAGGGTCTTGACGGCCGCCGACGTCATGCCGAACCGCAGGGTCGGGTAGGCGGGCGTCGTCGCGCCCGAGGCCGCCGTGCCGGTCCACCCACGGACCCACAGCCGCGCCTGGGTCACGGGGTCGGCGACGCCGGTCTGCGGCAGCCCCACGAACTTCTGGTAGGCCGTCACCCGGGCCCGCGTCATGGAGCCGTAGTAGCCCGTCGTGGGCAGCGATCCGAGCTTCGTCTGGAGGACCTTGACGGCGGCCGAGGTCATGCCGAGCCTCAGCGTCGGGTAGGCGGCGGTGACGCTCCTCCAGCCGCGCGTCGCGAGGATCTCCTGGGTGCGCAGGTCGGCGGTGCCGGTGCGGGGCAGTCCGACGAAGGCCTGGTAGGCGATGACGCGGGCCTTGGTCTGGTCGCCGAAGTAGCCGGTGGTCGGGAGGTTGCCCAGGCGCACCTGCAGCTGTCGCACCGCCTCGGAGCGCATGCCGTAGGAGAGCACGACCGGCTTCGTCGTCACCGGCGTCGTCGGCGTGGTCGGGATGCTCGACGCCGCCGGCGGGAGCGTGGTGAGGTAGCTGCGCGTGGCGACGCCGGTCCACCACGACGTGCGGCCCGCCGCCCCGTCGTAGTTGAAGCTGAAGTGGACGTGGTCGGTGTGCGGCGACGAGCCGTAGTACGGCGCCCAGCCGCGCTCCGTCGCGTAGGAGCGCCACATCTTCCGGTCGTGGATGATGTACATGATCCCGAAGCGACGGGCCATCGCCCCCTTGACGCCGTTCTTGTCGGGGGCCGTCAGCCACGCGAGCACGGACTGGGCGACCGCCTCCTGCGAGGGGTTGCTGACGTTGAGCATCCAGTCCCACGCACGGCCGTCGTAGTGCTCGGAGGGGCCGCTGCCGCACGTGCGCCCGATGAGGCCGGTCGAGCCCATCCCGTAGTGCGAGGTCATGAGCCGGGCGAACGCCAGCACGCCGGGCCGCGCCACGGGGTCGCAGATCGTCTGCCCCTGGTAGGGCACGTAGACGTCGAGCGCGCTCGGGAGCGTCCGGGTCGGTGGTGCCTGGACCGCCGCGGCCGGGGTCGCCGTCATCGGCACCGTCAGCGCGGGCAGGGCGAGGACGAGGCCCAGCGGGCGTCGGCGCAGGGCCATGGTGAACCTCTTGTCAGGCGTTGGAGCCGGGTCGAGACATGGGGTGGTGGGTGGCGTGCAGTGGGTTTACTCCCGCACCATTTATGCACTCCAGTCACACCCATCACAAGGCAGTCCGCTGAATTACAGGGGTGTTCTTCTCGACGGCGTCGAATGACACGGCTGTCATTCGGCCACTCCGGGAGCCGGACGGCATACGTGCCCGGCGACCACAGGTCGACCCGCTCGTGTGGGGCGACCCCACGGCACCGGCGCGCGGCGGCGCGGATAGAGTCCGACCCATGGACAAAGTCGTCTCCACCCCCCAGGAGGCCATCGCCGGGATCAGCGACGGAATGTCGCTCTCGGTCGGCGGTTTCGGCCTCTGCGGCATCCCCTCCGTCCTCATCGCGGCGATCCACGACGCCGGCCTCACCGACCTCGAGGCCGTCTCGAACAACTGTGGCGTCGACGACTGGGGCCTTGGCATCCTGTTGCGCGACAAGAGGATCCGTCGCATGGTCAGCTCGTACGTCGGCGAGAACAAGGAGTTCGAGCGGCAGTACCTCTCCGGCGAGCTCGAGGTCGAGCTGACACCGCAGGGCACGCTCGCCGAGCGACTGCGGGCCGGCGGCTCCGGCATCGGCGCCTTCTTCACGATGACGGGAGTCGGCACCCAGATCGCCGAGGGCGGGCTGCCCTGGCGCTACGACGACTCCGGCAACATCGCCGTCGCGTCGCCGCCCAAGCAGACCCAGGACTTCGACTGGATGGGCGAGACGCGCACCTTCGTCCTCGAGCAGGCCATCACGACCGACTTCGGTCTCGTGCGTGCCGCCAAGGGCGACCGTCACGGCAACCTCGTCTTCAACCAGTCCGCCCGCAACTTCAACCCGCTGTGCGCCATGGCCGGCCGCGTCACGGTCGCCGAGGTCGAGGGGCTCGTCGAGCCTGGGCAGCTCGACCCCGACGAGATCCACCTGCCCGGCATCTTCGTCCAGCGCGTGCTGCCGCTGACCCCCGAGCAGGCTGCCGAGAAGCGCATCGAGCGCCGCACCGTCCGCCCGCGCACGACCACCGAGCAGGAGGCCTGAGATGGCTCTGACCCGTGAGCAGATGGCCGCGCGCGCCGCCGCCGAGCTGGCCGACGGCGCCTACGTCAACCTCGGCATCGGCCTGCCGACCCTCGTTCCCAACTACGTCCCCGACGACGTCGAGATCGTGCTCCAGTCCGAGAACGGCATCCTCGGCGTCGGTGCCTACCCGTTCGACGGCGACGAGGACCCCGACCTCATCAACGCGGGCAAGGAGACCGTCACCCTCCGCAAGGGTGCGGCCTTCTTCGACTCGGCGACGAGCTTCGGGATGATCCGCGGCGGCAAGGTCGACGCGGCCATCCTCGGCGCCATGCAGGTCTCTCAGGGCGGCGACATCGCCAACTGGATGATCCCCGGCAAGATGGTCAAGGGCATGGGTGGTGCGATGGACCTCGTCCACGGCGCCAAGAAGGTCATCGTGCTCATGGAGCACAACGCCAAGGACGGGTCCTACAAGATCGTCAAGGAGTGCTCACTGCCCTACACCGGCCGTGGCGTCGTCCAGCGCATCATCACCGACCTCTGCGTCCTCGACGTCACCGACTCGGGCCTGGTGCTGCGCGAGCTCGCACCCGGGGTCACCGAGGCCGAGGTGCGCGAGAAGACCGAGCCCGAGCTCATCGTCGACCTGTAGCCGGCGCCCACCCACGGCTGAGCCACCGGCCCCTCCCACCGGCTTCCGAGAACGAGAGAAGGCGCGGTCACGAATGTCGTGACCGCGCCTTTTCCGTGCCTGCGGGAACGCGGGAATTTACCTCCCTTTGTCATTCGGTCTGCGCAATTGCGGTCTTTCCTGTGAATTCGGCTGGTACGGTCACGAATCGGCCAACAAGGCCTTGTGTTTACGTCAATAAATGGGACATTTGGGACGATCGCCGTCTTCCACCCAGGAGTGACTCTCGTGCGCCTCATCCCCACCTCGTTCACCGTCGTCGCGCTCAGCGCCACGTTCATGGTCGTTCCCACCGTGACCTCGGGTGCCACGCCCCGACCGGTCTCACCGGTCGTCCACGACGTCGCGATCCCCGCCGTGGCCGGCGTCGGCGCGGGCACCGCGAAACGCTCCACCACGGCGTCCGGCACCGGTGCCGACGCGGTCGACCGCCACGGCGCCGGTGACCCCGTCGTCGCCACGAAGCAGGTGCAGGGCGTCGACTTCGACCTCGCCGGTGTCACCTTCGACTCGGCACCGCCCGCCGGGACCCACGTCGAGGTGCGGACCCACGGCGAGAGCGGATGGTCGGGCTGGACCGACCTCGAGCTCGACGGGGACGGTCCGGACCCGGGCTCCGCCGACGCGCGCCACGCCCGCCCCGGCACCGAGGCCGTCGCCGCGGCCGGCTCGGACGGCCTCGACGTCCGCGTGACGACCCCTGACGGCACCCTCCCCCGCGGCCTTCGGGCCAGCCTCGTCGACGGAGGACGCTCGAGCGCAGACGACGCCCTGGCCACGCCCGCGGGCTCGGCCGTCGCCGCCGTCACGCGACCGACGATCATCTCTCGCGCGGAGTGGGGCGCCGACGAGAGCCTGCGCACCTGCGACGCCGAACGTCTTCCCGGGTTCAAGGCCGTCGTGGTGCACCACACGGTCAACTCCAACACCTACACGGCCGACCAGGCGCCCGCGATCATCCGCTCGATCTACTCGTACCACACGCAGAGCCAGGGCTGGTGCGACATCGGCTACCAGATCCTCGTCGACCGCTTCGGTCGGGCCTACGAGGGCCGCAAGGGCAGCCCGGACGGCTTCGTCCAGGGGGCCCAGGCGGGCGGTTTCAACGCCGAGACGACCGGCATCTCCGTCATCGGGGACTTCACGTCCGTCCCCTTCCCGGCCGCCACCCAGAGCACGGTGACGAAGCTCGTCGCGTGGGAGGCCGACCGGTCCCTCTTCGACCCGACGAGCTCGGTCACCCTCACCTCCGCGGGCAACTCGAAGTTCGACCCGGGCGAGAGGGTGACCCTGCCGCGCACCATCGGGCACCGGGACCTCAGCCTGACCGGCTGCCCCGGCGACACGGCATACGCCCAGCAGCTGCCGGCCATCCGCAGCGGCGCCGGCACGATCTGGCGCGACGGGCAGTGGGACCCCCAGCCGGCCGTCCCCGCCCTCGAGACGTACGCCCGCCCGGCCTCCTCGACGTTCGCCCTCTCGGGTCGCGGCTTCGGCCACGGCGTCGGGCTGTCGCAGTGGGGTGCCTACGGCGCGGCGACGAAGGCCCTGACGTGGCAGCAGATCGTCGGTTTCTACTACCCCGGCACGACGCGCACCGCCCAGGGGGACCCGACGCTGCGCGTCTGGCTCTCCGCCGTCGGCACGTCCGGCACCCAGTTCTCGAACGTCAGCGGCATGGTCGTCTCGGACGGCAAGCGGCAGTCCACCCTCCCGAGCACCTATCGATGGCGCATCGTTCCGGAGGGCTCGGCCGTGACGCTGCAGGCGAACTCGGGCGCCGGCTGGTTCGTCGTGACGACCTGGCGGGGGTCGACGCTGCCGCTCACGGTCAGCCGTCCCTCCACGTCCTCGGTCCGGGTCCTGCTGCCGAGCGGCACCCAGCGCGAGTACGCCGGGTCGGTGCGGGTCGTGCCCGTCTCCGGCAAGGCGTATGCCGTCAACCTCGTCGGCTCCGAGCGCTACACCCGCGCCGTGGTGCCCGTCGAGATGTCGGCGAGCTGGCCCGCAGCGGCCCTGTCGGCGCAGGCGGTCGCCGCCCGCACGTATGCCGCGCACTCTCGCGCAGCGGCCGGCTCGCGCGTCTACGACATCTGCGACGTGTCGTGCCAGGCGTACAACGGCATCGCGGACTACAGCTCGGCGGGCACCCTGGTCCGCCGGTACGAGGACACGCGGTCGACGAACGCCACGACCGCGACGGCCGGCAACGTCCTGACCTACGGCGGCAAGCCGGCCTACACGCAGTACTCCGCGTCCAACGGCGGCCGCACGGTCAGTGGCGGCACGGCCTACCTCCCGGCGAAGACGGACCCCTATGACGGCGCCGTGGTCTCGGCGTCCAACCCGAGCGCCTGGACGACCTCGCTCACGGCGGCGTCGGTCGAGAAGGCCTTCCCCACCGTCGGCACCCTGCGCACCATCGCCGTCGGCTCCCGCACCGGCGGTGGCGGCACGGGGACGTGGGGCGGACGCGTCGCCTCCGTCACGGTCGCCGGATCCGCCGGCACGAGCACGGTGAGCGGCGACACGTTCCGGACCCGGCTCGGCCTGCGCAGCACGTGGTGGACCGTGACCTCTGCCCCGGTCCGGTCCGTCCCGATCTCGCCGCGCGACGTCACCGGCGAGAGGCTCCCCGACGTCATCCTGCCGTCCGGATCGACCCTGAAGACCGTCAGCTACACCGGGTCGATGGCCTTCACGACGAAGCAGATCCTGTCTGCCGGCTTCAGCGGGATGCGTGCGGCGGCGGCTGTCGGCCCGTGGAGCCAGGACAGCCTCGGCGACGTCGTCGCCATCGACGCAGCCGGCACGGCCTGGTACTACCCCGGCCTGGGCAGGAGCGGTCTCAACGCGGGCCGCTACCAGCTCGCGACCGGGTGGGGTTCGGTGAACCTCGTGGTGCCCGTGGGTGACTGGGACGGCGACGGCAAGACCGACATCGCCGCGCGGACGACCGACGGGCGACTCGTCCTGCACCGTGGCGACGGTACGGGACGCATCGTGTCGAGCACGACGATCGGCACCGGGTGGGGCGGCCTCCGCCAGGTGACCTCCGGCGAGTACGACGGTGACGGCCGGCGCGACCTCGTCGCGGTGCGGGCCACGGACGGCGCGCTCGTGCTCTACCCGGGCAACGGCACCGGCGGCTTCCGCCCCGCCGTCGACATCGGCGCCTCGGGCTGGAACGCGATGAGCGCGGTCCGCGGCATCGGTGACCTCACCGGCGACGGCCGCGACGACCTCCTGGCCCGGCGCGCGAGCGACGGGAAGCTGCTCGTCTACCGCGTCCAGGCAGCAGCTCGCCTGACGGCGCCGCTCGCGGCGGGGACGTACGCGTCCACGGTGGCCTGGGGGCAGTAGGCCGGCGACGGCGGAGGCCCGGGCGGGAGTCAGCCCAGGCTGGCGATGTGCTCGATGAGACCCGTGGTCGAGACCGACGGGGTGCGCGGCAGGTAGACGACCTCGCAGACGTCGCCGACCCAGTCGAACTTGCCGGCCCAGTCGTCGCCCATGACGAGGACGTCCGCGCCGTGCTCGACGATGTAGTCGCGCTTGAGCTCGAGCGACTCCTCGACGAAGACCTCGTCGACGACCTTGAGCGCCGAGATGATCTCGAGACGCTCGTCCTGGTTGAAGACCGGCGGTCGGCCCTTCTTCGCGATGTTGAGGGCGTCAGCCGAGACCCCGACGACGAGGCGGTCGCCGAGCTCGGCGGCACGCTGGAGCACTCGGACGTGGCCGACGTGGAAGACGTCGAAGGTCCCGAAGGTGATGACGGTCCGGTTGCTCACTCTTCTCCTAGGGCAGGGTGGACGGGGCGGGCGACCCACCTCGTCGTCAGCGAGGGTACCGGTCCGCCTGCTCAGCGACGAGCCGCGGCGGACTCGGTGGCGCGGACGGCCTGGGCGAGCGTCGTCTGGGCGAGACCGCTGCCGTCGCTGACGGGTCCCCCGTCCGTGACAGCGGCAGCGAGGGCCCCGGCCTCGAGAGCGGCGAGCACGACGCCTGCAGGACGAGGAGCGGTGTCGCTCGCGACGACGGTGGCTCCGGCGGCCTGGGCCTCCCGGACGATGACCGAGTCGCCGTCCCAGCTCGTCGGGCGCAGGAAGGTGCCGACGCGGGACAGGACGGCCGACACCTGGTCCGGCGGCGAGTCGAAGGCCACGGAGATCCACGGCTCGGTCTCGGCGAGCCGGCGCAGGGCGTCGACCTCCGGGGTGTCGTTGCCGTACGCGAGGACGGTGAGCGTCGCGTCGGGCCACCGCTCGCGCACGAGGCGCGTGGTCTCGATCCCGAGCAGCGCGTTGTAGTGGGCCAGCCCGGCGTTCGTCGCGAGGGCCAGCGCGTGCGCCTCACGCTCGTAGGGGCTCGGCACCGGCGCCGCCGACGAGTCGAAGGGCGTCACGACCGTGATGCGCGCGCGCAGTGCCGCGGGGAGGATGGCCCCGATCTCGTCGTTGACGGCCCAGATCTCGTCGTACGCGTAGAGCGCGAGCACCAGCGCACGCCGGCGCCACGCGGTCATCCGCTCGACCTGCCCGCTCGTCGATCCCGAGTGCAGCACGAGCACCGTGCGTCCGGGCAGCAGCGCGAACGCCGGGGCGAGCAGCATGGCCCGCCACAGGCGCGTCAGGTGGAGCAGGTGCAGCGAGCGGCGGCCGAGCCGCGGCAGCATCGCCGCCGCGCGTCGCGCCGACCCCGTGTCGACGTAGGACACCGGGATGCCCTCGGCCCGCAGGACGGCCGTCAGCTGCGCGTGGCTCGTGCGCACGCCGCCGACCTCGCCGTGCTCCTGGGCCCACTGCAGCACCGGCAGCGGCGCCGGCCGCGCGAGGGGCGCCTCGTCGCCGGTCATCAGTCGAGCCTCGAGCTGGACAGCACGCCCAGCAGGTGACCCCCGGCCGTGATGACGATGAGCGGCACCATGGCGACGACGAGGACCTGCGTGCCGAGCAGGTCGCCGTGGACGGCGTCGACGACGGCCGCGACGAGCGCAAGGATCGAGGCCTCGACGGCGACGAACGCCCGGAAGACGGGGACGTAGTCGAAGGCGCCACGCAGCCGGGCCATCCCCGACGCCTTGGGGCGAGCCGTGCCCTCGACGTCCTCGAGCGGCGGGCGACCGGTCTTGGCCCGGGCCACGTGGACGAGGTCGGTGAAGGCCTTGTTGAGCAGGACGCCGAGGGCGACGAGCATGCCGAGCGCCGTCCAGCCGCCGACGTCGCCGGGCGCGGACAGGCTCCAGCCGTCGGCGCGCAGGCCGATCGCGACGGGGATCGCCCCCTCGGTGACGTAGTGCCCGATGCGGTCGAGGTAGATGCCGGCGGGCGAGAACCGCTGCCGCCACCGGGCCACCTCGCCGTCGGAGCAGTCGAGCAGGATCTGCAGCTGCATGGCGACGACCGCGACGATCGGCCCGACGATGCCGCCGAACGGGATGGCGAGGGCCCCGAGCAGACCGGTGACGATCATCAGCCACGTGACGCCGTTGGGCGAGATGTGCGTCGGCAGCAGCGCCCGCGTGGCATAGATCGACAGGTGACGGATGTAGAGCGCGCCGGCCCAGTGCTCCGCGTTGTAGCGGGCGATGTGCTCGGGCGGCTGCGCGACGGCCTTGAGCTCGGCGATGCTCGGGCGGTCGTTCGTCGGGTCGTGCGTCACGAGGAGCCATCCTGCCGTGTCGAACCGTCCACTGCCGCATCGGTGGCCCGACCGGCGGGGGCCGACCCGATGACCGCGCGCCACCCGCGGGCGGACTCGGCGGCATACGCCACGATGAGCAGGACCGCGCCGACGAGCAGCGGCGCGGCCGGACGGTCGGTGAAGCCGCCGATCAGCGCGAGGACGACGACGCGCCCCTCGACGCCGAGGGTGGCGCGCACGAGGGCGTGCGGCGTGCCGCTGCCCGTCTCGCGCAGGCGGTAGACGTTGTCGTAGACGTGCCAGCAGACCGCGGCGAGCCAGGCGTAGGCGGCCGCACCGGCAGCCGGGTCACGCCCCGCGGCCAGGAGCAGGGCCGCCGCCTCGACGGCGACGAGCAACCCCGGCACCTGCCAGGCGAACCGCCCGCGACCGGTCGGTCGCGGCACCACGGCGAGGTCGACGAGGTGCGGCAGCGTCGGGTCCGGGTGGTCGGCGCGGAAACGGTCGCGTCGCGTCGCGGCCTTGCCGAGACGCCCCACCTGGGTCCACGCGAACGCGACGGCCGACGCGATCCCGAGCGCCCACAGGAGGAAGGCGGGGCTGTAGACGAGGAGGCCGACCGACATGACGAGGTAGCGCTCGGCGATCGGCAGATGCAGCACCTGCTTGATGTCGCGGACGACGCGGGCGCGGCCCGTCGGTGCGGCCGGCACGACGGTGCGGGCCCCCTGCGCTCCCCCGTCGCCGGGCACGTCGAGGGGACGGGACGCGAGCGGCCGGGTCGACAGGGCCCGGTGACGCATGGCGTAGGCGAAGTCCTCGGCATGTCGGGCTGCGAGCAGTGCCAGCACGACGATGGCGAACCACCACAGGTCGTCGCCGCGCCGAGCCGCGACCCACGCGACCGCAGCCACCAGCGTGAACTCCTTGATGCGGTCGCTGACCGCGTCGAGCCACCCACCGAGCGGGCTGTAGCGGCGGGTGAACCGGGCGATCTCGCCGTCGACGCAGTCGACGACGAGCGAGGCCTGGAGCAGGACGGCAGCCAGGACCCACGTCCAGCGCGTGTCGACGGCGGCGAGGGCGCACGCCGCGAGACCGAGGAGGAGGCTGGCGAAGGTCACGACGTTGGGCGTCCAGCCACGACCGAGGCCGTATGCCGTGAGGCGGCGTGAGAGCGGACGGATCGCGTGCGTCGAGAAGACTCCGTCGTTGCCGCGCGACGCCGCCCGCAGACGCTGTTGCCAGGCGGAGCCTGCCGCGCCCTGGCGCTGCTCGTGACCACGCTCGACGGTGACGTGGGCGAGCGGCACGGCCACGACCGGGACGACGGCGTCGCGCACCACGGCGAGCAGGGCCAGGTCGAAGGCCTGCATGCCCGGCTCCCGGGCCGACTCGCTCGTCGCTGCCGCCCGAAGGACCTCGGCCACGCGGACGCGGTCGGCCGCGGCGACGCGGAGGATGCCGGCGGCATACGTGGTCGGGTCGCTGGCGACGTGGCGCACCGTGCCGACCGAGGTGATGCGTCGCGACACCGGGTCGACGCGAGCCGGGGCGAACCCGCCCGGCGTCTCGTCGGACCCGTCGCCGCGCAGGTCGGTGACCGGGCCGTCGACGACCGCAGCCGCGGTCACGTCACGAGGGCCGTCGAGGACGTCGAGGAGTGCGACGGGACTGATCCGCAGGTCGTGGCTGACGAGGACGAGCGGGGCGCCGGAGGTCCGTCCCGCGGTGTCCACGGTGTCCACGGCGTCCGCTGCGTCCGCGGCTGCCCGCAGGGTCGCCGAGACGTCGTGTCCGTCCCCCACGCCGGCCCGGTGGGCGAGCGCGAAGGGCTCGAGCGACTCGAGCAGGTCCGTCGCCGCGTCGCCGCCGAGCACGACGACGTCGCCACCGGACGACCGGCCGTGCACGGCCCGGGCACGAGCGTCGCCGACGAGCGGGCGCTCGTCGAGCCTCACGAAGCGGCGTCCGCGTCGGCGTCGGCGTTGTACTGGGCGATCACCTCGTCGATGGGGCCGTCGCCCTTGAGCTCGCCCGAGGACAGGTAGAGGCCTCGCTCGGCGAAACGGCGCAGGTCGTGCTCGCTGTGCGACACGAGGAAGAGCGTCTTGCCGCCCGAGAGCATGTTCTCCATGCGCTCGTAGCACTTCTCACGGAAGGCGCGGTCGCCGACCGCGAGGACCTCGTCGACGAGGACGACGGGCTGGTCGAGCGTCGTGATGAGCGCGAAGGCGATGCGCACCTGCATGCCGGAGGAGAAGTGACGGAACGGCATGTCCATGCCGGCCTGCACCTGGGGTCCGGCGAAGTCGAAGATCTCGTCGAAGCGCGCGTCGATCTGCTCCTTGGTCAGGCCGTGCAGACCCGCCGCGAGGTAGACGTTCTCGCGCGCCGTGAGCTCGCCGAGGAAGCCACCGGTCAGCTCGATGAGCGGCGCCACCCTGCCGCGCACCTTGGCGTGGCCCTCGTCGGGGAGCATGACGCCGGCGATCATCCGCAGGAGCGTGCTCTTGCCGCTGCCGTTGCCGCCGACGAGACCGACGGCCTCGCCCTTGGCGACGTCGAAGGAGATGTTCCGCAGCGCCCAAAAGGTGTCGCTGGGGGCGCTGTTCTGCCGCTTGAGCACCATCTCGCGCAGCGACATGCGCCGACGACGGGAGCGGTAGAACTCGATCCCGAGGTTGCGCACCTCGATCACCGGCTTGGCCATCAGATCTCCTTCAGCACGGCGGGCTCGAGCCGCTTGAACACGACGGACCCCACGAGCAGCAGCACGATTGTGAGCACCACGGCCGAGGCGACCGACAGGAGGTTCATCTCACCCTTGAAGAAGCCGGACCGGAACAGCTCGAGGATGCCGCTCATCGGGTTGAGCGCGAGCAGGGTCTGCAGCACGGGCGGAGCCATGTCGGCGCTGTAGAGCACGGGAGTGGCGTAGAAGCCGAGGCGCAGCACGATGCGGACGACGCGAGCCATGTCGTTCACGAGCACGGTCACGGGGGCGAGGATCATGCCGATGCCCACGGACAGCAGGAAGGTGAGCACGAGGGACACCGGGATGAGCACGATGGTCCAGTGCAGCTTGGTCTGCCCGGTGATCATGTAGAAGATCGTGAAGGCGGCGATGACCGGGAGCGTGAGCACGAACTCGACGCCCTTGGCGAGGACGACCCGCACCACCCAGAGCTCACGCGGCAGGTTCGCGGACCGTACGAGGCGTGCCTCGGACAGCAGCGCCCGGGACGTCTCCGACATGTTCTGGGCGAACCACTGCCACAGGAACAGACCGGTCACGAGGTGGAGGAAGTAGGGCTGGTGACCCGCTTGTCGCGCTGTGAAGATGAGGGTGAAGACGACGAAGTAGACCAGCGCCATGAGCAGCGGGTCGAGCACCGTCCACACCCAGCCGAGCACGCTGCCGGCATACCGGACGCGCAGGTCGCGTTCCACGAGGGTGCGTAGCACCTGACGGTTGGCCATCAGGCCACGGAACTGGGACACGCCGATCATGCGCGCAGACCACCTTCTCCTTCGTGCTGTCTCGAGGCCTCTGCATCCAGGGCCGGGCTGGGCGGTCCCCCACCCGATCCTCGCCGAAGTCTAGGGGTGCTCGCCGTGTGCCGCGTTCGCGGTCGGTCCGGGGCCGGCCCGGACCGCTGTCAGGCTCGGTTCACCGTCCGGGCGAGCCGAGCCTCGATGAGATCGGTCGACGCACGCACGAAACGCTGCGTCGCAGCACCCGGGCTGGTGTCGCCGAAGTAGTGCCGCACGACCTCGGCGCGGCTGGCGTCGGACGCCGACATCGCGTCGTCGAGGATGCCCACGATCTCGCGCGCCTGGTCGGCCGTCACCATGGGCACGCTCGTGTTGAGCCGGGTCGGCTCGACGTCGGCACGCGGGCTCGCCGGGCGCGTCAGCACGAGCGGCTTGCCCGTGGSGAGCCAGTCCAGGGCGACGGCGGAGATGTCGGTGATGCACGTGTCGAGCCGGCCCAGGTGCCAGCCGAACGCGGTCTCGGTGTCGACGACGTGCCCGGCGGTCGGGTCGGCGTGGTTGGCCTCCCCGACGAGGCGGGCCAGGTGCGAGGACGCCGTGCCGTATGCCGGGTCGAAGCTCCCGGACCTCGGGTGCGGTCGGTAGACGACCCGGAACCTGCGGTCGGCCAGCAGGCTCGTCAGCAGGGACGCGCCGTGCGTGGCGATGGAGCCGTAGGCCATGCTCTGGCGGTCGCCCTCCCACGTCGGGGCGTAGAGCACCGTGGTGCGCCCGTCGTCGGGCAGCTGCGGCGCCTCGTAGGTGACGTCCGCCTGGGGCCGGCCGATCTCGACCGCGCGCGCCGCGACGTCGAACTCCACGAGCGCGCCGCTCAGGCGCTCGGCCGCGGCCGGCCCGGCGATGAACACCCGGTCGTAGGCCTTGAGCTGGTTGGAGGCCATGTAGGACTTGTCGCTCTCGCCGTGGCTCACGAACACGTGGGCCGGCTCGGCGAAGCGGAGCATCTGGAAGTTGCGGACGTTCTGGTTGACGTAGAGCACGAGCCCGATCTCGTGCCCCGCCATGAACGTCTCGATGTCGGTCACGCGCGGGCCGTGCACGACCGGGAGCGGGCACTCGTCGAGCAGCAGGCTCGTCGTCTCGGGCATGCGCGAGATGACGACGACGGGCTGGGTCTTCGCCAGCTCCTGGAGCGGGGCGTACCACTGCCGGATCTGGTAGAGGTTGACCGGTTCGTCGGAGAAGTAGACCGCGCAGCGGAACGGCGCGTCCGACCCGGGCTCGAGGCCGGTGCGCTCGAGGCGCTGGGACAGCTTGCGCTTGGCGACCTGACGCCGCACCGTCTGCTGGGCCAGCTGCGTCAGCAGCCTTGCTTGGTCGAGCACAGTCGAGGTCCCTTTCCGATGCGGTGTGTGTGAGGTCGGGCGATGTGGCGGCCGCGTGGGCGGTGAGCCACGTTCAGCGCTTGAGGCGGCCCGGACTCGTCAGGAACCCTATGCCCCACGACCAGTGCATCGTCGCCAGGACGAGCGGAGTCACGGCACGGGTCGCCGGGGCCTCCCCCTTGCTGATGGCAACGCCACCCGCCGTCACGCCCGCGGCGTACGCGGCCGGGACCAACCAGGCGGGCGCCCACACGAAACCGGCGATCGTGGCCACGGTGGTGACGCCGACCATCGTCGGGGGTGCGAGGTAGCGGGGGTTGATGGTGCCCTCGTGGTGTCGCGCGACGACGCGGCGCCACCGGCCGTAGTGGAAGTACTGCTTGGCCAGGGCCTTGACCGACGCGCGGGGGCGGTAGGTAACCTTGAGCTCCGGCGTGAACCACACCTTGCCCCCGGTCTCGCGGATGCGGTGGTTCATCTCCCAGTCCTGGGCGCGGGCGAAGTGCGGGTCGTAGCCGCCCACCCGCTCGAGAGCCGCGCGACGGAAGACACCGAGGTAGACGGTGTCGGCGTCGCCGGCCTCGCCCCCCGTGTGGAACCGCGCACTGCCGACACCGAGCGGGCTGCGCATCGCGCACGCCACGGCGCGCTCGAAGGTCGAGGTGCCCCGGGCATCCATGACCCCGCCGACGTTGTCGGCGCCGACCCTGAGCAGCTCGGCCACGGCGACGCTGATGTAGTCGTCGGGGATCTCGGCGTGGCCGTCGACGCGGACGATGACCTCGCCCGTGCTGGCGCCGATCGCGGCGTTGAGCGCATCGGGCGTGCGGCCGCTCGGGTTGGCGACCACGCGCACACGGGCGTCGGCCTCGGCGAGGTCTTCGGCGACCTCGTCGGTCCGGTCCGTCGACGGCCCGAGAGCGAGGACGACCTCGAGCGGTCCGGTGTAGTCCTGCGCGAGGATCATCGCGACGGCGTCGCGAAGGTGCCTCTCCTCGTTGAGGATCGGCATGATGACGCTGACCGCGGGCTCGGGGTCCGGATGGAGGTCAGGAGTCAGGTCCACGGGCGTCCTTCTCGTCGTCGGGTCTCACGGCTCGATGGCCCGGCCTCCCCGCGCGAGCGGCGCCCAGCCTACTTGAGGACCTGGCGGGCCATGACCAGGCGCTGGACCTGGTTGGTGCCCTCGTAGATCTGCGTGATCTTCGCATCGCGCATCATCCGCTCGAGCGGGAAGTCACGGGTGTAGCCCGCGCCACCGAGCAGCTGGACCGCGTCGGTGGTGATCTTCATCGCCACGTCGGAGGCGTAGCACTTGGCCGCCGCGCCGAAGAACGTGAGGTCCTTGTCGCCGCGCTCGGACTTGGCCGCCGCGACGTAGACCATCTGGCGTGCGACCTCGAGCTCCATCGCCATGTCGGCGAGCATGAACTGGATGCCCTCGAAGTCGGCGATGCGCTTGCCGAACTGCTTGCGGTCCTTGACGTAGGCGACGGCCTGGTCGAGCGCGCCCTGGGCGATGCCGACGGCCTGGGCCCCGATGGTGACGCGCGTGTGGTCGAGGGTGCGCAACGCGATCTTGAGGCCGTCGCCCACCTGACCGACGACGCGGTCGCCCGGGATCCGGACGTCGTCGAAGATCAGCTCACGCGTGGGGCTGCCCTTGATGCCGAGCTTGCGCTCCTTCTCCCCGAAGGTGAAGCCCTCGTCGGACTTCTCGACCACGAAGGCCGTGACGTTGGCACCCCGGGGCCCGTCCGGGTCGGTGACGGCGAGAACCGTGTAGTACTCCGACACGCCGGCGTTGGTGATCCACGACTTCTGGCCGTTGAGCACCCAGTCGTCACCGTCCTGACGGGCCCGGCACTTCATCGACGCCGTGTCGGAGCCGGCCTCACGCTCGGACAGGCCGTAGGAGAAGGTCGTCTCGCCCTTGGCGAGCGGTGGCAGGTAGCGGGCCTTGACGTCATCGCTGCCGTCGAGGATGAGCGGGAGCGATCCGAGCTTGTTGACGGCCGGGATGAGCGAGGCGGAGGCGTCCACGCGGGCGACCTCCTCGATGACGATGCACGTCGCGAGCGCGTCGGCGCCCACGCCGTCGTACTCCTCGGGCACGTGCGGCGCAAAGAAGTCGGAGGCGACGAGGGCGTCGTGCGCTTCCTGGGGGTAGCGCGCCTCTTCGTCGACGGCGGCGGCGTACGGGGCGATCTTGTCCTCGGCGACCGCGCGGACGGCCTCCCTCAGGGCCTCGTGGTCCTCGCTGGTCCGGAACAGGTCGAAGTCGGCATTCGTGCTCACGAAGCGTAATCCTACTCGCGAGTTCGGTTTAGTAGGACGTCCTAGTGATTCACGCCACGCCACCCCGTGGCGACCATGCGCTGGCGCGCTCAGAAGGGTGGTGGGTCGTCCTCGGATCGGGTGAGCGCTGCTGGTGTGGCAGGTTGCTCGGGCGGTGATTGTGGGTGTGGGTGTCGTGGTGGTGGGGGCTCGAGGCCGTCGCGCCAGTTCTTGGGGTGGGTGGTGTAGGTGCGGCCGGTGAGGGTGGTCCATTCAAGGCCGTCATCGAGACTGTCGTCTGGGCCGTCGTCGGGGACTGGTCGGGAGGTCCAGATGCCGTCGGTCTTGGTGTTGTGGTGCCAGCGGTGTTTGGCGTGGAGGTTGCCGACCGCTGTCTC
>NZ_LMHU01000009.1 GCF_001428505.1 Terrabacter sp. Root181
TGCCTCAAAACCGGATCCCTCTACGACGAGGGCACCGCCTGGAGTCACATCATCGCCTCCACCACTTGACACAACCAGAACCTGGGATGTCTGCCGCGTTGAAGACGGGACGTCCGACCATGCCGGATTGAGTCCGGACGCCCTCCCATCGAAGGACGGCCGACCAGGCGTGAGTATGCGGCCTCGACGATCAGCAATCCGACGACGGTTCGACTGCTGTGACCGTTCCACGAGGGCCGGAAGTGGGCCGTCCGATGCGTGATACACAACAGTGACGCATTGGTTCAGCCGCAGCCCTTCAACGAACTGGGCTGTCGCCACGAAGCATTCGCCAGAGGCCAGTGGAGCACCGAGACAGAGCCGGGGCGCAGTCGTCGTCACCACCCCGTGAAGCGATCACCCGTGGTAGTGCACCCTCCGATGGCCACACTGACAACGTCGGCCACGATGGCGGAGAGCGGTCTGCGCACGCGGACAACATACGGTGCGGGTGTGCAGAGTTGGGACAAGCGACTCACAGAGATGCCACGTCGAGGACGGGACGTCCGACCATGCCCCGACGGGCGCGCGTTCCACTCGAGGCAGTCGCGCCGCCGTGTATCAGTACCTGAACTCGACGAGGCCCTCGAAGTCCTCTGCGCTCGTCCACCCGCAATGCTGTCGGCCAAGGCGAGACCTCAACCTGCCGGGTCCATGTCAGGTGAACGAGGAACGCGAGCTCGCCGGCCGCTACGAGCACCTCATCTTGAGGTGATGCCTCAGCCACGACTTCCCAGTGCTGTCCGTGCAGAACATGCCCTGGACCGACCTCACGCCGCAGCTCTGCACCCACCATGCGGGCACGCTCGGCGTCTGACCGCAGGTCCACCATCGGATCCACGAAGACGTACGCGTCTGTCCACGACATGACAGAACCGTAGTGACCGCGTGGTACCCGGCAGCGGCCAGCGACGTCAGGATCTGCCGCCGAGCGGACGCACTGACATGTACGCACCGAGTGGGCAGCACTGCGGCGTTTGGCGGTTCGAAGCTGAGCCTCGATCGACGCCGCTGTCGCCTGCGGGCGGGCGACTACTTCGACGTTGGCCGCCGCACGTGCGCGGAGTCGTGACGTCGGCGGTGACGGCAGCTGGCCCAGCGGGCGGCTTCACTCGCGGCTGCCGCGGTGGCGACCGCCAGCGTCAGAGCCGTAAGGGCCAGGTCTCCCTTGTTGTGGTCGCGTAGTCGCATAGCTTCCATGTGCCCGCTATCGGGTTCCCGTAAACGTGCTGGCGTGGGGCCGACCGCGCCACGCAATGCGGGAGTCCTCGTCCGCGCTGCTGAACGGAATGCTGGTGTCGGCAGGGGGCAAAGAGGATCTGTGCGATGTCGTTCGTGGGCGACGACTGGGCCGAAGACCATCACGATGTCGAGCTCGTCGACGAGCACGTCAAGGTCAGGGCGAAGCAGCGCAGCTCACGGGTTGTCTCACCCGGGTTGCCGGGCGGATGCAACCATCAGGCCGCTTGGGGGTTCGTCCGGAGTGGAGGCATGGTCAGGGCGAATCGGCAGGTGGTCAGCTCATGGACGACGAGGGCGACGCGGTCCGCGCGGTGTACGAGCTGTCCTACCGGCGGCCCTCCGAGGACCACCTCGCCCTCGTGTACGCGTTGAGCGAGCGCAGTCTGCCGCAGATGGCCGGTCACGTCGGCGACCACGTGGAGGCCGACCATGTCTGACTTGCGAAGCTTCGTCCGCGACACCGAGTGGTCGGTTGACCAGCCGCCCTTCGAGGTCATGATCGCGATCCAGCGCCGGGCCCGCCGGCGCCGATCGGCCCTCTCCCTCTCCGCCGCGGTGGCCACCGTCCTCGCCCTGGCGCTGGCGGGCGCCGGCCTGGGACAGCTCGGCCACAGACAGGTCCCGTCCGGGTCGGCACCGCAGCTGCTCGTGCCGGACTGGACCGCGGACCAGATCGTGGACCACCCCGACGCGTTCGTCGTCAAGCAGCTCGAGTCCCGCCCCAACCCGAGCACCACCCTGACGGTGTGGAAGCGCTGCACCCAACCCCGCGCGGACCATGACTGCTTCGGCCGCGAGGCCATCGGTGTCGTGGATGGCTCCGGCCACCGGCTCGTCACCCTCGGAGCGGTAACGGGGTCGAGTCAGCAGCCCTCGCTGGGTGATGACGGGCTGCTCCGCGAGGTCGACGACGGGCTCTGGTACTGGGCGCACGACAACCCCGGCCCGTACCTGCTGTCGGCGACGATGAGCCAGCCGGTGCAGCTGCCCGTCCTGGACCGGCCCGCCACCCACAGCTTCGGGGTCCCCAGTATCGAGTGCGCAGACCGGGTAGGCCTGTGCACCCTCGACCAGAACGCGAGGACCCTCGAGCGGCTCGCCATCCCGCAGGTCCCACATACGCGCTGGGCGACCCCGACGGCCACAGGCTGCGGGCTCTGGGGCCTCGCCGGGGTCGGCGGCAACCTCCGCCTGGTGATCCAGCAGCGCGACGGCTCCTTCGCCAGCGCCGACATCCCGGACGACAGCGCCGCGGCCGCCATGGCCGAGGGTGGCCCCGGCTGCGAGATCGCCTACTTCCAGACCAGCGTCGCGAACACACACCAGCTCGTCGTAAGCCTCGACCAAGGGAAGACATGGCAGATCCGGCAGACTGCGATGCCCCAGGGGACGGGCTACGCCGAGCGGCAGCCCCGGTTCAGGACTCTGATCCCGCCACGGTGGGCGGATTTGCCCCCGATGCCACAGCCGCTCGCGGCTCCTCGAGGTCTTCAGCCGCTCTGACGCTTCCGGACTCGCGTCCACCTCGCCCTCCGCGTCGAAATCTCCGCCCCTTCGAGGATCTGAACCCCCGACGAAGCACATGGACGCACGAGGTCACTCGAGCGTATGCAACCGAAACACCGTCCGGGGGTTCGTCTCAGTGGAAGCATCGTCAGGGAGATTCGGCAGGTGGTCAGCTCATGGACGACGAGGGTGACGCGGTCCGCGCGGTGTACGAGCTGTCCTACCGGCGCCTCGTGACCCAGATGGTGGCGCTGTGCGGCAACCGGTCCGAGGCGGAGGACCTCGTGCAAGAGTCGTTCCTGACCGCGCTCACGCATCGACAGGACTTCACACTGGCCGCCAACAAGGAGGCGTGGCTGCGGACGGTGGCCCTGAACGTGCTGCGCAACCGCTGGCGCCGCGCCCGGGTCGCCGGGCGCATCCTGCCGAAGTTCCGTGCAGAGCTCGAGATCGACCTCGGGCCGCAGGCCCCGGAGGACCACCTCGCTCTCGTGTACGCGTTGAGCCAGCTGAGCCTGCCCGTCCGGGTGACCGTCGTGCTCCACTACATCGGCGACCTCAGCGTCGCGCAGATCGCGCACGAGCTGTCCGTCCCGGAGGGGACGGTCAAGGCTCGTCTGGCCCGGGCCCGCGTCAAGATGGCTGCCCACCTCATCGACCACGAGGGGGCCGATCATGTCTGACCTGCGCAGCTTCGCGCGCGACACCGAGCGGTCCGTTGACCCGCCACCCTTCGAGGTCATGATCGCGGGCCGCCGCCGAGCGCGGCACCGCCGCGCGGCCTTCTCCGTCGCCGCCGCGGTCGCCGCCGTCCTTGCCCTGGCGCTGGCGCTCGCCGGGCTGGGCCAGCTGCACCACAAGCAGATCCCGGCCCTGCCGGCACCGCAGCTGCTCGTGCCGGACTGGACCGCGGACCAGATCGTGGACCACCCCGACGCGTTCGTCGTCAAGCAGCTCGAGTCCCACACCGACTCCCGGACCGTTCTGACGGTGTGGGAACGCTGCCCCCACCCCGACCCACACCATGACTGCCTCGGCCGCGAAGCCATCGCTGTCGTGGACGGCTCCGGACACCGGCTCGTCACCCTCGGGGCCGTCACCAACTCGAGCCAGCAGCCCTCCGTTGCTGGGGACGGACTGCTCCGCGAGGTCGCACCCGGCGTCTGGTACTGGGCGCACCAACACCCCGGCCCCTACCTGGTGTCGGCGACGATGCGCCAGCCGGTGCAGCTCACGGTCTCGGACCGCCCCGCCACCCACGGCTTCGGGGCCCCGAGCATCGAGTGCGCAGACCAGGTTGGCCTGTGCACCCTCGACCTGAACGCGAGGACCCTGGGGCGGCTCGCCATCCCGCAGGTCCCCGACACCCGCTGGGCGACCCCGACCGCCCTCGGCTGCGGGCTCTGGGGCCTGGCCGGGGTCGGCGCCAACCTCCGCCTGGTCATCCAGCAGCGCGACGGGTCGTTCGCGAGCGCCGACCTGCCGACCGCCCCCTACTCCACGACCATGGCCGAGGGCGGACCGAACTGCGAGGTCGCCTACTACCAGAACGTCACCGACAACAGGGACCAGCTTGTCGTCAGCCTCGACCACGGCAAGACCTGGCAGATCCGCCAAACCCCCTTACCGCAAGTGGCCGGATACTACGAGCATCAGCCCCGAGACCGGTTCCTCATCCCGCCCCACTGGGCCGACCTGCCCCCGATGACCCACCCGCTCAAGTCACCCGGAACCCTTCACCCGCTCTGACGGGCCAGGGCGCGCTCCACCCGCTGCGCCAGCAGTGGATGCGGATTCGGCTCGGCGGCCGGTTCTCCAAGGGCCTCGATCCGATCGGCAACCCAGAAGCGCCCTCTTCTGCCCGTTGAGGGCGGCCACGCTCGCCCGGTCATGTCGCGTTGAGGGCGGGACGCTCGCTCATGCCGTTGATGGGTCGTGCCGATGAGCAAGCGCGTTGCCCCGTCTCCGGGCCCCGGCCCCGGTAGGTGAGACCCAGGCGCGTACCTAGGAGACGGCCTCCAGGGCGAAGAAGATGAACCCGATGAAACGGGTGGGGTCGGGTTCGCTCGGAGGCAGCAGCTCTGGCGGCGTATCGGGCGACACCGGCGGCTCGCTGATCCCCGAGATCCTGAAGCCCGCGGCCGTGAACGACTCCGACATCGCGCTGAGCGAGCGGTACCAGATCGTGAGCGTCGCAGATACGCCGTCGAAGTCGTACTCCTCCGCGTTCGCCACGGTCGCGAAGTAGTTGACCTCGGGATACATCACCGGCGGGATGATCGGGTGGTTGACCACCACGACCAGCCGACCGCCGGGGCTCAGCACGCGGCGCAGCTCGGCCAGCGGCCGCGACCAATCCTCGAGGTAGTGCAGCACGAGCACGGCCACCGCGTCGTCGAACGCCTCGGCGTCGTACGGAAGGGGCTGGGTCAGGTCGGCCACCTTGAGGTCGGCCTCGTCTCCGAGCCGCTCGCGGGCGAGCCGGATCATCGCGGGGCTCGCGTCGAAACCAGCCACGTTCGCGCCCTGCTCCTTCAGGTCGGCGAGGAGCGGCCCGGAACCACAGCCAGCATCCAAGATCCGGCGCCCGGCGACGTCCCCGAGCAGGTCCAGCACCGCCGGTCGGGCGTACCACCGGTTGAACAGGCCGTTCTCGTTCGCCCGCGTGTACGCATCAGCGAAGGCGTCATAGTGGTCCGGTTGCTGCTCGGCGGCCTGCGTCTCGGAGGTCATGCCACGGCAGTGTGTCAGGTCGTTGGGCACGTGGACGTGGACGACGCCGCTGCTGCACACAGAAGAGTCTGGCGCCGCGACACGCGCACCAGTCGCGGGCGGTCATCGGCCGTACGCTGCGAGCGTGACCTACCGATTCGACCTAGTCGCCGAGGGGGGACACCTCGAGTTCTCAGAGAACGGTTGGGACCAAGCCCGGTTCCACCTGAGCGAGTTCCAGCCGGCCTCGAGCGTGCGTCTTGTCGGTGACCCGCCCCCACGCATCCGAGTCGTTGCGCGGGGATCTTGCTGCGGGTCAAGTCCGGGTCCGTGGTGTACGACGGGGATCCTTGAGGTTGTTCGGTTAGGCGGTGACTGCACTGGTGATCAGGCCGGAGTTCACCTCCTCGTGTCGGTCCTCGGTGGTGCGTGCGGTTAGGACGGCGCGGGCGTTCTTGAGGGCCTCGAGCCCGAGGTAGCGGCGCTGTTCGGCCCACTCGTCGTGCTGCTCGGCCAGGACCGCCCCGACGAGCCGGATCACAGCGTCGCGGTTGGGAAAGATCCCGACGACGTCGGTGCGCCGGCGGATCTCACGGTTGAGCCGCTCGTTCGGGTTGTTCGACCAGATCTGACGCCAGATCTCCTTCGGGAACACGGTGAACGCGAGGATGTCGGCGCGGGCCAGCTCCAGGTGCTCCGCGACCTGCGGGAGCTTCTCGTACAAGCCCTCCAAGACCCGGTCGAACTGCGCGTTCACGGAGTCGGCGTCCGGCTGGTCGTACACGCTGTGCAGCAGCGCCCGCACCCAGCCCCACTGCGACTTCGGCGTCACGGCATGAGGTTCGCGGCGTAGTGGGTCCGGCAGCGCTGCCACGACGCGGTCGGCAGGGTCGCGCCGATCGCCTCGACCAGGCCGGCGTGCGCATCGGAGGTGACGAGCGCGACACCGGACAGGCCGCGGGCGGCCAGGTCCCGGAAGAAGCTGAGCCAGCCGGCGCTCGATTCGGTTGTCGCGGTGTGGATCCCGAGGACCTCACGGTATCCCTCGGCGTTGACGCCGGTCGCGACCATCACCGCCACCTTCACGACCCGCCCGGCTTCGCGGACCTTCATCGTCAACGCGTCGGCCGCGACGAACGTGTACGGGCCCTCGTGCAGGGGTCGGGTGCGGAACGCGGCGACCTGCTCGTCGAGGTCCTTGGCCATCACCGACACCTGCGACTTGGACAGGCCGGTGATCCCGAGCGTCCGTACGAGCTTGTCCATCCGCCGGGTGCTGACGCCCAGCAGGTAGCAGGTCGCGACGACCGTCGTCAGCGCCGCCTCCGCACGGCGGTGCCGCTCAAGCAGCCAGTCCGGGAAGAAGGTCCCCTCACGCAGCTTCGGCACTGCTACGTCCAAGGTGCCGGCGCGGGTGTCGAGGTCACGGTGACGGTAGCCGTTGCGTCGGTTGGTGCGCTCATCGCTGCGGGCGCCGTACCTGGCGCCGCACACGCTGTCGGCCTGCGCGGACAGCAGCGCGTTGATGAACGTGCCGAGCAGCTCGCGCATCAGATCGGGACTGGCCTGGGCCAGCTGCTCGTGCAGGAAGGCGGCAGGGTCGATACTGGTGTTCGCGGTCATCGCGATGCTCCATTCGAGGGTGCTGTGAGAGGTTCACTCGAAGGATCACGCGGTGACCGCACCTGCATCCGGCAGGGACACGCCACCGGTGTCGTCGTACACCAACGCTATGGACTCAACTCTTGCTGCGAGGTAGCGCCCGCACTTGTCTCGCGTGTGGAGGAGCTTGCGGGCACCCCACTCCGGGTGGAGATGGTCGACTGACTTTTGCGCTCATGCCGCTGATGATGCGTGTCATGGTGCTGGCGGCAGCCCCGCGCGGGACCACCCCACGGGTCCAGTAGCCTGTCCCCGTTGGCCGGCCCGACAGGGCCTCGTTACAGCGAGGGTCACAGCGACCCTTGCAGCGAGGTTTCTAGCAAGGGTTTCAGCCATGCCCCGCCCTCGTAGCTCAGGGGATAGAGCACCGCTCTCCTAAAGCGGGTGTCGCAGGTTCGAATCCTGCCGGGGGCACCACACGTTTCCGCAGTTCAGGGGTTGTTTTCAGCGCCGAACTCTGCGATCCGCGGCAACACCGAACCCTGCCGGGTGCCCGTGGGGTGCCTAAGAGCCGTGTTCACGCGATCGAGCGCCGCCCTGCCGGCGTCCGTCCCCATGAGGTGGCCGTACGTGTCGAGAGTCAGTTTCGCGGTCGAGTGACCGAGCCACGAGGACACGGTCTTGATGTCCACGCCAGCTGAAATCCAGAGACTGGCCGCGGTGTGCCGGAGGTCGTGGGGACGACGCCCGAGTCCCGTGGTCGTCCAGTGAACCGCTCTACGCCAGTTCTGCGCAGATAGGTAGCCGCCCTCCGGTGCCGGGAAGAGCAGATCGTCCGGTCGGTCATCGCCTCGCCGGCGGCGTACCGGGTGGCCCAGCGTTTGACGGTCGGCCACGAGCACTGGAACCGGGCCGCGACCTCCGTGATCGCCACCCCGTTGTCCACGACGAGTTGGGCCACCCGGAGCCGGGCGCGTGGGGTCAGGGCAGCGTTAGCGTGGGACACGAGGGCCTCCTGTTTGGCGAAGTGAACCTTGAGCAGTTCCACTCCACCGTGGGAGGCCCTCCCACGTCAGCAGCTCACAACGCGGAGTCGCATTCCCTCAACCAACGTGCCCGGTCAGTACAACTAGACGCGGCCTGCTTGACCTCGCCCGCTCCCCTGGTGTCGGGCACGCCCGCGGCACATTCACCACGCATTGGCGATGGTCGAAGTCGTCCTGTCATACCGAGTTGGGACGTTGTCGAGGCCGCCTTGCTACAGCCGTGGCGGGAGGAGGTTCAGACCACGTTAGAGGGGATCTCGTCCACGGCCATTCGAGGCCATCGGGCGGGAAGCACGGTGAATGTCCAGGGCAGGGCTAGGTGCTGATGCCTCTGAGGAGCAGGTCGGCGACCCCGTCAGCCCAGCCGGGTCGAACCCTGCCGTGCCGCAGCGCCTCCCCGAGGTAGGCCCCGAAGGCCACGCCGGCGAGCGACTCCACGTCGATCCCATCCCTCAGTCGACCGCTGGCGACGTCGGCGTCGATCTGCACCTGTAGGGCCTCGAGCCGGCGCCTCAGGCGGGCACGCAGGGCCGTGCTGAACGCGGGGTCGGAGTCCGCGAGCACCGCAGCAATCGCACCTCGCCCCAGCTGCTCCTCGACGAGCTCTCGGACCTGGTCGAGCACCCACCGCAGCTTGTCCTCGACCGGCAGGTCCGCGGCGGGGAAGGGTGCATCGACGAAGAGTTCGAGGGTCGCGGTGAGCAGAGCGGCTCGATCCCGAAAGCGGCGATAGATCGTCGTACGAGCCACTCCGGAGCGGGCCGCCACCGCGTCGATATGGACGGCTTGGGGCCCGTTCTCACGCAGCAGGAGCAGCGCCGCACGAGAGATGCGCTCGTCGACGGACGGGTCGCGCGGTCGGCCGGCCGCAGTTGGCATACACGGTCCTCTCGGGAACAAAAGCCTGGGCAATATCGCTACAGAGAGTGTATCGATATTTTGAGCCTGCAACCAGAGATGGAGATCCTCATGACACCCAGCGACGTCCTCGTCCCCGGCGCCCTCGCGATCCTCTTCGTGGTCGCGTGGTTCGTCTTCGGCTTGATCGACGCGACCCGGCCTGACCGACACAAAGGTCGTACCGGCACCCGCACCGGGACACCCGGGACTGCCCGGTCGGAGACCTCGCGCTGACTGCAACCGGGTGCCGCTGCTGCACCCGGCCGGAACACCACGGAACTGAACGAACGAGCGGCGGAGCCAACAGCTCCGCCGATGAAAGGAAGGTGGACGACGTGGTCGTCTACAACGAGCTGGTTGCGGTCTCGGCGGGAGCGGGACTTCTGGGATTTGCCTGGTTCCTCGCCCGACTCATCCGAGGCAAGCGCATCGACAGCGAAGGCTGGGCCGCCTTCTTCGGCGTCACCGGGCTGCTGCTGCTCGCGCTGGGTCTGCACACCACGGTGACGTGGCCCTTCGGCGGCGACGGGTTCGAGTACGCGAACGTCGCGTTCGGCCAGCCGGCCGCGGGTTTCGGCGCATTGCTCCTGTTCGCCGCCGTGTACCTGTGGCGTCACCGAGCCCTGTTCGCCGGCGAGCCGGACGAGGCCAACGCGACCGCACTTGCGGCCCTGAAGCCGATCTCGGTCTTCGTGGGCGCACTCGGGCTGGCCATGGGCGTCCTGGCCATCACGTTCGTTCGGTTCCAGCTCGGGGCGGCACCAGCGGAGGAACCCATCAGCGGCCGCTTCGGCCACCTGCCCATCCTGGAGGCGCTGTTCCTCGGCGGCCTGTGGGGCGTGGTCGCGGTCGGCGCCCTGCTCTTCGCGATCGCGCAGCTGCTGAACCGGCCGTCGTTGCTGCCGTGGGCCGTCCGGGCCTGGGTCGTCGGCGGCGCCGTCTTCCTGCTCTTCGGGGCGATGAACTACTACACGCACATCGGGATGTACTTCAACATCGCGCACGGCACCATGCACCTGTGGTGACCTGCCGACCTGGGGCGTCCGGGCCCTGCCCCGCGCGTTCGCGGGGCAGGGCCACTCGGACGAGCTGAGGGCCTGAGGACCTGGCGCCGCGCCGCGCGCCGGGATGCGCCATGCCGTCTCATTCGTCGGGTGACCCCGGGGGGACCGGCACGTTGAGGTCGAAGCGGATCCCGATCAGGCGGACGGCGAAGCACGCCAGGCCGGCAGCCAACGCCGGGATCCAGCCGTGCAGGCCGATCTCGAGGCTCACCACGGTGGTCACGGCGCCGATCAGGGCCGGGACGGCACAGAGGCCGCTCTCCGCAGGCCCGTCGGGACCCGGCCGATGAGCACATCGCGGATCGTGCCACCCCCGACCGCGGTGACCGCGCCCAGGATGACGGCCGGAAGGGGCCCGAGCCCGGCATCCATGGCCTTGGTGGCTCCCGTGATGGCAAACAGGCTGGGGCCCTCGGCGTCGAGTACCTCGATCGGGAAGCTCAGCCGGTCGAGCTTCGGCCCCACC
Organism: Terrabacter sp. Root181; assembly: GCF_001428505.1. Classification (GTDB taxonomy): domain Bacteria; phylum Actinomycetota; class Actinomycetes; order Actinomycetales; family Dermatophilaceae; genus Terrabacter. Next base: position 10,578 of record NZ_LMHU01000009.1, read on the forward strand.
CGAAGGCGATGAGGGCACCGGCACCGGCGACCGCCGGATACCGCCAGTCACGGAACGTCGCTGGGGGCAGAGACGCGATGATGACGTCGCGGATGATGCCGCCGCCCAGGGCCGTGATCATGCCGAGCGTCAGCACCCCGACCAGGTCCAGCCGCGCCGCGCGAAGGGCAGTGAGCGCTCCGTTGAGGGCGAAGACGGCGGTACCTGCGAGGTCGAGAAGGAGCAGGCCGGTCGTCGCGCTCACACTCACGCGGGCTGCTCCTGGGGATCCGGGCTCGCCGTGCCGACACGGTACGCCCGGACGGGCGGGTGAGCCGTCGGACGGAGGTGTCAGGCTGCCCTGCCCGTCGTGCCTGCCAACGCAGTGGTCCTCGGAGTGCGGGACTGCTTACCGTGTTGCAGGTCCCGGCGCGCCCTTGCTCATCGCCCGCATGGCCTGGGCCAGCCCCCCACCCAGCTGGCCGCGTTGTCAGGCGACGGAGTCGGACGGTGCACCGTCCCTTAGCCTGATCGCGACGTCGATGATCATGTCCTCCTGCCCGCCGACGTAACCGGCTTCTCCGACAGCGCGGAGGATCGCATGCGCAGGCACCCCGTAACGTTTCGCAGCACGCTCGGCGTGCAGCAGGAAGCTCGAGTAGACACCCGCAGTGCCCTGGACGATGGCTGCCCGGTCCATCCACGGCAGTCTGAGGAGCATGGGGCGCACGACCTCGTCGGCCGCGCGGAGGATCCCCTGGACGTCGACACCGGTCTCGACACCGAGACGCTCAAAGGCCGCGGCCAGCACCTCAGTTGGCGCGTTGCCGGCGCCCGCGCCGACGGCGCACAGCGTGCCGTCGATCTGGCTCGCGCCGTTTCGTTGCGCGAGGACTGAGTTCGCGACACCGAACGAGAGGTTCTGATGGCCGTGGAAGCCGACCTCGGCATCCGTGCCGAGCTCTGCTACGAGCGCAGACACTCGGTCGCCGGCGGCCTCGAGGATGAGCGCGCCGGCCGAGTCGACCACGTAGACGCACTGGCAGCCGGCGTCGGCCATGATCCGCGCCTGGGCGGCAAGCGCGTCGGGCCCGATGCGGTGCGACAACATGAGGAAGCCGACCGTCTCCATGCCGAGCCGGCGGGCGCGCCCGAAGTGCTGGGCGGACACGTCGGCCTCGGTGCAGTGGGTCGCGATGCGCGCCACGGAGGCGCCGAGGTCGTGCGCCCGGTCCAGGTCCTCGACGGTCCCCACTCCGGGCAGGAGCAGGACTGCGACACGAGCCCGTCGTGTCTCTTCGACCGCGGCCCGGATGAGCTCGAGCTCGTCGGTGCCGGAGAAGCCGTAGTTGAACGAGGAGCCACCGAGGCCGTCACCGTGCGACACCTCGATGACCTCGACGCCGGAGTCATCGAGGGCCCGCACGACGGCGCGGGCCTGCTCGACGGTCCACTGGTGACGCATCGCGTGGCTGCCGTCGCGCAACGTCGTGTCGGTCAGGCGCACGGCCCCTGGGTGCCTGGGTCGGGGAGCGGTCGTCACGGGGTCACCTTCTCCAGCTGGTGGGCGAGCACGTCGCCGACGCGGGCAGCGGCAGCGGTCATGATGTCGAGGTTGCCCGCCCAGGGCGGGAGGTAGTCGCCGTTCCCCGTCACCTCGAGGAGCACGGTGACGCGCAGGCGCTGACCGTCCGGGGTCTGCACGGGGTCGAACTGGGGTTCCGCCTTGAGGGCGTAGCCGGGGACGTAGCCCTGCACCCGTTCGAGCATCGCGACGACGGACGCGGTGACGGCGTCGGTGTCCGTGTCCACGGGGACGGCACAGAAGACGGTGTCGCGCATGACCATGGGCGGGTCGACGGGGTTGAGGATGATGATCGCCTTCCCGCGGGCGGCCCCTCCGACGCTCTCGATGGCGCGTGAGGTCGTCCGCGTGAACTCGTCGATGTTGGCCCGGGTACCGGGACCCGCCGAGCGCGACGCGATCGAGGCGACGATCTCCGCATAGTCGACGGGCGCGACCTGCGAGACCGCCGCGACGATGGGGATCGTCGCCTGGCCGCCGCACGTGATGAGGTTGAGGTTCGGCTCGTCGTGCACGGCGTCGAGGTTGACGGGTGGGCAGACGAACGGACCGACCGCCGCCGGGGTCAGGTCGACCGCCCTGATCCCGGCCTGCGCGTAGAGGGGCGCGTGGGCGGCGTGGGCGGCCGCCGACGTGGCCTCGAACACGATGTCGGGCAGCTCCGGCCGGGCGACGAGCCACCCGACGCCCTCCGCGGACGTCTCGAGCCCCGCCGACCGCGCTCGGGCCAGCCCGTCGGACCGGGCGTCGACGCCGACCATCCAGCGCAGGTCCAGGTGCTGAGAGCGGAGCAGCTTGGCCATCAGGTCGGTTCCGATGTTGCCGGGACCGACGATGGCAGCGGTCACGCGGGGCATGCTTCCTCCGAAGGGTCGTGCGAGATGGTCGACGTCGAGGGGGTCGAGCGCTGCGGGGTGCGGACCCCGCCCACCGGCAGGGCGACGAGCAGCGCCATCACCGCGTCACGCATGGCGGCGCGCGCCACCGCGAGGTAGTGCCGCGGGTCTTGCAGATCCGGGTCCGCCGCCAGAATGGCGCGCACCGCCGCGGTGTTGGCGACGCCGACAGCGGTCCCGACGTTGACCTTCGTGATGCCGTGGCGGACGGCGGACCGCAGCTCGTCGTCGGCGACGCCCGACGAGCCGTGCAGCACGAGTGGCACGGGGCTCGCGTTCCTGAGCCGGGCGATGAGGTCGTGGTCGAGCTGCGCCGAGCGGGTGCGCATGGCGTGGCGGCTGCCCACCGCGACGGCCAGCGCGTCCACGCGGGTGGCCTCGACGTAGGTCCGCGCCTCGACCGGGTCGGTGCGCACGCCCTCGGCGTGTGCGCTGCCGACCGGCGCGTCCTTGCCCCCGACATGGCCCAGCTCGGCCTCGATCCACAGGCCGGCGCCGTGGGCCCAGTCCGCAGCGGCGCCGGTGTCCCGGACGTTGTCGCGGTAGGGCCGGGCGCCCGCGTCGAACATGACCGACGAGAAGCCGCAGTCGGCAGCCTGGCGCAGGAGGGCCCAGTCCGTCACGTGGTCGAGGTGCAGGGCGATCCGCGCGCTGCTCGTCTCGGCCACGAGTCGGCACGCGGCAGCGAGCGGGGCGAGCGCGCCACCGTGGAAGGCCGCGGCGTTCTCGCTCACCTGCAGGATCACCGGGCGCCCCGCCTCCTCGGCCGCCGCCACCACCGCCTCCGCGTGCTCGAGGGTCACGACGTTGACCGCGAGGACGGCCTCACCCGCGGCTCGGGCGCCGCGGACGAGGACGTCGGTGCGCACGACGCTCATCCGGGCTCCCCGTTCTCGCCGAGCACGACCGAGCGCGAGAGCAGGTGCGGCCGGTCCGCGTCCCGCCCGGCCTCGGCCGCCAGCTCAACGGCGTAGCGGTGGAGTCGGACGAGCTCGACGAGCGGTTCACCGCAGCCGTGCTCGACTGTGCCACCTGCTGTCTCGACGGTGGCGACGATGTCGTCGGGCAGCCGGTCGAGGCCCCACACAAGGGTCCCGGGCCCAAGGGTGGCCACGGGCCCGTGACGGTACTCCCCCACCGCGTACGACTCGGTCCACGCGCCGGCAGACTCCCGGACCTTGAGAGCTGCCTCCTCCGCGACGAACTGGCCCCACGACCGGCCGAGGATGACGAGCTGGCTGATGCCGGTGGCGGGCAGGGCACTCTCCAGCGCCGCCTGGGCACGTTCGGGCAGCGAGTCGAGCCCAGCCAGCGGCACCCGGTCGTAGGTGGCGGCGTCCACGCTCGTGGTCTGGGCAGCGAGAGCTGCCCGCAGCAGGACCAGCTGGACGGTCGGGAAGCGGGTCTGCACGACACTCTGCTCGTCGGCGAACGACAGGTCGACGATGTCGCTCGCGAGGTCGGCGAGCGGAGTCCCCTGCTCTCCGAGCAGGGCCGTGACCGGCACACCGGGCTGCTGCTCGCGCAGCGTGCGCACGGCGTCGAGCAGCTCGGACGACGTGCCCGATCGACTGATGGCGATGACCCGGTCGTACGCCCGTAGCACGGGCGGGATCTCGCTCGCGATGAGTGCATCGGTGGGACCGAGGCCGGCGGCCTCGCGCATCGAGCCGTAGGCGAGACCCACGTAGTACGAGGTGCCGCAGCCCAGGACGAGCACGCGCTCTCCTGCGGTCGGCAGCCCGGGTATGCCGTCGTGCGCCATCTCGATGGCGCGGCGCCAGAGCGCAGGCTGGCTCGCGATCTCGGCTCGCGTCGCAGGACTCAGGGCGCCGGCGGGGTCCTGAGCAGAGGTGGGCTCGGTCGTCGTGGTCACGGTGTGCCCTCCCAGGCTTTGTACGGTTCGAATGCAGGTTCGTGTGGTGGGCGCTCGTCCGCGCTCCGCGTGGTGGCCACGCTCGAGGAGGCGGATGCGCTGAGCGTGGCGGCGAGGTCGCCGACGTCCTTGCGTCCGGCCTGCGCGGCGACGCCTCCTGCCCCCTGCGTGGACAGGCTCGCCGCCGCGACACCGAGGGAGAGCGCGACTGGCCAGTCGGCACCGCTCACGAGGGCGGCGAGCACCGTGCCCGCGAGGGTGTCCCCGGCGCCCACGGTGTCGACCACTGCGACCTCCGGAGCATGGATGTGCACGGCTCCACCCCCGAAACGGACCGCCGCCCCCTCGGCGCCGCGCTTGTGCACGACGGCGGGCAGTCGCGGGTCTGTCCCGGTCGGCATCGATGCGAGCAGGATTTCGACTGCCGCATCGGGAGAGCCGCCCGGCCCGAGGCCGGCCAGGCCCACGGCTTCGGCGTCGTTGACGAACAGCACGTCCGACTGCGCGACGGCCTCCCGAGCACCGCTCGCCCACACACGGTCAGGGTCGTCGTTCGTGTCCAGGCTCGTCGACAGGCCCAGCTGGCGAGCACGGGCGAGCCTCTCGTGCAAGGACTCTCTCGCAGACACATGCAGGAAGAAGGAGCTGACGTGCACATGGCGCACGGCGGCGAGGACGGCGTCGGTGACCTCATCCGACCGGAGCGACTCCATCGCACCGAGGTGAGTGAGGATCTGGCGGTCCGTGTTGTCGTCGGCCCTGACGAGGACGATCGACGAGCCGGTCGGCCGGGCCTCGTCGACGCGGACGAGCTCGGTGCGCACGCCCCGCCGGCTGAGCCAGCCGCGGCAGGTCTGTCCGAGCTCGTCGTCGCCGACGACCGCCAGGAGGGCGACGTCGGCACCGCTGGCCGCGGCAGCGCAGGCCGTGATGCCGGCCGAGCTGCCGAGCGTCATCGTCGTCGCGCCGACCAGGTCCTCCGCCTGCCCGAAGCGCAGGCTCGTCCCGGACGTGGGCACCCCGGTGACGACGATGTCGGGGCACAGCTCTCCCACGACGAGGATCGTGCCGGCCGTCGGTCCGCCGGCTCCCTGGTCCATGGCACCGTGGATGGACATCAGCGCCCTCCCGACACGTCGATGGTCACACCGGTGACGTAGCCGGCGGCGTCCGAGGCGAGCCAGCAGATGGCCTCGGCGACTTCGTCCGGGGTGCCGATGCGACCGAGCGGCACCGTCGGAGCCAGGCGTTCGAGGCGCCCGGGCTGGTCTGCGTTCATGTCGGTGTCGATGAGCCCGGGGCGCACCCCGACGACGCGGATGCCTTCGCCGGCGACCTCCTGGGCGAGGCCGGTCGTGAGGACGTCGAGAGCCGCCTTGCTCATCGCGTAGTCGACGAACTCGCCTGCGGCGCCGCGCTCGGCCGCTCGCGACGACACGTTGACGACGACGCCCCCGTGGCCCCCGCGTGCCGTGCTCATCCTCTCGACGGCTCGGGCGGCGCAGAGCGCGGCCCCCGCTGCGTTGACGGTGAGCGTGCGCACGAGGCGCTCCGCCGTGAGGTCGACGACCCGGGCGGCCGGGGGGAGGATGCCGGCGTTGTTGACCAGCACGTCGAGGCGGCCGAATCGATCGTCCAGCTCGGAGAAGAGCCGGTCGACCCCACCGAGGACGCCCTGGTCGAACGGCAGTGCGACGGCCCGGACGCCCTCGGCGGCGCAGACGTCGACGACCTCCGCAGCGGCGTCGCGCCGGACGGCATACGTCACGACGACGTCGTGGCCGCGGCGAGCGAGGCCACGTGCCGCAGCTGCACCGATGCCGCGGCTGCTGCCGGTCACGAGGGCGACCCGACGCTCGGGGGCGGGAGGCGTGGCCATCTCAGTCCTTGATCCTCAGGTAGGCCGTGTTCGTCGTCGCGTAGCGGATGCCGCTGTCCAGGACGGCTCGCCCGGCCGGCGTCGCCGGGTCTGGAGGCGTGCCGTAGAGGAACGCGAAGGCGGCCGGCGCGACGCCGGTCAGCTCGGTCAGGGCCCGGATGGGTGCGGTGATCTCGCGCTCGACGTCGTCCGGGGTGACGATGTCCTTGGCCGCGGCGTGGTTGGCGGTGTGCGCCGCGATGACGTGGCGCTTCGCGATGACGGCGAGGTCGTCCCACGTCATGGCGTAGGCCGCCTGGTCGCGCTCCTCGTCGAGGATCGTGAAGTCGTGCTTCTCGGCGTAGGCCGACTGTTCCTCCGGCGGCACGTCGAGGATCGCCGTGGTCGGGAAGAACCAGGCCGTCAGCCCCAGCTCGTCACACACGGGTGCCGCGACGGTCGCGTTGTTGAGGTAGCTGTCGTAGAAGACGGGGATGAAGCCGGGCTTGGGCAGGTGCCACTCGCCCGTGTCGGTGAACCGGTCGAGGTCCTCGGGCAGCAGCGGCACGTAGTGGTCGAGATACCACGACAGCTCGGCCTTGAGCACTCCGCGCTGCGACTCGGGAGTGTTGTGCCAGTTGACGATTCGTAGCAGCTTGCCGTCGGCGAAGGCCTGGCGCTGGTAGTCCTTGGTCAGGATGCTCATGACGTCACCTCGCCGTCGACGTGCGCGCGGAGGTGTTGGTCGCTGAGGACGACGAGCGCGTCGATGAGCTCGCGCGCACCCGTCTCGTCGGGCTCGTCCGGGTACTGCGCGGGGAAGCCGACGGCTTCCAGCCCCGCGTAGTAGCCGTCGAGCAGCTCGGCAGCCCGTGCACCGTCGCTGAGTGCGGTCACGTCGCCCACCCGTAGGTCGCCCCCGGGCCGTGCATCGTCCAGGGCGACGAACATGGCGATGCCCTCGCGCTCGAGCAGTCGGCCGTGGCAGGCGGCGAGCACGGCCGGCACGTCGACGGCTGCCGGGGCCGCGAGCGTGCCCGCGTCACTGAGGTGGTCGATCATTGCGATCTCCTGGGGATGATGGCGGTCTCGGCGCCGACGAGGAAGTCGAAGTCGGCGCCCTCGTCGGCCTGGAGCACGTGGTCGACGTAGAGGCGCTGGTAGCCGCGCCTGGCCTGCCATGGCCGCGGCGGTTCGGTGACGAGGCGACGCTCAATTTCCTCGTCGGACACGTCGAGGTGCAGGCGGCGGCCGGGCACGTCGAGCTCGATGAGGTCGCCGGTCCGCACCGCGGCGAGCGGACCGCCGACCGCCGACTCCGGGCAGACGTGGAGCACCACGGTGCCGTAGGAGGTACCGGACATCCGGGCGTCGCTGATGCGGACCATGTCGGTCACGCCCGCGGCGAGCATCTTGGCAGGAAGCGGGAGGTTCGCGATCTCGGGCATGCCGGGGTAGCCCTTCGGACCAGCACCACGTAGGACGAGGATGTCGTCGCGTTCCACATCGAGGTCGGGGTCGTCCGCGTCACGGAGGTAGGCCTCGTAGTCGTCCCAGACGACCGCCCGCCCGCGATGGACCATGAGGTCGGGACTCGCAGCCGACTGCTTGACGACACAGCCGCGCGGCGCGAGGTTGCCGCGCAGCACAGCGGTGCCGCTCCCCGCTGGTTGGAACGGCGCGTCGAAGTCGCGGATGACCTCGGCGTCCCAACGCTGCGCGCCCGCGTACGCCTCCGCCAGCGATCTGCCGCTGACGCCGATCGTCTGCCGGTGCAGCAGGTCGTGGAGCTGGGCGACGACGGCACCGAGCCCGCCGGCATACGCGAAGTCCTCCATGAGGAACCGACCGGACGGCATGACGTCGACGAGCGTCGGAACCTCACGCGCGAGGCGGTCGAAGTCGTCGAGGTCGAGGGGCACCCCGACCCGCCGGGAGAGGGCGAGCAGGTGGACGACGGCGTTGGTCGAGCCGCCGATCGCGGCGTTGACCCGGATGGCGTTCTCGAATGCCTCGCGCGTCAGGATGGCGCTCGGCCGCAGGTCCTCCGCGACCATGTCGACGATGCGCCGGCCGGCCAGGTGCGAGGCCGTGCGACGCCGGGCGTCGTCGGCCGGCAGCTCCGCGGTGCCCGGCATCTGCATGCCGAGCGTCTCGGTGAGCAAGGCCATGGTCGACGCCGTGCCCATGGTCATGCAGTGGCCGCGGCTGCGGCTCATGCACGACTCGGCCTCGGCGAGATCGGCATCGGTCATCCGGCCGGCCCGGTGCTCCTCGGTCATCCTCCAGACCGACGTGCCGGAGCCCACCGTCTGGCCACGCCACCGGCCGTTGAGCATCGGTCCACCAGTGATGAGCAGCGACGGGAGGTCGGTGCTCGCCGCACCCATGAGGTAGGCGGGCGTCGTCTTGTCACAGCCGGCGAGGAGCACGACGCCGTCGATCGGATTGCCGCGCAAGGTCTCCTCGAGGTCCATGGCGACGAGGTTGCGCAGCAACATGGCCGAGGGGCGCACCATGGTCTCGCCGATCGAGGCGGTCGGAAACTCGAACGGGACCCCACCGGCCTGCCACACGCCGCGCTTGACGTGCTCGGCCACCTCGCGCAGGTGCGCGTTGCACGGCGTCAGCTCGGACCAGCTCGTCGCGACACCGATGACGGGGCGACCGTCGAAGGAGTCGTCGGGGAGTCCCTCGCTGCGCAACCAGGACCGGTGCAGGATGCCGTTCTTGCTTGGCGCCTGGAACCAGCCGGCGCTGCGCAGGCCGGACGTTGCGACGGGGCCCTCGTGCGCGCTCATGCGAATGCCGGGAGGTGCTCGGCCTGGGCCGTGATGAGTGCGTCCGTCAGCGCACGCGCGTGTTCCGGGTCGGCGACGGCGCCATCGGCGATCATCGCCTCGACGACGAGGCCCCGGTCGCCGGTCATGGCCGCCTCCACGGCGAGCGAGACCGACACGAGCCGCTGGGCCAGGATCGCGGTGAGCGGTGAGCCCAGGTCGGGCACCTGGATCGCGCGCAGGCCTCGGGCCGTCGCGACGCCCGGCACCTCGAGGGCGACGTCATCGGGCAGGCCGGGCACGGCACCGTTGTTGAGCACGTTGACCGAGAACATCTCACGGCGGTCCTCGATGACCGACCGGATGATGGCGATGAGCTGCTCCTGCTCACCCGTGGAGCGTCCGAAGATGCTCTCGTCCAACGGTGCTCGACCCTCCGCCTGGGCCTTCATCGACTGGTAGCGGTTCTCGCCCCACTCGAGGATCTCGGGCACGGAGAAGGCGTCCACGCCGAGCGTCTTGCCGTAGTAGGCCCCTGACGGCCAGCGCTGCGGGAAGAACTCCGTGACGTGCCGGTCGTTGGCGGCCGGGTAGGCACCGTAGGTATCGAACAGCTCCCACGAGAACGGGTTCTGTGCCGCCTTGATGCGGTCGACGAAGATGTTGCCGATGTCGCCGGGGTCGGCCGGCTCGGAGCGCTCCTGCTCGCGGACCTTCGCGACGAGCGGCCAGGCGTCCTGGCCGTCGAGGCGGAAGTCGTAGATGAAGGTCAGGTGGTTGATGCCGGCATACAAGGTCGACGTGCGCTCGAAGGGCTCGTCGATGAGCTGGGCTAGCTCGCGCTGGACGTGGTGCATGCCGTGGCAGAGACCGACCACGGTGGCACCGGCGTGCCGGGTCATGGCCATGACGTTGGCCGTCATCGGGTTGCTGTAGTTGAAGAAGAGGGCGTCCGGCGCCAGGCGCACGACGTCGCGCGCGACCTCCACCATGACCGGGACCGTGCGCAGCAGCCTGCTGATGCCACCCGGCATGACGGAGTCGCCGACCGGCTGGAAGACGCCGTGGGCCTGACACGTCTCGTGGTCGCGGAGCCACGCGTCGCGTCCGCCGACGCCGACGCACGTGACGACGAAGTCAGCGCCGGGCAGCGCCTGGGTGCGATCTGCAGTGCCCCGGACACTGATGCGGTCCCCCGCTCGGCGCGCCTGCACCATGAGCTCGGCGAGTCCGACCGCGACACCGAGCGCGACCTCGTCGACGTCGACGAGCGAGATCTCCCAGGCACCGAGGTCGTCGGCGGAGATCAGGTCGGCCAGCAGGCCACGCGTGAAGACGGCGCTGCCCGCCCCGATGAGGACGATCTTGCGGGTGGTCATGACATGGTTCCTTCGGTGGCTCGAGGGACGGGACGTGCTGGCGGGTGGTGGAGCTGGCGGATCACGGTTGCTGGGGCGGATGTCGTCGCCTCAGGCGACGTGGACCACGAGTCCCTGGTCGCGGAGGACGGAGACGTCGGTCTCGTCAGCGGCAGCCGAGGTGACGAGCTCCGTGACCGCGTCGAGCGGGCAGATGCGGTGGGGACTACGGCGCGAGAACTTGCTCGAGTCGGCGAGCACGGTGAGGCGGTCGGCGCTTCCCGCCAGTCGGCGGTCCGTCTCGCACTCGAGCGCGCTGGCCCCCAGCAGGCCGCTGCGGTGGTCGACGCCGTAGACGCCCATGATCGCGTGGTCGACGTGCAGCTCGCCCAGGGTCAGGCCGACCAGCGAACCGAGCAGACTGAGCTCGGGGCGCCGCAGCGCCCCGCCGAGCACGACGAGGTCGACGTCCACGTCGGCCAGGCGGATCGCGACGTCGAGAGAGTTCGTCACCACGGTGACGTCGGGCACCGCGGCGAGCAGGGGCGCCAGGGCCGCCGTCGTCGTGCCACCGGTGAGGAGCAGCGCCGACCCGGGCTCGATGAGACGGATGGCCCGACGGGCGATGGCCTGCTTCTCCTCCTGGCGCTCGACCTCACGCATCGCCGGGGGCAGCTCGGGTGCGTCTGGCACCTGCGGACCGTCCACGACGGCCCCGCCGTGGACTCGCCTGACGCGTCCCTGGCGTTCGAGCTCGTCCAGATCACGGCGTACCGTTGACAGGCTCACCTCGAGATGCGCGGCGAGGTCCTCGACGCTGACCACACCCTGCCGGGTGATCAGGCCGAGCGTCTCCGCGTGGCGCTGGACGGGGAGCATCAGTAGCCCCTTTCGCGATCGGCGACGTTGAGCAACGGGCTGTCCGCAAGATAGCGGCGGAGGTTGTCGGTGAAGAGGGTGCCGACGACGTCGAGGTAGTCGGGCGCGAAGCCCGCCACGTGGGGCGTCACGACGGATCGCTCGTGCGACCAGAACGGGTGGTCGACCGGCAGCGGCTCGGCGTCGAAGACATCGCTCGCGACGAGGTCGAGGTGTCCCTGGTCGAGGGCCGCCAGAAGGGCGGCCTCGTCGACGACGCCGCCTCGACTGCCGTTCACGAGAACGGCCGTCGGCTTCATGGCGGCGATCTCGCTCGCCCCGATCATGCCTTCGGTCTGCGGTGTGAGAGGCACGGTGAGGGCGACGTAGTCGCTGCGCGCGAGCAGATCGTGCAGCTGCGAGGCCGGCAGCTCGGTGACGCCCTCGACGTCACCCGAGTCGCCGAACCGCTCCTCGGTGCGGACGGGCGAGCCTGCCTCGACGGGTGCGGATCCTCCTCGACGGAGCGCGACCACGTCCATGCCGAGGGCTCGGGAGATCCGCGCGACCTCCTTGCCGATGCGCCCGTAACCGACGATGCCGATGGTGCTCGCCCGCAGGTTGCGGGGCATCAGGCTGTTCCACCGGTACTCCCGCGACGGCCAGGTGTGCGTGGCAGCGAGGCGTTCGGTGGTGCGCAGGTGGTGGGCGTGCGCGAGGACCATCATGATGATCCACTCGGCGAGAGGTGCAGGGCTGACACCCCCGAGGGTCGTGATGACGCAGTCGCTGTGCCACAAGGAAGTTCCCCGGACGTGGTCGATTCCCGACGTGTCGAGCTGAACCCACCGCAGGGACGGTGCCGTGTCGGGCCCGGGCAGGACGGCACTGGTGTACATGACCTCGGCGCGCGCGAGCACGTGAGCGGGCACGACGCCCGCCGGGTCCTCGTGCTCGGCTACCGGGTGGTGGTCCAGGACGACGCGTGGGTCGACGGCTCGCACCCGGTCGAGAAACGACTCCGGGAAGTCCAGCGTGACCAGCACGTGCAGGGGCGCGAGGGCCGACCTCGCGGGCGTCGTCACTTGAGCCCCGTCCGGGCGACACCCTCGACGAAGTACTTCTGGAAGAAGGCGAACACGAGAAGCATGGGCAGGATCGACAGGAACGACATCGCGAGCAGCGGCCCGAAGTTCGAGCTGAACTGTTGGATGAGGAACTGGAGGCCGACCGGCAGCGTGTAGGCGTCGGGGTCGTTGAGCACGATGAGCGGCCAGACGAACTCGTTCCATCGCCACATGAAGGTGAAGATGACGAGGGACGCGATGAGCGGCTTGGACAGGGGCAGCACGACGCTCCAGAAGGTCCGGAAGTGACCGGCTCCGTCGATGCGCGCGGCCTCGATGAGCTCGTCCGGCACGCTGAGGAAGAACTGGCGCGCCATGAAGAGCCCGAACGCCTCGGCGAGGCGCGGCAACACTACGCCCCAGTTGCTGTTGAGCAGGTGGAGGTCGATGACCATCTGGAACTGCGGGACCATGATGACCTGAACCGGCACCATGAGCGTGCTGATGATGAGCAGGAAGAGCAGGTTGCGCATCGGGAAGCGCAGCTTCGCGAAGGCGTAACCGGCCATGAGGTTGATGGCGAGCGTGAAGACGACCGAGAGCACGGCGATGACGACGGAGTTCGCGAGCCACCGCGCGAAGGGGTACTGGCTCCACGGCTGGGTGTAGTTCTCCCAGTGCCAGTCCTGAGGCCACAGCGGCACGGGCAACGTGGACAGCTCGTCGCTTGTGGCGACAGAGGTGCGCAGCATCCAGTACATCGGGAACATCAGGATGATCGCGGCGACGACCGCGATCGCGACGCGGGTCAGCACGACGCGTCGTGGCTGGTGCCGCTCCTCGTCCTTCGGAAGGGTGGCGTTCGCCTCCTCGATCGCGGTGACCTCGGTCGTGGCGACACTCGTCAGTGCGGTGCTCATGCGTCGTCCCTGCTCTTGGAGAAGCGCCACTGGAGCACGGTGAAGACGAGGACGACCAGGTAGATGATCACGCCGATGGCCGCGGCGTATCCCTGGCGTCGCTGGTTGAAGCCCTGGTCGTACGCGTACTGCACGAGGAAGGTCGTGGACGTTCCGGGACCCCCGCGGGTGAGGACGTAGACCACGTCGAAGACCTGGAAGCTGCCGATGATCGAGTAGACGACGAGGAAGAAGGTCGTCGGGCGCAGGAGCGGCCACGTGATGTGGATGAACCGCTTCCAACCGACCGCACCGTCGACCGTTCCAGCCTCGTAGACCTCCCGCGGAATGCCTTGCAGGGCAGCGAGATACACGACCATGCCAAAGCCGATGCCCTGCCAGGTGCTCACCAGGATGATGGAGACGAGCGCCCAGGTGCCGTTGCCCTGCCAGTCGATGGCCGGGAGCCCGATGGTCGTGAGCATCTGGTTCAGGATGCCGACAATGGGGTCGAAGAGACGCAGGAAGATGATGCCGGACGCGACGCCGGAGATGACGACCGGCACGTAGAAGAGGGCCCGGAAGAGCCCGCGCGCAGGCATCCACCGGTTGAGCAGGAGGGCCGCCGAGAGGCCGCACACGATGCCGATCGGGACGGTCAGCGCCGTGTAGAGCAGCGTGTTGAGCGACGCGGTCCAGAACGTCGCGTCGTTGATGATGGCCGCGTAGTTGTCGAGCCCGATGAAGCGCATCCGGCCGAAGCCCGAGTATCGCTGCAGGCTGTACCAGAAGGTCAGCGCGAGCGGGATGAACATGAACAGGGTGAAGACGAGCAGCGCGGGGCTCGCCATGAGCAGGCCTGCCCTGCGCTCGGCTTTCAGGGCTGCGGAGGCGACGCGCCGCCTCCCGCCGGCGCGCACCGGGGGCTCCGGCGCACGCCGTCTCGTTACTACCGTGGTCATGGTCCTCCGCTCGGTCGGGAACTGGTCAGGGCAACGATTCGCTGCTCAGACCTGCAGGGCCTTCTGGATGGCCGTGGTGAGGCCGCCGACGACCGAGTCGACCGTGGCCGACGGGTTCGACAGGAACTGGTCCATGTTGTCGACTAGGGCCTGGTTGATGCCCGGGAAGGACGGCAGCGTCGACGTCTTGACGAGCGCCTCGGGCATCGTCGTCGCCTGCTTCTGGAAGACCGGCATGAGGTCGGGCTTCACATCGAACGCGAGCTTGGCGTCGGCGAGGTCGTTGCGGACTGGAAGGACCGTCGTCTTCTCGCAGAAGTACTGCATGTTCTCCTTGGTCACGAGGAACTTGGCGAACTCGATCGCCGCGTCCTTGTTCGGCGAGCCCTCGGTCACGACCACCGCGTTGCCGCCGAGGTCCGTGGCTGCCGCCTTGTCGTGCGGCAGGTAGGTGACGCCCCACTCGAACTTCTTCGCGATGGCGCCGTCGAGCGAGGGCACGAGGAAGTCGCCGGCCTGGATCATCGAGATCTTCTGTGTGGGGAAGATCTCGTCCGGGTAGGTCGGTCGCTTGACGAGCACACTCGGGGCGTGAAGGCCCTGGGTGTACAGGCTCTGCGTCCACGTGAGCGCCTTCTTCGCCTGCTCGGTGTCGAGCGTGACGTTCTTCATGGACGCGTCGAGCACCGTACCGCCGGCTTGGAAGAGGGTGTTGAACCAGCGGTAGGCACCGTACAGCTGGTAGTTGAAGGCGAAGGGGGAGACACCGGGATTGGCGGTCTTGAGCTTGCCGAGGACGCCGACCAGCTCCTCCCACGTCCAGGCGGACTCGAGCGAGTCCGGCACGGAGGTGATGCCGGCCTTGGCGAAGTGTGCCTTGTTGTAGACGAGCGCCGACGTGTCGGTGTGGTGCGGCACCCCGATCGGGGCGCCGTCGTACTGCATCGCCGCCCAGAGCCCGGGGAAGAACTGCTGACCGAACGAGCTGTCGATGTGGTCGCTGAGATCGGCGAGGACACCGTTCGCGGCGTAGCCGGTGACGTCGGTGTACGAGACCCGGAAGAGGTCGGGCGCCTGGTTCGCCTGGAGCCTGCGGTCGACGACGGTGCGGATCTGGTCGTAGGGAAGGACCTCGATCTTGACCTGGGCGCCGCGGGCCGCGGTGAAGTCAGCGGCGATCTTCTTGAAGGCCGCGACCTCCTGGTCGCTGCCCCATGTGGTCAGGGTGACGGTGCCGCTGAGCTTGCCGGTGGACACGGCAGGTGCGCCGCCGGTCGACGTGGGCGTCTCCGAACCGCCCGAGCAGGCGGCCAGAGCGGCGGTGGCGCCGATCAGGCCGGTGGAGAGAAGGAAGGTGCGGCGGTCGAGCTGTGACATGGGGGGTCCCTTCTGGAGAGGCCGCAAGGCGGATCGATGACCCACTGTAGGTACCAGAATCAAGCGTGCGCAAGCATTCTTGCGCAAAAACTCTCAGAAACTCTCAGGCTGAGCACGGCCATGAACCCTCGCGCCGAAGGCCGCGTCGTCCAGCCGGGGGTCAGCCGCGGTGCAGGGAAGCCATGCCGGTCGCTGCCCAGCCGTCGGCGGTGACCTCGCTCGACCGGCCGCCGCTGACGTGCCGGAGGCGGTCGCCACTTCGGAGCACGACCTGCCAGGGACCGCGTCCATGCACCCGCCCGGCCGCCAGGGCCACCGCCTCCGCCGGTCCGAGGTCGACGAGCTCGTCGGGCTCGACGGGCTGGGCGGGCTGGGCGGGCGCGTCCTGCACGTCGCGATCGAGAACGTGTAGCCAGACGTGGCCCTCCACGATGACAACGACGGCCC
The DNA here is from genome assembly GCF_001428505.1 of Terrabacter sp. Root181. GTDB lineage: Bacteria > Actinomycetota > Actinomycetes > Actinomycetales > Dermatophilaceae > Terrabacter. The sequence goes on from NZ_LMHU01000009.1 coordinate 26,520, forward strand.
GCTGCTGACCCGCTGCTGCCAGGGCTGCCGCGCCCGCCCTCTGTGCGACGCACGTCCAGACCCGCGAACCAGACGCGCATCCCAGCAGCACCTGGCCTTTCTGCGAACGGATGAGGACGTCCAGATGCCCCTCGCCCCCCGCCACCCGGACGTGCCACGCAGCGTCCACACCCACGATTGCGTCGTCGTCACCGAGCTCGGGTCTCCCGAGCCTGCCGAGGCCGGGCCGGTCGACCGCGGACTCGAGGGTCATGACCGGGTAGCCACGCCCCGGCCTTCCGCTCAGGATCTGCAGGCCGAGCGCGCCCACGACGGCCACCACGTGATCGCCGTCCGGTGTCTCGACCACTCCGGACGAACCCGATACCCCGTGGGCAACGGCGCCGTGGTCGACGAACCCGTCTGTCGGTGTCCACACGTGGCGTCGGAGCTCACCCGCCTCGCTCATCGCAAGCACCTCGAGGAAGTCGGGACCGGCCTGTACCTGGGCAATCGTGGCCGACACGTATCGCATGCCCCTGCCGAAGCGCAACGCACCGCTCCACGACCCCACTGCCGCACCTTGGTAGGTCTCTTCCGGGTCCGCGTTGAACCAGCCGACCCACAGACCGTCGTCGACCGCCGGCGCGACGAGCTCGAGGTTGCCGGCCCTGCCGTAGCGACCCTGCGTCGTCCCGGGCGTGCCGTTGACCGGCGGCCACGGCTCGCGCACGTGCTGCCGGTCGGGGGGCGGGATCGGATCGCTGGCGACGTCGCTCATGAGCGCATCCTCCACCCGCGCCGCGGCAGACCGACGGTCGGCGCGTCAGGCGGGCCTTTCGCTCCACGGCGTGACGCGTCCGACTGTGAGCGGCTCCGCTCGCTCGTCCAGTACAGCGTCGGCGACGACGCGAGAGATCTCCTCTGGTGTGTGCCACCGCACGTCACCGTCGCCTCCAGCCCATCCGAGAAGCACGCGGGTGGTGGCCCGGGTCGGCAGCCAGGCGGCGGCCGCCTCCTCGCCCCCCAACGGATCCGCGAATCGGCTCGGCAGCACGATGACTGCGTGCGCCGCGGCGCGCGCGAGGACGGACCACGACTCCGGACTCAACGCGCCCGCATAGCCCACCGCCACGTCTACGCCCACCCCATCGGACCGGAGGTCAGCGAGCATCCTGCGCACGGCCCGGGGGTCACGGGCGTCGAGCGCGAACCGTCGGTCCCAGTCCCCCTCCGCCAGACGCGATCCCCGTGAGATCCCGACCCGGAAGGGGTGGCCCTCCCCTTCCCTCACACGAAACAGCGACCGGCCGAGCGGGGCGAGGATGCCGGAGGCACCGACGACGACGTACGTTGACCCCACCAGTCCGGATCCGATCGCCATCGACAAAGGATCGCCCATGCCCTGGATCTGCGTCACCACCGGCCCCGACCTCCCCGACGAGGCAGCCCGTGCGTTGTCACGCAAGGTCGCTGCAGCCGCAGCGGTGGCCCTCGACCTCGTCCCCGATGACGTCGTCGTGCTGGTCAGCCCGGCTGGGGCGGTCTCCGGACCTGGAGCCATGGTGAGCCTCGCAGGACGCCGACGGGACGAGGCAGCCGAGTCCGCACTGGCATCCGCCGTGCGTGCCGAAGTCGCCGAGACACTCGGCCTCGACCCCGGCCTCGTGGCCGTGTCCCGCCTCTGACAACTCCCATCGGGAGTTTCACCGCACCAGCGTCCTCCCGACGGTATGGAGCGACCGCTCGGGTGGATGACGGGTTGCGGGCCAGGCGGCACATCCTCGGTCGGGTCTATGCCGTCGTCCGCCATGTCCCCCACCGCGCTGATTTCTCTCCGCTCTCAAACCGGGGTCGATCGCGGTTTTCGTACCGGCTATCCGAACCAGCCCGAGCGCGGCCTCAAGAAGCGCGCCGGACGCGCTTCCACAGGTCCGCGAACGCCTTGGCAGAGTCCGAGGTCGGGGCGTAGACGCCTATCGGCGCGCGGTGCTCGCCCATGCGCTCCACGACGACGCTCGCGCCGACGTAGCCGTCGCCGACCTCCTTGTGCGCCGCAGGAAGCTGCTCGAGCGCGTCCACATGGGCGCGCTTTCGTCGGTCCACCTGAGAGAGGAATGCAACGAGCTTGACGTGGCCGCCGGCATCCTTGATCACACCGCGCACCTGCTCCAGCGAGCGCAGCCCCAGCGCCGACGGGATGAGCGGCAGAACGACGACGTCCGCTGCGCGCAGCGCGTTCTCGGCGACCAGCGACGCGCCCGGCGGGGTGTCGAGGATGATGACGTCGTAGTGCCTGCGGAGAGGCCGCAGTGCCTCCGTCACGCGGGACGACGGCTTCTTCGCCGCGTCGAGGGCAATGTCGAGGTCGCGGTAGCTCTCATCGGCGGGGAGCACGTCGATCCGCTCGAGTTTCGATTCGCGCACCACCTTGTTCGCGGGCTTCCTGCCCCGCACGAGCGCCTCAGCGCCTCCTCGCAGATGCGGCTTCACCTGCAGCAGCCAGGTCGCCGCGGCCTGCGGGTCAAGATCCCACAGGAGAACGTCTCGCCCTTCGGATGCCGCCTGCCAGGCGAGGTTGACAGCGGTCGTCGTCTTTCCGACCCCACCCTTGGTGCTGTATACCGCGATCACCGTTGCCGCCACGGGGCCATCCTGTCACGGCCTTCGTGGGAGTTTCTCGACGAGCTTCGCCGTGGAAGAGTCGCACGAGATCCGTCGTGGATGTCGCTCGCGGCGCTCAATTCGGTGGGTGCGTAGCTTCCCGGACTGCCCAAGGGGCCTGGGTCCTATCGCCGCGAGGCGCTCACGGACGACCCGTTCACCACGGCCTCTCGACGCTATGCGTGTGGATAGTCGTCCTCGCCCTCGTCGGGCACGACCGCCTGCTGTTCGAGTCGGTCTGCCTCGTCAACGAGGTCTGCCGGCGCGTCGAGGGGGACCGCCGCAAGTGTGTCGGCCACCGCGTCCGGATCGAGCGGGGCTCGTTGTTCGAGGAGGTCGGCCTCGGGGACCTCCTCGCCGGGGTCGATGCGGTTGTCAGCCACTGTCGTCCTCCTCTTCCGCGCTCGTAGTGCAGTGTTCTCGGCTTCTAGATCCAGCACCATGGCGATGCCGGCCAGATTGAGTCCGGCCCCGAGCAGAACGCTGATGCGGCGCAGCCGGTCGAGGTCGTCGGCGCTGTAGCGGCGCGTGCCGCCCTCGGTGCGGTCGGGCTCCAGCAGACCGCGGGCCTCGTAGAGCCGCAGGTTCTGCACGCCCATTCCGACCAGCTCCGCGGCGGTCGAGATCCCGTAGACGCCCCGGTCGCTCGCTGGTTCCGGCACGCGCATCGACCACGCCCTTTCTCGGCGGCAACTTCCTCGCGTTGCCTCTTGCACCAGCGTCCCACCAGTGCTACAAAAAATCTATTGCGCATGCCACAGATCGCACGGCGATCGTGGACCAGACAAGGAGCATCAGAAGACAAGCGATGGAGGTGGTGACGATGCTGATGCGCACCGACCCTTTCCGTGAGCTGGACCGCCTGACCCAACAGGTTCTCGGCACCAACGGCACCTTGGCCCGTCCGTCGGTCATGCCGATGGACGCTTGGCGGGACGGTGACACCTTCCACGTCGAGTTCGACCTGCCGGGCGTCGACCCGGACTCGATCGACCTGGACGTCGAACGCAACGTGGTCACGGTCAAGGCCGAACGTCCGGCTCGAGCGAGCGACGCCGAGCTCATCGCCGCCGAACGCCCTCGAGGGGTGTTCAGCCGCCAGCTCATCCTCGGCGACAACCTCGACACGCAGCACATCACGGCGAGCTATGACAGCGGGGTCCTTTCCCTGCACGTCCCGGTCGCCGAGCAGGCGAAGCCGCGCAAGATCTCCATCACCAGCAACGGTGAGGACCGGCGCTCCATCAACGCCTGAGCCAGGAGGGTGAGTCACTTGCCCGCGATCCTGCCCGCCGACAGCGTGGATGCCGCCGCCCCCAGCACCAGCGACCTGTTCCTGGAACTGCTCTGCGCCGACGAAGACCTGCTGCGGGCCGAGTTCGAGGCGATCGTGGCTGCCGAATGGCCGAGCCCGCCACCGGACCAGCCAGCCGAAAGCAACATAGCCCGGCAAGGCCCTCCAGGGTCATCGTCCTCAACGAGAGGTCGCCCCGCTGCGCCACCGAGCCGGCCGCGACACCCAGGCGCCGGGGAAGGGAGCCGGCAACGATCGCCCCCCGCTGACCCGCGGCGATGACGCCAGCTACACGACAACCACGAAACGAGAGGTAGGTGATGGCCAGACGTGAGGCACCGTTTGGGACGTGACTGCCTTTCCCGCCCGCACGTTTCACCCTGAGCGCCTGTCGCAACAGCTCGCGGCGCCCGCGCCCGCACGGCGCACACCTCAGCGGGCCGGCAACGCAGTCGTCCACACCAGGTGGTCCCGGCCGATCCTTCGGCCGGGACCACGACCATCCCACCCGCCGCACCACGCCCCCGTCACGCCACGCTCATGAGGACAACACCCACCGACCTCTACGCCGTCCTGGGACTCACGCCGGACGCCACGCCGGCCCAGCTACGGCACGCCTACCGAGCGATGCTCCGCCAGCACCACCCGGACACCCGCGGGGCCGGACCCGGCCCAGCCGCCGACGCGGCAGACCTGGCAGATCAAGCTGTGCAGCAGATCATGACCGCCTACGAGGTGCTGCGTGACCCAGCCCGGCGCGCCGCCTACGACCAGCTGCGCACCTCCTCCGGATCAGCCGTCCCCGTCAAGGTCCGGGTCCACCGGGCCTCCCCGACGCCGGACGACCCGCCCATTCAGGCCGGCCCTGTCCGCTGGCACTCCTGACCACGCCGCCGGCCCGCGAGGCGGATCCGCGGCGGATCCGCGACCGCGGCCCGGCATGTGTCGTCAGAGGGTGAGCAGGACCATCGTGGCGGTGCGCTCGTCCACGGCCGGCGGCCGTCGGCTGCGTGGTCCAGGGGAGGGGTGAGGTCGAAGACGCTGCCCGTGCTCACCCCCGGCGGTGGCAAGTGGAGCTGAGCCTGCGTGCGGGCGAACCGGTGATGATCACAGCGGCCGATGTGCGGCGGTTTCGCCCCGGGGTCAGTGGAGTGGCTGACCGAGGAATTCGTTGAGGGCCGCCGCGACGGGTTCCGGCTGGTCGAGGTGTGGGATGTGCCCGGCGTCCGGGATGACGGTGATGCGCGCGTTGGGCATTCGGGTGGTGAGGTCGCGACCGATGTCGGGACCGGCCAGGGCGTCGTGGTCTCCCCAGATGAGGAGCGTGGACACCGGTAGCGTGGCCAGGGCGCTCTCCAGGCGAAGCTGGGGGCGCCATCCTCGGATGGTGGCGACGGCCTGCATGATCGCCTGGTTCGTCTGGGCGGTTCCGGGCAGGTTGATCCCGAGGAGGGCAACTTCCAGGAGGTCGGCCGGGACGCGCTCGGGGTGCACCAGGTAGTTGCCGAAGGCCCGCTTGCGTAGCGTCTCAGCGTCCCGGACCTGGATCTTGGAGATCAGTGTCCCGACGCCGGGGGTCGCCCAGAGCTGGAGGAAGAGGCCGGGCTTGGGAAACAGCCCGCCGGCTGTGCCGCAGAGAACGAGCTTGCGGACCCGGTCGGGGTGCGCTGCGGCGAAGGCGATCGCGAAGAACCCGCCCATCGAGTTGCCGACCAGGTCGATCTTGTCGACACCGAGCCCGTCGGTCAACTCGAGCAGCCACCGCGCCGCGTCGGCCCGGAAGTCCAGGCGGCGGTAGTCGGTCGGGTAGGAGAGTCCGAAGCCGGGCCGGTCCGGGATGATGAGCGGGCTCCCCAGCTGGGGTGCGAGGTCGGCCCACTCGACAGTGGTGCCGACGCCACCGTGGACCAGGACCGCAGGGCAGGGCGACTCCTCGCTGACCAGGATGTAGGTCTCTCGCCCGGCGTGGTCAGGGATCCGGCGCCCGACACCGGAGAACCCGCGGCGTCGGAACGCGGCCAGGCGGCGTTCCTCGAACTCCCGCCTCTGGTCGTCAACCCCTCGTGGGTATGCCCCCGGGCTCGTCAGCGGGTCCGTCGCCACCGACCGCGGTGGCCGTTGTCTGCTTGGCCGTGTGTCCATCCTGTCCTCCCGGGCCCTCGTGCCGTTTCGCAACTCCGTTGCGATACGTCGTACCGTAACGACGTGCCACTATGCTGTCAATATGGGTAGACCGCGAATTCACGACGAAGCAACCGCGGAGGCACTGCTGGACGCGGCAGAGCGGATTGTGGCCGCGGACGGCCCCGATGCGCTCTCGATGCGGCGGGTGGCCGCCGCGGCGGGAACGACGACACGCGCCGTCTACAGCCTCTTCGAGTCCAAGGAGGGCCTGCTCGTCGCGTTGGGCAACCGCGCCTTCCAGCTCCTGGGCTCCTGGGTCAACGAATACCCGCGAACGCATGATCCCGCGGCCGACCTGGTCAACTCCATCGTCGACAACTTCCGCCGGTGGGCGCTGGAGCATCCGGCGCTGTTCCGGATTGCGTTCCAGCACATCGGGGAACTACCGCCTGACCTCACGCAGCGTTTCCGTCCGGCGCGGCTGAAGGCGCTGGCCGACCTGGTCGAGATGGTGAGTCGGGCGTTGGGTCTGGAGGGTGGCCTGACCAACCCAGAGGTCCGGGACGCAACCATCAAGATCGACGCCCTCTGCGAGGGGCTGGCGCTCCTCGAGCTGCGTGACGGACTTCCACCGGACCACGCGGAGGAGATCTGGCGCGAGGCGTTCGTGGCGCTCATCAGCGGCATGCAGGCCGCGCTCGCCCTCCCCCAAGACCCGATCGCCGCCGCAACCTGACACCATCGAGCCGACGAGTATGGCCGCCCGGCTTCGCCGCGATCCAGACGGTTCCGGAGTGCGTCTATCCGCCACCTGCCGGCGTGGCCTCCGGCCCTGTGTACCCGATCTGCCGATGAGTGCGCGCTCGGGCCCTCTCCCGCCGGGGAGCTGCGTCGGGCGTCGTGCAGGGTCTTGTGGCGGACGCTCGGCCTGCCACGGCTTGCCAGCCAACGTGGTACCAAGGCGCCTCCATTGACCCATGGGTGTCACGCTCCTAGCCTTGAGTTTGCCGCAAACCATGGTCATGAGCTGTCGAGGTCGCACATGACTCCCCTGTTTACCTCCAGCTTTCAGGAGATCCTCTTTTGGGTTGTCTTCCTGGGCGGCTTCAGCGTTCCACTCCTCTACTTCGCTCGATGGAGTACCAGAAACGCGCCGTCAACCAGGGCTAAGCCCCGACGGGACGCATCGACATTCACGAACCTCGCCATCATTCCGGCGGTAGCCGTCGCGATCTGGGCTGGCTACGCCCGAGTCGGGCCACTCCTTGCCCGCTGGACCTTCTACCCGGGCCTCGTGATGTTCGCTGCCGGGATGGCACTCACAACGTGGGCGTATCACACCTTGGGGACCAACTTCTCCCTCGAGGTGCAGGTTCAACGTCACCACACAGTGGTTGACGCCGGGCCCTATCGCATCCTTCGCCATCCCGGCTACACAGGAGTGCTGTTTGGGATGATCGGGCTCGGGCTCGCTCTTCAATCATGGGTCGCGCTCGTGCTGCTGTTGCTCGTGTCAACTGCCGCCTTGGCCTACCGAACACGGATCGAAGAGCAGTTCTTGGTTGCCGAGCTCGGCGACGACTACGTCCGCTACATGGCACGGACCAGGCGCGTCATCCCCTTCGTCTGGTAGGCGCCGAGGACAGCGCGCGCCGCGCCCTCACAACCTGCTCCAAGACCACCTTCAGCGCACGTCCCCCGAACGCCTGACCATGTCGCGAGTCGCGCGGCTGGGTCATGCGTGACCAACCGCCGCGACGGGACACGTGCATAGCCGGCAATGAGACACGCGCAGGGGGCGGTGAGGGGTGAACAGGCTCTTGGGCCGAACGCGGACGGCCAATAATCGCTGGGCCATAGTCGACAAACGTCGTAAAATTTCTCCATGAACGCGAGTCAGCGATTTCTCTGCCCCCGGCCTGGTGATGGCCGCGGGTTCGTTTGCGCGCGTACGTTCGTGTAGCAGCTCCTGCGTCGCCCGGGTCGGGGGAAGCCACCCCACCCGAACCGACACGCACTTGGAGCATTCTCGTGAAACCTGGCTACCTCACCCCTTGTGACCTTCACCGCGCCCTTACCCTGCGAGACCTGAGTAACCCCGCCCAGGGGCCACACGCGATGCAGATCCTGCTCGAGCGCATCGTCTCTGCCCTGGCAGCGGCGTGGGCCTCTACGACAATCACGGTGCGCAACCCCCCGATCGTCGCGGTCCACGACAACTACGACCACCTGGGTTTCGACGCCGGGAGCATCACCCGCGACGCCCGGCACACCCGCTACATCAGCCCGACCACGATGCTGCGCAGCCACACCAGCGCCGACATCCCTCACACGCTGCAGCGATACCGCGCGCGTTCCGGTCCGGTGGATGAACTCATCGTTATTCCCGGGCTCGTCTATCGCCGCGATGTCGTCGACCGCACCCACGTCGGTGAACCGCATCAGGTCGACCTTTGGCGTCTGCGTTCCTACCCCGACACCACAGGCGCCACCCTGCAGCACATGATTGCGCTGCTCGTCGAAGCCATCCTGCCCGGGACCCGGTACCGCACCATCGCATCGGCGCACGCCTACACCGACGGCGGCCGGCAGATCGACGTGTGGCACGACGGGCAATGGATGGAGATCGCCGAGTGCGGACGGATTCATCCCGACGTCCTCACCCGCGCCGGACTGCGCCCGAGCCGCTGGTCCGGGCTCGCACTCGGGATGGGCCTCGAACGTGCCCTGATGCTGGCCAAGGGAATTCCCGACATACGCTATCTGCGCGCAACAGAACCACGCATCGCTGCCCAGATGCAGGACCTGAAGCCATGGCGACCCGTCTCGAGGCTTCCGGCGATCACCCGAGACCTCTCCGTCGTCGTCGCGCCAGACACCGACGACGAGAACATCGGGGACACCGTCCGGTCGACGCTGCATGATCGGGTCGAGGACATCGAGTCCATCCAGGTGCTCAGCCGCACCGACCACGACGAACTACCCACGCGGGCGCAGCAGCGCCTGGGTATCACCCCGGGACAGGTCAACTGCCTTGTCCGGCTCACGTTACGAGCGTTGGCACGCACACTGACCGATGCCGAAGCGAACGCCATCCGCAACGACGTCTACCTCGCCCTCCACAAGGGACCCGTCCTGGAACTGGCTTGAGCGTCCCACAAACAGGATGCCGGCGAACCGCGTCTTTCGCCGCGAGTTGCAGGTCGGAGGTCGGTGCGTCGGCCGGCAACGCCAGAGTCGCCAGCGAAGGGGCCGGGTCAGTCCGTAGGAGTTCGGCGTCACTCTCCAAGCAGTTGCGCTGACAGCAGTTCGCGCAGGAACGCCGTAGTGCGCGCGGTGGACCATCCCCGGCCGGTGCGGAGCGACTGGTAAAGCTCGGCACTGAAGAGCACGACCAGGATGTCGGTGGCCTTCGCCGGTGACAGCCCGGGTCGCAGGCCGCCGGGTTTTCGTGCGAGGTCGCGGACCGTCTCACGGTAGGACTCGACGCGTCGGCGCTCACTGACCTCGACCACGGCGGCCGCCTCGACGTCGCCGCCGGCTCCGTGCAACGCGGCCACGAGCGGCGCCACCCGCTCGAGAATCCCGACACCGTGGGTGAAGAAGACAGCGAAGGCCGCCTCTGATGTGGGCGCCGCCTGGAAGGCGGCCCACCATTGGTGCCGGGGCATCAGCTCGGTGATGTCCGGGTCCGGTGGGGGCTCTCGCCAGTGGTCGAAGCCGACGACGGCCGCCCCCAGCGACTCCGCGAGGAGCGCCGCCTTGGTCCCGAACGTGTAGTAGATCGTCGGAACCGCTACGCCTGACTGCTGGGCCACCTCGGCGATCGTCGTGCCGAGGTACCCGCGCTCGGAGAACAGGTCATAGGCAGCCCGGACCATCCGGCGTCGGGTGATCAGGGCGCGGTCCGTGCGGGTCGTGGGGCTAGACAGAGGCTCCATGGAGGTTCACTATAGTCTGACTATAGTGAGAGGATGGGATGGCAGATGAGAATCCTGTTCGCGTCGATGCCGGCCGATGGACACTTCAACCCCCTGACGGGGATCGCCGCCCACCTGGCCGACGGTGGTCACGACGTGCGGTGGTACGCCGGACCGGAGTACGGCGCCAAGCTCGACCGACTGGGCATGCGCTGGTTCGCCTACCGGCAGGCCACCGAGGTCATGGCGAGCACCCTCAACACCCTGTTCCCCGAACGTGTGGCTCTCAAGGGACCACGTCTGATCTCCTTCGACCTCGACAAGCTCTTCGTAAGCCAGGTCGAGGAGCACTTCCAGGACCTCGTGGACATCAGGCAGGAGTGGCCCTTCGACGCCATGGTGTGTGATGGCGCCCTGTACGCAGAACAGCTCGTCGCGGAGTCCCTGCATCTACCGGTGTTCGCCATCGGCCTGAGCATGGTGATGCCTGACGCCCATGGACCGCCACCGTTCTTCGGGTTGCGCCCCTCGCGCACGCCCGTGGGCCGGCTTCACCACGCGCTCGTGCGCAGACTGCTCTCCAGCGGCATGAACGCCGGCACCACTCACTACAACCAGATCCTCGCCCGACACGGCATCGCACCGATCCGACCCGATGGGTTCCCCCACGAGCCGATGCTGAGGACGACGCGGGTCTTCCTCAACGGCTCCCCAGGCCTGGAGTTCCCCGGCTACCAGCCCCTTCCCAACGCCGAGTACGTCGGCCCGCTCCTCCCGGCCCGCCGGGCGACCAGACCGGGAACCCCGCTGCCGGCTGCGGTGGTACAGACGTCGAGGAAGGTGGTGGCGGTCTCCCAGGGCACCGTCGACAACACCGACCCGGGCAAACTGATCATCCCCACCATCCAGGCACTCAAGGACTCCGAGTACATGGTCGTCGCCACGACCGCGGGAGCCCACACCCAGGCCCTCCGCGAGCGCTTCCCCGACCCGAACGTGGTGATCGAGGACTTCATCGACTACGACGACCTCTTCCCGCACGTCGACGTCTTCGTCACCAGCGGTGGTTTCGGCAGCAACCTCGCAGCATTCCTGCACGGCGTCCCGGTCGTCGGGGCCGGCAAGCGCGAGGGCAAGAACGACATCAACGCACGGGTCGGCTACAACAGACTCGGCATCGACCTGCGCAGCGAACGCCCAAAGCCAGCAAGACTCAGGCGGGCAGTCCGCACCCTCCTGGAGGACCCCACCTACGCCGGGAAGGTCGCGGACCTGCGCGCCGAGCTCCACGCCTACGACCCCATGCAGACGATCGAGAACGCGATCCTGCACGAGTCGGCAACCACCCGCCCGTGACACGGCTGAGGTTCGCGACCGGGGTGTGCGTCGCGGAACAGTCCCACCTCACCAGGGTCCGGCTGAGCGGCGGCCGGAGGGAGCGCCGGTGTGAACCCGGGAGGGCTTCGCCTTGAGTAGCGCGCGGGCAGCGGCGATCGTGACCTGGGTGTACGCCCTCGGGTTCGGAATCGCCACCGCGCCCGTCTCGATCTACTGGCTGAGAAGCGGTCGGCTCCCCCGCTTCTTCGGCTTGTTTGAGATGTTCGGCGGCCCTTGGTCGGCCAGTACCTCAGACAGAACCTTCGTCGGACTCCTCCTCCTGTTCTGTGCGGCGACCCTGGTGGCCTTCTGCTCAGCTTGGCTGCTCTGGCAGGGGCGGAGGATCGGTGCTGTACTCAACCTGGCCGTACTCCCGGTTGAAGCCGTCTTCTGGATCGGCTTCGCACTGCCCCTTCCGTGGGCGACCGGTCTCGCGAGAGTCATCCTCATCGCCGTCGCCTGGAACTCGCTCTCCAAGTCCGGCATCAGGCCCAGCTCGCGCCCTGACTGCCCTGAGCGCGCTCACCAACCACCAACGGGGGACAACCAGAATCCGAGCGTGCGGACTTCGCAATGCGCGCGAGCCTCACGTGCGTCACAACGCCGCCAGGGTCGCCGGCGTGCGAGCCCCTCCGGCCCACTCTGAGACCTCCTCGACGAAGGGCGTCCCCAGCGTTCAGACTGACGCGGCTTCGGCCAGCTGCCCAGGCCGGATGACGGTACGACAATCCTTCGGGGCCCTCGCGTGCATGCGCGGTCGTCAGGCCCGGGCATCCGTGGTTCGTGCCACGCCCGGGCTCTATCGTTGACGGGAGGCTGTTTCGGGGCGGACTCGGGCTGGAGCGCTGAGTGATGAAGCGGGAGACGCGATACGCGAAGAGTGATGGGGTCAGTGTCGCCTACCAGGTTGTTGGTGACGGGCCCCACGACCTGATCCTGGTGCCGGGCTTCGTCTCTCACGTTGAGGTGGCGTGGGAGCAACCGCGGCTGGCCCATTTCCTGAGCCGACTGGCCTCGTTCTCGCGGCTGATCGTGTTCGACAAGCGGGGTTCGGGCATGTCCGACCCCGTTGACAGTCCGCCGTCGATGGACCAGCGGATGGACGACATCCGGGCCGTCATGGATGCCGCCGACTCGCGCCGCGGCACCCTGTTCGGAATATCAGAGGGCGGCACACTCAGCATGCTGTTCGCCTACAAGCACCCGGAGCGGGCGCGGGCACTGGTGCTGTACGGGTCGTGGGCACGTCGCCTTCCCGGTCCCGACTACCCCTACGGCCCCTCGGCTGAGCAGCTCGAGGACACCATCGTCGGGATGGACCGGGCGTGGGCATCCGGCACGTGGTGGGATGGCGGCCGCCCGAGCCCGGCCGATGATGCGCAACATCGCGCGTGGTGGGCTCGGTACCTGCGAATGGCGGCGAGCCCGGCCATGGCGCAGAACGCCATCCGGATGAACATGCGGATGGACATACGCGACCTGCTCCCGATGATCGAGCAGCCGACCCTGATCTTGCATCGTGCCGGGGACACGTGGATCGAGGTGGGCCACGCGCGGTACCTCGCGGAGCACCTTCCGAGAGCTCGTTACGTCGAACTGCCCGGAACCGACCACCGGCCTTGGCTCGGCGACGTCGACGCGATCGCTGACGAGGTCGAGATCTTCGTGACCGGTCGAAAGAGCCGTCCGAGGCGGCGGACCAACCTCGGAATGGATGCGCTGAGCCGGCGCGAGCGCGAGGTGGCCCTACTCGCGTCGCGAGGCGAGACGGCCAGCGAGATCGCCGGTCAGCTCGGGGTGAGCAAGCGCACCGTGGAGAGTCACCTCGTCAACGTCTACGAAAAGCTCGAGATCGGTTCGAAGACGGAACTGGTCCGCCGGGCCGCCGAGTTCGGAATCTAGCGAAGTCCCGTATCTATACGGAGGTATCTCTCACCGGCCGTGCCTACCTTGATCGACAACCGTTGATTGAGGGAGGTCGAGATGAACGACTCAGCGTCGACGTGGTCCACTCCCCGTGAACTGCTCTCGGTGGCTCTTGCGCCACAGCAGCTCAAGCGGACGGTGTCCGTGATGTTGGTTGTCGGCACCGCGTTCTTCGCGATGAACCAGCTCGGCGTCATCCTGGCCGGGCGTGCGACCGCCCTGGTCTGGGTGAAGGCCGCTTTGACGTACCTGACGCCGTTCTGCGTCTCGAACTTCGGGCTGCTGTCGGCGACCCGCAGGATGGCGACCGTTCGAGTCCAACCATCACTGGTTGAGAGCGACGCGGGCCTCACCCACACCGGGCAACGTGCCATGAGCGGAAAGGAACAAGGACATGGATGAGACGAAGATGGCCGAATTCGTCGAGAAAGCCATCTGCGATGTCGGAGCGTTGCTCGGCGGTTCGATGGTCGTCATCGGCGACCAGCTCGGCCTCTACCGCGCGATGGCCGGGGCAGGTTGGCTCAGCCCGACGGACCTGGCCAGTCGCACCGACACCGCCGAGCGGTACGTGCGCGAGTGGTCGAGTGCACAAGCGGCGCGCGGCTACCTGCTGTATGACGGTGCCGGCCGGTTCCTGCTCCCCGATGAACACGCCATCCCACTCACCGATGAGACCAGCCCAGCCTGCGTCATCGGAGCCTTCGAGATCGCCGTCGGGTCGGTCTACGCCACAGACACGATCGCGGAGCGGTTCCGGACTGGGAAGGGTTTCTCCTGGGGCGAGCACGACGGTCACGTCCTCGGCGGCTGCGAACGGTTCTTCCGGCCCGGCTATCTCAACAACCTGGCCCGTGCCTGGATCCCCGCGCTCGACGGTGTCGAAGCCAAGCTCACCGCCGGCGCGCACGTCGCCGACGTCGGCTGCGGACACGGTGCGTCAACGTTGCTCCTCGCGCAGGAGTACCCAGCGTCGAGCATCGTCGGTTTCGATGCCCACGAAGGTTCGATCGAGGCAGCGCGCAGGCGCGCCTCCGTCGCTGGACTGGCCGATCGGGTTCAATTCGAGGTCGCGACAGCCGCGACGTTCGAAGGGGTCTTCGATCTCGTCTGCTTCTTCGACTGCCTCCACGACATGGGCGACCCGGCCGGCGCGTGTGCCCACGCACGCGAGCGCCTGGGGCCGGACGGGACTCTCATGCTCATCGAGCCTTTCGCCCACGATGACCTCGGCGACAACCTCACCTCGGTAGGCGCCGCCTACTACGGGTTCTCGACATTGCTCTGCACTCCCAGCTCGTTGTCCCAGGACGTGGGTGCAGCGCTGGGCGCGCAGGCCGGGGAGGCCAGACTGCGCGAAGTCGTTGTCGGCGCTGGGTTCTCGACGTTCCGCCGGGTCGCGGAGACGCCGTTCAACCTCGTGCTGGAGGCGAGGGTGTCGTGAAGTTTGCGCAGATGATCGAGTTCAGGTCGAGTCGGATCGCCGAGTTCGACCAGTACCTCGATGCCTGGATGGCCAAGACCGAGGGTGATCGGATTCCGCACCGCGCCGTGCTGACTAGGGACCGAGACGCCGAGGACGAATACATGCTGATGGTGGTGTTCGCATCGCACGACCAGGCTATGGAGAACTCCGACCGCCCCGCGACAGGAGAGTTTGCCTCGTTCCTGGCAGCGATATGCGATGAACGGCCAACCTTTCGCAACCTGGATGTGCTGCGCGAAGTAGAGCTGTAGACCTGCCGGCACCGGGCGCTGGTCGCCGACACGGTGGCACCTCGGAGTTCAGTCCTTGCCAAGCGGTCCGGTCCCCGCGGTAGACGCCCGCGACAAGGGACCGCGCTCGACTCGTAATGGCGCGACATACCGCCGCGAAGCGGGCGGGGCTAACTAGTGACCCCACTCCCCCACTATGGCGAAGAAGCGCACTCCTGCAACCTCGCGGCCCCCTTCTGCGGTCTGCAGGGCCCCCTTGACGTAGCGAGGACGTGACCGTCGCGCCACCGGTGTGGGTCGACGCCCAGAGACACGCACGTCGCCCGGCGGTACGTCGGCGAACTTCGTGCACACGGCCTGCGTAAGAGTTGAGCTCCCCACGTTCGGACGGTGATCACCGCGATCGAGCGCGCGTCATGGGCATCGGGGGCCTTGCGGTTATGCCCGGTGTCGAACAGCCGGACCGGCCATGAAACGTCCCCTTGTTCGGCTGCTTCCCAACGGCAGTGGTGGCGAGCAGACTTTGTCAGTGAGTAGATCGCACGACGTCAGAGGGCTCGCGGCGGCGATGGGACCGCCGCTGGCCGCAGCGGTTGCCGGCAACGCGTTCATCGGCCGAGACTCGCTGCGCTGGTTTCGCCAGCTGCGCCAACCCCGGCTTCAACTGCCGATGCCAGCATTCGGGCTTGTGGGAGCCACCTACTACGTCCAGATGGGGACGGTCCTCTATCGGGCATACCTGAACAGGGACTCACGGGTACGCCATCTAGCGCTAGTCGTGTTGGCAGGCAACGAACTGTGGAATGTGGCGTTCATCGGCCGACGCAGTCCTCGCAACGGCTTCGCCGGAACCTTGGCCTTCCTCGTTCCGCTTCTGGCCTTGCAGAGGTCCGTCACCTCCGACCGGCCCTCGATGATCGCCCTCACGCCGTACACCCTCTGGGTGGTCGCCTACGACGTTCCGTGGAGCTACCGACTGTGGCGCCTCAACCCGGGCTAGGCACCCGTGGGCGAGCAGAACCGACAGTCGATCGAAACGCGTCCTTGCCGCGATCCGCTCGGTCGCCCTCTGTCCAGCGGCCACATCCTCCCACCGCAAGCCGGCCACACGGCGGGTGGGCTTGCAAGAGTCGCTCCGCGTGGTCCGATCGATCTCGCGAGCACAGCCGACCTACGTCCACCGCCGACTACTGCGTGTGTCGGCTCGTTGACTGAGGTCTCATGTGCAGGTTCGTCGGGACACCGCTGCTGGCAGTGAGCGCACCGACGAGTTTGCAGGACTTGCTCCCTGACGGCGCCCGCAGCGTCCGAACGGCTTGTTGCTTGTGAACATCAGGGAGGCCCACCCGTACCGGGAGGCAACAGCGGCCAGGACCGCAGTTAGCGGGTGCTGGCGCCGCATCCCTCTCCTTTGCAAAGATCGACACGGTGCCCCGTTTCGGCAGGCGGCTCAAGGCAGAGCATCTAGCGAATCGCCAGATCCTAGGAGAGCACGATGCTTCTCGGCTTACAGCTCATGCCCACCCACCCGAGTGAGCACGGAAACCACGCCGACACCCTTCTCGCGGTGGTTCGTGCCTGCGAGGAAGCCGGCCTCGACTCGGTGTGGATGGCCGACCACTTCATGTTCTCCGACGAGGAGAACCCCGAGCGTGAAGTCCCGATCCTCGAGTGTTTCGCCACGCTGGGCGCGATCGCGGCGGTGACAGATCGGATCCGCATCGGTCAGCTCGTCGTCGGCGTGCCCTACCGCAACCCGGCGCTGCTGGCGAAGACCTGCGCCACGCTGGACGTGATCAGCCACGGCCGCACCATCGTCGGGCTCGGAGCGGCTTGGCACGAGCCGGAATTCAACGCTTACGGCTGGTCGTTCCCACTGGTGAGAGAGCGCATGGAGATGCTCGAGGAGGCGGTGCAAGTCGTCGACCGGATGCTCACCCAGCGTCCCGCCAGCTTCGACGGGAAGCACTACACGGTCTCCGGTGCCTACAACGACCCGCGACCGGTGCAGCATCCGCGACCGCCGATCCTCATCGGAGGCAGCGGGGAGCGGGTCACTCTTCGTCTCGTCGCGACCCGCGCCGACATGTGCAACGTGTCGGGAAGTCCCGGCGAGGTGGAGCGTCTCTTCGGCGTTCTGGCAGGACACTGTCAGGCGGTTGGACGACCCTTTGGCGAGATCACTCGCTGCAACCACGTGTCTATCCTCATCGCGAACGACGAGACCGAGCTTGCCGCGAAGGCGCGGCGCCATCCCGAGTTCGGCGGCATCGCCGGCACCCCGGAGACGGTCGTGGCCAGGTTGCGCGAGTATGCGGCGGTTGGCTCGCAGTACGTGACCTTCACCCTGGCGGACTCCGATGACGTCGAGGCGGTCCTACTCATCGGCGAGACGGTCGTGCCAGCGCTGGCGGACATGTGAACGTGCGGACACTCGCCTCACAACTGGCAGTCAGGGCCTCGCCCAAACTGCGCGGCCGCGAGGATCCCCGGCCGCGGCCACTACCCAGTCCGGGCGAGAACAACGCCCGCAGTGTCCGATCCGCTCGTTCTGTCCATGGGCATCCGCGTCCTTCCACTGCCAATGGGCTATCCCGTTCGAGGTGGACCGTCCCACGCGCTCTCACCGACCGATCGAACGCGCTGCAACGGCGACGATGTAGAGATCGAGAACTAGCCAGGGCGAATGGCAGTGCCACGACGCCCCCGGGACAGCGGCCGATCAACGGCGCTGTCACGGGGGCGTACTGGTCACTTGGTGATGAGCACCGAGCCGCTCAGCGCGGGCAGGGTCAGGTCAGCTTGCCCTTGACCGGCTGCACGGCACGGCCCGTCATGGCGTCGGTGTACGGCTTGTCGCCGTAGCCGGTGGGCAGCTCGACGGTGACCTCGCGCGGCGAGCGCCCTCGACGACGCCCTTCAACATCTTCCTGGGCTGCAAATCCCGTTGATACGGGTTCGAGGTCAGGTACTCCACGTCCGGGTGGTTCCCGCAACGCAGCTACTGCAAACGCATCCCGTTGTTGATCCAGTCGAACTTGTCGACCTGGGTGAGGGGCAGGTCAGCAGGCATGCCCTTCTCTTCTCTCGGCTGGCCCTGCCGGTCTGACGGCGACATGCAGGGGGACGAACGGGTCGAACCGGCAGCTCGTTGGACGGCCCGATCCTCTTGTTTGTCGCGGGCCGGACCGGGCAGCCCCCCAGATCGCGACGGTCTGGGGGGCTACCAGCGTGAGGCGGTTGGGACTCTCGGCGAATCAGAGAGCGACCTTCACGCCATCGGAGAACATCGAGTCGTGAAGCTCGAGCTGGGTGAGCTTTGCACCCTTCGGGACGTCGAAGTAGACCTTGCCCTTGACGGAGTTGCCGGGGTTGATCTCCTCAAACAGCACCTGCGAGCTGTCGTCGTAGATCGAGGCCGTGCTGTCAGCGGAGAACTTCCGGTCCTTGGCGTCGAAGGCCAACTGGTTGTCCGCGAACATGGACTGCGGCTCGTCCCCAATGTTCTCGATGTGGAGTTGCACAGCGCAGAACTGGCCCTGTGCCTTGGTGTTCAGGTACTCATTGCCGACCGTGGAGATCCCACACTTGACGCTCTTGACGGTGAACTCGAACTTGCCGTCGCGGACCGGCGTGCCGATCTGCGAGGCGGCCTTCGGCTTCGCCACGGGCTTGGGAGCGGCGGGCTTGGGAGCGGCGGGCTTGGGAGCGGCGGCCTTGCCAGCAGCCGGGGGCGCGGCCTTCTCGGTGACGGTGACGGAGGTCGTGGTTGGGGTCGTGCCCCCGCCAGCGGCCGACGTGATCGCGTTGCACGCGCCCATGAGGACCAGCGCGCCAACCACGCCGATGGTGATCTTCGCGCCCTTGCCCATGCCCTTCTTCTTCTCCAAGGCGGGCGGGATGATGGGCTGCGGCGCTGGCAGCGGCACCCATTGGCCGTCCTGGGTGAGGAGGTGGCCGTTGGCGACGTCGCCGGGTTTGTACTCGGTGTTGCTGCTCACGATGGGCTGCTTTCTGTTCTCTGGGTCGGTGAGCCGGGCGGCTCGAGCACGCCCTGCAGCCCGAGCCGGCCCTGGTGGGGCGCGGTTCGGAGCGTGTCCCCATCGACCGGGAACTGGTCCAGCGTGCACACCTACTTGGTGTTGATGAGCAGTCTATCAGGTCTTTATGGGGTTTCTATTCAGCCCCTGTGTGTCACCTATTACAGACGCATGCTCGATGAGCCTCATGCCTCGCCCGTCTGGGGACCCATTGGAGGTCCACACTGCGCCGGTTCCCGCGCAGTCAACCTTCATCCCCTGACGCGAAGATCGTCGTGGGGGCGGTCGCACCGGCCTCCCCTGATCCGATCCCGATGGTGCTTCTGCCGGGCTTCGACTACCGGCTGCGTGAGTGGCGGCACCCGGAGACGCACGAGACGCGCTGGCTCGAGCGGAGAAAGTCCGCCCTGCAGGGTGACGCCGACGACTAGCCCGCCGCCGGGCGTCCCAACATCGCACGGCCCCGGTCGGCGCCCGGCCACGTTGGCCGGCATCTGCACCGGCGTCGCCTGATGCTTGACGGTGTTGGCCGTGATCGGCGACGGCCGGCAGGTATCCGAGGTCGCCGCGGCGTGGGGTGTCTCGAGACAGACGCTGCGCGCGTGGCTGGTCCGGTACGAACATGACGGGCTCGAGGATCTGGCAGATCGGTCCCATCGTCCGGGTCGATGTCCGCACTAGGGTCGAGCGTCGCAGTCTCCCGAGGGGATTGGCGCCACAGTTGAGTCGCGGGTCGTTCCTCGCGCTGCCTCCGGCCACCTGCCCTGGAGCGGTTCAGGGGTGGTCAGGCGTCCATGACCGCCGGCGACCAGCACCAGCCAGCCGACTCCCGGGCGGTCGCGACGTTGGCGACGGTGTGTCGTTTGCGCCGCTCGGTGACCACGACCCAGCGGTGGTGCTGCAGCCGGTTGTCCTGATCGCCGCGGGCCCGGGCGGCCGGGGTCGCCAGCTCCCACCGGTCACGCATCGCTTCCCCGCGACGACCGAGCCGATCGTGTTGCCGCTGAGCAGGCGCCGGTCGCTCCAGCCCCACGCTCAGATGTCTGCGCGACCACAAGCCCTGGGCGCACCATGTGCGGACCATCTGCGGCGGGTTCACGACGCTTGACCGGGACACCCTCAGCCACGCACGCAGCTATAGGCCGCCTGTCCCCGGGCCTCTCGGACGTGCGTGCGGCTCGGGCCGGGCGGGGTCTGGACGCATCCAGGTTCGGTGGGGACTGTTACTCGTCGTCGCCCTGCTGGGCGGACTTTCTCCGCTCGAACAGCCAGTGGACCTCGTGGGTCTCCGGGTGCCGCCACTCGCGGAGCCGGTACTCGAAACCTGGAAGGAGTACCAGCGGGATCGGCTCCGGCGACGCCGGGGCGACCGCTCCGACGACGATCTTCGCGTCGATGGGGATGAACGGGGACTGCGCCGGAATGGGTGCAGTCACGATCTCTACCGGGTCTCCATAGGGGCGCGCCATGGGACGCAACGTAGCACGGGTGTTGCTATGCCGCCGAGTAGCACTCGTATAACACACCCATAGATCCCTGATAGAGTACTTCTAACGAGGCGACTTCGGATCCGTTACCCGCCCTGACAGGAACGCGGGGTCGGGTTCGAGGTCCCACAAGAGGAGCTCGCAGCTCTCTCTTGGCCTCAGCAACCGATCAGCCGCCCGGCTCACGCCGTGAGAGAGAACAACATGTCCAACGCCAGCCGCCACGAAGACCCGCTGATGCCGACCGAGGAAGTCTCCATCGGGAAGGTGTACCACCTGGGTGGCCAATGGCGAGCCGCCATCCGGATCGACGACGCCCTCGTGCTCGTCGCCAGGTCCAGAGGTGAGGGTTTCTACATCGCTGACGACCGTCGCCTGGCCTCGTCATTCAGACCGGACCTGACCATCGCCGCGCAGATCGGTGACGCCCGTCGTCGTCGTCCTCGACGACTCACGATGGGTCACTGACTCCGCCTGGACATCCGGCGTCCGTCGGCGAACGCCGCGACGTCCACGACGGGCCCGCTATGCGGCCTTCACCCGGGACCAGTGGCTCGTCACCTTGGTCCTCGGCAGCGTCGTCGGGTCCATCGCTTGGCTTCGAGGGGTTCGGCCCCCGCGCCACGGTCGCGCCCCGCCGCGCGCCTCACCGCGCCTGATCGCGCCCCCACCGGGTCACAACCGCTCACCAAGCCACCTGCGACCACCGGAACGCGTCGTTGACCGGTGGCTGCACACTGCCCTGCACGAAAGGCTCGTCACGCGACACTCCCTGCTCCTAGAGTCACTGCCATGGCGGGGCGTGGGCGGCTGGGCTGCTCCCGACGATGACGACAGGCGTGGGGGCGGTGGGGACCTCGGGCCCTGCTCCCCTGCCCGCCGCCGGCCCGTTCGACCCACCGGCTCGGGACGAAGCGGTCATATCCCCTGCCCGCCGGATCGCCCGTCTCGCCGCGATCGCCGTCGCCTACTACCTCGGTGCCCGGTTGGGCCTGCGCCTCTCGCTCGTGGGCAACGACGTCACGCCGCTCTGGCCGCCGACCGGTGTCGCCGTCGCGGCACTGATCGTCTTCGGACGGTCCTACTGGCCGGCCGTGGCGGTCGCGGCACTCGCGGTGAACCTGCCGATCAGCGCCAACCCGTTGGCGGCGGTCGTGACGGCCGTCGGCAACACGCTGGCGCCCGTCGTCGCCGTGACCCTGCTCCGGCGCGTCGGGTTCCGTCGCGAGCTCGACCGGCAGCGCGACGCGATCGCGATCGTCTTCCTCGGTGCCCTCGCGAGCATGCTCGTCAGCGCGACGATCGGCGCGGTCACGCTCGTCGCCTCGGGCTCCATCACGACCGCGGAGCTCCCGGCGGCATGGGCGGTCTGGTGGACCGGTGACGCGATGGGCGTCCTCGCCGTCGCGCCGTTCCTGCTGTGCCTGCCCCTCTTCTGGGAGCAGCGCCGCTGGCCGTTGCGGCGGTGGGTCGAGGCCGTGACGATCATCGTCGTGGCGACGCTCGTCGTCGCGAGCGTCGCGACCACCGGCCCGCACATCATCTTCCTCACCCTGCCGGTCCTCGGCTGGGCCGCGTGGCGCCTCCAGCTCCGGGGCGCGGCCCCGGCGGCCCTCATCGCCTCGCTCGTCGCGACGTGGGCGGCCGCCGAGCAGGTCGGGCCCTTCGAGGGCAGGACGCTGCTCGAGCAGATGGTGACGCTCCAGGCCTTCAACGCGTGCGTCGCCCTCACCTCCTTCTTCCTCTCCGCGCTCGTCAGCGAGCGCATGCAGACCGCCGCCGCCCTCTCGGCAGCCGCCTCCGAGCTCGAGCGTCGCGTCGAGCAGCGCACCGCCCAGCTCTCCGCGGCCAACACCCGTCTCGTCCAGGAGATCCAGGAGCGCTCCGAGGCCCAGGAGCAGCTGAGCCACGAGGAGGCCCGGGCGCAGCGGGAGCACCAGATCGCCGAGACCCTCCAGCGCAGCCTGCTGCCCGACCGCCTCCCCGACGTGCCGGGCGTCGCGCTCGCCGCGCGCTACGTGCCCGCGACGGCCGACGTGCAGGTCGGCGGCGACTGGTACGACGTCGTCCAGCTCCCCGACGGCCTCATCGGGCTCGCCATCGGCGACGTCGCGGGACACGGACTCACGGCTGCCGCGACGATGGTCCAGGTGCGGATGGCCCTGCGCGCGTACGCCCTCCAGGACCCGTCGCCGCCCGCCGTCATGCGCGGCGTCCACCAGCTCGTCGCCCAGCTCCCGGTCCCCGAGATGGTCACGCTGATCTACCTCGTCTACGACCCGGCCACGCGCCGCCTGCGCTGGACGAACGCCGGCCACCCGCCTGCGCTCACGTTCACCGACGGCCATGGCGCCTACCTCGAGGGCGCGCTCTCCCCTCCGGTCGGCGTCACCGTCGACGGCTCGTTCACCGAGGCCAGCCAGGTCCTGGCCCCGGGCGCGACGCTCCTGCTCTACACCGACGGCCTCGTCGAGCGACGCGGCGTGTCGCTGACCGCCGGGCTCGACCGCCTCGACCGCGAGGCCTCCGCCGCACCCGTCGACGACATCGAGGCCCTCTGCGACCGGCTCCTCGACACCTTCCTCGACGAGGACCACATCGAGGACGACGTCGCGATCCTCGTCATGCGGCCCGCGATCTCCGTCGACGGCGAGCTCGACGTGCGCCTGCCCGCGGAGGCCCGCAACCTCGTGCAGGTCCGCAGCGCCCTGCGCCGCTGGCTCAAGGAGTCCGCCGTCTCGGACCACGACGTCAACGAGGTCCTCGTCGCCTGCGGCGAGGCCTGTGCCAACGTCGTCCAGCACGCCTACAGCGGTCAGACCTCGTCCGGCGAGCTCGTCGTCGAGGCCCGGCTCGACGACGACCGGCTCGAGGTCCGCGTCCGCGACCACGGCCACTGGCGTCCCGCCGCGGACCGTGGGGGTGGGTGGGGGCTGCAGCTCATGGACGCCCTCATGGACGACGTCGACGTCGAGCACACCACCGGCGGCACCGACGTCCGCCTCCGCCGTCGCGTCCAGATGGGAGGCGAGGGATGAGCGACCTCGCCCGCGTCGACACGCGCCGCACCGGCACCACCCAGCTCGTCCGCATCACCGGTGAGCTCGACCTCTCCAACGCCCGCGAGCTCACGGACGCCCTGGGCCACGCCGTCCCGACCGGCGTCACGCACGTCGTCGTCGACCTCAGCGCCACCACCTACCTCGACAGCGCCGCCATCGCCGCGTTCTTCCGCCTCTCCCAGCGTCTGCGCGACCGCCGCCAGGACCTGCGCCTCGTCGTCCCCGACGGCTCACCCATCCGCGCCGTGATCGAGCTGACCCGGTTGAGCCAGGTGATCCCCGTCGACGAGAGCGCCCCCGAGCCGAGCGACCCGATGGCGTATGCCGCCCTCCCGCACGACGGCGTGCCCGACTCGACCGAGCCCCCACCGGTCGCAGACGCGGCGGAGCCCGACGCGGACGGGACGGGCACCGCGGACGGTCACCGCAACGGATAGCTCCCGGACCCGGGCAGGGGCGAGCCCGAGCGGTCGGTGAAGAGCGCGACGAGCGTCCCGGTCCGACCAGGCTCCTCCCGGGTGACCTCGACGACGAGCTCACCCGCGCGCAGCCGGCCGTCGAACTGCGACGTGGGCCGGCTCACGTGCTCGACGACCTTGGTGCCGTGCTCGTCGCGCACCGACGTGATGAGCCACCCGGCCGGTGCCTCGAGGTGGGCGAGGTACCCACGGTCGCTCGGCCGGAACGTCAGGGTCGTCACCGTGCCCTTCGGGGCAGGAGGCGGGGCGACCGGCGCCGACGGGCCGGTCGAGCTCGTCGCCGGTCGGCTCGACGTCGGGCCCGCGGTCGAGGTGGGGCTCGTCGCGCGGAGGCTCGACGTCGTCCGGATCTGCCGGTCGGCGCTCCCCGCACGCCCGCCCGACGACTGGAAGCGGGAGACGCCCTCCGCCGTCGCGACGCCGATGACGGGTCGAGGCCCGGACGACGTGGGCACCGAGGAGGCGGACGTCTCGGCCGGGTAGGACGACTCGGTGCCGTCCACGGCTCCCCTCGAGGAGTCGCGGCCCACTGGTGCGTCCGCCGAGACGCGCCCCGTCGGGTCGAGCTGGAGCAGGAAGAGGGCTGCCGCAACGACGAGCGCAGCCGCGACGACCACCGCGGCCGCCGAGCGACCCGACACCGAGAGCACCCGACCGGCCACACCGCCCGCACCGCCGCCGGGACCGGCACCGCCCACATCGGCTGCGAACCATTCACGGTCGTCGACGCCGTCCATGATCGAGGCCACTCCCACCGCGACCGGGACCGTGGCCCCCGCGCCCGTAGCCGCTGCTCCGGCGCCTGGACCGCCCGCGGCCGTGGCACCCGCGACCGCGCCACCCGCAGCCCCCACGGCACCGGCAGCGCCCACTCCGGAGGCCGCGGCGAAGGCGCCGGGCAGCAGCACCGGCGCGACGCGCAGCCGGATCGCCGCGTCGACGTCGACGACATCGAGCACGGCCGCGCGGCACCGGGCGCACCGGTCGAGGTGGTCGTCGACGCGCTCGCGGGCCCTGACGGGCAGGGAGTCGCGCACGTAGCCACCGAGCTGGCGGCGCACCTCGCGGCAGTCCGGCTCACCCGCGTTCGCGACGAGCTCTGACAGGAACGTCTGGCGCAGCCGCTCACGCGCGCGCTTGCTCCGGCTCGCCACGCCGTTGGGGGTCGTGCCCAGGCCGGGAGCGATCTGGTGCGGCTTCTCCTCGTGCACGACCAGACGCCAGAGCAGCGACCGGGACTCGTCGGGCAGCGAGCGCCAGGCGGCCCACACGGCGTCGCGCTCCTCCGCGTCGACGGCCTCGTCCTCCGCCGAGGCGGCGGTGCGGGTGTCGATGGTCGTCTCGTCGTCGGTGAGCACGACCCGGTTCGTGTAGCGCCGCGCGACGTCGATGTTGGCCCGGCGCAGCGTGCTCAGCAGGTAGGGCCGGAAGGCCGTGTCGGGGCCGCCGCCACCGCGGAGGGCGTCGAGGGTGCGGGTGAAGCTCTCGCTGACGAGGTCGTCGACGTCGCTCGGTGCGGCCACCCGCGCGGCAAGCCGTCGGGCCGCCGGTTCGTGACGCGACCAGAGCTCGGAGTAGGCGGTGTCGTCGCCCGCGCGCACGCGGTCGACGAGCGCCGCGTCGCTCTCGACTCCGTCGACGCGTCCGCCCTCGCCGGTCCCCGCCAGGGGCTCGCCCGTCACCCCGTCGTGCTCGCCGTGCGCCCGCTCCACGCTCTTTCGTCCCCCACCCGTACGCCGACCGCTCGTCGGCTGCCTCGACCGTCACTCCATCGGGTGCGTGACCGGGCGCCGGGTCCCGTCCCCGACCCGTCGGCACGTCAGCAACGCACCTCACGCATCCTCCCCCCAGGAGACGTGCGAGGTCCCGAATCATGGCGCGACATGCCCACGGATGTACAGGGTGGGAACCGGAGTGGGTGATTTGCGTGCGTTTGCGACACACTCGGCGCGCCGCGGCGTCTTCCTTGGTGATGCGCCGCGCCGGTCATCTCGGCCGAACGTTCGAGCCAGCAGTGGGGGCCATGGCGGGAGCGCATCACGGACGGCCGCGACGTGGCCGCCTTCCACCGCGTGGTGGGTGCTCCCGAGGAGGGGACGGGAGCACCCACCAGAGCCCGGACCCCTTGTCCACGAGCCTGATCCGGCCCGGCCCCGCGTGCGACGATGGAGGTTCCACGACCCGCTTCCCGGGAGCAGCACATGACGGCCACCCACCCGAGCCACGGCTTCCTGACCGAGCCGACCGCGACGCCGGACGTCGAGGCCTACTTCGCGAGCGACGTCGCCGACCACGGCTACGTCATGAACCTCAGCCGCGTCTGGGCCCAGTCCCCCGCCGCCCACGACACGCTGTTCCGCCTGCTCGCCGACATGGTCTCCGTCGCCGGTCTGACCTTCCGTCAGCGCGGCATCCTCATCTCCGCGACCGCCTCGACCATCGGCGACTCGTACTGCGCCCTCGCGTGGGGCGGCCGCCTCGCCACCGCGGCCGGGCAGGAGGTCGCCGGGGCCGTGCTCCGCGGCGACGACGACGGGCTCGACGCCGCCGACGCGGCCCTCGCGGCGTGGGCCCGGACCGTCGCAGGCAACCCCAACGCCACCACGCCGGCCGACCTCGAGCCGTTGCGGGCGGCCGGCTTCGACGACCGCCAGATCTTCGCGGTCACCGTCTTCGTCGCGCTGCGCCGTGCCTTCTCGACGGTAAACGACGCCCTCGGCCCGCTCCCCGACCAGCAGCTGCGCGCCGAGGCGCCACCGGCCGTCGACGAGGCGGTGACCTTCGGCCGTCCGGCCGCTGACCACCCCTCCTGACCGGGGGCGTATGCCGTCCGGCCGCCTCCGCGAGTCCCCCGGACCCGTCAGACGGTCTGGGTAGCGACCCCGCGCATGAGTGCGAGGTAGTCCTCGACCGGGTGGGCACCGGTCACGGCGGCATAGCCGTTGGCGACGACGAAGGGCGTCGACGTGACGCCCATGGAGCGCGCCTGCTGCTCGTCGGCACGCACCTGCTCGGCGTACTCGTCCGACGCGAGAACGGCCGACACGCGGCGCTCGTCGAGGCCGCACTCGGCGGCGAGCCGCTGCAGCACCTCGTGGTCGTCGATGGCGAGGCCCTCGCCGAAGTGGGCCGAGTGGAAGCGCTCGACCGCCGCGGAGCGTAGCGCGGGGCCACCCATCTCGCCGGCGAGGGCGCAGAGCCGGTGGGCGTCGAAGGTGTTGGCGCGCACGGCACGGTCCCAGTCGAAGACGAGGTCATCGGCCTCGGCCACCTCGCTCGCCCTGGCGTTCATCAGCCGGCCGGCACCGGCGTCGCCGCCGTGCCGCACCGACAGGTGCTCGCTGACGGGCACCGCGCCACCCACCGGAACGTCCGGGTCGAGCTCGAAGGAGCGCAGTCGCACCGTGACGTCGTGCGGGCGCTCGAAGGCTGCCACGGCGGCCTCGACCCGCCGCTTGGCGACCCAGGAGTAGGGGCAGACCAGGTCGCTCCAGAGGTCGAGCTCGATGAGGGTCGTGGACTCGGCGGCAGGCTGATCGGTCATCGACTCAGTCAACCACGGACGCCGTCGAGGCCGGAAAAGCGTTGCGCCCCCACCGGATCCGGTGGGGGCGCAACGTGAGGCGCGAGAGGTGACCGCTCAGATGCGGCCGTACATCGACGGCTGGGTCCAGATCGAGTGGTTGCCGATCACGGTGCCGGGACGCTGGGCGTCGATCATGCGGCCTGGGCTGACGTAGATGCCCACGTGGTAGATCGGCGAGCCGAAGAAGACGAGATCGCCGGGGCGCGGGTTGCTGACCGGCGTCGAGGCCGCGGCCTGGGCCGAGGCGGTGCGCGGGATCGAGATGCCAGCCTGGCGGTAGACGTAGGACGTGAAGCCCGAGCAGTCGAAGCCGGAGGGCGTCGTGCCGCCGTAGACGTAGGGCACGCCGAAGAACGACTGGGCGATGCCGACGATGCCGGTGGCGCTGGGGTTGGGCGCGACGTTGAGGGCAGCGCGCGTGGTCGAGCCGGAGCGCGACGCGCGCTCCTGTGCGGCCTCCCGCTCGGCGGCAGCCTTCGCGGCGGCCTTCTTCTCGGCACGCTCCGCCTTGACCTTGACGTCCTCGATGACGACGGGCTTGACCGTGGCCTGCTTGAGGGCGGGCTTGGCGTAGCCGATCGCCGACAGGGCGTTGCCGGCCTTGAGGGTGCCGACGGCCGGGCCGACGGCCGCAGGACCGGCGGCGGCGCTGCTCGTACCGTCAGCGGCGTTCGCCGTGCCGGCGAACGAGGCGACGAGACCACCGGAGGCCGCGACGATGGCGGCACCCTTCACGGCGGGCTGGGCCGACTCCTTGGCGATCGTCTTGAGCTCCGAGATCGCGTTGAAGCGACCGGGGGCGCGGTGGCGCCCGGGAACGTTCTGAGCCACGTTTGACCTCTCGACGCCTACGAGGTGAGCTGTCGGGTTCGGGCTGGAGGTACTGCCCGGCCTTCGCTCGGACCAGGTTCGGTCCACGGAGGGCTTCACCCCGAGGGCGTCTCTCGACGCCCGGAGAAAGTGGTTCCCCCGCTCCTGCCGTGCGGTTCGTACTGAGCCTCAGGTCGATGGCAGGACTAGGCGGTCCGACCCGGGGCACTCACTCGACGGGGAGAGCAAGTTCGCCCACCGTACCCAAGTCCATGGGCCTTGTCACCTTCGAGTTCCCGGAAGTCAAAGAAATTTCAGCGACGCCAGGAAGGGCTCGGACGAGGTGTGGCAAGGCATGCCAAAACGACCCCGCAGACCGGGGCAAACCCTGCCGGACACGGCGTGTTCAGGCCGCCTGGCAGAAGACGTGGACGGCGACGTCGTCGGGCAGGGACACGCCGGTGGACGGCTCGCTGCCCTCGCGGACGGCCAGGACCCGGCCACCGTCACGGACGACCTCGACACGCGCCCCGGGCACGACACCGGCGCTCGTCAGCAGCGCGAGCGCCTCGGGGTCGACCTGCACGGGCTCGCCGATGCGGCGGATCGTCACCACGGCCGGGGCGTCGCCGACGGCGGCGGTCAGCGTGCTGAGGCCCGTCAGGAAGTCCTCGTCCTGACGCACCCCGAGCTCCTCGAGACCGGGGATCGGGTTGCCGTAGGGCGACTCGAGGCCCTCGCCGATGAGCCCGAGGATCTTGCGCTCCACCTTCTCGGACATGACGTGCTCCCACCGGCACGCCTCGTCGTGGGCGTACTCCCACTCGAGGCCGATGACGTCGACGAGGAGCCGCTCGGCGAGGCGGTGCTTGCGCATGACCCGGGTCGCGAGCAGCCGGCCGTGGTCGGACAGCTCGAGGTGCCGGTCGCCCGAGACGGCGACGAGACCGTCACGCTCCATGCGGGCGACGGTCTGCGACACGGTGGGGCCCGAGTGGCCGAGACGCTCGGCGATGCGCGCGCGGAGGGGAACGATGCCCTCCTCCTCGAGCTCGAAGATGGTGCGCAGGTACATCTCGGTGGTGTCGATCAGGTCCGTCACGGTCATACCTTCTCAGAGTCGGAGAGCGGTCAGGGACCGCTCGTGGCCGGTCCTGTCGCGGGCCCGGTCGTGGGGCCGGTCCTCGGGCCCCGGGTCGGGTCGTGCCGCGGCACCCAGATGCGCAGCCAGCCCGCCCCGACGACGGCCCCCACGCCGAGCACGACGGCGGAGGCGCCGAGCGACATGATGGCGCTCAGCCCTGACAACGCCAGAGGGCCCGCCGCCCTTCCCACGTCCGCGCAGAGGCGCCAGCCGCCGAGGAACTGCGCCCGTCCGTCCGAGGGCGACGCGTCGGCTCCCAGGGTCATGATGAGCCCCGCGCCGAGACCGTTGCCGAGGCCGAGCACCGCGGCCGCGGCCGTCACCGCGACGAGGCTCGTCGCGAGCGGCAGCAGCATCATCCCGAGGCCGAGCACGAGCATGCTCGGCACGGCTGCCGCGACTCGGCCGTGGCGGTCCATGAGCCAGCCCGACGGGTAGAAGAGCGCCATGTCGAGCGCGCCGGCGACGCCGAAGACGAGTGACGTCTGCGCCGGGGTGAAGCCGACCGACTCGGCCCACAGCGGGACGAGGGCCTCGCGGATGGCACGCGCACCAGCCACGCACATCGCCCCGGTGCCGAGCGTCAGGAGCACGTGCCGGTGCTGGAGGAGCACCGAGGCCACGCTGCGGGGCGGGCCGCCGCCGGCTACCCGGTGCGCCGACCCGGTGATGTCCGGGGCGAGGAGGACGAGGACGAACGCGGCGAGGCTCGCGACCGCGCCGACGGCATACGCCGCCTCCGTGCCCCACCGCACGATGACGAGCGAACCGATGAAGGGCCCGACGAAGTAGCCGATCCGGTGCACGCCGCCGAGCGTCGACAGCGCCCGCGCACGCATCGCCACCGGCACGGCCTCCGTGAGGTAGGCCTGCCGGGCCAGGCCGAAGAGGGAGCCGGCGAGGCCGATGACGAGCACGCCGGCGAAGAGCATGACGAGACCGCCCGCGAGCGCCGCCACGAGCATGCCGACTGCCTCGATGACGGCGGCGACGAGCAGCGCCCGCCGCTCACCGATGCGCGCCGCGAGCGCACCCGACGGCAGGTCGCCGAGCAGCTGGCCGACGCCCAGCATCGCGACGAGGAGCGCGGCCACCCCGACCGAGGCGCCGAGCTCGCGCGCCGAGACGGCGATGATCGGCGACACGGCGCCGGCCCCCGTCGAACCGAGAAGCGTCGGCCCGTAGGCCGACAGGGCGATGGCGCGCAGGCTGCCCCGGCGCCCCTGCGCACCGTCCCCCCGAATCTCGGTCACGCCACAGGACCCTAACGATCGGGTTACTCGGGTGGCCGGGCCGACCAGCCGACGAAAGCATTGGGGCGTGGCCAGGACTCAGAGGACGAGCAGACCGAGGGCGGTGGAGGCGGCGTTGGCGGCGATGACCGCGAGTGCCAGCGTCACCGCGTCCTCGCGACCCCTCACGCGCCACCACCAGCAGAGCAGCGCCGTCTCCACGACGGCGACGACGACCTCCGCCCCCGCGAGCTGCCACGGCGACCCGAAGCCGGTCGACACGGCATACAGCACGGGGTGTGTCACGACGTTGACGCCGACCGCGCCGACGAGCGCGCGGCCCCAACCGGCCCAGCCCGCGGCCCGTGCGAACGCGACGAGCACCGGCACTTCGACGGCGAACGTCAGCACGAGGGCCTGTAGGGCCGGGAGGCTCACCTCGTGACCGCCGAGACCCGGCCGGGTGGCTCGGTGTCCGACACGCCCGCCCCGTCCGTGGCCGTGCATCGCTCCGGCACCATCACGCTCCTCGTGCTGACAGCCGTCGGCCTCTCGCTCGCGATCGCGCTCGGGGCGCCCATCGCGACCGCCGTCATCGGCCTCATCCTCTTCGGCATCCTGCACAACCTCCTCGAGATCCGCTACGTCATGGGCCGCTTCTCGGGTCTCCTCGGCCGGCCGTTCCTCGAGCTGCTCCTCGCGCTCATCAGCGGCATCGTGGTCTGCCGGCTCCTCGCGGGAGTCATCGGGCGACCCGCACAGCTCGCCGAGATCGTCCTCGGCTACGCCATCCTCGCGGCCGCCGCCCGCCACGGGTTGGACGGCCGGCGACGCGTCGCGGCGTGGGCCGTCATCGGAGCCGCGGCGGCCGTCTCGCTGAGCTTCCCGACGTACTACTTCGTCGTCCTGACCCACCTCCACAACGTCGTGCCCCTCTTCTTCCTCTGGGAGTGGTCGCGTCGCATCACCTCCCGCCGGGGACGCCAGGCGTTCCGCGCCGTCCAGCTGCTGTGGGTCGTCGCGATCCCGGCCGTGATCCTGCTCGGGCTGCTCGACGGGTCGCTGAGCGCCGACCCCGGGATCGTGCGCAGCGTCGTCGGTGACGGGCAGACGGTCCTGGCGGCGAGCTCCCCGCCGAGCGCCTCGGCGACGGTGCTCGGGATGCGCTTCCTCACCGTCTTCGCGTTCATGCAGACGATGCACTACGTCGTGTGGGTCGCCCTGCTGCCGCGCGTCGCGCCGGACGCGTCGGCGGCCTTCGAGGCGCGCGTGCCGTGGGTGACCGGACCCCGGCTGTGGGCCGCGGGCTTCGTGGCGGCCGCGCTCTTCGCCGTCCTCTTCGGCCTCGACTTCGCCCAGGGCAAGGCGTTGTATGCCGCCCTGGCGAGCTACCACGCCTACCTTGAGCTCCCGGTGCTGCTGGCCCTGCTCGTCGGGGCGCGGAGCCTGTCCGCGCCGGCCGGGAGTGCCGGTCCGCGTCGCGACAGTGCCGGCTCCGGAACTCCGCCGACCCCGCCCACGCCGCTGCCGCCGGCCGGCGGCGGGTCGCGTGGCGCCGACCTGCGGCCCGAGGCGACCGCCGCGGTCGCCCCGGAGCCCGAGGTGGGTCCGTGACACCGGGCGTGCTCATGGCCGCACCGGCCGACGCCGCTGCGCCGCCCGAGAACGCCTGGGGTCCGATGCTCGTCGTCGCGCTCGTCGTCCTGGCGATCGTGGCGGTGATCGTCGCCCTCGGCCGCATCACGCGACGGCGATCGTCCGGGGAGGTCCGTGGCAGCGCGGGGGACGAGGTCGCGGGCGAGGTCGCGGACGAGGGCGCCGACACCGGGCCGGCGGACGAGACGACGAGCGACCCTCTGCCCACCGACCCGGCTCCGGACGGGCCGCAGGACCCCGACAAGCCCTCGGTGTAAAAGGTCTTGCCGCCGCTCGGGGCCCGACGTACGGTCGTGGCATCGAAACCGAAGGGAGGTGATCCGAGAAGTGATTTCTTCCGGAGCGTGTGAGGTGGCCACGCGATAGCCGCGTCCCCATCCACACCCAGGGATGAAGCAGGGCAGTCCGACACGTCGGGCTGCCCTGTTCCGTGTCCCTCACCGGACGGGTCCACCCAGCAGTCGAACGCAGCTTTCGGGGCGGTGGGCCGGCCGGGAGTGGGTCAGGGCTGGAGGCGCAGTCGCGTCCACGAGTCGGGGTCGGCGAGGTCGCCGTCACCCGTGCGGCGGAAGACGATCCGGTCGTGCAGGCGGTTGCGCCGCCCCGCCCAGAACTCGACCTCGTCGCACACGATGCGCCACCCGCCCCAGAAGTCCGGCACCGGCACGTCGTGGTCGCTGCCCGTGTCGGGGAAGCGCTCGAGCACCTCCTGCCACCTGCGCTCGAGCTCGGCCCGGTCGGCCGCCGGGCGCGACTGGTCGGACGCCCAGGCCGACAGGCGCGAGCCGTAGGGCCGGGAGTCGAAGTAGGCCTCGACCTCGTCGCGCCCGACGAGCTCGGCGGTGCCGCGGAAGCGGATCGCCCGGTAGATGGCCGGCCACGTGAGGGCGGCCGCGACGCGAGGGTTGGTCCGGAGGTGCTCGCTCTTCGCCGAGCCGAGGTTGGTGACGAAGCCCGGACCCCGCTCGTCGAAGAAGCGCATGAGGACGGTGCGCACGTCGGGGGTGCCCGTCGCATCGACGGTGGCCACCGAGATGGCGGTCGGCTCGGGCACGTCGTCGCGGTCGTCGGCCGCGGTGAGAGCGGCATCGACCCAGGCCTTGGCCTGCAGGTAGGGCGACGCGGCCACGTCGGACTCGACGAGGCCCTCGCCGGAGTAGTCGACGCGACGCACTGCGGCGAGGCCCTCCCGGGCCGGCTGGCGGGGTGAGCTGTCCATGACCCCACACTAGGGTTGACCCGAGAAGGTCCGCGCGGACGTCAGGCCACGGCGCGCGCGGGCCCGGCGACAGCCCCGGCCGCCCGGGGCGCTGTGAGGAGTCACCAACGATGGCAGGCAAGGGCAAGCTCGTCACCCAGACCGTCAAGCTCGGCATCAAGTACGGCCCCCAGATCTGGGTGGCCACGCAGGCTCTGCGCGAGCCCGCCAAGGAGGCGGCCAACAAGGCGATCTCGAGCGAACGCGCCCGGCGCCAGGCGATGGCGCACGCCAAGTCGCTCGCCGACGGCAGCATCCTCAAGGTCTACAAGGGCGACGCCGCCCACTGGGTCGTCTTCAGCGGCGACGAGGCGGTCGGCGTGCACCCCGAGACCGACATGCTGCTCCCGGCCCTCGTCGAGCGCGCCGACCTGACGAAGCGGATCCGCCCCGACGACAAGGTCAAGGCCACCGACCGCGCCAAGGACGCCGCCACCGCGGCCCTGCGCCGGGCCAAGCCCAACCAGATCAACTGACCGCCACGCCCTACGTCACTGCTGCACCCCACGCAGCAGTGACGTAGCCGTCAGACCCCCACCGCCCGCCGGGTGACCAGACCCACCCGCTACGTCACTGTTGCACCCCATGCAGCAGTGACGTAGCCGCCGGACCCCCACCGCCCGCCGGGTGACCAGACCCACCCGCTACGTCACTGTTGCACCCCATGCAGCAGTGACGTAGCCGTCAGACCCCCACCGCCCGCCGGGTGACCAGGCCCACTCGCTACGTCACTGTTGCACCCCGTGCAGCAGTGACGTGGGGCTCGCCGAGGGCCTGGGCGGGCCGCGGGCGCTCAGTCGGCGATGACGATGCCGAGCTCGAGGGCGAGGGCGTCGGCGAGGTCGATGACCTGCATGCGGCTCATCGTCGCGCCCTTGAGCCCGGACAGGCCGACCGGCGAACGGAGCGTGGCCCCGGAGAGGTCGAGGGCGGCATACCTCCCGCGACCGAAGGTCGGCGACACGAGCGTGCAGCCCTCGAAGGTCAGCCCGTCGACGGTCGCCTCCTGCAGGTCCAGCTCGACGACGACGCAGTCGACGAAGGCGACGTCCTTGAGCCGGGCTCCGCGCAGGTTGAGGAAGTCGACCTTGCCGCCGCGCACCGTGACGTCACGCCACGTCGAGCCCCACGCGGACACGGCCGCGAGCCGGCACCCCTCGATAGTCATCTCGACGAGGCTCGCCTCGGCCAGGGTCAGCCCGACGCCCCCGACGCGCTCCCACTCGCACTCCGACCAGCGCGAGCCCTCGAGGTGCGACTCGTCGAGCGTGCCACCGAGCAGCGAGCACTCGAGGAACGTGTGACCCTCGGCGTGGGCCCGCGTGAAGTCGGTGCCCTCGAAGCGGACGGCGTCGTGATGTTGGTCTCGGGTGCTGAACACGGCGTCACGAAAGACGGTCTGGTCGGCGGCTGACGGCATACGGTGAGTCTGTCAGCCGGGACCGACGCCCATCCTCCGCGTCCCGGCTGCGGCCTCCACACCGCGGTGGTACCGCCTGCACAGCAAGGACCCTCATGGCAGACAGCACGCCCGACCCCGACTTCAAGCCCGGCCTCGAGGGTGTCATCGCCTTCGAGTCGACCATTGCAGAGCCGGACAAGGAGGGTGGGTCGCTGCGCTACCGCGGCGTCGACATCGACGACCTCGTCGGGCACGTCGACTTCGCCCACGTCTGGGGCCTGCTCGTCGACAACGAGTTCGACCCGGGGCTGCCGCCCGCCGAGCCCTATCCCCTGCCGGTGCACACCGGGGACGTACGCGTGGACGTCCAGTCCGCGCTCGCCATGCTCGCGCCGGTGTGGGGTTTCAAGCCGACGCTCGACATCGACGCCGACGAGGTGCGCGACAACCTCGCCCGCGCCGCGGTCATGGCCCTGTCGTTCGTCGGGCAGTCGGCCCGGGGGCTCGACAAGCCGATGGTGCCGCAGAGCGAGGTCGACAAGGCCCGCACCATCACCGAGCGGTTCATGATCCGGTGGCGCGGCGAGCCCGACCCGAGGCACGTCGAGGCCGTCGACGCCTACTGGGTCTCGGCCGCCGAGCACGGCATGAACGCCTCGACGTTCACCGCCCGCGTCATCACCTCGACGGGCGCCGACGTCGCCGCCGCGCTCTCCGGCGCCGTCGGTGCGATGTCCGGCCCGCTGCACGGCGGCGCGCCCTCGCGGGTGCTCCACATGCTCGACGGGGTCGAGCAGCAGGGCGACGCGACGGCCTACGTCAAGGGCGTCCTCGACAAGGGCGAGCGCCTGATGGGCTTCGGCCACCGCGTCTACCGCGCCGAGGACCCGCGCGCCCGTGTGCTCCGGTCCGCCTGCGAGCGTCTCGGGGCACCGCGCTACGAGGCCGCCGCGGCGCTCGAGAAGGCCGCCCTCGACGAGCTGCACGCCCGCCGGCCCGACCGCGTGCTCGCGACGAACGTCGAGTTCTGGGCCGCGGTCATCCTGGACTTCGCCGAGGTGCCGCCGTCGATGTTCACGCCGATGTTCACGTGTGCGCGCACGGCCGGCTGGTCGGCGCACATCCTCGAGCAGAAGCAGACCGGCCGGCTCATCCGGCCGTCCTCGCGCTACATCGGCGAAGGTCCGCGCAAGCCCGAGGACGTCGCCGGCTGGACGCCCGACATCTCCCACTGAGGGCACGCCCTCGGGGGCCGTATGCCGTCTCGAGCGTAGCCGGGACGTCGTGCACCCACGCTCCTATGCTGGGAAGCAGGCTGCGGCCGTCCGTCTGCCAACGTCGTGGCCACCCGAGGTGCCGCCATGCCCGACTCATTCGTCCACGATCGCGACGTCAAGCGTCTGCTCGAAATCCTCGAGGACGCCCACGAGCTGGACGCGGACGACCTGTTCTATGCATCCGTCCTCGACGAGATCAGCGAGCTCGTCCCAGCGGACCAGGTGACGTTCCAGGTCAATGCCTGGCATCGAGGCTTCGGCTCGCTCGTCGAGGTCTCGTCAGGCCAACGTGACCAGTACTCCATCCAGGTCGAGGACATCGCGAACGACCCCCTGTTCGGGCCCGACGGATGCGGTGCCCTGTCGGCGGTCCACGGCTACACGGGGGTGACCTGCGAGACCGATGCCGGCTCGACCGGTCCGGTTCACGAGCTCATCGCCTTCATGTCGCCGCTCGGTGAGTTCGACCGCCGCTCGCTGTTCTTCCGCCACGGCGGACCCGTCTTCTCGGACCGTGAGCAGGACCTCCTGCGGCTGGCCCGCCCTCACCTCGCCGAGCTGCACCTGCGCCGGGTCTCGGAGCAGCGCGGGGCGCCGCGCCTGACCACCCGGCAGTGGGCCATCATGCGCCTCGTGGCCACCGGCGCGACCAACGCGCAGGTGGCGCACCAGATGGGCATCGCCGAGGGAACGGTGCGCAAGCACCTCGAGAACGTCTTCGTCCGGCTCGAGGTCTCGAGCCGGATGGAGGCCGTGAACATGGTGTTCCCGCACTGAGAGGACGGCACGACCGGGCGATCGGCGATGTCCGGGGCAGCGGGCGCCGGACCGCTGCCCCCACCGACGATCAGGCTGGCAGGTGGTGGTGGCTGTGCCGCCAGGCGACGGAGTACACGAGGCCCGCGGCCGCGACCACCGCGACGGCGAGCGCCAGCACGAGCATCCAGCTCACCGACCCGCTGTCGGCCGCGGGTCCGGTTGACGTCGTGCCCGCGTCCGGCCACAGACCCGAGCGACCTCGCGACTCGTCGCGGAACTTGCTTGCGAACGCCTGCGTGGCGCCGACGACCGACCCCGCGAGGACTGCGCTGATCGCTGCGACCAGGCGTAGAACGTGGTGCTTGAACATGATCTGCTTCTCTCCTATGGGGACGTGTGCTCCACGCCCGCGATCCCCCGACGTCCACGCCGGCGCTCCTCGCGCCGGTGACGGCTGGTCCCCCCATCCCGCCACTCATCGAGCGTGCGCCCGGCCCGCAACCGAGGGGAATACGACCTTCCGCGTACTGCCGGTCGTCGACCGGCTCTGCGAAGCCGTCCGCGCACACACCCCTGCCCGCCGTGTGGGCGTCCACACACCGAGCAGCGATGTCCAAGGGGTGGGCACGTGAGGTTCAATGGCGGCGGTGACAACGGCGTCATCCGACCTCAACACGTCCGCCACGTGCCCGTAACGTGGCCGCACTTCGCAAGGGTGAATCCGTGACCGAAGCACCAGCCGTGACCCAGCCCATCACCATCCCGGCCGAGCTCCTGCCCGCCGACGGACGGTTCGGCTCCGGACCCTCGAAGGTCCGCCCCGAGCAGCTCGACTACCTCAGCTCGCTGGGTCGCACGGTCCTCGGCACGTCGCACCGCCAGGCACCGGTCAAGAACCTCGTCGGCGAGGTCCGCCAGGGCCTGCGCGACCTCTTCTCCCTGCCCGACGGCTACGAGATCATCCTCGGCAACGGCGGCTCGACCGCGTTCTGGGACATCGCCGCCTTCGGCCTCGTCCGCGAAAGGTCGCAGCACCTGGCCTTCGGCGAGTTCTCGAGCAAGTTCGGCAACGTGACCGCGGCCGCCCCCTTCCTCGGTGACCCCACGATCATCAAGGCCGACCCTGGCACGCTCGCGACGCCGCGGGCCGAGGCCGGCGTCGACGTCTACGCGTGGCCGCACAACGAGACCTCGACCGGCGTCATGGCGCCGGTCCAGCGCGTCGAGGGCGCCGACGACGACGCCCTCGTCCTCATCGACGCCACGTCGGGTGCGGGCGGCCTGTCGGTCGACATCACGCAGACCGACGTCTACTACTTCGCCCCACAGAAGTGCTTCGCCTCCGACGGTGGCCTCTGGCTCGCCGCCTTCTCCCCCGCCGCGCTCGCCCGCGTCGACGAGATCGCCGCGACGGGCCGCTGGGTCCCCGACTTCTTCAGCCTGCCGACGGCCGTCGACAACTCACTGAAGAACCAGACCTACAACACGCCCGCCCTCTCGACGCTGGCGCTGATGAAGAGCCAGCTCGACTGGATGAACGGCAACGGCGGGCTCGAGTTCACGACCGGCCGCACCCGGGACTCCTCGAGCCGCCTCTACGGCTGGGCCGAGCAGACCGACTGGACGACGCCGTACGTCGCGGACCCGGCCGCCCGCTCGCAGGTCGTCGGCACGATCGACCTCGACGACTCCATCGACGCCGCGGCCGTGGCCAAGACGCTGCGCGCCAACCGCATCGTCGACGTCGAGCCCTACCGCAAGCTCGGCCGCAACCAGCTGCGCGTCGCGATGTTCCCGGCCGTCGACCCCGAGGACGTCACGAAGCTGACGCAGGCCATCGACCACGTCGTCGCCGCCCTGGGCTGAGTCCCGGGCCGCGTCGCCCAGCTCGTCCCGAGAGGGCCGGCTTCCGTGTGGGGGGCCGGCCCTCTCGCACGGCCGCGCCGCACCGACGCGTGACCTTTCGGGACGTCCCTCGTTGATCCCGGCAGACCGCCAATGGGGGCGGCGTCGCATCCGAGGAGTCACCATGGTCCGCATCGTCCGCGCAGGCACCACCGCGCGCCGGGTCGCTGCAGCCGTGCCGGTCATCGCCCTGGCCACGGCCGGCATCGCGTTCGCCGCCACCCGCGGCACCGACACCGTCACCCCGACGTCGGCGATCACCGTGCCCGACAAGGCCATCACCGACGGCAGCCCGCTCTACCCGCAGGCCGGTCCCGCGCCGGCGCCGATGCAGCTGCCCCCGATCTACCAGACGTTCACCGAGGACTACGCCCGAGTGGACGTCCGGGCGGCGTCGCGCGGTGCCATCTCGGCCATCGACTCTCTCGCCCCGGTCCGTTTGGACGCCAACGGCATACCGGCGGTGGCCGTCACGGCCTACCAGCGCGCGGCCGGCGTGCTCGGCAGCATCAAGCCCGGGTGCGGCATCGACTGGGCGGTGCTCGGCGCCATCGGTCGGGTCGAGAGCAACCACGCACGCTTCGGTGGCAACGTCCTCGACGCGAGCGGCATCGCCCGCCCGGGCATCATCGGCATCCCGCTCGACGGCTCGCGCGGGACAGCCCGCATCACCGACACCGACGGCGGGGCCCTCGACCGCGACGCCGTCTTCGACCGCGCCGTCGGCCCGATGCAGTTCATCCCGACGTCGTGGTCGATGGCCGGTCGCGACGGCGACGGTGACGGCGTCGCCAACCCGCAGAGCCTGACCGACGCCGTCACCGGCGCGGGAGTGCTGCTGTGCTCGGGCGGTACCGACCTGCGACAGCCGGGTGCGGCCTACCGCGCCGTGCTGCGCTACAACCACTCCGACTCCTACGTGCGCACGGTCCTCTCCATCGCCGACGCGTACCGCCGCGGCGTGACCGTGGTGCCGATGAGCGCGATCCCCGCCGCCCGCCCCGCCGCCGGAAGCGGCTCGGCCACCCCCGATGGCTCGGGCTTCGCGTATGCCGGTTCGCCGGCTCCCCGTTCGACGGCTTCGCCGAGCGCACGCCCCACACCGAGCTCCTCGGCGAAGCCGTCACCCGCGCCGTCCAGCACCTCCAAGCCCTCAGCCTCACCGAAGCCGTCGGCACCGGCGAAGCCGAAGCCGAAGCCCGGATCCCCCGGTCTGCCGATCCCGCTGCCGTCGGTGCCCGGCGTGCCGCTCCCCTCGCTCACGGTGCCGCTCCCGTCCGTGACGAAGCTGCCCGCGCCGACCCTGCCGGCCGAGATCGTGCGGCTGCTAGCGCTGCCGCACCTGCCGCTGCTCAGCGGCGACCCGAAGGACCTCGTCCGGGTGCTCGACCCGCTGACGGCCAAGGTCGTCTGCGTCCTCGACGCCACGGTCGTGACGTGTCCCACCGGAGGTCTGCTCGGCTGACCGGGGCCCCCGTCGGTCGAGCAGCACCGCTCACGCGGAAGCGGCCACCCGTCCGGGCGGCTGCTTCCGTCGTCTCCGTTGGCCTGTCTCTGGGGGCGGGCGGGCTCAGGCGCCGGCGCCCGCGATCGGCGGCGCCGAGGCGTCCGCACCCGCGCTGCTCGCCTCACGACGGAGGTACTCCTCGATGTTCTCGACGTCGGCACGGTTGCGCTGGACGACGGTCAGCAGGTCGGACATCGAGCTGACCTCCTCGACCTGCTCCTTGATAAACCACTGCATGAACTGGTCGGACGCGAAGTCGTGCTCCTCGCGGGCGACGGCGGTCAGCGCGTTGATCTGGTCGGTGACTCGCTTCTCCTGGGCCAGGGCCAGCTCGACCGGCTCGACGATGTCGGCGAAGGCGTTGGTCGGTGCGCCCACCCCTGGGATCGCCACGGTCGAGTCCGTGTCGAGGAGGTACTGGACCATCATCATCGCGTGGTCGCGCTCCTCGAGCGCCTGACGGTAGAACAGCGCCGCCATCTGCGGCATCGTCAGGGTGTCGTAGTAGACCGCGATCGCGACGTACTGCTGGTGGGCGGCGTACTCGTGGCCGATCTGCTCGTTGAGCAGGTCGACGAACCTCTGGGCGGCCATGGTGGCTCCTCCGCACTGGTCTCGACGGGTGGGGCAGACGCCCATCCTAGGGACGCGGCGCCGACTGGTCCGCCGGCCGCCCACCCGCCGGCCGCCCACCGCCCGCCCCATCGGCCGGTCGGTCAGCGGTTGACGAACGCGGCGATGACAGCGATCGCGATGAAGAGCACAAGCGCCGCGACGGTGATGCGGTGGCGGAACTTGAAGTTCACTTGGTCACCTCGGAGGTGGCGGGCACCACCGAGGCGAGCTGGATCCGGAGTCGGGGGCGCCGCTGGGTCTGGATGGTCACCGCGACATTCTGCCGACGTGCGACCCAGAGGCCAACCGCGACGAGGCTGAGGCCCACGGCGATGGTGCCGATGGCGATCGTCCAGCGCGGCCCCCAGGCGTCACCGATCCAGCCGATGACCGGTGCACCGACGGGCGTGCCACCCATGAAGATCGCCATGTAGAGCGCCATGACCCGCCCACGCATCATGGGGTCCACGCTGACCTGGACCATGGCGTTGGCCGTGGTCAGCGCCGTCAGGGCGGCGAGGCCCGTCGGCACGAGGTAGACGGCGAACATCACGTAGTTCGGCGCCGTGGAGAGCAGGGCCGTCGACACGGTGAAGCCGGCGAGGGCGACGAGGAGCACCCGCATCCGGGGCCGGGCGCGCCGGGCCGAGAGCAGGGCGGCGGTGAGCGAGCCGATGGCCATGATCGAGCCGAGCAGGCCGTACTCCCCCGGGCCCTTGTCGAAGACCTTCGTGGCCATCAGGGCCATCGTGAGCTGGAAGTTCATGCCGAACGTCCCGAGCACGAAGACGAGCGCCATGATGAGCACGAGGTCGGGCCGGCCCTTCACGTAGCGCAGGCCCTCGCGGATCTGGCCCTTGCCGCGGGCGCGCGGTGAGGGCGTCAGCAGGCTGGTGTTCATCCGCAGCAGCGCCACGAGCACGAAGACGAACGTCGCGGCGTTGACGTAGAGCGCGGGAGCGATGCCGAACCACGCGATGACGAGGCCGGCGACGGCGGGGCCGACGAGTCGGCCGAGGTTGAACGACGCGCTGTTGAGGGCGACCGCGTTGGGCAGGTGCTCGGTGTCGACCATCTCGGAGACGAACGTCTGCCGGGCCGGGTTGTCGACGGCCGTCGCGACGCCCTGCAGGAACGCGAGGGCGTAGACGTGCCAGAGCTCGACGACGCCGGCCGCGGTGAGCACCGCGAGGAGCAGCGCCGTGACGAGCAGCGCGGTCTGGGTGAGGAAGAGGATGCGCCGCTTGGGGAAGCGGTCGACGAGCATCCCCGCGAACGGCGCGAGGATGAGGAAGGGCAGGAACTGCAGTCCCGTGACGATGCCGAGCGCCGTCGACGAGTGGTCGGTCAGGACCGTGAGGACGAGCCAGTCCTGGGCCACGCGGCCCATCCACGTGCCGACGTTGGAGACGATCGCGCCGGAGGCGTAGATGCGGTAGTTCGGAATGGAGAGGGAGTGGAAGGTGGGGCTCATTCGCTGGCCACCTTGGCCAGCACGTCGGCGGCCCGCTGGAGCAGCTCCCGCTCCTCGTCGGTGAGCTGCTCGAAGCGCGACAGCATCCACTCGTCGCGGTGCCTGCGGATCCGCTTGAGTGCCTTGCGGCCCTCGGGGGTCAGCGACAGGATCACCTGCCGCCCGTCGGTGGGGTCGTCGGCCCGGGAGACGTAGGCACGCTCGACGAGCATGTTCGTCGTGCGCTTCATGCTCGGGGCCGAGACACGCTCGATGTCGGCGAGCTCGCTGTTGGTGCGGGCCGTGCTCTCGAGCCGGCAGAGCACCGAGAACTGGTGCGGCGGCAGCTCGCGGTCGGACTCGAAACGGACCCGCCGCGAGATGCGCATGCAGGCGAGTCGGATGTCGTTGGAGAGCGAGACGAGCTCGGCTCTGGAGAGCTGGCTGGTCGGGTGCTTGGAAGTCAAGGGCGGATCCTCGGAAGTGCAGTCTGGTGATACTTAGCCTAACTCATTACCTCGGCTAACCATTCCCAACCCTGGACAGACCGGGCACCGGCCGCGACGACGGTCGTACGCGGAAGGCCCCCTCCCGAGCGGGAGGGGGCCTTCACGGCATACGTTCTCGGGCGTTAGGCCGAGCGGACCGCCTGGTGCGGCAGCGTCGCTCAGGTGAGCATCGACTCGAGCGGAGCCTTGATGAAGTAGACGACGAAGAACGCGGCGACGATCCACAGGAGCGGGTGGATCTCGCGCTGCTTGCCACGGGCCATCTTCACGAGCACCCAGGCGATGAAGCCCGCTCCGATGCCGACGGTGATGTTGTAGGTGAAGGGCATGAGCACGATGGTGAGGAACGCCGGCAGCGCGATCTCCATGTCGTCCCAGTCGATGTTCTTCACCTGGGTCATCATGAGGAAGCCGACGATGACGAGCGCCGGTGCCGCCGCTTCGGAGGGGACGACCGCGAAGAGCGGGGCGAGGAACGTCGCGAGCAGGAAGAGCACGCCGGTCACGATCGACGCGAGGCCCGTGCGGGCGCCCTCCTCGACGCCCGACGCCGACTCGATGTAGGACGTGTTGCTGCTGACGCCACCGGCGCCACCCGCGATCGCGGCGACCGAGTCGACGACGAGGATGCGGTCGGTGTGCGGCGGGTTGCCGTCCTCGTCGAGCAGCTTGGCCTCGGTGCCGATCGCGACGACCGTGCCCATCGTGTCGAAGAAGTCGGCGAGCAGGAGCGAGAAGACGAACATGAGGGCCGTGACGACGCCGATCTTCTCGAACGAGCCGAGCAGGCTGAACTGGCCGAGGATGCCGAGGTCCGGGGCGTTGGTGATCGAGTCGGGCAGCTTCGGCACGGTGAGGGCCCAGGCCGACGGGTTGGTCAGGGCGCCCTTGTCGTCGAAGACGCGCGGACCGATGGCGAAGATCACCTCGAGGACCATGGCGAGCACGGTCGCCGCGACGATGCCGATGAGGATCGCGCCCTTGACCTTGCGGATGAGCAGGACCGCGATGAGGAAGACACCGAAGACGAAGACGAGGGTCGGCCAGCCGTCGAGGCTGCCGCCGATGCCGAGCTCGCTCGGGACCGACCCGGGTGTCGTGGGACGGCGGGCGAACCCGGCGTCGATGACACCGATGTAGGCGATGAACAGCCCGATGCCGACCGAGATCGCGACCTTGAGCGGTGCGGGGATCGCCTTGAAGACCGCCTTGCGGAAGCCGGTCAGCACGAGCACGAGGATGATGACGCCCTCGATGACGACGAGGCCCATGAGGTCGGCGAAGGTGATCTTGTCGGCCGAGTGGGTGATGACCATGCCGGTGATGAGGCCGTTGATGCCGAGCCCGGCGGCCAGCGCGATCGGGAAGTTCGCGACGAGGCCCATGAGGATCGACATGACGCCGGCGATGACCGCCGTGCCGACCGCGACGAGCAGCTTGCTCTCGGTCAGGTCGGTCGTGCCACCGATCATGGTGCCCGAGCCGTCGACGACGCCCGAGAGGATGATGGGGTTGAGGACCACGATGTAGACCATCGTGAAGAAGGTGACGAAGCCGCCCCGGACCTCGCGAGCGACGGTCGACCCGCGCTCGGTGATCTTGAAGAAGCCGTCGAGCCCGGTCTGTGTGGGCGCTTTGCGTGTATCCGTCGACATGGCGCACCACCCTAGTGGCGGCGCGTTTCGGCTGTGTGACGAGACCCTAGGCTGTCTGCGTGACCGACGAGACCACCCCCGACCTGCCGC
Organism: Terrabacter sp. Root181; assembly: GCF_001428505.1. Lineage (GTDB taxonomy): Bacteria > Actinomycetota > Actinomycetes > Actinomycetales > Dermatophilaceae > Terrabacter. Next base: position 71,446 of record NZ_LMHU01000009.1, read on the forward strand.
CCGCGTCCGACCCGACGCCCGAGCAGATCGCCCCGCTGCCCGTGCCGATGCTGCGGATCATCGAGGTCGGGATGGCTGCGTGGGTCGTCGCGCTCGTCGTCATCCTCGTCGTGCCCGCCCTCCACGAGGGTGACCGCGACTGGTGGCCGTGGACGTGCGTGGCCGGATTCGTGCTGGGCGTCATGGGCTGGGTCTACGTGTGGCGCGGGCGCGGCAACGCGAGCGACGCCGCCTGAGACCCGGTCGCGCCCAGGGGCGGCAGCGGACCACCCGGGTATGCCGGGTGGCCGTCCCGTGGTCGGGCGACTGTCAGTCGGTGACGGGGTCGTCCGAGCCGTGCGACTCCTCGGCGGGCGCCTCGGCCGGCTTCTCGTCCAGCTCGGCTGCCGGCAGCTCGCCCGGCTCGTCGGCCGACGGCTCGTCGGCCGACGGCTCGTCGACCGACTGCTCGTCGACCGACTGCTCGTCGACCGACTGCTCGTTGGTGGCCGTCTCGTCCGTGACCGTGCCGGCCTGGGCCGCGCGCTCCGCCGGCTCGACGTCGACGGCGAACTCGTCGACGATCGGCTCGCCGATCGGCGGCGGCTCGGGGTGGTCCATGTCGGTCTCGGAGTGGGCCCCGCAGCCGTGGTCGAGCGAGACGACCCGGCCGTCGGAGGGGCTCCACTCGTTGGCGCAGACCCCGAAGGTCGCACGCAGCGCGCCCGCCATCGGCAGGAAGTAGCCGCACGTCGTGCAGCGCTCGGTCGCCTTGGTGGCGATCTCGGCCGTCGGACCGTTGTCGCCGGCGTACCACCGGCTCGCGGCGACCTCGCGACCCTCGGCCGACAGGACGCGGGGACGACCGAGTCCGAGCTCGAAGAAGGCCATCTGGTCGACGTCCTCCTCGCCCGTGGCCTCGAAACCGGCCTCGAGGTTGGGGTCGTCGTGACGGAAGGGCAGCACGTCGCCGGCACCGAGGTCGCCGGGAGCGAGCCGGTCGGCATACGGCAGCCACTCGGGAGCCAGGACGGCGTCGGGACCGGGCAGCAGGTTGGTCTCGCAGACCGTCGCCACCTTGGCGCGCGACACCCGGGCGACGCTGACGCCCCAGCGCCAGCCGCGGTAGCCCGGCGAGGTGCACTCGAACCAGTGCATGCCGAGGCGCTCCTCGAGCAGGTCCATGCCGAGGTGCGCGCCGACGGTTGCGGGCTCGGCGACCTCCTCGAGGACGCTGCGGGCGAGGTCGGACGCGGCCAGCAGCACGGCGTCCGTCTTGGGGGCGGTGACGGTCATGAGCTCACTTCTCCAGCTCGTCCGCGAGGCCGCGCAGGGCGCGTGCGACGTTGGAGGCGAGCTTGCGGTCTGGGCGGCGTCCGGCGCGGTAGCCGTTGCCGACGCCGTCGAGGAGCTGCACGACGTCCTCGATGATGACGGTGAGCTCCTCCTGCGTCTTGCGGGTCTGTGCGGTCTTGTTGGCGGCGACGGACTGGACCGGGTCGAGCACCTTGACCGACAGCGCCTGGGCACCCTTGCGGCCCTCGACGATGCCGAACTCGACACGCACGCCCTTCTTCAGGGTCGTGATGCCCTCGGGAAGCGCGTTCGCGTGCAGGAAGACGTCCGCGCCGGAGTCCTCGGAGATGAATCCGAAGCCCTTGTCCGCGTCGTAGAACCTGACCTTGCCAGTCGGCACAGTCCACCTCGTTCAGATCTCGGTCGGCCGCCTCACGGCACGACTCGATGGCGCTCCTTGCGCTCCGCTCCAGCCTAACGGCTCGGGGCAAGCCGGATTTCCCGCCGCGCAGGCGCCGGGCCCCCGATCGCGCGGGCCGCCGCCCTTCGCTGGGGCATGCCCACGCCCCTGCACCTCGAGTCGTCCCGCGCCGTGCCCGTCGAGGTCGGCGACGCGTACGACCGCCTGCTCCCCCACCCGCTCACCGACCTCATGTCGCGGCGCTACGGGCTGCTCCCACCGATCCGGGAGGTGCGCGACCAGGGCGGACCGTGGGGCGAGGTGGGGCAGACCCGGACCATCGCCCTGGCCGACGGCGGCACGATGCGCGAGCGCCTGACCGAGGTCGTGCGGCCCGAGCGCTTCGACTACGTCCTCACCGACTTCACGGGGGCGTTCAGGCCCCTCGTGTCGCACGTCGACGGCCGGTGGGCCTTCGCGCCCGAGGGCACGGGCGTGCGCGTGACGTGGAGCTGGACGTTGCACCCGACGAGCACGTATGCCGCCCGCGTCCTGCCGCTCGTCGGCCGGATGTGGCAGGGCTACGCGCGACAGGCCCTCGAGCAGACGTCGGACGTGCTGCTCGGCCGCTGAGCCACCGGGCGGCCGGTCCGACCTTCCGAGCGGGCCCTGCGGTCCGGTCAGGACGGGGAGATGCCCCAGGTCCCGGTCCACTCCTCGCCCGGCGCGAGCACGACGAGACCGTCACCCGAGTTGAAGGCGTCGGCGGGGCAGCTCATCGGCTCGACGGCGATGCCGACCTCGCCCTTGCGGTCCTCGGCGATGGCGGTGAACACCTGGAGCCACGGGAAGGCCGCGTCGGCCCAGAGCGTCGTCGTGCGGTCGGCGGCGGCCACGGTGGCGCGCCACATGCCGTCGGCGTCGCGCAGGACATCGGTGTAGGCCGTGTCGAGGCGGGCACCGCCGACGGGGCGGCGCTCGCGGAAGTCGTAGGGCTCGCCCGAGACCGGGCGGTTCGCGGCGGGCAGGAGGCGCTCGTCGACCTGCACCCACGTCGCGGCCGGGATGCGCAGCTCGACGTCGGGCAGCAGGGTGTCGCCGACGGCGAGGTAGGGGTGCGCGCCGTAGCCGAACGGGGCGGCCGTCGGTCCGACGTTGCGGGCTGCCGCCGTCACGACGAGGCCCGACTCGTCGAGCAGGTAGGTCGTGCGCAGGTCGAGGAAGTGGTCCCAGCCGGGCTGCGGGTGCAGGCGATAGCCGACGGTCACGCGGTCGTCCTCGTGCTCGACGAGCTCCCAGAGCGCCCAGCGCACCAAGCCGTGGCTCGCGTTGCCGCGGGCGACCTCGGTGACCGACAGCTGGTGCTCGGTGCCCTCGAACGTGTAGCGGCCGCCACGGATCCGGTTGGGCCACGGCATGAGCTGCTGGCCGCGGCCCGACGCACAGGTCTCGTCGGCGGCATAGCCGGCCACGACGTCGACGCCGGCACGGGTCAGCGTGCGCAGCCCGCCGCCGACCTCGACGACGGTCGCCTCGAAGGGACCGTGCCCGATGGTCCACTGCTGCCCGGTCGGGTGGGCCGGGGCCGGCTCGGCGGGTGACGCCGGTGAGAGCGCGCTCATGGAGGCAACGCTAGCGGGCACGCGCCCGAGCGAGTCGGAGGCCACGTCAGGTGGGCAGTAGGTTGGGAGGATGGCCACCCCGAGCCGGAGCCTCGCCGACGACATCCGCGGCCGGGGCGACGCAGAGCTCATCGACCTCGTGCTCGCGCGCCCGGATCTCGCGCGCCCCGCGCCGGCCGACCTGACGAGCCTCGCCGCCCGGGCGGGCACCCGGGCCAGCGTGCAGCGCGCCGTCGAGGCGCTCGACCGTGGCCACCTCCAGGTGCTCGAGGCCGTCGTCGTCGCGGGCGACGCCGCCGAGCGCAGCGTGCTGCTGCACCTGCTCGGCACCGACGACGCCGGGACGGTCGACGCCATCGTGCAGGACCTCTGGCGCTCGGCGCTGGTCTGGCGCGGCGTCGACGGCGACCACGTCGTGCGCACGGTGCCCGAGGTGCTCGGCACGGCGGTTGCCGGCCTGGGGGCGCCGATGCGCGAGCTGCGCCCCTCGTCGCCGCCCGAGCACGCCGACCCCGACCGCATCCGGGCGACAGTCGCCGAGGCGCCCGACGACTCGCGCGCCATGCTCGAGCGGATGACGTGGGGGCCCGCCTTCGGCGTCCTGCCCGCCGCCGCCCCGGGTCGCACGACAGCCCGCTGGCTGCTCGAGCACCACCTGCTCGTCCCCGTGTCGACCGACCGCGTCGCGCTGCCCCGCGAGGTCGGGCTCGTGCTGCGCGAGGGCCGGCTGCACCGGTCGACCGAGCTGACCCCGCCCGACATCGAGGCCCGTCCCGTGTCGCTCGTCGACGCGGCCGCCGGCGGTGCCGCCAGCGAGTGCCTGACGCACGTCGACGAGCTCGCCGCCGCGTGGGGCGCCGACCCGCCCCGGGTGCTGCGCGCCGGCGGCCTGTCGGTCCGAGACCTCCGCGTCACCCAGATGTCCCTCGACCTCGACCCCGAGCACACCGCCTTCGTCGTCGAGCTCGCGTATGCCGCCGGGCTGGTCGCCGACGACGGCGAGGTCGTGCCGGTGTGGGCTCCCACGTCGGAGATCGACGAGTGGAGCTCGAGCGAGGCCGGGCACCGCTGGGCGACCTTGGCCGTGGCCTGGCTCGGGTCGACCCGGGCCCCGCACCTCGTGGGGCGACGTGGCACCGGCACCGGGCCGGCCAATGCGCTGGGCCCCGACGTCCAGTGGCCGGCGATCCGTGCGATCCGCCGCGAGGTGCTGCGAGAGCTCGCCTCGCTCGAGCCGGGCAGCGCGCCGGACCACGCCTCCCTGCGCGAGCGCCTGGCGTGGCGGCGGCCGAACCGGTCCGCTGCCGTGCTCGACGAGGCCGTCGAGGCGGTGCTGCGCGAGTCCGAGTGGCTCGGGGTCACCGGTCGCGGGGCCCTGTCCGAGGCCGGCCGCGCCCTCGTCGCCCCGCTCCTCCCCCTCCTCCCCGCGGTTCGAGGTGATCGCGCCACCCAGGCCGGTGGCGGGAACACCTCGAACGGCAAGCGCGCCGCCCGGGGTCGAGGTGATCGCGGGAGCGGCTCCGGTGGCGGCATCACCTCGACCGAGCAGACGCCGCCGGAGGCGGGAGCCGTGGCCGAGGGCGTCGCCGCGGCGATGTCGGCGCACCTGCCCTCCCCCGTCGACCACATCCTCGTCCAGGCCGACCTCACCGCCGTCGCCCCCGGGCCGCTCGTCGGCGGTCTCGGGTCGTTCATGCGCCTCGCCGCCGACGTCGAGTCCCGCGGCGGTGCCACGGTCTACCGCTTCACCCCCGAGTCGGTGCGCCGGGCGCTCGACGCGGGGTGGACCGCGGCCGACTTCACCGAGACGGTGCGCCGGTCGAGCCGCACGCCGGTCCCGCAGCCGCTCGAGTACCTCGTCGCCGACGTCGCCCGCAAGCACGGCCAGACACGCATCGGCGGCGCCGCAGCCTACATTCGCTCCGACGACGAGGCGGTCCTCGACACGATGCTCGCGTCCCGCGACCTCACTCCGCTGCGGCTCCGGCGTCTCGCGCCCACCGTGCTCGTGTCGTCGGCAGACCCCCGCGTCCTCGTCGACCTGTTGCGCGACAACGGTTTTGCACCCGTGCACGAGGGGCAGGACGGCACTGTCGTCCACGCCGAGACGCCTCGCCGGAGGGCCGGTTCACGCCGCCGCGGCCCCGGCCCGATGGTCTCGCCCGTCGACCGGCCCTACACGCAGACGCTCGTCGACGGGCTGCGCGCTGCCGAGGCGACGGCCGACCAGCGCCGCGTCGAGGACGAGACCCGTCCTGGTCCACGCATCCTGGCGATGGACCCGGTCGTGACGCTGTCGTTGCTGCGTGACGCGGTCGCCGACCGGCACGGCGTGTGGATCGGCTACTCCGACGGCCACGGGGCCACGAGCCGCCACCTCATCCACCCCCAGAAGGTCGAGGGCGGACGGGTGCGGGCCACCGACGAGTCCGGCCACGAGAAGTCCTTCTCGGTGCACCGCATCACCGGCGCGACGCTCGAGAGCTGAGCAGCCTCGGTGGGCAACGACATCCGCGGAGGCCACCGGCCGGCATACGTGCTCCATGACCACCGGAAGCCGCGGCCGCACTTCGACCTGCGGCTCGAGGAGGACGGCGTCCTGCGATCGTGGGCGGTGCCCAAGGGGCTGCCGACGACGAGCCGGCACGACCGCCTCGCCGTCGCGGTCGACGACCACGCCATGGACCACCTCGACTACACCGACGAGCACAAGTCGGTCGCCGACACCGGGTGGTGGGAGGAGGAGTCGCGTGACGACCACCGGATCGTCTTCGTGCTCCACGGGCAGGACAGCTCGCGCCGCTACGCCCTGATCCGAACCGACCGCGACTGGCTGCTGCACCTCACCAAGGACCAGCCCCGGCCCTGACGCGCCGCCTCCTACTTCCCCCGGTTCGTGGCCCTTCGGCGGTTGGGGTGGGTCAGGCGCCGGCGAGGGCGCGCACGACGTTGCTCGGCGACGGACGGCCCAGCCGACCAGCCATCCAGACCGAGGTCTCGACGAGCGCGTCGAGGTCGACGCCGGTCTCGACCCCGGCCCCGTGCAGGGCCCACACGAGGTCCTCGGTGGCGAGGTTGCCCGTGGCGGACTTCGCGTAGGGACAGCCACCGAGGCCACCGGCCGCCGCGTCGACGACCGAGACGCCGTCGCGCAGGGCGGCCATCGTGTTGGCGAGCGCCTGGCCGTAGGTGTCGTGGAAGTGCACGGCGACACGGTCGGTGCCGATGCCACGCGCCCCGAGAGCCTCGAGGAGCCGGTGCACGTGGCCGGTCGTGCCGACGCCGATGGTGTCGCCGAGACTGAGCTCGTGGCAGCCGAGGTCCATGAGCCGCTCGGCGGTGTCGACGACCTGGTCGATCGGCACCGGCCCCTCCCAAGGGTCGCCGAAGCACATCGAGACGTAGGCCCGCACCCACATGCCGTCGGCGAGCGAGCGCTTCACCACGGGCTCGAACATGGCGTACTGCTCGGTGACCGACCGGTTGAGGTTCTTCTGCGCGAAGGTCTCGGTGGCCGACCCGAAGATCGCGATGGCCGTGAGACCGAGCTCCTCGGCGCGGTCGAGGCCGCGCTCGTTGGGCACGAGGGCGGGCCGGCGGCGTCCCAGCCCGTCGGCGCCGAGGCCGGCGAGCACCTCCTCGGCGTCACCCATCTGCGGCACCCACCTCGCCGGCACGAACGACGTCGTCTCGATGGTGCCGAGCCCCGCGGCCTCGAGGCGGCGGATGAACTCGACCTTCGTGGCAGCCGGGACGACCGTCTTCTCGTTCTGCAGCCCGTCGCGAGGACCGACCTCGTAGATCGTCACCTTCGGGGGCAGCCCCGTCGCCGCCTCGACCTGTGGGGATCGCATGCGCCCATACTGTCACCAGCACGCCCCACCCCCGGGCCGAGGTATCGGCTCGCACCGGGGCCCGACGGAATACCTCGACCCACGCTCGGAGTTGTCCCCACACGATGAATGACGGACCCCTGATCGTCCAGAGCGACAAGACCCTCCTCCTCGAGGTCGACCACCCGAACGCCGAGGCCGCACGCCGCGCCATCGCGCCGTTCGCCGAGCTCGAGCGCGCCCCCGAGCACGTGCACACCTACCGGATCACGCCGCTCGGTCTGTGGAACGCCCGCGCCGCCGGCCACGACGCCGAGCAGGTCGTCGACGCCCTCATCACCCACAGCAGGTATGCCGTCCCCAACGCGCTGCTCGTCGACGTGGCCGACACGATGGACCGGTACGGGCGCCTCACCCTCACCAAGGAGGGCCTCACCGACAGCCCGGAGGGGACCCGTCTCGTGCTGCGCACGACGGACCGCCCGGTGCTCGAGGAGGTGCTGCGGTACAAGAAGATCAAGCCGCTCACGGGCGAGCGCCTCGACGACCTCGCCGTCGTCGTCCACCCGAGCGAGCGCGGCACCCTGAAGCAGGAGCTGCTCAAGGTCGGCTGGCCGGCAGAAGACCTGGCAGGCTACGTCGACGGCGAGGCCCACCCGATCGACCTCGACCAGGCCGACTGGCACCTGCGGCCCTACCAGCAGCACGCCGTCGACGGCTTCTGGCACGGCGGGTCGGGCGTCGTGGTGCTCCCCTGCGGTGCGGGAAAGACGCTCGTCGGCGCCGGCGCGATGGCCGCCGCCAAGGCGACGACCCTCATCCTCGTGACCAACACCGTCAGCGCGCGCCAATGGAAGGACGAGCTGATCAGGCGCACGACCCTGACCGAGGACGAGATCGGCGAGTACTCCGGCGCCCGCAAGGAGATCCGCCCGGTCACCATCGCGACCTACCAGGTGCTGACGACGAAGCGGAAGGGCGCCTACGCGCACCTCGACCTGCTCGACGCCCGCGACTGGGGCCTCATCGTCTACGACGAGGTGCACCTGCTGCCGGCCCCGATCTTCCGCATGACCGCGGACCTGCAGGCACGCCGCCGCCTCGGCCTGACCGCGACGCTCGTGCGCGAGGACGGCCGCGAGGCCGACGTCTTCAGCCTCATCGGCCCGAAGCGCTTCGACGCGCCGTGGAAGGACATCGAGGCCCAGGGCTACATCGCTCCCGCGGACTGCGTCGAGGTGCGGGTCAGCCTCCCCGACGGCCAGCGGATGGCGTATGCCGTGAGCGAGCCGGAGGAGCGCTACCGCCTCGCGTCGTGCTCCGACGCGAAGCTGCCCGTCATCGAGAAGCTGGCCGAGCAGCACGCCGGCGAGCCGACGCTCGTCATCGGGCAGTACCTCGACCAGCTCCACGAGGTGGCCGAGCGGCTCGGTGCCGAGGTCATCACCGGCGAGACGACGGTCAAGGAGCGCCAGCGCCTCTACGACGCGTTCCGCGTCGGCGAGATCACGACCCTCGTCGTCAGCAAGGTCGCGAACTTCTCCATCGACCTGCCCGAGGCCAGCGTCGCGATCCAGATCAGCGGCACCTTCGGCTCGCGCCAGGAGGAGGCCCAGCGGCTCGGTCGCGTCCTGCGGCCCAAGGGCGACGGGCGCACCGCGCACTTCTACACGATCGTGAGCCGGGACACCGTCGACGCCGACTTCGCCGCGCACCGCCAGCGCTTCCTCGCGGAGCAGGGGTACGCGTACCGGATCGTCGATGCGGATGACCTGATCTGACCTATTGCCGCACCTCACGAGTTCTGGGGTGACCGCCCGGGGGCAAAGGCACGACACCGCACCCCGGGCGGCGTGCGGATGGTGGCCAGCACCCGTCTGAGGTGCGCCCGCGCGGCTTCGCCCGGGCTACTCGCCGCCGCCGCCCTGCTGAGCGGACTTTCTCCGCTCCAGCAGCCAGTGCGCCTCGTGGGTGTCCGGGTCCCGCCAATCGCGAAGGCGGTACTCGAAACCCGGCAGCAGCACGATCGGGATCGGGTCCGGCGACGCTGGGGCCACCGCCCCTACGACGATCTTTGCGTTGATGGGGATGAACGGGGACTGTGCTACGACAGGTGCCGTCACGATCTCTAACGGGTCTCCATAGGGTCTGGCCATCTGGCAAACGGTAGCACAGGTGCCTCATATCACACTGATAGTAGTCAGTTAGCAACCATATAGCGGTCTACACTGATCTCAGCGTCGATCGCCAGTCGGGCGGCGGGGCAACCACAACTAGAGAGTCAACCCATGCGCAAGACCATCCTCGGCCTCGTGGCCATCGCCGCGCTCGCCACCCCGCTCGCCTTCGCCTCCTCGGCCAACGCCGCCACGACCGCCCAGGCCGTGCCGACCGGCCATGCGATCTTCCACGCCACCCAGCCCTCGGGCAGCGGCGGCAACTGGCTCCACACGTACGACGTGGACGTGGCGGCGGGCGGCGGGTTCAGCGGCACCAACGTGATCAAAGGCCTCGACGGCGCAACGATGGTCACAGTCAACGAGACCGTCAGCGGCCAGATCACCGACAAGAACAACGACGGCGTCAAGGAGGTCACCCTCGTAGCGATCCGCACCAGCGGCCTCTACACGTTCGAGTGGAGCGTGACGGACGCGCCGATGGACGGCACGATCGACTCGATGACCGCCGGCACCACCTCCTACGCGACGGCTGTCGCCTGGACCGGTGGCCTGCTGCCGATCACATTCACCGCCCCGGAATTCCCCGTTGCGGCCACGGAGCCGGTGGTCGACAAGGACAACCACGGCGAGTACGTCTCCGGTGCTGCGCACGCTGGCATCACGGGCAAGGACTTGGCCGCGATCGCCAAGGACAAGACCCTGGTCGGCCCGTACATGGGCTGATCCACCGCATCGCCCAGCAGCCCGTCCCGCTTCGCGGGGCGGGCTGCTCTCGTGCCCGCCCGGACCCGGTGAGCGAGCACCGCTCACCCGGGCGGAGTTCACAGGCCGCCCGCTCGTCTCAGGTGTGCCGACGGTGGTTCGGCTCCGGCGCGGGTCGCCGAGCGCGCCGACGACCTCTAAGAGCTCGGCTCTGTCTCATTCAGCGACTCAATTAGGTCAGATGCGCCTGACCTATTTACCATCGTCGTCGTGGGCAAGCTCAAGGCCAAGGACGTGGCGACGCTCAAGCCGAAGTCCAAGTGCTGCAAGGACAGTCCGCGGTGCACGAAGTGCCCCGTGGTGATCAAGCGTCTGTGCGCGCAGGACTGCGCCTCGATGTGCGGCAAGGACTTCAAGAAGGCCTTGGCCAAGGCCCGCAAGCGCTGAGAACCGAGCCGTTCCCAGCGAACTCCCAGCGAACACCCGGAGACTGGGACGGTGGACATTCAGACAGCGTCGACACCCGAGGCCCGTTTGCTCGTCGTCGAGGACGAGCCGAACATCCGCGAGCTGCTCGCGACGTCACTGCGCTTCGCCGGGTTCGAGGTCGAGACGGCCGGCGACGGCACGACCGCCCTCGCCATGGCCGCCGAGTCCGAGCCCGACCTCGTCGTGCTCGACGTCATGCTCCCCGACGTCGACGGCTTCGAGGTGACCCGGCGCCTGCGCGACCGCGGCCGCCAGCAGCCCATCGTCTTCGTCACCGCACGCGACGCGACGGGCGACAAGATCCAGGGCCTCACCGTGGGCGGCGACGACTACGTCACCAAGCCGTTCAGCCTCGAGGAGGTCATCGCCCGCATCCGGGCCGTGCTGCGCCGCACCCGCGGACAGGCCGACGAGGGCGCGACGCTGCGCTTCCACGACCTCGAGCTCAACGAGGACTCGCACGAGGTGCGTCGCGGCGGCCGGGTCATCGACCTGTCCCCCACCGAGTTCAAGCTCCTGCGCTACCTGCTGCTCAACCCCAACCGCGTGCTCTCGAAGCTGCAGATCCTCGACCACGTCTGGGACTACGACTTCCGTGGCGAGTCCGGCATCGTCGAGTCCTACATCTCCTACCTCCGGCGCAAGATCGACGCCGACGGTCCCTCGCTCATCCACACCAAGCGCGGCGTGGGTTACGTTCTCCGGGTGCCCCCAGAGCTGACCACCCCCTGACCGGATGGCCGACCTGACCGCCCCGGCGGAGGACGCACCCCGCCCCGACGGAGGCCCGCGCGGGCGTTCCCTGATGAGCCGCCTGCGGGCCATGCCGCTGCGCTGGCGTCTGCTCGGGGTGACGCTCGGCCTCGTCGCGGCCGCCCTCGCCGTGACCGCGCTCGTCGTGAGCGCCCTCCTCCGCGTCTACCTCGTGAACCAGACCGAGCAGGAGCTCGAGGTGTACGCCACGAGCCTCGCATCCGTCGACCTCTCCGAGCTGCAGCTCACCGGCTCACGGATGCCCACGAACTTCACCGCGCGCGTTCTCGACCTCTCGACCGGCGTGGTCGATTCGCTCGGCGAGGCGGCCTTGGTCGAGCCGGCGGTTGCCGCGATCCCGGTACCGAAGATGACCGACGCAAATGTCATCAACGCGACGACGTTCGAGGTCGGCTCGACGAGTGGCGAGGGCCAGTGGCTGGCACTGGCTCGTCCCAACGATGAAGGCAGCGCCATCGTCGTCGTGGCCCTGCCTCTCAGGCCGCTTGAGGCCACCGTCAACCAGTTCCTCCTCTATGCCGGCGGCATCGGTGCCATCACGTTGCTGCTGACCGGGATCTGCGGCTGGTACCTCGTCGCCCGCACCTTCCGTCCGCTGACCCGCATCGAGGACACCGCCGCCCAGATCGCCGTCGGCGACCTCACCCAGCGCGTCGACGTGCCCGACACCGACGACGAGGTCGCCTCCCTCTCACGTTCGCTCAACGCGATGCTCGCCCGCATCGAGCAGAGCTTCGCCGTGCGTCAGGCCAACGAGGCGAAGATGCGCCGCTTCATCGCCGACGCCTCGCACGAGCTGCGCACCCCGCTCGCGGCGGTGGGCGGCTACGCCGAGCTCTACCGCCAGGGTGCGCTGCCGACGGCCGACGCCGTGACCGGGGCGATGGGGCGCATCGAGTCCGAGGCGCACCGGATGAGCGGCCTCGTCGAGGACCTGCTGACCCTCGCGCGGCTCGACGGCGAGCGCCCGCTCGAGCTGCAGACCGTCGACCTCGCCGTCCTCGCGGCCGACGCCGCGCAGGACGCCCGGACCATCGCGCCCGTCCGACACGTCGTCGCGACCGGCATCAACGGGCCCATCGAGCCGACCGAGCTCGAGGCCGACGAGCAGCAGCTGCGCCAGGTGGTCACCAACCTCGTCACCAACGCGCGCGTCCACACCCCAGACGGCACCTCGATCGAGATCCTCGTCGGCCGCGTCGACGTCGCCCACGTCGCCCTTCACGTGCGCGACCACGGCGTCGGCGTCCCGGAGGCGGACCGGCAGAGCGTCTTCGAGCGCTTCTACCGCGCCGACTGGTCCCGCAGTCGCGGCCAGGGTGGCGGCAACGGCCTCGGCCTCGCAATCGTGCAGGCGATCGTCCAGGCCCACGGAGGCGAGGTGACGGTCCAGGAGACCCCCGGTGGTGGGGCGACCTTCGTCGTCGTGCTCCCGCTGCGGCCTGCCACCAGCCGGGGTGACCGGCATCACATGGTCGCCCGACAAGGCACAGCCGATTCCTAGGAACACCACAACCGGGTCCAAAGCTGGGTCGATGTCATGGAGTCAACAGACCAGAGCGAGGAGGAGCCATGACCCTGGCACCTGAGGACCACACCCAGCAGATCCCGCAGGGCGGCTACTACAGCCAGTCCTCACCCCCCATGCCGCCGGCCCCGCCGACGCCGCCCCTGGGCGAGGGCAGCCGCCCGGCACCCAAGCGCGAGAGCCGTCTCGGCCAGACCGTCGGCGTCGCGCTGCTCGCTGCCGTCCTCGCGAGCGGGGGCACGTATGCCGCCACGCAGCTCGGCGACCAGGGCACCGCCAGTGCGACGACGTCCGCCTCCTCGACGACGAACCAGAACCAGGGATCGTCGCCGACGGTCGTGCAGGGCAACGCCACCGCACCCGACTGGTCCGCCGTCTCCGCCGCCGTGACGCCGAGCGTCGTCAGCATCGACGTGACGACCCAGCAGGGGTCGGGCGCCGGCTCGGGCGTCGTCTTCGACAAGAGCGGCCACATCCTGACCAACAACCACGTCGTCGGCGACGCGACCGGCAACGGCGCCATCACCGTGACGCTGAACGACGGGCGCACCTACGGCGCGACCATCGTCGGCACGGACCCCTCGACCGACCTGGCCGTCATCAAGCTCACCGACGGGCCGAGCGACCTGACGCCGATCACCCTCGGGGACTCCGAGGCCCTCAAGGTCGGCGACCCGGCCATGGCCGTGGGCAACCCGCTCGGCCTCTCGGGCACCGTCACCACCGGCATCGTGTCGGCGCTCAACCGCCCGGTCAGCACCGGCACGTCGAGCGAGTCCCCTCTCGGTCAGCAGCAGGCGACCGGTGACGAGGTCGTGACCAACGCCATCCAGACGTCGGCCGCGATCAACCCCGGCAACTCCGGCGGCGCGCTCGTCAACGCCAAGGGCGAGCTCATCGGCATCAACAGCTCGATCGCCTCGCTGGGACAGAGCTCGAGCGGCAGCCAGAGCGGCAACATCGGCATCGGCTTCGCGATCCCGGTCAAGGAGGCCAAGTCGATCGCCGACCAGCTCATCAAGAGCGGCAAGGCCCAGCACGCCTTCCTCGGGGTCAGCACCCGCGACACGGTCGTCTCCGACGGCAGCGCCAAGCGGGCCGGAGCCCAGGTCGTCTCGGTCAGCAGTGGCACTCCCGCAGCCAACGCCGGCATCAAGAACGGCGACGTCATCATCGCCGTCGACGGCCAGCGCATCGACTCCGCGACGGCCCTCGTCGCCCAGATCCGCGAGATGACGGCCGGCGACAAGACCACCCTCACGGTGATCCGCGACGGCGCCCGCCAGGACGTCCCCGTGACGCTCGCGGTCAAGCCGGCCAGCTCCAACTGACCGACGCTTCCACTTCGCACCGGGACACGGACAGGGTGACGACACGCTGGACGTGACCCGGGCGAGGCCAGCTCCTCCGAAACCGTATGCCGTCGGGCTCGCGCCCGTCCCCGCCACCACACTCCGGTGGCCCGGACGGTCGCCGGCCCGGCGGCATACGCCGTCTCCCGGCCGGGACCGCGGATTGGGGAGGGAGCGAGTCGCCCGCGTACCCTTGCGCGGTGAGTGAGACCGAGAACGAGCTGGACCCCGCTGCCGTCGTGCACCTCGACCCCGAGGACGTCGCGACGGCCGTGCGTGTGCTGGCCCTCGCGCCCTCGCTCGAGATCGACGACCCGGACTTCGAGACCCTGAAGCGGGCCGCGTCGCTGATGTACAAGCGGCTCAAGAAGGACCGGCGCAACGCGAAGACGTGGGCCGAGCGCAAGGCCGACCGGCAGGTCATCGAGTCGACGGCCACCGGATCGCCGATGCGGATCGACGACGAGACCAAGGGAATCCCCTTGGTGTCCAACGCGACCGGCGCCTTCGCCGGGGAGCTGGTCAACCCGCGCGGGTGCTACATCTGCAAGAACGACTACACGCTCGTCGACGCGTTCTACCACTGGCTCTGCCCCGACTGCGCGGCCCGCTCGCACGCCAAGCGCGACCAGCGCACCGACCTCACCGGCAAGCGCGCCCTGCTCACCGGCGGCCGCGCGAAGATCGGGATGTACATCGCCCTTCGCCTGCTCCGCGACGGCGCCCACACGACGATCACGACGCGCTTCCCCAAGGACGCGATGCGCCGCTTCTCCGCCATGGAGGACTCGGCCGACTGGATCCACCGGCTCAAGATCGTCGGCATCGACCTGCGCGACCCCACCCAGGTCGTCGCCCTCGCCGACGAGGTGACGGCTGCCGGCCCGCTCGACATCCTCATCAACAACGCCGCCCAGACGGTGCGCCGCTCCCCCGGCGCCTACAGCAACCTCGTCGAGCTCGAGACGGCGCCGCTCCCCGACGGCGTCGCCCTGCCCGAGATGGTGACCTTCGACCGGATCAGCGAGGCGCACCCGGCCTCGATCGCCGGGGCCCTCGGCACCCACGCCGTCGCGCACCACGACGGCGAGTCCCTCGAGCACGCCATCGCCGCCCAGACGGCCGCGTCGATGACGGCACTCGCCCTCACCGCCGGCCACGCGAGCCTCGAGGCGCACCGGGCAGGCACCGCCGTCGACGCGGGTGGCCTGCTGCCCGACCTGCAGCGGACGAACTCGTGGACGCAGAAGGTCGAGGAGGTCGACCCGCTCGAGCTGCTCGAGGTGCAGCTGTGCAACTCGACGGCGCCCTTCATCCTCGTCTCGCGGCTGCGTCCGGCGATGCGGGCCGCGGTCGCAGGTGGCGCGCGCCGCGCGTACGTCGTCAACGTGTCCGCCATGGAGGGCCAGTTCTCCCGCCGCTACAAGGGGCCCGGCCACCCGCACACGAACATGGCCAAGGCGGCGCTCAACATGATGACCCGCACGAGCGCGGGCGAGATGTTCGAGACCGACCGCATCCTCATGACGGCCGTCGACACGGGCTGGATCACCGACGAGCGCCCGCACGACGAGAAGCTGCGCATCGCGGCCGAGGGCTGGCACGCGCCGCTCGACCTCGTCGACGGCGCGGCGCGGGTCTACGACCCGATCGTGCGCGGCGAGGCCGGCGACGATCTTTACGGCTGCTTCGTCAAGGACTACGAGCCCAGCCCCTGGTGACTTCCGTCTCCGGCACCTGAACGGTTCGTGGAGCTTCTCAGGCACCCGGTGCCGGTAGGACTCCTCCACCCTCCCGCTCCGCGCCCATGGGCCGGAAATGTCAGGGCCGGGGCGCGCGCACGCCCACAAACGCGACAGTCGGTGCACCGCCGGACAGTGGTATGCCGTCCGGCGCGCTTGGGGCGTAGCGTCCCGTCCATGATCACTGCCGTCCACAACCTCGTGTACTCCGACGACGCGGCGGCGACGCGGGCCTTCTTCCGCGACGTCCTCCAGTGGCCCTTCGTCACCGACGACGACTCGGACGGGGCCGACGACACCGATGCCTGGCTCATCTTCGGGACGGGTCCGAGTGAGCTCGGGGTGCACCCGACCCGCGGCCCTCAGGGCTCGTCGTGGACCTCCCCACGGCACCATGCCATCTCGCTCATGTGCGACGACTTGCGCCTGACGATGGCTGAGCTCGTCTCGCGCGGAGCGGTCTTCACGACCGACCCCACCGACCACGGCTACGGCCTCGTCGTCATGATGGCGGTGCCCGGTGCGGACGACATCCAGCTCTACGAGCCCCGCCACACCACCGCCTACGACCGCTGACCTTCCGCGGACGCACGATCTCGGGACGCCGGGTCGTGGAGATCTGCCGGCGCCTGGTGCCGGAGGATCTCCACGACCTCGCCGGGTCGTCGGCCCTCGGCGAGTGGACGTCGCATGGTGCGCGGCTGCCGACGGACCGGGCCGTCCGACGCCGCGGAGTCGGGTGGACACTCAGCCGGGCGAGCCGTCGCGTCGCGGTGCGGCCAGCCGCTTGGCGTACCAGACCTCGGCGTAGTCGCCCTCGTTGAAGGCCGGCACCTCGACGAAGCCGTGGCGCAGGTACAACGCCCGGGCCTCGACGAGGTCGAGCCGGGTGTCGAGCCGGACCGTCGTCGCACCCAGGTCGCGCGCGGCCTCCTCCGCCGCGGCCAGCAGCGCAGCCGCGAGACCGGAGCCCCTGACCTCCGGCCGCACGAACATCCGCTTGACCTCGGCGACGTCGGGCCGGTCGGGCACGAGCCGCACTCCCACGCAGCCGACGAGCCGTTCGCCGGACCGGGCGACGACGAAGGCACCGGTCGGCGGCGCGAGGTCGTCGCTCGGCATCTCGGCGAGGCTCTGCTCGATCTCCTCCGGTGTCGAGTCGCGGTCCTCGTGCAGCCGGAACCAGCGGTCGCTGACGTCGACGAGGTAGTCGCGCAGCAGGACGGCCGACTCCGCCGACGCGACGTCGGCGCGCTCGACGGCCCACCCGGCCCCGGACGCCCGGCTCACCGCTCGGCGGGACCGGGCACCGCGACGCCGTCGGCGATGACCTCCGTCATGAACGCGATGAGGTCGCGGCGACGCCGGTCGGGGTCGGCGGCATACGTCGACGGGTCGTCGGGGCGCTCCCGCACCCGAAGGCCCTCCTCGACGATCTCGCGGTGGTGCGGGTAGGCCTCACGCGCCCACCGCCCGGCCCCGCTCTTGGACGTGGGCCGACCCGTCACGAGCAGGTGGACGAGCCGCGGCGCACCGAGGGCACCCCACTCGGCCGCCTGCGGCAACGACGCCTCCCGCGGGTGGTGCTCCATCGCCTCGAGCTGCGAGCGCCAGAACGTGTCGAGGTTCTCGCGGGTCGACGCGTGCAACGCGGCGTCGTCGCTCCAGATCATCAGGTCACGAAGGTCCTTGCCGCGCAAAGTGATCCCGTGGTCACGCAGCTCGCGCCACGTGATGTGCTTGACATCGCAGTGCGTGCCGACGTCGAACCACTGGTGCAGCACGCCGGGTCCGTCGGGCACGACGTCGGGACTGCCCGCCAGGTCGTCGGCCGTGACGTAGAAGCCGTCGTGGTGCGGCTCCGGCCACCGCTTGTCGATCTCGGCGTGGATCCCGCGCAGCGCGTCGGTCTCGACCTGCGTGGGACGCCTGCTGGTGACCGCGACGAAGTCGATGTCGCTGCCGCCGTGGAACTCCCCGTCGAAACCGAGCGAGCCGTGCAGGTAGAGCCCGTCGACCAGCCCCGGCACGCGCTCGTCGAGGAGCGCGAGGTGCGAGCCGCACACGTCGCGGACGACGTCGGGCAGCTCGTCGCGGGTCGGGACGCCCACCGCCGTCAGACGGCCGCGCCGAACGTCGCCCGCGACGCGAGGGCCTCGCGCAGCTCGGCGTCGGCATCGACGAGGGAGCGGTGGACCGCCGGGGTGAGGTCGTCGCGCTCGATGGTCTCGGCACTGAGCCGGGCCGTCTCGTCGGCGAAGACCCGCGGGAAGGCGACGAGGACGACGCGAGACAGGGCGTCCTCACCCACCCAGGCCGACATCGCCGGCACATCGGTGAAGTAGCGCGGCACGTAGTCGGCGACGAGCGAGTCGTCGGGCGCGACCCAGAAGCCGCGGGCCAGGTGCACCATCTCGTAGTTGGAGCGCCCCTGGCGGCCGGTCAGCTGCTCCCACGCCCAGGCCTTGGCCTCCGCGTCGGGCAGGCTGGCCCGGCACATGAGCGCGTTGAGGCCGCCCTGGAGGGTGTCGTCCTTGGCACGGAACGCCTCGACCTCGGCGACACCGACGAGCCCGCGCGCCGCGAGGTTGCGCACGACGATCCAGCGGAAGTCGCCGTCGTCCTCGAGGCCGGCCGGCAGGCCCTGCCCGTCGGCCCAGGCGCGCAGCAGCGCCTCGTCGTCGCTCGTGCCGGCGACGAGACGCGCCGCGGCCAGCGACTCCGTCGTGCCGGCGGTGGCGCGCTCGAGGAGCCCGGCTGCGGCCCGGTTGAGGCGGGCTGTCGCCGCCTCCTGCGACGCGCGCGGCACGAAGTAGGGCACGATCCGGTGCTCGGCGTAGGCCGCCACCCGGGTGAGGATCGAGGAGTTCGTCTCGCGGGGCCACGCGGCGTCGAAGACGTCGAGGAAGGCCTCCGGTGACACCGTGGAGCCGTGCACGCCGTCGATGAGGGCGGACCACACGACCGCGCGGGCCTGCTCGTCGGGGATCTGCCCGAGCTGGGACGGCAGCGCGGCCACCGTCGAGTCGGAGAGGCGTACGTGCGCCCACGTCAGGTCGGACGCGTTCGGCACGACGACGGCGGGCTCCGGGGTGCCCTCGAGCTCGCCGAGGCTCGTCTCGGGTCCGGTGACGGTCACCCGGACGCGCCCGAGCTCGCGCCCGTCGGTCCACCCCGCGATGTCGAAGGCGTGGGGCCGGTCCGCCGGTCGGTCGGCCGGCGCCTCGCGGTGCACCACCGCGGACTCGACGACGCCCGCCTGCTCCTCGACCTCGACCGAGATCGTGTCGCGGTCGGCCGTGAGCAGCCAGGCCCGCGACCAGGACTCGAGGTCCTTGCCGCTCGCCGTCTCGATGGCGGCGAGGAAGTCGGCGAGGGTGCCGTTCCCGTAGGACTTGTCGGTCAGGTAGGCGCGCACGCCGGCGATGAACTCGTCGTCGCCGACGTACGCGATGAGCTGGCGCAGCGTGGCGGCGCCCTTGGCGTACGAGATGCCGTCGAAGTTCTGCAGCGCGCTCTGCGCGTCGAGCGCCTCCACGCCGGCGACCGGGTGGGTCGACGGGGAGCGCTCGGCGCCGTAGCCCCACACCTTGCGCACGATCGAGGAGTCGACCCAGGCGTCGGTGTAGTCGGTGGCGTCGACGAGGCACCGGTGCGACATGTACTCGGCGAACGACTCGTTGAGCCAGAGGTCGTCCCACCACTTCATCGTCACGATGTCGCCGAACCACATGTGCGACATCTCGTGGCTGACCGTGTTGGCCCGCGTCAGCAGCTCGTCGCGCGTCGCGGCGCCCCGGTAGAGGTACTGGTCGCGGAAGGTCACGCAGCCGGGGTTCTCCATCGCGCCGGCGTTGAACTCCGGCACGAAGACCTGGTGGTACTCCCCGAAGGGGTAGCGGATGCCGAAGAGACCGTGGAAGTAGTCGAACGACCGCTTCGTCACGTCGAACAGCTCGGCGGCGTGTCGCTCGAGCGGCTCGCGGAGCGAGGCCCGTGCGTGGATGCCCAGCGGTATGCCGTCGTGCTCGTCGTGGACGGAGACGTAGGGTCCGGCGCACACCGTCACGAAGTACGTCGCGAGCGGCTTCGTCGTCGCGAGGGTCCAGGTGCCGGCGCCCTCCTGCGAGGCGGCGCCGTTGCCGATGACGGTCCAGTCGAGCGGCGTGTGGACCGTGACGTCGTAGGGCGCCTTGAGGTCGGGCTGGTCGAAGCACGCGTAGACGCTCGGGGCGGCGTCGAGGAAGAGGTGGCCGTAGACGTAGTCGAGGTCGTCGGCGGGGTCCGTGGCCCGGTGCAGACCCTGTCCGTCGTGGCTGTAGGCCATCGTCGCGGCGACGACGAGCTCGTTGTCGGCGGCGAGGCTCGGGAGCGCGAGGCGTCCGTCGACGACGTCGGCCGGGTCGAGCGGGGCACCGTTGAGCGAGATCGTCTCGACGGAGCGCGCCTTGAGGTCGACCCAGGAGCCGACCCCGGGCTCGGCGCACGAGAACCGGACCCGGGTGCGCGAGCCGAAGACCTCCGCGCCCTGGTCGAGGTCGAGCTCGACGGCATACGACGTGACGGTGATCAGCGAGGATCGCTCGCGGGCTTCGGCCAGGGTGAGACTGCGCATAGGGGCGAGCCTGCCAGATGGAGCCGCTCGCCGTCGCTCGGGTTGCCCTCGGCGCGACGGACGGCCGGGATCAGCGGTGGAGCGGGCCGCCCGCCATGCTCTCGAGACGAGCGATGCGCTGGTCCATCGGCGGGTGCGTCGACAGGAACCGGGTGACGTCCTGAGCCCGGAAGGGGCTCGCGATCATCATGTGGCTGGCGTTGACGATGTCCTGCGACGGGGCCAGCGGCGCGCGAGCGACGCCGGCCTCGAGCTTGCGCAGGGCCGAGGCCAGGGCGAGGGGGTCGCCCGTCAGCTTCGCGCCGTCCTCGTCGGCGTCGTACTCGCGGGTGCGGCTGATGGCCATCTGGATCATCATCGCGGCGAGCGGCGCGAGCAGGCTCATCGCGAGCAGCGCGAAGGGGTTGGGCCGGTCCTCGTCGGAGCCGCCGCCACCGAAGATGCTCGTGAACATGAGCATCTGGCCGATCGAGGTGATGACTCCGGCGACCGCAGCGGCGACCGAGCTCGTCAGGATGTCGCGGTTGTAGACGTGCATGAGCTCGTGGCCGAGGACGCCCCGCAGCTCTCGCTCGTCGAGCAGGCCGAGGATGCCCTCGGTGCAGCAGACGGCGGCGTTCTGCGGGTTGCGACCGGTCGCGAAGGCGTTGGGCGCCTGGGTGGGGCTGATGTAGAGGCGTGGCATCGGCTTGCCGGCGGCCGTGGAGAGCTCGCGCACGATGCGGTACATGACGGGCGCCTGGGCCTCGGAGACCGGGTAGGCGTGCATGGCGCGGATGGCGAGCTTGTCGCTGTTCCAGTAGCCGTAGAAGGTCATCGCGACACCCATGAGGGCGAAGAGCCAGATGAAGCGCCCGCCACCGACGAGCGCGCCGATCCCGAGCAGGAGGGCCCAGATGCCGCCGAAGAGGGCGGCGGTCTTGAGCCCGTTGAAGTGGTTGTGCATGTCGGGTGAACGACCGGCCCGCAACGCGTGTTCCCACTGAGAGATCGCTGGGAGCCCACTGGACGCACTCTCGGCATCTTCTGTGACCCACATCTCGCGGCCGACCCGGTTGAAGCGGCAACTTGTCTACTACACGCGGTAGTAGTTTGGCGGTGTTGGGGAACCCGACATCCCATCCGATGAAAGAAGCGAATGATGCGCAAGACACTCGACCGGTTGATCTCGTGGACGGGCCTCGTCATGGCCGTCGTGCTGGCCGTGGCCGGCGCGCTGCTGATCTACGCGAGCAGCTTCGTGGCCGACAACGTCAAGGAGCAGCTGAGCCAGCAGAACATCACGATGCCGGTGGCCGCCGCGCTCGAGACCCAGGACCAGAAGGACGCGCTGCTGCAGTACGCCGGCCAGACGATGGAGAACGGCGCCCAGGCCAAGGCCTTCGCCGACCACTACATCCTCGTGCACATGAACACCCAGTCGAACAACAAGACCTACTCCGAGGTCTCGGGTGAGTACCTCAAGGCCGTCAAGGACCCCAACGCGGACCCGGCCCAGGTCAAGGCGCTCGGCGACCTGCGCCAGAGCCTCTTCATGGGCAACACCCTGCGCGGCCTCCTGCTCAACGCCTACGCCTTCGGCACGATGGGCACGATCGCCCTCTACGCCGGCATCGCCTCCCTCATCGGCGCGACCATCCTGCTCGTGCTCTCGCTGCTCGGCCTGCGCCACGCCAAGACTGCCGAGGACGTGAGCGCCCAGCCCGCCCCGGAGACCCCGATGGTGCCCCAGACCGTCTGACCTCATCGTCCGTCCGACGACGACCCCGATCCCTCCGCGGGCTCGGGGTCGTCGTCAGCCGAGGAGGCGCAGGAGCAGGTCGGGCTGGACGCTGACGACGACGAGCACGGCCGAGGCGAGGACGAGCCCGGCCACCATGACCGGGCGTCGGCGCGCCACGGCGACGGGCGCAGCGGTAGGGGCAGTGCCTGCCGGGGCGCCGACGGCCGCGGCAGGAGCGGTGATCACCGCACGCAGCCAGCGCAGGTAGACGGCGACGCCGATGACGGCGTTGACCGCGGCGACGACCGCGAGCCAGACCCAGCCCTCGGCGACGACGGGCCGCAGCGCCGTGATCTTGCCGACGAGGCCGATGACGCCGGGAGGGAGCCCCGCGAGCGACGTCAGCGCGAGGGCGAGGGCCCCGGCGCGCCACGGGCTGCGCTGCCACAGGCCCTCGTACGCGGCGATGGAGCGTCCCTGACCCGGCCGTTCGCGCACGGTGACCGCGACGACGGCGAAGGCGACGAGCGTCGCGACGACGTAGGTGAGCAGGTAGGTGGCGCTGGCGCCGACACCGAGCGCGGAGATGCTGACGAGCGGGAGCACGACCCAGCCGGCCTGCGCGACCGTCGACCACGCGAGCAGGCGCACGACGTCGTCCTGGCGCAGGGCCATGACGTTGCCGAGCGTCATGCTGAGCGACGCGAGCAGCGCGATCGACAGCAGCGCAGGGGTCCCGAGGGCGGCGACCGCCCGGAGCACGACGAGCAGCGCCGCGAGCGCGGCGATCTTGGAGACCGTCGCGAGGAAGGTCGCGACGGGCACCGACGAGCCGGCGTACGCCGTGGGCGTCCACGCGTGGAAGGGCACGAGCGAGAGCTTGAAGCCGACACCGGCGACGACGAGGACCGTGGCGAGGGCGACGACCCCGCCCGAGACGGACGGGAAGACGACGGTCGTCGGGGCCCCCGGCGCCGCGGAGAACGCACCACCCGAGGCGAGCGCAGCGTCCGGGGTGAGGAACGGGCTGCCCGTCGCCGCGAACCACAGCGCCACACCCAGCACGAGCAGGGCGAAGGACACGAGGGACGTCACGAGCAGCTGCGTCGCTCCCGCGACCGCCGACCGCCGGCCCGAGAGGGCGACCAGCGCGATGACGGGCAGGGTCGCGAGCTCGAGGGCGACGAGCCAGGTGCCGACGTCGCGGCTGGCCGCGACGACGACGGTGCCGGCCAGGGCGGCGAGGAGCAGCACGGCCTCGACCGGCTCGCGGGTGCAGTCGGCCGGACGACGACGGTGGGCACCCGGCCAGGCGAGGGCGATGCAGACGAGGGCGGAGACCGCCGCCGCCAGCTGGAGGGTGCCACCGAGGGCGTCGGCCTGCCAGAGGCACACCTGCGGCAGCCCGTCGACGGTCGGTGCCGTCCCGGCGAGCTCGCGGCCGGTCAGGCAGAACGTCTCGCGCGTCGACCCACCACCCAGCCCGAGCCCCGGCACGGTGGCGGCCGCGGACCCGAGGGCCGCCAGCCCGGCGATGGCGTAGGGCACGCGCCGCAGGCGCGGGTTGACGAGGTCGGCGACGAGCACGAGGACGAGACCCGCGACGGGCAGGAGCGCCGGGAGCAGGATCGCGTAGTCGATGGCGAGGCCCTTCACGGCGACACCCCCAGACCGGAGAGCAGGCCCGTCGTCGCGGCGTCCGAGAGGCCGAGCAGCAGGCCCGGCAGGACCCCGAGGGTGACGATGACGACGACGAGCGTCATGACAACGGCCCAGCGGGCACCACGGGCGTCGGCCACCGGCTCTGCCGCGGCCCCCTCCGCGGCATCGCTGCCCTCGCCGGCCCAGACGATCCGGGCGACCCGGAGCGCATAGGCGGCCGCGAGTGCGAGGCCCACGGCGCCGAGCACGACGCACACGCGCAGCAGCGTGACGGGACGGTCGGGCGCGGGCGACCACGCGGCATACAACGCGAGGAACTCACCCCAGAAGCTCACGAGGCCCGGGAGCCCGAGGGCCGCGGCGAGACCCACGACGAGCACGAGCCCGAAGCGAGGAGCCTTGTCGCGCAGGGCGGCCCGCGCAACGTGCAGGTCGGACGACCCCCACTGCTCCTTGAGGTCGCCGACGACGAAGAAGAGCAGGGCCGCGACGACGCCGTGCGCGATGTTGCCGAAGAGTGCGGCCTGCAGGCCCGTCTCGCTGCCGGACGCGATGGCGAGGGCGACGAAGCCCATGTGTGCGACGGAGCTGTAGGCGATGAGGCGCTTGAGGTCGCGCTCGACGAGGCAGGCCAGGCCTCCCCAGAGGATCCCGACGACGCCCAGCATGGCCAGGACCGGGCTCAGCTGCGCCACGCCTACGGGCACCGTGGCGACGGCGAGCCTGACGATGCCGTAGGTGCCCATCTTGAGCAGCACCGCGGCGAGCAGCACCGAACCGGCGGTGGGAGCGATGGTGTGCGCCGAGGGCAGCCACGTGTGCAGCGGCCACAGGGGCACCTTGATCCCGAGGCCGAGCAGCAGGATCGCGGCGATCGCGACCTGCAGCGGGCGGGACAGGCCGACGCCGTGGCGCTCGGCGAGGACGGTGAGGTCGCTCGTGCCCTGGTGGTGGACGAGGAAGAGGATGCCGACGAGCATCAGCGTCGAGCCCAGCACCGTGAAGAGGACGAAGCGACCAGCGGCGTCGGCGCGCGTCTCGTCGGGCACGTGGTCGTCGCCGAACCGACGCACGAGCACCCACATCGGCACGAGGACGACCTCGAACGCGATGAAGAAGAGGATCGCGTCTCGCGCCATGAAGGTCGCGAGCGCCCCGGCCTCCACGAGCAGGATGCAGCCGAGGAAGGTCGAACCGGTGCCCCCCTTGGGGATCGGGCCCGACAGGGTGTGCGCCACGACGGCGACGGTCAGCAGGGCGGTGAGGAGCACGAGCGCGGCCGAGATGCCGTCCACGCCGAAGTGCCACCGAACGCCGAGCGAGCGGATCCACGGCACGTCGACCTCGTGGCGGCCCCAGACCACGACGACGGCGAGCACCGCCGTGACGACGGAGGACCCGAGCGCGATGCCGCGCTCGACCGTCGACTCGCCGGGGATCGCGATGAGCGCGATCGCCGCGAGCAGGGGCAGCAGGAGCATGAGGGTCAGCGCCACGCGGCCACCCCCAGGACGGCGACGACCATGACGCCCACGAGCAGGCTGAGCAGGGACAGCGAGGGCACCGCTCGGTGGCCGCGCTCCCCCGCCCGACCGGCGGCGCGCGCGACGACCGCCGTCGCCCGCGGGTAGGCGTCGACGACGTCACGGTCGAGCGCGACGACGAGACGCGCGACCGCGGTGACCGCCCGACCGAAGCCGACGTATGCCGTGTCGACGCCGAAGCCGCGCACCGCTGACTCCCGGACGCGGCCCGGGACACGGTCGGCGACGTCGACCCGGCCGCGGTCGCTGAGGGACCACACGGCATACGCGGCGCCGGCGACGAGCAGGATGGACAGCAGGGCACTGAACAGCCCGATATGCACGCCCCCGCTGAAGCTCGTGAGGAAGAGGGTGCCGACGACGGTGAGCGCCGCGAGCACGGACACGACGAGCGCCGCCGACAGCGTGATGCCCGGGTGGCCGTGGGCGTGGACGCGCTCGACCTCGGCGTCGTCGGCGCTGTCTGCGGCGGTCACGACGGCGACGTCCTCCTCGGTGACGACGGCGGGATGCGGATCGGGCAGGTCGCCCGTCGCGGCCACCGGGGTGTCGAGGAGCAGCCAGGCGCGGGTGCAGTACGCGGCGGTGAGCACGACGGTGACGAAGAGCGCGACGACGACGATCCAGGCCCGCGGGCCGCCTCCGCCCGTCGCACCCTCGAGCGCGGCGTCGATGACGGTGTCCTTGGTGAAGAAGCCGATGAGCGGCGGCACCCCGGCCAGGGCGGCGAGGCCGATCCCCATCGACCAGCGCAGGCCGCCCGTCGGCCGCAGCCGGCCGCGGAGGCCGGCGAGGGCCGTCGCGCCGGCGAGCACCGCGAGCCAGCCGGCCCCGAGGAAGAGCAGCGCCTTGAAGAACGCGTGGCCGATGAGGTGCGAGATGCCGGCGCCGGGCCCGAGCTCGGCGGGTGCCGCGGCCAGCGCCGAGAGCATGATCGCGATCTGGCTCAGGGTCGAGTAGGCGAGCATCCGCTTGAGGTCGGTCTGCGCGAGCGCGAGCAGGGCGGCGTAGACCATCGTCACGGCGGTGAGGACGGCGAGCAGCGTTCGGGCACCGTCGTGCCCGGCGTAGAGCGAGAAGAGGCGCGCGATGACGTAGGTGCCGGCCGCGACCATCGTGGCCGCGTGGATGAGGGCCGATGCCGGCGTCGGGCCCTCCATCGCGTCGGGCAGCCAGTCGTGGAACGGCACGAGACCCGACTTGCCCGCGACGCCGATGACGACGCCGACGAGCCCGATCGTCAGCAGCGTGCCGTCGCCCGTCGCCGTGAGCACCGCCATGAGGTCGGTCGAGCGGGCCCGTGCCGAGAGGGCGACGATGCCCACGACCATGGCGATGTCGGCGACCCGCGTGACGATGAACGCCTTGTAGGCCGCCCGGCGGGCCGCTGCACGCTCGCTGTCGTGGCCGATGAGCAGCCACGAGCACCAGCCCATGACCTCCCAGCCGACGAGCATGAGGACGAGGTCGCCCGACTGGACGAGGAGCAGCATGCCGGCCGCGAAGAGCGAGACGGTCGCGGCGAACTGGCCGTAGCGCGGGTCGTCGCGGAGGTACCACACCGTGAAGACCTGGATGCAGACCACGACGAGCGCCACGACGAACGACACGAGTCCGGAGACACGGTCGGACAGCAGGTGCAGCGGGACCGAGAGATCACCCAGCGGGAGGCTGCCGATGGTGTCGATGTCGGCCGTCCGCGAGGGCGCGATCCACTGGATGAGCCCGAGCATCGCGACGTAGGCAGAGACCGCGACGGCGACGGCTGCCGCCAGGGCGCGCTGGCGCCGCGCGAGCAGTCCCACCAGGGCGGCGAGCGCCGGGAGCAGGACGATCATCCGCACGATCCAGCTCACGAGACGCCCTCCCCTGCCGCCGCCGGCTCACGTCGGGCGTCTGCGGCCTCGGAGGCCTCGGGCGGGTCGTTCGGGCCGGGCAGGTCGGCCCGCCCATCGTCCGTGGGCTCGTCGGGGTCGTCGGTCAGGTCGGGGACCGCCGTGAGGTCGATGTGTCCCGTGCGGCGGAACATCACGAGGATGATCGCGAGCGCCACGGTGATCTCGGCTGCCGCGATGGTGATGACGAAGAGGGTCAGCACCGGGCCGGCGGAGAGGGGCGCACCGGGGCGTGACCCGGCGGTGACGAGAAGCAGGTTGGCGGCGTTGAGGATGAGCTCGACGCCGATGAGCACGAGGACGGCGTTGCGACGCGCGAGGACGCCGTAGACACCGATCCCGGCGAGCAGGGCCGCGAGGGCGGCGGGCAGCGACAGGTGGATCATCCGCGGCCGCCCGCCGGTGCGTCCGAGGTCACGGTGCGCCGCGGGCTGACCGGGTCGGCGCCCTCACGGTGCAGGACGAGGCGCGACACGGCGAAGGCGCCGACGAGCGCGACGAGGAGCAGCACCGAGAGCAGCTCGAAGGGCCACACCCACGTGCCGAAGACGGCCTGCGCCACCTGAGGTGTGGTCGTCGTCGGGGTGTCGAGGTCCGCCGTGGCCCCGGCGAAGAGCGGGAGCAGCAGGGACGCGAGCAGCGTGGTCGTCGCGGCGCCGAGGAGAGCACCGGCGACCCGCTGCCACGCCGGGGTGTCGATCTCGGCGTGGGGACCGATCGGCGCGCGGGTCAGCATGAGCGCGAAGAGGACGAGCACGACGATGGCGCCGACGTAGACGAGCAGCTGGACGAGGCCGACGAGCTCCTGGCCGAGGACGAGGTAGGCACCCGCGAGCGAGCCGAGCGACACGAGCAGCCACAGTGCGGCGTGCACGACCTGCTTCGTCGTCACCGACAGCAACGCCGACAGGGCCGTCACGGCCCCCACGGCGGTGAAGACGAGGTCGCGGGTCGTCACTCGCGACCCTCCTCGTCGGTGGACACGGTCGGCAGCACCTGCGTCGAGTCCCCTTGTGCCGCAGCCTCATCGGCCGCCTGCTCGGCCTCGGCGCCGTCGGCCGGCGGCAGGACCGAGGTCTGCTCCGCAGCGGGGAGGGTCGCCGTGCGCTCGGCGACGGGCAGCGCCGCCGTGCGCTCGGCAGCCGGCATGACCCGGGTCTGATCGCCCGCGGGCTCGGTCGTGGGCGCGGCCTCGGTCGCGGGCTCGGCCTCGGTCGCGGGCTGGGGCTGGGCCGTCGGAGCAGCAGTCGGTGCGGGCGGGGTCGTCGCCGTGGCGGTCTCGCGGCGCACGCGGGTCGGCAACCCGACCCCACGCGTACCACCAGCGGCGCCGGCGGCGCCGGCGGCGCCCGCCGAGCCGCGGGCCGGCTTCGCCGCCGCGGTCACCTCGGCGGGATCGGCACTGCCCGGGTCGAGGGCCGGGGGCGCCGGGACGGTGGCCATCCAGGCGCCGAGGCGGTCCTTCTCGTGGAGCAGGTCGCGGATGTCGACCTCGGCGTACTCGAACTCGGGGCTCCAGTGCAGGGCGTCGAACGGGCAGACCTCGATGCAGATGCCGCAGTACATGCAGAGCGAGAAGTCGATGGCGAAGCGGTCGAGGACGTTGCGCTGGCGGGCGCGCCCACCGGGCGTCGTCGCGGGCAGCTCCTCCTTGTGCGAGTCGATGTAGATGCACCAGTCAGGGCACTCGCGCGCGCAGAGCATGCACGAGGTGCAGTTCTCCTCGGTGAGCGCGATGACGCCGCGCGACCGCGGAGGCAGGGCGGGCGAGACGTCGGGGTACTCGGCCGTGTGGGTGTGCCGCGTCAGCGACCTCGCGGTGGTCGCGAGCCCCCTGACGAGCCCGGGGATCATGCCGTCAGCCACGAGTCCTCACCTCCCCTTCCACCGTCGAAAGGCCACGTCTGGCCCAGTCCCTGCGGTCGAAAGGCCACGTCTGGCCCAGCCCCTGCGGTCGAAAGGCCAGGTGTTGCCGTATGCCGTGGGTCGAGAGGGCGACCAGAGGTGGCCTTTCGACGGGTGAGTGGGGCCCACACGTGGCCTCTCGACGCGCGGGAGGCGGCACGACCTGGCCTCTCGACGGTGGAGTGGGGGCCGCACGTGGCCTTTCGACGTTCGGGGGGGTGGGGGTGGGGGTCATGGGAAGACCACCACCCCGACGGCGGTGAGGGCGAGCTGGAGGAGCGCCATCGGCACGAGCCACACCCAGGCGAGGCGCTGGAGCTGGTCCTCGCGCATGCGCGGCCACGAGACGCGCAGCCAGATGACGACGACGGCGACGAGGAAGCCCTTGAGCACCGTCCAGAGCCAGCCGAGCCACTGCTCGAACGGACCGGACCAGCCGCCGAGGTAGAGCACCGCGAAGAGCAGCGACATGACGACGATGCCGGCGTACTCGGCGAGCAGGAAGAACGCGAAGCGCAGGCCGGTGTACTCGGTGAACGCGCCGAAGACGATCTCGGAGTCGGCGAGGGGCATGTCGAAGGGCGGACGCTGGAGCTCGGCGAGGGCGGCGACGAGGAAGACGACCGCGCCGGGCAGCTGCCACAGCAGCCACCACGGTTTCCAGGCCTCGGCGATGGAGACGAGCGAGAGGCTCCCGGCGGCGAGCGCGACGGAGGCGACGGCGAGCACCATCGGCAGCTCGTAGGACACGAGCTGGGCGCCGGCGCGCATCGCCCCGAGCAGGGAGTACTTGTTGGCCGAGGCCCACCCGGCCATGAGCGTGCCGATGATGCCGACCCCGATGACGGCGAGCACGAGCACCGCGCTCGCGTCGACGTCGGCCCCGACGACCGTCGGTGACAGGGGGATGACGGCGAGCGCCACGAGGTAGGGGATGAGCGCGACGAACGGGGCGAGGCGGAAGACCCACCGGTCGGCCCGGGCCGGGGTGATGTCCTCCTTCTGCACGAACTTCACGCCGTCGGCGACGAGCTGGGCCCACCCGTGGAAGCCACCGGCATACATCGGCCCGAGCCGGCCCTGCATGTGCGCCATGACCTTGTGCTCGGTCTGGCCCACGATCAGCGGCAGCACGAGGAAGGCGGCGAGCACGGCCACGGCGCGCAGCACCACCTCGACCCAGGGCGCCAGGTCGCTCATCGCGGCCCCCACTCGGGGCCGGGGACGCCGGGCGCCTGCACGCGCCGACGGCCCGGCGCGCGGGCGGAGTCGTGGCCCTCGCCGGGCTCCTTGGCACCGGGCCACGCCTTCGAGGCGCGCGCGGCGAGGACGAAGGACTTGCGCAGCGGAGTGCCCTCGAAGCCGTCGGGCAGCAGCAGGGGGCGCAGCCCCAGCCCGGAGCCGTCGTCGAAGCCGTCGAACTCGATGCCGAACATCTCGTGCGTCTCGCGCTCGTGCCACGCCGCACCGCGGAAGATCCCCGTCAGCGACGGCACCGGGAGCCCGTCGGCGACCCGGGTGCGCAGCAGGACCGACGCCAGGGAGCCCGGCTCGCGGGTGTCGAGCAGGTGGCACACGATGTCGAAGCCCGCGTCGGTCTCACGGTCGGTCTCGTCGACGGCCGTCAGCCAGTCGAAGTACGCGTAGCCCTCCTCGCGGAGCGACAGCACGGTGCTCGACCACTCCCCGAAAGGCACGTCCCGCACGTCGGTGACCTTCACTGGCCGCCCTCCCCCGGCTTCGCGCCACGGCGCAGGAGGGGGCGACGGACGTCACCGGCGCTGCCGACGCGGTTGCCGGCATACCTCCCCTTGAGCTTCTGGGTCGAGAGCCGTTCGGTCGCGATCTGCTCCTGGAGGCGGATGATGCCGTGCAGCAGCGCCTCGGGACGCGGCGGGCAGCCGGGCACGTAGACGTCGACGGGGACGATCTGGTCGACGCCCTTGGTGACGGAGTAGGAGTCCCAGTAGGGCCCGCCGGAGTTGGAGCAGGCGCCGAAGGAGATGACGTACTTCGGCTCGGGCATCTGGTCGTAGAGCCGGCGGATGGCCGGGGCCATCTTGTCGGTGACCGTGCCGGAGACGATCATGAGGTCGGCCTGGCGCGGGCCCGGGGCGAACGGGATGACGCCGAGGCGGATGAAGTCATGGCGGCCCATCGAGGCGGCGATGAACTCGATGGCGCAGCAGGCGAGCCCGAAGTTGAAGACCCACAGCGAGTAGCGCCGGCCCCAGTTGAGGACGACCTTGATCGGCTTGGGCGCGTGGCCGCCGAGGACGCCCATCGAGGCCGGCCCGATGGTCGGCATGGGCAGGCTGACCGGCTGGCTGACCGGCTGGCTGACCGGCTGGCTGACCGGCTGGCTCGCCGGTGCGTCGGGTCGTCCCGGCTGCTCCATCACACCCACCTCAGCAGGCCGCGGCGTCCCGCGTGGGCCAGGCCCAGCACGATGACGCCGATGAAGATGCCCATCTCGACGAGGCTCGCGCGGCCGAGGTCGGCGTCGCGGATGACGGTCGCCCACGGGAAGAGGTAGATCGCGTCGACGGCGAAGATGACGTAGAGGAAGGAGAAGACGAAGTAGCGGACCTTCGTCTGGGCCCAGCCCTCGCCGACGGGGTCGACACCGGACTCGTACGTCGTCAGCTTCGCCGCGTGCGGAGCGCGCGGTGCGAGCAGTCGTCGCACGACCATCGCCGCCGTGACGAGCAGGACGCCCGCCCCCAGCACCGCTGCGACGGCCACGTACCCGGACATGACGGCCAGCCTATCCATGCCGGTACGCGAGTGGCGCCGTCCCCCGGGGCGGCTTGGCGCAGCCGCGCTCTCGCCGGGCGCTTCGTGCCGGGCCGGCTCCGGCGGGGCGGCCGACGGAATACGCCCTCGGTGGCCGCCGCGTGCCCGAGGCCGAGCGCGGCGCGCCTGTCCACGTGATGGCAACCTGCGCAATTGTGCTCGCAGAGCGACATAGCATGGAAGTTGCCCGCCGCACAGGGCCCCGGGCAGTGAATCGTATGGAAGTTCGAGGACGTCGCAGAGCATGAGCGCCAAACTGGTCCAGAAGCTCGATCGCGTGGTCATCCGATTCGCCGGGGACTCCGGCGACGGCATGCAGCTCACCGGAGACCGCTTTACGTCGCAGACGGCGCTGCTCGGCAACGACCTGTCGACGCTGCCCAACTTCCCCGCTGAGATCCGGGCGCCCCAGGGCACGCTGCCCGGCGTCTCGAGCTTCCAGCTGCACTTCGCCGACCACGCCGTGCTGACGCCGGGTGACGCCCCCGACGTGCTCGTCGCGATGAACCCGGCGGCCCTCAAGGCCAACCTGCGCGACCTGCCCCGCGGTGCGGCGATCATCGTCAACACCGACGAGTTCAGCAAGCGCAACCTCTCCAAGGTCGGCTACGCCGAGAGCCCGCTCGAGGACGGCTCGCTGGGGAGCTACGACGTGCACCCGGTCGCGCTGACCTCGATCGCGGTCGAAGCCCTCGCCTCGTTCACCGACCTGACCCGCAAGGAGAAGGAGCGCGCCAAGAACATGTTCGCGCTCGGGCTGCTGTCGTGGCTCTACACCCGTCCGATGGACGGCACCGAGGCGTTCCTCAAGGCGAAGTTCGCCGACAAGCCCGACATCCTCGAGGCCAACCTCGCCGCCCTGCGCGCGGGCTTCAACTACGGCGAGACGACCGAGGACTTCGCGGTGGCCTACGAGGTCGCGCCGGCCACGATGCCCGCCGGCACCTACCGCAACGTCACCGGCAACGTCGCGCTGTCGCTCGGCCTCGTCGCGGCGGCCCACCGCGCGCACCTGCCGCTCTTCCTCGGCAGCTACCCGATCACGCCGGCCTCCGACATCCTGCACACGCTCGCGGGGCTCAAGCGCTACGGCGTCGCGACGATGCAGGCCGAGGACGAGATCGCTGGTGTCGGCGCCGCGCTCGGCGCGTCCTTCGGCGGGGCGCTCGGTGTCACGACGACGTCGGGCCCGGGCCTCGCGCTCAAGGCCGAGACCATCGGGCTCGCCGTGTCGCTCGAGCTGCCGCTCATCGTCTGCGACATCCAGCGCGGCGGCCCGTCGACCGGTCTGCCCACCAAGACCGAGCAGGCCGACCTCCTCCAGGCCCTCTTCGGCCGCAACGGCGAGTCACCGGTCGCCGTCGTCGCGCCGGCGACCCCGGCCGACTGCTTCGACATCGCCGTCGAGGCCGTGCGCATCGCGACGACCTACCGCACGCCCGTCATCGTGCTCTCCGACGGCTACCTCGCCAACGGCTCCGAGCCGTGGCGGCTGCCGCGCACGGCCGAGCTGCCCGACATCGTCGTGGAGTTCGCGACCGAGCCGAACGCCGTGGACGACAAGGGGCAGCCGACCTTCCACCCCTACCTGCGCGACCCCGAGACCCTGGCCCGGCCGTGGGCGATCCCGGGCACTCCCGGACTCGAGCACCGCGTCGGCGGCATCGAGAAGGCCGACGTCACCGGCAACATCTCCTACGACCCCGACAACCACGACCACATGACGCGGCTGCGCCAGGCCAAGATCGACGGGATCGCCGACACCATCGAGCCGCTCGTCGTCGACGACCCGACCGGCGACGCCGACGTGCTCGTCCTCGGCTGGGGCTCGACCTTCGGGCCGATCGCCGCGGCCGTACGCCTCGCGCGGGCCACCGGCGCCCGCGTCGCCCAGGCGCACCTGCGCCACCTCAACCCGTTCCCCGCCAACACCGGCGAGGTCCTGCGCCCCTACCAGCGCGTCATCGTGCCCGAGATGAACCTCGGCCAGCTCGCGATGCTGCTGCGCGCCAAGTACCTCGTCGACGTCGAGTCCCACACGTCGGTCCGCGGCCTGCCGTTCCAGGCCGGCGAGCTCGCCGACGTCATCGCGACCGCCGTGGCGTCCGTCTCCGACGTGCCCCTGAAGGAGGCCGCGAAGTGACCACCGACCTGGGTATGCCGTCCCGCTCACCGGGTGCCACCGGCACCGCGGGCGTCCCGCACCTCACCGACGGCACCGCCCTGACGAAGAAGGACTTCACGTCCGACCAGGAGGTGCGCTGGTGCCCCGGCTGCGGCGACTACGCGATCCTCGCTGCGGTGCAGGGCTTCCTGCCCGAGCTCGGCCTCAAGCGCGAGAACATCGTCTTCGTCTCGGGCATCGGGTGCAGCTCGCGCTTCCCCTACTACCTCGACACCTACGGCATGCACTCGATCCACGGCCGCGCCCCCGCCATCGCGACCGGGCTGGCCGCGACGCGCGAGGACCTCTCGGTCTGGGTCGTCACCGGTGACGGCGACGCCCTCTCGATCGGCGGCAACCACCTCATCCACGCGCTGCGCCGCAACGTCAACCTCAAGATCCTGCTCTTCAACAACGAGATCTACGGCCTGACGAAGGGGCAGTACTCCCCCACCTCGCACGTCGGCCAGGTGACGAAGTCGACGCCGCTCGGCTCGCTCGACACGCCCTTCAACCCGGTGTCGCTCGCGCTCGGGGCCGAGGCGAGCTTCGTGGCCCGCACGATGGACTCCGACCGTCAGCACCTGACGTCGGTGCTGCGTGCCGCGGCCGAGCACCGCGGGTCGGCGCTGGTCGAGATCTACCAGAACTGCCCGATCTTCAACGACGGCGTTTTCGACGTGCTCAAGGACCGCACCGAGGCCGCCGCCCGCATCCTGCACCTCGCCGACGGCGAGGAGGTCGGCACGGCCGAGACCGTCGTCGTGCGCGACGACCGCGGGTCGCTCGACGTCGTGCCGCGGGGCGAGGCCGACCCGGCCCGCATCGTGCGCCACGACATCTCGGCGACCGACCCGTCGGCGGCGTTCGCCCTCTCGCGGCTCGACAGCCCCGACCTCGGCCACGTGCCGATGGGGATCTTCCGCAACGTGCAGCGCCCGACCTACGACGACTCGCTGCGCGAGCAGATCGCCTCGGCCCGCACGGGCGAGGTCACCGATGCCGACATCGACGCCCTGCTCGCCGGTCGGGACACCTGGACCGTGGGGGCGTGACCGCCCGCGAGACCGTCTCGTCCGTCGCGCCCACCGGGCCCGACACGCGTGCAGCCGGATCGAGCGCGCCGCACGGCGAGGTCGGGCGGGGCACCCTCCTCGGCTTCGCGGCATACGGCCTCTGGGGGCTCTTCCCGCTCTACTTCGACGCGCTCAAGCCCGCCGGACCGTGGGAGATCCTCGCCCACCGCATCCTCTGGACCCTGCTCTTCTGCGTCGTCGTGCTGCTCGTCATGCGCGACCTCGGCTGGATCCGCCCGCTCCTGCGACGGCCGCGGCTGCTCGCTGGCACGGCGGTCGCGGCCGTGCTCATCGCGGTCAACTGGGTCGTCTACGTCGCGGCCGTCACCTCGGGCAACACCTCCGAGGCGGCCCTCGGATACTTCCTCAACCCCCTCGTCACCGTGGCGCTGGGCGTCGTCGTGCTCGGCGAGCGCCTGCGCGTGCTCCAGTGGGTGGCCGTCGGGATCGGTGTCGTGGCCGGTGTCTACCTCGGGGTCTCGGGTGGACGCATACCCTGGGTGGCGCTGACCCTCGCGGTGTCCTTCGCGCTCTACGGCCTGACGAAGAAGAAGGTCGGCGTCAGCCTCGACGCGATCCACGGCCTCACCGTCGAGACCGTCGTGCTCGCCCCGGTCGCCGTCGTGCTGCTGCTCGTCGTCGGCGCGCAGGGCGGCCTCGAGTTCGGCCTGCACGGAGGCGTGCACACGTCGCTGCTCGTCCTCTCCGGACTGGTCACCGCGGTGCCGCTGCTCTGCTTCGCCGCCGCCGCCCGCCGCATCCCTCTCGTCACGATCGGGCTCATCCAGTTCATCACCCCGGTCATGCAGCTGCTCTGCGCGGTGGTCCTGCTCGACGAGCACATGCCGTCCGAGCGGTGGATCGGCTTCGGCATCGTCTGGCTCGCGCTCATCGTGCTCACGGTCGACTCGCTCGTCAGCCTGCGGGGCGCCCGCGCCGCACGACGCGACCTGCCGGTCGACGACTGCCCGCGCTGACCAGCCGCACGCGTCGGAGCCGTTCGCCGCACGCGCTGGAGCCGTTCGCCGCGCGCCCGCGGTGACAGACTGCCGGTGTGAGCGACATCGTCCTCGGCTCCCGCACCGGTCGGTTCGTCATCGCGGCCGCCGTGCTCGGCTCGGGCATGGCCCTGCTCGACGGGACCGTCGTCAACGTCGCCCTCGTGCGGATCGGCGAGGAGCTCGGCGCGAGCCTCGCCGAGCTGCAGTGGATCACCAACGGCTACCTGCTCGCGCTCGCCTCGCTCATCCTGCTGGGCGGCTCGCTCGGTGACCGCTTCGGGCGGCGCCGCGTCTTCGTCGTCGGGGTCGTGTGGTTCACGGTCGCCTCCGCCGCGTGCGGCCTCGCCCAGTCGCCCGTCCAGCTCATCGTCGGGCGGGTGCTGCAGGGCGTCGGTGGCGCCCTGCTGACGCCCGGCAGCCTGTCGATGATCCAGGCCTCGTTCCGTCCCGACGACCGCGGCAAGGCCATCGGCACGTGGTCGGGACTCGGCGGCATCGCCTCCGCCCTCGGGCCGTTCGTCGGTGGATGGCTGGTGCAGTACGCCAGCTGGCGCTGGGCCTTCCTCGTCAACCTGCCGCTCGGCGCCGCGACGGTGTGGATCGCCCAGCTGCACGTCCCCGAGACGCGCGACGAGAAGGCCGACCACCGGTTCGACGTGGCCGGCGCCGTGCTGGCGACGCTCGCCCTGGGCACGACGACCTTCGCCCTGATCCAGCACGAGCCACTGGGTGCGGTGGCCGCCACCGGCGTCGGCCTGCTCGGCCTCGCCATCGGCGCGGCCTTCGTCGTCGTCGAGCGTCGCACCTCGCACCCGATGGTGCCGCCGGCCCTCTTCGCGTCCCGGCAGTTCAGCGCGGCCAACGCGATGACGCTGCTCGTGTATGCCGCCCTCGGCGCGGTCTTCTTCTTCCTCACCCTCCAGCTCCAGACGGTCCTCGGCTACGGTCCGCTGCTCGCCGGCATGGCCTCGCTCCCGGTGACCGTCCTCATGCTGCTCCTCGCCGCCCGGGGCGGAGAGCTCGCGTCACGCATCGGACCGCGCCTGCCGATGACGGTCGGGCCGGTCGTCTGCGGCGTCGGCGCCCTGCTCCTGTCGGGCGTCGACGAGGGCTCGACCTACTGGACCGGCGTACTGCCCGGCATCTCCGTCTTCGGCCTCGGGCTCACGCTGCTCGTCGCACCCCTGACGGCCACCGTCCTCGCCGCCGCACCGGACCGCTACGCCGGGGTCGCCAGCGGGGTCAACAACGCCGTCGCCCGGGCGGGCAGCCTCCTCGCCGTCGCCGCACTACCGGCTGTCGTGGGCCTCAGCGGCTCGGACTACGCCGTCCCCGAGGCCTTCTCGTCGGCCTACCGGACGGCGATGCTCATCTGTGCCGGACTGCTCGCTGCCGGCGGCGTCGTGTCGTGGCTGCTCATCCGCAACCCCTCCCGCGAGCCGTCGGCCGCCGCCGCGACCGGTGCCGAGCGGGAGGGCCGCGCGGTCGCAGCGGGCACCACACGGCATACGCGAACGGCACCCGCCGGGTGGTCGTGCGCGGGATCGGAGGGATGCCCGGGCACGAGCCACCACGCCGGCGACCTGCCCGCGGGCGAGGTTCCGGCCGGGCGCTGAGCGCGTCCCCGCCGAGAGTCGGGGCGAGTCAGCGTGTCCGGCCGGCCCCGTCGTCACGGTGTGGGGTCGGGCCAGCTCCCTCCGCGAATGTCGCTGTTGCCGAACGTGTTCGGGCACGCGACGAGCACGTTGGGCGGGCTGGTCGGCGTCGCCGTGTAGAGCGAGGCGCGGTACGCGTCGATCGCCGGGCAGTCGGCCGCGTGCGAGGCGTCGTTCCACACTCCGACGACGGCGTCACGCGTCGCGCTGGCATACACGTAGTCGCCGAGGAACTCGGCGGTCAGGCCGTTCTGGCTCGTCCCGCGCGGGTCGCCGACGGCGCTGCGGTCGAGCGACGACCACCCGCTCGGCACGCCGGCCACGACGTTCGCGTGCCACACCTGACCGACGAGGCCGCGAGGCGACGACGTGTCGTGCCGGAAGGGCGTCGTGAAGGCGTTGTCGACGACGTAGAGGTCGGTGCCGTCAGGAGACAGCGCCGGTGCGGTGTAGAACGGGCGGTCCCCGGTGGGGAGCGCGAGCGCCGCCGGCGCGGTCCAGCTGGCACCGGCCGTGGTGGAGCTCGTCCACAGCAGCCGCTCGTGGTCCAGCCCCGACGCACCGTCGGCCCAGGTCATGACGATCTGGTTCGTGGCGCCGGCCCCGCTCGGGGCCCCGTTGGCGATGTCGACGTTCGGCCCGGAGGCCAGGTCGACGCGGGCTCCCGCGATGCCGTCCATCGTCGGCCGGCCGAGCACGGGGTCGAAGACCCCGGGCGACGTGACCGGAGCGACCATCGTCGGACCCGTCCAGTGGGCGCCGCCGTCGGTCGAGCGGTACATGAGCTGGAGATCGGCGCCCGCACGCCTGCCGATGCCGAAGACGTAGACGTTGCCGTGGCTGTCGGTGCGGACCGTGCAGCCATCAGGTTGCCCGTTGATCCCGTTGTC
Source organism: Terrabacter sp. Root181 (assembly GCF_001428505.1). GTDB lineage: Bacteria > Actinomycetota > Actinomycetes > Actinomycetales > Dermatophilaceae > Terrabacter. Next base: position 110,269 of record NZ_LMHU01000009.1, read on the forward strand.
GGTGGCGGGACCGACCTGCTTCGTCGTCCACGTGGCTCCGCCGTTCGTCGACCGCGCGACGATGAGCGGCGTCGGGAAGGCGTTGCCGTGGCTGTTGCTCCGGAACGAGGCCCAGCAGACGTAGACGTTGCCGAAGAACCGGCTCGACTGCGCGTTGTCGGCCCACACCTGCTCCTTGTCGGAGAAGGTTGTCGACGACTGCTTCGAGATGATCACCGGGTCCTTCCACGCGCTGGCGTGGCCCGCAGCAGCGGCACGCACGTCGTCGGTCCTGGACACGGCGATCGCCTCGAAGCCCTTGAAGGTCGCGGACTCCTTGTCCGCCGACACGTTCGAGGTGAGGTTGGCGTAGTAGAGACGTGAGCCGTTGTCCCACGAGAACGACCCGTCGGAGCCCGGTCGCGGTCCGAAGGCGACGGCCGGGTCACCGTCGGACACGAGGCCCTTGGCGGCGTATCCCGGGAGGGTGCCGATCGGACCGGTGTGGGCGGTGCAGGCCACGGGGCCGAGGCAGTCGCGAGCCGTGAGGCCGGTGTACGTCGGCTGGGTCCAGCTCGAGCCTCCCGTGAACGAGAAGTACACGCCGGACACCCCGACGCCGGGGGTGAAGGGACACGTGGTCGGGTCGCCGGCCGCGCACGACTCCTCGTCGATCTCGTCGTTGGACCCGGCGACGACGACGCCCGGTTCATGCGCGTCGATCGCGACGGCGGGCTCGTTCTGCTTGTTCTGCGAGAAGGGCCCGGGCGGACTGGCGACGCTGACGATGCCGTCGGTCGCCGGCGAGGCCACCGCTACCGCCGCTCCGGCGAGGGCGGTCGCGACGGACACGATGCACGCAGTGAGAACTCGACGGTGAGCCATGACCTCTCCTCAGGTGATACGGCAAAGGATCGCGTCGGCGCCCGCACCCACCAGAGTGCGCCCGCGCCACGGCGTACGACAAGGCCCGCAGCCGAAATGGCCACAGGCGTCCACGGCGCGACACCTCACCGCCCCGTGGATGATGGGGGCATGAGCGACGTCGCAGCGCAGGGCTTCCGGACCGAGCACGACTCGATGGGCGAGGTGCAGGTGCCCGCCGACGCCTTGTGGGGCGCGCAGACGGCGCGGGCGGTCGAGAACTTCCCGATCAGCGGCCAGCCGGTGCCGTCCGGCGTCGTGCACGCGCTCGCGCGCCTCAAGGCCGCCGCCGCCGACGTCAACGCCGAGCTCGGGGTGCTCGACGCCGGCCGCGCCCGAGCGATCGCGCAGGCGGCCGGGGAGGTCGCCGACGGCGACCACGACGACGAGTTCCCGATCGACGTCTTCCAGACCGGCTCCGGCACGTCGACCAACATGAACGTCAACGAGGTCGTGGCGCGGCTCGCGCACCTCGCGAGCGACCTCGACGTGCACCCCAACGACCACGTCAACGCCGGGCAGTCGAGCAACGACACGTTCCCCAGCGCCCTGCGCATCGCAGCCACGTCGGCGGCCGTGCTCGACCTCGTGCCGGCGCTCGAGCACCTCGCGCTCGCCCTGGCCCGCAAGGAGGCGGAGTTCGTCGACGTCGTCAAGGCCGGACGCACCCACCTCATGGATGCCGTGCCCGTGACCCTCGGGCAGGAGTTCGGCGGCTACCGGCGCCAGGTCGAGCTCGGGGCGAGCCGGGTGCGCGCCGCCGCCGAGGCGACGAGCGAGCTGCCCCTGGGCGGCACGGCCGCGGGGACCGGGCTCAACGCGGCACCGGGCTTCGCCCGCAGGGTGATCGAGCGCGTGTCAGGAGTCACCGGCATCCCGTTCCGGGAGGCGGCCAACCACTTCGAGGCGCAGTCGGCGCAGGACGCCGTCGTCGAGCTGTCGGGGGCGCTCAAGGTCGTCGCCGTGAGCCTGACGAAGATCTGCAACGACCTGCGCTGGATGAGCTCCGGGCCGCGCACCGGGCTCGGCGAGATCCACCTGCCCGACCTGCAGCCCGGATCGAGCATCATGCCCGGCAAGGTCAACCCGGTCGTGCCCGAGGCGACGCTCATGGCCTGCGCGCAGGTCATCGGCAACGACGTCACCATCACGACCGCGGGCGCCGCAGGCAACTTCGAGCTCAACGTCATGCTGCCCGTCCTAGCGAAGAACATCCTCGAGTCGATCGGCCTGCTCGCCTCGACGAGCAGACTGCTCGCCGATCGGTGCGTCGACGGCATCACCGCCGAGGTCGAGCACGCCCGGGCCCTCGCCGAGGGGTCGCCGTCGATCGTGACGCCGCTCAACCGCTACCTCGGCTACGAGGCCGCTGCCGCGGTGGTCAAGCAGGCCGTCCGGGAGCGCCGGACGATTCGCGACGTCGTCGTCGCGCAGGGTCACGTCGCCGAGGGGAGGCTCACGGAGCAGCAGCTCGACGAGGCCCTCGACGTGCTCTCGATGACGCGGCCGGACGCCGGCGCCTGACCGGCCGCCCACGCCGAGGACGTATGCCGCCGGGCCGGGTCGCGCCCGGCCCCGCGGTCACCCGAGGAACTGGCTGACCGTGAATTCGGCGCCCTGCGGGTCGCGGACGACAGCCGTGCGCGTCCAGTCGCTGTCGCCGGTGCGGACCAGGGACCCGCCGAGCCGCACGACCCGGTCGGCCGCCGCGTCGCGCTCGGCGACGGTGAACGTCACGTGCCACCCCGGCTCGGCGCGGGGCGCGACGGGCACGACCCAGCCGATGGCGTCGGCGAAGCCCGGTGGCACCTTGGCCCCGGACTGTCGCTCGTGGATGTCGGGGTCGACCGTCGACGCGAGGTGGTCGCCGTAGCCGGGCACTCGGATCATCGTGGCGAAGCCGACGTCGGCGAACACCCAGCCGAAGGCCCGGGCGTAGAACTGCTGCGCGGCTGCTGGCTCGTCGGTGTGCAGGTCGCTGAAGTTCCACGCCCCGGGGACGTTGGTCACCTGCGAGCCCAGACGCCGCTTGGCCTCCCAGAGGCGCACCTCGAGCCCCTGCGGGTCACGCACGACCACCGACCGACCACCTTCACCGGCAGCCGTCGGCGGCTGGACCACCGCTCCCCCGGCCTGCTCGACACGTCGGGCCGTCGCGTCGGCGTCGTCCACGGCGACGTAGGTGTGCCACCGCGCAGCACTCTCGCGACCCGCGTCACCGCTCTGGCCGGCAGGCGTCGCCGGGCCACCGAGCCCACCGACGTCGCGGCCGTCGAGCTGGGCGATGAGGTAGCGGAACGGCACCCCGGGCGGGGTCGCCTCGCTGAAGGTCCAGCCGAAGACGCCGCTGTAGAAGTCCGCGGCGGCATCGACGTCGTCCTGCTCGGTGTCGACCCACGAGGTCACGCCCTCGGGGTAGGTCCTCGGCTCGGTTGCCTGCTGGTTCATCCCATCCTCCTCGATGTCGGTCGGTCCCCATCCACCGTAGGCAGGGCCGCCGACAGCCGCCGCGGGTCGGCGCGACCGAAGCCCCAGGTCGGCGGCGGCCCGGTCTACGGTCGGTGGATGACCCTCGACGACGTCGACGCCTACCTCGCCACCCTGGAGGGCTGCCGTGCCCGCCGCACCGGCGGCCGCCGCGCGTGGTACGTCGACGGGTTGCTCGTGGCCCGCGCCGACGAGGCCGGCACCGTGCTCGTCCGGCTCGGGGGCCGCGACCGCGAGGAGCTCGTGACGGCCCACCCCGACACGTTCGGCGTGCCGCCCCGGTGGGAGGCGCACACCAAGCTGCAGGCCGACCTCGCCGGCGACGCCGACGCGGTCCGGCGCGCCCTGCGCCTCGCCTGGGAGCGGCAACGCACGGCGCGCACCGGCGCCTGACGCGGCACACGGCATACGGGCTCAGGACCCGAGGACCCGCTCGAGGTAGGGGTTGCCGAAGCGGCGCTCCGGGTCGACGCGGTCGCGCACGGCGAGGAAGTCGTCGAACCGCGGGTAGACGCTGCGCAGGTAGTCGGCGTCGCGCGTGTGCATCTTGCCCCAGTGCGGACGCCCGCCGTGGTTGACGGCGATGGCCTCGAAGGCCTCGAAGTAGGCGCCCCGCTCCTGCCGGTGGTACTTGTGGATCGCGATGTAGCAGCTCTGGCGCTCGTAGGCCGTCGAGAGCCACACGTCATCGGCCGCAGCAACGCGGCACTCGACCGGGAAGGAGATGTGCTCGTCGTGGGTGTCGACCCACTCGCGCAGCTCGAGCAGCACCTCCGAGAGGCTCGCGCGCGGGAACGCCCACTCCGACTCCATGAAGCGCACCTCGCGCGGCGTGACGAAGACCTTGTGCGAGCTGTCGGTGAACTGCCGCTCGCTCAGGGCCCGTGACGCGATCGCGTTGATGCTCCGCGTCGAGCGGGGCATCCGGGTGGCGACCCGGTTGGTCAGCTCGAAGAAGCGGTTGCTCAGCAGGTCGTCGTCGAGCTTCTCGCGCCACCCCGGCAACGGGCGCTTCGCCGTGCCCTCGGGGACGCGGTTGTTGCGCTTGGTCTGGGCCCGGTCGGTGTGCGGGAACCAGTAGAACTCGAAGTGGTCGTTGGCCTCCGCCGACACCTCCGCGTGGGCCAGCACGTCGGTCAGCGACTCCGGGCGCTCGACGGCGTGGAGCAGGAAGGCAGGCACGACGGCGACGGTGATCTCGGTGACGATGCCCAGCGCGCCGAGCCCGAGGCGGGCGGCCTGGAAGAGCGCCGGCTCGCGCGTCGGAGAGCACTCGACCACCGAGCCGTCCGCGAGGACGATGCGCAGTGCCCGGATGCCCGCGGACAGGCCCGTGAGCCGAAGTCCGGTGCCGTGCGTGCCGGTGCCGGTGGCGCCCGCGAGACTCTGCCGGTCGATGTCGCCGAGGTTGGGCAGGGCGTAGCCGAAGGCCGCGAGCTCCTCGTTGAGGACGTGCAGGGGCGTGCCCGCGCGCACCGTGGCCTCACCGCGCGTCGAGTCGATCGAGGTGACGCCGCTGAGGGCGCCGAGGCGCAGCTGGACGCCGTCGGTCACCGCGACACCGGTGAACGAGTGGCCGGCGCCGATCGCCTTGACGCGCAGCCCTCGGTCGGCGGCCCGCAGGACCTCCTCGACCACCTCCGCCTCGCTGCGCGGGGTCGCGACCCGCGCGAGCTTCGAGGACTCGGTGCCGGCCCAGTTGGACCAGTCGATGCTGCGTACGACGCGACGTGTCACGCCGCCAACGCTGTCAGCCAAAACACTGCCCTTCCCCACGATAGGTCGCGGCCCGTCCGACGACCCGGTCGCCTCCGTCGCTGCTGACGAGCGCGAACTCCGTGAAGCGCTCGGCCAGCTCCCCCGCCTTGGCGTGCCGGAACCATATCCGATCACCCAGTGAGAGCCGGTCGGCCCCGGCTCCCTCGAGGGGCGTCTGGACCTCACCGGCGCCCTCCCGTCGGATCAGCGCGAGGTCGTGCTCGGGCAGCGGGCTCGGGACCCGGGACCACCCGGGCGGACCGGACGCGACGTAGCCGCCGCCGTATGCCGTCACCATCCCCTCGCCGGGCCGGCGCACGACCGGGGCGGCGAAGTAGGCGGCCGGCCGCAGGGAGAGGGCGTCGTAGCCGTCGAAGAGCGTGGGTGCGAAGAGCCCCGACCCGGCGGCGAGCTCGGTCAGGGCGGGGTCGAGGTGGGTGACGTGGAGGCTGCCGGTGCCGCCGCCGTTGACGACCTCGAGGTCGGCGAGCGAGCGCGCGGCAGCGACGACCTCGGCGCGGCGGGTGCGCAGCTCGGCGTCCGAGACCTTCTTCATCCGGCGCACGACCGGCGACGAGTCGGGCAGGCCCGCGATCTGGGCGTCGTAGAACATCAGCCCGGCGACGACGAGACCGCGCTCCTGGGCGCGCCGGACGACCGTCTCCACGTCCGCGGGGGTCCGGGTCGGCGAGCGGCGAACTCCCAGGTGGGCCGGGCCGACCCGAAGCGACGCGTCGACGTCGATCGCCACGCGCAGCCCCTCGTGACCGGGCACCTCGCGGGCGATGAAGTCGACGTGCTCGACGCTGTCGATCATGACGATGACGGCCCGGGTCAGCGCCGGGTCGGCGGCGAGCTCGGCCAGGGCCGGGACGTCGACGCTCGGGTAGGCGACGAGGACGTCGTCGTGGCCGGCACGCGCCCACCACAGCCCCTCGCGCACGGCGTAGCACATGAGGCCCTGGAAGCCGTCGCGCCCGAGCGCCCGCTCGATGAGGGGCCGGCTGCGCAGCGACTTGGTCGCGATCCGGATCGGGAGCCCGGCGGCCAGGTCGACGAGCGTGGCGGCGTTCGCGTCGAAGGCGTCGAGGTCGACGACGGCGAGCGGACCGGGGAGGTCGGCGGTCGCCGCCGAGAGGCGCGCCGCGACCGGCGGCGACAGGCGACGATGCATGCCCTGCACCCTACCCAGCGTCACCCCACCCCCACCTGGGAGTCGCCCACACTCTTTCTCCCTCCCCCTCGAGTGAGCGCCCGGTCCCACTCGGCTGAGCGCCCCGTCCCAATCGAGTGGCGGAGCGCTCGGTCGACTGTGGCGGGCGCTCACTCCCCGGGGTGTGAGGCGAGTGGGTCAGCCGACGCGGTCGACGACGGAGAGGGCGAGGGCCTGCAGGGCCGCCTTCGCGTCGCTGTCGGGCAGCGGGTCGAGCAGGGCCTGCGCCTCGCGGGCGACGGCATACGTCTCGTCGCGCGCCAGCGCGAGGGCCGGATGGGCCCGCAGGAGCCCCAGCGCCTCGGCCAGGGCGGCGTCGTCGGTCGACAGGTCGGCGTCGAGCAGCTCGAGCAGACGCACGTCCGAGGCGTCGTCGCGGTCGGCCATGGCCCGGAAGCGCAGCACGGCGAGCGTGTCGACACCCTCGCGCAGGTCGGTGCCGGGGATCTTGCCGCTGTCGTCGGCGTCGGACGCGATGTCGATGAGGTCGTCGGCGAGCTGGAAGGCCACGCCGACCTTCTCGCCGTAGGAGCGCATGGTCTCGACCGCCGCGGGCGACCCACCGCTGAACATGACGCCGTAGCGCCCGGCCGTCGCGATGAGCACGCCGGTCTTGTCGGCGAGGACACCGAGGTAGTAGTCGACGGGATCGACACCCTCGGGGCACGCCCGGTCGTCGCGGATCTGACCGGAGCACAGCCGCACGAACGTCTGCGCCTGGATGAGCACGGCCTCGGCGCCGAGACCGGCGACGAGCTCGGACGCCTTGCCGAAGAGCAGGTCGCCGACGAGGATCGCCGTCGAGTTGTCGTAGGCGGCGTTGACCGACGCGACCCCGCGGCGCACGCTCGCCTCGTCCATGACGTCGTCGTGGTAGAGCGAGGCGAGGTGGGTCAGCTCGACGCCGGCGGCGGCACTGACGACGTCGTCGTTGATGCCCTCACCGAGCTCGGCCGCGAGGAGGGTCAGCAGCGGCCGGAACCGCTTGCCGCCCGCCTCGACGAGGTGCCCCGAGGCCCGGGCGATGAACGGGTCGTCGTGGTCGACGACCTGCGTCAGCAGCGCGTCGACCCGGGCCAGCCCGTCACGCAGGCGTGCCGACAGGTCCGCGGTGGCCCCGGGGATCCCGAGGACCGGCGGGGTGGCGTGTGTCGTCATCGAGCCCCGTGACCGTGCAGCCGTGCGCGAGCCGTCATCGGACGAACTGGGAGGCCCGGTCGGCCAGGTCGAGCAGCGCCGACGGCAGGACGCCGAGGGCGAGCGTGGCCAGGGTGCCGATGGCGATCGAGAACGTCGTCGACACCGACGGGATGACGACCTCGACGGCGTCGTCGGGGGCGTCGCTGAAGAACATCAGGACGATGACCCGGGCGTAGACGAAGACCGTGATCGCGCTGCACAGGACACCGACGACGGCCAGGACCGTGCCGGTCGCGCCACCCGTGCCGATCGCCGCCGAGAAGACGCCGAACTTCGCGACGAAGCCCGAGGTCAGCGGGATGCCGGCGAAGGCGAGCATGAGGAAGGCGAACGCGCCGGCCACCACCGGGAAGCGCTTGCCGAGCCCGGCCCACTGCGACAGGTGCGTGGCCTCGGCGCCGTTCTGTCGCACGAGCGAGACGATGGCGAAGGCCGCGATCGTCGAGAAGCCGTAGGCGACGAGGTAGAAGAGCACCGCGCCGACGCCCTTGCGGTCGAAGGCGAGCACACCGACGAGGATGAAGCCCGCGTGCGCGATCGAGGAGTAGGCGAGCAGGCGCTTCATGTCGGTCTGCGTGACCGCGAGCACCGACCCGACGACCATCGTCAGCAGGGCGACGAGGACGAGCGCGTTGGTCCACTCCCAGCGACCGGTGTCGAGGCCGACGTAGGCCAGGCGCAGGATCGCGCCGAAGGCAGCGGCCTTCGTGCAGGCGGCCATGAAGCCGGTGACCGGCGTCGGGGCGCCCTGGTAGACGTCGGGCGTCCACGCGTGGAACGGCACCGCACCGACCTTGAAGAGCAGGCCGACGAAGACGAGGAACGCGCCCGGCACGAGCAGGCCGTTCATGGCGAGCGGCCCGGAGGCGATGGCCTTGCTCAGGTCACCGAAGTAGACCGAGCCGGCGTAGCCGTAGAGCAGGGCCGTGCCGAAGAGGAAGAAGGCCGAGCTGAAGGCGCCGAGCAGGAAGTACTTCAGCGACGCCTCCTGCGAGAGCAGGCGACGGCGGCGGGCCAGCCCCGAGAGGATGTAGAGCGGCAGTGAGAGCACCTCGAGCGCGACGAACATGCCGATGAGGTCGTTCGTCGTGGGGAAGAGCATCATGCCGAAGATCGCGAACATCGTCAGCGGGAAGACCTCGGACGTCAGCGCACCCGCACGGGCGGCCGCCGTCTCGGTGGCCGAGCCCGGCGTCGACGCCCCGCTCGGGGTGAACGCGTCGGGGCCCACTCCGCCGAAGCGCTCCGCCATCGTCAGGACACCGAGGACACCCATGAGCAGGATCGCAGCCTGCATGAACAGGGCCGGGCCGTCGACGGCGAGGGCGAAGAGCTGCCGGTTGGTCGAGCCGTCCGTCAGACCCATGGTCAGGCCCTGGTGCTTGGCCGCGACGATGATCGACGCGGCGGCCGCGAGCAGGCCCACGACCGAGAGCGTCACCTGGATCGCGTGGCGACGCTCGCGCGCGGCGAACGCCTCGACGAGGACGCCGATCAGGGCCGTGCCGAAGACGATGAGCAACGGCAGGATCGCGAGGTAGTCGACGGTCGACTGCTGGAACGCTGCGGGAAGCGTGGGCAGCGCCAGCGGAGCGACGGCGGTCACTTCGAGCTCCCTTCGGCCACGGTGCCGGCCGGGTTGAGGGTCGGAACGGCTTGCTGGACGTGCGCCAGGGTCTTGTCGACGGCCGGGTTGATCACGTTGAGCGCGATGTTCGGCAGGACGCCGAGCACGACGAACGCAGCGATCAGCGGTGCGGCGACGAGCTTCTCGCGCGTCGTCAGGTCACGCACGGCGGTGAGCCCGCGACGGCCGGGCTCGTCGAGCCGGTCGTGCTCGCGCTCGCCGACGAGGCCCTCGGGCTTCGGGCCGGTCATGACCCTCTTGTACATGAGCAGGATATAGAGCGCGGCGAGGATGATGCCGGTCGTCGCGATGACGGTGGCCACCGGCTGAGTCGGGAAGCTGCCCACGAGCACGGTGAACTCGGAGACGAAGGTCGCCAGACCCGGGAGGCCGAGGCCGGAGAGGCCCGCGACGAGGAAGATTCCGGCCAGGGCAGGCGTGATCCGCTGCCAGCCGCCGTAGTCGGGGATCCGCTTGCTGCCGCGACGGCGTACGAGCATGGCCGCGAAGAGGAAGAGCGCCGCCGTCGAGAAGCCGTGGTTGACCATGTAGAGCGTGGAGCCCGCGTGGCCGACGTTGGTGAAGGCGAAGATGCCCAGCACGATGAAGCCGAAGTGGCTCACCGACGTGTAGGACACGAGGCGCATCATGTCGGTCTGGCCGATCGCGAGCAGCGCACCGTAGATGACGGAGAGCACCGCGAGGGCCACGACGACGGGCGTCGCCCACGTGCTCGCCTCCGGGAAGAGCTGGAGGCAGAAGCGGATCATCCCGAACGTGCCGACCTTGTCGAGCACGCCGACGAGCAGCGTCGCCGTCGCGGGCGAGGACTCGGTGGCGGCGTCGGGCAGCCAGGTGTGGAACGGCACCATCGGCGCCTTCACCGCGAAGGCGAAGAAGAAGCCGACGAAGAGCAGCCGCTCGGTGGTGGGGTCGAGCGAGAGACCGGTGAGGCGCTCGATGAGGAAGCCGTCGGTGCCGCCCGGGCCCTGCAGGTAGAGGGCGATGACGGCGACGAGCATGACGAGCCCACCGGCCAGCGAGAAGAGCAGGAACTTCATCGCGGCGTACTGCCTGCGCGGGCCGCCGAAGCGACCGATGAGGAAGTAGACCGGGATGAGCATGGCCTCGAAGAAGACGTAGAAGAGGAACACGTCGGTGGCGGCGAACACCCCGACCATGAACGTCTCGAGCACGAGGATGAGCGCGAAGTACGTCTTGACGCGCTGGCCGCCGCGGGCGCCGGCCTCCTCGGGCACGTCGTGCCAGGCCGCTAGCAGGCAGATCGGGGTCAGCACGAGCGCCATGAGGATGAGCACGAGCGCGATGCCGTCGACGCCGAGCGCGTAGCTGACACCGAACTGCGGGATCCACGAGTGCTGCTCACCGAGCTGGAACTGCGCGCTCGAGGCACGGTCGAACTGCGTCGCGGCAATGATGCCGACGACGAGCGTGACGAGGGAGAACCCGATCGCCATCCGCTTGGCGTTCTCGGCGCTGCCCGGCACGAAGGCGACGACGAGCGCGCCCACGAGGGGGATGAGGCCGAGGATCGTCAGCCAGGGGACGGTGGACATTGCGGTCATCAGGACATCACCCAAAGAGCACCGAGGATGGCGACGACACCAGCGAGCATCGTCAGGGCATAGGAGCGCGCGAAGCCGTTCTGCAGCTTGCGCAGTCGGGAGCTCGTCCCGCCGACGAGGGCGGCGAGGCCACCGGCCGCACCGTCCACGCCCTTGCTGTCGGCGAAGACGAGCGAGCGCGTGAGGTGGATGCCGGGTCGCATGAGGAGGGCCTCGTTGACCTGGTCCTGGTAGAGGTCCTTGCGCGCGGCCTGCGTGAGCAGGGAACCGGCAGGCGCCGTGACCGGCACGTCGTCTCGCCAGTAGCGCAGCCACGCGAGGGCGGCGCCAGCGGCGACGAGGACGAGGGTCAGGGCCATGAGGACCGGCACGGGGATGACCGGGTGGGCACCCTCGGGCTCGGCGCCGGTGACCGGCTCGAGCCACGTGGTGAACATGCCCGTCGGGCCGAGGATGAGACCGAGGAAGGCCGAGCCCACCGCGAGGACGATCATCGGGACGGTCATGAGCCTGCCCGACTCGTGCGGGTGCACGTCGTCGGTCCAGCGCTTCTTGCCGTGGAAGGTCATGAAGAACAGACGCGACATGTAGAAGGCCGTGATGCCGGCGCCGATGAGGGCGGCCATGCCGAAGACCCATGGGCGCCAGCCCTCGCCGATGAAGGCGGCCTCGATGATCTTGTCCTTGGACCAGAAGCCCGAGAACGGCGGCACCCCGAGGATGGCGAGCCAGCCGACGGCGAACGTCGCCCACGTGATCTTCATGGCACCGGACAGGCCGCCGAAGCGGCGCATGTCGACCTGGTCGTTCATGCCGTGCATGACCGAGCCGGCCCCGAGGAACATGCCGGCCTTGAAGAAGCCGTGCATGAGCAGGTGGAAGATCGCGAAGGCGTAGCCGACCGGGCCGAGGCCCGCGGCGAGCATCATGTAGCCGATCTGGCTCATCGTCGAGGCCGCGAGGGCCTTCTTGATGTCGTCCTTCGCGCACCCGACGATCGCGCCGAAGAGCAGCGTGATGGCGCCGACGATGACGACGACGAGCTGCGCCGTGGGCGCCGCCTCGAAGATCGGCGCCGAGCGCACGACGAGGTAGACGCCGGCCGTGACCATGGTCGCGGCGTGGATCAGCGCCGACACCGGGGTCGGGCCGGCCATGGCGTCACCGAGCCAGCTCTGGAGCGGGAACTGCGCCGACTTGCCGCAGGCACCGAGCAGCAGCATCAGGCCGATGGCCGTCATGAAGCCCTCGTTGGCGTTGCTGCCGGCCTCACCGAGCACCGTCGCGAAGTCGACGGCGCCGAAGTGGAAGAACATCACCATGATCGCGATGGACAGACCGAAGTCACCGACGCGGTTGGCGACGAACGCCTTGTTGGCCGCGGTCGCGTAGGCCGGGTTGTAGTTCCAGAAGCCGATGAGCAGGTAGCTCGCGAGGCCCACGCCCTCCCAGCCGACGTAGAGCAGCAGGTAGGAGTTGGCGAGGACGAGCAGGAGCATCGCCGCGACGAAGAGGTTGAGGTAGGCGAAGAAGCGCCGCCGGTCGGGGTCGTGCTCCATGTACCCGATGGAGTACACGTGGATGAGCGAGCCGACGAAGGTGATGAGCAGCACGAAGACCATGGACAGCTGGTCGACGAGCAGCCCCGCACTCACCTTGAACGACCCGGCAGCGATCCAGTCGAACAGGTCGATGCCGACCGCGCGGTCCTCGGCGCCACGGCCGAGCATCGCGAGGAAGACGAGTGCGCCGACGACGAAGGCACCCCACGAGAGGGCGGTCGCGAGCACGGGCCCGAACTTGTCGGTGCGGCGGCCGCCGAGGAGGAGCACGGCGGCACCGAGCAGCGGCAGCGCGACGAGCAGCCACGCGTATGCCGTCACCCCGGTGGCGGCGTGCGCCTCACCTTCGTGCGTGGCGAGGCCCGCGGCATACGTGCTCAGCGTGCTCGACGAGCTCGTGAGCGTCTGGACGAGAGTTCCCATTCTGGCCGGCGCTCCTTACAGCTTCAGCAGGTTGGCGTCGTCGACCGAGGCCGAGCGGCGGGCGCGGAAGATCGCCATGATGATGGCGAGTCCCACGACGACCTCCGCGGCTGCGACGACCATGACGAACAGGGCCATGACCTGCCCGTCGAGGGCGCCGTGCATCCGGGAGAAGGTGACGAGGGAGAGGTTCGTCGCGTTGAGCATGAGCTCGACGCCCATGAAGACGATGATCGCGTTGCGGCGCACCAGCACGGCTGCCGCGCCGATGGCGAAGAGCAGTACCGAGAGGTAGACGTAGTGCATCGGGCTCACTTGGACCGACCCTCCTCGATCTCGCGCTCCATGTGGCGCTCGACGTCCTTGAGGCCCTCGGCGGTCGCGACCTGGTCACGGGCCACGAGGACCCGCGAGACGGACAGGGCGCTCGGCGTGCCGTCGGGCAGCAGCGCCGGGGTGTCGACCGCGTTGTGGCGGGCGTAGACACCCGGCGCGGGCAGGCCCGCGACGTTCTTGTTGTCGCGGACGCGCTTGGCGGCCCACTCGGCCTGCGTGATGCGGGGCGTGAGTCGCTCGCGGTGCGCGAGCACCATGGCGCCGAGGGCGGCCGTGATGAGCAGCGCGGAGGTGACCTCGAAGATCCAGACGTACTGGCCGAAGATCAGCTCGGCGATGCCGGTCACGTTGCCCGTGTCGGTGTTGGTCGAGACGACCTTGTCCATGCCGGCCTGCACGCTCTGCTCGTCCAGGACGACCTGGCCGAGCGAGAAGATCAGGATGCCGGCGAGGCCGATGACGAGCAGCAGCGAGGCCCAACGCTGACCCTTGATCGTCTCGACCATCGAGTCGGAGGAGTCGACGCCGACGAGCATGAGGACGAAGAGGAAGAGCATCATCACGGCGCCGGTGTAGACGAAGATCTGCACGATCCCGAGGAAGTCGGCCTTCTGCATGATGTAGAAGACGCCGAGGATGCACATGACGAGGGCCATGCCGAGCGCGGCATGGACGGCCTTCCTCGCGAAGAGCAGCCCCAGTGCGGCGAGGACCGCGATCGGGGCGAGCACCCAGAAGCCGACGGCTTCGGCGGTGGAGGTCACGGGTTGGCCCCTTCCCTGGTCTCGGGCGCGGTCGGGTGGGTGGAGTGCACGAGGTCGTGGACCCCGGGCACCGAGGCCCCGACGTTGCCGGGCCCGCCGGCGAAGTCGTCCTCGTCGTCGTCGACCGCGTCACGGGCGTCGACGTAGGCACGCTGCGCGTCGGTCGGCTCGCTGACCTTGCCCTGGTAGTAGTCGCGCTCCTCGAGCCCGTCGGACATCGGGAAGGGCGTCTGGAGCATGCCGCCCTGGAGCGGCGCGAGGAGCTGGTCCTTGGTGAAGATCAGCTTGCCGCGGTCGTTGTCGGCGAGCTCGTAGAAGTTCGTCATCGTCAGGGCGCGCGTCGGGCACGCCTCGATGCACAGGCCGCAGAAGATGCAGCGCAGGTAGTTGATCTGATAGACGCGGCCGTAGCGCTCACCGGGGCTGAAGCGGCCCTTGCCACCCTGGTCGAGCGGGGTGTCGTCGTTGTCGGCACCCTCGACGAGGATCGCGTCGGCCGGGCAGGCCCAGGCGCACAGCTCGCAGCCGATGCACTTCTCGAGGCCGTCCGGGTAGCGGTTGAGCTGGTGGCGACCGTGGAAGCGCGGCGCCGTGGGGCGCGGCTTCTCGGGGTACTCCTCGGTCGCGACCTTGCGGAACATCGTGGAGAACGACACCCCGAAACCGGCCACAGGCGCGAAGAGCTCGGACAGGAAGCCCTTCTCGCGCTGGTCCTCGCCGGATCGCTGGTCGCGTGGCGCGCCGACCTCCGAGCCCGTGGTGCTGCTGGGGCTCTGGGGCGACACGTCCTTGCCGACGGTGTCGTCAGCCATGGTCCTCCTCCTTGACGGCGGTCGAGGTGCTCGGGCTGCTCGAGGCGCCGGCGGTCGTGAGCACGGGCTCGCGCGACGCGGCCAGGCGCGGGGTCGGCTCGGTCAGGCGCTGGCCGGGCAGCGGCGGGACGGGGTAGCCGTCCTGGAAGGGGTCGATCTCCTCGGGCGGGGTCTCGTCCTCCGCGGCGGCGCGGGCGGCGCGCTTGTCGTCCCAGATCCACGCCGCGGCGAGCGCGATGACGGCGACGACGCTGACGATGACGACGGTCGCGACCGAGAGCTCCCGGCCGGCAAAGGTCAGCTTGCTGTCACCGAGGAAGCCGAGCTGCGCACCGCGGATGAACGCCACGGCGACGACCCAGGCCAGGGTGATCGGGATGAGGAACTTCCAGCCGAAGCGCATGAACTGGTCGTAGCGGACGCGCGGCAGCGAGCCACGCAGCCAGACGAACACGAACATGAAGAGCCACAGCTTGACGGTGAACCACAGCAGGCCCCACCAGCCGCCGCCGAACATGTTGTCGTTGATCGCCGAGATCAACGGCGGAGCCTGCCAGCCACCGAGGAAGAGCGTGGTGGCGAGGGCGGCGACCGTGAACATGTTGACGTACTCGCCGAGGAAGAACATCGCGAAGCGCATCGAGGAGTACTCGGTGTGGAAGCCACCGGTGAGCTCGCCCTCGCCCTCGGCGAGGTCGAAGGGCAGACGGTTGGTCTCGCCGACCATGGTGATGACGTAGACGGCGAAGCTGAAGAACGCGGGGAGGATGTACCAGAGCGAGCTCTGCGCCGAGACGATCGCCGAGGTCGACATCGACCCGCTGTAGAGGAAGATCGCGACGAGCGAGAGGCCCATGGCGATCTCGTAGCTGATGACCTGGGCGGTCGAGCGCAGGCCACCGAGCAGCGGGTAGGTCGAGCCCGAGCTCCACCCGGCGAGGATGATGCCGTAGACGCCGACCGACGCGACGGCGAGCACGAGCAGGACGGCGACGGGCACGTCGGTGACCTGCAGCGGCGTCACGTGGCCGAACATCGACACGGTGCCGCCGACCGGGATGATCGCGAACGACACGAAGGCCATCGTCGCGGCGAGGAGCGGCGCGAGCGTGTAGATGAGCTTCTCGGCGTTGGCCGGCGTGATGTCTTCCTTGAGCATCGACTTCATGCCGTCGGCGAGGGTCTGGAGCAGACCGAAGGGGCCGTTGCGGTTCGGGCCCGGGCGCTGCTGCATGCGGCCGATGACGCGGCGCTCGAACCAGATGACGAGCAGCGTCGAGACGAGCAGGTAGACGAAGATGCCGACGGCCTTGATCAGCGCCAGCCACCATGGGGTGTCGCTGAAGTCGGCCGTGGGGTTCTCGTTCATGGGCAGCGCAGCTGCCACCCCGTATGCGGTCAGGCCGAGGCTCATGCCGCACCACCCTTCGTGACGTGGACGCGGCCGCCGGCGTCGGTGCCGAGGCCCGAGCGGATCGAGCAGTCCTTGGCGTTGGTCGGGACCCAGACGACGCCGTCGACCATGCCCTCGGTGACGACCGCGGGCAGCGTGACGCTGCCGGCCGGGCCGGAGACCGTGACGTGGTCACCCTCGCCGAGTCCGAGCCCGGCAGCCGAGGCCGCGGACAGCCGGGCCACGGCGAGCGGCGCGGTGCCGGCGAGGAACGGCTCGCCGTCCTGCATCCGGCCGGCGTCGAGGAGCGTGGCCCAGCTCGACAGGACGAAGTCGCCGCTGCCGTCGGGCGCCGCGGCGACGCGCTGGCCGTCGGGGGCGCTCGTGGCACGGGCGCCGCCCCACGGGCCGAGGGCCTCGAACTGGGCGTGGATCTCGCGCTGGGTGCGGGTCTCGAGGAAGACGCCCATCTCGCTGGCGAGCATGTCGAGGGCGCGGTGGTCGCTGACCGCGTTGCTCTCGAGGGCCTCCTCGAAGGCGCGGACGCGGCCCTCCCAGTTGACGTAGGTGCCGGTCTTCTCGGACTGCGGGGCGACGGGCAGCACGACGTCGGCGACGGCGGTGACCGGCGACTCGCGCAGCTCGAGCGAGACGACGAACGCCCTCTCGAGGGCTGCGGCGACAGCCGGGTCGCCGAGGTCGGACGGGTCGACGCCACCGACGAGCAGGGCCTCGACCTCGCCGGCAGCGGCAGCCGCGATGATGCCGGCCGTGTCGCGGGCCGGGGTGGCCGGGACCTGGTCGACGTCCCAGACCCGGGCGACCTCGGCGCGGGCCGAGGCGTCGGAGACCGGGCGCCCACCGGGCAGGAGCGCACCGAGCGCACCGGCCTCGAGGGCTCCGCGCTCCCCCGCACGACGCGGCACCCACGCGAGGCGGGCGCCGGTGGCGGCGGCGAGGTCGGCCGCGGCACGCAGGGCACCGGACGAGGTGGCGAGGCGCTCACCGACGAGCACGACGCCGCCGGCACCGAGGGCCTCGCGGGCCTTCGCACCGAGCTCGGTCGAACCGAGGTCGGCCAGCGCCGCCGCCTCGTGGCCGGGGACGGTGGGGAGCAGCGTGCCACCCACCTTGGTCAGGCCGCGCGTCGGGTGGGACGCGACGGCATACACCTGCGTCCCGTGCTTGCGGAACGCCTTGCGCAGGCGCAGGAAGACGATCGGGCTCTCGTCCTCGGGCTCGAAGCCCACGAGCAGGACGGCCTTCGCGGCCTCGAGGTCGGCATACGTGACGGCGCCGCCATCGGGTCCCGTGGCGGCGACGTGCTCGGCGAGGAAGGCGACCTCCTCGGCCGAGTGCGGTCGCGCACGGAAGTCGACGTCGTTGGTGCCGAGCACGACGCGGGCGAACTTGCCGTAGGCGTACGCGTCCTCGGCGGACACGCGGCCACCGACGAGCACGCCGGCCTTCTTGCCTGCGAGGCCGGCTGCCGCTGCGGCGAGGGCCTCGGGCCAGCCGACGACCTGGAGCACGCCGTCGGCGTCACGCACCATCGGCAGCTCGACACGGTCGGGCAGCGTGGCGTAGGTGAACGCCCAGCGGCCCTTGTCGCAGTTCCACTCCTCGTTGACGGCCTGGTCCTCGGCCGCCATCCGGCGCAGCACGACCCCGCGGCGGTGGTCGGTGCGGGTCGCGCACCCGCTCGCGCAGTGCTCGCAGACCGACGGGGTCGACACGAGGTCGAACGGACGGCTGCGGAAGCGGTAGGCAGCACCGGTGAGCGCGCCGACCGGGCAGATCTGAACGGTGTTGCCCGAGAAGTAGCTCTCGAAGGGCTTGTCCTCGTAGATGCCGATCTGCTGGAGCGCACCCCGCTCGACGAGCGCGATGAACGGGTCGCCGGCGACCTGGTCGGAGAAGCGGGTGCAGCGGGCGCAGAGCACGCAGCGCTCCCGGTCGAGCAGGACCTGCGAGGAGATGTTGATCGGCTTGGGGTAGGTGCGCTTGACGTCCTCGAAGCGCGACACCGGACGGCCGGCGCTCATCGCCTGGTTCTGCAGGGGGCACTCGCCGCCCTTGTCGCAGACCGGGCAGTCGAGCGGGTGGTTGATGAGGAGCAGCTCCATGACGCCCTGCTGTGCCTTGTCGGCGACCTTGGACGTGGCCTGCGTGTTGACGACCATGCCCTCGGACACCGTCATCGTGCACGAGGCCTGCGGCTTCGGCATGGGGCGGACATTGCCCTCGCGGTCGGGCATGGCGACGTCGACGAGGCACTGGCGGCACGCCCCGACGGGGTCGAGCAGCGGGTGGTCGCAGAAGCGCGGGATCTCGACCCCGATGGTCTCGGCGGCGCGGATGACGAGCGTGCCCTTGGGGACGCTGACGGGCACGCCGTCGATCGTGAGGCTGACGTGGTCGGGCGCCGCGGGCGCCTTCGTCTCCGTCGTGGCGGTCATGCGGACACCATCCCGCTGGACTCCTTGGTCTGGACGTCGAAGAGGACCGACTTCTCGGGCGGGAAGAGCTCGTGGGCCGGCGTGTGCATGCCGGCCTCGAACTCCTCGCGGAAGTACTGCACGGCCGAGGTGATCGGGCTCGTGGCCGCGTCACCGAGGGCGCAGAAGCTGCGGCCGAGGATGTTGTCACAGATGTCGACGAGCTTGTCGATGTCGTCCTGCGTGCCCTGGCCCGCCTCGATGCGGTTCATGATCTGGCGTAGCCACCACGTGCCCTCACGGCACGGCGTGCACTTGCCGCAGGACTCGTGGGCGTAGAAGTCGGTCCAGCGCGCGACGGCGCGCACGACCGAGACGGTCTCGTCGAAGACCTGCAGGGCGCGCGTGCCGAGCATCGAGCCGGCCGCGGCGACCGAGTCGAAGTCGAGGGGCACGTCGAGGTGCTGGTCGGTGAAGATGGGCGTCGAGGAGCCACCCGGCGTCCAGAACTTCAGCTTCTTGCCGCCGCGCATGCCGCCGGCGAGGTCGATGAGCTCGCGCATCGTGATGCCGAGCGGGGCCTCGAACTGGCCGGGGTTGGCGACGTGGCCCGAGAGGCTGAAGATGCCGAAGCCCGTGGACTTCTCGGTGCCCATGCCCTTGAACCAGTCGGAACCCTCGAGGATGATCCCGGGCACCGAGGCGATGGACTCGACGTTGTTGACCGACGTCGGGCGGGCGTAGAGGCCCGCGGCGCCGGGGAACGGCGGCTTGAGCCGCGGCTGGCCGCGACGGCCCTCGAGCGAGTCGAGCAGCGCCGTCTCCTCACCGCAGATGTACGCGCCGGCGCCGGCGTGCACGGTGATGTCGACGGTGACGCCCTTGCCCCCGACGTTGTCGCCGAGGTAGCCCGCGGCACGGGCCTCCTCGACCGCGCGGAGCAGGCGGCGGTAGACGTGGACGACCTCACCGCGGAGGTAGATGAACGCGTGCTCGCAGCCGATGGCGTACGAGGAGATGGCCACCCCCTCGATGAGCGCGTGCGGGTTGGCCATCATGAGCGGCACGTCCTTGCACGTGCCCGGCTCGGACTCGTCGGCGTTGACGACGAGGTAGCGCGGGCCGCCGTCGGGCGGCGCCATGAACGACCACTTCATGCCGGTCGGGAAGCCGGCGCCACCACGGCCGCGGATGCTGGAGTCCTTGACGGCGTCGATGATCGCCTGCGGCTCCATGTCGAGGGCCTTCGTGAGGGCCTTGTAGCCGTCGTGGCGCTCGTAGGTCGCGAGGGTCCAGGACTGCGGGTCGTCCCAGAACTTCGTGAGGATCGGGGTCAGGGTGTCGGTCACTGCGATCCGTCCTTCCCGTCGGCCAGCGACGTGTGCGAGGCGTCGGCGCGCTGGGCGCCGTTGCTGCCGGGGGCGACCCAGCCGCGGTCGTTGGCGATCTTCAGACCGAGCAGGGACGCCGGGCCGGCGCCCACGCCCTCGTCGGCGCGGCCGTCCTCGAAGCCCGCGAGCACTCGCGAGACCTCCTTGAACGTGCAGACCTTGGCGGCGCCGCGCGTCGGCGCGACGTCCTTGCCGGCGCGGAGGTCCTCGACGAGGCCGATCGTGCTCTCCGGCGTCTGGTTGTCGAAGAACTCCCAGTTGGCCATGACGACCGGCGCGTAGTCGCACGCGGCGTTGCACTCGACGCGCTCGAGGGTGATCCTGCCGTCCTCGGTCGTCTCGTCGTGGCCGATGCCGAGGTGCTCGGAGAGCCGGTCGAAGATGAGGTCGCCGCCCATGACCGCGCACAGCGTGTTGGTGCAGACGCCGACGGTGTAGTCACCGTTGGGGTGGCGCTTGTACTGCGTGTAGAAGGTGGCGACACCGCTGACCTCGGCCTCGGTGAGGTCGAGCACCTCGGCGCAGAAGCTGACGCCGCGACCCGCGACGTAGCCGTCGACCGACTGCACGAGGTGCAGCAGCGGCAGCAGCGCCGAGCGCTTCTGCGGGTAGCGCGAGATGACCTCGGCGGCGTCGACGTGGAGCCGCTCGAGGACGTCGGCGGCATACGGCGCCTTGGACTCGGGGCTGACGTGCAGGTGGCCTGAAGCGTCGTGACCGCTCAACGGTCCACACCTCCCATGACGGGGTCGATCGAGGCCACCGCGACGATGACGTCGGCGATCTGGCTGCCTTCGCACATCGCGGCCACGGCCTGCAGGTTGTTGAAGCTCGGGTCGCGGAAGTGCGCGCGGTAGGGGCGCGTGCCGCCGTCGGAGACGATGTGGCAGCCGAGCTCGCCCTTCGGCGACTCGATGGCGACGTACGCCTGGCCCGCCGGGACCCGGAAGCCCTCGGTGACGAGCTTGAAGTGGTGGATCAGGGACTCCATCGAGGTGCCCATGATCTCGCGGATGTGGTCGAGGCTGTTGCCGAGACCGTCGCTGCCGAGCGCGAGCTGCGCCGGCCACGCGATCTTCTTGTCGGCCACCATGACCGGGCCCTCGTCGGCCTGGAGGCGGTCGGTCGCCTGCTCGATGATCTTCAGCGACTCGTACATCTCGTCGATGCGGATCCGCAGGCGGCCGTAGGCGTCCATGCTCGTGCGGGTCTTGACCTCGAAGTCGTAGGTCTCGTAGCCGCAGTACGGGTCGAGCTTGCGCAGGTCATGAGGCAGGCCCGTCGAGCGGAGCACCGGGCCGGTGATCCCGAGCGCCATGCAGCCGGCGAGGTTGAGCACGCCGACGTCGACGGTGCGGCCCTTGAGGATGGGGTTCTCGTTGAGCAGCGCCTCGAGCTCGCCGAGACCGCGGCGGACCTCGGGGATCATCTCTCGCAGGGCGTCGATGCAGCCGGGCGGGAGGTCCTGCGCGACACCGCCGGGGCGGATGTAGGCGTTGTTCATCCGCAGGCCGGTCACCATCTCGATGACGCGGAGCAGCCGCTCGCGCTCACGGAAGGAGACCGTCATGACGGTGGTCGCGCCCATCTCCATGCCACCCGTGCCGAGGCAGATGAGGTGGCTGCTGATGCGCGTCATCTCCATCATGAGGACGCGGATGACGCTGGCCCGCTCGGGGATCTGGTCGGTGATGCCGAGCAGCTTCTCGATGGCGAGGCAGTAGGCGGCCTCCTGGAACATGGGCGTGAGGTAGTCCATGCGCGTGCAGAACGTGACGCCCTGAACCCAGGTGCGGTACTCCATGTTCTTCTCGATGCCGGTGTGGAGGTAGCCGATGCCCGCGCGAGCCTCGGTCACCGTCTCGCCGTCGATCTCGAGGATGAGGCGGAGCACGCCGTGGGTCGACGGGTGCTGCGGCCCCATGTTGACGACGATGCGCTCCTCGCCGAGCGAGGTGGCCTCGTCGACGAGGTCGTTCCAGTCGCCGCCGGCGGCGTTGAAGACGTGGGCGCCCTCACTGGCCTGCTCGTCGGCCACGGACGTGGCGTAGACGTCGTTGGCGCCGGGCTCCGGCACCTCTGTCTGCGTGAACTCGGTGTGCGTGCTCATCAGTTGTACGACCTCCGCTGGTCCGGCGGCGGGATGGTGGCGCCCTTGTACTCGACGGGGATGCCGCCGAGGGGGTAGTCCTTCCGCTGCGGGTGGCCCGGCCAGTCGTCGGGCATGAGGATTCGGGTGAGGGCCGGGTGGCCGTCGAACTCGATGCCGAACATGTCCCACGTCTCGCGCTCGTGCCAGTCGTTGGCCGGGTAGACGGAGACGATCGACGGGATGTGGCGGTCGTCGTCGGGGCACGAGACCTCGATGCGGACCCGCCTGCCGCCGTGGGTGATCGACAGGAAGTGGTAGACGGCGTGGAGCTCCTCGCCGGTGCGGTTCGGGTAGTGCACGCCCGAGACGCCGGTGACGATCTCGAAGCGCAGCGACGCGTCGTCCCGCAGCGCGCGGGCGACGGCGAGCAGGTGCTCGCGGCGGATGTGGATCGTCATCTCGCCCCGGTCGACGACGACGCGGTCGACGGCCTCGGCGTAGGAGGCCGTGCCGCCGACGAGGCCGCGCTCGAGGTTGTCGGCGATCTCGTCGAAGTAGCCGCCGTAGGGGCGCTCGGAGGCGCCTGCGACGAGGATCGGGCGCACGAGGCCGGAGTAGCCGGTCGTGTCGGCACCCTGGGTCGCCCCGAACATGCCGTGGCGGACGCCGACGACCTCGGGCTCGGCCGGGCCGCCCGGCCGAGCGAGCTCGACCTCTCCGGGGGTCAGGCCCGAGGCCTGGTCCTTCGTCGTGTCGGCGTTCACGGAGCTCGCGTCGTGCTTCTTCTCGCCGTCGCTCATGCGAGGAGACCCTTCATCTGGTGCGTCGGGGTGGCGGAGAGCGCTGCGGCCTCGGCGGCCTGGGCCGCCTTCTCGCGGTTGACGCCGAGCGGCGATGTCTCGATCTGGTGGTGCAGCTCGATGATCGCGTTGAGCAGCATCTGCGGGCGCGGCGGGCAGCCGGGCAGGTAGATGTCGACGGGGATGATGTGGTCGACGCCCTGGACGATCGCGTAGTTGTTGAACATGCCGCCCGAGCTCGCGCAGACACCCATCGAGATGACCCACTTGGGGTTGGGCATCTGGTCGTAGACCTGTCGCACGACGGGGGCCATCTTCTGGCTGACGCGTCCGGCCACGATCATGAGGTCGGCCTGGCGCGGGGTCGCCGAGAAGCGCTCCATGCCGAACCGGGCGATGTCGTAGTCGGGCGTGCCCACGGCCATCATCTCGATGGCGCAGCACGCGAGGCCGAAGGTGGCCGGCCAGATCGAGGCCTTGCGCATGTAGCCGGCGAGACCCTCGACGGTCGAGAGCAGGAACCCGGCTGGGAGCTTCTCTTCGAGACCCATTGCTTACTCCTTAACCTTTCCTGACGAACCCGGTGGACGCGTGCCCGCTGCTGCGGGTGCTCCTCGGCGTCAGTCCCACTCGAGGCCGCCGCGACGCCAGACGTAGGCGTACGCGACGAACACCGTGGCGATGAACAGGACCATCTCGACCAGCGCGAAGAGGCCGAGCTTGTTGAAGGCCACTGCGAACGGGTAGAGGAAGACGGACTCGATGTCGAAGATGATGAAGAGCATCGCCGTCAGGTAGTACTTGATCGGCACGCGGCCACCACCGGCCGCATGCGGCGACGGCTGGATGCCGCACTCGTACGCCTCGAGCTTGGCGCGGTTGTAGCGCTTGGGCCCGACGACGAGCGAGGTGAAGACCGACAGCGCGGCGAACGCGAAGCCGAGCCCCAGCATGAACAGGATCGGGACGTAGGAGTTCATCCGAGGTCACGTGCCTTTCGGTCGTGCTTGACGTGCAAAGCATGGGGCGCAGGTGCGCGGCGCACCCATCCTAGGGGCGTCGGCTTCGATTGTGCTCGGCGTCACAATGGCGCCGACAGGCGGGGGGCTCATGCGCTCGGAGCCAGTCGCGAGAGGGTGGTGATGAGGCGGTCGCTCGCGCCCTTGCTCGTGGGGTCGGCGAGGTTGGCCATGATCTTGAGCAGGAGCGGCATGAGCTTGGTGCGGGGCAGGCCGTACTTCGTCGCGAGCCGCATGACCTCGGGGTTGCCGATGGCGTGGGCGAACCAGCGACCGAGCGTGAAGTAGCCGCCGAGCTCGTCCTTCATGACCTTGGGGTATGCCGCGAGCACCCTCTCGCGCGCAGCGTCGCTCGGGCGCGCCATCGCCTGGGCGACGAGCTCGGCGCCGAGACGCGCGGCCTCGAGGGCGTAGTCGATGCCCTCGCCGTTGAAGGGGTTGACCATGCCGCCGGAGTCGCCGACGAGGAGCAGGCCGTCGGCGTAGAGGGGCGTGCGGTTGAAGCCCATCGGCAGCGCGGCGCCGCGGATCGGCCCGGCCGCCTCGTCGTGCTCGAGCTCCCACTCCGGGAAGATGTCCTCGACCCAGCGACGCATGACGTCCTTGTAGTCGGTCTTCTGGAAGGCGGACGTGGTGTCGAGGGTGCCGAGGCCGACGTTGGTGCGGCCGTCCTCGAGCGGGAAGAGCCAGCCGTAGCCCGGCATGAGGATGCGGTTGCCGTCGTCGTCGCGGCTCCACAGCTCGAGGTGGCTCTCGAGGTAGTCGTCGCGCTTCGGCGTCGTGTAGTAGGCCCGGACGGCGACCCCCATGACGCGGTCCTCGCGCTTGGGCCGGCCGACCGCGGTGGCGAGGCGGCTCGAGACGCCGTCGCTCGCGACGACGACCGGTGCACGGTAGGTGACGGTCTCGCCCGTGGCGCGGCCGGCGTCGTCGAGACGCTTGGCCGTGACGCCGGTGACGCGCCCCGAGGAGTCGCGGACCGGGGTCGAGACGCTCGTGCGCTCGTGCAGGCGGGCGCCCTTGGCCTCCGCGTGGCGGGCCAGGGTCTCGTCGAGCTGGGCACGCGTGCGGACCATGCCGTAGCCCGGGAAGGCGTCGGACTCGGGCCAGTCGAGCTGGAGCGTGTGGCCGCCGCCCTTGATGCGCAGGCCCTTGGTGCGCTGCCAGCCCGTCGTGTCGACGCCGAGGGAGATGAGCTCCTTCGTCGCGCGCGGGGTCAGGCCGTCGCCGCAGATCTTGTCGCGCGGGAAGGCGGACTTCTCGAGGAGGACGACGTCGAGACCGTGGTCCGCGAGGTAGGCGGCCGTCGCGCTGCCACCCGGACCGGCACCGACGACGATGACGTCGGCCCGTTCGACGGGTGCACCGCCAGCCCCCGTGGGGCTGGGTGCGACGCTCGAACTGGTCATGTCTCCCTGCACGCTTCCGAACCGCTTGTGAAGATCTTCACGAACTAACTCCGGGAGTCTATTCCCGCGATTTCGCGCTTGTCAGATAAGGCATGCCTAACTCTCGACAAGCCTGCCGTGGGGAGAGGCTCAGCGCTTGGTGGCGTGGTGCAGCGCGACGACGCCGCCCGTGAGGTTGGTCCAGCCGACCTGCTGCCAGCCGGCGGCCTCGACGACGCGGGCGAGCTCGCCCTGCGGCGGCCACGCGCGGATCGACTCGGCGAGGTAGACGTAGGAGTCGGGGTTGCTCGACGTGCGGCGCGCCACGGGCGGGAGCGCCCGCATGAGGTAGTTCGTGTAGACGGTGCGGAAGACCTTGTTGACCGGCTGGCTGAACTCGCAGACGAGCAGGCGCCCGCCGGGCTTGGTGACGCGGAGGAACTCGCGCAGCGCGGTCTCGGCGTCGGCGACGTTGCGCAGCCCGAAGCTCATCGTCACGACGTCGAAGCTCTCGTCGGCGAACGGCAGGCTCATCGCGTCGGCGGCCGTGAAGGCCATGTCGGGGCGGCGGCGCCGGCCGACCCGCAGCATGCCGAGCGAGAAGTCGGCAGGGACGACCTCGATCTCCGCGTTGGCCCACGGCTCGCTCGACGTGCCGGTGCCTGCGGCGATGTCGAGGATGCGCTCGCCCGGCTTCGCGTCGACGGCCTTGACGACGGCCCGGCGCCACAGCCGGTCCTGGCCGAGCGAGAGCACGTCGTTGGTCACGTCGTACTTCTCGGCGACGGTGTCGAACATCGACGCGACGTCGACCGGCTTCTTGTCCAGGTGCGCACGGGTCATGCGGTCATCCTCGCACCCACGACAGGTGTGGGTCGGGTCGCACCGGCGACCGCGCGAACGAGCCCGCTCGGGTTCGGCCGTAGAGTTGCCACCGATGTCCACGCTTCCCGCCCCCGAAGCGCCGTCCCCCGCCGCGGGCCCGACGGTCGTCGTCCGCACGGTGCCCCTCGAGGCCGCGGACCCCCTGCTCGCCTACCTTCCCGCCGACGTCCCGCACGACGAGCTGCTGTCGTGGGTGCGCCGCGGCGAGGGCCTCGTCGGGTGGGGCTCCGCGCTGACGTTCGAGGCCCACGGCGCCGACCGCTTCCGCGAGGCCGAGGCCTGGTGGCGCGAGATCGGCCAGCACGCCGTGGTGCGCGACGAGGTCGGCCGGCCGGGCACGGGCCTCGTGTGCTTCGGCTCGTTCCCCTTCGCGTCGGACTCGGTCGAGGCGGCACGCCTGGTCGTGCCGTCGACCATCGTCGGCCGCCGCGACGGCCAGACGTGGCTCACCACCGTCTCACTCGACCCGCAGCTGACGCTCCTCGAGAAGCCTTCTGTCGCAAGCGATCCCGAGCCTCCGCGGGATGTCGCCTTTGCCGACGGCCGGGTGTCCCCCGCCGACTACGCCCATGCCGTGGCCGAGGCGGTCCAGCGCATCGGGGCGGGTGAGGTCGACAAGGTCGTCCTCGCCCGCGACCTCGTCGCGACGGCATCCGGACCCATCGACCCCCGCTGGCTGCTGCGTCGCCTCGCCGAGCGCTACGAGAACACGTGGGTCTTCTCGGTGGCCGGCCTCGTCGGCGCCACGCCCGAGCTGCTCGTGCGGCGCGACCAGGGACTCATCACCTCGCGCGTGCTCGCCGGCACGATCCGGCGCACCGGTGACGACGCCAAGGACCTCGCGCTCGCAGCCTCCCTGGCCCGCTCGTCCAAGGACCTCGAGGAGCACGAGTACGCCGTGCGCTCGGTCGCCGATGCCCTCGCCCCGCACTGCTCGTCGATGAACGTGCCCGAGGCACCTTTCGTGCTCCACCTGCCCAACGTCATGCACCTCGCGACCGACGTCGCCGCGGTGAGCGCCGACGACGCCTCGGCCCTGACGCTCGCGGCGTCGCTGCACCCGTCGGCCGCCGTCGGCGGCACGCCGACGGCGCGCGCGGTCGAGCTGATCGGCGAGCTCGAGCACATGGACCGTGGGCGCTACGCCGGCCCGGTCGGATGGATGGACGCGAGCGGTGACGGCGCGTGGGGCATCGCCCTGCGCAGCGGCGCCTTCGACGCCGGCAACCCGTCGCAGATCACGCTGTATGCCGGGTGCGGGATCGTCGCGGGGTCCGACCCCGAGTCCGAGGTGGCCGAGTCCAACGCCAAGCTCATCCCCATGCGCGACGCGCTCGCGAGCGACTGACGGGGCGAGGGTGACCGGTCGTCGGAGTGCACCGGACCTGGCGCTGCACGTGCTGCAACGGCTGTGGCTCGGAGGCGTGCGCGACGTCGTGCTCGCACCGGGGTCACGCTCCGCCCCCTTCGCGCTCGCCCTCGACGCGGCCGACCGGGACGGCGACCTGCGGCTGCACGTGCGCGTCGACGAGCGGTCCGCCGGCTTCCTCGCACTCGGTCTCGCGACCGGCTCGCGGCGACCGGTCGCCGTCGTCACGACGTCGGGCACGGCCGTGGGCAACCTGCTCCCGGCGGTCATGGAGGCGCACCACACAGGGCGTCGGGTCGTCGTCGTCAGCGCCGACCGGCCCGACCGGCTGCGGGGCACGGGGGCCAACCAGACGACGCACCAGGCCGGGATCTTCGGCGTCTTCGCCCCGTGCCACGACCTGACGGACGCGACGGCTGACACCGACCTGGGCGATGCTGTGGCGCAGGCGTGCTCGCGGCGGGGGCCGACCCAGCTCAACGTCCAGCTCGACGGCGACCTGCTGCCGTCCGCCGGCGGCCCCGACACCTGGTGGCAGCGCCCCTCCGACGACGCCGACCGCGCCACGGCGCAGTCCCGGCCGGGCACGGGGTCGCGCGAGGACGGGAACGTCGAGGCGTCGGTGTGGGTGCCGACCGACGGTGAGGTCCTGCCGCTCGGGCCACGCACCCTCGTCGTGGCCGGCGACGACGCCGGACCGGCCGCACGCCTGCTCGCCGAGGCCGCCGGCTGGCCGCTCGTCGCCGAGCCCACCTCGGGGGCGCGGATCGGCCGCCAGGCCCTGCGCACGGGCCGTCTGCTGCTCGGGACCGCCCTGCGTGGCGACGTCGAGCGCGTCGTCGTCGTCGGCCACCCGACCCTGTCGCGCCCCGTCACGAGCCTGATCAGCGACCCGGGCCTCGAGGTCCTCTCCGTCCGTGGTCGCGACGGCGTGGCCACCGACCCCGGTCGGGTCGCCCGCGTGCTCGACGTCGTGCCGCGGGTCGACCGTCCCGACGACCCGGCCTGGTTCGACGCGTGGCGTGTCGCCGACGCCCGCCTGAGTCGGCTCATCGATGCGGGACTCGCTGCGCCAGCAGGAGATCCGTCACGAGCGCCGGGTGACGGGGCACTGTCGCCGCTCGCCGTCGCAGCAGTCGTGGGTGCGGCCGTGGGAGCCGACACCACGCTCGTCGTCGGCTCGTCGAACCCCGTGCGCGACCTCGACGTCATGGCGACTCCATGGGCGCCGCTCGAGCACCGGTTCGTCGTCGGCAACCGCGGCCTCGCCGGCATCGACGGCATGGTGTCGACGGCGGTCGGCATCGCACTCAGCCGATCGCGGGCCGCTCGCACCATCGCCTACCTCGGCGACCTGACCTTCCTCCACGACACGAACGGCCTGCTGACCGGTCGGGACGAAGGGCGACCGGACCTCACGTTCGTCGTCCTCAGCGACGACGGCGGCGCGATCTTCAGCACGCTCGAGCAGGGCGACCGCCGCTATGCGAGTGCCTTCGAACGCGTCTTCGCGACCCCGCACGGCACCGACCTCGGGGCGCTGTGCGCGGCGCACCACACGGCATACGAACGCGTCGACGACCTCGGCCGACTGGGAGTGGCACTGGCCGAGGAGTTCTCCGGCACCAGGGTGCTCGAGGTCCCGGTCTCGCGCGCCGACCGCCGGGCCGAGGGCGCGTGGCTGCGTGAGCTGGCCCAGCAGGCCGTGCCTCGCCCCGGGGACGGGCACGGCTGAGTCGGGAGCCACCCCGCAACTCACCGAGCAGGTCGCAACCCACCGGGATCGGATCGCGGTGCGTTGCGACCTGCTCGGTGTGTTGCGGTGGTCAGCCCGGCGCGTCGGGCACCGGCTACTGCGACGCAGCGCTCGGCTCGGAGCGCACCGCCGCCGCGACGAGCTCGGCACTGTCCCGCGCCTCCCTGCCGTCGGGCAGGTAGCGCGTGTCCTCGAGACCGATGCGCACGTCGTAGCCCGCGGCCTGGGCCCAGCGCAGAACCCGCCAGGCCCAGCGCCCCTCCCCGTGCACGAGGACCGGCACCGGCGACATGCCGAGCGCGGCAAGGATGCGCTCGGCCGCCCACGGCCCGTCGGAGCCGGGCATCACGCCGGGGATGAGCTCGACGAGGACCCGCTCGACCTGCCACGGCCAGCTGGTCTCCGCGAAACTGCTGGCCGCCAGAGGGGTCCAGAGGCCGGCCTCGACACCGGATCCGTTGTCACGCAAGGCCGCTGCGACCTCGACGGCGCCGTCCTCGTGCCAGTTGACGCTGGCGCAGTCGGGGCCGCCCAGATCGGGTGACGGCCACTCCGAGACGTGGGCGAGCTTGCGACGGGCGCTGTCGACGATGCCGTCACGCGTCGAGACGCTGACCCGCAGACCGGGCGTCGCGGCGCGGATCGCGACGACGGCGTCGACGACGTGCCGCGTATCGAGGGTCTCGCGGCCGGACCCGTCCCGCGGGTGCACGTGCACCATGGACGCGCCGGCCGCCACCGCTTCGGAGGCGGCCTGAGCCAGCTCGTCCGGGGTCTGCGGCACCGTGCGGTGCTGGGCCCGGGTGCGGTCGCCGTTGAGGCAGGCCTTGATCACGGGGCGCCGCCGCTCTCGAGCACGGCGTGGCAGCGGACGAGCCGGTCGCGCCACCACTGCTGCCGGTCGGGTGGCGCCGCGAGGTCGGCGAGTGCCTCCGGGTCGGGCACGGCACGTCCCGTCGTCAGCAGTCCGCCCGTCGGGCGCCACGGCGTCGCCGAGACGTCACGCTCGAAGAGGCCGACCGTGCCGAGCCCGCACGCGTGGTCGAGCGACGGCAGCGCCGCGGCGAGGGCCACCCCGGCCGCAATCCCGACGCTCGTGTCGAGCGCGGACGACACGACGGCGGGGAGGCCACACGCCTCGACGACCTCGAGCGCAGCATTCACCCCGCCGAGCGGCGCGACCTTGACGACGACGACGTCTGCCGCGCCGAGTCTCGCGACACGGATCGGGTCATCGGCCTTGCGGATCGACTCGTCGGCGGCGATTAGGACGTCGATCCCGTTGTGCGCCAATGCCGTTCGCAGCTCGACGAGCTCCTCGACGCCCGCGCACGGCTGCTCGGCGTACTCGAGGTCGTATGCCGTGAGCCGCCTCAGCGCCTCCGTGGCAGACTCGACGTCCCACCCGCCGTTGGCGTCGACGCGGATGCGCGCCGACGGACCCATGGCGGACCGGACGGCGGCGACACGGTCGACGTCGTCGTCGAGGGTCTGGCCGCGCTCGGCGACCTTGACCTTCGCCGTCGTGCACCCGTCGAAGCGGGCGAGCACCTCGGGCACGCGATCCGGGCCGATGGCCGGGACGGTCGCGTTGACGGACACGGCGTCGCGCACGGGAGCCGGCCACACGGCATACGCGGCCTCGAGCCCGGCGGCCAGCCAGCCCGCGGACTCGCTGTCGGCGTACTCGACGAACGGGCTGAACTCGCCCCAGCCCGCCGGGCCGTCGATGAGGAGCGCCTCGCGCACGTCGACGCCGCGGAAGCGGACCCGCATCGGCAGGGCGACGACGTGGGCGCGGGCCACGAGCTCGTCGGCAGGGGGCAGCGTCGTCATGCCCCCATCCTCACCGACCGGTCAGCGGACGGGAAACGCCTGGTGCCGGTCCTGCGTCGGGTCGGGCTGCGACGTGGGCACGGGCTCGTCGTGCGGGAGCCCACGGTCCTGACGCCGTCGGGACGCTCCCCCGCAGGCGTACCCGTGGCGGTGGCCGCGACGGCCCGCGTGGGGCAGCACCCACAGGAGGCCGAACAGCCACCAGATGCCGTGGCCCGACGAGCCGAGCGCGACGGCGACGAGCACGGCTCCGGCGATCATGACGTTGCGTGGCGAGAACACGTGGGTCTCCTCCGTCCGTGGGACCGGCTGGCCCCTGCTCCCTCAACGGTAGGCCCGATGCGGCTCGCTGGACCCGTCCCTCTGTCAGCACCTCCCCCTGACAGATGTCACCCCTTCCGGGTCGGGACGGCGCGCTCACTCGTGGGGGACGGGGAGGGGGCCGAGGCGGACGTCGGTGGGGTTGTCGACGGCCACGGCGATGCGGTCGTGGAAGACCTGCCCCATCCGCGGCAGCGCGTCGAGCGGGAACCACTGCGCGTCCGTCGACTCGTCGTCACCCGGGCGCGGCTCCCCCGAGACCCAGCGGCACCGGAAGGTGTGGTCGAGGTACTGCCCCAGGTCGCCGTTGACGTGCGTCACCACACCACTCGCCGAGACCCACACGAGCCGCTCCACCTCGGCGACGACGCACGCCTCCTCCTCGACCTCGCGGACCGCCGTGACGTGGGGGTCCTCGCCCGGGTCGACGATGCCGGTGACCGGCGTCCACGCGCCGTTGTCCGAGCGCTTGACGAGCAGCACCTCGTCGGCGCCGTCAGCGGCCGCGCGCAGCACGACCGCCGTGACGCCCGGCATCCACAGCAGCTCGGTGCCGACCATGGTGCGCAGGTGGGAGACGTAGGGAGGGATCGGCATACGGCCGACCCTAACGCCGCCGATAGGGTCGGTCCGTGAGCAGCGAGCCGGGCCAGAGCGCCGTGTCCGAGATCTTCGACCCGAGCGAGTGGGCGCCCGTCGAGGGCTTCGACCTCACCGACATCACCTACCACCGCCGCCGGCCCGTGGCCGGCCGCCCGCACGCGGAGTCGGGCGTCGTGCGCATCGCCTTCGACCGCCCCGAGGTGCTCAACGCCTTCCGCCCGCACACCGTCGACGAGCTCTACCGCGCGCTCGACCATGCCCGCATGACACCGGACGTCGGCGTCGTGCTCCTCACCGGCAACGGCCCGAGCCCCAAGGACGGCAAGTGGGCCTTCTGCTCCGGCGGCGACCAGCGCATCCGCGGTCGCTCCGGCTACCAGTACGCCGAGGGCGAGACGGCCGACACCGTCGATGCGGCGCGCACGAAGGCCCAGGGCGGCCGGCTGCACATCCTCGAGGTGCAGCGGCTCATCCGCACCATGCCGAAGGTCGTCATCGCGGTCGTGAACGGCTGGGCCGCCGGCGGTGGCCACTCGCTCCACGTCGTCTGCGACCTGACCGTCGCGAGCCGCGAGCACGCCCGCTTCAAGCAGACCGACGCGGACGTGGGCTCCTTCGACGCCGGCTACGGCAGCGCCTACCTCGCCAAGATGGTCGGCCAGAAGTTCGCCCGCGAGATCTTCTTCCTGGGCCGCACCTACTCCGCCGAGGACATGCAGCGGATGGGCGCCGTCAACATCGTCGCCGACCACGCGGACCTCGAACGCGAGGCCCTGCAGGTCGCCACGGAGATCATGGGCAAGAGCCCGCAGGCCCAGCGGATGCTGAAGTTCGCCTTCAACCTCACCGACGACGGCCTCATGGGCCAGCAGGTCTTCGCCGGCGAGGCGACGCGCCTCGCCTACATGACCGACGAGGCCGTCGAGGGCCGCGACCAGTTCCTCGAGAAGCGCGAGCCGGACTGGTCGCCGTTCCCCTGGTACTTCTGAGGCGCCCGTGGGCGCCGCTGGGCGTCAGGGGGTGTCGAGGAGCGCGACGGTGGCCGCGACGATCTGTCGCTGCGCCTCGGGGCGGCTGACCGTCGGCGTGCCGTCGCCGGGCTGCTCGCCGTAGTCGCCGAAGTAGGAGTGCACGGCCCCCTCGACGGGGGTGTATGCCGTGTCGCCCGGGAGCAGGGGCCGGCTCGCCTCGATGTCGGCGGGGGTCGTGAAGCCGTCGCGGGTGCCGCTCACCGACGCGACGGCCAGGTCGCCGCGGTCTGCGAGCGAGTCGACGGGATAGGACGCCCACAGGGCCAGTCCCCGGACGAGGCCCGGGTGGTCGTGGGCGAAGGTGGCCGCGACGACACCACCGAGGCTGTGCCCGGCCAGGGTCCACGACGTCACCTCGGGGTGGCGGTCGATGAACGCGTGGGGTGCCGTCATGGCGAGGAAGCCGATGCCGAAGGGCGGCTTGACGACGAACACGATGACGCCCTGCCGGCTCACCTCCGAGAGCATGGGCACGTAGGCGCGCGGATCGACGCGGGCTCCGGGCTGGAAGACCAGGCCGCGGGTGGGCGTGCCACTCGTCGGCTCGATGACGATGTGGGCCGGGGCGTCGGTGACGCGGACGTCCGCGCTGCCCGACATCGCGGACACCGCTGCGGGCGTCGCACCGAACGGGCGCAGCCAGATGAGCGCCCCGAGCACGACGACGGTCGCGAGCACCGCCACGACCCGACCGACGACCGTCAGCCATGGCCGGACGGGAGCTTTTCGCGGGTCGTCCGAGCGGTCCCGCACGAGGAGCACGACGCCGATCAGGCCGCTCGCGGCGAGCGCGATGACCTGGGCCGGGTTGCCGGCGAGCAGGACGGACCGGTCGAGGAGGAAGAGCACGAGGGGCACGACCAGCCACAGGATCCCGAGCACGACGGTGAAGCGGGCTCGCGGGCGACGGGGAGCCGTCGAACCGGTGCCCGTCACTCCCTCGTCCGGCACGGTCGTCACGACCTGAG
This sequence comes from Terrabacter sp. Root181, assembly GCF_001428505.1. Taxonomy (GTDB): domain Bacteria; phylum Actinomycetota; class Actinomycetes; order Actinomycetales; family Dermatophilaceae; genus Terrabacter. The sequence goes on from NZ_LMHU01000009.1 coordinate 144,230, forward strand.
GGTAACCACGGAGCAGGGCCCAGCGGCGGCGGGGACGCCGCCGTTCCGTGGGCGGGACGGCGGACTGTGCCGAAGCCGGTGTCGGGCGCACGACCGGGACCGGGACAAGGCAGGATGTTGGAGTGGAACCGAGCGACGACCGCCGCGCCAGCGCTGGCCGTCGCGCGCCCGGTTCCGCGCCGCGTGATCCCGCCGCGGCGCGCACCCCGCACGGGCCCGACGGTTCGGCCGCTCCCCCTCCCGCCCCCGAGACCCCGGACGTGCCCGAGGGCGGCCGACCGGCGGACTTCCGCCAGCCACCGCGCACCACCGTGGCCAACGCGACGCGCGCCGTCGGTCGCGGGCTCGGACGCGCCGCCTCCGGCACGGCCCGCCTGACCGCCCGCTCCGGACGCTTCGCCGCCGCCAAGGCGCACGCGTACACCCACTCGGGCGGGGCCGGCGAGAGCGGCCTGGCGCGGATGACCGAGCTGCACGCCAGCCACACCGCGGGCGACACGATCATGACGCTGGCCCTGGCCGGCACGCTCTTCCTCAACCCGCAGACGGCTCAGGCCCGCAGCGACGTCGCGACGTTCCTGCTGCTGACGATGGTCCCGTTCGTCCTCGTCGCGCCGCTCATCGGGCCGCTGCTCGACCGCTTCTCGCACGGGCGGCGCTGGGCCATCGGCACGACGCTCGCGGTGCGGGCCTTCCTCTGCTGGGTGCTCGCCGAGGCCATCACCACCGACAGCAGCTGGCTCTTCCCCGCCGCGGTCGGCTGTCTCGTCGCCTCCCGCGCCTACACCATCACGCGGGCGGCGGCCGTCCCACGGCTCCTGCCGCCGGGCACGACTCTGGTGAAGGCCAACTCGCGCGTCTCGATGGCCGGCGTCGTCGGTGCCGTCGTCGGGGGCGCCCTCGGTGGCATGGCCCTGCTCGCCGGCCCGGCCTGGGCTCTGCGCGTGGCCTTCGTCGTCTTCGTCGTCGGCACGGTCCAGGCGATCCGCCTGCCGGCGCGCGTCGACAGCTCGCTCGGCGAGGTCTCCATCGAGGACACGACCCCGATCCCGGTGCGCAGCGCCGACGGCGGCGTCGCGCCCGCGCCCAGCTCGCTCCGCGGCACCCAGCGCGGCTGGGGTGACGACCCGGCCCGGCGCCATACGCCCTCGGAGGGCGAGGCGCTCACGGTCGACTCGCTGGGACCCGTCGGCCGCTTCCGCCGGCGCAAGCAGGCGATCCCGTGGCCCGTCATGCACGCCATGTGGTCGACGGGCGGCACGCGCGTGCTCACCGGCTTCCTCATCCTCTTCATGGCGTTCCTCGCCAAGGAGCACCCCATCGACGGCGTCCGCGGCGAGCTCGTCCTCGCCTTCATCGCGGTCGCCATCGGCGTCGGCAACGGCATGGGCAGCGTCGTCGGCAACGTCGTGCGCGACCAGCGGCCCGAACGCATCGCCATGGTGTCGGTGCTCGCGGCCACGGTCTGCTGCATCGCGACGGGCCTCTGGTACGCCGTGTGGACGCTCGTGATCCTCGGCTTCGTCCAGGGCATGTCGGCGCAGCTGTCCAAGCTGGGCTTCGACGCCCTCGTGCAGCGCGAGGTCCCCGAGAACGTCCGCACGTCGGTCTTCGCGTGGTCCGAGACCATGCTCCAGGTGCTGTGGGTCGTCGGCGGCACCCTCGGCATCGTGCTCCCCCTCAACCCCCACATCGGCTTCCCGGTCTGCGCCGTCGCGCTCGTCTGGACCGTCCTCATGGCCGCCCGGCAGCGCCGACGCGCCACCCCCACCGCACCCACCGCACCCCCGAGAGCGAGACGTGCCTGATGGCCGCGCCGTCCCCCCGCCCCCTGGCGGTCCCCGCCGGGCCCGCCGTCCTCGACGTGCTGCCCGACCTCGAGGCGGCCCTGACCGGCCGCTCCCCCGTGCTGCCGTATGCCGCTGACGACCCACCGCCGTCCCTGCCGTCCCACGACCCCGCCGAGCTGCCCGACGGCCTCGCGGTCGCCATCGGCACGTCGGGATCGACCGGACGACCCAAGCGCGCACTGCTGACGGCCGACGCGCTCGAGCGGTCCGCCTGGGCCACCCACCAGGTGCTCGGCGGCAGCGGTGCCTGGCTGCTCGCCATGCCCGCGCACCACGTCGCCGGGCTGCAGGTGCTGCTCCGGTCCCTGGCCTCGGGGGTCACGCCCGAGGTGCTCGACCTGCGCGACGGCTTCTCGGTCGCGGGCTTCGCGCGGGCCGCCGACCTGGTGCGCCCCACGAGTGCCGCGCCCCGCCGCTACACGGCGCTCGTGCCGACGCAGCTGGCCCGTCTCGTCGACGACGCCGTCGGGCTCGAGGCCTTGCGTGCCTTCGACGGTGTCCTGGTCGGCGGCGCCGCCACCCCACCGGCCCTCGTCGAGCGCGCCCGCACGCTGGGGGTCACCCTCAGCCTCACGTACGGGATGAGCGAGACGGCGGGGGGCTGCGTCTACGACGGGATGCCCCTTCCCGTCAGCCGGGTCCACGTCGACAACGACCGGCACGTCGTGCTCGGCGGCGACACCGTCGCCCACGGCTACCTCGGCGGGGGCCGCCTGAGCCGAGACGCGTTCACCGTCGACCCCGACGGCGTCCGCTGGTTCCGCACCGACGACCTCGGCCACTTCGACGACGACGGCCTGCTCGTCATCGACGGCCGAGCCGACGACGTCATCAACACCGGGGGCCTCAAGATCAACCCCGGTGTCGTCGAGGACGCCATGACCCGGCACCTCGACGACGTCCTCGACGTCGTCGTGCTGGGGCTGCCCGACCCCGAGTGGGGCGAGTCCGTCTGTGCCGCAGTGACGCTCGTCGACCCGACCGGGCACCTGACGACCCGCCAGGTGCGCGAGCGGCTCCGCGGCATCCTCCCGGACGCGGCGCTGCCGCGACGGGTGCTCGTGCTCGCCGCGATCCCCCAGCGGGGGCCCGGCAAACCCGATCGGGCGGCCATCCGACGCGCCGTGCAGGGCCCCGCCTGAACGGGTGGCAAGATGAGGGTGTCCCACCCGTCGCCGAAGGAGGTCGTCGTGCTGCGCGTCGTGCTCGTCGCCCTCGTGGTCTTCGCCACGATCTACGCCCTGGTCGACTGCCTGCAGACCGACCGGCGGCTCGTGCGGGTCATGCCCAAGACCGTCTGGCTCATCGCGGTGCTCGTTCCCGTGCTCGGGCCGATCTTCTGGCTCGTTGCCGGGCGCAGCGACGCCCGGGGTGGACCCGGTCCCGCCTCGCGCGGCCCCGGCCGGCGACCGCCCGGGCCCCGCGGCCCCATGGGCCCCGACGACGACCCCGACTTCCTCCGCAAGCTGTAGAAGGACCCTCCCGACTCCATGGCCACCCTGTCCCAGTGGATCGAGGGCGCCCGCCCCCGCACGCTGCCCGCCGCCGTCTCCCCCATCCTCGTCGGCACCGGCGCCGCCTACCAGACCGGTCACGTCGTCTGGGCGTATGCCGTCCTCGCCCTCGTCGTGGCCCTGTCCCTGCAGGTCGGGGTCAACTTCGCCAACGACTACTCCGACGGCATCCGGGGCACCGACGAGGTGCGCGTCGGGCCCGTGCGGCTCGTCGGCCAGCGACTCGCCGAACCCCGGTCGGTCAAGATCGCGGCGTTCGCCTGCTTCTTCTTCGCCGGCCTCATGGGGCTCGCGCTCGTCGGCCTGTCGCAGCTCTGGGTGATGATCCCCATCGGCGCGGCCGCCATCGTCGCGGCCTGGTACTACACCGGCGGCTCGCGACCCTACGGCTACCTCGGTCTCGGCGAGCTCTTCGTGTTCGTCTTCTTCGGGCTCGTCGCGACCCTCGGCACGATGGCCACGATGACACCGCCCACCGCCGCCGGCTGGTGGGGCGCCATCGGGGTGGGGGCGCTGGCCTCGGCGATCCTCGTCGCCAACAACCTGCGCGACATCCCGACCGACCGCGAGCACGGCAAGCTCACGCTCGCGGTGCGGATGGGCGAGAGCGGGACCCGTGCCTTCTACGTCGCGCTCGTCGCGGTGGCGTTCGTCATGACCGGCCTGGCGTCGCTCACCTCGCCGTGGGCGCTGCTCTCCCTCCTCGCCGCGCCCCTCGTCGTGCGGCCGATGCAGGCCGTCGTCGGGCGCGCCACCGGTCCCGGCCTCATCCCGGCGCTGGCCGGCACGGGGCAGTTCCAGCTGGCCTGGTCGCTCCTGCTCGCCGTCGGTCTCGCGCTCGGGCGCGCCTGACCCGCTGAGCCGCCCTGGGTGGAGGTGGTCCCCTCCCGGCCCGGCGCGACGGCATACCCACCCGGGGTGCGGCATTCGGCTGACGCAGCCGGGCGGAGGTGCCACCGTGAACGGGTGGCCGAGGAGATCGACGTCGTCGTCATCGGGGCCGGCCAGGCCGGTCTCGCGACGAGTCACGAGCTCGAGCAGCGCGGCGTCGAGCACGTCGTCCTCGAGGCCGACGTGCCGGGCTCCGCCTGGCTCGGCCGGTGGGACGGCTTCACCCTCGTCGGGCAGAACCACACGGTCCGGCTGCCCGGCGCGCCCTACACCGGCGACGACCCCCAGGGCTTCATGGGACGCACCGAGATCGCGGCCCACCTGGACGCCTGGGCCGGCCGGCTGCGCGCCCCCGTGCGCTCAGGCTGCCCCGTGCGACGGCTGCGGCAGCGGGACGAAGGCGGCTTCGCGCTCGACACCGACGCGGGGACGGTCGTCAGCCGCGTCGTCGTCGCCTCGACCGGCGCGTACCAGCGTCCCCACCGCCCGCCCGCCTGCGCGAGCCTGCCCGAGGGGCTCCCCGTGTTCGACCTCGCGGGCTACCGCAACCCGGATGCCATGCCCGACGGGCCGGTCCTCGTGGTCGGCAGCGGCCAGAGCGCGTGCCAGGTCGCCGAGGAGCTCGCGCTGGCCGGCCGTGACGTCGTCATGGCCTGCGGGCGGGCGCCGTGGTTCCCGCGCCGCGCCGGCGACCGCGACGTCTTCGAGTGGCTGCTCGACACGCCGTTCTTCGATCAACGCGTCGAGGACCTGCCCACCCCCGCAGCGCGCTTCGGCGCGAACCCGCAGCTGAGCGGTGCTGCCGGCGGGCACGACCTCAACTACCGCACGCTCGCCGGTCTCGGTGTCCGGCTCGGCGGGCACCTCGTCGGTGCCGACGACGACGTCGTGCGGCTCGCGCCCGACCTCGACGCGTCGGTGGCCGCGGGCGACGACGGCTACCGCCTCATCCGTGGGTTCGTCCTCGACCTCTGTGCTCGCGAGGGCATCGAGGCTCCCGACCTGCCGGACCCGCCGCCCCTGGCCCGACGCGGCGTCGAGTCCGTGCCGGTGCGCGAGCTCGGGTCGGTGGTCGTCGCCGCGGGCTTCCGGCCCGACTACGCGTCGTGGGTGGACGTTCCCGGCCTCGTCGACGAGCAGGGCTTCCCGGTGCACGACGACGGCGAGAGCACCGCGGCCCCCGACCTGCACTTCGTCGGGGTCCACTTCCTGCGCCGGCGCTCCTCGGCGCTGCTCTTCGGAGTCGGCGCGGACGCGGCCGTCACCGCGACCCGGGTCGCGAGCCGCCTGAGCGTCCCCGCCTGACCCGCCCCTCCCCAGCTCGAGTGAGCGCCCCGTCAGCGGTCGGCGTTGTGGGGGTCCTCGGTTGCCGCGGCGCCCGTGGTGTCGGCGTCGCGGAGCGGCCGCTCGTCCTCGAGGTCCTCGGCGAACTCGTCGCTCGTCGGGTCGACCGTCTGCTTCGCCTCGAGCTTGGCCTCGTGCCGCTCGACGAGCTTGGCCGTGATCTCGTCACGCATGCCGCGCAGCAGGATGTAGGACGCCGCGGCCGAGGCGATCGCCGACGCCCCGAGCAGGAGCACGGGGTTGTTGCGCAGGCCGATGAGCCAGAAGAGGAAGAGGAACCCGAAGAAGATCAGGATCCGCAGGAGCGAGTAGCGGACCACGGTCACATCCCCGAGTAGTTGTGCATGCCCACGAAGGTCGACACGAGGTTGACGAGCGTGAAGTTGATGATGACGGCGACGTAGCCCGCGAGGGCGATGTACGTCGACTTGCGGTGGTCGACCCCGGCGGTCGCGCGACCGTGCATGTAGGCGGCGTAGACCGTCCAGATGACGAAGGTCCAGACCTCCTTCGGGTCCCACTGCCAGTAGGCGCCCCACGCCTGCTTGGCCCAGATGGCGCCGGCGATGAGCGTGAACGTCCAGAGGATGAAGGCCACCATGTTGAGGCTGTACGCCGTCCGCTCGAGCGAGGCGGACGAGGGCAGCGACTCGATGAAGCTGGGCTTGGCCGGCGGCTTCTCCTCGCGGCGCAGTCGCACGAGGTAGAGCAGCCCGATCGCGAAGGCCAGCGTGAAGAAGGCGACGGCGAGGAAGGCCACCGAGACGTGGATGCCGAGCCAGTAGGACTTGAGGGCCGGCATCAGCTCGCCGGCCTCGGTGTAGAGCACGGTGAGCGCGAGGCCGAGCACGAGCAGGATGGGCGTGACGATGAAGACGCCGAGCCACTGCCAGTTGTTGCGCTTGGCGAGCACGCTGTAGGCGGCGCCGACCGCGGCGGCGGCGGCCGTGGCGAACTCGAACATGTTGCCCCACGGCGGCCGGCCCACGGCCAGGCCGCGCATCAGCACCGACGCGACGAGCAGCGCCGAGGCGAGGTAGGTCAGCATCAGGGCGATGCTGCCGCGCTGGCGGCTCTTGATGCTCTCCTCGAATCCGGGCCCCGCGGCGTACGGCGTCGCCGAGCGACGCTCGGACGGGGCGGGTGCGCCGGCACCGACGAGGACGCCCTCGCGCTCGTTGGCCACGGCCCCGGCCGTGGCCAACGAGTCGGCCACCGTGGGTGCCCGCGCGGCCAGGTGCCAGGTGAAGGCGAGCATGGCGAGCGTGTAGACGATCATCGACGCGTACAGCGCGGCGTTGGCGTTGGCTGCGAGGTTCACGAGCGGTCGGTCCGTTCTGCAAGGCGGTCAGGCACGCCGGCCGCGATCGCGGTGACGATCGCGGCGAGCCCGGGGTCGGAGTCCTTCGAGAGGCCACCGATGGTGACCACGGTAGCCGGTCGCCCGTCGGCGCCGGCAGGGCTGTCGAGGCCGCCGTCGGGCGTGCTGCCACCCGCCGCCGCACCCGACCCGGCCGGGCGCACGCGGACGAAGACGCGGCGGCGCTTGATCGTCAGGCCGAGGATGAGGCCGAGGGTCGCGAGAATGGCGCTGACGAGGCTGATCGGAGCCCCGGGGTCGGTGCGCACCGACAGGCCGGCGAAGCGCTTGACGCTGTCGAAGGTGATCGAGCCTCGGTCGCCGGGAAGCTGGTAGGTCTGGCCGGGCTTGAGGCGGATCAGGGTGGGCGAGCCGTCGGCCTTGGTCACCTGCTTCATCTCGTCGGTGTTGAGCGTGTAGACCGACTGCGGCGCGCCGCCGGGGAAGAGGTTGCCCTCCCACACCGAGAGCGCGACCTCGGGGTTGTTGGTGTCGGGGAAGATCGACACCGGCCCGTTGGTGAAGGTGGGCTCGGCCGTCGGCAGGAAGAAGCCGGTGAACCCGAGCTGCTTGGGCGAGGCCGACGGCACCTTGATGACGCCGACCGAGCGGTAGTTGCCGTCCTGCGGGAGGAACGGGGTCGCCTCCCGGTAGAGGACGGCGCCCTTGGCGTCGCGCACCGTGATGACCGGCGTGTAGCCGTTGCCGAGGAGGAAGATGTCGGCGCCGTCGACGGTGATGGGGTGGTTGACCGAGACGTTCTCGCTCGAGGCCGGGGCACCGGGCGAGCTCTGCAGCGTCGTCTGCGCGTCGAAGAGCCGCGGCGTGCCGAACGAGCGGCCCGGCGTCTCGTTGAACTCGACGTGCAGCTTGTCGAGCGACAACACGAAGGGCGGCAGCGTCTCGGTGTCGACCCAGGGTCCGGGCGAGATCGTGTTGTAGGTGCCGGCGGACGAGGCGAACTTGTCGCCCTCGGCGAGGATGATGTCGCCGCGCCAGCCGAGCAGGTGCCCGACGGCCATCCCGATGATGATGCCCGTCAGGGCCAGGTGGAAGAGCAGGTTGCCGGTCTCGCGGAGGTAGCCGGACTCGGCCGAGACGCTCGTCGCGTCGTGCGAGTGGAGCCGGAACCGCTTGCGCTTCAGGACGGCCCGCGCGGCGGCGAGCGCCTCGTCGGGCGCGAGGGTCGTGGTGACCTCGGCGTGCTCGTCGAGCCGCTGGAGCCGGGCGGGGGCGCGCGGCGGCGTCGAGCGCAGCGCCGAGAGGTGCACCTTGGTGCGCGGGACGATGCAGCCGACGAGGGAGACGAAGAGCAGCAGGTAGATCGCCGAGAACCACGGCGACGCGTAGACGTCGAAGAAGCCGAGCTTGTCGAGCCACGGCGAGCTCGTCGGGTTCTGCGCGATGTAGTCGGCGACCCGGCCCGCGTCGATGTTGCGCTGCGGGAAGATCGATCCCGGGACCGCGGCGATCGAGAGCAGCAGGAGCAGGAAGAGCGCGGTGCGCATGCTCGTCAGCTGGCGCCAGCCCCAGCGGAGCATCCCGACGGTGCCGAGCGTCGGGAGCGTCGGCTCCTGCCGGTCGGGTCGCATCCCCTTGCGTACGCGTTCGCCGGCCCCGGTGCCCGGCGTGCCCTTCGCCGTGGCCGGGTCGGTGGCGGGGCTGGTCGTGGGGTTGGTGTCGGTGCTCATGTCAGATCGCCACCTGGAAGCCGTTGACGAGCCGGACCTGGATCCAGACGATGACGTCTTCCCAGACCCCGGTCAGCATGAGCACACCCACGGCGACGAGGAGCAGTCCGCCGACGTTCTGGAGCGCCCGGCGGTGGCGGCGCAGCCAGTCGCTCGCCGTGCCGGCGCGCTCCCACAGGGCCGCCATGAGCACGAACGGCAGGCCCAGCCCGATGGAGTAGACGGCGGCGAGCGCGAGCCCCCGGCCGATCGAGCCGGACTCGGCGGAGATCGGGGCGGCCATGGCCTGGATGGCCCCGAGCGTCGGTCCCATGCACGGCGACCAGCCGATGGCGAAGGCGGCGCCGAGCAGGGGTGCACCGGCGAGTCCGGCACGCGGTCGCCAGCTCACCGGGGCGGCATACGACCGACCGAGCCCGAGGAAGAGCAGGCCCATGACGAGGACGACGGCGCCACCGACGCGCAGCAGCGCGCTCTGGTGCTCGCGGAACGCGAGGCCGAGGGCCGAGACCGCGGCCGCCGCGATGAGGAAGACGACGGTGAAGCCGAGGACGAAGAGCATTGCCCCCACGACGAGCCGCCCGCGCGACCGCTTCTCGAGCGACACGTCGGACAGGCCGGTGACGTAGCCGAGGAAGCCCGGCACGAGCGGCAGCACGCAGGGCGACGCGAACGAGACGAACCCGGCCACGAGCGCGACGAGCGCGGCCGCGAGGAGCGACCCGGAGGCGAGCTCGGTGCCCACGGCGCGACCTCAGGCCTTCTCGGCGAGGACGTCGTCGACGAGGCCGAGCAGGGTCGTCGTGGAGACGGGACCGGAGACCCGGGCCGCGATGCGGGCCTGGTGGTCGAGCACGAGGGTCGTCGGGGTGGCCGAGGCCTTGCCCTGGAGGGAGAGGATCGGGATGCCGCCGTCGTAGGCGAGCGAGGGGTAGGTGACCTTGTTGGCGGTCTGGAAGGCGAGCCCGGTCTCGGGGCCTTCGAGCTTGTCGAGACCGATGAACTCGACCTTCTTGCCCTTGGCCTGCACGGTCTCCCACGCCTTCTGCAGGGCGGGGGTCTCCTCGATGCACGGCGGGCACCACGAGCCCCAGACGTTGACGACGAGCACGGTCCCGGGGCGCTCGGCGCTGCTCCACGGCTTGCCCTCGAGGGTCGTGCCCTCGAGCTTCACGGGCTCGCCGCGGTCGGTGGCGGGCAGCTGCTCGATGGATCCGTCGCCGGCGACGTAGCCCTTGCGGTCACCCGAGCGGGCTTGGTCCGCAACGGAGTTCGGGTCGGACGAGCAGGCTGCGGCGAAGGTCACGAGACCTCCGGCCATGGCGACGGCGCCCCACCGCAGCGCGGCGCGTCGATCGAGGTGGTCCATCAGGCGCCCACGCTCTTGCTCGCCCTCGCGAGCAGGGCCGCGGCCGGCTCGGAGTACGCGATCGAGGCGAGCTCGTCGCCGCGGTAGGTCAGCGACGTCAGCGAGGCGAGCGTGCACTCGCGCTTGCGCGGGTCGTGCCAGAGGCGCCGGCCCTCGAGCTTGTTGCGCACCGTCCAGACCGGCAGCTGGTGGCTGACGACGACGGCCTCGTGGCCGCGGGCCGCGTCGCGCGCGTCGGCGACGGCCGCGAGCATCCGTGTCGCGATGTCCTCGTAGGGCTCGCCCCACGAGGGCTTCGTGATGTTGCTGAAGAGGTGCCAGTTGCGCGGGTGGAGCAGGTCGCGGAAGCTGACGCTGCGGCCCTCGAACACGTTCTCGGACTCGATGACGCGCGCGTCGGTGACGATCTCGACGTCGTGGTCGGCCGCGATCGGGGCCGCCGTCTCCTGGGCCCGCTCGAGCGGCGACGCGACGACGTGGGTGATGTCGTTGACCTCGAGGTGGGCCGCGACGAAGCCCGCCATCTCGAGGCCGAGGGCCGAGAGGTGGAAGCCGTCGAGGCGGCCGTACAGCACGCCGTCGGGGTTGTGGACCTCGCCGTGTCGCATGAGGTGCACGACCGTGAGGTCGTCGGCGCCCGGCGCCGCCCCGCTCGTGCTCTCACCCATGCGCGACAGTCTCTCAAACGTCGTGCTCAGGACCGAATCCGCCTCCGAGCCTGTGCACCCCCTGTGACGAGCTGCGACGCCGCTTCACCGCGCCCCACGCGTACGCCCTCGGTGAGCCCGCGCGACGCGGGTGGCGGACGTCACGCCCTTCGTGGAACGCCGGGCGACGGCCGTCCGCCGCGACCTACACTCCGGGACGTGTCGTGGTCACTCTGGCTCACGCTCGTCGCGACGGGCGCGCTCATCTCCTTCACCCCCGGGGCGGGGGCCCGTCAACACGATGGCCAACTCGCTCGGGTCGGGCTGGACCCGCTCGATCTGGGGCATCCTCGGCCAGCAGGTCGCGCTGCTCGCCCACATCGCGGTCGTGGCCGCGGGTGTCGGTGTCCTCGTGGCGAGCTCGCCCGTGCTCTTCGGCGTCATCCGGTACGCCGGCGCGGCCTACCTCGTCGTTCTCGGGGTGCGGCAGTTCCGCTCGCGCGCCGCGGCGGCCGGGGTCGCGGACGTGGCGCCCGAGCCGGCGTTCTCGATGTTCCGCCGTGGGCTGCTCGTCAACCTCACCAACCCGAAGGCCGTCGTCTTCTTCCTCGCCTTCATGCCGCAGTTCATCCGGCCGGAGCAGCCGCTCCTGCCGCAGTACGCCGTGCTCGCCGCGACGGTCGTCACCATCGACGTCGTCGTCATGTGGTTCTTCTTCGCCGCGGCGGCACGCGGGCTCGGGCGGCTGACCCGGCGAGAGTCGGGCCGGCGCACCCTGAACCGCGTCTTCGGCGGGCTCTTCGTCGGCGTCGGCGTGCTCCTCGCCGCCGTCCACTAGGGCGCCTCGGCGTCAGACGAGCTCCGGCACGTCGAGGTGCGCGATGGCGAGGGAGAACTCGCCGATCTGGGTGATCCGCATACCGGTCTCCTGCACGAGGTCGGCCCGCAGGCCCATGGCTGCGTTCCGGGTCGCCATCATCGCCTGCGGCGAGTCGTACGTCGCGGTGACGCACGACCGTCCGGAGGGCCGGTCGATGAAGAGGCTGGCGCTGCAGAAGCCCTCGAGCTGCTCGACCCGCGGCATGATGCCCATCCGGAAGGCGTCGAGCATCCGGTCGACCATGGCTGGGTCGCCGTCGGTCCACGTCACCCGGGCGCAGCAGCCGTCGGCCACGCGGTGGTCACGGTGCAGGTAGGCGATCTCCCACTCCTCGACGGTGGCCTCACCGCCGAGCAGGTCGGCTGCCTGCCGACGCAGCGGGACGACGGTGTCAGCGGTGGCGCGCATCGCTGCCTCGTCACGCCACGCCGTCGTCACGATGCACTGGCCGCTGACACGGTCGGCGACCATGGACAGTCCGACGCAGCCGTCCATCGCCCTGACCTGCGGCATCACCACGTCCTGCACGTGTGCGATGCCGCTCTCGATCATGCCGGGACGGCCCAGGACCGTCGTGGAGCGTGCGTGCACGACCCCACCTCCCTCGGTCGGGGCGGCACCCCGACGGCGCCGCCGTCACCGACCAGCCTCCTCCACGAGGGGCGGGGCCACAATGCCCCTGTCGTATGCCGTGTGGCTCGGTCCCGGACGCCCGCTCGACGTGGGCGCGGCGACGGTGCGCCCCGGGGTCAGGGTCGGACCGGCGAGCGTGAGCGCGGTGGTCTGCTCAGTCCGGGGTGGCGGCCGCGCGGGCGGCGGCGGGCAGGGCGGCGAGCACGTGGTCGACGGCCTCGTCGTCGTGGGAGGCCGAGACGAACCACGACTCGAAGGCGCTCGGCGGCAGGTGGACCCCCTGGCTCAGCATCGCGTGGAAGAACCGGCGGAAGGCGCCGGTGTCCTGGTCCTTCGCGTCGTCGTAGTTCGCGACGGCCCCGTCGCGGAAGAAGACCGAGAACATCGAGCCGGCCCACTGGATCGTGTGCGGCACCGAGACGGCAGAGAGCTCGGTCGCGACGGCGTCGGCGATCGCGTGCGAGACCACGTCGAGGCGCTCGTAGACGGCAGGCGTGCAGCCCTGGAGCGTGGCCAGCCCGGCCGCCGAGGCGACGGGGTTACCGGACAGCGTGCCGGCCTGGTAGACCGGGCCCTGCGGTGCGAGGAGCGCCATGACGTCGGCACGGCCACCGAAGGCCGCGGTCGGGAAGCCGCCGCCCATCACCTTGCCGAAGGTGAAGAGGTCGGGCGCCCCTGCGGCATAAGGACCCTCGAGGCCGTAGAAGCCGGAGGCGCTGCACCGGAAGCCGGTCATGACCTCGTCGGAGACGAGCAGGGCACCGTGCGCCTTCGTGACGCGCAGCAGCGCCTCGGTGAAGCCGGGGCCCGGCGGGACGACACCCATGTTGCCGGCCGCGGCCTCGGTGATGACCGCGGCGATCTCGTGCCCGCGCTCGGCGAAGGCGGCCTCGAGCGCCGGGACGTCGTTGTAGGGCAGGACGATCGTCTCGCCCGCGCTCGAACGCGGCACGCCGGCGGAGTCGGGCAGGGCGAAGGTGGCGACACCGGAGCCGGCCGAGGCCAGCAGGGCGTCGACGTGGCCGTGGTAGCAGCCGGCGAACTTCACGACGACGTCGCGACCCGTGAAGCCGCGCGCGAGCCGGATGGCCGACATCGTCGCCTCGGTGCCGGAGTTGACGAGGCGCACCTGCTCGACGGGCTCGACGCGCCGGACGATCTCCTCGGCGAGGCGCACCTCGTTCTCGCTCGGCGTGCCGAAGGAGAAGCCGCGTGCGGCGGCCTCGGTCACCGCCGCGAGCACGTCGGGGTGGGCGTGGCCGAGGATCATGGGGCCCCACGAGCAGATGAGGTCGACGTAGCGCTTGCCGTCGGCGTCCGTGAGCCACGGCCCGCTCCCGCTCGCCATGAAGCGCGGCGTGCCCCCCACGGCCCGGAAGGCACGCACCGGCGAGTTCACGCCGCCCGGGATGACCTCGCTGGCCCGGGCGAGGAGCGCGGCGGACGCCGGGGAGTCGATGGTGGTCTGGACGGTGACAGGCTGCGAGCTCATGCCCCCAGTCTCTCAACCGAGGCTGGGTGCTCGCGCCGCCGGGGCCGTGGTGGTCCTGGTGGCCGCGGCCACCAGGACCACCACGGGCCGTCATGAGCGCTGCGAACGTCGAGGTCTCCGTCGTGCCGGCCAACGAGGCCACGTGGGAGGAGCTCCAGTCGGTCCTCGGTACCCGGGGCCCCGCCTCGGGCTGCCAGTGCCAGCGGTTCAAGCTGGCACAGCGTGAGTCGTTCGGGTCCTTCCCCGTCGAGGAGCGCGCGCGGCGGTTGCGCGAGCAGACCTCCTGCGGCGACCCCGACGCCGAGTCCACCAGTGGTCTCGTCGCCCGGCTGGGCGGGGAGCCCGTCGGGTGGTGCGCCGTCGAGCCGCGACCGGCCTACGAAGGGCTCGTGCGCAACTCGAGCCGGGCGGCCTGGGTCGGGCGCGACGAGGACCGGTCCGACGGGTCCGTCTGGGCGGTCACGTGCGTCTTCACCCGCGCGGGCTTCCGGCGTCGCGGGATCAGTCGCGCCCTCGTGCTGGCGGCCGTGGACCACGCCCGCCGCGGTGGTGCGCACGCACTGGAGGGCTATCCGATGACGACGACGACGGGCGCCATCCTCCAGGAGCTGCACGTCGGCACGCTGTCGACCTTCCTCGACGCCGGCTTCAGCGAGGTGCTGCGTCCCAGCCTGCGGCGTGCCGTCGTGCGTATCACCTTCTGAGACAACCGGACCGTGGGGGTCCTGCGCCGGCGCGGATCCCGAGGACCGGGCCGGGTGCTCAGTGACCGCTCGTGCCGTTCGGGTCGAGGTGGTCGCGCACGATGGCCATGGCGTCGCCGATCGCGGTGAACTGCGTCGGGGTCATGATGTCGACCAGGTTGGCGCGCACGCTCTGCACGTGGACCCGGGCGATGTCGCGGACGGCGGCCAGCCCACCGGTGGTCAGGACGAGCTCGACCCCGCGCTTGTCGTCGGCACACTGCTCCCGGGTCACCCAGCCGCGGTCCTCGAGGCGCTTCGCCGTGTGCGTCAACCGGCTGCGCGACTGGACGACCATGGCCGCGAGCTCGGACATGCGCAGCCGGTGGTTCTGGCTCTCGGAGAGCATCGAGATGATCTCGTACTCGCTCAGCTGCAGCCCGGCGTCGCCGAGCGCGTCGTCGAGCGCACGCTCGAGCAGCCTCGTGCCGCGCAGGATGGCCCGCCACGACGCCTGTTCGGCGTCAGTGAGCCACTGCACGCCGTCATCCCCTGTACCTGACATGTCAACCTCCTGCGATGTCACAGATGGTAGTGGTGTCAGGCGGTCCATTCGGTCACGTCGAGCGCGAAGTACGTGAGCACGACCTGCGCACCGGCCCGGCGGATCGAGGTCAGAGACTCGATCGCGGCGGCCCGCAGGTCGATCCAGCCGTTGGCGGCGGCCGCGTGGATCATGGAGTACTCGCCCGACACCTGGTAGGCCGCGACCGGCACGGACGCCCGCTCGGCTGCGGCGGCGACGACGTCGAGGTATGACATCGCGGGCTTGACCATGACCATGTCGGCGCCCTCGGCGATGTCGAGGTCGATCTCGCGGAGCGACTCGACGATGTTGGCCGGGTCCTGCTGGTAGGTGCGGCGGTCGCCCTGCAGGCTCGACTGGACGGCCTCACGGAACGGTCCGAAGAACGCCGAGGAGTACTTGGCGGAATACGCGAGGATCACCGTGTCGGTGAGCCCCTCGGCGTCGAGCGCCTCGCGGATGACGGCGACCTGGCCGTCCATCATCCCGGAGGGCGCGACGACGTGGGCGCCCGCGCGGGCCTGCGCGACGGCCATCTCGGC
Source organism: Terrabacter sp. Root181 (assembly GCF_001428505.1). Lineage (GTDB taxonomy): Bacteria > Actinomycetota > Actinomycetes > Actinomycetales > Dermatophilaceae > Terrabacter. The sequence continues at coordinate 159,712 of NZ_LMHU01000009.1, forward strand.
GTAGAGGAGGTTGGTCGCGTCGTTGTCGACGCGGCCGTGCTCGTCGAGGACGCCGCAGTGCCCGTGGTCGGTGAACTCGTCGAGGCAGGTGTCGGCCATGACGACGAGGTCGTCGCCGACGGCCTCGCGCACGGTGCGCAGCGCGACGTTGAGGATGCCGTCGGGGTCGACGGCCCCCGAGCCCGTCGCGTCCTTCTCCTGCGGGACGCCGAAGAGCATGATCCCGCCGAGACCGGCCGCGACGCAGCGGTGGGCCACCTCGACGACCGTCTCGAGGGTGTGCTGGACGACGCCCGGCATGCTCGCGATGGGTCGCGGCTGCGTCAGGCCCTCGCCGACGAAGACCGGCAGCACGAGGTCACGCGGGTGCAGCCGGGTCTCGGCCACGAGTGAACGCAGGACGGGGTTCTGCCGCAGGCGACGGGGACGCTCGATCACCGGGTGCCTCGGCTCAGCGGGCGCGGCGGCGCGAGGCCGGACGCTTGTCGCTGGGACGCTGCACCGGCTGACCTGCCTCGGCCGCGGCCACGGCGAGACCGACGCCATGGCCGGCGAGGGCGTCGACGAGGCTCAGGGCCGAGGCCTCCGGCGCGAGGACGTCGACCCGGAGGCCGTGCTCCTGCGCCGTCTTGGCCGTCGCCGGTCCGATGCACGCGACGACCGTTGCGGCGTGGGGCTTTCCGGCGATGCCGACGAGGTTGCGCACCGTCGAGCTCGACGTGAAGAGCACGGCGTCGTAGTCGCCGCCCTTGATCGCGTCGCGGATCGACGCGGCCGGCGGGGCTGCGCGCACCGTGCGGTAGGCCGTGACGTCGTCGACCTCCCAGCCCATGTCGCGGAGGCCGGCGACGAGCGTCTCCGTCGCGATGTCGGCGCGCGGCAGCAGCACCCGGTTGATCGGGTCGAGGACCTCGTCGAACTCGGGCCACGACTCGAGCAGGCCGGCAGCCGACTGCTCGCCGGAGGGCACGAGGTCGGGGTTGATGCCCCACTCGCGCAGGGCGGCGGCGGTGACCCCGCCGACGGCGGCGACCTTGAGGCCCGCGAAGGCCCGGGCGTCGAGCCCGAACTCCTCGAAGCGCTCGCGCACGGCGCGCACGGCGTTGACCGACGTGAAGCCGATCCACTCGTAGCGTCCGGTGACCAGGCCCTTGACGGCCTTCTCCATCTGCTGCGGCGTGCGCGGCGGCTCGACCGAGATGGTCGGCACGACGTCGGCCGTCGCGCCGTAGCCGGCGAGGCGGTCGACCATCGAGCCGGCCTGGGCCTGCGTGCGCGGCACGAGCACCTTCCAGCCGAAGAGCGGCTTGGACTCGAACCACGAGAACTCGTCACGGAGGCCGACGTTGGGCGACACGACCGCGAGCGACACCTGGAGCGGCTCCTTGCCGCCGAAGACCGAGTCCGCGTCGCCGAGAGTCGTCGCGACGGACGACTGCCGGACGGTGGTGCCGTATGCCGTCAGCGCCACGAGGGCGTCCGCCGGACGTCCCGCAGCACGCAGCGCGGCGAGGGCGACACGGATGCCCTCGGTGCCGCCGAGGAGCACGAGAGTGTCGGTGTCGGCGGCGTAGGCGGACCAGTCGATGCCGGAGCGGTCGACCCCGACGACGTGGACGGCGCCGGTGGACTTCGACGTCAGCGGCACGCCGGCATACGTCGGCCCGGCGGTGAGCGCCGAGACACCCGGCACGACGTCGTAGGTGATGCCGGCCTTGCGGCAGGCGCGCACCTCCTCGACGAGGCCGTTGAAGGTCGCGGGGTCGCCGTCCATGAGGCGCACGACGAGGCCGCCGGGGGCCACCGACTTCGCGGCCTTGACGACGAGCTTGGCGCGCACTGCGTGGGTGAGCTCCTGGCCCTGCTCGCCGTGGCCGGCGTCGATGATCTCGACGTCGGGACGGGCGTGCTCGAGCACGACGTCGTCACGGGCGATGCGGTCGAGGACCACGATGTCGGCGGCGGCGAGCAGGTCGCGGCCGCGGAGCGTCATGAGGCCGGGGTCGCCCGGGCCCGAGCCGACGAAGGCGACACGCGCCGGCGTCGTGGCGTGGGTGGGGGTCGATTCCGTCTGCTCTGACGGCTGGCGGGAAGGAGTCACGAAACTTGCTCCGGTTGGTGTGGGGCGTGGTCTGGGACGGGTCCAGCTGACGTGGCGACCTGGAGGTCGGCGGCGCCGTCCTCCAGCAGGATCCGGGCGAGGCGCGAGCCGAGGGCCTGCGGTTGGTCGTAGGGCCCGACGAGAGAGCGGCGCAGCTCGACGGAGCCGTCCTCTGAGCCGGCGAACGCGCGGAGCGACAGCTCGAGGCCCTCCTCCCCCTCGACGACCTCGGCGAGCGCCCCGACGGGTGCGGTGCAGCCGGCCTCGAGGGTCGACAGCAGCGAGCGCTCGGCCTCGACGCAGGCGCGGGTGTCGGGGTCGTCGAGCACGGAGACGGCGGCCACGACGTCGTCGCGGTCGGACCGGCACTCGACGGCGAGGGCGCCCTGACCGGGCGCGGGAAGCACCTGGATCGGGTCGATGACCTCGGTGGCCTCGTCGAGGCGGCCGAGCCGGGCGAGACCGGCGCGGGCGAGGACGACGCCGTCGAGCGCGCCCGAGGTGACGAACCCGATTCGGGTGTCGACGTTTCCGCGGATCGGACGGATCTCGATGCCCAGCCCCAGCGCGGCGATCTGGGCGGTGCGGCGCGGCGATCCGGTGCCGACGACCGAGCCTGCCGGCAGCTCGCCCAGCGTCAGGCCGTCGCGAGCCACGAGCACGTCACGGCTGTCCTCGCGCACCGGCACCGCAGCCACGACGAGCCCGGGCTCGGGCGTCGTCGGGAGGTCCTTGAGCGAGTGGACGGCGACGTCGATGTGACCGTCGAGCAGGGCGCGCCGGATGGCGGCGGCGAAGACGCCGGTGCCGCCGATGGCGGTGAGCAGCTCACCGGAGACGTCGCCCTCGGTCGTGATCTCGACGAGCTCGACCTCGTGACCGGCCTCGCGCAGCCGGTCTGCCACCCACCCGGACTGGGTGGTGGCGAGGGCCGAGCGGCGCGTGCCGAGACGCAGGGCGGTCATGGCTGGGCCCGCTTCGGCGGCGTGGAGACGTTGGCGACGTCCTTGGGCTCGAGGTCGAAGAGCTCGCGCAGGGCCGCGGCGTAGTCGTCGCCACTGCCCTCCATCGCGAACTCCTTGACCCGCATGGTCGGCGTGTGGAGCAGCTTCTCGACGATGCGGTGCACGGCGAGGCCGACCTCGGCGCGGGTCGTCTCGTCGAGTCCCGGCAGCCGCTGGTCGAGCCGGTCCATCTCCGTCGCGACGAGCGCGGCGGCGCGGGCCCGCAGGGCCGCGACGGTGGGCGCGACGGACTTCTCCATGCGCCGCGTCAGGTAGTCGGCGACCTCGCCGGTGACGAGCTCGCGCACGCGCACGACCTGGGTCGTGTCGGCGCGGCCCTCGAGCAGCAGCCCCAGCGACTGGAGGTCGACGAGCGACACCCCCGGCACGGCGTGCGGCCAGGAGACGACGGGCTCGACGTCGCGCGGGAGCGCGAGGTCGACGACGACCTGGGGCCGTCCGTCGCGGCGGGCCGAGCTGGCCGCGAGCATCTCGGCGGTGATGACGTGCCCGACGGCGCCGGTGCAGGTGATGACGAGGTCGCTCTCGGCGAGGACGTCCGACAGCTCCGTCCAGGGACGGGCCACGCCCGACGTCGCGGCCGCGAGGCGCTGTGCCCGTTCCGGCGTGCGGTTGACGATGGTGAGCGAGTCGACGCCCTGGCGGCGGGCGGTCGCGGCCGCCAGACCGCTCATCCCGCCGGCGCCGACCACCGCGGCCGAGACGTCGTCGAGCGGGCCGAGGATCGCGGCGGCCTCCTCGAGCGCGATCTGCACGAGCGAGACGCTGTGCTGGTCGATGTCGGTCTCGGTGTGGGCGCGCTTGCCGACGCGCAGGGCGCCCTGGAAGAGCGCGTTGAGCGACTCCCCCACCTGGTCGCGCCCCTGGGCCCCGGCGAGCGAGTCACGCATCTGGCCGAGGATCTGCGCCTCGCCGACGGCCATCGAGTCGAGTCCGCAGGCGACGGTGAACGCGTGGGCCACGGCGGCGTCGTCGTATCGGACGTAGAGGTGGTCGGCGAGCGCCTCGGCGCGGGCCGCGAGGGCGTCGGCCGGGTCGCCCGGCGGCAGCTCGGCGACGCGGCGCGCACCGTCGGGCTCCTCGATGCCCGCAGCGAGCGCGAGCGCCTCACCGATGGCCGCGACCGCGGGGTGGAAGGCCGGCACCGACGCGTAGACCTCGAGACGGTTGCACGTGGACAGCACGACCGCCTCGGTGGCCGTGGCCGAGCTGAGCACGGAGGCGGCGATGGCCTCGGCGCGGTCGGGGCGCTCGGACAGGGCTTCGAGCACCGCCAGCGGGGCGGTGTGGTGGGACAGGCCGATGACGAGGAGGCTCACGGGGCGGCCACCGCCGATCGGAGGTCGCCCGCCGCGAGGGACTTGCGCTGGGCGTGGAAGGCGAGGATCTGCAGCTCCGTCGAGAGGTCGACACGGCGCACGTCCACGCCGCTCGGCACGGAGAGCACGGCGGGTGCGAAGTTGAGGATCGAGCTGATGCCCGCGCCGACGAGGGCGTCGCACACCGCCTGGGCGGCGGGCGCCGGCGTCGCGATGACCCCGATGGCGATCGGGTCGACGGCGTGGTGCTCGGTGAGCTCGGCGAGCGGACGGATTGCCACTCCGACGATCCTCTCGTCGGCGAGGGCGGGGTCGTCGTCGTAGAGGCCGACGATGCGGAAGCCCTTGGTGACGAAGCCGGAGTAGGAGGCGAGCGCGTGCCCGAGGTTGCCCATCCCGACGATGGCGACGGGCCAGTCCTCGGTCAGCCCGAGGGCGCGGGAGATCTCGAGGGCGAGCGTCTCGACGTCGTAGCCGACGCCGCGCACCCCGTAGGAACCGAGGTGGCTGAGGTCCTTGCGCAGCTGCGCGGAGCGCACCCCGACCTCGGCCGCGAGCTCTTCCGACGAGACCGACAGGACGCCGTCCTCAGCGAGGCGCGAGAGCGTCCGGAGGTACTCGGGAAGCCGCGCGACGGTCGCGTCGGGGATCTCTCGACGCAGTGCTGGGTCGGCGGACACTCTTGCTCACCGGCTCCTCTCGAACGAGGCGTTCTCCCACACGTGGAGCACGTGGGGACCCGATCAGGCTAGACGTTTGTGAACCCATGCACAAAGTTGACTTCGACGGCCTACCACGGCATGGGATGCACCCGTGAGGCAGGTCACCGGAGTGCGGCACGCAGGCGCGCCTCGTCGACCCGCCAGAAGTCGTGGCGCCTCCCGTCGACGAACGTCACCGGGATCTGCTCGGCGTAGCGCCGCAGCAGCTCGGGGTCGTCGTCGACGGACTGCTCCTGCCAGCCCACCCCGAGCTCGCCCGTCACCCGCTCGACGACGGCCCGGGCCTCGTCGCACAGGTGGCAGCCGGCCCGGCCGAGCAGGACGACGCGCGGCGGGACCGACGCGGCGGGGTCGTCGTGACCGCCGGGAGCGTCGGTGGGCTGCTCGCTCGTCATGAGAACCACTGTAGGCACGCTCACGGAGCCACACGTCGGGTGCGCCACAAAACGTCGTCGGGGTCCCATGCCGGGGCGCATTCCGACAGACTGTCCGCAATGCGCGCGAACAGGACGTCGGCCCGCCGGCCCCCACCTGTCCCCGCACCGGGAAGGGCCTCGGCGCGGGTGTCGATGACGCCTGCCCGCCCGGCCGCCGCGGGCACGCTCCCAGCGCTCCTCGGGCCCACGGCATACGCCTTGCCGACCTGGCGCTCCGCGCTCGACGCGCTCTGGGCCGCCCTCGCCGACGAGGGAACGGACCGGGGCGCCCTGACCCGCTCCGGGCCCGGGCCGCGGCGCCACCCGGAGCGTGACGCCGACGAGCAGGCCCGCATCGCCGCGCTGGTCGAGCTCGCCCAGCGCGGTGACAAGGAGGCGTTCGCCCAGCTCTACGACGTCTACGTCGACACCGTCTTCCGCTACGTCCTCGTCCGGGTCGCCAACCGCGCGCTCGCCGAGGACCTCACGTCCGAGACCTTCCTGCGGGCGATGCGCCGCATCGACTCCTTCACGTGGCAGGGCAAGGACATCGCGGCGTGGTTCGTCACCATCGCGCGCAACCTCATCGCCGACCACGTGAAGTCGGCGAAGTTCCGCTTCGAGGTCGCGACCGCCGACATGCGCGACGCCGACGAGCGCGTCGACGCACCCGACACCGAGGTGCTCACGCGGCTGCGCGACGAGCGGCTCGTGTCGGCGATCAAGCAGCTCGGCTCCGACCAGGCCGAGTGCATCACCCTGCGCTTCCTCCAGGGCCTCAGCCTCGCCGACACGGCCAGGGTGCTCGACAAGTCCGAGGGTGCCGTCAAGCAGCTCCAGCTGCGGGCGACGCGGGCCCTGCGCAAGGCGCTCGACGGAGTCGAGCTGTGAGGCGCGTAACCCGACCGGCAGCGGTGTCGTTCTCATGGCGTAGGGACGGTGCGTGTGGGCCCGGACCGACGATCGGCGCGCCGACCGGTGCGACCGTGGACCGCGTGAACGCAGGTGGCGGGGTGGCAGCGACGACGGTGCTGCGGCCCCTGGCGAACGACCCGCACCACCCACCCCTCGCAGACCGTGGCGTATGCCGTGTCGCCGGCCCCCCGGGGCCGCCGGGTCGGGCGTGGGGTTCCTCCACCCCCTGACAGGTCGGCCGGCACGACGGGCGCGACCAGCACGACAGACCAGACCACAGGCCAGACGACGGACCAACGGACTCGAGAGACGAAGGAGGAGACATGGACCTCGGTGCGAACGCCGACGGCGAGCTCCTCCAGCGTGCCCTCGACGGCGAGCAGGTGTCAGAGCCCGGCATCCTCGAGCTCGTCGCCGTGCTGCACGCCGTCCAGTCGGTCGACCAGGCCGGCCTGGCGCCGCGGGCCGAGTTCGTGTCCGACCTGCGCGCCCGGCTGCTCGCCGACGACGCGACCGCCGTCGTGCCCGCCGTGCCGCTCGTGCCCCTCGACGGCGAGGCCGGCGGCCCCACGGACCCGACGCCGTCGGCCGACGAACGAGCCACAGAGGGTGACGGCCGCGACGCGGGCGGCACGGTGTCGGTGCTGCGCGTCGCGGCCGGGCCCCTGAAGTTCATCGCCGCCGCGGCCGCCAGCATCCTCGTCATCGGCGGTGCCCTGGGCTTCGCGTCCCGCTCGGCCGTCCCCGGCGACGCGCTCTACGGCGTCAAGGAGCTGCTCGACCGGGCCGCGGTCCAGCTGGCCGGCTCGCGGTACGACGAGGGCCTGACCTACCTCGACCAGGCGCAGGAGCACATCGCCGACGCCCGCGACCTCATCGACCGTGGCGCCCCCTCGACGCACGACCTCGACACCGCGTACGACGCCGCCACGGACGCCACGGGGCGGGCCCAGACGATCCTCATGGAGGTCTACCGCACGGAGCAGCGCGCCGATGCGCTGACCGAGCTGGCCGACTTCTACACCCGGGCCATTCCTCAGGTCGACGCGATGCGGCCTCGGGTGCCGGCCGGCTCCCTCGCGTCGTGGCAGCGCCTGCGCGACCTGCTCGGTGCGGGCCAGGTGGCGACGCTCAAGGAGCTGGCCGCCTGCGGCGTGTGCGGTGACCGGTCCGCCCAGGCGCGGCAGATCCTGGCCCGACTGCCCGGCGCGGTCCGGCCCAGCAGCCCGGTGAGCGGCACGTCCGCCCCGGGCAGCACGCCGGCCGGGCCCGGCGCCACGACCGGCCGGCCGGCGGGTTCGGCTCCGCGCCCACCGGTGGTCTCGGCGACGCTCGCCGGCGGTCTGCCGGCACCGGGCGTCACCGTCACGGGTGGCGTCACCCTTCCCGGCGGCACGATCAACCTGCCCGGCGTCAGGGCTACGAGCTCCTCGGTGGGCGTCGGCGGCGGCGGGGTCACGCTGCCCGGCGCCACGGTCAGCCTGCCGGGCGTGGGGATCACGTCCTCGACGATCGGCGTCGGCGGCGGTGGCGTCACGGTGCCCGGCGCGACCGTCCCCCTGCCGTCGGTGACCCTCGGTGTCCCCACGGTGCCGTTGCCGCTGCCGACGAAGATCCTGCCCTGACGCGGCCGGCCGAGGCGACCGGCCCAGGCGACCCGTCGCAGCACGCGGCGGCGGTGCCGCCACGACCCGGGGCCGGCGTCGGTCAGAGGAAGACGGACTTGCGCTGCATGAGCAGGCTGTAGAGCGTCTGCTGGATCGTCTCGCGCACCTGGTCGGTGAGGTCGAAGACGAGCATGGGGTCGTCGGCGGCGTCGGGACCGAAGCTCGTCGTCTCGATCGGCGGCCCGAACTCGATGAGCCACTTGCTCGGCAGCGGCACCAGGCCGAGCGGGCCGAGCAGCGGGAACGTCGGCGTGATCGGGGCGTAGGGCAGCCCCAGCAGCCGCGCGACCGCCGGCATGTTGCCGAGGATGGGGTAGATCTCCTCGGCCCCGACGATCGAGACCGGCACGATCGGCACGCCGGCACGCAGGGCCGCCGACACGAAGCCGCCGCGGCCGAAGCGTTGCAGCTTGTACCGCTCGCTGAACGGCTTGCCGACGCCCTTGAAGCCCTCTGGCCAGACCCCGACGAGGGCGCCGCCGCTGAGCAGCCGCTCGGCGTCGGAGTTGGCCGCGAGGGTCGTGCCGGAGCGGCGGGCCATGGTGCCGATGAACGGCATCTGGAAGACGAGGTCGGCGCCGAGCATCCGCAGGTGCCGGTTGCGCGGGTGCTCGTCGTAGACGGCCACCTGCGTCATGAGCGAGTCCATCGCGATGGTGCCGGAGTGGTTGCCCACGACGAGGGCTCCCCCGACGTCGGGGATGTTCTCGATGCCGCGCACCTCGACCCGGAACCACTTCTGGTAGAGCGGGCGCAGCAGCGGGAGGTGGACGTTGATCGTGTAGTCCTCGTCGAAGCCGAACTCGTCGACGACGTAGTCGCCCGTGAGCCGGCGCCGCAGGTAGGCGAGCGTCTCGGCGACCTGGCGCTCGACCTCCTCGGCGGGCATCCCGGCCGAGGTGGCGGCGGCCCGCAACACGTTGACGGCGAGCTCGACGAGCTCGGCGGGGCCGGGGCGGGACTCCGACGAGAACTCGGCACCCTCGAGCACCGCGCCGACGAGCTTCTCGGCCCGGGACTGCAGCCCTGAGGTCAGCGCGTGCTCCCGGGCACCGCCCTCGACAGCTGCCGTGTGCCGGGTGTCCGGCTCCGCCTCGAACGGCTCGTCGCGTGGGGGTGCCTCCTCGACGGGCGGGACGGCGCGCAGCCGCGCCGGCTCACCGGCCGCCGCACGACGCGGTGAACGCATCGAGGCCCGGCTCGGCCGGGTGCGCGGCGGCGTCGGCTCGGCGGGCAGGGTATCGGCGGGGTCGCCGCCGTCGGAGACGTCGACCGGCTCGTCGTGTGGGACCGGTGCGACGAGCTCGGCGGTTTCGACGCGTTCGACGGGTTCGGTGCCTGCCCGCGCGGTGTCGTCGTGCCCCGCGGCGCCGGCCCTCGTCGTCGTCGGGCGCGCCTCGGGCTCGGTCGGGCCCTCGGTCACGGCCGCCTCGATGACGTCGTCGGCGGCGGAGTCGGGGTTCGCGCCGGTCGCGAGGCGTCGGGCGGCGCTGACCTCGACCGGCGCCGTGGGGATGAGGGGGGTGCCGCTGCGTCGCCGGCGCTCACCGGAGGCCCGCGCCGCGCCCTTGGCGAAGGCACCGCGGGACGGGCGCACGGACGTCGAGGTGGCCTTGACGGGAGTCGCGACCGCGGGATCGGCAGCGGACGTCGACGCGGTCATCGTGGCGGTCGTGGTCGTGCCGGAGCCCGGCTCGGCCTTCTTCGGCGCGGCCGTCTTCGCTGAAGCCTTCTTCGCTGAGGCCTGCTGCGCTGAGGCCTGCTTCGTGCCGGGCTTCGCACCGGCCGCGGCCGACGCCTTCTTCGGGGACCCCTTCGCGGCAGCGGACGCCTTCGTCGCCTTCTTCTTCTTCGGGGACGATGTCCCGGGCGTCTGGGCCGGCGCCGGCCCGGACGTCGCCTGCGTGGTGTCGGCGGCCTTGCTCGGGTCGGCGGTCACGGCTGGATCCTGTCGAAGACGCGGGAGAGGGCTGCGGCGGTGCCACCGGCGGCGTCGCTGACGACCTCACCGACGCCCTCGACGCCGGGCACGGCGGGACGCAGGTGACGTGCGTAGTCCTCGTAGGCCTCGCGCGTGGTGAAGTGCGGTTCGAACTTCAGGACGGAGCGCATCCGCGTGGTGTCGAGCCCGCGGCCGAAGGCGAGGAAGGTCAGCTGGTCGGACGAGAAGTCGGCGAAGCCGCTGCGCTTGACGATGTTGCCGATGAGGCCGGCGGCCGAGAGCGGGACCGGGACGACCGGCCGACGGGCGATCGCGGTGCACTGGGTCACCGTCAGGAAGCCGTCGCCCGCGACGTTGACGATCCCGGCGGGCGGACCCGTGGTCGCGAGGATCATGGCCGCCGTCGCGTCGTCCTCGTGGATGAACTGGAACCGCGCGTCGTAGCCGAGCGGGATGGGCACGAGGGGCAGCGAGAAGTAGTCGGTGATGGCCGTGTGGATGCTCGGTCCCACGACGTTGGCCAGGCGCAGCATCGTGATCTCGACGTCGGGACGGCGCCGCGAGAAGCCGCGGACATAGCCCTCCACCTCGACGGAGTCCTTGCCGAAGCCGGTGCGCGGCAGCGTCTTGGGGTTCATGTCCTCGCTGAACATCGCGGGGTCGCGGGGCGAGGAGCCGTAGACGGCTGCGGAGGACTTCACGACGAGCCGCGAGACCGACTCGGACTTCTGGCACGCGGCGAGCAGCTGCATCGTGCCGATGACGTTGATCTCCTTCTGCGTCACGCGGCCGCCCGTGTCCTTCGGCGTCGCGATGACGTTCATGTGCACGACCGTGTCGACCTCGGCCTGCGCCATGATGCGCCCGATCATCGGGTTGCGGATGTCCGCGCGGACGAACTCGGCCCGACCGATGGAGTGCTTGGGCGGCACGACGTCGACGCCGAGGATGCGCTCGATCGAGGGGTCGGTCGAGAGCCGGCGGGCGTAGAGACCACCGAGGTAGCGGGACACCCCCGTGACCAGGACGACCTTGGCCATCGGCTCCTCCTGTCGTCGGTCGGTTGGGACGCGTCGTGCGCGGGCGCTGCCCGGGTGGGCCCGAGCCTGCGCGCACTGCGGAGGAGTTCTCGCTCCCCCGCTTTCGAAGCCTACCGAGAGCCTGCTGCATCCGTGCCCGGGCGCGGTGGCAGATGGCCCGATGTGTCGAGACTCTCGGCGGATTCCGGGGCCGGGAACGCGAACGACCCCCACCGATGGTGAGGGTCGAGAGCGTGCGGGGCGATGCCGCCGGTACCTGAGCTGGTCAGGTCACTTCTTGTTGCGACGCTGGTGACGCGTCTTGCGCAGCAGCTTGCGGTGCTTCTTCTTCGCCATCCGCTTGCGGCGCTTCTTGATGACAGAACCCATGTTTGTCCTTGTCGTGAGACTTGTCCTTGAACTGAGCTGGTGCCGACCTGCGTCGACACCCCTCGAGGAAGGGTAGGTCGAACTTCACGAGCCGAACAGGCTCACAGGGTAGCGCGTGCGGGGTCACTACCCCAAAAGCACACCAGTGCCCACCTGCGTGAACGCCGAGGGGGCGGCCGGACCGGGTGGTCGCGGCCGCCCCCTCGGGTGCGTGGTGACGCGTGCTGTCACGCGGTGTCGATGTAGGACGTCTGGAGGTACTTGTGCACCGCATCCTCCGGAACACGGAAGGAGCGGCCGACGCGTACGGCCGGAAGATCTCCGCCGTGGACGAGCCGGTAGACGGTCATCTTCGACACGCGCATGATCGAGGCGACCTCGGCGACGGTCAGAAACCGCACCTCGGCGAGCTGGCGCTCATTCGACATGTGTTACCCCGATCTTCGGTGGGTTGCACCCGCGCGTCGACGGCTTCCCCTCCGGCGAAACAGCACGCAGGTGCAAGAAGCAACATTAGGGGCAGATGTGACTGGAGGGGAAGCGAACAGCAGAACGAATCGCTCGCGCGCAACTCGACACGCCGGTGGGACCGTTGTGGATCTCCCGGCTCGTCACGGCTCCAGACGGTGCAGGTCACGCGGGAAGAGCGTCACCTCGCGGATGTTCTCGGCGCCCGTCAGGCGCCCGACCCACCTTTCCAGACCGATGGCGAACCCGCCGTGCGGAGGCATGCCGTGGGCGAAGGCGTCGAGGTAGCCGGCGAGGACCGAGGGGTCGGTGCCGGTGCGCTCGAGGGCCGCGGCGTAGTCCGACGGCCGGTGCAGACGCTGCCCGCCGGTCGTCAGCTCGAGGCCCCGGAAGAGCAGGTCGAAGCTGTTGCTCCACCGCTCGTCGCCCGGCTGCGGATGCGTGTAGAAGGGCCGCTTGCCCATCGGGTAGCCCTCCACCGCAAGGAAGTCCGAGCCGTACGCCGCCTTGGCCCACTCGCTGAGCGCTCGCTCGTGGGCCGGGCTGAGGTCCGGCTCGTCGGGGTCGGCGCCGACCTTGGCCAGGGCGTCGCTGAAGTGGATGACCGGGAACTCCTCGGGCACCTGCGGCAGCTCGACGCCGAGGAGTGCAGCGGCGTCGGGGGCATGCTCGCGGATGCCCTCGACCATTCCGGCGACGGCCTCGCGCAGGACGGCCAGCACGTCGCGGTGGTCGCGGATGAAGCCGAGCTCGGCGTCGAGCGAGGTGTACTGCGCGAGATGACGCACGGTGTCGTGCGGCTCGGCACGGAAGACCGGCCCCACCTCGAAGACGCGCTCGAAGACCCCGACGAGCATCTGCTTGTAGAGCTGCGGGCTCTGCGCGAGGTAGGCGGTGCGCCCGAAGTAGTCGACGGTGAAGACGTTGGCGCCCGACTCGGTGGCGGTGCCGACGAGCTTGGGCGTCGCGATCTCGGTGAACTCGCGAGTGCTGAGAGCCGTTCGGAAGCCTCGCATCGACGCGCTCGCCAGCTGCCAGGCCGCCCGGTGGCGCGGGTGGCGCAAGGTCACCGCCGCATGGTCGAGATGCGTCGGCAGTCCCGCTCCGAAGGTCGGGCGCCACAGCTCGGTCGGTGGCGCGAGGGCCGGCTCGGTGAGCGCGGTGACCACGGGCTCGACGAGCTCGGCACCACCGGGAGCCGACTCGTTGGCCGACACGGAGCCGGTCACCTCGACGACGGTCTCCTCGGGCAGCCCGGCCAGCTGCTCGACGGTCTCGCGGTCCTTGACGACGACCTGTGCCAGGCCGGAGCGGTCGCGCAGCACGAGGAACGTGACGCTCGCGAGGACGCGTCGTCGATGGATCCAGCCGGCGAGCGTGGCCCGCTCGCCGGGTCGCACGGCTGTGAGGTCACGCGCGAGCACGCGCGGAGCACGGGTCGTGGGTCGGGTTGGTTGCATTCCGTTCACCTCCAGAGGGTTGGTGCCCCGGAGGTGTGGGCGATGGGGAATGTCGCTGTGCCACCACACCTTCGCCGCCGCGGATCGCGGACGGCCTCTGGTCGTGCTCGGCTCAGGATCGTCAGGCCCGTCGTCGCCGTGTCCAGCAAGGATACGTGCGATCGCGGCCGGCGTGCGACCGGGATTCGGCGGGCCCTATCAGGATCGCCGCGGCGTCGGCGTTGCCTGGACGCAGCGCAGCGAGCGAGGAACGCGCCGCAGCGAAGCGAGGTGCCGACAGCAGACGGCCGCGGCGTCGGCGTTGCCTGGACGCAGTGCAGCGAGCGAGGAACGAGCGAGCGGAGCGGAGGAAGGCAACGGCTGACGGACGCCGCGGCACGCGCCGCAGCGAAGCGAGGCGCCGACAGCAGGGCGCCGCGGCACGCGCCGCAGCGAAGCGAGGCGCAGAAGATTCAGTCGAAGTGGACGTCGAGGCCGTGCAGCGGGAAGACGGCCGTGCGCGTGGCCATGACCGCGCGGTCGACCTCGCTCGCGGGGTCGTAGCCCATCTCCCACGAGCGCCACCACAGCGGCCCGTCCTCGGCGGTCAGGTCGCCCATGCGTCGCGGAGCGGGTCGGCCGAAGACCTGCTCGACGTGGGCGCGCCAGTCCTCAGGGATCGGGGCGGTCGTCTGGATCGGGGCGTGGGCCGCGATGGCGGTCAGGTGGGTCCACGTCCGGGGCACGACGCCGATGACCTCGTAGCCACCGCCGCCGAGGGCGACCCAGCGGCCCTCGCACACCTCGTGCGACAGGCGGTGGAGAGCGTCGGCCGCGGCCCGCTGGGCGTCGACCGTCACGGCGAAGTGTGCGAGCGGGTCCTCGGCGTGGGTGTCGCACCCGTGCTGGGTCACGAGCACGTCGGGCTTGAAGGCGCGGACCAGCGGCATGACGACGGCGTGCAGGGCGCGCAGCCAGCCGGCGTCGCCGATCCCGGGCGGCAGGGCGACGTTCACCGCGGTGCCCTCGGCGTCGGGGCCGCCGATGTCGCTGGGCCAGCCCGTGCCGGGGAAGAGCGCCCGCCCGGTCTCGTGGACCGAGATCGTCAGCACCCGCGGGTCGTCCCAGAAGATGCGCTCGACGCCGTCGCCGTGGTGCACGTCGACGTCGACGTAGGCCACGCGCTCGGCGCCGTGGTCGAGCAGCCACTGGATGCCCACGGCGATGTCGTTGTAGACGCAGAAGCCGCTCGCCTTGCCCGGCATCGCGTGGTGGAGGCCGCCGGTGAAGTTCACGGCGTGCTCGGCCTCGCCCCCCCAGACGGCGCGGCAGCTGTCGACGGTGCCCGACACGACCCGGGCGCTGGCATCGTGCATGTCCACGAACGCCGGGTCGTCGTCGGTGCCCAGGCCGTAGGCGTCGTCCGCGACGGACGGGTCGACCGACGCGGCCTTGACGGCGGCGACGTAGTCGTCGTCGTGGACGGTGGCGAGCAGCTCGTCGGAGGCCACGTCGGCCCCGACCACCTCGACGCCGTCGACGTCGAAGACCCCGAGCGCGTCGCAGAGTCGGGCGGTGAGGTCGAGACGTGCGGGTGCCATCGGGTGCGTAGGACCGAAGTCGTACCTCGTGAAGGAGGAGTCCCAGACGACCCGGGCCTGAGTTGGCATGATTGAGACGCTATCGCGGAAACGCGCCACGGACGACGGAGGTAACACCCATGGGCCGCAACCGGCTCTTCGACGACGACGTGATCGTCATCGGGCTGGGGCGCTTCGGCTCGGCCGTCGCTCTCGAGCTCACCAAGCTGGGCCACCGGGTCATCGCCGTCGAGCGCGACAACGCCATCGCCGAGAGCTACGTCAACAAGGTGGCCAAGGTCGTCCACGCCGACATGGCGCAGTCCACGGCGCTCGACATGATCCGCGCCGCGCAGCCGCGGATCGCGATCGTCGGCATCGGGTCGTCGGTCGAGTCCTCGGTGCTCGCGGCGGCCAACCTCGTCGATGCCGGAGTGCCGTCCATCTGGGCCAAGGCCCTGTCGCCCGAGCACAAGCGCATCCTCGACCGCATCGGGGTGCACCACGTGATCTCCCCCGAGGCCGACTCGGGCCGCCGCGTCGCCCACCTCGTCAACGGCAAGATGCTCGACTACATCGAGTTCGACGACGGCTTCGCCATCGTCAAGCTGAAACCGCCGAGCGAGACGATCGGCTTCACGCTGGAGCAGAGCCAGATCCGCCGCAAGTACGGCGTCACCGTCGTCGGCGTCAAGGCGCCCGGCGACGACTTCACGTATGCCGTGCCCCAGACGAAGATCTCGGCGCACCACATGCTCATCGTCAGCGGCCCCGTCGAGCTCATCGAACGGTTCGCCGCTCGCCCCTGAGCGCTCACCCGCCCTGTGGCACAGGCGAACCCACCGTCCCCGAGCGCAGGGGGTGGGTTCGTGCCGTCCAGCGGAGGCGCAGCGCCTCGGCCCGGGTCAGAGGCGCAGCTGCGGCCCGTTGTCGACGCCGAGCGGCAGGACCATGGCGATCTCCTCCTCGCCGTCCTCCTCGCTGACGACGCCCATCGGTCGGCGGTAGTCGGTCGGGCGGAAGCCCATGCCGCTCGCGAAGGCGACGGCACGGCCGTTCTCGGTGCCGACCCAGTAGACGAGGTGGGAGTGGCCGCGCTCGGCGGCGAGCGAGGCTCCGTCCTTGACGAGGTGCGTCGCGACACCGGAACCGCGGGCCTCGGGGCGCACCCACAGCCCGAAGAGCTCGCCGGCCGAGCCGTCGCTCTCCTTGGCGGTGCCGACGCTGACCACGCCGACGGCGAGGCCGTCGCGCTCGGCGACCAGCCGCGCGGAGCGCTGCATGCGTTCACGCCAGAAGTCCTCGTCGTAGGACTCTTCGTCGTCGACCGAAGCCACGAACGCCTCGGGCGATTCACGCAGTGCGGCGAGGCGGACGGACCGGTAGTCCTCCCAGTCGTCCTCGCCGAGGGGACGCACGGTGATGTCGCTCATGGGTCCACCTTCGCACGACAGGCATCCGGATCGCACCCGCGGGCCGGTGAACGTTCGGGTGCACGCCGGGACCGACTGCCCGACAGTGCGACTCAGAGCCGGTGGACCATCTCGATCTCGCGCAGGTCCGGCCGTCGCGGGTGGTCGTGGACCGCGCCGGAGCGCACGAACCCGCACCGCGCGTACAACGTCTCCGCGGCCGTGTTGGAGCTCGTCACCTCCAGGACGACCTCGGACTTGCCGAGGCGTCGCGCGTGCTCGAGGACGGCCCGGACGAGGGCCTCGCCGACACCGCGGCCGCGCGCCTGCGGTGCGACGTACATGCCGAACAACGTTGCGGTCGTGGCCCGCTCGGGCTCCCAGTGGGAGCCGAGGCCGGCGCTGCCGAGCACTCCCGAGGCGTCCCGGGCCTGCACGAGCCACGCGCCCTCGATGCGCTCGCGCCAGTCGGCCTCGTCGTAGGCGGCCTCGTCGGCGTAGGTGAACCAGAACGCGTCGGGGGCGTCCTGGAGCATCGCGAGACGGACGTCGCGGTGCGACTCCCAGTCGTCGGGCGAGACGGGGTGCAGGTGCAGGCGCTGGTCGTGGGGCTGGGGCTCGGCCATCACCCCACGATGCCCTCAGACCTGGCCGGACGCCAGCTGTTTGGAGCGTGCCGCCGCGGCCTCGATGGCCGTGACGAACGCGGCCCGGACTTTGTGATCGTCGAGCTGGCGCAGGGCGGCGACGGTCGTGCCACCGGGCGAGCTGACCTGCTCGCGCAGCACGGTCGGGTGCTCCCGGGTCTCCTTGAGCATCGTCGCCGCACCGTAGAGCGTCTGGACGACGAGCTCCGTAGCCGTGGCCCGCGGTAGGCCCAGCACGACGCCGGCCTCGATCATGGCCTCGACGACGTAGAAGATGTAGGCCGGCCCGCTACCGGAGATGGCGGTGACGGCGTCGAGGTGCTTCTCGGCGAGCCGGACGACCCGGCCGCACGAGCTGAGCAGCGCCTCGGCCTCGGCGAGGTGGTCGTCGGTGCAGTGGCTGCCGGGCGAGATGCCCGCCATGCCCTGGTCGACGAGCGCCGGCGTGTTGGGCATGACGCGGATGACCGACGTGCCGTCGGGCAGCCGCGACTCGAGGAACTCGGTCGTGATGCCGGCGGCCAGCGAGATGACGGCGTTGCCGGGGACCACGTGGTCGTGGATCTCGTCGAGCAGCGCCGCCATGTCCTGCGGCTTGACGCAGAGCACGAGCGTGTCGGCGACGTCGGCCGCCTCGGCGTTGGCCAGCACGCGCACGCCGTAGCGCTCGGCGAGCGCGTTGACCTTGTCGGGGGTGCGTCCGGTGACGACGAGGTCGCCCGGCGTGCGGCCCGACCGGATGAGGCCGGAGACGAGGGTCTCGCCCATGACTCCCGCACCGAAGATGGCCGTCGTCGTCATCGTGGGCCCCGCTCAGCTCTTGGTCGCGATGCCGCGCAGGAAGAACATGACGTTGCCGGGCTTCTCGGCCATCCGACGCATGAGGTAGCCGTACCACTCCTGGCCGTACGGGATGTAGACGCGCATCTGGTCGCCGCGGTCGGAGATCCGCTTCTGCTCCTCGGGCCGGATCCCGTAGAGCATCTGGTACTCGAACGACCTCGGGTCGCGACCGGCCTGGCCCGCGAGCGCTCCCGCGATCTCGATGAGCCGCGGGTCGTGCGAGGCCACCATCGGGTAGCCCTCGCCCTGCATGAGGATCTTGAGGCAGCGCACGTAGGACTTGTCGACGTCGGCGCCGGCCTGGAAGGCGACCGACTCGGGCTCCTTGTAGGCGCCCTTGCACAGGCGCACGCGGGACCCGGCGTGGGCGAGGTCCCGACAGTCGGCCTCGGTGCGGTAGAGGTAGGCCTGCAGCACGGCGCCGACGGTCGGGAAGTCGGCGCGCAGCTCGCGCAGGGCGTCGAGCGTCAGGTCGGTCGTCGTGTGGTCCTCCATGTCGAGGGTCACGGTCGTGCCGGACTGCCTGGCCAGCTCGCAGATCTCGCGGGCGTGGTCGAGGGCGATCGCGTTGCCGTCGCCGGGCAGGGCCTGGCCCAGGGCGCTCAGCTTGAGCGAGACCTCGACGGTGCCGCCCTCGGTGAGCCCCTGGTCGCGCAGCGCCGTCAGCAGCGAGACGTACGCGTCACGGGTGTTTCGCGCCTGCGCGAGGTCGGTCGTGTCCTCGCCGAGGTAGTCGATCGTCGAGAGGCGGCCGGACGCCGCGATCTCGGAGGCGGCCCCGACGACGTCGGCGCGCTCGGCGCCGGGCACGAAGCGCTTGACGACCGAGCGCGACACGGGCGCCTTCTCGATGACGTCTCGGATCTTCTCCTGCTTGGACAGCTGCAGGAGCGAGTTGCGCAGCAGGTCGCTGGCGTCCACGGGGGCCTCCGGGTGGTGCTCGGGATGTCGCTCGGGTGACGGCGGCGGGCGGTGGTGACCATCCCGCCGGGCAAATCTACCGCCGCCGGGATCCTGCGCCGGCCCGTCCCCTCCACTCGCCCGCCTCCCCGTGCCGCACGCGGTGCCGGTCGGGCCATGGGGCAGACTCGCTGGCATGCGACGACCGACCGCCGCCCGCCGATCCGCAGCCGCTGCCCTCGCGGTCGCTGCCGTGCCGCTCGCGCTCGCCGGGTGCTCCGCGGCGCCCGCCGCCACCGGGTCGGCGACGCCCCCGGACTCCGGCACGACCCGCGCCGGCAGCACCTCGAGCGGGCCCACGTCCGACGCGCCCCTCACGCCACCGGCGAGCCTGGTGCCGCCCCGTGTCCACGACCGGGCTGCGGTCGCCTCCTACCTCGCCGGCCACGACCTCAGCGGACTGACCCGCACGGACCGGGAAGCCGTGACCGAGGCGGTCGTCAGGTCGTGCCCCGGCGGGCCCACGGTGGCCCGGGACGTCGGCCCCCCGGCATACGCCAGGGCCTGGGAGGGCCCGGGAGGTGTCCGCGCCGACGTCGCCGCCATCACCTACCCCGACCTCGCGTCCGCCGCCACGGCGGTCGAGCCGCTGCTCGACGCCGCGGCGGCCTGCCGGGCGCCCCGGCCGGCGCAGGGCGTCACGACGACCGTCGCCAACCAGCGCCGCGACGTGGCGGAGGGTATGCCGCTCGGCCGGGTCGACGTGACGCGCACCTCCCCGGACGAGACGCGTCACGACTATGTCGGCGTCGTGCAGGTGGGCAACGTGCTCGTGCGCCTCACCTACTCGGCCCCCGACGCGAAGGTCGCCACCGAGAAGGGGTCGACGGCCCTCGCGCTGCTGGCCCGCGGAGTCCAGGAGCTCTGATGACGACCGACGATGCCGCCCTCGCCGCGCCGGGACCGCTCGGCGTCGGCCTCGACGATCTCGGTGAGGCCTTCGGGGCCGCGGCGACGGTCCTGCGCGCCAACGCGATGGCCGCCGGTCTCGACGCCCCCGTCCCGACGTGCCCCGGCTGGACGGTGCTCGACCTCGTCGCGCACCAGGGCATGGTCCACCGCTGGGCCGCCGGCCACCTGCGCAGCGAGACCGTCGACGAGGCGGAGCCCTTCGAGCGCGAGGGACGGGAGTCAGCCGACGTGCTCGGCTGGTTCGACGACGGCGCGACCGCGCTGCTTCAGGCGGTCGTCGATGCCCCCGACGACCTCCACGCGTTCGTCTTCCTCAAGGAGGCTCCGCCGGCGCGACTCTTCTGGACCCGCCGGCAGTGCCACGAGACGACGATCCACGCCGTCGACGCGCTCGGGGCCCGGCTCGGACGGCCCGCCCGCGCCGACGAGACCTGGATCCGGCCGGCCATCGCGCTCGACGGCATCGACGAGCTGCTCGTCGGCTTCGTCACCCGCCGCAGGGAGGGCGCGTCACCCGGCGCGCCGACCCGACTCCTCGTGAGTCCCGAGGGCGCCGACGTCGCCTGGCTCGTCGAGCTCAACACCGGCCGGCCGATCCGGACCCGTCGGGTCAGGCCAGGGTCTCCCGAGGCCGCCGCCGACCACACCCTGACCGGCGACCCCGTCGACCTCTACCTCCGGCTGTGGACCCGAGGCGCCGCCGAGCCCGTCGACGAGCTCGAACGCTGGTGGCGCGAGACCGTCTCCGTCACCTGGTGACCCCCGGGTCGGCCGCGTAGCAGGATGGGCCCAGTCCGGGCCGCACCCCCGCAGCACCGGGACCCGCGCGACCAGAGGAGCTCGTATGCCGCAGGAGGGCATCGGCAGGACCGTCCAGTCCGCCATCTACCGGGCCGGCGCCTTCGGCCACCGACCGGCGGTCCCCACCGACGGCACACGGCTCGAGGCGGCCGCCCGCAAGGTGATGTCGAAACGCGGGTTCGCCTATGTCGCAGGCTCGGCCGGCTCGGAGGCGAGCGCCGATGCCAACGTGGCCGCTTTCTCCCGGTGGTGCGTCGTGCCGCGGATGCTCGTCGACACGACCGAGCGCGACACGTCGGTCGAGCTCTTCGGTCGACGGCACGAGAGCCCCTTCCTCGTCGCACCCGTCGGTGTGCTGTCGATGGCCGACGACGAGGCCGACCTCGCCGTCGCCCGTGGCGCCCGGGAGCAGCGCGTCACCCAGATCCTCAGCACCCAGGCCTCCGTGCCGATGGAGGACGTCGCCCGCGCCCTCGGCGGGACCGGGCACTGGTACCAGCTCTACTGGAGCAGCGACGACGACCTCGTAGAGAGCCTCGTCTCGCGGGCCGAGGCGTGCGGCAGCGACGCCCTCGTCGTCACGCTCGACACGGCATACCTCGGGTGGCGTCCACGCGACCTCGACCTCGGGCACCTGCCGTTCGCCCGGGGCGAGGGCATCGCGCAGTACACGTCGGACCCCGTCTTCCAG
The DNA here is from genome assembly GCF_001428505.1 of Terrabacter sp. Root181. Taxonomy (GTDB): domain Bacteria; phylum Actinomycetota; class Actinomycetes; order Actinomycetales; family Dermatophilaceae; genus Terrabacter. The sequence continues at coordinate 180,981 of NZ_LMHU01000009.1, forward strand.
CGGCTCGTTCGCCAGCGGGTGGCGGCCGCCGGGCCGACGGTCCGGCCACGTCCCACGCCCGCGGCGGTCGCGACCCTCGTGTCGATGAGCCGGAACCACCCGGGCGACACCCGCCACAACCTCACGGCACCCGAGCCGCGCGCGGCCGTCGAGACCTTCCTCGACGTCTTCAGCCGTCCGTCGCTGACGTGGGACGACCTGCCGCGGCTGCGGGCGCTGACGAGCCTGCCGATCGTGCTCAAGGGGATCCTCCATCCCGACGACGCCCGTCGTGCCGTCGAGGCCGGGGTCGACGGCGTCTACGTCTCCAACCACGGCGGCCGGCAGGTCGACCGGACGGTGGCCGCCCTCGACGCCCTGCCTGGCGTCGTCGAGGCCGTACGCGAGGCGGGGTCGTCGGTGCCAGTGATCTTCGACAGCGGGATCCGTTGCGGCGCAGACGCCTTCGTCGCCCTTGCCCTCGGCGCGACGGCCGTCGGCATCGGGCGACCGCACGTCTACGGCCTGGCCCTGGCCGGCGCTGACGGGGTGTCGGAGGTGCTCCGCAACCTGCGGGCCGAGCTCGACCTCCAGCTGGCGCTGACGGGGTGCACGTCGCTCGCCGACCTCACCCCGGAACGCCTGGTTCCCGCCCCCTGACACCGTCGAGAGGCCAACTGTTGCCACCTCGTCCTGGTCGAGCGGCCACTTCTCGCCGCATGGAACGGAGTCGACGCCGTCAGGTCCCATCCCGGAGGATCGAGGCATGCCCGCTCTCGACCACCTGACCCGCGACGCCTACCCCAAGTCGAACGGCTACGACGCGAAGTGGCTCGTCGACCTCGACATGGGCCCGCACCCGCTGTGGCTGCTCGAGGACCTCGCCGCCGACCTCGACCTGCGCGCCGGCATGCGCGTGCTCGACCTCGGCTCGGGGCTCGGGGCGACGTCGGTCTTCCTCGCCAGGGAGTACGGCGTCAGCGTCGTCGCCGCCGACCTGTGGGTCGACCCCACCGAGGCAGCCGCAGTGTTCCGGAAGGAGGGCGTCGACGACCGTGTGCTCGCGATGCGCGTCGATGCGCACGCGCTCCCCTTCGGCCGCGGCTCGTTCGACGCGATCGTCAGCATCGACGCGTGGGAGTACTTCGGCACCGGCGACCACTACCCGCCCTACCTCGCGACCTTCCTCAAGCCCGGTGGGCAGGTCGGCGTCGCGACGCCCGCCCTGACGAGCGAGGTGCGCGAGCTCGGCGAGATCCCCGAGCACATCGACCGCGTCGTCGGCGCCGAGTCCGCGGCGTGGCACACCGCCGACTGGCTGCGCAGCCAGTGGGAGTTCAGCCGCGCCTTCGCGTCCGTCACCGCCCGCAACCAGCCGGACGCCTGCGCGAACTGGCTGCTGTGGGAACGTGCCGTCATGGAGCTCAAGGGAGCGCCCACCTCGCCCGTGCAGGGGATGCTCGAGGCCGACGGCGGTGCCTTCGTCACGTTCGCGCTCGTCACCGGGAGGGTCGCATGAGCCTCGACGCCACCGACCTCGTCCACCTGCGACGGGCCGTCGAGCTCGCCCGCCTCGCCCTCGAGCGCGGCGACGAGCCCTTCGGCTCCGTCCTCGTCTCGGGTGACGGCGAGGTGCTCTTCGAGGACCACAACCACGTCGTGGCGCTCGACGCGACGCAGCACCCCGAGTTCGCCATCGCCCGCTGGGCTGGAGCGCACCTGACCGCCGAGGAGCGCGCGGCCGCCACCGTCTACACCTCCGGCGAGCACTGCCCCATGTGCTCGGCCGCCCACGCCTGGGTCGGCCTCGGCCGGATCGCGTATGCCGTGAGCTCGGCCCAGCTGGGCGCGTGGCGGTCGGCGTGGGGTGCGGCGGCGTCACCGGTCGCCGCGCTGTCGATCCGGGACGTCGTGCCGGGCGCGGTCGTCGACGGTCCGGCCCCGGAGCTCGAGGCCGAGGTCCGCGACCTCCACGACCGCTTCGCCCACGGCCGCCCCTGACGCAGCCCCCCGGCATACGACCGCACCCAGCCAGCCGTCACGTCACCACCCTTCCGCGCACCCCTCCCGCGCCGCGGCCCCGAGATGGAGGGCCGGAGCCAAGAAGCCAGCCCACACCCGCGCCGCGGCCCCCGAGTGGTGGCAGAACGGTTCGAGTCACCACCCCTCCCGCGCCGCGGCCCCGAGATGGAGGGCCGGAGCCAAGAACCCAGCCCACACCCGCGCCGCGGCCCCGAGATGGAGGGCTGTGGAGAACGACGGCGCGAGCCTCACGATGTGCTGGATCGTCGGTTGCATGACAGTACAAGCGGGCTCGCCCTTCCGGCGATCCGAGGCGCCTGCGGGGCTCACCGCCTGGGACCTGCGGCGTCGGTACCGCGCACCGTTCCACGGTGTGTACGTGTCCGTCTACGAGCCGCTCACCGCTGCCCTGCTCGCCCGTGCCGCACTTCTGGTCGCGGAACCGGACAGCTACGTCTCGCACCACACGGCCGCGCGGCTGCTCGGCGCAGTGGTGCCCGATGATCCCGACGTCCACGTCACGTCGCGTCGTCACCGAGTCAGGGGCGAGGGGCTCGCCGGCCACCGAGCGAAGGTCGGGCAGCGGGTCGTGCGCTGGCGAGGCATCCGGATGACATCGCCGGTGCAGACGTTCCTCGACCTCGCCCACCAGCTCTCGCTCGTCGACCTCGTCGTGCTCGGGGACTCGCTCGTGCGACGGCGTCGCACGACGCCCGAGGAGCTCGTGTCGGCGACCCGCGAGCATCGAGGGCCCTACTCCCGACTGGCTCGCCGCGCAGCGACGCTCGTCCGGGCCGGCGTCGACTCACCGATGGAGACGCGGCTGCGACTGCTCATCGTCTTCGCCGGCCTGCCGGAGCCCGAGGTCGACCACAGGGTCCACGACGACGACGGCACCCTGCTACGCCGCTACGACCTGACGTACCTCCCCTTTCCCCACATCATCGAGTACGACGGTCGGCAGCACGCCGAGTCGGACGAGCAGTGGCTCACCGACCTCGGTCGGGACGAGGCCCTCGACGACGCGCGGATCCGGCGGCTCGTCATCGTGCCGCGACTGAACGACGAGTGGCGCCGGTACTTCCCGAGCAGACCGGGCGACCTGGCCGTCCCGGCCTGACGCCGGAATGGCGCCGGAATGGCGTCGGCGCGCAGGTGCAGGCAAGCCCGGGGGGACACGCGCCGTCGCGACGTGCGGGCACGACACGGCATACGCAAGGATCAGGACACGCCTCTCGGCATCTGTCCGCTCACGGCGAACAGAAGCCGAACCTGAGCCGATCACGCTCAGGATGGGAACAGGAGGGACACGACCGGCGTTGGTCGGGGTGTGCTCGTCCACAGCGGGCACGGATAGCATCGAGATGTCTCTCGATCAGTCAGGAGAAGAACATGTTCGAACGGTTCACCGACAGGGCCCGAAGGGTGGTTGTCCTCGCGCAGGAGGAAGCTCGCCTGCTCAACCACAACTACATCGGGACCGAGCACATCCTCCTGGGTCTGATCCACGAAGGCGAAGGCGTCGCCGCGAAGGCCCTCGAATCGCTCGACATCTCGCTCGAAGCGGTCCGGGCCCAGGTCCAGGAGATCATCGGCCAGGGGCAGCAGGCCCCGACCGGCCACATCCCCTTCACGCCCCGCGCGAAGAAGGTCCTCGAGTACTCGCTCCGCGAGGCGCTCCAGCTCGGCCACAGCTACATCGGCACCGAGCACATCCTGCTCGGCCTGATCCGCGAGGGCGAGGGCGTCGCCGCCCAGGTCCTCGTCAAGCTCGGCGCAGAGCTCAACAAGGTCCGCCAGCAGGTCATCCAGCTGCTCTCCGGCTACCAGGGCGGGCAGAGCGGCGAGAAGGCCGGCGCCGGCGTCGGCCAGAGCCAGGCCGAGGGCACGCCCGCGGGCTCCCTCGTGCTCGACCAGTTCGGTCGCAACCTCACGCAGGCTGCCCGCGAGGGCAAGCTCGACCCGGTCATCGGACGTGAGAAAGAGATCGAGCGGGTCATGCAGGTGCTGTCTCGCCGCACCAAGAACAACCCCGTCCTCATCGGCGAGCCCGGCGTCGGCAAGACCGCCGTCGTCGAGGGCCTCGCCCAGGACATCGTCAAGGGCGAGGTGCCCGAGACGCTCAAGGACAAGCAGCTCTACACCCTCGACCTCGGCTCGCTCGTGGCCGGCAGCCGCTACCGCGGTGACTTCGAGGAGCGGCTGAAGAAGGTCCTCAAGGAGATCCGCACCCGCGGCGACATCATCATCTTCATCGACGAGATCCACACCCTCGTCGGTGCCGGTGCTGCCGAGGGTGCCATCGACGCCGCGAGCATCCTCAAGCCGATGCTCGCCCGCGGTGAGCTGCAGACGATCGGTGCGACGACGCTCGACGAGTACCGCAAGCACATCGAGAAGGACTCGGCCCTCGAGCGGCGCTTCCAGCCGATCCAGGTGCAGGAGCCGACGCTGCCGCACGCCATCGAGATCCTCAAGGGTCTGCGTGACCGCTACGAGGCACACCACCGCGTGACGATCACCGACGGCGCCCTCGTCGCGGCGGCCAACATGGCCGACCGCTACGTCAACGACCGCTTCCTGCCCGACAAGGCGATCGACCTCATCGACGAGGCGGGCGCGCGACTGCGCATCCGCCGCATGACGGCTCCGCCGGACCTGCGCGAGTTCGACGAGAAGATCGCCGCGCTCGTGCGCGAGAAGGAGTCGGCCATCGACGGCCAGGACTTCGAGCGCGCGGCGCGCGTCCGCGACGACGAGAAGCGGCTGCGCCAGGAGAAGGCCGCCCGTGAGGCCCAGTGGAAGTCGGGCGACATGGACGTCGTGGCCGAGGTCGACGAGGAGCTCATCGCCGAGGTCCTGGCGGCCAGCACCGGCATCCCGGTCTTCAAGCTGACCGAGGAGGAGTCCAGCCGCCTGCTCCACATGGAGGACGAGCTGCACAAGCGCATCGTCGGCATGGACGACGCCGTCAAGGCGCTGTCCCAGGCGATCCGCCGCACCCGTGCCGGCCTCAAGGACCCGCGCCGCCCCGGTGGCTCGTTCATCTTCGCCGGCCCCACCGGTGTCGGTAAGACCGAGCTCGCCAAGACGCTCGCCGAGTTCCTCTTCGGCAGCGAGGACGCGCTGATCCAGCTCGACATGTCCGAGTACTCCGAGAAGCACACGGTGAGCCGGCTCTTCGGTTCGCCTCCCGGCTACGTCGGTTACGAGGAGGGCGGCCAGCTCACCGAGAAGGTGCGCCGCAAGCCGTTCTCCGTCGTGCTCTTCGACGAGGTCGAGAAGGCCCACCCGGAGATCTTCAACTCGCTGCTGCAGGTGCTCGAGGACGGCCGCCTCACCGACTCGCAGGGTCGGATGGTCGACTTCAAGAACACCGTCATCATCATGACGACCAACCTCGGCACGCGAGACATCTCCAAGGCCAACATGGGCTTCTCGGCCGGACCCGACAGCCGCTCGGACTACGAGCGGATGAAGGCGAAGGTCACCGACGAGCTCAAGCAGCACTTCCGGCCCGAGTTCCTCAACCGAGTCGACGACACGATCGTCTTCCCGCACCTGAGCCGCGCCGAGATCATCCAGATCGTCGACCTCGAGATCGCCAAGCTCGACAAGCGGCTCAAGGACAAGGACATGGGCATGGAGCTCACGCAGGCCGCCAAGGACCTGCTGGCCAAGAAGGGCTACGACCCCGTGCTCGGTGCTCGCCCGCTGCGCCGCACCATCCAGCGCGAGATCGAGGACGCCCTGTCGGAGCGGATCCTCTTCGGGGACTTCTCCTCCGGCCAGTACGTCAAGGTCGACACGGAGGGCGAGGGCAAGGCGGAGACGTTCACCTTCTCCAACATGGCCCACCCGGACGCCGCGCACCGGCCGGCCGACGACCTCCCGGAGCTTCCCGAGGGTGCTGCCCTCGACGAGGCGCTCGGGGTCAACATCACCACCGGTCCGGCCGTGCCCGACGACCAGATCTACCCGGATGCTGGTCTGGCCGGCACCGAGCGCTGACCGGCGCGAGTCGCGCGACTGACCGAAGGGGTCGGGGACATCACGTCCCCGGCCCCTTCGGCGTACGCCGCCCTCCCGAGCTCATACCGGGGTCGTATGCCGTCCCGCGCGGAACGCGACCACGGCCCGATGTGCGGCCGGTCCCGCCGCGACGAGGGTGGGTCCATGAGCTACTACGACCCGTCCCGTATGCCGGCCGGTGCCCCCGAGCGCCCGACCTCCCCCTCGCTCGCCCCGCCCGTCCCGTCGCCTGCGCCGGCGGTCTACGCCGGGCGCAGCCCCGGGCGCGACTCCGGCCGCGACCCCGGCGGCGACCCCGGGAGCGACCTCGTGGCCCGCGGCCTCGTGATGACCTACGGACGCTCGGCCTCCGCGGGTCCGCCGGCGCTGGGCGGTGTCGACCTGACGATCCGGGCCGGCGAGAGCCTCGCCGTCATGGGTCCGTCCGGCTCGGGCAAGACGACGTTGCTGCACGTCCTCGCCGGCATCCTGCGACCGACGGGCGGCCAGGTGCTGTGGCGCGGCCGCGACATCGCACGCATGTCCGACCGCGAGCGGACGGTGCTGCGCCGTGAGGACTTCGGCTTCGTCTTCCAGCAGGGGATGCTGCTGCCCGAGCTGCCGGCGATCGAGAACGTCGCCCTGCCGCTCATGCTGGGCGGCACGTCCCGCTCGGAGGCCACGGCACGAGCGGCGGCCCTCTTCCCACCCCTCGGTCTCTCCGGCCTGGAGAAGCGCCGCCCGGGCGAGCTCTCGGGAGGGCAGGCCCAGCGGGTGGCCATCGCCCGCGCGCTCGTCGCCCGTCCCGGCGTCGTCTTCGCCGACGAGCCGACCGGTGCGCTCGACCAGACGACGAGCGCCGAGGTGATGCACCACCTGACGCAGCTCGCGACGCACACCGGCGCCTCCCTCGTCGTCGTGACCCACGACCAGAACGTCGCCCGTTGGTGCCACGGGGTCGTCCGCGTCCGCGACGGTCGCATCGCCGCCGAGGCCGACGCAGCCGACGCTGTCGACGCTGTCGACCCGGCCGATCCGGCTGCGGTGGTGGCGCGATGAGGGCTGCGACCGGTCTGTGGTGGCGACTCCGTCGCGCGGGAGCGGCGGACAACCGCGTGCCCGGGGTCCTCGCGGTCGTCTCGTTCGCCGTGGCGACGGCGGCCCTGCTCGTCTGCGTCGCGGGGCTCCGGGCCTTCGAGGCGCGCAACCCGCTCCCGCCCGGGGGACTCGAGGGCCGTCTGTCCGACGAGGCAGCGCTCGGCAACCTCTACGTGACGCTCGCCTGGATCGCGACGACGTGCATGGTCATCCCCATCCTCACTCTCGGCGGCGTCGCCGCGCGCCTCGCCATCGCCCGCCGCGACCAGCGCCTCGCCGCGCTCCGGCTCGCCGGGGCCACGTCCGGACAGGTCACGCTCATGACGCTCGCCGAGGCCGCGGCCCAGGCCGTCCTCGGCGCGCTGGCCGGCGTCGTCGTCTACCTCGCGGTCCTCCCGCTCGTGGCCCGGCTGAGCTTCCAGGGCCGGCCGTTCGAGCTGCGCGAACTCGTGCTGCCCCTCGGGCAGACGCTCGCCGTGGTCGCCGCCGTCGTCGTCGTGGCGATCGTGTCCGGCGCGTCGAGCCTCGCACGGGTCGCGATCAGCCCGCTCGGCGTCGCGGCGCGCACGAGCCCGAAGCGCCTCAGCGTCCTGCGCGTGGTCCTCGCGCTGGCTGCCGGGGCCGCCTGGATGCTCGTCATCACCCCGATGAAGGAGCCGCAGCGGATGACGATCGTGCTCGTCCTCGGCGCGATGATCCTCGCCGTCAACGCCGTCGGCCCGTGGGTCGTCATGGTGGCCGGCCGCGTCGCAGCCCGACTCGCCCCCACCGCCGCGAGCCTGCTCGCAGCGAGGCGCATCGCCGACGACCCGAAGAGCACGTGGCGCGCCGTGGGCGCCCTCGGCCTCGCCGTCGTCATCGTGGGGTTCACCAGCCTCGCCTCGGTCGACGACCCCACGACGCCGCTCGAGCGCTACCTCGCCGACGACCTCGGCACGGGCGCGCTCGTCACGCTCGTCATCATCACCATCGTCGGTGCGACGTCGACGGGCGTCGTCCAGGCAGCCCGGGTCCTCGACCAGCGCGAGCAGTACCGCGCACTGGCCCTCGCCGGCACGAGCGAGCGCTCGCTGCACCGTGCCCGCGCCCTCGAGGTCGCGCTGCCCCTGGCGATGACGATCGCCCTGTCGGCCGGCTTCGTGCTCGTGCTCATGCTGCCCTTCTCGAGCGCTCTCGACGGGGCCCTCGTCGTGCGGTTCGTCGTGACGTCGGCCGTCGCCGGGGCGGTCGTCCTGGCCTCCGTGCTGGCATCGCGGTCGCTCGTGCGGACGGCGTCCCGCGTCGCATGAACGGTTCGTCTACGGTGGGGCGGTGATCTCAGAGCACCGCCCCGCCGACCCCGTGGACCCGCCCGTGACCCCGTCCGTCGTCCGTCGTCCGGCGCGTGCTCACAGGTCCGTCGTGGTGCGCGTCGGGTCGGCGGTGACGGTCTCAGCCCTGGCGCTCGCCGGGTGCTCGAGCGGCGCCCCGAGCAGTCCCGGCGCGTCGTCGGGCCCCGCCTCCTCGTCCGAGGGAAGCCCGTCGGGATCCGGCTCCGCGACCTCGGGTGTCCACGTCAGCGGGGCGCCTGCGCCGCTCGCCGCGCTCGTCTCCACCCTGTATGCCGGAGGCGACCTCACGCATACGTCCTCCCCCACCGCGGCGAAGGCGCTCACGACGCGCAAGGCCGCGACGGGTTCGGTCGACGCCACGGCGAAGGTGGGGTCGTGGATGGGCACGCCCGTCGCCGTGGTCACCGCCGGCGACGACGTGACCCTGGCCGTCGGACCGACGTGGAAGGTCGTCGGCGGCTGGTGGCCGTCCCTGGGGGTGCCGACGCCGAGCCTCGGCGGTGGCCCGCGCTGGGTGCTCGCCATCGGGTCCGACGCTCGCAAGGGCCAGCCTCTCGAGCGCACCCGCGCCGACGTGCTCCAGGTCATCGGCGTCGACGGCAAGGGCGGCGGCGGTGTCATGGGCATGGCCCGCGACCTGTGGGTCCCCCTGTCGACCGGCGGCAAGGGCAAGATCAACTCGGCCATGGTGTTCGGCGGCCCGCGCGCCCAGGTGAGCACCGTGCGGTCCGTGACGGGACTGCCCCTCGAGGGCTACGTCGTGCTCGGCTTCAGCGGCTTCAAGAAGATCGTCGACGCCGAGGGCGGCGTCCCCATCGTCATCCCGAAGACCGTGGTGGCATCGCACGCCAAGAACCTCGTCATCAAGGCGGGCGCCCAGACGCTGTCAGGCGCCGAGGCACTCGCCTACGCACGCGAGCGAAAGACCCTGCCCGACGGGGACTTCGGCAGGTCTCGACACCAGGGTGAGGTCATCCTGGCCGCGGCGATCAAGGCCAAGCTCGCCGGGCCGATCGCGATCCCGTCGGCGTTGACGAGCTTCAGCAAGGTCGGGAAGAGCAACCTCTCGGCCGAGCAGATCCTCACCTTCACCGCAGGCCTGCACCAGCTGAGCCCGCTCAAGGTGGGACGGGGGGTCGCCCAGGGGGCCTTCGGCTGGGCGGGCCAGCAGTCGATCGTCGTCCTCGGCAACCAGGCGCGCAGCCTCTTCGCCGAGTTCCGCGACGGGAACCTCTCGTGAGCGGCGACACTCCCGTGATCCGGCGGGCCCGGACCTCCGACGTCCGTGCCATCCGGGCCCTCGTGGCGCCGCTGGCCGAGCGCCGGGTGCTCGTCAGCAAGGAGGCTGTGACGTACTTCGAGAGCCTCCAGGAGTTCCGGGTCGCCGAGCTCGACGGTCGCGTCGTCGGCTGCGGCGCGCTGCACGTCATGTGGGAGGACCTCGCCGAGATCCGTACCCTGGCCGTCGCCCCCGACCAGCTCGGCACCGGCCTCGGTGGCCGGCTGCTCGAGGAGCTCGTGCAGGACGCGCGGGAGATCGGTGTCGAGCGGCTCTTCTGCCTGACCTTCGAGACGGACTTCTTCGTCCGGCACGGCTTCGAGGTCATCGAGGGCCAGGCCGTCCCGATGGACGTGTACGCCGAGCTGCTGCGCTCCTACGACGAGGGTGTCGCCGAGTTCCTCGACCTCGAGCGCGTCAAGCCCAACACCCTCGGCAACACCCGGATGCTCCGCGCCCTCTGACCGTCGAGAGGCCACGTCCGGCCCCCTCCCCACCGTCGAAAGGCGACGAAGCGGGGACGTGGTCTCTCTACGCTGACGTCAGCCGCGACCGGAGGCCGCGTAGATGCGCCGGACGACGTCCTCGATGTCGGGCTCCTCGATCGTCAGGTCGCGCACCTCGTGGCGCGAGGACACGTGGGCGAGCACGGCTGCCACCGTCGTGGCCTCGGCGTCGAAGGAGAGCCGTTGGCGCAGCCCGTCCGACTCGCTCTCGACCAGGGTCGCGCCGGGGACGTCGGCGAGGTCGGGTGTCGGCTGCGCCAGGTCGATGACGAGGATGCGCTGAGCGCCGACCGTGCCGGCGAGGCCGGTCAACGTGCCGTCGAACGCGAGCCGGCCGTGGTCGACGACGAGGACCCGGTCGCAGAGCCGTTCGATGTCGCCCATGTCGTGCGTCGTCAGGAGCAGGGTGGTGCCCTGCTCCCGACGTTCGGCCACGAGGAACTCACGCAGCCGCTGCTTGGACAGCACGTCCAGACCGATCGTCGGCTCGTCGAGGACGAGCAGCTCCGGCGAGTGCAGCAGCGCGGCGGCGATCTCGGCCCGCATCCGCTGGCCGAGCGAGAGCGAGCGCACCGCCGTGCCCAGCTGCGGCCCCATCTCGAGCTGCTCGACGAGCACGTCGGTGCGGGCCCGGGTCGACGGCTCGTCCATCCGGTGGATCGCCCCGAGGATCGCGAACGAGTCGCGGAGCGGCAGGTCCCACCACAGCTGCGAGCGCTGGCCGAAGACCACCCCGACGCGACGCGCGACCTCCACCCGCTGGCGCATCGGGTCGAGCCCGCACGTGCGCACGTGCCCGGACGTCGGCTTGAGGATGCCGGTCAGCATCTTGATCGTCGTCGACTTGCCGGCGCCGTTGGCGCCGATGTAGCCGACCGCCTCACCGGGCTCGACCGAGAAGGTCATCCGGTCGACGGCGCGCGTCTTCTTGAAGTCGCGCACGAGGTCGCGGGTCTCGATGATGCTCATCCGCCTGCTCCTTGGTAGTGACGGGTCCCGAGTCGCCAGCACGCCGCCGCGATGCCCCAGGCCAGCAGTGCGGCCAGGGGTGTGAGCCAGGCGAGCCAGGTGGGCGCGAGAGGGTCCTCGATGTCGAGGATCGCGACCGCCGGGATGTAGGCGACGAACGCCGTCGGCACGACGAACGTCCAGAAGATGCGGAGCGGGTCGGGGAAGACCTGCTGACTCTGCTGGGCGGCATACGACCCGCCGTAGGTGAAGGCGTTGGTGAACTCGGCGCCGTCCACGAGGAAGAACTGGAGGCCGCCCGCGGCGGTGAAGAGGGCCGAGAAGATCGCGGTGCCGCTGACGACGCTCAGCACGATGAGCGCCACGGTCTCCGCCGACCAGGTGATGTCGGCGGTCGTCAGTGCGACGGTGAGGGCGACGAGTGCCACGGACAGGCGCCCGACTCTCCGGAGCGACAGGTCGCTCGTCATGAGCTGGGCCAGCAGCGGCAGCGGACGGACGTAGAAGGCATCGACCTGACCGGCGCGGATGTAGCGCGGCAGCTGGTCGAGGTGACCGACGAACATGTCGGCGAGCGAGAACGCCAGGTTGGACAGGGCGAAGACGAGCAGGGCCGCGGTGAAGTCGAGCCCGCCGAGCACGTCGACGTTGTGGAAGATCACCCACACCTCCGCGAACTCGGCGAGACCGACGCCGACGGTTCCGAGGATGTCGGTGACGAACGAGGCGCGGTACTGCATCTGCGCGCGGGCACGGGAGGCGAGCAGCACCCGGTAGGGGCGCAGCCGCTGGGAGAGCGTCACCTCAGCCACCCTGCACCTCCAGACGGCGGCGACCGGCGCGCAGCACGACCTGGCCGAGGACGAGCAGCGAGGCGGCCCAGAAGACCTGCACCCCGACCGCCGACACGATGTCGACCCCGACCACGCGACCGGCCAGGATGTCGATCGGGTTCTGCAGCATCGACGGGAAGGGCGACCAGTTGGCGATGGTGCGCAGCCAGTCCGGGAACCACGGCACGGGCAGGTAGAGACCGCAGAGCAGGCCACCCGTGATCATCCACAGGAGCGTGATGCCGCGGATCTCGACGAGCCAGAACGCGAGCAGGTTGATGACGAAGTTGCCGGCGAAGGCGACGACGACCGCGAGCAGGACCGACACCGCGCCCGAGGCCCAGCTGACGGCGGACGGCGGCCAGGCCATGTCGAAGAGGAGCGCACCGAGCAGGAGGGCAGGCAGGCCGCGACCGACGAGGTTGATGCCCGCCCGTCCGAGATCGCCTGCGAGATAAGCCATCTGGGGATTGACGGGCCTCAGGAAGTCGACGGCGATGTCACCCGTGCGCACCCGGTCCTTGACCTCGGCGAATCCCCACAGGTTGACCGTGCCGAGCAGCGCCTGACCCCACCAGACGAACGCGATCGTCGTGGGAGCGTCGTAGCCGCCGATGGCCGTGCCCGCCGAGGCGAGCGCTGCGAGCAGGATCGAGGCGCGGATGAAACCGAAGACGGAGTTCGTCGTCATCCCGGCGAGGAGCGCCAACCGGTACGTCGAGTGCCTCCTGAAGCCGGCTCGGACGAGCAGCCAGAAGGTCTTCACGACGGTCGGACGAGGGCAGGCACAAGGGGCCACGCTACCGAGGAGCCGGCTCGGCTTCAACGGGACACGTCCGGGACCGCCGGACACGGCGTCTCGTAGTCTGGCCCGGGTGGCGACCCCTCCCCGTAACCTGTCCTCTGCCGCCCTCGAGTTCATGTCGGTGCGCCACCTCGCCACGTTGACGACGCTGCGACCGGACGGCTCGCCGCACGTCGTGCCCGTCGGGTTCACGTGGGACCCGGAGACGTCGATCGCCCGGGTCATCACCAGCCGGGGCAGCCGCAAGGCGCGCAACGCCCTTGCCGGCTGCCCGGCCGTGCTCTGTCAGGTCGACGGCCGCCACTGGCTCTCGCTCCAGGGCACGGCGCGCGTCCTCGACGACCCGGCGTCCGTGGCCGATGCCGAGCAGCGGTATGCCGCCCGCTACCGCGAGCCTCGCCCCAACCCCGAGCGCGTGGTGATCGCCGTCGACGTGCGGTCCGTCCTCGGCAACCTCTGAACGCCCGCCCGTCCCCTCGACCGAGCCCCCGCCGCCTCGGGTGAGCGCCTGGTCACAGTCGACTGGGCGCTGCGTCCCACGCTCTCGAGGGTGGTCGGGGCGGGAAGGAGAGTCCGTCAGGTGGGGAGGCTGAAGCGGTTGCGGGACAGGGGTTCGACGAGACCGTCGGCCACGAGCGAGTCGAGACAGCGCATGACCTGCACCCGGTCGTCGGCGGAGTCCTCCAGACGCGAGAGCGGGAGCGCCGCGTGGGCGTCGCGCAGGCGGCGCAGCAGCTCGCCCCGGACCTGACGGTCGGTCCCGTGCCAGGACTGGCCGCGCCGGGGCGGTCCGTCGTAGGCCGGCCGACCGGCGACGTTCCACGCGCACAGGTCGGCGATCGGACACTCGTCGCAGCGCGGACCTCGTGCCACGCAGACGAGGGCACCGAGCTCCATCACGGCGACGTTCCACGTGTTCGCGGTCGCGCGGTCGGCGGGCATCGAGTCCGCGGCCAGCCGTGCCTCGGCCCGGTTGAGCGTGAGGTTCGGGAAGGCCTTGCCCTCGAGGGTGCGGGCCAGCACACGCCGGACGTTGGTGTCGACGACGACCTCGGGGATGCCGAAGGCGAAGCACGACACCGCTGCGGCCGTGTAGGCACCGACCCCGGGAAGGGCCAGCAGCCCCTCGGGCGTGTCCGGCACCTCGCCGCCGTGGAGCTCGACCATCACCCCTGCCGCCTCGTGCAGCCGGAGGGCCCGGCGCGGGTAGCCGAGCCGTCCCCAGGCCCGCACGGCATCTCCCGGCGCAGCGGCCGCGAGGTCGGCCGGCGTCGGCCACCGCTCCATCCACTCGCGCCAGATCGGCTCGACCCGCGCGAGCGGCGTCTGCTGCGACATCACCTCGGAGAGGAAGACGCCCCAGGGGCTGCAGTCGGGCTCGCGCCACGGCAGGTGCTGGCGCCCGGCCTCGGCGTACCACCCGTTGACGCGCTCGTGGAGCAGCGACAGCGGGACCTCACGGGACGGCATACGGCAAGCGGCGGCAGAGCCGGTCAGACGTAACGCTCGAGGATGCTCGACTCGGCGAGTCGCGAGAGGCCCTCGCGCACGGCGCGGGCCCGTCCCTCGCCGACGCCCTCGACGAGCATGAGGTCCTCGATGCCGGCGGCGAGCAGACGCTGGAGCGACTCGAAGTGCGACACGAGCCGGTCGACGATCGCGGTGGGCAGACGCGGCACCTTGGTCAGGAGGCGGTAGCCCTGCGGCGACACGGGGGCGTCGAGGCTGTCGCCGACGACGGAGAAGCCGACGGCCCGGGCGCCCGCGGCGAGGTCGAGCAGCTCGACGGAGTTGAGGGCCTGGAGGTTGGCGAGGGCGTCGCCGAGGCTGAGCCCGGACTTGGTCGCCGGGAGGTAGTCGCGGATGACGAGCTCGCGGTCGTTGCCGAGGCCGCCGACGAGCTCCTCGAGCTGCAGGCTGAGCAGGCGCCCGTCGGTGCCGAGCTCGACGACGTAGTCCTGGATCTCGGCCGAGATGCGCCGCACCATCTCGAGGCGCTGGAGCACCGCGGTGACGTCGCGGATGGTCACGAGGTCCTCGATCTCGAGCGCCGACAGCGTGCCCGTGACCTCGTCGAGGCGCGCCTTGTAGCGCTCGAGGGTCTGCAGCGCCTGGTCGGCGCGCGAGAGCGTCGTGGGCGAGCCCTCGATGACGTGGCGCAGGTCGCCGACGTAGAGCGCGACGACGCCCATCGACTGGCTGACCGAGATGACGGGGAAGCCGGTCTGCTTGGCCACCCGCTCGGCGGTGCGGTGGCGCGTGCCGGACTCGGTGGTCTCGATGCGCGAGTCGGGCACGAGCTGGGTCGCGGCGCGCAGGATGCGGGTGCCCTCACGGTCGAGCACGACGGCGCCGTCCATCTTGCACAGCTCGCGCACGCGCGTCGCCGAGAACTCCATGTCGAGCACGAAGCCGCCCGTGCAGATCGAGTCGACCACGCGGTCGAAACCGAGCACGATGAGGGCTCCGGTGCGTCCACGGAGGATGCGTTCGAGACTGTCGCGCAGCTCCGTTCCGGGTGCCACGGCGGCGAGGGCCGCACGCAGCAGCAGCTCGTCGTTCCGGTCCATCACTTCCCTGTTCGCAATGGGGGCGCCGAGCGCGTCCACCCCGGTCGGTCGCAGTCTAGACGGTGCCGACGGCCGGTGCGTTCGTTGACCGTCCACCGGCGAGGCGTCCCATCGCCTCGATGGCCCTCGGGACGTCGGCGACCTCGACGGCACGGATCCCGGAGGGCACGGACGAGTCGGTGAGGCTGCCGGCGGGCACGAGGGCGTGCCGGAAGCCGAGCCGGGCCGCCTCGGCCAGGCGGCGGTCGAGGCCCGTGACGCGTCGCACCTCACCGGCCAGCCCCACCTCCCCGAAGGCGACGACGTCGGTGGCGAGGGGCTTGTCGATGACGGACGAGGCGACGGCGCAGACGATGGCGAGGTCGGCGGCCGGCTCGGTGATGCGCACCCCTCCGACGGTGGCCGCGAAGATGTCTCGCGAGCCCACCGGCGCCCCGGCGCGCTTGTCGAGGACGGCGATGATCATCGCGAGCCGAGAGGCGTCGAGCCCGCTGGACGTGCGCCGGGGTGACGGCAGCGTCGAGGTCGCGACGAGCGCCTGCACCTCGGCCACGAGCGGGCGTCGGCCCTCGAGGGTCACGGTGACGCACGTGCCCGGCACCGCGTGGTCGCGGGTCGACAGGAACAGCCCGCTCGGGTCGGCCAGCCCGGTGATGCCGACGTCGGACAGGTCGAAGCAGCCGACCTCGTCGGTCGGCCCGAAGCGGTTCTTGACGGCGCGCACGAGGCGCAGCCGCGAGTGTCGGTCGCCCTCGAACTGGATGACGACGTCGACGAGGTGCTCGAGGACGCGGGGACCGGCGATCGAGCCGTCCTTGGTCACGTGTCCGACGAGGAGGACCGCGATGCCGCGCGCCTTGGCGGCCGCTATGAGGGCACCGGCCACCTCACGCACCTGCGAGACGTTGCCGGCCTGGCCCTCGACGTCGGCACTGGCGATGGTCTGCACGGAGTCGACGACGAGCAGTCCGGGCGCGCGCGCCTCGACGTGGCCGAGCACGGTGGCGAGGTCGGTCTCGGCGGCGAGGTAGAGCGTGTCGGCCATCGCCGAGATGCGCTCGGCGCGGGTGCGCACCTGCGCAGCCGACTCCTCACCGCTGATGTAGAGGACCTCGGAGCCCGAACGGGCCGCGCGCGCGGCGACGTCGAGGAGCAGCGTCGACTTGCCGACGCCGGGCTCACCGGCGACGAGGACCACGCCGCCCGGCACGAGGCCGCCACCGAGGACGCGGTCGAACTCCGCCACGCCCGTCGGTCTGGCGGCCGCGCGCGTCACGTCGACGTCGGCGATGCGCAGCGCCGGGGTCACGACGGAGGCGGCGGTGGTGCGAGCGGCCGCGGGCGCACCCGTCTCGGCCACCGTGCCCCAGGCCTGGCACTCACCGCAGCGGCCGACCCACTTGGCGGTGGTCCACCCGCACTCACCGCAGCGGAAGCCGGGCGTGCGTCGGGTCGTCGTCCTTGTAGCCATGGCATGACCGTAGGGCCGGGGTGCGACACCGCTCGTGAGGGGCGGGCGTGGCGGCGTGAGAAAATGTCGGCATGGAATCGGTCATGCCCTATGTGCTCGCCATCGTCCCGACGGTCGGTGTGGGCGTCCTCTTCTACTTCGTCATCAAGAGCATCCTCGAAGGAGACCGTCGCGAGCGCCTCGCCCAGGCCCGGTGGGAGTCCGAGCACGACCGCCGGGCGAAGGCCGCCGAAACCTCGACCGAGGCCGACTCCGTGACCCCGACGACGGAGCGCTGACAGTTCGCCGCACACGGCACGGACAGGGGCTTTTCTGTCATTCCGGCACAGTTTGGCGCATCTCTTTTACCTATCGATGCGCGCCATTGCTTTCGAAGGAAATGCAATTGCGGGCTCTTCGCGCTAAATTGATGCTGCCCGCGAGTCGCGCATTCGCGGAATCCCCTCCGAATAGCAGACAACTTCAGATGGAGAAACATGGCTCAGCGTGTCGAAGTGGTGTTGATCGACGACATCGACGGTGGAAAGGCTGCCGAGACGGTGACCTTCGCCCTGGATGGCGTCTCGTACGAGATCGACCTGTCCGACAAGAATGCCCGCAAGCTTCGCGATGACTTCGCGACGTGGACGGGCCATGCACGTCGGGCGGGTGCAGCCAAGGCCGCCTCGCGTCGTCGGGCCGGCGCGAGCACGGCAAAGCGGAGCGACCTCGGTGCGGTCCGCGAGTGGGCCCGCGCCAACGGCCACACGGTCTCGGACCGCGGCCGCATCTCGGCCGACGTCCAGGCGGCCTACGACAAGGCGCACTGACCTCCGGTCACCGACGCAGTCAGAGGGCCCGGCACTCCACGTGCCGGGCCCTCTCGCATGCTCCGAGGGCGTATGCCGTCACGTCCCTTGCGCTCTCTCCGGCGGGCACACCCCGCCGTGGGCACCCGGGCCACCACACGGCATACGACCTCCTCGAGCCTGTCCACGACGGCCACGTGCACATGTGCGTCGCCTGACTGCTGCGGCTGGGGCGGCCGCGGGCCGTGGACGCCTCAGGCGCTGATCTCGGCGGCGAGGTCGCCGTCAAGCGCCACCCGGTCGAGGACCTCGTCGGCCGTCAGCTGCTCGAGCTCTCCGCCGTCGGCGCCCGACTCGATCTCGTCCCACGAGCGGGGCGCCGCCACGGTCGGACGGTCTCGTCCGCGAAGGGAGTACGGGCAGACCGTCGTCTTGGCGGCGACGTTCTGGCTCCAGTCGAGGAAGATCTTGCCCGGGCGCAGCTCCTTGGCCATCTTCCACACGATGAGGTCTGGGTGGGCCTTGGTCAGCTCCTGCGCGAGCTGCTGCACGGTGTCGCGGATCTCGTCGCTCGTGTGCGCCCCGGGCAGGACGGCATACAGCTGGAGACCCTTGCTGCCGCTGGTCACCGGGACCGTGTCGAGCCCGATGCGGCCGAGCCGTTCGCGCACGACGAGCGCGACGCGGGCGCACTCGTGCAGGCCGGTCCCCGGCCCGGGGTCGAGGTCGATGACGAGACGGTCGGGTTTCAGCGCCTCCGCGTCGCGCCCCTCCCCCGCGTAGCGCCACTGGTGCACGTGCAGCTCGAGGGAGTTGAGGTTGGCGAAGAACGTCAGCCCGGCGAGGTCGTCGATGAGCGGGAAGACGGGGTCGCGTCCCGCGCGGCGGATCCACGACGGGGTGCCGGCGGGGATGTTCTTCTCGAAGAACTGCATGTCGCCCACCCCGTGCGGGAAGCGGATTCGCGTGACGGCACGGTCGCGCAGGTGCGGGAGGATCACCGGCGCGATGCGCGCGTAGTAGTCGATGACCTGGGCCTTGGTCGTGCCGGCCTTCGGGTACATCACCTTCTCGAGGCTCGACAGCCTCATCCGCCGTCCGTCGACCTCGACGGTCACCTTCGGCGCCTCGTAGGGCATCACTCACCGTCCCCGTGGTCGTCGACGTCACCGGGGGTGAGGTCGCTGCGCAGGCCCTTGTATGCCGGCTGGCGCAGTCTCCCCTGACTGCTCAGTCCCAGCGACTGCACGTCGGCGACGAGGACCGGGTGCACCCACGTCGCGCCGTTCGCGTCCTCGGCGGGGACGTCTGTGGCAAAAGGGGACTCGGCGGAGGTGAGGGTCTGGAGGTCACGCATCAGGGCCTGTCCGGTCTTGCCCGCGAGGCCCGAGCCGACGCGTCCCAGGTAGCGCAGGCCACCCGGGCCGGGGACGCCGACGAGGACCGCGCCGAGGCGGCGGGACACGGTGCCCGTGGACTCCGGGCGCCACCCGCCGATGACGACGGACACGGTGCCGCGGTGGGGAGACTTGAGCCAGTGGGGCGACCGGAGGCCGGGCACGTAGACCGAGTCGACACGCTTGGACACGATGCCCTCGAGGCCCTGCTCCTTCGTCGCGGCGTGGAGCGTCACCCCGTCGCCGAACGTCGGCGGCGTCTGCCACCGGGGGCCCGCCAGCTCGAGCCGCTCGAGGGTGGCGCGCCGGTCGGACCAGGTGCGCGGCATGAGGTCGACGCCGTAGAGCCGCAACAGGTCGAAGGTCATCAGGGTGACGGGCGCGGCCTCGGCGAGCATCGTCGCCCGGCGCGCATCGGTGACGTGGAAGCGCTCGGCCATCGCGGCGAACGACGGCACGCCGTCGCGCATCGAGACGATCTCGCCGTCCAGGAGCATGTCGGCGTACTCGTCGGCGAGCCCCCGCAGCTCGGGGAAGGCCACGGTGACGTCGCGTTCCGTGCGGGAGAAGAGGCGGATCTCGCCGTCCACGACGTCGGCCAGCACCCGCATGCCGTCCCACTTGACCTCGTGCTGCCAGCGGTCGCCGACCGGAATGGTCGTCGTGGGCGTCGCGAGCATGGGGCGCATGGGTGCATTCTTGTTCTCATGCGAGCCATCTGGAAAGGCGCCGTGTCGTTCGGCCTCGTCAATGTGCCGGTCCGACTCTTTTCGGCGACCGAGAACCACGACGTGCAGTTCCGGCAGGTCCACGAGAAGGACGGCGGCCGCATCAAGTACCAACGCGTCTGCTCGATCGACGGCGAGGAGGTGCCCTACGCCGACATCGCCAAGGGCTACGAGGCCGCCGACGGCCAGATGGTCGTGCTGACCGACGAGGACCTCAAGAGCCTCCCGACGCGGTCGACGAAGGAGATCTCGATCGAGAAGTTCGTGCCGTCCGAGCAGATCGACCCGCTGCTCTTCGACAAGAGCTACTACCTCGAGCCCGACAAGACCGGCCTCAAGCCGTACGTGCTGCTGCGCGACGCCCTCGAGAAGGCCGACCGGATGGCGCTCGTCACCGTGTCGGTGCGCACCCGCATGACCCTCGCCGTGCTCCGTGTGCGCGACGGCGTCATCGTGCTCCAGACGCTGCTCTGGGCCGACGAGGTGCGCGCCCCCGAGTTCGAGTCGCTGTCGGAGGAGACGCACGCGACGGCGAAGGAGCTCGCGATGGCCTCCTCGCTCGTCGACTCCCTGTCGGGCGACTACGAGCCCGAGGAGTTCGAGGACGACTACGCCGAGGCCGTGACCCAGCTCGTCGCGACGAAGATCGAAGGCGGCGACATCACCGAGACGCCCGAGGCCAAGGGCGAGGAGACCGAGGTCGTCGACCTGCTCGCCGCCCTGCAGCGCAGCGTCGACAAGGCCAAGGCGGCCAGGACCGGTGGGTCCTCCGACGAGTCCGGATCGTCGGCCGACGGGCCGGCGAAGAAGACCGCGTCGAAGACGGCGGCGAAGTCCGCATCGAAGAGCACCGCCAAGGCGACGACGAAGAAGACCGCCGCCAGCAAGACGACGGCCAAGAAGTCCGCCGCCAAGACCACGACGAAGAAGACCGCCGCCAAGAAGGCCAGCTGACCCCTCGGCCGCTCGCCATTCGTCGCTCGCCACTCGCCTCTCGTCGCCCCCGCCGAGCGACGTTGGTCACGTCGGACGGCATACGCCCTCGCCGCGGCACGCGCCGCGCGAGGATGAAGGGGTGCGAACGGCGACGATCGACGAGCTCACCCAACGGCTTCGAGCGCTCCCGGAGAACCCTCGTGTCGTCGTCAGCGGCAACATGGCGGTCCCGTGGGAGGCGGTCCGGGCGCTCGACGCGGCCCAGCCGACCTACGTGCTCCACGCGCTCAACGCGCCCGCGGGGCTGCCCGACCGCGACGGCGTGACCGTCGAGACGTGCTTCGTCGGCCCGGGTATGCGTCGGCACCCGCGGCTGCGCTACGTGCCGTCGCGTCTCTCGCTCGTGCCGCTGCTCTACGACCGGGCGCTGCCACCCGACGCCGTCCTGCTGCACTGCGCGCCCCCGCGCGACGGCCAGGTGAGCATGGGGCTCGAGGTCAACGTCCTCCCTGCCGCCCTCGAGGCGTGCCGGGCCCGTGGTGGGCTCGTCGTGGCGGTCGTCAACCCGCAGATGCCCTACACCTTCGGTGACGCGCAGGTGCCGCTCGAGCACGTCGACCTGCTCGTCGAGGTCGACGCGCCCATGCCCTCGCACGCCGCGACGGAGCCCGACCCCGAGAGCCGTCTCATCGGCGAGCGCGTGGCCGCCATGGTCCAGGACGGCGCCACGATGCAGCTCGGCATCGGCGCGGTGCCCGACGCGACCCTCTCGGCCCTCACCTCGCGCCGCGGTATCCGGATGTGGACCGAGATGTTCTCCGACGGCGTCCTCGCGCTCGACGAGGCCGGCGCGCTCGACCCGGACCACCCGCTCGTCACGTCGTTCAGCTTCGGCTCGACCGACCTCTACGCCTGGCTCGACGGCAACCCGCGCGTCCGGATGATGCGCACCGAGAAGACGAACGACCCCGGTCTCATCGCCTCGCAGCGGCAGATGACGTCGGTGAACACCGCGCTCGAGGTCGACCTCTTCGGGCAGGCCAACGCCTCGCGCATCAACGCCCGCATCCACTCCGGCTTCGGCGGACAGACCGACTTCATCGTCGGCGCGCTGCACTCCGCAGGTGGCCAGTCGTTCATCGCGCTGCGCTCATGGCACCCGCGGGCCGACGTGTCGACGATCGTCCCGCTGCTCGACGAGCCGGTGACGAGCTTCCAGCAGAGCGCCATCGTCACCGAGCTGGGCGTCGCGCCGCTGTGGGGCCGCAGCGAGAAGGACCAGTGCCACGACATCATCGAGAAGTGCGCCCACCCGCGCGTCCGCGACGACCTGTGGGAGGAGGCGCAGGCCCTCGGCCTCGCCTGACCTCCCGCCCGCCCGACCGATGGCGTATGCCGTCGCCTCCCTCTGCGAGTCAGCCCCCACCCTCCCCGTCGAGTGAGCGCCCCTCCACACCGGCACCCCGGATCGTGAGGCTGCGCGCTCACTCGAGTGGGGGTGGGCTCGTAGGGTGGCGCCATGAGCCCTGCGCCCCTGTCCGACGCCCGCGCAACCAACCCGGACCGCCGGCCGGTCGCGGTGGTCACGGGTGGGACGCGCGGCATCGGGCTCGCCATCGCCCGGGACCTGGCGCCGACACACCACCTCGTCATCGGTGGTCGCAGCGCCGACTCGGTCGCCCACGTCGTCGCATCCCTCCCCTCGGCCGAGGGGTTCATCGCCGACCTGGCCGACTGCTCCCCCGGCGGGTCGCTCGCGACCGCGCTCGACTCCATCGTGCGTCACCTCCCCCGCGTCGAGGTGCTCGTCCACTCGGCCGGCGTCCTGCGCAACGGCACGGTCGCCGACTCGCCGGTCCAGGACTGGGCCGACTCGATGACCGTCAACGTCGTCGCCGTCGCGGCCGTCACGCAGGCCCTCCTGCCCGCGCTGCGCACCGCCCACGGCCTCGTCGTCACCATCAACTCCGGGTCGGGCCTCACGGCGACGCCGGCCTCTGGCGCCTACTGCGCCTCGAAGTTCGCCCTCCGCGCGTTCAGCGACTCGCTGCGTCAGGAGGAGCGCGAGCACGGCGTCCGGGTCACGTCGCTGCACCCCGGCCGCGTCGACACGGACATGCAGCACGAGCTCGTCGAGTTCGAGGGCGCGGAGTACGACGCGGACTCCTACCTCGACGTCGACTCGGTCGTGCGGGCCGCACGCCTCGCGATCGACGCCGGGCCCGATGCGAGCGTCGACATGGTGTCGGTGCGCCCGCGTGGCTGGCGCCCGTCCGCCGACTGACCATCCGATCGTCGCCCCGGGCAAAACACACCGAGAAGGTCACGACGCACCGGGATCGGGTGCCGGTGTGTTGCGACCTTCTCGGTGTGTTGCGAGGTGGGGGCGTCAGATGCGGCTGGCTCCGCGGGTCGGCACGAGGGAGAGCCTCGCGAAGGCCAGCGCCTCGGCGAGGTCGACCTCCCGCTGCTCGCGTCCCACCTTGCGCGTCGACACCTCGACGACGACGTCGCCGACCCAGCCGCTGTCGGCCAGGTGCTCGAGCACGGCCCCGCACGGCTCGGCTCCACGCCCCGGCACGAGGTGCTCGTCGAGGAACGAGCCCAGACCGTCGGCGAGGTGCAGGTGCGCCAGCCGCTCGCCCAGCCCCCGTGCCATGGCGAGCGCGTCGGACCCGGCTGTCGCGGTGTGCGAGAGGTCGAGCGTCACGTTGTCGTAGGGCTGGGCGACCGGGTCCCAGTGCGGGAGGTAGGCCATCACCTCGCGTCGCGCCGTGCGCCAGGGGTACATGTTCTCCACCGCGAGTTTGATGCCCGACTCGTGCTCACGCAGGGCCACCCCGTCGACGAACCCGGCGGCATACTCCCGCTGCCAGCGGAAGGGCGGGTGCAGGACGACGGTGCCCGCGCCGACCTCGAGCGCGAGGTCGATCGAGCGGTCGACCTTGCCCCACGGGTCGGTGCCCCACACGCGCTGGGTCAGGAGCAGGGTCGGCGCGTGCACCGAGACGATCGGCAGGGCGTGCAGCTCCGACAGCGCCCGCAGGGCCCCCGCCTCCTGCGTGACCGGATCGGTCCAGACCATGACCTCGATCGCGTCGTAGCCGAGCCGCGCAGCGGTCGCGAAGGCGGTCGCCGCGTTGTCGGGGTAGAGCGAGGCGGTCGACAGTCCGACCCGGATGGTCATGCGGCCATTCTGCGCCACCGTCCCAGGGCGGCCGCGGGCCGGTCCGGGTGCGGCGGGCGGGGCAGGTGCGGCGGGCGGGGCGGGTGCGTCACGAGATGAGGTGGTCGAGCCGCCGGAGGATGAGGCCCTCGCGCAGGGCCCACGGGCAGATGTCGAGCTGCTCGACCTGGAGCAGGTCGAGCGCCGCCTCGGCGACGAGCGCGCCGGCGTAGAGCTGGCGGGCGCGGCCCTCGGAGACCCCGGGCAGGGTCGCGCGCGCGGCCGTGTCGAGGCCCGCGAGCCTGTTCACGATCGCGTGGAGGTCGTCGCGCGACAGGGTGCGCGGCACGAATTGGCCGTCGGCGCGCGGCGCGGCACCGGCGATGCGGGCCAGCGATCGCATCGTCTTGGAGGTGCCGACCGCGCGGTCGGGGCTGCCGGACGTCAGCAGGGGGCGCACGTGCTCGGCGAGGGCCGAGCGGACGTGAGCGCGCAGCTCGCGCGCGGCGGCCACGCTCGGCGGGTCCCCGGGCAGGCGCTCGCGGGTCAGGCGTCCGGCTCCCAGCGGCAGGCTGAGCGCGACGTCCGGCTCCTCGTCGAGACCGCTCGCCAGCTCGAGCGACCCGCCGCCGATGTCGACGACGAGCAGGCGCCCGCTCGACCAGCCGAACCAGCGACGCACCGCGAGGAAGGTCATGCGCGCCTCGTCGGCGCCGCTGAGCGCCTCGAGCTCCACGCCGGTCTCGGCGCGCACGCGCTCGATGACGACGTCACCGTTCGGCGACTCGCGCAGCGCCGACGTGGCGAAGGCGAAGAGGTCGCTGACGCCCTGGTCCTCGGCGACCCCGAGGCACTCGAGGATGAAGGCGACGAGCCGGTCGGCCGTCGAGTCGCTGACCCTTCCGTCGGCCTCGAGGCTCTCCGACAGGCGCAGCTCGGTCTTGTGCGAGAACGCCGGCAGCGGCTGCGCGCCGGGGTGTGCGTCGACGACGAGGAGGTGGACCGTGTTGGACCCGATGTCGATGACGCCCAGGCGCATGCCCCAACCCTAGTGCCGCGACCTCCGGCCCCCTCGAGCCCCGACTCCCTTCCCCACCGAACGCGGCCCTCGGCGGCGAACGCGTTGGCAGAACGCTGAGTTCGCGACCGAACGCTGCGTTCGGTGGGGGAAGCGGGGCGAGGGGGCGTATGCCGTGTTGCGGGGTGGGCCCGTCAGGCGGAGCGGCGGCTCAGGGTGAGCGAGGCGAGGGCGAGGGCCCCGCCGATGAAGGCCGCGACGATGCCGAGGTCGCCGAGCACCGCGGTCACGGGGTCGGGGTTGCGCGCGATCTCCTTCATCGCGTCGACGGCGTAGGACAGCGGCAGGACGTTGCTCACCCACTCGAGGACGGTCGGCAGCTGGTCGCGCGGGATGAGCAGCCCACAGAGCAGGAACTGCGGCAGGAGGAACGCCGGCATGAACTGCACGGCCTGGAACTCGGTGCGCGCGAAGCCGCTCGCGAGCAGCCCGAGCGCGGTGCCGAGGACGGCGTCGAAGACGGCGACGACGACGAGCAGCCACACCGGCCCGGCGACGCCGAGGCCGCACACCCAGACGGCGAATCCCGTTGCGATCACGGCCTGCACGACGGCGAGCGCTCCGAACGCGACGGCATACCCGAGCATGAAGTCGCCCTTGCCCATCGGTGTGGTGAGCAGGCGCTCGAGGGTGCCGGACTGGCGCTCGCGCAGGGTCGCGACCGACGTGACGATGAACATGACGACCATCGGGAAGACCCCGAGCAGGGCCGGGCCGATCGCGTCGAAGACCCGCGTCCCGTTGTAGATCCACGCGAGCAGGCCGAGCAGGACGCACGGCACGATGATGATGAGCCCGATGGTGCGGTGGTCGGTGCGCACCTGGCGCAGGACGCGGCCCGAGGTGGCAGCGGTGAGCCCGGCGTTCACGACGCGCTCCTCTCCCCGGACCGGGTGGTCTCGGCGTCGATGAGGGCGAGGAAGGCGGCGTCGGCGTCGACGGCCCCGGTCTGCTGGAGCAGCTCGGCGGGCGTGACGTCGGCGAGGACGTGACCCTCCCGCAGGAGGACGAGCCGGTCGCAGCGGGTGGCCTCGTCCATGACGTGGCTCGACACGACGAGCGAGTGCCCGCGTTCGGCGAGGTGGCGGAAGAGCTCCCACAGGTCGCGGCGCAGCACCGGGTCGAGGCCGACGGTCGGCTCGTCGAGGACGAGCAGGCTGGGGCGGCCGACGAGCGCGGCGGCGAGGGAGACGCGTGACTCCTGGCCGCCCGAGAGGTCCTGGACGAGCTGGTCGGCGTAGGAGACGAGGTCGACCTCGGAGAGCGTGCGGTCGACGGCCTCGCGCAGCTCGGTCCCGCGCAGGCCGACCGCGCGGCCGAAGTAGACGACGTTGTCGCGGACGCTGAGGTCGGCGTAGACGCTGGGGCTCTGGGTGACGTAGCCGACGCGGTCGCGCAGCACGGGCGAGCCTGCCGGATGGCCGAGCACGGTCACGGTGCCCGACTCGATGATCTGCACGCCGACGATGCAGCGCATGAGCGTGGACTTGCCCGAGCCGGACGGCCCGAGCAGGCCCACCACCTGGCCGGCGGGGATCTCGAGGTCGAGGTCCGGGATCACGCGGCGCTTCCCGCGCACGACCTGCAGGCCGCTCACGGCGACCGCCGGACCACTGTTATTCATCATGTGATGAAATCTACTCCTGCTCGGGCAGCCTGTCCACGAGATGGTGCTGGAGCACCGGGCCGATCCGCTCGACGAGCTCCTCGCGCGTCGCCTCGGCCATCGCCGGCACCCGGATGACGTAGCGCGCCACGACGAGCCCGATCATCTGCGACGCGGCGAGGGCGCCACGCAGCTGCGGGTCGGCCGCGCCCGTGCTCGCCGCGATGCGTCCGAACACCTCCCGCCCGAGGAACTCCCGCAGCATCCGCGCGGCCTCCTCGCTCGTCATGCTCGAACGCACGAGGGCCACGAGGGCGTCGCGCCGCTCCGGAGGCTCCCACACCGTCAGGAACGTCTCGACGATCCGCCAGCCGAGCCGGTCGACGTCGCCCGCCGTGATCCGTTCGATGAGCTCGGCGGGGTTGACCGGCACGTCGAGCGTCTCCGCGAAGAGCGCCGCCTTGCCCTCGAAGTAGTGGTGCACGAGGGCCGGGTCGACGCCCGCCTCGCGAGCGATGCCACGCATGCTCGCCTTGTCGTAGCCCTTGGCGGCAAAGGACTTTCGCGCGGCGTCGACGATGGCGGCGCGCGTGTCGACGCCGCCCGGGCGACGTCCGCGCCCCTTCGGCGTCGCCTCGCTGCTCGCCCTCGACGTCATGCCCTCACGCTAGCCCTCGGCGGTGAGGCCGCTCGTGACCTCGCGCAGCACGGCCGCGGTGTCGTCGGCACGCGCCCACGCCGCCCACTCGTAGGGTCGGGTCCCGTGCACCGCGTCGCGCGCCTCCGGATCCGCCCCGGAGCCGAGGAGCGCCCGCACCAGCTCGACGTCGTTCATGAAGGCAGCCTCGTGAAGAGGCGTCCTGCCCGGCGACGCCGCCGTCCCGGGGGCGGCGGCGGTCACCTCGGGATCGGCCAGGCCGTGCGCGACGAGGAGCTCCAGCCGCGCCGCGAACCCGTGGCCCTGCGCCCACTCGACCTGACGGGTGAGCATCTCGTCGATGGTCTCGGCCGGCTCGCCCGTGCGTCGGGCCCACACCTCGGAGGCCGGCCGGCCCAGCCCGCCCGCGAGGAGCAGCTCGAGGTGGCTGTCGTCGCGGTTGAACATCCGGTTGTAGAGCGTCTGCCGGTCGTTGGGGTCGGCGCCGCGATCGAGCAGCAGCTCGGCGAGGGCGCGCCACTGCGGGTGTCGCGGCTGGCGCGACGGTCCCGCCTCGCCCTCGCCGAAGGCGCCGGTCAGTGCGGTGAACGCGCTCGGGAACCCCTGCCAGAGGTAGCCGCTGTCGGGGTCGGCGCCGGCGTCGAGCAGGAGCCGGGCCGACGCGACGGGGTCCACCTGGGGCATCCGGGAGTAGACGACGTAGAGGAGCGGTGCCCACCGGAACGGCCCCCCTTCCCTCGTCGCCGCGCCGGGGTCGGCGGCGACGTGGGCGCGCAGGGCCTCGGCGTCACCGGCGACCGCCGCCACGAAAACGTCGCGCTCCACGAGCCTCGGGTCGGCCGCGAGCCGCTCGGCGGCACGGGCCCACCGTGCCGGCTCGTCACGGTCGGTGTACGTCAGGCACGCGAGCGCCGTTGTGACAGAGGCAGACTCGGCCTCCGTATCGACTCCATCGGCCGCGACCGGATCGAGCACGACCGGGTCACGACCAAGGTCTGCGGCCACCGCGAGGTAGGCGCGCAGTCGCGGCCAGCTCGCGAAGCCGTACCCGCGCGCCACGACCAGCTGCGCGTCGGACAGCGAG
Organism: Terrabacter sp. Root181; assembly: GCF_001428505.1. Taxonomy (GTDB): domain Bacteria; phylum Actinomycetota; class Actinomycetes; order Actinomycetales; family Dermatophilaceae; genus Terrabacter. The sequence goes on from NZ_LMHU01000009.1 coordinate 209,296, forward strand.
AACGACGCCGTCTTGTCCGGCAGCCCCGCGGGGTGGTGTCGTGCCACGAGGGCCAGTGCAGCGGGATCGGCGGACCGGACACCGCGCTGCAGCCGACGCGCATCGCGTCGCAGGCGCTCGAGGTCGGGGTTGCCGGGCAGGGACAGGGCCATGACGGCCTCCTCTCGTCGTGCCCGCGTGCGCTCGCCGGGCCGAAAGGAGGTCGGACCGCATGCTGTCGTGCCCAGGGAGGCTGAGCCCCTTCCCGCGCACCGGAGGCGACCTGGACGCCACCGCCAGCGTACGCTCGCGTCCCCGCACGCGGGAGCACACGGCATACGCCGGCGGTCTCCGCCCGAGACGCACCATCCACGAGGTGGTCCTCGTCGGCGCGCCGGAAACCTCCGCGGCATAGGGTGAGCCGGTGGCTGAAGCACCTCTGGACCTCCCCCGCGTCTGGGTCGAGTTCACCGACCCCGCCGACACGAACCAGCGCTACCGCTGCGACCTGACGTGGCTCACGAGCAGCTGGACGTGCATCTTCGGAAGCGGCTGCCAGGGCATCTACGCCGGCCGGCCCGACGACGGCTGCTGCACCCTCGGCGCCCACTTCACCGAGAAGGACGACTGGAAGCGCGTCGCGAAGGCCGTCGAGGAGCTCGGCGAGGACGAGTGGGAGTACCACTCCGTCGGTCGAGCCACGGGCAGCAAGGACGACTGGACCGAGAAGGAGGACGGTGCGCGCAAGACGAAGGTCGTCGACGGCGCCTGCATCTTCCTCAACCGTCCCGGCTTCCCCGCCGGCGCCGGGTGCGCCCTGCACCAGCACGCGGTCCTGACCGGCGTCGAGCCGCACACCCTCAAGCCCGACGTGTGCTGGCAGCTGCCGATCCGACGCACCTTCCGTACCGTCGAGCTGCCCGACGACACGAGCTACCTCGAGGTGACGATCACCGAGTACGACCGCCGCGGCTGGGGTCCGGGTGGCCACGACCTCGACTGGTACTGCTCGGGCAACCCCGAGGCGCACGTCGGTCGCGAGCCCGTCTACCGGTCCAACGCGCCCGAGCTCACCGAGCTGATGGGGCCGCTCGCCTACGCCGAGCTGGCGATCCGCGCTGAGGCGCACCTGGCCCAGGTCAAGGCCGTCCGGGCGCGCGGTGTGCGCAAGCTGCTGCCGCTGCTCGTGCACCCGGCGACCATCGAGGCCCAGCGGTCCACGTGAGCGGCGCGCCGGAGATCATCCCGTCCCCCAACGTCTGGGAGACACCCGACGTCTACGAGGTCGAGAACCGCGGCGTCGACCGCGCCCACGTCATCGAGGACGCCATGCGTGCCGTGCTCGACTGGTCGGGGCTCGACGTCGTCGACATCGGCTGCGGCACGGGCTACCACCTGCCCTTCTTCGCGCACGACGCCCGCTCGGTCGTCGGCGTCGAACCGCACCCACCGCTCGCTTCGCTTGCGGCACAACGCGTCTCGGGTATGCCGTCCGTGTCGGTCCGCGAGGAGGGCGCCGCCGCGATCGGGGTGCCCGACGGGTCGTTCGACGTGGCGCACGCACGGTGGGCCTACTTCTTCGGGCCCGGGTGCGAGCCCGGTCTCGCCGAGCTCGAACGCATCGTCCGCCCGGGTGGGGCGGCGTTCGTCATCGACAACGACGCGACCCGGTCGACGTTCGGGCAGTGGTTCCGGCGGGCCCTGCCGGGCTACGACCCGCGCGCGGTCGAGCGGTTCTGGGAGCGCCAGGGCTGGCAGCGCGAGCGGCTCGACATCCGCTGGGACTTCGACTCGCGGGCGGACTTCGAGGCCGTCGTCGGCATCGAGTTCGCCCCCGAGCACGCCGACCTCATCCTCGCCGAGCACCCCGACGCGACCGGCGTCGACTACGCCCTCAACCTCTGGCACCGCCGCTACTGACCCGTCGAGAGGCCACCTCTGGCCGCCCCGACCCGGTCGAGAGGCCAGGGCGCGTGGTCATTCCTACCCATGCCCTGCCCCGGGGATGGGCACCGCGGCCGACGCGGTGACGGCCCTGCCCTTCCTACGGTCGAGACATCGACCACCCGGAGGGACACCATGGAGACCATCGAGACCGTCATCATCGGCGCAGGCCAGGCCGGCGTCGCCACGGCGCGCGAGCTCGTCGACCGCGGGCACGAGTGCGTCGTGCTCGAACGCAACGAGGCCGTCGGGGACGGCTGGCGACAGCAGTACGACTCGCTCCGGCTCTACTCCTCGGTGCGGCACGACTCGCTGCCCGGGATGCCCTTCCCCGGCGACCCGCGGTCCTTCCCCGGCAAGGACGACGTCGCGGCCTACCTCCAGTCCTATGCCGCCCACTTCCGCCTGCCCGTCCGGCTGGGTGTGCGCGTGGAGCAGCTCGCCGCCGCCGCGGCCGGTGACGGCTTCGTCGTGACGACGGACCGCGGCAGCATCGCCTGTCGCAACGTCGTCGTGGCGACCGGGACCTTCGGGCGTGCGCCTCACGTGCCGGCCTTCGCCTCCGACCTCGACCCGTCGATCCTCCAGCTGCACTCGAGCCAGTACCGGCGCCCCAGCCAGCTGCGGGACGGCCCGGTGCTCGTCGTCGGCGCCTCGCACTCGGGCTGCGACATCGCCTACGAGCTCGCCGAGAGCCGAGCGACCGTCCTGGCCGGTCGGGACTGCGGGCAGATCCCGGTGCGCTGGGACACGCCTGCCGTGCACGTCGCCTTCCCCGTCCTGCTCTTCGCGTGGCGCCACCTTCTGACGCGCCGGACACCGGTCGGCCGGAGGATGATGGCGGAGATCCGCCACCACGGCGGCCCGATGCTGCGGGTCAAGCGCGAGGACCTCGCCGCCCGCGGCGTCGAGCGCCACGTGCAGCGCGTCGCCGGAGTCACCGACGGCCGCCCCACCCTCGACGACGGCACGGTGGTCGACGCCGCCAACGTCGTCTGGGCCACCGGCTTCGACCAGCGCTTCGACTGGATCGACCTGCCCGTCCTCGGCGAGGACGGGTGGCCGCGGGAGTACCGCGGCGTCTCGAGCGACGTGCCGGGTCTCTTCTTCTGCGGGCTGGCCTTCCAGTACGCGTTCGCCTCGATGGTGCTGCCCGGCGTCGGTCGCGACGCCGCCCACGTCGCGAGCCACATCGCCCGGCGTTCGGCCACGACCTCGAGGGCGCCCGCGGTCGAGGCTGCGGGCCGCTGACCGTCCGGGGAGGGACGGTCCCGGACCGGTCGGATGCGTGCGACCGGTCCGGCACCCGTCTTGCACGGTCCGCCGTCCGTTGGCACGGTGGGCACCCGTCGGGCGCCGGACGGTCAGCCCTGACGGCGTACGAGGTCGTGCTCGAAGGCAAAAGCCGCTGCGGCCGTTCGGCTCCCGACCCCGAGCTTGGTGAAGATGTTGCTGAGGTGGCGGGCCACGGTCCGGTCGCTGAGCACCAGTGCCGACGCGATCTGCGCGTTGCTCCGCCCCTCGGCAACGAGACCCAGCACCTCGACCTCGCGCTCGGTGAGACGGGCGGGGCGTGAGGCGGTCGAGCCCACGCCGTCGAGGTCGACCACGTCCGGACCGGCCCCCACCGACACGAGCACCCCGCGCGCCGACGCGAGCGCGCGGCGGGCGGACTCGTGGTCACCGAGGGCGACCAACGCCCGACCCGTGCCCGCCTGCGCGAGCGCCGCCTCGTGGGGCATGTCCAGGCGCACCCACGCCTGGTGCGCCTTGCGCAGGTACGGCAGCGCCCCCGCCGGGTCGCCCGAGGCGAGCTGGACCCGACCCCACGCCGTCGAGGCCGCCGCGGCGAGCACCTCGGAGCCGAACGACTCGGCGAGTCCGTCGAGCTCCCGCGCACAGTCGCGAGCGGCGTCGACGTCGTGCGCGGCGAGGAGGACGTCGACGGCGGCGGGCAGGACCCGGCTGCGACGCACCGACGGCCCGGGTTCGGCCAGGAGCCGCCGGACGGCCCCGAGCGCCGCTGCGGTCCGCCCCCGAGCGAGCCACAGCAGGGCCGAACCGGGCTGCGGGTCGTAGCCGTGCTCGGCACTGCGCTGGTAGGCCGCCTCGGCAGCCTCGAGGTCACCGCGCAGCCGCAGGAGGTCGCCGCGTTCGCACGCGGCCTGGCCGACGGCATCGGTGGCGCCCGCGAGCCGGTAGCGCTCGATCGCGGCGGTGAGCTCGTCGAGGGCGGCATCCCACGCCCCGTGTGCCCGCATGACCTGGGCGCGGTGCAGACTGCACTGGCCGGTGAAGGTGACGAGCCCGGGCTGCTCGGTGCACCAGCGGTGCAGCAGCTGCGTCCACTCCACGACCCGGCGCAGGTCCGACACCTCCTGGCAGCCCTCGATGGCCGTGCAGTAGACGTGTCCGAGCATGACGGGCGCCACCCGGCGGCTCGTCGCCTCGAGCATCGACTCGTCGAGCAGCGAGAGGCCGTCGGGGACGCGGTCGCCGTAGATCGCCATCCGCCCCTGGGCGCACAGCCCGGTCGCCAGGAGGGCCGCGTCGTCGTGGCGGCGGCCCGCCTCGGTCGCCTCGACCGCACAGGCGCCGGCCTCCGCGAACCTGCCGGCGCCGAGGTGAGAGAACATGCGGGCGAAGGCCACGTAGCCGGACTCGAGGCTCCCCTCGGGCAGCGCCTCGACGAGGCGTTCGCCGCGCGCCAGCCAGGCCGCGCCCGCGGACTGGTCACCGCTCGTGCGCCCGATCATCGACAGGTGGAAGGCGCACCGCGCGGCTCCAGCGGTGTCGCCCTCGGAGACGCGGGAGTCGAAGGCGCGTCGGTAGCGCTCGACGGCGTCGCCCATCCGACCGAGCAGGTGGGCCGCGGCAGCGGAGGACTCGAGGTCGTCCGCCGTGAGGCCGTCGGCGTCGACGGCGGACCACCGGTCCAGGGCGGCAGACCACTCACCGCGCTCGAACTCGGCTCTCGCGCGGACCAGCTCGTCGACGACACCCACGGCACCCTCCTCCGTCGCAGGCTACGCCCGCCGCCCGGAGCGTCACCCCATCACCAACCGTCGAGAGGCCACGATCGGCCGCTTCGCGGCGGTCGAGTGGCCATTCCAGTCCCCGGCCACAGGTGGCCTCTCGACGGTCACGGGCGGCCAGTGGTGGCCTCTCGACGGGTCACGGGCGGCCAGTGGTGGCCTCTCGACGGGTCACGGGCGGCCAGTTGTGGCCTCTCGACGGGTCAGTCGACGAGGTCGAGGGCGATGTCGACGATGGGCGAGCTGTGCGTCAGACCGCCGACCGACACGAAGTCGACCCCCGTCGCAGCGTGCTCGGCGACGACCTCGAGGGTGAGCCCGCCGGTGGCCTCGATCTCGACGGGCTCGCCTGCGGCCCTGAGCAGCCCGACGGTCTCGCGCAGCACGTCGACCGACATGTTGTCGCACATGATGAAGCGCGCCCCCGCGTCGTACGCCTCCTGCGCCTCGGCCGGCGTCGTCACCTCGACCTGCACGTCGACGTCGGGGAAGCGCTCGCGCACCAACGCGTACGCCGCGGCGACCGAGCCGGCCGCGAGCTTGTGGTTGTCCTTGATCATCGCGACGTCGTAGAGGCCCATGCGCTTGTTGGTGCCGCCACCGCAGCGCACGGCGTACTTCTCCAGCCAGCGCATGCCGGGTGTCGTCTTGCGGGTGTCGAGCACCATCGTCGAGGTGCCCTCGAGCGCGTCGGCCCAGCGCCGCGTGTGGGTGGCGACGCCGGAGAGCCGGCTCAGGATGTTGAGGATGGTGCGCTCGGCCACGAGGACGACCTGGGTCGGCCCGGTCAGTCGCGCGATGACGTCACCGCGCACGAGTCGCGCACCGTCGTCGTTCACCACCTCGACCGTCGGCACCGCGCCGCCGATCTGCTCGGCGACCGCCGCGAGCACGAGCCCGATGACGGGCACGCCGGCGACGACGCCCGGTGCCCGTGCGACGATCTCGGCCGTGCGCGTCTGGTCGGCGGGGATGGTCGCGAGCGTCGTCACGTCGACGCCCTCGGGGCCGAGGTCCTCGCGCAGCGCCACCGTGACGAGCTCGCGCGCCCACGCGTGCGGGAACCCGCTCAGACCGTCGTCGCTCACTGCGTCTCCTCCGTCGATCCCACCGGCTGCGTATGCCGTCCGGCCCCGTTCGCGGGTCGCGTCCCGTCCGCGCGGTCCTCGTCGAGCACGTCGAGCGGCACCGAGCCGTCGAGGTCGAGGCCGTCGAGGTTGGAGCGCGGCACGGGCACGACCATGGCCTCCAGCACGCCGGCGTCGGAGCGCTGGAGGTGCACGTGGTGCAGGAAGTGCTCGTCGTCGCGGGCCGGGAAGTCCTCGCGCACGTGACCGCCGCGGGTCTCGTCACGCAGCGCGGCGGCATACGTCAGCGCTCGTCCGAGGTGGAGCAGGTTGGTGGTCTCCCAGCTCTTGGGTCCGCCCGGCTTGTCGGCGTCGTCGGTGACGGCGCGGGTCGCGAGCGCGGCCAGGGTCTCCTGCGTCGCCGCGAGCGAGGCGGCCGAGCGCACGGTGCCGGAACCGGCGGTCATGGCGCGCTGCACGTCGAGGCGACGCTTGCCGCGGATCAGCTCCGGCTCGCCGTCGACCGCGACGGGAGCGGTCTCCGGCAGCTCGCCGGCACCGAGCCGGGCCGTGAGGTCGTCGGCGATGCGGCGGGCGAAGACGAGGCCCTCGAGGAGCGAGTTGCTGGCAAGGCGGTTGGCGCCGTGGACGCCGGTGCACGACGTCTCGCCGCACGCGTAGAGCCCCTCGAGCGACGACCGTCCACGCAGGTCGGTGCGCACGCCGCCGCTCGCGTAGTGCTGTGCGGGTGCGACCGGGAGCAGCTGCGTGGCCGGGTCGAAGCCGAGCTCGCGGCAGCGCTGCACGATCGACGGGAAGCGCTGCTCGAGGAACTCGGCGCCGAGGTGGCGGCAGTCGAGGTAGACGTGGTCGGTGCCGCTCTCGCGCATCCGGGCGATGATGGCGCGGGCCACGACGTCACGGGGTGCGAGGTCGGCGAGCGGGTGCTGGCCCTGCATGAAGCGCTCGCCCGCCTCGTCGACGAGGAACGCGCCCTCGCCGCGCACCGCCTCGGAGATGAGCGGCTGCTGCCCGCGCGAGCCCTCACCGAGCCAGAGGACCGTCGGGTGGAACTGGACGAACTCGAGGTCGGCGAGGACGGCGCCGGCCCGCAGCGCGGCGGCCATGCCGTCACCCGTGGCGACGGACGGGTTCGTCGTCGAGGCGTAGATCTGGCCGAGGCCACCGGTCGCGAGCACGACGGCGCGCGCGTGCGCGGCGCCGACGCCGTCGACCTGGCCCTCCCCGATCACGTGGAGCGTCACGCCGCACACGCGGGCGTCGGAGTCGGCCAGGAGGTCGACGACGAGGGCGTGCTCGATGACCTCGATGCCGGGGTCGTCGCGCACCCGGTCGAGGGCGGCGATGAGGGCACGGCTGATCTCGCGGCCGGTCGCGTCGCCACCGGCATGGAGGATGCGGTCGCGGTGGTGGCCGCCCTCGCGCGTCAGCGACAGCCCGCCGGTGTCGCCGCGGTCGAACTCCGCGCCGAGCGCGATGAGGTCCCAGACGGCGTCGGTGCCCTCGTGCACGAGAGCCTCCACGGCGTCGACGTCACAGAGGCCGACGCCGGCGACGAGGGTGTCGTGGATGTGCTCGGCGGCGCTGTCCTCCGGGGACATGACGGCGGCGATGCCGCCCTGCGCCCACGCCGTCGAGCCCTCGTCGAGCACGGTCTTCGTCACGAGGAGCACGCGGTCGACACGGCGCCTCAGCCGCAGGGCCGTCGTGAGACCGGCGACGCCGGAGCCGACGACGATGACGTCGGCGGTCGCCGTCCAGCCGGGCGCGGGCGCGCGCAGCCGCCGGGGGACGGTCACGTCGGGGAGCCCGCTCTGCGGCATACGGCTGGCCTCTCAGTCCTGGTACTCGTGGTGACGCTCGGTGACGGCCGAGGTCAGCAGACCGAAGCCGTCGGGCACGTCACCTGCATCGTGCCCCACCTCGACCACCCGGTTGTGCTCGTCGACGAAGACGACCTGCGGCTCGAAGGTGCGTGCCTCGGCATCGTCCATCGCGGCGTACGCGATGATGATGACCGTGTCACCGGGCGAGATGAGCCGGGCGGCAGCCCCGTTGATGCAGACGATGCCCGTGCCGCGCTCGCCCTCGATCGCGTAGGTCGTCAGGCGGTTGCCGTTGTCGACGTCGACGACGTCGACCTGCTGGCCCGGCCACAGGTCGGCGGCGTCGAGCAGGTCGCGGTCGATCGTCAGTGAGCCGACGTAGTGCAGGTCGGCCTGCGTCACGGTGGCCCGGTGGATCTTCGAGTGGAGCATGAAACGCTGCACGATGTGGCTTCCTCGGGTTGCTGGCTGGAGCGTCGTTGCGCGAGAGGGGGACTCTGGTCGGTCAGGGCTGGGAGAAGGTCTCGAGCGCGCCGCCGCCCGGTCCGACGAGCACCGGCAGGTTGTCGATGAGACGAGTCGTACCCACTCGCCCCGCCACGGCGAGCAGTGCCTCGCCGCGGTACCACTCCGGCACGTCCTCGAGCGTGTCCGGGTGGACGAGCACGAGGTAGTCGACGAGGGCGAGCGGCTCGCGCACGAGGACGGCCCGGGCGGCGCGACGGACGGCCGACGGGCCCTCGACGGCGGCGTCGGCCCCGGCGCGGAGAGCGGCCGAGAGGCACAGGGCCGTCTCACGGTCGGAGTCGGTGAGGTAGGTGTTGCGGCTCGACATCGCGAGGCCGTCGGGCTCGCGCACGGTCGGCACGGCCACGACGCGCACCGGGAAGTCGAGGTCGCGGCACATCCGGCGGATGAGGAGCAGCTGCTGGGCGTCCTTCTGCCCGAAGTAGGCCGCGCTGCACCGGGTCAGGTGCATGAGCTTGCCGACGACCGTGAGCATGCCGTCGAAGTGCCCGGGACGGGCCTGGCCCTCGAGGACGTCGCCGAGCGGTCCTGCCGAGACGCGCACCCCCGGGTCGCCGTCGGGGTAGATGACGTCGGGCGTCGGGGCGAAGACGAGGTCGACGCCCGCGGCCGTGCAGATGTCGAGGTCGGCGTCGAACGTCCGCGGGTAGCGCGAGAGGTCCTCCTTGGGCCCGAACTGGAGCGGGTTGAGGAAGATCGTCACGACGACGTGGCGGTGGGTCTTGCGGGCCTGGTGGATGAGGGTCGCGTGCCCCTCGTGCAGGGCTCCCATCGTCATGACGACGGCGACGTCGCCGTCGTCGAGCGCCGCGCGCGCCTCGCGCAGCTCGTCCCTCGTCCGGGCGACCACGGGAGCCGTGGGCGGCGTGGTGGTGTCGGCGCTCGTCTCGGCGGCGTCGACGTCTGGGGTGTCGGCCACGGTGTCGGTGGCGGTGTGTGCGGTGGTGTCTGCGGTGGTGTCGGTCACGGTTGGTCCTCCTCGTGCGCGAGCAGCTCGAGCAGCGGGCCGGCGTCGGAGGCGCGGAGGCGCCCGCTGAGCAGGGCCCGCTGTGCCGTCGCGCGGGCCAGCGCCAGGTAGGTCGGGCGGATGTCCGGGGCGACCTTGCGCAGCATCGCGACGTGCCCGGCAACGGTACCGGCATCGCCGCGCGCCACCGGACCGGTGAGGGCTGCGTCACCTCGTTGGAGGGTGTTGGACAGCGCCGCCGTCAGCAGCGGCTCGAGGACACGCGCCGGGTCGTCGACGCCGGCCTCGCCGAGCAGCTGCATCGACTGGGCCACGAGCGTGACGAGGTGGTTCGAGCCGTGCGCGAGGGCGGCGTGGTAGGTGACGCGGTCCTCCTCGGAGATCCACACCGGGTCACCGCCCATCTCGATGACGAGCGCCTCGCCGAGCGGTCGCGCGAGGTCGGTCGTCGTCACGCCGAAGCAGCAGTCGTGGAGCCGGTCGAGGTCGAGCTCAGTGCCCGTGAACGTCATGGCCGGGTGCAGCGCGAGCGGCACGATGTCGCTGTCCACCGCCGCCTCGAACACCGAGATGCCGTGCGCCCCGGACGTGTGCATGACGAGCTGGCCCGGTGTGAAGGTGCCGGTGGCGCTGAGGCCCGCGACGAGGTCGGCGAGGGCGTCGTCCGGCACGGCGAGCACGACGAGGTCCGCGCCCGAGACGACCTCGGGGATCGGCTTGACCGGCACCCCGGGCAGCAGTGCCGCCGCCCGCTCGAGGCTCTCCTCGCTGACGGCGGAGACGCCGGTGACGACGTGGCCGGCCCGGGCCAGGGCGGCTCCGAGGACGGATCCGACGCGTCCGGCGCCCACGACGCCGACGTCGAAGCGCGCGGGACGCTCGTGCGGGGTGCTCACCCACGGCACGCTATCGCCTACAGTCGGCAGGCGTGGATCCCCTTCCCTGGCGCGACGCGTGGCACGAGGCGCTGTATGCCGTGGGGCGGGGCTTCTACGTGACGCGCGGCGGCCCGGCCGCCCACTTCACCACCGCCACGCACGGCCCGACCGGCCGGGTGCTCGCCGAGGCCCTGCTGGCGCTGTGGACCGCGGAGCACGGAACCGCCGCCCCCTCGGTCGTCGTCGACGTCGGCGCAGGACGCGGCGAGCTCGCGACGCACCTGCTCGCCGCCCTCGACCACCTCGGTTCGAGGGATGTCGTCGCGCCCGGTCACGACGAAGCACCTCGACCCCACGACGCCTCCTCCGGGTCGGGGTATGCCGTCGCGGCCGGTCACGACGGACCACCTCGACCGCGGGTGGTCGCGGTCGACGTCGTCGAGCGGCCCGAGGGCCTCGACGATCGGGTCGAGTGGCTCCGTTCCCCCGGTGGCGCGGCCCTGCCGCCCGAGCTGCCCGGCCTGCACGACGCCCTCGTCATCGCCCACGAGTGGCTCGACGTCGTGCCGTGCACCGTCGCCGAGGTCGACGCCGACGGCACCGCACGCGAGGTGCTCGTCGACCCCGCGACCGGCGAGGAGTCGCTCGGCGATGCGCTTGCGGGCGCCGACCGACGTTGGGCGCAGGCCCACTGGCCCACGAGGATCCCCGGTGACCGCCTCGAGATCGGCCTCGCCCGCGACGAGGCCTGGGCCGACCTCGTCTCGCGCGTCGGCTCCGGCCTCCTGCTCGCCGTGGACTACGGCCACGTCGCGACGACACGTCCCCCCGGAGGGACGCTCACGGCATACGCCAGCGGTCGGCTGACGGCACCCGTGCCCGACGGCTCGTGCGACGTGACGGCCCACGTCGCCATGGACACCCTCGACGTCGACGAGGTGCGCACCCAGCGCGAGGCGCTGCGGGCACTCGGGCTCACGGGAGCCACCCCGGCGCACGCACTCGCCGGCAGCGACCCGCTCTCGTACCTCGCCGCGCTCGAGCGGGCCAGCACGGAGGCACGGCTGCTCGACCGGCACGGCTTCGGCGGCTTCTGGTGGGCGGTGAAGCGCGTCCCCGGGCACGACGTAACCTGAGCGGCATGCGTCGTCTCGCCTCTGCGCTGCTCGCCCTCGGACTTCTCGTCGCACTGCCGACGACGGCCTTCGCCCACGACGTCCTCGAGCGGACCGACCCGGCCGACGGGACGACGGTGGCGCAGCTGCCCGGAGCGGTTGTGCTCACCTTCTCCGAGGCCCCGCTCGAAATCGGCACCCAGGTCGTCGTCACCGGACCGTCGGGGCCCGTGTCGTCCGGCAGCCCGACGATCGAGGGCCGCGCCGTCACGCAGGCGCTCGCCCCGAACGCACCGGGCGGCGACTACACGGTCTCCTACCGCGTCACCTCCGACGACGGCCACCCCGTCACCGGCACCTTCTCGTTCCACGCCACGATCGGGCTCGACGGGTCCACCGCCACCGCGGGTGCGACGGTGCACGTCAAGCCCGTCTCCGGCGCCGACGACGCCCAGGGCTCGCTCCTCGTGCCGATCCTGCTCACCATCGTCGGCACCGTCGTGCTGCTGGGGGTCGGCGGGTTCCTCGTGCTCCGTGGTCGCGGCGCCGACAGCGGGGCCTGACCGGGCCTGACCGGGCCTGACCGGGCCTGACCGGGCCTGACCGGGCCTGACCGGGCCTGACCGGGCCTGACCGGGCCTGACCGGGCCTGACGGAGCGACCCGGCCTGACCTCGCCCTGCCGCCGTCAGTCGGGCTCCGGCAGGGGCTGGTTGAGGAACCAGCGGTGCCCGAAGGGGTCGTGGAAGACCGCGAGGCGGCCGATCGGCGGGTTGTCCTCCGGCCCCCGGTCGAGCGTCGCCCCTCCCTCCTGCACCCGGCGGCAGCGTTCGTCGACGTCGGTGACCGTGAGGTGGAGCGTCACGGCGTTGCCGCGGGCGGGGTCCGGGGGCGCGACGCCCACGGCCTCGAAGGCGTCCGACATCATCCAGCGGGCGCCGTCGACGGCCAGCTCGCAGTGTCCGACGTGCCCGTCCTCCATGACGATGGGGTCGACGGTCACCTCGGCGCCGAGGTGCTCGCGGTACCACTCGATCGCGGCCCTCGAGTCGGCCACGCAGATGTAGGGCGTCAGCTCACCCATGGCGTTCTCCTTCCCTGTTCCTGTGGGTCCGTTCAGGTCGAGCGACCGGCCCGTGCGACGACGAGCCGCTCGTAGCCGCGGAGCACGAACGTCGGGCGACGCACCGCCTCGACGACCTCGAGCGACCCCAGCCGCTCGAGCAGCGCCCGCGTCGAGATCTGCAGCTCCATCCGGGCCAGCGGCGCCCCGAGGCAGAAGTGGATGCCGGCGCCGAAGGCCAGGTGCGGGTTCGGGTCGCGGTCGGCGACGAAGCGGTCGGCTTCGGCGAAGACGGCCGGGTCCCGGTTGGCGGCGCCGAGCAGGGCGGCGACCTTCTCACCGGCCCGGACCGTCACGCCGTGGAGCTCGACGTCGGCCGTGGCGGTGCGCTCGAAGAGGTGGAGCGGCGAGTCGTGGCGCAGCATCTCCTCGACGAGCCGGTCGACGACGACCGGGTGATCGAGTCCGGCGTTCACGGCGTCGCGCTGCGCGGTGTCCACGAGCAGCGACGCCAGGCCGTTGCCGAAACCGTTGACGCTGGCCTCGTGCCCGGCGTTGAGCAGCAGCACGACGGTCGCGACGAGCTCGCGCGGCGAGAGGCGGTCGCCGCCGTCACGCTCCTGGACGAGCGAGGTCAGCAGGTCGTCGCCGGGAGCCTGGGCCCGCTCGGCGGCGAGCGCCTCGACGTAAGAGGCGAACTCGTCGCACGCGCGCTGGGCGTCCCGCTGGGCCTCGTCGTCCGGGTCGACCTCGTACATCCGGACGATCGCCTGGGACCAGTCGCGGAGCACCTTCCAGTCGGCCGTCGGGGCGCCGAGCAGCTCGCAGATGACGAGGACGGGCAGCGGCTCCGCGTAGCCGGCGATGACGTCGACCCGGCCATCACGTGCCAGGACCCGCTCCACCTCGTCGAGCAGGCCGGCCGCGATCTCCTCGACCCGGGGGCGAAGCCGCGTCACGTGGCCACGCGCGAAGGCGCCGGCAACGAGGCGTCGCAGCCGCGTGTGCTTCGGCGGCTCCGAGTCGAGGATGGAGTCGGCGTGCAACCAGTCGAACGTCGTCCACGCGTCGTCCCCCGGCGAGCGCGGCCGCAGGATGCGACCGAGCCTCCGGTCGCGCAGCACGTCGTTCGCCGCCGCGTGCGTCGTCGTCACCCACAGCCCGAGGCCCTCGTGTCGCAGGACCGGTCCTTGCCGGCGGGCCTCGGCGAGCGCCGGGTAGGGGTCGGCGACGAACGCGGGGTCGGTGAGGTCGAACGAGGCGGTCACCCCCACACTCTGCCCGACCGGGCGCGCCCCGGGGAGGGGCCACACGGCATACGACCCGGGTGTGGGCCGTAGGCTCGGGCGCATGACGGAGACCACCGCCTCGGCGCCGGGACGGCATCGGGCCCTGACCGTCGGCCTCGGCGCGGGTGGGCTCGCGACCGCCGACATGGTGCTCAACATCGGCCCGCAGCACCCGGCCACCCACGGCGTCCTGCGGCTGCGCATCGTCGTCGACGGCGAGCGGATCATCAGCGCCGAGCCGATCGTGGGCTACATGCACCGCGGCGCCGAGAAGCTCTTCGAGGTGCGCGACTACCGCCAGATCCTCGTGCTCGCCAACCGCCACGACTGGCTCAGCGCCTTCTCCAACGAGCTCGGCGTCGTGCTCGGCGTCGAGCAGATGCTCGGCATGGAGGTGCCCGAGCGCGCCGTCTGGGCGCGCACCGCCCTCGCCGAGCTCAACCGCGTGCTCAACCACCTGATGTTCCTCGGCTCCTACCCCCTCGAGCTCGGCGCCATCACGCCCGTCTTCCACGCGTTCCGCGAGCGCGAGGAGCTCCAGGCCGTGATGGAGGAGGTCTCGGGCGGGCGCATGCACTACATGTTCAACCGCGTCGGCGGCCTCAAGGATGACCTCCCGGCCGGCTGGATGGGCCGTGTCGACAAGGCCATCGCCAACGTGCGCAAGCGTCTGCCCGACCTCGAGCGCCTCATCGTCGGCAACGAGATCCTCGAGGCACGGACCCGGGGCGTCGGCGTGCTGCCCCTGGCGACCGTCGAGGCCTACGGCGTCTCCGGTCCGATCGCGCGCGCCAGTGGCCTCGACGTCGACCTGCGCAGGGACGCGCCCTACCTCGCCTACGGCGAGCTCTTCGGCGACAAGGGTCCTGGCCGCGTCGTGACCCGCACGGCCGGTGACTGCCTGTCGCGCCTCGAGGTGCTGCTCGAGCAGGTGCACGTGTCGCTCGACCTCGCCCAGGCCTGTCTCGACCGGCTCGTGCAGCTGCCGCAGGGGCCGATCAACGTCAAGCTCCCCAAGGTGCTCAAGGTCCCCGAGGGCGAGATCTACAGCGCGACCGAGAACCCCCTCGGCTTCAACGGCTACTACCTCGTCTCCCGCGGGGAGAAGACGCCGTGGCGGCTCAAGCTGCGCTCGGCATCGTTCAACAACATCTCGGTGCTGAGCGAGATGCTGCCGGGCCAGCTCATCGCCGACATGGTCGCGATCCTCGGCTCGATGTTCTTCGTCGTCGGGGACGTCGACAAGTGAGGGGTCGTATGCCGTCCGCCCGGGTCTCGCGCGAGAGTGCCCTGCGCGCCGTCGCCGTCACGCTCATCACGGCGGCGATCACGCTCGCCGCGGCCTGCTCCGACGAGGACACCGTCGACACGATCCCGCCGCCGTGGCCCGTCCGCACGACGACGCCGGACGGACCGCCCCAGCCGCCGTCGGTGTCGACCACGACACCGGCACCCACCTCGACGATCACCGTCGTCGGCACCACCTGACCTGGCGTGCTCGACGACCGCCGGATCGTGCTGCATCGGGTGGGGTGATCACCCCACCGGACGCGGCACCATGACGCACATCATCCGGCCGACCATACGCGGCGGTCAGGCCGCTGGCTGGTCCTCGTCCTCGTCGTCGCGCGGCCGCAGGCGGCACCAGTTCTGCACGACCATCCCGGCCACGGCCAGCAGCAGCGCGACGACGGCGTGCAGCACGAACGGCAGGAGGCGCCCGCGCTGGGAGTCGACGTCGGCGTCCGGCAGCAGGACGAGGGTGTTGGCGAGGTACCAGCCGACGAGCACCGAGCCGGTCAGCGCCCCGGCCTGGCCGAGCACCAGCGTGCGGGCGGCTCGCAGGGGTGTGACGGCGGGGTTCGGCGACCCGTCCCGTACCTTGCGCACCTGCCAGCCCGCGAGGACCAGCCCCCCGATGAGGAAGAGCATCGCCGCGGCGCCGACCCAGCCCGGCTCGGGCACGGCGCTGCCGCCGGACATCATCCAGCGCAGCCCGAGCCACGCGACCACCGTCATGGCCAGTCCCGCGAGCACGAGCGTCGTGGCGCGGATGCCGGAGTGTGGAGTCACTGCTGCTCCCATCGGGGACCGGGACGCACGCCCGATCGGTCGAGGTCGGCCAAGAGGTCGACCACCGGGCGTATGCCGTCGCGGCCCTCGGAGACGCGCAGCGTGGCTCGCGGGTCGGCGTCCAGCCAGGGCACGAGGACGAAGGCGCGCTCATGGGCGCGGGGGTGGGGCAGTGTCAGCTCCGGGTCGTCACTGACGACCTCGCGGTATCCACCGGGAAGGCCGTACTGGACGAGGTCGAGGTCGAGGGTCCTGGCGCCCCAGCGAACCTCGCGCGTGCGTCCGTGCAGGGCCTCGATGCGGTGGAGCTCGACGAGCAGGTCGTGCGGGTGCAGCAGCGACCGGCCGGTGACGACGGCGTTGAGGTACTCGGGCTGCTCGGGACCACCGACCGGCTCGGTGGCGACGATGTCGGACACCGACGTCACCGTGAGCCCCGGCAGCGCGGTGAGGGCGGCGACCGCGTCGGCCAGCGTCTGCCCACGGTCGCCGAGATTGGTGCCAAGAGCGATGACGACGTGGGCGGCGTTCCTTCGCTCGACGCGCACCTGGACGTCGGTGAAGGGGTGGCCCACCGGTGCCTCGGGCTTGTGCACGACGACCTCCACCTCCTCGACGAGATCGTGGCGCAGGACGTCGTCGGCGATGACTTCGGCCAGGCGCTCGATGAGGTCGAAGGACGGCCCGGTGATCCGCGCGACGACGTCGTTCGCCACCTCGGCGTAGTTCACGGTGGCCTCGAGTGCGTCCGTGCGCCCCGCGGGCTCGAGGTCGCAGAGCATCATCACGTCGACGAGGAAGGTCTGGCCGTCGCGCTTCTCGACGGCGAGCACGCCGTGGTTGCCGCGGGCCGAGACGCCCTGCAGCACGATCCGGTCGGCCATCAGTCGGGGCCTTCGGTCAGGTCGTCGGGGGCGTGCTCGAGCGCGGCTTGGACGACCGTCAGGGCGCGCACCGTCGAGGCGACGTCGTGGACGCGGACGCACCACAGCCCCGCCATCGCGGCCATGACGGAGGTCGCGGTCGTCTCGACGTCACGCTCGGCGGCGGGCCTCGGCGTGGCGCCCTCGTCGCGCCCGAGACGTCCGAGGAAGGTCTTGCGGGAGGCTCCGAGCAGGATCGGGTGGCCGAGGTCGTGCAGCGCCGGCAGCGCGGCCATCAGGGCCCAGTTGTGGTCGGCGTTCTTGGCGAAGCCGAGCCCCGGGTCGAGGACGAGGTGCTCCTCGTCGATGCCACCCTCCAGCAGGGCGTCGCGACGCTCTGCCAGCTCGCGCAGGACCTCCTCGACGACGTCGTCGTAGACGGCGCGCGACTGCATCCCGGTGCTGTGGCCGCGCCAGTGCATCGCGATGTAGGGCAGCCGCTCGGCGGCCACCCACGGGACCATGTCGGGGTTGGCGAGGCCGCCCGAGACGTCGTTGACGATGGAGGCACCGGCGTCGACGGCGGCACGCGCGACCGTGGCGCGCATCGTGTCGACGGAGACCACGGCGCCGTCGGCGGCAAGGGCGGCCACGACGGGGACGACCCGGCGCAGCTCCTCCTCGACCGACGGGCGTTCGGCGCCGGGACGGGTCGACTCGCCCCCGACGTCGACGATGTCGGCACCGGCCGCGAGCACGTCACGCCCGTGCGTGACGGCCGCGTCATGCTCGAACCACTCCCCGCCGTCGGAGAAGGAGTCGGGCGTGACGTTGACGACCCCCATGACCAGGGTGCGGTCGCGCACGCCGAGCAGGGAGGTCGCGTCGAGGTCGGGGCGGCGCGCGGTCATGGGCGCCATTGTGTCGCGGTCGGTGGTGCGGGTGTCGCGCCGTCGGTCACTTGTTGCCCTCGAGCATGAGCGCCATGGCCTCTGCTCGAGTGGCCGGGTCGCGCAGCTGGCCGCGCACCGCCGAGGTGATGGTGCTCGCGCCGGGCTTGCGAATGCCGCGCATCGACATGCAGAGGTGCTCGGCCTGGATGACGACGATGACGCCGCGCACCGACAGGTGCTCGACGAGCGCGTCGGCGATCTGCGACGTGAGCCGCTCCTGAACCTGCGGACGACGGGCGAACACCTCGACGAGGCGGGCGAGCTTGGACAGTCCGGTGACCCGGCCGTCCTTGTCGGGGATGTAGCCGACGTGGGCGACGCCGTGGAACGGCACGAGATGGTGCTCGCACGTGCTGTAGAGCTCGATGTCGCGGACGATGACGAGCTCCTCGTGGTCGATCGAGAAGGTCCTGCTGAGCACCTCCTCGGCCGTCTGGTCGAGGCCGGCGAAGATCTCGGAGTAGGACCGCGCGACACGCCCAGGCGTGTCGCGCAGTCCCTCGCGATCGGGGTCCTCGCCGATGGCGAGCAGCAACTCGCGGACCGCCGCCTCGGCGCGCGCGTGGTCGACCGCCACGCTCAGCTCTTCTCGCCGGGGTTGACGACCTGGTCGTCCGGCACCTCGATGACCTGCTCGGCGGGGTGCTCCTCGGCGAGGGAGTGCGCGCCGACGGCGGCCGCCTCGTCGATCTTGTCCTCGATCACCTTGTCGGCCGGCACGGGCGGGGGCAGGTAGCCGTTCTGACCGCCCGAGCCGTTCTTCGCGGCGATCTCGGCGGGCGTCAGGACCGGCGGGCGGTCGCCGAGCTGGCGGGTCTGGGACGACAGCCACGTCGGGCGGGCCGGCTGCTTGACGACCGGCTTGAAGAGCTCGGCCAGCTCGTGGACGTTGAGCGTCTCCTTCTCGAGCAGCTCGAGGACGAGGTGGTCGAGAAGGTCGCGGTTGGCGTTGACCGCGGCGTAGGCCTCGTCGTGGGCCGCGTCGATGAGGGAGCGGACCTCCTCGTCGACGATGCGTGCGACCTCCTCGGAGTAGTCGCGCTGGTGGCCCATGTCGCGGCCGAGGAAGACCTCGCCGGTGCTCTGGCCGAGCTTGATGGCGCCGACGCGCTCGGACATGCCGAACTCGGTGACCATCTTGCGGGCCATGCCGGTCGCCTTCTCGATGTCGTTGCTCGCACCCGTCGTCGGCTCGCGGAAGACGATCTCCTCGGCGACGCGGCCACCGAGGGCGTACGCGAGCTGGTCGAGGATCTCGTTGCGGGTCGTGGAGTACTTGTCGTCGAGCGGCATGACCATCGTGTAGCCGAGGGCCCGCCCACGCGGCAGGATCGTCACCTTGGTCACCGGGTCGGTGTGGTTGAGCGACGCGGCGACGAGGGCGTGACCACCCTCGTGGTAGGCCGTGATCTTGCGCTCCTTGGCCGACATGATGCGCGTGCGCTTCTGCGGGCCGGCGATGACGCGGTCGATGGCCTCGTCGAGGGCCTCGTTGTCGATGACCTTCTTGTCACCACGGGCGGTGAGCAGGGCGGCCTCGTTGAGGACGTTGGCGAGGTCGGCGCCGGTGAAGCCCGGCGTGCGGCGGGCGACGGCGAGCAGGTCGACGTCGGCCGTGACCGGCTTGCCCTGGGCGTGGACCTCGAGGATGCGGTGGCGGCCGATCATGTCGGGCGCGTCGACGGCGATCTGGCGGTCGAAGCGGCCCGGCCGCAGCAGCGCGGGGTCGAGGATGTCGGGGCGGTTGGTCGCCGCGATGAGGATGACGTTGGTCTTGACGTCGAAGCCGTCCATCTCGACGAGCAGCTGGTTGAGCGTCTGCTCGCGCTCGTCGTGGCCGCCGCCCATGCCGGCGCCGCGGTGGCGTCCGACGGCGTCGATCTCGTCGACGAAGACGATGGCGGGCGCGTTGGCCTTGGCCTGCTCGAAGAGGTCGCGGACGCGGCTCGCGCCGACACCGACGAACATCTCGACGAAGTCGGAGCCGGAGATCGAGTAGAACGGCACCCCCGCCTCACCCGCGACGGCGCGGGCGAGCAGCGTCTTGCCGGTGCCGGGCTGGCCGTAGAGCAGCACGCCCTTGGGGATCTTGGCGCCGACGGCGAGGAACTTCGCCGGCTCCTGGAGGAACTCCTTGATCTCCTGGAGCTCCTCGATGGCCTCGTCGCACCCGGCGACGTCGGCGAAGGTGACCTTCGGGGTGTCCTTGGTGGCGAGCTTGGCGCGCGACTTGCCGAACTGCATGACGCGGTTGCCGCCGCCCTGCATCTGGCCCATGAGGAACCAGAAGAGGCCGAGGATGATGATGATCGGCAGGATCGAGAAGAGGAGCGAGCCGAACCAGCTGGGCTCGTCGATCTGGTCGTCGACGCCCTTCGTCGGAGGCTTGGTGTTGAGCGCCTCGACGACGTCGGTGCCGCGGGCGTCGACGTAGTAGGCGTAGACCGACTTCGCGTCCTTCACGGTGCCGTCGGGCGAGGTGTAGGGCGTCTTGAGGGTCAGCTCCATCCGCTCGTTGTTGAGCAGCTTGGCCGACTCGACGTTGCCGTCGGTGATCTGCTTCATGGCAGCCGACGTGTCGATCCGGGGCGGGCCGGACTCGGAGAACATCATGCCGAAGACGAGCGCGCTGATGAGGACCAAGATCCACAACAGTGGTGTGCGCAGAATCCGCTTAGCGTCCATGTACGTGCGGGGTCTGTGAGACCCCGGTCCTCCTGCTCGTCCGGTGAGTTTGTCCACCGGCACAACGTCCGGCGGACTACCAGTGTTCCGCATGCGGCGGCCCGGTGACCAACCAGCCCACGCACGGATCGACGCCGTGCCCGGGCCGGCGGCACCACTCGCGTATGCCGTGTGCCGGGTTCCCGGCCCAAAACCGGTTGCCGCACGCTCCCCCACCTTGCTGCACTGGAGCGGTCGACGGTCCCGTCGACGCCAGGCACGGCCGAGGAGAGAGGGCACCGGGATGCGCCGCAGCTTCATGTCACCCGAGCAGGTCACCCACACCCACGCACAGGACATGGAGCACCTTGGACACCCCACCCACCCCACCGGCGCGTCCCGGACGCGCCCTCGGTCTCGGGATCCTCGCCCACGTTGACGCGGGCAAGACGAGCCTGACCGAACGGTTGCTGCTGCACGCCGGCGTCATCGCCGAGCCGGGCAGCGTCGACGACGGCAGCACGCAGACCGACACCCTCGCGCTCGAGCGCGCCCGAGGCATCACGATCAAGGCCGCCGTGGTCTCCTTCGAGCTCGGCCCGGCCGACGACCCCGTCACGGTCAACCTCGTCGACACCCCCGGCCACTCGGACTTCATCGCGGAGGTCGAGCGCTCGCTCGCCGTGCTCGACGGCGCCGTGCTCGTGGTGTCGGCGGTCGAGGGCGTGCAGGCCCAGACCCGGGTGCTCATGCGGGCACTGCGACGCCTGCGCATCCCGACCGTGCTCTTCGTCAACAAGGTCGACCGCTCCGGTGCCCGCACGGACGCGGTGCTGCGGGAGGTCGTCGATCGGCTCGACGTCACGCCCGTGCCCCTCGGCCGGGTCGTCGACGAGGGCACGCGCGGCGCCGCGGTCGTCCCGGACGGCCTCGCGGCCCTGGGCCTGGCGGCACTGGGCCGGGCGGAGCGCGACGGCGGCGACCAGGTCACCGCGGCAGCCCGTGACCGCGTCGTCGAGGCGCTGAGCCGGGTCGACGACCGCCTGCTCGCCGACTGGGTCGAGGCCCCGCACCGCATCGATGGGCGTCGGCTCCG
This sequence comes from Terrabacter sp. Root181, assembly GCF_001428505.1. Lineage (GTDB taxonomy): Bacteria > Actinomycetota > Actinomycetes > Actinomycetales > Dermatophilaceae > Terrabacter. The sequence continues at coordinate 230,656 of NZ_LMHU01000009.1, forward strand.
GACCGTCCTCGGCGACCAGACCGTCCGGGGACTCGTGTGCCCCGTGCTGGTCGGTTCGGCGATGACCGGGGTCGGCGTCGAGGACCTCGCCCGGGCCCTGCCGCACCTGCTGCCGACGCCGGCACCCGACCCCGACGCGCCCCTCGCCGGCACCGTCTTCGCGATCCAGCGCGGCGGCTCCGGCGAGAAGGTCGCGCTCGTCAGCGTGACCTCGGGCTCGCTGGCGGTGCGCGACCGGGTGCTCGTCCACGACGGCCGCGCGGACCCGGCGCACCCGGCGGACCCGGGCACACGGCATACGCCCTCCGCCCCCGACGACCGGGGCGAACGCCGCGGCGACGCGCGGTGCCGCGAGGAACGGGTCACCGGCCTGTCGGTGCACGTCCGCGGCGAGGTGGAGCGGGTGCCGCGGGTGCCGGCCGGGCGCATCGCGCGGGTCGTCGGGCTCGAGCGGGCCCGGATCGGCGACCTCGTCGGCGACGTGCGGATCGCCCGTCCCCTCGTCCACGAGTTCTCGCCGCCGACCCTCGAGACGGTGGTCGAGGCCCGCGACCCCGCCGACCGCGCCCGGCTGCACACGGCCCTGACCCACCTCGCGGAGCAGGACCCGCTCATCGACCTGCGCCACGACGAGGTCCGCGGCGAGACCCACGTGTCGCTCTACGGCGAGGTGCAGAAGGAGGTCATCGGTGCGGCCCTCGAGGCCGACTTCGGCGTCGAGGCGACGTTCAGCACGACGACCGTCATCTGCCGCGAGCGGGTCACGGGGTCGGGCGCCGCGTTCGAGGTCATTGACGTGCCACCCAACCCGTTCCTCGCCACGGTCGGGCTGCGCGTCGACCCGGCCCCGTCGGGCTGCGGCGTGCGCTTCGCGCTGGAGGTGGAGCTCGGCTCGATGCCGGCGTCGTTCTTCACGGCTGTCGAGGACACCGTCCACGCGACCCTCGGCCAGGGCCTTCAGGGCTGGCCGGTCACCGACTGCGTCGTCACGATGACGCACTCGGGCTACTGGCCGCGGCAGAGCCACATGCACCAGAAGTTCGACAAGTCGATGTCGAGCACCGCCGGCGACTTCCGCACCCTGACCCCGCTCGTGCTCATGGAGGCGCTGCGCCTCGCGGGCACGGCGGTCGAGGAGCCGGTGCACCGCTTCGACCTCGAGGTGCCGAGCGAGGTGCTCGGCGCGGCCCTGACGATGCTCGGCCACGTGCGGGCGACCCCGCGCGCGACCGCGGTGCTCGGGCCGGTGACGCGGCTGCGGGGCGAGGTGCCCGCCGAGCGGCTGCACGAGCTGCAGCAACGGGTCCCCGGGCTCACGAGCGGCCTCGGCGACCTCGCGTGCAGCTTCGACGGCTACCGGCCCGTCACCGGTCGGCCGCCGGTGCGGTCGCGGACCGACCTCGACCCGCTGCACCGTCGCGAGTACCTCCTCCGCGTCGCCGGCAAGCTCTGACCCACCGCGCCTCCCCCACCGAACGCCGCGTTCGGTGCCGAACTCAGCGTCCTGACTGTGAGTTCGAGATCGAACGCGGCGTTCGGGCGAGCAGGGTGGGTCAGGGGGTGGCGGCGCGGAGGGCCTCGAGGACCCGGCGGTCGATGCCGTCGGGGCTGAGGCGGGCCTCGTAGTTCGCGTTGCCGGCCCAGTCGGCCAGCGCGGTCGCGACATCGGCGTCGGCGAAGCCCTTGGCCGCGAGGAGTGCACGCACCTCGTCGGCGAGCCCACCCTGCAGCGGCGCGACGTCCTCGGGCTTTCCGAAGTACATCTCCCAGTCCGAGAGCAGGCGGCCGAGCTCGGTGACCGGGTCGGCGTGGTCGTCGACGCGCAGGTCGGCGAGCACCCCGCACGCGTCGTAGCCGGAACCCGGCTCGACGGCATACATGGCAGCGCTCTGGCGCCCCCGGGAGTCGCCGCCTGCGGCGTCACCGGCGACGAGCGCCGCGAGCAGCCGCCGCGCCAGCGGCTCCCCGGCGGTGTCGTGCCAGGCGCGCTCCATGGCCGCGACGACCTCGGGCCCGGTCAGGATGTTGCCCTGGATGGCGTATGCCGTGTCGCCGTCGTCGCGCGCGACGCCCCCCGCCCACTCGTTGCACTCCGAGCCCGTGAAGGTGGCGGCCGAGCCGAGCCCGACGACACCGACCTGACGGGTCTCGCGGCCCTCGTCGAGCGCCGTCGCCGCGGCGAGCGCCACGTCGGCCGGCTCACCCGCGGCGAGGCGGTCGAGCAGCTCGTCGAGGTAGGCGACGCGGGCGAACGACTGCGTGGCGACCGCACCCACGCCGAGGCGGGCGGCCGGGACGACAGCACCGACGGCGAGGAACTTGCTCGCGACGGCGATGCCGTGGGCGTCACCCTGGCGGGCGACGATCGAGAAGGTCACCGGTCCCCGCCGCGGTCAGGCGTAGACGTGCGGGGCCAGGGTGCCGACGCACCGGAGGTTGCGGTACTTCTCGGCGTAGTCGAGGCCGTAGCCGACGACGAACTCGTTGGGGATGTCGAAGCCGACGTACTTGACGGGGATGTCGACCTTGACGACGTCGGGCTTGCGCAGCAGCGTGCAGATCTCGACCGACGCCGGCTTGCGCGACTCGAGGTTGGACTTGATCCACGACAGCGTCAGGCCGGAGTCGATGATGTCCTCGACGATGAGCACGTGGCGGCCGCTGATGTCGGTGTCGAGGTCCTTGAGGATCCGGACGACACCCGAGGACTTCGTGCCGGAGCCGTAGGACGAGACCGCCATCCAGTCCATCGGCGCGGTGCCGGGCAGGGCACGCATGAGGTCGGCCATGACGACGACGGCACCCTTGAGGACACCGACGAGGAGGAACTCCTTGCCCTCGTAGTCCTTCCAGATGTCGGCGGCGAGCTCGGAGAGGCGGGTCTGGATCTGCTCCTCGGTGAACAGGACCTTGGCCAGGTCATCTCCCATGTGCTCGTGGTCCACGAAGGCTCCTCAGTGCGATGCGGGGTGGTGCAGGGTCGTGCGGGGCGGGTCCATTCAACCGCACCGGGACGGGCGCCGTCCCCGCCGGGGAGGCGGCCCGGGAAGGGCCGGGAAGGGCCGGGAAGCGCCGGGCGGTACCGGGCGGCACCGGGCGGCGCCGTCGCGCTCACGCGTTGGCGGTCTGGCGCAGGGGGCTGAAGACGATGGCACCACCGGTGCGGGCGACGGCGATGCCGCCGGGCACGTGGAGCGGGCCCTGTCCGTGCCACGACGTCAGGAGCGCGTCGAGCGACTCGACGTGCGCGGCGCTGACGTCGGCGAGCGGTGCGCCCGCCTCGGCGGCCAGCAGCCGCCAGACACGGGTGCGGATCGCCCGGGGCAGCGCGGCGAGCGCGTCGAGGTCGACACCGTCGCCGGCCGGGCCGGTCGGCAGGTCGGCGCGGGCCCGGACGGCCAGGCTCTCGAGGTAGTCGGCGTCCTCGCGCAGCAGGTCGGCGCTGCGCGCGAGCGCCGCGCCGAAGCCGGGGCCCAGGTCGGACTCGAGGGTGGCGAGCAGCCTGCGGGCGCGGACCCGCCGGAACGAGTCGTCGCTGTTGTGGGGGTCGTCCCAGGGGTTGATGCCGTAGGCCGCGCAGGCGGCCAGGGTGGTCGCGCGCGGCAGGCCCAGGAGGGGACGCACGAAGCGATCCCGGCGCACCGGCATACCGCTGAGCGACCGCGCACCCGACCCACGGGACAGGCCGAGCAGCACCTGCTCGGCCTGGTCGTCGCGGGTGTGGCCGATGAGCACCACGGCGGCACCGACGCGGTCGGCGGCCCGCTCGATGGCGGCGTAGCGGGCCGCGCGGGCGTCGGCCTCGAGCCCGGCGCCGCTGGTGCGCACGTCGGCGCGGACGACGTCGACGGGGTCGAGTCCCATCTCGCGGCACACGGCCGCGGCGTCCTCGGCCACCTCGGCGGAGCGCTCCTGCAGACCGTGGTCGACGACGACGGCGCCACCTCGCACGCCGGAGCGCGGCGCCTCGAAGGCGAGCGCGGCTGCGAGCGCCACGGAGTCGGGACCGCCCGAGCAGGCGACGAGGACGACACTGCCCTCGGGCACGTCGGCGAGGTGCTCACGCACCGCGAGGCGGGTGGCGGCGACGGCGGGGTCGGGACCGGGCATCTCTGCGGGACCTCGCATCGCTCAGCCGTGGACCCGACGCACCCAGGCGTCCGGCTCGAGGATCTCGGCGGCGTGCGGGAGGGTCTCGGGCGAGGTCCACACGGCGTTGAAGCCGTCGCGGCCCACCTGGTCGGTGACGGCCCGGACGAAGACGGCGCCGTCGCGGTACTGGCGCATCTTGGCCTCGAGGCCGAGCAGCTTGCGCAGCAGGCGGTCGATGCCGACCGAGCTGTTGCGGCGCTCGTCGAACTTGCGGCGGATCTCGTCGACGCTGGGAATGACCCGCGGGCCGACCGCGTCCATGACGACGTCGGCGTGGCCCTCGAGCAGAGACATGACGGCGGTGAGCTCGGCGATCTGGGCCTTCTGCTCGGGTGTCGCGAAGAGCTGGCCGATGCCCTCGCCGGAGCTGAACACCTCGGGGAGGTTCTTCGTCAGCTGCTCGAACCGCTTGGAGAGGTCCTCCGGGGTGGGCGCGAGGTCGACGGCGAGCGCCTGGGTGCGGGACACCATGTGGTCGCGCAGCCACGGCACGGCCGTGAACTGCACGCGGTGGGTCTCCTCGTGCATGGCGACCCAGCGCCGGAAGTCCGTGGGATCGACCTGGAGGCGCCGCTCGGCCGCGACGATGTTGGGGGCGACGAGCAGCAGGCGCGGCGTGCCACCGGGGGCGAGGTCGTACTGGCCGAGCACCTTGCTCGAGAGGAACGCGAGCAGCCCGCCCATCTCGGCGCCGGTGACCTTGCCACCGATCGCGGCGGCCGTGGCGTTCGTCGACGACTTCTTCGCCGCGTTGAGCTTGTCGACGACGGGGTCGAGCATCGACCTGAACGAGTCGACGTTGGCGCTGATCCAGCCGGCGCGGTCGACGACGAGGGGCGCGGGCGCGTCGGCCGGTGCCGTCAGGGCGCTCGTCTCGGCGACGGGTCCGACGGCGGAGGCGGCGGCCGCGCGCAGGTCGGCGACGATGGCCGCGGCCTCGTCGCTCGAGACCTGGGGGCCGGGGTTGACGATGGCCCGTCCGGTCCGCTTGGCGAACTCGTAGTCGACGGACGCGACCGGTGCCCCACCCCCCGGACGGTCGGGACGGTTGGCGTCCACAGGGGTCGGGAGGGTCGTGTCGGTCATGCCAGCCCTTTCGGTGCCGTGACGGTGTCGACGTCGCGCGAGGTGTCTGGGTGGCCCAGCCGGCCACACGGAGAGGTCACGACCACGGTCGCGCACCAGGACCCCGAGCGGCCCACCGGCCCGTCAGCGGCACCCGCACGAGGCGATCGCCGCTACAAAACGGTCCAACGCCGCTCGCGCGTCGTTGGTTCCCACTCCGGCGACCATACCCACGAAGACGAGGAGCCGACCGTCGTCGTCGACGACGCTCCCGGCCAGGGCGTTGGCCCCGGTCAGGGTGCCGGTCTTGGCGCGTGCGCGGCCCGCCGCGTCGTGGTCGGCCCCGGTGAACCGGTCGGCCAGGGTGCCGGTCAGGCCACCGATCGGCAGGCCGTCGAGAGCACGCCGGAGCACCGCGTGCTTCCCGTCGTAGCCGAGCACGAGCACGTCGGACAGGAGGGAGGCGCGGACGCGGTTCTCGCGGGACAGGCCGCTCGCGTCGGAGAGCGTCACGCCCGTCGTGTCGAGGCCGAGCGCCGCCACCTGCGACACCACCCACGAGCCGACCTCGGCGAAGTCGGTGCCGGCCCCCGAGCGGTAGGCCGCCTGGCGGGAGAGGATCTCGGTCAGCGCGTTGTCGCTGTCGGTGAGGGCGAGGGCGAGCTGCTCGCGCACGGGCGCGGACTCGACGCTGCCGAGGACGGAGCCGGGACCGCTCGCCGGCACCGTCGGTGTGGCAGCCGGGGTCGTCGGCGCCTGCGCGCCTGCCGTGGACGTGCCGCCTTCGGAGAGGGTCGCACCGTCGGACGGCGTCGCCGACGGCGCACCGGTGCCGGCGGGCGTCGGCATGGGCGAGCCGGGGACCCCCGGAGCCTGACCGCGCGCGGCGAGCGTCACGTCGACCCCGCGCGCCTCGAGCTGCCGGGCGAAGGCCGCGCGGGTGGAGGCGACGGGGTCGGCCGGGCCGGGCGACCCGCCGTGAGCCCGCTGGGTCGACAGCCCGAGCATCGCCACGGCGCCGGTGATGCCGGAGCTGCGGAATGTCGGGGCCCACGTCGGAGCCGTCGTCGGCCCGGCGGCATACGTCTCGTCGACGTAGAGCCTGACGCTGCCGGTGCCCCGGGCCTTGAGGGCCGAGGCCACCTGGTCGGCGAGGTCGCGCAGGCCGGCACGGCCCGCGACCGCGTCGGGGTCGCCCTTGCCCGGGTTGAGCAGGGAGTCGCCGCCGGCGACGAGGACGATCTGGTCGGGCTCGTCACCCTCGCGGACGACGGTGCGCAGCGTCTCGTCGGGAGCGAAGGTCTGGCCGACGGCCGCCGCCGAGAGCAGCTTCGTCGTCGAGGCCGGGATGCGCAGCTCGTCGCCGCCCTGGTCGAGCAGCACCTCGCCGGTCTGCCCGTCGCGCACGACGAGGGCCGAGTCGCCCAGCGCCGGCAGGGCCCGCACCGAGGCGAGTGCCTGCTCGATGCCCGCCGCCGACGGGGCGGCGGTGTCGCCGGCCAGCGACGGCAACGGCGGGGCGACGGAGGTCGCCATGGTGGGCTGCGGGACCGAGGGCAGCGTCCGCGTCGCGATCGTCTCGGTGGGCGGGGGCGGCGGCAGGGGCTGCACCGTCAGCGCACCGGGCGCCGCATCGGCGACGTCGAGGACGGCATACCCGAGCAGCACGGCGACGGCCGACCACACGGCAGCCATGCCGTAGGTGAGGCGGGGACCGCGTCGACCCGGCTGCGTCTCGTGCGCCATCGCGCGTCTCCCCCCGTCCGATCGTCCGTCGCTGTTTCGCGCAAGGACCGTCCTTGCTGCCACACTGTCGCGGACGATTCTGTCAGCCGCCGGCGAGTGCTTCGGCACCCGAGCCGCCACCCGAAGACCGTGAAGAAGGGGAAGACGTGGAGTTCGACGTCACCATCGAGATCCCGCGCGGACAGCGCAACAAGTACGAGGTCGACCACGAGACCGGTCGGATCCGCCTCGACCGCTACCTCTTCACGCCCATGGCCTACCCCGCCGACTACGGCTACATCGAGGATTCGCTCGGCGAGGACGGCGACCCCCTGGACGCCCTCGTGCTGCTGCCCGAGCCGCTCTTCCCCGGCGTCGTCGTCGAGGCCCGCCCGATCGGCGTCTTCCACATGACCGACGAGGCGGGCGGTGACGACAAGGTGCTGTGCGTGCCCGTCGACCCGCGCAACGTCGACATCAAGGACATCGGCGACGTCAACGAGTTCACGCTCAAGGAGATCCAGCACTTCTTCGAGCGCTACAAGGACCTCGAGCCAGGCAAGCACGTCGAGGGCTCCGACTGGGGCAACCGCGAGGCCGCCGAGAAGATCATCAGCGAGGCCATCGAGCGCGCCAAGGAGCAGGGCGTCTCGACGGCCCGCTGGGCGATGCCACAGGGGCACTGAGCCTCCCGCAACACCTGCCCGCAAGCGTCCGTATGCCGTGTGCCTGGCCCCCGCCACCCGTCCGGGTCGCGGGGGTCAGCCGTCTCCGGCGGCGGTGCGGCCTCAGGGCGGGGCTTGCAGGTGAGATGCGCGATGGACCGGCGTGCGGTGGGGTGATCACCCCACCGGACGCCGGTCCATCTGCTGTTCGATCTGCTGTTCGATCTGCCGGAGCCAGATCCGGTCAGCCGCCAGGTGCGCTCACTGGGCCTCGGCGCCGTCCGCGGTCGCGACGGCGACGGTCTCGCGGGTCGGCTCGACCGGTGCCACCACGCGTGCGGGGCGGGGCCGGAGCACGAACGCCGCGACGAGCAGCGCCACGAGGGTGAAGGCCGCCGACGTGAGGAACGCCGGCTCGACGCCCGGAACGAACTGGCCGGGAACCGCCTGCGAGGCGTAGACGCTGACGATGGCCGCGAGGCCCACGGCGCCACCGAGCTGCTGCGCGGTCTGGAGCAGGCCCGACACGGTGCCGGCCTGGGCGCGGTCGACGCCGCCGAGGACGACGACCGTGACCGGCATGAAGACGAGCGCGGCCGAGACGCCGTTGAGCACCAGTGCGCCGAGGAGGTGGGCGGCATACGTGCTCGTCGTCGACATCGTGCTCAGCCACACGAAGCTCGCCGTGAGGCCCAGCGTGCCCACGAGGAGCATCGGCCGCGGACCGACCTTCGCGACGAGGCGAGCGCTGACCCGAGAGGTCGCGAAGATCGCGAGGCTGAGCGGGAGGAACGCGGCGCCGGTGGCGACCGGGCTGAAGCCGAGGACGCGCTGGAGGTACTGCGTCACGAGGAAGAACGTCGAGAACTGCGCGCCGACGACGAGCGCCATGAGCACGAGCGCGCCACCGCGGGTGCGGTTGCGGACGAGCGCGAGCGGCAGCAGCGGGTGGCTGACCCGACCTTCGGTGCGCACGAAGAGCGCGATCAGGAGCGCGCCGACGACGAACGAGCCGATCGTCACGGGCGAGGCCCAGCCGCGGTCGGCGGCGCTGATGAAGCCGTGCACGACCGAGACGGACCCGAGGGTGGCGGTGATCGCGCCGACCACGTCGAAGCGGCCACGGATCCTCGGCGTCTCGGTCACGTAGCGGCGCGCGAGGACGAGCACGACGGCCCCGATCGGGACGTTGACGAAGAGCGTCCAGTGCCAGCTGACGTAGTCGGTGAGGATGCCACCGAGGAGCAGGCCGATGGACGCGCCGGCGGACGACACGGCCGTGAAGAGCGCGAGCCCGCGGTTGCGCGCGGCCTCGTTCGGGGCGCTCGTCGTGACGAGCGCGAGGACGCTCGGTGCGGCGAACGCGGCGCCGACGCCCTGGAGGGTGCGCGCGGCGATGAGCCACGCGGGGGACGTGGCGAGGCCACCGAGCAGGCTCGCGACGGTGAAGATCGCCAGGCCGATCTCGAAGATGCGCAGCCGCCCGAAGACGTCGCCGAGGCGCCCGCCCAGGAGCAGCAGCCCGCCGAAGGCGAGGGTGTACGCGTTGAGCACCCAGGACAGGCCCGCGGGCGTGAACCCGAGGTCGGCCTGGATGTGCGGGAGCGCGACGTTCACGACGGTGGCGTCGAGCACGAGCATGAGCTGGGCGACGAGGACGACGCCGAGCCCGATGGTGCCGCGGCGGGCGGCCCGGGCGGCCCGCTCGTTGCTCTGCGCCGGTGACGCCGGCTGTCGGGTGGTGGGTGACGCGGTGGTGCTGGTCGACATCTCTGACCTCAGGATTCGTGGTACGGGGACGGGTGGCGCGAGCTCTCGTCGGTGAGCGGGTCACGAGCCATGGGAGTGAAGGAGGTGGCGCGGGCGCGGCGGACACGGCCGCCGTCGGTCGCGGCGCCCTGCGTGCCGTGCGTGCCCTCGGTGCCGTGTGTGCCGTGCGTGCCGTGCGTGCCACGGGGGACGAGGGGGGCACGGTGCGTCGTGGCGAGGTGCGACAGGTGGACGCGGCGGGCCTGTCGGGTGGGCTGGATCGTGGTGGTCATGGGTGCCGGACTCCTCTGTGACGACGATCGGCGCTACGATTAGCGGAGAACCACTCCGGTTCTGCCTGACCCACAATACGGAGACTGTCTCCGTTTTAGCAAGGAGATTCCTCGTGAAGCCTGCCGAAGCTGGCAGCGCGACGCTCGAACCGTCGCCGGGATCTGTTGCCACCCAAGGGGATTCGGCTGACGGACCGGCTCAGGAGGGCCCCGAGAAATTGCCTCGCCCGATGCGCGCCGACGCCAGGCGCAACTACGACAAGATCCTTGCGACCGCCCGCATCGTCTTCACCGAGCGCGGCACCGACTCCTCGCTCGACGAGATCGCCAAGCGGGCCGGGGTCGGCCCGGGCACGCTCTACCGCCACTTCCCCACCCGCGAGGCCCTCGTCGACGCCCTCATGCAGGACTGGACCGACCGCGTGTCCGCCGACGCCGACGCGGCGATCGCCACCGGCCTGCCTGCCCGCGAGATGCTGCTGGGCTGGTTCGAGCACTTCATCGACCACATCACCCTGCACCGCGGTGCGGCGAGCAAGATCTGCGCCGCCATGGACGACCCCGCGTCGCCGATGTACCGCAAGTGCCGCGTCATGGGCGACGCCAACCGCCGCGTCATCGACCACCTCGACGAGAGCGGCGACCTGCGCCCCGGCGTCGACGCCGCCAACGTCATGCGTCTCGTCAGCGGTGTCGCGAGCGTCGCCGACACGAGCCACGCCGACCTCGACGTCCGGCCCATGCTCGAGGTCGTCGTCGACGGGATTGTTCGCGCCTGACCCGTGGTTGCAGGGGCATGACCGTCGACCTGCGCATCTTCACCGAGCCCCAACAGGGCGCCACCTACGACGACCTCCTCGCCGTGGCCCGTGCCGCCGAGGCGCTCGGCTTCAGCGGCTTCTTCCGCTCCGACCACTACCTCGCCATGGGCGGCGACGGCGGGGCCGGCCCGACCGACGCCTGGACGACGCTCGCCGGCCTGGCGCGTGAGACGTCGACGATCCGGCTCGGCACGCTCGTCACCTCCGCGACCTTCCGCCTCCCCGGACCGCTCGCCATCCAGGTCGCCGGCGTCGACCGGATGAGCGGTGGACGTGTCGAGCTGGGACTCGGCGCCGGGTGGTTCGAGGCCGAGCACACGGCATACGGCATCCCCTTCCCGCCGCTCGGCGAGCGCTTCGACCGACTCGAGGAGCAGCTCGCGGTCATCACCGGACTCTGGGCTACCGAGCCCGGGAAGACGTTCAGCCACAACGGAACCCACTATCCCGTCGTCGACTCCCCCGCCCTCGCCAAGCCCACCCAGGACGGTGGCGTGCCGATCATCATCGGCGGCGGTGGGAAGCGCCGCACGCCCGCGCTGGCCGCGAGGTATGCCGCCGAGTTCAACGCGCCGTTCATGTCGGCCACCGAGGCCGGCCGGCTCTTCGAGCGGGTACGCGCGGTGGCGCGCGATGCGGGTCGGGAGCCCGGAGCACTCACGTGCTCCGCGGCCCAGGTCGTCTGCGTCGGTCGGGACGAGGCGACCTTGCGGCGGCGTGCCGACGCCATCGGGCGTGACCTCGACGAGCTGCGCGCGAACGGCCTGGCCGGCTCGCCCGACGAGGTCGCGACGAAGATCGCGACGTTCGAGGCCGCCGGCGCCCAGCGCCTCTACCTCCAGGTCCTCGACCTCACCGACCTCGACCACCTCGCCGACATCGCGGACGCCGCCCTCGAGTGAGCGCCCCGCCGCCACACGAGTGAGCGCCCCACCCCACCTGTCACACGAGGGCCGGCTTGATATGCATAGGTTGTCTATGTAAATTGGCGCGAGTGACCGAACCGACCACCCTGGGCAACGACCTGCTGCGCTCGGCCGCGCGACTCTCGCGCTGGGCCAGCCGGCACGCGTCGTTCGACGTGCCCTTCGCGCAGGCCCGGCTGCTCGCCCTGCTGGACGAGCTGGGCCCCTCCCGCGTCAGCGCCCTGGCGGCCGCCGATCACAGCAGCCAGCCGACGATCACCACCCAGCTCCAGCGCCTCGCGGCGTCGGGATGGGTGCGCCGCGCGTCCGACCCCGACGACGCGCGCGCCACGGTGATCTCCCTCACCGACGAGGGCCACGCCGCGCTCGAGAGCGTGCGCCGAGCCCGACTGGCCGTCCTGTCCCCCGCCCTCGACCAGCTCGACGGACCCGCGCTCGAGCGGGTCCGGGTCGCCATCGACGTCATGGACGAGCTGCTCGCCGCCGCGGCGGACGACCCTGCCCCGCACCCCACCCGAAAGGACGGATGACCACCACCATGTGGCGCCAACCCAAGACCGTCTGGTCGATCGCCTTCGCCTGCGTGATCTCCTTCATGGGCATCGGCCTCGTCGACCCCATCCTCAAGCCGATCGCCGACGAGCTCGGTGCGGGCCCCTCGCAGGTCTCGCTCCTCTTCACGAGCTACCTCGCCGTCATGGGCATCGCGATGCTCGGCACCGGCTGGGTGAGCAGCCGCGTCGGCGCGAAGCGCACCCTGCTGCTCGGGCTGGCGCTCATCATCGTCGGCGCAGGCCTCGCCGGCAGCCAGGACACCGTGGGCGGCATCGTCGCCTTCCGCGCCCTGTGGGGCCTCGGCAACGCGCTCTTCATCGCGACGGCCCTGGCGACGATCGTCAACGCCGCCGCGGGCTCGGTGAAGCAGGCGATCATCCTCTACGAGGCCGCCCTCGGTGTCGGCATCGCCACCGGCCCGCTGCTCGGCGGCTGGCTCGGCGGCATCTCGTGGCGCTGGCCGTTCTACGGCGTGGCGGTCCTCATGGCCGTCGCCTTCGTCGCGACCCTGACGACCCTCCCGAAGACCCCGCCGGCCGAGAACCCGACCTCGATCACCGCGCCGCTGCGCGCCCTGGGACACCGAGGCCTGCTCACCGTGGGCATCACGGCACTGCTCTACAACTTCGGCTTCTTCACGCTGCTCGCCTTCACGCCGTTCCCGCTCGCGATGGGCGCCCACGAGATCGGTTTCATCTTCTTCGGCTGGGGCGTCCTGCTCGCCATCACGTCGGTCTTCGCGGCCCCGGTGATCCAGCGTCGCTTCGGCACGCTCGCCGGCATCGTCGGCGCCCTGCTCGGCTTCGCGGTCATCCTCGCCGCGATGGCGATCTGGACGGACGACAAGACGGTCCTCGTCGTCGGCGTCATCGTCTCCGGGGCCTTCCTGGGTGTGAACAACACCCTCATCACCGAGACGGTCATGAAGGTCTCCCCCGCCCCGCGCGGGGTCGCGTCGGCGGCGTACTCCTTCGTCCGCTTCAGCGGTGGTGCCGTGGCACCGTGGCTCGCGGGCAACCTCGGCGAGAAGTCGATCCACCTGCCCTTCTGGGTCGGCTCGGTCGCCGTCGTGCTCGCCGTCCTCGTGCTCCTCACGGCTCGCCGGATCATCAGCGCGCTCGACGAGGCGCCGGGGCACGGCGCCGAGGAGGTCACGTCGCGCACCGAGGCCGAGGCCCTCACCGTCGGCGACGCCTGACCGACCCCGACTCCCTCACCGAACGCGCCGTTCGGTGTCGAACTCACTGGTAGAACGCTGAGCTCGACACCGAACGCCGCGTTCGCGCGTCAGGTCAGCGGAGGAGGTCGTCGAGGCCGGTGGTGCCGCGCCGGCGGCGGCCGCCGCGGATGTCGTAGGACTCGAGGAGCAGCTCGGCCAGCTCACTACGGTCGAGGCGGTCGAGCCGCGCCCACATCGTGACGCGGTAGCGGAACGTGTCGATGCGCACGAACGTGTCGCGCCGGTCGGCGAGCGCCGGCTCGGTGTCCATCTCGCCCGTCCACACCTGGACGAGCTCGCGCCCGTCGTCGTCCCACCGCAGACGAGCGAAGGTATGCCGTCCGGCGTGCCAGGCGGGAGACCCCTCGTGGGCGACCCCGGCCTCGGCGCCGGGCAGCCGCCCGGCCAGCTCGTCCACGTCGGCCCACGTCGTCGCCATCGCGCCTCCCTCCCGAGCAGGCTAGACCTGACCCGGCCCCAGGTGGCCTCTCGACGGGTCCGCACCGACAGGACGTGGCCTCTCGACGGTTGGGGGGCGGGGGGTCAGTGGAAGGTGACGGACCGGCCGGCCTGCATGGCGGCGTACGCGGCGGGGTCGGCCTCGAGGGCTGCGCGCCGGGCCTTGTGGCGGTAGCGCAGGATCTGCACGATCCCGAGCGCCCACACGGGGTACTGCACCGTCATCGCGGCCCGGAACGAGTCGACGTCCCACGTCGACGGGCCGCCCGGCGCCACCCGGTCGAGCACGACACCGACGAGCGCGACCGCGGTCAGCGTCGCGATGAACCCACCGGTGTTGACGATGCCCGAGGCGCTGCCGATGCGGGTCGGCGGGTTGAAGGTGCGGGCCAGGTCGAAGCCGATCATCGAGCCGGGTCCGCCGATGGCGATGAGCACGACGAGGACGACGAGCATCCACAGCGGCGCCCGCCCCGGCCAGAGCAGCACGAGCGTCCACGCGGCGATCGCTGCGGCCACGATCCACAGCACGAGGGTGCTGCGCGAGAAGGGGTAGCGCATCGTCAACGTGCCGATGACAGGGCTGGAGACGACCGTCGTGACCACCATGACCATGAGCATGATGCTGGCCGTGGACGACGAGAGCCCTTGTCCGGCAACGAGGAACGGGAACCCCCACAGCATCGTGAACATGTTGGCGGCGAACTGCGACGTGAAGTGCGACCACAGCCCGAGCCGGGTGCCCGGCACGAGCCACGCCGCGCGGAGGGTGCGCGCGATCGCCCGCAGCTTCAGCTCGTCCCGGTGGTGGTCGACGTAGGGGCTGTCCTTGACGACGACGACGAGCGCGACCCCGGTGAGCGCGCCGACGGAGGCCGCGGCGGCATACGACGGGGTCCACCCGAAGTGGTGGAGCGCGGCCGCGAGCGGTCCGGCCGCGACGAGCGCCCCGAGCTGCCCGAGCACGCCGGTCAGCTGCGTCACCATCGGCGTGCGCCGCGGCGAGAACCACAGCGCGACGAGACGCAGCACCGAGATGAAGACCATGGCGTCGCCCATGCCGAGCAGCACGCGGCACAGCAGGGCCGCAGGGAAGGACTCGACGAACGCGAAGCCGAACTGCGCGACGGTGAGCAGCGTCAGGCCGACCCCGAGCATCCGCTTGCTGCCGTAGCGGTCGAGCAGCCCCCCGACGGGCAGCTGCATCGCCGCGTAGACGAAGACCTGGAGGATCGTGAAGGTCGACAGCTGCGAGCTGCTGATGCCGAAGCGCTCGGCGGCCTCGAGCCCGGCGACACCCAGGGAGGTGCGGTGGAAGACGGCGAGGACGTAGACCGAGATGGCCGCCGCCCACACCGCCCACGCCCGGTGGCCGTCGAGCGGGTAGCGCTGCCCGGGATGGGTCGAGCTCGTCATCCGGTGTGTCGGCTCCTCAGTTGGCGCCGGTCATCGGGATGCTCTTCGCGGGGGCCTTGGGCACGCAGTCGACGATCGCCTTGGCGACGGTCTTGCTCATGTCGGGCTGGAAGACGCTCGGGATGATGTAGTTCGGGTTGAGCTGCTCGTCGGTGACGACGGACGCGATGGCGTCAGCCGCCTTGATGAGCATCTCGGTCGTGACGTCGGTCGCACGCGCGTCGAGCAGTCCGCGGAACACGCCGGGGAACGCGAGGACGTTGTTGATCTGGTTCGGGTAGTCGCTGCGGCCCGAGGCCACGACCGTCGCGCGCTGCGTCGCCTCGTAGATGTCGACCTCGGGGTCGGGGTTGGCGAGCGCGAAGACGATGCGCTGGTCGGCCATCTCGTTGATCCACTCGGGCGCGAGGATGTGCGGTGCACTGACGCCGATGAAGACGTCGGCGCCCTGGAGGCCGTCGCGCAGGGTGCCGGTGAGGCCGCGGGGGTTGGTCTTCTCGGCGAGGTCGCGCCACGCCGGTGTCAGCGACTCGTCGTCCCGGTTGAGCAGGCCGGGGCGGTCAGAGACGGTGACGTCGATGGCGCCGGCAGCCAGCAGCAGCTGGACGATCGCCGAACCGGCTGCACCGCCGCCGGAGACGACGATGCGGGCGTCGGGCAGCTTCTTGTCGATGCAGCGCAGGGCGTTCTTCAGCGCGGCGAGCACGACGATGGCCGTGCCGTGTTGGTCGTCGTGGAAGACCGGGATCGAGAGGCGCTCGCGCAGCTTGGCCTCGATCTCGAAGCAGCGGGGCGCGGCGATGTCCTCGAGGTTGATGCCGCCGAAGCCGGGTGCGATGAGCTCGACGGTGCGCACGATCTCGTCGACGTCGGTGGTGTCGATGCAGATCGGCCACGCGTCGATGTCGGCGAACCGCTTGAAGAGCGCGGCCTTGCCCTCCATGACGGGCAGCGCCGCCATCGGGCCGATGTTGCCGAGCCCGAGCACCGCCGAGCCGTCCGTGACGACGGCGACCGAGTTGCCCTTGATCGTCAGCTTCGGGACGTCCTCCGGGTGGTCGGCGAGGGCCTGGCTCACGCGACCGACGCCGGGCGTGTAGGCCATGGCGAGGTCCTGGCGGTTGCGCAGGTTGACCTTGGACTCGACGGAGATCTTGCCGCCGAGGTGCAGCAGGAAGACACGGTCGGAGACCCGGTGGACGTGGACGCCCTCGAGGGTCTCGACGGCCTCCACGACCTCGGTCGAGTGCTCGGCGTTGCTCGCGGAGCAGGTGAGGTCGATGACGAGGCGGTCGGGGTGCGAGTCGACGATGTCGAGCGCCGTCGTGATGCCGCCGCTCTCGGCGACCTTGACCGCGAGGGCCCCGATGACCGCCGGGTCGGTGCCGGCGTGGATCCGCATCGTGATCGAGTAGGAGGCGGTGGTGGCGCGGGCACGTTGGATCGACTCAGTCACGCGCCCCATCGTCCCACGACCTGGACGAGGCCCCGGACCTCGTCCGAAGACCGATCAGTAACCTTTGTCCGCCACCGGCCACCGCGGGCGTATGCCGTCCCGCCGCCTCCCGCTCGACGCCACCGAGCGTTCGCCCGCGTTCCGCCACGGAGGCCAGCACCCGGCATACGACAATGGGCCGGTGACGACACCCGGGGCGACGGAGGGCACGAGGCAGCGGGCGACCCTGACCCGGCCCGACGGGCTGACCGGCGCCGAGGTGGCCGAGCGCGTCTCGCGCGGCGCCGTCAACCGGCTGACCGAGCGGACGTCGCGCTCCATCGGCGAGATCGTGCGCGCCAACGTGCTGACGCGCTTCAACGCGATCCTCGGCGCGCTCTTCGTCCTCGTCATGGTGACGGGGTCGTTCGCCGACGGACTCTTCGGGATCGTCCTCGTCGTCAACTCCGCCATCGGCATCGTGCAGGAGTACCTCGCCAAGCGGAAGCTCGACCGGTTGGCCCTGCTCAACGCCCCGACGACGCGCGTCGTGCGCGACGGCGAGGTGCGCGTCGTACCGACGACCGACGTCGTGCAGGACGACCTCATCGAGCTGCGCACCGGCGACGAGGTCCCCGCCGACGGCACGCTCATCGCGAGCGCCGGTCTCGAGCTCAACGAGGCGAACCTCACCGGCGAGTCCGACCCCGTGCCGCACGGCGAGGGCGACGACATCATGTCGGGTACGAGCGTCGTCGCAGGGTCGGGCCGCTACCACGCGAGCCAGGTCGGGGCCGACGCCTACGTCAACCGGATCGCTGCCGACGCACGGAAGTTCACGCGCACGCGCTCGGAGATCCAGGACTCGATCAACACCCTGCTGACCTACATCACGTGGGTCATCGTCGGCGCCCTGCCGATCGCGATCTGGTCGCAGTGGCAGACCGTCGGCGACCAGGGCTGGCGCGAGGTCGTCATCCGGTCGGCGGCGGGCGTCGTCGGCCTCGTGCCCGAGGGCCTCGTGCTCCTCACGTCGGTGGCCTTCCTCCTGTCGGCCGTGCAGCTGACCCGTCGCAACGTCCTCGTGCAGCAGCTCCCGGCCGTCGAGGGCCTGGCCCGCGTCGACGTCGTGTGCCTCGACAAGACGGGGACGCTGACCGCAGGCGAGATCGTGTTCGAGCACGCGCACCCCCTCGACGGGCAGGATGCCGACGAGATCCGTTGCGCCCTGGGCGCGCTCGCCGACGACCCGAACGCCAACGGCACCCTGACGGCGGTCGGCGCGGTCGTCGCACCGCCGGGGTGGGAGCGCACGCAGACGATCCCGTTCAGCTCCTCGCGCAAGTGGAGCGCGGCCTGCTTCGCGGAGCACTCGACGTGGGTGCTCGGTGCGCCCGAGGTGCTGCTCGCCGCCGACCCGCAGCCGTCCCCCCCGGCGGTGATCGAGGCGATCCGGGCGCAGGTGGCCGAGCTCGCCGACTCCGGACGCCGGGTCGTGCTGCTCGCCCGCAGCGAGGAGCACCTCACCGAGGCGACGCTGCCGGCCGACCTCACCCCGGCCGCCCTCGTGACGCTCACCGAGCAGGTGCGCCCGGACGCGCGGGAGACGCTCGCCTACTTCGCCGCGCAGGACGTCGCCATCAAGGTCGTCTCGGGCGACAACCCCGTGACCGTCGCCGCCGTCGCCCGCACCGTCGGGCTCGACGTCGGCGAGCCGGTCGACGCCCGCACGCTCCCGGACGACCAGGACGCGCTGCGTCAGGCCCTCGCCACGCACACGGTCTTCGGACGCGTCACCCCCGAGCAGAAGCGCGCCTTCGTCCACGCCCTGCAGGCGGACGGCCACGTCGTCGCGATGACCGGCGACGGCGTCAACGACGCGCTCGCCCTCAAGGACGCCGACATCGGGGTCGCCATGGGCAACGGCGCGCAGGCCACCAAGGCCGTCGCCGAGCTCGTCCTGCTCGACGGGCGGTTCTCGCACCTGCCCGACGTGCTCGCCGAAGGGCGCCGCGTCATCGGCAACGTCGAGCGGGTCGCCAACCTCTTCGTCGCCAAGAACGCGATGAGCCTCGTCGCGATCCTCGCCGCCGCGCTGACCGCCGTGCCCTTCCCGTTCCTGCCGCGGCACCTGACGCTCGTGTCGGCCGTGACGATCGGCATCCCGGCGTTCTTCCTCGCGCTCGGGCCCAACAAGCGCCGCTACCTCGCCGGCTTCCTCGGGCGCATCCTGCGCTTCGCCGTGCCGTCGGGCGCCGTCGCGGGCCTCGCCGTCATCACCTCCTACCTGCTCGCCGGCAGCCGCTACGGCGTGCCGCCCGATGAGTTCGCGACCCGCTGCGCCGTCGACGCGGGGGCCAAGACCGTCGCCGACGTCGCGTGCTGGCAGCCCGGCAGCGGCGCGACGATCACACTGCTCACCGTCTTCTTCTGGATCCTCGTCGTCCTCTCACGCCCCTTCCGGCTCTGGAAGGCCGCCCTCGTCGCCACCATGGTCGGGCTCGCGACGACGGCCTTCCTCTGGCCGTTCGCCGCCCAGTTCTTCAACCTCGACGCACCCCTCCCGCTCGTGTGGCAGTCGCTCGCGGTCGGGGCAGTGGGCGCCGCCCTCGTCGAGGCGATCTACCGGCTCTCGCCCTCGGTCCGCGGCGCCCACCACCTCCGCGACTGACGATGCCTGACGACGCCTGACGACGCTGGACGACACGTGACGACACGTGACGACACGGACGGCGCGTGACGACACGGACGGCGCGTGACGACACGGACGGCGCGTGACGACACGGACGGCGCGTGACGACACGGACCCCGCCTGACGACACGGTCGCTCCCGGCGGGGCCGTCGGCGTTGACCGGGCCGTGGCTCGCGACGCCCTACACTGGAGGTGCACAGGGATCTGGCGTGACCTGTTGGGCGGGTAGGCACGCACCGCTGTCGCGCACCCCGCGACCAGATCCGGAGCGTCCCTCGTGTCACCCATCGACTCGTACCGTCACCTCTTCGGCCTCACCGGCCGGACCTACATCGTCGTCGCCTTCCTGGCCCGCATGCCGCTCGCGATGAGCCAGCTCGGCACCCTCCTGCTCGTGTCGACCGCCACCGGGAGCTACGGCGCCGGCGGATTCTGCGCCGGCGCGCTCGCCGTGGCCAACGCCGTCGGAGCGCCCTTCTGGGGCGCCCGCGCCGACCGGCTCGGCCAGCGCCGGGTCGTCGCCCTCCAGTCCCTCGCCGGGGCCGCTGGCCTGGTCGGCATCCTCCTCGTGGTCGACGCCGGGCTCCCGTGGGGCGTGGCTGCCGTCGCGAGCGCGGTCGCGGGACTCCTCCTGCCGCAGATCGGCCCGCTGGCCCGCGTGCGCTGGCGCCCGATCACAGCCGACACCGGGTCGCGTCAGCACCGCCTCGTCGACGCCGCCTTCTCCTACGAGGGCGCGGCCGACGAGGCCTCCTTCGTCCTCGGACCGGCGCTCGTCGGACTCGGCGTCTCGGTCGCCAGCCCGACGGCTGCCCTGGCTCTCGCCGCCGCCGGCCTCGCGGTCTTCGGCACGTGGTTCGCCCTGCACGAGACCGCGGCCGTCACGCACGCCGCGACGTCGAGGGCCACCGGCGCCGTCGGACGGCTCCTGACCCCCGCCCTCGTCGTCCTGTGCGCCGCGCAGCTGCTCGTCGGCGCGGTCTTCGGCTCGGTCCAGACCGGCACGTCGGTCCTCGCGACGAACGCGGGCTCCCCCGGCCTCACCGGCTACTTCCACGCCCTGCTCGGGGTCGGCAGCGTCATCGCGGGTCTCGCCGTCGCGGGGCTGCCGGCACGGTTCGCGCTGTCGGCTCGGCTGCGGTGGTTCGCGGTCGGCCTGCTCGCCCTCTCGGCCCCGCTGCTCCTCGTCGGGTCGCTGACCGCGCTCGTCCCCGTCCTGCTCGTGCTCGGCCTCACCGTCGCGCCCTACATGATCACGACGTTCACGCTGGGCGAGCGCGTCACGCCGCCGTCGCGCACGGGTGCCGCGATGACCGCGCTCGCCGCGGCCACCGGGCTCGGCTACGCGCTCGGCGCCGCTCTCGCCGGCCGCCTGGCCGACTGGGGCGGACACACGCCTGCGTATGCCGTCACGGTCGGCGCCGGGGCCGCCGCGGTCCTCGTGTCGTGGGGCTCCCGCCGGGTTCTCGAGCGGGCTCAGTCCCATCGGTCGCACCAGCCCGAGCCCGCCGCGACCTCCTGAGCCGAGACTGGCGGGTGCGCGGTCGCACCACGAGTGCGGGCTCGACCCAGCAGTGCGCGGTGCGCCGCGCACCTGGAAACTGAGCGCGCACCTCTGGCACGACCGCGCACGTCCCACCACCCCGGCGCCGCGGCCCCCAAACGACGCGAACCAGCCCCCGAACCCGACCACGTCGGCGCCGCGGCCCCCAAACGACGCGAACCAGCCCCCGAACCCGACCACGTCAGCGCCGCGGCCCCAGAACGGAGCCGCGCGTCAGCGGTCGAGGCGGAGGCGCATCGCGGACCAGGCGGTCGGGGCGAATCCGAGCTCCTCGTAGAGCCCCGCCCCCTCCCCCGTCGCGAAGAGCTCGACGACCGTCGCGTCACTCTCGTCACGCAGCCAGTCGAGGACACCGACGACGCAGGCCCGGGCCAGCCCCTGTCGGCGAGCCCGGGGCTGGGTCGCCACGTTGTTGACGAGGCCCCAGACGCCGTTCGGGTTGACCGGCGACGGGGTCTCGAAGCGCAGCCCGCCCATGGCCCCGGCCACGACCTGCCCGTCCGCGTCCACGGCGACGACGACGCAGGCCCGGCCCCCGTCGAGCTCCCGTTCGAACCACGCGGTGGCCGCCTCCCGCCAGCCCGGGTCGTCGACGCCGCGCACGCCCATCGCCGAGAACATCAGGGCCCGCAGCTCGACGACGGCGGCGGCGTCGGCGGCGGTCGCCCGCCGCGTCGTCCACGCGCTCATCGGAACCCGCCCGCGGTGAAGGCGGGTGCCAGTGGCACGTCGGCGGCGGCATACGTCGTCTCGACGGCACGGGCCAGTCGTCGCGCGACCTCGGCGAGCTCCGGCAGGGCGCGTCCGCCGGCGGCGGTGCGCATGAAGCGCAGCACGCGGTCGGGCATGCGCGGCATCGGCCTGACCGGGTTGACCCGCTGGGGCTCGCCGGCGACGAGCGGGCCGAGGCACCAGCTGCCCGCCAGCCAGGCCCACCCCTCTGTCGCGAGGTCGAGGTCGTGGTCGAAGTCGGCGCCGCGCACGTCGGGCCACTGGACCGCCACCGCGTCGCGCCATTCCTCGAGGGCCGTCCGCGCGGCGGCCTCCTCGAGCGACCAGGCGCACCAGCACGTCGGCCACGGCACGCTCAGGTAGGCGGCGTCCCACGCGATCGGGCGCCACAGCGCGAACTCGAAGTCGAGCAGGACCAGCCCAGCATCCCCGACGAGGTTGTTGTCGGGGCACATGTCCGCGGCCGAGAGGCTGCTCGCGTCGACGCGGAAGCGCGAGGGCAGGGCGGCGAGCACGTCGAAGGTGCCTTCGGGGACGGCCACACCGAGGGCTGCGGCCAGCCGGGTCCACTCGGAGGCCGCCTGGGCGAGCTGACCGGGGAGGTAGTCGACGTCGATCGGCTCCGCCGAGCGGGCCCGGACGCCGGCCTCGAACTCGTCTCGCACGTGGTGCCCGGCCAGGTGCAGCCCGGCCACCGCCGCGGCCCACCCGGTGAGCGTGGTGGCGGCGAGCTCTGCGTCCGCGCCGAGCAGGGAGTCGGCGAGGTGGGTGCCGTCGCCGAGGTCTCCCATGACGACGAGGCGCGGGTCGTCGGACTCCGCCACGAGGGTGGGCGTCTGCGCGACGCCCGCCAGCGCCTCGAGGGCCGAGGCCTCCCTCGCATACGCCTCCCGTCCCTCGTCGCCGAGGTAGCGCTTCACCACGAACGAACGGTGGGAGGCGTCGGCGGCGTCGGCGGCGCGGACGACGAGGGTGCGGCGGCTGCCCGGGAAGGGCTCACCGATCGCCCGCAGTCGGGCGCCGACGAGGCCGGAGGCCACCTCGAGCGTCTCGGCCAGGACGTCCGGGCTCAGCTCCCGCAGGGTCGCGCTCACCGGGTCACTGTGCCAGACCCACCGTCCCCGGAGCGCGAGGAGGGGCCGGCCCCGTGTCTCCGCTGCCGGCGGGGCACAAAACCCCCATTGAGGATCATTACGAAACTTCTCCACCCAATCTCGCCGAAAACGCATACAAGGGCCTACAGCTTCATTACTGTCACACCTGTAACACCCCCACGGCTGGCACGCACCCCCCCATCCGCACCAGCCTCGAAGGAGCCCGTCCTGCGCGCGCAGGTGGGCTCCTTCGTCATTCCCGGGCGTATGCCGTCACCGTCCTCCGCGGGTCCGATCCCCTCGCCGCGGGGGTACGGCGAAGGCCCCGCCTCCTGCTACGAACGCAGGGGACGGGGCCCGGAGCCGTTCTGTCCGCACGGTTGGGTCGGTCCGAACCCTCCCACGCATCAGGCGCGAGAGCCGTCGTTCCGTCGCGAGGCAGCGGCCAACGTGCGAGGACACGTCACGTCAGGCCGTGACTCGCGCGGGCCGGTATCGCAGGGCGACCGCCCCCGACCGGAACTCATGGCGATCCACGAGCTCGAGCTGGATGCGCTCGCGCAGACCGGCGAGCAACGTCGGCCCGTGTCCGGCAAGGACCGGCTGCACCAGGAACACGTACTCGTCGATCAGTCCCAGATCTGCCAACGCCAGGGGAAGCGTCACGCCACCCACGAACAGGCCCTCGCCCGGCTCCTGCTTGAGCCGCTGCACCGCTTGCCCAACGTCGCCTCGCACCAGCTCGGCATTCCAGTCGACCCCGCTCAGCGTGCTCGACACGACGTACTTCTTCGTCCGGTCGATGGCCTCGGCGAACGGGATCTCCCACTCATCCATCCAGTCGGGCCACGTGCCCGTGGCCGGCTGCCGCCACGCCGACTCCATCATCTCGTAGGTCACCCGGCCGAACAGCAGAGCATCGGCTCGTTCCATCTCAGCGGTCCAGTAGCGCATCGACTCCTCGTCGGGGGGCAGCCCTGCCTCGTGATGGCAGCAGCCGTCGAGCGTGACGTTGATCGAGTATCGAAGTGGTCTCATCTCGTTGCTCTCCCTTGATGCGCGCACCGCGTTTCATCGGACCGTACTCGAACTGCGGTCGGCGCCATTTTCCATCGGCGCGCCCGATCCCACCTCCTCGACACCGTCGTGGTGCGAACCGGACCCGGACCGAGCGCGCGACCGATTCGGCGATCTGCTCGGTGCGTGGTGGCGGGAGTGCGCCAAGCGCAGTTGACGGACACAGATGAACACCCGAAAGCGTCACGCCCCCGGGCAGAGGCCCGTGCCGGCTGGCAGCGCCCTGCTCAGTCAGGCGGTTCAAGCATCTGAACAGCAGAAACGCCCCCGGGCAGAAGCCGGGGGCGTTGCTGGAGCCGCTTATCGGAATCGAACCGATGACCTAGTCATTACGAGCGCTTTGAGCCACTCATGCGACGTTCCGCAACCACCCGAATCACAGTCCACCGGCGTCCATAGACGACCGCTCCCATACGCAGCGATGGATGGCCAGTTAGATGTACGAACGCGAGCCCTGGACGGCTCAGGACGCGCCGCTCAGCACGCGCGACGCTCGCGACCCAACTCCGTGCATACGCGGCGGGTGATCACCTCTCGGCGGCAATAGCGGAGGGCTGCGCCGACCCGAGTTCAGGCCCAGGGTGCGCTGCAGGCCAGTTCCCACTGTCGTTGATTGGCCTCGTTGAGCTGGGGTGTCGTCAGCCAATGCTCAGCATGCCCCTCGGCGTACATGTCCGGCCACGGCTGCTCGCCCGCTCGGTGCTCTGGTCAATGACCTCTCCGGGGTCCATCTCGCCGGCCAGAAACGCCTTGAGCACCCTCCCACTGGTAGTCGGGGTACGGGTGGAAATCCCTGCGCATGTCGTAGAGCGGGTGGGCGTCACCGGTCGATCGACGCCATGTTGACGTCGTCGTGCCGTGCTCCCGCCGCGGGCTCCAGCGCTTCAAGGCGCGCGATCTGGCCGGTGGTGAGCTCGATCGCGTCGGCGGCCGTGTTCTCCTCCACACGGGCGACGCGGCGGGTGCCGGGGATGGGCGCGATGTCGATGCCGCGCGTGAGGATCCACGCGAGCGCGGTCTGCGCCGGGGTGGCGCCGATCTCGGCGCCGATGGCGGTGACCTCGTCGACTAGCGCGACGTTGCGCTGGAAGTTCTCGCCGACGAACCGCGGGTTGGTCTTACGCCAGTCATCGTCGGCGAAGTCGTCCACGGTGCGGATCTGGCCGGTGAGGAGGCCGTGGCCGAGCGGCGAGTAGGGCACGAAGCCGATGCCCAGCTCGCGCAGCAGCGGCAGGATCTCCGCCTCGACGTCGCGGGTCCAGAGCGAGTACTCGGTCTGCAGCGCCGACGCAGGCTGCACGGCGTGGGCGCGTCGGATGGTCTCGGGCGACGCCTCCGACAGGCCGAAGTGCAGCACCTTGCCCTCGGCGATCAGGTCGGCGACGGCCTGTGCGGTCTCCTCGATCGGCGTCGACTGGTCCACCCGGTGCTGGTAGTACAGGTCGATGTGGTCGGTGCCGAGGCGTCGCAGCGAGCCTTCGACGGCCGCCTTGACGCTCGCGGCGCTGCTGTCGATCTTGCCGGGCTGGGGGTCGGTGCCGGGGTGGTGGGAGACGAGGCCGAACTTCGTGGCGAGCACGACCTGGTCGCGCCGGCCGGCGATGGCGCGTCCGACGAGCTCTTCGCTGAGGAAGGGTCCGTAGATCTCGGCGGTGTCGATGTGCGTGACGCCGAGATCGAGGGCTCGGTGGATGGTGCGGGTCGACTCGTCGTGGTCGAGTGCGCCCTCCGACGTGTAGGTGCCGGCCATGGTCATGGCACCGAGGCCGATGCGGGAAACCACGAGGCCTCCGAGGTGTGCGGTCTGCATGAGTGCTCCTGTGGGTGGATTGGGTGGGCGACGCGGTTGTGGTCCCTCCAGCCAGAGAAGCAGCAGACGAGAAGCCATGGCAGTCCCTGTCGTGGGGGCCACTGAGAGGGACCCCAACCTTGGCTTGGGCTCTCCTACAGTTGATGACGTGACCGCACCGGACCCGCGCCCCCGAGACGCCGTCAGGGCTGAGATTCGGGAGTTCCTCAGCACCCGTCGAGCCAGAATCACGCCCGAGCAGGCCGGCCTGCCGACTTACGGCGACGGCCGCCGCCGGGTGCCCGGACTTCGACGAGAGGAGGCCGCCCTGCTTGTCGGAGTCTCCCCGCAGTACTACGTCCGCCTCGAACGAGGCGATGCCACCGGCGTGTCCGAGAGCGTCATCGACGGGATCGCCCACGCGCTGCGCCTCGACGCCGCCGAACGGGCGCACCTGCTCGATCTCCTCCGCACCGCGGGCACGCCAGCACGCGCGACGAATAGGCGACCACCGGCGCCCACCTGGGTTCGCCCCACCATCCAACGTCTGCTCGAGGCGATGCCGACCGTGCCGGCAGTCGTGCTCAACGGGCGCCTCGATGTGCTCGCTGCCAACCCCCTGGGCCGGGCCCTGTTCTCGCCCTGGTACGACACCGACGAGCCCGTGAACAACGCCCGCCTGGTCTTCCTCGACCCGCGCGCGACCTCCCTGTTCCGCGACTGGGAGACCGTCGCGAACGACACCGTCGCCCTCTTGCGTGCCGAAGCCGGCCGCAGCCCCTACGACCGAGGGCTCTCGGACCTGATCGGTGAGCTGTCCACACGCAGCGAGGACTTCCGGCTCCGCTGGGCCGCCCACGACGTCCGCATCCACAGCACGGGCGTCAAGAAGCTGCACCACCCAATCGTTGGCGACCTCGACCTGCCCTTCGAGTCACTGCCACTCGAGCCCGGCGCCAGCACCAGCCTGGTCACCTACCTCCCCGAGCACGGCACACCAACCCACGACGCGCTAGCCCTACTCGCCAGCTGGGCCGCCAGCGAGCCGCTCCCCTCTCACGGCGCACCGGCCGACCAGCAGCGACCCTGAACCAGCACTGAGCGCCGCCAGACGTCTCGATCGCTTCAGCACCGGCCCGGCCAAGCGGTCGCACGCCAGCGACCCGGGGCGGCGAGCCACCTGCGCTCGGCGGCACGATCGGGCGAGCGTAGCCGTCCTCAGTGCGGCATGATCGGATGTCGCGACGGCCGGCTTGGACGCGGACGGTCCGGTATCGGGAGGGGAGCCTCGTGGACGCGTATCAACCGTGGTCGCTCGCGCAGCGTCTAGGTTCTGTGCATGTCCAGGGAGAAGTGGGGTCCAGTCCGTAGCCTCATGTTTGCCGTGTCCCTGGTCGTCCTCGGCTGCATCGTCGTCGCCTGCTTTGCGTTCGTGATGTACCTGAACTCCGGCCCGAAGAAGCACCTAGGGGCCTCGGACCTCACGCCGCGTCCAGTGACGTGCGGAGCGCCCCGTGCGCTGCCGACTGACCACCCGACCTTCACGGCCGCGCCGCCCGGGAGCGCCGCACAAGGCAGCACATGGGACGTCTCGCTATCGACGACGTGCGGCGACGTCCGCATCTCCTTGGATGGACGCGCCGCCCCACGCAGTGTCGCGTCATTCGTGATGCTTGCCCGAGCCGGGTACTGGGGGGACAGCGTGTGTCGCCGGTTGACGACACTGCGGGCTCCAACGCACTTTCTGCAGTGCGGCGACCCGTCCGGCCGCGGCACGGCGGATCCCGGGTTCTCCCTGCCTCTGGAGAACGTCCCCCAGGACCGCACCTACCATCTCGGAGACGTCGGGCTGGCCCGCGGCGATCGCGCGGCCGCGACAGCCGGCGAGTTCTTCATCGTGCATGACACGTTCCAGGTCCCACCGGGAGGCCAGCTGTACTCCGTCGTGGGACATGTCTCCTATGGGCTCGAGGTGGTCGACTTCATCGCCCACCGAGGTGGCAAAGACCAACGGCCGGACGGGCCGCCGCTGCAGCCGGTCAGCGTTCTCGGCGTCGCTGCGCGACCGATTCTGTGACGACTGAAGCGGCGGCGCGTTCGAACGCAGCGACGGAGACGCCGCGCGAACCGAACTAGCCCTCATCAGCAGATCCAGACGCTCACGAACGCCCTCGAACGCCCTCGAACACTGCCGGCCTCCCCCAGTCCGCCTGCCCAGGTCAGACTCAAGGTCGGATCGGAGGCTTAGCCCGGCTGGTGGTGCGCGGCGCCGGGAGTGCGCCAAGCGAAGGTAGATGGACATAGATGGTCACCCGGAGGCAATCCGCCGCCGAGCGGAGCCCCGCCGGGCTGGCAGCGTCCTACTCAATGAGGCAGTTCAAGCCTCTGACCAGCAGAAACGCCCCCGGCAGAAGCCGGGGGCGTTGCTGGAGCCGCTTATCGGAATCGAACCGATGACCTATTCATTACGAGTGAATCGCTCTGGCCGACTGAGCTAAAGCGGCTGGTCGTGAGGGCCGCGACGAGTGCGACCGGACACGGAGGTTGAGTATACGCACGACCCCTGCCGGAGAAAAATCGCGCCCCGGCCACCCCGGCAGGGCCGGTCCGGACGCCGCCGAAGCACCCTGCCGGCGCCTGGGAATGCCGCGCCGACCGCCGCGACTTGTCCTTGGGGAGACCGCGAGACCGGGCGCCCGCGCGACCTGCTCACCACCCAGCCCACGACCGGCACGACCCAGGAGGACCACGGATGACCGACACGACCCAGACGACGACCCCGACGATGCGCGCCACGACCTACGAAACCTACGGCGGCCCCGAGGTGCTGGCCCTCACGGAGCAGCCGCAGCCCAAGGTCGGCCCCGGCGAGGTGCTCGTGCGCGTCCGTTCGGCGTCGGTCAACCCGGTCGACTGGAAGCTCATGTCGGGCGGCCTCGACGCCGTCATGGACGTCCGGTTCCCGGTGGTCCCGGGCTGGGACGTGTCCGGGGTCGTCGAGGCCGTCGGCTACGACACCCCCGAGTTCGCCCCCGGCGACGAGGTGCTTGCCTACGCCCGCAAGGACTACGTCCACGGCGGCACGTTCGCCGAGCTCGTCAGCGTGCCGGTGCGAGCCGTCGCCGCCAAGCCCGCGTCGATGTCGTGGGACGAGGCCGCCGGCCTGCCCCTCGCCGGCCTCACCGCCCTACGTCTGCTCACCCGCCTCGAGGTCGGCGAGGGCGACACCGTGCTCGTGCACGCCGCCGCCGGTGGAGTCGGCTCGCTCGCGGTGCAGATCGCCCGGTCGCTCGGCGCCCGGGTCATCGGCACGGCCTCGGAGCGCAACCACGATCGCCTGCGCGAGCTCGGGGCCGAGCCGGTGGCCTACGGCGACGGTGTGGTCGAGCGCGTCAAGGCGCTCGCTCCGGAGGGTGTCGACGCCGTCGCGGACTTCGTGGGCGGTGTCCTCGACGTGACGACCGCCGTGCTCGCCGAGGGCGGTCGTCACGCGTCGATCGCCGACGGGTCGGTCGCCGGGGCCGGTGGGCACTACGTCTGGGTGCGCCCGGACGGCTCCGAGCTCACCCGCCTGACCGAGCTGGTCGAGCGGGGCGATCTGTCGGTGCCGATCGCGCGCGCCTTCGCGTTGGAGGAGCTGGCGGACGCGTTCCGGCTCAACCAGGAGGGGCACACGGCGGGCAAGATCGTCGTCCGGGTCTCGATTGACTGACCGGGCCGAGCCCTACCGGCGCGGACGAGCCCTACCGGGCGGACCAGCCCACCGGGCGGACCAGCCCACCGGGCGGACCAGCCCACCGGGCGGACGCGCGTCGCCGGCCACCCGACATACGCCCTCGCCACCGTCGAACGGGCACCTTCCATCGGCAAGGTGCCCCCTCGACGCGCGTGGGGCCGTTCAGGCGTCGCAGAGCTCGCCGTTGCGTGGCGCGAGTCCCCGCGCGAGGTAGTCGTCGACGATCGCGTCGGCGCAGTCGTTGCCGTTGGCGTAGACCCCGTGGCCGTCCGCGTCGACGAGCACGAAGCGCGACCCGAAGATGCCACGTCCCATCTCTCGGGTGCCGTCCGGCGGCGTGGTGAGGTCACGCTCGTTGGCGAGGACGAGGACCGGCGAGGTGGCATCCACGGTGAGGATGAGGTTGGTCCGCTGGGTGCCCACCCAGCCGTCGCAGGAGTCCGTCACCACTCCGTAGAGATGGGCGTAGACCGGATGGTCGACGAGGACGGAGCGGCTCGGCTCCATCTCCGAGGTCGCGTCCAGCGGCCAGTCCGCGCAGTGGATCGGCAGGTGGCTCGCCTCGTAGCCACCGACGTACGAGCCGTCGTCGTCGCGCATGACCGCGTCCATCGCGGTCCACACGAGGTCGGTGCCGTCACCGTCCTCGAGCGCGACGTGCAGGGCGTCGTCGACGTCCTCCCACGAGTCCTCGTAGAGGAGCACGGCGTTGATCGCCGTCACGGCCCAGCCCTCGGTGAGCAGCGGGATGCCCTCGGCGTCGCTGGTGAGCGGCTTGCGGTCGAGCCGGTCGAGGAAGGTGAGCAGCCGGGTCCGGGCGGCGTCGACGTCGTCGCCGAGGGCACAGTCGCCCTGGTCGACGCAGTCCTCCAGGAAGGCGTCGAGGCCCTCCTCCACCGTCGCTGCCTCGCCCTCGGCCCAGCCGTCGACGTCGTCCTGCGTCGCCGAGTCCATCGCGACGTAGTCGGGCGAGACGGCAGAGTCGATGACCATGAGCCCGATCCGGTCGGGGAACTGCGCCCCGTAGAGCGCCCCGATGAGCGTGCCGTAGCTGATCCCGTAGTAGTTGAGGTGGGCGTCCCCCACGGCGTCACGCATGATGTCGAGGTCGCGAGCCACCTGCTCGGAGCCCATGTTGCGCGCGAGCGCACCGCCTCGCGCCAGGCAGCCGTCGAGGCGCGCGGTCCGCGACGACACTGCGGCGGCCTTCTCCGCCTTCGTGTCGGGCGTGGGGTCGGCGGCATACATCGCGTCGAGGTCCCTCCCCCGCAGGCACGCGAAGCCACCCGACTCGCCGATGCCCCGCGGGTCGAAGCCGACGACGTCCCACACCTCGCGGACGTCGTCGGAGAAGAAGTCACGGGCCTCCATCGCGAACTCGAGGCCCGAGGCACCGGGTCCGCCCGGGTTGACGAAGAGCGTCCCCTTGCGCGCCTTGGAGTTCGCGGCCGGCACCTTGCGCAGGGCGATCTCGACCGTCTCGGCCCGCGGCGCGAGGTAGTCGACGGGGACCCGCACCGTGCCGCACCGGTCGGCGTCCGAGCCCCTGCCGTCACCGGTGTCGTCGCACGGACGCCAGCTGATCGCCTGGTCATAGAAGACGTCCAGCCCCTGGGCCGGCTTCGAGGTCGGCGTACCGAGCTCCACCCGGTCGCGCGGCGCCGCCTCGCCGTCCGTCGCGGCGGCGTCGTCGTCCGGCCCCGACGAACCCGACGGCCCCGATGAATCCGACGAACCCGGGTCGGGTGCGCCCTCGGTCACCGCCGTGACCGAACCGCCGGACGAGCCGGCACCGGGCGCGTAGGAGGGACTGCTGGCGAGCAGGAGGAGTGTCGCGAGGACCGCGACGGAGACGAGGGGCGCGAGCAGTCTGCTCAGCAGGTCGTGCCGTCGGCCGGCGCCGTTCCCCTGAGCAGGTACCCGTCCACGGCGGAGTCCACACACGGGTTGCCAGCGTAGTAGGTGCCGTGCCCGTCGTGGTCCGAAGTGAGCAGAATGCCCGACGCGAGGTCCTTGGCGAGCTGCTTCGTGCCGCCGATGGGTGTCGCGGGGTCGCGTTCGTTGCCGATGACGAGGATCGGGTCGGCACCGACCGCGAGCGTCGTGCCCTTGGGGGTGCGACCGGCCGTGGGCCACGTGCGGCAGTTGTCGTAGAGCTCACCGGTCATCCGGGCCCAGAGCGGGTGCGCCGCCTTGGCCTTCTTCTGCTCGGCGGCCAGGGACGGGTCGGCCGTGGACCGCGGCCAGTCCGCGCACCGCACCGGGATCATCGCCTGGAGGTAGGTGCTCGGCGCGTAGTCACCGGTGATGCCGCGCTCGACGACCGACATGCCCTTGGCGAGGAGGATGTCGCCCTTGCCGGTGAACGCCTGGGCGAGTCCCTTGTTGAGCGTCGGCCACGACTGGTCGGAGTAGAGGCACATGAAGATCGAGAAGCCGACCCACCCCTCGCCGATCCGGGTCAGACCGGGCTTGTTCGTCGTCAGGCCGTTCTTCTCGACGTTGTCGAGCAGGTCGACGATCTTCTGGCGGGCGCCGGCCTTGTCGCTGCCGAGCGCACAGTCCGGCCGGGCGACGCACCAGTCGATGAAGGCGTCGATCGAGGACTCGAAGCCCTGGATGTCGTAGGTCATCTCCTGCTGCTCGGTCTGGTTCGGCGACATCGCCGAGTCGAGCACCATCCGCCCGACCTTCTTCGGGAAGGTGTCGGCGTAGACGGCGCCGAGGAACGTGCCGTAGGAGCCGCCGAAGAAGTTGAGCTTCTCGTCGCCGAGGAGCACCCGCATGACGTCCATGTCGCGGGCGACCTCGGTCGTGCTCATGTGCATCGCGCGGTCACCACCGCGTGCCGCGCAGCGCTTCGTCACGCCGTCGACGTCGGCGAGCAGCGTCGAGCGCTCGGCCGCCGAGTCGGGCGTCGGGTCGGCGCTGAAGAGCTCGTCCATGTCGGAGTCCGCCAGGCACCGCACGGGGCTCGAGGCCCCGATCCCGCGCGGGTCGAAACCGACGACGTCGTACGCCTCCCGCACCGCCGGTGAGAAGACGAACGAGGAGTACTGGGCGTACTCGACCCCGGACCCACCGGGGCCGCCGGGGTTGATGACGAGCGAGCCGATGCGCTCGGAGGGCTTGGTCGCCGGGGCCTTGCGCAGCGCGAGGGTGAAGCGGTCGCCGGTCGGCTTCGCGTAGTCGACGGGCACCTCCATCGTGGTGCACCGGTGCTTGGCGTTGTCGGCGCAGGGTGACCAGTCGAGCTGCTGGGTGTAGAAGGGCGCGAGCGCGGCCGGGTAGTCCCGCGACAGCGCCGCGCCCGGCGACGGCTGGACCGACGGCGGGCTCGGCGTCACCGAGCCGGACGGGAAGACGGTGGGTCGAGGCACGGCGACGCTCGGCGGGTTGCCGATGCGCCACGCGGCGAGGACGACGACCGCGACCACG
Organism: Terrabacter sp. Root181; assembly: GCF_001428505.1. Classification (GTDB taxonomy): domain Bacteria; phylum Actinomycetota; class Actinomycetes; order Actinomycetales; family Dermatophilaceae; genus Terrabacter. The sequence goes on from NZ_LMHU01000009.1 coordinate 263,259, forward strand.
GCGACCACGGCGACGGCCGCGAGCACGGGGCGCAGCGGCGAACGCCCGGGCCTGCCCGGCCCGGACAGGCCGGACACGCCGGACACGCCGGACCCACCGCTCCCGACCGGCGCGCCCCCGCCGGCACCCGCTGAGGGCGCCGGGTAGGAGGGCGGCAGGGCGGCATACCCGCTCGGAGCGTCGGGAAGGTCGTCGGGACGCGGGTCCTCGTTCAGCACTTGAGTCCGTCCTTGGGCACGCGCCCCTGCACGTAGTAGGCGTCGATGGCGCTGTCGACACACGTGTTGCTCCGGCCGTAGGCCGTGTGGCCGTCACCGTCGTAGGACACGAGCACGGCGTTGTCGAGCTGGTCGCGCAGCCGCACCGACCACTCGTAGATCGTCGCGGGGTCACGCGTCGTGCCGACGACGACGATGGGGTCGCTGCCGGGCGCCGTGACCTTGTGGGGGCCGACGGCGGACTTCTCCGGCCACACGCCGCAGGGCAGGGCGCCCCACGCGAGGTTGGCGCCCCAGGTCGGCGCCTTCGCGGAGAAGTCCGTGGCATACGTCTCGTAGGCGGACAGGTCGGGGCTGTCGGGCCGGTCGAGGCAGTTGACGGCGTAGATCGACTCCATCAGGTTGCCGTCGTAGCCACCCCCGGGGCGCCGGTCGGCGTAGGCGTCGGCCAGCTGCATGAGGCTCTGGCCGTTGCCGGCCTTCGCCTCCTTGAGGGCGTCGGTGAGGATGCCCCAGGCGCCCTGGTCGTAGAGCGCGACGGCCACCCCGAGCCGGGCCCAGCCCTCGGTGAGCAGCGGCGCGCTCGGGTCGCCCGTGGGCAGCGGCTGGCGGTCGACCTCGCGGAAGAGGTCGTCGAGGCCCTTGAGCGCCGCCTCGGGGGTGTCGCCGAGGGGACAGTCCTCGGTGACGCAGTCCTCGATGAAGGCCTGGGTCGCGATCTGGAAGCCGCGGGCCTGGCCCTCGCCGAGCTCGGCGCTCGTCAGGTCGGGGGGCACGACCCCGTCGAGGACGACCCGGCCGACCCGCTGCGGGAAGAGGTCGGCGTAGCTGGAGCCGAGGAACGTGCCGTAGGACTTGCCCAGGTAGTTCAGCTGGGGGTCGCCGACGGCGGCCCGGAGGATGTCCATGTCGCGCGCCGCGTCGGCGGTCGAGAGGTGCTTGACGAGCTCGGGGTTGTCCTTCTGGCACCCGTCGGCCATGGCCTTGGCCTGCGTCAGCAGGGCCTGCTCCTCGGCCGCGTCGTCGGGCGTGGGGTCGGCGGAGAGGAAACGGTCGAGGGCCTTGTCGTCGAGGCAGTCGACGGGGTCGGAGCTCGCGACGCCGCGCGGGTCGAAGCCGACGAGGTCGTAGTAGCGCCGGACCTCCGGCCCGCCGATGGTCTCGGCGCCGCCGCGGACGTAGTCGATGCCGGACGCCCCGGGACCGCCGGGGTTGACGAGGAGCGAGCCGAGACGCCTGGCCTGGTCGCGGGCCTTGACGCGCGCGACCTTGATCGTCAGGTCGTTCGACGGGTCGGGGTGGGCGTGGTCGAGCGGGACCCGGAGGTCGGCGCACTCGAGGCTGCCGCACTTCTTCCAGTCGAGCTTCTGCGAGTAGTAGGAGGCGAGCGCCTCGGTGGGCGCCGCCGTGGCCGCCGGGAGCCCCGTCTTCGAGGCGGGGCCGATCGGCGGCTCGCTCGTCGTGCAGGCCGCTGCTGCCAGCACCAGCGCCAGGGTCGCCGCGGCGGCGGTGAGGGCGCGGGAGATGGCGGCAGGGCGTGTCGTCATGCCCGAAACCGTAACCGGTCGACCTGTCGGGAGCCGCCTCCGAGCTGCGGACGTGACCGCATCGAGGCCGTATGCCGGGTCGCGCGGGCTGCCCGTCGCGCCGGCTGTCGCACGCGCCGGGGCCCGGACCCGTCGAGGCTGCCCGTTTCGTGCATGAACAACCTCACACGGCGGCGCCCGCGAGGGATGTCAGATGCCGAGGTCGCGTGGCACCCGCAGCTGCAGGGCCATGGCCTCGAGCGCGAGCAGGGGCGAGACGTTGGCGTTGATGCGGTCGCGGGCCTCGCTGATGGCGTCCATGGCGGCGAGCAGCTGCTCGGGACCGAAGACCCCGGCCAGTGCGCGCACCTTGTCGACGGCGTCCGGGTTGACGAGGTCGACCTCGGAGCGCAGGCGCAGCACGAGCGCGTCGCGGTAGATCGACGTGAGGTCGACGAGGGCCCGGTCGACGACGTCGCGGGCCGACCGGGTCGCGCGGGTCTTCTGCTCGCGCTCGAGCGCAGCGACCTGCGCACGGATGTGGGGCGGCTGGGTGCGCGCGCTCGGGTCGGCGCCGAGCGTCTCCATGAGGTGGGCCTTCTCGGCGGCGTCGCGCTCGGCGCTCGAGGAGGTCGACTCCTCGTCGGCGATCTGGGCCAGGTCGGCGGCTGCACCGATGGCGTCGCCGACGCCGAGGATCTTCGTCGCCATGGCGATGACGTCGCGGCGGCGGATGCGGGCCTGCTCGTCGCGAGCCAGCCGGCGCGCGAGGCCCACGTGCGACTGGGCGGCGCGGGCGGCATACAACGCCATGGCGGGGTCGACCCCGTCGCGGCGCTGCAGCAGCTCGGCGACGGCCTCGACGGGAGGGGTGCGCAGCCGCACGTGGCGCGAACGCGAGCGGATCGTGACGATGACGTCCTCGAGGCTCGGGGCGCAGAGCATCCAGACGGTGCGCGGCGTCGGCTCCTCGAGGGCCTTGAGCAGCGCGTCGGCCGGGGCGTCGGTGTAAGCGGTGAGACGGTCGGCGTCCTCGATGATGATGATGCGCCAGCGGCCGACGGACGGTCGGAGTGCGGCCTCCTGCACGAGCGCGCGTGCCTCGGCGACCTTGATCGACAGTCCCTCGGTGGCCACGACCTTGACGTCGGCGTGGCTGCCGTCGAGGGCGGTGCGGCACTCACGGCACTGACCGCACCCGCCGTCGGGGCACTGCAGGGCCGCGGCGAACGCCCGGGCCGCGGTCGAGCGACCGGACCCGGGCGGGCCCGTGAAGAGCCAGGCGTGCGTCATCGCCGACTCGTCGCTGACGGCGCGCGACAGCGTCTCGATGGTGGGCTCCTGGCCGACGAGGTCGGCCCAGACGGTCATCGACGGGCCGCCATCACACGGTCGACGCCGTCGACGATGCCGGCGTGGAGGCGCTCGACCGACTCGCTCGCGTCGAGGACGAGGTAGCGCTCGGGGTCGGCGGCCGCGAGCTCGAGGTAGCCGCGACGGACCGCGGCGTGAAAGGCATCGGCCTCGGACTCGAGGCGGTCGTGGGTGTCGCCGCGCCGCTGGCGCCCCACCTCGGGCGAGACGTCGAGGACGATCGTCAGGTCGGGCAGCAGGCCTCCGACGGACCAGTGCTGGAGCGCGGTGATCTCGTCGCGACCGAGCTCGCGACCGGCCCCCTGGTAGGTGATCGCGCTGTCGACGTAGCGGTCGGTGATGACCACGGAGCCACCGGCGAGCGCCGGCTTGATCAGCTGGTCGACGTGGTGGGCCTTGTCGGCCGCGAAGAGCAGTGCCTCGGCCCGGGCCGCCACATGGTCGCCGTGCAGCACGAGCTCGCGGATCTGCGCGCCGAGCGGCGTGCCGCCGGGCTGGCGGGTCACGACGACCTCGCGTCCACGCTGCTCGAGCACGTCGGTGAGCAGGCGCACCTGGGTCGACTTGCCGGCCCCGTCACCCCCCTCGAAGCAGACGAAGAGCCCGGGGGCGGTGGCCGTCCGATGGGTCGCGGCCGCGAGGTTCTCCGTCACGCCCCGAGCCTATGCGACCGCCCGGACACCGCCCCCGCGTCCCCGAACGAAGTCTCCCCGCAACACACCGTGCAGGTCACAACCCACCGCGATCCGATCCCGGTGGGTTGTGACCTGCACGGTGTGTTGCGCGGGTGGGGTGTTGCCCGGGTGGTGTTGCGCGGGTGGGGTGTTGCGCGGGTGGGGTGGTGCGCGAGTGGGGTGGCGGGCCTCAGCGGCGGGCGAGCAGCTCCTCGGCGATCTGGACGGCGTTGAGGGCCGCACCCTTGCGCAGGTTGTCGCCGACGACGAAGAGCACGAGGCCCTTGCCTTCGGGCGCCGCCTGGTCGGCCCGCACGCGCCCGACGAAGACCTCGTCGCGACCGGCCGCCTCGAGTGGGTTGGGCACGTCGGTGACGATGACGCCCGGTGCGTTCTTGAGCAGGTCGAGCGCCTCCTCGGGCGAGATGTCACCCTCGAACTCGGCGTGGATCGCGAGGCTGTGCCCGGTGAAGACGGGGACGCGCACGCACGTGCCCGAGACCCGGAGGTCGGGGGCGTGCAGGATCTTGCGCGACTCGTTGCGCAGCTTCTGCTCCTCGTCGGTCTCGAGGGAGCCGTCGTCGACGACCGACCCCGCGAGGGGCACGACGTTGAAGCCGACGGGGACGGCATACAGCTGCGCCTCGGGCACGGCCACCGCGCGCCCGTCGAGCGCGAGCCCGGTGGGGTCGCCCGCGGCATACGCCCCCCTTAGCTGGCGGTCGAGCTCCTGGACGCCCGCGCCGCCGGAGCCGCTCACGGCCTGGTAGCTCGAGACGTGCAGGCGCACGAGGCCGGCCCTGTCGTGCAGCGGCTTGAGCACCGGCATTGCGGCCATCGTCGTGCAGTTGGGGTTGGCGACGATGCCCTTCGGGATGTCGCCGAGGTCTGCGGCGTTGACCTCCGAGACGACGAGCGGGACCTCGGGGTCCTTGCGCCAGGCGCTGGAGTTGTCGACGACGACGGCGCCGGCGGCGGCGACCTTCGGCGCGAGCTCCCTCGAGGCCGCGCCGCCGTTGGAGAAGAGCGCGATGTCGATGCCGGAGAAGTCGGCCGTCGCGGAGTCCTCGACGACGACGTCCTCACCCTTGAAGGGAAGCGTCGTGCCGGCCGAGCGCGTGGACGCGAAGAACCGCACCTGCGTGACCGGGAAGTCCCGCTCCTCGAGAAGGGCGCGCATGACGCCGCCCACCTGACCCGTTGCACCGAAGACACCAACTCGCATGCGCCAAGGTTACGGCGGGGGRGGTCGCCCTCCCCCGCCGCGTTCACCTGTCGGTCAGGCGCGTCCCGTGCTCAGCCGCCCGTCGCGTGGCGGTCGGCGTTGGCGTGGATCGCGTCGCGGACGTATGCCGCGAGGCCGGGTGCGATGTCCTCGTACGTCTTCGTGAAGCGGGGGTCGGCGACGTACATGTCGGCCAGGCCCCGGTGGAAGGTGTGGTCGAGGTCGTAGAAGCGGTCGTGGATGTGCCGGCGGTGCTGCTCGGCGGCGTCCATGGCCGCCTCGCCCGACGCCGGCTCACCCGAACGCAGCGCCGCGACGAAGGCCGCGTTGACGGCGTCGGCCTCCTGCTTGACCTGTTCCCAGTCGGCCTTGGTGTAGCGCTTCGTGCGCGACCGTGACTGCTTCCACGCGTCGGTCTCGCCCCAGCGCTCCTGAGCCTCCTGCTCGTACTCGTCCGTGAAGCCGTCACCGAAGAGCTCCTTGAGGTCCTCGGTCGTGGCGGGCTGGTCGTTCATCGCTCTCTCCAGTGCTCGGTCGATGGCCGAGACGAGCTCGCGCAGCTCGTCCAGCCGGGTCATGACCGTCGCGCGTTGACGGCGCAGGTGGTCGGCCGCGTCCTCGCCGCGGTCGAGCAGGGTCGCGATCTCCTCGAGCGGCATCTCGAGCCGCCGGTAGACCACGACCTGCTGGAGCCGCGTGAGGTCCTCGGCGGTGTAGAGCCGATAGCCCGCCCGCGAGCGCTCGCTCGGGACGAGCAGGCCGATCTCGTCGTAGTGGTGCAGGGTGCGCACCGTCACGTCGAAGAGGTCGGCGACCTGCCCCACCGTCCAGGTGGTCATCTCCTGCGTCCTTCCGGTCATGGATCGAGCCTGACGCCTCACGCCACGTGAGGGTCAATCCCATTGAAGCCCGGATCGCCGCGGGAGGCCCACGGCGTCCCGGGTGGCGCCGTCGGGCGTGCGCCCTACGCTCGGGTACGTGGAGCTCGAGGTCGGACACCTGCGCGTCGTCGCGGTGGTCGCGCAGCAGGGCAGCATCCCCGCCGCCGCGGCCGTGCTCGGGGTGTCCGCGGCGACCCTCGGGTCCGAGGTGGGGCGCATCGAGCGAGCCCTCGGGTGCACGTTGTTCCGCCCGAGCGGGGACGGGGTCGCCTGCACCGCCATCGGTGAGCGCGTCGTGTCGCGGGCCCGGACGGTCCTGGACGAGGTGGCGGCACTGCGCGAGGACGTCCGCACCCACCGGGCGAGCGACGCGCCGCTGCGGATCACGTCGGACTCGATGCGCTACTTCACGTCCTTCGTCAGCCACGCCTACGCGACGGACATGCGACGTCCGTTGATGCCGGTGCCGCCGCTCACCGGCGGCACCACGACCGAGGCGATCAGCGACGGCCGGGTCGACGTCGCGGTCGTCATCGCGCTCGTGGCCGACCGACGCGAGGAAGGGCCGCGCGCCATGATCGGCGAGCGGGTCATCGTCGAGCGCGAGCCGCTGCTCGTCGCCCTGTCCGCGTCGCACCCGCTCGCGTCGCAGCGGTGCGTCGACATCACGGAGCTGGCCGGCGAGGACTGGATCCTGCCGCCGACCGAGGTCGACCCGGGCTCCGAGACGACGAGCGCCGTCATCGCTCGCCTCGGCGTCACCCTGCGGTCGACCTACGGACCGCACGACCTCGGACCGCTGTGGCCGGCCGTGGTCGCCGGGCGAGCGGTGTCCTTCGCGGTCCCCACCGCGTCCGCCCCGCCGGGTGGGGTGCTGCGTCCGCTGTGCGACCAGCCGATCACGGCCCGACGCCTCCTGCGGTGGCGCCTCGGGGCGCTCGACGACGAGGACGTCGAGCGATGCGTGCGCGCGGCCGGATCGGCCTACCGCGAGCAGCTGACCCACACGGCGCAGACGCAGGGCTGGTGGCCGACGGCACGGTCGGACGAGAAGCCGACCCTCGCCCACTGAGGGCGGACGCGCCCCGTCGGCCGGGGTGTGCGACGCCCCTAGAGTGAGCGCGTGCACCGTCGTCTCGCGCTCGTCCGCCGACCCTCCCCCCGACTCGCGGACGGGATCGTGACGCACATCGAGCGCTCGGGATCCGTCGACGTCGGGCTGGCGCTGCGCCAGTGGCAGGAGTACGTCGACGTCCTCCGCCGGCGCGGCTGGTCCGTCGTCGAGGCGCCACCCGTCGACGACTGCCCCGACGGCGTGTTCATCGAGGACCAGGTCGTCGTGCACGGGGACGTCGCGGTGCTGTGCCGGTCCGGCGCGCCCGAGCGACGGGCCGAGCGGGCCGGCGTCCGCGAGGCCGTCGAGGCATACGGCTACCGCACCGTCGAGGTCGAGGAGCCCGGCACCCTCGACGGCGGGGACGTGCTCAAGCACGGACACGTCGTCTGGGTGGGTGTCGGCGGGCGCACGAACCTCGCCGGCGTCGACCAGCTGCGACGCGCCTGGGACGGACATCGCGTCGAGGTGGTCCCCGTGCCGGTGTCGAAGGTGCTGCACCTCAAGTCCGCGGTGACGGCCCTGCCCGACGGCACGGTGCTGGGCTACCCGCCGCTCGTCGACGACCTGTCTGCGTGGCCCGAGTTCCTCGCCGTCCCGGAGGAGTCCGGCGCCCACGTCGTCCTGCTCGGTGGCATGTCGGTGCTCATGTCGGCCTCCGCGCCTCGCACCGCCCAGCTGCTCGCGGCTCGCGGGCACGACGTGACGACCGTCGACATCTCCGAGTTCGAGAAGCTCGAGGGCTGCGTCACCTGCCTGTCGGTGCGCCTGCGCGGTTGAGGTCGCCGCCGAGAACCTCGCGGGGTCGGGGCGCCCTTCGGCGTCGGCCTGCTCGGCACGCGTCGAGGAGACCGCGGGCGGCGCGACGCGACGCCGGCAGGGCGCGGGCTGCGGACGCCGTCCTCGGCCCCTCCCGCGGCCACCCCGCGAGGTCTACGCTGCGACGGGGGCCGGACTCGAGCAGTGGGGTGATCCTTCGTGGACGCTGACGTCGTCATCGTCGGGGCAGGACTGGCAGGGCTGCGGTGCGCGCGACGGCTGACCGAGCTCGGTCACGAGGTCGTCGTCCTCGAGTCGAGCGACGGTGTCGGCGGCCGGATCCGCACCGACGTGGTCGACGGCTTCCGGTGCGACCGTGGCTTCCAGGTGCTCAACCCCGCCTACCCGGCGGTCCGACGCTGGGTCGACGTGTCGACGCTCGACCTCAAGCCCTTCGGGTCCGGCGTGCTGGTGCGCCGCACCAACGGCCTGCAGGTGCTCGCCGACCCGATGCGCGAGCCCCGGCTCCTCGCCCAGACGATGCGCAGCGGCTACCTCCACCCACGCGAGCTCGCCGGCGTCACCCGGTGGACGGCACGCGTCATGGCAGACCCGAAGACCGTTCTGGCACAGCAGGACTCGACCCTCGCGGAGTCGCTCGACGAGGCCGGCGTCACCGGCCGCCTCCGCCGTGAGGTGCTCGACCCCTTCCTCGCCGGGGTCCTCGTCGACAGCCACGGAGGGTCGTCGGCCAACTTCACGAAGCTGCTCGTGCGGATGTTCGCCCTCGGCCGGCCGGCGGTGCCGGCGACGGGCATGCACGCCCTGCCCGAGCAGGTGGCCAAGCCGCTCGGCGACCGCGTCCGGCTGCGCAGCCACGTCGAGTCCATCACGCCCGTGCACGGCGGCGTGGACGTCCGCGTCGACGGCCGGCACCTGCACGCCCGCAGCGCCGTGGTGGCCACCGACCCGATCGGCGCGGCCAACCTCACCACCCTCCCCGAGCCTCCGACCAAGGGCCTCGTCACGTGGTGGTTCGACGCACCGGAGCCGCCCCACTCCCTCCCGCTCGTCGCGGTCGACGGGCGGCGCCACGACTCCGCCCCACCCGGCCCTGTGTGGAACACCGCCGTCATGACGGCAGCAGCCCCGAGCTACGCCCCACCGACGAAGCACCTCGTCGAGGCGACGTGCCTGCTCGACCGGCCCGACGGGGACGCGTCCGAGGCCGACGTCCTGCGACACGTCGGTGAGATCTACGGCTGCGACACCTCCGACTGGCGTGTCGTCACCCGCCATCGCGTCGAGGCCGCGCTGCCGGCGATGACGCCACCCCTCGTGGTCCGCGCCCCGGTCACGCTCGGCGACGGCGTCTTCGTGTGCGGCGACCACCGGGACACGGCGTCGATCCAGGGCGCCCTCGTCTCCGGCCAGCGCGCGGCCGAGGCGGTCAACGCGCACCTCTGACGCAGCACGCCCCCCACCGCGAGAAGAAAGTTCGCGGTAGGTGCATCCCTGCACGGCACGTTCTCGGAAGTAGGAGCAGACGGCACACGACGCCGTCGCTCCCGAAGAGAGGACCGACCGTGAAGAAGCGTCATCTCGTCCCCGTCGTCGCGGCCCTGGCCGGCGCCCTCGCCGTCCCTGCCGCTGTCGCCGCCCCTGCTGCGTCCAGCGCATCGAGTGCATCGCGCGCCCAGTCATCGGTGGTCGCCGCAGCCACCCCGAGCGGAACCACGAGCCTCGCCGACGTGCTGCTCGCGGACGGCAACCAGTTCGACGGCAACTGGTACGACTACGACATCGTCACCGAGGCGGTCCTCGCCGTCCTCGCGGCCAAGCCCGACAGCCCGGTGGGCCTGCTGACGCATGGTGACGTGCCGCTGACGGCCTTCATCCCCAACGACCGGGCCTTCCAGGTCCTCGCCGCCGACCTGACGGGCCGCTGGTACGGCTCCGAGACGAAGGTCTTCCAGGCGCTCGCCGGCGCCGTCGGCATCGACGTCCTGGAGCAGGTGCTGCTCTATCACGTCGTCCCGGGCGGCCCCATCACCTCGTCGCAGGCCCTCCGGTCCGACGGCGCGATGCTGGCGACGGCGCTCCCCGGCACGAGCATCAAGGTCGACGTGCTGTCGCGCTGGCTCAAGCTCGTCCGCCTCGTCGACGGCGACCGCAACGATGCCGACCCCCTGCTCAACCCGCGGGCGCTCGACATCAACCAGGGCAACCGGCAGATCGCGCACGGCATCGTCCTCGTCCTGCGCCCCGCCGACCTCTGACGCCCTCCCGCGCGGCCCCGAGGTCCGCACCGCACGCCACCGCCTCCCCTCCCGGATGCACCTCCCACCCGAGCGCGGCCCCGTCGCACTCGAGCACTCACCCCTCTGGAAAGGAACGACCATGAAGTCGCTTCGCATCGCCGCCGCCACGACCCTCGCCCTCGCTCCGGCCGCCTTCCTCGCGGCCCCGGCCCACGCGGCCGACGCCACGGTCTCGATCCTCCACGCCGTGCCCGGCGCGACGGTCGACGTCTACGCCAACGGCAAGGCCCTTCTGACAGACTTCAAGCCCGGCACGCTGACCGATCCGCTGATGCTCCCCGAGGGCACCTACGACCTCAAGGTCACGCAGGCCGGGGCGGGCGCCGGTGGCGCAGCCGTCATCGAGGCCAACGACGTCAAGGTGCCGGGCGGCGCCAACGTCACGGTCGTCGCGCACCTGTCCGAGGCGGGCAAGCCGGTCCTCACACCCTTCGTCAACGACACGTCCACGATCGATGCCGGCAAGGCGCGGATCACCGTGCGCCACACGGCCGCCGCCCCCGCGGTCGACGTCCGGGCCAACGGCACGGCGGCCTTCAAGAACCTCACGAACCCGAACGAGGCCAAGGCCGACGTGCCCGCCGGCACGATCTCGGCCGACGTCGTCCTCGCGGGGACCGACACCGTCGCGATCGGCCCAGCTGACCTCGACCTCAAAGAGGGCACCAACACGATCGTGTACGCGTGGGGCAGCGCCGCCGACAAGAACCTGGAGCTCGCGGTCCAGACCCTCTCCGGCATGCACTCGGCCCCGGGTGGAGTCCCGGCCGGGGCGGGCGGCCAGGCCGCTGCGGCCCGAGATTCCTCGGAGGTGGCCCGATACGCGACCGTCATCGGTGCCGCTGCCGCCGTGGGCGGGCTCGTCCTCGTGTCGCGCCGCCGCGCCGCCGGGATCCGCTGACCCGCTACGCACCCGTCGCGAACGACCGAGATGAACCGCACCGTCGACCCAGGATCGGGCCGCTCCCGGGCCCGGGCGTCGAGCCCGTCCAGGGGGGTGGTCGCCGCGCTCGCGGCCGCCCTCCTGGCGGGCGTGGGCACGGCGTGGCTGACGCGTGACTCCGACGCCGCCCTCCCAGCGGCGTCCGGGGCGGGCGTCACCGGCACCGCCGCACCCGCCGCCGGCGACCCCACGACCTCTCCCCCGCAGCCGGGGTCGCCGGGGTCGCCGGCCGGGACGACCGGGTCGGCCGGTCTGACACAACCGGGGGTCCGCCCGGCGACGCAGCAGGCGGGCGCGACCGCGGCGGCCCCCGACCGCCTGACGATCCGCCGTCTCGGCATCGACATGCGGGTCGTGCCGGTGGGCGTCGCCCGTGACGGCGAGATGGCGCTCCCGGAGACGCCGGCGCAGATGGGCTGGTACCGCTACGGCCCGCGGCCCGGCGACGACGCCGGGTCGACGGTCCTCGCGGCGCACCTCGACATGCCGGGCTACGGGATCGGCCCCATCGCGGCCGTCGAGGAGCTGCGCACGGGCGACGTCATCACGGTGCGGTCGGGCGAGATGAGGACGAGGTATGCCGTCACGTCGGTGACCCAGGTCCGCAAGACGACGCTCGACCTCGCCGCCCTCTTCGCCCGCGACGGACCTGCACTGCTCCACGTCGTGACGTGCGGGGGCGACTTCGACCGCGAGCAGCACCGCTACGACGAGAACGTCGTCGTGACCGCCGAGCCGCTCGCGTGAGCCGGACGTGGTTAGGTGGGTCCGTGCACGTGCACGAGGACCCTGACGTCGAGTCCGCCGAGCTCGCCGTCCGGTTGATCGGCGGGGACCGCGAGGCCCTCGCCGAGATGTACCGCCGCTGGTCCCCCCTCGTGCACACCATCGCCCTGCGCGCCCTCGGCACCAGGGAGGACGCCGAGGACGTCGTCCAGCAGGTGTTTGTCGCCGCCTGGCGGGGACGCGCCACCCTCCGACCCGACCGCGGGTCGCCGGCGGCATGGCTCGTGGGCATCACGAAGCACCGCGTCGCCGACGTGCGCACGCAGCGCTACCGCACCCACCGAAACCTGCAGGCGCTCGCGTCCGAGGTGGTCACCGAGCCGACGACCACGCACGACTCCGACTGGGCCGAACGACTGCTCCTCGTCCACGAGCTGGAGCGCATGGGCGATCCGCGAGCGACCGTGCTCCGAATGGCTTTCATCGAGGACCGCACGCACGATGACATCGCCCGCACGCTCGAGATGCCCCTCGGCACCGTGAAGAGCCACGTCAGGCGGGGACTGCTCGAGCTGAGAGACCGACTCAAGGAGGTGGAACGTGTCGCATCCGACTGACGACGATCTCGTCGACCTCGCCCTGGGCGAGAAGGTCGAGGCCGATCGTTCTGCCCACGTCGAGCAGTGCGCCGTGTGCTCCGCGTCGGTGGAGCAGCTGCGCCGCACCCTGCGCCTCGCCTCAGGACCGCTGGCGCATGCCGGCTGGCAGGCTCCCGACGACGCCGTCTGGGCGCGCGTGGCCGCCCAGATCGACGCCGAGCCCGACACCCCAGCCGATGCCGGACCGGCCCCCGCCACCGTGGCGGGACCCGACACCGGACCCGCGACCACGCCCGCGGAGACCTCCCAGCCACGGGACGAGCGTCCGTCCGGGACGGACGCCGACGACCGACCCGGCCGACCCGCGAACCCGACGGGTCCCCCGGCGACGGCGGGGACGGCATACGCCCCCGAACCCGTCCCCGCGGACGCGACGGTCAGGCCGATCACGGCGGCGTCCGCTCGTGCGACGCGCCGACGTGCCGCGGCGTGGGGCGCCGCTCTCGTGGCGGCCAGCCTCGTCGTGGGACTGCTCGCCGGGCGGGCCATCTGGGCCCCTGACGACAGCGGGCGTGTCTCGCAGGTCGCCCTGGAGACCCTCGACACACGCCAGCGAGAGGGCGAGGCCTCGGTCGTGCGCGCCGGGGACGGGCTCGACCTCAGCGTCGTGACGGACCGTCCGCTCGATGCCGGCGACGGCTACCTCGAGGTCTGGCTCATCAACACCGACGGCAAGCGGATGGTCTCCGTCGGCGTGCTGCGTCCCGGCGAGTCGGACACCTTCCCGATCAGCCAGGACCTCATCGACCAGGGCTACGTCGTCGTCGACGTCTCCAAGGAGCAGTTCGACGACAAGCCGGCGCACTCGGGCGACAGCCTGCTGAGGGGGCAGCTGCCCGCCTGAGCCTCAGGTCGTGAGGTTGCGCATCGCGGCAGTCGCGCCGCGCAGGTAGCGCTCGACGACGACCCGCTCGTCGTCCGTCAGGGAGCCGTCGAGCTCCGCCAGTGCCACGAACATCGGCCGCATCCGGGCCGTCACCTCGGCGCGCCCGCTGTCGGTGATGACCACCTCGGTGCGACGGCCGTCGTCGGGATGCGGACGCCGCACGGCGTGGCCGTGGCTGCAGAGGCGGTCCACGACGCCCGACGAAGCCGCCGAGGTCACCCCCAGCACCTTGGCGAGGTCAACGGGCCCCATGGGACCGCGCATGAGGTGACGGAGCGAGTGCAGCTCAGAGGTGCTGAGACCGGCCTGGCGCGCCACGACCGCGGGCACCGCCTCGGCGACCTCGACGAGCTCCTGCAGGGCCGAGAGTGTTCCGGTGAGCCGCCAGTTCGGCACGCCGGTCGCCGCGCTCAGGCGCGGCGCAGCCTCGACACTGCCTCTGGCGCTGCCGACGGCAGCACCGCCCTCAGGCGGCGATTGGCGGTCGCTCTGTTTGCTGCTAATGTCACTCACCAACTTAGTAATCTTCTGAGTAACTTGCTTACTCATCTTAGCGGAGGTACTCGTGAGCTCGGTGACCGACAGGATCACACGCAAATGGTGGGCGGTGGCCATCGTCATCCTCGCCCTGGCCGGGGCGATGGGAGTCGTCAGCGCCGTCGGTGAGGCGACGCGCACCGCGTCAGCGACCGACGCCCTGCCCATCGGCTCGGACAGCGCGCAGGCGATCGAGCTTCGCGAGCAACTGCCCGAGGTGGAGGGGTCGACGGCCGTCATCGTCTTCAGCACGGACTCCGGACAGCTGTCGCCCAGCACCGACAGCGCGATCGAGGCCCGGCTCGCGCAGGTGCCGGGTGCCGGCCGGGTGCCGCTGCAGCGCAGCCAGGACGGCACGGCAGTGCTCGCGGTCGTGCCGGTTGACGACAGCGACGCCACCGCGACCGCCGAGGCCGTCAAGAAGATCCGGGCGACCGTCAAGGCCGACCTGCCCGACGGGGTCACCGCGCAGGTCACGGGCCCGGCCGCGGTCCAGGCGGACCTGGCAGCCGTCTTCTCCGGGGCGAACACGCGCCTGCTCATCGCGACCGCTTCGGTCGTGGCGCTGCTCCTCGTCATCACCTACCGCAGCCCGATCCTCTGGATCTTCCCGCTCATCGTCGTCGGCGTGGCCGACCGGCTGGCCGCCGTGCTCGCCACCCACACCCTCGCGGTGTTCGACGTCGTGTGGGACGAGTCGACGATCGGCATCCTCTCGGTGCTCGTGTTCGGCGCCGGCACCGACTACGCCCTGCTGCTCATCTCCCGCTACCGCGACGAGCTGCGCCGCCACCACGACCGGCGCGAGGCGATGTCGCTCGCCCTGCGCCGCACGGCCGAGGCCGTCCTCTCCAGCTCGGTCACGGTCGTCATCGGCCTGCTGACGTTACTGCTCTCGCTCTTCCCGGCGACGCGTGGCCTCGGGCTCGCCTGCGCCGTCGGGATCGTCGTGGCCGCGGCCTTCGTGCTCATCGTGCTGCCCGCCGCCCTCGTCATCTTCGACCGATGGATCTTCTGGCCGCGCGTGCCGCGTGAGGGCGAGGCCGCTCTGGCCGACGGCACGTCGCTGTGGCGCAAGGTCGGCAACCGCGTCGCCGCGCACCCCAAGCGCATCATCAGCATCACTCTCGTCGGGCTCGCGGTGCTGGCCACGGGCATCGCCTTCATCGACACCGGCCTCAAGACCTCGGACCAGTTCCTTCAGAAGCCGGAGGCCATCTCGGCGGGCGAGCGCCTGGCCCAGTCGTTCCCCGCCGGTAGCGCCGACCCCGCCATCATCATGACGACCAACGACCCGCAGGCCGTGACCGCCGCTGCCAAGGGGGTCGAGGGCATCGCCGGCGCCCGGATGGTCAACCAGGGCAACGGGGTGGCGGAGATCGACGCCGTCATCGAGGCGGCCCCAGGGTCCGAGGCTGCCGCAGACACCGTGGTGGCCCTGCGCGCCGCCCTGACCTCGCTGCCCGAGAGCCACGTCGCGGGCACCGAGGCCGTGGCCCTCGACCAGGCGGAGGCCTCGGCTCGCGACCGGCTCGTCATCTTCCCGCTCGTGCTCGCCCTCGTCCTGCTCGCCCTCGTCGTGCTGCTGCGGTCGATCGTCGCCCCGATGGTGCTCGTCTCCACCGTCGTCGCGACCTACCTCGCCAGCATCGGCGCCTCGTGGTGGATCTTCAGCAAGGTCTTCGACTTCTCCGCGCTCGACGACAGCGCACCCCTCTTCGCCTTCGTCTTCCTCGTGGCCCTGGGTGTCGACTACAACATCTTCCTCGTGACGCGAGCACGAGAGGAGGCCCGGCGCCACGGCTCTCGTGAGGGCATGCTGCGCGGCCTGGCGGCGACGGGTGGCGTCATCACGAGTGCAGGCATCCTGCTCGCCGCCGTCTTCGCGGTGCTCGGCGTCCTGCCGCTGGTCGTCCTGGCCCAGATCGGCGTCATCATCTGCATCGGCGTCCTGCTCGACACGCTCGTCGTGCGCACGCTCCTCGTCCCGGCCATCGCGGTGGTCCTCGGCGACCGCTTCTGGTGGCCCCGCCGGCCGCACCCGACCCCCGAGCCGGCCGATCGGACTGCCGCGCCCGAGGCAACGCCGACCACCAGTCGGGATCGTGAGACTCAACCCTCGACAAACCATTGACAACAGGCGCCACGGGCCTTTGAATCAGGACTGTCCAAACATTGGACAAACCATAGACACTCGGGGACTGACGAAGGAGTCACGCATGAGGATGTTCCCGATCGCCGCAGCGGCCGCCCTGGCCTCCGCCGCCGTCCTGACGACGGCCGGCTCGGCCTCCGCATCTCCGGACACGTCCTGCATGCAGTCCGGCATCTCCACCCTGCGGAGCGCCGGACTGCTCGGGGCCGTGGCCAAGAACGGGGTCGACCTGACCTACGCCGTCGAGTCGCTCGGCGTCACGGTCCGACCCGGGGCCGACATCAGCGGCGTGCCCGACCCGGTGCCGTTCAGCCTGCTCCTCGCCGACCACCGCGCCGGCGACAGCAGCCTGTTCGTCTACCCCTGGTGCTGACCCGACAGCACGCCTGACCCCTCGACGTGTCTCGAGGCCCGACCGACTCCTACCCAAGCGGTCGCGGCAGACCGTGGGCCACGCGCCGGACTCCCTTCCGGTGCGTGGCCCACACCCGTGTCAGCCGACGTCACGTCGACTGGAACGACCTGTCGACCTCGACACCGGCGCGGGCGGGCTCATCGGGTCGGTGCCGCGGGAGCGTGGTGAGCGCGACGACCGCGCCGACGAGGAGCAGCCCGGCCGCGACGACGTCGCTGACGTGCATCCCGTCGACGTATGCCGTCCGCGCGGCCTCGAGGACCGCCTGCCCCTGCGCTCCGCCGAGCCGCGCCGCGACGACCCCGGCCTCCCCCAGCGTCTGCTGGGCGGCATCACGGGCCCCCGGCGGGAGACCCGCGGGCAGCAGCACGTCCATCCGGGCCGCATACACGGCCCCGAGGACGCTGCCGAGGACCGCCATCCCGAGCGCCCCGCCGAGCTCCCCCGCCGTCTCGACGAGGGCCGACACCGATCCGGCACGTTCGGCCGGCGCCACGCCGATCGCGTACTCCGTCACGAGCGTCGCGACGGACACGAGGCCCATCGCCACGAGGGACGCGCAGACGAGAGCGACCCAGATCGACGACTCGGCTCCGGCGGACCTCATGGCGATGTAGCCGACGGCGGCCACGACGAACCCGGTCGCCATGACGATCGGGCGACCGACCCGCAGCGACACCGCGGCAGCCGTCGGAGCCGCCGCACCGACGGCGATCGAGGGCAGCAGGCTCCACAGCGCCGCCGCGAGCGGGCTGTAGCCGAGGACCGACTGGAGGTACTGCGTCATGAGCACGGCATTGCCCATGACGCCGAACATCCCGATCACCTGCACGGCGATGGAGCCCCCGAACCCCCGGTGGGCGAACAGCCGCGGGTCGACCATCGGGCTGTCGATGCGCGACTGACGCCTCACGAAGACCACGGCCGCGCCCAGGCCTACGACGGCATACGGCATCAGTGCCGGTGACCAGCCGTCCGAGGCGAGCTGCTTGAGCACGTGGATGACGGGGAGGATGGCGAGCAGCGAGAACACCGCGCTGACGACGTCGACCCGGCTCGCCTCCGAGCGCGACTCGGGGAGCAGGAACGGCGCCACCACGAGCAGCGCGAGCATGACCGGCACGTTGATGAGGAAGACCGAGCCCCACCAGTAGTGCTCGAGCAGGATGCCGGAGATGATCGGACCGATGCCGACGCCGCCCGCCATGACCGCGGACCAGACCCCGACGGCCTTGGCACGCTCGTCGTCGGCGTTGAAGAGGTTGCGGATGATCGCGAGGGTGCTCGGCATGAGCGTCGCGCCGCCCACCCCGAGCAGGGCCCGGGCGGCGATGAGCCAACCGGCGGTCGGGGCATACGCCGCGAGGACCGAGGCGACGCCGAAGGCGAGCGCGCCGGCGAGGAGCAGCCGTCGCCGGCCGAAGCGGTCGGCCAGGCCGCCCATCGTCAGGAGCAGACCGGCGAGCACGAACCCGTAGATGTCGAAGATCCAGAGCAGCTGGTTCGCGGTCGGTGACAGCGACTCGGCGATGTGCGGCACGGCGAAGAAGAGGACGGAGACGTCCATCGAGACGATGAGCAGGGGCAGGCAGAGGACGGCGAGCGCGGTCCACTCGCGACGGCCGGCTCGAGGCGGGGAGGTGACGGACGATGACACAGCGAGCTCCTCACAATCTGCGTATGTGACATAGTGTTTATCTGGCACACGGAAAGGTACGCCGCATCTGCGTATCGCGCAAGCAGTTGACTAGGATGGGCCCATGACCGACCTGCCGCGCTACCTCCAGCTGCTCTGGGGCCGCGAGTCCGAGGGGCGCCGCGGTCCCAAGCCGGGACGGAGCATCCGCGAGATCGGCGCTGCCGCGGTGGAGATCGCCGACGCCGAGGGGCTCGACGCCATCTCGATGAAGAGCGTCGCCCAGGCGGTCGGCTTCACGACGATGTCGCTCTACCGCTACGTCGACAGCAAGGACGAGCTGTCGTCCGTCATGGTCGACGTCGCCTACGGGCCGCCGGACCTGCGCTACGCCGCCGACGAGGACTGGCGCCGGCGGATCACCCGGTGGGCCCGGGAGATCAGTGCGCGGCGACTCGCCCACCCGTGGACCACCGAGGCGCGCCAGAGCGCGCCGCCGCTGACCCCCAACCTGATCGGCTGGATGGAGTCGGGACTCGAGGCCCTCGAAGGCCTCCCCCTGACGAGTCAGCAACGACTCTCCGCCCTGCTCGCCATCGACGGCTGGGGCCAGAACCACGTCCGCCAGACGATCCAGATGGGACTCACCGGGCCCGTGGACCCCGACAGTCCGCAGGGCGCCTACCTCCAGCTCATCGGGGCCCTCATCGACCCCGCGAGCTTCCCCCGGCTCGCGGCAGCCGGTCCCGAGGCCCTCGGAGACGACGACGAGGACTTCTTCGACGAGGAGTTCGCCTACGGCCTGGGGCTCCTGCTCGACGGCATCGAGGCCCTCGTCGCACGGTCGGACCACACGAGCTGACGCCACGCCCGCAGCTCCCCCGAACGCCGCGTTCGGTCTCGAACTCAGTGTTCCAGCAGCGCGTTCGGCACCGAACGCTGCGTTCGGTCGGCGGGTGGAGACGGCATACGACGGGCGGGTTGCGGGGGCGCCGCTCGGCTCAGACGGGCCACTCCTCGCGCAGCAGGGCCCACATGTTGTCGTCGAGCCAGGTGCCGTCCTTGCCGAGCGACTTCGCCCGGATCGTGGCCTCGTGACGCATCCCGATGCGGCGCAGCACGCGGTTCGAGGCGATGTTGTCGGCGTAGGCGTCGGCCGTGATCCGGCGCAGCCCCAGGTCGCGGAATCCGATGACGAGCAGCTCGGCAGCCGCCTCGGCCGCCAGTCCGCGGCCCTGCGCGTTCGGGTGCAGCGCGTAGCCGATCGTCCCCTCCCACTCGCGCGCCGGGGTGCTGGCGATGCTGTGGCACGGCTCGAGCCGCAGCATCACGTCGCCGACGACGCGACCCGTGCGCCGCTCCTCGACGGCGAGACCGAGGAGCGGCTCCTCGGCACCGGCGCGGCCGCGTTCGACGCGCTGGGCGACCCGGGTCAGCACCTGCTCACGGCTGAGCACGTCGTGGCTGAGGTGGACGACGACCTCGGGCAGGCTGCGGTACGCGTGGACGGCGTCGACGTCGTCGAGGGTGAGCGGCCGCAGCGCGAGCCGGTCGGTGAGCCGGGGCCAGACGAGCCTCGACAGGTCGGGTGAGTCCGGCACTAGCGCCAACCGCCCTCGTCGACGCCGCCGGGCACGTCGGCCGCCGGGTCGTAGGCCGTACGCGTGAACCGGAACGACGCGAGGTCCAGGTGTGACGGCGTGCCGTCGGTGGCCCGCACCACCCGGAGCGGCTCGCCCGTGTAGTAGCCGTCCAGGCCGACCCACTCGTCAGGTCCGGTCGGTGCGAAGCGCGATCCGCGGGCCTGACCCGGCTCGCCGAGCAAGAGGTGCTCACCGACGAGGCGGGCAGTGGACACCGAGGGGCCCCAGTGCCACGTGCCGACCAGGTCGAGCGCGGTCGGGTCGCCGGCCGCGTGCCAGGGCTCCGGGGTGCGCGGCTCGCGCTCGACGAAGGCCGCGAGCAGGTCGGTGGCCACCTGGCCCATGCCGCTCGTCGAGTTCGCGAGGACGACGACGCCGTCTCCGCTCTCGACGTCGACCCGCAGGCCCGCGAGGAAACCGGGCATCGAGCCGCCGTGACCGGCATACCTCGTGCCGTCGACGTTCCAGACCTGCCAGCCGAGCCCGTGGGAAGTCGTCCACGCCTGGCCGGGGTTGTCGACGACGGTGTGCGGCTCGTACATCTCGGCGAGCGTGTCCCCCGACAGCACGTCGCCCGTCTCACCACCGGCGAAGGCGGCCCAGCGCGACAGGTCCTGCACCGTGGTCCACAGCTGGCCGGCCGGGGCCATCGCGCCGGCGTCGTGCTCGGGCTCGGTCAGGAGGACGTCGGCGAAGGGGTGCACCGCGAGCCCGTGGGCCGCGCGACCGGTGGGGCGTGTGGTCGTGCGAGACATGCCGAGCGGCTCGAGCAGGTCACGACGGACCACGTCGAACCAGTCGGTGCCGTGCGCCCTGGCCACGAGCTCGCCGAGCGCCGCGAAGCCGACGTTCGTGTAGTGGAAGCGCCGGCCGGCCCGGAACCGCTGTTCCACAGGCGATCCCGCGCCCGGCCCTGCCAGCTCATCCCAGTCGCCACCGGGCGTGCGCTCCCACCACGCGCCGTTCGTCTCGGCCTGCACACCGGCGCCGTGCGAGAGCAGCTGCGCGATAGTCGCGCCGCCCAGCGCCGAGCCGGGCACGTGGTCCTCGAACCGGTCGAGCAGGTCGAGGCGACCGGCGTCGCGCAGACGCATCACGGCCACGGCGACGAAGGTCTTCGTGATGGAACCCATGCGGTACTGCGTGTCGGTGTCGGCCGCCTCCCCTGCGGCGCGCCCGTCGAGCGTCCCGACGGCATCCGACCAGGTGAGGTCGCCGTCGCGCACGATCCCGGCGGCGACCGACGGCAGCCGCCCCCGGCGCTGCTCGGTGGCCAGCACGTGGTGCAGGTGCCGGGCGGTGGCCGCGTCGATGCCGCGGGTAGGTGTCGTGACGTCGGCGTCGCTGCGCGGGTCGGTGCTCACCCGCTCCAGCCTAGGGCGGGGGTCTCTGGCGTGGCGCAGGCCACCCCGGCAGGATGGGACGGCGGCCCCACGGTCGCCCCGCATCGGTTATCTTGACATCAAGATTTATTCGCGGATCCACGAAGACCGGATCTCGGCACGAACAGCAACCCGAACGGAGCACCCGCGTTGGACTCGACAATCATCTACACGCACACGGACGAGGCGCCCGCCCTGGCCACGGCCTCGCTGCTGCCCATCGTCTCGGCCTTCGCCAAGCAGGCCGGCGTCGAGGTCGAGACGCGTGACATCTCGCTGTCGGGTCGCATCATCGCCGCGTTCCCCGACGCCCTGACGCCTGAGCAGCGCGTCGGCGACGCCCTGGCCGAGCTCGGCGCCCTGGCCAAGACGCCCGAGGCCAACATCATCAAGCTGCCCAACGTGTCGGCGTCGATCCCGCAGCTCAAGGCCGCGGTCGCCGAGCTGCAGGCCGCCGGCTACGCGCTGCCCGACTACCCCGACAACCCGTCCACCGACGAGGAGAAGGCGGCCCGGGCGGCCTACGACAAGATCAAGGGCTCGGCCGTCAACCCCGTTCTGCGCGAAGGCAACTCGGACCGTCGCGCGCCGGCGTCGGTGAAGAGCTACGCCCGCAAGCACCCGCACTCCATGGGGGCGTGGAGCGCCGACTGCAGGACGAACGTCGCGACGATGGCGGCGCACGACTTCCGGCACAACGAGACGTCCGTCGTGCTGTCGGCCGACGACACCCTGCGCGTCGAGCTCGTCGGTGCCGACGGGTCCACCACCGTGCTCAAGGAGTCGATCCCCGTCCTCGCCGGCGAGGTCGTCGACGCGACGTTCATGGACGTGGCCAAGCTGCGCGACTTCCTCTCCGAGCAGGTCCAGCGGGCCAAGGCCGAGGGCGTCCTCTTCTCGGTGCACCTCAAGGCGACGATGATGAAGGTCTCCGACCCCATCATCTTCGGCCACGTCGTGCGCGCCTTCTTCCCCGACGTCTTCGAGACGTATGCCGGCTCGCTGGCGTCCGTCGGCGCGTCCCCCAACGACGGGCTGGGCGCCGTGCTCAAGGCCGTCGAGGGACTGCCGGCCGACGAGCGGGCCGAGGTCGAGGCCGCCGTGAAGCAGGGCTTCGAGGACGGCCCGGCCATCGCCATGGTCGACTCGAACAAGGGCATCACCAACCTCCACGTGCCGAGCGACGTCATCGTCGACGCGTCGATGCCGGCGATGATCCGCACGTCGGGCCACATGTGGGACCGCGACGGCGCCGAGCAGGACACGCTCGCCGTCCTGCCCGACAGCTCGTACGCCGGCATCTACCAGGTCGTCCTCGACGACTGCCGCGCCAACGGCGCCTACGACCCGTCGACGATGGGCTCGGTCTCCAACGTCGGCCTCATGGCACAGGCGGCCGAGGAGTACGGCAGCCACGACAAGACCTTCGAGATCCCGGCCGACGGGACGGTTCGCGTCGTCGACGGCTCCGGAGCGGCGCTGCTCGAGCACGCTGTCTCGGCCGGCGACATCTGGCGCGCCTGCCAGACCAAGGACGTGCCGATCCGCGACTGGGTCAAGCTCGCGGTCACCCGCGCCCGCGCGACGGGCACTCCGGCGATCTTCTGGCTCGACGCCGACCGCGCCCACGACGCGAACCTCATCGCCAAGGTCACCGAGTACCTCACCGAGCACGACACCGACGGCCTCATCATCGAGATCATGAAGCCGACCGACGCGATCGCCTACTCCCTCGGCCGCATCCGCAAGGGCGAGGACACGATCTCGGTCACGGGCAACGTCCTGCGCGACTACCTCACCGACCTCTTCCCGATCCTCGAGCTCGGCACGTCGGCCAAGATGCTGTCGGTCGTCCCGCTCATCAACGGCGGTGGCCTCTTCGAGACAGGCGCCGGCGGCTCGGCGCCCAAGCACGTCCAGCAGCTCGTCCAGGAGAACTACCTGCGCTGGGACAGCCTCGGCGAGTTCCTGGCCCTGGCGGTCAGCTTCGAGCACCTGGCGGATGTCACCGACAACCCGCGGGCCCGGGTGCTCGGCGAGACGCTCGACCGCGCGACGGGCACGCTCCTCGACGAGAACAAGGGCCCGGCCCGCAAGGTCGGCCAGATCGACAACCGGGGCAGCCACGTGTGGCTCGCCCTCTACTGGGCGCAGGAGCTCGCGGCTCAGACCGACGACGCCGCGCTGGCCGAGACCTTCGCCCCGGTGGCCAAGGCCCTCTCCGACAGCATCGCCACGATCTCCCAGGAGCTCGTCGACGCCCAGGGTCACTCGGTCGACATCGGCGGCTACTACCGCCCCGACCCGGCCAAGGTGGCCTCCGTGATGCGTCCGTCCACGACCTTCAACGAGATCATCGACGCGCTCGCCTGAGCGACGCCGCACCGCGCGGGAGCGCCCACTCGACCCTCGGGGTCGGGTGGGCGCTGCCCGTCAAGAGGCCGTCTCGCCCCCTATTGCCCGTCGAGAGGCCACGTCTCGCCCCCTCGTGCCCGTCGAAAGGCCAGTTCTCGTCGCGAGACTGGCCTTTCGACATGTCGGGGGCGGCCACAGCCGGCCACTCGACGGGTCAGCGGATGCGGACGCCGCTGATGGCCCTGGCGATGACGAGGCGCTGGATCTCGGACGTGCCCTCGAAGATCGTGTAGATCTTCGCGTCGCGCGACCACCGCTCGACCGGGTGGTCGGTGACGTAGCCGGCCCCGCCGAGGATCTGCACGGCCTTGTCGGTGACGGCCACCGCGACCTCGCCGGCCTTGAGCTTGCTCATCGAGCCCTCGGCAGCGGTGAACGGCTGGTTGGTCCGACCCATCCACGACGCGCGCCACACGAGCAGCCGGGCCGCGTCGATCTCGGTCCGCATGTCCGCCAGCGCGAACGCGATCGCCTGGTTCTCGATGATCGGCCGGCCGAAGGCGACGCGGTCCTTGGCGTAGTCGAGGGCGTACTCGTATGCCGCCCGGGCGATCCCGAGCGCCTGCGCACCCACCGTGGGACGCGAGATCTCGAACGTCCGCATGGCCGCCTGTCCGCTCGACGACCCTCCCTCGCGGGCCCGGGCAAGGCGCTCGTCGAGCTTGTCCTTGCCGCCGAGCAGGCACGACCCGGGGACGCGCACGTCGTCGAGGAAGACGTCGGCGGTGTGCGAGGCACGCAGCCCAAGCTTGCGCAGCTTCTTGGCGCCCTCGAGGCCCTTCGTGCCGGGTGGCACGACGAAGGCCGCCTGCCCGCGAGCCCTGAGCTCGGGGTCGACGACGGCCGTGACGACGTGGACGTTCGCGATGCCGCCGTTGGTGATGTAGGCCTTCTGGCCGCTGATCACCCACTCGTCGGCGGCCTCGTCGTAGCGGGCGCGGGTGCGCATGGCCCCGACGTCGGAGCCGGCCTGAGGCTCGGTCGTCGCGAAGGCGGCGAGCTTCGGGTCGTCGGCGTCGCCGTAGCACTGCGGCAGCCACTCGACCATCTGGTCGGGCGTGCCCGAGCCGTAGATCGCGGCCACCGCGAGGGTCGTGCCGAAGATCGACATCCCGATGCCGGCGTCACCCCAGAAGAGCTCCTCGTTGGCGAGGTTGATCGAGATGCCGGTGGGGTCGGACCAGCACTGGGCCAGGAACTCGAAGCCGTAGAGGCCGTTCTTCGCGGCCTGCTGGATGACGGGCCACGGCGTCTCCTCGCGGGCGTCCCACTCGGAGGCGGCCGGCCGCACGACGTCGGCGGCGAAGCCGTGCACCCAGTCCCGCAGCTCGGTCTGGTCGTCGTTCAGGGCGAGCGAGAACTCCACCACGACGGGCTCCTCAGGCCTTGGGGATGTCGAAGAAGTTCGCGATGTTGGCCGCGAGCCCGAGGTCGCCCTTGGCCTTGATCTTGCCGGTCATGAACATCATCACCGGGTTGCCGCTCTTGGTGATGACCTTGGTGAAGTCGACGGGCGACATCGCGAGCGAGAGCGTCGAGTCGCCGTCGTGGCCGGGGACCGAGGTGCAGGTGCCGTCGGCGAAGCGCACGGTCCACTCGTCGGCGAAGCCGTCGGGGCGCCCGGTGATGCTCCAGTGGGTCGTGGCGGTCGTCGAACCGGCCCGGTCGGGCCGGAAGAGCTCGGGCATGCGCCGGAAGATCGCGTCGACGATGGCGCCCCGGTTGTCGCTCTCCATGACCTCCTTGACGTCCTTGTCGGACATCTCCTTGACGATGCGGATGAAGTCGCCGGGCTCGACGGCGGCGAGCTGCTCAGCGGTGGCGGTCGTGAAGTCGATCTCGGGCATCGGGGGTCCCTCCGGAGGAAACGGCATTGTTACCGCGAGTAGGTTACCGGACGGTTCAGCCGTCGAGGAACCAGCCCGCGACCATCCCGTCGGGACGGCCGGGCTCGATGTAGTGCTCCTGGGCGAAGGCCACCGCGAACATCTCCACCGGCATCTGGAGCATCCCCTGCGCGTCGGACTGGCTCGCGTGCGCCTTGAGCGCCGAGCGCTTGACCTCGAGGAACTCGCCCACGTCGCACGCCCAGTGCAGCTCGCTCTCGAGGCTGCCGAGCGGGTTGCCGTCGTCCATCGGCTGGCTCGGGTCCCACTCCCCCACGTCGTGGCCGGCCGCCATCGCCGCCTGGTGCGAGCGGATCATCGCGTCGCGGTTCATCGACCCCTCGAGGTAGCGCGGCGTGCCGGCGATCTCGGCCGCCCGCCTGGTCACGGCGTGCACCTTGACGTGGTCGGGGTGGCCGTAGCCGCCGTGCCAGTCGTAGCCGACGACGACGTCGGCGGCCTCCTCGCGCAGCACCGCCGCGAGGCGCTGCGCCGCCTCCTCCGTGTCGGCCCGGGCGAAGCTCTCCTCGTGGTCGTTCTGCGCCCACCCGGTCATTCCGGAGTCGGCGTAGCCGAGGAACTCGACGCGGTGGGTGCCGATGACGGCGTTGGAGGCGGCGGCCTCGGCCCGGCGCCGCTCGACGAC
Organism: Terrabacter sp. Root181; assembly: GCF_001428505.1. Taxonomy (GTDB): domain Bacteria; phylum Actinomycetota; class Actinomycetes; order Actinomycetales; family Dermatophilaceae; genus Terrabacter. The sequence goes on from NZ_LMHU01000009.1 coordinate 289,280, forward strand.
GGTCTCGCCCTCGGCCAGGTCGTCGGGCGCGTCGCCGTGGTCGCCGTTGGTGGCGACGACGAGCACGACGCGGTGGCCCTCGCTGACGGCGCGAGCCATCGAGCCGGCGGACTGCGAGGCCTCGTCGTCGGGGTGGGCGTGGACGAAGACAACGGTTGACATGGACTCAGCCTCTCACCGCGCGCCGACGTTCCCGTCACCGCGGCCGTCGCCAGCATCCGCGCCACCACCCGCGCCACGACCCGCGCCACGACCCGCGCCACTGACCGGCGTCGTGTAGACGACGTAGCCCTCGAACGTCGCGACCTCGTCGTAGAGCCGGCGGGCGACGGCGTTCGACTCGTGGGTCTGCCAGTAGACGCAGCCGCAGCCCTGCCCGCGCGCCCAGTCGCGCACGGCTGCGATGAGGGCGCTCGCGACGCCCCGGCCGCGCACCGCCGGCTCGGTGAAGAGGTCCTCGAGGTAACAGAGGTCCGGCTCGCTCGAGCTGGGGTGCACGAGGAAGTGGGTGATCCCCACGAGCTCGCCGTCCAGCCATGCCCCGAGCCCGTGCAGCCTTGCGTCAGAGGCGATCTCGCGCCATGCCCTGTCGTATGCCGCCTGGCCGAGCTCGCGCTCGTAGAAGCTGATGTACGCACGGAAGAGCACCTCCCACCGGTCCCGGTCGGCAGCCTCGAGGCGTCGGGTCTCGATCACGTCCCGACGCTAGCGCGAGCGCAGCGTCCCCGGCAGGGCCACCACACGGCATACGCAATGAGCCACTCGAGTGATCGCCGAACCACCCTCGAGTGAGAGCTCACTCGAGCGGTGCGCGGGTCAGGCCTTCTTGGTGGCGGCCTTCTTCGTCGTGCGGGTCGTCGCCTTCTTCGCGGTCTTCCTCGCCGTCTTCTTCACGACGCGCTTGCGGGTGGTCGGGCCCTTGGCGCGCTTCTCGGCGAGCAGCTCGTAGCCGCGCTCCGGCGTGATCGCCTCGGGGTCGTCGTCCTTGCGCAGCGTCGCGTTGGTCTCGCCGTCGGTGACGTAGGGGCCGAAACGGCCGTCCTTGACGACGACGGGCTTGCCGCTGACGGGGTCGGCGCCGAGCTCCTTGAGCGGCGGTGCAGCAGCCGCGCGCCCGCGCTGCTTGGGCTGGGCGTAGATCGCGAGCGCCTCGTCGAGCGTGATGTCGAAGAGCTGCTGCTCGGTCGTGAGCGAGCGCGAGTCCGTGCCCTTCTTGAGGTACGGGCCGTAGCGGCCGTTCTGCGCGGTGATCTCGACGCCCTCGGCGTCGGTGCCGACGACGCGCGGCAGCGAGAGCAGCTTGAGCGCCGACTCGAGGTCGAGGGTCGCGAGCTCCATGTCCTTGAAGAGCGAGGCCGTGCGGGGCTTGACCTTGGCCGCCTTCTTGGCCTTGGGCTTGTCGGCCGCACCGGCGTCGTCGTCCTCGATGACCTCGGTGACGTAGGGCCCGTAGCGCCCGGCGCGGGCGATGATGTCGCGACCGGTCTCGGGGTCCTTGCCCAGCACCTTGCCGTCGTCGGCGGCGACCTCGAGCAGCTCGCGTGCCTTCTCGGGGGTCATCTCGTCGGGGGCGATGTCGTCGGTGATCGTCGCGCGGCGCGGCGTGGCCGGCACCTCGGCGCCGTCGGCGACCTCGCCCGTCTCGAGGTCGACGCCCGCGGGGACGAGCTCCTCGACGTACGGGCCGTAGCGGCCGACGCGCACGACCATGCCGTCGCCGATCGGGATCGTGGAGATCTCCTTGGCGTCGATCTCGCCGAGGTCCTCGACGAGGTTGCGCAGGCCGGCGGACGAGGTGGCCTCCTCGCCGAAGTAGAAGCGCTTGAGCCACGCGACACGGCCCTCGTCGCCGTTGGCGATGCGGTCGAGGTCCTCTTCCATCGAGGCGGTGAACTCGTAGTCGACGAGGTTGCCGAAGTGCTCCTCGAGCAGGCGCGTCACGGCGAAGGCGAGCCACGTCGGCACGAGGGCCTGGCCCTTGGTGAAGACGTAGCCGCGGTCCTGGATGGTGCCGATCGTCGCGGCATACGTCGAGGGTCGGCCGATGCCGCGCTCCTCCATCGCCTTGACGAGGGTGGCCTCGGTGAAGCGGGCGGGCGGGCTCGTCTCGTGGCCGTCGGCCTCGGCGCGCACGACCTCGAGCGGGACGCCGGCGCTGAGCTTGGGCAGGCGGCGCTCCTCGGCGGCGGCGTCGGCGCGGGCGGCGGCCTCGTCGTCGCGGCCCTCCTCGTACGCGGCGAGGAAGCCCTTGAACGTGATGACGGTGCCGCTGGCGCTGAACTCGACGGACTGCGCACCCTCGACGGCCGTGTCGACAGCGAGCTTGACGGTGGCGGTCGAGCCGCGGGCGTCGGCCATCTGCGAGGCGACGGTGCGCTTCCAGATCAGCTCGTAGAGCGCGAACTCCTCGCCGCGCAGCGACCCCGCGACCTGGGCCGGCGAGCGGAAACGGTCACCGGCGGGGCGGATGGCCTCGTGGGCCTCCTGGGCGTTCTTGACCTTCTTCTCGTAGCGGCGCGGGCTGTCCGGGACGTACTCGGCGCCGTACATGTCACGCGCCTGGCTGCGCGCGGCGGTCATGGCGGCGTCGGACAGCGTCGTGCTGTCGGTACGCATGTAGGTGATGTAGCCGTTCTCGTAGAGCCGCTGCGCCACGCGCATCGCGTTCTTGGACGACATGCGCAGCTTGCGCGAGGCCTCCTGCTGGAGGGTCGAGGTCGTGAACGGCGCCGACGGGCGGCGCGTGTAGGGCTTCTCCTGGACGTCGGTGACACGTGCAGCCAGGGGCAGGCAGGCCTGCGCGATGCGGGTCGCGAGCGCCTCGTCGAGGTGGACGACGCCCCTGCCGGTGAGGCGGCCGTCGTCGGCGAAGTCGCGGCCCGTGGCGACGCGGACGCCGTCGACGGACGAGAGCCGGGCCGTGAACTGCTGGCTCGCGCTGTCGGGCGTGAAGTCGCCCTCGACGTCCCAGTAGGAGGAGCGGACGAACGCCATGCGCTCGCGCTCTCGCTCGACGACCATGCGGGTCGCGACGGACTGGACGCGGCCGGCCGAGAGGCCCTGACGGACCTTGCGCCACAGCACCGGGCTGACCTCGTAGCCGTAGAGGCGGTCGAGGATGCGGCGGGTCTCCTGGGCGTCGACCATCGCGGTGTCGATCTCGCGGGTGTCGTTGACGGCGCGCTGGATCGCCTCGCGGGTGATCTCGTGGAACACCATGCGCTTGACGGGGACCCGCGGCTTGAGAGCCTCGAGCAGGTGCCACGCGATGGCCTCGCCCTCGCGGTCCTCATCGGTGGCGAGGTAGAGCTCGCTGGCGTCCTTGAGGAGGCGCTTGAGCTCGGCGACCTTCTTCTTCTTGTCCGGGTCGACGACGTAGTACGGCTCGAAGCCGTTGTCGACGTCGACGGCGAACTTGCCGAACGGGCCCTTCTTCATGTCGGCCGGTAGCTCGGAGGGGTTCGGCAGGTCACGGATGTGACCCACGGACGCCTCGACCTCGAAGTCGCCTCCGAGGTATCCGGCGATGGTCTTCGCCTTGGCGGGCGACTCGACGATGACGAGCTTGCGGCCCTTGCCTGCGGCCATGGTGCACCTTCAACTTCCCGCATCTCACGTGCAGCGGATTCGTCGCTGCCCCGACGTGGACGCGGACCGACCGTAACAGCCCGCGCCGGGTGTGGTCTCACGACATCCGCCGGAGAGGGCGTATGCCGTCCCCTGGCGACCCGCTCGTCCCGCGCCCACCGCGCCCCGCCCACCTCAAACGTCGAGAGGCCACGTGTGGCCGCGTCTGACACGTCGAGAGGCCACGTGTGGCCGCGTCTGACACGTCGAGGCCAAGCGCGGACGCCGCCCTTGTGGCCTCTCGAGGGTTGAGGGTGGGCTAGAGGTGGCCTCTCGACGGTTCAGCGGGGGTGCGGAGAAACGGGGCCACACGGCATACGTCCTCGGGGATGATGACGCGCGGAGCCACGTTCCCATGGTAGTTTAGAGTTCAACAACTTCGGAAGGAACCGCCATGTCCGCCCCCGTCCTCTATCTCAGCCACGGCGCCCCGCCGCTCGCCGACGACGAGCGCTGGACGGCCGAGCTGGCCGGGTGGTCCGCGGACCTGCCGAAGCCCAAGGACGTCCTCATGGTCTCGGCGCACTGGGAGGACGCCCCGACGACCCTCGGCTCGACGACCGGCGCCCCCCTCACCTACGACTTCTGGGGCTTCCCGCAGAAGTACTACGAGGTGACCTACGACGCGCCCGCGGCGCCCGCGCTCGCCGACGACGTGACGAAGCTGCTGACGTGGCCCGGCCACGAGGTGCACCGCGACGAGGCGCGCGGCCTCGACCACGGCGCCTACGTCCCGCTCAAGGAGATGTTCCCCGACGCCGACGTGCCGGTGCTCCAGATGTCGATGCCGACCCTCGACCCGCGCGGCCTCTTCGAGATCGGCCGGCGCCTCGCCCCGCTGCGCGAGCAGGGCACGATGATCGTCGGCTCCGGCTTCACGACCCACAACCTGCGCTGGTTCAACCCGCACGCCGGCGCCGACGGCCAGCCGCCGCGCGCCAGCGCCGAGTTCGACCACTGGGCCCAGGAGGCCATGAAGGCCAAGGACGTCGACGGCCTGCTCGACTTCCTCGACAAGGCCCCCGCGGCCCACGAGGCACACCCGCGCACCGAGCACTTCGCGCCGCTCTTCGTGACCCTCGGCGCCGCCTACGAGTCGGGCGGCCTCGACAACAAGAGCGTCATCGACGGCTTCTGGTTCGGCCTGAGCAAGCGCTCCTGGCAGTTCGACTGAGCGACCCGGGCCCGCGCCCGGGGCGACCCGTGCGCGGCCCCGGATCACCCCGGGAACCGGCGGGTAACCCCGTCCGTTCTTCCGGTGTGGGTGCCCCACACACGCGGCCGCGGCTCGTAACCTCCCCTGACTCCGAGCCGCGGCCGCTCCTCTCCACCGGGGCTCCACCGGGGCCTCGTCAGGGACTCCGGACGGGTCCGCGGGGCGACGGAACCCACGCGTTCGCCCACCCGTCGCAGGCGCACGGCACGTAGAGTGGCCGTACGCCCGACGAGCGCGCCGCAGGCGTGATTCGTGCGCCGTCCGTGGTGCCGACGGGCGAGGGACTTCGGTCGCGTCGCCGACGCGGCCGGCACGCGAGGGAAGGACCCGCTCCACATGACTGACCAGCCCGCCGCCCAGGCAGCCGCGCCCGCCCAGGTCGCCCCCCTCGAGCCGCCGCCCGGCGACGCGTTCATCCTCACGGCCCCCGCGCCGACGGCCGCCGTCGCCGAGACCGCCGCGCCGAAGATGGCACCGGCCGTCCCCGAGGCGGCCCTGCCCGGCCTCGACGCCAAGGTCGACACCTACCTCGACTCCCTCACGAAGGCCGCGGCCCGCTCGCCCGAGTGGGAGACCAAGGCCGCCGACGTGCGCAGCATGGGCAACGACGAGGTGCGGTTCGCCGCCGAGTCGTCCAACCGGATGCTCCAGATGCCCGTCAAGGCGCTCAACGAGGGCGGCCTGTCGGGCAACTCGAAGGTCGGCAAGACGCTGCTCGACCTGCGGCGCACGGTCGAGGACCTCGACCCGGGCCAGGCCGCGGGCGCCAAGAAGTTCCTCGGCATGATCCCGTTCGGCGACAAGGTCAACGACTACTTCCGCAAGTACCAGTCGGCGCAGAGCCACCTCAACGGCATCCTCCACTCGCTCCAGTCCGGCCAGGACGAGCTCGTCAAGGACAACGTCGCCCTCAACCTCGAGAAGAAGAACCTCTGGGAGTCGATGGGCCGGCTCAACCAGTACGTCTACGTCGCCGAGCGCCTCGACGCCAAGCTCGCCGCCCAGGTCGCGACCCTCGAGTCGACCGACCCCGAACGCGCCAAGGCGCTGCGCGAGGACGTCCTCTTCTACGTCCGCCAGAAGCACCAGGACCTGCTGACCCAGCTCGCCGTGTCGATCCAGAACTACCTCGCGATCGACATCATCATCAAGAACAACATCGAGCTCATCAAGGGCGTCGACCGCGCGACGACGACCACGGTCTCGGCCCTGCGCACCGCCGTCATCGTGGCCCAGGCGCTCAACAACCAGCAGCTCGTGCTCGACCAGATCACGGCCCTCAACACGACGACCTCGGGCATCATCGAGCGTACGTCGGAGGCCCTCAAGCAGAACTCCGCCCGCATCCAGGAGCAGTCGGCGAGCGCGACGCTGTCGATCGAGTCGCTGCAGAAGGCGTTCGCCAACATCTACGAGACGATGGACACCATCGACCAGTTCAAGGTGCGGGCGCTCGACAACATGGCCGCGACGATCGGCACGCTCGAGACCGAGGTGGCCAAGTCGCGCTCCTACCTCGACCGCGTGTCCAAGCAGGACGCCCGCCGCGCCGAGAACGCCGCGCCCGGACTGCTCGACCTCGGCTCGGGCCGGTGAGGGTGGCTGGGACCGGGAGCCGGTGACGGGCCCGCGACGCGGGTGAGGTGAGGCAGGGTCGCCGTGGCGCGACTCGTACAGCAGGATGTGCGTGGCCGGTCGACGGTCGGCGCGCGACACACCAGAGGGGACACAGCAGTGGGTATCCGGTCGTGGTTCGGGTTGGACAGGCCCGAGGCACCCGAGCCCGTGCGCTCGGGCCCACCCACCACGGAGCAGCTGCTCGGGGCGCTCGACGCCATCGAGACGCAGGCCCGCGAGGGCAAGGTGCCCGGCGTCGTGCTCTCCCGCCTGCTGCGCGTCACCCGCATCGTGCGCCAGACCCTGCCGCGCCTCGACAACCTCGGCCTCGGCAGCCGAGAGGGCTTCAGCGTCATGGCCACCGCCACCGACTACCTCCCGGTCGCCATCGGCAACTACCTGCGCCTCCCGCGCGACTGGGCCGACACGCGTCCCATCGCCGCGGGCAAGAGCTCGGTCATGCTCCTCGTCGACCAGCTCGACCTGCTCGGCACGACGATGGACAAGGTCTACGACGCCGTATGCCGTGCCGACGCCGAGGCGATCATCGTGCACGGGGCGTTCCTCGAGCAGAAGTTCGGCCAGGCCTCCGACGGTGGGGTGCTCGGGCTCGGTCCCGACCCGGTTCGCGTCGCCCCTCCGCCCGAGACCGGCTCGGCCCACACCCCGAGTCCTCCGGGTGCCGTCAGCACGTCACCGTCCGCCTCCCCCCGCCCACTGGCCCCGCCGGAGTGATGCATGAGAACCGAGCATGAACGCTGACGAGTCCCGCCTCGCCGAGAGCCTGGACCAGCTGAGCGACGTCGCCGCGGAGGCCGGTCTCGACCCGGCCGCGGCCCGCGACGAGGGGCTGCGCGTCGCCGCCGCCCTCGCCGAGGCCGTGCCCGGGGCGCCCCCCGCCTGGGCCGAGGTCGCACACCCGGGCCTGACCGACCTCGCCCGCATCAACGAGGCGTTCTTCGACGCCGCCTCGCGCGGGCGGCGCTGGCGCGGAGCCCCGACCGACCTGCTCGAGGCGCTCGTCGCCTCCCGTCACACGCTCGCCCCCGAGTACGCCGAGGCGCTGACCGAGGTCGCGTCGTCCGCCGTCATGCTCGGGACGGCGCCGATCTGGGTCATCGCCAACGCCTCGGCCGCGTCCGGTGCCTACCTCGCCGCCGCACGCCTGTCCTCCCAGCGGGTGCCCGCGTTCCCCGGCAGCGAGTCCGACGCAGAGCGCCGGCTCCTCGGCGGCACACCCGGGATGGGCCTCGGGTCCCCCGACACGATGCGTCCGAGCATTCCCGGCCCCATCGACCCACGGCTCCTCGATCTCCTGCAACCGGATCGCCTTGCGGCACAAGGCGGCCCGCCCGGAGGTCAGGACAGCGGTGCCACGGCGTCAGCCGCCCTTGCTGACCCACCGGCCGAGCCCAGGACGCCGGCCGAGCCCGAGAAGTCCGTCGAGGAGCTCCTCGCCGAGCTCGACGCGATGATCGGTCTCGAGCGCGTCAAGAAGGAGATCCACCGCCAGGTCGCGCTGCTCACCGTCGAGAAGATGCGCACCGAGGCCGGCCTCAAAGCACACAAGATGAGCCGGCATCTCATCTTCGTCGGCAACCCCGGCACCGGGAAGACCACCGTCGCGCGCCTCGTCGGCGGCATCTACAAGGCCCTCGGGCTGCTGCCCACCGGGCAGCTCGTCGAGGTCGACCGCAGCGAGCTCGTCGCCGGCTACGTCGGGCAGACAGCGATGAAGACGGCCGAGGTCTGCGCCAAGGCCACGGGCGGGGTGCTCTTCATCGACGAGGCCTACGCCCTGACCGGCGACCAGTACGCCTCGGAGGCCGTCAACACCCTCGTCAAGGAGATGGAGGACCACCGCGAGGACCTCGTCGTCATCGTGGCCGGCTATCCCGACCCCATGGTCGGCTTCATCGCCCAGAACCCCGGCCTGGCAAGCCGGTTCACGACGACGATCGAGTTCGACGACTACTCCGACGACGAGCTGCTCGCGATCCTCGACTCGATCGCCGCCGGCAGCGACTACGAGCTGACCGACGACGCCCGCACCCGCGTCCGGCACCAGCTCGAGGCCACGCCGCGCACACCTGCGTTCGGCAACGGCCGCTTCTCGCGCAACGTCTTCGAGCACGCCGTCGGTCGCCACGCGTGGCGCCTCAAGGACGCGACGGAGCCGACGCGCGACGACCTGCGTCTACTCACTGCAGACGACTTCACCGACCAGCCCGACACGCCGGCCGACGAACCAGCCCACGCGCCCGCCGACCCACCGGCCGACGGAACTGCGGCAGACGACGCGCCCGGCGCCCCCGAGCAGGACCCGGCGGCGGTCAGGGCAGACCCTGATGGTCCGGCGGACGCCGATGAGGCAGTCTCGGACGGGCAGACCGAGCAGGACGGGCAGACCGAGCAGCACGAGCAGCACGACACCAGCGCGACCGAGCACGAGGACACCGCATGAGCGCACCGACGACGAACATCCCCGTCGCCATCCCGGCGGGTGCGTCGTCCGGCGCGCCCGCGGGCCAGCGGCCGCGCACCATCGCCGGCAGCCTCTCCGGGGGTATCCCCGGCGCCCGCGGCCTCGCCGGCCGGCTCCTGCACGGCACTCCCGGGCGGATGCGCCTCTTCGGCCTCCTCGGCGTCGTTGCCGCCGTGCTGCTCGGAGCCGTCAGCGCCAACGCCCTCCTCGCCTCGGAGGCGGCCGTCGAGCGCGCCGCCAACAACAGCGCCCAGGTGGTCCGGGCCCAGTCGATCCACGTCGACCTCCTGCGCGCCGACGCCGTCGCCACCAACGCGTTCCTCGTCGGCGGCCTCGAGTCGCCCGAGTCACGCGCCAGCTACGAGGGCGCCATGGGCCGGGTCGCCGCCGGGATCGCCGAGGCCGCCGCCGCCCAGCCCGCCGACGGCAACGCCCTCGGGGTGCTCTCGCAGCGCGTGCAGACGTATGCCGCCCTCGTCGAGCAGGCCCGATCGAACAACCGGCTCGGCCTGCCCGTCGGCGCGCAGTACCTCACCCAGGCCAGCGCAGGCCTGCGCGCCGATGCCATCCCGATCGTGACGCAGGTCGTCAAGGCCAACGAGGAGCGCGCCAAGAAGGAGTTCGAGCGCAGCAACTCGAGCCTCCAGCTGCTCGTCGGCGTCGTGTCCCTCATCGGCCTCGTCGCGCTCGCCGTCTGGCTGGCCAAGCGCACACACCGCTACCTCAACCCGTCCCTGACGGGAGCCATCGCCCTGCTCCTCGTCGCGCTCTTCGTGACCGCGACGGTGATCACCGGCGTCGGCAGCGCGACGCGCGACGTCTCCAACGGCAGCTACCAGCGGGCCGTCGCCCTCGCGAACGTGACGACCGCAGCCAACGACGCCCGCGCCAACGAGAGCCTCACCCTGATCCGCCGGGGCTCGGGGGCCTCGAACGAACAGGCCTGGGTCGCCGACCGCAAGGCCGTCGACGCGACGCTGGCCACCCTCGACGACAGCGCCCTCCAGGACCAGTGGGCCGACTACGTCGACGCCCACGTCAAGGTGCGCTCCCTCGACAAGGGCGGTCACTGGGACGACGCGGTCACGCTGTCGACGAGCACGGAGGACGGCGGTGCCGCCAAGACCTTCAGCACCTTCGACGTCGCCGTGACGCAGGCCCGCGACAGCGCCGCCAAGGCCACCGTCACGACGTTGGAGACGCTCGGCCGTGCGGCGCCACTCATGGCCGTCGTCGTCGCCCTCGCGGCCCTCGTCGCGTCGTGGCTCATCGTCCGAGGAGTCGGCCAGCGGATCGAGGAGTACCGATGAGCACCATCACCCGGGCGCTGCGGCGTCGCCTCGTGGCCCTCGTCGCCGTCGCCGGCGTCGGGGTTCTCGCCGGCTGCTCCGGCGTCACCTACGCCGAGACCCAGCTGCCGGCGAGCGCCGCACCCAAGCCGACGAGCAGCACACCCGCCGCCCCGGCGCCGACGTGCAGCAACGCGACACAGTCCTACGACCCGCTGCCGAGCCTGCCGAGCCGTGGCGACATCACCGATGCGTCGATGCGCCGGATCATCGACAAGGGGTTCATCACGGTCGGCGTCTCGGCCGACACGTACCTCTTCGGGGCCCGCAACGCGTTCACCGGCGGCATCGAGGGCTTCGACATCGACATGGCCCGGGCCGTCGCCAAGGCGATCTTCGGCGACTCCTCGAAGGTCCAGCTGCGCGTCATCACGGCCGACGACCGCAAGCCCCTGCTCAAGAACCGCGAGATCGACATGGTCGCACGCAACATGTCGATGACGTGCGATCGCTGGAACGACATCGGCTTCTCGGCCGAGTACTACCGGTCCGGCCAGAAGGTCCTCGTCAGCAAGGCCCTGCCCGGCGCCAAGGACCTCACGCTCGCCGACCTGAAGGGCAAGCGGGTCTGCGCCCCCACCGGCACGACCTCGCTGGCCAAGCTGCAGCAGGTCAAGGGGCCGGTCGTCGTGACGGCCGGCACCCACACCGGATGCCTCGTGCTGCTCCAGCAGGGCAAGGCAGACGCCATCACCGGTGACGACACCGTGCTCGCCGGCCTCGCCGCGCAGGACCCCAACACCGTCGTCACGAGCGCCAAGGCGATCACCGTCGAGCCCTACGGCCTGGGCGTCAACAAGGCCGACGTCTACCTCGCGCGCTACCTCAACCGGGTCATCGCCGACCTCGAGGCAGACGGCGGGTGGAAGGCGATCTACAACCATTGGCTGGCGGCACCGCTCGGGCCCGCGCCCGCACCCCCGACCCCGGTCTACGGACGATGAGCGCGGTGCCGCAGAGCCATCCCGACCCGGGCACCGTCGCCCCGACGGCGCCCGGGCGGCTCGGCGTGCCCGTCCAGGCCGGCGAGGCCCAGACGTACCTGAACGCGTTGCGCGAGTGGGTCGCCCAGCGCCGTGCCGACCTCGGCGAGGTCGACCGCGCCGTCCTCAAGCTCTCGCAGGCCGAGCAGGTCGCGATCACCACCGACCTCACCGTGGCGCTGACCTTCTGGAAGGCCGTCAGCGACCGGCTCACGCTCCTCGAGACGACCTTCGACGGTGGCCGGGTCGGGCCGGTCGAGGCCGAACGGCTCTCGACGCTCATCCACGGGCGGCTCGACTCCAACACGACCGAGCACCTGGCACTGCCGTCCAGCGGCTCGCTCGCGGTGAGCCTCCCCGAGGCGTGCCGACTGCTCGACTCGCTGACCCGCACCCTCCAGGCGCGCGCCTCCCTCGCGCCGGGCGCGGCAGAGGCGACCCAGCGGATCACGTTGGTGCGCGCGGGGATCGAGCGCACTCGCGACCAGGTCCCCCTCGTCCCCGCCGGTGCGGAGCGCGACGACGCCACCGAGAAGCTCGTGCGGCTCGACCGGCGCATGGGCGACCTCGTCGAGCGCGCCCGACGCGGCGCCGACGTCGGCGGCATCATCGGTCCGCTCGAGATCGACGTCGCGGTGCTCGAGCGCGACCTCATCGTCGCCGCCGCAGAGCGCGCCTCGGCCGCTCGCAGCCGGGTGCGCACGCAGCAGCAGGTCGAGGAGCTCGACGCGCGTGCCGCCGCCATCCGGGCCCTCGAGCGCGCCTGCCTCGAGGCGATCACGCCCGCACCGCACCTCGCGATCCCCAACGTCCGCGCGCTGGGACCCGTGCCGCAGGCGGCGGCCGAGCTCACGGCATACCGCGGCAAGCTCGAGCGGGTCTCGCGGGCCCTCGACCTCGCCCACGAGACGTATGCCGCCGGGCTGGCCGAGCGCGACGAGGTCGTCGGGCTCGTGGGTGCCGTCGGCGCCATGGCCGCGTCGGCGACGCTGACGCCCGAGGCGGAGGCCGACGTGGCCGAGCTGCGTCGCCGTCTCGACGAGACGCTCGCCTCGCGTCCCCTGCCGATCGGCCGCGCCCGCGCGCTCGCGGCCGCCTTCTCCGCCTACGTCGACACGGCGACCCGCCCGCAGCCTCGCTCCGGCCGCCTCGCCCCCCGTCCGTCCGCACCCCGACCCCAGAGGCCTCGCCCATGAACTGCACGCAGCCGGGCTGCACCGGAACGATCGTCGACGGCTACTGCGACGTGTGCGGCATGGCCGCCGGGTCGAGCCCGGTCCCCGTCACGAGCGCCTCCGTCGGCGCGGCGTCCACGCCCGTCGCGGCCCCGGCCCGAGCCGCGGCGCCGGCCGTCGGTCCGTCGATCCCCGAGGGGGGCGCGTGCCAGCAGCCCGGCTGCAGCGGGACGATCGACGCGGGCTACTGCAACGTGTGCGGCACCCCGGCCGACCAGCTCGGCGTCGCCGGGTACGCCGCGCCCTCCGACCCACCCGCCACAGCCGGTGCCACCGCCGCGACCGCGGCCACCGGGGGCGTCGGCCCCGAGATCTCCACGCGGTCGGCCGCCTCGAGCAACCTCGCATCGGCAGCCCTGGGCTCCAAGCGGGCCCGCGAGTCCGGGTCGATCGCGACACGACGCACCGGGGGCTCGCAGCGACTGCGCTCGGCCCGCCTCGGTGGCGGCATCACCTCGGTGCGGCCGGCTCCAGAGATCGACGCCGAGAAGGCCCTGCTCACCAACCCGTCGGTGCCCGAGAACAAGCGCTTCTGCCCGAAGTGCGGCGAGCCCGTCGGCCGCGGTCGAGACGGCAAGCCGGGCCGCACCACCGGCTTCTGCGCCAACTGCCGCCACCCCTTCTCCTTCGACCCCAAGCTCAAGGCGGGCGACCTCGTCGCCGGGCAGTACGAGGTCGCCGGCTGCCTCGCCCACGGTGGCCTCGGCTGGATCTACCTCGCGCGCGACAAGAACGTGTCCGACCGGTGGGTCGTGCTCAAGGGCCTGCTCAACTCCGCCGACCCCGACGCCCTCGCGGCGGCGATCGCCGAGCAGCGCTTCCTCGCGCAGGTGTCGCACCCGAGCATCGTCGAGATCTACAACTTCGTGACGCACGACGACGCCGGCTACATCGTCATGGAGTACGTCGGCGGCACGTCGCTCAAGTCGATCCTCAAGCAGCGCCTCCAGGCCGCCGGGAGGTACGATCCGCTGCCCGTCGACCAGGCCCTCGCCTACATCCTCGAGATCCTGCCGTCGTTCCAGTACCTCCACGACCTCGGGCTCGTCTACTGCGACTTCAAGCCCGACAACATCATCCAGGTCGGCGACGAGGTCAAGCTCATCGACCTCGGCGGCGTGCGCCGCGCAGACGACGACGACTCGGCGATCTTCGGCACCGTGGGCTACCAGGCCCCGGAGGTCGCCGAGCTCGGCGTCTCCGCGGCCTCCGACATCTACACGATCGGCCGCACGCTCGTCGTCCTGACGATGGAGTTCCGCGGCTACCAGACGACCTACCTCAACACGCTGCCCGCGCAGGACACCGTCCCGGTCTTCCAGCGCTACGACTCCTTCTACCGGCTCGTCGCCAAGGCGTGTGCGCCCAACCGCGACGACCGCTTCGTCTCGGCCGACGAGCTGCGCTCGCAGATGGTCGGCGTGCTGCGTGAGGTCGTCGCCCTCGACCGGGGGTCGGGCGCTGCGGCGACGACGGTCAGCTCACTCCTCTTCGACGTGCCGACCCCGGGCGTCGAGCCCGACGACTGGCGCAACCTGCCGGCGCTGCGACGCGACCCGCACGACCCCCAGACGGGCTGGCTGACCACGGTGTCCGGCTCGCCGGAGGAACGCCTCGCGACGCTCAAGCGCGCGGCCGTGCGCACGACGGAGGTGCTCCTCGAGCAGGCACGCACCGCACTCGACGCCGGCAGGCCCGACGTCGCCGAGACCACCGCGGGCGAGCTGCTGAGCGCCGACCCGTGGGAGTGGCGGGCCGTCTGGATCCAGGGTCTCGCGGCACTCGAGCGCGGCGACTCACGCGCCGCCCAGGCCGCCTTCAACGCCGTCTACGGTCAGGTGCCCGGCGAGCTGGCGCCCAAGCTGGCGCTCGCCCAGGCCTCGGAGCAGGCCGGTGACGCGGCCGTCGCGGAGAACCTCTACGTGGCCTGCGCGCGGACCGACGCGACCTACGTCCCGATGGCCGCGTTCGGTCTCGCCCGCATCCGGGCCGCACGGTCCGACGTCGACGGTGCCGTGGCGGCATACCGCCTCGTCCCGGTCCAGTCGAGCGCCTACCGCACTGCACGCGCGGGTCTCGCCGAGCTGCTCGCCAAGGCCAACCGGGGACTGCCCGACCTCGCCGAGGCCCTGCGCACCCTCGACGACACGTCGCTGTCGGCGCGGCGCCGTGCCGAGCTCACGACGCTGATCTACCGTGAGGCGCTCGTGACGGTGGAGAAGACCGGCAACAAGGCCGACGTCCGCCTCGGCGAGCACAAGGGCACCCCCAACGGCCTGCGTCTCGGGCTCGAGGAGGCCCTGCGCGAGCTGGCCAAGCGCACCCCCGACCTGTCCGAGCGCGTTCCCCTCGTGGACGAGGCCAACGCCATCCGACCCTGGAGCCTCTGGTGACCGACATCCCGACCGCGGGAGCGCCACAACCCGCTCCCGTGCCTGCGCCCGGGTCCCTGCCGAGCGTCACGACCGCGCCCGCGCCACCCGCCTCGCGGGACTGCCCCGCCTGCGGCACGGCCAACCCGGCCGACTCGACCTTCTGCGAGGCGTGCGGCGCCGACCTCGTGGTCGCGGCCCGCGCCTCCGACGGGGCACAGCCGCCGGCCGACGTCTCGGACGGCACGGTGCTCGCCTCGGCGACGCCGCAGACCGCGCCCGCCGGTGAGGAGTCCCCCCTCGACGTCGGCTGGACCGGGGCCGTGCCCTCCTCGGCCACCGCCCCCGCGACCGACGACCTCACCTGCCACGCCTGCGGCCAGGGCCGTATCGTCGACGGCTACTGCGACCACTGCGGCACCCCGCCGCCCAACCCCCGCGACCACCTCGTCGACTCGCCGACGGCCTGGGTCGGGGGCGTCTGCGACATCGGCAGGCGCCACGCCCGCAACGAGGACGCCATGTCGCTCAGCGCCACCGACCCACCGGGGTCGCGGGCCGTCCTCGTCGTCTGCGACGGCGTCTCGATGGCCACCGACTCGCACATCGCCTCGCTCGCCGCCGCGAAAGCTGCCCGGGCCGTGCTCGACCAGCCGTTCCCCAAGGGCGTCGGCACCCCGGACTCGTGGGCGTCCGGTGCCGCGCGGGCGCTGACGAGCGCCGTCACCCGCGCCAACGAGGCCGTCGCCGCCTCGGTCGTCGAGGACGTCCCCAACCCCCCGTCGTGCACCTTCGCGGCCGCGGTCGTCGAGGACGACGTCGTCGTGGCCGGCAACGTCGGCGACAGCCGGGTCTACTGGCTGCCGGACGCCGCCGACGAGCCGGCGCGTCAGCTCGGCCGCGACGACTCCTTCGCGCAGGAGCAGATGACCGCGGGTGTACCTAGGCTCGAGGCCGAAACCGGACCGCACGCGCACTCGATCACGCGCTGGCTCGGCAAGGACGCACCCGAGGACCTCACGCCGCACCTGACGACGCTGACGCCGACACCGGGTTGGCTCATGGTCTGCTCCGACGGGCTGTGGAACTACTGCTCCGAGGCCGAGTCGCTGCGCACCCTGCTGCACGACGCGGCGGCACGGCTCGACGACGCCACGCCCACCACCCTGGCGCAGGCGCTCGTCGACTTCGCCAACGAGCAGGGTGGACGCGACAACATCACGGTTGCCCTCGCCAGACTGGCTGGGCGAGGATCGAGCACGACGACGACCGAGGCGACCGCAGCGGCGGCGCCGGTGGAAGGGGACCCGACCGATGGCTGACTTCACGGCAGAGGTGTTCCAGAACGAGTTCCTGCCCGACGGGGGCACCGACGTGCACGCGATCGTGCGTGTGACCTCGACGGGCGCGTCCACGGGCACGTCGTCCGCGGCCTCGGCGGGGCTGGCCGATCCCGGTTCGGCCGCAGAGGTCATCCTCATCGACACGTCCGGCTCGATGGGTCGGCGCGGGGTCGCGGCGGCCGGCGAGGCCGCCAAGGCCGCGCTCGCCGAGATCGTCGACGGCACGCTCTTCTCCATCGTGTCGGGCAACGGCACGGCCCAGATCGTCTACCCGTACAGCCACCAGGGCGCCCTCGTCCCGATGTCGGCGCACACCCGCGGCGAGGCCAGCCGCGCCATCGACGGCCTCCGCGCCAACGGCGGCACGGCGATGGGCACCTGGCTCTCCCTCGCCCGCCAGATCTTCGAGACCGTGCCGCACGTGACGAAGCGCCACGCGATCCTGCTCACCGACGGCGTCAACGAGGGCGAGACGTCCCAGTCGCTGCAGGCCGCGGTCCAGAGCTGCGTCGGTGCCTTCCAGTGCGACTGCCGCGGCGTCGGCGACCAGTGGCGCGTCGACGAGGTGCGCGGCATCGCCTCGGCGCTGCTCGGCACCGTCGACCTCATCCCGGCGCCGGAGGAGATGGCCGCCGAGTTCGAGGCGATGATGCGCACGTCGATGTCACGCGGCGTCGCCAACTCGGAGCTGCGCGTGTGGGTGCCGCAGGGCGCGGAGCTGCTCTTCGTCAAGCAGGTGTCACCGACGCTCGAGGACCTCACGTCACGTCGCACCGTCGTCAACCCGCTCACCGGCGCCTACCCGACCGGCGCGTGGTCCGACGAGAGCCGCGACTACCACGTGGCCGTCCGCCTCCCCGCCCGCACGCTGGGCCAGGAGCAGCTGGCGGCCCGCGTGCAGTTCTCGCTCGGTGGTGACCCCGTCGCGCAGGCGCTCGTCAAGGCCAAGTGGAGCAACGACGACTCGCTGACGACGCGCATCGACCCCGCGGTCGCCGCCTACACCGGGCAGGCCGAGCTCGCCACCGTCATCCAGGAGGGCCTCGCGGCCAAGGCCGCCGGCCAGGACGACGTCGCGACGTCGAAGCTCGGCCGGGCCGTCCAGCTCGCCGACCAGACGGGCAACGACGAGATGACCTCCCGCCTCAAGAAGGTCGTCGAGATCGACGACGCCGACACCGGGACCGTCCGCCTCAAGAAGGGGGCCTCGAAGATCGACGAGATGTCGCTCGACACGGCCTCGACGAAGACGAGCAGGGTGCGCCGGTGAGCGCTGTCTGCCCCAACGGGCACACGTCCGAGGCCGAGGACTACTGCGACACGTGCGGCTCGCCCATCGACGCGAGCGCCCAGCCGGCCTCGGGTGGCGGCGTCGCGGCGAGCGCGGGCGACCCCGCCTCCGCCCCTGCAGCCGGTGCTCCGACGTCAGGCTCCTCCCTCGACCTCGACTCGCCGGCCGCGGCCGCCACGGCTCCTGAGACGGCGGACCCGGTCGCTCCGGCCGCCCTCGTGTGCCCCCACTGCCAGACCGAGAACCCCGACGGCGCGCTCTTCTGCGAGGCCTGCGGCTACGACTTCACGACCGGCGCGATGCCACGCGACCCGGCGGCCGGACCCGGCGACCTCGCCGACACGGAGCCCGAGGGCGAAGCCGTCGGTCACGCGTCAGCCGGCCCCGCGGGTGCCGCGGGTGCCGCAGCCGCTGCGTCCGACGGTTCGACCGGCGAGTCCACCACGTCCTTCGAGTGGCTGGCCGAGGTCTGGGTCGACCCGGACTGGTACCAGACCCAGGAGGCCGAGGACCCCTGCCCGTCACCGGGGCTGCCGACGATCATGCCGCTGCGCCACCGCAGCGTCCTGCTCGGCCGCGTGTCGACGAGCAAGAACACCCACCCCGAGATCGACCTCTCGTCCGACCCCGGAGTCAGCCGCCGCCATGCGCAGCTGACCACCGACGGGAGCCGCTGGTTCGTCGAGGACCTCGGCAGCTCCAACGGCACCTTCGTCGGGCCCGCGTCGGGGCCGCTCCCCCAGCGCGCGATCGCCGTCGGCCCCAAGACCGAGCTGGGCGACGACGACCGCCTCTACGTCGGCGCCTGGACGCGTGTCGTCGTGCGTCGAGCCACCCCCGACGAGGTCGAGGCCTACGCCTGACGGGACTGGGCCACCGTCCGTGGGACCGACAGGGCCACTCCACAGGGGCGGTGACGGCATACGGCATCGGTGCCGGGCGGCGGAGGGCTGCGGACGCTACTTGAACGTCACATGAACTCTGGCGACTTTTCACCCCGCGGCGCCTAGGGTGGTGCGGTGTGAGCGACCGGCCCCTCCACTCCGCCGTCGACCTCCCGCAGATCATCGTCGTCACCGGCGTCATGGCCGCGGGCAAGTCGACCGTCTCCCAGCTCCTCGCGGAGCGCTTCTCGCGCGCGGTGCACCTGCGCGGCGACGAGTTCCGCCGTGTCGTCGTGCGCGGCCGCGTCGACATGTCGCCGCACGGTGACCCCGAGGCGGAGCGGCAGCTCGCCCTGCGGCACGCCATCGCGGCCCACTCCGCCAACGAGTACGCCGCGGCGGGCTTCACCGTGGTCGTCCAGGACCTCTTCGTCGGGACGACCCTTCGGCCCTTCCTCGACCAGCTGACCGCGCGACCGCTCAGCCTCGTGATGCTCGCGCCCGACGTGGGCACCGTCATGCAGCGCGAGTCCGAGCGGGTCAAGGTCGGCTACGGCGACCTCTGGTCGATCCGCGACTTCGACCACAAGGTGCGCACGGAGACGCCGCACATCGGCCTGTGGCTCGACAGCTCGCAGCAGACGCCGGACGAGACGGTCGAGGAGATCCTCGCCCGCCTCGCCGAGGCAAGGGTGGCCTAGATGTCGGGCCTGACGATCGGACAGGTCGCCGAGCGCACCGGCGCGGCCACCTCCGCCCTGCGCTACTGGGAGGACCTCGGGCTCATCAGCTCGGTCCGCACGACCGGCAACCAGCGCCGCTACGAGCGGGCGACGATCCGCCGGGTGTCGTTCATCCGGGCGGCCCAGCGGGTGGGCCTGTCGCTCGACGAGATCGGGGCCGCACTCGCAACGCTCCCGGACGCGCGCACCCCCACCGCCACGGACTGGGCCCGGCTCTCGCGCGCGTGGCGCGGCCGGCTCGACGAGCAGATCCGCCGCATCGAGAAGCTGCGCGACCAGCTCGACTCCTGCATCGGCTGCGGGTGCCTCAGCCTGCGCACGTGCGCGCTCAACAACCCGTCCGACGTGCTGGCCGAGCACGGGCCCGGGGCCGTCCTCCTCGAGCCCTGAGCGCGCCGCCGCCGGGCCCGAGGGCGTATGCCGTCCGGTCGGCTCCGTGGACGCGTCCTCTTCCACGCGGGTTGCCGTTCGCCCCTCCATCGCTGCTCCGCCGGCGCTCGGGTTAGCCCGTTGTTACTGGGAGTTGGGATCGTCGGCTCGTGACCGGACCGTCCGGTCCGAACCCGAACGGAGACCTGCATGCGCGCGCTGCCGCTCGGCGGGTCCGAGGCCGCCGCGGACGACTCTGCCGGCGCCGGAACCGCCACCTCATCACCCGAGCCGGGAGCCCTCGCGAGCCAGGGAGAGCCGCTGCCCCTGACCTGGCTGGCCGACGCGCTGCGGGACGCCGGGCTCGTCGTCCACGAGACCTCTGGATGGACGACGCGCCTGGGGCCCGGCGTGTTCGAGCCCGGCGGGGTGCTGCTCCACCACACCGCCGTCCTCGCGACGCCGTCCGACCCCCACCCGTCGCTCGACCTGGTGGTCGCCGGGGACACCGATCGCCCCGGCCCCCTCTGCCACGTCCTCGTGGACCGCAACGGGGAGTGCTGGGTCGTCGCCGCGGGGCGCGCGAGCCATGCCGGCCGGGCCGACACGAGTGGCCCGATGCCCGAGGGGGACGGCGATGCCGTCTACGTCGGCATCGAGGTCGAGTACGCCGCGACGACCCAGGACCCCACGCAGTACGCGACGAGCGTGCAGAAGTCGACCGCGATCGTGGCCGCCGCGACGATCGTCGCTCGCCTCGGTCGCGACCAGCGCCACGTGCGCGCGCACCGGGAGACGAGCCCGGCGGCCGCCATCGACCCCTACAACTGGGACATGGTCTCGATCCGGGACTCGGTGCGCCAGGCCCTCGAGCGGACCGGCTGAGAGCCCGGGCCGGCGCATTCGCTCGACCGCCGGCCGCCCCACGACACGGCGCCTGCCCCCACGAGGAGGCAGGCGCCGTGTCGTGGGCCGAGAACCGGAGTCAGTCGCGGATGTTGTTCGCGCGACGGGCGAGGTAGCCGGAGTAGCTGCTGAGGTTGGCGATCCGGTGGTTCATGTCGTCGGTGGGGTTGGACTCCTCGTAGAGCCAGAACTGCGTGTGGTCGGCGTTGGCCCACTTCTGGAAGAGGACGGTGTGGTTGCCGGGGTCGACGAGGAAGTCGCCGGCCTTGAGGTTGGCGCGCGAGATGCCGAAGCTGTAGGTGGAGGTGGCCAGTGCCGACGTGTTCGGCGCGCTGAGGCCGGTGGGTCCGAGCTTGAGGGCCATCGACACGAAGCCCGAGCAGTCGCGTCGCCACGAGTAGACGCCGTCGGGCCCCGTCGCGGTGCCGCTCTGGCTGTACTGGATGTTGCGGTCCATCCAGTTCTGCGCCCTGTCGATGACGTCGGCCCTGCTGATGGGGTCGTTGGGGGCCGCACTGGCGGGGGCGGCGGGTGCGGCGGTGACCGCAACGGCGATCATCGTGGTGGCGAGGGCCGAACGGATCATGGTGCGGCGGGACATCGTCGACATGGTTTCAACTCCTTATCGGGGGCCGTCGCGAGCCTTCTCACGATTCGGCGCCTGGTGTTGTGGTGGTTTCACCTGGTGTTTCTGGCGATGCCGAACCTGCCATCACGGACCAACAATTCGCTAACACGTGGAAATGCCGCGGAGAATGGTTCGCTGTCGGCAGGTCGGGGCCTTACGGAAATGGGCGTACGCCACCGGGTGGACTCGTGGTGCACGAGTCCACCCAGCGGCATACGCCGTCGAACGCGTCCCCCCGCGGAACCCCTGGGCCCGCGGGAGCACGGTTCAGCAGTTGGTGCGCGTGAAGTAGTCGGTCGTGTAGTAGGACACCCACGTGCTGGTGCCGAACTTGATGCTCACCGGGCTGCCGTCGGCGCGCTGCTCGTAGTGCAGGTGGGACGTGGCCTGGCCACCGGACTTGCCGACGGTGCCGATCGTCGTGGTGTCCGCGACGTTCTGTCCGACGCTGACGTTGATCGAGTTGAGGTGGGCGTAGAGCGTGCTCCAGCCGTTCCCGTGGTCGACGATGATGCGGTTGCCGTAGCCGCTGCCCACGTTGCCGGCGGCGGAGACCCGGCCGCCGGCGCTCGCCTTGACGGCCTTGCCGAGGTCGAAGTCGCCCGACCCCTGGTTGAAGTCGATGGCGCGGTCCGGGTTGTGACCCTGCCAGGTCTGGCCCCGCCACTCCTGCTGGCACGTGAAGGGCACCTTGAGCAGCGGGCGGGTGCCGGCCGCGTCGGCGTTGACGGCGTTCACGGCCGTGCCCGCACCCACGGCGGCGAGCGTGGCGACGGCGGCGACGGTGCGCTTCATCCGCATGGAGATGTTCATGAGACTGACTCCTTCGTTTCCTGACGGTTCCCGGTGGCTGGTTCCGCGATCTCTCGTCCGTCGGACGGGAAGTGCGAAAGGCGTGATGCGACCGCGTCGCCTCACCGCCGGACGCGTTTCGGGGATGACCGCGCCCTGGCTTGTGTCGAATGTCCACCGCGCCGCTAACAATTCGTTAACCCCTAACGGCGCGCGCCATTCTCCGGTGAAAGGGCGCCCTTCCCGGGGGCCGCCGACGCCCTGCCACGTCGCGGACGACGTCCCCATCCGGCGCAGGGCCGAGGTCGTGCCGCGCGGTCACGTCCGGGGTCGGGTTCAATGTCCCTGTGCAGTTCCGGGTGCTGGGGCCGGTGGAGGCTCTCGACGACGACGGCGCCCCCATTCCGCTGGGCGGTGGCCGCGAGCGTCTCGTCCTCGCCCTCCTCCTCGTCGGCGCCGATCGACTCGTGCCCACGGAGCAGCTCATCGACTCGCTGTGGAACGAGCCACCACCGACGGCGCGGCAGCAGCTGCAGAACCTCATCGCGCGTCTGCGGCGGCGCCTGGTCGCCCACGACCCGGGCCTCGTCACGACCCGGCCGTTCGGCTACGAGCTGCGCATGACCCGGCACTCTCTCGACCTCGCCGAGTTCCGCAGCCTCTGCACCCAGGCTCGGGCCCAGCGCGCCGCCGGTGACGACGACACCGCCCGCACGGCCTCCCGTGCCGTCGACCTCTGGCGGGGAGCCCCGCTCAGCGACGCGGTCCCGGCCAGCTCCGACGCCGGCACCGAGGCCCTGATCCAGAGCCTCGCGGAGGAACGGATCGCCGCCGTGGAGCTGCTGCTCGAGTCGCTCGCCACCGGCGGACAGCACGAGGCGGTCCTGAGGGCGGCCTCCGAGCACCTGACGGCCGACCCGTGGAACGAGCGGCTGCATGAGCACCGCATCCGCGCGCTCGCGGCGACCGGGCGCCGGCAGGAGGCCAGCGACGCCTACCGCCAGGTCCGCCGCCAGTTCCTCGACGAGCTCGGGGTCGAACCCGGCCGGGGGCTGCGCGAGCTCAACACGCGGATCCTCGACGGTTCGGCGCTGGCGTCCGCCCGGCCGCAGCCACGCATCGTGCCCCGCGAGCTGCCCGCGATGACGTGGACCCTCGTGGGACGCGACGCGATCCTGGGCTCGGTCATGTCCCAGCTCACGCGGCGTCGCGCGGAGATCCCGTCATCGGGGCCCCCGTCCATCGTCGTCCTCGCCGGGGTCGGTGGGGTGGGCAAGACGGCGCTCGCCGTCGCGGCCGCCCACCAGCTCGCCGATGCGTTCCCCGACGGCACCCTGCATGCGGCGCTGGGCGCAGGACCGTCCGGGGCCGCGGACGGCCACGAGGTCGTCGGCCGGTTCCTGCGCGCCCTCGGCGTCGAGCACGCGGCCATCCCGGCCGACCCCGACGAGCGGGTCGCGCTCTACCGCAGCACGGTCGACCGCAAGCGCGTCCTCGTCGTGCTCGACGACACCTCGGGCGAGGCCCAGGTGCGCCGGCTGCTCCCGACCTCGCCCGGGTCGGCCGCCCTCGTGACCTCCCGGAGCAAGCTCGCCGGGCTGCCCGGGGTGCACCGGCACACCATCCCCCCACTGCTGGCGGAGGACGCGACCTCGATGCTCGCGGGGCTGTCCGGGACGCCGGAGGGCGACGACCGCGGGGTCCTGGAGCAGATCGGCACGCTCTGTGGGCACCTGCCCCTGGCACTGTGCGTCGCAGCCGCCAAGCTCGCGACGGACGAGCACCTCCGGCTGGAGGATCTCCGGGACCGCCTCAGCGACGAGCACGCCCGCCTCGACGAGCTGTCGGTCGGCGACATCGACGTCAGGGCCAGCATCACGACCTCCGTCACCGACCTGTCACCCGCCGCCGGCATCCTCTTCCGCCGCCTCGCTGTCGCTCCTTCGGGCGACTGGCCCGGGTGGGTCGCATCGCTCCTGCTCGATCCGCCAGCACAGCCGTCCGGTGCGCAGCGCGAGGGCGCGCAGGGCGAGGGCGCGCAGGGCGAGGGCGCCCAATGCGAGGGCGCGCAGGGCGACGGCCCCCGGGGACGCGGGCTCCGCGTGAGCAGAGCAACCCGCGCCCTCGACGAGCTCATCGACTGCCACCTCGTCGAGCCGACCGGGCGCGACACCGCTGGGCAGCCCCGGTTTCGCGTGCACAGCCTCGTCGCGGAGCTCGCAGGCGAGGCGCTGGGCGAAGCCGAGCCGTCGCCGAACGTCGACGAGCTCGCTGCCGTCCTGGCGTGGCAGTGGCTCGCCCTCGCGGACGTGGCCGACGCCCGGCTCGACCCCGGGGACGCCCGGGTGGACGACGGGACGACGGGTCCGTCCGCAGACGCCGCGGCCCGCGCCGCCTCGGAGTCCCCGGCCGACTGGTTCGAGTCCGAGCGGCTCAACCTCGTCGGCGCCGTCCACGCGGCAGTGGCCCGCGACGACCGCGAGCTCGCCGCACGCATCGCCCTGTCCATCCGTACCTTCCTCACGATCCGGGCCTACGACGACGAGCGCGAACGCGTCCTGCGCATCGCCCTCGACGACTACCCCGACGAGGCCGACCAGCGTCTGGCGGCACAGCTCCTCGCTGCCCTGTTCGGCGTCCTGGCCCAGGAGCACCGTCACGACGAGCTGACCGACGTGGCGACCCGCTTCCTCGCCGCGGCCCGACGTGTCGGCGACGGGCCACTCGAGCAGCGGGCGCTCTCACAGCTCGGATGGGCAGCCATGACGCAGCGGGACTTCGCCGCCTCGCTCCGCTGGTACGAGCAGGCGGCCGAGCTGGCGACCACCCGTCACGACCTGACGGCCCGCACCACGGCGGACGCCCATCGGGGAGTGCTCCTGCGCAACATGGGACGGCCCACCGAAGGCGACCCGCTCCTCGCCGCGATGGTCACCGAGTCGCGTCGGCACGGCTCCCGCCGTTCGACGTGCATCTGGCTCGTCACCCGCGCCGAGGGGCTCATCGACCTCGACCTCTTCGACGAGGCCGAGTCCCTGCTCGACGAGGCCCTCGAGCTCGCCCACGAGGTGCGCGACGACCTCGGCGAGGCGCACTGCCACCTCGCACGCGCCCGGGCTCACCTCGGGCGTGGCGCGCTCACCGGCGCCATGGCCGACTACGACGCCGCGCGACCACGACTCGACGCGCAGTCCCGGTCGGGTGAGGACCTCGACCTCCTGCGGCTGCGCATCGACCTCGACACGGCGGCCCAACGCTGGGGCGACGCCCACCCGCGCGTGACGCGGCTCGTCGCCGCTCGGCGGGCGTCCGGCGACGAGCTGGAGCTGGCGCGTGACCTGGCCCGCCAGGCCACGTGCGAGGAGCACCTGCCCTACGCCGCCCCCACCACCGCCTCGACCGACGACTCCGGCGAGCCACCGCCCGGTGCCGTCCGCGCGGCCGCGTCCGAGTACCGGGCGATCCTCGGGCGGCTCGACCTGCCTCGGGACGCCCTGCGCCTCCCGGCACACCTTCGGCAGCGACCGGCTAACGGTTGTTAGCCGTTTGTTGGCGCACCCTCCGTAGGGTCGGGTGCATCAGCACAGGCCCTCACCGGACGGGCCTCATGGTCAAGGGGAGTCACCATCATGAAGCTTGTCGCTCGTGTCGCCGCCGCCGTCATCGTCACCGGCCTCTTCGGCATGTCGGGTGCCGCCACCAACGCCCAGGCCGCACCGCCGAGCTGGTGCGCCTACCAGAGCGCGGACGGCTCCTGCCACCCCACTCCGCCGCAGACGGCCTGACCCGCCCTCTCCCACAACGCGACTGCCGCGCCGACCTCGTGGTCGGCGCGGCAGTCGGGTCTGCACCGGCGCCCCGGCGGGCTCCCGCGAGTCAGCTCGGCGGAGCACCGTCCGCCGGCACCGCGCTGTCCGGCGCAGGGACGCCGGGTCCACCGGTCGGTCCGGGCGCGCCCGCCCCGACACCGGCAAGCTCGGGTATGCCGTCCGGCGCACCGGGTGCCCCCGCCGTCTCGTCGAGGTCGGCCGCGGCACCCGCGAACTGGGCGGCATACAACGTCGCGTAGGCCCCATCGGTCGCGAGCAGCTCGGCGTGCGAGCCCTTCTCGACGATGCGCCCCTCCTCCATGACGAGGATGAGGTCGGCGTCGCGGATCGTCGAGAGACGGTGCGCGATGACGAAGCTCGTGCGATCGGACCGCAGCGCCGCCATGGCGTGCTGGACGAGCAGCTCGGTGCGCGTGTCGACCGAGCTCGTCGCCTCGTCGAGGATGAGCAGCGCCGGGTCGGAGAGGAACGCGCGGGCGATCGTGACGAGCTGCTTCTCGCCGGCCGAGATGTTGGACGCCTCGTCGTCGAGCACCGTGTCGTAGCCGTCGGGCAGCGAGTGCACGAAACGGTCGACGTAGGTGGCCTTGGCGGCCGCGACGACCTCCTCGTCCGTGGCACCCGGCCGGCCGTACGCGATGTTGTCGCGGATCGTGCCACCGAAGAGCCACGTGTCCTGCAGCACCATGCCGATGCGGGCGCGCAGGTCGTGGCGCGTCAGGTCGCGGATGTCGACGCCATCGAGGGTGATGCGTCCGCCGTCGAGCTCGTAGAACCGCATGATGAGGTTGACGAGCGTCGTCTTGCCGGCGCCGGTCGGGCCGACGATGGCCACGGTCTGTCCGGGCCGCACCGACAGGTCGAGGTCCTCGATGAGCGGCTTCTCGGGCGTGTAGGAGAACGCGACCGACTCGAACGCCACCGCGCCGTGCGGGTCGTCGATGCGGGTCGGGGTGGCGAGGTCTGGCTCCTGCTCCTCGGCGTCGAGCACCTCGAAGACGCGTTCGGCCGACGCGACGCCCGACTGGAGCACGTTGGCCATCGAGGCGACCTGCGTCAGCGGCTGCGTGAACTGGCGGGAGTACTGGATGAAGGCCTGGACGTCACCGAGGCTCATCGTGCCCGAGGCGACCCGCAGGCCACCGACGACGGCGATGGCGACGTAGTTGAGGTTTCCGACGAACATCATGACCGGCATGATGATGCCGCTGATGAACTGGGCACCGAACGACGCCTCGAAGAGCTCGTCGTTCTTCTGCTTGAAGTTCGCCTGGGTCTCCTTCTGGCGGCCGTAGACCTTGACGAGCCCGTGGCCGGTGAAGGTCTCCTCGACGATGCCGTTCAGCTCGCCGGTGTTGCGCCACTGCTGGATGAAGAGCTTCTGCGAGCGCTTGGCGATGAGGGCCGTCACGACGATCGAGATCGGGATGGAGACGAGGGCGATGAGCGCCAGCTCCCACGAGATCCAGAACATGATGCCGAGCACGGCGACGACCGTGAGGAGCGAGTTGAGCAGCTGCGACATCGTCTGCTGCAGGGACTGGCCGACGTTGTCGATGTCGTTGGTCACGCGGCTGAGCAGCTCGCCACGCGGCTGGTTGTCGAAGTAGGGCAGCGGCAGCCGGTTGAGCTTGGCCTCGACCTCCTGGCGCAGGTCGTACATCGTGCGCTGGAGGACGCCCTGCAGGATCCAACCCTGGATCCACATGAGCAGCGACGCGACGACGAAGAGCGCGACGACGACCAGCAGCACGCTGCCGACGGCCTCGAAGTCGATGCCCTCGCCCGGGGTGAAGTCGACGTTGCTCAGCAGGTCGGCATACGTCGTCTGGCCCTGCGCCCGCAGGGTCTCGATGACCTGCTCCTTGGTGGTGCCGGGCGGCGCCTGGATCGTGCTACCGATGACACCGGCGAAGATCAGGTCGGTCGCGCGGCCGAGGATCTTCGGCCCGATCGAGCTGAGCGCGACGCTCGCGACCGACAGCACGAGGACGACGATGACCTTGACGCGGTGCGGGCGCAGCCGGCCCAGCAGGCGCTTGGCCGACGGGCCGAAGTTGAGCGACTTCTCGCCCGGCTGGCCCATCTGCATGTGGGGCGGACCGCCCCGACGGGCCGGACCGCGCCGGTTCTCCGCGGCCTTCTCCTCGGCCGTCTTGACTCCCTCGGCCATCAGGCCGCCTCCTCCGCGCTGCGCTGGGACTCGACGATCTCCTGGTAGGTCTCACAGGAGTCGACGAGCTGGTCGTGCGTGCCCTGGCCGACGATGCGGCCGTCCTCGAGCACGATGATGTGGTCGGCGTCGACGATCGTCGAGACGCGCTGGGCCACGATGACGACGGTGCTGTGCGCCGTGGCCGGGCGCAGGGCCCGGCGCAGGCGTGCGTCCGTCGACAGGTCGAGGGCCGAGAACGAGTCGTCGAACAGGTAGATGTCGGGTCGCTTGACGATCGCCCGGGCGATGGCGAGGCGCTGGCGCTGGCCGCCCGAGACGTTGGTGCCGCCCTGTGCGATGGCCGAGTCGAGGCCGCCCATCGCCTCGACGAAGTCCTGTCCCTGCGCGATGCGCAAGGCGTCCCACAGCTCGTCGTCGGTGGCGTCGGGGTTGCCGTAGCGCAGGTTGGTCGCGACGGTCCCGCTGAAGAGGTACGGCTTCTGCGGGACGAGCCCGATCTTGCTCCACAGGTCGTCGAGCTCGAGGTCGCGCACGTCGACGCCCCCGACCCGCACGCGGCCCGTCGAGGCGTCGAACAGGCGCGGCACGAGGCCGAGGAGGGTCGTCTTGCCGGCACCGGTCGAGCCGATGATGGCCGTCGTGCGCCCCGGGTCGGCCCGGAAGCTGACGTCGTGGAGCACGGCCGCCTCGGCTCCCGGGTAGTGGAAGTCGACGCCGACGAACTCGAGCCCGGCGGCAGCGGCCGGCATCCGCAGGGGCTGGACGGACTCCACGACGGACGACTCGGTGTCGAGGACCTCCTGGATGCGGCCGGCCGAGACCGAGGCACGCGGGATCATCGTGGCCATGAAGGTCGCCATCATGACGGCCATGAGGATCTGGACGAGGTAGGACAGGAACGCCGTCAGCTCGCCGATCTGCATGTCGCCGGAGGCGATGCGGTGGGCGCCGAACCACATGACGGCCACGGTCGAGAGGTTGAAGATGACCATGACGATCGGGAAGACGAGCGCCATGAGCCGCCCGACCTGGAGACCGGCGTTGGTCAGCTGGTCGTTGGCCTCGGCGAAGCGGGCCTCCTCGTGCTCCTCGCGGACGAAGGCGCGCACGACGCGGATGCCGGTGATCTGCTCGCGCATCACGCGGTTGACCCCGTCGAGGGAGGTCTGCATGCGCCCGAACCACGGCACCATCCGGGAGATGACGAGGCCGACGACGAGGCCGAGGAGCGGCACCGCGACGGCGACGAGCCACGACAGGCCGACGTCCTCACGCAGGGCCATGATGATGCCGCCGACCATCATGATCGGGGTCGTCACCAGCAGGGCGAAGCCCATGAAGACGACCATCTGCACCTGGGTGACGTCGTTGGTGCTGCGCGAGATGAGCGTCGGCGCGCCGAAGCGCGTCACCTCCTGGGCCGAGAAGTCGACGACGGTGCCGAAGACGTTGCCCCGGATGTCGCGACCCATGCCCATGGCGACGCGGGCGGCGAGGAAGGTGGCCGCGATGGACGCGGCGATCTGCACGAGGCTGACGGCGAGCATGATGCCGCCGTGGCTGATGATGAAGGCGGTGTCGCCCTTGGCCACGCCCTCGTCGATGATCTCGCCGTTGAGGCTCGGCAGGTAGAGGGAGGCCATGGTGCTGACCAGCTGGGCCAGGACGATGAGCACGATCTGGCCCGAGTAGGGGCGCAGGTGACTGCGGAGCAGTCGGATCAGCATGTCGGTGCCTTTCGGTGCGTGGTGTCGCTGAGGAACGCTAGGGACTCACGTGGGGTGAGGGTCAACTGGTTTGTCACGGTCGCGGCTCCCCGCTCGGTGCGAGCATCCGCGGCTCCCCGCCGAGCTGCGCGTGGAGCTCGGCGATCGACAGGCCGCTCTCGGTGGGGCTGGGCCGTCTCACGAGTCCGAAAAGGACGGTGTCGACGATCTCCTCGGGCGTCAGCACCTGCCCGTCGGCGATGCCGGGGTGGCTGCCCGAGAAGGTGAGCAGCCGGATGCGGTGGATGACGTCGGGGCCGGGGACGACGAGGTGTTCCTCGTCGTGGATGAGCAGCTCGTGGATCGACTCGAGCAGCGGCTGGTGGGCGGCCTCGTGCTCCTCCTCGTCGGCGTGTCCGCGCAGGTGCCGACCAGCGTCATAGCAGGCCCGGTGCGGGCCGCGGTTGGGCGGCTCGCTCAGGCCGAGGGCGCCCATCAGACCGAAGACCTCGGTGAAGCGCATCTGCATGATCCGTGTGAAGTCGACGAGCCGGTCACGCAGCGAGCCCTCGGGGTCGATGGCCGCGATGCGCCGCCGCACGGGAGCCGGGCAGAACGCGGCCTGGACGGCCTCGTTCTCGAGAACCTCCTTGGTCGGGAAGACCCGGAAGATCGTGCCCTCGGCGACACCCGCCTCCTGGGCGATCTCGCTCGTCGTCGGCTTGCGTCCCTCGCGGTGGGCGAGCCGGACGAAGACCTCGATGAGGGCGTCCCGGCGGTCGTCGGGGTTCATCGGGGCGGCCCGCTGACCGGCGCGCTGGCCGTCCACTCGTGTCGACATGCTGTCCATCATGAATGAGTGAGTGCTCACTCACAAGTCGATTGCCCGGTACGGATGACACATTTCGCCCTGAACCCGGGTATGCACCCCTCCGGATCCCTCGTCCGCGCCACCGCCACCTCGCGCGCGGTCCCACGCCCACCCGTCCCTCTCGTCGATCCGAGGTCCGCATGACTGCAACGACGCAGCGCACCGCCACGACCACCAGCTCCCCGGGATTCCTCGACCGTCGCCGCACGGTCGCCCCGATCGGCTTCAACCGCTGGCTCATCCCGCCGGCCGCCCTCGCCGTCCACCTGTGCATCGGCCAGGTCTACGCGACGAGCGTCTACAAGACGTCACTCGTCGCACACTTCGACACCTCGCAGACCGCGATCGGCATCATCTTCTCGATCGCCATCGTCATGCTCGGCCTGTCCGCCGCCGTCTTCGGCACGTGGGTCGACCGCAACGGCCCCCGCAAGGCGATGTTCGTCGCCACGGTGTGCTGGAGCGCCGGCTTCCTCGTCGGGGCGGCCGGCATCGCGACGAGCCAGCTGTGGCTGCTCTACCTCGGCTACGGCGTCATCGGCGGCATCGGACTCGGCATCGGCTACATCTCGCCGGTCTCGACGCTCATCAAGTGGTTCCCGGACCGTCCGGGCCTCGCCACGGGCCTCGCGATCATGGGCTTCGGTGGCGGCGCCATGGTCGCGAGCCCCCTCTCGCGCCAGCTGCTCAGCCGCTACGACCCGGGCTACACCCCCTCCGACTCGACGTCGACGGCCGACGGGCACGCCCTGACCCTCCTCTTCGTCACCCTCGGGATCGTCTACGCGCTCGTCATGCTCATCGGCGTCTTCAACATCCGCGTGCCGCACCCCGACTGGAAGCCCGAGGGCTGGACCCCGCCCGCCGACGCGAGCGACACCGCCGCCCTCGTCACGACGAAGTCGGTCTCGGCCGCGAGCTCGATCCGCACGCCGCAGTTCTGGCTGCTCTGGGTCGTCCTCTTCTGCAACGTCACGGCCGGTATCGGCATCCTCGAGCAGGCCAGCCCGATGATCCAGGACTTCTTCCGGGAGAACGGCTCGTCCGCCGTGACCGTTGCTGCCGCAGGCGGATTCGTCGGCCTGCTGTCGCTCTTCAACATGGCCGGCCGCTTCGTGTGGAGCTCCACGAGCGACGCCATCGGCCGCAAGCCGATGTACATGGTCTACCTCGGCGTCGGCATCCTCGCCTACATCGGTCTCGCCCTCGCCGGCCACGTCGCCATCGGGCTCTTCGTCCTCATCGCCGCGGTGCTCATCTCGTTCTACGGCGGCGGTTTCGCGACCGCTCCCGCCTACCTGCGCGACCTCTTCGGCACCTTCCAGGTCGGCGCCATCCACGGCCGGCTGCTCACGGCCTGGTCGGCCGCCGGCGTCGCGGGCCCGCTCATCATCAACGGCTTCCTCGACGCCCAGGGCAAGCCCGGCACCCTGACGGCCGACGCCTACACGCCGGCGCTGCTGACGATGGTCGGCGTGCTGGCGGTCGGCTTCGTCGCCAACCTCCTCGTGCGCCCGGTCGCCGACCGCTTCCACGAGTCGGACGACGTCGTCGAGGCGGCCAAGCCGGCGCCGGTGGACGACGGTGAGGGCTCGTCCCGGATGCCGGGACCTGCGCGCGTCGTCGCCCTCTGGGCGGTCATCGCGGTCATCCTCGCCTACGGCGTCATCCAGACGATCACCACGGCGGCCAAGCTCCTCGCCTGACCTCCATCGCGCGCTGAGGAGCGCGAAAACCCTTACGGCGGCGGCCTGCTCGTTCAGACGAGCAGGCCGGGGACGAGCTCGGACCGCACGTCGCCGGCATCCAGGTCGAGCACCGTCGCGATGGCGTCGAGCGCGACCCGCGCCGTCAGCTCACCGTCGGCCACACCGAGGTATGCCGCCAGCAGCGTCCCGGCACGGACGACGCGTCCCAGCCCGCCGCCCTGCCGGACGAGGATGACGCTCGGGTCCTCGGCGCCGGGTGTGCCGTGGCGCTCCTCCGTCACGTCGGGCGCGCACGACCAGGCGACGTCGAGGACGTCGTCGTCGGAGTGCTCCGCCAGCCACGTCCGGGCGCGCAGGCCGGCGTCGACCGCCGGTCCCATCGGCGCCGCGACAGGGCCGTGGGCCTCGTCGAGGGAACGCCACGTCGCCCGGTCCGTCGCCGGACGCTGGAGCGTGACGACCCCGAACCCGACCCGCTCGACACCGCGCGAGGCGAAGTCGCGCAGCCACGCGGCATACATCCTCGAGTGGGCCTCGCTCCCGGGCTGGGCGCCGCCGTCGCGCGCCCACAGCTCGGCGTACTCGGCGGGGTCCTGGGACTCACGCTGGATCACCCAGGCGTCGAGGGCGACACCCTCACCGGCCTGCTCGTCGAGCCAGTCGGCCCACACGTCTCGCCACGTGCGACCGGCCGGGACCTCCCAGTTGCCGAGGAACTGGGCGATGCCGCCCGGCTCCAGCACGGCGCCGACCTGGCGGACGAGCGAACGGACGAGAGTGTCACCGGCGCGGCCGCCGTCGCGGTACTCGTAGAGTGGCAGGCCCTCGTCACGGGGCGTGATGACGAAGGGCGGGTTGCTGACGACGAGCGAAAACTCTTGCCCCGCAACGGGATCGAGCAGGTCACCGCCGAGCAGCTGAACGCCCGGGACCGCGTCGGCACCCTCGGAGGCGGCGAGCGCGAGGTTGAAGGCGGCATACGCCAGGGCTCGCTCGGAGATGTCGGTGGCGACGATCGCACCGACGTGGCCGGTCAGGTGCAGGGCCTGGACACCGCACCCGGTCCCGAGGTCGAGCGCGCGGTCGACGGACCGCCGGACGGTCCACGACGCGAGGGTGGTCGAGGCGCCGCCGATGCCGAGCACGTGGTCAGGACGCAGCGGCCCGCCGACGGCGAGCTCGGAGAGGTCGGAGGCGACCCACCAGTCGTGGGCATCGTCGCCGTAGGGCCGCAGGTCGCACGTCGCGACGACGTCGCGGTCAGGCGGTGCCCAGCGGTCGGCGGCGAAGCCGGCACGGCCGCCCTCGAGACGCACGAGGCCGAGGGCGACGGCCCCGTCGACGCCGAGCGACGGCAGGGTCGCAGCGAGGGCCGAGGCCCGCACCGGACGGCCGAGCGTGAAGAGGCGCACGAGGACGCCGCACGCGTCGTCGACCGACGTGGCCGACGCATCGGTCTCGAGCAGCGCGGGCAGTGGCTGCTCCCGGTGCAGGGCGGCGGACGCCACCGGGCCGAGCCGGTCGGCGACGCCGTCGACGGTGAAACCGGCCGCCGAGAGGTCCGCACGCAGCAGCGCGACGAGGGACCGGTCGACGACGGGGGTGTCGTTCAGGACTGCTCGCCCGGCGTGCTCGCCCCGGCCTCGCTCGCGGCGAGCGCCGCGTCGAGGGTCGGGTGGATCTCGAAGACCTTGTCGAGGCCGGTGATCGAGAAGACCTTGAGGACGCGGTCGTCGGTGCCGACGAGCCGCATCGAGCCGCCCCGGGTGCGGGTCAGCTTGAGCCGCCCGACGAGCACCCCGAGCCCCGTCGAGTCCAGGAAGGTCACGTCCGTGAGGTCGACGACGAGCTGGGTGCGCCCGCTCTGGATCTGCTCGTCGAGCTTCTCGCGCACGAGCGGCGCGGTGTAGACGTCGATCTCACCGCCGAGGTGCACCACGGTCTGCTCGCCATGGTCGGCTCGGGTGATCGAGAGATCCACCTGTTTCCCTTCCTGTGCCCACACTTGCAAAGCTTCTGGTCGCGAGGTCGCGCTGGTCCGGTCCTGACGTAGTGCTGACCGTTCCCCGCCCGTCACGTTCCCCCTGTGTGACTGACTGCGCAGTAACATCCCCCGCACGTCGGTTACCGTACCCCGACGGCATACGGTTGCTCCACATGAACGGGGAGCCATCGCCCACGGGACCCGTGCCGGAGGACCTCCTGCGCACGCTCGTCGGCGACCATCCCGAGCGTCTCGTGCACGTCCACGAGGTGCCCGCACGCCGGGCGATGCTCGGCGAGTGGCCCGACTGGGTCGACCCGACGCTCCTCGGCGCGCTCCTCGCCTCCGGCATCCAGGCCCCCTGGTCGCACCAGGTCGAGGTGGCGCAGGCCGCCCACGCCGGGCGCCACGTCGTCGTCAGCACCGGGACCGCGTCGGGCAAGAGTCTCGGCTACCACCTGCCGATCCTCAGCGACATCATCGCCGGGGCGAACGCCCCGAACGGCCGCGGCGCCACGGCGCTCTACCTCTCCCCCACCAAGGCGCTCGCCGCCGACCAGCTGAGCCGCATCGACCGGCTCGCGCTGCCCGCGGTCCGCCCCGCGACGTACGACGGCGACACGCCCACCGACGAGCGTCGCTGGATCCGCGACCACGCGAACCTCGTGCTGACCAACCCCGACCTGCTCCACCACTCCCTGCTGCCCGGCCACGAGCGGTGGAGCTCGTTCCTGCGGGCGCTGCGCTACGTGGTCGTCGACGAGTGCCACGTCTACAAGGGGGTCTTCGGGGCGCACATGGCGGCCGTGCTGCGACGGCTGCGCCGCGTGGCCGCGCGCTACCGCAGCGAGCCGACCTTCGTCTTCGCGTCCGCCACCGTGGCCGACCCGGAGGAGCACGCCTCCCGGCTCCTCGGTATGCCGGTCACCCCGGTGACGCGGGACGGGTCGCCCCGCGCGTCGATGACCTTCGCCCTGTGGGAGCCGCCGCTGCTCGTCGACGAGACCGGGCAGCCGTCCCGCGTCAGCACCATCACGGAGACGGGCGAGCTGCTCGCCGGGTGCGTGCGCGAGCACGTGCAGACCGTGGCCTTCGCACGGTCCCGGGCCGGGGTCGAGGTCGTGGCCCGGATCGCGAAGGAGCGGGTCCCCGTCACCGACGAGCACCGTGTCGCCGCCTACCGCGGCGGCTACCTCCCCGAGGAGCGGCGCGAGCTCGAGCGCTCGCTCCGCGCGAAGGAGCTGCTCGGGCTCGCGGCCACCAACGCGCTCGAGCTCGGCGTCGACGTCAGCGGCCTCGACGCCGTGCTGCTCGCCGGATGGCCGGGGACCCTGTCGTCGCTGTGGCAGCAGGCCGGTCGGGCCGGGCGCTCCGGCGAGCGCTCGCTCGCGGTGCTCGTGGCCGCCGACGACCCGCTCGACACGTTCGTCGTGCACCACCCGGAGGCGATCTTCGGCCGCGGCATCGAGGCCACCGTCGTCGACCCCGACAACCCGCACGTGCTCGCGCCGCACCTCGCCGCAGCGGCGGCCGAGCTGCCGGTGACCGAGGCCGACCTCGAGATCTTCGGGCCGCAGACGCGAGTCCTGCTCGACGCGCTCGTCGCCCGCGGCATCCTCAAGAAGCGGCCACGCGGCTGGTTCTGGGGGCGCGAGGACCGACCCGCCGACCACCTCTCGCTGCGCGGGGCCGGCGAGCCCGTCCGCATCATCGAGACCCGCACCGGCCGCGTCATCGGCACCGTCGACGACGCGAGCGCGCACGCCCAGGTGCACACCGGCGCCGTGCACCTGCACCAGGGCCAGGCGTGGGTCGTCACCGAGCTCGACCTCGACGACCACGCCGCCTTCGCCGTGCGCGGCGACCCCGGCTGGACGACGCAGGCGCAGTCGGTGAGCGACTTCCGGATCGTCCACGAGACCGAGCACGAGGACTGGGGGCCGCTGCGCTGCTCCTTCGGGCACGTCACGGTGCGCCACCAGGTGACCTCGTTCCTGCGCCGCCTGCCCGGCGGCGAGGTGCTCGGCGAGCACCCGCTCGACCTGCCGCCGCGCTCGCTCGCGACGAAGGCCGTCTGGTGGACGATGCCCGTCGAGGAGTTCGCGGCCGCGGGAGTGGCCGAGGACGGCATACCCGGTGCCGCGCACGCGGCCGAGCACGCGGCGATCGGCATGCTCCCGCTCTTCGCCACCGCCGACCGCTGGGACATCGGCGGCGTGTCCACCGCGCTGCACCCGGACACCGGGCTGCCGACGATCCTCATCTACGACGGACACCCCGGCGGTGCGGGTTTCGCCGAGCGCGGCTACCGCCGGATCCGCCCGTGGCTCAGGGCGACCCGTGATGCCATCGACTCGTGCGAGTGCCCGGAGGGCTGCCCGTCGTGCATCCAGTCGCCCAAGTGCGGCAACGGCAACGAGCCCCTCGACAAGCGAGGCGCCGTGGCTCTGCTCGACCTCGTGCTGCGCCACGCCGGTCCAGGACCACGGAGGCCGACGTGAACCGACCACCCCGCCGACCGCGCCCATCGGGTTCGTCGGGCTCGCCGGGCTTGCCGGGTCGTTCGGGCTCGTCCGGCCCGTCGGGCTCCTCCGGGCCGTCGGGCTCCTCGGGCCCATCGGGCCCGTGGCACGAGATCACAGGCGGGACGACCGGTAGGCAGGCGCCCACGGTCGTCGCGCGAGGGACGCTCCGCCGGGTCGAGGTGGAGAAGCGACCCCTCGTGCTGGACGCGGACGACGGGACGACGTGGGAGCTGCTGCTCCCGCCCGGGTGGGCGCTCGAGGCCGAGCCGGGCGCCCGGGTGACCGTGAGCGGGGACGCCGCCACCGACGTCGCCACGACGTCGACGGTCGGGCCGGTGCTGCGCGTGCGGTCCCTGTCGCGCGGCGACTGAGCCGGCGCTGGCCGCGGCCTCCTCCGGCAGGCGGGCGGTCAGACGGGGCCAGGCAGGGGGTCAGGCGGGGGATCGGGCGGGACGGACCACACTCTGAGACATAATGCTGCGTTATTTGACCAGTAACGCCTCGCTATTCGAAACTCCCATGCAACGGATAGGAAAGCAGCCACCCGACGGCCGCCGCCCGACCCGGCCCGCCGCACCCCGCGGCGCGACCCCGATCCGGACCTCACCCCTCAGGAGCCCGACATGCGCCGCCCCTCGATCGCCATCGCCGCCATCGCCGTCACCGCGACCCTCGGCCTGACGGCGTGTGCCGGCGGCGGCGCCAGCGACTCCGCCGCAGCGGCCGGCACGGCCGCCGCCGATGGCGCCACGACGAGCACCATCAACCTCTACGCGTATGCCGTCCCGAAGGTCGGCTTCGACGTCGTCATCCCCGCCTTCCAGAAGACGAAGGCCGGACAGGGGGTGCAGTTCCAGCAGAGCTACGGCGCCTCGGGCGACCAGAGCCGCAAGGTCGCAGCCGGCGCCGAGGCCGACTTCGTCAACTTCTCGGTCGAGCCCGACATCACGCGCCTCGTCGACGCCGGACTCGTGGACCCGAACTGGAACGCCAACGAGCACAAGGGGATTCCTTTTGGTTCCGTCGTGACGATCGTCGTGCGCAAGGGCAACCCCAAGGGCATCAAGGACTGGGACGACCTGCTCAAGCCCGGCCTCGAGGTCGTCACGCCCAACCCGTTCTCGTCCGGCTCGGCCAAGTGGAACCTCCTGGCCCCGTATGCCGCCAAGAGCAACGGTGGCGTCGACAAGGCTGCCGGCCTCGCCTACGTGTCCGCACTCGTCAAGGACCACGTGAAGGTGCAGCCGAAATCCGGCCGCGAGGCCACCGAGACCTTCCTGCAGGGCAGCGGCGACGTGCTCCTCAGCTACGAGAACGAGGCCCTCTTCATCGAGAAGAACGGCGACCCCGTCGAGCACGTGACGCCGCCCACGACGTTCAAGATCGAGAACCCCGCCGCGGTGCTCAAGGGCAGCAAGAACCTCGCCACGGCCACGGCGTTCAACGACTACCTCTACACGCCGGAGGCGCAGAAGCTCCTCGCCGAGGCAGGCTTCCGCCCCGTCGACCCGACCGTCGCCCAGGAGTACACCTCCAAGTTCCCGGCGCCGACGAAGCTCTGGACGATCGCCGACCTCGGTGGCTGGAAGACCGTCGACAGCACGCTCTTCAAGAAGGACGTCGGTGACATCGCCAAGATCTACGACCAGGCGACGCAGTGACGCCTGACACCGACCAGCAGCGCAGGGGCCCGTATCCGGAGACGGACGCGGCGCCCCTGCCGCCGCGTCCGGACGCGACCGCGCCGGACGGCATACGCCCTCACGGCGGCGACGCTGCGCTCCCGGACACGCCCCCGGACACGCTCCCGACCGGACGCCCGGCGGAGCCACCCAGGGGCACGACGCGACCCAGGCGCCACGGGAAGGGCCTCCGACGACTGCGGGGACCCCTCGGCATCGGCATCGTCACCCTGTGGCTCAGCGTCATCGTGCTCCTGCCGCTCGCGGCCCTGACGGTCGCGGCCTTCGACGAGGGCCTCGCCGGCTTCTGGGAGGCGGTGACCGCGCCCGCCGCGCTCGCGTCCCTCTGGGTGACCGTGCTCGTCTCGGCCGTCGTCGCGCTCGTCAACGCCGTGGTCGGCACGCTCGTCGCGTGGGTGCTCGTGCGCGACGAGTTCCGCGGCAAGCGCTTCGTCAACGCCGTCATAGACCTGCCGTTCGCGCTGCCGACGATCGTCGCCAGCATCGTGCTGCTCTCGCTCTACGGCCCCAACAGCCCCATCGGGGTCGAGCTCAACGCGACGCGCTGGGGGCTCGTCGTCGCGCTGCTCTTCGTCACCCTGCCGTTCGTCGTCCGGTCGGTGCAGCCGGTGCTCATCGAGGCCGACCACGAGGTCGAGGAGGCGGCCGCCTCCCTCGGCGCCACGACATGGACGACCTTCCGTCGCATCGTGCTGCCGACCCTGGCGCCGGCCATCCTCAGCGGCACCGGTCTCGCCTTCGCGCGCGCCATCGGCGAGTACGGCTCGGTCGTGCTCATCGGCGGCAACATCCCCCGTGAGACGCAGGTGGCCTCGCAGTACATCCAGCAGCAGATCGAGATCGACCGGCCGCTCAACGCCGCCGCCGTCTCGGTGGCCCTGCTCGCCATCGCGTTCGTCACGCTGCTGCTGCTGCGGGTCGTGTCGAGCCGCAGCCAGCGACGCGAGGAGCGTGACGCATGAGGGTCTCCCGGGGCACCCGCCTGACGCTGCGCGTCGTCGCGCTCGGCTACCTCTTCGTCCTGCTCGCCGTGCCGATCGGGGTCATCCTCTGGCGCACCTTCGAGCCCGGCCTGTCGGAGTTCATCGCCTCGATCTCCACGCCCGCAGCGAAGTCGGCGCTCAACCTGTCGCTGCTCATCGTTGCGATCACGGTGCCGGTCAACGTCGTCTTCGGCGTCGCGACCGCGCTCGCCCTCGTGCGCGGGCGGTTCCGCGGACGCGGGCTGCTCCAGGCCGTCGTCGACCTGCCATTCGCGGTGTCGCCGATCGTCGTCGGCGTCTCGCTCATCATGCTGTGGGGCGCAGGCGGGTGGTTCGGCGCCCTCGACCGGGCCGGCTTCCAGGTCATCTTCGGCATCCCGGGCATGGTCCTCGCGACGATCTTCGTCACGCTGCCCTTCGTCGTGCGCGAGGTCGAGCCGGTGCTCCACGAGATCGGCCAGGACCAGGAGCAGGCCGCCTCGACGCTCGGGGCCAACGGGTGGCAGACGTTCTGGCGGATCACGCTCCCCGCGGTCCGTTGGGGGCTGACCTACGGCGTCGTGCTCACGGTCGCGCGGGCCCTCGGTGAGTTCGGCGCGGTGATCATGGTCAGCTCCGGCTTCCCCGGGGTCTCGCAGACCCTGACGCTCCTCGTCCACTCGCGCTACATCGACGACCACAACACCTACGGCGCGTATGCCGCCGCCACCCTCCTCATGGGCATCGCGCTCGTCGTGCTGCTGCTCATGACCCTGCTCGACCGCAAGAGGAGCGACCGATGATCACCGTGACCAGCGCCCGCAAGGACTACGGCTCGTTCACCGCGCTCGACGACGTGAGCCTCGACATCCCGAGCGGCTCGCTGACCGCGCTGCTCGGGCCGAGCGGCTCGGGCAAGTCGACGCTGCTGCGCGCGATCGCCGGACTCGAGGAGCTCGACTCCGGGACCGTGACCATCGAGGGCCGCGACGTCACGGACGAGCCGCCGCAACGGCGTGGGATCGGCTTCGTCTTCCAGCACTACGCCGCGTTCAAGCACATGACCGTCCGCGACAACGTCGCCTTCGGACTGACGATCCGCAAGCGCCCCAAGGCCGAGACGAGCAAGAAGGTCGACGAGCTGCTCGAGATCGTCGGGCTCGACGGATTCCAGCACCGCTACCCGGCGCAGCTGTCGGGTGGGCAGCGCCAGCGGATGGCGCTCGCCCGGGCCCTCGCCGTCGACCCGCAGGTGCTGCTGCTCGACGAGCCGTTCGGCGCGCTCGACGCCAAGGTGCGCACCGACCTGCGCCAGTGGCTGCGCCGGCTGCACGACGAGGTCCACGTGACGACGGTGCTCGTGACGCACGACCAGGAGGAGGCGCTCGACGTGGCCGACCGGATCGCCGTGCTCAACAGGGGACGCATCGAGCAGGTCGGTGACCCCGTCACGCTCTATGAGCGCCCCGCCAACGACTTCGTCATGGGCTTCCTCGGCTCGGTCGCGCACCTCGGCGGGCAGCTCGTCCGGCCGCACGACATCGCCCTCGAGCGCAGCCGCGAGATGGCGCTGGCCCTCGACGCGAAGGTCCCTGACTCCCCCGGCGTCATCGACGCCGTCGTCGAGCGCGTCGTGCCCCTCGGCTTCGAGGTGCGGGTCGACCTGCGCGCCGACTCCGGCGAGCGGTTCGCCGCCCAGATCACCCGGCGCGACGCTGCCGAGCTGCAGCTGCGTGAGGGCGAGACGATCCACGCGCGCGCCGTCGGCCGGTCGAGCGTCGTTGAGCACGATCCCGCGCTCGCCATCTGACGCTCGCCGTCCAGGTGCGTGAACCAAGGTGGGACAGGTCTCGCACGGGCACAGGCAACGGCATAACGTATGCCGTGAAGCCCCTCTCGTCGCCGAGCGACGTGGGTGGGCGGCTCGGGTCACCGAGTGAACTGAGGCGGCGAGGGGACGACACCTCGCCGCCTCAGTCACACTCCCCACTCCCCACCCCTCAGTGGGCACTTCTCTCGGCTCACCGACCTCGGGGGTCTCCCCACGTCGAGTGGACCCCTCCCCTCGCGCACGGGACTCCGGGGTCTCCCACGTCGAGTGGGCACGTTCTCCCGGAGCATAGGATGCCGGGCGCTCTCGTGACCAGGGGACACGTTCTCCCGGAACACAGGGTGCCGGGCGCTCTCGTGATCGAGTGGGCACCTCTGGCCCGGCGGTCGGGTCGCCCACCTCGGGCGACGCGACCCCGCTCACTGGTGTGACGGGAGGTCAGCGGCCGATTCGGGAGGGTCGGGTGCGGGCATCGGCGCGGCGCGGGCGTCGTGTGCGGCAGACTGCACGGGTGGACATCTCGGCACGAGTCGACTACGCGGTCCGCGCGATGCTCATCCTCGCCGAAGCGGACGCGGAGGGGTCGGGCCCGATCAGCATCGACACCCTCTCGACCCGGCAGGAGCTGCCGCGCAAGTTCCTCGAGGCGATCTTCGCCGACCTGCGGCGCGGCAACCTCGTGCTCAGCCGTCGCGGCGCCCGTGGTGGCTACGTGCTGGGGCGCCCACGCGGGGACATCAGTGTGGGCGACATCTTCCGCGCCGTCGACGGACCGCTCGCCGAGGTGCGCGGCCTGCGACCGCACGAGACGGAGTACCAAGGGGTCGCCACCCATCTGCCGAGCCTCTGGGTCGCTGTCCGTGCAAGCCTGCGCGAGGTGCTCGACGACACCTCCCTCGAGGACCTGCGCACCGGCGACCTTCCCGACCGGGTGCGCCAGCTGCTCACGGCCCCGGACGCCTGGCAGAACCGCTGACGCTCAGCACCCGACACACCGGCTGACCCCGGGGCGAACCGCTGACGCGTAGCGGCACCGACGAGCCTGCCGTCAGCGTTCGGGACCGGCGCGTGAACGAGCCGTCGCAGGCTCGGGCCAGAGGGCGGCACGGACCTCGACCCGTAGCTCGAGGTCACCTCCCGTCGACGAGCACGACTGCGTCGCAGCACCATTCGCGCGAACCACCTGGTGCGCGACGGAGCAGGCCTGTCCTGCTGACACTCCGTCCTGCATCGCCGCGGCGCCGGCGAGTGCGCCGAGGTCGGCGGCGACGCGGGCCCGGTGGCTGGCCACGACCACCGAGGCCACGACGAGGCCACCCGCCGTGAGGGCGAGCACCACGGCCACGAGCGACAGGACCATGACACTCGCCGCCCCGCGCTCGCCCTCCGGCCTGCGCCGCAACGTCGGCGTCGGTGCGGGTGACGGTGCCGGCTGAGATGGCAGGGTCGGCGCGGGTGACGGCGGGGGCGGAGGTGACACCGTCGGCGCGAGTGACCGTGACGGCGACGGCAGGGGCTCCGGCGATGGCTGGGGCGGCGGGGCGCTCATGACGGCGACTCGACCGGGGTCACGGCGGACGCGCTCAGCTCCCAGCCAGGGAGCAGTCCCCAGCCCCCGGTGCGCGCCGAGACGGTGACCCGCACTCCCCCGCTGACGCCGGCGACCTGGACCCGAGCGCCCGCCGGGGCCGACTCGGCCGCGAGCGCCCGTACCCGCGGGGGGTCGTCACCCCGGGCCGCAGCCCGACCGGCCACGCGTGCCGCGTCGACGCACCGGATCTGGTCGACGGCGGCGTTGACGGCGACGAGGCAGAAGGCCAGGACGAGCACGATGGACGGGATGGCGACGGCGAGCTCCGCCGTCACCATCCCGCGCTCCCGGCCCGGATCGGGTCGGGCGCGTCGCGACCTCACCCCGCGATCCCCAGGGCGCTCTGGACGATGCCGGCCAGGGCGCCGCGCACCGCGTCGGACTTGACGACTCCGAGCAGCACGAGCGCGAAGGTGCAGGCCGCCATGATGCCGACGGCGTACTCCGCGGTCGTCATCCCTCGGTCCTGAGCCCCCGCGATCGCCCTGCACCTCGCGCGCAGTCGGATGAGCTTGTGGGTCATGGGTTCTCCTCTCCTCACCCGGACGGGATGCCCGGGATGCGTGCCCTCGTGGGTCGAG
This sequence comes from Terrabacter sp. Root181, assembly GCF_001428505.1. Lineage (GTDB taxonomy): Bacteria > Actinomycetota > Actinomycetes > Actinomycetales > Dermatophilaceae > Terrabacter. Next base: position 332,589 of record NZ_LMHU01000009.1, read on the forward strand.
GGACGGTCGATGGGCCGGTCAGCTGCGGAGCAGGTCACCGGCGAGGGCGATGACGAGCGGCGCGACGGTGGTCAGGCAGAAGGCCGGGAGCAGCACGAGACCGAGCGGGGCGACGAGACGCACGCCGACCTTGGCCGCGGAGACCTCGAGCCGCTCGAGCTCGGCCGCGTGGAGGTCGTCCGAGGCGGCGAGCAACATGGCTCCGGGCGGGACCCCCGCCTGGTGGGCGATGGCGACCGCCCGGGCGGCCGGCGCCCACGTGGGACCGACCGACGCCCAGGCCTCGGCCTCCGTCGCTCCCCACCTCAGGGCGGCCGCGACCTGGCGAAGGTCCCTGGACGCACGACCCGTCAGGCCGGTGGCCACCGCCTCGAGGACGTCCCACGTGGGAAGACCCGAGCGGTAGGCCAGGGCCAGCAGGGAGAGCGCCGCAGACACCTCGGCTTCTGTCGCCTCACCGTCGCCGGCGCTGCTGTCGTCAGAAGGACGACCTGGACGTCCCGCCGAGCCCGTCTCGGGTGTCGAGCCGACGCCGCGGTGAGTGAGGAGGTCATCGGCCCCCCGAGCGGATGTGTCGCCGCCGCCTCCGAGGAGGACGAGGACGGCCAGGGCGGTCAGGCCGGCCGCCACGAGGCCGAGCGCCGGAGCGTCTCGCAGTGCGTCGACGAGGACCTCGGGTGTCACGGTCGCACCGCCCGTCGGACCATCCGGGTGCACCAGACCCGCCCGACCGACACGAGGAGCAGTCCAAGGAGGACCGAGACCGTCGCGACCGGGGAGCCGAGGTAGAGCGTGGCCGGGTCGATGCCGCAGGCGAGCCCGAAGAGCGGGCCCGTGAGCGGCAGCAGGGTCAGCACCGTGACGGTGGCACGCGGGCCGGCCACGGCGACGGCGACCTTGCCCCGTCGTGCCCGGGCGTCGAGGAGCCCGCGGACCGCGCGGTCGACCGCGGACGCGAGTGGCGCACCCGTGCTCTCGGACAGGCGCCAGGCAGCGGCGACGAGCGCCAGCTCCTGGGACGCGCTGCGCGCTGCCCACTGTGCCCAGACCGGCGACGTGGGCTCCGCTCGGTCGGTCGCCTCGAGCAGGCCCCCGACGAGCCGGTCGATGTCGGCGACGGGCACGGTCCGGTGCTCCTCGCTCGCGAAACCGAACCCCCGCCGGCGGCGGGGCGACGAGGCTGCGGACGACCGCCGGCTCCTCCGCCCCGAGGCCTCGCGGGCCAGACGGACCCGCTCGGCGCCGAGCGTCGACGTGGCCGCGAGCTCGATGGCCCGACTCGGCGTCAGCCCTGCCCCGAGCGCAGGTCCGATGCCCCGCAGCAGGTCGAGCACGTCGTCGACGAGCGCTCCCGGCCGACGACGAAGTCGCCACCGGCGGAAGAGGTCGACCGGATCCCGCTGCCACACGCTCTGTCCCGTGGCATCAGAGCCCGGCGAGGACCCGTCCGCTGCCGGGTCGCGACCAGCGCGCTGCCCGCCCCGGGTCCCGCCCCCGGTCCCGCCCCCGGTCCCGCCCACGGCGCCGACGCGGACGTCGACGTCGGTCGACCTCAGCGGCACCCGACGGGGCCACACGAGCACCGCCAGACCGAGCAGGGCCGCCGCGACCACCCCCGCTGACCCGGCGTTCACGACGCCTCCCCTATTCGGACGGGGTCGTCTGGCGCAGCCGAAGAGGTCGGATCAGGGCACGCCATCACTGCGGCCGGCGGGCCCGGGTGGGAGTCAGCGAGCGCACGGCCCGTCCGCCCGGCCTCCGCCCCCAGCACGGGGCCGACTGCCAGCACGGGGCCGCCTGACAGCGCTGGGGCGTGCCGTGCGAGCTCCGTCTCCAGCCCGAGGCGGCCCGCCAGCGCCGACCACGCGGGGCCGAGGCGGGGCTCCTGGCCCGGGCCGTCCCACTCGAGCGCGGGCACGATGCAGGGGTCGCCGTCGCGGCGGAAGAGCGCCGCGACGGAGGCGACGCGCCGGCCACCGCGGTCGCGTGTCACGTGCACGACGACGTCGATGGCCGCCGCCAGCTGGGCCCGGACCGCCTCGGGCGTCAGGCCCGTCAGGGCGCCCAGTGCCTCGAAGCGGGCCAGGACGTCGACGGGAGCGTTGGCGTGCACCGTGCCGCAGCCACCCTCGTGTCCGGTGTTGAGTGCTGCGAGGAGCTCCCGGACCTCCGCCCCACGCACCTCTCCCACGACGATCCGGTCGGGGCGCATGCGCAGCGCCTGGCGCACCAGCGTCGTGAGCGTGACCTCGCCGACCCCCTCGACATTGGCCGGACGCGCCTCGAGCCGCACGAGGTGCGGGTGGTCGACCGTCAGCTCGCGCACGTCCTCGACGACGAGCAGGCGCTCGACCGGGTCGATGCAGCCGAGGAGCGCCGCGAGGAGCGTCGTCTTGCCCGCTCCCGTGCCGCCCGAGACGACGAACGCGAGCCGCCGGGCGACCAGCGCACGCAGCACGGGCTCCCACTCGGGAGGCAGCATCGCGCGGTCGCAGAGCTCGGACAGCGACACCGGCTCCCGTGGCGGTACCCGGATCGTGATGTGCGGACCGCCGTCGACGAGGGGCGGCAGCATCGCGTGGAGGCGGGCTCCCGACGGGAGCTGGCCGTCGACCCACGGGCTCGCCTCATCGAGGCGCCGGCCCGCGATGCCGGCGAGGCGCACCGCGAGGCCGCGCGCGTCGTCGGCGTCGAGTCGCTCACCCGCCCACTCCATGCCGTGGCCGCGGTCGACCCAGATGCGCCCGTCGCCGTTGACGGCGATGTCGGTGACGCCCGGCTCGGCGAGCCACGGGTCCAGCGGCCCGGCGCCGAGGACCCTCGCGGCCAGCGCCGAACGGGTCTCTGCGACGCGCTGGGCCCCGAGGGCCCCGCGCTCCTGCGCGGCCACCTCGGCGACCGCGACGCCGTCAGGACCGACGCCGCCCCGGACGCGCTGCCACATCGCCGCCGTGAGCGAACCGCCCGGGCGTGGCTCGACGCTCATGCCGCGACCGCCTGGTCGGTGAGCCGGAGCAGCAGGTCGTCGGCGGCGCGCACGACCTCACCACGTCCCCGCGCGCCCGGCGGCAGCCCCTCGGTCACCTCGGCGGCCAGGCGCCGGTCGTCGCCGATCGTCGCAACGAGCGGCACGTCGAGCCCGTCCACGACGAGGTCCTCGAGGTCGGGCTCGATGCGGTCGCCCCGCAGCACCACCCAGGGCTCGATCGGCAGCAGCGGCTCGGCATCCCACGACCGGCCCGCGTCACGCTGCCGGCGCAGCAGGCGGCGCACGCCAGTGACGACGGCGGAGGTGGCGCAGAGCTGCGGCACCTGTGTGCCCGACACGACGACGACCGCGTCGACGAGCAGGGCCACCCCGGCCAGCACGGACGGGTCGCGCGACAGGTCGAGGACCGTCAGGTCGTGCGCGTCGGCCAGGCCGGCCACGACGTCCGGCAGGCTCTCGGCCCAACCGCCGGCCCCGTCACCCTCGTCGGCGGCGGGCCACACCCAACCCGCGCCTCCGCTTCCCGACAGGACCGCCACCCCGCACGAGACCGGGAGCTCGTCGGCCAGCCCGAGACCGTCCACCAGGCCGGCGACGTCGGCGAGCTCGGGCCAGCGCCAGCCCGGCTCCTGCTCGAGCCCGAAGATGACGTCGAGACACCCCGACACCCGGTCGAGGTCGACGGCCACGACCGAGCGACCGGCCGCGGCGGCCCGCACTGCGACGGCGACCGCCAGGGTCGAGGACCCGACCCCACCCGAGGCCGGCACGAAGGCGATGACGTTTCCCATGCGCCCACCGTCACGCAGTCACACGGGCCCGCCCAGCGGCATACGCGAGCCGGTGGACAGAGCGCCCCCGCGCCAGAGGGGTGTGGACAACGAAAGCCACGCCGAGCCCGGCGCGCCGACCCGCAAAGGTCCGGAAAATGGCGGTGGCCTTCGTCCGGGGGAAGACGAAGGCCACCTCACGAGACTGGCACCGGGGGGGAGGGGCCAGATCGCGTCGGTGCTCGACCCAGGAGGGGAGCACCACCAACAATGCTGGACGCTAGTCCACCGGATTGCAAACCGAGAAGTCACGACACGCGATGATTTCTCATGATTTGTCATGACACGAGGGAAACGTTCAAATCCGGCGACGAGGAACGATCCTCGCACACAGCGCGGAGGCCCCCGGACCGTCGGTCGGAGGGCCTCCAGAGAAGCTCCGGGCTACCAGGCGTGCATTCTCAAATATGTCGCCCCGGTTGTGCGCCCGGGGGTGGACTGTTCCAAGGGAACTGCTCTCGCGTGGGTACTCGGCCTCTTCTCGAGACATCTGTTCTGCGTGGATCCGGATCTACGCCTCTCGGCGATGTGGTTCCTGACTCCGTTCTACTCCACGGCGTCGGCGTGGCGACACCCCCCACCTCCTCGCGGCGGCAAGAAACTGTCCACCCCCGTGGACATCCCGCACGAATCGTCGCAACCAGGCGTTCAGCCGAGACTCAGGTGAGCCGCCCCGCCCGCACCGCGTCGCTGATCCGCGCGCCCTCGGCGGCGCCGCGGACCATCGCCTCCCCGGCCTGCGAGAGCCAGAGACCCACGCCTGCGGCGCCACCCTGGGCGTATGCCGTGAGCGCACCGAGGTAGGCCGGCCCACCGTTCGCGACGTGGCCCGCCTCCGGGACGGCGACGCCCGTCGGGTCGAGCCCGAGGGCCTGGACGAGCGCGCGCTCCATGGCCCGCGCGACGAGACCGTTGCCGTGGACGAACGGGCGGATGGAGGCGATCTCGGCGTGCACGAGGGCGGCGACCACGGCTGCGGGGACCCGGTTGCTGCCGGCCGCTGCGACGACCACGTCGGACAGCGAGGCGAGGCGTGCGGCCACGACGGTCGGGGCGGGTGCGGGCCCGAGGTCGACGAGCTCGGTGCAGTCCTCGTCGCCCATGCGGGGACGGCCGAGCGCCTCGCCGCGGACGACGGGCGAGGCGGCCGCGACGTGGAGCCGGGCGAGCGCCTGGAGCGGGGCGGTGCGCACGAGCGCGACGACGCGCTCGCTCTCGGCCGTCGCCGAGACGGCGCCCTTGAGGGTGCGCAGGCCCGGGTCGAGGTCGTCCGGCCAGTCGCGGGCACCGCTCATCAGCGCGCGCACGACGTCGACGGGGAACTCCGCGCCGTCGAGTGCCGCGCTGGCCTGCGCACCGCGGACGCGCGACTCGGCGGAGGCCTCGGGGATCCGCCGGCGCAGGGCCTCGTGGAAACGCAGCCGGGTGCAGGCCTCACGAGCCGCGTCCGCGCGGTCGCGCACGTCGGGCAGCTCGGTCAGTGCGGCGAGCTGGTCGAGCAGCGCCGCCTGCTGGGACGTGCGGCTCGAGGCCGAGCTGGTCGGGCTGGTAGGGCTGGTAGGGCTGGTCGGGGTCGGGTCTGGCACGCCTGTCAGCCTAGGTCTGTCGACGGGGGCAGCCCGACTGTCACGATGAGACGGTGACCACTTCCGCCGTCCTCGGCTGGCTCCTCGACGGTGACGTCGCCGTGGCCCACCTCGCGACGCGCGACCTGCTCGGTCACGAGGACGCGAGCCTCCAGGCACGGATCGCCACCGAGGGCATCGGCGCGGCGCTGCTCGCCGCGCGTGGGCCGGAGGGTCACTGGGGACGCGGCTTCTACCAGCCGAAGTGGACCTCCAGCCACTACACGTTGCTGCAGCTCAGCCAGATCGGACTCCCGGGCGCCCACGACGCCGCCCGCGAGACCGTGGCCCTCGTCCTCGGCTCGCACAAGGCTGCCGACGGTGGGGTCAGCCCGTCCCCACCCACGAAGCCGAGCGACGCCTGCATCAACGGCATGGCCCTCGGCTACTCGAGCTGGTTAGGAGCGCCGGAGGGCGAGCTGCGCAGCGTCGTCGACTTCCTCCTGCGTGAGGTCGTGGCGGACGGGGGCTTCAACTGCCGGCACAACCGTCCCGGCGCCGCCGTCACGCACTCGTCGGTGCACACGACGGTGTGCGTCATCGAGGGCATCACCGGCTACCTCGCGTCGGGCGCCGCCTACCGCGCCGACGAGCTGGACCGGGCACGCCTGTCGGCGGCTGAGTTCCTCCTGCGCCACCGGCTCCTGAGGAGCGAGCGCACGGGGGAGGTCATCCGGGCGGAGTTCGCCGGGCTGCACTACCCGGCACGGTGGCACTACGACGTCCTGCGGGGACTCGACTCCCTTGCGGGCGCTCGGATCCCGCGCGACGAGCGCATGGACGAGGCCTTGGCGATCATCCGAGGTCGCCGTCGCCCGGACGGCCGTTGGACGCCCGCCCGCGCCTACCCCGGCCTGACCCACGTGCCCAACGAGCGGGTGGGCATTCCCAGTCCGTGGGTCACCCTGATCGCCGAGCGGGTGCTCCTCGCGTATCCTGACTGACATGAGTTCGACCGTCGCACCGACCCGCGCGTGGTGGCTGCCCAGCTGAGGCGGCCCTTCGAACCAACCCGAGATCAGGAGCCGCCCACGGGCGGCTCCTCGCATGTCCAGGACGTGCGGCGAGGTCTCTCCCGTGGGCACCGACCACGACCAGGAGAGACCATGACCACCAGCTTGACCACCAGCACGACCACCCTTCCCACGACGCTCGCAGCGGCCGACCCCGACGAGAACGCGACGTATGCCGCGGCGCTGGATCGCAGCGCCGTCCTCGACGCGCTCATCGACGAGCGCGCCTCGGGTTCCGATGTTGACGACACCGGGGACGGCGCCCGCTTCCGGATGCTCACCGGCGACCGACCCACCGGCCCGCTCCACATCGGCCACTACCTCGCGAGCCTCCGCAACCGGGTCCGACTGCAGGACAAGGGGGTCGAGACCTTCGTCGTCATCGCCGACTACCAGGTCATCACCGACCGCGACTCGGTCGGTGAGATGGGCGCCAACGTGCAGGGCCTCGTGCTCGACTACCTCGCCGCCGGCCTCGACCCGGCACGGACGACGATCTTCACGCACAGCGCGGTGCCGGCGCTCAACCAGCTCATGCTGCCGTTCCTGTCGCTCGTCACCGACGCCGAGCTGCGCCGCAACCCGACGGTCAAGGACGAGCTCGCGCTGTCCGACGGTCGGCCGCTGTCGGGCCTGCTGCTCACCTACCCGGTGCACCAGGCCGCCGACATCCTCTTCTGCCACAGCCGGATCGTGCCGGTCGGGCGCGACCAGCTGCCGCACCTCGAGCAGACCCGCGCCATCGCGCGCCGCTTCAACCAGAGGTATGCCGCGGGGCACAGCGTGTTCGCCGAGCCTGAGGCCCTGCTCAGCGAGGTCCCGCTGCTCCTCGGCACGGACGGCACGAAGATGAGCAAGAGCAAGGGCAACGTCATCAACCTGCGCGACACCGCCGACGAGACGGCGGCCCAGATCCGCGCGGCACGGACCGACTCGGACCGACGGATCACGTTCGACCCCAAGGGCCGTCCGGCCGTCGCCAACCTGTTGACGATCGCCGGCCTCTTCCTCGGTGCGGCACCGGAGTCGGTGGCCGAGCGCGTCCGCGACGGCGGCGCCCAGGCCCTGAAGCGCGTCGTCACGGACGCGGTCAACGAGGCCCTCGCCGGGCACCGGGCACGGCGGGCCGACCTGGCCCGCGACCCGGCATACCTCACGTCGGTGCTCCACGAGGGGAACGCGCGGGCCAACGAGGTGGCCGAGCGGACGCTGGCGACGGTGCGGGCGGTGATGGGGATGAGCTACTGACACAGCCCGCGCGCGGCGGCCCGGGCCTAACCTGAACCATGGCGGCGGACGACACGGCAGACGGCACCAGCGACGACACCAGCGACGACACCACAGCCGACACCACAGACGACAACGCAGGCAGCCTCGCTGAGGCGACCCCCGAGCAGCAGCTGGCCGCGATCGCTGGGGTGGGTGCCGCACTGGACGGCGCCGGCGTCGACCACTGGCTCTTCGGGGGCTGGGGCGTCGACTTCTGGGTCGGTCGGGTCACGCGTCCGCACCACGACGTCGACCTCGCCGTCCGCCGGGACGACCGCCCTGCGATGCACCGCGCCCTCCTCCAGGAACGCTGGCAGCACACGCCGTTCGAGGACGAGGTCGTCGGGACGCGCTACCGGCGCGGCAGAGTGCTTCTCGAGCTGACATTCGTCCTCGACGACGGCGGACGGGTCCTGATCCCGTTCGAGCCGGAGGCCGCGGTGTGGTCCGAGCAGGCGTTGGGTGACGCCCGGAGGACTCTCGACGGGGTCACGGCACGAGTGCCCGCGCTCGAGATCATGCTTCGCGACAAGAGCCACCCGCGCACGGACGATGCGGACGACGCCGCGAAGGACCGGGCGGACTACGAGGCGCTCTCGCGGGTCGACGGAGGCACGACCTGAGAGCGACCGGTCGCCACCCGCCGACGTCGGGGGCGGCCGACGGGGGCGACCTTGCGAGAGCGTCGGATTCGCGCCTCTGCTGCCAGGTCTGCCTGGCGCATCCCCTCCTCGTCGAGGCGTATCCCCTCCTCGGGACCGGGCGCGCTGCCTCCGCGTGAGGCAGGGAGCCACCAGCGGTCGGCGTCGTCCCGGGGCTGCTCGGGATAGGCGTCCATCGCGTCGGCGAGCAGCGCGTCCAGGCGCGACCGGAGCTGCTCTGAGACGGCATACGGGTCGGCGTCGGGAGCGGGCACCAACGGCTCCCCGACGCGGATCGTGACGGGCGTCCCGCGGCGGAGGCTGAGGCGGCCGCCGACGGTGTGGATCCGCTGGCTGCCCCAGACGGCGACCGGGACGAGCGGCACCTGGCACCACGTCGCGACGGCGGCCGCGCCGGGGCGCAACGGCCGCAGCTCCCACGAGTGGGAGATCGTCGCCTCGGGGAAGAGCCCGACCACCTCACCCTGGCTGGCCTTGGCGACGGCGTGGCGCAGCGCCATCTCGCCGTGTGCGCGGTCGACGGCCATGTGGCCCATCGCCCGCATCGCGGCGCCGACGAGGGGCGGGAGGAAGATGCCCTGCTTGGCGAGGAACCGGACGAACCGGCCCCGCCTGCGACCGACGAGGCCGACGAAGAGGAAGTCGAGGAAGCCGACGTGGTTGCCGGCGAGCACGGCACCGCCGTCTCGCGGCAGGTGCTCGGCCCCGCGCACGTCGAGGCGCAGCCCGAGCACCCGGAACAGGCCGAGAGCAGCACGGATGACGAGGCGATAGGTCCGGTCGGTCACACCTCATCTTCGTCACCTGACCTCCACCCGGACGGGGAGCGACACGTGGGCGCCCCCAGCGGTATCAGGCGTTCCGGGTCGCACGTCTGTCTGGTGCGAGGCGGTCCACCCTCCTCGCCGCTCGCCCCGGAGGACCCCGGCGGGCTCAGAACGACCCGGGTGGACCCGTCAGGAGGGCGGTCATGGCACAGGCTTCGGTGGGACTGACCGTGGCGCCGGTGGTGCGTGACACCGCCTCGTGGCGCACGGTGGTGCACTGGGCACAGGACCACGTGACGGGGCGTGACCGGGAGCTCGCCCGCCTGGACTGGCAGATCGAGAGCGTCCGCGCACGCCTGTCGGGCCAACCGTCGCGGTCCACGGAGGCCTGGGAGGGCAGGGGCGACGGGAAGGACCATCCGGACCCCATGGACGACGTCCTCCGCCTCCTCGACAAGGCCAGGGCCGCGTGCGAGGAGCACGACGCCGGCAAGGGCTGGGCGCTGGTCAGCCGGGCCGAGGAGCTCGAGGTCTCCTTCCTCGGACGCCACCAGCTCGACGCCGCCCGGCACAGCCTTCGCTGCGAGATCGCCCTCGACGACGAGGCCGGGTGGTGGCGCGAGGCGGCCCTCGACCTGCTCCGTCGGATGTCGCCGGGCGCCATCGCGGTGAGCCGCTCGACCGACCCGAGGGATCCGGCCGACCCAGCCGACCCAGCCGACCCTGCCGACCCGGCCTCCGACGGCGACCCCGTCCCCACCCGCAGGGCGACGGCATCGGACCTGCGCGCCGACCGCGAGTACCTGCGCGAGGCCCGACGCATCCGCAACGACCTCAACAGCAGTCGGTATGCCGCGATGGAGGCCAACACGGCCCAGCGGATCTGGCTCTCGCTCATCCTCGTCGGGTTGCTCGCCGTCGCCGGCTGGCTCATCTGGGCCCATCTGGGCACCCGGTCGCACGCCCTCGACACGCCCTGGCTCGCCTCCTCGGCGGCCGTGGCCGGGACCATCGGCGCGGTGACGAGCGCGTTGCAGCGCCTCTGCGCACATCCGCGGGCCCAGCCACCGGCTCACCTCGGGTCGTTGACGACCGCCATCGTGCACGCGCTCATCGGGTCGGTGGCGGCCTTGACCTTCTACTTCGCCACGGCCGGCGGCATCATCACCGTCCCCGGCCCGCACGCCGACCTGCTCATCGTGCTCGGCGCCTTCGGGTCCGGCTTCGCCGAGCGGCTCGTCGTCTACGTGCCACGGAACAAGTCCTGAGCGGGTGCAGCCCCGGCAGGGCGCCGGGACCGCACCCGACCTGTGTGTGGCTTCGTGTGTGACGACGCGGCCCACTCGACGCCGGGGTGGGTGCGGCGAGTGTGACGACGCGGCCACTCGACGCCGGTTGGGCATGGCGGTGCGCGGTCAGGCGGAGCCGTGGGTCTCCTCGCGGATCGTGTCGGCGACGATCTGCTCGTCGCTCGGGGTCGACCGGCGCAGCGTCGTCGGCAGCGGGTTGTCGGCGGTCTGGCGCAGCCCGCGCACCCCGTCGTCGATGACGAACTCGGCCCGCGTGAACGCCTCGGCACCGGGCGTCGTCACCACCGGGACGCACCGGAACCGCGCGGTGAGCTCGGTCGGCGTGACCGTCGTCGAGACGTAGCCGCGCAGGTTGGTCCAGAAGCGCAGGTTCGGGTTCCACGCGGCCCACGGGTGCTGGCCGGTCGGGCTGTCGTAGCCGTTGCCGCCCGACGTGATCCAGCTGGTGATGAGCTCCGAGCCGACCGGATCCGTGGGGTTCGCGTAGTCGAGGTAGAGGTCCGAGGCCCAGTGGGCGTGGACGTCGCCGGTCAGCACGACGGGGTTGCGCACGCCCGCGTCGACCCAGCCCTGGGTGACGCGTCGCCGGGACGCGCGGTAGCCGTCCCAGGCGTCCATCGACACGGTCGTGGCAGCGGTCGGGTTGTTGTCGCGCTGGCCGAAGAACACCTGCTGGCCGAGCAGGTCCCACCGAGCCTCCGACTGGCGGAACCCGTCGAGCAGCCACTGCTCCTGCGCCATCCCGGGCAGCGATCGCGTCGGGTCGTCGGCGGCGGGGCAGTCCTTGTAGCCGTCGCCGCAGGCCTGGTCGGAGCGGTACTGGCGCGTGTCGAGCATGTGGAAGCTCGCGAGCCGGCCCCACCGGACGCGACGGTAGAGGTCGAGGTTCAGGCCGTCCGGCACGGACGAGCGCCGGAGCGGCATGTTCTCGTAGTACGCGCGGTAGGCGGCGGCCCGGCGCTGGAGGAAGGTCGGCGTCTCGGCGACCTTCTCGGGGATGTCGCCCGCGTAGTTGTTGTCGACCTCGTGGTCGTCCCAGACGGCGACCCACGGCGCGGCGGCGTGCGCGGCCTGCAGGTCGACGTCGGTCTTGTACTGCGCGTAGCGCTGGCGGTAGCCGGCGAGCGTCGTCGTCTCGGGGCCGGCGTGGTTGCGGCCGATGCCGTTGCCGCCACCCTCGTACTGGTAGTCGCCGAGGTGCAGGATCACGTCGGGCCGCTCTTCCGCGAGTCGTCCGTAGGCCGTGAACCAGCCGGCGGGGAGGTTGGAGCACGACACGAACGCCATGGCGAGCGCCGACGGCGTCTCCCAGGCGTTCGGCGACGTGACCGCGCGACCGGGCTCGGAGAGGTGCCTGCCGAGACGGAAGCGGTAGAAGTACTCGCGTCCGGGCTGCAGGCCATGCACCTCGACGTGCACCGAGTGGGCCCAACCGGGTTGTGCCTCAACGGATCCCGCCTTGACGACGTCGGCGAAGCGCTCGTCCGACGCGACCTGCCAGTTCAGCTGGTAGGTGGCGGACGGCATACCGCCCAGCCCGTCGGCGGCGAGCGGCTCGAGGGCGAGGCGGGTCCAGATGACGAAGCCGTCGGGCTCGGGGTCGCCGCTCGCGACGCCGAGGGTGAAGGGGTTGGCGGCGGGGACGACGGCGGCCGCGCTCGGGCGGCTGTCGACGACGACGCCCGCTCCGGCGAGGGCGACGGTCCCGGTTGCGAGGCCACCGCGGAGCAGGGTTCGGCGAGAGGGGAGCTGGTGAGTCGTGTCCATGTCGTCCACATTCGTCACTCCGCAGCCGGCCCGGCCCACCAATCGGAGAACCTCAGGTGAAGCGTTGGGGTGAGATGGCATATGCCGTCCGCTCGCGTCGGGTGCCCACGGGTTCCGACCGCTCGTCCTCGGAGCGGGACCGCTCGGCGGGCTACTCGCCGGTAGCGATGAGACCCGCCTCACTCGCCCCTTGATGCGCGAACTAGCCTGCGTTTGAGTTGTGCATCAACCACGACGCCCCGCCGACACGTGCGCGGGCGGCGCGACCGCACCATCGTCGATGCGAAAGGGTGACACCGTGAGCGAAGAGCCGCTCGAGAACCTCGTCCATGAGGGACTGACCTTCCCACCGCCGCCCGAGTTCGCCGCGCAGGCGAACGGCACGGCCGACCTCTACGACCAGGCGGCCGACGACCACGACGGCTTCTGGGCCGAGCAGGCGCGCACCTACCTGACGTGGAGCACGCCGTTCACGCAGTCGCTCGACTGGAGCAACCCACCTTTCGCGAAGTGGTTCGCCGACGGCGAGCTCAACGCGTGCGTCAACGCCGTCGACCGCCACGTCGAGGCCGGCCGCGGCGACAAGGTCGCGATCCACTTCGTCGGTGAGCCCGCGGGCGACACCCGCGACATCACCTACGGCGACCTGTACGCCGAGGTGCAGCGCGCGGCCAACGCCCTCGCCGACCTCGGTGTCGGCAAGGGCGACACGGTCGCGATCTACCTGCCGATGATCCCCGAGGCCGCGGTCGCGATGCTCGCCTGCGCCCGCCTCGGCGCGCCGCACTCGGTCGTCTTCGGCGGCTTCTCCGCCGAGGCGCTCCACTCGCGCATCGACGACGCCAAGGCCAAGGTCGTCATCACGTCCGACGGTGGCTACCGCCGTGGCGCGCCATCGGCCCTCAAGCCGGCCGTCGACGCCGCCCTCGACCACGGCGACACGTCGGTCGAGCACGTGCTCGTGGTCAGGCGCACCGGCCAGGACATCGCGTGGAACGACCGCGACGTCTGGTGGCACGAGGCTCTCGAGAAGGCCGCCCCGACGCACGAGGCACAGCCCTTCGAGGCCGAGCACCCGCTCTTCATCCTCTACACCTCGGGCACGACCGGGAAGCCGAAGGGCATCTTCCACACGACCGGCGGCTACCTGACCCAGGCGGCCTACACCAACGCCGTCGTCCACGACGTCCACCGCGACACCGACGTCTACTGGTGCACCGCCGACATCGGCTGGGTCACCGGCCACTCCTACATCGTCTACGGGCCGCTCACCAACGGCGTCACGCAGGTGATGTACGAAGGCACGCCCGACACCCCGCACCAGGGTCGCTGGTGGGAGATCGTGCAGGACTACAAGGTGACGATCCTCTACACCGCCCCGACCGCGGTGCGCACCTTCATGAAGTGGGGCGCCGACATCCCGGCGAAGTTCGACATGAGCTCGCTGCGCCTGCTCGGCTCGGTCGGCGAGCCGATCAACCCCGAGGCGTGGCTCTGGTACCACAAGCACATCGGCGGCGGCCGCGCCCCGGTCGTCGACACGTGGTGGCAGACCGAGACGGGCGCGATCATGATCAGCCCGCTGCCCGGCGTCACGACGCTCGAGCCCGGATCGGCTCAGAAGCCGATCCCCGGCATCAGCGCCGAGATCCTCGACGACGAGGGCAAGCCCTTCACCACCGCGGAGCAGGTCGGCTACCTCGTGCTGACGAAGCCGTGGCCGTCGATGCTGCGCGGCATCTGGGGCGACCCGGAGCGCTACAAGGAGACCTACTGGTCGCGGTTCGGCGAGAAGTACTACTTCGCCGGCGACGGCGCGAAGTACGACGCCGACGGCAACATCTGGCTGCTCGGCCGCGTCGACGACGTCATGAACGTCTCGGGCCACCGCCTGTCGACGGCCGAGATCGAGTCGGCGCTCGTGTCGCACCCGAAGGTCGCCGAGGCCGCGGTCGTCGGCGCCAACGACGAGACGACCGGCCAGGCCGTGTGCGCGTTCGTCATCCTGCGCCAGGAGTTCGTCGAGGAGGCCGACGAGGTCGGTGAGGGCAAGGACCTCGTCCAGGAGCTGCGCAACCACGTGGCCAAGGAGATCGGGCCGATCGCGAAGCCGCGCTCGATCATGATCGTCAGCGAGCTGCCCAAGACCCGCTCCGGCAAGATCATGCGCCGCCTGCTGCGCGACGTGGCCGAGGGCCGCGAGGTCGGCGACGTGACGACCCTCGCCGACAGCTCGGTCATGGACCTCATCAAGACGGGCATGACGAAGGGCTGACGTCCCCTCACAGCTCCGAGCACGTATGCCGCCCGCCTCACCTTCGTGGTGAGGCGGGCGCTGTGCGTCGGCGGTCCAGTACGCCCGCAGCGCATGCGTCCGGCCTCGCCTTCCCCAGCGCGCGGGTGTCGTGATCACCTCCGGAACGGACGCGTACGACGTATCACGGACGCGACGCGCAACCTCTGTCCGGTATGGCCCGGCGTGGGCCGACCCGCACCGGTTGCGCGGCGCATGTCCCGCGTTGTCGCAAACGGGACGTGCCGCCGACGCCGTGGTGCTTCACTGGAATGACTGACGGTGACCCCGCGACGGGGACCTGGAGCGCGGGGTGCTCCGACCGACCTCGGAGGGCTCTGATGACGCACCCCCTCGACACCTATCCCCTCGACTTCTCGCAGTCCGACGTCCAGGACGTGCGAACGGCGCTGATCAACGCATTCGACAGCCCCGACGCCCTGAAGGACCTGCTCCGTCAGGCGGGCGTCCGCACCGGCAGCATCAACCTGGCCCGGGCAGTGGACTACGTCTGGACCGACGCCCTGGCCGTCGCCCGCAAGCAGGACAAGCTGCGCGTGCTGCTCTCGACGGCTGCGCGCGACCCGAACGCCGCGGCGATCCGGCCGCTGCTCGACTCGTTGGTCGCCGACACACCGACCGACTCGACCGACACGAGCGATGCGGCCGGCTCCGACGCGCTCGCCTGGAAGGTCGACCCGGCCGACGAGAGCGGACTCGAGCGGGTCATCGAGAGCGAGTCGACGCTGCTCGACATCTCGTTCCTCGAGCGTGGCCTCGAGGTGGCAGCCTCGGTGTGCAAGCTCGTCGTCGTCCACGGCGGCAGGCGTTTCCACGGCACTGGCTTCCACATCGGCAAGGGCATGCTGCTGACGAACCACCACGTCCTCTATGCCAAGGGGGCGCCTGCCTCGTCGGTCGAGGCGTGGTTCGGCTACGAGGAGTCCTTCGACGGCGGCGAGCGCGTCCACACCGTCGTGCCGTGCGACCCCGCGTCGATCGTCGGGCGGGCCGACCACGACTGGGCTGTGGTACGCGCGAGCGACGCGCTCCCCGACGACGCACGCCCCCTGCCCCCAACGGGTCCCCTGCCCGACGTGCTCGACCGGGTCTACATCGTGCAGCACCCCAACGGTGAGGTGAAGAAGATCGGCATGGCGCACAACGTCGTCACCGCGGTCACGGACGACGTGCTGCAGTACCGCACCGACACCGCCGGGGGCTCCTCGGGCTCACCCGTCTTCGACGAGTCATGGCGGGTCGTCGGCCTGCACCACCGCTGGGTCAGCACGACCCGAGCCGGTCGCACCGAGTACTACAACCAGGGTCGGCGGGTCGACCGGGTGGTGGCCGGTCTCGAGGCGGAGGGGGTGGGCACGCCATGGGTCAGCTAGACGGCGAGTTCCACGTCACCAACCCGAACGCGAAGGCGCTCTACGACTTCGTCCGGGTGACCTTCGACAGCCCCGACTCGGTCAAGGTCTTCACCCAGACCGCCGGCGTGGCCACGGGCATGATCGACGTCGGTGGCCCCATCGACCCGCTGTGGCTCGACGTGCTCCGCGCGGCGGGCAAGCAGCGGCTGCTGCGCAAGCTCATCGCAGCCATCCAGGCCGACCCGAACAGCGCCGACCCGGAGGCGCAGGCGCTCATGCTCGAGCTCCTCGCAGAGCCCGAGGACGTCATCCCCGCGGAGGCACCCCCACCCGGCACTGGGCCCACCGCCGCAGCAGCGGTCGCCGCCGTGGCCGCAGCCGTCAACGCCGTGGCTGCCGACGTCTACGACGAGGGCCTGCTGTGGAAGGACATGCCGTTCATCGGTCGTGACTCCCTCCGGGAGAGCCTCAAGCTCATGGTGCCCCCGGCCCCGCACCGCTCGCTGCTCGTCATCGGCAACGAGGGCTCCGGCAAGACGTGGACGCGCCAGTTCCTTCGGTACCTCAAGGAGAACGGCGGCTCGATGCAGCTGCGCCCGATCGACATGTCGCTGCGCGCCGGCCTGCCTGTCGACGAACGCGAGCTGGCCACGCTCGTTGCCGACGCCCTGCTCGGCAAGGAGCCACCGACATTCGACCCGACGGCCCAGCCCGAGGCTGTCGTGAGCCGGATGCGCACGTGGCTGAGCGGGGAGCTCGAGGAGTCGACCCGTCCGATCTGGCTCGTGCTCGACGGCTTCACGCCGAAGACCGCCACAGCCGGCGCGATCCAGCTCGTCAACGAGCTCGCCCAGGCCGCCGCCAACGGTGAGCTCGGCCCGGTGCATGTCATCGTGCTCGGCTACAACGGCAACCCGGCGCTGACCGCAGCGGCACTGTGCGAGGCGCTGGCCGCCCCGACGCGCGATGAGGTCAAGGAGTTCTTCGCGCGGGCAGCCTTGGCACTGCAGGGAACTCAGCCTGCAGACGCGGCTCTCGATCAGCTCGTCGACCGTTTCGACGCGAGGCACGGGCCTCTCGCCACGACCCCGATCAGCCGGCTCGGCCCCCTGGCCCGACAGCGCGCGCTGACGCTCTTCCGGGACGAGCCGTGACCAGCGACGAAGCCGAGCGCAGGCAACCGCCGATCATCACCGCCGAGGACATGGCGGCACGGCTGGACGCCCTCGAGTCACGCGAGGCGCAGGCAGCCCATGAGGCGGCGGCGACAGAGACACCGGATGTCGTTCGGCCGCTCAGCCCACAGCGCCGGCACTGGCGTGAGCACGTGTGCCTGCTCGACTACTTCTCTCTCGAGGACCTCGACGGCGACGGCCGCGAGGCCTCTCCGCCCCCGACCCAGAGGGCGCCTACGAGCTCCCTGTGGGACTCGGCCGTGCGCGCGGTGCGGGGCATGTTTCACCCCGACGACCTCCCGTCCGGCTCGAACGCACCGATCCGGACCAGCCATGGCGCCAACCACGACGAGCTCGACGCGTTCGTCCGTGAGGACTGCGACGTGGTGGCCACCCGACGCGGGTCGGCGTGGCAGCTGCGCCTCGACGTGCGACGGATGACGCTTGAGTCCTTGGGGCGAACAGGGGCGCTCGCCCTCCTGTCGAGCCCGTATGCCGTCAAGCCGGCTCGCGACGACGTCGCTCACCGCATGGCTCACCGCCTGCTCGAGGGCTCGACCGCGCTGCGCGGTCTCTCGCCCACTGAGCTGGCCGGCACACTCCGGGCCCTGGACTGGCTCTCCGGGATGGGGATCTCCCTGCCGAGCGAGCACGACGTGGGGTGCGAGCTCGACCTCGCCAACGTCCTCGCCCCATTACGGGCCGTGTCGACCGACGACTTCGTCGGGCGCGAGCGCGAGCTGAAGCTGCTCCAGACGTACCTGCACGGGCCCCCGCCGACGAGGCCTCTCGCGCTTCACGGCCCTGGCGGCGTGGGCAAGTCGACGCTGCTCGCGCACTTCGTGCTCGAGCACGTCGAGCGCACCGGCGACCCCTTGCTCTTCACATACCTCACGTTCGACCGGGGTGAGCTCGACGCGCAGTTCCCGCTGACGCTCGTCGCGGAGGCGTGCCGACAGCTCTCGCTCCAGGCACCGATGCTCGTCCAGCCGCTGACTCCGGTGCGGGCCGCGATCGACGAGGTGCTGACGGCGCAGCTGAGGTTGGCGCACGAGCACTCCTTGGCCCGCGGGCGGTCGAGCCGTGACGCCGCGCGCAACCGGGCCGACCAGGCCGTGCTCGCCGAGCAGTTCGCCAAGGTCGTCAACGAAACGACCGGTGGCGCGCCGATCCTCGTGCTGCTCGACACCTTCGAGATGGCACAGCGCCGCCGGGGCTCGTTCCTCGGCCAGCTGGGCGCCGCCCTGGGGCGCATGCAGTCGCGGATGCCGTCCCTGCGCTTCGTCATCGCCGGGCGGGCCCCCGTTGCCGGGATGAAGGCGCACAACGTCCCGCTCGAGGGGCTCGACCCCGCCCAGGCGCGGGCGCTGCTTCGCAACGCGCTGCGCGGCATGGCAGTGCCGGACGACCTCGTCGACACGGTGGCCTCGAACGTGTCGGGCAACCCGCTGAGCCTGCGCCTCGCCGCGGACCTCACCCGAAGGGAAGGTGCGGCGAGCCTCTCGACGAGCCGCGGGCGCAATCGGCTCCTGTTCGACCTGCGCGATGAGCAGGTGCAGGGTGTGCTCTACCGTCGCATCCTCGACCGCGTCGACCGTTCGGTGCGGCCACTCGCCAACCCGGGCCTCGTCGTCCGCAAGATCACGAGCGATGTCATCCTCGAGGTCCTGGCCGAGCCGTGCGGGCTGGCGCGCCTGACGCCGAAGAAGGCCGAGCGGCTCTTCGACACCCTGCGCCGCGAGGTCTCGCTGGTCACCGAGGCCCGGCCCGGGGTGCTCGTCCACCGCGCCGACGTACGCCGCGAGATGCTGCCGCTGCTCGAGACGGAGGCTCCAGCCCGGGTGCGCGAGATCCATGAGCGCGCCGTCGCGTACTACGCGACACGGCCGGAGTTCGACGACAAGGTCGAGCACCTCTACCACCGACTCATGCTCGGTGAGCCGTCGACGACCCTCGACCGGTACTGGGTGGACTCCGCGGCGCCGTTCCTGTCGGACGCGTGGACCGAGTACCCGCCGGACGGACGCGTCTACCTCGCCGGGAAGCTCATGGTCGACGCGGACCCCGCGGACCTGGCCGCGGCCGATCGGATCGCGTGGGTCCGGCAGGCGACGTACCAAGCGCAGGCGCAGCTCGACGCCGGACAGCCGGCCCTCGCGCTGGAGATCCTGCGCGGCCGCAGGCTCGAGCCGTCCGATCCGACGATCACCCGTCTTGTCGTCGAAGCCCTCGCCGCTCAGGGCGACGATGCCGAGGCCCTCGCCGTGGCAGAGCAGGGCATCGTCGATGCCGGCCACGGGCTCAGCCTCGAGGCAGTGCACCTCGGCATCCTGGCCGCCCGCGTGGCGGAGGACGGCGCCGACACCGATGATCCTGGCTCGGGGTTTGCCATCGCGCGCCGGCACTATCTCGACGCTCGCGATGCGGCCGTCGACTTCGGAGCGCCGGCGGAGGCGCTGACGGCAGCCGCGGGGGCACTGCGTGTGACGCGCCGGTTCGAAGGGCTGCGCCGCACGCTGACCCGGGAGGCCGTCGCCGCGCTGCCTCCCTGGCCCGACCCCGAGCGGGACGCGGAACTGCGATCGATGCTCGTCAAGGAGATCACGGCGCTCACCACACAAGAGGTCACGCGGCATCCGGGACTGCTGCGCGAGCTGGCTGCCGAGCTCGGCTCGCAACTGCCCTCACTGCTCATCGCGGCCGCCGACACCTTGGGTGTGGACGCGCTCGGCGCGACCGCACGCGACCTGCCGAGCACCACGAGGTCGGTCCTGGCCGAGACAGCGACAGGCACGCGGTCGATCCCTCTTGGGACCGGGCCTTCACCCGCCGATCCCGTTGCCGAAGAGCCCTTCACCGAAGAGCCCGGCGCCGAAGGCCAGCCTCCCGCCCAGGCGGTGTCCGCGGATCCAACTGCCGAACCCGACCCGGCCCCACCGACACCCGCGGACCTCGTCAACAGCGAGCCGCCCGGCACGTCCAACTCCTACGGATCGACCATCGCCGACGCGCTGCGCACCAGCCCTGGCGATGATGAGCTCAAGGAGTCGCTTTCGACGTACTGGCAGCGTGAGGCCGACCAGCCCTCGTACGACTACGACGAGGGCTCCAGCGAGGGGAGCGCGCCATGAGCACCACCGACACCACCGGGAAGAACCCCCAAACCGCCAAGGGCAACGGCGTGCCGTGGCTGGCGCTCTTCGTCGTGGCGGCCCTCGTCACCGTCGTCTACGTGTCGCTGTCCGTCGCGGCGTGGGTGCGGGCCGATGACAGCGACCTGACCGCCGACGCGT
The DNA here is from genome assembly GCF_001428505.1 of Terrabacter sp. Root181. Classification (GTDB taxonomy): domain Bacteria; phylum Actinomycetota; class Actinomycetes; order Actinomycetales; family Dermatophilaceae; genus Terrabacter. Next base: position 352,958 of record NZ_LMHU01000009.1, read on the forward strand.
GGACGCGGCTGACGTTCGTGCTCCACGGTGTCGAGGCGATCGCGTTCACCGCCATCGGGTGGCTCTTCGGCCGTGAGGTGCACCGCAGCGAGGCCGAGAGTGCGAAGAAGGACAAGGAGCAGGCGCAGGAGACCGCCACGTCGGCGCAGGCGACCACCGAGCAGGTGCGCGAGGAGAAGACGGCCGCCCTGCTGCGCGGGCAGGACGCGGAGTCACGCGGCCGCGAGCTCGCCGAAGGCATACGCGTGGCGAACCTCGCACGGGCACAGGCCGGTCCCAGCGGCGCCGGCGCTCCTACCGGCCGGGATGCGGAAGGCGGCGACGAGCTGTCGCCGGCCGACGACGGGACGCGCTCGCTGCCTCCGGCCGGCTCGACAAGCGCCGGACCGGCCGTGGACGCGGTTCCCGACCACCTCGTCGCGCTCGCCGACCGCCTCTTCCCGCCTCGCTGACCCACGGATGGACGGACGGACGGACGGACCGGCATACGCCATCTGGGTGTGACCCGAGCCACAGGCCGAGCACGGGCCCTCACGGAATGCCCAGCCCACTGTGATAGTTGGTTGAACCGTGAAGCAACTTCGTATCGTCGTGTCCTCCACCCGCCCCGGCCGTATCGGCCCGAAGGTCGCCGAGTGGGTCGCCGCCCAGGCGCCCGCGAGCGAGTGGGAGGTCGAGCTGATCGACCTGTCGTCGCTGCCGTTCTTCGACGAGGAGGACATGCCGCGCAACGGCAACTACGCCAAGCCGCACACGAAGGACTGGGCCTCCAAGGTCTTCGAGTCCGACGCCATCGTCGTCGTGACGCCGCAGTACAACCGCAGCTTCCCGGCCCCGATCAAGAACGCCATCGACTACCTCTTCGCCGAGTGGGACGCCAAGCCCATCGCGCTCGTCGGCTACGGCTGGAGCGGCGCGAGCGACGCCACCGCCGACCTCACCAAGGTGCTCGGCCACGTCAAGGCCGACGTCGTCGGCTCGACGGGACTCGTCTTCACCCAGGACGTCTCCCCCGCCGGTGAGCTCGACGTCACCGACGAGCGCCGCACCGAGCTCGGTGCGCTCCTCGACGCGCTGGCCGCCAGGGTCGACGAGCCCGTGGCCGCCTCCGCCTGATCCCAGCACCCGCACTCCCCGACGGGGGCCGCCCACCACGGGCGGCCCCCGTCGTCAGGCATCGAGGGCGTATGCCGTCTCGCCGTCGGTCCCGGGTGACACCCCAGGCGTCCGCCGCTGTATCAGACGCGACGCGGTGCGCTCCGTCTCACAAGGGCACCGAACCACCCGGCCGCATGCCGTCCGCCACCGTCACGGGAGAGCGCGGACTTCCCTGACGGCCCAGCGGTTTCGGGCATTCGCCCTGAAGGGAGCTGCGCCCGGTGCTTGACTGGTTGGGCGCCACGTATGGGAAGGCGGTTGTGATGGGCACACAGCTGCGCGGGCCGGATGAGGATGCGCCATGACGCATTTCCTCGACGCGATGCCCGTCAAGGCCCCGCCCGACGACGTCGACCTGCGTGAGTCGCTGACGACGTCCTGGCAGGGCGAGGCCGACCGCCCGTCGTTCGACGACAACGCCGACGGCTGACCGCCACGACACGAGGGGGACGACATGCCCACGAAGCCCAGGCCCGAGCCCAAGCCCGACCCGGCGCCCGACCCGGGACAGCCGCCCGACGAGCCGAGCCCGACGCCTCCGACCACCCCGGCGCCCACGCCTCCGGAAAGTGCCTCGGGGAGCGGCGCGAGCTGGCGCTGGCTCTTCTTCGCCGCCATGGCGATCGTCGCGGCCTACATCGGCTTCGTGCTGCTCGCCTTCGTCCGCGCTGATGACGCACTGCCCGAGACCGACTGGAGCAGGTCGGTCTACGTGCTGCTCGGTGTGGAGGCCCTCGCATTCACCGCCGTCGGCTGGCTCTTCGGCCGAGAGGTCCACCGCGGGGAGGCCAAGGAGGCCCAGAAGCACGCCGACGAGGCCAAGCAGGTCGCCACGCTGGAGAAGAACCGTGCCGACTCGGCGAAGGACACTGCGGCACAAGAGCGTTCGCGTGCCGAAGCTGCCCAGACCAAGGGCCACATCCTCGCGAGAGCCGTGCACTCCCTCACCGAGGCGGACTCCGGCGGCGGGGGCGACGAGAGCTCACCGGCGGGTGGGCGGACCCGTGGCCTCGAGGCCCCGGCGACCGGGTCGACCCAGGCGCTCCGGAGCATCGCCGACGAGCTCTTCCCGTCGGACTGACGGAGGGCACCGCGAGCAGGGGGCCCGAACGCCTGTCCTGTCATTGCGTATGCCGTTGACCGGCGACCGACCGAAGCCGGAACCCACCACGACCACGGACACGCCGACAGGATGGGTCCATGACGACTGCCGAGGGCAATGCCCACTTCGCCGTCCTGATCGATGCGGACAACGCCGACGCCTCCATCATCGAGCAGCTGCTGGCGGAGGTGTCGACGTTCGGCGTGGCCAGTGTGAAGCGGATCTACGGCGACTGGACGACACCGCAACTCGGCAAGTGGAAGGACACGCTGCTGGCGCACTCCATCCAGCCGATGCAGCAGTTCGCCTACACGACGGGAAAGAACGCCACAGACAGCGCGATGATCATCGACGCGATGGACCTCCTGCACACCGGGACCTTCGACGGGTTCTGCCTCGTCTCCAGCGACAGCGACTTCACCCGCCTCGCGTCTCGAATCCGTGAGGCCGGCAAGCGTGTCATCGGCTTCGGCGAGGAGAAGACCCCTCGGGCGTTCGTGACCGCCTGCGACCAGTTCATCCACGTGAGCGTCTTCCGCACCCCGTCGGATCCGGAGGCCCTTCCGCCCAGCCGCCGGACTGGCGCCGAGCTCCGACAGGACACGACGCTCGTGCGCCAGCTCCGGGCAGCGGTGCAGGCTGCGGGGGGTGAGAGCGGTGTGGCCGACCTCGCGCTCGTCGGTTCCCTCCTGGTCAAGCAGACACCGGACTTCGACTCTCGTCGCTACGGATACGCGAAGCTCAGCGACCTCGCGGAGGCCATCGGACTCTTCGCGGTGACGCGGACCGGTGGACGGGTGAGTCTTGCGCCGCTGCCCAAGCGGGAGACTCCTTCCACCGGTGGTGGCGCAGTCACGCAGGCCGCATCGAAGAAGGCGCCGGCCAAGAAGGCCTCGACGAGGAAGGTCGCGCCGCCGAGTCGTGCCTGACAGCAGAGCCCGATCACCGCTGGCGGTGCCTGCCCTGCGCGTGCTGGTTTCCGCGAGCGCTCGGACGCACTACCGTCGAGTGGTGAGCGAGCTGAGTGTGGAGTCCCCCGTCAACGAGTCGTCCGAGGACGGGCCGCAGGTCGCGGAGGCCGCGCCCGAGGTCACCTCGGACGTCCAGCCGGAACCCGACAGGATCTCGTTCGCCGACCTGGGTCTCGACGACAAGGTGCTCAAGGCGCTGCGTGACGTGGGCTACGAGTTCCCGTCGCCGATCCAGGAGGCGACGATCCCGGCCCTGCTCGACGGACGCCACGTCGTGGGCCTGGCCCAGACGGGCACCGGCAAGACGGCGGCCTTCGCACTGCCGATCCTCAGCCGGCTCGACCTCAGGCAGAAGAAGCCGCAGGCGCTGGTCCTCGCGCCGACGCGTGAGCTCGCGCTCCAGGTCTGCGAGGCGTTCGAGCGGTATGCCGCCCACCTCAAGGGCGTTCACGTGCTGCCCGTCTACGGCGGGCAGGCCTACGGCGTGCAGCTGAGCGCGCTGCGCCGTGGCGTGCACATCGTCGTCGGCACACCGGGCCGCATCATGGACCACCTCGAGAAGGGCACGCTGGACCTGAGCGAGTTGCGCTTCCTCGTCCTCGACGAGGCCGACGAGATGCTCAAGATGGGCTTCGCCGAGGACGTCGAGACGATCCTTGCCGACACCCCCGACGACAAGCACGTGGCGCTCTTCTCGGCGACGATGCCCGCGCAGATCCGTCGCATCTCAAAGAAGTACCTCCACGACCCCGTCGAGATCACGGTGAAGTCGACGACGTCGACGGCACCGAACATCACGCAGCGCTACCTGACCGTGAGCTATCCGCAGAAGGTCGACGCCCTGACCCGCATCCTCGAGGTGGAGAACTTCGAGGGGATGATCGTCTTCGTCCGCACCAAGAACGAGACCGAGACGCTCGCGGAGAAGCTTCGGGCGCGCGGCTTCTCGGCGATGGCCATCAACGGCGACATCGCGCAGAACCAGCGCGAGCGCACCGTCGACCAGCTGAAGTCGGGCAAGCTCGACATCCTCGTCGCGACCGACGTCGCGGCCCGTGGCCTCGACGTCGACCGCATCAGCCACGTCGTCAACTACGACATCCCCACCGACACGGAGTCCTACGTCCACCGCATCGGCCGCACCGGGCGCGCGGGCCGCAGCGGAGACGCGATCTCGTTCGTCACGCCCCGCGAGCGCCACCTGCTCAAGGCCATCGAGAAGGCGACGCGCCAGTCGCTCGTCCCGATGAACCTGCCGACGGTCGACGACATCAACGCGACGCGCCTGACCCGTTTCGACGATGCCATCACCGAGGCGCTCTCGACCGACAAGGTCGACTTCTTCCGCGACGTCATCGCCCACTACGTCAACGAGCACAACGTGCCAGAGGCCGACGTGGCGGCGGCCCTGGCCGTCGTGCTCCAGGGCGACGAGCCGATGCTCCTCGACCCGGAGCCGGTCCGCCCCGCCCGGACGTTCGACGACCGCGGCCCGCGTGACCGGCGTGACGACCGCGGTGACCGCGGCGGCCGGCCGGTTCGCAACGACCGCAACGACCGGGCCGACCGTGGACCGCGGCGTGGCGCGTCGGGCCCGATGGCGACGTACCGGATCGCCGTGGGACGCCGCCACAAGGTCGAGCCGCGACAGATCGTCGGCGCCCTCGCCAACGAGGGCGGCCTCGGGCGGCAGGACTTCGGGCACATCGACATCCGCGCCGACCACTCCCTCGTCGAGCTGCCGGCGACCCTGCCGCCGGGCACGTGGGACAAGCTGCGCTCCACCCGCATCTCGGGCCAGCTCATCGAGCTGAGCGAGTCGCAGGAGCGGGGCAGCCGCTCGGCGCCGTCCAAGCCATATGGGAAGAGCCCGCGCGACTGACGTCGCGGGCCCGCCTCCCCCGCCGAAGCCGCAGACCGACGGCGCACGGTGCGCCATCCCCCTGCCCCACAGCGCACCCTGCCGTTCCGTCGGCCGCAGCGACCCAGGGCGACACCCCCACGGAGTCGTACCGACCGAGATCGCCACGAACTCGTCCCCAGTCATCCCTGTTCGTGCCATTCTGAGGGCCGACGCGATCATGGGTCGAGGTGTCTCTTCGGACACCTTGACGGTCACAGCGGTCGACTCTTCGCAAGGCTTCGGACGGAGGCGGCCAGGGGACCCGGCTCCTTGGAGGAGGGACCGTGCCGGAAACAAGACAGCTCGCGGCGGCCCGTACGGCGCGCGACGTTGCCGTCGCCGCAGCGCGCGGAGAGCCTTTGGCACCATGGCTGCCCGAGGTCGTCGACGTGCTCAGGGCCGACGCTGGTGTGGGAGTCACGCGCCTGCGCCGGACCGGACAGGGCGTCGAGGTGTCGGTCGCGGTGGCTGGTTCAGCCCCGATCACGGCCGAGATGGGCCGCCTCGCGGCCGAGGTGGCCGACCAGCACCCGGCGATCCCCGTGCTGTCGACCTCCGGGGCGGTTCGGGTGAGCGATCTCGTCCCCATCCGGGACTTCTGGCACACGGAGGTCTACGAGCGGATGCACGGCCACGTCGGCGGGCGGTATCCGGTGGCGGTCATGCTGCACAGCTCGGCGACGGACGTCGTGTTCCTGGGCGCGCATCGCGGCCACGACGACTTCGGCACGGAGGACCTGCACCTGCTGGAGATGATCCAGCGCCCTCTCGTGGCAGCGTTGACCTTCAGGGCCACCCTCGATGACACCGTGGCAGTGCTCCGGGGCGAGGAGCCACCGGCGCTCCCGTCCGCGGCACCGAGGCTCGCCACCGCTGCCGCACTGTGCGCCGACTACCGGCCCACCTGCCGCGAGGCCGAGGTGCTGACCCTTGCCGCCGCGGGCTGGACCAACCAGCGCATCGCCCGTCGCCTCGGGATCACCGAGCGCACGGTGCGCAAGCACCTCAGCTCCGTCTACGAGCAGTCAGGCCGTCGCGGCCGGGCCGCGGCGGCGGCGTGGTGGGCGGCGCAACAGGACGACAGCTGAGCTGACCGAGAGCGTGGCGACGTGCATGGCCACAGAACGCGGCTTGGAGAGACCGTCCGCGACACGAGGAACCTCTGGTCAGCCCTCCCTACGTGTGCGCAAGTGCGGTGTACCTTCGGGAGCGTGAAGTCGGGAATCTCGTCGCAGCCCAGGCGAGTGGCTTCCACGTCGTGACGAAACGTACGGCCCTTGCCGCATCCGCGGTCGCCGCATTCGTCATCCTTCCTGCACTCGCCACGCTCCGACTCCCGTTGGGGCCTGACGAGGTGGGTCTCGTCCTGTATCCGCTGAAGTTGTCCGAGGGACTGGTGATCCATCGGGACTTCTTCAGCCCCTACGGGCCGGGCGGCAACCGCGTCGTTCAGGGCGTCTTCGCCGTCTTCGGACCCTCGATCACGGTCGAGCGATGTGTCGGCATTGCCTACCACCTGCTCATCGCCCTGGGCCTCTTCGTGCTGGCTCGGCCCTTGGGTCGAGTACCCGCTACAGCGGCTGGTCTGACGTGTGCCGTCTGCTTCTTGTGGTTCGCTCCGGCCGCGTATGCGTGGTTCGGAGGCTTGGCTCTCGCCGTTGGTTCACTGGCCCTGCTTGCGAACTCCAGACGTCCCGCAGTCGCTGTCATCGCGGGAGCGCTTGCCGGACTGATCCCGTTCTGGCGTCCCGAGATGGCCATCCTCTGGCTTGCCGCTGTTCCTTTGTGCGTTGCCACTCATCGCAAGCTGGCCTACGTCGTCGGCCTCGCCGTCGGGGCGATCCCGGTGGCTGCACACCTTGCCACGGCCGGTATCAGCGTCTTCGCCAACGCCATCGCCAGTCGCCTCTCGGTCAACGGACAGACGTCACTGACCAACGTCGACGCGAAGGTCTGGATCCTGCTCGGCTTGAGCGTCTTGGGGATCGGCGTGCAGTTCTGGTGCTCCCATTCGTCAGCGACGCAGCGACCGCTGTTCCTCTCGACTGCGATCCTCGGAACCCTCTTGATGCCTCAGGCTCTCCAGCGGACGGATGTCTACCACACCATCTATGCGGCCTGCGTGATCCTGCCCATGACGGCGGCGACCCTGATCAGCAGGCTTGACGCCGGCCTCGTCGCCAGGACCCTCACGCCCCTGAGACTCGTAGCCGCGGCCACCGCCGTGGGCGTCTCAGTAGCTGTCGGCTCACTCTTGATCTACCAGCTGCCGTGGAGCACACTGGAGTCGGCCGGCCGAGCCCTTCCCGTCACGCCTGACAGCCGGCAACGCCTGAGCCAGGTCATGGCCACCCTTCGCAGCCACGTGAAACCGGGCAGCAAGGTGTTCATGGGATCGCAGGACATGAGCCGCCCGGGCGTGAACGACAACGAGCTCTACTACCTCTTGCCCGAGTACCGGTCACCGTTCTTCTATCTCGAGCTGGCGCCCGGCGCCTCGGAGCGTGCGGGCTCGCCGCTGGTTCAGGACATCCTGTCGGCCGACGCACTCGTGCTTCGTGACACGCCCCGCGAGGCCACCGACTCGGAGTATCCCAACGTCACGCCGGGCGTGCAGGACGCCAACGAGATCGTGAAGGCGAACTTCTGCCTCGTCGACACCGTTGGGGTCAGTCAGATCTACGTTCGGGGCACGTGCTGACGCGACACGATCGCGCCCGGCGACAGCTAGAGGGCCGCGGCTCGAGGCGCCCGACCGACGGGAGGCTGCACGATGGTCGGGGTGACGGGCACCAGTCGTCGAAGGCCCATCGACGGCCGTTCGACGATCAGCCAGGACGCCCAGGCGACGGGTACCGTCACGGCGACCGAGATCACGGCGAACCATTCAAGTCCGACGGCCTCCGGCACCCTGCCGACGGCCATCAGCTGCTGGAGCGGGAACGCGAAGAGGTAGACGCCGTACGAGATGTCGTTCCGTGCGCCGATCCTGACGGGCAGTCGGGCGCCGAGCCACAGTAGGAGGAACGTCACCGGCACCGGGGCGATCGCGAGGTAGAGGGATCGGTCGAGGAGGAGTGTCGCTACCACGACGCCCCCGGCTGCTGCACCGGCCACCTTGGACATTGGTAGCCGCTCACGGAGGAACCAGAGCAACACCCCCGCCGCGAAGAACGTCCAGAGGCGGGTCAGATCGAGGGAGACACCAGGTCCACCACCGGCCGCGCTCACAACGACGGAGGCGACCGTCAGCGCTGCGCACACGGCTGCTGCCGCGCGCCGGCCGAAGCCCGGCATGGCGAGAAGCAGCCCGAACATGACGTAGGCGGCCGCCTCGAAGGGGAGGCTCCACGTCGAAGCGTTCCAGAGGCCGGAGTAGGGGACTCCACTGGGCGTGCCGCCGATGCCCATCTGCGTCGTGAAGAGCAACGAGTTGTGCACCACGTAGCCGGCGCCACTCGCCCAGTCATAGGTGCTGCGCGTCAGCAAGGTCGACAGCGGCGCGACGACGAACGCGGTGAAGAGCAGGAGGGCCCAGTAGGCGGGCATGAGCCTCAGGCCCCTGCGCCAGAGGAAGGGCCGCATCGCCATCCGACCCCGGCTGCCGGCGATGAGGTAGCCGGAGATCGCAAAGAAGCCCTCGACCGCGAAGTCGCCCATGTGGGCCCAGGGACCGGGCACACCGGTGGCGGCCTTGTAGGAGTGGTCGACGACGACGAAGACCGCGAGCAGCAGGCGGATGGCGTTGAGCGCGTTGTCGCGGTCGTCCAGACGCAAGCCGACGGGAGCCGTCTCGACGCTCCCCCTCGGTGCCATGGGGCAAGAGTGCCCGACCGCCACCGAGCCCTCACGGAAACGCGAAAACGACTGGGGTCAAAGCCAATTCAAATGCAGACAAGCCATGTCAAAACGGACTGTCAGTCCTTCCGACGGCCGGCCGTCGAATCGCCGGATCGCAGTCTCGGGAGAGCCGTCAGCAGGACCAGGATGCCGCTCGACCACAGCGGCATGGCGAGCACCATCGCCACCGCGATGGCCCCTCGCCGACCTCTCAGGGCTGCCCACACGACCACGACGACCGCGACACCCAGCCGCAGGGCGAGTGGCGGGTAGCCCGCCTGCGTGGGGGGCGTCGGCGCGTCGACGATGAAGTCCCACCACTGCCGCCAGAGCTCGGGCGAGATGGCGAAGGACACCGCGACCACGGCAGCGGTACCGAGCACGGCAGCTGCTGCCTGGCGCCACTCGCGCCGGGCGGCGAACCACACCGGCCCCAGCCCCGGGGTCACCTTCGTCAGCAAAGGGAACGCCCAGGCAGCCGGATGCCGCATGCCGATCACAGCGGCTAGGGCGAGGAACGCCTCGATGTTGCCGATGAGCAGGGCAGGCGGCGCGACGTAGGCCAGCACGAGCCAGCGCCACCGTGGCGACAGCGGCCACAGGAGCCAGACCAGGGCCGATCCGAGCAGCACCGACCACACCGTGAGGAATACGGGCCACGGCACGAGCGTCAACGGGTAGATGACCTGTGCGAAGGCCGGGGTGTAGTTGAAGGCGTCCGGAGACCCTGGAGGCAGCGTGTAGGGGCCGACCCTCCAGACGTTCCAGTACGCGTGGGCCGAGTCCGTGCCGAACGACGCCAGACGACTGCCGAAGAGGATCCACAAGGTCGGCAGGAGGGCGATCCACAGGGCCGTCCGGCCCACGTCCGCGAGCGGTCGCTCCCCGGCACCGGCACCGCGGCTCGGATCCGCCTCCTCCGCCGCAGGGACGACGTCCTCGTCTCCGTGGAGGTCAGCCCGACCGTCGCCCATCATCCCCGAGACCTCAGCAACGCGTAGCCGCCGGCCTGCTCGACCAGCTGCCAGACACCGGTGGCGCGCATCGCGGAGACGACCGCGGCGTCGGCCGGGAGGGCGGCATACGTGCATCCAACCTGCTCGGGATAGGACTGCCACCCGGGCTCGGCTGCGATGAATCCGAGGTAGGCCCTGATGCGCTCCACGCTGTAGAGCTCGACGCGCGTGTCCATCGTCGCGCGCAAGCCGGGGTGCTGGAGCATGAGCCATCCACCGTCCGCCTGGTCGTTGCACACGACGGTGCCGGCCGGCAGTCGGGCGAGCGCGGCGTCGAGCCCGTTCGGCCCGATCCCGGGAGATGCCGCGGCCGCGGGGGCGAGCGCACCGGCCAGCACGAGGCTGACGGCCCCCGACACCAGGACCGCCACCCGCTCGCGCCGTGGCACGCCTGAGACCTGCTGCCGGGTCAGTCGCTGAATCGCCAGGGCCGCCAGCGGCGCCAGCACGACCGCGGCGAGCCCCGTCGTCCGCGACCACGTGACGGCGAGCGCGAGGGCTAGGACCGTGAGGAGCGCGACGGTCCACTCACCACGGCCACGCACCACCTGGTCGACGACCACCACAGCGACGAGCAGGAGCGCCGCGACCAGGCCCGGATCCGTCAGGCCCGGCGGCTGCCACTCGCTGATCATCGCGGTCACGCCGCTCACCTGGAAGGGCGAGCTGAACAGTCGCGGCCCCACGGGTGTCAGAGCCGCGACGGCAACGGAGAGCGCAGGCACCACGGCCAGACGAGCCGCGTGGCGCAGCGTCACCCGTCGCTCGAGGAGCATGCCGACGACGACGACGCCACCGATGACCGGACCGACGAACCACATTCCGTGGCTGCACGCCCAGAGCCACGTGAGCGGCACGAGCCACCAGCGGGCGCGCCCGTCCTCGCGCGTCAGCAGCCACGTGCTGGTCGTGATTGCAGCGAGCGCGAACGTCACGAGCTGGGGCCGCGGCGACAGGCTGCCGCTCAGGGCGACGAAGGCGACCGCGAGCACGAGTGCCGTGACCAACGCCGACGACCGGCGTCGGCAGGCGGCATACACCGAGAGCCCGACGAGTAACGACGTCAGGCAGAGCAGCCACGCCACTCCGGGGAGGCCGTATGCCGTGTGCGCCCAGTGCATGAGCACCTCGGGCAGCCACTGGTTAAGGATCCAGATCTTCTCCGTCGCTGCACCGAGCGGGTCCTCGAGAACGAACTGCCCTGTCCCCAGCAGGTGTTCACCGGCAACGATGTGCCAGAAGGCGTCGGGATCCTTGATCGGACCGAGCGGCTTCAGGGCGTAGAGGGCCAGGACGAGCGGCGGCATGATCCAACCGATTCGCGCAGCCGGGGGGCTGGTGCCCGGGGTCTGCGCGGCCTTGGCCTCCGCGTCCGCGACGACGGCCACGGAAGGAGTCAGCCCCCGAAGGCCTGCATCATGCGGATGCCACCGGGGCCGATGATGACGATGAAGAGGGCCGGCAGGATGCAGAACATCAGCGGGAAGAGGATCTTGATGGTGACCTTCTGCGCCTTCTCCTCCGCCTTCTGACGACGGACGAGGCGCATGTTGACGGTCTGCTCACGCAGCACGGCGGCGATGGGAAGTCCGAGGCGGTCCGCCTGGACCAGGGCCGTGATGAAGTTCCTCACCTCGGGCAGCGTGACGCGTTCGCCCATCGAGGAGAACGCCTCACCGCGCGACTTGCCGATCTGGATCTCGGACAGCACTCGGGCGAACTCACCCGCGATCGGGCCGTCGACGTTGCGCGCGACCTGGAGCAGCGCGGCGTCGAAGCCCTGTCCGGCCTCGACGCAGACGCTGAGCATGTCGAGCGCATCGGCGAGGCTCTTGCTCGTCTGCTCCTGTCGGCGGAGCGCGACGTTCTTGATGAGCAGGTCGGGCAGGAAGAAGAGGGCCGCGCCGCCGATCACGGCGAAGAGGAGGGCATTCGGCATCTGGAACTTGCCGTAGAGCGCGCCGAGGAGGATGCCGAGCAGCAGTCCGGCGCCCTTGAGACCGAGGATGCGTTCCACCGTCCAGCCCTCAGGATTGCCGGCCTGGTCGAGCAGCTTCGAGTAGCGGTCGTCGGTGCCTCCCGGCGAGAGAACACGGGCCAGACCCTTGGTGCGCTCGAGGAACGGTGCGACCAGCCGGTCCTTCGCCGCAAGGTCGGTCGTGACCACCTCGCGTCGGTCGACCGACTGGTCGATGAGCATGAGGGACTTGGCCACGCCGCGGGGTTCGCCGCTGCTGACGCCGAGACTGAGCACCGCGACGAGCACGCCGATGGCGAAGAGGCCTGCAGCGACGTAGACGGGGTTCAGGTTCACGTCACACCTCGATCTTGACGACTTGGCGCATCCAGAGGATGCCGACACCGAGCGCGACCAGCCCGCCCACGCTCATGACGAGGCCCACAGTCGTCGTCCACAGCAGGCTGACGTACCCGTAGTTCACCCGCGTCATGTAGATGAAGATGAAGATGGGCAGCGCGATGAGGATGTAGGCGGAGAGGCGACCTTCGGCCGAGAGCGTCGACACCTGTCGTTGGAGCGACTCGCGTTCGCGGAGCGTGCCGGCCGTCGTGCGGAGTGTCTCAGCCAGGTTGCCGCCGACCTCACGCTGGATGCGGATCGCCATGACGGTCCAGTGCATCGACGTGCTCTCCATGCGCGTGGCGACTCGCTCGAGAGCATCGGAGATGTCGGTGCCGATCCGGGTCTCGGCAAGCGCTCGGCTGAACTCCTTGCCCGCCGGCTCCGCCGCGTCACGGGCGACCGCATCGAGTGCCTGCGGCAGACCGAAACCGCTGCGGAGGCTCGTGGAGATGAGGAGCAGGATCTGTGGCAGCTGGGCCTCGAACTTCCGCGACCGGCGCGAAGCAGCAAAACGCAGACCGACGGGCATGAGGATCAGTCCGAGGACCCCACCGAGGATGAGCCCGAGGACCTTGGCGTTACCGACGAGCACCATTCCGAGTGCCACCCCCACGATGACGGCGACGACACGCAGGATGAGCCACTCACCGGCACGGAAGGGCAGGTCGGCGCGCTCGATGAGAGCCATCGTCTTGCTCGTGGACTTCCGGTCCTTCATGACCCGGTCACCCATGTCGAGCAGCTGCGCCGCGATGGTGCTCTGGGCTGCCTTGATCTCCTGCCGCGAGAGGGCGACGCTGTCACCGACGACGTAGGAGCCGATCGAGGCGATCCGACGCTCGCGCTTGGTCTGGAGCGTCGGCATGAGCGACGTCGACAGCAGGACGAACAGGGCAAGGGCAAGCAGTCCACCGGCGATGTAGGGCGTCCGGTCGGTGAAGGTGACCGGTCCGATGCCCGCGGCCTGGGGAGCAGGGGCGGCAGGTCCCGGCGTGGCCGACGGTGTCGGCGAGGGCGCTGCAACCGGTGCACCGAAGGTGGCCTGACGGCTGAACCCGAAAGCGGTGGTGCCGGCAACTCCCGACACGTCGAACTGGTGGAGTCCCGACAGCGACTTGGGGATCGCGGTCGAGAACTGGACCTGACGGTTGAGCGCCCGGGCCGATGCGGCGAACGCTGCCGAGACACCAGCCGTGTTGTCGGCCCCGACGACGGTTCCGCCGTTGGTGTCGGCGAAGGCCTTGAGCGCGCCCGTGGCGTCCGGGTCGTTGGTCTTGAAGCGCACGACGTCGACCCGGATGTCGCCGGCCTTGAGCTTGGCGACGGTGTTCTTGAGGGCCAGCGCCTTGTTGTCGGCAGTGGTGTCGGCTCCGTCGCTGAGCAGGACGATGCTGCGGTCACCACTCCCCCCGAGCACCGCAGCGGCGCTCTGCATCCCGGCATACAGGCTGGTGTCGCCGCGCGAGTCGAGGCCGTTGATGACGCGCTGCGCGGCCGCGCGGTCGAGCGTAGGGGCGAGGTCGACGCCGGCGGTGTTGGCGAACGACGCGACGCCGACCTTGACGTCGGCCGGCACGGTCTTGAGGTAGGTGGCGGCAGCCTTGCGGACGGTCGACATGCCTTGGGATCCCATGGAGCCACTGGTGTCGATGACGAGCATCGCCTTGCGGTCCAGCTTCGCGGCCTGCTTGACCGTGGCCGGGAACTCCTGACCGTCGACCTTCACCTTCAGCGACGCAGGGTCGACCTGGACGTCGACCTTGCTGCTCAGTGTGATGACGCCGGTCAGCGTCGAACCTGAGCTGGTCGAGGTCGCCTTGACGCTGCTCAGGCCGACCGACACGTCGGCCGCCTGCGCGACGCCTGCCGGCAGGACCACGAGTCCGACCGCGAGGGCGGTCAGGGCGGTGACGAGGCGACGAGTCGTGCCGCTCACAGAACCGACCGCGCGAAGAGTGAGACAGGCAGCTCGACACCGACATCGGCCAGGTCGGCGGTGAACTTCGGACGGATGCCGGTCGGCACAAGGCTGCCGAGGAATCGACCGTTCTCGTCGCGGCCAGCCCCGTAGTTGAAGGTGAAGATGTCCTGGAGGGTGATGACGTCGGACTCCATGCCGACGACCTCGGAGATCGCGACGATGCGACGTGTGCCGTCCTTGAGGCGTGACTGCTGGACGATGAGGTCGACGGCGCCTGCCACCTGCTCGCGGATGGCGCGCACGGGCAGGTCGACACCGGCCATGAGGACCATCGTCTCGAGACGCGCGAGGCTGTCTCGAGCGGTGTTGGCGTGGACCGTGGTGATCGAGCCATCGTGGCCGGTGTTCATGGCTTGGAGCATGTCGAGCGCGGCGCCGTCTCGGATCTCACCGACGATGATGCGGTCGGGGCGCATGCGCAGGGTGTTCTTGACGAGCTCGCGGATGGAGACGAGTCCGCGGCCCTCGATGTTGGCCGGTCGGGCCTCGAGGCGCAGCACGTGCTGCTGCTGGAGCTGGAGCTCGGCGGCGTCCTCGATCGTGACGATCCGCTCGTCGTTCGGCAGGAAGGAGCTGATGACGTTGAGCGTCGTCGTCTTGCCCGAGCCAGTGCCGCCGCTGATGATGATGTTGCGGCGGCCCTTGACGCAGGCGTCGAGGAAGTCACGGACGTTCTCGGTCATCGTGCCGAACGAGATGAGGTCGCGGTCGGTGAACGGGTCGGCCGAGAACTTGCGGATCGTCAACATCGACCCGTCGAGAGCGATCGGCGGCACGACCGCGTTGACACGCGAGCCGTCAGGCAGGCGCGCGTCGACCATCGGGCTGGACTCGTCGACGCGACGACCGACGCGACCCACGATCTTGTCGATGGTGCGGCGCAGGTGGGTCTCGTCGGAGAAGCGCGCGTCGACGGGGTAGATCTTGCCCGCGCGCTCGATGTAGATGTCCTCGGCGCCGTTGACCATGATCTCGGAGACCTCTGCGTCGCGCAGGTAGGGCTCGAGGGGGCCGTGGCCGAGGATGTCGTCGGAGACGTCCTGGGCGATGCGGGTGCGGTCGGCGTGCGAGAGCGGGGTCTGCTCGGAGTCGATGACCTCCTGCAGCGTGGTGCGCACCTGCGTGGCGAGCTCGCCCTCGCTGAGGTTGGGGTCATAGAGACGAGGGCCCAACGACGCCACGAGCGCCTGGTGGACGCGCTCCTTGACGCCGGCGAAGGGGTCGACACCGCGGCGACGCACGGGCACCGCACCGTTGGTGATGCGGATCTGGCTGCCGTTGGTCGGTGCCGGCTCGTTGATGTGGCTGGACTGACGGGCCCGTTCCAGGCGGTCGGCGAGGTTGCTCATTTCTTTCCTCCGAACAGCCCGAAGCTGCGCTTGGCGCCGTTCTGCAGGTCCTCGCCGAATCGGCGTCGGATCTCGTGGTCGGCGAGGTCGCGGATCGCGAGCGACACCGGGTTGCGCGGGTCGTCGAGGACGAGCGCGACGCCGCGGTTGACCGACGCCGGCACCGTGAGGCTGTTGGGGACGTTGGCCGAGATGGGCGCTTTCAGGGCGGCCTCGACGTCGTCGGGCTTGAGCCCCACCTTGGCGTCGGAGCGGTTGAGCACGATGGTCCGGGCCTCCCTCGACGCGCCGAGCGTGTCGAGCGTGTTGATCGCGATCCGGAGGTTCTTCACGGCCGGGATGTCGAGTGTCGCGATGAGGATGGTGAGGTCGCTGACGTCGAAGGCCGCGAGTACGTGCTCGGTGAAGGACGGCGGCGTGTCCACGATGACGTAGTCGTACTGTCCGCGGGCGACGCGGAGCAGCTCGATGACGACGTGTGACGGGACGCGGTCGGCGTCGGCCGGGTCGGCAGGCGCCGCGATGACGTCGAGACCGCTCTCCTCGTGACGAGTCACGACGGACTGCACGCCCTGGTCGTCGAGGTGCCCGCTCATCGCGACGACGTCGCGCACCGAGCCGTGCGGCTGGAGCTGGAGGCTGATCGCGACGTCGCCGAACATCAGGTCGAGGTCGACGAGCAGGGTCTTGGCCCCCACGGAGGCGAGGTAGACCGCGAGGTTCGTCGACATCGTCGTCTTGCCGACGCCGCCCTTGGCGCTGAAGACGGTGATGATCTTGCCGTCACGGCCACCTACGTTGGTGCCGTGGCCGGTCAGCTGCTGGGTCAGCGCCACCGAGCGGCGGACCGCGTCGGCCAGCGCCGTCTGGTCGTCGGCCTGGACCACCTCGCGGACGCCGCTGCGCAGGGCCTGGGCGAGGGCGGTCACGTCGAGGCGGTGACGGAGCAGGATGACGCCGAGCTCGGGCCGGTCGATGCGCTCCCGCTCGGCGAGCTCGCACGCCGAGTCGAGGTCGATGTCGGGACCGATGACGACGAGCGACTGGTTGCGGTCCTCCTCGAGGGCGCGGCTGACGCGGGGCGCCGAGTTGAGGTGGACCGCGTCACCGCCGAGCGCGAAGCGGTAGGTGTCGACCGCGGCCGGGTCGTAGTCCCACAGGATGGTCATGGGCCGGCCACCGCGTCTCGTAGCTGGAGGTCGGTGACCTCGAGCTTCGGATCGACCTTCACGTCGGAGCCACGTAGGGCACCGTAGAGCTGGCGGTTGTTGATGCCGTGGATCAGGACCGGCGCATCGGCCGGCTTGATCGCAACGGTGACGAGGTAGTTGCCGCTGGCACCTGCCGCCGTGGCCGGCTGCCCCTCGGCGGGCGGCGCCGCAGCCTGCCCGGCTAGGGGCGCGTCACCCATCGCGATGACGAGCACGTCCGGCAGCAGCAGGCTCGTTCCGTGGATGTCGTTCTCGTTGAGGATCTTCGCCTCGGGCGTGTCCTTGAGGTCCTTGATCTTGTACGACTGGTAGAGCGCGATGTGTGAGCCCGGAGTGACGAACTTGCCGACCCGGGCGGGGTCCGTGAGGGACAGAGAAACGGCGAGCATCCCGGACGGGACCTCGATCGCCTTGGTGCCCTGTGGCGTCGCGCCGAAGCGAGCGGCGAGGAGGTACTCCCCGGCCGGGATGTCAGACGTGGCAAGGAGCGCGTTGTTGTCCGCGTTGATCTCCTGGAGCGCTCCGGCCGGCACGGCCTTGGAGCTGACGGAGGTCTGTGCGATGAGACCGGTCCGCTGGGCGTCCTTGAGGGTCGTGCCGGCGGGAACGGGTTGCTGGGACACCCACACCGGCGCCGGTGACGCTTCCGCGATGGCCCGCGCGTCGGCGTTGCGGGCGTAGCTGATGACAAGCAAGCCGCCGCCGATGGCGAGTGCGAGTGCAACGACGATGGCGAGAATACGACGGTTCATGCGGAGATGCCCCCAGAGAAGGTGTTCATGGTGTTGCGTTGATGATCAGCCGGCGGGTGCCACGAGGACCGCGCCGAACGAGTTGCCGGGCGTTGGCGGGACGATGGTTCCGGAGCCGGTGAGCGTGCCGGTGACGTACCAGCCGGAGAGGCAGCGGTCGCCGCCGCTGCAGGGGACGACGCCGCTGCGGAGGCTGGCCGCCTCCTGGGAGCCACCGACCTTGTAGCCGGAGAGGTAGAACTTGGCCCAGCCGACGACGTGGTACCAGGACTTCGCGCCACCAGCACCCGCGCCGGTGCAGTCGGGGTAGCCGGAGATCGGACCCGTGGGCTGGGTCAGCTGCTTGACGAGGCAGTCGAAGATCGGGAGCTCGACGACCTTTCCCTGGAGAGCAGCGATGGCCGCGTAACAGTTGGGCGGTGGCGAGCTACCCGTGTCGATCGAGGCCCATCCGTTGATGCTGACGACGGCGGCACAGTTGCCGGTCGAGTCGTCCACGTAGCCGAACCCACCAGCCGTGTCCTTGCCGTTGATGGCGCAGGGGACTGTCGTCGTGCTCTTGAGGTAGATCGTGATCTCGGACGAGGCCGCGGGCCACGGGGTCTGTCCCGCGGCAGTGCCATATCCGGGAGCGGGCCCGGCCGGTCCGGTCTGGTAGACCGTGCCGTCGGAGGTGTTGTTCTTCCACTCGCACTCGGACACCACGATGGGGACCTGGGCTGTGTAGTCGCCGGGCGACCCCCACGCAGCGCGGGCACAGGCCGGCACCGGTCGGGAAGCGCCCGCCCCTATCGCGCCACCGAAAGGCGTGCTCGCCGAGTTGGAGGTGCGAACCTCCACATAGGGCAGCAGGGCGGTCGCCGTAGAGGCTGGCAGACACGCACCGAGGTCGCTCGTGACCCCGGCTGCACACGTCGTGGAGATCGGGACCAGCAAGGGGGACGCCTGGGCCACTGTCGAGGCACAGGCAGAGTCGACCGTAGCTCCGGTCGAGTTTGCACCGGCCAAGCTCGCGAGCGCCGTCGTCGCGTTGGCCGTCGAGCAGATGGTTGCGTCCTTCTTGGCACATGCGACGGCCAGAGACATCACCGCGGCGTCAGAGGAGTTCTGCACGGAACGGCGCTGGGACGCGACCGAGCCGAGGTCAGCGGTGATGGCAAGCATCCCGATCACCACCCCGCAGCTGACGAGGACCGTGACGATGATGGCGGCCGCACCCCGATCGGGACGCATGGATCGCCGCACTCGTTTCAACCACCGCATTGCATGACTCCCGTCGCTCGGATGGTGCCGTCCGCAAGCGAGCCGCCGATGATGCGCATGGCGGGGCCCAGGACGATCCACTGGAACGGCCGCGAAACTGCCACCGTGGCTCGCAGTGTGGAGTTGGCGGATGGGCAGTAGACGGGCGTCACCGTTGCGTCAGAGATCCCGGGAAGCGCCGCGGCTACACGAGCTGCGACCTCGGTCGTCGGCGCGGGCGTTGAACCCAACGGCAGCACCACCGCGGCCCGAGCACCTTCTCGGGCGGCATTGGACAGCTCGATCTGTGCGAAATAGGCGCGACCGAAGTCGACGATCCCGGCGAGGACGAGGAACAACACAGGCAGGACGATCGCGAACTCCACCGCGGACGCGCCGCGCTCAGTTCTGGCCATGCCAGATCCCCCTCCCCAAAGTTGTGTGGTGCCGTCCGTGGCCCCCCGGCGTGGACGTCGTACTAAGTATCAGATCTGAGTGGCGACGTTGTTGAACGTCGTCGACAGGTTGTTCCCGAGCAGTGAGACGGCGGCGATGATCACGACAGCGATCAGGGCGACCATCAGGCCGTACTCGACAGCCGTGGCGCCACGCTCGGAGGCGAGTCGGCTCTGGATCTTGGCAGCAAGCTTGGTCATGTCTTTCTCTCCCTGGTGATGAGGCGCTACGCCCGAACTAACGGAGTTGGAGCTCGTAGGACCCCTCCACGAGCGAGTCACGGGTGCGACGCCGTCCCCCCGGCGGCGCACCCGTGGTCGATGCTCAGACCTTGGTGGCGACGTTGTTGAACGTCGTCGACAGGTTGTTGCCGAGAAGGGAGACAGCGGCGATGATCACGACAGCGATCAGGGCGACCATCAGGCCGTACTCGACGGCGGTCGCGCCGCGCTCCTTGTTGAGCAGCGTCTGGACCTTGGCAGCAATCTTGGTCATGGTAAAGGGTTCCTCCCAGTGATGCAGGGCCACCCGAATGTGCCCCCCGCTGATCGGAAGAGTAGGCGGGCGTTCGAAGCCTGTCCTGAAAATGCTTGAAGTTCACAACGCCTTCTGAAAATGCGCCTTTCGGACACCCGCAGATGGCACGGTTGGAGCGGTCGTCCACAGGCCGGCTTCCGGGCCGGAGACCGGATGAGGACACCGGCGACAGGACCACAAGAAGCGACACCCGAAGGAGATGGATGCCCACCGACGGCAGCGTGGCCGCACCCGCGAGAGGCCTGCGTCGACAGCCAGGCATCGCGCTCGTGGTCGCATGGATGGTGGTGCTGGCCGCGCTGTGTGTTCGCTGGAACGCCTCTGTCACATGGAATTTCGTCGATCTCACAGACTTCTACTACGGCGGCGTCTCCGTTCTCGACGGTGTGGACATCTACGCCTCGCGGCCCGGAGTCCTGGCCTTCAACTACCCGCCCTTCGCCGCTGTCGCATTCGTCCCCCTGGCCGCCATCGGGCTGTCGGCGTCAAAGATCGCCTTCACCGCGGCCACCCTGATCGCCTACAGCGTGTGTCTCATCGCCGTCAGGAAGGCCGTCGGCGCCCGGTGGGACATCACGATCCTGCTCGGGGCCGCCGGCCTTGCCCTCGAGCCCGTTGTCCGGACGCTGGTTCTCGGCCAGATCGGCGTCATCCTCATGGCGCTCGTCCTGGCGGACTGCTTCCTGATGCCGGCGCGCTTCCGCGGCCTGCTCGTGGGCATCGCGGCGGGGATCAAGCTCACGCCTGCCCTCTTCGTCGTCTACTTCCTCCTCCGGCGTGACTGGCGTGCCGCAGCCATCGCGCCAGCGGCCGGCGCTGCGACCGTCGCCGTCGGCTGGCTTGCAGCGCCTGCCTCTTCGCAGGGCTACTGGCTGGGCGGTTTCGACAAGTTCGACCGCTTCGGCGATCTGGCGTTCTCTCCGGTGAACCAGTCGGTGCGGTCGTTCGTCTCGCGCGCTGCACCAGAAGCTGCCCCCGCGGTGATGTGGGCCGCGATCGCCGCCGCCGCTGTGCTTGCCCTGGCCGCAGCCGTCCTCCAGGCGCGCCGTGACCATTGGGCAGGCGTCGGGCTGAGCCTGGCGGGGGCGACGTTGCTCCTGTCTCCCATCTCCTGGACGCATCACTGGGTCTGGGTCGTGCCCACGCTCGTGGCCCTCGTCCACGCACGGCACCTCATCGCTGCAGGCTTCATGGCGCTGGTGTTCTACGTGGCCCCGATGTGGGCGATCCCGGAGACCGGACCGCTGACCGCGATCCAGCTGCTCCTCGCCTACGCCTACCTTTGGGTCGCCATCGCTCTGCTGACGGCCTCCGCCGCCAGCGCCCTGGCCCTCCGGCGACGCTCGGACCCGACTGAGATCGGCGCATCATGACCAAGGCCGAGACACGCGAGCGCACGACCAGCACAGGCGAGTCCGGACCCATCCCGATCGCCGTGCTGGTCGCGCTCGGCACTGCTGCGTGCGTCGTCGCCTGGGTTTCGGTGGTGGGCTCCGACTCACTGTGGCTGAGTGCCCTGGGTGACACGATCCGCGCCGATCGCCAGATCCCCGTGGGCGTGCCCTTCGCGGCTGCGCCGTCCGGCGAGTGGGTCAACACGACGGCACTCGGGCAGCTCGTCTTCTCCGTCCTCTACCTCGGCGGCAGCATCGGCATCGTCGCCGCTCAGGTTGTCGCGGTCACCTGGACCTTGTGGCTCCTCGTCACCGAGGCCGGGCAGCGCGGATCGCGGGCGCTCGGGACCGTGTCGGCGCTGCTGCTCGTCTTGGTCGGTGGCGCCGCGCCCCTGCTGATCGCGCGGGCGCAGCTTCTGTCCCTCGTGCCCTACGCCGCCCTGCTCGTGCTCGTTCGCCGCGAGCACGATCGCCCGTCGCGGTTGATCTGGATGGCCGTTCCGCTCATCGCCCTGTGGGGCAACCTCCACGGTGCGGTGCTGGTCGGTGTCGCCGTCCTCGGCTGCTACCTGGCCTTCTCGCGGCTGCGCCGCGACCCCTGGACGGCCGTCGGGGTGGGATTCGCCGCACTCGCTGCCGCGTGCCTCAACCCGGGTCTCCTCCGAGCGCCGCGGTACTACATCGGTGTCTTCACCGGCGCTGCGACCAGCGACGACTCAGGCATGTGGAGCCGGCTGAGCCTGTCGAACATCTTCGACGTCCTGCTCCTTGTCGCGTCGATCTGCCTGGGCTACATGGCATTTCGTCGCCGCCGACCCCTTTGGGAGTATGCCGCGGCGTTGGGTCTCGCCGGAGCGACGGTCCTCGCTGCCCGCCACGGCATCTGGCTGATGCTGATCCTGCTCGTCCCTGCAGCGCTGAGCATGCCGTCGCGTGGCGACGCAGCCGCATCGGAGGCCCCATCCACACTCGCGCGTGCGGCCACCATCGTTGCCTGCGTCGTCGTCGCAGCCTGCCTGCTCGGGGTCCGGGCTCCCACGTTCCGCGCGGCCGACGCAGAAGCAGCACGGCTCGCCGATGCCACGCGCGGGGAGGTCGTGCTGGTCGCCGAGCCCCTTGCCGAGTCGATGGCAGCAGCCGGCACCACCGTGTGGGTGAGCAACCCGCTCGACGCGTTCGACCACGCCGACCAGACGGCATACCTCGCGTTCATGAACGGCGACGCGGCAGGTGCCGCACGCGCGCTCGCCCAAGCGGAGGTCGTCGTGGCGTTGCCCGGCTCCGCGCAGGCCGCTGCCGCGCAGGCTACTGGCCTGACCCAGGGGACCAAGGTCGGGACCTACGCCCTGTTCAGGCGCAGCTCAGGGTAGGGGTGTCGAGCTGGACAGCGGGGGGACGCGGCTTCCGTGCGAACTCGTGCTGGCAGTGCTGGCTGCAGGCCGCCTAACCCTCGTGACCAGGCGCCGCCGAGCCCACAGCTCGACGGGGCGCTCGTAGAGCGAGTAGACCAGCCATGAGCTGGTAATGATGAGGGCCACGACCGCGACACCGACGACGAACGCTGGTGCACCACGCAACCCGTGGACGTGATCATGAAGCGCCGCCAGGATCACGCCGTGAACCAGGTACAGAGCAAAGGACCACTGCCCCAGGGCGACTGCACGACGGGACGCAAAGAGGGACCGTCCCCCGTCGAGTTCGTGACCTGCAAACGCCGCGATGAGCAGGCCGAACGGCAGGACCATGATCGCCGAGAACAGCCACATCTGTTGCGCACCAGTCCGGCCGGCTGTCTGGACAACCAGGACCAGGAGGTAGGTCGAGATGACCAGAGCGGCCGCCGCGATGGGGCGCACACCCACGCGCCACCCCTGTCGGACAGCCAGGGCGATCAGGATGCCGACCGCGAAGTCAGTGAGCCGGAACAGCGGTACGTGGTAGAGGTACTCCCCCAACGACGGCCACAGACCGCTCGCCAGCACGCCAAGGCCCAGGGTGCAGGCAATGATGCCGACCGCCCACCTGATGGGGTGCATGGCCCGTTGCAGGACGGCGAACAGCAAGGGGAAGCAGGCATAGAAGAAGACCTCGCAGGAGAGCGACCACGAGGCGCCGACGAACGACAGGTGGACGGCCGCATCCGGAGACCAGGCCTGGACGAGGGCGAGGTTGAAGGGAAGGGCCGACCAGTCCAGCCCTGACCTCAGAAGCATCAGCAGCATTGCGAGCGCCGTCAGCGCATGTAGGGGGTAGATCCTGGCCGCTCTGCGCCCATAGAACTCGGATATGCGTGACGTCGAGGTCCATCCGTAGGCGAGCACGAAGCCGCTGAGGACGAAGAAGAAGGTGACCCCGACGTAGCCGGCCTGGGCGACATACACGATCCCCAGCAGTCCCGGCAAGGCCAAAGGCAGATGGTGAAGGAGGACCACAGCCGCCGCGACGAAACGCAGGCCTGTGAGCGCCTTCAACTGCACCGGCTTCACCACCGACACAACCCACCCCCCCGGTGCCTGATCAGGTGCGCCGGTACGGCGCCGCCTGCGCGGCAAGGTACTGCGGCGGGAGATCCCAGAACTTGGCATTGGAGGGGATTCGCATGAATCTCGTGGCGCAATTACCTACAAAGAGGCCCATAAGGTGCATGTGAGCGGAGTGAGTCATCCGGGCGTGAGGTCAGGGCCCGGGCCGGGAGTCGTCGGTCCAGACGACGAGCATGGTGCTGACGTACCAGCGCTGGCACAGCAGGAGCAGCACGAGCAAAGCAGCGACCCACAGGAGCGTGTGGCGCGTCATGGTGCGTGGGGTCCCGGCCATCATCACGGGCAGGGTCGGCGTGAGCAGCAGGTAGCGGAAGACCGCGGGAAGGAACGGGGTCAGCGCGAAGAGATAGGCGGGATAGGCCACCGACCAGGCGCGCAGCTCAGGTGCCCAGACGCGAGCCCGGGGACTCAGCATGAACGCCGTCAGCAGCAGGACGACGACTGCGATGAACACGGGACCGCCGACGCCGACCAGGTGGTAGGTGTCCTCGAACCATCCGAGGTAGAGGCTGCGCTGCCCCGAGCTCCGCTCCATCCCAGCCTGTGGCCCGATGAACACGGAGGCCAGGAGCATCCATGCCACGACGCCGAACACTGTGCAGAAGGCTACGACCGCAATGCCGAGGGCGTCCTTTGGACGTGTCTTCCAGAAGGGGCCCTCACGTCGATAGCGCAGCCATGCATGCACGACCACGGCGAGCAGAAGTGGCAGCGTGACGATCCGGGTCATCGAGAGAGCCAAGACTGCGACAGCAGCCCATCCGTAACGTCGATCGACAAGAAGGTTGAGGGCCGCCATCAGGAAGAAGAGCGCCAGTGACTCGCTGTAGGCCACCTGCAGGAGCGGGGCGGCCACCCAGAAGGACGAGAAGAGGACCGTCACTGACGCCAGGAACTGACCGCCTGTCCGGGCCACGAGCCGATACATGAGCACCATGGCTGCCGCGCCGGCGAGACAGCTGACGATGGTCGCCGCCACCGGGAAAGACAGTGACGTGATCATCATGACCAGGCGAACGATCATGGGGTACGCCGGCGGAAAGGCCCACGCCCACAGGGTGTCCCACACCTCCTGAGGACTGGCTCCAGGCGACGGGTGCTGATAGCCGTCCGTGGCGATCTGCCGGTACCACTGCCCGTCCCAGTTCGAGACGACACCCAGGTAGCCAGGGTCGGCCGGTGACGGCTCGTAGACGTAGTAGTCGTCGCGGGCCTGCGACAAGGCGACTTGGTGGCTCGCCGACAGGAAGATGAAGAGGGTGTCGACGAGTCGGGAGGCGGTGAAGATCGCCAGGGGGATGAGGAACCACCGTCGCCCCAAGTGCCTTGCCGCCGCCTCCTGAAGGCGGCTCCCCACCTGGACCATGGTCGACGTTTCCTCTCGCGTGCGGACCGCTCGGGCTACCCTGCCACTCAGGAATGCGTTATGTCGTGCTTTTGTCGAAGTAGTCCCGGGGTGGAATGAACGTCCGAGCGTCCATCGTCATTGTGGGCTTCGGCGCCGAAGAGTTCCTCGAGGACTGTCTGGACGCCGCCCAAGGCGTCGCCGCCTCCGAGGACGAGATCCTGCTCGTGGACAACGGCATTGACCACGCCGACAAGCGCCGGGTCGACTGGCCGGATCGCATCCGGGTCCTGCGACCAGGCACCAACCTCGGCTTTGCTGGTGGCGTGAACCACGCCGTTGCGGAGAGCTTCGGCGAGTTCGTGGTCCTGCTCAACTCGGACGCGATCGTCCGCGCAGGCGCGATCGACGCGCTGCTCTCGGCTTCAGATGCGACCCCGGCGACGATCGCAACGGGGTGTCTCCGTCTGGCCGAAGCCCCGGACCTGGTGAACTCCGCGGGCAACCCGATGCACTTCACCGGGGTGTGCTGGGCTGGTGGCTACGGCGAACCGGCGTCGAGCCACGCCGAGCGGCGACATGTGGCGACCGCGAGCGGCGGATTCATGGCGATCCGCCGCACGGCGTGGGATGACTTACAGGGGTTCAACGAGGCCTATTTCGCCTATCACGAGGACGCGGAGCTGAGCGCACGCGTGTGGCTCATGGGCGGCCAGGTTGTCTTCGTCCCAGATGCCGTGGCCCTGCATCACTACGACTTCTCACGCAACGCGCGCAAGATGTACCTGCTGGAGCGCAACCGCTTGATCACCGTGCTCACCGTCTATCCGAGCGGCCTTCGCCGCCGGGTTCTGCCCGCTCTGGCTTTGTCCGAGCTCGGCCTGCTGGCCGTCGCGGCGCGAGAGGGATGGCTTGCGAACAAGACGGATGCCTACCGCTGGTTGTGGGAGCACCGCCGCGACCTGCGGCGGCGCCGGGCCGCCGTCCAACACACCTGGGTCCGCGACCCCGATGCCCTCACGCCGCTGCTGGCCTCGCGGATCGAGCCTGCGATGATCGACCACCCACCGCTTCTGAAGGTCGCCAACGCCGGGATGAGCGCGTACTGGCGTCTGATGCGGCCCCGAACGAGCGCCCGATGAGACTTCACGGTCAAGGCGCCATCCTTATGGGGGTCTACCGGCCGGACCCCGCCCTGCTAGAGCGCCAAATCATCTCGATCGCAGGCCAATCCGTGTGGGATTGGACCTGCACGATCGCTGTTGATGACACATTGCCTGAGAGCGTGGCTTTGGTGGAACAGTTCGTCGCTGGGGACGCCAGGTTCGTGATCGTGAAACGCGAGGAGAACCTCGGCGCCTACCTCAACTACGAGCATTTGATCGGTGGTGTCGACAAGGAACAGACTTGGGTTGCAATCGCCGATCAGGACGACTATTGGTATCCAAACAAGCTTGAGACCCTCCTTCGCTCGCTAGAGAATACTGGTGCGCCTGCAATCGTCGGCCGTGCGATGGTTAAGGACTCGTACGGCAGGGTTTACGGAGTTACTCGTCGTCGACCCGGAGACCTGATATCGCTACTCCTTCTCAATCAGGTAAGCGGCGGGCTAATGATCATGCGCGGCGAAGTCGCCCGGACTGCGGTTCCGTTCCCGCCAGAAATACCACGCGCGCTGCCCGATCACTGGCTTGCCGTTTGGGCCTCGACATGGGGTCACATCAACTTCAGCGACGAAGTAATTCAGGACTACCTGCAACACCCCGGCAACTTGGTCGGCGAAGCGTCCCTGCCACCGCTAATTGGCACGACACGCAAGGCCGTGCGCGACTCGAGCATCGTCCGCAGTCTCGTCGTCGACACTTGGCGCTGGCGGGTCGCCATGGCGGCAACGCTTCTCGACCGCGTCCCCGATGCCCACAGCTCTGCTGACCTCCTGTCGATCGGACACGGGGGCCTATCCCTCCCGCTGCTCAGGACCGTGACTGCCCGCCTCGTGCGACGAGACACACCGATTCGCGTCGCGGCTGCGCTCCTGCTGGGAGCGGCAGCAGACAGGTGGAGACCAATCTGCGCCTGGGTTACACGAGTTTTCCCGTTCCGCTGACAGGTTCGCAACACGACGGCACCATGCAAGCAGCGGCGCCAAGGGACCAAACCGCACCCATCACCTCCGGGGATCCAGTGGTTATCAGCCAACGTCAAGACCATGAGTACGCCGGCCGGATGCGCCGGACTCTTGTGGTGGTGCCTGCCTTCAACGAAGAGGCCGCGATCGGTGGCGTCCTGCAGGAGATCCGCTCGGCCTTGCCTCACTGTGACGTCGTGGTTGTTGATGATGGGTCGACGGACACAACGTCCCAGGTCGCCGCCGAGCACGCGACCGTGGCGAGGCTTCCCTTCAACCTCGGGGTCGGGGGCGCTATGCGAACCGGCTTCAAGTACGCAGCTCTCCATGGCTACGACGCAGTGGTACAGATTGACGCCGATGGCCAGCACGACCCCCGCCAGGCAGCCGCTCTCCTTGCCCAACTGGACGTGACTGATGTTGTCATCGGCTCCCGGTTTGGACCGGATTCCGATTACCTTGTTCCACGCCACCGGAAGGCGGCAATGCGGCTGCTAGCCACCGTCGTGAGCCGCGTCGCCATGACCCCATTGACCGATGCCACCTCCGGCTTCAGGGCACACTCTCGACGAGCCATCCACGTCTTTGCACAACACTATCCCTGCGAGTATTTGGGGGACACCGTCGAGTCTCTGGCTATCGCACGTAAGTCCGGGCTGTCCGTTAGCGAGGTCAGTGTCACCATGCGTGCTCGTGTCACTGGACGGGCAAGCCAGGGATCCGTGTCGTCAACCCGATACGTGGCCCGGGTGCTCTTAACGACGGCGCTCGGAGTGGTCCGCCGTTGGCCCGTGACCGGACAGCTCCCGTCATGATTGAAGGCTTTGGCGTCGCTCTTGTCGGAGCTGTCGTGGTTGTCGGCGTCATCTTCGAGATGTTGCGACGACGCTACGTTCGAGGCCGGTTTGCAATTGTCTGGCTCGTCGTAGCGGGCGCAACGATCATTCTTGCGGTGGCTCCCGGCCTCCTCGAGTGGGCGGCGGGCATCGTCGGCGTCCGAGTCCCCCTCAATCTACTCTTCTTTGTAGGCTTTCTCGGACTAATGCTCATCATCATTCAGTTGACCGCTGCAATCGGAAGACTTGAGCAGCGTACTCGCGCACTGGCAGAGCAGGTCGCGCTCATGGACGCGCAGCGGAAGGAGCTTTCGCCGAACTCACTGGATGGTGACGGGCCGGCAAAGTGACCGGTATCCATAACCTGCGGTTGGCGTACCAACGTGCACCCGCGCTCATCAGCATGGGCGTTGGAACTGGACTCGTCCTAGTGCTCGGCGCCGCCAGGATGAAGATTGTCGCCGTCAACCTCGGGGCAACCGGCTTAGGCGAGTTGGGGCTTCTCGTGACTGGTGTCGGGGCCGTTGCCACGACGCTCGGGCTCGGCCTGGGAACCGGTGCGGTTGTGCCCCTGGCCTCGAGCGCGGCTGACGCGTCCCGCCACCAATCCGTACTTTCTGCTCTCCGCTGGAGCACCTGGGTACTTTCGTTGGCCGGGGGAGCCCTCTCATACCTCGGCTGGATGGCATTCGGGCCGACCTTCATGGAGGCGACCAAGACCGAAATAGCCTTTGCCTTCGCTGTGGCAGTGGCCGCGACGATCTTGGCCTCGCGCTTTACGGCCATCCTCAGCGGCTCATCCTCGTATGTTTTGCTCGCTGTGGCCCAAGTCGGAGCCGGCTTGGTCGCCACTTTGTTTTTGTGGTCCGCACGCGACGCATCTGCTGCAAGGGTACTTCAGGTGGCGATATCCGCGCCCGCGGTCTCTCTGTTGGTCATATGCGCCACGGCGGCCCGACATGCGATGCAAAGCGCTCGCGAGCGTCACGACACGGTCGGCCCGAACTGGCTACCTGAGCTTCGGGGCATGTTGGGCCTAGGCGCTGCGGTCGCTGTTTCGGCCGTCCTCATGAACTCCAGCCAGTTTTTTGCTACGGCCTGGATCGCGACCCGGGTAGGAGGAACCGAGGCGGGGATCTTCCAAGGAACGTGGGCGATCGCCGCGCTGTACCTGGCATTTGTACTCGCCGCTCTCAACGCCGACTTCCTGCCACGCCTTTCCCATCTGCGCTCGAGCGCAACCCGACAGTCAAGGGCGGCAGCAAAGGAGATCGAGAGACTGCTCATCGTCACGACGCCCCTCATTCTTGCGCTCTCAGCCTGTGCCCCCTGGGTGCTCGCCCTGCTCTACTCAGGGGACTTCGCCTCCGGGGGCACAATGCTGCGATGGTTCCTGATCGGTGACCTTTTCAAAGTCATGGCGTGGCCTCTGTCATACGTCTTGCTCGCTCGGGCGTTGAAGACCGCCTACATCCTCAGCGAGCTCGCTTGGAGCGCCACCTTCGTCGTGATGGTCGTGTTGCTGGTTCCGCTGGGCGTGGACTTGGCGGGCATGGCGTACGCGATGGCCAACATCGTGTTCTTCGCGCAGCTCGCGATCCGCACTCGCTATTGTCCTAGTACGCACCTAATTGTTCCCGTCCTCGCGACAGGATGCGCCCTTGGAGCGGCAGCCATCTTCTCTGAGGCGGAGTCCGTCTCCCCACTGGCACTGATCGCGGCGGGTGTCGCCGCTATCTACTCTGCAGTCCGCCTCTTTAAGGAACGAGATGTCAGGTCGCACACAGGCTGACCACGGCAGGGGACTAGCCCCCGTGCGATTTCAGCGCCCCATTCTCCCCTCTCTCCATGAAGCGCAGGGCTACTGGCAGTCCGCAGAGCGCGAGCAGTGGTTCTCCAACGACGGCCAGCTGGTGCGCCAGTTCGGATCGAAACTCGGCCAGTTCGTCGGCGAAGACATCCATGCCGTCCCGGTCGCCAACGCCACGATGGGGCTCCTCCTTGCGCTGCGAGCCTCGACGCAGGCACCTCCGGGACACGCTGTCGTCCTGCCCAGCTATACCTTCGCAGCGACGGGGACTGTTGTGAAATGGGCTGGTTACGAGCCGGTCTTCGTCGACGTTGACCGAGAACACTGGCATGCGGATCCAGACTCCATGCGGGAAGCCCTGGAAGGCACTCAGAAGGTGGCCGCACTCATGCCCTGTTCGACATACGGTTCAGCCCCTCCCCCGGAGGTCGTGCGCGAGTGGGCTGCATTGGCCGAGGAGTTCAGTCTGCCTCTCATCGTCGACTCCGCGGCCGGGTTCGGCTCGGTGGATAGCGAAGGAGTGAGGCTGGGCCGCAACGGCGACGCCGAGGTCTTCTCTTTCCACGCCACGAAGCCTTTTGCCATTGGGGAGGGAGGAGCGGTTCTTACAAAGGACGAGGAACTAGCGGACCGGGTTCGCCGTCTTTCAAACTTCGGGTTCGGCCCCGATCGCGTCGTGGAGGAAGAACCCGGGCTGAACGCGAAGATGGATGAACTGCATGCTGCCTTGGGGCTGGTGGTCCTTGAGACCTACCTCGACGTACTGAAGCGTCGTCGGGAATACGCCGACACGCTCATTCGGGACTTCGCGACCCAGGGCTACGCATTTCAAGCTGGAGCCGACTCCTCCGCACGCCAGTTTCTCCCGGCGCTGAGCAGCAGCACAAATGCCCGGAATGCCCTGCTTTCGCGGGCACGAAGTCGGCACGTTGAACTGAGGACCTACTTCTCCGACCCACTGCACCAAATGCCGGCGTTTGCAACAGCGGGACGCACGGGCGTCCCTCTGCCAGTCACTCATGAACTCGCGTCACGGGTGATCTGTCTTCCGGTTTACTCGCAGATGGACGCGAGCGTCCTGGCTCGCATCGGCTCCCTAGCCAGCTGACCGATACACCAATCGACTGGAGCACACGTGCTGAACTGGTTGCTGCGCTATCAGCCCGCGATCAATATCCTGGATGAGTTCAACGCAGATGGAGTCCTGGATGTCGGCGCCGGGTGGCACGGGGTCACTCGCTGGTGGCCACACCCAGCGGTGCAGACCGATATCCAGTTCGGAGGCGCCCCCCACAAGGTGCAGCGGCGCGGAGTCGCTGAGCTGGTACGCGCATCCGCCGACTGCCTACCATTTGAGGACGACGCCTTCGACTTCGCCATCAGCTTGGACATGGTAGAACACCTCCCCTCGTCAATCCGATCAGAGTCGATCCACGAACTCACACGGGTCGCCAGACGTGGGGTAGTGATCGGGTACCCAGTGGGGGAGGAAGCGCGTCGCGTGGACGAGACCCTGGCGCGGATCGTTCGTGCGACTCGAAGACCGCTGCCGGACTGGCTGGACGAGCATCTAGCGCAGGACGCGTATCCAGATGAGACGACTCTGCTGCGAGCACTTCCAACTACTTGGTCGATCAGCCGGACCATTGCTGTGGGCAACACGACGCTGCAAAAGGCCGTCGTACTGGCGGACATGGCCCCTGGCCTGTCGACCCTCGCCGCCGCGATTGAGCAACGACTAGCGACCAGGGGCAGCACACCCGCTCGTCTCAACCGCGGCAGGACCTATCGCACGGTATGGCTGCTCGAGCCCAACAATGGCCTCCAAGATCATGCGCCGGCACCATCATGAGTGGCCTGCAACATACGTGCCGAGGCATCGATCAGTGCGTCGATCGATGGCGCCGGTGAAGCCATGAGGACCTGCGAGGTGACGCGGTGGACGCTCGACGGGCTTCATCCTCGCGCAGCTGCTGCAGCATCGTCTTGGGCTTGGGCGGCGGCCAGTCCTGTGCGCGCGGGTCCTTGGTGTCCATGTAGTACTCGGTCCACCCGTAGTCGTCGCGGTAGCGCAGCGTGCCGTCGCCGACGTAGTACCAACCTGCTGGCTTGTCACTCATCGCCAAACCCCCAAAGATCACTCACCCGTGCGGGAACCCCCTCCCGAAGCACAATCTACGGGCCTCAACCGGTCGCAAACCACAGATGTCTAATTAGTCCGATTAACCGTGGCGCAGCGTGTTCCGATCGTGAGAGCCGCTCGGGCGGCCCCTATCGACGGTCGCCTGTCGCGATGTGGCATCCGGCTCCCGGGACACGGCCCGGGCCGCTCGCGCCCTCTCGCTAGAATCGAAGCGGCTCACGGCGACGATGCGAGTGGCCATGGTGTGCCGGGAAGTCTGGTCGGCGACCCATGACCCATCCCCTGAAGGGACCCCCAAGGTGAGCGACCCGCACCCTACCGCGACTCCCCCGACGCCGGCCGGAGGCGGCACCGGCAACAAGCTCCTCGGCCGCGGCAGCTGGCACGAAGCTCGCTTTGTCGCCGACGCGCTTCGGGCCGAGACCGTCGGCGGCGCGATCCTCTTGGCCGCTGCGGTCGCTGCCCTCGTGTGGGCGAACTCGCCGTGGCGCGACGGCTACGCCGCCCTGCGCGACACCGTCATCGGCCCGCACGCCCTGCACCTGGACCTGTCGCTGGGGACGTGGGCGGCCGACGGCCTGCTCGCCGTGTTCTTCCTCGTCGCGGGCATCGAGCTCAAGCGTGAGTTCGTCGCCGGCGACCTGTCCGACCGTCGCAAGGCCGCCCTCCCGATCGCGGCAGCGGTCTGCGGTGTCGCGCTGCCCGCGATCCTGTTCGTCGTCACGGCCACGCTGATGAGCCGAGGCGACAGCGCGAGCGAGCTCAGCGGCATACTCCGTGGCTGGGCCATCCCGACGGCCACCGACATCGCGTTCGCGCTGGCGGTGCTCGCCGTCATCGGCACGCACCTGCCGAGCGCCCTGCGCTCGTTCCTGCTGACGCTCGCGGTCGTCGACGACCTCATCGCCATCACGATCATCGCCGTCTTCTACACCGACACGGTCAGCTTCCTCTGGCTTCTCGCCGCGGTCGTCCCCCTGGCCGCCTGGCGCCTGCTCCTCAAGCGCAAGATCACCAACCCGCTCGTCCTCGCGATCCCGGCCCTGCTCGCGTGGGTCTTCGTCCACTCGAGCGGCGTCCACGCCACGGTGGCCGGCGTCCTGCTCGGCCTGCTCGTGCCCGTCAACCGCGAGGTCGAGGACGACCCGGACCGGCACTCACTGGCCGAGCGGATCGAGCACAAGATCCGGCCGTTCTCCGCGGGCTTCGCGGTGCCCGTCTTCGCGTTCTTCGCTGCCGGCGTCACCGTCGTGGGCGGCGGGTTCGGCTCAGCTCTCGGCGACGCGGCCGCAGTCGGCGTCGTCGTCGGGCTCGTCGTGGGCAAGACGGTCGGCGTCCTCGGGGGCACGTGGGCGGTCGCCCGGTTCACGCGCGCCGAGCTCGACGAGGACCTGGCCTGGACCGACGTCCTGGGCCTCTCCATGCTCTCGGGGGTCGGTTTCACGGTCAGCCTGCTTGTCGGCGAACTCGCATTCGGCAACGGCTCGGAGCGTGACGACCACGTGAAGCTCGCGGTTCTCTGCGGCAGTCTCATCGCCGCGGTGCTCTCGAGCGTCGTGCTGCGGGTGCGCAATCGGCACTACCGGCTCGTCGAGGTCCGTGAGACCGCGGACCGTGACAACGACGGCGTGCCGGACGTCTACGAGACCGAGGGACGACTCGATCCGGCGTGATGGTGCCTGCCCTGCACGTTCGGGTAGGGACTGCGCAGTAGGGTTGCATCTGGTAGGCGCGACCGCGCAGTCACCGACGATCACCGAGGAAGTGAGCCGATGAGCACGGATCCCCGGCAGGAGCGGACACTCGGCCAGCTGGTCGCGTCCGCCACACAGGACATCTCGGCACTGGTTCGCAGCGAGATCGCCCTGGCCAAGGCTGAGGTCTCGGTGCAGGTCAAGAAGGCCGGCGTGGGCGGTGGCCTGCTCGCCGGAGCGGCCGTCATCGTCTTCTACTCCGTCTACTTCCTCTTCACGACGATCGCAGAAGGCCTCCAGGCGGCGGGCGTGCCGCGCTGGGCCAGCTTTCTCATCGTCACCGTCTTCATGCTGCTCGTCGCCGCCGTCCTCGGCTACCTCGGCGTGCGGAAGATGAAGACCGTCGACCCGACGCCGGCGAAGACGATCGCCGAGGCGCAGGGGACGATCGAGGCGATCAAGTCGGCGGTCGAGCACCCGGGCACCACTGTCCCGGCCCCGCGCCCCGAGTGGGACCGCCCGGGCCTTCCGGCCGCGGTGCCCGCCGACGCACCGGCCACCCCCGCTGCGCCCACGTCGTCGAGCAACGGGACCGCTCCCGGCACGCCCGACCCGTCTCGCGACGCCTGACCCGGGGCTCCTGACCGCACCCATGTCCGTCGACGCTGCCTTCGTCAACATCGACGGCCCCTGGGAGCACCGCTACGTCTCCGCCAACGGGGCGCGCTTCCACGTCGCCGAGATGGGCGACGGACCGCTGGTGCTCATGCTCCACGGCTTCCCGCAGTTCTGGTACGCGTGGCGCCACCAGATGGTCGCCCTGGCCGACGCCGGCTACCACGTCGCCGCGATGGACCTCCGCGGCTACGGCGGGTCCGACAAGCCACCGCGCGGCTACGACACGTACATGGCGACCCTCGACACCGCGAGCGTCATCCGCGCCCTCGGTGAGAAGGACGCCGTCGTCATGGGCCAGGGGCTCGGCGGCTGGATCGCGTGGTGCATGCCGACCCTGCGACCCGACGTGACGCGCGCCATCGCGTCCCTGTCGATGCCGCACCCGCGGATCATGCGGCACGCGACGTGGTCCAACCCCAAGCAGCGCCGGGCCTCGTCGTGGATCGCCGGGCTGCAGAAGCCCTTCTCCCCCGAGCGCGAGATGGCGAAGTCGCACGCCTACGTCGAGGACGTCCTCCGCTCGTGGGCCTCGCCCTTCGGCACGTTCCCCGCGGCCGAGGACGTCTCCCGCTACGGCGACGCGATGATGATCCCCTTCGTCGCCCACTCGGCCGCGGAGCACTACCGCTGGCTCGGCCGGTCGTCGGTGCGCCCGGACGGCCCGATCTTCATGCGTCGCATCCGGCACGCAGTCCGCGTCCCGGTCCTCCAGCTGCAGGGCACCGACGACGGATGCGTCATCGCCCCCGCCACCCACGGGTCGGGAGCCTTCGTGCCCGGCGACTACCGCCACGTCAAGGTCCCCGGTGCCGGGCACTTCCTCACCGAGGAGGCCCCCGACCAGGTCAACGCCGCCCTCCTCACCTGGCTGGGTTCCCTTGCCTGACATGGATCTCGAGCTTCCCGACGCCGGCGGAGTCACGTGGTCGGTGTGCGTCCGTGACGGATTGGGTATGCCGTTGGCTTCCGCGGGTGCCGACGCACCCTTGCGCACGGCTTCCGTCGGCAAGGTCCTGCTCCTCGTGGAGACCGCCCGGCTCATCGCTGCCGGCGAGCTCTCCCCCGACGAGCCGCTGACCCGGTCGGTCGACCTCTGGGTCGGCGACTCCGGCCTGTGGCACACCCTGTCGGTCGAGACCCTGCCCCTCATCGACGTCGCGGCCCTCGTCGGCGCCGTCTCCGACAACCTCGCGACCAACGTCCTGCTCCGGCGGGTCGGGCTCGCCGAGGTCGCGGCCCGCGCCACGTCCCTCGGCCTGCGTGCAACTGCCCTCCACGACCGGGTGCGCGACGTCCGTGGCGCCGACCACCCGGCCACCCTGTCGACCGGTACCGCCGCCGAGCTGAGCCAGCTCATGGCCCGACTCGCGTCGGGCACCGCCGCCGGCCCGGACGCGGATCGCCTCGTGCGCCAGTGGCTCTCGGCCAACGTCGACCAGTCGATGGTCGGCTCGGCCCTCGTCGAGCAGGGCGGCCTCGACCCGATCGCCCACCATGCGTCGCTGGACCTGCCGACGACGTTCTGGAACAAGACCGGGACCGACGCCGGGGTGCGGGCCGACGTCGGCGCCGTGACCGCGGGCGACCGGACGGTCACCTGGGCCGCCGTGGCCAACTGGGACCCCTCCCCCGGCACGACGCTCGACCACCTCACGGTCTGGGCGGTCCTCCGCGGAATGCGCCACATCGGCGAACAGGTCCTCACCCAGCTCTGAGGAATGCCGAACCGGCATCCCCGCGCAAACCGAAGCAACCATCAACAGGCTGCGCCGATGTGAGGCACTTGTCCGTCACCGAACGCCACCCACTCTTGAATGATCGGTGGTCCGTGAGACGCGAACTTTGTCGCGAAGGGCACACCCATGCGGGAACAAAGAGCCTATTTCAGACACAGCGAATTCCCATGCGCCTCAAAGGAACCCAGAAATGTGGATTCCGCATACACGCGCCCTCGCATCGACTTAGTTTGTGCGCACGTCGAGTCCCGGGGGCGAGTTTGTCGGCGCCAGCCAAAGGGGACCCGCCATGTCTGTACGTCGTACTTTGTTCGCTACCGCCGAAGGCAGAGCGACGTCCAGTCCACTCCATGTTTTGCGCCGGGTGACCGCTGCCGTGGCGGCCACTGCCACGGTGGCCGTGCTGGGTGCCACGACGCTCCCGGCAAGCGCCTCCACGTCCAGCGGGCCGAGCACCGTCCGCCTCATCGTGCGGACGGCCACCACCCCGAACGCGACGACCGCGGCATCTCTCGTCGGTCGCGGCGGTGGGACGCAGAAGCGCGCGCTCCCCGCATTGCGCGCTCTCGTCGTCGAGGTCCCCGAGGCCTCGGCGAGTTCCGTCAAGGCGCGGTACAAGAACCTGCCTGGTGTCGTCTCGGTCGAGGACGACACCACTCGGAAGGCAGCCGCAGTCCCGAACGACCCGGCATACCCCGGTCAGTGGGCGCTCCCTAAGATCGGCTGGGACACGGCTCCGGCCGTCAGCGGGTCCGCGACGATCGCCGTGCTCGACACCGGTGTCGACGGAGCCGACGGGGATCTCTCGGCGCGGCTCGTCCCGGGCTGGTCGGCGTTCTCCGCCACCGATGGATCGCCGGCAGACCCGACACAGGACCCCAGTGGTCACGGAACGTGGGTGGCCAGCATCGCCGCCGGGGCAACGGACAACGGCGTGGGAATCGCCGGCGTGGCCGGCTCCGGCGCCAAGGTCATGCCTGTGCAGGTCCTCGGGGAAGACGGACAGGGACAGGACAGCGACGTCATCGCCGGACTCACGTTCGCGGCGGACCACGGCGCAGACGTCATCCTCATGGCTTTCAGCAACCCGACATACTCCCAGACCTTGCAGGACGCCGTCGACTACGCGTGGTCCAAGGGTGCCGTGGTCGTTGCGGCCACTGGTAACGACGGCTCCACGACCCCGACCTACCCAGCCGGCGCCGCCAAGGTGGTCGGCGTCTCCGCGACAGACGTCGACGACACGATGTGGAACCGCTCGAACTCCGGGGAGGACACGTTCCTAGGGGCACCCGGCGTGGGCGTCACGGCCGACGCCGTCGGGGGCGGCACCACCTCCGTGACGGGCACCTCCGCCTCTGCCGCCATCGTTGCCGGCGCGGCTGCCCTCCTCAAGGGCGCCGACGCAAGCGCGACGCCTGGCACGATCGTGGGTCGACTCGCGCGCAACGCGGACCCGGCCGGCACCGTGACCGAGACCGGCAACGGTCGCGTCAACGTGGCCCGCGCACTGGGCGATACCGACTCGTCAGAGGTCACTCCGGTGGGGACCAATGGGGCGTTGAGCGGCGGCCCGTTCGTGGGTCCGTATGTCTCAGCAGCGCAGTTCGACGTCGCGCTCCAGGGCCAGTCATCAGGCTCAACCCCGTGGATCAACGGCAACCTCGCCGGCTGGAGCGAGCTGGAGACCATTCCGCTGCGACTGCACCTGACGAACGGTGGAGGCACCCAGGCCGTCACCATCCAGTTCGACCACACCAGCTCTGGAGGCGTCCCGGGCGTTCAGGACCTCTTCAACTTCGTCCCCGGACCGGGCTCGTCCATCACTGCCGGGCCGACCTTGTCCGCTCCCCCCGGCGCAACCAAGTGGTCCTACAACCTGACCGTCAGCTCGACCGTGGCGACGGCCGACATCACGCTGTCGGCCAAGCTCGCCGCCGGGGCCCACAACTTCACCGGCAGTTCCCTGGCCATCGGCGACAACAGTGTGGGCGGACAGCTCCAGATCGCCAAGCCGGCGGCCAAGGTCGGAAACCCCGATCTGACAGTGGTCAAGACGGGCCCGACGTCGGCGTTGCCCGGAGCCACCGCCAGCTACACCCTTGCCTACTCGAACAAGGTCGGCGCTACCACGTCCGCAACCGGGGTCCAGCTCACCGACACGCTCCCCGCCGGGGCGGCATACGTCCCCAACAGCTGCAGCGGCACGTGCACGGTCATCGGCAACGTCGTCAGCTGGGATCTCGGGACCCTCGCCACCGGCGCCACGGGCTCGCGGACGCTGCAGGTCACGTTCCCCGCAAACGCCGCCTTCGGGGCGACCTACACCGACACGGCCCAGATCCTGAGCGCGGAGAACGACGCGACGCCGCTCGACAACTCGTCGTCAGTGACCACCACGATCTCCTTCAACCGGGCCCCCGTCGCCACAGGGGACAGCTACGTCACCAACGAGGACTCGGTTCTCACGGTCTCCACTCCCGCCACGGGGGTCCTGTCCAACGACACCGATGCCGACGGCAACACCCTGACCGCCGTGAAGGTGACGAACCCGAGCCACGGCACCGTCGTGGTCAACACCAATGGCACGTTCACGTACACCCCAACCGCCAACTACAACGGACCCGACAGCTTCACGTACAAGGCGAACGACGGCAGCGCGGACTCCAATGTCGCCACGGTCAGCATCTCGGTCAGGCCCGTGAACGACGACCCCGTCGCGGCGAGCGGCAGTGTCTCCGTGGTGTCCGGCAGCAGCAACAACGTCCTTGGCCTGTCGGGCACCGACGTCGAGACGACGACCGGCAACCTCGCGTACGCCATCACGGGCGGCCCGAGTCACGGCACCCTCAGCGGCAGTGGCACGTCGATGGTCTACACCCCCGCCGCTGGATACTCGGGTGCCGACTCTGTCACGTACACGGTCACGGACCGAGGCGACCCCGACAACTGCGGCACTGTCGTGGCCAACACGTGCACCGCCGTCAGGACGTCAGCACCGGCGACAGTCTCCATCACGGTCACGGCTCGGGGAACGAGCACGAGCAGCGCCCCCGCGACGGCCACCTACGGCGACCCGTCCGTCCTGCTGACGGCATCGGTCAGCGCCGGCGCCGGCACCGCTACCGCCGGAAGCGTCACCTTCACCGTGAAGTCCGGCGCAACGACGATCGGTACCGCCACGTCGGCGGCGGTGAACGGCAGCGGCCAGGCGTCGGTCACATATGCGATCCCGGCCGGCACGGCCATCGGCAGCTACACCGTCCTCGTCGACTACGCCGGGAGCGGCGGCTTCAGCGACAGCAGCACCAGTGGCACGCTCACGATCACCAAGGCGGCGCTGTCGATCACCGCGGACGACAAGGCCAAGGTGTACGGCTCCACCAACCCGTCCCTCACCGGCAGCATCGCCGGCATCAAGAACGGCGACGCGATCACCGCGACCTACGCCACGACGGCCACCGCGGCCAGCGGCGTCGGCTCGTACGCGATCGTGCCCACGGCCGTCGACTCCACCCCGTCGACCCTGTCGAACTACACCGTCACCTTGGTGAACGGTTCGCTCTCCGTGACGAAGGCGGCGTTGACGGTCACGGCGGACCACAAGTCCAGGACGTACGGGGACGCGAACCCGGCCCTGACGGTCTCCTACACCGGGTTTCGTCCTCGGCCAGACCGCCTCGGTGCTGGGCGGGACGTTGACCGTCACGACCGCGGCGACCCCGGCCAGCGCCGTCGGCACCTACGCGATCACCGCGGCCGGTCAGACGAGCAGCAACTACGCCATC
The DNA here is from genome assembly GCF_001428505.1 of Terrabacter sp. Root181. Lineage (GTDB taxonomy): Bacteria > Actinomycetota > Actinomycetes > Actinomycetales > Dermatophilaceae > Terrabacter. The sequence continues at coordinate 392,933 of NZ_LMHU01000009.1, forward strand.
ACCTACGCGCCCGGCACCCTCACCGTCACCAAGGCCCCGCTGACGATCACCCCGGCCAACGAGACCAAGGTGTACGGCGCAGCCCTGCCCACCCTGACCGGCACCATCACCGGCATCAAGAACGGTGACGACATCACCGCGTCGTACGCCACGACCGCGACAGCCTCCAGCCCCGTCGGCGGCTACCTCATCACCGCGACCCCGCTCGACCCCGACACCAAGCTCGGCAACTACACCGTCACGAACAACACCGGCACCCTCACCGTCACCCAGGCCGCGCTCGTCGTCACCCCCGCCAACAAGAGCCGCCTCTACGGCGAGGCCAACCCTGCCCTGACCGGCACCCTGACCGGCGTCGTCGCCGGCGACGGCATCACCGCCAGCTACTCCACCACTGCCGTGGCCACCAGCCCGGTCGGGGACTACCTGATCACCGCGACCCTGAACGACCCCGACACCAAGCTGGCCAACTACAGCGTCACCACGAACACCGGCACCCTCACCATCACCAAGGCCCCGCTCACAGTCACGGTCGACAGCCAGAACAAGAACTACGGCGACGCCAACCCCGCCCTGACCGGCACCATCACCGGCATCAAGAACAGCGACCCCATCACGGCGTCGTACTCCACCACCGCCACCGTCACCAGCAGCATCGGCTCCTACCCGATCACCGCGACCCTGAACGACCCGAGCACCAAGCTCGGCAACTACACCGTCACCAACACCGCCGGCACCCTGGTCATCTCCCAGGCGCAGCTGATCGTCACCGCCGACAACGCCTCGCGCCCCTACGGCGACGCCAACCCCGCCCTGGGCGGAACCCTGACCGGCGTACGCAACGGCGACGACATCACCGCCACCTACGCGACAGCCGCCACACCGGCCAGCCCCGTCAGCACCTACGCCATCATCCCGACCCTGCACGGCGACACCAGCAACTACACCACCCAGGTGAACAACGGCACCCTCACCATCACCAAGGCCCCGCTCACCATCACCCCGGCCAACAAGACCAAGGTCTACGGCGACGCCAACCCCACCCTGACCGGCACCATCACCGGCATCAAGAACGCTGACGACATCACCGCCACCTACGACACCACCGCCACCACCTCCAGCCCGGTCGGCGGCTACCCCATCACCGCCACCCTGGCCGACCCCGACACCAAGCTCGGCAACTACACCGTCACCAAGAACACCGCCACCCTCACCGTCACCAAGGCACCCCTGACGATCACCGCCGACAACAAGAGCCGCACCTACGGCGAGGCCAACCCGACCCTGACCGGCACCATCACCGGCATCAAGAACAGCGACGCGATCACCGCGACCTACGCCACCGCCGCAACCGCAGCCACCGGCGTCGGCACCTACACGATCGTGCCCACCGCCGTCGACTCGAGCCCAGCCACCCTAGCCAACTACGACCTCACCCCGGCCTACGGCACCCTCACCATCACCAAGGCACCCCTGAGCATCACCGCCGCGGACAAGACCAAGGTGTACGGCTCCGCCAACCCGACCCTCACCGGCACCATCACCGGCACCCAGAACGGCGACGCGATCACCGCGACCTACGCCACGACCGCCACCGCCGCCAGCAACGTCGGCACCTACACGATCGTGCCCACCGCCGTCGACTCCACCCCAGCCACCCTTGCCAACTACCAGGTGACCCTCGTCAACGGCTCGCTCACCATCACCAAAGCACCCCTGACCATCACCGCCGACGACAAGACCAGAACCTACGGCGACGCCAACCC
>NZ_LMHU01000010.1 GCF_001428505.1 Terrabacter sp. Root181
CGAAGGCCAGAAAAGTATGAGTGCTGACCCGCCAGCCGCTACCGGAACCGAGCCTCCCAGCAACACCAGGCACCCGGCTAGAACCCATGAGATGAGTGCGCTCCGTGGGGTGCCCCTGCCAGCATGTGCTCATGCCCGACTGGGATGAGCTGCTTCAACGCGACAGCTACAAGCGGGCGCCAGGGGCCACTGACGACCAACTCGACGCCGCGGAGCAGGCCCTCGCCCTGATGTTCCCCGCGGAACTGCGTTCGCTCTACTTGGTGAGTGATGGGGTGGTCGATGCCGCCGGACAGTGGTTCGTCATCTGGCCGCTCGACATGCTCATTGCAGAGAATCTTCGCCGGCGGAGCGACCAGATGCTGCCGCACGAGGCAATCGCCTTCGGGGACAACGGAGCCGGAGACCCATTCGTCGTGTTTGAGGGACAACGAGCCGTGAGCTGCTGGTACCCGATCGAGGGCCGAACAACACAGCTAGCGGCTGGCCTCGACGTCTTCTGGCGCGGATGGACCGACGGCACGATCGCTACCTAGCGCTGGGTCCCGTATCCGCTTGCGCACCGATGGCCGGCTGCTGAGCTGCCCGCGGAGGTAGTGGTCAGGCGATCCTCGTTCCCCTCAAGAGCGGCATGACCGCACACCTACGCCAAGCGACGACGTAGTTCTTCGTGCTCGTCCTGGAGACGGAGATCGAGAAGGTCGGCGCCCGCGGCGTGGACGTGCGACCCGGTGGGCGTGCTCCCGAGGACTATGCGGGTGGGTGGACCAGCTCGTCGTGGTGGGCCGGGTAGGCGTGGACCACTGCGGTGGTGAGCCGCGGTGTCGCACGCACGAGGTCGGCCTCGGCGCGGTGCGCCAGATCGTGTGCTTGCCCCAGGGTGGTGGCGGCATCGACGTCGAGCTCGGCCTCGGCGTGGATCTCGTGGCCGATCCAGCGCATCCGGACGCTGCGCACGGCGGTGACTCCCGGGATCCGGAAGAGGGCGGTCTCGGCTGCGTCGACGAGGGCGGGGTCGATGCCGTCCATGAGGCGTCGCAGGACGTCGCGGCCTGCGGTGCGCAGCACGAAGACGATCGCGACGGTGATGACGAGGCCGACGAGGGGGTCGGCCCAGTCCCACCCGATGGCGACGCCGCCCGCACCGAGTAGCACCGCGAGGGAGGTGAAGCCGTCGGTATGCGCGTGGTGGCCGTCCGCGACGAGGGCGGCCGACCCGATGGCCCGGCCTTCGCGAATGCGGTAGACGGCGACCGTCTCGTTGCCGACGAAACCGACGAGTCCGGCGAGCGCCACCCACCCGACGTTGTCCACGGGCGCTGGGTGCAGCAGCCGGTCGATGGCCTCCCACCCGGCGACCACGGCTGACAGGGCGATCATGGCGATGACGAAGAGTCCGGCTAGGTCTTCGGCGCGGCCGTAGCCGTAGGTGTAACGCCGGGTGGCTGCGCGTCGCCCGAGGGCGAAGGCGATCCAGAGCGGGACCGCGGTCAGGGCGTCGCTGAAGTTGTGGATGGTGTCGGCCAGCAGCGCTACCGACCCCGAGAATGAGACGACGGCGAGCTGCGCGAGAGCGGTGACTCCGAGGACGACGAGGCCGATCTTGACCGCGCGGATGCCGCGGGCGCTCGACTCCAGGGCGGAGTCGATGGAGTCCGCCGCGTCGTGCGAGTGGGGCGTGACCGCGTGCCGGAGTCGAGCCCACCAGCCACTCGCGTGCTCGTGGCTCTGCTCGTGACCGTCGTGGTCGTGCGGGCGGTCGTGAGCATGGTCATGCCGGTGTTGATGCTGGGAGGCGCTCATCGACTCCGCCCCCTTCCGGCGATCCGGGTGATGGTCGAGTCGGCGGACCGGTGGTGTGACGGGACGCCGTCGGAGGCGTGTTCGGCGTTGTGGATCGCGTCGCGGACCAGGCTCGCGACGTGGTCGTTCTCGACCCGGTAGAACACCTGGTTGCCGTCTCGACGAGTACGGACCATGCGCGCCATCCGCAGCTTGGCCAGGTGCTGTGAGACCGCTGGCGCGGGCTTGCCCACGACCTCCGCGAGCTCGTTCACCGAGCGCTCGACGTCGCGCAGCTCCCACAGGAGGCGGATACGAGTGCCGTCGGCGAGCATCCGGAAGATCTCGACGGCCAGCTCCACCTGTTCGTCAGGGAGCCGACCATGCTGCGTATCTGCATCCATACGCAGATTCTAACCCTGCTGCGTTCCCGCGCTTCGACCGCGCCCGCTCTACGAGTTGGGTGCAAGGACGCGGTCGGTGACGGGGAGCGTGCGCAGTGCCGCGACGACGACGTCGTGGGGTAGTGCGCACCGACCGCGGGCCGGGGCCGACGTTGCAGGCACACCAGGGTCGGGCCCGCACTCGGGGCGTCCCGCCCTCACGCGCGGCATGAGCGTCCGTCCGTGGCGGGGATAGAGTTTCGACGGTGACCGACAGCTACGACGACGGCACGATCGTGTGCGGCCCTGACCGGCTGGAGGTCCACTCGTACGCTTCCCGTTCGCTACCAAGAGCGTCCCGTACTCGCAGATCCAGGGCCTCCAGCGCATCGAGGTCAGGGGAGTGTTGTCTGGCAAGTGGCGCCTCTGGGGGACGGGCAATCCGCGGTACTGGGCCAACCTGGACACGAGGCGACCGAGGAAGAAGGCCGTCTTCGTCGTTGACCTCGGGCGTCGGGTCAGTCCCGTCGTCACCCCGGACATGCCTGATGCGTTCGAGTCCGCGCTGCGAGCCCGAGCGAAGCTCGAAGCGGGGAATGCCCGTCAGCTGAACGGCCCCTTCATCTGAGGGTCACCATTCCGATGGCGCCGGCCACGCTGCCGGACACCGGTGTGACACCTGGCCCTGGGCGTCGGCGAGCCCGTGGAGGAGACTGGGGCCGGGAGGAGGTCTCCACGATGGATCCACGGATCGATGACGCCATCGCCCAGCGTGTCGGTGCGCGACGTGTGATCCCACGGTGGGAGTTCCGCCATCTGCGCGCTCCGGGGTACGTCCGCGTCGGAAGTGGGCTCGTCCTCACGACCTGCAGCCTCCTGACCCTCAGTCTCGGTGGAGACGACGCGAAGACCTACGAATGGGCAGTCGCCTTCCTGGTGCTGGCCGCGCTCACGTCGCCCAGGGGTGCTTGGGAACTGATGATCGCCCGCTCGGCGGCCGATCCGATCGCGCGCGTGTGCGAGGCGTCCTAGCCTGTCTGCATGCGGCGCTTTGACGACGAGGACCTGACCGGGGCGGAGTTCCGCGAGTGCGACCTGAGTGGGGCGCGGCTGGTCGGTGTTGTCATGCAGAACGTGGAGATCGACGGCCTGGTCACCAACCTCACGGTCAACGGGGTCGAGGTGATGCCGTACGTCGAGGCGGAGCTCGACCGGCGCCACCCGGTGCGGCTGCTCATCCGCTCCGACCAGCCGGGTGACCTGCGACAGGCGTGGCGACAGCTGGGGGATGACTGGGCCACGACCATCGAGCGAGTCCGGTCCATGCCCGAGGGCAGCGAGCATCAGGGTGTCGACGGTGAGTGGTCGATGGTCGAGACCCTGCGGCACCTCGTCTTCGTGCACGACTCCTGGTTCCGGCGCTGCGTGCTCGGGCTGACCGAGCCCTTCACGGCGATGGGACTGGCGTCTCCGTTCGTGCCGGATCAGGAGGAGCTGGGTCTCGACCAGTCGGCCCGGCCGGGTCTCGACGAGGTGCTCATCGTGCGCGACCGGCAGGCGTCGGAGATCGAGGCGTGGCTGGGCGAGGTCACACCCGAACAACTCGCAGAGCCCGCGCCGGTGCCGGACGATGACAGATGGCCGCCGTATGCCAAGGGCCGGCGCGTGCAGCAGTGCCTCGTCACAGTGCTCAACGAGGAATGGGAACACCACGGGTTCTGCAGGCGCGACCTGGACACGTTGTCGCGGCGGGGGATCGTGTAGAACGACTCGAGACAACACCGCACGCTCATCGGCACGGCCGCCCGGAGGCCTGAGCGGTTGCCGGACTCTCCACGTGCTGGGTCGTCCAGCTGGTTGGCAGGTCCACGTGGGTGCCGCTCCGAATCAGGGCCACGCCGTCGCGGCCTGAGCCGCACGTCGCAAGAGGGTGCTGGCGGCTCCGAAATCCTGGTAGCCGCCACGGCGCTCGAGCAGCTCGACGTGAAGCGCCCGGTCACGATGGAGCTGGCCGGCACCGACGCGCAGTCAGGGCTTGGGCGCCCCCGAGCGCTGGGGCTCGTCGGCCATCTCGGACCGGGTCAGCCGCAGGTCGTCGCCGATCGCGCCGGCGGTCGCGAGCAGGCGCCGGGCCAGCTCCTCGTCCGCGAACCGGTCGGAGGACGCGCTGGTCGTCGACACGTTGATGGCGGCGATGGCCTCGCCCCGGGGGTTGAAGACCGGCGCGGCCACCGAGCGCAGGCCGATCTCGAGCTCTTGGTCCACCACGGCCCAGCCGCGCTCGCGGGTGCGCCCGAGCTCATCGCGCAGGGCCGCCGGGTCGAAGAGGGTGTGGGGCGTGACCGGTTCGAGGCTCGCGCGCTCGAAGTACGCCTCGAGGGCGTCGGCGGACGCAAAGGCCAGCAGGACGCGGCCCATCGACGTGGCGTACGCGGGAAAGCGCGTGCCGACCCGTATCTCGACGGCCATGATCCGCCGGGTCTGCACGCGGGCGACGTAGACGATGTCGTCGCCGTCGAACACGGATGCCGACGTCGACTCGCCCAGGTCTGCGGTGAGGGCCTTGAGGTGTGGCTCGGCCACGACGGGCAGGCGCAGGGACAGGAAGGCGTGGCCGAGCGAGAGCACGCGTGGGGTCAGCGAGAAGAGCTGACCGTCGCTCCGGACGAAGCCGAGCGCCTCGAGCGAGAGGAGGAAGCGACGGGCGCTCGCCCTGGTCTGCCCGGTGCGCCTCGCGACGTCGCTCAGCGTCAGGTCGCGGAGCTCGGCGTCGAAGGCGCGGATGACGTCGAGCGTCTTGGCGACGGACCTGACCATCTCCCGGCTGCCGCTTGCCTCAGGCATGAGCTCCTCCCGGCGCTACTGTGTCACAAGGCGATCCATGGGTTTCGGTCAGGCGCGCCGCAGCGGCACCGACACCAGCGCCTGCAGCTCGTCGAACGTCATCCCGTGGGTCTCGCGCACGAGGACGCTGACGTCGGCGTCCGCTGCGGCGGCGTCGCGGTCGATGGGGAACACGGCCACGTCGGTGTAGACGCTGCTGACGCACGCCACCCCGGTGAGTGGGTAGGTGCACGCGTCGACGAGCGTGCACTGCCCGTAGCGGGTGAGCAGGGTCATCATCACGACCGTGTCCTTGGCTCCGCGCTCGGGGCGCTGACGTTCTCGAGCACGACCGCGAGACCCTGGCCGACACCGATGCAGATGCACGCCACGCCCCACCGGCCGCCGCTGCGCTGCAGGTCGCGGGCGAGGGTGCCGAGGATGCGGCCGCCCGAGGCCCCGAGCGGGTGGCCGATGGCGATGGCGCCACCGTGCCGGTTGACGATCTCGGGGTCGATCGGCCAGGCGTCGAGACACGCGAGCGACTGAGCGGCGAACGCCTCGTTGAGCTCGACGGCGGAGACGTCGTCCCACGCGATGCCGGCCCGCGCGAGCGCGGCGTTCGCCGCCTCGACGGGGGCGTAGCCGAAGTACTGGGGCTCGAGCGCGGTCGCGCCGCGCCCTGCGATCCGGGCGACGGGGTCGAGACCGATCTCGTCGCGGGCTGCCTCGCTGCCGAGCAGCACGGCCGACGCACCGTCGTTGAGCGGCGAGGCGTTGCCGGCCGTGACGGTGCCGCCCTCTTTGCGGAAGGACGTGCGCAGTCCGGCCAGCCGTTCCGTCGTGGTGTCGGGACGGATCGACTCGTCGCGGGTGAGGTCGACGCCGGGCACGGGGATGACGAGCTCGTCGTACCAGCCGTCGTTCCACGCCTGGTCGGCGAGGCGGTGCGACCGCTCCGCGAAGGCGTCCTGGCGGTCTCGGGTGACACCGTGCTTCTCGCGCAGCTGCTCGGTGGCTTCGCCGAGCGACACCGTCCACTCCGACGACATGGCCGGATTGACCAGCCGCCATCCGAGCGTCGTCGAGGCCAGCGCCAGATCGCCTGCGGGATAAGGCTTCTCGGTCTTGGGCAGCACCCAGGGGGCACGACTCATCGACTCGGCCCCTCCGCTGATGACGATGTCGGCGTCGCCGGTCTCGATCGAGCGCGAGGCGAGCATGGCCGCGTCGAGGCTGGAGCCGCAGAGTCGGTTGACCGTGGTGCCGGGGACGCTCGTCGGCAGGCCGGCGAGCAGGGTGGCCATGCGTGCGACGTTGCGGTTCTCCTCGCCGGCCCCGTTGGCGTTGCCGAGCACGACCTCGTCGACCTGCTCGCCGAAGCCACCCTCGGCGAGGCCGGGCGCGCGGGTCACGATCTGCCGGACGACGTGGGCTGCCAGGTCGTCGGGGCGAGTGCCGGCGAGCAGTCCCCCGAAGCGGCCGAACGGGGTGCGGACGGCGTCGTAGACGTATGCGGCGGTGGTCATCACCGGTCTCCTGCTTCCGGGCCGCGCGCGCGGCCGCTGTCGTGTGCGTCGTGGTGGTCGGTGTCAGTGTCGATGGTCGTCTCGCCCTCGGACTGCTCGAAGCGGGCGAGCTCCTGCTCCGCGACGGCGAAGGCGTGGTTGGCGGACCCTCGCGATGCCGCGGACCTCGTCCTCGCCGTGGACGTGCGCGATCTCGGCGCTGATCTCGGCCTGACTGTCCCGCGCCGGCGTGGCCTGTCGGCTCTCTACGACTGATTCGCTCATCTCGACCTCCTCGACGAGGGCGCCGATCCTAGCAATTCGTTCGCATTGTGCACCGCTGTGCGCTAAGCGCACACATGGCCGCATGAGATGGTCCGTGACCCCGCGTCGGGTGGGTGTTGCCCCGTGAGAGGGTCGCGTGCATGACGGGTGGAGCGAGCCGCGGTCGCGAGGTCGGGCTCGAGACGAGTCGCCTGCTGCTGCGGCCCTGGCGGGTGTCTGAGGCCGTCGTCCAGCGTGACCTGTGGACCGAACGCGACTCACGCGTGCCCCCGCATCGCCGCATCGACGCGGACGGACACCCGACGGTCGCAGACCTCGAGGAGTCGATCCGCACCGACCAGCCGTCGTCGATCGGTCTGCTGGCGGTCGAGCGGAAGGACGTCGGTGACGTCATCGGCTACTGCGGCCTCGTCGAGAGCGGACGCGGAGCGGAGGGGGAGCCGGAGCTGGCGTTCGAGCTGCTCCGTCGGGTCTGGGGCCAAGGTTATGCGACCGAGGCCTCGAGCGCGGTCCTGGACTGGGCGAGATCGGCCGGCTACGAACGGGTCTGGGCCACGGTCTGGGACTGGAACGCCGCCTCGCGCCGGGTGCTCGCCAAGGTGGGCTTCACCGAGACGGACCGCCAGGAGGTCGACCCGGCACGCGGGACCACCGTGTTCACCGTGCGGCGGCTCTGACCCCGGCCGATCGCGCACGATCGGTCCGAGCGCGAGCATCCTCAGAGCTGCGCCCTCAGCACGTCGATCTCGCAGCCCGGTGCCGCCGGGTCGAAGCCGTGCTCGACGAGCCAGCGGATCGCCGTCAGGCTGCGCAGTGACCACCAGGCCCGGACGACGTCGAGGTCGACGGACGACGCGCCGTAGCCGGCGACGACGTCGCCGAGGTGCTCCGGATGGCCGAGCGTCAGGCTGGCGACGTCGTACATCCCATCGCCCTGGCCCGCCTCGGACCAGTCCAGGACGCCGGTGACCTCGTCACCGTCGACGAAGACGTGGGCGACCTGCAGGTCGCCGTGCATGAACACCGGCCTCCACGGCCGGAGTGCCGCCTCCGCGACCTCCCGGTTCCGCGTGACCAGGCCCGCCGGAAGGACGTCGTTCGCCAGGAGCCACGCGCACTCGCTCTCGAGGCTCGACGCCTTCTCGTCGAGGCTCGCGCCCGGCCATGGCGGCAACGGCGCGTCGTGCAGGACGCGCAGCGCTGCACCCGCCGCGGTCCACGCCCCCGCCGACGCGGTCGACGGTTCGCCGAGGCGACCCAGCGCCGTCCCCCGCAGCGCGGCCAGCGCGAGCACGGGCGGCTTGCGCCACAGGACCTTCGGGGTCGGGATCGGCGCCAGCGTCATCGCCTCGACCTCGACGTCGGTGTACGTCTGGTCCCCGTCGACCTTCAGGAACACGTCGCCGACGCGGAGTGTCGCCCGCGCCTGGTGGGCCACCACGACCTCGACCTCGTCCACGTCGGTCAGTGTCGCGCACGAGCCACGTGGCGCCCACCGAATTGTCGGGCGCAGGACGGCACGTGCCGCGCGGCACCACACCGCCAGCGGTCGTCGGGCTCTGCCGGCATCGGCCGGGCTGGCACCGATCCTAGAAGGTGCGTTGCATCGGCAGTCGCGGTCACCGCGCTCGCGGAGGCCGGCGTCGCGTCGCCTCGGGTAGCCTCCGCCCCATGCCGACGGTGTCGCGATGATCCCCGACGAGACGCTGCGCCGGATGGTCGACGAGCTGACCGACGTGCGCGGGGTCGTCGGTGTCGTGCTGGGGGGCAGTCGGGCGCGGGGGGACGCGCTGCCGACGTCCGACGTCGACCTCGGCGTCTACTACGAGGGCACGCCCGACACCGCCGGGCTGAGCCGGCTCGCGAGCCGGTGGTCGGGGCGTGACGTCATGGTGGGGGAGCCCGGCTCGTGGGGCCAGTGGGTCGACGCGGGAGGCTGGCTCGAGGTCGACGGCACGGCAGTGGACTGGATCCTGCGCGACGTCGATCGCGTTGCCGCGCAGACGGATCGGGCTCGTCGGGGCGAGTTCGCCTTCCACGCTCAGGCCGGCCATCCTCTCGGCTTCCTCGACGTGTCGTATGCCGGCGAGCTGGCCACCGGGGTCGTCCTGGCCGACCCGTCGGGTCGGCTCGCGTCCCTGCGGACGGGCGTGACGGCATACCCCCGTGCCCTGCGCGACGCGTTGGTCGGCGCGCTGTGGGAGGCCGACTTCCTGCTCGGCGCGGCGGGCAAGGGTGCCAAACGAGCGGACACGACGTACGTCTCGCTGGCGCTCGCGCGGGCGCTCCTGCTGTGCGCGCACGCGCTCCATGCCGACGCCGGTCGGTGGGTGACGAACGAGAAGGGGCTCGTCCCCGCGGTGGCGACGCTGCCCCGGGCGCCGGCAGGCTTCTCCCGTGACGCCGCGCAGGCCCTGGGCTCGCTGGGGGCGACCGAGGAGTCCCTCGCAGCGACGATCGAGGCGGCGACCCGGCTGGTCGCCCGCACCCGGGCCGTGCTCGGCGAGCACTGACGACGGGTGGCGTACCCGTGCGGCGGATTCCTCTGCGCGGTGGTCTGTCGGTGGCCGGTACGCAGAGGTTCGTTCGTTAGCCTGCTGGAATGACCGACGCACCCAGGACCGACCCTGCCCTCACGGCCGAGTCGCCCTCGGGTGACCCCCGCGCCGACCGCGTCGCGGCCGCGGTCAAGACGTGGCAGCGCACCCTCGTCGACCTCGGCGGGCGCAACACGCTGCTCTGGTACCGCGACCTCCCGTCCGGCACACTCGACCTGACGACGGCCCATCCCGGTGGCGTCTCGATGCTGCTGGCCGGCCGCCGCACGCGCCTGTCCGACCTCGTCCGTGAGCCGGCCGCCTTCGACGAGGCCCGCCGCCGGGCGCGCGCGATCCGGTCCAAGGCCCTCGAGCTGCACGAGGAGCGGGGCATCGCCGCCGGCTTCGTCGCCATCGGCATGGCCACGTGGTCCGTGCCGCGCGCCGCCCGGCCGCCGGCCTCACCCGTCCTGCTGCGCTCGTGCGTGCTGCGGCCCACCGGCGCCGCCCAGGAGGACTTCGAGATCGACCTCGGGGCCGAGGCGGAGCTCAACCCCGTCCTGCGCGAGTACCTCCGCTCCGAGCAGGGCATCGAGGTCGACGGCGACGCGCTCGCCGACCTCGCCACGGCCGGCAACGGCTTCGACCCCTACCCGGTCTATGCCGCGCTCGGCCACGCGTGCGAACGCGTGCCCGAGTTCGAGATCAGCCCGCGGCTCGTCCTCGGCACCTTCTCCTACGCCAAGCTGCCGATGGTCGCCGACCTGGCCCTCCAGGGCGAGGCGCTCGCCAACCACGACGTCGTCGCGGCGCTCGCGGGCGACGAGTCGGCGCTCGCCGCCGTGCGGCTCCGCCTGCCGGAGAGCGACCCCGACCCCGACCCCGAGCACGAGTACCTCGTCCTCGACGCCGACGCCTCCCAGCACGCGGCCATCGACGCCGTCCGCGCGGGCGCCCACCTCGTCGTCAAGGGCCCTCCCGGCACGGGCAAGTCGCAGACCATCGTCAACCTCATCGCCTCGCTCGCGGCCGAGGGCAAGTCGGCCCTCTTCGTCGCCGAGAAGCGCGCCGCCATCGACGCCGTCCTCAGCCGTCTCGACCGGCTCGGCCTCGGTGACCTCGTGCTCGACGCGTACGACGGCCCGACCAACAAGCGCGCGACCGCCCAGCAGTTCGCCAAGAGCCTCGACGCCGCGGTCGAGAACGACGCTCCGGAGACCGACCGCACGACCTCGACGTTGCGCGACCGTCGGGCTCGACTGCAGAAGCACGTCGCGGCCCTGCACGCCGTGCGCGACCCGTGGGGGGTGTCGGCGCACGACGCACAGGAGGCCCTCGTCGACCTCGGCACGCGCACGCCTCCACCCACGTGCCACGTGCGCCTCAGCAGCCGCGACCTCGCCGGCCTGAGCCGGACCCGCGCCGTCGAGCTCAGCCGGCGCCTGCGGGACGCGGCCGGTCTCGGGGCCTGGACCCGGGACGGCGACGACCCGTGGTTCGGCGCCCGCATCCTCACCTCCGACGACGCCGCCCGCGCGCTCGACGTCACGACGCGCCACAGCACGATCGGGCTCGAGGACGCGGCCCGACAGCTCAACCGCATCCTCTCCGAATCCCGTGTGCCAGAGGCGAACTCGCTCGACGACTGGAAGTCGGCCTTCGCGACGATGTCGAGCGTCCGCGAGACGCTCGAGGTGTTCCGGCCCGAGGTCTTCGACATCCCGCTCAAGGAGCACATCGCCGCGACCGCCACGCGCGACTGGCGCGAGGCGCGAGACGTCGACATGGGCTGGCTCGACCGCTGGAAGATCCGCCAGCAGACCAAGCGCCTGCTCCGTCCCGGTCGGCCGCCGGCCAACCTCCACGAGGAGCTGGTGTCGGCCAGCGAGCAGCGCGAGCACTGGTTCGAGCTCGTCGGCGGCGGCGGCCGACCCGAGATCTCGCCGCGCCTCGACGAGGGACTGTCGCTGCTGGCCGGGCTCACCGCTGACCTCGAGTGGCTCGACGACCGCCTCCAGTCCGGCCCCGACGGGCAGACGCTGACGTCGCTGCCGCTGGGTGAGCTGCGCGAGCGTCTCGCCGGCCTCGCGAGCCGGCCGGACCGGATCGCAGTGCTGCCGCAGGTCACCACGGCCCTCGACGAGCTGCGCTCGGCCGGACTCGGTCCGGTCGTCGACGACCTCGCGGCCCGCGGCATCCCCACCGACCAGGTCACGGCCGAGGTCGAGCACGTGTGGTGGGCCTCGCTCGCCCAGGAGATCACGGTCCGCGACCCCGCCTACGGCGCCCACGACGGCGCGGGCCTGCGCCGTGACGTCACCGAGTTCGCCGACGCCGACCGCGCCCACCAGTCGGCCACGGTCGACCGCGTGCGCGCAGCGGTGGCCCGCAACATCCGCGAGGTCCTCGCCGACCACCCGGCCCACGAGGCGCTCGTGCGGGCGGAGGCCGGCAAGGCCCGCCGCCACAAGCCGCTCCGCGACCTCATGCCGCAGGCGTCGGCGACGCTCACGGCGATCAAGCCGTGCTGGGCGATGAGCCCGCTCGTCGTCGCGTCGACGCTCCCACCGGGCCGCTGGTTCGACGTCGTCATCTTCGACGAGGCCTCGCAGGTGCAGCCGGCCCAGGCGATCTCGGCCATCTCGCGCGCCCGGCAGGTCGTCGTCGCCGGCGACGAGCGCCAGCTGCCGCCGACGAACTTCTTCACCGTCGTGTCCGACGACGAGTCCGACGCGTCCGCCCCCGCCGACGAGACCCTGACCGAGGGCTTCGAGTCGGTGCTCGACGTGCTCGCCGCCGCGCTGCCGACCCGCAACCTCACGTGGCACTACCGCAGCCGCGACGAGCGACTCATCGCCTTCGCGAACGACGTGATGTACGACGGTCGCCTCACGACCTTCCCAGGCACGTCGCTCGAGTCCGCCGTCACGTTCGAGCCGGTCGACGGGCAGGCCGTCGTCCAGCCGGGCGTCGACACGATCGAGACGACCGACGGGGAGGTGGCCCGGGTCGTCGAGCTCGTCCTCGAGCACGCCCGCACCCGACCTGCCGAGTCGCTCGGCGTCATCGCGCTCGGCATCAAGCACGCCGACCGCCTCGAGGAGGCGATCACCGACGCACTGCGCACCGCCCCCGACGTCGCAGCCTTCTTCGACGACTCCCGCGACGAGCGCTTCTTCGTCAAGAACCTCGAGCGCGTCCAGGGCGACGAGCGAGACGCCATCATCCTGTCGATCGGCTACGGCAAGACCCCGCACGGTCGTGTCCTGCACCGCTTCGGCCCGCTCAACATCGAGGGCGGCGAGCGGCGCCTCAACGTCGCCATCACCCGCGCCCGCGCCCGGATGACCGTCGTGTCGGCCCTGCGCGCCATCGATCTCGACCCCGAGCGGCTCAAGGCCCGTGGCGCGCTCATGCTGCGCGACTTCCTCGCGTATGCCGAGCGACGGGGCGGCGTCGGCGACGACGACACCCTGTTCGCCTCGGCCCCCACCACCGTCGACCCGCTGCGCCACGACCTCGCGGAGCGGCTTCGCCGTCAGGGCCTCACGGTCCACGAGGACTATGGCACCGCGACCCACCGCATCGACATCGCCGTCGAGGACCCCTACCACCGGGGCCGGGCGCTCGTCGCCGTCGAGACCGACGGGAGCAGGTATGCCGCCCTCCGCAGCACGCGCGACCGTGACCGCCTGCGGCCCGAGCAGCTCGCCCGCCTCGGCTGGGTGCACGAGCGGGTGTGGAGCACCGACGTGTTCCGCGACCCCGCACGCGAGATCGCTCGCATCGTGACGCTGGCCCGCACCTCGTCCCCGCCCCGAGAGGAGGAGGCGTCGATCTCGACGCCGACCGACGGCGCGTCGCCCCCGACGGGAGCAGCGGACGGGGCCGTCGGGACGCACGGCGCGACCTCGGGCGGCGAGCCCGGTCCCTCGGCGGACACCACGTCCTCGAACGGGGACGGGGCGACGGCTGAGCCTGCTCCGGCACCGAAGCGCAAGCGGCGCCGGGTCTTCCGCAAGGGGACCGGAGCCGCCGAGGGCGCGGCCGAGGCCGATGCCGCCGAGCCCGGTGCAGCGCTCGGCCGCAGCAGCGACGAGCTCGACCTCGGCTGGGGAGAGCGACCCGCCGGGTCAGGTCTCGGCGACCGGTGGCTCGAGGAGCAGCGACCTCCCCACTACGAGTAAGCCCACGTGCGGACGGCCGGGACGAGGTCGCCGGCGGAATGCCGCGACCCTGCGCCGCGTTGTGGGGCTCATGAACACGACGACACCGTTCTCGCTGCGCCTCTCCTGGGCCCAGGGACTCTTCGAGCGGGGTGACCACGTGGCCGCCGCGACTGCACTGGCCGAGCTCGTCGACGAGATCGAGTCGTCGCGGACGGCCGGGGCGACCGACGAGGCCGTGCTGCACTCCGTCACCGACCTGCGCCTCATGTTGGCCCGGGCCTACTTCCAGTCCGCCCAGCTCGGCCGGGCCGAGTCGACCCTGACCCAGGTCATCGAGGAGTCGCCGACCGACTCCTACGCGCACCTGCTGCTGGGGCGCACGCTCCAGCGGGCCGGTCGCCACGCCGAGGCCGCCCGTCCTCTCGCCCTCGCCGAGGTCCTCGGTGACTACGAGCGCCCGCAGGCCTACGGCACCGCGACCCCCACCGTCACGACCGACACCGCCGACACCGCCGACACCGTCTGACCCGACATCGCACTCGGGGGCCCGTCAGGGGTGACGGTGGTGACCCTGCGCCAACTCGAGAGGGATGGCGGGTGGGACTGACGGAGGGGCGGGAGCCAACGGCTCCCGCCCCTCGACGTCCTGCTGCGTGGTCCGACTCAGCGAGCGCGGAGGCTGTCGCGGATCTCGGTCAGGAGGATGATCTCCTCCGACGGTGCCTCCGGCTCGGGCTCGACGCCCGCCTTGCGCCGCTCGGCGAGGTGGTTCATCGGCACGACGACGATGAAGTAGACCGCGGCAGCCACGATGACGAAGCTGATCAACGCGGTGAGGAACGCACCGAATGCGACCCCACCGGGCTTGTAGTCCGAGAAGTTCGGCGTGCCACCGAGCTTGCCGAGGACGTCCATGATGACCTTGACGAACGCGTCGACGACCTTGGCGAACGCGGTGCCGATGACCACCGCGACGGCGAGGTCGGCGACGTTGCCTCGCATCAGGAAATCCTTGAAACCCTTGATCATGAAGCGTCCCTTTCTGTGTCCCCGGACGGGGTGCTCGATGCCTCGGGGTCGGACTTGCGACGTCCCCGTGCGTCCTGCCTGGTCCTGCTGAGGGTGCGGGCCCGTGTGCGACGCTGCGACGGGAGTGGCGCATGAGGCGCGCACTCCGGGCATTCCGAGCCTACTGTGCAGGCCCCGACCCGTGCCTGATGGCGACGACCAGACTCTGGCCGGCCTCGAGAGCGCTGAGGCCTCGTGCCACGTCGGCGGCCTGCGCCGGGTCGAGGGCCAGGGTCACGCGTGCCGGCGCCCCGGTGCCGAGACCCGTCGACTCCTCGGCGTCGTGGACGGCGAGGACCACGACGTCGGCAGCGGCCCGCGTGCCGGAGCCGGTGGCGTAGAGGTCGACGTGGTCGCCGGCTCGCACCCCGACCGAGGCGGCGTCGAGGACGGGGACACCGAGGGCCACCCGGTCGTCGGGCTGGCCCGCGAGCAGGTCGCCACCGACCAGGCGCTCGGGGGTCACCACCTCGCGCGTGGTCAGCGGAGCGGCGGCGGAGCGGCCCAGCACGGCGTCGAGCGTCGTCAGCGCCGACACCGGTCGCTGCCCGTCGGGTCGCACCGAGACCGTGACGTCATCGGCACCGATGGGCTCGCCGGCAGCGACGTCCCGGACCATCACGACGGTCGGAACACCGGCTCCTCCCGCGGGGGCCGGGCGCAGCGTGCCGACCGTGACGAGCACGGCCAGAGCGGCGAGCCCCGCCGCAGCCCACCGCCGCCAGCGCGCTCGCCGGGCCCGTCGTCGCCGCGGACCGTCGGGCCACGCCGCGTGGCCGCGACCACGACGCCACCGCGAGCCCCAGCGGGTGCCGGCCGGCATCAGGGGAGCGGGAAGGGCAGCTCGAGACCGTCGAGGCTGCGCCGGCACGGGCAGGTCGCCGTCTCGTCGGGCTCGTGGGCCGGCATCTGGCCGATGGCATCGCGCAGGATGGACGTCAGGTGCTCGACGTTGGTCGCGAAGACCCGGAGCACCTCCTCGTGGGTGACGGCATCGCCACCCTCGATGCCCGCGTCGTGGTCGGTGACCATGGCGATCGTCGTGAAGCACATGGCGAGCTCGCGGGCCAGGGCCGCCTCGGGCATCGTCGTCATGCCGACGATGCCGAACCCGGCCTGCTGGTGCATGAGGGACTCGGCGCGGGAGGAGAACCGGGGCCCGTTGACGACGACGAGGGTGCCGTCCGTGACGACCTGCAGCTCGGAGAGCCGGGCCGCGTCGACGGCGACCTGGCGTCCGTTGGGGCAGTAGGGGTCGGCGAAGCCGACGTGCACGACCGGCCCCTCGGTCTCGTAGATGGTGTGCGCGCGGCCCCACGTGCGGTCGACGACCTGGTCGGGCACGACGATCGTGCCCGGGCCGTGCTCGGGCCTGAGCGACCCGACCGCGCAGGGGGAGAGGATCTGCCGCACGCCGACGGCCCGCAGCGCCCAGAGGTTGGCGCGGTAGTTGACACGGTGCGGGGCGAAGCGGTGGCCCTTGCCGTGGCGCGCGACGAAGGCGACGCTGCGCCCCTCCACCTCGCCGATGACGAGAGGGTCGCTGGGACGCCCGAACGGCGTCTCGACGTCGAGGGTGTCGTAGTCGTCGAGGAACTCGTAGAGGCCGGACCCGCCGATGACGCCGATCTCGGCGCGCGGACCCGGGGCGGGCACGCTCTGGACGGCGGGGTCGGACACGGTCGTCTGCTCAGTCGTCATGCGAGGAGCCTAGGGCGGGCACCGGGCCGACCGGACGGCATACGCCCTCGGGTGGGGACAACGTCCCCCGAGCTCAGGTGGTTGTGGACGACGAGCCGGACGACGACGACCCCGACGACCCCGACGACCCGGACGAGGTGGACGCAGGCGTCGACGACGTGGTGGAGGTGCTCGAGCCGCTCGACGAGTCGGACGAGGACGACGCCGCGCCGTCCTTCTTCCCCTTCTTCGTGTCACCCGAGCCGTCACCGGTGGCCGGCGTCGAGGTGCTCTTCGAGGCGGCGCGCGAGTCGGTCTTGTAGAAGCCCGAGCCCTTGAACGCGATGCCGACCGGGTGGATCACCTTGCGCAGCCGGGGCTCGCCGCACTCCGGGCACACCGTCAGGGAGTCGTCGGTGAACGACTGGCGGATGTCGAAGGCGTGGCCGCACTCTTGGCACGCGTAGGAGTAGGTGGGCACAGGTGAACCTCGGACGTCGGGGGTGGAAGAGAGCCGAGGGTCAGTCTACGGCCAGCCGGCGAGGCGCCCGCCCCGGCTGATCTCGCGGATGCGACGCTCGGTGCGCTGCTTGACCTTGGACGTCGTGACGACGAGCAGCCGGTCGCCGTGGCGGATCGTCGTGTGCCGTTCGGGCACGAACCCCTCGCCGCCGCGCACGACCAGCGTCACGTTGGCGCCCTTGGGCAGGCGGAGCTCGAACACGGCGACCCCGTGCAGCCGCGACTCCTCGCCCACGGTCACCTGGATGACGTCGGCGCTGATCTCCATGAGGGAGGTCGACTCGAGGTCGACGTCGACGGAGTGCACGTGCTCGGTGAGTCCCAGCCGTTTGGCCACCCACGGCAGCGTCGGCGCCTGCACGATCGTGAAGATGACGACGAGCATGAAGACGAGGTCGAAGATCCACTCCGTGTCGGGCGTCCCGACGACGAGCGGCACCGTGGCGAGGACGACGGGCACGGCGCCGCGCAGCCCCGCCCACGACAGGAAGGCCTGGTCGCGCCACGGCACCCTGAACCACGACACCGACGCCACCACCGACAAGGGGCGGGCGACGAGGAGCAGGACGAGGCCGATGGTGATGGCCGGGACGAGCTGCTCGTCGAGGCGCGTCGGGTCGGCGAGCAGGCCGAGCAGCACGAACAGCCCGATCTGCGCGATCCAGCCGAGCGCGTTGGCGAAGCTCTGGAACGCCACCCGGTTGGGCAGGCCCATGTTGCCGAGCACGAGGGCCGAGAGGTAGGTGGCGAGGAAGCCGGAGACGTGCAGGGCCGCGCCGACGGCGTACGCGAGCACGGTGAGGGCGACGACGCCGATGGAGAAGAGGGCGGACGACGCGCCCGCCACGCGGTGCAGCACCTGCCCGCCGAGCCAGCCCACGGCGACCCCGACGAGCGCGCCCCCGGCGAGCTCCAGCGCGGCGTGCAGGAGCAGCACCCACCACGGGTCGGCCGTGCCGCCCGGCATCCCCTGCGTAGCGAAGGCGACGACGAGGATGACGACGGGCGCGTCGTTGAAGCCCGACTCCGCCTCGAGCATCCCGGAGAGCCGTTTGGGCAGCGGCACGTTGCGCAGCACCGCGAAGACGGCGGCGGCGTCGGTCGAGCTGACGATGGCGCCGATGAGGAGGGAGATCGTCCACGACAGGGGCAGGAAGGCGTGCGCGGCCACCGCGACGACGAGGACCGACACGACGACCCCGACGGTCGAGAGCACGGCGGCCGGGGCCACCGAGTCCTTGATGTTGGACCACGACGTCGTCAGGCCGCCCTCGGCCAGGATGAGCACGAGCGCCGCGTAGCCCAGGACGCGGGTGATCGAGGCATCGTCGAACTCGATGCCGGCGCCGGCGTTGCCGAGGGCCAGCCCGATGCCGAGGTAGATCAGGAGCGACGGCAGGCCCGAGCGGACCGACAGGCGAACGGCCGCGACGGCCACGAGGAGCACGAGCGAGCCGATCAGGAGCACGCGCGTCAGGTCGTCGAGGTCCATGGTCGACGACGTGATGCTCGCGAGTGCGGTCAACGGCAGCTCCTCAGGTGTGGGGCAATCCAACCATCCCGGTGCCCGCCGCCGCGGGGCGGTCCGCGAGGCGTCGCGCCCGCGTCGGCCGGGTTTGTCGTCGGTTCGGCAACGATGTGGCGCAGCGCCCGACGGGCTGCGAGCCGCGCTGTCCGCGGTGGCCTAGGCTCGTCGCGTGTCACGGTTGAAGCGCGCCCGTCGGATCGTCCTGCTCGTCGCCGTCCTCGTCGTCATGGCGGTGGTCGGGGTCGGGATCCTGGCGATCGGGGTGGTGCGGCAGTCGTTCCCCGAGACCTCGGGCCAGCTCGAGATCGAGGGCCTGACGAGCTCGGTGTCGGTGCACCGCGACGCCCAGGGCGTCCCGACGATCTACGCCGACAACGCCAACGACCTCTTCCGGGCGCAGGGTTTCGTCAGCGCCCAGGACCGCTTCTTCGAGATGGACCTGCGTCGCCACGTCACGGCCGGCCGGCTCTCCGAGCTCGTCGGCAGCGCCGGCATCGACAAGGACAAGGTCATCCGCACGATGGGGTGGCGCCGTGTCGCCGAGCAGGAGCTGCCCAAGCTCGCGCCCGAGACCCGGCAGTACCTCCAGGCGTACGCCGACGGCGTCAACGCGTACATCAAGAAGGCCGAGACGCCCGAGAAGATGTCGCTCGAGTACACCGTGCTCGCCCGCCGCAACCCGGGCTACCGCGTCGAGCCGTGGACGCCGGTCGACTCGCTCTCGTGGCTCAAGGCGATGGCGTGGGACCTGCGCGGCGACTACAACGACGAGCTCGCCCGCGCGCGCCTCTCGCGCACGACGCGCTCGCTCAAGCAGATCAACCTGCTCTACCCGCCCTATCCCGTCGACCGCAACCTGCCGATCCTCTCGGAGCAGGACTGGCAGCCGGCGACCGCGAGCGACCAGGCGGCAAGCCCCGAGCCGTCGGCCCTCAAGGCGATGCGCTCGCAGGACGGCAACGCCGCGATCGACTCGGCCCTGGCGTCGGTCAACGCCGTCCCCTCGAGCCTCGGCCGCGGCGACGGCATCGGCTCCAACTCGTGGGTCGTCTCGGGCGCGCGCACGACGACGGGCAAGCCGCTGCTCGCCAACGACCCGCACCTCGCCCTGTCGATCCCGGGCATCTGGGGCCAGGTCAACCTCCAGTGCCGCACGTTGAGCGCCGCCTGCCCCTTCCAGGTCTCGGGCTTCGCGTTCTCGGGCCTGCCCGGCGTCGTCATCGGCCACAACGACAAGATCGCGTGGGGCATGACGAACCTCGGCGCCGACGTCACCGACTTCTACCTCGAGCAGGTCTCGGGCGACTCCTACCTGCGTGACGGCCTCAACGTCCGGATCGTCAAGCGCGAGGAGACGATCAAGGTGGCGGGTGGCGCCGACGTCCCGCTCACCGTGCGCTCGACCGTGCACGGCCCGATCCTGTCCGACGTCGTCCCGGCCGTCGACGCGGCGGGTGACCGCAGTGTCGTGCGGGGCGCCCCGCAGTCCAACCGGTATGCCGTGTCGCTCGCGTGGACGGCGCTGACCCCGGGCACGACGGCCGACGCGATCTTCGCCCTCAACCGGGCCACGAACTGGTCCGACTTCCGCAAGGCCGCGGCCCTCTTCTCGGTGCCGTCGCAGAACCTCGTCTACGCCGACACCGCCGGCCACATCGGCTACCAGGCCCCCGGCAAGGTCCCGGTGCGACGCTCGGCGACGCCCGGCGCGCCCCCCGGCTTCTGGCCGTCGCCCGGCTGGGACTCGCAGTGGGACTGGAAGGGCTACGTCCCCTTCGACGACCTGCCCAACACCTTCGACCCCGCCGAGGGCTTCCTCGTCACGGCCAACCAGGCCGTCACCGCGAGCCCGACGCCCTTCCTCACCTCCGAGTGGGACTACGGCTTCCGGGCCCAGCGCATCCGCACGCTGCTCGCGGCGACGCCCAAGGTCTCGCCCGAGGCGATGTCGCAGATCCAGGGCGACATCCGCAACACGTACGCCCCGGGACTCGTCGAGCGCCTGCTCGCGGTGCAGGTCGACGACTTCACCGCCCAGGCGCAGCGCCTGCTGCGCGACTGGGACGGCAGCCAGCCCAACGACAAGACGCGCGACGCGGCGTCGGCGGCGTACTACAACGCCGTGTGGAAGCACCTGCTCGAGTACACCTTCGACGAGCTCCCGCCCGACATCGCCCCCGACGGCGGCAGCCGGTGGATGGTCGTCATGGAGCAGCTGCTCAAGGACCCGAAGAACGACTGGTGGGACGACAAGACGACGCCCGGTGTCACCGAGGGCTCCGGCGAGATCCTCAAGCGGGCGCTCGTCGAGGCCCGCCTCGACCTCGCCCGTGAGCTGGGCAAGGTGCCGGCGACCTGGCGCTGGGGACGCCTGCACTCGCTCGACCTGACGCACCAGGTCATGGGCGCCGACGGCGTGCCCGAGCTCGTCCAGAACCTCTTCGACCGCGACGACATCGAGCTCGGGGGCGGCAACTCCATCGTCAACGCCAACGCGTGGAACGCCTCGAAGCCCGGCTACGACGTCACGAGCGGGCCGTCGATGCGGATGGTCGTCGACCTCGGCAACTTCGACGCGTCCCGCTGGGTCAACTCGACCGGCCAGTCGGGGCACGCCTACGACGACCACTACGCCGACCAGATCGACGCCTGGGCGGCCAACGAGACCTTCGCCTGGCCGTTCAGCCCGGCGGCGGTGCGCGACGCGACCGACGACGAGCTCACCCTCGTGCCGCCGTCGCAGGCCTCCACCCCCTAGCGCCCGCCCGGTCCCGGCGCGCCGAGGCGACCGATGGCGTATGCCGTGTGCCGGGCCCCACGGGCGGGCGCGGCGGGCGTCCAGGTGGGCTGCGGTGGGCGGGCGTCAGCGCAGCCGCACCACGCGCCCGGTGGTCGTGACGTAGCCGTCGACCGGCTGGTCGTGCGCGTCGGCGGGCAGGTCGGTGTCGCTCTGCTCGCCCTCGTGGAGCAGGGTGACGACGGGCGTGGCCGGGTCGCGGTGGAGCAGCGCGCGGTCGTAGCAGCCGCCGCCCTGGCCGAGCCGGGTGCCGTGGGCGTCGACGGAGAGCCCGGGCGTGACGACGAGGTCGCACGTGGCGAGGGCGTCGGTCCCGAGCCAGTCCTCGCGCTCGCCGGCGTCGGCCGCGTGGCCGCCGTGGCTGGGGCGGCGCACGGTGTCCCGGTCGCCCGAGGTGCCGGGGACGGCATACCTCCACTCGAGCGAGAAGTCGTCGAGCACCACGGGCACGACGACCTCGTGACCGGCGGCGAGGAGCGCCTCGACGAGGCGTCCCGTGGGCGGCTCGTCGGGGAGCGACTCGTAGACCGCCACGCGGGACCGGTCGGGCACGAGGCGCAGCACGGCATCGGCGATCGCCGCTGCCGCCGCCTCGCGCGCGGCCGGGTCGAGGTGCGACGCGATCTCGCGCCGTCGGGCCCGCGCGGCGTGACGCAGGTCACGCTTGTCCAGGCCGCTCACGGGGAGCACATTCCGCGCACTCGGGTGACGCACATGAGGCTCATCGTAAGGTGATGCCCATGAGTGACCAGGGGCTCCACGCGTCCGTCGCACTGATGCGCGAACGGGGCCTCGGTCCTGAGGCGATCAGGGTGTTCGAGCACTACTACGAGCAGCTGCAGGCGGGGGCGCTGGGCACGATCCCCGAGGAGTCGATCGAGCCGCTCGGCGAGGTGCAGACCCTCCGCGAGGTGCAGGTCTCCGACGAGGAGGCGCGTGAGGCGCTGTCGCGGACCGCGGTCATCAAGCTCAACGGTGGCCTCGGCACCGGGATGGGCATGACCGGCGCCAAGTCGGCGCTCGAGGTCAAGGACGGCCTGACCTTCCTCGACATCATCGCCCTGCAGGTGCTGGCCCTGCGCGAGCGCTGGGGCGTCGAGCTCCCGCTCGTGCTGATGAACTCCTTCCGCACGTCGGAGGAGTCGCTCAAGATCCTCGCGAAGTACCCCGACCTCCCGGTCGAGGGGCTGCCCCTCGACTTCATCCAGAACGCCGAGCCGAAGCTGCGGCCCGACGACCTCATGCCGGTGCAGTGGCCCGACGACCCCGAGCTCGAGTGGTGCCCACCCGGCCACGGCGACATCTACGTCTCGCTCGTGACGTCCGGCGTGCTCGACTCCCTCCTGGAGAAGGGGATCCGCTACGCGTTCCTGTCCAACTCCGACAACCTCGGCGCGACGTGCGACCCCGACGTCGCGGCCTGGATGGTCGAGCACGGGCTGCCCTACGTCGCCGAGGTGTGCAAGCGCACGAAGAGCGACCGCAAGGGCGGCCACCTCGCGGTCCGCAAGTCCGACGGCCGGATCGTGCTGCGCGACACGGCGATGGTGGCCGAGGGGGAGGAGCGCTACTTCCGCGACATCAAGCGCCACAGCACCTTCAACGCCAACAACGTGTGGATCAACCTCGAGGTGCTGCGCGAGCGGATGACGGCCAAGCAAGGCGTCCTCGGCCTGCCGATCATCGTCAACCACAAGAACGTCGACCCCGCCGACCCCGGCTCGCCCGAGGTCATCCAGATGGAGTCGGCGATGGGCACGGCGATCGAGGTGTTCGAGGGCTCCGAGGCGATCCTCGTGCCGCGCACCCGCTTCCGGCCCGTCAAGACGACGAACGACCTGCTCGTCATCCGGTCCGACTTCTTCACCCTCGACGAGGGCTACCACGTCGTCGCGACCGTCGACGCGCCCGAGCCCTACGTCGACCTCGACTCGGCCTACCGCTTCGTGTCCGGCTTCGAGCAGCGCTTCCCCAAGGGGGTGCCCTCGATGCGCGACTGCACGAGCCTGCGCGTCATCGGCGACCCCGTCTTCGGCCGCAACGTGCGCTGCGTCGGCGACGTGCTCATCGACGGCTACCGCCGGGTCCTCGACGACGCCGTGCTCGGCGAGCTGCCGACGCCGCAGGCGGCGCCCGTCACGACGCCGGGCGACGTGCGCACCGTCGACGAGCACCTCAAGGCGATCCTCTCGACCCTGGAGCCGTCGCCGACCGAGTGGACGCCGCTCACCGAGGCGCTCGGCCTCGTCGTGGCCCGCGACGTCCGCGCCAAGGTCAACCTCCCGCACTTCGACAACTCCTCGATGGACGGGTATGCCGTCCGCGCCGAGTCGCTCGCGGGCGCCGGTGACGCCCCGGTGCGGCTGCGCATCGTCGGCGAGGTCGCCGCCGGAGCCAACCCGACCTTCTCGGTCGGCGTGGGGGAGGCGGCGCGGATCATGACCGGCGCCCCGGTCCCCGAGGGCGCCGACGCCGTCATCGCCGTCGAGGACACCGACGCGGCCGCGACGGGCGAGGTGGAGTGCCGCACCTCGGTCTCCGCGGGCCGCTACATCCGTCCGCAGGGTGAGGACGTGCGGTCGGGTCAGGTCATCGTCGCGGCGGGCGAGGTCGTCGGCGCCCGGACGATCGCGCTGCTCGCGGCCTGCGGCCACGCCGACGTCGAGGTGCACCGACGGCCGCACGTCGTCGTGCTGTCGACCGGTGCCGAGCTCGTCGAGCCCGGAAAGCCCTTGCAGCCCGGGCAGATCCACGACTCGAACTCGTCGATGCTCTGGGCTGCCGCCGTCGGCGCCGGGGCCTCGGCCGAGATCCGGGACGCCGTCGGCGACTCCGACGAGGAGCTGCTCGCCGTCCTCGACGAGGTCGTCGCCGACGCCGACGTCGTCATCACGAGCGGCGGTGTCTCGATGGGGGCCTACGACGTCGTCAAGAGCGCCCTGCGCGGTGAGGGCATCGACTTCGTCAAGGTCGCGATGCAGCCCGGCAAGCCCCAGGGGTACGGCCTGCTCACCGGACCGAACGGCAAGCGGGTGCCGCTCTTCGCCCTGCCCGGCAACCCCGTGTCGTCGTTCGTGTCGTTCGAGGTCTTCGTGCGTCCCGCGCTGCGGCGGCTCATGCGACTCACGCCGGAGAAGCGCCGGCTGCGGCCCGCGACGCTCATCTCCGGCGTCGAGTCCTTCGGCGGACGCCGCCAGTTCGGCCGCGCCGTCGTGTCCCGCTCCGCCGAGGGCACCCTGGTGGCCGTCCCGGTCGCCGGGCAGGGGTCGCACTTCGTCGCCGACCTGTCCCGGGCCAACTCCCTGTTCGTCGTGCCCGAGGACGTCACCGAGCTCGTCGCCGGCGAGGTCGTCGACGTCCTCGTCCTCGACAAGGAGGCGTGATGAGCGACCAGCCGACCGGGCCCGGCGCTCCGGAGGTGCCGGCCCTGACGCACGTGCGTGCCGACGGGAGCGCGCACATGGTCGACGTGTCGGCCAAGGCCGTGACCGCCCGCGAGGCGAGCGCCGCCGGACGGGTCCTGCTCAGTGCCGACGCCGTCGCCGCGCTGCGCGCGGGGCGCGTCCCCAAGGGCGACGCCCTGGCGGTCGCCCGGATCGCCGGCATCCAGGCGGTCAAGCGCACCCCCGACCTCATCCCGCTCGCGCACCCCATCGCCGTCCACGGCGTCGAGGTCGACGTGACGGTCGCCGACGACGGCGCCGACATCACGGCGACGGTGCGCACGGCCGACCGCACCGGCATCGAGATGGAGGCGCTGACCGCGGTGTCGGTCGCCGCGCTCGCGCTCATCGACATGGTCAAGGCCGTCGACAAGCACGGCCGCATCACCGACGTGCGCGTCACGGCCAAGTCCGGCGGACGCTCGGGGGACTGGCATGAGTGACGGCCCGGGCGCGGGGCGTCGCGCCGTCGTCGTCACGGCCTCGACGCGAGCGGCCGCCGGCGTCTACGCCGACCGGTCCGGACCGGTCATCGTCGAACGGCTCCGGGCCTGGGGGTTCGAGGTGGGCGCCCCGGTCGTCGTGCCCGACGGCGACGAGTTCGGGCTGGCCCTGCGAGAGGTCCTCGCCAGCGAGCCGGAGCTCGTGCTCACGACCGGTGGCACCGGCCTCACCCCGACCGACGTGACGCCCGAGCAGACCGCGCCGTTGCTCGACCGGATCGTGCCGGGGGTCGCCGAGGCGATCCGCGCGGCCGGCGTCGCCAAGGGCGTGCCCACGGCCATGCTCTCGCGTGGTCTCGTCGGCCTCGCGGGGCGCACCCTCGTCGCCAACCTCCCGGGCTCGCGCGGCGGCGTGACCGACGCGCTCGACGTGCTCGAGCCGGTCCTGGGTCATGCCCTCGACCAGGTCCCCGGCAGTGACCACTGACGTGTGGGCACGAGTTCGACTGTGCCACCTGGTGATCCGACCTGAGCCGAGGCCGAGCGGGCGGCTCGCATGAGGATGCCGTGGCGCCCGCACCGCGACGGCCAGGCCCGCTGGCCCGTCGTCCTGCGCGACTCCTCGTCCGAGCCGCCCATCGTGCTGCGGCCCCTGCGTCTCGACGACGAGCGCGACTGGCAGCGGGTGCGACGGGACAACGCGGCCTACGTCCAGCCGTGGGAGCCGACCCTGCCGCCGGGCTCGCCCGCCCGGGCACCCGTCTCGTTCCGTCAGTTCGTGCGTGACCTCGACACGGAGGCGCGCGCCGACCGGGCCATGCCGTGGTGCATCGAGGTCGGCGGCCGCATCGTCGGTCAGGTCCACCTCTTCGGGATCGTCCGCGCGGCCCAGCAGTCGGGTGCGGCCGGCTACTGGCTCGACGAGTCGGTCACGGGTCGCGGCATCGCCACTCGCGCCCTCGCGCTGGCCGTCGACCACGCCCTCGGAGCGGCTGGACTGCACCGCGTGGAGGTCAACATCCGGCTCGACAACCTGCCCTCGCTCCGGGTCGTCGAGCGCCTCGGCCTGCGCGACGAGGGCGTGCGCGAGCGCTTCCTCCACATCGACGGAGCCTGGCGCGACCACCGGTCCTTCGCCGTCACGACCGAGGACCTCGGCGGCTCGACCCTCACGGCTCGCCTGTCACAGGTGTAACACCAGCCTCTTGCGCGACACGCCTCGAATGTGCGAGGTCGTTACCGAACCGCGTCCTACCGTGGGTCACGTGCCCGTCAGCAGCCTCATCTTCGTCGTCATCGTGGCGATCTGGGCTGCCTATCTCGTGCAGCACTGGGCCCGCCGCCGTGAGGACGCGGCCGCGTCCCGGTCGGTCGACGGCTTCTCCGAGGCCATGCGGGTCCTCGAGAAGCGACCCGCCCTGCCGACCCCCGCGCTGAGCACGCCCCGACCGCACTCGTATGCCGTCAAGCCCGCCAGTACCGGCCGGCCGACCGTCGACGTGAAGCGGGCCGTCCCGGCCGGCACGTCGCGTCGCCACTCTCCCCTCGTCGCCCGCCGCGCCGACGAGCGGGTCCTCGCGACATCGCTCGCCGCCGCGGGCGTCCCGTCCGAACCGAGCCACACCGACCACGACATCGCCCCCTACCCCGCCGAGGTGGACCGCATGCCCGAGTCAGCGCGCCCGTCGAGCCACGGAGCCGAGCGACGCCACGCGCGTCCAACGGGTCCGGCGCCCGCCCGGGTGCCGCTGGCGCAGCGCCGCCTCCGAGCGGCGCTGCTCCTCGTCGCGGTCGCCTGGCTGCCGGTCTCCGTCGTGCTCACGGTCACCGACGTGCTCATGTGGATCTCGATCCCGTTCGCCGTGCTCACCGTCTTCGCCGTGCTCGTCTGGCTGCGGGCCGAGGCCCAGGCCGATCGCCTGCGCACCGGCTCCGTCGCCGAGGGCCGCGTCCGCGGTCGGCGGCGCGGTCGTCGCCACGACGAGTCCTACGGCTCGGGCGACAGCGCGCACCACCTGCCCGTGCTCTCGAGCGAGGACACCCAGGTCATCCGCAGCGCAGCCACCTTCGCGCCGTCGGAGGGCGTGGCGGTCTCCCGCGAGTCGCAGACGGTCGTCGCGCAGCACGCCGCTCAGGTCGAGCCGGGCGTCTTCGACGTCCAGGCACCGATCACCGGTGAGGTGCCCGTCGCCGCCGTCGAGCACCCCGCGGAGGGCAGCTGGAGCCCGGTCCCCGTGCCGCGCCCGACCTACTCGCTCAAGGCGAAGGCTGAGCCGCGCTACACCGAGTCCGGCATCCCGGCCGACGTCTTCGACACCCCGGAGTTCGCCGAGGAGGCCGAGGAGCTCGACGACCGAGCCCTCTTCGCCCGTCGCGCCGTCTCCCACTAGGACCACCCGCTCCACCGACTCCTGGCTCGAACGTGTCCCCCGCCAACGGCGATCGAGCCATGGCGCACCATCTGGTGGCAATGCGGTCCCCGAGCGCCACGAAATCGTGCCATGGCGCACGTCTGGCGGAAGACGGTATCTGACCGCCACGAAACCGCGCCACGGCGCACCTCCGGCGACTGCCGCCCGGCGGGTGGAGGGGTGCAGCGGCCGGGGGCGTGTGGTGCGCCTGTGGAAGTGGGCCACTCGAGGCTCGAGTGGTCCCACCGGTCACGGACGTCCGCCGAGCCGGCCGGACGGCATACGGCCTGCGTCAGGCGTTGGCCGGTGCGCTTCCCTCGTCGGCAGAGGCGGTCATCTCCCGATCGAGCTCGGTCTCCGTCTCGTCGCTGAAGAGGTGCTTGCCCACGGCGTTGAGCACGGCGGCGAAGGGAACGGCGACGAGGGCGCCGACGATGCCGGCGATGATCGACCCGGTGGCGATCGCGAGGATCACGGCGAGCGGGTGGACGCTGACGGCCTTGCCGAGCAGGAACGGCTGGAGCACGTGCGACTCGAGCTGCTGCACGCCGATGACGACGGCGAGCATGATGAGCGCGACGCCGGGGCCGTGCGCGACGAGCGCGAGCAGCACGGCGACGGCGCCCGAGAGCAGAGCACCGACGATCGGGATGAACGCGAGGATGAAGACGAGGATGCCGATCGCGAAGGCGAAGGGGACCTTGAGGATGGCGGCGCCGACCGAGATGCCGACCGCGTCGACGAAGGCCACGATCATCGTCGCTCGCACGAACGCCGACAGCTGGTGCCAGGCGATGTGGCCCGAGGAGTTGACGCGCGGTCGGGTGGCGCGCGGGAAGAGCCGCACGACCCAGCTCCAGATGCGCGGCCCCTCGTAGAGGAAGAAGAAGAGTGAGAAGAGCGCGATGAAGAGGCCCGCGATGAAGTGCGTCGCGGTCAGGCCGACCGACGTCGCCGTGTCGCCGAGGTTGCCGGACTCGCTGACCTTGTCGCGGATCGTGTTGAAGTACTCGTCGAACTGGGCGTCCGTGATGTTGAACGTCGTGCGCACCCAGTCACGGATGCGCTCGAGGCCGGTGGCGACCTGGCTCGTCAGGTCGGACAGGCCGGCGCTGAACTGGGTCCCGACGAGCGTGAAGAGTGCGCCGATGAGCAGGATCGTGCCGAGCAGGGTGATGCCGGCGGCGGCTCCCGGCTTCATCCGGTGGTTCAGCCATTTCGCGACGGGGCGGAGCAGCGCGGTCAGCAGGATGGCGATGGCGACGGGCACGACGATCTCGGAGACCGAGCGGACCGCGAGCGAGAACAGGTAGACGGCCGCACCGATGAGCAGCAGGCGCCACGCCCAGTCGCTCGCGACCCGGATGCCGGGCGGCACGGCTGCGGCCTCGATGCCCGGCAGCTCCGTGGCCGCCTCGCGGGCCTCGGCCTGCAGGGTGTCGCGGCCGTCGTGGGTGTGGACGGGCACGGTCGCGTCGGAGGGCGTGCCTGAGGGGTCGGCATGGTTGTCGGTCACGACCACACCGTATGCCGCCGCGCCGGGCTTCCGGGGGATCGCCCCTGCGCGTCGACGTCAGGACGGTGCGCGAAGGCCCTCACCACCGTCGTCACACCGGAGGCATCGGTGACGGTGACGTCGCCGAAGGTCACGTACGTGGTGTTGAGCTCCCCCGGGGCGCGGTAGAACGAGCCGGTCGACGAGAGTGCGATGCCGAGCAGCGCGAGGCAGTCCCCGTCCTCGGCCGCGATGTGGAGGTCTCCTGGTCGAAGTCGTAGCCCTCGGCCGTGCCGAGCCCCCCTTCGAGGTCGGCCCGCGTGCCTCGCTGGGCGACATGACCGCATCCGGCCAGCCGTGGCGCTCGGGCTGCGTACGCTGGAGGGCATGGATGCTGACGCCTCTGCCGACCGTCCGGTCCTCGCCGTCACCGGCTCGACCGGGTGGCTAGGCGGGCTCGTCGCCCGGGACCTCGCCGACCGAGGCGTCGCCCAGCGGCTGCTCGTGCGCGACGTGTCGCGTGCGCCCGAGCTGCTGGGTTCTGTTGCGGCTCAGTGCAGCTACCGCGACGTCGACGCCGCGCGGGCGGCCCTCGAGGGCGCCCAGACCCTCTTCATGGTGTCGGCCGCCGAGAGCGAGGACCGGCTGGACGAGCACCGTGCCTTCGTCGATGCGGCCGCGGCGGCCGGCGTGCGCCACGTCGTCTACGTGTCGTTCTTCGGCGCCGCTCCGGACGCGACGTTCACGCTCGCGCGCGACCACGCCGCCACCGAGGAGCGCCTGCGCGCGTCCGGCATGGCGTGGACCTTCCTGCGCGACAACCTCTACCTCGAGTTCATGGACCACATGGTCGGCGAGGACGGGATCGTCCGAGGTCCCGCCGGTGACGGCCGCGCCGCGGTCGTCGCGCACGACGACATCGCACGCGTCGCGGTCGCCGTCCTGATGGACCCGGCGTCGCACGCCGGGGAGACCTACGACCTGACCGGTCCCGAGGCGCTGACCTTCACGGAGATGGCGGCGGTCATCAGCGAGGTCACCGGCCGCGAGGTGCGCTTCCACGACGAGACGGTCGAGGAGGCGTACGCCTCCCGCGCGGTCTACGGCGCGCCCGACTGGCAGGTGGACGCGTGGGTGTCGACCTACACCGCCGTCGCCGCGGGTGAGCTGGACGGTGTGAGCGGCGACGTCGAGCGGCTGACGGGTCGACGCCCGACATCTCTGCGCGAGTACCTCGAGGCCCAGCGTCCGTCGAGGTGATCGCGGCACTCGCATGGGTGCCGACATCACCTCCAACCGGTGCGCAGCGGCGATGGGCGGCGCGTCAGCCGACGAGGTCGGCGGTCTGCCGGGCGATGGCGAGCTCCTCGTTGGTCGGCACCACCGCGACGACGACGTGCGACCCGTCGGGCGAGATGACGCGCGCCTCGTTCGAGCGTTCCTCGTTGAGCGCGGAGTCGACGACGATGCCGAGCTCGGCGAGCCCCTCGGCGACGGCGGCCCGGACCGGCGCGCTGTGCTGTCCGATGCCGGCGGTGAAGACGAGCACGTCGGCGCCGCCGAGGATCGCGAGGTAGGCGCCGACGTAGTGCTTGAGCCGGTGCACGAAGACGTCGAAGGCGAGGCGTGCGTCCTCGTCACCGGCGTCGACCCGCTGCACCAGCTCGCGGAAGTCGTTGACACCGCTGAGCCCGAGCACCCCGGACTTCTTGTTGAGGAGCGTGTCGATCTCGTCGAGCGTCATCCCCGCCTCGCGGGCGAGGTATGCGTGCAGCCCGGGATCGACGTCACCCGAGCGGGTGCCCATGACGAGACCCTGCAGCGGCGTCAGGCCCATGGACGTCTCGACGGCCCGACCCCCGTGGACCGCGGAGGCCGAGCACCCGTTGCCGAGGTGGAGGATCACCTGGCGCAGGTCACCGAGTGGACAGCCCAGCAGGTCGGCGGTCGCCTGGGCGACGAACTGGTGGGAGGTGCCGTGGAAGCCGTAGCGGCGGATGGAGTGCTTCGCGGCGAGGTCGCGGGGCACGGCATACGTCGACGCCGGGGCGGGGAGCGAGGAGAAGAAGGCGGTGTCGAAGACCGCGACGTGCGGCACGTCGTAGTGCCGGCGAGCGGCTTCGATGCCGATGACGGCCGCCGGGTTGTGCAGTGGCGCAAGGGCGCTCAGCTGGCGAATGCGATCGAGCACGCCGTCGTCGATGACGACGGGCGCGGAGAATTCAGGGCCGCCGTGGACGACGCGGTGGCCGACGGCGCGGAGCGGCACGTCGTCGAGGTCGACGCCGTCGGCGCGCAGCCGCTCGGTCATCGCGGAGAGGGCGGCCGAGTGGTCGGCGACGTCGCTGCCGGACTCGCCGATGCGCTCGACGACCCCGCCTGCCCGCACCGCGCCCGACTCGGGGAGGACGAGCTGGTACTTGAGTGAGGAGGACCCCGCGTTGAGGACGAGGACGGGGCGGCCGTCGGTGGACTCCGTCACTGGCCGGCTCCCTGGTCGTCGGTGGACGTGCCCTGTGCCTGCACGGCGGTGATGGCGACGGTGTTGACGATGTCGTCGACGAGCGCCCCGCGGGAGAGGTCGTTGACCGGCTTGCGCAGCCCTTGGAGCACCGGTCCCACGGCGATGGCGTGGGCGCTGCGCTGCACCGCCTTGTAGGTGTTGTTGCCGGTGTTGAGGTCGGGGAAGACGAACACCGTCGCGTGCCCGGCGACGTCGGAGTCGGGCATCTTGGCCCGACCGACGACGGGGTCGATGGCCGCGTCGTACTGGATCGGCCCGGCGAGCGCGAGGTCCGGTGCCCGCTGGGCCACGAGCTGCGTCGCGGCCCGGACCTTCTCGACCTCGGTGCCCGACCCGCTCGTGCCGGTGGAGTAGGAGAGCATCGCGACGCGGGGCTCGATGCCGAACTGCTGGGCCGTCTGCGCCGACGAGACGGCGATGTCGGCGAGCTGTTCGGCGGTCGGGTCGGGGATGACCGCGCAGTCGCCGTAGACGAGGACCCGGTCGGCGAGGCACATGAGGAAGACGCTCGAGACGGTCTTGACGCCGTCGGCCGTCTTGACGAACTCCAGAGCCGGCCGGATCGTGTGCGCCGTCGTGTTGACCGCACCCGACACCATGCCGTCGGCGAGACCGAGGTGGACCATCATCGTGCCGAAGTAGGAGATGTCGGTGACGACCTCACGGGCGCGCTCGACGGTCATGCCCTTATGGGCCCGCGCGGCGGCATACGTCTGCGCGAAGCGCTCCACGAGGTCCGGGTCGGTGGGGGAGACGACGACGGCGGCGTCGAGGTCGAGGCCCAGGGCCGAACCCCGCGCGCGCACCTTCGTCTCGTCGCCGAGCAGGGTCAGGTCGGCGACGCCGCGGCGCAGCAGCACGTCGGCCGCCTCGAGGATCCGGTCGTCCTGGCTCTCGGGGAGCACGATGTGCTTGCGGTCCGAGCGAGCCCGCTCCATGAGCTGGAACTCGAACATCAGCGGCGTGCGCACCTCGGACGCCGAGACGTCGATGGCCGTCAGGAGCGCGGCCTGGTCGACGCTCTCGGAGAAGAGGCGGCGCGCCGTCTCGATCTTGTTGCGCGAGCCCTTCGTCATCGGTCCGCGCACCTGCATGAGGCGTTCGGCCGTGCGGAAGGTGCCGTCGTCGGTCAGGGCGATCGGCAGGTCCTGCTGCACGCCGGCCGACAGGCGCGCGATGGTCTCGGGGATCGGGTAGCCGCCGGTCAGGATGATCCCGGCTAGCGTCGGGAAGGTCCCGGACTGGTGCGCGAGCATGAGGCCGGGGATGAGGTCGGTGCGGTCGCTCGGCGCGATGACCGTGACGTCGGGGCCGAGCCGGGCCAGCACGTTCGGCAGGCTCATCGCGGCGACGACGAGACCGAGACTGTCGCGGTCCATCCACGACTCGCTGCCGAGGACGAGCCGCGCCCCGATCGCGTCGGCGAGGGCGCGGAAGCTCGGCGCCGAGAGCAGCGCGTTCTCGGGGATGGCGGCCGTGACGGGGAAGGGCAGCGTGGCGAGGACCCCGCGCACCTCGTCGAGGTCGGCCGGGTCGACGCGGTTGGCGACGACGGCGACGGTCTGGGCGTGGTTGGCGCGCAGCTCGGCGATGGCGCCGTCGGCGGCGACCAGGATCTGGTCGGGTGTGCGGTCGCGGCCGTGCACGACGAGGACGACGGCCGAGCCGAGGTTGGCGGCCACCCGGGCGTTGAAGGACAGCTCGGTGCCGGTCGACACATCGGTGTAGTCGGAGCCGACGACGACCACGACCTCGAACCGCGCGCTCAGCCCACCGAAGCGCTCGACGATGGCGTGCAGCGCCTCGTCCGGGTCGTCATGGGCCTGGGCGTAGGTGACGCCGAGGGCCTCCTCGTAGGTCTGCTCGATGCCGGGCTGGCTCACGAGCATCTCGACGATGTGGTCGACCTCGTCGTCAGGCCCGGTGCCGCCGAGCGTCGTCAGCGGACGGTAGACGCCCACCGACCCGACCTCGCGCAGGAGGGCGTCGAGCAGGCCGAGGGCCACGGCGGACTTGCCCGTCAGGCCCTCCGGCGAGGCGACGTAGACGCTACGGCTCACGTCACGAACCTATCGGTCCCGGGGGGCGCGGCGCCGGACCTCGATGGTCGGCGGCTCCCGCAGCGACTGGCCGACGACGCAGTAGCGCTCGGTGGCGGTGGCGAGCCGCTGCAGCGTGGTCTCGTCGGCGTCGGTCGTGACCTCGGCGACGACCTTCGGGCCGAGGACGCCGACGGGTGCCGTCCGGTCGACACCGAGGGTGCCGCGCGCGTCGAACGTCGCCTCCGCCCGCACCTCCACCTCGCGCAGGTCGACGCCGAACGCGACCGAGACGGCGTGGAGCGTCACCCCGGCGCATGCGACGAGCGCCTCCATGAGCATGTCGCCCGAGCACGCGTCGGACCCGTCGCCGCCCGTGGCGGGGTGCAGTCCGGCGCGGACCGCCCCGGCGGCGGTGCGCACCTCGACGGTGACCGGCCGGCCGAAGACGGCGCTCGCCGAGACCGCGTGCACCGCCGAGCCCGGGGCGTCCCGGTAGCGCGCCTTGAGCGGCTCCTGCGCGGCGCGCAGCTCGTCGCGGTTCACGCGGCCTCATCCGGGTGGTGCTCGGTCATGGCTGTCTCCCGTTGTCCGACGACTCTCGTGACGACACCGTATGCCGGGTGGCCGGGTGCCGGGCGGACGCGTCGAGCGGCGTCTCCCGGTTCAGGCGACCGTGGACAGCCCGAGCCGCCGGACGAGGCGCACGGCGTCGTGCGGCGCGTGACCCCTCGCGTCGTTGTCGAAGTAGACGTGGACGTCGTGGCCCTCGTCGAGCCAGTCCCGGCACGTGCCGGCCCACCGGTCGAGCGAGGCGTCGGTGTAGCCACTCGCGTAGAGCTCGCTCTCGCCGTGCAGCCGCACGTAGCGGAAGTCGCTCGTCGCGTCGCGCATCACCGGCCAGCGGCCGGCACTGTCGGCGACGACGAGCGCCACGCCGTGCTCTGCACAGAGCGCGCGGGCCTCGTCGGACTCGAAGCTCTCGTGGCGCGGCTCGAGGGCGTGGCGCACGGGTGCCTCGACGTCGCACGTCGTCAGCACCCGGTCGTCGGCGAGCTTGTCGTCGTGGCCGGCAGCGAGCCGGGCGGCGTCGCTCGTCGAGCGTGGGAGCAGCTCGAAGAACCGGGCCAGGCGCTCCCGGTCGAAGGCCAGACGTTCCGGGAGCTGCCAGAGGACCGGTCCGAGCTGGGCGCCGAGCGCGAGGACCCCGCTCGCGAAGAAGTTCGCGAGCGGGGTCTCGACGTCGCGGAGGGACTTCAGGTGGGTGATGAACCGTCCACCCTTGACGGCGAGCACGACGTCGGCTGGCACGGCTGCCCGCCACGCGGCATACGAGCTCGGACGCTGGAGGGAGTAGAAGGAGCCGTTCACCTCGATCGACGTCATCCGCTCGGCGGCATACGTCAGCTCGAGCCGCTGGGGGAGGCCCTTCGGGTAGAAGTCGCCGCGCCACGACGGGTAGCGCCACCCGGAGACGCCGATCCTTGCGTGGGGCAAGCCTGTCCCTTACCCACGCGGGGTCCGCGAGCGCCCGAGGTCAACGGACGTCGACGTACGACACCTCGACGGCGTTGTTCCCGTATCCGAGCCGGTTCCACGGCGGGACGTCCGGCTGCTCGTTGCCGGCCGCGTCGGTCGCCCTGGCGCGGATGCTGTAGCGCCCGGGCAGGTCGACCTCCCACTCGTAGGCCCAGTTCTGCCACTGGTGAGGCCCCTTGGGAGCCTCGACCACGGCCGGGCTCCAGGTGCCCTCCCCGGTGAAGCTCAGGTCGACGTTCGTCACCGGGCCCGTGCCCGACCAGGCCTTCCCGCGGATCACGTGGGTGCCCGGTGTGAGGACGGCCCCCGGCGCCGGGTCGGTGATCCGGGCCCGCACGCGCATCGTCGTCACCCGCTCGTGGGGACGGTCCGGCCACTCGTAGACGTAGTGCCCGGTCTGGAACTCGCCCTCGAACGGCTCCGTCACGACGTCGATCCGCTTGAGCCACTTCACCGAGGCGACGGCGAACCAGCCTGGCACGACGATCCGGAAGGGCGCCCCATGGTCGGGACCGAGGGGGCGTCCGTTCATCTCGTAGGCGATGAGGATCTCGGCCGCCGGGTCGAGAGCGTGCTCGAGGGTCAGCGAACGGACGAACGTCAGGTCGGACTTCACGGTCTGGGCGAGCACCGGGTTGAGGAGGTAGGAGCCGCTGTCGGCGCCCTCGAACCGGACCTCCACGCCGTCAGCGGCGGGCTGCGCCCGCTCGAGCACGTCACGCAGCCAGGTGCCCGTCCACACGGCGGTGGAGACCGCGTACGCCCCCCACGGCTCCCCGGCGGGTAGTGGCCTCGTCTCGAGCCTGCCGTTTCCCGCACACTCGAGCGTGACGGCCCGCTCGACGGACGGCATGGCGCGCAGGTCGTCCAGGGTGAGCGTCGTGGGCGAGCCCACGGCCCCACCGATCTCCAGCGTGCCGTCATGCTCCGGCAGCGCGAAGTTGCTGCGCACGTAGTGCTGCTCCGTCGGGGTGGTGTCGCCGGTCAGCCCTTCGGGTGGCGCCTCGGCGTTGAACGGCAGGTGATGGATCATCGTCAGCGCCGAACGGGCTCGTCGGAGACTGTCTTCAGCCAGCATGGTGGGCTCCTCGTCGATCAGGGGTGTCGATCACGGTGTGTTCGGTCAGTAGTCCGAGTCCTGGAAGTGGGGGTCCCGGTTCTCGTTGAAGGCGCCGATCCCCTCGGCCCGGTCGGGGTGCACGGCGGAGCGCCAGTGGGCCTCCATCATGATCCCGATGGCCTGCTCGATCGGCTGTCCCTCGCCCAGGTGAACAGCACGCTTGACCGCCTGGACGGCGGTGGGCGAGTTGCTCGCGATCTTCTCCGCGATGGTCCGGGCGGCGGCCATGAGCTCCGCCGGCGGGTGCACCTCGTTGACCATCCCGATCCGGTGGGCCTCGTGCGCGGTGATCGGGTCTCCGGTCATCAGCATCTGCAGCGCCCGCCCCCGTGGCAGCAGACGCGGGAGGAGCGCGGGCGAGCCGCCTCCGGCCGAGAGCCCGATCATGGCCTCGGGCTGCCCGAAGGTCGCGTTCTCCGACGCGATGATGAAGTCCGTGCTCTGGGCGATCTCGGACCCGCCGCCGTACGCGATCCCGTTGACCACGGCGAAGATCGGCTTGCGGACCTGTCGGAGCGTGTAGAGGGTGCGGTCGAAGTCCTGCCGCTGCCGCAGCCACTGCTCCTTCGTCATGCTCTTGCGCTGGCGCAGGTCGCTGCCGACGGAGAAGGCGCGCTCACCGGCGCCGGTGATCATGGCGACGCGGATGGAGGGCCGGACGGCGATCGTCTCGAGCACCTCGGTCAGGCGTGCGCCCATCTCGGTCGTGATGGCGTTGTCGGCGAGCGGCCGGTTCAGGGTGATCACCGCGATGGTGTCCCCGGCCTCGTAGTCGACCAGCACGGAGGGCTCGGCCCCGTCCTCGTCGGGGGGAGGCGGCGCGAAGTCAAGGGCCTTCCAGCGGTCGGTGCCGGTCGTGTCGGACATGCGCTCTCCTCGGGTGGGTGCTCGGCTTCAGGTGAGTTCGGCCAGCCAGCGCAGCGCTCGCAGTCCCGGGGCGAAGCAGTACTCGCCACCCCGGGTGACCACGAAGGGCGGCACGTCCGGCAACCTGCGACGGATGGGGTGCTGCGGGATGGTGAAGGCGCCGGATCCGTCGGTCGCCCCGACGAGGGGGTCCTTCTCGGCCGGCGCGCCGATGAAGATCCCGTCGTTGAGCCACTGCGTCTTCACGAACTCGAACTGGCGCTTGAGGTGTGCCCCCGCGAAGACGAAGATGATGCCCCGGTCCTCCCCGTCGTCCTCGAGGACACCCTCGGGCAGCATCGGACCGTAGCTCGTTCCCCGGCGGATCATGCGGTGGAGGCGCACGTCGACGCTCATCTCGTGGTCGAGGGAGTCCCTCGGGTTCGCGCGTCGGGCATGGGCTCCGGCGGGGCACTTGAAGCCGCGCAGGTCGGAGGTGTAGCCGAAGTCGTTGTTGCGTCCGGGGTCGCTGCCGAGCTCGGGGTCGTCCTCGTCGGGGGAGAGGACCAGCGGCGCGCCGCTCTGCCAGCGCCCGACCATCTTGGCCCCCAGCAGGGCCTCCTCCTCACGCGTCCTCGCCTTGTCGCGCAGGTACTGGCGGTACGCGGCAACGCGGGTGTGCAGCTTCCTGAAGACGATGTACGTGCCGTTGCGCCCGAGGACCTCTGGGGTCGGCATGGGGGCCAGGCCGCCGGTCTCGTCCGGGTAGCCGAGGATGAACTCGCCTGCCTTGATGGGCGGCTCCCCGCGTCTCGTGGTCGGCGTTCCCACCCCTTCCACCGCTGGCTGCCCGATCCCGTCCTTGAAGCCGAACGACGTGCGTCCGGTGGGGAGCTGGTAGCAGTCCTGGCGCCAGATGACCTCGACGCCGGGGATCTCCTCCTGCGCGCGGCGGGCCCGGGCGACCACCGACTCGAGGTCGGCGGCATCGGGGGCGAGCGCGGCCAGGGCGATGTGCACGTCGCGGGTGCCCAGCGGCTTCTCCCAGTGCTCGGGGCTGCTCGCGCCCACGTCACCGAGCTCGGCTGCGCGGGCCGCCATGCCTTGTCGGAACTCGGGGGCGAAGCTGTCCAGCGACTCCTGCGGGACACCGAGCACCGTGAGACCTTCGTAGGTGAAGGCCACGGTCAACCAGGCGCCGGACCGCGGTTCGGTGGAGGCGGGGCCCGGCTCGAGGAGTGGGAGCAGCCGCCGGATGAGCTCCCTCCCGTCGGCGGGCTCATGGATCTGGAGGAGCAGGTAGGTGCCGACGTAGGGCGAGGGACGCTCGTAGAGAGCGCCGCCCTGGATGTCGTCGATCTCGAGGGGCACGGTGGTCTCGGTGGGCTCGGTGGGCTCGGTGTTCCGGGAGGGGCTCTGGGGTGAGGCCGGCGTCGGCGAGTTCACGGCTCGACCTAGATGTGGGCCGGCGGCACGGGTGGCTCCGGGTTCGGGTCGGCCAGGTACGGAAACGAGGTCGAGGCAGGCCTGCTCGCCGCATCGACGCCGTCGCTGATGACCGGACCGAGGCCGGCGTTGACGAGCAGGCTGAAGATGGTGTCCATCACGTCGTCGTTGAGGGCACGCCCACCACACGTCCGGTGCGACTCCCCGTTCATGAGCGCCCGCTCGATCTCGAAGAACGAGCCCTGCTCCGCATACGACTTGCTGACGTCGACGACGAGGAAGTCGTCGAGCATCACCCCGCGAAGGGCATGCGCTCCGCTCTCGTCGACCGACCAGTCCGCCGTGCCGTCGAGGCCGTCCCAGAAGGCGAGGTTGGCGTCCAGTCGAGCCCGGTAGGCGCCCTTGTACCCCTCGGCGAGGTGGAACCCGTCCTCCATGTTGTAGAGGTCGCGGATCTCGAGGTCGCGGTTCACCTGGTCGAACTGCTTCGGGGCGAGCATGAGGTTCTTGACCTCGGGTCGGCCGACCCGTTCGATGCGGACGTTCAGCCTGCCGCGGGTGAGGGTCTCCGCGATCACCCCCACCAGGGCGGCATCCGCGCCCAGGAGGGTCGCCACGTCGAGCTCGACCACGATGCTGAGCACGTTCTTGCCGTCCAGGAAGATGGTGCCGGACTCCGCGAAGCTGAGCTCTCCGGTGGAGATGGTCTTCAACGCGGCCGGGGCGTCCATGAAGAACGGATCCCAGCGCACTCCGGCGAAGACGCGCAGCGGGTCGGTGGAGCCGCCGCTCCGCTCGCCGGCGCGGAACGACTGGCTGACGCCCTCGGAGGTGCGGACCACCCCGTCCTGCGCGTGCGGATCGTCCGCGTCCGGCTCGTCGAAGACGACGTCGACGGTGACCTCGCGCTCGGAGATGTCGAACAGTCTCGGGCCGGCGCCGTCGCGTGCGGCGAGCTGCCGCAGGCGGAACCGGTAGATGAGTCCGTCCGAGAACCGATCGTCGGGCTGGGCGAACGGCAGCGTGTTCATGACGAGCACCAGCCGTCCGGGCCGCTGCGGGCTCGGGAAGGCGTACACGTCGGTGATGTCGGCGATGGGCTCGGCCAGCGCGCGCGGGCCGGAGATGTGGTCGGACATGCATACGCTCCCGAGGTAGGGCTGTCGACTAGTCCGCGGCCACGTCGAGCAGCGGTCGCAGCGCTGGATGCTGCAAGGCGTCGGCGGCCTCGGGATCGTCGAGGACCTCCTGGAAGGCGTCGTTCACCGTGATGGCCTTGCGGATCTCCTTCACCGTGCCGCCGTAGTTTCGGGCGTAGCCACCGGCGGTCTGTTGCGCGCTCAGGATGAAGTCCTTGACCGCCTGCAACGACGGGAGGCCCTCGTAGCCCACGACGTGCTGGAAGATCGAGTCGAAGAGCTTGAGCGGCTTCGCGGCGAAGTCCTCCATGTACGCGTCCCAGGGGCCGTCGAAGCTCGTGGCGAAGAGAAGCCGCGTGTCGTCGTCGAAGGGGACGAAGCGTGCCTCGTGGATGGAGGCGATCGGCATCTCGTAGTCACCGGGCCGGTAGCCGGGCGCGTCCTGCAATTCCCGGAGGGCCTGGTGCAGGGCCTCGCCGTGTCCCGGCTTGACGTGGAAGAACAAGCTGAACTCGCTGGTGGACCCGACCCTGACGCCCGGCCGGGAACTTGCCTCGGAACCCATCATTGGTGCCCTGTCTCTCGTGCGGCGTGTGTCGGATGTCGCGCTGCCCCGAGCGGACTGTGTCATTCGGTCCACTCGCCGCTCGGGGCCCCACGAGAGCCCTCCCACCGCTCCCACGGTCACTGTTGGACTCGTGGCGAACATCACCCCCGCAGGATGAAAGACCACGCGAGCCGGCGCTCCCGGACGCCTTGCCGGCGGGGGCGGGAGGTCGTGGAGGCGGACGGCGGCCGGCCACGCCGGCCAAAGTGCGGTCGGAGGGTTCACCCTCCGCGGCTGAGGCTGCACCCGGACGCCGAGGGCAGGCTGTGCACCACGAGGCAGGTATTCGCCACGATCACCGCTATGAGGGGACTGTCATGGACAACATCACCAACAACTTCTGGGACGTCCTGCTGTGGAGCTTCTGGTTCTTCATCTGGATCGCCGCGATCACCGTCTGGTTCCGGTGCATCTTCGACCTGTTCCGCGACCGTGAGCTGAGCGGGTGGGGCAAGGCCGGCTGGGCCGTCCTGCTCATCCTCGTTCCCTGGCTCGGCGCCCTGATCTACCTCATCGCCCGCGGTCGGAGCATGACCGAGCGGCAGATGACGGAGATGGCGCAGATGAAGGCCCAGCAGGACGAGTACATCCGCCAGGCGGCGGCCGGCTCGCAGACGTCGGAGAGCCCGGCAGCCCAGATCGCCAGCGCCAAGGCCCTGCTCGACTCCGGGACCCTCACGCAGGACGAGTTCGATGCGCTGAAGGCCAAGGCGCTCGCCTGACGGGGGGTGTGCCGACATGTCACCGCTGACCCGCCCGGCTGACGCCGTCCACCGCGACGACGTCGCCGGGGGGCCACCCGGAGCAGGCCGCCGAGCGATGGCCCGCCTCGCCGGGTGCGTCGTGGTGGGGGCGCTTGCCCTGGGTGCCTGCAGCAACGAGACCGCAGTGCCCGATGCACGAGTGTCCGTGAAGCAGCAGGCACTCGCGCAGGCCCGGACCGACGCCGCGGCCGCCGCTGCGCACTTCTGCACGACGGCGGCCGACTACGTCACGGCGGTCGACCGCTACGGGGACGTCCTGACCGCGACCGCCCCTACGGTGGGGGACGTCCAGACGGCCGGAACCGACCTCGAGCAGCCTCGTGCGGACGCGACCGCAGCCGCGCAGGCAGCGGTCGACGCCCAGGCCGCGGTGGTGACGGCCGAGAAGGAGCTGGCGGCCGCGCAGGCAGCCGCGGCTGCGGCGAACACCACGGCCGCCGGTTCGTCGTCGAGCGCCACGAGCCCGACGCCGAGCCCGGCCCCCACCGTGCCTCCGGCCACGGTGAACCGGGTCAAGCAGGCCGAGACCGAGTTCACGGCGGCTCAGCAGGGCATCTCCGCCCAGACGCCCCTGCGCCAGGCCGCCCAGCAGTTCAACGCTGCCGCGGTGGCCCTGGAGATGTCGTGGCTAGCGCTGTTCGCCGACGCCGGCTGCCTCACCGACGAGGCGGAGAAGTCCGCCCAGAAGGCGGTGCACGACTACACGGCGGCGCTGCAGCAGTCCCTCAGCGACACCGGCTACTTCTCCGGCAAGGTCGACGGCGTCTACGGCCCGTCGACGGTCGATGCCGTGCAGGCGCTGCAGAAGGCTCACGGGCTGCCGGTCACCGGCACCGTCGACAAGGCGACGCAGGAGGCGCTCCAGTCGGACCTGCAGGCGAAGGGCGGCGCAGCGGCCCAGGAGGAGCTCGCGTCGACCGCCGCCGTGCAGCAGACCCTCAAGCTCGCCGGCTTCTGGGACGGCCCCGTCGACGGCCGGTGG
Source organism: Terrabacter sp. Root181 (assembly GCF_001428505.1). Taxonomy (GTDB): domain Bacteria; phylum Actinomycetota; class Actinomycetes; order Actinomycetales; family Dermatophilaceae; genus Terrabacter. The sequence goes on from NZ_LMHU01000010.1 coordinate 41,881, forward strand.
ACACCCGCCCTGACGGAGGCGCTCAAGGAGTTCCAGACCGAGCTCGACGTCCCTGCCACCGGGACGGTGGACGCCGCGACGATCGCCGCGCTCGAGAAGGCGATCGCCGAGGCCGGCAAGCCGACGCCCTCACCGACCCCCTCGCGGTCAGCCACGTCGACAGCGCCGGAGCCGTCTGCGTCGACACCGAAGGCGTCGACGCAGACGTAGCCGCCGCGGCCGCTGGGAGCCGGGGACCGCGTCCAGTCGTGGTGCTTTCCCGGCGCCTGGAGCCGACGATCCACCACGATCTGCGGGGGCGCGGGTCGATTGGGTATGCCGGTCGGCGTGGTGTTATCGTTCCTTCGCACCTTGGGGCTGTGGCGCAGTTGGTAGCGCGTCTCGTTCGCAATGAGAAGGTCAGGGGTTCGAATCCCCTCAGCTCCACAACACGAAGAAGGACCGGACACGCTTTTCGTCTGGTCCTTCTTCGCGTTTCTGGACGTGCAGGGTGCGGAGAACTGCCGACCGGTGCAGCTGTGACCCGCGATCGGTCGTCAGGAGCAGGTCATCGGACCTTCCTGACGCGCATGTCCCGGACCATGGGCCGCACGCGGTTGGCGAGCGGGCCGGCGCGAGGACCTGCCCTCGTCGACGTGACCGCCTCGCCCTCGGATTTGTGACCGGCGGACCAGCCGGCCCGGCATCGGGACCTCAACGATGTCGGCCACCCGCAGGGCGCGAGCCTCCGCCCACCGCGGCCCGTCCACGCCAGGACGATGAGAAGGTCGGCAAGCCGGGTGCCGCCGCGTGCCAGCCTCGCCAAGACCGCCTCCAGCTCAGCCTCGCTGACGGGAACCTTTCCCCGCATGCCGATGACAGTGCGTTGCACTTCAGCGCCGGTGACTCCGTATCGCAGCCACCAAGGCGGCGCGCACAGGAACGTGCACGGGGGGAGGCATGTCGTCGATGTCGAACCATCGGATGTCGTCGTGTTCGTCGGGAGCGACATTCGCCGGCGTCCCCTCCCAGTCGGACACTAGCCAAGCGCTGAGGAGGGCGGGCCCTTCCGCCGGTCCCACGGTCAGCCGGCACAGATGAGACGCCGAGCCAGTCGCTATGTGCACGCCGAGCTCTTCGCGCAGTTCCCGCCTCAGCGCGTCAAGTTCTGACTCGCCGGGCTCCACCACACCACCGGGCAACTCCCAAACGGCTGGGTACGCACGCTTGTTCTGACTCCGATACGCGAGCAGGACTCGACGTTCACGAACCAGCGCGCCGACTACGACCTCAATCATGTGCCCATGAGAGCAGGAACATCCGACATGCGAACGTCCGCTCCTGCTGCGGTGAGGACGGGACGTCCGACCATCAGCGTGAGGTGTTTAGCGTCAAGGGCTGGGCGGGTGCCGGTGTCTCGTCGTGGGTCCCTGCATAGCTAATCGAGGTCGTGCTCGGCAGCGTGTGATCGGGTTGTGTCGACGACGCGACGGGGCTTCCTGTGATGACCGACGAGATACCGCGAGCGGTTCTCAATGCCGCAAAGAAGGCTCACCTCGGCCCAGCTCGTGAGCGTCGTTCCTCCATCCCCGGGTCCGGGTGCAGGAAAGCGCGGATTCCTTTATGCCGCAGTGGTTGCGGAGATCGCCTTCCACGAGGTGGTGCCGGGGGCGGCGATGGTCGGGTCCCATGCCCGCTGTTGGGTGACGACGGCGTACAGCTGCCGCAGGATCGCTCCGGCGACCGCGGTCTGGGCTGGGGTCGGGGTGACCCGGCTGGTGAGGTGGCGGTAGCGGGCGGCGTACACCCGGTTGGTCTGTAGACATCCCCCCACGAGGACCTGCTGAGGGGGCGAATCGGGGCGCGAGGGACCGAGGCCCGAGGTTGACGACGGTGCGAGCAGTCAGCTCAGTTCAGGACGGCCTTCTCGACGAGCTTCGCGATGGTCTTCGCGCTGTCGTCGGTCACCTCTTCCAAGGCGTAGGAGGTTGGCCAGAGCCCGCCCTCTTCATCGAGTTTGGCTTGGACGCTAAATCCCAGTGTCGAATAGCGTGCCTTGTCCAGCAGGCCGCTCCTGAAGAAGACAATGACCTTTCCCCCGGCGTTCGCCCAGCCCGGCTGACCGTAGTAGAGCTTCGGCAGCAGTTCTGGGGCGGCCTCGGTCACGATCGCGTGAACACGTTCAGCCGTGGAGCGGTCGGGCTGCGGCATTTCGGCGATCTTCGCCTCAAAAGCCGCCGCATCGGCTGCCGCCTTTTCCTCAGCGGTGGCGCGGCGGACCTCGGCCTTCAGCTCCGCCGCGCGGGCCCTCATCGCGGTTCGCTCCTCCTCAGAGAATCGCCCTTCCTGATTCTTCTTAGCGTTCGCCGCGCCGCTCATTCCTTGGCCGTCCCCTCGTCCGACTTGGTTGCTGACGACGGTAGACCACCTCGGCGTGCGAGCGAAGAGTGCAGAAGCGTCTACGACCACCCGAAGAGTGATCCAGTCTGCTGGCCTCCCATCCTCAGCTGGCGCGTTGAAGACGGGACGCCCGGTCATGGCACCCCTTTAGGTCAAGACATGTTGGGGGCTGGGTTCTACGCTGGGTGGTGGCGGGTCCGGGAAGTGGCTTGTCCGAAGAGCCGGTGTGGGGTTGTGAGCCGGTCGCGCTGGAGTCAGAGTCGTTGCCCCGGTGCCCTCCCGGGCCCGTCACCTCACCTGTCACCTCACTCGGGTGGAGGGCGAGGTCGCGTCGGGTCCCGCCGGTGTCCAAGGCCTGCCGCCGGCTCAACAGGCTACGGTCGTGGCGGCCTATGCCGACACGCTTCAGTACGTGTTCGCCTCCGCCATCCCCGTCGCGGTGCTGGCCTTCGTGGTCGCCTTGTTCCTGAAGCAGGTCGCGATGCGGGGGCTGACTCAGCCAGGGGCTTCCGAGATCGGACCGGCCTTCGCGATCCCGGACCGGCGCTCGGCGCAGGAGCAGCTCGAGGGCCAGGTCGTGCGGCGCGGACAGTCGGGTGGAGCTGACAGACCGGGGCCGCGAGCAGTTCTGCGCGTTCGTGCGAGAGCTCTGGCAGTGGCTGGTCGTCGAGGTGGAGCTCGCCAACGGTGGGCCGCTCGACGAGCAGGGCCGCGAGGATCTGCGCACCATCGCCCGACGTCAGATGCTCTCCCACGACCCCGTCACCGAACCGAAGGAGCTTGCGCAGGCCGGCGCCTAGCTGTCGGCACTCTCTCTGGGCCCCTATGTACAGGGGCAGCAGCAACTGTTGGCAGCCAAGGTCGAGAACCCGGCGGCCTGCGGCATCTGCTTCTCGGCGAGGACGCCCCGACGAGGCGGATGACGGCGGGATGACCCGGCCGGCCCGTCGGATCGGCTCAACTCTTGCGGTGCCGCAGTTACTGCGCCTACGATCGTTGGATGAACGACGACGCACTGCGGCCCCTCCCGGCCGAGACGGAGCAGGCCCTGCGCACCGCGGTCGACGCCGCGCGCGAGGCGCTCGACCGTGCCGACGCCTCCCGCCCCCTCGACGCGCTGCCGCTTCTGCGAGCCGCCCAGGAGCACCTGACATCCGCTGTCGACGAAGCGATGGCGGCGGTCCTCGTGGCCGAGGGCGGCACGATCCGGACCGCCGGCGCCCTGGCCGGGCTGTCGGAGAACGCCGTCGGGCCGCGCCTGGCCCGCACCAGCCTGCTCGGCGCCTACGGCTCCGAGGCCGGACGCGTCACCGCCGCCGGCGTCGAGCGTGCCCGCTACGACCTCGAGGAAGGACGCCACCGGCCCGCGTCCGAGGCGTCGGATCGCCCGCTGCGCTTCCGCGCCCGCCGTCGCAGCAGCACCTGAGGATCACCAGCCCAGCCCGACCACGGAGGAGACGTCATGACGAACCCGAACCTCACGCACCTCTACTTCCTGCTCGACCGCAGCGGGTCGATGCAGTCGATCAAGGACGACACCGAGGGCGGCTTCGACGCGTTCATCGCCGAGCAGCGCAGCCAGCCCGGCGACTGCCGGGTCACCCTGGCGCAGTTCGACGACCAGTACGAGGAGGTCTACCAGGACGTACCCGTGGCCGACGTGCCGCCGCTGTCCCTGTCACCACGCGGGTCCACCGCGTTGCTCGACTCCATCGGGCGCCTCCTCGGCGAGGCCGGAACCCGCCTCGCCGCCCTGCCCGAGCACGAGCGGCCAGGCGTCGTCATCGTCGGCATCATGACCGACGGCCACGAGAACTCCTCGCACGAGCTCACCCACGCCCAGGTCAAGGCGCTCATCGAGCGGCAGACCTCCGAGTACGCGTGGCAGTTCCTCTACATGGGCGCCGACCAGGACGCCATCGAGGTCGGGTCGAGCATCGGCGTCGCCGCCGCCAACTCGATGACCTACGGCCGCGGCCGGGTCGCCGCTGCCATGGCCGCCACCTCGCGCAACATCGGGCTGACCCGCTCGGCCGTCGCCGCGGGCGCCTCCGCCAAGGATGCGGCCGTACACCTCGCCTTCGACGACGAGCAGCGTCGAGCCGCCACCGAGTGACGCGTCACGGGCCATCACCGGGAGGCACGTCAAGCCTGATCGCCCTCCTCGCGGTCCAGCTGCCTTCGTACGACGCCCACATCGTCGTATTGAGGACGGGACGCCCGGAGCATGCCGCGAAGAGCTAGAAGGACGGGGTCGAGGTCCCGTCAGCGAATGACTCCAACTCGCCGGCGAACAACTCGAGGAAGCCCGCGAAGGAGGGCGCGATGTGCCGTACCTGGCCGTTCTTGGCCACTCCCAGCACTCCCTCGCTCTCTTGAGACCCGCCGCCTGAACGTCCGGAACTGGCTCACCTCTGTGTCAAGAGGCCGACGCGCGAGCCTTTGGGGCCGCGGCTTTTCGGGGTGGCGGGGTCGGGCGTACGTTCGGTGTTGCCCGTCCGGGAAACGGCTGTCGGAAGGGTGGATGTGCGGGTACAGGTCGACCGCGCTGGATCGAGGAGTCGCCCGCAGTGCCCTCCCGGGCGCGTGTCGGCTGGCTCAGACCCAGCTGGGGAACCACATCCGGGCCTGCCACTCCGACAGCGGGATGACGTCGGCGACGTAGATCGGGTGGAAGAACGCGAAGAGCCCGATCGTGAGGAGGACGAACGCACCCATGACGCCGTAGCCGATGCGGCGGCGGGTCAACGACGACTCCCGGCCTCCGACGATGAGGCCGAGGACGTAGACGCACGCCAGCACCACCCACGGGACGAAGGCGACCTCGTAGAAGGAGTAGATGGTGCGGTTGCCGAGGAAGAACCACGGCAGGTAGCCGGCGAAAAGGCCGCAGAGGATCGCGCCGGCCCGCCAGTCGCGGCGCAGGGCCCACATGAAGAGCAGCACGAAGACCGCGAGCGCCGCGCCCCACCAGATGGAGACGGTGCCGAGCGAGGTGATCGCCTTGCTGCACTGGTCGACGAGGCACCCGTCGGCGCCCTTCTTGGGTCCCTCGTAGAAGAACGACGTCGGCCGCCCCTGGATGAGCCAGGACCACGGGTTGGTCTGGTAGGGGTGCGAGGAGGTGATCGCCTGCGTCGAGGCGTACATCTGCTGGTGGTAGGCCCAGAGCGAGCGCCACCAGTCGGGCAGCCAGCCGTAGTCGGTGTCCGGGTTGTTCTGGGCCCACGTGCGGAACGAGCCGCCCTTGGTGAGGATCCAGCCCGTCCAGCTCGCCACGTAGGTGACGACAGCGGTGACGACGAGCTGCGCGAACGCATACGGCCCGTCCTTGGCGACGCCGGCGGCGCCCCAGCCGCGCACGCCGGCGGCACGGCGCGCGCCGACGTCCCAGAGGACCGTGAGCACCCCGAAGAAGACGAGGAAGTAGAGCCCCGACCACTTCACGCCGGCCGAGAGGCCCAGCATGATGCCGGCGACCCAGCGCCAGGGCCGCCAGCCGAGCCACGGACCCAGCCACGACGTCGCGGCGCGGGCGCGGTCACCGACCTTGCGGGCGAGCACCTCGCGGGCTTGGTCGCGGTCGATGAGGAGGGCACCGAACGCGGCGAGCCCGAAGAACATGACGAAGATGTCGAGCAGCCCGGTGCGCGAGTGGACGAAGTGGTGGCCCTCGAAGGCGAGCAGCGCGGCCGCCACGGTGCCGAGGAGGTCGGACCGGAAGAGCCGGCGCGCGATCCGCCCGAGCATGAAGATCGAGATCGTCCCGGCGAGGGCGACGGCGAAGCGCCAGCCGAAGGAGTTGAGGATGCCGAAGGGCGTCTCGCCCCAACCGATGAGCCACTTGCCGACGGGCGGGTGGACGACGAAGTCGCCCTCGATGCCGTAGACCATCGGGTCGTTGGCGGTGAAGTGCTGGTCGACCTGGTTGGCCTGTTGAAGCACGTCGTCGTTCTTCATCTCGAACCAGTAGAGGACCATCGACCAGCCCTGCTTGACGTAGTACGTCTCGTCGAAGACCAGCTGGTGCGGGGCGCCCACGTGCCAGAAGCGCATGACGCCGCCGACGAGCATGAAGAAGAGGGGCCCGGCCCAGCCGAGCCACGCGATGCGGCCGGCGGTGCGGCGGGTCAGTCGGAAGTCGTCGGCCGGGTCCCCGAGCAGGCGAGCGCGCACCTGTCTGGCCGAGTTCATGGGCGACATCGTATGCAGTGTGGCTGGGTGGGGTGTGCAGCCCGCCGCAGGAGGCGCGCACGGACGGTCAGATCGAGACTCCGCGTGCCCGCAGCACCGAGTAGCCGACGAAGGCCACCGTGTCGAGGAGCGCGTGGCAGACGACGAGTGGCATGACGCGCCGGGTGCGCACGAAGACCAGCCCGAGGACGAGGCCCATGACGATGTTGCCGGCGAATCCGCCGAAGCCCTGGTAGAGGTGGTAGCTCCCGCGGATCAGGGCCGAGAGCCCGATGACGAGCGGCCACGACCACCCCGTCTGGCGCCACCGGGTGAAGAGGTAGCCGACCATGACGACCTCCTCGAGGAGGGCGTTCTCGACGGCCGCCAGGACGAGCACCGGCGCCGACCACCACACGGCCTCGAGGTTCGCGGCCGACACCTGGGTGTTGATGCCGATGGCCTTGGCGAGGAAGTAGAACGCCAGCCCGGGGATGCCGATGACGGCGGCGAGCCCGAGCCCGCGCAGCAGGTCGCGCCCCGGCTCCCGGCGGTCGAGGCCGACGAAGTGGCCGGCCCGCACGTCGACGGCGGGCCGGCGGATGTGGTTGAGCAGGTAGAGGGCGAGGGCGACGGCGACGAGGGGCAGCACGATGCCGGCGAGCTGGTAGGCGAGGTCGAGCCAGGGCCGCCCCGGGGTCGCCGACTGGTTCATCGCCGTCGTCTGCTGCGACAGCGGGACCGGGCGGCTCAGCTTCTCGATGATGCTGAGCACGGCGTAGACGGCCGACGACCCGAGACTCACACCGAGGACGAGGACCGTCTCCCAGCGCAGCCCGCGGCGCGCAGCCGGGTCGGTGACAGGTGACGGGTCCCGTGGCGAGGGCCGGGACAGGAACCGCGCGAGGGGCCCGCCGCTCTGGGCGGGAGCCTGGGTCGGGGCCGCGCCGGCGTCGCTCGACATGGCGTCACTGTAGCCGCGCGGCCGACTCCGCCCACGGGAGCGCCGGGCCGCCGTAGGGTCCTGTGCATGTCATTGCTGACGGGCTGGTCCCGCGGGTCGTTCGCCGAGGACGGATTCGCCTACCCCGTCTACGAGCGTGGCGTGGGACCGGGGATCGTCGTCGTGCACGAGAGCCCGGGCCTGACCCCCGAGGTCATCGAGCTGGGTGACGAGCTCGTCGAGGACGGCTTCACCGTGACGATGCCGCACCTGTTCGGCTCGTCGCACGCACCGCCGCGCACGTGGGAGGCGATGCGAGTCGTGCCGCGTCTCTGCGTCACCCGCGAGTTCACGATGTTCGCGACCGGCCGCACCGCGCCGCTCGCCGGGTGGCTGCGTGCGCTCGCGCGGGACCTGCACGTCCGCGCGGGCGGTCCGGGGGTGGGCGCGATCGGGATGTGCGTGACCGGCGGGTTCGCGCTCGCCATGATGGTCGACCCCGTCGTGGTCGCACCGGTCGTCGCCCAGCCGGCGACACCCCTGCCGCTGGGCCGTCGGCGGGCGGCAGACATCAACCTGGATGCCTCGGACCTCGAGGCGGTGCGACGCCGTGTCGCGCAGGGATGCCCGGTGCTCGGCGTCCGATACCGCGGTGACTGGGCCACGGGGACGCGGTTCGAGACGTTGCGTCGTGAGCTCGGCGACGGCTTCATCGCGGTGGAGCTCGACGGCCACGACCACGCGACCCTCACGGACCACAAGCACCCGGAGGCGGTCGCGGCCGTCCGAGAGTTCTTCCGGGAGCGCCTTCTTCCGCCGGACTGAGCCGAGTCGCGGACGAAACTCTTTGGCGCACAAGGCGGGCGGCGGCATACGGTCTCGGCATGTCCTCCTCGCTGCGCCCTGTCCTCCGGACCCGTCTGACCACGGCGATGCGCGAGCGTGACCGCGCGGCCGTCAGCGCGCTCCGCAGCGCGGTGGCCGCGATCGAGAACGCCGAGGCCGTGCCCGTCCATGACGGGCCGACCCCGACCGCGTCGGCTGACGTGGCCGGAGCGGCCGTCGGGCTCGGCGCGACGGAGGCGCAGCGGCGCCTGCTGGGCGAGGACGCCGAGCGCTCGCTCGTCCTCGCCGAGGTCCAGTCGCTCGTCGAGGCGGAGGCCGCGTATGCCGCTGCGGGAGACCGTGATCGGGCGCAGTCGGCGGCGGTCGGGATCGCCGTTCTCACGGCCGTTCTCGACGAGGTGGGTCACGACTCCCACTGACTGCCGTTCTCCACAGGGCCGGTGCACAAGCTGTGCACCCTCGGCTCGGTAGTGTGGAGAAGGGGCCCACTTCTGTGGACGACACGCCGCCCGCCTGTGGACCGTCGAAGAGTTTTGCGAAAGCCCTTGCGGACCTCGCCGGAGGGGGATAGAAATCTCTCACGCCCTCCCCTCGGGGAGAGCGGGACAACTCGGAGACGAGGGTCCACACGGTGGGGCGACCCACTGCGGCAGCCGGGTGACGAGGCGGCCGGGACCGGAGACGACGAGGAGTCGATCGGGAGCGTCACCATCGACCGGTCACCCAGAAGGGCCCTTGAGACTCATACTCCCAAGGGCCCTTCGCCTTTGTCCTGCAACGGCGCTCGCGTTCAGGCGCTCGTGGTGGCCGCCGGGCGCCACGGCTTGAGCCACGGCGTCTCGGGCCATCCCTCTCGCGCGGCCACGAGCTCGTACATCGTCGCGCCGTCGATCGACTCGCGGATGATGTCGGCGTGCCCGGCATGGCGTGCGAGCTCCTCGACGAGGTGCATCGCGACCCAGCGCACCGACCAGGCATCGACGTCCTTCGGGAACCACGGGGCGTCGCGCGGCACGGGTACTGCGGCGCCGAGGTCGGCACACCGCAGGACGTCGCGGGTGACGTCACCCTGCGACGCCAGCGCGGCGAGGAGCGACTCGAGGGTGTCGCCGCCGGTGACGCGGAAGTCGTCACCCCAGGCGGTCGCCTGCTCCTCGACTGAGCGGTCGGGCGGCGCCGGCGCGTCCGGCGCCGCGGCCATCCGCTCCGTCCACCCGCGCTCGCAGGTGGTGACGTGCTTGACGAGCCCGCCGATGCTCAGGGTGCCGGCGGTCGGTGCGATCCGGATCTGCTCCTCGGTGAGGCCGTGGGAGACGGAGACGAAGGCGTCGCGCTGCTGGTCGAGGTAGGCGATGAGACTCTCGCGCTCGTCGGCGACGGGTGGGACGTTTGCGGCCATGGCTGCTCCTGCCCTCAGTCGTTGCGGTGGGCGTAGAGGTCACGGAGCAGGGCGATCTCGGCCCCGTGGTGGATGAGCTCCCGGTTGATGTGCAGCACGAGCTCGACCCGCGGGTGCTCGGCCCACGGGCCCTCGCTCGGGCCGCACGGTTCGGCGAGGGCCTCCTCGTCCCAGCCCCGGGCGCCGGCGGTCCACGCCGCGAAGGCCGCGTCGACCTGGGCCAGCGCCTCGTCGGCCGTGCCGGCGTAGTCGAAGGTGAGGTAGTCGACGTCGGGTCCGCCGAAGTGGCTGTGCACGCGGGCGCCCAGCACCCCGACGATGACGTGGGCGAGCCGCCACGCGATCGTCGTCATGGGCGCGGGGACGGGCTCCGGATGGGCGAAGTCGATCGTCAGCTCTCCGCTCCCGCCCTGGATCTCGGTCGCTCCCTGGCCGCGGGGATGGACGTTCCAGGCCCCTGGGGTGGGCTCCCAGAGGTACTCGTCGTCGGTGAGGCCCTCGAAGCGCGGGCGCAGCTGGTTGGTCCAGTGCCGCGCGGCCTGGTCGACGAGGGCGGAGGTCCAGTCGATGGAGGTCTGTGTCGTGGTCATGGCTCGAGCCTCGCAGCCATATAGGACAGATTCTGTCCGCAGAGGCTGTCATGCTGGCATCATGTCCACGACGTCCGACGGCGGCACCGGCACGACGGCCCGCGTGCTCCGGCTGCTCGACCTGCTCCAGAGCCGACCCGTCTGGAGCGGCACCGAGCTCGCCGACCGGCTCGGCGTCACGACGCGCAGCGTGCGCCGCGACGTCGAGCGCCTGCGCGACCTCGGCTACCCCGTCAACGCCGCCCACGGAGCCGGAGGGGGCTACCAGCTCGGCGCCGGCCGCCGGCTGCCACCGCTCCTGCTCGACGACACGGAGGCGGTCGCCGTCGCCGTGTGCCTCCGACTCGCGGCCGGGGGCACGGTCGAGGGGCTGGGGGAGGCCGCGGTGCGGACGCTCGCCAAGCTCGACCAGGTGCTGCCGGGTCGGCTCCGCGCACAGGTCGAGGCCATCCACGAGGCCACCGTCACGCTCGACAGCGGGGCGGCGACCGTCGACGCCGCCACCCTCCTGCTGCTCGCCCGCGCCTGCCGTGAGACCGAGCGCGTCACCTTCGCGTATGCCGGCCCGCGCGGTTCGGGGGAACGCCGGGTCGAGCCCTACCGCCTCGTCGCCACCGGACGCCGGTGGTATCTCCTCGCCTACGACCTCGACCGCGAGGACTGGCGCACGTTCCGGCTCGACCGCATGGCCGACGCCGAGGCTCGCGGGTGGCGCTTCACCCCGCGCGAGGCGCCCGAGGCGGCCGCGTACGTGCAGCGCTCGATCAGCCGCGGCGCCTATGACCACGTCGCGCGGGTGCGCATCGAGGCACCGAAGTCCTTGGTGGAGAAGCAGATTCCGCCATCGGTCGGCACCGTGACGTCCGACGGCCCCGACCGCTGCATCTTCGAGGCCGGTGGCAACCACCTGGGCGCCATGGCCATGCACATCGGTGCCCTGCCGTGGGAGATGACCGTGCTCGAGCCGCCCGAGCTGCGCGAGACCATGCGCGAGCAGGCCGCCCGGATGCTCCGCGCCGCCGGCGACCCGACCACCGGCTGACACCGGAACCGCGCCGTGGCGCAGTTCCAGTCGTCATCGGGCCCCGAAGCGGGGCCGCAACGGCGCCTCAACGGCGCCGTGGCGCCGTTGCAACCGCACGGCATACGTGGTCAGCCGGTGTTGCGCAGCCCCGCGGCGATGCCGTTGATCGTCAGCAGCAGCGCCCGCTGCACGTCGGCGTCCGGCTCGGCGTCGTCGGGCACGGCCCGCGACCGCGCGAGCAGCGAGGTCTGCAGTGCGTGCAGCGGCGCGAGATAGCTGTCACGCAGGTCGAGCGTGCGACGCAGGACGGGCGCCGACTCGAGCAGCTCCTTCTGGCCGGTGACGCGGAGCACCTCCTCGACGGTGCGGGCATGCTCCTCACGGATCGTGTCGAAGACCCCGGCCACGTCGTCGGGCACCAGCGCCCGCACGTAGCCCGCTGCGATGTCGAGGTCCGACTTCGCGAGCGTCATCTGGACGTTGGAGAGGAACGTGCGGAAGAAGGCCCACGAGCCGTACATCTCGCGCAGCGTCTTCTCCCGGCCGTCCTCCCGCGCGGCGGCGAGGCCGGAGCCGACGCCGAACCAGCCCGGCAGGATGATCCGCGACTGGGTCCAGCCGAAGACCCAGGGGATGGCCCGGAGGTCGTCGAGACCGCCTTCGCCGCCGGGTCGCTTGGAGGGCCGCGAGCCGATGTTCATCTTGCCCAGCTCGTCGACGGGCGTCGCCGACACGAAGAAGGGCACCAGCCCTGGGTCTCGCACCAGGGTGCGGTAGGCGTCCTGTCCGCGGCCGGCGACGAGGTCCATGGTGCCGTTCCAGCCGTCGAGGAGGTCCTGCGGCAGCAGTGACCTCCGGTGCAGGACGGAGGCCTCGAGCACCGCGGCCAGCGCGACCTCGAGGTTGAAGCGCGCGAGTCCCGGCAGCGTGTACTTGTCGCTGATGACCTCGCCCTGCTCGGTGATCTTGATCGGACCGTCGAGGCTGCCGTACGGCTGGGAGAGGATCGCCTCGCCGGTCGGGCCGCCGCCGCGTCCGACCGAACCGCCTCGTCCGTGGAAGAGCCGCAGGACGACGCCGTGCTGGCGTGCCACGTCCCGCAGCGCGCGCTGCGCCCGGTGGATCTGCCACTGGGACGCCGCGATTCCCGCGTCCTTCGAGGAGTCCGAGTAGCCGAGCATGATCTCCTGCACGTCGCCGCGGGCCGCGACGACGCGGCGGTACGACGGGTCGGAGAGCAGAGCGTCGAGCAGCGGTCCGGCGGCCTCGAGCTCGGCGACGGTCTCGAAGAGCGGGGCGAAGCCGATGCGGGCGGTGGCGGGCGTCGTGTCGGTGCCGGTGTCGACGAGCCCCGCCTCGCGGGCCAGGACGACGACTGCGAAGAGGTCGTCGACGTCGTGGGTCATCGACACGATGTAGGTCTCGACCGTTTCCGGGCCGTAGGTGTCGAGCGCGCGCCCGATGGCGGTCATAAGCGACAGTGAGGCCGACGCGGAGTCACCGACGTCGTGGACGCCGACGCCGGTGAGCGGCCGGCGCGAGGCCATCTCCCGCGAGAGCAGCTCGATGCGTGCCGCGTGGTCGAGCTCGTCGTAGGGGGTGTCGAGTCCGCCGATGCGGTCGTAGAGCTCGGCGAGGGCGGCGTGGTGCTTGGCGCTGTGCTCCCGCACGTCGAGCGTGGCGAGGCCGGTGCCGGTGGCGACCGCGGTGCGGATGAGCCGCAGGATGGCCCCGTCCGCCGTGAGCGTGTCCCCGGCCGCGAGCATCGACTCGCGCATGAGCACGAGGTCGTCGAGCAGCTCGTCGAAACCGGTGTAGTCACGTCCGGGCTCGTGCGGGGTGCCGTGGGTGAGCCGGTCACGGGTGCGCAGGAGGCGGACCCGCACGAAGCTGAGCTTGAGCCGGTAGGGCTCCTCGGCGTTGAGCCGGCGCACGGCGGCGTAGGTCACCGGCAGGGCCTGCGCGTCCCGCTCGAGGCTCTCGCGCATCGCGTCGGTGACGTCGACGAAGCGTGTCGACGACGACAGCTCGTGGAGCATGTGGTCGAGCTTCTCGACGAGCTCGGCGAGGCCGGCGTCGTGCTGCATGCCGATCACCTCGAGGGTGACCTCGGGGGAGACGTTGGGGTTGCCGTCGCGGTCGCCGCCCGCCCAGGCGCCGAAGCGCAGGGGCCGGGCCGAGGGCGGCAGCTCCACGCCGATGCCTGCGAGCGTCCGGTCGAGCTCGGCGAGCAGGTCGGGCACCACCTGGTCGGCGAGGAAGCGGAGGGTGTGCATCGCGGTGCGGGCCTCGTCGGTGGGCTCGGGCCGGACGATCCGCAGCTCGTCGGTCTGCCACATCATGTCGACGAGCTCGGCCAGCCGTCGCGCGGCCCGCGGACCGTCCGACACGGGTCGGCGGGGGTCCTCGAGCTCATCGACCGTGACGGCGATCCGCCGGAGCAGGTTGAGCACGGTGCGCCGCGTCGCCTCGGTGGGGTGCGCCGTGAAGACGGGGCGGTACTCCAGACGGCCCAGGATGGTCTCCAGCTCGTCCCGCTCGAGGGTGCCGGCCTCGAGGGCGGCACCGATGCGCCCGACGGTCGCGGCCAGCGGCGTCTTCTCGACGGCGCTCAGCTCCTGCCAGCGGTGCAGCTGCTCGGTGACGTTGACGAGCTGGAAGTAGGCGGTGAAGGCGCGGGCCAGGACGACGGCGGTCGGCGCGTCGACGCCCTCGAGCAGCGCACGCAGCTCGTCGTCCTCGGGCTCCCGGGCCAGGCCGCGCACCTTCTCGACGAGCGCGAGCAGGTCGGCGCCCTCGTGGCGTTCGAGCGCCTCGCCGAGCAGCGCGCCCAGCTGTCGCACGGACGCCCGGAGCGCCGCGTGCTGATGCGCCGACGAGACGCCCGAGGCGAACGTCGCGGCGTTCGGCTCGCGCCGGTCGGCCTCGAGGAGCTGCTCGGTCGTGGCGTGGCCCTGACTGGTCATGGGTCTGTCGTACCGCTTCGAGGTTTCGGAGGCGTTTCGAGTCCACGATGGGGACCGCTCCGTGGACACAGACGTCCACCAGGTGGACGGTTGTCGCGGTCGTCGGCGGCCCTGGGCCGAGACGGTCCGCCACGGGGTCGGTGGCGCGGCGGTCGCGTCGCGGGGACCGAAGCGGTGTCCCTGCGAGGATGACGGCATGACCCCCGGCACCCTCGTCCTCGCGGCCACCCCCATCGGCGACCCCCGGGACGCGGCGCCCCGGCTGGCACTGGAGCTCGCGACCGCGGACGTCGTCGCAGCCGAGGACACGCGTCGCCTGCGCCGCCTGCTCGCGGACCTCGCCGTCACGCCGAGCGGGTCCGTCGTCAGCTACCACGAGCACAACGAGGCGGCGCGTACGCCCGACCTCGTCTCCCGGCTCGTCGCCGGGGAGCGCGTCGTCGTCGTCACCGACGCCGGTATGCCGTCCGTCTCCGACCCCGGCTACCGCCTCGTCGCCGCCGCGGTGGAGGCGGGCGTACGCGTGACGTGCGTTCCCGGGCCGAGCGCGGTCCTCATGGCGCTGGCGGTCTCGGGGCTGCCCGTCGACCGGTTCTGCTTCGACGGCTTCCTACCGCGCAAGCCGGGTGAGAAGGCCAAGGTCCTCGCCGAGGTCGCGGACGAGCGCCGCACCATCGTGTTCTTCGAGGCGCCCCACCGGCTGGCCGAGACCCTCGCGGCGATGCGGGACGCGTTCGGCGCCGACCGCAGGGCGGCCGTGTGCCGCGAGCTGACGAAGACCTACGAGGAGGTCCGGCGCGGCACGCTCGACGAGCTCGTCGCCTGGGCCGAGGGCGGCGTCAAGGGCGAGATCACGGTCGTCGTGGCCGGTGCCGAGCGGGTGGTGCCGTCCCTCGAGGAGGCCGTCGCCGGCATACGCACGCGGGTGGAGGCGGGGGAGCGGCTCAAGGACGTCGCGGCCGACGTCGCGTCGCGCACCGGCCTGTCCAAGAAGGCGCTCTACGACGCGTCGCTCGCCGCGCGCTGAACCGCCGCGGCCGCGCCTCCTGCGGCGCGTCTCGACAGGCGAACCCCTTGCCCAGCGGGGAACAGCGGGCAAGGCTGCTGTCGTTCCCCCTCCGGAGGCCGGCGACGGTCCGGCCGAGTCGACAGCACAGCGAAGGAGCAAGGCATGGGCACCACTCGCACCGCCAGCACGCACTGGGAGGGCTCCCTCTTCGAGGGCTCCGGCCAGGTCAGCCTCGAGAGCTCGGGCATCGGCACCTACGACGTCAACTGGCCCTCGCGGGCGGAGGCGGCGAACGGCAGGACGAGCCCCGAGGAGCTCATCGCCGCAGCGCACTCCTCGTGCTACTCGATGGCGCTGTCGAACGGCCTCGCCAAGGCCGGAACGCCCCCGACCACGCTCGACACCACGGCGAACGTCACGTTCGTCCCGGGCACGGGCATCACGGAGATCGCGCTGAGCGTCGTCGCCGACGTGCCCGGCATCTCGGCCGAGGACTTCCAGGCCGCCGCCGAGGACGCCAAGGCCAACTGCCCCGTGAGCCAGGCCCTCAAGGCCGTGCCGATCTCGCTCGAGGCTCGTCTCGGCTGATCTGCACCACCGGACGCCATCGGCGCCGACCCGTTCGGGTCGGCGCCGATCTCGTGGTGGCGCACCGCCGCCCGTGAGGCCCGGGGTGTCAGGCCGACTCGACGGTGGACTTCAGGGACTCGAGCATGCCCTGCCAGCTCTGGGAGAACTGGTCGGCCTGCTCCTGCGAGTCGTTGCCGTCCTGCTCGAGGGCCAGGGTCGTGCGACCGTCCCTCGTCGGAGTCAGCGTGTAGGTCACCGTGTGGTAGTTCTCGGGCCGGTCCTCCTGACCCATGAGCGGGCTGTAGTGGGTCATCGAGAGGCGGTGGCCCTCCTCGACCTCGAGCACCTCTCCCTTGTCCTCGTAGGACTTCCCGTCCATCTCGCCCTGCCACGTGATCGGGCTGCCGACCTCCCAGTCGGTGGTCAGGGTGGTGCCGGCCATCCACGACCTCACCTGCTCCGGGTCCGTCAGGGCGCCCCAGACGGCACGCGGCGACGCGGCGACGATGACCTCTGCCTCTGCGATGTGTCCAGTCATACCTCTGTCGTACCCGCACGAGGCCACCTCGCGCTAGAAGGAAGCCGACAGCCGCCCACGGCCGGAGCCCGGTGGCCGGGGCGGCGGCATACTCGTGCGCGGCGGCGCCGCGTGCCCGCCTAGGATTGCTCGCCATGAGCCATGTCCTGTCTGCCGTCGCCTGGCCGTACACCAACGGCCCGCGCCACATCGGCCACGTGGCCGGTTTCGGTGTGCCCTCCGACGTCTTCAGCAGGTACATGCGGATGGCCGGGCACGACGTCCTCATGGTGTCCGGCACCGACGAGCACGGCACGCCGATCCTCGTCCTCGCCGAGGAGGAGGGCCTGACGCCGCAGGAGCTCGTCGACAAGTACAACGCGGTCATCGCCCAGGACCTCGCCGACCTCGGCCTGTCCTACGACCTCTTCACCCGCACGACGACGCGCAACCACTACGCCGTCGTGCAGGAGATGTTCCGCCAGGTCCACGCCAACGGCTACATGATCGAGCAGACGACGCACGGCGCCATCAGCCCGTCGACCGGCCGCACCTTGCCCGACCGCTACATCGAGGGCACCTGCCCGATCTGCGGCTACGCCGAGGCGCGGGGCGACCAGTGCGACAACTGCGGCAACCAGCTCGACGCCGACGAGCTGATCGACCCGCGCAGCAAGATCAACGGCGAGACGCCCGAGTTCATCGAGACGCAGCACTTCTTCCTCGACCTGCCCGCCCTCGCCGGCGCCCTGGGCGAGTGGCTCGACGGACGCGAGGCGTCGGGCACGTGGCGCCCCAACGTCATCAAGTTCTCCAAGAACCTCCTCAAGGACGTCCGCCCGCGCGCGATGACCCGCGACATCGACTGGGGGATCCCGATCCCGCTCGAGGGCTGGGAGGACAACCCGAGCAAGCGTCTCTACGTCTGGTTCGACGCCGTCATCGGCTACCTCTCGGCGTCCATCGAGTGGGCCCGCCGGATCGGTGCCCCGGAGCGCTGGCGCGAGTGGTGGAACGACCCGTCGGCCGTGTCGTACTACTTCCAGGGCAAGGACAACATCACCTTCCACAGCCAGATCTGGCCGGCGGAGCTCCTCGGCTACGCCGGGCGCGGCGACAAGGGCGGCGAGCCCGGCGAGTACGGCGACCTCAACCTGCCCACCGAGGTCGTGGCCTCCGAGTTCCTGACCCTCGAGGGCAAGCAGTTCTCGACGAGCCGCAAGCACGTCATCTACGTCCAGGACATCATCGCCCGCTACGGCCCGGACCCGATCCGCTACTTCATCTGCGCGGCCGGCCCGGAGAACCAGGACGCCGACTTCTCGTGGGCCGAGTTCGTGCAGCGCAACAACAGCGAGCTCGTGGCCGGCTGGGGCAACCTCGTCAACCGCACGGCCGCGATGATCGCCAAGAACTTCGGCGAGATCCCGAGGGCGTATGCCGTCGAGCCCGTCGACGAGGAGCTGCTGGCCACCGTGCGGGGTGCGTTCGCGACCGTCGGTGCCTCGCTCGAGCGGCACCGGCAGAAGGCCGCCCTGGCCGAGGTCATGCGCGTCGTCGGCGAGGCCAACGCGTACGTCTCGAGGACCGAGCCGTTCAAGCTCAAGGGCGACGACCAGCGCGAGCGGCTGTCGACGGTGCTGCACACGCTGGCGCAGGCCGTCTCAGATATCAATACGCTCATCTCACCGTTCCTGCCCCATGCGGCGAACCGCGTCCACGCGGTCCTCGGGGGTGACGGCGAGCTGATGCCGATGCCTCGTCTGGAGGTCGTCCCGGACCTCGACGACGACGCCCGGAGCTACCCGATCATCACGGGCGAGTACACCTCGACGCCGCGCTGGGAGTCGCGGCCCGTCGTCGTCGGGACGCCGATGGCCAAGCCCACGGGCGTCTTCGTCAAGCTCGACCCCGAGCAGGTCATCGAGGACGAGCGGGCGCGGCTGGGCGACTCGGGGCCGGGCGGCACCCGCCACCACACCGACCCCCTCGCGGCACCGAAGATGGGCAAGCCGAAGGGCGGTGCTGCGGCCGCCGTGGCCGGTGCGCGCGCCGACGAGGCACCGACCGCATGAGCCCGCAGGCGTCGGGGCAGCGTGGCCTGCCGGACACCCCGCCGGACCCGCTGCCCATCGACGTCGTCGACAACCACGTCCACCTCGACATCACGCGTGAGGGGGACGAGCCGTTCGACGTCGCCGACGCGATCAAGGCGGCCCGCGCCGTCGGCGTGACCCGGCTCGTCCAGGTCGGCTGCGACCTGGACGGGATCCGCTTCACCATGGACGCCATCGACGCGCACGACGAGCTGGTCGGTGGAATCGCCTTGCACCCCAACGAGATTCCTCGGCTCGCCGCGGCTGGGCGTCTCGAGGAGGCCTATGCCGAGGTCGAGCGCTGCGCGGCCCACGAGCGCATCCGCGTCATCGGCGAGACCGGGCTCGACTACTTCCGCACCGGTCCCGAGGGGATCCCCGTCCAGCAGGACGGCTTCCGCTGGCACATCGACCTCGCCAAGCGTCTCGGCAAGGCGCTGCAGATCCATGACCGCGACGCCCACGACGACGTGCTGCGGATCCTCGAGGAGGAGGGCGCGCCCGAGCACACGGTCCTGCACTGCTTCTCGGGCGACCTGGCCATGGCTCGCGAGTGCGTCGACCGCGGCTACCACCTCAGCTTCGCCGGCACCCTCACCTTCAAGAACGCGCGCGGCCTGCGCGACGCGCTGACCGCCGTCCCGCTCGACCGCATCCTCGTCGAGACCGACGCCCCCTACCTCGCGCCCGCGCCGCACCGGGGTGCGACCAACGCCTCGTTCCTCGTGCCGGTGACCGTCCGGGCGATGGCCGCGGTGCTCAACATCGACGTCCCGGCACTGTGCCGCGCGGTGTCCGACAACAGCGAGCGGGTCTACGGTCCCTGGGGTGCGGAGCGAACCGGGCAAAGCTCCTAGCGCACCACAGAACGCCCCGTCCACCGACACCGGCCTCCGTTACCGAAATTTGACCTTTCCATGGAGTGTCGGCCACATTGGTGGACTGTTGGCCGGTTGCCACCCCGCATCGACCTCTTCCCGACGACGTGAGGAGGACGGATCGAGAGCGCGTTGCACCCGGGTCGTTCGACGTTCGGAGTGTTTTGATTTCTCGCAACGCCAAGATCCTGGCCGCCGCTGGCGCGGCCGTCGTCCTCACCGGTGGCGCCGTCGGCGCGACCCAGCTCGACAAGGCCGTCAACCTCTCGGTGGACGGCACGACGAGCTCGGCCCACGTCTTCGGCAGCACCGTCGGTGACGTCCTCGACGACCAGGGGATCGCCGTGAAGCCGGGCGACGTCGTCGTCCCCGCCGCAGACGCCCCCGTCAGCGACGGCGACACCATCACCGTGAAGTACGCCCGCCTGCTGACCCTCACGGTCGACGGCAAGACCCGTCAGGTGCGCACCACCGAGACCACGGTCGACGGGGCGCTCCTCGCGCTCGGCCTCCGCGGCGAGGGTGCCCGCCTGTCCGTGTCCCGTTCGCAGACCATCGGTCGCCAGGGGCTCGCCGTCAGCGTCGTCACCCCCAAGGCCGTGACGGTCACCGTCGACGGCAAGACGACGACGAAGACCATCGCCGCGGCCACCGTCGGCGAGGCGCTGACCCAGCTCGGTGTCCGCCTCGGCAAGGCCGACAAGGTCAACCCGCCGGTCACGACCCGCCTCACGTCAGGTGCCAAGGTCGCGGTCCAGCGCGTGCAGACCAAGGACAAGAAGGTCAACGAGGCCATCGCCTTCGGCACGACGAAGAAGAAGACGAGCGACCTCTACACCGACCAGACCAAGGTCTCGCGTGCCGGCGTCGCCGGTGTGCGCACCGTGACGGTCCGCACCACG
Source organism: Terrabacter sp. Root181 (assembly GCF_001428505.1). Taxonomy (GTDB): domain Bacteria; phylum Actinomycetota; class Actinomycetes; order Actinomycetales; family Dermatophilaceae; genus Terrabacter. The sequence goes on from NZ_LMHU01000010.1 coordinate 62,173, forward strand.
GTCGTCGACGGCAAGGTCGTCTCCACCAAGAAGCTCTCGTCGAAGGTCACCAAGGCCCCGGTCGACCGCATCCTGCTGGTCGGCACCAAGGCCCGCCCGGCCGCCGCTCCCAGCACGACGAGCACCGGCAGCACCGGCAGCACCGGCGGCTCCAGCTCCGGCGGGGGCATCAACCTGGCCCACGCCGCCATGTGGGACAGCATCGCCCAGTGCGAGTCCACCGGTAACTGGCACATCAACACCGGCAACGGCTACTACGGAGGCCTGCAGTTCCTCACCTCCACGTGGCTCGCCTACGGTGGCGGCGACTTCGCGTCGCGCGCCGACCTCGCCTCGCGTGAGCAGCAGATCACCGTGGCCAACCGCGTCTACGCCGACAACGGCACGTCGCAGTGGGGCTGTGGCTGACCCAGCCGCACAGCACCAGCACGTTTCGACGAGGCCCCCGACCATCACGGTCGGGGGCCTCGTCCCGTCGGGTGGCCCCGCGGTCACACGAGCAAGCCGGGGCACGCGAGTGCCCGGGGACCGGGCGCCCGGGGGCGGACGCGCGACACCGGGCCACGCGGCATACGCCATCCGCCGGGGCGCCATAGGGTGAGCGCATGAGCAAGAAGGACGCGCCGGACGTCGCCGATGCCGCGCTCCTCGGCGCGGCGCAGGTGCGCGAGCTCGCCGAGCGCCTCGAGGTGCGACCGACGAAGCAGTGGGGCCAGAACTTCGTCGTCGACGCCAACACGGTGCGCAAGATCGTCCGGGTCGCGGGCGTCGGTCCGCACGACGTCGTCGTCGAGGTCGGCCCCGGGCTCGGCTCGCTCACCCTCGCGCTCCTGCCCGTCGTCAAGCACGTCACGGCCGTCGAGGTGGACCCGCGGCTCGCGGGCGCCCTGGAGGAGACGGTCCGCTCGCTCCAGCCGGAGAACGCCGACAAGCTGCGCCTCGTCGCCGCCGACGCGCTGACGGTCACCAGGCTCCCCGGTCCCGACCCCACGGCCCTCGTCGCCAACCTGCCCTACAACATCTCGGTGCCGGTCGTGCTCTCCTTCCTCCAGTACTTCCCGACGATCGAGCGCGTCCTCGTCATGGTGCAGCTCGAGGTCGCCGAACGGCTCGCGGCCAAGCCGGGCAGCAAGATCTACGGCGTCCCGAGCCTCAAGGCGGCGTGGTACGCCGACGTCGAGCTGGCCGGGCGCGTCGGGCGCAACGTCTTCTGGCCGGCCCCCAACGTCGACTCCGGCCTCGTCGCGCTGCGCCGTCGCAAGCCGCCGAAGACGACGGCGAGCCGTGAGGACGTCTTCCGCTGCATCGACGCGGCGTTCCTCCAGCGACGCAAGTCCCTGCGTGGCGCCCTCGCGTCGTGGGCGGGCTCGCCGGACGCCGCGGAGCAGGCCCTCGTCACCGCAGGGGTCGACCCCCGCACGCGCGGCGAGCAGCTCGACATCACGACCTTCGCCCGGATCGCCGAGGCCCGTCCGGCCGATGTGGGTCCGCCGGAGCCGCGCGGACGCCGTCGGGGCCATACGTCCTGACGCCGGCCGGTCGGACCATAGGGTGGGCGCATGACTGTCGCTCCGACCCTGCCCGGCGCCGTGACCGTGCGCGTCCCGGCCAAGGTCAACCTCGAGCTGCGCGTCGGTCCTCGGCGGCCTGACGGCTACCACGCGCTCGCGACCGTCTACCAGGCGGTCTCGCTGCACGACGAGGTCTCGGTCGCGCGCTGGGACGAGTGGCAGGTCGTCGCGGCCGGCTCGTACGCCGACCGCATCCCCACGGACGGCGACAACCTCGCCGTCCGCGCCGCCCGCCTCGTCGCCGACCGCTGGGACGTCGACGAGTGCCTCTCGATCCGCATCGACAAGGACATCCCGGTCGCGGGTGGGATGGCCGGCGGCTCGGCCGACGCCGCCGCGGCCCTCGTCGCCTGCGACCAGCTGTGGGGCCTCGGTCTCGACCGCGACGAGCTGGCCGAGCTGGCTGCGACCCTCGGCAGCGACGTCCCGTTCATCCTCTCCGGCGGCAACGCCATGGGTTCGGGCCGCGGCGAGCAGCTCGCCCCCGTCCTGGCGCGCGGCACCTTCCACTGGGTCTTCGCCATCAGCGACACGGGTCTGTCGACCCCGGAGGTGTATGCCGAGTGCGACCGTCTGCGCGAACGTGACGGCGTCGACGTGCCCGAGCCCCAGGTCAGCGCCGCGCTGATGGCGGCGCTGCGCTCCGGCGACCCCGGGGCGCTCGGCGCCGCCCTGCACAACGACCTCGAGCCGGCCGCCTTCTCGCTGCGACCGCAGCTGCGCGAGCTGCGCGACGCGGGCGTCGAGTTCGGCGCGCTCGGCGGGATCGTGTCGGGCTCCGGGCCCACGGTCGCCTTCCTCACCGAGAGCCACGAGGCCAGCCTCGACCTGTCGGTGTCGCTCGCCGCCTCCGACCTGTGCCGCGACCTGCGTCGCGCCAAGGGCCCGGTCCACGGCGCGCACGTCGTCGCCACCCCGCGCCACCTCGAGTGAGCACTCCGTCCCACGCCGCAGGCACCCCGCCTCCTCCCCGCCGAACGCGGCGTTCGATCGCGAACGCGCTGCTCGAGCACCGAGTTCGCCACCGAACGCCGCGTTCGGCGCAAGGGGCTGGAGCACATAGGGTCAGTCAGCGATGGCCAACCTCATCTCCCTCGAACGGGTCTCCCTCGTCTTCGGCACGTCCCACGTCCTCGACGACGTGAGCCTCGGCGTCCTCACGGGCGACCGCATCGGCGTCGTCGGCGTCAACGGCGGCGGCAAGTCGACGCTGCTGCGTGTCATGGCCGGCCTGCAGGAGGCCGACTCCGGACGCACGACCAAGCAGGGCGGCGCCGACGGCATCCGCATCGGCATGCTCGCCCAGGAGGACGCGCTCGACCCCGAGTGGACGATCCGCGAGGCCGTGCTCGGCGACCTGCCCGAGCACGTGTGGGCGGGCGACCCCCGCATCCGCGACGTCCTGACCGGGCTGCTCGGCGGCATCGAGGCCGAGAACGTCGGCGGTCTCGACAGCCGCGTCGGCCCCAAGTCCGGTGGAGAGCGCCGGCGGCTCGCGCTCGCCCGGCTGCTCGTCTCGGACCCCGAGCTGCTCCTGCTCGACGAGCCGACCAACCACCTCGACGTCGAGGGGGTCGCCTGGCTCGCCGACCACCTCGCGACGAAGCGACCGCGCCCCGGCAACGCGACCGTCGCGATCACGCACGACCGCTGGTTCCTCGACGCCTACGCGACGTACACGTGGGAGGTCGAGGGCGGCAAGGTCAGCGCCTTCGAGGGAGGGTATGCCGCCTACGTCCTCGCGAAGGCCGAGCGGGACCGTCTCGCCGGGGTCGTCGCCGACCGGCGCTCCAACCTCATGCGCAAGGAGCTGGCCTGGCTGCGCCGCGGCGCACCGGCTCGCACGAGCAAGCCGAAGTTCCGCATCGACGCCGCGAACGCCCTCATCGCCGACGAGCCCGCCCCGCGCAACAGCGTCGAGCTCGCGTCGTTCGCGAGCCGCCGCCTCGGCAAGGACGTGCTCGACCTCGAAGACGCCACCGTGTCCGTCGGCGAGCCACCGCACGAGCGCCGGCTGCTCGACCACGTGACGTGGCGACTGGCACCCGGTCAGCGCATCGGCATCGTCGGGGTCAACGGCGCCGGCAAGTCGACCCTGTTGCGCGCCCTGACGGGCGAGATCCCGCTGGACGCCGGTCGCCGCAAGATCGGCAAGACCGTCGCCATCGCCCACCTGACCCAGGAGGTGCGCGAGCTCGAGCGCTTCGAGCAGTGGCGCGTCATCGAGGCCATCGAGGACGTCAAGCAGTGGACGACCCTCGGCGACAAGGAGATCAGCGCCAGCCAGCTCGCGACGCGCCTCGGCTTCCCCGGCGGGCGCCAGCAGGCACGCGTCGGTGACCTCAGCGGTGGCGAGCGTCGCCGGCTCCAGCTGACCCGGCTGCTGCTCACCGAGCCGAACGTCCTCATTCTCGACGAGCCGACCAACGACCTCGACATCGAGACGCTCACCTCCCTCGAGGACGTCCTCGACGGCTGGGCCGGCACCCTCGTCGTCGTCTCCCACGACCGCTACCTGCTCGAGCGGGTGGCCGACAAGCAGCTGGCGCTGCTCGGTGACGGCAAGGTGCGCGAGCTGCCCGGCGGTGTCGAGGAGTACCTCCGGCTGCGCACGGCGGACATCGCGGCCCGGGTGGCGCGGGCTGCTGCGGCCCCGGCCCCCGGCGGCGGCTCGGCTGCGGCGACGAGCCGGCCGGACGGCATACGCCCGGATCCGGCGACGAGCGCCAGCCCGGCCGAGGTGCGCGAGGCGCGCAAGGTGATGGCGCGCATCGAGAAGCAGCTCTCGCGCCTCCAGGACCGCGAGGAGCGCCTGCACGGTGACATGGCCGAGAAGGCCACGGATCCCGCGGCGCTCGCCGACCTCAACGCGAAGCTGCAGGCGGTCGTGGCCGAGCGCGAGGACCTCGAGCTCGAGTGGCTCGAGGCCGCCGAGGTCGTCGGCTGACCTGGGAACGTCGTCATCGAGACCCTTGAAAGTATCTTGATATCAAGATACTTTTGGGGCATGGAGATGCTCCTGCACCACGTCCAGGTGTCCGGTCCCGCGGGGTGTGAGGACGCCATGCGGGCCTTCTACGTCGGCGTCCTCGGGATGACCGAGGTGGCCAAGCCCGAACGGCTCCGCGCCCGTGGCGGTGCGTGGTTCCGGGCGGGGTCGGCAGAGGTGCACGTCGGCATCGAGGACGGCTTCGTCCCGGCGCGCAAGGCCCACCCCGGGATCGCCGTCGGCGACGTCGAGGCGCTCGCGGCGGTCGTCGGGGCGGCGGGTGCACCCGTCACCTGGGACGACAACATCCCCGGGCTGCGCCGCTTCCACACCGCCGACCCCGTGGGCAACCGGCTGGAGTTCCAGCAGGCCGAGCGGTGAGCGCGTGAGGCCGTCAGCCGTGGCCGTCGCCGCGTCGCGTCTCGCGCGTCTCGAGCGGGGCCAGCATGCGCCGCAGCAGTCCGGCGAGCTGCGTGCGGTCGCTCGCCGACAGCTCCGAGAGCAACGACTTCTCCTGCTCGATGAGGTCGGCCATCGCCGAGTCGACGACGTCGCGGCCCGCCGGGGTCAGGCGCACGAGCACCCCGCGTCGGTCGCCCGGGTCGGGGCGGCGCTCGACGAAGCCGCTGCGCTCGAGGCGGTCGACGCGGTTGGTCATCGTGCCCGACGTGACGAGCGTCTGCTGCACGAGCTGGCCCGGGGACAGCTCGTAGGGCTCACCCGCGCGGCGCAGAGCCGACAGCACGTCGAACGCCCAGCCGTCGAGCAGGTGCTCGGAGAAGGCCGACCCGCGGGCGAGGTCGAGACGGCGAGCGAGGCGCGAGACCCGCGAGAGGACCTCGAGCGGCGACACGTCGAGGTCGGGGCGCTCCCGACGCCAGGCAGCGACGATCTCGTCGACGTCGTCGGCGGGCCTGCGGTCGGCGCTCATACCCCAACTGTAATCGCCGTCAAGACTCTTGACATCGAAAGAAACGGAACGATGACATGACCGAACCCACCACGCCGCCCACGACCGCAGGGGTCGCACCCGACGACCCGGCCGTGCCCGACGGGCCGGTCGCGCCCGGCACGGCCGCTCGCACGGCCGACGCGGCCTGGGACCCGCGGCAGTACGCCGTCTTCGCCGGTCACCGCGGCCGTCCCTTCGCCGACCTGCTGGCCCGCGTCGACACCGAGGCCCCCCGGCTCGTCGTCGACCTCGGCTGCGGCCCCGGTGAGCTGACGCTCGGGCTCGCCCAGCGCTGGCCCGAGGCCACGATCGTCGGGGTCGACAGCTCACCCGAGATGCTCGAGCGCGCCCGCGCGCTCGACACCGACGGCCGCGTCGAGTGGGTCGAGTCCACGGCCGAGGACTGGGACCCCACCGAGTCCGGGGGCGCGGTCGACGTCCTCGTCACGAACGCCACGCTCCAGTGGGTCCCCAGCCACCTGCGCCTCATCCCTGCCTGGCTCGCGAGCCTCTCACCCGGAGGCACGTTCGCGATGCAGGTGCCCGCGAACTTCGACGCACCCTCGCACCGGCTCATGCGCGAGGTCGCCGCTCGCCACTCGCGGGCCGACGACCTGCGGCCGGGCCTCGACCGAGCCCAGGCCGTGGCCCGACCTGCGACGTATGCCGCCCTCCTCCTCGACCGCACCGCCGACGTCGACGTGTGGCAGACGACCTACCAGCACGTGCTCACCGCCGAGGCCGGTGGTCCACACCCGGTGCTCGAGTGGGTGCGAGGCACCGGCCTGCGGCCCGTGCTCGGCGTCCTCGACGGCGACGAGCGGGACGCGTTCGTCGCGGACTACGAGCGTGAGCTCGAGACGGCATACCCCCGGCGCTCGTTCGGCGTGCTCTTCCCCTTCACCCGCACGTTCGCGGTCGCCCGCACCGCGCGCTGACCGGGCCGGCCCCGCCAGCGGCCGCCGACGGGCGGGAGTGGCTCGTTGGGCAGGTATGCCGCGGGTCTCGTGCCGGTAAGGCGAGGGTCTCGGTCGCCTCCGGCGTCCCGCTCCGTAAGAAAATCTCCGTCAATTTCCGGCATTTCCGCCCATTTCGGAAAACCATGTCATGAAATGGGTCCCGGCACGTCATACAGATGACGGCACCGCAGGGGTCTCCCGCTTGGTCAGGGGAGGGAGTGACCCCTACGGGTTGTCTCGGTGGTGCCGTCAGGTTTCGTCCTTCCGCGTGGTTTCGTGGAGGGGATCATTCGGAAGGACGAAACCTGCCCACCGCGTGCCCGACGCACCGCCCGACGCGGCCCGGTTCGTCCGGATTCACGTGATGCCCGCGTCCCGACTCGACGCACGCCCCGCTGCTTGGCAGACTGGCCCGCACCGGGGCAGTAGAAGGGCGAAGGGTTGTCTGCAGACGCGACCTTGTGGTCGAGCGAGGCATGGGCCTCGGCCCCTGACGTGTACCTCCTCGCCCGGACACGCGAAGGCTCCGCGGAGGCGTTCGGTGAGCTGTGGCGTCGCCACCTGCCCGCTGCGTATGCCGTCGCCGGGCGTCACCGCGGCCGCTCGGCCCCGGAGGACATCGTCGCAGAGGCCGCCGCGCGCGTCCTCGCGCTGATCCGCGCGGGCAAGGGCCCCGACGAGCACTTCCGCGCCTACTTCCTCTCCGCAGTGCGGTCCGTCGCCATCGACCAGGGTCGCCGCGACCTGCGGGTCGTGCCCACCGAGGCCGACGACCTCGAGGACCTCGCCGACCCGGCCGACGACCCCTTCGAGGGCCTGGCGACCGACGACGAGGGTCTCGCTCTCGTGCGCGAGGCCTTCGCCGGGCTCTCCGAGCGCGACCAGCGGGTGCTCTGGCACACGACCGTCGAGGGTGCGGCCCCGCGGGCGATCGCGCCCGCTCTCGGCATGACGGCCAACGCCGTCAGCGTCCGCGCCATGCGTGCGCGGGAGTCGCTCCGGGCGCTCTACCTCGACGCGCGGGCCGAGCGCGGGCTCGCCGGGGCCGACGACGACGAGTGCCGGTGGACGGTGAGCCACCTCGGCGCACTCGTCCGTGGCCGTCTGCCCAAGCGACAGACCGAGCGGGCAGAGGCGCACGTCGCCACGTGCCCGCACGCGGCTGCCATCGCCGCGGACCTCCGCGTCATCCACGACGGCTTCCCCGCCCTCGTCGTCCCGCTCGTGCTCCTGGCGGGTCTCGGGACACCGGGCTTCGTCAGCGTCGCTGCCGTCGCCGGTCTCTCGGGTGGCGTTGCGGCGGCCGGCTCCGCCGGGATCGCCGAGGCCACGGCCGGCGTCGGGGGAGTCACGGCCGGGGGAGTCACGGGGTCGCCGGCAGCGGGACACCCGGCGCCGTCCTCCACGTCGTCATCATCGGGGTCGGGGGTCGACGCCGTCGCCCAGGTGGCCAGCCGCGTCACCGGTCTCGTGGCCGGGCTCGCCGTCTCCGCAGGAGTCGTGGGAGCCCTGGCGCTCCCAGGCGCCTCGCTGGCAGCCTCCACCGCGACGACCCCGTCCACCGCGACGCAGCTCACCTCCAGCGCGGCCCCCGGCGCCGCGCGCGGGGCCCTTCCGGGTGCGTCGTCGCGTCCCGTCGTCACGTCCCTCCCGGTCTCGCCGACCGACGTGGCGGCCCGGACCCTGAGTGCCTCCGCCGTCCCGTCCGTCCCTGATCGCTCCGGCGCCCCGTCCGCGGGACCGGTCGCCGACCCGGGTGCGCCGTCCGCGACTCTCGGCGGCACCCCCGTGCCGCAGGGTGAGACCCCGGCCGGCAGCAGCGGGACCGACCCCACGTCCGAGTCGGAGCCGACGAGCACGCCGCCGGGCCAGCCCGCGACCTCCTCGTTCACGACGAAGCCGCCGACCCCGAGCACGACCCCACCGACACCGACGACGACCCCGGCACCCCAGCCGGGAGGCGTGGCCCCCGCCGTCACGGTGCGCCTCGTGTCCGGACGCGACCCCGCCAGGATCTCCGTGCGGGTGCGGTCCCAGGTCGAGGGCCCGATGACGGTGCGCGTCAGCAACCTGTCGGGCACGGGGACCCTCACGGTGCGCAACTCCAGCTGGTCGTGCACCCAGCCTGCGGCCTCGGCGGTGAGGTGCACGGGCGCCCAGGGGCAGGCGCTGCTGCAGCAGTCGGGCGGGGTCCGGCCCGTCGTCGTGAGCGTCACCGACGCCGACGGCGGGACCTGGACCGAGACCCTCCGCCCCGGCTGACCGGCCAGGCGGCACCTCGTCGAGTGAGCGCTCACCCGGGTGGGGCGGGGCGCTCACTCGAGGGGGAGGGGTCAGCGGTGGGGGACCGTGACCAGCCGTGGGCTGCGGTCGAGGCCCGAGAGGCCGTTCCAGGCGAGGTTGACGAGGTGCGCGGCGACCTGGTCCTTCTTGAACTTGCGCCGGTCGAGCCACCACTGACCGGTGAGAGCCACCATCCCGACCAGCATCTGCGCGTGGATCGGCGCCGACTTCGGGTCGAGCCCGCGCTGCTTGAACTCGGCGGCGAGCAGGTGCTCGACCTGGACCGCCACGTCCCCGAGGACGCTCGCGAACGAACCCGTCGACTGCCCGGGCGGCGAGTCGCGAACGAGGATCCGGAAGCCCGACGGGTCGCTCTCGATGTAGTCGAGCAGGGCGAGCGTGGCCCGCTCGAGCAGGACCCTGGCTCCCTCCGGCTCCTCGAGGGCGGCGCTGATGCCGCCCATGAGGGCCTGGATCTCGCGGTCGACGACGACGGCGTACAAACCTTCCTTGCCGCCGAAGTGCTCGTAGACGACCGGCTTGGAGACGTTGGCCCGCGAGGCCACCTCCTCGACGGTCGTCGCCTCGAACCCCTTGTCGGCGAAGAGCTTGCGGCCGACGGCGATGAGCTGCTCGCGCCGCTCCGGACCCGTCATCCTGGCGCGCGGGCGGGAGCGGTCGGCGCGGTCTGGGCGGTCGGCGGTCACGCCGCCATTGTGCCTGTCCCGGTGTCGTCGGCCGCGACGGACGAGGCCGCACCTGACTTTCTTGCCGAATCCCGTCATGAAACGGCTCGTGAACACGTCTATGTCATTGGTAGGGAGGAGGCGGCTCGCGCCCGGCGTCCGTGTGGGGACACGGTCCGGGCGACGTCGCCGGTGAGGTCGATCTCGACGCAATGGGAGGCGGACGCGGATCGACCTCACCGCCATGCCCGACGGCGCTTTGGCAAATGCCACAAACAGACGGCCCCGGTGGCGCACACTGGTGAGGCACGTCTGGTGGAAGGTGCCGCAATTGTCAGCACACACGATGGGACCACGGTCCGACCCCATGACCGGCGCACCCGCGACGGCTGGGGTCGAGGAGTCCGATGTCGTGCTGCTCGCGCGGGCGCGGTCGGGTGACGAGGAGGCTTTCGCTGCCCTCTGGCGCAGGCATCTGGCCGCCGCGCACGCCGCCGCGACGTCGTTCCGCGGTCGCGTGTCGGCCGAGGACCTCGTGGCCGAGGCCTCCGCTCGTCTGTTCCGCCTCCTGAGCGAGGGGCGCGGGCCATCGTCGAACTTCCGGGCGTACTTCGTCTCGACGGTACGCACCGTCGGCGTCGACGCGGTCCGTCGCGAGATGTCCGTCGTGACGACGTCGACGACGGACCTCGACCTGCTGCCCGGACCCGACGACGGACTGTCGGCCCTCGGCGCACAGGGCGTCGACACGGACCTGGTCCGCGAGGCCTTTCTCCGGCTGAGCGAGGCCGACCGACTGCTGCTCTGGCAGACGATGGTCGAGGGCCACCCGCCTCGGGTGGTCGCCCCCGAGCTCGGGGTCTCGGCCAACGTCGCGAGTGCGCGCGCGAGACGAGCCCGTGACGAGCTCCGGGACCGCTATCTCGACTCCTGGGTGCGGCGCCGTGTGCCGGTCTGTGACGCGCGCGACTGCCGCTGGACCCTCGACCATCTCAGCGGCCACGTGCGAGGCCGACTGACCGAGAGGCAGGGCGCGCGCGTCGAGGCCCACCTGGCCCGCTGTCCTCGCGAGGCCGGACTCGCGGTGGAGCTGCAACGCGTCTACGACGGGTTCGGTGCACTCACCGGGCCGATCGTCCTCGCGGTCGGAGCCGCGATGTTCGGCAGTCTCCCCGGGGGCGCTTCGGCGGCTCTCGTCGGGTCGAGCACGACCGGTGCGACGACCGGCGCCACGACGGGTGCGACGACCGGCGCCACGACGGGTGTGACGGCAGGTGCCGGCGCTGCGGGTGGGACGGCCGGTGCGGGTGCCGCGGGCACGAGCGCCGGCTCCGCCCTCGGCGGCGCGGCGGCCGGCAGCACCGGTCTGGGCGGCACCCTCACCGTGAGCGGTGCCGGCGCGACGGCATCCGGCACCGCGACAGCAGGAGCGGGCCTCACCGCGGGCGCGACCTCAGTGTCCGCCACCACCACGGCCGCCTGCGTGGGAGGTGGGGGCGGCGCCGCCCTCACGGCCCCGGCGGGCGTGGCCGCAACCACCGCTCTCGTGTCGAGCGCAGCCATCGTCACTCCCGTCGCTGCGTGGACGGGCGGGTCGATCCTGGCTGGGACCGCGATCGGCCCACCACTCGCCACGGCGATGGCGGGCCTCGTCGTGGGGCTCGGACTCTCGGTGGCACCGGCCGCGGCGCACGACCTGGGCACCACGACGACGTCGGTCGTCTCGCCGGTCGACGGCGTCACGCAGGTGCTCAGCGCAGGCTCGGAGGTCGCGCCCGAGGCGGCCACCACCCCGGTCGACCTGCTCCATCTCGACCTCCTCCCCGCGCCGTCCGACCCGGCACCGTCCGACGCCACGTCTGTGGACCCGGCGCCGTCCGACCCGGCACCGTCCGACGCGACGTCCGTGGACTCGGCACCGTCCGACCCGGCACCGTCCGACGCGACGTCCGTGGACTCGGCACCGTCCGACCCTGCGCTGTCCGACGCGACGTCTGTGGACTCGGCACCGTCCGACCCGGCACCGTCCGACGCGACGTCTGTGGACTCGGCACCGTCCGACCCTGCGCTGTCCGACGCGACGTCTGTGGACTCGGCACCGTCCGACCCGGCGCCGTCCGACTCCACGTCCGTGGACCCGTCGCTGTCCGACTCTACGTCCGTGGACCCGGTACCGTCCGACCAGACGCCGTCCGACTCCACGTCCGTGGACCCGGTACCGTCCGACCAGACGCCGTCCGACTCGACGTCCGTGGACCCGGCACCGTCCGACCCGGCGGCCGGCCGCGCCCCGACGAACGCGGAGTCCAGCTCTGCGGCCGAGAACGGGCACCTGCGATCGGCCGGCCCCGCGGCCGACCCTCCAGCCGACCCTCCAGCCGGCCCTCCGGCCGATGCGCCATCCGGTGCTGCCGCCCCGGCGCAGGCCGCCGATGGTCCTGCCATCGCGGGCCGGCCGCCGGAGTCGCCGACCGGCGACGCCCACCCGGCAGGTGCGTGAGTCCGCGACGGAGCGACGTCGGGTCTGCACTACCCTGTCCACGTCCACGACGATCCCCGGTTGGTCTGCCGGCAGGGCCCGCCTGACTTTGAATCAGGACAAGCGACGCAGGTTCGACTCCTGCCCGGGGAGCAGGAGACGGTGACGGGTGCTCGGACGAGCGGCGTCGCCCGACGTGCGGGGGGGTTCGCGGTCGAGCGACGCCTTGGCCGCTCGGCAGGGAGTAGGTGCCAGAGCCAGCCCGGGGTCCGCCGACTTAGGGGGAATGGCGGGCCCGTCCTCCCATGGTCGCACGGCTTGCAAGATCGGCGACGGACGGTGATCGGCGCGTGGCCTGCGTCGTCGGCCACACGGCATACGCCGTCGCGCGACAGCGCCCGGTGTGAGTGGGGTCACGGCGCGCTCGTGGCCGGGGCGGCACCCTCGCTCCCCACGAGTAGCATGGCCGAGGCGCACCCCGGCGCCCTCGTGGGCCGGGGTCGTACGCACCCGAGTGCACCCCGATCCAAAAAGGAGCTGCGCCCTGTGAGCGATCTACGGCCGACCGCCGTGATCGTCCTCGCCGCCGGTGAGGGCACACGCATGAAGTCCACGACCCCCAAGGTCCTCCACACGATCGGGGGCCGCACTCTCGTGGCCCACGCGATCCGGGCGGCCCGGGGCACGAGTCCGCACCACCTCGCCGTCGTCGTGCGCCACGAGCGCGACCGCGTCGCCGAGCACGTGGCGCAGGTCGACCCGGAGGCCGTCGTCGCCGACCAGGACGACGTCAAGGGCACCGGCCGCGCCGTCGAGTGCGCCCTCGACGCCCTCCCCGGCGACCTGACCGGCACGGTCGTCGTCACGTACGGCGACGTGCCGTTGCTGACGAGCGAGACGCTCGAGGGTCTCGTCGCAGCACACCACGCGGCCGGCAGCGCCGTCACCGTCATCACGGCGACGCTCGAGGACCCCACGGGCTACGGCCGCGTCATCCGTGACGCCGAGGGCTCGGTCGTCGCGATCGTCGAGCAGAAGGACGCCGACGAGCAGCAGCGCGCGATCCGCGAGGTCAACAGCGGGTTGTACGCGTTCGACGCGGCGGTCCTGCGCGAGGCGCTCGACGAGGTGGGCACCGACAACGCCCAGGGCGAGAAGTACCTCACCGACGTCATCGCGATCGCCCGGCGCCGCGGCCTCGGGGTCCGCGCGCACCTCGTCGCCGACCTCTGGCAGACCGAGGGCGTCAACGACAAGGTGCAGCTGGCCCGCCTCGGCGCCGAGCTCAACCGCCGCACCGTCGAGCAGGCCATGCGCGACGGGGCGATCGTCATCGACCCGGCGACGACCTGGCTCGACGCGGACGTGACGATCGGCCCTGACACGGTCGTGCGTCCCGGCACCCAGATCCTCGGGGCCAGCTCGATCGGTCGCGACTGCGTCATCGGTCCCGACACGACCCTGACCGACGTCGAGGTCGGCGACGGTGCGAGCGTCGTGCGCACCCAGGCCGAGCTCGCCGAGATCGGGCCCGGCGCCAGCGTCGGGCCCTTCTCCTACCTCCGCCCGGGCACCCGACTCGGGGCCAAGGGCAAGATCGGCGGCTTCGTCGAGACGAAGAACGCCGACATCGGCGCCGGCGCCAAGGTGCCCCACCTGAGCTACTGCGGCGACGCGACCATCGGCGAAGGCGCCAACATCGGTGCGGGCACGATCTTCGCCAACTACGACGGCGTCACGAAGGGCCACACGAACGTCGGCGCCCACAGCTTCGTCGGCAGCAACTCGGTCATCGTCGCGCCACGGACGATCGCCGACGGTGCCTACGTCGCAGCCGGCTCGGCCGTCGTCAGCGACGTCGCCGCCGGGCAGCTGGCGGTGACGCGCGCGCAGCAGCGCAACGTCGACGGCTGGGTCGCCCGCCGCCGCGCCGGCACGAGGACCGACGAGGCCGCCCGAGCCGCGCAGGCGCAGGCGACCACCGAGCCCACCAGCGAGCCGACGAGCGAGCCGATGGCCGACCCGACCACCGAGACGAAGGGCGCCCAGCGATGAGCGGCATCAACAAGACGACCGAGAAGCACCTCATGGTCTTCTCCGGCCGGGCCCACCCGCAGCTCGCGCAGGAGGTCGCCGCGGCGCTCGGCACCGACCTCGTCCCCACCAGCGCCTACGACTTCGCCAACGGCGAGATCTACGTGCGCTACGAGGAGTCCGTCCGTGGCTCCGACGCGTTCGTCATCCAGAGCCACACCGCTCCGATCAACGAGTGGATCATGGAGCAGCTCATCATGATCGACGCGCTCAAGCGTGCGTCGGCCAACAGCATCACCGTGGTCCTGCCGTTCTACGGCTACGCCCGCCAGGACAAGAAGCACCGCGGCCGCGAGCCGATCTCCGCGCGGCTCATGGCCGACCTCTTCAAGACGGCCGGCGCCGACCGGCTCATGGCGATCGACCTGCACACCGCGCAGATCCAGGGCTTCTTCGACGGGCCGGTCGACCACCTCATGGCGATGCCGATCCTCGCCGACTACGTCGGCAAGAAGTACGGCCACCTCGACCTCGCCGTCGTCTCTCCCGACGCCGGCCGCATCAAGGTCGCCGAGGACTGGAGCTCGCGGCTCGGCGGCGCGCCGCTGGCCTTCATCCACAAGACCCGCGACATCAACCGGCCCAACGAGGTCGTCGCCAACCGCGTCGTCGGTGAGATCAAGGGTCGCGTCTGCGTCCTCGTCGACGACATGATCGACACGGCGGGCACCATCACCAAGGCTGCCGACGCGCTCATGGACCAGGGCGCCGCGGGTGTCATCATCGCCGCGACGCACGCGATCCTCTCCGGTCCGGCCGTCGACCGCCTCAAGGCCTGCAAGGTCGAGGAGGTCATCGTCACCAACACGCTCCCGATCCCCGACGACCGCCGCTTCGACAAGCTCGCGGTGCTCTCGATCGCCCCGCTCGTCTCGATGGCGATCCGGGAGGTCTTCGAGGACGGCTCCGTCACGAGCCTCTTCGACGGCAAGGCCTGAGCGGCCACCACACGACGAGGGTGTATGCCGCCGGGCGGGTCCCGGCGGCATACGCCCTCCGTGCGTGGTGGGGTCCTCAGGCGTGGGCGGCGCGGCGGGCGCGGTAGGCGGCGGTGTGCGCCCGGGCCGCGCAGCCGCCCTCGCAGAAGCGTCGCGAGCGGTTGCGGGAGAGGTCGACGACGACGTCGTCGCAGTCGGCGGCCTCGCAGACGCGCAGGCGGGCGAGCTCGCCGGCGCGCACGACGTCGATGACCGCGATCGCCGCCTCGACCGCCATCCGCCGGGCGAGCGGGGCGTCGGCGGGGGTGGCGTGGACGTGCCAGCCGACGCCGTCGTGGTCGACGAGCTGGGGGACGGCGCGGGCCTCGGCGAGCAGCTCGTTGACGAGGGCGACGACGCCTGCCTCGTCCTCGTCCCAGAAGCCGCGCAGCCGGGGGCGTAGCGCGCGGACGGCCGCGAGCTCCGCGGCGTCGCGGTCGAACCGGCCCGTCCACCCCTGAGCCCGGTAGAGGGTCTCGAGCTCGTCGAGGGTCGTCAGCCGGTCGGGGTCGCCGTCTCCGGGCACCGAGCCCGGCATCGTGTTGACGAGGGCTGCCGCTCCGGCGAGGGCGACGTCGGTGTCATGGGTGAAAAGCATGTTGACTCCTGACGGGCGCGATCGCTACTGTCACGAGTGTAATCACTTTCGGTGCTGACATGACGCGGGCGCGACACGGTGCCGGCCAGTCAGCGGGAACGACGAGGGACAGTCATGGCGGAGCGGGTTGCGATCGGGGAGCCAGCAGTGGTCGGTGCCGTCGCCGGTGCGGTCGCGGCCGAGGTGACACCGTCCAGGCCGCGCCACCCGCTCGTCGGACTCGGCGTCGCCCTCGCGTCGGCCGCGGCGTTCGCCACGTCGGGAGCCTTCGGCAAGTCGCTGCTCGTCGGCGGCTGGTCACCCGGAGCCGTCGTGACGATGCGCATCACGCTGGCCGCCGTCGTGCTGCTGGTGCCCGCCCTGTGGTCGCTCCGCGGCCGGTGGCCGGCGCTTCGGCGCAACGCCTGGGTCGTCGTCGGCTACGGCCTCACCGGCGTCGCCGGCTGCCAGCTGGCCTACTTCAACGCCGTGACGCACCTCTCCGTCGGCGTGGCCCTGCTGCTCGAGTACCTCGCGCCGGTCCTCATCGTCGGCTGGCTCTGGCTGCGCCACCGGCAGGCCCCGCGCCGACTCACGCTCGTCGGCGTGGCCCTCGCGGTGTCCGGGCTGCTCCTCGTCCTCGACGTCATCGGCGGCGCCAGCATCAGCGTCGTCGGAGTCCTCTGGGGCCTGGGCGCGGCCGTCTGCCTCGTGCTCTACTTCCTGCTCGCCGACCACGTCGACGACGACGTGCCGCCCCTCGCGCTCGCCGGTGGTGGCCTCGTCGTCGGCGCGGTGTCCCTCGGGCTCGCGGGCCTCGTCGGCGTGCTCGACATGTCCAGAGGCGCAGCACGGGTGCCGCTCGGCGGGGTCGTCGTGGACTGGTGGGTGCCGGTGCTCGTCATCGCCATCGTCGCTGCCGCCTTCGCCTACGTCACGGGGATCGCGGCGGTGCGCATGCTCGGCCCCAAGGTCGCCTCCTTCGTGGCCCTGACCGAGGTGCTCTTCGCCGTGCTCTTCGCCTGGCTCGTCCTCGCCGAGCTGCCGACGCCCGTCCAGCTCGTCGGGGGGCTCCTCATCGTCGCCGGCCTCGCGGCCGTCCGCGCCGACGAGTCCCGTGGGCCCGCGCCCCGGGACGGCGCGGCCGACGTGGCCGACGTGGCCGGCGTGGCCGGCGTGGCCGACGAGCTGGCCACGGGCTCGGGTGACCGGGCCGCCGACCCCGCTGCCGCCCGACGAGCCGAGTCGGCCGGCGCGCCCTAGGCTTGCCGGCATGCAGTGGCGTCGGGCCGTGGTGTGCGTGCTGGGGATGCTCACCCTGGCCGGAGCCGCCGCCTGCACCACGCCGCCATCCCCGACGCAGCCGCCGTCTGCTGCGGCGCTGACGACAGGCCCCGACCCGGCACCTGCCACGACGTCGGCGCTGCCGGGGCTCATCCGTCCACCGGCCACCGCCGGGGCACCCACCCCGTCGGCCCGCGTCCACCTGACCGCGGCCGGTGACTACGGCGCCACCGCGGCGACCGGTGGCGTGCTGCGGGCCCTGGGGGCCAGCGGCTCCGACGCCCACTTCGCCCTCGGCGACCTCTCCTACGGCTCGCCGGGCGGCGAGGCCTCGTGGTGCTCCTTCGTGACCTCGCGCCTCGGCGTGGGATTCCCGTTCGAGCTGCTCGCCGGCAACCACGAGAGCGACGGCAGCAACGGCTCGATCGACCGCTTCGCCGCCTGCCTGCCCAACCGGCTCGGCGGGGCCGTGGGGCAGTACGCCCACCAGTACTACGTCGACCTGCCGCGCTCGACACCTCTCGTACGCGTGGTGCTCGTCTCGCCGGGCCTGACCTTCCCCGACGGCACGTGGAGCTATGCGGAGGGGTCGGCGCGCTACGCGTGGACCGCGGACGCCATCGACGGTGCCCGACGCGCCGGCATCCGGTGGGTCGTCGTGGCCATGCACGAGCCGTGCCTCTCGATGGGCCGCTACGGCTGTTCGAGCGGGCCCGACCTGCAGCACCTTCTCGTGTCCAAGCGGGTCGACCTCGTGCTCTCCGGGCACGAGCACCTCTACCAGCGCACGAAGCAGCTGCGCGAGGGCGCGGGCTGCGCCAGGGTCACCGTCGGGTCCTACTCGCCGGCGTGCGTGGCCGACGCCGACACCTCCATGGTCGCCGGGGCGGGCACGGTCTTCGCCACGGTCGGGACCGGCGGCGTGGCACTGCGGCAGGTCGCGACGGCCGACCCGGAGCGTGGCTACTTCGCCGCGGCGTCCGGGACCGGCAGCAAACCCACCTACGGCTTCGCCGACCTGCGCGTCACCTCCGACGAGCTGCGCTACTCGTTCGTGCGGGGAGCCGGAGGCGGCTTCACGGACTCCTGGGTGCTCCGGCGTACGCCCTCGCTGTGACCTCCGCTGTGACATCGCTGTGACCGTCGTCGGGCCCACGACCGGTCCGGCCACCTGGCGCCGACGGCGGATTTCGCCGCCCGGGCGTCCGTCCCGTAAGATCGAGCAGTTGCCTCGGCGAGGGACGGTGCACGGCTGCCACGGCAGGGCGTGACGAGGTCCGTGATCGACGCGGTGGCCTGACGTGGAGCACTCCACGGTCGGGTTCGCCTCTGCGTGCGGACCACACGACCTTCCCGCTCCGTCACTGCCGATCACCGCGCGTCGTCCCGCGTCGAGGCCGACCACAACAGACCGCCTCATCCGAGACCCCCAGGAGACCCCCGTGTCCGACAACACCAAGCTCGTCGCCGAGAAGCGCACCGACTTCGGCAAGGGCGCGGCCCGCAAGATCCGCCGCGCCGGCAACATCCCCGCCGTCATGTACGGCCACGGCACCGACCCCGTGCACATCTCGCTGCCCGGCCACGACACGATGATGGCCCTCAAGCAGGCCAACGCCCTGCTCACGATCGTCGTCGACGGCAAGGAGCAGCTCGCGCTCGCCAAGGACGTCCAGCGCGACGCCATCAAGCCGGTCATCGACCACGTCGACCTCGTCGTGGTCCGCAAGGGCGAGAAGGTCACCGTCGACGTCGCCGTGCACCTCGAGGGCGAGGCCGCTCCCGAGACCGTCGTCACGCTCGACCACAACACCCTGCAGGTCGAGGCGCTCGCCACGAACATCCCCGAGAACGTCGTCGTCTCCGTCGAGGGCCTCGAGGCCGGCACGCAGATCCTCGCCGGCGCGATCGAGCTGCCCGAGGGCGCGACGCTCGTCACCGACGAGGACGCCCTCGTCGTCAACGTGACGCAGGCGATCTCCGCCGAGGCCCTCGAGGCCGAGCTCGCCGAGGCCGAGGCCGAGGCCGGCATCGAGCGCGAGGAGTCCGACGAGGAGGCCGCCGAGGGCGAGTCCGCCGAGGGCGAGTCCGCCGAGGGCGAGGGCGACGAGGCCTGAGCCTCCGTCCTTCCGTGGCGCCGCGCGCCACACCACGCGTCCACGGGTCCCGCCCGAGCTCCGGCTCGGCGGGGCCCGTGCCCGCACCAGCAGCACCCGACCGTGAGCCCATCACCACCGACCACCGATCGAGGACCGCATGGACACCTGGCTCGTCGTCGGACTCGGCAACCCCGGGCCCGGTTATGCCGGCAACCGGCACAACGTCGGGGCCATGACGGTCGACGAGGTCGCCGGCCGTGCGGTGGGCGGTCGGGCCACGTTCAAGGCGCACAAGGCCGCGCGGGCCCGCGTCGCCGAGGTGCGCCTGCGCGTCGGCGGCCCCAAGGTGGTGCTCGCCGTCCCGTCGATGTTCATGAACGAGTCGGGCTCGGCCGTCGCCGGCCTCTCGAAGTACTACGACGTGCCCGTCGACCGTGTCGTCGTGCTCCACGACGAGCTCGACATCGAGGCCGGTCTCGTGCGGCTCAAGCAGGGCGGCGGCGAGGGCGGCCACAACGGCTTGCGCTCCATCTCGCGCTCGCTCGGCACCCGCGACTACCTCCGCGTCCGACTGGGCATCGGCCGACCGCCCGGTCGTCAGGATCCCGCCGACTTCGTCCTCAAGGACTTCTCCAAGGCCGAGCGCACCGAGGTCCTGCCCTTCCTGGTCGACGAGGGCGCCGACGCCGTCGAGGCGCTCATCGAGGTCGGGCTGCTCGACGCCCAGCAGCGCTTCCACGCGCCGCGCTGACCTGAGCTCCCCGGCGGCCCCCCGCGCGCTGGGCCTCCACAGTCCGTGCCAGCACCGGCGTCACGGCTGTCGCCGCACCGACCTAGACTGGAGGACCTGATGCCGCACCCACTGCTGTCCGCCTTCAGGGCGCTTCCCGATGTCCGCCACGTCCTCGACCAGGTCGGGCGGGCACGTCTCGTCGACGTCTCCGCGAGCGACGGCACGCGCCCGTTCCTCGTCGCCGCGCTCGCCCAGCAGGCCGACGGGTCCGGAGCGGCCGCGGCCGCTCCGGCCGCCACCGACCCCGCGCCCGTCGTCGTCGTCACGGCGACGACGCGCGAGGCCGAGGACCTCGCGAGCGCGCTCGGTCTCTTCCTCTCCGCCGACCGGATCGCCGTCTTCCCGTCGTGGGAGACCCTGCCGCACGAGCGCCTCTCGCCCCGCAGCGACACCGTCGGTCGGCGGCTGGCCGTGCTGCGACGCATCGCCCACCCCGACCCGGACGACCCGGCATACGGCCCGCTCTCGGTGGTGGTCGCGCCCGTGCGCGCCATCCTCCAGCCGCTGACCAAGGGTCTCGGCGAGCTCGTGCCCGTGGCGCTGCGCGCCGGCGACGAGCGTCCGCTCGAGGACGTCGTCGACGCGCTCGTCGCCGCCGCCTACACCCGCACCGATCTCGTCGAGCGGCGCGGCGAGTTCGCCGTGCGCGGCGGGATCCTCGACGTCTTCCCGCCCACCGAGGAGCACCCGGTGCGCATCGAGTTCTGGGGCGACACCGTCGAGGAGGTGCGGTGGTTCAAGGTCGCCGACCAGCGCTCCCTCGAGATCGCCGACCACGGGCTCTGGGCGCCGCCGTGCCGCGAGCTGCTGCTCACCGACGACGTACGCGCTCGGGCACGTGCGCTCGCCGACCAGCTGCCGGGCGTCGCCGAGATGCTCTCCAAGGTCGCCGAGGGCATCGCCGTCGAGGGCATGGAGTCCCTCGCGCCGGCCCTCGTCGACGGCATGGAGTCGGTCCTCGACATCCTGCCGCAGCGATCGATCCTGCTCCTCGCCGACCCGGAGCGGGTCCGACGCCGTGCCCACGACCTCGTCGCGACGAGCGAGGAGTTCCTCGAGGCGAGCTGGGCCAACGCCGCAGCCGGCAACCACGTGCCCGTCGACCTCCAGTCGCTGCTCGGCAGCGCGTCGTACTGGTCGCTCGCCGACGTGCGGGCCCTCGCCGAGCGCACCGGGCGCGCCTGGTGGACCCTCACGCCCTTCGCCGCCGACGCCGACCTCGTCATCGAGGACGACGACGTCGACGAGCGCCTGGCCGTGCGCACGACCGATCCCGAGGCCTTCCGGGGCGACACCGACCGCGCCGTCGAGCACCTGCGCGAGCGGGTCCGCGACGGCTGGGCCGTCGCCGTCGTCACCGAGGGTCCCGGTCTGGCCAAGCGCGTGGCCGAGGTGCTGGGTGAGCACGAGGTCGCGGTGCGCCCCCTCGACACCACCGGCGACGACATGCTCGAGCCGGGGTGGGTCCACGTCACCACGGCCACCCTCGGCCGCGGCTTCGTCCACGAGGGCGCGCGCGTCGAGGTCCTCACCGAGACCGACCTGACCGGTCAGCCCGGCAGCGGCACGTCCACCAAGGACATGCGACGCATGCCGTCACGCCGGCGCAACCAGGTCGACCCGCTCCAGCTGCGTCCCGGCGACCACGTCGTCCACGAGCAGCACGGCGTCGGGCGCTTCGTCGAGATGATGCAGCGCACCGTGGCCGGTGCGACGCGCGAGTACCTCGTCATCGAGTATGCCCCGGGCAAGCGCGGCCAACCGGGTGACCGCCTCTTCGTCCCGACCGACCAGCTCGACCAGGTGACGAAGTACGTCGGCGGCGAGGAGCCCACGCTCAACAAGATGGGCGGCTCCGACTGGACCAAGACGAAGTCGCGGGCCAAGCGCTACGTCAAGCAGATCGCGGCCGACCTCATCCGCCTCTACAGCGCGCGCCAGGCCACCAAGGGCCACGCCTTCGCACCCGACACCCCGTGGCAGCGCGAGCTCGAGGACGCCTTCGGCTACGTCGAGACTCCCGACCAGCTCGTCAGCATCGACGAGGTCAAGGCCGACATGGAGAAGCAGGTCCCGATGGACCGCCTCATCTGCGGCGACGTCGGCTACGGCAAGACCGAGATCGCGGTGCGCGCGGCGTTCAAGGCGATCCAGGACGGCAAGCAGGTTGCGGTCCTCGTGCCGACCACCCTGCTCGTCAGCCAGCACCAGCAGACCTTCGCCGAGCGCTACTCGCAGTTCCCCGTCAAGGTCTCCTCGCTCTCGCGCTTCCAGAGCGACAAGCAGGCCAAGGACGTCATGGCCGGGATGTCCGACGGCACCATCGACCTCGTCATCGGCACGCACCGCCTGCTGGCCAAGGACGTGGCGTTCAAGGACCTCGGCCTCGTCATCATCGACGAGGAGCAGCGCTTCGGCGTCGAGCACAAGGAGCTGCTCAAGACGATGCGCACGGCCGTCGACGTCCTGTCGATGTCGGCCACCCCCATCCCGCGCACGCTCGAGATGGCGGTCACCGGCATCCGCGAGATGTCCACGCTCGCAACGCCGCCCGAGGAGCGCCACCCGGTGCTGACCTTCGTCGGCGCCTACGACGAGAAGCAGATCACCGCGGCCGTCCGCCGCGAGCTGCTGCGCGAGGGCCAGGTCTTCTTCGTGCACAACAAGGTGAGCAGCATCGAGAAGGCGGCGGCGCGGCTGCGCGAGCTCGTGCCCGAGGCGCGCATCGCCACCGCGCACGGCCAGATGGGCGAGCACAAGCTCGAGCAGGTCGTCGAGGACTTCTGGGAGAAGCGTTTCGACGTGCTCGTCTGCACGACGATCGTCGAGACCGGCCTCGACATCTCCAACGCCAACACCCTCATCGTCGAGCGCTCCGACATGCTCGGTCTCAGCCAGCTGCACCAGCTGCGCGGTCGCGTCGGGCGTGGCCGCGAGCGGGCCTACGCCTACTTCCTCTACCCGCCCGAGAAGCCGATGACCGAGACGGCGCACGACCGCCTGCGCACCATCGCGAGCAACACCGACCTCGGGTCGGGCATGGCCGTGGCCATGAAGGACCTCGAGATCCGCGGCGCCGGCAACCTCCTCGGCGGCGAGCAGTCCGGCCACATCCAGGGCGTCGGCTTCGACCTCTACGTGCGTCTCATCGGCGAGGCCGTGGCCGACTTCCGCGGCGACGCCGTCGACCTGCCCGCCGAGATCAAGATCGAGCTGCCCGTCGACGCCCACCTGCCCCACGACTACGTGCCGGGGGAGCGGCTGCGCCTCGAGGCCTACAAGAAGCTCGCGACCGTCGAGACGTTCGAGGCCGTCGACGAGATCGAGGCCGAGCTGCGCGACCGCTACGGCGCGCCGCCCAAGCCGGTCGAGAACCTCCTCGAGGTCGCTCGTCTGCGCGTCGTGGCCCGGGCCGCCCGCATCGGCGACATCGGGGTGCAGGGCAAGGTCGTGCGCTTCGGCCCGGTCAAGGACCTCCGCGAGAGCCAGCAGCTGCGGCTGATGCGCCTCTACCCGGGCACGCTCGTCAAGGACGCCCTCGGCACCATCCTCGTCCCGGCCCCGATGACGGCCCGTGTCGGCGGCAAGCCGTTGCGTGACGTCGAGGTCCTGACGTGGGCCCGACAGCTGATCACGGCCGTCCTGCTCGACGACATCGCGGCCGCGTCGTCCGCCGCGACGGGGGCGTCGGCCGGCGCATCGTCGGGCGCGGCGAAAACCAGGGTAGGAGCCCCGTAGGATGTCAGACGCATCCGCCAGAGGAGGAAATCAGTGAAGGCTTGGTCTGCTCAACCCGCGAAGCGCGTGGCCGTCGTCGGCATCGCCGCGCTCGGCGCCGTGTCGCTGCTCGGCGGGTGCGGCTTCGAGACGCGCCAGCAGGCCGCCGCCGTCGTCAACGGCGACGTCATCCACGAGTCCGACGTGCGCGAGACGTACGACCAGCTCAAGGCGGCCAAGCTCGACTTCGCCGAGAACATCGTCGTCACGGCGCTCGTCGCCGCGCCCCTGCTCAAGGACGTCGTCGCGAAGTCCGGCAGCTGGAAGCCCGACGAGACCTATGCCTCGGTCATCTCCTCGATCCCCGACGCCACCGACACGACGAAGGAGTTCGTCGCGGCGGTCGCCCTCATCCAGTCGCAGAAGATGACGCCCGCCGACGTCGCCGCCTACCGCGCCGACCTCAAGAAGGCCGACATCACGGTCAACCCGAAGTACGGCTCGGTCGTGCAGTCCGAGGAGGGGCCGGTCTACTTCACCATCGGCCAGCAGACGCCCAACTGGGTCAAGCCGAGCGCCAACGCGGCCCCCGCCCCGGCGCCGACCACCGCGCAGTAGTCCTGCGCCCCTCGCCGTCGTGACCGCCCGCGTCGTCCTGCTCGTCACGACCCCGCGCATCGCCCCGGGTCTGCTGACCCGAGAGGCGTGGCAGGGTCTCGAGCAGGCGTATGCCGTGTGGGGCCGTCCCGACGAGCCGCAGGTCGCCGCCGTGGTCGAGGCCGGCATCGAGGTGCTGCCCCGCGAGGACGGGCACCCGGCCGACCTCGCACGTGACCTCGTCACCGCCTCCGCTCTCGGCGATGTCGTGTGGGTCGGCTCGTCCGACGGCGACCCGGGCCTCAGCGACGCGATCGCCGTCGAGGTGACACGGCTGCCCGAGCCGCCCGAGGTGGAGCTGCTCATCGGCTCGTTCGACGTGCCCGGCGCGCGGCTGCTCGACGTCGTCGCCGTCATGGACCGCCTCCGGTCGCCGGGCGGCTGCCCCTGGGACGCGAAGCAGACCCACGAGTCGCTGGTGCCCTACCTCCTGGAGGAGGCGCACGAGGCCATCGAGGCCATCGAGAGCGGCGACCCGGCCCACATGCAGGAGGAGCTCGGCGACCTGCTGCTGCAGATCGCGTTCCAGTCCCGCGTGGCGGAGGATCACTCGACCGAGCCGTTCGGCATCGACGACGTCGCCGGAGGGCTCGTCGACAAGCTCGTCCGGCGTCACCCGCACGTCTTCTCCGACGTCGAGGCCGACACGGCCGACGCGGTCGAGGCCAACTGGGAGACGATCAAGGCCGACGAGAAGCAGCACCGGACCCATCCCGTCGAGGGTGTCCCGAGCTCGCTGCCGGCCCTGGCCCGCGCCGAGAAGTACGTCTCCCGCCTGCGCCGTGCAGGCCGCGACGACCTCGTCGACGACGCGGTCGCGACCGGTGACCTCGGCGCCCAGCTGCTCGACCTCGTCCGCCGCGCACGAGCCGAGGGCGTCGACGCCGAGGCCGCCCTGCGCGAGACCCTGCGTGGGCTCGAGGCCGCGAGCGCGGCGTGCGCAACCGGCGCGGCCGGCGCAACCGGCGCGCCGGCCCACCCGGACGCCTGAGCCGGCCGGACGCCATAGGCCCTCGGGTTCGTGAGCCGGCACCAGACGGTGAGGGCCGCGTCACCGGGTGCGGTGTCGCGGCCCTCACGGGGCTGGCGGAGCGGCGTCAGTAGGCGCCGCGCGAGGCGAAGACCGCGTGGATGGTCTTGGCCATGATCGAGAGGTCCTGGACGATGGACCAGTTGTCGACGTAGTAGAGGTCGAGGCGCACCGTGTCCTCCCACGAGAGGTCGCTGCGTCCGGACACCTGCCACAGACCGGTCATGCCGGGCCGGACGTGGAGACGGCGCTGGACGTCGGGGACGTAGCGACGCACCTCGGCCGGCAGGGCGGGCCGCGGGCCGACAAGGCTCATGTCGCCGTTGACGACGTTGATCAGCTGAGGCAGCTCGTCGATGGAGTAGCGGCGGATGAACGCGCCGACGCGGGTGATCCGGGGGTCGCTCTGGGCCTTGAAGAGGACGCCGTCGGCGTTCTGGTTCAGGTGCGTGATGCCCGACAGCCTGGCCTCGGCGTCGACGACCATGCTGCGGAACTTGAGGCACTCGAAGAGCTCGCCGTCGCGCCCCACGCGGGTCTGGCGGAAGAGGATCGGGCCGCCGTCCTGGAGCTTGGTGGCGACCGCGACGACGATCATGACGGGCGCGGCGACCAGCAGCAGCAGCGTCGCGCCCATGAAGTCGAACGCGCGCTTGAGGCCGCGGGAGGCGCCCAGGCTCTGGGGCTGCTCGACGTGCACGAGGGGCAGACCGCCGACCGGGCGCATCGCCATGCGGCCAGAGCTGATGTCGCTGAGGCTCGGCACGACCGCCATCTGCACGTGGTGGCCCTCGAGGTCCCAGGCGATCCGGCGGAAGTCGACGGCCGACGGGAACGCGCCCTCGGTGAAGACGACCATGTCGGCCTTCTCGGCGATCACCGACTCCGCGGTCTGCCCGGTGGTCCCGACGACCGGGACCCCTTGCGGGGTGGACGGTGTGGGCTGCGACTCCGGCGTCAGGGCGCCGACGATGCGGTAGCCGAGCCAGGTCTCTCGCTCCAGGACCGCGGCGACGTCGTCGACGTGACCGGCCGAGCCCGAGATGAGCACCCGGGTCAGCAGGTGGCCGTGGGCGTGGGCCCGGTGCACGAGGCGCCGGGCGTACCAGCGCCAGAGCAGCACGAGGGGCAGCCCGATGGCGAAGATCAGCACGAAGAACCCTCGGGAGAGGTTGAACTTCGTCAGGTAGCTGAGGATGCCGATCGCCCCGGCCGTGAGCCCGGCCGCACTGCAGACCCGCGCGTACTCGATGGTCCCGACGCCCAGGTGGCTGCTCGTGTACGTCCCGAGCGCGAGGTTCGCGACCATCCAGGCAGCCACGATCCACAGGCCGACCGACTGGGCGACCTGGTTGACGTCGTTCGCGACGTCGAAGACGTCGAGACTCGTGCGTCCGACGGCCGCCAGGGCGGTCGCCGCCGTGATGATGACGAGGTCTCCACCGGCGATGCCGAGCTGCAGCAGCCGCTGCCCCCGACTCCTCTCACTGAGCGGCTGCGTCACAGGACGCGCGCTCACGTTCAGCAGAACAACCCCCGACTCGCGCATGGGCTGACCCATGTCCACACCCCACCCCCGGCACCCACTGGTGCCCTATTCACGACCAGCTCCACCCCCCCGGATGGCTAGTTGTGAGTATGCCTGCTCCCGGTCAGTCCTTGGTAAGGAAGAGGTAAAAAAAGTATGGGTGGAAGGGCCCCGTTTGTCCCCGTGTCCGATACGTCCGGGTCTGCCCCACCTGCCGTTCGTCCTGCCCGTATGCCGGGTCGCTCCACCGGGCCGCGGACCCCACGGGCTAGGCTCGTCCCAGCACTGTGCCCGGTGTCCGGGGGTCGGTACCACCGCGTCCCGCCCGCGCCGAGCACCCAAGAGCACCCATGAGCAGCACCAGCACAGGAGAGCCAAGTGGCCAGCATTGAGGAGATTGGCGCCCGCGAGATCCTGGACTCGCGCGGCAACCCCACCGTCGAGGTCGAGATCCGTCTCGACGACGGCACGTTCGCTCGCGCGGCCGTCCCGTCGGGTGCCTCGACCGGCGCCTTCGAGGCGTCCGAGCGACGCGACGGCGACAAGGGCCGCTATCTCGGCAAGGGCGTCGAGCAGGCCGTCGACGCGGTCATCGAGGAGATCAACCCGCGCCTCGTCGGCTTCGACGCGAGCGAGCAGCGCCTCATCGACGCCGAGATGATGGCGCTCGACGGCTCGTCCAACAAGGAGAACCTCGGCGCCAACGCGATCCTCGGGGTCTCGCTCGCCGTCGCGCACGCCGCGGCCGAGTCGGCGGGCCTCCCGCTCTTCCGCTACGTCGGCGGCCCGAACGCCCACGTGCTCCCGGTCCCGATGATGAACATCCTCAACGGTGGGTCGCACGCCGACTCCAACGTCGACATCCAGGAGTTCATGATCGCGCCGATCGGTGCGCCGACCTTCCGTGAGGCCGTGCGCTGGGGCGCCGAGGTCTACCACGCGCTCAAGAAGGTCCTGCACGAGCGCGGTCTCGCGACCGGCCTGGGCGACGAGGGCGGCTTCGCCCCCGACCTCGAGTCCAACCGTGCGGCGCTCGACCTCATCCTCGAGGCGATCAGGGCGGCCGGCTACGAGCCGGGCCGCGACATCGCCCTGGCCCTCGACGTCGCGGCGTCCGAGTTCTTCGAGGACGGCTCCTACGCCTTCGAGGGCGCGAGCAAGTCGGCCGACGAGATGGTCGCCTACTACGCCGAGCTCGTCGAGGCCTACCCGCTCGTGTCCATCGAGGACCCCCTCAACGAGGAGGACTGGGACGGCTGGAAGTCGATGACCGACCTGCTCGGCTCCAAGGTGCAGATCGTCGGCGACGACCTCTTCGTCACCAACCCCGAGCGCCTCGGCCGCGGCATCTCGACCGGCACCGCCAACGCGCTGCTCGTCAAGGTCAACCAGATCGGCACGCTCACCGAGACGCTCGACGCCGTGACGCTCGCGCAGAGCAACGGCTACCGCTGCATGATGAGCCACCGCTCGGGCGAGACCGAGGACGTCAGTATCGCCGACCTCGCCGTCGCCACCAACTGCGGCCAGATCAAGACCGGCGCCCCGGCCCGCTCCGAGCGCGTCGCGAAGTACAACCAGCTGCTGCGCATCGAGGAGGAGCTCGACGACGCCGCCGTCTACGCCGGCACGGGCGCCTTCCCGCGCTTCGACGCGAGCCGCTTCGGCGCCGAGGGCTGACCTCGTGGCCGACCGCACGCCATCCCGCCCGGGCCGCCCGTCGTCGACGGGTCGCCCGGGCGGCGGCGCGCGGCCGTCCCCGGCCCGCCACGCACCCGGCACGAAGGCGGGCGAGAAACCCGGCGTGAAGCCCGGCGTGAAGCCCGGACCCAAGCCGGGGCCGAAGGCAGCCTCGAAGCCCGGCACCTCGGCCGGGGGAGCGTCGGGTTCGACGTCCGCCGGCCGGGCCTCCTCCGCACGGTCGACGGGTCGTGCCGGTGCCGGCCGCTCGTCGGCCACGCGGCCCGGCCAGTCCCGACCCGGGGCCTCGCGCGCGAGCCGCCCCGGTGCGGGCAAGGAGCGCCCGGCTCTCGCGGCCCGCCCTCGCTCGCCCCAGACGGCCCCGCCGTCGGCCTCGACGGCGTGGGTGCGCGGCGCCATCCTGCTCGGCATCCTCGTCATGCTCGCCGTGACGATCGTGCCGACCCTCCGCTCGCTCGTGCAGCAGCGGGGCGACGCCTCGGCCATGCACGACAAGGTCGCCGAGCAGCGCGAGACCGTGCAGCAGCTCGAGCGCGAGGCCGCGCTGTGGAAGGACCCCGCCTACATCGAGGTCCAGGCGCGCGAGCGCCTCAAGTTCGTGCGGGTCGGCGACCGCGCCTACACCGTCATCGACCCGTCCACCGACGACGCGAGCGCTCCGGCCTCGGAGCGCCCCGTCGTCGCCGCGCCCATGGCCAACGCCGCGTCGCCCTGGTACGGCAAGGTGTGGCAGTCGATCCAGATCGCCGACCGACCCACCGCGGGTGTCACCCGCACCAGGTGACCCGTGGTCACCCCTGAAGCCCGAGAAGTGAGTTCCGCGTGAGCGTCCCCTCCCGTCCGTCCCCGCAGCCCGAGGCGGGCACCCACCAGGTCGAGGTCGCCGACCTCGACGCCGTCGAGCGCCAGCTCGGCCGCCCCCCGCGCGGCGTGGCCGAGGTGGCGCACCGCTGCCCGTGCGGCGAGCCCGACGTCCTGCGCACGGAGCCCCGCCTGCCCGACGGCACCCCGTTCCCGACGACCTACTACGCGACGTGCCCGCGCCTGACCGGCGCCGTGAGCACGCTCGAGACCGGCGGTCTGATGAAGGAGATGACCGAGCGGCTCACCCACGACGAGGAGCTCGCCGCGGCCTACGCCAGGGCGCACGAGCACTACCTCGCGCAGCGTGCCGAGCTCGGTGACGTGCCCGAGATCGACGGCATCTCCGCCGGCGGCATGCCGACCCGCGTCAAGTGCCTGCACGTCCTCGTCGCCCACTCGCTCGCTGCAGGTCCGGGCGTCAACCCGCTCGGTGACGAGGCCCTCGCGATGCTCGACGACTGGTGGCTCCCGACGTCGTGCGCCGCCGTGCACGCGGCCGAGGACGCCGCCGCCGAGGTGGCCGCCGGTGAGTGACACGACCCTCCGCGTCGGCGCTATCGACTGCGGCACCAACTCCATCCGCCTCCTCGTCGCCGACGTCGACCCCGCCACGGGTGCCCTCACCGACGTCCGGCGTCGCATGGAGATCGTCCGCCTGGGTCACGGCGTCGACCGCACGGGTGTCATCGCCCCCGAGTCGATGGAGCGCACGCTCGCGGTCACCCGGGAGTATGCCGCGGCGTGCCGTGAGCTGGGCGCGGTGCACGTGCGCTTCGTCGCCACGTCGGCCTCTCGCGACGCTCGCAACGCCGCCGACTTCATCGAGGGCGTGCGTGCCGCGTTCGTCGAGCACTACGGCACCGAGGTGTCGCCCGAGGTCGTCTCCGGTGACGAGGAGGCGGCGCTGTCGTTCGCGGGCGCCACGGGAGACCTTGCGGCACAGGGGGTCTCCGGGCCCTACCTCGTCGTCGACCTCGGTGGCGGCTCGACGGAGCTCGTCCGCGGCACCGATCACGTCGAGGTCGCCCGTTCGGTCGACATCGGCTGCGTGCGGATGACCGAGCGACACCTCGTCAGCGACCCGCCCACCGACGCCGAGATCGCGGCGGCCGTGCGCGACGTCGACGCGGCACTCGACGTGGCCGAGTCCGTGGTCCCCCTCGAGGGCGTCGCGACGCTCGTCGGACTCGCCGGCAGCGTCACGACGATCACGGCGCACCTGCTGCGCCTGACGGCATACGACGCCGAGCGCACCCACCTGGCGCGCTCCGCGCCGGCCGACATGGTCGCCGCGTGCGACGACCTGCTGGCCATGTCGCGCGCGCAGCGCGCCGAGCTGCCCTACATGCACCCGGGGCGCGTCGACGTCATCGGCGCGGGCGCACTGGTGTGGAGACGGGTCGTCGAGCGGGTCGTCGACCGCGCGGGCGTCACCGAGGTCGTCACGTCCGAGCACGACATCCTCGACGGCATCGCGCTCAGCGCAGCCCGCGGCGCCTGACCGGGCGTCAGCCGCGGGGGAGCGCGGCGGCGAGCACGGGCTCGCCGGCCTGCTCGTGCACGCGACGGCGGTTGGCCCGCAGCCGGGCCGCCATCCACAGGGCTGCCGAGACGCCGAGCGCCCACGTGCCGTTGGAGACCGTCGCGTCGACGACGCCATAGGTCACGAAGAAGAGCGTCACGAAGACGACGGCTCGCACGTGCTTGGCTGAGAGGCGCACGGCGGCGAGGAGCAGCCCGCCCCAGAGGAGGTACCACGGGTGGAGGACCGGGCCGGAGGCGCAGAGCACGAGCAGGGCGCACGCGGTGGCGAGCACCGGGTTGCGCGGGGCGACGCGCCACGTGATCCACGCGATGCCGGCGAGGCTCACGAGCAGGCCGATCGTCTGCGCGATGGGGACGGGCGCCGAGGCCACGCTCTCGGGCATGCCGGCCAGCCTCAGGAGCCACTCGACGACGCTGCCGACGAAGGTCGGGGGCGAGAGCATCGAGCGCAGTGAGACCGGCACGGAGAGGTTCGGGATCCAGCCCCAGCCCAGGCCGGTCAGCGCCGTGATGCCCGTGAACGTCGACGCGGTGATGCCGCCGTAGACGAGTCCGTGGCGGACCATCGCCTTGAGGCGCGCCGGGGCGCCGGGCTCGAGGTCGGTCTGGGCCTGCAGGGCCATGCCGACGACGCCGATGAGGGCCAGGACGGCCGTCTGCTTGTAGGCGGCGGCCGCCGCGATCGTCATGGCCGCCAGGATGAACTGGCCGCGGCTGGCGAGGAGCAGGGCGAAGACGACGAGGGCGACCATGACGGCGTCGCCGTGCCCACCGCCGATGAAGTGCATCATGACGAGCGGGTTGAGCACCCCGAGCCAGAGGGCGTGCCGGCCGCTGACGCCGTAGCGCTCGGCGAGGCGGGGGAGGGCGTACGCGAGCAGCCCCACCGCGAGCAGCGCCGGCACGCGCATGGCGACGGCCGAGACGTACGCGTTGTCGGGGAAGATCCCGACGACGACGTGCTGGACCTGGAGCGCGAGCGGGCCGTACGGCGCAGGGGTGTCGACCCACATCGGGTCGACCTGGTCGGCGAACGGCCCCGGCACCCAGAACGGGCCCACGGCATACGGGTCCATCCCGCGGGAGACGATCTTGCCCTGGGCGGCGTAGCTGTAGGCGTCGCGGCTGAAGAGCGGCGGCGCGAGCATGATGGGCAGGCTCCAGAGGAGCCAGGCGAGCGAGGGCGCCTTGCGGCCGTGGACCGGGCGCATCCGCAGCCACGCGTCGACGAGCAGCGCCATGCCGACCGCGAGCAGGATCGTCGTCAGGACCCGTCCGGCTCCGGTGCCGAGCCACTCGAGGCCGAAGCGCTCGATGAGCGGCGACGCCGGCAGCTCGAAGGTGTCGGCGGGCAGGAAGGCGGGGCTGATCGAGCCGGCCGCCACCAGCGACATGCCGAGCGTGCCGCGGCGGACCATGGGGTCGGCCCAGCTGCGACGCATGGCCGCGGCGAGACGCTCCCCGAACTCGACGACGCGGGGGTCGACGACCCAGGGCGTGCGGACGGGAGCCGTCGTCGTCGCGCCGGCGACACGGTGCTCCAGCACCCGCTGCTCCTTCGTGTGGTCTGAGGGGTTCGCACTCTCGATGCGGCACAGGTCGTGCAGGAGCGCGGTGAACTGGCCCCTGGACCTCGATCTCGAGGGTCAGTCTAGGCGGAGCGGGAGGGTGCGTGCCGTGCCACGCCCAAGGCGTGGGCCGGACTGTTACCTTGCCGCTCTGGGACGGCTGACTTCCGTCACGTACCCCCGGAGGGACTCGAACCCTCACCGTTGGCGATTTTAAGTCGCCTGCCTCTGCCGATTGGGCCACGGGGGCGGGGTCCCCAGTATGCCCGTCGAGCCGTGCCGGGACGGTCGACCGGGCCGCGTCACGATCACGTTTCGGGCGTGTGCTTCTCGCGCGCGGGAACCTTCCGGAGGGGTGCGTTCGCTTACTCTTGGGGACAGTCGCCACGCCCATTCGCGGGTCGTGGCACCCAGTGCTTCGAGGAGCGCACTCACATGGCAGGTGGAAACCCGGTCTTCGACCGGCTCAACAAGCAGATCGAGAAGGAGCGCTACGCCGGCTTCGACGCGCCCCAGGGCAGTCCGCAGCAGCCGGCGCAGCAGGGCACGCAGGCCGCCACGGCCGGCTACGCGGGCCAGGATGCGATGACCGCGCAGCAGCTCAACGAGATGTACGCGCAGCCGCCGGCCGGTCCGGCCGACACCGGTCGCGTCACGGTCGACGACGTCGTCGTCAAGAGCATCGCGCTCTTCGTCGTCACGATCGCCGTGGCCTTCGTGTCGTGGTTCTGGACCGAGGCCAACACCGACATGACGCTGCCGTTCTGGCTCGGCGGCATGTTCGGCACGCTGATCCTCGGCTTCGTCATCGCCTTCATGAAGAAGGTCTCGGTGCCGCTGCTCATGGTCTACGCCGTGCTGCAGGGCGCCTTCCTCGGTGCCTTCAGCCAGTACATCGCGGCGATCCCGGACTACGACGGCGTCGTGCAGATGGCCGTGCTCGCGACGCTCTGCGTCTTCGTGGCCATGTACGTCGGCTACGCGACCGGCTTCGTCAAGGTCAACGACAAGACGCGCCGGATGTTCTTCTTCGCGATCGTCGGCTACGGCCTCTTCTCGCTGCTGCAGGTCGTGCTGCTCATGACCGGCGTCATCGACGGCTGGGGCTTCGGGGCCAGCGGCCCGCTCGGCATCGGGCTGTCGATCCTCGGCGTCGGCCTCGCGTCGTACTCCCTGGCCATCGACTTCGACTCGATCGACCGTGCGGTCCAGATGGGCGCCCCGAAGAAGTACTCGTGGCTGCTCGCCCACGGCCTCATCGTCTCGATCGTCTGGCTCTACATCGAGTTCGTCCGTCTCTTCGCGCGTCTGCGCGACTGACGTCCGATGACACCTTCAGGCGCGGGTTCGCCGACCCCGCAGGAGGTGTCCGACGAGCTCCGGCGCGTGGTCGAGCGGTGGCACCAGCTGCCGCTCGACCACGTCGTCCAGTCGCTCGCCGACCGCGTGGCCGGGTCCCGTGGCGGCGAATCGCAGCCGGTGCCCGACCTCGGCCCGGCCGTCGTCATGGACCAGCTGGCCGTCATGGTCCTCGACCTCTATCGGGCCCGGCCCGGCACCGACCCCACCTCAGTCGCGGACGAGCTGGCCGGCATACGCCGCTCCCTCTAGGCGAGTGGGCTCCTTCCCCCGGCCCCGAACACCGAGTGGGCACCGTCCCGCGGGGACGGTGCCCACTCGACGTGGTGCTGGGGGAGGAGCCTCAGCTGAGGCGCTCGAAGATGACGGCCATACCCTGGCCGCCGCCGACGCACATCGTCTCGAGGCCGAACTGGCCGTCGCGCTCGCGCAGCGCGTTGACCAGGGTGCCGGTGATGCGCGCGCCGGTCGCACCGAACGGGTGGCCGATGGCGATGGCGCCGCCGTTGACGTTGAGCTTGTCGTAGTCCATCCCGATCTGGTCGGCCGAGCCGATGACCTGGGCGGCGAAGGCCTCGTTGATCTCGTAGAGGTCGATGTCGCCGATCGACAGGCCCGCACGCTTGAGGGCGAGGTTGGTCGCGTCGACCGGGCCGAGGCCCATGATCTCGGGGGAGAGGCCGGTCGCGGCCGTCGAGACGACGCGCGCCAGCGGCTCGAGCCCGAGCTCCCTGGCCTTGGTGTCGCTCATGATGACGAGCGCCGCGGCGCCGTCGTTGAGGGGGCAGCAGTTGCCGGCGGTCACGGTGCCCTGCTGGCGGAAGACGGGGTTCAGGCCCTGCACGGCCTCGAGCGTCACGCCGGCGCGGGGGCCGTCGTCCTTGGTGACGACGGTGCCGTCGGGGGTCGTGACCGGCGTGATCTCCCAGTCGAAGAAGCCCCGGCCGATGGCGGCCTCGGCGCGGTTCTGCGAGGTGACACCCCACTCGTCCTGACGCTCACGGGAGATGCCGTAGGCCGTCGCGACGTTCTCGGCCGTCTGGCCCATCGCGATGTAGATGTCGGGGAGCAGGCCCTCCTCGCGCGGGTCGGTCCACGTCTCGTTGGTCTCGGCGATCCGCTTGGTGCGGGCCTGGGCCTCGGTGAAGCGGCCGTTCTGCTGGTCCTCCTTGGCGCCGCCGGCACCGGCCCAGTCGGTGTACTGCGAGACGCACTCGACGCCGGCCGACACGAAGATGTCGCCCTCGCCGGCCTTGATCGCGTGGAAGGCCATCCGGGTCGTCTGGGCCGAGGAGGCGCAGAAGCGGTTGATCGTGGCAGCGGGTGTCGCGTCGAGGTCGAGCAACGTGGCGACGACCTTGGCCATGTTGGAGCCGTGCCGGCCCGAGGGCTCGGCGCAGCCGAGGTAGAGGTCCTCGACGAGGCGCTTGTCGAGCGCGGGCACCTTGTCGAGCGCGGCCTGGATGACCGTGGCGGCGAGGTCGTCGGGACGGACCTCCTTGAGCGAGCCCTTGAAGGCCCGGCCGAACGGCGAGCGGGCGGTCGAGACGATGACGGCTTCGGTCACGGGGGATCTCCTGGTGCAGCATCGACAGCCCGCGCGGCGGTGCGACGGGCGACTAAGCGCTTGCTCAGTCCCCACGATGGTAGGACGTCCTCGCACCGGTTGGACAGGCCGTCGGCCATGACCTGCGTCTCGCCGATAGGGTGGGGCAGTTGTCGGCGCCGTCCGCGCCGACCCGGTCCGGACACCCACACCGGACCCTCCGACGATCAGGGGGCACGCCCACCATGAAGACCTTCACGACCCGCGTCGTCGCCGTGTCCGGCGCGATCGCGATCAGCCTCGGCGCAGCCGCGTGCTCGAAGTCCGAGACGCCCACCAGCGGCTCCACCGGTTCCAGCTCGTCCACGCCCGCCGCCTCGACGAGCTCGACGTCGACCCCCGCCGGCGACGCCCCCGAGGCCTCCGACATCCTCGACAAGGCCAAGACCAACGCGCTGGCCGCCACGTCGGGCGCCTTCGTCGGCCAGGTCGACCAGAGCGGCAAGACGATCAAGATCGACTTCAAGGGCACGAGCGACGGCAAGACCGCCGACATCGCCATCGAGATGGAGGGCGACGGCAAGGCTCGCGTCATCTCCGTCGGCGACGCCGTCTACATCCAGGGCGACGAGACCTTCTGGAAGAAGCAGGGCGCCCCGGCGTCCGTGCAGAAGGCCGGCGACAAGTTCATCAAGGCGCCGTCCTCGGCCGGTTCGATGACCGAGAGCCTCAGCCTCAAGAGCTTCCTCCAGAAGGCCTTCGGTGCGGTCACGCCGGAGCAGCTGGCCACCGACGTCGCGAGCGAGAACGTCGGCGGCGTGGACTGCTGGGTGCTCACCGACAAGAAGGGCAAGGCCGAGGGGGCGCTCTACGTCTCCAAGGACAAGAACGAGGTCGTGCGCTTCACCGGCTCCACGGACAGCCCCGGCCAGCTCGACTTCTCCCAGTGGAACGCCGACCTGGGGATCAAGGCGCCCGAGGCGAGCCAGATCATGAAGATCAGCTGATTCCGTAAGCAGCACGAAGGGGCCGTCCGCACGAGCGGGCGGCCCCTTCGCCGTCCCCGGTCCCCGGTCCCCGGGTGCCGGGGTCAGCGCAGGACGGGGTCCTCGGCGCGTCCGTCCGAGGGCCGCCCGTCCGAGTCGCCGGAGCTGCCGTAGTCGCCGGAGTCGCCCGCCCGCAGCGGGTCCGCCTCACCGAGGGCGTAGGCCGTCCCGGTCGTCCCCGGACCCGACCCGGGCGCGTCGGCGGGCACCTCACGCGTTCCTCCCGACGCCGGCAGGGGCACGGCCGGACGAATGCGGTGCAGCAGCACGGCCCAGCGCCCGTGGGCGCCCCGGGCCTGCCCGCCGACCTCGGCGGGGGCCACCTCCGTGCCCGGCTGCGTGACGGCGCGGGTCGCCGCGACCGCCAGCGGGCCGACGCTCTCGCCGCGGCGGAGGTTGGGCTGGATCGGGGTGCGCCCCTCGCCGAAGAGGTCGAGCGCCGCGCTGACGGTCGGGAGCAGGGCTGCCGCGACGCGCGCGTAGCCGGCCGGGCTCGGGTGGAAGCGGTCCTTGCTGAACATCACGTGCGGCTCGGCCGAGAAGGCCTCGCTGAGCAGGTCGCCGATCGACACGGCACGGCCGCCGGCCTCGACGACGGCGACCGTCTGTGCCGCGGCGAGGTCGCGGGACCAGCGGCGCGCGAGCAGGCGCAGGGGCTGGGGCAGGGGCTGGATGGCGCCGAGGTCGGGGCAGGTGCCGACGACGACCTCGGCCCCGGCCTCGCGGAGGCAGTGGACGGCCATCTCGAGGTGGCGCACGGCGATGGACTTGTCGATGCGGTGGGTCACGTCGTTGGCACCGACCATGATGACGGCGACGTCGGGCGCGGGGACGGCGGCGAGACCGCGCTCGACCTGCTCGTCGAGACCGGTGGACTCGGCGCCGATGACGGCGACGTTGGTCAGCTCGACCGGCCGGCCGCTGAAGGCCGCGACGCCGCTGGCGATCGTCGCGCCGATGGTCTGGTGCGGATGGTCGGCGCCCATCCCCACACCGGTCGAGTCGCCGAGCACGAGGAACTGCAGGGGCACGCCCGAGCCCGAGCCGTAGGTGCCGCTGTCGGACGGGGCTCCCTCGAAGGGCTGGCCCACGATCCGTCGGGCCATCATCGCCTCGCCGCGCAGGATGCCGTAGCCGAGGGCTCCGAGCGCGCCGAGACCGGCGACGCCCATCCCGCCGCCGTAGGCGGCCGCCTGGGCGATCTTGCGCGCGCGTCGTGCACGCCCCATGCCGGAGCCCCTCCCTCGTCGTGGTCGAGCCGGCTCGACCGGGTCCACCACGGTAACGCCCCACCCGGACCGTCCGTGCCCCGTTTGCCGCTGCTGGGCGGCACCGCCTGTCTCGGCACGTGGGACGGCCCTCCTAGGATGGGCGCGTGAAGTACGCAGAGAACGTCGCCGACCTCGTCGGCAACACGCCCCTGGTCAAGCTCGGCTCCGTCGTCGCGGACGCGGGGGTGAGGTGCACGGTGCTGGCCAAGGTCGAGTACTTCAACCCCGGCGGCTCGGTGAAGGACCGCATCGCCCTGCGCATGGTGGAGGCCGCCGAGCGCGACGGCCTGCTCAAGCCGGGTGGCACCATCGTCGAGCCGACGAGCGGCAACACCGGCGTCGGTCTCGCCCTCGTCGCTCAGCGCCGTGGCTACCACTGCGTGTTCGTCTGCCCCGACAAGGTGAGCCAGGACAAGCGCGACGTGCTCAAGGCCTACGGCGCCGAGGTCGTCGTCTGCCCGACCGCGGTCGAGCCCGAGCACCCCGACTCCTACTACTCCGTCTCCGACCGGCTCGTGCGCGAGATCGACGGGGCCTGGAAACCGAACCAGTACTACAACCCCGAGGGCCCCAACAGCCACTACCTGACGACCGGTCCCGAGATCTGGCGCGACACCGACGGCCGCGTCACGCACTTCGTGGCGGGCGCCGGCACGGGCGGCACGATCAGCGGCACCGGCAAGTACCTCAAGGAGGTCAGCGACGGCGCGGTGCGCATCATCGCCGCCGACCCGGAGGGCTCGGTCTACTCCGGCGGCACGGGCCGCCCGTACCTCGTCGAGGGCGTCGGTGAGGACTTCTGGCCCGGCGCCTACGACCCGTCGGTCGTCGACGAGGTCATCGCCGTCAGCGACGCGGACTCGTTCGAGATGACCCGCCGCCTCGCCCGCGAGGAGGGGCTGCTCGTCGGTGGGTCGTGCGGCATGGCCGTCGTCGCCGCCCTGCGCGCCGCGAAGGACCTGCCCGAGGACGCCGTCATGGTCGTGCTGCTGCCCGACTCCGGACGCGGCTACATGAGCAAGATCTTCAACGACGAGTGGATGCACTCCTACGGCTTCCTCAACGACCACACCGAGGCCACGGTCGGCTCGGTCCTGCACGGCAAGTCGGGCGACATGCCGGCCCTCGTGCACACGCACCCCAACGAGACGATCCGCGACGCGGTGCAGATCCTGCGCGAGTACGGCGTCTCGCAGATGCCGGTCGTCAAGGCCGAGCCGCCCGTCATGTCCGGTGAGGTCGCCGGTTCCGTCAGCGAGCGGGCCCTGCTGGCAGCGCTGTTCACCGGCCAGGCCCACCTCGCCGACTCCGTCGAGAAGCACATGGAGAACGGCCTTCCCCTCGTCGGTGCCGGCTCGCCGGTGTCGGCGGCCCGCAAGGAGCTCGAGGAGTCCGATGCGATCCTCGTCGTCGAGGACGGCAAGCCGATCGGTGTGCTGACGCGCGCTGACCTGCTCGGCTTCCTCGCCGACTGATCCTCGTCAGGCGCTGCCTGAGAGCACGTATGCCGCTGGGCTCGCTTCTCGTGGAAGCGAGCCCAGCGGCATACGTGCGAAAAGCCTGGTGGGTCAGGCGTCCTGGGCTGCCTTGGCGCTGGCCTTCTTGGCCTGCTTGTACTCCCGCACCTTGATGAGTGAGTCGGCGTCGACGACGTCGGCCACCGAGCGGTAGCCGTCGAGCGCGTAGTCGCCGGCGACGGCCTCCCAGCCCTCCGGACGGACGCCGAGCTGCTTGGCGAGCAGGGCCACGAAGATCTGGGCCTTCTGCTTGCCGAAGCCCGGCAGCTCCTGGACACGAGCGAAGAGCTCCTTGCCGGTGGTCGCCTCGGTCCACAGCCGGGTGACGTCACCGTCGTAGCGGCTCTCGACGAGG
The DNA here is from genome assembly GCF_001428505.1 of Terrabacter sp. Root181. Taxonomy (GTDB): domain Bacteria; phylum Actinomycetota; class Actinomycetes; order Actinomycetales; family Dermatophilaceae; genus Terrabacter. The sequence continues at coordinate 101,620 of NZ_LMHU01000010.1, forward strand.
GCAGCGAGCTCCTGCAGGCGCGCGGCCATGGAGCCGGGGAAGCGGTGGATCGCGGGCGGCGTGCTGGCCATGGCCTTGAAGGCCTCGGGATCGGCGGCCGCGATCGCCGCGGGGTCGAGCGTGCCGAAGCGGCTCAGCACCTTGTATCCGCCCCGGAAGGCGTGCTCCATGCCGTACTGCTGGTCGAGCATCATCCCGACGACGACGGCGAACGGGTACTCGTCGAGGACCTGGTCAGCGGCTGGTTCGTTGGCGATCTGGAAGCCCATGCAGGCATGCTCTCACGCGGGTCCCGGCCGGTCAGCCCGCCGGGACCGCGACCCAGGACGAGGGTCCGGCGGCGAGGCTGCCGGCGCCAGACGTCAGGGCTCCGACGAGGCCACGGACGGAGTCCTGCGTGCCCGGCTCGACGGCGAGCCCGAGGACGAGCCCCGTGGCGCCCCAGGCGGTCGACGTGACGGCGCAGCCGGGGTGTCCACGCAGCGCGTTCTCGAGGCGTGGCCCGTCGGCGCCCGTGACGGTCACGACGAGTCCTTCGCGCAGCTCGTAGGTCACCACGGTGGCGGCGTCGACGGCGGTGGAGACGGCGTCGCCGTAGGCCCGGATGAGGCCTCCGGTGCCGAGCAGGGTGCCGCCGAACCATCGTGTGACGACGGCCACGACGTCGGTGAGCCCGCGGCCGCGCAGCACGTCGAGCATCGGCGCACCCGCCGTCCCGGAGGGCTCGCCGTCGTCGTTGCTGCGCAGGGTCGCGCCGTCGGGCCCGAGCACGAAGGCCGTGCAGTGGTGCCGGGCGTCGCGGCTGCGCGCCCGCACCTGGTCGACGAAGGCGCGCGCCGACTCCTCCGTCGCCGCGGGCGCCAGGTCGCAGACGAAGCGCGAGCGCTTGACCTCGAGCTCGGCGGAGGCGGGCGACGCGAGGGTCAGGTAGCGACGTGGCGGGCGCAGCGGCATACCTTCCTCGGGCGGCGGGTGGGACGCTCCGAGTATGCCGGGCGGCCGGGGAGGGCTCCCCGTTGCACGAGGCGCGGCCGTCGGGTGAGGATGGGCCCGGTTTGCCGGGGTGAAGGGGAGATCCGTGTTCTCGAAGGGTGCTGACGTCGACGCGCTGCGCGACTCGGCGGGTCGGATGGCGTCGTTCGGACGCGAGGTCGACGTCGTCCGTGCGCGCGGACAGCGTGCGGTGTCCGCGATGCAGCGCGTGTGGCAGGGCCCGGACCTGCAACAGCTCGTCGAGCGCTGGCGCCGGGTCGAGCACGACCTGACCCGCATCAGCTCCGAGCTCGACCGGCTGTCCAGGCGCCTGCACGACAACGCCGATCTCCAGCACCGGTCGAGCGGCACGTCCGCGGGGTCGGGTGGTTGGCACCACGTCGGCGGCGGTGGCGCTCCGGCGGGCGGCGGACCGGGCGGCGGGCGGCCGCTCGTCACGCCCGGCGTGCCGCAGCCGCTGCACGGGGTGGGCGGGAGCCACTGGATCGGCACTGTCGACGGTGCGGGTGCGGCGGTCGCGCCCCTGGACGCCACCTACGGGCCGCTCCTGCCGGCGGGTGTGCCGGCCGCCGCCGCCCACGGGCTGGGCCTGCCGATCCACTGAGCGCCACGCCGCTGGCACGACACCGCGGCACGCCCGGGCGTGGGCCACCCGGGGCCGCGGCGGTCCGGCTGAGAGACTGGCGGCATGCACCCGTTCGCAGTGGCCCTCGGCGGCGCCGTGGGCACGCTGCTCCGGCTGCTCCTGACGGTGGGCGGCGACCACGGGGGCGGTTGGGACCCGCGCATCAGCGTCATCAACGTCGTCGGCGCGTTCCTCCTCGGCCTGCTCGTCCGCCTTCCCGTGAAACCCCGCCTGCGCTCGATGCTCGGCTCCGGCGGGCTCGGGTCGCTGACGTCCTTCTCCGCGCTCAGCATCGCCTTCGTCGACGGCACCCCGGGGTATGCCGTCGCGCTCGGCCTGCTGACGAGCATCGTCTTCGGGGTGGCCGCGGCCGCGCTGGGCATGTGGTCGGGCGGTCTGCTCACCGCCGCCGAGCGGGAGACCGCGTGAGCTCGGTCGCGTGGTGGGGCTGGGTGCTCGCCGTGGGGGCCGGCTCGACCGGGGCGCTGCTGCGCACGTGGCTCGTGCGCACGCTGTCGAAGCGCCCGCTGCCCTTCGGGGTGCTCGCCGCGAACGTCGTCGCATCGGTCGTCGGCGGGGTCGTCGTCGCCGACCGCGTCGAGCTCGGCCCGACGTGGACGCTCGTCGTCATCGGCGGCTTCTGCGGCGGTCTGTCGACGCTGTCGACCCTGGCGGCCGACACCGTGGAGCTGTGGCTCGAGAACCGGCGCCGTGACGCCGTGGGCAACGTCGCCGCCAACGTCGCGCTCGGCTTGTTCGCAGCCTGGGGCGCGTGGGCGTTCGTCAGCTGAGGTAGCGCTCGACGACGACGTCGACGAGGGCGTCGGGTGCGGGTTCGTGGGGCAGCAGCAGCGGGGGAGTGACGACGTCGGCGCCGGACCTGCCGGCGAGATCGGCGAAGAACCCGGGGGCGAGCAGGTAGGTCGCGACGACGACCCGCCGACCCGGGATCCGCTGCGCCGCAACGGCATCGGCCAGCGTCGGCTGCGCGGCGGAGAGGTAGCCCGCCACGACGGGGCGCTCGAAGATCCGCGCGAGAGCGGCGGCCACGCGTTCGCAGTCGGCGACCGCGGAGGACTGCGACGACCCGGCGGCGCCGAGCACCACGACGTCGTCGTCACGCAGGCCGGCAGCGACGAGACGGTCGCGCAGCAGATCGGCGAGTCGGTCGTCGGGCCCGAGAGCGGGGGCGACGGTCGTGCCGGGCACGGCGTCGGCGGCCTCCGCCAGGTCGACGTAGACGTGGTAGCCCGCAGAGAGGAGCAGCGGCACCAGCCGGGCGGGGGCGTCGCCCTGCAACGAGGACAGCACGGCGGCCGGGTCCGGTGGCTGCACGTCGACGAACGCCGCCCGGACCGTGAGATCCGGGCGCCGGGCGGCGACCGCCGCGACCAGGCTGCCGATCGCCGACCGGCCGGCGGCCGACGACGTGCCGTGGGCCACGGCCACGAGCACGGGCGCTGGGCTGGTCATGGCCTCACTCTGTCAGGTCCGCGACGGTCGCCGGCGCCCCGACCGGCCCGGCGGGGACGCGTCCACGCGACCGCACCGCACGCGTACGACCGGGTGAGCCGGTCGTTACCGGGCCATCGCGGGACGGAAACGCTGACGAAACACGCGCTTCCTACCGTGGGACCCGACGTGGAACGCGAGCTGCGACGGGAGGCCGCCGTGCTGATCGAGACCGACCTGACGGGACTTCCCGTGCTCGTCGTGGGGCCTCCGGGCCTCACGGCCGCCGTCGTGCGTCGTCACGAGCGAGCCGGGGCCGTGGTGACGGTGGCCGCCTCGCCGCGTGACGTGACGACGCAGGTGTGCGCCCGCGTGCGGCTCGCCGTCCTCGTCGGGCCGGCGTCGACGTGGGTCACGGTCCGCGACTCGCTCGCGGGCCGGTGCCCCGTCGTCACCGAGCCGGTCCCGGATGCGCCCCGGGGCCGGGTCGTCCTCGTCGGTGCGGGTCCCGGGGGTCTCGAGCTGCTCACGCTCGCCGGGATCCGCGCCCTCGCGGAGGCCGACGTCGTGCTCACCGACCGGCTCGCCGAGGTGGGCGATCTCGCCCGACTCGCGCCCGGGGCCGAGGTGGTCGACGTGGGCAAGCGACCCGGACACCATGCCGTGCCCCAGGACGAGATCGAGCGCCTCATGGTCCAGCGCGCGCTCGCCGGCCTCACGGTCGTGCGGCTCAAGGGTGGCGACCCCTACGTCTTCGGACGTGGCGGCGAGGAGGTCGCGGCCGCCGTGGAGGCCGGGCTGCCGGTGACGGTCGTGCCGGGGGTCTCGTCTGCGGTCGGCGTGCCCGGGAGTGCCGGCATACCGGTGACCCACCGCGGCGTCAGCCACGTCTTCACCGTCGTCTCGGGGCACGTCCCGCTCGAGCCCGAGCAGGCACGCTCACTCGCGGGGCTGGGGGGCACGGTCGTCTTCCTCATGGGCATGCACAACCTCGTCCCACTGACGACGGCCCTGACGCGAGCCGGGCTCGACGCCGACACCCCCGCCGCGGTCGTGGAGCGCGGCTTCTCACCCGACCAGCGCAGCGTCGTCGGGACCCTCGCCACCCTGCCCGACCTCGCGGCACGGGCCGGCGCCGCCTCGCCCTCGGTCATCGTCGTCGGCGAGGTCGTGCGCCAGTCCGCCGTGTGGGCTCGCCGCGTCGGGACCGGGTCCTTCGACGGGCTCGCGACGGGCGTCGTGGCGTGAGCGAGCCCACCGCGCCGACCGAGCCGACCGCCGCGCCCGCCGCGCCCGCCGCGCCCGCCGCGCCCGCCGCGCCCGCCGCGCCCGCCGCGCCCGCCGGACCCGCGCGGGCCGCAGGTGTCGCGGGTCGGAGCCACCCGCGTACGGCCTGGTCTGCCGAGCTGACGGGTCCCGACACCGACGCCGCCCGCGTGGACTCCACGGGGCCGGTGCTCGACGGCTTCCGGATCGCCGTCACCTCGGACCGGCGGTCCGGCGACCTCATCGACGCCTTCGTGCGCCGTGGTGCCGAGGTGCTCCACGCGCCGGCCGTGCGCATCGCACCCGTCGACGAGGACGAGATCCTCATCGGCGACACCCGCGCCGTCATCGAGAGCCGGCCCGACGTCGTCATCGTCACGACGGCGTACGGCTTCCGCCGCTGGGTCGAGGCCGCGGACGCGGCAGGGCTCGGTGAGGACCTGGCGCGCACGCTCGACCACGCGCGCATCATCGTCCGCGGGCCCAAGGCGCGCGGCGCCGTCCGCGCGGCGGATCACGACGACGACGGCATCGCCGACGACGAGCGCACCGCGTCGACCGTGGGGCTGGCCCTCGAGGGCGGCGTCGTCGGGCGGCGCGTCGCCGTGCAGCTGCACGGCCACGAGGACGTCGAGCAGCTCGAGCGGCTGCGTTCAGCCGGGGCGACGGTGCTGACGGTGGCGCCCTACCGCTGGGTGCGGCCGACGGACGAGAGCCGGCTCGGACGTCTCGTCGCGGCGGTCGCGGCGCGTGAGGTCGACGTCGTCACGTTCACGTCGGCGCCCGCGGTCGACGGACTCGTCTCTGCCGCAGCGCAGCTCGGCATGGACGGCGTGCTCGTCGATGCCATGCGGTGCGGGGTCACGGCGGCCGCTGTCGGGCCCGTGACGGCTGCGCCGCTGCTCGACCTCGGGGTCACGCCGATCGTGCCCGACCGCTTCCGGATGGGGGCGCTCATCCGCACTGTCATCGAGCACCTGACGCTCAACGGTGTCGCCGAGGTGCAGACCGCGCTCGGGCCGCTCGTCGTGCACGGTCGGGTCGTGACGTTCGGCGGGGAGACGGTCACCCTGGCTCGCGGGCCGCGCGCGATGCTCGCGGCCCTCATGTCCGAGCCGGGCGCGGTGCTGAGTCGCGAGCGGCTGCTCGACGAGCTGCCCGAGGCCGAGAACGAGCACGCGCTCGACATGGCGGTGAGCCGCCTGCGCTCGGCGCTGCCCGACCGCCATCTCGTCCAGACGGTCGTGCGACGGGGCTACCGCCTCAACGTGTAGCGGCCGACGCCTCGGCGTCGCCGACGATCGCCGGGGCGTGGTCGGCGATCCAGTCCATGAGCGGCACCATCCGCTCGGCGAGGTCGCTGCCTCGCGCGGTGAGGGAGTACTCGACGTGCGGCGGGACGACGGGCCGGGCGTCGCGGTGGACGAGCCCGTCGGCCTCGAGCATGCGCAGGGTCTGGGCGAGCATCTTCTCGCTCACACCTTCGGCGCGACGGCGCAGCTCGCTCCACCGCAGCGGCTCGCCCTCGGCGAGGGCGAGGATGACGAGCGTGCCCCACTTGCTCGTGACGTGGTCGAGCACGACGCGGCTGGGGCAGTCGGACGAGAAGACGCCGTCGGGGAAGTGCCGACGCAGGGTGGGACTAACCGTCATGTCAGTACCTTACTTCAAAGTGGGTACTAACTTCTGGGAAGTATGCACCTGGTGCGGTCGTTCTCGTGGGTGTCAGCCCCACCCGAAAGGAACGTCATGACCCTTCTCGTCACCGGTGCCAGCGGCCACCTCGGCCGTCTCGTCGTCGAAGCCCTCCTCGAGCGCGGCACGCCCGCCGCCGACGTCGTCGCCACCGCCCGCACGCCCGAGTCGATCGCCGACCTCGCCGACCGCGCTGTGCAGGTGCGCCGGGCCGACTACACCGACCCCGCCTCGCTCGACGCCGCCTTCTCCGGCGTCGACCGGCTCCTGCTCGTCTCGGGCAGCGAGGTCGGTCAGCGGGTCGCCCAGCACGCCAACGTCATCGACGCGGCTGCACGCGCCGGAGTCGGCTTCGTCGCCTACACGAGCATCACCCGTGCCGACACCTCCGACCTCGTGCTCGCCGCCGAGCACCGCGCGACCGAGGAGCTGCTCGCCGCGTCGGAGTTGCCGCACGCCCTCCTGCGCAACTCCTGGTACCTCGAGAACTACACCGGCCAGCTGCCTACGTTCCTCGAGCACGGCGCCGTCATCGGGGCAGCCGGTGCGGGACGCGTCAGCGCCGCGACCCGGGCCGACTTCGCCGACGCCGCCGCCGTCGTCCTCGCCGGTCAGGGTGGCGTGGAGCACGAGGGCGCCGTCTACGAGCTCGGGGGAGACCAGGCGTTCACCCTCGGCGAGCTCGCCGAGACGGTGGGTCGCGTCGCCGGCCGCGAGATCGTCTACACCGACCTCCCGGTCGCCGACTACACGGCCGCTCTCGTCGCGGCCGGCCTCCCGGAGGGGTATGCCGCCGTGCTCGCCGACGGTGACCGCGGCCTCGCCGCAGGTGCCCTGTTCACCGACAGCGGCGACCTGTCGCGTCTCACCGGCCGCCCGACGACCGGCCTCGAGGACGCCCTCCGCGCCGCCCTCGTCGCGCACCCCGCCTGACCCCCGCCCTCAACCGTCGAGAGGCCACGAACCGGACCCCGGTTCGTGGCCTCGGGTGGTCAGGGGAGGGGGACGCCGATGCGGACAGTGCCGGCCTGGACGCGGACGGCATACGTCGGCAGGGCGACCGCGGGGTCGTCGAGGGCGGCGCCGGTACGGAGCGAGAAGACCTGCTTGAGCAGGGGTGACGCCACGGTCGGCTCCCCGCCCCGGTCGCCGGTCAGGCCCCGGGAGAGCACCGCAGCGCGGGCGTACGGGTCGAGGTTGTCGACGGCGTAGATCATGCCGTTCGGCAGCAGGAAGAGGGCCGCCTGTGCGCCCCCCGGAAGCAGCACCGCGACGCCGCGACCCGGCACGAGCGCCGTGACCGGACAGGCCGGCACCCACTGCCTCGCGCCGGGTGGCGGCAGGATGCCCGGCCGCACGGCGCTGCGCCCAGCGGACGGTGCGACGTCGACAGGCGGGGCCCCGGGAGGGGTGACGAGTGTGGTCATGATGGGTTCCCTTCGCACTCAGGCGTTCTCGCGGACGGTGGGTAGCCCGAGCAGCACCGGAACCTTGCGCGGGCCGGACTCGTCGAAGGCGACCGTGGGATCGGCCTCCTCCGGGGCGTTGACGAACGACACGAAGCGCGAGAGCTTCTCGGGGTCGTCGAGGACGGCCTTCCACTCGTCCTGGTAGCCCTCGACGTGACGCCCCATCGCGGCCTCGAGGTCGTCGGCGATCCCGAGGGAGTCCTCGCACACGACGGCCTTGAGGTGGTCGAGGCCGCCCTCGAGCGCGTCGAGCCACGGCGCGGTGCGCTGGAGCCGGTCGGCCGTACGGACGTAGAACATGAGGAACCGGTCGATGTAGCGCACCAGCGTCTCGTCGTCGAGGTCGCTCGCGAGCAGGCGGGCGTGCGCCGGGGTCTGGCCGCCGTTGCCGCAGACGTAGAGGTTCCAGCCCTTGTCGGTGGCGATGACGCCGACGTCCTTGCCGCGCGCCTCGGCGCACTCGCGGGCACAGCCCGAGACGCCGAACTTGATCTTGTGCGGCGAGCGCAGCCCGCGGTAGCGGTGCTCGAGGTCGACGGCCATCCCGACGGAGTCCTGCACGCCGTAGCGGCACCACGACGAGCCGACGCACGACTTCACGGTGCGCAGGGACTTGCCGTAGGCCTGCCCCGACTCCATGCCGACGTCGACGAGGCGCTGCCAGATCGCGGGCAGCTGCTCGACGCGGGCACCGAAGAGGTCGATGCGCTGTCCGCCGGTGACCTTGACGTAGAGCCCGAAGTCCTTGGCGACCTGGCCGATCGTGATGAGCTGCTCCGCCGTGACCTCGCCACCCGGCATCCGCGGGACGACCGAGTAGGTGCCGTTCTTCTGGATGTTGGCGAGGAAGTGGTCGTTGCTGTCCTGGAGCGCCGCCTGCTCGCCGTCGAGCACGTGGTCGCTGCTCGTCGACGCGAGGATCGAGGCGACGGTCGGCTTGCAGATCTCGCAGCCGGTGCCGGTGCCGTAGCGGGCGATGAGCCCCGAGAAGGTGCGGATGCCGGTCGACGCCACGATCTCGAAGAGCTCGGCCCGGCTCTGCTCGAAGTGCTCGCACAGCGCCTTCGACAGCTCCACACCCGAGTCCACGAGGAGCTTCTTGACCGTGGGCAGACAACCGCCACAGGTGGTTCCGGCGTTCGTGCAGCCCTTGATGGCCGCGAGGTCGCACGCGCCCTCGGCGATCGCGCCGCAGATCGAGCCCTTCGTGACGTTGTTGCACGAGCAGATGACGGCGTCGTCGGGGAGGGCGTCGGCGCCCAGCTCGGTGCCCGCCGGGGAGACGAGGGCGCCGGGGTCGCCGGGCACCTCGCGCCCGACGTACGCCTTGAGCGTGGTGTACGCCGACGCGTCGCCGACGAGGATGCCGCCGAGCAGCGTCTTGGCGTCGTCGCTGACGACGACCTTGGCGTAGGTGCCCTTCGTCGCGTCGGTGTGGACGATCTCGAGGGCGCCGGGCGTCGTCGCCATCGCGTCGCCGAAGGAGGCGACGTCGACGCCGAGGAGCTTGAGCTTGGTCGACAGATCGGCGCCGGGGAACGTCGCCTCGCCGCCGAGCAGCCGGTCGGCGACGACCTCGGCCATGGTGTAGCCGGGTGCGACGAGCCCGTAGCAGCGGCCCTCCACCGCGGCGACCTCGCCGACGGCCCAGACGTTCTCGTCGCTCGTGCGGCAGGCCAGGTCGGTGACGACGCCGCCCCGCTCGCCGACGTCGAGCCCCGCCGCGCGGGCCACGGCGTCGGAGGGCCGCACGCCCGCGGAGAAGACGACGAGGTCGGTGAGCAGCGCCGTGCCGTCGGACAGCTCGACTGCGAGCCGGCCGTCGTCCTGTGCCGCGATCGAGCTCGTGCCGGCGCCCGTGTGCACCTGGACGCCGAGACTCCCGATGAGTCGCTCGAGCACGGCCCCGCCGCCGTCGTCGACCTGGAGCGGCATGAGGCGCGGGGCGAACTCGACGACGTGGGGTGTCAGGCCGAGCAGGCGCAGCGCGTTGGCGGCCTCCAGGCCCAGCAGTCCGCCGCCGACGACGAGACCGTTCGCCGCCCCGCCCTCGGCCGCGGCCCGCTCGATCGCGGACTCGGCAGCGACGCGAATGCCGTCGAGGTCGTCGAGGGTGCGGTAGACGAAGCAGCCCGTCGAGTCGTGCCCGGGGACCGGCGGCACGAACGGGTGGGACCCGGTCGCGATGACGAGCGCGTCGTAGGCGATGACCTCGCCGGCGCTCGTCGTGACGGTGCGGGCGTCGCGGTCGACGTGCTCGGCCCGGGTCCCGAGGCGGAGGTCGACGAGGTCGTCACCGGCATACGTGTTGCCGGCGAGGGCGAGCGACGCGCGGTCCCAGGCCCCGACGTAGGAGGAGAGACCGACTCGGTCGTAGGCCGCCTCCGCCTCCTCGGAGAGGACGACGACCTTCCACGTGCTGTCCGTGTCGCGCGACCGCAGCGCCTCGACGAAGCGGTGGCCGACCATGCCGTGGCCGACGACGACGACGGCGCGGGTGGCGGTGTCCGTCCGGTTCTCGGTGGTGGACATCAGGCGGCTCCTTCGGTCAGGGCGGCGGGTGCCGGCACCGGTTCGGGGGACGGGGAGAGGGGTGAGGCGGTGGGCTGGGGCGACGGGGACGCGTTCGGACCGGTGGGCGCCGCTGCCGGCTCCGCCGAGCGCAGCCACGAGCAGAGGCCGTCGACGGCGCCCTTGCAGGAGCCGCAGCCGGTCGTGGCCCGGGTGGCCTCGGCGACGGCTGCGACGGTCTCGGCACCGGCCCGGAAGGCGCCGACGACGGCGGACTTGGTGACGGTGTTGCACCGGCAGATGACGGCCGTGCCGGGCATCTCGGCGAGGTTGACGCCCTCCGTCGCTCCCGACCTCGTGATCGCGCGACCGAGCATGAGCGACAAGCGATCCCGTGGGACGATCGCGCCTGTGTCGTAGAGCTGGGTCAGGGCGCCGGCCGCATCCCCCACGCCGAGCAGGATGGCGCCGACGAGGCGGTCCTGGCGCAGCACGAGCTTGGCGTAGCGGCCGCGGCTCGGGTCGGTGAAGGCGAGCACCTCGTGGCCCGGGTCGTGCACGTCGACGTCGACCGTGCCCATGCTGGCGAGGTCGATGTCGTGGGCCTTGAGCCGGGTCAGGACGCTCGTGCCCTCGTACGTCGCGCCGGGGTCGGCGCCGGTGAGCACGTCGGCGAGCACGCGTGCCTGGTCCCACCCGGGCTGGACGAGCCCCGGTACCTCGCCGCGGTGCTCGGCGCACTCGCCGATGGCGTGGACGTGGGGGATCGAGGTCGCCAAGCGGTCATCGACGACGACCCCTCGGGCGACGTCGAGGCCGGTCGCGACGGCGAGGTCGGTGCGCGGTCGCACGCCGGTCGCGACGACGACGAGGTCGGCGGCCAGGGTCGTGCCGTCGTCGAGGACGACGTGGGCCGTGGCGTCGTCGACGGAGGGGTGTCGTGCGGTGACGAGGCGACCGAGGACCAGACGCGCGCCGATGCCGCGCACGACGCGCGTGAGGACGGCGCCCCCGTCGGCGTCGAGCTGGCGGTCCATCGGAAAGTCCTGGGGGTGCACGACGGTGACGTCCACACCTCGGGCGAGCAGGCCGCGGGCCGCCTCGAGACCGAGCAGCCCGCCGCCGAGCACCACTGCGGTGGAAGCCGACTCGGCCGCCTCGACGATCCGGCCACAGTCGTCGACCGTGCGGAAGGCGACGACCCCGTCGGCCAGCGCGGCGCCGGGACCCGGCGTGCCGGCATACAGCCCCTCGGTCGGTGGGACGAAGCTCGTGCTCCCGGTGGCGAGCACGAGCTCGTCCCAGGCCATGACGCGCTCGACGCCGCCGGTGTCGAGCGTCGCGGTCCGGGCCGCCGCGTCGACCGTCGTGACCCGGGCGCCCGTGAGGACGTCGACGTGCCGGGCGGACCACCAGCCGTCGGGCTTGAGGCGCGTGTCACGCGGGGTGATGCCTCCGGCGATGACCGTCGACAGGAGCACGCGGTTGTAGGCGGCGTGCGGCTCCTCGCCGACGACCGTGACGGCGAAGCGCTCGGCCTCGGGGTCGCGCTGGCGGATCTCCTCGGCGAGCCGGGCGCCGGCCATGCCGTTGCCGACGACGAGGACGTGTGTGCGGGAGCGGGTCATGCGATGGCCTCCAGGCGGACGGCGCACGCCTTGAACTCCGGCATGCGGCTCGTGGGGTCGAGGGCCGCGTGGGTCAGGGAGTTCGCCCGGGCGTCACCGCCCCAGTGGAAGGGCAGGAAGACGACGTCGGCACGCATGTCCTCGTCGACGCGGACGACGGCCCGAGTGCGGCCGCGTCGGCTGACGACGTCCGTGAGGTCGCCCTCGACGAGCCCGGCGGCCTCGGCCGTGTCGGGGTGCACCTGGACGAACATCTCGCCCGCGGCGGCCGACAGCTCTGCGACGAGTCGTGTCTGGGCGCCTGACTGGTAGTGCTGGAGCACCCGTCCCGTCGTCGCGACGAGGGGGTAGTCCGCGTCGTCGGCCTCAGCAGGACCCACGTGGTCGACGGGCACGAACCGGGCGCGGCCGTCGGGTGTCGCGAAGCGGTCGAGGAAGAGGCGCGGCGTGCCCTGGGGGCGCTCGGTGCTGCACGGCCAGTGCAGGCTCTCGCCGGCGTCGAGACGCTCCCACGTCACCGCGGAGTAGTCGGCCGGACCCCCCGCCGAGGCCCGGCGCAGCTCGTCGAAGACGACTCTCGGGTCAGTGGGGAAGCCTGTGCTGCAACCGATCCGGCGTGCCAGCTCGCTCCACAGGTCGAGCTCGCTGCGGCACCCCTCCGGGGCGGTGATGGCCCGACGGCGCCGCAGCACCCGGCCCTCGAGGTTGGTCAGCGTCCCCTCCTCCTCGGCCCACTGGAGCACGGGGAGCACCACGTCGGCGACGGCTGCGGTCTCGGACAGGACGAAGTCCGAGACCACGAGCAGGTCGAGGGCGGCGAGGCGCTCGGTCACGACGCGCGCGTCGGGCGCGGAGACGACGGGGTTGCTGCCGTGGACCATGAGCACGCGCGGGCCGCCCTCGGTGCCCAGCGCCGACAGCAGCTCGAAGGCGCTCCGGCCGGGGCCCGGCAGCTCGGCGGGGTCGATGCCCCAGACCGCGGCGACATGGGCCCGCGCGGCCGGGTCGTCGATCCTGCGGTAGCCGGGCAGCTGGTCGGCCTTCTGGCCGTGCTCGCGGCCGCCCTGGCCGTTGCCCTGGCCGGTGATCGTCCCGAACCCGGTGCCGGGGTTGCCGGGCAGCCCGAGCGCGAGGGCCAGGGCGATGAACGCCGTCACCGTGTCGGTGCCGCTCGCGTGCTGCTCGCTCCCGCGGGCCGACAGGACGTAGGCACCGCGCTCGGTGTCGCGGGCGCGAGCCAGCGCCGCCACGGCAGCGCGCATCGTCGTGACCGCGACGCCCGTCACGCGCTCGACCCGCTCGGGCAGCCATTGCGCGGCGATCGGCCAGACGTCGTCGAAGCCAGAGGTGCGCTCCGCGACGAACCCGCGGTCGGCATACCCCTCCGTGACGGCGAGGTGCAGCATGCCGAGGGCGAGCGCGGCGTCGGTGCCGGGGCGCAGCTGCAGGTGCAGACCGCCGCCATCGACCGCCTTGGCCGCGGTGGGCGTCAGGCGGGGGTCGGCGACCATGAGGCCACCGGCGTCGGCAGCCCGGACGAGGTGCGTCAGGAAGGGCGGCATCGTCTCGGCGGGGTTGGCACCGAGGAGCAGCACCGCGTGCGCCGACCCGATGTCGGTGACGGGGAAGGGGAGCCCGCGGTCCAGCCCGAAGCAGCTGATCCCCGCGGCGGCGGCCGAGCTCATGCACCAGCGACCGTTGTAGTCGATCTGGCTGGTCCTCAGCGCCACGCGTGCGAACTTGCCCAGCTGGTAAGCCTTCTCGTTCGTCAGGCCGCCGCCGCCGAACACCGCGACAGCATCTCTGCCGTATGCCGCCTGCGTCCGCACGATGGCACCGGCCACGACGTCGAGGGCCTCGTCCCACGACGCGGGGGCGAGGACGCCGTCCCGTCGCACGAGCGGGGTCGTGAGGCGCCCGGGCGTGCGCAGCAGCTCGGCGCTCGTCCAGCCCTTCTGGCAGAGCCCACCCCGGTTCGTCGGGAAGCGGCGCGGGCTGACGGTGAGGTCCGCTGCCGACGAACCGGTCAGCGTCATCGCGCACTGGAGCCCGCAGTAGGCGCAGTGGGTGGCGACGCCCACCGGCTCGGTGGGCGCTGGCCCACCGAGCTGGTGCGAGGGCATTCTCAGGTCTGTCGTCATCGGCGGTAGCGCACCTTGGTCAAGGTGGCGGCGCCGACGTAGAAGAGGGTGAAGACGACGAACGCGGCCGTGGCCGAGTGGCCGGCGCCCTGGTAGGAAGCCCGCAGCCCGAGGTTGATGAGGACGCCGCCGAGAGCACCGATGGCGCCGGCGATGCCGATGAGGGCGCCGGCCATCGAGCGCGACCACGCCGTGCGCTCGACCGCGGGGCCGGGGATCGACGCGGACCTCGCCTCGAAGAGCGCCGGGATCATCTTGTAGACCGAGCCGTTGCCGATGCCGGAGAGGACGAAGAGGAGCACGAAGCCGCCGATGAGACCGGTGAGCTGCAGACCGGTCGCGGCGCCGGCCGTCACGTCGTCCGAGCGGGCGGCGAGCGTCACGAGGACGCCCGCGACGGTGAGGCCGACGAACGTCCACAACGTCACGGCAGCACCGCCGCGGCGGTCGGCGAGCTTGCCGCCCCACACGCGGCTGACCGAGCCGAGCAGCGGCCCGATGAAGGCGATCTGGGCGGCGTGCAGGCTCGCGGCCGAGGTCTGGGCGGGCGTCGGCGCGGCCCCTCCGGTCATGCCGGCGAGGAACGTCTGGTTGAGCACCTGCCCGAAGGCGAAGCCGAAGCCGATGAACGAGCCGAAGGTGCCGATGTAGAGCAGCGAGATGAACCACGAGTCACGGTGGCGCAGCACCTCGAGCATGGCCCTGGGGTTGGCCGTCTGGTGGTCGAGGTTGTCCATGAAGAGCGCGGCGCCGATGCTGGCGACGGCGAGCAGCACGAGGTAGATGGCGCACACGACCTCCGGCCGGCGGTTGCCGAGCGTCGCGATGACGAGGAGCCCGACGAGCTGCACGACGGGGACGCCGATGTTGCCGCCACCGGCGTTGAGCCCCAGGGCCCAGCCCTTCATCCGCTGCGGGTAGAAGGCGTTGATGTTCGTCATCGACGAGGCGAAGTTGCCGCCGCCGAGACCCGCGAGCCCCGCGATGAGCAGGAAGGTCGTGAACGAGTGCCCCGGGTTGACCATGAGCCACCACGTAAGGGTCGTCGGCACGAGGAGGGCGAAGCCGCTGATGATGGCCCAGTTGCGGCCCCCGAACCAGGCCGTGGCCATCGTGTAGGGCACCCGCAGCACGGCGCCGACGAGTGTCGGCACGGCCACGAGGAAGAACTTGTCGGCCGCGGTGAAGCCGTAGACGGCCTGCGGCATGAACAGGACCATGACCGACCAGATCGACCAGATCGAGAAGCCGATGTGCTCCGTCGCGACCGACCAGATCAGGTTGCGACGGGCGACGTCCTTGTTGCCGGCCTCCCAGGCCGCCGTGTCCTCGGGGTCCCAGTCGCGGATGACCCGCGTGCGCGGGGCGGTGAGCTCACGGAGGCGGCCGGGACGTTCGGGCGCCGGTGCGAGAGCGGTGGGTGCTGAGGTCTCGGCGGCGCTGCCGGTCGTGCTGTCGGTCGTGCTTCCGGTGGTGGTGCTCACGGGGTTCCTCCTGGGCTGCTCGAGCCGAGCGGGACGGTGTCGGAGTGAGACGGGCTGGGGTCGCTGCGAGAGCGTGACGCTCACGCTAGGGAGCCGGTGTTGCGGGTCGCCGGGTCTGCTGTGACCCCGCGGTTACGGCTGCCTCACGGCTGTCCGGCGACCCCGTGAGGTCACGCACGGAGGTCGGCTGCGGCCGTCTCACGGCCGACCCGGAGCGGCGTGAGGCGGCTCGCCGCGTAGGCTCGCGGTCATGACGCCGGCTGCTGACCAGGCCTTTCTCAACACCCTGTCCGTGGGCACCGCCGGGCCCCGGATCGCCTTCCTCCACGGCCTCTTCGGCCAGGGCCGCAACTGGAACCAGATCGCCAAGGCCGTGAGCGGCCCCGACGGCGCCGACGCGCGGTGCCTGCTCGTCGACCTCCCCGACCACGGCCGGTCACCGTGGTCGCAGGAGTTCTCGCTCGACGCGTACGCCGACGCCGTGGCCGCGACGCTCCGGGCCGAGGGCGACGGGGAGGGGTGGGCCGTCGTCGGCCACTCGCTCGGGGGCAAGGTCGCGATGGTGCTCGCCCTGCGTCACCCCGAGCTCGTCGAGCGGCTCGTCGTCGTCGACATCGCGCCCAAGGGCTACGGCTCGCTCGAGCGTTTCGAGGGCTACATCCGCGAGATGCAGGCGCTGCCGCTGGCCGAGCTGACGAGCCGGGGCGACGCCGAGGCCCGCTTCACCGAGCCCGACCCGGGCGTCAAGGCGTTCCTCCTGCAGAACCTTCGGCGTGACGGGCAGGCGTGGCGCTGGCAGGTCAACCTCGACCTCGTTGCGGGTGACGCGGCGTTGGGGGTGGACTCACGCATCGCGGACTGGCCCGACGACCTCGACGAGCTCCCGGCCTACGAGGGTCCGGTGCTGTGGGTCGCCGGCGGCGACTCGCGCTACGTCAGGCGCGAGGACGGCGAACGCATGCGTCGGCACTTCCCCCGCACCCGCCTGTTCACCATCAAGGGGGCCGGGCACTGGGTGCACACCGACGCCCCAGAGATCATCGTCACCGCCCTGCGCCGTTTCGTCGCCGACCCCGCCTGACGGCATACGCCCTGTCACGCTCACATCGCGAACGCTGCGTTCGGTGGCGAACTCACTGTTCTACCAGCGCTTTCGCGACCGAACGCTGCGTTCGGTGGCGAACTCTGTGTTCTACCAACGCTTTCGCGACCGAACGCTGCGTTCGGTCGAGGGCGCAGGAGGAAGCGGCAGGTCAGAGGAGGCGGCGGCCCATGGCCCAGGCCGTCAGCTCGTGGCGTGAGCTGAGCTGGAGCTTGCGCAGCACCGAGCTGACGTGGGTCTCGACGGTCTTGACGGAGATGAAGAGCTCCTTCGCGACCTCCTTGTACTGGTAGCCGCGCGCGATGAGGCGCATGACCTCGCGCTCGCGAGCCGAGAGACGGTCGAGCTCCTCGTCGATCTCGGCGACCTCACCCGCGGTGGCCCCGAACGCGTCGAGGACGAAGCCGGCGAGGCGCGGGCTGAAGACGGCGTCGCCGTCGGCCACCCGTCCGATCGCCGTGAGCAGCTCCTCGGCGCTGATCGTCTTGGTGACGTAGCCGCGGGCTCCGGCGCGGATGACGGCGATGACGTCCTCGGCGGCGTCGGACACCGACAGGGCGAGGAAGCGCACGGGCACGTCGGCGCCCGACTGGACGCCGGCGCAGGCGCGGATGACGTCGGCGCCGCCGTGACCGTCTCCGCCGGGGAGGTGCACGTCGAGGAGCACGACGTCGGGGCGCTGTTCGGTGATGACCTTCACCGCCGACTCGACCGCCCCGGCCTCACCGGCGATCTCGAGCGTGAACGCCCCGGCCCGTGGCGTCGCCGCGAGGGTGGTCAGCTCGGCACGCACACCGGTGCGGAACATGTGGTGGTCGTCGACGATGACGATGCGGATGGTCCGCGGGTCGGTCATGAAGCCTGCTCCTGCGTCTCGGGGTCCGGCGTGCTGCCGGTGGTCGTGCTGGGTGTGGTGCCAGGTGCGGTGGGCGCGGCAGGGGCACCGGGCGGGGCGGGAGTGGTCGCGGCCGGCTCGGGCTCGTGCGGCTGGCGCACGGGCAGGCGCAGCTCGACCTCGGTGCCGTCGGCACGCCGACGGATGCGGGCCGTGCCGCCGTGACGCTCCATCCGGCCGATGATCGACTCGCGCACCCCGGCGCGGTCGTCGGGCACGGTGTCGAGGTCGAAGCCCGCGCCGTGGTCGCGGACGAACGCCTCGACGGCGTCGGGTCCGACCTCGACGTAGGCGCTGACCGGCGGGCTGGCGTGGCGCACGGCGTTCCACGTGGCCTCGCGGACGGCCTTGACGAGCGCGTCGAGGTGCTCGTCCATGGGTCGGTCGCCCGTGACGACGAGCTGGACGGGCACGCCGTGGAGGTCCTCGACCTCGCCCATCGCCGCGGTGAGGGCGGCGCCCAGCGTGCCGGCACGCGCGTCCTCGTCGTAGAGGTAGCTGCGCAGCTGTCGCTCCTGGGCCCGGGCGAGCCGTGCGACGGTCGCGGCGTCGCCGGACTGGCGCTGGATGAGGGCGAGGGTCTGGAGCACCGAGTCGTGCAGGTGGGCGGCGATGTCGGCGCGCTCGGTGGCGCGGATACGGGCCGCCTGCTCGAGGCGCAGGTTGCTCCACAGCCGCAGGATCCACGGCGCCGACAGGACGGCCACGCCGACGAGCGCGGCGAGCACGGCGCCCGCGACCTGCCACAGCTCGGTGAGTTTCGTGCCGCGCACGAGCAGGCCGACGAGGCCGAGGATGGTCAGGCCCAGGCCGACGACGAGCCAGATCCAGCGGACCGGCCGGCGGGCCCCGATGGCGTCGGTGTCGTCGAGCTGCGACCAGAAGAAGATCGCGCCGATGACGATGGCGACGACGGGCAGGATGAGCTCGGCATGCACGTCGAGACCGGCGCCGCCGAGCCAGAGCGCGCCGGCGACGGCCAGGGCGGCCACGCCGAGCAGCGTGATGACGACGGCCTGGTTGCCGCTGCGCAGCCAGGTGCGCATGGCGGCGAGGTCGACGTGGTGCTGGGTGCGGACCGTGCTGGCGGTCGTCGGCGTCGTGGCACCGCCTGCGGTGGCCGGGTCGGCGACCGGGGCACCCGGCGCCGGCGAGAGGGTCGGGGTTGAGGCAACGGCCGGGTCGACGTCACCGACCTCGCGCATCGTCGCCCAGAGGAAGACGTAGACGACGAGCCCCGCGCCGAAGGGGATGCTCGTCAGGACGAGCACCACGCGTACGGCGACGACCGGCACCCCGAGGTGCTCGGCGAGGCCCGCGGCGACCCCTGCGATGACCTTGCCCTGTCGCTGGCGCACGAGCGGAGGCCGTGGCGTCGCCCGCCAGGCCGGGCGCGCGGGGCCCGTTCCGTTCTCGTATGCCGTCTGCACCGTTCCATCCTGACCCACTCGGCGGGCCAGGGCGACCATCCCGGCCCTCTTTGGGGGTCGCGTCAGGGTGCGCTCAGGGTCGACCCTCATGGTTGCGGGGAGTTCGGGGCGCCACTGTGGGGACATGACGAAAAGCAATGACGCCCCTCCGCAGGGGCACGGCCTGGACGGTTTCTACACCGCTCTGCGACGCCCGGGGATCGTGCGCCGGAGCGACGGTCGCTGGTTCGCCGGCGTCGCGACGGGCCTGGCCCGCTGGCTCGGCGTCGACCCTCTGGTCGTCCGAGCGGGCTTCATCCTCTTCTCCATCTTCTTCGGGATGGGCGTCGCCCTCTACCTCGTGCTGTGGCTGCTCATGCCGGACGAGCGCGGCGAGATCCACGTCGAGCGCGCGCTCAAGCACGGTGAGGGCCACTCGATCTTCCTCCTCGTCGTCACGGCGATGGCGGTGCTCGGCGGCGGCCCATGGTGGGGTGGCGACTCGAGGGGCTTCCGCTTCTTCGGGTTCGTGCTCCTCATCGTGGGTGCCTGGTGGTTCGCGACCCGGACCGCCAGCGGCCGCGAGCTCATGGCCCAGGCGCCCTGGAGGAACCAGGGCCCCGGTGCCCCCGGCGCGACGACGTCCGTCGACCCCGTGACTGGTGAGGCTGTCACGCAGCCCGGCGGCGGGACCCCGGTCCCCGCGGCCGCTACGGCCTACGGCTCGACGGGCAACGCGGCCGCCAACGCCGGCGCGACCCTCGCCGCACCCCGCCCGGCCGCCCCGACGCCCGTGCGGGAGCGGACCCCGTCGATCGGCTTCGCCGGTGGGCTCCTCGTCCTCGGCCTCGCCATCGTCACCGGTGTCGTGCTCTCGTCGGTCGCGCAGGCAGCCGGATGGTCCGGCAACCCCGTGGCCGTCGGGATCGCCTCCGGCCTGGGCGTGCTCGGGCTCGGCATCCTCGTCGCCGGCCTCGCCGGCCGTCGGTCCGGAGGCCTCGCGTTCTTCGCCGTGACCGGCATGATCGCGGCCGCGGCCACGACCGCCGCGCCCATGGGGCTCGCGCACCCCTGGCAGGCGGGTGACCGCACCCACACGGTGACGTCGATGACCCCGCCGCCCGCCTTCGAGCTCGGCCTCGGCCAGATGACGGTCGACCTGCGCGACGCGAACTGGAAGAGCACGCTCGGCACGGACACCGTGACGACCACGATGGGCGTCGGCGAGCTCGACCTCGTCGTCCCCGAGGGTGTCAACGTGAAGGTCAACGCCACGGCGCGTGCCGGCGAGATCATCGCGACGGGCCCGACGGTGGCCGGCGACGGCATGCAGCGACTCGGCCCGGACCAGGTCCAGCACGAGGGCACCGGCTGGACGCAGACGGTGACGTTCGGAGACGCGACGAAGACCCCCGAGATCGTCGTCGACGCCGAGCTCGGCGTCGGCCAGATCAAGATCACGACGGCGAGCACGTCATGAGCACCAGCCCGCGGGACCCGAGGAACGACCCGGGCGCCGACCCGACGAACCAGCCGACGACCAACGCAGCGGAGAGCAGCGACATGACGAGCAACGACACCCCGGACCCGACAGCGGAGCACCGCGACCCGATGGCCGACCCGATGGCCGACCCGATGGCCGACCCGACGGCCGACCCGGCCCCGGCGCCGACGCCGGACCCGACGCCGGACCCGACCGAGACCACGACGATCGCCGCCGCCTCGACGCGGGCGCTGCCGGCGGCGACCCCCTTCCGCGTCGAGCCTTCGACGCCGGTGCCCGACGACGCCGTCACCGAGGGAGCCCGCCTTCCGCACCTGCCGCCGCCGACGACCTCCGTGCCCGACCCGTCGTGGCCGGCT
The DNA here is from genome assembly GCF_001428505.1 of Terrabacter sp. Root181. GTDB lineage: Bacteria > Actinomycetota > Actinomycetes > Actinomycetales > Dermatophilaceae > Terrabacter. The sequence goes on from NZ_LMHU01000010.1 coordinate 122,153, forward strand.
CCCGCAGTGCCCCAGCCGGCCCCGCGCCCGGCCCTCGTGACGGTCCGCAAGGGACCGCGCCCCGGGTCGATCATGCTGGGGCTGCTGACGATGCTCGTGGCGGCCTACCTCCTCGTCGCCAACCTCACCGACGCCGACCTCAGCTTCCGGATGGTGGGTCCGTCGATGATCGGCGCCTTCGGCGGCATGCTGCTGCTCGTCGGGCTCGCCGGCGTCGTCGCGGGCCGGCTGCGGCGCTGACCCACCCGTCGAGTCACCACCCGCCGACGCCACGACCCGCCGACGCCACGACACGGCATACCTGCTCGCGGCGGTCGCCGCGCCCGGCGTCGGCGGGCGTGACTAGGCTCGGCAGCACGCTCGCCGGTGAGGTCCGGCACTGGCAAAGGGGAGACAACGTGCTCATGAAGTCCGGCATCACGCTCGAGGGGTTCGACCGGTCCACCAGGCCCCAGGACGACCTGTTCCGGTTCGTCAACGGCACGTGGCTCGAGACGACGGAGATCCCGGGCGACCGGGCCCGCTTCGGCACCTTCGACATCCTGCGCGAGGAGTCCACGGCGCGGGTGCGCGACCTCATCGAGGAGGCGGCGGCCGACGAGGGGAGCGCGCTGGGCACTCCGAAGCGACAGGTCGGCGACCTCTATGCCAGCTTCACCGACACCGACCGCATCGAGGAGCTGGGGCTCTCGCCCCTGCAGGTGGTGCTCTCGGAGGTCGCGGCCGTCGACGACGTCGACTCCCTCGGCGCGGCGCTCGGTCGCCTCGCCCGTGACGGCGTCGCCGGCGCCCTGCAGCACTTCGTGTCGCCCGACGAGCGCTCGCCGGAGGACTACGTCGTCTACCTCGAGCAGGCCGGCCTCGGCCTGCCCGACGAGTCGTACTACCGCGAGGAGAAGTACGCCGACATCCGCACGGCCTACGTCGCGCACATCGGGAGGCTGCTCGCCATCGCCGGCATCCCCGACGCCGACGCCAGGGCCACGCGCATCATGGCGCTCGAGACGCTCCTCGCGGCGTCGCACTGGGACACCGTGCGCAACCGGGACGCGATCAAGACCTACAACGCCCACACGCTCGACGAGGCCAAGGCGCTCTCACCCCAGTTCCCTTGGGACGCATGGCTTTCGGGCCTCGGGGCGCCTGCGGGCTCGTTCGACAAGGTCGTCGTGCGCCAGCCGAGCTTCGTCACCGGCCTCGGTGCGGCCCTCGAGTCCACCGACGTCGCCGACTGGCGCTCGTGGCTGACGTGGCACGTCCTCTCGGAGTTTGCGTCGGTGCTGCCGCAGTCGTTCGTCGACGAGGACTTCGACTTCTTCGGTCGCACGCTCTCGGGGCAGCCGGAGAACAAGGAGCGGTGGAAGCGGGGCGTCGCGGTCGTCGAGTCGTGCGTCGGTGAGGCCGTCGGCCAACTCTACGCCGAGCGGTGGTTCCCGCCCGCGGCGAAGGAGCGCATGCAGGAGCTCGTCGCCAACCTCGTCGAGGCCTTCCGGAGGTCCTTCTCGTCGCTCGCGTGGATGGGCACCGACACCCGCGCCCAGGCCGTCGCCAAGCTCGACGCGTTCACGCCCAAGATCGGCTACCCCGACGTGTGGCGCGACTACTCCGCGATCGAGATCGACCCGGCCGACCTCGTCGGCAACGTGCGCCGCAGCACGGCCTTCGACGTCGACCGCAACCTCGCGAAGATCGGTGCCCCGATCGACCGCAGCGAGTGGTTCATGCTCCCGCAGCACGTCAACGCGTACTACATGCCGTCGATGAACGAGATCGTCTTCCCGGCGGCGATCCTCCAGCCGCCGTTCTTCGACCTCGAGGCCGACGACGCCGTCAACTACGGCGGCATCGGCGCGGTCATCGGCCACGAGCTCGGTCACGGCTTCGACGACCAGGGCTCGCGCTACGACGGCACCGGGGCCCTGCGTGACTGGTGGACCGAGGCCGACCGTGAGCGGTTCGACGCGTTGTCGCAGCGGCTCATCGAGCAGTTCAGCGGCTACACGCCGGCGGGGCTGTCCGACGACCACAAGGTCAACGGCGGGCTGACCGTCGGCGAGAACATCGGCGACCTCGGCGGCCTTCAGATCGGCTACTCCGCCTATCGCATCGCCACCGAGGGCAGCGGGATGACCGAGCTCGACGGCTTCACCGGGCCGCAGCGCTTCTTCATCGGCTGGGCCCAGGTCTGGAAGGGCAAGGCCCGCGAGGCCGAGGCCATCCGGCTGCTCGCCGTCGACCCGCACTCGCCCCAGGACGTGCGGGGCAACGCCGTGCGCAACCTCAGCGAGTTCCACGAGGCCTTCGCGGTCAAGCCCGGTGACGCGCTGTGGCTCGAGGAGGACCAGCGGGTCCGCATCTTCTGAGCGGCCCCGTGTCGTGACGACCGACCCCGTGGGCAGCGCCCGCGGGGTCAGTCGTCGAGCTGGAGTTTGAAGCCGACGTGCGAGGCCACGAAGCCGAGCCGCTCGTAGAAGCGGCGGGCGTCGGTGCGGCTCGCGTCGCTCGTCAGCTGCACGAGGGTGCACCCGAGCCGGCGCGACTCCTCGACCGCCCAGGTGACGAGCTCGGTGCCGAGGCCGGTTCCGCGTTCGGCGCGGGCCACGCGAACACCCTCGATGACGGAGCGGGTGGCGCCGCGTCGCGACAGCCCCGGGATGACGCTGAGCTGGAGCGTGCCGACGACCGTGCCCTCGCGCTCGGCGACGACGAGGTGCTGTCCGGGGTCGGCCACCACCCGGTCGTATGCCGCGTCGTACGTCCGTGGGTCGCCGAGGTCCTCGCGGGCGGCGCCGAGCGGGTCGTCGGCCAGCATGGCCACGATCGCCGGCACGTCGTCGCGGACGGCGCCCCGGATCACCAACGGGCTCATGCGTTCTCGGCGGTGCGCTTGAGCTGCGCGAGGCCCTTCTCGAAGTCGGGACCGACGAGCTTCTCCATCGACCACACCTTGCTCATGAGGCGCATGACGACGTTCTGGGGCCCGGTCATGGCCCACTCGACCCGGGTGCCGTCGCCGTCGGGGGTCAAGGTGAAGTCGACGCGGTTGTGCGCCTTCATCGGGGCGGCGAAGAGCAGGTCGACGGCGACGTGCTGGGGCTCCGACTCGAGGATCTCCATGCGGCCCTCGCCAGCCTTGCTGTTGCCGCGCCAGGCGTAGACGGCACCGACGCCGGCCGCGGGGCCGGTGTAGGCGCGCTCCATCGCGGGGTCCAGCCCCTCCCAGGGGGACCACGCCTGCCACTCGTGGAAGTCGTTGACGAGAGCGTGGATCCGCTCCGGTGGTGCGGCGATCGTCGTCTCGCGGCTGATGTGGAAGCTCTTGTCGGCCATGGCGGCATCCTGCCATCGCCGCCGCGTGGCCGGGGGCGGCACGGGTGGGTCGGCTCTTCGGTCAGGAGCCGCACAGGTCCCGCCATCACCGAGTCGAAGGGATGTCCGATGATTTCGGGACCTGTGGCGGCTCCTCGACACCATGGGCCGAGGGTTCGCGCGGCGGGCGCCCTGGGCAAGCCGCTCCAGGTCGCCGTGTCGCTCAGGGCAGGTTCATCCGGGTGAAGGTGACGAGGTCGGCGAACGTGAACGCCCCCGCGGACGCCCCCGGGAGGATCGGCACGAAGCCGCCGGGCTGGTTCACGAACGAGTCAGGGTCCCTTTTGAGCATCCGCGCGAACGTCTCGGCGACGATGCGCGCGCCGACGGGGCCGAGACGGTTCCCGCCCTTGAGCACGGCTGCCTCGCGGAGCACGTAGTACCAGAGAGGCGTCCTCGTCAGCAGGACTCCACCTGCGGCGGAGAGGGCCGCCTGCTCGGGGGCCGGGAGACCCGCCGTGAGCTGTGCGGCCGTGAGCGGCGTGATCCCGAAGGCCCGGGCCACGCCCTGACCGCTCGGCAGGCCGAGTGCCAGGCCGCGCAGCAGGTTGCGCACGGCGAGCATCTCCATCATCCCGGTGAAGCCCGGCAGGTGCTCGAGACCCGCTGCGATGCCGGTGTCGATCTTGCGCGCCTTGTTGAAGACGGGCACGGGTATGCCGGTCGGGAAGAAGGCGTTGAGGTCGACGACCCAGTTGCTCCGGACGGGCAGGTGCGGGTTGCGGTTGAACTGGAAGACCTGGGCCAGCGTGCCGGCCGGGAAGTTGAAGTTCAGCCAGTAGGTGTCCCGGATCATGCTGTGCCCGAAGCGGTAGGCCGCGACGGAGAACTCCACAGGCATCCGGAAGGCGCTGTTGGGTGGCGCCGAGACCGACGACATCGCGCTCGAGACCGCCGTCGGACCACAGACGGCCCGGAGGAAGTCGTGGACGACGGCCCACTGGTAGTGGTGCGTGACGATGCGCTTCGCCTCGACGAAGACGTCCCCGCTGAAGCCGCTCGCCAGCACTGCGTCGACGACGGCGTTGTGGAAGCGCAGCATCGTGTGGTGCAGCTGCACGACGACGAGGTTCTCGTCGTTGCGGGGGTCGCCGATGATCGCCGTGTGGGCCGACCCGAGCAGGCGTGGCACGTCACGGTCCGCGTGCTGCACCATCCCCACCGACCCTGCGGGACCACCGGGCCCGCCGGGGCCGCTGGGCAGGTTGGTGCCGAGCTGCATCTTGATGGCGGTGGGGTTCGCGCCCGGGCCGGGCATGTCGTAGAGGAAGGGGTCGAGGGCGGGCCCTCGACCGTAGACGCTGTCGAGGTCGAGCGACGGCGAGCGCATGTTGTGGACCGTGTTCGCATCGGTCGAGATGTCGAGCGAGGACGAGACGTCGAGCGTGATGTCGTGGTCGATGAACTGGCCGGCATACGTCATGCCGGCGTCGATGGTCGAGTCGGCGATGGGGGCGTCGCGCCCCGGGGCGGCCATGGCGGTGCCCAGCGCGGTGAGCAGACCGCGGTTGGCCGCGGTGAAGGGCAACCGCGTGGCGCTGCGGGTTCGGGCAGTCGTGAGATAGCCGAAACGGTCACCGCAGGGCCGGCGCACCTGCGGCCCCGGGAAGTAGGCGAGCGAGTACTTGGAGCCGTGCGTCGAGCGACGCCCGGGCTGCAGCGCTGTGACGGACTGTCGGATCTCGTCCGGCAGCGTCGCCAGGGGCACGGGCGCCTCGGGCTCGATGCGCGCGGCCAGTGCCTGGACCGAGGCGTGGACGTGTGCCGGGTCGGTGGTCTCGGCCACGGGCTCGGACGTGTTCGTGCTCGCGGGACCCGTGTCGTCCTTCGTCCTCCTCGAGCGCTTGGTCGTCCGCGTCGTCTGCCCGTGGAGCTGCTCGTCGAGGAACGGCTGCGACGGGACGTCGAGCCCGACGTCGGCCACCGCCTTCGGGACGTTCGCGGCTGCGGGCTGCTCGGATGACCCCTGGTCGGGCCGTGGCCCGTTGGACGTCGTTGCCATGGCAACTCCCCTTGTCGTCGTGGTCGGTTCCGGGATGGTCCGACCTCAGGGACAGAGGCTCGAGGTGGCCGTGTGGATACGTCTCCGCCCGGACCGTCCTGCACGACGAACGCGCCCACCGGGGGGTGGGCGCGTTCCCGTGATGCGGTTTTCGCTGGGCGGTGGTCGCGGTCAGGCTGGCGGAGCGATGTCTTGCTGGGCGGGCAGCTGGTCCTGGCGGACAATGCCGACCGGGCACGTCATGCCGTTGGGGCCGTGGTTGCAGTAGCCGCCGGGGTTCTTGTGCAGGTAGCCCTGGTGGTAGTCCTCGGCGAGGTAGAACGGGCCGGCGTCCTCGGCCGGGCGGATCTCGGTCGTGATCTGCCCGAAGCCGTTGTCGTCCAGCACCTTCTGGAACGCCTCGCGCGTCGCCTCGGCGGCGAGGCGCTGCCCCTCGGTCGTCCAGTAGATCGCCGAACGGTAGGCGGTTCCGACGTCGTTGCCCTGGCGGTTGGACGTCGTCGGGTCGTGGTTCTCCCAGAACGCCTTGAGCAGCAGCTCGGGAGAGGTCTTCTCGGGGTCGTAGACGACGCGGACCGTCTCGGCGTGCCCGGTGCGACCGGTGCACGTCTCCTCGTACGTCGGGTTGGGCGTGTAGCCACCCATGTAGCCGGCGGCGGTCGAGACGACGCCGTCCTGCCTCCAGAAGATGCGCTCGACCCCCCAGAAGCAGCCCATCGCGACGTAGAGCACCTCGGAGCCCTCGGCCCAGGGACCTTCGAGCGGGGTGCCGAGCACGACGTGCGTGGGGTTCACGGCATACGGGCGTTCCGCGCGACCCGGGAGGGCCTCGTCGCGGCTGGGCATCTGGGACTTCCTACCGAATCCGAACACCATTCCAGTGTCACATCCTTCGTGCGGGGAGGGTCTTACGTCCCTGTAACGCCCGCGACCGCGTGCGTATGCCGGGTGGCGCGGTCCGGACAAATCGCTGGCTCCGCGCCCCCGGGCTCGACAGACTCGTGCGCGTGAGCGACGACCTGGAGATCTGCCCCATCGACCTGCTCGACCGTGCCCAGGAGGATGCGGCCCGCGACTGGATCGGCGTCCACGCAGCCGTCCAGCGCGAGCTGTTCGGTCCCACGGGCAGCGCCTGGACCCTGGACGAGATCCGGGGCTTCCACCGCTCGCCGTCGGGCACCCGGGTCGCCCGTGCGGCGTGGGTCGGAGACCGTCTCGTCGGTGCGTTCGAGGCTCGGATGCCGACGACCGACAACCTCGACCTGGCCCTGTTCTGGCTGTCGGTCCTGCCGGACCACCGGGGGCGAGGCGTCGGTGAGGCCCTCCTGAGCGAGGGGGAGGCGATCGCCCGCGAGCACGGCCGCGGCACGCTGATGGGCGAGACGGAGTGGGCCGAGGGCGGTGTCGACCTCGCGGAGACGTTTGCGGCTCGACACGGCTACGCCGTCGGGCAGACGATGCTTCGCAGCGCCATGTCGCTGCCCGCCGACCACGACGCCCTCTCGGCGCTCCTGGCCGTCACCGACGACTACGCCGTCGAGACCTTCGTCGACGCGATGCCCGAGGAGTGGCTCGACGACCGGGCGGTCCTCCAGCAGCGGATGAGCACCGATGCCCCCGCGGACGACCTCGCCCTCGAGGAGGAGGCCTGGGACGCCGACCGCCTGCGGGAGACGCACGCCCGCACGCTCGCCTCCGGGCGGCGGATCGTCGAGTCGGCCGCGCGCCACATGCCCTCGGGCCGTCTCGTCGCCTTCACGACGATCGGGGTGTCCGCAGGAAGCCCTGACCTCGGCTACCAGCAGGACACCCTCGTGCTGAGGGAGCACCGCGGCCACGGGCTCGGCCTGCGGCTCAAGGCGACCAATGCGCTCCGCCTGATGGACGAGATCCCCGAGGTCTCGTCGATCCGCACGTGGAACTCCGCGTCGAACGCGCACATGCTCGCCGTCAACCGGCGGCTGGGCTACGTCGTCGACGGCTACAGCCGCGAGTGGCAGAAGGTCACCGGGCCGGCCGAATGAGACCGCGGGTCAAGGAGATCGAGCTATTCGTCGGTGACCGGCGCAGCGAGGCCTGGCTCCAGGTGCACCATGCCGCCAACCGGGCTGTCTGGGGCGACGCGGCCCAGCGGACCTCGATCGAGGAGATCGTCGACGTCGCGGACCGCCGGCACGAGGTACGGCGCACGTTCCTCGTCTCCGAGGCCGGCTCGGATGTCGTGCTCGCGGCCGCCCAGACGATCCGACGCACCCGTGAGAACCTCGCGACGGCCGGCCTCTGGCTCTCCGTCCACCCCGAACACCAGCGGCGCGGGATCGGCTCGCTCCTGCTCGGCCACTGCGAGCAGACGCTGCGTGACGACGGGTGCGACCGCATCCACGAGCACAGTGGGTCTCCGGCCGAGCACGGCGACGCCGCCACGGGATTCGCCCTCGCGAACGGCTACCGCCAGACGCTGGTCGACCTCCGTCAGGACCTCGCGCTGCCCCTGGACGAGGCCACGCTCGGCGCACTCGACCCGCGACCCGACCCGACGGCATACGTCATCGAGACGTCGGTCGACGGGCTCCCCGAGGACTGGCTCGAGGACCGCGCCGTCCTCGCGCGACGGATGAGCACCGACGCCCCGTCAGGGGACATCGACCTCGACGAGGAGGACTGGGACGCCGAGCGGGTGCGGCAGCTGTGGAACACCCCGAGCCCCATCTGGGGCGTCGAGTCCGTCGCGCGGCACGTGCCCACGGGACGGCTCGTGGCCTTCACCGACATCGTGGTGCGCCCGGGGCAGCCCGACCTCGCCGTCCAGTCGGACACCCTCGTCCTGCGCGAGCACCGGGGCCGGGCACTGGGTCTGGCCGTCAAGCTGGCCAACCTCCGTGCCCTGCAGCGGCAGCGCCCCGACGCCACGACGGTGCGGACGTGGAACGCCGACACCAACACCCACATGATCGCCATCAACGAGCGGATGGGGTTCGCCGTGACGGGGTGGACGCGGGAGTGGGCCAAGCACCTCTGAGCCGCGCGCCGGGGTGAACCCATGGCGTCGGGAGAAGCGCACGCGACGCCTGCTCGACAACACACCGAGCAGGTCACAACACACCGGTGTCCGATCCCGGTGGTTTGGCACCTTCTCGGTGTGTTGCGGGGCACGCCTCGGGTGTCCGGAACGGGGGGAGCGTGTTCGGCGTCCGTAAACTGCAGCGCGCCGGTGGTCGGTGCCGCAGACAGGAGACCCCTCATGGTCCGGACCGTCCTCTGCTCCTTGGCCGTCAGCGTCCTCGGCCTTGTGGGGTGCACCACATCGGAGCCGGCTGACCAGCCGCGGGGAGCGTCCGCGACGGTCGCGGTCGCGGACCGGGCGCAGGCGCTGTGGGCCGGCCGGACGGCCTACGTCGGCGACAGCTCGAAGGTCGTCGCGCTCGTGGACGCGGCCGGCTTCGGGCCGCGTGGCACCTACTCCCTCGCGCTCTGGACGACGCGGCCGCCGTATGCCGTGACGATCACGCTCTCCGACACCGGGAAGCCCTTCGGCACGACCGACCTGCGTGCCCCGGCCACGCTGCTGCTCGGCACCGTGACCAACCTCGACACGGTCAACGTGACCTCCGCGGGGCAGACGTACACGCTGACGGCGCGCCAGGCGACGGCCGCGCTCGGCCGCGACGTCAAGACGCTGGGCACCGACCGCGCGGGGCTCGAGGACTACGTGGCATCGCTCGACGACTGACGTGCTCCTGACGACCCGGTCAGGGCCTCGTGCACGGGTGGGTGACGCGGGCGACACGCCGAAGAGGGAATGTAGACGACGTCCTGCCGGTTGGCAGGCGGTGGACCACCGACAACTGATTATGTCCATCCCAAGGTGGACTTATAGGTTGTCGGCCGTCCGACGCCATCCCGCCGATCCACAGGAAGTGCCTACCATGCGTTCGAGGTTCACCCTCACCGCCCTGCTCACCACGCTCGTCGCCGTCGTCCTCACTGCCTGCAGCACCGGCTCGGGTGGCGGCTCCGACCTCGAGTCCGTCAAGCAGGCAGGCGTCCTGCGCGTCGCCACGGAGGGCACGTACTCGCCGTTCTCGTTCCACGATCCCAGGACGAACGCCCTGACCGGCTACGACGTCGAGGTCGCGAAGGCCGTCGCCGACAAGCTCGGCGTCAAGGTCGAGTACGTCGAGACGCCCTGGGACGCGATCTTCGCCGGCCTCGCCGCCGAGCGCTACGACGTCGTCGTCAACCAGGTCACGAAGAACCCTGAGCGCGCCGGCCTCTACGGCCTCAGCAGCACCTACACGTGGTCCGAGGGCGTCATCGCCACCCGCGCGAACGACACGTCGATCACCTCGCTGGCGAGCCTCGAGGGCAAGAAGTCCGCGCAGAGCCTGACGAGCAACTGGGCCGCGGTCGCCAAGGACGCCGGCGCCCAGGTCGAGTCGGTCGAGGGCTTCACCCAGGCCATCACGCTGCTCAAGCAGTCGCGCGTCGACGCGACCGTCAACGACAGCCTTGCGGTGCTCGACTACCAGAAGTCGACCGGTGACCAGACGGTCAAGATCGCGGCCAGGACCGGGGACGTCTCCGAGCAGGTCGTCGCGACCCGCAAGGACTCCGACCTCGTCGCCGCCATCGACCGGGCCCTCGCCGACCTCGAGGCCGACGGCACCCTCGCGAAGATCTCGCAGAAGTACTTCTCGGCCGACGTCTCGAAGCAGCCTGCCGGCGCCTCGGCGTCGTGAACGAGCAGACGACCCAGCTGATCCTCGACGCGCTGGGCCCGCTGCTGCGGGCCACGGTGACCACGACGATCCCGCTGACGATCATCAGCTTCGTCCTCGGGCTGGTCCTCGCTCTCGGCGTCGCCCTCATGAGGCTGTCGTCGGTGCGCGCGGTGTCGTCCGTGGCGCGGGTCTACGTGTCCCTCGTCCGCGGCACGCCGCTGCTGCTCCAGCTCTTCATCATCTACTACGGCCTGCCCGCCCTGGGGGTGCGCTTCGACCCCTTCCCGGCGGCCGTCCTCGCCTTCACGCTCAACGTCGGTGGCTACGCCGCCGAGGTGATCCGCTCGGCGATCCTCTCGGTCCCCAAGGGCCAGTGGGAGGCGGCCTCGACGGTCGGGATGGGCTACGTCACGACGCTGCGCAGGGTCGTCCTGCCGCAGGCTGCCCGCACCGCCATCCCGCCCCTGTCCAACACGCTCATCTCCCTCGTCAAGGACACCTCGCTCGCCTCGACCATCCAGGTCACCGAGCTGCTGCGCGTGGCGCAGGAGGCCGCGGCGCCGACCTACCAGTTCTTCGCGCTGTACGGCGTCGCCGCCGTCTACTACTGGGTCGTCTGCCTCGTCCTCTCCGCCGTCCAGTCCCGCCTCGAGGAACGACAGAACAGGTACGTCTCCGCATGACCGAGTCCCACACCCCCCTGCGCAGCACCTGCGCGAGCTCTGCGATCTCCTCGAGATCCACTGCACCACAACCCGACCCGCTCGTCTCGGTGTCCGGCCTTGCGAAGTCGTTCGGCGACCACGAGGTGCTCCGGTCGATCGACTTCGAGGTCGCGCCGGGCAGCGTCACCGTCCTCGTCGGCCCGTCCGGCTCGGGCAAGACGACCGTCCTGCGCTCGCTCAACGCGCTCGAGGTGGCGGACGCAGGCGTCGTCCGCATCGGTGACGTCGAGGTCGACTTCGCGCAGCGACCGCTGACGAGGCGCGAGGTCGCGACCCTCCGGGCCCAGAGCGGGATGGTCTTCCAGTCCCACCACCTCTTCCCGCACCTGACGGTGCTCGAGAACGTCACCGCCGGTCCGGTGCTCGCCCGACGCCGGGATCGCTCCGAGTCCGAGGCGGAGGCGCACGAGCTGCTCCGCCTCGTCGGTCTGGACGAGAAGGCCGGTGCCTACCCCTACCAGCTCTCCGGTGGCCAGCAGCAGCGCGTCGGCATCGCCCGGGCGCTCGCCATCCGGCCCCAGCTGATGCTCTTCGACGAGCCGACCTCAGCGCTCGACCCCGAGCTCGTCGGCGAGGTGCTCGTGGTCATGAAGGACCTTGCGGCACAAGGGTGGACGATGGTCGTGGTCACCCACGAGATCCGCTTCGCCCAGCAGGTCGCGGACCAGGTGCTCTTCATGGACGGCGGGGTCGTCGTCGAGCGCGGGACACCGGACGAGGTCCTGACCCGTCCCCGCACCGAGCGGGCGCGCCAGTTCCTGCACCGGATCCTCGACCCCCTCGACTGAAGGACGCTGCGCAGCAGCGCGACCCGAGGGCGTATGCCGTGGGCCGGGCTCAGGCGATGAGGCCCGCCCGGTCGATGGCGCGCTCCACGACGGACGCCATGTCGGCGTAGCCGCGGTCGTTCGGGTGGAACTTGTCCGAGGCGAGCCGCCCTCGCCACGAGCGGGGTCCGTCGCGGCGCATGTCGACGAGGACGAGTCGCCCGGCGGCGGCCCGCTCGTGCAGCATGGCGTCGACGGCCCGTGCCTCGCGCTGCGGGTTGGGCAGGTTCGAGACGACGGCTCCCTCGGGCAGCCGGTCGAGCATCGCGGTGAAGCGTTCGACGAGACCGCGGCGATGGCGCCGCACGACGACGTCGTTCGAGCCGATGACGACGGTGACGAGGGCTGCCGGCGACCCATCCGACTCCAGAGCCTCGAGGGCGGGCAGCTGCCGGTCGAGCACGTCCTCGACCCGCGCACCGTTGACGCCGAGGTTGACGAGGCGGTGGTCCCACCCGCGGGTCGCGAGTCGCCCGCTCAGCTGCCCGACCCAGCCCAGGTCGGGCGCGCTCGCACCGATGCCCTGCGTCATCGAGTCACCGAGGGCGACCCACAGGGGCCCGCCACCCGCTGCGGCCACGCGGTTGTGCGACTCCCACCACACGGCATACGGCAGCACCTGCTCCTGGACCGACCGGACGCCGGGGAAGGCCGTCGAGAGCGCCGACAGCACCGGACCGCGCGGTCGCTCGCTGCGGTTGCTGTAGTCGAAGTCGGGTGCCACCACGGCAGCATCCCAGACGTCCGTGTGACGTCCGACGCAACCGGCCCGTCGGGGTGCTGGGCGCACCTCGGGCCGCGACGGAGGCCCGGACGCAGGGCATAGGCTCGGCCCCATGTCTGACGAGCACGGCTTCTCCACACGCGCCATCCACGCCGGCCAGGAGGCCGACGAGCTCACCGGAGCGGTGGTGCCCCCGATCTACCAGGTGTCGACCTACAAGCAGGACGGCATCGGCGGCTTCCGCAACGGCTACGAGTACAGCCGGTCGGCCAACCCGACGCGGACGGCGCTCGAGGAGTGCATCGCCGCGCTCGAGGGCGGCAGCCGCGGCTTCGCCTTCGCCTCTGGGCTGGCCGGCCAGGACACCGTGGCCCGTGCGCTGCTCGTCCCCGGAGACCACGTCGTCGTCCCGAACGACGCCTACGGCGGCACGTATCGCTACTTCAACAAGGTCGCGAAGCCCCAGGGCATCGAGCACTCCATCGCCAACATGGGCGACGTCGAGGCCGTCCGCGCGGCGATCCGCCCGGGGCAGACGAAGATGGTCTGGGTCGAGACCCCGACCAACCCGCTGCTCGGCATCGCCGACATCGAGGCCATCGCGGGGATCGCCCACGATGCGGGCGCGGTGCTCGTCGTCGACAACACGTTCGCGACGGCCTACCTCCAGAGCCCGCTCGCGCTCGGCGCCGACGTCGTGACGCACTCGACGACGAAGTACTCCGGCGGCCACAGCGACGTCGTCGGCGGCGCGGTCGTGACGGCCACTGAGATTCGGGTGCCCGGCTACGAGGACGCCGAGGAGCGGATCGCCTTCCACCAGAACAGCATCGGCGGTGTCGCCGGACCGTTCGACTCGTGGCTGACCCTGCGCGGTCTCAAGACGCTCGCCATCCGGATGGAGCGCCACTGCGACAACGCGGAGAAGGTCGTCGAGTTCCTCGAGGGCCACGACGGCGTCTCGCAGGTGCTCTACCCGGGGCTGCCGGGGCACGCCAACCACGACGTCGCCGCGCGCCAGATGAAGCGCTTCGGCGGCATGGTCAGCTTCCGGATGCGTCGCGGTGAGGACGCCGCCGTCAAGGCGTGCGCGGCCGTCAGCCTGTGGACGCTCGGCGAGTCGCTCGGCGGCGTCGAGTCGCTCATCGAGCACCCCGGTCGCATGACGCACGCGAGCGTCGCCGGCACGGAGCTCGAGGTGCCGTCCGACCTCATCCGCCTGTCGGTCGGCATCGAGGACGTCGACGACCTCATCGCCGACCTGCGCGAGGCGCTCGACATCCACGGCTGACCGGCTCGACGACCACCGCGCATGACGATCCTCGCCGTCGACTTCGGGTCGACGTTCACCAAGGGCGCCCTGCTCGCCGACGACGGCAGGGTGCTGGGCACGGCGTCGACCCCGACGACCGGCACCCAGGGCCGGGGCGACATCCTCGACGGCTACCGGACGCTGCGGGAGGCGCTGGGCGTCCCGGGCGACGCCATCGTGCGGGCCTGCTCGAGCGCGGGAGGCGGGTTGCGGCTCGCCGTCGTCGGCTACGAGCGCACCGTCACGGCCCAGGCCGGTCACCGGGTCGGCCTCTCCGCCGGGGCCAAGGTCGTCCACGTCGCCGCGGGTGAGCTGACGACGGCGGACGTCGCGGGCATCCGTGGGTCCCGGCCCGACATGATCCTGCTCGTCGGCGGCACCGACGGCGGCAACGGGAACGTCCTGCTGCACAACGCAGCCCGGCTCGCGAAGGGTGCCATCGGCGGCCACGGGGCGCACGCGGTCCCGGTCGTCGTCGCCGGCAACGTCGACGTCCGCGACGAGGCGGCGGCCATGCTGGCGACGACCGGCCGGCCGACGGTGCTCGCCGACAACGTCCTCCCGCAGATCGGCGTCATCGCGCCCGAGTCGGCGCGTGCGGCCATCCGGGACGCGTTCCTGCGCCACGTCATCGGCGGCAAGGGGCTCTCGCGTGACCCGGCGTTCGCCGCGATGGTCGAGGCGGCCACGCCCGACGTCGTCCTGCGCGGCGTCGAGGTGCTCGCCTCCGTGGCCGACGGGGGCGACGTCCTCGTCGTCGACATCGGAGGCGCCACCACCGACGTCTACTCGTGCCTGACGCCCGAGGGCGAGGACGCCGGCCTGCGCAAGGGCGTCGTGGCGCCCCTCTGGCACGCCCGCACCGTCGAGGGCGACCTCGGCATGCGGTGGAACGCCGAGCACGTCGTGGAGGCCGCCGTGGTCGAGCACCTCCTCGACACCGTCGCCGACCCGGCGGCCCTGACCGCGTATGCCGCCCGCGTCCACGAGCGGCCCGGCTCGCTCCCGGTCGACGACGCCGAGCGCGCCCTCGACCTCGAGCTGGCGCGGCTCGCGGCACTCGTCGCGGTGCGTCGGCACGCGCGCCCGGCCCAGCCGACGGAGTCGCCGCGGCCGCTCGCCAACGTCACGGCCCTCGTCGGGTCCGGGGGAGTCCTACGCCACACCGACGAGGCCGGCCGCGACCACGTGCTCGGGGCCGTCCTCGCCGACCACGCCGGTGGCTGGAAGGTGCCGCGCGCGGCGCGCGCGACGGTCGACACGGCATACCTCCTCTTCGCCGCCGGCCTGTTGGCCGACGACCCCGAGCACCTCGGCCTCGCCCGCACCGTCGCCACCCAGACCCTCAACCCCTAACCGTCGAAAGGCCACGTCTGGCCCCCTCCTAACCGTCGAGAGGCCACGTCTGGCCCCCTCCTAACCGTCGAGAGGCCACGTCTGGCCCCCTCCCAACCGTCGAGAGGCCACGTCTGGCCCCCTCCCAACCGTCGAGAGGCCACGTCTGGCCCCCTCCCTACCGTCGTGAGGCCACGTTCGACTGCCACCCGGACGCTCATCCACACCCCCTGCGACCGAAGCCGCGGTGTGCACAGGACCAGCGCGACCTCTGGCCACGAGCGGCCACACGGCAGATCGTCCGTTCATGGACGCAGCACCCCTGCCTCTCGATCTGACCCGTCGCCCCTTCCTCGCATCAGAGGCCCTCGCCAGGGGAGTGACACGCAAGCGACTGCGTGCCCGGGATCTCTGGACCCCGACGCGTGGGGTCCGATCCGTCGACCTCCCCACGTCGATCGTCGAACAGGCTCGCGCGTTCGCGGCGGCGGCACCCACGGAGTTCGCGTTCTCCCACGTGACCGCCGCGCAGCTGCTCGGCATCCCGCTCCCGTATGCCGTCGAGGAGGACTGCCGGGTCCACATCGTCACGCCGACCTCCGCCAACCGCATCAGGAGGGCCGAGGTCCAAGGCCACCGTGGGCTCGAGAGCCGCGAGGTCGTCGACGTGGTCGGCCTACCGGTCGTCGCGCCCGCCGACACATGGGTAGACCTCGGCGAGTACGTCGGGCCCGGCAAGCCCGTCGGGCTCGACGACCTCATCGTCGCTGGGGACGCGGTGGTCAACATCGTGGGAGGCACGGAGCCACTTCGCCATGCTGTCGAGTGCCGTGTGAGACCGCGCGGCAAGGTCACGCTCACGTACGCGATCCCGCGCATCCGGGTCGGGTCGTGGTCTCCGATGGAGACGCGGGCTCGGCTCATGGTGCTGCGGGCCGGCCTTCCGGAGCCGTCGCTGAACGCGGACGTCTTGAGTCGCACGGGGGAGTGGTTGGGGTGCGGGGACCTCGTCTGGCGCGAGCAGAGGGTCGTCGGCGAGTACCAAGGAGTCGAGTTCCACACGCGCCCGCTGGACCGCCGTCACGACGGCGTCAGGAGGGAGGGAATCGAGCACGGTGACTGGGTCGTCGTCGAGATCGCCGCTGAGGACGTCTTCGACACGCACTGCCGGGCGGCGAAGCTGCGCGAGCTCGCGGGCCACCTCGGGGTCAACCCGCACGTCCTGGACGTCTTGGGCTCCGGCCCGCAGTTGCTGGCGCCACCGCAGTTCGCCAGGCCGCGACGACCCCGTCGTTAGCTGCGGGGCCGCACGTGGCCTCTCGACGGTGGGCAGGGGGCCGGACGTGGCCTCTCGACGGTGAATAGGGGAACGGGCCGGTCCCCAAGGGGGGACCGGCCCGTTCGTCAGGCGTCTGCGGTGCTCAGCCCGTGTAGGGCTTCGCGGCGATGACCTTGACCCCGATGGTCTTGCCGTTGGGGGCCACGTAGCTCGTGCTGTCGCCGACGCTCTTGCCGTTGATGGCGGCGCCCATGGCGGACTTCTCGGAGAAGACCTGCAGGTCGGAGCCGTCGGCGATCTCGCGGTTGCCGAGCAGGAAGGTCTCCTCGTCGCCGAAGATCTCGACGGTCACGAGCATGCCGGGCTCGACGACACCGTCGTCGGGGGGCGTCTCGCCGATCGTCGCGTTCTGGAGCAGCTCGGTGAGCTGGCGGATGCGGGCTTCCATCTTGCCCTGCTCCTCGCGGGCGGCGTGGTAGCCGCCGTTCTCCTTGAGGTCGCCCTCCTCGCGGGCTTCCTCGATCTTGTGCGCGATCTCGATGCGACCTTCGCCCGTCAGCTGGTCGAGCTCCGCCTTGAGGCGGTCATGGGCCTCCTGGGTCAGGAAGCCAGCGGCAGTCTCGGTCACTGTGTGTCACTCCTTGGATGAACAGCGCCCACGCGGTGCTCGCGTGGGCGCCTGCACAAAAATAAGGGCCCGAACCGTGGTGTCGTCGACTCGTGATGCCGGTCGGCGACGGGTCCGGACCCTTGATGAAGCAACAAGGATAACAAAATGAACGGCAAACGTGCAGTTCACGCCGCATCCGTCGCTCGGGTGCCCCCGCTCAGGAGCAGGTCCTGACCTGACCGGTCACCGCTCGTGACGTCGTGCGCAGGGTCACGGACTCGTTCGTCGTCTCGTCGACGCTCGCCGGCACCTGCACCGTGCTCGTCCCCACGGGGGCGAAGTCGCGGGAGAGCGCCTCGACCGTGCACGTCAGGGCCGTGCCGCCGGGTCGGTAGACCTGGAAGTCGACCCGCACCTGCTGGTCGCTGACGACCTTGTAACCGAGGGTCTGCCACGAGGGCTGGCCGAGCGTCGACGACAGCCCGAACCAGATGGCGAGGCCCACGCCGGCGAGGATGCCGACCGTGCCGACGACCCACCACTTCAGCTGGCCGGGGGCGGGGCGGGGCAGGGTCGTGCGGGACGGCATACGGAGTCCTGGCGGTTCGAGCCCGCGCATCGTCAGGTGCGGGGGAGTGAGAGGATGGCGGACGGGTCCAGTGTCTCCCATGGCACGGCGAGAGCCGCAGGGACCCGGGCGCCGAGGGGCTTCGGCAAGACCAGCCACCCGCGTCCCACCACCGACGACTGACGACGAACAGGGAGCCACGTGGCCGAGGGCATGCGTTTGATGGCGGTGCACGCGCACCCCGACGACGAGTCGAGCAAGGGTGCCGCGACGACGGCGAGGTACGTCGCCGACGGCACCTCCGTCATGGTCGTGTCCTGCACGGGCGGCGAGCGCGGCGACATCCTCAACGAGAAGCTCAAGGACGACCCGCACATCCTGCGCGACATCGCCCAGGTGCGCCGCGACGAGATGAAGGCCGCCCAGGACGTGCTCGGCTGCGAGCACACATGGCTCGGCTTCGTCGACTCCGGTCTGCCAGAGGGCGACCCGCTGCCGCCGCTGCCCGACGGCTGCTTCGCGCTCGAGGACATCGACGTGACCACCGAGGCGCTCGTGCGGGTCATCCGAGCGTGGCGTCCGCACGTCATGACGACGTACGACGAGAAGGGTGGCTACCCCCACCCCGACCACATCATGTGCCACACGGTGTCGATGGCGGCCTTCGAGGCGGCCGGCGACCCGACCCGCTACCCGCACGCCGGGGAGCCCTGGCAGCCGCTCAAGATCTACTACAACGGCGGCTGGAGCAAGGACCGCCTCGAGGCGATCCACGACGCCATGCTCGCCGAGGGGCTCGAGAGCCCGTATGCCGAGTGGCTGGCCAACTGGAAGCCGCGGCGTTCCGGACGCCCCACCACGACGATCGCGTGTGGCGAGCACTTCGAGACCCGTGACCGCGCGCTCATGGCGCACGCGACGCAGGTCGACCCCGACGGCTTCTGGTTCCAGGTGCCGCTCGAGATCCAGAAGCGGGTCTGGGGCGTCGAGGAGTTCGAGGCCGCGCTGTCCTACGTCGAGATCGCCGACGGCGAGGACGACCTCTTCGCCGGCCTCGGAAGCCCCGCGGAGGCCGACGCCCTCGCCACGCGACCCGACCTCGAGCTCGCCCACGACGGCCGTGTCACCGGCGAGCCCGAGCCCGAGGAGGCCGAGCCGGAGTCCGGTCGCGCCCACGGTGACAGCTCGGAGACGCACGCCGACGAGGACGCCGAGTCCGACAGCGCCACGGCGGACGTCCGATGAGCGGCGGCGGCAACCTCCCGATCGGCCCGGGCATCTGGGGCTTCATCGCCTTCTTCGTGCTCGCGGTCGCGCTGTGGTTCCTCGTGCGCAACATGAACAGCCGTCTGCGCCGGATGGCCTACCGCGACCGGGACCGCGCGGAGGAGTTCGCCGCGGATGCCGACATCGTCGGCACGAAGGGCGACCGCGCCACGTCCGCCGGGCCGGACCCGGACGCGGACCCGGCGGCGGACGAGGCGGGTGACGACCCCCACCCGGGTGACGACCCCCACCCGGGTGACGACCCCCACCCGGGTGACGACCCCCGCCCGACCGGCGAGGCGCCGCGTCCCTGAGACCCAGCGGGCGGCATACGCCCTCGGACACGACGAACGCCCCGGCACGATGCCGGGGCGTTTCGGTCGTCCAGCGGGCCACCAGCCCGACGGGGAGAGGCTCAGGTGGCGGCCTGGTAGCCGATGACGGCGAGCGTCACGGCGACGAAGTGCGTGAGAAAGCCGCCGAGGGTGAACGCGTGGAACACCTCGTGGAAGCCGAACCACCGCGGCCACGGGTTGGGTCGCTTCGTGCCGTAGACGATGCCGCCCGCGGTGTACATCAGGCCGCCGAGGCCGATGAGCGAGCCGATGAGCGGTCCGCCCTCGCGCCAGAACGGCACGACGTAGAAGATCGCGGCCCAGCCGAGCGCGAGGTAGAGCGCCGTGTAGAGCCAGCGCGGGGCGCCGACCCAGAAAACGCGGAACAGGACCCCGGCGATGGCGCCGCCCCAGATGACGAGCAGGAGCAGCCGGGCCTGGTCGGCCGGCAGCAGCGTCACGGCGAACGGCGTGTAGGTGCCCGCGATGATGAGGTAGATGTTCGAGTGGTCGAACCGCTTGAGCAGGCCTGACATCTTCGGACCCCACGTGCCGCGGTGGTAGACGGCGGAGACGCCGAAGAGCAGGGCGGCGCTGATGGTGAAGACGATCGAGGCGGTGCGCACGGACCCGGGGTCGGAGACGAGCACGAGGACCAGGCCGCCGATGAGGGCGACGGGGAACATGGCGAGGTGCAGCCAGCCGCGCAGGCGGGGCTTGACGATCGCGACGAGGTCGGCGACGGGGGTGCTCGACGCGTCCTCGGTGCCGTGGTCGGCGGTGGGCTCGGGGGTGCGGCTCATCGCCCCACTGTAACCTACGCGACCGTAAGTTACGGCAACGTAGGTTCATGGTTTCCGGTGGACCGCGGGGTCGTGGCGACCTTCACGACACCCTCACGACCTCGTCACGAAAGCCTCGCGCCGACTCCCGCCGACTCCCGCCGACCGCCTCTGCGCGCCGATGGACGAGCGGTACGGTGGGACCGCGGCCCGCCCGGGGGCTGCCCAGACTGTGACCGGCGATGACACGAGCGAGTCGACGAGGAGGCCCCGTGGGGTGGCGCGATGTGGTCTACGGCGCGTACGAGCGCCGAGTCCTCAAGGACCTCCCCAAGGAGGCGCTCCCACGGCACGTCGCCGTCATGCTCGACGGCAACCGGCGCTGGGCGCGGGCCCGCGGAGCCGGGACGGCGAGCGGCCACCAGGCCGGGGCCGACAAGATCGAGGAGCTGCTCGAGTGGTGCCGGGAGGCGGGCGTCGAGTACGTCACGCTCTGGCTCCTCTCGACCGACAACCTGCGCCGCGCCGAGGAGGAGCTGGCACCGCTCCTCAAGATCATCGAGACGGCCGTCTCCGACCTCGCCGAGTCCGGGCACTGGCGCCTCAAGATCGTCGGCGCCCTCGACCTGCTGCCACCCGAGACCGCTGCGAGCCTCAGCGCCTCGGCCGAGCGCACGAAGGACGTCGACGGGATGACCGTCAACGTCGCAGTCGGCTACGGCGGGCGCCGCGAGATCGCCGACGCCGTGCGCGACCTGCTGCTCGCGCGGGCTGCTGACGGCGAGACCATCGAGCAGATCGCCGCCGAGCTCACCGTCGAGGACATCGCCGAGCACCTCTACACCAAGGGCCAGCCCGACCCCGACCTCGTCATCCGCACCTCGGGCGAGCAGCGGCTCGGCGGTTTCCTGCTGTGGCAGAGCGCGACGTCGGAGTTCTACTTCTGCGAGGCCTACTGGCCCGACTTCCGTCACGTCGACTTCCTGCGCGCTCTCCGGGCGTATGCCGGCCGGCACCGTCGCTTCGGCGGCTGACCGGGCGCTCCACCAACCTCGGGGACGGCCGGCCACGACACGCCGCTAAGCGGTGGGGAGTGCTCCCCATTGTCCGGCTTGGCCCGGTTGCGTAGGTTGCCGTTGGGCCGAGACGCCGGAGCACGCACGGGCGGGCGCCGAGCCGGACGGGCCGCGCACGACGAAGACGGCGACGACATCAGGGGAGTACCAGAGATGGCGATCTACAAGAAGGGTGCCGACCCGGTGGCCCTACGGGCGTCCGCCGAGCGCATCACCGGGCACGCCCGTGAGTGCGACACCCTCAAGGGTGAGGCGAGCCGCGCCGTCCACGCCCTCAAGGGCCAGTGGGGCGGCGCCGACCTCGACCACCTGATGGACCGCTGGCCGCCGGTGGAGGCGCAGCTGACGCAGTTCGGTACCGACCTGGGCAAGCTCGCCGAGGCACTGCGGCGCAACGCGGGGGCGCAGGACTCGACGAGCGGTGAGGGCGGGTCCGGCTCCGGTGGTGGACCCGGCGGCTCGGGCGGATCCGGCGGATCCGGCGGCAACGGCGGGATCCCGGGCTACGACCTGCTCAAGTCGCTGTGGACCCCGATCAAGGGCCTCGGCACCGCGGTCGGCCTCCTCGGCACCGGGATGAAGATCAAGAACTTCCTGTCCAACCTCGGCAGCTGGGACCGGGCGACGGGCCTGTTCGCCAACCTCAAGAACGCCTGGGGCACGGGTCGTCTCGCCGAGTTCGGCGACGCCCTGAACCCCAAGAACTGGAGCACCCTCTCGCGCTTCATGCCCTCCCTGGCCGAGGGTGGTGCGCTCGCCCGCACGCTCGGCACCGTCGGCAAGGCGCTCGGACCCATCGGCGTCGCCTTCGGTGGCTTCACGGTCGCCAACGACATCTCCGAGGGCAACTACGGCCGCGCCGGCTACGACTCGGTGATGACCGGTCTCGGTGCCGCGGCCCTGATGACCCCGCCCCCGGTCGACGTCGTCTGCGGCATCGCCGCAGGCGGCATGGCCGTCGGCCAGCTCGTGTACGACAACTGGGACACCATCAGCGACTTCACCGGTGACGCGGTCGACGCTGTCGGCGACTTCGCCTCGGACGCCGGTGACGCCATCGGCGACATCGCCGACAAGGCGTGGCCGTTCTGACCGGCGGGGGAGACCCCGGGAGGCGAAACCACGAGGCACCCGGCATCGTTGACGTCACGACACGGCCCACGCACCCGCAGCACGACCCAGACCCCACGACCACACGGACCACGACCGAGGAGAACCATGGCTGACCCGATGAAGGGCACCCCGCTCGAGGGTTTCGAGCTCCCCGAGGACGTCTTCGGGCTGGGCGCCGGCGAGCTCGCCTACCTCATGGCCCGCCACGAGACCCCGGCCGGTGAGCGCTCGCGCCGCCTGCTCATGCTCGACCCCCGCACCGCGGACGACGCCGCCCTGCTCGCCGGCGCCTCCAGCCTCGCCTCGCGCGGGTGGCTCACCGTCACCGACGACGGCACCCCCGAGTCGCGCTCCAACGCCGCCCTCGTCGAGTACGCCGTGGGCGCGGCCACGCGGTGGACCCGCATCGGGCTGGTGGGCGAGAACGTCAGCCAGGCCGACTTCGCCATCCTCGTCGAGTCCGACACCGTCATCGCCCTGATGCAGCCACGTCAGCTCGCGTCGTGGTTCATCCGCCTCGGCGAGCGCGACGGCAACACCGGCGCCCTCGTCACCGGACTCGTGCGCGAGCGTTTCGCCGCGAACGCCGAGGCCGGCGTCTTCCTCGAGGTGCAGACCCTCGAGGGCAGCGCCAACCTCGCGATCCGCCGTTCCGGCACCGACTTCGAGGCGCTCACCGACGTCGCCGGGCCGGGCACCGGCACGGGCGGGGTCGTCGACGCCGACGGCCTGCAGGACGCCGTGACCGCCCTCTACGCCGAGACGGTCAGCGCATGAGCACGCCGACGCCCCGCCAGACCGACCCGGCCGACTCGGCCGACCCTGCCGGCCCGACGCCGCCGAAGGAGCCGTTCTCCTACGTCAGCCAGGAGCGCGGGCTGCTGACCCTCAAGATCCGTGAGCCGATCCTCATGGGCCTGTTCTTCCTCGCCTTCACCGTCGTCGGCGTCATCTTCTTCCTCATGGTCAAGAAGGGCGCCGACCAGGGGGCCGAGGGCGCCACGGGCGTCGCCTACCTGATCCTCGCGATCTTCGGCGGGCTCGGCGTCATCGGGATGGCCATCGCCGCGGTCCGCTGGCGCTGGAAGCGCGAGTACGTCCGCGTCATGGGCCGCTCGCCCTGGGCCTGAGCCCCGAGTCCCGGGCGCCCTCGCTCGTGCCGCCTGCGCCGTCGGCCCCGGATCCGCTTTCGGGCCGGCGGCGACGGGCGTGTTACGCCCGTGTGAACTCTCGGGCGACACGACGACTCGACGTCGCTCAATGCTCGTCGCCGTCGCCTCCGAGTCGTACCGTCGTCACAACGGCCGACACCCGTCGGACGTTGCCAGGAGGCCCACCCATGGAGCGATCGCTCAGGACGGAGGGTCGGGCAGTGCGCCACCCTCTGGTGGTCACCGCCCGGCATCTCGGGAGCGATTAGGCGCGCGACGCGCGCCGCGTAGGGAGTGGCACATGGCTCGTACGACCCGTCAGGTCACGTCGGACCCCGCCAGCACGACCACCAAGCCGGCCGCGGCCTCCACACGCGCCACGACACGCGCCACCACGCGCACGACGGCCCGCGAACGCGAGCCCGAGCACAAGACGTACGTCCTCGACACGTCGGTGCTCCTGTCCGACCCCCGGGCCATGCTCCGCTTCGCCGAGCACGAGGTCGTGCTCCCGGTCGTCGTGGTGACCGAGCTCGAGGGCAAGCGGCACCATCCGGAGCTCGGCTACTTCGCCCGCCAGGCCCTGCGCCTGCTCGACGACCTCCGCGTCAGCGAGGGCCGTCTCGACAAGCCGGTGGCCGTGGGCGCCGAGGGCGGCACGCTGCGCGTCGAGCTGAACCACACCGACCCCTCGTCGCTGCCGGCGGGCTTCCGTCTCGGCGACAACGACACGCGGATCCTCGCGGTGGCCCGCAACCTCGCCAACGAAGGCGCCGACGTCACCATCGTGTCCAAGGACCTCCCGATGCGCGTCAAGGCCTCGGCGTGCGGCCTCGAGGCGGAGGAGTACCGCCACGAGCAGGGCGTCGACTCGGGCTGGACCGGGCTGCAGGAGCTCGAGGTCAGCAGCGAGGAGCTCGACCAGCTCTACGACCGCGGCCGTATCGAGCACGCCGGCGCCGCCGAGCTGCCGTGCCACACCGGTCTCGTCCTGCTCTCGCCGCGGGGAAGCGGTCTGGGGCGGGTCGGTGCCGACAAGCAGATCCGTCTCGTGCGCGGCGACCGTGACGCCTTCGGCCTGCATGGCCGCAGCGCCGAGCAGCGGATCGCCCTCGACCTGCTGCTCGACCCCGACGTCGGCATCGTCAGCCTCGGTGGGCGCGCCGGCACGGGCAAGTCGGCGCTCGCGCTCTGCGCGGGCCTCGAGTCCGTCATGGAGCGTCGCGCCCAGCGCAAGGTGCTCGTCTTCCGCCCGCTCTTCGCCGTCGGCGGCCAGGAGCTCGGCTACCTGCCCGGCACCGAGCAGGAGAAGATGAACCCGTGGGGCCAGGCGGTCTTCGACACGCTCGGGGCCCTCGTCTCGACCGAGGTCGTCGAGGAGATCATGGACCGCGGCCTGCTCGAGGTGCTGCCGCTGACCCACATCCGCGGGCGCTCGCTCCACGACGCGTTCGTCATCGTCGACGAGGCCCAGTCGCTCGAGCGCAACGTGCTCCTCACGGTCCTCTCGCGCATCGGCCAGAACAGCAAGGTCGTGCTCACGCACGACGTCGCCCAGCGCGACAACCTCCGGGTGGGGCGCCACGACGGTGTGGCGGCGGTCATCGAGAAGCTCAAGGGTCACCCGCTCTTCGCGCACGTCACCCTGACGCGCAGCGAGCGCAGCCCGATCGCGGCACTCGTCACCGACATGCTCGAAGGTCTCGAGATGTGACCTGAGTCACACGACGCACGGCGCTCCCCGAGCACGCGGCTCGGGGACGCTGTGCGCTGGGCCACTCGCTCCGGCCCCCTGAAACACCCTCCACGGTGGATGCCGACTTGCTCCCGGGTGCAGTCGGCTGGCACCGTGTGAGGTTGAAAGATCTCGGAACGGTAACGCTCACCTCGGGGTGTGAGCGCGATCCCCCCGGGTCACCTCCACACGTCGGGCGCAGCCGTCGACGGGCCAGCGCCCGCAGACGCACGCGCCGGGCACACCCCCTCGACCCAGGAAGGCGTGACGTCTGTTCATGGCACGGTATGAAGGCCGGCACCGCAACGCTCCGGCTCCCTCGACCGCTCCGCGCCCGAACCCCGCCACCCCCTCGGCGCGGTCCGACCGCGTCGACCCCGAGACGGCTCCGGCCGTCCCCCGGAGCCCGCGACCGGTGAGCCAGCCCGCTGCGGGTGCGACCCAGGGAGCCCGTCGGGCCTTCGACCCCACACGCGCCATCCCCGTCAGCGCTGCCTCTGCCGACCACGCCGACGGCGCCGGTCCCCGGCGCCCGGCGGCGTCCCTGCCGCACGCGACGCGCAGCAGCCGCCACGCCAAGCCGACCGCGCGCCAGCGCCACGTCGGCCGGCCGATCCTCGCCGGCGCGCTCGCGCTCGGCCTCGGAGCCTCAGGCTTCGCCTACGCCAAGGCCACCAACCTCATCGGCGCCGACGCGGCCGCGTTCGTCGTCGGCAGCGGGGTCGTCGCCCAGACCGACGAGCTGGCCCGCGCCTCGACGGTCGACACGACCTACCGCGCCGCCGCCTCGGTCTCGCGCAACGAGCGCCGCACCGCCATCGCGGCCACCGGCCTGCGCACCGCCAAGGAGCTCGAGGCCAAGAAGAAGAAGGAAGCCGCCAAGCAGGCCGAGCTGGCCCGCGAGGAGGCCGCCAAGGCCGAGCGTGCGAAGGAGCGCCAGCGCGCCATCGACAACGCCAAGGACGACCCGCAGGCCGCGGCCCGCGTCCTCATGGCCGACCACGGCTGGACGAGCGACGCGCAGTACAACTGCCTCGTCAACCTGTGGACCGGCGAGAGCGACTGGCGCTGGTACGCCGAGAACGCCAGCTCCGGGGCCTACGGCATCCCGCAGTCCCTCCCGGCCCGCAAGATGGCGCAGTTCGGTGCCGACTACCGCACCAACCCGCTGACCCAGATCAAGTGGGGCCTCTGGTACATCGAGATGTCCTACGGCAACCCGTGCAACGCCTGGTCGACGTGGCAGGCGCGCTCGCCGCACTGGTACTGACCTGGCCCACGCCGTATGCCGGGTGGGCGGGCTCCCAGCAGGCGCCCGCCACCCGGCATACGTGCTCGGCCGACCGGGACGCTCAGATCTTGCGCAGGCGCACCCGGCGGACCTCGTGGTTGTCGCCCTTGGACAGCACGAGGCTCGCCCGTGACCGCGTGGGCAGGATGTTCTCGACGAGGTTCGGGCCGTTGATCTCGCGCCAGATCCGGTTCGCGGTCGCGACGGCCTCGTCGTCGGAGAGCACGGCGTAGCGGTGGAAGTACGAGTCGGGGTCGGAGAACGCCGTCTCGCGCAGGCGCAGGAAGCGCTCGACGTACCACTTGCGCACGTCGTCGACCCACGCGTCGACGTACACCGAGAAGTCGAAGAAGTCGCTGATGGCCAGGCCGGTGCCGCGCACCGGGTGCACCTCGGGCGCCTGGAGCACGTTGAGGCCCTCGACGATGAGCACGTCGGGCTGGCGCACGACGATGCGCTCGCCGGGGACGATGTCGTAGGTCAGGTGCGAGTACACCGGCGCCGTGACCTCGGCCCGGCCCGACTTGATCTCGGCGACGAAGCGGAGCAGCGCCCGGCGGTCGTAGGACTCGGGGAAGCCCTTGCGCTGCAGGATGCCTCGGCGCTCGAGCTCCGCGTTGGGGAAGAGGAAGCCGTCGGTCGTGACGAGGGCGACGCGCGGGGTGTCGGGCCAGCGCGCGAGCATCTCGCGCAGGATGCGGGCCGTCGTCGACTTGCCGACCGCCACCGAGCCCGCCACGCCGATGACGAAGGGCGTCTTGGCCGGGCGCTCACCGAGGAAGTCGCTCGTCACCTGGTGCAGCTGGCGGGTGGCCCCCACGTAGAAGTTGAGCAGGCGCGAGAGGGGGAGGTAGACCTCCTCGACCTCGTTGAGGTCGACGCGGTCGCCGAGGCCGCGCAGGCGCGCGAGGTCGGCGTCGTCGAGGTTGAGCGGGTGGTTCTCGCGCAACCGTGACCACGCGGCCCGGTCGAACTCGACGTACGGCGACGGGATCGCGGTCCCGTTGGCGCCCTCGCCGCCGTCACCGCCGGTACCGCTGGATGGCTCCGACACGAGCCACATTCTTGCGGACGCCGGGGGCGGGGGTGGCATTGGCCCCTCGGACGGTCCCCTAGGCTGGACCCCATGTGCGGAATCGTGGGATACGTCGGGCGGACCGACGACGGGACGGCGCTCGACGTCGTGATGGAGGGCCTGGCCCGTCTGGAGTACCGCGGCTACGACTCGGCAGGCGTGGCCCTGCTCGACGGCGACCACGTCGAGACGCGCAAGAAGTCGGGCAAGCTGGCCAACCTCACGGCCGAGCTCGAGGCCCACCCGATGCCGTCCTCGACGACCGGGATCGGCCACACCCGTTGGGCCACCCACGGCGGCCCGACCGACGAGAACGCCCACCCGCACCGGGGTGGCAAGGACGGCAAGCTCGCCCTCATCCACAACGGCATCATCGAGAACTTCCACGCGCTGAAGAAGGGCCTGCTGGCCGACGGCATCCAGTTCACGAGCGAGACCGACACCGAGGTCGTCGCCCACCTCGTGGCCGCCGCCTACGACCGCGAGCACGACCTGACCGACGCCATGCGCGCCGTCGTCGCCGACCTCGAGGGCGCCTTCACGCTCCTCGCGATCCACGCCGACCAGCCCGGCGTCGTCGTCGGGGCCCGCCGCAACAGCCCGCTCGTCGTCGGTCTCGGCGACGACGCGAACTACCTCGGCTCCGACGTCGCGGCCTTCATCGGCCACACGCGCCACGCCCTCGAGCTCGCCCAGGACCAGATCGTCACGATCACTCCCGATGGTGCGTCCGTCATCAACTTCGACGGCTCGCCCGCCGAGGGCAAGGCGTACGAGGTCACGTGGGACGCCGCGGCCGCCGAGAAGGGCGGCTACGCGACCTTCATGGAGAAGGAGATCAACGACCAGCCGCACGCCGTCGCCGACACGCTGCTCGGGCGCACCGACGCCGAGGGCCGCCTCGTCCTCGACGACATGAGCATCTCCGAGGAGCAGCTCCGGTCCGTCGACCGCATCACGATCGTCGCGTGCGGCACCGCCGCGTATGCCGGCATGGTCGCGAAGTACGCCATCGAGCACTGGACGCGCATCCCCGTCGAGGTCGCCCTCGCGCACGAGTTCCGCTACTGCGACCCGATCGTCAACGAGCGCACGCTCGTCGTCTCGATCAGCCAGTCGGGCGAGACGATGGACACCCTGATGGCCGTCAAGCACGCCCGCGAGCTCGGTGCCATCACGGTCTCGGTCTGCAACACGCACGGCTCGACCATCCCGCGCGAGTCCGACGCCGTGCTCTACACGCACGCCGGTCCTGAGATCGCGGTCGCCTCGACCAAGGCGTTCCTCGCGCAGATCACCGCCTGCTACGTCCTCGGCCTCTACCTCGCGCAGCTGCGCGGCGGCTCGTTCGCCGACGACGCGCAGTCGGTCATGAAGGAGCTGAGCGGCGTCCCCGCCAAGATCGAGACGCTGCTCGGCCAGATGGGCCGGGTCAGGGAGATCGCCAAGTTCATGGCCGACACCCGCGCGGTCCTCTTCCTCGGCCGCCACGTCGGCTACCCGATCGCCATGGAGGGTGCGCTCAAGCTCAAGGAGCTCGCCTACATCCACGCCGAGGGGTTCGCCGCCGGCGAGCTCAAGCACGGCCCCATCGCGCTCATCGAGCCCGGCCAGCCCGTCTTCGTCATCGTGCCGTCGCCGACGAGCGAGCACGGCCTGCACGGCAAGGTCGTCAGCAACATCCAGGAGATCCGCGCCCGCGGCGCCCGCACCCTCGTCATCGCCGAGGAGGGTGACGACTCCGTCGAGCCGTTCGCCGACGAGGTCATCCGGGTGCCCGCGACCTCTCCGCTGCTCGCGCCGCTGCTCACCGTGGTCCCGCTCCAGGTCTTCGCGCTGTGGCTGTCGACGGCCAAGGGCCTCGACGTCGACCAGCCGCGCAACCTCGCCAAGTCGGTCACGGTCGAGTGACGTGATCGTCGGGGTCGGGATCGACGTCGTCGACATCGAGCGTTTCGGGTCCACCCTCGAGCGCACCCCGGCGCTACGCGAACGGCTCTTCACCGTCGAGGAGCGCCACCTCGGCATCGCCTCGCTCGCGGCGCGCTTCGCGGCCAAGGAGGCGCTCGCCAAGTCGCTGGGCGCTCCCGTCGGCCTGCACTGGACCGACGCCCGGGTCGTGACCAACGACGACGGCCGACCCTCGCTCGAGATCGGGGGCACCGTCCTCGCGCGGGCCAACGCCCTCGGTGTCGACTCCTTCCACCTGTCCCTGTCGCACGACGCGGGTGTCGCGTCGGCCGTCGTCATCGCGGAGGGCTGATGATCCGCGCCCACTCCGTCGATGCGGTCCGCTCCGCCGAGGCCGCCGCCATGGCCGAGCTGCCCGAGGGCGAGCTCATGTCGCGGGCCGCCCTCGGCCTCGCCGAGGTCGCCGTGGCCCGCCTCGCCGACATCGAGGGCACCACCGTCGTGGGTCTCGTCGGCGCCGGTGACAACGGCGGCGACACGTTGTATGCGGTGGCCCACCTCGCCGAGTCGGGCTTCGCCTGCGCCGTGGTGCTCGTGCCGTCGTCGGGCCGCTCCGGCGTGCACGCTGCTGCTCTCGCGGCTGCCGAGTCAGCGGGGGTCATGGTCCACGTGGCCTCCGACCAGGGTGCCGCGGCCGACGTCGTCGCGGAGGCCGACCTCGTGCTCGACGGCATCGTCGGCATCGGCGGCCGGCCCGGTCTGCGGCCCGAGGCCGCGCGCCTCGTGGACGCCGTCGACGACGACGCGTGGGTGCTGGCTGTCGACCTCGCGAGCGGCCTCGACCCTGCCGGGGAGTCCGGCGAGGACGACGCCGTGTGGGCCGACGAGACGGTCACGTTCGGCACCCCCAAGCCCGTGCACCTGCTCCCGGCCGGTGAGGGCGCGACCGGCCGGCTCACCGTCGTCGACATCGGGGTCGACGTCGACGACGTGCCCGCGGCCGTCGAGCGGCTGACGTGGGACGACGTGTCCGACCTGTGGCCCGTGCCCGGTCAGGGTGACGACAAGTACTCCCGCGGGGTCCTGGGCGTCGTCGCAGGCAGCGAGGCCTACCCCGGTGCGGCGGTGCTGTGCACGACCGCCGCCGCCGAGGCCGGCGTCGGGATGCTCCGCTACGTCGGCACGCCGACCCCGGTCGGCCTCGTCCACCAGGCCGTGCCCGAGGCCGTCGTGGGCGACGGACGCGTGCAGGCGTGGGTCGTGGGTCCGGGTCTCGACACCGAGACCGACGACGATGCCGGCCGGTCCCAGCTCGACGCGGCACGTGCCGCCCTGGCGAGCGACCTGCCGGTGGTCGTCGATGCCGGGGGACTGGCCCTCGTCGACGGCCGACGTGACGCGCCCACGGTCCTGACGCCGCACGCCGGCGAGCTGGCCCGGCTCCTGACCCGCCTCGAGAGGCAGTCATCGGGGACGGATGACGCAGGTTCGTCCGACTCCGGTGGCTCCGCGAGCGTGCACGGTGGCGCAAGCAGCGTCGACGGTCCCGCCGAGGTCACCGCCGACGAGGTCAGAGCCGACCCGCTCGGTCACGCCCGCCGCCTCGTCGCCCTGACCGGCGCCACCGTGCTGCTCAAGGGCGCGACGACGCTCGTCGTCACCGAGGACGAGCCGGTGCGCTCCCAGGCCGACGCCCCGCCCTGGCTCGCCACGGCGGGGGCCGGCGACGTGCTCTCGGGCGTCATCGGCGCCCTGCTCGCAGCCGGCCTCCCGCCGCACGACGCGGCCTCCCTCGGGACGCTCGTGCACGGCGTCACCGCCGCCCGGGTCTCGGGCGGCGGCCCGCTGCGCGCACTCGCGGTGGCCCACGGCATACGACCGACGGTGCGCGACCTGCTGGCCCGGGGACGGTCCGCGCCCGGGTGAGCCTGGCCCCCGCGTCCCGCACGCGGAGCCCCGCACCCGGACCACCCAGACGAACTGCGAGACTGAACCGATGAGCCAGATCGACGCCTCCGACGCCGAGCGGACCACGACGCCCACCGCTGGGAGCCCGACCGCACCGGAGACCCACGGCCTGACCGTGTGGGCCGAGATCGACCTCACGGCGCTCGAGGCCAACGTGCGCACGCTCGGCGCGCTGGCCCCGACGTCGGAGCTCATGGCCGTCGTCAAGGCCGACGCCTACGGCCACGGCCTGCTTCCCGTCGCGCGCGCCGCGGTGCGCGGAGGCGCGACGTGGCTCGGGGCGGCCCAGCTGGCCGAGGCGTTCGCGCTGCGCGACGCCGGCATCACGACGCGACTGCTGACCTGGCTCAGCGTGCCCGGCTCCGACTTCGGCGGCGCCGTCGAGCGCGACATCGACCTCTCGGCCTCGGCGCCGTGGGTCATCGACGAGATCGCAGCGGCGGCGTCCCGGATCGGACGCACGGCGCGGGTCCACCTCAAGGTCGACACGGGTCTCGGGCGCGGCGGAGCCTACGGCCGCGACTGGACCACCCTCGTGCAGCACGCGCATCGCGCCGAGGCCGACGGCTCCGTGCGCGTCGTCGGCATCTGGACCCACTTCGCCCACGCCGACTCGCCCGAGCACCCCACGGTGCTCGCCCAGCAGGAGCGCTTCTTCGAGGCCGTCACCGAGGCCGAGCGGGCCGGTCTGCGCCCCGAGGTGCGCCACCTCGCCAACTCGGCGGCGACCCTAGTGCACCCCTCGGCGCACGCCGACCTCGTGCGGCCCGGCATCGCGATCTACGGCCTGACCCCCGTGCCGCAGGTCGACGACGACTTCGGCCTGCGCCCGGTCATGACACTGCGCGCGCGCCTCGCCCTCGTCAAGGCGCTGCCGGCAGGACAGGGCATCAGCTACGGACACGCCTACGTCCCGGATGTCGACACGGTCGTCGGGCTCGTGCCGGCCGGCTATGCCGACGGCGTGCCCCGCAACGCGACCAACGTCGGGCCACTGCTCGTCGACGGTCAGCGCACCACCATCGCCGGACGCGTCTGCATGGACCAGTTCGTCGTCGACCTCGGACCGGGCTCGCGGGCCCGGGCCGGTGACGTCGTGACGCTCTTCGGCGGCGCCCCCGGTGAGCCCACGGCCCAGGACTGGGCCGACGCGACCGACACCATCAGCTACGAGATCGTGACACGGCTCGGGGCCCGCGTGCCGAGGCTCTACGTCGGCGCGCCCGAGGGCACCGCATGAGCTCGCGCCGCAACCCCGTCATCGGGATCGCCGCCGCCACGCTCGGCGTCGCCGCAGGTGTGGCCGCGGGCATCGCCGCCGACCGCGCCGGCAAGCACCGGGCCGCGATGGCGGCGCTGGAGACGCCCGAGCTGCTCGACATCACGCCCGACGAGGAGCGCGTCGTGCTCACCGACGACGGCGTCCCGCTCCACGTCGAGATCGACCTCCCCTCCGCCGCCGCGGCCCGCGCCGCAGCGGACGGCACCACGAGGCACGGGCGCCCCGACGAGCTGCCCACCGTCGTGCTGACGCACGGCTACTGCCTCAGCCTGCGCTGCTGGGTCTACCAGCGCCGCGCCCTCAAGGAGGCCGGCTACCGCGTCGTCAGCTGGGACCAGCGCGGCCACGGCCGGTCGGGTCGCGGCGAGAAGGACAGCTACACCATCGACCGGCTCGGTCAGGACCTCCACACGGTCATCACCGAGCTCGTGCCCGAGGGCGACCTCGTGCTCGTCGGCCACTCGATGGGTGGCATGACGATGCTCGGGCTCGGTGAGGCAGAGCCACAGCTCGTCCTCGAGCGGGTCGTCGGAGCCGCGTTCGTCGCGACGAGTCCCGGGGGCATCATGCTCGCCAACGGCGGACGCACCGCGACCTTCGGCCGGCTCCTGCTCGAGCGAATCGGACCGGGCGTGCTCGGCCCGCTGAGCCACCGCCCCGAGCTCTTCACCCGGATCCGGCGGGTGGGGCGCGACATCGAGCACTTCATGGTCGAGCAGAACTCGTTCGCCTCGCCGGTGCCGCGCTCGGTCGTGCGCTACACGAGCGACATCCTGCTCGGCACGCCGCTCGATGTCGTCAACGACTACCTCCAGACGTTCGACGGCTTCGACAAGCGGCCCGCGCTCCTCGAGTTCCGGCACGCCGTCGTCCTCGTCTTCAACGGGCGCGACGACATCCTGACGCCGCCGTCACACAGCGAGCTCATCGTCGAGGGCATCCCCGGCGCCGAGCACATCGTCGTCAACGACGCCGGGCACGTCATCATGCTCGAGCACCCCGACCTGCTGAACGCGCACCTCGTACAGCTCGTCGACCAGTCGGCGCGGGCACGAGCCGAGCAGATCGAGGTCGCCTCGCAGCCGCGCGTGCGCCGCATCGTCACCGACGTCGCCAAGAACCGCCGCCAGCGCCGCCTCGAGAAGGAGGCGGCCGAGCTCGTCCGGTCCGGCCGCGTCAAGCAGGCGCGCACCAAGGGGGCGTGAGCACGTGGAGCGCGAGGTGCGCTGGGCCACGACCGAGGACACCCAGGACTTCGGCCGCCATCTCGGCGCCCGGCTGCGCGGCGGCGACGTGCTCGTCCTCACCGGCGACCTCGGTGCCGGCAAGACGACGCTGACGCAGGGCATCGCCGAGGGGCTCGGTGTGCGTGGCCCCATCACGTCGCCGACCTTCGTCATCGCACGAGTGCACCCGTCGCTCGTCGGCGGCCCGCTGCTCGTCCACGTCGACGCCTACCGCCTCGGCAGCGCCATCGAGCTCGACGACCTCGACCTCGATGCCGACCTCGACGCGAGCGTCACCGTCGTCGAGTGGGGCGCCGGGCTCGCCGAGCAGCTGAGCGAGTCGCGGCTCGAGCTGACGATCACGGGCGACGACGTGCGCACGGCGCGCCTCGTCGGCGTGGGCGACCGCTGGGACGACGTCCTCGACGCGGTCGCGCCGGCGCGCTGACCGCCCCCGCTCGACGCGTCCGGACGGCATGCGAGGGCGGCACGGGTGCGGGTCCGCGTGCGTGCTCGGATAGCCTGACCGACGTGCTCCTGCTCGCGATCGACACCTCCACGACCGCCATCACCGTCGGCCTGCACGACGGCGCCTCGGTCGTCGCGGAGGCCACGACGCTCGACGCCCGTGCGCACGCCGAGCACCTCGCGCCCAACGTCCGCGATGCCCTGGCCCAGGTCGGCGCCGAGCCGGGAGACGTCACCGACGTCGTCGTCGGCATCGGCCCCGGCCCCTTCACCGGCCTCCGCGTCGGCATCGTCACCGGCCGGACGTTCGCCTTCGCGCTCGGTCTGCCGGTGCGCGGCCTGACGAGCCTCGACGCGATCGCCCACGAGGCGTGGCTCGGTGGGCGGCGCGGCGACCTGCTCGTCGCGACGGACGCCCGCCGCAAGGAGGTGTATGCCGCCGCGTACGTCCTCGGGGACGCTCGCGCCGACCGCGTCACTGAGCCCGCGGTGTCGCGGGCGTCCGACCTCCCCACCGAGGCGCGCGCCCTGCCCACGGCCGGGCGCGGGCCCGGCCTCTACGCCGAGGCCCTCCCGCGGGCCGTGGAGCCCCTCGACGTCAGCGGGGGAGCGCTCGCCGACCTCGCCGTCCGCCGCCTCGCCGCGGCGGCGCACCCGGCCGCCACCGAGCTCCAGTGGATCGACCCCGGCCACGGCTTCGACGGTCTCGAGCCGCTCTACCTGCGCCGACCCGACGCCGCTCCAGCGCCTCCCTCGACGAAGTCGACCCTCGGGTGACCGTGACGGAGCCGCAGGTGCGCCGCGGTGAGGGGGTCGTGCTGCGCGACCTCGAGTGGACCGACCTCGCCCGCCTCGCCGAGCTCGAGGAGCAGCTCTTCGCCGACGACGCGTGGTCCGCGGCCACGTGGTGGAGCGAGCTCGCCGGTCGCCCCCGTCGCGACTACGTCGTCGCGACGACGGCCGACGGCGCCATCGCCGGGTATGCCGGTCTCGACGTCGCAGGAGACGTCGCCGACGTCATGACGATCGCGACCGCCCCCGACCACCAGGGCCACGGCACGGGCCGCGTCCTGCTCGCCGAGCTCGTCCGTCGGGCGACGCTGCGCGGGGTCGACGCGGTGCTGCTCGAGGTGCGCGCCGACAACGACGCGGCACGGCGCCTCTACGACCGGGCCGGCTTCGAGGTCATCTCGGTGCGCCGCCGCTACTACCAACCAGGCGACGTGGACGCGCTCGTCATGCGCCTTCTCGTCACGAAGGGAGACGCATGAGCGACGAGCCCCTCGTCCTCGGCATCGAGACGTCCTGCGACGAGACGGGTGTCGGCATCGTCCGCGGGCAGACGCTGCTCGTCGACACGGTCGCGAGCAGCGTCGAGGAGCACGCCCGCTTCGGCGGTGTCGTCCCCGAGGTCGCGAGCCGAGCCCACCTCGAGGCCATGGTGCCGACGATCGAGCGGGCCTGCCGCGAGGCCGGCGTGCAGCTGCGCGACCTCGACGCCATCTCGGTGACCTCGGGTCCCGGACTGGCCGGCGCCCTCCTCGTCGGGGTCGCCTCGGCCAAGGCCCTCGCCCTCGCGCTCGGCAAGCCGATCTACGGCGTCAACCACCTCGCCTCGCACGTCGCCGTCGACGTCGTCGAGCACGGTCCGCTGCCCGAGCCGACGATGGCGATGCTCGTCTCGGGTGGTCACTCCTCGCTGCTCCTCGTCCCCGACGTCACCCACGACGTGCGCTCGCTCGGCTCGACGATGGACGACGCCGCGGGGGAGGCCTTCGACAAGGTCGCGCGCGTGCTCGGTCTGCCCTTCCCGGGTGGTCCGCACGTGGATCGCGCTGCGCGAGAAGGCAACCGGATCGCCATCGACTTCCCTCGCGGGCTCACGACCGGTCGCGACATGGAGCGGCACCGCTTCGACTTCTCGTTCTCGGGGCTCAAGACGGCCGTCGCGCGGTGGGTCGAGACCCGTCAGCGTGCCGGCGAGACCGTGCCCGTCGCCGACGTCGCGGCCAGTTTCCAGGAGGCCGTCGTCGACGTCCTCACGCGCAAGGCCCTGCTCGCCTGCAAGGAGCACGAGGTCGACCACCTGCTCATCGGCGGCGGCGTCGCGGCCAACTCCCGCCTGCGGGCGCTCGCGGAGGAGCGCTGTGCCAAGGCCGGCGTCACCCTGCGCGTGCCGCGTCCCGGGCTGTGCACCGACAACGGGGCCATGGTCGCGGCGCTCGGGGCGCAGATGGTGGCGAAGGGGCGCGAGCCGAGCGACCTCGGGCTTCCCACCGACTCGTCGATGCCGGTCACTCTCGTCCAGGCGTAGCTCGCGTCACTGCCCGCCCGGCTGGGGCTCGTCGGGCGCGCGACGGCGCTCGTGGCGTGGGGTCGGCGGGCACCCGCTCGCCCGCGCGGCGTGGAGCGAAGGCGGCGTATGCGGGCACGTGGCCTTGCAGGGGC
Source organism: Terrabacter sp. Root181 (assembly GCF_001428505.1). GTDB lineage: Bacteria > Actinomycetota > Actinomycetes > Actinomycetales > Dermatophilaceae > Terrabacter. The sequence goes on from NZ_LMHU01000010.1 coordinate 158,752, forward strand.
ACGGTGCCGCCTTCGATGCCGCGCGGACGAACGGCCGCCCACCTCCCGGCCTGTCGTACTGCGCACTCGGCGCGCTCCTCCTGGGCCCGCCCGGCGCCCTCTCGTCCTGGCTGGGTGTGACCGGGCTGCAGCGGATCTGCACCCACCCTCGGTCGTCGGCTCGCGCCTGGGGGGGGGTCGGTGGGGCTGGTGACTGGGTCGGGGCCGCGGTCTGGGGGTGTCGCGGTCTGGGGCTACGGGCAGCGGGCGAGGCCCATCTGGAGCTTGAGGTCGACGACGCGGGTGGCGGCGGTCTGGACCTGCTTGGCGAAGGCCGGGCTCGCGTGCATCTTCGTCGTGATGGCGTCGTGCATGGCTGGGACGGTGCTCGGGCGGGCGGTCAGGGTGATGTCGCCGCCGGCCTCGATGAAGCGGGTGGCGCGCTCGCCGACCGGCACGTCGGCCACGGCCTTCGCGGCGCCTACGTCGTCGGTGATGACGACCCCGTCGTAGGAGAGCCGGTCGCGGAGCAGGTCGGTGACGATCGGCCGGGAGAAGACCGCGTTGGTGCCCGGGTCGATCCGGCTGTAGATGGCCGAGCCGACCATGACGAGCTCGACGCCGTCCTGGATGCCGGTGCGGAACGGCTCGAGGTAGGGGTCGTCGACCGTCGTCGTGCGGTCGGTGATGCCACGGGCCGTGACGTCGGTGTTGCCCGTGATGCGTCCGAGGCCCGGGAAGTGCTTGACGGTGGAGGCGACGCCTCCCGCGCGCATCCCGGCGATGAAGGCGCCGACCATGCGTGAGACGCGCTCTGGGTCGCTCGAGAACTGTCGGTCGTACTGGCCGATCGGACCGTTGGCGCGACCGATCGACGTCGGCACCGTGTCGGCGACGGGTGCGAGGTTGACGTTGATGCCCGCCCGGCGCAGCTGGCCGGCCCAGCGCGTCGCGTCGGCGGTGAGGCCCTTCGCCGAGCCCTGGTCCTGGACGCGGGCGGACGGCATACGGCTGAAGCCGTCGCCGCGCAGCTGCTGCACGGCTCCGCCCTCCTGGTCGGCCGCGACGAGCAGGCCGAGGCCGGCGGTGTCCTCCTCGGACGCGAGCCCGGCGAGGTGCCGGGTCGTCGCACGGACGCGCTCGGTGCCGCCGTCCCAGCCGCCGAGCAGGATGACCCCGCCGAGGTGGCGGCGCGCGACGAGGGCGTCGAGGCTCGAGCGGCTCGCGCCGTTGTCGAGACCGACCATGAGCAGCTGGCCCGCGCGCTCGTCGTCGTCCATGCCCGCGACGATGCGGGGCGCGCAGGAGGCGGGCGCCGACGGTTCGCTGGTCGTGGGGACGGGAGCGCTCGTCGAGGGGCCCGCGCTCGTCGTGGGGACCGTCGTGGGGACGGTCGTCGCCGAGGTCGAGCGGGGCGTGGACGTGCCGGAGGCCGGCGGGGCGGCGGCCGGCGGCGCCGACGAGCAGGCGGCCGCGACAGCGGTCACGGCCGCCGCGAGAACGGCCCATCCGGCGGTGGACTGAAGGAGGCGTCGGCTGTGGCTCGGGCGCATCGTTCGAGCCTATCCCCGGCGGCTGGTGGTCCTCGTCCCCGCCGGGACGTCGGGGACGGCCCGAACCGGTACGTTGCCGCTGTGACGACCGAACCCATCCCGATCGTGCTCGACGTCGACACCGGGGTCGACGACGCCTGCGCCCTCCTCCTGGCCGCCCTGCACCCGGCGCTCGACCTGCGAGCCGTCTCGTGCGTCGGGGGCAACGCCCCCGTCGACGACGTCGTGCGCAACACGCTGCTCGTCCTCGAGACCGCGGGGCGCAGCGACATCCCGGTGGCGCGTGGAGCCGAGCGACCGCTGCTCGAGACGCCGGTCGACGCGCGGCACGTGCACGGCGACGACGGCATGGGCGACCTCGGCTGGCCGGCCGCGGCAGCGACGGTCGACCCGCGGCATGCCGTCGAGCTCCTGCGCGACGTCTGCCGTGAGGCGGCCGCCGAGGGCCGACCGGTCACGCTGGTGCCCCTGGCGCCGCTGACGAACATCGCGCTGCTCCTGCGCACCTATCCGGATGTGGCACAAGGCATCTCGGAGATCATCTTCATGGGTGGCGCCGCCAATGTCGGCAACGCGACGGCGTCGGCCGAGTTCAACGTCTTCCACGACCCCGAAGCGGCCGCCATCACGCTCGACGCGGCGGCCGACCTCGGCATCCCGGTGACGATGTACGGCCTCGACGTCTTCTATGAGCCCGTCGTGCCGGCCGAGCTGGCCGACGAGCTCGTCGCCGTCGGGGGCCGCGGCCCGGCCGAGCTGGCGGGCAGCCTGATCAGATTCCAGAACGCGCGCTTCGACCGTCCGGCGTCGACCATCGGTGACGCCGGCGCGGTGTGCGTCGTCATCGACCGGGACGGCGTCCGCACCGAGCCCCTGCCGCTGCGGGTCGAGCTCGCCGGCACGTGGTCGCGAGGCCGCACGATCGTCGACCGGCGCGACTGGAGCGGCGACATGGCCCACGACCCGCACGGCGAGGCCCCGGTGCGCGTCGACGTCGCCCTGGAGGTCGACGGCCCCCGCTACACCCGGCTCTGGGCCGACACGATCCTCGGCCGGGCGGGGCAGCGCTGATGGGGCGCGTCGCGGTGCTCGGCTCGCTCAACGTCGACGTCGTGACCCTCGTCGAGCGTCACCCCCTGCCGGGGGAGACCCTGCTCGGGGAGCCGGGCGGCACCTTCGCCGGGGGCAAGGGCGGCAACCAGGCTGCGGCGGCCGCCCGCGTCGGCGCCGACGTCGCGATGCTCGCCCGCGTCGGCGACGACGGTCCGGGTCGTGCCTACCTCGACCGGCTCGCGGGCCTTGGCGTCGACACCTCCGCCGTGTCGACGAGTGGGGATGCGCCGACCGGCACGGCCTTCATCACCGTCGACGAGCAGGGCGAGAACTCGATCATCGTCGTGGCCGGCGCCAACGGCGAGCGGGACCGCTCCCTCGTGGCGCAGGCCGGACGTCTCGGCCCCGGCGACGTGCTGCTGTGCTCGCTCGAGGTGCACCTCGACACCGTGGCCGACGCCGCTCGCGCGGCCCACTCGGCCGGTGCCCGGGTCGTGCTCAACCTCGCGCCGTATGCCGGGCTGCCATCCGACGTCATCGCCCTGGCCGACCCGGTGGTCGTCAACGAGTCGGAGATGCGCGCTCTCGCGGACTCCGACCTCGTGCCGCAGTCGCTGCTCGTGACCTTCGGGGCAGCGGGGGCGCGGTGGGGGACGGACGGCGTCGACGGCATACCCGTGGCGCCGCATGAACTCGGTGACACGGTCGGTGCCGGAGACGCGTTCTGCGGAGCCCTCGCGGCGGCCCTGGCCGGCGGTGCCGACCGCCAGGCCGCCGTCGAGGCGGCCAACGCCGCCGGTGCTGCCGCCGTGCGCTGGGTCGGTGCCCAGCCCGACGCCACCCTCTGACCCACCCCACCCCACCCCGCAACTCACCGAGCAGGTCACAACACACCCGGGACGGATCGCGGTGGGTTGTGACCTGCTCGGTGTGTTGCGGGACAAGGACGTACCTTGTGAGTTACGTAACTCAAGCGTTACCCTCAACGCATGAGCGGCACCTGGGAAGCGCTGACCGACCCGACCAGGCGGTCCATCGTCGAGCACCTCGCCCGTGAGGAGCTGACCGCGGGCGAGGTCGCGGCACTCTTCGACGCGGCGCGCCCCGGCATCTCGCGGCACCTGCGGGTGCTGCGCGAGGCCGGTGTCGTCGAGGCGGAGGCCGTCGCCCAGCGGCGCGTCTACCGGCTCGCGCCGGGTGCGCTCGACGAGGTCGAGCAGTGGTGCCGCGAGGTCCGCTCGTTCTGGGGGCAGCGTCTCGACGCCCTCGACACCGAGATCGCCCGCGGCGTGCGGGCCCGACGGCAGGAGCAGGGATGAGCGAGCAGCTGACGCAGGTGCTGGGGCGGATCGAGCGGGACGGTGACGACCCGGGCGCCCTCGCGATCGTCTTCGACCGGCACTATGCGACATCACCCGAGGACCTCTGGCAGGCGTGCACCGACCCGGACCGTCTGGCCCGCTGGTTCGCGCCCGTTGCCGGGGACCTACGCCCCGGAGGCGAGTTCGCCATCCACTTCGACGACGGCGACGTCCCGCGCTGTCGCGTCGTCAGGTGCGAGCCACCCCACCGGCTCGTCTGGGAGTGGCCGATCCGCGAGGCGCCGACCGTCGTCACGGTCGAGGTGAGCGCCGACGGCGAGGGGTCGCGCCTCGTCCTGCGGCACGCGCGGCTCACGGACGGCCAGGTCGCGGGGTATGCCGCGGGCTGGGACACCTACGTCCGCGCCCTCGACGCCCACGTCGACGGCACGCCGGCGCCGGACTGGGGCATCACGTGGAGCGCCCTGCACGAGCTGTACGCCGCCGCCGCGACCTGAGCCGGTCGGCCCTCGGTGTGGACCTGCTGATGGTGCTGCGGTTGGTGGGGCGATCACCCCACCATCCGCAGCACCATCGGGCAGACCATGGGGTGGGCGACAGGGAGCCCGGGACGGCTGCGTCAGGCAGGCGTGACGACGAGGGCAACCTGGCCGCCGCCGACCCGGGTCAGGACGAGCGTCGCCTCGGAGCCACCCTTGCCCCGGCCGGTCATCTTCAGCTGTCGCCGCAGCAGGTCGGCATCGAGGGTCACGCCGCGCTTCTTGATCGTCACGCGGTCGTGACCGTGGTCGCGCAGCCAGCGGGCGAGGCGCTTGGTCGACAGGGGCATCGCCTCGACGACCCGGAAGCGCCGGGCCCAGGCCAGCTCGCGAGCCACGCCGCTCGAGACGTAGCCGACTCCGGTGGCGAGCTCGGCGCCGTCGACGGCCGCGACGAGCGCGCCCGTGAGTCCGGCCCGGATGACGGCGCGGTCGGGCTCGTAGAGCCATTCGCCGATGTCGGTGACCGACCCGAGCCCCGGGCGCCGTGCGCCGTCGGCCGCGTCGGCCTCGGTGACCACGGAGGTGGAGGTCTCGGTGCACACGGCAGCGGTGCGTCCGGCGCTCGCGACGAGCGGTCCCCACCAGACCGCGCACTCGAGCACCTCACCGTGCCACGACGTCCACTGCGCCTCGGCGCCCCGGGGGACCGACCCGTGCGGGAAGCCGGGGGAGAGCTTGGCGCCCGTCGCCGGCACCTGCCCGGCGAACTCCAGCACCTGCGACCACGACGGCGAGATGGCGTCGAGCGAGAAGACGCGCTTCGTGCGGCCGCTGATGTCGGCCACTCCGGTGACGCGGCGGGCCGGGTCGAGCCACAGCCCGAGGTGGCGTCGTCCCTCGCCCTCCGGGAGGCGCACGTCCTCGGCGAGCCCGTGCGTGACCCGGGCGGACGGCCAGTGGCGCAGGTTGACGGCGGCGATGCGGGCGGTCGTGTCGTCGGCGTCGACGGCGTGGACCGTCAGGTCGAGGCCGGCGAAGGCCATCGCGTCGGACCCCAGCCCGCACCCGAGGTCGTAGACGTCGCGGACCCCGGCGGCGGCGTACCGGTGCGCGTGGCGCGCGGCGATCGCCAGGCGCGTCGACTGCTCGAGGCCGTCGGGGGTGAAGAGCATGCCGGCGGCGAAGTCGCCGAACTTCTCGACCCCGCGTGAGCGCAGCCGCGACTGGGTCATCGCCGCCGCGACGAGGTCGGCGGCGAAGCCCGCCTCACGCAGCCGATCCTGCAGGTGCAGCGAGCCGCCCTCGTCGTAGGGAGGCAGCGACTGGAGCAGCGCCCAGCCCTCACCCGCGGAGAGGCGATCGACCATGGCGGCGTCCATGGGCTCATCCTGCCAGCGCCCGGCGGACCACGACGCGCCGCCGAATCTGGCACTCGACTTGACCGAGTGCTAACGGCAAACCTAGATTCATCCTGTTGGCACTCTCGACCTGAAAGTGCCAGCACCCTCATCGAGGGAGGTCGACCCCCGCGACGGCGGCCAGCCTCGAAGAGCCCACAGTCCGTAGTCAGTTTCCGACTGTCCCGAAGGGAAGGTCACCACCGTGTCGGTTTCCATCAAGCCGCTCGAAGACCGCATCGTCGTCAAGTCCCTCGAGGCCGAGCAGACCACTGCGTCCGGCCTCGTCATCCCGGACACGGCCAAGGAGAAGCCCCAGGAGGGCGAGGTCCTCGCTGTCGGCCCCGGCCGCTTCAACGACACCGGCACCGAGCGCGTCCCGCTCGACGTCAAGGTCGGCGACAAGGTCATCTACAGCAAGTACGGCGGCACCGAGGTCAAGTACGGCGGCGAGGAGTTCCTGATCCTCTCCGCGCGTGACGTCCTCGCCATCGTCGGCTGACCCAGCCGTATGCCGTGAACGCACCCCGGTGAGCCCCACTGGGGTCTCCCCGGGGTGCGTCTCGTTTCACGTAAGCACAGCAACCGCAAAGCAACCCGAGCCAAAGGAACACCATGGCCAAGCAGCTGGAGTTCGACGACTCCGCCCGCAAGTCGCTCGAGCGCGGCGTTGACGCGCTCGCCAACGCCGTCAAGGTGACGCTCGGCCCGAAGGGCCGCAACGTCGTCATCGACAAGAAGTGGGGCGCCCCCACGATCACGAACGACGGCGTGACCATCGCCCGCGAGATCGAGCTCGAGGACGCCTACGAGAACCTCGGCGCCCAGCTCGCCAAGGAGGTCGCGACCAAGACCAACGACGTCGCCGGTGACGGCACGACGACCGCGACCGTGCTCGCCCAGGCCATGGTGAAGGAGGGCCTGCGCAACGTCGCCGCCGGCGCCGCCCCGGCCGCGCTCAAGCGCGGCATGGACAAGGCCGTCACCGCGGTCAACGACCGCCTCCTCGAGAACGCCCGCGAGGTCGACGGCAAGGACGAGATCGCCTCCGTCGCGACGCTCTCCGCCCAGGACGCCACCCTCGGTGGCCTCATCGGCGAGGCGTTCGACAAGGTCGGCAAGGACGGCGTCATCACCGTCGAGGAGTCCTCGACGACGGCGACCGAGCTCGAGTTCACCGAGGGCATGCAGTTCGACAAGGGCTACCTCTCGGCCTACTTCGTCACCGACACCGAGCGCATGGAGACCGTCCTCGAGGACGCCTACGTGCTCATCAACCAGGGCAAGATCTCCTCGGTCGCCGAGGTGCTCCCGATCCTCGAGAAGGTCGTGCAGTCGGGCAAGCCGCTGCTCATCATCGCCGAGGACGTCGACGGCGAGGCCCTCTCGACGCTCGTCGTCAACAAGATCCGCGGCACGTTCAACGTCGCGGCCGTCAAGGCCCCCGGCTTCGGCGACCGCCGCAAGGCCATGCTCCAGGACCTCGCCATCCTCACCGGTGGCCAGGTCATCGCGCCCGAGGTCGGCCTCAGCCTCGACCAGGCCGACCTGACCGTCCTCGGCCAGGCCCGCCGCGTCGTCCTCACCAAGGACAACACGACGATCATCGACGGCAACGGCGAGGAGGGCGAGGTCTCCGGCCGCGTCCACCAGATCAAGGCCGAGATCGAGCGCACCGACTCCGACTGGGACCGCGAGAAGCTCCAGGAGCGCCTCGCCAAGCTCGCCGGTGGCGTCTGCGTCATCAAGGTCGGCGCCCACACCGAGGTGGAGCTCAAGGAGAAGAAGCACCGCATCGAGGACGCCATCTCGGCGACCCGCGCGGCCATCGAGGAGGGCATCGTCGCCGGTGGCGGCACGGCCCTCATCCACGCGGCCTCCGCCATCGACGCCCTCGAGCTGACCGGTGACGAGGCCACGGGTGCGTCCATCGTGCGCAAGGCCGTCGCCGAGCCCCTGCGCTGGATCGCCGAGAACGCCGGCCTCCAGGGCTACGTCGTCACCTCCAAGGTCGCCGAGCTCCCGCTCGGCCAGGGCCTCAACGCGGCCACGGGCGAGTACGGCGACCTCATCGCCGCCGGCGTCATCGACCCGGTCAAGGTCACCCGTTCCGCGCTGCGCAACGCCGAGTCCATCGCGTCGATGATCCTCACGACCGACACGCTCGTCGTCGAGAAGCCCGAGAACGAGGAGCCCGCGGCCGGCGGTCACGGCCACGGCCACGGTCACTGACGCACCGCGCCACACGGCATACGACCACGGGCCCTGACGGGCCCCGCGTCGGCGCCTGACACGACAGCGAGGGCCGCTCCCCGACGGGGAGCGGCCCTCGCTGCGTCTCGACCTCCGCGACCCCGTCGTATCTCGCGGGCCGGTCGAGCGGCTGCGTGGTCGCCGACGGCGTGTGCCGGCGACCGTCAGGTGGTCAGGAGGCCTCCTGGATGCCGTCGTAGAGGACCTCGCGCTCGGCCTCGGTCAGCCCGCCCCAGACGCCGTAGGGCTCGCGGACCTCGAGGGCGTGCGAGCGGCACTGGGCCACGACGGGGCAGGCGGCGCAGACGGCCTTGGCCTGGGCGTCACGGTTGCGGCGGCGCGGGCCGCGCTCGCCCTCGGGGTGGAAGAAGACCTCGGGGCTGACGCCGCGGCAGGCACCGTCCAGCTGCCAGTCCCACAGGTCGGCAACCGGTCCGGGCAGGCGGGTGATCTCGGCCATGAACTCGTCTCTCGGTGGGGCGGTTGTGTCCGCCGTGTCGTACCGGCCCGCTCGGTGCGTGTGGTGGGTCGCGGAGCCGCGGAATCGACGCTAACCGGGCATGCGATCACGGATAAAGAGCGGAATCTTAAGGACTTGTTCAAGAATTGCCATCTGGATGGCATGCTCGTCCGAGGAGGCGGATCCGACCGTCCGTACTCGTCCGGAGGGGCCCGCCGGCACTACCATGGGCCCCGCTCTGGGGAGCGCACCGACGGCGGCGCGGACGAAGGCGTCGCCAGCACAGACGACAGTTCGGGGGGACGACAGCTCACATGGGTCTTGGATGGTCCACGCACACCGGCGTAACGCCGGGTGGCGTTGGTGCGATGGAGCGGATGGACGCTCCATCGCTTCGTGAGCTTGCGGCGCTCGCCGTGCGTGACGACAACGCACGCGACGTGCTGCTGGCGCGCGTCAGGGACATGGCCCTGCGGTACTCCCGCGTCCGCCTGGGCCGTTTCGGCGCCGAGGACACAGCCCAGGACGTCGCTCAGGAGGTGTGCATGGCCGTCATGACCGCCCTGCCGACCTACCAGGAGCGCGGGCTGCCCTTCGAGGCGTTCGTCTACACGATCACCTCCCGCAAGCTCGCCGACGCCCAGCGTGCCGCGATGCGCGGGCCTGCACCCGTTGCCGACGTCCCCGACGGCCCTGACGACGGTCCCTCGCCCGAGTCCGTCGCCGTCATGCGCGACGACGCCGCGACCGCGATGGCCCTCATGCAGCAGCTCCCGACCCAGCAGCGCGAGATCCTGACGCTCCGCGTGGCGGTCGGGATGAGCACCGACGAGACGGCCGCCGCCCTGGGCATGTCCGCGGGCGCCATCCGCGTCGCGCAGCACCGGGCCCTGACCAAGCTCCGCGCGATGATCGCCCAGGCCGGGGAGGGTGACGTCGCATGAACGACCTGTCCCCCATGAGCGACCTCATCGCCGACGACCTCCTGCTCGACCGGCTCGGCGGACGTGTCCACGCCGGGTCCGAGCCCGTCGCCGGCCTGCTCGGCGCCCTCGCCGCGCACGCCGACACCCCGCTCCCGTCGCGCTCCGGACGTCGGCGCATCGCCAACAAGCACCGCTACCTCGGGGCGTTCGCAGCCCTCGCGGTGGCAGCCTCCGGCGCCGGCGTCGCGGCGGCCGTCACGCTTCCCTCCAACGGTCCGAGCCAGGCCGACCGCGCGCGCATCGTCCAGAAGATGGACGAGAGCGCCCGGAGCGACGCCCCGAGCGCCCTGCTCTCCCGGCTCGGCCTGCCCCAGACGTCCGGCACCACCTACGCCAAGGGTCTCGTGCTCGCTCGCGCCGACGACGGCAGCATCGTGCTGCTGCCCGCCGGGGTCGTCGCCGCCCAGATGCGGGCGGCTGCGGCAGGCACCCACGGGATGCCCGGAGCCGTGGCCGGTGCTCAGGGCGGTGGCCCCGGCGCCAACGGTCCGGCAGGCAACGGGCAGGCGGGCAACGGGCAGGCGGGCAACGGGCAGGCGGGCAACGGCCCGGGCGGTACCGGAGGCACGGTGGGGTCCGGCGGGACGACCTCCGACCAGGGCGGCACGGTGGCCGGCGGCAGCCAGACCGGGACCCCGCCGGCTCCGAACAACGGCAAGGGGCCCGTGGTGGGCACCAAGGGTGGCAAGAAGCCCACCGTGACGCCCACGCCGACGCCGACCTCCACCCCGACGGCGACGTCTGACGCCCTCGTCCCCCAGACGACGCTCGTCCCGACGACCCCGACGTCGAGGGCGCGGACCACCGGTCCCGCCAAGCCCCGTCCGACGGGCAGCACGGACAGCACGGACAGCACGGACAGCTCAGGGAGCTCGGACGGCTCCGGGAGCTCGGGATCCTCCACCTCCGACGGCACGAGCGGCAGCAGCGACCCCAGCGGCAGCATCGACAACACTGACTCGAGTGGCACGGACGGCCTCACCGACTCGGTCGGGAGCGCTGTCGACGACGCCACCTCGAGCGCGTCGGGCCTCGTCGACGACCTCACCGATCCCGTGGTGCCCACGCCCTGAGGCGCGTTCGGCCGCGCCCCCGGCAGCCCGTAGAATCGGGCAATGAGCCTCGGATCGTCTGACGTGCCCGCTGCTTTCGCCACGATGGGGCTGACGTACGACGACGTCCTGCTCCTGCCGGGCTACAGCGACCTCGCCCCCAGCGACATCGACACGACGACGCGCCTCACGCGCGAGCTGTCGATCCGGTCGCCGCTCATCTCCGCGGCCATGGACACCGTCACCGAGGCGCGCATGGCGATCGCGATGGCCCGCCAGGGCGGTCTCGGGGTCCTGCACCGCAACCTCTCGATCCAGGACCAGGCCTACCAGGTCGACCTCGTCAAGCGGACCCAGACCGGGATGATCTCCAACCCGATCACCATCGGTCCGGACCGCACCCTCGAGGAGCTCGACACGATCTGCGGCGAGTACCGCGTCTCGGGCCTGCCGGTCATCGGCGACGACAAGAAGCTCATCGGCATGGTGACCAACCGCGACCTGCGCTTCACGCCGGTCGCCGAGTGGGCCACGACGCTCGTCAGCGACGTCATGACGCCGATGCCGCTGATCACCGGTCCCGTCGGCATCGGCCGCGACGACGCGACGGCGCTGCTGCGTCAGCACAAGCGCGAGCGCCTGCCGATCGTCGACGCCGAGGGCCACCTCGCGGGTCTCATCACCGTCAAGGACTTCGTCAAGGGTGAGCAGTTCCCCGACGCGAGCAACGACGCCGACGGTCGCCTCATGGTGGGCGCGGCGATCGGCTACTTCGGCGACGCGTGGGAGCGCGCGACGACCCTCATCGAGGCCGGCGTCGACGTGCTCGTCGCCGACACCGCCCACGGCCACGTGCGCCTGCTCATCGAGATGGTCCAGCGGCTCAAGACCGACCCGGCGACGCGTCACGTCCAGGTCATCGGCGGGAACGTCGCGACGCGCGAGGGCGCCCAGGCGTTCGTCGACGCCGGCGCCGACGCCGTCAAGGTCGGTGTCGGGCCGGGCTCCATCTGCACGACCCGCATCGTCACGGGTGTCGGTGCCCCGCAGGTCACGGCCGTCCACGCGGCGGCACAGGCCTGCAAGGCGGCCGGCGTCCCGGTCATCGCCGACGGTGGTCTGCAGTACTCCGGCGACATCGCCAAGGCGATCGTCGCGGGCGCCGACTCCGTCATGGTCGGCTCCCTCCTCGCCGGCTGCGAGGAGAGCCCGGGTGAGCTGATCTTCGTCAACGGCAAGCAGTTCAAGAGCTACCGCGGCATGGGCTCGCTCGGGGCGATGAGCTCGCGCGGCAAGAAGTCCTACTCCAAGGACCGCTACTTCCAGGCCGAGGTCGACTCGGACGACAAGATCGTGCCCGAGGGCATCGAGGGGCGCGTCGCCTACCGCGGCCCGCTCGCGGCCGTCGCCCACCAGATGCTCGGCGGCCTGCGCCAGTCGATGTTCTACGTCGGCGCCCGCACCATCCCCGAGCTGCAGGACAAGGGCCAGTTCGTGCGCATCACGTCGGCGTCGCTCAAGGAGAGCCACCCGCACGACATCCAGGGCATCGTCGAGGCGCCCAACTACTCGATCGGCTGACCGCCGCCGGGCCGCCGCCCCACCGACCACACGATGACGTATGCCGTCCCGCCGAGCCCGCGGGACGGCATACGTCCGTGGGTGGCCAGGTCGGTAGGATCGGCCGGTGACCGAGATCGAGATTGGCCGAGGCAAGCGCGGACGGCGCGCCTACTCCTTCGACGACATCGCCGTCGTGCCCTCCCGGCGCACGCGCGACCCCGAGGAGGTCTCGGTGTCGTGGCAGATCGACGCCTACCACTTCGACATCCCGGTCATGGCCGCGCCGATGGACTCCGTCGTCTCGCCCGAGAGCGCCATCGTCCTGGGCAAGCTCGGCGCACTGCCGGTGCTCGACCTCGAGGGCCTCTGGACCCGGTACGAGGACCCGACCGCGGCGCTGCGCGAGATCGCCGAGATCGAGCCCGAGGCCGCCACGGCGCGGATGCAGCAGATCTACGCCGAGCCGATCAAGCCCGAGCTCATCACCGAGCGGCTGCGCCAGCTGCGTGAGGCCGGGGTCACCGTCGCCGGTGCCCTCTCGCCGCAGCGCACCCAGCAGCACTGGAAGACCGTCGTCGACGCCGGCGTCGACCTCTTCGTCATCCGCGGCACGACGGTCTCGGCCGAGCACGTCTCCGGTCGCGCCGAGCCGCTCAACCTCAAGCGCTTCATCTACGAGCTCGACGTGCCCGTCATCGTCGGCGGCGCCGCGTCCTACACGGCGGCCCTGCACCTCATGCGCACCGGCGCGGCCGGCGTCCTCGTCGGCTTCGGCGGCGGCGCGGCGCACACGACCCGCACGGCCCTCGGCATCCACGCCCCGATGGCCTCGGCCGTCGCCGACGTCGCAGCCGCGCGGCGCGACTACCTCGACGAGTCCGGCGGCCGCTACGTGCACGTCATCGCCGACGGTGGGGTCGGCACGTCCGGCGACATCGTCAAGGCGGTCGCGTGCGGCGCCGACGCCGTGATGCTCGGGGCGGCGCTCGCCCGCGCCACCGACGCCCCCGGTGGCGGCTACCACTGGGGCCCGGAGGCCCACCACCAGCAGCTGCCGCGTGGCGAGCGCATCGCCCTCGGCACGCAGGCCTCGCTCGAGGAGATCCTCTTCGGGCCGGGACGCCAGGCCGACGGGGCCACCAACGTCATCGGCGCCCTCAAGCGGGCGATGGCCACGACCGGCTACTCCGACGTCAAGGAGTTCCAGCGCGTCGAGGTCGTCGTGTCGCCCTACCTCGGCAACTGAGCCGGCGGGCGGCGCTCGTGGGGGTGCGGCCGACGGCGCCCCCGACGGCTCCGGTTCGGGACAGATAGTATTTGTGCGGCAATCGCCCCTGAGCGGGGTGGCGCGGTCGGGATGGTGTCAGGGGACGTCCACCGCGAGACCAGATCCACCAGAGCACGGGAGCCACGTGGCTGCCCCGTGCGGGAAAGGCACCAGACATGACCGAGGCGACTCCCGAGCACGTGACCCTGCGGAGTCCGGGCAGGCCACTCTTCTCAGTCGTCTCGGCGGTCTACAACGTCTCGCGCTACCTCGACGAGTACATCGCCGCGATCGAGGCGCAGACCTTCGACCTGACGCGGCTGCAGGTCGTGCTCGTCGACGACGGCTCGACCGACGACTCGCGTGCCGTCCTCGAGGAGTGGGCCACCCGGGCGCGCTGCGAGGTCGTCGTCCTGCACCAGGAGAACGCCGGACAGGCCGCGGCCCGCAACGCCGGCCTCGAGCGCGCCACGGGCGAGTGGGTCACCTTCATCGACCCCGACGACACGGTCAACGCGAAGTTCTTCGCCTCGATGGCTGCCTTCGCCGCCGACAACCCCGAGGTCCAGTTCCTCTCGGCCAACGTCGTGCTGCGCCACGAGGGCACCGGTGAGCTCGGCAAGCACCCGCGCTCGAAGATGTACGCCGAGGACCGCCTCGTCGACCTCGACGTCGCAACCTCCTACATCCCGGGCAGCTCGACGACCTCGCTGATGCGCCGCGACGTCATCGGCGACCTGCGCTTCAACGCCGGCCTGCGGCCGAACTTCGAGGACGGCGACTTCGCCGTGCGCTACCTGCTCGCCGCGCCCAGCCGCCAGACCGGCTTCATCGGGTCGGCGCGCTACTACTACCGCAAGCGTGCGGACCAGAGCTCGACGCTGCAGACGGGCATCTCCGCCGTGGGTCGCTACTCGACTGTGCCGCGCGACGGCTACCTCGGCCTGCTCCGCGAGGCGCGGCAGCGTCACGGCGCCGTACCGATGTGGGTCCAGCACGTCATCCTCTATGAGCTGTCGTGGTACTTCTCGTCCGAGGACGCGATGGCCAACTCGGCGTCCGCCATCAGCGGGGATCTCGCCGCGACCTTCCGCGAGACCCTCGGCGAGATCGCCGAGCTGCTCTCGCCCGACGTCGTCGACTCGTTCACGATCCGCAAGCTCCAGCCGCACTGGCGCGACATCCTGCTGCACGGCCTCCGGGGCCAGGACTGGCACACGTCCTACGCCGTGACGGACAAGTACGACCGCACCAAGCGCATGGTCCGGGTGCTCTACCGCTACATCGGCGAGGCCCCCGAGGAGTCGGTCTACTCGCGCGGCGAGCTCAAGGCGCCGCGCTACGCGAAGACCCGCGCCATCGAGTTCTTCGGCGACACCCTCATGTGGGAGCGCATTCTCTGGGTCGACGCGCGCGGCACCCTCGAGCTGCGTCTCGACGGCTCCCGCGTCGAGCTGCTCGGCGGGTGGGAGGGCGTGCGCACGCGAGCCCTCGGAGCCCGCGCCATCGCCAACCGGTTCCGTCGTCCGGGGCGCCGTCGTCGCGAGGCCATCGACCGCCTCAAGGTCGACCCGGTGCGCGTGCTCGCGTCCCGCGCGCAGGTGGGCAAGCAGTTCGACGGCGCCTGGGTGCTCATGGACCGCATCCACGACGCCAACGACTCCGGTGAGATCCTCTTCCGCTGGCTGCGCGACAACCGGGCCGACGTCAACGCGTGGTTCGTCCTCGAGAAGGACACCCCGGACTGGAAGCGGCTCAAGGCCGAGGGCTACGGGTCGCGTCTCGTGGCGCACGGCACGCTGCGCTGGAAGCTGCTGATGATCAACGCCGCGCACCTCATCTCCTCGCACATCGACGCGCCCGTCCAGAAGCCGCCGGCCATCCTCAAGCACATCGACCCACGCTGGAAGTTCACCTTCCTCCAGCACGGCGTCATCAAGGACGACCTGTCGCGCTGGCTCAACCCCAAGCAGATGGACCTCTTCGTGACGTCGACGCCGGGGGAGTACGAGTCGATCGCGGGCGACGGCTCGCCCTACGTCTTCACGGCCAAGGAGGTGGCCCTGACCGGGCTGCCGCGCTTCGACCGGCTGCACGCCAAGGCGCAGCGCATCCAGGGTGACGCGTGCGACCTCATCCTCGTCGCGCCGACGTGGCGCAACTGGCTCGTGCCCCCGCTCAAGCCCGGCAGCCAGCGCCGCGTCATCGACTCGCACTTCTTCGAGACCGAGTACGCCAAGGCGTGGACGGCGTTCCTGCGCAGTCCGGAGCTGACCGAGCTCGCCGCCCGCACCGGGCGCACCGTGGCCTTCCTGCCGCACCCGAACATCCAGCCCGTCCTCGCCAAGATGGACCTGCCCGACTCCGTGCTGCGCCTGTCGTTCGACGGTGCCGACGTGCAGGAGTACTTCGCCCGGTCCGCCGTGCTCGTCACCGACTACTCGTCGATGGCGTTCAACGCGGCCTACATGGACCGTCCGGTCGTCTACTTCCAGTTCGACGCCGAGCGCGTCATGGCAGGTGGCCACGTCGGTCGTGCGGGCTACTTCCAGTACCCCCGTGACGGCTTCGGGCCGGTCGTCGAGGACGTCGACGCGGCTGTGGGGGCCGTCGTCGACATCGCCGAGAACGGCTATGCCGCCCGCCCCGAGTTCCAGGGCCGCATCGACGCGACCTTCCCGATGCGTGACGGCCAGTGCTGCGCCCGCGTCACCGCGGCCATCGAGGAGCTGGACAAGACCCGCCAGGGTGAGCCCGGGCGGGCGAAGAAGGCCCAGGACCAGACCCAGACCGCGGCCGCGGGCCGCTGACGTCGTGCGGGCTCAGTCGTCGTCGCCGGCCGGGCCCGCATCGTCGTCGTCCGCCTCCGTGGCGGGCCGGAGCGACAGGTTGCCGTTGCGCGTGCGGTAGGGCTCGAGACCGTCGAGGGCGGGAAGCGCGACGGAGGCGGGGACCTCGACGGGACGGGCGCGCCGGGTCCGACCCGGGAGTCGGCCGCGCAGTGCGCCCCCGACGTCGACCTTGACGTCCCACGCCTTCGCGGGCGGGGCCGCCGGATCGGGTGACGGCAGCTCGAGGGTCGCGTCGAAGGCTCCCTCCGGGCGTATGCGTGCGGTGGTCGAGGAGAGGACGACGCCCTGGTCCCGGTCGACGAGCATGAGGACGAGGCGCGCGCGCGCGCCGATCCCGTCGTCGCCGTCGACGACCGTGCCGACCAGTCGCATCGCGCCCGGCGCGACCGCGACCTCTCGGCAGGTCGTCGTCCAGATAGCACGTCGCTTGGCGTGCTCCTTGGCGACGACCGTCGTCAGGTCGTGGTCGTCCGACATCTCGTCGTCGGGCCGGTAGGGCCACCACCACCGCTCGGCGCGGTGCACGAGCGGGCGCTCCACGTGACGCCGACGGTAGGCGAAGAGGCAGGCGGCGACCGAGCTCTCGGCGCTGCCGTCGACGAGCTCGCGCACGACGAGGCGGTAGGGCTGGGCCAGGGACCCCCGCAGGTCCGCGGGCTGGTCGGCCAGGTAGTCGCGCGCCGCCGTGAGGAAGGCGGCGCGGTAGTCGTCGTCGCGGGCGTCGAGGTCCTTGCCGTAGAGCGCCAGGTCGTGGCGCACGAACTTGTCGAGCTTGGCAGCAGTGAGGTCCGGGCGTCCGGCGAGCTGGAGGTCGATGGCCCGGTTGGCCGCGAGGCGGTCGTGGAAGTTCGCGATCTCGTGGCGCCTCGCCGTGATCGACTCCTGCCCCGCGACGTTGTTGACGAACCAGTGGTAGACGACCTCGTCGAGCGTCGCGATCCGTCGCGCGGTCGACCACAGCGCCACGGTGAAGGGCTGGTCCTCGTAGAGGATGCGCTCCGGAAAGCGGATCGCGTGCTCGTCGAGGAGGCGTCGGCGCATGACCTTCGCGACCGCGATGGTGTCCTGCCAGAGCGGTGAGCCGGGCGCCAGCGGCTCGACAGGACCTGCGGTGTATTCGGTCGCAGGGAGCGGCGTGACCCGGTCGGTGCGCTCGTTGTAGCGGGCGACCGCTCCGGCCGCGACGTCGGCGTCGCGGGCGACCGCGGCCTCGACGAGCCGGCGCAGCGAGCCGGGGACGTACGTGTCGTCGCTGTCGACGAAGGCCACCCAGTCCCCGCGGGCCGCGTCGAGGCCGAGGTTGCGTGGCGCGCCCGGGGCGCCGTCGTTCACGCCTCGGTGCACCACGCGTACGCGATCGTCCTGGGCGGCCAGCCGGTCGGCCACCGCCCCGGTGTCGTCGGTCGAGCCGTCGTCGACGACGAGGACCTCGACGTCCGGCCCGTCCCACGCGGCGAGGGCGGACCCGACGGCCCGTGGGAGCCGTCCGGCGTCGTTGTGGACGTTGCAGATGACGGTCAGCTGGGGAGCGGCGGAGGGCACGCAGGTTCTCTTCCGGTCGAGGAGGGACGGCCCATCCTATGGGCCAGTGCCTGAGTGGAGGCTGTGCTCAGGGGACGCCCGACGACCGTGGCGAATCGGTCTTCGGCAGGTTCGTGCGTTAGTTTGTCGGGGTCGATTCGCGTGGCCCGGTGCGCCGTGCACGAGTACCAGTAGTTCGGAGCAGATCCCTTGGCAGCACCCGACGGAACGAGTGCAGTGGTCGTCGGCGACCCCACGGACGTCGCGACCCACCCGCAGGAGACCCCCGTCAGGCCCGCCAAGGCCGGCCCGCGCAAGGACATCCAGGCCCTTCGTGCGATCGCGGTCACGCTCGTCGTGCTCTACCACTTCTGGCCGGCCCGCCTCACCGGCGGCTACGTCGGCGTCGACGTCTTCTTCGTCATCTCCGGCTTCCTCATCACGCTGCACCTTCTCCAGCGGCCGATCCGCAACGCCAAGGACCTCTTCTCCTTCTGGGCGCGGCGCGTCCGCCGACTCATCCCGGCCGCCACCGTCGTTCTGGTCGCCACCCTCGGGGCGAGCCTCGTCTGGCTGCCGCAGACGGTGCACGCGCGCGTGGCGCAGGAGGTCATCGCCTCGGCCCTCTACGTCGAGAACTGGCTGCTGGCCCTGACGTCGACCGACTACCTCGCGACGGACCAGCTGCACTCGCCGACCCAGCACTACTGGTCGCTGTCGGTCGAGGAGCAGTTCTACATCGTGTGGCCGGTGCTCATCGGCCTCGCCTTCCTCGTCACCCGTCGGCTCGGGCGCTCGTTCCGCTTCCCGCCGCTCATCGTGATCGGCGCCGTCAGCCTGGCGTCCCTTGCCTACTCGGCCTGGTTCACCGGCGAGGACGCCGCCCAGGCGTACTTCGTCTCGACGACGCGCGTCTGGGAGCTCGGCGTCGGTGCCGCGCTGGCCGCCGCCGTCCACGCCGGGCTGCGCTTCCGCGCCACGGCGGTCCGGGCCGCTCTCGTCTGGGGCGGCCTCGCCGCCATCCTCTGGGCGTCGCTCACCTTCACCGGTGCCACGCCGTTCCCCGGGGTCGCCGCCCTGCTGCCGACGCTCGGTGCCGCGGCCGTCATCGCCGCCCGCTCCGACGACCTCCGGGCAGGTCCCCACCGCCTCTGGTCGGGTCGCCCGGTCCAGTGGCTCGGTGACGTGTCCTACTCGGTCTACCTCTGGCACTGGCCCGCGATCGTCATCGCACCGTTCGTGCTCGACGTCGACTCCGTCTCCTGGTGGCAGAAGCTCGTCATCATCGTCGTCGTCCTCGGTCTCTCGGCAGCCTCGAAGCGCTGGATCGAGGACCTCATGCGCTTCACGCCGCGGATCGCGCGCAGCACGAAGCGGTCCTTCGTGCTCCTCGCGGCGTGCCTCGGCATCTCGCTGTCCCTGGCCGGGCTGGCCCTCTGGCAGGCGCAGCGCGCGACCGACGCGGCCGAGTCGGTCGTCATCGACTCGAGCGCGCCGTGCGTCGGCGCCGACTACTACCGCACCGCCTCGTGCGCCGGCCGCGAGATGGCGATGCTGAGCAACCCGATCCAGGCGGCCAAGGACAAGCCGCAGGTCTACGCCGACGACTGCTGGAACAACCGTCCCTTCACCCGTCGCAAGGTGTGCAGCTACGGTCCGAAGAACGCGCCGGTCAAGGTCGCGCTCTACGGCAACTCGCACGCCGGCCAGTGGGCGCCGCCGATCCTCCAGACGGCGAAGGCGAGGGGCTGGCGCGTCGACACCTACATCGCGTCGGAGTGCTACTCCGTCGACGTCCCGGTGCAGTTCGGCACGAAGGCCCTCGAGGACAACTGCGTCGCGCTCAACACCTGGGCCCGCGACCGGATCACCAAGGGTGGCTACGACCTCGTCGTCATGTCCGACCGCACGTTGCAGCCGCTCGCCGGGGTGCCCGCGGCCCAGAAGACGACGGCGGCCGAGGCCGCGTACAACCGCGTCATGGATACGTTCATCGAGGCGGGCTCCCGCGTCCTCGCCATCCGCGACACCCCCGGCTCGGCCGAGAGCGTGCCCGACTGCGTGTCGCGCTACCTCGACGACGTGGGCCGCTGCGCGACCAACGTGAAGTTCGCGGGCACCTCCGGTCTCGAGCCCGACCCGCTGGCCGACGCGGCGGCCGGTCGAGCCGGCCGCGACGTGACCCGCCTCGAGGTCACCGACCTGCTGTGCCGCGACGGCTCGTGCCCGGCGGTGCTCGGCGGTCTCATCACCTACTTCGACCACGGTCACATGACGAAGACGTTCTCGATGACGCTCCTGCCCGAGGTCTCGCGGGCCATGCGAAAGGCGCTGGACGGCATACCCGGGGCGTGAGCGCCTGTGGCGCTGGTTACTCGCAGTAGCCTCGGGCTCGTCCGCTGCCTAGGGTGAGGGCATGGAGTTCGACCACGACGTCGTCGTCATCGGGTCCGGCTTCGGCGGCTCCGTCGCCGCGCTGCGCCTCGCCGAGAAGGGCTACCGCGTCCACGTCTACGAGGCGGGCCGCCGCTTCGAGGACGACGACTTCGCCCGCACGAGCTGGGACGTGCGCCGCTACCTCTGGGCGCCGAAGCTCGGGCTCTTCGGCGTCCAACGCATCCACCGGCTGCCCGACTGCCTCGTCCTCGCGGGCGCCGGCGTCGGTGGTGGGTCGCTCAACTACGCCAACACGCTCTACGTGCCGCCGGCGCCGTTCTTCCGCGACCGCCAGTGGGGTCACATCACCGACTGGCAGGCCGAGCTCGCGCCGCACTACGCGACCGCGCAGCGCATGCTCGGAGTGACCGTCAACCCGTGCGACGGCCCGGTCGAGCAGCTGATGCGTGACACGGCCACCGACCTCGGCGTCGGCGACACCTTCCGCAAGACGCCGGTCGGAGTCTTCTTCGGCGAGCCCGGCAAGCGGGTCCCCGATCCCTACTTCGGCGGAGAGGGACCGTCTCGCACCGGGTGCACCGAGTGCGGCAACTGCATGGTCGGCTGCCGCGTCGGCGCCAAGAACACCCTCGTCAAGAACTACCTCGCGCTCGCCGAGCGGCGCGGGGTCACCATCGAGCCGCTGCGCACGGTGACTCGTGTGCGGCCGCTCGACCCGGCTGCGCCGGACCAGGGGTATGCCGTCACGACCGTCCGCAGCGGGTCGTGGGGTCGGCGGCGGGCCGGCGAGCACACCGTGACGGCCGGGCAGGTCGTCGTGGCTGCAGGGGCGTGGGGCACGGCCCAGCTGCTCCAGGCGATGAAGGCCGAGCCGGAGGGGCGGGGGCTGCCGCGCCTGTCCGAGGCGCTCGGCGAGCTGACCCGCACGAACTCCGAGGCCCTGGGTGGGGCGATGACCGCCCGTGTGCCCGAGGGTGTCGACCTGACACGTGGGGTCGCGATCACGTCGAGCTTCCACGTCAACGACACGACGCACGTCGAGAACTGCCGCTACGGCAAGGGTTCCAACCTCATGGGAGCGCTCGCGGTGATGCAGGTCGACGGTGGTGGACGCGTACCCCGCTGGGTGCGGTTCGCCGGGACCGTCACGCGGCATCCAGGGGTCTTCGCCCGGTCCCTGTCGACCCGGCGCTGGAGCGAGCGCACCGTCATCGCGCTCGTCATGCAGAGCAGCGACAACTCGATCAAGGTGC
Organism: Terrabacter sp. Root181; assembly: GCF_001428505.1. Lineage (GTDB taxonomy): Bacteria > Actinomycetota > Actinomycetes > Actinomycetales > Dermatophilaceae > Terrabacter. The sequence continues at coordinate 180,142 of NZ_LMHU01000010.1, forward strand.
GGCGTCGGCGTGGCCTCCTCGGGTGGCACCTGACGTCGACGCAGGGCCACGGCGAGCCCAACCCGACCTACATCCCCGAGGGCAACGAGGCGGTGCGTGCGATGGCGGCCCGCCTCGAGCGCACGACGGGGGAGCGGGCCTGGCCCGGGTCGTCGGTCGGCGAGGTCCTCGACATCCCGATGACGGCGCACTTCCTCGGCGGCGCGGTCATCTCCGACTCGCCGGAGCGCGGGGTCGTCGACCCGTACCAGCGGGTGTGGGGCTATCCCGGCCTGCACGTGCTGGACGGGGCGGCCGTCTCGGCGAACCTCGGGGTCAACCCGAGCCTGACGATCACGGCCCAGGCCGAGCGGGCCGTGTCCCTGTGGCCGGCGCGCGGTGAGGCCGACCGGCGCCCCGCACAGGGCGAGGCCTACCGCCTCGTCGACGCCTGAGGGCGCGCGTGGAGCCCCGCAGGGCGCCGGAGCTGAGGGAGGGTGAGGCCGTCACCCCTCAGAGACGGCCCCACCCGGCGGTGCGGGCTAGCAACCGGTCGAGAAACAGCCCGGCACCGCGCTGACAACGACCCAGCCACAAGGGGGTTACGGCATCTGTCATTAATTAGCCGAGATCCTCGGAAGCCGTGTCGAGCGGCGTGACGACGGGGCCACTCGACCAGTGGGTCGAGTGGCCCCGTCGTCACAGGTGTCCCGGCTGGAGCCGGGGCGGCGGTCAGCGGGCGGGCTGGGGCTCGTCGCGCCACGAGCGCCACAGTGCGGCATACGCGCCGTCGGCCTCGAGCAGCTCCTCGTGCGAGCCGATCTCGCTGATCCGACCGTCCTCGACGACGCAGACGCGGTCGGCGTCGTGCGCCGTCATGAGGCGGTGCGCGATGGCGACGACCGTGCGCCCCTCGACGACCGCGGCGAGCGAGCGCTCGAGGTGCCGGGCCGCGCGCGGGTCGAGCAGCGAGGTCGCCTCGTCGAGCACCAGCGTGTGCGGGTCGGCGAGGACGAGCCGCGCCAGGGCGAGCTGCTGGGCCTGCGGCTCGGTGAGGCGGTGGCCACCCGAGCCGACGACGGTGTCGAGACCCTCGGGCAGCTCGAGCGCCCAGCCGCGGGCGTCGACGGCGGCCAGTGCGTCGAGCAGCTGCTCGCGCGAGGCCTCCGGCCGGGCGAGGCGCAGGTTGTCCTCGAGCGACCCGACGAAGACGTGGTGCTCCTGCGTCACGAGGGCGACCTGACCGCGCAGCTGGGCGAGCTCGAGGTCGACGAGGCGCACGCCGCCGACGTCGACGCGTCCCTCGCGGGGACCGTCGATGCCGGCCATGAGCCGCCCGAGCGTCGACTTGCCGGCTCCGGACGGCCCGACGATGGCGAGCCGCTCACCGGGTCGGAGGTCGAGCGAGACGCCGCGCAGCACGTCGCGGCCCGCGCGGTAGGAGTAGTGGACGTCCTCGACCTCGAGGTGGTCGTCCTCGGGCACCTCGCCGGTCGCTGCGCGGTCGGCCGGGACGTCGGCGATCCCGATGACGCGGGCGAGCGACGTCGCACCGACCTGGATCTCGTCGAGCCACGAGATGAGCTCGTCGAGCGGACCGGCCATCTGCTGGACGTAGAGCGCCACGGCCGTGACCGTCCCGGCCGTCGCGACGTCCTTGGAGATGAGGAAGCCGCCCCAGAGCAGGGTCACCGCGACAGGCGCGAAGAAGGCGAACTCGACGGACGGGAACCACCGCATGCGCAGCTTCAGCGTGTAAAGCTCGGCGTCGTAGCAGTCGTGCAGGGCGTCGTCCATGCGGCGTCGGCGGCGGCCCCGCAGGCCGAGGGCGTCGACGGTGCGGGCACCGTCGGCCGACTCGGTGACGACGCCGTTGAGGACGGCGTACGTCGCCCGCTCGCGCAGGTAGCCGTCGGGCGCGTACCGCAGGTAGCGCCGCGTGGAGATCACGAGGATCGGCACGCCGACGACGATCGCCAGCGCCACCTGCCAGCCGGTGAGGAAGGCGGCGACGACGGTGATCGCCGTCGTGACGGCGCCGACGAAGATCGACGGGATGCCGAAGCGGATGACGTGCGAGAGGGCCTCGACGTCGTTCGTCGTCCGCGAGACGAGGTCGCCGGTGCCGGCGCGCTCGACGGTCGACAGGGGAAGCTCGACGACCCGACCCATGAACTGCTCGCGCAGCTCGGCGAAGATCGTCTCGCCCATGACGAACGAGGCCCGGCGGGCGAACCACGTGACGACCGTCTGCACGACCACGGCACCCGCGATCCACAGCGCGAGCCGGTTGACGACGTCGAGCGACCGCCCGTGGCTGATCTCGTCGACGAGCAGGCCGATGACGCGGGGGGCCACGAGCGCCGCGCAGGCGGCGACGGCGTGCAGGCCGATGACCATGAGCAGGCTGCCCCGGTGCCGGCGGAGCAGCCCACGGGTGTGGTCCTTGACCGAGACCATGTCGGCCACGGGAAGGGTGCGCGTGGTCGGCGCTGGTGTCAGCGACATCAGTCCTCCTCTCCTCGGACGACGGTGCGTCGGTAGTCGGGTTCGTCGGCCATGAGCCGACTGTGGGTGCCGGTCGCGGCGACCGTGCCCCCGCGCAGGAAGACGACGTGGTCGGCCTGGTCGAGGATGAGCGGGCTCGCGGACATGACGACCGTCGTGCGGCCGGCCCGAGCCGCGGTGAGGCGCCCGGCGATGCGGGCCTCGGTGTGGGCGTCGACGGCGCTCGTCGGCTCGACGAGCACGAGGGTGTCGGCGCCGGTCAGCAGCGCGCGGGTCAGCGCGAGGCGCTGGCGCTGGCCGCCGGAGAAGGCGCGGCCGCGCTCCTCGACCTCGTTGTCGAGGCCACCCGGCAGGGCCTCGAGCACGTCGTCGCCGCTCGCGACGGAGAGGGCATCGAGGATGGAGGCGTCGTCGTGGTCGCCCCACGGGTCGAGCTCGTCGCGCAGCGTGCCGGTGAAGAGGCGCGGGTCGGTCTCCGAGACGACGACGCGCCGCCGCACCTCGGCCAGGGAGGCGTCGGCCAGGCGCGTGCCGTCGAGCCGCACGTCGGTCTCGGCGGCGCCGAAGCGGCCGAGCCGGTCGGCGAGGGCCGCGGACTCCTCCGGACGTGCCGACACCACGACGGTGAACCGGCCCGGCTCGATGGTGACGCCACTGCGGGGGTCGTAGAGGCGGGCGGGTCCGCTCGGCAGCGGCTGGGCGTCCGGCGTCTCGACGTCGTCGGGCTCGACACGCAGGATCTTCGTCAGCTTGCGGGCGCCGATGTGGGCCCGCGTGGCCCGGTCGACCATCTCCGTCGCCGTGCGCAGGGGGATGACGAGGAAGGCCGTGTAGCCGTAGAACGCGACGAGCTGGCCCGCCGTGATCTCGCCGTCGATGGCGAAGCGCGCGCCCAGCCACACGACGACGAGGACGAAGAGGCCCGGGAGCAGCACCTGGGCCGCGTCGAGGGCCGCCTGGTAGCCGGCCACCCGGTTGCCCACCTGGCGCACGGACTGCGACTGGACGGCATACCTGCGCAGGAACGTGTGCTCGCCGCCGATGCCGCGCAGCACGCGCAGGCCGGCGACGGTGTCGGCGCCGAGCCCGATGAGCTTGCCGGACTCCTCGCGCTGGGCGAGCTGGCGGGCCTGGAGCGGGCGGACGATGAAGGTGAGGCACGCGACGAGCACCGGCACCCCGATGAGCACGACGAGGCCGAGCGGCGTCGAGGCGCCGAGGAGGATGAGCGCGACGACGACGTAGGACACGACCGCACCGGCGAATCGCGCTGACACGTCGTAGAGCCCGCCGATGCGCATCGCGTCGGAGCTGACGGTCGCGACGACGTCGCCGGTCGGGACCGAGCGCGTCAGGGCCTCACCGGTGTCGGCGGCCTTGTGGCCGATGAGCTGGGCCGAGCGGAAGGCGCCCTGCATCCAGTTGGCCACGGCGTACTTGTGCCGCATGGCGCCGGACAGGGCGCTGATGGTCACGAGGCCCAAGAGGATGCCGCACCAGAGGACGAGCGACCCGGCGTCGCCGCCGATGATGCCCTCGTCGATGGCCTTGCCCATCGCGGCGGGGAAGAGGGCCTGGCTGACGAGCCACACGATGCCGAAGGCGATGGCGACCACGAGGGTGCGCCACTGGCCCTTGCCGACCCACCGGAGGTATGCCGTCGGGCTGGTCAGGTCTGGAGTGCCTGGGTCGGCATGGGGCAGCGAGATCACTTGGTTCATTTTACGTTCGGCGAGGGTGTGCCTCATGCCATTTTCCGTCGGGCTCACCGCCCGACCGTAGGAACTCAAGCAGGCTTGAGGTCAAACCGAGGGCGTATGCCGCTGGGCCGGCGTCAGCGCGTCGGGTCCCAGCCGGAGCGGTCGAGCGCGTCGGAGAGCTCGTCGACCTCGAGGGTGTCGGTGTCGACGCAGCGGTTGCGGTAGGCCGCACGCCCGACGAGGTGCGCCGAGACGGGCGAGGTGAAGAACTGGGTCGCCGCGAGCAGGACGAGGGTCGTGACGGCGGCCCACGTGCGCAGGGTCAGGGCGAGACCGGTCAGGATGAGGATGAGCCCGAGGGTCTGCGGCTTCGTGGCCGCGTGCAGCCGCGACAGCGTGTCGGGGAAGCGGATCAGGCCGACGGCGCCGGCGAGGCAGAGGAACGACCCGAGCAGGAGGCACACGGCCCCGGCGACATCGAGCACCGATGACCACGTCATGACTGCTCACGCTCCTCTCGCGGCTCGGGGTGCTCGCGCACGACGCCCTCCGGCTCGTCCGGCTCGTCGGAGTCCCGGGAGAGGAAGCGGGTGACGGCCACTCCGCCGACGAAGCCCACGAGCCCGAGGATCATGAGCAGGGGGAGGTAGGTCGTCGTGCGCTGGCGCGCCGACTCGAGGGCGACCCCGGCGATGACGACGACGAGGAGGATCTCGGCGGCGACGATGCGGTCGAGGTTGCTCGGCCCGCGGAAGAGACGCACGAGGACGAGCGCCGCCGCGGCGCCGAGCATGGCGAGCGAGATGCCGAGGACGACGGTCACGGGAGGTCCTTCCCGTCGGTGGGATCGGTCGGCTCCGGGTGCTCGGGGGCGTCGGGGGCGTCGGGGGCGTCGGGGGCGTCGGGGGCGTCGGGGGCGTCGGGGGCGTCGCCGGTGTCACCCGAAGCCGTGGGCCACGGCCCGTCGGTCTCGAGGGCGGCGATCTCCTGGCGCGAGCCGAGGGCGCGCACGACGCGCCGCTCGACGGCGAGGACGCGGGCACGCTGCGCCTCGATGGCGCCCTCGCGCTCGACGTCGAGCAGGTGCAGGTAGAGGACCGACGTAGAGCGCCGCGCGTCGACGACGACGGATCCGGGCACGAGCGCCACGAGCTCGGCGGTCAGGGTGAGGTAGAAGTCGGAGCGCGAGCGCAGCTGCACCTCGATGACGGCGTTGCGCGGGCTGCGCCGGCCGAAGGCGAGCCGCATGACCTGCCACGACGCGCCGACGAGGTCGACGAGGAACTGGCCGATGAGGAGCAGCACGCGGTGCGGTCGCAGACGCCCGTGGAACTCGATCGACGGCAGCGGGAAGGCGTAGGTGACGAGGAGCCCGACGAGGACGCCGTTGACGACGTTGCCCCATGACAGGCGGTCCCAGAGCAGCACCCACGCGAGGGCGATCGTCGCGACGGCGCGAGGCTGGAGCACCCGGCGCCGACGTCGGGGTGTCTCGGGTCCGCGCGGGGCGGTCGCCATGCGGAGGTCGGTCATCGGCGCACCTCCACGGGCAGGACGCTCGTGACGTAGGGGTCGCGGCTCATGAGGTCGGTGGCCGCACGCTGGGTGTAGGCGAAGAGCGGTCCGGCGACGGCGGTGATGAGCAGCCCGACGAGCGTCATCGCGGCCGTGGCGCCGAGCATCGTGCGGGGCAGCGCCCGGGGGCGCGTGTCGAGCAGCAGGGCGCCGGCCGACTCGGTGGCGGGGTCGGTGTCCGGTTCGCCGTCGCGGGTGTGGTCACGGGGTGCGTCTGCCGACCCGGTCGAGCGTGGGGCGTCGGCCAGGGTGCGCCAGAAGGCCTGGCTCCACACCTTGGTCAGGGCATAGAGCGTGAGCAGGCTCGTCACGATGCCGCCGACGACGAGCAGCCACGCCAGCGGGGTGCCGAGCTCGATGCCGGCGTCGAGCAGCCCGACCTTGGCGAGGAAGCCCGAGAGCGGCGGGATGCCCGAGAGGTTCATCGCCGAGACGAAGAAGAGGGTCGCGAGCACGGGGGAGGCGACGGCGAGCCCACCGAGCCGGTCGAGCGACGTCGTGCCCGCGAGGCGTTCGACGAGGCCGGTGATGAGGAAGAGCGCGGTCTGGATCGTGATGTGGTGGGCGACGTAGAAGATGGCGCCGGCGGTGCCCTCGGGCGTGGCGAGCGCGATGCCGAAGATCATGTAGCCGATGTGGCTGACGAGCGTGAACGACAGGATCCTCTTGAGGCCGGACTGCGAGACGGCGCCGAGGATGCCGATCACCATCGTCAGCAGGGCGGCCCACATGAGCAGGCCCTGCAGGGGCGAGTCGGGGAAGAGCAGCGTCTGGGTGCGGATGATCGCGTAGACCCCGACCTTCGTCAGCAGTCCGGCGAAGACCGCCGTCACCGGCGCCGGGGCGGTCGGGTAGCTGTCGGGCAGCCACGCCGACATCGGGAAGACGGCGGCCTTGATCGCGAAGGCGGTGAGCAGCGAGAGCTGCAGGACGAGCGCGACTCCGGGCGCGAGGTCCCCGATCCGGATCGCCAGCTGGGCGAGGTTGACGGTGCCCGTGGCGGCATACGCGGCGGCGATGGCGACGAGGAAGAGCGCCGAGCTGAGCAGGCTGACGACGACGTACGTCGTGCCGGCATGGATGCGTGCAGCCGACCCGCCGAGCGTGATGAGGACGTAGGAGCTGAAGAGGAGGATCTCGAAACCGACGAAGAGGTTGAAGAGGTCGCCGGCGAGGAAGGCGTTGGCGACGCCGGCCGACAGCACGAGGTAGGTCGGGTGGAAGATCGTGAGCGGCGTCTCGCTCTCGGTCTCGTCGTCGCTGTCGGCCTGGCCCTGGCCGATCGCGAAGACCAGGACGAGCAGCGTGACGATGCCGGACACTAGCAGCATGAGGGCGCTGAGGCGGTCGGCGACGAGGGAGATGCCGAGGGGCTCCTGCCAGGCCCCGAGCCACAGCACCTGAGGACCGTTGACGTCCGTCTGCCAGACGAGGACGCCCGCGACGGCGACCACCGCGGCGAGCACGGCGATGCTGACGCCGCGCTGCAGACGGGGCGACCGGCGGAAGGCGAGTGTCAGAGCCGCCCCGAGGAGCGGGAGCAGCACCGGCATCGGCACGAGGTCGGGCACCGGGAAGTCGGTCGGGCTCATGGGCGTCGTGGGCTCCCGTCGTCTGCCGCGAGCTCGTCGGACGTCGTCGTCGACTCCTCGGACGGGTCGTACGTCGAGGACGTCTGGTCCTCGAGGGCGAGGCGCTGGATGTGCGCGTCCTCGGTGTCGTCGGGGACGTCGTCGGTGCCGGAGATCTGCCAGAGCCGGTAGGACAGGGCGAGCAGGAAGCCGATGGTCGCGAGCGAGATGACGATGGCAGTGAGCACCATGGCCTGGGGGAGTGGGTCGCTGATCGCTGCCGGGTCCTCACCGACGAACGGGGCGCGTCCGGCGCGGCCGCTGATGACGAGGTAGAGCACCGCGATGCCGTTGCCGATGAGCACCATGCCGAGCAGGACGCGCACGAGGCTGCGGTCGAGGGCCAGGGCGGTGCCGGCGGCGACCAGGCCCACGGTGACCAGCACGAGGGTGATGTTCGGCTGCAGCGTCGACTCGATGAGGGTGGGGGCCATGGCCGTCATGGGCGGGCCACCTCCGGCTCGCCGGCCGCGTCGGAGGCGTCGGCCTCCTCCTCGGCGATCTGCCGGTCGATGCCGGTGCCGAGGCTGCGGACGATGTCGAGCATCATGCCGACGACGATGAGGTAGACGCCGATGTCGAAGACGAGCGACGTCACGAGGTGCACCTCGCCCCACGGCGGCAGGGTGAAGTCGATGGCCGTCGTCTCGAGGATCGTCCCCCCGAAGGCGAGCGGTGCGAGCGCCGAGCCGACGGCGACGAGGAGGCCGAGGCCGACGAGCAGGCCCGCGTCGAAGGGCGCCGCCTCGTCGAGCTCGTAGCGGCCACCGGCGAGGTAGCGCACGACCAGCGCGAGACCGGCGACGAGCCCGCCGGCGAAGCCGCCGCCGGGTTGGTTGTGACCGGCGAAGAGGAGGAAGAGCGAGGCGGCGAGCATGATGTGGAAGACGAGCCGCGTCACGACCTCGAAGATGACCGAGCGCTTCTCCTTGCGCATCGTCCGGCCACCGTGCAGCCAGGTACCACGGCCGGGACTGCTCGACGGCAGCGACTTCGAGGTCGCGCGCGAGAGCCGGGTGTTGCGGGTGCGGACGAAGATGAGGCTCGCGATGCCCGTGGCTGCGGCCACGAGCACCGACACCTCACCGAGGGTGTCCCACGCGCGGATGTCGACGAGCGTGACGTTGACGATGTTCTTGCCGTGGCCGAAGGCGTAGGCCTCCGTGGGGAACCCGGCCGACACCGGCTCGGCCGTGCGGCCGCCCGAGGCGACGAGGGCGATGGCCCCGACGGACGCACCGACGGCGACGCCGAGGACGAGGCGCCAGGTGCGCGACGGCGAGTGCGGGTGACGGGTGAACTTCGTCGGCAGCCGACGCAGCGCGAGGACGAAGACGACGAGCGACACCGTCTCGACGAGCATCTGGGTGATCGCGAGGTCGGGCGCGCCGTGCAGGATGAAGAGCAGCGAGACGCCGTAGCCCGTCGCGCCGACGAGCATGACCGCCGTGAGCCGGCGTCGGGTGACGAGCACGAGGACCGCCGCCGCGACGACGACGACGCCCACGACCGCCTGCCCGGGGTTGTCCCAGAGCCGCACCTCCGGGATCGTGCCGCGCGTGACGGCGGCGAGGCCCGGGAGGGCGACGAAGACGATGAGGATGCCCGCGAGGTAGATCGGGAGCGAGCCGCGCTGCGTGACGGCGGTCGTCTCGACCGCCCCGCGGTCGACCCACCGCAGCGTGCGGGCGAACCCGCGCTCGCCGTCGACGAGCGACGGCACCCCGGACTGGACGCGGGCGACGAGGTCACGCTGGACGAAGAGGACGAGCCCGACGGCGACCGACACGAGCGACAGCACCAGCGGCACGGTGACCCCGTGCCAGAGGGCCAGGGTCTGCGGCTCGCCACCGATGGGGAAGGTCTCGGCGTACGGCAGCAGCCACGGGGACTCGAGCGGCGACAGCAGGCCGACGAGCAGGCAGGCCACGCCGAGCAGCAGCGGGGCGAGCACGAAGCCGGGGTGGGCGGCCTTGACCGGCGTGGGGGCGACGCCGGGCTTGGTGGCGAAGGCACCCCAGAGGAAGCGCGCCGTGTAGGCGACCGTGAGGGCCGAGCCGGCCACGACTGCCGTGATCGCGAGCCAGCTCCACGGCGCGGGCAGCGGCGCCGAGGTCTGGACGTCCTCCCACAGCGACTCGAGGGCGCTCTCCTTGGACACGAACCCCGCGAGTGGCACGATCCCGGCCATCGAGAGACCGGCGAGGGTCGCCGGCACCGCGACCGGGAGCAGGCGTCGACCGACGCCGGACAGCTCGCGCAGGTCGCGGGTGCCGGTGCACTTGTCGACGACGCCGACGGTGAGGAAGAGCGTCGACTTGAAGAGCGCGTGCGCGATGACGAGGGCCAGCGCCGAGAGCGCCGACGCCTTGGTCCCGAGGCCGGCGATGGCGACGATGAAGCCGAGCTGGCTGACGGTGCCGTACGCGAGGAGCAGCTTGATGTCGTGCTGGCGCAGGGCGCGCCACCCGCCCACGAGCATCGTGAGGAGTCCGAGGCCCACCGTCAGGGCGTACCAGGCCGGAGCGCCCGCGAACGCCGGGGCGAGCAGTGCGACGAGGTAGATGCCGGCCTTCACCATCGCGGCCGCATGGAGGTAGGCGCTGACCGGCGTCGGGGCGGCCATGGCACCCGGCAGCCAGAAGTGGAAGGGCACGAGCGCCGACTTCGACAGGGCGCCGACGAGCAGCAGCACGACCGCGACCACGGTCAGGGTGTCGAGCGGTGGCGGATCGGCGAGCAGCGCGGAGATGGAGTACGTGTGGTGGACCCCGAGGGTGATGATGCCGACGAGCATCGCCAGGCCACCGAACGTCGTGACGATGAGCGCCTGCATCGCCGCGCGGCGGTTCGTCGAGCTCGCCGGGTTGTGCCCGATGAGCAGGTAGGAAAAGACCGTCGTCAGCTCCCAGAAGACGTAGAGGACGAGGAGGTTGTCGGTCAGGACGAGGCCGAGCATGGCGCCGGCGAACGCCGTGAACACCGACGTGAAGCGCCACAGCGTCGGGTCGCTGTCGGTGAAGTACCACGTGCAGTAGAGCAGGACGAGCGCGCCGACGCCGGTGACGAGCAGACCGAGCACCCACGAGAGTGTCGTGACGCGGAAGTCGAGGTCGATGCCGAGACCGGGTACCCACGAGATCCGTTGTGTCGGAAGGTTCCCGGCGCGAACGTCGTCCGAGACGGAGAGGAGCCAGCCGAACGAGACGGCCGGAGCGACGGCCAGGACCGGGAAGACCTTCGTGCGCAGGACCTTCGCCAGCCACGGCGCGAGGGCGGCGGCGAGCAGGTGCAGGAGCAACAGTTGCGCCACGGCGGCCCCTCGGTCGTCGGGTGTACGGGCTCGGTCACATCGGGTTCAGGTCGTGCCCCAATCCTAGGTGCAGCGAAGGGCCCCGCCGACCACGGGTCGGCGGGGCCCTCCTCGTCAGCGCCGGTGCCGGACGGCTCCGGAAGGCGCTGCGTCGTACGCTTCGTACGTGTCGTGCGTGTGGTGCGTGTCGTGCCGTCCGGTCACTTCGGGGCGACGAGGACGTTGAGCGAGCTGCCCTGCTTCGACGAGCCCACGACGCGGATCGTCGTGCCAGTCTTCGGCACGTCGACGCCGTACCAGCCGGGCTGGTAACGGCCCGGGTGGGCACCGGTCGCACCGTGCTGGTCGGCGTTCACCCACCACGTCTTCGTGTCGTCGAAGACCGGCTGGGCCGGCTTCGAGGCAACCGTACCGGCGACGCCGGTGGCGGGGTTGTGCAGCGTGATCGCGTCGGTCTTCTCGAGTCCGAAGGTCGAGTCGTAGGACAGGATCCGGTTGCGCATCAGCGTGTTGTCCGCCCAGTGGGTGAACTCCGGGTGCGCGTCGACCGGGAGGACGAGACCGGACCCCGGGTGCTCGCCGACGTTGTTGTCGTTCTGCGAGCCGTCCCAGTAGTTGACGAGCAGCCCGTTCTGGTACGGGTAGCTCTCGACCATGTCCGGCTTCGTCGGGAACCCGAAGTTGTAGGCCGTCTTCAGCGAGGTGTCGTAGCCGTCGTACTGACGGTTCTCGGCGATGTACGCGTTGAAGAAGGCCCGCTCGACCGAGCCGGCCGTGGCCCGGAAGCCGCTGCCGTCAGCCGGGCTGAACGTCCAGCCGGCGTCGGACTCGGCGCCGTCGAGGGGCTGACCCGTGACGGCGATCGCGTCGACCTGGAAGCCCGGCGGCGGGGTGTCCACACCGGGCTGCCCGACCTGCGCGCCGTCCGCCTTGTAGCGGAACTGCAGCTGCACCGTCTTGCCGGCCCAGGGCGTGAGGTCGGCCGTGAGGTCGGTCCACGACGCCTTGACGCCGGTGATGCCCTGCCCGAGGTTGTTGCCGTTCGGGTCGGTCGTCCGCGACAGGCTCGTCGCGACGTTGGTCCACGTGGCGCCGTTGTCGGCCGAGACGCGGAGGTACGTGTAGTCCCAGTCCTCCTCGATGTTGTAGCGCGCCTTGGCCGCGAGTCCGACCGTGCCGGCCGGCAGGGTCACCGACTTCGTCATCGTCGTGTCGAGGTCGTCGGCGGCGCCGCTGTAGTACATCTTCGTGCCCTCGTAGGGGTCGCCGAGCTCGAGCGGGACCATCTTGTCCGGCAGGACGGTGAAGAGGGCCTGGGCCTGCTTCGTCGCCGGCACGTTGGAGCCGATGGTGTGCGAGGAGCGCTTGCCGGCGTACGCGACGTCGTAGAACGGCCCCTGCTTGCCCTGCGGCTGGAGCCAGCCGAGCTGGAAGAGCTCGTAGGCGCCCAGGTCGGTCGGGTCGTCGCCGATGCCGTCGGGGCCGCCGTCGCCGATGTTGGCACCGGAGCTCATGAGGGTCCAGAAGGCGGTGTTGTTCTCGGCGCCACCGGTGTTGCCGGAGGTGTCGTAGAGGTCGGGCAGGCCGAGGTCGTGGCCGAACTCGTGCGCGAAGACGCCGAGGCCGCCGTTCTCGGGCTGCATGGTGTAGTCGCCGACCCAGATTCCCGTGGGGTTGTCGGGCACGAGGGCGCTCGAGACGAGGCCCTTGTTGCTGCCGACGTTGACGCCGGCCCCGAGAGGGCCGCCGCCCTGGACGGCGGCGAAGGAGCGGTGGCTCCAGATGGCGTCGGTGCCCTGGTTGGGGTCGCCCGACGCCTCGTCGCCACCTGCGTGGACGATCTGGAAGTGGTCGATGACGCCGTCGGGCTCGTTGAAGTTGCCGTCGCCGTCGATGTCGTAGCGGTCCTGCTGGTCGAACGTCTTGAGGTACGCCTGGATCTCGGGCATCTTCTTGCCGGCGTCGAGCTGGCTCTTGACCCAGACCGCGAGGGCGTCACGCACGAGTGCCGTCGACGTGTTGCAGACGATGCTGCCGCAGTAGTTGCGGCCGTAGAGCGCCTCGTTGAACGGGACCTTGACCCACTCGGTGACGTCGCCCTCGACCGAGTAGCGGCCCGAGGACTGCGTCTCGTAGTACTTCGCCATCCGGTTGAAGTACATGTCCTGGTAGTGGGCACGGTTGTAGTCGGTCTGCCAGAGGGTCGAGTTGTCGACGGCGCGGTTGGGCGCGGGGATCTCGTTGTGGCGCGGACCGGTCACGTCGGTGGCGCTGCCGTCCTTCGGGAGGCCGGTGAACGTGCCGGGCGGGTACGAACCCGTTCCCCCGGGGTACTGCTGGTCGCCGAACTCGACGATGACGACGAAGATCTTGTCGGTTCCCTCGCGCTCGAGCTGGACGTACTGTCCCTTGCCCACCTTGGCGACCTTGCCCTGGGCGCTCGGGTCGCCCTTGAGCCGCTTCTCGAGCGCCTTCTGGCGCATCGCGTCCTGCTTCACCGCCTGGGGCGGGCGCAGGTTGTCGTTGCGGGCCTTGCCCGATGCCGCGTCGCCGGCCTTGGTCGTGCCGACGTTGGGAGCTGCCTGCACCGGAGACGCCGCGATGGCGCCGGTGACGAGAGCTCCCGTGGCGAGCAGGCCGATGAGCCTGCGACGCCCGGTGTGCTGTGATTGCCTCACGAGGACCGTCCCTGAAGTGTGAGTTTCCTGTGGGATGTCGTGCCCGCCGCTGATCTTCCGCTTCGCCCCCGAAGCGCGACTTTCGCAGTCAAGACTGCCGGGGAGGGTTGTGGCCGTTTCGATCCATCGTCGTTACCAATTCGAGATCTGACGGTTCTCCCGCTTCGTCGGGTCGGCCTGCGTTTGTCCGCATCTGCGCCCGGTTGAGCCCTCTGGGGTCAGAAGGTGACGAAGGTGTCCCGCGCGAGGAAGAAGCCGTGGCGGCTCGCCGTGTCGATGCACGTCACGCCGAAGCTCTCGCTCAGGCACGCCGTGGTGCCTGAGGGCTGCGTGCGCTTGCCGTAGCCGAGCTCCGGCTCGCCGCCGGTGCGGATCGTGTCGGAGTTGCAGACGGGCAGGGCTCCGCCCGGGCCGAGCTCGATGCGACCGATGTCCTGGGGGCCGCCGGCCGGGCAGATCGACGGCAGGGGCGGGTCGACGCGCCCCTTCGCGACCTCGCACGCGGCCGTTCCTGCGTCGGTGCTCCGCCGGCACACGATGTTGCCGCTCGGGCTCCGGAAGCGGTCGGTCACCGATGCCGCCGGTGGGGCGGCGTCGATGCGCCCCTGGGCCTCCGCGAACGACCTCGGGGCGCCGCGCAGCCGGCCGGCGGCCAGGGCCGTCGGCACCGAGGTGGCCGTCGGCGCACTGGTCGGGACCTCGGTCTGCGTGGGCTCGGGCGTGTCGGCCGGCGCCGTGCTCGGCGCGTCGACCGTGACCGTCACGGTGCGGCGGGGCGGCGGGATGTCCATCGCGCCGCACGAGGCGAGGAGGGACGACACGGCGAGGGAGGCCAGGACTACGACGATGCGACCCGGCATACGTGCTCGGTGTCGGCGCAACGTGGACATGGCGCAGGAGTCTGGCACGGATGGCCGCCCCGGGTCAGGTCGGTGCCGGGACGGTGACCTACCCTTGGGTCGTGTTCCGGCGCCTGCTCACCCCTCGCTGGGTCGGCCTGCTCGCCGCCCTCGCCGTGGTCGTCGCCGCCTGCGTCCTGCTCGGGATGTGGCAGCTGGGCGTGGCGCGCGACTCGGGCCGCAAGGACGCCGTGGCCGCTGCGTCGACACTCGAGCGCGCGCCGCTCCAGCAGGTGACCGCGCCGCACAGCGACTTCAAGGGCGACTACTCCAACCGGGCCGTCACCGTCACGGGGACGTATGCCGCCGGGCGCAGCCTGCTCGTCGTCGACCGTCGGCTCGACGGTCGGGTGGGCTCCTGGGTCGTGACACCGCTCGAGACCGAGGGTGGCACGGTGCCGGTGCTGCGCGGCTTCGTCGACGGCACGCCGGCGGCCGTCCCGGCGCCGCCGACCGGCGTGGTCACGGTGACGGGCACCCTCGGGCCGGGGGAGTCGCCCCGCGACGGTGCCCCGCTGGCCGCGCCGCAGGTGCGCTCGGTCGACCTCGCCTCCCTCGTCAACGAGTGGCCCGGTGACCTCTACAACGTCGTCGTCCTGGCCTCGGCCGAGTCCGCAGGGCCCGCCGACGGCACCCCGCTCGCCGCCGCCGGCCTCACCCGTGTGCCACCACCCCCGCTCGACGCCCCGCTCAACCTGCGCAACGCGGCGTACGCCGTCCAGTGGTGGGTCTTCGGGATCTTCGCGATCTGGATGTGGTGGAAGATGTTCCGAGCAGAGCAGCAGGCGGACGAGCCCGTCGCTGCACCGAGAGAAGGCGCCACGACGTGAGCACGTACCCCCAGACCCTGGCCAAGCCGCAGCAGATCCGGTCGGCGCTGGCGATCTACCGCGTCCTCGCGACCGTCGCGGGCATCGCCCTGTTCGTGCTCATCCTCGAGATGGTCATGAAGTACGTCTTCAAGCAGACCAACGTCCTCACGGAGTACTGGAGCCCGATCCACGGGCTCATCTACTTCGCGTATGCCGTGTCCGTCGCCAACCTGGGCCTCAAGGCCGCATGGGGTCCGGTGCGGATCGTCAAGAACCTCCTGGCCGGCTTCGTGCCCGTCCTCCCGTGGATCGCCGAGCGGCGCAACACCGTCCAGACGGAGGCGCTGCTCTCCCGCGCCTACGTCGCCGGCGACGGGACGGCGTCGGAGGGGCCCTCGCAGGGCCGTTAGGCTTGGCGCGTGACCGACGCGCAGCCGACCGACCTGCAGAGCCACCCCGTCCTCGTCGTCGACTTCGGCGCCCAGTACGCCCAGCTGATCGCCCGGCGGGTGCGTGAGGCGCAGGTCTACAGCGAGGTCGTGCCCCACTCGATGGCCGTGGCCGACTTGCTCGCCAAGGAGCCGGCCGCGATCATCCTGTCCGGTGGGCCCAGCTCCGTCTACGAGGACGGCGCCCCGCGGCTCGACCCGGCGCTGCTCGAGGCGGGCGTCCCCGTCTTCGGCATGTGCTACGGCTTCCAGTCGATGGCGCAGGCCCTCGGTGGCACCGTCGCCCGCACCGGCGCCCGCGAGTACGGCAAGACCGACGCCGCCATCAGCGACGTCGCGTCGACCCTCTTCGACGGCCAGCCTCCCAGCCAGACCGTCTGGATGTCGCACGGCGACTCCGTGAGCGCGGCGCCTGAGGGCTTCGCCGTCACGGCCACGACGGCCGGCACGCCGGTCGCGGCCTTCGAGGACGACGGCCGACGCCTGTACGGCGTCCAGTGGCACCCCGAGGTGCTCCACTCCGAGCAGGGCCAGCGCGTCCTCGAGAACTTCCTCTGGAAGGGCGCGGGCATTACGCCGGACTGGACCCCCGGGCACGTCGTCGACGACCTCGTGACGACGATCCGCGAGCAGGTGGGCGAGGACCGCGTCCTCTGCGCCCTCTCCGGCGGCGTCGACTCGTCCGTCGCAGCCGCCTTGGTGCAGAAGGCGGTCGGCGACCAGCTGACCTGTGTGTTCGTCGACCACGGACTGCTCCGCGAGGGTGAGGCCGAGCAGGTCGAGCAGGACTTCGTGCACGCCACCGGTGTCGACCTCGTCGTCGTCGACGCACGCGAGCGCTTCCTCGACGCGCTCGCCGGCGTCACCGACCCCGAGTCCAAGCGCAAGATCATCGGCGAGCAGTTCATCCGCGTCTTCGAGCAGGCGGCCCGTGACGTCGTCCACGACCGCGGCGACGAGGAGCACCCCGTCAAGTGGCTCGTGCAGGGCACGCTCTACCCCGACGTCGTCGAGTCCGGCGGCGGCGAGGGCGCGGCCAACATCAAGAGCCACCACAACGTCGGTGGCCTGCCCGACGACCTCCAGTTCTCCCTCATCGAGCCGCTGCGCACCCTCTTCAAGGACGAGGTGCGCCAGGTCGGTCTCGAGCTCGGCGTGCCCGAGGTCATCGTGTGGCGCCAGCCGTTCCCGGGCCCCGGCCTCGGCATCCGCATCATCGGTGCCGTCGACGCCGAGCGCCTCGCGATCCTGCGTCGCGCCGACGCGATCGCCCGCGAGGAGCTGACGAGGGCGGCCCTCGACCGCGACATCTGGCAGTGCCCCGTGGTGCTGCTCGCCGACGTCCGCTCGGTCGGTGTCCAGGGCGACGGCCGCACCTACGGTCACCCCGTCGTGCTGCGGCCCGTGGCGTCCGAGGACGCCATGACCGCCGACTGGGCCCGGGTGCCCTACGACGTGCTCGCGACGATCTCGACCCGCATCACCAACGAGGTCGAAGAGGTCAACCGCGTCGTCCTCGACGTCACGAGCAAGCCGCCGGGCACCATCGAGTGGGAGTGACCGCCTGACCCACGCTCAACCGTCGAGGGGCCACGTCTGGCCGCCTCGGCACCGTCGAAAGGTCACGTCTCGCCGCGAGGGGTGACCTTTCGACTGAAGTGGGGCGGGCCGTAGTGGCCTCTCGACGGTCAGCGGCCGGTGGCAGCGATGTACGTCCCGCCGTTGCTCAGCGGGTTGAGCAGGACGGCGGGGGCCAGGCACCGTGTCGGGAGGGTCACATGGGTCTCGATGACGGCGTCACCCGCGCTGCTGAAGGGCACTGGATCCGTCATGCGCAGGTCCTTGCCGTTGCACACGACGGTGGCCGACAGGGTCGCGAGCGGGTTGTCACCCCGGGTCGGGATGATGAGGCCCTCGACGTCCACCGAGAGGTCGCCGTCGGCGCGCAGGCGGGCCGTGCCCTCCGAGATGACCCATGGTGCGCCACCCCGGACGAGCCCGAAGAGCGGCGGGTCGGTGAGCTGGCTGCCCTGGAGCGGGGCCCGGAGGATGTCGCTGCGCGGGACGCCGCCGGCGTCGGCCGAGGCGCTCGAGGTGGCGGCAAGGGCTGAGACGCCGATGACGGCACCGGCGAGGAAGGCTGCGGTACGAGAGATCGCGTGCATGTCGGACTCCTGGCTGGGTGGACGGGAGAGAGAACCCCCTTGCGAGGACGACGGTCGGCCGTCGATCGGTTCACCGGCGGCGACGGTTGGTCAGGTGGGTGGGGTGGGGTCCGCCGACCGGAGCGGGGTCGGGTCTCCCCGCGGGTCCAACTAGGGTGGAACTCATGTGCGGAATCGCCGGACACCTTGGTGTCCACGCCGACGAGGCCCTGCTCGACCGACTGCTTGCCACGCACCCGGGCTCGGGCGCCGCGGCGACCGCACGGGACGGTGACGCAGGCCTCGGGGTCCGGCAGGCGCGTCCGCTCCGGGCCGTCGGGGACTCCGAGACCGACGGAGTCGCCCGGCTCGCCGTGGCCCGCGGTGGGCGGTTCACGCTCGCCCTCGACGGCGAGCTCTACAACCGCGCCGAGCTGCGCGCCGACCTCGAGACCCTCGGCCACGACTTCGGGGTTGGCAGCGACGCCGAGGTCGTCCTGGCCGCCTTCACCGAATGGGGCACCGACGGCCTCGACCGGCTCGACGGTGCGTTCGCCCTCGCGGTCTGGGACCGCGACACGCGGCGGATGACGCTCGCGCGCGACCACTTCGGCGTGCGCCCCCTCTACGTGGCACGGGCCGGTGAGGGCTGGCTCGTCGCGAGCGAGATCGGCGGCATCCTCGACAGCGGCCTGCACGAGCGGCAGCCGGACGACCGGACCATCTACCGCTACCTACGCTTCCGCGTGCACGACGACGGCCGGTCGACCTTCTTCGCCGGCATCGAGCGCGTCGGCGCAGGCGAGGTCGTGACTCTCGGCGCCGACGTGCCGGGCGGTCTCGAGCGACGTCCCTATACGAGGCTGCGGGAGGAGCTGACGGCCCTCTCGCGCTCGCCCCGGGCCTACTCCCCGGCGGTCGCCGACGAGTTCCGCACGCTCCTGACCGCGGCCGTACGCCGTCGCGCGACCTCTTCGGGGCGCGTCGGCACCTCCCTGTCCGGCGGGCTCGACTCGGCTGCCATCGCGGCACTCCTCGACGTCGTCGAGCACGAGCCGGGTCGGTCGGCCCATGAGGCGCAGGACACGTGGTCCGCGATCTACCCGGGGTCGCGCAACGACGAGCGCGCACACATCGACGCCGTCGTGGCTGTCCTCGGCGACCGCGTGCAGGAGCACCGCATCGAGCCGACACCGACGGAGTTCAAGAAGGACCTGCGCGACCTCGTGCGCACCCAGGAGGAGCCGCTCGTCTCGACCGGCGCCTACACGCAGTACCGCGTGCTGCGGGACGCGGCTCAGCGCGACACGGTCGTGCTCGACGGTCATGGCGGCGACGAGACGCTGGCGGGCTTCGGCCCACACCACCTCATCCACCTTCGCGGGCTGCGCAGCCACAGTGTGGCGAGCGCCGCGACCGAGCTCGGCCACTCGATCGACGTGCTCTACCGACGTGGGCGACCGCTCATCGGCGACCGGCTGCACGGTCGCAAGGACGTGCCGGTGACGTCGCTGCTCGACGCCGACTTCGCGCGCACCCACGCCTCCGAGGGCTACGACGTCGAGCGGGCCGACCTCCGGGCCCGACTCGCAGACGACGTCTTCGCCGGCTCGCTGCCGGCGCGTCTTCGCTACACCGACAAGAACGCCCGCCGCTTCGGCGTCGCCGTGCGCATGCCGTTCGTCGACCGTGACCTCGTGCGCTTCGTCTTCGGTCTGAGCGACGACGCCCTCGTCAAGGACGGCGTCGGCAAGCGGGTGCTCCGTGACGCGATGCGTGGGCTGCTGCCCGCCTCCGTCGTCGACCGCCGCGACAAGGTCGGCGCGACGACCCCGCAGGGCGAGTGGTTCATGCGCCTCAAGAACCACATCTACGGAGAGTTCCTCTCCGAGTCGTTCGCCAACCGGCCCTACTTCGACCAGACGGCCGTGCTGCACGCCTTCGAGGGCTGGATCAAGGGCACGAACTCGATCGACTCGATGACGGTCTGGCGCATGCTCAACCTCGAGCTGTGGCTCCAGGAGTTCTTCGACGAGCGCGAGCCCGAGCACGCCGGGCAGACCCCGCACGTCAAGACCGACTACGAGCCGAACGCCCGCAAGCAGCTCGACCTCGTGACCGCCGACGGCACGGCCGTGCGCCGCTACCCGTTGCGCACCGACCTCTACTCCCGCGAGGACGACCTCGAGGCCAGGACGCTCGGCTACATCGAGCGCTTCTTCGCAGGCCTGCCCACGGCGGTCCCCGACCATGCCGCCGCGACGGGGGGCCGCTGGTACTTCTTCATCTCCGAGAAGATCGTCGCCATCACGCAGGGCCGGTCCTACTTCATCTGGGACATCAAGGTCGGTCGCCCGGCGCGGCTGCTGAGCCGTTACGTCACGCGCACCCCCGCCGGCATCGGTCTCGGGTCACCCTTCACGATGCAGCTCGCCATCGAGGAGGCCGGCCTGCCGCGCGTGCTCTTCGCCTCGGCCGGCGGTGCGGTCGGCAAGGTGCTCGGCAGGCGAGGCCTCTTCTACGACCTCGTCGGCGGCGACATCCGTGCCATCGACGGCCCCACCGAGTACTCCGTCTACCCGGCCAACGTGTCGGCGAAGCTCGGTCCCAAGGATCCCGACGACGTCGCCGCGCACCTCTCGGCGGCGATCCGTGCGCGGGTGCCCGAGGCCTACCGAGACACGTTCGGTGGCACGGTCGTCATGGACGCCAACGACATCGGTCGCAACGTCCTCGGCAAGGACGCGCCGGGTCCCAAGGAGCGTTACGAGGCGATGTTCGCGGACAACCCGCTCGGCCAGGGGTCCGAGCAGACGCCCATGGCGATCGTCTTCGAGACACCTTCTGCCTGAAGGCTTTTCGTATGCCGTCCGGCGTCGAGGCGGCGGCGCGTCAGCTCTCGATGAGGGAGTCGCGCACCTGCTTGCGCAGGACCTTGCCGATCTGCGAGCGCGGCAGCTCGTCGACGACGACGACACGTCGCGGCACCTTGTAGGCGGCGAGGTCCGACCGGCAGCGGGCCCGGACGGCCTCGACGTCGAGCTCGACCCCCGGCTCGGTCGTCACCGCCGCCACGACGTCCTCGCTGCCGTCGTGCCTGGGCAGGCCGACGACCGCGGCGTCGGTGATGCCCGGCACGGTGCGCAGCACGGCCTCGACCTCCGACGGCATGACGTTGAAGCCGCCGGTGATGATGATCTCCTTGATGCGGTCGACGATCGAGACGAAGCCCTCGGGGTCGACGACGACGATGTCGCAGGTGCGGAACCAGCCACCGTCGAGCAGGGCGGCGGCGGTCTCGTCGGGCCTGCCCCAGTAGCCGCCGAAGACCTGCGGTCCGCGGATGAGCAGCTCGCCCCGCTCGCCGGGGGCGCGGTCCCGGGTCGGGTCCTCGGGGTCGACGACGCGGATGTCGGTGCTCGGGAAGGGAACGCCGACCGCGCCCGGCCGACGCTCGCTGCCGATGGGGTTGCCGATCGCCACGGGCGACGTCTCGGTGAGGCCGTAGCCCTCGACGAGCAGGCCGCCCGTCACGTCCTCCCAGAGCTCGAGCGTCTCCCGCGGTAGCGCCATGGCGCCGGAGATCGCGAACCGCGTTGCCGTCAGGTCGATCCCGCGCTCGCGTGCGGCGGTCGCGAGGCGCTCGTAGATCGGCGGCACGGCGGGCAGGAACGTCGGTGGGTGTCTCTTCGCTGCTTCGAGCACGAGCTCGACGTCGAACCGCGGGAAGAGGACGAGGCGTGCACCCATGCTCATCGCGAAGGTCAGGCACAGCGTGAGGCCGTAGGCGTGGAACATCGGCAGCACGGCGTAGACCACCTCCTGCCCCGGCGTCAGGCCGGGCACCCACGCGCGGCCCTGGGCGGCGTTGGCCATGAGGTTGCGATGACTGAGCATCGCGCCCTTGGGGACACCGGTCGTGCCGCTCGTGTACTGGATCGCGGCGAGGTCTCCCACGGACGGCAGCGGAGTCGAGGGGTCGACGGGGCCGTGGCCGACGAGGTCGGACCACGGTGTGGTGCCCGGCGCGGGTCCGGTGAGCTGGGCGCGCAGGGCCCGGGCCCGGGCGACGGGCAGTCGCAGGGCGATCCGCTTCGTCCAGGGCATGGACGCCGTGATGTCGACGGCGACGACGTGCGGGACACCGGGGAGCGAGGTGATGGACGCAGCCATCCGGTCCCAGGCGATCGCGACGGTCGCGCCGTGGTCGGCGAACTGGTGGGCCATCTCGGTCGGGGTGTAGAGCGGGTTGTGCTCGACGACGACGGCGCCGAGCCGGAGCACCCCGTAGAACGCGACGATGTGCTCGGGGCAGTTCGGCAGCACGAGTGCCACCCGGTCGCCCGCGTCGACCCCGAGTCGCCGCAGACCCTCGGCCGCCAGGTCGACTCGGCGCCCGAGCTCGGTGTAGGTCAGCTCGGCGCCGAAGAACTCCAGCGCCGGTCGGTCGGCGTACGTCGCCACGGCGTCGGCGAGCAGGTCGACGAGCGAGGAGACGGGTGGGTCGATCTCGGCAGGAACCCCTTCGGCGTAGTGGGCCACCCACGTGTGCTCCAGTCCCGCCGTCATCCGAGCCTCCGCTCCACGCCTGCCGCCGCGCGGCGCGGCACGACCAGTATGGCGGGAGCGGGCGGGCGGGTGGGCGCGCGCCCGAGCCACACGGCATACGCCCACCGTGCTCGCGAGGCATCAGCGCGGCGCACGGTGCCGACCGCCGCGGCGGGCAGGAGCGGTCGTGACCGGACCCGCGGGGACGAGCGCGAAGGCACCCTCCTCCTCCTGGCTGTTGTGCAGGCGGCACACGGCATAGAGGCCGTAGAGCAGCCGGCGCAGCTCGGTGACGTCCTCAGGTGCGACGGCCCCGGGCTCGAGCTCGTCGAGCAGGCGCCGCAGCCGCGAGACCTGGTGCTCGATCTCGGCGTGCGTCCGACGCATGGTCGTCGTCGCCGGCCCGCCGAGCGCCCGGGCCACGAGTGGCATGAGCTCCGCCTCGTCGGCGCGCTCGTGCGGGATCAGCTCGACCTCCAGGCGGTCGAGGAGCGCGCGCGCCGGGCGGAGGTCGCAGTCACGCGTGTGCAGCCCGTCGGCGACGGCGCGGACCTGCTCGACGGCCGCGATCGCGGCGTCGTGCCCGACGCGCAGACGGCGGGCCGTCGCCACGTCCTCGGCCGACATCGGCACGGTGTGCAGGCGGCTCGGGAGCAGCGCGCGCAGGGCGATGCCGATCGCGAGCACGTCGATGCCCTCCTGGAGCACGGCACCCGCTGCCGGCGGAAGGAGGCCGGCCGCGGCCGCGACCATCGCCACGAGCGAGAGACCCATCCCGACGACCACCGCCTCCATCGCGATCCGGTGGGACCGCCGGGCGATGAGGATCGCGTCGGCGACGGCGTCGACCCGGTCCACCGTCAGCACGACGTCGGCGGCCTCGGACGACGCGGTGGCGCCACGGGCGGCGAGGGCGACGCCCACTCCGGCTGCGGCCAGGGCGGGTGCGTCGTTGACGCCGTCGCCGACCATGACGGTCCGCGCCGCTGCCGACTCGTCGCGGATGGCGGCCAGCTTGTCGGCAGGGTCGCGGTCGGCGAGGACGGCGTCGACTCCGACGATCCGGCCGACGGTCTCGGCGATGTCGGCGCGGTCGCCGGTGAGCAGGACGGTCCGGCGGATCCCCACCTCGCGAAGGGCCGACACCATGCGCGGTGCGTCCGCGCGCACCGGGTCCTCGAGCAGGAAGGCGCCGGCCGGAGTGCCGTCGACGGCGACGAAGACCGTGAGGCACCCGTCGAGGGCGGCCCGGCGGCGCACCTGCCGCAGCCACGCCGGGTCGCTGTCGCCGACGATCCACCGAGCCTTGCCGAGCCGGACCCGTGTCCCACCGACGACGCCCTCGAGGCCGTAGCCGTGCACCTCCTGGACGTCCGTGGGGAGCACGAGGTCGAGCCCGCGGCCGCGGGCGGCCCCGACGAGGGCGCTCGCGAGCGGGTGGGGGGAGACCTGGTCGAGGGAGGCCGCGAGGCGCAGGACCTCCGGGGCGGGCGGGGCGCCGGGGGCGACGACGACGGATGCCAGCTCCGGCCGGCCGTGGGTGAGCGTGCCCGTCTTGTCGAAGAGCACGACCTCGCCGGCCGCGAGGGCCTCCAGCGCCGCGCCACCCTTGACGACGACGCCGATGCGCGATGCACGGGACAGGCCCGACATGATCGCCACCGGGGCGGCGAGCAGGAGCGGGCACGGGGTCGCGACGACGAGGACGGCGACGGCGCGCAGCGGGGAGCCGGAGACGGCCCAAGCGGCCCCGGCGAGCGCCAGCGTCAGCGGGACGAAGAGGACGGCGAAACGGTCGGCCGTGCGCACGAAGGGGGCCGACGTCGCCTGCGCCTGCTCGACGAGCCGGACGACGTTGGCGTAGGTCGAGTCCGAGGCCGACGACGTGGCCACGACGTCGACCGGAGGACCGACGGCGACCACCCCGCTGCGGACGTCGTCGCCGTTCGGGCGCTCGACAGGCATCGGCTCGCCCGTCAGGGCCGACTCGTCGAACGTGCCACTCGAGAGCAGTCGAGCGTCGACCGGCACGACCTCGCCCGTGCCGACGACGAGCACGTCACCCGGGACGACCTCCTCCACCGGTATGCCGTCCACGCGGTCGCCGGTGCGCCGCCGGGCTGTCCGCGGCGTCCGCTCGACGAGCAGGCGCAGCTCCCGGTCCGCGCGCGCCGCAGCACGGGCCTCGAGCAGGCGACCGCTCGCGAGCATGAGGGTGACCATGGCGCCCGCGAACTCCTCACCCACCCAGAGCGCGCCCGCCAGCGCCAGGACGGCGATGACGTCGACCGTGGGGCGTCGCTCGGCGACCGAGCGCACCGTCCAGACCAGGGAGAGTGCGAGCCCGAGCACGGTGGCGGCGACCCACAGGGCCCGTGCCACCTCGTCGGACCCGACCACGGCGGCGATCCCACCGCCGGCCAGCAGCATGGCCGACGTGACGAAGAAGACCGCAGGTGAGCGGCCGCGCCACCAGGTCACCCCTCCATGATCCGCCGCTCGTGAGGGCGCGGAACGCGTTGGGGACGGGCGTCACACCCTCGAGAGGCCACGTGTCGCCGCCTCCCACCGTCGAGAGGCCACGTCGCGCCGCCTCCCACCGTCGAGAGGCCACGTGTCGCGTCAGTCGAGCCCGTCGAAGACGTCGCGACGGATGGGGTCCCCCGGTCGGGCCGACCGGTCGACGAACCACTCCCGGCCGAAGACGAGGTCGTAGAGCGGGCGGGGGATCCGCAGGAAGGCCGCCAGGGTGCGGTCGGCGCCGCCGTCGGCGCTGGCCTGCGAGGCATGGGCGCGCATCGAGGCGCGCTTGGCGGCGATGTGGCGGCGGACGCTGATGCGGTGGGTGATCTCGCTGCGGGCCGAGAACGCGCGGTCGAAGCTCGAGCGGTCGAACTCGGGCGGGAAGCGGTACACCTTGGCGGCCAGGTCGATGGCCCGGCAGATGGTGTCCCGCGGGACCGTCGCCTCGAGCACCTTCGGCGTGCCCGCGAGCTCTGCGGCACGGCTGCCGACGAGATGGACCTGCTTGTGGTCAGGGTGCCCGTAGCCGCCGTTGGGCTCGTAGTGGAGGAGCACGTCGACGTGCTCCTCGCGCAGGATCGCGGCGAGTCGCCGGGCGGCCTCCTCGACGTCGGCGCGGACGAAGCGCGTCGTTCCGGGCGGGTCGGGGGCCACCTCGGGACCGAGGCCGCTGTCGGCGTAGCCGAGGTGCTCGACGCGGGCGACGCCGAGGGCCTTTGCGCTCGCCCGGAGCTCGTCCATGCGGGTCGCTGCGAGGGCTCCGTCGCCCGTGAACTCCGTGGCGGCGAGACCGAGCTCACCGTCCGTCGCGACGACGACGACGACCCGGTGGCCTTCGGCGGCGGCGCGCGCCATCGTCCCCGAGGTCAGCAGGGCCTCGTCGTCGGGGTGCGCGTGGAAGGCCAGGAGGGTGTGCGGCACAGTCACCCATCTTGGCCCATGGCACAGTGTCTTCCGTGAAGGTGGCGCTCCTCTCCGACTGTTACCTGCCCCGACTGGGCGGGATCGAGGTCCAGACGCACGACCTCGCGCAGCACCTGCAGGCGGCCGGCCACGAGGTCGAGGTGTTCACCGCCACCCGAGGCGCCAACGGTGAGATGCACGGTGCGGTCACGGTCGTCGACGGCGTGCCCGTGCACCGGATGGCGGCCCGGATGCCGTGGGAGCTGCCGATCAACCCGTTCGCCCCGGCCGAGCTGCGTCGACGGCTGACCGCCGGTGGCTTCGAGGTCGCCCACGTGCAGACCGGTGTCGTCTCGCCGTTCGCGTGGGACGCCACGCGGGTCACGGTGGGCCTCGGTCTGCCGACCGCCATGACGTGGCACTGCATGCTCGCCGGGATGGCGCCGGTGTTCGACGCGGCCCGCTTCGTCCGGCGCTGGGCGTCGCGGGGCGTCGCGATGTCGGCCGTCTCCGACGTCGCCGCCGAACCGCTGCGTCGGCTCGTCGGGCCGGACGCATCCGTGGGCGTCCTGCCCAACGGCATCGACGTCGCGCGCTGGGCCGTCGGTCCTCTCGTGCGCGAGCCCGGGCGGCTGCGACTCGTGACCGCCATGCGGCTCGCGGCCCGCAAGAGGCCGGCTGCTCTCGTCGGGCTCGTCGCCGAGGCCGAGCGCAGGGCCGGGCCGGGGTCGGTCTCGCTGACGGTGCTGGGCGAGGGGCCCGACCGGCGCAAGGTGGAGACCCTCGTGCGCGAGCACGGCCTCGACTGGGTGTCCCTCCCGGGACGCGTGTCGCGCGACGAGCTGCGCGAGCGGTATGCCGTCGCCGACGTCTACCTGTCACCTGCCCGCCTCGAGTCGTTCGGGATCGCAGCCCTCGAGGCCCGGACCGTTGGGCTCCCGGTCATCGGCCGGTCTGGCTCCGGCGTCGGGGAGTTCGTCACCGATGGTGTGAACGGCCTTGTCGTGTCGAGCGACTCGGAGATGACCGACGCGATTGCACGCCTTGCCGCGGACCCCGGGGAGGTCGCCCGGCTCCGCCGGTTCAACGTCGAGCACCCGCCCGACCAGGAGTGGTCGCGTGTCGCGGCGCTCACCGTGGCGGAGTACGAACGGGCCGTCGGGCTGGTTCGGCGATGAGGACGAACGTGCCCGGTGGGCTCCGTGTCGTCGCCGTCCGGCCGGACGGCTCCCGTGTGGCCGAGTCGCGGCTGGGGCACGGCGAGCACCCGGACGTCGTCCTCGGCGCCGCGGGCTGGCTCGTCGAGACGCCGGTCTTCGCGACCGTGGTGGCCGACGGGGCGCTCGAGCTCGGCTACCGCGTGCGCGAGCTGGACGGCATACGCCCTCGGGCCGAGGCGGTGCGTCGCGACGCCGGCGTCGGCGACGACGAGGTGGGCGACCCCTTCCAGCGGGTCGCTGCCTACGCGGTGGTGACGAGCGAGCGCGGGGTGCTCCTGACGCAGTTCAACGCCCGGACCCACGTGCCGGGGGACTGGGGGCTCCCCGGCGGCGGCCTCGACGACGGCGAGTCGCCCGTCGACGGCGTCCATCGCGAGGTGTGGGAGGAGACGGGCCAGCGCATCGAGCTCGGCGAGCTGCTCACGGTCCAGTCGCAGCACTGGGTGGGGCGTGCCCCGTCCGGAGGGCTCGAGGACTTCCATGCGGTCCGGATCGTCTATGCCGCAACGTGTCCCGAGCCCGGGGCGGTCGTCATCCACGACGTCGGCGGCACGACGTCCGACGCGCGCTGGGTGCCGTTCGACCGGATCGGCGACTACCCGCTGACGTCGTCATGGCGGCGCCTGGCCGCCCTCCAGGAGCTCGCGGTCCCGCCCGGGTCGTGAGGGGGAGGGGCCGGGTCGCGTGAAGTACGACGCTCCGTAGGATGTCGGCCATGGACCTCGTCTACAACCTCCTCGTCGCCCTCCACCTGCTCGGCATGGCCGCGGTCGTAGGAGGCTGGATCGCCGTCCGCAGCGGCCGCACCGTCATCGCGCCGATCGTCTGGGGCGCCCGGGCACAGCTCGTCACGGGTCTCGCCCTCGTCGGCATCGCGTCGGCGATCAAGGACGACGACCACACGGTCGACAACACGAAGATCGCGGTCAAGCTCGTCATCGCGCTCGTCGTCCTCGTCGCCGCAGAGATCGGTGCCGCGCGCGGTCGCAAGGGGCAGGACACCGGCAACCTGCTCGACATCGCCGGTGGTGCCGCGGTGGTCAACGTGCTCGTCGCCGTCCTCTGGTGAACGTCTTCGACCGGGCCCGGAGACGCTGAGATGCGCTGGAACGCAGGCGTTCTCGCCGGTCTGCTGATCGGTCTTGTCTGGGTCGTCGTCGGGCTTGCGCTCGTCGTGGCCGGTCGGCGTCGGGGCCGGATGTCGCGCGCCGACGGCGCCGGCAACATGGCGGTGATCGGTGTCTTCCTGCTCGTCGTCGGCGGGCTCACGTGGTTCGCCACGCTCCTGCTCGCCGTCGTCCCCGGCTGATCGAGCGGTCGGCCGCCGACGCCGACGCCGACGCCGCCGACCGACGACCGACGACCGACGACCGTTGGTCGTGCCTGACCGCACCAGCCGCGTGTCGTGCCGGCGTGTCGCGGGTATCGGAGTCCAATGGTGGTCGGTCGGCTGTGGATGACGACGGCGCAGGCGGCTCGGCGTCGGCCACTCTGCCCAGATGGAGATCCTCACGGCGATGGACCGTCTCGGGGGAGTGGCCAGCCACGGTCAGCTCAAGGCCGCTGCAGGACGGCAAGCCCTCGACCAAGCACTCCGCACCGGTCTGATCCGTCGGGTGTCCCGGGGACGCTACCTGCTCCCGAGCGCGGTGGACGGCGCCTGGGCGGAGGCGCATCGGCTCACCGCCGTCGTAGGGCTTCGGAGCGCTGCGGCCTCCTATGGTTGGTCGATCAAGACGTCGCCGGACCGTCCCGAGCTCGTCGTGCCCCGAGGCCGCAACGTCAGCCCCGATGACCAGGCTCGCGCTCGGATCCGATGGCAGCGACTCTCGCCTGCCGAGGTCGACCAGTGCGCACGACCCCGCTCCGCACGGTGACGGACTGTGCCACGACGCTGCCCTTCGACGAGGCCCTCGCCGTCGCGGACTCGGCCCTGAGGTCGCGGCTGGTGACCCAGGCTGACCTGATGCGGGCCGCTGACGCTTTACCCGGCCGCGGCCGCGATGCGGCGCTGGACGTGGCGTGGTTCGCGAGCGACCGTCCGGCCAACGCGTTCGAGTCGGTCATCCGGGCCATCTCGCTCGAGGTCCCGGGGCTGCGTCTCGCACCGCAGGTGCGCCTGCGCGTCGGGGGTCGTCGGATCCGCCCTGACCTCGTCGACCGCGAGCTGCGCCTCGTCGTCGAGGGCGACAGCCACGAGTTCCACACGAGCCAACGGGCCATCGACGCGGACTGCTGGCGCTACGACGAGCTGGTCCTCGACGACTGGCTCGTCATCCGGGTCTCGTGGGTGCAGGCGATGTTCCAGCAGGAGTGGGTCGCGTCCGTCCTGCGCCGCGCGGCCTCTCGGCAGGACCTGAGGTCGGGCGGCGACCTGGTGCGCCGCCGAGGTGCCCTCCGCCGACCGACGACCGTTGGTCGTGCCTGACCGCGCCAGCCGCGTGTCGTGCCGGCGTGTCGCGGGGTGTCGGAGACCAACGGTCGTCGGTCGGCCCCCTGGTGGCCCTCGGAAGGAGCCGGGCGTATGCCGTGTCGTCAGGAGCGCTGGTAGGCGATCTCGCCGCCGACCCAGGTCTGGAGCACCACGGTGTCGCGGATGTCGGACGGTGACGACTCCTCGAGCGCCCACAGGTCGCGGTCGACCGCGACGAGGTCGGCGAGCTGGCCGGGCACGAGGCGCCCCACGTCGGTGCGTCCGACCGACTCGTGCGCGGCGACCGTGAAGGCGTGCACGGCCTCGGTGAGCGTGACCCGCTCCTCCGGGCGCCAACCGCCCAGCGGCTGGCCGTCGGCCCGCTGCCGCGTGACCGCGGCGTGGAGGCCGTAGAAGGGGTTCGGGTCCTCGACCGGCGCGTCCGAGCCGAACGCCACGCGCACGCCGGCGTCGAGGAAGGTGCGCCACGCGTACGACGCGAGCCGGCGCGGGCCGATGATCTCGTCGGCGAGGTCGAGATCGGCCGTGCAGTGGGTCGGCTGCATCGAGGCGACGACGTCGAGGGCCCGGAAGCGGGGGACGTCGACCGGCAGCACGTGCTGGGCGTGCTCGATGCGCAGCAGCGTGTCGAGGCCGTCCGCGCGGACGGCCTCGAACGTGCCGAGGACGAGCCGGTTGGCCTCGTCGCCGATGGCGTGGGTCACGACGTCGAGGCCGTTGCGGGCCGCCAGCATGGTGCGCTCGAGGAGCACGTCGTAGGGCATCGCTGCGATGCCGCAGCCCTCGTGTCCGATGAACGGCTCGGTCATGTGGGCCGTGTGCGAGCCGAGGGCGCCGTCGCTGAAGAACTTGACCGGGCCGACACGGAAGACGTCGTCACCCTGTCCCGAGCGGCGTCCCTCCGAGATCGCGAGTTCGAGGTCGGGGTCGCGCGTGCACTTCGTGACGCGCAGCCGGAGCGCTCCGTCAGCGTGCAGCTCGGCGTAGGCCGCGCGAGCGTCCTCGCCGTCGATGTCGGTGATGCTCGTGAGGCCGACGGAGAGCAGCCAGTCCTGGCAGCGCTCGAGCCACGGCCGCAGCGGTGACTCCTCGCGCGGGATGACGTCGAGCAGCCGCTGGGCCGACTCGCGGAGGATGCCCGTCGGCTCGCCCGAGGCGTCGCGCACGATCTCGCCGCCGACCGGGTCGGGAGTGTCGCGGGTGATCCCGGCCTGTTGCAGCGCAAGGGAGTTGGCCCAGATGGTGTGGCCGTCGACGCTCGACAGTGCGGCCACCCGGTCGCCCGAGACGGTGTCGAGGGCATGCCGGTCGGGCTGCTCGGGGACGGCCCAGCGGTTGTGGTTCCAGCGACCGCTGTGCAGCAGCTCGCCATCGGGGAGCCCCTCGGCGTGCGCACGCACCAGCTCGAGCGTCTCCTCGAGCGACCGCGCCTCGCGCAGGTCGACGGAGGACAGGTCGCGCGAGAGCCACTCGGTGTGGATGTGGGCGTCGTGCAGTCCCGGCATGACGAGGGCGCCCGGCAGGTCGACGGTCTCGGCCCCGGACGCCGTCCCGACGGCCTCGGCACCCATCGCCACGACGCGGCCGTCCTCGACGAGCAGCGCCTCGGTCCAAGGGTTCTCACTGGCGCCGGTCCAGATGCGGTCGTGCCGGAAGAGCGTGCGGCTCATGCGCCGGGCACCAGGATGAGCTTGCCCGTCGTGCGGCGGCCCTCGAGCGCGTCGTAGGCCGTGGCCGCCTCGGTCAGCGGGTAGCGTCCGCCGATTGCGATCGCGAGCGACCCGTCCGCCACGGCCCCGAGCACCTCGCCGGCGCGCCACTCGTACTCCGCGCGCTCGGCGACGTAGTGCGCGAGCGTCGGCCGCGTGAGGAAGAGTGACCCGCTGCTGTTGAGTCGCTGGATGTCGAAGGGGGGCACCTGGCCGCTCGCGCCGCCGAAGAGGACCATCATGCCGCGCGGCCGCAGCGAGGCGAGGGACGCGTCGAACGTCGACCTCCCGACGCCGTCATAGGCGACGTCGACGCCGCGTCCGGCGGCGTCCCGGACCGCCCCCGCCAGGTCGTCGACGGTCGAGTAGTTGACGAGGTGCTGGGCACCGAGCGCCCTGGCGATCTCGAGCTTCTCGTCGGACCCGGCCGTCGCGACGACGGTCCCGCCGCGGGCCGTCACCATCTGCACGAGGAGCTGCCCCACCCCGCCCGCCGCGGCGTGCACGAGGGCGATGTCACCGGGGCCCACGGCATACGTGCTCGTGACGAGGTAGTGGGCCGTGAGGCCTTGGAGCATGGCGGCGGCCGCGACCTCGAGGTCGACGCCGTCGGGGACGGGGACGACGAGGTGCGCAGGCTTGTTGACGAGCGTGGACTCGCTGCCGCTCGACTGGCACCACGCGACCCGGTCACCGACGGAGACGTCGGTGACGCCCGCGCCGACGGCGGTGACGGTGCCGGCGCCCTCCTCCCCGAGGACGAACGGCGTCGTCACGGGGTAGACGCCCTGGCGCTTGTAGACGTCGATGAAGTTGACGCCGGCGGCGGCCACCTCGACCTGGACCTCGCCCTCGGCGGGGTCGGGGAGGTCGTGGTCGCGGACCTGCAGGACGCTGCGGTCGCCGGGCTCGGAGACGAAGACGCTGGTCGCTCGGTTCATGCTCGCCACCCTACGACCGTGGTCGTCTCCGTCTCGGGGCGGTCGGCCCACCGGACCCGGCATCACCGATGCGCACGAGGAGCGCCACCTCGTCCTCGAGCGCCGCGAGCAGCGACTCGGGGTCGGGGACGACGGACTCGTCGGCCATGATGCCGATCCGCACGGCGTCGTCGTAGGTGACGATGCAGAAGCCGAGCGTGTGCCGGCCGGAGCCGGGCACCCAGCCGAGCACGCCGGTGACCGCGACTCCGGCGAGGTAGCGGACGTCCCGCGGGCCGGCGACGTTGGTCGTCACGCCGATCGCCTTGTCCGCGAAGAAGTCCACGACCCGGCGCTCCACCGCCGCGGGGACACGGCCGATGACGGAGATGAGGGCGAAGGTGAGGGCTGCCTCGGGCGACGCCTTGAGCCAGTCCATCCGCGCCTTCGACAGCGCGAGGCGCCCGAGGGGCGTCGCGTCGCGGCTCGGGAAGCGCAGGAACACGAGGGCGAAGCGGTTGCCGAGCTCTCGGGGCAGCGGCTGGTCGAGGGGGCGGACGTTGACCGGGACCATGGTCACGAGGTCGACGGGCTCGCGGCCCCGCTCGTCCTGGTAGTCGTGCAGAGCGCCGGCCACGGCACTCAGGAGCACGTCGTTGAGCGTCGCCCCGACGAGCCGTCCCGCCTGCTTGAGCCCCGGGAGCGGCAGCGGTTCGGTCCACACGAGACGCTTGCGGTGGCCGGGGACGCCTCCGACGGCACTGGTCGGGTTCGTGGTCAGCAGGAGGTCGGAGACGACCTGGCCGGTGCGCAGCGTGAGTCCTGCGGCCTCCGTCAGCGCGGCTCGGGCGCCCTTGGAGCGCAGGCGATCCCATCCCGCGCGCGTGGCATTCCCAGCCAGTCGGAGGCCCGAGGCGACGGCGTCGGACGAGGCGGCCGTCGCGAGGGGCGAGGTCGCGAGGTCGGTGGTGGCCTGGGGCCCGACGAGGTCACCGGGGAGCCCGTCGGCGTCCTCGGTCAGTCCGAGCAGCACCCGGGTCAGGGCGATGCCGTCGGCGAGGGCGTGGTGGATGCGGAAGACGAGGGCGGCACCGGACCCGTGGCCGTCGACGAGGTGGACCTCCCAGAGCGGCCGCGAGCGGTCGAAGGGGCGCGGCAGGTGGTCCTCGACGTAGGCCTGCAGCTCGGCGTCCGCGGCAGCGGTGGTCGCCGCCCCCGAGAGTGTCGCCCGGCGCACGTGGCGTTCGAGGTCGAAGTCCGGGTCGTCCTCCCACCGGTGCCCCGTGAGGCCCCGAGGGAGTCGCGCACGCTGGCTGAAGACGGGGTAGGGCTCGATGATCCGCTCCCGGACCACGTCGAGCACGCGGTCCCAGTCCGGCACCGACTCGAGCAGGACGACCGACACGATGACCATGAGGTTGGTCGGGCGGTCCATGTTGAGCCAGAGGACGTCGGCCGGACCCATCCGCCGCGGAGGGCGCGTCACCTACGGGCCCGCCAGTCGCGAGAGCGCGTCGCCGTCGAGGCGGAAGGTCGTCCAGTCGTCGAGGGAGCGGGCGCCGTGGGCGCGGTAGAAGTCGATCGAGGGTGTGTTCCAGTCGAGCACCGACCACTCGAGCCGGGTCCAGCCGCGCTCGACGCACGTCGCGGCGAGCCGGGCCAGCAACGCCTTGCCGAGGCCGTGGCCGCGCTGCTCGGGGTCGACGAAGAGGTCCTCGAGCCAGATGCCGGCCCGGCCGGTCCACGTCGAGAAGCTCCGGAACCAGATCGCCATGGCGACGACCGCGCCCTCCCGCACCCCCACGAGGGCGTATGCCGTGGGGTCGCCCCGGTCGGGGAAGAGCGCCTCGCGGAACTGCTCGGGCGTCGCCGTCGCCGACTCCGGCTCCTTCTCGTAGGCGGCGAGCCCCCGGACGAGGCGGATGAGGTCGGGGACGTCGGCAGCCGACGCCTCACGGATCTGGAAGTCGCTCACGCCGCCATCCTCTCCCGGCGCGCGGGGCTGTGCGTCGTGGTCGGGTGCTGTGGGTGGTTCGACGTAGGCTTGGTCGATCATGAGCACGCTCTTCGACGACCTCCCCATCCCCGGTTTCGAGCACGGTCAGGGCGCGCCCTCCGGCGGGTCCGGGCGCCCCGGGCGTGGCGCAGACGTCACCGAGCAGGGCGTCCCCACGTGGGCCGAGGCCGCAGCCCGCGGCGGCGTCGAGACCGCCCAGCAGGGTCGCGCCGACCTCGACCCCGCGGTCCTGCTCGAGGGCCTCAACCCCGAGCAGCGCGAGGCGGTCGTCCACGAGGGCACGCCCCTGCTCATCGTCGCCGGCGCCGGTTCCGGCAAGACCCGCGTGCTGACCCACCGCATCGCGTGGCTGCTCGGCGAACGCGGCGCGCAGCCGGGCCAGATCCTCGCCATCACCTTCACCAACAAGGCCGCGGCCGAGATGCGCGAGCGCGTCGAGGCGCTCGTCGGCCCCCGGGCCCGGGCCATGTGGGTCATGACCTTCCACTCGGCGTGCGTGCGCATCCTGCGCCGCGAGGCAGCCAAGGTCGGCATGAAGTCGACCTTCTCGATCTACGACGCCGCCGACAGCCAGCGACTCATGAGCCTCGTGCTGCGCGACCTCGACCTCGACCCGAAGCGCTACCCGCCGCGCGGCTTCTCGGCCCAGGTCAGCAACCTCAAGAACGAGCTCATCGACGAGGAGACCTACGCCTCGCAGGTCACCGAGGGCAACCACTACGAGCGCACCGTCTCCGACGCCTACACCCAGTACCAACGGCGGCTGCGCCAGGCCAACGCCCTCGACTTCGACGACATCATCATGATGACGGTCAACGTCCTGCAGGCCTTCCCCGACGTCGCCGAGTACTACCGCCGCCGCTTCCGCCACGTGCTCGTCGACGAGTACCAGGACACCAACCAGGCGCAGTACCAGCTCATCAAGGAGCTCGTCGGCGAGGTCAGGGGCCCCGAGGGCGCCTACGCCGTGCCGCCGGCCGAGCTGTGCGTCGTCGGCGACTCCGACCAGTCGATCTACGCCTTCCGCGGCGCGACGATCCGCAACATCCTCGAGTTCGAGAACGACTACCCCGACGCGCGCACCATCCTGCTCGAGCAGAACTACCGCTCGACCTCGCGCATCCTCCGGGCCGCCAACGCCGTCATCGCCCGCAACGAGGGGCGTCGGGCCAAGAACCTCTGGACCGACTCCGGCGACGGGGCGATGATCACCGGCTACGTCGGCGACAACGAGCACGACGAGGCCGCCTTCGTCGCCAAGGAGATCGACGACCTCGCCGACCACGGGGTCAAGCCCGGCGACGTCGCCGTCTTCTACCGCACCAACGCCCAGAGCCGCGCCATCGAGGAGGTGCTCGTGCGGGTCGGCCTGCCCTACAAGGTGGTCGGCGGCACGCGCTTCTACGAGCGGCGCGAGGTCAAGGACGCGCTGGCCTACCTGCGGGTCGTCTCCAACCCGACCGACACGGTCAACCTCCGCCGCATCCTCAACACCCCCAAGCGGGGCATCGGCGACCGTGCCGAGGCGTGCGTCGCGGCCCTCGCGGAGCGCGAGCGCATCCCGTTCGTCGCGGCGCTCGGTCGCGCCGAGGACGCCCCGGGCATCGCCACCCGGTCGGTCGCGGCGATCCACGGCTTCACGGCACTGCTCGAGAAGCTCCGGACCTCATACGAGGCCGACGACAGCATCGCGGCCCTGCTCGAGATGACGCTCGAGGAGAGCGGCTACCTCGCCGAGCTCCGCGCGAGCCACGACCCGCAGGACGAGACCCGCGTCGAGAACCTCGCCGAGCTCGTCGCGGTCGCGCAGGAGTACGACGACCGCCGCGCCACCGAGCTCCAGGAGTCCGGCGGCGAGCTGGCGCCCGGTGTCGAGCCCGAGGACGTCGGCCCGGCGGGGGCGCTCGAGGAGTTCCTCGAGCAGGTCTCGCTCGTCGCCGACGCCGACGAGATCCCCGACGAGCCCGAGGCCAAGGCGCAGGGCGTCGTCACCCTGATGACGCTCCACACGGCCAAGGGACTCGAGTTCCCCGTCGTCTTCCTCACCGGCATGGAGGACGGCACCTTCCCGCACCTGCGCGCCCTCGGTGATCCCAAGGAGCTCGAGGAGGAGCGCCGCCTCGCCTACGTCGGCATCACCCGGGCCCGCGAGCGTCTCTACCTCTCGCGCGCGGCCGTCCGGTCGGCCTGGGGTGCGCCGCAGTACAACCCTCCGTCGCGCTTCCTCGACGAGATCCCGGGCGACCTGCTCGACTGGCAGCGGCTCGGCCCGTCGTTCAGCGGTGCCCGCGGCTCCGACCGGCCGGCAGTGGCCACGCTCGCGGCCCGGCCCGGCGTCCGCAGCGCCGGCAAGCGACCCGTCATCGCCCTCCAGTCGGGCGACCGGGTCAGCCACGACTCCTTCGGTCTCGGCACGGTCGTGCGGGTCGAGGGCGACGGCGACAAGTCGATGGCCCACGTCGACTTCGGCGCCGACACCGGCACGAAGCGCCTGCTGCTGCGCTACGCCCCCCTCGTCAAGCTCTGACGCGGCGCCGTCCGGTCGCTCCCGGTCGGCCTCCCGGTCTGCCCGCCGATGGCGTATGCCGTGTGGCGCGGTGGCGTGCCCGCGTGAGCGCCGTTGTGGCGCAACGGCATACGCGCACCAAGGCCGACGGCTCGACCACGCTGGTCGGACCCGCAGATGCGACGACGCCCGTCCCGGGAGGGACGGGCGTCGTGTCGCGAGGGGACCTCGGTCAGAGGTAGACGCCGCGCTTGGCGAGCCAGGTGCGAGGGGCGACGGCGGCGCCGTCGTCGGGGTGGATCTCGAGGTGCACGTGGGGGCCGGTCGAGTTGCCGGTGCTGCCGCTGTAGGCGACGAGCTGGCCGGGCGAGACCTCTTCACCGACGGAGACGAGCAGGCGGCTGTTGTGCGCCATCCACGAGACGGTGCCGTCCCAGTAGCGGATCTTGACCATGTTGCCGTAGCCCTCGTTGGACCAGCCGGCGAAGACGACGGTGCCGCTCGAGAGGGCGTGGACCGCGCTGCCCGTGGGGCACGCGAGGTCCTGGGCGGGGTGCATCTTGCCCCAGCGGAAGCCGAAGCCGGACGTGAGCGTGTAGCCGGAGACGGGGGAGACCCAGCGGTGCGCCTTGGCGATGGCGCGCTCGCGGGCCGCTGCCTTGGCCTTGGCGGCGGCCGCGGCCTTCGCCTTGGCCGCGGCGGCCTTGTCGGCAGCCGCCTTCTCCGCGGCGGCCCGGGCCTGGGCCGCGGTCTCCTCGGCGGACGTGGTCGCGCTGATGATGAGCGTCTTGGCGTCGCGGGCCATGTCGCGGGACGAGCGTGCGCCGGACCGGTTGGCGGCGGCCGCGGCCACGGCGTCCGGGTCTGCGGCGAGCCCGAGACCGGCGACCGAGTTGGAGACGTTCTTCATGGCAGCCGCTTCGGGACTGAGCGCGCTCGCGCCGGCGTCGCGGATGACGAGGCCACCGGCGACGGTCGAGGAGAGCAGAGCAACGGGGACGACGAACTGTCGACCCCGTGAAGGCTTGGCTGCCGGCCTGTGCCGGCCGGTGTAGCTGGTTTTGGGCACGAAAGAGATACCTATCGGTCACAGATTGCGAGCCGCCAGCCTAACGTGACCATTTCGTTATCCAAAATCACGCCACGTTTCTGGACGTCCCGGCGTCGCGGTGGAGGGTCGCGACTCCGGTCGACACTAGGGCATCCAGAGGGCCTGGAGGAGGATTTGCACAGGCCGATCTGCGCACATTGTCAGAACGGCGTGACCCGGGTGTGGCGCGGTCAGCGGGTGGGGGCGACACGCCCCGTGGCGCCACCACGGCGGGCCGTCGACGTGCTAGTGCGCCGGCTGCCCAGCGCGCTGACGCCGGGGGTGACCGTCGCGCCCGAGGTGTCGAGGTGGGCCAGGGCCGTCGAGATGCCGTGCACGACGCTGCTCGTGATGGGCAGGCTCATGTGGCCGACCCCGCGCAAGGCGATGTTGTGGACGTTGAGGTCGTCGTGGTGCAGGGCGGCGTTGCGCTGGGGGACGACGACCTGGTCGAGGTCGGACCAGTAGACGAGGAACCGGGTCTGGCACTCCTTGACCGGTCCGGCGAGCTCGTCCATCAGGGCGCTGCCGGGTCGCAGCTGACGGGTCAGTCCGTTGTTCCACGTGTAGGCGAGGTAGCTGCCCTGGTGGGGCGTGCCGAGGGTCACGAGCGTGTGCACGTGCTGGTCGCCACCGAGGCGGGTCACGTAGTAGCGCGCGATGAGGCCGCCCATCGAGTGGCCGATGACGTGGATCCGCTCGTAGCCGGTCTCCTCGACGATGCGCTCGACCTCGGCGCCGAGGGCGGCCGCAGCGGACCGCACGTCGCCCGTGAAGATCGAGTAGTTGATCGTCTCGATGCGCCCGAAGCCGCGCCGGACGAGACCCCGTCGGAGGACGGTGAAGATCGAGCGGTTGTCGACCATGCCGTGCACGAGCAGGATCGGGGTCTCGGCGGCCTCGACGTTCTGGATCGCGAGCCCACGCTGGCTCGGCGGGAGGTGCCCGAGGCGGTAGCCCTGGCGGCGGTCGCTGGCGCGCGATCCGAGCAGCCCGAGCGGGTAGAGCCCGAGGTGCAGGCCCATCCACGACGCCTCGAGGGCCGCACCGGCGATCCCGGTGGGCGTCAGCAGCGCACCGGCCACCTCCCCGACGGCCGCGAGGAAGCCTCGAGGGCCCTTCGCGCGACCCCTCGGGGTGCCGGACTGTCGCGGCGTCATCGCCGCACGTGCTGCCACTGCCACGCGTCGAACGTACCCCGACGGGTGGGCGATGGATCACTATTGCGCGTCGCGTCTCACCGGGCTGGCTAGAGTGCCCGGCATGAGCGAGTCCCTGGGCGCCGACGCCGTTGCCGTGACCGACGACGAGACCGCAGGCGCAGCCGGCACCGGCCCCCTGTCGACCGACGTCATCCGTGTGGTCGTGGCCAAGCCGGGCCTCGACGGGCACGACCGCGGCGCCAAGGTGGTCGCGCGGGCGCTGCGCGACGCCGGCATGGAGGTCATCTACACCGGGTTGCACCAGACGCCCGAGCAGATCGTCGAGGCGGCCATCCAGGAGGATGCCGACGTCGTCGGGCTCTCGGTCCTCTCGGGGGCCCACATGACGCTCTTCGCCCGCGTCGTCGAGCTCCTCGCCGAGCGCGACGCCAGCGACATCGTCGTCTTCGGCGGCGGCATCATCCCCGAGGACGACATCACCGAGCTCGAGAAGCTCGGGGTGGCCAAGGTCTTCACCCCGGGTGCCACGACGATGGAGATCGTCGGCTGGGTCCGCGAGCACGTCCACGCCGCCTGAGCTCAGGCCGGCGGCCCAGGCGCCGTCCCGTGGGTGTTGGTCACCCGTCGGTTGAGCGAGAAGAGCCGGCCGAGGACGGGCATGAGCACGATGTTGAGGCCGTGCAGGATGCCGATGACGAGGAGGATCCCACCGATGCGGAAGACCTCCGACTGGAGCTGCTGCGGCGTCACGAGGGCGCTGATGTCGTTGTCCCACTCCGGGGTGGGGGCGAACGTCACCGTGAAGCAGATGTACGCGGTGAAGATCAGGTAGTAGACGATGTCGGTGAGCACGATGTAGCTCTTGCCGGTCATCGGGTTGTCGTGGAAGACGTCGGCCGCATAGGCCCGGCCGAACCGCTTGATGAACGGGCCGAGCCAGACGGCCATGGCGACGAGGACGAGGTTCGTCGCGAGCTCGAGGATCCACCAGGGCATGAGCAGGTCTCCGTTCGACTGCGGGGTCAGGGTGAGGACGAGGGTGGCGACGAGCGCCACGGCCGCGACCCAGAGGGCCACGGTGCGACGTGCACGACGTCGTCGGGCGCGGTCGTCGGCGACCGAGTCGAGCACGCGCGCGAAGAGGTCGCGTGACGGCGGCGGCGGTCCGGAGCCGATCGGGCGCAGGGCCTCCTCGATGAGGTGCTCGAGGTCGCTCATGGGTTCTCCCTGAGGGCGAGGGACAGGGCGCGCAGGCCGCGCTGCAGGTGCGTCTTGACGGAGTTGACCGACATCCCCAGCCCGTCGGCGATGTCCGCCGGCGACATGTCGTAGTAGTAGCGGAGCG
This sequence comes from Terrabacter sp. Root181, assembly GCF_001428505.1. Taxonomy (GTDB): domain Bacteria; phylum Actinomycetota; class Actinomycetes; order Actinomycetales; family Dermatophilaceae; genus Terrabacter. The sequence goes on from NZ_LMHU01000010.1 coordinate 220,208, forward strand.
TGAGGCACTCGCGCTGCCGCCCGGGCAGGCCGCGGAGTGCGTCGACGACCTCCTGGCGGGCGCTGCGGCCCAGGACCGCCTCCTCGGCCGACGGCTCGTCGTCCGCCGGGGGTGGGCGGTGGTGCAGCGACACGAGCCCCCGGCGGTTGTGGTCGCGCGCCAGGTTGATGACGATCGACCGGAGGTACGCGGCGCCTCGAGCAGGGTCCCGCACCCGCGCCATGTTGCGGCTGAGCCGGATGAACGCCTCCTGCACGAGATCCTCCGCTGCCGTCTTGTCCTCCACGTAGAACCGCGCGAGGTGCAGCAACGAGGGAGCCTCCGCGTTGAAGAGTGCGGCGGCCTGTCTCTCGAAGTCAGGGACCTGATCTCGCGTGGCCGAGACCCCTGCCGTCAGCCCGTCCATCACTAGGACAGACGAGCGATGAATGCGTCTGGGTGACAAGCAGATTCAACGAATCTTTTTTGGCGGACCGTGTCGCCCGCGCCCCCGATGGCGAGCGTCTCCCAAGTGTAGGTTCACTCGACTCTGGAAGGGGCAGAAGCCATGGAACGCAAGGGACTTCGTGGGGGAGCGGCAGCCGTGGTCGGTCTGTCGGCAACGGTGGCGCTCGCCGCCACGGCGGTCGCGGGGGCGGCCGTCCTGCGGTTCGCCGACGGGCTGCGGGACTACGACACGGCGGCGGCAGGACCGTTCGACCACGCGACCGCCCGGCTGCAGCTCGTGGAGCGTCCGGACGGTACGACGGCCGTCCTGCACGTGCGGGGGATCGACGCGTCTGCTGCCGGCCGGACGTTCGGGGCTCACGTGCACAACGGTGCGTGCGGCACCGACGCGCCGGCCGCCGCCCTCGGCCACTACAACGCCGACGCGCACGCGGGCCACGTCCCCGTCGTGGTCTCGCCGCAGACGGAGGTCTGGCTCGACTTCACGGTCGACGCGACGGGGGCGGGCGACTCCAGCACGGCCGTGCGCTTCCCCGTCCAGGCAGGCGCCCACTCCGTCGTCGTGCACGCTGCGCCGACCGACCCCGCGACCGGCCTCGCCGGAGCTCGCCTGGCCTGCCTGCCGGTGGAGTGGTGATGCTGCGGGCCGCTGGTCGTGGGGTACTCGTCGGACTGGCGTGGGGCGGACTGGCCCGCGTCTTCATGCGCCTGCTCTCGACGAGCCCCGAGTTCACCTGGGTCGGGACCTCGGCGATCCTCGCGATGAGCGCCGTCCTCTGGGGCGGGATCGGTCTGGTGACCGGCGCGCGCCGGGCGCAGAGGTCGCGGTGGTGGCGTCTGGCGCCGGTCGCCGGGCTCGTCCTGTTCGCCGGCCCGGGGTCGCTCCTCGTGCCCGGTGCCGTCGGGACGGCCGTGGCGCTCGCGCTCCACGGCCGGTCGGTGGTGATCCGGGTGCTGCCCCTGCTCCTCGGGCTGGCGGTCACGCTGTACCCCGTCCTCGGCCCCGACAGCGAGGGGGCCGGGGAGGTCGCTCCCGGCGCGTGGCTGGGTCTCGCGCTCGTCGTGGTGGCGATGATCTGGCTCGGGTTCGGCCTCCACGCGTGGTGGCGCCGATGGGCCGTGCCGGGAGGTGCCACCCCGACGAGGGGCCGGAGGCGCGCTGCGCCGCGCCACGCGGCATACGACATGGGGTGAGCGGTGGGAGGCGTCGGGCTCCGCCCGGCCGGATGTGATCTTCGTCCGGTCGGGCGGACCCGATGGCGTCGCCACAGGTCAGAGCCACTAGAGTCCGAGGGACAGCCTGATTCGGTTGCGCCTCGGCGCAGGGCCCGTCCGAGCGCGAGAGCGCGAGCACGAGAGCCCCGGGACGCCGCAGCGACGCGATCGACGACGATACGAATCGACGACGAGGACGGACCCCACCCGTGGATCTCTTCGAGTACCAAGCCCGCGACATGTTCGAGAAGCACGGAGTGCCCGTGCTGGCCGGCGCCATCGCCACCACCCCGGAGGAGGCCCGAGCGGCCGCTGAGCAGATCGGGCCGAAGTCGGGCGGTGTCACCGTCGTCAAGGCGCAGGTGAAGACCGGCGGCCGCGGCAAGGCCGGTGGCGTCAAGGTCACCAAGAGCCCCGACGAGGCGCAGGCCGCCGCCGAGGCGATTCTCGGGATGGACATCAAGGGCCACACCGTGGGCACCGTGATGATCGCCCAGGGCGCCCGCATCGCCGAGGAGTACTACTTCTCGGTGCTGCTCGACCGTGCGAACCGCACCTACCTCGCCATGTGCTCCAAGGAGGGCGGCATGGAGATCGAGCAGCTCGCCGTCGAGCGCCCCGAGGCCCTCGCTCGCGTCGCGGTCGACCCCAACACGGGCATCGACGCCGCGAAGGCGCAGGAGATCGTCGACGCCGCGGGCTTCGACGAGGCCGACAAGGCCGCCATCACCGACGTCATCCAGAAGCTGTGGACGGTCTACCGCGAGGAGGACGCCACGCTCGTCGAGGTCAACCCCCTCGTCAAGACCGAGGACGGCGAGATCATCGCCCTCGACGGCAAGGTGACGCTCGACGAGAACGCCGGCTTCCGCCACGCCGACCACGAGGCGCTCGAGGACACGGCCCACGCGGACCCGCTCGAGGCAGCGGCCAAGGAGAAGGACCTCAACTACGTCAAGCTCGACGGGTCCGTCGGCATCATCGGCAACGGCGCGGGGCTCGTCATGAGCACCCTCGACGTCGTCGCGTACGCCGGCGAGGAGTTCGGCGGCCAGAAGCCGGCCAACTTCCTCGACATCGGTGGCGGCGCCAGCGCCGAGGTCATGGCCAACGGCCTGCACATCATCCTGTCGGACCCGCAGGTCAAGAGCGTCTTCGTCAACGTCTTCGGTGGCATCACCTCCTGCGACGCCGTCGCCAACGGCATCGTGGGCGCGCTCGACGCGCTCGGCGACGAGGAGGACCGACCGCTCGTCGTGCGCCTCGACGGCAACAACGTCGAAGAGGGTCGCCGCATCCTCCAGGAGCGCAACCACCCGCTGGTGACGATCGAGCCGACGATGGACGGCGCCGCGCGCCGCGCCGCCGAGCTCGCCGCCGGTCCCGCCGCCAACTGACCCCGAGCCAAGAAGAGAGAACGACGAACCATGGCTATCTTCCTCAACGCCGACTCGAAGGTCATCGTCCAGGGCATGACCGGGTCCGAGGGCATGAAGCACACGCAGCGCATGCTCAAGTCGGGCACCGACATCGTCGGCGGCGTCAACCCGCGCAAGGCCGGCACCACGGTCGACTTCGAGGGCGGCGTCTCCGTCCCCGTCTACGGCACGGTCAAGGAGGCCATCGAGGCCACCGGCGCCAACGTGTCCGTGATCTTCGTGCCCGCGCAGTTCACCAAGGCCGCCGCGGTCGAGGCGATCGACGCCGGGATCCCGCTCGCGGTGGTCATCACCGAGGGCGTCGCGGTCAAGGACACCGCCGAGCTCTACAACTACGCCAAGGACAAGGGCACGACCCGCATCGTCGGCCCGAACTGCCCCGGACTCATCACGCCGGGTGTCAGCAACGCCGGCATCATCCCGGCCGACATCTCGGGCACGGGTCGCATCGGCCTCGTCTCCAAGTCGGGCACGCTGACCTACCAGATGATGTACGAGCTGCGTGACTTCGGCTTCAGCTCGGCCGTCGGGATCGGTGGCGACCCGATCATCGGCACGACCCACATCGACTGCCTCGAGGCGTTCCAGAACGACCCCGACACCGACGCCATCGTCATGATCGGCGAGATCGGTGGCGACGCCGAGGAGCGCGCGGCCGCCTACATCAAGGAGCACGTGACGAAGCCCGTCGTCGGCTACGTCGCCGGCTTCACCGCCCCCGAGGGCAAGACGATGGGCCACGCCGGCGCCATCGTCTCGGGCTCCTCCGGCACCGCGCAGGCCAAGAAGGAGGCCCTCGAGGCCGCCGGCGTCAAGGTCGGCAAGACGCCGTCCGAGACCGCCGACCTCATGCGCGAGATCATGCAGGGCATCGCGAAGTAGTCTGCGCCACAAGCAGTTCCGAGCGGACGGTCACCTCCGGGTGGCCGTCCGCTTCGCTATGACCCACCGAGGGCGTATGCCGTGTCACCGGGTCCGTCCCCGAGCGCGGCGCCCCAGCGTGCCCCGGCCAACCCCGCGGCAGCCCCGGGCCGGACGGCATACGCCCTGAGGTCCCATCGGCGTGGGCGCTCGCTCCGTGGCGGGGATCTTGTGACCATGGGGGCGACCCCTTCGACCCGCAGCGCAGGAGTGAGACCACTGGCACCGTCGAGCACGACCACGACGTCGACGACCACGCCGGCGACCTCGTCGACCAGCCCCTCGACGGCGATGCCGGCCGCCCTGCGCGCCGGCGCGCTCGCTGCCGTCGGCACGTGGTCGGTCGTCGTGCTGCCGGCGCTCATCGGCTGGGTGGCCGCGCCCGAGAGCTCCGTCGGGTGGTTCTCGGCGGTGTCGGTCGCCAGCGCCATCTGGTTCCTCGGCCACGGCCAGTCCGTCGGTGCCGGCAACGTGGCCATCTCGATGACGCCGCTGCTGCTCCTGCTCGTCTTCGTCCACATCGCCTACCGCTGGGCCCGCCGTCTCGCCGCGACCGAGCGGCTGCGCGTCGGTGCGGCCGACTGGAGCCGGGTCGCCCAGTGGGGCGTCGTGCCGGGCTTCGTCATCGGCTACGGGCTCGTGTCGTCGGTCTTCGCGCTCTTCACCCTCGGGGGCCCCGCGACACCCGGGGTCGCCGCGGTCGTCGGGTCCCTGCTCGTGCCCCTCGCGGCGCTCGGCTTCGTCATGCTCCGCCCCGACGACGAGACGGCGCCGGCGTTCGTGCGCACGTGGTTCCGGCGCGGCCCGACGTGGCTGCCGACGGTGTGGCGCACCGGCTGGCGCGGGGCGGGGATGCTGCTCGCCCTCGGTCTCGTCGTCGTCGTCCTGCGGCTCGTCGTGTCGTGGTCGGCCGTCGCCGACATCCAGGACCAGTACGGCGCCAACGTCGGCGCGGTCGTCATCATCGCGCTCGCCCAGCTCGCCCTCCTCGGCAACGCGGCCACGTGGGCGCTGTCGTTCCTCGCCGGCCCGGGCTTCCAGGTCGCGCTCGGCTCGACGGTCTCCGCCGGCGCCGCCCAGCCCGGCCTGCTGCCGCTCGTGCCCGTCCTCGGCGCGCTGCCCGAGGCCAGCGACTACCCGGCGATGATGTATGCCGTCGTGCTGGCCCCCGTGCTCGTCGGCGTCTGGCTCGGTCGCCGGGTCGACGCCGAGCTCGAGTTCTTCGGCAACGTGCGGGCCCGGCTCTCGGCGACGGCCGTCGCGGCCCTCATCGCGGTCGTGGTCGTCATCGCCCTCACGGCGCTCGGCAACGGCGCGGTCGGTGTCGACCGGCTCTCGGCCGTCGGACCGCACCTCTGGTCGTTCGCCGCGGCCCTGACCGCCGAGGTCGTCGGTGGCGCGCTGCTCCTCACCGGCGTGCTCGTGCTGCTCGAGCGTCGCCGGGAGGGCGAGGCCCTCGACCCGACGCCGGACGAGGACCAGGACGAGGACCAGGACCAGGACCAGGAGACTCCGGTCACCGACGAGGACTGAGGTCCTCGGACGCCGCTCGACCCTCGGTCCGTGTCACCGGGTCAGCGCACGACGACGCCGACCATCCCGGCGTCGCGCAGCTTCGCGCAGTCGCCCTCGGCGATGCTGGTCTGGGCCCCGGCGACACACTTCTCGTAGGCGCTGACGGAGTCGTAGAACGCGACCTGGAGGGCCAGGCTCGACAGCAGCATCCCGGAGATGACGAGGGTGATGACCGGCCAGATCTTCTCCTTGCCGGTCCGCATCGACAGAAAGCGGAGCAGGCGCACGGTGAGGACGACCGCGAGCACGAGCGGCAGGAAGGCGACGAAGCGCTTCGGCAGCGGGAGGTACATGGCGACCAGACCGAGCAGCACGAGGAGCGCGACGGGCAGGGTGCGCTTGGCCTTCTCGCGGGCGAACGCGATCTCCTGCTCCAGCTGGGGCTCGGTCATGCGGTCCATCCTCGCCCATGGATGGGGCCGGGCCCGCATCGGGCGGCGGCGCTAAACTCCGGCTCGTGACGACCGACGCCCTCGCCAGCACGTCCGAGCCGACCGATCGTCAGGTGCCGGTCGTCGTGCTGGTGTCCGGGTCCGGCACGTTGCTCCAGGCGCTGCTCGACGCCGCGGCCGACCCGGTCTACGGCGTCCGCATCGCCGCGGTGGGGGCCGACCGGCCGTGCACCGGGCTCGACCGGGCCGAACGGGCCGGCATACCGACGTTCGTCGTGCGACCCGCGGACTTCGCGGACCGCGCGGCGTGGGACGTCGCCCTGGCCGAGCAGGTGGCTGCCGCGGACCCGCGCTTCGTCGTCACGGCCGGCTTCATGCGGATCCTCGGTCCGGCGACGCTGGGCGCCCAGCCCGTCGTCAACACCCACCCCGCCCTGCTGCCGAGCTTCCCCGGGGCGCACGGCGTGCGCGACGCCCTCGCCTACGGCGTCAAGGTGACCGGCACGACGTGCCACGTCGTCGATGCCGGCGTCGACACCGGGCCGATCATCGAGCAGCGGGTCGTCGCCGTGGAGGACGACGACACCGAGGAGAGCCTGCACGAGCGGATCAAGGTCCAGGAGCGCGACCTGCTCGTCGACGTCGTGAGCCGGCTCGCCCGCGAGGGCTTCGTGGTCGAGGGGCGACGAGTTCGGATCGGGCAGGACTGACCGCTACGCTGGTCGCACACGACTGGCGCGGGTGGGACACCACCGGGGAGTGACGTCGGGAGCATCGACCGCCTGGGTGCCTCGCGAGAACGGAAGCCATCGGGTCCCCTGACGACACGACCCGGGCACGCCGCGACCGATGTCACCGAACCAGGAGTGCACCCATGACCGCCGCTCTGTCCCACGCGTCCGACCTCACCGACGGCCGCCGCTCGATCAAGCGGGCCCTCGTCTCCGTCTACGACAAGTCAGGCCTCGACGAGCTGGCCCGCGCCCTCGACGCCGCCGGTGTCGCCATCGTCTCGACGGGATCGACGGCGAAGACCATCGCCGCCGCAGGGGTGCCCGTCACGCAGGTCGAGGAGCTCACCGGCTTCCCCGAGTGCCTCGACGGCCGGGTCAAGACCCTGCACCCGAAGGTGCACGCCGGCATCCTCGCCGACACGCGGAACCCCGACCACGTCCGGCAGCTCGCCGACCTCGGCGTCGAGGCCTTCGACCTCGTCGTCGTCAACCTCTACCCCTTCCGCGAGACCGTCGCGTCCGGCGCGAGCGAGGACGAGTGCGTCGAGCAGATCGACATCGGCGGCCCGTCGATGGTGCGTGCCTCCGCCAAGAACCACGCGAGCGTCGCCATCGTGACGAGCCCGGCGGCATACGCCCACGTCACCGAGGCCCTCGGGGCCGGCGGCTTCACGGTGACCGAGCGTCGCCGCCTCGCGGCCGAGGCGTTCGTCCACACGGCGAGCTACGACAACGCGGTCGCGAACTGGATGGGCAACGTCGTCGCCGACACGAGCGACGGCACCGGCTTCCCGGCGTGGACGGGCGCGACCTTCGACCGCGCGGCGGCCCTGCGCTACGGCGAGAACCCGCACCAGAGCGCGGCCCTCTACCGCCACTGGCGCCCGGGCGTGGCCAGTGCGGAGCAGCTGCACGGCAAGGAGATGTCCTACAACAACTACGTCGACACCGACGCCGCCGTGCGTGCCGCGCACGACCACGGCGACCAGCCGACCGTCGCGATCATCAAGCACGCCAACCCGTGCGGCATCGCCGTCGGCGGGACCATCGAGGAGGCCTACGAGCGCGCCCACGCCACCGACCCGGTGAGCGCCTACGGTGGCATCATCGCGGCCAACCGGACCGTCACGGCGGCCATGGCGGCGGCGGCCAAGCCGGTCTTCACCGAGGTCGTCATCGCCCCCGACTACGAGCCGGAGGCCCTCGAGATCCTCACGGCCAAGAAGAACCTCCGCGTCCTGCGCCTACCCGCCGGCATGGCCGAGGCGGCGGACCCGATCGAGACGCGTGCCATCAGCGGTGGCCTGCTCGTGCAGACCGTCGACAAGGTCGACGCCGTCGTGCGCGGCGAGGGTGACGCCGTGACCGGGGGCGACGACGCCGCGGACTGGCGGCTCGTCTCCGGCGACGCCGCGGACGACGCGACCCTGGCCGACCTGCAGTTCGCCTGGCGCGCGATCCGCGCCGTGAAGTCCAACGCGATCCTGCTCGCCAAGGACGGCGCCGCGGTCGGCGTCGGCATGGGCCAGGTCAACCGCGTCGACTCGTGCTACCTCGCCGTGCGTCGCGCGGGGGAGGAGCGAGCCCGCGGCTCGGTCGCCGCGTCGGATGCGTTCTTCCCGTTCGCCGACGGCCTGCAGATCCTGCTCGACGCCGGCGTCCGCGCCGTCGTCGCACCCGGCGGCTCGATCCGCGACGAGGAGATCATCGAGGCGGCCAAGGCCGCCGGGGTCACGATGTACTTCACCGGGACGCGCCACTTCGCGCACTGAGTCGACGTCAGGCCGACGGCCACGCCCCACTCCGGGGCGTGGCCGTCGTCTCAGGGGGGCGTATGCCGTGTGCCGCAGCGAGAGCCCCCGCGCCCTCTCCGTCGAGCGGAGTGGGCGGTCTGGTCGGGGGTGGGCTGTGTGGTGGGCGGCTCAGCGGGCGCGGCGCAGCCCTCTCCGACCGAGGACGACGACCACGGTGGCGGCGACCACCACGGACAGGAGCAGGGCCGTGACCGAAGCCGCTACCCCGACCGCCTCGTTGACGCTCCAGGCGACCGCGGCGACGATCGCGACCAGGGCGCAGGCCGCCGGGAAGACGCCGATGAGCACGACCTTCTCGCGCGTCGTCCATCCGCGGGCGATCACGACGAGGACGGCGAGCACCGGCCACAGCGGCGGGTAGAAGAGGGCGAAGAGCAGCTCGACGGGGTGGGGGCCGGTGACGGCGAAGAACGTCAGCAGGAGCAGGACGAGGAAGCCGAGCACCATGACGACCACCGGCAGCCAACGCCGGTCCTGGGCGAGCGTCGCTGCGCCGGCGCGGGAGCCCGGCCCCACGGCATACGCCTCGTCGGCGATCTGCTCGGGCGTGCCCAGCCCGGCGAGCGCGCTGCGCACCTGCTCGTCGTCGGCGTCGGCCGGGAGGCTGTCGTGGAGGTGCTCGCGCACGCCGGCGACGACCTCGGTCCGGGTCGCCGGCGGCGCGCCCTCGAGGAGGGTGTCGAGGCGCTGGAGATAGGCGTCGACGCGGGGGTGGGTCTGGTTCACGGTCTGCTCCCTGTCTGCGGGTCGACGGCCGCGTCCACGGCGTCGCGGAATGGTGCCCACGTGCGGCGGAAGGCGTCGAGCGTCCCCCGTCCCGAGGCGGTGATCGCGTAGTAGCGGCGTGGCGGGCCCTCGGTCGACTCCTCCCACCTCGTCTCGACGAACCCGGCGGTCCGCAGCCGCGACAGCAGGGGGTAGAGGGTGCCCTCGCCGGTCATGAGGATGCCGTCGCGGGCGAGCCGGCGCGCGATGTCGAGCCCGTAGGTGGGCTCGTCGGCGACCATCGCGAGCACGCAGTACTCGACCGCACCGCGACGGAGGTGCGTCAGGATGCGTTCGTCGCCCGGTACCATGCGACACAAGGTAGTGGCGCAGACGCCGGTCGGCAAGGACATCCCGCCACCGTCGAGAGGCCACGTCGGGCCGCCTCCACCATGACGAGAGGCCAGCCCTCGTCACCGAGAACTGGCCTCTCGACCGACCGAGGGGGGCCACACGTGGCCTTTCGACGGTGAAGGGTTGGTGGACCCGAGCGGTCAGCGGGTCCAGCGGTAGCCGGTGGGCTCGCCCTCGCCGAGGTCGACGATCGCGGCGACGGGCCCGCCGCCGTCGGGGCCCTGGTGCGCTGCCGACACGGACACGAAGACCGCCGGGTCGCCCGTCACCGATGCCGTCACGCCACCCACCGCGGACTTGATCTGGCGGTGCCAGTGCACGTCGGAGTCGTCGAGCATCGCGTTGCGCCGACCGTGCACGGTGCCGTCCTGGCTCACCTCGCACTTGAGGAAGACGTTGACGAGCCGGCCCTGGATGTCGCTGCTGTGCGGACGCTCCGGCAGGTCCAGTCCGGCGTCCTTGATCGCGCCCCACACGCCGTCGGCGTCGAGCGCGTCCTCCATGACCGAGTGGCCGATGCGGTAGCGGCCGCCGATGCCCGTCGTGTTGCCGACGACGACGACCTGCGCCTGGTCGAGCTCGACACCCGAGCTGCACGACGCCACCGACGAGAAGAGCGAGCGGTCGTGCATGATGTCGGCGTCCGTCGGCATCTCGATCTCGCCGAGGGCGACGGCGATGCCGAGGCCGGTCGTGCCGTTGGAGAGGTCCATCGACTCGTGCGTGTGCTCGGTCCAGACCTGGTGCCCGCGCGACTTCGCGTCGCGGATGGTGTGGATCGTCAGCAGCGGCGTCTTGGTCTGCACGTAGTGCACGTCGGCCGGGTCGGTGATGCCGGCCCGCTCCATGGCGACCTTCACGGCGTCGGCGACCTTCTGCACCATGGCGACGTAGCCGATCTCCTCGGGCTTGATCGGCTCGCTCATCGCGAAGCCGACCGTGAGCCGCGGCTCGTCGGACTGCTCGGCCTTCTCGGCCGGCACCGTGGCGAAGATCGTGGCGTGCGGGCTGATGATGCCGTCGGTGCCACCGGACCACACGATCGGGACCTGCTTGACCTGGTCGGCGGGCGCGCCCTTCTCGACGAGGACCTCGCGGAAGGCGCGGTCGGCGATGATCCGCGTGTAGTCGTTGACACCGCCGTTGCCCTCGGTCTTGCCGATGATGGCGACGACGCGGCTCGCCTCCATGACGCCGTCGTCGATGAGCGTCGCGAGCTCCGACGCGTCGGCGACCGAGTGGATGGGGACCTTGCGCACCTCAATGGCTTCGGGCACGTGAATCACCTTTCTCTTTCAGGGTTTTCGATGACGGTTCCGACATGGCCGTCGATGGCGGCGGAGAGCTGGTCGAGGGCCGTGATGATCGATCGGGAGCCGCCGGAGCGGACGAAGCGAAGGGCGGCCTCGACCTTCGGGCCCATCGAGCCCGACGCGAAGTGGCCCTCGGCGGCATACGCCTCCATCTCGCCGAGCGTGACCCGGCCGATGTCGTGGGCACGGGGCGTGCCCCAGGCGGCGACGGCGTGGGCGACGTCGGTCGCGATGACGAGGACGTCGGCGTCGACGGCGCGCGCCAGCAGGGCCGCGGTGAGGTCCTTGTCGATGACCGCCTCGACGCCGTGGACGCTGCCGTCGGCGCCACGCACGACGGGGATGCCCCCGCCGCCGGCCGTGACGACGACGTATCCGGCGGCGAGGAGCGTGTGGAGCGTGTGCGTCTCGAGGACCTCGACCGGCTCAGGTGACGCGACGACGCGCCGCCAGCCCTTCTCGCCGCGGTCCTCCCAGCGCTCGCCGTGGTCGATGAGCGTCTGCGCCTGCTCACGGGGGAGGAAACGCCCGATCGGCTTCGTCGGGTGCGTGAAGCCGGGGTCGTCGGCGTCGACGAGCGTTCGGGTGATGATGGCGGCGACAGGGCGCTCGACGCCGCGCTGCGCGAGGGCGGCCTCGAGGGTGTCGAGCAGCGTGAAGCCGATCGTCCCCTGCGTCTGCGCGCCGCACCAGTCGAGCGGCACCGGCGGCACGACGCTCGCGGCGAGCTCGTTCTTGACGAGGAGGTTGCCGACCTGGGGTCCGTTGCCGTGGGTGATGACGACCTCGTGCCCGGCGGCGACGAGCTCGGCGAGGTGGTGGCTCGCGGTGGCGATGGCCTCGCGCTGGGCCTGGGGAGCCGCGCTGCCGTCAGGCCCGGTCATGGCGTTGCCGCCCAGCGCCACGAGCACCCTCACGGCGCGTCCTCGGTCGTCATGGCGTGAGCCTAGGGAGACCGGCGGAGCGTGCGCGTTGTCACCTCCTGCCCAACGCGGCCCCCGACATTGGCAGATGTATGCCGTCGGGTCCCCCGAGCGCCCCTGCCCGCCACCCGGGTCGGCGCGCCGTCGGGAGGCTGCACGGCATACCGGTCAGGCGGGTACGAGAGACATAATGTGCAAGGGGCGCCGTCCGGTGCGTCCTCGATCGAGCCGAGAGGTGGGGGACCGTGGGAGTCGGAGTCCTGCTCGCTGTCGTGGGGGCCATCCTGACCTTCGCGGTGCGGGCCAACACGTCCGTCATCAGCCTGCCCGTCGTCGGTGTCATCCTCATGGTCGCGGGCGCCGCGCTCATCTGGCACGGGAGCAAGGGCACCCGGCGCAAGCGCATCATCACCCGCGAGGAGCGCCCGAGCGGCGCGACGACCCCGACGAGCACCGTGCGCCAGACCATCGAGGAGCGCGACGTCGACTAGGTCGACATCGGTGCGGTGGGTGCCACCCAGCTGTGCCGACAGGCGCGCGACGGTCGCTCAGCGCTGACCGAGCATGCGGTAGCGGGCGAGTCGTGAGGCGAGCCGAGCTCGCGGCTCCTCGCGGGCCAGGACGGCGAGCTCGTGCTGGATGGCTTGGCTCATCCGCCGGCAGAAGTCCTCCGGCTCGTCGGCGGCATCGGGGTGTTCGGCGACGATCCGGTCGACGATGCCGTCAGCGAGGAGGTCGAGCGAGCGGACCCGCTGGGCCGTCGCGAGCTCGGGGGCGTGCTCGGTGTCGCGGTGCAGGATCGCCGACGCCCCTTCCGGTGGCAGCGGCGACAGCCACGAGTGCTGTGCGCAGATGACCCGGTCGGCGGGCATGACCGCCAAGGCACCGCCGCCGGTGCCCTGGCCGAGCAGCACGCACAGGGTGGGCGCCTCGAGCGTGACGAGCTCGGCGAGGCATCGGGCGATCTCGCCCGCCATGCCGCCCTCCTCCGCCTCCTTCGACAGTGCGGCACCAGCCGTGTCGACGATGCTCACGAGCGGCAGGCCGAGCTCGAGCGCGAGCGCCATGCCGCGACGGGCGACGCGCAGTCCCTTCGGCGAGAGGGGGGCGTCGAGCGTCTGGCCGCGGCGGTCCTGGCCCAGCACGATGCAGGGTGCGCCGCCGAACCGGGCGAGCGCCATGAGCAGCCCGGGGTCGTACTCGCCCTGGCCGGTCCCGTGGAGCGGCAGCACGTCCGTCGCCCCGAGCTTGAGCAGCGCCCGCACACCGGGTCGGTCGTCCCGCCTCGAGCGCACGATCGAGTCCCAGGCGGGGATGTCGGCGAGGGGCTCCTTGACGAGCTCGGGCACGTCCGGGAGGTCCTCCCGTGGGCCCATGAGCACGTTGAGTGCCCTGTCTGCCGTCTCGGCAAGGGCCTCGACGGGCAGGATCGCGTCGATGAGGCCGTGCTCGAAGAGGTTCTCGGCGGTCTGCACGCCGTCAGGGAAGGGCCTGCCGTAGAGCGCCTCGTACACGCGAGCCCCGAGGAAGCCGATCATGGCGCCGGGCTCGGCGACCGTGACCTGCCCGAGGGAGCCCCACGAGGCGAAGACGCCACCGGTCGTCGGGTGCCGGAGGTAGACGAGGTAGGGCAGCCCCGCCGCCTTGAGCTGCGCGCAGGCCGCACTGATCTTGACCATGCCGACGAAGGCCGGCGTGCCCTCCTGCATCCGGGTGCCACCCGAGCTCGGCGCGGCGAAGACCGGCAGCTCCTCGCGCCTGGCCCGCTCGAAGGCGAGCACGATGCGCTCGGCGGCCACCGCCCCGATCGAGCCGGCGAGGAAGCGGAACTCGCCCGCGATGACGGCCACGCGGCGCCCGCGGATGCGCCCCTCGCCCGTGATGATCGCCTCGTCGCACCCGCTGCGCTCGGCAGCGGCAGCCAGCTCGGCGGCATACGGGCTGCCGGGCTCGGCGGGCTGGACCGGGATGGAGTCCCAGCCCAGCCACGTGCCGTCGTCGAGCACCGTGTCGAGCAGCTCTCGGGCGCCGAGACGCCGGGTGTGTGCCATGCGGACCTCCCGTCTCAGTGTGACGTCCGGCTCTCGCGGTCGTAGTTGCGCCCGAGGAAGGCCGGGATCCTGGCCCACCGCAGCGCGAACATCATGACGAGCAGGGTCGCCACGTACGGCAGCATCGAGATGAACTGGTGCGGGACGTCGAGCCCGCCGACCTGCACGCGCAGGGCGAGCACCTCCATGCCGGCGAAGAAGGCCGACCCCGCCAGGATGTACTGGGGGCGCCAGCCCCCGAAGAACGCCAGGGCGATGGCGAGCCAGCCGCGTCCGGCGACCATGCCCTCGGTGTACGTGCCCGTGTAGGTCATCGGCAGGTAGGCACCGGCCAGCGCCATGAGGGCGCCCCCTGCGGCACTGCACCAGATGCGCGTGCGGGCCACGTTGACGCCGAGGCTGTCCGCGGCCTTGGGGTTCTCACCGACGGACCGCAGCTTGAGGCCGTGGTTGGTCTTGTAGAGCAACCAGTAGAGCCCGCCGGAGAGGAGAAACGCGAAGTAGACCATCGCCGACTGCTGGAAGAGGACCGGGCCGACCAACGGGATGGCGGACAGGCCGGGGACGCTCAGGTCGTCGAGCGTCGGGATGAGCGGCGGCTGCAGCGTCACCCCGATGACGACCTTGTAGAGCAGGGAGGCAAGTCCGGCCGCGGCGAAGAAGAGGGCCAGGCCGATGACGAACTGGTCGAGCCGGAAGCGGGTGGTGACCCAGCCGAGGAACCAACCGAAGAGGCCGCCGCCGAGGCCGGCGACGACGAGGCCGACGAGGTTGCCCCCGAACGTCAGCGAGACGAGGAAGCCGACGCTCGCGCCGAGCATCATCAGACCTTCCTGGGCGACGTTGAAGACGCCGGCGCGTCCGGCGATCATCGTGCCCTGGGCGGCGAGGATGAACGGCACCATGGCGGTGACGACGAGCTGCAGGAACGATGTGACCTCGTTCATCGCGAGGACCTCCTCAGACGGGCTCCGACGACGTCGGAGAAGAGCAGGAAGAGCAGGATCAGGGCTTCGACGATGAGCACCATCTCGCTGGGCACCCCGGCGCTGCGCTGCATCGCGCTGGACCCGACCTCGAGCACGGCGATGCCGAACGCGACGAACGGCACGGCCAGCGCGTTGCCGCGGGCGATGAGGCCGATGATGATGCCGAGCAGCAGGTAGTTCGACTGCATGCCCTCGATGAGCTTTCCGTGCACGCCGGCGACCTCGATGGCCCCGGCGAGGCCGGCGAGGGCGCCGCCCACGACGAGCGACCCGACCGCGACGCGGCCGACCCGGATGCCGTGGACCTGGGCGGCCCGGGCGTTGGCGCCCACGGCCCGCAGCTCGAAGCCGGGCACGCTGCGTCGCATGACGACGACGACCGCCGCGGCGACGAGCACGGCCAGCAGCACGCCGAGGTGCATCGGCGGCCGACCCACGAGCGGAAGCAGTCCGCCCTCGCCGATCGGGATGGTCGTCGGGTGTCCAGCGGCCGGGTCGCTCCACACCTCGGACGCGACGTAGTCGACGATCCCGAAGCTGACGAAGTTGAGCAGGACGGTGCTGAGGATCTCGTTGATGCCGAAACGGTCCATGAGCCAGGCCGCGACCCAGGCGAAGACGGCGCCGGCGAGGACGCCGCACACGAGGACGAGGGGGAGTAGGACGTAGATCGGCAGGTCCGCGAGCAGGATGCCGGCCGCGGCGCTCGCCGTGGCACCGACGAGCAGCTGTCCCTCGCCGCCGATGTTGTACTTGCCGGCTGCGAGCGGGATGGTGAAGGCCAGCGCGAGGAGCACGAGCGGCACCCACTTGTGCACGGTCTCGACGAGTCCGAAGCCCGACTTGAACGAGGTCGTGACGATGGCCCGGTAGGCGTCGAACGGGTTGTGCCCGAGGGCGGCGATGATGATCCCGGCGACGACGAAGGCCATGAGGACGGCCACGACGTAGGCGAGCACCTGACGGGCGAGGGCGTTGCCCCGGCCGGCCCGGGTCTCGGTGCGCGGTGGGGTCTGGACCGGAGCGGTGGTCGTCGTCATGCCGACTCCTCCAGCCCGGCCATGAGGTGGCCGAGCTCGTACTGGTCGTACTCCCCGCGGCGGCGTTCGCCGACGATGCGACCGGAGTAGACGACGAGGATGCGGTCGCAGAGGTTGGTCAGCTCGTCGAGGTCCTCGGAGATGAGGAGCACAGCGGTCCCACTCGCCGCGGCGGCGCGCGTGCGGTCGTAGACGAACTGGGTCGAAGGGATGTCGAGGCCTCGGGTGGGGTTGTGCAGGATGAGGAACCCGGGCTCGTGGGAGAAGGCGCGCGCCAGGATGATCCGCTGGATGTTGCCCCCCGACAGCTGCGCGGCGGGCGTGCTCGCGGACGGGGCCTTGATCGAGAACGCCCGGATCGAGCTCTCCGCGTGCTGACGCGCCCGACGCCAGTCGAGGAACGGACCGGACCGGAAGCGTCGACCGCGCTGCGCGCCGAGCACGAGGTTCTCGACGATGCTCTCCGAGGGCAGGATGCCGTCGCGGTGACGGTCCTCGGGGACGTAAGCCACTCCGCCGTCGAGCCACGTCGCGGTCGGCGAGCCGGCGAGGTCGCGCCCGTCGAGCGACATCGATCCTGCCGCGGTGGGGCGGACCCCGGCGAGGGCCTCGGCGAGCTCTACCTGGCCGTTGCCCGCGACACCGGCGATGCCGACGATCTCGCCACCGCGGACCGAGAGGCTGACGTCGGCGGCGGGCACGCCGTGGTCGTTGTGGGCGAGGAGGCCCGAGACGACCACGCGCTCCGGGGCGTCGCCCGCGGCATACGCGTCGACCGTCGGTCCCCGCCCGACCGGGGCGGCCATGCCGGCAGTCACGACCTCGGTGACCCTCCTGACCATCGCATCGTCACCGACCATCAGCCCGGCCAGCTCGGTGGGTGTGGTCCCACGCCGTGCCACCGTGCCGACGCGACGTCCGTCGCGCATCACGGTGAGCGTGTCGCAGACCGCCATGGTCTCGCGGATCTTGTGGGTGATGAAGACGACGCTCATCCCCTCGTCGACGATGGCCCGAAGCGAGCCGAAGAGCGAGTCGACCTCCTGCGGAGTGAGGTTCGTCGTCGGCTCGTCGAGCACGAGGACCTTGGCCCCGCGGTAGAGCGCCTTGAGGATCTCGACGCGCTGGCGCAGACCCACGGAGAGGTCGGCGACCGTGGCGAGCGGGTCGACGGACAGACCGAAACGCGTCGACAGCTCCGCGATGCGCTCGGCCTGGCCCTTGAGGTCCATCGACGGCCACGACGGCAGCTCGGTGCCGAGGACGATGTTCTCGGTCACGGAGTAGGTGTCCACCTGCAGGAAGTTCTGGTGGACCATGCCGATGCCGTGCGAGATCGCGTCGCGCGGGTCGCGGATGACGACCTCCTGGCCGTCGAGGGTCACGATGCCCTCGTCGGCGCGGTAGAGGCCGTAGAGGACGTTCATGAGGGTCGTCTTGCCCGCGCCGTTGCCGCCGAGCAGGCCGTGCACCTCGTTGCGGCCGACCGTGAGGTCGACCCCGTCGAGGGCCACGACCGGCCCGAACGTCTTGCGGATCCCGTCCATGTGCAGGAGGGGGCGGGGGCCTGGTGAGGAGTTCTCGGTCATGACTGGGTCGTCACTTGATCGGGGTGAGGTTCTTCTCGACCGTGATCTTGCCCGACGTGATGTCGGCGACGGCCTGCTCCACCTTGGCCACGACGGCAGGATCGACGTTCTTCGGCGTCTGGATCGAGACCCCCGTGTCGAACCCGAGCGGGTAGTAGCCACTGCGCTCGCCGGCCTTGATCTTGGTGAGCATGTCGCCGAGCGGCTTGGTGAAGTCGTAGATCGCCGCCGTGGCGTAGTGCTCGGGGTCGAACTGCGACTTGTCGGTGTACTTCGCGGTGACGACGACGTCGTCGGTCTTGCCCTTCACGGCCTGGAACGCCCCGACCATGCCGAGGTTGAGTGATCCGACGATGACGTCGTTGCCCTGGCCGACGAGCTGCGAGGTGATCTGCTGCGCCTTGGTCGGGTCGTTGAAGTCACCCGTCCACACGGGGGTCACGGTGGCGTTCGAGCCGCTGTCCTTGAGGGCCTGGTTGACGGCGTGGACCTCGGAGTAGGAGAACGGCAGGGACAGCCCACCGACGTAGCCGATCTTGCCCGACTTCGTCTGGGCGGCGGCGAGCACGCCCAGCGGGTAGAAGGCCGTGTGGAAGTTCCGGTCGAGGACCCAGAGGTTGGGGATCGACTCCTTGGGCTTGTCGTCGAACTCGCCGATGAACGTGACGTCGGGGTTCTGCTTCGCGAGCTTGCTCGTCGCCTCGAAGTACTGGCTGCCGTGGCTCCAGATGACGGTGTAGCCGTCGGCGAGGTACTCCTTCATGACGCGCTCGGCGTCGGGGACCGGGACGCTCTCGGAGTGCGCGGTCTCGGCGCCCTGCGACTTCTCGGCCGACTGCAGGGCGAGCAGACCGAGGGCGTTGTAGTCGGCGTCGGTCGCCGAACCGGAGAAGATCGCCGCGATCCGGGGGCTGTCGCCGCCGGCGCCCCCGCTCTGGCCGGTGCTCGGGTCTGCCGAGCCGCAGGCGGCCGTGAGCAGTGCGACGGTGAGAGCGGGAGCGGCGATCCGGAAGAACGTGAGGCGTGCCATGAGCCCTCCAAGGGGTGCTCCGACCCGGCTGGGGTCGGTGTGTGAGTGCGGCCTGTGCCGTTGCGGAGGACTGTGCCAGCCGTCATAAACGCGACTCTTCGTCAATACCTGACAGGGGAAGGGGGCGCGGGTTGTCGGTCGGATGCGCCCTCAGCGGCGGCCCGCCATGGACGGCGCCGTAGCGGTGCCCGAAGGGGCGCGCTGAGGCTCTTCCGGTCTCGGCACCGTGAATTCCCTTGTCGTTGAATCCTGTTCAGCCGACGAGGGCCTGCGCCCAGGTACCGGGCTCGCGGCCCAAAAGGCGTCGGAGCGTCGTCGGGTCTCCGACGAGGCCGCTCCGGTCGTAGGCCCCGAACATCGCCAGCAAGTCGACCCGCGCCTGTGGCGTGAGCGAGGCGCCGGCTCCGGCGACCCACTCCGAGAGCTCCATGCGTACGGCCTCGACCGGGTGCCCGAGCACCTCCGTCGCGACGTGCGCCTGCTCGCGCACCGAGAGCACCTCGGGGCCGGCGACGTCGTAGGTCAGGCCCGCGTGGCCGGGCCGGGTCAGCACCGTCGCCGCCGCCTCGGCCACGTCGTCGAGGTCGACGTTCGTGAACGGCGCGTCGAGCGAGTAGGGCACGGCGAGACGGCCGGCGACAGCCGCGCCCACAAGGTTCTGGTGGTATGCCGCCGGGCGCAGCACCGTGGCTCCCGGCAGGTAGGTGCGCACGACCTCCTCGGCCTCGGCCTTGCGGACGTGGTGCGGCATCGAGGCGTCGTGGGGGTGAAGCACCGAGTGGAACACGAAGCGGGCCAGGTCGGCCCGCGCGGCGGCACGGGCGACCCGCTCGGCGATGGCGACCTCGTCCGGGTGCACGTTGGGCGCGAGGTGGTAGACGCCGTCGACGTCGGTCACGGCCTCGACGAGCCCCTGGCCCGTCTCGAGGTCAACGACCGAGATCGACCGGGCCCCAGCGGCATACGCTCTCTCGGACCGTTCCGGCGATCGCACGGCAGCGCGCACGCTGACACCCCGTGACGTGAGGGCGCGCGTGACGGCGCGGCCGGTCTTGCCGGCCGCGCCGATCACGAGGACCGTCGTCATGCTCAGACCCAGTCGACATCCGCCGCCGACCGTCCCGCGGCGAGCGTCGCGTAGCCGGGGCCCCGGTCGAAGAACGGCTGCTCGTCCGCGCGGTCGCCCCGCAGCTGCTCACGCAGGGCGTCCGACGCGGTGGTGTCGATGACGGGCTGGTCGAGGTCTCCGGTGGCGACGACGCCGTAGTCGCGGCGCGCGCCCTCGAACGAGACCTTGCCCCAGCGCAGGTCGCGCTCGACCTCGTCGTAGGGCCGGTCGAGCGGGTCGCCCCAGCCGCCACCGCCGGTGGTGCGGATGCGGATGACCTGCCCGGCCTTGACGACCTCGGCGTCTGCCAGGGCGTCGACGGTGCGCTCCTCGGGGCCGCCGACGTCGACCGTCACCTGGAACGGACGACCCGCCCTGCCGCCCTTGACGCCCCAGCAGGCGAGGATCGACCGGTCGGCGATGGACATGAAGTGCGCGTCCTTGAGCATCCGGATGTGCTTCTCGTAGCCGAGGCCACCGCGGTGGCGTCCCGCACCGCCCGAGTCGACGGCGAGGCCGAGGCGCTCGACGATGAACGGGAACCGGCTCTCGGTGAACTCGGTCGGCAGGTTGCGACTGTCGGGCACGACGTGGATCGTGTCCTCGCCGTCGGCGTAGTAGCGACCGCCCGAACCGCCACCGAGCACCTCGCGCATGAGGTAGTCGTTGCCGTCGCGGTCCTTGCCGTAGACGCCGGTGTAGCGGATCGTCTCCTGGTCGGCGGGCATCTTCCCGTCGACGGCCTTGGCGACGACGCCGGCGAGGACGCCGAGCAGGCGCAGGATCACGAAGGTGCGAGCGTTCGTCGGCGCGGGGTAGATCGGCGTCAGCAGCGTCCCCTTCTCGGGGAACTTCATCTCGATGAGGGGGACGATGCCCTCGTTGACGTCGAGCTCGGCCATCCGCTCCGGGGTTTCGGCGAGGTTGCGCAGGATGGGCGCGAGCCACTTCTTGAGGAAGTTGCCGCCGACGTAGTCGCCGCAGTGGTTGATCGGGCCCTTCGCCTGCGGCGCCGTGCCGGTGAAGTCGATGACGAGCTTGGGGCCGCCGTCACCCGGGCCGGGCCCGCCGGTCGACAGCTTCGTCAGCGTGATGCGCTGCGTGTGCAGCTTCGGCTCGTCGACGCCGTCGTGCTCCGCATAGTCCTCCCAGACGTACGTGCCGTCGGGGATCTTGCTGAGGATCTCGCGGCGGTAGGTCTCGGTCGTCTTGTCGAGGATGGCGTCGAACGCGGCCTCGATGGTGTCGCGGCCGTAGCGCTCGAAGAGCTCGCCGAGGCGGCGGGCGCCCATGAGGCAGGCCGAGCACTCGGCGTCGAGGTCGGCGGCGAGGCTGTCAGGCATACGACTGTTGCGCGTCATGATGCGCAGGGCTGCCTGGTTGGGAACTCCCTTGTCCCACAGCTTGATCGGCGGGACCGAGAGTCCCTCTTCGAAGACGGTCTGCGCGTTGCTCGGCATCGAGCCTGGCACGGCACCACCGATGTCGTCGTGGTGCCCGAAGGCCTGCACGAAGGCGACCACCTCGCCGCCGGAGAAGACCGGGACGGTGACGCACAGGTCGGGGAGGTGGCCGATGCCGCCCTCGGACTCGTAGACGTCGTTGTGGAAGAAGACGTCTCCCTCGCTCATTTCGGCGAGCGGGAAGTCGCGGGCGATCGGGTGCACGAGCGCGCTGTACGAGCGCCCGGTCAGCTTGCGCAGCTGGCGGTCGTGGATGCCGGCGCGGAAGTCGTGGGCGTCGCGGATCATGGGGGAGCGCGACGTGCGGGCGATGGCCGTCTCGACCTCCATCTCGACGCTCGCGAGCGTCCCCTCGACGATCTCGACGAGGATCGGGTCAACCGTCGTGCCCTCGGCCGTCAGCCGGTTGCCGTGCTCGTATGCCGTCGGGAGGCCCGCGGGGTTCACCGGGGCCGCGTCGTGGCCGGCAGAGACGTCAGCGTGCTGCGACCCGGTGGCGGCGTCGACGGGGGCGAGCCGGGTGGCCGCGGTCTGGCAGGAGAAGCACATGTCAGGCCTCCGGGGTGGTGGTCGAGGGGGACCGGGTGATGACGAGGTTGCCGAGCGTGTCGACGCGCACGACGAAGCCGGGGTGGACCGGGACCGTCGAGCCGAACTCCTCGATGACCGCCGGGCCCTCGATCGTGTCGCCGGCGAGGAGGTCGGGCCTCCACCAGACGTCGGTGTCGACGTAGCCCGCGTCGGCGTCGAAGCAGACCGGGCGGACGCTGCGGTGGGCGCGCTCGCGGACGTACGCAGTGCCGTCGGACGGCGCGAGGTCGCGCAGCTCGGGCCGCGTGATGGGGCCGACTCCGGTGACACGGAGGTTGACCCACTCGACCTGCTGGGTCGGGTCGTTCCGGAAGTCGTAGCCGTAGAGCGCGCGGTGCTCGTCGTGGAAGCGCGAGGCGACGTCAGCGGCATACGCCTCGTCGATCTCGCCCTCGGGCGCGGCGACGCGGACCTCGTAGGCCTGGCCGAAGTAGCGCAGGTCGACGGTGCGCGTGTAGCGGTGGCTCTCGCGCGCGAAGCCCTCGCCGTCGAGGGCGCTCGCCGCCTTGGCGGTGAGGTCGTCGAAGGTCTTCTGCACGGCGGCGTGGTCGAGCGCGTGGTGGCGCGCGACGGACGTCTGGACGTAGTCGTTCTTGACGTCGACGGTGAGCAGGCCGAAGGCGGAGACGTTGCCGGGGTTCTGCGGCACGACGACGCCGGCGAGGCCGAGGATGTCCACGAGTCGGCAGGCGAGCAGCGAGCCCGAGCCGCCGAAGGTCGCGAGCATGAAGTCGCGCACGTCTAGGCCGCGCTTGACCGACACCTGGCGCAGCGCGTTGGCCTGGTTCCACGCAGAGATCTCGAGGATGCCGGTCGCGCAGCGCTCGAAGTCGAGCCCGAGGCGGTCGGCCAGGGTCGAGACACCGGCGCGTGCGGCCTCCACGTCGAGGGGGATCTCGCCACCGAGCAGGTGCGGGGGGATGCGCCCGAGGGTCACGTGGGCGTCGGTGATCGTCGGCTCGGTGCCGCCCTTGGCGTAGCAGAGCGGGCCGGGGTCGGCACCTGCCGACTGCGGGCCGACCTTGAGCGATCCCTCGGGCGAGATCCAGGCGATCGAGCCGCCACCCGCACCGACGGTGACGACGTCGATCATCGGGATCTTGCTCGGGTAGGCCCCGACCGTGCCCTCGGTCGTCAGGGTCGGCTCTCCGGCGAGCACGACGGACACGTCGGTCGAGGTGCCGCCACCGTCGCACGTGAGGACCCGGTCGAAGCCGGCGCGGCTCGCGATGAGCCCGGCACCCAGTGCGCCGGCAGCAGGACCCGAGAGGACCGTCGTGATCGGCTGGTGCACGACCTCGTCGGCCGACAGCACACCCCCGTTGGACTTCATGATGTAGAAGGGCAGCTTCTCGCTGCTGCCGACGAACTCGTCGAGTCGCTGGTGGATGTTCGCGACGTAGCGCGACACGTTGGGCTTGACCGCGGCGTCGACGAGGGTGGTCATCGAGCGCTCGTACTCGCGGTACTCGCGCAGCACCTCCGAGCTGATCGAGACGACGGCGTCCGGGTGCTCGCGGCGGAGCACCTCGCGCATCGCGAGCTCGTGGCTGTCGTCGGCGTAGGAGTGCAGGAAGCACACGCCGATCGTCGTGATGCCGCGATCCTTGAACCAGCGGGCGACGGCGACGGCGCGCTCCTCGTCGAACGGGCGGATCTCGTTGCCCTCGAAGTCGACCCGGCCGCCGACCGTCTTGACGTAGTCGGCGGGGACGATGCGCGCGGGCTTGACCCAGAAGTAGGAGTTGCCGTAGCCGTCGGGCACGGCCTGGCGGGCGATCTCGAGGATGAACTCGTAGCCCTCGGTCGTGACGAAGCCGAGCGCCTCGACCTTGCCCTCGAGGAGCTTGTTCGTCGCGACGGTCGTGCCGTGGGAGACGGCACTGATGTCGTCGCCGCTCGCGCCCATGAGGTCGAGCACCTTGCGGACGCCGGCGAGGAAGCCGTCCGCGGGGTTGCTCGGGGTCGAGGGCGTCTTCGTCGTGACGAGCTCGCCCGAGTCCTCGTCGAGCGCGACGACGTCGGTGAACGTGCCACCGGTGTCGATGCCGATGCGGATCCGGCGGCGTGCGGAGGTGCCTGCTGTCATGGTGAGGATTCAACCCGCGGGACGCCCGTCGGGGCGTTGGCACATCGTGCCAACACCTGCCCGCATTCGGGCCAATCCTCGCCAGTCGCCGACCAGGGCACCCAATCGATGTCGAGGGCGCGTCCTCCGCTCCGTCCCCGGGGTGAGCGTGCCACGCTGGCACGACGTGACGAAGGAGAGACCCATGGCGCAGTACCTCATCGGCGTGGACTTCCAGGCCGGCGACGACCCGGCCCCGATGACCGACTGGACCCCGGAGGAGGTCCAGGCCCACCTCGACTACTACGAGAAGCTGGTCGGCGAGCTCGAGGCCAACGGCGAGCTCGTCTCCTCGACGATCCTCACCGGTCCCGACCTCGCCAAGATCGTCCGGTCCGACGGTGCGGCGCCGGTCGTCACCGACGGGCCGTTCCAGGAGTTCAAGGAGTGGCTCGCCGGCTTCCAGGTCGTCGAGGTCGACTCGGAGGAGCGCGCCCTCGAGATCGCGTCGCTCATGTCGGCCGTGCCCGGGCGGGGCGGCGTGCCGACACGACAGCCCATCCACGTGCGCCAGGTCATGGAGCAGGCGCCGGCGAACACCGAGGAGATGGACGCGTTCCTGCGCACCGCGGGGGCCGAACGCTGAGCGACGCCCCCGCCGTCGACGACCTGCTGCGCACGCTCGCGCCGCAGGTCGTCGGCATCGTCAGCCGCCGCTTCGGCGACTTCGACTCGGCCGAGGACGCCGTCCAGGAGGCTCTCCTCGCCGCGGCGCGCCGCTGGCCCGTCGACGGGCTTCCCGACGAGCCGCGTGCCTGGCTCGTCACGACCGCCTCGCGGCGGCTCGTCGACCTGTGGCGCAGTGACGCGGCCCGGCGCGAGCGCGAGGCGCGCGTCATCGCCTGGGAGGTGCCGGCGCACGACCCCGTCGGCCACGACGACAGCCTCACGCTGCTCCTCCTGTGCTGCCATCCGTCGCTGACCCCGGCGTCGGCGATCGCGCTCACACTGCGGGCGGTGGGTGGTCTCACGACAGCCGAGATCGCGCAGGCCTTCCTCGTGCCGGAAGCCACCATGGCGCAGCGGATCAGCCGTGCCAAGGCCACGATCCGCGCCTCCGGCGCAGCCTTTCGTATGCCGTCCGGTGACGACCACGACGTCCGCCTCCGCTCGGCCCTGCACGTGCTGTACCTGCTCTTCAACGAGGGCTATGCGAGCACGCACGGAGCGACGGTGCAGCGGATCGAGCTCTCCCGCGAGGCGATTCGCCTGACGCGGCTGCTCGTCGACGGCGTGCCCGACCATGCGGAGGCAGTCGGACTGCTCGCCCTCATGCTCCTGCTCGAGGCGCGCGCCCCGGCGCGCAGCGACGCCTCGGGGGCGCTCGTGCCGCTGCCCGAGCAGGACCGGTCGCGGTGGGACGCCGGGCTCGTCGCGGAGGGCCTCGGCCTGCTCGGCCGGGCGATGTCCTTCGGGGCGGTCGGGGAGTACCAGCTGCAGGCGGCCATCGCCGCGGTGCACGACCGGGCGCCGACCGCCGCCGACACCGACTGGGACGAGATCCTGACGCTCTACGGGCTGCTCGAGGACGTGACGGGCAACCCTGTCGTCACCCTCAACCGGGCCGTGGCCGTGGCGATGGCACACGGGCCCCGCGCCGCTCTCGAGGTCGTCGACGAGGTCGAGGACCGGCTCGGCACCACGCACCGGTGGCTCGCGGTGCGCGGCCAGCTGCTCGAGATGGCGGGTGAACGCGACGCGGCGGCAGACCTGCTCGACCGCGCGGCCGCGACCGCGACGAACGAGGCGGAGCGCCGGCACCTCGCGACGCGAGCCGCACGCCTGAGGGCGTCGCGGGCGTGACCCGGGGGTCGTGGTCCGGCCGACCGGGCCCGCCTTCACTCGTCGGGGGTGATGCAGGCCCACGCGTTCGGACGCATGCTGGAGCTGGAACGAGTCAGAGGCGCCGCCCGCGTGGGCCACGGCGCCCGGGGCGGTGAGGACGAGGCATGGACGAGACCACGGGAGCCGAGGCGGCGGGGCCGGACGTGCCGGAGACGCCGGAGACGCCGGAGACGCGGTTCGAGCCGCTGACCGCCCTGGACCTCGCCGAGCTGGCCCTCGGTCTGGCCGCGGTCGGGGTCGAGACCGTCGGTCGGGTCGTCGAGCGGGTCCGGCCGCCGAGCCTGGTCACGGGCGTCGTGACGGGCGTCGTGACGGCGCCGGTGACGGCGACCCTGACCGAGCTGGGTTCCCGGCTGCGGCGCGCCGACTGGGCTCAGGAGCTGCTCCAGCGCGGTCGCTCGCGACGCGGTGAGCTCGGTCGGGCCGCCGAGGTGACGGCCCAACGGGTGGCTGCGGTGGTGGTCGAGGCCGTTCTCGACCTCGTCGACCTCACCGACATCGTCGTCGACCACGTCGACCTCGACGCCGTGGTGCATGCGGTGGACCTCGACCGCGCGGTCGCCCGGGTGGACATCGGGGCGGTCATCGACCGGGTCGACATCGACGCGATCGTCGAGCGCGTGGACATCGACGCGATCGTCGAGCGGCTCGACATCGACGCGATCGTCGCCCGGGTGGATCTCGACCGGGCGGTGTCCAGGGTCGACATCGGGGCGGTCATCGAGCGGCTCGACATCGACGCGATCGTCGCAGGGGTGGACCTCGACCGCGCGGTCTCGGGTGTGGACATCGACGCGATCGTCGCACGGGTGGACCTCGACCGCACCGTCTCGGGTGTGGACATCGACGCCATCGTCGGGCGCGTGGACATCGACGCGATATTGGACCGGGTCGACGTGAATGCCATCGCCCAGCGGCTCGACCTCGACGCCGTCGTCGCCCGGCTCGACCTCATCGGCCTGGCCGAGTACGTCGTCGAGGAGATCGACCTGCCCGGCATCATCCAGAGCTCGTCGGGCGCGATGGCCTCCGAAGGGATGCGCGAGGTGCGCTGGCAGGGCGTCGGAGCCGACGAGCGGGTCGCACACGTCGTCGACCGGATGCTCCGGCGTCGTCCCCGCACGCCGGGCCCGGCGCTCCCGGCGAACGAGATCGCCGGCGCTCCGGTGCTGCCCGGGACGCCCGGATGATCGGCGGGCCGTCATGACGACACCCTCCCGACCCGGCCGCGGCCCGGTGTCACGCATCGTCCTACCCGGCCCGGCACGGTCGGTCCAGGGCCACCGCGCGGGCATCGTCACCCGCGTGGCCGCCGGGGCCGTCGACCTCGTCGTCGCCCTCCTCGGCGTCGCCCTGATGTACTCCGCGTGGGCGGGCACGATCTTCCTGCTCGGTCCGCAGTCGTTCCACTTCCCGGACCCGGGCGGGCTGCGACTGCTGCTGCTCGTGCTCGGGCTGCTCACGGCATACCTCACGGTGGCGTGGGCCACGACCGGGCGGACCTTCGGCAACCGTCTGCTCGGTCTGCGGGTCGTCGACGACGGCGGAGGCACGATCGGGCTCGCGCGGGCGTTCCTGCGCGCCGCTGCGTGCGTCATGTTCCCCATCGTGCTGTTCTGGGTCGTCGTCAGTCGTGAGAACCGGTCGCTACCGGACGTGCTGCTGCGCACCTCGGTGGTCTACGACTGGACGTCCAACGGGGGTCGGGGGGCGGAGCCGACGGCGACGCCGCGCGCGATCGTGCTGCCCCAGGACGACTGAGCGACGGCGCCCCGCCGACGGACGACCGTTGGTCGTCCGTGCGTGGCGACACGCGGCACGACACGCCGACTCGGCGAGGTGGTCCCGACCAACGGTCGTCGGTCGGCTGCGGCCGCCGGTCAGCCGGCGTCGCCGCGGTGGATCGGCGCGTGCGGGAAGGGCGTCTCGGCGGCGCCCTCAAGCTCGGCACGGTGGTTGCGGATGAGGTCGAGGTTGCGGTCGCGCAGGTGGTCGAACGCCTGGCCGACGTTGGAGCCCGGGGTCAGCGACGAGAGTGCCTCGGCCGGGTCGAGCCGGGCCGAGACCCAGCCGGGGTGCGTCGCGGCCTTGGCGACGATGTGCCCGATGGGGGTGACGATGTGGGAGTTGCCGAAGTAGAGCACGCCGGCGGGGTCGGCGCCGACGGCGTTGGCCCCGATGACGTAGACGTGGTTGTCGTAGGCGCGGGCCCTCGAGGTGAGGTCCCAGATGTCGGCCGAGCGCAGCAGCGCGGACGGGCGGCAGATGACCTCGGCACCCTGCACGGCCTGGATGCGTGAGAGCTCGGGGTAGTCGCCGTCGAAGCAGATGATCATGCCGATGCGGCCGAGCTCGGTGTCGCACACCGTCACGGTGTCGCCCGGCGTGACCCAGCCTCCGCCGCTCACGATCTCGGAGCAGAAGGGGTGGGTCTTCCGGTAGATGCCGAGCACGTCACCCGAGGGGCCGACGAGCACCGAGGAGTTGTAGACGACACCGCGCTCCGGGCCGCGCTCGTAGGTGCCGATGCAGACGTGCACGCCCAGCTCGCGGGCGACCGCCTGGATCGGCTCGACCATCGGCCCGGGCAGGTCGGTCATGAGGTCCCAGAGCTCCTCCTTGGAGCAGCCGGGAGTGAAGCCGGTCGTCGCCGTCTCGGGCAGGACGACGAGCTCGGCGCCGGTGGCCGCGACGCAGCGACGGGTCATCTCGACGCACGCGTCGAGGTTCGCGCGGATCGTCTCGGGGCTCAACGGTGCCGGGACGGGGGCGACCTGCACGGCCGCGGCGGTGAAGGCCCGCATCGTCAGCGCCTCCCGATCGCCCAGCCGACGACGACGCCGACGAGGGCGACGACGCCGCCGGTGACGACGCCGAGGGCGTACTCGCGCCCGGCGAACGGCCCCGCCGGAGCCGGCCGGCCGGCATACGACACGGGGGTGCCGGTCGCTGCCGCGCCGGCGGGTAGGCCGCCTGCCGCGGTCTGTGGGAGCGCCTCGGGAGCGCTCGGGCCGGCCGGGCGCACGCCGGAGATGTCGGCGTCGACCGCCGAGAAGAACTGGCCGGCCATCTTC
Organism: Terrabacter sp. Root181; assembly: GCF_001428505.1. Lineage (GTDB taxonomy): Bacteria > Actinomycetota > Actinomycetes > Actinomycetales > Dermatophilaceae > Terrabacter. The sequence continues at coordinate 249,008 of NZ_LMHU01000010.1, forward strand.
TTCGTCACGCCGGCGAGCATGCGCTGGCCGACGCCGCCGATGACCCCACCGACGGAGGCGTCGGCGTCGTAGGTCAGGTCGGTGCCGCCGGTGGTCGACGGGCTGAGCCGCACGACGACGTCGGCGTCGACGGTGCCGGGCGCGCCCGCCCCGGAGGCCTTCATCGTGAAGGAGCCCGGGTGCTGCGGGTCGCGCAGCGACACCTCGCCGTCGTACGTGCCCTTGATCGCGGCGACACCCGCGGTCACGGTCATCGCGTAGTGGTCGGGACCGACCTCGGTGAGGCGCTCGCAGCCCGGCAGGCAGCGCGCGAGCACGGCCGGGTCGTGGAAGGCGTCCCACACCTGCTGCGGGTCGGCAGCGAGGGTGGCGGATCCGGTGATCTTCATGCGGTCGGCTCCTTCGATGACGTGCCGGACGTGCGTGTCGTGCTGGATGTGCGGTGCAGGGACGGGATCTCGCCGTCGGCGTGGCGGCGACGCAGCTCCCAGAGGTCGTAGGGGGAGATCGGCATCCGGGTGATCGGGAAGCCCTCGGCGTCCTCGATGGCCGACGCGATGACGGCCGAGACGGGAATGCAGCCCGCCTCACCGGCGCCCTTGATGCCCAAGGGGTTCAGCGGCGACGGGGTCTCGAGGTGGTCGGCCTCGATCGTCGGCACCTCGGACGCGTAGGGCATGAGGAAGTCCATGAACGACGCGTTGAGCAGCTGCCCGGACTCGTCGTAGGCCATCCGCTCGTAGAGCGCGCCGCCGACACCCTGGGCCACCCCACCGTGGACCTGGCCCTCGACGATCATCGGGTTGATCATCGTGCCGCAGTCGTGGATGACGCAGTAGCGCAGGATCTTGATCTCGGCCGTGACCGGGTCGGTCTCGACGATCGCCGCGTGCATGCCGTTGGCGAAGGTCGCCTGGGTGGGGGAGTAGAAGTCCTTGCCCTCGAGGCCCGGCTCCTCGTCGTCGGCCACTGGCGGCTTGTCGGGGTCGAAGGTCCCGGCGAACTGCGTCGCGGCCTGTGCCGCCTCGTCGAACGCGTAGCGGAGCGGGTTGGACAGCACCGAGACGGTGCCGAGGCTCATCGATGTGGCAGGGGCGCCCTTGACGCGCACCGTCCCCTCGACGATCTCGAGGTCGTCGGGTGACACCTCGAGGGCATCGGCCGCGATGCGCAGCGCCTTGGCCCGGACGTTGCGGGCGGCGAGCGCGATCGCGCTGCCGCTCATGACCGCGGCGCGCGACGCGAAGGTGCCCACGGCATACGCCATCTTGCGGGTGTCTCCGGTGGTGACGAAGACGTCCTCCATGCGGACGCCGAGCTCCTGGGCGACGATCTGGGCGAAGACGGTCTCGTGCCCCTGGCCCTGCGACGTGAGTCCCGTCGACACGTTGACGCGGCCGCTCGTCTCGATCTGGATGTGGCCGCCCTCGTAGGGGCCCACTCCCGTGCCCTCGACGTAGCAGCCGATGCCGAGCCCGACCTTGCGTCCCTCGGCCTCGGCCTGGCGGCGGTAGTCGGCGAAGTCGTCCCAGCCGACGAGGGACTTGAGCTTGGCGAGGCTCGCCGGGAAGTCGCCCGAGTCGTACTTGAGCGGGCGGCCGTCCTGGAAGAGCAGGCCGTGGTCCCAGGGCATCTCGGTCGGGAGGATGAAGTTGCGCGACCGCACCTCGGCGCGGTCGAGACCGAGCTCGTCGGCGATGGCGTCCATCGTGCGCTCCATCGCGAAGCAGCCCTGCGGCCGGCCGGCGCCCCGATAGGGCGTCACGAGAACGGTGTTCGTGTAGAGCGACCAGAACTCGCAGCGGTAGGTCCCCGGCTTGTAGGGGCCGAGCAGCTGGGTCGAGGTGATGATCGGGACGATGATCCCGTAGGGGGTGTAGGCGCCGTTGTCGTGCCACAGCTTGACGTCGAGCGCGAGCAGGTGGCCCTCGTCGTCGAAGCCGACGGTGACCTGCTGGAGCTGACCGCGCTCGTGCGCGGCGCTGATGAAGTGCTCGCGCCGGTCCTCGGCCCACTTGACCGGGCGGCCGAGCCGGATCGCGGCCCAGGGGACGAGGACCTCCTCGGGCCAGGGGTGCACGATCTTGACGCCGAAGCCGCCACCCACGTCGGGGGCGATGCACTCGACCTTCGCGAGCGGGAGGTCGAGCTTCGCCGCGACGGCCGCGCGGACACCGGTCGACGTCTGCGTCGAGGAGTACATCCGCAGCTCGCCGCGGTCGCGGTCCCAGCGGGCGTAGACGCCCTTGCCCTCCATCGGCATGCAGGCGCTGCGCTCGATGTCGAGGTCGAGGGTCAGGGTGCGCGGCGCCGCGGCCATCGCGGCCTCGACGTCGCCGACCTCCTGCAGCATGTGGGCCGCGACGTTGTCGGGCACGTCGTCGTGGACGAGCAGCTCGCCCGCGCGGGCGGCCTCGATGCCGACGACGACGGGCAGCTGCTCGTAGGTGACGCGGATGCGCTGGCACGCGTCCTCGGCGACGTAGCGGTCGGACGCGACGACCATGACGATCGGCTCGCCGACGTGGTTGACCTCGTCCTTGGCGAGCGCGTAGCCGGTGCGGCCGTGGGTCAGCGTCGGGTGCGGGATGAGCAGGGGCAGCGGCTCGCCGACCCGCCCGGGGAGGTCCTCGTGGACGTAGATGCCGACGACCCCCTCGACGTCGACGGCGTCGGACGCGTCGATGTCGACGATGCGGGCGTGCGCGTGCGGGCTGCGGACGAAGGCGGCCGCGAGGGCGTCGTGGCCGAGGTCGTCGAGGTAGCGGCCACCGCCGGTGAGGAGGCGCGGGTCCTCCTTGCGTCTGATCGGAGCGCCGAACATCTGCGTGGTCACGACTGCACCTCGGCCGTCTCGCTCGCCCGCTCGGCCTTGATCTCGGCGGCGCGCAGGACGCTCTTGACGATGTTCTGGTAGCCCGTGCAGCGGCAGAGGTTGCCCGAGATCGCCTCGCGTGCCTCCTCGCTCGTCGGTGCGGGGTTCTCGTCGAGGTAGGCCGTCACCGTGGTGAGGAAGCCCGGGGTGCAGAAGCCGCACTGGAGCCCGTGGCACTCGGCGAAGGCCTGCTGCACGGGGTTCATCGACTCACCGGTCGGCGCGACGCGGGCATCGGGAGCCGTGCCCAGGCCCTCGACCGTCGTGATCTCGTGGGCCTGGGCCGTCACGGCGAACATGAGGCACGAGCGCATCGGGCTGCCGTCCACGAGGACCGTGCAGGCGCCGCACACCCCGTGCTCGCAGCCCACGTGCGTGCCGGTGAGCTCGAGGTCGTGGCGGAGGAAGTCCGAGAGCAGACGGCGCGCCGGGACGGAGGCCGAGTGGCGTACGCCGTTGACCGTGACCGTCACGTCGTGAAGGGTCTCGGTGCCTTGGGTCGTGTCGGTCATGCGGTTGCTCCTGCGCGGTCGGCGGCCTGTGGGAGGACCCGGCGGGTCAGCTCGGTGACGAGCATGCGGCGGTAGTCGGCGCTCGCGTGGATGTCGCCCTCGGGGTCGACGTGCTCGCGCACCGCCTCGGCGGCGTCCTCGACCGCCTCGTCCCAGGCGGCCGTGCCCGGCTCGACGCCACCGAGCGCGGGGCCGAGGTCGAGGACCGACGGCACGTCGGTGACGGAGACGAACGAGGCCCTCGCCGCCGAGACGACCCCGTCGGTGACCGTCACCGCGACACCGACGCCGGCCATCGCGTAGTCACCGTGACGACGGGCCGCCTCGGTGAACGCCGTGCCGGTGCCGACGGGGAAGCGGCCGAAGCGCACCGCGACCGCGAGCTCCTCCGCCGCGAGCGACGTCTCGAGGGCGCCGAGGAAGAAGTCGGGCCACTCGATCTCGCGCGACCCGGAGGGCCCCGCCACCTCGACGACGCCGTCGGTCAGGGCGAGGATCGCCGGCATCTCCCCCGCCGCGTCGGCGTGCGCGATCGAGCCGACCGTCGTGCCGCGGTTGCGGATGGCCGGGTGGGCGACGTTGACGAGCGCCTGGCGCAGGAGGGGGAGGGCGGCAAACGCCTCCTCGGAGCGCTCGAGGCCGGCGTGGCGCACGAGGGCGCCGACGCGTACGGCCTCGGGCGTCACCTCGACCGAGTCGAGGCCGGCGACGCGGTTGATGTCGACGAGGTGCGCCGGCGACGCCAGTCGCATGTTGAGGATCGGGATGAGGCTCTGGCCGCCCGCGAGGACCTTGCCTTCGTGCCCGACCTCGCTGAGGACGGAGACGGCCTGCTCGACGGTGAGCGGTGCGTGGTGCTCGAAGGGGGCGGGCTTCACCGAACTGATCCTGCCTTCCGACCCCCGGTGGGGACTAGTGATGGTTGTGCATCGCTGCTCGTGGGCTTTTGGCAACTTCTGCCCTGAACGGGCCGTGGGCCCCCGATCCGAGATCGGGAGCCCACGGCCGGTGCTGCGTGATGGGTCAGCGTCGCCGCAGGTCCGGACCGCCGGGGCGGTCCTGGTAGAGGTCGTCGATGCCGTCGGCGTCGCCGTAGTCCCCTTCCCGTTCGCCGAGCGAGATCATCGTGCCGCTCGCGGCGTCGGCCCGCTCACGCAGGTCTGTCGGGGCGAGGGCGCGGGCCGCGTGGTAGGCCACGATGGTCACGATCGTGCCGAGCGCGATGCCACCGAGCGTGAAGTCCGACGTGAAGACGAGCGAGACGCCGCCGATGCCGATGATGATGCCGGCCGCGATGGGCACGAGGTTGATCGGGTTGCCGAAGTCGACCCCGTTCTCCTTCCAGATCTTCGCGCCGAGCAGGCCGATCATGCCGTAGAGCACGACCGTGATGCCGCCGAGCACGCCGCCCGGGACCGACGCGACGAGCGCACCGAACTTCGGCGAGAGGCCGAAGACGATCGCGACGATCGCCGCGACGTAGTAGGCGGCCGTCGAGTAGACGCGGGTGGCCGCCATGACGCCGATGTTCTCGGCATACGTCGTCGTCGGCGAGCCGCCGACCGAGCTGGCGATGACGGTGCCGATGCCGTCGGCCGCGATGGCGCGCCCCATGTAGGGGTCGAGGTTCGACTTCGTCATCTCGGCGACGGCCTTGACGTGGCCGGTGTTCTCGGCGATGAGCGCGATGACGGCCGGCAGGACGAGCAGGATCGCGGCGACCGAGAACGACGGCGCGTGGATGCCGACGATCTCCTTGCCGTCAGCGCCGGTCGTCGACGTCGGCGGGAGGCCGAACCAGGGCTGGCTCGCGAGGTTGTCGAAGTTCGTGCGGAAGTGCGTCGTGACCTTGCCGGCGCCGGCGTCGAAGGACGTGATCTGGCCGAACATCCTGTCGAAGAGCCACGAGATGACGTAGCCGAAGATCAGGGCGAGGAAGACCGCGATGCGCGACGCGAAGCCCTTGAAGGCGACCGCGCAGATGATCGTGAACGCCATGACGAGCAACGCGACCCACTGGTCCTGAGGCCAGTAGATGCTGGCGACGACCGGCGCGAGGTTGAAGCCGATGAGCATGACGACGGCGCCCGTCACGACCGGCGGCAGCACCTTGTGCAGCACCGCGGACCCGGCGAAGTGGATCGCCACACCGACGAGTGCGAGCACGACACCGGCGACGAGGATCGCGCCTGTCACGTCGGCGGACGTGCCGCCCTGGGCCCGGATGGCCGCGACGGCGCCGACGAAGCTCGCCGACGTGCCGAGGTAGCTCGGGACCTTCCCGTTGACGATCAGCAGGAAGCAGATCGTCGCGATCCCGCTCATCATGATCGCGAGCTGGGCGTTGAGACCCATGACCAGCGGGAAGACGAAGGTCGCCCCGAACATCGCGACGACGTGCTGCGCACCGAGACCGATCGTCCTGCCCCACGCGAGTCGTTCGTCAGGTGCGACGACGTCGTCGGGGCCCATCGTCTTGCCGTCCCCGTGCAGTTTCCAGCCCAAAGCCATTCCGACTCCTATGGTTGCCACATGCGGTGATGTGGGTCACGTCCCACTCCGGGATGGGCGAAAACTACTCCCACCGCATGGGATTGCGTTCGTCAAACGTTGATACACGCCGAGGGTGACCCTCTGGCACGTCATGACGTATGCCGTCACCCCCGTTCCCGGCGTTCCGCCCGGCCGAGCGCGTGGAGCGTCACACCCCTCAGCGGGGTGCGATGTCCCACGCTCGGGACGTCGAGCCGACGGGGCAGCCGGGGCCGCACGGGCGTGGCGCGCCGGTCCAGCCCCGGGCACGCAGCACCTGGCCCACCTCACCCGCCAGGGCGCATCCGGTCGGCACGAGATCGGTCCAGTAGCACCGGAGCGTGATGCGTCCGGCCACGAGAGCGGAGCGGTCCCGCCGGCCGTCGCGCTGCACGTCGGTCCACGACGCGTGCCCGAGGCGGCCGTCGACCTCCACGACGACTCCCCATTCGTACTCGCGGTCCCGCCGGCCGGCGCGCCCGAACGGCGACTGCGAACGCCCGCGGGGGAGGCCATGGGCCCGCTCGACGTCGCGGACATAGCGCCGCTCGGCCGGGCTCTCGCACCCCCGGGTGCACGACCTGCCATCGCCCCCGGTCCAGCCGCCACTCGATCGCCTTCGGGCTGAGGCCGCCGGTCAGCGCCTGGGCCCGGGTCAGCAGGCCGGCCTGACCTGCGGCCCTGGCCCGGAGCAGTGCATCCACCCTCCGATCGTCACGGGATCGCTGCGGCCGCCGCGGCGCGCGTCCACAGGGTCGAGGCGCGTGAAAGGTCACACCCCTGGGCGGGGGTGCGAGTTTCCACGGACCGCGCGACACGGCATACGGAGGCGGTCGGCGTCAGATGCCGCGCATCTGGTGGATCTTGAGCGCGAGGGCGAGGGTCAGGCGCAGGTCGGGGTCGGTCGTGAACGGGCCGAGGATCTTCTCGAGCTTTCCGATGCGGTAACGCAGGGTGTTGTAGTGGAAGAAGAGCAGGCGAGCTGTCTCGGCGACGTTCATGTTGGTGTCGATGAGGATGCTCAGGGTCTGGCGGAGGCCGGCGTACTCCGGTGAGTCGTCAGTGGCCAGCTCGCGCAGCGACTCGGTGACGAAGCGCCGCAGGTCCGCACCGTCGGGGATGAGGGCCAGCAGGCGGTAGATGCCGAGGCCGTCGACATGGGTGGTGGCGCCGTCGCCGTGCATCTGGCGGCCCACGGTGACGGCCGAGAGGGCCTCGTCGTACGCCTGGGGCAGGCCGGCGACCGAGGTGATGGGTCGTGAGACGCCGGCCGAGAAGCTGCGTCGACCACCCCCGCCGTCGCCCCGGACGACGCGGACGTACTCGCCGACGATCCGCATCACCTGCTCGGTCTCAGCGCCGGACGGCACGCCGATGAGCGCCACGACCTCCCGGCTGAACCCCATGACGGGCGACCGCGAGTCGCGCACGGCCACGGCGTGCGTCCAGGCACGGGCGAACCGCTGCTGGAGGAAGCGCACCTCGTCGGCGTCGCGGGTCGAGCGGTCGTCGTCCTCGTCGGTCTCGGCCACGACGACGACCATGGGCCGGTCGATGTCCCAGCCGAGCGAGCTCGCGTGGGCGACGGCGTCGACCGGGGAGCCGGCGCGTCCGGCCAGGGCGTCGCGGAGGAACTCGGCGCGGTACTTGCTCTCGACGGCCGAGACGGCCTGGTCCTTGGTGATGGCGAGCGCGGCGACCGTCGCGGCGCGCTCGAGCAGGCGCACGTCGTCGACGGTCAGGTGGCGGTGGCTGCAGAAGGCCATGAGCACGCCGTGGTCGAGGTGCCCGGCGACGATGCGTACGGCCGAGCGGTTGGCGGTCGGGCCGTCGGGGCGTGGCCCCATCGGCTCGGCCTCGGTGAGCAGGCGCCCCGTCCGGTCGAAGCACTCGAGCGACAGGGCGTGGTCGAGCTCGCGCGGCGACCCGGCGCGCGCGATGACGCGGCCGTCGGTCGTCGTCACCATCGCCGCGCCGTCGAGGAAGCCGACGACCTGCTCGCAGAGGTCGTCGAGCGAGCCGCCGGCGAGGACGATCTGCACGAGGGCACGGTCGGCGTCCTCGAGCCGGCGCAGGATCGCGGTCTGGTGCTCGAGCATCGCGCTCAGCACGTCGGTGGTGAAGGTCGCGATGTGGTCGAGCGGGACCTCGATGAGCGGCAGACCGGTGGACTCGGCGGCCTTGACGAGGGCCGCCAGGGGCTTGCCCGACAGCCCGGACACGACGAGCCCCGCGGCACCGGCCGCGTCGAGGGCCGCCACGGTGCGGCCGAGCGAGCGGGTGTCTCCGTCCTGCTCCGCGAGGGCCGCGGCGTCGGCGAGCACGAGCCGATGGGTCAGCCGCACCGCACCGCCGTCGCGCAGGGCGGACCGGAGCGGCGTCGTGCTGTCGACGCTGACGTCGAGGCGGGCTGCGTCGGCGCGGACGACCCCGTGGGCCGTCGCGGCGAGGCCGGCGATGAGCCGCAGCGAGATGCCGGACACCTCGGGCTCGGCCTCGCCGGAGCGCCCCGCGGCTGTCAAGTCACCCTCGGGGAGGGCCGGATCGTTGGCAACTTTCACCATGAGCGCACCCTACCCACCGTCGATAGCGTCGCGTCAGCGGTCCGCGGCGGGCGGTCCGCGACGGAGCCCGTCCGGCCGGGACGGCACGGCGGCGGTCTGACGGCTGGAGGTGCGCGCGGGCATGGACGACGGTCTCGACCTGACGCTGCTGCCGGCCGCCGTGTCCCCGCTCGTGGCCGGCGAGGTGGCCGGTGCCCCGCGGCGCTGCCGGGTGCTCGCAGCCTTCCCGACGTGCCTCTATCTCGACCTCGGTGCGCACGAGCGGGTGCTCGCCGTCCTCGCCTCCGATGCCGTCGCGCTGCCCATCGGCATCCGACTGGCGCTGCCGTCGACCGAGGTCCGTTGGGGCGTCGAGCCCGGCACCCAGGTCGTCGTCGGGGAGGGACGCGTCCGCCTGCCTCGCGCCGACGTCGTCGCGGCTCGGCTGCTGCGACCGGCGCGGGTGCGTCCCGCCCCTCGCGGATCCACCTCCTCCGAGGCCCTGCCCGAGCCCGGAGTGCTCGGTGACCTCGCCCACGACCTCACCGCAGCGGCGCTCGCGGGGCGTTCGGCCGGGCCCGGCGTGCGTGGCCTGGTCGGCGTCGGGCGGGGGCTCACCCCGAGCGGCGACGACGCGCTCTGCGGCGTCCTGCTCACCCTGGCCGCGGTCGACGCGCCGTCGTCGCGCCGCGCCCTGTCGGCCGTGCGGACCGCCGTCCGCGGTGCGCTGCCCCGGACGACGAGCCTCTCGGCCGCGCTCCTCGTCGCGGCGGGGGCCGGGTATGCCGTCCCGGACGTCGCATGTCTCGTGACCCTCGTCGCCGGGGCCGGGTCGACCGGCCGGAACGACGGGCCGGAAACGGCCGCCACAGCAGGTTCCGGTGGTTCGGTCCGGCCCGTCGGACCATCGCCCGGCCACGCCGACATCACCGCGCTCGTCGACCGCGTGCTCGGCATCGGGCACACGTCCGGTCGCGACCTCCTGTCCGGTGTCAGCGGCGCCCTCCGTGCCGTCGACGCCCAGCACACCGCCCCACGACCCGAACCCCACGAAGGAGCCCACCGTGGCTGACCACGTCGAGCTGAGAACCGGCGCCTACCTCGACTCCGTGACCCTCATGCAGGTCTCACGCACCGTCGCCGCAGCCCCCGGGGTCGAGGCCGCACAGGTCGCGATGGCCACCGAGCTCAACCTCGAGGTCATCCGCGGCATGGGCTTCGACGTGCCCGCGTCGGCGCCGAACGACCTCGTGGTCGCGATCCGCGGTGACGAGGCCGGCATCGCCGCCGGGCAGTCGGCGCTGGAGGCAGCGCTCGCCCAGAGTCGTTCTGCCGCAGGCGCTTCGGCTGGCTTCGGCGAAGCCCCCGCTGCACGGACGCTCGGCGGTGCGATCCGCCTGTCGGGCGCCGACCTCGCCCTCGTCTCGGTGCCCGGCGAGCACGCCGTCACGGAGGCGCTCGACGCCGTCCGCGCCGGGGTGTCCGTCATGGTCTTCTCGGACAACGTCCCGGTCGAGGACGAGGTGCGCCTCAAGAACGCTGCCGCTGCCGCCGATGTGCTCGTCATGGGCCCCGACTGCGGCACGGCCGTCGTCGGCGGCGTCGCGCTCGGCTTCGCCAACGTCGTGCGGTCGGGGTCGGTCGGCCTCGTCGCGGCCTCCGGCACGGGCGCCCAGCAGGTCATGTGCCTGCTCGACGCCGCCGGGGTCGGGATCAGCCACTGCCTCGGCGTCGGCGGCCGTGACCTGTCGTCCGAGGTCGCCGCCCGCTCGACGAAGCAGGCGCTCGCCGCCCTCGCCGCCGACCCGGAGACGACGTCGGTCGTCGTCGTCTCCAAGCCTCCGGCACCCGAGGTGCTCGCCGACCTCGAGGCGTATGCCGCCGGGCTGGGCAAGTCGGTGCACTGGGCCACGCTCGGGGCGGGTCGACCCGACCTCACCGCAGCCGTCGAGTCGGTGCTGTCCGCCGTCGGCGCTGCGGTGCCGGAGTGGCCGACGTGGTCCGCGGTCGGGTCCGACCACGACGCGGCCGCGTCGACCGGGTCGCTGCGCGGGCTCTTCTGCGGCGGCACGCTCGCCGACGAGGCGATGCTCGTCGCAGGCGAGGCGCTCGGCGACATCCGCTCCAACATCCCGCTGCGACCCGACCTCGCCCTGGGCGCCGACCTGCGCGACCCCGGCCACGTCGTCGTCGACTTCGGGGACGACACGATGACCCGCGGACGTGCGCACCCGATGATCGACCCGTCGCTGCGCCTCGACCGGATCGCCCTCGAGGCGGCCGACCCCACGTGCGGCGTGCTCCTCCTCGACCTCGTCCTCGGCCACGGGGCCCACGCCGACCCGGCGCCCGAGCTCGCCGCAGCCGTGCGCAACGCCCGCGAGACCGCGGCGGCAGCAGGCCGCGACCTGCACGTCGTCGTCTCGGTCACCGGCACGACCTCGGACCCGCAGGGGCTCGAGCGGTCGGCGCAGGCCCTCGCCGAGGCCGGTGCCGACGTCCTGCTGTCCAACGCCGCCGCCACACGCCGGGCCTTGCACCTGCTCGGCCACGACGTCCCCGCGCCCGAGAGCGCGACGGGCGACACGGCATACGCCACCCTGGCCGGGCCGGCCTCGGATGCGGCAGCCGAGCCGCTCCACGGACTTCTCACGAGCGAGGTCTCGGTCGCGGCCGCGGGTGTCTCGCTCTTCTCGGACGCCCTTCGCGCACAGGCGGTCTCGGTGACGGAGGCCTCGTGGCAGCCGCCGATGGCAGGCACGACGGCCGACCTCGGTCGCGTCCTTGCCGACTCGCGTCGTGACGAAGCCAACGCCGAGGCGCTGCGTCGCATGACCGCCGCGGGCGCCGACCTCGTCGACGTCCGCCCCGCCCACGAGGCGCTGGGGCTCGAGCGCGGCACCTTCCTGCACGCCGGACCGCCGATCACCTTCGACCGGGCGTCGGGGCCGCTCAAGGGCGCACTCATCGGCGCCATGCTCTTCGAGGGCCTCGCCGACACGGCCGAGGAGGCCGAGGCGAAGCTCGAGCAGGGCGACGGCATCACCCTCGAGCCGTGCCACCACCGCGACGCCGTCGGACCCATGGCCGGCGTCATCAGCCCGTCGATGTGGGTCTACGAGCTGCGCGACGAGGTGCACGACAACACGTCGTGGTGCTCGCTCAACGAAGGGCTCGGGAAGGTGCTGCGCTACGGCGCCTACGGTCCCGAGGTCATCGAGCGCCTCCGGTGGATGAACACCGTGCTCGGGCCGATCCTCCAGCAGGCCGTCCGGGCGCGCGTCGACCAGCAGGGCTCCATCGACGTCAAGGGGATCATCGCCCAGATGCTCCAGATGGGCGACGAGGGCCACAACCGCAACCGCGCCGGCTCGCTCATGCTGCTGCGCGAGCTGCTCCCGACGATGATCACGGCCGACGCGTCGTCCGCCGACATCGCCGAGGCCGTGCGCTTCTCTGGGGCCAACGAGCACTTCTTCCTCAACCTCGGCATGCCGGCCTGCAAGCTGAGCACCCTTGCCGCGCATGGCATCCCGGGGTCGTCGGTCGTGACGACGATGGCGCGCAACGGCACCGACTTCGGCATCCGCGTGTCGGGGACCGGCGATGCATGGTTCACCGGTCCGGCCAACACGCCCGAGGGGCTCTTCCTGGGGTCCTACGGCCCGGACGACGCGAACCCCGACATCGGAGACTCGGCGATCACCGAGACGGCCGGCATCGGCGGCTTCGCGATGGCCGCCGCACCCGCGATCGTGAAGTTCGTCGGCGGCGACGTGCCGTTCGCGCTGCGGGCGACGCAGACGATGTACGAGATCACGGTGGGGGAGCACACGGCCTACCAGGTGCCGATCCTCGAGTTCCGCGGCACGCCCACGGGCATCGACGTCGCCGCCGTGGCGCGGACCGGAATCCTGCCCCAGATCAACACCGGCATGGCCGGCCGGGTCGCGGGCACGGGCCAGGTCGGTGCGGGTCTCGTGACCCCGCCCGAGCAGTGCTTCACGCAGGCCCTCGCCGCGCTCGCGTCGGCTGCCGGTCGGGGCTGACCGGCGCACCCTCCCGAACTCGGGTCGCGCGGTCGTCGTCGGCCGCGCGGCCCGGCCCTCGCTCCGGATCGGGCAGGCATCTGCCGAGGGAGAAAAGAAGTGGGTCGGTGTCGGTGCGCCGACCTAGGGTGGACAGGCCATGCGAGACTTTCCGCCCCAGATCCGGGCCTACACCGACCGAGGCGCCGAGGCGCCCGACACCCGCTCGCCGCGGGCCTTCCTCTGGTGGATGGTGCGGCAGAACGGCGTGCTGTTCTGGGCCGGGCTGCTCGCCGCCCTCGTCTGGATGGTGCCGCAGACCGTGGGCCCGTGGATGGTGGGCAAGGCCATCGACACCGGCATCGTCGCCGGCGACCCGGCCGCCACGATGCAGTGGGTGCTGGCGCTGGCCGTCGTGACGCTCTTCGGGGCGTGCAGCGGCATCATCTTTCACACGATCATCGTCCGCGAGTGGCTCATCGCGCTCTACGGCACGACGAAGCTCGTCACGCGCAAGGCGCTCCAGCTCGGGCACGTCCTGACGCGGCGCACGCCGACGGGTGAGGTGCTCTCCGTCTCGGGCAGCGACGGCGACCAGTTCGGCGCCCTCATGGAGATCAGCACGCGCGCCATCTCGCAGCTCGCGGCCTACCTCGTCGTGGCCGCGATCGTGCTCGGCACCTCGGTGCGCATGGGCGTCCTCGTGCTCGTCTCCGCCCCTCTGCTCGTGGTCCTCGGCACGCCGCTGCTGCGACCGATGCAGCGCTGGCAGGGCGTCGAGCGCTCGCGCAACTCCGAGCTCACGTCGATGGCGACCGACATCGTCGGCGGGCTGCGCATCCTGCGTGGCATCGGCGGCGAGGAGACCTTCGGCGGCAACTACGCCGGCCAGTCCCAGCGCGTGCGCCAGTCCGGCGTCTCCGCCGGTCGCTGGCTCGCGGCGGTCGAGTCCGTCGGCGTGCTGCTCTCGGGTGGTTTCGTCGTCGCCTTGATGTGGCTCGGCACGCGCGAGGTCGCCCAGGGTCAGCTCACCGTGGGCCAGCTCGTCAGCTTCCTCGGCTACGGCCTCTTCCTCATCCAGCCCATGCGCACCTTCGTCGAGTTCGCCCAGAAGTGGACCCGTTCGGTCGTCTCGGCGCGCAAGGCCGTCGCCGTGCTGTCGCAACGCCCACCGTGGGTGCATCCCGACGAGCCGGCCGTCCTCGACACGAGTGCCGAGATCGTCGACGGCGAGTCCGGGGCGACCATCCGCCCGGGCATCCTCACCATGGTCGTCTCGGCCGTGCCCGACGACTCCGCGGCGCTCGCCGACCGGATCGGCCGCTACCTGCACAGCGACGAGGGCGCCCTCGTCAGTGACGAGATCCCCGAGGAGCTCAAGGGCCGGGCGGCCCGACGCGAGCGCTCCGCACGCACCCGGGCCCGCGAGGAGCAGGCCCGGCGCGACGAGGAGCGTGCTCGCCAGCCGTGGGGCGTGACCGTCGGTGGCATCGACCTGTCGCGCGTGGAGCTCGACGACGTACGCCGACACATCCTCGTCAGCGACACCTCGCCCCAGGTGTTCGCGGGGAGCCTGCGCTCTGCCGTCGACCCGCTCGGCCGGCTGACGCGCGAGCAGGCCGAGCTGGCACTGCACACCGCCGCTGCCGACGACGTCTTCGACGCCCTCCCGGGCGGGTGGCAGGGCGAGCTCGAGGAGCGCGGCCGCGGACTGTCCGGCGGGCAGCGCCAGCGACTCGTGCTCATGCGCGCCCTCGCCGCCGACCCTGACGTCCTCGTGCTCGTCGAGCCCACCTCGGCCGTCGACGCCCACACCGAGGCCCGCATCGCCGGCCGCCTCGGCGCCCACCGGGCCGGTCGCACCACCGTCGTCATGACGGCGTCACCGCTGCTGCTCCACCACGCCGACGAGGTCATCCTCCTCGAGGGGGGTGTGGCGACCGCCCACGGACGGCACGCCGACCTGCTGGCCGACTCGCCGGCATACCGCTCCGTCGTCGTGCGCGGCGGCGACGCCGGCCCGTCCGTCCTCTCCCACCTCGCCGAGGAGTCCCGATGAGCCGCGCCGACAGCACGGTCGCGACGGACGCCGCTGGCGTCACGCGCGCCGAGTGGGTCTCGCCGCTGCCCGAGCAGCTCGCGGCCGAGTCCGCCCGCACGTGGGAGTCCGGCAGCCACGCGCCCGCGGTGCCCGAGGAGCTGCGCCCGTCCGAGTCCGCCTCGCCGGGTGAGCGCATCAGCGCGCTGCACCGACGCCATCTGCTGCGCGAGCGGCGGGCCCAGGAGTTCGTCGCCGACACGATGAACGCCCGCACCGGCCTGCCCATCGCCGACAACGCGCGCGTCGTGCGCTTCATCGGCGGGCTCCTGTCGCAGGAGCGCGTCCTCGTCGTCGCCGTCATCCTCGCCAACGCCCTGGCCGCGACCGCCGGCCTGCTCGTCCCGCGCCTGCTCGGAGAGCTCGTCGACTCGACGGTCGCCGACGTCGAGGCGGGCCGGGTCGACGCCGCCCTGGCCGGGGCCAACTCCGCGGCCCTCGTCGTCGCCGGGCTCGTCGTCGTGCAGAGCGCGTTCACGTTCGCGGCCAAGATGTCCTCGACGGTGCTCGGCCAGAGCGTCCTCGCGACGGCGCGCGAGTACGTCGTGCGCGCCATCCTGCGGCTGCCGCTCTCCCGCGTCGAGAGCGCGAGCTCCGGCGACCTCGTCACGCGCGTCACCCGCGACGTCGGCACGATGAGCGAGAGCGTGCGCTGGGCGCTGCCCGAGGCCATCATCGCGAGCATCACCGTCGTCCTGACGCTCGTGGCCATGGTGAGCAACTCGCCGATCCTGTCGCTGCCCTCGATCGTCCTCATGGCGCTCGCCCTCTTCCAGGTGCGCCGCTACCTCGGCCGCGCCCCGAAGGGCTACCTCACCGAGGGCGGCACCTACTCGCGCATCAACACCACGCTCACCGAGACGGTCGAGGGCGCTCGCACCGTCGAGGCGCTGGGTCTCACGGGTCACCGTCTGCACCGCGGCGACGACGACATCGAGGTGTCCGGCCAGGCCGAGCGCTACACGATGACCCTGCGCAACCTGCTCTTCGCGGTCATGGACGTCGCCTTCAGCCTGCCGCGCGTGCTCGTGCTGCTGCTCGGCGCCATCGGGTACGCCCAGGGCTGGGCCACGCTCGGACAGATCACCACGGCGATCCTCTACACGGAGGCGCTGTGGGGGCCGTTCGACATGCTCGTCCACACCGTCGACCGCGTGCAGGTCGGCATCGCGTCGACGACCCGCCTGCTCGGCATCGCGACCGTGCCACCCGACCGCGAGGCCGGAGACGGCCGACCGGCCGGACCCGAGCTCGTCGGCACCGACCTGCGCTACGCCTACCGCACCGGCCACGACGTGCTGCACGGCATCGACCTCGACCTGAGCACGGGGGAGCGCCTCGCCATCGTCGGCCCCAGCGGCTCCGGCAAGTCGACCCTGGGCCGGCTGCTGTCCGGCATCCACGGGCCGCGCACGGGATCGGTCACGGTCGGCGGCGTCGAGCTCACCTCGCTACCCCTCGACCAGCTGCGCACCGAGGTCGCCCTCGTGACGCAGGAGCACCACGTCTTCATCGGGTCCGTGCGCGACAACGTCGTGCTGGCGCGCGAGGGCTCGACCGACGACGAGGTCCGCGAAGCGCTGCGGGCGGTCGACGCCCTCGACTGGGTCGAGCGGCTGCCCGAGGGGCTCGACACGAAGCTCGGATCGGGCCACCAAGTGCTGACGCCCGGACGGGCGCAGCAGATCGCCCTGGCCCGGCTCATCCTCGCCGACCCGCACACGATCGTCCTCGACGAGGCGACCTCGCTCATCGACCCGCGCACGGCCCGTCACCTCGAGGGCTCGATGAACGCCCTGCTGACGGGGCGCACCGTCGTCGCGATCGCGCACCGTCTGCACACGGCGCACGATGCCGACCGCATCGCGGTCGTCATCGGCGGTCGCGTCGCCGAGCTCGGCAGCCACGACGAGCTCGTCGATCAGGACGGTGAGTACGCCGCCCTCTGGCGCGCGTGGACCTCCTGACTCCGTTCCGCCTCGCGGGGCGTGAGCGCTCCGCCCCATCTCGAGTGGGACGGAGCGCTCACTCGAGCGGGGCGGCGCGCTCACTCGAGTGGGGAACGCCACGGGTCTCGACGGGCACGGACTCGCGTGTGAGGGTGTGGTCATGACCACTGACACGACCGGACAGCAGGGGCGCACGGCATACGTCATCGTCGGTGGCGGGCTCGCCGCGGCGAAGGCGATCGAGGGCATCCGCGAGAGCGACACCGACGGGGCGATCGTCCTCGTGACAGAGGAGGACCGGTTGCCCTACGAGCGACCGCCGCTGTCGAAGGCCGTGCTCAAGGGCGAGGACGAGATGGACACGGCGTTCACGCACGACCGCGACTGGTACACCGAGCAGGGCGTCGAGCTGCGCCTCGGCAACCCGGCCACGTCGCTCGACGCCGAGCAGCATGCCCTGACCCTCGCCGACGGCGACCGGCTCTCCTACGAGCGCCTCCTCATCGCGACCGGCTCCTCGGCGCGCGCCCTCGACGCGCCGGGTGCGGACCTCGACGGCGTGCTCTACCTCCGCGAGATGCAGGAGTCGGAGGCGCTCAAGGCCCGCCTCACCGACGGGGCGCACATCGTCATCGTCGGTGCCGGGTGGATCGGCCTCGAGGTCGCCGCAGCAGCGCGCGAGGCGGGCTGCACGGTCACCGTCATCGAGCCGCAGGCCGCGCCACTCCTCGGCGTCATGGGCGAGCAGGTCGGTGGCTGGTTCGCGCAGCTGCACCGGGGCCACGGGGTCGAGTTCCGGTTCGGCGAAGGCGTCGAGCGCATCGAGGGCGAGACCTCGGTGACCGGCGTCGTCACGAAGTCCGGTGACACGGTGCCCGCCGACGCCGTCGTCGTCGGGGTCGGCATCACCCCGAACACCGGTCTCGCCGAGGGCGCCGGCATCGACACCGCCAACGGCATCACGACCGACGAGGCCCTCCGCACGTCGGCGGAGGGCGTCTGGGCGGCCGGCGACGTCGCCAGCTGGCGCTCGACGGCGCTCGATGCCTTCGTCCGGGTCGAGCACTGGGCCAACGCCCTCGACGGCGGCCTCGCGGCCGGCCGGTCGATGGCCGGCCAGGACGTCACCTACGACCCCATCCCGTTCTTCTTCTCCGACCAGTACGACATCGGACTCGAGTACGCCGGCTACGTCCCCCGTGGGTCCGACGCCGAGGTGCTCCTGCGCGGCGAGCCGTCGAGCAACGAGTTCATGGCCTTCTGGGTCGTGCCCGAGGGCGACGGCGTGCGCGTGCTCGCGGGCATGCACGTCAACGTCTGGGACACCATCGACGACGTCCAGCGCCTCGTGCGCGACCGCACGGTCGTCGACCGCGACCGCCTGGCCGACCCGGGCGTCGCCCTTGCCGACCTGACGTGACCGACCCGCGGGTCGGGGTGGCAGGATGTCCACCGTGACGGCACAGATCCTCGACGGCAAGGCCACCCTCAAGGCGATCAAGGTCGAGCTGACCCAGCGGGTCGCTCGCCTCCGCGAGCAGGGGGTCGTGCCCGGACTCGGCACCGTCCTCGTCGGCGACGACCCGGGGAGCCACTGGTACGTCAACGCCAAGCACAAGGACTGCGCCGAGATCGGCATCACGAGCCTGCGCCGCGACCTGCCGGCCACCGCGACCCAGGCCGAGGTCGAGGCCGTCATCGACGAGCTCAACGCCGACCCCAGCTGCACCGGCTTCCTCGTCCAGCAGCCGACCGGCCTCGACGAGATGGCGCTGCTCTCGCGCGTCGACCCCACCAAGGACGTCGACGGACTGCACCCGATGAACCTCGGCTGGCTCGCCCTCGGCAAGCCGGCCCCGCTCCCGTGCACGCCGATGGGCTGCATCGAGCTGCTCCGGCGCCACGACGTGCCGATCGCCGGTGCCAAGGTCGTCATCATCGGCCGCGGCCTCACCGTGGGACGCCCGCTCGGACTGATCCTCACCCGCAAGAGCGAGAACGCCACCGTGACGCTCTGCCACACCGGCACGAAGGACCTCGCCGCCGAGGTGCGCCAGGCCGACATCGTCATCGCCGCGGCCGGCGTGCCGGGCATCGTCACCAAGGCCATGGTCAAGCCCGGCGCCGCGGTGCTCGACGTCGGTGTCAGCCGCGTCGACGGCAAGATCGCCGGCGACGTCGCGCTCGACGTCGCCGAGGTCGCCGGCTGGGTCAGCCCCAACCCGGGTGGCGTCGGCCCCATGACCCGGGCCCTGCTGCTCACCAACATCGTGGAGGCGGCCGAGTCCTCGGTCGCGTCCGGCGCCTGAGCGGCCCTGATGCAGTGGCGGGGTAGCGGCTTCGTCGTCCTCAGCTGGTGGTACCTCGTCGCAGGCCTGGCCGCCGTCGGGGTCCTCGTCATGGCCTTCCTCGACGTCCGCTGGGGCGGGCGCATCATGGCCGGGGCGTTCTTCATCGGCGCCCTGATCCGGGTCGTGGCGAGGCCCTCGCGCAAGGCGGGCGGCCTCAACGTCCGCTCCCGCACCCTCGACGTCGTCATCCTGCTGACCCTCGGGATCGGGGTGCTCATCGCCTCGGCCACCGTCAACGTCCGGGCCGACGTCCCCGACCGCACGTCCGTCGGCCGCAGCGCCCGCTGAGCGCATGTCCGTGCCGAGCGCCCAGCCGCAGGAGTTCGAGCACTACCTCCTGACGCGCTTCAGCGCGGCCTTCTCGCCCGGGGTCCCGGCGCAGGAGGAGTGGCTGCGCTACCGCCTCGGCTTCTTCGTCGATGCCTGCTGGTCGTCGGTGCGCGGCCAGCAGGGCGCGGAGTTCACGTGGCTCGTCCTCTTCGACGACCGCTGCAGCGACGACTTCCGCGCCGACGTCGAGGCCCTCGCCGAGGGCACCTTCACCCCGGTGTGGAGCCACGAGCGCTGGAGTCCGTCGATCTTCGGCCGCGCGATCGCGGAGCGCAGCCCGGCCGCGTCGGCACCCCCCTGGTTGCTGACGACCCGACTCGACAGCGACGACGCGATCGCCCGGGGCTTCATGGCGGCAGCCCAGCGCGAGTTCACGCCCACGCACGGACTCTTCGTCGACTTCCCGCGTGGCATCCAGATCGACCGGAGCGGCGCGACCTACCTCTACGACCAGCTCTCGAGTCCCTTCCTGACGCTCGTCGAGCAACGCCAGCCGGGGTCACGACCGAGCACCGTGTATGCCGCCCGGCACGCCCGCGCGCGCCAGTGGGGGCCCGTGCGGGAGGTGAGCGCGCCGCCCATGTGGGTGCAGGTCATCCACGGCACCAACCTGCTCAACATGACCGTCGGTGCACGCGTCTCGCCGCGCGTCGTCAACGAGCGCTTCGACCTCGAGCTCGTCTACGACCGCGACGTGCCGGGCCTGAACCTGTTGCGGCAGAAGGCTGTCCACCGCGCGGGGCTCATGCGCCTGTGGGTGCAGCACCCGGGCGAGGCGACGAAGTGGGCCGAGGCGAAGTACTGGCGGCTGCGGGGCACGCACGTGCGGCCGCAAGGCACGACGCCCCCGCTGACCGAGCTGGTCAAGGCCGGGGTCGCCCGGCTCGGCTGGCGTCGCTGACCCGGGCACACGGCATACGCGAAGGGCGCCGCCCACCTCGTGGTGGACGGCGCCCTCTGTCGGGGGTGGCTCAGATGAGGCCGAGACCCTTGACCGCGTCGCGCTCCTCGGCGAGCTCGGCGACCGAGGCGTCGATCTTGCCGCGCGAGAAGTCGTCGATGTCGAGGCCCTGGACGATGCTCCACCGGCCGTCCTCGACCGTGACGGGGAAGGAGGAGATGAGACCCTCCTGCACGCCGTAGGAGCCGTCGGAGCGGACGGCCATCGAGACCCAGTCGCCGTCGGGCGTGCCCTGCACCCAGGTGCGGGCGTGGTCGATGGTTGCGGAGGCGGCCGACGCGGCCGAGCTCGCGCCGCGGGCCTCGATGATCGCCGCGCCGCGCTTGGCGACGGTCGGGATGAAGGTGCCGGCCAGCCAGTCCTGGTCACCGACGGCCTCGGCGGCGTTGCGGCCACCGACCTCGGCGTGGAAGAGGTCGGGGTACTGCGTTGCCGAGTGGTTGCCCCAGATCGTCATCTTCGTGATCTCGGTGACCGGCACGCCGAGCTTGGCGGCGAGCTGGCTGATCGCGCGGTTGTGGTCGAGGCGCGTCAGGGCCGAGAAGCGCTCGGTCGGGATGTCGGGGGCGTTGCTCATCGCGATGAGGGCGTTGGTGTTGGCCGGGTTGCCGGTGACCGTGATGCGGATGTCGTCGGCCGCGACCGCGTTGAGCGCCTTGCCCTGCGGGGCGAAGATGCCGCCGTTGGCCTCGAGGAGGTCACCGCGCTCCATGCCCGGGCCGCGGGGACGGGCGCCGACGAGGAGGGCGTGGTTGACGTCGTCGAAGACCTTCGTCGCGTCGTCGCCGATCTGGACGCCGGCGAGGGTCGGGAAGGCGCAGTCGTCGAGCTCCATGACGACACCCTCGAGCGCCTTGAGCGCGGGGGTGATCTCGAGCAGGCGCAGCTCCACCGGGGTGTCGGGCCCGAGCAGGGCACCGCTCGCGATGCGGAACAGGAGGCTGTAGCCGATCTGGCCGGCGGCGCCGGTGACGGCGACCTTGACAGGGGTAGTGCTCACAGGAAGGCCCTTCACATCGGTGTGGCGCTGGACGCTCCGACGCTATCAGTGCGTCCGTGCTCAGCCGGACGGGCGCCCGCGCTCACGAGCGACCCGCCGGCACGCGTACGCGAGTGGCGTGACGACGATCACCCCGCAGGCCTACTGACGGACTACAGGCGGGCGTATGCCGTCACGCCGGGTCGGCGCCGGGAGCGCGGTCGCGACCGCGGCGGGCCCTCGCGGTCGCCTTGTCGGCTTCCGCGTCCTTGGCGGCCTGGGTGGCTTCCCGGTACCACTGCGGCAGCGGCTCGGCCCGGCGCGCCCGAACCGCGACCTCGCCGCCGTCGCAGTCGTACTGCTGTCGTCCGAGCAGCTCGGGCAGCACGGTCATCGCGCGCTCGAGGGCGTGGGCGAGCGTGCCGTCCTTCGGGGTCGGCTCACGGACGAAGCCGAGGGTGTCGGGGTGCAGGAGCGGGCGGATGGCGTCGAGGCGGGCCCAGAACATCGTCCCGGCGAAGAAGCCCAGCTCCCTCGGGTCGTCGAGCAGGGCGAGCGCCTCGGACGACACCGCGGGCTCCACGAGACGCCGCACGGTCTCGGCGTTGCCGGCCCAGTAGGTGGAGAGGGCGAAGTAGCTGCCGCGCGGCCCGATGACCCCGGTGTCGGGACGGTGCAGGACCTCGACGAGCTGCGCGAGGACGACGGGGTCGGTGGGGACGAGCTCCTCGACCATCTGGTCGCGCCAGACGTCGCCGGCACCGAAGTGGAGCGACCGCTTGGCGTGGATCTTGAGGGTGGCGACGTAGCCGCGGTCGGCCAGGTGCTCGGCGACGACGAGGAAGGGGAGGACATCACGCCCTCGGTTGGGCACCGTCACGCACCGGGTGCCCGGCAGCTCCGCCTCGATGTCGGGGGCGAGGTGGGCGTGCTGGCGGGGGAGGGTGACGTAGAGGTCGACCCCGGCGGATGCGAGGCGCTCGAGGGAGGGCACGAGGGCGGGCCACACGTCGGCGTAGTAGAGGTGCAGGACGGCTGCCGTCTCGCCGGTCGGCACGCCACGGCGGCGGTCGTGGCGGTCGTGGCGGGCGAGCTGATGCCGGGCGCGTCGCATCGTCAGCACGTCCCGGAGGTCGACGCCCCGCGCACGGAGGTGGCGCCGCACGGGGCGGAGGCGTCGGTGGACCCGACGGACGAGCGACGTCGGGTGGGGCATGGGTCTCCTGCGTGTTGCCGGTGTGGGAGGGGCTCAGACGGTGAGGGCGAGGGAGCCGAGCGCGATGAGCCAGCTGACGAAGCTGCCGACGAGGAAGTACTCGGTGACGTCGTCGATGCCGGCGGGGCCGCCCGGGTAGGAGCCGTTCGCGCCGGTGGCCCCGCCGCCGGCCGAGCGGGCGGCGGCCTGGATCTCGGGGAAGCGGAGGAGGCCCTTGGCGGCGATGACGAGACCGGCCGCGCCGAACTCTCCGGCCACGCCGAGGCCGAGGATGACGAGGCGCTCCATGGGCCCGAGCAGTCGGCCGCCCTTGAGCCGGTCGGCGGGCTGCCCGCCGGTCGGGGGAGCCGCGCGCCCCGCGAGGGAGGCGGCAGCCGCGGCAGCGGCGTGGGCGTCGGTGACGTCGGACGGACGCAGGGCGCCGATGGTCAGCAGCACGAGCCGCACGATGACGTTGGCTGTCGCGATGTTGAAGAGGACGAGCCCGGTGAGCAGCAGCACCCGGCCCACCGGCAGCGGGCCGCTGCCGGGCAGGTCGGCCCAGCCGAGCCAGGTGGCGAGCACTCCACCCGCCGGTGACGCCGCTCCCGAGAAGGCGACCAGACCGACGACGATGCCGGCGAAGACGGCGAGCGGCGCGAGCGAGGTGCGGCCCGTCATCTGGGTGCGACGTGAGAGCTCGGCCCACCCGGCGCCGGCGGCTGCGGCGAGGACGAGCGCGACCAGGTCGGCCCAGCCGTGCATCCCGGCCAGCAGGGCCAGGGCGAGGATGACGACCGGTGCGGCCACGTGCCCGACGACGCGGCCCGGTCGCCACGACGTCGACCGGACGACGTCGCCGACGCCGATGCCGGCGAGGGCGATCGAGAGCCACGTCACGGGAGCTCGCCCAGGGCCGTCATGGCCTCGAGCGCGACGCCGATACCGTCGCGCCGGACGCGCTGCGACACGGCGGACGGGCTGATGCCGACCTGGTCGGCGACGTCCTGCTGCGCATGGCCGTGCATGAGTCCTCCGAGGATCTCGCGTGAGGTGGTCGACATGGAGCCAACCATGAAGTCCAGACAGTCGAGCGCGGCCCGCACCGCAGCGACGGTGGCCGGCGGCTCGTCTGGTGCGAGGTATGCCGTGCGCGACGTGCGCGTCTGCGCTCGCTGCGCACGGTCCTCCGCCAGGGTGATGGCCTCGCGGGCGGCCCAGTACGCGGGCCCGTCGTGGATGCCGCGGACGGGGTCGAGCGTCGAGACCGCCCCGCGCCCCAGTCCGAAGCGGACGTCGGCCCGGGGGAAGAGCTCGGTGCGGACGACGAAGCTGGCCCGCAGGGCCGCTCCCAGGGTGGGGTAGACGCCCTGGAACTCGTCGCCGACCGTGATGACGGCAGGCTCCTCGATCGGCACCTCGGTGTTGGCCCGGGCGACGGCGGCCTCGAAGGTGTCGTGCAGGGCCTGGCGCTCGCGGTGCGTGCGCGACTCGACGATGTCCCCGATGAGCGCCACGGGTGAAGGTGTGTCCTTCAGATCTGACATGTGAAGATCATATCTTCATATTCAGGAAATAGAGCGCTGACCTTCATCGGAGTCCACGTCGAGCACCGGACGGCCCTCGTCGTCGACGGCGGCGTTCTCGGCCAGGTCGGTCGAGCCGCTGATGTCCATGTCGTCGCGGCGCTCGCCGGTGATCCACGCGAAGGTGCTGCCCGCGATGAGGCCGCCCACGATCGGCGCGACCCAGAAGGCCCACAGCTGCCCCGGGGCCCCGTTGCCGTTGAAGAAGGCGACGGCCGTCGAGCGGGCCGGGTTGATCGACGCGTTGCTGATCGGGATGGCGACGAGGTGCGCGAGGAGCAGGCCGAAGCCGATCGCGAGCGGGGCGAAGCCCTTGGGGGCGTCGTCCTTGGTCGCGCCGAGGATGATGTAGACGAAGAAGGCGGTGACGAGAGCCTCGACGATGAGCACGCCGCCGAGCGCGAACCCGCCGGGGGAGTGGACGCCGAAGCCGTTGGCCGCGAGGTTGCCCGTGACGGGACGGCCCGTCGAGGACAGCAGCCCGGCGAGCGCCCCGCCGGCCAGCAGGCCGCCGACGAGCTGGGCGCCGACGTAGGCCGGCACCTCTCGCCACTCGAAGCGCTTCGCGACGGCGATGCCGATCGTCACGGCCGGGTTGAAGTGCGCCCCGGAGACGTGCCCCACGGCATACGCCATCGTCGTGACCGCCAGGCCGAAGGCGATGGCGACACCGAGGTGGCCGATGCCGTAGTCGATGACCTGTCCGTCGAGGGTCCGGGCGACGAACTTCGCGTCGAAGATGGCCGAGCCGCAGCCGATGAAGACGAGCCAGAAGGTCCCGAGCGCCTCGACCGCGAGGCGTGAGCTCATCTTGGGGGTGTACATCGGGCTCCTCCAGCAGGGACGTCGAGGCCGAACCACACGGGACGCTCCCGGTGCTCGCAGCGTAGTGGACCCTCCCGGTCCCACCGGGGGATGCGACGGGCGCCCGGCGCGTACGCCGTCAGCGCCGCTCGAGCACCGTGCCCACGCCCGGGACCACCCGCTGGACGGGGTATGCCGTCGCGAGCCACGCGCGCAGCGGGTCGCGTCCCGCCCACGCGGCGGCGCCCCCGGCCCGCGCGTCCGCCGCCGCCGTGACGACCACGACGTCCGGGGTGCGTCCGGTCCGCGCGAACCAGTCGAGGACCCACCGGTTGGCTGCCCCGTGGTCCTCGAGCCACACCGACGGGGTCGCCATCGGGCCGTTCGCCGCCAGGTAGCCGCCGGAGGCGCCGAGCAGCAGCACGGGACGCCCTCCCCGGGTCAGGTCGGCGACCGTGGTCGACAGGGCGGTGATCCCGGAGGCCCGGTCGGCGGTGGTGACCAGCCCCGCCCACGGTCCCGTCGCGATCCGGGTGTCCACCCGGAGCGAGCCGGGCTCGTCGAACGGGAGGGAGAGCAGCCCGAGAGCCATCGCGACCGCGGGGAGCGCGGCCAGTGCGCGGATCGCTCGCGACCGGGGCTCCGTGACGAGCAGACCGGCCACCGTCGACCACTGGACGACGAGGACGAGCAGGAGCCCGCCGAGGGCCGCGCCGTGCACGGAGTACCGCGGGCCGGAGTTGGTGGTGGCGGCGACGACGGTCGCGGCCACAAGCGCGGGCAGGGCGGCAGCGACGAGGTCGCCGATGTCCCCGCGGCGACGCGACCAGTGCAGCTCGGCCAGGACGGGCAGTAGGAGGATGACGACGAGGAGGGACTCGAGGGCGGCCACGGTGTTGCCGAACCACAGCTGCGGCAGGTAACCGAGCGCGGCCGCGACGGTCACCGCGGTGGCCCACGCGACGCCGCCCGCGCTGGCACCGACCCGGACCGCGCGCCACTCCCGGCGGACGCACCCGGCCGCGGTCAGCCCGAGGCAGGCGAGCAGCGGCCAGTAGAGCGGGAACCGCACCATCTCGTACGTCCCGACCGCCCGCCCCAGCCGCCCGAGCGGCGACAGCCCGTCACCGCGGACCTCCAGCAGGTAGCGCACCGTGTCCGCGACCGGCGTGGGTCCGGCCACGAGCAGCACCCACGCGGCGGCCACCGCGACGAGGCCTCCGCTCGTCGCCAGGGCCACGACCCGGGGACGGGTGCCCTGCACCCGTACGACTCCGACGGTGAGGGCAAGGGCGAACGCCGGTGCCAGCTGAGGGCTCGAGACGACGCCCATGGCGGTCGCCACCCCGAGGACGGCCGCCCACGCGGACGATCGCCTCTCCCGGAGGGCGATTCCGGCGGCCGCCGCGAGGACGAGGGCGAGCACCGGCACGGAGCTGTAGCTGATGAGCGGCAGCTGGTACGGCAGGCCGAGGAGCGCCGCGACGGTGGCGACGGCGGCGGGACCCGCGGCATACCTCGTGCGCAGCGCGCGTGCCGTCACCACTGCGACGACCGCGGCGAGCGCGACGAACCAGACGCGGGACGCGAGCACGATGCCCGTCGTCCCGACCGCGTGGTCCCACGCCCAGACGAAGGGCACGGCGAGGAACGCGCCCGTCGCCTGCAGGTTCATCTCGTCGCCCAGGGCCGAGTCGCCGCGGGAGAGGCGCAGGGCCAGCGCGACGACGTGGCCGTCGTCCTCCGCGCTCGCCCCGAGCGTCAGCCGCCACGCGAGCACGAGCGCCAGGACGATGGTGCCGGCCACCACCAACACGCGGCCGGGGCGCCGGGGCGCGCCGACGGCCTCGTCGTCGGTCTGGGTGCGCGTGGACACTGGCCCATGATGACGGGTCGGAGTGCCCAGGGAGCCCAAGCCGTGTCGTGTCCTCGACGTCCCGGGCCAGGAGTGCCCGACGGCTCCCGCACGACCGGCCCAGTCCGACGCACGTGCTGGGGGTTCGACCCCTGGTGCGCTCAAGCGTCCAGGTGCGTCCTCAGGCCCTCGCGCCAGTCGCCGATCGCCGCGATGCCCGCCATCTCGAGGCTGTGGTGCGAGAGCACGCTCCACGCCGGCCGGGGAGCCGGCCGCGGGAAGGCGTCCGTCGTCGTCGGGAGGACGCGCTCGGGGTCGAGCCCGCTCAGCTCGAAGACGGCCCGCGCCAGCCCGAACCACGTCGTCTGCCCGGTAGCTGTGCCGTGGTGGATCCCGTATGCCGTGTCGCCGGCGACCAGACGCACGATGAGGTCGGCGAGGTCGAGCGTCCACGTCGGCTGGCCCACCTGGTCGTCGACGACCGAGACGGTCTCGCGCTCACCGGCGAGGCGCAACATCGTGGACACGAAGCTGGGCCCGCCGGCCCCGTAGAGCCACGCCGTGCGCACGACCCACGACTCCCGGCACAGGGCGCGCACCGCCCACTCGCCCGCGGCCTTGGTGCGGCCGTAGGCCGAGCCCGGCGCGACGGGGTGGTCGACGGCATACGGCTCGGTGGCCGTGCCGTCGAAGACGTAGTCGGTCGACACCTGCACGAGGCGCGCCCCCGCTCGCGAGCACGCCCGCGCCACGTTGGCGGCGCCGACCGCGTTGACGGCGAAGGCAGCCGGCTCGTCGGTCTCGGCGGCGTCGACGGCTGTGTAGGCGGCGGCGTTGACGACGAGATCGTGCCCGTCGACCGCGGCCACGCACTGGGAGGCGTCGGTGACGTCGAGGTCGTCACGGCCGAGTGCCGTCACGACCCAGCCGGCCCGGCGCAGTGCGGGGACGAGGTCGTGCCCGAGCATGCCGCCCGCCCCGGCGACGAGCGCACGCCCGGCGCCGGCCGATGCGGTCATCGCCCGAGCCTCGCGTAGGTGCGCTCGGACTCGACCTTGGCGGCCTCCCACCAGTCGCGGTGCGCGGTGTACCACTCGATCGTCGCCTCGAGTCCCGCGCGCACGTCGCCGTAGCGCGGCTTCCAGTCGGTCTCCAGGCGCAGCTTCGTCGCGTCGATGGCGTAGCGCAGGTCGTGACCCGGCCGGTCGTCGACGTGCTCGAACCAGTCGTCCGGCTTGCCCATGAGCTCGAGGACCATCCCGACGATCTCGAGGTTGTTGCGCTCGCCGTCGGCGCCGATGAGGTAGGTCTCGCCGAGGCGGCCCTGCTCGAGGATCGCGATGACGGCGTCGTTGTGGTCGTCGACGTGGATCCAGTCGCGCACGTTGAGCCCGGACCCGTAGACCTTGGGCCGGATGCCGTCGAGGACGTTCGTGACCTGACGCGGGATGAACTTCTCGACGTGCTGGCGGGGGCCGTAGTTGTTGGAGCAGTTCGACACGGTGGCACGGATGCCGAAGGAGCGGATCCAGGCGCGGACGAGCAGGTCGGCGCCGGCCTTGGTGGCGGAGTAGGGGGACGACGGGTTGACCGGGGTCTTCTCGGTGAACCGCTCGTGGTCGTCGAGCTTGAGGTCGCCGTAGACCTCGTCGGTCGAGATGTGGTGCAGCCGCTTCTCGTGCCGGCGGATCGCCTCGAGGAGCGTGAAGGTGCCGACGAGGTTGCTCTCCACGAAGGGCCACGGCGAGTCGAGGCTGTTGTCGTTGTGCGACTCGGCCGCGAAGTGCACGACGACGTCGTGGTCGGCGACGAGCCGGTCGACGAGCGGTGCGTCGGCGACGGAGCCCTCGACGAGCTCGACCGAGCCGTCCCCACCGAGGTCGGCGAGGACCGGCGCGAGCGAGCGGCGGTTGGCGGCATACGTCATCGAGTCGATGACGGTCAGCGTCCAGTCGGGCCGCACCGCGCGGGCGCGCAGGACGAAGTTCGAGCCGATGAACCCGGCTCCGCCGGTGACCAGGACGCGCATGAGGCGAGGGTAACGAAGCCTCGGCAGCTCCACGGCCACCGGACGTTCTCCTGCCCTCGATATGCTGCCCGGCGTGAAGATCTCGGTCATCGGATGCGGTTATCTCGGAGCGGTGCACGCCGCGTGCATGGCCGACTTCGGCCACGACGTCGTCGGCGTCGACATCGACGAGCGCAAGGTGGCCAAGCTCGCCGCCGGCGTGCCGTCCTTCCACGAGCCCGGGCTCGAGCCGCTCCTGCGCCAGGGCGTCGCCGCCGGGTCGCTGCGCTTCACGACCGACAAGACCGCCCTCGCCGACGCACGCGTCCACTTCATCGCCGTGGGCACCCCGCAGCGCGGGGGCAGCTACGCCGCCGACATGAGCTACGTGTGGACCGCCGTCGAGGACATCATCGCCAACGCGTCCTCGGAGCAGGAGGGCCCGATCGTCGTCGTCGGCAAGTCCACCGTCCCCGTCGGGACGGCTCAGGCCGTGGCCGACCGCCTCGCCGAGGCGGGCCTGGACGCCGTCGTGGTGTGGAACCCGGAGTTCCTCCGCGAGGGGTATGCCGTCCAGGACACCCAGCGCCCCGACCGCGTCGTCTACGGGCTCCCTGACGACCGTGAGCGCGGCGAGATCGGCCGGGCCGTCGTCGACGAGGTCTACGCCCCGATCATCGAGGCGGGCATCCCGCGCCTGCTCGTCAACTACCCGACCGCCGAGCTCGTCAAGGTCGCCGCCAACTCGTTCCTCGCCACGAAGATCTCCTTCATCAACTCGATGGCCGAGCTCTGCGACGCGTCCGGTGCCGACGTCTCACGTCTCGCCGAGGCCATCGGCCACGACGACCGGATCGGGCCCAAGTTCCTCCAGGCCGGCATCGGGTTCGGGGGAGGGTGCCTGCCGAAGGACATCCGCGCCTTCATGGCCCGCGCCGGTGAGCTCGGCGTCGACCAGTCGCTGACCTTCCTGCGCGAGGTCGACTCGATCAACATGCGCCGTCGCGACCACGCCGTCGACCTCGCCTCGGAGATGGCCGGCGGTCGCCTCGTCGGCGTCAAGGTCGCCGTGCTCGGCCTGACGTTCAAGCCCGACAGCGACGACGTGCGAGACTCGCCGGCCCTCGACATCGCCGGCCGCCTCTGGGGGCGCGGCGCCAACGTCGTCGCGACCGACCCGGCGGGCGCGGACGCCGTGCGCCTGGCCCGCCCCGACCTCCAGATCGTCGACTCGGTCGAGGACGCCCTGACCGGCGCCGACCTCGTCATGCTCCTCACGGCGTGGAAGGACTACGTCGAGCTCGACCCGTCCCAGGCCAAGTCGCTCGTCGCGACGCCGCGGATCATCGACGGACGCAACGTGCTCGACCCGCGCGCGTGGACCGACGCCGGGTGGGACTACCGCGGCATGGGACGCAGATCCAGCTCGATCTGGTGAGGACTCGTCGCGGTGGCGTGACGACCTGCCCACGACGCCGCCGTCGCACACGGCATACGCTGGCCGACCATGAAGGGGATCATCCTCGCGGGGGGCACGGGCAGCCGGCTGCACCCGATCACGCGCGGCATCAGCAAGCAGCTCATGCCCGTCTACGACAAGCCGATGGTCTACTACCCCCTGTCGACCCTCATGATGGCCGGCATCCGCGAGGTCCTCGTCATCACGACCCCCGTCGACGTCGAGCAGTTCCAGCGCCTCCTCGGCGACGGCTCGCAGTGGGGCATGTCGATCACGTATGCCGTCCAGCCGCGCCCCGAGGGCCTCGCCCAGGCGTTCGTGCTGGGTGCCGACTTCATCGGCGACGACCGGGTGGCGCTCGTCCTCGGCGACAACATCTTCTTCGGCCCGGGGCTCGGCACCCGCCTCGCCGACCACGCCGACGTCGAGGGCGGCCACGTCTTCGCGTACCGCGTCGCCGACCCGACGGCCTACGGCGTCGTCGAGTTCGACCCCGAGGGCCACGTCATCTCCATCGAGGAGAAGCCCGAGCACCCGAAGTCGAGCTACGCCGTGCCCGGCCTCTACTTCTACGACAACGACGTCGTCGCCATCGCCCGCGACCTGACGCCCAGCGCCCGTGGCGAGCTCGAGATCACGGCGGTCAACGACGAGTACCTCCGTCGCGGCACCCTGTCGGTCAGCGTCCTGCCCCGGGGCACGGCGTGGTTCGACACCGGCACGTTCGAGGGACTCATCGAGGCGAGCCAGTACGTCCACGTGGTCGAGGTACGCCAGGGTCAGAAGATCGGCTGCGTCGAGGAGATCGCCTGGCGCAACGGGTGGCTCGACGACGAGGGCATGCGCCGGCACGCCGACGACCAGGCCAAGAGCGGCTACGGTCTCTACCTGCATGCCCTGCTCGCCGAGGGCAGGGACACCCCGTGAAGGCGAGGACCTGATGGACATCCGCCCGCTCCGCATCGATGGAGCCTTCGAGATCACGCCCCGCCAGTTCCCCGACGACCGCGGGGTCTTCGCGGAGGGCTTCCGCGCCGACCGCCTCGCCGAGGCCATCGGCCACGAGCTGCAGGTGCGCCAGACCAACATCTCGGTCTCGTCGGCCGGAGCTCTCCGCGGGATCCACTTCGCCGACGTGCCGCCCTCGCAGGCGAAGTACGTCACGGCGACCGGCGGTGTCTTCGTCGACTTCGTCGTCGACGTCCGGGTCGGGTCCCCGACCTTCGGGCAGTGGGACTCCGTCGTGCTCGACACCCTCGACCGCCGGGCCGTCTACCTCGCCGAGGGCCTCGGGCACGCGCTCGCCTGCGTCGAGGACGGCACGGCCGTCTACCTCTGCTCCGAGGTGTTCACACCCTCGATCGAGCACGGCATCAACCCGCTCGACCCGGAGGTGGGGCTGGTCCTGCCCGACGGGTTCCAGCCGGTGATCTCGCCGAAGGACGCCGCCGCCCCGACGCTGGCCGCGGCCGCGGACGCCGGGCTGCTGCCGACGCTCGAGGCGTGCCTGGCCTACACCTCGTTGCTCGCCGGGGTGCGCCGGTGAGGTCGGTGGGCCGGGTCCTCGTCATCTGCACGGGCAACGTGTGCCGCTCGCCCTACCTCGAGCGGCGCCTGCGGCAGCTGCTCGAGGGCCAGGACGTGCTCGTCGAGAGCGCCGGGACCCGTGCCCTCGTCGGCGCCGACATCGAGCCCGGCTCCGTGGCCGCCCTCGAGGCCGTGGGCGCCGACACCCGGGGCTTCGCCTCGCGCCAGCTCGCTCCCGCCCTGCTCGACGCCGCCGACATCGTCATCACGGCGACGCAGAAGCACCGTGCCGAAGCCGTCGCCCTGCACCCTCGAGCCCTGCGCAAGACCTTCACCCTCGGCGAGCTCGCCGACCTCGTCCGCGACGCCGACCTCGTCCGCGACGCCGATCTCGTCGGCGCCACCGACGCCCCCGACCCGTCCGCCTCCGATCCAGACACGCCGTGGGCGGCGGTCGTGGCGGAAGTCGCCCGCGGTCGCCGAGGGCTCCACCAGGCCCGGACCGCGGCCGAATCGGACATACCCGACCCATACGGGCGCGGTTCTGCCGCTTATGACCTGATGTCGACCGAGATCGAGGCGCAGCTCCCCGTCGTCGTCGCCGCCCTCACACCGCCCGCTCGCCGACCTCCCTCCTGACTCGATCGCGGACTGCCGCGTGCGACAGGCAGCTTCGCCTCTAGCATGTCCCCCGGGGGAAGGGCCATCGGGCGTGTCGAGGGGGAGCTGCAGCAATGAACAACCGAATGGCGACGGCAGGGCTCGTCGCCTTCCTCGCGGTCGACGTCGCGCTGGTCGCGCTCGCCCTGCGGTCGGGCCAGAACACCTCGCACTCACTGCCTCCGGTCTCGACGACGCGGACCGCCCCCCTGACCACGAGTCCGCCCGCGTCGGCGACGAAGAGCCCGACCCAAGGCACGACGCAGGCACCGGCCGCCAAGGCCGTCCCGGTCACCCGGCTCGTCTCGGCGCTCGACGCGGCGACGGCCTGGCGCGCCACGACCGGCACCTGCGACACCGGTGGCGCGACGGTCGAGGTCACCGCCGACGGCGGGCAGACCTGGACCAAGCGCCGGTCACCGGCCCGAGCCCTCGCCCGCGTGCAGGCGCTGGACGAGACCCGCGCGTTCGTCATCGGTGCGGGCGGGGACTGCGTCGTCAAGCAGTACGCCTCCCGTGACGCGGGCGCGACGTGGCAGGCGCCGACGGTTGTCGTCGGTGGCTGGGCGCGCCGGCTGGACCAGCCCACTCAGGTGCTCACCCCCAAGGAGCCGGCCGCGACGCCCTGCGACAAGGCGGTCGTCCTCGACCTCTCGCGCACGTCTGCGGAGCAGGCCGAGTCGCTCTGCGCCGACGGCTCGGTCGTCGTGACCGAGGACGGCGGGACGACCTGGTCGGACTCCGGTGACGCGCCGGGCGCGGTCGCGCTCAGCAACCTGCTCGTCAACGACAGCCTGACGACGTATGCCGTCCGCATGGTCGGCGCGTGCAAGGGGGTCCAGCTCGTCAAGGTGGTCAAGGGCAGCAACGCCGAGGTCATCGCGTGCGTGCCCGTCGCCAGTCCCGAGCGCGGGACCGTCGGCCTGTCGGTCACCGAGCGTGCGGCCTGGATCGTCGCCGGCAACCAGACGTGGACCTCGCAGCGCGACCTGACGTCGTGGAAGCGGGTCTGACCCCGCTCTCCCCGCTCCGCGGGGTGTGCCCGTGCCCGCCGCGGCCTACTGGTAGGCGTTGAGCTCGTCGTTGCGGATGGCGTCGCCGAGGTCGGCCATCTTGACCTCGTCGACGATGTCGATCGATGCGCCGGCCGGGCTCGTGCCGAAACCCGTGAAGGGCGCCGTGATGAACCGGATGTCGCCCCCGCGCAGGCCGCGGAGCGCCAGGCCCTCCGAGCGCATCGTCCCGACGTCGAGCTTCTGGTCGACCGTGAGGTTGCTCGTGGCCGCCTCGGTGAAGTCCTTGAGCTTGATCGGGTTGGTCAGCACGTCCTTGCTCACGGTCTTGAGCATGAGGGACTTGATGAAGGCGAGCTGGCGTCGACCACGGGAGATGTCGCCCTCGCTCAGCTGCTTGCGCTCGCGGACGAAGGCCAGGGCCATCGCACCGTCCATGTGCTGGGTGCCCTTGGTGAAGACGTAGGGCGGCTGGTTGCTCGACTCCTCGACGTTGACGTCGACGCCGCCGACGGCATCGGTCATCGCCTGGAACCCCTCGAACCCGACGAGCGCCACGTGGTCGATGCGCACGCCGAGCATGTTCTGCATCGTCTCGACGAGCAGCGGGGGACCACCGAACGCGTAGGCGGCGTTGAGCTTGTTCTTGCCCTTGCCCGGGATGGAGACGTAGAGGTCGCGCGGGAAGTGGATCAGGGTGACGGCGGAGTGGTCGGCCGGCACGTGCACGAGGACCATGACGTCCGAGCGACCGCCCACGCGGCCCGGACCGGCATCGCTGCCGATGACGAGGTAGTTGGTCCCGTTGCCCGCCGGCTGCACGACCACGTTGCCGTTCTGGTCGGTCGGCTGGCTGCCCGCCGACCCGTCGTCGGGCAGGAGCAGCTCCTGCTTCACGTTGTTGGTGACGATGTGGTTGAGCCACGCGAGGTAGCCGCCCACGGCGAGCACGGGCACGAGCAGCAGCACGAGCGCGGCCACGAGCACCTTGCGGTTGCGCTTCTTCTCGCGGCGGCCCGAGCCACCGTCGGCAGGCGAGTCTCCGTCCCAGTCGTCGCCGTCGGACCCGCCGGATCCTCCGGAGGAGCCGGCGCCGGCCGCGACCTGGGGCTCGAACAGGTCGGTGTCGCGCTCTCGGGTGCTGTCCACGGCGCAAGTCTAGGTGTCAGAAGCCGATCGCACGGCTGCTTACACTATGCGCCATGCCCGGAGGACTGACACGACGCGTGAGCGCCGACGTCCCCCTCGCGATCGGGGCGTCCCTGGCCTTCGTGGGCTACGTGTGGGTGCTCATGCACGCCACGGTCCCGTTGGTGACCGTCTTCGCCTTCGCCTCCGACGGTCACCCCAAGCTCTACGCCGCCTTCCTCGCGGGGCTGGCGGGCCTGCCGGGGCTGCTGCTCACCCTTCCGCGCGCGTTCACCCCGCCCAGGCCGTCGGTGCAGCCGTCGGTGCGTAGCCGTCGGCAGGCCTCGGCCCTGAGGCGCTCCTACGTGCGCACCGACGTGCTCGGACTCGCGGCCCTGCTGCTGGCCCAGGTGCCTCTGCCCGCGCCGTGGGGGCCGGCCGGCAAGGCCGCGACGATCGCCAACATCACGAAGTCGCCCGAGATCGTCGAGCTGAGCGCGATGTTCGCGAACTACTCCCTCGCCATCTTCGCCGTCGGGATCCTCGGGGCGGTCGTCGCCAAGGTCTACAGCCACGCGGCCGCGCTTCGTGTCCTCGCGATCATCCTCGTCGTCGGCGCCCCCGTCGTCGCCTGGCTCCTCGTGGTGCGCGCCGTCAGCTAGTCGGGTGTGACAGACCTCAGGATGGTCGGCGCCCCACCACGACGAAGTGCAGCCAGGTGGAGTCGGGGATGATGGCGGTCCAGGCGCGGCGTAGCGGACTACGGCGGTTCCAGCGCTCGTCGTACACGGAGTTGACACCCTCGCACGCCGTGACCTCGAGGCCCGCCCCTTCGAACATCTCCACCATCGTCTGCCGGGTGAAGAAGCGTACGTGGGTTCGGTCCAATGTCCCGTCGTCGGTGTAGTCCCAATGGCCTCGCAGCAAGGCGATCGTCACGGGCGCGTACTGGATGCTTGGAATCGCCGCCACGACGTGACCGCCGGGGTTGAGGCGCTCGGTTGCCGACGCCAGAGTCGTCCAGGGGTCGACGACGTGCTCCAAGACATCGTTGAAGCACACGAGGTCGAACGTGTCCTCGGTTCTCAGCCCCTGCGGGAAGTACCCGTCGATTACGTCGTCGAATCCGTGGCCGGTGCGAGCCACGGCTGCCTGAGTAGGGACCGGCTCGATACCGACGATCCGCGCCTGCTCGCCCAGCGTGCGGCGAAGTGTAGGACCGAAGCCACCCTTGCCGCACCCGACCTCGAGCACCGAGCGCGCGCCGGTGGGGATGAAGGGTGCGACATCCAGCCGTGGGTTGTCGTGATAAAGGTCCTGCTGCGGAAGGTCGGTCACGTCATGGAATCTACTGGCCCGTGGAGCGCAGCGGGCTGCCATGTCGCGCGCGCAAGGTCGGTGGAGGCTAGCCACGACCTCTTGGTGGCGTGCGCGAGGCAGCACTGCGCTACTTTCATCTGATGCCCAAGGTGTCCGTCATCCTCCCTGTCCACAACCCGGGGACTGACCTTTCCCTCGCTCTGACGTCCGTCCTCGGCCAGACGGTCGCGAACCTCGAGGTGATCGTGGTCGACGACGGTTCCGACACCCCCGTCGACTGGGTGCGGGACGTGGATCCCCGGGTCGTGCATCTGCGCCAGGAGAACCAGGGCGTCTCGGTGGCACGGAACGTCGCCGTGGAGGTCGCCAAGGCGGAGCTCGTCGCCTTCATTGACCAGGACGATCTGTGGCACCCAGAGAAGCTCGAGCGGCAGCTGACGGCTGTGTCTGAGCACCCCGATGCCGGCTTCTGGTGCACGTGGTTCACCTGGGTCGTCGACGGGTCCCGGGTCGGTGGAGACCAGCGCGACCTGAGCTACCGCAAGCTGTTGGCAGACCAGATGGTGTGCCAGAGCAGCGCAATGGTCCGTCGTTCCGACTACCTCCGCGTCGGCGGCCAGAGTCCGTTGCTGGCCCAAACCCAGGACTGGGACCTCTTCCTGCGCCTTCTCCTTTCGGGACATGCGCCGGTCGTGGTCCATGAGGCCCTCGTGGACGTGCACCTGCACGGTCAGAACGCATCTCGCGACTACGCCCGCGGATCGCGCGAGCGGCGCCTGATCCTCGAGCAGCACCGCCTGCGCGCCCAGGCAAGGGGCGACCGCGAGACGGTACGTGCGGCAAAGGCAGGGCTACGGCGAAGCAAGGAGATCTACGGTTCCCAAGCCGTTGATGCAGCGCGGGCAGCCCTCGCGCAGGGACGTCGGATCGATGCGGCACACCACCTCCGCGCGGCTGCCGGAATCAGCCCTCAGGTGCTTGGGCGCAGCCTGTTCCTGAGCGTTCGGCGCCGGCTCCCAGCCGGGGAGTGATCCAACAGGTCAGATGTCGAGAGCGGCGACTTCTGCGCGGATCCGTTCGTTGAAGCGCTCTTCCGAGAAATGCTCCGCGTGCGCCCGGATCGCCGCGGCGTCCCACGCTCGGCCACGGTCGGCCACGACGGCGGCACGAACCGCAGCGGCGGTCGCCTCCTCGAAAAAGGTCCCGTTGACGCGCTCGTCGATCGTGTCGAGGTAGCCACCGGCGTGGAGGGCCAGCGTGGGTACCCCGAAGGCCGCGGCCTCGAGCGGGGTGAGCCCGAAGTCCTCGAGGCTCGGCGCGAGCAGCGTGCGGGCGTGGGCGTACGTCCACCGCAGCTGCGCGTCGCTGAGCCCGGTCACGATGCGGACGTTGTCGGGTGCCTGGGCGCGCAGCCGGGCCTCGAGCGGGCCGGATCCGACAACGACGAGCCGCTCGGGCAGGCCGCGCACGGCCGCAACCGCGACGTCGACGTTCTTGTAGGGCAGCAGACGCGAGACGAGCAGAAGGTAGCCGCCGTCGGCCCAGTCCTCCAGCATGGGCACCGGCTGCTGCGGGTCGGCAGGGTCGATGCCATAGGGCGGGGGCAGCACCTCAGCGTCGATCCCGTATGCCGCCGCGATGCGGTCGCGCACCACGGTCGAGTTCGCGAGGTAGCGGTCGGCGGACGCCGCGGCTCGACGGTCCCAGCGGCGTAGCCACCCGCCGAGCAGTCCCAGCGCACGCGCCCGCAACGAGCGGCCTGCCTCGTCCCCGAGGTAGGCGTCGGCCTGGTAGAGCCATCGGGCCGGGGCGTGGCAGTAGACGAGCTTGCGGCCCGTCGTCGGCACCCCGTGCGCCCACCCCGAGCTCGACGCCACGACGACGTCGGCATCTACGCGAAGGCGCGACACGGCATACGGCAGCAGGGGGAGAGCAGCCCGGTGCTCACGGCGGAGCGCGCCGATGTGGTTGAGGGGGGAGACGACCACGTGCGCGTCGCCGAACTCCGGGTAGGTGCCGTCCGGGTTGTAGAGGGTCGTGTGGATCGTCGCGTCGGGGAAGGCGCGGTGCAGCGCGAGGACGACCCGTTCGGCGCCGCCGCGCTGCGTGAGATAGTCGTGCGCGATGGCGACCCGCGGTCGGGGGGCCGCGAATGAGGCAGCGGACTGCCACACGGACGTAATGGTCTCAGCGGTTTGCGTTGCGGTGAACCGCCGGGAGACGTCGGCGTGGGCGCGCGCCGCCCGTGCGAGGGCGTCGTCGGGGTGGTCGAGCACCTCCAGGATCGCGTCGGCCAGGCCGACCTCGTCGCCCGGCTCGACAAGCAGACCCGTCTGCGAACCGACGGGGGTCGTGCGCACTATCTCGTCGACACCGCCACCTCTCGTCGCGACGACTGGCACGCCCCACGCGATCGCCTCGGTCACTACCTGCCCGAACGGCTCCGGCACGGTAGATGCGTGGACACAGACGCTGAGGGCGTCGAGCTCCCTGCGGGGATCCTCCACGAACCCCACGAGGTCCACGTGCTCGCCGAGGCCCAGCTCCTCGATCGTCTCACTGACCTTGCGCGCGTAGCTCTCGGCGCCGAACGCCGCATCACCGAGCAGCCTGAAGCGGGTGCCCGGACGGGCGTCGACCACCCGTCTCGCCGCCCGCACGAGGACGAGCTGACCTTTGGTCGGGCTCAGACGTCCCACCATGCCGATGACGCCGGCACCGATGGGCTGGTGGTCCCTCGGAGCGGCGGCCAGCTGGCTGTCGGACACGCCCGGGTGGGCCACCGTGAGCCGGCGGGCCCCGGGCAGCGTGGCCGCGGTGGCGGCGGAGTTGGCGACGACCGCGTAGGGAAGGCGACGCGCCAGAGTGCGGATCGCGCGCACGGTCCGCGCCGGGAGGTAGTCGTCGGCGATGCGATCGTGGATGTGCCAGACGAGTGGGGTGCGCAGCGCCATCGCCGCAGGCACGGCGAGCAGGTCGGCCTTCAGAGATGTCGAGTGGATCACGTCGACCTCCATGCGCCGCAACGTCGCGACTAGTCGCGTGAGGAACCCGGCCCCTGCCACGCCTGCGCGCAAGGCAGCCACCGGGCCGACGGCGCGATCCACGTCCCGGATGCCCGGGTCGAGCGCCACCACGATGACCCGATGGCCCGCCAGCCGGAGCCTTTCCTCCAGCGCACCCGTCGAGAAGAGGAGCACGACAGGCTCGATCCGCGAGGGATCCAGACTCTCCAGCAGACGCACGAGGGCGAGCTCCGCGCCGCCCAGCTCGGCCGTGTGATCGAGGATCGCCACACGTAGCGGCCGGTCGGGCAAGGTGGGGGCTGTGGGCACATCCTGAGGCTACCCACGACCTTCCCGAACTCGGTCGGTCCGTGCAGCTTTGCTGACATACTTCCGCACATGCCGGCTTCCTCGCCCTCCGCCGACGTGGTCGTCGCGACGTTCAACCGCCCCGAAAACGTGCGGATCTGCCTCGAGCACCTCGGTCGCCAGACGCTCACGCCGGACGAGATCGTCGTCGTCGACTCGTCGCCGCACCGCCTGACGGCCGACGTCGTCGCCGACTTCCCGGGTGTGCGCTACATCCGCAACGACGCCGGCCCGGGCACGCTCGCGACGTCGCGCGCCATCGGCGTCGCCGAGACGCGGTCCGACATCATCGCCTTCGTCGACGACGACGCCTACGCTGAGCCCGACTGGCTCGAGAACATCGTGGCCCGCTACGCCGACCCGGCGGTCGGCGCGGTGGGCGGACGCGCGAGCAACGGGCGACCCGGCGAGGAGCACGAGGGGCTCGACGCCGTCGGACGCCTCCTGCCCGACGGCACGCTGACCGGCAACTTCGCCGCCGACACCGGTCGCGACCTCGACGTCGACCATGTCCTCGGCGCCAACATGTCGGTGCGGCGATCGGCGCTCGAGCAGATCGGCGGCATCATCGATCTCTTCCCGGGCACCTGCCTGCGCGAGGAGAGTGACATCATGCTGCGCCTCGGTCGGGCCGGCCATCGCATCGTCTACACGCCGACGGCCCTCGTCGAGCACGTCGCGGCGCCCTACACCCGGGGGCGCCGCTTCGACGTGCGCTACACCTTCTACGGTCACCGCAACCACGTCGTGCTCCTGTCGCACACGTTCGGCATGGGCGCCCCGATCCTGCGGCGCTTCTACGGCACGGCCCTGCGCGAGGTCGGGGGCAACGCCGTCGACGCCGCCAAGGCCGTGGTCGACGGCGAGCGCACCCCGCGCGAGCGCGTCCGCACCATCGGCGGCCGGGCGCTGCACGCCTCGGCAGCGCTCGGTGGCCTCGCCGCCGGCACCACCGCGGCCGTCCGCACCCGCCTCGGCGACCGGCATACGGCCCGGGCCTGACCAGTGCCCGCGGCATACGTCGTCCTCAGCCACACCGAGGCCGACCAGGTCACCCGGCTCGTGCACGCCATCCTGCGGTCGAGCCCCGAGGCGACGGTCTTCGTCACCCACGACGCGCGCCGCACCCCGGCCCCCGTCATCGATGACGAACGCGTGCACGTCCGCAGCCACGGCAGAGCTACCGACTGGGGGTCGTGGGAGCTCGTCGAGGTCACCCTCGAGGCGATGCGTGAGGCCCGTGACGCCGTCGACCCCGACCTCCTGGTGCTCGTGTCCGGCCAGTGCTACCCGGTGCGGCCGCTCTCGGCCTGGGAGCACGAGCTGCTCGCTGCCGGCGGCTGGCAGGGCACCGCACGCGAGCTCGCCTACGCCCGCGCCTGGGGGAGCCGCCACGGCACCGGCGACGACGAGCTGACCCGCTACACCCACCGCTGGTACCCCGTCGGTGCGCTCGACGGGGTCCTGCGCTCCGGACGCCTCCCCGGTCGGGCGCTCTGGGCGCTGGCCCACCGCACCGAGCCCCTCGTGTCGCTCCGCGTCGTCGCGCGGGGCCGTGGTGCGCACGTGGGCCTCCGCGGCCGTATGCCGTCCGGTTCCTCCGCGATCCACCTCGGCTCCCAGTGGCTGGCGCTCGACCGGGAACGCCTCGATCTCGTGCTGCGCGAGCTCGGTGAGGGGAGCCCGCTGCGACGGGTCTACGAGCGCTCGGTCATCCCCGACGAGTCAGCCGTCCAGACGGTGCTGGCCCGGCAGCAACCGCCGGCCGTCGCGCGCCCGGTGTCGTACTCGGTGTGGATGGCGGGCGACGACACGACGCGGACCTTCGGCATCGACGACCTCGACGAGATCCGGGCCTCGGGCTCACCCTTCTGCCGTAAGGTCCACACGGTGCGCAGCGCGGAGCTGATGGACGCCCTCGACCGGGTGAACGGGGTCGGACGTGGCGAGTGACCGACCCGACGAGGGCGCGGCCGACCCGCGCCCCGACGACGCGACCCCGGCGGGCTTCCCGAGCACGCCCGCGGCCGCCGAGGTCGAGGCGGACCTGCTCCTCCCCGACCGCCAGGTCGACGACCTCGAGGCGCAGCCCGCGGGGCAGATGAGCCGGGAGGGTCTGCAGGAGGGTGCCGTCCGCGGTGCCGTCTGGACCGTCATCCACACCTTCATCGCCATCCCCGTCGCCTTCCTCGTCAACCTGCTCATGGCCCGCGTGCTCGGTGCCGCCGACTACGGCCGCCTCGCCTTCCTCACCGCCCTGATGGAGGTCGTCTCCCGGATGCTGACGGCCGGGTTCGGCTCTGCCGTCATCCAGTTCGGCGCCAAGGCCCACGCCGCCGGGCGCACCGAGGCGGTGTCCAGGCTGCTCTCGCAGTCGCAGGGCTTCCGACTCCTCGTCGTCATGCCCGTGCTCTCGGTCGTCGTGCTGCTCTTCGCCGACGTGTCCACGAGCGCCATGGTCATCGCCATCGTCTTCGGCATCGTCGTCCCAGCGGCGCTCGACGGTGCCGTCGCCTGCCTGACCATCGAGAACAAGACCGCCGACGGCGCCAAGATCGCGCTCGTCACGTCGCTGGCCA
Organism: Terrabacter sp. Root181; assembly: GCF_001428505.1. Lineage (GTDB taxonomy): Bacteria > Actinomycetota > Actinomycetes > Actinomycetales > Dermatophilaceae > Terrabacter. The sequence goes on from NZ_LMHU01000010.1 coordinate 290,674, forward strand.
CCCAGGTGGCGGTCGTCGCCGTCGTGCTCGTCGTCGGAACCCCCGACGCCGTCTGGACGATACGGCTCATCGTCAGCGGGGCGGCCGTCGCACTCTGCCTCGTGCCGATCTCGGCCGTCTACCGCCGGGCCGTGCTGCGACCGGTCCTGCCCACGGGGATGCCGACCGGCTTCTGGCGCTATGCCGTGCCCGTGGGCCTGGCCAGCGTCATCGGCGGGCTGGTCATGTCGCGCAGCGAGATCTTCTTCATGAACTGGCTCGCGGCGCCGGCCGCGGTCGGGGTCTTCGCCCTGGCCTTCGGGCTCGCCGGGCACGTCTTCGCGCCCGCCCAGGCCTTCGTCGGCCCGCTCGTGCCAGCCATCTCGGGCCTCATGGAGGTCGACGCACCGGCCGTGCGGCCGGCCTTCCGGCGCGTGCTGCGGGCCGGGGCCACCGTCGTCGGGCTCGTCGAGGCGGTGGCCGTCGTGCCGCTCGCCGTGCTCGTGCCCGTGCTCTACGGTCCGGAGTTCGTCGAGGCCGGCCCGGTCGTCGTCGCCCTCGGCGTCTCGGCGGGCTTCGTCACCGTCGCGAGCCCGGTCGTGGCCTTCGTCTCGGCCCGGCTGTCGGCCGGCGAGATGCTCAAGGCGACGTCGGTGGCGCTCGTCGTCGACGTGGTCCTCGCCCTCGCCCTCATCCCGCCTCTCGGGGTGTGGGGTGCCGTCATCGCGAACGTCGGCGGCTCGATGACGAGCCTGCTGCTGCTGACCCGGTCGGAGCTGCGCGGGCTGGGCATCACGGTGTCGCTGGCGATGCGCGACGCCCTGCCATGCTTCGTCGGGGCAGCCCTGGCCGGCGTCCTGATGGTCGCCGGTGACGTCACCCCCGGCAACGAGTGGCTGCGCGCCCTCGGCGTCGCGGTCGTGGGTGGCCTGGTCTACGTCGCCGTCCTGCGGGTGACCCGCTCGGGCCTGACGGTGCCCGACGCCGACGCCATCATCCGGGCGCTGCCCCGACCGGCGCGTCGTGTCGGCCCGTGGGTGCTCGGACTGCTCACCGGCCGCGCCCTCGACGCACCCGGCACGTCCTGACGGCTCGAGGCTCAGCGGCTCGACGGCCCCTCGCGGCCGGGTCCGCCGGCGCTCACGGACCCCTGGTCCGCGGCACCCTCGTTCTCGGGTCGCAGGACGTCCGCGTGGAGCGCCGCGTAGGACTCGGCCACCGCCTGCCAGGAGTAGCGGCGAGCGGACGCCTCGCCGGCCGCGCCGAGGGCCGAGCGCCGAGCAGGGTCGTGCAGGAGCGACTCGACGACGTGGGCCACCGCCGCGGTGTTGACCGGGTCGACGAGCACGCCGTCGACGCCGTCCGTGACGAACGACGCCGGGCCGCCGAGGCTGGTGGCGACGAGGGGGGTCCCGGCGCGCCACGCCTCGAGGGCGACGATGCCGAAGGCCTCGCGACGGCTCGGCATGACGACGACGTCCGCCCGCCGCATCCACGCGTCGACCGCGGCCTCGTCGAGAGGACCGACGAGCCTGAGGCGGTCGCCGAGACCGAGCCCGTCGCCCAGGGACCGCAGAGCCTCACGCTGCGATCCGTCGCCGCCGAGGACGAGCGTGACGCGCAGGTCGGGATCCATGCCGGCGACCGCCTCGACGAGCAGGTCGAAGCCTTTCGTCATCTCGAGTCGGCCCACGCCGAGTACGAAGGGGCCGTCACCGAGGTCGAGATCGTCGGGCAGGACGCTCGAGGATGTCTTCGTCGGGGCCGGTCCCACACCATTCGGTACGACCTCCCCACCGATGAGGCCGAAGCGATTCCGAAGGTCCTCGAGCACGGGTTCCGAGCAGCCTGTTGTCGTCGCAGCCGCGGAGATCGCCCACCGCAGTCCCAGTCGAAGCAGGGCTGAGGTGCCGAAGACGTCGTGGTCATCCGCCGTCGTCTCGCCGTGACTCGACAGCACGAGGGGGACCCCTGCTCTGCGGGCCAGTGCGGCGGCATATACCCCGTTGGGGCCGAAGCACTGGACGTGCAGGAGGTCAGGGTGGAAGGCGCGGAACGCCGATCTCCACGCCTTCCAGGCGCGGGGCGCGGCCAGCCCGAAGCTCATGAGGGCTCTGCCGGACCGTGCCGGCATGGGAGTCGGCAGGTGGCGCACGACGGTGCCGTCGAGCTCGGTGACTCCGAGGTGCTCGCCGCGGTCGACGGTCCAGACCTCGACCTCGGTGCCCCGGCCGCGCAGCTCGCGCGCGACGTGTCGGACGTGCGACTCCACCCCGCCGAGGTGCGGGTGGTAGGACGAGGTGACGAGCGCGATGCGGGGCCTACCGACACCACCCATCGCGGCTCCTCTCGGTCGGCGCCGCGAGCTGACCGGCTCGCGTGCGGTATCACCCTACGATGCGAGGGCGGACCGTCCCGCACTCGACCAGCACCCCGACAGGCAGGAACAAGCGTGCCCCGGCTCACCATCGTCACGACCGCGACGGCGGTGCCCATGGGCGCGCAGGCCTACGAGCGACACATCGTCTCGCGTGCGGCAGCCGCCCTGGCGGCACTCGCCGGGCCGGATGAGGACTGGCGGGTCCGGCACGTCGTGGCGCGCTCGCTGCGGTCGCCCCTGGCCGGCACGCTCCGTCTGCCGATGGGCTGGCTCGGGGACGCGTCCCCGAGCGCTCGCGCGGCGGCCGGCCGTCTCGCGTACGCCCGCGGTGGTCTCGTGCACCGGATGAACCTCGAGCTGCCGCCCGCGCCCCGCGAGGTCGTGACCCTCCACGACGTCGTGGCGTGGCGCTACGCCGATGAGTCCGCGCCCGTAGCCGCCGCGGCCCACGAGCTGCGCCGGGCCGCGGCCGTCGTCTGCGTCTCGGCCTTCACCGCGGCGGAGGCCGTCGACCTGCTCGGGCTGGAGGACCCCGTCGTCGTGCCCAACGGGGTGGAGGACCGTTACTTCGGCGCGGCGCCGCTCGGCGCCGACGCGCTGGCCGGGCTGGGGGTCGAGGGCCCGTACGTCCTCACGGCCGGCGGGGCGTCCGAGCGCAAGAACCTCGCCGCGCTGGCCGAGGCGTGGCCGCGGGTGCACTCCGCCCGCCCCGACGTGACGCTCGTCCTCGCCGGGCCGCCGCACGCCCGGCGCACCGAGCTCTTCGGCGCGCTGCCCGGCGTTCGCTTCGTCGGGCGCGTCTCCGACGAGGTGCTGCCGAGGCTGTACGCCGCCGCGTCCGTCGTCGTCGTCCCCTCTCTCGTCGAGGGCTTCGGGCTTCCGGCGCTCGAGGGCATGGCCACGGGCGTGCCCGTCGTCGCCTCCGACCGGTCGTCGCTGCCCGAGGTCGTCGGCGACGGCGGCCTGCTCGTCGAGCCCACCGGCGGGGCGCTCGCCGACGGGATCCTCGACGTCCTCGCGGGTGGCGACGACGTCGAGGCGATGGCGCGCCGCGGCCTCGAGCGGTCGCGTCGCTTCACCTGGGAGGCGAGCGCCGAGGGGCACGCCCGGGTCTGGCGCTCGGTCGGCGACTGACTCAGGCGACCCGGTCGGGGTCGCCGCCTTCGCGGGCGTCGCTGGTGCCGGCAGGGTCCGCCGAGCCGCGGGCCCGGACCTCCGCTGCGAGGTTGGGGGAGTCGCCGCCGACCACGGCGAAGGTCGCGGCGGCCACGGCGACCACGAGCAGCGCGCTGCCGACGACGTCACGGGGCTGGTGGGCGTACCACGTGACGTTGCCGAGACCGATGCAGAACGCGGCCACACCCAGTCCGACCAGACCGTGTCGCGTGACCGGACGCGGCCAGACGACAGCCACCCCGACGAGCAGGCCGAGGCCCGCAGCCGCGTGGTTGGACGGGAAGGCGTCCCCGCCGATGCCGAAGGTGTCGCGCACGCGCAGCTCGAGGGCGATGAACGTCGCTGCCGCAGGGATGACGACGCCGGCGAGGGCCCGCTGCCAGCCACGTCGCACCAGGGCCAGGAGCGCGAGGACGAGCACCGCGGGAGTAAGCACGACGATGACGAGCGGACGCGCCAGCCGGTCCAGACCCTGGCGCAGCGGCACGGGCAGCTCGTTGAGGACCCAGTTGCGCGTGGCCTCGTCGACGGACACCCCGACTCCGGTGCGGGTCGACGCGAGCGCCGTCACCACGAAGGCCGCCGCGGCGGCGACCGCGAGACCGGCCCAGCGGAGGCGATCGCCATGCGGCACGTGCGCCTCCTGCGGGGCTGTTATGGTGCGATCGACCAGTCCGCTTGCAGTCTATGGGGGTTCGCGCGATGGCAACCCACGAGGCGACGGAGGCCCCCGCAGCGGGGGCCACGGTGCCTCTCGAGGTCCGGATCGGATTCGCGCACGCCTGCCTCCAGTGGATCGCCGACCGGTGCGGCGCCGACCTGCTGCACGTCAAAGGCGCGGCGCTCGACCCGACACTGGTGCCGGGCCGCGGCTTCTCCGACGCGGACGTGCTGGCCCGGCCCGAGCACGTGCGGATGCTGCTCGACGAGCTGCGCCACCACGGGTGGGAGCTGATCAACTCCTTCGCGTACGGCTCGTCGTTCGAGCACTCGGCGACGTTGCGGCACAGCGACTTCGGACTGCTCGACCTGCACCGCATCTACCCGGGCACCGGGCCGACGCCCGGGCGCGCCTTCGACACCCTCTGGGCCGAGCGCACGACGAGGGTGCTGGGCGGCGTCGAGTGCGCCGTCCCCTCGCGGGACGCCCAAGCCGCACTCCTGCTGCTCCATGCCGCGCGCGGGGGCAGCGACCCGAAGGCCGCCCACGACGTCGACTGGGTGTGGACAACCGCCGACCAGGCCCGGCGCGCCCGCATCCTCGACTGGGTCGAGCGGCTCGACGCCGGACTGGGCTTCTCCGTCATCACGGGCACCCTCGACGACCACCGCGACGACCCGGCCTACGACCTCTGGCGCGTCGCGTCCCGGGGCGGCACCCGCATGGACGAGTGGCGGGCCCGGGTCCGGGCGGCGCACGGGCTGCGTGCAAAGCTCACGGTCGCGTCACGGTCGGTGCTCGTCAACGTCGAGCACCTGACGATCGTGCGCGGCCGACCGGTGACGCGCCGCGAGATCGTGGCCGAGTTCTTCGGCCGGCCGGCACGCGGCCTGCGGGAGCAGGTCGCGCGTCGCGCCCGTGGTTCCCGGGCGACCGGGGAGCGAGAGCAGTGACCGCCGCCTACCGGCCCGGACCGGATGCAGGGGTCACCGTGAGCGACGACGGACAGTGCGTCTACGTCGCACACCTGCCCGGCGGACCGATCGTCGTGCTCGAAGGTGCGGCTGCGCTGATCTGGGTCGAGGCGACGACGGAGCCCGCGACCGGCTGGGTCGCTCGCGTCGCCGAGGCCTTCGGGCAGTCCGAGGAGGTCATCGCCGCCGACGTCGCGGCGTTCGTCGCCGACCTGGGCGCGCGGGATCTGCTCGTGACTGCACCGACGGAGGCGCCCGGCACGCCGGGCTGAGCCCGAGCGCCGGGCGTCGCGGGCGCCACCCGCCCCACCGTGGCCCGGGGTCAGGCGTGGCGCTTGGCCTGTGCTCGCCTCTCGCGGCGGCTCGGCTTCGCGTCGGCGCCCCGGTTGTAGCCGTAGTAGCCGTAGCGGTGCGCGGTCGACGAGCCGGCCGACACCATGTTGAGCGCGAAGCCCGCGACCGGGGCGTCCACCGTCTCGAGGGACTGGACGGCGCTCGCGAGGTCGCGCTTCTTCGTGCGCTCGGCCCCGACGACCATGATGAGCCCGTGCGTCAGCTTGTTGATGAGCACGGCGTCGATGACCGGGACGACCGGGGGGCTGTCGACGAGGATGAAGTCGTAGTCGTGCGACAGCTTGCCGAAGAGGATCTCCATCGGCTCCGAGCCGAGCAGCTCGCTCGGGTTGGGCGGGACGGGCCCGGCCGGCAGCACGTGCAGCGTCGTCTCGCGCCACCGCTGGACGACGTCCTCGGGGTCGGCCTGACCGAGCAGGAGGGTGGTCAGTCCGAACGAGCCGTCGAGACCCATCGTGCTCGCGACCGAGGGGTTGCGCAGGTCGCCGTCGATGAGCAGCACCTTGGACCCGGCGTCGGACATCGCGAGCGCGAGGTTGATCGTCGTCGTCGTCTTGCCCTCACCGGGCACCGACGACGTGACGACGAAGGAGTGGCCGGCCGTGGTGACGTCGACGAAGAGGATGTTGGTGCGCAGGCGACGGATCGACTCCGCGTGCCGCCCGTGCGGGTCGCTCTCGAGCGAGAGCAGGCCGCTCTTGACCGACTTGACCATCGGGATGTCACCGAGGATCGGACGGTTCGACAGGGCCTTGACGTCGTCCTCGGTGCGCACCTTCGTGTCGAAGGTGTGTCGGAGTAGCGCGAGGCCGATGCCGAGGGCCAGGCCGAGCAGGGCACCGAGCATGAGGTTGCGCTTGGCGTTGGGGGACACGGGCTCGGTGGGCACGGTGGCCGGCGCGATCGGCGTGGCCTCGACCGACTGCCCGTTGGCGGCCAGGAGCGGGGAGAACTTCTTCGTCGCGACCTCGGCGAGCACGGGGCCCGCCGTGTTGGCGATGCGGGCGATCAGCTCCGGGCTGCCCCCGGTGGCGGTGATCGTCATGACGTTGGAGGTCTGACCCACCTCCGCGGACACCGCGATGGGCGTCCCGGGCTCGAGACCGAGTCGGTCGCGCAGGGGCTCGATGACGGACGGCGCGTTGAGGACGTCGATGTACCTGGCCAGGTCGTCGGCGCTCAGGGCGTAGGTCACGACCTGGTTGTTCGTGCCCGCCCCGGGCGGCTGCGTGGCGGACAGGAAGATCTTCGCGCTGGCGGTGTAGACGGCAGGCGTCACCATCGTCTGGACCGCTGCGGCCGCGATCACGGCGAGCAGGCTCACCGCGATGACCCGCCACCGTGCCCCCAGAACGCCCAGGAACTCCCGGAACGTCACTTTGCCCCCCACGCCTCAACTCGACAGTACGTGCGGCGATCCTCCCATATCATCCAAGGGGTTGTGCCGAGTCGCAGACATCCGGGGCTCGGCACGGGGAGAGGGGTGAGTGGTCATGTGGGCACTGCGCGTGTCCCACAGCGCCGTCGTCGACGCGTGGCGTGAACGGGAGCGGGCTCTGCGTCGCCTGGGCCACCGCGTCGACGTCGTGTCGGCTGCCGCGTGGTCGGAGGGTGGGCGCCGCGTCGCGCTGTCGGTGCGCCCTGACGAACCCGTCGTCCCCGCACGGACCATCGGCTCCCACCCGGCCCTCTTCCTCTACGACCCGCGTCCGCTGTGGCGGGCTCTCGGCCGGCCCGTCGACGTCATCGACGTCCACGAGGAGCCCTTCGCCCTCGCGACCGCCGAGGTGCTGCTGCTCCGGTGGCTGCGCCGTCAGCGCGCCCCGTACCTGCTCTACTCCGCCCAGAACCTCGACAAGCGCCACCCCGTCCCGTTCCGCTGGTTCGAGCGGATGGCGCTGAGGCACGCGAGCGGCCTCAACGTGTGCAACGAGGCCGCCGGGCACATCGCCGAGCGCAAGGGCTTCCCGGGTCGGGCCCGCACCATCGACCTCGGCACCGACCTCAACGTCTACACACCACCCGCGTATGCCGTCACGCCTCGCGAGGTGCCCGTCGTCGGGTTCGCGGGACGCCTCGACGCGGCCAAGGGGGCCGACGTGCTCCTGCGCGCAGTGGCCCTCGAGCCGGCCGTACGCGTACGCCTCGCCGGTGACGGACCCGAGCGGCACCGGCTGGTCGAGCTGGCGGAGGGGCTCGGCGTCGCCGACCGCGTCGAGCTCCTCGGCGCGCTCGCACCCGAGGGGCTGCCCGACTTCTACCACTCCCTCGACGTGCTGGTCGTCCCATCGCTGACGACCCCCTCCTGGGTCGAGCAGTTCGGCCGGGTCGCCCTGGAGGCCATGGCCTGCGGCACCCCCGTCGTGGTCAGCGACAGCGGGGCGCTGCCCGAGGTGGTCGGCGAGGCCGCCATCGTCGTCGCCGAGGGCGACGCCGCCGAGCTCGCCAAGGCGATCGGAGCCGTGGTGCACGACCCCGACGTCGCGCAGAGGCTGCGTGCCGCGGGGCTCGCCCGGGCTGCGACGACGTCCTGGGACCGAGTCGCGGTCGAGCACGACGCGATGTACCGCGCCGCGACGAAGCAGTGGTCCACGGACGTCACCGACGAGCGTGGGCTCGAGGTCGTCGTCGTCGCGTACGGCCGGCCCGAGCTGCTCGCCTCGGCGCTCGAGCCGCTCGGCGCGCTGTCGGTGACCGTCGTCGACAACTCGTCGTCACCTGACGTGCGGGCCGTCGCCGAGGCCGCCGGGGTCCGCTACGTCGACCCGGGGCGCAACGGCGGCTTCGGCGCCGGTGTCAACGAGGCGCTGCGACGTGTCGATCCGCGCGCCGACGTGCTCCTCGTCAACCCGGATGCCGTCGTCGGCACGGGAGACGTCGCGCTGCTGCGCGCCGCCCTGCTCGCCGAGCCCGACCTCGCGAGCGTCGGACCGACACAGGTCGATGCCACCGGCACACCGGCGCGCGTCGAGTGGCCCTTCCCGTCGCCCCTCGGGACGTGGGTCGAGGCGGCCGGACTCGGCCGCCTGAGGCGCAGCCGCTACGTCATCGGCGCGGTGCTGCTGCTCCGCCGCGAGGCCATCGAGCACGTCGGGCCTTTCGACGACGAGCGCTTCTTCCTCTATGCGGAGGAGACCGACTGGGCGCAGCGCGCGAGCCTGCTCGGTTGGCGGCACGCGGTCGTGCCGGCTGCACGAGCCACGCACGTGGGTGCGGCCACGAGCACCGACCCGACCCGGCGTGAGGGGCACTTCCACGCGGCCCAGGAGGTCTATCTCCGGAAGCACTTCGGCGCCCTCGGCTGGCAGGTGGCCCGCGCTGGGCAGGTCACCGGCTCGACCGTGCGCGGAGTCCTGCTCCGTGGTGAGCGTGGGCGCTCCGCCCGATCCCGGGCGCGGCTCTACCTCGCCGGTCCCGTCCGGTCCGAGGTGCGTCCCGACGACGCGCGGCGCCCTGCGCCGACGGGCACCGCCCGTCCCGACACCGCGACGCCCGTCCGGTCGGAGGCGTCGTGAGCAGTCTGTTCCCCGAGCGGCTCCGCGGTCCGGGCCGCACCGACCTCCTCGCGCAGGTCGGGTTCACACTCGCTGGTGTCGCCCTCGTCGCGCTCGTCGGGCGTCTCGCGGTCACCATGCCCGAGGCCGCCGTCATCATCGCCGTCGCTGTGCTCGCCATCGGAGTCACCGCGGTCCAGCCGGGGCTCATCCCGCTTGCCGTCCTGCCCCTGTTGCTCGTGGTCCTGCGCATCGGCAGTGGGGGGATCGACTTGTCCCTGTCTGACTTCGCTCTCGCCGCTGCGGTGATCCCGGCGCTCTTCCTCGCCAAGCGCCCGTTCTCATCGGGGCTGCGCGCCGTACTCTGGGCCTCGGCCCTCTACCAGTTCGCCACACTCATCAGTGTCGTCAACAACCCGTACGCCGCCAATGCCGTCGAGTGGGCGCACGCATGGGTCCTGGTGGCCGGGTCCCTTCTCGTCGGCTGGGCCGTCGGCGCCAACGGCCATGGCCGGGCCGGTGTGCGTCTGCTCGTCGGCACCATCGCGGTTCTGGCTCTCATCACCGTCATCGAGGGCAGCGTGCACCTTGCCCAGGGAGACTTCTCAGCGGTCTACCCCACCTTTCCCTACGGCATGCACAAGAACTTCGCCGGCACGGTGTGTGCCACCGGAGCGGTCATGGTCTACGCCAGGCCGACGTGGGCGGGCATCAACCGGCGATGGTCAATCCTGCTCATGGCTCTGATGCTCGCCGCCGTGCTGTTCACACAGTCGAGACAGGCGGTCATCGGTCTCGTGGCGGCGGTCTTCGTCCTCGTGCTCCGGTCGAAGACCGATCGCAGGAGGTCGAAGCTCGTGCTGCTCCTCGCCGCCCCACTCGTGCTCTTCGTGACCAACCTCGTGCAGGACCAGGTCCAGTCGGGCAACCAGTTCAACTCGGTCTTCCAGCGTCTGACGTGGTTCCAGGACTCGATGACCGTGTGGTCGTCAGACCCCTGGTTCGGCGTCGGGCTGCGCTGGTGGTACACCGACAGGTTCCCGTTCCAGTTCCAGCCGCCCAACGCCGAGATCGAGGTGCTGACCTCCGTCGGGGTCGTCGGGCTCGCCGCCTTCGTGCTGCTCATGGTCGTCTCCCTGCGAGTGGCGTGGCGGCTCGACCCGGCGTATGGCTCCATGGCGGTTGCCGTGCTCGTGTCGCGCGTGGTTCAGGGCCAGTTCGACCTGTTCTGGTCGGCGGTCCAGGGCTCCCTGCCCTTCGTCGTTCTCGGGCTCTGCCTGGGTGCGAGCTGGCATGCGGAACGAGAGATCGCGACGACCACCGATGTCGCCATCAGCTCTCGTCTACCGGTGGGCACGGCGTGACGACCATCGTCCAGATCACACCCGAGATCGGTCCGGGCACGGGGGTGGGGGCGGTGGCGTACCACCTCGAGCAGGAATGGCTGCGGCTCGGCGTCGACGTCCGGCGGTTTACTCTCGATGAGGCGGGCGGCGCCTGGCTCTCGACACCCCGCGGGGGCGTGTCGGGGCGGCTGGCGCTTGTCGGGCGCGTGGTCTGGTTCTCGACGGTGGGCACGGCCCGCGCGCGTCGTTACCTGCGGGACCATCCGGAGCAGCTGTCGGTGTGCCACAACGACGCGGTGGCTGGCGACGTCTACGTCAACCACGGGATCGTCCAGGCCGCCATGCGGGCGCGTGGCCACCACTGGGTCCGTATGGCCCGCAACCCCCTCCACCTCTTCACGACGACCCGTGACCGGCGCCGATACTCGCACGCAGGCAGCCACCGGGTCGTCGTCAACCTCGTCACCGAAGAGGAGCGGCTGCTCCGCGAGTCCTACCCTCGCCTCGCGATCCCGACCGTCGTCATCGGCAACGGTGTCGACGTCGAGCGCTTCCGGCCGCCGACTCCCACCGAGCGGGACGCGGCCCGTCGTGAGCTGGGGCTCGGCGGCGACGACCGGATGGTGCTCTTCATCGGCAACGAGTTCGGGCGCAAAGGCCTGCCGATGCTCGTCGACGCGGTCGCGCGGCTAGGGCCAGAGGTCCGTCTGGTGGTCGTCGGGGGCACTCCTGACATGATCGCGTCGGAGGCCGCCCGGGAGCCCGCCACCGCGCTTGCCCATCGCCTGGTCTTCGCCGGCGCCCATTCCGACCCCCGGCCCTGGCTCCACGCCGCGGACGCCCTCGCCATGCCGAGTGCCTACGAGTCCTATGGGCTCGTCGTCCTCGAGGCGCTCGCCTGCGGCGTTCCTGTCGTCGCCACCCCCACCGGCTGCGTCCCCGACGTCGTCACCGACGGTGTCAACGGTGCCGTCGTCGGGGCCGACCCCGACGAGCTCGCCGCAGGTCTCGCGCGCGTCCTCGCACTCGACCCGGCTGCTGCGGCTGCGGCGGCGCGGGAGAGCGCGGAGCGGCATTCGTGGGCCACCGTCGCCCAGCGCTATCTCGACCTGCTGACCGGACTGCGTCCGGGGCGCTCCACGTCGGCCGGGGTCGGCGGGGCAGCGGCGTGAGGATCCTGCACGCCATCCGCTCCGACGCGTTCGCAGGCGTCGAGAGCCATGTCGCCCGACTGGCCAGAGCGCAGCTCGCAGCCGGGGACGAGGTCCTCGTGCTCGGCGGTGACCCCGACCGGATGACCGACGCCGCCGGACCCGGTGTCCGCACCCGTCCTGCGGCCACCGTCACCCAGGTGCTCGCGACCGTGCGCCAGTGGGCGAGCCATGCTGACGTCGTCCATGCCCACATGACCGCAGCCGAGATCGCCTGTGCCACAGCGCTGGTCGGGGTCCGTACGCCCCTCGTCGTCACCCGGCACTTCGCCCGCGACCGCGGCAGCAACCGCGTCTCGGCCGTCGCGGCGGCAGCCGCCGCCCGCCGGGTCGACGCCCAGATCGCGATCAGTCACTACGTGGCCGAGATGATCGCGGGCGCGAGTGTCGTCATCCATCCCGGGGTCGACTCGACCACGAGCACCCGCACCGCGCAGGACCGCGACCGCGTCGTGCTCGTGGCCCAGCGGCTCGAACCCGAGAAGGACACCGACGTGGCGCTCCGCGCGTTCGCGGCCTCTGGCATCGCCGCGGACGGGTGGCGCCTCGAGGTCGCCGGTGACGGTGCTGAGCGCCGGCGGCTGACGGAGCTCGCGGACGATCTGGGCATCGCCGAGGCGACCTGCTTCCTGGGGCACCGCAGCGACGTCCCGGCCCTCATGGAGCGCGTTGGCGTGCTGCTCGCGCCCTGCCAGATCGAGGGCCTCGGACTCACGGTGCTCGAGGCGATGGCCGCCGCCCTGCCGGTCGTCGCGGTCGGCGCTGGCGGCCACCTCGAGACCGTCGGAGCCGTTGCCGGGGCCGCACTGCACCCGCCCGGCGACGCCGACCGGGCCGGAGAGCTGCTCCGCGAGCTCGCGGGGCACCCGGAGCGTCGCGACGGGTACGCCGCGGCGCTGCAGGGTGTCCAGCGCGACCGCTTCACGCCCGCGCACCAGGCGCAGGAGACCGCGGCGGTCTACCGGGGCGTGGTCTGATGGACCTCGTCGTCACCTCCCTCGAGGCCTGGGACCGCGTGTGGCGTCGCAACCAGCACCTCGTCGCCGGCCTGCTGCGCCGCGACCCCGGCCTGCGAGTGCTCTTCGTGGAGCCGGCCACCGACCCGCTCCATGCCGCCCTCGGCGCGAGTCAGCCGAGACTCGGTCGGGGACTCCGTGCCGGGCCGCCGCTCGACGGCGTCCGCGCCGAGGCCCTGTGGCTGCTCGAACCCACGAAGTGGCTGCCCCGCCGGGTCGACCGTCGGCTCGACGAGCGTTGGGCCCGACAGGTGCTGCGCGCCACGCGCACTCTCGACATGACAGATCCGCTGCTCTGGGTCAACGACCCCACGGGGTCGCTGCTCGTCGAGGCCACGCAGTGGCCATCTCTCTACGACGTCACCGACGACTGGACCCTCGCCGAGCGATCGACGGCCGAGACCGAGCGGGTGCTTGCCCAGGAGCAGGTCCTGCTGACCCGGTGCGACGAGGTGGTCGTGTGCTCGCCCGCGCTCGCAGCGAGCAAGGGGGCGCTGCGGGAGGTGACGCTCGTGCCCAACGGCGTCGACACCGCCGCCTATCGCGTCGCGCACGACCGACCGACCGACCTGCCCGACGGACCGGTGGCGGTCTACGTCGGGACCCTTCACGGTGACCGGCTCGACATCGACCTCTGCGTCGCCACGGCGCATGCGCTCGACGTGACCCGCCACCTCGTGCTCGTCGGACCGAACGCGCTCGCGCCTGAGCAGCGTTCGCGTCTCGACGATGCCGGTGTGGTCATGCTCGGTGCCCGACCCAGCTCCGAGGTGCCGGCCTACGTCCAGCACGCCGACGTGCTCGTCGTGCCCCACGTCGTCACCCCGTTCACGGACAGCCTCGACCCGATCAAGCTCTACGAGTACCAGGCCGCGGGTCGGCCCGTGGTCTCGACGCCGGTGGCCGGGTTCCGTGACGTCGTCGACGAGCTCGTCACCGTCGCCGGGCACGAGACCTTCGCGGCCGCCGTCGTCAGGGCGCTCGCGGACGCCGGTGGCGACGGTCACGCGGCGACGGACCGGGAGCGGGCGGCGGACGCCGACTGGGCCCGCCGGGTCGACCAGGTCGACGTGGTCCTCCAGCGGCTGCGCGAGCGCGGGGCCGTCGAGTGACGGCCCCGGACGTCGACGAGGCCGTGCTGCACGTCGCGGCGCTCGGGGCGACGATCGCGATCGCGCTCCCTGACCACCGACTCCGGGCACCCGCTCGACAGGCGTGGTCGGCGTGCCGCACGCCGCCCGTCGTCGAGTGCCCCTCGGTGACGGCGCCCGCGCTGGTGGTGGACGCCGGTGCGGACGACATCGCCCGGGCCCTCCAGTCCCTGACGCAGCTCGTCACCCGTGCGGCGATCCTGGCCCGTGCCGGCGAGCTGATGATGTTCCACGCCTCCGCGCTCAGCGACCAGCGGTCGGGTGCGACGATCGCGATGGTCGCACCCGGAGGCACGGGCAAGACGACGCTCGTGCGCACGCTCGGTCCGGGCCGGGGCTACGTCACCGACGAGACCGTCGCGGTTGCTGCGGACCGTTCCGTCGCCGCGTACTCCAAGCCCCTGTCCGTGCGTCGGACGGAGCCCGGGCAGCCCAAGGACGAGGTCGCACCTGCCTCTCTAGGACTCCGACCACCGCAGGTGCAGCCGTGGCTCGCCGGGATGGTGCTGCTGCGACGGGACCGCGAGGCCGGCGAACCTGTGGTCGTCGAGCAGGTCGACCTGCTCGACGCCCTCGTCCTGCTGGCCCCGGAGTCCTCCTCGCTCGCGTCGTTCGACCGCCCGCTCCATCGGCTGGCCGACCTCGTGGAGTCGGTCGGTGGGCTGCGACGGGTCCGCTACCACGACGCGGCTGACGTGGAGCCGGTCGTCGCCGACGTCCTCGGGAGGTCGCGGTGAGCGACACGGAGCCGGTCCTCGGGCCCGACACCGTCCTGGTTCGGGGCGACCTGCTCGACACGTACTCGACCGACGACGGAACGGTCGTCCTCGTCGCAGGGGCCGCGGGGCACCGCGTCGTGCGGCTCTCGCCCCTGGGCCACGCCGTCCACTCTGCCGTCGGACCGGGGCGGACGCTGGCCGAGCTCGAGGTCGAGCTCGTGTCTCTCCTGGGGCAGCCACCGACCGGGGACCTGTCTGACCTGGTCCGCTCAGCCGTGCACTCGCTGGTCGACGAGGGGGTCGTCGTCGCAGGTCAGGTGCCCAAAGACGACAATTCGGGCGACATCCGATCGTGATCTCCCTGGAGGGTGCCAAGGTGTGCGATTTCCGGCATCGAGGGCGCCCTGTTCCGGTATGTTGACGAAGCACTTGGGGGTTTCAGTCATCGAGTGGGGGATACATACATGTCACACAATCACGGTGCCGACTCGGCGCCTCCGAGCCGTCGCTCGGTCGTCAAGGGCGCGGCTTGGGCCGTGCCTGCCGTCGTGGTTGCCGGGGCTGCGCCCACGGTCGCCGCGTCAGCAGGGTTCCTGACCTTCAGCGGCAACGCGTGCAAGCTTCCCGGCAACTCCCAGAGCGTCTTCAAGGGCTACGTCTTCGAGCTGTTCGCCAACAACGCGGCGGGACCTCTGCCCCGAGATGCCATCACGGAGATCACCGGCATCAGCGTGTCCGGCTTCCCCGACCTCGGCGCCTTCGCCGTGGTCGTCAAGGGCCCCAACGACTCGTGCTCCTGCGGCCCGTGTCCCGGGACGGTCCTGGCCCACACCTTCTGCACCGCAGACGGCCACCTCAACCAGCGCATCCTCATCTTCACCAGCGCGGACGTCACGGGCAACAGCGCGAACGCGACGGTGACGGTGACCTACCGTCAGTTCGACTGCAACAACACCAGCACGTGCGGGGCACCCACCAACGGGAGCGCCTCGACCGTCATCTCGAGCACCCCGCCGGTTCAGGGCCCGTGCACCATCGTGGACCCGACGCCGCCGACCTGAGGCACCAGGGGCCCTCGGGCACCAGGTTCAGGACGCAAGCCGCAACCACCCCGTGGTCGCGGCTTGCGTCGTGTCCGCGGCCACTCGGTCGCGACCCGCGAGCGTCACGACGTCATGAGACCCAGCTCGACGCGGATGTCGTCGACGAAGGCGGTCACGTTCGCGGCACCGACGACGGGCCCACCGGCCAGCAGACCGTCGGCCCCCAACAGCACGGCGCTCGGCGTCCCACGCAGGCCGAAGGACTCGTAGACCAGGCCCTCGGTGTCGTGCAGGCTCTGCGGCTCGACGGGCGAGGCCAGGGCCGTCTCGTCTGGCGCCGACCGCACGACGAGGCGCACGTCGAGAGCAGGGAGGTCGTCTCGCCAGCCCGGTGCTCCCGCGATGACGTCCTGGCAGCTGGCGCAACCCTCTGACACGTAGAGGAGCAGCTGCGGGCGTGCCTCGCTCAGGCGCCGCAGGTGGGTGACCGAGCCGTCGCCCAGCGTCACCGGCAGGGCGGGTGTGCGCGTGCGGACGTAGTCGCCCTCCTCGTCGGTGTGGGCCGGCGGGTCCTCCCGCCGCTCCGGTGCCGTGGCCGGCCCGGCGACGAGCCACGTCGTCACGGCGGTGGCGAGGGCCGCGACGAGCCACCACCACGGCAGCCGCTCGTCGGCGACGCGCGCCGCCACCGATGAGCCCTGGGTCGCCACCCCGAGCGTGACGGCCGCCAGGGCCACGAGCCAGGCGTTGCGCACGACCGTGCGACGTGTGATGCGTCCGGGCGCGAACTCTCCGAAGCAGGCACACTCGACGTCCTCGTCGAAGGCGAGGGCACGCACCACGAGCACGAGGTATGCCGTGAAGAGCAGGACCGCGGCCACGCCGGCGACCACGCCCACGGGCCCGCCCACGAGGAGCAGGACGACGGCGAGCAGCAGCTCACCCCACGGCAGCGCCTCGACGACGAACCTCCCGGAGAGCGGAGCCGGCACACGGAGGTCACGGAAGGCCTCGGCCGACGCGCTGGGCGAGCGCAGCTTGCCGACCGCGCTGACGACGAGGACGACCGCGAGGATCACGGGCGCGAGGGCGAGGGCATCGGTGGGCACGTCGCATTCTAGGCAGGGGACGGCATACCACCGGGGGTGATCGGTCGATCCGACGGGGCGGACGGCGACCTGTCGGTCGCCTCCTGCACAATCGGGGACCATGCGCGTCGTCACGGCCAACGTCAACGGGATCCGAGCAGCGGCGCGACGGGGCATGGTGCCGTGGGTCCAGCAGGCCGAGCCCGACGTCCTGTGCCTCCAGGAGGTGCGTGCCGACGACGTCGAGCTCGCCAAGGTGCTCGCCGACGCCGGCCTGGTCCACTGGTCGGTCGCGCACACGGAGGGCTCCGCCAAGGGGCGTGCGGGCGTCGCCGTCGTCACGCGCGAGCCCCAGGCGGTGGTGCGGGTCGGCATCGACGGGGCGTTCGCCGACGAGGGGCGCTGGGTCGAGGCCGACGTCGTCACGGCGGCCGGTCCGCTGACGGTCGTCTCCGCGTACGTCCACACGGGCGAGGCCGGCACCGAGCGGCAGGACGTCAAGATGGCCTTCCTCGGGGCCATGACGCAGCGCATGACGCGCGCGGCCGAGGCCGACGAGCTCGTCCTCGTCACGGGCGACCTCAACGTCGCGCACCGGGAGGCCGACCTCAAGAACTGGAAGGGCAACCTCAAGAAGGCCGGCTTCCTGCCCGAGGAGCGGGCGGTGCTCGACGGCTGGTTCGCCGGCGGTGACTGGGTCGACGTCCAGCGCCGTCACGCGGGCGACGTCGCGGGCCCGTACTCGTGGTGGTCCTGGCGGGGCAAGGCCTTCGACAACGACGCCGGGTGGCGCATCGACTACCAGCTGGCGACGCGGCGACTGGCCGCGACCGTCACCGACACCTTCGTCGGACGCGCGCCGACGTACGCCGAGCGCTGGAGCGACCACGCGCCCGTCGTCGTCGACTACGCCCTCGAGGAGGGCTGACCCGCCCCACCCGGCGACGCCGCGCAGCGGACCGGTTTGGGGACCGCGGGCTCCCATGGGCCAGAATGCACCCATGTCCTCGACGCCCTCCCTCCCGACCACGACGCCGCGCAGCCTCTCGGGCATGCAGCCGACGAGCGACTCGCTCCACCTCGGCAACTACATCGGCGCGCTGGTCGAGTGGGTGCGTCTCCAGGAGACGCACGACGCCTTCTACTTCGTCGCCGACCTGCACGCCCTGACGGTCGCCCCCGATCCTGCGGTCCTGCGCGAGCGCACCCGCATCACGGCGGCCCAGTTCATCGCGGGAGGCGTCGACCCGTCGCGCTCGACGCTCTTCGTGCAGAGCCACATCGCCCAGCACACCGAGCTCTTCTGGGTGCTCGGCACGCTGACCGGCTTCGGCGAGGCGAGCCGGATGACCCAGTTCAAGGACAAGTCCGCCAAGGGCACCAACACCAACGTCGGCCTGTTCGCCTACCCCGTGCTCCAGGCCGCCGACATCCTCATCTACGACGCGAACGTCGTGCCGGTCGGCGAGGACCAGCGTCAGCACCTCGAGCTCTCGCGCGACCTCGCGGGCCGCTTCAACCAGCGTTTCGGCGACACGCTCGTCGTGCCCGAGCCGCACATCATGAAGGCGACGGCCAAGATCCAGGACCTCCAGGAGCCGACGGCCAAGATGAGCAAGTCGGCGACGTCCGACGCGGGACTCGTGAGCCTGCTCGACGAGCCGTCGCGCATCGCCAAGAAGATCCGCTCGGCCGTCACCGACGCCGAGCGCGAAATCCGCTTCGACGAGGACAACAAGCCCGGCATCTCCAACCTGCTCTCGATCCACTCCGCCCTGTCGGGCACTCCGGTGTCGCTCCTCGAGGAGGCCTATGCCGGCAAGGGCTACGGCGACCTCAAGAAGGACGTCGCCGAGGTCGTCGTCGAGGCCGTGACGCCGTTCCGCATCCGCACGCTCGAGCTGATGACGGATCGTGCAGAGCTCGACCGCATCCTCGCCGACGGCGCCGAGCGTGCGCGGGCGGTCGCCGAGGCCACGGTCCGCCGCGTCTACGACAAGGTCGGCCTGCTGCCCAGCACCCTGCGCTCCTGAGGAGTCGCACGGGGGCCGTGCAGGTTGGGACCGGCGCGCTCAACCTCTCCGGGCGACCAACTCGTCTGCGATCGCCTCGAGGGCCGATGCCAGGTGCTCCACGGTGAACCGTCGGGCCACAAATTCCGGCCCCCGGCGCGCACGGTCGTGCCACGAGGTGTCTGTCAGGGCCTGCCTGAGCCGGGACGGGTCGCCCGCTGGGACGACGAGCATGATCGACGGATCGACGTAGTCGGCGACGCCGCTGACGCCGCTGATGACGACCGGTGTGCCCAAGGCGAGGTTCTCGAGGAGGACGGTCTGGCCCGACGACATCTCGCACTCCCGAAGAGGAAGCACCATGACGTCCGCGCGGGCATAGAGCTCGCGCAGCTCGGTGATGGGAACGTCGCTGCGGAAGGAGACGTCGAGACCGTCCGCCGACTCACGCGCCTGGGAGCGGTTCCACGCATCGGTGACGACGACGAGCTGCTCGCCTGGACGCAGGGCCGCCATCAGGGTCGGGTAGTCCTTGCCCGCGTTGGTGCCCACCGACAGCCGGCCGCCGTCGCGGGGGCGCGTGCTCGCGGAGAAGTACTGCGTGTCGACGCCGAGCGGGACCCAACGCACGGTCTCCGCCGGGCGCGCGAGCCGGCGGGCGAGGGGTTCGCGGTGCGAAGACGAGAAGACCGTGATCAGGTCTGCTCCCCGCAAGGCGGTGCGCTGCAGGACGCCGCCGGGTCCCGGCCGCGACGTCGCGTCGAGGGCCGCGACGGTCATCGCGATCACCGGGCGACGGATGAGACCCAGCCGGCGGAGTAGGAGGGCGGGGACCGCAGCGGCCTCGTGCGTCGCGATGACGACATCGACCTCTCGCTGGACGCCCAAGAGCCACCACAGCTGCGACACGCGCCAGCCCACGCGGCGGGTGAGTCTCGAGGTCACAGGCCGGGTGTGGTGGACGACGTGGTGCCCGAGGCTGCCCAGCTCGCGCATCCCGAAGAGCCGGTGCGAGGGCACGCGTCCCGCAGCGACGCTCTCGAACTCGTGGCCCCAGTCGGACACGAAGAGGGCCGCGATGCGCAGGCCCGGCTCCGAGCCGAAGCGTGGGCGGCGCTTCCGCCTCCCCCTGTCATCCGTCATGCGCCCAGACTAGGAGCGCGCGTCGACGGGATCTGCGAAAGGCCGGGCCCGGAACCGCGGCAGCGGGATGAGTTCGGTACGGTCGGGTGCGTGAGTGTTGCGCGTCCCACGACGATCGGCGTCTCGATCCCGATCCCGGCCCCGCACGGCGACTACCTCCAGCGCCGCCGGGCCGACTTCGGCGACCCCCAGGCCTGGCAGATCCCCGCACACATCACGCTGCTCCCGCCCACAGAGGTGGACGCGGCGGCCTACGCCGCCTTCCGGAGCCACTGCGCCGACGTCGCCGCCAGCCACGCGGCCTTCGACGTCGTCCTGCGCGGTACGGGCACGTTCCGTCCGCTGTCCGACGTGGTGTTCATCCAGGTGGCCCAAGGGGTCTCGAACTGCGAGGCGCTCGAGGTGTCGCTGCGCTCGGGCCCGGTGAGCCGCGACCTCGAGTTCTACTA
Organism: Terrabacter sp. Root181; assembly: GCF_001428505.1. Taxonomy (GTDB): domain Bacteria; phylum Actinomycetota; class Actinomycetes; order Actinomycetales; family Dermatophilaceae; genus Terrabacter. Next base: position 310,870 of record NZ_LMHU01000010.1, read on the forward strand.
CCATCCGCACGTCACCGTGGCACACAACGTGCCGGCCGAGTCGCTGGACCTCGCCTTCACCGACCTCGCCGGCTACTCCGTCGCGTTCGAGGTCGGCGCGTACCAGCTCTACGAGCTGGGCGAGGACGACGTGTGGCGTCCCGTGCACGAGTTCACCCTCACCGGGGGCTGACGGGTGCCGGCGCTGGGGCCCCTCATGGACCGGCTCATGGCCACCCGTGCACATCGAGCCTGGACCCGTTATCGCGAGTCGAGCGGCAACCTGCTCGCCGCGGGGGTCAGCTACTACGCGTTCTTCTCCATCTTCCCGGCGCTGGCGCTGGCGTTCGCCATCTTCGGCTTCGTCCTGCAGGGCCGGCCCGATCTCGTCGCGGCCATCGCCGACTCGCTCAACCAGGCCTTCCCAGGGATGATCCAGACCCCGAGCAACCCCGACGGCATCATCAGCATCGCGGCTCCCGAGAGCCTGACCCTGACCCTGACGGGCATCATCGCGTTCGTCACGCTGCTGTTCGCCGGACTGGGCTGGGTGCGGGCGCTGCGCACCGGCATCCGTGGTGTCTTCGGTCTCAGGACCATCCCCGACGACCTCGTGCGCACCAACGCCCGTGACCTTTTCGTCCTCGCGACCGTCGGTCTGGCCGTCGCAGTGTCGGCGATCCTCACGAGCAGCCTCGGCGGTCTGGCCGATCGTGTCCCGGGGTGGATCGGTGTCGAGGTCAACGGTCTGTTCGTGGGGCTGCTGGCGCTGCTCATCGGCGTCGTCTTCGACACCTTCATCCTCGTCGTCCTGCTGCGGGTCCTCTCGGGGGCCCCGCTGCCGATGCGCGACATCCGTCAAGGAGCGGTGATCGGTGCCGTCGTCCTCACGCTGCTCAAGCTGTTCGGAGGGTTCATCGTCAGCCATGCCACCGCGAACCCGCTGCTCGGGGCCGTCGCGCTCTCGGTCGGGCTGCTCTTCTGGCTCGACCTCATGTCCAAGATCATCCTCATCTCGGCCGCGTGGGCCGCGAACGACGTCGACCTCGACCGACTGGGCGACGACAGCGAGCGCTCGCCCCTGTCCATAGCCCTGCGTCCCGTGTTCGTCGCCCCGCCCGCCGCCCGTGCGGACCCGGGCCTCGTGCCGTATGCCGCAGCCCCCGTGACCACGGCGGCACCCCCCGGGACCCGCGGCGGCACTTCGAGGTCCACGGACCGCCTGAGCCTGGCAGCGGGCGCCGTCATCGGGGCATTTGCCACCCTTGCGGTCCGGTCTGTGCGTAGGGTCAGGCGTCAGTAGGGTTCCGGAAGGGCCCTTGCGTCACGCCTGAAGGGATCGATGTGCAGCCTCCGCAACAAGACGTCTACGTCGAGAACGCGCGGCTCGACGTCGCCCCGTTCATCCCGCCGGGGGCGACACGGGTCCTCGACGTCGGCTGCGGCGCGGGGGGTTTCGGCACGACCCTCCGCGCGGTTCTGGGTGATGACGCGACCATCGTCGGGCTTGAGGCCGTGGCCACCCAGGCCGAGTCGGCCCGGCGTGGTCACGGGTTCGACGACGTCGTCGCGGGCTACTTCCCGGAGGCCCTCGACGGCTACCCGCACGCGTTCGACGCCATCTTCTTCAACGACGTCCTCGAGCACATCGTCGACCCGTGGTCGGTGCTGCGACAGGTGCCTCGCTTCCTCTCGGACGAGGGCTGCGTCGTGGCCGCGATCCCGAGCATCCAGTACGCCCCGGTGGTGTTCAAGCTGCTGCGTGGACGGTGGGACTACGTCGACCAAGGCACGCTTGACCGCACCCACGTCCGCTTCTTCACCAAGGCGACGATGGTCGAGATGTTCGAGACCTGCGGGTACGACGTGCTCTCCTGCGTGGGTGCCAACACCATGGGCAGGCGGTGGGCGGCGAGCAACAGAAAGGTGCTGAAGGCGGCGGCACGGGTGCTTCCCGTGCCATTCGGGAACATGCGCTTCGTGCACTTCGTCGTGGTGGCCCAGCCTCGACGCGCTGGCTGACCCGGCACGTCGACCACGGACCGGGATCGTCAGATCGGCCGGCGGCGGCGCCGGGCAAATGCGAGGAGCACGACGCCGGCCGTGACGACGACCCCGGCCGAGGCGAGCACGACGAGCGACATCGTGCGGTCGTATGCCGTCGCCTCGGTCGCGGGTGCGGCCAGTGGGGCGGGGGTGCCGGTCCCCGACGAGGAGGCCGCGGTGCCGGGCGTCTGCGTACCTGCCGTTCCCGTCCCGGCGCCGGTGACGCCGCCGGTGGGCAGCTCGGGCAGGACCGGGGCCGCGACCGGGCCGGTGGACTCCCCGGGCTCGACGAGCTGCCCGACGGGCGTGACCCGGTCGGCGTTGGCGAAGCCCCAGTCGAGCAGGGCGGCGGTCGGCTTCCACGAGCCGGTGACGCTGCCCATCTGGGCGACGACGAGCGTGCGACCCCCGCGGGTCGCCGCCCCGATGAAGGTGTGCTGCGCGCGGTCGGTGCGGCCGGGCTTGATGCCGACGGCCCCGGGGTAGTGCCGCAGCAGCTCGTTGATGTTGTAGACGTGGAAGGCGGGCCACACCTTCCCGCGCTCGTCCTTGCCGCCGGGGAAGACGGCGTCGCGCTTGGTGATGGTGCTGCGGAACGCCGGCAGTCGCATGGCGTCGCGCCCGATGAGCGCCAGGTCGTAGGCGCTCGATCGCTGGGCGCCTTCGTCGAGGCCGCTCGGGTCGACGGTGAGCGTGTCGTGCGCCCCGATCTCGCGGGCCTTGAGGTTCATCAGGTCCACCGTGGCGTCGTAGCCACCCGCGGCGTCGGCGAGGGCGTAGACCGCATCGTTGGCCGAGAACATCAGCATGGCGTCGAAGAGGCTCGAGACGGGGTAGCGGTTGCCGGCGAGGATGCCGACGCGCGAACCGGCAGCGTCCTGCGCGTCCTGCCCGGCGACGACGACCCGTCGCGGGTCGAGCCGCGGCATGAGCGTCAGGGCCGTGAGGGTCTTGAGGGTACTGGCGGGGCGCAGCCACGCGTGCGGCGACTTGGCGGCGAGGATCTCGCCCGTCTCGAGGTCGGCCAGCACGTAGGACACGTCGTAGACCTCCGGCGGCGGGTCCCCCGAGGTGGTCCGGTCGACGAGGACACCGGGCTCAGCCAGACGCGAGCCGCCGACGACCGACTCCGGCTCCCACGCGGGGTGCGCGAACGGCTTCGGCGGCGCGTTGCGGCACACGAGCCGGACCTTGGGCGGCTTCGCCGCAGTCGAGGCCGTCGTGGCCCGCGGGACCGCACCCGTGGCGCTCGTCGCGCTCGTCGCGCCCGGCGCGCTCGGAGCCGAGGTCGTGGGCGGGGCGGCGGGCTCGTCGGTGGGGAAGACCCGCGGCGTCAGCGTGACGCCGACCGGCACGGCCTGCCGGGTCTGCCACGGCGCACAGGTCGGCGCCGCGACGGGTGCTGCCGCGGTCGCGGCGCGGGGGAGTGGTGTCCCGGCTGCCGGGGGGACGGCATACGTCGTCGTCAGGGCGAGCCCGAGCCCGAGCGCGCTGAGCGAGGCGCCCGCGGCGGTCACCGTCCACGGGCGACGTCGGCTAGCGTCTTGAGGCGTCATCGCCGGGAAAGACTAACCCGCCCCGGATGGATCCGGGGCGGGTCGTCGGTGGTCCCGCGGTGGGCGCGTCGCGCCTCACTCGCCGCGCATCAGCGCGCCGCGCAGGTCCTTGTTGAGCTGGTTGATGACGTCGAGCGGGATCTCCTTGGGGCACGCCGAGGAGCACTCGCCGATGTTGGTGCAGCCGCCGAAGCCCTCGTGGTCGTGCTGGCTCACCATGTTGACGACGCGGGCGTCGCGCTCCGGCTGGCCCTGGGGGAGCTCGCCGAGGTGGGTGATCTTCGCGCCCATGAAGAGCATGCCGGACGCGTTGGGGCACGCCGCAACACACGCACCGCAGCCGATGCAGGCGGCTGCCATGAAGGCGCGGTCGGCCTTCGGCTTGGGCACCGGTACGGAGTGGGCCTCGGGCGCGGAGCCGGTGTTGGCGCTGATGAAGCCGCCGGCCTGGATGATCCGGTCGAAGCTGCCGCGGTCGACGACGAGGTCCTTGATGACCGGGAACGCGTCGGCGCGCCACGGCTCGATGGTGATCTCGTCGCCGTCGGAGAAGCTGCGCATGTGCAGCTGGCAGGTCGTCGTGACCTCGGGGCCGTGGGCCTTGCCGGAGATCATCAGGCCGCACATGCCGCAGATGCCCTCGCGACAGTCGGAGTCGAAGGCGATCGGCTCCTCGCCGCGGGCGTTGAGCTGCTCGTTGAGCACGTCGAGCATCTCGAGGAACGACATGTCCTCGGAGATGTCGGTGACCGGGTAGGTCACCATCTCGCCCTTGGCCTTGGGGCCGGCCTGGCGCCAGATCTTGAGGGTCAGGTTCATCGGGGTCCTCGCAAGGTATCGGAGTGAGGTACGAACGGAGAACTGCGTGGGGTGATCGTCACTTGTAGCTCCGCTGCTTCATCTCGACGAACTCGTAGACCAGGTCTTCCTTGTGCAGGACCGGCGCACCGTCCTGACCGCCCCACTCCCACGCGGCGACGTAGGCGTACTCGTCGTCGTGACGCAGCGCCTCGCCGTCCTCGGTCTGGGACTCAGCGCGGAAGTGACCGCCGCAGGACTCGCGGCGGTGCAGCGCGTCGATGCACATGAGCTCACCGAGCTCGAGGAAGTCGGCGACGCGGCCGGCCTTCTCGAGGCTCTGGTTGAGGGTGTCGGCGGCGCCGAGCACCTTGACGTTGCGCCAGAACTCGTCGCGCAGGCCCCGGATGAGGTCGATGGCCTTGAGCAGCCCCTCCTCGGAGCGCTCCATGCCGCAGAACTCCCACATGATGTTGCCGAGCTCCTTGTGGAAGGAGTCGACGGAGCGGTCGCCCTTGATCGACAGGAACTTCTGCACCCGGGCGTCGACGGAGGCGCGAGCCTCGACGACGGCCTCGTGGGACTCCTCGAGCTTCTCGAACGGGCCCCTGGCGAGGTAGTCGCGGATCGTGTGCGGGAGCACGAAGTAGCCGTCGGCGAGGCCCTGCATGAGGGCGGAGGCCCCGAGGCGGTTGGCGCCGTGGTCGGAGAAGTTCGCCTCGCCGGTGACGAAGAGGCCCGGGATGCTCGACTGGAGGTCGTAGTCGACCCAGAGGCCGCCCATCGTGTAGTGCACGGCGGGGTAGATGCGCATCGGCACCTCGTAGGGGTTCTCACCCGTGATCCGCTGGTACATGTCGAGCAGGTTGCCGTACTTCTCCGCGACGGCCTCGGCGCTCATGCGCTTCAGGGCGTCCGTGAAGTCGAGGTAGACCCCGCGGCGGAAGTCGCCGACCTTCGGGCCGACGCCGCGGCCCTCGTCGCAGACGTTCTTGGCCTGGCGGCTGGCGATGTCACGAGGGACGAGGTTGCCGAACGAGGGGTAGATCCGCTCGAGGTAGTAGTCGCGGTCCTCCTCGGGGATCTCGCGCGGGTCCTTCTCACAGTCCGCGGCGTTCTTCGGCACCCAGATGCGGCCGTCGTTGCGCAGCGACTCCGACATGAGCGTCAGCTTGCTCTGGTGCTCACCGGCCACCGGGATGCACGTCGGGTGGATCTGCGTGTAACAGGGGTTGGCGAAGTGCGCTCCCTTGCGGTGCGCGCGCCAGGTCGCCGTGACGTTGCTCCCCATCGCGTTGGTCGAGAGGTAGAAGACGTTGCCGTAACCGCCGGATGCGAGCACGACGGCGTCGGCCAGATGGGTCTCGATCTCACCGGTCACGAGATCGCGGGCGATGATGCCGCGCGCCTTGCCGTCGACGACGACGACCTCGAGCATCTCGTGGCGGCTGAACATCTCGACCGTGCCGGCGGCGACCTGGCGCTCGAGCGCCTGGTAGGCGCCGATGAGCAGCTGCTGGCCGGTCTGGCCGCGCGCGTAGAAGGTCCGCGAGACCTGGACACCGCCGAAGGAGCGGTTGTCGAGCAGGCCGCCGTACTCACGGGCGAAGGGCACGCCCTGCGCGACGCACTGGTCGATGATGTTGGTGCTGACCTCGGCGAGGCGGTAGACGTTCGACTCGCGCGAGCGGTAGTCGCCGCCCTTGACGGTGTCGTAGAAGAGGCGGTAGACGGAGTCGCCGTCCTCCTTGTAGTTCTTGGCGGCGTTGATCCCGCCCTGCGCCGCGATCGAGTGCGCGCGGCGCGGGGAGTCCTGGTAGCAGAAGGACTTGACCTGGTAGCCGGCCTCGCCGAGCGTCGCGGCGGCTGCGCCACCGGCCAGTCCGGTGCCCACGATGATGACGGAGAGCTTGCGGCGGTTGGCCGGGTTGACGAGGGAGGCCTCGAACTTGCGGGTGTTCCAGCGGCGGTCGATCGGGCCGGGCGGGGCCTTCGTGTCGCGGATCGGCTCACCCTCGGCGTACACGCCGTGGACGAGACCGGGCACCGACGAGGAGGGCGTTGTGGAGGTCGTGGTCACTGGTCAGCTTCCCTTGACGAGTCCGAAGAGGATGGCGAGCGGGGGGAGGGCGAACCCCACGCTCGTGACGAGTGCGATGACCGTCCCGAGCGTCTTGGCGCGACGGCGGGCGGCGGCGTTGCCGGCCCAGCCCAGGGTCTGGGTGGCGCTCCAGACGCCGTGGTAGAGGTGCAGGCCCAGGGCGACGAGGGCGAGCAGGTAGATCAGGACGACCCACCACACCTGGAAGCTGCTGATGACGAGCAGGCCCGGGTTGCCCTCTGCCGGAAGCGAGCCGACGTTGAACTTCACGATCGTGAACTGGAGCAGGTGCCACACGAGGAAGAGGAGCAGCGCAACGCCGCCCCAGCGCATCATCTTGCTCTTGACCGTGGCACGGGCCGCGGCCTTGGCCACGTAGCGCGTCGTCCGGGCGCCACGAGCACGGCTCCACAGGTAGAACGCGGACCACGCGTGAGCCACCAGCGCCGCGATGAGGAGGACCCGGAAGAGCCAGAGGAAGCCGGCGTACGGCAGGAAGGGCGTGAACAACGTCCGGAGGTGCTCGGCGTACTCGTTGAACGCGTCGACGCCTGCGAAGATCTTGAGGTTGCCGTACATGTGCACGAGGACGTAGAACACGAACAGCGCGCCCGAGCCGGCCATGAGCATCTTCATGAACACGGTGTTCCGGCGGGCCGATGCAGGTCGATTCGATCCCGTCACCGGGAGAGTATTGGTGGCCACGGTCGAAACCCTATCCCCGAGGCTTCGCAGGGTCCGACGGCTACCGTCCGGTAGACGCCGAGTGTGACTATTTCCACTGTCATGCGCCCGTCAACGCCGTCAGCGCCGTCAGCGCCGTCAGCGCACTCAGCGCTTGCGGAGACCGATCTTCGTGCCCAGCCACACGAGCGGGTCGTAGTGACGGCCGACCACGCGCTCCTTCATCGGGATGATCGCGTTGTCGGTGATCTTGATGTGCTCGGGGCAGACCTCGGTGCAGCACTTCGTGATGTTGCACATCCCGATGCCCTGTTCGTCGCGGGCGAAGTCCGCACGGTCTTCGCGCGCGTCGAGCGGGTGCATGTCGAGCTCGGCCGCGCGGATGAGGAAGCGGGGTCCGGCGAACGCCTCCTTGTTGCTCTCGTGGTCACGCACGACGTGGCAGGTGTCCTGGCAGAGGAAGCACTCGATGCACTTGCGGAACTCCTGCGAGCGCTCGACGTCGACCTGCTGCATCCGGTACTCGCCCGGCGCCAGGTCCGGCGGGGCGAAGGCGGGGATCTGGCGGGCCTTCGCGTAGTTGAACGACACGTCGGTGACGAGGTCGCGGATCACCGGGAAGGCGCGTAGCGGCGTGACCGTGACCGTCTCGGTCTCGGTGAAGGTCGACATGCGGGTCATGCACAGCAGCCGTGGCATGCCGTTGACCTCGGCGCTGCACGATCCACACTTGCCGGCCTTGCAGTTCCAGCGCACCGCGAGGTCGCCCGACTGGGTGGCCTGGAGGCGGTGGATGATGTCGAGCACGACCTCGCCCTCGTTGACCTCGACGGTGTAGTCCACGAGCTCGCCGCCGTCGGCGTCGCCGCGCCAGACCCGGAACCTCGCGTCGTAGCTCATGACCCGCTCCCGTCGGTGGGCGTCGCCGGTGCCGGCACCGCGGCCAGCTCGTCCGGCGTGAGGTACTTGGCCAGCTCGCCCGTGTCGAAGAGGGCCAGCAGGTCGCCGCGCATGGACGGCATGGGCTGCTCGCGCACCACGATGCCGTCGCCGTCCGCCGAGCAGATGAGGTTGCGGCCCCGCCAGTGCGGGTCCATCGTCGGGTAGTCGTCGCGGGTGTGACCCCCGCGGCTCTCCTGGCGCAGCAGCGCGGCCCGGGCCACGCACTCGCTGACGGCGAGCATGTTGCGCAGGTCGAGGGCGAGGTGCCAGCCGGGGTTGAACTGCCGGTGGCCCTCGACGGTCAGGTGCTCGGCGCGGGCCTTGAGGTCCTCGAGCCGTTCGAGGGCGCGTTCGATCTCCGCGGCCGTGCGGATGATGCCGACGAGGTCGTTCATCGTCTGCTGCATCTCCTGGTGGAGGGTGTACGGGTTCTCGCCGCCCTCCTCCTCGAACGGCGCGAGCGCAGCGGCTGCGGCGGCGTCGACGACCGCCTGGTCGACGTCTGGCCGACGGTCGCCCAGTGCCAGGACGTATGCCGCGGCGCCGGTTCCCGCGCGGGCGCCGAAGACGAGCAGGTCCGAGAGGGAGTTGCCGCCCAGGCGGTTGGACCCGTGCATGCCGCCCGACACCTCTCCGGCGGCGAAGAGGCCAGGCACCCCTGCGGCGGCGGCGGTGTCCGGGTCGACCTCGACCCCGCCCATGACGTAGTGACAGGTGGGGCCGACCTCCATCGCCTCCTTCGTGATGTCGACGTCGGCCAGCTCCTTGAACTGGTGGTGCATCGACGGCAGCTTCTTGAGGATCTCCTCCGGGGGGCGCCGCGAGGCGATGTCGAGGAACACGCCGCCGTGCGGTGACCCGCGCCCGGCCTTGACCTCGGAGTTGATGGCGCGCGCCACCTCGTCACGGGGGAGCAGCTCGGGCGGCCGCTTGTTGGTGTCCGGGTCGGTGTACCAGCGGTCGCCCTCCTCCTCGGTCTCGGCGTACTGGCCGCGGAAGACGTCGGGCACGTAGTCGAACATGAAGCGCTTGCCCTCGGAGTTCTTCAGCACGCCGCCGTCACCGCGCACCGACTCGGTGACGAGGATCCCCTTGACCGAGGGCGGCCACACCATGCCGGTCGGGTGGAACTGGATGAACTCCATGTTGACGAGGGTTGATCCCGCCCGCAGGGCCAGGGCGTGTCCGTCGCCGGTGTACTCCCATGAGTTCGAGGTGACCTTGAACGACTTGCCGATGCCACCCGTGGCCAGGACGACGGCGGGGGCGTTGAAGCGGACGAACCGACCCGACTCGCGCCAGTAGCCGAAGGCGCCGGCGATGGCCCCGCTCGGGTCCTGGAGCAGGTCGGTGATCGTCACCTCGGCGAAGACCTTCAGCCGGCTCTCCGGGTCGCCGGTCTCACGTTCGTCGTCCTGCTGGAGGGAGACGATCTTCTGCTGCAGGGTGCGGATCAGCTCGAGCCCGGTGCGGTCGCCGACGTGGGCGAGGCGGGGGTACTCGTGGCCCCCGAAGTTGCGCTGGCTGATCCGTCCGTCCGGAGTGCGGTCGAAGAGGGCGCCGTACGTCTCGAGCTCCCACACGCGGTCGGGGGCCTCCTTGGCGTGCAGCTCGGCCATCCGCCACGAGTTGAGGAACTTGCCGCCGCGCATCGTGTCCCGGAAGTGCACCTGCCAGCTGTCGTTGCTGTTGACGTTGCCCATGCTCGCGGCGATGCCGCCCTCGGCCATCACGGTGTGCGCCTTGCCGAAGAGGGACTTGCAGATGATGGCCGTGCGAAGTCCTGCCTCGCGCGCGGCGATCGCGGCCCGCAGGCCCGCCCCGCCGGCCCCGACGATGACGACGTCGTACTCGAAGTGCTCCAGGTCGGCGGCCATCAGTTGAAGAACCTCAGATCCGTGACGGCCCCGGAGGCGACCAGGGCGATGTAGGCGTCGGTCACCATGAGAGTGGCCAGCGTGGTCCAGGCCAGCTGCATGTGCCGGGTGTTGAGGCGCGAGACGACGGTCCAGGCCCGGTAGCGCACCGGGTGCCTGGAGAAGTGCTTGAGCCGGCCACCGATGAGGTGTCGGCACGAATGGCACGAGGCCGTGTAGAGCCAGAGGAAGCCGGCGTTGACGAGCATGATGAGCGTGCCCAGCCCCATGCCGATGCCGCCGTCCTTGCCGTGGAAGCCGTCGAAGGCGTCCAGGGTGTTCATCCCGGAGACGACGAGCGCGGCGTAGAAGAAGTAGCGGTGGACGTTCTGCAGGATGAGTGGGAAGCGCGTCTCGCCCGTGTACCTCGCGTGCGGCTCGGCAACGGCGCAGGCGGGCGGCGAGAGCCAGAACGACCGGTAGTACGCCTTGCGGTAGTAGTAGCAGGTGAGCCGGAAGCCGAGCAGGATCGGCAGCAGGAAGAACGCATACGGGACGAGCGGCGGGAGCTCACCCATCCAGGTGCCGAGGTGGCGCGCATCCGGGACGCACGAGGCGGTCACGCAGGGGGAGTAGAACGGTGTGAGGTAGTGGTACGTCTCGACGAAGTAGTACCGCTGCATGGAGGTCCGGACCAGCGCGTAGAGAAGCCAGAGGACGAGCAGCGTGACGATGATGACCGGCTGGACCCACCACCGGTCGCCGCGCAGGGTGCGCTCGGGGATCTGCGCCCGTCCCGGAGAGCCGACGCCTCCGGCGACGGACCCTCCTCCGCCGGAAGCCGGGTCGAGCCTCGTCTCACTCATCCTGCGAACCTCCACCGTCGTTGGTCGGGCGCCGTCGCACACTCTAGTGTGACGTGCGCCACGGGGGGTGGAGCGACGCTCCCCACGCCTGCGAGCCGCCACCTAGGGTGGGCGGATGGTGCTCCACGCAGCGACCGCGGTCCTCGACTGGGTCATGGACAAGTCCCTCGTCCTCGGTTACACGAAGATCGGGCCGACCGTGCGTCGGGCCTGGTGGCCGCACGACCCGGTGCCGGGCGCCCTCGTCGGACGCCATGTCCTCGTCACCGGCGCGAGCGGGGGCCTCGGGCTGGCCACGGCGCGAGGTCTGGCCCGTCTCGGTGCGGTGGTGCACATCACCGGCCGGGACGCCTCGCGTCTCGACGACGCCCGCTCGCGGCTGCTCGAGGAGCAGCCTCTCGCCGAGGTCACGTCCCACGTCGCGGACGTCAGCGACCTCGCCGCGACCGCGGAGTTCGCGCGCCGGTTCGTCGCCGACGTGCCGCGGCTGCACGCCGTCGTGCACAACGCGGGCGTCATGCCACCGACGCGGACGGTCACGCCAGAGGGGCACGAGCTGGCTCTCGCCACGCACGTGCTCGGTCCGCACGTGCTCACCTTCGGGCTCCGCGAGTCGCTCGGGGGCGGCGGCCGCGTCGTGCTCGTGACCTCCGGTGGCGCGTACGCCCAGCGACTGGAGGTCAACGACCTCGAGTACACACAGGGCACCTACTCGGGGACGGCGGCATACGCCCGCACGAAGCGGATGCAGCTCGTGCTGGCCCCGCTGTGGGCGCGGGAGCTGGCCGGAGACGACATCATGGTTGCCTCGATGCACCCGGGATGGGCCGACACGCCGGGCGTGACGGAGTCGCTGCCCGGCTTCGCGAAGGTCACCGGGCCGCTGCTGCGCAACGCCGAGCAGGGCGCTGACACCGCCGTGTGGCTGACCGCGACCGGCGACCCGATCGGCTCGGGCGGCTTCTGGCACGACCGCCGGAGACGCTCCACGCACTACGCGCCGGTGCTCGTCGAGACGCCGGGCGAGGTCGAGCGGTTCTGGGCCTTCGTGTGCGAGACCACGGGAGTGCCCACGCCAAGGGGCTGACGTCGACTCCCTCCGTGTCGAAGCCCGTCGCTGCTCTCCCCGCGGCCCGTCGAGCGGGTGGCACGGAGGCCCGCCGGCTTCGCAGACGCGGGCCTACCCCGCTGTGCCGCCACGCTCGCCCCCGGGCTCGCGCCCTGGCAGGTCAGCCCAGTCGTCCGTTGATGCGCTGCGGGACGCCCCAGGGATTGGCGTCGCGGAGCGCGGGGGGAAGGAGCGGCTCGGGGACACCCTGGTAGGCGACCGGCCGGACGAACCGGTCGATGGCTGCCATCCCCACCGAGGTGGTGCCCACCGCGGTCGTCGCCGGGTAGGGCCCACCGTGCTGCTGGGCGTAGGTGACGGACACCCCGGTCGGCCAGTCGTTGAGCAGGACCCGCCCGGCGCGTCCGGCCAGGGTGGTCAGCAGCGTCCCCACCAGTGCGTCCTGCGGATCACCGCAGACCGTCGCGGTCAGCTGCCCGGCCAGACCCGAGGCGACGGCGAGGAGCTCGCCCTCGTCGTCGTACTCCACGACGAGGGCGGCCGGTCCGAAGACCTCCTCCCCCAGCCGGGCGTCGGCCAGAAGCGCCGCCGCGGTCGAGCGCAGCAGGGTCGGCGCCGGGGCGTCGGAGGGGTCATCGGCGGAGGGCATCCTCCCGGCAGCAACCTCGACGCCGTCACGCCGGGCCAGCGAGTCCAGCGACGCGGCATACCCCAGGCGGATCCGCTCGTTCAGCAGCGGGGCCCCGCTGACCTTCGCAACCCGCTCGCCGACGAGGTCGACGACAGCCGATCCGCGCGGAACGACCAACAGCCCCGGCTTCGTGCAGAACTGTCCTGCCCCCAGGGTCATCGAGGCCACGAAGCCATCGGCGACGTCCACCGGGCGGCGCTCCGATGCGCCGCGGGTCACGAAGGCGGGGTTCACGCTGCCGAGCTCACCGTAGAACGGGATGGGCACCGGCCGGGAGACGGCGAGGTCGAACAGTGCACGGCCGCCGCTGATCGAGCCGGTGAACGCGCCGGCAGTGATGCGAGGGTCACGAATCAGCGCCCTGCCGGTCTCGACCCCCTCGGTCATGGCGAACACACCGGCCGGGGCCCCGGCGCCCGACAGCGCGTCGCCTACGAGCTCGCCCGTCGCCGCGGACAGCCGGGGGTGGCCGGGGTGGGCGACGAGCACGACGGGACAGCCGGCGGCCAGCGCGGACGCCGTGTCGCCCCCGGCGACGCTGAACGCGAACGGGAAGTTGCTCGCCGCCCACACCGCGACCGGCCCCAGCGGGCGCATCATCCGTCGCAGGTCGGGTCGGGGTCCCATGCCCCAGCCGGGGTCGGCGTGGTCGATGGTCGCGCGAAGGTAGGAACCGAGCGTGATCTCGTCGGCCAGCAGCCGCAGCTGGAAACACGTCCGCGCCAGCTCGCTGGACAGCCGTGCCTCGGGCAGGTGGGTCTCCTGCTGCGCCAGCGGGACGAGGTTGGTCGCCCCGGCTTCGAGACGGTGCGCCACGGCCCGGAGCCAGCCGGCCCGTTGCTCTGGCGCCGACGCCGCGAGGACGGGGGCCGCCGACGTCGCGACGTCGAGGAGCCCGCCGAGCTGCGCCGCGGCTCCGGCGGGGGTGGGCGTCTCGGGCTCGTGGGGGGTCCTCATCGTGTTCCTCCGTGGTCACGTAGGTCCCGCCCGACGACCCGGACCGGGTTGGTCAGGGCACCCAGACCGTCGATGGTGACGGTCACGATGTCGTCGGCCCGCAGCGTGAAGGTCTCATCCGGGACGATCCCGGTGCCGGTCAGCAGGACGACGCCGTCCGGGAAGGACGTGGCCGCGGTGAGCCACGCCCCGAGGTCCGCCGACGTTCGGGTCAGCTGCCTCGTGTCGGTCGCGCCGTGGAACGCGACCTCACCACCGCGCTCGATGGTGAGGTCGATGGCAAACGGCTCGTGCGCGACCCATACCGGCACGATGGCCGGGCCGAGGGCGCACGCGCCGTCGTAGACCTTGGCCTGCGGCAGGTAGAGGGGGTTCTCACCCTCGATGGACCGGCTGCTGACGTCGTTGGCGGGGACGTAGCCGAAGAGCTCACCGTCGCGCGTGAAGACCAGGGCCAGCTCCGGCTCGGGGACGTCCCAGCCAGAGTCGGCCCGGATGCCGACGTGGTCACCCGGGCCCACCACGCGCCACCCGGGCGCCTTGAAGAAGAGCTCGGGCCGCTCCGCCGCATACACCTCGTCGTAGACCGAGGCGCTCGCTGACTCGGCCATCCGCTCGTCGCGACTGCGCGCGTAGGTGACACCGGCCGCCCAGACCTCCTGGCCGTCGACGGGCGCGAGGACCGGCCCGGCGAGGTCGGTGAACGGTGCCGCCTCGACCGTGGCGCGGGCATCGTCGAGCGGCAGCGCGAGCAGGTCGCTGAGGCTGCCGTCGAGCAGCCGGTCTCCGTCCTCCGAGCGGACCAGCCAGCGTGGTCCGTCCGCCGTCGCGACGCGCCGCACCGAGCCGATGACGGGGTCAGTGGGACTCACGGGCCACCCCCGGGCCGGTGGCGCCGACTAGGAAGTCGAGGTCCGCGCCGGTGTCGGCCTGCTGGACGTGGTCGACGTAGAGCCGTTCCCAGCCGCGTCGGGGGGCGGCGAACCCGTCGACGAGCGTCTGGGGGGGTCTGCGACGGGCGATCTCCTCCTCGGGGACGTCGAGGTGAAGGGTCCGGTTCGCGACGTCGAGCTCGATGATGTCGCCGTCCTGGACGAGGGCCAGGAGTCCACCCGCGGCTGCCTCGGGCGCGACGTGGAGCACGACGGTCCCGTATGCCGTCCCGCTCATCCGTCCGTCGCAGATCCGCACCATGTCACGGACCCCCTCCTGCAGCAGCCGCTGCGGCAGGGGCAGGTTCGCCACCTCCGGCATACCGGGGTAGCCCATCGGCCCGCAGCCCCGCAGCACGAGCACCGAGCCGGCGGTGACCTCGAGGTCGGGGGAGTCGATCCGGGCGTGCAGGTCCTCGACCGAGTCGAAGACGACGGCGGGTCCGCGGTGGCGCAGCAGGTGCGGCGACGCCGCGGCAGGCTTGACGATGGCGCCGCGCGGAGCCAAGTTGCCACGCAGGACCGCGATCCCGGCATCGGGCAGCAGGGGGCGGTCGCGGGGCGTGATGACCGTCTCGTCCCAGACCGGCGCGTCGGTGAGGTAGTCGACGAGCGGCCGGCCGGTGACGGTGATGGGCGTCGGATCGAGCAGGTCGCGCACCTGAGCGAGGACGGCGAGCAGCCCCCCGGCCCGAAACAGGTCCTCCATGAGGAACTCGCCGGCGGGCTGGAGGTTGACGAGCAGCGGCACGGCGGCACCAACCCTGTCGAAGTCATCCAGGCTGAGCTCGATGCCGAGTCGGCCGGCGATTGCCAGGAGGTGGACGACAGCGTTGGTCGAGCCACCGACGGCGGCGAGGGCGACGATGGCGTTGGTGAACGACCCCGCGGTGACGACGTCGCCGATCGTGCGACCCTCCTGCACCAGCTCGACGGCGAGCCGGCCAGACTCGTGCGCCCCTTCCAGCAGCCGGGCGTCGGCCGCGGGGGTCCCGGCGAGGCCCGGGAGCGTCGTGCCGAGCGCCTCCGCCATGACGGCCATCGTCGAGGCGGTCCCCATCGTGTTGCAGTGACCCTTGCTGCGGATCATCGAGGACTCGCTGCGGAGGAAGGACTCCTGCGACAGGTTCCCGGCGCGCACCTCCTCGCTCAGTCTCCACACATCGGTCCCGCACCCGAGCGGCCGGCCGCGGAAGGTCCCGTTGAGCATCGGTCCGCCCGGGACGACGACGGCCGGGATGCCGACGGAGGCGGCGGCCATGAGCAGCGCGGGGATCGTCTTGTCACAGCCGCCGAGCAGCACGAGGCCGTCGATCGGGTTGGCGCGGAACATCTCCTCCATGGCCATCGCGGCCATGTTGCGCCACAGCATCGCGGTGGGCCGCACGAGCGTCTCGCCCAAGGACACGACCGGCAGGTTCAGGGGGATCCCGCCCGCCTCGTACACCCCGTGCTTGACCGACTCGGCGACCTCGTCGAGGTGCAGGTTGCACGGCGTGAGGTCCGAGGCGGTGTTGGCAATCGCGATCTGCGGTCGCTCTCCCGACAGGGCGTTCGAGGGCACCCCACGACGCATCCACGCTCGGTGGAGGTAGCCGTTGCGGTCTTCCGATCCGTACCACTCGCTGCTGCGCAGGCCCTCCATGGGGGGCTCCTCTCGATGGGGGGGTGGCCACCCTTGACGCTACGCCGAGCGCCGACGTTCAGGTGAGGTCCAGGCGTCCTTGGGCGGTCAGGGTCTCGAGGATCTGCTCGTCCTGCTTGGCACGCTCGGGCGCCGTGCTGAGGAGGGCGTCCTGGGTGTCGACGACGACGAGGTCGTCGACGCCGATGAGCGCCACGAGCCCGCCTCCGGCCGCGGTGTCTTCGTCGGGGTTCCCGACGAAGTCGGCGACCCGTCGGGCCGACGGGGCACGCTCTACCGTGAGCAGCTCGCCGAGGCGGACAGACCGAAGCCCGTCGTCGCCCGGCGAGGTCGAGCGTTGGTGGACCTTCGTGTGCGAGCCACAGGAGTGCCAGCGCCCGTTGGCTGAGCTGGCTGGCCCGTTGACGCGGACCGCCTGAGCTGATCCAGCCTGACGCTAGACGTCGGGTGGGTGCGTCAGGGGCGCAGCCAGCAGGTCCAGCGCTCGATGCGCAGGTAGCCGAGCCGCTCGTAGACGGGCTGGCCGTCGTCGCTCGCAATGAGGACGGCGCCCTGGTCGGGCCACGCCGTCGTCGCCGCCCACGTGAGCGCGGCGCCGGCGCCCTGGCCACGGGCCGTGGCGAGCACCGCGACGTTCTCGACGACGGTGACGCCGGCAGCCGAGTGGGCCGCGGCCGTCGCGACCGGGGTGTCGCCGTCGTAACCGACGAAGACCCGCGTCGGCCCGACGACGACGTCCGGCCGGTAGAAGTCCCCCGGCGGCAGGTCCGCCATGTCCGGCATGGGGTAGCCCTCGACGAGCACCCGCTCCGCGTCCTGCAGGTGCTGCTCGGTCGTGGCCTCGCGGACGTCGAGCGAGCTCGACGGCGCCGGGGTGACGGTCGACGTGGGTCGGAACATGAGCGGCGGGTGCCCGACGAGCGCCAGCCCGTGGGCGGTGAGGTCGGGCGTCGGGAACGGGCTGATGACGATGGAGGACACGCCCTCGGGGTATGCCGCCCAGAGCTGTCCCACGGTCTGCTCCCAGTCGCGAGGTGGGCTCGTGACGATGGCCCAGTTGAGCAGTGCCGAGGCGCCGCCGCCGTGTCCGGCGCACCAGGTCGGGCCCTCGGAGAACGCGCCGCGGGCGGCCGTGGTCAGGGCGCGCGCCCAGGAGACGTGCGCGAGGACGGCCTGGCGCACGAGCGAGTCGGCCGGTGCGAGGTCGTCCTCCCAGCCGGTGGTGAGGTGTTCGCCCTCCTCGGGCAGCATCGAGCTCATGCCACCACCATCGTCCCGCGGTCGGGATCGTGGTGCGGGTTCGGCCGGATCGGTGGGCGCGGCACGGCGGCCCGGCCAGGCGTGCCGGTCTCAGCCGGCGCGGCGGACGCAGACCTGCGACCCCGTGGTGCGCACGCAGTCGTAGCCCGTGGCCACGAGGGCGCGGACGCGCGCGACGTAGGCGTTCCAGCCGGACTCGCCGGCCTCGGGACGCACGGTGTCGTCGACGATGACGGCGTCTGCCCGCGGCAGGCAGTCGGCTGTCAGGTCGAGGATCGCGTCCGGCTCGAGCGAGTACTGGTGGAAGCGGGGGCAGACGAGCTGCAGGTGACCCAGCCCGACCGCGTGCGCGGTGGCGTCGTTCGAGCCCGCACGGGCGTAGGTGCGCACCTGCGGCAGGGCGTCGAGGACGACGCTGTCCGGCGAGTCGCGCTGGAGCAGCTGCAGGTTCGCCGGGACGGAGCGGGCGGCCGTGAGGGTGAAGTAGGGGTGGAGCGCCCCCGCCGTGAGGTAGCCGGTCAGCAGCAGCACGGCGACGGCACGCCAGTGCGTGACCCGGTCGGAGAGGCGCGCGGCGACGAGCGCGACCGCGAACCCGCCCGGGCCGGAGAGTGTCTGGGCGTGGTGGGGCCAGGTGGCGGTGGCCGCGATGACGACGAGCCCGAGGGCCAGCGAGACGACGACGAGGTCCCAGAGGACCGCGGGGGAGATGGTCTGCCCGGCGGCGTCGGGCGCGGTGTCGGGCGCGGTGTCGGGCGTCCCGTCGGGGGCCGTGTCGGGCACGGGCGACGCGGTGTCCGACGCGCGGGGTCGCCACGAGCGCGGGATCGCGAGCAGCACGACGACGAGCGTGGCCACCGTGACCATGCCGGCGCCGCGACCGTCCTCGGGGAAGGCGCGCAGGAGGTGACCGATGACGGGGCCGTACTGGGAGGCCGCGAGCTCACCCTCGGCGTAGTCCGCGTTGAGCCGGAAGTTCTCGAGCCAGCCGGGCAGCTCGCCGCGCAGCCACATCGCGCCGATCCCGACCGCGAGCAGGGCGACCGCACCGACGACGGCTCGGGCCAGCCCCCTCGGTCCGCCCGTCGACCGACGGTGGAGGGCGACGACGAGGAGCGCCCCGGCGACCACCGGGGCGAGGATGAGCTTGGTCAACAGCAGCAGGCCGACGAGCACCCCGGCCACGACCCAGCGCGAGCGCACCGCGCACGCGACGGCGGCGAGGAGCAGGGCGAGGCCGGGGAGGTGGGTCATCCCGCTCTCGTACGCCGGGCCCGTGAGCAGCAGGGGTGTCGCGCCGAGACCCGCCACGAGCGCGAGGCCGCGCCTCGCCCCGGCCGCACGGGCGAGGACGAGCACCGACACGCCGGCGCCCAGCACCCAGAGCACCTCGAGGACGACATCGGCGAGCGGGGACACGAGCCCGCCGATGGCGAGGGCGTAGTAGAAGAGCGGGTCCTTGTTGTCCCAGACGTCGACGTACAGGCGGTCGCCGGCGAGGAGGCGCTCGGCGACCGAGACGTAGGTGCCGTGGTCGCCGAAGGTGCTCGGCACCAGCCGCGGCAGCGTGACGGCCCAGGCGAGGACGACGGCCCCGACGGTCGCGATGCGGGCCGTCGCCGAGGCGGTCGGGCTGCGCCCCGGGGCCGGCGCCGCAGCCGGCTTCGTGACGGACGTGTCCGGGGCGCTCGTCACGGCTCGCCCCGGCTCAGACGAGGTCGGTGCGACCCCGGGCGGTCAGGGTCTCGACGACCTTCTTGACCTCCTGGGCGCGGTCGGGTCGGGTGATGAGCAGGGCGTCCTGGGTGTCGATGACGACGAGGTCGTCGACCCCGATGAGCGCGACGAGACGCCCGCCCGCGGCCACGGTGGCCGTCGAGTCGATGCTGATGATGTCGTCCACCGGGCCGATCGCGGTGATGCCGGGGAGCTCGGTCGACTCGGCGACGAGCTTGGTGAGCGAGTTGAAGTCGCCCACGTCGTCCCAGCCGAGGGCCGCGGGCACGACCGCGACGCGGCCTGCGGCTGCCGCGGGCTCGGCGACCGCGTGGTCGATGGCGATCTTGCGCAGGGACGGCCAGAGGTCGCGCATCCGGCGGGGGTCCCCGGCGATGGTGCGCAGGTGGTCGACCATCTCGACGTGGTTCTCGGCCAGCAGCTCGAGCAGGGTGGTCGCGCCGACGACGAACATGCCTGCGTTCCAGCGGTACTCCCCGCTCTCGAGGTAGCGCGTCGCGGTCTCGAGGTCGGGCTTCTCGACGAACTCGTCGACCCGGTGGGCGCTCGGCGCGCCCTCGACGTCGAGTGGCGCACCGAGCCGGATGTAGCCGAAGCCGGTGGCCGGCTCGGTCGGCTCGATGCCGATCGTCACGAGCTCTCCGCGCCGGGCGAGGACGACGGCCTCGGCGACGGCGCGCTGGAAGTTGTCCGGCTCGGTGATGACGTGGTCCGCCGCGAAGGAGCCGAGCACGGCCTCGGGGTCGCGTCGCTCGAGGACGGCAGCGGCGAGCCCGATGGCCGGCATGGAGTCGCGCGGCGAGGGCTCCCCGATGACGGCGTCGTAGCCGAGCATGGGCAGCTGGCGGCGCACCGCCTCCTCGTGGGCGACCCCGGTGACCACGAGGATCCGGTCGTCGACGAGGGGCTCGAGGCGGTCCCACGTCGCCCGCAGCAGCGACTGTCCCGACCCCGTCAGGTCGTGCAGGAACTTCGGCGAGCTGCGCCGGGAGATGGGCCACAGCCGGGTGCCCGAGCCGCCGGCGGGGATCACGGCCCAGAAGCCGGGGATGCCTGTCATGGGGGACACCGTACCGACCCGTCCGGCGATGCCCGAACCCGTTGGTGAGGTCAGCCGATGTCGCGACGCCGCAGCGCCGCGACGCCCACTGCGCCCAGTGCGGCGGCGACGACCGTGAGCGCGACGAGGGGCGCCCACTCGAACGTGCCGCCCGGCAGCGCCGGCAGGTGCGTGAACGGTGAGAGGTCGACGAGCCACTGCGGCAGGTCGAGCAGGTCGCCGAACTCGCCGAGCAGGAGGAAGACGATGAGCGCGGCCCAGGCCAGGCCGGTGAAGCGGGGCAGTGCGCCGTAGAGCAGGAGCGCACAGGCCATCACGACCCACACCGCCGGCAGGGTCGAGAGCGCGGCTCCGGTGAGGCGTGCGACCGTCCCGCCGACGTCGCCCGCGTCGGCTCCGTGCACGAGTCCGGCCACGGTGGTGCTGACGACCATGACGACGGCCGACGCGACGACCGCGAGCGCGACGTGCCCGAGCGCCCAGCTGACGCGCCGGACCGGGGTGGCGAGGAGGGCCTCGAGGCGGTTCGTCGTCTCTTCGGTGTGCATCCGCGTGACGAGGGCGATCGCGAGGGCCGAGGCGCCGACGGCCGCGAAGTGCAGCTCCGTGGCGAAGTAGATGTCGGTGATGGAGCCGGCGTCGCCGCCCATGGACCGCAGCATGTCGGCGACCTCGGGCGAGTCGACGAACGTCTCGATGCTGCCGGCGATCGACCCGAGGACGAGGCCGAGGATGACGTACGCGATGACCCAGCCGAGGAGCGTGCCGCGGGCGAGCCGACGAGTGAGGGCACCCGCGGTGCCGATGGTGCTGCGTTCGTGGCCGGCGCGGCTCGGCAGCACGCCGGACCCGAGGTCGCGGCGCTCGAGGAGCAGGTACGCGGCTGCCACGAGGACGACGTAGAGCAGGAGGCCGAGCACGACCACCCAGAAGCGGTTCGCTCCGTAGGGCGACACCTTGACGCCCCAGCCGAGCGGCGACAGCCAGGACAGGAACCGCGCCGGGCTGTCGTCGGCGGCGGTGTCGCCCACGGCGCGCACGAGGAACGCGACGGCCAGGGCACCGAGCGACCACGCCGCCGTCCCGCGGGTGCTCGACGTCAGCTGGGCGGCGACGGCCGTGACGCCCACCCACGACAGGCCCATGACGAGCCAGGAGACGCCGAGGGCGACCGAGCCGGCGGGGTCGAGGCCGACGGCGACCGACCAGACGACGGTGAGGACGACGGTGAGCAGCACGGCGGACGTGCCGAGCAGCACGGCCGCCGTCAGCGCGGCCCGGCGACCGACGACGCCGGCACCGAGCAGCTCGAGACGTCCGGCCTCCTCCTCGGTCCTCGTGTGGCGCCGCACGACGACGTAGGCGAGCAGCGCGAGGAAGACGCCCCCGAGGAGCACCGACTTGAGCGTCGCGATGGAGTCGATGCCGAGGCTCGAGATCGGCCCGTACATCGCGACGAGCGCCGGGTTGGCGAGCGTCGACGCCATCGACGCCAGCGCCGACTTCAGGTCGGGGAAGAGGGCGAAAGTCGCCTGGGCCGACAGCGCGACGAAGGCGGCGAGCCCGAACGCGCTGACCGGCACGAGCACCCGGTCGCGGCGGGCCGCGAGGCGCAGCAGCGAGGTCGTCCCGGTCAGGCCGATGCTGACCGGGCGGGCGGGAGCGACCAGCGTGGTCATGATGTCGCCGTCGTGGTCGTGCGGTACTGGTCCATGAACAGCTCCTCGAGCGTCGGCGGCGCGCTCGTGAGGGCCGTGATGCCGTGGGCGCCCAGCACCTCGAGGAGTCGTCCGAGGTCGTCGCCGCCGACGGTGCACGTCACGCGGTCCCCGGTCACGACGACATCGGCCACTCCCGGGATCCCCGAGAGGGTCGAAGGGTCGACGGGGTGGGCGAGCGTGGCCCGGACCGTCGTCCGGCCCAGGTGGCGCAGGTCGGTCAGCGTGCCCGACTCGACGTTGACGCCGGCACGGATGATGCTGACGCGGTCGCACACCTGCTCCACCTCGGAGAGGATGTGGCTCGAGAGGAGCACCGTGCCACCGGCCTCCCGGAACTCGTGGACGACGTCCCGGAACACCGCCTCCATGAGCGGGTCGAGGCCCGAGGTCGGCTCGTCGAGGAGCAGCAGCTCGACGTCGGACGAGAGGGCCGCGACGAGGGCGACCTTCTGACGGTTGCCCTTCGAGTAGGAGCGGCCCTTCTTGGTCGGGTCGAGGTCGAAACGCTCGATCATCGAGGCTCGGCGCTTCTCGTCGACGCCCCCGCGCAGCCGGGAGAGGATGTCGATGACCTCGCCACCGGTGAGGTTGGGCCAGAGGGCGACGTCGCCGGGGACGTAGGCGAGGCGGCGGTGCAGCGACTCCACCTCGTTCCAGGGGTCGCCCCCGAGCAGCGTGGCGCTGCCGCCGTCCGCGCGGAGCAGGCCGAGCAGGATGCGGATCGTCGTCGACTTGCCGGCGCCGTTGGGGCCGAGGAAGCCGTGGATCTCACCGGTGGCCACGTCGAGGTCGAGCCCGTCGAGGGCGACCGTGTGACCGAAGGTCTTGCGCAGGTCGTGGACCTGGATGGCGGAGGTCATGGATCGACAATACACAACTTTCACTGTTTACTGAATGCTATGAGAGCTGGGTTAGGGTCGACGCAGGCGACGGAGGAGGAGTGGTGACGGTGGTGCGACAGCGGGCTGCTCGGGACGAGCGGGCGGTCTCCGCCTACGTCGAGCGCCTCGGCGACACCCTCACCGACGCCGGTATGCCGCGTCTGGCCTCCCGCGTCTTCGCCCAGCTGCTCGCCGACGACGACGGCCGGATGACCGCGGCGGAGCTGACCGAGTCGCTCGACGTGAGCCCGGCCGCCGTGTCCGGGGCCGTGCGCTACCTGACCCAGACCTACATGATCGGCAAGGAGCGCGAGCGCGGGTCGCGCCGCGACGTCTACGTCGTGCAGGCCGACGCGTGGCACGGAGCCATGCTCTCCCGCGACCGGATGCTGTCCCAGATCGAGACGAGCCTGCGCGCGGGTGTGCCCGCCGTCGGTGGCCTCGACACCGAGGCCGGCCGGCGCCTGCAGCTGTCGGTCGCGTTCCTCGAGTTCCTCGCCGACCGGCTCGGCGAGCTCGAGGGGGAGTGGGCCGCCCACAAGGCCGAGATCACCCGCAGCTGGCCCGTCGACGCCTGACCCCTCAACCGTCGAAAGGCCACAATCTGCCGTCTGGCCCCGTCGAGAGGCCACAGGCTGTCGCGACCCGGGCTCACGGCATACGCCCTCGGTGACGTGAGATCGGCAACGTTCGCCCGCCGGTCGGCAGTGGGGGACCGTCACGCCGATACGCTCGGCAGCATGGCTGACAGCACTGGTGCGCGCTCCGAGTCCGACCTGCCCATCGAGCCCGTCTACGACGCGTCGGCCCTCGACGGCTTCGACGCCGACAGCAAGCTCGGCGCGCCCGGCCGCTACCCGTTCACGCGCGGCGTCTACCCGTCGATGTACACCGGTCGTCCGTGGACGATGCGCCAGTATGCCGGCTTCGGCACCGCCAAGGAGAGCAACCAGCGCTACCACCAGCTCGTCAAGGCCGGCACCGGTGGCCTCTCCGTCGCCTTCGACCTCCCGACGCAGATGGGCTACGACTCCGACGAGGCCATCGCGCACGGCGAGGTCGGCAAGGTCGGCGTGGCCGTCGACAGCCTCGACGACATGCGCACGCTCTTCGACGGCCTGCCGCTCGACAAGATCTCGACGTCGATGACGATCAACGCGCCCGGCTCGACGTTGCTCCTGCTCTACCAGCTCGTCGCGGAGGAGCAGGGCGTCGCGGGTGACCAGCTGACCGGCACGATCCAGAACGACGTGCTCAAGGAGTACATCGCCCGCGGCACCTACATCTACCCGCCGCGCGAGTCCCTGCGCCTCATCGCCGACATCTTCGCTTACTGCCACAAGGAGATGCCGCGCTGGAACACGATCTCCATCTCCGGCTACCACATGGCCGAGGCCGGGGCGACGCCCGTGCAGGAGATCGCCTTCACCATCGCCAACGCCGTCGAGTACGTCCGCGCCGCCCAGGCCGCGGGCCTGCACGTCGACGACTTCGCGCCCCGCCTCTCGTTCTTCTTCGTCGCGCGCACGACCCTCATCGAGGAGGTGGCGAAGTTCCGAGCCGCCCGCCGCATCTGGGCGCGAATCATGAAGGAGGAGTTCGGCGCCCAGAGCCCGAAGTCGATGATGCTGCGCTTCCACACGCAGACCGCCGGTGTGCAGCTCACCGCGCAGCAGCCCGAGGTCAACCTGGTCCGCGTGGCGCTCCAGGGTCTCGGCGCGGTGCTCGGCGGCACGCAGTCCCTGCACACCAACTCCTTCGACGAGGCCATCGCCCTGCCGACCGAGAAGGCCGCGCGCCTCGCGCTGCGCACGCAGCAGGTCATCGCCTACGAGACCGATGTGACGAAGACCGTTGACCCGTTTGCGGGTTCGTACGTCGTCGAGTCGATGACCGACGAGATCGAGACGGCCGCCCTGGCCCTCATCCAGGCCGTCGAGGACAAGGGCGGCGCCGTCGCGGCCATCGAGCAGGGCTTCCAGAAGGGCGAGATCGAGCGCTCGGCCTACCGCGTGCAGCTCGAGATCGACAACGGCGAGCGCACCGTCGTCGGCGTCAACCGCTTCGTCCTCGACCAGGAGGACCACTACGAGCCGCTCCGTGTCGACCCGACGATCGAGGCCAACCAGCGGGCGCGCCTCGAGGCCCTGCGCGCCGACCGCGACGACGACGCCGTGAAGTCGGCCCTGAGCCGCCTCCAGGACGCGGCTCTCGGCACCGACAACCTGCTCTACCCCATGAAGGAGGCGCTCGCCGCGCGCGCCACCGGGGGCGAGGTCGCGCACGCGCTGCGTGAGGTGTGGGGCGTCTACCAGCCCCGAGAGACCTTCTGAGCCAGGCTGTATACGCCCGTCGTATGCCGTCGGCCCGTCCGCTGAGCCCGTCCCACCCGTCCCGGCCCGGCCAACGGGCCGACCGGCCGGATCGAGGTCCGGGAAGCCGCATCACGACGCCTTTCCGGACTTCGTTCCGGTTACCCGACCCGTCCGGAGGCGACGCCTGCCCTGAGAACGACGCAGTGCGACGACGTCCTCGATGGCACGCCGCACGACCTCGGGCTCGAACATCACCTGCTCCCAGGTGAATCGGAGTACGAGCCAGTCTCGGGTGACGAGGCCGTTGTAGCGGCGGCAGTCCCGGTCGAAGGCTCGACGCTCGGTGTGGAACTCGTGACTGTCAGCCTCGAGGACGATCCGCAGCGCCTCGTCCGCGAGGTCGACCCGCGCATCGAAGTCGTCGTAGCGGATCCGCGTCTGCGGCTCGACGACGAGTCCGGCCACCTGCAGCGCGACGGCCCGCAGGCACGACTCGAACGGGCCGGTCGCCCGCGCGTCGGAGGCCGCGATTACCCGCGCAACCCGGTGGCGCTGCCGCTGGAGCAGCCAGTCGCTCCGGGCGAGCACGTCCGACGAGCGCATCCCGGCACGGCGCGCGGAGTCGGCCACGGACAAGGCGTCGGCGAACGGGAGGTCGAGGCAGCAGTCGATGACCGTTCGCACCGGAGTGGTCACCCAGCCCTCGGTGACGTCGTCGGGATCGAGGTCGCGCCAGTGCACGAGGACCCCGTCGGAGGCGCCGGGCCGCAGGCTGCGCTTGGACCGGACCGTCACGTGTGGCTCTGCCGACGGCAGCCGTACCTTCCAGCCCCAGTGCTGTGCGGCGGTCGTGTGCGACGCCGCGCCGCTGAGCCGGTGCGCTGCCGCGCGGGCGGCATCCGTTCCGGCGAGGCAGTAGTGGCCGTGCGAGGTCCGCACGACGAGACCCGCCTCGAGCGCTGCGTCGATGTGCCGCCAGTGCACGGCGAGGCGCAGCTGTCGTCGCGTGGCGGTGCCTCCGAGCCGGACCAGGGCGGTGACTGCGCGCATCAGCCGATCGTGCCCCGGGGAGTCCGGCACTCGCCGGCGTCCTCCACAGGAGCCGGTCGGCCGGAACGAGCGCCGGCAACGCGTCGTCCGCGGCCTCACCCCCGTTCGACCCGGCCGGTCGGCCCGTTGTGCCGCGGGCACGCACGATGGCGTATGCCGTCTAGCTCGGTCGCGCTCCGACGCGGGCCGCCGCGGCGCTGCCGGCGCTGACCCCGGCGCGCAGGGCGCTCGACCGGTCCTCGCCGCCCAGCCACGCGGAGAGGAGCCCCGCGTTGAAGGCGTCGCCGCACCCGGTGGCGTCGACGTTCTCGACGACCGGCGCCTCGGCCGACTCGTCGACTCCGGCGGCGCCGACCCATCGGGCTCCGGCGGCGCCGTACGTCGCGACGACCTCGTTCGTGTGGTCGAGGATCGACGCCAGCCCACCCAGGGCGGCGACCTCGTTCTCGTTGGGCAGCAGCAGGTCCACGCCCGAGACCCACGACAGGAAGGTCTCGATGCCCTCGCGCTCGATGAGTGCCGGTGACTGCGGGTCGACCGACGTCGTCCACCCGAGCGAGCGCGCCTGGCGGAGCGACTCGAGGCCGGCGGCGCGCGACCCGGCGTCGAAGAGCACGTAGCCCGAGAGGTGCAGGTGCGGCCGAGGGTCGGCGGGCAGACCGAGCGCGGCCAGGTCGACGTCGGCCACCGAGAAGGCCTTGTTGGCGCCGCGGTCGGGGAACATCGTCCGGTCGCCGTGCGCGTCGAGCAGGATGACGACCATGCACGTCGGCAGCGTCGGGTCGACGGCGAACGCGCAGGTCACGCCGGCGGACTCGAGCTCGCTCCGACACGTCGCGCCTGCGGCGTCGGCGCCGACGCGGGCCACGAGGGTCACCTCGGCGCCGAGGCCGGCCAGCCACGACGCGGAGTTGCCCCCGGCACCGCCGGGCACGAGGGCGACGGCGGAGGGCGTGTCGGAGTGCCACCGGATGTCACCGGAGGGGCGGGTGATGACGTCGAGCCCGACGTCACCGACGACGACGACCGGCCGGGTCCTCATGCGCCCGAGGCCGGGGCGCCGGCACCGCCGGCACCGCCGGCACCGCCGGCACCGCCAGCACCGCCAGCACCGCCGGTAGTCCCAGCCGACTGCGTGGCGACCTCAGCCGCCACCTCACCGGCGAGCCGCGCGTTGGACAGGACGAGCTCGACGTTGGCGCGGAGCGACTCGCCGCCGGAGTGGTCGTGGAAGTACTCGAGGAGCCGCGGCGTGACCTCCTTGCCGTGCACGCCCTCACGTTCGAGCAGCGCCAGTCCTTCCTCGACGAGCCGGTCGTGCAGCCCTCGCTCGACCTGGCGGTCGGCGGGCAGCGGGTTGGCGAGGACGACCCCGGCGGTGTCGGTGCCGAGACGGCTGCGCGCGACGACGACCCGGGCCGCCTCGGCCGCCGACTCGACGCGCCACGGCACGGGCTGTCCGGAGTCGGACAGGTAGAAGCCGGGGAACGCGTCGGTCCGGTAGCCGAGCACCGGCACCGACAGGGTCTCGAGGGTCTCGAGCGTCCCGGCCACGTCGAGGATCGACTTGACGCCGGCGCACACGACGAGCACCGGTGTGGACGCGATGACCCCGAGGTCGGCGGAGACGTCGAAGGTCTCTGACGCACCGCGGTGCACGCCACCGAGGCCCCCCGTCGCGAACACGCGGATACCCGCGAGGTGCGCCAGCGCCGAGGTCGACGCCACCGTCGTCGCGCCCGAAAGACCCAGTGCCGCAGCGACACCCACGTCCCTGACCGAGAGCTTGGCGATGTCGCGGTCGGTGCACACGCGTTCGACCTCGGCGTCACCGAGGCCGATGTGTACGACACCGTCGAGCACGGCGATGGTCGCTGGCACGGACCCTCCGGCGCGCACCGCTCCCTCGATCTGCCCGCCGATCTCGATGTTGTCGGGGTGGGGGAGGCCGTGGGCGAGGATCGTGCTCTCGAGGGCGACGACACCGACCCCGGCATCGAGGGCCTCGCGCACCTCCTCGTGGACGACGAGCAGGTCGGACTCCGGCAGGTGCTGCGGCATGGCCGACACCCTAGTTCTGCCGGCCCGGGACGCCGACGTACCCCCGACCGCTGCGGGGGCACGCCGCGCACTCGCGCATCCCCGGGATCGCGTAGATGAAGCAGCACGACACCCGGGTCGGCTCCGCCCCGACGCTCTCGCCCGCCGCACCGCGCGCGAGCCGCACGGCCGTGTCCCACATGTCCTCGACGACGCCCCACCGCTGCCGCGAGCCCATCCGCACGTCGGGGGCGTATGCCGTCACGACCTCCGAGACGAGCGCGAGGTATGCGGCGTGGCCGCGTCCCAGACGTCGCGCCGGGTCGTCGTCCACCTCCAGCGACGTCCGCTCCGGGGCGACGACGACCCGGAACGGGTTGAGCGCCGGCGCGAGCTCGAGACCGAGCCCGGTGGGCGACGGGACGAGCAGCCAGGGACCGAGCGCGGCGGCATACGCGATCGGGGTGGCCGCCACCTCGCACCACCACTGGAGCACGAACGCGGCGGGCACGTGCGGCCGCACGGTGGCGGCGTTGCGTCTTTCCATCTGCGTGTGCAGCGCCGAGCGCCATGGTGCGAGGGGGTCCGCGCCGGCCCGCACGTGGGCCACGACGTCGGCGTTCCAGACGGTCGCGGGGGAGGGACGGCACGTCACGGTCGTGAAGGGCAGCGCCCGGTCGACGAGCCCGACGACGTGACGGACGGCCTCCGGTCCCAGGGGCGTCCCGGTGGGTGCCTCCGACTCCACGCGTGACCTCTCCATCCATCGTCCGACCGGCCGCGGCGACCCACCCTGCGGGGGTCGCCCCCCATCCTCTCGCTAGACTCTCGTGCTCGTGACCGACCGCTCCGCTTCGCTGCCCTTCGAGGCCATCGCCCGAACCGTCGAGCAGCACGCCGCGGAGCTGGTCGCGATCCGCCGCGACCTGCACACGCACCCGGAGCTCGGACGCGGCGAGGTGCGCACCACGGCCCTCGTCGCCGAGTGTCTCGAGCGGGCCGGCATCGGCGTCCGCCGGCTGCGCGGCACGGGGCTCGTCGCCGACCTCGGCGCCCCGAACCCCTCCCACCGGATCGCGCTGCGGGCCGACATCGACGCCCTCCCGATCCGTGAGCAGACCGGGCTCGACTTCGCGTCGCGGACCGACGGCGTGAGCCACTCGTGCGGTCACGACGTCCACACCACGGCGCTCATCGGTGCGGCTCTCGCGCTCAAGGCGGTCGAGGAGCGGCTCGTCGCCGCGGGGGTCGGCGCCCGGCTGGTCTTCCAGCCGGCCGAGGAGCTGATGCCGGGCGGGGCCGAGGACGTCGTCGCCCAGGACGGCCTCGTCGGGGTCGACCGGATCTTCGCCCTGCACTGCGACCCCAACCTCGACGTCGGCCAGGTGGGCCTGCGCATCGGCGCCATCACGGCCGCCGCGGACCAGGTCGAGGTCACGCTGTCCGGACGGGGCGGCCACACGTCGCGCCCGCACCTCACCCAGGACCTGACGTACGCGCTCGCGAAGGTCGTCACCGACGTGCCGGCGGTGCTCTCGCGACGGCTCGACCCCCGCGCAGGCGCCGCCCTGGTGTGGGGCTCGATCCACTCCGGTGGCGCGCACAACGTCATCCCGTCGTCCGGCAAGGTCGGCGGCACGCTCCGCATGCTCGACGCCGGCATCTGGGAGGGCGTCGAGCGCCTGCTCGAGGCCGTCGTCCACGAGGTCGTCAAGCCGTATGCCGTCCAGGCCGACGTGCTGATCACCAAGGGGGTGCCCCCGGTCGTCAACGACGCGGGTTGCATCGACGCGCTCACGGCGGCGGTGACCGGAACCGGCTCGTTCGTCGCCCCGACGCCGCAGTCCCTCGGGGGCGAGGACTTCGCGTGGTACCTCACGCACGTGCCCGGCGCCATGGCCCGGCTCGGGATCCGCTCGCCGGGTGGCCCGACCTACGACCTGCACCGCGGCGACCTCGTCGTCGACGAGGGCGCGATCGACGTCGGGGCCCGGACGCTGGCCGGTGTCGTGTTCGCCGCGGCGGCCCGGCTGGCCGGCACACCGGCCCTCGGAGGCGTCTCTCCTCTGAGCGCGGTCGCGGATCGGTAACACTTCCTGCGACTTGCCCCGAGCCGTTCAGATCTTGTCGTGCCGGGGTCTACAGTTCCGTGCTATCTGGGCCGATGTCGTCGTCGGCCCCGCGGAATCTAAGGAGCACCTCTTGCGTCACGCAACCAAGGTCGCGGCCGTTGTCGTCGCCGCCGCGCTGGGCCTCGCGGCCTGCGGCAGCAGCAGCGACAACACGCCCGCGGGCAGCAACACCTCCGCCGGCACCGGCACGCAGGCCACCGGCAAGAAGATCGTCGTCGGCATCGCCTACGGCGTCGGCGGTCGTGGTGACCAGTCCTTCAACGCCTCGGCGGCCGTGGGCCTCGACAAGGCGAAGGCCGACCTCGGTGTCGAGTTCAAGGAGGCCACGCAGGTCAACGGTGAGAGCGAGGCTGCCACCGAGGAGCGTCTGCAGCAGTTCATCGACGCGGGTGCGACGCATGTCATCGGTGTCGGCTTCGCCTACGCCAAGGCCATCGGCACGGTCGCCAAGGCCAACCCCGACGTCAAGTTCGCCATCATCGACGACGCGTCCCCCGACTCCGCCGGCCCCAACGTCGCCCAGCTGACCTTCGCCGAGGAGCAGGGCTCCTTCCTCGTCGGCGCGGCCGCCGCCCTCAAGTCCAAGACCAACACGGTCGGCTTCGTCGGTGGTGTCGGTGTCGACCTCATCAAGAAGTTCGAGGCGGGCTACGTCGCCGGCGCGAAGGCGGCCAAGCCGTCGATCGTCGTCAAGAGCCAGTACCTCTCGCAGCCGCCGGACTTCTCGGGCTTCAACGACCCGGCCAAGGGCAAGACGGCCGCCGAGGGCCTCTACCAGGGCGGCGCCGACGTGGTCTACCACGCTGCGGGCGGCTCGGGCAGCGGTGTCTTCACGGCTGCCAAGGCTGCCGGCAAGCTCGCCATCGGTGTCGACTCCGACCAGGCGCTGACGGCCACGCCGGACGTGCGTGACGTCATCCTCACCTCGATGATCAAGAAGGTCGACGTCGCGGTGTACGAGTTCCTCAAGGCGGCCTCCGCGGGCACCGACATCACGGGCAACAAGGTCTTCGACCTCAAGGCCAACGGTGTCGACTACGCGACCACCGGTGGCAAGGTCGACGACATCAAGAGCCAGCTCGACGGCTACAAGGCGAAGATCATCTCCGGCGAGATCACGGTCCCGACCAAGCCGTAGTCAGCCACACCCAGCACCACCTTCTGCACCACACCCTGATGGGGAGACACGGCCCGTGCGGCGCGGTAGCGTCGTCGCGGGCCGTGTCCGTCCCCACGCACCGCCGGTCGGTCCGACCGGACCCGGGGTCGGTCCGTGACGGCCGGCCCGGTGCCCTGACCACTTGCTGCCCGGAGCCCGAACTCCGGGCCCGGACGAGGAGTTGTCGCCATCACTGCATCCGCACCCGAGCGACCGGCCGCCCCCGCTGGGGCCGACTACGCAGTCGAGCTGGAAGGCATCACCAAGCGCTTCCCGGGAGTCGTGGCCAACAAGGACATCGGCTTCAAGGTCCGCAAGGGCACGGTCCACGCGATCGTCGGTGAGAACGGCGCCGGCAAGTCGACGCTGATGAAGATCCTCTACGGCGTCCAGCGCCCCGACGAGGGCACCATCTCGATCGACGGCCACGAGGTGCACCTGCACTCTCCCTCCGACGCCATCGCCGAGGGCATCGGCATGGTGTTCCAGCACTTCCAGCTCGCCGACAACTTCACGGTCCTCGAGAACGTCGTGCTCGGTGCGGAGAAGCTGCACGGCATCGGTGAGGGCGCGCGCGCCGAGATCCGTCGCATCTCCGACGACTACGGTCTCGACATCGAGCCCGACGCGCTCGTCGCCGACCTCGGGGTCGGCGCGCGCCAGCGCATCGAGATCCTCAAGGTGCTCTACCGCGGCGCCAAGATCATCATCCTCGACGAGCCGACGGCCGTCCTCGTGCCGCAGGAGGTCGACGAGCTCTTCGACAACCTCCGCGAGCTCAAGTCGGAGGGCCTGACGGTCCTGTTCATCTCCCACAAGCTCGACGAGGTGCTCTCGGTCGCCGACTCGATCACGGTGATCCGGCGCGGCACGACCGTCGACACGGTCGACCCGTCGTCGGTCAACGCGCGCCAGCTCGCCGAGCTCATGGTCGGTGCGGAGCTGCCGACCCCGCAGACCGAGGAGTCCACGGTCACCGACCGAGTCGTCCTGCGCATCGAGGACATCGTGCTCTCCGGTGCCGGTGACAGCCGCAACGTGCTCGACGGCATCTCGCTGACGATCCACGCGGGCGAGGTCCTGGGTATCGCCGGCGTCGAGGGCAACGGCCAGGCCGAGCTCGTCGAGGTCATCATGGGGATGCGCGAGCCCACGTCGGGCCTCGTCTTCCTCGGCGACACGGACATCTCCGACTGGCGCACGCGCGAGATCCGCGAGGCGGGTGTCGCCTACATCCCCGAGGACCGGCAGCGGCACGCCCTGCTGCTCGAGGCCCCGCTGTGGGAGAACCGCATCCTCGGTCACCAGACGGAGGAGCCGAACGTCCGGGGCTTCATCATCAACGCCGCGGGCGCGAAGGCCGACACCGAGCGGATCGTCAAGGAGTACGACGTCCGCACGCCGTCGATCAACGTCAAGGCGGGTTCGCTCTCCGGCGGCAACCAGCAGAAGCTCATCGTCGGCCGCGAGATGAGCCACCAGCCGAAGGTGCTCGTCGCCGCGCACCCGACCCGTGGCGTCGACGTCGGCGCGCAGTCGAGCATCTGGGACATCATCCGCCAGGCCCGCCGCGACGGCCTCGCCGTGCTGCTCATCTCGGCCGACCTCGAGGAGCTGATCGGCCTCTCCGACACCATCGAGGTGATCCTTCGGGGTCGGCTCACCGGCACCTTCGACCCCGACACCGTCACTGCCGAGGACCTCGGTGCGGCCATGACCGGAGCTGCTGGCAGCGCGGAGGAGACCCGATGAGCACCTTCAGCCCCCGCAAGCTCCTCCTCGCCGTCGCTGCGCCCCTGCTCGCCCTCGTCGTCGCGTTCCTCGTGACCTCGGCGATCCTGCTGCTCCTCGGCGACCCCGTCGTGGAGGTCTGGCAGACGATCCTCAGCTGGCCCAAGCCGCGACAGCTCGTCCAGATCGTCAACGGTGCCACCGTCTACTACCTCTCGGCCGTCGCCGTCGCGGTCGGCTTCCGGATGAACCTGTTCAACATCGGCGTCGACGGGCAGTACCGCGTCGCCGTCTTCGCCGGGGCGGCGTTCGCCGGTCAGGCCTGGTTCCCCGGTCCGCTCAACGTCCTGCTGACGATCGTCGTCGCGATGGTCGCCGGCGGCTTCTGGGCGAGCATCGCCGCCTACCTCAAGATCCGGCGCGGCATCTCCGAGGTGATCAGCACGATCATGCTCAACGCCATCGCGACCGGCGTCGTCCAGTGGCTGCTTCTCAAGGTCGCGGTCAAGCAGCAGGGCAGCAACACGATCTCGACCAAGCCCATCCCCGAGTCGTCCCAGCTATCGGGCCTCGGCCTCATCCCGGGCGCGACGAACAAGGTCTACACGCTCATCCTGCTCGCGGTCCTCGTCGGCGCGCTCTACTGGTTCGTCATCAACAAGACCCGCTTCGGCTTCGACCTGCGCGCGACCGGCCGCTCCGAGAGCGCGGCGATCGCCAGCGGCGTCAAGGTGCCCCGGATGATCGTCACGACGATGATCGCCTCGGGCGCGCTGGCCGGCCTCATCGGCATGCCGCTCCTCTTCGGCCAGGACCACAGCTACGGCACGACCTTCCAGGCCGGGCTCGGTTTCGCCGGCATCGGCATCGCGCTGCTCGGTCGCAACCACCCCCTCGGCATCGCGGCCGCGGCGCTGCTGTGGTCCTTCCTCGACGTGCAGAGCAACGCGCTGCAGATCCGGGCCGGGGTCGCCTCCGAGGTCGTCTTCATCATCCAGGGCGTCATCCTCTTCGCCGTCGTCATCGCCTACGAGCTGATCCGTCGCGCCGACGTGCGCCTCGAGCAGCAGCGGGTGGCGAGGGAGCTGGCCGCGACGAGATCCGATGCCCCCACCCCGGAAGGAGCGACGGCATGAGTGTCACCGGTCTGGACGCCGGCACCGCGAAGGTCACGGCCAACCCGCGTCGGCTCCGTCTGAGCCCGCTCCAGTGGGTCGGCGTCTTCCTCGGCGCCGTCCTGGTCCTCTCCGTCCTGCGCGTCGTCACCGGCGCCAACGACGTCGACTCGTCCGGGCTGCTCATCGCCGCCTTCGGCCTCGCGGTTCCCATCGCCCTCGCCGGTCTCGGCGGTCTCTGGTCCGAGCGAGCGGGCGTCGTCAACATCGGGCTCGAGGGCATGATGATCCTCGGCACCTGGGGTGCCGGCTTCCTCGGCTACCACCTCGGCCCCTGGTGGGGTCTCGTCGGTGCCGTCATCGGTGGTGCCGTCGGTGGGCTCATCCACGCGATCGCCACGGTGACGTTCGGCGTCGACCACATCGTCTCCGGTGTCGCGCTCAACATCGTGGCGCTCGGCTTCGCGAAGTACCTCTCGGTGCGCTTCTTCAGCACCCTCCCCGGAGGCGGCCCGACGCAGTCGCCCCCGCTCGAGGAGCTGCCGACGATCAGCATCCCGGGTCTGTCCGACGCCCTCGGTGACCTCGAGCAGCAGCACATCTTCTTCATCTCCGACCTCGCCGGCGTGCTCCGTGCCTTCTGCACCAACGTGTCGGTCGTGACGATCCTCGCCGTCCTGCTGTTCATCGCGACCGCCTACATCCTCTGGCGCTCGGCCTTCGGTCTGCGCCTGCGCTCCGTCGGTGAGTCCCCGGTCGCGGCCGAGTCGCTCGGCGTCAACGTGCTGCGCTACAAGTTCGTGGCCGTCCTCGTCTCGGGCGGCCTGGCAGGGCTCGGCGGTGGCTTCCTCGCCCTCGTGGCGGCCAACGTCTTCCGTGACGGACAGACGGGCGGTCGCGGCTACATCGGTCTGGCCGCCATGATCTTCGGCAACTGGCGCCCCGGCGGGCTGATGGCGGGCTCGGTCCTCTTCGGCTACACCGACGCGGCCCAGCTGCGCGGTGGCGGCACGACGGTGCACGCCTTCCTCCTGCTGCTCGCCGTCCTGCTCATCGGCATCGGCATCTGGCAGATCCTCCGCAAGGGCCGCACGGTCCAGGGCATCATCGGCATCGTGGTCGGCGCGGTCGTCGGCACCTGGTACGCCCTGACCGACATCGTGCCGCCGGAGCTGTCGAGCACGCTCCCGTACGTCACGACGCTGCTCGTGCTGGCCTTCGCCTCGCAACGCCTGCGCATGCCGGCTGCCGACGGGCAGATCTACCGCAAGGGTGAGGGACACTAGTGGCCGACACGTCGAGCCCGTCCCCGGGAGCCGTCGACGCGGTCGACTGGGAGTCGCTGCGCCTGCGCGCGGTCGAGCTCATGGAGCGGGCGTACGCGCCGTACTCCAGGTTCCGGGTCGGGGTCGCCGGTCTCGTCGACGACGGCCGCGTCGTCTCCGGGTGCAACGTCGAGAACGCCGCCTACGGCGTGGCTCTCTGTGCCGAGTGCGGCATGGTGTCCGAGCTTCACGCCTCCGGTGGCGGGCGCCTGACGGCGGTCTTCTGCGTCGGCGGCGACGGGCAGGCCCTCATGCCGTGCGGGCGCTGCCGGCAGCTCCTCTGGGAGAACGGTGGGCCCGAGTGCCTGCTCATGACCCCGGAGGGCGTGCTGCCGATGTCGGCGGTCCTGCCGCAGGCGTTCGGGGCCGAGGACCTCCGTCACGCCGAGGGCTGAACCCGTCCCGACCCGGCCGGCCTCCGGCGTCGGCGGCGCTGGGACATGATGGTCCCGTGAGTGAAGCCTTCGATGCCGTAGACGTCATTTCCGCCAAGCGCGACCGGGCCGAGCTGTCCGACGCCCAGATCGACTGGGTCATCGACGCGTACACGAGGGGCGCCGTCGCCGAGGAGCAGATGTCGGCCCTCGCGATGGCGATCTACCTCAACGGGATGAACGCGCGCGAGATCGCCCGGTGGGCCGACGCGATGATCCGCTCGGGCGAGCGGCTCGACTTCTCGGGGCTGTCGCGCCCGACGAGCGACAAGCACTCGACGGGGGGAGTGGGCGACAAGATCACCCTGCCGTTGGCGCCGATCGTGGCCGCGTGCGGCGTCGCGGTCCCGCAGCTCTCGGGCCGCGGTCTCGGGCACACGGGCGGCACGCTCGACAAGCTCGAGTCGATCCCCGGGTGGCGGGCCGACGTGACGAACGAGCAGATGATGACCCAGCTCGAGGACGTCGGCGCCGTGATCTGCGCCGCCGGCTCCGGTCTCGCGCCCGCGGACAAGAAGCTGTATGCGTTGCGCGACGTCACCGGCACCGTCTCCTGCGTGCCGCTGATCGCCACGTCGATCATGAGCAAGAAGATCGCCGAGGGCACCGGGTCGCTCGTCCTCGACGTCAAGGTCGGGTCCGGCGCGTTCATGAAGGAGCTCGGGCAGGCCCGGGAGCTCGCCGAGACGATGGTCCGCCTCGGCACGGACGCCGGCGTGCGCACGGTGGCGCTGCTCACCAACATGGAGACGCCGCTCGGGCTGACGGCGGGCAACGCGCTCGAGGTGCGCGAGTCCGTCGAGGTGCTGGCGGGTGGGGGCCCCGGCGACGTCGTCGAGCTCACCCTGGCGCTGGCCCGCGAGATGGTGGCCGGCGCGGGCCGTTCCGACGTCGACCCGGCGGACGTGCTCGCCGACGGTCGGGCCATGGACGTCTGGCGACGGATGATCCGGGCGCAGGGGGGAGACCCCGATGCCGAGCTGCCGACGGCCAGGGAGACCCACCACGTGCTGGCCCCTGCCGACGGGGTGCTCGTGCAGCTGGATGCGCTCGCGGTCGGCGTGGCCGCGTGGCGCCTGGGCGCCGGGCGCGCGCGCAAGGAGGACCCGGTCCAGGCGGGCGCCGGCGTCGAGCTGCACCACAAGCCCGGGGCGACCGTGCGCGGGGGCGAGCCGCTCATGACGCTGCACACCGACGAACCGGAGCGGTTCGAGCGCGCGCTCGAGGCTCTCGAGGGCGGCTTCACCATCGCGCCGGAGGGCTCGCGCCCGGACCTGCCGCCCATCGTCATCGACCGGGTGTCCTGACACCGACGTCGCACGGCCCGGATGCGACGCCGAAAGATGGCGTCTGCGCAGGTCAGAGGGCTGCGGGTGCACGTCCGCCGGACGGTCAGGGACCCGATTATGAGATCCCCGGGGGCCCATGTAATGTTCTCTTCGTCAGCCCGACAGGGAGGAACGGACGCCACCGCGGCGGTGAGAGATCACCCAGCGAAGTTGGCCGGTCCCGGGGCTGAGAAGCACGGTCCGAAGCACTCCGGTTGATCCGGTAAGGTTCGGACGGCCCCGCAGTCGGGTCTCGAGTGATCGGGACCGCGAGTCGGGAGTTCTGGACTCGCCCGAGCGATCGGGTACGGTCCGGAGCGGTCCGAAGCACTCTGGTTGATCCGGTAGGCTTTGGGGGTAGTGCCGCTGATTCCAAGCGGGTTGGGCCTGGTCGTCCTGAAGGGCGGTTCGCGGGTTTG
>NZ_LMHU01000011.1 GCF_001428505.1 Terrabacter sp. Root181
GTTAGGCAGCTTGGTCGCTACCGATCCTGAAGACCTCGACGCATCTATGCCCGGACCGCCACGCCGAACGCCTCACCCACGCTCAGATCCGAAGAGCCGGGATAGATCCCTCGGCGGCAGCGAGGTGATCGGCCGCGCGAGGAGTCCAGGCGGGCGCGAGCTCGACGGGGCGGCGACGAAGAACCGCGGCTGCGTCGGTTCGGGTAGGTGCGTCGAGCTTCGCCAGAATGCTGTGAACGTGGTTCTTCACCGTGGCCATCTGGATGGTCAGCCGGTTCGCGATCTGCTTGTTGGAGAGCCCTTCCTGCAGGAGCGCGGCGACCTCGAGCTCACGAGACGTCAGCCGTGAGCCATATTCGAGGGGTCCGAGGAGCGGCCCGATCATGCCGAGCCGGCGAAGCAAGCTGGCGGCGATGTGCGGTGGATGAATATGCCACGCTCGTCAACATGCGGAGCCAAGCTGAGGACAACCCAGGCAAGGGCGGCGGCGCCCACGGGTGGATGCGCGTGGGCGGTGCGTTGCCGGAGCCCCCGCGAGCAGAGGACCGCGACGATCCCCTGTGGCAAGAGTTGACGGCCGAGTTCAACTGGTATGACAGGGCCGCGACGCGAAGCCGAATCACCTATCAGATCCTCAAGTTGACAGCTCTGGTCGCAGGCGCCGCCGTGACCGTGCTTGCGGCCATCGCCGCGCCTCCAGCGCTCACCGCCTCGCTTGCCGGGGCCATCGTTGTCCTGGAGGGGGCTCAACAGATGTTCCAACTCCACTCGAACTGGATCTCGTATCGATCGACTTCAGAGGCCCTTCGCCGACACGCGTTCCTCTACGTTGCTGACGTCAGTCCGTTCAACGACCCGGCCACGCGCCGAGAGCGCTTGGCGGCCTTCCTCAAAGACCTCACAGCAAGGGAGAACACCAGCTGGACTGACACCATGAGGCAGATCGAGGCCCGCGGGAGCGGCCAGCAACGATAGAGCACCACTGGACGTCTCCTCGAGGGAGCGGGATCGGCACGGGCTTTCCGGGGCCGGGAAACGGCGGATGAACCAGATGATTCACATCGCCGCGATCAGTCAGATCTGACCCCACACCCGACGGATGGGCCTACCACCGGCGCAAGTGTGCTGAAGGCGAGAGACCTCTCGAGGACCTGCGGTGCCTCAAGCGCAGGATTTTCGATGCCCTCCACCGCCAGCCCGTGGCCGACACGACAGCCCCGATGACGGAGGCAGTGGAGGCCGGACCGGGAGGGCACTGCGGGGTCTCAAGAACTCAGCGCGGTTGACCTTGCCGCCGAGCCTCGACACTGCGGTTCAGCCAAATCCCGGGCGACCGCACAACCGGCGCTACGCCCGGCACCGACGCCAAGGGGACCGACATCGAGAAGACATCGAAGCGACCGCTTGACAACAGAAGGGGCCCGCATGCACGCAATCCTGGGACAGCTCGGGCGGCATGGCGGATGTCCTGTCAGGCCAGATTCGGTTCAAACGTCCCTGAGAGGATGCGGTCCATGTCAGGTGCGCTCGCCGAGTCGTGCTCCCAATGCCCGCGATAACGGCGACCTCGGCGTCGTCGATTCTCTCCCGCGGTCTACGTCTGGACCGCAGTTTGCGGCTTCAGAAGGGGCGCGGCACGGCGAACGGCTGCCTTGGACACCTGCCGCCAGGTGACTGCGCCGGCGGAGTTTCCTTGGTATAACGGGAAGTACGCGCTATCGCTGCCGCGCAAGGGGGCCCTCATGGGGAACGATGGAGCTGTACTGAACGACCTGCGCGTGCGTCTGCGCAAGAACCCAGAAAGTGTAGTATTTCTCGTGGGTGCCGGTGTCTCGATCCAGACATCCAAGCCCAAGAATGGCCCACCACTGCCGACCACGACTTGGCCCGGCCTGTTGGCCAGTGGAGTCACCTGGGCCCGCGACACACGCTTGGTATCCGATGGGGATGCAGACATCGCGCTGGCAATACTGGGCTCTGGCAAGGCTCCGACTACCAAAGGGCTTATGCGGGTCGCCGAGGACGTAAGCCAGTGGTTCAGCGGCGCCCCCGACGAGTACGGCGCCTGGCTGGAGGCGAGCGTCGGGCACTTGCCTATCCGGGACAAGGGGCCGATCCACGCCCTCGATGCGCTGGGAGGCATGCTCGTCACTACAAACTACGACGATTTGATCGAGCGGGTGTCGAGTCGACAGCGTGTCTTCACCTGGAAACAGGTACCCGATGTCAGGCAGACCTTCCTAGACGGCACTCCGTCGGTGCTGCATCTCCACGGGCATTTCGCGCAGCCGGACACCGTTGTTCTCGGCCCCAAGAGTTATGACCGCTTGCTTGCAGACAAGTCAGTGCGCCTGCTCCGCAATGCCCTGGCCTACGGCAAGCTGCTCGTCTTCGTCGGCTTTGGGGCCGGTATATCGGACCCC
Organism: Terrabacter sp. Root181; assembly: GCF_001428505.1. Taxonomy (GTDB): domain Bacteria; phylum Actinomycetota; class Actinomycetes; order Actinomycetales; family Dermatophilaceae; genus Terrabacter. Next base: position 2,424 of record NZ_LMHU01000011.1, read on the forward strand.
AATTTTGGTGACCTCCGCCGGTTGCTAACGGTTACGGACGCCGCTCGGGACATTACACACATTCGGCTGACCCTCGCCGATGACCTGCCAGCGCTTCGGCGCACGCACGCCAAGGACAACATCCATCCGGTGCCCTTTGGAACACGGTACTCAGATCTCGAGGTGTTCCTCAGAGGGCTCAAGCCCCATCGCAGCCCTGCAAAACGGCGGTGCAGCCCTGACATGCCGCCGGCCCAGCGCCTCGTCGGGACCGGGGGTATCGTGGACGACGTGGTGCAGCGGCTCCTCACCGGCACGGACATTGTGCTGTTGGGAGCGGTCGGCGGCTCGGGCAAAACGGCTGTTGCTCTCGCGGTGGCCGCGCGCCAAGAGGTCGCCGAGGCGTTTCCAGACGGGACGCTCTGGGCCTCACTTGGACAAGCGCCGGATCTCGGCGTGATCACCCGCTCGTGGGCTCGCGCGCTCGGCATGCCGGCGGGCCAGGTCAACGCCATGACGACCGTGGCCGGTGGGGCCATGACGGGCGAGGAGCTATTGCGCAAGTTCCTGCTTGACAAACGATGCCTCATCCTCATTGACGACGCCTGGTCCACCGAGGCGGCAAGGGCGCTGCGCGTCGGTGGGGTGCGGTGCGCTCATTTGGCGACGACGCGACGACTTTCAGTGGCGCAGGACTTGCGGGGTGCCAATGATCCTCCGGCTGTCAACATCGACGCACTGGACACTGCGCGCAGCATCGAGCTGCTGCGTGACCGCGCGCCAACAGCGGTCGGTTTGCGGGAGAGTGATATTAGAGACCTGGCCGAGGCGGTCTTTGGGCTGCCCGCGTCCCTTGTCGTCCTCGCTCGACTGCTTGAGAACGAAGCGCAGAATGGGATCGAAGGACTGGATGCGGAGATCGCGCTCTTGCGCGAAGGGCTCCACTCTGCCCATGCGTACGAACTTCCCCTTGAGGGCTTGAGCGCGGACGACACGCGCCGCGTCACGTCGTTCAGCGCAATTCTCGATCGAACGACTCAGGCACTGAGCGAACCAGCCCGCAAGGCTGCCCCGGACATCACGGCGCTACCGAAGAAGGCCGACACGTTTTCTAGTGACCTGGCTCGGGTCGCCGGCGACCTGGACGGTCCGCAGTTCAGCGAGATCCGGGAGTTTGGTCTCGTCGAGGCAACCGGCGCCCGGTATTGGATGCATCAGGTGCACTGGGACTACCTGCGGTTGCAGCAGCATCCAGCGGCGCGCGTTCGAGTTGCTGAGCATCTGATCCAGCTCATGAAAGCCGACGTTCGCGGTGCTGGGCGCACCGCATGGCTCGACTCCATCCGTGATGAGATGGGCAGCATTCGGTACTCGCTCGACAGCCTGGTCCAGGACGCCGACCGGGACCGAGCACTCCGTCTGGCCGGAGGTCTGGGGGACTATCTGTACGAACGCAGCCTTTTTCGGGACGGTATGGAATGCCTCGGATGCCTCGTGTCGGTGATCGCCCCCGGAGTCCTCGAAGGAGGCGCGGACTGGGTCAGCGAAGGGCCGATGCCCGAACAGGACCTTGCCATGCTCGCCAAGTGTGTCAATGATCTCGGCACATGCGCGTACAACCTCGGTGAGACCGGGCTCGCGGAACAGGCTTACACGCGCGGCAAGGAGCTGCGGACGGCGCTGAAGCATCGCGACCTCAGCGGATCCTTGAACAACGTAGGGCTGATCCACCGGGACCGGGGTGCCGTGGCTAAAGCCAAGCAGCTGTTCGGTCGCGCGCTGAAGATGAACACGAAGTTGATCGTGGCCGAGCCGGAGAACGATCGCCATCACAAGTGGGCAGGCATCAACCTCGACAACCTTGCAGTGAGCGGCTTCGAGTTCACACCCCTTACTTCCGATGGCATGCATGAGCGATCACTATTGAAAAGCGCTGGCGAGCATTTCACCAACGTGGGATGGTCATGGGGCCAAGCCATGGTGACCTGCGACCGGGGCAAGCTGCAGATCTGTCTCGGAAACCTCGACAAAGCTCGTCAGCTTATCCTCGAGAGCCTCCGGATGAGGACCATGATCGGGGATGAACGCGGACAGATCCTGAGCATGATGGCGCTGGCCCACGTGGAGCTGGTCTCGGAGGACGGTCGAGCGAGTGAGAGCAAGCTGGGGGCCGCCCTTGATGCAGCCCTGAAACTGGGCGAGGACCGGCTCACCTCCGAGTGCATGATCGCCCTCGCCGCGACCCAGGCGGGCGGCCAGCGCTCCGCCGCGGGCGGATACGCACTGGCATGGCGTTCAGAAAGGCGACTCGCCCCAACCCGCCTTGTCGCGTGGACCCAACACGCACAAAAGCCCTCTCGTGGGATCGACGCCGCCGACGTGCAGGGCTCGCAGTCGCTCCGCACGGCAGCGCGTGCACTGGCCTTGACAGTCCGGGCCGACTGGACCTCCGTGCTCGAAGCAACACTCCGGGCTGCCTGACTCTGATGTCTAAGGAGGTCGGTCACCTTACTCCGGTCTGGCGCCGAGGTCGAGCCCCACAGCTCGCCGGTCTGTGCGCAAGCATGCCGATGGACGTAACGGTCAGTATCCCGCCGCGCGGCGGTCGTTGTGTCGCGGCCAATCCAGCCGCGGGGTCTGCAAGATTCAGCATCTCCAGCCGTCAGTCCGGTCCCGGTCGATCGGGTTTGACGCCCGGGCTGTCCTCGAGCCAGGGCTCCGGCCAGGGCAGGGGGTCGGGATCCTGGTCCAGGAGCGTGGTGTAAGACGAGGTGACCCAGCCTGGCATCGACATGGTGCCGTTACCGCGGGATATCCTCGAAGGCGGATTCCAATGGTAATTGCAACACCCGTGTGAAGGGTGTCGTCCACGGCGGATTGAGTGTGGGGCGGCCGGGTCTTCCCCGGGCCCGCGCCGTGAGGTGTGGCGGCGGTTCTGGGCGTTGACCCGGTCCGCGGCCCCGGTCGAGGCAGCTGCGCTCGGGGTTGGGGTCACCCCGACGCCGGCGGACTGAATCCGCAGTAGCGGCCGTTGTCGGGACGGCACCTGTCGTTCGGGGAGCGGGACGGCCGAGGCGTCCGTCCACACGCAACTCGAACCCGACATAAACGCCCCGATCATCGACTACATTGAGCACGTCGTGGTGCTGGCCGAGCTGCCGTCACCGGCTTACTGCGCGGCCAAGAGCGACCTGCCGTCTGACTAGAGCCGCGCGATCGGATCGAGAGCATATGCTCTTCCAGCGGCTTTCGACCATCGGCGCCATTTACACGGGGTGGCCTTTGGCGCCACCCGCGCAGCTCGTTTGCCGCTGCTGGATCGATGGCGCGGTCAGTCTGCCTGTTCGTCGGGCGCCCGAAACGCGGCCACGGTCAGCAGCTCGGGTGGCCGTCGCGGCGTGGGGTCCAAACCGCGAGATTCATACCTTGCGTGACGAGGGTCGTACGGCGAAGCCATTTCAATCGTCGGCGAAGCCGCTGCCACCAGGCTCGCGCACCTTCTGACCTCGGATGAGGCCGACGTTGGGCGCCCGACGCCGGGGTCGGTGGAAGCGCCTCGCTTGATCCTGGATATGTCCAGCTCGGTGCTGTTGGCGAGGCAGACGGCGAGTCACGCGTCCGGCAACGCCTCCTGTGCAGCGGAAGCGAGGTAGCTCGCCTCCCAGCCCCGCACGTGCTGGAGCTTCTCCCAGGAGGCAAGGTAGAGCCCGACGGCGAGTGCCACCGCTTCACCTGACTCGTGGTCCGGTGGGCCGCCCCGGTAGTACTCGTCATCCAAGGTGCCGAGCGCACCATGGACCTGCTGTTCGAGTCGCCGCACGTCTACCGCGAAGAGCTCGGCGAGCCGCTCCAGCGCGATGGCCAGAGGAGTCAGCGCCGCGTCGCTCTCTGGCGTCGTTTCGGGCGAACCGTCGGCGGCCCGGTGACCTAGCGATGCGAGTTCCTCGCCGACCGCGGCGCGAGCATGGGCGAGTCGGAAGTAGTCGGACAGAATCCGGCCAACCCGCGGCCGTTCTTCATCGTCGAGTGCCGCCGAGAGCCGCGGAAAAAAGTCGCTGGCCGCGCGCACCTGCCGGAACAGGTTCGCTCCGGTCGAACCCGGCAGGCCGGCGCCGGGAAGGCGGGCCTCCGCTAGCTTCGGTGGCAGGGGGTACGTGAGTGCGTGGCTTCGACCAGCCTTGACCTTCTCGGCGAGCCGCTGAAGAACCGAGTCGGCCGGTAAGATGTCTGCCTCCGTCACGGCGGTCGCCGGGTCCTCGTAGACATCGCCCGCGTGCTGTTCGAACAGCATCACGTCGATCGACACCGAGCTGAGATCTCGTTCTTCGAACCCGCTGAGGAAGAGGGCTGACTGCCGGCCGATGCGGTCGTCCTCGGCCCCCAGCGCCGGCTCAATGACCTCGAAGAGACCAATCCTGATGTCGGCGGCGTCGAGCATCGAAAAACCCGGCAGGTCTTCGCCAGCGCCGGTGTCGACCTTGAGCTCGGCACGGTCCGTGTTCAGGTAGTAGATGACACCGACACAATCGGGCTCCACCAGCTGTCCTCGTGCGGGCATCGTGGCGAAGAGAGCCGCGACCGACAGGGACCTGGTGTAGTCGAGGAGCGGTGTAGGGAAGCCGTAGTGCTGGGCGACGGCGAGCAACTCGTCCTCACTGGGCGGCCCCCCGAAGAGGTCGCCCTGATGCTTCCTCAGGACCGTGATGAATCGACGAGTTGTGTCGACCCGCTTGCGAAGCGTCTCCACCGTCAGTGGGCGCCCGTCGGATTGCGGCCGGAAAAGGGTGGGAGTCAAGGGCCACAGGGCGCTCCACTGGCCGCGAAAGACGTGGTCTCTGCCTACCTGCTGACTCCACATGAGGTCCCAGATCGACGAGTAGACTCGGCCGCGATTGGCCGTGCGCCGGACATCGGAAGCCGCGTCGAGCAGGCCGGCGTCGAGGGCTTGAACCACGTCGGAACCCAACCGGTTGGCATGACGCAGCCCCGCCAGAAGTGGGGCCGCGCTGTTGGTTTGCCACCTCAACAGGGTTTGTAGGTCGGTCCAGGTGAACGGGTCGCTCGCGTTGAGTGCCGCGCCGAGGTCCCGGCGTACGGTCCCACGCGGGTCGCGCCCGTGCATCAGGCAGAGGTCGCGCAGCACCTGACCCCCCGCCGGTTTGGGCCCGCCCAGACGACGAGCTCGGCGAGCTCGGTCTCTATGCGAACCGTCAGCCACGACCACCGATACGTCGTCCGCTTGGAGCCAAACGCGGTCCGCCTTGCTGGCGACGGCGCGGCCTTCGGGACTGACCAGCACCAAGCGACCCAGATGGACCCCGCGGGGGACCGGACTGAACTGTATGTGCCGATCGGCGCTGCTCGACGTGTGCTGCGGGGCGTCGCAGAAGGCCGCCCAGGTGTCCACCAGACGGACCGACAGCTCCGTCCCGCCGGCGTCCGCGACGACTATCGTGCGCCCACCGAGCAGGGCCGAAGAGATCGACTCACCCTCCTCTGCCGTGAGCTGCTCCCCGTCCAGCACGACGACTTCGGCGTCGATCTGCAGTCGACTCGCGATGGCAACGGCGAGTCGCCCCGCATCGACGGAGCCGACGTAGGTCACCTGAATCGCCGAGGCGAAGCGAAGCGTGAGCGCCAGCAGCTCGACAGCGTCCACGCCAGCTCCCTCCTGCTCCCAAGGCACGTGCACTACATCGGTCATCGGAACCATGATCACGCACGCGGCGCTGCCCGACGAGGGCAAGAACCATCTTCCGGAACGGTAGCGGTCGGTGCGCCGACCCAACCATGTCGATCCAGTGGCACGAATTCCTGTTTTGTGGACCTGACCGGATAGCGCCGGTCCCCGACAACGGCGTTGGCGGGCTGTGCTCCACCGCCCTGCGGACTCGGCGTCGAAACGCCTCTCTGCCCCCGATCGAGCGGTTCCGGCCGCGCGTCACATTGGGCGGGATGGGCGCCCTCCGCGAGTGTGATGGTCGCTGGGGCTTCCGTACGGCAAACGCGGTGCGATGCGGCGGCTGGCACCTCAGTTCACAGGTCTGCAGTGCAGACCACGTCGGCCGTCAGCGGTTTCTGCCGCACGGTGGGTGGGAGTGCTCGCGCGACCTGCGTGGCGGCTGCTTGGGCTTCCCAAACGGCGCTTGGAAGGTCCGGAACGTCGCAGATCGTGGCGGTGACCATGCGTCCGGCGAGGGTGGCAGTCAGGCGTCGCGCGTCCGCGGTGGCGTGTCGCGCGTGGACGAAGAGAGCGTTGGAGTCGAGTAAACGGCTGGCCCATGTCGTAGCGGTGGGTGTCATACTCGCCAGGACGCTCGCGCCGCGCATCAGAGATTGGTACGTGGCTTCGGCATCCGGAGACGCTTGACGGGCCGGCCCGGTGATGGACGCCAGGCTCGAGTAGAGGTGGCGTGACGCGTCGACGTAGTCATGCGAGGGTGGCGCGCCTGTGGTGGTCTGCGACCATGCCTCGGCCGCACCCTGGAGGGCCACCGCCGATCGCCGGAGGCGTTCACGAACGTCTGACGTGGCAGACGTCGGCGTCGTGGCCCTCAGGACGGCGTTCAGCGCGGCGTAGAGATGCACGCCCTGCCTATTGATGTCTCTGAGTACTTCGACGCTGGGGACGCGAGCACGAAGCTCCGCGCGGGTAGCTTTCGCCCACTGGTGGATCGCGAGATCAAGCCCCTGCGCGTCGGTGAGGATCTCCCGCGCGGGGGAGGGGGCCGCGACGTTCTGCAGCCCACTCAAGGGTGCGCCGTTCGGAAGTCGCTGGACCAAGGACGACGCGTACCGCGCGATAGCTAGGGGCCGGTCAGCGATGGCAGGGTCGCATGTGCCCAGGACGTGCGTTGCAGCAGCGCTGGCCACATCGAGGCACTCCTTCGCGATCGTCGCCGCCGACGCCGCCTGCAGCTCAGGAACGGCGGGGACCATCCTGTTGAGGACGAGGAGGTCGGTGAGGGCGCCGACCGTACACGCGAGTCGCGCGAGTGGGTGATCGTCGTCGCTCGGTGAGGGGTGGACGGGCCCGTTGAGCCCGAGCTCGCCTCTAGGGATGCGGTAGCCGGTGTCCGTGGGGGCTGCCAGCAGTGCGCCGGCCCGGATGCATTTCCTCGCTGCGGCTTCGCTGATCCCCAGGAACCGCGCGGCCTCGCGTGGCGTGTAATCGGGTTGGTCGCCTACGGGCTGGAGCGGCTGGGGATAGTCGCGGAACGCCCTGTGCAGCGCGACGGTGTGGGCGTCGGCGGGCGACCATCCGACGCGTGCGCTCACGAGCTCATGCAGCAGCCTGTAGATGCTCTGGTCGAACGACTCCCACCGCTGCCTGGACACGGGCTGACGGGATCGTTCGAGGTCGGCGAGTGTGAGACGCGCTCTCTCGAGCAGGTCAGTAGCGGTCGTCGTCATCAGTGACGCGCCTTGACGGTGCTGTGCGGTCGCGCGTCGAGGTCTCGCGCGTTCTCCGCGAGGTCGAGGACGTGGGCGCGCCAGAACGCGAGGTCGCTGGGCGACTCTTCGGCAGTCAGCTGGTCAAGCGCCTCGCCGGCTGACATCAGGTGGGCGTGCAGGTCCCTCACGGGAACGTTCGCAGTCGGTGGCATGGGGTCGAGGCCCGAGGCGATGAGCCGGATCGTCCCGGCCATGGCTGACCACGGGTCGAGCGGATTCCCCTGAGCGCGGTCCGCGGCGAGGTCGGAGGCCGCTTGCAGCTCGGCGGCGGCGGTCTCGAGGAGTGTCATGGATGGCATGCTGTTCGAGGCTCCCGGTTCAGATCAGGGATGGGGTGACGGGGATAAGTGGGGTAGCCCGGGTAGCTGTTGGCGGCTGGCGCATCGCGTCCTCGAGGGCTTTGGCGTAGGCGTCGCGCGGGTTCCAGCCGTGGCGGGTCATCTCTGACGTCGAGTCGCGCAGGAGTTGAGCGCGCTCGGTCGGTGGCAGCTGAGCAGCGAGCGCAGCGATCGTGTCCACGGCATCCCGGATGGGGTCGTCGACGCGATCGAGCAACAGCTGGATCAGCTGTCGCCCAGGGACGACCGTGCTGAGGACTTCCAGATCGTGCGCGTTCCCGGGGCGAGCGAAGAGGTCGCCCAGTCCGTTCGGGCCTCGGGCGGCCAGCCAGTCGGCAGGATCGGACCCAGGCGGGAGTCGGCTGACCAGCACGGGGGCGCGCCGCTCGATGCAGGCGGCGTCGAGCCAACGAGTCGTGCCTTGCTGCCCGGCCGGGTCTCCGTCGAAAGCGATCCTCGGCGGCCTGTGTGTCATCGCCAGAACCTGCTCAACGTGGGTGGGCGACACCGCGACTCCGTTGGTGGAGCAGACCGCGACGCGCGACGAGGCCTCGACGGCGGCGGCAGCGGCCGCCACGGCCAGGGCGTCGAGCGCTCCTTCGACGACGAGCACCTGGGCGTCGGGAGCGAGTGGGGCGTGGGTCGGGCGGTAGAGGACCTCGGACTTGTCGAACACGGGCGTGTGCGTCGGGTTGCGGTACTTGGGCGCGGCGGGGTGGCCACTGATGTCCCGTCCGATGAAGCCGCGGATCTGGTTGCGGTCGTTCGTGATCGGGATGATGACTCGGTTGCGGTAGGTGTCGATGAGGCGCCCGCCTCGGGTGCGCATGGCGAGGTCCATGCCGAGGAGCTCGTCGTCGTCGACGCCCTGGGAGCGGAGGTGATCGGTCAGGGACGACCAGCCGTGCGTGGCGTGGCCGACGAAGATCTGTCCCCCGAACGTGCGGGTGAGCGGTTCGAGGTCGATTCCGCGGCGGTGCTGCAGGTAGTGCGTGGCGAAGCCGGCGCCCACGGGCGTGGCGAAGTGTTCCCAGGCCAGCTGGTTAATCTCGAACGCGCGGCTAGAGGGGATGTCGGCAATGGCCGGTTCGGGGACGGCGCGGAGGTGGGGTCGAGGTCGGACTACGGACAGCGACCGCTCCCGGTACCGGTCCCCGTCGAGCTCAGCCACGGCTTCGAGGAAGCCCAGGTTGCGGGTGCGGCAGACGAAGTCGATGACGTCGCCGCTGGCGCCGCACCCGAAGCAGTGGAACCGGTTCGGGACGCCGTCCACCGACAACGAGGGCGTCGCGTCGTCGTGGAAGGGGCAGCAGCCGACATAGCCGTGCCCGCGTTGGTGCAGCTCGATCCCGGCTGCCGCGACCACGTCCGCGAGTGGGTGCCGGGCGCGGACCTCCTCCACGTCGACGGAGCGTCGTTGGACGTTCACAGCTGCGCCTCGACGACGTGAACGGTGTCCCGGTCGGCGGAGTCGAGCGCGGCGCCGTAGCCGGCGACGAGCTGGGCGAACGACTCGATGGACATGTGGATGTCGGTGTCCGTGGCGTGCGCGAAGGCGCGGTCGACGGCGGCGCGGGCAGCGGTCGGGGAGAGGACGGCATACTCCTGCCACGTCGGGTCGTAGGCGTAGAGCAGGCCGTGGGTGGCCGTGTCGCCGTCGAGCCGCAGGGAGATCCGCTGGTTGCTGCGCGGCCCCCAGCGCATGCCGTAGTCGCGGTCGATGCCTCGGATGTTGCGGTGCTGGGAGTCGAACGCCTTCGGCCCCGTCCATTCGATGGCCCACTTCGGGGGTGGCGCCGCAACCCCGTGGGCGTATCCCGCCGCGCGAAGGTCCGAGATCTCGCTGGCTCCGGCGTCCAGTGCCGTCGTGATGCGTTCGGCGATGGCGAAAGGGTCGTGCCCGACGACCGGGGCCAGGAGCTGCCCGATGGCGTGGGCGTAGGCGTTGCGCTGACCGAGTCGGTACCAGTAGTCGATCGGGTCGTGCTCCTCGACGTTGCGGCTCGCGTTGCGAGCCAGGGCCAGGAGCTGGTCGACGGCTGCGTCCGACGTGGGCTCGATGGTTGGCGTGGGGTGCGCGTTGGCTGACATGGCGGCCCTCCCGTGCGCGGGGCCCTCCCGCGCATCTGGAGGGAGGACAGTCCGCGGGGGACACCATGTGTCCGGTCAATCGGAGTGCCGCGCAGTGACTTTCGTTGCAGGCCATGGTGCGATGAGATCGTCGCGGTGGCCGGCGACTGAGCACTGGGTCTTGCCCACGTGCTCGATCAGGATGATCTGCGCGTCGTGGAGGGCTCGGACGAAGTCCATGGCCGCGGCGGGGGAGGCGGTGTCGGCGTAGTCGGCGCGCTCGTGGTCGCGGAGCGCGGAGAGGATCTCGATGAGGGCGCCGTGCTGCGCCCAGCACGGAGGGATGATGCGTGGCTCGACGGCGAAGCGGCGCACGAGGTGTCGCACCCACTCGTCGAGCTCCTGCATCCGGTCGCGGGATTCGTCCTCTGTGAGGGATGGCCAGTGCACGGGTCCCCGGAGTTGGCCGAAGGTCCGCTCGAACGGATCGGCACCGAAGTCCAGCGCTTCGTCGGTCGTCACGGAGCAGGACTGTGCGGGTGAGTGGGGTTGTCGTCGGCGCGGGCGGCCCGGGCCTGCCTCATGGAGGCGATGATCGCGGCCGTTGCCGTCGTGCGGTCTGAGCGCAGCCACGTCGGGTGGGCGTCGATGAGGGCGTGCAGCCTCTGGTGGTCGGGACGGCACAGGGGCACCAGGTCCTCGACCAGCTCGATGCCGAGACGTGCGTAGGTGGCGTGGTGCAGGTGCCCGGCTTTCAGGGTCCAGCGTCGACCGCAGACCAGGCACGATGGCTCCACGCCGGTGGCGGTCAGCCAAGCGGCATACCACTGCTTGCGCTTGTCGCTCCACACGCGGGAGTTGAGGTACGCGTCGTAGGCGGCTCGGCGGGCGCGCCGGGTCCGCCGGGCGGTGGGGTCAGGGACGGACGATGCTCGCATCTCGAATCCTCTGCTCGAGGTCCTTGCGGGCAGCAGTGAGGCTCTTGGCATCCTTGCGCTTGGTCCACGGGCTCATGGTTAGCGCGATCGGTGGCGCCGAGCGCATGAGGAGCACAGCGGACCCGAAGGGAAGGGTCCGGAGCTCGGCCGGCGTGAGGATCGGCACTTCGCTCGTGGAGGTCGACGTCGAGCGGCGCCCGTCATGGCCGGTGCTGCGGCTCGTGACGTCCTTGGGTCGGGTGCCGATGAGCTTGGACAGGTCGTCGAGGTCGCGTGCGTTGGACCCGCCGCCGAGGATGAGCTTGACGATGGCGGCGTCCCAGATGGCCGACGCCGCGTGCTCGCCCCACACGGCTCGTGCTTGCGCCAGGGACTGGAGCACGACTGTCGTGGCGATGCCGGAGCCGCCACCGTCGGACATGAGCGAGGTGAGCGAGGGGAGTGGGTAGTTCGCGGCCTCGTCGAGGATCATCGACAGGGGAGGGTCGAGGCGTGAGCCGGGCGAGCCGGCGGCCTTGCGCCGTGCGACCTCGAGGACGTCCTCGAGGAACGCGCCGACCAAGCCGGCGGTGGCGGCGGCGCCGGTGGAGGTGCCGAGCAGGTAGACGGTGCCGTTGTTGTCGAGGATGTGTGCCGGGTCGAGGTGCTCGCCCTGGGCGGGGGAGACGGCGTCGAGGACGCGAGGGTCGGCGAGTGCGGCGAAGGCGATGGAGACCATGGCCCAGACGGAGTCGCGCTGTCTGGGGTCGGCGCTGATGATGGAGTCGAGGCCTTGGTGCCACGCCTGTGCCGCCTTTGGGCTCGTGCTGAGGATCATGACCGCTTCGCGGGCATGGACCGCGGACAGCGACCACCGGTAGAGATCCGCCGCGTCGCACTCGCCCAGCGCAGCGGCGTGAAGAAGCGCGCGCACGGCCTGCTCGGCAGAGGACTGCCAGAAGTTCGCGTCCGTGGTGCCGGACGCCGCGCCTTTCGTCAGCGCCTTGGCGCGAATCATCGCGACGTGCGGGTCCTCACAGCCGCGGATCGGTGACCATCGAGCTGTCGAAGGAACCCCGGGCGCGAGGCCTTGCGGATCAAAGACGGCCACCGGCCCGGCAGATTGCCGGGCGCGCAGTGTCGCTGTGATGTTGTCGGGACGGGTGCTCGTCGTCACCACCGCCCCAAGTGCGTCCAGGATGGCCGGGATGACGAGGTGCAGCCCCTTGCCGGAGCGAGGCGGCCCCAAGACGACGGTGGAGTCCTCGACCGTGACAAAGCACTTGATGCCGCTGCTGAGCCCGACCGCATGCGCGACGTGATTGATGGATGCCGCGGCGATCGAGGGCCGCAGTGTCTGGATGCGAGCTTTGAGCCGACCTGCTCCCGCGGTACGAGCGATGTCCGAGTGGGTCGCCATACCGGTGCGGTGGTGCCACGCCACCCGCTGAGTTCGGGCCCGGCTGGCCCGATGGATGGCGTAGGCCGCGCCTCCAGCCGCCAAACCGAGTGCGAACGCCAAGCACCAGAACTCAGGCGTGGAACCACCGCTATGGCCCCACGCGGCGCCTGGTTGATCGGGGTGCAGCAGAACAGATATGACTCCACCTGCGGAGAACAGGGGAACCGGGCTGCTGTGGATCCACGCTTGCAGGGTGGCGGCCAGCCACAGCAGCCCGCTCATACCAAGAGCCGTCGCCAAGGCGCCGAGCGCAGCGGAGTCGCGCGCCGGCAAGGGCCGTGATGCGTCGGTCATGAATCGCGTAGAGGCGGCAGGGGGGCACGATCGAAGGTGCGCCGTCGGCTGACGTAGTCGGCGAGCCGGTTTGGCGCAGTTCCACGCCTGCTGTCAGCCCGGGCGACTGACACCATCGCTGTCACGGGTAGGACTTGGAAGGGCGGCCTGTTGGCGTCACACGAATTGCGGCCGGGCGCCGGGCGGCATGGGGCAGGCTGGATGACATGCCTGTCGTGTCGTTGCGTGCACCGGTCGCGTTGGCCCGCCCCATTGATGACCTCACACCGCAGGGGGCTCAGAATCTGGTGTGGGAACCGAAGTGGGACGGCTATCGCGCGCTGGTAGGAGCAGGTCGCATCTATAGCCGGAACGGCACCAACCTCACGCCCCTGTTCCCGGACCTCGCGCCAGTCCTGGCCGCGCGACTGCCCCAGGACCTGGTCTTGGACGGAGAGGTGATCGCGTGGGACCCGGTTGCCGGTCGCCTGGACTTCGAGGGGCTCCAGGCTCGGATGACAGCCGGTCGGCGGATCCGCGCCGTCGCCGCCCGTCGGCCGGCGCAGCTGGTTGTCTTCGACGTCCTCGCTGCCGGCGGAGAGGACCTGCGCGGCCGTCCGTTGCAGGAGCGGCGTGCTGTGCTCGAACATGCGCTAGGCACCATTGCCTCGCCCATCGTGCTGTGCCAGCAGACAGACGACCTGCTTCTGGCACGTGAATGGTTCGGCACACTGACCGCTGGTGGCGTTGAAGGTCTCGTCATCAAGGACGTCCTCAGCAGCTATCCGACCACGGCGGGTCAACGAGTCTGGTGGAAGGTCAAGGCCAGGCGGACGCTTGACATGCTCGCGATCGGGTTCACTGGCGACGCGGCGTCACCCACGGCATTGGTACTGGCCTTCCCAGGTGTCGTCGACGACGAGGACCAGCCAGCCACGGCCGGGTCGACGACCACATTGTCCAAAACCGTGGGCAGAGCCCTCATGCCCTTGTTGCACCCGACTGGGGAGACGTTTCAGCGCACCTTCGCTTGGGGCTCAGCCGGACCCACGAGGGTGACGATCGTCGAACCATTCGTCGTCGAGGTAGAAGCAGACGCGTCCGCCGCCGAGGGCGTGCTCCGGCACGCGGTGCGGCTACACCGAGCCAGACCAGACATTGATCCCGCAGAAGCGATGTGACCGGGGCAAGGCAAACTTCATGAGCCGGCTCCCTGCAGCGCAGCAAATGTTCGCCGTAAATGCGCCATGAAGGGGCGAGCGCAGCCGCCTTCAACGCCGGCATGAGCGCATTTAGGCCGTGGCAGCCGATGCGGCATCGGCGACGGCATCCCGGTACTGGGTCTCGTCGAGAGTGACAACCAGAAGGAGCCAGCCCACATACGCAGCGAATCACTGGGCAGGATCCGGCCCCGCCTGACGCGCGAGTGTCCTTGGTCTGCATGGAGCACATTCTGTGGAGCCGGGTTGACATAATGCCTAGACCGTCCGAAGTCTTCGGGCTCACGATGGCGGGACAAGAAAGAGAGAATTCGTGCGGTCGGGACCCCAGACGATGCAGCCACGCTTGGCGTCGTAGGCGGGTAGAGCCGCCAAGGGGGGCAATAGAGCTAAAGATCCTGTATAACCGATCCAACTCGTCACAACGGCAGGGGTGTGATCGTGCAAGCAAAGTACTACGTCGAGTCCGACCTTGAAGGCGACCAAATAGGACAAAGTATAGCAATTGAGCAGAGTGCAGGAAAGTCACGCAATTGGGATGGGATCTCCAAGTCTAGCCAGCGCTCCGGGTCAGCTCACGTGACGTCCGTCGTCGAAGTGGAACCCCTACCACACCCACTCCCTGTGTATACGGACCCAGTAGCCCACGGTGCGGTTCGGCGAGCATATGAGATCCAAGTGCGCTATAACAATTGGATACCCCAGTGTGGTATCGGAAATTTGCTTAACGTGGTTCTTGGTGAGCCCCAACACCTAGCGACGGTTCGCGCCCTTCGCTTGAAGGAGATCAGGCTCGATGCAGCAGAGATTTCCAGCTTCGGTGGGCCTCGATATGGCAGAAACGTTCTCACTCAGGGGCATGATCTCGTCGTCGCTCCAATCAAACCATCAGCTGGGCTCTCGCCAGAGGAAGCGTCCGCGCTGGCTTTTGAAGCGGCCATGGGGGGTGTCGACATCGTTAAGGATGATGAATTGGCGTTTCCGGGTCTGCGGGGTGCCCCTGAAGAGCGATACCGACAGGTCGCCAGCGCAGTTAGGCGGGCTGAGCAGGAGACGGGAACACGCAGAGCGTACTGGGCCAACGTAATTACTAGCCCGGCGAAGGCTCTTAAGGCCGCGGAAATGGCTGTGAACGCTGGCGCCGACGCGCTTCTGCTTGCGCCAGCCCTGCAGGGCTTGGACGTTTGTGCCGACGTCAGCGCTTCCATCGGCCTGCCGGTGGTGGCACATAATGTCGGCGTGACGTCCATGACGCGCGTAGACGGGTTCGGCATCGATTTATCCGTTTGGATGTATCTGCAGCGGTTGGCTGGGGCGGATGCTGTACTTGCGCCCTCCCCTTTTGGAAGCTTCGGTATCTCGCCTCAGTCGGCGCGTGACGCGATTCGCGCGACCAACGATGAGGTGCCCGGAGTTTCGGCAACGCTATTCAGTCACTCCGGAGGGGTGGGTCCTGAGAATGTTCGTCGGCTGAAGTCTTTGGCCCCTGAAATTGCCGTCGCGTTCACTGCGGGAAGTGCCATCTTTGATCATCCTTTCGGGCCGCGATCAGGTGCAGAGGCTCTGGTGCTGGCCGTGAGGGCCCTTGGATCCCAGGGGCCGTCAGCATGAAAGCGAGACAAGATGGACTCGACTCGGCATGCACAATCTGCCGTGACTTCCAGGAGCCAAATGCAGTGATACTGCGGCATGCCTCCACCTCCCTTAACGAACGAGGAGAATGGCAAGGCCGCGATACCAACGCTCCTTTGAGCGCCTCTGGACGCCACGATGCCGCCGAGGTAGGTCTTGAAATATGTCGAATATACCCGGAGGTAGAATGGACAATTTTGACCTCCCCTTTGCTGCGCGCGCAGCAGACCGCGTTAGCTTTCTCAAAAGCGGGAGTGAAGTGTCAGGAGTTGCTTGTCTGTGACGAACTGATCGAAGCGGACGTGGGTCGCATGACGGGACGGACTTGGGGTGAGTTTGCGCGTATGGCTCCGTCTGAATTCGCAGCTTGGAAGCGAGGGCTTACGCCGAGCTTTCGTGAGGGTGAAAATCGGGATCAGTTACTAGAACGTGCCCGTGACGCCCTCGCGAAGGCAAGAGGGTTTGATCGCGTCATCGTAGTCACTCATCTGATGCTAATGACAGCGGTCAGAGAGATGTTGCCGCTGTCTCGCGACACACCGATCTCGAATCTAGGTGGATTTATGGGCTGGTACGCGTCAAGCGATAGACCCCGAGAAACCTGGTGCGCCGTTGGCGACGACCATTGCGATCCTAGGGGTTGAAGTCTTATGGCGAATAATCGACCTGCTGGAGTGCACCGACCGTATACGACACAAGGCAAGCTGCGCATCGCTATTTCGTGTGCGGTGCTTGCGCTTGGGCTCTTGCTCATCAGTACGCCAGGATGGCTGTTCGCAAATCAGTCCAACCCTGTTTTGACTAACGCAGTTGTTGGTTTAGCCGGTGCGCTTATTGGCTTCGCCGTAACGAGCTTCGTGAACGAGATCCTCGACCCTACCTACGACGCGGTCATGGAGGCCTTTGACCTGCAGGGAGATGTTCTGAATCCTCATGGGTTCAGAGCTGCAATCCGTGAGGAAGTTTCGACATCCGTTTCGCGGGTCATTGCTGCGCCGACAGAGTTCGGTCCACGGGCTCAAATGGTCCAGAAGTTGGCCCTTAGGGACGCGAAGACTCATGCAATCATACAATCGATATCGCTCTCCCAGAAATGGCAGACAGCCCAAACACTGGAGGACCTCTTTCGGCGCAATCCCGCTTTCTCTTTGAGAATACTCCTCATTCACCCGTACTCCAAGAACTCTCTTGCAAGAGAGACGGACCTTGGATTCGCATCCGGAACAATCAGACAATTGGTTCAGGAGAGCCTCATACCGTTAGCCAGTCTACGGAACCAGGAGGCTATCGGTCAGCGCCTGCAAGTGCGTGGCTACTGGTCAATGCCGTATTTTGGTATTTCCAGCGTCGATTCCGTGAGATCGCTGATCACGCTTTCGCGTGAGGGTCGCGGCGGTGACCAGAACTACGCCTGCCTGATACACGGATCAACCCCGTCCACGTTAGCGATGATCGCTGATCTGGAGCAAGGGTTTGAAGAGCGATGGATGGCATCGCATGACCTGATGGTTCCTCTGGAATTAACCGTCAAGTCGGTCGCCTCCCAAGTTGCCGGAGACACTGAACTCAAGGTGGCGGTCGAGTCTAAGTCCGACGTGCTGGCCAAGTCCCTCGTGTTCAAGGTAGACAATGGGAAGGTGCAAGAAGTCGCGCAATCGGATCCCAGGCGGGTGCTCGTTTCCGTGTTGCCTATCAGTGGAGGCGTGGTCCGGGTCCAAGTCACAGAGGCCCTTTCGCACGACAAGAATCAGTGGTTGGCGTCCCCGGTCGAATTGTCGATTACTGGTGGTGGCGGGTGACAAGGCTGGTTGTGGCATCCGACGCAGTTGGCGGCGCCATGCTCGATGCGACGCTTGCGCTCCTTCCCGATTCGATTGTTTATGAACGGGCTGCGCCACCTTCTGAGAATTACGCCTGGGTAGCGCGAGAGGTTTGCCACCTTGTGAAAGAGTCCGAAGGCGTCCGTGGGTTTCTCGTATGCGGAACCGGGATTGGAATGGCGATAACAGCGAACAGGATCTCTGGCGTGCGCGCTGCGGTCTGTCACGACATTTACTCCGTCGAGCGATCAATTCTATCCAACGACTGCCAGGTTCTGTGCATGGGTGCTCGCGTCATCGCCCCCGAGTCGGCGGCGCGACTCTTACAGCATTGGATGACTCTCACCTTCCAAGGAGACGGACCATCAGCGTGGAAGGTGGGTCAAATCGACGCATAGGCGTCTCCGGGTGTCCTTAGCCGATCGCTACACATGTGGAGCGAGTCGATCTTGTTGCCGCCTCCGTCGCTACACTCTGCTCAGATCGCAAATGACCAGCTATTTCCGTGGGTTTGGCGATTGCCACCGTGATCCTCGGCAGCTGCTCGCAGGTTCGGTGGGAGGCAATGGGTCAGCCGAGGGTGGTAAGCAGCGATTGGTGACGGTGGTGCTGAAGGGCTGCTCAGCGGGCGCGTCTGGCGGGCGCCACGATCGCTCGCCGTCGCGATTCCGTGATTCACCGTGGCCGCTCGAGGGCGGTCGCATTTGAGGATACCGATAGGGTCGTGGTCGGTCGCACGATCCGGGCCTCGTCCGCGACCTCGAACGCGAGGATGGCGTCGTCGGCGTGAACGGTGGCGCCCTGCCTAGGCTGTGAAGCAATGGTGGTGAGCCGCGACCCCGGAGCTGCTGACTTGACTTCAGCGCTTGACGACGCTCGCTTTCGGCGCCACTGCGAGTACTACACGGCCTGATCAGGCCGGCCTGACAACGGCCTCCAGCAACGTCCGATGCTCGGCAGAACGGTAGGTCATGAACGTCTGCGCTGAGTGCTGATGGGACTCATATGGCCGACCTCTGGAGCTCCATACGCGAGTTGGTGTCGAAGAGCGTTAGCTCGTCGTCCGTTGCCACGTGACGGACGACGAATGCCCTCTGGCCGACGCGCCACAGTCCCTCGCCGCGTTGCAGATCCGGGAGTTGGGCTCGCTCCGCCGTGGACAGTCCCAGTTCGAGTGCGGTCTGAGGAGCCTCACTGACCTCTTGCTGGTAGATGACCTTCGTCGAGCAGTCGCCGAGCAGACCTCGAGCCAGCGCACGTGACTCGGAGCCAGCGTTTCCCACGGCGTCGAGGTCCGACAGCCGGTGCACGATCAGCAGGTTCGCGATGCCCAGACCGCGCGACAGCTTCCACTGAGACTGCATGCGGGCGAGCAAGGCGGGCTGGCGCATGAGCCGCCAGGCCTCGTCGTAGATGACCCACCTCTGGCCCCCGTCAGGTGCCGATAGTGCCGCCTCCATCCATGCTGAGGCGCACGTCATCACCATCGCGATGAGCTGATCGGAGCCCTGAATCTGCGAAAGGTCCAACGAGACCATCGGCAGAGTCGGGTCGAAGGTGAGGGTCGAAGGTCCGTCGAAGAGGCCGCTGAGGTCACCAGCGACCAATCGGCGCATGGCATGGGCCAGGTCGCGGCCGTCGCGTGCGAGCTCAGCGGCACTCGAGCCGGGAAGTGCAGACTGAGGCTCCAGGAGCAGATCGACGACCATCGGCAATGTTGGTTCGACCGCCGCCGCGGCAGCGCCGGCCAGCGAAACGTCCAGAGCGGTGTGCTCAACAGACACCAGAGGCCGCCCGAGTGCCGACTGAGCCAACGAACCGACAAGGGCGCGTCGCCGGTTGGCGACCAGCAACTGCCACTGGGAGTCGGGGAGTGCCGGGTCGCGCGGCCCGGGGTCCAGCGGGTTCAGACGGTTGCGTGAGCCGCCGCCGAGTTGGATAGCGGCGCCACCGACAGCCTTGGCGACGACGGACCATTCACCCTTCGGGTCGCCGGGCACGTAGACCCGCCGCCCGAAGGCGATCGACCGAGTCGCCAACGACTTGGCGAGGCAGGACTTCCCCTTCCCGACGACCCCGGCGAGCAAGCAGTTCGGATTCGTGATGATGCCTTGGCTATAGAGCACCCAGGGGTCGAAGCAGAAGCCACCTCCTGACCAGGCGTCCTGCCCGACGTAGACGCCTTCGCTCCCAAGACCAGCCTCCGCAAGGAAGGGGTACGCGCCGGCGACCACGTCGGAGGTGGCGCGGTGTCCCGGCAGCCGAAGCCGGCGATAGGACCGCCCAGCCTCAGGGCCGTTCTCTCCCTCGGCAGGAAGGAACTGCGGCGAGTCATCGTCACCACTGCGTCTGCCCCGTGCCGCTTCACCCGAGCGAGCAGCCGGTGGCTTCTCATGCCGACCACGTCGACGCTTGGTGCCCTGTGGCGCGTAGAAGGTCCCTGACGCTCCTGCCGACGACATCAGCTCACCTTCCGCGCGAGTGGAAGTGAAGCAGACACGAAGGCTCGGGCCTGCTGCCCATAGAGCCGTCGCGTCTCGCAGCCGCACTGGATGGCGGCGCGCGAGATCTCCGCGACTGACGCTTCGAGTTCATCCCGCGAGGGCGCGGTGATGGAGATGAGGCCGGTGAGCTTGACGTCCGCGTGGCCGCTGATGAGCGCCCGTTCGCGTTCGAGGACGTCGTCGCGTTCCGCGCCGTCGGAAAGGTCGGCGATGGCGCCGATCTTGGCCTTCTGCGCCGCCTCCGTGGCGTACTCGACCTTCGCCTTCCTGATGTCGCGCATCGCCGCGTCGGCCGGGATCGGCTGGATTGTCATGGAGAGGGTCTTGCGGATGCCCGGTTGGAAGACCAGGGAGTGCAGGAAGTATGGCGGCGCCCCGACGCGCGGCCATTCGCTGATCCAGAGCACGGCGGAGTATGCCGTGTCGTGGCGGACGTGGTCCCACTCCTCGTCCATGGCCACGGGGCCAGCGCTCGCCAGCGTCTGAGTCTCGCGGTCGCCAGTCTCGTGTCCGGGCTCGAAGGCCTCCCGCAGCGTCGCTGCGAGCTCGCTCTCGTTGAACCATGTCGCCAGCGACAAGTCCGCGGCGCGGAGCCCGGCCTCGAGGGACGTCATCTCCTGCCGGAGGAACGCGGCCGCTCCGCGGAGTCCTCGCCCGGCCTGCTTGATGTGCGCCCGCGCGCTGCGGAGGTCGAGCGAGAGCGCGAGGACCGTGCGGTGCGTCGATGCCGCGGGCGCGGCTGTCTTCATGAGCGACTCGTACTGCTGCACGGCCCACTGGCCGGGTTGCTTGACGCCGTTGACCTCCCACCAACCAGTGATGCCGCGGCCCGCGTCGGGTAGCGACACCTCGAGCGCCTGCAGCCGGCAGCCAGTCCCGGAAGCGGCCAGGCTGGCCAACGCCCGACCCCATCCGTGGACGCGCCTCGCCTGCTCGTCGCTCGACAGGAGCACGTATGCCGGGTGGCGCACGAGTGCGACCGCGGTGAGCGTGTGCCCGTGTGGGTCGTGCAGCATCGCTGCGCCGGACTCCTCGTCGATGAGGAAGCGCAGGGCAGCAGCGTCGCCGGGGAGGGCGAGCGTGCCGCCTGGTCGTGGGGCTGATGGGCGCGCTCGGAACTTGGTCTGACCGTTCAGCTTCCGCACGGCGTAGTGCCCTGCCGTGGGGAGTGACTCGACGGCGGGGCGCCCATGCCAGCGCACAAAGGCGAGCGCGATGAGTCCGGCCCAGAGGGGTGCCGTCAGGCCGGCGCCGGTCGAGCTGCCGAGGAAGATCGCGGGCACGAAGACGAGCGCGGCGACGCAGAGGCAGAGGATGCGTGATGACGAGAGCCCGAGGAGCAGGCCGCGCCGGGGGAGGCGTCCGAAACGGACGGTCATCGGGGTGGTCGTGGCGTCGGTCATGGTCAGCTCCTCGAGCCGTGGGTGAGTGGCTGCTTCATGGGCGTTTCCTGGACAGCGGCGCCAGGGCCTCCGCCGGCGGGCGAGGAGACCCCGGGTGGGTTGGTCGCGACGTCGCCGGCCTTCATGGCGACGGCCTTGGCGCCGAGGGCGACCCCGGCGACTGTGGCAGCCGGAGCAGCCAGCGAGGCGGCGGCTGCGGCGCCCCCTCCGCTGGCTGCTCCAGCCGGTCCTGTGGCACCACCGGCAAGGCCGGATCCCACGTCGGGCGGTGGTGGGCCCACTGGCCCGGAGGATCCCGGTCGCGGGGGAGGCGGCGGCGGACCGCCGCTGCCCTTGGTGCCGCGGCTGTGGCCGGACGACCCGACGGAGGCGAGCGCCCGTCCCTGGGCCTGGATCGCGCTGACCTTCTGGGGTGCGCTGACCAGAGTCTGCGCGCCGACCGAGGCCTGCCGGGCCGTGGCATGTGCCGAGTGAAGGGTGTCGCCGGCGAAGTGGAACATGCGGATCGCCACCCAGGGAGCCAGCCCGCCCAGCAACAGGATCAAGGACCCGCCGGCGAGCTGCGTGACGGTCTGACCCACGCTGGAGCCTGACTGTCCGGCGCCGTTGAGGACGGCGACGCCGATGCTCAGGATGATGACGAGGAGCAGCTTCGAGACGATCATGGCTGCGACGAACTCGATCCACCGGCGGACCCAGGCGCGGGTGAAGTCGGCCGTCGCGCCGGCAAAGGCCAATGGGGCGAGCACCGCGGCCACGATGAGCATCAGCTTGCGGATCATCATGGCTGCCCACACGACGACCGCCGCGACGATGATGACGACAGCCAGGAGGATCATGACCGCTGGGTTCTGCATCTGGGCCAGACCGACGAAGGAGAGCTTGCCGCCGAGGGCGCCCATCTGTGTGCCCATTGTGTAGCGGACGACTCCGTCGCTGAGGGCGTCGACCGCTCCGAGCAGGACGCGCGTCGTTGCCAGGGCGAGCGCGGACCCGACGAAACTGATGAGGAGCCCGCTGAAGGCGCGGCCCAGAGCGACGGGATGCCCGCGGAGAGCGGCTGAGGTCACCTGGATGATGAAGAGTCCCAGGCAGAGGGTGGCCGCAATTGCGCCGGTGATCGTCATCTCCCGCGCCAGAGCCGGCGATGCCAGGTCCAGCGTGGTCGCCTCGCCGATCTGCTGCCACAGCCAGGTGGTGGCGTTCTGGGCTGCGAGCCCGAAGTAGCCGGCGATGTTGCTGAAGGCGCCATCGACGACGTTGGACGCAGCCCCGGCGGTGCCCGCTGCGGCTTGGCCGATGAGACACATCGGGTTGGCGGCCATGATGCCGTCGCAGCTCATGACGTGCTCACCGCCAGAGACGAGTAGGTGACCGCGGTGACGAAGCCCCACGAGCCTCGCGTGGGAGGTCCCTCGATGTTGAGCGTCAGGGCTACGGACGACGTCGAGGTCACGGCCTTCCCCTGCTTCCGGTAGTGGAGGGTGACAGATGCGGCGACCTCACGACCGGTGATGCCCGGGTCGCTGATCCTCCCGCTCGAGACGGCGGTGCTCCACGCCATCGGTTCAGTCACTCGTTCGATGCGGACGGTGGTGTACGCGTCCTGCAGGCCAAGGGCGGTCCACGCGTTCCGCACCGGTACAGCCGGGGTCTGACCCGCAGCGTCCGTCACCGAGTAGACGGCAAGGTGGTCGCGCAGCTCTTTGGGCACCAGTCCCACGACGAGGGGCTCGGAGGTCTGGGCGGCCTCCGACTGCACCCAGGCGAGGTGCTCGGCTCTCGACATCCGGTAGTCCTGCGTCAGGAGCCGGCGGACGAACTCCGCGGCATACAGGTCAGGCTGTTGGGAGAAGTCGCCGGTGATGCGTCGCCCCGGCGGCCCTGGTGCGACTCGTGCCGCCGCGCGGAGGCGGTCGAGCTCGGTCGCCACCGGGTCCTTGGTCGGCGCTGGCGACTGAGCGGTCGACGACTCCGGCGTCGGTGCGGCATCTGGCGTCGGCGAGCCCGAGACCTGAGGCGAGCCCCCGACGGGCGCCTCGGAGTGTGACAGCGCGACGACTCCAGCCACGAAGAGCAGGACGACGACGCTCGCAGCAGTCAGGTACGGGCGGAGAGCTCTCCAGTTCATGTCACTGGACCGCAGAGCCCGCAGCGCTGAAGAAGGTCACGAGTGTGTTCGCCGCGCCGATGAGCATCGCCGCCCCCGCGGAGACGAGGACGCCGGTCTTGCCGCGGCCGGCCACGTGGGGGTTCGACGAGTGTGAACCGATGGCCCAGGCGATCGCCGAGATGGCGATGCCGGCCACGGACGCGATCAGACCGAAGGTGAGCAGCGCGCCGACGATCTTCTCGATGGCGGCGATGCCGGGCAGGCCGTTCTGGTTGGGCGGGACGTCGACGGAGGGGATCATCCAAGTCTTCATCGTGGTGCCTTTCGCAGCTCGCGCGGACCGGTTCCGCACATGGCTGCGATAGAGGACCGGTCGGGGCACTATTCGTCGAGCCATGGCAGATAGGGCCCAGATCGCTCCGTCAGGAGATGTGGCGAAGCCCCGAAACGCCCTGTGACACAAAGGACTTGTAGGAGACAACCCGGACGACGTCACCAGTTCGAGGAGCGTTGACGACGAGTCCGCGTCCGATGTACATGCCGACGTGGCCCGGCGAGGCGAGCGTCCCCGCTGATCCCGGGATCATCACGAGGTCTCCCGGGGCAAGGCTGCTCGAGGTCGTCGCCGTGCCGTCGCGCAGCTGCTGGCTGACGACGCGTCCGATGGGGATCCCCGCTCGGCGCCACGCCTGTTGGGTCAGGCCCGAGCAGTCGAAGGCACTCGGCCCCTTGCCGCCCCAGACGTACGGCTTCCCGAGCTGGGCGAGGGCAAAGGCCACTGCCGTACGCGCCTCGGGAGATGTCGTGGGCGGCAGCCCGAACCCTGCTGGGAGCCCGTGCGTGCCGGATCCGCCCGGCGCGAGGGCGTCAGGCGGCGCACCTCCGCAGTCGAGGTTCGCAGCATCATGTTCGATGAAGGCGAGGACCGCTGATGAGCGTGCGGTCTGCCGCTGGTAGTTGCCTCCGACGACGCTCGAGCCACCGTTCGCACCGCTGGGGCGCCCGGTGAAGGCTGACCGCTGGACCATCTGGGCGGCATACCAAGGCGTCATGGACTGCCAGTCCTCGAGGCGGAGGAGCGCGTCGACGAAGAGGTGAGTCGACTCGGCCGCGTCCATGCGTTTGGCCGCGCTGCCCCACCCCGGACGCTGCTGGAAGAGGCCCAAGGAGTCGTGGTCGAAGCCCACGCCCTGGCTCGGGAACGCTGAGCCCGTCGGGTCATTCGGGTTGGCGAGGACACGCAGGTCCGACTCGGCCAGAGCAGCCGTGAGAGCGATGAAGGCACCGGCCCTGCCAGCCCGCTGTTCGGCAGCCGCGACGATCGTGCGGGCGTTCTGCGCCTGGGTCGGCGAGAGTCCTGGCACCGGGCCGCTCGACACGCAGGCGGGAGGGCGGGACGGGAGCGCACCGCTCTGCGCGGCGGCGATCGTTACGACGCCCAGGCCACCGAGCACTGCGACTCCGCCCGCGGCAACGACGGTGGCTGCACGGGTGAGCGACATGCTGCGCGAACCGCGGGATCGGGGCACTACCGGCACGCCGTGCGCCGATGGTGCCCCTCGGCGGCAAGTTGTCCTCGCCGAGGAGGTATGCCGTATGAACCGACTGAGATCACGGCCACGTCGCGTTCACGTGATGTCGGACGAGTGGGCGGACGCTCGACAGCTTGCGCTCGAGCTGGCTGGGCTGGCGCCGCCGCTGAATGTCGATGTCATGTCGATGGGCCTCGTCCTGGAGCCCGGCGAACGCGCGCTGCGCCAGGTTCCGGTCGAGGTTCGTCACGCTGACCGGGCCCGCTGGACGGGGGAATCGCGAGGCATGGGTCTGCTGACCGACCGCCGCGTTCTGCTCAATCTCGATACAGGACAGTCGGTTTCGTTCTGGTGGGGATCCTTGGTCGGGTTCCGGCCGTGCGTCGAAGACGGCTATGCGGTATTCGACTACGGCGACGGAGTCGCTCGGCTCATGTCGAGTCGTGCCATGGCATCGATCGCCGTGGCCGGCATCGCTGCGCTCTACGGCACCGCCGGACTCGTCGAGCACCCGGCGCTGGCCACGCTGCGAGACGCGACGTGACTGCGCAGCGTCTGCACCTGACGGCGCGCGTACTGGCGCTGCCCACCCGTGAGGTCTTGCGACACGGCATACAGCCGGAGCAGTCCGGGCCACCCCGAAGGGGAGCCGGCGAGGAGCCGGTGGACGGCGCGCCGCTGAGCGGCGGTGAAGCCGAGCTGCTCGAGCATCCGCTTGGTGCATGCGCGCGAGTTTCCGCCGGCGCGCTTGGTCGTGATCGTGGTCAGTGGGTCTGCTGCGCCACGTCGTCTGGCTTCCTCGATCCTGGAGATGAAGAGGTCGAAGACGGGGGTCAGGTTGATGTCGGCGAGCTCCTCCGCCGTGAGGTGGAGCTGAGCCGCCGTCCAGTCGTTGAAGTTGGTCTGCATGCTGGTCACGCCACTTCCGACATCTCGAGGTCGGCGAACACGACCGGTTCACCCGGGCTCACGTGGGTCATCCCGTGAAGCGCGTCGGCCTGCGCTGCGCGTGCCGAACCGAGCGCGCCGCGGGTGGCGACGCCGCGGAGCATGATGAAGAGCTCTCGAGGCGCCATCGCTCTCGCGTGAGCCTCGTGGGCAACGAGCCACTCCATGGCCGCAAGGAGCTCGTCGGTGGAGTGCTCCGGCGTCACCGACACGGGGGAGGTGGACCCCATCGGCACGATGTGACACGTGCTGCGGGTGCAGACCACGTCTTGAACCGTGAGCCACAGCTCGTCCCTTCCATCAGACTCCCGGGCCAACGGCCCGCACTGGCGCAGGCTCTCAGCGAGCTGCTCGGCCTTGACATCGCGAGTGGTCATGCCCTGCTCCTTCGTGAGATCAGCGGGGCCCCGGCAGCAGCCCGCTCCCTACCATTTGTCCCGCTTGTCGCCATCCGGCGCTGGCTCGGTCTCACCCAGTTGTGGACAAGTCTCAGGACCCGACACGTTGTCCACACGGGCGTCGCGGTCGAGTTGCGGTCCGGCGAGATCGGCGAACAATGCGCCGGGCGGCGGACGCGGATCGCCTGGACCATGGACGACGCTGTGCCTGCTTGTGGTGATGACTTCATGCGATCCAGTCAGCCAGCGCGCGCGGCATCACCCCATGACCCGCAGATGCACTGGCAATGCACTCAGGTGCACAGCCGAGTGCCGGGGCGCTCCGGGGGTGGCTCATGACGTCCGTCGTGGTGCCGACGTGGCGGCCGGCCGACGCGGTCTGTCTGCAGCAAGCCCTGAGGCTGACGAACGAAGCCTTCGCTGAGACTCTGGGCTCAGCCGCTCGCACGGTCGCGAAGTGGCATGCGAATCCGGCTATGAAGCTCACGACTGAGATGCAGGCCGCGCTCGACACTCTCCTCAGCCGAGCCGCCGAGGATGCGCGAGAACGCTTTGCCCAGCTTCGTTTCGCCGGGGTCGCCGAACCGGCGGCGGTGACTGAGTCCGCGACGGCGCTGCAGGGCGCAGAGCACCTCCACTCTGCTCTGGAGTTCCTCGACGAGCTGCGAGGGTGCGCTCCGGGCACATCCTTCGAAGCAGTTGCCAAACGGGCGATCACGTTGAGTCGCGACGACCCGATCGCTCACGTCGACAGACAGGATGTCGCTGACCGCCTCGTGGATTTCTACAGCACCGAGAGCGGCCTCGCGGGAGCGATGCACCTTCAGTCCAGCGAGGGCGTCATGACGACAACTCTGGTCACCCCGCACGGGGGCCTCGCCCCTCGGAACATGGGAGTGCCGTCCTCCGGATTCGCTCGCCGTACAGCGGCTGCGCCGCTATTGGCTACGCCAGCCTTACTTGCGGCCGCCGAGACGCGGCTGGCGCGTTGTCTCTTGGGTGGCACGCGTTTCTCGGATCAACCGACCTACCGTCTTGTGGACGTCGATCACGAGTCGGGTGGCATACGTACGCAGTTCGCCATGACCACGTTCGCGCGCTACGCGCTCACGTGGGATCTGCTCGAGGCCGAGGTCCTCACGGCGCTCGCTGCTGGTACGTCGGTGCTTCCGCTCCGAGAGCAGCTGTTGCCCACCGCACGAGCGGTGCTGACCCCAAGCGCCCGAGAGTGTGTCGGGGGAGCGCTCGCACTGTCGGCCTTCGCTCGTCCGGCATCGGGCAACCGGCCTGCCGACTACGTCCTGCTCATCCAGCAGCGCAGCAGCAGGGTCCTCAACGGAGCTGGACGCATCGCCGTGATCCCCAAGTGCTTTCACCAGCCGACCAACGAGGCGACTGCTGAGGTGGACGTGCGACTCACTCTCCTGCGGGAGACGGAGGAGGAACTGTTCGGGCGGGCGGAGACGGACAACAGCCTCGGGCCGTCATCGGTCGCCGACCTCCTGCACCCGAGCCGCATGACGCCGGCCATGCGTTGGCTGACGGAGTCCTCGGCTCTCGACGTGCACCTCAACGGCTTCGCGTACAACCTCGTGGCTGGGAGCTTCGAGTTCCCCGCCCTGCTCGCCGTGCACGATGAGACCTTCTGGCAGCGCTTCGGAGGCGACGTCGAGGCGAACTGGGAGGCCTCTGGACTGCTGCGCTACTCGAGCGCCGACGCTGACGGGCTCGAGGCCTTGCTGCACGACCCGCAATGGACCGATGAAGGACTCGTCGCCTTTGCCCTAGGTTTGAAGCGGCTCGCCCAGCTCAATCCGGAGCGAGTGAAATTGCCGGCCCTCCAGATCGGAGTCTCGTGAGCATCGCCACCGGTAACGCCTTCGACGACGGCCCTGCGCACCGCGGGTGGCTCGTCGGGAACTTCATCGCGCCACCGGACAGCGTGGCGAACACCACCGATGTTGAGATCAAGTGGGGCACGCATGCCGCGGGGGAGGAGCGCGCCGACTGGACCACCGGTGAGACCCGCACCTCGATGATGGTGCTGATCTCCGGGCGCTTTCTCCAGCGTTTGCCTGACCGCGAGGTTGAGCTGAGCAGGCAAGGCGACTACGTGATGTGGGGCCCAGGCGTCGTTCACGCTTGGCGCGCCATCGAGGACTCGGTGATGCTGACCGTGCGGTGGCCGTCGGTCTGAGCAACTCGCTATTAGGCGGTCGCCGACGTGTCCGATGTTGCAATGGCCTGCTCGGCACGTCGCAGGTCGCGCCGTAGCATCGCCTCGTCGGTGCCGAGCAGCACAGCGGCGCGAGTGGCGCCGGACGTGCGCACGAGACTGCGCTGGGCCTCGAGCAACTTGGCATCCGCCGCCCGCATGCGGTCTCGGGCGATGGCGCAGCCCCCGGCGGCCGTCTCGACCCTCCGCAGCGCCTCGGTTTCTGCGCGCTGAGCCTCAAGGAGGCGCTGTCGTGCTCCCGCGTCCACTGGGTGTCCCATGGGCAATCCTTCCGTTCGCTTCGATGTAGGTGCATGACGGGACGATTGGGTCACCGTCGGTGTGACACGGTCGGGGTCAGCAGCCTCGCCGGCAGCCACTGCTGCACGACAGCGGCGTCGGCCTCGATGACATAGGTGACGAACGCCCACCACCCGTCGTCGCGACGGGACCACTCAACGATCAGCCCTGGATGGGGTCCCCGCGACGCCTCCGGGCCAGTGACCCAGCAGTGCCGGCGAGCTGGAGGCGGCACCGGGATGGGGTGCTCATGCCCTCGTCCCGACCCACCAGCCATCCGCCCAGTATCCCGCATCGTCGAATGTCTGTTCGAACGTGCGTGGGGATTCCAGGTGGCGACGAAGTTTGAGAAGCCGGCGCCCGCACAGGGGGAGCGAGCGCCGGCTCCACGAGCATAGGGCCCGTGGCGCCGCCGACTACATACCGTGCGCAAGCACCCTCGCGGTCCGCGATCGCCAACCAGGCACGCTGACGTCCCACGTTGTCGCCACCACCGGCGCACCTCGCCGTCCTTGATCGCCCCCTAACTCCGCCTCGACCACTCGTCTCCCGATGTCGCCCGACGCCGTCGAAGCCCCAGTCGCAACTCGGCTCGACTGCGCCCCTTTCCGCTCCACACGTCTGGCACCAAGGTGGTCGCGGCGCCGTCGGGTGCCCCGTGGGCCGGGTTCGCTGCGGGTGACGATGTCGATCCGCCGGATGACGCTGGGCTCGGGCTACCGCTACCTGATGGCTTCGGTCGTGCGAGGCGACGCCGCTGGGCCGGCGTCGCCTCCGCTGACCGCGTACTACAGCGAGCCCGGCTGTCCGCCGGGACGGTTCCTGGGCGCCGGCCTCGCCGGTCTCGGCGACGGCCGGGGCATCCCGGCAGGCTCGAAGGTGAGCGAGGAGCACCTGTGGCGGATGCTCGGGATGCTGCAGGACCCGGTCACCGGGCAGCCGCTGGGCCGGCCCCCGGGAGCCGAGCGGACGGCATACGTCGACGCGTTGAAGCGGCCACGGAAGGCGCCGCAGACGGTGGCGGGCTTCGACCTCACGTTCAGCGCGCCGAAGTCGGTGTCCGTGGCGTGGGGCCTGGCCGACGAGGCCACCCGGCAGCGGATCTACGCGGCGCATGTGGCCGCGACGGAGTTCGTCATCCGGTACGCGGAGCAGACGGTGTTCGCGACCCGCACCGGACGCGGAGGTGTCGTGTCGGAGGATGTGCGCGGGGTGGTCGCGGCGGCATTCGACCACTGGGACTCGCGGTCCGGTGACCCGCAGTTGCACACCCACGTCGTCGTGTTGAACCGGGTGCAGGCGGTCTCGGACGGGGGGTGGCGCACGCTCGACAGCAAGGCGCTGTTCCGGGCCGCGGTGGGTCTGTCGGAGCTGTACAACGGCGTCCTCGCGGACCTTGTGACGGCGGATCTGGGGTACGAGTGGGAGCCGCAGCGGCGTCGTCATTCGCCGGTGGAGAAGTGGGAGGTCGCCGGGGTGGGGGAGGCTCTGCGGGCGGAGTTCTCGCAGCGCACCACCGAGATCGACGCCGTGAAGGACGCCCTCGTGAGCGAGTTCGTCGCCGGGCACGGGCGGCAGCCGACGCCGCGGGAGGTGCTTCAGATGCGTCAGCGGGCGACGCTGGAGACGCGCCCGGCGAAGGAGCTGCGGCCGTTCGGGGAGCTGGTGGCGGGGTGGCGGAGGCGGGCGCAGCCGTTCGTCGGGGAGGACTTGCAGGCGTGGGTCGCGACCCTCGCCGAGCGGAACGACCTGCCCCTGCTGCGCGCTGGTGACCTGGCCGAGGCGATGCTCGAGGAGGCGGCGCGGGTGTCGCTCGAGGTCGTGTCCGGCAAGCGGTCGACCTTCACCCGCGCGAACGTCTTCGCCGAGTCGCTGCGTCAGATCCAGGGTGTCCGCTTCGCGGCACCGCACGAGCGCACGGTGGTCGCGGAGCGGATCACGGCCCTCGCGATGAGCCATGCGGTTGATTTGACGCCGCCCGAGGTGGGCTTCGTCCCGGACGAGCTGCGCCGCCCGGACGGCACTTCCCGGTTCCGTCCACGCGACTCGGAGGTGTTCACGACGCAGGCGCTGCTTGATGCCGAGGAGCGGCTCCTGGCCGCGGGTCGGGCGGTCGACGCGCCCAATGTCGACGAGGGTGTGGCGGCGGCGGTGTGCGCCGCGGAGCTGCCGGCTCGTGACCATCCGCTGTCGGCCGAGCAGGCCGCTGCCGTATGCCGGGTGGCCGGTTCGGGTCGCTCGCTCGACGTGCTTGTGGGCCCCGCGGGGACCGGCAAGTCGACGACGATGGCCGGCGTCCGGGCCGTCTGGGAGTCGCGGTACGGGCCCGGGTCGGTGGTGGGGCTGGCGCCGTCGGCGGCGGCCGCCGAAGTGCTGTCCGATGCGGTCGGGGCGCCGACGGAGAACACCGCGAAGTGGCTCGCCGAGGCCGCTCGGCAACCTGCCCGGCTGGCCGAACTGGACGAATTGAGAGCGGCTTTG
The DNA here is from genome assembly GCF_001428505.1 of Terrabacter sp. Root181. Taxonomy (GTDB): domain Bacteria; phylum Actinomycetota; class Actinomycetes; order Actinomycetales; family Dermatophilaceae; genus Terrabacter. The sequence continues at coordinate 33,484 of NZ_LMHU01000011.1, forward strand.
GACCGGGCGAGCCCGTCGCTGCGGACGCGCGCCCTGACATGTCGCGCCCGGGAGCTCTCAGCGGAGGTGGTGCGGTGGGGCCTGCGCGCGGGGCAGCTCGTGATCGTCGACGAGGCGTCCATGGCTGGCACGTTCGAGCTCGACTCGCTCACGGCATACGCCCGCACCGCGGGAGCGAAGGTGCTTCTGGTCGGGGACTGGGCGCAGCTGTCACCGGTCGCCGCGGGCGGCGCGTTCAAGCTCGTGGCCACGGACCGCGACGACGCGCCTTCGCTGCATGATGTGCGCCGGTTCCGGCACGAGTGGGAACGCGACGCATCGCTGAAGCTGCGGACGGGCTCGAAGGGTGCGTCGGGGGAGTACGCGCGCCGAGGTCGCGTGCGTGGGGGCGATCGGGAGTCGATGTTGGACGAGCTGTTCGCGAACTGGACCGACGACATCCGGGCTGGCCGGAGGACCCTGATGGTCGCTTCCGACACTGCCACCGTGGCCGATCTGAACAGTCGGGCCCGGGCTCATCGCGTCGCGCAGGGCGCGGTGGAGGAGGGTGGGGTCACTGTGGCTGACGGGTCGGTGATCGGGGTCGGCGATGTCGTGGTGACGCGCCAGAACCAGCGCGGGCTGGGCTCTTCGACGGGGTGGGTGAAGAACGGTGACCAGTGGCTTGTCGCCGCTGTCGGAGCCGACGGGGCGCTGACGGTGCGACGTGAGACGGGTGGGGGAGTGGCCCGCCTTCCGGCCGAGTACGTCTCTGCGCACGTCGAGCTCGGGTATGCCACGACGGCGCATCGGTCCCAGGGCAGAACGGTCGACACGACCCACGCATTCGTCACGGCGACCACGATGCGCGAACCGCTCTACGTGATGGCCACCCGCGGCAGGGAGCGCAACATGCTCTACGTCGACACTCACTACGAGCCCGACGCGGCGACGTCGCACGACGAGGTGGTGGCGACAGAACCGACGGTGGTACTTGAGCGAGTGCTGGCACGATCCGGCGCCGACGTCAGCGCCACCGAGACCCGAGCCCTGGAGCTCTCGAACAGCACCAAACCGGCCCGTCTCGAAGCCGAAGGCGCAGCGATCTTGGCCTCTCATGCCCTCCGGCGGGTGCAAAGGTACAGTGACGGTGAGTCGTCCCGACGGGAGATCTAGCGAGACAAGTCGCCCGGCCAAGAGCGGATTAACCCGCCCAGACGGGCGACGAGCAGATCGATGCCGGCCACAACCATCTTCAGTCTCCGGGCGGGGCGGAGCCCTGCCACATCGATGTGCGGGGCACGAGCCGATGGGACCCGGAGTGGTTCAGACAGCGGTGCCGCGCTTGCACGCGGAGCTCGAATCCGAGCCCGTGCATTGCGGGACAGGGGCCCGGTGAGACGCGGGCGATCGCTCATCGTGACGCGGCACCGTGGCGGGCGTAACCGCGTCATACCCACGTACGCATAAATACGTACTTACTGACGACCGCCTGCGCAGACCCGCTCAGCCGGAGCAGAGTTTTCGTCTGGACAATGCCATGGTGAGTCTCTCTCTCAATGGTGACTCCTCGGGGCCTGGCAGCTTCGCGTTGAGTACGACCGCCTTCGCGGCGGCGGAGGCGGCTGCATCATGCCTGCACGGGTTGCCTTTATGGGGCGTCGGCGTCGTGGGTCCGCATTCGTAGGAATCTTGGCCTTATCGGTTGTGGTGACGATGGCCGCGCCGGCGGCTCTGACGCCGGTGGGTCTGGCGGCGAGCCTTGCGAAGTCGGCCGTTACGCCACCTGATCACCCGAGCGTCTTCGCCGAGGAGCCGAACACTTTGGCGGGCATGGAACCCGCGAGCCCAGCTGCAGGTGTGAGCCTGGTAGAGCCGCCGTCGGCGACGTCAATGGCGACGCAGCGCTGTCGTATCCGATCGAGGTGCCAAAGGGACGGCTGGGCATGCAGCCCGACCTGAACGTCACATACTCCTCGGGAAACGGTTCGAGCTGGGTTGGCCAGGGATGGGACCTGTCGGTCGGGCTGGTGTCCGTCGATACCCGTTTTGGCGCGCCTCGATACAACCCAACGAAGGAGAGCGAGTCCTACCTGCTCAACGGCGCCCGTCTGGTTCCCGTGGCCGGCGCGCTCGTCGGCGGAGATCGCGTCACAGAACGGACGTTCCGGCCCTTGGTCGAGGGCGCGTTCTCCAGGATCGTCCGGCACGGTGACTCCCCCCAGAACTACTGGTGGGAGGTCACGGACAAGTCGGGAAAGCGATCGGACTGTTCCGCGACATCGACTCACCGATCACGCTGGCGTTCCTCAACCGCTTCCCGACCCAGACCAAGGTCGACTGGCTCAGCCCGGCCCGCCTGCAGTCCTGGCTACACGGCCAGCGCTACCCCAACCCGCCGTGCCGAGCAGCTCCACGCGCACCTGGCCGCCGCCGCCCGTGGCGAAAAACGCGGACGCCGTCCGCAGGATCTCGTTCGCCGTGCGCGGCTCCTTGACCTCACGCTCAAGCTCGGCGATCCGCATCGCCTCCGTCGTGCTCACGCCCGGGCGGTGGCACTCGTCGACCTCGGCCTGATGGACCCAATTGCGCAACGTCTCCGGCTTGCTCCCGAGCTGCTCGCCGACCCGCCGGAGCGCACCCGACTTCGTGTCCCGGTCACGCCGCAGATCGACAGCGATCCTGATCGCCCACATCCGAAGCTTCTCTGGGTAATTCCTCGGTGCCGCCATGTCTCTCATCCTTCAGTGGAATGAGAGCCTCCATCACGCCCGGAACGGGACAGTCGGGCAGGCTGCCGGCGTCTCTTGCCGAGCTCGGGCAGAATCAGCGACCGGAATGCCGGAGTTCCTGTTCCTCGACGATGGCGACATCGACTTCGCTGAGATGGCGCACATCGTTGCTGCCACAACCGGCGGCGCTCGGCGTCCCCAAGCAGCAGATGTCAGAGGCGGACCGGGCCAATCGACCCAACATCGCGGTCTTGTGCCGATTGGCCTACGGCGGCTGTGAGATCGACAGAGAAGGCGCGCCGATTAGCCCGTACGCCAGTCCTGCCGCGTGGCCCCGTCGGAGCAGCTGCATCCTGGCGTATCGGAGGGCGCTATCCGCGCGCGCGCCCTGAAGGTACTGATCGAGCACCAGGCGTCGCACCTCGGCTGCCAGGGTGAACTCGACTGGAACCTCGCTGTAGAGCAGCCCGTGGCGGGCCAATTGGGAGACCTCCTCCAGCAGCTTCTCTGGTGCTCGGTCGCTGCGCACGCCTCCGGCCTGGTCCACCGCCAGCAGGGATGGCGGCTCAGTTATCTCACTCTCGCCCAGCGCGCGCAAGGACGAGTGCGGCATGACGTCGTGCAGCCATACCACGTGTGGCGAAGTCCCTTGGATCCGGGCGATGAGCTCGGTAATGCTGCCGGAGAGGACGTCTGGATCGGTCGCCTGGGTGGGATCCATCTTGCCGTCGACCCACACCAGACGCTGAGGAGCGCCGAAGACCATCATCATTCGCGGACGGAGCGGACCGACGCTCATGGTTGTCACGTCGGACAGGCCCAAAAAGCCGCTGGGACACACGACCGTCTCGTCGTCGAGACTCGGGCAATGCCCCTCGAAGCAGGGTGTCGCCTCGATCGGAATGCCGTCGTGAAGCGCCTGCCTCACCTCGGAGCACAACTTGGTTGGGCCAATGCCAATGCGTCGCCTGTACGCGGTTTGGAGTGGAATCAAGGGCGTGCTCGGGCCGAGCTCGATCCTGGTCGACCGATAGGGAGTGACCTGTTCGATCAGGCGACCCTCCGCGGCCAGTTCTTCGTGCAAGCGCGCGCCTTCGACGGCGAGGCCGCGCAATTGGTCCTCGAGGCTTGCCACCTCCCGCGCGTCGAGGCCGAGATCGACCGGCGTGCGCTTGTACGGCGTTCGAGCCACGTTGCCCATAAGCTCGCGCAGCTTACCGACGCGGATGGTGAACGATGGCGTCCGCGGCGTGCGTGGACGCCGATCGACGAAGGCGAACGGCTCACCTGATAAGACGAAGAGAAGCTTCTCCGAGCCAGAGCCGTGCAAGTCGCTCTTATTCATCTCCGAAGTGAGGAACTGGACCAACTCCTCGACCGTGACGACGCCGTCGCGGTTCGCATCGGCCGCCCCCTCGATGCCGTTAACGAGGTGGACCGTGAACGTTCCCTGCTCACTGGTGCTGGACTCGTAGCTCACTTCGGGCATCAGGAGGCTGACCGATGAGCTGCTGCGGAGGTTTGCGAGTGAGGCGCCCGCATTGACGGAGTTCACCTCGATCTGGCCGCCCGAGGTGTCGAGCAGAAGCACGATCCGGCCGGCGCCGCCGCTCACCAGGACGTCCTCGATCGTGGTGAGGGGCACCATGTCTTCGGGCTTCTCGAAGTCGTTGAGTGCAAGGAGGAGCTCGCCGCCCTTGCGAGTCCCGTGCCCGCTGTAGTAGAAGACCACGACGTCGTCCGGCGAGAGGCCTCTTGCCCTGTCCAGCCTGGCCCTCATCTCAGGTCCCGTGGCGGCACTTTGGACGAGCACGTCGACGTCATAGCCGACCTTGGTCAGGACGTCGTGGATGCTCCAAGCATCGCGCTCACAGTAAAGGAGCTGCGCGCCACCTCCCCAGCCGTTGGCGCCGACCGCGATCGCCACCCGGCGGCCGACCCGCCAGGGCAGCGGCTCGTCGGTGCGAGGCGGCGACGACACCTGCACCGAGGCGGGCGCGCTGACGGTCACCCCAGCGACGGTGAGACGCCCGTGGTCATCGACCAGCGTGTTCAGGGCCGCCTCTGCCTTCTGTACGTCTCCGCGCGCCGCGGCACCATGGGCGCGCGCGAAGGTGAGCAGGTCCGGCTGCTGCTCGAGCGGTTTGCTCAGGTGATCGACGACCGACACCAGCCGCAGCACTTCGTGACGGTCAGCACGCGCGGCGCCGTCGATGGCCAGCGCCAGGTCCGCCGCCGCTCGCGCTGGCGCGACCTGTGCCTCGGCTGCCCACACCTGCGCCTGGGCGTAGCTCCTTGAGTCGACATCCTCGCTGTCTAGGGCGGGGCGCACATGCTGGCTCAGCAACCGGGCGACCTGTGCGGCGCGCTCGGCACCGAAGCGAGGGTCGGCCACCAACTGATCGATGAGGCGCTGGCGAACTCCTGCGGACATCGCATAGAGCTCCTCGCTGATCTGCTCGCATAGGGGGGAGAGCAGGAGATCTGGCACGGCTACCCAGGGCGCACCGATCGGCTGGCCGTCAACATCGTGTGGGAACGTTCCCCAGATGCGGTAGGCGAGGTCGGGCGTCAACGCCAGAGGGATCGCGCAGTGTGAGGCCAACGCCAAATGCGGCTCACCGAAACGTCGCACGAACGATGTGATCCTTCGCTCCGTCGCACGTTCGTCGGGACTGGTCACCGCGGGTTGACCCTCCCTCGGAGCGAGAGCACCGCGTCGCGGAACCCGCCACGACTTAGCTCGAACATCGCCACCTGGGTGGCGATGTCGGCGGCGGTGGTGCCCCTCCAGCGCTCTTTCGGCATAGGGTTGATCCACGCGATCCTGTCGATGCGCTGGCGCAGCCGGGTGAGAGACGAGACGGTCTCGCCGAACCGCTCGAGTGATCGGCCACCGCGCGCCGCGCCGCCGTCGCTGAAGAAGAGGACCCCGGTGCGGTCGCTGACCCACGGCGCGATCGCTTCGTCGAACGGCACAGCCCACTGACGATGACTGTCCGTGTAGAGGTGCACGCCGGGGCAGTTGTGGAAGTAGAAGACGCCGGACTGTCCGAACCGTCCGCCGCGGCGGGCGGTCTCGATGAGCCGGTCCGCGATCCCGCGGAACGGCACCATGGAACCGCCGTCGTCGACCAGCACCAGCAGGCGCGCGAGGTTCACACGGCGCGCGACCTTAACGGGCTCGACGAGCACGCCGGTGTCTCCGACCAGGCGCACGGTGGCCTCGACGTCCAGCTCGACCATAGGCCCTGAGCGCGCAGCGTGGCGGAAGGAGCGCCAACTCTGCTTCATCTGACGCTTGGTGACCGGTACGTAGTCGCTGGTCGGTCCCGTGGGCCGCGGTTCCCCCGCGGTCGTCACAGCGGACAGCACCGCGCGTGCCGCCTGCACCTCGTCGTCGATCGCCGCGGGGATCTCTGCCGCGGTGGCCGGCGCGGACGTGCCTAAATCTTCCAGTCCGGGCAACGAGCGGCGCGTCGACTCGACCGGGGGGGACTGACCCGCCGACTCACCCGTGTCCGAAGCCGCCGCGTCGGCCGCCGTGCCTGACCCCATCACCCGGTCGAAGTGCAGGTCGAAGACGCGTTGCTCCTCGACGTCCTTGATCCACAGCGCCGACAGCAGCCGTCGCAGGGCAGCGGCGTCCGGCAGACCGAACCCCGCCTGTAGGGCACGGAGCGCGAGGCGGTACTCGTCGATGCCGAGCGGGAGCCCAGCATCTCGGAGCGAGAGAAAGACGTCGAGGAGCCACGACGCCCGTGGTCGCGCCGGTGGGGAGAGGGTGATTGTCATGCTGGCTGGCTGACGTACCGCCGGTGGTCCTCGAGGGCCTTCAGCAGCACGGCGGGATAGGGCAACTGGCCGTCGAGCTTGCTCAGAGCCTCGTCGGTGGGGTGGCTGCTGAGCACGCGGAACCAGTCGACCAGCTCGCTGGTGCTGACGCGTTTGCCTGCCTCGCCCTTGTCACGCACCATATCGGAGCGAAGCTTCTCGAACCGCTCAACCGCCGCCCGAACCAGGGATGTTGGAGCCGTTGGGAAGTGGGCGCTGACGATGCGGATGAGCTCATCGGGGTCCGGGAACTCGATGTAGTGGAAGATGCAGCGGCGCAGGAAGGCGTCGGGCAGGTCCTTCTCGTCGTTGCTCGTCACGATGACGATAGGTGGGTGCCTGGCGATGACCTCACGTTCCTCCCTGTCTTCCAGCTCATCGATGGTGAACCTGCGCTCGTCCAGCTCGAGCAGCAAGTCGTTCGGGAAGTCGATGTCGGCCTTGTCGATCTCGTCGATGAGGAGCACGGTCCGCGAGTCATCGCGGAATGCGCGTCCGAGCGGTCCCCAACGGACGTAATTCGCGGCATCGGCGGCTCGGGCAACACCTTCTCCGACTCCTTGCTGCCCTAGGTTGGCATCACGGAGCCGGCCGATGGTGTCGTAGGTGTAGAGACCGTCGCGCGCACGGCTCGTCGATTTGACCGACCAGATCTCCAACGGCAGTCGCAGCCGAGCCGCCACGGCCTCGGCGAGCCGCGTCTTGCCAGCCCCCGGCTCGCCCTTGATCAACAGGGGGCGCTCCAGGTAGATCGCCAGGTTGACCACCTCGACCAGGGCCTTGCTCGGGAGGTACGGCGCCAGGGGGACGCTGCGTCCGGGTGGCGGTCGCCTGACCCGTTTGCGGTCGTAGCGGAGCGGTGTCATGCCTCCAGCCATCTCTCCAACTCCCATCCGTGACACTGCCACAGGTCATAGATGGCCCACAGGACGTCGTCGGGGCTCATCTCCTCACCGACCACCGAGCCCGCGATCTCCTGCATGTCGCCCACCACCAAGTGGTCGGGCAGGTGGTCGATGGACTCGGTCAACCACGCCTCGACGATGTCGGCCGGGAAACCGTCGACCTCCACGTCCACCAGCACGCCAAGGCTAGCCGGGAGTACGACCGGCGTCGCGGGTCGGAAGTCGACCAGGAGCAGGACTAGCTTGTGCTCAGGCGTCGCGGCTCGGACCGCCGCGACCAGTGGCTGCCACAACTGGGCCAAGCACTCGTCCACGTTGATCCGGTCGAGGTCGGACATGATGATCACGACGTGCTGGTTGGCCAGCCTGGTGACGACCTGGTCGGCCACCTGGTCCCGGGATGCGCTGTGCGGCAGCGCCATGGAGTGGCCGAGCTCACGCCAGAACGCATCGGGTGAGGAGCTAAGGACGGGAGATCCGAACCCCATCCGGATGGGGGCTGACGGCGCCACCTGATGGCTTCCGAGAAAACGCTTCAGCAAGAGGCGGACGGCGATTTGAACGGGGCCGGGTATGCCCGGCGCGGGCACGATGCGGACCGCGACCGGATCGCCTGCCACGACGTGCTTGACGAACGTCTGCACCTGGACGGTGTAGTCGAGCCGCAGCAGCGCGGTGCCGAGGCGTTGGCCGGGCTCAGCATTCAACTGACGTTGGATGTCCGCGCTTTCGCGATCTAGGTCGGCCAGCTGCTTCTGAAATTCCACAGATCTCACAGGGTCCGTGGTGAGTGCCAACGCCCGCTGCACCGCGTCGATCTTGCGGCGGATAAGTGCCAGACTTTCGAGAAGGGCGCTCCCAGAAGAGACGACGGCGACCTCAGTCATCACTGCCGCCGCCCAGCAAGGCATCGATGGTCTCGATATCGGTGGCCGCCTGGCTGTGCAGGGCCATGCGTTCCAGCAACTGCTGGTCGTACTTGAACCGGGTCAGGGGGTCGTTCTCGATCACCTGCGCGTTGCGCAGTGCGTCGATCTGGAGACCGAAGACCTGGAGGTTGGCCTGCAGCGTCTGGCGCCGTGCCGCCAGGTCGGCCTTCTGCCAGTGCGGCATCGGCAGCGGAGACGCGACCGGCGACCCGCCACCGGGGATGGCCTTGGAGCCACCCGCGTAGTAGCAGACCGGAAAGTTCTCGTCGAGGCCGTCGATTCGGTTGACGAACGGGTGTTGGACGCCGCCCAGTGCACCAGCGCGCTTCGGCACCTGTCCCAGGACGTAGGCCAGCACGTCGAGAATCCGCGCGAAGCCGTCGGCCGAGTGTGCGCCCCGTCCGGCGAACGCCTCGAGGACGCACTCGGTAAAGGTGCTGAAGGTATTGCCGACATAGGACATCTCGTCATCACGCGACGATGCGACGATGACCCGACCAGTGCCCTGCGAGAGGACCAAGTGCAGCTCAGGCGGCATAGCTGCCTTGGTGATGGTCTGGGCGCCATCAGCCTTGGCGGTGGGCAGACCCGCAGCGAAGCAGCAGTCAAGCAAGACGAGGAGCCGTCTAGCATGGATCGCCTCGATGAGCGCAGTCAACTCATGGTCGGAGACCCCGGTCTCATGAGGACGGGCAAGGTCGAATCCGTGCGGGACCAGAAAGAACTGTTCGCTCCTGCCTTCCTGCACCTTACAGCCATGGCCCGAGTAGTAGAGGACCACCATCGAATCCTCGTCGGCACTATTCGCGAGAGTTTCGAGGCCGGAAATGATTCCGTCCCGGGTCGACTGCCCCTCTGTCAAGAGTCGCGCCTGGCCCGATGGGTAGGCACCTCGTACCGGGTCCACCAGGATTTCACGCATCGCCGTGGCGTCGTCAACAGTGACCGGGAGGTTGCCACCAACCCCGATCAATAGCGCATGTCCGTCGACGAAAACGTTCTGGTTCGCCATTCTCTCGCCGCTCTTGCCAGTCCCGAACTCAATGTGCAAACTACTACCACTTGCTCGTTTCCGAAAGTGAGGCTGAGGTGCCCGAGATCCCTTGGGCCGAGATCGGCATGCCCGGCTGGCACCGGACCGATCGCATCGAGGCCCCGGACCGATCGGTGACCGTCGACGGCCCGTGCCCGCGTTGCCATCACGAGACGAGCTTCCGCATCGAAGTGGGGCTGCCAGGTGGCGTCGGAACGAAGACGCAGACCACATCTGGCGCCCCGGGTGCTTCCTTGCCCGTGACGGTAATCTGCGGATGCGGCTATGTTCACCCGGATCGGCCTGCAGAGAGCGGCGAGTCCGGATGCGGCGCGTACTGGTACGACCAGGAGAGCTGATGGCGGACCCCGACGCACAGGGCCCCCGGCCGGAGAAGCGAGCTCTGCCTCGGCCGAGCATCAGCGATAAACGATGGGCACAGCTGGGCCAGGATCTCCGCCTTCGCCAGTTGCGCGACCTGCGCGCCACCGCCGAGCAGTGGCGGAATGGCTTGGCGGGGCTAACGGCCATCGTGACGGTGGTCCTTATCGTCAAGGGCACGGAGACGGTTGCTGACCTCAGCCCCTGGGCTCGCATTGCGACCGGCTTGCTAGTTGCGGGAGCGCTTGCGTTCCTCCTGCTGGGCGCGTGGAGCGCGATGGAAGCGGCTTTCGGAGTGCCGGGTGACGCGATCCTTCTCTCCGGACCAGAGTTGCGGTCCTGGTCAGAAGAGCAGGTGCGCGCCGGCGTCAAGCAACTCACTCGCGCCCGGTGGTCGTTCTTCGCCGGGCTCGTCCTGCTCGCTGCCGCCATCGGCGTGACATGGGTCGACGCTGCCTCGACTGCCGACCCCCTGCTCAACGTCCATGTCGGAAGTCAGGTCTTCTGCGGCGCGCCTGTCGAATCGGCGAGTGGGGAGATCGTGCTCGACACCGCCGAGCGGGGCGGCAAGCAGCAGACGGTGCTGCGTCTGAGGGACGTGACAGAGGTCGAGGTCGTCGGGACCTGCGACTAGTCAGGACCTCACTCGTGCCAATGGGCCTATTGACCATTTTCGGTGAAGGCGGCGAGGATGTCTCGCGCCCAAAGCGGACCGCGGGTTCGAGGGCGAGCGTCTCCCACCGGGGGCTATGGTGGGCCGAGCGGACCGCGCGCAGCGTGTTGATGAGCTTCTTGATCGATAGCCCGGTCGCCTCCTGGAGGTATCGGCTGACGGCGAAAGCGGCGAACACGATGGTCAGGTGCGCCTCGATGCAGTCCTGCCGGTGATGGAAGATCGGCCTGGCGGCAGGTCGGACTTGGCCATTCGGAGGCTCTTCTCGACCTGCCACAGGTCGTGGTATCCGCCCATCACCCGCCGGACACGCTCACCTTCTGCGGGTCGATGTCTGTCACGTCGCACTTCAGCCCGGCGAGCTGCCGAGCTCGCCGCTCCCAGACCACGCCCTTGGTGGCGCCCTCGATCTTCACGAACCGATCCTTCTTGACCGGCCTATGGCCGGCGGCGACCTTCTCGGCCCGGTCGACCATCGCGTTGAGCGAGTCCTTGGTCGTGGCAAACACAACTACACGGCAACGATCGACTGGGGTGACGGCAGCGCCTCGAGCGCCGCCATCACGCTGGAGGGCAGCACCCTCACCGTCTCAGGCGACCACACGTACGCCGAGGAGGGCAGCTTCACCGTCACCACCAACGTGGACCACGAGGGAATCCCCAGCAGCTCGACGAGCACGGCCACCGTCGCCGACGCGCCCCTGACCGCTGCTGCGGCGGTACCGCCGGTCTCACCGCAGGCCTTCACCGGCAACAGTGCGACCTTCACCGACGCCGACCCCCAGGGCACCGCCACCGACTACACGGGCCGCGGTCGAACCCTAAGGTCATGCCCAGCTGTTCACCCAACGCGTTCCGGAAAGGACGCCCATGCGTCCAAGCGAGCCCCTCGGAAACCTTGGAACGGCGACTCATCCGTGGCGTCTCGTATCGCACACCTGCTGCCCTCGATCTCGCAGCGGTAGGGCAAGAGCCACGGATTCGCCGCCGGCTCGGGTAGGCAGGACGCAGAGTGTCCAATCTCACTCCCCGCCGAGGAATGTGCCCCGACCTCCGTCGAAGTGCCTGTGAACGGGCCCAACGCGTGCATTGCTCGGCCCGGTCATCTCCACCTAGGTGTACTCAGCCAGGACGTTGGTGACAGTCAGGCGTTGACGACGAGGAGAACCTCCGGGTGGGGTGGGGAGTGTCTACGTCCCGCACCGCCCGGAGGTTCTCGTGTCCCACGCTAACGCCCGTCTGAATGTCCATGGCCGCCGACTGCTGGTCGACCGGGTCCGACGGCAGGGCTGGGCCGTGGCCCACGCCGCGAAGGCGATGGGCATCTCCAGACAGTGCGCCCACCGGTGGGTGGCCCGGTTCGATGCAGAGGGCGAGGCCGGGCTGGCCGACCGGTCCTCACGACCGCACGCCAGCCCAACCCGCACTCCAGCCGCGGTGGAGGCCGCCGTGGTCGCGGCCCGGTGCGAACACCGGCGCGGACAGGACTGGCTCGGACCCGAGCTCGGGCTCGCGCCCCGGACCGCGGGCCGGGTCCTGCGCCTCCACCACGTGCCATACCTGCGCCACTGCGACCCGCTCACCGGCGCGGTGATCCGATCGAGTCGCAGCACTGCGGTCCGCTACGAACGCGAGCGTCCCGGCGAGCTGGTCCACGTCGACGTCAAGAAGATCGGACGGATCCCGGACGGCGGCGGGTGGAAGGCCCACGGCCGCGCCGCCACCAACGCCGCGAAACGCAAACGCCCCCGGATCGGCTACGACTACGTCCACTCGATGGTCGATGACCACTGCCGCCTGGCCTACAGCGAGATCCACCCGGACGAGACCGCCATAACCTGCGCCGCGTTCCTGACCCGGGCCATCGCCTACTTCGCCGAGCACGGCATCCCCCGCATCGAGCGGGTCATGACCGACAACGCTTTCGCCTACCGCCACGAAGCCGCGCTTTCCGTGAGGTCGTGGCCGCGGCCGGCGCGCGGCAGAAGTTCATCAAGCCGCACTGCCCGTGGCAGAACGGGAAGGTCGAACGGTTCAACCGGACCCTGGCCAGCGAGTGGGCCTGCCGGCAGGTGTTCACCAGCAACGCCGAACGAGCCGCCGCACTTGCACCCTGGCTCGAGCACTACAACACTCGACGGCGCCACACCGCACTCGAGGGCCTCCCACCAACGAGCCGACTGTCACCAACGTCCTGACCGGATACACCTAGGACGGCCGCTCGACCGCGACGAGCCTTCGACCCACCAAGTCATCCACGAGTCCATCTTCGTGGGACAGACTCCGGCCGCGCCGGCCGAAACGCAGTCTCATGCCGCCGACAGGAACCTCGGTTGGGTGGGCGGTATCACACCTGGTCTCAAGGGTCTCGGCTGGCTGTGCCGTTGCGCGCCGAGAGCCCAAGCTCGGGCTGGAGATTCAAGAGAGCGTAAAGAAGTGCGCAAACTGCCCGTCGACTCGTCGACGAACCCCCATGCTCTAGGGGTCGAGCATTTTCCGTAATCCTTGGATGCTGAACCTGACACGACTCGGACACGCGTTTTCGGCTGGATCGGAATCGCCTTTGAGTGCGCCTACCGCTAAAGAGACCTGAGAGCCGCGCTCAGAAGGATGATTAGTCGCGACCCTCTCCGCTCGACGATCAAATCGGTCAAAAGGGACTCAAGATGGTCTATTCGACATTGTCTACAGAACAATACATGCATGGACAAATCGCTTCCGATTCGCGTAAGTCATTCAGGTGCGCTCCCCTTCCGTCGCTGACGCCACTCGCCGAAAGATGTCCTGACGATGTCCACGACGTCATCCACGGACCTGCAGACCTGCGTCGTCGGCATGCTCGGGCGATCGCGCGTCACGCGTGCGCGGATTCCGTCGTCGTCGGACCACGCACTGATTACAATCACGAGGGAATCGCTGTCGACCCCCCGCGGTCCATCGACAGTTCCATGGCTCATCGCAGCACGATATGCGCCTACCGTCACTGCTTCGTGGTCACCGCAAGGCGCTGGCGTGGGGCTGTGCACGGGTCGCCGGATGGGAACGTGCAGCGGCCCAGCCGAACACGAGACTTGCCCTACCGGCAAGAATGGCCTGCACCCTGACAAGCCCGCGGGAGAACTGATGTCCCCGAAAGGCAAGAGGGCGGCCGCCAGCCTGAGGTTGCTGCGCGGTTTCGAAATGCGCCTAGAAGGAGAGCTAGTGGTGCTACCGGCGCATGCCGAACGCCTGGTCGCGTTGCTGGCCATTCGCGTCCGGCCACAGCATCGGCGCAATCTTGCCGCGACCCTCTGGACGTACAGCACTGAGAGCCGAGCTGCCGCCAGTCTACGTACGACCTTGTGGCGGACACGGCAGACCTTGGGGGACTGCGTTGAAGTGCATGGGGCAATGCTCGCGCTAGCGCCTCATGTGAGTGTCGACCTAAATGATCTGGTGACTCAGTGCCGGCAGTTGCTGGATGATGATACGGGCATGTCGGCGGAGGACGTCGATCCGGTCGATCTGGATGGTGAGCTTCTGCCTGACTGGGACGAAGATTGGATCCTGCTCGAGCGCGAGAGAACGCACCAGCTTCGCATTCACGCGCTGGAGGCGATGTGCCACGAGCTAAGTCTCGCCGGCCGGCCGGGTCCGGCCATAGACGCCGGACTCGCGGCCGTGGCCGCAGAGCCGTTACGGGAGACCGCCCAGCGCACCCTCATCGCCGCCTACTTACGCGAAGGCAACGTGTGTGAGGCCCGACGCCAGTACCACGCCTACATCGAGCTGCTGGGCGACGCCCTGGGAATCGAACCCTCCGAGCCCTTGCGGGCCCTCCTCGAGTCCGCCGGCGCGAGACAGGACGGACGGACGAATCCTGCCCGATGACCGAACGGCCCCCGGGCAGGATCAAATGCCTCGTGCCCACGCACTGATCGGGCACTGGGTCCTCCTACGTCTCCACTGACGGGTTCACCGGGACGTGCTGCGTCGGGACACTCCGGACGAACTACCCCGGCGCGGGGGACCGTCGTAGCGTTCGGACCCGCGGTCGCTGCCCTCGCGACGCGACGAGCGCTCGTCACGGTCATCCTCCGGGCGGCGCCTGGCTGGCCGGCGCTCGTATCGGTCGTCGTCCTGCTCGTCCTCCAGCTCCTCGTCGTCCTCGTCGTCCTCGTCGTCCTCGTCGTCCTCGTCGTCCTCGTCGTCCTCGTCGTCCTCGTCGTCCTCGTCGTCGTCGCGCGGCTCGTCTTCATAGCGCCGAGCCCGACCGTCTTCCGTACGGCCCCCGCCATGGTGCCGATGGTCGCCATCCCGGCAGTCCTGGCAGTCACACCCGCAGACGTCGTCGACATCCGGGTCCGTGCCGGGAACTTGGCGCACATAGCCCTGGATGATCTCGTCCACCGCGTTGTCTCGAATTCGACGACAACAGGCGTTCCGCTCCTCCCACCGAGCTTCGCGAACTCGCAGTTCGCCGTCCAGCGTGGCGATCGCCCGATGCCCGGCCATGGAGACCTTCATGGCCCGGCAGAGACATGAGACGTATGTTGCGACGTCCCCGAAACCCGCCCACACGTCGTCAAGGTGCCACTCGGCGACGAGCGCCCGCGCGTAGAGCCGGATGTAGTCGACCGGACCGGGGTCCGCCGTCTCGACGACCGGCATGGCCATCGCAGTCGAGCCCGTGCCGGACGGTGACTCTGCGGCGCCGGCCGCCGACTCCTCCGTGTCACTCGCGACCGCTGGCTTGGTGGGCGGCGCCGGCGCTGGAGTGGGCACCTTGCTCGGGAGGACCACCGCGAGGATCGCGTAGATCTCCTCGCGAGCGGCGGCGACCCTGGCCTGGAGCAGATCGGGCTCGAGGGCGAGCCTGGCGAAGCAATCGTCAGCCACAGACGTCAGATAGCCGAATCGCGCCACCTGCGCCTCGAGATCGTCGACCCCGCAATCATGCAGCTCGACGTCGAACGTCGACTCCACACAGCAGCATTGAACGCGGCAGCGCCGAAGTCGTCTGTGAACCCTCTGCCACGACCGCTGGAGACGCTCGATCGTGTCGCGATCGTCGACGTGGCATCGGATCTCATGCTTGGCGTCGTTGAGCTGGTCCCTGAGGTCCTCGACGACGGGAATGACCTTGTAGCGAGCTTGCCCGTAGGCGAGTCGGGCCGACTCGTACGACTGCGGAGCCGGAGCATCTTTGTGCTCGTCGGCGTACTTGGCTCTGGCCTTGTCGCCTTCCGACTGGCAGTGCATCTCGACCGACTCGGTGTCGCAGGCATTGCATCCGCATCGCGTGAAGGCGCGATCGTCCTTCGGACTGCGCGGCAGGCAGTCGGTGCACGGCGCTTCCTCAGCGTCATTCGCGACGGAGGGGTCCGGCTGGGAAGGCGGCACTGCCGCAGCTGCGCCTCCATTCGCCTGGCCGTTCGCGGAGCTCTCAGTTTCCGGTTGTGTTGACATGGGCCCTCCTCAAGAGCGAACGCCAGAATTGTTTCCGTGCACCGTCACCGCAGCGTTGCGCCCACGAGCCCATGTGGAAGGCGCCCCGGACGGAGATCGCGGCTGTCACGCGCCGGTGACGGGCGGCCCGTCATGGTGGCTGCATGGGGCCGAGCCTCGAACCACGCGGGGTGTGCATCGTGCGTGTCACCAAGGACTCAACTGGCATGATCCTCACGATCGTCAGCCGGCTTGACGTCAGCCGGACGAGTCTGCCCGTCTAGCAGACGTGCTCAGGCGTCGATGAGAGCCTGGCCGTGGTCCGGTGCTTCCTCGACGACTTCGATCGCGGGAACCGCGCCGGCTGACAGGGCGGACGGGCCGAGCGCCGTAGCGGTTTCCACGAGTGCGGTGACGCCACCGTGACGGCCCGATGACGCCGTGGCGGCACGCTGTGGGCCTGAGTTCCGTAAGGCAGGGGGACCCACTATGCGCGCGCAGCTGCAGCAACCGTGTCGAGGTTCGCTGATTCAGAGCAGGCTGTGTCTGCTCGGGGAGGTGCGCATCGACGTCGGCGGCTGGACCCCGCGGATTCCCGAGAGCAGCAAGCCGCTTCTTGTGCTGCTCGCCCTGCACAGCCGACAGGTCGAGCGTCGTTGGGCGGCGGGCGTCCTGTGGCCCGACGGAAATGACGAGCGTGCTGCAGGAAACCTGCGCTCGGCAATCTGGCGGCTGCGCGGCGCGGGGCTGGACATCCTGGAGTCCACCAAGGTCAGCGTCCGACTTGCCGACCACGTCAGCGTGGACGTCGACTCGGTCGACGAATGGGCCGGCAGCATCATGGCTGGCACGACGGGCGACAGCGATCTACGAGTCCATCCCGAGTGCGTCGAGGCACTTGACCTTCTGCCTGGCTGGTATGAGAACGACTACGTCATCATGGCGCGAGAGCGCTTGAGGCACAGGGTCCTTCACGCCTTGGAGGCATTGAGCCGCGCGCTCTCGCAGCGTGGCCGACACGACGAAGCCGTAGACGCGGCTCTGCTTGCGGCTCGGCTGGAGCCCTTCCGGGACAGCGCGCAACGGGTTCTGATCGCCGCCCATCTCGCCGAAGGGAACTGGATCGAGGCGCAGCGCAGCTGCAGGCTCTACGTCGATCTACTCCAGTCAGAGCTCGGGATCGACGCGCCAACCGATCTTCGCGACTTCATGTGCCGGCCATGGGACTTTGCCGCGGGACCGGGCGGCGGCGCGCCGCAGCAACGGTCCGATTCCGGCGCCACCGCGGTGCGCAACGGGCACCGTGACGCTCGGGTGACGACCTGACAGGAGTATGACGGCTGTGGCGAACTTCCGAAGCATCGCGGCAGTGGGCAAGAGTTTGGCGACTATGCTCAACTCACGCTTTGCACTGGTCCCGCCCGTGCCGAACGCCACGGCGAAGCTGATCCAGACCGACGATCTGGACAACGCCAAGGCCATGCTGCCGCTTCCCGTCGTCTCGATCCTGTTGTACCGGGTGGACTTCAACAAGGCGATGAGAGCCTCGTGGTCGGGAGTCGGTGCCCTGGATGGCCGGGCGCACCTTCCCGTCGACCTGCACTACCTCATGACTGCATGGGCGGACAACGCCGAGTCGGAGCACCTCCTGCTCGGGCGCACGATGCAGATCATCGAGGAGGTCGGCGCCCTCAGCGGCCCGTTGCTGTGGCCGGACGCCGAGTGGCTGTCGGGCGAAGCCGTCCAGCTGTACCTCGAGGATGTCGCGACCGATGACCTAATGCGCACGTTCGAAAGCCTCACGTGCGACTTCCGTCTCAGCATCCCGTACTTGGCACGCATCGTCGTGGTGTCGACCGACGAAGGCAATGCGGTGCCGGACGTCCTCACGCACATCCAGGGACTGCGACCGCACCTCGCACCAGCCGGGGCAGCAGGGCCATGAACGAGGTGCTGCCAGATGTGTGGCTCGAGCGGATCGTCCGGCTCCAGGTCGGCGTGCTCCCCGTGGACGCTGTCGGCGGCGCCCGCCGTCTCACGTCCGTGGAGGTGTTCAGCGAGAACGTCCCCCGGCCACACGGCATACCGCCTGGGCGTGGACTCGCACCGGTCGCCTCGATCGGCCTGCCCCGGCTGCGCCGGACCCCATCGGGCCGGTATGCCGTGGTGTTCGGCACGCCCGCGGCGCGCGTCGGCATGGGCGTGCTCCGCGTGACCGTGCGGATCGTCGATCGTTTCGGCATGTTCGTGCCGCGGCGACTGTCCATACCCGTGCACGACCTGGCCCGAATACTCGAGAATGAGGCGGTGGTCGAGGCCGACCCCACGCGGAGCCGGTTGGTCCGCTCCTGCCAGCCTTGGCTCTACCCGTCGTCGCGCTGCGCCTTGCCTGCCGGTGGGACGGTCGTGCGTGGACGAGTGGTGTCGGGAGCCTCCCGTGCTGCCGTTCCGTGGCCGCGTGTGTCGGCCAGCCTCGTAGGACAGCCGACACCCAGGTGGCACGGCCACGGCGACCAGAACGGCGAGTTCGTCATCGTCGTCGGAGCCGTCCCTCCCGCCGTCGTGAAGGAGCTGAGCGATCGGCTCGAGCTGCGCGTGACCGTGCGCGGCCGCCCGATGCCGGCCCCCACAGACCCGGTCGACTCACCAGCCGAGTCTCGCGACGACCCGCTCTGGCTCCTGCCGGTCGAGCGGGTGCCGTCTCAACCCGTCACCGACGACGTCCTGACCGGCGTGCGGACTCCACCCGGATACAGCCGATCGGCCGCAGCGCGGATCACGTGCCGCAGGGGCCATTTCACCGCCATGCACCAGATCGTCCTGTGACGATCGCAACCCGAGAGGAGACCCCATGGAGTACCTCGCCCCAGGCGTCTACGTCGAGGAGGTCTCGTATCGGTCGAAGTCGATCCAGGGCGTGCCCACATCGACGACCGGCTTCGTCGGGCTGACGCACTACGGCCCTGTGCGCTACGACGGTGGCCCGCGCAACTGCGAGCCCCGCCTCGTAACCAGTTACGCCGAGTTCGAGCGGGTGTACGGCGGGCTGACGGCGCTGCAGATCGCCGGCAACCGAGTCCCCTACCTGGCCCATGCCGCACGCGCCTTCTTCCTCAACGGCGGTCGGAGGCTCTACGTCTCGCGTGTCTTCACACCGAATGCCGGTGGCCCCGGGGGCGTCGCCTCGATGCCCGTCGCCGCGCCAACGGCCGCAGCCGGAGGCAATCCTGCGCTGGACGGTGCCCGGCTCAGGGCGCGGTGGCCCGGCAAGGACGGCAACGTCACCGTCGAGGCCGTCGCGGTCCGGGGCGGAAACCTCGCGAAGCCCAAGCCGGCAGGGACCGCGGGCGAGACGCCGACGGCCATCGGCGACCTGGTCTCGGACGCGGCGACCCACGGGATCGTCGTCGAGCTAGTCCAGGGCGCTGGGCAGGGCCAGAGCCGCGTCCCGCCGGCGGTTCCGAGCCCTGACACGTCGCCGGCCGCGCCACAGCGGCTGCTACGCATGCTCTGGATCAGCCGCGACCGCAAGACCGTGCAGCTGATCGACGACAGCGGCCAGCTGGACCCGGTGTCGTATCCGGCCGACACGCTGATCCTGCCGGTCACGGTCACCGTCATCGTGCACGGCGAGTACGGGCGGGTGGACACGTACCCCCGGCTGAACGTCGCTGCGGCGGCATCGGGGTCGATCGATCGCGTGCTGGGCTGGAACTCCGCGGTCGACGACGACGCCCTCATCGCGTTCGAGTTCACCGGTCTGGACGCGCAGGGAGCGACCATCGCCCGCTCGCCCGCCGTCCCACCGGATCCACCGCCGGTCGGCGGTGCGCCGCAGCCGGCCGCCTGGATCGGCAACTGGATCAAGGTCCTCCGGGCACTCGTGGGCCCGCTGGGCACACCCAAGTCGTGGACCTTGAACGGTGGCGATGACGGTGCGATGCCGGGACCGGACGACCTGAACGGGATGGACGCCGACCCTGACGACGCGACCAGGAAGGCCACCGGCCTCAAGGCGCTCGCCGAGGTCGAGGACATCGCCATCGTCGCGATGCCGGACGCGGCCGACCAGGACGAGGACGACAAGGTCTTCGTTGCGACCCAGTACCTCATCCGTCACGCCGAGGAATGCCGCTACCGGATAGCCGTGGTCGACGGGCCGAAGAGCGCGTCACTGAACAGGATCCGCAGCTTCCGCGGCAACTTCGACTCGAAGTATGCGGCGCTCTATCACCCATGGATAGAAATACTGGACCCGAACGGTCCACCAGCGCCGGGAGTGCCCACTCCTCGTCTGCTCCTGCCGCCATCCGGATTCGTCACGGGGATCTATGCGCGAAACGACATCACGCGCGGCGTATACAAGGCGCCCGCGAACGAGGTCGTCTACGGCCTCACGCGATTCGAGATGAACATCAACCAAGGGCGCAACGAGATGCTCAACCCCGAGCACATCAACGCCCTGCGCTTCTTCCCCGGGCGGGGAAACCGGGTGTGGGGTGCACGAACCTTGAGCTCGGACCCGGAGTGGCTATACGTCAGCGTGCGTCGATACTTTGCCTTCCTTGAACATTCAATCGACAAAGCCACCCAATGGGCTGTCTTCGAGCCCAACGGAGAAGCCTTGTGGCGCAACATAACCCGTACGGTGTCGGACTTCCTCGAAGTGCAATGGCGAGATGGTGCTCTCTTGGGATCCACGCCGGACGAGGCATTCTTCGTGCTTTGCGACCGCAGCAGTATGAGCCAGAACGATTTGGACAACGGGCGTCTTATCTGCCTTATCGGGGTGGCCGTGGTGAAGCCGGCCGAATTCGTCATCTTCCGCATCGGGCAGTGGACCGCTGCCGCCAAGGGATAGCGAGGCAGCGCAATGGCCACAGAACGACTCAACCCGTACGGCGCATTCAGCTACATGGTCGAGTTCGGTGAGCCGCTGAACGGCGGCGGGCACCCGATCCAAGCCGGCTTCTCCGACGTGTCCGGGCTCGGCAACGAAGTGAACTACTCCGAGTACCGCACGGGAGTCGATGCAGAGAACACGGTGCGCAAGATTCCGAACACCTTCAAGATCGACGAGATCACCCTCAAGCGCGGTCTGATCGGGTCGACCGACATCTTCCAGTGGATCACCGACGTCCGGAACGGCGCCTACCAGCCGCGAAGCGTGACGATCGTGATGCTCGATGAAGCGCGCAACGACGTGCTGCACATCGTGCTGACAAACGCGCAGCCGAAGAAGTGGGTGGGTCCGACCCTGGCGGCCAAGGGTGGTGGCGAGGTCGCCATGGAGGAGCTCCACCTCGTCGCCGAGCGGATCGACTTCGAGTAGGGCCGGCCATGACTCTGCCTCCCGGATTCTCCGAGTTGATGAACGAGGCCACGACGGCCTCGCCACGGCTCGGAGCCCCCGGCGTGTACTTCACGTCGGGGCTGCCGATCGGGGCCTTGGCGCCCGAGGCGATGGATGTCGCGGCGTTCGTCGGTGTGACTGCCCGCGGGCCGGCGTGGGAGGTGACCAGCGATCCGGACGTGGAGGAAGGAGAACCGTTTCGGGCCCGGTCGGTCGCCGTCCCCGTGACGAGCTGGGATGACTACGTCGAGCTCTTCGGCGGATTCGAGGGACCCGGACTGCTGCCGTATGCGGTCTCCGCATACTTCGCCCAGGGCGGTGCGCTCGCTTACGTGGTTCGGGTCGTCGCATGGCAGCGTTGCCGCCCCGTCCCGGACCTCACGCCGCCCGGTTGCACCGAGCTCCGGATCGGGCCCGAGGAGGCGCAGCGCGGGGCCCAGTCCTCGGGGTGGCTTCGCGTGGCAGCGCGGAACGAGGGGACCTGGGGAAACCACCTGTCGATGAGCGTGCGGTTCACGCGGCGCAGGTTGACCGACATCTCGGCGAGAGTCGACAGCGCCGAGGAGCTGAAGCTGCCCCCGGGGGCGCTCGTCACGCCGGGCGCGACCCTGGTGCTGACGGCCCCGAGTCCCGACCGCCAGGCGGACCCGATGAACCTCGCGCCGGCGCGCACGGAGTACCGCACGGTCGACGAGATCCAGCGGCGGCCGCACCTCGACATGCCCGGGTCCGACCTGTCCGTGGTGCTCGAACCCCCGGTGGACCTCACCGTCGCGATGACGGTCGACGTGGTTGAGGCCGACGTCGTCGTGACCGACCTGGGCGACCCCGACCGGCCGAGGGTGGAGACGCTCCGAGCGGTGGGCTTCGACGAGCGGCATCCCCGCTTCGTGAAGCGAGTGATCGGGGAGGAGTCCCGGCTGATCCAGTTCGTCTCGATCGAGAACACCCAGCTCGGCGATGCAGTGCGTCGAGGACGGGTCAGCTCGGAACTCGAGCAGCCCGGGGTGGACCTTTGGGACTCACTCGTGCCCGAGGACGTCTTCCAGGTCCGCGGTGCATCGCGGACAACGGAGTCGAGATTTCAGTGGAACGAGCCGGAGGCCCACGCTGGGGTGGGAGCGATCACGCTGATCGACGACGTGGCATCGATCGTGGTTCCGGACCTCTATGCACCCTGGGCTCGCCTGGCACCCCCGACCGTGACCGAGACCGACACCCGGCCGCCGACCTTCGCGCGCTGCACTCCACCTGATTCGCCACAGCCGCCGCCACCCGCGTCGCCGCCCGGCCTGCGCCTCGACCCGACCGACCCGGTCGATCGGGCGCACATACTCACGTTGCAGCAGGCCCTCGTGTCCTGGGCCGAGGCTGCGCAACGCGTAGTCCTGCTCGACGTCCCACCCGGGTTGACGATGGGTCAGGTGCTCGCGTGGCGCGCGCAGCTCGACTCGGGCTTCGCCGCCGCATACCACCCCTGGCTGCGTACCCCGGCTCCGCCCAGCACGGTGCGACCGGTGCCGCCATCGGCCGTCGCTGCTGGAGTCATCGCGCGCAGCGAGCGAGCATACGGAATCGCCCGGGGCCCCGCCAACGAGATCGGCGTCAGCATCGTCGATGTCGAGACGGCCGTCTCGCCGGCCGACCACACGACGCTGCATCGGCTCGGGGTGAACGTCTTCCTGGTGGACATCGACGGCATACGGCTCACCGCTGCCCGCACGCTCTCCTCCGACGCGCAATGGCGTCAGCTCAGCGTGCGGCGCCTGCTGCTGTCCATCGAAAGGGCCTGCCGGGCACGGCTCGCGTGGGCGGTCTTCGAGCCGAACGATTCTCGGCTGCGTGACGCTCTGCGACGACAGCTGGACAGCATGCTGCACGCGCTGTTCGAGCAGGGCTCCTTCGCCGGGTCCACCGCCGATGAGTCGTGGTTCGTGCACATCGCCGAGCCGGATGACTCGAAGGCACAGGTCGACGCCGCTCGGGTCATCGTCGAGATCGGTGTGGCACCGGCGGAGCCGCTGGAGTTCATCATCGTCCAGGTGGCGCTGCAACCCGAAGGCGACATCAAGGTCGCGCTCAGAAGCGGAGCGGGGGTGGGCGTCGGTGCCTGACCTTCTCGCTCGGACCTTTCAGTTCAGGGTCACCCTCACGCAGTCACCGGCGGTCCCACCCGTCGGCGGGACGGATCAACCCTCGCAGTCCGGTGTGTTCACCGACGGGGCGTTCGCGGAGTGCACCGGCCTCGACATGGAGATGGACGTCGGTGAGTACGTCGAGGGCGGTCGCAACAACGGAATCCTCCAACACCTTGGCCGCACCAAGACGTCGCGGATCACGCTTCGCCGCGGCATGCTCTTCCCGATCGGCGGCAGGGTCAATGCCGAGCTGTGGCAGTGGTTCCAGGACGTCGTCGACGGAGTCCGGCCGTTGCGACGCTACGACGGCACGATCAGCATCCTCGACGACGGTGACCGGGCGGTCGCGACCTGGAGGTTCGTCCGCGGACTGCCTGCGAAGCTCGTCGGTCCCCAACTGAACGCCGCCACCGGAGCGGTTGCCATCGAAGAGCTCCAGATCGCCCATGAAGGACTCCGCTGGGAGGCCCGATGAGCGACAAGAAGTTCGAGAAGGCCGTCCTCACAGAGGTCGAGCAGAAGCCGTCCAACCCGCCTCGAGAGATCAAGAGAATCGAGGTCCAGATCAATCCGGCGACCCTGCGTCTGCAGACCACGGCCAGCGTCGACAGCGGCAAGGACACCGGTCGACAGCGCACGCAATACCAGGGCACGACGTCGACGCTGTCATTCGACCTGACCTTCGACACCTCCGACGAGGGCACCACAGACGTGCCGATCGACGTCCGCAAGCGGACCGCTGAGATCGAACGGTTCGTGTGGCCCGTCACAAAGAAGGCGGCGCCGCCTCGGGTCCAGTTCACCTACGGGACGCTCCATGTCGTCGGCGTCATGACCAGCGTCAACATCGACTTCGACCTGTTCAGCTTCAGTGGCGTCCCGCTGCGCGCGAAGTGCGCGGTGCAGATCAAGGAGCAGAAGGCCGAGTTCGACCTGACGCAGGACGGCGCCGGCGCCAACACCGGCGCGGGCGCCTCGGACGTCCTGCGACCCGGGGCCGCGGGCGGCCAGCCGTCGGGCGCAGACGGGACACCCCGCCGCCCCACCGACCGCACGGGAGCGGCCGTCGCAGGAGAGAGCGCGCCGTCGTTCGCCAACCGGATGGGTCTTGACCCCAAGGCGTGGAAAGGCCTCCAGGGCATCGACGACCCGATGAACCTGACCGCCGGTGAGCAGATCGACTACGCGTCGGACCTGTCCCTCGACGTGGGGCTTGGCGTTCAGGTCGGCCCGGGGGCGGTCTCGTCGGCGCCCCCGGCGGCCGGGCCCACCGCGTCCGAACTTCCTGCGAGCCCCGTCCCCACATCCCTACCTCTGAGCGGACCCGACCTGACGGCGGCCGGCGGCCTAACGAACGCACTCGGTCGCCTCGCGGCCAGCGCGGCGGCTGGCGCTGCGGCGGCCGCCGTTGCCTCGTTCACCGGAGCGGCCGCGCGGTCGGGGTCTGGCACAGCGACGACACCTGACGCCCCGAGCACGCCGTTTGCCTCGGCCCAGCCGGGCACCGACCGTCCCGACCCGCGCGCCGTGACGTACGGGTATGGCGCGCCACTGCGACCGCGGCGGGCCGTGGTCGGGCCCGCTGCGGTCGGTCTGGTCCACCAGCGGCAGCGCCGGCTCGCGGCAGGAGGGGAGCTACCGCCCGAGTCACACGACTCCACGGTTCCCAGCTGGCAGGCGCTCTCGGCCCATGAGATGGCACTGGCGCCGGGGCCCGACGGCGGCGGGTGCGGGTGCGGCTCCGGCGGGTGTGACGGCGGGTGCGGCTCTGGCAGCGGGGGATGCTCGCACGGCTCGACAACGGTCGTGCGCGGGTCATGCGCAGGAGGTTGTCCATGAGCCTGCACATCGGCGACATCACCTCCGAAGTCAGGGTCGAAGGGCCGGTGCCGACTGGAGGGCCTCCGGCCGGCGGAGCCCAGCAGCCCGCGCAGCCGTGGGATTTCATCGAGCGGCATCGACTGCTGGACGAAGAGGTGTCCGACCTGCGTCGGCGCACGGACTCGGAGGGATTCGATGGCTGAGACTCCGGCATACGCATCCGCCAGTCCCGTGCTCAGCGTCGACGGCAGCCGCGAGCCTGACCTCGCCCGGGACCTCGTCCGCCTCGAGGTCGCCGAGACGACGGAAGGGCTTCGCACCCTCGTCGCCCACGTGCTCGGAAATGCCCCTCGGGTTCAGTCCTCCAAAGACGTCGTCGAGTACCTGGACGGCAGGACGCTCGACTTCGGCAAACGGCTACAGGTGTCCATCGGACCACCGGGCACCGAGAAGATCGTGTTCAAGGGCGTCATCTCCGCGATCGGTGCCGACTTCGCCGACGGGGATGCTCCGACGATCGTCATCCACGCAGAGGACGATCTCATGCGACTCCGGTTGACCCAGCGTTCGGCGACATACCTCAAGGTCACGGATGCCGACGTCCTGCGCACGATCGCGTCGAAGCATGGCCTCACCGCCAAACCAGACGTCGACGGGCCGACCTACGACGTTGTGCAGCAGTTCAACCAGAGCGACCTGGCCTTCCTTCGCGAACGTGCGAGAAGGATCCGCGCCGAGCTGTGGGCGGACGACGGCGCGCTTCGCCTGACAACGCGCGACCGACGGCCGAGCACG
The DNA here is from genome assembly GCF_001428505.1 of Terrabacter sp. Root181. GTDB lineage: Bacteria > Actinomycetota > Actinomycetes > Actinomycetales > Dermatophilaceae > Terrabacter. The sequence goes on from NZ_LMHU01000011.1 coordinate 59,484, forward strand.
ACGGCGACCCTGACGCGGGGTGGGGACCTCATCTCGCTCACCGCTCGCGCCGACCTCGCCGAGCAGTGCACGTCCGTTCGCGCTGCGGGGTACGACGCATTGTCACGCAAGTCCATCGACGCGGAGGCTCCCGCCTCGACGGTGAATGCCGAGACGACCGGCGGCCGGACCGGGCCGCAGACTCTCGAACGCGCCCTCGGTGAGCTGCCCGGGCGACTCATCCGTGACGTCCCCGTCGCCGAAACGGAAGCGCGCGCGTACTCACGTGCGGAGATGCTCGGCCGCTCGCGGCGTTTCGTCCGTGTCCGCGGGGTCACCAGTGGCACGCCTCAGCTGCTGGTCGGCACCCAGGTCACCCTGTCGCGCTGCGGCCGGCCCTTCGACGGCCCCGGCTACTACGTCACCGCCTTTCGGCACACGTACGACCTACGGAACGGGATGCGCACGCATTTCGACGCCGAGCGACCGACTGTCAACGCGAGCTGAGCGGAAGGGGACCCCGCAATGACCGAGAACAGGCACCCGCCGAACTGGACCGGCTCCAGCTTCTTCGGGCTCTACCCCGCGATCGTCACCGACATCGTCGACCGGGATCGGCTGAGCCGGGTCGAGGTCAGCTTCCCGTGGCTGGGGGACGGGGGTTCGGATGTCCGCGCCTGGGCGACACTGCTGACCCCGTACGCCGACGACGACCAGGGCTTCGTGGCCCTGCCCGAGGTCGGCACCCAGGTCGTGGTGGGGTTCGAGGCGGGCGACCTGCATCGCCCGTACGTGGTCGGCTCGTGCTGGAACGGCAAGGAGATGATGCCCGTCACTCCGACCCGCCCGAACGACAAGCGACTCATCAAGACCAGGTCCGGCAGCCTCCTGGAGTTCGACGACACCTCCGGAGCGACGAAGGTCACGCTGTCGACGTCCAAGGGTCACAAGGTCGTTCTCGACGAGGGGTCCCTGCAGCTGCAGATCACCCACCAGAACGGATCGAGCATCACGTTCACGGCATCGGGGCAGATCCAGATCCAGGCCAACGCCACCGTGGACGTCACGGCGTCCGTGCTGAACGTGCACGCGCCCGTCGCGAACTTCGACGGAATCATCAACTGCACCAACGTGGTGGCCTCGGTCGGCATCTCATCGCCGCTGTACACCCCCGGCGTCGGGAACGTCTGGTGACCGCCGTGCAGACGCAGGTCGGTCACCAATGGCGCGTCGTCGCCCCTTGGTGGCACTGGCCGCAGCGCGCCTCCTCCGATCCGGGCGACCTCGGCGACCCGGACGACCGGCGCGCTGTCCGGGCGTCCCGGCCGGTCCTGCAGAAGTATGCGACGTCGGACCCCGTGACCGACTTCCTTGGCCAGCCGCAACACCGGCTGGAGTTCGACTGTGAGACGGACGAGGTCTGGGACGTCTCGCCCAACGGCTTCGGCAAGGTGCCTTCCCGGACTCGGACCCACCGCCGCAAGCTCTTCCTCACGTCGCACCACCGTCACTACCTCGTCGTGTGCTCGATCCATTGCGACACAGCCGGTTTCCCACACGCGCGCCGCGACGACGTATGCGAGGCAGGTTTCGTCGTTCGGCGACGCCGCGTCGATCTGCCGGGCGGTCCGCGCGGCGAGGCCGCCGGCGCGTTCCGGCGACACGCGGTGGCCCGGAGCAGGCGCCTCGATCTTGAGTTCCGCCTTCGGCTCGCCACGCCGCACAAGCTCCGGATGGCAGCGCTGCGTCGGCGCCTCGAGGTGGCCCGCGAAAGCGAGCGCGACGCCGCCGACCGACTTCGCGTCTGGCTGGAGGAGCTGGGCAACGTCCGATTCCTCGAAGGATGGGTCCCGGCCGGGGTCGACCCGGCGGGAGATCGCCAGCCGGTGCCGCCGTGCACCAACCCCACCAGCTTGGAGCCGGTGCGCGGCTTCGGCTCGTGGCAGCAGGTCGAGGAGTTGCCGGCCGCACTTGGCGAGTCGTGGTTCCCGCTCTCGCCCTTGGTCCCGGACCCGACCAAGCCTGAGCACGACGCGACCGGTGAGTCGATCTATTTCGGCGTGGTGCCCACCGGGTCGTCCGACCTCGACGACCAGCAGGCGCCCCGGTTCGGCCCGACCGACGACTACGAGATACGGTGTTTCGTCCGGCGACATCGAGCAGAGTGTCCTCGCGATGGAGGCCACTGCGGGTGCCCGCTCACCTGGTCGGAGGCGACAGAGGCGTACCGCCTGGCAGACCCGATGGACCTCGAAGGAACGGCCAACCGTGCCTCCACGGTCGTCATGCCAGACCTCGCCCAGCTGCACGCCGACACGATGCGCCTGAGCCCTGGCGGCACGGGCGGCGTACGCTTCCAGACTCCACCGGGCTCGACGTTGAGCTTCACCTCGCAGGACACCAAGGCGACGCAGACCCCGGCCCTGCCGGACGCTCAGACCTGCTCGTTCGCGATCCCCCTCATCACCATCGTCGCGTACTTCCTGCTCAAGCTGTTCCTGCCCATCGTCGTCTTCGTCTTCCAGCTCTGGTTCCTGCTCGCCCTTCGCTTCTGCATTCCGTCCAGCATCAAGATCGACACCGGGCTCGCCGGAAAGTTGGACCAACTGGGCGGCGGCCTCGACATCGACGCCGATGTCGTGGTCGCGAACCAGGCCGATTTCGACAAGCTCCTGAAGGACCTGCTCGACGGCCTCGAGCCCGGTGGACCGGGGACCAAACTGGGCAGCCGCATCGTTGCCGAGCACGCCAACGGTGACATGGACCATGGGTCCTTCGGCTCACTCGTGGGCGCGGTCGCGGCACGAAAGGTCACGGGGCCGAAACTCGTGTTCGCCGGGCGCGTCGAGCGATCGGAGGTGGTCCGACCATGAGCATCCCGCCCGCTCCCTCGCCGGCCGTGCGAGATGACGTCCTCGGCGTGGGATGGCGGTTCCCGCCAACTCCGTCGGGTGCCGGTCGTTTCGAGCTGCGCAACGGAGCGGCCCTGGTCCGACAGTCCATCCTGGTCATCGTCGGCACCGAGCGCGGCGAGCGACTGATGCGACCGAGCTTCGGCTGCGGCCTGCGGCGCTTCCTGATGGAGGCCAACACCCCGGCCACGCGGGCTGCGATCGCGCGTGACATTCGGTCGGCGATCACCCTGTGGGAGCCTCGCGTCCGGCTCGAGTCGGTCGACGTGTCGCCGACCGGCGACCCGAGCGCCGTGCTGGTCGACATCATCTACACCCAGATCCGGGACGAGAGCGTCGGGGCAGTACAGCTCACCGTCCCCGTCGCGGGTATGCCGGGAGGCTGAGATGACACTGCCCGCACCGATCCTCGACGACAGGTCCTACGACGAGCTGCGCGAAGAGCTCGTCTCGCGGATCTCCGTGTACCTTCCGGAGTGGACCGACATCGGGCCGAGCGATCCCGGCATCACCTTGCTCGAGCTCGTCGCCGGACTCGGCGAGAGTATGCTCTACCGGTTCAACCAGATCCCGGACCAGACCCGGCTCTGGCTGCTGCGCCTGCTGCAGCTCCTGCCCTACCCGGCAAGGCCGGCCACGGGCCTGGTCCAGTTCGAGCTTGCGGGACAGGGCGCCTCCGCCGACGTCATCGAGGGCTCGGCGGCGCAGGCGCGAGACGTCTCCTTCAGGGTCGAGAACGATGTCACGGTGCTACCCCTGACCGCGACAGCCGTCGTGAAGGCCACAGCCGATCCTCCGACTGACGAGATGCTCCAGGACGAGTACCAGCGGGTGCTCGACGCCGCGGGCCTGACCGCGGACGAGGCACAGCCGTACGAAGAGGCGGTGCTCGACCACGACCCGGGCTCCCCCGGGTTCACGGCGTTGGATGTCGAGTCGGCCGTCGACCGGTTCCTCTGGATCGCCGTGCACGCCTACCCCGACCCTGAGACCTTCGAGGTGCATCGGACCGCGCTGTTCGGCAGCACGGGGGTGCTCAGCCGCGCACCGCTGCTGCTGGGCCTGGCCGGGGAGACCGAGTTCCCCACGATCGACGAGATCGATCCCTGTGCCGGTCCAACCCTCGCGCCCGAGGCGCAGCGCCTCCGAGACGTGCAGTCGCGTTGGTGCGAGCAGCGCTGCGACGACGGCGTCGCACCGGGCCCGGAGACCGACGGAGTCCGCCCCACGGGCGTGGCCTCCACCCTGGTGTGGCAGGCGTCCGTGCGTCGGGACGACGACCCGACGGTGCCGGAGTACGTGCCGCTGACAGTGGTCCGCGACACGACGAGCTCGCTGCGACACGACGGTGTAGTCGCGCTCCGTCTCCCGGCCTCGAGGCTCAAGGACATCGGCGTCCCGGACCTCGCCGATCCCGACCTGGCCGGAGTGCAGGACCGACCGCCTTCGCTCGCCGACGGCAAGCCGGTGCTGTTCTGGATCCGCGTCTTCTCCCGCGACGGCACCGCGCCGCTCCGTCGGCTCCGCTGGGTGGGCCTCAACGCCGCGGACGTCGTGCAGGTCACCGATGCCTCCCCCGAGCAGGTGGCCGTCGGGACGGGTTTCAGCCATCAGGAGTACCAGCTGGCCAACATGCCCGTCGTGCCGGGCACCCTCGAGCTGCAGGTCTTGGAGAACAACCGGTGGCAGACCTGGACGCCGGTGGAGACCTTCGCGGGGAGCCGTCCCGGCGATCGCCACTTCGTCCTGGACGCCGGCCCGGCAAGGGTCCGCTGCGGGGACAGCGTCCGGGGAATGGTCTTTCCGGCCGGCGCACAGATCCGCGCGGCGGCATACCGCTACGGCGGCGGTCGCCGGGGACTGGTTAAGGCACACGACATCCAGACGACCGATTCGCCCGGCGTCACTGTGGACAACCCGCTCCCGACGGCGGGCGGCGAGGACGCCGAGTCCATTACGTCGGCACTCGAGCGTATTCCCGGCGAGCTCGCGCGGCACGACCGTGCCGTGACCGCCGACGACTTCCGGGCACTAGCGTCGATCCCGGGTGTCGCGCGCACGGAGTGCCTGCCCCGCTTCGACCCGACGACCAAGCGGTTCGACGCAGCCGGAGTCGTCACGGTGATGGTGTGGCCAGCGGCCGACCCACACCATCCCGACGCCCCCCTGCCCGACGCGACGTTGCTGCGCGCGGTCTGTGGACAGCTCGACGCCCGCCGGCTGGTGACGACAGAACTGTACGTGATCCCGCCCACCTACAAGCGGATCGCCATATCGGTCGGGCTTGCCGTGAAGCCGGGATTCAGCCCACTCGGTGTGCGTCGATGGGTCGAGCTGGTCCTGCGCCAGTACCTGTCGCCGCTGCCGCCCTTCGGCCCGGACGGACGCGGGTGGCCGCTGGGGCACCGTGTCCACGCGCCGGAGCTCGAAGCCGCTGCCGTGCAGGTCGAAGGGGTCGACTTCGTCGAGGAGCTGGTGGTGGCCGACCTGAGTTCCGGGACGCCGGTTGAGGGCACGGTCGAGCTCATGGGCTGGGAGGTCCCCGAGGTGGTCGAGATCACCGTCGTCGAGGGTCCGGCGCCCGCTCCGGGCTCTGGCGGCGCGACCCCTGCGCCGACCAACCCACCCGTGCCCGTTCCAGTGCCGAAGGACGAGTGCTGATGGCCACGGCGAGCTCGGCGCAGGTCGGTGGCCGGCGGATGGTGCCGCTGGCGGGTCCGAACGCCTGGTTCCTGCCGCAGGGCTGTGGGGCCGTGCTGGAGCCCGTGGCGGCCGAGGTCCTGCTCGCCGGCGAACCGATCGGGCCCCAGGCGCCGTGGCCGGACGGAGGACAGCTTCCCCCGGAACGCGCCGGCCTGTGCTTCGACGGGTGCGGCTCGCTGTACCACGGCGACCCCGACTCTGGACAGGTCGTCCGGCTCCCATGGCCACCGACGGGTCACGAACAACCATCCCAGCGGGTTCCATGGCCCGCCGACGCGGACCCCGGTGCTGCCGCCGAGTTCGTCCCGACGACGGGTGGCGGCCGGTCGCTGCGAACTCGCGCTCTCGCCATCGACGCACACGGCTGTCTATACGTCCTGGACGGGGCTTCGGAGACGATCGCCATCATCGATCCTGCGGACGACCGGCTCATTCGCACCGTGGCGACCGCGCCGGGGCCTCCCCGGGATATCGCGAGCGCCGGCGACGGTGTCATCGCAGCCCTCGCATCACGCTCGACGCCGATCGTGTGGCTCGACGAGATCAGCGGGCCGCGTCGGTTCCCGCTGTTCCCGGCCGCGGTCCCGGAGCTCGCAGCGCTCGACGAGGCCGCCCTGCCGTCCCGCGTCGCAATCGACCCGGCGGGCGGTGTCTGGCTGCTGCTGCGGGCCGAAACGGCCGCGTGGATCGTCTGCTGTACCGGCGAGGCGACCGGTGCGTCGCTCCGCCTGGACGGAGCCTGCGACTTGGAGTTCGACGCGACCGGCAGGCTGATCGTGGGCGGCCCCGCCGGATCCGACCTCCTGGCGTTCACGGTCGACAAGGGCCAGCTCGTTCCGGCGGTTCCGCTCGCCGGGCAGCGGTACGACGGACGCGGGCTCGCCCGAGCCCCCGACGGCAGGGTGGCCTGCTGGACCGACCGTGGAGCCCGGATCGCCCGGCCGTACCGGCTCCGGTACCCACCCCATGGATTCGCCGAGAGCTACGCGCTCGACAGCCTGACGCCACGGGCGGTATGGGGCCGCATCTTCATCGAGGCGTGCGTGCCGCCCGGCGCGAGGCTCGACATCGGGTTCGCCACGCTCGACGAGCTCCCCCACCTTGCCGAGCCCGATGCCGGCCTCGCGCGGCCGGTCGCCGGACCGCCCGCCGCACCTGCGTCACTCGACGAACTCGACGTTCGTCGACCGCTCCACCGCCGCGAGACCGGCCGGGAGCTGCCCTGGACGCCGCTGTCCCGCGGCGACCGTTACGAGGTGTACGAGGCCCCGGTCATCGCTCCCCCTGGGCGTTATCTGTTCGTCCGGTTCCACCTGTCGGGCACACCCACGCAAACGCCCAGGGTGCGTGCCGCGCGGGTCGAGTGCGACAGCCACGCCCTCATGAGCCAGCTGCCGCGGATCTACCGCGAGGACCCGTCGGCCGAGCAGCCGTTGCGGCGCTACCTGGCCATCGTCGACGGACTGCTGCGCGACCTCGAGTGGCGGGCGCTCGAACGGCATCGCGTCCTGGACCCGTGGGGGGCTCCGGCCGAGCTGCTGCCGTGGCTGGGGTCGCTCATCGGGCTGTCGGTCGACGAGCGCTGGAGCGAACAAGCGCGGCGCACGCTGCTCGCCGAGGCGATGAGCCTGTTCCGGGCGCGCGGCACCGTCAGAGGGCTCACGCGACTCCTCGAGATCTACCTCGGTGCGCCGGTGTCGATCCTGGAGGCGTTCCGGGTGCGCGGATACGGCGGTGCCTTCGTGGGCGGCGCGAACGACGCTCCCGGGCCGGCCTCGGCCGTCGTGGGCGAGACGTATCGAGTCGGTGGCGCACTCGGGGGCGGTGACGACTGCACCTCTGCCGACGACGCCTTCACTACTCATGCTCACCGCTTCACGGTCCTGGTCGCCCGCGATCTGTGCGCCGACGAGGTCGACGTCGTCCAGAGCATCCTGGACGTGCACCGCCCCGCTCACACGGTCGTCGAGGTCTGCACCGCGGCGAAGGGCATGCGAGTCGGCATCAGCCTGCACATCGAGCTCTCGACCGTGGTCGGCCCCGGCGCGGCGTTCGGCAGCCTCGTCGTCGGCGGTGCAGCACTCGAGTCCGGAGCCGTGTTGGGGCGTGGTCGTGCGGGCGTCCGCCTCGGCACGACCGTTCTCGAGGAGGGCACGGTGATCGACCCATGACGTTCGGCTCGGCACCCACCAGCTCGATCGGCTCCGTCCACGCGACCTGGCGGGTTCCACAGACCCTGAGCACACCCGACCGCGAGCGCCTCGACGCCCTCGCCATGGCGCTCGAGGCAGGTCCCCTCGCGGACGCCCTCGATGCCATCGTGCGGAACCCGTCCGAAGTGGTCTGCATCCGCCACATCGTCGCTGAGCCGTTGACGGTGAGATGGGCGACGACCGACGACGAGCTCCTCCACCGCTGGGCTCGGCAGATCGCCGACGCGGTCTCCGGCGCGGCCCGGGCAGCCGACTCGGACGTGGTGCGCTATCCAAGCCTGCGGCATACGGCCATCGATCTTGTCCTCTCCCTCCTGGCGGGCGACCGGTCGCGCGCCTGGGCGTGGACGATGGCGGGCCTGCCGCAGGCTGTCGGCACGTCACCCGATGCCGTCGTCCGGGCGGTTGTCGAGCGCTTCGCCGTCGACGACCCAAGCTGGCTGGTCCCGCTCATCGTTGAGGTCGCTCGCGGGGGCTCCCTGAGCCGACTCGTCGAATGGCTGGGCTCCTCACTCGTGGCGGCCGCCGACACGGCGTGGCTCCACACCGGCGGCTCGCGGCCCGCCACGGCCGTCGAGCACGCTGGCCCGTCCGTCGACGCACTGGCCGCCTCGGTCCGAGCGCGGTCGGCCATCTGGGCTGGAGTCGCCCGCTCGGCACCTGCTCAGCGGCATGTGTTCGCCTCGAACTCGGCGGGTGCCGAGGTGGGTGCAACGGCAAGGTCGCTCGCGCGGCTGAGCATTCTCGAGGTCGAGCCGGCATCTGCCCGCGGTTCGTTGGCCAGTCGTGCCGTCACGGCACTGGTCGACGCCCTTGACCGGACCTCAGACGCGTCCGTCGGGCAACGGGCGTCACGCGTGGGCACAGCTCCGGGCGCCGTGGACCGACACAGCTCATCCTCCGGGGAGCACGCGCCCCCGGCTCAGCAGGCGGACCCGGCTCAGCAGGCTGACCCTGCACAGCAGGCGGGCCCGGCGGGGCGGGCCGACCCACAACGCCCCGCCGGTACGTCTGACGAACCCCGCTCGGCGGCAGATGACTCCAACGCCCAGCACGGTATGCCGTCAGTCGGCCGCGCGGCATACGCGTCGTCGGTGTGGGGTGGGCTCCTGTTCCTCCTGCGGCCGCTCGGCGAGACCGGGTTTGCCGAACGCGCAGCCGACGATCCGCACGTGTACGGGGTGAGCATCCGGTCCGCAGTGGGTAGGCTCGCCCGCGCCCTCATCCAGCTCGCGGTCCCGGACGCTGCGCCTCCCGATCCGCGCGATCCCGCGGTGCTCGCCTTCTGTGGCCTTCCGCCGGACGCCGACGACCCCGTATGCGCGCCGGACCGCCTCGAACCCGACCGCTGGGTCGCCGCCGAGCTCGCCTCCGTGTTGGACGTCCTGCGCAGAGACCTCGTCATCACCGACCCGCGGGGGGACGGCCTCGCGGTCCGAACCGACTCCTCGCTCTTGCTCCGCGTCGTCCGGCGGCCAGCGCGGATCGTCGGCGACGCGGGGTGGATCGAGGCCGAGTACGACCTCGACGACGTCGACGTCGACGTGCGCCGAGCAGGCCTCGACCTCGACCCCGGATTCGTCCCATGCCTGGGAGTGGTCGTGAGGTTCCGCTATGTCTGAGCGGCGCGCCCGGCCCAGCCGCTCCGGGACCACGTCGACGCGGATCGACGCGGCCATCGATCTCATGCTCCGCGGCCTCGCTGTCGTGGTCGCCGATGTCATCGCCCCCGAGGCTGGCCGTGTTCTCGAAGGCCTTGCGGCGGAACGGAACTCGACAAGCCCGGACGGTGGCGCCGTAGGTCTGCCGACGGGCGATCCGCAGCCGGTGGACCGTCTGGTGTCAATTCTGCAGCTCCGCGCCTGGGAAAGAGACCTCACCGTGCTGGCGGTGGTCGGCCACCGCGACGCCGAGGCCGCCGCGGCGCTTCGGACCCTGCACCCGCACGGACGGCCGACTCCCACGGTGGGACTCGTCGCCGAGCTCGGGAGACGAGGACTCATGGCCGGACTGACCACGGCCGCGGATCTTCGCCTGGCCGTCGCGGATTCGCCGCTGCTCGCGACAGGCGTCGTGAGAGTCGAAGGTGACGGACCCTGGTCCGAGCGAAGCGTTGTCGCGGGCCCCGCGGTGTGGGAGGCCCTGGTCGGCCTGGGCGGTTGGCCCGGCGATCTCTCCGCCGACCCGTTGCCGAGTCCCGACTGGGGCCTCGACGAGTGGCTCGACCTGCCCGGGGTCGTGACCGCACGACGTGCCATCGAGGCGCGCCGCGCCTACGCGCTCGGCGCGTTCGGCGACCGGCCCGGTGCCGCGGCCGCACGACTCGCTGCGCTCGTCCGGGTGAGCGGCAACGAGCCGGTCATCCTGCGGGCGCCCCAGCTGAGCAGCCGCGATGTCCAGCTGGCCATGGTCGTCGCCGCCGTGCGCGACCTCATCCCGGTCTTCTGCGAGACCGGTGACTCGAGCTCCCCACTCGAGCTGTCGGTTCCATACGTGACCCTGCCGCTGCTCGTCGCGCGTGGCTCGAGCGCCTTGACGGCCTACCCGCGCGCGCTGATCCGCGTGCCGGTGGCCGCGCTCAGTCACCATGACCGAGTCGCCGGCCTTCGATCGGCGGCACCCGACCTGCGGCTCGAGGACGCACGCTCCTCCGCATCCGCGGAGCCGCGCGACCTGGCCCTGGCCGCGACCGACCTCCGGGGTCGGCTCGCACTCGGACGTGACCAGACAGACGTGTCGCGCCACAGGACGTTCTCGGACGCTGTCGAGCGTCATCTGTCCGGCACAGCTCCGCAGGGAGCCGTCCTCGTACATCCACGTGCGACGTGGGACGACCTCGTCCTGGCCGACGATCGCCTCGGGCTGCTCCGAGATGCCGTCCGGCGTGTCGAGCTGCAGGGCGCACTCCATGCCCGGCCCGACCAGCCCGAGCCGCGGCGCGGTGAGCGAGGCCTTCGGATGTTGTTCCACGGCCCTCCGGGCACCGGCAAGACGCTGTGTGCCGAAGTCCTGGCACGAGCGCTGGGCCGCGACCTGCTGGTGGTGAACCTTGCATTCCTGGTCAGCAAGTGGATCGGCGAGACCGAGAAGAACCTCGAGAACGTCTTCGACGCCGCGGAGCGGGCCAGCGTGCTGTTCTTCGACGAGGCCGACGCACTCTTCGGGAGACGCACGGAGATCGGCGACGCTCGCGACAGGTACGCGAACATCGAGACGGCCTACCTGCTGGGCCGTATCGAGTCGTACGACGGCGTGGTCGTGCTGTCGACCAACCTCAGACGCAACCTCGACTCGGCCTTCGCGCGCCGCCTCGAGTTCATCGTCCCGTTCGACCTGCCGGACGCGGCCGCCCGGGAGCGCCTGTGGCGCCTGCACGCGCCGACGTGGGCACGGCTCTCACCCGATGTGCGTCTCGAGGACCTCGCAGCGCTCTACGACCTCACGGGCGCCCTGATCCGAAACGCCGCGACCGCCGCGGGCTACCTGGCTGCGGGCGACCATGCGGCGGACGAGCCCGGCGATCCGGACACACCCCGGAAGCTTCCAACCATCACCGACGAACACTTGGCGCGCGCGATCGAGCGCGAGCACGACAAAGCCGGGATGGCCTACCCCGGCGCACCACCGCTGCTGCACACGGTCGGCAATGGACACGGGCGCCGACTCGGAGGGCTCGCCCATGCCTGAGACACGAACGCACCCCGGGTCGCCGAGTCGGTCGGCCCACGCAGGCCATGGCGTGCAGACCACGCCGACGTACGAGTGCCAAAGGAGTCGGCAATGACCGCATGGGATCCCCCGCAGCAGAGCGATGCGCAGGAATCGGAACTGGCGAGCGCGCTCACCGTCGACCCGTTCAACTCCCTCTTGGCGCACTACGGGATGCTCCTCGGTGTCTCGGACTTCCAGGTGCTCGGCGCAAACCCGCGTGGAAAGCTCCGGCTGCACCAGGCGTGGCAGCACGGCGCAGGCGTCATCTGGGGGTTCGACGTCGCCCTCGTCAACGGCGACAGCCTCCGCGTCAGTCCTGGACTGGCCGTGGACGCGCTGGGGCGCGAAGTCGCCTGCGGCGCGGAGATGTGCCTGGACCTGCCGGCCTGGTGCCGCGAGCGGCAGGCGACGGACACCGGCTTCAAACCGGGGACGGGGTCACCTCCGTGGAGGTTCAGCGCCCGGCTGTGGGTGCGCCACACCACCTGCCTGGGCAGGAGGGTGCCGTCGGTCAGCTCGAGCTGCGCCCAGGGCGACGATTCGGTCCAGTACTCGCGCGTGCACGAGTTCGGACGGCTCGAGCTCGAGCCGTACACCCGGTCTGATGACCTGTGCGCGCCACGTGGCGAGTCGGGCGAGGATCGCGCGCCGTGCCTGTTCGACGATGCGTTCGAGCCGCTTCGCAGCCTTGTGCGGGACGGCACCGTTCCGGACCTGCCGCGAGAACCGGACGGTTGGGTGGACGCCTTCCGGGCGGTCTCCGCGAAGGCCGCGGCCCAGTTCAGGCCACCGGGCCATCAACCCGGCGGTGAAGGGACCCTGCTGTTCCCGTGCGACGGGCCGGGCTGCATCCTCTTGGCAGACCTTCCGAGCATCGTCATCGAGAGAGGCTCGGACAACGCGTACAAGGTCACGGTCGAGCCGATCGATCTCTCGGTGCGCCGTACGTCGGTCCCGACCATGGTCACGCAGGAGCTCCTTCTCGAGGCGCTGACGGGTCTGGTCGGGCCGCGGTTCGCGCCGGATGCCGGAGGACCACGGGTCCGCCGAATGTTCGTCTCCGAGGGTCGCGTCAACATCGACCTCACCGGCAACGTTGTCGAGGGCACGATCGGCGACGCGCTGGAGGTTCACTCGATCGATCGCGCTGCCGCGAATCCGTCATGGAGCCAGCCGATCCGGGTCCGGACGCGCTACGCCGAGACGACTGCCGAGGACGATGCGCGGATCAGCTTCCGCCTTCCCGAGGACGCAGGCGACATCTGGTACCGGGTCCTGGTCCGAGGCACTGGCCCCACGCCCTTGCTCGGTCTGTGCGAAGCAGAACTCGTCCCGCTGGCTGGTCGCGTCGGCGACCCCGCCGCCCGCCGGACCGACGGCCGAGACGTCGTCGACATTCTGCGAAAGGACGGTGCGTCATGAGCCCCGACCAGATGCGGCTCGCCGAAGGCCCGGACACGGCCAACCCGAGCATCGCGTCGTCCGAGTCCGTGGCCGGGTTCGTCGTCACACCGACGTCTCCCGAGAACCTCGGTCTGAACTACTTCGACGGCAGGTTCCTTCGTGCCGACGATCTCAACTTCGAGCGTCTGGCACAGCGGGCGTACATCGACGTCGGCCGGCGGGCCGCGGGGTCGGGATGCGGGTACGGACTCACGTTGTCCTCGACGGGCACCACCGTGACGGTGGGCTCCGGAGCCGGGATAGACAGGTCCGGCCGACTCATCTCACTCAACACCGCGGTCACGGTCGAGTTCGCACGGCTGGTGTCGTCGTCCGAGCAGCCAGATGCCTCGGTCGGGACGCCGCCCTCCGGCGTCTACATCGTTGCTCTCAGCCGGCAGACACAGCTCGCCGGCAACGCCGAGGTCCTTGGCCGGCTTTGCGACTGCGGGTGCACCTCGTCCAGCGACCGGCCGACGACGGTCGACGGCGTCCGCATCTCCGCGCGGCTGATGCCGCCCCTGACCCTGCCACCCCCACCGGCAGGGCTCGCGGACGAGTCGAAGTTCCTCCGTTCACGGATCGCTTCAGCGTTCTTCGACGACGAGCGCGACCGCACGTGGACACCGGTGTCCGGCCAGTCCCTGTCCGCTGCGGGCTGGTCAGGGGGAGAGTCTCCCGACGCCGACCTGGGCGGCGTCGGGCTCGACATCGGCATCCTGCTGTGGAATGGCTCGAGTGTCGCGTGGCACGACGACTGGATCGCGCGGCGGGACCTGATGGAGACGCGACCGCGCACCTACTGGGCGAACCAGGTCGAGCAGCGACCGTGGGCGGTCTTCATCGCACAGGTGCTGCAGTTCCAGAGTCAGCTCGCCAGCACCGACGCATCCGCGGCCAGCGGCGGCCTCACCGCGGCGGGGTTCGTCGCGGTCCCGCCGACCGGGTACCTCCGGGTGACCCCCACGACCGCGACCGCCCTGCGGAGCGATCTCGAGACGTTGTTCGGCGCCGGCATCGACCTCCGGGTCGGTGCGGTGCGGCGGGACCAGATCGCGCAGGAGTTCGAACGCGCCCAGCACATGGAGCGGATCTCGCTCGTTCGAGGACTGGCAGACCCGGCCCACCGTCAGCTGGTAGACGTCCTGGTCCCGGACGGGGTCGTCGAGGCGTCGACCGAAGGGTCGACGAGCCACGGGTTCAGCGTCGACTTCGTGCTGCCGCAACGCGTCAGGGAGCCTGGGCGCGAGCTCGGTCTGCGAGCGGCAGCGGACGCCGCGCGGCTGCGGTTCCAAGGGGTCGGTCGGTTCAGCACGAGCGGCGGCATCTCGGTCCGGGCCGCCGTGGCAGGGACGGACGCGCGCTCGATCAAGGAGGTAATGAGCGCCCTCACCGAGGTTGCCCGCGGTGCCACGACACTCGGGAGCGCGATTGCGACGATGCGCGCGCAGGCCTTCGGCACCGGCGGACTCTCCCACGAGCTGCTCCGCCAGGTTGCCCACGCCACGGCCCTGGGAGCAGCCCAGCATCGAGTCACTCGTAGCAGGGCGAGGTTCGTCAACGTTGCTGAGGCAGGCGGTCGCGTCGGGGCGCTGGGCGGCAGCCTCTGGGTCGGCATGGACCCCTTCGCCCTGGGCGACGGCAAGCAGACGATCATCCACGGCACGTGGGAGCACGTGATGCCACAGGCAGCGGCCACGATCGGCATGCGCGTGCAGGTCGACGGGGTGCTCCAGCGGCTCTTCCTGACAGCGGGTCCCGGTGGCGAGAAACTCACGGTCCAGGTCGACGGGCTGGTCCGTGCCACGGGCTCCGGCGCTGCCGAGCAGAAGACGTCGTTCAGCAGGCGTATGGAGGTGACCCGGGACCAGTCGGGGCCGCAGTCCGACCTCACGCTGGTCGACGTCCGCTCCCGGGCGACGGTCACCGTGATGTGGCAGGGCTCGCCCATCGAGGCCACCGGGGACCTGGGTACGGCGGTTGCGAATGGACCCGATGACGTGCAGGCGCAGTTCACCGCACAGGAGACCCAGGCCATCGACCAGCCGGGCAACGACTATCGCGACGCCGCGATCTCGGCCCTGCAGCTACTGGCCGGGCTCGATCCCAAGGACCCGTCGTACTTCGACGACAACCTCGCCCTGCTCTTCCCCGACCAGGGTGTCGAGGTCGGGCGCTCGGGCATCCGCCCGATCTATGACTGGGTGCTGTTCCGGCGCCGCCTGCGCGAGGAGTATGCCGGATCGGCTGCCGGGCCGGAGCTGCGACCCGCGCAGGTCGCGGTGTGGGTGGCAACGGCCGAGACTGCGGACCAGGCGGAGCAGTACCGGAGGTTCCTGCTCACCGGGACTGCACCCGTGCCCTGGACCCCGACAGCCGTGCAGCTTGTCGTCTTCGACCCCGGCACCGCCACCCTCCGCTCCTCAGCTGCCGAGTGGCGGCAACGCTATGAGGCGGCCCGGGGCAGCGACGCGCTGGTGTTGGCCGCATACGCGAGGTCGTCGTCCTCGACGGAACTCCCGGTTGGCCTGCCCCGGGCCAAGGCACTCGTCGCAGCGACGGCCCCGAGCGCGACGATGGACGCAGATGGCCAGTTCGAGATTCTGCCCAATCCGCCGGCGGCACAGATGTCGGTCGACACCGACGGCAGCATCTTCCTGATCGGCTACACCAGTGACGCCGTCGAGGTCGTTGCAGTAGACACGCTGGGCGACGCGGACCTGCTGAAGGCCGTGACGGACGGCGACGTCAAGCTCCTCGCCGCGGCTCCAGCCGACGTGTTCACCGTGCTCGCCAGCTCGAACCGGTCGGGGCAGCTGGTCGATCCGCCCGCCAAGGACGTCATTACGCGCCTTGACGAGTGGAAGGGCGACGTGGAGACGCAGCACGCCAGCTCGGGCATCTTCAGCGCGGTCATCTGGACGGCGACCGGCGTCAGCGACGCTCGGTCGACCCGAGCAGTCGATCGCGCGCAGTCGATCATCAAGGAGATCGGCCTCGACCCCGCGAATACCAAGGTTGCGGTCGACTTCCGCCCGGGGCCGGGAGTCGTCGCGCGGGTCTACGTGACCATCGTGACCATCGTCGAGGGGTGATGCCATGGGCAGCGAGAGCGCCGGGGCGGACGCCGATCTCAAGAAGGCGCCCGACGCGAAGCCCGCCGTCAAGGACGCGCGGGACGGCACTGCCGCTGCCAGCACAACACCTACGGCGGCGACGCAGGGTCTGGGTCAACGCCAGCTCCAGCGGACGTCCGTCGTCGGCAGGTCCGGCGACGACGCCGAGCGCAAGGCCGACCAGGCAGCCGACCATGTGATGCGCACGCCGGCACCCGTCCGGCCGGGCGGCGACACCGACGCGCCGCACGGTGCCGCGCCCGGGTTTGGAACCTCGTCACAGGAGCCGGTGCGCCGCGCCGCAGACCCGGCCGCGGAGCAGAAGCCGCCCGGCCAGCCCACGGTGAAGCCCACGAACACCGGCGCCGGCGGCGGCGCCGGTCCGGACACGGCGACACCAGCCGGCCCCGCCCCAATGGTGGCCGCGCCCGCCGGAGCCGGCCAGACGCCCGCCGGGGCCGGCCAGCGGCCCGCCGAGTCGGCGACCCCGGCGCCCGAGCCAGAACCGCCGGCGCCGGCCGGATCAGCCCCGTCCCGCGAGACTCCGGTCGTGTCCCCCGAGCTCCAGGACTACCTGGACGCCAGCCGCGGCAAGGGCGCGCCACTCCCCGATGCCGTCCGCGCCGAGTTCGAGTCGCGATTCCAGCGACCGTTCGACGACGTCCGGGTCCACGACGACGCCGAGGCCGACAACGCCGCCCGTGGAATCGACGCGCTGGCGTTCACCCGTGGCAACGACATCTACTTCCGATCCGGCGCCTACGACCCGACGTCGGCAGTTGGCCGCTGGCTGCTGGCGCACGAGTTGACCCATGTGGTGCAGCAGCGGCCGGGTGTGAACCGGAAGGTGGCTCCTGGTCTGGGCGGCGCCATCATCCGTCGCGCCGACTCGAATGCCTCGAAATCGGCGTCCCCCTCACACGTCCCCGTGGGCACCAAAACCAAGGTCTCTAATGAGTTGGGCGCGATCGACACGGACGCGCATACCCTCACTTTCGATCAAATCATGGTCCCTGGCTTCAAGGTGGCGGGAACAAAATCTCCAATCGTCTGGCGGAAACTCTCTGAGAAGCGCCAGGACAAGCAGCGCAGTATATGGCTCACGAATAAGGATAAGGTTCTGGGCCCGGCTTCGAAGGCATTGCAATCTAAGATCAAATCGTTGCCGGGGATGGCGGACGACAAGGGCCCCTACAAACTTCAATTCAAGGGAGAAAAGAGCAGCAAGTTCTTCTACTTCGGGACGGTCGATGATATTGCGCCCCTCTTGGCGATTCCGCCTTGGAATAGAAGCGGGACATTTGCCCAGTGGGAGGTCGACCATATTCATGAACACCAGATCGGCGGACAGGACGTCATAGACAATTTCCAACTCCTAAACCGGTCCGTCAATATGGCAGCAGGAGACGAGATAAAGAAGTTTGTGTCAACGCAGGTCAAGAATTTTCTCAAGCAGGCAAATCCAGAACTTGCCAAACCGCAGGACGAGCGGACGGTGCGAGCGGACGACTGGACGGTGTCCTGGAAGCTGGCGGCAGCGAGCAACTTCCCGGAACCCGCCAAGGACAAATACTTCGAGCTCAAGGAAATGGAGCAGATTGAGGCGATGGCTGGCCTCTCAAAGCTGGACGATGAGGCGGTCGACAGGCTTGAGGGCACTCAGGATACACTTGCCATCTATCGCGACAAGGCAGGCGGGCACGTCAGCAATCCCAAGAAGAAGGACGCAGGAAAGAGCAACATCTCAGGCCCAGCCACGTACGACTACAAGTCGGTGATCGGGTTCAACAAGCTGCGCTCTGTGGTCTGGAAGCACGACGGCCCGAACCACGACACAACGGGTGAGGTCGGGACGATCAGCGGGATCGCGTTCGAGGACCGTGGCCTTACAAGGCCACTGGCCCAGGGCCCGATTTCCTTGTTGGGAATCCCCAACGTGGTTCCCTGGGGTGGCTACATCGACCAAAAGTCGATAGAGGCTATGCGATCGAAGCCACCAGTTGAGGTCCGCGGTGCGAGTCCGGTAGCCTTCGACACGCTCGAGGCGGACATGGACCTCGGCCTTTCGGGCAGAGGCCTCATACCCAAGCCCTCTTGGAAGATCCTTGAGAAGGCGTCAATCTACGTCATCTCGAAGGATGGCGAGCTAGGCATCGAAGCGACGATCACTGGCGGCGAGCTGTCACTCCCCGGCCCGCTCCATGTGACTGGGGGCGCGCTGACGTTGTCGGCCACAACCGGAGGCCTTGAGGTGAGCGGCGAGGTCGGCATACGGATCGACAAGCTCGCGACGGGTTCTATCGGAGCGGCCGCCAAGAAGGGCGCGACTGGCACGGCCTTTGCGCTTCAGGGCAGCCTGGACTTCGATTCCAAAATGTTCGAGCCGGCGAGGATTAGGGTCTCATACGAACAGGGCAGCTGGGGAGCCGAGGGTGAGCTCGGCGTGCCTCCCGGCAAGGTCAAAGGCATCAAGTCAGCGAGAGCGCGGGTCGGTATCTCGGATGAGGCGATCACGGCCGACGGCGAGTTCGTGCCAGCGATCAAGGGCGTGAAGAAGGGGACCCTGGGTTTCAAGTACGACGAGAAGAACGGTGCCGAGATCACGGGGCTGATCGAGCTCGGCGAGGGGATCCCCGGGATCAAGAGCGGCAAGCTGGCGGCGACGATCAAGGAAGGGTCGGACAAACACTCGCTGAGCGGCGACCTCGCGCTCGAGCCGTCGATCCCCGGTGTGACGGGGAAGATCACCGGACGGTACGAGGACGGCGCCTTCGCGGTCGATGCGCAGCTGGGCTACGAGAAGGGTTTCGCCAAGGGCACGGTCCACGTCGGAGCCACGAACCAGGCCATCGGTCCGGACGGAAAGCCCGCCGGGCCGCCCAAGGCCGACGGGAGGCTTGCCGTTTTCGGCGACGGCACGGTCACGCTCCAGCTCACCCCTTGGCTCCGTGGCACGGTCGGCCTGAAGCTCACTCCCGACGGCCAGGTCGAGGTGAGCGGCGAGGTCGCGCTGCCACCGACGTTCGACGTGTTCGACGTGCAGCCGATCGACAAGGAGCTGCTTTCCCTTCGTGTCGACATCCCGATCGTCGGCGTCGCCGTTGCGGGCCAACGGATCGGGATCTTCGCCTCGATAGGCGGGGCAGTCCGAGTCGAGGCCGGGGTCGGGCCCGGGCAGTTGCGCGACACCGTGTTGAAGGTGGTCTACAACCCGGCCAAGCCCGAGGACACCACCGTCTCAGGCAACGCCAAGTTCGCCGTTCCAGCCTTCGCGTACCTGCGGCTGTCGGTTGACGGATCCGTCGGCGCGGGAATACCCGTGGTGAGCGCCAAGGCGGGCCTCGAGGTGTTCGGCGAGATCGGGGTCTTCGGTGAGGCGTCGGCTGCGAGCACGGTGACCTGGACGCCCACTGCCGGAGTCGTCCTCGACGCCAAGGGTGAGATCTTCGTCGAGCCGAAGTTCAAGTTCGGTATCAACGCGTTTGTCGACGTGAGCGCCGACCTGTGGCTCACCACCGTCGAGCTGTACCACCAGACGTGGAATCTAGCGGCCTTTGAGTACGGATCGAACCTCAGGTTCGGGCTCACGCTGCCCATCCACTACGAGTCGAGCAAGCCGTTCGCGGTGTCATACGACCAGATTCAGTGGACGATCCCGCACATCGAGCCCAAGGAACTCATCAGTGGCTTGGTCAAGCAGATTGTCGGCTAGAACGGGAGACGAAGATGGCCGGGCTCGATGAATCACCTGCCAAGAACTCCGTGAACCGGGGTGCCGTGCGGCTGGCCGAGGGAGATGTCGAAGGCGCGGAGTCGCTGTTCCGTGAGGCGATCGCGGTAGACCCCAGGAACCCCATTGCGCACGCGAACCTCGGTTACGTACTCGCGTTGACGGACCGGCATACCGAGGCGATCGACGAGTCCGAACAGGCGCTCGCGCTCGAGCCCGAGCGCACCGCCCCATGGGCGCACATCGGCATGTCCCGACTTGCGCTCGGTGAGATCAGCGCAGGCTTGTCTGCGCTGTCCCAGGCGGTCCGGCTAGACCCGCGCAACCACTTCGCATGGCATGCGCTGGGGCGAGCCCTCCTTGCCCTGGGACGGGCCGAGGAGGCCGAACGAGCATGGGCATCTGCTGTAGCCGTCCGGCCAAATGATGTCGACCTGCTGATCGGCCTGGCCGTTGCACTCTCGGTGGGTGGCCGCACGGGCGAGGCGGTCCACATACTGCATCGAGCCACCGCGCAGGCGCCACGGTCCAGCCGGGTCTGGACCCAGCTTGGTGTCGCCTCCTTGGTCAACCATGACCACGGCACGGCCGGCGAGGCCCTACTCAACGCGATCGAACTCGACCCCGACGATCTCGATGCGCGATTCCATCTCGCCCTCCTTCACGTGCTGGTCGGTGCCGTGGACGAGGCGGTGACCGCCCTCACGGGGCTGGCCGTCGGCGACACGCAGGTTGCATCCGAGGCCCGAGCCCTCCTCGCTCGGATTGACGATTCGACTGGCTTCCCGGAACGCATTGCAAAGAGCGCCTGGACCGCCGGCCAGTTCGTGCAGACCGGTACGGCCGGGGGCCAGGCGAGGCGCACTGGGACGGCACTGCGTGGCAGGAAGGCCGGGCGCCCTGAATCGAGGGCTGGGAGGGATGGGTCAACTAGTGGGCCGGGGGATCGCAACTGAACGTACCTATCTCAAAGAGACCCGATACCCAGAAGGGCTTTGTACCGACCTCGGAATCAGCAGCGTGCACGGCGTCCTCAGCCGAGGGACACCCCCGTCGGAACGCGCGTGGATGTCGATGTGGCCAGGATCCTGGACGGCCTGTCGACCAGTCCGCTGGCGCTGCCCATCGTCAGAGGATGAGGTCTACGTCGTCTTTGGATGATGGCGCGCCAAGGGAGCCTCAAGTACCCGATCCGCGACTCGCTGCACGCCAAGGAAGGAGCACGGTTCGGCGCCCGGTCACCGTGTGTCTGCCAAAACACCATGGGGGCCTGAGGTCAGGCTGTCTCTTCAACCGTAGCGTCGTTCGAGGGGCATGGCCCGAGCGAGACATATGTGGCCAAGAAAGGTGCGAGCGCGAGGGCAATAGCCGCGCGGGCGACCGGCCCCGTTCCCGGAGTCGCGCCGCTTGGCTGCCTTCGAGTTGGACGGCCACCCGGTCACTGTGGACATGGTCAGGCCTCCGCCGTATTCACCGCGGGGGAGCAGACTGCCGACCTAGGCCAGTCTTTGGCGTTCCCGAATGTCGCATTGTCGGCGGAATCTCTTCATGGGCCGGCCGGCCGGTGGACTCGCCACGATGGGGCGCTGACAATGCGGTTTGGCCCCGCCGGGTCCGCGACCCGACGCACGCGATTCGGCAAAGCGCGCCCACGCCGGAGTGCCGTGCACCAAAGCCATGCTTAGTTCGGTGAGTTGCGGCGTAGCGGTCGGTGCACGATGTGCAGCGGTCCCTAGAGCGGTCTGACAGTGAACGTGCCGGCGTCCTCGATGAGCAGCACGCCGGCACCCTTGCCGAGGGGCTCGACGTGCGGTCCCATCACCGGGCTACGACGGTGACCGCGTCATGGGGTCTTCATCGGAAGCCCGAAGAAGACCGAAGAAGACCGATGCATCCAAATGCGTCGCCCAGATCAACATGCGGCTCAGAAGATCGTCATGGCGAAGATTCAGGCGAAGCATGCGAGGAACTTGTGGCGATAGGACGCAGCCCGAGGTGAATGCCACATCCCCGCCGCCTCGGGCGCCATGAGTTGGGACAGGTGGGAAATGCACTCGGAGAAGTTGTCCGCAAGGTATGCGAAGAGCCTGGCGTTCCTCCAGGCCCAGAGGACGGTAACGGGATCCTGCGTGACCAGATGGCGCGCCGCAGGGATGGCTCGCCGTTGTGTGGCGCGACTTCGGCGCCCCGGCGGACGGTGTTCACCCGCTGATGAACTCCTCAGGCTCACTCATCCCTTTGTGTTTCACCAGCGTCACCCTTGCTGGCCAGAGGACTGGTTGGCAAAGGCGCTCGCTCACGCGTGACCCGCGGCGTGACACGCGGCAGGAACGCTGTAACGTTCAGGCCGCTTGGGCCGGCAGCACGAGCAGGGTTCCGTCGCTGTGCTTCTCGATCTCGATCACCACCTCCGACGTGGGCGACACCGGGCCAACCCCATTCCCGAGGGCTCGAAGCCGGTAGGACGCCTCCAGCAACTCGTCGACCTGTCCTCGGCTCATGAACGTGTCGAAGAGCCCCTTCGGTGCCTGCAATTCCAAGGTCGAAAGCCGTAGCAGGACGGTACTGATTCGCGCTTCCAGCTCGTCGATCCGCTGCTGGTCGACCTTCAGGCTGCGAGCGAAGTGTTCGAACGGGTTGTTCAGGTCGCTCTGTCCGGCCTCGACCGCCTGCAAGACGACCACTCGGCGCTTCAGCGCAATGGCAAGGGCCGCCAGTTCGACGTGTGTCCGGAATTCGCCGCCGTCTTGGCCGATTCCTGGGAATGCGTCCTCTAGGTCTTCGACCCAGACGCGGCTGCCGCCGAAGGCGTCGAGGGCGACTTCCCACTTCCGCAGCCGACGGCCGGCATTCTCCGCCGCGGTACTGATCGCGTGTACGGCTGAGTCCAGGCCGAGGGATGCCCCGATCCTGCCCCGGTCCAGCAGGAGCGCGGTGGCCTTGTCGATGGCGTCGCGACAGCCGTCCAGTTCGCTGCGTTCGTGGTCCAACTTGTCGCTGTGCAACTTCTCCAACAGCTCCGCGATGTGCTCGATCGCCGCCTGTCTTTGACGGTCGGCATGTGCACTCACGCCTACTGCGATCGCCATGAGAACGAGCGGCGCGGCGACAGTCAATGCAGTCCCGGCGGCGGCAGTACCTACGACTGTGCCTGCGGCTCCGGCGGCGGCTGTCTGTACCGGCACGAAAGTCGCCTTGGCCGACACGATGTTGGTTGCGCTACCGACCAGATCGCCGTACACACCGTTGGCGACCGCTTTGGAGGCCATCGGCTTCACAAGGCCGCGGCCTACCTGCGCTGCAACTTTCGCGGGGACCACCATCCGGTAGAGGACCTCAGCCGAGTCTGCGACCGTCGCGACCGCGGAGACGTTCGTCGCGTTCGCTGTAACCAGACGCGACAACTCCTGCGCGAGCGGGCTCATAGCGTCCAGCGGCAGTCCCGCCGTGCGCTCACGCCTCTTCGGGAGGGGATGTGCCTCCAAGGTGACCAGTGGCGCCGTCGCAAAGGCTGCAAGCGCTGAGCGGAGCTCCGCCAAGCGTCCCGGGGTGAGCGCGCCGTCGGCGGAGACCGCCGGAACGCTCGCGGTGTCGGCCGTGGACAGCGTCCAAAACGGCACGACCGTGGTGTCTTCGTCGCTCATGGATCTCCCTTGGTGAGGTTCCGGATGCTAACGGCCCATGGCGACACACTTACCCCCGGCCCGCTCGAAGAGGCGCATCCCCGACGTGAAACGTCCGCCCCCACCGCAGGCAGCCATGGCGAGGCGGCGCTTGACGTGGGAAGGGAGACCTCGAGACTGGTCGGCTCGCGGTGAAAGGACGCAACCACTTGGCGGTGGGTGCGGGATGTCGGACATCGCTGTCGTGAGGGCGGCGGCGTCGGCCTATCGCACCATGCGTATCTCGACCAGCCCGTCGAGATCTGGGTCGACCTGCTCGGTCCCGTCGGCTGTGAATCCGTTCTTCTCGTAGAACCGTCGAGCCCGCGCGTTGTCCTTGGCCACCCACAGTTGTGCAGGCCGCTCGCCGAGAGCCTGGTCAAGGAGAGCTTGACCGACACCGTGGCCGTAGTAGTTGGACAGCACGTAGAGCGCGTACAGCTGCTCGTCGCGCTCTGGCGGGTGCCCTCGGTGGTCGGCGGCCGGACCGTGCGCGACGAACCCCACGATTCGGCCGTCGCGCCGGGCGACACGGACCCGCTCCCCGGCATCCTCCTCTGAGAGCAGACCCGACCACATCACCTGCCGACTTTCGCGCGCGGCGTCATCGTAGAAATGCTCTGGGAGCAGCTCTCTGTAGGCTTCCCGCCACGCCTGAACGTGGACCGAGGCCAGTTCCTCAGCGTCAGCGAGGTGCGGCACCACCACCTCAAAGTCTGTCGACACGGCCACTCACATCCTCACCGGAGACCCACGAGATGCGTCGCTCCGACAGCGAAGAACACTATCNCTCGCGCGCGGCGTCATCGTAGAAATGCTCTGGGAGCAGCTCTCTGTAGGCTTCCCGCCACGCCTGAACGTGGACCGAGGCCAGTTCCTCAGCGTCAGCGAGGTGCGGCACCACCACCTCAAAGTCTGTCGACACGGCCACTCACATCCTCACCGGAGACTCACGAGTCGCGTCGCTCCGACAGCGAAGAACACCATCCCCAGTTCCGCACCGCATCGATGCCGAAGAGACCGTATCGCGGCGGAATGGGGCACATGACGTTCAGGCCGATAGCTAAGAGCCGGATGGCTGCTGGTCGACGGCGGAGCAATCCCGGACCAGTCCACGAGTCGCATGCGACCAGCCGAGCTTGGCACAGACCGCCGCCGAAGGCGCTGATGAGCTGCTCACGGCGCAAGAGGCCGCCCAGATCCGCAGCGGCGTGCGAAGTGTTCTCAGAAGACGACGTGGCATGGACGCGGTCAGAGCTCCTCTCGCGTTGGTCACCTGGACTCGCGAGCCGCCAAGTGACAGGCCCGCGTGGACCTCGACGCAACGGCCGATCACCGCAGGGTCGACAGAGTAATCCGAGGAGTCGACCCGGCCGCAGAGTCGCGTCCCAAATGGACCCTGTTGACCCACCCAAGCGGCGGCGGCACCGGCGGAAGAGGCAGCATCGCTGCCCGGTCGACCTCAAGTCGCTGGAGCGGCCTAGCCTTGACCGTCCGCACCACCCTGGCGTTCGCGACGGCCAGCCAGTCAGTGAACTGGCCTCGTTTTCGGTCGTCGTTATGGCCTCGTTTTCAAGCGTCTTCGACAGCTAGCCAGTCGGGACAGGTGCACCTACACACGCGTCGTTTGTCCCAAGGGCGGTTGGAAGTCAGTGCGCGACGTCGAGATCGCCGTCGCCGAATACGTCGACTGGTCCACCACCGACGCCTTCACGGCGAGATCGGCCTCGTCCCGCCAGCCGGTTGGCGTCCACCACTGTGCCAGCGTCACGCCCGAGCACTACCCTGAACCACCCGTCCCATCAGGGGCTGGTTCCAAGTAACCGAGCCCGACTCGAAACCCGGGGCGATTCACACGCCGCATGTCGCCAGGCCGGTGGTCTGAGCTAGGTGCGCTCCTCGAGTGGCAGCGCGAGCTCGGTAAACCGCTCATCAGGATGGCGCACACCGAGATCGATCTTGAGATCGGTCCGCAGAAGTGAGAGCTTCAGGGCGACCTCGGCCTCAGTCGCGTTGCTGTCCGCGAGGGCGTCACGGGTCTCCAGGAACTGCCTCAGGGCGCGTCCGGACAGCAGCAGACCCGCGCCGTCTGTGTAGTACCACTGCCGAATCTGCTTGCTCAGCTTCTGCCTGTCCTCCGCGGTGCCCGGGACGTTCTCCGTCAGTGCCAAGAGGGCTGAGTACCTGTTCAAGCGCTGGTCGAAAAGGCCTTGGATGCCTGCGATGGCGGGCTCTGCCGCTGGGTCGCCTCGCAATCGATTCGCATGTCGCCAAGGTTCCTTCTGGCCGCGCATGACCCGCTTCCAGTCTGTGCAGGCTTTTTCGAGATCGGGGCTTGACGTCTGTGGAAGCTTCGCCAGTTCATCGAGGTAGTACAGCCACTGATCTCCGTCGTGCTTGTCAAAAGCGATCCAGAGCTGGTTCACCGCATAGATGACCGCAGGGTGCAGGCTCAGGATGAAATCCTTGTTTCCGGACACCTGCTCACGCTCGAAGATCTCCTCGTGTATGAACCGCTTCCGTAGATGCTGCCACCACGGAGACTCCGGATCGCCACTCACCTGGAACGGGCCGATCTCGGCAAGCTCGCGCTTGATGATCCTCTCGAACTTTCGTCCGCGCTGCCTCGCTTGCAACCAGGGCCAGAACACGGCAACCGTGCCTCCGACCAGCGGGACAGCCAAAGGCACGATCCAGTCCTTCAGCATGTCGATGCACCCCTCCGTCTTGACGTGGCTCTTTCGCCTTGCGGGTCCCCGGGACGGTCGGCCGCTGCTACGTGGCTCGAACACGAGAAACCATGCTTTCATATCCAACCCGTTCCTCGGTCACAAACCACCCACCTTGCGGTCACCTCGGCCAGTGGCCGCCGTCTGGTCCAGCTGTTCATCTGCCAATCGGCGAACACGCCGAAGTGTGGGTCCTATAGTGGATGCAAGCGATTCAGCGTCGACGCAGGGGGATTCATGAATGACAAGATTGGCTGGCCCGCGGCCTTCGTCGCTCTGGGATTCCTCGCACTGGTCGGCCTGATGTTCTGGCGGGCGACCGCGGACATGGCGAACTTCGACAAGATCTGGCTGGCCGCCGGTCCCATCGTCGGCGTGGTCGTCGGTGCAATTCCAGGTTTCTTCTTCGCGCAGAATGCACGGAATGACCAGAAGAACGCCCAGCACCGAGCAGAGATCTACGCGGCGGCAGTGCCCGCGGACCAGAAGATGGACATAGCAGAGGCGGTGCGCACCTTCCGCTAGGCCACCGCACCACAGGTGTGCGCTGCTCGGTTCGCGGTCGTTGTGCGCGCGTGCCATCTGCCCTGGTTGCCGGTCACTGAATGGCCGACAGCCGCGCGTTACCTTTCCTGGGTTGCTCCCGGGAACCTGATCGACAAGGGCAACTCCATCGGCCAGAAGGCCATCGACTGAACTCGATTCCAGGACGTCCTCACCGCCCTGACGGTTCGCCATCGAGGTGACGTTTCGCGCGCCTTGAAGAGGCAGGGTGTTTGGACTTCTCCTCTAATTCCAGTCCTGATGTCCGACATCATCCATTCCGCTTCGGGACTTCGGGCGGGACAGTAGACTTGTGGGGCAGGAGTTTCGCAGCGGCGGCAGTTCGCGGCCGCTGTAGATCGTGTCGAACAGATCGTTGGGGAGGTCGGCATGGCTACTGGATTCTCGCTTCACATCGGGCTCAACTCGGTGAGTTCGAGGCACTACTTGGGCTGGTCTGGAGAGTTGGTTGCCTGCGAGAACGACGCCCGAGACATGGCGACGCTCGCACAATCACTGGACTACGCCGAGACGAAGGTGCTGCTGACCAGGGCCGCCACTGCCAAGGCAGTGATCGCCGGCATTCGCGGCACTGCGCAGAAGATGGCGGCCGGAGACGCGTTCCTACTCACGTACTCGGGCCATGGCGGGCAGGTCACCGACACGAACGGCGACGAAGCCGTCCGTGACTACGGCGAGATGGGCGAGAAGCCCGACCGCAAGGACGAGACCTGGTGCCTCTACGACCGCCAGCTCATCGATGACGAGCTGTGGGCCCTGTGGGCGGAGTTCCCGGCGAGGTCACGCGTCTTCGTCCATTCCGACTCGTGCCACAGCGGCACGGTCTCGCGAGGCCCGCTCGACGAACCCGACTGGGATGCGGTGGCGGGGGTCGACGCTGCCCGCGGGAGGGGCCGGGCGGCCAGAGCAGCACGTCCTCGAACGCGTGACATGCCCGTTCACGTCGCCCTGGAGGTACAGAAAGCGCGCGCCGCCACGTACGCGCGCATCCAGCGCGAGGTGCCTCCGCGCGAGGCGAACAGCGTCAAGGCGACAGTGGCGCTCGTGTCCGGCTGCCAGGACAACCAGACGAGTCTCGACGGCGACGTCAACGGCCTCTTTACCGAGACCCTGCTCCAGGTCTGGGACGGAGGGTCGTACGAAGGCTCGTTCCATGACCTGCGCAACCAGGTCGTCCAGCTGATGCCGGCAACTCAAACACCGAACTACTACGTGGTGGGCCGATCGAACGTCCGCGCCCTGCGACGCCCTGCCCTGCGGATCTGACCTGCCTCGGGCGCGGGCAGGAGGGGATTGCCATGAAGGCCCGGGGGCAATCGACACCTCGACGAGCACTGTCAGTTGCATACGCCACCTCGTTCGATGGCGAAACACACGACATGGACGCCGCGGGCGGAAACCCATTCGCCACCGCTCTCATCAAGGCCGTGTCCACGACCGCGTTGCCGTTCACCGAGCTCCTCACCAAGGTGCAGAAGCAGACAGACCGTGCAACGGAAGGGTTCCAGAAGCCGCAGTTCACCATTCCGGATTCCATGGCCGGGTGGCAGCTCCATACCTCGACGAAACTCGGCAAGGACTCCCGAGTCGCGTTGGTGCTCGTCGTATCCGACTATTCAGCGACCCGGTGGAAGTCACTGGAAGGCGCGGCGTGGGACGAGCGGAGAGTCTCTGCGATGTTGGCGGAGCAAGGCTTCTCGGTCCACCAAGGTGTCGGCCCCTCGCGTGGGGCCATCCAGAAAGCACTTCGAGACTTCAGGCTGTGGTCAGCAGGTCACGATTCCGCGGCCATCTACTGTACGGGCCACGGGCTCATGGTCGGGGATGAGACGTTCCTACTGCCCGGGTCACGATTCGACCCGACCGTCGAAACAGGCGCGCGCTGGGTGGCTCGTCACGGGATTTCAGTGACGAGGATCGCCGACGTCGCACGCGCACGACAGCATAACGTCTGCTTCTTTGCGGGTTGTCGCCGACAGGCGCACCGTGACGCGTGATATCTGGCGCAGCGCAGGTCTGATCACGACCGATCCAGGGGGACATCATGAGAGTCGAGCTCGTCACCGCATTCGACCTGGGTCGCTCGTTCGGGGTGGGCGACGACGCGTTCGTGCAGGAGGCTCGCAGCCCGGACCCTGATGTCGAGTGGGTGGCCATACGGAACCCGCTCGGCAACGGATCGACGCTGGACCTTCTTGCAACCAGCCCTGAACTTCTCCAGAAATGGCGCGAAGAGAGCGTCCGCCAACTGCGTCGCGCTGAGCTCGAGACCGGTTGGAGCGAGGTATTGGGAATATCGGAGGCCGCGTTCGACGCCGAACTCGAAACTCTGGTCACGTACCAGCCGGCCACGATCTGCCAGGTCACCGTTTTCGCAGTCGGGACGGCATATGTCCGAGTGGGGATCGAGCTGACCAATCCGACGCTCTACCTGCTCGACGGGCTCCTTTCGGCCTGGGAGTACGCCGCGTACACCAAGCCCATCTCCGACGGAATAGCGCGCGCCGTCGAACACCACCTACGTCGATCGATCGTGCCTGGGCGGACCGATTTCGAGACATTGACACGGCGGCCCGGGGCAAGCACCAGGACCAGCGGCGCTGGGTACATGGAGTCGACACTGTTCACCAGCTTCACCCGCGTGATCGAGTGTCCGGGCGACGAGGATCCGTTGCGAGTGACACAGATCCTGAAGGACTTCGAGATGCGCAAGAAGCCCGTGGAGTTCGAATACCACGGGAAGCTCTATTTCAGCTGGGAGACCTGCGTCCTCGTAGCACGTGGAGTGGACCCCATGGAACTCGAGCTCGAAAGACACCGAGAGTGCATGCGCATTGCCCACGTGTTCAGCGGCTCGTGCGCCGCACTCCTGAGCCTGTTCGAGACCGAGATCAAGGTTCAGGTGGACTCCTACTTCGGCGCGGACTCCCGCGCCAGAGGCCTGGCGGACCTGAATCGACTGAGAACCTTTGCGCTCGCTGTTGTCACGCTCACCAACTTCGACCGCGTCACGGACACGAAGGAGGATCGACGGTACTTCGCGGCATATGCGACCGAGGCGAACATCGACCGCACGCAACAGCTGCTGACCGAGTCGGTTTCGGTCCTCTTCGAGGTCCAGGCGGCAGAAGTGCAGGAGGAGCGAAGCGGCCGTGAGCTCCTGTTGAACGCGGTCGTCCTCGCGTTGGCACTGATCACACTCATCTCTGTCTCGGCAGACGCCTATAACTTCGTTCGCGAGCAGGAGAGCATCGTGGGGACTCGGGTCGAACGGCTCGAGATGTTGGTCCTGTTCCTGGCTGCTCTCTTGGTCCTCAGCACCGTTTTCCTGACGCGATCGCGTTCTCGACCTTTGGGCATGCGGCGCCGAAAGACGCGCAAGCGCCCGACGCAGAAGGTCCCCTGAGGTTCGCCTGGGACTGCTGACGGCTGGTTGACACCTGACCTGTGGCGACGGAGGTCGCCGCTGGAAGGATGTTCACCAAGCCTGCAGCCCACCAGAAGGAGTTCCGCGACGACGTCGTGGCCGTCGCCCGACGCGGCGAGGCCCCGCTCGGTCAGGTCGCCAGGGACTTCGGGATCTCCGAGTCCTGCCTGCGCAACTGGCTCAAGAGCGCCGATGTCGAGGACGGGATCCGACCCGGCACGACGCGGCAAGAGTCCGACGAGCTTCGCGAGCTGAAGAAGCGAAACCGGTTGTTGGAACAGGAGAACGAGGTCCTGCGACGAGCTGCTGCGTATCTGTCCCAGGCGAACCTGAAGCTCGGTCAGTCCCCAAAATGAGCTACCCGCTGGTCCGTGACCTTGCTGCTGACGGGATCCCCGTCGCGGTGACCTGCCGGGTGCTGGGCTTCTCCCGCCAAGCGTTCTACTCCTGGCGCGCCGCGCCAGTCAGCGAGCACGACCTCGTCGATGCCTACGCGACCAACGCCGCCGTCGAGGTCCACGCCGATGACCCCGGCTTCGGGTACCGGTTCATCGCCGACGAGGTCATCGACGCCGGCCATGCCGTCTCTGAGCGGCGGATGTGGCGGCTGTGCTCACAGGCCAACCTCGTGTCCCTACACGCCCGCAAACGCGGCAAGTCCCGCCGGCCCGGGCCGCCCGTGCACGATGACCTCGTCAAACGTGACTTCACCTCGGATCGGCCGAACCGGCTGTGGCTGACTGACATCACCGAGCACCCCACCCGCGAGGGCAAGCTGTACCTCTGCGCCGTGAAAGACGCCTGGTCGCGGCGGATCCTCGGGTACGCCATCGATGACCGGATAACCTCACACCTGGCCGTCGACGCGCTCCGGATGGCCGTGGCCCGGCGCGGCGGCCTTCATGTCACCGCCGGCTGCGTGGTGCACAGGGACCGCGGGTCGCAGGGCGGATTCAACTGGTCGTCGCAACACCTCGAGCGTGGAGGTGTCGATGGGCAGGCCAGCGGGATGGATGAAGGAGTTCACGGGGCGGGCGCCGATGAGGTCGCCGGGCGCACCGTCGCACCGTCGGGAGGTCGAGCGGGAGTTCTGGAAGGAGATCGCCAAGGGTCTCCTCCCCGAGGAGGCAGCCAACGTTGTGGGCGCGTCGCAGGCGGTCGGAAGCAGATGGTTCCGCCACGGTGGCGGCATGTCACCGTTCGACCTCAAGGCGTTCACGGGCAGGTACCTGTCCTTCCCTGAGCGCGAGGAGATCGCGCTGCTCAAGGCTCAAGGCGCTGGCGTCAGGGCGATCGCCCGCTCGCTGGGCCGCTCACCATCGACGATCAGCAGGGAGCTGGGCCGCAACGCCGCGACCCGCGGCGGGACGCTCGAGTACCGGGCGTCGGTGGCGCAGTGGAAGGCCGAGCTGGTCGCGCGGCGACCGAAGAGCGCGAAGCTGGTGGACAACCCGCGGCTGCACGCCTACGTCCAGGATCGGCTCTCGGACCAGATCACCCGCCCCGATGGCACCGTCGTGCCGGGCCCGGCGGCCGGGGCGTGGACCGGCCGGAACAAGCCGCATCGCAAGGACCGGGCGTGGGTGCGGGCGTGGAGCCCGGAACAGATCGCCAACCGGTTGCCGGTCGACTTCCCCGATGATCAGTCCATGCGCATCTCGCACGAGGCGATCTACCAGGCGCTGTACATCGAGGGCCGCGGCGCCCTCAAGCGCGAACTCATCCTGTGCCTGCGCACCGGACGAGCCTTGCGCGCCCCGCGGGCCAGGTCCACGCGCAAGACGTGGGCGCACGTGACACCCGAGGCGCTGATCAGCGAACGGCCTGCCGAGGTCGAGGACCGCGCCGTGCCGGGGCACTGGGAGGGCGACCTGATCATCGGCCTGGAGCGCTCGGCCATCGGCACCTTGGTGGAACGGACCACCCGCTACACGATGCTGGTACACCTTCCCCGCGAGGAGGGTTGGCGTCACAACCAATCGGTCAAGAACGGCCCGGCGCTGGCCGGCTACGGCGCGATCACGATGAAGAACCGCCTGGCCGAAACCATGTCGACGCTGCCCGAGCAGCTGCGCCGCTCCGTGACCTGGGACCGCGGCAAAGAGATGTCCGCACACGCCCAGTTCAAGATCGAAACCGGCATCCCGGTGTTCTTCGCGGACCCACACAGCCCGTGGCAGCGTGCCACCAACGAGAACGGCAACGGCCTTCTCCGGCAGTACTTCCCCAAGGGCACCGACCTCTCGCGGTGGACCGCCGAAGACCTCGAAGCTGTCGCCCACGCCCTCAACACCAGGCCCCGCAAGTGTCCCGTTCCGGGTCTGATGGAGGCTCTCATTCCACGGAAGGATGAGAGTCATGGCAGCACCGAGGAAGTACCCGGAGGAGCTTCGGGAGCGAGCGATCAGGATGGCCGTCGAGCTGCGGCGTGACCCGGACACCAGATCCGGGGCGCTCAAGCGGGTCGGTGACCACCTGGGGATCAACTCAGAGACGTTGCGCAACTGGGTCCAGCAGGCCGAGGTCGACGAGGGCCACCGGCCTGGCGTGAGCACCGCCGAGGCGAAGCGGATCGCTGAGCTCGAGCGTGAGGTCAAGGAGCTGCGTCGGGCGAATGAGATCCTGCGGACCGCGTCCGCGTTTTTCGCCAGTCGTCAACGGGCGGAGCTCGACCGCAAGCTGAAGTGAGCACAGCAGTGCCGACCGGGGTGCTCGTGGAGTACGTCGACGAGCACCGCGACCGGTTCGGGGTCGAGCCGATCTGCACCGTCCTGACGGGGGCCGGCACGCAGATCGCCCGCATGGGCAGCGGGCACGCACTACGCGGCCAAGACCCGCGCGCCGTCGGCGCGCTCCGTCAGCGATGCCGCGACGCTCGCGAAGATCGTGACGATCCACGCCGAGAACTACGGCGTGTACGGCATCCGGAAGGTCCACGCCGAGCTGTGCCGGCAAGGTCATCTGGTGGCTCGCTGCACGACGCACCGGTTGATGAGATCCGTTGGCCTGCATGGCGTGAGCCGCGCGAAGGGGCCACGCACCACGATCCAGGGCAGCGGACCGGACACCCGACCGGACCTCGGGCAGAGGGCGTTCACCGCCACGGCACCGGACCAGCTGTGGGTCGCGGACATCACCTACTGCCGCACGTTCGCCGGGTGGGTGTACGCCGCGTTCGTCATCGACGTCTTCTCCCGCCGTGTTGTCGGCTGGCAGCTGTCCAAGAACCTGCGCACCGACCTGGCCCTGGACGCCCTGGAGATGGGGTTGTGGGACCGGGCCCGCGCCGGCCGGGACACGACCGGCCTGATTCATCACTCCGACAAAGGAGTTCAGTACCTCGCCATCCGCTACACCCAGCGCCTGGCAGACGCCGGCGCGGTGGCTTCGGTCGGCTCAACCGGTGACTCCTACGACAACGCCCTGGCCGAGGCGTTCAACTCGCTGTTCAAGGCAGAGCTGATCCGCAACCGGGGTCCGTGGCGATCGATCGATGACCTCGAGATCGCAGTCGCGGAGTACATCGACTGGTTCAACCACCGACGCCTCCACGGCGAGATCGGACTCATCCCACCCGTCGAGCTCGAGAACCAGCACTACCGACAGAACCTCGTGACGGCTACCGTCGAAACGTCAGTTCCGAGCCTCCACTAAACCCGGAACGGGACAGGCAGGAACAACGGCCGCACCTCCCGAACCCGGTCCTTGAGCACCGTCAACGACCGCTGCCAGCCGATCCGCTGCGCGATCACCGTGGCCGGCATCGTCGGGCACGAACGCAGCAGCTCCCGGATCGCCGGCTCCACCACATCCACGCACGAGCCCTTCGCCGGCCGCTCGTACCGTGGCGGACTCTCCTTAGCCAACGCGCGGCGCACCGCGTTCCTGGAGATCCCCAACCGCCGAGCGATCCCCTTGATCGGCATCTGCTCCGACCGGTGCAACCGGCGAATCTCTGCCCAGTCCTCCACGCTGATCACCCTCCACAGGCTCACGGAAGGGGTGCGTTTTCACCCGTCGATCAGGGGTCAGTTTTCACCCGACGCTGACAAGAGGGCCCTCAGAACGACAAAACCGCAGGTCAGAGGGCTCTGAATTGCGGTTTCGGGTGGTGGCCAGGGGCGGGGTCGAACCGCCGACCTTCCGATTTTGAGTAGGAGCTTTTGCTGGATGGCTGGTCTCAATTCTGGTCTCATTCGCGCGCGATCGGTGTAGTCCAGAGGTGTTCGCCCCAGCCCCCATGAGCGCGTCGCTGCCCTCCGCGGCCCCATGCGGACTCTGTAGCGCAGACCTCGAAAGCGTGTGTGGGGGTAACTCCACCGTGGGTTCAAATCCCACCGCCACCGCCAGAACGACGAAGGACCCGGCATGCTTCACCGTCGGGTCCTTCGTCGTTCTACCGGAAGCACGCGGGATTTGGGAGGAGCGAGCGGTCGGGTGAGGAACGAACCCGCCCGCTAGTGACGGTTCCCACCGCCACTGATCGCCGAAGGCGATGCGCTACCGCCCGTTGCCCGCGGCGCGATCCTCTGCCGGTCGCGGTATGCGCGCCTCGAGACGGGTGCCACCGTCAGGCGGGCTCGTCACGATCAGCCGTCCCCCCATGGTCTCGATCCGGTCGGTGAGGCCGAGCAGGCCTGATCCGTACGGGTCCGCCCCACCGATACCGTCGTCCTCGACGACCGCGATGATCAGGTCCGGCCCAGCCGTGATGATGACCTCGCACCGGGTCGCGCCGGCGTGCTTCGCCACGTTGGTCATTGCCTCGGAGCAGAAGAAGAGCAATGCCCCCTCGAGCGCGTCGGGAAGCCGTCCCACATCGACTCGTACATCGACCTGGAACGGAAGGTGCCCGGCCATGTCACGGACAGCCGCGTCGAGGCCACCCTCGACGAGGGCTGAAGGGCGCACCCCCCGGACGAACCTCGTCAGGTCCTCCTGCGCCTGCATGACCTCCGCACGTACCAGCGTGAGGTGCCGGTCACCTGACAGATCCGCAGTCGCGGCGTGGTCCAGGATGTCGGCGACGCGGGCAAGTCGTCTTTGAGCGCCGCCGGCGAGCTCGTCAGCGATCCGTGCCCGCTCGTCGTCGACGGCTTCAACGATGCGTTGCCTGGACTGCGTGAGGTCGCCGACCCGGGAGCGGATGTCAGCGAGCATCTGCGCGTTGGTCATCGCGAGCCTGGCCGCCGTTGCCACGCCGCTCACCAGCCCGGGGTCCTCGAGCAGCGCCCGGTCGTGGACCAGCACGGCGACATGCCTCCCGTCGTCGTCGATGGGGGTCGCCAGGCGACCACCGTCATGCGCCGGCAGCTCGATCGGCTCACCCTGGTCATCGACGTAGGCCGCCCTCTCCGGGATCCAGTAGCCGACCGTGAGCCCGGGGTCGCCCAAGGCTCGCTGCAGCCGTCCGGCCAGCCCGCTCGTATCGGAGGTTTTCCCGAGGTCGGCAACGAGATCACTCAGGGTCGCTTCAGTCCAGCGACCCCACCGTAGGTCGGCAGCCAGCACGACAGCGGCGCCCGCGACGACACCGTCGTATGCCAGCAGGACGGGCACGTCGATGTTCCAGGCCAGTAGCTGGTTGAGGGCGCTCGTCATCAGCACCGCGGAGAACCCGAGGGCTGCCCCCAGGGCCGGGCGTCCCGCCTTGCGGGCGGGGCCCGTGGTGCGCACGAAGACGTCGATCGCCGCTGCGGCGACCAGGAGCGCGAGTGCCAGGGTGAGCGNCGTCCCGCCTTGCGGGCGGGGCCCGTGGTGCGCACGAAGACGTCGATCGCCGCTGCGGCGACCAGGAGCGCGAGTGCCAGGGTGAGCGCGGCAGCGGGCACGAACGCCTCGACAACGCCCAGGACGTATGCCGCCCCGATGACGACCGTGACGTAGCGGCGCCTCGCGTGCCCGGTGGGATAGGTGAGGTGCAGCTGCACCAGCGGACCGCGGTGAAGGAAGACGGCTGCGGAGAAGACGCTGCCGACCAGCCACGTCGCCCCGACGAGCAGCATCAGCCGGGCGACCCTGCCGGACCGCATCGACGCCAGGCCGGCGGAGATCACGACCACACCGACCAGCAGGTCGACGACTTGGAGGAACCGACTCCCGACCATGGGTCACCCGGTCACCCGGTCAGCAGGTCCAGCGCAGAGCCGCTGAGCTCGCTCTTGCCGACGAAGCCGCGAGCGGGGCTGGCGGCAACGCGCGCTCCGTAGGATCTGCGCCCGCGAGTTGACGTCAGCACGACCGCACAGTGAGGCGCCGTGTCCGCAATGCGCTCGGACACCGCGAACCCGTCGACGTCCGGCAGAACGACGTCGAGCAGCACGACATCGGGTTGCAGGCGGCCGACCAGCTCAGCACCCGAGGAACCGTCGGCGGCTTCTCCGACGACGTCGTAGCCCTCCGTCTCGAGCAGCGCTCTGGCGAAAGCCCGGAAGCCGGCGTGGTCGTCGATGATCACGAGCGTCGGTGTCATGGCGCCCTCTTCGTCAGGGTCCACGGGTGGCGGGTCCACAGGACCCGGCTCTCACACCGCCAGGACCCCACGGGTGTGAGCGTCAGAGTCCTGCCGACGAACGTGAAGGTAGCGGTCATGGGGCCGCGGCGGTCAGTGCCGGCCGGATAGTTCGCTGTGCTCCTGAGACCGGTCAGCTCGAAAGTGTTGCCGTAGACGCGGTAGCTGCCCACCCATCCCATGCGGGCGATCGCCGTAGGGCTGACTTCGCTCTCGTGCTCCGTCACCACTCCGCCATCGAGAGTGAAGCTCAGGTACCAGGTGCGGGGGTGGTCCTGCGGGACGAAGAGTTCCCTGTTGAGAAGGTATTCACCCAGCTGGCCGTCGCAGAGGTGGCGGTCGGCTGGAGACAGAACCGTCTCGTACGTGCCCTCCGGAACCACCGGCGCGCCCGCCGCAGGGGGTGTCCGGAGGACCCAGGGTTTGGTCGTCCAGATGACGGTCTCGCCGCACGAGCCACCGGTCATGTCGCTGAACCGTAGGGCATTCCCGTCGAAGGACCACCTCGCGTTGAGGCTGTCTATCCGGATCCGGTCGCGCAGGGTGGAGTACGCCCCGTTGTATGCGGACTCCTTGGGCGCAGTCTGGCTGTCGACGCGTTGGCGAATGGTGACCTTGTCGCCCCTCACCTCGAGCGAGAACCAGGACCTTCGACCTGGAGTGCCCTGCCGCGGGCCGCCCGGGCACTGCCATCTGGCATCGTTGTCGAGCGCCATCTCGTAGGTTCCCTCGGGGAACGACCCGCGCGCTGAAACGGCTCCCGGCATAGGACAGACCGAGAGGTCCGGCGGCGCGGCGACGGTGGCCCTGAGAGCAGCGAGCCGGTCGAGCATGCGGGCGTTGTCCGGGTCGACGGCGGCGATCTGGTTGTAGACCGGTTGGACGGCCTGGCGCAGGGCGGCGAGCTGGAGGTCCGACGAGGCCGGGAACGCGACATCCTGACCACACAGCTTGGCGACCGCGGAGACGTCCTCCGTCCGAGCTGCCTCGAGAGCCGCCGGGACCGCAGTCGTTGCGGCCGTGCGCAAGACTTCCCGCTGGGCGTCGGTCAGCCCGCGGTAGGCCGCCTCGTTGAGGACCACGGTCATGGCCGCCGGCCAGAGGTTGAGGTTCGCGGTGACGTATCTCGCCTCGAGTCCGTAGAAGCTGCCGAAGATGCTGTCGACCTGTTGCTCGTAGGCGTCGAGCCCGCTGAGGCTTGCTCCGGACGACATTCGGGTGAGGGTCGCCCCGAGCGCCTTCGCCGTGGCCTCCGGTATGTCGCCGCCCTGGACTCCGAGTTCGGCGCCCCAGAAGTC
Organism: Terrabacter sp. Root181; assembly: GCF_001428505.1. Taxonomy (GTDB): domain Bacteria; phylum Actinomycetota; class Actinomycetes; order Actinomycetales; family Dermatophilaceae; genus Terrabacter. Next base: position 97,482 of record NZ_LMHU01000011.1, read on the forward strand.
CACGGGCTCCCGGAACGGCCTGCGCACCCCGAGCACCTTGCGCATCGGACCCGGCAGGACGGCGACCGCCATCAAGCCGTGCCCCTCGAAGCTGCGCGCCATCTCGAGCGGGATGCCCTCCGAGAAGATGCGATCCTGCATGTCGTGGCTGTCGACGAGCAGCGGGGCAACCAGCGGCTGGAACGAGGTCACCCCGATCAGGTCGAGCGACCGCACGCCGACCCAGGCACCCGGCACGCGACCGCTCGTCACGTCTTCGAGGGTGTTCTTCTCGAACAAGATCTCGCCCTGACGCCAGTCGTCGTTGAAGTGAAGGCGCAGGGCCCCGTGCGACTGCTTCTCCACCTCCGACGCATACGCCTGCACCTGCGCGGGCGCAGCGTTGTCAGGCTGGGCGATCTCCAGCACGGTCACCTCGTGGAGGCCACGGCCGCCGGCCCGGTCCGGTTCCGTGGTGGTGCACCCGGCGGCGACCACGGCCACGGCGGCCAGGAGCGCCCAGGTCGATCTCTTCACCAAGCAGCCGGCCGTCATGACAGTCGGCATGACTCCTGCGGTCGATGTCGTGCTTCGGATCATGGCCGGCACGTCCCTTCGGTGCCACAACGGTCCATTGTCTCGCTCCCAGGCCAGTGTCGTCCGGTCAATCGATCGAGCGAATCAGTGCCAACCCTGAGTCGCGAGGCTCGTCCTGGGTGGACGCTGGGTGACATGAGGGGTCCGCAGAGGGCGCGACGTGCGTTCGTCCCGGCGGCCGGGGGCGTCGCAGGCGGGCACGCGCCACGACGGGCGATGTCCGTCGATGCCGCACAGATCTTTCGGTCGGCCGTGACGCTGGGCATCACCGCTGGTCTCGCGTGGCTCACGGCACGCGTCGTGGCCGCGTCGCCGGGCTTCTCCGACAGCGGTGAGTCAGTTCGCTCCGAACTCGCCTTCTTCTGCACTGTGTCCTGGCTCGTGACCGTCGGAATCGTCCATCGGCTTGCCAGACCGGTGAATCCGTTCGGCTGGCTGCTGATCCTCGTCGCGAGCCTCATGCTTACGACCGAGTGGGACATCCCTGGTGCCGCAACGGCTGGATTCCTGTCTGCGGCAGTGTTTTCGGTGGGGCTGCTTCTCGCTGTCGCCGTTCCTGTCGCCGCGACCTGGACGGTGTTTGCCTTCCCATCCGGACACATCGACTCGCGTGCGGAGCGTTACCTGCTCGCGGCGGGAGCCCTCGTGCTCGTCGGTGCACTGGGACTCGTGCCCATGCTGTTCTTCGACCCGCAGGCCCTGGGCTGCTCGGACTGCCCGAGGAATCTTCTTCTGGTGCTTGACGACCCGGACGTGGCAGCAACATCCGCGCGACTGGCGATGATCGCCGCGCTCGCGTGGGCGATCGTCACAATGGTCGTCCTGGCCGTCGGCCTCGTGCGTATGAGTCCCGCGTCGCGACGGGCGCGTGGCGCGGTGTGGACGATCGGCTTCCTGTACCTGGCGGCGGTCGTGGCGCACCTCGTCATGAGCCTGGATCGCGGCTTCGTGGGAGGTTCGGCGGCGGAACAGGCTCTCTGGTGGGCGCAGCTCGTGGGTCTGGCCGCACTGGCAGCCGCGGTGGCGTTCAGCCTGCTGCGATCTCGTGTCATGCGCCGGGGCGTCACGGGCCTCGTCGTCGACCTGCACCGGGAGGCGGCGGCCGGCGGCATGCGTGAGGCGCTGGCCGCGTGGCTGCACGACCCATCGCTCCTCGTGGCCTATCCCGTCGACGGCACCTACCGCGACGTCCACCTCGAGACGGTGGACGTGACGCCCCGGCCGGGACGAGCAACCAGCCGACTCGTGAACGACGGCGACGAGATCGCCGTGCTGGTGCACCGGCCGGGCCTGCTCGACAACCCGGATGAGCTCCGTGAGGTCGTGACCGCAGCCCGGTTGGGGCTCGAGAACGAGCGGTTGCGCGCCGAGGGGCTCGCCCAGGTGCGCGCCCTCGCGGGGTCGCGTCTCCGCATCATCGAGGCAGGCGACCGCGAACGGCGTCGGCTGGAGCGCGACCTTCACGACGGTGCGCAACAACGTCTCGTCGGTCTTCTGCTGGGCCTACGCCTGCTGCGGGCGAGCATCGGGAAGGACCAGCCCGAGGTGGCAAGGACGGTGGATGTGGCGGAGGCCGAGGTTCAGGGTGCCGTGCGCGACCTCCGGGAGCTGGCCGCGGGGTTGTTCCCGAACGTCTTGGTGACCGAAGGGCTCGCAGGCGCGTGGGAGGCGCTGAGCGAAACACTGTCTCTGCAGGTCGTGGCCGCCCCGGAGGGGCGGCTTCCGACGGCGGTCGAGGCGACGGCATACGTCGTCGTCGCAACCGCTGCGGCACATGGGCCCACGACGGTTCGCGCGACATGCGACGGGGGCTGGCTCCGTGTCTGCGCGGACGTCGCGGATGCCAGCCTGGGCTTCTCAGCTCTCGAGGACCGGGTGGCCGCCATCGGCGGGCGCATCGAGTTGACGCACGTGGACGGCGGCAGCCGCGTCGACCTGGCGCTGCCGCTCAGGCTGGACGTGTCCCCTGACGCGGAACCCGCCGATGGCGTGCGGACGTGAGTCGACGATGCCCCTTGACCGTCGCAGAGGGATGATCCACTCCTCGGGGGCAAGCCTGCTCGGACTCAACCCCAAGTGCGCGGACGGCGGGGCTGACACACTGGCACGGGGACCAGGGCGACCGCCGAGATCGGTGTCGACTGGCCTCCGAGCGGAGGTGGCATGCGAGCCGTTGTTGCGGACGACACACTCCTGACGCGCGAGGGCGTCGTCGCCCTGTTGCGGTCCGGCGGGGTCGATGTCGTGGGCCAGGCGGCCGACGCCTCGGCGCTCCTCCACCTGGTGCGAGCCCACCGTCCGGACGTCTGCGTCGTCGACATCCGCATGCCTCCGACGCATACCGACGAGGGCCTGGTCGCGGCAGCCACGATCCGGTCCGAGTTCCCGGACACCGGCGTGCTGGTGCTGTCCCACTACGTCGAGTCGGCGTACGCGTTGCGTCTCATCGAGGACCAGCCCGAGGGCATCGGCTACATCCTCAAGGAGAGGATCTACTCGGGCGACGTCCTCGTCGACAGCCTGCGGCGGGTGGCGGAGGCGGAGACGGTGATCGACCCGACGATCGTCGCGCGCCTCCTGCACAAGCACCGCGACGCGGACCCGCTCGACGAGCTCAGCGTGCGTGAGCGCGAGGTGCTTGCTCTCGTCGCTGAGGGCCTGACCAACCAGGGCATCAGTAGGCGGCTGTTCATCACCGACCGCACGGTCGAGGCGCATGTCCGCCAGATCTTCACGAAGCTGGGGCTCGACGAGTCGCCGGAGAGCAACCGCCGGGTCCTGGCCGTCCTGACCTTCCTGCGCAGCGCCTGACGCCGGGACAGGTCAGGCCCCATGGGCCTGGCCGACGCCTGGTCGCGGACGCGCGGTTGATGCGCATTTCACAGCCTTTTGCGACGCCGCGATGCGGGGAAACCCCAAGACCGCGGTGCGCGGTCAAGTGCTACTCCGCATGTGCGCCAGGCCTCCCTGAGACGACTCTGGACGTGGATCACCCGGCGCGAGCCGCGACATCGATCCCGAACCACATCGCTTGACCCACAAGCGAACTCATCCAGGAGATGATCATGAACGTTCGCACCGCCACCGTCTCACTCGTCGCCTTCGGCCTGTTGGCACTGCCCGTCGCCGCTACCGCCTCGCCGGTTCCGGATCCACCGTCACGGCAGACGTCCGACATGGTCCAGGTGGCGATCGACGAGCTGACCGAGGCCTACGCGCAGGCGCGGCCCTCGGACAGACGCGGCATCCACAACGAGATCGTCCTGCTGACCAACGTCGGTCACGCAGCGCTCTGAGAGATGCAAGGAGCGTGGTGGGTCGCCGGCACCCGGTGCCGGCGACCCGCGGATGCATCCTCCGGCACGCTCCCTGTTCGCCCGGCCGGCCCTCCTCCTGCGTTCCACGCCTCCACCTGGACGAACCGCCCGGTATGCCGTTCGGTTGCATCGGCAGGAAAGGTGGCTCGGGTGTGCCCGGTGACGGGGGACGAGCGGCATACGCGATCACTGTTGGCAGGGCCCTCCACCGCAAATTCCTTGACGAGCCGCGATCCCAGGACCCACGCTCGGAAACGGCAGAGTGGGAGGGAGGCGCCGTGCGCGAGCTGCCGTCCGGGACGGTGTCGATGCTGTTCTCCGACATCGAGGGGTCGACGCTGATGCTGAGCCGTCTGGGGCGCCGGTACACGGAGGCCCTGGACAAGCACCGGGACGTGCTGCGTTCGGCATGGGCCGCCCACGGGGGCACGGAGATGGGCACCGAGGGGGACAGCTTCTTCGTCGTGTTCCCCACCGCCGAGGGCGCGGTGAGCGCCGCCGTCCAGGCCCAGCGCGGACTGGACACCCAGCCGTGGCCCGGGGACGAGCGCGTACGCGTACGCATGGGCATCCACACGGGGTCACCGCAGGTCCACCACGACGACTACGTCGGGATGGACGTGCACCGCGCGGCCCGCATCGCCTCCTCTGCCCACGGGGGGCAGGCCGTCCTGTCGTCGGTCTCGGCGGGGCTCGCTCGGGGCGCTCTTCCCGACGGCGTCGGACTGCGGGACCTCGGCAGCCACCGCCTCAAGGACATCCCGGAGCCGGAGCGGCTCTTCCAGCTCACGGTCGACGGCCTGCAGAACGACTTCCCGGCGCTCAGGACCCTCGGCGCTGCGACCCGCCTGCCGATCCCGACGACCCACCTGGTCGGACGTGAAGAGGCGGTAGAGGAACTGGTCGACCTGGTGCGGTCGCCCGAGGTCCGACTGGTCACGCTCAGCGGACCCGGAGGATCGGGCAAGACGCGACTCGCGACGGAGGTGGCGACCAACCTCGTGACGGCCTTTCCCGACGGGGTCTACTTCGTGCCCCTGGCGGCGGCCACCACCCCCGAGGTGACGTGGACGACGCTCGGCGACGTGCTCGAGGTGCCGCGGAGCAGCCGCCTGCCACCGCGACTGTTCGAGCAGGTGGCGAACCGGACGGCCCTCTTCGTCCTGGACAACCTCGAGCAGCTCAGCGACGCCGACGAGGTCGTCTCGGAGCTGCTGCAGGCGGCGCCCCGAGCAGCGGTCGTGGCCACCTCGCGTCGACCGCTGGCCGTGCCGGGGGAGCACCTCTACCCGGTCCTGCCCCTCGGCCTGCCGACCGGTTCGACGGTGGCTGCCGTCGAGAGGTCCCCGGCGGTGCAGCTGTTCCTGCAGCAGGCCCGTAGCGTGCGCCCGGACTTCCGGCTGACGCCGGAGAACGTCGACGCGGTCGTCGCCATCTGCCGGCGCCTGGACGGGCTACCGCTGGCCATCGAGCTGTCCGCCGCGCGGACCCGTCTGCTCGGTCCGCAGGCGCTCCTGCGTCGGATCGACACGACGCTCGACCTCGCGTCGATGAGCAGGCACGGCCCGATGAGGCACCGGACGCTGCGCGAGACCATCGCCTGGTCCTACGACCTGCTCCCCGGGCGTCATCAGGCGTTCTTCCGGCGGCTGGGGGTGTTCGCAGGCGGGGCAGACCTCGAGGCGGTGAGGGCGGTCGCGCTCCCCGCCGGGTCGGGGGACCCGCCCAGCGAGCCCCTGGACCTCGTCGCCGACCTCGTCGACGCCAGTCTCGCGCTCGTGTCCGAGGCGCCCGACGGCGAGCCGCGCATCACCCTCCTGGAGACGATCCGATCCTTCGCACTGGCGGAGCTGCGCGGCACGGGTCAGCTCGACGAGGCACGCTCCGCGCACGCCGACCACTACCTGGAGGTCGCCGAGAGCCTCAGGGTGACGCGCGACTCCGACCACCTCCTCGCCCTCGGCCAGGCGGAGGCCGAGCTCGACAACTTCCGTGAGGCCCTGGTGTGGGGGCTTCGCCATGGCGGGGCGACCGAGGGCCTGGATCTCGCCGCGACCTCGACCGCGCTCCGGTTGTCGACGTCGCTCGGATGGCTCTGGTACACGGGTGGATACGTCATCGAGGGATGCCGTTGGTTGGAGCTGGCTCTCGAGCGCGCCGGGAGCGCGCCGTCGGGGGAGCTCGCCGCATGCCTCGGGACCTACGCCAACCTCCTGATCGCGCGGGGTGAGGCCGATCGCAGCGCTGAGTACGCCATGCAGAGCCTGTCCATGGCGCGCGCGGTCGCCGACGAGGAGCGGGAGGCCTTCGCGATGGGGGTCCTCGGGACGGCGCAGCTGCACCAGGGGGACATCCACTCCGCCCATCGGACGTTCGAGGAGTCCCTCTCGCTGCACCGGCGGATCGGCAACCAGTCGAGGCTCACCCGTGCCCTGGGCAACCTCGCCGGGGTCGAGGAGGAGCTGGGCCACTACGCACGCGCCGAGGAGCAGACCCACGAGGCGCTCGAGATCGTCCGGGAGGCCGGCGATGAGCACGAGTCAGCGGTCCAGGGCCAGAACCTCGCCAACCTCCTGGCGGCGAGCGGGCGGGCGGAGGAGGCCGGCCGGCTCGCACAGTCGCTCGTCGACCAGGTCGTGCGGCTGCGCAGCCCGAACCTCACGATGGCCTTCGCCAACACCTACATGACCATCCTCATCGGGCTCGGGGACCCGGTGGGCGCCGCGCACCTGATCGGAGCCGAGGAGGCCATGAGGGACCGTCTCTCGCTGCCGAACCCCTACCGGGACGAGGAGCGGGCCGAGGCCTGGACCGCGGTGGAGGGGCACATCTCCGCCGAGGACTGGGCGCGCGAGATCCGGACCGGGCGGGAGTCCTTGGTGGAGGACCTGCTCCTCGGACTCGACGACGGCTGACCCCGCCGACCGGCGTCCACCGCCGGGTGCAGTCGCGACCGATCGACGCACAGGCAGGCACGTCGGAGACCCGAACCCGAGCTGCACGGTTCGGGACGCCACGTGGCGTCTCGTGGTGGCGCACCACTGGCAGGATGTGCGGCATGACCACGGACGTCCCCCTCAGCGTGCGCACCCCCTCACCCCTGGGCGAGTTCCTCCGCGCGCGCCGGCACGAGCTGGCCCCCGAGGAGGTCGGCATCAAGCGGGCCAAGGGTCGGCGCCGGGTGGGCCTCAGCCGCACCGAGGTGGCCGAGCTCGCGAACGTCTCCGTGGCGTACTACGACATCATCGAGCGCGGCCGCGACCTGCGTCCGAGCCAGAGCGTCATCGACGGCCTCGCCCGTGCCCTCAAGCTCAACGCCGACGGGCGCGCGCACCTGCACGCGCTCGCGACGGGCGCCCCGTCGCGGCGGCCGCAGGCGCACGAGGAGCTGACCGAGGAGCTCGAGGAGCTGCTCGACTCGATCGACCCGAACCCGGCCTACGTCGTCGGCGCTCGCTGGGACGTGCTCGGCGCCAACCACACCGCCTGCCAGCTGTTCACGGACTGGGAGAGCAAGCGGAGCAAGCGCGAGCGCAACCTGCTCTGGTTCTACTGCTGCGACCCGGCGGCCCGGAGCCTCTTCGTGGACTGGGAGCAGGAGGCGGCCGACCAGCTCGCGCTCTTCCGCGAGGCGTACGCGCGGCACCCGGACGACCCGTCGTTCAAGCGGATCCTCGATGAGATCTTCAAGACCAACCCGGACACCGTCGAGTGGTGGGAGCGGCACGACTCCGACCCGACCCGCGGCCGCACCAAGCGGATCCGCCTCGACACCGGCCAGGTGATCCAGCTGCGCCAGCTCGTGCTCCAGGTGCTCGACGAGCCGGACATCCGCATCATCAGCTACTTCGCCGACGTCGACGGGGACCTCGACGACGTCGAGCTCGACGCGTAGCCGAGGGTCGCCGGTCGGGTTGTCCCGGTGAGCCGTCCGCGCCAGAGCGCCCCGACCCTCGAGGTCGGGGCGCTCTGGCGGCCCACTAGCGAGCGATGACGGGCCACGCCCGCCAGTCGTCCGGCAGGACCGCCCGAACCACGAGGGGGTCCTGACTCGTCTCGTTGACCCAGTCGTAGGCGGCTTCGGCGTCCTTCGGTACGGACCTCAGCGTCCAGGTCCGTCCTCGGTCGCTGCTGAGCAACGCGGTGAGCGGCGTGCCAGCGACCACGTCCTCCTCGGTGCTCAGGTACCAGCCGATCGTGCCGTCCACGGCGTCCTCGACGAACGCCCGCGTCGGGCTCGCCACGAGCTCGTAGAGCTCGGGGCGCAGGAGGGTGCCGTCCGACTGCTCGACGACGGCCTGCCCGGTGTCCAGGATTCCCCACCAGCCGGCCTGATTGGTGATGGCCCAGGCCCCGGTCGGCAGATCGTCGACCGGGACCAGGACGTTCGCTGACAGGTCGACCACACAGATGCGCCAAGGCTGGTCCGGGCAGGTGACGTGCGGTCGCCCTATGGCCGACTGCATGTCCGTGGTGCGTACCGGGTCGACGGCAAGTGTCACGGGTGCGGCCAGGCGGGGGGACGCTGCGACGGTTCGCCACAGGGCCGGGTGCTGCGGCGAGGCCAGACGAAGGACCCAGACGCCACCGCCGGCGTACCTCAGGTCGTCACCGTCCCCGGGCGGTAGGAGCTGCTGACGTCCCGTGCCGTCCGTGACTTCCCAGGCGTCCACGAGCAGTGCCGGGTCGCACTTCGTCACCGTGAGGGTGTCACTGCTGCACTGTTGCCAGTCACGGATGACGAACTGTCCGGATCGTTCTGGGGCGATGCGCGTCCACCGAATGGTGGCGTTGCGACCGTTGACGATCTGCTCGGGGGGCCGGGCCGTGGCAGCCACAGAGGTCGGCGGATGCGTGGCGGGCAGCGCCCGAGGGCGACCTGACGTCGAGCTCAGCGCGATGACGGACACGACGGCGGCGAGACCGCCGGCCGTGACAGTGGTACCGACGCGACGCACGCGCCGGGTCCGCGCCCGGCGGGTGATCCCCTCGAACGCCGGCTCCTCGACCCGCTGGGCCACTTCGTCGACGAGTGACGTGAGGTCAGACATGGTCGGCTCCTTCCCGGTCCGAGAGCAGGTCGGCCAGCGCGACCCGTCCGCGCGACAGACGCGCCTTGACGGTGCCCTCGGCCACGTTGAGCTCCGAGGCCACGGTCGCGACGGGCAGGTCGATGACGTAGTGCAGGACGAAGGTCTCGCGCAGGACCGGGGTCAGGCGTCCGAGGGCGGCGACCAGCGCCACGTGGTCGGGGTCGAGCCCGAAGCCGTCGTCCGGCGCGGCCGCGCTGGACTGCGACAGGACACGACGGGCGAGCGCGCGGCGCCGCCACCCCTTGCGGATCCGGTTGAGGGCCACGGTGCGCAGCCACGCCTCCGGCCTGTCCATCTCGAGGAAGCGGCGTCGGTGGTAGACCGCCTGAACGAACGCCTCCTGCACGGCGTCCTCCGCGTCTCCGCGGTTGCCGCACACGGCATACATCTGCCCGACGAGTCTTCGGTACGACGCGTCGTAGATGACCCGGATCGGGTCCTCGTCCTCGGGCATGGCCCACCTCGGTTCCCGCTGATCAATCCTGACAGCGGAACAGTCCCTGCCGAGGTCGTTTGGTTGCGTCCGAGCACGCGAGAGCGCCCCGACCCACGAACGGTCGAGGCGCCCCGGTCAGGGAGTCGGTGGTGTCAGCGTTTGCGGGTGCCGAAGATGCTGCGGGTGATCTCGCGGCCGATGACGGTGCCCGCCGAGCGGAGCATCGACTTGAACGCCGAGCTCCCGGCGACCTGCTCGATGATGCTGGGCTCCTCCTTGGGCGCGCGCTTCGACGCGGGCACGGGCGCAGGGGTCGGGGCGGCGGGGGTCGGCGCGGGCGCAGCCGGGGCGGCAGGAGCCGCCTGGAGCCGGGCCGCCAGCTTCTCGTACGCCGACTCGCGGTCGACGACGTCGGCGTACTTCGTCCTGAGCTGGGACGCGGCGGTCACCGCGTCCATCGTCGCGGGCGACGAGGGGTCCATGAGCGAGTTCGGGGCCTTCATCCGGGTCCACGCGACGGGCGTCGGCACGCCCTTGTCGGACAGGACGGTCACGACGGCCTCGCCGATGCCGAGGCTCGTGAGGAGCTTCTCCATGTCGTAGGCCGTGTGCGGGTAGGTGGCGATGGCCTGCTTGAGCGCCTTCGCGTCGTCGGGGGTGAACGCTCGCAGGGCGTGCTGGACGCGGTTGCCGAGCTGGGCGAGGACTCCGGACGGGACGTCCTTGGGCGACTGGGTGACGAAGAAGACGCCGACGCCCTTGGACCGGATGAGCCGGACGGTCTGCTCGATGGCCTGCAGGAACGCCTTGCTCGCGTCGTTGAAGAGCAGGTGCGCCTCGTCGAAGAAGAAGACGAGCTTCGGCTTGTCGACGTCGCCCTCCTCGGGCAGGTCGTGGAAGAGGTCGGCGAGCATCCACATGAGGAACGTCGAGAACAGCTGCGGGCGGTCCTGCACCTGCGGCAGCTCGAGGCAGGAGATGATCCCCTTGCCGTCGGCGGTGGTGCGCAGCAGGTCGCCGGTCTCGAACTCGGGCTCGCCGAAGAAGGCGCCGGCGCCCTGGTCCTCGAAGGTGATGAGGTTGCGCAGGATGACGCCGGCCGTCGCGCTCGAGAGCCCGCCGAGGTCCTTGAGGTCGGCCTTGCCCTCGTCGGACGTCAGGTGGCTGATGACGGCGCGGAGGTCCTTGAGGTCGAGGAGCGCGAGGCCGTTCTTGTCGGCGTAGTGGAAGATCAGCCCGAGGCTGCTCTCCTGCGTGTCGTTGAGGCCGAGGACCTTGCTGAGCAGCGTCGGGCCGAAGCTCGTGATCGTGGCGCGGACCGAGATGCCGTCACCCTTGCCGCCGAGCGAGTAGAACTCCGTGGGGTATGCCGTCCCCGTCCACGGCATGCCGACGTCGGCCGCGCGGCTGGTGATCTTGTCGCCGCCCTCGCCGGGACTCGCGAGGCCGGACAGGTCGCCCTTCATGTCGGCGAGGAAGACCGGGACACCCTGGTCGGCGAGCTGTTCGGCCATGAGCTGGAGCGTCTTCGTCTTGCCGGTGCCGGTCGCGCCCGCGACGAGCCCGTGGCGGTTGAGGACGCTGAGCGGGATCTGCACGGGGGCGTCGGCGTGGGCCTGACCGTCGACGACCGCGGCGCCGAGCTTGAGCACCCCGCCGTCGAATGCGTAGCCCGCCCGGATCTCGTCGATCTGGGTCGTGTCGCCGGCCCCCGGGGCTCCTGAGGCGTCAGTCTCGGTCACGGTTCGAACTCTAGTGGCTGGTCGTCCACGTTCGACGCCTATGCTGACCCGGTGATTTTCAAGGCCGTCGGCGACTCGCGCCCGTACCCAGACCATGGACTCGAGACGACCAAGGACTGGTCGAACGTCCCGCCTCGGGTGGTGCAGCTCGGCGAGCTCATCACGACCAAGAGCACGCTCGACCTGCGCGGCCTGCTGGCCGACGACTCGACGTTCTACGGAGACCTCTTCCCGCACTGCGTCGAGTGGGAGGGCGAGCTCTACCTCGAGGACGGGCTGCACCGGGCACTTCGTGCCGCGCTGCAGCAGAGACCTGTCCTTCACGCCCGAGTCCTCGTACTCTCCTGACACAGGGCCGCTCGACCGCGGGGGCCGACGGACGAAGGAGCGTGGATGTCGGAGGTCGTTGACGAGGACGACCGCACCTACCGGGTGCGACGTCAGCGCCGATCGACGATCGTCATCGCGGTCGTCCTGCTGAGCCTGGCCGGGGCGTTCTACTACGCCTCGACGTACTTCCGTGACACGACCCCGACTCCGGGGCCGTGCACGACGGAGGTGCCCACCGCCGCCCTGCGGCCAGCCGACGTGAGCCTCAACGTCTACAACTCGACCGCGCGCAAGGGGCTGGCCGCGGCGGTCGCCAAGGCCGCAGGCGACCGGGGCTTCAAGGTCAAGGCGGTCGGCAACGACCCCAAGGACGCCAACGTCAAGCAGGTCGCGCAGATCCGCTTCGGCCCGGAGGGCGCCGCGTCGGCACGCCTCGTCAAGGCACACGTGCCGCAGGCGGTCTACGTCAACGACAAGCGCAAGGGCGACACCGTCGACCTCGTCGTGGGTGCGGCGTGGAAGAGCTTCGGCAAGGTGCCGGTCACCCCGACCCCGACCCAGACGCTGCGCCAGTGCCCGACGATCACCGTCCAGCAGTGACCGCCGGACCCGCCGGTTCGAGGTAGACGCGCGGGTAGAGCTGCGGCCCGTCCACCTCAGACGACAGGACTCGGACTCAGGCGTCGAGCGGCACCAGCGTGGCGACCATGAGCGCCTTGATCGTGTGCATGCGGTTCTCGGCCTGGTCGAAGACGACCGAGGCGTCGGACTCGAACACGTCGTCGGTGACCTCGAGCTCCTTGAGCCCGAACTGCTCGTGCACGTCCACGCCGACCTGCGTCTCGAGGTCGTGGAAGGCGGGCAGGCAGTGCATGAACTTGACCTGCGGATTCCCTGTCAGGGCAAGGAGCTCCGCGTTGACCTGGTAGGGCGCGAGCAGCTCGATGCGCTCGGCCCACACCTCCTTGGCCTCGCCCATCGACACCCACACGTCGGTGTGGACGAAGTCGACGCCGCGCACCCCTTCGGCCACGTCCTCGGTGAGCGTGACGCGCGCACCGGTCTCGGCGGCATACCTCCTCGCGACGGCGACGACGGCGTCGGACGGCCACAGTGACTGCGGCGCCACGATGCGCACGTCCATGCCGAGGAGGGCACCGGTCACGAGCAGCGAGTTGCCCATGTTGAAGCGGGCGTCGCCGACGTAGGCGTACGCGATCTGCTCGTCGGGCTTGCCGGCGTGCTCACGCATGGTCAGCGCGTCGCACAGCGACTGCGTCGGGTGCCAGTCGTCGGTCAGGCCGTTCCAGACGGGGACCCCGGCGAAGGCGCCGAGCGTCTCGATGACGTCGTGGCCGGCGCCGCGGTACTCGATGCCGTCGTAGAAGCGACCGAGCACGCGGGCGGTGTCCTTGGCCGACTCCTTGTGGCCCATCTGCGAGCCGATCGGGTCGAGGTAGGTCGTGCTCGCGCCCTGGTCGGCCGCGGCCACCTCGAACGCGCAGCGCGTGCGGGTCGAGGTCTTCGCGAAGAGCAGGGCGATGTTCTTGCCGGTGAGGTGTCGCACCTCGCGGCCCTCACGCTTGGCGGCCTTGAGCTCGGCGGCGAGGTCGAGCAGCGCCCGGAACTCGTCGGGCGTCAGGTCGATCTCCTTGAGCAGGTTGCGGCGGTGGAGTGCGGCGAGCGACATGCACGTGATGGTTTCAGGCGTGGTCGCCGCCCGGCAATCCGGTCTCAGGGGCCCGTCGGCCGCCGATGCAGGCCGAGGCGCCAGCGCACCTGCTCGAGCAGGGCCCGGGCCTGGAGCGGGACGATGACCCGCGGCCCCTCGCCGACGCAGAAGACGACGTCGTCGAAGTGGTGGATGCCGGGCCGCTGCGCGACGGTGCGGAAGGCGTCGCGGGCGGCGCGCAGCTGCGCCACCGTCATGAAGGGGGACGGCTCGTCGGGCTGGTACCGCGAGCCGAGCGGGTAGTCACGCCCCGGTCGCCGCGTCATCTCGACGTGGCAGCCGAGGACGTGACGCACGTCGCGGTCGTCGGCGAAGGTGACGAGCCGGTCGAAGGTGTCGAGCAGGGCCGGCGGGTCGTTGACGTAGATGCGGCCGGGGTAGACGGTGTCGCCGGTGTGGAGCAGCCCGGTGCGGGCGTCGTGCACGGCGATGGAGGCCGCATGGTGCCCGGGGATGCCGAAGATCTCGAGGGTGCGATCGCCGAGGTCGAGGGTGACGACCTCGTCGGGCCAGTCGCCGATGCCGAAGAAGTCGCGCACCGCCTCGACGTCGCGGCCGACGACCGTCGTGTGCGGTCGGTCCGCGAAGGCGGCGTCGCCGGCGACGTGGTCGCCGTGGCCGTGCGTGTGGGCGACGACGAGGTCGTACGCGTCGACGGCGGAGGCGGTGACCGTGTCCTGCGTCGAGCGCCAGTCCGCGACGAGGTCGTCGACGATCCGGCGCAGGGTCGTGCCGTCGACCGCGCCGGTGTCGAGGAGCAGGGCGCGACGCTCGCCGAGGAGCAGCAGGATGAACGGCGCCTCGAAGGTGAGGTCCTTGCTCTGCCGGATCAGGACCGTGCCGGGGGCGAGGTGGTGGACCTGGAGCGGTGGGTCGGTCAGGTGTCGTGGCGACGGGGAGCCGTGGATCCAGGCGACGTCGGTGTCGAGGGGGAGCGGCGCGAGCGGGGCCATGGGCTGATTGTGCTCCGGGGTGGTGTCGGGCGTCCTCCCGGGATGCCGATTTCTTGTGCGGGGTCCGCCTCCGGTAGCCTGCGCGACGGAGGATTCGCATAGTGGCCTAGTGCGCACGATTGGAAATCGTGTTGGGATAAAACCCTCGGGGGTTCAAATCCCCCATCCTCCGCCAACAGCAACGGCCCCCATCGCGCTCAGCGCGATGGGGGCCGACGCTTCCCCCATCCCCGCGCACGATGGTGTCCCCAGCCCGCGACAGGAGACCCAGCCCGGACGAGGGCCAGGGGGCCTGTCGGCGAGCTCCACGCATACGCAAGCTCTGTCGGCGGTCTCCACGCTCGTGGACGAGGCCGACGACGCCACGACGAGCGCGCCGAACAGGAGTGCGAAGCCGACCGTCCAGCGGATACCCGCGACATCGGGTCCGGGACGACGAACGTTGCGGCGGCAGTGAGGATTCCGGCGATCACGAGCCCGAGGGGCAGCGGGCCCGGGGCGTCGGTCGGCGCCAGAGGCGAAGGTCCCGAAAACCGTGCGACGGCTGTCGGTGGGTCACGGCAGACTGCCCCGGTGAGCTCGACCAGTGCCGCCCGACCACCGCTGTCCTCGTTCTGGCACGACCTGCCGCGCGAGGGCAAGCTGCTCATCTCGACCGTCGTCTTCCAGTCGATCGGCACGGGCCTCGTCCTGCCGTTCATGGTCGTCTACCTCCACGAGGTGCGCGGCATCCCGTTCGAGGCCGTGGGGCTGCTGCTCGCCCTCCAGGCCGGGGTCGGCATCGTGCTCGTGGCGCCGGCGGGGGCGCTCATCGACCGCATCGGCCCGCGGCGGGTCTACGCGAGCAGCCTCGTCGCGCTGCTCCTCGCCGACGTCGTGCTGGCGCTCGCGACGACGACGGGGCAGGCGGCGTTCGCGCTCGTGCTCATGGGCTACGGCTTCGGCATCGTGTGGCCGGCGTCGAGTGCACTCATCGGCAACCTCATCCCCACCGAGCAGCGCCAGCGCTACTTCGGCATCAACTTCACGCTGCTCAACCTCGGGATCGGCCTCGGCGGCATCGTCGGTGGCCGCTTCGTCGACGTGACTCGGCCCGGCACGTTCGTCACGGTCTACCTGCTCGACGCCCTCAGCTACGTCCCGGCGCTGGTGATCCTGCTCGGCCCGCTGCGCCGGGCCCGTGACCGGGTCGAGCGGCCGGTCGACGCCGGGTCCGAGTCGGTCTCCTACCTCGCGCTGCTGCGCGATCCGCGGCTGCGCGCGCTGCTGCTCCTCGTGGGGGTGGCCGCGCTCGTCAGCTATCCCCAGCTCAATGCCGGCATGCCGGCCTTCGCCCGCGCGGTGGGGCAGGTGTCGACCGAGGGGCTCGGCTACGCGTTCGCCGCCAACACCGTCGTCATCGTCCTGCTGCAGCTCTTCGTGCTCCAGCGCATCGAGGGGCGGCGCCGCACCCGCGTCACCGTCGTCATGGCCTTCACGTGGATGGTGGCCTGGTCGCTGCTCGGCGCGACGTCGCTCGTGCCGGGCACCGTCACGGCCACGGTCCTGCTCTGCGCCTGCGCGGGCGTCTTCGGGCTCGGCGAGACGATGCTCCAGCCGACGAGCGCGGCCATGGTCAACGACCTCGCGCCCGACCACCTGCGCGGCCGCTACAACGCGCTCAGCTCGCTGATGTTCTCGGTCGCGTTCGTCGTCGGTCCGGTCGTCGCGAGCCTCCTCATCGGCCGCGACCTCGGCCTGGTCTACATCGCGTTCCTCGTCGGCGGGTGTGCCCTGCTCGCCGTCATCGCGCTCGTCGTCGAGCGGCGCCTGCCGCCGCACGTCAACGGCGTCCGTGAGGTCAAGGAGGTGCCGGCCGCGAGCCCGGCCACCGCGGGAGGGGCGATTTCCGGCTGACGTCGGCCGCGGCATACACTGGCCGTCGGCACCCCGCGTGGTGGTACCTCTCCGAACTCCCCCAGGGCAGGAATGCAGCAAGGGTAGGAGAGCTCTTCCAGGTACGCGGGGTGTCCCTTTTCCCTCCGGGGTTCCTACCGGGCCGGGCGCTCGTGGGCCTCCGTCAGGGTGGGGGCGCCGTCGTGGTGCCGACCCGCAGCAGGACCGGCTGGGTGACGCTGCGCGGGCGTGTGCCGTCGAGCCGCCGTCGCACGAGGGTGCCGAGGAGGCGTCCCTTCTCGCGGCCCTGCTGGTCCATCGTCGTGATGCGGTGCGGCAGCCAGGGGAGGTCGACGCCGTCGAAGCCCGTGACGCTGAGGTCGTCGGGCACCCGGAGGCCGAGCTCCTCCGCCGCGACGATGACCCCGGCCGCGATGACGTCCGACTGGGTGACGATGGCCGTGGGCCGTTCCTGCTCGGGCACGTCGAGCAGGGCGCGGCCTGCGATCCGACCGCCCTCGAACGACGACCCGTCGCCGGTCTGGACCGCGGGGGCGTCGGGCCCGAAGACGTCGCGGAAGCCGAGGAGACGCCCCACGCTGGGCACGTTGGCCTCACCCGGCCGCACCTCGGCGTCCGGGACCGGGCCGGCGGTGCTCGTCGGCAGCAGCGGCATGGCGACGTGGGCGACCCGACGGTGCCCGAGCTCCCTGATGTGCTCCGCGACGGCGACACCGGCGGCGCGCTCGTCGATGCGGACCTGGGTGATGCGCCGGTCGCCCGGCACGCCGGTGCTGAACATCGGGATGCCGCGGGCCGCGAGGTGCTCGACGGCCGGGTTGTCGCCGGGCCCGCAGAGCGAGAAGACGACGGCGTCGAGCGCGAGCGGCGCGAGCTGGGGGATGACGGACTCGCTGGTGCCCGCGGGCTGCCCGATGAGGAGCATGCCGGTGGGCACTGCTTCGAGCACCTCGGCGAGGCCGTCGAGGACGGCGATGGCGAAGGGGTCGCGGAAGGCCATCCGCAGGCGTCCCTCGACGAGGACGCCGATCGCGCCCGAGCGGCCATGGCGCAGCGACGAGGCGAGCGGGTTGGGCCCCGTGAAGCCGAGCTCGGACGCGGCTGCGCGGACGCGGTCGCCCGTGGCCTCCGCGACCGGTCCCTTGCCGCTGAAGACGAGGGAGGCCGTCGACACCGACACTCCTGCGCGCTCGGCGACATCGCGGAGCGTCGGGCGGGCTTGACCTCGGGCAACCATGGGAGGCATGCTATCGAAACGTTTCGAGTCGAATCGATTCGAAGACGTCCGGGGCTCGTCCCCACCGCTCGACCCACGCTCCGACCCACGCTCCGACCCACGCTCCGACCCCGTCGCCGGGCCGCGGTCGAGGTGGCCGGCCGTCCTGACGGCCCGCCTGCTCGTCTCGCCCCGACCGTCGCCGTCCCTGAGAGGCTCTTGTCATGTCCGCCGTCAGCGCCCCGCCGGCCGCCGTCGTCCGCACGGCCCGCACCGCCGTCTTCACGGCCTTCGCGATCAACGGTGCCGCGTTCGCGGCCTTCGCCTCGCGGGTCCCGGACATCAAGCACGAGCTCGGGCTCTCGGCCGGCGAGCTCGGCCTGACCCTGCTCGCGGCCTCGCTCGGATCGGTGATCGGCCTGCCGCTGTCGGGCTGGATCGTGCACCGCCTCGGGGCCGCCCGCACCCTCATGGGCGCTGCCATCGTCCAGAGCGTCGGACTCATCGGTGTCGGTCTGGGTGTCGACGTCGCCGGCAACCGGGCAGTCGTCATGGCCGGCCTCGTGCTCGTCGGCATCGGCACCGGCGTCTTCGACGTCGCGATGAACCTCGAGGGTGCCGAGGTCGAGCGCTTCCTCGGCCGCGCGATCATGCCGCACTTCCATGCGGCCTTCAGCGGTGGCACGGTCGTCAGTGCCCTCATCGGCGCCGGGCTGTCGTTCCTCCACGTGCCGGTCGCGGTGCACCTCGCCGGCGTCGTCGTGCTGCTGCTCGCGGTGACCCCGTGGTTCCTCCGCGCGTTCCTGCCCCGGTCGGTCGAGACGGACGAGACGGGTGCGGAGGTGCGGTCTGACGCCGGGATCGGTGCCGCCTGGCACGAGCCACGTACGCTGCTCATCGGTGTCGTCGTGCTGGCGGCCGCGTTCACCGAGGGCACGGCCAACGACTGGGTCGCGGTGGCTCTCTCCGACGGCTACGGCCTCGAGCGCTGGGTCGGCGTCGTCGGCTTCGCCGTGTTCCTCACCGCGATGACCGCAGGCCGGCTGCTCGGCACCCGCGTGCTCGACCGGCGCGGCCGAGTGCCCGTGCTCCGCGTCCTCTTCGTGTCGGCCGTCGTCGGCTGCCTGCTCGTCGTCTACGGCGGTCCGGTGCTCGCGTTCGTCGGAGCCGCGGTCTGGGGTGTCGGCGCGAGCCTCGGCTTCCCCGTCGGCATGAGCGCCGCGGCCGACGACCCGAGGCGCGCCGCCGCCCGGATGAGCGTCGTCTCGACGATCGGCTACACGGCCTTCCTCGCAGGCCCGCCCCTGCTCGGCTTCCTCGGCGACCACGTCGGGGTGCTGCACTCGCTGCTCGTCGTCGGCGCCATGGCGGTCGTCGCCCTGCTCGCGCTCCCCGCCGTCCGCGAGCCCGACGCGAGGGAGTGCCCGGCCCCACTCGAGTGAGCGCCCAGCCCCACGCGAGTGGCCTCGGCGCCCCACCTGTCACACGCGCCTGGGACGCCGCGCTCGCTCGACCGGTGCGACGCACTGACCCGGGGTGCGGGGGTCAGAAGTACTCGGTGATGAAGGGCTGGCAGGCGAAGACGGCGTCGAGGGCGGCGTCACCCTCGGAGGTGCCGCCGCTCGCGAGCCCGGCCAGGCGCAGGCGCGAGACCGACCAACCGCACCACAGCGCCGACAGGCCGCGGGCGTCGACGTGCAGCGCGTCCGAGGCGATCGCGTCGGCCACGTGGGTCTCGGCATCACCTCGAACCGGGGCGTCGCCGGTGCGGGTCGCAGTCCCGCGGCCGTCGGCGACCGACAGCGTCCAGCGGCCGGCGTTGGCCGGCGCATCGGAGTCCTCGACGAGGAGGTCGACCTCGACCGAGGTGTGCCGACCGAAGCCGCGGCCGGTGAACGCCGCGCCGAGGTCGATGACCCGGGCCATCCACGGGACCTGCCGCGCGTCCGCCACCGGCAGCCCGCCGAGCACGAGTGTCACCGGGTCGCGGGGGTCGAGGAAGGTGTGCACCGTCGGAGCGGCGGACGACCCCGATCCGACGACCCCCCAGAGCGTCGCCGCCGCCTCGGGCGTCGTCGCGACGAGCTCCTCTACCGTGACCGCCTGCTCGGACAGGTCGTAGACGACGAAGCCGCCGTCGACGACGTACGCGATGAGCTCGTCGCGCTCGAGCATCCCCGTCAGGGCTGCCACCGACCGCACCATCGGTCCGCTCACCCCGGCCCGGGCGCTCGCCTCGCGGGCGAGGTCGTGCAGGTGCTGCGCGTCGTCCGGCACGGCGGGGCGCAGGCCGTTCGACGCCGCCCGCCCGGAGCGCGAGGGTCCGAGGTCGCGGACGTGGTGGGCGGCATACGTCATCCGCGTCTGCACGCCGCCGATCTCGTAGCCGGAGCGGCGGTAGAGGGTGGCGGTGGTCGGGAAGAGGCACGACACGACGTCACCGAGCTCGCCCATCCGCGCGATGAGCGCGCGGGTGAGGGCCGTGGCGACGCCTCGGCCCCGCGCGCTCGGCTCGACGTAGACCCCGGCGACACCACCCATCTGCAGGTGCCGCCCGCCCCAGGCCTGCTCGAACGGTCGGATGCGGCCGGCGCCGACGACGGTGTCCGACTCGTCGACGACCGCGATCATCCGGCCGCCGAGGGTCTCGGCCGAGACGCGGTGCCACCACGCGTCGCCGCCGATGCCGAGCGGCCCGAACGACCGGCTGCGGATGGCCAGGACGGCGGGGAGGTCGGCGTCGACGACGTCACGGGTGCGCAGCTCGCTCATGGCCCGAACCTAACGAGTCGCCGCCCGCGACGGCGAGCGGGTTGTCCCTCAGGCCCGGTGCAGGTAGGTGAGCCGGCGGACCTTCGAGACCGCCCACGCGAGCACGGCGTAGACGAGCCAGCTCACGACGGAGAGCCACGTGTAGCTGCCGGCCTTGGTCAGCACCGCCACGAGCGAGCCGAGCAGGACGACGGTGAAGGCCGGGACGGCATACCAGGCGATCACCATCTGGGGCCGCAGCATGAACGTGGGCGAGCCGCGGAACGCCGCGAGCACGTTGCCCGCGACGACGAGCACGAGGACCAGCCACAGCGACAGCGGCGCGCTGGCCGGCAGCGAGCCGATCGCCGCCGCGACGCCCACCCAGCCGCCGAGGACGAGGACCGTCAGGGCCGTCGGCACCGTCACGTGGGCCCCTGCCTCGGTCAGCTCGCTGGTGCCGAGCAGCGACGGGGTGCCGACGTTGTCGGCCTGCAGGCGCAGACCCTCCGCCCAGGCCCCGAACCCGAGGTAGAGCGGCAGCAGGCCGATCGTCGCCGCGATGCTGGGTGCCGCCGGCTGCGTGAACGCCCACGTGACGATGGCACCGCCGAGGGCGGTGAGCCCCAGGCCCGAGAGGAACGCGCCCGGCGTACGCCGCAGGCCGAGGACGTCGCGGCGCACCAGCACGCCGAACGGGCGGCCGGGTCGCAGGCGGGCCGAGCGGCCGTGACGGATCGGCCGGGTCAGGGCCAGGCGCGCCGTGCGGAGGTTGCCGGTCAGGGCCGAGCCGGCCATCGTCGAGGTGTTGGCCGAGTGCGCGCGCAGGGACTCCGCGTGCAGCTCGCGCAGCGCGTCCGGCACGCGCCAGAGCAGGCTGAGGCCGCGGTCGGGCCCGGGCCAGGAGCGCACCTGCGACCAGAGCCAGAGGCGCGTGGCGAGGACACCGAGAGCGGTGCCGACGGCCGTGGTCACGATGATCGTCACCGGGCCGGCCAGGTGCGCGAAGGCCAGGCCGGCGCCGATGGTCAGCCCGCTGAGCGCCCCGATGAACAGACCCCCGACGGCGGCGTAGCGCCACCACCGACGCAGGGCCAGGGCGCGGTCGAGCGGCACGGGTAGCACGAGGTCGATCCAGGGCATGGGCGGCACGACCGGGCCCCGGAAGCGGCCGGCGAAGACCACCGCTCCGAGGAGCGCCGCGACGGACGCGACGAGCAGCGCGATCGCCTCGGGCGAGCTGAGCTGGTCACCGAGCGAGGAGGCATCGGACGTGCGGAACACGGCCTGGACGATCGGCAGGCCGTAGACGAGCGCACCGAGGAAGAGGACGTAGCCGGCATACAACCCCTGCTGCCGCGCCTTGCGGGCCGCCTCACCGCCGATGACCCAGTCGGCCTGGCCGAGCAGGTCGTGGTCGTCGTAGTCGACCTCCGCCGGAGTCGTCGGCTCGTCCGTCATCGGGTCGGGCGTCGTCGGGTCGGGCGTCGTCGGGTCGTATGCCGTCCGGTCGGGTGCCGTGGACTGCGGCCGTTCCGCCGGCGCCGGTTCCGCCGGCATCGGCTGGGGTGTCCTCGGCTGGGCTGTCGTCGGCTCGGGCGCGGGCTTGGCGCGGGCCGGTTGCTTGCGCTTGCTCATCGCGGGTCCACGGTCAGCGTGCCGGGACGATGTCGACGACGCGGGTCGCGAGGGTGGCCGTCAGCTCGGGGTCGTGGCAGGCCATGACCACGGTGCCGCCGGACTCGGTGCGCTCGCGGATCAGCTCGGCGACCACCTGGCGCTTGCCGGTGTCGAGCCGCTGCTCGGGCTCGTCGAGGAGCACGACGCTGGCGGGCCGCGAGAACGTCAGCGCGAGCCGGAAGAGCTGCTCCTGCCCCGACGACAGCTCGTGCGGGAAACGGTCGTCGAGGTGGGCGATGCCGAGGCGGTCGAGCAGGGCGAGGCTGCGGTCGTCGGACGTGGCCGGGTCACCACCCCACGTCGAGTCGATGAGGACCAGGTGGTCGACGAGGGTGAGGTCGCGGTAGGTCGTCGGGGCGCCGAGCAGGGCCGCGACGGCGGCGCGGACCGTCCGGTCGCGCTCGTCGGCCTCGCGGCCGCCGATGGTCGCGGTGCCGGTGCTGGGCACGAGCAGCCCGCCGATGATCCGGAGCAGGGTCGTCTTGCCGGAGCCGTTGGGACCCCGGAGCACGATGCACTCGCCGGGGTCGGCGCTGACGTCGGTCGGCAGCAGCAGGGTCGTCTCGTCGATCGTCTTGCCGACGCCCTCCGCACGGACCTCACCGGTCAGCACTGCGACCGCACCCATCTGCATCCATCCCTTCGTCGACCCTGTCGATCTGTCGGAAGCCACCGTATGCCGCCCGGCTCAGAATGCCCTGACCGGGAGAAGGTGCCCCATCGAGCTGAGGGGACGGCGAGGTCGGAGCGGGGGTCAGCCCTGTGCGCCCACGGGCGGGCCCACGAGCAGCGCGACACCGGTCAGGGTGAGCACCGCGACGACGCCGACGCCGACGGCGACCATCGGACGGGCGAGCAGGGCGGCGACGACGCGCTCGGCCGGGGTGGTCGGGGCCTCGCCGTCGCGGCCGAGGCGCCAGCCACCGTCGAGTCGGCCGCGACGCCCGAGGCGCCGCTCCCACCACACGGTGAGGAACGGCGGGACCGCGCTGAGCAGGCCGAGCAGGCCCTCACGGACCGTCCAGCGCTGGTTGACCCAGAGCAGGACGGTGACGAGGCAGAACGCGATGAAGACGACGCCGTGCACGAGTCCGAAGACCCGGACTCCGAGCTCGGTCGTGTGCGTGACGTACTTGAGGACCATGCCGAGCAGGAGCAGCGCCCAGGTGACCACCTCCGCGAGGGCGATCCGGCGGTAGAGGGTGCGAGGGGTCATGCGGAGATCTCCTACGTCGTGTCGTACTCGAGTGGTCAGTGTGCCAAATGCCCGGCAGGCACCCACGAGCACCCCCGCGCCCCTCACGGCCGTGCCGGACAGGGGTGTGCCGTCGCGGCCCCGGTGCGACGGCATACCCGTGTCGACTCGTCCGTGGGCTCAGCGGCGGGCCACCTTCTCGGGGAGGGCGACGCGGACGCTCGTGCCGATGATCCACACGTCGATGAGGGTCTGCGCCGCGAAGAGGTTCGACACCTGCGGGTTGCCCGTGACCGCCAGCAGTGGAGCGGCGACCGCGAAAGCGATACCTCCGACGACACCGGCGACGGCGAGGAGTTGCGCGGGTCGTGTCGCTGCGGCCCGAGCGACCGCGACGGCGAGAAGGGCCGCCGACAGGCCGACGAGTGGGGTCGTGAACGTCGAGAGGGCCAGGTGTGTGTCGACCATCGGGGTCGCGCCGCCGACCTCCAGCGCGTCGTGCTCGGCGCCCGCGAGCAGGTGCGGCACGAACTCGGGCGTCGCGACCGTCCACGCGATGATCGTCCCGGTGAGCCACGGCCGGACCGGGGCAGGAAAGGCGTCGTGTCGCCGGAGCAGGACCAGGCCGACCACCGCCGTCAGCATGCCGGCGAGGAGTACGGCATGGGCGGGCAGCCAGGCCGGGGACCCGATGAGGGCGAGGAGACTCTCGTGCATCGACCCCGACGTCTCGTGCGGGTGCATCGTCCCGCCGATGGCGAGGAGTGCCCCACCGATGCCGAAGACAGCGGCCGCGCGTCGCACGGCGTCGTGTCGGGCCGACACGCGATCCGACGCGCGATCCGACGCGGGGGCGATTGTGCCGGATGTGCGGCCCGCGAGTGCCTCGCCGACCGTCCCGCCCACGAGGGCGCTCATCGCGTTGCCTCGAGGGTGTTGTGGGTGACGGCGACCTGCCAGGTGTCGCCGACGCGGACGAGGACCGAGGTCGACGTGGCGGCGTGGATGCCGGCAAGCGGACCGCTCGGGGCGTCAAGGGTGTTGCGGGACGTCGCGACGATGACGTCGTCGGCGACGTGGCGCGCGTCGACGAGCTCCATCCGGTTCGTGCTGCCGGCGTAGATCGTCGCGAGGATCGCCGCGTGTCCGCTGCCGACGGCGTCGCGGCCTCGGTGGTGCTCCCCGCGGATGGTCACGAAGGTCGCGTCCGAGGTGTAGGGCGCCGCGAAGGCCTTTCCGTCGCCGGCGTTCCATGCCGACTCGAGGCGGTTGAGGATCGCGGCGGCGGTCCCGGTGGCCGCGGTGTGCTGCGTGACTTCGGTGGCGGACGGGTCCGGCTGGGTCGTGCTCATGGTGCTCTCCTTTGAGTGAGTTGCTCATGATTGATTGAGCAATACTCAGTTAATATAGAACCACTCAACCGACCTGTACAGTGGTTTCCGTGAAGAGTTCCGAGCCCGCACCCCGCGCCTACCGCTCCGCCCTTCGTGAGGAGCAGGCCGAGCAGACGAAGCAGCGCATCGCCCGGGCTGCGCGACGGCGCTTCATCGAGTCGGGGTGGGCGGGCACGAGTGTGCGCTCGGTCGCGGCGGATGCCGGCGTCTCCGAGGCCACGGTCTATGCGGTCTACGGCACCAAGGCGGGGCTCGCGACCTCCCTCGTCGAGAGCGGCGAGATGGATGCCGGGGTCGAGCAGGTCGCCCGCGAGATCGAGTCGGCGCAGGGTGACCCGGCAGCACAGCTCGCTGCGTTCATCCGGTTCGACCGGCGGCTCTTCGAGCGCGGCGGGGATGGCCTGCGCCTCACGGTCGAGGGCGGGCGCAACGAGCCCGCTCTCGCGACGGCGTACGAGCAAGGGCGGGCACGTGGCGACGCGAGCCGACGCAGGGTGTTCGCGGCCTGGCCGAGCGACGTGCTGCGTGACGGTGTCACGCTGGACCGAGCGCTCGACGTCTACGCGATGGTGTGCTCGATCCAGGCGTTCGACATCGCGACGCGTGAGCGTGGCTGGTCTGTGGACCAGGTCGAGCAGTGGTGGGTCGAGACCCTCACGGAGCTCCTCCTCGGCTGACCTGCGCGCCTGACGGTGCGACCGCCCCGGTCAGTCGTCGCGGCGGGCGAGGGTCAGGGCGAAGTCACCGTCGGCGTCGGTCCAGGTGCGCTCGACCGTGAAGCCGGCCGCGCCCAGCTCGTCGCGCAGGCTCTCACGGCGGAACTTCGTCGAGATCTCGACGCGAATCTCCTCACCGTGAGCGAGGTCGAACGTCAGGCCGGCGCCGGGGATGGTGACCCGCTGCGGCATGTCGGCGCGCAGCCGCAGGTCCATCCGCTCCTGGCGCGGGTCCCAGAAGGGGACGTAGGAGAAGGCGTCGATGTCGAAGTCGGCGCCGAGCTCCCGGTTGAGCACCCGGAGGCAGTTCGTGACGAAGCGAGCGGTGACGCCCCGGCTGTCGTCGTAGGCGGAGATCAGCCGGTCGGTGCTCTTGACGAGGTCGGTGCCGAGCAGGAACCAGTCGCCCGGGTCGAGGCTGTCGTGCAGGGCCCCGAGGAAGGCGGCGCGCTCCTCGACGTAGAAGTTGCCGATGGTGCCGCCGAGGAAGGCGACGAGGCGTCGCCCGCCGCGCGGCAGGTGTCCGAGGTGCAGCGTGAAGTCGCCGACGAGCGCCTCGACGCGCAGCGACGGGTAGCGCTCCGAGAGCATCACCGCTGCGTCGCGGAGGGTCTGCTCGGACACGTCGACCGGGACGAAGCGCTCGAGGCTCCCGACCTCGGAGAACGCGTCGAGCAGGGTGCGGGTCTTGTCGCTCGTGCCGCTGCCGAGCTCGACGACCGTGGTGGCGTCGCAGGCGGCCACGATGTCGACGGCGTGGTCGCGCAGGATGGCCCGCTCCCGCTCGGTGGGGTAGTACTCGGGCAGCCTCGTGATCTCGTCGAAGAGGTCGGAGCCGACGTCGTCGTAGAGCCACTTCGGTGGCAGGGTGCGCGGCTGCGAGCCGAGCCCACGGCGTACGTCGTCGACGAGCGCGCCCGAGGCCCAGTCGGGGTCGAGCGCGACGGTGACGACCGGCTCGCGCGCGCTCATCGGCGCTCACCCCCGTCGGCGAGGCGGACGCCCGACAGCGCCCAGCGCGACCCCGGTGGGAAGAAGTTGCGGTAGGTCGCGCGGGCGTGGCCGGGCGGGGTGAGGGCGCAGCCGCCACGCAGGACCATCTGGCCCGACATGAACTTGCCGTTGTACTCGCCGATGGCTCCGGCCGGTGCGTGGTAGCCGGGGTAGGCGAGGTAGGCCGAGCTCGTCCACTCCCAGCAGTCGCCGTAGAGCTGCCGCAGGTGACCGGTGGTCGGGCCCGCGGCGCGCGGGTGGAAGGTCTCGGTGTCGGCGAGGTTGCCACCCGCGGCGGACGCGTCGGCCTGGCCGTCGGCGACGACGGCGTGCTCCCACTCGACCTCGGTGGGCAGCCGTCTGCCCGCCCACGCGGCATAGGCATCGGCCTCGTAGTGGCTGACGTGGCTCACCGGCAGTCCGGGGTCGACGGGCCGTGTGCCGCTCAGCGTGTGCTCGAACCAGGCGCCGTCGACCTCGGTCCAGTAGAACGGCGCGCGCCAGCCCTCGGCGCGCACCTTCCCCCAGCCGTCGGAGAGCCACAGCTCGTGCCGCTCGTAGCCGCGGTCGGCCATGAACTCGAGCCACTCGCCGTTGGTGACGAGGCGGTCGGCGAGCCGGTAGGGCTCGAGCCACTGCTGGTGGAGCGGCAGCTCGTTGTCGAAGCTGAACCCGCCGCCGCGGTGACCCACCTCGACGAGGCCGCCCTCGACGTCGACCCAGCCCAACGGGTCGGGAGCGGACGGCGCGAGGGGGCTTCCGGCATACGTCGGCTGGAGCGGGTTGACCGAGAGGACGTGCTTGATGTCCATGAGGAGCAGCTCCTGGTGCTGCTGCTCGTGGTGGAAGCCGAGCTCGATGGTGGACGTGAGCTTCTCGAGCGAGCCGCCGTCGAGGGTCGTGACGAGGTCACGCATGCGCGCGTCGACATCGGCGCGGTAGAGCCCGACGTCGTGGGCGCCCGGGCGGGTGATGAAGCCACGCTCGGCGCGGGCGTAGCGGGGCCCGACGCCCTCGTAGTAGCTGTTGAAGAGGAACCAGTACTGGTCCTGGTAGGGCTTGAACGACGGCTCGTGGTCGGCGAGCACGAACGTCTCGAAGAACCACGTGACGTGCGCGCGGTGCCACTTCGTCGGTGACACGTCCGGCATGGACTGGACGGTCTGGTCCTCGGGGGACAGCGGCCCGGCGAGCGTCTCGGTGTGGGCTCGCACCTCGTCATAGCGGGCGACGAGCGCGTCGGCGTCCCAGATCGGGTCGGGCATGGGTGACCTCCTCCGTCCGGCCGCTGGCGCCCCGTGCGCCGCTGACCGGTGCAACGACCCTAGGCACACCCGGTGACAGCCGCCCGTCGGAGCGGCCGTCCGTAAGGAGCTGTTCACCCTTTCGACCCCGATCGGCTCCCGCCGTAGGCGGCGGCTCGGTCGGCGTTCCCGGCGTCGGTCGTGGCGGTTAGGGTTTCGGACATGGCCACCGCCCTGTACCGCCGCTACCGGCCCGAGAGCTTCGCCGACGTCATCGGCCAGGAGCACGTGACGGAGCCGCTCATGCAGGCGCTGCGCACGGGCCGCGTCAACCACGCCTACCTCTTCAGCGGCCCCCGCGGCTGCGGCAAGACGACGAGCGCGCGCATCCTCGCGCGCTGCCTCAACTGCGAGCAGGGCCCGACGCCGATCCCGTGCGGCACGTGTGACTCGTGCGTGGCGCTCGCACGCGGCGGCTCGGGCTCCGTCGACGTCATCGAGATCGACGCCGCGAGCCACGGTGGCGTCGACGACGCCCGCGACCTGCGCGAGCGGGCCAGCTACGGCCCGGCCCAGAGTCGCTTCAAGATCTACATCATCGACGAGGCGCACATGGTGACGCCGCAGGGCTTCAACGCGCTGCTCAAGATCGTCGAGGAGCCGCCGGAGCACGTGAAGTTCGTCTTCGCGACGACCGAGCCCGAGAAGGTCATCGGCACGATCCGCTCCCGCACGCACCACTACCCGTTCCGCCTCGTCCCGCCGGCCAAGCTCTCGGCCTACATGGAGCGCTTGCTCGAGTCCGAGCACGTGGCGGTCCAGCCGGGCGTGCTCAGCTTCGTGACGCGCGCGGGTGGCGGCTCGGTGCGTGACTCGCTGTCGGTGCTCGACCAGCTCATCGCCGGCTCGGGTCCCGAGGGGCTCACCTACGACGGGGCCGTGTCCCTCCTCGGCTTCACCGACGGCGAGCTGCTCGACAGCACCGTCGACGCGATGGCCGCCGGTGACGGCGCCGCCACCTTCCGACAGATCGACCGGGTCATCGAGTCGGGCCACGACCCGCGGCGCTTCGTCGAGGACCTCCTCGAGCGGCTGCGCGACCTCATCATCGTCGCCGCCATCCCCGAGGGCGTCTCGCAGGTGCTGCGCGGCGTCCCCGAGGACCAGCTCGAGCGCATGCGGGTCCAGCAGGCGGCGTTCGGGCCGGGGGCGCTGTCGCGCGCGGCCGACATCGTCAACACCGGCCTGACCGAGATGACCGGCGCCACCGCGCCTCGCCTGCAGCTCGAGCTCATCTGTGCTCGGATCCTCCTGCCCGCCGCCTCCGGCGAGCAGGGGTATGCCGCCCGCCTCGACCGCCTCGAACGCCGCCTCGACGTCGGCGGGGTCCCCACCGCCGCCCGCGCCGACGGTCCGCCCACGGCCGCGCCGCACAGCGCGCCGCACAGCGCGCCGCCGGCCTCGCAGCCCTCCTCGCCGCCGAGCGGGGCCGCTGGTGCTGCGGTGTCGGCTCCGGCGCGCACCGTCTCCGACTACACGCCGCCGTCCAGCGGCGGTGGGTCGGCTGCATCGCACTCGGCGGGCGGCATGGGCGGAGGCGGTCGCAGCGCCGGCATCGAGACCGCAGGCGCAGGGGCGCACGGGTCCACCGGTTCGCCGTCGGGCCCGGGTGACCCGGGACGTGTCGACGCCGCCCGCGCCGAGGTCGGCGCGCCGCCGGTCATGACACCGGACGAGTCGGTCGGCGGCCCGTCGGCCGTCCAGTCGCACGGGGGTGGCCAGCACCTCGCGGGCGTCTCCGACGAGGCCCGGTCCGCGCCTGACTCGTCCTCCCCGACACCGGGGGCCGGGCCGGCCGGGGGAGCACCTTCAGGTGCCGACGACCACGGCGCCGGTGCGGCAGGTGGTGCGGCCGGCGGCATGGACACCGATGCCATCCGCCGGGCGTGGCCCAACGTGCTCGGACGCATCTTCACGATGCGGCGCATCACGTGGACGTTCGTGTCGCAGAACGCCCAGGTCACGGCCTTCGACGGCAAGAAGCTGACCCTGGGCATCGCGACGGCGGGTCTCACCCAGACCTTCCGCGCAGGCAACCACGCCGACATCGTCCGCCAGGCCCTCATCGACGAGCTCGGTGTCGACGCCATCGTCGACGGCATCCACGTCGACGCGGTCTCCCAGCAGGCTCCTGTCGCACCTCCGCCGGGCGTGGTTCCGCCCGGGCTCCCCGACCCGCCGAGCAAGGGTGCTCCTGGCGGCCCGGACGGCGGGCAGCCCACCGGACAGCCCGGAAGCCCGCAGGGTGACGGCGGAGCCGCCCGCCAGTCCTGGGGTGATGCCGGCGCGGGTCATGAGTCCGCCGGCCCCCGAGACAGCGGCTCGAGCGGGGCCGGCGGCTTCAGCGGGTCGTCGCAGTCCGGGGGCGCGGCCGGCCCGTCGACCTCCGGGTCACGGGGCGCGTCGGCTCTCGCCGACGCCGGGCTGAGCCCGGTGTCCGGTCGTTCTCTCGAGGACAACGCCGGATGGGGCTCGGCAACCGGGCCTGCTCCCGACTGGGCCACGGGTCCTGCCGGGGAGTCGACGGCCTCGGGTCCGTCGGGCACGGCGGCTGCTGCGGCACCCACGTCTGCAGTGGCAAGTGCGCCGGCCGGGGGAGACGTGCCTACGCACTCCGCCGTGCGCGGTGCGAGCGCCGTGCGGCAGTCCTTCGCCCAGGCCCGGTCCCGGGCCGGTGGCTCCCGTCCCACCGACGACGACCAGCCGCGACAGCCGGTCACCGACGACTCGGCCGTGAGTGCCGACGACGAGGACATCGAGCAGTCCGGCGACGTCGGTCGCGCCGTCATCGAGAAGGTGCTCGGCGGTCGCGTCGTCCAGGAGCTCGAGAGCTGACGTAGCCCGCGCTGGCGCGGGTCCGGTCCCGGCGGGGCGGGCCCGACGGCATACCCACCAGACCACTCGAGTGGGGTGGGGTGCTCGCTCGAGTGGGTGGGGGGGTCAGGTGGTGCGGCGGCGGAGGCCGAGGGCCTTGGCCAGGGCGGGCAGGGCGGCGGCCAGCACCGGGTCGAGCTCACCCCTCGCGATCACCGACAGGCGCACCGGGAGGTCGACCCGCGAGGCCATGACCCGGTCGCCGGGCCTCCCGGACATCCGGGCAGCGCTGGACGGGACGATCGCGATGCCGTCGCGTCGGCGCGAGATCTCCAGGGCCACGGGGGCGGTCGCCGCGTGGCGCGGGGTGCCGCCCAGCGCCGCGATGCGTTCGGCGATGAGCGGACCCGAGTTGTCGTAGGGCGCGTACGTCACGACCCGATCGAGGAAGGGGAGGCTGCCCCGGCGCGGCGGCTGCACCCCCGACGCGACGAAGGCGACGAGCTCGTCGGTGCCGAGCCGGTGGGCGACGACATGGGGCGGCAGCTGCACCTGCTCGGCGATCCCGATGAGGGCCGCGTCCATCGACCCCTCGGCGACGAGGTCGATCATCTCGTTGCCGTGGTGGACCACCGTCGACAGCCGCACGGCGTCGCCGACCAGCTCGTCGAGCGCCGGGAACGCGTAGCCGGAGATGCCGGCGAACGTGCCGACTCGCAGGGTGCGGGCTGATGCGGACGACCGGACCGCCGCGAAGACCCCGTGGAGGTGTCCGAGGATGTGCTCGGCCTGTCGGACCATCTCCGCGCCCGCTGGTGTGGCGGTCGTCCCGAGCGGGCTGCGAGCGAAGAGCACTGTGCCACAGCGTCGCTCGAGTCGTGACAAGCGCTGTGAGGCGGCCGGCTGGCTGACGAGAAGCTCCCGCGCCGCCGCCCCGAGCGACTGGGTCCGGTGCAGCGTCAGCACGAGGCTGAGGTCCTCGACATCGGGCACCTGCACCAATGTGTTCATAAGTCCACCTTATGACCGCCACACAGGTCCTGCTCCCTACCGCAGGTGCAAGTCCCCGTCGAGGCTGGATGGCGTGACCGCGACAGTGACGACCGAGAATCCCGAGAACCCCGAGAACCCCGACCAGACCGACGATCCCGGGACGACGGCGATCCACCACGTGCGAGTCCTCTTGCTGTCCAACGCCATCGAGCACCTCGCCTACCGCTTCACCCAGATCGCCCTGCCCCTCGTCGTGCTGCGCGAGTTCGACTCCGCGGCGATGGCGGGTCTCGTGGGAGGCCTCGCCGGCCTGCCGGTCGTGACGTCCCCGTGGTGGGCCCGCCACCTGCGTCAGCGCCTCGGCGACGGCCGCGGACTCGCGCTCGTGTCCCTCTGGCAGGCCGGTGCCGTGCTCGTCGTCCCGGTCGCGCTGGCCCTCGGGGCGCTGCATCCCGTGATGCTTGCTCTGGCCGGGCTCGCGGTGGGCGTCTCGGACGCCCTTGCCTCGCCGGGCCGCACGGCGCTGCTCGGCGACCTCGGCGACCGGCTGGGCGCCGGCGCCGCCATCCGCGTCATCACGTGGGACGACGCCCTGCGCCGCGGCGCGATGGTCGTCGGGCCGGCGCTCGCCGGGCTCGGTGTGCAGCTGGGCCGGACCGACGCCCTGCTCTGGGTCGAGGGGCTCGCCCTCACCGTCTCGGCCCTGCTCGTGCGCCGCGTCGTCGTGCCGGCCGCCACCGGTTCGGTCGCCTCTGTCGCGGCATCGCCGGTGGTCCGGGCGTCGGCTCCCGTGGTCGCGGGCACTTCGGCTCCCGCCCCAGGCATCCTGGCCTCGGTCCGGGACCACCCCGACGTCCTGCGCGGCTGGGTCATGCGCGGGACGAGCTGCCTGCTGTGGTTCGCCTTCGCCCTCGGGCTCGCCGTCGAGGGGGAGCGGACCGGGCGCGCCGGCGCCCTCTACGCGACGGCCCTGACGGCATACGGCCTCGGATCGCTCGTCGTGACGGTCGCCGTCGCGCGGCAGCCGCCGTCGGCGCGCCCGCTCCGTCTCGCGACGGTCGCCTGGGTCGGACAGGGCCTCGCCTTCGCGGCGATGGCCGTCTGGACCACGCCGGTGTCCGTCGCGGTGTGCGCGGCCGCGGCCGGCGCGGTGACCGTCGTCGGCATCCGCGCCATGATGCAGGTGCTGCTGGCCCGGACCCACGGCCCCGCCCGGCGCGCGGCGCTCGCGGGCCAGTCGATCCTCGTCGACGTCACGGTCTCGGTGGGGATGCTCGTCGGGGGCCTCGTGATCGACCACGTCGGACCGCGTCCGACACTCGCCGTCACCGGCCTCGTCACGGCAGCCGTCGCGCTCCTCGCCGGCCTGACGGTGCGAGGCGTGACGGCGACGTCCGCCCCGTCGACGTCCGTCGCCCGTGGCCTCGACCGGGCGTGAGGAGGCCATCCCGATCGCGTCGCTGGGACAATCGCCATTCAGGCGTGGGGTGCCCGCGTCCGGGAGTAGCGTCGGGACGTGACCTTCGAGGTTGCGGCGGACGCCTACAACCGCTTCATGGGGCGTTACTCGGGGCCGCTCGCTACGCGATTCGCCGACTGGTCCGGTGTGGCCGGGCCGGGTCGGGCGCTCGACGTGGGCTGCGGGACCGGGGCCCTGACCCGCGTCATCATCGACCGGCTCGGCGTCGACGGCGTGTCGGCGGTGGACCCGTCGCAACAGCTGCTCGCGGCGCTGCGCCAGTCGTTCCCGACCCTCGACGTGCAGACGGGGACGGCCGAGCGGCTGCCTTATCCCGACGACCTCTTCGACCACACGCTCGCCCAGCTCGTCGTCAGCTTCATGGCCGACCCGGTGCTCGGCCTCCACGAGATGGCCCGTGTGACCCGCCCGGGTGGGACGGTCTCGGCGTGCGTGTGGGACCTCGCCGGCGGTGGGGCCCCGTTGACCGCCTTCTGGCAGGCAGCTCGGGACCTCGACCCGGACGTCGACGACGAGTCCGGGATGAGCGGGGTCCGCGAGGGCGAGCTCGCCAGCCTCTGCGACCAGGCCGGTCTCAACCAGATCGAGGACACCGCCCTCACGGTCACGGTGCGCCACCCGAGCTTCGAGGACTGGTGGGACCCGTACACGCTCGGCGTCGGCCCGGCCGGCGCGCACGTCCAGAGCCTCGACGAGGTCGGCCGCATCCGCCTGCGCGACCACTGCCGCGAGCTCCTGCCCGAGCCGCCGTTCTACATCATGGCCACCGCCTGGGCCGTGCGCGCCCGCGCCTGACACGCCCGAACCCAGCACCCGGCATACCAAGGGGTGAACACCAGTTGGGGGCGACGCACGCCCCGGCCCGGACGCAGCATCGTCGGCCCTAGGCTGTGGCCCATGTACTACAGCCTCGGGCGCAACCTCCTGTACCCGCTGTCCCATGCGCTGTACCGGCCCACGATCGAGGGCAAGGAGAACATCCCGCGTGAGGGTGGCGTGGTCGTCGCGAGCAACCACCTGTCGTTCATCGACTCCTTCGCGATCCCGCTCGCCTCGCCGCGGCAGGTGCGCTTCCTGGCCAAGGAGGAGTACTGGACGGGCACGGGGGTCGGCGGCTTCGTGCGCAAGGGCTTCTTCACCGCCGTCGGGATGGTGCCCGTCAACCGGTCCTCGCCGACGGCCGCGCAGGAGAGCCTCGACGCCGCGCTCGAGGTGCTCAAGGCGGGCGACGCGTTCGGCATCTACCCGGAGGGCACGCGTTCCCGGGACGGTCGGCTCTACCGCGGGCGTACGGGCGTGGCGTGGCTCGCGCTGACCGCCCAGGTGCCCGTCGTGCCCGTCGGCCTCATCGGCACCGAGGACATCCAGCCGGTCGGGGCGCGCTTCCCGAGGCTCGCGAAGGTGACGGTGCGCTTCGGCGAGCCGATCGGCGTCGAGGAGTATGCCGGGGTGCCGGCGGGCAAGGCGCGGCGGCAGCTGACCGACCGCGTGATGGAGGCGATCGCCGCGCTGAGCGGCCAGGAGCGGGTCGAGACCTACAACGAGGTCCCGAGCGGCGAGGCCACCGTCTGACGCGTTTCGTTGCAGATGCGACCCAGTCGCATCTAGCGTGGGGTCGTGACCCTGACGTCCCCACGGCCGCCCTCGGCCCCGCGCTCGGCGCTCCGGCGGCTCTCACGGGACGACCGTCGCAGCCTCGCCGGCATGGGTGCCTTCGTCCTGCTCCTCCACGTCGTCGGCTGGGGCCTGCTCGTCGGCGTCGTCGCGCCCCAGGAGTACCGCGTCGCTGGCCAGCTGTTCGGCGTGGGACTGGGCGTCACGGCCTACACGCTCGGGATGCGCCACGCGTTCGACGCCGACCACATCGCCGCCATCGACAACACGACCCGCAAGCTCATGGGCGAGGGGCAGCGGCCGCTCAGCGTCGGCTTCTGGTTCAGCCTCGGGCACTCGTCGGTCGTCTTCGCCATGGTCATGCTGCTCGCCCTCGGGATCCGCGCCCTCGCCGGCGCGCTCGAGGACGGCGACTCGACGCTGCAGCACGTCACGAGCCTGTGGGGCACGTCCGTCTCGGGCGTCTTCCTCGTGCTCATCGGCCTGCTCAACCTCGCTGCGCTCGTGGGCATCCTCCGCGTCGCCCGCCGCATGCGCGCCGGCCACCTCGACGAGGCCGA
Source organism: Terrabacter sp. Root181 (assembly GCF_001428505.1). GTDB lineage: Bacteria > Actinomycetota > Actinomycetes > Actinomycetales > Dermatophilaceae > Terrabacter. The sequence goes on from NZ_LMHU01000011.1 coordinate 132,267, forward strand.
GCTGGAGCGCCAGCTCGACAAGCGGGGCTTCCTCACGCGCATCCTGAGCCGCGTGACCCGCACCGTCACGAAGCCGTGGCACATGTATCCCGTCGGGGTCCTCTTCGGCTTCGGCTTCGACACCGTGACCGAGGTGGGCCTGCTCGTCGTCGCCGGTGGCGCCGCCGCCGCCGACCTGCCCTGGTATGCCGTGCTCACCCTTCCCGTGCTGTTCGCCGCGGGCATGTCGCTGCTCGACACGGCGGACGGTGCGTTCATGAACATCGCGTACGGCTGGGCGTTCCAGCGGCCGGTGCGCAAGATCTACTACAACGCCACGGTCACGGCCCTGTCGGTCGCGGTCGCGCTGGGGATCGGCGGCGTCGAGCTCGTCTCGGTGCTCACCGACCGCCTCGGGGTCACGAGCGGGCCCCTCGCGTGGGTCGGCGGCATCGACCTCGGCAACGTCGGCTTCTGGGTCGTCGGGCTCTTCGTCGTGACCTGGGCGGTGGCTTTCGCCGTGTGGCGCTTCGGGCGCATCGAGGAGCGGTGGTCGGCGGCGATCGTCGACTGAGCGAGGGCAGCCGGCAGGGCAGGCACCACCGCGCAGCCCGGTGCGGGCGGGCAGGACTCAGCGGCGGGCGGCCTCGAACGCGTCCCGGAAGTGCGGGATCGCCGCCTCGATCGACTCGGCCGTCGCCGTGAGGCAGATCCGGAACCAGCCCGGCGTCTCGAACAGGATGCCGGGCATGACGAGCACCCCCCGCCTCGAGAGGTCCTCGACGAAGGCCTCGTCGTCGGGGATCGGCGAGCGCGGCCAGAGGTAGAAGGTGCCGTCCGGCGGAGTCGTCTCGTAGCCGATCTCGCCCAGCGCGCCGACGAGCCGGTCGCGTTTCGCCTCGAGCCGCGCGACGTCGAGCGAGAGCTCCTCGAGCCGGGGTGTCGCGTGCTGCATGACGGCGTTCGGGAAGAGCCACCCGGCCGCGATCTGCATCATCTCGATGGCCTCGAGCAACGCCGCACGGTCCGCGACCGCCGGTGGCACGGCGATGTAGCCGAGCCGTTGGCCGGGAGCGAGCAGCGTCTTGCCGTAGGAGTAGCAGACCAGCGTGTGCGGGTAGAACTCGGCCGGGCTGTGGAACTCGCTGCGGGAGAACACGATCCGGTTGTAGGGCTCGTCCGACACGATCCAGATGCGTCGACCGTGACGGGCTGACGCCTCGTCGAGGACGTCGGCGAGGCGACGCAGCAGGTCGGGTGGGTAGATGCGTCCCGACGGGTTGTTCGGGGTGTTGACGACGACGATGCGGGTGCGCGGCGTGATGGCTGCGGCGATCGCGTCGACGTCCAGGTCGAAGCTCGGCTGGAGGGCCGGGACCTTGACCGGCACGAGCCCGGCCTCGAGGGCGAGCGGCTCGTAGAGGAACCACGGCGGCAGCGTGTAGACGACCTCCTCGCCGGGATCGGCGAGCACCTTCATCGCCACCGTGATCGCGCCGAAGCCACCCGTCGTCATACGGACGTCGTCGGCACCCCAGCCGAGCGGGACGACCCGATCGAGAGAGGCGGCTGCCGCTGCCTGCGCGGCTACCTCGCTCTGCTTGTAGGCGAACCACAGCTCGTCCCGGGGCAACGCCGCCTCGCGCAGCGCGTCGACGTAGGTCGGCATCTGCAGCTCGTGCGGGTCGCCGAACGTGAAGTCGATGACACCCGGTTCGAGACGGCGCTCGGCGTAGCCCGAGTGCATCCGGAATCCGAACATCATCCGGAAAGGCGCCGCACCCTGGATCCGTTCGCTCCGCCGGGACACGGTCCGGTTGTGCATCCCGTCACCCACTCCGGTCACCCACTCCGGTCACCCACTCCGGTCACCCACTCCGGTCACCCACTCCGGTCACCCACTCCGGCACCCCACTCGCCGCGTCGGACCCTGACGTCCTTCGTCACGCTAGACCGGTGCGGCGGTCCGCAGCCGGCGATTGCGGGGGCTTAGTGTTGCGGTGTGTACGAAGGCGCAGTGCAGGACCTGATCGACGAGCTCGGACGACTCCCCGGGATCGGCCCCAAGAGCGCCCAGCGCATCGCCTTCCACCTCCTGCAGGCCGACTCCGACGACGTGACCCGGCTCGTCACGGCCCTCACCGAGGTCAAGGCGCGCGTCCGCTTCTGCGAGGAGTGCGGCAACGTCGCCGAGGCCGAGAAGTGCCGCATCTGCGCCGACCCGCGGCGCGACCACAGCGCCATCTGCGTCGTCGAGGAGCCCAAGGACGTCGTCGCCATCGAGCGCACGCGCGAGTTCCGCGGCACCTACCACGTGCTCGGCGGCGCGATCAGCCCCATCGACGGCATCGGCCCCGACGACCTGCGCGTGCGTGAGCTGATGACGCGCCTCGCCTCCGGCGAGGTGCAGGAGGTCATCATCGCGACCGACCCCAACCTCGAGGGTGAGGCGACCGCGACCTACCTCAGCCGGCTGCTGCGCGACGTCGGCCTCATCGTGACGCGCCTCGCGTCGGGCCTGCCCGTCGGAGGCGACCTCGAGTACGCCGACGAGGTGACGCTCGGGCGCGCCTTCGAGGGCCGCCGCCGCGTCGACGCCTGACCCCCTCGGGTCGGTTGGCTCACGCCCACCGACGACGTATGCCGTCCCGCCCCTCGCTCACTCGAGGGGGATTTGGGAAGGGGCATGGGTCGACGGGTCGGGCGGGCACCCGGCAGACTGGGCGGCACCGCGCCAGCCAGCCCCACGGCATACGTCCTCGGGGCCCGAACGACCCGACCAGGGAGACCCGTGATGTCCACCGAAGCGCACGACGTCGACGACCTCGGCGGGCTCGCCGACCTCACGGCCGCGGAGGCGAGCGCCTTCCTCACCTCGGTCACGGAGGTCGCCTCGGGCAGCTCGCCCGACACGGCGCTGCCGCTGCTGACCCTCGCGCTCTCGCAGGTGCTCGTCGCGGGCGCGCGGCTCGGTGCGATCCAGGACGTCGTGCCCGAGGAGCGCTTCGAGCCGGACGCGACCGACGACGACGCCGACCCGCTGCGCACGGGCCTGGCCAACGTCTTCGCCGGCATCGACGACTACGTCTACGTCCTCGACCCGATCACCTCGTCGGAGCGTGCCGACGGCTCGATCACCAACGACCTCGTCGACGTGGCGGTCGCCCTGAGCCACGGCCTCAAGCACTACGCGGCCGGACGCAAGCTCGAGGCGCTGTGGTGGTGGCAGTTCAGCTACCTGTCCGAGTGGGGCGACCGCGCCATGACGGCCCTGCGCGCGCTCCAGTCGATCCTGTCTCACCTGCGGCTCGACGCCGACGAGGAGGCCGTGGGCGAGGCGGAGTTCGACGCGCTGCACCCGTAGTCCGCGCAAGAACGTGCGGCGACGGGGCCCGATCGGCGCACGTCTCACGATCGCGACGTCCCGGTGGACGCCGCGCGCGCGAGCCTAGACTCGGTCACACCGCAGACCTGCCGAGACCCCGAGAAGATCCGGAGCCAGTGTGAGCATCGTCGTCCAGAAGTACGGCGGTTCGTCCGTGTCCGACGCCGAGGCCATCAAGCGCGTGGCCCGGCGCATCGTCGAGACGCAGCGGGCCGGTCACTCCGTGTGCGTCGTCGTCTCCGCGATGGGCGACACGACGGACGAGCTGATGGACCTCGCCGAGCAGGTCACGCCGGCCCCTCCGGCCCGTGAGCTCGACATGCTGCTCACGTCGGGCGAGCGCATCTCGATGGCCCTCGTGGCCATGGCGATCGCGCAGCTCGGCGCCGAGGCCCGCTCGTTCACCGGCAGCCAGGCCGGCGTCATCACCGACGACGCCCACGGCGCAGCCCGCATCATCGACGTGACGCCCGGCCGCATCCAGAGCGCGCTCGACGCCGGTCACATCGCGATCGTCGCCGGCTTCCAGGGCGTCAGCCAGACGACGAAGGACATCACGACCCTCGGTCGCGGCGGCTCCGACACGACGGCCGTGGCGCTCGCCGCGGCCCTCGGGGCCGAGGTCTGCGAGATCTACACCGACGTCGACGGCGTCTTCACGGCCGATCCGCGCGTGCTGCCCAACGCCCGCAAGCTCGACGTGCTCTCGATGGAGGAGATGCTCGACCTCGCCGCCAACGGCAGCAAGATCCTGCACCTGCGCTGCGTCGAGTACGCCCGCCGCTACGGCATCCCGATCCACGTCCGCTCGTCGTGGTCGCGGAAGCCCGGCACGTGGATCAAGGACAACCCCTACGAAGGAGAAGGCGCCGTGGAGGCACCGATCATCGCCGGCATCGCCCACGACCGCAGCGAGGCCAAGATCACGATCGTCGGGGTGCCCGACCGGGTCGGCATCGCGGCCAAGATCTTCGGCGCCATCGCCGAGGCCGGCCTCAACATCGACATGATCGTGCAGAACGTGTCGGCCGCCGAGACGGCCAAGACCGACATCTCCTTCACGCTGCCCAAGGCCGACGGCCCCAAGGCGATGTCGGTGCTCCAGGCGATCAAGCACGAGGTCGAGTACGGCGACCTGCGCTTCGACGACGGCGTCGGCAAGATCGCCCTCGTCGGCGCCGGCATGAAGAGCCACCCCGGCGTCTCGGCGAAGTTCTTCGGCGCGCTCGCCGAGGCCGGCATCAACATCGAGATGATCTCGACCTCCGAGATCCGCGTCTCGGCGGTGACCCGCGCCGAAGACCTCGACGAGGCCGTCCGCGCCGTGCACACCGCCTTCGGCCTCGACTCGACCGAGGACGCCATCGTCTACGGCGGCACCGGCCGCTGAGGCCCAGCCACCGCTCCCGTCGAGAGGTCACATCCGTCCGGGCGTGACCCCTTCGTCGTGTGAGCCACCGGTCGCGTGACCTTCATGACGATGCCGCGGTGACCACCTCGTCGGGCGAGAGACTGGTGTGGGAGGAGGTGACCGCCATGCTCCTGAGGCGTGTCATCCGCTGGATGGTGATCGTCGTCATCGCCGTGCACGGGCTGCTCCACCTGCTGGGGGCGGTCAAAGGTTTCGGATGGGCGGACGTGCCCGCGCTGACCGCGGACATCGGGCCCTGGGCGGCCCTCGCGTGGCTCACGGTTGCGCTGCTCGTGCTCGCGGTGGCAGTCCGCCTCGCTCGGGGCACCTGCCCGTGGTGGCCCCCGCTCCTCGCCGCGATCCTGTCTCAGGCGCTCATCGTCTCGGCCTGGCAGGACGCTGCGGCCGGCACCGCCGTCAACGTCCTCCTGCTCGCGGTCGCCGTTCATGCATGGGCGCGCACCGGGCGGCGCAGCCTCCGTGCCGACTATGCCCGTCACGTGGAGGCGGCACTCTCGCCAGCCCGCGCCCAGCAGGTCGTCACCGAGGGCGACCTCGCGGATCTCCCCGGGCCGGTGGCCCGATACCTCCGTCGCTCCGGAGTCGTCGGCCATCCCGCTGTCGTCGGCTTCCGCGCCTCCATCCGCGGCCGGATCCGGGGCGGCCCGGGCAAGCCGTGGATGCCGTTCGCCGGTGAGCAGGTCAACGTCTACGGCACCGATCCCTGCCGCCTGTTCTTCATGGACGCGACGATGATGGGCCTGCCCGTCGACGTCCTGCACGTCTTCGACCGTGGAACAGCCACGATGCGCGTGCGTCTCGCGTCCGTTGCGCCGATCGTCAAAGGTGCCGGACCCGAGATGGACCGCGCCGAGACGGTCACCGTCCTCAACGACCTCTGCCTGCTCGTGCCGGCGGCTCTCGTCGGTGCCCCGATCAGCTGGGAGTCGCGCAGCGACGAGGTGGCGACGGCGTCCTTCACCCTGGGACAGCAGACCGTCGCGGCGGACCTCGGCTTCGCCGAGGACGGCCGGCTCGTCGACTTCGTCTCCGACGACCGCCTGCGGTCCTCCCCGGACGGCCGGACCTTCACGCAGCAACGCTGGTCGACCCCCGTACGCTCCGAGCGGGAGTGGGACGGCAGGCGCGTATGCGGTGTGGGCGAGGCGCGCTGGCACGCGCCCGACCCCGAGGGCACCTTCACGTACCTCGAGTTCGTCGTCGACGAGTGGTCGCCCATCGAGGGTGTGGCGTGGGCGTCGGCGGTCGCTTCGCCTTCGACGCGCGGGCTGGGGTCGTCCGCTCTAGGTTGAGGAGGCATGAAGACACCCACCCGCACGGTCCTCGTGGCTGCCACGGCCGTGGCCCTGGCACGTGCCTGTCGGCGGGGGTCGGCGGCCGCACCTACCTCGTGAGCGGCGGCGTCGACCCGGCCCGTGTCTTCAGCTCGACCGACCACGGGCGCACGTGGACCGTCGCCGACAGCCCGGTCGCGGGTGGTGGGTCGGCCGGCATCTTCTCGGTGAGCTTCCGGGACGCCCGGCGCGGCGTCGTCGTCGGCGGCGACTTCGCGGCACCGACCGGCGCGGTCGACAACGCGGCGTGGACGGCCGACGGCGGGCGCACCTGGACGACGTCGACGAGCAACCCGTCCGGCTACCGGTCCGGCTCGGCGTGGGTCCCGCGCACGGCCCGCACGGTGCTGGCGGTGGGTCCGTCGGGCTCCGACGTCTCGACCGACGGCGGCCGCACGTGGTCGACGTTCGACACCGGCAGCTTCGACTCGGTCGAGTGCACGCACGACGGCGCCTGCTGGGCGTCCGGCGATCAGGGACGCGTCGCGGTCCTCACCCGCTGACCGACCTGCCGACCGACCGGCGGGTCAGGCGGGGACGGCGGCGGCCACGACGTCGGCGAGCGCGTCGCGGGTCGGTCCGGGGTCGGGTTGCGGGCGCCAGCCCGTGCGGTAGACGGCCCGGGCCCGGTCCTCGACGGCGCCGAGCGACGACGGGAGCGCCTGCATCGAGAGGTAGGGCCCGACGGCCGCACCGATCGACGGGTCCTGCGCCGCGGCCATCATGATGACGTCGGACGGCAGCCGGGCCGACAGGTCGATGTCGTCGCCGGCCCAGCGTCGCGCGAGCGCGTGGTCCATCGTGATGTGGTCCTCGACCCACGGGCGCATGCCGGCCTCGTCCCACGTGTCGAGCTCCCCTCCGATGGCCTCGACGTCGCTGCCGTGCACGTCAACGAGGCGCAGCAGCTCGCTGACCTGCGTCAGCGACGTGGTGAGGCCACGGCCGAAGTTCGGTGTCGTCGTGCACACCGAGTCGCCGACGAAGACGAGGCCGGGCAGGGCCAGCGCCCCTGACGGCCCGCGCTGCCCGCGGTAGACGTTGAGCAGCGGACCACCCGGCAGCACGTCGGTGACGGCTGCCGAGACGTCGGGGTCGGTCCAGGCCCGCAGGCCGGGGATGGCGGCGGCCGCAGCCTCGAAGGCCCGGGTGTGGCGCAGGGCTACGAGCTCACGGTCGCCGGTCGACCGGATGATGAGTGCGGAGAAGATGCCCCTCTCGTGGAGGAAGACGATGACGAGGTAGCCGACGTAGTTGCCTTGCCAGGCAATGGCATTCGTCATCGGTGGTGTGTCGACGCCGGGCCGCAGGCGGTAGACGCGGTCGACGTAGGCGATGCCGCACTCGCCACCGATCCCCGGGGCGCGCAGGTGCCGGTTGACCCGTCCGGAACGGCCGGAGGCGTCGATGACGAGGTCGGCCTCGAGGTCCGAGCCGTCGACGCGTACGCCCTGGGCACGGCCGGCCCTCGTCGTGACCCCGTCGACGTGCCCGAGGCGCACCTCGAGGCCAGGCTGCTCCAGTGCCGCGGCGCGGACGGCCCGCTCGAAGGTCTCCCGGCGCGAGCGGACGCCGCCCGGCACCGTGCGGCCGTCGCCGAGCGGCATCTCAACCGGTTCGGCGCCCTGGGCCATCCAGGCGTCCCACGCCGCGGGGGCCTCCGCGCGGAGCACCGCCCCGACCTGTGGCCGGAAGGCGTGCGCGTGGTGGAACTGCATGACCCCGCGCCGGGCCCAGGGGCTGCCGTCGTCCGGCGGGCCGGGGTCCCGGTCGACCGCGACGACCGCGTGGCCACGGCGCGCGAGACCCATCCCCGTGACGAGGCCCGTGGGGCCACCGCCGATGACCGCGACTCTCACGACCACCACCCCTTCCGCCCTCTCCACAGTGGGAGCGGGGTGAGCCGACGTCAAGCGGTTTGACGTCGCCGGGCGGCTCCCGCGACGGTCTGCGGCATATGTCCACGGCGGCCTCCTCCGGGGCGGAGGAAGGGGAGACAGTCGGTTCCTTCCGGAGGAGCATGGGTATGGGCCAGACACAACACGACCACCTACTCGGGGCGGATAGGTAATGAGCAACGTGACCCCTCACGAATCACACCTGCAGAGCGACGGGTCGGTCTTCCCGCCCGTCACGCCCGATCCTCCTCTGCCGCCCGGTCAGGCGGAGATCAAGGTGCCCGACATGGTCCCGGTCGCCTCTCCGGACGGTCCCGACACCGAGGTGTCGACGCGCGAGACCACCGACGCGACGTCAGAGGTCGCGGGCGTCCGGCCCGATCCCGCTGACTGAGCCACCCTCGGCTCACCGCATCGCGTTGCGGCGCGGTGCGGTTGGCCCGCGACCCGGTGCGGGTATCTCCTCGGTGTGAGACTTCGCCAGAGCACGATCGACAAGCCCGGGATCCGTCGCGTGCGACGTGGCAAGGGCTTCAGCTACGTCGATGCCGACGGGAAGGCCGTCGACGCCGAGACCCGCGAGCGGGTCACCGCGCTCGTCATCCCGCCGGCCTGGCAGGACGTCTGGATCAGCCCGCACCCCAACGGCCACATCCAGGCCGTCGGCACCGACGACGCGGGCCGGCGCCAGTATCTCTACCACGAGGCCTGGCACGAGGCTCGTGGCCGCGAGAAGCACGACCGCGTGCTCGTGCTCGCTCGCAAGCTCCCCGCGTCGCGCAAGCAGATCGCGGCCGACCTGCGCACCAACGGCCTGACGAAGAAGCGCGTCACGGCCGCCGGCCTGCGGATGCTCGACGCCGGGCTCTTCCGCAGTGGCGGTGAGGAGTACGAGGCCGAGCACGGCTCTCACGGTGTCGCGACGCTGCTGCGCTCGCACGTCACCGTCAGTGGCGAGGACGTCACCTTCGAGTTCCCGGCGAAGTCGGGGGTGACCCGCGAGGCCGTCATGACCGACCAGCTGTTGGCGCGGGTCGTGCTGTCCCTCAAGCGAAGTGGCTATCCCGGGGAGCGGCTGCTCGCCTACCGCGACACGGATGGCTGGCACGAGCTGCGCTCGAGCGACCTCAACGTCGCCTTCAAGGAGCTCGTCGGCGAGGAGTACACCGTCAAGGACCTCCGCACGTGGGCGGCCACCGTGACGGCGGCCGTCGCACTCGCCCGGACCGGACCGGTCGACTCCGAGCGCGAGCTCAAGCGCGCCGAGAAGGACGCGATGAAGGTCGTCTCCGAGCACCTCGGCAACACGCCCGCCGTCGCCCGCGGCTCGTACGTCGACCCGCGAGTCCTCGACGAGTACGCCGTCGGTCGCACCATCGCGCGCAGCCTCTCGCGCCTGACCAAGGCCGACCGCACCCGTCTCGAGCTCGGCGAGCTCGTGCGGGTCCGTGACCGTGACGCGCTGGAGCGAGCCGTGATGCGGCTCGTCAAGGGTGCCGCCTGAGGGTTGACTCAGACGCAGGTATGCCGTTGGGTTCCTCTCGCGCAGAAGGGAACCCAACGGCATTCGTGCAGTCTTCAGGCGGTCAGAGGTCGACGACGTCGTTGTCGCCCTCGAGGCGCTCGCCGGTGACCTTCGCCTTGACGAAGTTCGCGATCTGCGTGACCTTGGCCCCGGGGGAGTCCCAGTACTCCGCCGAGTCGGCGCTCACCTTGATGATGATGTTGTTCGGGTTCTCCGGGCCGCCCTCGAGCCAGGCACCGGTGAAGGTGTCCCACAGCTCGGCCAGCTTGGCGTTGTCGTCGACGATGGTCGCCGTCCCGGACAACGACACCCATGAGCTCTTCGAGCTGTAGGCGACGTTGACCCGGGCGGGCGACTGGGTCGCGATGTCGCGGGCCTTGTGGCTGTCGCGCTCGGCGACGAAGAGCACGTCACCGTCGAACTCGACCTCCTGCGTCGCCATCGGGTGGCTCACGAGCACCCCGTTCGAGTCCGCGTGCGTCAGCATCGCGATCCGGATGTCCTTGATCAGGTCGGCGACCTTCGTGGTGCCGTCGTCGTGCTCGCTCATGGAGTTCTCCTCGTCGTCGGGGGTCGTGTCGCTGTCTCCCGCGACGTACCCGCTGCCCCGTGGAGTCGGTCGCCGCTGTCGAGGGTTACGACGAGGCGGCGACGGCCGGGACGTCCCACCGCGCGGGATCATCCCGCCGCGCGGGATCACCCCGCCGCGGCTAGGTTGCTCACTTGCGTGGGACCGAGCGCTCGCTCGAGTGGGGTCGGCTGACGAGGAGCGGCTCAGGCGGTGGACCGCTCGGCCTCGGTGACGTCGGCATCGTCGGCCGCGGCCGGGCCACCGTGGGCGACGTCCTCGGCCCGCGTGTGCGGCATGAGCAGCCCGGCCGCGATGGTGGCGACGGCGGCGACGAGAACGGCGAGGAAGACGGCCGTCGAGCCGGCCTGCACGGCCTCGCTCGACGCGGCGCCGCCCTCGGCCGCGATGACGGCGTTGGCGATGGCGCCGAAGATCGCGACGCCGACGGCGCTGCCGACCGAGCGCATGAACATGTTGGTGCCCGTCACGACGGCGCGTTCGTTCCACGGCACCGAGGCCTGTGCCGCGATGAGGGTCGGGGTGGCCACGAGCCCGAGTCCCAGGCCGACGACGAGGCACGATGCCGCCGTGGCCCAGACGTTCGGGGTGGACGACGTGAGCCACAGGGCCAGGGCCCCGAGGGTCGCGACGACGAGGCCGATGAGCGCGGTGGGGCGGAAGCCGATGCGCATGTAGAGCCGGCCCGACTGCGATGCCGAGATGGGCCAGCCGATGGTGAGGGCGGCGACGGCGAGGCCGGCCACGATGGGGGTGGCCCCCGTCGAGCGCTCGAGGAAGGTCGGCACGTAGGACGTGAGGCCGACGAGGACGGCACCGACCCCGATGCCGATGAGGCACGTCGCGACGATGAGGCGGCGGGTCAGCACCTCGAGCGGCAGCACCGGCTCCGGTGCGCGGTGCTCGATGAGCCCGAAGACGACGAGGAGCACGCCACCGACGACGAAGGAGCCGACGCTCTGCCACGAGCTCCACGCCCAGGCCTGTCCACCCTCGAGGACGGCGAGGATGAGCAGCGTCAGCGCGACGGTGAGGACGCCGGCACCGGCGTAGTCGATGCGGTGGCGGCGGCGCTCGACGGACTCGTCGTAGTGGCGCCACAGCATCCCCGCCGCCAGCAGGCAGAAGGGGATGTTGACGAAGAAGATCCAGCGCCACGAGGCGAACTGGGAGAAGACGCCACCGAGGGTCGGCCCGACGACCGACGAGACGGCCCAGACGCTCGCGATGTAGCCCTGGGTCTTGGCGCGCTCGGCCACGGTGTAGATGTCGGCGGCGATGGTCGTCGTCATGGGCAGGACCGCGCCCGCGCCGAGCCCCTGCAGCGCCCGCATGATGATGAGCGATCCCATGTCCCAAGCGAACCCGCACAGGATGCTGCCGACGAGGAACAGGCCGATGCCGAAGAGGATGACGGGCTTGCGGCCCACCGTGTCGGCGACCTTCGCGTAGACCGGCACCGAGACCGCCTGCGCGAGAAGGTAGACGGAGAAGAGCCACGGGAACTGCGTCAGCCCGCCGAGGTCCTCGACGATCGAGGGAACCGCCGTGGCCAGGATGGTCGAGTCGAGCGCGATGAGCGACGTCGACAGCATGAGCGCGATGAGGATCGGCCCGCGTTCGGAGCGGAATCCCAGGGTGGACGAGGTCGACACGATCCTCCTGCTGGTGTTGGGGCAACAAAGAGGGACAACGCACGCGAGCGCGGTTCATTCCCACCGTCCCGACATCCGGGCCCCTCGTCCCTCCCCGCAGGCGCCGACCGCAGGCCAGACTGGTCACGCGGAGCAACGGGCGTATGCCGTCCGGCGCGCCGGGCGCCACGGGGCGCCCAGGAGCGCCACCGGGCCACACGGCATACGTCCTCGGTCGTGTTCCGGAAGGAGCGCCATGGTGCGGACCCTCGGTGTCGAGGAGGAGATGCTGCTCGTCGACGTCCACGACGGCCGTCCGCGGTCGGTCCAGGGGCAGCTGCTCGTGCGCGCCGCACACCGTCAGCAGGAGGTCACGGGCGCCGGCGTGCACGGGGCCGTCGAGGGGGAGTTCCAGCAGCAGCAGATCGAGATGCACACCGCGCCGACCGCCGACCTCGCGACGCTGCGCACCGAGGTCAGGCACTGGCGCTCCGAGGCCGTCGTGGCCGCCCGTGGGACCGGGTCGAGCGTCGCCGCGCTCGCCACCTCGCCGCTGCCCGTGCACCCGGTCGCGGTGAAGTCGGAGCGATATGCCTGGCTGGAGGACCGCTACCAGCTCACCGCCCGCGAGCACCTGATCTGCGGCTGCCACGTCCACGTCTCCGTCGAGAGCGACGAGGAGGGCGTCGCCGTTCTCGACCGGATCCGCGTCTGGCTGCCGACCCTGCTCGCCCTCAGCGCCAACTCGCCCTTCTGGAACGGCGAGGACTCGGGCTACGCGAGCTACCGGAGCCAGGCGCTCGCGAGGTGGCCGTCGTGGGGGCCCACGGGTGTCTTCGGCTCGGCGGACGCGTACCACCGCCTCGTGCGCGACATGGTGCTGTCGTCGGTGATCCTCGACGAGGGGATGGTCTACTTCGTCGCCCGGCTCGCGGAGCACTACCCGACCGTCGAGGTCCGGGCCGCGGATGTGTGCTTCACCGTCGAGGAGGCCGTCGTCGTGGCCGCCCTGTGCCGTGGGCTCGTCGAGACGGCCGCGCAGGAGTGGGCCTCGGGGACGAGGCCGCCCGACGTGCGGACCCCGATGATCAGGCTCGCGACGTGGCAGGCCGGGCGTGACGGGCTCGACGGCCACCTGCTCGACTGGAGGACCGGTCTGCCCGCGCCGAGCTGGACGGTGCTCGACGCGCTCCTCGACCACGTGGGCCCGGCGCTGGAGGCAGCCGGCGACCTCGCGGCCGTGCAGGAGGGGCTCGCGCGGGTGCGCGCGGAGGGCAACGGCGCCGCGCGGCAGCGCGCCATGCTCGCGCGCACCGGACAGCTCGTCGACGTCGTCGCCGAGTCGGTGCGCGCGACGGCCCTGAACGAGGAGGACTAGCGCGAGCCCTGCCGCCCCGCGTCAGTCCGGGGCGGGGAAACGGACGTCGTCGATAGGGCCGGCGAAGACCCGACGCGCGATCTCCATGTGGCCGATGACGTAGCCGACACCGGAGGCGGCCCCCACGAGCGAGACGACCGCGGTGCCCGCTCCGGCGACGTCGGCGATGAGGGCACCGAGGGTGCCGGCCACGATCCCGTTGACGACCATGAGGAAGAACGCGGTGCTGCCCACGATGTGCAGCACGAGGTTGCGACGGTAGCCCAGCGAGTAGGTCTGCATGAGCCCGCGGTCGTCGTCATGGACCGACGCCGTCAGGTAGGGCGCGATCTCCGGGGCGAGCTCGACGTAGGCGTGCCGCAGCCGGTTCATCGCCCGGATCAGGTCGGCATCCTCCCGGCTCGCGAGGTTGACCCTGATCGCCGTCAGCGAGCCCATGACCAGGGCGGCCGCCGCGAATCCGATGGCCATGACCCGGAACGGCGTGCCGAAGCCGGTGGCCTGCGCGGTCAGCGCCAGCACGACCAGGAAGGCGGACACGACGGTGAGGTAGATCGTGATCCGGCTCATGATCTCCGACCACGTCATCGAGCGGGTGCCGAGCAGGCTCCAGTGCTCGGTCGAGAGATAGACCGGCAGGCCCGGCGTCGTCGAGTCGCGCAGGCGGGGAGGGGTGCCGGGCCCCTCGGGGTCGGCGGACTGGCGTGCCGAAGGCGGCTCGTCGCTCATCGTGGTCTCCGTCCGTGCTCGGGGCCGGACGCCGAGCCGGCACCTCCGCACCAGTCTCGCGCCGGGTCGAGCTCGACACACGAGGTTTTCGGTCGGTGCCGGCAGGTCTCCATGGCAGGCGGCGGGGCTTGCTGTGAGGATGGCGGGATGACGTGGACCGCGCCCGAGGTGTCGTTGCCGCAGTTCGAGCCCGTGGGGGACGAGCGGACACTCCTCGAGGCCAGGCTCGCCTGGCGACGGGCGGTGCTGCTCGACAAGTGCGCCGGCCTGACCGGCGAGCAGCTCGCGGAGCGCTCCGTCCCGCCGTCCAACCTGTCGTTGCTCGGGCTGGTCAGGCACATGGCCAAGGTCGAGCGCGGGTGGTTCCGCGAGTTCATCGGCGGGGAGGAGCTCGAGCCCATGTACGACCCGGCGCTCGGGCCGGACGCCGACTTCGAGGACCTCGACCCCGCTCGCGCCCAGGCCGACTACGCGCGGCTGGTCGAGGAGTGCCGGCTGGCCGAGGCGGCGCTCGCGACGATCTCGCTGGACGAGGTCCTCGCGACCGGCAGCGGGCAGATGTCCGTGCGGGCCGTCGTGGGCCACATGATCTCGGAGTACGCCCAGCACATCGGGCACGCCGACCTGCTGCGGGAGTGCATCGACGGCCGGACGGACCGGTAGGGCTCGACACCGCCGAGCCGGGCGATGGCGGCCGTGGTGCTGCGCTGCCTCGGCAGAGGTGGCAGGCCGCTCCCGATGCATGGCTGCCACGCCGTGACTGAAGACACCAGCGAAACCGGTCGCGACTCACCCTTGACGCCCCCCCGGATGGCTGGAGGAGGATTCGGGTGAACCGTCTGATCCCTGGAGGAAATATGTCCGATCACACGATCGCGTCCGACCATGAGCACGTTCCTGACGACGGCTGCGAGACCGTCGAGCATGGCGACCACCTCGACCACGTCCATGGCTCCGAACGTCACGCCGAGCAGGCCGTGCACACCGACCACGGCCACGTGCACGCCGAGGGTGACGGTTGCGAGACGGTCCAGCATGGCAACCACGTGGATCACCTGCACGATGGGCACCGCCACTACCAGCACGGCGACCACGTCGTCGAACACTGAGGCTCCACATCTGCCGCTGCCCTGGAACTCGACCAGGAGATGGCGACTGACCTGGACGAGCACATCTGGCGGCCAGCACGATCAATGACCCGGCCCGTGCGCTGACGGGGATGCTCGACCTGACGCGTGGTGAGCACGGCCACCTGCTCGCGAGGCTGCTCGACGTCGTCCCCGGCCATGACGAAGGGCCTGGTGGAAGGCGACTCCGTCGCTCTCCACCAAGCCCTTCGGATGGTCGGGGTGACAGGATTTGAACCTGCGACCTCTTCGTCCCGAACGAAGCGCGCTACCAAGCTGCGCCACACCCCGGTGCTGCATCTACCCCTGATCCGTGGACCGGAGGCAGCAAGGAGAGATGCTAGCGCAGCCCCCCGCCCATCTCCGAATCGGGCTCGTCGACCGCCACGACGACCGTGCGGGTCTAGCCGTGCGAGCGGGGGACGAGCGTCAGGAGGATTGCCTCGGGACGGCAGGCCAGGCGTACGGGAGCGGTGGGCGCGGTGCCCAGCCCGGCGGACACCTCGAGCCACGCGGCGCCCTCGGGAGCCTGCGACGACGGCCGGGACCCGGCGCCCGGCCACCAGCGCGACAGACCCTTGACGCGGCCCGTGTCGAGGTCGCAGTTCGTCACGAGAGCGCCGTAGCCGGGCACGCAGACCTGCCCGCCGTGGGTGTGGCCGGCGACGATGAGGGCGGCGCCGTCGGAGGCGTACGCGTCGAGCACCCGCTGGTAGGGCGCGTGCGTCACGCCGAGCGTCAGGTCCGCGTCGGGCGAGGCCGGACCGCGCACGAGGTCGAGGCGGTCGTAGCCGAGGTGGGGGTCGTCGACGCCGCGGACGTCGATCCGCAGGCCGCGCACGGTGAGCGAGTCGCGACGGTTCGTCAGGTCGACCCAACCGCGAGAGCCGAGGCCGCGCACGAGGTCGGCGGTGGGGAGCCGCTGCGTCGTGCCGATGCCCTTCGCGAAGTTGCGGGTCAGGTAGCCGAGGGGGTTCTTCAGCTTCGGGGCGAAGTAGTCGTTGGACCCGAGGACGAAGACGCCGGGGATGCCGAGGAGCCGGTCGTACGCGTCGAGCAGGGCGGGCACCGCATCGGGCGCCGCGATGTTGTCGCCCGTCGTGATGACGAGGTCGGGGTCGAGCGACGCGAGGCCGTGCACCCACGAGCGCTTCGCGCGCTGGCGCGGCAGCAGGTGCAGGTCGGACAGGTGCAGCACCCGCAGCGGCTCTGCGCCGTCGGGCAGCACCGGCACGTCGAAACGACGCAGCACGAAGGCGTTGCGCTCGACGAGCGAGGCCCAGCCGAGCACCCCGGCGCCGGCGATCCCCAGGCCCAGGACGGTCTTGGTCACGGCACGCATGGGGCCCATCCTCGCACCCGGGGGCGCGACCCCTGACAAACCGGTCGGGCCCCGCGTGGCCGACCTGACAGACTGGCCCCATGAGCACCCTCAAGGAGCAGCTGAAGTCCGACCTCACGTCCGCGATGCGCGAGCGGGACCAGGTCCGGGCCGGCTCGCTGCGGATGGCCCTCACCGCCGTCACGAACGAGGAGGTCGCCGGCACCGAGCACCGCGAGCTCACCGACGACGACGTGCTCAAGGTCCTCACCAAGGAGGCCAAGAAGCGACGCGAGGCCGCCACGGCATACGTCGGCGCGGGACGCCCGGAGCTCGCGGCCAAGGAGGACGCCGAGCTCGCCGTCCTCGAGGCGTACCTCCCGAAGCAGCTGGGCGACGACGAGCTCGAGGCGATCGTCCGCGAGGCCGTCACGGCCTCCGGAGCCACGGGTATGCCGAAGATGGGACTCGCGATGAAGGCCGCCAACGCTGCCGTGGCCGGCCGCGCCGAGGGTGGACGCGTCGCTGCCATCGTGCGCCGCGTCCTGGCCGGCTGACTCCGGCTGCCCGCGCTGTGCGGCACCGTGATGATCATCCTCGCGAGGCGGTGGCGCCGACGGGAGCGCTGCGACGCGCGTCACGCGTGGGCCGTGATGCCCGGTGCACCGAAGACGACGAAGGCCCGACGCGGATCGCGTCGGGCCTTCGTCATCGCTGGGTCAGCCGCGGCCTGGTGGCTTCGTCGGTTTGCCGCCCGGTTTGCCGGGCCCGGTGTTGCCGCCACCTCCGGTGCCGCCGGTGCCGCCCGTGCCGCCTGGTTTGATGATGGTCGTCTGGGGCTGGGGGAGCTGCTGCCGGTCAGCGCCGCGTGAGGTGTAGATCGTCACGAAGCTGCCGCTCGGCGCCTGGCCGTAGGGCGAGGTCCCGGCGACGAGGCCGTTCGGCACCGACGAGCTCATCGTGCCACCGACGCCCGCGGAGAAGCCGGCCGCCTGGAGCGTCGTGATGGCATCGCCGACCGACATGCCCGTGACGCTCGGGATGTCGACCTGGTCGCCCTTCAGCAGCTTGTCGGACGGTTCGCCGAACTTGACGTCGGGCTGGCCGTCAAGGGCCCTGTTCATGATGGCCTTCCAGATCGGTGCAGCGATGGCTGCACCGTGCATGACCGGGTAGAACTCGCCGCCGACGCGGACGTTCTTCATGACTCGCGTCACCGGGTCGTACGGCGTACCGACCCAGACCGCCGTCACGAGCTGCGGCGTGTAGCCCACGAACCACGACTCGTTGTTGTTGTTCGCCGTTCCGGTCTTGCCGGCCGACTGGCGGTTGCCGTCGTCGAGCTGGTTGCGGATGCCCGACCCGTTGGTCATGTTGTACTCGAGGAACTTGTCGGTGGCGCGGGCGACGTCGGGCTCGACGACCTGGTCGCACTTGGAGGCCGGCAGCGCGATGTTCTTGCCGCCTTGCGTGATCTTCGTGACGGCGACCATCGGGCACTTCTTGCCCTCGGCTGCGAGCACGCCGTAGGCGTGCGCGACGCCCTGCGGGGAGACGTCGTCGCCACCGAGGATGTACTGCGGGGCGTACTTGCCGATCGTCTGGCCGTCAGCGCGGTGCAGCCCGAGACGGATCATCGTGTCGCGGACCTTGCAGCCGCCGAGCTGCTCGACGAGGGCGACGAACGCGGTGTTGGTCGACAGCGCCGTCGCCTCCATGAGCGAGATCTTGCCGCCCTTGAACGGCGTGTCGTTGCGGACCTTCCAGGGCTCACCCGGGCCGCAGTTCTTGGTGCCGCCGGGCCACTCCTTGGGCGTGTACGTCGCCTTGCTCTCGCCGCCGGCGGCCTTGGCGTCGACCGACGACTTCGTGTTCATGCCGGACTGCATGGCCGTCACCAGCGCGAACGCCTTGGCCGTCGAGCCGAACTGGAAGCCGCCGGACCCGCCGTACTTCTTGTCGAGCGCCCAGTTGATGCCCGTCTCACCGCCGGCGTCCTTGCTGACGGAGTACGAGGTGTTCTGGGCGAAGGCGAGCACCTTGCCGGTGTTGGGGTCGGCGACGTAGGCCGCGGAACCGATGCGGGCCTTGTTGCCGATCGGCACCTTCTTGGTGATCTCCTTCTGCGCGTAGTCCTGCAGCTTGGGATCGAGCGTCGTCGTGATGGTGACGCCGCCGCGGTAGAGGGTCCGCTTGCGCTCCTCGACCGTCTTGCCGAGCTGCGGCATGGCCAGGGCGTAGTTGACGATGAAGTCACACCAGTACGGGTAGGGCGAGGCGAGGCACGTGCTCTTGGGCTGCGTCACGCGCATGTCCTGCTTGAGCGTGCGCTTCTTGGCGGCCTGCCACTGCTTGTCGGTGATCTTGCCGAGCTCGTGCATGCGGTCGAGCACGACGTTGCGTCGGGCCACGGCCTTCTTCGGGAAGTTCACGGGGTCCGTCGTGCCGGGGTTCTGCGTCAGTCCGGCGAGGAGCGCCGCCTGGGACAGGCTCAGCCTGCTCGCCGGGACGCTGAAGTAGTGCTGGGCCGCGGCCTCGACGCCGTAGGCGCGGTCGCCGTAGTAGACGAGGTTGAGGTAGCCCTCGAGGATCTGGTCCTTCGACAGCTTCTTCTCCAGCGTGATGGCGTACTTCAGCTCCTTGAGCTTGCGCATGTAGTCCTTCTTGACGGCCTCGGCGGCCGCCTCCTCGTTGCCGGAGCTGAGGGCGGAGTACTGGAGCGAGATCTTGACGTACTGCTGGGTGAGCGACGAGGCGCCGACCGAGGAGCCGTTGCGCAGGTTGGAGATGACGGCGCGGGCGGTGCCCTGGATGTCGATGCCACCGTGGTCGTAGAAGCGGTGGTCCTCGATCGCGACCTGGGCCTCGCGCATGATCGGCGCGATCCTGGTCAGCGGCACGACCGTGCGGTTCTGCTCCTGCGGCGTGGCGATGACGGTGCCGTCGGCCGCGAGGATGCGCGAGGTCTGGGCCAGCGGGTCGGTCGTGAACTCGCTCGGGAGCTCGTTGAAGACGTCGACCCCGCTGCGGGCGAGGGCGCCCGTGGCGCCCACCGCGGGCATCACCAGGCCGGCGGCGAGCAGGCCGAGCACGAGCGCGGACGCGAGGAACGCGCCGAGCAGGCTGATGACGCCGCCGATCGAGGTAGTGCGTGAAGACATGGGCCCAAGGGTAACCGCTCACCCTATGGCCACAGTTTCTCCGCAGCCACCCGGGTCTGCGGGTGTCTCAAACGGGCCGTTCGCGCCTCGGATGACCATGGCGCCGGCCCCGAGGTGACTAGTCACCGTCTCAACTAAATGGTCCATAGGTGCTATGTCGGGCCGGGGCCAGCGCTCGTAATGTCTCGTTTGGGCCTTAGGGGGGTCCACTTGATCAGGATCGGTGGGACGGTCCGCGGTCAGTCCGGATGTCATGGGAGGCGCCGGGCGGGGAGGGGTAAACAATGAGTGCTGTCGCAATCGTGGATCCGTGGGTGGACGAGTGGGCCAGTCAGGCCAGCTGTTCAGGCACGGACCCGGATGCTCTGTTCGTCCGAGGCAAGGCCCAGCACGACGCGAAGGCCGTCTGCAAGACGTGTCCGGTCCTCGCGCAGTGCCTGGCCGAGGCTCTCGACAACCGGACCGAGTTCGGCGTCTGGGGAGGCATGACCGAGCGCGAGCGTCGGGCCCTGCTGCGCAAGCGGCCGGACATCACCTCGTGGAAGTCGGCGCTCCGGGCGGGCATGGCCTCACAGGTCAAGCACGACTGAGCCGCATCCACACCGACCGGTCTCCGGTCGCACGAGCCATACGTGAGCGGGGCCGTGGCCACCTGAGGGGTGGTTCACGACCCCCCTAGCGCGTGTCCGATCTCGCGCAGGCTGTCGAGGTCGTGGACGTCGCGTCCCAGCGCGGGCACGTTCACCACGGGTATGCCGGGGTGTGACCGTGAGAAGCGGTCCGCGAGCTCCCGCTGTCGCTCGGCCGTGCGCACGAGCGATGCGTGGAGCCGCAGCAGGCCGGCGGCGTTCGACGCCGACTTCGGACCTCCGCCCTCCTCGAGCGACTCCGCGGCGGCGAGCGCCCGTGACGGGGTGACTCCGGTCGCCGAGACGCGGCCGATGCGGTTGACGACGAGCCCGGCGAGCGGCATACCGTCCGCCTCGAGGCGGTCGACGAAGTAGGACGCCTCGCGGAGCGCGTCGCGCTCGGGTGCGGCGACGACGAGGAAGGCCGTGCCCTGCTCGGACAGCAGCCGGTACGTCTCGTCGGCGCGCTCGCGGAAGCCGCCGAACATCGTGTCGAGGGCGTTGACGAAGGTCTGGACGTCGCTGAGCATCTGGCCGCCGAGGATCTTCGTCATCGCGCCGGTCACGATCTGCACGCCGACGCCGAAGACCTTGAGGCCTGCGCGGCCGCCCGCCTTGGCCGGCGCCGTGAGCAGGCGGATGAACCGTCCGTCGAGGAAGCTGCCGAGCCGGTTGGGGGCGTCGAGGAAGTCCAGGGCCGACCGGGACGGCGGGGTGTCGACGACGATGAGGTCCCACGGGGCGTCCTCGGTGCCGGCGCTCGCCTTGAGCTGCCCGAGCTTCTCCATCGCCATGTACTCCTGCGTGCCGGCGAAGGAGCTGCTCACGGCCTGGTAGAAGGGGTTGGCGAGGATCTGCTCGGCCTTGCCCGGCTCGGAGTGGGCGATGACGACCTCGTCGAAGGTCCGCTTCATGTCGAGCATCATCGCGTGGAGGCTGCCGCCCGCGGAGGTGTCGATGTCGGTGACCGGCCGGGGTGTGTTGTCGAGCTCGGTGAGGCCGAGCGACTGGGCCAGACGACGAGCCGGGTCGATCGTCAGGACGACCACCTTGCGACCCGACTCGGCGGCGCGCAGGCCCAGGGCCGCGGCCGTCGTCGTCTTGCCGACGCCGCCCGAGCCGCAGCAGACGACGATCTGGGTCGCGGGGTCGTCGATGAGCGCGTCGACGTCGAGCGCCGGAGCCTTGCTCGAGACGGGGCCGGGGCTCATGCGTCGACCGTGCCGGCACCAACGTGCGGGTCGACGTGCGAGAGCTGCGGGTCGACGTGGTGGACGAAGAGCGGCACGAGGAGGTCGGCGAGCTCGCGGACCGAGCCGGAGTCGACGCCGTCGGGCAGGGCAGGCAGCGAGGCGATCGGAAGCCCGGTGGCCTCCAGGAGCGCGAGCTGCTCGCGCTCGAGGTCGATGCGCTGGGCGTGGTCGCGGGCCTCCTCGAGCAGGCCGTCGACGAGCTCGGGCGTCGCCTTGACGCCGGCCTCGCCGAGCTGGGTACGGATCGAGGGCTTGTGCAGCCGACCCTCGCGGGCCTTCTCGAGCGCGGTGTCGTCGAGGAGTGGCTCGCGCACCATGTTGACGATGATCGCGCCCGGGTGCAGACCCTTGGCGCGCAGGTCCTCGATGGCCTCGAGCGTCTCCTGGACCGGCATCTCCTCGAGCAGGGTCACGACGTGCACGACGGTCTGCTCGGACTCGAGCAGGCGGGTGATCGAGCCGGCCTGCGAGGCGATCGGCCCGACGCGGGCGAGGTCGGCGACCTCGGAGTTGACCGAGAGGAAGCGGCCGATGCGTCCCGTCGGCGGGGCGTCCAGGACGATGCCGTCGTAGACCGGGGCGGCGTCGCCCTTGTGCTTGCCGTCGCGGCGGCGCCGGTTGGCCTCGTAGATCTTGCCGATGAGCAGGACGTCCCGGACGCCGGGCGCGATGGTGGTCGCGAAGTCGATGGCGCCGAACTTCTCGAGGAGCTTGCCCGCGCGTCCGAGCTTGTAGAACAGGTGGAGGTACTCCAGCAGGGCGGCCTTGGGCTCGATCGACAGGCCGACGACCTCGCCGCCCCCCGGCAGCCGCACGATGCGGGTCTCGTCGGTGCCGAGCGGGGGCACGTCGAAGGTCTGGCTGATGCCCTGGCGGCCCTCGACCTCGGTCAGCAGCACGTGGGCCGGTGTCGACGCGAGGGCGAGTGCGATCGCCGAGGCGACCGTGGTCTTGCCCGTGCCGCCCTTGCCGGTGACGACGTGCAACCGCGCTCGCGCAAAGGTGGGGCCGGTCGTCACGCGTCCACTCTAGGACCCGCCCCACACCCACCCCCGTTCGAGGTGATCCCGGTAGCACCGTGGGTGTCGGAATCACCTCGAACGAGGCCGACCCACCGCCGGTTCGAGGTGATCGCGGTAGCCGCACCGGTGGCGGGATCACCTCGAACCGGTGCGAGCGGGACGTGCGTCAGGCGGCGGGGTGCTCGAGCTGGGCGTGGCCCTGGGCCACCTGGCTCATGAACTCGTCGGTGAAGACACGCAGCCCGACGAGGTCGATGCGGAGCGCGCGGTCCCCCTTGAGGACGAGCGCGTTGGTGCGGAGGTTGTCCGCCGAGACGGCCAGAGCGCGCCCGTGCTGGACGCCGTCGATCTCGACCACGAGCCCGTTGCGCCAGCGGACGTCGAGATAGACCCGACCTCGATCGGTGCGCACGACGACCTGCCGGTCCGGCTCCGGGAGCCCGCGCTCGCGGCACAGCCGGGCGAAGTCGAGCTCGCCCAGCGACTGCACACCGAGCGCGATGTCACGCACGACTTCCTTGACGAACGCCCTGCGACGTCTGCCCCGAAGCTGCCTGGTTGCCCGCAGCAGCTGCTCCGGGGAGGCCAGTCCCTGCTGCGCCGTCATGAGCAGGATGAGCGCCGCCTGCCGGTTGCTGACGGCCCAGTGCGCCGCACGGACCGCTGCCACCGCCGGGCGTGTCCGGGGGATCCCGACCTCGATCACCTCGCCGTCGACGCGCCGGATCACCTTGTGCGGCGCCACACCGCGGGGCCAGGTCACACGGGCAGTGTGGACGACGGAGCAGTGGATCGCCGGGTCGTCGTAGTGCTCGAGTCCGGCGACCTGAAGCGCTGTCACGCCATCGAGCGCGGCGACGTCCGGCCCGACCTCCCAGACGGCACGCCACAGGGTCTCCTCACGGCTCAGTGGACGGGTGTGCACGGCGACTGTGACGTCGCCGTGCACCACCCACCGCTCCGAGCGAACTTCGTAGGCCACGTGACGTCGCTCGATACCAGCTGACCGAAGCATCGCCCGCGACACGACCCCGCCGTGACGCTCGGCGAGATCACGGGCGATCCGCCGTCGTTCCGAACCCTTCATGCGTCCCAAGGTCGCGGTGTCCCCGGTCCGGGGCGAGCGGCATACGCACGCCTGTGGACGGGGAGGCAGCGGCCGGGTGGGGCTGTGGATACCCGGTTCGAGGTGATGTCGGCACCGCCGTGGCCCCCGCGATCACCTCGAACCGAGGGAGGCGACGCCGAGTCGAGGTGATGTCGAGACCGACGAGGCTGCCGCGATCACCTCGAACCGGCGAGCGCGGGGGGAGTCAGGTGAGGGAGCGGACGGCGGCGAGGACGGATGCGAACGCCTTGGACTGCGGGTCGATGACGGCGAAGTGGTCGGCGCCCGGCACGACCTGCTCGGTCACGTCGCCGCCGGCGGCCTTCGCCTGCGCGACGTAGTCGTGGGCCACGGCCAGCGGCACGGTGTCGTCGTCGGTGCCGTTGACGAGCCGCACCGGCACCTTCGGCGGAAGGGTCGACATCGGGTCGGCCGAGGCCCACGCGGCCGTGCCCGGCCCGGACCCGACGAAGTCACGCGTCGCGTCGGACCCGAGGTGCAGCCGGTCCGCAGCCCCGAGGTCGACGACGCCGGCCAGCGACACGACTCCCGCGATCCCGCGCTCGCGGGCCCAGGTCTGGCCGGCGGCCCACGCGACGAGGTGACCCCCGGCCGAGTGACCGACGAGGACGAGCGGCTTGGGCAGGTCGGGCTGCGCGGCGACGGACGCGAGGAGGTCGCGCACGTCGTCGAGGGTCCCGGGGACGCCGCCACCCGGCATACCGACTCGGCGGTACTCCGCCAGCACCACGTGGTAGCCCGCCGACGCGAAGGCGTGGGCCTCGGGCAGCGCGTGCTCGCGGTCATACTCGGCGCGCCAGAAGCCGCCGTGGACGACGACGACCGTGGCCGTCACCGCCGGCGCGCCCGCGGCCGGCGGGAGGACGTCGTAGACCTGCGCGGCGTCGCTGCCGTAGGAGCGGGTCGAGGCGCTCGCGGGGGACGTCGTCGAAGGGCTGCCCGTCATGGGCGTCATGGTGTCACCCGCGCCGCCGACGCACCCCGAGAGAGCTGTGGTGACACTGAGTAGGGTGATGGCCATGACCCAGTGGGAATACCTCACCGCACCGCTTCTGATCCACAACACCAAGCAGATCCTCGACAACTTCGGGGCGGACGGGTGGGAGCTCGTCCAGATCGTCAACGGTCCCGACGGCACGAGCCTCGTCGCCTACTTTAAGCGCCCGAAGTCCTGAGGAGTCACCGCACCATGTCTGCAGTCGAAGACCGCCTGTCCGAGCTCGGCCTCACCGTGCCCGAGGTCGTGCCGCCCGTCGCCGCCTACGTCCCCGTCGTCCGTGAGGGCGACCTCGTGTTCACCTCGGGTCAGCTGCCCATGGTCGACGGTTCCCTCGCCGCGACCGGCAAGGTCGGCGCCGAGGTCGACGCCGAGACCGCCAAGTCCCTCGCCGAGACGTGCGCCCTCAACGCGATCGCGGCCATCAAGTCCGAGATCGGCGACCTCGACACGGTGACCCGTGTCGTCAAGGTCGTCGGTTTCGTCGCCTCCGACCCGGGCTTCACCGGCCAGCCCGGGGTCATCAACGGCGCGAGCGAGCTGCTCGTCAAAGCCTTTGGTGACAAGGGGATCCATGCCCGTTCGGCCGTCGGTGTCGCTGCGCTCCCGCTGGACGCACCCGTCGAGGTCGAGGTCATCGTCTCCGTCGCCCGGTGAGCGCAGGTGAGCGCCAGGTGACCAGCACCACGGGTCGTCGGTTTCCCCTGACCACGACGCCCGGCATCTCCGACGCGGCCAGTCGCTGGCTCGCGGGGGAGCGCTGGGACGAGGCGGAGCCCCGACGGGCCAGCACCGTGATGCTCGTGCGCGACGGCGACGGCGACGGCATCGGCGGCGTCACCGGTCCCGAGGTCTTCATGCTCCGGCGCGTCTCCGGGATGGAGTTCGCGCCGAGCACGATGGTCTTCCCCGGTGGCTCCGTCGACGAGCGGGACGGCGAGATCGGTCTGCCCTGGGCCGGCCCGTCGCCGTCCGAGTGGGCCGACCGGCTCGGCTGCTCGCCCGCCGAGGCGCAGATGTACGTCGCGGCCGCGATCCGCGAGGTCTTCGAGGAGTGCGGCGTGCTCCTCGCGAGCCCGTCGGCGAGCGGACCGCTGGCGATGGTCGACGGGCCGGAGTGGCTCGACATCCGTCTCGCCCTCGTCGACCGACGGCTCTCGCTGGCCGACGCGCTCCGCGACAAGGGCCTCGTCCTGCGCTCCGACCTCATCGTCGCCAAGGCGCACTGGCTGACGCCCGTCTTCGAGCCGCGGCGCTACGACACGTGGTTCTTCGCCGCGCTCATGCCGCCCTTCCAGGTGGCCGACGGCGAGACCACCGAGGCCGACCAGGCCACGTGGGTGGTCCCGGCCGAGCTGCTGAGGGCGTATGCCGCCGGGTCGGCTCTCATGCTGCCCCCGACGGTCGTGTGCGTGGAGGAGATCCGCGACGCCCCTTGCGCCGCAGACGTCGTCGTGCACAGCGACACCCTCCCGCTCATCATGCCGGAGGTCGTCGACGGTCCTGACGGGCCGGCCATGGAGATCGTCGAGCGATGAGCCCGGTGACGCCGTCGGGTCGGCCTCGGGAGGTGGCGCAGTGATCGGGACCGCGGCCGACCCCGGCTGGCACGGCGGCGTCACGAGTGAGCGCGCCGAGTGCGTGCTGTGCCCCAACCCGTCGCCGATGACCCTCGACGGCACCAACACGTGGCTGCTCGCCGAGCCCGGGTCCGACGAGGTCGTCGTCGTCGACCCGGGACCGCTCGACGAGGGCCACCTCCAGCACGTCCTGCGCCGCGTCGCCGACTCCGGTCGACGGGTCGCGCTCACGCTGCTCACCCACGGCCACGACGACCATGCCGAGAGCGCCGACCGCTTCCACGAGCTGACCGGCGCCCCGGTCCGGGCGTTCGGCCGCGGCCACGACGACCTGTGGGCCGGCGAGACCATCGCCGTCGGCGGCCTCGAGGTCCTCGCCGTCGAGACGCCGGGTCACACGAGCGACTCGTTCTCCTTCGTGCTGCCGGCCGACAACACCCTCCTCACCGGCGACACGATCCTCGGGCGGGGCACCACCGTCGTCGCCTGGCCCGACGGCAGCCTCGAGTCCTACCTCGCCTCGCTCGACCGCATCGAGGCCCTGACCCGGGCCGGCGACGTCACGAGCCTGCTCCCGGGCCACGGGCCGTTCGTCGCCGACGCGGCCGCGACCGTGGCCTTCTACCTGAAGCACCGTGCCGAACGGCTGGACCAGGTGCGTGACGCGGTCGCCCGAGGTGCGCAGACGGCATACGCCGTCGTCCAGCAGGTCTACGCCGACGTGCCGCGGAGCGTCTGGCCGGCGGCCGAGCTGTCGGTGCAGGCGCAGCTGGAGTACCTCCGCACCCACCCGTGAGTGCGAGACTCCGGCCATGGACGCGGGGACCGACGCAGGGATGGACGAGCTGGCGGCTGCGGCGGTGGCGCTCGTGGGCGACCGCCGCCGGGTGGTGCTCGGCATCGCCGGGGCGCCGGGTGCGGGCAAGTCGACCCTGGCCGAGGCGCTCGTCGAGGCGGTCGCCTCCCGAGAGGGAGACGGCTGGGTCGCGCAGGTGCCGATGGACGGCTTCCACCTCGCCGACGCCCAGCTCGACCGACTGGGTCTGCGCTCGCGCAAGGGCGCGCCCGACACGTTCGACGCCGACGGGTATGCAGCCCTGTTGCGCCGTCTCGTCGAGCAGCCCGACACGTGGGTCTATGCGCCGGGCTTCGAGCGGACCCTCGAGCAGCCGGTCGCGGCGGCCGTGGTCGTGCCTCCCAGCGCGCGTCTCGTCGTGACCGAGGGCAACTACCTGCTGCTGCCCGAGGAGCGTTGGGAGCGGGCCAGGGCCCAGCTCGCCGAGGTCTGGCTCGTGTCGGGTGACGACGACCTGCGCCGGTCGCGGCTCCTCGAGCGCCACGTCCGGTTCGGCAAGGCGCCGGCCGAGGCCGAGGCCTGGGTGGCGGGCAACGACGACGTCAACGCGGCGCTCGTCCTGGCCACCGGCGACGCCGACCGCGTCGTGCTCAACGGGCCGGACGGCTGGTCCCTCAGCGGTTGAGGTGTTCGGCGACGGGTTCTGTCGGCGCGTCTACCTCAACCGGGTGGGGAGTTGAGCGAGCTTGCGGCCCAGTCGAACTCGCGGTGCTCAGCGAGCGCGGCGCTTGAGCCGCTCGACGTCCTGCAGGAGCACCGCGCGCGCCTCGAGACGCAGCCAGCCACGCGTGGCGAAGTCGGCGAGGGCCTTGTTGACGGTCTCGCGGGACGCGCCGACGAGCTGCGCGAGCTCCTCCTGGGTGAGGTCGTGGGAGACCATGATCCCGCCCTCGACCGGGCGCCCGAAGCGCTCGGACAGGTCGAGCAGGGCCTTCGCGACACGACCCGGGACGTCGGTGAAGACGAGGTCGGCCAGGTGGGCGTTGGTGCGGCGCAGGCGCTGGGCGAGCGCCGCGAGCAGGGCCTTGGACACCTCGGGGCGGCCCGTGAGGACCACCGTCAGCGAGTCGTTGCCGAGGCCGAGCAGCTGCGTCTCGGCAACGGCCGTGGCCGTCATCGTGCGTGGGCCCGGGTCGAAGAGGCTGAGCTCGCCGAACATCTCGCCGGGGCCGAGGATCGCGACGAGGTTCTCGCGGCCGTCGGGGCTCGTGCGGCCGAGCTTGATCTTGCCCTCGGCGATGACGTAGAGCGTGTCGCCCCGGTCACCCTCGTGGAAGAGCACGTCGCCGCGCTCCATGTGCGACCGGCTCATCTCCGACT
Organism: Terrabacter sp. Root181; assembly: GCF_001428505.1. GTDB lineage: Bacteria > Actinomycetota > Actinomycetes > Actinomycetales > Dermatophilaceae > Terrabacter. The sequence goes on from NZ_LMHU01000011.1 coordinate 160,545, forward strand.
GCAGCGCGGAGGCCGCCTCGTCGTCCAGAGCCTTGAACAGGGGCGCACGCCTCACCACGTCGAGATCCACGGGGTCAGTGTGCCACGTCGCCTCCGCCGCTGCCCTGTCACCGCAGGGGTTTCGGGACGCGGGTCTCAGTCGTCGATGCGGTAGTCGATGGGCTTGCACACGCCGTTGTTGGACTTCTCGGCCGAGCAGGCGGTGAGGCCGACGACGAGGTCGGCCTCGGCGCGCAGCACGAACCGGTCACCGGCGGTCGAGGTCGGGGGGTCGATGTGCAGCTCGCCGTCCCGCTCGGCCCACACGTTCATGAAGATGTTGAGCGTCGTCGAGATGCGGTCGGGGTCGACGCCGAAGTCCGCCATGTTCGTCGCGAGGTTCTCGAAGCAGCTCGGGTGGTAGGCGCCCTCGAACTCGGGGTAGAGCAGGTCGAACGTCTGCTGCGAGCACGGCGTGAGGAGCAGGTCGTGGTGCCCGCACGTGTCCTCGACGACGGTCGCCATCGGCCGGCTCCTGTTGCTGTAGAGCACCCGGCCCGTCGTCACGGCCGTCGAGTTGGCGTAGTCGATGGTGCGGCCCGAGCTGAACCACTCGTCGCGGTCGTCGTCCATGACGGCGAAGAAGTCACTGACCTGCTCGCCGGTCGGGTCGATGACCGTGAGGCGCTCCCCGGCCCGCAGCGGGAAGGCGGTGCCGGTCTGGGGGGCGAGACGGGTCAGGTCCATCCCGTCACGGTAGTCGCCGGCCGGTTGGAGCACCGGGCCGCCGGGGCCGAAGAGGCGGTCGGTCGTGAGCCGTGCGTCCTGCGAGATCGTCATCCTTGCTCCCTGTGTCATGCGTGCTGTTCCTGGTGCTGTTGGTCTCGCCGGTCTCGCCGGTCTCGCGGGTCTCGTGCACCTCGAGCGGCGGCTCCCAGCCCGCCGTGTGCCGCCGGCCGGAGTACTGGAGCGCCTCGGTGCTGTCGCCGTGGTCGGCGACCATCGGGTTGACGAAGCCCTGGAGGTCCTCGTCGCGCCGACGGATCGTGGCGCGCATGCCGTCGAAGCGGCCCTCGGCCCGCAGCTCCTCGAACTGGTCGTGCGGGTTGAAGACGAGGGTCGGCAGCGGCGCCCGGCGGGCCACGCGCGACGCGGCCGGGTGGAGCCCGACGATGAAGTACGCGGTGCCGCCGGCGCTGAAGGCGAAGTGCGGGTCGTTGGGGTCGGAGCCCACCCCGTCGGCCCAGCTCTGGTCGTCGGCGTCGTGCAGGCGCTGGAGCAGGGCGAAGAGGGAGGTCTCGAAGCCGGCCTCGTCGGTGGGCGTCGGTCCCCGGAACGTCGCGATGAAGGAGTGGAAGCCGCTCTCGCCCTCGATGGACCGAGCGAACGCCTCGAGCCGCTCGAGCAGCCGGCCCGGGACGTCGGGGTCGGTCATGTCGTCGAGGACCACGTGCGCGACGCTGCCGCGCCGGAAGACGGACTTGGCCCCGAGGCAGGGGAACTCGGCGTGGGTGACCATCAGCTCGAGGGCCCGGACGACATCGGCCTCGGAGGCCTGGGCAAGGTCCATCCCGGCGAGCAGGTCGAGCGTCGTCTCGAGGCGGTGGTGCTCCTCAGGGACGTCCAGCGTGGCTTTGTTCGGGTTCGGTGCTTCGGTGCGCGTATCCGTTGACATGTCGGACTCCTCCCGTGCAGGCAGGACGTACCCACCTCGGGTTCGCTTCGCGCGCAACCTTGGACGCGCCCGGGACGCAACCGCACCAAACCCGGGACGAGTCCCATCCGACCGACCGCACGACGGAGCCGGACAGCGGGTGACAGCGCGGCGGCATACAGTGTCGTCCGTGTCCCCCCGAGCCCTCGTGATCGACGACGAGACCCCCGTGGCGCGGACCCGGCGCGCCCGGAAGATGTACCGCTCCCTCCATGAGCGCTACCCCTACGCCCACTGCGAGCTCGACTTCACCACCCCGCTCGAGCTGCTCGTCGCGACGATCCTCTCGGCGCAGACGACCGACGTCGGGGTCAACAAGGTGACGCCGATCGTCTTCGCCAAGTACCCGACGGCCGCGGACTATGCGAACGCCGACCGCACCGAGCTCGAGACGATCATCCAGCCGACCGGCTTCTACCGCGCCAAGACCGACTCGCTCATCAAGCTCGGCATCGCCCTCGTCGAGCGCTTCGACGGGGAGGTGCCGCCGCGCCTCAAGGACCTCGTGACGCTGCCCGGGGTCGGGCGCAAGACGGCCAACGTCGTGCTCGGCAACGCCTTCGACATCCCCGGCATCACCGTCGACACCCACTTCGGGCGTCTCGTGCGCCGCTTCGGCTGGACCGAGGAGGAGGACCCGGTCAAGGTCGAGCACGAGATCGGCCGGCTCTTCATGCGCAAGGACTGGACGATGCTCAGCCACGTCGTCATCTTCCACGGCCGCCGCACGTGCCACGCGAAGAAGCCGGCCTGCGGGGCGTGCCCGGTCGCGCGCTGGTGCCCGAGCTACGGAGCCGGCGAGACCGACCCCGACAAGGCGGCGAAGCTCCTGAAGTACGAGCTGGCGCCGAAGTGACCCACGTGGTCAGCCGGATCGCGTATGCCGGCAGGTCGGGCTCCATCGAACCCTCCCCGACGCTCGGGGCGGGGGCGGTCCCGCGCCCCGCGTGGATGGACGAGCTCGCGGTGCGGCTCGAGGACGTCGCGCCCGACTGGTTCTCGCGCTTCCTGCCCCCGGAGGAGGGCGGCCGCGAGTCGGCGGTGCTCATCCTCTTCGGACCGCCACCCGCGGGCGCCGACGACGACGGCGAGCACGTCGTGCTCATCGAGCGCTCACACACGATGCGCACCCAGCCGGCGCAGATCGCCTTCCCGGGCGGCTCGCGCGACCCCGACGACGACGACCTCGTCGCGACGGCGCTGCGCGAGGCCGAGGAGGAGACGGGCGTCGACCCCGCGGGCGTCGACGTCGTCGCCCAGCTGCCCTCCCTCTTCCTCGCGCCCGCCCAGTTCGTCGTCGCGCCCGTGCTCGGCTGGTGGGCGCAGCCCTCGCCGATCGGGGTCCGCGACGCGGCCGAGGTGCACGACGTGCTGGCGGTCCCGGTCTCGCACCTCGTCGACCCGTCGACCCGCTTCTCGGTGACCCACCCGTCCGGCTACGTCGGCCCGGGCTTCGACCTCGACCACCTGCTGCTGTGGGGCTTCACGGCCGGGCTCATCAGCAGCGTGCTCGAGCTCGGGGGCCTGTCGCGGCCCTGGGACGCCGACCGGCAGCGGGAGCTCCCCGAGCGCTACCTGCAGGGGAGGCGCGCATGAGCGGCAGCGTCGTGCTCGACATCGCCCTGGTCCTGCTCCTGCTCGCCTACGCGTACTCCGGCTATCGGCAGGGGCTGATCCAGAGCGTCTTCTCGCTCGTCGGCTTCTTCGTCTTCGCGATGTTCGCCGTGTGGCAGCTGCCCGGCATGCTCGCCCGCTGGAACGCGGTCGCCGACGACGACCGCACCCGGGTGCTCGTGCTCATCGTCGGCGTCGTGGCCTTCGGGTGGCTCGGCCAGTACCTCGGCAGCCTCCTCGGCGCACGGATCCGGCGCCAGGTCGGCCAGACGTCGCTGCGCCGGGTCGACTCGGCGCTGGGCGCCGTCGTCGTGATGCTCGCCGCGAGCCTCATCATCTGGTTCATCGGTGGCGCGCTGCGCACGGCCGGCAACCCGGCGCTGTCCAAGGCGATGGCCGAGTCGAAGGTGCTCCAGGTCGTCAACTCGGTCGTCCCCGAGCAGACCGGTGAGGTCTTCGCGGGCTTCCGTGGCTTCCTGTCGAGCCAGGGCTTCCCGCAGGTGTTCAGCGGTCTGGTGCCCGAGCCCATCACGCCGGTGCAGAACCCCGACCCGGCCGTCGCCCAGTCGCCGGCCATCCGCGAGGCCGGCCGGTCGGTCGTCAAGGTGACGACGCAGTCCCAGTCGTGCCAGCGCGGCCAGGAGGGCACCGGCTGGGTGCTGTCGCCGGGCCGAATCGTCACCAACGCCCACGTCGTCGCCGGCGCCGACGAGGTTCGGGTGGAGGGCGGCGACCAGACGCTCCGCGCCCGCGTCGTCGTCTTCGACGCACGCCGCGACCTCGCGGTGCTCAGCGTGCCCGGCCTCCAGCTGCCGGCGCTCCCGCTCGGCGGCGAGCTGAAGCGCGGCGACTCGGCCGCGGTCCCCGGCTTCCCGCTCGACGGCCCCTACCGCGTCGTCTCCGCGCGGGTGCGCGCCCAGCTCCAGGCGCGCGGGCTCGACATCTACGGCGGCGACCGCGTCGTCCGCGAGATCTACTCGCTGGCCACGACCGTCCAGCCGGGCAACTCCGGAGGACCTCTGCTCGACACCCAGGGCCGGGTCGTCGGGGTCATCTTCGCCAAGTCCCTCGAGGACGACTCGACCGGCTACGCCCTGACCCTCGCCGAGGCCAAGCCGGTGCTCGACCAGGCCATGTCGGCCGGGGCCTCTGTCGATACCGGCGCCTGCGTCGCCGGCTGACTGCCCGGGTCGCGCCGTCAAGGTGCCGGCGAGCCCGATGTCGCTGCCGGGATCACCTCGATCCGAAGGCGCACCGGTGCCAGAGTGGGTGCATGCAGGTGTCGTTCGTCACCGCTGACGGGATCGCCGACCACCCGGCCGAGGCGCTCGATGGGCTGCTCGCGCGCCCGGACGGCTACGTGTGGGTCGACCTGCCCGACTACGACGCCGAGGCCGACACCCTGCTCGCTGACGTGTTCCACGCGCACTCGCTGGTTCGGGCGCACTGCGCCGAGCGCAACTTCGTGCCGACGGTCCATGCCTACGATCAGCACCTCTTCGTCATCCTCCACGCACCCCTCACCGGGGCGGGTGGGCACGTCCACGTCCTCGAGCTCGACGAGCTCATCGGCGACCGCTACCTCGTCACCGTCCACGGGCCGCGCAACCCGGTCGTCACGTCAGAGCAGGCCACCGAGGAGACCCGCGCGGTCCGGGCCCGCATCGACGCGGGCCGGCTGCGACCGGCGGGACCGCACGACCTCGCGTACGCCATCGGCTCCGCCATTGCCCGACGCCAGAGCGCCGCGGTGCGCGAGGTGGCGAGTCGCCTGCCGGCCATGGAGGCACAGGTCCTGGCGGCGGACTTCCACCGGCCCGAGGAGCTGCTCGAGCAGCTCTTCCTCGTCCGGCACGAACTCATGACGGCCCGGACGATGGCCGCGCAGGCTCACGACATCCAGGCCCGTATCACGTCGCTCGAGGGCTTCGTCACCGAGGACGCCCGGCGCCGCGCTGCCGACCTCGCCGACCAGTTCGACCGCGTGCGCAGCCTCGGGGACGGGGAGGTGCAGTTCCTCGTCGGCGTCATCGACCTCTACCAGACGCGTGTCACCACGAAGATGACGGTCGCCATGGAGCGCCTCGCCGTGATCGCCGCGGTCACGCTGCCCATCACCGCCATCGCGTCGGTGTACGGCATGAACCTCATCGCCAACAGTGAGACCCACGTGACACAGCTCGTCATCGTCCTGGCCGCCATGCTTGGCATCAGCCTCGTGCTGCTGCGGTGGGCGCGGCGCCAGGGCTGGTGGTGACATCGGCGCATGCGCATCGACTCACCGGGGCTGACGACCGACCTCGACCTGCTCTGCCTCCAGGGGTCGACCGTCACCGACCTCGGCGACCATCTCGTCGTGCGCACCGAGGCCAACCCGACCTTCTGGTGGGGCAACTTCATCCTCGTGCCGACGGCCCCACGCTCCGACGAGGTCGAGCGCTGGACCGCGCGGTTCGAGGCGGAGTTCCCGGACGCCCGTCACCGCGCGATCGGCTTCGCGCAACCGGACGGCGACAGCGGTGCCTGGGCCGCGCAGGGCTGGGACGTCGAGGTCGACGTCGACCTCGCCACGACGTCGGTTCCGGCGGCCGCGGTCGCACCGGACGGCATACGGCTCCGCGCGCTCACGAGCGGCGACGACTGGGAGCAGTCGGCACGGGTCGGCGGGAGCGACACCCCGCAGGACCGGCGCGACGGCCGCCTCGTCTTCGAGCGTCGTCGTGCAGTCGCGCAGCGCGGGCTCGTCGAGTCCGGTCGGGCGCGCTGGGTCGGCGCCTTCGAGGGCGACCAGCTGGTCGCGAACCTCGGCATCGTCCGGCTCGGTGACCTTGCCCGCTACCAGGACGTCGTGACCCTCGAGAGCCACCGGCGGCGCGGCATCGCCGGCGCGCTCGTGCGGGCCGCGGGCGAGTGGGCGCTGGAGGACCCGGCCGTCGGGCGGCTCGTCATCGTCGCCGAGGACGGCGGTCCCGCGATCGGGCTCTACCAGCGCGCTGGGTTCGTCGAGGTGGCGCGACACGTCGGCGTCTCCCGCACGGGAGGTCAGTGGCCCGATACGACCCAGTAGGTGCGCTGGTTCGTGAAGGCGAGCAGGCCGGCGTCTGCGAGCTCGCGGCCGTAGCCGCTGCGCTTCGTGCCGCCGAACGGCACGCGTGGGTCGGACGCGACCACGGCGTTGACGAACGCCGCACCGGTCGTGATCCGCCGGGCCAACGCCACCGCACGCTCCGTCGACCGGCTCCAGACGCTCAGCCCGAGGCCGTATGCCGTGTGGTCGGCGAGCGCGACGGCGTGGTCGTCGTCGCAGGCGACGGCGACGGCAGCTACCGGGCCGAAGGTCTCCTCGTCGAAGACCGGCATGCCGGGGCCGGTGCCGATGAGCACGGTCGGCTCGTAGAACCAACCCGTGTCGGTGTCGTCACCTGATCCCGAGCCCCGACCGCTTCGGCCACCGATGGCGACCGTGGCACCCAGGGCGACGGACTCGTCCACCTGGCGCTGCAGCGCGTCACGCAGGTCGGCGCGGGCGAGCGGGCCCACCTCCGTCGAGGCGTCGGTCGGGTCGCCCGCTCTGAGGGCGCGCACGCCGTCGACGAAGAGCCGGACGAACTCGTCGGCGACTGCTGCCGCGACGACGAACCGCTTGGCGCACACGCAGCTCTGGCCGGAGTTGGTGAAGCGGGCGCGAACGGCCGCGGCCGCGGCCGCCTCCACATCGGCGTCCGCGAGCACGACGAACGCGTCCGAGCCGCCGAGCTCGAGGACCGAGGGTTTCGACGCGCGCCCGGCCGCGGCCCCGACCATCTCGCCTGCGCGGTTGCTTCCGGTGAGGGTGACGGCAGCGACGCGCTCGTCGGCGATGAGGCCCTCGACGGTGGCCGGCACGTCCGGCTCGGCGACGACCAGGGCGGTCACGAGGTGCTCGGGCAACCCTGCGGCGGTGAAGAGCTCGGCGATCGCCAGGGCGGAACCGGTCACGTTGGGTGAGTGCTTGAGGAGCAGACCGTTGCCGGCGGCCACGGTCGGGATCGCGGCACGCATGACCTGCCAGACCGGAAAGTTCCACGGCATGACGGCGAGCACGAGCCCCATCGGCTCGTGGGAGACCCACGCCTCGACGCCCTCGGGAGCGTCGATCGGGACCGGCCGGTCGGCGAGGATCCGGGAGCCGTGGGCGGCGTAGTGCTCGGCCGTGACCGCCGACTTGACCACCTCACCGCGCGCCTCCGCGATGGGCTTGCCCATCTCCCGCGTGACGAGGTCGGCGAGGTCCTCCGACCGCTCGCGCAGGACCTCGGCCAGACGCGCCACGGCCGCGAGGCGCGCGGCCACGGGTGTCGAGCCCCAGACGGACGCGGCAGCGGCACCCGCGGCGACGGCGTCCTCGACCTCAGCCGCATTCATCGCCGGATAGGACTGCAGCACAAGGCCCGTCGTTGGGTCGACTGTGTCCACGCTCGTGGTCGTGCTGGTGCGCCCCATGGCGGTCATGGCGCGCTCAGTCCGCCCCGGTCGCTCTCGGACAGGTGCTCGAATGTCTCGCCGGTGGCGGTCATGGTGCGGGTCACGTCGCGTCCGCCGTAGACCCAGTAGATGCGCATGGTCCCCGCGCCCCGGTTGGAGAAGCGGTGCGGGATGCCGGCCGGCACCCAGGTGGCCTCGCCGGCGACGAGGTCGAACGACTCGTCACCGATCTCGGCGACGGCCTCGCCCTCGAGGACGAGCACGGACTCCTCGACGTTGTGGCTGTGCAGCGGCAGGCCGGTTCCCTCGGCGAACTGGGTCTGGCCCGTGGTCAGGCGGTTGGTCTCGCAGTTCCACCTGCCGACGTAGGGGATGGTGAGGACGCCGTTGCCCCGGTCGAACGGTGCGACGGAGTCGGGGCGGATGAGCAGGCGCTGGGCGGTCGGCTGGTCAGGCATGGCTGTCCTCTCGGGTCGTGGTCGTGGTCGTTCTGCGGCCGGGGCCGTGGTCCAGTGCGTCGGCGACGGCGGCGGCCAGCTCGTCGGTCGTGAGCGTGCCGCCGAGGTCGGCGGTGCGGGTGGCCGGGTTGCCGACCACCTCGGCCACGGCGCCGTCGATGCCACGGGCCGCGATGACGAGGTCGTCGCGGCCGCAGCGCCGGCCGTGCCAGTCGAGGAGCATGGCCGCCGAGCGGATCAGCGACACGGGGTTGGCGATGCCCTGGCCGGCGATGTCGGGAGCGGACCCGTGCTGCGCCTGGGCCACGCACACGTCGTCGCCGGCATTGATCGCGCCCCCGAGGCCGAGGCTGCCACAGAGCTCGGAGGCCTCGTCGCTGAGGATGTCCCCGAACATGTTCGTCGTGACGAGGACGTCGAACGACCCCGGGTCGCGGATGAGCCGGGCGGCTCCCGCGTCGACGATGAGCTCGCGCAGCGCGACGTCGGGGTAGTCCTCCGCGACGCGCCGCACCTCCCGGAGGAAGAGCCCGTCGGAGAGCTTGAGGACGTTGGCCTTGTGCACGGCGGTCACGTGCCGGCGACGGGTGCGGGCGATCTCGAAGGCCGTGCGGGCGACGCTGGCCGACGCGTGCGCGGTGATCTTGCGGATGGAGAACGCGGAGTCGGCGTCCGGCATGAACTCTCCCGAGCCGGCATACATGCTCCGGTCGGAGTAGAAGCCCTCGGTGTTCTCGCGCACGATGACGAGGTCCATCGGCGTGCGCAGCACGCTGAGGTCGGCGACGGACCGGCACGGCCGGATGTTCGCGTGGAGGGCGAACCGGGTGCGCAGCTCGGCCGAGGGGTTCACCCCACCCTCGGCGCGCGGTGGGTAGTCGTAGTGCGAGACCGGCCCGAGCACCGTGCCGTCGACCTCGGTGACGAGCGCGAGCACGTCGTCCGGGAGGGTCGTGCCGGCGGCCGCGAGCGACGCCAGCCCGACGTCCCGGACGATGAGGTCGAGCCCGAGCCCGAACCGCTCGTCGGCGGCCTCGAGGACGCGAAGGGTCGCCGCGGTGATCTCCGGGCCGATGCCGTCGCCCGGCAGCACGAGGACCTTCATGTCCGGGCTCCTTCCGGGTGGTGGAACCGCATGGTCGACACCGTGTTGACCTGGCTACCCGGCAGGACGCAACGGTCGGCGGCCTCGCGCCACTGCGCGAAGTGCGGTGCGGCCCGGTGCGCCGCGACGGCGGCCTCGTCGGCGTACAGCTCGTAGAAGACGAAGTGGTGCGGGTCGGCCAGGTCCTGGGTCACGTCGAATGACAGGCACCCTGGCTCGTCGGTGAAGGTCCGTTCGGCATTCGTCGCGATGGCGGCGGTGAAGTCGTCCAGGCGCTCGGGCACGACGTGGAGCGAGACGATGAGGGCGATCATGCGCGGGCCTCCTCGGGCTGGTCCTGCTGGTTGGTTGGGTCGGTCGTGGTGGGTGGGCGGTCGACGCCGCTCTCGGCGGCGAGGGTGAGGAGGGCGTCCCACGTCGCGCGCGCCAGGCGTATGCCGTCGCGTTCGTTCGTGGCACGGTTGCGGTCCTCGAGCTCGCCGGGGACGAGGATCGCGTCGGACCACGCCGCGAGCTCATCGGACCGGGTCTCGTCGACGAGCTGCTCCATGCGAGAGGCGAACTCGGCCGGTTCACCGGTGGCCGCGGGGTCGATCACGATGAGCAGGTGACCGGCTCCGCTGCGTCGCTGCGGGTCGTAGGGGCCGACCACGGAGTCGCCGAAGGCGCTGCCTGTCAGGACCCCCGCGAGGACGTCCATCATGAAGGAGATGACGTAGCCCTTCGCCCCGGCCATCGGCTGGATGAGGCCGGCGATGGCGGCCGCAGGGTCGGTGGTGGGCGTGCCGTCGGCGGCCGCGGCCCAGCCCTCGGGGATCGGCTCGCCACGCTCCGCCGCGAGGTAGACCTTGCCGCGTGCGACGGCGGTGTTGGCGAGGTCCATGACGACGACGCCGTGCCGTCCGGCGGGGGCGGCGATGGACCAGGGGTTGGTGCCGATGCTCTTGCGACGCCCGCCCCACGGGGCCATGGCCGGGCTGGCGTTCGTGACCAGGATGGCGACGCAACCCGCCTCGGCGGCGGCCCGGGTGAAGTAGGCGGCCGTGCCGAAGTGGCCGGAGTTGCGCACCGCGATGCCGGCGATGCCGTGCTGCCGCGCCCGTTCGACGCCGAGCTTGACGGCGCGTTGGGCCACCACCTGCCCGATGCCGTCGCGCCCGTCGAGGACGACGACCGCGCCGTTGTCGGTGACCGGCTCCACGAGCGTGACCGCGGCCATCGCGCCCGAGTCCAAGCGGGCGGCATACCAAGGCAGCCGGAGGACCCCGTGCGAGGCGTGACCCCACAGCTCCGCGGTGACGAGCGTGTCGGCGAGCAGCGCCGCGTCGGGCTCGGGGACGCCCCGACGCGTGAGCAGCGCCGTGACGAAGGCGCCCAGGTCTGCGGCCGAGAGGACGACGGTCGGCTCGGCCGCCTGGGGCTGTTGCTCGGTCATGCCTGCTCCTTCGTGGCGGCCGGTCGTGGAAGACTGGGAGCATGGAAGCATACTTGTATACATGTGTGCAACGACAGGTCGTGGCATGGAACGGATGAGGCGCGCCTCGGGGGGACAGCTGGTCTACGCCGAGCTGCGCCGCCGCATCCTCAGTCTCGAGCTCGAGCCCGGCCAGCGGCTCTACGAGCCCGAGCTCGCGACCGCGCTGCAGGTCAGCCGCACGCCGCTGCGTGAGGCGCTGCGCCTGCTCCTCGCCGAGGACCTCGTCGACCAGCTGCCGACGGGCGGGATGGTCGTGCGCCCGCTCACCGCGAGCGACATCGAGGAGCTCTACGGTGTGCGCGCCGCGCTCGAGGGGCTCATGACGGGGGAGGCCGCGCGGCGGCTCACCGACGACGACGCCGCGGCGCTGCGACGGCTGCTCGACCGCAACGAGCGCCTCGTCGGCAACGCCGACGACGCCATGCGCGCCGGCCACGACCTGCACCTGCGCATCGCGGGCATCGCCGGGCACGGTTGGGCGAGCAGGCTGCACGCGCAGGTCGACGGCCACATGTCGCGCTACCGGCCGTTCACCAACGAGAGCCAGGCGCGACGCACCGCTGCACTGCAGGAGCATGGGGAGATCGTCGCCGCGCTCACGGAACGTGACCCGGACGAGGCGCGCCGCCGCGCCGAGTCGCACGTGCTCGCCGCCCGCGACGTGGCCCTCGACGCGATCGGAACCCGCCTCGACGCCCGCTGACCGGCGAAAGGCCAGAGCTCGCGGGGTGGGTGACGCTGGTCAGCGGCTGCGGACGCGGTAGCGGCGCTCGGGGCGACCGGCCGCGCCGTAGCGCGGGGGAAGCAGCTCCGCCGCCCCGGTCTCGACGAGGTGGTCGAGGTAACGCCGGGTGCTGCTGCGCGACAACCCGGTCGCGTCGGCGCACTCCATCGCGGACATGCCGTCCGCATCCCCGTCGACGCCCCGCAACGCCGTCTCGACGACCTCGACCGTCTCCGGGCTGATGCTCTTCGGGAGTCGGCGCGCCTGGCCGGACTGCGCCCGGAAGGCCCGGTCGACGTCGTCCTGGCGCATCTCGGCGGCCTCGTCGAGGTCGCGCAGCTCGGCGCGGTGGTCGCTGAACTCGACGAGCCGCTGACGCAGCGAGTCGATCTCGAAGGGCTTGACGAGGTAGTGGAAGACCCCGCCGTGCAGGGCGCGCCGGATCGACTCGATGTCCCGGGCGGCGCTGATGACGATGACGTCGACCTGCCCCGGCGCGCGCTCGCGGAGGCGGCGCAGCACGTCGAGTCCGCTCATGTCGGGCAGGTAGACGTCGAGCAGGACGAGGTCGGGGTGCAGGGTGCGCACCGCCTCGAGCGCGGCCGCCGCCGAGTGCACGACGCCGACGACCTGGTAGCCGGGCTGGCGCGCCACGACGCTCGAGTGCACCTTGGCCACCATGAAGTCGTCGTCGACGACGAGCACCCGGATCACGGGCTCACCGCCGTGCGGTCGAGGGGCAGGGTCGCGACGAAGACTGCTCCGTCGTCGTCGGTGACCGTGACGTCGCCGCCGCGCTTGCGGCAGATGACCCGCACGAGGGCCAGGCCGATGCCGCGACGGCCGCCCGGGCCGGCGTCCTTGGTGCTGACGCCGGTGCGGAAGACGCGGTTGCCGAGGTCGCTGGCGATCCCGGGACCCTGGTCGCGCACGGTGATCCGCAGCTCGGCGTCGGACTGGACGATCTCGACGGTGACGATCGGGTCCGGGGTGTCGGCGGAGGCGTCGAGGGCGTTGTCGATGAGGTTGCCGAGCACGGTGTTGACGTCGGTGGCGAGCTGCTCGTCGAGGCGGTCGACCCTCGTCGTGTCGGCGAGGACCAGCTCGACGTCGCGCTCGTCGGCCTGGCTCGACTTCGCGATGAGCAGGGCGGTGACCGCCGGGTCGGCCACGTGGGCGGCGATGCCGCCGGTGAGCCTGGTCTGGCTGGCGTTGAGGTGCCGCACGTAGCGCAGGGCGTCGTCGTACTCCCCGAGCTCGATGAGCCCGCTCACCACGTGCATCCGGTTGCTGAACTCGTGGGCCTGCGCGCGGAGCGTGTCGGTGGTGTCGCGCGTGACGTCGAGCTCGCGCTGCAGCTCGAGCATCTCGGTGCGGTCACGCAGCGTCACCACCCAGCCGATGTGCCGCCCGCGGCTGAGCACCGGCATGCGGTTCAGGGTGAGCACCCTTCCGCGGTAAGGGATGACGCGGTCGGTGGCGGAGTCCGGATCGTCGAAGACCTCCGCGAGCCGGCCGCTCGCGTCGATCTCGGAGATGTGCCGTCCCGTGGACGCGAGCGGGATCCCGAGGAGGTGCGCCGCCTCGTCGTTGACCATCGACACCCGGCGGTCGAGCCCGACGGCGAGCATGCCCTCCTTGATGCCGTGCAGGATGGCCTCGCGCTGCTCGACGAGGCCGGTGATCTCGCGCGGCTCGAGGCCGAGCGTCTGGCGCTTGACCCGCCGCGACAGCAGGAGCGAGCCGATGACGCCGAGGGCGGTCGCGATGCCGAGGTAGGTGAGCAGGTTGGGCATCACGGCGGACAGGTTCTCGGTCACGGTCGGGTAGGCGCGGGTCACGACGACGGCGCCGTCCGTGGCGAGCGTCTTCTCGTTGATGACGGGCGCCGTCGCCATCGCGTCGCCGGTCTCGTCCTCGACGCCCGTCCACGCCCGGCCGAAGTAGTCGGGCTGTGCCTGGAGGCGGACGATGCGGTTCGTCGGCAGCGGGTCGGTCGAGACGACGACGCGCCGGTCGCCCTTGACGACCATGACCTTCGTCGAGCCGGAGAACGAGCGCCCCGACTCCGCGATGCCCTGGGCCTGCCGCACGAACCGCTCGGTCTCGGTGGTCGACGGCGCGAGCGCACTGTGCACGCCCGCCGTGGCCGCGAGGTTCTCGGCGATCGCCAGGGCGCGTCGGCCCTCCGTGTCGCGCGCGCGGGCATCGGACTGGGCGAGCGAGACGAGGGCGACACCGACGAGCACGACGCACATGATCGCGAGCTGCATGGCGAGCATCCGGCCGGCCAGGGTCCACCTGGGCAGCCGCAGCCGGGACCGCCACGCCGCGCTCATGAGGCCATTGTGGCGACCCCCGTCCACGAGTCCAACGAGCGCCTGAGCAGAATGAACAAAATGGAGTTTGCGCTCCTAACGGTGACAGGGCCGTATGCCGTCGCGAGGCTTGCGGGCATACCCCCGGGACCTGTGTGTCCCGACCTGTCAGACAAAGGAGTCTCCTGTGCGATTCAGCACCCAGCTCAAGGTCGGCTCGGCCCTCCTGGCCGCCGGTCTCGCCCTGTCCGCCTGCGGCGTGAGCGCCGACGAGGGCACCTCTGGTGGGAGCTCGGGCGCGGCCGCCGGTCCCGTCAAGGGTCTGCGCATCCTCGTCCCCAACTCGCCCGGCAGCGGCTACGACACGACGGCCCGCGCGGCGGCGAAGGCCATGCAGGACGCCGGCCTCGCGAGCACCATCGAGGTGTTCAACTCCGCCGGCGCCGGTGGCACCGTCGGCCTCCAGCGCCTCGTCAACGAGAAGGGGCAGGACGACATCCTCATGCAGATGGGGCTCGGCGTCGTCGGGGCCGTCTACACGAACAAGTCCAAGGCCACGCTCAACGAGACCGTGCCGATCGCGAAGCTCATCGAGGAGTCCGAGGCCATCGTCGTCCCGGCCGGCTCGCCCTACACGACGCTCGACCAGCTCGTCGCTGCGTGGAAGGCCGACCCGGGCAAGGTGCCCGTCGGCGGCGCCTCCAACGCCGGTGGGCCCGACCACCTCACCCCGATGCTGCTCGCCAAGGCCGTCGGTATCACCCCCAAGGACGTCAACTACGTCGCCTACGACGGCGGTGGCGATCTGCTGACCGGCATCCTCGGCAAGAAGGTCGCCTTCGCCGCGACCGGCGTCAGCGAGGTGGCCGAGCAGGCCAAGAACGGTGACGTCAAGATCCTCGCCGTGACGAGCGCGAAGCCGGTCGCGGGTGTCGACGCGCCGACCCTCAAGGACCTCGGCGTCGACATGGAGTTCTCGAACTGGCGTGGCATCGTCGGCCCTCCCGGACTCTCCGCCGAGAAGACCGCGCAGTACATCGACCTCGTGACCAAGATGCACGGGTCCGAGCAGTGGAAGAAGACGCTCGCCGACCAGGGCTGGACCGACTCGTTCCAGACCGGTGAAGAGTTCAAGACGTTCCTGGCGGCCCAGAACGAGAGCGTCGCGGGCGTCCTCAAGGAACTCGGCCTGACGTCATGACTCCCGCGAACGGTTCGACGGGTCCGGCGGCGCCTGAGGTGCCGCCGGGCCGGGCCACCGGCGGCGTAGCCGGGCCGGCCGGGCCGGGCGGATCTGATCGCCTTCCGGACTCGACCCGTGACGCCTCCGCGAAGAAGGACTACTCGGAGTACGGCGTTGCCGTGCTGCTCCTCGCCCTGGGCATCTGGGCGATCGTCGACGCCGTGGGTCTCGCCGACGCCTCGACGGCCCGCGGCCCCATCGGGCCCAAGACCGTCCCGATCGCCGTCGGTCTGCTGCTCGTGGCGATGGCGATCCTGCTCGTCATCGACGTCGCCCGTGGCGGTCGTGGCGAGCAGGAGGGCGGCGAGGACGTCGACCTCTCGCACGGCAGCGACTGGCGCACCATCGGCCTGCTCGCCGGCGCCTTCGCCGCGAACGCGCTGCTCATCGAGCGCGTCGGGTGGCCCCTCTCGGGGGCCATCCTCTTCTTCGGCACGACGTACGCGCTGGGCAGCCGCAGCTACATCCGCAACGTCATCATCTCCGTCATCATGTCGGTCGGCACCTGGTACCTCTTCTACGCCGGCCTCGGCATCAAGCTGCCCGCCGGGCTCCTGAAGGGAATCCTCTGATGGACGGAATCAACTCGCTCATCGAGGGGTTCGCCACCGCGCTGACTCCGATCAACCTGCTGTACGCGTTCCTCGGCGTGCTCCTCGGCACCGCGATCGGCGTGCTCCCGGGCATCGGTCCGGCCATGACGATCGCACTGCTCCTGCCCCTGACCTACACCCTCGAGCCGACCCAAGCGTTCATCATGTTCGCCGGCATCTACTACGGCGGCATGTACGGCGGGTCGACGACGTCGATCCTGCTGAACACGCCCGGTGAGAGCGCGTCGGTGATCACCGCCATCGAGGGCAACCTCATGGCCAAGAAGGGCCGTGGGGCAGCGGCGCTCGCGACGGCGGCCATAGGCTCCTTCATCGCCGGCACGATCGGCACGCTCGGCCTGGCGCTGCTCGCCCCCGTCATCGTCGATCTCGCCGTGCAGATGGGCGCCCCCGACTACTTCGCCGTCATGGTGCTCGCGTTCGTCGCCGTGACGACGGTGCTCGGCTCGTCGAAGATCCGTGGGTTCGCCTCCCTCGGCATCGGCCTGCTCATCGGCACCATCGGCATCGACCCGACCTCGGGCCAGCAGCGACTGACGCTCGGCATCCCCGAGCTCGCCGACGGGATCGATGTCGTCGTCGTGGCGGTCGGCCTGTTCGCCGTGGGTGAGGCCCTCTGGGTGGCCGCCCACCTGCGGCGGTCGTCGCTCGACATCGTCCACGTCGACGGTGCCCGGATGACGCGTGACGACTGGCGTCGCTCGTGGAAGCCGTGGCTGCGTGGCACCGCCATCGGCTTCCCGTTCGGTGCCATTCCCGCCGGCGGCGCCGAGATCCCGACCTTCCTGTCGTACGCGACGGAGAAGAAGCTGGCCAAGAACCCGGAGGACTTCGGCAAGGGCGCCATCGAGGGTGTTGCCGGTCCGGAGGCGACGAACAACGCCTCGGCCGCCGGTGGGCTCGTGCCGCTGCTCACGCTTGGCATCCCGACGACGGCCACGGCGGCCGTCATGCTCGGCGCCTTCCAGGGCTACGGCATCCAGCCGGGTCCCCGTCTGCTCGACACACAGCCGGAGCTCGTGTGGGGCCTCATCGCGAGCCTCTTCATCGGCAACGCGATCCTGCTCGGCCTCAACCTGCCCCTCGCGACCGTCTGGGCCCGGCTGCTGCGCATCCCGCGTCCGTACCTCTACGCCGGCATCCTCTTCTTCGCCAGCATCGGCGCGTACGCCGCGAACAACTCGACGTTCGACCTCTGGCTCCTGCTCATCATCGGTGTGCTCGGCTTCTTCATGCGCCGCTACGGCCTGCCCATCGTGCCGGCGATCATCGGCATCATTCTCGGGCCGGTCGCCGAGGAGCAGATGCGTCGCGCGCTGCAGATCAGCGACGGTGAGCTCAGTGGGCTCTACAACACGGCGTTCTCGCAGATCGTCTACGTCATCATCGCGCTGCTGCTCGTCGGGCCGCCGATCGCGCGCCTGGTGCGCAACCGCCGTGGCGGCAAGGGGACCGGTTCCGGTCCCGACGCCGGCCACGACGCCCTGGCCGGGGCGCACGCCCACGCCAACGCGGAAGGAGTGTGACCATGCCGATCGTCGTCGGGTACATCCCGTCACCGGCCGGGCACGCCGCCCTCACCACGGCCATCGCCGAAGCTCGCCTCCGCGGCTCCCGGCTCGTCGTGGTCAACGCGAGCCGCGGGGACGCGCTCGTGGACCGGCGCCACTCCTCGGCCGAGGACTGGCAGTCGGTGCGGGACCAGCTCGGTGAGTCCGGGGTCGAGCACGAGGTGCTGCAGCAGGTCGAGGCGAAGGACCCGGCCGACCAGATCCTCGAGGTCGCCCAGCAGACCAACGCCGAGCTGATCGTCGTGGGCCTGCGCCGGCGCACACCGGTGGGCAAGCTCATCATGGGCAGCCAGGCCCAGCAGATCCTCCTCGACGCGGACTGCCCCGTGCTGGCGGTGAAGGCGGATCCATCCTGAGGGCAAGCCTTTTCGCCCGTATGCCGTGAGGCCCCGTTCCGTCCGGAACGGGGCCTCACGGCATACCCAGGCAGGCGCAGTCAGCGCACGGTGACCCTCCGTAGGGCGCTGCCCGAGCCGACGTAGGTGCCCGACCCCCGGTAGACCCACATGTAGTCGACCGACGCCGTGGGCGCGTGCGCATAGGACGCCATGCCCGTGGAGCTCGACGTACGCGTCGCCGTGAGGTTCCACGCCGTCGATCCGACCCTGCGCCAGTAGAGCTGCACCGGGACGCCGGCGATGGCGCCGCCGGTGTCGCGACGGGTCAGCTTGCTGCTCACCGTGACCGTGCGGCCCTTCGTCAGCGACGTGACGGTGGAGCCGATGGTCTCGGCCGTGCCGACGAGCCGCGCCGACGAGGCCACGCTGTAGCGGCCCGACCGGTCCTTGACCCAGATCCGGAAGCTGTACGTCGTGCCCTGGGCGAGGTTGACCTTCGTGCTGAGGGCCGTGCCCGAGTAGACGGCGGTTCCGGTCGTCGGGCTGGACGGCGGGGTGGATCCCGTCGCCATCCGGATGACGTAGCGGTCCAGGTCGTTGATGGCCGGGGCCGTCCACGTCAGCGTCGCGGCGCGCAGGGCGCCCGCCGCCTTGAACGCCCCGACGCCCTTGGGCGCCACGTCGACGGTGCGGAACGTCGAGGAGTATGCCGTCGTCATCGTCGCGCTCGACGTGTCCTTCACGCCGGCGACCGTCAGCCGGTAGGGCGCGTTGTCGTAGAGCGGCGTCGTCGGCCTGACCGTCGCGGTCCGCATCACGGCGTCGTAGGTCACGGTCGCGGGGACCGCGGATCCGGTGCGGCCGTTGAGGATCCGGACCGTAGAGGTCGTGACGCTCGACGGGACGACATCGCGCGCGAACGTCACGGTCGGTGTGTACGTCTGCGTCATCCCCGACCCGAAGTCGCTGGGCGTCGTGCTCTTCACCCACAGCTGCGCCGTGCCCGAGGTGACACCGTCCGAATGCCGGAGCAGGACGAGGCCGGCACCGTAGTCGGCCAGCACCACATCGGTCTTGCCGTCGCCCGTCACGTCGCCGACGGCGAGACCGTTGATGTTGTCATGGCAGAGCGCGCGCCCCGGATGTCTCGAACGACCCGACTTCTGAACACATGTGCACCGGCCCGCGAACCACGCGTCACACGCGTACCGAGGCATACGGCATACGCCATCGGTCGGGGGGCGTACGCCGTGTGCTGACGTGGGCGCGAAGGTGGGCGGCCCGCCGACCACAGGGGAAGATCGGCGGGCCGCGTCGCGGGCACCCGGTCGGGTGCGGCTGGTGGGGCCTGTCAGCCCAGGTGGGCGGCGTCGATCGCCGACTGGAGGCTCTGCTGGTAGGCCTCGCTCGTGTAGGTGGCGCCGCTGACGACGTCGATCTGCGCCGACTGGGCGGCGAGCGCCTCCTGGCGAAGGGTCGGGGCTGCGCCGGCGCTGATCGACACGGACGTGCGGGAGCTGTCGGTCAGCTGGAGGGCGTGGACGTTGGTGATCTTCGAGCCCGTGAAGCTGACGCGCACCTGGACGGAGCCGTACTGCGTCCCGACGACGGCGCCGTCGACAGTGCCCGAGCGCGGGGCCGCGGGAGCCTTCTTGGCCGCAGCGGACGTCGCGGAACCGCTGGACGTCTTGGCGGCGCGGGAGGTCTTCGAGCTGCCGGACGGCTTCGGCGGCGCGGCGGCGACCGGGGTGCCGGCCTTGGCGGACGACAGGATGTGGACGCCCGTGACGGCGGAGTGCTTCGGCGCCAGGCCGGTGGCCCAGGACGCGCTGAGGGTGACGATGCCGGCCAGGCCGACGAGGGCGGTCGTTGCCTTCCTCACCAGGAGAACCTTTCGTCGTGGATGTGGGCCTTGGGGATGCCGCCCTCGAGGAGGCTGCGGTGGACGAGGTTCATCCAGCCCCCGGGTCCGCAGAGGTAGGCCTCGTGGCGGCGCAGCTCGGGGACGAGCTCGGCGAGCCGCTCGGCGTCGGGGACGGGCTGCCCGCCGGAGTGGTCGGGCGGCAGCCACGAGCCGCCCACCGGCGGGCCGACCAGGAGGAGCAGCTGGTGTCCGCCGACGGCCGTCAGGTGCTCGAGCTCGTGACGGAGCGCGAGCTGCGACTCGTCGTTGGCGCGGTAGACGACAGTGACGTCGCCGGGGCCGGCGTGGCCGTGGCGCACGAGCTCCTCGAGGATCGAGCGGATCGGCGTGACACCGATGCCGGCGGCGAGGAGCAGGACGCGGCGGCGGACGCGCTGGCGGGCGGTGAAGGCGCCGTAGGGCCCCTCGAAGAGGACGCGGGTGCCGGGCCGCAGGTGGGCCAGGCGGCTCGAGTGGTCGCCGAGCTCGCGCACCGTGATGCGCAGGCGGCGGCCGTCGGGCGCGCTCGAGATCGACCACGGGTGGGCGGTCGCGAGCAGGCGCGGGCTGACGAAGCGCCAGTTGAGGTACTGCCCGGCGCGCACCGGGAGACGGTCGAGGCGACGGCCCTTCATCCACACGGACCAGACGCCGGGGGCCTCCTCGACGACGTCGGTGACGCGCAGGTCGTGTCGCAGGCTGCGGGCGACGGGGACGAGCAGGCGCCACCACACGACGCTGGCCGCGACGAGCACGAAGAGCGTCCACCAGTAGGTGCGCACCCACTGCGAGGCGGTGAAGTCCGAGCCGATCGACAGCTCGTGCGGCACGGCGAGGACGACGGCGGCATATGACGTCAGGTGCACGAGGTGCCACCACTCGTAGGACAGGCGCCGGCGGGCGATGCTGACCGAGGTCACGGCGATGACGACGAGCAGGGCCGTGGCGATGAAGGCGAAGAGCAGGTCGCTGCCCCCGGTGAGGAGGCGGAACGACTCGACGACCGGTGCGAAGGGACCGTGCAGGTCGTCACGCGCCGCGTAGCCGACGACGATGGCGCCGACGTGGACGAGCACGAGGGGGACCGTGACGCGGCCGAGGATGCGGTGCGCCTTGAGGGCCCGGTCCATCCCGTAGACGCGGTCGATCCACGGCACGCGGGCCGCGAGGAGCAGCTGGATGAGCAGCAGGTCCATGGCCACGAGTCCGGTGAGGCGCCCCACGGCGATGAGCATGGTGCTCGAGCTGCCCGCCGTGAGGTCGTGGCTGCCTCCGCCGAGGAGGAACTGCGCCACAACGGCGAGCAGGCTCGCGATGGCGAGCGTCTCGAGGAGGTCGCCCGTGCGGGCCTGCCAGCGGCGGAAGTCCGCGCCGGCACGCAGGGCGCGACGGACCCGGCTCGGGGTCCCGCGGTGTGGTGCGATGGTGGTGCTCACGAGAACGATGGTGCTCAGTCGATCTCAGAAAGTTATGAGACGGGCAAGGGAGGGTCGGGCCATGACCGCGTCCCCGCTCCGTCCGCGCCTGCTCCTCGTCGAGGACGACCCGGACCTCGCGCAGATGCTCGCCGAGCTGCTCGACGAGGAGGGGTATGCCGTCACGGCCGTTCGCGACGGACAGGCGGGTCTCCATCGTGGTCTCGTCGACGACTGGGACGTGCTCGTCGTCGACCGCGGGCTGCCAGGCATCGAAGGCGTCGACCTCGTGACGCGGCTGCGCTCGCGCGGGCTGACCGCGCCGGTCCTGTTGTTGACCGCGCGCGGCACGGTCGCCGACCGCGTCGAGGGGCTCGATGCCGGTGCGCAGGACTACGTGGTCAAGCCGTTCGACGTCGACGAGGTGCTCGCGCGGCTGCGGGCCCTGCTGCGCCCGGTGGGTGGCGCCACGGGGGAGCTGGTGGTCGGGGATCGGCGACTCGTCGTCGGCGAGCAGCGCCTCGTCGGCGGTGACGGCGAGGTGATGCTGTCCGGTCGCGAGGCCCGCCTGCTCGAGACGCTGGCGCGCCGGCCCACGCGGGTCTTCACCCGGGACGAGCTGCTCGTCTCGGCCTTCGACAACGCCGACACCCTCGGCGCCGTCGACACCTACGTCTACTACCTGCGCCGCAAGCTCGGGAAGTCCGTCATCGAGACCGTGCACGGTGTCGGCTACCGGCTCGGCGCGTCCTGATGGGGTTGCGCTCGAAAAAGTCTGTGGCGGTGGATGATCCGCTGCGCCGCGCGTCGCGGTCGGTGGCGCTGCGGGTCGGCGCGACGACGGCGCTCGTCGTGCTGATCGCGATCCTCGGGACTGCGGTGCTCTTCGACCGGCAGCAGCTGGCCGAGATCCGCGGGCGCACCGAGACGACCGCCCGCACGGCCGACGACGTCGTCGACGCGCCGCCCGGCACGTGGCTGGTGAAGCGGACCGAGTCGGGTCAGGAGGCGACCCGGTCGATGCCGCCGGACCTCGCCGCGGCGGTGGCGGGGATCGGCCCCGACGTGTCCGGTCAGACGAGCGTCACGGCGCAGGGGCGGTCCTGGCCGGCGTGGGTCGACCGGCGCGACGACGGCAGCTATGTCGCCGTCTACGACATCCGCCTGCACACCGGCGAGGAGCAGCGGCTGCTCATGTCGACGGCGGCCGCCGGCGTCGTCGGGGTGCTGCTCGCCGCCCTGACGGGCCTGCTGGCCGGGCGGCGCGCCGTGCGTCCGCTCGGTGAGGCGATGGAGCTGCAGCGGCAGTTCGTCGCCGACGCCTCGCACGAGCTGCGCACCCCGCTCGCCGTCATCAGCACCCGCGCCCAGATGCTGCGCCGCCACGTCGCGCTCGACGTGGCCGCTGCCGAGGCGTCGGGGGGTGACCCGGCGGCCGCGCGTCGGCTGGCCGAGGTCGACCAGCTCGTCCACGACACCCAGGCCATGGCCGACGTCGTGTCCGACCTGCTGCTCTCGGCGCAGCTCGAGCACGTCGACGAGGTCGCCGACCGGGTCGACCTGGGCTCGCTCGCTTCGGAGGTCGTCACGTCGCTCATGCCGTATGCCGCCGACCACGGCGTGACGCTCGTCGACGAGGCGGCGTGCGGGGCCGAGGAGTGTGTCGTCGACGGTGTGCGCCCGAGTCTCCGCCGCTCGGTGCTGGCGCTCGTCGACAACGCGATCGCCCACTCGGAGAAGGGGACCCGTGTCGAGGTTCGGTCCGGTGTCTCGGATGGTCAGGTGCGTGTCGACGTGGTCGACCACGGCGACGGCGTGGACGTCGCGGACGTCGAGGGGCTGACGCGCCGCTTCTCGCGCGGCGACAGCGGATCGGGTGGCAGGCGCGTCGGTCTCGGGCTCGCACTCGTGACCCAGATCGTCCGGTCGCACGGTGGCCGGCTCGAGGTGACGGAGACGCCCGGCGGCGGGGCGACGTTCACTCTGCTGATCCCGGAGGCGGCTGACTGAGGGTCGGCGGTGCGCAGACGGAGAACGGGCGCACCACCCCGTCGTGGTGCGCCCGTCCTTCCCCTGGTCTCAGGTCAGCGGAGCCCGATGTTGACGTAGTACGTCTGGCGGTCGTCGAGCGTCACTCCCGCTCGCCAGTAGCTGCCGGCCATCGTCTTGTCGGTCTTCCAGTTGAACTGGTACTGCGTGCCGTCCCAGGTGTACGTGCCACCGACGGTCTCCGTTGCCGTGTAGGCGGACTCGTTGACCGCCGCCCCGGTGGCGGAGCCCTTGACGGGAACGAGCCACTTGGGTGCCGTGCCCGCCTGGATGACGGTGCCTGCGGCGTTCTTCAGCTGGAACTTCATCGGGATGGTCTGACCGGCGTTGAAGACGCTGGTCGACACCCCCGTCTGGTGCGCCGTGTCGTTGACCGGCTGGAGGAAGAGCGTTGTTCCGTAGCCGTAGACCACCGTGTAGGTGACCTTCGCCGTCCCCACGTTTCCGGCCTTGTCAGTCGCCGTCGCGGTGTAGGTGAAGGTGCCGACGCCGTTGGCCGTGCCTCCGGTCCTCGTGCCCGTCGCTGGCCCGGCCAAACCGCTGGTGCCGTCCATGGCGCTCGCCGTGGCGGTCGGGACCGCTCCGACGGTGTAGACGCCGCCGTCCTTGACCCCGCCGATGCTCACGCTCGGCGCCACCGTGTCGACGTTGAGCCCACCGACGGTGGTCGTGCCCATGTTTCCGGCGTTGTCGACCGCCGTTCCGGTAGCGCTGTTCACACCCTGCGCGGCCAGTGTCGCGTCCGGCTGGCAGCTGGCGATCCCGCTGATCGCATCCGCGCAGTCGAACTGAACCGTTACTGCGCTGCTGTACCAACCAGTGGCGTTCGGGCTAGTGGTGGCCTTGCCGGTGATCGTCGGCGCGGTCTTGTCCACCAGCACGGTGACTGTGACGGCGGTCTCGGTGTTGCCCGCCTTGTCGATGCTCCAGTAGGCAACCTTGTGCGCCCCGTCGCTGGTGACGCTGACCGAGGTGCCGGCCTGCTGAGTCCCCCCGTCGACCGTGTAGTACGTGCCGGCCACGCCAGAGAGGTTGTCAGCCGTGCTGAGCTTCACGGTGACGTCGCTGCTCTGCCAGCCGCTGGGTGGGGTGGCCGTGGTGGTCGGATCGTGCCGGTCGATCTTGATGCCCTTGACCGTCGTGCTCACCGTGTTGCCGGCCTTGTCGCTCACCGAGGCGCCGGTCGACAGGGCGTCGCCCTCGCTGGTGATCGTGCTATCAGCGGGCGCGGCGCCGTAGATGCCGGAGAGGGCGTCAGCGGCGGTCCACTTGACAGTGACGTCGCCCTTGTACCAGCCCTCGCCGTTGGGAGCCGTGGTGGCGGCGCCGCTCAGGGTCGGGTCGGTCTTGTCGATGTTGACGCCGGCGATGCTGAAGGCATCACTGGCGTTGTCCGCGGCGTCGGTGGCGGTGCCGCCGGCGCTCTGGTTGGCGCCCTGGCCCAGGGTCTTGGCGGCCGGGCAGGAAAGGATGCCGGACAGGCCGTCCTGGTCGGCGCAGGTGAACGTCGCCGTGACGTCAGCCTTGAACCAGCCGTTGCCGTTCGCGTCAGCCGACAGCTTGCCGGTGACGGTGGGCTTCGTCTTGTCGACGTTGACCGTCGTCTCGTCGGTGGCCGAGTTGCCGGCCTTGTCCGTGGCCGTCCCCTCCACCTTCTGTGCGGCGCCCTCGCCCTTGGTGATGGGGGCGGTGCACGAGGCGATGCCGGAGCCGCTGTCGGTGCACGTGAAGGTGACCGTCACGTCGCGGTTGTTCCAGGTCCGTGCGTTGGCGGCCGGCGCCTGCGTGTGGCTGATGCCAGGCGCCGTCTTGTCGATCTTCACCGTGATGTTCTTCTGCCCCTCGACGTTGCCGGCATCGTCCACGCTCCACACCTGGAGCGTGTGGACGCCTTCGGAGTCGATGGTGACGCTGTCACCAGTACCGGCCGGGTCCTTGTCCACCTGGTAGTGAGTGGCTGCGACGCCGGAGAGGTTGTCACCGGCGGTGAACTTCACCGTGACGGCGCTGTTGCTCCAGTCGGAGACGTCCGAGACGGTCGTGCTGGGCGCGGTTCGGTCGATCTTGACCGGAGCGCTTTTGGCGGAGGTCTCGTTGCCGGCCAGGTCGTGGACTGAGGTGCCGACGGTCAGGCCGGTGCCCTCGCTGGTGATCGTGCTGTCAGCGGGCGCGGCGCCGTCGAGGCCCGAGAGGGCGTCAGCGGCGGTCCAACTGACGGTGACGTCCCCCTTGTACCAGCCGGCCCCATTCGGGTCGGTGGTGGCGGCGCCGCTCAGCGTCGGGGCGGTCTTGTCGACGTTGATCGGGCCGACAGTGGCGTCCTTGCTGTTGCCGGCGGTGTCGGTCGCGGTGCCCTTGACCGACTGCGCCTTGCCCTCACCGAGGGTGCTCGGCGCAGGGCAGCTGGCGATGCCGGAAAGGCTGTCACGGCAGCGGAAGCCAACAGTCACGTCACCGGCATACCAGCCGTTGGTGTTGGCAGCCCGGTCAGGGCGAGCTCCGATCCGCGGCGCCACGGTGTCGATGCTCACGGTGGCGTCGTCGGTGAAGGTGTTGCCGGCGTTGTCCACGGCGGTGCCGGGGACGGCCTGATCCTGCCCATCGGTGCTCACCTTGGCGTCGGGGGAGCAGCTGCCCACGCCGGAGAGCTTGTCGTCGCACTGGTAGGCGACGGTGACCGGCGTGTTGTTCCACCCCTTGGCGTTCGGGGCCGGGGTGATGGTGTGCCCGACGGCCGGCTTGGTGAGGTCGATCTTCACCGTGGAGGTCTGTGCCGACTCGGCGTTGCCGGCCTTGTCCACGCTCCAGTACTTCAGAGTGTGGATGCCCTCCGTGTCGATCGTCAGCAGCGCGCCCTTGACGGCGTCGCCGTTGTCGACCTTGTAGTACGTCGCGTCGACCCCGGACAGGCCGTCGGTGGCGGCGAGGCTGACCGTCACCTTGCTGTTGTTCCAGCCGCCGGGCGCGTCGGCGCCGGTGCTCGGAGCGGTGCGGTCGATGTTGACCGCGGCGCTGTCGGCGGTGGTGCTGTTGCCGGCCCTGTCGGTCACCGTGGCGGTGTCCTTGAGGCCGCTGCCCTCTCCGGTGATGGTGCCGTTGGGGGGAGCGGAGGCCACACCAGCGCGGTCGTCGTCGGCGGTCCAAGCGATCGTGACATCGCCCTTGTACCAACCGTTGCCGTTTGCGGGGATGGTCGGCTTGCCGGAGAGGGTGGGCACGGTCTGGTCGACGTTGATGCCGCCGACAGTGGTGCTGGCCAAGTTGCCGGCCGCGTCGACCGCGGTGCCCTCGAGGGACTGGTTGGTGCCCTCACCGAGCGTCTTGTCGGCCGTGACGCCGTCGATGCCCGACAGGCTGTCCTTGCCGTCGAAGTGCACGGTGACGGCGGTGTTGTTCCAGCCCGACTCGTTGGCTGCCGGCGACCGGCTGCCGGTGATGGTCGGCTTGGTCTTGTCGACACTCACCCTCGCCGGGTCGGTCGCGGTGTTGCCGGCCTGGTCCACCGCGGTCCCGGTGACGGACTGGCTCGCGCCCTCGGTGGTCACGGTCTGGGGGGCCGTGCAGCTGGCGATACCGGACAGGTCGCCGGGGTCCACACAGGTGAACGTGACCGTCACGTCGGCGTTGTTCCACCCGTTGCCGTTCGCCTCAGGCGCGAGCTCGTGGGTGATGGTGGGGTTGCTCTTGTCGATCTGGACCGTGACGGTCTTGGCCTTCTCGGCGTTGCCGGCCTTGTCGGTGCTGCCGTAGGAGATGGTGTGCGTCCCCTCGCTGGTCAGCGTGACCGTGGTTCCGGTCTGCTTGGGCGCACCGTCGACGCTGTACTGCGTGGCGTCGACACCGGACAGGGCGTCGTGTGGCGTCAGGGTGACATCGACGCTGCTGTTGACCCAGCCGCTGGGGGCGGAGGCATCAGTGCTCGGGGCCGTCTTGTCGATCTTGACCGGCTCGCTGGTGGCGCTGGTCGTGTTGCCGGCCTTGTCCGAGACGGACGCGGAGGCGGTCTGGCCCACGCCCTCCGTCGAGAGGACCGAGTCGGCGGGCTTGTCACCGGCGAGGCCGGAGATGGCGTCGTCCGCGGACCAGGTCTGCGTCACGTCCGTGTTGTACCAGCCGTTCGCATTCGGGCTCGTGGTCGGCGCGGCGCTGAGGTTCGGCTTGGTCTTGTCGACGTTGATGCCGCTGACCGACGTGCTGGCACTGTTGCCGGCGTTGTCGACCGCGGTGCCGTCGGCCTTCTGGTCCGCCCCCTCGCCGAGGTGCTGCGGGCCCGTGACGGTGTCGATGCCGGACAGGCCGTCCTCGGCCTCGAACGAGACGGTGACGTCGTCGGAGTACCACCCGGCCGCATTCGCTGCCCGGTCAGGCGAACCGGTGATCGTCGGGGCGGTCTTGTCGAGGTTGACCGTGGCGGTCCCGGTGACGCTGTTACCGGCGTTGTCGGTTGCGGTGCCGGTGACTTCCTGCGCCTTGCCGTCCGTGGAGACCGTCACGGGCTTGCTGCAGTCTCTCAGGCCGGACAGGCTCGTCTGATCAAGGCAGGAGAAGCTGACGGACACGTCGGTGTTGTTCCAGCCGTGCGCGTTCTGCTCTGGCGACTGGCTCGGCGCGATGCTCGGCGAGGACAGGTCCAGCTTGACGGTGAAGGACTTCGCGGCCTCCTTGTTCCCGGCGTTGTCGACCGACCAGTAGCTGACGGTGTGGACGCCCTCGGCGCCGACCGTGACGGTGTCGCCCTTGGTCGGGGTAGTTGCACCGTCGATGGCGAAGTAGGTGCTGTCGACGTCGGAGAGGTTGTCGTTGGCCGTCAGGCCCACGGTGACCGGGGCGTTGACCCAGCCGCCGGGGACGCCGGAGGGGCTGGTCGAAGGTGCGGTCCGGTCGACCTTGATGCCGTCGACCGTCGCGGACGAGGTGTGGTCGGCCTTGTCGGAGACGCTGGCGGAGGCGGACAGGTCGCTGCCCTCGCCCTTGACGACGGAGTCGGTCGGGCAGGCGACGACGCCGGACAGGTCGTCAGCGCAGGTCCAGTGGACCGTGACGTCGCCGGTGAACCACCCTTTGGCGTTAGGGGTGCCGACGAATTTGCCGGTGATGCTGGGGGCGGTCTTGTCGACGTTGACGACCGGGGTGGTGACGGAGGCACTGTTGCCGGCGACGTCGGTCGCGGTCGCGGTGTCGGTCTGGGCGGCGCCCTCACCGAAGGTGTGCGCTTTGTCCTGGGTCTTGATGCCAGAGAGGGCGTCTGAGGCGGTGTAGGTGGCGGTGACGTCGTCGCCGTACCATCCGTTGGCGTTCGGCGCCGGCAGCGTGTCGACGCTGATGACCGGCCTCGTCTTGTCGATGCTCACCGATGTCGGGTCAGTCGCCGAGTTGCCCGCGTTGTCCGTCACGGTGCCCGTTACCGCCTGGAACTTGCCCTCGCTGGTCACCGTCTGCGGGCCGGTGCAGCTGGCCACACCGGACACCGCGTCAGAGCAGGTGAACGTCACGGTCACGTTGTCGTTGTTCCAGCCGTCCGCGTTCGCAGCCGGGCTCTGGGTGTGGCCGATGGTCGGCGACGTCTTGTCGATCCCGAAGCTGACCGTGTGCGTGGCCTCCGTGTTGCCGGCGAGGTCGATGCTCCAGAACTTCAGGGTGTGGTTGCCCTCGACGGTCACCGGGACGCTCGTGCCGGCGGTCTGCGCGCCACCGTCGAGCTGGTAGAGGGTCTTGTCGACACCGGACAGCCCGTCGTTAGGCACGAGAGTCAGCGTGACGTCGTTCTTGTTCCAGGCGGGCGGCGCCGTGACGGTGGTGTTCGGCGCGGTGCGGTCGATCTTGACCGCGGCGCTCTGCGCGTTGGTGGAATTGCCGGCCTTGTCCGTCGCGGTCGTGCTGGCAGTGAGTGCCGAACCTTCGCCGGTGATCGTGCTGTTGGCCGGGTTGGTCGTGCCGGACAGTGCGTCGGCCGCCGTCCAGGCTACGGCGACGTCGCCGTTGTACCAACCGGCGGCGTTCGCGTTCGTGGTCGGCTTCCCGGACAACGTTGGGGCGACCTTGTCGATGCTGATTCCGCTGACCGTCGTGGTCGCCGTGTTGTCGGCGTTGTCGGTGGCCGTCCCTGTGACCGATTGGTCGGCGACGTTGCCGCTGAGCGTCGTCGGAGCCGAAGAGGACTTGACGCCCGACGTCGCGTCGCTTGGCGTGAAGGTGACGGTGACGTCGGTGTTGTTCCAACCGTTGGCGTTCGCGGCCGGCGTGCGAGAGCCGGCGATGATCGGCGCGCTCTTGTCGAGCTTGACCTGGACCGAGCCTGTTCCCGTGTTGGTCACGTTGTCGGTGACTGCCGTCGTCTTGGTGACGATGCCCTCGGCGGTGACCGTGTCGGTGGTCGGTGTGACCGTCTTGACGCCAGAGCCGGCGTCAGTACCGACCCACGTCACCGAGACATCTGACCTGTTCCAGCCCGCGGCGTTCGGAACGGGAACCAGCGTGGCGGTCGCAGTCGGCACCGTGTTGTCGCGCACGTACGAAGCACTTCCGCTGCTCACCCCGCCGTTGCAGGAGTTCGCGTTGTTGCCATTGCCGACGGTGAGGTTGGCTGTCTGGAGTCCGTCACCGGCGCCGGACTGGGTTGCGAAGACGAAGGGGCTGGATCCGTTGGTCTGCCTGCCGGTGATCGTTCCGGTCACGTCAACGCACTTCGTCTGGTTGTCGGCGTTGACGGTCAGCGTCAACGCCGCGCCCTGCTTGGCAAACAGGGTGCCGTTCGCAGCGGTGAACGTTCCTGCACCTCCGCTGAAAGCGGCGCTCGTCACCGAGGCGGCATAGGACACCGAGATGTTGGCCCCAACGGCCAGAAGTGTGGTTGCGGCTGCCGAGGCAGCCAGAATTGAACGCGCGCGCATACCCGCAATCCCCTCGAAACGGTGAAGCCGGCATCACCCCCGACCCGGCAGCGCCACCGTAAAGGTAACGTTTCGCTCGCCGCAGGAGAATGGGCAGAAATCGTAAAGCGGTGGTAAATCGCACGGTTCCCCAACGTGCGGCGTATCGTGACGGCACGAGTCGTCTGGAGGACCCTTGGGATGCGCCGACGTGGATGTGCATGGTGAGACGACTCTTCGGCTGCGTCGCTGTGGCCCTCGTCGCGCTGTCCGGCTGCACCTCCACGTCAGGAGGCACGGAGACGCCCGGTCCGTCGCCGAGTGGTGCCACGTCCGCGGGCAGTGTTGGGAGCGCCCCGTGTGTCCCCGCCGCGGCCAAGGCTGCGGTCCAGGTGCTCGTCTCAAAGACCGGCTTCGACTCGACCTGCGTCAAAGCCCGAGCGGGCAAACAGTTCCTCTTCGTCAACGACAGTGACGCGGCCCAGTCGCTCAAGACCGGGTCTGGGTCGCCTGAGAGCTTCCGGGTCGACCTGCCGAAGCGGACGTCGACCTATGCGCGGACCTTCTCCAAGAAGGGCACGTACGAGATCGAGCAACTGGGCGGCAGGACCACCCTCACGCTCGTAATCCAGTGACCCCGTTCCGCGCTCGACACCCTTGACTGGCCGGTCCACAGGCGGCCCGCGCAGGACGAATCAGCTCCCGCCCAGCGCGAATCAGCTTGGCCCCCGAGCGAGACAGCGAGGGACCGGGCGTGTGCAGCCCGGCCCCTCGGAATCCTCTGTGATCAGGGGCGCACCTGGATGTTCCCGCCGTTCAACGCGAGCTGTCCCGTCGGCGTGCCGAGCTGGTAGATCGTCCCGCTCGAGTCCCAGACCCGTAGCGCGTACGTGTCCGGCGTTGTGGCAGAGCTTGATCCGGGCTCGCCGTTGTCCTTCACGTTGACCTGGAACTGGTTGTTACCGCCAAGGCTGTACTGGACTCCCGTGGTTCGGTTCTCGGCTGTGATCGTGCTCTTGCCGGTGAAGGTCGCCGTGCACCCGATCAGCGTGCCGGACGGGCAGCTCTGGGTGAGACCGGTCATCGAGTTGCTCTTGATGATCCAGTTGTAGCTGCCGGCAGGGAGGTAACCACCGGTGGGGTTGGCGACCTCCGCGGCCCCGAGCGTCTTGCGATAGATGTACAGGCTGTTCCCCTGGATGTTGCCGTTCTTCAGGTACTTGACCGTGAACCCGAAGTTGCTCTTGGTGCCGAGCGTAGGCTCCTGGATCCAACCGCCGCCGGTCGTGAAGCCGGTGCCGGACAGCACCACCGTCACTGCACCCATGTCGTGCAGTGCCGAGTAGTAGCTGTTGGCCACCAGCGCCACATCCACGTAGTAGTTGCCCTCGCCGAGGATCACGTTGCAGGTCGCGGTCCCGGTCCCGGTGTAGGTCGCCGGCACTGTGACGAGTGACGTGCAGGTCGCCTTCTGCGCGCCATTGGCGTCGAAGACCGTGAAGACCACGGACTGGGCACCGAGCTTGCTGCCGAGACTGGCATCAGCAGCTTCGGCTACGGCCGCACTCAGCTTGACGCTCTTGTTCGACGAGGTCGAGGTGGACCCTGTGCTGACGAGCGTGTCACCGGTGTAGGTGACGGTCGCGTCCTCCTGGCTGACGGTGAACAGGCCCCCTACGTAGGTGATGGAGTAGTTCGTGCTCGTATAGCCCGTGGCAGTGATCGGGTACGTGCCGGCCGGACTGTTGATCGTTCGGGTCGTGCTCAGCGCCAGAGTGCCGCCCAGAACCGACTCTCCCTCTCCCAGAACGAATCCCGTGATCTGCTTCGTGAGCGTCGGTGACGGGTCGCTGTACTGCGCGACCTGGTCGCCGGCGCGCACCGTGAGGGGAGCCGTGGTGACGCTCAGCGAACCGTTGACCAGGGTGACCTGGTAGTTGGCCAGAGTGGCGGGGGTGGAGTCGACGGCCGTCGGGACGATGGAGTATGAGCCGACGCTGCTGGCGGCGGTGGCGGTCGTGGCGTAGGTCGCGGTGATCCCGTCGCTGTTCTTGATGCCGGTGATGGTGCCGGTGAGGGTCGGGTTGGCGGAGCCGTACACCTTGGTCTTGTAGGCGGCGGTGATCGTCAGCGATGCCTTGGTGACGGTGAGGGTTCCCGCCACGTACGTGATGGCGTAGTTGCCGCTCGTCTGACCGGTCGCGGTGATCGGGTAGGTCCCCACGACGCTTGCCGGGGTCGCTGTCGTCGTGACGGCCAACATCCCGCCGAGGACGGACGCGTTCTGGCTCAGGACGAACCCGCTGTACGAGACAGTCAGGCCCGGGTTGGCGTCGCCGTAGGTTCTGGTCTTGTCGTCGGCGGTGATGGTCAGGGGTGCTTTGGTGATGGTGAGCGAGCCGTTGACGAGGGTCACCTGGTA
>NZ_LMHU01000012.1 GCF_001428505.1 Terrabacter sp. Root181
GGGCAAGGTGCGCCAGACCGATCCGGGGCGGGTGATGATCTCGCGGGCGTGGGCGGCGGTGACCCAGCCGTGGCCGGGGAGCTCGCAGGCGGTGTCGCTCTCGCCGGTCGCGACCTCGAACGGCACGACGATCCACGCCAGCGCCGCCGCCCCGCCGGACACCGCGCCGGATGCGGCACCAGGCGCCGGAGCGGGGACGTCCCCGACCGTGGGTCCGGCTGTGGGTCCGGCCGTGGGTCCGGTTGTGGGTCCGGCTGTGGGTCCGGCTGTGGGTCCGGGGTGGCCGGTGGCGTGCAGGAGGGCGTGGGTGGCGAGGTCGGCGCGGAGCTGGTCGAGGGTGCGGGGGTCCCCGGCCCCGCGCCGGCCACGCGCGTGCGTGTCGAGGCGGTCCAGGACCGTGGCGATCGGTGGCGGCGTCGGTGGTGACGGTGAGACAGCCCATCCCGTCCTGTGTGAGGCGGCCGAAGACCCCGCGCCGGGACCGGGTGGCGCGTGCCGCTCCTGGCTGCCGCGGGCGTCGACCGACGCGACCGCCCGCCGCAGCCGCGCGGTGAACGTCCGCTGCGGCACGGGTCGACCGTCGCGGGACGGGGCGAGCACGGCCTCGGCGACGGTGGTCACGTCCGGATCCGGCAGCTGCGCGGTCTCGGACGCGACCTGCAGCGCACGGTGCAGCGAGGTCGCCCCGGCGCGCAGCGCGCCCAGGACGACCCGGTGCCGGCGCGGCGCGGTCGCCAGGGACAGCCGGCGGGCGACCTCGCCGGTGCCGACCCCGGTCGCGAGGGCGATCTCCTCGGTCACGACCCGGTCCGGGCAGACCCGCGCGGACACCCGGGCGACGGCGCCGGCGGGGAGGGCGTCGATCTGCTGGGCCTCGATGGTGCGCAGCGCGCCGTAGGAGGCGAGCAGGTCGGCCTCGAGGCGCGCCTTGGCGACCTCGAGCGCCTCGATCTCGGCCAGCACCCGCTCACCGGCACGCGCGAGCTCCTCCAGGGCCGTCGCCGCCTCCGCGCGGGCGTCGGCTCGCAGCCGCGCCAGCACCGGGTCCAGCGAGCGCGCCAATCGGTCCAGGTCGGTCGACCACGCCACCCGAACGGAGGTCCAACGTCCGCCCGAAGGCGCACCGGACAGCTCGACCGGCGACGGGGTGAACGGCACGGGCCCCTCCTCTCGATGGCGTCCCAATGCCTCAATGAGAACACGTGTTCGAGGGCCTTTCAAGGGCTGCTGGCAAATCTGTGGATAGCCAATTCGACTGCACCCCAGGGGATCTCACCCGTTCTAGCAACGCCGTAACGATCCCTCCCCGATTGCGCCTGCGTCGGCGCGTCCACGATGAGGACAGCGGCTCCCACCTGGCGGACACGCATACGTACACTCGCCGGTAGGTCATGAGCGCCAGCGACAAGCCCCGGCTCGCTGGCCGGCAACCCTCCAACCGCGGTGGGGTGCCCCGGGTGAAGACCTGGCCCGTCGACGCCACCGGCGCTCGGGCAAGCGCGGAGAGCCTCTCTCCCGCACCGACCCGTCGGTGCGCCGGGCCCGGTCACGCGGGGCCCTGGTCATCGACACGACCCAGGAAGAGCAGGAACGACCGATGACCGAGCCCAATTGGTCCTTCGAGACCAAGCAGATCCACGCCGGCCAGTCCCCCGACAGCGCCACGGGCGCCCGGGCGCTGCCGATCTACCAGACGACGAGCTACGTCTTCAACGACACCGACCACGCCGCGAACCTCTTCGGGCTCAAGGAGTTCGGCAACATCTACACCCGCCTGATGAACCCGACGACCGACGTCGTCGAGCAGCGCATCGCGGCGCTCGAGGGTGGGGTGGGCGCCCTTCTCGTCGCCTCGGGCCAGGCCGCCGAGACGCTCGCCGTGCTCAACATCGCCGAGGCTGGAGACCACGTCGTCGTCTCCCCCAGCCTCTACGGCGGCACCTTCAACCTCTTCAAGCACACGCTGCCGAAGTTCGGCATCGAGGTCGGCTTCGTCGAGGACCCGACGTCGATCGACTCGTGGCGTGCGGCGATCCGGCCCAACACCAAGCTCCTCTTCGGCGAGACCATCGCCAACCCCAAGAGCGAGATCCTCGACATCGAGGCGGTCGCGGCCCTCGCGCACGAGCACGGTGTCCCGCTCGTCGTCGACAACACCGTCGCGACGCCCTACCTCATCCGCCCGATCGAGTGGGGCGCCGACATCGTCGTGCACTCGGCGACCAAGTACCTCGGCGGCCACGGGACCTCGATCGCCGGCGTCATCGTCGACTCGGGCAACTTCGACTTCGGCGCGGACCCCGAGAAGTTCCCCAACTACAACACGCCCGAGGAGAGCTACCACGGGCTCGTGTTCGCCCGCGACCTCGGCGTGGGCAGCCCCCTCGGCGCCAACCTCGCGTTCATCCTCAAGGCACGGGTGCAGCTGCTTCGAGACCTCGGCCCGGCCGCTTCGCCCTTCAACGCCTTCCTCATCGCGCAGGGCATCGAGACGCTGTCGCTGCGCATCGAGCGTCACATCGAGAACGCGCACCGGGTCGCCGCCTACCTCCAGGGCCACGACCAGGTGGAGAAGGTCGTGTGGGCGTCCTTGCCCGACAGCCCGTTCCACGCCCTCGCGGAGAAGTACACGCCGCGCGGCGCCGGGGCCGTGCTCTCGTTCGAGATCGAGGGCGGGCTCGAGGCCGGCAAGAAGTTCGTCGAGGCGCTGACCCTCCACAGCCACGTCGCCAACATCGGCGACGTGCGCTCGCTCGTCATCCACCCCGCCTCGACGACGCACTCGCAGGGTCCCGACGAGGACCGCCTCGCCGCGGGCGTGACGCCCGGCCTCGTGCGCCTCTCGGTGGGCATCGAGCACATCGACGACATCGTCGCCGACCTCGAGCAGGGCTTCACCGCCGCCAAGGCCTGACACCGCCCGAAACCGGGCTGAAGCGGATCGGCACGGCTGGCACGATGGCAGCCATGCCGATCCGCTACCCCGCCCCGCTGCGCCCCGGCGACCGGATCGGCGTGACCTCGCCGAGCTCCGGCGTCTCCGACGCCCTCTGGGGGCGGTTCGCGTATGCCGTCCAGTGCCTCCGTGACCGCGGCTTCGAGATCGTCGTGGGCGAGCTCAACCACGCGCCCACCCACGTGAGCGGGCCGCGCGAGGCGCGCGCCGACGAGCTCATGTCGATGCTGCTCGACCCGAGCATCCGCGCGGTCGTCCCGCCGTGGGGCGGCGAGACGGGCATCGACCTGCTCGACCTGCTCGACCTCGACGCGGTCTCGGCGGCCGAGCCGACGTGGTGCGTCGGCTTCTCCGACACGTCGACGTGGCTGACCCCGCTCACCCTGACCACGGGCATCGCGACGATCCACGGGCAGAACCTCATGGACACCCCGTTCGCCGTGCCGGACGGCATACTCCACTGGGTCGACGTCGCCTCCGCCGCCGCAGGTGCGGAGCTGCGCCAGCACTCCCCCGGGCGGCACCGCACCGGCGGCTGGGACGACTACGCCGGCAACCCGACGGTCTCCGAGATGACCCTCGAGGGGCGCGGCACGTGGACGCGCATCGACCCGGGTCACGAGGACGAGCCGGCCAGCTTCTCGGGCCGCCTCGTCGCCGGCTGCGTCGAGACGGTGAGCTTCCTGGCCGGCGGGCGCTTCTCCGACATGGGTGCCTTCGCGCGGGACCACGCGCCCGAGGGCGTCGTCGTGCTCCTCGACATCTCCGAGTGGAGCTCCTACGACATCTGCCGGGCCCTGCACGCCATGCGCCTGCGCGGCTGGTTCGACGCCGCCACGGGCGTCCTCGTCTCACGCACCCATGCGCCCGAGCCGCACGGCTTCACCCAGCACGCGGCCGTCGTCGATGCGCTCGGGATGCTGGGCGTGCCGATCCTCGCCGACGTCGAGTGCGGGCACGTGCAGCCGTTCCTCGCTCTCGTCCAGGGCGCCACGACCAGCGTGGTCCACGACGGGGACCTGCACGACGTCACGCAGCGCCTCTCCTGAGACCGCCGACGGCTCGGCTCAGCCGACGACCTCGTCGACGAAACACCAGCGCCACGCCTCGCCCGGCTCGATGGAGCGCATGACGGGATGCTGCGTCTCGTGGAAGTGCGCCGTGGCGTGCTTCATCTCCGAGGAGTCGCAGCAGCCGACGTGCCCGCACCGGAGGCACAGACGCAGGTGCACCCACGTCGTGCCGTCGCGCAGGCACTCCTCGCACCCCTCGGGCGTGCGCGGCTCGACGCACGAGTCGGTCTCCTGCAGGTGCTCGCACGGGGCCTCGATGGTGTCCACGGGCAACATCTCACTCTCTGCCAGACGGCTCTCCTGGTCGTCGATGCGGTCGAGCATGGTCTCTTCCAGGTCGAGGCTGCTGAGGACGACGCGGAGCACGACCTGGTCGGCCCGCCCCTCGTCGCGCAGGCGCAGGACCTCGTCGCGCTCGGCCTGCAGCATCTGCAACCGGGCCCGGCAGTAGCGGGCGCTCGGCGTCTCGTCGTCGTTGCCGCTGCGCGGCCCGAGCCGCTCCCACATCTGGTTGAGCCGGTCCTCGGAGCGCGACTGCAGCATCTCGCGCGTCGCCTCGTCGACGTCGTCCATGCGGTCGAGCGCGTCGAGGCCCGAGCGCGTCGCGGCCTGGAGCACCGTCGCCGCCTGGAGCGCGTCCTCGCGGGGGTCCGGCCCCCGCACGTCGAGCCAGCGGGCCAGTGCCGGCAGCGTCGCGCCCTGGATGAGCAGGGTGCCGATGGTGACGACGACGGCGATGAGGACCAGCACGTCGCGGTGCGGGGTCTCCGGCGGCAGGAGCAGGGCCGCGGCGAGGGTCACCACGCCACGCATGCCGGCCCACGACAGCACGACGGTGTGGGACCACGGCGCGTGTGCCTCGATGCGGAACACGCGCGTCCTGAGGAATCGGAACGGCACGATCCAGAGCGGCCGGAGGAGCAGGACGGCGACGAGCGTGCCGACGGCGGCGAGCGTGATCTGCCCGGCCGACAGCGGGGAGCTTCGGACCTCGGCGAGGACGTAGAAGACCTGCAGGCCGATGAGGAGGAAGACGGCGTTCTCGAGGAGGAACTGGATCGAGCTCCAGTTGATCCGCTCGCTGAGGCGCGAGGCCCCCGTCTGGGTCCGCGGCGACTTGTGGCCGAGCACGAGGCCTGCCGTGACGACGGCGATGACGCCGGAGGCGTGCAGCTCCTCGGCAGGGACGTAGGCCGCGAAGGGCACCATGAACGACAGCACCGTGTCGAAGGCCGGCTCGGTCGAGAAGTGCCGGCGCAGCACCGAGACGACGAGTGCGACGACGACGCCGATCGCGATGCCGCCCACCGACGCCCAGGCGAAGTCGAGCACGACACCGCCGAAGGTCACGCCGTTGGAGGCCAACCCCGTCGCGAGCCCGGCCGCGGCGAGCGCCGTGCGCAGCGACACGAGCGCCGTGGCGTCGTTGACGAGCGACTCGCCCTCGAGGATCGACACCAGGCGCCGCGGCAGCCCGATACGGCGGCCGACCGCCGTCGCCGCGACCGCGTCCGGCGGCGCGACGACCGCACCGATCGCGAAGGCGACCGCGAAGTCGAGGCCGAGCGCCCACTGCAGGAAGAGCGCCACCCCGAGTGCGGTGAAGAGCACGAGCCCGACCGACAGGCTGAGGATGACTGCCCGGTTGTTGCGGAAGTCGACGAGCGATGTCTGGATCGCGGCGGCGTACAGCAGGGGCGGGAGGATGCCGAGCAGCACGACGTCAGGGCTCAGGGCCACCTCGGGCACGAACGGGAGGTAGGACCCGAGGATGCCGATGACGATGAGGACGATCGGCGCCGGCAGGTCGAACCGGTCGGCGAGCCACGACCCGCCGAGCACGGTGGCTGCGATCGCGAGCAGCCCGATGGCGATCTCCACGACGACATCCTGCCCCACACGGGTCGTGGTTGCGTCGGCCGTCCGCGCGTCAGGCGAAGAAGGTGCGCACCGCCGCGATGACGCGGTCCTGGTCGGCCTCGGTCAGCTCGGTCGCGCAGGGCAGCGAGAGGCCGCGGGCGAAGAGCCCGTCGCCGACCGCCCCACCGAGCAGCGGCGCCGACAGGAAGGGCGGCTGCGCGTGCAGCGGCCGCCACAAAGCCCGGGCCCCGACGCCGGCCCCGTTGAGGTGGGCCAGGAACTCGTCACGACCGCGCCCGTCGGCCTCTGGTACGAGGACCGAGTAGAGCCAGTACGTCGCGTCGAGTCCCTCGACCCGCGGCGGCAGGACGAGCGGGAGGTCGGCGAACGCCGCGTCGTAGCGGGCCGCGATGCGGTGCTTGGCGGAGACGAACTCGTCGAGCCGCTCGAGCTGGGCGAGCCCGAGCCCGGCAGCGATGTTGGTGAGCCGGTAGTTGTAGCCGACCTCGTCGTGGAGGTAGCCGACGTCAGGCACCTTCGCCTGGGTCGTGAGGTGACGGGCGCGTGCGGCGAGGTCGTCGTCGTCGGTGACGATCATGCCGCCACCGCCGGTGGTCGCGATCTTGTTGCCGTTGAAGGAGAAGCAGCCGATGCGGCCGACGGTGCCGGTGTGCCGCCCGGCGTAGGGACCGGACGTCCACGTCGCCCCGAGCGACTCCGCGGCGTCTTCGAGCACGGGTATGCCGTGTCGCTCGCAGGCGTCCATGAGCGGTCCCATGTCGGCGGGCTGCCCGAGCACGTGCACGACCTCGACGACGTTCGGCTGGGCCTCCCCCGCGGCGGCGCGGCGGTCGAGCTCGGCGGCGAGCAGGGCCGGGTCGATGTTCCACGTCGTCGTCTCGGCGTCGACGAGCACCGGGCGGGCGCCGCAGTAGGCGATCGGGTTGACCGAGCCGACGAAGGTGAAGTCGGAGCAGACGACGTCGTCGTCGCGCCCGACCCCGAGCAGGAGCAGGCCGATGTGGATCGCGGCCGTGCCGGTCGCGCAGGCGATGGCGTGCTTCGACCCGACCCGCGCGGCGAAGCGCCGCTCGAACTCCGAGACGAAGGGACCGACGGACGAGACGAAGCCGGACTCCACGGCCTCGAGGACGTAGCGCCGCTCGAGCTCGCCGATGTTGGGCACCGCGAGCGGGATCGTCCCTTCGGGCCCGCGGGCTCCGGGAGCGTGGGCCTCGGTCACCGGTGGTACCGCCCGGCGGTCTCGGGGTCGACGCGCGGCCGCAGCCACTCCGCCGTGGCCGACAGGCCCTCCTCGAGCGACACGGTGGGCGCCCAGCCGAGCACCTCGTTGGCGAGCGACGGGTCGGACAGCAGGATCTGCACCTCGGACCCCTCGGGGCGGATGCGGTCGCTCTCGGTGACGATCTCGGCGTCGCTGCCGGTGACCTTGCGGCACAGCTCGACGACGTCGCCGACCGAGACGGTGCGCCCGGTGCCGAGCTGGATCGTCGTGCCGGGCGCGACGTCGGCGAGGGCGGCGCGGACGAAGCCGTCGGCCGTGTCGGCCACGAAGGTGAAGTCGCGCTTGGGCGTGAGGTCGCCGAGCTTGAGCTGGCTCGCGCCCGCGAGCAGCTGGGACAGGACGGTCGGGATGACGGCGCGCGTGGACTGTCGGGGACCGAACGTGTTGAACGGGCGCAGCGTCGTCACCGGCGTCTCGAAGGACAGGGCGTAGGACTCGCACATCTTGTCGGCCGAGATCTTCGTCGCCGAGTAGGGCGACTGGCCGCGCAGCGGGTGCGCCTCGGTGATCGGCACCGACTCCGGCGTGCCGTAGACCTCGGACGTCGACGTGTTGACCATCCGCGGTGTCCCGTGACGGCGGACGGCCTCGAGGACGTTGAGCGTGCCGATGACGTTGGTCTCGACGTAGGAGCGGGGAGCCACGTAGGAGAACGGGATCGCGATGAGGGCCGCCAGGTGGAGCACGACGTCGACGCCCTCGGTCGTGGCCATGACGTGCTCGGGGTCGCGGATGTCGCCGAGGACGACCTCGGCCTGCCCGTCGCGCACCGCGGCCTTGAAGACGTCGGACTCGTCGAGCCAGCCCGTCGACCCGTTGGAGTTGTAGAGGCAGAAGGCCCGCACGTGCGCCCCGTCGGCGACGAGCCGCTCGACGACGTGCGACCCGATGAAGCCGTCGGAGCCCGTGACGAGGACGGTCTTGCCGGCGACGGACCCCTCGACGGGCCTCGCGGTCAGCTCGATGTCGGGGACGTCAGCGTTGGTGCTCAGGCCGGAAAGTGTTGTCACAGCTGCCTTTTCGTCGTTCATGTGTGCTCGTATGCCGTCAGCCACGTCGTGCGCGTCGGTGCCGGTCACGGGGATGCTCATGTCTCACCCTTCGCGCGGGCGAGGTCCTTGGGGGTGCCGACGTCGATCCAGTCGTTCTGGATCGGCCACGCCGTCACCGGCTCGTCGCGCTCGAGACACGTCTCGACGAGGCCCGGCATCGTGCTGGCCCGCCCGGTGGGCAGCCAGGCGAGCGCGCGGGGCTCGACGGCATACACGGCGGCGTTGATGTCGAAGCTCAGCGTCGGCTTCTCCGAGACGCCGGTGACGCGGCCGTCGGTGCTCTCGACGACACCGAAGGGCACCTCGTGCTGGTAGGTGCGGGTCGCGACGGTGACAGCGGCGCCGGTGCGCCGGTGCGCGTCGAGGAGGTCGCCCGCGTCGAACTCGACCATGAGGTCACCGTTCATGACGAGGACGGCGTGCTCGAGGTCGGGTCGCTCGTCGCGCAGGAGCGTCAGCGAGCCGGCGGTGCCGAGCGGGCGGTCGGGGTCCTCGCGCAGGTAGCGCACGGTGCACCCGAGACGCGAGCCGTCGCCGAGGTGCTCCTCGATCTGCTCGGCGAGGTAGTTGACGCTGACGTAGATCTCGCGGATGCCGTCACCGACGAGGCCCAGGACGATCCACTCGAGGATCGAGCGTCCCGCCACGGTCATGAGCGGCTTCGGGGTGTCCTTGGTCAGGTCACCGAGGCGGGTGCCGCGGCCACCGGCCATGACGACGGCGACGTTGGGCAGCGGCGCCGACCCGACGACGTCGGAGAGCGTGTGCAGGCCCACGAGGGTGCGGTCGTCGGCGAGCTCGGGCACCGCCGAGATCCGCAGCGCCTGCATGAGGTCGAGCACGAGCGCCCGAGGCGACCCGGCCGCGACGAAGTGCGGGGTGCGGGTCGCGTGGTCGAGGGCGACGTCGTCGAGGCTCGTGCCCTTGAGGAAGGCACGGCGCAGGTCGCCGTCGGTGAGCAGCCCGGCGAGGCGGTTGTCGTCGTCGACGAGCAGGCACACGAGGTTGCCGCTGCGGTCGACGACCTCGAGGGCGTCCCGGATCGTCGCGGTGGTCGGCGCGCAGGCCGCGCGCAGGTCTCGCGCCGTCACTCCTCATCCTCCTCGTTCGTGTCGCCGTCCCACTGCCGGCCCGGAGTCGGCGCCGGCGCGAGGTCCACGAAGTGCTTGGACCGCGGGGCGAGCGCCGCTGTCCGAACGATATCGAGGATGGCGGCGCTGGCCGTACCCGTGCCGTAGGGGTTGGCGACGTGGGCCGAGTGCTCCCGCCACCGCGGGCTGAGGGCCGTGCCCAGCGCGGCCTCGACCGCGTCGCGCCCCTCTGCAGCGTGCACGACGTTGTCGCCCCGGAGGCGACCCCGCTGGCGCTCGCCGATGTCGACGGCGGGCACGTGCAGCGTCGCCGCCTCGATGACGCCCGAGCTCGAGTTGCCGACGACGACGTCGCTGGCGGCGAGGACGCGTGGGTAGTCCCGGCCCAGGGCGGCGACGAGTCGCAGCCGCGGCTCGCGCTCGGCGAGGGCGGTCAGCTCCGTGAGGATCTCGTCGCGTCCCTCGTCCATGCCCGGGTGGGTGGCGACGACCGTGCCGCACGTGGCCAGGACCGCCTCGGCCGCCTCTCGGGCCCACTCCCCGACCGGCGCGCCCCGCTGGGCGGTCGGCGGGTGGTAGGTGAAGAGCGCGAGCGGCCGCTCCACGGCCGTTCCGAGCAGCTCGCCGAGGTCGGCGTCGGAGATCGGCGACGCGGTCGCCAGCCGGTCGAGGCCGGGCGCCCCGGTCACGTGGACCCGGTCGGCCGGCTCGCCGAGCTGTCGCACTCGCGCCGCGGCGTCCTCGGACGCGACGCAGTGCTGGTCGGCGAGCTTGGTGACCGCGTGGCGGACCCGCTCGTCGAGCGCCCCCTCCGTCACCTCTCCCCCGTGCAGGTGCACGACCGGCACGCCGAGCAGGACGGCCGCGGGCACGACGTAGAGCAGCTCCCACCGGTCGCCGAGCACCACGAGGACGTCGACGTGCTCGTCGCGCAGCGCTCGGCCGGCGGCGCGGGCGAGCACCGCGCCCTGCTCGAGCTGGGCGTCGACGGTCACCTCGGTCATCGGCTCGGCGAGCGGCACGACCGCCGCGCGCCACGCGTCCGCCGTGGCACTCGCGGGCAGGGCGGCGACGAGGTCGTCAGCGGCATACATGACCCCCGTCAGGACGCGCAGGGTCACGTCGTCGACCGACTGCAGCGCCTCGAGGACGGGCGACAGCGGTCCGAGGTCGGCGCGGGTGCCGACGAAGACGGCGACCGTGGGCAGAGGGGTCATCGTGCGGGTCAGCCGGCGAGGTCGGCGTCGGTCACGGGGGCCCCGGCCTCGACGGGACGGGCCAGGACGCGTCCGCGGATGTCGACGGCGGGGCTGACGCCGCCCTCGGGGCGCAGCAGCTGGAGGTCGGTGCCCGCGAGCTCGGTGCCGGCCGGCATCGCGCGCGCGGCGTGCCAGGAGCGACGCACGAGGACGGCGTTCTCCTCCTCAGACGGCATGCGCACCTTGACGCCGTCGCCGAGCGCGCGGGCGAGCTGCTTGGTCGTCGCGACGTACTCGGTGAGGGCCTCGGGCTCGAGGCTGGCGAGGTGGTCGGGTCCGGGCAGCGTGCGGTCGCTCGTGAAGTGCTTCTCGAGGATCGGCGCGCCGAGCGCCACGGCGCCGAGGGCCGTCGTGAGCCCGG
Source organism: Terrabacter sp. Root181 (assembly GCF_001428505.1). Taxonomy (GTDB): domain Bacteria; phylum Actinomycetota; class Actinomycetes; order Actinomycetales; family Dermatophilaceae; genus Terrabacter. Next base: position 10,959 of record NZ_LMHU01000012.1, read on the forward strand.
GCGTGTGGTCGGACCACCCCACGGGTATGCCGTGCAGCTCGGTCAGGCGTGGGATGACCCGCAGGTTGCACTCCTCCACCGGCGCCGGGTAGGCCGACACGCAGTGGAAGAGGACGAGACCCGGCGCGTCGGCACAGGCCTCGACGGCCGCCTCGACCTCGTCCTGGGTGCCCATGCCGGTCGAGACGAGCAGCACCACGCCGAGCTGCGACATCTCGCGCAGGTAGGGCAGGTTCGTCAGCTCGCCCGAGCTCACCTTGAGCGCGGGCAGGCCGAGCTCGACGAGCATCTCGGCGCTGTCGAGGTCGAAGGGGGTCGACAGGAAGGTCGTGCTGGCCTCGGTCGCGTGGTCGCGCAGCTCGACCCAGGCCTCCTTGGGCAGGGTGAGCGCCTCGAGCAGGCTGCGCTGGTCGGTGCTGCCACCCCGGTCGCGCTGGTAGGGCGTCGTCGCCGCCGCCGACGAGACGAGCTTGTCGGGCGAGAACGTCTGGAACTTCACGGCGTCGGCGCCAGAGGCCACCGCGATGTCGACGAGGCGGTGCGCCAGGTCGATGTCGCCGTTGTGGTTCACGCCCGCCTCGGCGATGAGGTAGACGTCGCCGGGAGTGGGGACGTCGACGTCGCCGATCGCGACCGGCGTGACGGCGTTCAGGTGGTCGCTCATGCAGTGCCTCCAGGCGGGCGGGTGTCGGGGGTGCTGCGGGGGTCGCGCGTCTCGGCGGGGACTCCGACGACGGTCTCCCCGTCGGCGACGCGCGCGGTGACCACGGCGCCCGCGCCGACGGTGACGCCGGCTCCGACGGTGACGCCCGGCAGGACGCGCGCGCCGCTGCCGACGAGAGAGCCGTCGCCGACGGACGCCGCCCCGAGGAGCACGGCGCCGGGCGCGATGTGGGCACCGTCGCCGACCGTGCAGTCGTGCTCGACGACGGCGCCGGTGTTGACGACGACGGCGACACCCAGACTGCTCGCGGCTCCGACGTGCGCGTGCTCGAGCACGACGCAGCCGGCACCGAGGACGCTGCGGGGTGAGACGGTGGCCGTCGCGGCGACGACCGGGGGGACGGGCAGTCCGCGGGCCACGAGCTCTCGGACGAGGCGGGCGCGAGCCGGGTTGGCGCCGATGGCGACCACGGCCTGCAGCCCCTGCGCCTCGATCAGCTCGAAGGCCGCGCGGTCGTCCGAGAGCACGTCGACGTGCCAGCGCTCGCCGCCCGGGGCCGCGCCCGAGACCGTGCCCGAGACCGCGACGACGGTGTGCCCGGCTCGCTCGAGGACGTCCACGACCGAGCGCGCGTGGCCGCCCGCGCCGAGGACGACCCAGCCGGCGCCGCCCGCCGTCACGTCAGGCCGTCCCGATGACCCAGCGACGCCGCGGCCTCGCCGAGCGCACCGCCGACCTTGCGGATGTTGTCGGGCTCCAGCACGGCGGGCACGCGTGGCGGGTCGAGCACCAGTCCCTCCCACGAGTTGCGCACGTAGCCGTGGACGAACCACTCGTCGATCGAGGCCTGGTCGGCACGCAGCGACTCCCAGCCGCGGTCGGCGACGAACTGCGTCAGGTCGTCGGGCGAGTCGAGCCGGGCCACGTTGCCCAGGCCGCTCCAGGGCATCTCGGCCCCGGTGACGACCGGCAGCCCGAGCAGCCCCGCCTCGAGACCGACCGTGCCGGTCGCGGTGACGGTGAAGACCGCCTGCTTCATCAGCTCACGGGAGTCGGCGAACGGGTCGATCGTCGCGATGTTGGGGTGCGCGTCGAACTGCGGCCAGTAGTCGGGGTCACGCCGCCACATGAAGTGCGCGTGCTCCTTGACGGCGACGCCGATGTCGAGCGGCGCGAGCGCGTCGGCGAGGACGCGTGCGGTGTAGGCCTGGTCGCGCCACTCCTGGCCCATGACGTCGGCGCTCGACTCCGGCTGCACCTGCAGCGGCAGGAAGACGAACTTCTCCGGCACCGGGTCCCAGCGTCGGTCCTGGTACTCGCGCAGGTTGAGGCGGGCCTTGACGGGGTTGAGCCACGGCAGCCGCGCGTAGTCGGAGGGCCGTGGCAGCTGGAGGTTCGCGCCCCGGTCGACGGCGAACTCCTTGATGCGGTCGCTCGCGAGGCGCCAGATCTCCTGGCCGTTCTCGACCTGCAGGTTGCGGGCGAAGCCCATCGGGCGCCCGTGCTCGGCCCGCCACGTGTCGATGAACGCCTGGCCCGCTGCCACCGCCGACGGGTCCTCGACCTGCCGCTCCCACAGGGTGATCCCCTTGGGCGCGCCGATGAGGCCGAAGCGGTCGGACGGGAGGCGGATGCCGCGTGGCCAGGTCGCGAGGCCGCCGTGGTGGGTCACGAGGCCCGCCGTGAGCAGCTCGGAGGTCACGGTGAACTCGACGAGGGCGAGCACGGGACCGCGACCCTCGATGGCCGCCTCGAGCTCCTCGGCGGCGAGGTTGAGGAAGTTCATCGCGGTGTCGACGCGGTTGCGGCGCAGCGCCCGCTCCGACACGAGCAGGTCGAGCGGGTCGAGGCCGACGCCGGCACAGGCCCGCTTGAGAGCCGCGTGGGGCGCGAGGCCACTGACGACGTTGGCCTTGCGCGCTGCGGCATACGGCAGCCGGACGGTCGTGGCACGCGGCGCGTGCTTGCGCACCCACGCGAGGTTGGCGTCCGTCCGCACGACGAGCACGAGGTCCTTCGTCTCGAAGCCGGCGTGCACGAGGGCCGGCACGAGGAGGTCGTCGTAGCCCAACCCCATGTGGACGAGCGGTGTCACCACGAAAGCGTCTCTCCTGCGTGTCGGTGCGTGCCGGATCGAGGCGAGCCGGGCGAGCGCCCCATCCTATCCGCGCAGCGTGCGCAGGATCCGCGGCGCGACGGCCACGGCCGCCGCCCCGACGAGGACGGTGAGGGCGACCCGCACCCACGCGGCCGGTCCGTCCAGCGGCAGCACGGCACCGACGAGCGCGAGGGCGACGCCGGCGAGCGCCACCGCGGCCACCCGGGGAGGCCACCGCAGCGGCGAGTGGGTCCGGGCGAACCACGTCGTCAGCGCCATGAGCACGACGTAGCCGGCGGCCTTCGCGATGGCCACGCCGACGACCCCGCCCGTCGAGCCGGCCCGTGGGGCGAGCCACAGGGCGACGAGGACGAGCACGGCGAGTGCCACGAGGGCAGCCCACGCGAGCCGGCCGGTGCGCTCCGCGTCGAGCACGGCCAGCGAGGAGCCCTGGTAGAGCATGTACGACACCGAGACGGTGCAGATGACGCCGAGCGCGCCGACCATCGCGACGTGGTCGAAGCCGGGGTCGGCCATGACGGCGACGAGCCAGGGCCCGAGCAGCGCCACCCCGGCCGCTCCCGCGGCGACGACCGTCGTCAGCGCGGTGCCGGTCCGGGCGGTCCAGGCCCAGCGGCGCTCCAGGGGGTGGGAGAGCACGAGGGGACCCCACGCGTTGAAGAGGGCGACCGCGAGGACGAAGGGCATGTTCCCGAGCTGGAGGGCCACCTGGTAGCTGCCGGCGCCGGCCTCCCCGACGAGGATGCGGGCGAGCAGGACGTCCCCCGAGAGCAGCCCGAGCATCGCGGCCGCCTGCGGCAGGAGCGGCGTCGCCAGGCGGATGCCGGCCCGCACGCGCTCGCGCTCGACGGTGGGCGGCAGCGGACGGCCGAGCACGAGGGCGACGACGGCGGCGAGCACGACGACGACGGCGTATGCCGTCAGGTACGTCTCCGCGGTCGGCTCGGTGCGCGAGGCGAGCAGTCCCGCGAGCTGCGCGCCGACGGTCGCGAGCACGGCGAGCGCGAGGAACCCCCACGGCTGCAGCCGGGCCCGCATCAGGGTCTGGCCGGCCACGACGGTCGTCAGCGCGACCGCGGCGACGACGAGCGGCACCCACTGTCCGAGGTCGGCGTGCCCGGTGGCGGACAGGACGAGCGCGAGCAGCAGACCGACGACACCGAGACCGAGGGCGAGCAGCACCATCGTCCCGGCCAGCGCCCTCGCGACCCGCGGACCTTCGGCGCCGCGGTGGTGCTCGCGGAGCACGACCTGGGGCAGGCCCGCCGCGGCGATGGTGCCCACCATCTGCACGACCACGAGACCCGTTGCCACCCGGCCGAACTCGACGGCCCCGAGCACCCGGGTGGCGAAGGGCAGCACGAGGAGCACGCCGAGGCCCTGCAGGGCCGTGCCCACGAGGTAGACCACCGAGTGCGCCCCGAGCGACGCGCCGGGACGGCCGGCGGTGGGCGCGGGGCTTCCGGGCGGGCTCGTCACAGACCCGAAGGTACCGGTGCGCGGCACGCCGACCGGTCAGCCACCCGCCGTCGTGCGCGGCAGGCGACCGCGTCCTCTAGCCTGCAGGTGTGCCCAGCCCGTCCTCCTCGTCGATGCGCGTGGTCGTGCGCGGCTCCGGCTCGATCGGGCAGCGCCACGCGCGCGTCTTCCGGCAGGTCGGCGCCGAGGTCTCCCTGTGGCCGGTCCGCGACCGCGGCGCCGCCCCCGATGCCGCCCCCGATGCCGTCGACGAGGCCACGGGCGCGCGGCTCCTCGACGACTCCACCGGGCCGGGCTCGCTGCGCGACACGCTCGTCGTCGTCGCCACCGACACCTCCCGACACGTGGCGGATGCGATCGCCGCCCTCGACGCCGGCGCGTTCGCCGTCCTCGTCGAGAAGCCCGTCGCGGCGACGGTCGACGACGCCCACGCGCTGCGCGGCCACCCACGGTCCGTCGACGTGTGGGTCGCCGCCCCGCTGCGCGCCCACGAGGCGTTCCGCCACCTGCGCCGGCTCGTGGGGCGCATCGACGGCAGCGCGTCGGCCCACGTGAGGTCCCAGTCCTGGCTGCCCGGCTGGCGGCCCGACCGCGACTACCGCACCTCCTACTCCGCGCGTCCCGACGAGGGCGGCGTGCTGCGCGACATGGTGCACGAGATCGACTACGCCACCGTGCTCTTCGGTCGCCCCGAGCTCATCGGCTCTCGCCTCGAGACCAGCGGGCCGCTCGACATCGAGGCCGAGCAGGCTGCCACCCTGCTGTGGGAGACGGGGCACCCCTTCACGGTCACGGCGCGGCTCGACTACGTCACCCGACCGACGTCACGCGGGGTGGTCGTCCACTCCCACGACGGCATCCTCGAGTGGGACGTCACGCGAGCGATGGTGCGGCACACGACGGCCGACGGCGAGGTCAGCGAGCAGGTCTTCGACCACGACCTCGACCGCGACATCGTCATGGGCACCCAGGCCCGCGCGGCCCTCGACCTCCGGCCGTCGGCACCGGCCGACCAGCGCCTCGCACGCGGAGCCCCCGCCACCCTCGCCGAGGGCATCGACGCCCTGCGCGTGTGCGACGAGGCGCGTGCGACGGGGCTGCACGTGGCCGACCCGGCCGCAGACCCCGAGGACGCCTCGTGACCGACCGCCACCCGCCCCGCGTCCTCGCCGTCATCCCCGCGCGGGGAGGCTCGAAGGGACTGCCGGGCAAGAACATCCGCCCCATGTGGGGACTGCCCCTCATCGCGCACAGTGTCCGCGCCGCTGCCCTGACGCCCGAGGTGACGCGCTGCGTCGTCACGACCGACTCGGCCGAGATCGCCGACGTCGTGCGGGCGCACGGCGGTGACGCCCCCTTCCTGCGCCCGGCCGAGCTCGCGGCCGACGACACCCCGATGGCCCCGGTGGTCCGGCACGCCCTCGAGTGGGTCGAAGGCGACGAGGGCACCGCCTACGACGCCGTGCTGCTCCTCGACCCGACGAGCCCGGCCCGCGTGCCCGCCCAGCTCGCCGAGGCCGTGGCCCGCCTCGCGACGAACCCGGCCCTCGACGGTGTCGTCAGCGTCTCCGAGCCCACCTTCAACCCCGTCTGGGTCGGCGTGCGACCCGATGAGGGGCGCGCCGGGGCCCTGACGCGCTACTTCGAGGCCGGCACCGGGGTGACCCGACGCCAGGAGGTGGGTCGCTTCCTGCGGATCAACGGCAACTTCTACCTCTGGCGCGCCGACTTCGTGCGTCGGCTCGAGTCGTCGTGGTTCGACGAGGGCACCCACGAGGGCCTCGAGATCCCCGAGGCGCAGGCCTTCTCGATCGACGACGAGTACGAGTTCCGGCTCATCGAGTCCCTCATCGGCTCGGGGCTCATCACGTTGCCCTGGCTCGACGTCACCGACCTCGCCGCCGGCACGGGTGCCACCCCGACGAAGGAGAGCCCATGACGAGCGCACCGACCCCGTCCCTCGCGGGTCGCACCGCGGTCGTGACCGGAGGCGCCGGTCCGCTCGGCAGCGTGCTGGCCGACGCCCTGGCCACGGCAGGCGCCCGGGTCGTCGTCGTCGACCTCGACGAGGCGGCCTGCGCCGCGACCTCGAGCGCGCTCCCCGGCTCCGGACACGTGCCGGTCGGGGCCGATCTGCTTGCCCCACCAGGGATCTCGAGCGTCGTCGATGCCGTGCGCGACCTCGGAGCCTGCGACGTCCTCGTCAACAACGCGGCCTTCACCGGCACGTCCGGGGTGCCGGGGTATGCCGTCCCCTTCGACGAGCAGACCGACGACGCCTTCGCGATGGCGCTGGCGCTCAACCTCACCGCGCCCTTCTCGCTCACCCGGCAGCTCGCCCCGCTCCTGCGCGCCTCCGGGCACGGGAGCGTCGTCAACGTCTCGAGCATCTACGGCCTCGTCGGGCCCAACATGGGGCTCTACGAGGGCACCCGGATGGGCAACCCGGCGGCCTACGCCGCGAGCAAGGGCGGCATCGCCCAGCTGACGCGCTACCTCTCGACGGTGCTCGCGCCCGACGTGCGGGTCAACGCGTTCGCGCCCGGTGGCATCGCCCGTGGGCAGGACGACGCGTTCGTCGAGCGCTACGAGCGCCTGACGCCACTGGGGCGGATGGGGACCGAGGACGACTTCCGCGGGGTCGTCACGTGGCTGGCGTCGGACGCGTCCGCGTACGTCACCGGCCAGGTCGTCGCCGTCGACGGCGGCTGGACGGCCTGGTGACGAGCGGCCGACCCGATTCGATGTGTTCTGCGGTCACGGGTGACGGCAGAACACATCGAACGAGGACGAGGGCCCTCAGGCCTTGAGCTCGGGGGCGACCGTCTGCTCGAAGAGCTCGATGCCCGAGCGGTCGTAGGCGGCCTCCGCGAAGTACGTGATGGCATACGTCATCCCGCGTGCCTCCATGTCCTTGAGCATGGTGACGATCTTGTCTGGCGTGCCGACCGCGGGCTGCTTGCGGAGGTCCTCGACTGACGCGGCAGCCTTGTCGTCGGCCACGCCACCCTTGCGGAGCAGCTCACCGTAGAACTGGAGGCGGTCCTCGACGTCGGCGTCGGTCTCGCCGATGACGACGTTGTAGTTGGCCGAGCGCACGATCTCGCCGAAGTCGCGGCCACGGTCGTCGCAGTGGCCCTTGAGGATCGCGCTCTTGTGGTCGAAGCCCTCGGGGCTGCCGTCGAAGTTCGTGTAGTCGGCGTACTCGGCCGCGATCTTCAGCGTCACCTTCTCGCCGCCCCCGGCGATCCACATCGGGATGCCGTTGAGGGCGCTGCCCGGGTGGCTCGTGCCCTGCAGCGGCCGCGGGGCGCAGAGGGCGCCGTCGACCTGGTAGTACGTCCCGTCGAGCGTGGCCGAGCCCTTCGTCCACATGTCGCGGAAGACCTGGACGCCCTCACGGAGGGCACCGAGACGGTCGCCGGCCTTGGGGAAGCCGTAGCCGTAGGCGCGCCACTCGTGCTCGTACCAGCCGGCGCCGATGCCCATCTCGGTGCGGCCGCCGGAGATGACGTCGACGGTCGCGGCCACCTTGGCGAGGTAGGCGGGGTTGCGGTAGGCCATGCACGTGCACATCTGGCCGAGCCGCACCCGGCTCGTCGCGGCGCCGAAGCCCGCCATGAGCGACCACGCCTCGTGCGTCGCCTCGCCCGACGGCTGCGGCGTGGTGTGGAAGTGGTCGTAGACCCAGATGGACTCGTAGACGTCTCCGTCGTCGGCGTGCTTGGCGAGGTTGACCATGGCTTCCCAGTGCTGGGCCGGCTCGATGCCGACGAGGTCCATACGCCAGCCCTGGGGAACGAACATTCCGAATCGCATCCCGCCATCCAACCACGGCCCGCTCGACGCCCTCAGGGTGCGATCCGGGTGCGATCAGCACGCGACCCGCACGGCTCAGCGTGTGAGGATGGCGGCATGAGTCCGCACCACAACGACCCGGACGTCATCCGGGACCTGCTCCACACCCCGGCCGCGTGGGCCGTCGTCGGTCTCGGTGACAACCCCGACCGCACGGCATACCGCGTGTCGCTGTGGCTCCAGCGCGAGCTCGGCATCCGCCTCGTGCCGGTCCACCCGAGCGCCGCGACGGTGCACGGGGCGACGGGCTACAAGACCCTGGCCGACATCCCGGACGGCATGGTCGTCAAGGTCGTCGACTGCTTCGTCAACAGCTCCCGGGTGGGCGCCGTCGTCGACGAGGCGATCGCCGAGCGCGACCGCCTCGGCATCGAGGCGCTGTGGCTGCAGCTCGGGGTCATCGACGAGGACGCGGCCGCCCGCGCCGAGGCGGCCGGGCTCGCGGTCGTCATGGACACGTGCCCCAAGATCGAGTACCCCCGCATCCAGCCCGGTGACGGCGCCTCGGCCGTGACCGACTGACCCGACCGTGGCAGCGGTCGCCCTCCACGTCCGGCGCTGGGGCAGCCCCGGCGAGCCCGCGCCCGTCCTGCTCGTCCATGCCACGGGCGACACCTCGGCGGACTGGGGCGAGGTCGCGACCGGCCTCGCGCACGACGGACTCGTCGTGGCCGTCGACCTGCGCGGGCACGGCGCGAGCCCGTGGCCCGGCAGCTACGCCCTGACAGAGCTCGCCGACGACCTCGTCGTCGTCGCAGCGGGCCTGGCGGCCGAGCACGGCCGGCCGGTCGACGTCGTCGCGCACTCCCTCGGCGGTCTCGTCGCGTGCCTGCTCGCGAGCCGTCGGCCCGACCTCGTGCGACGGCTCGTCCTCGAGGACGTACCGGTGCCGCACCCCCGCGAGCCGCACCCTCCGGCGCGCCCCGACGGCGAGCTCGCCTTCGACTGGGAGGCGGTGCTCCAGGTGCGCGCGCAGTTCGACCGCCCGGACCCCCGATGGCCGCAGGTGGTCGCGGCGGTCACCGCCCCGACGCTCGTCGTGTGGGGCGGACCGAGCAGCCCGATGCCGCCCGAGCACGTCACCGAGATGGCCGAGACCGTCGCCGACGGTCGCCTCGTGCGCATCGACGCGGGACACCTCGTGCACGCCCGCCGGCCGGAGGCGTTCGCGGCTGCCGTGCGCGGCTTCCTCGCACTGCCGGACTGACCGAGGCCGTATGCCGGCCGCCACGGTCCCACGGTCGCCCGCGGCGGGTGTGGGGCGGGGTGGGCTCAGTCGGTCAGGCCCCGAGCGACCTGCTCGCGCAGGGACGCTCCCTTGGCATGCGCCTGGTCGCGCAGGTCGGCCTGGAAGGTGACCATCCGCTCACGCACGTCGGCGGCGAGCTCGTCGCTCCCGGTGCCGACGATGCGGGCAGCGAGCAGGCCCGCGTTGCGGGCGCCCCCGATCGACACGGTCGCGACGGGCACCCCGGCGGGCATCTGGACGATCGAGAGCAGCGAGTCCATGCCGTCGAGGTACTTCAGCGGCACCGGGACCCCGACGACGGGGAGCGGCGTCACCGACGCGAGCATGCCCGGCAGGTGCGCGGCTCCCCCGGCGCCGGCGATGACGACCCGCAGGCCTCGTCCGGCGGCGTTCTGGCCGTAGGCGATCATCTCGTCGGGCATCCGGTGGGCCGAGACGACATCGGCCTCGTAGGGGATGCCGAACTCCTCGAGCGCGCGGGCGGCCTCACGCATGACGGGCCAGTCGCTGTCGCTGCCCATGACGATGCCGACGACGGGGGCGGAAGCGGGCGCGACCGCGCTGCTCCGGGGGCTGTCGGTCATTCGGTGATCACTCCTCGGAGGTAGCCGGCTGCGTGCCCGGCCCGCTCGCGCGCGTCGTCGAGGTCGGCGCCGCTGACGTTGACGTGCCCGATCTTGCGGCCGGGACGCACGCCCTTGCCGTAGACGTGCACCTTGGCGCCGGGGTCGCGCGCCATGATGTGGCGGTACGCCGGGTAGAGGTGCTCGTAGTCGCCGCCGAGGACGTTGGCCATGACGGTCCACGGGGCCCGGGGACGAGGGTCGCCGAGCGGCAGGTCGAGCACGGCACGCAGGTGCTGCTCGAACTGCCCGGTGACGGCGCCGTCCATGGACCAGTGACCGCTGTTGTGCGGCCGCATCGCGAGCTCGTTGACGACGTAGGCGGCCGCGCCGCCCGTCCCGGGGCGCACCTCGAACATCTCCACGGCGAGGACACCCGTCACGCCGAGCTCCCCGGCGATCCGCAGGGCGGCCTCGGTGGCCACCGATGCGAGGTCGGCGTCGAGGGACGGTGCGGGGGCGAGCACTTCGGTGCAGATGCCGTCGGTCTGGACCGTCTCGACCACCGGCCACGCCGCCGCCTGGCCTGACGGGCTGCGGGCGATGAGGACGGCGAGCTCACGGACGAAGTCGACCTTCTCCTCGAGGAGCAGGCCGCCCTCGAGCGGGCCGGGCTCCCCGATCCGGGAGATCCACTCGGTGAGGTCGTCGGCGGAGGAGGCGACGGCCACGCCCTTGCCGTCATAGCCACCCCGGGGTGTCTTGGCGATGACCGGCCAGCCGACCTCGTCGCCGAACGCGGTGACCTCCTCGGCGGTGGTCGCGCGGGCCCAGCGGGGGCAGGCGATCCCGAGGGCGGTGAGGCGCTCGCGCATCGCGAGCTTGTCCTGCGCGAAGTTGAGGGCGGCGCGGGTGGGGTGGATGGCGACGCCGTCGGCCTCGAGCGCCTCGAGGACGGCGGGCGGCACGTGCTCGTGGTCGAAGGTGACGACGTCGCAGTGCTGGGCGAAGGCGCGGACTGTCTCGAGGTCGGTGTGCTCGCCGACGGGTGAGCTCGGCACGACGAGGGCGGCTGCCGCGGTGTCGCTCTCGGCGAGCACCGACAGCTGGACGCCCAGCTCGACGGCGGGGCCCTGCATCATGCGGGCGAGCTGTCCGCCACCGACGACGCCGACGACGGGGAATCCTCCGGGGGCGCGCTTCGGCTGGGTCACGACGCCCAAGCGTAGTCGCCGTCAGGCGAGTGGGTCGTGGCGGCCCGGCAGGGCGCCGGCCCGCCGGTCCGCATCGGTCGACGCGGTGGCCACGTCGCCCTCGTCGGCGAGCACCGCCTCGACGTGGCTGGGGTCGGCGAGGTCGGGGTGGTGGGTGCGCACCGCCGCGAACGTCCACAGCTTGTTGAGCACGAACGAGATGGGCGTGACGACGGCGATGACGATGAGCTGCGCCCAGTAGAGGCGGGTTCGGAAGCCCGTCGAGTCGTCGAACACCGTGGGCGAGAGATGGATCGGTGAGTCGAGGTGCATGAGCAGGGTCAGCAGCACGAGGCCGATGACCTGACCGAGCAGCCCCACGGCGAGGAACGGCCAGTACTCGTGCCACCACCGGGCGTGCTTGCTCGTGCGGAAGGTCCACGTCCGGTTGAGCTGGAAGTTCCAGAGGTTCGCGACGAGGAACGCGATGGTCGAGTAGACGTGGTACCAGCGGACGTTGAACTCGGTGCCCGGCACGCCGACGATCGGCTGGTTGAAGCCCGGCCCGAGCTTCTTGACGACGACCAGGGTGAGGAGGTTGACGAGCACGCCCGACACGCCAACGACCGCGAACCGGAGCAGCAGCAGCCAGTTGTGCCGGTGGCGCACGAACAGGAACTCATGCAGGCGCCTCACCGGGGCACCCTACCCCGCGTTGCCGGGAGTCCCGGGCCGGTTCGGGAACCCTCGAGGGCCGACGTCAGTCGGTCTCGGCCTCGGACAGGAAGAGCGCGAAGCGGGCCGGCTGCGCCTGGACGAGGTCGAGTCGCCCGCCGTTGGACTCGGCGAGGTCGCGGGCGAGGGCGAGGCCCAGACCGGTGCTGCCACCGGCGCCGCTGCTGACGGAGCGCTCGAAGATGTGGGGGGCCATCGCCGCCGGCACGCCGTCACCCTGGTCGCTGACCTCGACGATGACCGACGGGCCGGAGCGGCGCGCGTGCACGTCGACGGTGCCCCGGCCGTGCACGAGGGAGTTCTCGAGGAGCGTCGAGAGCACCTGGGAGAGGGCAACCGGCGTCGACCGGACGAAGAGGCCGCGCTCGCCGCGCACCCGCACCGAGCGGCGAGCCTGCTCGAAGGCGGGCTGCCACTCGCGCTGCAGGGCGGCGATCACGGAGTCGAGCGACACGGCCGGTGACGGTCCGCCCGATCCGCGGGTGCGCCCGAGGAGGTCGTCGACGACCCGGGTCAGCCGCTCGACCTGGGCGATCGCGATGGTCGCCTCCTCCTTGACCACCTCGGCGTCGTCGGTCTCGGAGATCTCCTCGAGGCGCATGAGCAGGGCGGTCAGGGGCGTGCGCAGCTGGTGGGAGGCGTCCGCCGCGAAGTCGCGCTCGGCGGCGAGCGACTTCGTCATGTCGTGGGCCCGGCGGGTCATGACGCCCGACACGTGGTCGATCTCGTCGATGTCGGAGTGCACGGGCGTCAGGCGCGCCTCTCCCGCCGCGAACCGGGTGGCGAGGTGGACGAGCTCCTGGGAGGACCGCTCGACGTGCGCCCGGGTGCTCGTCGTGGCGAGGTAGGCCGCGGCCCCGCTCAGCGCACCGACCCCGAGCATGGCGGCGCCGAACCGGGCGATCCCGAGCGAGGGGTCCGAGAGGACCCAGGCCCTGAGGGCACTCGGCCGCTGCGTCACGGCCCAGACGACGACGGCCGTCGAGAGCAGCACGAAGAGCCCGGCGCCCACGACGGCCCCGACGAGTGCCATCCGGTCGAGCACCCGGCGCACGGTCAGTCGACCTGGGGACGCTCGAAGCGGAAGCCGACGCCACGGACGGTGGCGATGTACTGAGGGGAGGTCGCGTCGTCGCCGAGCTTTCGGCGCAGCACCGAGATGTGCATGTCGAGGGTCTTCGTGGAGCCGAACCACGCGGTGTCCCAGATCTCGCGCATCAGCTGCTCACGGGATACGACCTTGCCCTGCTCGCGCACGAGGACCCGCAGCAGGTCGAACTCCTTGGCCGTGAGCTGCAGCTCCTCTCCCTTGAACCAGGCGCGGCGCCCGTCGGAGTCGATGCGCACGAGCTCGCCGGTGGCGACGACCTCGGTGGGGGTGCGTCGCAGCAGTGCCCGCACACGGGCGAGCAGCTCGGCGAGGCGGAACGGCTTGGTGACGTAGTCGTCGGCACCGGCGTCGAGGCCCACGACGGTGTCCACCTCGTCGGCGCGGGCCGTGAGGATGAGGACGGGGATGGCACGGCCCTCGGCGCGGATGCGACGGCACACCTCGAGCCCGTCGATCTTCGGCAGTCCGAGGTCGAGCAGCACGAGGTCGGGGTTCTCCTTGGCACCGTCGAGGGCAGCAACACCGTCCTCGCGCACGTCGACGTCGTAGCCCTCTCGCCGCAGCGCACGCGCCAACGGCTCGGAGATGGCTGGGTCGTCCTCCGCCAGGAGCACTCGGGTCATGTCACCGTCCTCAAGATCTGCCGGCCCGGGGGCGCACCGACCGTCGTGAGCCTATCGACAACGGACCGAATTGCACCCTGACGGCACGGCGACATGGCAGATCGCCGGTCAGCGGCCCGGCCAGACCGGGCGACGCTTCTCCGCGAACGCGGCCACACCCTCGCGCCGGTCGCCCGAGAAGGCCGTCGCCCGCCAGCAGCCGTCCTCGATCTCCAGGCCCGCGTCGAGGCCCACGTCGGCGCCGAGACGCATCGCCCGCTTGGCGTTGCGCAGCCCGACGGGCGAGTTCGCCGCGATCGTCCGAGCCAGCTCGAGCGCCCTATCACGCGCGGTTCCGGCCGGCACGACCTCGTCGACGGCGCCGAGCTCGAGGGCCTCCGCCGCTGGGAGCCGCGCCGCCGTGAAGATGGCCCTCGCGGCCCGCGACCACCCGACCCGGCGCACGAGCAGCTGCGTGCCGCCGCCGCCGGGGATGACGCCGACGCTGACCTCCGGCAGTCCGACGAGGGCACCCTCGCCCGCGACCACGACGTCGCACGACAGCGCCAGCTCGAAGCCACCGCCGAGGGCGAAACCGTCGACGGCGGCGATCGCGGGCACCGGCAGGTCGAGCACGCCGCCGTAGGCCGCCCGGGCGACAGGGCGTTGCTCCATGAGGTCGGCGTCGGTGAAGCTGTTGCGCTCCTTGAGGTCGGCGCCGACGCAGAACGCCTTCGGATGGCTCGAGCTCAGCACGACGCAGCGCACCGACTCGTCCGCGGCCACGCGGGCCGTCGCCGCGGCGATGGCGCGGGCCATGGCGGTCGACACGGCGTTCATGGCCTCCGGCCGGTCGAGGACGATCTCCGCGACGTGCGCCAGCTCGGGGTCCTCGAAGCGCTCGACGCGCACGAGGACGGGCTCTAATGACCCCGCGCTCGCGGTGTCGTCGGCTGCGGTCGGCGTTGACGGCATACGAAGGTCTCCTTCTGGGGTCACGTGTCGGTGGGCGACGTGGGTCGGCGGGCGGTGTCGGGGACCGGGTCCCCCGAGACGGAGCGGCGGCCGGCGGACGTCGCCCGGCGCAGGAGCGAGGGCGTGACCGGCCCGACCCCGCGCAGGATGCGCCGGCGCTGCCCGGTCAGCTCGAAGCCGGAGAGGCTCGCGAGCTCGCGCGCCATCGTCGCGTCGACGAGGACGCTCCCGGCCTGGGCCACGGCGGTCAGGCGCGAGGCGCGGTTGACGGTGGTGCCGAACACGTCGCCGAGGCGGGAGATGATCGGGCCGCGCGCCATCCCGCAGCGCACGTCCGGCAGCACGTCGTCGTGGGTCATCGTCTCGACGAGGTCGAGCGCGATGGCCGCGGCGGGCGCGGCCCCCATCGTGGTGAAGAGGACCTCGTCGCCGACCGTCTTGATGAGGCGGCCACCGTGGGCCGTGATGACGTCGGCCGACAGCGCCTCGAAGCGGGAGACGAGGCGCGCGAGGTCCCGCTCGGACAGCCGACGCACGAGCGCCGTGAAGTTGACGAGGTCGGCGAAGCCCACCGAGCGCATCTTCGTCATGCCGTAGGACTCGGGGTCGGCGTCGGCGAGCATGCGCGCCACCGTGGCCGACAGGTGACGGCGCCAGGCGTAGACGAGGAGGGGCTCGAGGCGGTCGGTGAGCACCGCGAGGCGCTTGGCCGTCTCGGTCGCGGTCTCGATGCTGGGCACCGACCGCGACTCCTGGTCGTCGTCGTCGCTCTCCTCGGCCAGCGCGGCCGACATGTGGTTCTCGACGGCCTCGGCGATGAGCTGCGACTGCCAGCCCGCGAGGCGGTCGGCCGAGCGGGCGAAGGCCCGGGTCATGGCGAGCGCCGTCGGCTCGTCGAGCAGCCCGTCGCGCACGATGCCCGCGACCGCCGCGAGCGCCTTCTGGTCGGCCTCGGTGAACAGCTCGTCGTCGGTGTCGACGACGGGGAAGCCGAGCGCGTGCCAGAACTTGCGCGCGGACAGCAGGGACACCTCGGCACCGCGGCTCACCTCGCGGCGGCGCAGCTCGAGCGGACGCCCGAGCAGCCGCTCGGTGTAGTCCTCGCTGGCCCGCCCGACTGGCTCGGCGCCCGTGGTGCCCGGCTCGGTCATGGCCCGATCATGCCAGCCCGCCGGCCGCGGGCCGGACGTGGACGACGTCACCGGCCGCGAAGCTCCGCTCCCCGTGGTCGGTGCGTACGACGAGGGCTCCGCCGTCGTCGACGCCGACCGCGACGCCCTCGATCGCCTCGCCCGTCGGCAGGTGCACCCGGACCTCCAGCCCGATGGTCGAGCACGCCTCGCGGTACGCCGTCCGTGCCCCGGCCGCCCCGGCCGCCCCGACCGCCCCGACCGCCCCGACCGCCCCAGCCACCCCGGCCGCCCTCGACGGGTCGGTGCCGATGTCCGCCCCCGCTCCTGCGAGCACGGCCGTCAGCTCGTCGAGGTAGGCGACCAGCAGGTCCTCGCGGCGCACGGTGGCCCCGGCGACCGCCAGGGACGTCGCGGTGTCGACGGGCAGCTCCTCGCGGGTCTGGTCGACGTTGACGCCGGTGCCGACGACGACTGCCTGTCCGGAGGACACCGCCACGAGCTCGCAGAGGATGCCGCTCAGCTTGCGGTCGCCGTCGTCGGCCAGGAGCACGTCGTTGGGCCACTTGAGCCGGGCCGTCAGCGCGTGACCGGCTGCCTCGGTCACGCGGCGCACGGCGCGCGACAGCGCGAGCCCGGCGAGGAGCGGCATCCAGCCCGCCTGCGCGGGGTCGGCGACCGGGACCGCGACGCTGATGGCGATCGAGGCCCGGTCGGGCACCGTCCAGGCCCGCCCGAGCCGTCCGCGCCCGCCGGTCTGGTGGTCGGTGAGGACGACCCACCAGAGGCAGCGGTCGTCGCCCGCCCGCCCCACGGCATACGGACCGGTCGGCTGGGCCGTCCCGGCGAGCAGCTCGCGCAGCCGGGTGTTCGTCGACCCGAGGGCCGGGTGGAACTCCACCCCGCGCCAGGGCCGTCCGGACGTGACCAAGGCCGCACTCACAGTCTCGATGTCGAGCGAATCGCGCACGTCCACAAGGCTAGAGTGCCGAACATGGCCACCGATCATGCCGTCGCAGAACAGCCGACCAGCACGTCGCCGGAGCGCACGTCGCCCGAGGCGGGGTCGGCCCCCGGGCCCGATCTCGGCACGACGGCCAGCAAGCTCGCCGACCTGAAGCGACGCGTCGCCGAGGTGGCCAACGCCGGGTCGGAGCGCGCGGTCGAGAAGCAGCACGCCCGCGGCAAGAAGACCGCCCGCGAGCGCATCGAGATGCTCCTCGACGAGGGCACCTTCATCGAGCTCGACAAGTACGCCCGGCACCGCAGCAACAACTTCGGCCAGGACAAGAACCGGCCCTACGGCGACGGCGTCGTCACCGGCTACGGCATGGTCGACGGTCGCCAGGTGGCGGTCTTCGCCCAGGACTTCACCGTCTTCGGCGGGTCCCTCGGTGAGGTCTTCGGCGAGAAGATCGTCAAGGTCATGGACTTCGCGATGAAGATCGGCTGCCCCGTCATCGGCCTCAACGACTCCGGCGGCGCCCGCATCCAGGAGGGGGTCGTCTCGCTCGGCCTCTACGGCGAGATCTTCTTCCGCAACGTCCGCGCGTCGGGCGTCATCCCGCAGATCTCGCTCGTCATGGGCCCGTGCGCCGGCGGCGCGGTCTACTCCCCCGCCATCACCGACTTCACCGTCATGGTCGACCAGACCTCGCACATGTTCATCACCGGTCCGGACGTCATCAAGACCGTGACGGGCGAGGACGTCGGCTTCGAGGAGCTCGGCGGTGCGCTGACGCACAACAGCAAGTCGGGTGTCGCGCACTACATGGGCACCGACGAGCAGGACGCCATCGACTACGTCAAGGCGCTCCTCTCCTACCTGCCGAGCAACAACATGGAGACCCCGCCGGCCTACGGCGAGGGCGAGGCGGACCTCGCGGTCACCGACGACGACCGCTGGCTCGACACGTGCATCCCGGACTCCCCCAACGTCCCCTACGACATGAAGCAGGTCATCGAGCACCTCGTCGACGACGGCGAGTTCCTCGAGGTGCAGCCGCTCTTCGCGCCCAACATCCTCACCGGCTTCGCCCGCATCGACGGCATGTCGGTCGGCATCGTGGCCAACCAGCCGCTCCAGTTCGCCGGGTGCCTCGACATCCACGCGTCCGAGAAGGCCGCGCGCTTCGTGCGCACGTGCGACTGCTTCAACGTCCCCGTGCTGACCCTCGTCGACGTGCCGGGCTTCCTCCCCGGCACGAGCCAGGAGTGGGACGGCATCATCCGTCGCGGTGCCAAGCTCATCTACGCCTACGCCGAGGCCACGGTCCCCAAGATCACCGTCATCACGCGCAAGGCCTACGGCGGCGCCTACGACGTCATGGGCTCCAAGCACCTCGGCGCCGACATCAACCTCGCCTGGCCGACGGGGCAGATCGCCGTCATGGGCGCCCAGGGCGCCGTCAACATCCTCTACCGCAAGGAGCTCAAGCACACCGCGGAGCGGGGCGGCGACGTCGACGCCCAGCGCCAGGAGCTCATCACCCACTACGAGGAGACGCTGGCCAACCCGTACGTCGCGGCCGAGCGTGGCTACATCGACACGGTGATCAGCCCCTCCAACACGCGGATGAACGTCACCCGGGCCCTGCGCGCCCTGCAGAACAAGCGTGAGACGCTGCCGCCCAAGAAGCACGGGAACATCCCGCTGTGAGCGATCCCACGACGCCCGCGGCGGGCCCGGTCCCGCCCACGATCCGCGTCTCGGGCCACCCGACGCCCGAGGAGGTCGCGGCGCTCGTCGCCGTGCTGTCCGCGCTCGGTGGGGACGAGGCGGTGCCCGAGCACGCCCGTTCGGCCTGGTCCGACCCCTCCTGGTCGCTCGTCGGCCCCTCGGCCCGCCACGGCGGGTGGCGGCGCACGGGCCTGCCCCGCTGACGCGAGGCCCGTTTCGGTTGGCCGTCACCCGGCCCACTGCCCTACGCTCGTTCCTCATGTCTGTCGAGTCGAGCCCCACCGTCCGGATCGCCGAGCGCTACTCCCTCCGGGAGCGCCTCGCCGTCGGTGGCATGGGTGAGGTCCACCTCGCGACCGACGACCGCCTGGGTCGGCTCGTCGCCGTCAAGGTGCTCGGCGCGGGGTTCGCCGACTCCCCCGACTTCGTCGAGCGGTTCCGCCGCGAGGCCCTCACTGCCGCGGCGCTGTCGCACCCCAACATCGCCCAGGTCTACGACTACGGCGTCGACGGCGACTCCCACTTCATCGTCATGGAGTATGCCGAGGGCCAGGACCTCGCCCACGTGATCCGGGAGCACGGCCGGCTCACCCCCAGCGACGCCGTGCGCATCGCGGAGCAGGTCTGCGCAGCCCTCGGTGCCGCCCACCGCGCCGGCGTCGTCCACCGGGACATCAAGCCCGGCAACGTCATCGTCCGCCCCGACGGCACGGTCAAGGTGACCGACTTCGGCATCGCCCGGGCCCTCGGACAGGCATCGCTCACCGACACCGGCACCGTCATGGGCACGGCGGCCTACGTCGCTCCCGAGCAGGCCCGCGGTGAGGCCACGACGCCGTCGTCGGACCTCTACTCGCTGGGCATCCTGCTCTTCCAGATGCTGACCGGAGCCGTCCCCTTCGAGGGCGACACCCCGGTCGCGATCGCGATGCGGCACCTCGACGAGTCGGTGCCCCTGCCGAGCTCGCGCGTCGCGGACCTCCCGGCGAACCTCGACGAGGTCGTCGTCCGCGCCACGGCGAAGTCGCCGACCGACCGCTACGCCGACGCCGACGCCATGGCTGCGGCCCTGCTCGGCCACGAGATGCGTGCCGATGCCGCTACCCGGGCCCTGCCCGCCGGCGAGGCCACCTCGGTCCTCGACATCGGCACGAGCACGGCGATGATGCCCGCGGTCGACCTCCAGCCGAGCGGCGAGCGCACGGCGGTCCACCCCGTGCCCAGCGCGGCCGCCGCGCGCAGGGTGCCCACCGGAGTCGCCGCACCCGCACCCGCGCCCGTGCCCGTGGGCCCCACGGCCGCCGCAACCCGGCGCTCGAGCGTGGCCGGCCGCGGCCGGTCCGGGCCGAGCCCCGTCGTCTGGGTGCTCCTCGCCGCCGTCGTGGCGCTCGTCGGGATCCTCGGCTACGTCCTGCTGTCGGGCTCGGACGCACCGACCGCCACCTCGGGCACGCGCCCGTCGGCGAGCGCGAAGCCCACCTCCGCCCCCTCGAAGACCGACCCGCCGTCCGACGGCAGCACCGTTCCCAGCGGCCTCGTCGGACAGCAGCGCGACGCGACGGTCGACGAGCTGATCGGCCTCGGCGTCAACGTGCGCTGGGTGCTCGTGCGCTCGGCGCAGCCGGACGGCGCGGTCATGGGCAGCTTCCCCGCCGAGGGCCAGCCGATGACGAAGGGCCAGACGGTCGCCCTCGTCGTGAGCCGTGGCCACGCCCCGGACCAGGTCAACTCCTCCTTCGTCGTGCCCGAGGGCCTCGTCGGCACGAGCGCCAAGGACGCGGAGAAGGCACTCGACCGCGAGGACGTCCGGGTCACGCGGGTCACGGTCCCCTCCGACGGTGAGAGCGGTCAGGTCATCGCGACCTGGCCTGCTGCCGGCACCCCGACGGCCGACGGGATCGTCGTGCTCGTCGTCTCGGGCGGCGACAAGGGCGGCTCGTCCGACGGCGACGGCTGAGCCCCGGACGCGTCCGACCCGCGCGACCACAATGCACTGGCACGTGACCGCGGGCTGGATTACGTTCGCCGGGTGACCGCCAACACCCAGACAGCGCGACCCCAGACCGACGTCGACCGCATCGCGGAGACCTACTTCGACGCCTCCGTCGCCCTCAGTCCCATCAACGCGACCTTCCTCGGCGTCCCCGGCGCCGAGGAGGAGCTCGACGACCTCTCCCCCGCCGGCAACGCCGCCGCCTCCGAGCTGCGGCGCACGACGCTCTCCGAGCTCGCCGCGGCGACCCCGGCCGACGACGTCGACCGGGTCACCGTCGACGCGATGACCGAGCGCCTACAGCTCTCCGAGGACCGGTATGCCGCGGGACTCGACGAGATGTCCCTCAACGTCCTCGCGTCCCCGCTCCAGGCCGTCCGCGACGTGTTCGACCTCATGCCGCAGGAGACCGAGGACAACTGGCGCACCTTCGCCGTCCGCCTCACGAAGATCCCGGCCGCCCTCGAGGGGTACAAGGAGTCGCTGCTCCTCGCGCGCGAGCGTGGGCAGGTCTCCCCACGCCGGCAGGTCGAGGCCTGCGCCGAGCAGACGCGTGACCTCGTGGCCGACGACGGGTACTTCGCCAAGGTCGTGGCCGACGCGACGGTCGCAGACGCGCCGCTCGCCGGCGAGGTGAGGGACCGGCTCGCCGAGGGCGCGAGGATGGCCGCGGCGGCATACGGCGACATCGCCGACTGGCTCGAGAGGGAGCTGCTGCCGCACGCCCCCGAGGCCGACGCCTGCGGCATCGAGCGCTACCGGCTCGAGTCGCGCTACTTCCTCGGCGCCGCGGTCGACCTGCAGGAGACCTACCGCTGGGGCCAGCAGGAGGTCGCGAGCCTGCACGCGCAGATGAGCGAGATCGCCGAGGGCCTCGAGGCCGGGGCCGGCGTCCAGCGCGGGGTCGAGATCCTCGACGCCGACGACCGCTACGCCCTGCACGGCACCGACGCGCTCCGGGCCTGGATGCAGGAGCGGGCCGACGAGGTCATCGCCGACCTCAAGGACGTCCACTTCGACATCCCGGAGCCGGTCCAGCGCATCGAGTGCATGATCGCGCCGACGCAGACGGGCGGGATCTACTACACCGGACCGTCCGACGACTTCAGCCGACCCGGCCGGATGTGGTGGTCGGTTCCCAAGGGCAACACCGAGTTCCGCACGTGGAACGAGCTGACCACGGTCTACCACGAGGGTGTCCCCGGTCATCACCTCCAGGTCGCCCAGACGGTGTACCGCTCCGAGCTGCTCAACAAGTGGCGTCGCCTCGAGGCCTGGACCTCCGGCCACGGCGAGGGCTGGGCCCTCTACGCCGAGCGGCTCATGGCCGAGCTCGGCTACATGGACGACCCCGGCAACCGGATGGGTTGGCTTGCCGGACAGTCACTCCGGGCCGCACGCGTCGTCATCGACATCGGCGTGCACTGCGGCTTCGACGCACCTGACGAGGTCGGCGGCGGTGCCTGGGACTACGACAAGGCGTGGGCCTACCTGACCCGCTACGGCTTCATGGACGAGAAGATCCTGCGCTTCGAGCTCAACCGCTACCTCGGCTGGCCGGGGCAGGCGCCCAGCTACAAGATCGGTGAGCGACTGTGGCTGCAGCTGCGCGACGAGGTCAAGCAGCGCGAGGGGGACGCCTTCGACCTCAAGGCCTTTCACCGGCGGGCGCTCGACATCGGTGGCGTCGGCCTCGACACCCTGCGCAGCGCGGTCCTGCGGGAGATCTGACCACGCTCCGACGGCGCCGCTCCCGGAGCGGCGCCGTCGGCGTCCCATCGGCCGGCCGCGCGCCTAGCATGGCGTCATGCCGCCGAGTCCCCTCCCCGACGTGCCCACCGTCCAGCTCGTCCTCGCCTCTGCCTCGCCCGCCCGCCGCTCGACCCTCCGTGCCGCCGGCATCGAGCCGGTCGTCGTCGTGAGCGAGGTCGACGAGGACCTCACCGTCGCCGAGGCCACGGACCGCTACGGCCCGCTCGAGCCGGCCGACATCGCGCTGCTGCTCGCGCGCGCCAAGGCCGAGGACGTCGCGGCCCGGGTCGACGCCGGCGTGGTCGTGCTCGGCTGCGACTCGGTCCTCGAGCTCGACGGCGAGGTCCACGGCAAGCCGGGCGACGCCGCGGAGGCTGTGGCCCGGTGGCGCCGGATGCGGGGCCGGTCAGGGGTGCTGCACACGGGCCACTGGCTCATCGACGAACGCGGCAGCGGCGGCCCCACGCTGGGCGCGACGGCGTCGACGACCGTCCACTTCGCGAAGCTCTCCGACGAGGAGATCGAGGCCTACGTCACCACGGGCGAACCACTCACCGTCGCCGGAGCCTTCACCATCGACGGCCTCGGCGGCGCGTTCGTCACCTCCGTGGAGGGCGACCACCACAACGTCGTCGGCCTGTCCCTGCCGCTGCTGCGCGACCTGCTCGCCGACGCCGGAATCGAGTGGTTCGACGTCGTCGGCGGGGTCGACGGTCAGGGGTAGAGGTCGTCGGTGAGGTTCTCGATGACGAGGTAGTGCTCGGTCCACCACCACATCTGGGCCGCGCCGATGACCACGATGAGTCCGAGCAGCCAGTAGCGGTAGCGCCGCCACCAGCGCAGCTTGAGGAACCAGGCGATGACGAGCGTCATCGGGAAGGCCAGCAGCGCGTAGCGCACGCGGCTCGGCGTCGTGCTCGTCACGAGGATGATGTATGCCGGGTAGGCGCCGGCCCAGCCCCAGATCTCCGGGCCCCAGCGCCACGAGTTCTTCGTCAGCATGAACCACGTGAACGCGGCGATGCCGAGCACGCCCGCGACCTGGCCGATGACGCCCCAGTAGTCGTAGAGCAGGTTCCACCACAGGTAGAGCTTGATCTTCGTCTCGATGTTCCAGGCGAGCATCGTGTCGTTGTAGGCGTTGGGCGTGTCGGTCGCGATCGTCACGATCGTCGGCCAGAGGAAGGTCAGGGCGCCGGCGTACGCCGCGAGCACGCCCAGCCCGACGCGCAGGCGCACCGGGTGCTCGCCCTCGTCGCCCTGCCGCCAGCGCACGACGGCGTGGGCGATGATGACCGGCACCATCGCGATGACGACGTTGCGGCTGAGGGACAGCACGAGGAGCGCGAGGGCGACCCACCAGTACTGCCGCTTGCGCAGCAGCCACAGCACCGTGACGACGCCCAGGAGGGCGGTCGACTCGGTGTAGGAGGCCGAGAAGGCCGGGGACGCGATGAAGAAGCAGGTCGCGACGACGGCGACGATCGCCTCCCAGCGACCGACCGCCTGGTCGACGAGCTTGAACAGCACGTGCATCGCGGCGAAGCCGATGACGATCGAGAGCATCGGGGCGACCACGGAGAAGGGCAGCCCGGTCACCTTCATGATGAGGCCGGCGGTCATCGGGAACACCGGGAAGAAGGCCCATGGGTTCATGTCGATGCCACCCCAGCCGACACGAGGCAGTACCGCGGGGTAGCCCTGCTCGGCGATGACGCGGTACCACTGGCCGTCCCAGCCCGTCATGACCGCGGCATAGCCGGGGTCCGCGGGCGAGGGGTAGAAGATGCGGATGTTCGCCGTCCCGATCGGCAGCGGGATCTGGTAGCGCGAGAGGTACGTCGCGGCGACCCAGACGAAGATGCGTGAGACGCCGAAGACGGCGAAGGGGAACCAGACCGGGAACCGGCGCCAGAACGGCTGCTCTCGCTCGGCGTCGCGGTCGGGGTGCTCGAGCCTGTGACCGAGGCGCGGCTCAGACCGGCGGGACGGAGCGTCGGCGCTCGCTGAAGTGACGGTCACGCCGGGAAGCATAGGCCAGACGGCGCACCAGGTCCGAGCGCAGTTCATCCGCCTCGATGATCGAGTCGAGCACGAGGTCGGCCGCCAGACGCTCGATGTCGACGTCCTCCTCGTACTCGCGACGGCGATCCGCGACGAATCGTGCCCGTTCGTCGGGGTCGGCGATCTCGGCGATCTTGTTCGCGTAGACGGCGTTGACGGCGGCCTCCGGGCCCATCACGGCGATCCGCGCGGTCGGCAGCGCGATGGTCGCGTCGGGACCGAAACCGGGACCGCCCATGGCGTAGAGGCCCGCCCCGTAGGCCTTGCGCACGACGACGCAGAACTGCGGCACGGTCGCGGACGAGACGGCGCTGACCATCTTGGCGCCGTGCCGGATGATGCCGCCGCGCTCGACCTCCGAGCCGATCATGAAGCCCGGCACGTCGGCGAGGTAGACGATCGGGACGTTGAAGGCGTCGCAGAGCCAGATGAAGCGCGCGGCCTTGTCGGCGCTGTCGGTGAAGAGCACGCCGCCCTTGACCATGGAGTTGTTCGCGACGATGCCGACGGTCTGCCCCTCGAGGCGCCCGAAGCCGATGACGAGCTCGCCGGCCCAGAGGGGCTTGAGCTCGAAGAAGGAGTCGTCGTCCACGAGACCGTCGATGACCTCGTGGACGTCGAAGGGCACGGACTCGCGCTCGGGCACGGTCTCCCGGGTCAGCGGCGTCGCCGGCTGCTCGGCCGCATACGTCGGCGGGTGGTCGCGCCAGCTGCCGGGGACGTAGGAGAAGTAGAGCTTGGCCAGCTCAATGGCCTCGGCGTCGTCGTGGGCGAGCAGGTCACCGACACCGGAGACGGTGCAGTGCATGCGGGCGCCGCCCATCTCCTCGAGGGAGACCTTCTCGCCGACGACCATCTCGGCCATGCGCGGGCTGCCGAGGTACATCGAGGCATTGCCCTCGACCATGATGATGAGGTCGCAGAAGCTGGGGATGTAGGCGCCACCGGCGGCACTTGGGCCGAAGAGGCAGCAGATCTGGGGCACCTTGCCCGACAGGGCGACCTGGTTGTGGAAGATGCGCCCGGCGCCGCGACGGCCGGGGAACATCTCGACCTGGTCGGTGATGCGGGCGCCGGCCGAGTCGACGAACCAGAAGACGGGCAGCTCCTCGCGCAGCGCCATCTCGGTGGCGCGCACGATCTTCTCGACAGTGCGCGCGCCCCAGGAACCGGCCTTGACGGTCGGGTCGTTGGCGATGACGATCGCCGCCCGACCGTCGACCGTGCCACGCCCGGTGACGACGCCGTCGGCCGGGAGGCCCGGCTGCAGGGCGTTGGCGTATCGGCCGTCCTCGACGAAGGAGCCCTCGTCGAAGAGCAGGGCGATGCGGTCGCGGACGTAGATCTTGCCCTGCGCGTCGAGCTTGGCCTGCGCCTTCTCCGGCGCGCTGGCCGATGCGGCGTGGGCGGCGGAGAGGCGCGCGCGGACGTCGGCCACGCGCGGGTCGCCGTGGGGGCTCGCACCGGGCGCGGGCTCGGTCATGCCGGCAGCCCCATCCCGCGGGCGATGAGCATGCGCTGGACCTCGGACGTGCCCTCGCCGATCTCGAGGATCTTGGCGTCGCGGTAGAACCGGGCCACGGGGTACTCCTCCATGAAGCCGTTGCCGCCGAACACCTGCGTCGCGATCCGGGTGGCCGTGACGGCGGCCTCGGTCGAGTAGAGCTTCGCGATGGCGGCAGCCTGCTTGACCTCCTTGACGGAGCGCTTGCCCGCGTGGAGCTCGTCCTTGAGCCAGGCCGCCTTGTAGGTCAGCAGCCGGGCTCCCTCGACCATGACCGCGAGGTCGGCGAGCTGGAACGACACGCCCTGGTTGACGCCGATCGGGCGGCCGAACGCAACGCGGGTCTTCGCGTAGTCCGTGGCGAGCTCGAGACAGGCCTGCGCGCAGCCGACGGCCAGCGCCGAGATGGCGATGCGGCCGTCATCGAGGGTCTTGAGGAACTGCTTGAACCCCTCACCCTCCTGGCCGAGGAGGTGGTCGGCGGGGACGCGGCAGTCCTCGAAGGTGAGGCCGTGGGTGTCGGAGACGTGCCAGCCGAGCTTGTGGTACGCCGGCTCGACGATGAAGCCGGGGGTGCCGGCGGGCACCATGATCGCCGAGATCTGCGGTGACCCGTCCTCGTTCGTGCCGGTGCGCGCGGTCACGGTGACGACGGACGTGATGTCGGTGCCGGAGTTCGTGATGAAGGCCTTGGCGCCGTTGACGACCCACTCGTCGCCGTCGCGGACGGCTCGCGTGCGGGTCGCGCCGGCGTCGGAGCCGGCCTCGGGCTCGGTGAGCCCGAAGCCGGCGAGGGCGCGGCCGGCGACGAGGTCGGGCAGGAAGCGCTGCTTCTGCTCCTCGGTGCCGTAGGTGAGGATCGGGTTGATGCCGAGCCCCACGCCCGCGGACAGCGTGATGCCGATCGACTGGTCGACGCGGCCCAGCTCCTCGATGGCGACGCAGAGGCTCGTGAAGTCGCCGGACTCCCCCGCGCCGCCGTACTCCTCCGGCACGACGAGGCCGAACAGCCCGAGGTCACCCATCTTCGGCACGAGGTCGGTCGGGAAGTACGCGGCGGCGTCCCACTTGGCGATGTTGGGCGCGACCTCCTTCTCGGCGAAGTCGCGGACGACCATCCGGAAGTCCTCGTGGTCCTGGCTGAGCTCGAACATCGCTGTTCTCCTGAAGGGGTGGCGGCCATCACGCGCTCGTGACGCATGCTTGACGTTGACGTAAACGTAAAGCACTATCGACCGCATGACAAGTGACACCTCGATCGCGCGCCCGTCCTCGCGGACCGGCGAGACGTGGACCATCGCCCAGGTGGCCGAGGAGTTCGACGTCACCCACCGAACGGTTCGCCACTACGAGGACCTCGGCCTCATCTCGCCCGAGCGGCGCGGGACCCAGCGCGTCTACCACCGCCGCGACCGCACGCGCCTCAGCCTCATCCTGCGCGGCAAGCGGCTGGGCTTCCCGCTCGAGGAGATCCGCACGATCATCGACCTCTTCGACGCGCCGCGCGGCCGTCGCACGCAGCTCGAGTACGTCCTCGGCCAGATCGACGAGCGTCGCACCGACCTCGAGCAGCGCCTGCGCGACGTGCAGGACGCCATCGCCGAGCTGGGCGAGTTCGAGCGGCGCTGCCGCGACGACCTCGGGCGCCTCGACCACGTGTGAAGCCTTTCGTCGCGCGTGACACGATGGGTGCATGAGCGCTGAAGACACGAAGATCTCCGCCTACGCCCACCCTGAGCGCCTCGTCACGACCGAGTGGCTCGCGGAGCAGATCGCGGCCGGCGGCCTCGGGGGCCCGGACGGCATCGTGCTGCTCGAGTCCGACGAGGACGTGCTGCTCTACGAGACCGGCCACATCCCAGGGGCGCTCAAGATCGACTGGCACGTCGACCTCAACGACCCGGTGGCGCGCGACTACGTCGACGGTGCGCGTTTCGCCGAGGTGATGGGCGCCCGCGGCATCAGCCGCGACACGACCGTCGTGATCTACGGCGACAAGAGCAACTGGTGGGCGGCGTACGCCCTGTGGGTCTTCAGCCTCTTCGGGCACGAGGACGTCCGGCTCCTCGACGGTGGCCGGGCCAAGTGGGTCGCCGAGGGCCGCGAGCTCACCCGCGACGTGTCGTCGCCGGCCACGGTGGACTACCCCGTGGCCGAGCGTGACGACGCCCCCATCCGCGCCTTCAAGGACGACGTGCTCGCCCACCTCGGCAAGCCTCTGGTCGACGTCCGCTCCCCCGGCGAGTACTCCGGCGAGCTGCTGCACATGCCGGACTACCCCCAGGAGGGGGCGATGCGCGGCGGGCACATCCCCGGCGCCAGGTCGGTGCCGTGGGCACGCGCCGCGAACGAGGACGGCTCGTTCAAGTCGCGCGAGGACCTCGAGGCGATCTACCTCGAGGAGCAGGGCCTCACGGCCTCGGACGACGTCGTCGCGTACTGCCGCATCGGTGAGCGCTCGTCGCACACGTGGTTCGTGCTGACCCACCTGCTCGGCTTCGAGACGGTGCGCAACTACGACGGCTCGTGGACCGAGTGGGGCAACGCCGTGCGCGTGCCGATCGAGAAGTGACCCGGATGCGAGCCAGGAGTCTCTCGTGAGCGACACCCCACTGCCAGCCCCCCTCGCCGAGATCGCCGAGGACTTCCGGTCGGCGAGCAACGACCTCAAGCTCCAGCTGCTGCTCGAGTTCAGCGACGAGCTGCCGGGCCTTCCCGAGCGGTATGCCGGCCACCTCGACCAGCTCGAACGCGTCGACGAGTGCCAGTCACCCCTCTTCCTCACCGTCGAGGTGGGCGACGGCGCCTCGCTCGACGACCGCGTCGTCAGCCTGTTCTTCGACGCCCCGCCCGAGGCACCGACGACCCGCGGGTTCGCCGGCATCCTGCACGAGGGCCTGGACGGCCTCTCGGCTGCGGAGGTGCTCGACGTCCCCGACGACGCCCCGATGCGCTTCGGCCTCGCCGAAGCGGTGTCACCGCTGCGGATGCGCGGCATGGTCGCGATGCTCGGCCGCATCAAGCGCCAGGTCCGCGCCAAGACCGCCTCCTGACCAGCAGAACCCCGGCACACCTCCTACGTCAGTGCTGCACCCCGTGCAGCAGTGACGTAGCCGCTGGACCCCAACCGCCCGCCAGGTGACCAGACCCAACCGCTACGTCACTGTTGCACCCCATGCAGCAGTGACGTAGCCGCTGGACCCCCACCGCCCGCCGGGTGACCAGACCCACCCGCTACGTCACTGTTGCACCCCATGCAGCAGTGACGTAGCCGTGGACGGGATGTCCACACCCCTCTGAGTCGGTCACCGGACATGTGGACAGGGCCCTTCGAGCGCACGGCGCTGTCGGTGCCGACACCGAACGTGTCCGCATGAGCGCAACAGCAGGCAGCCCTGCCCCCGACGACGAGCCAGGACGGTATGTCGTTCGCGCGCGGCGTCGCGCCGACCTCAGCCAGCGGGAGCTCGCCGCCCTCGTGGGCATCTCCGCGAGCACCGTGAGTCGCATCGAGTCCGGCGCCGTGGTGCCCAGCATCGCCCTCTACGTCCGACTGCTCGCACTGGCGGAACTCCGGCTGGTGGTCGTCGACCGCGAGGGGCACGAGGTCCTGCCGGTGCCGGTCGACACGGTGCGCGACAACCAGGGGCGACGGTTTCCCGCCCACCTCGACGTCGCGCCTCCCGACGAGGTGCCCTTCGAACGCTGGGCCTTCCCACGCTACGACCGTCCCGATGCACGCGCCTGGTTCCGTCACCGCTCGACGCGTGACCAGCTCGCGGACGACGCCCCGCACCGCGAGCGGCCGGCCGACCACCCGACCGAAGGCGAGCTGCTGCTCCGGCGTCGACTGATGCGTGGACGGCAGCCGCGCGTCGACGCGCCACCCACGGCCGACATCGAGTGCCACTGCCTCGACAGGTGTTTCGAGGAGCTCTGCGTCGCCGCGTGCCCGTGCCAGTGCGAGCCGGGACGCGACCGGCTGGGCAGACGCCGAGCGCTCCCCGCCGACGTGGTCGACGAGGAGCGCGGGGAGCTCGAGGGTGACGGCACCCCTAGTTGACGGGCCCACCGCCCCCGAGGTCGTCGGTGTCACGGAAGTAGGTCTTCTTCGCTCGCAGGCCGCGGTTGGCCATCCACGTCAACGCCCAGAGCACCACGCCGGGCGCGGGCAGTCCGCCGCCGATCCTGTAGTGCTCCGACGGTCGTCCCGAGAAGGGCAGCACCAGGAAGAAGCAGCGGACGGCACCGATGACCGGCAGCACGGACGGCGTGACGAAGTGGTCGCTCGTCTGCCGGTCGCGGCGCAGCACGAGGACGACGATGTTGACGATCGTGAACACACCGAGCAGCAGCAGGGAGGTCGTACCGCCCAGAGCGGCGACGGCGTCCTCGCTGGCGCCCGACACGTAGGTGATGAGCCCACGGGTCGGCAACGACAGACCTGTCCGAAAGGTCACCCTTGCGCGCGCCGCCGCTCCCGAGACGCTCGTCAGCCGCCGATGCGGGTGCGCACCTCGTAGAGCTCCGGGAAGAAGGTCAGGTCGAGCGCGCGGCGCAGGAAGTCGACACCCGTCGAGCCACCGGTCCCGGTCTTCTGCCCGATCGTGCGCTGCACGACCTGGAGGTGCCGGAACCTCCACTGCTGGAAGTTGTCCTCGAGGTCGACCAGCTCCTCGCAGGTCTCGTAGACGCCCCAGTGCTCGTTCGGCTGCGCGTAGACGGCCGCGAAGACGTCGACGAGCCCCTCGTCATGGCGGTAGGGCTGCGTCCAGTCACGGTCGAGCAGAGCCGGCGGGACGGCATACCCCCGTCGGGAGAGGTAGGCGAGGAACTCGTCGTAGAGGCTCGGCTCGTGCAGCAGGGCGTCGAGGGCCGCCCGGGCGCCCTCGTCGTGCGAGAAGACGGCGACCATGTCGGCGTTCTTGTTGCCGAGGAGGAACTCGACCTCCCGGTACTGCGCCGACTGGAAGCCCGAGCTCGTGGCGAGGAAGGGTCGGATCTCGGCGTACTCGCTCGGGGTCAGGGTCGCGAGCACCGACCACTGGTCGGTCAACGTGTGCTGGATGTGCTTGACCCGGGCGAGGCGCTTGAGCGCCGGAGCCAGCTCGTCGTCGCGGAGCAGGCTTCGGGCAGAACGGAGCTCGTGGATCAGGAGCTTGAGCCACAGCTCCGACGTCTGGTGCTGGATGATGAAGAGCAGCTCGTCGTGCTGGGGCGGTTCGCTCAGTGGCTGCTGCGCACTGAGGAGGGTGTCCAGCCGGAGGTAGTCGCCGTAGGACATCCTGCGCGTGAAGTCACGCTGGATGCCCTCCTCGAGGTCGCGCTTGCTCCGCCGGTCGAGCCCACCCTGGGCGGCACTGTCCATGCCCGCGATCCTAGAGGTCGCGTCAGCGCGAGCGCGGGCGGATGCTCACGAGGTGGGAGACGACGCCCGGGACCCAGCCGGTCTCACCGCGCATCCACCGGGCGCCGACGAGGTTGTGCGGCACGACCACGGTGTCGGCACGTGCAGCCACGAGACCGAGGTCGGTGCCGAAGACGTCGGTGACGATCGCCCAGTCACGCGCGCTGTGGCGCGCGAGGTGCTCGCCGATGGCGACGGCATACGTCTCGACGACGATGTCCGGCCCCTCGCCCGAACCGCCCGCGTCGGCCCAGCGGCGGTAGGCCGCGTCGTAGTGCGCGCCGATGGACGCGAGGTCGTCGACGTCCACCCCGTCATCCGTCGCGTGCTCGAGGGCCGCGGTGATGCGCGCGCGCTCCTCGTCACCGAGCGGCACCGCGACCGGCCGTCCGGTGAAGTCGGCGGCAAGGGCGTCGTCGGCGTCCTCGTCGACCGTGGGGGCCGCGCCCGCCGGCTCGTCGGTGTCGTCCTTGCCCTTGCGCGAGAACAGTCCCATGCCCGCCAATCTAGTGGCTCGGACGCGGCCCGGGTCCGGTCAGCCGAAGGCGTCCGGGTCGGGCCCGGTACGGGTGCCCCGGTCGAGCCCGGCGAGGGCCTCGAGGTCGTCCTCGCCGAGGCTGAACCCGAAGATCTCGACGTTCTCCGCGATGCGTGCCGGGGTGACGGAGCGCGTGAGCACGACGTTGCCGAGCTCGACGTGCCAGCGCAGCACGAGCTGGGCGGGCGTCACGGCATGCGTCGCGGCGAGGGCGACGACGACCGGGTCGTCGAGCAGCCCGGCACGGACGGCGAGCGGGCTCCAGGCCTCGGTGACGATGCCGTGCTCGGCGTGGAAGGCGCGCAGCTCCCTCTGCTGGAGGTACGGGCTCAGCTCGATCTGGTTGACCGACGGCAGGACCCCGGTCTCCTCGAGCAGCCTCTCGAGGTGGGGCACCTGGAAGTTGCAGACACCGACCGAGCGGACCCGTCCCTCGCGCTGGAGGTCGAGCATCGCCCGCCAGGCGTCGACGTAGGCATCCTGCTGCGGGGCCGGCCAGTGGATGAGGTAGAGGTCGAGGACCTCGATGCCGAGGCGCTGCATCGAGGCGTCGAAGGCCGCGGGCACGCTCCTGTGGTCGTCGTTCCAGACCTTCGTCGTGACGAAGACGTCGTCGCGGTCGACGTCGCTGCGCCCGAGGACCCGGCCGACGCCCTCCTCGTTGCCGTAGATCCGCGCGGTGTCGATGTGGCGGTAGCCGGCATCGAGCGCACGGCCGAAGGCGGCGTCGACGGCGGCGTCCGGGACCTCCCAGACACCGAAGCCGACCTGCGGGATAGCGAGGCCCGGGGTTGAGGCGTGGCCGAGGCCGAGGGTGTGGACTGGCTCGTGTGTCGTCATGCTGCCCACGCTAGGTCGGTGCCGCTCGGGGTGGTGTGCCCGACCTCACTCCGAGACGACCGGGAATAGACCCGAGGACGCCGAATTGACGCGACGTCATCCCGATAGAGTCCGAACCATGGCATCCATCAGCAAGGTACTGATCGCAAACCGTGGTGAGATCGCCGTCCGCATCGCGCGGGCGTGCGCGGACAGCGGGATCGCCTCGGTCGCCGTCTACGCCGAGCCTGACCGGGATGCCTTGCACGTCAAGGTCGCCGACGAGGCGTACGCCCTCGGGGGCTCGACCCCCGGCGAGAGCTACCTCGTCCAGGAGAAGCTGCTCGACATCGCCCGTCAGGCGGGCGCCGACGCGGTCCACCCCGGCTACGGCTTCCTCGCCGAGAACGCCTCGTTCGCGCAGGCGGTCATCGACGCCGGCCTGATCTGGATCGGCCCCGGCCCCCAGGCGATCGACTCCCTCGGCGACAAGGTCAAGGCGCGCCACATCGCCACGAAGGCCGGCGCGCCACTCGTGCCCGGCACGAAGGACCCCGTCTCGGGAGCCGACGAGGTCGTCGAGTTCGCGAAGGAGCACGGCCTCCCCGTCGCGATCAAGGCGGCCTACGGCGGCGGCGGCCGCGGCCTCAAGGTCGCCCGCGCCATGGAGGAGATCCCCGACCTCTACGACTCGGCGGTCCGCGAGGCCGTGACGGCCTTCGGCCGCGGCGAGTGCTTCGTCGAGCGCTTCCTCGACCACCCCCGCCACGTCGAGACCCAGTGCCTGGCCGACCAGCACGGCAACGTCGTCGTCGTGTCGACGCGCGACTGCTCGCTCCAGCGCCGCAACCAGAAGCTCGTCGAGGAGGCGCCCGCACCGTTCCTCTCCGAGGCGCAGCACACCGAGCTGCTCCGCGCGAGCAAGGCGATCCTCAAGGAGGCCGGATACGTCGGAGCCGGCACGTGCGAGTTCCTCGTCGGCCCGGCCGGCGACATCAGCTTCCTCGAGGTCAACACCCGTCTGCAGGTCGAGCACCCCGTGACCGAGGAGGTCACCGGCATCGACCTCGTGCGGGAGCAGTTCCGCATCGCGAACGGCGAGTCCCTCGACTACGGCGACCCCGAGCCGCACGCCCACTCGATCGAGTTCCGCATCAACGGCGAGGACGCCGGCCGCGGCTTCCTGCCGGCACCGGGGACCGTCAGCCGCATGGTCGTCCCGCAGGGTCCCGGTGTGCGCTGGGACGCCGGCCTCGTCGAGGGCGACACCGTCGCCGGCGCCTTCGACTCGATGATCGCCAAGCTCGTCATCACCGGCCGCACCCGTGAGCAGGCCATCGAGCGGTCGCGCCGGGCCCTGGCCGAGCTCACCATCGAGGGCATGCCGACCGTCGTGCCGTTCCACCGGGCCGTCGTCGCCGACCCGGCCTTCGCGCCGGCCGACGGTGCGCCCTTCACGATCCACACCCGTTGGATCGAGACCGAGTTCGACAACACGATCGAGGCGTATGCCGGTGGGTCGGCCGACGCGGCCGAGGCCGAGGAGCGCCAGACCGTCGTCGTCGAGGTCGGGGGCAAGCGCCTCGAGGTCTCGCTCCCGGGCGGTCTGTCGCTCGGCGGCGGCGGGAGTGCGTCTGCGGCCAAGAAGAAGGCGCCCAAGAGGTCCGGTGGCGGCAAGTCCGGGGGCGCGGCCTCCGGCGACTCCCTCACCGCCCCGATGCAGGGCACGATCGTCAAGATCGCCGTCGAGGAGGGCGCGACCGTCGCGGCGGGCGACCTCGTCATCGTCCTGGAGGCGATGAAGATGGAGCAGCCCATCACCGCCCACAAGGCCGGCGTCGTGTCGGGCCTCACCGCGAAGGTCGGCGAGACCGTCACGTCGGGTGCCGTGCTCGCCGAGATCACCGACGTCGCCGAGGGCTGAGCCCACCCACCGGACCGACGACGAGGGCCGACCCCGCGTGGCGGGGTCGGCCCTCGTCGTGTGCCGCCGTCGCCGGCAGCGTCTCGTCAGCCCTGCTTGGCGGGCGGGTCGCCGAGGGTGACGTCGCCGTCGCCCGAGCCGGGCAGGTTGGGGTCGGGGACTCCGGGCAGCTCCTGCTCGCCGGCAGGCCCTCCCGCCGGCGGGATCTCCGACGGGCCGGGTCCGCCGGGCAGGTGGGGGTCGACGGGAGCCGGGTCGGTCGGGTCGACCGGCGGCCTCGGCTCGACGGGTCCGGGCTCCGGTGTCGGAACGGGCTCCGGCGTCGGGACGGGCTCCGGTGTCGGCGTGGGCTCGGGCGTCGGGGCCGGCGGCGGGCTCGGAGCCGGCGGCGGGGTGGCCGGCGGCGGGGTGGCCGGCGGCTCCGGGGCGCCGGGAGGCTGGGTGCCCTCGGCGTCCGGCGGCAGCCCGAGGCCCTCCTTCAGCTTGTCGCTGCCCTGGTCGACCTGGTCGGCGTACTTCCCCCCGGTGCGCTCGTTGATGAGCTCCTCGGCCTTGTCGAGTCCCTGCTGGGCCTGCTCGGGGTGGCCCTTGACGAAGTCCTTGGCCTTCTGGATCCAGTCGCTCACTGCGTTTGCCTCCACGGTCCGACCTGCTCAGGAACCACCGCCCGCGGGTGGACAGCCATCCCTGACATGGCGACGACGCCGCCACGGGCCCGACGCTACGCCTCTGGCACACTGCTCATGTGTTTGCGACCCTCCCCACTGCCTCGGCCGACCAGCCCGTCTTCTCCGTGGCGAACCTCGTCATCCTCGTCATCGTGGCCGCGATCGTCTACCCGCTGCAGAAGAAGCTGCGCGAGGTGGTCTCGCGCCGCCGGCGCGAACGATGGGCTGAGGAGGACCGTCGAGCCGAGCTCGAGCGCGGGCAGGCTGACCGCCCGGCGCCGCGCGACGACGAGCACTGAGCAGCCGCCGACACGGTATGCCGTCCGGCCGGGTCGGTCGTCCCGCGTCGGACGTCTGCTCACCCCGGGACGGCGCGGCCTCGGTCGAGGTCAGTCGGACTGGTGCAGCTGGCGCGCCGCCTCGGCGATCGAGCCCGACAGCGAGGGGTAGACCGTGATGGTGCTCGACACCTGGTCCACGCTGAGGCGGTTCTGCACCGCGAGCGCGACGGGGTAGATCAGCTCGGACGCCTTCGGCGCGACGACGACCCCGCCGAGCACCGTCCCGTAGCCCTTGCGACAGAAGAGCTTGACGAAGCCGTCGCTGATGCCCTGCATCTTGGCGCGCGGGTTGCGTGCGAGCGGCAG
This sequence comes from Terrabacter sp. Root181, assembly GCF_001428505.1. Lineage (GTDB taxonomy): Bacteria > Actinomycetota > Actinomycetes > Actinomycetales > Dermatophilaceae > Terrabacter. The sequence goes on from NZ_LMHU01000012.1 coordinate 46,633, forward strand.
GGTCACGGACTCGACGTCGGGTGACTCGTCGGCCGCGTTCTGGCTGATGCCGACGGTCGCGATCTCGGGCTCCGTGAAGATGTTGGCGGCGACGCCCCGCACGTTGAGGGGCGACACGGCGTCGCCGAGCGCGTGCCACATGGCGATGCGTCCCTGCATGGCGGCGACGGACGCGAGGGGCAGCACGCCGGTGCAGTCGCCGGCCGCGTAGACGCCGCCGACGCTGGTGCGCGAGACCCGGTCGACCTGGACGTGCCCCGAGGGGCTGAGCTCGACACCGGCCTCCTCGAGGCCGAGACCGTCGGTGTTCGGCACGGATCCGACGGCGAGCAGGGCGTGCGACCCCTCGACGGTGCGCCCGTCGACGAGCGTGACGACGACGCCGTCGGCCGTGCGCTCGACGGACGCCGCTCGCGACTTGTTGAGGACCTCCATGCCGCGCTTGCGGAAGACGTCCTCGATGACGGTGGCGGCGTCGGCGTCCTCGCCGGGCAGCACCCGGTCGCGTGAGGAGACGAGCACGACCTGGGAGCCGAGGCCGAGGTAGGCCTGGGCGAGCTCGGCGCCGGTGACACCTGACCCGATGACGATGATCCGCTCGGGCAGCTCGTCGAGGGAGTAGATCTGCTGCCACGTCAGGATGCGCTCGCCGTCCGGCCGCATGGTGTCCATGACGCGAGGTGCAGCGCCGGTGGCGACGAGGACGACGTGCGCGGTGAGCTCCTGCGTCGTCCCGTCCGCGAGCTCGGCGACCACGCGCTCACGGCCGACGATCCGGGCGGTGCCGCGCAGCACGGTGACGCCGACCGCCTCGAGGCTCCCCTGGATATCGGCGCTCTGAGCGGCGGCGAGCTCGAGGATGCGGTCGTTGACGGTGTGCGCCTGGGCGACGGCGTCGGACACCTCGTCACCGTCGTCGTCCTGCAGCCGCACACCGAGCCGCGACGCGGTCTCGAAGTCGGACATGTAGTCGGCGGTCGCGATGAGGGCCTTGCTGGGGACGCAGTCGGTGAGGACGGCCGCGCCGCCGAGGCCGTCCTTCTCGACGATCGTGACCTGCGCCCCGAGCTGGGCCGCGACGAGCGCCGCCTCATAGCCCCCGGGGCCGCCGCCGATGATGACAACGGATGTCTCGCGCGTGATCACGGGACCATCCAACCATCCCTCGGACGGGCGTCCGACCGCCCGGCGACCGGGCGGAGCCGGCCGTCAGTGGCTGAGGGCAAGCCCACGGTAGTAGGGCACGAGGGGCGTTCCGGCGCGGACACGCAGGGAGCGGTTGCGCACGAGGAAGGCGCCTGCAGCCCCGAGGACGAGCAGCGCGGCGATCGCGGCGAGAGAGAAGAAGACGACGAGGAACGGCGTGATGCCGGTGAGGATCTGCATGGTGGACCTCCTGAAGGTTTCTACATCCGTAGATTCTACATATGTAGAAACACCGTCCGAGCCGCCACACATTCCCGGCTACCCTCGGTGTGACGACTCCCACTCGTGCGACAGGCAGGACCGATGTCCCCGACGGACGCCCCCCTCTCCCCGCGCCGCCGACAGCTGCTCGAGGCCGCCGTGCAGGTGGTCGCCGCGGGCGGGCTCCGTGGACTGACCCATCGCGCCGTCGACGCCAGGGCCGGGCTGCCGCCGGGGACCTGCTCGGCCTACCTGCGCACGCGTGCCGCCTTGGTCCACGCCCTCGCCCAGCACGTCGCCACGGGCCTGACCGACGACGTCGAGGCACTCGCCCGCCGCCTCGCCACTCGACCCGGCGACCCGACCTTCGCAGGTGCCCAGGTCTCCGACCTCTTCGCCGGCTGGCTGCGCGATCCCGACGTCGTGCTGGCCCGTCTGGAGCTGACGCTCGAGGCGGCCCGCGACGACGAGCTGGCCGCCGCCTTCGCGCAGTGGCGCATCCGGCTGCTCGACGTCGTCGAGGAGGTCGTGAGCCGCAGCCGAGACGGCGACACGAGGACCCGCGCAGAGGCCGTCGTGGCCGCCCTCGAGGGCGTCCTGCTCAGCGCCCTGGCGCAGCCGGCGCGGCGCCGGCGGGCCTTCGTCACGCGCACCGTCGACACGGTGCTCACGGCGTTCGCGGAGAGTCTGGGCCGACCCGACCGGGCCGGTTCCTGCACCGGGTCGACCTCGCTAGAGTCCTGAGCGTGACCAGTTCCCACCGTGATCTCAGCGACCCCTCCACCGACCCCTTCGCCGTCGCCGCCGACGCCGCCGCCGTCATCGCCGAGCGCACCGGCGCCGACCACCACGACGTCGCCCTCGTGCTCGGATCGGGCTGGGGCCAGACCGCCGACCTCATCGGTGAGACGCTCGCGACCGTCGAGAACGCCGACGTCCCCGGCTTCCACAAGGCCGCCGTCGCCGGACACTCCGGCAGCATGCGTTCGGTGGCCATCGGCGACACCGGCCGCCGGGCGCTCGTCTTCGGCACCCGCACCCACTTCTACGAGGGGCGCGGCGTGCGGGCCGTCGTCCACGGCGTCCGCACCGCGAAGGCGGCGGGGTGCTCGACCGTCGTGCTGACCAACGGCTGCGGTGGCCTCAACCCCGCATGGGCGCCCGGCACCCCCGTCCTCATCCGCGACCACATCAACCTCACCGCGCACTCCCCCGTCGAGGGTGCGAACTTCGTCGACCTCACCGACCTCTACACCCCACGCCTGCGCGACATCGCCCGCGAGGTCGACCCCGACCTCGACGAGGGCGTCTACGTCCAGTTCCGAGGGCCGCACTACGAGACGCCGGCCGAGGTGCAGATGGCCAAGGTCATCGGCGGCGACCTCGTCGGCATGTCGACGAGCCTCGAGGCGATCGCCGCGCGCCAGGCCGGGCTCGACGTGCTCGGCATCTCGCTCGTGACCAACCTCGCGGCCGGCATCTCGGACCAACCGCTCAGCCACGCCGAGGTGCTCGAGGCCGGACAGGCCGCCGCCGAACGCTGCGGCCGGCTGCTCGCCCAGGTCGTGGGGCGCCTCTGATGACGACCATCGACACCACCGAGACGCTGTATGCCGCGGCGCGGGCCTGGCGCGACGACGACCCCGACCCGACGACGCGGGCCGAGCTCGACGCCGTCCTCGGCAGGGCGACGGCGGGCGACGCGGACGCAGCCGCCGACCTCGCCGACCGCATGGCCGGACTGCTCGAGTTCGGCACCGCCGGGCTGCGCGGGGCCCTCGGCGCCGGCCCCAACCGGATGAACCGCAGCGTCGTCATCCGAGCGGCGGCCGGCCTGACGGCATACCTCAAGGACGAGGGGCGCGCCGGCGACGCGCCGACGGTCGTCGTCGGCTACGACGCGCGCTACAACTCGGACGTCTTCGCCCGCGACACCGCCGCCGTGGTCGTCGCGGCCGGCGGCCGGGCGCTGCTGCTGCCCCAGCCCCTTCCGACGCCGGTCCTCGCCTTCGCGATCCGTCACCTCGGCGCCGATGCCGGCGTCATGGTGACGGCGAGCCACAACCCGCCGCAGGACAACGGCTACAAGGTCTACCTCGGCGACGGCAGCCAGATCGTGCCGCCCGCCGACGCCCGGATCGCCGCCCACATCGGCCGCGTCGAGCGGGTGGCCGACGTGCCGCGCGCCGCCGATGGCTGGGAGATGCTGGGCGACAACCTCCTCGAGGACTACGTCGACGCCGTCGTCGGCGTCGTCGACCCGAGCTCGCCGCGCGACCTCCGCGTCGTCCACACGAGCCTGCACGGCGTCGGTCACGGCACGGTGCACACCGCCTTCGTCCAGGCCGGCTTCGCGGCGCCGGTCGTCGTCGACGAGCAGGCCGTACCCGACCCGGACTTCCCGACCGTCGCGTTCCCCAACCCCGAGGAGAAGGGCGCGATCGACCTCGCGCTGGCCCGAGCCCGCGCCGTCGGGTGCGACCTCGTCATCGCCAACGACCCGGACGCCGACCGGTGCGCTGCGGCCGTGCTCGACCCGGCCCTCGGCGACTGGCGGATGCTGCGCGGCGACGAGGTGGGGGCGCTCCTCGGTGCCCACATCGTCCGGCGTGGCGTCTCGCGCCGCGACGTCTTCGCCAACTCGATCGTGTCCTCGCGCCTGCTCGCGTCGATCGCGAAGGCCGCCGGACTCGCCCACGAGGAGACGCTCACCGGCTTCAAGTGGATCTCCCGCGTCGACCGGCTGCGCTACGGCTACGAGGAGGCGCTCGGCTACTGCGTCGCGCCGCAGCTCGTCCGCGACAAGGACGGCGTCAGCGCCGCCCTGCTGCTCGCCGAGCTCGCAGCCACCCTCAAGGCACAGGGGCGCACGCTCATCGACCAGCTCGACGACCTCGCCGTCGAGCACGGCGTGCACGCGACCGACTCGTTCTCGGTGCGCGTCTCGGACCTCGCCCAGATCGACACCCTGATGGGGCGCCTTCGCGCCGAGCCGCCGGCCTCGGTGGCCGGCGTGGAGGTCGACCGCATCGACGACCTCGCCCGGGGCGACGGCGGGCTGCCGCCCACCGAGGGCCTGCGCTACCACCTCGTCGACCGCTCCCGCGTCATCGTGCGCCCGAGCGGCACCGAGCCCAAGGTGAAGGTCTACCTCGAGGTCATCGAGCCGGTCGCCGGTCCGGCGGCCCTCGGCGAGTCACGCGCGCTCGCCGAGACCCGGCTCGCCCGCGTCCGGGCCGACATGGAACGCCTCACGTCTCTCTGAGGGAGCCCCACGCGTACGCCATCGACGGCGTACGCGTGGGGCAGGGTGAGCGGCAGCCCGTCACACGACGAACGTGCCGATGACGAAGAAGGCCGCGGCGGCGAGGAGCAGGCCGACGGACACCGGGTCCCAGGCCTGGTGCGCGATGCGCGGCGTCCGGCCGTCCTTGCGCTTGCGGTCGGCGCTCATGCGCGCCTCGACCTCGGCCGCGACGGCCTGCGCCTCGACCTTGGACTTCGTCGGCTCCTCCGTGGTCCCCTTGCCCCGCACCTTGTTGGCGCCGACGGTCAGCATGCCGCGGCCGTACCTCGGACGGCCGGGATCGGCCGGCACGCCCCATGCCGTGTAGCGCCGGCCCTCCGCGACGATCTCGAGCGCCCACCTCGACCGCACCTCGGCGATGGCGGGCCACGTGACGTCGACGACCCGCAGCGGGTTGACGAGCCGGATGCCCTCGGCGTGGATGACGACGCACGGTCGCACGACGAAGAGCCACAGCAGCGCGAGGGCGAGCACCACGGTCGAGATGAGCGTCCAGCTCCGCGGCTCGGTCAGCGCGGCGAGGACGAGCAGGGCGAGTCCGGCGACCCCGCCGACGACGCCGACGACGATCGACGAGCCCGGCCGGAGGGTGCGGGCATCGCGCAGAGCGTCGCTCTCGTCGGGGGCCTCGGCCGGTGAGTCGGAGGGCGGTGGGGACACGTCAGGGCTCACGGACCGACTCTCTCACGCGTGACGGGCCGTCTCGATAGGTGGATAGACTCCCGTGGTGACAGTAAGCACCACGACGCGCACCGCGCAGGACCTCACCGCGCAGGCGCGGGACGTCCTCGGGGTGTCGCGCCTGACGAACCATGCCCTGACCTCCTGGCTGCACGGCCTGCCCGGGGTCGACCAGGTCGGCTGCGAGGCGCGAGCCGCGTCCCTCGGCACCCGCTCGGTGAAGACGACGAGCAAGGCCTGGGCGATCGACACCGCCATCGGGATGATCGACCTGACGACCCTCGAGGGCTCCGACACGGTCGGCAAGGTCCGCTCGCTGTGCGCGAAGGCCCTCGTGCCCGACCCGCTCGACCCCACGACGCCGCGGCCCGCCGCGATCTGCGTCTACGGCGACATGGTCGCGACCGCGAAGGCCGCGCTCGGTGACAGCGGCATCCACGTCGCGGCCGTCGCGACCGCCTTCCCGTCCGGGCGCGCGAGCATGCCGGTCAAGCTCGCCGACACCCGTGACGCCGTCGAGGCCGGAGCCGACGAGATCGACATGGTCATCGACCGCGGGGCGTTCCTCTCGGGCGACTACCTCACGGTCTTCAACCAGATCGCCGAGGTCAAGCAGGCCTGCGGCACGGCGCACCTCAAGGTCATCATGGAGACGGGCGAGCTCGTCACCTACGACAACGTCCGCCGCGCGTCCTACCTCTCGATGCTCGCCGGCGGCGACTTCATCAAGACGTCCACCGGCAAGGTCCAGCCTGCGGCGACCCTGCCCGTCACGCTCATCATGCTCGAGGCCGTGCGCGACTGGCGCGACCTCACCGGCACCCAGGTGGGCGTCAAGCCGGCCGGTGGCATCAAGACCACCAAGGACGCCATCAAGTACCTCGTCATGGTCAGCGAGATCGCGGGCGACGACTGGCTCACCCCCGAGTGGTTCCGCTTCGGTGCCTCGAGCCTGCTCAACGACCTCATCCTCCAGCGGCAGAAGCTCGCCACCGGTGCCTACTCCGGCGCCGACTACGTGACGATCGACTGACCGCGACTGACCGACCGCGCCACACGACAGCGCCCACGAAAGACACCCTGATGCCGAAGTTCGAGTACGCCCCCGCGCCGGAGTCGCGCGCCATCGTCACGATCGAGAAGTCCTACGGGCTCTTCATCGACGGCGCCTTCACGCGCCCCAAGGCGACCTTCCCCACGCTCAACCCCGCCGACGAGACGGTCCTCGCCGAGGTGAGCCAGGCCGGCCCCAAGGACGTCGACAAGGCGGTCGCTGCGGCTCGCCGCGCCTATGAGGGCGTCTGGGGTCGCATGAGCGGCGCCGAGCGCGGCAAGTACCTCTTCCGCATCGCCCGCATCCTCCAGGAGCGGGCCCGTGAGTTCGCCGTGCTCGAGACGCTCGACAACGGCAAGCCGATCAAGGAGACCCGCGACGTCGACGTCCCGGTCGCCGCGGCGCACTTCTTCTACCACGCGGGCTGGGCCGACAAGCTGGAGTATGCCGGCCTGTCCGCCTCGGGCGCCGACGTGCCGCGCCCGCACGGCGTGGTCGGCCAGGTCATCCCGTGGAACTTCCCGCTGCTCATGCTCGCGTGGAAGATCGCCCCGGCCCTCGCGACGGGCAACACCGTCGTGCTCAAGCCCGCCGAGACGACACCGCTATCGGCCCTGCTCTTCGCCGAGGTCTGCCAGCAGGCCGAGCTGCCCGCCGGCGTCGTCAACATCATCACCGGAGACGGCCGCACGGGTCAGGCCCTCGTCGAGCACCCCGACGTCGACAAGATCGCCTTCACCGGCTCGACCGAGGTCGGCAAGGCGATCGCCCGGACCATCGCCGGCACGTCGAAGAAGGCCACGCTCGAGCTCGGCGGCAAGGCCGCGAACATCGTCTTCGACGACGCCCCGCTCGACCAGGCCGTCGAGGGCATCGTCAACGGCATCTTCTTCAACCAGGGCCAGGTGTGCTGCGCCGGCTCGCGCCTGCTCGTGCAGGAGAACGTCCACGACCAGGTCGTCGCGAAGCTCAAGCGTCGTCTCGGCACGCTGCGCGTCGGTGACCCGATGGACAAGAACAGCGACCTCGGCGCGATCAACAGCAAGGCGCAGCTCGACCGCATCACCTCGCTCGTCGAGGCAGGCGTCGCCGAGGGTGCCGAGCGCTGGAGCCCCGAGTGCACCCTGCCGGCCAAGGGCTACTGGTTCCCGCCGACGGTGCTCACGGGCGTCTCGCAGACGCACCGTGTCGCGACCGAGGAGATCTTCGGCCCGGTCCTGTCCGTGCTGACCTTCCGCACACCGCAGGAGGCGGTCGCCAAGGCCAACAACACGGCGTACGGCCTCTCGGCCGGCGTCTGGACCGAGAAGGGCTCGCGCATCCTCTGGATGGCCGACCAGCTCAAGGCCGGCGTGGTCTGGGCCAACACCTTCAACCGCTTCGACCCGACGTCGCCGTTCGGTGGCTACAAGGAGTCGGGCTATGGCCGCGAGGGCGGCCGCCACGGCCTCGAGGCCTACGTCACCACCGCCCCTTCGACCCTGACGGGAGCCGCCCGATGAGCCGCCTCGACGTGCGCAAGACCTACAAGCTCTACATCGGGGGCAAGTTCCCGCGCAGCGAGTCCGGTCGCTCCTACGAGGTCGTCTCGGCCTCGGGCGAGTTCCTCGCCAACGCCGCGATGGGCTCTCGCAAGGACGTCCGGGACGCCGTCGTCGCCGCTCGGGGCGCGCTGGCCGGCTGGGCGGGCGCGACGGCCTACAACCGCGGCCAGGTGCTCTACCGCGTCGCGGAGGTGCTCGAGGGCCGCCGAGCCCAGTTCGTCGACGAGGTCGCCGCGAGCGAGGGGCTCACGGTCCGTGCCGCAGGTGCCGTCGTCGACGCCGCGATCGACCGCGTCGTCTGGTACGCCGGGTGGACCGACAAGATCGCCCAGGTGCTCGGCAACCTCAACCCCGTCGCCGGGCCGTTCTTCAACGTGTCGGCTCCTGAGCCGACCGGTGTGGTGGGCGTCCTTGCGCCCCAAGGCTCCTCGCTGCTCGGTCTCGTGTCGGTCGTGGCCCCCGTCATCGCGGCGGGCAACACCGCCGTGGTCGTCACCTCGGCTGCCCGACCGCTCCCGGCGGTGACCTTCAGCGAGGTCCTCGCGACGTCCGACGTCCCGGGTGGCGTCGTCAACATCGTCACCGCGCAGACCGCCGAGGTCGCGACGTGGCTCGCCGCGCACCGCGACGTCAACGCCATCGACCTGACCGGAGTGGCCGGCGCCAACGGCGTCGACTGGGCCGCGCTCGAGGCCGAGGCCGCGGGCAACCTCAAGCGTGTCTACCGGCCGGCCCTGGCCGACGGCGCCCCCGTCGAGCCCGACTGGAACGCCGACCCGGGGCTCGGTCGGATCCGCGCCTTCGTCGAGACGAAGACCGTCTGGCACCCCAAGGGTCTCTGAGCCCGGTTCGGGTCGGACCCCTGGTTCGGTGGGAGGAGACGAGGTGGCGTCGGTCGACCACCGCGCGGGCGGCAACCGCGAGACGGGTGCCGGTCGTCGCCGCGTCATCCTCCTCACCGGACCCAGCGGCGCCGGCAAGAGCCGCCTCTCGGCTCGGTTGAGCGCCGCCCACGGGTGGCCGGTCGTGCGCCTCGACGACTTCTACCGCGAGGCGAGCGATCCCCGACTGCCGCGGTCCCCCATCGGCATCCCCGACTGGGACCACGCCGACTCGTGGGACAGCCAGGCCGCGGTCGACGCCTTGCGTCGGCTCGTCGACGAGGGGCACGTCGAGGTCCCCGTCTACGACATCGGCGCGTCCGCCGTGACGGGTCGGCACGTCGTGCACGCCGGCCCGACCGACTTCGTGCTGGCCGAGGGTCTCTTCGCCGGCCGGCTCGTCGAGCCCCTGCAGCGCGAGGCCCTGCTCGCCGACGCCCTGTGCGTACGGCAGAACCGCACCCTGACGGCCCTGCGCCGGTTCGTGCGGGACCTGTCCGAGCGACGGAAACCCCCCCACATCCTCGTCCGCCGCGGGATCGCCCTCTGGTGCGACGAGCCGCACGTGGTCGCCGAGGCACAGGCCCACGGCGCCAGGTGCGTGCACCCGCGCGACGCAGAGACCGAGCTCGGCGCACTCCCCAGCGCGAGACCGGCGTGAGGCTCATCGGCCTGCTCGGCGGCATGAGCTGGGAGTCGAGCGCGGAGTACTACCGGCTCGCCAACGAGCTCGTGCGAGAGAGGGTCGGCGGGCTCGCCTCCGCGCGACTGCTGCTGCACTCCGTCGACTTCGCCGAGGTCGAGCGCCTGCAGGCCGAGGACCGCTGGGACGAGGCCGGCGTGCTGCTCGCCGCGGCCGCCGCGGGACTCGAGGCCGGAGGCGCTGAGCTGATCGTGCTGTGCACCAACACGATGCACAAGGTCGCCCCCGCCATCGAGGAGGCCGTCTCCATCCCGCTGCTGCACATCGGGGACGTCACCGCCCACGCGGTGCGAGCGGCGGGCCTCCGTCGGGTCGGCCTGCTCGCGACGGCCTACACGATGGAGCAGGGCTTCCTGCGTGAGCGCCTCGCCGGCCACGGCCTGACGGTGCTCGTGCCCGACGCCGACGACCGCGCCCTGGTGCACCGGGTCATCTACGACGAGCTGTGCCTCGGCGTCGTCACCGAGGAGTCCCGGCAGGCCTACCGCGAGGTCATCGCCCGGCTCGTCGCGGCGGGCGCCGAGGGAGTCGTCCTCGGCTGCACCGAGATCGAACTGCTCGTCGACCAGTCCGACTCGCACGTGCCGGTCTTCCCGACGACCCGCCTGCACGTCGAGGCCGCGGTGACCGCCGCGCTCGCGGGCGACTGACTCCCCCACGGCGGCGCCCGCCGGACGGACGGGGCTCGGCAGCCTCAGGCGATGGGAGGCGCCTGGTAGCCGAGGGCGGCGTACCCCGGCTTGATCACGTCGTCGATGAGCGCGAGGCGCTCGTCGAACGGGATGAACGCCGACTTCATGGCGTTGATCGTCACCCAGCGCAGGTCCTCGAGGGTCCAGCCGGCCTCGTCTCGCAGCAGGGCCGCCTCCTTGCTCATCGAGGTGTCGCTCATGAGCCGGTTGTCGGTGTTGAGGGTGACCCGGAAGCGCAGGCGACGCAGCAGCGTGATCGGGTGCAGCGCGATCGACGGCGCCGCAGACGTCTGCAGGTTGCTGCTCGGGCACATCTCGAGGGGGATGCGCTTGTCGCGCACGTAGGCCGAGAGCCGACCCAGGCGCACCCGGTCGAGCTCCAGGGTCGTCAGGGCGCCGACGTCGTCCTTGTTGCCCTCGACCCACTGGGCGAAGGGTGCGCCGTCGATGGTGATGTCGTCGACGATGCGCACACCGTGGCCGAGCCGGTCCGCGCCGCACCACTGGATGGCCTCCCAGATGGACGGCAGACCGAACGCCTCACCGGCGTGGATCGTGAAGTGGAAGTTCTCGCGGCGGAGGTACTCGAAGGCGTCGAGGTGACGGGTGGGCGGGTAGCCCGCCTCGGCTCCGGCGATGTCGAACCCGGAGACGCCCTGGTCCCGATAGCGGATCGCGAGCTCGGCGATCTCGGTGGACTTGGCCGCGTGCCGCATGGCCGTCAGCAGCGAGGTGACCCGGATCGGGTGTCCCGCAGCCGCAGCCCGCGCCTCCCCGTCGCGCAGGCCGGCGTTGACGGCCTCGACGACGCCCTCGAGCGTCAGACCACGGGTCAGGTGCTGCTCCGGCGCGTAGCGGCTCTCGGCGTAGACCACGCCGTCGGCGGCGAGGTCCTGGGCGCACTCGCTGGCCACCCGGAAGAGGCCTTCACGCGTCTGCATGACGGCGAGGGTGTGGTCGAAGGTCTCGAGGTAGCGCGGGAGCGAGCCGGAGTCGGCGCTCTCCCGGAACCAGGTGCCCAGCGACTCCGCGTCGGTCTCGGGCAGCACGTCGTAGCCGACCTCCGCGGCGAGCTCGATGATCGACTGCGGGCGCAGACCTCCGTCGAGGTGGTCGTGGAGCAGGACCTTGGGAGCCCGACGGACGTCGTCAGCGCTCACGACGCGTCACCGGCGCCCGTCTCGGTCTCGTCCTCGCGGTGCACCGAGTCCGGGCTGAAGGCGGGCAGGCAGACGGCGACGTACTCGGCGCCGTCAGGACCGCACGAGTAGCGGATGCGCTCGCCGCCCCGCGTCACGACCGACTGGCCGGCCGCGACCTCGAGGGTGCCACCGTCGTGGTCGATGATCACCGTTCCGGCGAGCACCAGCGTGATCTCGTCGAACTCGGGCGTCTGGAAGGGCTCGGACCAACCGCCCGGGGCGACCATCCGCGCCACGGAGACCGACGCCTGCAGGCTCGCGCCCGGGGTGTTGACGGCACCGACGTGCTCGTCGATGACCTTGCCGCCGGGGACGGGGATACGGGTGGGAAAGGGAATGAGTTCAGGCACGAGCCAACCCTAGACCCTGGCCGATGGGCCCTCAGCACCTTCCTGGGCGGGGCGTCCCGACATCGGAACGCGTCGCCGGCCTCCGAAAGAGATGACGAAAAGGGTATGGAAATCCGACAACCCCGCCGGTTACCCGGCGGGGTTGTCTGAAAGTGTGTCCGGCTGCGTCCTACTCTCCCACACCGTCACCAGTGCAGTACCATCGGCGCTGAAGGGCTTAGCTTCCGGGTTCGGAATGGAGCCGGGCG